>OY762429.1:0-2745000 GCA_963665655.1 Terriglobia bacterium
AGCCAGACGTAGAAGAAGTCTGAGAGGTCGGCATAGCCGATGTTGTCGTAGTAGGGTGGGTCCGTGGAAACCACCTTGTCCAAACTAATCGTTTGAGTTGCTGCATCTTGTTGCAATGCTGAGCCTGCGAGACCTGTACCCAAAAGATCGGCCATCTTGGCGGCCTGTTCTACTCCAAGACGGAAGTTGCCGGATGAGATGCTAAAGGGATTTGCCTCTGCGTAGTCCCAAACCATCGGCAAGGCTTGGCGTCCGAAAGTGGAAACGATTCCATCACGTGTTTGGTGCCAAGCACAATTCGCAGACCAATAGTTAGCACCCTTATCCACAGCAAACGCCAGATACACCGCAACCGCGTCAGCATACGCCGTTGCGCCTGTCCCACCGTCACGCAGTGGGCGCCCGTCGTCTGGCAGCCCTGCCGCTAGGGCATCGGCTCGCACGCGTTCCATGGCCTTCCCCACCAAGTCGGAGAAGGTCGTCAGGGCGACGAGTTGGCGGGCGGTGAAGAGGTCGCCCACGTTGTCCAAGCCATAGACTGGCCCCTGAAAATTGCGGTGTTTTTTGGGCATCTCGCAATCAGGCTTCCATGTTGGAATTGCCCGGCGTGCTACCGCCTCTTGAACTACCGAGGGTGAAAGGTACACCCGGCCGCGATAGCCTTCTGCCACGACGGCCATCAGCCGGGACCCCATCCGGTGGGCCTTTCCTTCTGTTCGCACGTGTTCATACGGTAGAGGAGTTCCCGACATGAGGCAGCGAAACGCCCGCCGTTTGCCAGCTGAAGTGCCATTCTTCGCTGCCTCCGCATCCTGCGGCGTCCCGACTCTGACGGTGAATCGATATTCCTGGCCCTCGATCACCGGCTCGACGTAGGCTTCCTTTCCCGTCCTGGTCGACAGCATGAAGGTGGATGCCAGCGGTACTTCCACGTCGGCGAAGGCCGGGTTGGGGCTCTTCACCGTCCGTGCCCACAGCCAGGCGATCACCGTCAGCTTCCGGCCCAGGTACGGCTTCAGGTCGTGCCTCTCCCGTACCATCGCCGGGGTGATCTCGACTTTGGGGTACAGGTGCCCGATCCGCTTCTCCGCTTCGTCCCGCATCCATCGGCCGTAGTAGCGTATGTCGTCGGCCAGCCCTTGTGCCCCACGCCACGTTTTCGTAAACATCCTCGGCTCGCCCTGAGCCTCCGGGTTCACCGGTGGCCGCCCCGCGAATTTCGGAGGGATCTCGATCATGGCCTTGTTGATGAGGACCGCCACCGGGTTCAGGTCGCTGGCATGGGCTTCAAGGCCCAGCCGCTGGGCTTCAAGCGGCAGGGCACCCCCGCCGGCAAAGGGGTCGTGGAATGCCGGCAGCCGATGCCGGTCGAAAAGCTCGCCGGCACGAGGATGGCCGGCATTCTGGGCGCAGGCCCGCCGCCAACTCTGCCAGATCTCCGCCCGGGCCTGCTCCAGCAACGTCTCGTTGGTCGAGTTCTCCCACTGGACCAACTTCGTGAGGAGATCGAACAGCCGCCTGCGTTCCTGCTCCGCAGCAATCTCCCGTAACAACTGTCGCTCTTCCGTCGAACCCGCCTCCGCCTGTTTGCCCGATGCATGGCGTAGCCTGAGTTCTCGCTGCGCCTTTCGCTTCCTGGCCGGATCTGACAGCAGTACATCGACGTACTCGGACGGGTCATCGACCATCTGAGCGAAAATCACGGCCCGTGCTGCAGCAAGGGGGCGTCGTGCCCACCACAGGTGCAGCGTCGATGGATGCCCGTGCCGGATCGACTTCTCACGGGCCGCAGCTTTGTTGATGGCACCCAACGGAAGTGCTACTTCTATGAGTTTCTTGGTCACAGCGAGACTAATTCAAGCGATTGGCGTTGTCTGGACCGGTATCAGTGGTCAACCATGAACCCGTCGGCCCGCTCACTGCCTTAAGATTCGGTGGTCCCCAGTGAACGCTCGAAGTTGGAAAGTCAGGAATTCAACAAGTATCCCAATGATCGACCACAGTCTATAGTCTGGAGTGCGTCATGTCGATATCGCGGCCTGACCATTACGCAAGGCTTGACGGTCTTTGACCGACACCCGCGCGCCTGGCTTCAGTTTTCACTCGAAGATCCAGGCTGGCTTTGGGATCCCGGTTTCCGAAAGAGTTCCCATGCTGTGATCCCGTTTCGAACAGGAGCGACGCGATGGCGACTCCGATCCGTTCGGCTGCCGCTTCGATTTCACGGTTGCTTACATGTGCATAACGCAGAGTCATCCGTGTCCGGCTGTGCCCAAGCAGGCGGGACAGCACGGGCAGTGGCACCCCCTGCATCACTGCATGGCTGGCGAATGTATGGCGCAAGTCGTGCAGGCGCGCATCTTGGATTCCCGCCTTGCGTCGAACTTTTCGCCAGAGCGACAATTCCTTCGAACGGCTTTTTGCAGAGTCATGCGGAGAAGGAAAGACATACGGACTGTCAGCCCGAGGCTGGCGTATGAGGATCGCTCGGGCCTGTGAGTTCAGAAAAATCAATCGCGGTCCTGTCTTGCCGTCGGTCAGGTGGAGAGCGTTCCCGTCGATCTCTGACCAGCGCAGGTGTATGAGTTCGCTTTTGCGACACCCGGTCAACAGAAGCAAGCGGATGATCTCCACTTGTTGTCGCCCCGATTCCCGTCCATGATGAGCATTCAGTGCCGCATGGAGTCGGTCGATCTCGGTCCGCGACAGGAATCGCGTCAATTTGCGGCGCGGGTTCGCCTTTACGCTTCGGGTCGGATTGCACTGGATATAGCCGCACCGGCAGGCGTAACTGAAGATCTGGCGCATCACGTCCAGTGTGCGGTTGGCTCCGCCCGGCGATGTCTGACTGTAACTGTCGAACCATAGGTGCACTGCGGACGAATCGATTTGATCCAGCGGTAAGTCCCCAAAGGTCGGGAGCAGTTGTGTTCGTAGGGCGCTTTCCATGCGTATCCGGGTCGATAGCTTGCATTGGTCATAACAAGCCGTCTTCCATGGACCTGCAATGAATTCCTGAAATGCCGGCAGTCCCATCATCTGGCCTCCAGAGCGGCACCGACAGTCTCCACTGCCTCGCGAGCCATCTGGTCAGCAAAATGGGCATACCTGAGCGTAGTCGACGGGTCGCTGTGACCCAACAGGCGGCCGATCGTCAACAACGTCTCACCCTGACGAAGAGCTAGGCTTGCGTAGGTGTGACGCAGGTCGTGCAAACGTACGTCGGGCAAATCGGCCACCATGCGTAGCGATCGCCAGAAAACGTACAAGATTTCGGCTGATATGTGACCGGCGCCTGTCGATGAAGGGAAGATGCAACCGCTTGTTCGCGGCAGTCGGTCGAGCACCAGGCGGGCGGCAGACGACAGCCAGACCGTCCGTGGTCCGGTCTTGCTGTCGCGCAGGAACAGATGCCCCTCGCGGTAATCTGGCCAGCAAAGCGTGCGGATCTCACTGTGGCGACAACCGGTCAATAGCAGAAGGCGAACAACTGCCGACGGTAGAGGTGCAACACCATCTTGCAAGGACAGTGCGGTACCCAAGCGATGGATCTCGTTGACCGTTAGAAATCTTTCCCTTTCGCGCGCGCGGTAACGCCGCAGACCTCTGCAGGGGTTACTGCCTTCGGGGCGATGACCATAAATCTCAGCTTGGCGCAAAATCACCGAGAGAATTGGGAGCGACCGGTTCGCTGCAGCAGGAGTCGCATAGAGGGTGGCGAACCACTGCTCTACGTCTCCGGTCGTGATGTCGGCAATGGCTCGACCGCGGAACCAGGGCAGGATCTGATTACGGAGGTAAACCCGATTTACCGCAAGTGTGCGGGGCTTCCAGTGGCGTTGGTAGCGGTGAAAGACCTCGTCAGCAATGGTCTCGAACTTTGGTTTTTCATCGCTGGTGGGAAAGACGCATGGGTAGGCTCTCGACACGATATTGGACATGAGTGCTCCTCCTGTAATTGATTTGAATCTTGTGCACGTGAGCTCAAGCGACCTGACGGTGCAGACGACCACCAGTGATGGTGAAATTGCCCCTATAGGTGCTGATTTCCTGGACATATTAGGACCGGACAATCATGAACCGCGAGGCGGGGTCCCATCGGCTGCTGTTATAATTCCAACCGCCTGCAGATACCCGTTTGCCTTACAGGGAATGCGAATTGACCAAGAAACTCATAGAAGTAGCACTTCCGTTGGGTGCCATCAACAAAGCTGCGGCCCGTGAGAAGTCGATCCGGCACGGGCATCCATCGACGCTGCACCTGTGGTGGGCACGACGCCCCCTTGCTGCAGCACGGGCCGTGATTTTCGCTCAGATGGTCGATGACCCGTCCGAGTACGTCGATGTACTGCTGTCAGATCCGGCCAGGAAGCGAAAGGCGCAGCGAGAACTCAGGCTACGCCATGCATCGGGCAAACAGGCGGAGGCGGGTTCGACGGAAGAGCGACAGTTGTTACGGGAGATTGCTGCGGAGCAGGAACGCAGGCGGCTGTTCGATCTCCTCACGAAGTTGGTCCAGTGGGAGAACTCGACCAACGAGACGTTGCTGGAGCAGGCCCGGGCGGAGATCTGGCAGAGTTGGCGGCGGGCCTGCGCCCAGAATGCCGGCCATCCTCGTGCCGGCGAGCTTTTCGACCGGCATCGGCTGCCGGCATTCCACGACCCCTTTGCCGGCGGGGGTGCCCTGCCGCTTGAAGCCCAGCGGCTGGGCCTTGAAGCCCATGCCAGCGACCTGAACCCGGTGGCGGTCCTCATCAACAAGGCCATGATCGAGATCCCTCCGAAATTCGCGGGGCGGCCACCGGTGAACCCGGAGGCTCAGGGCGAGCCGAGGATGTTTACGAAAACGTGGCGTGGGGCACAAGGGCTGGCCGACGACATACGCTACTACGGCCGATGGATGCGGGACGAAGCGGAGAAGCGGATCGGGCACCTGTACCCCAAAGTCGAGATCACCCCGGCGATGGTACGGGAGAGGCACGACCTGAAGCCGTACCTGGGCCGGAAGCTGACGGTGATCGCCTGGCTGTGGGCACGGACGGTGAAGAGCCCCAACCCGGCCTTCGCCGACGTGGAAGTACCGCTGGCATCCACCTTCATGCTGTCGACCAGGACGGGAAAGGAAGCCTACGTCGAGCCGGTGATCGAGGGCCAGGAATATCGATTCACCGTCAGAGTCGGGACGCCGGAAGAACCAAGAAAGGGAAAGCAGGGCACAAAATCCGGTGGAAGCGGCACCCCCTTCCTATGTCTTATGTCTGGGACGCCAATGCCTTTCGACTACTTACGAACCGAGGCGAAGGCTGGGCGAATGGGTGTGCGTCTGATGGCAATTGTGGCTAAAGGTGTTCACGAACGCATCTATCTGTCACCTACTGCTACACAAGAGCTGGTAGCAACTCAGGCGATTCCAAACTGGGCTCCCGATACTTTCTTGCCGGAGAGGGCCCTCGGTTTTCGTGTTCAGGAGTACGGTATGACTCGGTGGCGAGCCCTTTTTTCATCCCGCCAACTCGTCGCCCTGTCGACATTCTCCGACTTGGTGGGCGAGGCCATAGAGTGCGTCCGAACCGACGCCGTAGCGGCCGGGCTGCCAGACGACGGGCGCCCACTGCGTGACGGTGGGACAGGCGCAACGGCGTATGCTGACGCGGTTGCGGTGTATCTGGCACTAAGTGCAAGCAGGGCAGCGGATGCGTGGTCCACCATTGTTAGTTGGAGGAACGGCGTTGAGGCGACGCGCGGCACATTCGCTCGCCAAGCCCTGCCTATGGTCTGGGATTATGCCGAAGCAAATCCGTTCAGTTTGTCCTGTGGAAACTGGCAGGGCGCCTGTCTGAATTGGATAGTGGAAACACTTTCCCGTTTACCCAGGGAACAAGTGGCATCGGCAGCGCAAGCAGACGCAAAAACTCAGGCCTTGGTCCCCAGCACCGTCGTTTCCACAGACCCTCCCTATTACGACAACATTGGTTACGCCGACCTGTCCGATTTCTTTTATGTCTGGCTGCGTCGAACACTGAAGCCAGTATTTCCAGAGCTGTTTGCAACGCTGGGTGTGCCAAAGGTCGAGGAACTGGTAGCCAGCCCGTACCGTCACGCCAGCAAGACGGCAGCAGAAACCTTCTTCCTGGATGGCATGACCCAAGCGATACGCCGACTATCCGAAGAGGCCCATCCTGGATTTCCAGTTACTGTCTACTACGCCTTCAAGCAGTCCGAGACGACAGGAGACACCGGGACAACCAGCACCGGCTGGGAAACATTTCTGGAAGCGGTCATAAAGTCGGGGTTTGCGATTAGTGGCACGTGGCCGATGCGTACTGAGCGAAGTGCCCGTTCCATCAGTATCGGTGTCAACGCCCTCGCCTCCAGTATTGTCCTCGTCTGTCGGAGGCGTTCCGCTGACGCACCAACCGCCACCCGCCGGGAGTTTTTGACGACCCTGCGTTCCGAGTTGCCGCAAGCGCTACGCCTGCTGCAAACGGGAAACATCGCCCCGGTCGACCTCGCTCAGGCCGCCATCGGTCCCGGTATGGCGGTATACACCCGCTACGCCAAGGTGCTCGACGCGACGGGTAAATCAGTATCGGTTCGCGAAGCCTTGGCCCTGATCAACCGCATTCTGGATGAGGTGCTGGCCGAGCAGGAAGGCGACTTCGACGCCGACAGCCGCTGGGCGCTGGCCTGGTTCGAACAGCATGGCTTTTCTACCGGTGACTACGGGACCGCCGAAACGTTGTCGAAAGCGAAAAACACGAGCGTAACAGGAATGGTAGAGGCCGGCATCGTTGCGTCGCAGGGTGGAACCGTGCGGCTCTTGACTCCGAAAGAACTTCCTGCCGATTGGAATCCAGAAGCCGACGCGCGGCTGACCACCTGGGAGGCGGTCCACCACCTGATCCGACTCTTGGAAACGAAGGGGGAAACCGGCGCTGCAGTAATTGTAGCCGCGCTCGGCAGCAGGGCCGAGGCGGCCCGGGAACTCTGCTACCGCCTGTACAGGCTGTGTGAGCAAAAGAAGCGTGCCGCTGAGGCACTGTCGTACAACAGCCTCGTCCAAAGCTGGCCGGAGATTAATCGCTTGGCCCGATCCACAACAGCTGAGCAAGCGGCTTTGTTTAACGGCACAACCTAGTGTTGCGTTCAATAAATAAGTTGACTTATTAGATGCTGTGACTTATGATTGTGGTCATGGCACGTCGGGCACCGCAAATCGTAATTGATTCTGAGCAACGCCAGATTTTGGAGACCATGGTGCGCTTCCCGACCTCGGCCCAGCGGGATGTGTTGCGTGCACGCATTGTGCTGTTGGCTGCCGAGGGGCAGCGTAACGATCAGATCCAGCAGGCCTTGGGAGTCTCCAAACCGGTGGTGATCAAGTGGCGCCGCCGTTTTGCCCGCTCCGGTCTGAGCGGACTGGCCGATCAGAGCGGGAGGGGCCGCAAGCGAATCCATGACGCCACCCTCCGCCACCGCATTGCCGCTACCGCCTGCACCGACCCTCCGCCCTCGGTGGGGACTCATTGGAGCGTACGCACCTTGGCCAAACACCTGGGGGTCGGCCCCACCTTGGTGCAATCGGTGTTGGCAGCCGAATCGATTCAACCCCATCGCTGTCGCTACTGGAAGCATTCCAACGACCCTGAGTTCGAACCGAAGATGCTGGCCGTGGTCGGATTGTACCTGGACCCTCCCGACAACGCCGTGGTCCTTTCAGTGGACGAAAAGACCTCCATCCAGGCCCTGGACCGCACCCAACCGCGTTTACCCATGAAGCCTCATCGCGTCGAGAGACTCAGCCACGAATACAAACGCAACGGCACCGCCTCCTTGCTGGCCGCCCTGGAAGTGCATAGCGGCAAGGTTCTGGGCCAATCCATCCGGCGCTCTAACAGTGACTCCTTCATTCGCTTCCTGCGTCGATTGCTGAGGGAATACCCCGACCAGGATCTCTACGTCATTGTCGATAACGCTTCCTCTCACCGGAGCAAGAAAACCCGCGCCTGGGCTGCCAGGCAAGAGCGACTCCATCTGGTCTATACCCCCACTCACGCCAGTTGGCTCAATCAGATCGAGATCTTCTTCAACATCCTGACTCGCAAGGTCATTCGCCGGGGTATCTTCAAGTCCCGCCAGGAACTGGTCCAGCGTCTGATGACTTTCATCGAGTCCTATAATGACGAAGCGCGCCCCTTTGAATGGACCTATTCGGGAAATCCTTTGGCTGTTTAATAAGTCAACGCAATTTGAAAACGCAACACTAGCTGTCAGCCAGACGGACATTCACATAGCGTGCCGCCCATTGAAACCCCACCAGCCCACACTCTTCCGAGTCAAGTTGCGCTTGGCACCTGTTTGCGGGAGTTCCTGGGATTTCTGAGTCGCTCGCACCGGAAACGAGCATCTATAGGAGAATTCTACAGGGATTGTGGTCGGTCAGTCCGTTTTCGGATAAATTACCCCTATTCTTCGCGCTCCTCACGTAACGGGTTGGCATCCGAGAGTCCGTGCCGTCTTCTTTCAACTGCTCGCCTAAACGCCTCGACTGTCTTGCGATCATCCTTCGTGAGGTCGCCCGTTTGGGGAGGGGCAGATCGAGCGCCCGGATGGTGCAGTTCGGTCGAATACCTACGTGGAAAAATACAGGGCTCTCGGGAATCGGTCCATTTATCGTGGGGAATTTAGAAGCGGGTCACGTAGCGTGGTAGTTATTGATACCAAGGTCGAGTGACGCGATGGATTATTTAGACCGTTACCATCCGTCCGTTACGGAATTGGTGGTCAGGTCCACGCTCGAACGATGCCAACAGTTCGTTCGCCAGTGCCACGCCACGCGTTTTTTCAATGGCCGTGTTGCTTATATTGTAAGACTTCGCCGGTTCGATGCAGTTGGAACACCCGGAACGGCAGGGGCAGTTCTCGGCAACCTCGATTCCTTTCTGCAAGGCCCTCGGCCACACCTCGAACAACTTCCTGGCTACGCCAATGCCGCCCGAGTAGTTCTCGTAATACGATGCCGTCGGTTCACCTCCAGCTTTCGAATGAGTGCTGGTGTCGAACCGATCTGCCGGAATGACGAACATCGCTCCGACGCGAATCAGATGCTCAAGCGCACCTATCCCTGCACGAGCGTCGTCGTTTTGCCACGCGTTGATCCAGAATGCATGCAAATTGTTCTCATAGTGCGCTTCGCCACCGCCGCCCTTATCAATTGGTTCGCCACTGCGTTCATCCACCAGCTTGTAACCGGTGAAGTTCATCACGACGTTCAGAGAGCCGTAATAGACCGCGAACCGTCCGTATCCGCGCCCGTCGTAGATGTCTTTCGTCGTCAACGCCGTGAAAAACCCTGCTTCGGTCTTGAGGTGCGGATCGACGTCCGTCAAGACCACGGCGTCCGCCTCGTGGGAATGAACGCGGTATTTCTTCCCAAAAAAGGTGAAGACCGCTCCGATGTAGGCTTCACGGAACCGTCGCATCACCGAGATCTGTCCGAGTTCTTCGGCGCCGCTTTTAAGCGCGAACGATTGGCCAAAGTTGCCCCGCATGCTCAATGTCGCATGCGGTCTGTAGGTTCCCCCCGCCGGCCTTCCCATTCCTTTCCTGGCCGCAACGTAGAAGGCTGCGCCAAGGATGTCTTTGTCCGACGCACGCAAGTGACCGTCCGAGTCGTATGCAAGCGGCCCAAGGTGTCTTTCGATTAGTTCCTCATTGTTCGGATCCACCACGAGTTCGTCGAAGGGTTTGTTCAAGAAGGCGTCGAGATTGCCCACGAAGAATCTGTCGATCGGGTCGTTCAGCGCATACAACAACACGAAGGCGTCCTTGTCCCAACTCCTCCCGGCGCGACCGATCTGCTGCCAGGCAGACATGATGCTGGCGGGGAAGCCGACTAGTATGACACCATCCATGCCCCCTATATCCAGGCCCAATTCCAGCGCGTTAGTCGTAAACACCAAGTTGATTTCGCCATTCTTGATCCTCCGTTGGATATCCTGACGGTCGTCCGCCTTGAGGTCAGCGTGAAACGGCGATACTCTGTTCGGGTCGAACCCCAGCTCTTCTGCCCTTGCCCGGCACTTTCGATACGCATCCTCAAGAAACTTCTTGGTCGGGCAAAAGATAAGCACCTGCAAACCTTCTGTGAGCACTGCGAGTGCGGCCTGCTCCACGCGCCTCTGCAGAATGTCTCGATACTTGAAGTCGCGAATACTCGGATTAACAAAAATGAAATGCCGCCGTGGACGTAGCACTCCTCGGGCGGACACGACTTCCGCCTTCCGCCCGGTGAGGTTCCAGGCATGCTCCTTGGGATTCTCGCAGGTGGCGGTTGACAGAAACAGCTTTGGGGATGCACCAATGCGATTCAGGTGCAGGAAGAACCGCCGCAACAAAAGTGCCATGTTTCCGCCGAAAAACCCCCGATATTCATGCATTTCATCAATGACCACATACCGCAGATTCTTAAGGAACTTTGCCCACTGCTCCTTCCAACCTAGGAAAGACATGTTCAGCGTCTCCGGATTGGTCATGAGAATCGGTAGCGGGCTCGATTTCAATATTTTTCTCCATTCCCTGTCAGTATCCCCGTCGAAGAACCATGCATCCTTGCCTAACGGCCGGCAGAGGCCCAGAATCTGCGCTCGCTGATCGAATGCCAACGCCTTCATCGGATAAATCATCAGTGCGAATGAACCAGGATTTCGCTTCAGCTCGTGCAGCATTGGTGCAGTGAAAGCAATAGTCTTGCCACTCGCGGTCGGCGATTCCAGCACGACATCAGCGCCGTTCAGCGATTGCCTGACGGCCTCGAACTGATGCCGGTATGGTCGCCCGGCGCCGTCGGCGGCCAGCACGTCTCGGACAGAGGCATCGAGTACCGCCGGCCACTCGTCCGCATGTTCGGGTCGAATGCTGTCTACAACGCCCGTCCGCACTCCGTCCTCGTTACGTAACGCTTCAAATTGCCTCAGGCGCTCAGTCAATCGTTCAATGTTCAATTTGCCATTCTCGCCGCTACAGCCGGGTGCTGTCTCACGGGCAACAAGCCCCGGAAGCGATTGGTAGACTGACCCTCCTGAGTCTTCAAGGTTCTGGCGAATTCTCTCGATCATCTCATGGGAGAGCGCGGACAGCGGTGTCGCCTCGATAAGGGTCTCGCGAAGCTCGCGCTTGCCGGATCGGTGCTCCCGAACCTCCTGGAGACTCTTGATGACTTCGGCGGCAACGTTACGTTCAGTCATTCTCGATATCCTCGACGATCTTCCGCCACGCCGCCAACTCAGCGTGCGTCAGGTCGTCTTTCACTCTCTTGCTGTACAGCGTCAACAGATAGATGTGTTCCTCGGCAACAGCCCAATAGTAGATGACCCGTATGCCGCCCTGCTTGCCACGGCCTTTTGATCCCCAACGGATCTTCCGTATGCCGCCTGAACCGCGAATGATGTCACCAGCGCTGGGACGGGCACCGAGAAATGCCTGCAGCGCCGCGTAGTCTTGGTCATCCAGGTACAACCGTAGACGCTTGCTAAACTCCGACGTCTCAACGAACAACATTCTTGAGAATATCACGTGAGCAGCCCGGGAGTCTGAGTTGCAGTACGCTACGGAGATTTTTCAGTGGAATGTGGTGCCTATTATTGCGACAAATCCAGATAGATGGACAACGATCTGGCATCCGATTTGAGGCGCCTTCTCGCCCTGATTGGGGACCTCCGTCCCATAAAATTTTTCTGCGGGGAGGACTACCAGTTCAGCACTTGTCACTATAGATCATACGTCACGCCTTGCAGAGCATTGGTAACAGTCCAACCACAGAATCGCCGCCCGTCCGTGTCCGCCGACGGTTCGACAACGCAGCCTCCGCGACCTGGGCCAGGATCACGACCCAAACCGAGGCAAGACCCAAATTCTCGGCGATTGCTACGATCTGTCTCCTACAATCTAATGAAAGCTCGAATTGGCTGCCGACGGTCCGATTCAGCTATTCCAGTTCGAACCCGTGGCTGTTGAACTTGAGTGTCCGGCTGTTCTCGGTTACGGTCCGTACTACCTGGTCGGGAGCGCCTTCGGGAATTTCGGCCTCGATCTCCAGAGTCACCTTCACCTTGGCTTTGACCAATCCGGCCAGGTGGGTGATGACCTCCTCGGCGATGCGGCCGGCGTCCCGGCCGGTGCGGGTGGAGTCGAGTGATACGCTGCCGTGGAAGCGCGTCGGTCTCGGGTCGGGCGGAGGCGGAGAGGCATGCCCGGCCCCTCCGCCGGTTCCGGCGGTGTCGTCTCCGTCCACTGGCTTAGGGGACCCGCCGGGTTCGTCCGCCGCGGCGTCGAGCTGCCGGCGAGCGACATCCGGCTTGACAAGCAGTCCCGCCGCATCCGAATCCATGAGAGTAATTACCTGCCCGCCTCGCAGGCCGCGATAGCGGCCGTTTACCTCGTCCAGGCTGTCCGCGTAAGCGAACGCCTCTTGTTGCCAAGTCAGCAACGCTACGCCGTCGGCCGCGGCCCTAAGAAGCACGGACGGAGCCTGAAGACGCGGCAGGTACAGGTAGCTTGCGAAGTCCTCCACGAGCTGGCGAACCGCCACATGATCGCCACGCCACAGCGGCACCCGGTCGAGCTCCATCCGAAGGCGGGTGCCGGCAAAGCTCGTCGCCAGCAGATCGTCGCTCTTCAATCGGCGAGCCGCCCGATCGGCCAATGCCCCCTGTCCCGCCAGCCGGGCCGCCTCCCAGGTCACCGAATCAGCCGGCCCTGCCTGAACCGGCGTCAAGAGCCACTGCCAAGTCTCTGGCAGCCGGGCCGTAACAGCCTCGGCAGCGGCCTGCCGCTGGGTCTCTGCCTGTCTGACCTGATGGGGCGAGAGATCGAGCAAGTTGCGCTCTTCGAGAATCGACTTCCAGGCCAGATGACGGCAAACGGCCTCCTCCAGGTCCTGAAGCCGCGATTGATCCGGGGCCAGAAACACCAGCGTGTTTCGATAGAGCCTGGGCGTAGCGCCCCGGCTCTCGAGAATCGCCTTGGCTGCAGCTTCCGCCGGGGACTCGGAACCTCGGTGGTATGGATGCTCGATGCCGAGCACGACCAGGCTTGCCTCCCGTTCGTCCGGCACGTCGTAGGGAGTCCGCGGCGCCCAATGGATGCGGCTGAAGCCACCGCTGTCGCGGAGAGCCGTACGAAGCCGCTCCCCGGTCGCCTGGACTACGTGGTCCCGGTTCCGCCGCAACTGCTCGGCCCGATCTTCGGCCAGCTTGGTGACGGTGGGTTGGGTGGAATACCAGTAGCGGGAGCCATCCTGGTAAAGATAGGTGGCCGCGGCGGCCAGCCGCCGCAGGGCATCCCCGAAGACGGCCGGGGATTCGCCCGGCAGGACGCAACCCAGCTTGATGCGCCGGTCTTCGAGACCGCGCTGAGCCACTCCAGTGGTCGGAGCCGATCCGAGATAAACCGTGCGGGCTACTCGGCGGCAGGCCGAGCGTTTCCCCAGGTTCGCCACCTCTCCGTCGATCCGCAGGGGAAGGGACTGAGGGCCGTCCACGTCCTTCTCGATCACCGGCACCCAATTTTCGGGCAGGTACCGCGTCAATTCGAACTGCACCCGCGAATCGTCGATTGATAAATGGGCCGGCAAAATGAGCGGGTTGTGGTCGCCTTTCTGCCAAAGGCTGTGGATAACGGCTGCCATCAACCTTAGCACCCCGCGGGTTCGCTGGAAAGTTACCAGAGTCGACCAGTCACTGTAGAGGCGGTCGAAGATCTCCGGATGGATGGGATAGGCAGCGCTGATTCGTTTTTCGTAGCCGGCGTCACGGCACTCCGGGGGAAACTCCTGGTGTTGGTGACGGTAGAGCTCGGCGAAAGAACGCGCCACCACGTCACGATCCCTGAACTGGGCCGACTCGATAAAAGGCTCGAACAGCCGCCGCCTCACGATCTCGAACCCCTCTTCGGCGCTGGCCGGCCGCCAGGAGGATTCGACCCGCCCGATAACGTTGCGCAGACGGTCGAGTGCCTCACGCCCGCGCTGCCCACCGACCTCGATATCGTCAGCCTGGGCGTGGGGCGAAGCGGTGGAGTCGGAGGCGGGGAGGCTGACGACCAGCAGGGAATTACCGGCAGCCTTGACCGATTCGGTCAAGGCTTGCGCAAAGGTGAACTGCGTCTCGAAGCTCCCCGCGGGAAGGTCGCTCTGATCGTGAAGCTGGCGCGCGTAGGCAACCCACTCGTCGATCAGAATCAGGCAGGGGCCGTAGTCGATCAGAAGCTGCCGTAGCCTGTCTCCGGGGCTAGTGGCGTACTCGTCGTCCTTGGCGATGAGCGCATAGGCGGCGGAGCCACCCAACTGCCACGCCAACTCTCCCCAAAGGGTCCGGACTACCGTGCCGTCCGGCTTGGTGACCGGATTGCCCGGTGAAACGCGATTGCCCACCAGGACGACGCGTCGGACTCGCGGCAGCGCCGACATGTCGGCATCCTGCACCAGTGAATCCACACCTGTCAAATCGCTCGGAGGAATGCCCGAGCAGAGGTGGTAGAGTGCGAGCATGGAATGGGTCTTGCCGCCGCCGAAATTGGTCTGCAACTGCACGACCGGATCGCCGCCTCCGCCAGCCAGCCGCTGTACCGCGCTGATGAGCATTCCTTTCAGGCTGTCGGTCAGATAGGTTCGCCGGAAGAACTCCACCGGGTCACGGTACTCATCAGTGCCTTCCCCGAGGTGCACCTGCCAGAGATCAGCGGCGAACTCCGCCTGCTGATAGCGTCCGCTGGCGACGTCGGAGTGCGGCGTAACCACATCGCGCCATGGCTTCAGGGTGCTGGCTGCGCTTTCGATGGCGAGACTGGCCTGCTTGCGTCGTTCCCCGCGGGTCTGCTCATCGAAGCGGACACGAAGCAGCTCCATTTTGAGCTTTTCGACCTCAGACGCTTGCGCTGCCGAGATAGCCGTCAGTAACCGGCCGGCCGTGTCCAGAGCCCTGTAGGCATCGTCGCTGGAAAAAGCTTCCTGGTGGGCCCAGCGGTTTCGATGCCCCCGCAACTCACCAACGAAGCCGCGCTCGGCCGGTCCAAGGATCGGGCGGAACAGCTCGTTCCACGTCTCCCACATCAATTTGAGGAGCATGGCCACGTCCCACTCGGTCAGTGGCCGGTCTCCAACCCTGGGATCGTTCCTGAAGGGTCGCAGTACATCCGGTGAAAGCCGTTGCGCTTCGAGGGCGCCATGCAACTCTCGGTCGACGAACGGTCCAAGGCCTGACTTCAGCAGATCGAGGGCCTTACCGACCCTCTCGTGGTTGGTGATTGCCATGTCGGAAGTAGTCTACCCCAAAGTATCGTGCAACATTCCCCGGAGTTTTGTTGGGACCGCGGAGCCCGCCGGTCTTAGCGTGGAGCCTCTGCTCTTTTCACCAGATCTTGCAGGTTGTAGTTGACGCTGGTCACGCCGAAATCCGGTTCGCGGCGGAAGGGCTGCCGGAGGTAGTGCACCCGGTGGGTGTCGCCGGCACAGAACTCCACGATTGCCAGGATGAAGTCCTCCGGCTTGTTCAATGAGTACAGGATCTCGTTACGGGTGACGGTGATGGTCTCGGCATCGCTCCTCCGCCCCTTGACCTCGATGAACCGAAGCTTTCCAGTGGCGGGCACGCGGCTTTCGATGTCGTAGCCAAGCTTCTCGAGCTCGCGATCGGTCGGTTCGAAGCCCAGTCTGCGCTCGGTCTCCATAACAATGGCACGCGCCCGGGCGGCAGACAATTGAGTATCGACGGGCGGCGCAGCACGTCCAGCCATTTTGTCGAGCAGACCTCGGGGCACGAGCAACACCCCGCCAACCACCACCGGGGGGCGCGGCGAGATCTGCCCATCGCGCTTTAGTTCCGCCAGACGCTTCTGCAAACGAAGCTGCAGCAAGTCTGCCCTCCGGCGTGCCTCTCCGGAGTTGAGCCTGGCGCCGGTTTTGCCGGCCGCCTCGTCCAGTTTGAGCTGCTCGGCGCGATTGTCCCAATGGGATATCTCCTTGGTGAGACGGTCCTTCACAGCTTGCTCGGTCTTTCGGATCAGGGATAACGACGCGTCTCGAACCTCCGCCAGATGTTCCGGGACGACCCGGGCGACGGCGTAGGCCTGTGCGGTCTGCTCCAGATCCCGGCTGATCCAGGCACACTCGTCCCGTTCGAGGATGGCCTTGATCCGGGGCTCGTCGCCGGCCAACGGCCGGAAGTCTAGATAGGGTGCATAGTGCAGGTGGCGCGATATGCCTTCGGCCTCAATCTCGACGTAGAGCATCCGCTTTGAAATGATCCGTCGCTGGCCAGTGGAGGTCGTGTGGCCGTCTTGGAGTGCATGCTCGATGAAAAAGAGTAGGCGGGGCGCGGTGACGTGGTCGCGCTCGTCGACCAGGACCGAACCTCTTTTCAGCAGGTCGCGGTGACGTTCCAACGTCAGGTCAATGACGGAGTCGAGCAACGGGTGTCCGGGGCAGACGAAAGCCGCCAATGGCTGGTCAGGCACCGCCGCCAGTGACTTTTCGAATACAATCCGTTCATAGCGCGACAGGATTGGATCTCCGCTCCCAATACCAGGAACACGGTTACGGACCGCCGCCGGGACGTGGGTTACCTCAAAGCGACGTGCTTCGCGCTGGCGGGCCGCCCCGCCAAGCCGCCGGAACGCCTCCCGGAAGAAGGACTCGATATAGTGCGGTTGTAGGCGCCGGGCCTCGGCACGTTCCATCGCCTCACGCACCCGCTGCACCCTGGTGGCATCCATGGCATCGTGGACGAGTTGCTGTTCTTCAAGCAGTTCCTGGAGCGCGTTTCGGTCGAGCGCCTGATCAACGGCGGTGTCGAGACGGGCCCTCACCTCCGGCTGTTCGCCGTAGCGGATGGCGTCGAGCAACAGCTCGCGCAGCGGCCGGCCCTGAAATTCCAGCTTGCCGAGCACGTCAAACACTTGCCCGCCAAGGGCCTGACGAGCCTGTTCCAGTTTTTCCAGCAGCCTGCGGTAAACGTCGCCCTCCCGTGTATCCTCGGCCACCAAGTTCCATAGATGGCAGACCTCGGTCTGGCCGATCCTGTGAATGCGGCCGAACCGTTGTTCCAGCCGATTGGGATTCCAGGGCAGGTCGTAGTTGACCATCAGGTGGGCGCGTTGCAGGTTGATGCCTTCTCCGGCAGCGTCGGTCGCCAGCAGCACCTGCACCTGCGGATCATGTCGGAAGGCTTCCTGCACCGCCAGCCGTTGGTCGCGAGCAATACCGCCATGAATGACCACGACTGCCCCTTGGCGGCCCAGTCGGGTGGTGATGCGCTCCTCCAGGTAGCTCAGCGTGTCTCGGTGCTCGGTAAAGAGCACCAGCTTTTGGTGAAGGGAGGGTTTCACCGGTCGAACTACGCCGCTGTAGGAGGGCTCCCGTTCACCGACCTTACCTGCCTGACCGATCCCGGCGAAGATGGCATCGAGCAAGCTGACCAGTTGACGCCACTTGGTGTCCTGGCCCGCCCGGCGGACATCCAAAGCCAGTGCTTCCAGCCGCCTCAGGGTCTCGATCTCTGCCTTCAGTTCCGAGATGGAGCGTGCCGCGGTCGCCTGCCCCAGGATTCGTGTTTCGGTGTCTTCGACCTCCTGTTCCGGGGCATCCTCAAGATCATCAACGTCATCGGGGTCCAACTCCGGTGCCGTGAAGCCACCGGTAGGGGACGGCTGGCCCCTGTGCTGGCGCAGCTCAAGCTCGGTCAGGCGGCCTTCCAATCGCTCGCGGCGCCGGCGCAATGACTGATAGATGGCTTCGGGTGAGGAAGCCAGACGCCGCTGGAGGATGGTCAGAGCGAATCCCACGGTGCCGGCCCGCTTGGCGTTGGCCAGAGTATCCGCCCGGTTGAACTCCTGGCGGACATAGGCAGTCACCTCGGCATACAGTTGGGCTTCGTCGTCAGAGAGACGATAGGGCACGGTGTAGGCGATCCGCTCGGGAAATAGGGGTCTGCCGTCAAACTTCAGTAACCGCTCTTTGACCATGCGCCGCATCAGGTCAGAAACCTCGGCTGTGTGAACGCCGTCACGGAAGCGTCCCTCAAAGCGATCTGGGTCGAGCAGAGCCAGGAAGAGCTGGAAGTCCTCCTCTTTGCCGTTGTGGGGGGTGGCCGTCATCAGCAGAAGATGGCGTGTCAAGCCCGAAAGGAGCTGCGCCAGCCGGTACCTCTTGGTGTACTTGATCTCGCCGCCAAAGAAAGTAGCCGACAACTTGTGGGCCTCATCGCACACCACCAGGTCCCAACCAGCATCCGGAACCCGAAGCTTCTGCTGCACCTCTTCGTCGCGTGCGAGCTTGTCCAAACGACCGATGACCAGTTTTGTCTCCAGAAACCAGTTTTGAGTCCGCGAGGTTTCGAGCTTGTCATTGGTCAGGATATCGAACGGCAACTGGAACCGGCGGTAGAGCTCGTCCTGCCACTGTTCGGCGAGGCTGCCGGGGCATACGACCAGGCACCGCTCCAGATCACCGCGGGCGATCAACTCCTTGATCAGCAACCCTGCCATGATGGTTTTGCCAGCACCCGGGTCGTCGGCTAACAGAAAGCGCAGCGGCTGGCGCGGCAGCATCTGCTCGTAGACGGCCGTGATCTGATGGGGCAGCGGATCAACCACCGACGTATGGACTGCCAGCACGGGGTCGAACAAGTGGGCCAGGCGGATGCGCTGGGCTTCCGACACCAGTCGAAACAGTGCACCGTCACCGTCAAAGCTCCATGGCCTCCCTTCGGCGGCCAGATCGAGTTCCGTCTCGTTGGAGCGATAAAGCAACTGGTTTGCTACGGCACCGTCCGGCGTCTTGTAAGTCAGCTCAAGAGCCTCCGAGCCAAACCATTTCACGCCGACCACTGTAACCACGCCGTCGGGATGCACCCCCCGAACGGCACATTGCGGTTTAAGGTCTTCGAGTCGCACGTGCAAACCCTGACGTTGTTGGCGGACCGATTTCACGCAGCCGCTATTCTACGGTTTTCAAACCTTCAATAGCCACCCGCTGGCCTGCGGTACAAATCGGTCGATTCTGGTTGACAGTAAGGTGCATGGAAGGACTCCCCGAAAGGGGGGGATTTGGCGCGCTTTGCAAGGGAGTGGAGGTCGATGGGGGCTGTTTGTTGGAAGAAGGTGTGGGCGGGACGCCCGCGCTCCCCGGGGGGATGACCAACCGACGTAGGTTGTCAATGTAGGCGATTCGTTACAGATACAGGCATCCGCAGCCGAACCCCAGCAGACTTACCTCGCCTACCCGCCGCATCAGAAGCCTGCTCTTGAAATGAATCATGGCAACGGGAGAGGCAGGCGCCGTGCTGCCGCGTGGCGTTCGTGGTCCACGTCCCGCGCCCACCGAGCCAGATTGAGGCTTCGCTCACGCAGAGAGGCCTGTAATTGGTCGAGAGACCTCGTGGGGCTCTTACCCGGTCCTTCCTCCCTTGCCGCAATTCGCAGCGCCCGGCGCAACACTTCGGACTTTGACACCTTCCAGTGGCGTGCCAACGCCTCCAGCGTGCGCACGGATTCGACATCCAGCGAGTAGGTCGATTTGATAGTTGTGACGGCCATAATAGTATTATATGGCCATTCAACCGCCACGTTAATATCAAGGCCTTGGCACCACGGCGGTTTCCCATACGTTCATCTTGATCGGCAATCTTGCACACGGTGGGGTTGGTTTGATTTTCAAGGGATTGGCGCTGGATGGAATCTTTCTTGCAGGAAAGGGTTGCGGGCGGGACGCCCGCGCTCCCGGGGGGCAACCCGCGCCTGGGCCTCACAGGCTCAGGTGGCCCAGGGCGAGCAGGGCGTACCAGGTGTATTCGCAGTCGGCCGTGTCGTCGGTCCAGTTTCCGTAGAAGGCTCCCCGGCTGGTCCAGAGCGTATCCAGGAAGTCCAGCGTGGGTTCCTTGAGGTGCTCGAAGGAGACCTGCATTCCGGCAAGGGCATGCAGCGCAGTAGCGGTAGACAGCAGGTCGGGGATGGGAGTACCCTCGCCCGCGCGAAAGCCGCCGTCGGGGCAGGCCTGACCCAACAGCCAGGCGGAGCCTCCGGGCAGGGCAGGGGTTCCGAGCTGCCGGAGAAGGGTCAGGGCAGCCGCGGTATTGGGAGTCGAGGCCGCCGGCAGTCCCGGGCGGCCGGCAAAGCCTCCGCTGTCCAACTGAAGCGATTGCACCGAGCGCCCCAACCCCGTCGGGTCGGGGAGGGGAACTCCCAGGTCCTGGTGAGCCCCCAGCACCAGAAAGCCGTGGTAGACGGTTCCCGAGGGGCTGGCCGGGGTGGGAGCGTATCCCCCGTCCCGGGTTCGAAAGGCCTCTAGCCGCTCAGCCAGGCGCCGGCCGGTTCGGGATGGGAGGCTGCCGGGAGGAAGAGCCGCCCAGCAGCGCGCCAGGCAGGCCAGGTGGACCAGGTCCAGACCTTCACCGTCCCCGAAGCCTTCCAGAAACGGGCGTATCCGCGCATAGGGCGGCTGCCGGCGCAGCGCGATCAGGCCCTCGAGGCCGAAGACGGTGTAGTAGAGATCGCTGTGGCCGGCACGGTCCCGGAATCCTCCGTCCGGATTGATCTGGTTCCGCAGGAAGTCGTCGACCCGCTCAGTGGCTTCGCACAGCAGGTTGGGGGCCAGCCGCGCGACCTGCAGCATTTCGAGCCTCAAACTCACTGCAGTAGCCCTCGATGAACTGCTCGCCGAAGATCTTGCCCACCACCCGGCGCAGCAATCCCTTCAGTGTCGGGTTGGAGAGAAAGCGCAGCGAACGAACCGCCTCTTCCTTGTAGGCTTCCAGCAGTTCCTGGGCCTTCTCGGTAACGCCGCGTTCGGCCAGGATTCGCTGGACCTCGGCGGATACCTGGGAGTAACGACAGTCCATGCGAAGGAGGGAGGCAATGAGATCCTTCTCGCGGCCCTGCAGGGCGCGCTTGTGGGCAATGGCCAGCATCAGCGACGGGCGCAGCGCTTCCAGGTCGTTCGAATCGCCGGTCCCATCGTAGTCCTCCAGATCGTCGCGAATCTGATAGGCGATGCCCAGCGACTGGCTGTACTGGCGCAGCACGGAATGGGTTTCCTCGTCGGCGCCCCCCAGGCAGGCGCCCAGACGCAACGCCACCTCGAAGGCCGGCGCTGTCTTCTTTCGGAAGATGTCCAGCACCTGCAGGGAGGAGAGAGGCTTGGGATTCCGAGCCCAGCAGAGTTCCAGACCCTGCCCGCGGCTCAAGGTCAGGTGGCCGTCCGAGGCCAGCCGCAGCATCTCGACCTGAACGGCCGGATCGATGGCAAGCTCCGAGATCAGCCGGTAGCCCTCTCCCAGCAGGAAGTCCCCCACGTTGAGAGCCACCGGCACCCCGACCTCGGCGTGCAGCGCCGGGCTGCCGTAGCGTTCCAGGTCTCCGTCCTCGATGTCGTCGTGGATCAGGGAAGCCTTGTGGAAGCATTCAATGGCCACCGCCAGCTTCTTCAGCTCGGGAGAGGCCTGGGGAGCGGCCTCCTGGCGGTGGCTCTGCAGCGCCATATAGGTGCAGGTGGCCAGATAGGGTCTCCAGCGCTTTCCGGCCTTGGCCAGCCAATCCTGGGCAATGACGGCCGTTTCCTCCGACGGTTCACCCAGCAGCTCCGCCAGCGACTCCTTGCGGAACCAGCTCTGAACCTCGCTCTTGAGCCCGTCCAGGTCGAGGCGATAGGTCTTGTCGTCGGCGGTCAGGTGAATCAGGTCCCAGACCCAGTCCAGGTCCACGGTGGTGTTCACGCAATCGTCCTGCAGCAGCGGAATGGCCATTCCCGGCACGGCCGCCGCTTCCATGTGGGGGAAGCACTTCTCCAGCACATTGATGCAACTGACCCCCACCACCGCTTCGATCTTGCCGGTCTCGATCATCTGCCGCACGATGGCCGAGCCCTCCGCAACCAGCACGGCGTAGCCCAACCGCTCCGCCTCCACCGACAGGTCCTGAATCGAGCAGAGCCCGCATTCCTTGCAGAGCAGCCCGAACTCGTCGAAGGGCGCAGGACAGCGCTCTTCCACCCGCAGGCACTTGGGTAGCAGCAGCAGGCGGCGGTCGTAGGGGATCTGGGCCAACGTATCTCGCCAGGCCTCGTTGCTGACCAGGATGGCCGCGTAGTCCCGGTATTTGCTGTCCAGCCCGGCCGCCTTGAGCACGGCGCCGGCATGCTCCCGCAGTTCGTCCATGGCCAGCGGCGGCACCGCCCCCGCCGCGCGGACATGATCGGCCACGACTTTCTTCAGAAAGACCCGGACCTGCTTGTCATCGGGAATATTGGACTGGGCGGGGCGATAGGCCTGCTTGGGGACCTTGGCCGGGAGCGCCAGCAGAACCCCGTTCCCGGAATCCGGCGCCCTCCTGAGATCATCCGTTACCTTCCGGATCATGCTGGTGACTCCCTCCTGGCCTCTGGCCCGTTTCAGGTGTAGGCTCCAAATCCGAAAAACCAGTGTTTCTTGGCGAAGCGATAGGCCCAGTTTTCTTCCGGGAACTCGTTGTCCGGATTGTACTGGCTGGGCCTCGATTCCATCTGCTCCAGCTCCGGCATGGCCCTCTGCCGCAGGGTGGTGTCCCGAGCGCCGTTGCGCTCCACCACCTGCTTGAGCAGATCGGGCCGTTCCAACACGATACAGCCCTGGGTAGCCCGGGCGGCCGTCCGCCGGAAATCCTCGAGCAGGGGAGACTCGGTCATGGTCTTGAACAGGTCCCCCTGGTTGTCCTGGATGGACTCGTTGGCGAACTGAACTACGGGGCAGGGCTCCACGTCGCCAAAGGGACTGATGTGGTGGCTGATCCCGGTGGCCGCGGGACAGAGCGCCTCTCCCCGGTCGTCGTAGTAGGCATCCACGATTCCGATCGGCTTGCGGTTGCGCATGTCCAGCACGAACCGCCGCAGTTGAAGCCCCTGCTCGGCGGTCAGGGCGAGCTGGGGATTGGCGACAGGACCGACAGGCCGATAGGTGTGGAACCAAGTGTAGTGCACCCCCTTGTCGATGAGAGTGTCGATCCAGGACTCCCGGACCAGGTCGTCGAAGTTGCTCTGACAGACGCTGGTGGCCACTCCGGTGATCAATCGGTGCCGCAGGCAGGCCTCGATGCCGGCCAGGGTGCGGTTCAGGACGCCCTTGCGCCCACGCCGCACGTCGCTGACGGATGCGGTCCCTTCCACGCTGACCAGAGGCGTGGCGTTGCCGGCGCTGCGGAGGTCGGCGGCCATCTTGTCGGTGATGGCGTGCCCGTTGGTGAAGATCTGAAAGTAACAGTCGGGGTGAGCCTTGAGGATGGCAATGAGGTCGGGATGGAGGAAGGGCTCGCCGCCGAGGATCCCGAAGAAGCTGTTCCCATGCTTCTTGGCGTTCCCGATCAATCGGTTCATGTCCTGGAAGCTGATCAGCGACTGTGGTTTGTCGACGTCGACCCAGCACCCCTGACAGCGGAGGTTGCAGCTATTGGTAATGGAAACGTAGAGAAACGGGGGAAAGGTCTGCCCCTGCTTGAGCCGGGCCTTGAACCGCTGAACCGAACGGATGCCCTTGTATCCGAAGTTGTATCCGATCTTCCACAGTAGGCGGGCGTCGGTGGTTCGCACCATCCGATAGCCAAAGGAGAGCATCGTGGTCAACATCAGGCCGTGGAACCTCCATCGGAGATGGTAACTTTATTTCTGAAACAGGACACTAGATTCCCCAGTCGTCTTCGGTGGGAGCCGGCCGGCTGTCCTTCACGGTCTGAGAACGCTCCTGGCGGGCAGCCAGCTTCGCCTTGGCTCGTTCGGCCCGCTCCTGGATATCGCCGGCCGAGGGCAGGCTCATCAAGACCTCGTCGGGGATGTCAAAATCCTTCTTCAGCTTGCGCAGGCACTTCTTGCGCTCCAGCAGGGCTCGCGACTCGTCCCGCTCGGTGGAGAAGCGCTGTCGGGCTTCCGTCTGGCGCTGCCGCAGGGAGCCGTAGAGATCCCCGCCCAGCAGGGCCGAGATGTCCACCTTCATGGCCTCGCGCTGGATGTCCTCCTGCCGGACCACGTCGCCGTTGATGGGGCCGCTCTTGTACTTGGGGAAGAGAATGGCCACCTCGGGACAGACGCGGGAACAGGCGGGGCAGTCGGTCTTGCAGTTGCTCTCGTTCTGGACCTGGATCTTGTCCTCGTGTACGCCGTAGACGTCAAAGAGACAAAAGCTCAGGCACTGCATGCAGTTGGTGCAGCGGTTGTAGTCGATCACCGGAAACCAGGGCTTCCAGCCGCCGGGACCGGGCAGCTCGGTGTCACCGCGCACTTCCTCCACGACATCCAGAATCTGGGAGGTTTCCAGACCCTCGATGTCCCGGAAATGGACCTGGCCCCCGTTCCCGTTCCCCATGGCGGGAAGCGGTTCATCCTTGCCGAAGCATCCCAGAAGCAGCCAGGCGCCACCCTGGATGTTTCCGACCTGGCTGTCGGAGCGGATGACGGATACCGCATAGCCTCTGTCCAGAAGGCTGCGGGTCAGGTCGTACTGCCGGCCGTCGCCCGGCAGGGGCCGGCCGCCGTTCTGGTAGAGCCCGATCCGGAGAGGCGACTTGGGAGCGATCACGACAATTTCTCCGCTTTCGAATTCCCTTCGAGGAGACGTTCAACGACCGTTCCGGCACTGTCGACACGCATGTTCAGAATGTCAACCGGATCTTTAGTCAGCGGTGCCTGAGCGGCTGAAAAGAGCCACTTTACGGCTCGTGGATAGCAGGCTGCAATCTTGATTCCATCCTCCGCTGCCAGCCGCTTGAGCGCCGGATCGCGCCGAGCCGACATCTCGCACAGATCGGGAACGGCCTCAAAGGCAACTCCCGACCGGGTGAGTCCTCGAAGGACTTCGTCCTTGACATCTGGAGCGATCACCTTGGCGTAGGCGCAACGACAGTAAAGGATTTTCGCCGGCTGCGGCGTCACCGCTCCCGGGGTTGCGTGATCCGCCCTGTTGGCATCGTGACTGTTTGCCATATTCAAGCGGGAGCGGCCTGTGGGGCCGCCAGTCCGGACTCCGCTGCCCGCAGCCGATGGGTGGGCGTGGGCCGGGCCGGGCGGAAAGCCTCCAGGTGCTCGACCTCGATCAACAGTCCATTGTTCCGGCCGATGGCCTGGAGAACGTGCTGAACCAGGGTCCGCAAGGCTTCCGGGTCGGCCTCCGCCCGCAGGTTGACAATGAGTTCCCCGGCCCTCAGGGGCTCTTGCAACACATGGGACTGCTCGGGAGCGGCATCGCTCCCGAGCAGGTTGGCCACCCCGATGTCGTGACCCTGTTCGTCAGGAGTCAAGGTCATCTTCAAGTGGGCGACTTCCCGGGATCGGAAGCGTCGCTGGATGGCCGTCATCGCCTCACGCAGAAGGGCATTGCCGTCAAAGGCAGAGGCAGCCTCCACCCGCAGGCTGCAGTTGAGCCAACCGAGCAGCGCCTCTCCTTCGGCGTAGGTATCGTAATCCACTTCCAGGTCCCCCCGGGTGCAGTTCCGGGGCCGGGTGATCTGTTCGAACCATTCCTCCATCCCTGTGCCTTGGCGCGCGGAAACAGCCAGCACCCGGTCGGAGGAGAATGACTCCTTCAACTCCTGCCGAAGCCGCTCCAGGCGTTGGGGGCCGAGGAGGTCGATCTTGTTGATGACGATGATGTCGGCTTCCTCCAACTGCTTGCGGTAGACGTAGACCACCTTGGACGAGAAAGACTTTCCGGGCTCCAACTCCAGAACGCGCAGGGCCCGAACCGGGTCCACCATCACGCTCAGGGGAGCGATCCGGTAGTTGCCGCCGTACATGCGCCGCAGGGGGTAATCCACCGTGGCTTTCAAATCGGTGCAGCTTCCCACCGGCTCGGCCAAAAAGACATCCGGCCGCTGCTCCCTCGACAGGCGTTCGGAGGCGCCTACCAGGGAATCGAACTTGCAGCAGAAGCACCCGCCCGTAATTTCTTCCACGGGAAAACCGCTGGAGCCGAGCAAGGCGGTATCGACCAGTCCGTGGCTCTGGTCGTTGGTGATCAATCCCACTCGAGACCCGCGGCTTTGCAGGAGCTTGGCCAGTCGCAACACGGCCGTGGTCTTGCCGGCCCCAAGAAAGCCACCGATCATGATGTAGCGGGCCTTATCCATTGCCCTCCTTGTTCCCCGACTGCTCTTGCATCTTGTCGATGGCGAGATCCAGAATCTCCACGTATCCCTGTACGTCCACGCTGTTGGATTCAGGGGCGCCGCTGACGCTGTAGAGCCAGCCCTTTCCGTAGGGATCGGTGTCGACCAGGCTGATGTCCTGCTCGATCAGGGGGTTCACGCCCTCGAAGACCCCGTCGACCACGCAGTAGAGGTCGGTCAGCGCCTTGAAGGCTTCGATCCAGCCGATGGTCTGGCCAACGTTGACCAGCTGGCCCGGCTTGGCATCGAATTCGAATTCTACAAGATCGCCGAGCATTCGTGTGGCGAATTTGGTCATTCCCACCCGCCACAGGCCGGATTGCTGCTCCACAGTCCAGAAGTGAGAAGCGGTGTAGCGGCGATCTACCGGCAGCCGCGTTGAAAACCGGGATCGCTTGTAACGAATCTGCTGCTGCCGATCCTGTCCCATCCAGTGTCCTGTCTCAGGCGGCGCCGGCCTGACCCAGTTCTACCGCGGTCGACCTGTCCGGGTGCTCGGGTTCTGAAATCGCCTCGATTGCCCGGATGAAGCCGTTCCAGTCGGGCTGCCGGCTGAGATGGCACCAGGAGAGGCGAAGGGCCCCCTCCATGCGGGCCTCGTCCAGCCTTTGAGCGCTCAACACGTGGCTGCAGCTTTCGGAGGTCGAGGTGCAGGCGGATCCGTTGGAGATGGCGGCCACCCGGCTCACCGCCTCGATGGCTTCCTCCGAGCCGATTCCGGGCAAGCTCAGGTTGACGATCTGGGGGACTGTCCGGTCGAGATCTCCGTTGAAAACGGGCTTGAGCGGTTCCAGTTTTCTCAGGAGAATCTCCTTGAACCTTCGACAGGCCGCGTTGCGCTCCTCGTGTTCAGCCATGGCCAGTTGGGAGGCCTTGCCGAGGCCCGCGATTAGCGGAACAGGCAATGTCCCCGGGCGCAACCCCAACTCCTGACCTCCTCCATGCATTAGTGGGGTGAGAGGAGGACGCTGTCCGTTGCGCCGGCGGGTGACCAGGGCGCCGATGCCCTTGGGGGCATAGATCTTGTGCCCGCTGATGCTGGTCAGGTCGATACGGCGGTCGCGCAGCGGTGCGATTTCCTTCCCGAAACCCTGGGCGGCATCCACGTGCAGGTAGGCGGGATGGTTCTCGAGCAGACGGGCGATTTCGCCGACAGGCTGAATGACGCCGGTCTCGTTGTTGACCTGCATCACCGAGACCAGCAAGGTATTCTCTCTGAGCGCTTCCAGGATGGCCCCGGGATGCACCCAGCCGCCGGGCTCCGGGGCTACCAGGGTGACTTCGAAGCCCCGGCCGGAAAGTGTCTGCAGGGGCTCCAATACGGACTTGTGCTCGATCCGGGTGCTGACGAGATGAGTCCTGCCGGTCCTGGCTCCGTAGTCCGCCAACCCCAGCAGGGCCAGGTTGTTGCTTTCTGTTGCGCCGCTGGTAAAGATGATCTCGCCCCGGGTGGCGCCCACCAGCGCCGCCACCCGGACTCGGGCCTTCTCCACGGCGCTGCGGGCCCGCGTGCCGAACCCGTGATGCCGACTGCCGGCATTGCCGAATTCAACGCCCAGATAGGTCATGACCTCCCGCTGCACCCGGGAATCCACCGGGGCGGTGGCGGCGCAATCCAGATAGACGGCCATCGGTCGATGAGGCCCCTTTCCCACGGCGCCGGAACACCTTCTCCCGGGCGCTCACGGAATAGTCATTGCCCAGAAACTTCGGATTTTATTGGATTTATGGATCGCCCGCAAGGCAAAACTGCCCGCCTGAGACGGCCGTCGCATCGCGTATGGATCAGGCGTCGTCAAGGCGCGCCACGTCCGAGGCAGGCTCTCTTCGAGCAACACGAACCGTCAGATTTACGCCGCCGCGCAGGGTATTGGCCGCGATACAGCCACGTTCGGCGACGGTCGCCAGCTTTTGCAGCAGTGCTGTGTCGTTACAGTCGGCGGATACGGCCAGGTCAATGGCAGTAAACCGGGAAGGGTTCTCAGCCAGCGTGGCGGTGACGGTGGTGGACACCCGGGAGACAGCCGCCTGGCGGGCCCGGATGGCAGACAGAAGGTTGCTGGCAAAACATCCCCCAAAGCCGACCAGGATCAGTTCGCCCCCCATGGGGCCTTGGTCGTCTCCCCCTCGTTCCAGGGGACGGTCCACCGAAATCCGATGGTCTCGAACCCGGGCCGTGGAGGTCGCCGGTCCCGTCTGGTCAATGCGGACCTGCACTTGGTTAGCCATGGGGGCTGACTGCTTCAACGTGTAGCGAGTAGCGAAAAGTGTGAGACAAAAAGTCAGTGTCCACGACGTCTCCCACTTCTTCTCACACTCACCCTATTCGACGGACTCTAATCGACTGTACGTCAACGAACTCGGTCGATATCATCCACCTGATCCTCGGCATCTAAGTTCTGTCCAACCAGTAGAATCCGACGTGGAATAGGAGTTTCTTTCGTGGATCCCGGGAATAGCTCTCTCACCTCGTCGTCCAATATCACGCGTTGGTGTTGAGCCCATAGCCATTCCGGCCAATCTCCCTCACGCGGTTCTAAGTTGACCCAACTGTACTGTTCCGGGAACGAAGCATCGATGCCTGGGAAAAGCGGCAAGCGGGCCATTTGGGATTCGAATTTCATTTCCCATGACGAGCGCTCCGGGCACTTGAATCTGCAACGCAACGGTAAAGATTCAGAGTGTGAATGAAGAAAGTGAAAGGTCCGACAGCCACGCCGGCAAATTGCTTCTCGGACGTGCCAACTGGGCACGAGTGTGCAGCCAAGCTGTTTCTCTTCGACGGGGCATTTGCAGCACTTCCAACATCGACTCGCTTCAGCATGGTCAATGTAGTTGTATAGCAGGTAGAGGGGAATTGCTCCTACGCTCTTGGCATGATCTTCAAGAACGTCGATCTGAAAGCGGCCGCTCTTTCCCGCCTTGGCGTTGATGTGGATGTATCCCTTGTCAGGATAGAGCTTCTTGGCCTGAATGGCATACCTGATCGCGGCACCTCCACCCGTTTTCAGGAATACTTCCAAGTCTGTTCCTTTCCTTGCCTCTTCGGATTTTGGTGTCTGGAACAACTTGACTTCGTGTGTTCCTGCGAGACGCGCAAAGTCAAGGGTGAGGATATCTGTAAGGGTTTCCTCGCCCAAGCGCACTTCCAATTCCTGCGCCTGTTTCAGTCGATTCCAAGTATCTTCAGAGATTCGTTCGGCTGGGGTAAGCGACAACGTCTTCTTCTCCACGTTTCAATGACCTTGCATACCCCCAAGCGCACCATGATAGAGGTGCGCGCTCGAGAACTTATGCAGCGTTTGTGCGCCGCGTGAACTCGGCTGCTATCGAGTTGCAAACTCCTCGCGCCTGCGACACCGCCTGTTCGCCGTCGGTCGCTGTGGCCTCTTTCCAATCACCTGGATATCGGGCTTCAACAGACCATTCCGTCAATTGAGCCAAGTCGGGGTGGGTGCGCCGCACAGACCAAGTGTCCGGGAGAAGGTGCCGCAAGGCATCCAGGTCGTGTCGGAACGGGAAGTCTATTCCCTCGAGTACCAGTGCTGCCTTCAGCGCCTTTTCCGCAGCTTGTTGAGCAAGAGAACAGGCGTGGCGAGGGGGTGCCTCATCCGCTTTCAGCAAGCTTTGTGCAACCTTGAGATCCTCCGTCGCGAAACGAAGCCAGCGGCGAGCTTCGTCAACAAGTTCAGGGTCGTTCATAAAGAACCTTCCCTTCGCGGAGCGCTGAACGCAGCAAGGTTCCCACCATGTGTCCGCGACGATCTACTTCCTCGGGAGTTGCTACCACTATGTCCTTGCAGACCGGCAGATCACCCAAGGCCCGGCGGATCTCGATAGCCGTGCCCCGTTTGTCGGAGCCATTGGGCAGAATGACCAGCAAGTCCACGTCGCTCCATTTGCTGGCCGTGCCTCGTGCATGGGATCCGAACAGGACGATCCGCGAAGGCCGAAAGCGGGTCACGATGCGGTCTGCCATGGTTGGTATGAATGTTTCCGAGGCGATCCTATTCATTCTGTGCCTCCCGTTTCGCCATCACCGAACACCCGGGAACTGCTCGGCAGCATTTCCTCTAGTGCCGATCGGATGTTCTCAGTCCAGTTTGCACCGGGTTGTAAGAAAGGGCTTCGGCGATGCGTTTTTTGTGCTCTCACGGTGGACACAAAAACGATACCACAGTTCACGGGTGGTCTCGGCTTTACTGCCCAGCTTGGCCGCGAATTCAGCGGCAGCAGTTTTGCCGCTGGCTTTATACGCGTGAATCGCGGGGCTTGGGGTTCTGGTTTCTTTTGACCAGACACCACGCTTGGCGCGCCGCGCCGGTTGTAGCCCTTTCCGGGGAGATGCTATACTTCGGGTGGCTGTGGTCCCGCCCAAACCAATCGACATACAGAACGCCCTCTCCCAAGGCTCCAAAGTGGCTGCGAACCGAAACCTGGCCGAACAGAAGAAAATCTTTGCCGCCTACCTGAAGAAAAAAAAGCTCAAGATCACGCGGCAGCGCCAAGTCATCCTCGACAATTTTCTCAAAACCGAAGGCCACCTGAGCACGGAAGAGCTATACAACCAGGTCCGGCAAAAGGACAGGACCATCGGGTATGCAACCGTCTCGCGAACCATGAAGGCCCTGACCGACTCCGGTCTGGCAAGGGAGATCGACCTGGGGGATAGCCGCAGCCGATTCGAGCCCCTCTACAAGCGCCCTCACCACCACCACATCATCTGCATGGAGTGCCCGAAGACGATCGAGTTTCTCAGCCCCGAGCTGGAGCAGCTTCAGGAGCAGGTGGTCTCACACTACGGCTTCCGGCCGGTGAGACACCACTTCCAGGTGTTTGGCATCTGTGAGGATTGCCAGAAGCACCGCCCGGCCCGCCACGAGGATTTCGACTCCGACCTGGTCTTCGCCCGCGACGCTCTCGGTATCGCCCTGCAAACTGAGAAAAACGGCGTGAATTTCTACCAGGCGCTGGCCAAGGCAGCCACGGACCCTCGGGGAAGGAACGCTTTCCTCGAAATGGCAGCCGAGGAAGAAAAGCACCTGCGGGAACTCGAGGGTGAGTGGGAAGCCCTGGTGAAACGGAACAAGCGAGTGCTGAAGGCGCCGGTCTTCTTGCACTTCGACTACAACGAACTCAATCGACTCTTCCCCAGCCCCGAAGAGCTGCAGAAGAGGCATGTGGAGCAGTTGAGCCTGGAGGAGGCTCTACACTTGGCTCTGTCCATGGAGCAGGGAGCCCACCGTTTCTTCAAACGCTACGCCGACAAGTTCAATGACACCCGCGGCAAGGCCATCTTTCAGAAGTTTGCCGAGGAAGAGTTGGAGCACTGCGAGTTGATTCAGAAGGAGTGCGATCGCTTGCTGGGCCCATCAAACCCTCCTCCCCGACATCAAGAACCTGAGATCGGCTCTGAAAAGACGGTGTGACCTGCCTTCCGGTGCTCGCAGAGCGTTCCCCCGGTAATCCTCAAGTTCTACTGATCGCTCCCCAGTCTGAAGTGAATCCCGGCCATGAAGAGACGGGGAAGCGCCGGTCGAACGCCGGCGGGGCGGCGGGCCACGATGTAGCGGTTGTTGGTCACGTTCTGCAGGTTGGCGAAAAGACCGGCCCGTTGTGACAGCCTGTATTCCGTCGACAGGTTGAGTACGGCGTAGGCGTCGGTGCGTTCCAGCAGAGGGGCCGGCCCCTGACCGGCCACGGTTCTCATGCTGCTCCCCCAGTGGGTGTCGAAGCCTGCATCCCACTTGCCGGTCCTGACCCCAAAGCTTGCATGGAACTGGTGACGAGGCAGATAGGGAAGCTCGTCTCCCACGATCACGTCTCCCCAGGGACCGAAGGCGCTGTCGAAGGCGTTGCGGAACTCGCCCTGGGTAACGGTGTAGGCCATCTGCACGGGAAGAGAAAATCCGGACCGCAAGTTTGAAACCGGGTCGAACGATATCGAGGCCTCCATGCCCACCACACGGGCTTCTCCGCCGTTATAGAGGTCTCCCGTTCCCTGTCCTCCTGCAGCCAGGGTATCCGCCCCCAGGAGATTGCCGTAATCGCTGTAGAAGGCCACCAGCTGGGTGTTGAAGCCCGGCTGCCCCACCCCGACCCCGAACTCGTAGTTGATGCTGTCCTCGGCCTCGGTAAACTCGTTCGATCCCGGTCCCGGAGGCGAGAACCCCTTGTGGACGCCGCCAAAGAACCGGACGTTTTGACCGGCATCGAAATTGACCCCTACACCCGGGATCACGACCTGCACGGCATTGGTCCTGACCCGGGTCGGGTTGGTTCTGCCGGGATCGGTTCTGGAGAAATCCGTTCGGGTCAGGTCGATATTCTCGTAGCGGATGCCGGGTATGATCGTCCAGCGGTCCCATTGAATCTCGTCCTGCAAAAAAAAGGACCGGGATTCAGCATCGCTGAGTCGGTTGGACTGGCTTCCGGGAGCGCCGAAACTGGTTCGGTTCATGCGGCCGCCGCTCATCTGGAAACCGTCCTCATGCTGGAGCCGAGCCTCCTGATCCTGGTGGAAGCGAAAGCCGAATTCGAATCGATGTTGAGCGGCTCCCAAGTGACGGTGCAGGCCCAGCACGGACTGTATACCCTGAGAGTAATACCGGCGGTTGTTGGCTCTGACCTTCAACCTGTCGGGATCGCTGTCCGCCCCTCGGGCAATCGCCAACTCGCCGGCATAGGCTTCAGTATCCCCGAATATTCTGGAGATGCTGTTGCCGCCAATGCTCTGGAGCTTGAACCAGTTGCGGGCGAAGTTGTTGCGATAAGCGATGGTGGTCACATCCAAGCCACCGGGGAGCACAACAAAATGCCGGGCTTGATATTGACGATGGTTGGAGTCGAAGCGGTCGCTCTGGGAGGCCGCGTAGCGACGGTTGGGATTGACGGCAAAGTCGTCGTCGGTCAGGCCCAGATAGGTTTCTTCCGAGTCCTGTTCGGTGGAACCGAGCTTCACTTCGAATTGCTGGAAGATCCTGGCATCCAGAGGCGTTTGGAAGCGAAGCTTGGCCAGGTAGTCGCCGATATAGAATCCCGTGTCCCCTCCGCCGTCCAGTTCCTTGAAGCCGTCCGTTTTCACCTGGTAGCTTTCCACCATCCACCCGAAGTTGCCGTGAGTGCCTCCCAGGTTGAGGTGCCCCTGAGCCGCCGAGTCGGACCCGAAACCGAGCTTGCCATCCAGGCTCAATGCTTGAGGGATTTCGCTGGATACGAGATTCAGGACCCCGCCATTGGTTCTGGGACCGTACTTGATCTGGCTGGAGCCTTTTCGAACTTCGAGGGATCGCATGCGTCCGGAGGTGGGGAAGTAGTAGGCCGAGGGAGCAGCGTAGGGGGCCGGGGCAATCAGGACTCCGTCCTCCATCAGGGTGATCTTGGAGCTTCGGTCCACACCCGTCCCTCGCATTCCGATGTTGGGCCGGAGTCCATAACCCTCCTCTTCCTGGATGTTGACCCCGGGGATCTGTCTCAGCATGCGGTGAATGTCGTCGAGCCCCTGCTTCTGTCTCTTCAGTTCGGTTGGACCAATGATATGGGCTGAACCGGGGATTTCATCCACACGCTCGGGATCGCCCACCACCATGATGCGCTCGTAGATGGTCAAACTCGGATCCGGTTGCAACCTCAATCGGACCTCATTGGCCGCATCTCCCGGCAGACTCAGACTCCGGTCAGCCGCACGATAGCCCCGACTGGAAACGGTGATTCGATAATTGCCTTGGCTTAGCCCGCCGAAGCCAAAACGACCTTCCTCTCCTGTCCGGGAACTTCTTTCGAGGCTCTGATCGCCCGATGTCAATGTCACCGTAGCCCCGGACATGGGAGCCCCGGAGGGATCCAGCACCTGGCCGCGGATTCCCAGGGTTTCTGCATAGGCCGCGGAGTCTGATGCCAGAACAATGGAGAGCGCACAGACCAATGCCCACAGCATGGGGTTACCTGGTTTCGGCATGAGCGAAATTTCCTTAAAGGTGGTGACTAAAGGACGGGGCGCCGGAAATGAGCTCCGGGAGAGTTGTTACATGCAGCAGATTATTATGAAACTGAATTTCAATTGCAACATGATTTGGTGCGGCACCCATAGATGCCAAGGGTTTGAGACAATGGGGGAGATACTTCCGGACGGGATCGGAGGTGGTCAGGCCTGCCGGATGCAGGTGAGTCGGCGACCAAAGCGGAGAACCAATCGTCCTTCGTCTACGGCAATGCCGTAAAGGCGTGATTCTTCCGACAGGTTATTTTCGGCAACCTTGGAAGGAGTGTCCCCTGCGCTGTAGACCTCAACCGTCCCATTGACTCCGAAGAAGTAAACGGAATCGCCGCCAGCAATAGAGGAGGCCCAGCAGGGTCCCTTGAGCCGCTGATGCCATACTTCCTGACCTGTATCGAGGTCAAGGCAGAAGGCGACTCCTGCCTTGTTGACCATATACACGCGCGAGCGATGCACCAGGGGAGAGCTGAAATAGGAGGTGGCCTCAGAGGCCCGCCAAACAATCTCGGGCATTGTAGAAGCAGCCGAGCCGAATCGGATGGCTGATGTCCAGCCCTTTTTGCTGGAGCCGATGATGGCGCCTCCCGGGGTGGGGGTGGGTGACGGCACGGAGGCTCGTTCGAACCCTTCCAGGGTCCACAGCAGCGAACCGTCCTCTGTATCGTAGGCCTCCACGCGATCGCCGGCGCTGACCAGCGCCAACTCGCGACCGTCGTGCTCCGTCACCGCGGGAGTGGTCCAGGAAACCTTCTCGCGCCGGTCCGTTTTCCAAACGGTCTTGCCGGTCCGCGGATCGATGCAGATCAGATAGGAAGGACCCGAGTGGGCCACCAGAGCCATCACGCCGGACTGGCAGAGTCGAAGAGAACTGCCGATGCCGTGCCGTCCCCCGAATGCTCCGAATTCGTCCGTCAGCCGGCGTTCCCAGCGGGGTTGTCCCCGGTGATCGAGGCCCACGAGATTGCCCGTTTCGAAGAAGGCGTAGACACCGGCGGCATCGGCAATGGGAGTCGGCGCCGCCTTGCTGATCATGTCCGATTCCTGGATGGACTGGGCCGGCGCCGCCCGATGGGTCCAGAGTTCCTTTCCGTCGGAGAGGTCGAAGGCCGAAAGGATCAGAGTTTCCTTGCGAGACCCTTCAACTGAGGTTACGAAGACGTGTTGATCGAAGATGACGGGGCTGGACTGACCGTACCCGGGAGTTGCGACACTCCAGGAGAGATTGGCCTGATCCGACCATTTCAGCGGCAGCCCGTTGCGGCCGGCAATCAGGCTGGAGCCGTTTCCGCGGAACTCCTTCCAGTCGGCAAATGCGAGAGCGCTCGGGGCAAAGAGCGCCCCCAGAAATGCCCTGCGGCCAAGACGTTGGACGAAAGGATTCTTTGACATGAAAGGATTCTCCCTCCTGAGGAGTAGCGAAAAAGGGTAGGGAAGTCACGCGATCAAAGACTGGAAATCATTACGCTGACCCAATCCCTGGCATAGGCGAAAATTGTCCCGAAGTCGCTGCGCCGCATTTCTCCCGTTTGCTGTTCTTGGAGCAACCGGAGACTTGCCGAGAACGGCAACCATGCAGTCTCTCGTCAAACCGGATCACTATATCTCAGGTCGCAACCGGCTCGACATCAATCACTGAACAATGATTCGTGCGCGGTTTCATGCTTGCACTTCATCGGTTACGGTTTGTGCGAGTTTGGGAGCTGCCTTGGCCGGGGTATCCAAAGATGACTGTCGCCAGGCGCGATAGCGCTTGCCTGCAACCCTGTTCCACCACATCAAAAAACCGGTGGTGATGAGAGTCCCAGGAGCAAAGCCGAGCAAGAACCAGAGTCCCTTGGCCCAAATCCCACCCCAGAGGCCGAAATGGATGGGACCGAACATCAGAGCCAGCCGCATTCCCGGAGACTGCTCACGCGAGTCGAAAGAGGCCAGGACCCTTCCGCTGTACTGGTCGACATAGGCCCCGGTTCGTCCTCGAAGCGCCGGGTTGCCCGAACGCACTCCGGATAGGGTGAAGACCCCATCGGCCCGGCTGGGAACGGAGATGCGAGCCAGTTCCGTTCCCGGCGGAAACAGTTTCTCACTTTTGCGGACGAGTGAATCAAGAGAAACCGGCGCCGCACCCTCCAACACCTGCGATTTTGGACCTCTAAAGAACTTCCTGGCCTCGGCGGCATCGGCGCCGGTGATTTTCGCCAAGGCGCCCATGACGAGGAATGGGAACCCGAAGTAAAAACCGGTGAAGGCCATGACGGCCAACAAGGCTGCGACGCAAAAACCGGTAGCGCGGTGGAGATCGTAGTTGACTCGCTTTCGACCGGCTCTCCACTTGACTCGAAGGCCCTCCCTCCATGCTTTCGCGCCCGGCCACCAGATTACAATTCCGGTCGCGCACATCGTGAGAAGAGCCAGCCCGAAGAAGGCATTCACCTTCATGCCGGTCCGTCCCATGAAGAGATAGAAGTGCACCTTCTCAAAGAACCCGAAAAAGCCACTCCGATGGGCGTAGGAACCCAGGATCTCGCCGGTGTACTGGTTGTAGTGCACATAAAGCCGACTCACGATCCTGCGATCCTCGTCCCGCCGTCCGATGCGAACCCGGTGGGATCGGTATTTTTCATTCAAGCTCCCAAATCCAAGCACCGTGTAATCCGGAAAACGGTCTCTGATCTCGGCGACCACGGCATCCAGGGAAGCGCGTCCTTGCCGAGGTTCAACGGTAAACAGTTCCGATTCGACCAGGGATTCGATCTCATCCTTGAAGACCAGAACGCTGCCGGAGGCCCCGATGATGATGGCCCAAAGTCCAATGGTCAGGCCGGACCAGAGGTGAATCCGAAAGATCCAACCCCGCCAGCGCTGTTGCCGAGGCTTATGCCAGTAACCTCTCATTGTCGAATCTTTCTCAACCGTGGTTAGAAGGTGAACCTTGACCTTGTGCCGCAATGGACGAAGAAAGTGTCACTTTCCTGAAAGAGTTTTTTCCTGGCGAAGTCGGAAGGGAAGACTTGCTCATGGATTTTCGGTGGCTACACGAAGACGGACCGCTTTACTCGTGAATGCCAGAACTGAATCAATGCTTTACTCCACCCCGAATTCCCAGCGGATGCCCACCCGTGCGAGGCGTCCGGGATCGGCCCGGAAGAAGGTCGGCTGGATGGAAGTCAACCCCGAATCCCGGCTGTCCAAAAGGTTGTCGACCGAGGTGAACAATTCGATTCCGCGCTTGACCGGCTTGGCCAGGTACCAGTCCCATATCTGGTAGGTATTGCCGATGGAGCTGCCGCGGCGACCGACGATGGGCCACTTGCCGAAGTAGGTTCCCCTGAGGTTGGTCCGCAAGCCTCCCAGCCGGTCGGTGTTGTAAAAGATTCGAAAGTTGCCGTGATGGCGGTGACGCTGGCTCAGGAAGGCATTGGTTTCCTTGTCGCGGGCATCCAGGTAGGTGTAGCCGGACGAAAGGAGCAGGTTTCGAGTCAGCCGCAGCTCCACCCTGCTCTCGATCCCCGCGGTATAGACATCCTGAACGTTCTGGTAGTGGTAGAAGGCCCGGAACAGGCTGGGGTTGAAGACGGGATCAATCCTGAAGGATTCGAGAAGTCCAACCAATTCCTGCGGACTTCTGGGAAACCCAAGGTATTCCGCCTGGATCAGGTCCTTGATGTCGTTCCGGAAGAAGTTGACCGCGAACCGAAACTTGCTGGGATTGTAGTCAAAACCGACCTGATAGGTGGTGGACTCTTCCGGATCGAGATGGGTGTTGCCGATGACCTGGTAGAAATGGGTCGGGTTCTGAAAGCGGAAATAGAGCTGGCCCAGGTCCGGAGAACGAAAACCGCGACCAACAGCCCCCCGCAGCCTGAGGTCGTCGGTGACTCTAAACAGGGCGCTGGCCCGCGGGACGAAGTGTTTTCCGTAGCGGCTGTGGTTGTTGAAGCGCCCGCCCAGCGTGACCGAAAGACGGTTGTGAAGGGAGATGCGGTCGTTGATCCAGAGGTCGACCATGGTGACACCTTGACCGGCGTTGTCCCCCAGAACCCGGTTGTATCCACGATATTGATCCTGGGTCCACTCGACGCCGCCTTGAAGTAGCTGCCGGCTGCCGATCACCTGCGAAACCGAGCTGTCGAAGCGGTAGAGGCGCTGGTTGAGGTTGGCGGTGTCATTGATTTCCCCGGGCTGGCTGAAGATATCCAGGGCCGAACTCTCATCGTATTTGCCGTAGTAGCCACGCAAACTCCATTGAGTCATTGGCGACAGGCCGATATCCATCACGGCGCTGTAGTTCTGGGCGCTGTCGTTGGTAATGGTGCCGGTGGGTCCGAAGGTTCCCTGGTACCTCCCTTTCTCCTGGTTGTCAAAAGCATTGGCCATGGTCCGCAGCGAAACGTTCTCCGAGAACTTGTAGGCCAGCTTGCCGAGATAGTCGTAGCGGTGGAATCCATATCCCGTAGTTCGGATATCGTCGGCAATGAGGCTGTAGGGGTTCCGCTTGTGACGTTCCACCTCGAAGAATCCGCTCCATTTGTCCTTGATGAATCCGATGTCGGTGCGGGCGTCGAACCGGTTGAGAGTCCCCCCGCTGGCGGTGACGCTGCCCTCCAACGCCTGGGTGGGTTCGCGGGTGATCATGTTGATCACTCCGCCGATAGCGTCGGAACCATACAGGGCAGAGGAGGCTCCCTTTACAATCTCAATCCGGTCGAGCCTTCCGACCGACTGGCGATCCATATTGAGGATGCCGCTCTTGATCCCCTTGGCGCCCACGATCGGAAGACCGTCGATCAGGATCAGGGACTGGCGGGAATCGATTCCCTGAATCTGGGTTTGGGACCGGTTGCCGGATGAGCCGCTGCGCGTAATGATACCGGGCTCTTCGGACAGGACGTCCCGAACCGTCTCGTAGCCCGTATCGTGCAGCATGGTGCTGGGGATAATGTCTACCTTTGTGTTCGAGTTCTCGCTCAGTTCCTGCTCCCGGGACCCGGAAACCACGACCACCTGGTCGGCCAGGATCTCCGGAGCCAGTTCCAGGTTGACTTCGACGTCTCCCTGGACCGTAACGCTCTCCGACAGACTCTCGAATCCGGTTTCGGCCGCCGTGAGTTCATAGGATCCTTGGGCGGCAAGGAATCGGAACCGACCCTGCCAGTCGGTGACCTGATGGATCTCGAGCCCGGAACGGGTATCGCGGAGAAACACATCCGTACCCACCAGCACGCCACCCGTGGAATCGATGACCGTGCCCTCGATCGAGAATTTATCGCTTTGGGCTTGAAGCGGCACCAGACTGAAAATGATCACCAAAAGGAATGCGAGCGTATTTCTACCCATGACTGTCATTGCCACCTCCATAAGGTTGGTTCCCTCCTGACGGGAATCCTGAATTGGACAGCCGGAAGAGGATGGCCTGGGCGAGCGATGGGCGCGCCAGGCAGGATGGCGCATGGCTGGCATGTCGGCTATAATCACCGAGCGGTAACCGGTCGCCCGAGGATGCCATCCTCTTGCGGCTGTATCGTGGGCAGGATTGCGGGCGGCTGGCTTCCAAACCTCATGCAGCCCGCTTTTCTGCCTCATTCCGTCGAGCTGGTCAGCTTCAATTCCTCCAACAACTCGATCGCTTCCAGCAAGATGTCGAGGTTCTGGGTACGGCCATTTCGGGTGCTGGTGATCTGCCTTCGCTTGGGCAGAAAATTGCCATCCATCTCGACATATTCGTCTGAATCGGGCAATGATGATCGGTTCACTGGAGCGCAGCCTTGTGCAACCTGATTCGTCAGGGTATTGCGATTCGGCTCAGACTCGAATCGGGCTCTAACCGCCGCTCTCATCCATGACATTTTGGTCCCTATAGAGTTCGAAATTGGCAGCACTCTCATTCACCAGGCTCACCAGTTCCAAATAGGATTCTTCGGCAAGGGCCATGTTGAACGGGCCTATCTGCAGGTGGCAACAACCACACTCGCACTGGTAAATCGCCCCAAACTTTTCCTTCTTGGCCAGAAACACTTTCGGTTTATCCATGGATCCCTCCGGTAGCCTTGCCGAGCCACAGCGCTTCGTCCGTACTCAAATGAAAATGACAGTCACTTTCAATAAAGTGCGAGGATAGGAGAACGATCGAACGATGTCAATATAAAAATGATAATGATATTCATTTTCCTTATAAAGCAACTTGTCGGCGCCTGTTCTCCTGTTTGTTCTGCACCTGGATCGGAAGTAGAGGAGAAGAATTCTCCGGGGTCCAACAGAGGTCACTTGTCGGTTGAACCCGGAGGAGGTCAAACCGGAAAGATTCGAAGATAACGCGGCGCTCAAAGGGCTCGCGTGCCCATGGCTTCTTCTGATACTGTTTGGAATGAATTCAGGTTCTGAAGCGAACCTTGCGTAATTGGTGGTTGACCACGAGGCCGCGCGGTGTCTTCGCTCGGGACAGATGCTTGAGGAGAGGATGTTGAGGCTTAGGGAAGTTGGTAGCGCTAACGGGGATCGAACCCGTACTCTCTGCCTTGAGAGGGCAGCGTGTTAACCAATTACACCATAGCGCCACACGAGTTTTCTTGTACCACAGCCACCACGCTATTTCAATGAATTCGGACAGTCTCCCCCTGCTCGGGGAGCCGGTCACGGGCGTAAAGAGTGTCGACTCAAATCGGAAAAGCCGGTCCTTCCTCCGCCGGACAGGCTGAAGCCACCATGGAACGAGCCGACCTGGCCCCTTCGGTCAAGGCAGTTCCGGCTTCACGCATTCGCGAGATCGCCGACATTGCTTTTCCCATGGAGGGAGTGCTGAAGCTCTATTTCGGCGAATCGGACCAACCCACTCCCGACTACATCAAGGAGGCCGCGACCCGAGCCCTGGCCGACGGCTACACCTTTTACACTGAAAATGCCGGGCTGCCCAGTCTGCGAAGGGCGCTGGCGGAAAAGTACCGGGAACTGCACCAGGTGGAACTGGACCCGGGCTCGGAGATCGTCATTACCAGCTCGGGGGTGCAGGCCCTCAACGTCGGCATTCGCTGCACCCTGGACCCGGGGGACGAGGCCCTGCTGCTGACTCCGGCCTGGCCCAACGGTTCGGCCATCGTGCAGATGTTCAACGCCAGGCCCCGGCAAGTGCCCATGGTTCTGCAGGGCTCCCGCTATGAGATCGACTTCGACCGGCTGCGGTCCTGCCTGACTCCTCGGACCCGGCTGCTCCTCTATACCTCGCCTTCCAACCCGCTGGGCTGGGTAGCCTCCCGGCGGGACCAGGAGGCGCTGCTGGAGTTCTGCCGCCGTCACCGATTGTGGCTGCTGGCCGATGAGGTCTACGAACGCCTCTATTACGGCGGCAATGTAGCCCCGTCCATCTTGCGCCTGTGTGACCGGGACGACGCCGTATTGGTGGTGCAGTCCTTCTCCAAGACCTACTGCATGACCGGCTGGCGGCTGGGATGGCTTGTGACCCGCAGGGATGCGGCCCGAAAGACCACCGAACTGAACGAGTTCGTGGTCTCCCACGCCCCGGCCATGGCCCAGAAAGCGGGAGAAGTCGCTCTCCGGGACGGGGAGTCGGAGTTGGCGTCGATGCGGGAGCGGCTGCGGGACAACCTGGATTTCTGCCGGCAGGTCCTCGATGCGATGCCGGGCGTCACGCTTCCCGAACCGCTGGGAGCCTTTTATCTGTTTCCCCGGATCGAGGGTTTGTCGGACTCTTTCGACTTCTGCCGCAGGTTTCTGCTCCGGAAGCGAGTCGGATTCGCTCCCGGCGTGGCCTTCGGGGCCGGAGGGGAGGGATCGGTGCGTCTTTGCTACGCGGCCGACCGGGAAATCCTGCGAGAGACCTTGGCGCGGTTGAGAACCTTTTTGGGTGAGGGCGGGGCTGGCGGGGATTCCCAAGCAGATCCCTGATTTTCAAAACAATCCGGTCCAGCTGCCACTCCAATGGCTCGCTTCCGGCGATAAACACCCATGCATTCTAAAATTCGAGTCGGCATCGTGGGGGCTCAATTCGCCGCCCGTTTTCACCTGGCCTGCTACCGGCAGGTGTTCGGCGTCCCGCTGGAGGTGGCGGGGATCGTGTCCCGCTCCCGGGAAAGCGCCGAGGCTTTTGCCGGCCTCCACCGGCTCAAGGCCTTCGATTCCCTGAAGAGCCTGTTGAATTCCGTGGATGTCGTGGATATCTGCGCGCCTGCCTATGTGCACGAGGCCGTGGCCGTTGAGGCCTTCGAATCCGACAAGGACGTTATCGTGGAAAAGCCGCTCACCGGTTACTTCGGTGCCGGACAAGCGGACTTCGACGCTCGCAGCTTTCCCAAGGAAACGATGATGCAGGAAGCCCTGGCAAGCTCGAGGCGGATGCGGGAGGCAGCCTCCCGATCGGGACGCCGGCTCATGTATGCCGAAAACTGGGTCTACGCACCCTCCGTTCAAAAGGAGCGGGAAATTCTGCACTCCACCCAGGGCCAGATCCTGTGGATGATGGGGGAAGAGTCCCACAGCGGATCGCACTCCGAAGCCTACGGGCACTGGTCCCGGGCGGGTGGAGGCTCCATTGTGGGCAAGGGGTGCCACCCGCTGACGGCCGCGCTCTATCTGAAGCGGGAGGAAGGTCTGGCCAGGCTGGGCCGGCCCTTGCGCCCGCGCTCGGTCAGCGCCCGCGTCCACGAGCTCACCCGCCTGGACACCTATCGGGATGCGGGTCTGCTACGGACCGACTACCAGGATGTAGAGGACTACGGCCAGATGCATGTGGTCTTCGAGGACGGCATGGTGGCCGACATCTTCTCCAGCGAGATCGTCATGGGAGGGGTGCACAACTGGTTGGAAGTGATGGCCAACAACCACCGCACCCGCTGCAACATCAATCCCACCGACTCGGTGACCACCTATAATCCGCGGGAAGACCAGCTCCGGGATGTCTACATCGTGGAGAAAATTGGGACCAAGCAGGGTTGGAGCCATCCGGCGCCGGACGAGGACTGGATGAGCGGCTACCCCCAGGAGTTGCAGGACTTCATGGAGTGCGTCTTCACCGGGCGCGAACCGCAATCCGGCGGGGAGCTGGCTGAAGACACCCTGGCCGTGATGTACGCCTCCTACCTCTCGGCCGAGAGGCGCGGCCAGGAAGTCGAGGTTCCCCTGGGTTGAGCGTCCGATCTCAAGAGGGTGAAACCCGTTGAATCCGGATCCATCTTCAAAACCCGCCACGGCGGCCTCCGGGGCGCCGCCCACTCCGTCTGGCCACACACCCTGGTTTTTTCAGGGAATCGACTGGCGCACGGCGGCCCGGTACGCCGCCATCCTGGGTCTGCTGGCCAGCTTCAGCCAATGCCTGTCGGACCTGAACCTCCAGAAGAGCCAGGAGTGGCCCTGGTGGGAATTCCTGAGACTGTTCTGTCTTTACACTCCCTGTGCTTTTCTGGGAGCGGTCTTCGCCCTGAAGACCGGCCTGGAACCCTTCCTGGTCAACCGTCCCTCTGGCTGGCTCGGCAAGGGCCGGCAACTGATGATCTTCGGGGTGATTCCGGGAGCGGCCATCGCCCTTTCCTTTCACCGCATGTTCGCTCCCTATCGCTTTAGTCCAAGAATCCCGCGCTACTTGCGGGAGATGGACAGTTTCTACGACAGCTTTGTGCTGTCGTTGCGGGCTGCGGTGACAGAGGAACTGGTTTTTCGCTTCTTCCTGCTGGCCGCCTTCTACTATATTTTGACCCGGATGCTCAAGCCCCTGAGGGACCGGGGATGGACCCGCCTGGGTTGGCTGGCGGTCCTGGGCTCGATTCTTCTGTCCGCCTGGCTGTTCGGCCTGATTCACGGCAGCTTCGGCTTCACCACCGCCTTTCTGGCGGGGGTAGTGTTCGGGGGCATCTTCTGGCGAGCGGGATTCGAGTCCGCCCTGGTCTCCCACTTTGTGGCCGACTTCATTTTTTTCAATCTCACCTACGTGGGCGAGTAACGCCCGGTGTTCTCAAGGGATCTTCCTCTCCACCGTTAGCGACTCATGCCGGACCGCGAGATTCGAATCGAAGAGCTGACCTCGCTGCAGGATCTGCGTCAATGCGTCGAAATCCAGCGCGCGACCTGGGGCTGGAAGGATGAAGACCTGCTGCCCCTGCGAACCCTCCTGCTCCTCAACAAGATCGGAGGACTGGTTCTGGGAGCGTTGGACCGCGACGGCCGGGTGATCGGATTCATCAACGCCTTCCCCGGATTCCGGGAGGGAGAGGCGTACCTGCACTCGCAGATGCTGGGCGTGCTGCAGGACTTCCGCCGGAGAGGCATCGGCAGGGCGCTCAAGCTGGCTCAGAGGACCGAGGCCATCCGCCGGGGAATTCAGCGCATCGAGTGGACCTTCGATCCCCTCGAAATTCACAATGCTCACTTCAATCTGGAAGGTCTGGGAACCCTGTGCCTGCGCTACCTTGCCGACGCCTACGGCCCCAGCACCAGCTCCCTGCACGGCCGCCTGCCCACCGATCGCCTGGTGGCCGAATGGCACCTCGCCAGCCAACGGGTGCGCTCCCGGGTCGAGAGCGGCGCGCACCGGGCGGAGGACCCGCTTCCGGCGACATCGACGGTTGTGCATCTTCCCGTCGACATCGCTGACATCCGGGTCCGGGATCCCGCCCGGGCAGCCGCCATTCAGCGGGATTTCAAACGGCAGGTCACCGATCTGTTTGGAAAGGGCTATTGCGTCGCCGGCTTTGAGCCGGCCTCTCCTTCCGGCGAGGTCAGCTATCGTCTGGTCCCGTTCCAACCGCTGGTGCTGGCCTCATGATTCTCTCCGCCAGCTGGGTGATCCCGGTCAGCTCTCCCCCCATCTCCGAAGGGGCGGTGGTTCTGAATGGCGGGCGGATCCAGGATGTCGGACCGTCTGCCGAGATCCTCAGGCGCTACCCCGACCGGGAGGTGCGGGACTTCAGGGGCGCGGCGCTGCTGCCGGGCCTGGTCAACGTGCACTCCCACCTGGAGCTGACGCTCCTCAGGGGTTGCCTGGAGAATCTGGGCTTTTGGGACTGGATCCGGCGTCTCACCCGGATCAAGTACGAGTTGCTGACCCGGGAAGATCTCAGAATCTCGGCCCTGGCGGGTGCCTGCGAAGCCATTCGGGCCGGCGTCACCACCCTGGGAGACGCCATGGATCTGGGCGCCGGCCTGGATGCGCTCGCCGCCAGCGGCTTGCGCGGAGTCCTCTACCAGGAGATCTTTTCGCCCAGACCGGAGGAAGCCGAGGAGCGGCTGGCGGATCTGGAGGCAAAGCTGGCGAACCTGGAGGCACGGATTGATACCGAGGACGCCCGGCGCCGTGGCTGTGCCGGAGGTCGTCCCTCCAGGATCGTTCCCGGAGTCTCCCCCCATGCTCCCTACAGCGTGAGCGGACCTCTGTTTCGGAGGGTCGGGCGGTGGGCGGCCTCCAGAGGCTTGCCGGTGTGCATTCATGTGGCCGAGTCCGAGGAAGAGAGGCTCCTGATAGAGGAGGGGAAGGGACCGATGGCGGAAGCCCTGCGCTCGAGGGGCATCCAGTGGTCGGCTCCGGGTTGCAGTCCGGTGCAATACCTCGACCGTCTGGAGGTTCTCGGCCCCGGGACCTTGCTGGTGCACTGCGTCCGACTGCGGGCCCCGGATTTCCCTATCCTGAAGCAGAGTGGGGTCTCGGTAGCCCACTGTCCCAAGTCCAATTGGAAATTGGGCCACGGATGGATGGACCTGAAACAGGTATTCCAGGCTGGGATTCCGCTGGGACTGGGGAGCGACAGCGTGGCCAGCAACAACAGCATGGATCTGTTTGAAGAGATGCGCTTCGGTCTGTTCAATCCCTCCTGGTTCAGCCGCAGGGAGGGGGCCTTGGCCGCCGGCGGTACCCGGGAGGGCTTCCGGGCCGAGCAGGCACTCCACCTGGCAACGCTGGGGGGAGCCGAGGCGCTGGGATTGTCCAGCTCGATCGGGTCGCTGGAAACCGGCAAACAGGCCGATCTGATTGCGGTGGATCTGGCAGGAATTCACACCATGCCGGTGTATTCTCCCGTGACCGCCATCGTCCATTCCGCCAGGGCCTCGGATGTGATTCTGACCATGGTGGGGGGAGAGGTGTTGCTTGAGAAGGGGACCGTGGCAACCCTGGACGAGGTCGGTCTGAAGAAGCATGTTGGAAGGATTCTGCAAACAATGAAGTCGGCCGATCCGGCCTGAGAGCAGGCCTGGAGGAAGGAGGCCGCAGGGTGTCCGGATGAGGGCGCCCCGAGGCGAGGCTCAAGACCGGCGTGGCCGTTCGAAAAAGCACTCAGCGGCTGCGTTCCAGCCGTGGACTAATCTGGCAACCCCTTTATGAACATTGGTTTAAAGCACACACTCTTGAGTAACACTCCAAAAATCCGGGGTAAACTTCAACAAGAAAAAGACCTAAGAAAATTGGGGTAAATTGGTATTGCCCAAATGCAGATTTCGGACTATAGTGGCGCTTCTTTTTACCGGCACTGCCGGCGAGAGGTGGCGTTTCAAACCCGCCGAACAATGCGCCCTCAGGCACTGAAGACAGGGTTTCCCGTCCCTGCCCGGCGCCCCGGTGAGCAATGGGGGTTCAGCCCTTCCGGAAAGGAACCTGCATGGAGAATTCGAAGTCGATGAGCCATCCCTGCTCGCAGCAGGATGCCGGCAAAGCCGGCCCCAATCATACGCAGTTGCGTGACGTCATTATCAATCGTTTGGAACAGATTTCCGAACGGAGCCAGGAACAGGTTTTGGAGTACATTCAGGAACTGATAGACAGGGAAGAGCGACAGTTGGAATTCAGTCGCCGCCAGGGCAGACTCTATAGCTGGCCAATAGACGACGCCAGGGTTTAACCCGCATTTTCGCCGGTCACGGCATGGCCCGAAGAGGTCTGAAACGGCGGCTCGAGCCGATCATTCCGTCTTGCGGTCCACCCATTCAGGTTTCGAGCCCCTCGCCCGAAATCAAGCACGCCCGAGTTCTCTCGTTCCATGCACCGGTCCAACCGTCAATGCCGCTGTTTTCTGTGGTTCGGCCTGCTCCTGTTGCTGCTCTTGGCCGGGTGTGGGAAAAGGCGGCTCCTGGTCCCTGTTCCCGGATCTCCGGATCTAAGGGTCGCACGTTCTGAAATCTTCGGGATTGCCTCCTGGTACGGTGACCCCTTCCACGGGGAAAGGACCAGCAACGGGGAAGTCTACGACATGGATGGCATGACGGCGGCCCACCGAACCTTGCCCTTCCAGACCGTAGTTCGAGTGCACAATCTGGACAACGGCAAAAAGACCCAGGTCCGCGTCAACGATCGCGGACCCTTTGTCAAGGGACGCATTATCGATCTGTCCCGGGCCGCCGCCCAGGAGATCGACATGGTCCGACCCGGGACGGCCAGAGTCCGGCTCGAAATCCTGAGAATCGAGACCGTTGTCGAAAGCCTGGCCGTTCAAGTGGGTTCATTCACCCAAAAATCCCGAGCCCACGCCCTCAAGAGGAAATTGGAAGGAGACTACGACCCGGTGACTGTCAGCCTCTTCCGAACCTCCCGGGGAGTGTTCCACAGGGTCCTGGCAGGCGACTATCCGAGCCGGAAAAAAGCGAGGGAAGCGCTGGACGCGCTCCGGTCCAAGGGCTTGGAAGGGTTCGTGACGCGACGGGACTGACCGGTGGGTCCGCTTACTGCAGGATTTTGAAGGGCGGGCTGTCTCTGCTCAGGAGGTCGTCCACCTGTTCGGCGGCGTGATAGGAACTTCGCACCAGCGGCCCCGATTCCACGTGGGGAATTCCGAGCGCCTCCCCTTTCCTCTTGAGTTCGCGAAATTCCTCCGGCCGATAGTATTTCAATAGCGGCAGATGTTTCTTTGAAGGCCTCAGATACTGCCCGATGGTCAAGATGTCCACGCCGGCCGAGCGCATGTCCTCCATGCCCTGCTCGATTTCGTAGAGTTCTTCCCCCAAACCCAACATGAATCCGGCCTTGGTCTTGATGGCCGGGTCCCTCTTCTTGACATATTTCAGCAAATCCAACGAGTGGCTGTAGGAGCCGCGGGGCTTCACCCTGGCAAAAAGCCGGGGCACGGTATCCAGGTTGTGGGCCAGTACGTCCGGCCTGGCCTGGATGACCCGGTCGAGGTTGGCGGAGGTCTTTCTGAAGTCCGGGATCAGGACCTCCACCTTGGTGGTCGGACTGGTCTTGCGAATGTCGAGAATCGTCCGGGCAAAAACCTGAGACCCCTCGTCTTCCAGGTCGTCCCGATCCACCGAAGTGATCACGGCGTGCCTGAGGTGGAGGGTTTGAACCGCCTGAGCCACCCGCAGGGGCTCGGCCAGGTCGTAGCCCACCGGTCTGCCGGTCCGCACGGCGCAGAATCCGCACCTCCGGGTACAGATATCTCCCAGAATCATGAAGGTGGCGGTGCCGGCCTCCCAACACTCCCCGATGTTGGGACAGTGCGCACTCTCGCAAACGGTATGCAGGGAGTGGGAGCGGACCAGCTTCTTGAGGCTGTGGTAGTTCTCTCCACCGGGGAAACGTACCTTCAGCCAGGGCGGGTGCCGGGGAAAGCGAGTCTGAGCCTGTTCCATCGCGTGCGTCCCCAAGTCAATCCAAAGGGCTACTCGGAATTATTGGGCAAGGCATGCCGTTTTGGCAAGACCGGCATTCAACCCCAAATCTACAATTGAGGGTCCGATTGACAGTCTCGTCCCCAAGGTGCTATATCTCGGACACTTGCCAGACGCGGCCAAAGCACACCGACCCGTTGGGCGACGAGGGTTGCCTGGGTGGCGAAATTGGTAGACGCAAAGGACTTAAAATCCTTCGGAGGCTTTCCTCCATACCGGTTCGACTCCGGTCCCGGGCACCAATTGTCCAGTGGCACTCGTGGATAGCCGTGCCCCCGCCCTGGAGGGCGGATCATACGAGGGTGAAACAGGTTTGTTTCAGTTGCTTGACGTGTCGATTCAATAACTATCCACTAACCACTGGCCACTGTTCACTCTTCACCCGGTCGCGCCGCCATCTCATACGACGGGGTGGCCGATATGGAGTGATACAGGGTGTTCCGGACATGCGGCAAGGGTCCCGCCGAAACCCGGAATCATTGCCATGAAGCGCGCGACCGAGACAATCGTCCTTTTAGCCCTGCTGGTAGCGGTTGGAGGGCTGATCTACACCGCCTGGCAGTGGAGAGACGGCTCCCGGCCTGATGGCTGTCGCGTTTGCCAGCGCCACCTGCATGCGGGCAGCCAGGTGGTTGCACTCCAGCAGGAGCGGAAGGAAGCCTTCTGCTGCCCGACCTGCGCCGTTACATTCGGCCGTCAGGCAGGACAGGCGGTCAGCGTGATCGAGCTCACCGACTTCGAGTCCGGGTCCAGGATCCCCCCCGCCGAGGCCTACCTGGTGCAGGGAAGCGACGTCAATCTCTGCCTGCAACATCCTGTTCTCACGGATTCGCAAAAACAACCGGCCTCCATGCAGTTCGACCGGTGCTCTCCCAGTGTTTTGGCATTCTCCAACCGGCAGGCCGCGGAAGCCTTCAGGCAGGAGCATGGAGGCAGGCTGCTCCCCTTCAGCGCACTGCCACTGCATTGACTCCCTCCGAATCACTGTCTTCGGCTCCTGTGGATTTCCGGGTGGAAACCACCTGGCCGCGATCCTCTCACGACTTTTCATCCGGGTCATGCAGCGAGGCGAACTTCTCCCCCTTTGGCAGCCCCCGGCTTTTCCAAATGGAATAGAGCAGGGGGAGGACCACCAGCACCACCAGGCCCGAAGTCGTCACCCCACCGACCAGGGGAGCCGCAATCCGCTTCATCACCTCGGCTCCGGTTTCCTGGCTCCACATGATCGGCATCAGCCCAATCACGTCGGTGGCGATGGTCATCAGGATGGGTCGTAGCCGTTGTGTGGAGCCGTTGCCGATGGCCTGAAGCAGGCCATGGAGATCCCGGTTCGGCGCCTCTTGTTGAAATTTCCGATAGGCGCCTCTCAAATAGAGCAGCAGGACCAGGGCCGTTTCCGCATAGAGCCCGGCAAGCGCGATGATCCCGACCCAGACGGCCACGCTCAACTGGTAGTCCAGCAGGTAGAGCAGCCAGATGGCTCCGGTCAAGGCCAGGGGAGCTCCCAGCAGAACCATTCCGGTTTCCACCAGCGAACCGGTGTTGATATAGATCATGACAAAGATCAGGACCAGCGTGAGCGGGACGACCAGCATCAGCCGCTGGCGCGCCCGCTGCATGGACTCGAACTGCCCGCTCCAGTCGATGGTGTAGCCCGGGGGGACCTGGACGGCTTGATTGACCCGCTGCCGGGCCTGCGCCACGTAGCCGCCGATGTCCACGTTTCGGATGTCCACGTAGACCCAGGCGTTGGGCTTCCCGTTTTCGCTCTTGATTCCCGCGGGACCGCTCACGTAGCGGAAATTGCCCAGTTGGCCCAGGGGAACCGCGCGGCCGTTGGGCGCAGACACCAGGGTGGCGCTCAGGGCAGGCAGGTTGTGCCGTAGCTCTCGGCTGTAGCGCAAATTGATCGGGTAGCGTTCCAGACCCTCGACCGTGGTGGTGATATTCATGCCGCCGATGGCGGACTGGATGACCTCCTGTACGTCGCCCACCTGAAGTCCGTGGACCGCCAGGGCCTTGCGGTCGATCCGGAAGTCCAGATAGTTGCCTCCCATCACCCGCTCGGCGTAGACGCTCAGTGTTCCCGGCACCCGGCGAACGATCTGCTCGACCTCCTTGCCGAGGCGTTCCAACACCTGCAGATCGGGACCGGAAATCTTGACGCCCACCGGCGTCTTGATCCCCGTGGAGAGCATATCGATGCGGGTCTTGATGGGCATGGTCCAGGCATTGGTGAGCCCAGGCACCTGAACGGCTGCATCCATGGCTTCAATGAGTTTGTCCGGGGTCATGCCTTCCCGCCATTGGCTCTCGGGCTTGAGCATGATGGTGGTCTCGATCATGGAGAGGGGCGCCGGGTCGGTTGCGGTGTCGGCTCGGCCCACCTTGCCGAAAACCCGGTCGACCTCGGGGAAGCTCTTGATGATCCTGTCGGTTTGCTGCAGGACCTCGCGCGCCTTGGTGATGGAGATGCCGGGCAGGGTGGTGGGCATGTAAAGAAGGTCGCCTTCCCAGAGAGGCGGCATGAATTCGGAGCCCAACTGAGCGAAGGGCTGCAGGCTGACCACCACCAGCAGCAGCGCCAACACCAACACCAGCCACTTGAAACGGAAGGCATAGGCGAGCAGGGGGCGATAAAGCCCCATCGACCATCTCTGGATGGGATTACGCCTCTCAGGCCGGAGCCTGCCGCCGACGCAGAAACCCACCAGCACCGGGACCAGGGTCAGGGTAAGAAGCGCCGCCGCGGCCATGGCGTAGGTCTTGGTAAAGGCCAGCGGTTTGAACAGCCGCCCTTCCTGCTCCTCCAGGGTAAACACGGGCAGGAAGGAGACGGTGATGATCAACAGCGAAAAAAACAGGGATGGACCCACTTCCTTGCAGGCGTCGCCGACAATTCGCCACTTGGGATCCCTTCCGCCCCGCTCCCGCAGCCGCCTGTGCACCGCGTCGGCCAGCACGATCCCCGAATCGACCATGGTTCCGATGGCTACGGCAATACCGCCCAGGGACATGATGTTGACCGTCAGGCCTTGAAGGTTGAGCACAATGAAGGCCATCAGGATTCCGACCGGCAGGGTGGCGACAATCACCAGGGCGCTGCGGACGTGGGCAAGAAAGACCAGGGTGACAAGTCCGACGATCAGAATCTGCCTGAACAGGCTCCTGGTCACTCCGGAAACGGCTCTTTCGATCAAGGCCGAGCGATCATAGGCAACCTCGATTCGGACGCCTTCCGGGAGTCCCGGTCTCACCTGTTCGAGCTTGGCTTTGACATCTTGAACCACCTGGTAGGCATCCGCGCCGTATCGCACCACCACGATGCCGCCCACGGCTTCGCCCTCACCGTTCCAGTCGGCCAATCCCCGGCGCATCTCCGGTCCCATCGAAACCCTGGCCAGGTCGCCCAGCAGGATGGGAGCTCCATTGCTCCCCACTCCCAACACGATTCTGCGGATATCCTCCAGGTTTCGGATGTAACCCAGTCCTCGTATCATGAACTCCCGCTCGGCAACTTCCAGCAAACGCCCACCGACATCGCTGTTGCTCCGTTGAACGGCCCGGCGAATCTCGGAAATCGGAACGTTGTAGGCTCGCAGCTTGTTGGGATCGACGGTGATCTGATATTGCCGGACGAAGCCCCCTACGCTGGCAATCTCCGAAACGCCCGGGACCGCGGTAAGCTCGTACTTCAGATACCAGTCCTGGATGGAGCGGAGTTGGCTGAGATCGTGTCGGTCCGATTTCAGGACATACATGAATGCCCATCCGACCCCGGTGGCGTCGGGGCCCAGAGTCGGTGTGACCCCGGCGGGAAGGCTCTTGGAAGCGTCGTTGAGATATTCCAGGACCCGGCTGCGGGCCCAATAGATGTCGGTGCCGTCTTCGAAGAGGACGTAGACGAAGGAATAGCCGAAGAAGGAGTACCCCCGAACCACCCGGGTAAAGGGCACCGACAGCATTCGGGTGGTCAGGGGATAGGTGACCTGATCCTCCACGATCTGAGGCGCTTGTCCCGGGTATTCCGTGTAAATGATGACTTGAACATCGGAGAGATCGGGAATGGCGTCCACCGGCACCTGCTGAACCGCGTAGAGGCCGGCCAGCGTCAGGAAGGCAGCCCCCATCAGAACCAGCAACCGGTTTCTGATGGACCCGTCGATGATCTTCTTCAGCATCGTCATTCCCCGGTGACCCGGTCCACCTGCCGGTTCTCGAAAGCCCCCGGTTGCCGGTCCTCCGTCGAGATCCTGGCCCGCGCCGCAATCTTGTTGATGGCTTCTCTCAGGTTGCTTTCCGAATCGATCAGGAATTGGGAAGAGGTCACCACGCGGTCGCCCGCTTTCAACCCCTTTCTGATTTCCTGATAGCCGCCGCCCACGGCTCCCAACTCGACCTCTCGGGGCTCAAAGAGATTGTCCTCCTTCTGCACGATGACCACACTCCGCTCTCCGGAATGGAGCACGGCTTCCTCAGGCACCTTGAGCGCGTTGGTGGGGCCGGGAATTTCAAGCTCCACCTCGGCGACCATTTCGGAGTGGAGGCGTCCATCGCTGTTGGGTATTTCGACCTGAACTCCCAGAGTTCGAGTTCGGGGGTCCAACTCCGGGTTCAGGGAAACGACAGTGCCTTGCCACTGGCGCTCGGGAAAGGCGTCCAGGCTGATGCGTACCCTTTGTCCGATTCTCAGGTGCCGCATCTCATGTTGAAAGACTTCCACCTGCGCCCAAACGGTGGCGGGGTCTGCGACCCGGTAGAGGTTCATCCCGGGCGAGACCCTCATGCCCTCCAGCGATTCGGCGGCCTGTTCAACCACGACGCCCGAGACCGGCGAGGCGATCTTCAATCGCCTGAATGCCTTGCCCTGGGTCTTCAGACCTCTGATCTGATCTTCGCTGACGTCCCAGAACAGCAATCGCTGGCGGGCGGCCTCCACCAGAGCCTGAGCCCGTTTGACGGCCCTCGGATCGGCCTGCCCGCGGAGCCGTTCCAGAAATTGGAGCGCCGCCAGGTACTCGTGCTGGGTGGTGAGCAGCTGAGGACTGAAAATTTCGAACAGGAGGTCGTCCTTGCTCACCGGCTGGCCCAGGTAGTTGACGTGAGCCGCTTCAATCCAACCCTCGAATTTGGTGTTGATCGACACCATGGTCCTGGGGTTGTAATGAAGGGTGGCGATGGTTCGGATCAGCCGGGGAATCCGCCCCTTTTCAACCCGGGTGGACCGGATGGAGAAATTTTGCAGGAAATTGGGATCCACGCGTATTCCGGACTGCTCCTCGGCCGGTTCCTCGTAGACGGGAACCAGGTCCATTCCCATGGGTGATTTCCCCGGCTTGTCGGAAATATAGGTGGGATCCATGGGCGCTCGCCAATGCCGAACCCGGCGTTCTTCCCGGGTCGGCTCCGGTTCACCCGCGGGGTCCCTTACCGGAACCAGATCCATGTGACAGATAGGACAACTGCCGGGCTCCTTTTGGATGACCTGGGGATGCATTCCACAGGTCCAGAGCTCCAAGTGCGCCGGTTGCTGCCCCAGATCCGATGCGGGGCCGGAAGGCTGCAGGCGGTCCAACCAGCCGGCCAGCCGCTTCCAATCGGGCAGCTTCCCGTCGATCAGCACCGGCAGGGCCAAACCCAGCAGAAAGGCCAAGACAAGTCCGAGGATCCAACCACCGTGTGATTTCACTGGTTCACCTCCCGGTAGGTAACGCCGACGGCGCGTTCCATTTCAGCCAAGGATTTCATGGTGTCGCTGATCAAGCCGGCCAGTCCCATCCGAATTTGAAAAAGATCGCGTTCGCTGTCGAGCAGGTCCAGGACGCCAAGCCTGCCGGTGGCATAGCCCTCTTCCGTGGAAAGAAGGACCTGTTCGGCCTGGGGGAGCAGCGTCCGCTCGAACAGATGGATCTGTTCCCGCAGGGTTTGAATGCGGAATCCGAGGGCTCGAATGGAAACCTCCAACTGACGGATCAGGCCGTGGTAGGCCCGCCGGGAAGCAATGGTTTCTTCAGTGGCCTCCAGGACGGCAGCATCATGGCGGCGCCGGCGGATGGGCAGGTTGATCCCCAGCGTAAGTCCGTAGATGTTCTTCCCGTTTTGATCGGGAGGATGAAGTCTTCCCGCCGGGTCGGAACGTCCCAGCACATTGACAAAACTGGCTCCCAATGAAACGTCGGGGCGATATCCCTTCCTTGCCAGCTCGATCCGTCTTTTTCCTGCCTCGATACGGTGGCGCGCCGCTTGAACTTCAGGCCGACTGAGCCGCCCCGTCTGCAGGAGTTTTTCAATTTCGAATGAGTGGGGAGGAGGCGAGGGCAGGGGAATCGATCCCACGGGCGTGTCGGCCGATCTATCCAGCAATCCGTTCAATTCGGCCTCCACATCCACCCGCTGGCTCCGCAGGAGCTGCAACCGGTGCTGGGCCCGGGTGATCTGGGCCTGCAACTTGACGACTCCCTGCAGCGAGCCCGCTCCCTGGGCATAGCGGGCCTGGGCCAGCGTTTCATAGTGCTCGAGAATGGATTCATCCTCCCGGGTGATCTCGATGACACGATCCAGATAGGCCAGACTGTAGTAGGCATCCTTGACTTTACGGACGAGTTCGGCCTCGCGGGCTCGATGCCGCTCCCGCAACACCATGGATCGCTGCATCGATACCTGCTCCCGGTCTTTCAGCTTGCCGAACCAGGGCAAGCGCTGCGATAGCGACACCATGGTGGTTTGCGGCCCCACTCTGGTTTCAGGGCGTCGCGCATACTGGGTGATTGCCAACACCGGGTCGGGCAGTTGGCCAACCTGGGGAAGCCGCTGCAGCGATGCCCGGTAGTCCGCCAGGCTCTGCTGGAGCAGGGGGCTGCGGTCCAGCGCCTGCCGGATGAATCCTTTCAGGCGGGGATCTCCATAGCTCGAATAGGGTTCCGCGGCGTTTGAGGATGCCGATCCATAGAGGATCAGGATCCCGCCAAGCATTGCCCGGAACAGGGTGCCCGAACCTCGCCCTGCATTGGGGTGTGCCTTCATATCTCCCTCATTCCATTGGAGGGTCGGCGCCGCCGAGATGGACGGCGTTGGTGGAACGCGGCCAGGCATCCGAACGCGGTCGAACGCGATGCGACGCCGGCACCCTCATCGGGTGGGATGGGTCAGCGGAATAAGATGGGGTCTAGATACGAAGGACCGTCGAAAGGAGATCGGGAGGAGATGGGTCCTGCAGGAATGGCGGAGGAGCGCCGTCAGCAGAGCTGGAGCCTGCCGGAGAGCTCGGCTGGCCCGAGGGTTTGGCGGAAGAGAGGAGCAACTGCCTGAATGCGTCCTTGGGGAATCGCTCTGCCGTGCGGAAGAGGCTCTTGGCGGCGTCGGACGGACTCTCGCAGCAGAGCGCCCGATTCAGCGCGAGTGGGCTCGCTGCTTCCTCCAGCGAACAGTGGCCGGCTTCGGCCGTGGCCCGCGGCCCGCTTTTTACGGATTGTGACCGGTGGCAACAACCGGGGTTCTGACGCTGCGGACACAGCCACTCCGTGCAAAGTCGGACCACGTCGCCCGCCTGGGATCCCACAAAGAGGATGAGCAACAGATAGGTGATCGCTCGTTTCATGCTCGCCCGCCTCAAGGGTATCCTAGCAGCCTGACTTTGCATTTGCAATCCCAAGCCTCCGCCAACTCCCCCCACCACACCGTCGGGACGGCATCCCCCTTGGGAGCGCGGGCGTCCCGCCCGCATCCTGCCCCTTTCGTGTGCATTGGTGACTCGTCTTCATGAACGCGTGGCATAATGGGCAGCCAACCCGGGTTGCAGACCGGGACTTGTGAATTCAAATCCAACCGTTTCAGTAAGGGGACAAGCATGAGCCTTCCCAAGCCTAGCTCCCTGCACCAGAAGAGCAGAGCCTCGACCGCGGAACTCGCGGCTGCCGTGCGCGCCCACCACCAGAGGAATCCGGTGCGGCTGTTCGAGGATCCGTTCGCCAGGTTTCTCTGCGGCTGGTTCTGGCGTTTGGTGGTCCGGCTGCGCCCACTGTATTGGATCCTGGTCAAGCGCGTGCTGCGAGCCGTCGAACCGGTGTCCCTGTGCGTGCTGCTGCGAGCGAGATATGCGGAACAGGCCCTGGAAACAGCCGTAGAGAAGGGAATCGATCAGTACGTCATCATTGGAGCCGGGATGGATTCGTTCGCTTTTCGCCGGGCCGACCTGATGGGTCGGATCGACGTCTTCGAGATCGACCATCCATTCACCCAGGATCAGAAGCTGGCCCGTATCCGCCAGGCCGGATGGACTATCCCACCTCGCCTGCATTTTGTCCCCGCCGACCTCACGAAAACCTCTGCTGTCGACGCCTTGGAAGGCTCAGACTTCCAGCGGTCCCGGCCGACCTTCCTGACCCTGATGGGAGTTGCCTACTACATCAGTGCCGAGGATCTGGGCGAGACGGCGGAATCCATAGCCCGAAACCTGCCTGAAGGCACCCTCCTGCTGCTCGACTACCTGCTGGACGAGACCTCCTCCAGTCCCCAACACCTGGTCATGAAAGAAAAAATGAAAGCCTTCACAGCCAAACGGGGAGAGCCCATGCTGGCCGAATACTCCCTGGCGTCGATGAATGCGTTGATGGCTGCTCGTGGCTTCGATACGGTAGAGAACCTCACGCTTCCGGAACTGGAACAGCGCTACCGGTCCCGGCAGGGTGCATGGGAACTGGAAGTCCCCAGCATCTTCGCGGTCGGAACCTTCCGGGTTGCCGCTCGTGAGCCCAAGAACGCTTGACCGCTTCCGGGTAAAGCGTTCCGGTGTCCGCCCCCCACCGCATCAGCCTTCGAGTATCACTCCCCCCTTGAGGGGGAGTCGGAGAGACAAGGGCTCCGCCCGCAGTCGATCCGGAGGGGGGCGTACGCGGCGTCCCGGGAGCCGAATCAGTGCAAACGGAAGGTCCACTCCAAAGGCGGCAGCCAAACCATCAGCCAGCCGGCGCCAGCGGTCGACCGAGCCGCCTGAAGAGACGAAAGAACCGGCGGGCGCGTTGGCAGTCGCGGCCAATCTGATCTCTCAACTGCTGTAGCGACTCGAATCTTTCCTCGTCTCTCAAGCGGTGCAGGAAGGCCAGGCCGAGATGGCCCGGGGAACTCTCCAGCCTGGCGTCGATGAGGTGGGTTTCCACGGTGAGATTCTTGCCGGCGACCGTGGGGCGCCAACCGACGTTGGTTACGGCGGGAAAGGCTCGATGATTGAATGCGGCCTGGGTGACGTATACCCCGGGTCGAGGGATCAGCTCGTCGCCGGGGCGCAGGTTCAAGGTGGGAAACAGGGATTCTCGTCCCAGGCCGCGCCCGGGCACGACCTTTCCCCTCAAGCTGAAAAACCTCCCGAGCAGGCGATTGGCGCTGCTGATGCGCCCGGCTCGGATCAGCTCGCGTATGCGCGTGCTGCTGACCCTGGATCCGCGGACGACCACTTGAGGGCAGATGCGGACCTGAAAGTCGAGTTTCCGGCCGAGGTTTTGAAGCAGCGCCACATTGCCGGTGCGGCGATGCCCGAAGGCAAAATCGCTCCCGACGAAAACCTCCCGCGCCCGGAATACCCCCACCATGATCTTCCGCACAAACTCCTCGCCGGTCATTTGGGACAGGGCCTGGTCGAAGTCCAGAATGGCAAGCACCTCCAGCCGGCTGGCGCCCAGCAGGCGAATCTTTTCCTCTGGGGGAGTGATCGCCCGGGGGGCGTCGTTCGGCGCCAGCAGTTGCAAGGGGTGGGGCTGGAAACTGAGCAGGACCGACCGGGTTCCCGAGGCCCGGGAAGCATCCACCAGGGTGTCCAGAACGCGCTGGTGACCCAGGTGGAAGCCGTCGAAATTGCCTATGGTCAGCGAACTTCCGCGGTCTGTCCGATAGGATCTGTAGCCGTAGGTAATCTCCATGAAGTCAATGAAGGCGGCAAAGAGTAAGGAAGGAGTCGTGCCGGCGGGGCGCCGTTGAAGTCTTGCGGAACATGTCAGCCGGCCTCGACCGGATTGCTCAACACCCCGATGCCCTCGATTTCAACTTCGACGACATCGCCGGGTTTGAGCCAGTCGGTAGCTCCCGGGGTGCCTGTGAATATCAGGTCTCCCGGGCTGAGGGTGAGATAACGGCTGATGTAGCTGACCACGGTGGCGCAGTCGAACATGAGATCGGCCGTGGTCTGTTGCTGAACCACCTGGCCGTTGAGACGGGTCTGCAGTTGCAGATTTCGGTGATCCAGCCCCTGAACCATTGCCGGTCCAACGGGACCAAAGGTATCGCACCCCTTGGCGCGCCACCACTGCAGGTCCTGGTTGGGACCCCGCTGCCACCCTCGGGCGCTGACATCGTTGCCGCAGGTCAGAGCGAAGATAAACGATTCCGCCTGCTCGAGTGAGACGTTTCGGGCGGTCCGTCCAATCACCACGACCAGCTCGCCTTCGAGGTGGACCTCATCCGCCTCGGCCGGAATAACGATGGGAGAGCCTGGATCTTGCAGAGAATTGAAGGGTTTGTAGAAGATTTCCGGGCGCGAAGGCGCCGGTCTTCCCTTGAGGTGACTCCGGTAGTTTCGGCCCACAGCCAGGACCTGGCGCGGCTCGCAGGGAACCAGCGCGCGGACCTCGGAAAGCCGGTGAAGGGTCCCGGTGGTCTGATGGGTCTCCAGGGGGTTGCCTTCCAGTTGGTGGAGACAATCCCCGTCCAGAATTCCATACTGGACCCTGGCATCCTTCCGGTAACGCATGAAAGCGGTCGTGGACATCATTCCGTGGAAGACTCCATGGTTCTCAATCGGCCCAGATCCGAGGTCAGAGCCGCTTGACCGCTGAGCACCACGTTGCCGCAAGAGATGAACCGATAACCCTGTTCATAAGCCCGCCGGCACTCGTCCAGCGATTGCAGGGTGGTCCCGCTGGCTTTCCCCGAGGGAGCCACTCGCCGGGGAAAGTCCGCCAGGAAGGCCTGAACCTCAGGATGCTCTATCTGGCCGATATGTCCCAACGCGGCAGAGGTATCCGTGGGGCCCACAAACAAAACATCCACACCCGGCACGGCCGCAATGGACTCCAGGTTCTCGATGCCTGACGCCGTCTCGATCTGCACGACGACCAGGGTCTCCTGGTTGGCCCGGGGGAGGTAATCGCTCCAGGACACCCCCTCGAAGTGGGGCCAAAGCGGCGAGACGCCTCGGGTGCCCTCGGGCGGGTACTTGCAATATTGCACGGCCAGCTCGGCTTCCTCGGCCGAGTTGACCTGCGGCACCATGATGGCGCTGGCGCCGATGTCGAGCGCCTTCTTGATGAGATGGGATTCCAGCCCCGCCACCCGAATCAGCGCGACACATGACTTTCGGCGGCAGAAGAGGGGGATCCAGCGCACGGCCTCCACCTCGTAGGGACGGTGCTCCAGATCGATCCACAGGAAATCGATGCCGGTTTCAATGGTCGTCTGGGCCACGATCTCGGAGGAGTCGGCCAGACCGGCTCCCCAGGCGGCCCGTCCTGCCTGCAATAGCTGCTTGACCCGATTTTCGAACATGGACAGGCTTTCCTCCCGCTGGCGTGCAAGTTGAGTTCGATGTCCCCTAGCCGGGGAGATTATCGGCCCTGGAGGTCCATACGGTCAAATTCTGCAGATTCTTGGTGTCTCGTGGGCGCAAGAAGCGACTCAACAGATAAGCCAGCCCGAACAGAAAGATATTTGAAAACACCACGATCCAGAACTTGTCCGGCAGGACCTGCTTGAGCTCGGGCATCAGGCGAGTTCCGGCGACCGAGTCCGCGAACAGCCAGAAGCAGACCCCTGAAACGGTGACGATGGTGGCGATCAGCGCCGCGCGGCTGTGGACTCTTTCGGTAAGAAATCCCAGCAGGAATATGCTCAGCAGTCCTCCACTGAGGATCGAAAACACCAGGGTCTGCAAGTCCATGAGGGTCTGGGTGCGGGCGAAATGGATGAAAAGCGCCACCGTGATCATGATGGCGCCAAAGGCCACCGAAACCCAGCGGCCGAACTTGAGATAGTGCCGTTCGTCTTCCACCGACTTCTTGAATCGGCGGTAGAAGTCGTTGGTGAGGGTGGCGGCCGAGGCGTTGATGCCGGAGTCCAGGGTGGACATGGCGGCCGCCAGCAGCCCGGACAGGACGAAGCCGGCCGCACCGGCCGGAACCTGGGTCAGGACGAAGAAGGGAAAGGCCTGCTCGGCAACCAGGCTGTCCAGCTCGGCGGCGGGAAAGTGCTTGTAGTAGACGTACAGGGCCGTGCCGATGAAAGCGAAATAGATCCAGACCGGAATGGTCATGACGGTCGACAGAATCAGCCCCTGGTTGGCATCCCGGTCGGTCTTCATGGCGATATAGCGTTGAACGGCGTTCTGATCGGTGCAAAGCAGTTGGAAGAAGATGAACTGGTAGACGATGATCAGCACCCAGACGGTTTGTTCGTTCCAGGCCCAGCCCGTGCTGCCGACCGCGAATTTTCCGTCGGCCATGGCTTCGCTGAACACCTGCGACAGCCCGCCCGGAATGAGGTTGACAGCCACGGGAATGCAGATGAGCCCCCCGACAATCAGGGCGATACCTTGAAGCAGGTCGGTGTAGATGACGGCTTCCAGGCCGCCGAGGATGGTATAGGTGGCCACCAGGATGCCCAGCACCAGGATGACCCACTCCAGGGGAAATCCGGTCATGGGGCCGAAGGGCAGGCAGACGGCATAGAGAATGACGCCGGTGCGGAACATCTGAAACAGCAGAAAGCCGGCGGCGGCATAGAGCCGGGCCCAGGTGCCGAAGCGCTGTTCCAGGTACTCGTAGGCCGAGCGCACGTGCCCGCGGCGAAAGTAGGGCATGAACAGGAAATAGGCGACGATGGCCGGGATGAAGTAGAAGAAGTGGGCCGGCATGTAGCGCCAGTCCTTGGCAAAGGTGAAACCGGGGATGGCCAGGAAGGTCATCGAGCTGATGATGGTAGCCATCAGCGAAAATCCGACGATCCAGCCCGGCATGCTGCGATTGGCCAGGAAGTAGGCGTCCGCCGAGCGGTTGCGGCGGGCCGTGTAGATGCCGATAGCCACCATCGCGCTCAAGTTGATGCAGATGGCCACCAGATCGGGCCACCTCAACAAATGTTCTGAAACCATGTCGTCACGTCCGAAGGATGGGGATGATCAACCGGCATTTCTCACCGGCCCGCTGAGCATACGGTACAAAGAGTGTTCGTTTTCAACCTCTTGCAGCGCACTGTTGGAAGGCTTCAGCCTGCAGGCTGTGCTGGGCGCGCCCCGGTCGGAGGCATGGGTCAAGCCGGCGCAGGGGAGTCATGAACCGGCCACCGCTGCGGCATTATAGGGTTTCTCGACGCCTGAACCAAAAAGAATGTGGGGTTTCGGGATCGCTGATGGCAAGGGGAGGAACGTTCAGGGACTGGCCACCGGTTTGAGCCCCATCCTCATCGGATCTCGAGGGTCCAGAAGCAAGGTGGCCTCGGCGGTGACGAAAGCAGAGCCCTTGATGGAAGGCAGAATGCGACCCTGGTCGAGGCGGACCGTGGCCTCGAACAGGCTGCCGATGATGCTCTCCTGCCGCCAGGTCAGTCCCGGGCCGAAACGACCGTCGGCGACCAGGCAGGCGACCCTTGCAGAGGTGCCGGTCCCGCAGGGTGAGCGGTCGTAGGAGCCCCCGGGGCAAAGGACGAAATTCCTGGAGTCGGCGTCGGTCCGTTGCGGAGGAGCGTAAAGCCCGATGTGATCGATCTCCCGCCGGCCCTTGCCGGTGATTCCCCGATTGCGAAGCGCTCGCCTGATTTTCCAGGTACAGTCGAGCAAGCAGTCGATGTTGTCCTCACGAAGGCGCAGGCCGTGATCCTCGCTCAGGAAGAACCAGTTGCCTCCCCAGGCCACATCTCCCGTCAGGCGGCCGTAACCCTCGACATCCAGGGCAACCCCCTTGGCCCATCGATAGCTGGCCACGTTTTCAATCACCACTGCACCCGACTCTTGCAGGACGGCGGCGATGGCGCCCGCGGGGGTATCCAGGCGATGCCGGCCGGGCCGGATGCGGCCCAGGTGACCCAGCGTGGAGACAACCCCGATGGCGCCGTGACCGCACATGCCCAGGGTGCCCACGTTATTGAAGAAGATCACTCCGGCGGCGCAGTCCGCCTCGCAGGGCTCGCAGAGAAGGGCCCCGACCAGCGTATCGGAACCGCGCGGCTCGTTCACGACTGCCGAGCGAAAGGGATCGAACCGCTCGCGAAAGCATTTCAGTCTCTCGGCCATGGGACCGGTTCCCAGGTCGGGCCCACCCTCCACCACGACCCGAGTCGGTTCACCGCCGGTATGGGAGTCGATGACGCGGATTCGTTTCACGGTCCGTGCAACCGTTTGGATTCCAGACCTTACCTGCGCCGGGAAAGGCGGCGATTCAGGAGCCACAGCGCGGTCAACACCACCCCCCACTGCAGCAGGCAGGTCATGACGCTGTAGGGAAGCAGGGGATTGTACCACCGATCCGGGGCGTAAACCGTGGCCGAAAGGGATAGCCACCACAACAGCAACAGGGAGGCCCCCACCGGGACCAGGTAGCGCATGGAGCCATCCCACCAGCGACCCGGGGAGAGGTCGCCGAAATCGGCCGTCAACTCCTCTGCGCGCAGGCGCTCACATCCGTATCGGGTCACGGCAAAGGCAACCAGCGCCCCCGAGATCATCAAGGCCACACCCCAGACGAAGTCCTGGTTCGCAAAAATGGACAGGCTGACCGCTGAGGGAATGCCCAGCAGATAGCTGACGACCGCCACCAGCAGGACCGCCCTGGATCGGGTCAATCCGGCATCCACCAGCACCCGCGCCTGCAGCTCCAGCATGGCCATCAGGGAACTGAAGCCGGCCAGCGTCAGTCCCAGGAAAAACAGAATGGAGAGAGGAGTTCCCAAGGACATGCGGGCGAAGAGTTGGGGCATCCAAATCAGAGTCAGGCCGGTAGAAGCGGGGCCGCTGGAGCGCAGAACCTCGAGCGTCTCCTGGCGGGACAGGCTCATCTCCGTCTGAAGGACCGAAAAGACCGTCCCAAACACGATCAGGGCCGCCAGCAGGGAGACCAGGTTGTTCCCGATGCCCGTCAAGAGGGCATTCCTGACGATGGGCTGTTGCCTCTGCATATAGGCGGCATAGGTCAGGAAGAGCCCCCAACCGGCTCCGGTGTCCCAGGCATTCTGACTGAGGGCTTCCAGCCAGATTCTCGGCTGGAGCAATTGTTCCCAGTCGGGGGTGAACAGGTAGGCCACGCCCGCCCAGGAACCGGGAAGCGTCAGGGCCCGGACCAACGAGATCAGGACGATTGCCAGCAGCGTGGGAATCATCCAGCGGTTGAGGCGTTCGATGGAGCGGATCCCCCGCCAGATCGCCAGGGCGCAAAGCGCCAGGGCGAGGGCGTGGAAGAAGGAGGGCCAGGCCGAGGCCTGGAAGCGGTTCCAGGTCGAGAAGGCGGCCTCGGTCGACAGCGGCAGGGGCGCGGTGACCATCTGCCACAGGTAGTAGAGGCACCACCCCACCACCACCGCATAGTAAAAGGTAATGGCGGCCGAGACAAAGGCGACGAAGCCACCGGTCCAGGTCAGGTTTCGCCCCCCAATGGCGGCCAGCGCCTCGACGGGGCCCTTGCGACTCTGGCGGCCAATGGCGTATTCGGCCACGATCAAGGGGATGCTCCACAGAAACAGAAACAGCACCCAACTGACCAGAAAGGCGCCCGCGCCGTGCTCGCCTCCGTTCTGAGCGGCTATGCGGGGAAACCTCCAGATGTTACCGGTCCCCACGGCCACCCCCAGAACGCTGAAGAGAAGGCCCCAGCGGGTAGTGAATCGTTGATGGATGCTGCCGTCAGTGTGACCGGACATGCTCAAGCCGTTCGCAGGGGAATTGGATGGAGAGCGAAGGCAACTCGCCGGGAATGGGAGACGGCGGCCCGGCGAGGGGCAGCAGGCACTACAAGGTGACCTTGCGTGAGCTTTGGACGAAGCTCATCTTCAGGTCGTGCAGACATCGATCCAGGAGTTGGGTTTCCTCGGGCTTCAGGTTCCCCTGGGTCTTTTCCTTCAAGATCTCCAGGATATCGATGGTTTGCCGCGCCGCCGGCAGGTTTTTCTCGACCTTTTGGGACGCCGGATCGGGGACCAGTCCCAGTTGCAACATGGCCGTGGTGGTGAGAGACAGAACCAGGCGGGGGAAGTCCATTTCAGGTTCCGGACCGTCCTGGCCGACAATGGGAGGCGAGGCGCTGCCGGCGGCCTTCTCTTGGCCCCGGGGATCACCCGACCCGCCGGCAGGAGTGGCGGTCCCGCTCGGAGCCTGCTTGGCCGAGTCTCGCAACTGCCCGTCCTCGGTGAACTTGCGGCGATCGGCAACCCTGAAGCCACTGTCTTCTTCAGCCATGGGACCTCCTGGGTAAGTGGTTCAAATTGAAAGGGAAGAGTATAGCAAGGAACACAAACACGAGCCCAGGCAGAACCCGGTGCTATAGCTCCAGCCTCCAGGGAGGCCGGTAGTTCAGGCCGGTCATGGCTTCCGCTTCAGGATCGTCGATCACCCCTTCCCTGTCGACATCCCAGCGGACCTGACGTCCCAGGCGCTGGGCGATATTGCCCAGATGGCAGGCAATGACCGAGTTGTGCCCGATTTCAACATCCGCCACCGGGGTCTCGCGGGAGCGCATGCAGTCAAGGAAATTCCGCACGTGGTCGGGAGTGTAATCCCGCCCGACCCTCTGCCGGGGCAACCCCGCGGCCTTGTAGGTGCGCCGCCTGCTGTCGATTCTTCGGGTTTCGGGAAACACTTCCCAGCCGAAGCGATCCACCACCAGAACCCCGTCCTCTCCGTGAAAGGCAACCCCGTGCTCTCGTGCCTCCGGTCCGCGCCCCACGCCCAGGGCATGTTCCCAGATCATGCTGAAATGGGGAAAGGCCCAGGTGACCTGCTGGGTATCGGGGGTTTCCATGGCGTCGTCGGGGTAGGCGAATTTCCCTCCGGCCGAGAACGCCGAGACGGGAGCCCGGACCCCCATTCCCCAGTTGGCGATATCGACCATGTGGGCTCCCCAGTCGGTCATCAGCCCGCCCGAGTAGTCCCAGTACCAGCGAAAGGTAAAATGAAACCGATTGGGGTTGAAGGGCTGGCGCCTGGCCGGACCCAACCACAGGTTATAGTCCACCCCAGAGGGCGGCGGGCCGTCGGGAGCCTTGGGGGTGGCTCCCTTCCAATCCAGATAGGCCCAGGTCCGGACCAGGCGAATCCGGCCGAGCCGGCCGGATTTCACGGTCTCGACCGCCTGAGTGAATTGCGGGGCGCTCCGCTGCTGGGTCCCGACCTGGACCACTCGCTGGTAGAGGCGAGCCGCCCTGACCATGGTTCGCCCCTCCTGAATGGTCAGGGAGAGCGGTTTCTCCACGTAGATATCCTTGCCGGCCTGGCAGGCCGCCACAGATTGAAGGGCATGCCAGTGATCGGGCGTGGCCACGATGACGGCATCCAACTCCTTCAAGTCCAGGACCCGGCGGAAGTCCCTGGTCTGCAAGGGCACGCCGGTGGCGGTCCCGAGCGAACGCAGCGCCTTCCCTGTTTGTCCGTCGTCCACGTCGCAAAGGGCCGCGCAACCGACCCCCTCCACCTCGAGGAAGTATTCCAGGAGCCTGCGGCCTCTTCCCCCGCAACCGATGAGGCCAACCAGAATCCTGTCGTTGGCGCCCAGGGCATTGGAATGGGCCGGAGGCGCCGCCCGCAGAGGCGAACCGGATGCGAGGGTGCCGGAGGCGCCCACTCCGGTGATGGCAATGGACTGGCGCAGGAAGTTGCGACGGCTCTGATGGGTCATGAGCGCTTTCCTGGATTCAAGCCCGCGATACGCCGGAACCAGCCAATGTTTTCCGCAATGACCGGCCTTGAGAATACCCGCTTTCAAGGAACCTCGCAACCGGCCGGGGGATTCGAGGTTCTGCGTCATTGGTGTTCATTCATGGGTCACCTTCATCAACGATCAGCCGTTTCCCCCCAATTGAACCGCACAACCGAACGAGCCAGGACACCCCCCCTTCACCCTGCAAACTTCAAACTTCCTACTTCAAACTTCACACTTCAAACTTCATACTTCTCACGTTGACTTGACACCAGCCTTGCTTTAGATTTCGGCGAGGTGGACATTCACGCATTCGATACCGCCGAGGTGGCATCCGAATGAAATCGGAATCCATTGCCTTGCTCATCCAGGCGCAGGATCGTACCGGGGTTCTTTTTCAGCTCACCCGGACCATTGCCGAACACGGAGCCAACATCAGCTCGGTGGACATTGTGAAACGGGGAACCCATGCGGCCAGCCTCTACCTGGAGCTGCGCGATGTCAAGAAGGCGGAAGCACTTCTCAGAGACCTGCGTGCGCTGGAGGTGGTCACCGCGGTAGACTCTCTTGACCCGTTGCTCAACGTCTACGGCAAGCGGATCATCATCATCGGCGGCGGCGCCCAGGTGGGACAGGTGGCTCTGGGGGCCATCAGCGAAGCTGACCGGCACAACCTGCGCGGCGAGCGGATTTCGGTGGACACCATCCCGCTGGTGGGGGAAGACCACATCGCGGCGGCAGTACGCTCGGTAGCCCTGCTGCCCCGGGCAAAGGTTCTGGTCATGGCGGGAGCCATCATGGGCGGAGACATCGCCCAAGCCGTAGAAGAGATCAAGGAGCAGGGAATTACCGTGCTGTCGCTCAACATGGCCGGCACCGTGCCCGAGGCGGCCGATCTGGTCGTGAGCGACCCCGTTCAAGCCGGTGTCATGGCAGTCATGGCCGCTGCCGACACGGCCAAATTCGACATCACCCTGCAGCGATCCAGGCGTTACTGACGTGACCCCTCTGCAGGATGATGAATCGCTGTTTCTCAGCGAAGGAGACCTCCATGAAACTGGCTCAAATCCATGACCCCGAAATCGGACTTCACCTGGCCAAAGTCGAAAACGAGAGCGTCTACCCGGTTCTGGCGGAGGGCAACGGACTACGCACGCTGCTGGACTTCGCCCGCGGCGCCGAGCGGGAGGGGATCTCTCTTGTGGACCTGGTGGAAAGGCACTGTTCGTCCCGAGCCCTCTCCCTGACCTGGTCGGAACTGAACGTCTCCCCGAGCCCGGCAACGCCCCACGCCGCCATTCCCGTCCACCCCCCGGAAGTCTGGGCCTGTGGGGTGACCTACAAGAAGAGCGCCGAATTCCGGGACGGGGATACCCAGGCGCCGGCGGGGATCTATGACCACGTCTATTTTTCCGATCGGCCGGAACTGTTCTTCAAGGGCACCGCAGCCCGATGCACCGGTCCCAACGACTTCATCGGCATCAGGAAAGACTCCAAATTCACCGCCGTGGAGCCGGAGCTGGGAGTCCTGCTTTCGGCCGGACGAAGGATTCTCGGGTTCCTGGTTTCCAATGACGTTTCGGCCTGGGACATCGAGCGGGAAAACCCTCTCTACCTTCCCCAGTCCAAGATCTATACCGGGTGCTGCTCCCTGGGCCCGGTCCTTCTGACCGCCGACGAGGTTCCCGATCCCTACGCCCTGTCGATCGGTTGCCAGATCAGGAGAGGCGACCAGGTCATTTTTTCCGGAGACACCCGGCTGAGCATGATGAAGCGAACCATTCAGGAATTGATCGACTGGCTCTTCTATGCCAACCCGATTCCTGACGGCACCGTGTTGCTGACCGGTACGGGGATCATTCAGACCGAAGCGGCTGCCCTGCAGGAGGGAGACACCGTCGACATCACCATTCCGGAAATCGGCACGCTCACCAACCAAGCCCGTATCGTGTCCTGAATCCTTTGCCAGAAAAGGATGCCCTGCCATTTCCATTTTTGCTATTCTGGCGGTAGTGGGTCAGGGTCGGTGCATTCGTGACAGCCATGAATTTGCGGTCGCTCTCCATAGTCTTGTTGCTGGCGGGAATTTGCCTGCCGGACCGTCACGACTTGGGGGCGGCCCCTCTCCTGGCTCAGGCCCCACCGTCCTCCGGAACCGGCAAGCTCAGGATCTACGACGTGCCGGAGCCTGCTGAAGAGCTGGCGCAAGACCCGGGCGAACGGGAGGAATTTCTCCAGTTGCAGCAGGCCGGCGAGCCTGCCCAACGCACCCCCCTGATCGAAATCTTCGTGCAGAAGTACCCCGAATCCAAGTACCTGGGCCAAGTGCACCACATGGCCACCATGGACTACCGGAGTCTGAGCCAACCGGAGAAGATGTTTGAGCACGGACGGAAAACCCTGCGACATTCGCCCGACAACATTCCGATTTTGGCGCTGATGGCCCTGGCTCACTCCGACAAGGGAGATCCCGACCGTTCCATTCAATTGGCCAGCCGAGCCTTGGGGCGGCTGCAAGAGATCGTCCGGCCCGCCAATACCGACCAGCAGCAGTGGGAGGCCGAGTACCGCCGATATATGGCCCAGAGCCTGGCCGGGTTGGGCCACGCCTACCTGGTCAAATACGAGATGGAACGGGAGGCCTCAAAGACAGCGTCTCCGCCGGAGGGAAGCTCCACCAACCCGACCGGCCCCGAAACGGGCCCGGCCCGGCCCAAGGACCCGAAAACCGCAACCGCCGGCAGCGCAAGGCTGGCCACGCTGCATCTGGCCAGGGCATACGGATATTTCACCAAGTCGCTGAATGAGGAGCCGCGGTCCCAATTCGTTCATTTCCAGTTGGGAGTGGTATCCACCCGGTTGAAGCGATTTCCGCAGGCCATGAATGCCTTTGCCCGAGCTTCCCTTCTGGAAGGCGGCTATCAGGAGATTTCCCGTCGCAACCTGGAGTCTCTTTACCGAACAACCCACCAGAACTCTCTGGATGGCCTGCAAGACCTGTTGGCTCAGGCCCGGGCGGATCTGGCAGGCGGCAACGGCAAGCCTGTCCCGGTGACCGAGGACGCCGCCGAGCCCGGCTCGGAGTAATCGCATTCAAGTTCCTCTGAAGGGAGTGTTCGCGTCCATGTCCTTTACCCAGCTCAAGACTCCGGAGGATGTGCGGGAACTGCTGGCGGATTCCGATCGGGAACCGGTCTTTCTGCTGAAACATAGCAGCCAGTGTCCCATCAGCGCCGAGGTCTACTCCGCCTTCTCTGAATTCGAGCGACAGGGCGGAGCCGACCGCCCCTGGACCTGCGCCCTGGTTCGCGTGATCGAGGAGCGTCCGCTCTCCAATCAGATCGCAGAGCAACTGGAGGTGCGGCATGAATCCCCGCAGCTTCTGCTCATTTCCGGTTCCAAGGTCCTCTGGCACGACTCCCATTGGAGATTGACGCTGGAAAAGATGAACGAGGTGGCCGGCCGCTTCCTTCAGTCGTGACCTGACCCGACTCGACCCTTCCAGGGAACATGATTCTCAAAATACCGCAGCCTTGGCTGAAGCGGGCCACGCTGGCGCTGGCTCTCTGCTGCACCCTGCCCGCCTGCCGGCCGTCTCCTCAATACGAGTTCGACCTGATCGTCGCCGGCGGGAAGATCGTCGACGGCTCCGGCTCCCTGTGGTTTCCGGGGGACCTGGCCATTCGCGGGGAAGAGATCCTGTACGTGGGGGAGCTGAAGGATCGGGAGAAGAAGGGGCGTCGAGTGATCGACGCTCGGGGATTGTGGGTCGCTCCCGGTTTTATCGACAGCCACAGTCGTTCCGGGCCCGACAGCCTGTTGCACCCGGACTCCCGCGGCAAGGTGCGCCAGGGAGTGACCACCGAGGTCCTGGGGGGCGGCCACCCGAGCCGTTTCCTCCAGGCGGGCGCCGGGCCGGAACCCGGGCCCCGGGAAGTCTCAGCCGCTCGCCCCCCCTGGGAGCAGACCCTCCAGCGGCTGCGGCAGGGGGAAATCACCGTCAACGTGGCCGCCTACGTCCAGGCCGAAGACGTGGTGCGCTCGGTACTGGACGAACCAACCCGGGAACCCACCCAGGTCGAGTTTGCCGCCATGAAGCAGCGGGTCGGGCAGGCCATGCTGGAGGGCGCCGTGGGGCTTGCCAACTCGCCGCGGCTGTCCCCCCCAGGCATGCTGAGCGGCGAGCAACGCGCCGAGTTGGCCCGGGAGGTGAAGCCTCACGGCGGATTCTACTCCGTCGGAATCGATTCCCGCGCCGGCATCGGCAATTCGGTCAAGGAGGCCATCGAGCTCGCGGAACAAGCTCAAATACCGCTGGACATTCTGGGACTGAGGGTTGGCGGCCACGCTGGCCGCGGGCAGTTGCAAGAGGTGTTCGATTCCATCGAAAAGAGCAGGGAATCGGGACTGGCCTTGACCGCCACCCTCTCCCCCTATCGAAGCGGCCGGGCGAACCTGGAGGACCTGTTGCCCCCCTGGGCGACCGAGGGCGGACGGGAGAAACTGCTGGAAAGGCTCTCCCGAAACGACCTTCGAGCCCGCATCCTGAGCGAGCTCCGTCGCAAGCGGCCCGGGCGGTTCAATGCTTTGCTGGCGGCGGGGGGCTGGGAGGGAGTAGTTCTGCTGCGGGCAAACTCCCCGAAGACTCAGGCCCAGGCCGGGAAGAGCATTCATGCCATCGCGACCGAACTGGGTCAAAAGCCCGGAGACACGCTCGTTGATATCTTGCGGAAAACCGACGGTCCGGTTGCGGTCCTCTACTCTCTCATGAGCGAGGAGGACCTGCGTCAAGCCCTGCAGGCGTCCTGGGTCTCCATCGGCTCCGGCGGCGCCACCGCCGGCAGCGATCCATCGGATGCGCACGTGCCCGGGCCTCATGGATACGGCGCCTTTGCCCGAGTCCTGGGGAAGTACGTGAGGGAGGAAGGGGTGCTGGATCTGGAAGAGGCCATTCACAAGATGACGGGAATGAACGCTGCCAAGTTGGGGCTCCGGGACCGGGGCCTGCTCCAGGTGGGCATGAAGGCGGATGTCACCGTCTTCGACGCCGAGCGGGTCGCCGGCCCCGCCACCTTCCTGGAGCCCCGTCGCTTTGCGGAGGGTATCGAGTACGTCATCGTCAACGGGACCCTGGTCATCGAAGCCGGACGTCCTCTTGACGCCAGGCCGGGAAAGGTCCTGGACGGACCGGGGAAAGCCAACCGGTGAACGGCGCCGGTTGTTTTTTATCGTTCAACCTGATAATGAATGGGAAGGGAGATCCGAATTGATGCCGACGGCAAAACAGTTCCTGAAGGCCTGGCTTGCTCTCTCCGTTAGCAGCCTGTTGTATCTGCCGGCTCCGGCCGGAGCCGCCGACTGGCCCATGTGGCGGGGCCCTGACGCCGACGGCGTTTCGGCGGAAACCGGGTTGCCCTCGACCTGGTCGCCGGAGGGGGAGAACCTGAGGTGGAAGCGGCCCATCGGCGGTCGATCCACCCCGATTGTGGTGGACGGGCGGGTCTGTATCATCACCTTGGCCGAACCGGACAGGCCTTCCCACTGGCAGGAGCAGATTTCCTGCTTCGACGCCGAGACGGGGGATCTGCGCTGGGAATTTCGCTACAAGGTGTTCCTGACCGATATCCCCCACCACCGGGTCGGTTGGGCCAGCCTGGCGGCCGATCCTGCCACCGGTCATATCTACGCCAACGGAATCGAAGGGATGGTGCACTGCCTCGACCGCAAGGGCAAGGTGGTCTGGTCGAGATCATTCAAGGAGGAAGTCGGGAGAATATCCGGCTACGGGGGTCGGACGGTGACCCCAACCCTGCACGGAAACCTGCTGTTCATCAATTTTCTGAACGCCGGATGGGGCTCCACGGCGATTCCACGGGACCGTTTTTATGCCCTGGACAAACGCACCGGGGAAACGGTCTGGTTGACGACTCCCGGCAAGGCCCCCAAGGACACCACCTACACGGTCCCGGTGGTGCGCCGGATCAACGGCCAGGACCTGCTGATCGGCGGCAACGCCGACGGTTCGATTTACGGGCTCAGCCTGGCGACCGGCGAACGAGTCTGGGGGTTCCCCTTCAGCAAGAGAGGAATCAACTCCTCGGTCGTGGTTCAGGGAAGCCGCGTTTTCGCTTCCCACGGCGAAGAGAATGTCGATGCCAGCACGGCCATGGGCCGGCTGGTATGCCTGGACGCCGCTCACATCGTTGACAGCAAGCCCAAGGTGGCCTGGCAGGTGGACGGGTTTACCGCCGGCTATGCCTCGCCCGCCCTGGCGGACAACATCCTCTATCACGTCGACAATTCCGCCAATCTGGTCGCCTTTCAGGCCGATTCCGGGAAACAGCTCTGGAAGCACAACCTGGGGGTGATGCAGCGAGCCTCCCCGGTTGTCGCCGACGGCAAGATTTTTGTCTCTGACGTCGACGGGCAGTTTCACGTCTTGGGACTGCGCGGCCACCAGCCTCCCGAAAAGCTGGACCTGGAGCGATTCACCAATGCGGACGGTTCGGCCGTATCCATCAACGGCTCGCCTGCGGTGGCCAATGGCCGCATTTATCTATTGACGCGCAACATGCTTTATTGCATCGGATTCGAGGACCGCGGCTCGACGGCTCCGAGGGAAGGGAAGCCCCGGCCGCAGGCTTCCGACTCTTTCCAGGGACCTCCCCGAAGCGTCTTGGTGGAGCCTGGCGAGATCGTCCTCTCTCCCGGAGCCTCCCGGACGTTCGCGGCACGGGTCGTGGATGCCCGGGGACGGAAGAAACCGGCCGAAGCCGTCTGGTCCCTGGAGGGAATCCAGGGAACGGTTTCCGCGGACGGGCGCCTCACCCTCAGCGACGGCAATATCCCTCAGGGAGGCCTGGTCGTCGCCCAGGTGGGCAGCCTGAAGGGAACGGCTCGCGTCAGCTCCCGTCCTGCCATTCCCTTCCAGGAGGATTTCGAACGCCTGGAAGAGGGAATGGTGGCTACAGGCTGGAATTCCGCCCGGGGCCGATTCGTGGTGACCTCCCTGGACGGCAACAAGGTTCTGAAGAAGCTGTCCGCCAACCCTCGCTCCTGGCGGACCATGGTTTATCTGGGAGACTGGAGGACATCGGGCTACGAGATCCAGGCAGAGATGATGGGCACGGAACAGCGCCGGCGTCTTCCGGACATGGGTCTGATCGCCCAGCGCTACATCCTGGCCTTGATGGGCAATCGCCAGAAGCTGCAGATCCGAAGCTGGCTGTCGGAACTGGGACATTTCTCCAAGACCATCGACTACCGGGTCGACCCGGAGGTGTGGTACCGGATGAAGTTTCGGGTCGAGCCTCTTGCGGAGGGAACCGGGGGAATGGTCCGGGGAAAGGTCTGGAAGCGTGATGAGCCCGAGCCGGAAGGATGGACCATCGAGGTCCGGGACCCAATCGTCCACCGTCAGGGCAGCCCGGGAATCTACGGTTATTCCGCAGCCGAAATTTACTACGACAACGTCTCCGTCACTCCGGCCGGTCATTGAGGATATTCCGGTCGGGGTCGAGGAGTGGAGAGGAACGCATGTCATCGCCAAAGCTGAAGATCGTTGCCGCAGTGGTTCTCTTGCTGGCAGCCGGAGCAAAAGTCTCCGGACTGGCGGGGGATTGGCCCATGTGGGGGGGAAGACCCGACAGGAACATGGTTTCGGAGGCCACCGGAATTCCGGCCGATTGGGATCTGAAGACCGGCAAGAACATCAAGTGGGTTGTCGAAATCGGCTCCCAGTCCTACGGAAACCCCACCATATCGGGTGGCAAAGTCTTCGTGGGCACCAACAACCAGCGGCTGCGCAATCCCAAGCAGACCGGAGACCGGGGCGTCATCATGTGCTTCCGGGAAAAAGACGGGAAATTCCTTTGGCAGATGACTCACGAAAAGCTTGCTGCCGGTCGAGTCAACGACTGGCCCGAGCAGGGCATCTGCTCCTCGCCGGCGTTGTCGGGGGATCGACTCTACTATGTCTCCAACCGGGCGGAAGTGGTGAGCCTGGACACCGAAGGGTTCCTGGACGGAGAGAACGACGGCCCCGTGAAGGACGAAAAGCACTCCTCCTCCATCGACGGGGACGTGGTGTGGACCTTCGACATGATTGAAGAGCTGGGGGTCTTCCCGCACAACCTCGCCACCAGCTCACCGCTGCTGGTGGGGGATCTGATCTTCGTCAACACCTCCAACGGAACCGATGAGAGCCATATCAACATTCCTGTACCGAGAGCCCCCAGTTTCCTGGCCCTGAACCGCCACAGCGGCAAATTGGCCTGGGAGAACTCGGCCCCGGGGGATGCTGTCCTCCATGGCCAGTGGTCCTCCCCGTCCTTCGGAGAGATCGCCGGCAGGCCCCAGGTCATCTTTGCGGGCGGCGACGGCTGGCTCTATTCCTTCGAGGCCAAGACCGGGAAGGAGTTCTGGAGGTTCGACTGCAATCCGAAGGGATCGGAGTGGAAGAACGGCAGAGGGGACCGCAACAATCTGATCGGGACACCCGTCGTCTACAACGACATGGTCTACATCGCGGTGGGCCAGGATCCGGAGCACGGCGAAGGCGTAGGACACCTTTGGGCCATCGACGCCACCCAGTCAGGGGACATCACGAAAACCGGGGCCGTCTGGAATCATGACTTCCGCCGCAGCATCTCGACGGTGGCCATCCGCGACGGACTGCTCTACGCTGCCAATTTCAGCGGGTTCTTTCACGCCCTGGATCTCAAGACCGGAAAACTGCTATGGGAACACGACATGTTGGCGGCTGTCTGGGGCTCTCCCTTCGTGGTCGACGGCAAGGTCATGCTGGGAGACGAGGACGGTGACCTCACCATTCTGGAGGCGAGTCGCCAGAAGAAACTCATCGACGAATCCAACTTCGGCAACACCGTCTACAGCACCCCCGTCGTCGCCAACGGCACCCTCTACATCATGACCCGCTCCCACGTCTATGCCATCGAGAAGCCCTGAAAGCCTCCCGATGGACTTGCGCCCACGGCTACCGGCGGACGCCGCAACAGCAACGGTCAGACAAATTCCAGCCATGTTTATCGTCGTCCAGTCGAGTCTATAAACTGTACTTGTCTTGAGACGAGATCGACACGGCGATGCAGATGAAGGCGAAGCCCCGAGCAGCGGTCGAGGCGCAGAGACCGGCAGAGAGGCCAGGCAGGTAGACCAACGATGCACAGCCGACTCGGATTCGTCGCGGTCGTGACAGTACTGGCGGTAGGCGCCACCGAGGTCCGGGGGCAGACCGGGCCGTACATCCAGATGGACCTGGGGACCAGCGCGGCGCCGCCCCTGACGGTGCACGGATCGGACAACGACTGGGGCACAAAGTGCGACCTGATCATCAACCCACTCGGCCTCGAGGCAGCCGGCGAGTGTGATGTCGATCCGCCGCTCACGTCCTGGACCAACGAGTTCGACGGCGGCGCCGGCATCCGTGCAGGCGTCGCGCTCGGATACGATTGGGGAGCCGTCCGGCTCGAAGGCGAGTACTTTCGCCGGGTCACCGTCTATGACGATCAGTCGGACATCAACATCTTCGACGACGTGACGCTGGACAAGCAAGAGCAGGAGATCGAGCTGGCGGTCGGCAGCGTCGACGACTGGCGGTCGCACGCCGGCTTCGTGAACGCCTACTACGACTTCGGGCCGGCATCGGCTTCCTGGACGCCCTACGTCGGGGCCGGGCTCGGCGTCGAGCTGGCATCGCTCGACTACGGGTCAGTGTGGAAGCGCAACGATGACCCCGAGCGGATCTCGACGTTCGTCGACCCGTTGCTGCGCGCCAAGATCGCCGGCACGACGACTATCGGCGACGCGCGGCTGACCGACGTCATAGCCGGCTATCAAGTGCTGGCGGGCGTGGACTACCGGTTCCGTGAACGGGTCTTGCTGGGCGCGAAGTTCCGCTGGGTAGGCTTCGGCGAGTTCGTGAGCGAGCCACTGCCCTGGAACCAGCTTCGGAGCCACGAGTCGAGTGTCGGTCGGGGCGAACCCATCCTCTACCGGATGACGACGGACGCCAACAGGTTCTGGGGAGTGAGTCTGAGCCTGAAGTACCAGTTCTGAAACGCCGGACCCCGCGATTTGATCCCTTGGCGGAAACGCCGAAGATTGAATCGTCGCGAATTCCGGCGCAGGTGCAGCTTCATGGTTGAGCCTGCAGGCTGTGGCGTTCAGGCAGATGATGCAACATGGGGGCCTCCCACCCTGCACGCTTCTCAGGATCATGTCCGCTGGCGAGAAACGCGGGCTCGATCCGCCGCCTAATCGGCCTTCCACTTGATGTTGCAGCCGATGCTGGGCATCTGGACGTTCGATACCGCGGAACCCGAAAGCACGGCATCCATGGCCTCCCGCAGGTCCTTCCCCGTGACCGGTTCGTTGTTCCCGGGCCGGCTCCCATCCAACTGACCCCGGTAAACCAGCTCCCGTTGGCCGCCAAAGAGATAGAAATCAGGGGTGCAGGCTGCCTGATAGGCCCGGGCCACCTCCTGACTCTCGTCGTAGCAGTAGGGGAAGACGAAGCCGAGTTCCTCGGCCATGGCCTTGAGGTTGGCGGGTGAATCGTCAGGGTAGGCCTCGGCGTCATTGGAGCTGATGGCCACAATGCCCACGTTTTTGGCTTTATAGTCACTGCCCAGACGGGCCAACTCCTCCTGGACATGCACCACGAAAGGGCAGTGCCGGCAGATGAACATCACCATAAGCGCCTGCTTGTTCGCAAAGCTGCCGAGGGTGACCGTGTCTCCCGAAACGACATCCGGCAGTTGAAAATCGGGTGCTGGCGACCCCAGCGAGAGCATGGTTGAAGGTGTCAAGACCATAGTATCGGCTCCTTTGATTTTGTGTCCGGCTAACGTCCTTCCAATTGCGCTGCAACCAAGAATAGCGCGCAGTGTACCCGCGAAACAAGATGCGCTTGGGGGATTCCACCATGCCGGATTTCGGGTCCTTCATCCCGGAGCCTTCTCCCACCTGTGGCTTGATCACAATGCAACACGTTAACAGGACACAACTTGACCGTCATGGGCGTCGGTGCTAGTGTTCTGTCCCAGAAATAACGAGGATTCATGAGAGTCATCAGTCTGAGGACGAAAGGCAGATCCAACGACCCCCTGGGAACGCGGTCGGACCAGGTGAGCCCCGGTCCGATTCCGGGTCTGATCCTGCTCCTGGTCGTGTTGACGGGGGTGCTCACCTTTTTTTGCTCCACTTACAGCATCTTCAGCCTGCCCGAGTATCGGGTGGGAGACATCGCCACTTCCGACGTCCTGGTCCCGTCTGACGTTCCGATGCAGGATGAAGAAGCCACCGCGATCCGACAGGAGGAAGCCCGAAACGCCGCTCTTCCCGCCTATCGCCATGCCGACGCTCAGGCCGAGGATCGAGTCGAACGGATCTGCCGGCTGTTTTCCAGGCTGAGAAGCCGACTGCAACCCCTCAACCCGACCCGTTCACCCGGTCGGGCCTGGAGCTTCGACAAGCTGCCGCCGGAAGTCCAGGCCCATTTGAAATCGCAGTTGAGCCAACTGCTGCCGGAGCCGGAACTGGAATCGGCCGCTCGATTCCTGGCCTCCAATGGATTCAGCCGGCAATTGCAGCAGGCGCTGGAACAAGCGCTACGCCGGGCCAACCGTTCGCTGGTGATCGGGAGCGCGAGGGATCTGATTCGGGAGCATGGGCGCATCCATGTGCTTTCCGGCAGCGATTCGGGAGAGAGAACAACAATTCCGGTGGACCAGGTCAGGACTCTGGACAGCTTTCGTCAGGAGGTCGATACCTGGCTGCCGGCGCTGCTGCGATATCACGAACTTCCGCTGCAACCGACCGGCAGGCTGGTCAGGGAGTTGCTGCAACCCAATCTTTCCTTTGACGTGCAGGCCACACAAGCCACCCAACGGGAAGCGGTGGCCGATGTGGACCCGGTCTTTGTCATTCTGAAAAAGGGCAAGGTGGTCGTTCGCCAAGGAGACGAAATCAGTTCAGGGCAACTACGCCAGATCGAAGCCATTGGAAATCTTCCCCAGGAGTCTTCGTCGCCGGCGCAAGTAGTCAGCCTGGCGTTCCTGATCGGATCGCTTCTGGCGGTGTTCGGCTACCTGCTGAGAAACCTCTGGCCGACCCACTGGAGTTTTATGAGAATGGCGGTGCTGGCCGGCACCGTTCTGGTCACCCAGACCATCGTTCTCAAGGTATTCGGTTTTGTGGGCGGAGCTCTCAGCGAGGCTCTCAGTCAGAACTTTGCCGGATTCCCCGACAACGACCAGGCCTATTTCTTTTTCGCCCTGCCCTTTGCACTGGGGGCCATGCTGGTAACCATCCTGGTGGATGACCGCGCCGGGCTGATCTTTTCCCTGCTGTCGAGCATTCTGGCCGTACTGACCCTGAGCAGCGACATCTATGGTTTTTTCTATGTGCTGATGTCCAACCTGATTGGCATTCTCACCATACGCAGCGCCGTGCAGAGAGTGGGATTTGTCGGGGCAGGGTTCAAGCTTGGATCGGCGGCCATCGGCCTCTTCGTGGTTCTGCAGTACGCCAAGCTGGCTCCGTTCGACCTGGGGGTGGGCTTGCTGGGGGCTACGCTGGCTCTCTTGTCCGGACCGATCACCACCGGGCTGGTGGTCTTCCTGTTGCCTCTTTTCGAAAGGCTCTTCATGGTCACCACCGTGATGAGGCTCCAGGAGCTCGGAAACATCAACCTGCCACTGATTCGGGAACTGACCCTGAAGGCCCCTGGAACCTACAACCACAGCGTTGCCGTGGGGACGCTCTCCGAAGGAGCCGCCGAAGCCATTGGACTGAACCCGGTATTCGCCCGGGTAGCCTGCTTCTACCACGACATCGGAAAATCGATCCATCCCGAATACTACGTGGAGAACCAGCGGGGCGAGAACATCCATGACCGCATCAGCCCCCAGGAAAGCGTCAAGCGGGTTGTGGGACACGTGACCAAGGGCATCCGGATGGCCCGGGCCGCGAAACTCCCCTCCTCGATGATCGACATCATTCCCCAGCACCACGGCACCAAGCTCCTGACCTACTTCCACGAAAAGGCCAAGGCCAACGCCACGCGACCCGACGAGGTCGACGAGGCTCGCTTTCGCTATCCGGGGCCCAAGCCGCAAACCAAGATGGCTGCCATCATCATGCTGGCCGACGCCGTGGAGGCCGCTGCCAGAACGCTGAACGACCACTCCCAGGAAAAGTTGCTGGAGTTGATTCAAAGGATCGTGGCCAGTACGACCGAGGACGGGCAGCTGTCGGAGTGCGACATCACCCTGGCTGAAATCGACCGTATTGCCTTCAGCTTCCTCGAAACCCTTTCCAACGTCTACCACGCCCGCATCACCTATCCCGGCTTCGAGTTCGAGCGCACCCCGGAATCCGCATCCTAGTGTTCTGTCTCATTAATTCGGCACATTATTCAAGACGTTAACTCACTAGTGTCTCGTTAAAAGCCCAATAGAATCAAGTATTTGCGAGAAGGTCACCTCTGGGGTCTGTATTGACATTCTGGAAGTCATAGATACTAAAGCACTTTCATAATCGACTGGGCCAACAGAATCTGTTGACTTCTGCAGGAGGTCAGGCGGCTATTAGGCCCTTGCGAAGGGTAGAAGCGGACAGACAGCCTGAGACCGCAGATCCTGCTTGATCTTTGATCGGATTGGCCAGGGGGGATGGGACCCAGTGGGTTGGCTGGATTGTCGAGGGGCTCGACGAGTCGTCAGGGCAAGCGGTGTCGAGTCAAGGGGCGAACAGAGGCAATTGGTCCGGTGGCGGCCTGTCGGCAGACCTGGATTCAGATTTTGTAAGGACTTCATAGAGCGGGACTTGTTCAAACGGCAGGACCGACAGGATCTGGAGCATGGCGTAGAGGGGGGTCTGGATACAAAGTTGCTTGCGAATGGTGGCGACCAGCACGTAGACGGAGACGGCGACCCAGAGTTGCGACTTGACGGCATTCTCCGAGGTGCCGAAGAACCGCTTGATCCTCAGGTGCTGTTTGATCCACCGGAAGAACAACTCCACCTGCCAGCGGCTCTTGTAGAGGTCACAGATGGTGCCAGCATCCAGGTCGGTGCGATTGGTGAGAAACACCAGGGTCTTGCCGCTGGTGGGGTCGCGATAACGGATACGACGCAGGTGAGCCGGGTAGCGTCGTTGGCTCACAGGGCCGTCCAGAGCAATGGTTTGGTCGGCTAAAATCCCCCGTGCGCGATCCTTGCGGGCAGAGTAGATGCGGTGGGCACGAAGGTTCTTCTTGGCCCGAATGAGGAAAAAGGCGCCGATTTGGTGCATCAGGTAGAGACGCTGGAAGTCCAGGTAGGCGCGGTCCATGACGTAAATGGCTCCCGGTTCCGGGGCGAGGATGTCGAGCACGTTGACGTCGTGGAACTTGCCGTCGGAGACGTGCATGAAGCTGGGGATAGATCCACGCAAGTCTAATAATGTGTGTAGCTTCACGGCTGCCTTGGTGGTTCGGAAGTTGGCCCAGGGAAAGACCGACAGGCACAGGTCGATGTGGTGGAGTCCAGGGCATAGACGGTATCGGCCAGCTCTGTGGCAAGCGGTTCGCCGGCATAGAGCCTGCGGGCTCGGGCAATGAGGCGCTGGGCAAAATCGGCCTGGATGCGCCAGTCGCGACGCTCGTTGGCTCGGGCGAGAGTCGCTCGTCTGACCGGCGCCGAGAAACCGGAATGGTAGAGTTTGGCGGGCTGGGCAGCTAAGCACGCTTCGATGTCGCGCAGGCTCTCCCGCAGTGTGAGTTGAGCGAAGGCCAGAGCCCGGAAGTGCTCGCTACAGGGCAGGTGACGGACTCTCCGGTCCCCGGAGTAACGCCTGACGATCCGGGCGAAGGTCGTCCAAGGAAGGAAACTCATGACTTGAGCGAAGAGAGTTTTGCCAGTATACATTCGGATAGACTATGTCATCAGCCTATCCCCGACAATTCCACTGGCAGCCGGCAGATCCGCTCAAAACGGTCGAACCTGAAATCAAGTCAAGTCGCCACCACCTCAAATCACCTCTATGTTATTTATTATGAGTTCATTACAACCTTCAGTCCACTGCTAAGCGAGACACTAGTGACGTTAACTCATTGAATTTATTGGAACTTCTGGCCAATACATTTTAAATGCACTTCTGAGACAGCACACAAGAAAGGCCCTGCGCCAGACCGACCAGCAGGCAAAAAGGGAAGTCCACGAAGGGGTAAGAGGGATGGATAAGAGTTATCCACAAAGGAAAACGACGAACCACGAATGGACACGAATGAACATCAATGTCGTACCGTCAGTCCTTTTCTTAGGCGGCAAAACAGGATGGACAGGATGACAAGCCACATTCCAACCGTGGCGGCATTGCCCGGCGGCGAGTATCTCATGGGCTGCGAGCGGGGGCGTTCGGACGAGAGGCCGGTTCATCGGGTCAGGGTCGATCCCCTAGCCATGGGCATTACGACCGTGACCAACGAGCAATACCGGTTTTTCGTGGGTCAAACCGGGGGACGGATGCCCGAATCGTTCCTGGAGTCCCGGTTCAGCCATCCGCGACAGCCCGTGGTCTCGGTCAGTTGGCTGGAGGCGGCGGCCTATTGCCGCTGGCTGAGCGAGTGGACCCGCCAAACCTGGCGCCTGCCAACCGAGGCTGAGTGGGAATGGGCCATTCGCCAGAACAGGGAGGGATGTCTCTATGCCTGGGGCGACCGGGACCCTTGCGAATTCGAACTGTATCGCACGGGTTGGCTGAATCGAGGCCCTCACCGGGTGGCGCTGCAGCCGCCCAATGAATTCGGGCTGTACGACCTGGGCGACAATGTCCATGAATGGTGCCTGGACTGGTATGCGCGCGACTACTACCAGCGATCACCCGGCGACAACCCCGTCAATCGGGACGAGACCCACCGCCGGTCCTCTCGGGGCGGAGCCTGGCGCCACCAGATCAAGGTGAGCCGTTGCGCCGCCCGCAGCAGCCTGGATCCCTCCTACCAGTACACCGATTACGGCTTCAGGGTCGTAAAGGTGCTTGATTAAAAGACTATTCGCGAGGATCGATGCCAGATATCGGAATCGTATCTACAATTTGGTTTCGTCCCGATGGGGGTAGGGCTAACAATCAGCTTCCACCTAAGGAAATCATAATACAGTCCGTGAGGTGGTACGTGGCGGGGTAAGACACTAAGCAGGGCACACACTTAAGAACACACGGCAGCGGCTGACGGTGCTCATCACTGAGCTCCCGAGCTTGGCTTGGGAAGTTGCTGAGGGCGACGAACCGGTGCACCGGGTATGGTAAACTCAAGCTCACCGCGTTGTTACCCAAACACTGGAAACGGTTACGCGACGCCCGAAAGTTGACTCCGTACGCGCTTGGACTTGACTATGGCTAAAGCGGCTTTCTTAAGATTGCAACGTATCGTCGTAGATGGGCTTTTCGGCACCTACAACCACGACATCAAACTCAATTTACACGACCGTGTGACCTTGCTCCATGGGCCGAACGGTGTGGGCAAGACTGTAATCTTGGGAATGATAAATGCTTTGTTGCGAGAACAGTTGGGTTATTTCGGGAGGATCCCATTCTTAAGATTTATTTTGTTTTTCGACGACGGTAGTAAGCTCAAACTTGAGGCGAATAATGATTCAACGGGTGACGACCAACGATTCCTTCTCGAATTGACCAGGAATGGAGATTCTCGATCCTCAACCGTCGGTCTTGCATTCCGGGCAGCTGTCATTGCTGAAAGAGTGGAATACCTCCGACCTCACGGCGACCTCGCACACACTTGGATCGACCTGCGCGACGGAGAACAACTCTCCGCTTGGGAAGTTCTCTCTCGGTACGCCGATTCGGTACCGCCCGCCGAAAACCGTGACGACGACCTGAGTTGGTTCAGTGACTTTCTTAAAAACGCAAATGGACATTTCATCCAAGCCCAACGGTTAGTCCGGATGGATTCTGAACATAGGGATAGTTATGGATACATTGGGAGATCTCGAACTCCCTCTATGATTTCCACTGTCGTCGAGTACAGTCATGACTTTCGCAAGCAACTAGCAGACACTATGGTGCGGTACGGGCGGCAATCGCAGGCACTCGACCAATCGTTTCCGCAACGCCTCATAGAAGCGGTAGACGAACTAGAAGTGGCGGAACTCCAGGTCCGGATGTCTAAGCTCGATAAGAAGACAGCTGATTACACGGAAATGGGAATTTTGGACACAACGCCAACGCATCCGTTTTCCGCTTCAAGTTTGGGACAAATAGACCATACGCAAGCCAGAGTAATGACATTGTATGTTCAGGACACGGAAAAAAAGTTGCAGGCACTGGGCGACTTCGCTACTCGGACACGCCTTCTTCTTGAGAACGTGAACCGGAAATACAGACACAAGAGAATCCAGTTGGACCGGGAAAAAGGATTTGTGGCTACGAGCGATAGCGGCCAGCCCCTCTTATTGAATTCTCTGTCATCGGGAGAACAACAGGAACTCCTATTGCACTACGACCTTCTCTTCAGGGTTCCATCGAATACAATCGTCCTGATCGATGAACCCGAGCTTTCCCTGCATGTTGCTTGGCAAAAAAAATTCCTTCCAGATTTGTTGGGGATTGTTCAGTTGTCTAATTTCGACGCGCTAGTTGCCACCCATTCACCATTCGTGGTTGGTGACAGAACGGATCTTATGATCGGCTTGGGAGGCTAGCTCTGGATGCTCAGCGGCCACAAGGATCCCAGCTCGGTGGCGGCCGAAATCAAGATGATGCGAATGGTTCACGGCGGCGCATTTCTCCTGGTTGAGGGCGCGAATGACGTGCGGTTTTGGACAACGAGACAACACGACACCTGCGAACTCGTGGATGGTGAAGGCAAGCGCAACGTAGTCGCTGCAGTTCATCGGCTAGACGGTGAGCAAATTTCCGGGGTGCTGGGAATCGTCGACGACGACTTCGACAGTGTGCTGGGCATCAGCCACCCATCTCCGAATCTGGTGGCCACAGACGCCCATGACCTCGAGTGTCTTCTTTGTCGCTCATCTGCACTGGATACGGTACTTGCCGAATTTGGCATTGCCGAGAAGATCCAACGGTTTGAAGCGGCGGCCGGCGTCGACGTACGTACCAGCCTCCTGGATCGTACGAACGTGTTCGGGCGCTTGCGATGGGCAGCCAGGCGTCACAACCTGAACATCGATGTCAGCAAAATTCGCATTCCTCGATTTATCGACATCGACACCTGGACCGTGGATAGTGACGAGTTGGCCCGTGTCGTATCGAGTGGCGGTTCGCGTCGCCTCCGCGACGAACTGAGGCACCGTATCGACAAATTGCCGTTTGCTGACCCGTGGCTCGTTGCCCACGGGCACGACATGATTCAGATTCTGCGGATAGGACTGATGCGTGTTCTTGGCGCACTCCCCGCCAACAAAGGAGTCGAAGACATAGCGAGACTTCTTCGGGCAGCCATGTCAGTCGAGGACCTAAAAGGGACGACGCTATACGCACACATGCGCACTTGGGAACGCACGAGCGGGTATCTGGTATTGACAAACTGATGCCATGTGATTCTACGTTACCACCGCCAAACACTTCACTACGCCGCACCAACGACCCGGTGCACCCTTTCGCTGAAAATTCGGGTTATTTTCCTGCCGATCCGTCCCGGCTGAGGAGCAGTCTGGCCCGGGGCAGGGATGCCAGGGCCTGAACGACCTGGGGGTCGCCTTCAAGCTCGACTGTCATGCTCTGCCGGGTCTGCAGGGAAAGGAGCAACAGACGGCTGCGAAGGCTTCGCCGGATGAAGGGAAGGTGGTCGTCAAACTCCCGGTCGGAATGAATCAGCCCCCGCGCGGCCAGAAAGTCACGAAATTCTCCCAGCACCAGGGGGCTGACAATTGCCGTGCCGGCAAGCACCGGATACCTGGCCTTGAATTCCCGGGCAAAAGCAAAAAGGAGATGTCGCGACAAGAGGCGCTGCTGAAAGGATGTCAAGGAGACCGCTTCAATCAGGACGTCCGGAAAGATGCCGCCCTCGCCAGACTTGGAGGGAAGGTCCTCAGGTCCCTGGCGGGCGCGCGGCCGGCTGCCTTCCAGCCTTTCGATCCATTTCAGATACTCCAGGAGAGAGCGATTCTCATAGTTGCGCTGAATCATGCGTCCGTTGGGCGTGAACCACTTGGCGGTCGTCAGGGAAAGCCCGTTTCCACCGCTCAGGGGGAAAACGGTCTGAACCAGTCCCTTGCCGAAACTGTTTTCTCCAACGATGATTCCCCGCCGGGCATCCTGGATGGCTCCCGCCAGAATCTCGGCCGCGCTGGCCGTCTGCCCATTGATCAAAACCACCAGAGGAAACGGTTCCCGGTCGTATCCGCGAGTGGCCACATACTTGACATTGGCGTTGGGAAGCCTCCCCTTGGTGACCAGAATCACCTGGTTTACGTCCAGGAAGCGATCGGCAACGCCGATGGCGCTTTGCAGATTCCCTCCCGGATTGTCCCGCAAGTCCAGTACAAGACCTTGCAAATCGGCCTGGAACGCCTTGAGCGCCTGGTCGACTTCATCTTCGGTGGTTGCAGTGAAGGCCACCAGTTGCAGGTATGCCACCCCGGGCAGGATGGCATAGCTGAGCGGCAGGCTGGGTTCGGGTATCTCTTTTCGACGGACCTGGAGCCCCAGGGCACGGTCGACGCCTATCCTCTCGATCCGGACCTCCACCGGTGTGCCTCGGGGACCACGCAACAGGCTCGCCACCTCCGCACCGGCACGGTCTCTGGTGGAGACTCCGTCAACCGAAAGGATGACATCCCCGGGGCGGATTCCGGATTCCTCGGCCGGCGATCCCGGAATGGTCGAGAGCACCATCATCTTTCCGTCCGCCGGGGCCACGCGCACACCGATTCCGGAATAGTTGCCACCCTGGTAGGCCCGCAGGTCGCCGAAGGTCTTGGGGTCGTAAAAGCTCGAATGCGGATCCAGGCGGCTCAGCATGCGCTGAATCGACCGGGCAATGGCTCGATTCACATCTGCCGGCTCCGCATACCCGGTTTCCACAAGACTCAACACCGACGCATAGGCTTCCAGGTGGCGATAGAACGATTCCGGAAGGGAATGCCCGGCTTCCCGGGTCTCGTTGGGAGACCCGCCGCTCGAGAGAAAGACCCTCGAGTTTGCGAACAGCAGGGCGCACACGAGTAGCGCCGCCGTTGCCGCTTTGCCTGATGACTGTCGAGTCACTTCGAGAACCGACCGATCCGTGCCGCGGGTTGCCTGATCGATTGTAACCCGCAATGCTCACGGGATGCCGGAATCATGCGGCTCGCAACTCTGTTATAATTCGCACCAAGCGGGTTTTTTCGGGCAGGCGAGTTGCTGATATTCCAGATGAATCCGGAATCGTGTTTGCGGAGATTCGCATGACCAGGCAGGGACTCGGAATCGCTTTGCTGGCAATTCTGGCTGCCGCCGGTCCTTCGGCCGAGGCGGTGGTGTTTACTCTGGACGTGGATGACGTCATCCATCCCGTGATTGCGGAGTATATCGCTCGGGGGCTGGAGCAGGCGGAAGAGGAAGGCGCTGCCGCCGTGATCATACAGATGAATACTCCAGGAGGCTTCGACTCCTCCATGCGGGAAATCATCGAGAAGATATTGCGGTCGGAAATTCCCGTGCTCGTTTTTGTCGGTCCCAGCGGCGCCAGGGCCGCGTCGGCGGGATTCTTCATCCTCCTGTCCGGCGACCTGGCCGTCATGGCTCCCGGCACCAACACCGGAGCCGCTCATCCCGTGCCCCTGGGCGGGGGCAAGATGGATGAAGTCATGCAGAAGAAGGTGGAGAACGATGCCGCCGCCTATATCCGAAGTTTCGTGGCCCAACGCGGCCGCAACGTCGAATTGGCGGAGAAGGGGGTCTTGGAGAGCCTGTCCTTCACCGAAGAGGAAGCGCGGGAAGGAAACCTCATCGACGGCATTGCCCAGGACCTGAACGACATTCTCACAAAATTCGACGGGAGGGAGATTCAGCGCTTCGACGGCCAAAAGCAGGTTCTGAAACTGCAGAACGAACGGCTGAAGGCGATTGAAATGACGGCTCGCCAGAAGGTGCTCTCAAAAGTGCTGAACCCCAATATTGCACTGATTCTGGGACTGATCGGCCTGCTCGGGCTCTACATCGAGTTCAGCAATCCCGGTCTGATCTTTCCCGGCGTGGTCGGTGGGGTTTGCGTCTTCCTGGCGCTGGTGGCATTCAATATCCTGCCCATCAACCTCTTGGGAGTGGTGCTGATCCTGGCGGCCATCGTTCTTTTCGTTCTGGAGGCGAAAGTGACCAGCTACGGACTTCTGGCTGCTCTGGGAATCGCCGTCATGATCCTCGGTTCTCTGATCCTCATCAACTCACCGCTCCCCGAGTTGCGGGTGCAGTTGATCACGGCCGTGGGGATCACCCTCCCCTTCGCCGCCATCACCATCTTTCTCATGCGGCTGGTCATTCTGGCCCACCGCAACAAGTCGGTAACCGGCAAAGAAGGCATGGTCGGAGAGATCGGAACGGCCTTGACCGACATCGGCTCCCAGGGCAAAGTGCAGGTCCACGGCGAGATCTGGCAGGCCAGCAGCCCTCAGCCGATCGAATCCGGCAACCGGGTCCGAGTGGTGGCGGTGGAGGGACTCAATATCCAGGTGACCCGGGTCAGCGGTTCCGGGGCTTCCTCGAGCTGAAAAGGAGAGACTCATGTTCGAATTCGATTTCATTTCAGTCCCGGGTCTCTTCGGGCTGCTGCTGGTCGTCGTCGTCCTTTTCAACTCGCTTCACGTCCTGCGGGAATACGAGCGCGGAGTCATCTTTCGCTTGGGGCGCCTGTTGCCGCAGCCGAAAGGCCCGGGCCTCATCATCGTATGGTGGCCCATTGACCGAATCGTCAAACTGGAGTTGCGGGTCGTGACTCTGGATGTGCCGCCGCAGGACATCATCACCAGCGACAACGTGTCGGTCCAGGTCAATGCGGTGGTCTACTTTCGCGTCATGGACCCCTTGAAGGCAGTGGTCGAGGTCGAGAACTACCTCTATGCCACCTCCCAGCTTGCCCAGACCACGCTCCGTTCGGTTCTCGGCGAAGTGTCCCTGGACGATCTGCTCAGCCGGCGCGAGACCTTGAACGTCCGATTGCAGAGCATCCTGGACCAGCACACCGATCCCTGGGGCATCAAGGTCGGAACGGTCGAGGTCAAGCAAGTCGACCTTCCCCAGGAAATGCAGCGGGCCATGGCCAAGCAGGCCGAGGCGGAACGAGAACGGCGAGCCAAGATCATTCACGCCGATGGAGAGTTCCAGGCCTCGGAAAAGCTGGCTCAAGCCGCCGAGGTGGTGGCCAGGGAGCCGGTGGCCCTGCAGTTGAGGTATCTGCAAACACTGACCGACATCGGAGTCGAGAGAAATACCACCCTGGTATTTCCGCTGGCGATCGATATCCTGGAGCCTTTTCTGAAAAAGAGTGAGTAGTTGGTGTCCTTTCGAGTTGCCAATGGGTGAGAGGCCGATATCCTGGATGGCGGCAGCCGGTTTCCGATAGGAGGCATTTGCATGGAGAGGGATCCGGAGAACAGGGAGCTGCGACTGGACAACCGGCACTTGATGCTCTTTTTCCTGTGTGCCGTTCTGATCTGCGCCGGTTTTTTCGCTCTGGGTTTCTGGATGGGGCGCGGGCAGGACCGGGAGGCGATGCTGGCAGCCGGAGACGGGGCGCAGTCCAGCCTGGCCTCTTCGGGCGCGGTCAGTCCACCTGCGGGCGCGGAGGCGTCCCGGGCCTCTTCTCCAAGCCGGGCGGACGGCTCAACATCCGGTGGGCGGGACCCGGCAAGCCCACCGGACTTGCGAAAGGAACTGGACTTCTACAGCGCCGTCAAGGATCAGAGCGTCGATGAGAACTTCAGTCCGCGCCCCTCTGGAAAGGAGACGCAAAAAGAGGCTCGCCAGCCGTCCAGGGCTCGTAGAGCTTCTGCCACCTCTGCGGCCAACGCCAGGGCATTGCTTCATTTGCAGGTGGCCGCCCTTCGGAAACGTGCCGATGCCAATCGCCTGGCCGACGAGCTGCGGGGCAAGGGATACCCCGTGGTGGTCGTGGCCCCGTCGAAGTCGGAAAACCCGCAGTGGATCCGGGTCAAGGTTGGACCGTATCGCAGCACCCGGGAAACCTCCCGAGTGAAGGCCCGGCTGGCCCAGGACGGCTACGATTCCATTCTGCGGCGCCAGTGAATCGAATGGCTTCAGCCCGCATGCCCTTCTTTCTGAAGGCAATTCGTGCTCTCCTTCCCTAGCCCGCATTTCCGATTCAGGCATTACCAAGCGACCTGCCTGGCCATTGTCAGCGGCATTCTGCAGATCCTCCTCTTCCCCAAATTCTCCCTGTCCTGGGTAAGCTGGGTCGCCTTGGTTCCCTTGTTGATCGCCCTCTTTCGAGAAGCTTCCTGGAAGCGGGCGCTGTTGCTGGGGTGGATCTTCGGCCTCGTTTTCTTTTCCGGATGCTGCTACTGGATCCTGGAGGTGCTGCAAGGTTACGGCGACATGCATTGGTCGGGAGCTCTCTTGCTGTTTGCCTTGCTGATCGTCTACCTGTCTCTGTTCCCGGGTCTGTTCGCCTGCGCGTTTTCCCGACTCTCGCTGAGGTTTCCCGGGGTCTGCTTCCTGCTGGCCCCCTGCCTTTGGGTTGCCACGGAATACCTTCGGGGACACCTCTTGACCGGGTTTCCCTGGTGCCTGACGGGCTACGTGCTGGTGGACGAGACCTCCCTGGCCCCAATCGCCACCGTCACCGGGGTCTACGGACTCTCCTTCCTGGTGGTTTGGATCAACGCCTCGATCGCCGGCGTTTTCTTCCGGTCCAAGCCGGCCGTCGCAAGCCTGCCCGTAACTCTGGCGTTGCTGGCCGCTCTGATGTGGACGGGAACAAGACCACTGGAGTCCAACGACACCGGGAAGGCCCAGGCCCGCCTGGTGCAGACCCATATCCCTCTGGATCAACCCTGGGACCCGCAATCGCAACGCCGGCTGCTGGATGAGTTGATCGAGCTGTCTCTGTCGCCTCCGCTCAGGGATTCGGCAACCACCCCCGAAACCCGTTCGCTCCCTGCTGAACCGCCTCGGGCAAGGCTCCTCATTTGGCCTGAGACGCCGGCGCCATTCTATTTTCATGAGGATCCGTCGTTCCGAAGAAACATGAGCCGGCTGGCGGAATCTTCCGACTCCACGCTGCTGTTCGGATTCGTAGACTGGCCATCGGAAGATGATGGGTTGCACACCGGCCCTTACAACAGCGTCGGGACGGTGTCTCCCCAGGGGGAATTGATCGCGCAGTATGACAAAATGCACCTGGTCCCCTTCGGGGAATACGTTCCCTGGTCCTGGCTGTTCTTTTTTGTGGAGAAGATATCCACCGGGGTAGGGGACTATCAGCCCGGCAACCGGGTGGTGGTCTCGCGTTTGGAATCCGGAGAAAGGGTGGGGGTCTTCATTTGTTACGAGGCGGTCGTGCCTGACCTGGTACGCCGCTTTGTGGCGGAGGGGGCCGAGGTCCTGGTCAACATCACCAACGATTCCTGGTTCGGCAACTCGGCGGCTCCCCACCAGCATCTGCTGATGGCCCGCATGCGCGCCGTAGAGAACCGGCGATATCTGCTGAGAGCTGCAAACAGCGGGATCAGCGCCGTCATCGACCCATGGGGGAGAGTCGTGTCCAGCACCGGCCTCAACCGCCGTACGGTCCTGGAGGGCGACTTCCGCTTCAGAGAGACACCCACCTTCTATTCCCGCAATGGAGACCTCTTTGCCTGGCTCTGCCTGGCCCTGAGTCTGGCCCCGGGCGTCACCGCAAGCGGATGGCACCGTTTGAAAGGGTTGCGCCGGCCCGAGTCCCGGGAAAAACATGCAGGAGCGCCCTCACCGCCTCCCGCGTAGTCCTTCCTGTTTTTCATTGCTGCGGTTATGATGGGGCGCTGCCGGTCCGGCTCGCATTTCGTGCCGAAGGGCAGCGTTCCGTCTCGGAAGGAGGAAGTTCCATGTCAGGAGCGGTGAGGTTCGATATCACCAAGGACGATCTGTCCCGGTTACAGGGCGCCGGCCCGGTCTTTGTGACCTTTGGAGAGGTGCTGGTGCGGGAAACGCCGGGCGACCTGGAGCGCCCCGAACGGACCCGCCTGGTCCATCTGTCGCTGGCCGGCAGTGAATTTACGCTGGCCACCGCCCTCAGCCGGCTCGGGGTTCCCTCCGCCTACATCACCCGGGTCCCTGCAAATCCCTACGGCTTTGCAGTCCGCAATGCCGCTCGGGAGCAGGGCATTGATACCGGCAACATGGTCTGGGCCCCCAAGACCGAACCCATCGGCCGCCTGATCTATGAAATCGGTCGCACGCCGCGGCGAAACATCGGAATCTACCAGCGCATGTACTCGGCGGCATCCAGACTGGGAGCGGGAATGGTGGATTGGCAGGAGGCTCTGAAAGACGCCCGGCTGTTCCATACCTCCGGAATCACCTTCGGTTTGGCCGGCCATAGCCGATACGAACGCAACCATAACCTGGAAGCACTCCAAGAAGCACTTGAGAATAAGCCTCCCAATTGCTTGGTCGGAATGGACTTCAATTACCGAGGAACATTGTGGTCTCCCCAAGAGGCCTGCAGGGTTCTGACACCCATCGCCACCGACCACGTGGACGTGCTCATCACCACCATCGAGGACATGGCCAGACTCTACGGGATGAGTTTGGGAAGCTGTTCCGCCAAACAGATCGTCGACGGTGACCTGGGTCCCATCGACGACGACGATCTTCGCACCTTTGCCGGCCAAGTGCGGGACAGATTCCGAGCCCGGATGGTGGCCATCACTATCCGCTATCCGGATACCTTCGAGCAGCACCGCTGGGAGGCGGCAGCCATCGATTCTCAGGGGCGTTTCTTTCGTTCGCCTGCGGTGAGACCCATTACCCTGTGGGATCGCCTGGGTGGCGGAGACACCTGGAATGCCGGATTCTACTACGGTCTGCTCACCTCGGGATTCAACCGGGAAGGCATGGAGAAAGGGGTCCTGACCGGAGATGCGGCCACCCGTCTGAAGCAGACCCTGATGTTCGATCTTCCCATTGTCGACAAGGCGGAAGTTCAGGCGCTGCTGAGATCGGACGTGCTGGGTGGCGGGAAACGGACGTCACGCTAACGGATATCGACCTGTTCCGGAACCACTGGAACTGGGGACCCGCAAGCGACTGATAATGAGCAGCATGCCATTCTCGCTGACAGGCGGCCCGGCAAAAAACCATGTCGGAGGGTGTTCACCATGACCCGGGAACAAAAACTGGACCTGATGAGGCAGACGGGGTTGATTGCCATCATGCGGGCGGACAGTTCCGATCAGTTGATCGCCGCTGCCGACGCCATAAGGGCGGGCGGCGTGCGGGCCATTGAAGTCACCATGACCACTCCCGGGGCCATCGAGACCATTGGGACGGCCAGCCGGCGATACCGCGGGGAAACCCTCTTCGGGGCAGGAACGGTGCTGGACCCTGAAACGGCGCGCGCCGCCATTCTGGCCGGAGCCGACTTCGTGGTGGCGCCGACCTTCAACCCGGAAATGGTGGCGCTCTGCCTCAGGTACGGAGTTCCGGTATTCCCCGGATGCTACACGCCCACCGAGATGCTGACGGCCTGGGAAGCGGGCGCCTCCATGATCAAGCTGTTCCCGGCGGACATTGGCGGGCCCGCTTACATCAAGGCCGTTCGGGCCCCGCTGCCCCAGCTCGAGATCGTTCCGGTCGGAGGAGTGAACCTGGATACGGCAGCCGACTTCATCAGAAGCGGCGCTGCCGTACTGGGGGTCGGGAGCAGCCTGATCAATCAGAAGCTGCTCGACTCGGGCAACATGGAGGATCTGCGCCGTCGCGCCGCGGCTTTTGTGGCCGAGGTCGCCAAAGGCCGGAACTCCTGATCTGGGACCCGAGGGCTTGTCTGGCCTGGAACCCTTTTGAGGTGTCATCCACGAAGGCGAACGACGAACCACGAATGGACACGAATCAACACGAATAGACAGGAAGAGCCTTTTGCAAGAATCGGAGTCGAGCGGTCCTCATACAGATCGAGGGTTTTTCGACTTAAACATGGATGCACAGGATGCACAGGATAACCAGGCCGGGACGCTGCTGCACAACCTGCAACCTATCAATTGTAACCCACTAATTATTAAAGAGTTAATACGGATCAGCCCGCTGCAGTTCCCTCATTATGTCCCTCTTTTTGAAAAGGAATCCACTGGACCTTTCGGGACGTTGGCGGACAGTCTTGCGATCGTGCGACCCGGGAGACTCTTCGTCCGGGACCGTCGAGCGGGGTGGCAAGCTGCCCGTGCTCTCGATCGGAGATATTGGGTTGTGAGCCTCCTCCAGCCTTGCCCTTCTCAGCCTCTGCCCCATTTGTGGTCTGCTGTTGTTCAAGGGACTCATCGATGAGGGCGCGCAGCCAGGAGCCAACGTTGAGGTGCCGCCGGGTGCGGAGGAACTAGAGCCGTTGACGGGGTTGGGAAGAGACGCCGATAGGAAGCGGAACACTGTGCAACACCAGACACACGGCAACACATCAAGCCACAAGCAGGTTAAAAAGCTACACGCGGAAACACTCATCCAGCGTGAGCGCGATGGACGTCCGGAGGCCTTCCCGCCAGGGATCTCTGTGGCGAGAGCGACCCCTGTGAGGGGAGGGTAAATGGCGGGGTTGAGGCTCATTGGCGAGGATGGGCCGAAGGGGTTTGGGGGAAGCTGGGAAGGGAGCGAGAACGGGTTGGCTACCATCGCGTCTCCATGGAACGGAGGAGGCGTGATGATCGGGATAGAGACGCGGGTGTCGTTGCGACACTACGTGGAACAGGAGCTGAGCAAGGCGGCGGTGGCGCGGCAGGTGGGGGTGGGCGAGCGGACGGTGCGCCGCTGGATCGCGGCGGGGCAACTGGACCGCGAGGTGGACGGGGAGCCGGTAGAATACGGACCGACGCAGAGGCAGTCCTCAAGGCTGGATCCCTACAAGGAGATCATCGAGGCGCGTCTGGCCGAGTATCCGGAACTGAGCGTGGTGCGGCTCTTCAGGGAGGTCCAAGCGACGGGATATTCAGGAGGCTACGACCAAGTGAAGCGGCATTTGCGCGAGGTTCGGCCGCAGCAACCGCAACAGCCGGTGCAGCGGTTCGAGACCCCGCCGGGGCACTAGGGCCAGGTGGACTTCGCGGAGTTCCGCACACCGCAGGGCAGCGCTCACACCCTGACACTTTCGCTGCCCAAAACCCTGCCATTTTTGATGCCCATTTACAACTTGAGACTCTATCCACGCCAAAGCGGTTCCCAAGCACCCCTTGGAGCCGGCCTTACGCAACAGTCTCTCGCTCTTCAACTTTCCGAAATCGTCCTGTGGCGCAGACTCCTAGCCCGAATTATGCGCGAAGGAATCTGAGGGGAGCCCTCTAATCTGTGCTATACTGTTTATTATAAAACACTTAGGAGGTGACAGCACAGATATGAAGGGCAAGCAGGGTGTGTTGTTCTCGAATCTGTTTCGGCGGCCTGTGGCTGCGGTGTTCGACTCGCCGCAGAGCAGTTCCGACGGCGGTTCGGTGCTGCTGAAGACCTGCGACCAAGCGTTGGGGCTGACCGAGGACCTGGCGTGCTGGCTGCGAGACCGGCTGCAGCCGGGCAAGGTCGTCCATGGTCTGAGAGAGTTGCTGAGACAACGGGTGTTCTCGATCGCCTGCGGCTACGCCGACGGCAACGACGCCTCGCGGCTGCGGAGAGATCCGGTCTTGAAGCTGCTGGCTGGGCGGGACCCGGAGCAGGGACGGGATCTGGCATCGCAGGCGACCCTGTCGCGCTTCGAGACCTCGACCCACCGGCGCGACCTGCTGGAAGCGGCGAGGGCGTTGGCGGCGACGGTGATCGAGCGGCAGCGGCGGCGCAAGGGAGTGAGGCAGATCGTGATCGACGTGGACCCGACCTGCGATCCGACCCACGGGGGACAGCAACTGAGCCTGTTCAGCCGCTTCTACGACACGACCTGCTACCTGCCGCTGGTGGTGTTTCTAACCTTCGACAACGACCGGGAGCAATACCTGGTATGCGCGGCGCTGCGGGCGGGCAATGCGCCGGTGAAGCAGGGACTGCTGGGGATTCTGAAGCGGCTGCTGCCGCTGCTGAGAAAGGCGTTTCCGAAGGCTCGGCTGCGGGTACGTCTGGACGCGGGGTTTGCGGGGCCGGAGTTGCTGGAGGGATTCGAGCGGGAAGGGCTGGAGTATGGGGTGTGCCTAGCCGGGAACCCGACGCTGAAGCGGGCGGCGGCGGGACTGATGGAGGGGGTGTGGAAGGACTACCAGCAGACGGGGAAGAGGCCGCAGGAGCGCTATGGCGACTGTTTGTATGGGGCGAGGAGCTGGAAGCGGAGACGTCGGGTGGTGATGCAGGCCGGCTTGGCGCTGCAGGCGGGGCGCCAGCCGAAGGCGAATCCGCGGTTCGTAGTGACCAACGTCCAGGGTGGGGCGCGGAGGATCTACCGGAGGATCTACTGTCAGCGAGGGGAAGTGGAGAACCGCATCAAGGAACTCAAGGCGGGTGTGGAGATGGACCGGGCCAGTTGCAGCCGTTTTGATGCGAACCAGTTCCGGGTGTTGCTGTCGGCGGCCGCCTATGCGTTGCTGCAGGAGTTGCGGTGGCGGGCTCGGGAGACCTGCTTCGCCAGGACGCAGGCGGCAGGGCTGCGGCTGTCCCTATTGAAGCTGGAGGTGTGGGTGAGGCGTTCAACGCGGCGGGTCGTGCTGAGCCTGCCTAGGGAGGGGCCTTACGTGTCGGAGTGGCTGCAGATTGCGAGGAGTCTGGGGGCGGTGCCGGCTTAGCGGGGCCGGTAGCCGAGGAACAGAGACAGAAGAGCAAGACAGAGAGGGTGGGGGTGTGCCTGCAGGGACTACACTCGATCACTTGTAACTATTCATTATAATAGACTTACTGTGGTTTATCCTGCTTCCATCCCCTTATTATATCCCTCTACTTGAACAGGAATCCACTGGACCTTTTGGGACGTTGGTGGACGCTGTCGGCACCATTCGCCCCGACCGGATGGCCACCACCGGAACGCTGAGCGAGCCGGCCATTCCGGCTTCCCCACAGGCGGCGGGACCTGCGGTCCCTGAGAGGGGAATCGCTCCAGGAGGCGTTTCCGGGTGCTCTGCCATGCCAGGGACCGGGAAAACGCAGCCTGCCCCCGTCAGAGCTCGCGGATTCAGGGGGCAGGACTCCGTCGAACGCCACGCCGGACTCGATGCCGTCAGGGAGAAGACCGACCATTCCCGGGAGGTGATCGAGGCGGCCCTGGCGCATGTGGTCCGCAACCCGGTCGAGGCGGCCTATGCCCGCTCGGACCTGTTCGAGCGCCGGCGCTGGCTCATGGATGACTGGGCCGGCTACCTGGCCGGCGGGAGTCGAGGGGCGGGCCGGCCGGTTGACCGGCCCTGACCCCGGCAGCGCCCCATGGCCTTCCCGCCAGGGCGCGAGGCTGGCGCCAGACGGCGCTGTACCGCAGAGGATTGGGGCATTGCGTGCCAACCCGCTTCCAATCCGGGTTTCCGGGCACAGCCTGGACCACGACGGCGAGGGCTTTGCCCTCTGAGAGAGAAGCCTTGTGGTTGTCCGTAGCATGTCACCCTTTAATGGCACCCCCCCGTCGAAAAGGTGTCGGCCCATCTGACGCCACGTCCTTGACCCCCGGAGGCGGAAATGGTCGATCATTCCGCGTTGGTTGAGGCCTGGGTTTTCCTGCTCCCGTTGGACGGCCCTCTCCCTGACGGCATCGGGGCCACCATAGGTTTCGAGGGCCTCCAAGCCTTAACACGGCCCGCTCCAAACAGTATGAACCATAAACTCGCTCATTCTTCATCTATAAATCCACTGCCTTCGCTTTCTTCACATCGGTTTGGTAAAGTGCATCCACAATAAAAGCCGGACAAGACTTTCGAGCCTGCCTGTTGAGGCAAGAGGGAAAGCAGAATGGCTCCCGGATCTCAATCCATGCGGGTATTAGGAAACCCATGAAACCCTACGGCATTGCGATCGCAATATCCCTCCTGCTGGCGGCGTCCGCCCGAGCACAAGAGCTTGACCGTGGGTGGTGGACCACTGATTCCGCAATAGAACGCAAAGAGGCCTGGAAAGGAGCCACGGTTGAGATGGTGACCGCGGACTTGGTGCAAGCGCGGACGTGCGGGTGCGGTATGGTTTCGGCTGTGCGCACACCATGAAGCACGGCAAGGCCCGCCAGCAACGCAATGCCGAGGTGGTGCTGGTTGAGACGGTGGCCGGGTGGCGGGCGCAGGTTCTGGACCTGCATCCGGAACCGCTTCCGGAGCTGCAAGGAATCGTCAAGGCCGGCCAGGCCAGGCCGGAGCAGCCCCCGACCCTGGCGTGAGGCCGCAGGTCTCGCCTTCACAGGACCTTGTGATTCACCGGCAGAAAGGAGATTGTGTTGCGTCCAGAACCTTGGACTCTTTTGGTGAGGACGGTTTCCTTACTGGTGTTTTGGGCACCCGCGCAAGGGTCAGACGCGTCCTATAGCCCCGGAACGAACCCGTATCCGCAGACGACGGGCAAGCTGCTGGTTGTTACCGTACCCGAGGGCGGTACGGTCGGCACGCGGTCGAAGCTCTATTCGTGCGGCGCCGGAGAAACCTGTGAAATCCAGCTCGACGATGAGTTCCATGAAGTGTTCATCCCCCAGCCCAAGGTAGGCTACAGATTCAATTCCTGGAAGGAGTCGAGCGAGCACTTCTGCGGCGGCCAGATAGGCACTTGCGCCATCACAGCCGACGCGGCCGATTCGGCTGCCCGTCTGGGACCCATTTTTGACAGGGACGTGGCCTCTACAGGCTACAGGGGAATTCGTAATCTGGACCGCAGTGATATGGGCGGGGAATGGCCCTTCTTTGATCATGCCCGGGTGTATGCGGACTTCAACGGTGACGGCATTGTGGACTTGTTCAGGGCAATCGGGAAGTGGCAAACGATCCAGCGCCAGCATCACGAGATGTGGCTCGGCAACGGCGATGGGACCTACAGACGGGATGACAGCATCCTGGCAACCCCGAACGTTGGGGGGTTCCACCCCCGCAAGGCCGTCGTAGCCGATTTCAACAGCGACGGCAAGGCGGATGTCATCGTGGCCGATCATGGCTACGATGCCGCCCCGTTTCCCGGGGCCCCCTTGTTGCTGTACCTGTCCACCCCGGACGGCCAGCTGGAGAAAGCCAAAGGACTGGAGCACATCGTCGGGTTTCATCACTCGGTGGCCGTCGGGGACATCGATGGGGACGGGGACGCCGACGCCTTCGTGACCGCTTTCCTTCCCGCGTTCCTGATCAACGACGGCAGGGGAAACCTGACCCAAGACAACACCTATTTGCCCAGGCGTTACAACCTTGGTGGTTACACCTCGGAACTGGTTGATGTGGACCGGGACGGACACCTGGATCTGCTGGTTGCCGGTCACGAATTTGAAGCCGAGCCCTCCCTCATACTTTGGGGTGATGAAGAGCTTGGCTTCGCCGACAGCACGGCGAGCATTCTGCCGGCGGTGACTGACTTTGGAATCGTGGTGGATATCGATGTCGCTGACTTCGACGGGGACGGCATCAACGATGTCCTGCTGAACCGTGCCGGCTCAGCACCCGGAAGGGACTTTTATGACGGAATGTATTTTCAACTGCTCAAGGGACAGGAAGACCGCCGCACGTTCATCGATATCACGGCATCCAGAATCGACAATGACGAATTACTCAATACATATGGCCAGTGGTTTGAGTGGCTGATCGTTCAGGACTGGGACTTCGATGGGGCCTTGGACATCGTGGTCGACGGTCCCCATGATGAGGGACTTGTCTTGATCAACGGCGGCCAGTCCGGCTTCTCGGCACTGGAAGTGGCTAGACCCTGAAGAATGAAACATCCCATCGCTTGTTTGGCCAGACTCTTCATCAGCGGGATACTTATGGCAATGACCACCTGGTCCCAAACTGAGGCTGGCTGGAGAATCCACACCATTGCGGGGACCGGCGAACCGAGCTCATATCCGCAGACGGCTGGAAAGCTGCTGGTTCTTACCGTACCCGAGGGCGGCACTGTCCGCTCACTCTCGAATAATCAAATGTGCGGTGCGGGAGAGACCTGTGAAATCCCTATCGATGAAGAGTTCCATGAAGTATTCGTCCCCCAGCCCAAGGTGGGCTACAGATTCAACTCCTGGAAGGAGTCAAGCGAGCACTTCTGCGGCGGACAGATCGTGAAGTGTGCCATCACAGCCAGCACGGCCGATTCGCTTTCCCGTCTGGAACCGATTTTCGTCAGGGATGTGGCGTCTACCGGCTATGAGGGAATTCGCAAGCTGGACTACAGCGACATGGACGTGGCTGGCCTGTTCTTCGCCCAGGCACACGCGGACTTCGACGGTGACGGCATTCTGGACCTGTTCAGGGTTTCCGGAGATTCAAGCGGACGTTCCAATGAGCGTCAGCATGTCGAGATGTGGATCGGCGAGGGCGACGGGACTTACCGCCGGGATGACGGCATGCTGGTCGATCCGACCCCCGGCGGCATCAACCCCCGCAAGGTTGTCGCAGCCGATTTCAATGGCGACGACAAGGCGGACGTGATTGTGGCCGATCACGGCTACGATGTCGAACCGTTTCCGGGAGCCCCTTTGTTGATGTACTTGTCCACGGCCGACGGCAAGCTGGAGAAAGCGAAGGGATTGGAGCACCTCATAGGGTTTCATCACTCGGTGGCCGTCGGGGACGTGGACGGAGACGGTGACACCGACGCCTTCGTGACCCATTTCCTTAACGCATTCCTGATCAACGACGGCAAGGGAAACCTGACCCTGAATATCGGATTTTTGCCCAAAGGCCATAACGGGGGGCACACATCAGAGCTGATCGATGTGGATCGAGATGGGCACCTGGATTTGCTGCTTGCCGGCGACGAAGGACATTCTCCAAGCGTCATCTTCTGGGGCGATGCCGAATCGGGCTTTGCCGACAGCACGGTGAGCACGCTGCCGGAAGTCACCGACTTTGGAATCATTGTGGATATCGACGTCGGTGACATTGACGGCGATGGCGTCAACGACGTGCTTGTGAACCGAGTCGGATCTCCCCCCGGGAGAAACTTCTACGACGGCATGTACCTCCAACTGCTCAAGGGACAGGAAGACCGTCGCACATTCTCCGATATCACCGACTCCAGCATCGACAACGAAACATTGCTCGACACCTACGGCAAGGATGGAAGTTGGTTGGTGTGGTTGATCCTCCAGGACTGGGACTACGACGGAGACCTCGACATTGTGGTCGACAATCAGGCAGCCCATCAACCAAGCTTCGTATTGATTAACGGCGGACGCTCGCTGTTCTCGACCCTAATGGCGGTTCAACCTTAAAGGCAAGATGATTGTTTCTTGCCTGCCAAGCGACTCATCACTATGAAAAATTCCGTTGCCTTAATGGTCAGACTCTTCGTGGGCGGAACGCTTCTGGCGGCTACAGCCTGGCCCCAAGGCGAGGCCGGCTGGAGAATCCACACTATTGCCGGGACCGGCCAGCCAGGCGACAGTGGGGACAGGGGACCTGCGTCCGAGGCAAGATTCTCCTTTCCCTCGGGCGTGGCGGCAGATCGCGCTGGCAACGTGTACATCGCCGACTTCTTCGGACAACGCATCCGCAAGGTGGACTCTACAGGAACCATAACGACGATCGCGGGGATCGCAGAACCGGGCTACGGCGGGGACGGCGGCCCGGCGACCGAGGCGCGGTTGAACTTCCCTTCAGGAGTAGCGGTGGACCATGCCGGCAACGTCTACATCACCGATTCCGGCAATGACCGCATCCGCCGAGTGAGCTCTTCCGGAACTATCACAACCATCGCTGGGACCGGGGAGCATGGTTATGATTGGGACGGTCCAGCGGTCGAGGCACAGCTGGCCTTTCCCACAGGCGTTGCGGTCGACAGATCGGGCAACCTCTACTTTGCCGGTTACTTCAATTTCGGCATTCGCCGGGTAGATGCCACAGGGACGATTAGTCGGGTCGCCGGATCCGGTGAGCCATACGATGGCCCGAATGACGAGGCGCCGCTTTCCCGGGACAGAGGCATAGCGGTGGACGAGGCCGGCAACGTCTACATCGCCAACACCGACAAAAGCTACGTGCGTCGCGTGGATGCCATGGGGGCCGTGAGAACCATTGCCGGAACCCGGATGCCGGGCTACGGTGGAGACGGTGGATTGGCCGTCGAGGCCCAATTGTCTTTTCCCGCGGACGTGGCACTCGACAATGCCGGCAACCTCTACATCGCCGATGCCGGCAATCACCGCATCCGGCGGGTGGACCCTTCCGGAATCATCACCACCATCGCAGGGACCGGGGAGCCGGGCTACGGCGGGGACGGCGGCCCGGCGGCCGAAGCCCAACTGGCCTCTCCGGTTGCCCTGGCGGTGGACGGCGCCGGCAACCTCTACGTCGCCGATCTCGGCAACTACCGCATTCGCGTGCTGACGCAAGCTCCTCCTCTTTCCGCCCCCACAAAGCTGACGGCAACGGCGGTCTCCTATAACGGCGTCGATCTGGCCTGGCAGGACAACAGTGACGGCGAGACCGGGTTCCTGTTGCAGCGCCGGGTTGACGGCTCCCCTGATTGGGTTGCAATCGGGACAGCGGCCGCCAACGCCACCACGTTTTCGGATTCGGGGTTGGCGCCGACCACCGCCTATCACTACCGCGTGCGTGCGTTCAATCTCATCCAGTCTTCCGCCTTCTCGGACCCGGTCCGGATAGGGACCCTGGAGGTGCAGCCACCGACCCTGACCCGTTTCAACCCCACCCAAGGGCCGGTGGGTACTCGAGTCACGCTTACCGGAGCCCATCTCTTCGAGGCCAGCGCCGTCAGGTTCAACAGTGTCGATGCCTCCCGGTTCGAGGTCCTTTCGGGAACGAGCATCGAGGCCGTGGTTCCCCCGGAGGCCACCAGCGGACCGATAAGCGTGGCCACTCCGGGGGGAACAGCCGTGACCGACGCCCCCTTCACCGTAACGACCGGGTTCCAGAGCCGCCTGTTCGTCCCCATCGTGCTGCGGGCGAAGGGACGGGCGGGTTCCTTCTTCACTTCCGAGCTGACCTTGACCAATCGGGGGAGCCAGGAGGCGGCCATCCAGTACACTTACACGGCTTCCATTGGTGCAGGCTCGGGCACGGCCACCGATTCCCTCGCCGCCGGCCGGCAACTGATCATCCCAGACGCCATCGCCTACCTGGCCTCCCTGGGTGTTCCCATCGGGAGCGGCTCGGCAGGCGGCACGCTGGCGGTGGATGTCTCCAACCTCTCCTCCCCTTCCGATGCCGCCGTCACGGTGAGGGTCAGCACTCCGGTCGACGAGGGCCGCGGACGCGCTGGGCTGTCCTACCCGGGGTTAAAAACCGAAGGCCTCCTCACCGGCCCTGCCTTTATCACCGGCTTGCGGCAGAACAGCCAGGACCGCTCCAACGTGGCGGTTCAGAACGCCGGGGAGGCCGGTGGGGAGAACATCACCCTGAGAGTGACGCTCTACTCCGGAGACCCGACAGCCCCAGGGAGGAGCGTGGTCCTGGACGATCGCCGCCTGCCCCCGGGAGGGTTCTATCAGTACAACGGCATCCTGAACCTGGCCGGGTTTGACAACGGCTACGTCAAGGTGGAAAAGGTCGAAGGAGACGCGCCCTTCTACGCTTACGGGGTGATCAATGACCAGGCCAATTCGGACGGCTCCTTCGTCTTTCCGGTTACTGAATCCGCTTTGGTGGGCGCGAGGGGTCAGACCCTGCCGGTCGTCATCGAAACCGGAGCTTTCACGAGCGAACTGACCCTCACCAACTTCGCGGCCGCGGACAAGCAGGTGGACTTCGGCTTTGTGGCCGATGCCATCGGAACCAGCGACAGTACCGCCACCTTCAACTTCACGCTAAAGGCCGGCGAGCAGCGCATCCTGCCCGATATCGTGGCGGAGCTGCGTCGGCGGGGTGTGGCCGGCATCGGTCCGGCAACCCGGGCCTTTGTGGGAGCTTTGTTCGCCATGTCGGCCGAGGAAGATATGAGCGGCATCGTGATCGGGGCCCGGACGGGTGCTCCAGACACGAGAGGGGGACAATACAGCCTCTTCTACAACGCGGTGCCCTACGGAAGGGCTTCGATGGAAAGCGCCTGGATCTACGGGCTGCAACAGAACGCGGAGAACCGCAGCAACCTGGCCCTGGTCAATACGGGTGAAATCGACGACAGCTCCAGCACCTTCGAGATCACCATTTACGACGGCGGCGGGGAATCCCAACCGAACACCATCACCAGGACCGTCGCTGCCCGGCGTTGGCACCAGGTCAACGGGATTCTTGGAAGAACCAGTCAAGGTTACGTGCAGGTTCGGAAGATCTCCGGCAGTAACCCGTTTGTCGCCTACGGTGTGGTCAATGACGGCGGCAGGCCTGGAGAGCGGAGCGGGGACGGGGCCTACCTGCCGGCTCAGCCGTAGAGGGGCCTCCACATGGAGGTGGTCGCGATGGCCCGGGACCAGAAACATCTCGACCGCACCGGGCGGCGGCTCGAGTTCCGGGGAGGCGGCTCCCGGGGGGACTCCCGGCAAGCGACCTTCCTCCGCCAAGCCATCGCCGATGCCGATTGGGACACCATCGAACGCCACGCCGGCCGCGATGTCGTCATGGAGAAGATCGTCCAACGGGAGCAGGAAACGCCAACCTCCAACGGCCGCGAAATGATTGACGATTTCCGCCTCTGGGGGTCAAGGCGGTGCCGTCAGATGGGCCGACACCTTTTGGACGGGGGGGTGTCGGTCTAACATGTCGGAGGTCCCGCTACGCACAACGCCTCTCTCTCAGAGGGCGAAGTCCTCCCCGTTGTGGTTTGGGATAGTCCCGAAATGCCGCACCGGACGCGGGACAACACGGATTTCCCGCGTCCCTTGCGAAAAAGCAAAGCGAGGCTGCGCCTCGCGTGTCCCCCCCTCATCCGGCGTAACGGCGTGCCGCACGAGCGGGGGTGCTGGTGGAGAGAGCGCCCCCCCCTTTTTCGCCGCTGGTGCGCCACGCGGGCGGGCAAAGGTGTCGGCCCTTTGCCAGCTTTTGCGGGGGGTCGCTCTCTCCACAGTGATCCCTGGCGGGAAGGCCATCCAGCGCTGCCGAGGTCAGGGCCGGTCAACCGGCCGGCCCGCCCCTCGACTCCCGCCGGCCAGGTAGCCGGCCCAGTCGTCCATGAGCCGGCGGCGGCGCTCGAACAGGTCCGAGCGGGCATAGGCCGCCTCGACCCGGTTCCGGACCACATGCGCCAGGGCCGCCTCGATCACCTCCCGGGGATGATCCGTCTCCTCACCCGCCCAGTCCCGGAAGGTCGAGCGGAAACCGTGCGGCACGGCTGCGATCCCAAGCTCGCGCAGCAGACGGCGCAGCATGCTGTCATGGAGCGGCCTCCCTTGCCCATGGGTGAACAGCAGTGGACCGTCGCCCTCTCCGAGTGCCTCGGCCTCCTCGAGAATCTCCAGGGCGCGACCGCACAGCGGCACCCGGTGCCGGCGGTTCGTCTTTGCCCTCCTGGCCGGAATGGTCCACACCCTCCCGTCCCGGTCGATCTCCGCCCACTCAGCCCAGCGCACCTCGCCCCACCTGGCCGCCGTCAGCACCAGAAACTCAAGGGCCAACTTGGCAGTCGGCAAGGCCGTCGATCCCCGCACCTTCCGGATCACCGCAGCCGCCTCCCGATGGGGTACGGCCTGCATGTGCTCGGTCACGTCCTGTTGGGGACCCAGCACCGGACCGATTCGGTTGCAGGGGAAACGACATCGGGCCGCCGGGGCCTGGCAACCCTGCTTCCGGACCGATCACGTCACCCAATGTCGGCCTTTCCCGTCATCCTCCGTGGGGAGACCTGTCGAGACAGAGCATCAGGCCCAAAAACCGTCCGAAAACGGCGGAGCTTCGAGATCACACCTCAATCAGTGACCCGTTCACCCTTCATGAATAGTTCGGGCTAGCCCCCTACGTCTGGAGCCCACCAAGGCAACCTACTTACAACTGGTATATTGAGCATCCTCGACGCAAGTGTCGCCAAACAGTAGATTGCCAACGCGGAACAAACGTTCTGCCAACTCTCTTGCCCGCCCCGCATACTCGCCGCTGCAAGGCCGGACACGATTACCGCAGTGATCGCTACAACCACCGAAAAGTCGGTAACCATTGGGCAGTCCGCGACTGACACGATGCCATATTGCTTCAAAGCCAGCGCCCAAAACCACACCAAAAATAACTGTAGCGTCCATGCACGATACAGCCAACTTAGTGTCTGCGGCACTGCGCTCCAATCGCTAGTCCGACGAAACAGTCGCAGTGCCACGGACAAAGCAATGGGAATGATGATCGTATCGAGCAAGAATACGAGATCCGCGTCGAGTGGTCCAAAAAAAAGTTGTTGGCGGGCTCTGACCGTGGCATAAGCGCCAGCGAGCAGCCCCGCCGATCCAACAACCGTGGCCGCTTCCACGGCATGCGTCTGTTCTCCTTTGCCTGTCCAAGGAGCCCGTGTGGGTCTCAATATCCAAAGGAGAATCTCCTGAGCCACGGACCGAATTGGCATCATCTGCTTACGATCTCCAAGTAGTACTGGTTTTGGTAGGCTGCCCTTCCGTTCCGTGGTGTAAAGACGTTTACGAGCACGTACCGGGCGCCATGGAGATCCACAGTAAACCGGACTGGCTTATTTGCATCCGGAGCCTCCGATTCAAAGAAGCGAATCAACCGGTAGGTTCCCTGGACCCCTTCGATGTTCGCGCCTTTTGGGACGTAGTGATTCCATTTGGTGCCAAGGCCGAGCCCACTCGCGATGGCGTCGCGCCGTTCCCACGATGAAGGCGCATTCTTCGATGGACGAGCGTGCCATTTCATCCAGTATTCGTCTCGCTCACCTCCCGAGTGTTTTCGTATGAAATCACCGAGACTGGGCCCATGAAAACGCTCATCAGGCAAGCACTGTCCTGTGACGTCACGCCAGCCGGGATTGCGGTACAGGTATACCTCAGGGTTTATGCGAGGGTAGATGTACAGACGGATGGCCTCAATGCCGATGTACGTGCTGTCGCCAAGCGGGGACGAGGCCTTGTTGTTAACGATAAAGTTCAGTTCGGATGGGAACCCGTCTACTTTATACTTTGTGTTTGCCGTTCCATCGTAGGGTTCAAGGAGAAAAAACGTACTACCACTCCAGAGAGCGAGCTGACCAGTGTTCGTTTCTCCAACGAAAAATGTGAAGTTGTGGTCACTAATTACACGCGCGCCTTGGTGGTTCGTCACCGTCTGAGCCAACGCGACCGTTGAAAACATAAAGACGCATTGTAGGAGAACCGTTGGTGCCATCCTCATGCCTACACCTCCCGTCTTTCTATACGGGCATGCCTCCTTTAGATCTAAGAATCCTTGTGGATTACCAAAAAAATCCCTTTATAACCTCGCCCTCTTTGCTCTTGTGTCGTCAAACATGGCTTACACTCGCCCGCTGATGGTTTCCGGGCTCATGGCCGCCAGGGTCTTTTCCAAAGTATGACCCATGTTTGCAGATTCTCGGATATGAAACAGGAAAGAAGAGCGCCAAGGCGATCTACTTCCACTGAAGAATCACCCTCTAATAGTCCCACCTTTGAAATCCCCTCTTATAGTATCTCAAATCACTGCCTGCAGGAAAGTCACACTGAATCCGTACCTAAAGTCATGTTAACGCTCACGACGCACGGCCTTGGCAACGATGTCGGCCGGTTGCTGAGTCCACACGAAGGGTGTGGGGTTGCGATTCCAGTGATTGATGTAGTTGCGGATGTGTCGGGTCAGGGCGGCGACCGAATCGAATGAGCCCCGGCGAACCGACTTGCGGGTCAGGATGCTGAACCAGGCTTCGACCATGTTGAGCCAGGAGGCTCCCTTGGGGGTGAAGTGAAACTGCACCCGCGGATGCTTCTTGAGCCAAGCTTTAACGGCCGGAGTGGTATGAGTCGAGGAGTTGTCGACAATGACGTGCAAGTCCTGTTTGCGGTAACGCCGCTCCAGCCGTTTGATAAAGCGCAGGAAATCGCTTCCCGTGTGGCGGGCGGAACACTCGCCCACGACGGTGCCGGTGGCTACTTCCAGGGCCGCATACAGGCTGGTGAGCCCGTTGCGCCGATAGTCGTGGGTTCGGCGGGCCGGCAGGCCGGGTCTGAGCGGAAGCAGGGGCTGAGTGCGGCTGAGGGCTTGAATCTGAGTTTTCTCGTCGACGCTCAAGACGACGGCGTTGTCAGGCGGGTTCAAGTGAAGGCAGACCAGGGTAATCCATTCGGCCTGTTGCCGGGGGAAGCCGATATACTCCAGCAGTTTTTCTCGTTTCTGCAGGTGGGCAATCATGGTTTCCCTGGTCTTGGGCATGGGGTCTCCAAGCCGGCAGATTCACGCTTGCTGAAGGCTTTCATCGTGTCGAAGAGGACGGTGGTCCGGCTGTTGTCCCGTGCTTGGCGACTGGCGCACTCTCTCAGAGGCGCAGACTCGCCTTCTGTGGAGTCGGTCCGATCCCTTGGGCCTCTTTACTCCAGGGGCTTCCGGTCCTCGCCTGTCCCTCGGCCCACCGCACCTCTCCCCACCTGGCTGCCGTCAGCACCAGAAACTCAAACGCCAGCCGGGCAGCCGGCACCGCTGCCGATGCCTGCACCGTCTGGATCACCGCAACCGCCTCCCGATGGGGCACGGCCTGCATGTGCTCGGTAACATCCTTTTGGGAGCCAAGCACCGGGCCGATCCGGTCGCAGGGGTTGTCAAGGCGGTACTCCATGGCAACGGCCCATTCCAGGACCGCCCGCAGGCGCTGGCGCACACGCTTGGCCGTGGCTACCTTCCGGTGCCAGACGGGCGTGAGGATCTCAAGCACATCGGCACTGGAGACCTCGGAGACCGGCATCTTGCCGATGCGGGGAAAGGCAATCCGGCTCAGGCTCGACAGCCACTCGCGGGAGTGTTTCGGATTACGCCAGCCGTCCCGCTTCTGCTCCAGCACACGCATGGCGGCTTCGGCGAAGGTGGGGATGCCCTCGGCCCGTCGCTTCTCGGCGAGCGGCTCTCCGCCTTGGCGGCCGAGCTTGCGGTTGGCGAGAGCCTTCTCCCGGGCCTCGGCAAGGGGAACGAGGGCAACGCTGCCGGGTCCGAGCTCACGGCGGCGGCCTCGGACGAGGAGGCGTTGAATCCTGCTTCGGGTTCCGCTGGGTTGGACGAAGAGGTACAATCCGTTTCCATCGGCGTGCCTTCCGGGCTGAAAGGCAGCCATTCTCAACCATCCATTCGGGAGTCTCGCCATGAGCCCTGGGGAAGAGAACAACCGCATTCTCGATTCCAACGATCCGGACCTGTATGAGATCCAGACCAAGGCGCGGGGACCGGAAGGCCGGGTTCCGATCAACGAGGACCTGCTCCGCCATGCTCCCAGCGGCAACCTCTTCGCCTTCAGCCAGAATGCGGGCATGGGCTGGAATCCGTCCGAACTGGGTCGAAGAGAATTTCTCATCCTGAGCACCCAGGGGGGCATTCGGGCCCCGGACGGGCGTCCCCTTGCTCTGGGCTACCACGTGGGCCATTGGGAGGTGGGACTGTTGATGCAGGCGGCCGCGGAGGAGATTCGCGGCTCCGGCTGCATCCCCTATGCCGCCTACTGCACCGACCCCTGCGACGGTCGCACCCAGGGCACGCCGGGCATGATGGACAGCCTCCCCTACCGCAACGACGCCGCCCAGATTTTTCGCCGCCAGATCCGTTCACTGCCCACCCGCCGCGGCGTCATGGGAGTGGCCACCTGCGACAAGGGACTGCCTGCCATGATGATGGCCCTGGCCTCAACCCGGGATTTGCCCTGCGTCCTGGTTCCCGGAGGGGTGACTTTACCTCCTGCCGTGGGAGAGGATGCGGGCACCGTCCAATCTATCGGATCGCGCTTTGCCCACGGAGAAGCCACTTTGGAGGATGCCGCCGAGGCTCTGTGCCGGGCCTGCGCTTCTCCGGGTGGCGGCTGTCAGTTTCTGGGAACAGCGGCCACGGCGCAGGTGGTTGGAGAGGCCCTGGGGCTGGCTCTGCCGCATTCGGCGCTGGCCCCCTCGGGACAGGAGATCTGGCTGGACATGGCTCGCCGGTCGGCCCGGGCGCTGCTGCTGCTGGAGAAGGAAAAGCGCACCACGGGCCGGCTGTTGACCGAGAAATCCATTCACAATGCCATGGCCGTGCATGCTGCCTTCGGCGGCTCCACCAACCTGCTCCTGCACCTCCCGGCCATCGCCCATGGGGCCGGGCTACCGCGTCCGACGGCGGCTGACTGGGCCGCCATGAACCGCCGGGTGCCGCGCATCGTGGATGTGCTGCCCAACGGCCCCCGGCACCATCCGACCGTCCGCGTCTTCCTGGCCGGAGGCGTCCCCGAAGTCATGCTGCACCTGCGAGAGCTCGATCTCCTGCACCTGGATGCCCAAACCGTGGCCGGGCTTTCCCTGGGAGAGGCCCTGGATTGGTGGGAACGATCCGACCGCCGCCGTCACTTGCGCCACAAGCTTCGGGAACAGGACGGCGTCGACCCGGAGGAAGTGATCATGAGCCCCGGGGAGGCCCGCCGCAGGGGATTGACCAGCACCGTGACCTTTCCCGGCGGGAACCTGGCGCCGGAGGGCTCGGTGATCAAGAGCACGGCTATCGATCCCTCGGTGGTCGACCCGGACGGCGTCTACCGCAAGGTCGGCCCGGCCCGGGTATTCACCCGGGAGACCGACGCCATCGCCGCCATCAAGAGCCGAACGCAAGACCGGGTCAAGCCCGGGGAAATCCTGGTCTTGATCTGTCGCGGCCCGGCCGGATCGGGGATGGAGGAAATCTACCAGATCACCTCCGCCCTGAAGCACCTCTCCTTCGGCAAGCACATCGCGGTGGTGACCGACGCCCGATTTTCGGGAGTCTCCACCGGCGCCTGCATCGGCCATGTCGGCCCCGAGGCGCTGGCCGGTGGACCGATCGGCAAGGTCAGAGACGGCGACATCATCCAGATCGTCATCGATCGAAATCGGTTGGAGGGAAGTGTCGACCTGGTGGGTTGCGAGGGAAAGGTGCTCGGAGCGGAGGCCGGAGGCCAAATCCTGGCAGCGCGGCCGGCGCCGACCCACCTCTCTCACGACAGCCGGCTACCCGGCGACTCGCGCCTCTGGGCGGCCCTGCAGCAGGTGAGCGGGGGAACCTGGGGGGGCTGTGTCTTCGATGTGGATTCCATTATCCGGACCCTGGAGGCAGGCACCCGGGCACGGGAAAACCAAGGCTGATTCCGGTGTGGAAACCTGATAGAATAGGCGCTCCGAGCAGCTCGGGGAAAACGGCATCTCGCCTCGAACCCGTGACGCCTTCCTTGACCGCCGCAGGCAGGGAGAACCCTGAATGAAAGCTTCCAACCCTCTTTGGAAAGAACGGCTTGCGGGCAAAATCGCCGAGCCCCTGAACCGGGAAATCGATATCTTCGAAACCGAGATCGATTTGCGGCGGCAGGGGAAGGTGGATGAGCGGGTCTTCGCGGAAACCCGGCTGCGCCGCGGCGTTTACGGACAGCGCTACGACAACGGTCAACGGCACGACGGCAAAGTGGCCAGATCCCTGGAGTATCCCACCTCCAATCCGACCAAGGGCCCCAATACGCTCTGGGATGCTCCGGGCATGCAGCGAATCAAGATCCCCTACGGCGGACTCGATGCCGCTCAACTCGAGGTGATGGCCGAGCTGGCCGAGGAATACTCCGACGGTATCGCCCACGTCACCACCCGCCAGGACTTCCAGCTCCACTTCGTGCACATGGAGGACACTCCGACCCTGATGCGGCGTTTGGGGGCCGTCGGAATCACCACTCGGGAGGCTTGCGGCAATTCGGTGCGCAACGTCACCGCCTGCCCTTATTCCGGGGTCTGCCCGGACGAGGCATTCGATGTCACTCCCTATGCCAAGGCTCTATCCCGATTCCTGCTGGGCCATCCCGACTGCCAGAATTTCGGCAGAAAGTTCAAACCGGCCTTCAGCGGCTGCAGCCAGCACGCCTGCGGCCTCACCAGCATGCACGATCTGGGCGCCATCGCCGTGACTCGCCGGGAGAACGGCGTCGAAGTGCGTGGATTTGAACTCTATGTGGGCGGGGGGTTGGGGGCCGTTCCTTACCAGGCCAAGCTCTTCGATGAGTTCCTCCCGCCGGAACAACTGCTGCCGACCGCGCAGGCCATCGCCCGCGTGTTTGCCCGACTGGGCGAAAAGAAGAATCGAGCCAGAGCCCGCATCAAGTTCCTGGTGCACGACCTGGGCATCGAGAAGTTCAGGGCCCTGGTCCTGGAGGAGCGTGATCGCCTTCCTCGGGATCCCCGATGGAAGCAATATGTGGATGAGGCGCTGGCGGCATCCGGGGAAGCATCGACCGCGGCGAGCGACGACCTGTCCGAGTCGGAGTCGGCATCACCCGAATTCCAGCAGTGGTTGAAGACCAACGTACGGCCGCAAAAACAGATGGGCTTTTGGGTCGCCACCGTCACCCTCCCCCTGGGGGATATCAGTTCCGATCAGCTTCGCGCTCTGGCGGACATCGCTCGCCGTTTCACTCCGGAACCGGTACGCACGACCGTGGAGCAGAACATCATCCTGCGCTGGGTGCGCCGCAGCGACCTTGCCGAACTCTACCAGGCCCTGGAATCGGCCCAATTGGCCCAGCCCGGGGCAAGCAACATCGTCGACGTGGTGGCCTGTCCGGGAACCGACACCTGCAAGCTGGGGATCTCTTCATCGAGGGGGCTTGCCGCCGAGCTCCAGCGGCGGCTGGCCGACAAGGGCGCGGAGTTGGATCAATCCATCCAGGATCTGCACATCAAGGTCAGCGGCTGCTTCAACAGTTGCGGGCAGCATCACATCGCGGACCTGGGATTTTATGGAGTGAGCCGAAAGGTCGGCGGTTACGCCGTTCCCCATTTTCAGGTGGTGCTGGGAGGCCAGTGGACGCAGAATGCCGGCTCCTACGGCCTGCCCATCGTGGCCATTCCCTCCAAGAATGTTCCCGAGGCGGTTTCCCGCCTGGGAGAGCGCTACGTCAGCGATCGCGTCCAGGGAGAAAGCTTTCAGGACTTCGTCAAGCGCACCGGGAAGCTGCAGGTCCGAAAGCTGTTGGAGGATCTGGCCAAGGTTCCGGGCTATGAAGCCGACAGCTCCTACTTCAGCGACTGGGGAGACCCCCGAGAATACAGCATCAGCGACATCGGTAAGGGCGAGTGCGCCGGCGAGGTGGTCACAGCGGTGGAGTTCGACCTGGCGGCAGCCGAGCGTCAGGTCTTCGAGGCCCAGGTATTCGGCGAGGGGGGAGACTTCCAGAAGGCGGGCCGGACCGCCTACGGAGCCATGCTCCATGCAGCCAGGGGACTGATTAAATTGGAGTTCCTGGATGTAGCCGATGATCCGGACGAGATCGTGGCCCAGTTCCGCACCCGGTATTTCGACACCGGGAAGATCTTCGACCCCTTTGCCGGTCCCAAGTTCGCCAATTACCTCTTCGCCGCCCACCGAAGTTCGGGCAACGGCCACACGCCGGAATCTTCCAGGCGGCTGATCGAGGAAGCCCAACTCTTTATCGAGGCCTGCCACGGCTGTTTCAACCGCATGGGTCTGACTCCCAGCGCCGCCACCGCTTGACCCGCATTGCTCACATGGAAATCCAACACATCAACCTGAAGCTGCACCTGGAGCATTCGGGCGCGGTTGACCTGGAACCCTTGATCCCGATCTTTCACGACTGGGTGCGAGAGCAGAGCTGCGAGGAAACCCTGGTGGATGTGGCCGACTACCGCCACGTGCCCGCCGGACCCGGCATTCTCCTGGTGGGCCACGAAGCCGATTTCAGCCTCGACTGGGGCGGCAACCGCCTTGGGGTCCTCTACAATCGCAAGGCAAGATTGGGAGGCGAAAACCATGACCGCTTTCGCCAGGCCTTGCGGGCAGTGCTGACGACCTGCAGCAAATTGGAGGAAGATGGCCGCCTGGATGGGAAGCTCGGCTTCGAGAGCCGGGCCTTCGAGCTTGGCGTCAACGATCGACTGCTGGCTCCCAACAACCGGGAGACCTACGCTTCGCTGAGCCCCGAGATCGGCTTTTTTTGCGATGGATTGTTCGGTCGAAACAACTATGCGGTGACCCACCAGGCCGACCCGCGCCGGCGTTTCTCAGTGCTGGTGGAAACGCCTCGCCCCATGGACCGCGCCGGCTTGCTGAAGGCCCTGTCGCCGTAGCGCCGTCCCCGGGCGGGCTCGTCACTGGACCGCGCCCCCCAACTCCCTGGCAGCTTCCGCAATCACCGCTTCCAATCCATCCAGAGAGTCGTCGTTTCTGCTCTTGTAGAGACTCTCCAACTGAGCCCTGGCAGACTCGACCACCTGAGCGGGGGTGTCGTCCTTCAACACGATGACCTTGGCCAGGGCGGTGATGGCCTTGTCCCTCCAGGAAGCGAACTGAGCCTCCTTTTCCTCCTTGGCCGCGGGTTCGGGGTTTTCCTTCTGGTCCCATTCAGCCAGCTCCCGGCTGACGGCCAGCGCCTGATAGTAGTAGGCGATCCCCAACCTGTAGAAGTCGACACTCTCGCCCCGGTCCAGCGCCGTTGATTTCTCGTATTCCTCGATGGCACTCGGATAGTCCTTGCCGTTGAAGTGGATCAAGCCCAGGGCGGCATGAACCCGGGCCGGCAGGTGTGTTTTTTGTCGGACCCATTGAGCCACTGTCATCGTCGACGGTTTCGGCCCACTGACAATAGCCTCGACCCGACGCTGGGCCCGGCGGGCAATTTCAAGAGCCCTGTCCAATTGCCGGGCGCGGCCCGTCTCATCCTCGGGCAGGAACCTGGGAAGCACCATCGAGAGCGTGAGAAGGGTCGGCAGATGGCGGGGCTCCACCGCCAGCAGCCTCTCGGCCGCCTCGATGGTCTTGCGCGGATCGTTGAGCTGCTGGTAGCCGCGGATCATCCGCTGAAGCATGAATATCCTGGGCGCCTTGCCGGCCTCGGGAAACTCCTGCAACGCCCTCTCTCCCGCTGAAACCACCCTCGCATGGTTGCCCAGCGCGTCATGGGCCTGAATCTCCAATTGATAGGCCCCGAGGAGGTAGTCGGACTCGGGAAAGTCGGCGATGAACTTGCCGGCCAGCATTGCCTTTCGGCGCATATCCTTCTCGTTGTACAGTTGGGTGTAGGCGTCGAATTCCGCTCTGGTCTTGGGCCGGGGAGCATCCTGCTTCTGCTGGGCGAGGGTGGAGGCGGAGGCAAGCAAACCCGTTAGCAGCACAACCGGTAGCGGTCGGGCAAGATCCGTCAGGCGACCGATTCTGCTTGAGAGCTTTGCCACGTTTCCCCTCCTTTGGGACGACCGCGCTCGGTCCGTGAGGTTCCGCGCCAAGGCGTTGTCGCCGAGACCTGTCATTACGGCCGTTGAGGGCTCGGGTCTACGGCATCAGGCTTTGGGAAGGTTTTAACCCAATTTTCCCACCTTTGCAAGAGTGGGATGTGCGTCCCATCTCCCTCCCCGGTTACCGGGGTTATTGACATCGATGCGCAGGATGCACAGGATTCATTCGTGGTTCTTCCCGCCTCTTCCTGGATGCGGCAGATGGAGTATACTGACTGCCGGTCCGATCCATCCTCCCCGCGGGAGTTGTTTCCGGTGAACCCCTTTGTGCTCCATCTGGAATGCAGCGCCTGCGCCGAAATCCACTCGCCGCGACAGCTGATCAATCTCTGTCCGTGCGGGAACCCCCTGCTGGTCCGCTACGACCTTGCCGCACTCCAGGCGAAGCTTCCCCGGCAGCTCCCGGGGGATCGACCTCAAACCATGTGGAGGTACCGGGAACTGTTGCCTGCGGGAAATTCGCAAGTCAGGATCAGCCTGGGCGAGGGTGGCACTCCGTTGATCGACGCCGCAAGACTGGCTTCCGGCCTGGGGTTGTCGCGCCTTTGGATCAAGGAGGAGGGCTCCAATCCCACGGGTTCCTTCAAGGCCCGCGGGTTATCGGCGGCGGTCACCATGGCCAAGGCCCTGGGTGCTGAAAGGCTGGCCATTCCATCGGCCGGAAATGCCGGTGGAGCACTGGCAGCCTATGCCGCCCAAGCCGGGCTGCAAGCCCACGTTTTCATGCCTAGAGACGTCCCACCCGCCAACCGCATCGAGTGCGAAACCCTGGGAGCCCAGGTCCACCTGGTGGACGGCCTCATCACCGATTGCGGCCGACTGGCGGCCCGGGAAGCCAGGGCCAACGGCTGGTTCGACGTCGCCACCCTGAAGGAGCCCTACCGGATCGAAGGCAAAAAGACGCTGGGTCTGGAACTGGCCGAGCAACTCCATTGGCGCCTGCCCGACGTCATCATTTATCCTACCGGAGGAGGGACGGGGCTGGTGGGAATGTGGAAGGCCTTCGATGAAATGCGGCAGCTGGGCTGGATCGATTCCAGGCAGCCCAAAATGGTAAGCGTTCAGGCCGTCGGATGTGCTCCGGTGGTAAAGGCGTTCGAGCAAGGCAAGGCGAGATGCGAGCCCTGGTCCCCCGCGGCCACTCTCGCGGCCGGATTGCGGGTGCCGCAAGCCATCGGTGATTTCCTGATCCTGGAGATCCTGCGCCGAAGCGGGGGTACGGCGGTGGCGGTAACCGACGAAGACATGCTGGCCGAGGCCAGATCCATGGGACGAGCGGAGGGCCTGTTCGTCTGTCCGGAAGGCGGAGCCGCCCTGGCCGCTCTGAAGAAGCTGATCCGATCGGGTTTTGTCCGGCCTTCCGACGAAGTCGTCCTCTTCAATACCGGATCGGGGTTGAAGTACCTGCATCTGTTCGAAGCTTCATAGCTCCGGTGGGCGCCGCCCCGATTGCCAGGCCAAGGCCGCTCGGAACGCATTCCATGACCGACCGACTCTACTATTCGGACAGCTACCTGACCGAGTTCGAAGCCCAGGTTGTTCAGGGGGAACAGGCAGGGAAGTTGTTTGAAGTGAGGCTGGATCGAACGGCCTTCTATCCCACCTCCGGCGGCCAGCCCCACGATCTGGGGTCCATCGCGGGACATCCTGTCGTCGAAGTGGATGATGGACCCGATGGGACCATCATCCATCGACTGGAGCACCGGCTCCCCCCGGACAGGGTCCGGTGCCGGATCCATTGGCCCAGGCGATTCGACCACATGCAGCAGCACACGGGCCAGCATATCCTTTCGCAGTCCTTTATCCGAGTCGCTTCACTCGCCACCGTCGGCTTTCATCTCGGTACGGGATACTCCACCATTGATCTCGAAGCCGCCGAGGTCGACCTGGATGCTTGGCGCGCGGCCGAAAGTCTGGCCAACTCGATCGTCTACCAGAACCGGAGCGTCACCCCGCGGCTGGTGCCTCCGGATGAGGCTGCCGGACTCCACTTGCGAAAGCCAAGCCGGCGGGAAGGAATCCTGAGAGTGGTCACCATCGAGGACTTCGATGTTTCAGCCTGCGGCGGCACCCATGTGAGGCAAACCGGGGAAATCGGTGGGATATTCATCAATCGGGTTGAGCGGGTGAACCGCCGGACTCGCATTGAATTCGTTTGCGGAGTGCGTTCACTCCACTCCTATCGCCGCCGCTCTGAAGGCCTGGGTCGAATCGCCAAGGGACTCTCGGTTGCCCCTCAGGATGCCCCCGATCGAGTGGAAAGGCAGACACAGGAAATGAAAGCCCTGCGCAAGCGCTTGAAGGCAAAAGACGAATGCCTGGCAGGGCTGCTGGCCCAAGACCTTTTCGACCAGGCGCCCTCCACCCAGGGCGTCCGAATCGTGAAGCATCAATTTGAAGGAGAGGAGAGCGGCTTCCTCACCCTGTTGGCCCAACGCCTTCTGGCCTGCGGTCCTTGCTGGGTGGTGCTCGGCAACGGAGGAGAGCACGCGCAACTCCTCCTGGCCCGGAGCGAGTCTCTCGCCGGCGACCTTCGCCCGGTGATGAAAGAGTGCAGCCTCATGGTATCGGGAAGGGGAGGGGGCTCGCCTGCCCTGGTTCAGGGCGGCGGGAGCGACCCCGGTCAACTCCGCAACGCCCTGGATTGCGCGGCGCAGCGAGTCCTGGCTCTGGTGAATGGTTGAGCGCACACGCATGCAGGGAGGGCTTGCATCAGCGCCGCCAAGCCTGTTCTGCTATAATTATTCGCCCTCTGGCAGGAAATGAACCGCATGGATCTGGACCCCACCCACCTCCAAACGATCGCTAAAGATTCCGGAGCCTCACCCAGGCAGGTTGCCTCCACCCTGGACCTGCTGGAAAAGCGGCCGGCCATCCCCTTCATTGCCAGGTACCGCAAGGAAGTCACGGGAAACCTGGACGAGCCCAGGATTCGCCGCATTGCAGAATGCCGCGGCCGATATCGGGCGTTGCTGAAGCGACGGCGGGTGATTCTGGCCAGGATTGAAGACCAGGGCAAGCTCACCCAGGAACTCAAGGACCGGATTCTGGCCTGCAACGACAGGATCAGGCTGGAGGATCTCTACGCTCCTTTCAAGCGCAAGGAAAGCAAGGAAGCCTCCGCCGCCAGAGAGAAGGGACTGGAGCCGCTGGCCGAAAAACTGTGGGAACAGGAAGCCGGGGAATTCTCCGTCGAGGCCGTTGCCGAAGCGTTTCTCTCGGAGGAAAAGGCCGTTGCCACCAGTGAAGAGGCCATTGAGGGCGCCCTGGCTATTGCGGCCCGGCGGGTAGCGGATGACGCAGCCATTCGAGGGGCTCTCAGGGCGCTGATGGCGTCGGATGGGATGCTGGTATCCAAGGTCGTTGAAGGACACGAGGGAGAAAAGAGCAAATACGAAGGCTTCTACGACTACCGCGAGGAAATTTCCCGGATCCCCTTTCACCGCATGTCGGCGCTGCGACGCGGCGCCAAGGAAGGATTTCTGACCCTTGAAATCGAATTGGACGACCCCAAAGCGCTGCAGTTGATCAGGGACAAGCTGATCCGCCAGACCGATTCCCCCTGCGTTCCCCATCTGGAGAAAGCCATCCGGAATGCCTACTTCCACTCCTTGAAACCCCTGCTCCAGTCCGAAGTCCGATCCAATTTGAAGGAAAAATCCGACAACGAAGCACTAAAACTGATTCAGGCCAATCTTGCCAATTTGCTGTTGGCGCCCCCGGTGGGGTCGGTTCCGGTCATCGGAATCGATCCCGCAGCCCGGCCGGCCTGCAGGATAGCGGTCATCGACGGAAACGGGGGCTATCGCGAGCACGCCACCTTCGCTCCCGGCTTGCCGCGGAAAAACAGCGACCGGGCCGAGGCGATCCTCTACCGGCTCATCCAGCGCCACGGAACCCATGCCATCGCCATCGGCAACGGAGTCGGCTCACGGGAAACCGAGCGTTTCATCAAGAGTTTTCTGACCAAGTATCATTCCGGGCACTCCTTCGATCTCTCTCTGGTCCGCGGCAATGCACCCAAGTCCGAGTCGCCGTCCAAGAAGGAGGAGAAGGTCAACGGCCAGGCTGCAAGCGAGGCTCCCGCCCCGGGAGGAGAAAGCCGGCCTCCGGCAACCGAGCCTCCGGAGAAGCCCGATCTCCCCCGGGAAGATTCGCTTTCAGCCTCCGGCGGGAAGGATTCCGGGGCGGTGTCGGACCCGGTCCTGCACAACGGCAGAGCGGAAATCGACTCGGGAAGTGTCCCGGCCGACTCAGTGTCCGAGAAGGACTCCGCCGCCACGGACTCGACAGCGGCCGAGAGTGCGGCCGGTGCCGACCACGAAAGCAGCCGCCGGGATGGCGAGACGGTTTCCAAGAGCCCGGTTGACAATGGCGCTCCCCTGCCGGCCGAAGCAGCACCCGCTGAGACGGAAACTCAGCAGGCTTCCCAGGAGTTGGAGCCGTCCCGGCGACAGACGATCTTCTCCGCCATCGTCCACAAGGGCGGAACGGCAGCCTATGCGAGCTCGGAGGCAGCGCGAAGGGAATTCCCCAAGCTGGACCTGGGCGTTCGTGGAGCCATTTCCATCGCACGGCGAATGCAGGACCCGTTGGCCGAATTGGCAAGGATTCAACCCAGGGCCATCCTGTCGGGTGCCGGCCCGCTCGAGGTTGACCCGAAGCGTCTCAAGCGGAAACTGAATGGAACGGTGGAGTCCTGCATCAACCAGGTGGGGGTGGATGTGAACGCGGCGCCGGCGGAATTGCTGGCTCACGTCGCCGGGTTGAATACCAGGTTGGCCCGAAGCATCGTCGAATACCGCCGGCAGCACGGTCCCTTCTCCTCACGCGCCCAACTGATGGAGGTTCCAGGCTTTACCGAAACCAGCTTTGAGCAGGCCGCCGGATTCCTGCGGGTTCCCGAGAGCAAGCAGCCCCTGGACCGAACGGCCGTTCATCCCGAGTGTTACAGCCTGGTGGAGGAGATGGCTGGGTCGGTGCAGGCAACCGTGGCTGAACTGATGGATAATCCCGAGAAACTCAAGGCACTGGATCTGAACCAGTTATCCAATGATCGGTTCGGACTGCCGACGCTGCAGGACATCAGAAGGGAACTGGGCCGCCGCGGGCGAGACCGCCGCAAAGCCTTTGTTCCACCCTCGTTTCGCACGGACGTCAAGGAACTGTCGGATCTGCAAAAGGGGATGTTGGTCGAGGGCACGGTGAGCAACGTGACCAGCTTCGGGGCGTTCGTGGATATCGGAGTGCAACAAGAGGGGCTGGTGCATATTTCCGAACTCTCCAGTCGTTTCGTGCAGGACGCAAGCCAGGCGGTCCACGTCGGCCAGGTGGTCAAGTTGAAGGTCATTGGAGTGGACACCGACACCAACAGGATTTCACTCTCGATCAAGGCCCTGCGGGTCAGGGAAAACTCCAGAAAGCGCAAGAAAAAAACGCCGCTCAAGACAGACTCCCGTTCATCCACACCCAAACCCAGGCAGGCATCGACCGACGGAAAGGGCAACCATCAGGAACGGCAACGCTCGGGCAAGCCGGAACGGAAGTCTGTCGGCCGCAAGGGACGTCATGGGAAGAAGCGCCAGGCTGCCGCAGTCAAGTCCGCAGCCGTCCGGCGCAACCGGCCCAAAGAGCCTGAAGAGCAAGTTCTTCCGGACACCTCCAATCTTTCCTTTTCGGAGAAGATTCGCCTCCTGCAGGAAAAGTTCAGCGGGATCCGCTAGCCCGCGTTGCTTCCGGTGAGCACGCACATCAGAAGACACTATTGCGCCTTGCTCCTTCTGCTCGCCGCGATCCTGCCGGCAGCCTCTGCCCAGGATTCCCCGGCCGAGGGGAGCGCCTCGCCGCTTTTCCATGTCTCCTTCGAGAGGAGAGTACTGGCCGACCAGGCTGAGGGAGACGCCGCTCCCCTGGGCAACCGGGGAGTGAGCATTGCCAGGCGCGGCCGGCAGGGAAGAGCCCTTTTTCTGGATTGGGGAGCCCTGCTCAGCTTTGCCGCAGCCGGCAACGTCTACCCCGAACAGGGAACGCTGTCCTTTTGGTGGCAACTGGACGAGCCCCCCGGCAAGACTCCCTTTTCCATCATTCGAATCAGCACCCGGCAGCTTCATTCCCCCCAACACCTCTTCGCTCACCTCTTCTGGACAGGCCGGACCCTGGCATTGCGGCTCTACGACCGGGACTCCCAAGTCCTGGAGACGGATGCCGGAATCGATTCCGGCGTCGTTGCCGGTCGCTGGATCTTTTTGGCCTTTACCTGGCATGAGCTGGAAGGACTGCGCTTTTACATGGACGGCCGGGAAGTCGGCAACCGCCTCGGGCAATTTCATTTTGGCAGGTGGCTGGACCAGATCGGCATTCACACCCAGGCGCTGACCCCCTATTACCGGAAGAGCAACGAGAGACGGGCCTATGTGGACGAATTCCGGATTTTTGCGGAAGCCTTGAGTCCCCCAGCGATTGCAAACCTGTCCGAGCTCGGCGCCGGTCGTGCCGGCCGGCACCCTTCGGCAAAGAAGGTCGACGAGGAATTGCGTTCCGGCCACTGGGCCGACCGTTTCGGGTGGAACAATCCGGAGGCCACCCTGGCGCTGGCCGCCCCGATCTCCATTCGCCCGGTAAGAATCGTGTCCGCCCGGGACGTCAAGCGGGCCTCGCCGGCAGCCGCGGATGGTTTCTCCGAGAGCTCGTGGCCCCCGGCGATGAAGGGATACCCACAAGAGGGAAGGACCCTGCGGCTCGAGGTCCCGCGGGAGGCCTTCAACCGCCTTAGCCTGCGGGGCAATCTGAAAGGGAAGATCCATGGAAGCGACGGAAGCCGGCGGCGGTTGCTTTGGGACCTTGCTTCGGAAAGGGCGAGTGAGACCGCCAAACCTCTGAACGGACCCTTGTCCATGTCCCGGATCGAAGTGGAAAGAGAGTCCGGGCAGCTTCGAGAACTCTCGCTGCTGTCGACCCGGGACGCCCCTGAGAACGGGACCGAAAGCGCCGAAAGCGGATGGCTGACCCTTCGACTGCTGCCCGTGGAACTGGCGGCCAGCCTTCCGGGCCAATCCGCCCGCCAGGTCAGATCCTTCTTCGGGCGGCGAACCGATCTGCGTACGGCCTATCTTTCCCGGGATCGGGAGGCCTGGGTGGCTGTCCCCGAAGAAAGCTATCAGGCGCCGTCCGCCCCGCTGCAAACACCCGCCACCCAAGGCTTTCGACACATTTTTCTGCCCCCCTTCCTGAGCCACACGGTTGTGAAGGCCATCCGTATCCGTCTGGACGGGGCCGGGCAGGACACCTCGGTGGAGTCCAGGGTGCGATGGACGGTCAAGGACCCCATCCTTCCCCAGCGGGATGTGGTTTCCCTGGATTTCCGATGGTCGGGGGAAGAGTCGGCCGAAATGGAGCTCGATCTCGGCGATTGCTTTCTCCCCGCCGGACAGCCCCTCTGGATGACCGTTGCCAGTGACCGAATCGACTTTGCCCGAAAGCATTTCGAGAATGCGGAGATCGAGATGCGCACCGTGACAGAGTGGCGACTGCCCGGCAAGCAAGCCCAGCCTGCCGACCTGTTTGCCGACCGCACCCTGTTGATCCGCCAGGGCCTGCGCAAGCTGACCCGACGATTGGACTGGATGTCCATGGACCTTGCCTCGGCCCGCCGGAATTTCAGCAGCGTTGACGAGACCTTCCGGTTGGTGGAAGGGTTGTTGCAATCCCGACCCAGGGATCCAATGGGACTATCCTTCAAGGGACTGCTCCAGCCCGATTCGATCCCTCCCGAATATCGGGAGAAACCTCCCTCGGCCCCCGCATTCCCCCAATGGGCCGTCCAACAGAAGCGGCTGGTGGACCACTTCCGGCACATTGCCCACTGGTGGATAGAAAACCGGCAACTCCAGAGCGGCGCCTTCGGGGGCGGACTTCGGGGCGACACCCGGCTGGCTGCCCACTGGCCGGGGATAGCACTCATGGATGGTCCGGCTCCCCGGCTCAAGCAATCCCTGGTCTCCCTGATCGAAGCCCGTTTGCGCGACGGGACTCTGGAAATGGGTTTGAACCGCCAGGTCCGGCCCGTCCGACAGGCCTATCAGGCCGGCCTGAACCTGGCTCCGATGCTGGCCCTGCTGGATTACGGCAACCCCCGCTGGATCGAAACGCTGATGGAGACCTCCCGTCACCTGGATCGCCTCACCGCCGCCAACCCTGCGGGTCACCGCCACTTTCAATCCTCGCGGGTCAGCGCTACGGAATCGGTCCGGCAGGGAATCTTCGCCCGGGAAGAGGCCTGGAGCTCTCTCCTGTGGCACTCGGCCCTCACGCTGGCCGATTACAATCGCAACCCAACGCTGGTGGATCAGTTGAAGGAGTATGCCGCGGCCCGGCTGGAGCACTGGAAGAAGGACCGCTATCCGAAACTGACCCTGGCCATCCATTTTCCTACCGACGAGGCCCTGAGCCGAGGACTGCCCGGTCGTCCTTTGTTGGACCTGATGTGGGGAGTCTTCCGGGTGACCGGCAACCCGGCATACCTGTGGACCTTGAGCACACTGGTGAAGGCCGGCCATACGGAGGCCGCCCAGACAAGCTCGGCGCGCTGGCAATCGTTCTTGCCGGAGGCTGCCGAGGTCCGTCCCTTTCTGAAGCTGCTCCCCAGGCTGAACCTCTGGAACCGCCATCTGCACTTCAGTGAGGCGGCGCTGCTGGCGCGCCAATATGCCTACGAGGCGACCGGCAGAAAGGACTATCTGCTCGACTACCAGGCAGCGCTTCTCAAGCACCTGGAACAGAACCGGATTCTCTATACCGAGGCGGAACTGAGCCCGGCCGGCGTCTTTATTCCCCACCGGGCCACCCAGCGGGCCCGCCTGGGTGGAATCGCCCATGCGGACCAACAGATTTACGCGGGACACGCGCTGAGCTGGGAAAACACTCGCGGGCAGGTGGCCGCTCTGGTCTCCCAGGCCAGGCCTGATGCTCTGGAAGTCTCCGTCTTCAACCTGGGCGAGGCCTTGCAGGACGTCCGGATGCGGGTGTGGCAGTTGGAAAACGGCACCTACGAAGTGACTGAAGGGCTGGATCTCAATGACGACGGCCAGGTCGACCTCGGCCTCAACCGCAGGATTCTAAGGCTGAAGCGTCACAGTTCCATTCCCTTGACTCTGCGCGGGGGGAAGTCGACCATCATCAAAGTCAAGCAGAAAGAGAAGGGAACTCCGGTCTGGCAGCTTCCCGACCTGGCCCTGGGCTCGCAGGATTTTCGATACGAGGCTGACGGAGACCGCGGGGAAGTGACGATTCACAACCTGGGCTCGGCCCCTTCGCAACCCTTCAGGCTGCAGATCCGAAATGCCAGGGGGGACGTGATTCTTGAACGCCGAATCCCCTCGCTGCCGGCTCCCCTGGACCTTCACCCGAAAACCACTGTTGTCCCGCTCAGCGGATTGCGGGCTGCCGGCAGCAGCCCGAGACTGCACCTGCAGTTGTTGACCGGCCCCGAAGCGGAAGAGATCACCTCGCGGAACAATTCCCTGTGGGTGGATCTGCCCCGCTGACATGCCCTCACGCGGGTCGCGCCGCAAACGGTTGGGGAAACCGGAGAGCCGCGTCTCAGACCAGCAAGGGTTGATTTGTCGATTTTGGATTGTGGGTTGGATTTTGGACTTGCGCACGGTCAGTGGTCAGTTGTCGTGACTGGTGTCCTGTAACAGAATCCACAATCTGCAATCAAATTCTGGATTCTTGAGCCTTTGGCAAAATTCCGCAGACAAGGGTATTGTGGATCGGGAGAGGGGACACGGAGTGATAGGGGCAGGTTGGCTCTGTGCCTGAATGGCCACAAAAGGCACAAAAGCTGGAATCGCCAAGTCTCAAATCTCATTCAGGAATCAGGATTTCCAGAACGCGGTTCTCCGTCGAAAGGCCACAAAAGGCACAAAAACGGGATTGGGCAAGACTGGGGCCTGATTTTGTGCCTTTTGTGCTTTTTGTGGTTGAGCCGTTCACCCCATTCACTTGGCAGCGGCAGCCTTCCCAGGAGAAGCCAGGGGAGAGGTGACTCGCGGGGCAAGTCCGCTCTTCTGTTGTTTTACGGAGATGCTCGATTCCGAATTTTGCAAAAGGCTCTCTTGACTGATCCGTCAATGTTGTCCCGACCCAAGAGCTCTGAAAGGCCCATGGAAGCCGGATACCTGATCCTTGACCACCCCGCCGACCTGGGGATCGAAGCTCGCGGCAAGACTCTGGCGGAGGCATTTGAACAGGGTGCTTACGGACTCGCCTCAGTGATTCTCGACCCGGCTTCCGTCCGGCCGGTGGAATCCATGCCGGTCAGGATCGAGGCGGGAGACCGCCAGCAACTTCTGGTCAGGTGGTTGACCGAGGTGCTCTACCTCTACGACGGATTGAAATTCGCCCCACGACACTTCAAGATTGAGCGGTCGTCGTCCCGTTTCCTGGAGGCGCAGGTTCGAGGAGAGCCGTTCGATCCCGGGCGCCATACCGTCCGGCTGGACGTCAAGGCGATCACCTACCACCAGCTCGTGATCCGCAGGCGCGGGTCGGGCTATTGGTTGCAGGTGTTCCTCGACATCTGACAAGGCGAGCTGGACCCTGGCGACAACGATGTTGTTGCAATCGTCCCGCGAGTACCGGGGTGAAATGGCAGGGCAGGGAAGCCATTGAGGTTTGACCGTGCGCATTACCTTTCTGTGCCGGCGCTGCTATCGAGAATGCCATGCTCGGCCGCAGGAGAAGAGTGCCCCCCCGGTCTGCCGATCCTGCGGCTCCGTGCAGCCCCTGCGGTTCACCCGGGAGCACCTCGAGGGGAACCGCGTCGACCGCTGCGCGGTCTGCGGCCAGGAGGACTTTTACGTGCGGGAGGAGCCACGGAAGTTGATGGGCCTGGTCTATCTGCTGCTGGGGCTGGGATTGGCTTACTGGACTTACGGGATCAGCCTGGTTCCGGGCCTGCTGGGCTTTGACCGGTACTTCCGAAAGTATCCCAAGTTGACCATCTGCTACCATTGCTACGCGAAGTACCGGGACTGCCGCCCGTCCCCCGAGCACAAGGAATACGATTTGGCATTCGCCGAACGACTGGAAAAGGAAATCCGCAACGATCGGACCCTGCGCGATTTTTCCTGAATGATGAACCGTTTTCCGGAAGACCGATCGTGACCGTCTTGTTGGAGCTCATTCGAATCTGCTGGACCTTCCGCGACCGGCGCTGGTATCGCCGCTATCCCTTTCTGCCGATCCCGCCCAGCGACTACCTTCGATGGCGAATGGAGACGAACTACGGAGACCAGAGCCTCAGCAACCTGAAATGGAAGGACATCTCGGCCTACGCCCGCTGGCGCCGGGAACTGCGGTTGCGCGGTCACGACGGGGAATGATCAAACGTTAAGGGAGAACGTTAGTCGATGGGGTCGGGTAGATCGAGACGGTGATTCCGAGCCTCCCAGGCCTCGACCAGTGTCACCAGAACATCCAGGCGGTCGCCTTCGGGCGTGTTGCGCTCGGCCGTCATCAGGCCCTCGATTTCCTCGAGGGTGCGGCGATAGTCCCGTTCGGTCTTGATCGGTACGATTTCCATGACCCGGTCCTCAAATCGTTTGCGCGTCAATGGCTTCGTACATTCGGTGCGTTCCGATGAATTGCGCCAGTTTTGTTCGTGAAGTTCCCACCGATTCCCTTCTATCTGGCCGCGCCTGCGCTCCATACAAGGGGACGACTCTTGCCGGATGAAGCGGGGGTGGATCCAAGGAGGGCGGGCCTGCATTGCCTCCAGTCAGGATCGGCGTTATACTGGTTTTTCCACGTGAGCACAGCTCTCATCGCTTGCCGGGTATGCGCCCGGCGGCAGGTTGAAGTCCCATGACCGACGACGCCTTGCAAACCTATCATCTCCTCCGGGACAAGCTGCACGACGTCCTGCCCGATTTCGAAATCCGGGCCAAGGCCGAATTGGCCTGCCGCATCAACCAGTTGAAGAGCGACCTGGGCGCCGTGATCCTGGGGCACAACTACATGGAGCCCGGGCTGTACCATTCAGTGCCCGATTTCACCGGAGACTCCCTGGAGTTGAGCCGCCTGGCCGCCACCGCCGACGGCGATCCCATCGTTTTCTGCGGAGTCCGCTTCATGGCGGAGACCGCCAAGATCCTGAGCCCGGAGAAGACGGTGCTGATCCCCTCGCTGGAGGCGGGCTGTTCCCTGGCAGCCAGCATCACCGCCGAGGATGTCCGGGAGCTGCGCGAGCGTTTTCCAGGCGTTCCGGTGGTGACCTACGTCAACACCTACGCCGACATCAAGGCCGAAAGCGACGTCTGCTGCACTTCCAGCAACGCCCTGGCGGTCATTGAATCGTTCAAGACCGAGACCGTCATCTTTCTTCCCGACGAATACCTGGCCAGAAACGTGGCTCGCGAAAGCGGCAAACACATCATTTTTCCCACCGACAGGCCCATTCCCAGGGAAAAGCAGGATCCTCACATGGACTACCAGATCCTCGGCTGGCACGGCAAGTGCGAGGTTCACGAGAAGTTCAACGTGGAGGATATCGAGAACGTGCGCCGGCAGTTTCCCGACGTGGTGGTGCTGGCTCACCCCGAGTGCAGCCCGGAAGTGGTCGAGGCAGCCGATTTTTCGGGAAGCACCTCGGCCATGATTCGCTTTGTGGAACAGGCTCGGTCCCCCCGCTATCTCCTGCTGACCGAATGCAGCATGGCAGACAACGTCTCGGCCGAAAACCCCGACAAGGAAATGCTCCGCTTGTGCAGTGTTCGCTGCCCCCACATGAATCAGATCACCCTGCAGGATACCCTCGATTCACTCCTCCAGAACCGATATGTGGTGGATGTCCCGGAGGAAATCCGTCTGAAAGCCAAGCGGGCGGTGGACCGGATGCTGGAGATCCATTGAGCTCCCCTCCCGGACTCTCTCCGGGAACCCCCATTCTGCTTACCGGCGGCGCCGGGTTCATCGGCTCCCACTTGGCGGCGCGCCTGATCGGGGCCGGCGCCCGGGTCACCGTCCTGGACGACCTCAACGACGCCTACTCCACCCATCGCAAGCGAGAGAACCTGCGGCAGGTGTCCGAGCAGGGAAGCTTCGACTTCCTCCAGGTGGACATCGCAAACACGGACGAGCTGCAATCGGCCCTGTCCGGAAAATCCTACGAGATCCTCATCCACCTGGCGGCGAGAACGGGCGTTCGGTCTTCCCTGGACTGCCCCCTGTTGTACGAACGGGTCAACCTTCAGGGCACCTTGGGCCTGCTGGAACTGGCTCGCCGGGGAATGTGCCGGAAGTTCATCTTCGGGTCTTCCAGCTCGGTCTACGGCAGGACCAGCCAAGTGCCCTTTTCGGAAGAGGAGAACCGACTCCAACCCCTGTCGCCCTATGGGGTCACCAAGCTGGCCGGCGAGAAGCTCTGCTGCTGCTTCGCCCACCTCTACGGGCTGGAGGTCACGTGTCTTCGCTTTTTTTCGGTTTACGGCCCCCGGCAGCGTCCCGACCTGGTGATTCACAAGTTCGCACGGGCCATCGAGGAGAGCCGCCCCCTCGCACTCTTTGGAGACGGCAGCTCGCGGCGTGACTACACCTATGTCGACGACATCGTGGACGGAATCGCGGCCGCCCTGCCACTGAACTTCCGCTTCGAGGTATTCAATCTCGGCAGCGGCAACCCGACCCCCCTGAAAAGGATGGTTCAACTTCTGGAGAGCGTACTGGGCAAGCCGGCTCTTCTCCGCATGCAGGAGCCTCAACCCGCCGACATGCCCTTCACCCACGCCGACCTGGGCAAGGCGTCCAGGGTGCTGGGCTACGCTCCCAAGGTCCCCCTTGAAGAGGGTCTGGTCCGCTTCGCGGACTGGTTTCGGCACACGCCCCAACCAGTGAGCTGACGCGATTTTCTCAGAAACGACTCCGACCCCCGCCCTTCCGCGCGGATCATCCGAGAGTAGAACGTCGAAAAAGCCTGCTACGTTGCGTTCGCCTTTATCATTCATCCCGTTGACTTTCTCAGGCGTGTGGAGACGAATCGACAACTTCCGTCAATTCTCTGTAGCCTCCCAGGGATCAACAACGTCGACTCCAGTGCCGCTGAAATGCCGCACGTTGCGCGTGACCAGAACCGCACCACGGGAGCGGCATATGGCCGCGATCTGGCATTCAGCCTCACCGATCGGCCGACCCGATTGGCGGCGCTCGGCCGCGATCTCCGCGTAGGCTCGGGCTGCGGTGCTGTCGAACGGGAGAATCCGCTCTCTGAAACCCTGGTCGAGCCAACGGGTCATGGCGGCCTCCAGCGCGTTTCGTCGCTTGCCTGCTGGCATGATTGCGACACCGTAGCGCAATTCCGCTTCGCTCACTGCCGTGAGGTACATGTCCTGTGCGTCGCGTTCGGCAATCCAGGCCGCCACGGCCGGCGTCGGCTCCGGACGCATGAGTTCGGACGCCACATTCGTGTCTATGACTAACATGCCAGCCGCTCAGGAGAAATCCGGAGGCTCGCGCATCGGACCACGCGGGGGAAGTTCGAGTTCAACGCCGCCAAGGGGCGCAAAGCACTCGCGGGTGAACTTCGCCAAATTCCGGGGACCGGTTTGCCCTCCATTCACGGCGTCGCGCAGGATGATTCGCACCTCTTCCTCCATCGAACGGTGATGCTCGGCGGCGCGCACGCGAAGCCCCGTCTTCACGTCGTCGTCGAGATTTCGGATCGTGATGCTTGCCATTGTCGCACCTCCCTGTTTGGAACAAGCCTATACGACGATTGCGTTGCAATCAAGGCCGTCTCCACTGCATCCATGCCGGAACATCGCAACGCACAGGAGCATTCGGTCCAGGTCCATCAACCAGGAATCCTGTATATCCTGTTCATCCATGTTCATTATGCAGTTGAATCAGGGGTGGACCATTCGAGGGTGAAACCGGGGACATTGATGGCGTATCGGGAGCAGGGAAACGTTCCGGTTCCCCTCACCGTCTTTCTTCGTGTGTCTTCGTGGTCCTTCGTGCCCCTTCGTGGGTAGCTCTTCCTACCCCGTCGCATGCGGCACGAAACCGGTTGGTTTCAGTCACGGGTCAAAGGTGCTTGGCGAACACCAGGCCTTCCATGAGCTTGGGGTGAAAGTGGGTGGTTTTCTGGGGCAGCAGGTCTCCGGCCTCGACCACGGCCTCAACCTGCTTCATGGGTGTGGGATTCATTAGAATGACGCATTGGCAGGAGCCGTCCGCCGCCTTCAGAACCGCCTCGCGGGCCTCGCTGACATACTCCACAAAGTTTCCCTGGGCCAGTTCGCGCTCCCCGAGGTTGAGTGTCCGGTCCAATATCGCCACCTGAAGGATGGACACATCCAACTGGCGCCAGGTCTCGGACTTGTCTGCCGGCCAAGCCAGGTTCTTCGCCCTCTCGCCACGGAACGTCAGCAGGGCCAACCGGTTCAGACCGGGCAGATAGACTCCCATGGCCGCATGCCCCGCGGTCTGCTGTTTTCGCATGCGTTGCAGCAACTCCTCCAGCCTTTCCTGCGGAACGCCGCCGGCGACCTCGGTCGCTTCAATCGAAAAGAACAACTCCAGTTGCTGCAGAAAGCGGGACGGCTCAAACCCTTCCAGGTGTCTCAGGATGCGATGGATGGGCAGGATGCAGATTGCCGGAGACTCCTGTCGAACAAAGCTGAAGAGCTTGAATCGATAGTTTTCCCAAGCCGGGTCCTCGGACCGATGCCTCGTGGCCTCCCGGCTGAACTCCACCGCCACTTCGTATCGATGGTGGCCATCGGCGATGATTACGGGCTTGTCCTGCATGGCCCGCCGGATTCGAGCGATCACCGCCGGGTCCGATACCTGCCACAACCGATTCGACATCCTGTCCGGACCGGCTGCCGTCATGGCGGGATGAGGTCCGATCGCCTCATCCAGGAGGGCCTCGATCTCTCCCTCCGGGTCCGAGTAGAGGACAAAGATGATTCCCGAGTCGACCCGAGTGGAGCGCAGCAGCTCCAGGCGATCCTGCTTGGGCCTGGTCATGGTCCGCTCATGGGGCCGCACGATGCCCTGGGAGTAATCGGTCACTTCGCCCAGAGCCACGAACCCCTTGCGGGTTACGCCAGGCCCCCCAACCAGGGGGAAGTCCTGGTAGTAGGGATAAATGCCGGGCCGATCGTCCTGCAGGAAGACCGATTCCTGCATCCATCGATCCAACAAGGCCTTGGAGCGGGTATATCGATTCCAGGACGGGGAATCCTCACGGGTCTCCGGGTTCATGATAAGATGAGCGATGTTAAAGGGATGCCGCTGGTGGAACCGGTCGTCTCGGGAGCCCTTGAACTGGTCGTAGGGCAGGGAGATCACGTCGTCCAGGTTGGCAATACGGTTGGGATTGTAGCGGTAACCCCGAAACGGCAATATTCGCATCAGACTGCTCCTTCCGGCGCCAAAATCGCATTCGATGGACTTTTCTCGGCGACCCATTGCAGGGCAACCCATTGTCGAGCAACGGATTCCGCTTTGTCAACGGAACCCGTAATTCGGCCGGCTCCCTGCGGGAAGCGCCGCATTCTCTCGTTTCCCGGGATCGAAGGGGAGTGATGTCACGGGTCCGACTCGCCGGAGGCCGAATCAATATGCTTCCAAGGCCAGACCCCGTGGTCGCCTACCAGGGCGAGCCGGGGGCATACAGCGAGATCGCCTCCCGTCGCTTTTTCCCAAGCATCGACCGCCTGATTCCCTGCGAGACTTTTGACCTGGTGTTTCAGAGCGTCCAGAGGGAAGAGGCGACGTTCGGGGTCGTTCCCATAGAAAACTCGCTGGCCGGCAGCATCCACCAGAACTACGATCTTCTGCTGCGCCACCGGCTCACGATCATTGGAGAGCTGAAGCTCCGCATCCTGCACCACCTGATCGCCAACCCGGGGGTCGGACTTTCTCGAGTCCGCCGCGTCTTTTCCCACCCGCAGGCGCTCATGCAGTGCCGCAGAAACACCGCCCGGCTGGGCAGGCTGGAAATCATCCCGACCTACGACACCGCCGGCAGCGTCAAGAAAATCAAGGAAGAGAAAATCCTTGACGGCGCCGCCATCGCGAGCGACCTGGCTGCCCGTTTATACGGCATGACCATCCTGCGAGAAAATCTTCAGGACGACTTCGCCAACTTCACCCGGTTCCTCTTGCTGGCCAAGGGCCGCCACAGAGTGCCTGATGCCAACAAGACTTCGATTGTTTTTTCCATCCAGAATATTCCCGGGGCCCTTTTTCGTTCGATGAGCGTCTTCGCCTTGCGGGACATCGACCTCTACAAGATCGAGTCCCGTCCCTTGCACGGCAAACCCTGGGAATACCTGTTCTACGTCGACTTCGCCGGCAGCCTGGAAGACAGGCCCTGCAAGAGGGCCATGACCCATCTGAGAGAATTGGCCGGGTACTTGAAGATTCTGGGTTCCTATCCCCGGGACGACTCCGACTTGGATCCTCAAGAGCCCGCCGGGAATTGACGACTGCCATGGACAAACGGGTCAGCGGCATCATCCTGGCCGCGGGCAGATCGCAGCGCATGGGGCGGCCCAAGGCCTTGCTGCCCATCTTCGGCGCCACCTTCCTGGAACATATCGTCTGCCAGATTCGGGCCTCCCGGCTGGTCGAGGTGAAGATCGTGCTGGGTCACCGGCCGGAAACCATTCTGGAACGTCTGCCGGACCTGAAGCCGGCTACCGTCATCAACTCCCGCTACCGGGAAGGACAACTCTCCTCTCTGCAAACCGGCATCCGGGCTCTCGATCCCGAAACCTGCGACGGCTTGATGCTCTTCCTGGTCGACCATCCCCTGGTCGACCCCACCCTGATCGACGCGCTGCTGGAATGCTTCAGCCAGGGAGGCCATCCCATCGTGATTCCTTCCTTTCAGAGGAAGCGAGGACATCCGGTCCTGTTCGCCAGGGAACTGTTTCCCGAGCTGCTTGCCGCCAGTCCGGACGAAGGGGCCGTTGCCGTGGTCAGGCAGCATCGCCGGGAGATCCGCCACCTGGAATGGCCATCGGATGAGATCCTTGTCGACGTAGACACCCCGGAAGCCTACCAACGCTGGATCCAGCCGCGCACGACGGGTGTTCCGTCCCGGCAACGCTGAAGATTCCAAACAAAGCACTGCAAGATGTTAAAGACCAACACTTTTCTACCCTATGCTCAGCGGCCCGGTGAGAAATGCGGGTCAAGAGCACACTGCCGCAGCTTGTTCCGATGGCTGCTGCCCGGCCTCTTCCTGGGGCTCCTGCTACCCGGCCAACTCGAGTCCGTTTCCTTTGAGAAGATCTCCCGCGGGTTGAAGTCGATTCGCCAGGAACGCATCCGGGCCAGGCTGAAATTTCTGTCCTCCTCCCATTTCAAGGGACGCGCGACCGGCAGCCCCGAGGCCGAGCTCACCGCGGCCTACATCGCCAGCGTCTTCGAGGCCAATGGCCTGCTCCCGGCTCCCCATTCCACCGACTTCACACATTCCTTCGGGATCATGCGGGCGCTTCCGCGAAATTCCGGTCGGTTGGAATTCACCGACACCGGCGGCTCGGTGGTTTCCCTCGAGAGTGGCGACGACTTCCTGCCGGCTTCCTGGGGACCGGATGCATCGGTTCGAGGCAAGCAAGCCGTCTTCGTGGGATACGGGCTGACGGCGCCCCATCTCGACTATGACGATTTCCAGGGAATCGAGCTTCGGGACAGAGTCGCGATCATGCTCAGTGGAGGCCCCCCCGACATTGCCTTTCGCCGGGTTGGAACGATCGACTACTCCGACCCCGTGGAGAAATCGCTTCAGGCAGAATCCCGGGGCGCGTGCGGCGTGGTGCTCATCCTGGCGGCCGGGGACGAGCTTCCCTCCCCGGGTTCCGACTTTCGCCACGCCAGGGCCCACCTGTCGGAGCGTTTGGATTCCCTCTCCATTCCGGTGGTGAGAATGACGTTCGCCGCCGGAGAACGCCTCCTGCGTCAAGCCGGCGGACCCGAAGCCTCGTCCCCGTCCCTCGGACTGCTACAGGACGGAATCGACCGAGCAGGACGACCGCGGAGCTTCCCCCTGCAGGGGCGGATGCGGATGCAAGTCTCCTATCGAAGGCGACAGTTCCAGGGATACAACGTGATGGGGCATATTCCGGGGTCGGACCCCGTTCTCAAGAACGAGTTCATTGTCCTGGGAGCCCATCACGATCACATGGGCGTGGATGAGAGGGGCAGGATCTTCCATGGCGCCGACGACAACGCCTCCGGCATCACGGCGCTGCTGGAGCTCTCCGAGGCCTTCCACGATAACCCGGCCAAACCCCGGAGAAGCATACTGCTGGCGGCCTGGGGCGCGGAAGAACTCGGACTGCTGGGCTCGCGACACTACGTGAGGGCGCCGCCGGTCCCACTCCTGGAGACGGTGGCCATGCTCCAGATGGACATGATCGGCCGGAACGCCCAGCATGCGGCCAATCTCGTGGGCGAACTCCCCGGTCAAAGGGCTGAGGACAATCAAAACTCGCTGAACATCTTCGGAGCGTCGGTTGCGCCCATGCTTCGGGAAATCATCGAGCGCAGCAACGCCAGGGCGGGACTGGACCTGAGATTTCCCACGGAAGCCGCATCCATGGACCTGATGCGCCGCAGCGACCACTGGCCTTTCCTGAAACAGGGCACTCCCGCGCTATTCCTGTTCACCGGCTTCCATCCCGACTATCATCGGGCCACCGATACGGCGAACAAGATCAACTTCAGCAAGCTGGAGAAAATCCTGAAACTGGTCTACCTGGCGGTTTGGGAGGTGGGCGAGGCGCGCCGCCGTCCGCAGTTGGACCCGGGGGTTTTCGGGAGGCTGACCCACCGCGGCCCGGCCGGCGATTGACTCGCCAGAAACACCCCTGGATCACCCTGCATCAGCGGTCCCGTCCCATGGAACGGCAGCGCGACCAGGTGAAAAGTGGATAGTGATTGGATCCCTGCGTTGAGCATCTTGTGGGTCTCGGCGCAGTCGTTCAAAAAGTGTTACCACGTCATCAGGCACTTGCTTGCCATCAGGACTGACCACTGGCCACCGACCACTGATCACTCACCACTTGTCGTATCGGTTGTCCCGAACCTGCGGCCGGCTCATGCGTCGAAGACTGCCGAAGCGGCCTCCACGCCGCTGCCTGGAGCCAGTTGGAACCCGTCCTGCCTGAGTATGCGTTCCAGGGCATTCAGCAACATCAGCACGTTGTTCGCGTGGGAGGAGGTGCCCATCAACCCCACCCGCCAGATCCTGTCCTTCAGCGGTCCCAACCCGCCGCCGATCTCAATGCCGAAATCGCTCAACAGCCGGGAACGCACGGCGGCATCCGATATTCCATCGGGCACGCGGACCGTATTCAAGACCCATAGACGGTCTTCCGGTTGGACCAGCATCTCCAACCCCATGGCCTCCACGCCGGCTACCAGCGCTCGATGATTCAGGTGATGGCGATCGAAACGGTTCCGGAGCCCTTCCTCAACCACCAGGCGCAGGGACTCCCGCAGCGCATAGTTCATGGACACCGGAGCCGTGTGGTGGTAGGTGCGGTCGTCACCCCAGTACTTTTCAACCATGGTCAGGTCCAGATACCAGCTCTGCACCTTGGTTTTCCTCTGACGAATCCTCTCCACGGCCCGGTCCGAGACCGTAATGGGAGCCAGTCCGGGAGGGCAGCTCAAGCACTTCTGGGTCCCGCTGTAGGCGAAATCGACCCCATGTCGATCGATTTCCACCGGATGGCCGCCCAGCGAGGTGACGCAGTCCAGCAGCAGCAGGGTTTCGGGGAAATCGTTCAACACCTCTCGCAGCTTGGCCGGCGGGGTCAAGACTCCGGTGGAGGTCTCGGCCTGGACAGCCGCCAGAATCCGGGGACGGGTTCGTTGCAAGGCTTGCCGGACTTTCTCCATGTCGAGGCCGCGGCCCCATTCGGCTTCCACCCGGGTCAGCTTCCCGCCGCAGCGGGTCACGATATCGCTCATCCGCTCGCCGAAGACTCCGTTCACACACACCACTACCGGGTCTCCGGGCTCGACCAGGTTCACGAAAGCGGCCTCCATTCCGGCGCTTCCGGTGGCGGAAATGGGAATGGTCAAGCGATTGCGGGTCTCGAAAACCGCCCGCAGCAACTGCTGGATCTCATCCATGACCCCCAGGAAGGCGGGGTCCAAGTGGCCCACCAGCGGGGCGGAAAGCGCCCTGAGCACGCGGGGGTCCACGTCGCTGGGACCGGGTCCCATCAGGATGCGCTTGGGGGGATTGAACTCGTTCATGGCGTTCCTTTCTTCACGGGTATCGACCGTTCAGGAGTCGTCAATGGGGTCAATGGAGGGCGGGGAAGGCCTGGTGTCGACTACGCCGGGATGATCCCCAGCCGGCGGCCGACTCTGGCGAGAGCCTCCAGGGCGAACTCCAGTTGTTTCCGGGTATGGGCGGAGGTCACGATGGTGCGAATGCGAGACTTCTCCTCCGGCACGGTGGGATACCCGATGCCTTGAGCGAACACACCCTCCTCGAAAAGCCGGTCCGAAAACGTCATGGCCAGCTCTCCCTGGCCGACGATAATGGGGGTGATGGGCGTTTCGCTGGCGCCGGTGTCGAAACCCAGGCGAGCCAAGCCCGCCTTGAAGAAACGGGTGTTGTCCCACAAGCGTTCGATCAGGGCCGGCTCCTCTTCCAGGACCTCGAAGGCCGCCAGGCAGGAGGCCGCCACCGCCGGAGGATGGGAGGTGGAAAAAAGAAAGGGCCGGGCGCGATGGTACAGATATTCAATCAGCGCGCGACTCCCGCAGACATACCCGCCCAGAGATCCCACGGCTTTGGAAAGCGTGCCCACCTGAATGTCCACCCGGCCGTGCAACCCGAAGTGGTCCACCGTGCCGCGACCGCAATGGCCCATGACCCCGCTGGCGTGCGCATCGTCCACCATCATCATGGCGCCGTACTGTTCCGCCAATTCCACGATTTGCGGAAGCGGGGCCACGTCGCCATCCATTGAGAACACGCCGTCGGTGACCACCAGTTTCCTGCCGGGCAGCGACTGAACCTCGGCCAGAATGTCTTCCAATGCCCGGGTATCCTTGTGGGGAAAAACTCGGATCTGCGCGCGCGACAGCCGGCAGCCGTCGATGATGCTGGCATGGTTGAGCTCGTCCGAGATGATCAGGTCTCCCTTGCCCAGGATCGAAGATACCGTGCCGGCGTTGGCGGTGAACCCCGATTGAAAGACCACGCTGGCCTCCACCTGCTTGAACCGGGCAATCTTTTCCTCCAGCTCCATGTGAACCCGCATGGTTCCCGCGATGGTTCTGACCGCGCCCGACCCCACACCGAACCGCCGCAGGGCCCGAGCGGAGGCTTCCATGAGCCGGGGGTGGGTGTTCAGTCCCAGGTAGTTATTGGAGGAAAGGTTCACCACCGACCGTCCATCGAATTGAGCCTGTGGCAGTTGTTGTCCTTCCAGAATCTTGAGAGCCCGGTACAGCTTCCTGCGTTTCAGACTCTCCAGTTCTCCAGCCAGAAAGTCATCCAGAAGGGTTGCCATGATGCGTTTTCCACTTCGACGGGAGATTCTCTTCGACCCCGAAGGCAATGCCGCCCGCGGGGCCGCGTGGAGCAGAGTCCACGATCTTCAGAGAATCATAACACAGGGAAGCGAGCCCGCTTCCCGTGCCGCAGCGGCTGAAACAACAACAGAAAAGAGGAATCCACGAAGTCACACGAAGGACCAGAAAGGCCACCAAGGGGGACGGCTCTGCCGCATCGGCACAGGCTGAGGCCTGGCAACCGGGCGTGCGCCGGATCGAGGGGCAAGAGTGATGGAAGGAGGACCACCCGGGAGCGCGGGCGTCCCGCCCGCCCCAGTCCGGGCGCAGCCCGGGCCGACCGAGACAACCCCGCATGGAGCGGGACACGGCCAAGTGCTGCCGCCGCTTCGCGGCTCGGGGGGTGCACCCAGGGGACGTTGTTGAATTCCTGGAATTCAGAAACCGCTGATCCAATTTATTCCAGTAGTTCAACAACGTCCCCTACTCTTCCTCCCACCTGCCAAACTGGTACAGTCCCTGGAATCGGGCGCATGTTGTCGTGCGAAAGCAATCCTCGCTATCATGAATCGACCGTCCGAGTCGGGGGACTTGGTGATGTCGAGGATGCTTTTGCCCTGGAGGTCCATGTCGAAGATGCGTTGGACCATTGCTCGGCAGGCGGGTCGAGCCCCAGCTTGGGGCGCTTCTTCGCCCCGCTCTGGACATGGACCCGCTTGTATCCGTAGGGAGCGTAGGCCGACATCCAGAAGCCGCGGGAAGCAATCTACGGAGTCGACAGCCTTGCCATAGTGAACCCGGAGCTACTGGTGGAATGGGACGCGCTAACGCCGCCGGCGCGGCGAGAGCTGAACGCGGCGGTGTTCGACGCCATCGGCCTGACCGTCGACGAGCGCGAGGCGGTGTACGCAGGAGTGACGAAGTTGATGGAGAATCGGCGGCCGCGCATAAGGGCAAGCAAGGAGGCAGAAAGATGTTAATTGCCGCACTGCGAGAAGCCCTCGAACACACGACAATTACAGCAGAAGAAAGGATGGAACCTGCGGAAGCAAAGGTCCTACGAAGACAACTAGGAATGGGCACAGACCTGACACCAGCAAACTATCGTCGCATATTGGATCTTGAGGAATACCTACCAAATTTCTCAGTCGACATCATTGCGTGGTACAGAATAAACACGCAGGAGCCGCAAATGGCAAAACTGTCGTCCGAGATCGCCAAACTCCTTGGGATCAAGGAAGGACAGCATATTTTCTCGTGCACATGCGTGCTAATGGGTGGGCAACCCGCAATAGACGCCACGCACGTAGCAGAAAAAATGATACTGGCAGCCATCAAGTTTGGACCGGAAAAGGCGGAAGCTCTCCTCAACTCAAGAATGTCAGACCAAACCGTTTCGGTTAATCATTTGCTTCTGGCAGAAGGAGTTACGGTAGCGGAAGAACTCAAAATCGGAAACGACATAAAGATTGTCCCCATCAGCGAGAAAAACAAGTACATTCTGCCGTTCGACATCCGACATCAATACATCAACCGCCATCGATTTGTTCCGTTCCATAGCAATCTCGAACAATCGGCCATCATCATCACTGAGCATTCTCTGACGCCTGCGTTCAAAGTAGTGGAAGAAGGCTACGAAGAAAGCGAGCCGTGGCCTATGGGTGTAATACACACAATCGAAGAAGATGACGTGAACGCTCCAGAAAGGGCAACGACATCCATTTTGTCGCTTGTCATCAACTCACCCGTGATCGCTATGCGGTCATGGATTTACACCGACCCTTACGAACCTTTCCGCATAGACAGGGGAAGCCGCGCAGCGGCAAGTTTCCTAGGTGGAAGGCGTGCATATCAATCAGTACAAGCTGGCTTGGATGACCTTGCGAAATTCCAAGAAATACGAGAAAAACTGCTGTCTGAACCGAACATAGAGAAGAAGCTGAAAACCCCTATCAGATACTGGGTCAAATCCAGAATGGCAGGCCCTAGCGTTGACGGGGCGATCTACCTCGGCATAGCAATGGAGACCCTTTTCCTCGACAATTCCAGGACGGAGCTGTCATATCGCATGCAAGTTAGAGCCGCCAAGCTAATAGGCGGGAACATGTCGCAACGCGAGCTAACGAAGAAGCTAGTGAAGAACACATACTCGGTTCGCTCCAGAGCGGCGCATGAAGGCGCAATGAAAACCGAGGATCAAGAAGCTATAGAGAAGGGACAAGGTCTGATACGCGATGCTATTCTGAAAATAATCGAGTCGGGTACATACCCCGACTGGAACCGCTTGGATCTGGAGTGAACTATCCATGACCATCCTCCATACCTACAGCGACCTCAAGTTCACCAAACGCCTGCGCCACGTCCTGGTCTAGGCCCACGGCGCCCCTCACGGGCCTTACGGCAAGCCTGTCGGGACTGAGCGGAAACACCAACTACACCTACAAGGCGTATTCGGACACCAGGGGACGTTGTTGAATTACTGGAATAACTTGTGCAACGTCCCCATTTCCAGTCAGTCAGAAAATCCTATCCTCTGGCAGCGTCGTGATTTCAGGGAGAGCGGCGTAGCCGCGCCAGCACTTGGCCCCGGGCGTAAGCCCGGGGTCGTATGGGTCCTGCACTGCCCTAGCCGCGTAGGCGGCTACTCGAGAGCCGGGTCTCCAAAACACACGGCCTCCCCAAAAACCATCGGTTCCCCGGCACCGTTGCCGTTCGATCCAAGTGATGGAGATGGTCAGGCTGTGCCGGTCTATGGTGCGGGCGGGACGCCCGCGCTCCCGGGTGGCTTCATCCCATGACCGGGCCACGCCAAGGGGACGAAATTGCAGGAGCATTCCGGGGCCGGCTTTTGTTGACGGAGTGTTGGGCATAGCGGGCGTAGGAGACGGGGCAGATCAATCGAGAAGGACCAACAACTGAACATCGATGCACAGGATAACCAGGACGGGACGCTCCTGCACGAGAAGTTGACTTCGGCGATGATCCGGTTCGGGATTGCGGATGCCCAGGAACAGAGGCCAGTCGTTTCCAGAAAAAATCCTGTGCATCCTGTGCATCGATGTGAATAAAAATCGAAAAGGCCACAAGAGGCACAAGAACGGGATTGGACAAGACTGGAGCCTTTTTTGTGCTTTTTGTGCCTTTTGTGGTTGAGTCGTTTGCCCATTCTCCAGGCAGCAGGAGCTTCCCCAGCCGTTTTCCCTCGAATGATCCGCACGACGGGGCGCGATTCCGGCCAGCCGGCGTCCCTGGGCGAAAGGCGGGCTACAGTCCCAGCAGGCGCGTCAACCAGGCGAAAAACACTCCGGCCGGAACCAGGGTCCCCACTGCGACCACACAAGCCAAAACGGAACTACCCGTTCTTTTCAGGGTCAGAAACGCCAGCAGCAGTTGGCAGGCGGCGATTCCCAGGGTGGCCACCGTGCCCGCCACGGCGCCATGGGCGCACCAGGGACAATCGGGAGGTCCGGGGCGATGGATATCGCAGTGAGCGGCGGCTCCGTCCCAAAGCCAGGTGCAGCCGCACCCGAAGGCCATGCCGCAGAAAGGAATCAGCAGAAGGCCCAGACTGGCCAGGACGGTCAAGACGACCATCCATTGCGCTCTGTTGAAAGACCTCATGAGAAAAGGGCAGGGAAGCGTGCCGGCAGGTCGGGAGTGAAAGGAGGAAGAGACGGTCCGGCCGGCAATCCCGGCACGGACCGCCTCTTGGCGAAAATGCGGGCCTAGTACATGTCGCCGTGGCCGTGCGGCATGGGCGGTTCCGGCTTTTTCTCCTCCGGAATCTCCGAGACCAGAGCCTCGGTGGTCAAGAGCAGACCGGCCACGGAGGCGGCATTCTGCAGAGCGGTCCGGGTCACCTTGGCCGGATCGATGATGCCGGCAGCGGTCAGGTCCTCGAGGGCCCCGGTCTCCGCATTGAGCCCGTAGCTGTCCTGCTCGCCGGCTTTCACCTGCTCCACCATCACCGCGCCTTCGATTCCGGCATTGGCGGCAATCTGTCGAAGGGGCTCCTCCAGCGCCCGCACGACAATCTGGACGCCGATCTGCTCGTCTTCCTCGAGCTCCAGCTCTTTCAGAGCCGGAATCCCCCTCAGGAAAGTGACGCCTCCGCCCGGGACGATGCCTTCCTCCACCGCAGCCCGGGTGGCATGCATGGCGTCTTCCACGCGAGCCTTCTTTTCCTTGAGCTCGGTCTCGGTGGCCGCTCCCACCCTGATCACGGCCACGCCGCCCACCAGCTTGGCCAGCCGTTCCTGCAGCTTTTCCCGATCGTAGTCGGAGGTGGTTTCCTCGACCTGGGCACGAATCTGCCGCACCCGGCCTTCGATTTCCGCGGGCCGGCCCGCACCCTCCACGATGGTGGTATTGTCCTTGTCAACCACCACCCGCTTGGCTCGCCCCAGGTCCTCCAGCTGGAGGTTCTCCAGCTTGAGTCCAAGGTCCTCGGTGATGGCCTTGCCTCCGGTCAGGATCGCGATGTCTTCCAGCATGGCCTTGCGCCGGTCGCCGAAACCGGGGGCCTTCACGGCAGCGCCATTCAAGGTCCCTCTGAGCTTGTTGACCACCAGCGTGGCCAGCGCCTCGCCCTCGACTTCCTCGGCGATGATCATGAAAGGCCTTCCCACCTTGGCCACCTGCTCCAGAATAGGCAGCAGGTCCTTCATGTTGCTGATCTTCTTCTCGTGAATCAGCAGAAAAACGTCTTCCAGCACACATTCCATCCGATCGGAGTCGGTGACAAAGTAGGGAGAGAGGTACCCTCGATCGAACTGCATCCCCTCCACGATCTCCAGCGAGGTGTCCATCGACTTGGCTTCCTCGACGGTAATCACGCCATCCTTGCCGACCTTGTTCATGGCTTCGGCAATGATGGCTCCGATCTCGGAGTCGCCGTTGGCCGAGATGGTGCCCACCTGGCCGATCATCTCGCCCCCTACCGGACTGGACAGCCTCTCGATCTGCTGAACCGCGCTTTCCACGGCCCGGTCGATGCCGCGTTTCAAGGCCATGGGATTGGCGCCGGCCGCCACCGTCTTGATCCCCTCGCGCAAGATGGCCTGAGCCAGCACGGTGGCCGTGGTGGTGCCGTCACCGGCCACGTCGCTGGTCTTCGAAGCCACCTCCCGGACCATTTGCGCGCCCATGTTCTCCAGTGCATCCTCCAATTCGACTTCCTTGGCCACGGTCACGCCGTCCTTGGTGATGGTGGGGGATCCGAACTTCTTGTCCAGAACCACGTTGCGTCCTCTGGGTCCCAAGGTAATCTTCACCGCATCCGCCAACTGGTTTACTCCGCGGAGGACCGCCTGTCGGGAATCCTCCCCGCTAACAATCTGCTTAGCCATGTATTTTCTCCTTGCCAGTCATCCAAAATGGGCCTGCCGGCCCGAAAATTTCCTGCCGAGGCTGCCTTGCTGCTGCCGGTCCAGCCGTTCTCACTCGGACTCCAGGATCGCCAGGACATCCTCTTCCTTCATGATGAGGTACTCCTCGCCATCCAGTGTCACCTCGGAGCCGGAATACTTGCCGAACAGAATGCGGTCTCCGGCCTTCAGCGTCATTTCCAATCGCTTGCCGTTCTCCAGAACCTTGCCATTGCCGGCAGCCTTGACGATGCCTTCCTGGGGCTTCTCCTTGGCCGTATCCGGAATGATCAGGCCACCTCTGACCGTTTCCTCCGCCTCGGTCCGCTGAACGAGGATGCGATCCTGCAGGGGTCTAAGACTCATAGGGTTTTCTCCTTACATATAAATGGTTTACAGGCAATCATTAGCACTCTTTTCTCTTGAGTGCCAAGTTCTCCTCTTTATAATGACGCCCCTCCATGGTTGTCAAGGATAATCTGGCGAGGTGCACCTCAAACCAGCAGGCCATGCATTGTGGATTGCTGATTTTTGATTGTAGATTCTGGAATCGAGTCACCGTCCGTTGTCAGGACTCACCAATCAACAATCAGAAATCTACAATCCAAAATTCCCTGGTTTCAGCTCACGAATCCCGGTCGCCCGACTCATCCGTCTTCCACCGCAGCACTGGGCGCCGGGCCGCCTGGACTTCATCCAGACGGCTCACTCGGGTGGAATGGGGAGCCTGTTTGAGGAGGTCGGGATCGGTATCGGCCTCCTCGGCGATGCACCTCATGGCGTGGATAAACTGATCCAGCTCCTGCCGGCTCTCGGTTTCGGAAGGCTCGATCATGAGGGCCCCCTGCACAATCAGGGGAAAAGCGACGGTGGGTGGGTGGAAGCCGTAATCCATCAGGCGTTTGGCAAGATCCATCACCGTAAGGCCGTTCCGGGTCTGCCGTCTGCTTGAGAACACCACTTCATGAAGTATGGGTTCGTCGTAGGGCAGGTCATAGACATCGCGCAAATGGTGCTTGATGTAGTTGGCATTCAGAATGGCCACTTGGCTGGCCTGCCTGAGCCCTTCGGCCCCGTTGGCCAGGATATAGGCCAGCGCCCGCACCAGCGTCAGGAAGTTCCCGTAGAAGGCCTTGACCTTGCCGACGGAATCGGGACGGTCATAGTTCAGAGTGTAACGCCTGTCTTCCCCTCGCTCCACGGTCGGAACCGGCAGAAAGGGTTCCAGCACCTGCTTGACCGCCACGGGTCCGGCCCCGGGACCTCCGCCGCCGTGCGGCGTGGAAAAGGTCTTGTGCAGATTGATGTGCAGGACATCCACTCCAAAGCTTCCCGGCCGGGTAATCCCCATCAAGGCATTGAGGTTGGCCCCATCCATGTAGACCAGTCCGCCCCTGTCGTGCACGATCCGGGCAATGCTCACGATATCCTGCTCGAAGATGCCCAGCGTATTGGGGTTGGTCAACATCAGGGCCGCCACCTCGTCGTTCATGGCCCGTTCCAGCCCGTTGAGATCAATGCAGCCACGGCTATCCGACTTCAGCGATTGAACCTCGTACCCGGCAATGACCGCGCTGGCGGGATTGGTTCCATGGGCGGAGTCGGGGATCAGAACTTTCCGCCGGGGATTTCCCCGTGAGCTCAGGCAGGCACGGATCATCAGGATGCCCGTCAACTCTCCGCTGGCTCCGGCCGGGGGTTGCAGGCTGACCGCGTCCATGCCGCTGATCTCGGCCAGGCAATCCGCCAGGAGCCCGAGAACCTCCAGGCTGCCCTGCACCAGCGACTCGGGACTCAGAGGATGAGACTCGGCCAGTCCCTTCATGGCGGCGACCCGTTCGTTGAGGCGGGGGTTGTACTTCATGGTGCAGGAGCCCAGTGGATACATGCCGGCATCGATGCTGTAGTTCCAGCCGCTGAGGCGGGTGAAGTGCCGCACCACGTCCACCTCGCTGACCTCCGGGAAACCGGGGATCGACTCCCTCAGGTTGTCGGCTCCCAATGCGGCGCCCAGATCGACCGGCGGGACATCCAGGCGAGGAAGGTCGTAGCCCGTCCTGCCCGGGGAACTCCGCTCGAAAATCAACCCCTCGTTCAGGTTGAGGTGCCTGCCGGTTCTAGCCCGCATTGCTCACCAGGTCGCCAGATTCAAAAAGAAAAGTCATTTATTTTCAGAACCTTGTTGGTCTGATTGGGATGTTCTGCATGAAACCACTGTGCTCGTTGGGGCGCCGGAATGAAGCGATGGACCGGCATCAAGCCGCGGCCTTGACCAGTTCCACCAGGCGATCGATATCCTCTCGGCTCTTGGTTTCCGTAATCGATACCAGCAGGGCATTCTCGAGCCGGGGATCATAGCGCCCCAGTGGCAGACCGGGAACCACGCCGGCCTTGTGAAATCTCTCCTCCACCTCGGTGTAAGGGCGGTTCAACCGAAGCACGAACTCATTGAATCGAGGGCCCTCGAACAGGATCTCGACAGGAAGCTTTCTCAGGGCGGCCAGCCCATACTGGACTTTGGCAACGTTCTGGATGGCCAACTCCCGGAGGCCCTTCCGACCGAGCAGGGAACAGAACAGGGTCACCATCAGCGCCGTCAGGTTCTGATTGGTGCAGATGTTGGAGGTGGCTTTTTCCCGCCGGATGTGCTGTTCCCGGGTCGCAAGAGTCAACACATATCCGCGTTGCCCGTGCCTGTCCACGGTCTGACCCACCAGGCGGCCCGGCAAGTTCCGGACGAACTTCTCTCGCGTCGCCAGAAAACCCACGTGGGGCCCTCCGAAACCGGGCGAGATTCCCATGGACTGAGCTTCGCCGCACACGATATCGGCCCCGGCCGAGCCGGGAGATCGCACGATCCCCAGCGAGAGCAGCTCCGCGATGTTGACCACCAGCAACACGCCCTTCTGGCGGCACAGATCGGCCAGGATGTCCAGGGGTTCCAGGTTGCCCAGAAAATTCGGCGACTGCACCACCAGCGCGCCGACATCCTCTCCCAGTCGGGTCTCCAGCTCCGCCGGATCGATGCGCCCGTCACCTCCGTGGTCCACCGTTTGAATCGTCAAGTCCTGGTGACGGGTGACCGTCTCCACGACTGTCCGGTATTCCGGATGGACCGTTCTGGCCACCAGGACCCGCCCTCGATGCGAGATGCGCCTTGCCATCAGAACCGCCTCCGCCAGAGCAGAGCTTCCGTCGTACATGGAAGCATTGGAGATCTCCATCCCGGTGAGCTGGCACATGAAGGTTTGAAACTCGAAGACGGCCTGCAAGGTCCCCTGGCTGATTTCGGCCTGATAGGGTGTATAGGAGGTCAGAAACTCCCCCCGGGAACAGAGGCTGTCGATCACCAGGGGGATGAAATGCTGGTTTACCCCGGCGCCCAGAAAGGAAAGCATACGGGGTGCGTTTCCGGCTTCCAGCTCGCCGAATCGAGCCAGCAGTTCCGGTTCGCTCAGGGCAGGGGGAAGATCGAGCGGGGAGCGGAGACGGATGGCCTCCGGGATGGAGGTGAGCAGGTCCTCCACCGAATGCAGGCCCAAGGCCTTCAGCATCAGACCCTGCTGCTCCGAGGAGGTCGAAAGGTATCTCATCTGGCCTGGCCGGTGGATTCCTCCTCGACATATTTTCGGTATTGATCGGCGGTGAGAAGATTGTCGAGGTCACTGGAGTCGACCAACCTGATCCTGACAAACCAGGCTTCTCCGTAGGGGTCCTGGTTGACCAGTTCGGGAGACGAACCCAGGTTCGAATTGACGGCCGACACCTCTCCAGCCACGGGAGCGTAGACTTCGGATACGGCTTTCACGGATTCCACATTTGCCAGAACCTCATCCACGGCAAAGACCTGGCCGATCTCGGGCAACTCGACGAAAACCACGTCCCCCAACTCCTTCTGGGCGTGATCGGTGATGCCCATGGTTCCGCCATCTCCGTCGACTCGAATCCATTCGTGCTGTTTGCTGTATCGACAGTCCTCGGGAAGTTTCATGGGGGATCTCCGGGTCTTGGCCAGGGCAGGCCGGTCAACGCTTGGGTCTCCGATAGAACGGGGTCTTCACCACTTCGGCGGGAACCAGGCGTTTTCTGACCTGTATATCCAGCCGGTTGCCCAGGAAGGCCTCACCTTCATTCACATAGGCCAGTCCGATGTTTTTTCGGAGAAAGGGAGCGGGGCTGCCGCTGGTGACCCAACCGATCTTCCGGCCGTTTCTGAGCACATCATAGCCGTCCCGGCCGATTCCCGGCCCCTGCATCTGGAATCCAACCAGCTTCCTTTGCACTCCCGCCTCGAGTTGAGCGGCAAGGGCGGTCTTTCCCGTGAATTCGGGCTTGTCCATGCGGACCATCCATCCCAATCCCGCTTCCCAGGGCGTTACGTCCTCGTCGATCTCGTGGCCGTAGAGCGCCATTTTGGCCTCCAGGCGCAGGGTATTGCGCGCGCCCAGCCCTGCCGGGAGCATCTCCCGGGACTGTCCCGATCGGCTCAGGGCCTCCCAAACGGCCTCGGCAGCGGCGGGTGGAAAGTAAATTTCAAAGCCGTCTTCTCCGGTGTATCCGGTGCGCGCAATCAGGCCCGCAACGCCCTGGATACGCCCGGGCCGAAACCGGTAGTAGCCGATTTCAGACAGATCCAGATCGACCAGAGGCTGGAGGACCGGCTCGGACTCGGGACCTTGAACGGCCAACTGCGCGTATTGATGGCTGACGTCGGTGACCCGGGCCCCCGATCGGTTCTGCCGGCAAATATGGCGATAGTCCCTGCCGGTGTTTCCGGCATTGACACAAAGGAGAAAGCGGCTTTCTTCCAGCCGATGGACCAGAATGTCGTCCACAAACGTCCCCTGCTCGGTGAGCAGGGCGGAGTACTGGATCTGACCGAATTGGAGGCGTCCGGCATCGTTGCAGGTGACCTGCTGCACCAGAGTCAGGCCGCCGGGCCCGTCGATCTCGATCTCTCCCATGTGGCTGACGTCGAACAGACCTACCCTCGTCCGCACAGCCAGATGCTCCCGCACGATTCCGGAGTATTCGATGGGCATTTCCCAGCCGCCAAATGCGCCCATCCTGGCTCCCAAGCTTCGGTGCAACGGGTGTAGGGGAGTCTTCTTCAGGGGAGACGTCATCGGCTGCCGGAATTGGAAGCTGGCATCAAGCGTGGCAAAGTAACACACCCGCCAGGAGGCGTCAAGCCAATCGCCCGGCCGCTCCGGAGGCGTTCAGACCGGCCTCGGGACCGGGCCGAATCCGGGCAAGTGCAGACCGTTCCGGCCTGCTGCCCGCAGGGCTTCCGGGTTTGTTATAATCACCGGAATTCCCGGCTTGGGAAAGAATGCCGGGCATGGTCCCCAACTTCGGGAACGGGAACACGCGAGGGAACCCATGACACCACAAACGATCGTTGACCTCTTCGAGGAGGCCGTAACCCACAAGAGCCGGCCCGACGCCTTGCTGGTCAAACGCGACGGCGACTTTCGCCCGCTGTCCTCGGCCGACGTCCGCAGCCAGGTCCAGGGCCTGGTTGCCGGATTGGCGAACCTGGGAGCAGAGCCGGGGGACCGAATCGCCCTCTTGTCGGAAAACAGGCCCGAATGGCTGGTTTCGGACATCGCCATCCTTTCCGCCGGCGCCATCAACGTTCCCGTCTATCCGACGCTGCCCTCGAACCAGATCGAGGGCCTCCTCAACGACGCCGGCGTCAAGATCATCATCCTGTCCACCGCGGAACAACTGGAGAAGATTCGGGAAATCGAGTCGAAGATTCCCAGTCTGCAAGCCACGGTGGTCATGGACCTGGAAGAAGCTGAATCGGACAGCCTGAGGAGCTTCAACAGCCTGCGGGACCAGGGTCTGCAGGCCCGGCAGCAAGACCCGGACGGAACTCTGAAGGTTCGTCATGGCATCGGTCCGCAAGACGTGGCCACCATCATCTACACCTCCGGCACCACCGGGCCGCCCAAGGGAGTCATGCTGTCTCATGCCAACATCGTGGCCAACGTCCTGGAGCTCAGCCGGGTATTCGACTTCGATCACAGGGACAGGGTCCTTTCCCTGCTGCCGCTCAGCCATATTTTCGAACGGGTGGCGCACTACCTCATGTTCTATTGCGGGGTGAGCATCGCCTACGCCGAAAGCATCGAAAAGGTCCCGGTCAACATGCAGGAGGTCCAGCCCACGGTGGTGGCTTGCGTCCCCAGGTTCTTCGAGAAGCTCCACGACCGCGTCTCGGAATCCAGGCAGCTCAGCACCGGCCTGAAACGCGCGCTGAGTGATTGGGCCTTCGGGGTAGGGGAGCGCCATACCCGTCACATTCTGCGGGGGACCACCCCACCCCCCGGCCTGGCGTTCCAACGCTTCCTCGCCTCCAAGATCGTGTTCGCCAAGCTGCAGCAGCGCCTTGGAGGCCGGCTGCGTTTCTTCATCTCGGGAGGCGCCCCACTCGACCCCAGACTGGCCGAGTTCTTCCTCAGCGCCGGGATCCTGATCCTGGAGGGCTACGGCCTCACCGAAACCTCACCGGTAATCGCCGTCAATCAGCCCAACCGCTTCAAGTTCGGAACGGTGGGGCCGCCTCTGCCCGGCCTGGAAGTGCGAATCGCCGAAGACGGCGAGGTCCTGACCCGGGGGCCGTCTGTGATGCTCGGCTATTACAACAGGCCCGAGGAAACTCGAGAAGCGATCCGGGAAGGGTGGTTCCATACCGGGGACATCGGGAATCTGGACGCGAGCGGATTCCTGAAGATCACCGATCGCAAGAAGGACCTGATTGTCACGGCCGGCGGGAAGAATGTCGCTCCCCAGCCGATCGAGAGACTTCTCAAAGCCAGCCCGGTTCTGCTCAATGCCGTTGTCTTGGGGGACAAGCGCCCCTACCTGTGCGCCCTGGTGGTCCCCAACCCGGAGGCAGTCACCGACCATGCGCGGGAACGGGGACTGTCCTTTGGAAGCTACGGGGAACTCCTGCAAAGCCCTCGAATCGGAGAGTTCCTCATGAACGCGGTCGAAAAATCAACCGTTGGATTGGCCTCTTTCGAAACGGTGAAAAAGGTCATCCCGGTAGAAAAGGACTTCACCATCGAGGACGGAGAACTGACTCCTACTCTCAAGGTCAAGCGCCGAGTTGTCGAGAAAAGGTTTAATAATGAGATCGAGGCTCTCTACGCGGAGAGCCCGTCCAAACCGGAGTGACTGACCGCCACGCCTATGAAGAAGAGGATTGAACGGGTGGCGGTGGTCGGCGCAGGGGTGATGGGTGCGGCCATTGCCGCCCACCTGGTCAACGCCCGCTTTTCGGTCTGCCTGCTGGACATCCCTCCTTCGGATCCGACTCCCGAGACGGAATCCGGGGGAGGGTGGGCGTCCGACCCCCAATTCCGGCAGCGGCTGGTGCAACAGGGACTGCGCCGGGCGGAACGAACCAAGCCTCCGGCCTTCTTTCTTCCCGAGGACTCCCGGCGTGTTCAAGCAGGGAATTTGCAGGACCACCGATCCTGGCTGGGAGAGGTGGACTGGATCATTGAAGCCGTCTCGGAAGACTTTGACGTCAAGGCCCGCCTGCTCAAGGACCTCGATCGCATTCGCCGGTCGGGATCGATCGTCAGTTCCAACACCTCCGGGATCTCGGTCAGCCGCCTGGCCGCGGGGCTGAGCGACGACTTTCGGCGACACTGGCTGGGAACCCATTTCTTCAACCCGCCTCGCTACCTCAAGCTTCTGGAACTGATTCCCACCCCGGAAACCCTGGAGTCCGTGGTCGAGACCATCAGCCATCTCGGCCACTATCGCCTGGGCAAGGGCATCGTGGTCGCCAAGGACACTCCCAACTTCGTGGCCAACCGGGTCGGCGCCTTTTCCCTCCAGCGACTCCTTCGCCTGGTGTTGGACGAAGGGTACGGAATAGACGAGGTCGACCTGTTGACCGGCAGGCTGATCGGGCGCCCCAAGAGCGCCACCTTTCGCACGCTGGACATCGTCGGCCTCGACACCTTTGCACGGGTTACCGCCAACCTCCTTGAAAACGCGCCCGGCGACGAGCACCGCCAACTGTTCGAGATCCCGGACATCATCCGGAGGCTGATTGAGCAAGACCGGCTGGGAGCCAAGAGCGGACAAGGCTTCTACCGAAAGTCGCCGGGCGGGGAAATCCTGGTCCTGGACCCCGAGTCCCTGGAATATCGCTCCCGTCGCAGGGCCGAGTATCCCTCGCTGGCGGAGGTCAAGGCCATCCCGGACACCTCGCAACGGTTGAGGGCGCTGATTCGATCCGACGACCGAGCCGGACAACTGGTCTGGAAGACGCTCAGCGGAGAGTTGGTTTACGCCGCCAATCGAATTCCGGAGATTTCGGACGACATCGTCACCATCGACAATGCCATGAAGTGGGGTTTCAATTGGGAGATGGGACCGTTCGAGACCTGGGATGCCTTGGGTGTCGAAGCGGTGGCGGCGCGCCTGGAGTCCGAGGGAAGAACGGTGCCGGAATTGGCGCGGATGGTCTTGGAAACACCCGGAAAGAGCTTTTACCGGCGGAGCCGGGGAACCGTTTCCTACTTCGATCGCCCCTCGCGGAACTATCTCCGACTCGCCCTTCCGGACGGAGCGGTCCTGCTGTCTTCTCTCAGGGAACGGAAGGGAGGAGTCGTTCGCAGGAGTCCCCGGGCCAGCCTGATCGACCTTGGCGACGGTGTTCTCTGTCTCGAGTTCCACGCCAAGATGAATACCATTGGGGACGACACCCTTCAAATGACACGAGACGCGCTTCAGGTGGTGCGCTCCGACTTTGCCGGCATGGTGATCGGCAACCAGGGCGCCAACTTTTCCGCCGGAGCCGACCTGGTGGAAATCCTGCGCAAGGCCCGGGGACGGAAATGGAAGGCAATCGACAGCATGATTCGGCTGTTTCAATCAGCCAACATGGAGATCAAGTATTCCCCCTGTCCGGTGGTCGTCGCTCCTTTCGGGCTCACCCTGGGAGGCGGGTGCGAAATCGCCTTGCACGCTTCGGCCGTGCAGGCCTCGGCTGAAACCTACATGGGCCTGGTCGAGTTGGGCGTGGGCCTGATTCCGGCAGCGGGAGGCACCAAGGAAATGGTGTTGCGGAGCCTGGAAAGGTCCGGGCCCGGGCAGGAGCTCCTTCCGTGTCTGCGCACATCCTTCGAGACCATCGCCACGGCAAAGGTGTCCAGCAGCGGTCTGGAGGCCCGATCTCTGGGCTTCATTCGCTCCGGAGACACCATTACCATGAACCCCGACCGCCTGATCGCCGACGCCAAGCGGAGAGTCCTGACCCTGGTCCGGCAAGGCTTTCGGAAACCCGATCCGCCGCTGTCGGTGCCCGCGCTGGGCCGTCCGGCGCTTTCCACCCTCAAGATCGGCATGCACCAGTTGCTGCGGGGAGCCTACATCAGCCCCTACGACTACCAGTTGGGAAGCAAACTGGCCCATATTCTCTGCGGCGGCGACGGCAGCAGCCCCAAGAACGTCAACGAGCAGCATTTTCTGGATCTGGAAAGAGAGACCTTTCTGAGCGTCTGTGGAGAACCCAAGTCGCAGGACCGGATCCAACACATGCTGGAGAGAGGCAAGCCGCTTAGAAACTGAGCGGAACCACTGAGAACGGACCCATGCAAGAGGCTGTGATCGTCAGCGCCGTCAGGACTCCCGTCGGGAAGGCCAGGAAAGGCGCGCTGAGACATGCCCGACCCGACGACCTGGCTGCCGCGGCCATCTCGGAAGCCGTCCGGCGCGCTCCCGGATTGAAGCCCGGCCAGATCGAGGACATCATCCTGGGGTGCGCCATGCCGGAGGCGGAGCAGGGAATGAACGTGGCCCGTATCGCCGGACTGAGGGCCGGCCTGCCGGTCGAAGTCCCGGCTGTCACCGTCAACCGCTTCTGCGCCTCGGGCCTCCAGTCCATCGCCTTCGCCGCCGAGAGAATCCGGTGCGGCTCGGCCGACGTCATCCTGGCCGGAGGGACGGAAAGCATGAGCCTGGTCCCCATGGCCGGGCGCCATTTCTCACCCAACCCCGAGCTGGTGGATTCCTACCCGGACGTCTACCTCAACATGGGACTGACGGCCGAAAACCTGGCCCGCAAGTACGACATCTCCCGCGAGCAGCAGGACCGCTTTGCCCTCCAAAGCCACCGCAAGGCGCTCCAGGCCATGCGGGACGGACGCTTTCAGGCTGAAATCGTTCCGCTGGAGCTGCCGCTGGATGGCCTTGGCCGAGCCGCACCGGATTCTCCCGGCGGCCGAGGGAATGGAAAGGAAGAGAAGGCGGCAGTCCGCTCCCGTTTCGATCGGGACGAGGGTCCACGGAAGGACACCAGCCTGCAAGCCCTGGCCCAACTAAGACCCGCCTTCCACGCCTGGGGCTCCGTGACTGCCGGAAACTCCTCGCCCATGAGTGACGGCGCTGCCGCGGTGTTGCTGGCCTCCGGGGAAAGGGCCAGGGATCGGGGCTGGAAGATCCTGGGACGGTTCGTCTCCTTCGCCACTGCCGGAGTGGCTCCCGAGGAGATGGGTCTCGGCCCCGTCCTGGCCATTCCCAAGGCGCTGAAGCAGGCGGGTCTCGACCTCCGCCACCTCGGTCTGATTGAATTGAATGAAGCCTTTGCGGCCCAAGCGCTGGCGGTCATTCGCCAATCCGGCCTGGATCCCGACCGGGTCAACGTCGCCGGAGGCGCCATCGCCCTGGGGCACCCCCTGGGCTGCACCGGCGCCAAGCTGACGGCAACCCTGCTTGGCGAGATGCGCCGGCGCCAGGTTCAGTTCGGAATGGTCACCCTCTGCGTCGGGGGCGGCATGGGCGCCGCCGGAATCCTGGAGCTGGTCGATTGACCGGCGCCGAATCCCGATTCCGCTACCGAATGGTCCGATGGGTGTTGGCCGTATGAGGCGCCCGAATAGGTGATTACTACCAACATCGCACGAGCACTGTGGAGGTTTCCAAACTGCCAAGTCGTATACGGTACCGTTTGCTTCCCCTACACCAGCTCGATTTCAAAAGGAGATACAACTTCCATGTCTAATGTTATCCAGTGCGACATCAAGGACCCGTCCCTGGCCTCGACCGGCCGGAAGCGAATCGATTGGGCCGGCCGATCCATGCCGGTGGTCCGGCAGATCCGCCGGCGCTTTCTCGAGGAACAACCGCTCCAGGGCATTCGCATCTCGGCCTGTCTGCACGTCACCACCGAGACCGCAAACCTGGTCATTGCCTTGAGGGACGGTGGAGCCGAGGTCACCCTGTGCGCCTCCAATCCGCTGAGCACCCAGGATGACGTGGCCGCCTCCCTGGTCGAAGACCACGGGATCTCGGTCTACGCCATCAAGGGCGAAGACAACCCGACCTATTATTCCCACATCACCGCCGCCCTGGATCGACGGCCGCGGATCACCATGGACGACGGCGCCGACCTGGTCTCGACCATTCACTCGGACCGCCGGGAGCTCCTGCAGGAGATCATCGGAGGGACCGAGGAGACCACCACGGGGGTCATTCGATTGCGCAGCATGGCCGCCGACGGAGTCCTGGAGTTTCCCATCGTCTCGGTGAACGACGCCGACACCAAGCATCTCTTCGACAATCGTTACGGCACCGGGCAGTCCACCCTGGACGGGATCATTCGCGCCACCAACCTGTTGCTGGCGGGACTCAACGTGGTGGTGGCCGGCTATGGATGGTGCGGAAGAGGGGTGGCCAGCCGGGCCAGGGGACTGGGGGCCCAGGTGATCGTGACCGAAGTCGATCCCACCCGGGCTCTGGAAGCGGTCATGGACGGCTTTCAGGTGATGCCCATGCTGGAGGCGGCGGAAATCGGCGACATCTTCGTCACGGTTACCGGAAACAAGACGGTCATTGCAGGATCCCACTTCCAAAAGATGAAGGACGGGGCCGTGGTCTGCAACTCGGGTCACTTCAACGTCGAGATCGATATCCCGGCTCTGGAATCGCTCAGCGGCAGCCGGGAAACCGCCCGCGATTTCGTGGAACAGTACAATCTGAAGGACGGTCGAAAGATCTTTCTACTGGGGGAGGGACGCTTGATCAACCTCTCCAGCGCCGAAGGCCACCCGGCTTCGGTCATGGACATGAGTTTCGCCAATCAGGCGCTGTCGGCGGAATACCTGACCAATCACTACAGGAGCCTGCCCAAGGAGGTGGTTCCGGTTCCTCCCAAAATCGATCGGGAAATCGCGCGGCTCAAGCTCCATTCCATGGGGTGCCGCATCGACGATCTCAGTGCCGAGCAGGAAAAGTATCTCGCCTCCTGGTCGGAGGGGACGTGACGATAACCGACTTGCATTTGCCATCTGCGCTCACCACCCGGTTCTCATGATTCTTTGGCTGCTCGGGCAAGCGCCCGCAGGATTTCGTCGAGGACCGAATCCAGCCTTGGGCCCAGATCTTCGGCCAAGAACCTCAACACCACATATCCATGTTCCTGCAGCAGGGCATCCTTGCGACGGTCTCGCCGGTACGCTTCACGGTCTCCCAGGTGTTGCGACCCATCCAGTTCGATCACCAGTCGTGAAGCCGGGTCCAGAAAGTCGACCTCCATGTGGCCTTCCTGACAAAACGGAATCGGCAATTGGGCGTTCAACCGGAATCGATCTCTGGTTTCGGGCAGGCTTTGCAGGCGGCGCAACAGGAAGGCTTCGCTGGCGCTGCGCACGCGCGGGGTGTCTGGCTCGGCCGAGGGTAACGGAGCGGTGATGGTGCTGAAGAGTTCGGCGAGGGGTTCGTCAACTCCATCGCGTAGCAGACGCCGCACGCTTGCCGCATACTGGTGTTTCCAATGCCCACCGGCGGGAAGCTGGACGCTGGCAGGCCAGCCGGGAGCAGCACTGGCAGGCAGCGAAATGGAATAGCCGGCTGCCTCGTAGGCGCGACAGCGTCGGTCGAACATGCGCGACAGCATCGGAACATCGAGATCAGCGTAGTCGTAGACGCGGACCTCACGCTTGTGTTCGTGAGGACGATGCAGACGTCCGACGTACTGGGAGATGGTTCCGCGCCAGGACACGGGCATGGTGAGGAACAAGCTATCGAGCCGCGGGTTGTCGAACCCCTCCCCAATGAGCCGGCCCGTGGCCAGCAATACCCGCCCCGGGACCGACTCGGCAGCCCGAGCCAGAGCGGATTTGAGCGCCCTGTTTCCCATCCCACCTTGCAGACATACAACGTCGAGACCTTTGGCCTGGAGCCCTCCGGCAAGGGTCTGCAAGTGGTTGACTCGTTCCGTTAATACCAGTGGCGCACGGCCGTTTTGGACGTTCTCGACAACATCGGAGCAGATCGCCAGATTCCGGCTGTCGTCCCTTATCAACTGATCGCAAACGCGTTGGAACTCGATGCGTGCGTCGCCTTCCGGCTCGCCTTGCATTCGGAATGAGGTTGGTCGGGCCAGCACGTCGTGGGAAAAGGGCCTTTTTGCAGCCTGACATTTGGCATCCACGCGGTGCCGTACGGGACCGCACTGCATGAACACAATCGGCTGGTGGCCATCCTTTCGCACCACGGTTGCCGAAAGTCCAGTGAGGTACTTGGCTTTTGCGCGGCTGACCGCCAGTTCGAAGCTGAAAGCGGGGACATGATGACATTCATCGACAATCACGTATCCGTAATCGGCAATACGGTCGTCGACCACGCCTTTTCTGGTCAAGCTCTGAATCAGGGCAACATCGATCTTGCCAGTGAGTTTCTTGCGGCCACCCCCCAAACGCCCAATATCGCTTTCTGCGAGGTCAAGTAATTCGCCCAATCGGGTGACCCATTGTTCCAACAGTTGTTTTCGATGAACGAGAATCAGCGTGTTGACGCCTCGTTGAGCGATCAGCCACGCGGCCAGGACCGTTTTTCCGAACGCGGTCGTGGCCGCCAAGACTCCGGTGTCATGGGCCAGCATGGCGTTCGCTGCCGTCTCCTGCTCAGGGCGCAGGATGCCTTGGAAGGACACCGCAAGGCGTAAACCTGGGTAGCGTCGGTCCTGAATCGAAAGCTCGATCCCAAAACCGCGGAGAAGCGCTTCCACCTCTTCCAGACAGCCCCGAGGAAGCTCAATGAATCCAGCTCCATCCTCTGCGCAGGCCACGATCCTCGGCTTGCCGTAGGTTGGCAACCGCATGGCCTGAGCACGATAAAACTCTGGATTCTGGAACGCCGCCAGCCGCAACAGGCGTGTGACGATGCTCGGAGGCAAATCCGCTTTGGGGATGTAGACTCGGTCAGCGAGTACGATCTCCAAATTGTCGGGAACCGGTGCGGTTACGGACGGTTCAATGAGCCTACGGGACGGCGGTGCGTTCCACGGCGCGGCGGCAAACAGATCGTCATCGAGAGTGACGGTCCTGACGCCCAACACGCGCCCTTTCTTCTCCGCTGATTCGACCAGGGACTCCGCCTGCTTTGAAGTGATTCGGCCGAGTTGCGAAAGATGTGCCCACTGATCGGCAAACGGATTCAAGTCCGCATCGACAAATACGCTATTGCCGGCCTTCCGTGGCTCGCGCTGCAGCGGCAAAGCGATCAAGTTGCCGAATCCGGCACGTGGCAACGTATCTTGACTCGGAAAGAAACGGTCGTAAGAGCGAAAGCCGAGATCGGGCCGGTCATCCATGGCTTCAGTGAGAAGCATCGCCCCCAAACGGCGCGCCAAACCTGCCGGTACAGCCTCGTCGAAGAACAGCCAAATGTGTCCGCCGTTTCCCGACCTCGAACGTTCGAGCGTGGCGGGGACTCCCCGCCTGGCACAGATTTCCAGATAGGCTGCTACGTCATCACTCCATCGCTCGCCGTCAAAGTCTACCGCCAGAAAGCGACAGCTTTCGTCGAGCAACATGGGATAGACGCCCATGGTGAACGCCTTGCCGTTATCGTCTGCGCCAGACAGGTGCCAGCGCACGACCTGGTCGGTGACCGGGAGGAACTGCCGGTTGTGACAGTCAGCGCACTTGATCTTCGGCTTTTCGCACACACCCGGTCGCCACTCGTTGGAACATGCTGGCGCATAACCCGACCTACCGGATGTCAAGCTCTCGAATCGGCGCGGATAGATGTCCTCACGTCCCCGAAACAGCGAGCGAAACAGGGCGATCTTGCTTGCGGCGCTGGAGCGGCGACTGACAAGAGCGACGTCGTTCATGGTCATGACCAGGTGTCCAGCCTACGTCCGAACGTTAAATAGCAGATAGACGCCTCCGGCCCCGAAAACCAGGTTGGGAGCCCAGGCGGCCAATAGCGGCTCCAGCTTGCCCGCGCTCCCGATCTGCTCGAAGAACCCCTGCAAAACCCAGTAGCTGATTCCGACCACGATGCTGAGTCCGATGCCGTAGAGCGAACCTCGCCGGCCCGTCGAAAAAGCAAAGGGAATCGCAATCATGGCCATGGTCAAACTCACCAGCGGAAAGGACAGCTTGCTGTGCCGGGCTACCTTCAGCCGCACCACGTCGAACCCGCTCCGACTCAAATCGTCAATGGTGCTCCCCAATTCCCAATAGCTCATTTTGGACGACTGACGCACTTCCTTCTTGAAGTAGTCGGGTCGCTCTCCAATGGACCCGATCAGTTCGCGGTCGATCGCCAGAAACTGGGCCTGCCGGGGCCGGTCGTGGCTGAAACCCTGAGCCCAGCCCTCCTCGAATACCCATCCGGATCGATTCCGGTCCCACGACGCTTTCTCGGCAAAGACCATCCGGGTCACCGCAAGCGTCCGCGGATCGAAGTCAAACACCGAAATCCGATTGAAGACGTTCTGCTCGTCGTCAAAATAGTTGTAGTGGAAGATGCGGTTTCGTTCGCCCATCATCCACTTGCGGGTGGGGCGTTTGGTCTGAGGATTGCGCCCCTTGATGACACGCCTCAAGTCGTCCTGCTTCTGGTTGGCGGAGGGGAGGATGTATTCCTGCAGCATGAAGGAGCCGGTGCTCAACAAGAGTGCGGTCACCAGTACCGGGAAAGACAGTCGATAAAGACTGATTCCGGAGGACTTCATGGCCACGATCTGCGAGGTTCGGGTCAGGAGGCTGAAGCTCACCAGCGCGGCTACCAGGACGCTGAACGGGATCATCTGCACCAGGATATGCGGAATCAGGTATAGAAAGTAATCGAACACGACCCAGCCGGAAATGCCTTGCCCGACGATGTCGCTGAGCAGTTCAAAGAAGGTAAACAGCACGAAGAGCACGATGAAGGCGGAAAGCACCAGGACGAAGAACTTCAGGAAGCCGCTGAGGATGTACTTGTCCAGCGTCCATCCGGCAGGGAAGCGCAAGATTCCGCCCCTCGGGGCCCGGTGGCTCCGGACGGGAGCATCGGACCTGATGGCGTTCTTGTGAAGTCTCCCGGCTGCGCTCCAGAGAGCGTTGACCAGAGGACGAAACAGCCTCCCCCAGGAAAACTGTCTCTCCGAGGTCAGCAAGAGAAACAGTCCCAACGCCAGAAACACCAGGTTCGCCAGCCAGGGACCCAGGAAGGCCGGGATATGACCGCTTTCGGCAAAGGCCAGACCCTGGGAAAACAGAATGAAATAGACCAGGAAGATGATCAGGCTGATGACGAATCCGAAGGACTTGCCGCTCCTCCTGGTGACAACGCCCAGAGGAAGCCCGAGAATGGCAAACACAAAGACGGCCAGAGGAAGCGCCAGTCGACGATTGAGCTCAATGACCGCCTTTCTGCGGTGGAGGTCGCTGCCGGTCGAGGCCTCGGAGAAAGCCTCGCCGTGGAGCTCGAGCGTGTCCATCTCGGCAATGGTCTTGTCCTTGGGAGCACCCGCGGAGGCACCCATGGCCTTGACAAGGGGAACCGTAGCCTGTTCAAAGGAAGTGACCCGCACGGTGCCTTCTTTTCCCGGCACCACCTCGTAAGTCGCACCCCGTTGAAGGTTGAGCTGCAGCTCACGCCGGCCCAGGTGGTTGATCAATCCACCCTGGCGGGAAAAGGTGGTCTTGGGCCAGTTGGCCCCGGTGACCTCGGCAAGGAAAATACCTTTCCAGGAGCGCCGGTCGGGGGCTGCATCCATGACGTAGACCACCCGACCGGGAAACCGCTCTTCGAAAACGCCTCTCCGGACCACGGTGTTGAGCGACTTGAGCGCAACTTCATCCTTGATCAGTGTCAAGCGGTGAGTGGCTCTGGGAGACCACAAGTTGGAATTCAACAGGGCCAGCGTGCCCACCACCGCCGAAAAGACCAGAACCGGCCACAGCAGATTTCTGAGACCGATTCCGGAAGATCGCATGGCGGTAATTTCACTGTCGGCCGAAAGGCGCCCGAAACAGATCAGAATGCCCAACAGGACCGACATGGGAATGGAAAAGGTCAGCACCTTGGGCAGGATGCACAGGAAGAGCAAACCGGCCTCCTGCAAGGTGATGTTCTCTTGAACCAGGGTCTCCATCAGCCGACTGGACACTTCGTTGGTCAGCAGGACAGCGCTGAATACCAGGGTGCCCAGACCGAAGGAGCCGATGATTTCCAGCAATATCGACTGTCGGAGAATTCTCATTGGGGACCGCCGGCCATTGATTTCATTCTCATCGGCATGCCTGCCAGGTTCCTTTACCCGCCACCATGCCCATTTTAGCCGCATTTCTCACCAGCTCGCCGGTGGCATGATGAAAACCTGTTGATCCGCGACGGGGAACCGAGGAGCACCCAACCGACCCGCAGATTCGCGTGGCTTATTTTAAAGTTTACATAATATACCTTATCGGAAGTCGAGTTCGGACCGCTGGGATCGCCCCTGCTTCCGGACGCCTGTCTCTCGGCCGCGGCAAATTGGTTGCAACCGTTCCACTGGGACTCGATATATAATGGCCACCCGGTCGGGATTCATTGGAACATGGAGACAGCCAAAGCATGAAAGCCCTGATTCTAACGGCGCACGCAATCAATAACATTCCTCACAGTCATTTCGAATGGGTCCTGGCAGCCGGGCTGGTGTTGGCCTATTGGGTGTTCCGATGCATTCAATCCAAGGGCTTCCGGGACCGTTAGCGGCTCCATCCCGTTCCAGGCCGGGAACGACCTTGCCCGCGGCTCTCCAGGCCATGGGCTCCCACCGCGGTCGGCTCAATCAGCCGGAATCAGTCTCCTGGTGCGCCTTCGTGGTTATCCTTTTCCCCTTCGTTGCCTTTCGGTATTAGGGTATTCGGGGCTCTGCTCCATGCCGCGCTTTCCGGCCGCCGGCCTGCAATTTTTGAATTTCTTCTTGGACCATGGATGAAATAGACCTCGCAAACGTTCTTTTGCTTCTGGGATCCGCCGTCCTGGTCGTCACGGTATTCAGGCGGCTGGAGCTTCCGACGGCGCCCGGATACATCCTGGTGGGAATGCTCTTGGGGCCCGCTGCTTTTGGCTTGTTTTCCTCAACCGGCGAAACCAGTTTTCTGGCGGAGTTTGGGGTCGTCTTCCTGCTCTTTACGCTGGGACTTGAGTTCTCCTTGCCCCGAATGGTCGCCATGCGCTGGCAAATGATCGGCCTTGGAGGCGCCCAGGTTCTGGTGACCACGTTACTTGCCGCAACGGTTGGCTCTTGGGCAGGCGTCCCGCTCCCCTCCGCGGTCATTCTGGGCGGAGCCGTGGCCATGTCTTCGACCGTGATCGTGATCAAGCAGCTTCGCGAACAACTGGAGCTGGACCAGAGCCACGGCCGTTGCGCGGTGGCGACGCTCCTGTTTCAGGACATGGCGGTCATCGCCTTTCTCATGCTGATCTCCATGGCCGGCCAGGGGGATCGGCTGCTGCCCGTCCAGATTCTGTTGGCCCTGGCGGAAGCCGTGGCAGCTCTGGTCATTGTTCTGGCAGTGGGCCATCGGTTGCTGCGGCCTCTCTTGCACGAGGTCGCCCACAGGCGCAGCCCCGAACTCTTTACCTTGACCTTGCTGCTGATCGTATTGGGCGCGGCATGGTTCATGCATGCCGTCGGCATGTCGCTTGCCGTGGGTGGTTTCCTTGCCGGCCTGATGCTTTCGGAGACCGAATACCGGCACCAGGTTGAAGCCGACATCCGACCCTTTCGGGACGTCCTGCTGGGATTGTTTTTCATCGTCATCGGTACCCGGCTGGATTTTCTGGTGCTGGCCGACCAGATCGCCTCGGTGAGCTTGCTGGTGTTGGCTCTAGTAATTTGCAAAGGATTGATTATATGCATTTTAGCTCGTTTTTTCCTTGGCGGTTGGCATGCCTCGCTGCGCGCCGGGCTGGTTCTGGCCCAGGGAGGCGAATTCGGCATCGCGCTCCTGGCGCTGGCACTGCAGGAGAATGTGCTGGACCCGGCCGTCGCCCAGTTGCTGCTGGCGGGCATCGTCGTCAGCATGGTCCTGAGCTCCCTGCTGATTCGCCATAACCGGACCCTTTCGGGATGGCTGATTTCCGGAGAAGATCCCGAGGCACATCAGTTGGCGCTTCAACGAGTTGGCACCAAGGCCGTAGCCAAACGGAGGCACGCCATCATTTGCGGCTACGGCAGGGTGGGCCAGAACCTGGCCCGAATCCTCGAGCAGGAGGGTTTCGAATATATCGCCCTGGATCTGGATGCCTATCGTGTACGAACCGCCAGGCAGGCCGGTGATCCGGTCAACTTCGGGGATGCGTCTCAACGCGATGTCCTGGAAAGCGTCGGCCTCGCCAATGCCAGCGTGGTTGTCATCAGCTTCTCCGACAGCCTGGGCGCCCTCAAAGTCGTCAAGACGGCAAAGGAGCTGCGCGCGGACGTGCCCATCCTGGTTCGCACGCGCGACGACACGGAACTGAACAGCCTTCAGAATGCCGGCGCCACCGAAATCGTCCCGGACTCCCTGGAAGCCGCGCTCATGTTGGCGTCCCACCTGTTGCTTCTGCTGGACATGCCCATCTCTCGGATTGTGCACAAGGTCGCCAGAATCAGGGGCCAGCGCTACCGCATGCTCCGGAGCGTCTTTCCCAGGGAAGACGCCGAAGTGCTGGACGAGTCCCATGCATTCCGGGAGCAATTGCAGACGCTGACCCTTCCGGAAGGAGCTGCCGCGGTGGGTCGTTCCCTGGCCGAACTGCGCCTGCCCGATGCGGGAATCCTGGTCACCGCAATTCGCCGGCAAGGCATCGTCGGACGGCAACCGAACGCGGACACGGTGTTGAAGCATGACGATGTTCTGGTGCTCTACGGGACTCCGGAATCCCTGGAACGGGCGGAAACCCTCCTGCTCAGCGGCTGAGATGCTTGACCCGCATTTCTCGCCAGAATGTCATTCCCGATTGCGAATTTTGCAAAAGGCTCACAATAAACATGGATGGACAGGATGCACAGGATAACCAGGACGGGACGCTGCTGCACGAGAAGCCGGCTCCGGCAATGATCGTGTGCGGACCTGCGGATGCTCAGGATTACAAGCTGGCCGTTTCAAGAAAAAATCCTGTGCATCCTGTGCATCCATGTGAATCAAAACCTGTTCCGAGCGTCCATAAAACCGTTGGCTTTGGAATTTTGCAAAAGGCTCACTGTGATAGCCTATTCAACCGATCGCTGTATGAGGGGTGGAAATGGAGACCAGAAGACTGGGCAAAACCGACATGGAGGTCAGTATCCTCGGTTTCGGGGGCGCCGAGATCGGCCTGGAGGGTCCGGGGGCTTCCTTGAATACGGTGACACGCCTGCTCAATGCCGCGTTGGACGAAGGATTGAACCTGATCGATACCGGCGAGTGCTACGGAGCCAGCGAGGAGCTGATCGGACGGGCCGTTTCGGGACGCCGCCGGGACTACTTCCTGTTCACCAAGTGCGGCCATCCGGAGGGAATGCCGGGAGAAGACTGGCGGCCGGATTCGCTGCTCGGCAGCATCCAGCGCAGCCTGCGGCGACTGCGGACCGACTGCCTGGACCTGATCCAACTGCACACGTGTTCAGAAGACGAACTGCTCAAGGGAACGGTCATCGATACCTTGCAGCGTGCACGCGAGCGGGGCTATTGCCGCTACATCGGTTACAGCGGCGACAGCCGGGCGGCCTATTACGCGGTGCAATGCCAAGCCTTCGATTGCTTGCAGACTTCCATCAGCATTGCCGATCAGGAAGCGATGGATCTGGCCCTTCCCCTGGCCCTTGAACAGCACCTCGGCGTGATCGCCAAGCGGCCTCTGGCCAATGCTGCCTGGAGAACCGGTCGGAAGCCGGTGAATTCCTATCACCACACCTACTGGGATCGCCTCCAGCGGTTGGACTATCCCTTTATCAAGGATGAGCTGCAGACTTCGATTTCGACGGCGCTGCGCTTCACCTTGAGCGCCCCCGGCGTGCACACGGCCATCGTGGGTACGCTGACGCCCGGGAGGTGGAGGCAGAACGCCACCCTGCTCGAAGCCGGTCCCCTGCCCTCCCGTCAATTCGATGCCATCCGCCAGCGTTGGAGCGAAGTGGCGGAAGCAACCTGGATCGGACAGACCTGACTTCAAGGAGAGAGGATGCGACTCAAGGATAAGGTAGCGGTAGTGACCGGAGCCTCCGGTGGCCTGGGAGCCGGCATCTGCGAGGCCTTTGCCGCCGAGGGTGCGGACTGCGTGGTGGTCTATCGCAGCGACCGGGCGGAAGCGGAGAAGACGGCGTCCAAGGTGACCGGCCTGGGGCGCCGGGCCGAAGTCGTGAGCACCGACGTCTCGGATGAAGCCCAGGTCACGCAGTTGTTCGCAGCCACCCACGACCTGTTCGGCCGTCTCGATATTCTGGTCGCCAACGCGGGGATCGGAGTTTCCAGACCCCTGCTCGATTCCACCCTCGAGGATTTCGAGCGGGTCATTCGGACCAATTTGATCGGCACCTACCTGACAGTCAGAGAAGGAGCCCGGCTGATGGCCGGGCGAGGAGGCGGCAAGATCGTGACCATGTCTTCCGTCCATGGACTCGGCGGCACCCACCAGGGATCACTCTATGAAGCCACCAAGGCCGGCATCATCAACTTTACCCGGGGGGCTGCTTTCGATTTGTCCGAATGGAATATCCAGATCAATTGCATTGCTCCGGGAGCCGTCCCGGTTCCCAAGGATCCTCCACCAGCCGCAGACTCGGCGCTCTACAAGGCCTGGATGCAGTACACCCCGCTAGGCCGATTCGGAACGCCCCACGACGTAGCCCGGACGGCAGTGTTCCTGGCCAGTCCCGATACCGACTGGATCACCGGCCAGGTGATTTCGGTCGATGGCGGCATTACCGCCGGTCCGCTGATTCCCTCTTTCAACCACTATGGCCCCAAGCCCAAAATGGATTGAGCCCGATGCGAAACTGGAAATCACTGGTTACCCTGGAGGACTGGTGGGCCGTCTGGATTGGACTGCTGGCGTTGGGGGCGGTGTTTCTGGGAGTGGTTTCGGCGGTTCCCAAAATTCCCAAGTGGTCGACACTCGGTGACGTCCCGGCCGCGGTACCGGGGGCGCCGTTGCTGCTCCTGATGATCGGGCTTGGAGGGTTGTCCGTCCTGGCGGTGGGCGCCATCCACAGGCAGGCCGGTCGTTTCGCGGTCGGATTCCCTGTCCTGTTCTGCCTGGCCGCGCTCAGCTTTCTCGTCGCCGGGAACCGAACCCTGGCCGCTTACGGCCTCAGCTACGCCCTGTGGGCGCTCCTGGTCGGACTGGCCTGGAGCAATCTGCTGGGAGTTCCCTCATGGCTGAAACCGGCGGTACGCTCGGAACTGTTCATCAAGACCGGCCTGGTGATTCTGGGCGCAGAGATCGTATTCGGCAACATCCTCACCCTTGGCCGGTACGGGGTCATGGTGGCCTGGGGAGTGACTCCGATTATTCTGGTCTCCATGTTCTGGTTTGGTTACCGGCGACTGAAGCTGGCGCCGTCCTTCACCGTAACCATCGCCGCGGCTACGTCGGTCTGTGGGGTCTCCGCGGCCATTGCCGCGGCCGGCGCCAGCAAGGCCAAGAAGGAGGAATTGACGCTGGCCGTGGCCATGACCTTGATCTTCACGGTGCTCATGATGGTCTTCATGCCCCTGGTCTCCCGCTGGTTGGACCTGGACAGGATTGTAGCCGGCGCCTGGCTGGGTGGGACCATCGACTCCACCGGCGCGGTGGTTGCCGCCGGACAGATGTTGGGAGATCAAGCCATGCAGACGGCCGCGGTGATCAAGATGATTCAAAACGCTTCCATCGGCCTGGTAGCCCTCTTGATCGCCCTCTACTGGGTCACACGAGTGGAGCCGACCGAGGGCAGGCGTCCCCGAGCGATTGAGATCTGGAATCGGTTCCCCAAATTCGTGATGGGTTTCATCGCGACCTCCTGCGTGGTATCGCTCGTGTTGGTCCCCCTGCTGGGAACCGAGTCGGTTGGCCAGTCCCTGCAGACCTCCAAGGCGATTCGCACCTGGTTGTTCTGCCTGGCGTTCCTTTGCATCGGACTTGAATCCGACTTTCGCGCGCTGGCGCGGCAGATGGCCGGGGGACGACCGCTGCTGCTCTACTGGTCCGGTCAGACGCTGAACATTGCGCTTACCCTGCTGGCAGCTTGGCTGGTCTTCTCCGGGATCCTCTTCCCGAAAATCGTTCTTCAAACTCCCTAGCCCGGCGCCGGCCGACCAAAGGAAGCGAAGGAATTCGGGGTTTCCCAGAGCCTGACTTCGGCAACCTGCAACCCCTGCGCATGCGCATAGTCATAGATGACCTTGGCGATGTTTTCGGCTGTGGGGTTGGCGTCCATCAGGTAACAGGGTTGCCGATGCTGGCGAAGCACGGCGACCAGGGGATCCTCCCGATGCAGGAGCATCTTGTGATCCAGTTCGGCGTCGATCCAGGTCTTGATCACCTTGTTGATATCGCCGAAATCCACGACCATGCCCCGGTGGTCCAAATGGTTGCTGACAACCTCCACTTCAACTCTGCCGTTGTGGCCGTGGAGATAACGGCATTTCCCCTCATAGTTGAGCAGGCGATGGCCGTAGCAAAAATCGATGTGCTTGGTGACTCGGTGTGAAATAGACCCTCCTCCCTCGTTGAACCCGAACCGGCCGGGCCCCTGGAACGGCTGAAGTCCCCTGAGCCGATCATAGCAAATTTCTCTGGCCGCCGGCGCTCGGGATCATTCCCCTGCCAGGCAGGAGCAACCGGCGATTCAAAACGATGGCGCACACTCCACTGCTGTTGCCGACGGCAGCATTCTGTCTCGGTCTTGCCGCTCATTCCCGGGTCGCCAACTCGGCGGAATCCCTATGGGCCGCCGGCGCTCTCACGCTGTGCCTCTCATGGATTCTCTGGAGCAGGAAAAGAGCCTGGAGTTGCTGGATCGTCGTGCTCCTGGCTTTTGGCTTGTCCGGAATGGGCTGGAAAGCCATCCACGAACTCCAGTTCGGCGGCAACCACCTTCGGACTTTGGTCCGATCCGACGCACTGGACCTGACGGCTCCCTGTCGGGTGAGGGGGCGGTGCGTCCGTGTCTCGGACGGAAAGTCCGGGGGTATCCACCTGGAAGTGGAAGTTCAACACCTGGCAAACCGGTTCGACAGCTTTGAGACCCGGGGAAAGATTCGCCTTCACCTCTTCCCCCCGGACGTTTCCTTCAACACCTGGCCACCCGCACAGGCCGGCGATCAGGTCGAGATCCTCGCCTACCTGCGAAGACCGGAGAATTTCAACAATCCGGGACAGTTCGACTATCGGTCCTACCTGGAGCTGCGCGGCATCTTTCTGACCGGCAACCTGAAGGATCCACTCCTGCTGACCCGTCGCCCGCGGCAAACGGAATTCTCCTGGCAGGACCTTGCCCACCAAATGCGGCAAGGCTGTATTCGCGCACTGGATGCCCTCCCCGCATCCGAGCCGGCCAGGGCCGTTCTGAAAGCCGTACTGCTCGGAGATGACAGTGACCTTGCGGAGGAAACCAGGTCCCGTTTTCGATTGAACGGCCTCTATCACGTGCTGGTCGTCTCGGGACTGCATGTGGGAATGATGATTGCCATGGTCTTTGCCCTGCTCAAGCAAATGAGGCTTCCGCGCTGGTTGGCCCTGACCTTGACCATGGGGTCGATCGTCCTTTACAACCTCCTGGCCGAGGGACAGGTCGCCATTGACCGGGCTTCGATCATGGGTTGCCTGTTTCTGACCAGTCTCTATTTCGACCGGGACCGCAACCTGCTCCACTCCCTTTGCCTGGCGGCCTGGTGGGTCCTGCTCAAAGATCCCGGATGGTTGGACGACTCGGGGTTCCAACTCTCATTCTCGGCCGCCCTGGCGATCGCCGTGGTGGGACTTCCCCTGCTGCGCCGCACCACTCAACCCTGCAAGGAAGCTCTCCGGTCTTTGGAATCCATCCATCTGGATCGCAACTTTTCCCCTCGACTGGCCGCCTGGCGGGTCGCCTTGAGACTCCGCGGCTCGAGGCTGGCGGAGTCCTTGGGCATTCCGCGATCGACCGTCCTCCTCGGTCTGATGGTCTGGCCCTACAGGCTCCTCCTGGGACTTCTGGACATTGTCCTGGTTTCCGTTGCCATTCAGGCCGTGCTCCTGGTTCCCCTGATGGTCTATTTTCACCGGGTGGTGCTGCCGGTCATTTTCCTCAATATGCTGGTCATTCCCCTGGTCGGCATGATCATTCCGGTTGGATTTTCCTATCTGGCCTGGGCCAGTCTATTCCCGCAGGCCTCCTGGGCGCTCGGTTGGGTCTGCGGACTGCTGGCCGAATGCCTGCTGAGCCTCAACCGCACCTTTTCCGAAATCCCCTGGCTCGGATTTTCCCTGCCCCAGGTTCCCCTGGGCTGGGTGCTGGCCTATTACGGCTCCCTGGCCCTGTGGGTGGCCGTTGGAGTTCCCCGACTCCTGAGGCTGTTGGGCGGCTCCATCTGGATCGCTTCCCTGGCGGTCCTGCTGGCGGGGGCGCCGGGAGCCAAATCGGGATCGCGCGAGTTGGACCTGGCTTTTCTGGATGTGCGGCAGGGAGACTGCCTCCTGGTAAGCTGGCCGAACGACAGGCACCTTCTGGTCGACGCCGGTGGCAGTTGGTCCGGGACCGGCCACCGATCCGAAATCGGGGCGACGGCTTTTGATGTTGGAGAGCAGGTGGTTGCGCCCTATCTCTGGAGCCGGGGTGTCCGATCGTTGGAAGCGGTGGTCCTGACCCACGCTCACCAGGATCATATGGGGGGGCTGGACTTCATTCTGGACAACTTCGAGGTCAAGGAGTTCTGGCTCGGAGACAGCATTGTTGTGCCCGATTTGCGTGATCTGCTCCAGAAAGCGTCGGCCCGCGGCCTCGATATCAGAGTATTCCAGGCCGGGGACACCCTCAATCTTCATGGCTCCGGATTGGAATTCCTCAACCCCGGCTGCGGTCCTGCCGACGAAAATATCAACAACGACTCCCTTGTTCTGAGAATGACCTATGGCCGGCGGTCTTTTCTGTTGACCGGTGATATCGAGGAGCCTGCGGAGGAATGCCTCGCAGCGCTTGGACCCCGCCTCCAATCGGACGTCTTGAAGGTGGCCCACCACGGCAGCGGGACCTCGACCTCTTCACGCTTTTTGAATCAAGTGAATCCGGTGGTTGCCGTAATTTCGGCCGGCAAGGTCAACCCGTTTGGCCATCCTCACCCTGAAGTGGTCAGGCGTTTGCAGACCTTCCCCTTGCAGCTTCTCCGCACCGACCGACAGGGGGCCGTCACCGTCAGCACCGACGGATACTACCTGCGCACGGCCACCTACCTGAAGGAGGCGGGACAGTAGAAAACTCTTTTGGGGGAGCCTTTTGCAAAATTCGGAATCGAGCATCTCCATAAAACAACAGAAGAGCGGACTTGCCTCGCGAGTCACCTCTCCCCCGGCTCCTCCTGGGAAGGCTGCCAGGTGAATGGGGTGAACGGCTCAACCACAAAAAGCACAAAAGGCACAAAATCAGGCCCCAGTCTTACCCAATCCCGTTTTTGTGCCTCTTGTGGCCGTTCGAAGGAGAACCGCGTTCTGGAAATCCTGATTCCTGAATGAGATTGGAGACCTGGCGATTCCAGCTATTGTGCCTCTTGTGGCCACTCAGGCACAGAGCGGCCCTGCCCCTGGAATTTCCTGTCCCCTCTCCCGATCCACTAAACCCTTGTCTGCGGAATTTTGCAAAAGGCTCGGGGGATTGGTCCGAAACGTTTCCCGCCAGCCCGCATTTCTCACCAGGGGGCGTGATCATGGCGCGGGAATTTTCCCCTCAGCGCGTGCTCGGGAGCGAAGAGCGTCGCGGTCACTACGGTCGAGCGAGCATGGATGGGCTGAGGGGAAAAGGACAAGCCAGGGCACGCCCAGCACGGTCTGTACGCTGAAGACTCCAAACAAAGCGCTGCAAGATGTTAAAGACAAACACTTTTCTACCATAGGCTCAGCGGCCTGGTGAGAAATGCGGGCTGGCCTGTCCATCAGTCGGACAGGAACTTCACCTCGCTGCCGAACTTGCGGTACTGCTTGAATTGGATGACATTCCGGGTGTGGAGTCTTGCGGTACGATTCTCCAGGAGGACCTCCGCTCGGACCGGAAGCCAGTGCTGCTGTCCCGCGATCTCCACCCGATCGTACTGGGTGGAACCCTCGGAGCGGGTAATGGGAAAAGTGTCTGGAATTCTGTAGGCCCGCTCCTTGATCTGGACGACCTGCAGCGAATCCGGGTCAATCCAGCATCGCCCCCGGTAGGGCGTGACCACGCCCAGTTCCGTGGTCCCTTCCTTGAAAATGATACTTCTCTTGGAGGTTTTCTTGGGCACGCGAAAACCGACACGCACCGTGGGCGAGCCCCGGCTGTGGTCGATTCCCTCAAAGCGAAATTGGGTACCGGTTGCCGGGTCGAAGAGGTAGTTCAAGGAAGAGCCGAACTCACCGGTTGAGGTCGTCCCTTTCAGTGATTCCAGTGTGGCATCGGAGGCCGCCGTGCGATTTCCGACCGACACCAGCTTATAGTGCTCCTGCTTGTCGTAATAGGTAAGCTCAGCCACAAAATTATCCACCCTGACCCAACCGGTTTTCGGAAGTCGGCGAAGGTATCGCTGGGTGATCTGGGTGCAGATGAAATTCGGCAGGTTTTCGGTGTAGGCCATGGCGGTGCTGCGCACCTCTTCCAGGAATTGCGGCCAGGTTTCCCGGTCCGGCAATCCGGAGCGCACAGTCGTCGCGGCCGGCACAGTGGCGGCTGCCGCCGCCGGAGTTGCTGCCGCTTTGGGAGTCGCCACCGAACCCGTTGCCGAGGGCTCGGTCGCCGGCGGTTCGACAGGAGGTGGGATGAAGACCGGCGGCGGAGGCTCGACTCCCGGCGGCGGTCTCAGGACGGATTCAGGCGGTCCGGTTGAGCGCTGTTCCTCTACTGCCCGGATGATGGCGGGATCGGCCTGGCGAGCTTTCAGTTCCTGCAGGAGGATGTCCTTGACACGAAATCCGATCCCCCTCTCCCGGATCAACTCCACCACCCGTTGCGAAGTCACCGCTCCGATGCGTGTCGTGGTGACCAGAGCCAGAAGCTCCTCCCGGCTGATCGGACCTTCGGCCGTCAAGAGGTTCAGGGGGACTCCGACCAGGATGATCGGCAGCAGGCACCCCAATGCGCAGCGGGTCGAACGTGACACGGTTGAAAAATGCGTTTCGCTATGTATGCAGCGGCCTGGCGAGAAATGCGGGCCAGGCGGCTACCTCCCGCGAATGCCGCTGCTGGCAGCGCCACGGCTCTGTTGGGCCCCTGAACCGGCAGAGATACTGCTGGTGGAGGTGGAAGTGGCTGCCGAAGATCGGTGCACGCTGGTTGTGGCGGGTGTATAGCTTGTGGAGCCCGCGTTGCTGAGGCTGGAACCGCGATACCCTCTGGATGCGTAGACGGGACCGTACGACCGCCAGGTCGGGCAATAGTTGCCGTAGGCAAGACCGTAGGGAGACCTCAGCAGGGTGTGGAAGGGAATGAACGTGAACATCCGGGAAAACGGGTCGTAGATCCATCCCCCGTTCGACCTCAGGCCATACCTGGACAAGGCCGACCGAGACATCCACGAGGGAATTTTGGCATTGGCCGCGATCAATGCGACCGCCCGCTCTCGACTCCAGAGATCGATATCGTCGAAGGGCTCCTTCCCCACCTTGGCGAAGTGCAACCGCCTTTTCGCGGAACGGTTCAAATCAAAGGACTTGCCCGACTTCAGAACCGCGATCTTGGCCTGCTCCCGCATCCATCTCAGCTTTCCGGAATGGACCGTCACCCGAACCTCGCCCGCGGCGCCGACTTCAAAGCGATACAACCCCTTCTTGAGGACTCTCAGATCTCCGGACGGCGTCAGGATATGAAGTTGGTGGACCTTGCGGCGCAGGCTCAGCGATTCCAGGATGGCCGTGCCTCTTTCCAGGGAAAACCGCATGTCTTCGAAACCGGTCGCCACAACCCGCACCCGGCTGTTTTCCGCCACCCGCAGGTAGGTTCCCGGGTTCAGCAGCATTTCCACCCTCTGGTCCGCTTCCGTCTGCAGCACATCCCCCTTGACGAGCTGGTGCCGGGCCACGATCTCGCGTGGTTGGGAGATTTCGAGATTGCTTACGGTAGGCTTACCTTCCACGTAGTTGATCATGCCCGACTTGGCCGAGATGAAGTACGCGGACGTTTCGGTAGCGTTCACCGCTCCAGTGCCGGCAAAAAACAGGACGGCGAGCCCGAGGTAGGCTTTTGGTTGCAGCATGGTATCGCTCCTGGGTAGAACCTGCGGAATCGACAACGGTTTTTGTGCCTTTATGCCTTCGGATAGATTTAGTTTAGACCAATTCCCCGGGCTAGTAAAGAAACATCGGCTTCCCGTCCAGGTGGCGAACCTTGGGACGATAGCTGATCGTTTACCCGCGTGCGGCTGCCCTGGCTTCCTCGGAAGTGTCGGCGGAGGGGTGAGCGAGCCTGATTGCCGCCTGGGCCGCAGCCAGACGGGCAATGGGAACACGAAACGGGGAGCAACTGACATAGTCCTGCTCCAGTTGATGGCAGAACTCGATGGTGGAGGGATCGCCTCCATGTTCGCCGCAGATCCCGATCTTGATTTCAGGTCGGGTGGCCCTGCCCTTGGCCACGGCAATCTTCATCAACTCTCCAACCCCGGCAATATCGAGGGACTGGAATGGATCCCTGGGATAAATATCCCGCTGCAGATAGGGCACCAGGAACCGGTCGGCATCATCGCGGCTCAAAGCCAGGGTGGTTTGAGTCAAGTCATTGGTTCCGAAGCTGAAGAAGTCCGCCGAACGCGCAATTTCATCCGCGGTGAGAGCCCCCCTGGGCACTTCGATCATGGTGCCCACCTGATACTCGATCTCCAGTTTCCGGGAGTCCATCACCTGCCGGGCCACTTGACGCACGATGCCGGCCTGATCGTCCAGTTCCTTGACGTTGCCGACCAGGGGGATCATGATCTCCGGCACGGCTTTCTTCCCTCGACCGATTACATTTGCGGCCGCCTCGAAGATCGCCTGCGCCTGCATCCGGGTGATTTCGGGATAGACGACCCCCAGGCGGCAACCGCGAAATCCAATCATGGGATTGAACTCGTGAAATGAATCCACTTTCGCCTTGACCGCCTCAAAGGAAACACCCATGTCCGACGCCAACTGCCTCTGAGCCGGCGCCTCGTGAGGCAGAAATTCGTGGAGAGGCGGATCAAGGGTTCGGATGGTGACCGGCCTGCCTTCCATCACTTCGAAAATGTGCTCGAAATCCTCCCGTTGGAGGGGCAAGAGTCTGGACAGGGCGCGTTCGCGCATTTCCGGGGTGGAAGCCAGAATCATTTCCCGCATCGGGCCGATCTCTCCCTCGCCGAAGAACATGTGCTCGGTTCGGCACAAACCGATGCCGCCTGCCCCGAACGCGACGGCAGCCGCTGCCTGGTCCGCCTGGTCCGCGTTGGCGCGGACCTCAAGGGTACGAACCCTGTCCGCCCATTCCATCAGTTTCCGATATTGCCGGTAAACCTGGGCCTCCTTCTTGTCGGATATCCGGTGCAGGAGAACCTGTATGACCTCCGAATCTCGTGCCGCGATGGGCCCCTGGATCACCTCACCGGTGGTTCCGTCCAATGACAGGAAGTCACCCTCCCGGATGACCCGTCCGTTGACCCGCATGTGGCGTTGAGAGTAATCGATGGCCAGGGCGCTGCAGCCGGCAACGCACACCTTGCCCATTTGCCTGGCGACCAGAGCCGCGTGGGAGGTCGTGCCTCCCCGAGCCGTCAGGATTCCCTCGGCCGCGTTCATTCCCTTGATATCCTCGGGCGAGGTCTCGATGCGGGTCAGAATGACCCGTTCCCCACGACTCCTCCACTCTTCGGCATCGGGTGCGTTGAAGACGACTCGGCCGACGGCCGCGCCGGGGCCGGCGTTGAGACCCTTGGCCAGGAAGCGGCCCTGCTCGATGGCCGCCGATTTCTCCGCCGGATCGAAAACCGGCCGCAAGAGCTGGTTCAGTTGATCCGGTTCCACCCGCAAGAGCGCCTCATCGGGGGTGATCAGCTCTTCATCCACCATGTCGACGGCAATCCTGATAGCGGCAAATGCGGTCCGTTTCCCGACCCGACACTGCAACAGGTAAAACGTACCCTGCTGAATGGTGAACTCGATATCCAGCATGTCCCGATAGTGCTTCTCCAAAATCCTGCGCGCTCGATCCAACTGGCCATACAGCTCCGGCCTCTCGCGGGCCAATTCGGCAATGGAGGCGGGAGTCCGGGCCCCCGACACCACATCCTCCCCCTGAGCGTTTCCGAGATACTCCCCATAGAGCACATTTTCCCCGGTTGCCGCGTCCCTGGTGAAGGCCACGCCCGATCCGGAGTCGGATCCCATGTTCCCGAACACCATCGCCTGCACGTTTACGGCCGTTCCCCAACTGGACGGAATTCCGTTGAGCCTTCGATACTCTTCAGCACGCGGGTTCATCCAGGAGCCGAATACGGCTCCGATGGCGCCCCATAGCTGCTGACGGGGATCGTCGGGAAAGTCCACGCCCGCCCGCCGTCTGATCTCGCGCTTGAAAAGAGTCACCAGATCCTGAAGATCGGTCGTGGTCAATTCCGTATCCAGGACCAGTCCGCGCGCTTCCTTCTTCGCCTCGATCATGCGCTCGAAGGGATCGACTTCATCCTTTCGGGTCGGCTTCATCCCAAGCACGACGTTGCCGTACATTTGGACGAATCGCCGATAGGAATCCCAGGCAAACCTCGCATTGCCGGTTCGCAGGGCCAGTCCCTCCACCGTCCTGTCGTTCAAACCCAGGTTCAACACGGTGTCCATCATTCCAGGCATCGAGGCCCGGGCCCCTGACCGCACCGAAACCAGCAAGGGATTTTGGGCATCGCCGAACCGCATTTCCATGAGCGCTTCCATTTTATGGAGCGCTTGGGCAACCGCTTCAGGCAGACCGAGGGGATATTGCTCATTCTCCCTGTAGTAGTGGGCGCAGACCTCGGTCGAGATGGTGAATCCAGGGGGAACCGGCAGGCCGAGGTTGGTCATCTCCGCCAGATTGGCTCCCTTGCCGCCCAGCAGGTCCTTCATGTCGGCCCGCCCGTCGGCCTCGCCGTCGCCAAAAAAGTAAACCGCCTTTTCAGCCATTGTCACTCTCCGATTCAATCGCCACCAATCCAGTCCCGTTCCCTCTCGCAACATGCCGGTCGACGCGCCGGCATCAGCCCATCACGACGTCACCATCTCGGAAACGTCAGCCACCTTCAGAAACGTCTGCAGGAGAAATGCCAGCAGGGCAAGACGATTCCTCCGCACCCCCGGATCCTCATCCATCACCAGCACCCGGTCGAAGAAGGAGTCCACCGCGGGCCTCAGCGAGGCCATCATGCCCAGAGCCGCCTCGTGCCTCCCCTGGCGAAGAGCTCCCGAAATCCTTCGGTCGACCTTGACCACCTGGCTGTAGAGAAGGTTCTCCTCCGGAGTCGTAAACCGTGCCGGATCGATGGCGCACGCCGTTCGAGGATCGATCTCGGCTTTCGACAGGATGTTCCTGATGCGCTTGAAACTGGTCGCCAGCGACTGAAAATCAGCGCTTTCGCGCATGCCGGCGATGGCGGCCAGGCGCTTCCGGATCTCCACCGGGTTATCCCAACACACCTCCAGCACCGCGTTGATTTCATCATGGCGAAACCCCTGCTCCCGAAAGAGGAAGCGCATCCGGTCCTTCAGGAAGTTCCGGAAAGTCAGGGAGGTTTCCTCCAGCGATCGATCGGCGAACCTGCGAACTCCCTCATAGGCCTTGCCCAGCATTCCTTCGCAGGAAAGGTCCAGCTCCTTCACCAGCAGGATACGGACCAACCCCATGGCCTGGCGGCGCAACCCCAGCGGGTCCCGCGATCCGGTGGGCACCAGGCCCAGGCAGAAGGCTCCCGCCAGTGTGTCCAGCTTATCGGCCATGGCGACAATCGCACCGGCAAGCCCGCGCGGCACGCCGTCTTCCGAGGCGATCGGCAGGTAGTGATCGTATATCGCCTCCGACACTCCAGCCTCGATGCCCTGGGCGCGGCCGTAGAGTCCTCCCATGACCCCCTGCAGATTGCTGAATTCCCGAACCATCTCGGTGGTCAGATCGGCCTTGCACAGCTCGGCGGCCTGCTGCACCGGAGCAAGGAGTTCGGGTTGTTGGATCCTCTGGACCATAAACTTCGATAAAGCTTTTATCCTTAGAGTCTTATGATATAGGGTGCCAAGGTTTCTCTGAAAGGTGATCTTTTTCAGCAGACCGACGCGGTCCTGCAGGGAAACCTTCAGGTCGGATTCCCAAAAAAAGGCAGCGTCCGACAGGCGGGCTCCAAGCACCCGCTCATGCCCGGCCTGAATTTGCGGGGAAAAGGCCCCGTCCGAATCCACCACCGCCAGGAATTTCGGAAGCAGTTTCCCCTCACTGTCCTGGAGCGAAAAATACTTTTGGTGCTCTCGCATCACCGTGATCAGCACTTCTGCCGGAAGCTTCAGGAACGCAGAGTCGAAGTCCCCGCACACCACGCTGGGATGCTCGCTGAGGTGGGCCACCGTCTGCAGCAGGCTTCCGTCCTCGACCAGATGGCCGCCCTGCCCTGGCGCCGCTGCCTCCAGACCGGCCTGGATCCTGCGCAACCGCTTCATCGAATCGATTTCGACATCCGCCTCCTGAAGCTTCTGCCGATAATCCGCGAAACTGGTCACCACCGCTTCACGGTTGCCGGCCAGAATTCGGTGTCCGTAAGTTCGGTCGCCGGACCGGACCGAGGCCAGTCGGACGGGTACGACCTGCCCGTCGAAAAGGCAGAGAATCCAGCGAATCGGCCGCAGAAACAGAAACCGGCTCGATTCCCATCTCATGCTCTTGGGCAATTCCAATCCCTTGATGGCGTTGGGAATCTCCTCCGCCAGAATGGCGGCGGCCCCGCGACCGGGCACCTGCTTCCGGCAGGCGAGATATCTGCCCTTTTTTGTCTTTACCTGAGAAAGAGCCTCCACCCCCACCTGGTGCTTGCGGGCGAATCCCAGGGCGGCGGCTGCGGGGCGGCCGTCCCGCTCGAAGGCGATGGCCCAGGGAGGGCCCGTGATTACCTGGCTGCTGGCCGGCTGGGTGGTGGCTACGCCACTGGCGTGGACAATCAAGCGTCGCGGTGTCGAATAGGCGTCGATTTCGTCAAAACCCAGAGAATGAGCGGAGAGGACCCGTTGAATATTCCGTTTCAATTGCTGCGAGGCCCCCGGCAGGAATCGTGCCGGTATCTCTTCACACCCTATCTCCAATAAGAACTCTGATACCATAGATTTAAAACGAATTATCCAATCAGAAACTTCAGATCAGGTCCGGCCTTTGGGTCCCTATCCGGTCCCTGACATCGACGGATGGTCTTCGCCGGTCAGATAGTGTTGAGCGATGCGGCAGGCAAGGACCCGCACACGCTGAATCATCCCGGTGCGTTCGGAGACGCTGATGGCGCCCCTGGCATCCAGGACATTGAAGGTGTGCGAGCATTTGAGGCAGTAATCGTAGGCCGGCAGGGTCAACCCCTCCCCTATCAGACGATCCGCCTCTTTTTCGTAGTCGTTGAACCAACCGAAGTGCAGGTCGATATCGGCAAATTCGAAATTGTAACGGGAAAACTGGACTTCGTCCGCGTGCCTGAGGTCTCGATAACCGACACTGGCATTCCACTCCAGGTCGAACACATCCGACCTGTGGCTCAAGAACATCGCAATCCGTTCCAACCCGTAGGTCAGTTCCACCGAGACCGGGTTCAACTCCAGTCCCCCGGCCTGCTGGAAATAGGTGAACTGGGTAATCTCCAGCCCATCCAACAGTACCTGCCAGCCGGCTCCCCAGGCCCCGAGGGTGGGCGATTCCCAATTGTCCTCTTCGAATCGAATATCGTGGCCACGCAGGTCAATACCGATCTTTTCCAGACTTTGCAGGTAGAGAGACTGCACCTCGGGCGGGCTGGGCTTCAGAACGACTTGAAGCTGGTGATGCTTTTGGACCCGGTTGGGATTCTCACCATATCGGCCATCTGCGGGACGCCGGCTGGGTTCCAGATAGGCCACTCGATAGGGATCAGGCCCAAGCACCCGGAAGAAGGTCTCGGGGTTCATGGTTCCCGCCCCTTTTTCCACGTCGTAGGGCAGATGGATGACACACCCTTGCTCGGCCCAGAACGCCAGCAATTCCATGAACAGTTGTTGGAACCACATGATTTACCGATTCCCGGATTCCCGCCTTAGCAGAGACAGTGAATCGAACTTCCGCTCGAACCCGGACTGAACCATCTCCTCAGCGACTGCATCGAGCGCCGAAACGGCCTCCCTTGAGACTCGCCCGCCTGCCAGCTCCGGCAGGGACTTCTTCACCATCAGACCGGCCAAACTCAGGACGTCTCCGTCAATCCGGCGCCCTGTCCCTTTCCGGCACTCCCGGCAGAAAAGCCCGAGGGCATCGAGCCGGCAGTAGGCTTCCCTGCCGGGGCTCAAGCCACCACCGCAACCACTGCATGCGGTAAGGCTGGGAAGCAATCCCGCCAGTTTCAAATGCCAGATCTGGAAATAGACGGAGGCCAGCCGGGATTCATGGCTATCCCCCAGCAACGGTAGCACATGCAACAGCAGGCGAAACAGAGAATCGTTGGCTTCATGTTCGGGGACCGTTTCCATCAGGAGTTCCAACATATAGGAGGATCGCAGGTAGGCCTGGTAATCCTGCATCGCCAAGCCATAACCCTTCAGCAACTCCACCTTGTCGATCGACACCAACTCCCGATTACGCCTCTCAAAGGCGACCAGCTCCACCCATGACAAGGGTTCCAGCCGACCGGAGAAGCGGCTCTTGATTCGACGACTTCCGCGCGCCACCCCACGCACCTTGCCGTACTTTCGAGTATAGGCCACCACCAGCTTGTCGGTTTCCCGGAGCGGATAGGTCCGCAGGATGATGGCTTCACTGCTCAGAATCCCCATCGATTATCCAACCACGGTGAGAAATGCGGGCTGGCTCCCTGCGGCGCCGGTCAGACAAGCGCCCCAAAGTATCACAGAATTCCGGGAAACCAAACCGACCCCACAGCCCCTCTTCAGGGTGACCCCACGCTACCGAATTCAGGGGACAATGATGAATGATGAGTGATGAATGATGAACGACTTTCGGCTCCGGGGGGTTTCCAGGCTGCCGGATTCAGGCTGGCATGCGGGTCAGAGCCCCCGCATCAGGCCCATTTTCCAGGCGCGAACCGCTTGCAAACCACCCCAATCGACTGGAATCAGCCCTCCCGGAGAGAGAAAACTTGGCGTGGAATCACCCCACAGCCCCTCTGGGAGGGGCCCGTGAGGGGGCGGAGTCGTGGGCGGAATCGTGTCGGCGGAGTCGTTGACCGGTCTCATGGGCGGTGTTAAGATACCGCCCTCCCCAGATCCCTCCCCGCATCGCCATACGGGACTCCCTCTGTTGGAGGCTTGGTGCGCGCTCTTCCCCGACTCAACCTGCGGATGAAGTTGATATTGGCAACCGTTCTCCTGCTCGCCTCGGTCCTTCTGCTGGCGATCTCCTTGTTGAGTCACCACATGCGCAATGTGATTCGCGACCACACTCGGCAGCGCGGCATCGCTATCGCCCGGATCTTCGCCAGCGGCGCCAATTTGACCCATTTGCAGACCTACAATTACCGCATGCTCCAGGTCAACGCACAACTGGCGCGGCGGGAGAGCCAGCTCCTCTATGCCATCGTCTATGACAAGGAAGGCAAGGTGGCAGCCCATTCCGAAGACGCCTCCTTGATCAATACCGATCCGACGGGAGCCGCGGCCCGGCAATCCCTGCAAGCCGAGAAACCGCTGTTCCGTCAACTCCATCATCCTTTGCGTGACGGTTCTTCCGACGTTCCGGTCTTTGATTTCACGGTTCCCGTCCTGTCGTCCGAGTCCGCGCTGCGATGGGGTACGGTCCGCCTGGGCTTTTTGACCGACGGCATGGAGCAGAGGGTCCGGGAGATTCAGGCTGTCATTCTGAAGGTCGGTCTGGCGGCGGTCGTGGCGGGAATTCTGGGCGCCTGTATCCTGGCCAAGCGCATCACGGACCCCGTTTCGACCATCGCCGGGGGAGCCTTGAAGGCCTCGGCGGGCGACCTTTCTCACCGAATTCAAGTCAAGACCGGCGATGAGCTGGAGGGATTGGCCAACCACTTCAACCACATGATGGACCGCATCAGGCAGAGTCAGGAGGAGAGGATCAAGACGGAAAAGCTGGCGGCGGTCGGCACCATGGTCAACACCATAGTCCACGACTGTCGAACCCCCATTACCGTTATCAAGGGTTTCAACTCGCTTCTGAGTGACTACGACCTGTCGTCCGACAAGAAGCGGGAGTGCCTGGCATTCATCCATTTCGAGGTCGAACGCATGGAACGAATGCTGGATGAGATACTGCATTTCGCCAAGGAGAAGAAGACCCCCATGTCGGTGGAAACCTGCAACCTCGATCAGGTCCTGAGAAATTGCTGCATTGAGATCCAGGCCCTGTTCCGAGACAACCAAACCCGTTTTGTGCAGACACTCGACTGCGATGCCCCGGTTGCCATCGACAAGGATAAATTCAGGAGGGCTCTCCTGAATATCGCGGTCAATGCCAAGGATGCGCTAAAGGGTCGGGGCACCTTCTCGATTCGCAGCCACACACGGGCGGACCAGGCCTGCATCCGGCTCAGCGACGATGGAGCCGGCATTCCCGCCCACCTGCAAGCCACCCTCTTCCAGCCCTTCTTCACTCGGGGCAAGCGCACCGGCTTCGGATTGGGAATGTCCATTACCAAGAAGATCATCGAGGACCACCAGGGCACCATCGCCGTAGAAAGCCAGGTTGGCCGGGGGACATCCTTCCTGGTCTCGATTCCCCTGGCGGAAACCGCCACTCCCAAGGAACTCGAGCAAGGCGCCTGAATCAGCGGTTTCTTGAACGACGTTTTGCGAAATTGAGGTGGAAACGCCACCTCCCAGGGATCACAACCCTTCCCGGCAATAAATCCCGCTTACTGAGGATTTTTGCAAAAGGCTCGGCGCATTATTCAAGACGTTAACTCATTGAATTCATTTGAATTCTGGCCGAAACACTGTAGATGAATTTCTGAGACAGCACACTAGATCCGGGGATGGTGTTCCCGGTAGATCTCCTTCAGGCGTTCCTTCAATACGTGGGTATAGATCTGGGTGGTGGAGATGTCGGAGTGACCCAGCATCATCTGAACCGCCCGAAGGTCGGCTCCCCGTTGCAACAGGTGGGTTGCAAAGGAATGGCGTACTGCATGGGGCTTGAGAGGGGACCGGATCCCCGCCAGTTCGCCGTAACGCCGGAGCATCTTCCAGAACCCCTGGCGAGTCATCCCCTGCCCTCGGTTGGTCACAAAGATCAGGGAAGAGCCCCTCCCCTTGAGCATACTCTGGCGGGCCTGATCCAGGTACTGCTCCAAGGCCTCCTTGGCGGAGTTGCCCAGAGGAACCGCCCTGACCTTTCCGCCCTTTCCCTGACAGTCGAGATATCCCGCCTCCAGTTTCAGGTCCCTGACCCGCAGGGACACGAGCTCGGAAACGCGCAGACCGGTCGCATAGAGCACTTCCAGCATGGCCTTGTCTCTGAGCCGCATGGCCTTGTCTCCGGGGCGGCGGGGCTTCTTCCGGTCGGGCTGGGACAGCAGCTTCTCCACCTGGTCCAGTGACAGCACCTTGGGCAACTTCTTCCAGACTGCGGGCGCCTCCAGGTTTTCCGAGGGGTCTTCGGTCCGTTTTCCTTCCAGCACCAACCAGCGGCAAAAGCCGCGAACCGTGACCAGGATTCTGGAAATGGAGCGGGCGGAAATGGGTTGGCCGACCCGCGGTTTCCGCTGAAGCGTTCGGACAAATTCCTGCAGGTGGCCCTGAGTCAGGGATCCGAGAGAGATTTTCCGAGCTTCCAGGAACAACCGGAGCTTTGCCAGATCCGACTTGTAGGCGTTCAAGGTGTTTCTGGAGAGCCCTTTTTCGACCGCAAGGTAGTTGATGAATCCTGATATTTCGCTGATCATTGCCGCATGGGTTTCCTTGACGCCACTGTTATCCTAATATAATTTCAGCCGTTGCCGGAAGCTGCCCCGAGCCTGCCCGCCATGACTCTAGCCGAGATTGCCAAGGCTCTGAACTGCGACCTCGAGGGGGACGGCGATCTGCCTATCAGCGGCGTCGCCCCCATTGACGACGCCCGGCCCGGCGAGCTGACTTTTCTTGCCAACCGCAAATACCGGAAGAGCCTTCGTTCCACCCGGGCTTCGGCCATCATCGTTTCCAGGGACTTTCCCCCCTTGACCGTCAGCACGCTCCGCTCCGGCAACCCCTACCTGAGTTTCGCCCAATCGATCGATCTGTTTTACAAGGCCCCGCTTCCGCCGCCGGGCATCCATGCGACGGCCGTTATTGCCGACACCGCGGTGATCGGCAGCAACCCCTCGATCGGGCCCTTTGCGATTGTCGACCGGGATGTGGTCATCGGGGACAACGTCGTGTTGCATCCTCATGTGGTGATCTATTCCGGCGTGACTATCGGCCACGATTTTACGGCCCACTCCCATGCCTGCATTCGCGAGAACTGCTCCATTGGCAACGGGGTGACCCTGCAGAACGGCGTGGTCATCGGCGCCGACGGCTACGGCTTCGCCAAGCGGGAGGACGGAAGTTACGCCAAGATCACTCAGTCCGGTCCCGTCATTCTGGAGGATGAGGTCGAGGTTCAGGCCAACGCCACCGTGGACCGGGCGGCCGTGGGCGAGACCCGCATCTGCAAGGGAGCCAAGGTGGACAATCTCGTCCAGGTGGGACACGGCTCCAGGGTGGGTCGCAACACCCTTCTCTGCGCCCAGGTGGGCCTCGCCGGAAGCACCGACGTGGGTGACGACGTGATCTTGACCGGTCAGGTCGGCGTGGCCGGCCATTGCCGGATCGGCGACGGCGCCATCGCAACCGCCCAGACGGGAATCCCCTCCGACGTCGAACCGGGCAAACTGGTCTCCGGCTATCCCGCCATTGACAACCGGCTTTGGTTGAAGTGTTCGGCGATCTTCACCAAGCTGCCGGAAATGAACAAGTCTCTCAGACAACTTCAACGAAAAGTTGAAGACCTGATGAAGTAACTTGCATTCACTTCCCCGGCGGTTGCCCTGATGACCCAAGAGTCCCCTCCGCTAGTCAAGTCCGCCGGGCTGATCAGCCTTGCGACCATCATCAGCAGGATCCTGGGACTGGTGCGGGAAACCATCCTGGCAGCTCTGTTCACCCGCTTCCAAACCGACGCCTTCTACGCCGCATTCAGGATCCCCAATCTTTTGAGGGATCTCTTCGCCGAAGGGGCCATGAGTGCGGCTTTCGTGCCCACTTTCACCAGGATCCTGCAGCGTCAGGGCTCCCGGGCCGCCTGGCGTCTGGCCTCCCTGATCATCAATGTCCTGGTGATTGTCCTGGGACTGATCGTCCTGCTGGGAATCTTCAATGCCTCCTGGCTGGTGGACAACATCGTCGGCGGATTCAAGGACGAACCGGGCAAGTCCGAGCTCACCGTCCTGTTGACCCGGATCATGCTGCCCTTCCTGCTGCTGGTGGCCCTGGCTGCCGTCGCCATGGGAATGCTGAACTGTCACGGCAAGTTCTTCATTCCGGCCCTGGCGCCGGCCGTTTTCAACCTGGGATCCATTCTGGTGGCGCTTTCGCTGTACTGGCTGCTGCCGGCCTATGGAATCGACCCGGTGGCGGGAATGGCCGTAGGGGTCATCTTCGGCGGGGCGCTACAAGCGGTGGTTCAGCTCCCGTCCCTCCTCAAACTCGGTTTTCGCTACAGCCTGGGTTTTTCCTTCGACCATCCGGGCCTCAAGAAGATCCTGCTGCTGATGGGGCCGGGAGCCCTGGGCCTGGGCGCCACCCAGGTCAACCTCCTGGTGAACACATGGCTGGCAAGCTACCAGCAGCAGGGGGCAATAACCTGGCTGAACCTGGCATTTCGCGTGATGTATCTACCCATCGGCATCTTCGGAGTGGCCATCGCTTCGGCGGCTCTGCCTACCCTTTCCTCCCACGCCACGCACCATCGGTCCCAGCAACTTCGCGACACCCTTTCCTCCTCCTTGCGCCTCTCGCTCTTCTTCAACGTTCCGGCATCTCTGGGACTCATCTGCCTCAGCCATCCGGTGGTGTCCCTGATCTACGAACGCGGACGATTCACCGCTGCCGACACCCAGGAGACCGGGTGGGCGCTCATCTATTACTCTCTGGGCCTGGCTGCCTATTCGGCAATCAAGCTCATGGTGCCGGCCTTCTATGCGCTGGATAGACCCCGCATCCCGGTTCTCATCAGCGCCGCAACCGTGGCCCTCAGCATCACGGCCAACTTGCTGCTCATCGACCACCTCGGTTACCGGGTGCTGGCGCTGGTCACCTCCCTGGCAGCACTGCTCAATGCTTTTCTTCTCTACCACTGGCTGCAGAAGACCGCCGGCCCCCTGCAAACGGCGAAGATCCTGACCACTTTCCTCAAGGTCCTGGGGGCCTCTCTGGTGATGGCGCTGGGCACCTTCGCTCTTTACCAATGGATGGCCGACGCCATTTTGCCGGCCACCCTTTTCCCGAAAGCCCTGATCCTTGTCCTCTCGGTAGCGGCCGGAGTCTCGATCTACGCGCTTTGCTGCAGACTCTTCGGAGTGCCGGAGCTGGGTCAGGCGTTGGAGTTGATCGGAAGGAAATTGCGGTCGAAATGAGGTGGGCTGCGGTCAAACCCGGGGATTCCGCGAGCCTCCGGGCTACCGGTTCGGGTTGGGAGCCATCACCACCAGCAGGTTGAGGGGTTGCGTGGTATGGTTGGTCACGCCGTGGACGGCTCCGGAAGGAGCCAGCACAATCTCTCCGGACTGGAGCACTTTCTCTTCCTCCCCCACCACAAAGGTTCCCCGTCCCTGCAGAACGAAATAGATCTTGTCGGCGCCCTGATGGGTATGGGGCTTCTGGGATTGTCCGGGGCGCAGGCAATAGAGATCGCAAAAGAGGTTGGCCGTGTCGAACAGGCTGACCTTCTTCATTTTCTCAGAGGAAAATTCCTGCTTGCCGAGTACTTCAATAGCTTGCATGTGACGATGCCTCTCTCTGGTTGGGGCCGGTCGAATGAAAGCCACGGCGCCACCGTGGACCGGCGCTTGCACCGCCCCCCACAAAGTGAACGATCTCAACCCGATCCCCGTTGGCCAGGGCGGTTGTCGCCCAGTGCTTCTTCTTGAGGATATGGAGGTTGTATTCGACCGCCAGGCGCTCCGGAACCAGGCCCAGCTCCCGGACCAGCGCCTCCACCGTGGTCCCGGCCTCCAGCTTTCGGCTCTCTCCGTTCAGCAGAATTTCAACCGAAGCCATGGCTTCCCTTCCCCTGCCCAAGAATTGGACCGGCTGCGCCGCCGTTCCGCCCGCCTCAAGGTATCGTATCGGGAGGTCTCTTTGGAAGGGGTTTGTCTGGAGCGCCCCTGTTTCGCCTGCTATGAGCCGCCTCGTCGTATGGGATGACGGTGTGGCCAAGTGAAGAGTGGAGAGTGGAGAGTGAAGAGTGGAGAGTGAAGAGCTATTTGATCGATACGTTAAGCACCGTACCTGAAACAACAGAAAAAAAGAGTTATCCACGAAGGGCCGCCAAGCGGGGCGATTCAACAGGCTCTGGTTCTGCATGGTGTCTATTTTCCACCGCTACAATCCACGACAGCAGTTCCAGGAGCTTGCGATAATGGACTAAGTTATATAGACTAAGTTCAAGGAGTCAGGTCATGCGTACATTCAACATGCACGAAGCCAAGACCCATCTGTCACGTCTCGTCGAGGCTGCCGCCAATGGCGAGCCGTTCATTATCGCCCGCGCGGGCAAGCCCGTCGTCAAAGTCGTCGCCGTGGAAGCGCCGAGCGCCGGGGCCGCCCGTCGGATCGGATTCATGGCCGGAAAAATCTCGGTACCCAAGAATTTCGACCGCATGGGTTCCGAAGAGATCGAAGCCGTGTTCGAAGGTAACGGTTGAATCTCCTTCTCGACACACATGTCTTGCTTTGGGCAGCGAGCGCCTCGCGTCGATTGCCGACCGATGCGCGTGCGCTGTTGGAAGACCCGGAGAACGAGTTGGTCTTTAGCGCCGCTTCGCTCTGGGAGGTAGCCATCAAGAGGGGACTCCGTCAAGAGGAGTTCAGCGCCGACCCGCGCCTGCTGCGCCGGGGGTTGCTGGAGAACGGTTATGTGGAATTGCCTGTAACCGGCGCTCACGCAGCGGCTGTGGATCTGCTTCCTCCCATACACAAGGATCCGTTCGACCGCATCCTGATCGCGCAGGCCCAGATCGAAGGGCTTACGCTCCTGACGGCGTACGAAGTCGTCGCGCGCTATCCGGGTCCGATCCAGTTGCTTTGACCACCCCCAAAATCCCGCAGTTCGTCAGAAGCCCGACGGCATTGGGCGACATGCGGGCTCTGGTTTCCTGGCGCAAATGCGGGCCGTGGCCGCCTGCGAGTGGGGGGATTCCGGGTGTATGCCCTCGGCATAGTCGAGAACTTCCCAATCACCGAAAGCCGTGAGCAATTCCTTTTCGGCGAGCCGATAGCGGGGTTGATCCTTGTCCGGCCGTTGCGGATCGGTCACGAAGGTTTCCATGAGAAAGACACCTCCGGGCTTGAGGCATTTCCTGATTTGGGGGAAAAGAGGGCGATTCAAAAAGAAAAAGCAAAGGACCGCATCGAAACGATTCACCGGCAACGGGAAAACATCCAGGTCGGCAACGATCAGCTCGAGCCCCAAGCCACGATTCAAGGCTGTCTGACGCTGTGCCCTGACGGCACGTTCCGAGATGTCGATCCCGAGTACCGAAGCTCCCCGGGCAGCCAGGTACAGGGCGTTGCCTCCAAGTCCCATGCCCAGATCAACCACGCGTCCGCGCGAAACAACCCGGCTCCAACGGCGCAGCCACCGGGCTGGAGGCTTGGGGGGAAGCCGACCGGAAGGCAACCCGGCGTATCTGGCTTGCCACTTTTCCTGCTCGAACCTGGTCATGACTCAATCCCCGTGATGCAAGGAAAATGAAGTAGCGATCTCCATTGAACGATTCAAGATACAGATATTAATCCATTTAGAGGTTTTCTTCCTGCTCCCTGCTCAATTCCAATAAGTTCAAATTCCCGCTTGACAACCCGTGCCTCACCCCGCTATAGTCACCGATTAACGGTGGGTATTGACTTGCTTGGTCAACCCTCTCCTCTTTGAAGATGCCCATCCCTCGGGATGGGCATTTTCTTGTGTCGGCAAGCCCATCCGACTCGGGCCGACGTAGCTCAGATGGTAGAGCGGTCGATTCGTAATCGACAGGTCAGCGGTTCAATCCCGCTCGTCGGCTCCATTCCCAGGGACCGTAGCCCGCATTTCCCGCCCGGCAGCCGCGGCGCCGACCGCCAGTCCGGCCACGGCTGGTCGACAGGGTCCGCGGAGTACTCGGCAGACAGTTTTTGCTGGACATTTCCAACTCGAAGTTGGTAGCCTGTTTTGGGCTAACCAAAGTCCTGTGACTCGGTTACGGCCCCAATCATCCTGCCTTGATAGTGTGCGGTCTCAATTCCCTCAGTCCCGGAGGCATTGATGTACACAGACCACATGTTTAGAGAGGGTCGGAACCGAAGCTGGTGGCACCAGCTTTCGGGATCGTCCTTTCTCTCCGGTGTAGCCGATCTGACCTGGAAGACCTTCCAGGCCGTCAATCGAAGCCTCCCGGAGGGACAACTCCCGAACCCTCGCTGGGCTCCAGGCAAAATGCTCAAGAGCCGCGAACGCTCGGCTCCCACCCTGGGATTCCCCAGGATTACCGACTCCTTGTGCCCGCGCTGCGTGCCCGAGGTCCGCAATGCCATCATCAACGGCGAAGCCGACCTCTCCACCCTGATGTCGGGACACCCGGGCGAAATCAAGGCCCAGATTCTGGAAGAGGGCGGCAAGGTGATCATGAGAAAGGTGTGCGACAAGCACGGGCCTTTCGAAGACGTGCTCTCCACCAGCCCCGAATTTACCCGCCGAATCGAAGGTCTCTTCTTCGGACGGGATTTCCGTTGCTCCGACGATGACCACGTCCATCGCCATGGAAACTCCAGCATCAAGTTCGGACGGGGCGCCGTGCTGACGGTGGATTTGACCAACCGATGCAACATGATGTGCAATCCCTGCTTCATGGATGCCAATCAGGTCGGCTACGTTCATCAACCGGAGTTTGAAGACATCAAGGCCATTCTGGACCGTGCCGTCTCCTACAAGCCACGTCGCCAGGTGATCATTCTTTTCTCCGGGGGAGAACCGACCCTGTCCCCATACTTCATCGAAGCCGTCGCCTACGCCAAGAAGATCGGATTCTATCGAGTTCTGGCGGCCACCAACGGAATTCGCTTCGCACAGAGCGAGGAGTTCACCCAGCAGGCCCATGAGGCCGGCCTTCACGGAGCCTACCTGCAATTCGACGGCACCTGCGAAGCAAGCAACAGTCACCGCGGCGTCGGCAATTTGTTCGACGTCAAGCTGCAGGCCATCGAGAACATGGCCAAGGTGGGCATGAAGACCACCTTGGTGACCACCATCGTCAACGGCGTCAACAACCAGGGAATCGGGTCCATCGTCGATTTTGCCGCTCGCAACGTCGACAAGATTCAGACCATCGCCTTCCAACCCGTGTCCTTCACCGGTCGGGATGAAGACGTCGAAGACAGCACCCGATACGCGCAACGCTACACCCTGTCTCAAATGACCCAGGATCTCAAGGGGCAGTTGTCGGCTGACTGGCAGCCGCTGCGAGACTGGTTTCCCCTGTCTTCCTACAGCGCCTTCACCAGCGTGATGGATCTGCTGCAGGGGGCGGATGCCTCCTGGGGATGGAGCGCCTGCAACTGCCACCCCAACTGCGGCATCTTCAGCCTGCTGGTGGTCAACCGCCGCACCCGCGAATGGACACCCCTGTTCAAGTTCTTCGACTACGAACAATTCATCCGGGACGTGGCCGTCATTACCGACACCGCTCGCGGCAAGGCCTTGACCGGGGCCCAACTGGCTTTGGCCATCCTGCGCAACTTCAAGGCAGACCTGGCTCCCAGGGGATTTCCGATCTCGCAAATCGTCAACCTGTTCAAGCCGAGCTCGGCGCGTTCGGACAGCGACCGCAATGACCGCATGAAGACCCGCAGCGACCAGGACGACTGGCGTGTTTTGTGCGTGGAGGGCATGTGGTTCCAGGATCTGTGGACCTATGATTTCCGGCGCACCGAAATGTGTGTCATTCCCTATGGCACCCAGGAGGGAGAAATTTCCTTCTGTGCCTACAACACCGGGGTCGGCTGGAGGCAGATCATCGAAAACATGCACCAAACCGCCACCCTGGCGGAATGGCACAAGACCCGGGGGAGACATGACATCTTCGCCAAGGGCAAGCAGGTTCCCCTGGAGACGACCCGGCACCAGTTGACACTGCCGGTGATTCAAGACTCAGCCGCGTCCGGAAGTTGCTGCAATGACAACCCCGCCATCCTGGAAAAGGATCGAGAAGTCCTGGAAGCCGTCAAGACCACCCATCGGGTTTAGCCCACATCTCTCGCCAAGCTTTATTCCATCAATCGACACCAGAACCCCGGGTCGAAGATTGCAACCTGGAAGAGGTAGGAGTGAACGCAAACCACACCGCATTGGCTGAGCAACTGGACGAGCGAGGCTACTGCCTCATTCCGGGGGTGCTTCCCCCGGGGGAACTGGGCGACCTGCGTCGGAGCGTTGCCAGAGATGTCAGAGTGCACACCGACATGCCCATGCCCATCGGGCACGTCCCCGGGTTCTTGAGAGTGAATCAGGCCCTGGCGCCCTTCCTGGCCCACCCCCGGGTCCTGGGGCTGGCCCAATCTCTCTTGGGCTCCCACGTTCGCATTTCCATGCTGACGGGTTCGGTCAATGGCCCGGGAATCCCCCGGGGGGCATTCCACGCCGACTGGCCCTACAACCAGGGTAGCGCTGCCTGCATTCCGGCTCCCTACCCCGACCTCCTCATGCACCTGGTGACCTTCTGGATGCTGACCGATTTCACCGAAGAAAACGGCGCTACCATTGTGGTCCCCGGCAGCCACCGCAAGCCTGACCACCCCCGGAAAGGGGGAAGCATCGATCCCGACGCTCCCCATCCGGAGGAATGTCGCCTGCTGGGATCCGCCGGCACCGTCGCCGTCTGCGATGCGCGCCTGTGGCATGCCGTGGCCACCAATCGAACCGATCGGGACCGGGTTGCGGTCATCGTGCGCTATGCGCCCTGGTGGTTGAACCTCGACCCTCTCCGCCCGGGCACCGTCGACCGGCAGGATATCGTCGACGCTACCGGTGGAGCCAACGCCGAGGTGCCTTCCCTGACGCCATCGGTATTCGAACGCCTACCCGAAGAGGTCAAGGGGTTGCTCCGTTATTCGGTGGACGGCTCGGGCTCCTCCGGGTGAGGGGATACCTCCTGCGGCCCCGCGGCTTCCTGCGGCGCAGTCCCCCTGCCCCCCTCGGGAGCGATTTCACTCCCGTGAGCCGGAGGCCATCTGGTATGATGGCCGCCGGTATCGGGGTGTGGCATCAGCCCCTGGAACGGGCTTACCATCCTGTCTGCAATCCCAACCCTGCAGAGGCTTGAGTACCCTGGCCCATAAGGACCCATTGTCATGAGCGAAGCCAGGCTTTCGGATAAGGCCATCGTCATTCATCCCGGCGACAACGTGGCCGTGGCCAAGGCCACCATCGGCAAGGGCACTCTGTTGAGCTCCAACGGCACTCGTCTGCTGGTCACCCAAACGGTGCAACCGGGCCACAAGATCGCATTGAGAGGGATCGCCTCCGGTGAGACCGTCCTCCGTTACGGAGAAGTCATCGGCCTTGCAACCTGCCCCATTTCCCAGGGCGGCACCGTCCACAATCACAATATGGTCCCGGACACCAAGGGCCGGCGGAAACCGACCGGAATCGACCCCACCCCGGTCCGATTTCGACCCGCCAGCCAGGTTCCAAGCTTTCAGGGTTACCGGAGAGAATGGGGAGGCGTGGGCACCCGCAACTACGTGGTGGTGCTTTCAACCGTGATCTGCTCCAGCCATCCGAGCCAGCTCATCGCCAGACATTTCGAGCAACGGTTTCAGGACGACCCCCATTTCGACGGGGTCATACCCATTACTCACCAGGAGGGATGCGGCGGCGAGAAGGGGGAGGACATCGCCCAACTGATGCGCGTCTACAACGGGATCATGTACCACCCCAACGTTGCCGCTGTCCTGGTGGTGGGCCTGGGCTGCGAGGAAAGCAACGTGGAATGCGTGCAGGGGTGCCACTCCAGCCTTCCCCTTCAATTGCAGACCCATACCCGGGGCCGGGTGCGCTATTTGACCATCCAGGGAGCCGGAGGCACCACCCCGACCGTGAAGCAGGGCATTCAGATCGTGGAGGAGCTGGTGGAGCGGGCCCGAAAATGCCGGCGCACCAGCGTCTCCGCCAAACATCTGCTGCTGGGTCTGCAGTGCGGGGGGTCGGATGCCTACTCGGGAATATCCGCCAACCCGGCTCTGGGAAGGGCCAGCGACCTGATCGTCAGTTGCGGCGGCACTACCGTGTTGCCGGAGACCCCGGAGATCTACGGGGCGGAACATCTGCTGATGAAGGGTGCGGCCTCCAGCCAGGCCGCCGAGGGCTTGTGGCGAATTCTGGAACGCTACAAGGCCTATGCGGCTGCCCTGGGAGGAGAGCTGGATGAGAATCCTTCACCCGGAAACATCGCGGGCGGGATATCCAACATCGTGGAGAAATCGCTGGGGGCCATTCGAAAGGCAGGGAGCACTCCGCTGCAGGGAGTCTTCAACTATGCCGAAAGAATCAATCGATCCGGCTTTGTGATCATGGATTCACCCGGGTTCGATACCCCATCGGTATCCGGGTTGGTGTCCAGCGGCGCCAATGTCGTCTGTTTCACCACCGGGCGAGGGACTCCCACCGGCAATCCCATCGTCCCCGTCCTCAAGATAGCCACCAACAGCCGCATGTTCCAGCACCTGGAAGAGAACATGGATATCAACGCCGGCACGATCATCGATGGGACCCAATCGCTGGACGAGGTCGGCCGGCATATTTTTGAAACAATCCTGGCCGTAGCCTCCGGCAGGCACGCCAAGAACGAGATCACCGGACACCGCGAGTTCGCCCTCTGGCGTGCCGGTCCGATGTTGTGAATGAGCCGGCAGTCACTCCCAAGCGTTTCCCGGACGAACACTTTTCTTGCGAATGCTCGGCGGCCTGGCGAGAAATGCGGGCCGGTCTCAACGGCGGCCGGCGCCCTTCCCCGACCCACCACCTCCCATCGGTCGCCCCCTTCAGTTGCGAAGACCGATTTGGGTTGCAGCCACCTTCAGGTTCTGCTTGACCTCCTGGACGTCTGACGCCTGGGGCTTCATGGCCAGGTAGCGATTCCAGTCCCGTATTGCCGCGGAAAAATGTTGGAGCCGAAAAGAGACGGAGCCGCGGTCCCGGATCTCTGCGGCTGCATCCGGAAAGATGAGCAGTATCTTTTCGATCACGTTGAGGGCTCTTCCGAAATCCCGCTGGACCAGGTAGATCATCTTCAAGTTGGCCAGGAGACGCCCCAGAATCTGACGCTTGCTGACGCAATCCAGAAAGGAGCGATGAAAGGAAAACTTCTCTCCATGCAGTCGTTTCAGGCGCTGGCGGCACTCCGCTTCGGTGACCGTCTTCCCCCCGAAAAAGGGGTCGATCAGCCACTCGCCGCTTGCCGCGACGCACTTCACCAGAAAATGGCCCGGCAAGCCGACGCCACGAATATCCAGTCCGAGCCGTCGCCCCACCTCCATGTAGATGATGGACAGGGTAATGGGAATTCCCGTGCGGCGGTCGAGAACTTCATTCAGGAAACTGTTGCGGGGGTCATAGTAAACGTCGGAATTTCCGGAAAACCCTTCCTCGCGATACAAGGTGCGGTTGATGCTGTCCAGGCTGTCGATGACATCCGGTTCCACCGAAAGCGACAACTGGGCCGCTGCTCGCTCGGCCAGCCGGTCCAGGCGCGCCAGGTAGTTTGCCGCGTCGAGCTCGGGATACTCTTCCGAGGCGATTTGCAAAGCCGCGGCTGCCAGGTCCAACGTGACCTCCGGCTGAATCAGCAGGTTCTTCAGCCTTTCGGTTGCCGGTGTCGGTTGCATGGAAGCCGTCCCTGCCCGCGGGTCGAGAGTTCCGAACCTTACTCGAAGCTCAATTCAAATGGGTCGTGCACGCCTGCCTCGAGGCGTTTGGCTGCAGAGGCCTGATTGCAGGATATCTCCAATAGACCAAGACTGCCCCAGATGACGAACGGCTCGGGGCCCTCGGCCTCGCGGTAGGACCGACAGAGGCGGTGGACCTGGTGTCCGCCGATGTTCAGCACGAATTTTTCGGCCTGCAACCGCTCCCGGTATTTCTCGGCCCGGAGATTGGTGATCAGGTTTCCGAATTTGTCGACGCGCAGAACCGTTCCCGCCAAACCATCCCGTCCCGATCTCCGCACCTCCGGCAGGCGAAGGGCAACCCTGTTCTGGACCAGACTGCCGAATCGCTCGGGTTCAACCCCTCGGCTGAGCCAAGCCGCTACCGGAGCGAAGACATCCCGTCCGTGAAAGGTGTCGCTGACCGGGTGGCGAAAGAACCGCGGGGCCGTCAACTCCAGGCAGGCCATCCGCGGGGAGCCGGCATAGATCTCGCTCAGCACACCGTTGTCGGGAGCCACAAAATAGGCATGCTCGGTAGCGACCAGCAGCGGGCGCCTGCCGCTGCCGACTCCCGGGTCCACCACCACCACGTGTATGGCGCCCTTGGGGAAATAAGCGTAGCTGGACCCGATCACCAAGGCGGCTTCCGTGACATCATGGGAACGGATGCCGTGGGTCAGGTCGACAATCCTGACATCTGGAGCAATCGAGAGAATGACTGCTTTCATCATGCCGACGTAGGGGTCCCCCACCCCGAAGTCGGTAGTCAGAGTGATGACGGGTTTGGTCCCGATTATGGGTCGCCACTCCATGGTCGTGATTCAATCCGGCAGGTCGGCGCCCTTGCCGCCCGTCGTCGATGGAGACCGGCAGCACGCCGCTCTTTTAGCTGGCGAGGCGCTACTCGTCCTGGGGGTGGGTGGTGGCGATCCCGGAACCTGATTACGGGTCGGACGTCAATGTCGTGAGGTTGACTGGATTGACACGTGCACCGTTGATCCGACAGCCCCAGTGCAGGTGGGGGCCGGTCACCCGACCGGTGGCGCCGACCTCCCCGATGATTTGGCCCTGCGCCACCTGGTCTCCCGGCCTGGCCCGTATCTTCGAGCAGTGGGCGTAGACGGTATAGAGTCCCAGCCCGTGATCCAGAATGATGGTCTTGCCGGCAAAAAACAGATCCTTCGCCATCACCACCCTGCCCGCATTGGCAGCCCGGATGGGAGTTCCGGTGGTGGCTCTCAGGTCGACTCCCGAGTGCGGGCTGCGAGGTTCTCCGTTGACGATTCTGCGTCTGCCGAAACCACTGGCCCGCTTGCTCGACACCGGCCTGATAAACGGCTCCGCCCACATCCTTCGAGCCGTCGCCGACTGCCAGATTTCGGTCAACTGCCGATGCTCTCGGGCAGCCCTCTCCGAGTCTTTCCGGTTGAGGGTGACGTACTTCTGCTGGACTCGTATCCGCTGGGTCGGAAATTTCTTGGGCAGCACCCTGAGACTCTTTCGGATCGGCTTGGATCGACCGTCCGTCATCCATACCGTTCCGGCCAACGAATGGAGGCCCGGCTTGCTCTCCAGATCAACCCCGGCAAGAGCCTCCCAGCGTTTCCCGTCCCCAAGGGGGTAGAACAGCACCTGTTGTTCGATAAAGGAGCACTCGACCCGGCTGATGGGACTCTGGGCGTGCAATCGAACCTGCAGAAGGTCTCCCGGCACCAACGCCTTGGAGGGAATTTCCACCAAGACCGGCCCATCGGCCGATTGCCCCAACGGAATCCACCCCAGCAGGAGCACCACTCCGGCCGTGATGGGTCGCCACTTGTTCAGGACTCTATCTCCTCCGCTCGGCGCGGCTCAATTCATCTGCCGGCACATGCCCGGCCGTTCGGCGCCGCAAGTGGTGCAGCCGGGCGGCGCTTCCGAGCTCAGGGAGTTGCTGGCTCCAACCGCGAAGGCGGAGTAGCGTTTCTCCACCCGGGTACTCCCGCAGGAATCGCAGGTGACGGCACTGGACGTCCGGTAGACGATTGTTTCGAATTGACGACCGCAATCTCGACACTCGTATTCATAAATGGGCACGGTTGCCGTCCTCACTCGCTACGGAAGAAAATATGGCGCAGAATGCATCCGCCAAACTTGCCTCTGGCAGCCTCCTCCAAATCCATTAAACATGATTATTATCAATAGTTTAGTGCTTTCACCCCTCCAGAAGCGCCTGCCCTAATCCAATCCTGATGGGACACTGTAATGCTATCACAACCGAGGACATCCTGCGGCTCCTCCACCGATCCGGACCACCAGGACCGAAACGGCCAGGCGCGTGCAGGGACGTATCGAGAACTTTATGGATTTCAAAGACACGATCTGGTTTCAGCGGGCTGGCGAATTTCTGAATATTACCCGGGCAATACGCCGAATACACACCAACTCTAGGTGCTGTCTCAGAAGTTCACTTACAGTGTTTTGGCTAGAAATTCAAATGAATTCAATGAGTTAACGTCTTGATCAATACGCCGAATTAATGGGACAGGACACTAGCTGATAACACACGATAAATTCATGAAAGGTGTAGTAATATCAAGACCTTTTTGAACGCACTGGCTGACTGTTGAACCCAATGGGAAAGTTCAGGCGAAACGTGACGTCTGGCATTCACAGGAGGCTAAAGATCGAGCGTGGAATCGAAACGTTGCCTGTTGAGGTGGCGGGTGTTGGTCCGCTGCAAGGGGCTTCCTCCGCCACCCTTACCCTGACCGCCTGATGGACCCGACCCGGGACTCCTCAGCCGGCTGGCGGGCTTGATAGCGGATCAAGCGCGGGAGGGTTGTCAAGACTTTTCACTATTCCGGAGGTCACCTTGGACTTTGATACTCTCCTCTCCATCGGCAGAATGGCTGAAACCGCCGTTGCTGTAATCTTCCCCGTAATCACTACTGTCCCAACGTTTTACTGTGACACGTTCATAACTGATTGATATGAAAGGAGCAACACGCATCCAAGGGGTGTCGGAGACTTGAACCAGAGAGGAGAATCCAGCATGGTAGCCGCGTATCGCCTGAGGTCAAACAGGAGGGCACATGTACGCTGGCAAGCTGGTTTTCTCGCAGGTGATGGATCATCTCCCCTGGCACACCTTCCAACGGTGTGTGCGACGTTACGATGGCAACCGCAAGGTGAAGTCCTTTCAGTGTTCCGATCACTACCGCTGTATGGCCTTTGCCCAACTCACCTACCGCGAGAGCCTCAGGGACATCGAGACCTGCCTGCGTGCGCAAGCGTCAAAGCTCTACCATATGGGAATCACCAGTCGCGTCTCACGCAACACCTTGGCCAACGCCAACCACACCCGGGACTGGCGCCTCTACGCCGATTTTGCCCAGCGTCTCATCCATACGGCACGGAGCCTTCATGTTGATCCAGACCCTGGTCTGGATGTTGCCCACACCGTCTACGCGCTGGATTCCTCCACCATTGATCTCTGCCTGACGCTCTTCCCCTGGGCTCATTTCCGCAAAACCAAGTCGGCCATCAAGCTGCATACGCTGCTGGATCTCCGCGCCCACATTCCGGCATTCATCCATATCTCCGACGGCAAGCTCCATGACGTCAACGTCTTGGACCTTCTCCTGCCCGAAGCCGGAGCCTTCTACGTCATGGATCGCGGCTATCTCGACTTTGCCCGCCTCTACCGACTGCATCAAGCCCGCTGCTTCTTCCTCCTGCGGGCCAAGTCCAACACCCGATTCCGTCGCCTCTATTCCCATCGGGTCGATCGCTCCTCCGGGTTGATCTGCGATCAGACCATCCTGCTCACCGGGGTTCACACTTCCTCCCACTATCCCGAGAAGCTTCGGCGCATCAAGTACCATGATGCTGAACAGGATAGAACCCTGGTGTTTCTCACCAATCAACTCACCCTTCCCCCACTCACCCTTGCCCAACTCTATCGCAGCCGCTGGCGCATCGAACTCTTCTTCCGATGGATCAAACAGCACCTGCGCATCAAGGCCTTCTACGGGACCTCGGAGAATGCCGTCAAATCACAGATCTGGATCGCTGTCTCCGTCTATGTGTTGATTGCCATCATCAAAAAGCGGCTGCAACTGGAGCCCAATCTCTACACAATTCTACAGATCCTGAGCTTAACCGTGTTCGAGAAAACCCCATTAGATCAACTACTTAGAAAAAAGCCCTACATTCTTCACAGACAAGAACCAGCTAAACAGTTGATCTTATTCGACTAATGTTGGGACACTAGTGCCCCGTAATGATTTTTTTTCTGGGGTGGGCCATCTACCGTAAACTCACCGACGCGGTAGTGCTGCTGCAATTCATCCGCGACCAAATCCACAAGGGGGAGAACACCCGATGATCATGACGGCTCACTCCCGCGAGTTCAATGAACTCTCCCGCCGCATCCACAGGATCGCCAGATCGCAGGAGCAGATCTTCCGCCTCCATGCAGAATACATCCGTGATTTTAAGAAATCCTGCCCACCAAGGCCAGGGTAACCCCCCAAACAGAGCCAAGAAGGCCTGGACTGCGGAGGAGAAGGCGGAGGTTAAAGCGGCCTACCAGAAAGGGGTTCCCCTCGGCGAAATCGCCGCCCGGCAGCAGCGCACGCAGAACGCAATCAGGTCAGCCCTGGTAAGGTTCGGGCTGGAGGGCAGTTGTGAGATCGACATTCCCCCTCAACCCGGCCCGCTGGCGGGGGCATCTGGACAAGCTGCTTCCCAGACCCTCGCGGGTGAAGGAAGTCGCTCACCACCCTGCCATGCCGTATGCCGAGGTGCCCGCGTTCTTTGATGAGATATCCCGAAACGAGAGTGTGTCGGCCCTGGCACTGCAGTTTCTGATCCTGACCGCCACCCGCACTCTGGAGGTCCTCCATGCCGAATGGAGGGAAATCGAACTGCCTGCCGGCGTATGGACTGTTCCGGCCTCGCGGATGAAGACCCGCAGAGAACACCGGGTTCCCCTCTCGGATTCCGCAATGGCGGTGCTGGAAGCCCTGCGCCGCATCGACGGCTGTCCCTTTGTGTTCCCGGGATCACGAAACGGAAAGCCACTTTCGAACAGGGCCTTGCTGCAACTGATGCGCGGCATGGGGTACGGCGTCAACAGTTCCCGTGGAGACTACGTGCCCCATGGGTTCCGCTCGTCGTTCCGGGACTGGTCTGGAGAGGTCTCAAGCTTCCCCCGGGAGGTCGCGGAAATGGCCCTGGCACACGCCATCGAAAACAAGGTGGAAGCGGCCTACCGTCGTGGTGATCTGTTCGCCAAGCGCCGCAAGATGATGCAGGAATGGGCGGATTATCTTGAAAACTTAACCGGCAAGTGATCTTCGTTAGGGCTCGCTTACCAGAATCCTCACTTCAGAAGTGGACCGGTTTTCGGGGGATAGGTCAGTTCGTGTCCCCCCATTAGGTCCAGCGCTCTGAATCGAATTTCCTTGGACCGCCGTGGCATTGAACGGAAGTAACAGAATTGCTGGAAGCCGTCTTGACCGGAGACGTCCGACATCTACATGCGTTGCCGCCTTATGCCGAATCTCGGGAGGTTGTCCGAACAAGGTCTGGTTGTCGAGGACATCACCACCTCCTCAGACCTCAGCAGTGGACGTACAAATACCTCCTTTCCATAACGGCAGCTATTTGCCATTCGTCAACTAACATCGCCCGATAGAATCTCCCAAACCCTCCGGTATCCGATCCCTGATAAAGGTGCTCCTTCCGGCTTCGCTCGGTCCCATCCATCCGTACCCAGCTGCCTCAGGAAGCGCCTTGCCTGCCCAACCGAGTACCGACGCTCATCCACGCCAGCCACATCCCGGTAGAGCTTGCCTAGCGCCTCTGCGGCGCTCCGAGGGGCGAAATTCATCCTCATCAGCACCGCATCCTCGCTGCTCACGCCGTGATAGATCATGGCAGGAAGTGCATTGATCCGCCGTTTATCCGCATCCGAGAGTACGTCAAAGTCGATCCCCGACACCCGGCTGAGAGCCGAAATGCCCCAGGTCCCGCTGTTGGCGATGGTGCGATAGATTGCCCTGCAGGCATCCGTCAAGGCCGCTGTGCCAGCCTCGTCGTCATTCTCACGATGGAAATACTCTCTCGCTATCGCTTCCAACCCCTTTCCGTTTACCCAATCGTTGGTGATTTCGGAGATGCGAGTCCGGTCGGACCCCCTACTCCCTAGCTCCATCAGATTTTGGCTGAGCTGTGGCACTCGTAACATGACTCCGAACAGGTCGGCCATTCTGCCGCCGCTGCCGAACAAGCTCTCTGGCGCCCAGTCCGACACGGTGAGCCTGCTCTCCAGGCGCCCAAAGCCACCCATTGCCGCCTGGACGCCTTCGGGCGAAAAGCCGGTAGAATCTGCAAGTTCCGCGATGCCCTCGGGCATATCGGCGAGTTTGCGTACATATCTCTGGGTCGCATCCAGGAGGGCATCCGCCTTCTGTCGCTGCTGCGGATCATTCCTCATTGAGGTGTATCCGTAGGTCTGTCTCAGAAGCTGGTCTGAGTCCGCGAGCACCGCATCCAGGTTCTTCTTCTCGGCCCACAGGTGCGCGATGTAGCAGCGAAAGTCCTCCCACTGGTCCTTCCAGAGCACGTCCGACAGCTCCGCCAACGACCCTTGGGCCGCAAGCTCGTCAAGCAGCGCCACGAGACGGGAGACGAGCGCGCCGGTGCTCCGACTCACGAACTCTATCAAAGCATCGCGATCAGTCCCTTCGGCCAGACCGACGACACCGACGCTGTCGTGGCCGATGCGCCCCGCGCGTCCGGCTAGGTTCCAGAACTCCCGTGGGGCGATCTCCACCGAACTCCTTCCCTGCGGCATGTAGCGCGAGGACAGAAAGACCGACGACACCGGAAAGTTGATGCCTTGCGCGATCGTCGATGTCGCACACAGCATCCGAAGGCTGCCCGTCTCCGCAAGCCATTCCATCAGCGCTCGGACATCGTCAGACAGCCCTGCATGGTGCACGCCGACGCCCTTATCGAGCATACCAACAAGCCTGAAGTCAGCGCTGATCTCAGTGCGCAGGAAGTCCTGAACCAGCCTGATGTCCGACGGCAGGTCTTCCATCTCCGGAAGGCTCCGCGCCGCTTCCCCGGCCATCTTCCAAACTGTGCGAATGCTGTTGGCGACCGCAACGCTCGTGCCTCGCGCCGACATCACCGCGCCAATCGCTGCCGTCTGTAGCCCGAGACCCTTCTGCACGCCCCCCGTGAGCACCTGGCTTTTCGGTACGTCGATTGGCTTCACGCCTCCCACGCGGTGAGTTCCGTGTAGCGGCATAGCTTTTGCAGTCGTGGTCAGCGTATCGAAGTCGAGGCGCCACCCGCCGCGTGCGCTGTCATCACCCACCGCACGATACAGGCCAATGATCCGCTCGTTGGGCTTCCACGGAACCGTGCCCAGGCTGATTGCGTTGCCCGCATCGACATCCTGTGCCAGCCAGCGCGCTACTGACTCCGATCCTTCCACGTATGGCATTAGCAGGAGGAAGTTTGCCTGTGGGCAATCCCTCTTGACCGTTGCCAACAACAGCTCGATCCGCAGGCCGCGCCCCTCGGACTCCAAGTTGTGGGCTTCGTCCATCACCACCAGCACGAGAGGACGATCTACCTTCCTGTTTCGGATCACCAGCGAAAGCTTCTCGGGCGTTGCGACCAAGATGTCGAACGGCTCGTCTCGTTCGGCGAGCAACTCTTCCTCGAAAGCGTCCACTTCGACTGCAGCGGTCAGTTGTTCAACCCGCAGCCCGATAGGCTCAAAGTCCGTGCGCAGACGCCGGGTGATCTGCGCCGACAACGCTCGGGTCGGGGTGAGGTAGACTACCCAACCACGGTTGGACTGGAACTGGTTCAGCGCTTGAAGAATCCGGAATTGCGCGAGCAGGGTCTTCCCGCCGGAAGTCGGCATATCAACCACGATTGCGGTCTTCGCTTGGTCGAGCAATCCTTGTTCGAGCAGCGCGGCGCGCTGCGGCGGCAAAAGCTCGAACATTGCTTGGTGTTCCCGATGCGTCAGCGAACGCACGAAGTCCGAGGTTCGCGAGTTAACCGTCCGCGTCGCCCACCAAAGCGAATTCGTTACCATGATCCGCGCTGTCGCATGCAGCCACCGGAGCACTACTTCGTGCTGCGCGTCGCCTGACGCGGCGGCTGCCTTAATCCCCGCCTCGAAGTGCTTGTCCAGCATGCCGAACGGATCACTTGGTTCGCCCTGTAGCATGTATCTGGCGAGCATCTCCGTCGCCTTCGCCCAGTTGTAGAGCGCCGCCAAGCGAAAGGCGATCATTCGGTCTACCGCCTCCGAACCATTTTGCAGGCGACGTTTCTCGTGAACGTTCTGGTCATTGCGCAAACCGGCGATGATCTCGCGGATACGATCTAAATCGTCCCACCCGTCTTTGCGAAAGAGCCGGACCCAGCAATCGAACAGTCTGGACAGGAGCCTGCGGTCCCAGTCCACATCCGCCGCACTCGGAACCGAAAGTGCCTCTTCCTGCTCCCGATACCATCGCCGCAAGTCCGGCCAACGGTCCCCGCAATAGGCGATCGCGGACAGCTGCAGAACGAAGAACAGACGTTCAAGTGTCTCTGCCGGCACCGGAAGGAGGCGGCGAAGGTCGAAGGCACGGAACGAAGCCGCCACCGCCTGATCGCGAAGGAGCTGGTTCGTTCCGGCCGGTCGGCTTAGTTCATCCAGACCCTCGATGGCTGCAAGCTCAAAAGCGAGCGCCACACGTTCGAGAACCGGTTGATCATCCGCACTCTCCACGAAGGAAAAGCTAATCTGCCTGCCGACTGCTCGTTGTGCCAGCCGTTGTTGAGCGAGATCGCACGCACGATCCAGCTCGTCCTGCCCGATGGCAGCAACCGCCCAATGTTCGTTAAGCGCCTGTAATGCTCTGTCCGACAGACTCATTCGCTTTCCCCTACCCGCATCGATATTATTGCCTCCCCAATACCATCCAGGCTCTCCTGTGGCAGGTAGAGCGCAAGCAGCTCGATACGCGTCCCTTTGGGACATCGAGCGCCAAGGCTGGTGACCCTCGCCCTCAGGTCATCCTGATGGGGTTCCACGTCACGAACGAGGAATCCGTATAGCTGAATGTCGGATTTATTCCGCAGATATCTGCTTCCCGCACGCTCGAACCGCGCTCGCCATTGAGCCGACCCAGCGCGATGACCGAGATATTTCAAGAGACTGTCGCGGATGGCCTCGTCGTCTCGCAGATCTTCCAGTTGCCGCTTCAACCCCGTACGACCGTACATCGCTCCCGGAGGATAACTGCGTTCACTAGATGTCTTCACTTCACCGAACGCGAGGCAGTCTCCTTCACCGTCGACGCCGAATCCGACCAGATCGGCGCCCGGCAGGCTGGACCCGCTCTTTCTCTCGTCGCGTCCGTCTGGCCAGGGAAAGCTGCATGATCGATGGTCTGTCAGATAGGTTTCCGCAATCGCTTCTCCCACTCGCCAGTTCTCGATTTCGCGGGGATCCTCCAACACGCGACGCAGCCCGTCCCGGGAAAAGTCCGTCTCCGCCAAGGCGGCAAGGATTTCCTCGATGTTTGCTTTGCCCTTGTCATCGAAGACCACAGTTGCAACCCGGCCCTTCAGCGCTGGGAACAACTCTTTGTCCGACCATCGCTGGCCGATGCCCGAACAGCGAGTGCCACCGATTCGGTAGACGATCTCACCTGCGCCAACTGTCACTGTCGCCCCCATGTCAGCTCGACGAACTCGATGCCCACCTGCACCAGTACTTGTACTATGTGTTCCAGCCGTCCGCTAGCTTGGCCGTTCCCCCGCTTCCCAAATTGGGTATGCGAGATCGTCAAACAATCGATTCATTAGCGAGGAGGTGAGTGCTGCGGCGGACGCGGCGGCGAGACTAGCGGCCACCGTTGTCTCTCGAAATCGCTGGATTGTCTCAGCGTAAAGTGCTTGCCGTGAAACTGGTGGTACAGGGACCGGAAAGTCACCAAGCTGGCTCTTGTTTATGCTTGCGATACCCGTGGTCCTCTTGGCAACCGAAATGAAATATGCCTTGCCGTAAGCACTGCCGACGATTTCTCTAAGGTAGTCCGTTAACACGACCTCAGCATGTGGTCGAACGCGGAAAACATGGTTTTGGTGAGCACAATAAGCCAGTTCACCGTTCCAGACAGCGGCCCGTCCCAGTTTATCCGGGTCACCGCCTTCCGTCATGACGAGATCACCCGGAGCTAATGCAAATTTGCGCTCTTCGCCGCGTCGGATAGTTATTGTCTTGATCTCGCTAATGTACTGTCCGACAATTAAGTTGACTAATACAGTAATGGGCCGTAGGCTTGTCTCATGGCCCGGCTCGTATCGATTCTCGATATCACCGAAACAGAGCGAACAGAACTCCAACGACGCCTCAACTCCCCCACGACGACCCAGCGAGACAGCCTGCGGGCCGCCATTGTGTTACGGCGTGGAGAAGGCATCAAGCAAGAGCAGGTGGCCGAACAACTCGGCGTCAGCAAGGCCTGTGTCAACAAGTGGTCCCAGCGCTTCGAGCGTGAGGGTTTGGAAGGTCTGAAGGACCGAACAGGACGAGGGCGACCGGCCTCGATCCCCGCGCACAAGGTGGAGCAAGTGATCACCCAGGCCACCCAGCCGCCCCATCCGCGCCAGCGATGGAGTGTGCGCACCATGGCGAAGGCCGTCGGGATTTCGCCCGACAGCGTCCACCGCATCTGGCGGGCCAACGACATGAAGCCCCATCGGGTGGAGACCTTCAAGCTCTCCAGCGACCCGCGATTCGAGGAAAAGTTCTGGGATGTCATCGGGTTGTACCTGCATCCGCCTGAGAGAGGCCTGGTGCTTTGCTGTGATGAGAAGAGTCAGTGTCAAGCCCTGGAACGCACCCAACCGGGGTTGCCTCTGGGGGTGGGGCGAGTGCGCACCCAAACCCATGACTACAAGCGACACGGAACCATCACGTTGTTTGCGGCCTTGAACTATCTGGACGGCAAGCTGATTGCCCGAACCGAAGCCCGCCACACCCATGTGGAATGGTTACGGTTTCTCAAGCAGATCGACCGGGAAACCCCCAAACAGTTGGAACTGCACCTGATCATCGACAACTACGGCACGCACAAGCATGAGAAGGTCCAGCAATGGTTGCGGAGGCGTCCCCGATTCCACCTGCACTTTACGCCGACCGGTTCGTCGTGGCTCAACCTGGTGGAACGCTTCTTTGGCGAACTGACCCAGGATGTGCTTCGGGACGCCAGCTTCACCAGCGTTGGGGAGTTGGTCAGCCACATCGAGAGTTACCTGATAGAAAGAAACCTGAATCCTAAGCCCTACCAATGGAAAGCGAAGGGCGTCGACATCCTGCGTAAGATCCAGCGTGCCCGACAGGCCTTGGATGCCCCAAGGGAAGGTAATAATTAATACTACTTAATTATCGGACAGTACACTACGATCTGGCAGTCCGCCGGTGCGACAGCGCGCCCTGCGAACCGGCGCTTGGCGGCAATGACCGCATAGGCGCGTGCCGCCGCGCTGTCAAACGGCAATATGCGGTTCTCGAAGGCCGTGTGCAGCATCTCCTCGATATCCGCGACGAGCGTCTCACGGCGCCGGCCTGCCGGCATGATGGCGGCCCCATAGCGCAGTTCGGACTCGCCAACCGCCGAGAAGAACAGGTCCTCAACGGGATAACCGGCAACCCAAGCCTCGACGCTGAGTCCGGCGACGCGCGCATCAATTCGGATACGACGTTGGTGTCAAGCAAGATCACGGCTGCTTACTCAATCGAAGGACGGCGGCTCGCGGCCTGCATCGCACGGTGGCAACTCAAGATCCACGCCGTTGGACGGCCCGAAGTGCGCGCGGATGATGTTCGCGAGGTTTTTGGAACTCGGCTTGCGTCCGACCGCATCCCGGAGGATCAAGCGCGCCTCCTCTTCCATGGAACGGCCGTTGCCCGCCGCACGTACACGCAGCCGGGATTTAACATCGTCGTCGAGATTGCGGATCGTGATGCTAGCCATTGTTACACCTCCGGGACTCAAGCCTATACGACGATTGCGTTGCAATCAAGGCGGTTTCCTTCGCATCCACTCCAGAACGTGGGAATGCACGGTCATTTGGGTAGTCTGCGTTCGGTGCTCGACCGGCTACTAAATGTGGCCTGCGCCATGTTGCATGGCGGAACCTGTTTCGACCCGCACTGCATTCGGGTTGTTGATGCCTGAGTCGGGGTCTCGTGCGCATAGCACACCGCCTGTGGTCGACGTGGCGGTCTCGGCTTCCTGGCCGACTCGATAGCCTTCCCGCCAAGGATCACTGTGGAGTGAGCGACCCCCACGAAAAAGGGGAGGGGTGGTGGTGGCGTGCACCACCTACCCCTGCCCGGTGGCGCACCAGCGGCCAAGAAATGGGGTCGCTCCCTCCACCATCTCCCCCTCCCGTACGGCGCCACGACGCGCCGGGCGAGGCGAGGACACCCTGGCACCGCGCCTCACGGCACTCTACCGCGGAGGATTTGGGGAATCCGTGCTAACCCGCGTCCTATAAAGATAACAGACAATTTCTACTCCCCCCTATTCTTGTTCGGACTAGGATCTCTTCTTGTGCGTCATACCTGGAACAGGTACTATATATGCTTGGTTTTGGTGTCTCAGTACCCCACATGTAGTACTCGACCGTGGCTGCGTTCGAAAAGCTAAGATTAGCCAGGCAGCAAGCGCAACGGCGGCGCACGGGAGGGATATTTGAAGGGTGCGTTGGGTCAGGTTTTGGGGGAAACCAGGACGCACCTGCGTGGGGTAGATTCCTGTCGAACAGCGGAAACGGACAGGAAACGTTAGGGCGATCGGCGATGAAAAATATGACCACGGTCGAGAAAGCAAATTGGACCGAGGCGAAGGGCATTCAGCGAACACGCAGCCTGCCCGACCCGAAACTCGGTGCCTTGTGGGACTCGATCATTCTCGACGAGGCGCTGAAGACGCAACTCCTCTCCCAGGCGGTCCTGAATTTCACGTTACGCAGCAAGGTCGGCCGCACAGTCCTTCCGTTGCACGGAGCAATTTTGCTCGTTGGGCAACCCGGAACCGGCAAGACCTCGCTTGCGCGAGGACTAGCGCATCGCACGGCTGAATCTTTCCAGTCTCAGGACTTCCGCCTGCTCGAAGTCGAACCGCACGCTCTGACGAGTTCGGCAATGGGTAAGACTCAACGAGCGGTAACCGACCTCTTCTCACAGTCGATAGCCGAAGCGGCCGCTACAGGTCCGACCATCGTGTTGCTGGATGAGGTGGAGACCCTGGCTGCCGACCGTTCGAAGCTGAGTCTTGAGGCCAATCCGGTCGATGTCCATCGCGCGACTGACGCTGTGCTAATGCAGCTCGACATGCTTGCCGATGATCATCCGAATCTGCTGTTTCTCGCGACCAGCAATTTCCCACAAGCTATCGACACTGCTTTCACCTCGCGGTGCGACCTCGTGTTGCGTGTGCCCTTGCCCGACTGCGAGGCCTGCAGCCGGATACTCAAGGAGTGCTTAATCGGTCTCAGCAGGGTGTTTCCGGCAATCGGCAAGCTTGCTAATTCGGAACAGTTTGAGAGGTGCGCAAGGGAATGCGTGGGTCTCGACGGGCGGGCGATCCGCAAGATGGTGGCGACGGCACTCGCCAGCAGTCCGCAGACTGCACTGGACCCGGAGCGCATCACGATAGAGGATCTGCTTGCTGCTGCGCGTGCTGCCAAGGCCAGCCGCCAAATCGGAGGCGAAGCAGTATGACTACGGTTGCGCGACGGGCTTTCCGGAGCACACCTGAACGCGACGCGTTCAGAACTTGGACCGTGATCGTCGACCTGCTTACGCAGGGCAAAGAGGGCGCGGCGCAGACAGAATTGCTTGCGGTCGCCGGCGTTGCCACGAGCGTGATAGCTGATCAAGCACCTAGTGACGCGCCAATAGTCGTAACCTGCGATGGGCCGCGCACGCGTATCTACTGCCTCTATGACGACGACGCGATTGACGGTTCCGACGCCAAAGAGGATTCGCTTGGTTTCGATCCACTCCAGGGGAATTGGCACGTGTCGCTTCCATGTCAGGCCGAGGACCTGCCTTGGGTTGAAGAAGCGCTTAAGCGCCACAGTAGCCGGATCACGGCGCGGGATCTAACTGAGCCAGCCTTCAAGAAAGAATCTTCAGACACCGCAAAAGCACAGAATCTAGTCTTGGACCCAAAGGGATTCCTCGGATCATGACCACCGTTGCCGTCAACACCTACACGCATTCCGTCACCTATGTGGCGGACAACATCCTAAAGAGCATGAAGGATATCATCCGGCTCAGTGGCCTTGATCCCACGAACATGGTCAATGACTGGTCAAGCAATATGCGAGCGATTCAGACTTGGCTCCATTCGGGGCATCTTGAGGTTGTCGTCCTTGAGATCTTCAACCCGAGGACCGACGCGCTCGTTGGGCGCTGGGATATCGACGTAATCTATACGACGGGACTGGGCGACGGCGGCTTCTGGACGGACACCGAACAGATCAAGTTCCACGTGCGCAAAGCAGGACTGGCGCGGAGCGAAGCCAGGTATCGGCTGGTGCTGCAAACCAAATCTGGGAGACCTGAGGTTGATGGATGGGGGCCTACGCAATACCGATCCACCGAAGGCTTCGTGCGGCACAACCTGGGCTCGACAATCGAGTATTACGGTCTGGGCGGCAGCGCGGCTTACTGGAGAAAAAACTGATGCTGACCATCAACGAGGCTTTCCGGAAATTCAAGAGCCGACTCGAACTGAACGAGCGGGAACAGAAAAACGCGTCTGCAAGGCATACGGAAGTACGGAACTTTCTCAACTCCAAGTTCGAGGTTGACCGAAGTTTCTTGACCGGGTCTTACGCTCGCTACACCAAAACGAAGCCGCTGAAAGATGTCGATATCTTTGTGGTATTGGAAGAAGACGAAAAGCACTACCGTTCAAAGTTGCCCTCAGCGGTGATCGGCGACTTCTTTGATGCTTTGGTCGAGAAATACGGCAAGGATGCTATCCACAAGCAAAGCCGTTCAGTCAATGTCGATTTCGGTGTCGTCGTCGACGCTGATGACAACACCGACTATCGCGTGGTCAGCGTGGATGTCGTGCCGGGATTCAAAGCTGGCAATGACTACGAGATCCCCGACAACGATACAGGGAATTGGATCAAGACCAATCCTCAGGTCCACGCAAGTAAAGCGACGGCGGCGCACCAAGCCTTTTCGAATGAGTGGAAGGGCTTGGTTCGGATGGTGAAATATTGGAACAACAACGCCAGGCACGGCGAGAAGCCGGTCAAACCGTCGTTTCTCATCGAGGTCATGGCGCTTCAATGCCTTTACGGCGGCTGGCAAGGGCGCTTCGATTACGAGGTCCAGGGGTTCTTCTCAACCCTCTCGGATCGTATCTTCGACGAATGGCCCGATCCAGTTGGTCTGGGGCCGGCAATCAGCGACGGCATGGTTAGAAGCCGCAAGCAGCGGGCGCGCGAACTGCTGATGGCGGCGAGCAGCGAAGCGACAATCGCAATCGATCATGCACGTCGTGGGCGAAACGGAGAGGCACTGAAGCGCTGGCGAGCGCTGTTCGGGCCGAAGTTTCCTCTCTCTTGACCTGTGGCACTAGAGTAGTGCCATGGGCAATGATAGATAATGGCTGATTCAGTAAAAGCGCGCTGGCATGGCGACAATTATCAGGCACGGGTGTTTTGGGATAATGCCCTAAATCTTCTGTTGCCACATTCGTGCGTGGTCGAAGTGACGTTCGAGGCGGACGGCCCGAAAGCGTTCGATGATGTTGTCGTAAAGTATGATCCTCCTGTCGTCCGGTCCGGTCCAGATCGCGTTTGCGCCGATTTCCACCAGATTAAATGGCACGTCCAGACGGGCGGACGTTTCGGATATGAGGACTTCACCCACCCAAACTTCATTGGTGCCCAATCCTTCTCACTTCTTGAGCGTCTGGGAGACGCGCGTAACATTGCTCCCACATCGGCGCATTTCACATTTCTCACGACCTATCGAATCAAGGACGGAGATCCGCTGGCCGAATTGATTTCTGGCAATGACAAGACACTGCTCATTGAGCGTCTGTTCAACGGTACGACCGATCGCAGCCGCATGGGTCGGGTGAGGAAGTGTTGGCGCGAACATCTCAAGCTAGAAAACGACCAGCAACTATTCGAGGTCGTGCGCGGTCTGCGTGTGGTCGATGGCTATCTGTCGTTGGAGGAATTGCGTACACAGATCAACTTAAAGGCACAAGCTGTGGGCGTATTCGCATGCAACGCAGCCGACTCGGATTTCCGGTACGACGAATTGGCGCGCCAATTGAAGGTGAGACAGCTAAGCGCTCTCAACCGGGAAGCACTCTTGCAAGTCTGCACGGATGAAGGGCTTCTCGTAGAGCGGAGGGCAGAACCCGATAAGTTTCTTCCCATCGCGATCCGCAGCTTTCTTGGGCCAGCGGCTGATATCGTTGGCGCAGCACCCGAAGATACACTACTGCTCACCGGAGACTTTCGGCAGCGCTATTTGCAAGAGGGACTTGATTGGCAGCGTAGCATCCGCCCGAAGGTCGAGACCTTTTTGCGGGCTGCGGTAAAGAAATGCGGAAAGCTAAGGCTGATATTAGATGCTCATGCATCGGTTGCGTTCCTAGCCGGTGCCGTGCTCGACCTAAAGTCCGGTGTCGAGAGCCAACTGGTCCAAAAGGGGCGCGTCGGCACAAGGACTTGGCGTGTCGATGACGGTTCAGGTTCGGAGGGCGGCCGTTTCGAAATCGCAGAGGATCAGGTAGGGAGAGGGCGCCATATTGCAATCGCGATCAGTGTATCGCAGCCAGCAGCAGCACAGGTTCACGCATATGTGGCGGCGCAATTACCCGGTGTCGGCAAGTTCTTATCGTGCGCTATGTCAACGGGCCCCGGACAGCGAAGCGTTGCGGGTGGAGAGCATGCCGCCGCGCTCGCTGAGCAGTTATCCAATCATGTACGCACTGTGAAAGCGAATGACCCCGACGCCGTCATTCATATCTTTGCGGCTGCGCCGAATAGCCTTCTATTCTATCTTGGTCAGCATCATCAGGCGATTGCCCCATGCATCGTATACGAGTTTGATTTTGATCGGCAGGCACACAAAACTTATCAGCCTTCATTTATGATCGACTGATAATGAGTTACAAAGTTTCCGACTTGATCTGACGGATGCTTCGGTTGACTGCACTGAGAACAGGTTGCTGTTTGTTCGACAGATCGGGAGCGCTGATCGACTTTCGCCAGCGATATGTGATGTTTCGCCGAAGGTCTGCATTGCGTGTCTTGTCGTACCAGTATCTTCTCGAATGCAGCCCCAGCCCGTTGTTTCTGTGACCTCCCCCCCAAATTAGGTCCACCCACAGAGTGAGGAATTTAGTCACAACATTCACAACAATCTGAGATGAGGATACAGACAATCAGAATGACTGAGGGAGTCCTGGGGGGTAACGACGTAACAACTGGGGGACTATATAGGGGACTAGTTGCGATTCAATCGAGACTAAATTATTGATATATAATAGTTTATATAGAAGTCCTGGCGGAGAGAGCGGGATTCGAACCCGCGTTAGAGTTTCCCCTAAACACGCTTTCCAAGCGTGCGCCTTCAGCCACTCGGCCATCTCTCCCCGTCCAATTGCGCCCGATTGTAATGAAATCGGGGGGTGGCGTCCAGAGGGACTCCAATTCCGATTCCGGCGCCGTCAGGCGGCGGCGGTCCTGCTGCCCTCACAGAATCCGGATGGGATCGCCCACCACGATGGAGCCTCCCGATTCGACCCTTGCGAGCACGCCCCTGCGTCCAGCCAACTCCTGCTGCAAACCGGACCGGATCTCGTCCATGCGGCTGCACGGCCGGCAGGGCTGGGTAATCCGCAGGCGCACCTCTGACCCGATCTGGAGGATGCGTCCACGTTCCAGGCCGGTCAGGACAATGCCGCGAGTCGTCAGGTTCTCCCTGACTTCACCGATGCGCAGGTTCATGGCCCGCAGGGTCTCCTCTTCGATGAGGAGCAACTGGCGCTCGCTCCCCGCCCGCGCATGGTGATCCTCCTCCAAGCCGAAATCCCGAATGACTCTGGCCGGATTGACGAACTTCATGGGCCGGCGCGACCCGGGACAGCTCTGGATGCTGACAATCGTTCCTGCGGAGGAACCCGTTGCAGGCTCTTTGACCATTGCGATTCTTACCCCCCGACGGGCCTCGGAATGCGTCCTGTTCCAGGCCATTTCCGCAGCCGGAATCTTGGAAGCCGGTCAGAGTGCCGTTGGCGCCCGGGCATTCTCACCGTCCCGCCCCCCCGGCGGCCTTGAGTTGACCGGCTTGCGGCCATTCATTAAGATGCTGGCCCGCATTCGGCTTTCTCCCAGGCAACGTCTTTCAGCTTATGGCGGAAACGGCCGTTCAAATTGCCTCTCAACTGGCTTCCCGGGTCCCATGCGAGCTTGCGGGCCGCCATTCCGGGCGGGCGGCCGTGCTGATGCCGATCTGGCAGCAAGAGGACGCCTTGTATTTCCTGCTGACACAGCGGACTGAAACGGTGGAAACCCACAAGGGGCAGATTTCCTTTCCAGGAGGGATGCGAGACTCGGAGGAGGAGCCCCTGGTTCAGACGGCGCTGAGAGAAACACGAGAGGAAATCGGGCTGCCGGCATCGCAGATTCGGATCCTGGGGCAGTTTGACGACTACCTGTCCTCCACCGACCTGATTGTCACTCCATTTGCGGGCTGGGTCTCGCCACCGCTGGAACTGAGCCCCAACCCTGAAGAGGTCGAAGAGATACTGGAGGTTCCCTGGAGCCTCTTTCGCGATCCCGGCTCGTGCAGAACCGAGACCCTTCGGCGCCTGGGCCGAGACATCCTCGTCTACCACTACGATTTCCACGGTCGAGACGTCTGGGGTCTGACGGCCCGGATCATCCGTGATTTCCTGCATCTCATCGATGAATTTCCGTCTTGAAGTCGGCGCCGAAGTTCCGGCCGGCCTCATTCCTCCCTTAGCCGTCTTTCCATCAGGTCCCTCACGGCGTCCCTCGGATTCTTCTGGTGATGAAGCAGCAGGTTCACCTGCTCGGTGATGGGCATTTCCAATCCGTGACGCGCCGCCAGCTTCAAGGCGGCCCCGGTCGCGGGAATTCCTTCCGCCACCGTGCGCATTCCCGCCGTGATTTCATCCAACCCGTGTCCCTTGCCCAACTGAAAGCCGACGCGGCGATTGCGACTGAGCTCGCCGTGGCAGGTCAGCACCAGGTCCCCCATGCCGGCAAGACCGGCCATGGTCTCGCGTCGGCCGCCGCAGGCCACAACCAGCCGCGTCATTTCCACCAAACCGCGCGTCACCACCGCCGCGACCGAATTGCAACCCAATCCCATGCCGGCGCACACTCCTGCCGCGATGGCGATCACGTTCTTGACCGCACCGCCCAGTTCGACGCCGATGATATCGGTATTGGTGTAGAAACGAAGCGAGGGACTGGAGAACTCGGTTTGCACGACCCGGTTGACGGTTGGATCGGGTCCCGCCACCACCATGGCGGTTGGATCTCCCCGAGCGACCTCCCTGGCAAAGGTGGGACCGGAGATCGCTGCCACTCGCGGCCGAAAACAGGGTGCAATGACGGCCTCCATCACCTCCGACATGCGCTGCAGGCTGGCGCTCTCAATCCCCTTGGTGGCGCTCACCAGAATCGCCTCGGGACGCAGGAATGGAAGCATCTCCCGGTAGATCCCGCGGCAACAGTTGGCCGGAAGGGCTGTCACCACGATCTCGGCCCCTTCCAGAGCAAAGCCCAGAGAATCGGTGGCGACTACCGGCTCGGGAATCGAAAAACCGCCGAGGTAAAGAGGATTGCCCCGTCCCTCGTTGATGGCGGACACCAACTCCGGCTCATAGACCCAGAGCCGAATCGGGTGTCCCATTCCGGACAGAGCAATGGAAAGAGCCGTGCCCCAACCGCCTCCGCCTATGATCGCCACCCGTTTCATGGTTCCGGCCTCTGCTTGCCGTTCAATACCGCAGACTACGTTCGGGCAGCACTTCCTGCTCGTTGGCGCCCCGTCTCGGCGCTCCGGAGATCGTCCGGGTCAAAGCAACCGGCGCCGCACCATGTCCAGGGCCGCCTGGGAAGCCCAGAAACGGATCCTCTCCCGATCGCCGGTGAAACGACACTCCCGATGCTCGACCTGGTTTCTCATGGCCAGGGCCAGATGGACCAGTCCTACCGGTTTTTCCCGGCTGCCGCCGGAGGGTCCGGCCACGCCCGTCACGCCGACGCCGATGCTGGCTCCCATCCGATCACGAATGCCCTCTGCCAAACTCTTGGCCACCTCGGCACTGACGGCGCCGCTCATTTCCAAAAGCAGGGGCGGCATGCCGGTAAATTCCACTTTGGATGGGTTGCTGTAGCAGGTAACCCCGCCCATAAAATACCTGGAGCTGCCGGGAACCCGTGTGATTCTCTCGGCAATCAGCCCACCGGTACAGCTCTCGGCCACGGCCAGCGTCTCCTTCTTGCTGGCAAGGCATTCACCCACGACCTGTTCCAGGCTCTGGTCGCCGGCGGAAAAGATGAAATCTCCCAGTTTGACCTGGATCGGCTCGGCCACTTCATGAACCAGGGCCTCGGCTTCCTGCCGCGACTTTGCGCGGCCGGTCAGGTGAATCTGAATCTCTCCCCTGCCGGACAAAATGGTGGTCACGGGATTCTTGTAGGGCGTATAAATCGGAGCGATCTGTTCGTCAAGCTGGGACTCCGTCATCCCGGTAGATCTCAATACCCGTGTAAACAGATGAAACCCCTTCGACCGCTGGCTGAGCAAAGTCAGGCAGGACTCTTCAAAGATCGCCTTCATTTCCGAAGGCACTCCCGGGAGCAGAATGATGACACCCTCGCCTTTTTCCAGCCAAAGGCCGGGAGCCGTCCCCAACCGGTTGTCGAGGATCCGCGCCCCCACGGGAACCAGGGCCTGGCGCGCATTGTTTCCGGGCATCTCCAGGCCCCTGCTCCGAAAGCGATCCCGGATGGTCTGAAGAATGTCATGCTGCAGCACCATCTGCCTGCGGAGCACGCGAGCGAACACTTTCCTGGTAATGTCGTCCTCCGTCGGTCCCAGGCCTCCGGTGGCGATCACCAGCGTGGACCGCTCCACCGCTGACCTCGCCACCTGCTCCAAGCGGGTTTCCTGGTCTCCGGCAACCACCTTGAGATCCACTTCGATGCCGATGGAGTTGAGCTGTCTGGTCAGATAGAGAGAGTTGGAGTCCACCCGGTGTGGAGTCAGCAACTCCGACCCGATAGCGATGATTTCGGCGGTGTCCATAGGATGGGGGGAACGAATTCGGCCGGCTGGAAGGAGAGAACGGAGCTGTCGAGTCCTCCTGGCCCTCGGCCGTGTCAGGGCAGGGGCCTGCCCTCGACTCCGACGTGAATTCGATAGATGGAACTGGTCGTGGCGAGATACATGTCTTGCCCGTATCCGAATGTCAAGCCGATGAGGTTGGAGCCGCTGACGGCCAGCCTGGCCTCTGCATCGGGATTGATCCTTACCACACCCCGCCGGCCCGCCAGTGAGGCCGCCACATAGAGGTTGCCCTCCACGTCAAGGGCCATTCCCTGAGGCCGGCCCAAACCGGTAAAGAACACTTCAACCTCGCCGCTGGAGGTGACCTTGTAGACATGGTCGCAGGTAGAAGCGGTCGGTCCTGTCACAAAGAGGCTGCCGGCCTGATCGAAGGCGAGGTGATAGGCCGAGACACTGGGCTCAAGAGTTGCAAAAACGAAAATCTCACGCTTTCTGTCGATCTTGAAAATGGTGCCGCTGCGGTCGCCGACGTAAAGGTTGTCTTCGTGATCGAAGACGATATCGGTGGCTACCCCCATGCCCTTGGCATAGATCGACGTCTCGCCTCGACGGGAAACTCTGAAGATGTTCCCGTCATGACGGCTGGAAACAAACAACTCGTCCCTGCTGTTGAGAGCCAGCCCGGTCGGGTTGACGATCTCGGCGCCCAAGGGTTCGACAACCCCGGTCCGGCTTATCTTGAAGATGGAGTTGGGAACCTTCTCACCCTTGCGACCGCTCAGGGTCGAAAAGAGGTTGCCACCCGAGTCCAGGACCGGATTGGCCACCGGATGCAGATTGTCGGTCACCAGTTCGGCGACTTCGCAGGTGACGTGATTACTTTCCTGTCCGTCAATGGCAATCCACAATTCCCCGCTGCTGGCCTCCGAGGGAACCTGCGCCACAATCAGATCGGAGGCCGCCGAAACCAGATGGCTGGACGACCGCTGGATCCTCACCTCGGGGCGCAAGTAGGACTTCAATTCCAATCCACTGCAGCGAATGAACACCTCCCCCCCGGGAATGGCTGCGGCAGGTAGCAGATCCAGAATTCTAATCATGGGTCAGATCGAAACGATCAAGCCAGCGAGAGCCAATAGCGATCAATCAGCACCAGCAACAAGGAGGCGTAAAAGCCCGCGGCCAAATCGTCGAGGACGATTCCGAATCCCAGGGGAACTCTCTCCAGGGACCGTATCGGGAAGGGCTTGGCGATGTCGAAGAAGCGAAAGAACAAGAAACCGAGCAAAAGCAGGGTGAGCCGGGGGTTCCTGAAGATCAGGCCAAAGGTCAACAACTGACCCACGATCTCATCAATGACGACTTGAGGTGGATCCCGCTTGCCCAGGACTGCTTCCGCCCGGGAACCCGCCCAGATGCCTACGGCGCCAATGACGGCTACCACCAGCCAATTGACGAAGACCCGTTGTCCCCCCAGGAGCTGCCAACGGGAGAGGAGTAGAATCAGTAGAATGCCTACAAAGGAACCGACCGTGCCGGGTGCTATCGGACAATAGCCGACACCGAATCCGGTGGCGATGACCAGGGCCAATCGGTCCTTGATGCCTGATGGTCTGGTGACTGTAGGAGCCCCCATTTATTCTTCGGCCGGCGCTTCTTCGGCTTCGTCGATTTCGGGCGTATGCTCCACTGGAACCGTGTAGCGGTCCGTTGCCCAGTTTCCCAAATCAAGCGTTTGGCAGCGCTCACTGCAAAAGGGGCGGTAGGCGTTCCCTTCCCACCGAACCGGCCTCTTGCAAATGGGACATTTCATCTCCGCCCACATCTCCCGAGGCAACAGGGAGCGCCCGCCCCTGCCCGACACTGGCAATGCACCGCGACTTATACCAACCGGCCCACCAGATCATAGTTCATGGCCTGGGTAATTTCAACGTTGCCGAACTCTCCCGAGTCGGGGAGTGCGCCCTCCAGGTCATTGATCAAAACCACGCCGTCGATTCTGGGGGCTTGAGACTCCAACCGGCCTTGCCAGAGGAGGTCGCTCTCGCCCGACTTCCCTTCGACCAGCACGGGGCGACGCTTCCCCACCATACTCCGGTTCTTATGCCGGGAAATCCTGGCCTGGATTCCCATCAACCGCCTGCGGCGTCTTTCGATCAGTGATGGCGGCACCTTGTCTTCCAGGTGATAGCTGCCGGCTTCCTCCTCGTCCGAATAGGTGAAGGCGCCAAGCCGGTCGAACCCGATCGCCTCCACGAAGCGGCACAACTCGGCAAATTCCTCTTCGGTCTCGCCGGGATAACCCACGATCATGGACGTTCGCAAGGTGATTCCCGGAACCCTTTCCCGAACCCGATCCAACAGCCGGGACAGGCTGGAACTGTTGCCTCCCCGCTTCATCGATCTCAGAATCCTCTCGCTGGCGTGCTGAAGCGGCATGTCCAGGTACCGGCAGATCTTTTCCTCCTCCCGCATGGCCGCCAGCACGTCATCTCCGAGCTGAGAAGGAAACGCGTAAAGGAAGCGAATCCAGCGGATCCCTTCCACCCTGGCCAGTTCCCTGAGCAGCCGGGACAACCCCTGCCTCAACCCCAGGTCGGCTCCGTAACGGGTCGTCTCCTGAGAGATCAGAACGATCTCCTTGACCCCGCCGTCAGCCAGAAACCGGGCTTCCTTCAGGATGGAAGCCATGGGACGGCTGCGATGGACTCCGCGAATCCTGGGGATGACGCAAAAGGAGCAGGGGCGATCGCAGCCCTCGGCGATCTTGATGTAGGCCGTGTAGCCGGGAGTCGTCAGCAGCCGGGGGGTGTTTTCGTCGTACAGGTAATACCGGTTATCGATACTGGGAGGCATTCGACCCTCGCAGACGTCGATGATGGACTCCAACTGGGTCGTGCCCAGAACGGCGTCCACCTCCGGAATCTCCGTTTGGATCTCGTCCCGGTAGCGCTCCACCAGGCAACCGGTCACCACCAGCCGGGAGCACTGTCCGCCGTTCTTGAATTCCGCCATCTCCAGGATGGTGTCCACGCTCTCCTGCTTGGCCTTGTCGATGAAGCCGCACGTGTTGACGACAATGACGTCTGCCCGTTCGGCCTGCGCCGTGACCTCGTACCCTCTTCGGCGCAGCACTCCCAACATGATCTCGCTGTCGACCAGATTCTTTTCGCAGCCCAGGCTCACCAGGCCTATCTTTTTCATCGCAACACTCTGGGAACGGTTTTGGCGGGAAGGCCCCGGCCGAGACGGCCGGGAGCCGACAGATTCTGTGAGGCGGCCCGCGGTCCCTGCATGGAATGCGGTCATCCCCAAGCCGCCTGTCATTCTAGCACTTGCCCCCAAATCGGCAAGGGGCGTCGCCCCCTCCATCAGGACTATCCCACACTAATTTTCCCCTCTCCGGGAGGGCTGATTCTAGTCGATTGGGGTGGTTTGCAAGCGGTTCGCGCCTGGAAAATGGGCCTGATGCGGGGGCTCTGACCTGCATGCCAGCCTGAATCCGGCAGCCTGGCCCCCCGGAGCCGAAAGTCATTCATCATTCATCACTCATCATTCATCATTGTCCCCTGAATCTGGTAGCGCGGGATCACCCTGACCCCTCCATCCCTCGGCGGGCCGCCGGGGCTATCGATGCCCTACCTTGTAGATGACGTAGTCCTCATACCCGGTGGTGACGCGGAGGTATCCGCTCAGCTCCCGATTCAGAGCCTCGTCGCCGCTGTCGACCAGTAGCGGTCTTCCCCCCAGGGAAGCCAGCTTCTCCTTGGTGGCAACCACCAGCAGGCCCTGCTTTCCCACCTGCCGGAGCAGGGTCGGGCCGATTTGCTGATTTCCCCGGCCCAGAATATAGCCCTGCCCTCCGATGACGGTGATCACGATTCTGACCCGACGCCCGGCGGTCAGCTCCAGCAGTCGTCGCTCGGAGACATCCCGGCCAACCAGGCGGCGGTTGCAAACGACGTCCACACCCAGCAGCGTGCCGGAGAGGCCCAGTCTCTCCGTTATGGCCCGGGTGGTTGTCCCGGGTCCGATCACGTAGACCTCCGACTCCTGCATGCAATCGACGACCTCCTCAGCCATCCCGGCAAGCGCCTGAGCCTCGGAGGCCACTCCTCCCGCCTTCATCCTCTGGACATACCGGTCTTCCACGGGCACCCGCAGGTAGCCGTAGAGCTTGGCTTCCACCACGCCCTGGCGATAGGACTCCTCGTCGATATCCATGACCTCGCCCTCTCGAACCCTCCTCAACCCGCCCTCCAGAAACCGGCGGGCCACTTCCCCGGCGTCCCTGGGCGTGACGGCGTAGACGGCTGAATGGATCTTGACTCCGGCCGGGATGCCCAGGGTCACCAGGCGGCTGCCCACGGCCTTGCAGACATTCCGGGCGGTGCCGTCCCCGCCCGCGAACAACAGCAGGTCCACCTCTCTGTCCAACAGTTGCCCGGCGGCCCGCTCGGTGTCCTCCCAGGTGGTCTCCCTTCCCCCGACGGAACTCAGAATCAGGGGGTCCAGACCGGCACGACGGCACACTTCCCCTCCCATTTCCCCGGGACAGGTGACCCACTGCAGCCGGTCCCCGACTCCCGAAAGGGCGGCCAGCGCCTGGCCGACCCGCCGCGGCGCTTCCGGAGTCGCGCCCAGATCTCGGGCCAGGCGCAGGACTTCAGGGCCGTCACTGCCCTTGAGTCCCACCTTGCCTCCCATCCCGGCGACGGGATTGACAATCAGCCCCACGGTCTTCATCGGCGATCACCGGGTCATCGATCCATCGACCCATGACTCATAGTACAAAGACTTATTTCAATACGAGCCTTTTGCAAAACTCGGAGCGGGGCAAGGCTTTGGACTGGTGAAGGTGATGTTCTGCTGATGAATCGCCGACAGCAAAGACCGTTTTGAATGGGAATACCCGGATCCAAAGGCTGGATGGCAGGTTTTCTCCGGATGCAGGCACAACTCACCCTCTCCCTGTCTTTCAGCGGGTGTTCCTCCTGCGGTTTGGGGTCAGTGGCGGTGCTCAAAGCACCCAGCGCATCAACTGTTCTACCGTCAGCGCCAGAATGCCGAACATCAGGTGGCAAAAGACCTTGCCATGGCCGCGCACCCTCACGTGCCGCCCGCCGAAGTCGTCCTTGAGCCGTCCGTTGACCCGCTCCACGGTGGAACGTTCCCGGTAGCGCCGCGCCTCGGGGGACACCTGACCGATCAAGCGCTTTGCGAGCGCCTCCCGCTTCCGCTCGGCTTTCAACTCCGACCGCCTGCGGGGGTTGGTGTCGATGATCGGCACATGGCCCAGTCGTCGGCTGTAGGCTCGGAGTTCGGGCGCATCATAGCCGCTGTCCATCAAGTCGTAGAGGCTGTCAACCCGCTTGGCGGTCAGCGTCGCCAGCGGGATGGCGGCCTGAGAGTCATGCACCGAGGCTGAGGTCAGCAGACAACTGATGGGAATCCCGCCGTCGATGGCGTCGATGTGCAGCTTGTAGCCGGTCCAGCGCTCCTGATGCCCCTTCCCGTTGCGCTTGACGCCGATGTCACACTCTTTCGGCAGGTCCTCCAGCATCTCCTCCAGCGTCATCGACCCCTGCCGCTCCAACCGGCGGGGTTCCTTCGGCCTTTGCTCACCCTTCGGCGGCCGGCCCCGCCGCCGCTTCCGCTTCGCCTTCGCGGCAGGCTTGAGCGCTGGCCTCTCCCGTCCCTCAATCGCCGTCGAGTCCCTCGACACGTGACCTGCCAAGTGGCCCTCCAGCGTCCTCTCCAGCAGGGCCTCGTGCAATCGCCCCGGCAGGTCGCTCTCAGCGAACTCCCCAAAGGCCCGCGAGAAGGTCGCCTCGCTCGGCACACTCCCGGCCTTCTCCCAGCCACACAGCCGGCGTAGCGTCGCCTCGTTCCTCAGCCGCTCCACCAGCGCCCGCGTCGTCACCATCTCCAGCACCGCCTTCGCCAGGAAGGCCCGCGCCAGCGCCGCCCGATCCTCCAGCGGCCGCCCCCGCCAGCCCCTCGGGTAGGGCAGCCTCTCCTCCACCCGCACCAGTTCCAACACTCGCACCAGCCGCTGGTAGCGCTCCCCCAAAGGGCCCAGAGCCTCCTCCAGCCGGGGGAACAGGGCCATCTCACGCTAAAAGACCGGCAATTTTCCGGGAGGGCTGGCTTTTTCATGCTGGGTGTGGTATTGCTCCGGCATGGAAAAGTCAGACTTCATTCTGCCCCCCTCGGTCAAGGAGGTGACCCTGCGTCTGGCGCGCGCCGATGAGCGCCGCCGCTGGGATGCCACCATGGCCCAGCGTCACTATCTGGGGTTCCAGCAATTTGCCGGTCGCGGTCTGCGCTACGTGGCCGAATACCAGAAGTGTTGGCTGGCCCTGATCGGTTGGCAATCGGGCGCCTTCAAGTGCCGTCCTCGCGACCGCTGGATCGGCTGGCGCCCGCAAGAGCAGTTTCCGCGGTTGCGGCTGATTGCCAACAACACCCGCCTGCTGGTGTTGACCCGACCGGGGGCGATCCCGAACTTGGCCACCTCGGTGATGGCGGCCAATTTGCGGCGCCTCAGCGCCGACTGGCAGGCGACCTTCGGCCATCCGCTGGAGTTGGCCGAGGCCTTCGTCGACCCCAAGCGGTTCGCCGGCACCCTGTATGCGGCTGGAAACTGGAGGTTGGTCGGGCGCACCCGCGGGTTCTCGCGCAGCAACGGCCGCTACACCGAGCCCCACGGCCACCTCAAGAAGATGTACGTCTATCCCCTCCGGCGAGGGGCCCGAAAACGCCTGCGGGCTCGACAGCCGTGCCCCTGCTGGGAGCCACAGCGCCCGGACCCGGTCTCTCCCGAGGCGGTCCCGTTGCCGTCGTTGCTGCAAGAGTTCGCCTCCATCCCGGATCACCGCCGGCGCCAGGGCCGCAAGTTCCAGTTGCCAACCCTGCTGGCGATCTGGGAACTGGCGCGTCTGTCCGGCTACTGCGGCGTCGACGCCACTTGGCGCTATGCCTGCGCTCTGAACCAGGAGGAGTTGCGCACCCTCGGCGCTTGGCGCCACCCGGGGACCGGTCGCTACCACCCGCCGTCGCGAGCCACCCTGCATCGAGCCCTGATCGAGACCGCCCCGGAGGCCCTGCAGGCCGCCGTCAACCGTTGGGCCGCGCGGCGTCAGCCTTCCAATACCGCGCTGGCGACCGACGGCAAGCGCCTGCGCGGAGCCAACCGCCAAGGGGAGGCCCATTACCAGACCGTGTCTCTGGTCAACCATGCCAACGCCATGCCCATCGCCACTCGCGCCTACACCGAACAGGGAGGAGAGATCGCCGCCGTCCTGGCCCTGCTGGAGGAGGTCGACGTCCGCGGCTCGGTGATCACTCTCGACGCCTTGCATACCACCCGAAACACTGCCCTCGCCATTCGGCACCGCCACCGGGCCCACTACCTGTTCACCGTCAAGGGCAACGCGCCGGAAACCTTCCAGACCCTGGAGACCATCGACTGGGACCAGGACGCCTCTTCCCACTTCTGCGAAAACGATGAGAAGGCTCATGGCCGCATCCAACAGCGCCGGATTCAGGTCCTGAAACCCCTTCGGGGTCTGATCAACTACCCGTCGGTCCGACAAATGTTCCGTATTACCCGCAAGCGGCATCGGGTCAAGACCGGCGAAGCATCCACCGAGGTGACCTATGGCCTGACCTCGTTGCCCCCGCAACAGGTCGACGCCGAGCGGCTGTTGGCCCTCAACCGTGGCCATTGGGTCATCGAGAACCGGAACCACCGCCCCCGGGACACGACCTTCGGCGAAGATGCCTCTCTGATGCACACCGGCCACGGACCCTCCAACAACGCCATCGTCAACCACACGGCGCTCGCCATCATCTTCCATCGCGGCTTCCGCCAAGTCCAAGCCGCAGTTCAGCACTTTGCCATGGATCGGGCCGAAGCGATCCGCGCGGTCGCCGAGCCCGGCTAAGAGCCTTTCCTGAGCCGTCTCCTATCCCAACTCCACCCACCGTCCCCCCGACCTTGCGATCCTTCGGCTGGGTCCCGGCCGTTGCCGCCCCATCAGAGCCCAAACGGGTCCCTTCCGGCCGGACTCGACTCGATGTCGATGGCCACCAACACCGCATCACTCCTCTACCTCAGCCAAGAATCCTGGAGAACCTACCTCCCCTCCCCAAACGTCCTGGAGAACACGCCACCAATGACAAGCATGAGATGACCCTGGCCGGGGGAACAGCTCCCGTTGAAAGGTGAACCAGTGTCGTGATAGGGTTTGTTTAAGGGACAAGGTCTGCCTCCGCTCATCATGTGGTTTTGGCACCTTCATGATACAACAGAGTGTGGTCTTGTCCCTCCTCGCACCGATCCTCTTATCCTTTACAACCCAAAAATCCCGCTACCTGAGGACTTTTGCAAAAGGCTCAATACTATAGACCGAGCCTTTTGCAAAATTCTTCCAGTAAGCGGGATTTATTATCGGGAAGGGTCGTGCCCCCCGGGAGCGCGGGCGTCCCGCCCGCATCGGTCCGGGCGCAGCCCGGCCGGTCCGCTCTGCCTTCGATTCACGCAAAGGGCGCCGATTCTCCGCATTCGCCTTGGGGAAGAGCACCCCGCAACGGCAAGTCCGGCGCACAGTCGGAGGCAGTGGCGGTGGCTCGCATCCTGTTTGCAGAAAAAAGGTGCGGGCGGGACGCCCGCGCTCCCGGGTGGGCTTCCCCCCCATGACCGATTCCGAATTTTGCAAAAGGCTCGACCATTTATATTAATGGTTTTCACACACATGATTTACCGAGTATGGCCCAGCTCTTGTCTTGCCTGGAGCGCACGGGCCCCTGACCCCGATCGCATCGAGACATGCGGGCGAGGGGTTCACAGACATCCCGGACGGCCGACTACGGCTGCCGGCCACCGGAACCGGCGCGCTTCTTCCTCTGGTACTGGCGCCAGGTGACGGCGATTCTTTCGGGTTCGTCGATGCCGGGCGAGGGGACTTTGTGGACCACGGAGTTGTGGGGAGCGTTCTTGACGAATTGGGGGTCCCGGTAGGCTTCCCGGGAAATCTGCCGCAGCACGGCGACGTACTCGTCCAGATCGTCCTTGGAATAGGACTCGCAGGGTTCCAGGGTAAACGGCTCCGGCACAATCCAGGGAGGATGACTCATCCAGTAGTGCTGCAGACCGAAGTCGGCCATTCTTCGCATCACGTCTTCGGTGCCGACGCCGGTGTCCTGCTTCAGCTTGTCCCAGGAGTAGCGAACCTGCTCCAGCCGGCGTTTTCCCTGGGCATACTGAATGACCACCCCCGGGATTTCACTCAGCTTCTTGAGCAGGTAGTTGTTGTTGAGCACCGAGCACTCGGCCACTTCCCGCAGTCCGTCGGCCCCGTGCTGCATAATCCAGGCGTAGGCCCGCAGAATCGTGGGCGCATTTCCGAAAAAGCACCGCACCCTGCCGATGCTGTCGGGCCGATCGTATTCCAGGTGGTATCCGGTTCCGTCGAATGTCACCCGTGGGACCGGCAGAAACCGACCCAATTCCCGGACCACTCCGACGGCCCCGGTGGAATGTCCCATGCAGGCATGGGGCGAGGAGAAGGTCTTGTGGATATTGAAGTGGCAGAGGTCGAACCCGGCTTCCCTGGCCCGGGTGATGCCCAGGATCCCGTTGGCGTTGGCCTGGTCGTAGGCGCAGAGGGCTCCCACCCGATGGGCGGCCCTGACATATTCATCGATCCTGGGGTTGTAGATTCCGGTGTCCTCGGGGTTGGTGATGAAAATCCCGGCCGTGCGCTCGGACAGAGCCGCCTTCATGGCTTCCAGGTCGGGATATCCGCTCTCGTCGGGCATGAGGGTGATCACCTTGTATCCGGCGGTGGCCGGACTGGCGGCGTCACAGGGATGGGAGAAGAGCGTGGTAATGATTTCCGATCTTTTCGCATCCCCCCTGGCCTCGTGAAAGGCCCGAACCATGCAGGCATTGGCGTAGACACCCTGGGCGCCGCCGCCCGGCTGGAAACTGAAATGATCCAGCCCCGAGATCTCCTTGAGATACGCTTCCAACCGGAAGTAAACCTCCAGGATGCCCTGAATGGTGTCCTCGTTCTGAAGGGGATGAATATCCCTGAGGCCCGGGTTTCCCACCAGTTGTTCGTGAACCTTGGGGCTGTACTTCATGGTACAGGTCCCCTCGCTGGCATCGACGGTCATGTCCGCGCCCATGGTCTCCTGAGAAAGTCTCAAGAAGTGTCGCAGGGTCCGAACCTGACTCACTTCGGGCAGTGCGGCCGGCTTTGCTCGCCTGAGATTTTCCGGAATCCTGGAAACCCCGTCTCCGATCTCGGCCTCTATGTCCCTTTCAACCCTGGGAACGAGGATGCCTCGTTCGCCCGGGACGCTCATCTCGCAGATGATCTCCTCATCCCACCTTGCCTGGTGGAACTTCCGCAACAGCGTGGTCTTGTTTCTGCCCATTGAATCGTCTCCCCGGGCGACCGGCCGGCGATGCTCAACCCTGCCCTGCAACAGCCTCCAGGGCCATGACCAGCCGGTCGATGTCCTCCTTCGTCATGATTTCGGTCACGCAGTAGAGGGCGCTCTGCCCCAACTCCGGGAATTCCCCGGAGAGGTCCTTGCCGCCGATGATCCGGTGCTCCAGCAGGGACTTGTTGACCTGGCGCACGCTTTGGCCGGTGCCCCCGAAATTCACCACGAACTCCTTGAAGAAGGGCGTGGGGAAGAGAACCTCGACACCCTCGATGGCGGCGATGCGACCGGCGGCATACTGGGATCTCTGCATGATGACCTGCCCCAGCTCCTCCATCCCCTTGGGACCCAACAGAGCCAGATAGACTCCCGCGGTGATGGCCCACAACCCGGTGGTGGTGCCCGTATACTCCTTGCCCTGCTCCCGGGAACCGTAGGAGGTCCTTTCGAAAAGCACCTCTCCAAAGCCGTATTCTCCGGCGCGGACGGTTTCGGTGAGACCGAACATCAGGTCCTTGAATTCGGCGACATATCGCATGTCGTCGTGGGTGGCGATAAAGCCTCCCTGCCCGCCGCCGCAAAGCAGATGCATGCCGAGGGGATGAAAATCCCCGCAGGCGAAGGTGGCGCCGTAATGGGCGGGCGGGGCCATCACACCCAGAGAAACAGGGTCGGTGTAGACCACCATTTCAGCGCCCTGGGCCTGAACCATGCGGCCGATCTCCTCGGCCCGGGTCTCGATCACGCCCAGGTAACCGGGATTTTCGATCGCCACCGCCGCCGTTCGGTCCGACAGCTTGGACCTCAGGTCGCGGATATCCACCAGGCCTGTCGCCGGGTCGAACCGGATGAGACCCACGTCGAGCGAGGAGTCCCCGCCCCCCTTGAGATAGTTCCGGATGACGGACAGGGTCTCCTCGCCCATGGATCTGGGCAGCAGAACCTGGCGGCGCCCGGTGATCCGGGAGGCCATGCGCAGAGAGGTGGCGGCTGCCTGAGGTCCGTCGTAGAGGGGACAGCTCAGGACATCCATCTCCAGCAGGTCTCCCATCAGGCTGGCGTACTCGAAGAACGCCTGCCACTTGCCGTGATCGGCATAGGACTCTCCCACGTAAGCGGTGAGGAACTCGGCACGGTTGTTGATCTCGTCGCATACCGCCGGAACGTAGTGCCGAGCACAGCCGGCTCCCAGGAAACTGAGGTGGTCCGAACAGTTCCGGTTCTTCCGCAGCAACTGCTCCACGTGCCTCTTGATCGACGCCTCGTCCAGTATGGGCTCGGGCAGATTCAGGGGTCCCTTGAACCGCAAGTGGCTCGGGATCTCGGCATACAGCTCTTCGATACTGGCTGCGCCGATCTCCTCCAGCATCCGCCTCTTGATGTCCGGGACCGAGTTTGGAATGTAGGGATAGACGATGGGGTCGTTGCTCATTATCGCTCCCCTGGCCCGGCTTGGCCTGGCCGCAAGAGGCCGGGCGGTTCCGGCGGTTCTACCCGCTCACTTCACACCAATCCATGGCCAGCGAGGCATAGGACCTGGTGGCCACCATGAGCTCGTCGATTTCCACGTACTCGTCGGCGGCATGGGCAACCAGGATGCTGCCGGGCCCGTAGACAATGCTTGGAATCCCCTGCGAGTTGAGAAAGGCGGCGTCGCACACCGCGTAGAACCCGGCGAACCTGGCCGGCACATCGAATCGTGTTCCCTCGGCGGCTTCCCCATGGGCGGCCGCCATGGCCTGACAGATGGCATGGCCGGGGTCCACCGAATAGGCGGGCCAATTGACCTTCCATTCCACCTTGGGCGGATGGTGCCGGAGCCACTCGTCCAACTGGCAGGCATGGTGGAGATAGTTTTCGAACTCCTGGCGGACCGCCTCGGGAGAATCCTCCGGGTGATACCACAGGCAATACTCGATCGTGCAGAAATCCGATATGAAGAAGGGCACCTGCACACCGTGAGGGGCGCCCGTGATGACGCCCGGCAGCATGGTGAAGTGGCCGGGCTTGAAGAGAGGATGCTTCTTGGTCAGTCCCCACTCGTCTTCCAGCTTGCGGATCATGTTGACCAGGTAAACGCCCTTGTCGATGGCGTTGACAGCCACCTCGGCTCCCAGGCCGCCGGCCCGAAAGGTCTCTCCGCGGGTGGAGGCGTGGCTGGCCTTCCCTTCGACGGTTACACTGACCCACCACAAGCCGGGCGAGACCGGCACCACTGCCAGGGGGTAGGGCGGCGCCGAAGGTTCCGAGACCACGGCGGCGTCGGCCCGATAGCCCCGCTTGGGCAGATCGCCGGCGCCGATGGTGGCGCTGTCCATATTCTCCTCGCCCGCGGTGGCCGAGAGAGTCAGATCCCCCTTGAGCCTGAGACCCACCGACCGGATCGCCTTGATCGCCATCATCTGGGAGACCAGCGGTCCCTTCATGTCGCAGGAGCCCCGGCCGTAGATTCGGCCTCCCTCGACCTTGCCGCTCAGGGGATCTCCGGACTTCCAGTTCTCGGGCAGGCCGGTGGGAACCGTATCGATATGTCCATTGAAGAGCAGCGACCTGCCTCCACCGGTTCCCTTCCAGACACCGGCCAGATTGGCCCGTTTCGGTTCTACCTCCCAGAGGTCGACTTCCAGTCCGAGCTGCCGGTAGTGCCCGGCCAGGTACCGATTGGCTTCGGTTTCGCCCCCGACTTCCGCCGGGTAATCGGTCCCGGGGTAACCCGGATTGATGCTGCGAATCCGAACCAGTTCGCTGACGGCCGTCACGATTTCCTCCTGCATGCCGTCAATGACGTCCAGAACGCGGCGCTTTTCAGCCTTGGTAGCCACTCCGTCCTCCTGTCTCAGGAATTTCCGATGGGTGGCGCTAGTCTATCACCGTTTGCCGCTGTTGCACGAGGGAGGGTGAAGGAGAAAGGGTGACGGAGGAGTCACTTTCGGCTCCGGGGTGATTCCACGCCGCCCCCCTCTGTACGGACAACCCTTGTGGTTGCCCGTTGTTCGCATTCGCCGGGTTATCCCCGGTTTGGGCGCCCACAAGGGAGGCCCCTGCTTTCCCACATGGTATCAGGACGGGAATCGGGTGCCTCGACCGATGTGTCCCCCTGAAGTTGGGTGCGTGGGATCATCCAAGGGACTTGTCATGGAGAACGACTGTAGCTACAATAGAGCTACATTTAGGAGGTATCCAGATGAGTACCGATACTGTCGTTCGCGCTCGAATCGATAGCGGCACGAAAACACAAGCCGCGGAAGCGTTGCAAGCCATGGGCTTGTCGGTATCCGATGCCATTCGTCTGCTGTTGCTGCGAGTGGCAGAGGAAAAGCGGCTGCCCTTTGCCGTCCAGGTACCGAATGCCACCACGGTCAAGGCCATGAAGGAACTGGACGCGGGCAAGGGAAAACGTTTCGGTAGCGCCGAGGAGCTGTTCCAGGATCTCGGCGTCTGACATGCCGACCCCGGTTCGATCAACGCAGTTCAAACGCGACGCAAGAAGAGCCGGCAAGCGAGGCAAGGATCTGGCCAAGCTGCGGGGTTTGCTGGCGTCTTTGATCCGGCAGGAACCTTTATCCGATCACTGTCTCGATCATCCACTAAGGGGAACTTGGAAGGGTTATCGGGAGGCTCATATCGAGCCGGACCGGCTTCTGATCTATCGCGTCGGAGGAGATGAACTGCACTTGGTCCGTACCGGCTCCCATGCTGACCTCTTCAAGGAGTAACCCTCCTCGCCTGACGGAGATGCCGCAGGTCTGCGACCTCGGCGTCAAGCGCTATTCCAAGGAATTGGAAATGAGATCTCCAGAAGGTCTCTTGACCACCCTTCCGCACGGCTCCAGGATTCTGTTCATCCGGCTGCGCTCTCTGGGCGACACCATTTTGTCCACCCCTCTCTACGCCGCCCTCAAGGCCTGGAGGCCGGATCTGCGGCTGTCCGTGCTGGTGGAAGTCCCCTTTGATGAAGCTCTGTATCGTAATCCCGATCTGGAATCCGTGTATCCCGTGCAGATCCACGGGACCCGACGGCGGTCCACCGCCATGGCTCGCTGGCGGAGGCTGCGGCAGATCCGGCGAAAGCGGTTCGACTGCTGCATCAATCTGCACGGTGGCGCCACCAGCGCATGGCTCACGGGGATGAGCGGGGCTCGCTATCGAATCGGCCTGCACGGCTATCGCAATGCCTTCTGCTACAACGTTCGGACGAAGCTGCCGTCGCCTCCGCCCGGGGTCCGATGGCACTCGGCCAGATTCCAATTGGAGTGGCTCTATCGACTGGGCCTGCAGGAAGGTCCCGATCCTCCGGCTCGCCTCTTCCCGGACCCGAGTCTCCGGTCCGTCGTGGAGGCTCGCCTGCGGGATGCCGGTCTCGATCCCTCCCGGCCCCTCTGCGTCATTCAGCCCAGTTCCCGCTTCCATACCAAGGAGTGGACGGATTCCGGATTTGCCGAGATCTGCGATTCCCTGCAGGAGTACGGCTATGCCGCATTACTGGTCGGTACCGAGGAGGAGAAACCCAAGATCAGGAGGGTGGCCGGCCTCTGCCGACACCGGCCTGCTTCGATTTGGGGCCTTACGATCTCCGAATTGACCTGGGTGTTGGATCGGGCCAGTCTGTTCGTGGGCAACGACAGCGGTCCCACCCACATGGCGGCCGCCCTGGGAGTCCCCGTGCTGGTGCTCTTCGGGTCCTCCGACTCAAACCTGTGGCGCCCCTGGCAGGCCATCCATGAAATCGTGCAGAATCCCTTCGACTGCAATCCCTGCCCCGGCTACCGCTGTCATGTGTACGGCGAACCCCAGTGTATCCTGAGCATTACCCCCCAACAGGTGAAGGAAGCCTTGCAGCGCTTGCTGGAGCGCACCGGATCTCTTGAGTCGAAACACCATTGTTGATTTGGGCAGGCGTGACTTGGGGGAGGCCGCGTGTTCTCGGGAGGCGGCTTTCAAGTCGCCGCCTACGCGGCTAGGAACGACGTCTCCAAACGCACAACTCTTCCAGAACGACGCCCAATAGACGAGCCCTCTGCCGTATTTTCAAAAGGCTCAACAATCGATCGATCCGTCCGGGAGCCTACTGCGGCCGCAGGGACCGGGTTCTCACCGTCACCCGCTCGATGCGCTCCAGGTGGGGCCGGAAGCCGATGCCCGCATCCGGCAGCACATGGATCCTTCCCTGAGGGTCCACTTCCACTTCCGGCTCAATCAGGTCCTTCCGGAAATAGCGCTTGCTGGCCGAAACATCGCCCGGCAACCTGAAGTTCGCCAGGGTGGAGAGAGCCACGTTGTGGGCGCGGCCAATCCCCGTTTCCAGCATTCCCCCGCACCAGACGGGAATCCGGCGATCCCGGCAGACGTCGTGAACCCGGAGGGCTTCGGTGTAGCCGCCGACTCTCCCCAGCTTGATGTTGACGATCCGGCAGGCCCCCGCCTCGATGGCCTTGCGGGCGTCCTCGCCGTCCAGGATGGATTCGTCCAGACAGATGGGCGTGCGCAGGACCTTCTGGAGCTGGACGTGGTCCAGGATGTCGTTCCAGGCCAGGGGCTGCTCGATCATCAACAGATCGAAGTCGTCCAGAGCCTTCAGGTGCTCCAGGTCGGCCAGGCTGTAGGCCGAGTTGGCATCGCACATCAGCAGGATCTCGGGGAAGCGCCTTCGGACTTCCCTCACCACGGCCACGTCCCACCCCGGCTTGATCTTCATCTTGATTCGCTGGTAGCCCGCCAGCAGCTCCTGCTCGATCTTGTCGAGCAACTTGCCGGGGCTCTCCTGAATTCCGATGGAGACCCCGCAATCCAGGGTCTTGCGCCGCCCCCCAAGCAGTTGGTGCAGGGGCTTCCCCTGCAGGCGGGCGTAGAGGTCCCAGATGGCCGTCTCCACGGCGGCCTTGGCCATATTGTGGCCTCGGATGGGTCTGAGCAGGGGAGCCACCTCCCGTGGATGGGAGATTTCCGCGGCAAACACCCTGGGGACCACGAAGTCCTGGAGCACGTGCCAGGCGGTTGCGGTGGATTCGTGATTGTAGAAAGGGCCCTCGGGAGCGGTGGACTCTCCGTAGCCGACCAAGCCCTCCCCCAGGACTCGAACCAGAATCACCCGCCGCAGGGTGGTTCGGCCGAAGCTGGTCTCGAAAAAGGAGATCAGCGGCATCTGCACTTCACGGAGCTCGATCTGTTCGATCTTCATAGATTCAAGGCCAGTTGGGTCAGCAACGCGGCTCGTGGAGCCAGGCTTTCCACCAGCACATGTTCGTGCAGGGCGTGAGGGCCGGCGCCGTCAGGGCCCAGGCCATCCAGGGTCGGGACCCCCAGGGCCGCGGTGAAGCAACCGTCGCTGCCTCCACCGGTCGAGCCCTCCTGCAGGTCGATGCCCAGCTCGGCAGCAAGCTGCCGTGCCTCCCGGTACAGTTGAATGACCTGATCATTGCGTTCCAGGGGTGGCCGATTCATGCTTCCCCGAACGGCAAGCCGGCTTCCCTTGACCCGGGGCTGGAGCCCCTGGATGCAGCCCGTGATTCGCTCTCCCTCGGCCCGGGTGGCCACCCGCACGTCCACCTCCAGTTCAGCCCGGTCGGCGATCACGTTGGAGCGGGAACCCCCGCGGATCACCCCCGGATTGACCGTGGTCCCCAGATCCAGGTTGTTCAGCTTGTAGAGCTCCAGGACCTGGTAGGCCAGCTCCTGAATGGCGCTCACCCCCTTCGGGTAGTCCACGCCGGCATGGGCCGCCACACCACCGGCCGAAATCGAGAAGGTTCCAACGCCCTTGCGGGCGGTCTTGACGGCGCCCCCCGGCAGGCAGGGCTCCAGTACCAGAACGGCCCGGCAATCCCGGGCTTCCCTTTCGATCAGGGCGCGGGCCGTTCGCGTGCCTGTTTCCTCGTCCGAGTCGAGCAGGATGGTCAGGGGGCGCTTCAACCGCCCCTGGCCGCTTGACAGGTAGTGGGCCAGCGCCAGCATCAGGGTGGTGCCGCCGCGCATGTCGAAAGAAGCAGGTCCGAAGATCTTCCCCTCTTCCAGCCTGGCCGGACGGCGCTCGGCCTCTCCCATTCCCCAAACCGTATCCAGGTGTCCCAGCAACAGCAGGGGTTTTCCCCGGGCATCGGGACCTGAAAACCTGGCCAGCAGGTGGTTTCCCGCCTCCGGGTTGGGGACCAGTTCCACCGCGGCGCCGCAACTGCCGAACCGGTGGCCCATCCGGCGGGCCAGCCGATCCAGCGCCGGCTTGTTGTCCGAAGGCGAATCGGTGTTGATCAGGTCCATCAGCCAGCGGACCATCTGCGGTTCCAGATCGCGAAAGTAGGAGAGGAGCGTGCTCATGGAAAGAATGTCGGGGGTCGCGGGTTCCGACCCGCTTCACGGCTCGGCGGGACAAGCCCGTCCCGCGGGGGGTTGGGGAGGCCTCATGCGATGCGGGCCAAAGGACTTCCAATCACGCCGTTTCCATCCTTTGCCGCCGCCCGACCGGAAATGGCCGCCCGGGGCCCGATGGCGCCGACCTCCGCAAAAATGCCGCCACAAAATACCACAGTTGTCCGGTGACCGAGGGCATTTTCGGCCCACACCGGAGGCGCTGCAATCCGGTTCGGGCAGAATTCCCATGAGGGAGTCCCTCTACCGAATCTTTCCGTCGTCCGCAGGCCATTTACCATAAATTTACGCGAATGACACAGCGGTTCTTGCTAACATAACAAGCCCCTCGCGGAATTAATGACAATCGGGGTAGCGCCCCGCAACTCGGGACATGAACCGGCGAGTCACATCGACCGCCGCCAGGCCTCTCCCAAGAAAGGCAAACCGAAATGAATTCCTCACGACGATCGTTTCTGAAGGCGTCCGGGGCCTGCACCATGGGCTTTCTGGGGCTTCGATCTCTTACCGGCCACGGATTTTCAAAGCCGGCCCCCAAATCCAATGCTCCCGCCGGCTATGGAGATCTGCAGCCGGACCCCCAGGGGGTGATTGAACTTCCCGCGGGTTTCACTTACCGGATCTTGTCCGAGGTGGGAGAGTTGATGGACGACGGCTACAGAGTTCCGGGCCTGCATGACGGGATGGCTGCCTTTCCGGGTCCGGCAGGCAGCACCATCCTGGTCCGCAATCACGAGCTGGGCATCGATCACCAGACCATCGGAGCCTTTGGACCCATCAACCAGTTGCTCAAGACCGCAGACCGAGAGAAATTGTACGACGCCGGTCGCAGGAGGAGGCCCTGCCTGGGGGGAACCACCACGGTGGTCTACAACACCCGCGAGATGCGCCTGGAAAAGCACTTCCTGAGCCTGGGCGGAACGGTTCGCAACTGCGCGGGAGGACCGACTCCCTGGGGAAGCTGGATCACCTGCGAGGAGACGATTCAGAGAGAGGAGGGACTCTACGCCAGGGACCACGGCTACAACTTCGAAGTGCCGGCCAGCAGCAAGGTCGGGTTGACTCCCGCCGTTCCCCTGAAAGCCATGGGACGCTTCGTGCATGAAGCCGTGGCCGTCGATCCCAAATCCGGCATCGTCTATGAAACCGAGGACCGAGGTGACGGGCTGCTGTATCGCTTCATCCCGGACAAACCCGGCCAACTGGCGGCCGGCGGACGTTTGCAGGTATTGAAAGTGAAGGGGAAACCCGGTCTGGACACCCGTAACTGGAACGCGCGCAGAGTGCTGCCGGGACATGTTTTCGAGGTGGAGTGGGCCGACATCGATGAGGTCGAGTCACCCGACGACGATCTGCGCTATCGGGGTTTCGAGGATCTGGGCGCGGCCCGCTTCGCCCGGGGAGAAGGCATGTGGTGGGACAAGGGATGGATCTATTTCGTCTGCACCAACGGCGGTCTGAACCAGAAGGGGCAGGTGTGGCGATACGCCCCCAGTTCCAAGGAAGGAAAACCCGGCGAGAAAAAAAGCCCCGGCAAGCTGGAACTGTTCATTGAGCCCAACGACGGCAACCTGGTCGAGAACGCCGACAACCTCACCGTAGCGCCCTGGGGCGACCTGGTCTTGTGCGAGGACGGACCGGATGAGCAATTCCTCGTCGGGGTGACTCCGCGGGGCGATCTCTACAAGCTCGGCCGGAACGTATTCAACAACTCCGAGTTTGCCGGTTCGACCTTTTCACCCGACGGCACCACCCTCTTCGCCAACATCCAGAATCCGGGCATCACCCTGGCCATCAGGGGACCCTGGCTGGAGAGAAATGCGGGTTCAGCCGGCATCCTTTTCAAGCACCCCCTCCCCGCTAGCTGAGAGGGGGATAGCGGATAAGCAAGCGTGTCTCCCTCTCCACGCCCGCCCGTCCACACCTTTGAGCGCCTGGAGAGGCATTGCCCGACTCAGCACTGTGGCAGGCATTCCACCTCTCCCGACCTCGCGATTCCGGTTCCTCCATGCCGGCATTTGGGCGCCTACGACCCTGAGCGTTGCCCAAATGCCTCCTTTGCACTAGAATTCCAGCCAAATGGCTCGATACCGCAGCCTATCGCGATCAACCGCTCCGGCGGCCAAAGGGCAGTTCCAAGAGCACCCTTTGTCCGACAGCCACATGCTTTTGGACGCCCATCCAGGCTGAACGACTCCAGGGGAGCTTCCCCGCTCAAGTGGCTGTGGGATAGAAAGACTAACATAAATATACCGCATGTCAAGCGTGTTTTTACCGCATTTGCAAAATAATTCCGCTCGCCGAGCGACAATTTCTGCGCCTGAACGTCATTTCGTTGAAAACAAACCCATTGGACTTTCCTGCCGATAATGGATTTCACCGACTCGGCTCTTTCTCCCGGGACAGGGAAAGCAGAAACCTTGAGACTGCCGAACGACGGGATGAACCCACGAGCATCTCCGGCTTCTGATCCGCTTCAGGCCGAATCTCGACGGGCCGGAATGCCCTCTCCTACCCCAATCCGTCGTAAAGACTTCGTCCATGTCTTCACTTGTCACGCCCAAATTCATTGACATGAAATGGGTTAGATCCACACTGAAACGACTTTCCCTGGAAGCCCGGCTCAGCCAGCTCATCATGCCGGCCATCCGCGGGATTCACCTCAATGAAGCCGGCGACGAATGGAGGCAGCTACGGCATCAGGCGCGAGAACTCGGCATGGGCGGTTTCATTCTCTTCGAGGGGGACATCTACGAGTCGGCCGTCCTCATCGACCGACTGCAATCCCAGGCAGGGATTCCCCTGCTGATCGGATCCGACTTCGAGCGGGGGGCTGCCTTCCGCATTCGCCATACCCTTCCCCTGCCCTGGAACATGGCCGTGGGAGCCACCCGATCGGAGCGGTGGGCCTACCGGCAGGGACGGATCACCGCCCAGGAAGCCCGAGCCCTGGGGGTCAACTGGATCTTTGCCCCGGTGGTGGACGTCAACAACAACCCGGCCAATCCGGTCATCAACATCCGCTCCTATGGAGAGGACCCGGAAATGGTGGCCCGCATGGGTGCAGCGTTCGTGGCCGGAGCTCAGCAGGCCAGGGTGCTGGCGACGGCCAAGCATTTTCCGGGCCATGGCGATACCGAGGTGGACTCCCACCTGTCCCTGCCGGTGATTCCGGTTCAGCGTCCACGGTTGGAACGCATCGAGTGGGTTCCCTTCCGGGAGCTGATCCGGGGAGGCGTCATGACGGTCATGACGGCGCACATCGCAGTCCCGGCCCTGGAAAAGGACCCTCGCCGCCCGGCCACGCTTTCGACGGCGGTACTGGAGCAGGTCTTGAGGAATGAACTTGGGTTTCGGGGTCTGATCGTGTCCGACTCCATGAGGATGAAGGGGCTGACCCGAGGCTGCTGGAGCGGTGAAGCGGCTGTTCAGGCCCTGGAGGCCGGTGTGGATGTCCTGCTGGACCCACCCGACGCCCAGGTCGTCTTGGGCGCATTGCTGGAAGCGGTGAAGACCGGCCGCCTTTCCCAGGCCCGGGTGGACCGATCGGTTGAGCGCATCCTGCAAGCCAAGGCCTGGCTGGGGCTGAGCCGGCGGAAGCGAACCGACCTGCCGCGGCTGGCTCGAAGGATCAATGCTCCCGCACTCCGGCAGCAAGTCCAAGACCTGGCCGATGCTTCCGTCACCCTGGTGAAGGACGATCCCTCTCAACTGCCGCTGGACGTCCGTGGAATCCGCTCGGGACACCTGATCATCGCTTCCGCCAGGCCATCCCCGGGCGCTGCCGCCGATCTGGAGGGTCACCTCAGGACGAGACTCGATTCCCTGGAGGTCGATCGTCTCTCTTCCGAAGCGGCTCCATCGCTGCTGAACCAGGCCAAAAGCCGGGCAGCCAACGCCGACCTCTGCGTGGTCGCCCTCCACGTGCCGCTGGTGACCGGGACCGGCCGTCTGGGACTGCCGCTCCTTCTGGCGGACTGGTTGAAGGAACTGGTCCGGGTCAAGCCGTCCGCCCTGCTGATTTCCCTGGGCGACCCCTACCTGATTCGGCAGCTCTCCTTTTTCCGCACCTATCTCTGCACCTACAGCCACGTTTCCTCTTCCCAGGGGGCGGCAGTGAAGGCGCTCTTCGGAGAAATTCCCGCGGCCGGCCGGCTGCCCGTGTCGATTCCGGGCGTAGCCGAACGGGACACCGGCCTCCGCCGGGAAGCCTTGCCGATGGTCCTGGGAAGGACACGCCCGGACGAATCCAACCCGTCCCCAAAGGATATCCGCGGCCTGCGAACCAGGCTTCAACGGCTTGTCGGGCGCTTCATCGACCTTCAATCCTTCCCGGGAGCCTCATTGGCCGTAGGCCACAGGGAAAAGCTGCTGATTTGCCGAGGTTACGGCGGGCTGGACTACACCTCGACCAGCCCTCCGGCAGGTCCGAATTCCGTCTACGACCTGGCGTCGCTCACCAAGGTGGCGTGCACCACCACCCTGGCCATGCAGGCCTGCGAACGCGGGGCGATCGACCTGGAAGACCGGCTCGGACGCTACTTTCCAGAGTTTCGGGCGGGCCGAAAACAGCAGGTCGCACTCAAGCATCTGCTGGCGCACTCCTCGGGGCTGCCGGCCCACCTCCCTCTCTACCGGCATGCCGGCGGCAAGGACAACATCCTGCGACGGATTCTGGACACTCCCCTGGAGCACCCACCGGGGAGTCGGAGCCTCTACAGCGACCTGGGCTTCATCCTTCTGGGGGCCGTCCTCGAAAGAGCCTGCGGGGACAGCCTCGACAACCTGGCTCGACAACAGATCTGGGAACCTCTGGGAATGGGCCGGACCTGCTTTCACCCTCCGTCCGCCTGGAGACCTCGGATTGCTCCCACGGAAATCGACCCCTGGAGGAAGCGGCTGCTGAGGGGCGAGGTCCATGACGAAAACGCCTGCGCCATGGGAGGCGTGGCCGGCCACGCCGGCCTGTTCGGCACCGCGGCGGAGCTGGCGGTCTTCTGCCAGGCGCTCCTCAACGGCGGTGTCTACAACCATCGCCGCATCGTGAAGCGGAGCACCCTGGAAGCCTTCACCCAACGCCAAGCCCAGCCATCGGACAGCAGTCGCGCCCTTGGCTGGGACACCCCCGCGCCCGACAGCTCGGCCGGCAGCAGGCTGTCGCCCCAGTCCTACGGCCATACGGGGTTTACCGGAACTTCTCTGTGGATAGACCCCCGGCGCCGGCTCTTCATCGTCTTCCTGACCAACCGGGTCCATCCCTCCCGGAACAACAGCACCATCCAGTCGGCCCGCCGTCAAGTCGCAGATTCGGTGGCCGAGGCGGTGGACCAATGGGAGATAATGCAGGCGGATATGGCAGGGAGTGACGGGACATGAAACGACTGGCAGTGATCGCCGGCAGGGTCATGACTCCCGACCGGGTCATTCTGGACGGAGTGGTTCTGGTGGACGGCGCCAGGATCCTGGAAGTCGGGAGCCGGGCGGCCGTGCGGTTCTCGAGGGACGAATTCGAGGTCTTGGACCACTCCCGACACCTGCTGGCTCCAGGTTTCATCGATGTCCACATCCACGGCGCTCTGGGGCGCGATGTCATGGAGGGCACGACCGAGGCCCTCGAAGCCGTTTCCCGCTTCCTGGCGACTCACGGCACCACCTCCTTTCTGGCCACGACCATGACGGCTTCGCCCATTGCGACTCTGCAGGCCGTGGAAGCCCTGGGACGCCAAGTGGATCGACCCCTGCCGGGCGCCCGCATGCTGGGTCTACACCTGGAAGGCCCCTTCATCAATCCTGAAAAGCGCGGGGCCCATCCCGCCCGGCACATCCGCCCCCCATCCACCCTCATCTTCGAGCAGTTGCTGGCCCGCTCCGGCGGTCGCATCAAGCTGATCACGCTGGCGCCGGAAGTCGAGGGCAGCCTGGAACTGATCCGGTTCGCCCGTTCCAGAGGGGTCGTCGTCTCCCTGGGCCACTCCAACGCCACCCTGGAAGAATCCACGGCAGCCATCGATCTGGGGGCCGGCAATGCCACCCACCTCTTCAACGCCATGAGGAGCTTCAGCCATCGCGACCCGGGAATTCTCGGCGCCGTCCTGACCGATCCACAGGTCTGGGCCGAGCTGATTGCAGACGGCGTGCACGTTTCCCCCGCAGCCGTCGAGCTTTGCCTCCGGTGCAAGGGAGCCGGGAAGATCCTCCTGATCAGCGACGCCGTCAGCGCCACCGGCATGCCCGAGGGACGGTACCGGCTGGCCGATTCGGAAATTACGCTCTCGGAGGGCGCCTGTCGAACGCCGGACGGCACCTTGGCGGGCAGCGTTCTGACCCAGGACCAGGCGCTGCGGAACCTGGTCCGGTGGAGCCGCCTGCCGGTGCAAACCGTCCTGGGCATGCTGACCCACAATCCGGCCCAATCCCTGGGACTCGCCGGCAGCAAGGGTACCCTGGCAGCAGGCAAAGACGCCGACATGGTGCTTCTGGACCGGAACCTGCGGGTACACACCACCATCGTCCAAGGGGAGGTAAGCCACACCATTGGATAAGATCCTGGTCAAAGGGGGTAGCGCGCTACGGGGCAAGGTCACCGTCAGCGGCGCCAAGAACGCGGCCCTTCCGGCCATGGCGGCCTCCCTGCTGACGGAGGAGCCTGTCAGGCTGCGCAATTTGCCAAGGGTTCGCGACATTCACACCACCGGGCGCCTCCTTCGGGAAATGGGCTGCCGGGTCGGTTTGGAAAACTCGAGGAAGAACCATGGCTGTGAACTGGTCGCCGGAAATGACATCTCCTGCTTCGCCCCCTACGAGAGGGTCAAGACCATGCGTTCATCGGTCCTGGTTCTGGGACCGCTGCTGGCCCGCTTCGGCCGGGCTCGCGTGTCCCTGCCCGGAGGTTGCGCCATTGGAGCCCGCCCCATCGACCTCCACATCAAGGGGCTGAAGAAACTCGGCGCCAGCCTGAGCATCGAGCACGGTTACGTCGAGGCCAAGGCGCCTCGCCTGACCGGAGAAAAGGTGGTCTTCGACCGGATCACCGTCACCGGGACCGAAAACCTGATGATGGCTGCCTGCCTGGCGAAAGGCGAGACCATCCTGCACAACGCCGCCCGCGAGCCGGAGGTCATCGATCTGGCCGATTTGCTGCGCTCCATGGGGGCCCGGATCGAGGGAGACGGAAGCAGCACCATTCGCATTCAGGGGAGGCCCGAGCTGGGCGGAGCCGACCACACCATCATTCCCGACCGCATCGAGGCGGGCACCTTCATGGTGGCCGGAGCCATTACCGGAGGCTCGGTGGAACTGGTCGATTGTCGTCCCGAGCACCTGACGGCCGTGATCGAGAAATTGGAAGAAACCGGCATCGCCATCGAACGCAGTGGCCCTGACGCCTGCCGGGTGACGGCCCCCCGCCGGCTTCAGGCCAGGGATGTCACCACCATGGAGTATCCGGGCTTCGCCACCGACATGCAGGCGCAGTACATGGCGCTGATGACCCAGGCTCACGGGTCTTCCATCATCACCGAGACCATATTCGAGAGCCGCTTCCTGCACGCCAGCGAGCTGGTGCGGATGGGAGCCGACATCCGGATCGAGGGCAACCGGGCCGTGATCTCGGGCCACAGGGACCTGACGGGGGCCAAGGTGCTGGCCTCCGATCTGAGAGCCAGCGCCTCCCTGATCCTGGCGGGCCTGGTTGCCAGCGGAGAGACACTGGTTCAACGGGTGTACCACCTGGACCGCGGCTACGAAGCCATTGAGAAGAAGCTGAAGGCGCTGGGGGCTGGAATCCAGCGCATCTCCGATTGAAGCCGACCATGCCCCGGGGCTTGATGGATTAGGGTATAATCCGAGGGTTTCTTCGGTGACTCGACCAAAAAGAGGCTTGCTGCCATGCCAGATCGCGGAGATGGGATATTGTCGGCGATGTCGGACTTCGTCAAGGAATACCAGTGCCCGGCCTGCAGCTCGGCAATGAAGGTGGCGCCCGTCTGGGATTTCGTTCTGGGCAAGGGATGGTCGGCCTGCGGGCACTGCTGGAAGACCTACCGGCTCAAGGAAGGCGCTCAACTCGACGGCTACAGCGTCAAAGCCGAGGATCTCGAACCCGTCTCCGGGGAAACCGACGCCAACAGCGCCAGCGGCTATGTCTGGAACGCTGTCAAATTGGAGAGCAGCCGGGTGGCAGCCGTGGACTTCTTCGTGAGCGTTGCCTTCACCGCCTTTTTCGACGGCCTGGAGCGGAACTACCCGGTCCTCAGCCAGCAGGACTTCGACGTCACCTGGCGCTACCTCTCCCAGGCGGGAGCCTTTGCCGTCGACAGTCTCGACACCCGCATCATCGCCGACGCCTTCGAAAAGGTGGAGCGCTACAAGCCGACGAGCTGATTTGCGGATCGTGTGCCTGGCCGGCGTCAACTTTCAGAGCGGCCAGGCCGGCTACACGCTGGCTGGAGGCCTGGGCGGCCAACTGGGCTTTTTCCTGGCTCACTCCCTGGCCGGGTCCGGTCAGCGCTACCTCGATCCGGTGGACCCGGGCAACTTCAACAACCGGGGGTGGGCCCAGCGGTTCCACTCCCGGATGGACTGGCATCCCTCGACCCGCGACCTATTGGTCTTGAACCTGTCCGGCCACGGAAGCCGCTTTCGGGTCACCCATACGCTTGCACAGGAGCAGGCCGGGCAGCGCCAGCGCCAGCGGCTGGACGACAACCACCAGTCGTTTGCCTGGCAGATTGTTCATGCCACCTCAGATCGAGGACCTGCTGCTCTCCTCCTCCGAACAGGCCCGGCGACTCTCTCCGTTCGCAACGCCCGAGGGCGTGGGCGGCGCGCGGGTCGCTCCCGAGAGCCAGCATGCCTTCGAGGTGGGATTCGGCTACGAGCATCCCTCCCGATTCTGGTTCGGTCTGTCGGGGCGCTACGAAAGCGGGCCGCCCCTGGAAGTGGAGCTGGACGAGCTGGACGAGCTGCGGGAGCGACCGGGAGCCGAACTGGTCAACTTCGAACGCGGGCGCATCGAGCCCAGGGCCCTCTTCGATTTCTCGCTGGGCAAGGATTTCTTCTCAGACCGGCGCGTTACCCTCCGGACCCAGTTCGACATCCGCAACCTGACCAACCGGCGTTTCGCCTACAATTTCGGCAATCCCTTCAGCGGGACCCACTTCGGGCATCCTCGGATGTGGAGCGGCCGCATCCGGTTCGGATTCTGAGCCGCCCGCCCGATTTCAAACGCTGGTTTTCCGGCGGGTCATTCGGTAAGCTGTAGGCTTTTGCCCGTTTCTCACCAGGACGCTGAGCAGAAGGTAAACCGGAATCCAGTGAACAACAAAAAATCCCCTGCCCTGACCCTAGCCGCCCTGGCCGGGATACTCTTCGGCCTGATGGCCCTCTCCTGTGGGCCGGCTCCCGAGCCGGAGCCTGATCCCGAACCGCCAAAACCTCCCTCGCCGGCATCGGCTCAAACGGCCTTCCACCGGCTCTACGTTCAGGCCCGACACTGGTCCGCCGATGCGCTGCCACTCCGCTTGTCGAGCTTCGATCTCAAGGAGGTCCCCGGCAAGGCCGGAAGGTACGCGGTGTGGCAGGCCACCTTCGTGTCGCCACAAAAGCAAAAATCCGTCACCTACACCTACTCGGTGGTCAAATCCGGCACCAGCATCCGCAAAGGGGTCCGAGCCGGCATACCGGAAGCCTGGTCGGGAAGAGGACAGGCCCGACCCTTCATCATTCAGCTCTTCAAGATCGACTCGACCAAGGCCTACGACAAGGCGGCGGAAAAGAGCACGGCCTTTCTCAAGAAAAACCCCGATCTCCCCATCCACTTCCTGCTGGAATCCACCCCCCGATACACCCACCCGGTCTGGCGCGTGATCTGGGGCGAAACCCGCGGCTCCGCCAAGCGCACGGTCTTCGTGGACGCAGCCACCGGCCTCCGCCTGAATACCTTGTAGTTCCCCGGAGCCTGAGGGCCGCGGCCGCCACCGCTGCAAGGCAAAAAACTCAAGCCTGCCGATTCCGGTTGGGCTCAGTCCGCCGGGGGGAACGTCCTTTCCATTTCTCTGCGAACGAGAACGGCGGGGTCGGCGGGATCGCAGCGCACGTCGGACCAGCCGATCGGGGTGCCTGCGGGAACGTGGTTGAGGAGGGTTACCTTGTGGGCCAGGCCGATGGGAAGGCCTCCAGTTCGAATGGCCGTGGCCGAAGGTTGCAGTCTGCCGTAGACGGTATGGCCGCCTTCTCCGTCGAGCACTTCGCCGGCCGAGAGATCCCGCTTGGCCGTGGCCACCACGTCCCCCGCAAATGCGGCGGGAGATCCGGTCGCTTCTCCGGCCAGTCCCGCTTTGAGCACACTGACCGACAGTTCCATGCCCACCAGGTGAACCGGCCGGTAAAGAGCCGCGTAACTGCCGCTTTCATCGGTCTGTAGACCATATTCGGTAAAGCATTCCTTTACGTATTCGTTTGGCCCTTCAAAGGTGACGTACACACCCCAGCGCAGGTCGCCGGGTACCGGACGGCCATCTCTCTCCAGGCTGGAGACGACCTCAACCGTTCCCGAGCGCGACAGACACCCCCCGCTGGAGCGCGGGCGGCAAACCTCCGCAAGCCGATCCTGCCCGCAAGGTGGAAAATTCAGGCCTTCCGCCTGGGGTTGAAGCCCGGTGGCGTTGGCCACGGCGGCCATCTCGATGGCCGACTTGGTGCCGTCCAGAAAGGAATTGAACATCCTGGGATTGAGCTCGCCTCCCGCCACCTTGGCCTGGCTGAATCCATAGTGTTCCCATACCGTGTCCGGGGTGGAGGCATGAAATTGAGGAAGGTGCCTGGTCCCCTTGCCCGCGCACACCACCTCGAAGCCGCTGCACCGGGCCCAATCCACCAATTCGCAGATCAGCGCCGGCTGGTCCCCGTAAGCCAGGCTGTAGACGACGCCGGCCCGCCTCGCACGCTGGGCCAAGAGGGGGCCGGCAACCACGTCGGCCTCCACGTTGACCATGACCAGGTGCTTGCCCTGCTCGATGGCCATCGAGGCGTGACCGATCCCGGCGACCGGGTCGCCCGTGGCTTCCACGACGACGTCCACGCCCTCTGCCGACAACAGCGCCTCGGCATCTTCCGACAGCCAGGTCGAGCCCTTGTTGATGGACTCCTGGAGGTCGCCGGCCCCGAATTGCTCGTCAGGCCAACCGGCCCGCCAAAGTGCCTGGCTCGCCTTGTCCCTGGAGAGATCCACCACCCCGGCCAGATGCAGCCCCTTCAGGCGGCGGGCCTGGCTGAAGAACATGGTGGCGAACTTCCCCGCCCCGATCACCCCAACCCGGAGCGGGTTGCCCGCCTCGGCCCGGGCAGCCAATTCCTGCAACAAGGATTTTCTCATTCGGATCCTTTGAGCCGATACGTCATGAGCAGGCAGCGCCCCCGCCCCCCACGATGGGGCGGATCATTCGAGAGTGAAACAGGGTTGTTTTGCAACAAATTGCAGGTTCCGAGAGCAGGTAAGCGCCTTGTAACGTGGTTGCATTCTATTTTTCGTGAACATGGATGCACAGGATTAACAGGATAAACAGGACGAGAGGTTCCTGCGCCGGAAGCCGGCTCGGGCAATGATCCGGTGCGGGCTTGCGGATGCTCAGGATTGCAAGCCAGCCGTTTCCTGAAAATCCTGCGCATCGATGTAAAAAATCCCTGTAAAACACGAGGCGGTGAGGCCCCGTCCGGCTCGACTGTGTCAAGGTGTGCATCAGGCGACTTGCCTGACTCCCCGGCAGGATGCAAGCCATGTTCCTGCGTCCCTTGGCGGCCCTTCGTCTTTCTTCGTGTGTCTTCGTGGTCCTTCGTGCAACTTCGTGGATGACTCTTTTTTGTTTTTTGTCGTTGTTTCAGGCAAGTTCCGCCCCTGCCCCCACGACGGGCAAATCATCCAGGGGTGAAGAAACAAGGGTTGTTTCACGCGAGCGCTTGGTGACGTGGTCGCACTCTTTTAACATCTGTGCCAAGATCAACAAGATGCTTGACGTGTCGATCACAAGACTCTCCACTCTCCACTAGTGTAGTGTCTCACAAATAGATTGACAATTACCTGGTCAGTGTGTATGCTGGAGCTCATGTGGAAATCTGCCCCAACATTACCGATCACGCCTCAACAGAAAGAAACCTTGCAACGCTGGGTGCGGGCTCACCATACCCCCCAAAGCGTCGCCACCCGCTGCCGGATTGTTTTGATGGCGGCCGAAGGCATATCCAACAATCAGATTGCCAAACATCTCACCGTCACCCGTCCAACGGTTCTGCTTTGGCGCCAGCGCTTTGCCAAGCTCGGGCCACAGGGCTTGACCGAAATCCAGAAAGGACGAGGCCGTCGCCCCACCATTGGGCCCGAGAAAGTGCAATCCATTGTGCACATGACCCTACACACCCAACCCAAGGGCGCCACCCACTGGAGTTGTCGAACCATGGCTCGACACTGCGGCCTCAGTCCCGCCACTGTTCAACGGATTTGGGACGCCCACGGGTTGCAACCCCATCGGCTCCGCCACTTCAAGCTGTCGCGCGACCCCCACTTTGTCGAGAAACTGACCGATGTGGTCGGCCTCTACCGGAATCCGCCCGACAAGGCGCTGGTCATCTGTGTCGATGAAAAGAGCCAGATTCAGGCCCTGGACCGGAGTCAACCCGGCCTGCCCATGAAGAAAGGGCGCTGTGGCACCATGACTCACGATTACAAACGCCATGGAACCACCACGCTGTTTGCGGCCCTCAACCTGCTGGAAGGCACCGTCATCGCCGATTGCATGCCGCGTCACCGCAACCAGGAGTTCTTGAAGTTCCTTCGCCGCTTGGACAGGGAATTTCCCCAACGGGACCTCCATCTGATCCTCGACAACTACCAAACCCACAAGCACCCCAACGTGAAACGATGGTTAGCCAAGCGGCCTCGCTTCCATCTGCACTTCACTCCTACCAGCGCTTCCTGGCTGAATTTGATCGAGCGTTGGTTTGCCAACTTGACGACACAGAGAATCCGCCGCGGTGTCTTTCACAGCGTGCCCGAACTGGTGCAGGCCATCCACGACTACGTCCAGACCCATAACGACAATCCCGCTCCCTTCGTCTGGACTGCTTCTGTGGAATCGATTATGCGAAAGATCAATCGTTGTAAAGTCATTTATGAGACACTACACTAGCCACTCTTCACTGTTGTTTCAGCCGACCCGGACTCGGGTCCAGCGAATGCCGAATTTCCCCTGCTCCAGGCACCAATGGACGCAGAGCAGGGTTTCCCGGTCCAGCGCAATGGCCGAGGGCAAACCGAAGGCGAAGGTCTCCAGCTCATTGATTCCGTCGGCTTCCTTCGGGGCTTCCCTGGAGGCCTGCGCGTCCCATAGAGTTTCTTCGCAGTCCAGTGTCCAGGAGTCATTGGTGAAACGCACCAGGCAGGCAATGACGCCCTGCTTTCCGTATCGCCGGTTGTAGAGCACCAGCAACCGGTCTTCGCCCAGCCAGATGGGGGTCATGGTCTGGCCCCGAATTCCCGTGGATCGCAGCGGCCCCCAGGTGTCCCCTCCATCGTCGGAAATGACGAAATGGTCCTCGAAGTCGGAGTAATCGCCCATGCGTAGCGTCCAGGACACCGCCATCACCCGGTCGCCGTCGAGCCGGGTCAGCTTCTGCTCGAAAAACCCCTTGACGCCTTCGGGATCCTTCATCGCCAGCGAGGTGCGGGGCCAGGTCTTCCCCTCGTCCTCGGAAATGAACATCACCAGTCGTTCTCCAAGCCGGTCCTGTTCGGCAAGCGTGGCTGCCGGCGCCAGCCAGTTCCCGTTCCTGGTGACGATGACGGGGCTGGCAATTTCAAAAGGACCTGGAATGGAAGTGGGCAGCAGTTGGGGTTCGGTCCAGGTCTGGCCCTGATCCCGCGAGAGACACACAATGGGCTCCTTGCGGGTTGCGCTTCCGAACTGCTTCTTCTCTTCCGGCGGATAGGCCCGCGTCCCATAGGCGATCACCATGCCCTGCGGAGTACGGCTCAAGCGCAGCGAGTTGGTGGTGCGCGGATTGTCCCCGGGCTCCAGGATGGTTCCCTGCAGGCTCCAGGTCCTGCCGTTGTCGGTGGAGCGAGCCAGGTCGGTCCCCCCGCTGACGCTGGGCCCTCCGCCCACCGTAAAGCCGGCCACGATATCCCCGTTGTCCAGTCTGACCAGGGTGGGAAAGGACGAGTCCCGGTTGTCGATGATTCCGGAGTCTAGGATCTCGATACTTGGCATAACCACAGCCTCCTTTGGGGGTGATTGTACGGAGAATGGACGGCCGTGAATGGGCGAACCCGATCAAGGACGGTGGCAGCGCCACTTTCAGCGGCAGGACTCACGAGCCGGCCGGATGGGAGAGGGATGGAATCTTCCGCCGGAACAGCCCGCCGGCGAGAGCAAATAATGCTATCATAAGTGTTTAGCCGCACCAATCGCCCTCGCGGGATGCACTCTTTCCTCATGATTACGATCCAACGCCTTGGATTCTTGCAGTCCCCGGGCATCGGGTTGAACCGCAGGCCGCCGTGGCTGCGCCCAGGGAATCGGGCGACGGAACCTGAACGGCCGGTCTGGCAACGGGTGTGTTGCCTGGGGCTGATGCTCGCTGTGCTGTTCCTGGGTGCAACCACTGCCCCGGGCGCCGGTCCCCTGGCGGAATCGGACGATTTCTTCGAGCTCCGAATACGCCCCCTGCTGGTGGAGAAGTGCTATAGCTGCCACAGCGAAACGGCCAGCAGCGGGCTCAAGGTGAATTCCCGGCAGGCGCTGATCCAGGGGGGGACCCTGGGACCCGCCATCGTCCCCGGAAAGCCGTCGGAGAGTCTCCTGATCCAGGCCGTGGATCACACCCATTCCCGCTTGCGAATGCCGCTGGGAGAGAAGCTCCGACCGCAGCAGATCGCCGACCTGGTTCGCTGGATCGAGACGGGCGCGCCCTGGCCCCAGTCCCCGGTTGAGGCTCCGTCCGATTCGAAGGGCCGGGAGTTCGCCATCACGGAAAGGGACCGGCAATACTGGGCCTTCCGGCCCGTTCGACGCCCTGCCCTGCCGGCCCTCCAGGATGCGAGTTGGCCCCGAACGGCCATTGATCGCTTCATCCTGGCCCGCCTCGAAAACGCGGGCCTCAAACCATCCCCGCAGGCCGGCCGTCGAGAGCTGATCCGGCGGTTGAGCTACAACCTCACCGGTTTGCCTCCCACCCCGGCCGAGGTGGAAGCCTTCGTGCAGGACCGGTCTCCGCAGGCCTGGTCCAGGCTGGTGGATCGCTTGCTGGAGTCTCCCCACTACGGGGAACGATGGGGGCGCTACTGGCTGGACGTGGCCCGCTATGCCGAGGATGACTTGTACGGCCCCGCGGGAAACTCCCAATATTCCAACGCCTGGCGCTACCGTGACTGGGTGATCCAGGCCTTCAACCGGGACATGCCCTACGACCTGTTCGTCAAGGCGCAAATCGCCGGAGACCTGCTTCAGCGGGATGACCGGGAGGAACTGCTGGCCGGCACCGGATTCCTCAGCCTGGGAGTCTGGTATTACGGCGCCGTGCAGGCTCCCCAGGCCCGGGCCGACGAACGCTTCGACCGCATCGACGCACTGACACGCGGATTCCTGGGTCTGACGGTCGGGTGCGCCCGCTGCCACGACCACAAGTACGACCCCATCGCCTTCAACGACTACTGGGCTCTGGACGGAATCATGGCCAGCACGGTCTACCGGGAATACCCGCTGGCGCCCGAGGAAACCGTCAAGACTTACAAAGAGCACAGCCGGAAGGTGAAGGCCCTGGAGGACTCCATCAAGGAGTTTCTCGACAAGCAGTCGGTTCAACTCAGCGAAATGCTGGCCTGGAAGACCTCGAGATACCTGCTGGCGACCTGGAAGTCGCTGCAGGATCCAAACCTCTCCCGCGCCCAACTGGCTAGAGCCGAGGGAATCGACCCCGAGTTGCTGGAGGCATGGTTCACTTACCTGACCGCAGAGGAGAAGCCGCACCCCTACCTGCAGGGATGGGACGACCTGCGGGCCCGGGGTGGAACCCTGGCGGAAGCCACAAGAATCGCCGAGGAGTTTCAGGCGCTGGCGCTCGAGATCTTCGCCGAGAAGAAGGCGGCCGACGAGAAGAACCACATCATCCTGGAGTCCAACAAGCCGAAAGTGGACCCCGAGACGGCCGTCTACCTGCCCAACGGGTTTCTCGTCGAAGATATCTGCCACATCTGCGAGCTGACGCTCGAACCCATCCCCCGGGAAAAGTACATTCTCTGGTTGGATTTGTTCGGGGCTACCGATCTGACCAACAGCTTCATGAAAGAGGACTACGGGCTGTTCCGACTGCGGGACGAAAAACTGGAAAGCACCCTCCAGGGCGAATGGAAGATCTATCTGACGACGTTGCGCTCCAGGCTGGAGAGGTTGAAGAAGAGCAGCCCGCCCGCCTACGCCTTTTTCCACGGGATGGCCGACTCTCCCCGTCCCGGCGACTCCCGCATCCACCTCCGGGGCAATCCCTACGACCTGGGCGACACCACCCCGCGCCGATTCCTGACGGTGCTGAACGACGGCCGGCCCCAGCCGCTCAACCAGGGAAGCGGGCGCCTGCAACTCGCCGAGGCCATAGCCGGCCATCCCCTGTCGGCTCGGGTCATGGTCAACCGCATCTGGCAGCACCATTTCGGTCAGGGCATCGTCCGAACCCCCGGCAACTTCGGCCGGCTGGGCTCTCCACCCACCCACCCGGAACTGCTGGAATACCTGGCCCACCGCTTCATCCAAAGCAACTACTCGGGCAAGGCCCTGCATCGGGAGATTCTGCTGTCGGCCACCTACCGGCAGAGCAGCCGCCACCGGGAGGCAGCGGCTGCCAAGGATCCCGAGAACCGGCTGCTGTGGCGGGCCAACCGGCGGCGGCTGGACGCCGAGGCCTTGCGGGATTCCATGCTGGCCATCGCGGGAACACTGAGTCCCAACGTCGGTGGGGCTTCGGTGGATCTGTCCAAGGATGCCCGCCGCCGGAGCGTCTACGGGCAAGTGAATCGTTCCAGGCTGGACGGCATGCTGGCCCTTTTCGACTTTCCCGACCCCAGCTTGAGCAGCCAGCAACGGGCTGTCACCAACGTGCCCTCGCAGAAACTCTTCTTTCTCAACAGCAAGCTGGTCTGGGACCAGGCCGGAGTTCTGGCGGATCGAGTCCAGGGGAAAGGAAACCGGTTGGACGGCCGCACGGTCGACCGGGTCTACCAACTGATCTTCGGCCGCCAGGCCACCCGGGAGGAACGCCAACTGGCTCTGAACTTCATGGAAACGGCGCAAGAAGAGAACAATCAGCCTGCCGATCGGCTGAGGCAGTACCTTCAGACCCTGCTGAGCTCCAACGAGTTTCTGTTCGTCGACTGAATGAGGGGAACTCCATGTCCATCCCGATGTCCTCTGAATTGGCGGTGAGTCGGCGCGATCTGCTCCGAATGCTGGGCGGCGGCTTCGGACTCTACGGCTATGCCAGCCTGCTCGAGAACTCCCGGGTGCATGCCTCTGTGCCGACCGCATCGACCGATCCCCTGGCGGTCAAGGCTCCCCACTTCCCAGCCAGAGCCAAGCGGGTCATCTTTCTCTTCATGAATGGCGGACTCTCGCAGGTTGACACCTTCGACCCCAAGCCCCGGTTGACCAGACATGACGGCCAGCCCATGCCGGGGGGATATGTCAAGACCGAACGCAAGACCGGCAATCTCATGCGGTCTCCCTTCCGGTTCAAGAGATACGGCCAGAGCGGGATTGAAGTCAGCGAGCTCTTTTCCGAAACGGCCGCCCACATCGACGACATCTGCGTGATCCGCTCCATGCATACCGAGGTTCCCAACCATCCCCCGGGAATGTTCCTGATGAATTGCGGTCACCAGCAGCCGGGACGGCCCTCGCTGGGGTCCTGGCTCACCTATGGACTGGGCACCGAAAACCGCAATCTTCCGGGTTTCATGGTGCTCTGCCCCTCCGGCGGTCCTCCCACCGGAGGCGTCCCCCTCTGGAACTCGGCCTTTCTGCCCGCGGTCTACCAGGGGACCCGCATCCCCAACGATCAGACGACCCCGGAAAAGCTCATCCATGACATTCGCAACTCCCATCTGACCCGGCGGCAGCAGCGCCGCCAACTGGACCTGCTGGACCGGCTCAACCATTTTCACCGGCGGCAGCGCCCCGCCGATCCCCAGTTGGAGGGAAGCATCCATTCCATGGAAATCGCCTACCGGATGCAGGTGGAGGCCCCGGAAGTCTTCGACCTCTCCAAGGAGAATCCGGCCACGCTGGAGCGCTACGGCCAAAGCGATTTTGCCCGGGGCTGCCTCATGGCCCTGCGCCTGGTGGAGCGAGGAGTGCGGGTGGTCCAGGTCTATTTCGGCACCGGACAGCCCTGGGACAGCCACTACGACATCATGGCCCACCAACGGCTGGCCCGGGAGGCCGATCCGGCCATGGCGAACCTGCTGCAGGACCTGAAGGACCGGGGCCTGTTCGAAGACACGCTGGTGATCTGCGGCAGCGAGTTCGGCCGCACCCCGGTGGTGGAGACCAGCGGCGCCAGCGTGGTCCAGAACGGCCGCGACCACAACCATTGGGGCTTCTCTGTCTGGCTGGCCGGCGCGGGAGTCCGCGGCGGAACCACCTACGGGAGCACCGACGACTTCGGTTTCAAAGCCGTGGAGAACAAGATCCACGTCCACGACCTGCACGCCACCGTCCTGCACCTGCTGGGCCTCGACCACGAAAAGCTGACCTACCGCTACAGCGGCCGGGATTTCCGCCTGACCGACGTCCACGGCCGGGTCATCCGGGAAGCGCTGGCCTGAAGTGCCCGCGCCCTGCCGTTTCAGAAGGCAAATCCCACAGACACCGTCGATCGCAGCAGTGGCACCAAGCCGATGCGGACTTCCGGGGCCAGGAACAGGCGCCTGGTCAGGAACAACCGGGCGCCCAGGCCGGCTGTATAGTGAATGCGGCCCTGCGTTTCCCAGCGGCGCTTGGGAAGCGAGGGATCGAAGTGAGCCCTGGGATCGGGTAGCCACGACCGATACTGGGTGTATCCGACGCCGATGACCATGAAGGGCTTGAAACGCGAATTCGACAGGAACTCGTACTCCGCCACGGGGTGAAAGAGTCTGGCGCGTTGCTTGTACGAGTCGTACTTGCCGAACAGATTGGCATGCAGAACCTCGAGGCCGAGCCGCAGCTTCGGACCAACAGCGGCGGTCACCGATCCCCCTCCGGTCCAGGCTTCCGGCGGCGTGTCGTCCAAGCCGTACAGGTAGCCCCAGTGCGCCCGCAGGTCCACTCGGGACGACTGTGCGGGCGCAGCCGGTGGAATCAGCAGGACGGCGGTCAACAGGCTGAGAAATACGAAGATCGGACGAAGCATGATTCCTCCCCGGAAACAGGACATGGGTACAGGCCGCGTGCTCGATGAACCGATGCCACCGGCGGGAGTGAGGCTGCGGGACTTCACTCCCGGGCCGGGGCATCACACGGAGCGGGCGTCGAGCTATCATCTTCGGCTCTTGCGCTTGGCGCCGGCAGCCTCGTCCCGCCGTTCGCCGGGCACGAAATAGATGTCTCCCATCCTGGGCGCCGCCAGAAATGCGAAGGCCGTGGGCGCAGCGATAACCACGGCAGCCACAAGCAGCTTTCCCTTGGCATTGAAGTCGCCACCCATCATCATGGGTACTCCCACTGCAGTGCCGGCGCCGGCAGTGACCCATCCCTGGTAGCGCTTCTTGAAGGGCCGCCGGATCTTGACCTTGCGCACGTCCTGCTTCGGGAGAGTGCGCGTATGCCCTCCCGGCAGCAGCAGCGTCACCGAGTCGACCGTGGCCGAGTGGAAGCGGCCGCTGAACTTCCTTTTGCCCCGAGGCGCCCGGTCCTTGTAGAGCCGCACCGTGGTGCGGGTCCCGGGTGTGACGATCTGCACCCTGTTCCAGTCCCGCTTCACCCAGAATCCGGCAGCCGCTTCGGGGGCTCCTGCCGACAATGACAAAACCGTCACCAGGAGCAGCCCGCAGATTCTGGCCATCCTGGATTGCCTTCCATGGTTGAAATTGACATCGGTCATGACATCCTCCTTCCCTTCTGGTGGTCGCGTGGCAGGTTTATGCCCCCGTGCCGACTGAATTGTCCGGAGCGTGCTACATATCCCTGGAAAGCACGTGCCCTGCCAACTGGTCAGCGCCATTCCTCGGCGCGCTCGGAGAAGATCGTGCCCCCGCTTTCGAACCACTGCGAAAAACCAATGGTCCCGTTCGCGGTCAGGCAAGTGATGGCTGCATTCATGGCCCTCCGCAGTGCTTTGCCGGCGGGCGTGTCGGGATAACTGAAGGCCCCCCATTCGTTGCCCTCCGTGTCGATGGCGGTCACGCGCAGGCCCGCTGTGTCGCGTGTCGTCACCCGGTTGCCCAGCTCCCCCCGTGCCACGGCATCCACGACACCCCCCAGCAGCGCGCTGATCTGTTCGCTGTCGTTGTTGAAATAGTGCACTTCGGGGCGGCCATCTCCGGCCGGCGCCAGGCGGACACGAGTGGCGATGGCGGCAGACCCCGTGCCCGCGGCAATGCGCAGAGCCGCCCCGCTGTCCGGCTCTCCGGCGATCAAGACATCGCCGCCGACCAGTTGCACTTGCGTCCCGCTGCGGAGGAAGCCCTCGGCATCGATGATGCCGGTCAGCTCCAACAGCCGCTTCTCGCCGGTGGTGCCCCGCAGAACGCCCACGCGGTGGTCTGACGTCAGATCGGCGTGCCGATTGATGACACTCTCCGAGCGCACCAGCAGCGATTGGCGAAAGCTGACATGGGCCAGGCCGAAGCGGATCACTTGCCGCCCGTTTGCATCCCGGGAGCGTTCAGGCAAAGCGGTGATCCCACCGCCCACCAGGTCGTAACGTTCTTGCGCCGCTTTGAGCCAGATCCCGGAGAAGGGATTGCCGATCCCCAGCGTGTTGAAGCTCAGCGTTCCCTTTGAAAAGGTCTCGACGGCAGCGACCAGGTCCGGCTCGTAGCCCATCGGTTGATGGCCCGCCGAGGTGATTGAATAACTCATCGGATTGAAATCGGTATAGAAACCGTAATTGACGCGCATGTCCGGCAATTCAGCCAGCATTTCCCGGGCCGCCTGGCAGGCGGCCGCGGTCGCGCCCTTTGGGTCCCCTGAGTCAGTGCCGCACCCGGCAGGCGGGCAATCCAGGTAGATTCCGGCGCCGACCAGCACCGGCAGACTGTGGATCACGACCCGTTTGACGAAAGCCCTCTTGCGCTGCAGCAATCCGGTGGCCGGATTGTGCGCCCAGTAGTAGAGTGAGCTTTCCCCAAACCTGTCCGCAAGGCCGACCAGGTTTCGGCCTTTAAGGGCTGCGCTGAAATCGGCATCCAACTCGGATTCGCCGAGGCCGTTCCCCTGGTTGTAGGGGTCGCCGGTGAACAACGTGTTGCCATAGGTGTCCAAGCCGAACAGGTAAATCGAGTTGGTCCTCCAGCGAGGATCGGTCGACAGAGCGACAGTGCCGAAATACCCCTGCGACTCCAGCTCTAGAGCCGCACAACGAACAAACTCCTGCAGTTTTTCAGGGGAAGGATCGGCCTCAAGGCCCCTGGCGTTGACTTCTTCCCTCCGGCAGGCGGCCGGGATGTCGCGGGGGTAGACCCCCGCACCGATCGCAGCCGGCGTCCCCTCCCAGATGAGGCTCTTGAGATAGGCAAACTTCGGTTCATCCCGGCCCGTCTCCGGGTTGGTGAAGGAGTAATACATCCAGCCCTCGCCGAAGTTGCTCACGATACGGTGCTGTTCCTTGAACCAGTCATTGCCGAAGCCGTCGATCAGGAGCCCCCAGGGAGCCCCTTCCCTCGATGGATCAGGGGGATAGACGAACGTCGTCGCCTGATGGCTTATGGGGGTCACTTCGTCGACAACGACATAGATCGGGCCGCTTCTCCAGCGCTCGTCCTCATGAAAGGCCCTGCGGGCTTCCTCGAACCCCACTTCCTGAACGAACTCGTAGGCGCATTGGACGAACCCCCGAACGTCCTCCGGCGTGCGCACAGCGCTTGCGGAAACGGAGCGATCCGCACAAGACAACGGTTCAGCGCCCCCCCGGACAACAAAAGCCGTAGCCGCATGGAGCAAGACCAGGAAAATCAGAAACAGAGAGTTATTCCCTTTCATGATCGTCCCTTCCTCCTGTACTTGAAACAACAGAAAAAAGAGTTATCCGAGAAGTCACGCGAAGAAAGACGGTGAGGGAACCGGAACCTGTCCCCGCCCTCGACAGGCCATCAACGTCCCCGGTTTCACCCTCGAATGATCCGCCTCGTCGTGGGAGCGGGGGTGCCACTGGTCGGACAGATCCACGGAATGTTGAGGCTGCACGGCGGGAGGGGGCAGTTCAAGGGGAGTAAGACACTCTTCTGTTTTCTTGTGCCTCGGAACTTGAGCTCCGCATCGACCTGCCTGAGATCCCGGAGAAACTTCATTTGGCAGGCCATGGGCGGAAAGCCTGGTGCCGGAGGGGGGACTTGAACCCCCACGTGGGGTAACCCACGCTAGATTTTGAGTCTAGTGCGTCTGCCAATTCCGCCACTCCGGCCGAGTGGGGTGAGGATGGACGTAACACGGACAGCGCTACCGTACCATAGCGGATCGGTCCTGGGAATCCATATCTCGAGACGGCGTGGAGATTAGCATGCCGCCACCGATTTGTAAACGCGGTCCCGACACGATTGAAAAGAGGAATAGGGCAGCCGTTACCGCCCGTCAGGGCCGGTGGGAGCACTTGCGGCTCTCAGAACGGACCGAATGCCTTCAGCCACCTCGGGCGACGGGAACTCGGTCTCGCCCGTCACGATCAGGGCAAAGTTGACCGCCAGGATTTCTTCAGGGTGAATGATATAGGAGCTGTTCCTGCCAATCTGCTCGAAGAACCCCGACACCTCCTTGACCTCGACCAGCCTGGGAGCTGAATCGGCCGGCGGCGCCGGAACGTCGCGGCCGGCTTCCACGTCTTCCAGCAACAGACGAAACTGCAGATACTTGAAGAAACTGCCTCCCTGCAAGGGGTCGTAGCGATCGCTCTTGGAGTAAAGGACCGGGACCGCCCAGAACCGCCGCCCCTCCTTTTGCACGCGAATCCGGTGGGCGTTGACGGGCGCGTCCGGATTGGTGATCCTGCGCCGGGCCAAGGGATCCGGCAACTCGACCTCATCGCAAGGCTCGAATCCGATCACCCGGTACAGTCGATCCCGCAGCTCCCGGTCGTGACGGGACAGGAGGTGAAACAGCTCATGGGCGACCAGTTGGGCGAGCTCTTCCGGGGATTGGCCGAGTCTGGTCCGGGGCAGAATGACGGCCTTCCCCCGGGTGTAGGCCGCCCCTCCCTCCTCCTCTCCGGTCGTATGAACGAAAAGGATCCTCTCGGGCCAATTCAAGGGAAACTGGCCCAGTGAGGACCGGACCCTCTCGAAGGCCTGTTCCACCTTTTCTCTGTCGCCGCCGCTCCAGGCGATGACCTCGCCGGAGACGAAATCCAGAAATTCCGGCTCGGACACTTCCCGGTCCGTCTTCAGGCGAGCGGCCCGGTCGAAGGGACTCAAGCGCCGGATGAACCCATCCCGGGTCCGGAGAATCTCCTGTCCTTCTTGCACTGAGGCAAAACGGATCCCCGGGGTCGGCGCCGGACCGGACAGCGCCAAGGCGACGGTTGCCCCCAGGCAGGCCAGACCGGCGTTGAAGCAGCCATGGATCATATCGTCCCCGGCTTCCTGTCACTACCAGCGAAGGATGGTGGCGCCCCAGGTAAAGCCGGAACCGAACGCGGCCAGAACCACCAGGTCTCCCGGCTGGACCCGTCCTGCTCGCACAGCTTCGTCCAACGCGATAGGAATGGATGCCGCCGTGGTGTTGCCGTACCGTTGAATATTGCTGAAAACCCGTTCCGGCGGTATTTTCAAGGAACGAACCACCGCTTCGGATATCCGCAAATTGGCCTGATGCAGGATCAGAAGCGCCACATCCGCTATATTGAGATGGTTGTCGGCCAAGGCTTCCAGCACGCTTTCCTGCAGGCGCTCCACCGCATGTTTGAAGACGTAGCGGCCGTCCATGTGCGGATAGTGCCGTCCCTCTCTCAGCATTTCCTCCGTCAATCGGGGGTGGCTCAGCGAGGTCGGCGCTTCCAGCCACAGTTTCCGCGCATATTTCCCCTGGGCATGCAAGGGGCTGGAGAGAATTCTCCGGCTTCCGTTCTCCGAACGGCCTACGATAACAGCCCCGGCCCCGTCACCGAAGATGACGGCCACGTCGCGCCCGTGGGTATTCATCTCAAGCCCGGAAGAATGAACCTCGGCGCCGACCACCAGGATGTGGTGGTAGGTGCCGGTCCGGACGAACTGATCGGCGATGGACAGACCGTAGACGAAACCCGTGCACTGATTGCGGACATCCAGGGCCCCCACCGTGCCAACGCCGAGCTTTTCCTGCAGCAGGCAGCCGCAACCCGGAAAATTGTACTCGGGACTCAAGGTAGCAAAGATGATGAAGTCGATCCGGTCAGGCTCCAGCCCGGCAGACTGCAGGGCGCGGTGGGCCGCCTGCAGACCCAGGTCGGTGGGACCGACCCCCGGCTCCACGAAACGCCGCTCGCGGACTCCCGTCCTCTGCTGGATCCACTCGTCAGAGGTATCCATCACCTTTTCCAGATCGGCGTTGGTGACGATCTTTTCGGGCAGGTAGCTTCCGGTACCCAGGATTCTGGCGTTGAACATGGCTATCGAGGGCTTGGCGGAATCAACTCGACTGCTCTCGGTAATAGAGCATCAGGTCCGTCCCCTGCGGGGTGGCGCCGACCTGCCGCAGCATGGCGGCAATCTGTCCGCGGTGGTAGCTGGAGTGGTTGACGACGTGCAGCATCGCCCGCCAGAGCCGACTCGAGTCCCTGCTCCCCTGCGCGGTGGTCAAGGCGATGGATTGCTGCAGACTGGCGGCGTCCAGTCCATCGACGAAGCCGGCAAGGGCCCGATCGACTTCTACCCAGCGCCGGTTGGCCTCTTCGGGACTCGCAAAGGCTTCGGAGGGCAGGGGCCGGCTGGCCGACGGGCCTTGCCAACGTCTCAACCAGTTCCACTGGGCTGACACCAGATGCGCCACCGTCCCCTGCAGTGAACCGAAACTGGCGCCCAGATTGCGCTTGAAGACTTCGGAATCCAAGTCCCGAATGGAATTCCTGACCCGCTCATTGGCCCACCCATTGTAGGCATACAACTCCGTCAGATCCTCTATTCCCATGCTCGCGGCCTCCCTTCAGGATCCCGTCACGCTCCCGCTTCCCGCCACGTTCGCTTCCTCATTTAATGACGTTTTGCCGGTGTTGTAAACCCAAAGCGGCATGGCGGGACACCGGTCGGTCACACCGCTTCCTCGCCGTGCAGGTCATTCCAGAGTGAAATCGGTTGGTTTCCAACAAGTCCGGCCCCCGCCCCGGCGTGCGGATTATCCGAGAGTGAATCAATGAATCTTCATGGCCTAATTTTTGAACATGGATGCACAGGATAATCAGGACGGGATGGTGCTGCCGCCATGGCGTTCAAGGGTCTCCCAATCGGTTTCAGCGATAGCCTAGCGAAGACCGCCGCTTCTGGCGTGGCCTGTTCCCGAATCTCGGGTTGTCCAGGCCGGAAGCAAGCACTCGGTGCGGTCGAGATGTGGCTTTGTCCCACATCGACGACGATCCGTTCGACGCTCTCATGCACTCGGGCGCCTCCGGTTTTCGGTCGATGAGCCACACAGTCTGAGCATGCCGCCACTTTGTCAGGTCTTCCCGGAGGGGCGCACTCCTGTATCGTTTCCTTGTGCGGAAACAACACGGAAGCATGACCTACAATGGCGGTTTCGTGGAAATTTGACTCATAAATTTGCTTCTGCCTGGATAGTTTTCGGGGGGAGGTGGGGGCTCCCGAGCATCCGCACACCGGTGCCGGTGTGAGATTAGGGGCACCATGGCGGGCTTTGCGGGTGTCCTACTCCTTTCTGGCCTCTGGCGATGTTGGTGGGAGAGAGCCCTTCCTGGTTCTGTTTCGGCGGTTCGGGTGTCAGTGGTGACTCGGCCTGAGTGCGGACGGACTCCCGGTGGTCCAGAATGTTGGGAGTAATGATATACACTTTGCCAGCCAGAAAGGCGATGTGAGATCCACCCGAAAGAAAAGGAGAAGCCATGAACAGAGTTGCAACCGCAATGGTCGCCGGGCTGGTCTGGATCCTGCCGGCGGCCGCAGACTCGAAGAAGGAGCCGGTTGTCGAATCCCTACAGATCAAGGTTGAGACGGACTCGAAGATGAGCCCACATTCGACCGTCTTCAAGATGAAACTGAAACTGAGGAACCCAACCGACCAGAACCGGGTTTACCAAGCCAATATGGTCTTCAAGGATTCAGAGGGGTTCTTCGTCTTTGAGAATGGATTCCTGCCGAATAAACACAGCCGAGGCAATCCGTGTTTCACGGTTTCACACGGATTTTCAAACGTGGAATGCAACATGGCGGTGAAGGCAGGCCAAACCCGGGAATTCCTCTCCAATATGGAGTTGCCCCGGTTTGCAGCGGACAAGGTGGATCTGGACAAGTCAAAACTGGAATTCCGATCGACGGTGGCAAAGGACCAGCAACATGGAGAATGATGTTGCTTTTGCTACTCTCGAGATCGTTTCCAACTTCTTCATGGGGATGCTCCCCCTCGCATTGCCGATTGCCCACATTTTGTAACCGTTCGGTCAAGCCGTGGAGTCCATCCGCCGTCCGGGAGTCCGGGGCCGTCGATTAGATCCTGAGCCGGTCAAACATCTGGGTGATTTTGCGGTTGGTGCGGCCGGCCAAGTCTGGCACGTGTTAGGAGAAGTTGACGTGAAGGGTCATTCTTATCGGAAGCGGTAAGGGGCTGTGAGGTGATTGCCTTCACTGCGCATGCTGACACTAAATCGGAAATCTGGCGACCTTTCCATCACCGAGAATGAATAGGTGAGTATCCGAGACACCGATGCGCGTGGGAAGCATTTGCCCACCCGGCAAGTGCTCGGTTTTTAATTCTTCAGGGGACCATAAGCCTCCCACTGCGCTAGAGAATTGTGGTTCGTTGACAACTCCTTGATGGTTGCTGTAGTAGGCCGAAACAACATCGTTCCGGCGATGTAAAAGATCTTGCCATTGTTGAGGCAGAAAGACTCGGCAGTCTCAAAACCAATGACTTTCAGCAATTCCCCCTGTGGACTAAAGACAGTGCAGACCGGTACCCTGCCGATGCACGGGAAGCTGACTCCGGCGATGATCGCGGGCGGATTTGCAGATGTCCAGGACGACAATCCAGCCGACTCCAAAAAAAATCCTGTGCATCCTGTGCATCCACGTCAATAAACCATCTACCCACGCGTGACTTGGAACCGGTTTCCTGCCACCAGGCGCAGGCGTTTGTTTCAAGGCCAGAAAGCAGAGCACGCCGGTCAGATTCTTAAGAGGACAGCCGGACAAGGAGAGCTGGGGCGCCGTTTTCGGTCGATCCGGGCTGGGGAGTGGGGCCGGGCTGCGGCCGGACTGGGGCGGGCGGGACGCCCGCGCTCCCGGGAGGTCCTCCTCCCATCACTCTTGCCCCTCAAGCCAACGCGCCAACTTGCCGGGACTCAGCCCGTGTCGATGCAGCAAAGCCGTCCCGCTTGGTGTCCCTTCGTCATCCTTCGTGGCCCTTCGTGGATATCTTTATTTTAGCCACTCGTGACGTTCGTGGACCTCTTCCGGCGAAATTGACAGCGCTGGAGGACACTGCTAGCATGGGTTCGTTCCAGTAGTTCTCCGCACCGCGGGCGACTATTCCGCCGACAGTTGAATTCGACAACCCCGGGAGAATCTCTTGGCCCGACTTACCCGACATGAAATTCTGAAGGAAGACCGCTTCATGATGTTGGTGGATGAGACCCGCCACTTCTTCATCAACAATCGTTCCGAAATCCTGCGTGGCCTGGCGGCCGTCGGAGTCGTAGCCGCTCTGGTGGCGGGCTACTACTACTACTCGGCCAAACAGGAGGAGCATTCCAAAGACGAGTTGGCCCGAGCCCTGGCGACCTACCACGCAATGGTCGGCAAGACCGAGTCGTCCGGATTGAAGGCTCCGGTTTTCTTCGAGACGCCCACTCAGAAATATGAACAGGCCCTGTCGGAGCTCCAGGAGGTCATTTCCCGGCACAACTCCAGGGCCGCCGGCAAGATTGCCACCTATTACTCGGGGCTTTGTCTCCACCGGCTCGACAGGAGCTCGGAGGCCGTGTCGCTGCTTGAACCTCTCAGTCGGGAGCAGTCGGACTTCGGCGCACTGGCGCTGGCAGCCCTGGCAAGGATTTACGAGGACACCGCAGACCTGGCCAAGGCGACCGAGGTCTATCAGCAGTTGGTTGAGCTCAATGCCTTGACAACGCCCGGAGAAACCCTGGCAATGCAGGCGGCCCTCCTTTACGAGCAGCAGAACCGGAAGGAGCAGGCCGCCGAGATGTACCAAAGGGTCATCGACGAATTCCCCACTTCACCTGCCTCTACCGAAGCCGAGCAGCGGTTAAGGAAAATTGATCCCTGATGGTTGAGACCCTTCGTCAACGGGCGGAGGAGCACGAGGCCCAAACCCTGGCCCCTCAAGCAACCCTCAGCATGCGGACTCGAGGCCGCCGGAAGGACGAGTCTGCCTGTGCCGTCCGAACCGCCTTTCAGCGCGACCGCGACCGCATCCTTCATTCCAAGGCATTTCGGCGCTTGAAGCACAAGACCCAGGTGTTCCTTTCACCAGAGGGTGACCACTACAGGACCCGCCTGACCCATACCCTGGAAGTTACCCAAATCGCCAGAACCGTCAGCCGGGCACTGCGACTGAACGAGGACCTCACCGAGGCCATAGCGCTGGGGCATGACCTGGGACACACCCCCTTTGGGCATGCCGGTGAAGCCATATTGGATGAGCTTGCGCCCGGCGGTTTTCGCCACTACCGCCAGAGCCTGAGGGTTGTGGACACGTTGGAGCAGGAGGGACGGGGGTTGAACCTGTGCTGGGAAGTGAGGGACGGAATCCTCAAGCACTCCAAGGGCGCGGGCGCGGTGTTCACCAGCCGGGACAAGGGAGGCCCTTCAACCCTGGAAGGTCAGGTGGTCCGAGTTTCCGACGTGATCGCCTACGTGAACCACGACCTGGACGATGCCCTGCGGTCGGGGCTGATTCGGGAGTCCGACATCCCGGAGGAGTTGACGACGGCCTTGGGTAAAAGCCACTCGCTACGAGTCGACACCCTGGTCCGTGACGCGATTCGCTCCAGCCTGGAAACCAATCTTCAGATCATTTCCATGAGCCCCCCGACCCTGCAGGCGATGATGGAAATGAGGCGCTTTCTCTATCGGACAGTCTACGCGCGCAGCATTCCCAAGGAAGAACTGCTCAAGGCCAAGAAGCTCTTGAGCGATATCTACCACCATCTGTTGGCCCATCCCGATTGCATTCCGGAGGGTTTTCGGCGGCCTGAAGTCGGCGCCGAGCGCGCCACCGTCGATTTTGTCGCAGGGATGACCGATCGCTTTGCCCTGAAACTTTACGACAGCCTGTTCCTGCCGAGAGGTTGGAGCACTCGAACGACCCATTGACCGGAAAGCGGCGGGCGGCGGGCGCAGGAGTGGGTTCGCCCTGGCGGGGGAAATGCCCCTCGAGGATCTCCGGTGGGATTTGTTCAGGGGACCGATGCGGCCATCAGGCCCCATAGCGGACAAAGACCTTGCCCGGCACCAACTCGATGCTCCGTATATTGAAGGGGAGATCAAAATCGGTGTTGGGCCCCGCTCCGGGATACTTGGGAAGCACGTATTGATTCAGCAGCAAATCGATCAAAACCCTGGGGATCTCCTGGTCGTCGATCCGGATCCCCAGGATATCGTAGCGCCCCAGCCCGTTCTCGCCTGTCAGTTTGCCGGACACCTCCACCCAGTGTTCCCCCTGCAGCAGCGCCCACACCAGGGACCTGCGGGCAGCGGCGGAATCGGCCTGCATTTCATCGAAGTCTACCAGCGCCCGGGCGGAAAGCCGGTCCCGCTGAAAGCGGAAACGGATCTGTCTCACTCCCTGGGGGTAGTGCTGTGAAATCTCCTGTTGAAGGAAGGCATCGATCTCGGCTTCGGTGAACTCGGCCTGCCCTCCGGCGGAACCTGCCGGCGGCAGGGCAATGGCCGCCAGCTTTTTGGCAAACGCCCGGGCCTCGGTCCGATTCCCCGCCGAGGCGGGTCCGGATGCTTCCGAGGGAGCGCGAAGAAACCGCCAGGCGCCCGCCCCCAGCAGAAGCAGACCCAACAAAGAAAGAGCCGTTCGTCTCCCCATCTGGTGCCTGCTGCTCCCCGTTTTCATCCCACCAGCTTGAAAGTCCGATTCCAACGGGTCTTGCGAAAAAAGTTCAACAGGACATCCGCGAACCGACCGGTTCGGTCTGAAAGCGAATCGTGCAGGTGTTGCCTGGGCCCCGTCTCGAACGACCAATAGATGATGAATGCTCTGCCCACGATGTTTTTCCGAGGCACGAATCCCCAATATCGACTGTCGGCGCTATTGTCCCGGTTGTCGCCCATGGCGAAGTATCGGCCGGGAGGGACCACGACGACCCGGCCATCGGTAAATTCCTTGAAATACCGGTAGGCCAGGTGAATATCACGGGCTTGATTGTAGTTGGCGAAGCGATTGATCTGGTCCTCGCTAAGCGGAAAGGTGTCTCTGATTTCCACATCGCTGCGTCCGGGACGCTTATGGAACACATAGGGCTCGGCCACGTGGCTGCCGTTTCGGTACAACCGCTGGTTTTCCATGCGGATGCGATCTCCCGGCAGCCCGATGGCCCGCTTGACGTAGTGCTTGGAGGGATCTTCCGGATAGCGGAATACAATGACGTCGCCGTGCTTCACCTGCTGGAACGGAAGCAGCGGCTTCAGCCATCCCCCCGGGTGGCCATAGACGAACTTGTTGACCAGAAGGTGGTCTCCAACCAGTAGATTGTCCTCCATGGAGGGCGTAGGAATCTTGAATGCCTGGACCACGAAGGTCGTTCCGAAAAGCGCCAGAACGATGGTCACCACGAAACTTTCGAAATATTCACGCAGGGTCGATTGCCTGGGTGGGTGATCGGCGTTATTGGAATTCACGGTTTCCACGATAAAGGAATTCTCCCGCTAGCCTTTTGCAAAATCCGTCGTGCAGCGCCGGTATTCACGTCCCCTGCCTGCGGAATGTTTCAAAAGGCTCCCGCGGCTGGTCCGTCGCTCTACTTTTTTCAGGGCCTGGCGGGCCGCGTCCTGCTCGGCGCTCTTCTTGGTCTCACCCCGACCTTGAGCCGTCGGCTCGCCCCCGATGGTCAATCGCACGCAAAATTTTCGTTGATGATCGGGCCCGGACTCGTCGATGACGGAGTATACAGGCGGCTGTTCCCGGAGGGATTGCAATTTCTCCTGCAGCCTGGACTTGTAATTGCTGGAGACGAAGCGCCCCGACCGGATGTCCCCCAACTCATCCTCCAACTGCCTCACCACCAACCTGCGGGCTGCTTCCATCCCTCCATCCAGATACACTGCCGCCACCAAGGCCTCGGTCGCATCCACCAGCACAGCCTGTTTCTTGCGGCCGCCGCTGTTCTCTTCGCCTTTTCCCAATCTGAGGAATCGGCCCAGTTGGAGGGCGTAGGCCGAGCGAAACAAACTGCTGGAACTGACCAACTGGGCTCTGAGCTTGGAAAGTCGGCCCTCGGAGAAATCGGGGTGATTCACCAGCAGATATTCGCTAACCACGAAGCCAATGATGGTATCTCCCAGGAACTCCAACTGCTCGTTGTCTCCCTGCTCGAGCCGGCATTCATTGGCAAAGGAGCTGTGGGTCAGGGCTCTGACCAGCAGGGACCGATCCTTGAATGCGTACTCGATTCGCTCCTCCAGGTTCTCGAGCGGGTGTTCCATGGCCGGAATTACTCGACTTCACTTGGGTTGGAAGGGTTCCAGCAATCCGCTCCGGGCAACGGCCTGGGCACCCCGTGTATCGTCGCCCAGGGCAACGGCAGCCCGGTACTGCAGAATGGCCTCCTCCCTGTCGTCGTCCAGATCAAAAAGTCTTCCCAGATAGATGTAAGCCCATACCTTGACCGAGTCCGGACAGGAATCCGAGGCCACCGTTCTACCGAAATAATCCCTGGCCGCATTCTTGTCACCGCGGCTGACGGCCACGATGCCCAATCCGTACAAGGCCTGGCCATTACGAGAGTCGTGCCGATCCAACACCAGATTGAACAGCTCGGCGGCCCGCTCCAACTCGTCGCTTCCCAGGCTGGACCTGGCCTGGCGAATCAGGCGCTCCACTTCCGTCAGCCGATTCGCCGGGGCCGTCTCCCCGGGCGTTGAACTGCCAGCCGCCTGCCGGGCTGTCCGAACCGCGGCAATGTCCATCCCCGAGAGCAGCGTTCGATAATACAGTTGAAATCCTTCGAATTCCTTCTCAAACCGTTGCAGGGCGGAAAAAAAATGGGGGCACAACAGGGCTCCCGAGCGAACAGCCTCATTCAAGGAGGCCTCGGCCTGCTCTTGCGGCAAGCGATCGAGCCTCATCTCCACTGCCTTGATGAGGCTTTCGGTAACCATCTCCTGCACCCCTTGCCCGGCGCTCTCCGGATGCTCGTTCCCAGCCAGCATGATCTCGTTCAGAGCCTTTCTCTGTTCAACCGGCAGCGGATATCTGGCGGCAAAGGGATCGAGCAGGAAGTGCAGAAACTGATGGCGAATTCCCGAAATACCGGAAGACTTGGATGGACTGAAGAGAAAGTAGTAGCTGCTCTGGTAGGTTCGTGCATGGAACGTATTGGGGGGAACCAGGTAATCCGGCACCAGGACCAATTGCCGCCCTCGGTAGACTCCGGACCGCATCCTGAGATATCCCTCCGTGGTCATGATCATCCGATTGATCAATGGGCGGTATTCCAGGACGGCCCGATCATGAAGGTACTTGTACCGGCTCCAGACCGATTCAACTCTTGCCTTGGCGTAGAACTCCCCCAGCAGACTCGTCAGTTCGGCTACCGAACTGGCGTCGGGAGGCATCTGACCCGGCGCCAGAAGCGGCTTGAACTCGGGAGGGCCATCGATGACGAACGCCAGCGAAATATATTTGGTCAGTTCCTTTCGTGGATCTTCTCCTCTGCGACGGGACTCGTAAAAATTCTTCAAGCGTGCTTTCAGGCCGGCGGGCAGATTACGAAATTCCCGGGCGATCGGGAGCCCGGCCGGATGAAGCAAGAGCGAGCCCTCATCGAATCCGGCGGCCCGCAGTGCCCCCAGAACGGTAAACACCCGAATATCGGGCTGAATCAGAATCGAAGGTATTTGGGCCTGGCCCGTGCCAGTTGATGCCAGCAACAGGATCAGCATTCCGAAGATGCGAACCCCATCCCACAACATTGGCGACAAAAGACTTGTGGACCGGATTGAAAATAAATGGCCGTTCATTCTGAATCCAGCGCCCTGGTGAGAAACGCGGGTTTGAACCTACAGTCGAAAATGGTCGAATCCGCCGGGCGAAAGAGGTTTCAGGCTTCCCCCTTCCCGAAGCCAACAGGTCCCGGGCTCATCGGTAATGCGCCCGATTTCGTGAATCCCCAAGCCGTCCAACCGGGCGGGAACCTGGTGCCGTCTCCCGCGAGGCACGGTGAACAGGAGCTCGTAGTCCTCACCACCGTTCAACCCATAGTCTAGCAGGGGCCGTTCCACCCAGGAACCGACTTTTGGGCTGATTCCGGGCAAGGGTATGCAGTCCGCTTCAATCACGGCGCCCACCCGACTCGCTCGGCAAAGGTGGTGAAGGTCGGTAGAGAGCCCATCGCTCAAGTCGATAAGAGCGGAAGCACAACCCTTGGCGGCCAGCCAGCAACCCATGCGATTTCTGGGTATCGGCCGCAAATGTCTTCCCGCCAGGTGCGGATAGTAACGGGCCCGCCTGGGAACTCGCCGAAGCAACTCCAGTCCTATGGCCGAGGCCCCGAGCTTCCCGGTGACAAAAAGGCTGTCTCCGGGACGAGCATTGTCTCGAGTGCGTACCTGCTCCGATTTCACTTCTCCCAACATGGTCACGTCCAGGAACAAGGTTCCCGGAGACGCGCACAGGTCTCCTCCCAGAAGAACGGCCCCGCTGAGTTCAGCCAGCTTCAACATGCCTCGATAGACCCGGGACACGAAGCCTGGCGGCGTTTCTTTCGGAAACGCCAACGAAGTGGTGAATCCCAAGGGCCTGCCTCCCATGGCGGCGATGTCGCTGAGATTAACGGCCAGCGCCTTCCAACCCAGGTCCTCCGCTCGAAAGTAGTCCAGATCGAAATGGATTCCCTCTACCAGGGCATCGGTCGAAATCAGCAGCATGTGCCCCGGGGAGGGGACCAGGGCGGCGGCATCGTCGCCGAACGAGATGGAAACGTTTTCGGATGGTGAGAGAACTTGGCGGGCGAGGCGGTGAATGCGTTCGATCAGCCTGGTTTCACTCTGAGCGGAGGACCGGACCGCCATGATCCTTACGTCCTCTGGAACTGCCGGCGCTCCCCGGAGTTCCATGGCATGGGGGAACTCCTGATGCCGGCGTCCCGCGGGAGTATTCGGGCATTGCGAAACGCGGTGGCCATGGTGGAGGGATCCATTGCCTCGAGTGCGGGCACGCCGCCGCACCGGGTCAGTCAGTCTGTTCTCTCAACTCTGAGCAGTTCCCGAAGCTCTGCCATAAACTCCTTGATGTCCTTGAAATCCAGGTACACCGAGGCATATCGCACATAGGCCACCTTGTCGAGCTGACGCAATCGCTCCATCAACATTTCCCCGATCTGAGCGGTTTGTCTCTCGCGGTCGCCGGATTCGTGAACAAAGGACTCGACTTCATTCACGATGGATTCCAGTTGGTTCATGCTCACCGGACGCTTCTCACAGGCCTTCAACAGGCCCGCCATCAGCTTTTGCGGATCAAACCTCTCCCGAGAACCATCCTTCTTGACTACCAGATAGGGAATCTCGTCGATCCTTTCGTAGCTGGTGAACCTGCGCCCGCAAAGCGCGCACTGGCGGCGGCGGCGGATAGCTTCCCCTTCCCTGCTCTCTCGGGAATCGACGACCTTGTCTTCAAGGTGACCACAATAGGGACACTTCATATCGTTGGGTCGGGAGACTGGAGCCAATCCAAGTCAACAAGGGAGCCGCCACCCCAGGCTCCGGGAAAAGCCGCGACTAACCCTACACAGAAAGCCCTCCCCAGTCAAGGACGTGAACGGCTTAACCGTTGATGTGTCGAAGGTTAACCGATCCCGCTTCTTGCAAGCGGCTATTGGCTGCACCGCCGATGCCGCTCTGGACACAGGACGCGGACTCGACCGCCCTGAACCAACGTTCAGGACCTGCTTCCGCAGGGAGACAAGCTCCTATCAGAGGTTGACACCTTCCCAACCATCCGCTATTTTCGACCCTCAGACGGACAGTATTGACCTTTGCGGACGTGATAAGTCATTTGCAGATAACAACTTTTGGGATCAGTCCGGTTGGCTGCCCGGACCTGTTCGCCAACGGCGCGGCTACCCCTGCGCTCGCGGGTTCCTACAGATGACCGAAGCTCAAGCCATCGCTGGATGCGTCGCCGGCAACCCGCAGGCGTTCGAGGTGCTGTACAACATGCACAAGCGCCGGGTCTACTCGCTCTGCTTGAGGATGGTACGCGATCCGGCCGAGGCGGAGGATCTGAGCCAGGAAGCCTTCATGCAACTCTTCAGGAAGATCGGCACCTTCCGGGGAGACTCGGCGTTTTCGACCTGGATGCATCGCCTGACCGTCAATATCATCCTGATGCGCATCAGAAAGAAGGGGCTGGACCAGGTCTCGCTGGACCAGGACCGCGACGACGGGCAGGATCTTCCCCCCAAGGAATATGGATCCGAGGATATCGACCTGCTGGGACTGGTGGACCGGATTACCCTGGAGAAGGCGATAGCGGCTCTGCCCCAAGGCTACCGCACCGTGTTTGTCCTGCACGACGTTGAAGGCTATGAACACAACGAGATTGCCCGGATTTTGGGTTGTTCGGTCGGAAACTCCAAGTCGCAGCTCTTCAAGGCACGGCTCAAACTCAGGTCCCTTTTGCTGGACAAGAAGCCAAAATTGGAAAAAAAACAACTCAAGGCATCACGATAGCGGTTTTTTGTATCTAACTTAACGGTGGTTAGCCACTTTTCAGGTTCCACTCGGGTTGGTCGAGGAAAACCCAATGATCAATTGTCCTGATTTGCAAGAAGATGTCTCGTTGTGGGTGGATGGCGAACTGGATCTCACGCGGGCCGAGACGGTTAAGCGACATCTCGAGTGCTGCCCCGAGTGCGCCGCTTTCCATCGGGATATGAATGCCATCCGACAAGGTGTGGAAAGACTGGAGCCCATCGAGCCGCCCGATCGCCTGTGGAAGAGCATCCGATTCCAGCTCGAAGCCGAAGGGCTCATTCGTTCCGAGCCCAAGGAGTCCTTCTGGGCCGCGATTCTACCCAAGCGCCTGCCTGGCTTGAAACCTGCCTGGAGCGGTGCTATATTGGCCTTGTTTCTCGGGATCGGGTCGCTGCTGGTCTACGATTTGTCGACCCGCTCGCCGGTGGTTCCGATTCCCGTGGCTTCGACCTCCCACCAGGAGGCCGTTCTCGAGGAGCTCCGAAGGGCGGAGGCCAACTACCGGGCCGCCATCGAGGCGCTCAGCGCAAGCTCCCGAAAGAAGCTCGAGAGCCTGGATCCAGTGCTGGCGCAGGTGTTTCACGACAACCTGGCGACCATGGATTACTACCTGAACGAGTGCAAGCGGGCGGTGGAGAACAGCCCGCAAAATCCGCTGGCCCAGCGGTACCTCTTGGCCGCCTATCAAAAGAAAGTCGAGTTGATGCAGACCATTGTGACCTCGGATTCATTGTTATAACTCCTGAACATGAGAGGTTTTGCAACCGCGATCATGACCCACCGCCAAACTCTCCTGACCGTGTCAGCGGCTCTGATGCTGGCGCTTCCCGCGACCGCAGCCCCGCACGACCATCGCGAGGAAAAGATCTTCAACGTCGGCGATTCGCCCACCATCATCCTTGTGAACTATTCCGGCAGGATCTCCGTCGAGGGCGGCAAGAACAAGGTGGTGACGGTGATTGGGATGAGGCGTTCGGAGAATGTCGAAATCGATACCGAAGTCGGACCCAACCGGGTGCGGATCACCAGCCACGTGCTGGACGAGCTGGCCACCGCCGAAAATACGGTGGTGGACTATGAGCTCTACGTTCCGGAACAATCGAACCTGGAGATTCGATCCAACATGGGCGTCGTTACGGTACACAACATTCGAGGTCAGGTCAGCGTGGACGTGGTTGAGGCAGAGGTCAAGGTGGCCGGGGTCGAGGGTTACGTCAATGCCTCCTCGATCGGGCGGAAGGCCGTCGAGGTCACCCAGTCCAAGGGAACCATTCACGCCACCACGGTGACTGGAGACATTGTGCTGGACCAGTTGGAAAGCGACAATGTCAAGGCCAACTCGACTCTCGGCAACATCACCTATAAAGGGGATTTCATGGGGGGAGGCTCATACAATCTTTCCAGCACCGACGGTCAGATTTCGGTCATCTGCGACGAGGAAGCCTCGGTGGAGTGGGAAGCCCGGACGGTCAAGGGAAGCATCAAGACCAACCTTCCCATCAAGTCGAAGCAGCACCGGCCGCTGTGGCGTGACCGCCATTCGCTATTGGGCACCCTGAACGAAGGTGCGGCAACCGTGCAGCTCTCCACCTTCAGTGGCCCGATCCAGATCAAACGCCAGTCTTCAGAGGAAGAGTTCTAGCCCCTATTTCTCCAACCCCGCTGAGCTTCACTGAAGGCAAGCCCAAGCCCTCTTGGGCTATTTTTTTTGCAAATGGAAAGAGACCGTGTCTTTCTGGTCGGCTTCATGGGCTCAGGGAAGTCCACCGTGGGACCGTTGCTGGCCAAGCGCCTCGATTGGCCTTTCCTGGACCTGGACTCCATGATCGAGGCCTCCTTCGGTGGTCCCATCCACCGAATTTTTGCACACCACGGCGAACCCGTCTTCCGTCAGATGGAACGCGATGCGTTGAGGAATCTGGGGCAGTGGAAGAACTGCGTCGCAGCACTGGGGGGTGGTGCATTTGCGGACCCGGGGAACCGTCTCCAAGTCAGTAAACTGGGACTATCGGTATTTCTCGACCTGTCCCTGGAGAGTGTGCTGGAGCGATGCCCCCCGGACGGCACCCGACCGCTCCTGAAGGATCCGGCTTCAGTACGGGAGCTCTACGCCTCCCGTTTGCCCCTGTACCGTCTGAGTGATTTTGAGGTCGACGCCTCCTTGCCCCCTGATACAATAGTGAGCGCCATCCTGGAAGAGACCCGTTTGCAGCCCTCACCGAGACACCCTGCTATCCCTCCCGACCATGGGCGGTAGCCCGCATGTCTCACCAAGCCGATGAGCCTATGATAGAGCAGCTTTCGTTTTTGACATCTTGCAGCGCTTCGATTGGAGTCTTCAGCGTACGACTGTGCTGGGCGTGCCCTGGCTGGTTCTTTTCCCCTCAGCGCGCACATGCTCCCTCGACCGTAGAAACCGCTACGCTCTTCGGTCGCGAGCACCCGCTGAAGGGAAAATTCCAGCGCCATCATCACGCCCCCTGGTGAGACATGCGGGCTAGGCCAACCATCCTGCTTACGCTGCTGCTGTTTCTGCATCCATACGGCCTGCTGGCGGAAGGCCCCACGCACCTGCTCCAACAGGGGGAGTGCGAGGAGTTGGAGGAGGACCAGGAGCCTCCGCCGATCACATACTCCGGACCCGAACTCGGCCGTTTCCGGGTTTTTTTCGCAGGAAAGGAAATCGGCCACGAAGACTTCGAGATTTCGGGAAGCGCCAATCGAATCGAAGCCAGCAGCCTCACCCAGCTCACCATCACCCGGGAAGACCCCGTGGAGCCCCCGGAATATCTGGACGAGGAAGATTACGAGGAATCCCCTCCCCCGGACCGTCCGCCCGCTGAACCGGTGACCTTCCGAATCCAATCCACCCTGCGCTTCAATGACCTGTTTGAACCGCAGGATTACGAAGTCGTGCAGGATGCGGGCCCCAATCGCATGAGGGCCAAGGTCCAGTTTCTTCCGGATCGAAGTCGTGTTTCCTATGTTTCGGATGAAGGTGTCGACCGGAAGAGAATCGAATTGAGAAGGGATGTGACCGTCCTGGACGACAACGTCTTTCACCACTATCTGATTCTCTCCAAACGGTACGATCTCTGCCGGGGCGGCATTCAGGAGTTCTCCGCCTTCGTTCCGCAGCAGTTCCTGGCTGGAGGAGTCAGTGTGTCCGAAATCGGTAAAGAAGAAGTCGAAATCGAGGATCAATCCCATTGGCTGCGGCGCTTCCTGGTCGACACAGGGGAACTTAAAGTCAATTTCTGGCTGGACAGTAACCTGAAGCTCAAGAAACTCGCCATTCCGGATTCCGAGGTCGAGGTCGTCCGGGAATAGACCGCCTGCTCTCCATGACCCACCGTCGCCCATGCCTAGGTGTTGCCGCAGGCCTCACCGGTTTGCTCCTTTTCGGAGTCTTCGCCGTCCATCATTCGGGGCAAAGTCTCCGCTTGAGCGGCGATCGGGCATTCTCCCATGTGGAACGCCTGGTTGCCTTCGGACCCCGACCGCCGGCGTCGCCCGGCATAAGGAAGGCCCAGGAGTACATCACGGACGTTTTGCGTCGACTCCCCCTCGAGGTCGAACATCAGAACCTGCTGGCTTCGACCCCCAATGGCAACATCCCCATGAAGAACATCATTGGACGCTCGCGGGGGGACAGGAGCCGGGTGGTGATTCTGGCCAGCCACTACGATACCCACTTGATGCCGGGCGGGGTCTTTGTGGGAGCCAACGACGGAGGGTCCAGCGTGGGGTTGTTGCTGGAACTGGCAAGGGTGCTGTCCCTCCGGAAACTGAACTTTTCCTTGTGGTTCGTCTTTTTTGACGGAGAAGAAGCCCAGAAGGCCTGGTCGCGCACCGACAGCCTTTACGGGAGCCGATACTTTGTGCAACGTCTCAGAGCCAGTGGTCAAACCGGTAGAATCAAGGCCATGATCCTGATGGACATGGTGGGAGACAAGGACCTCGTGCTGGAGCACGACCTGAACTCGACCCCCTGGCTGATGGGCCTGGTGCAAGAATCCGCCACCGAGTTGGGCTTTGGACAACACCTTTCCGGTAATCCGATGGCCGTGCTGGACGACCACATCCCATTTACCGAGGTGGGTATCCCGGCGGTGGATCTGATCGATTTCAAATTCGGACCGAACAACCGCTACTGGCACACACCGCAGGACACGCTGGACAAGATCAGCCCCCAAAGCATGGAGCGGGTGGGACAGATCGTACTGAGGACTCTCGAAAAGCTTTCAGCCCGGGGAGTGGAGAGTGAAGAGTGGAGAGTGGAGAGTGAAGAGTGGAGAGTGGAGAGTGGAGAGTGAAGAGTGAAGAGTGGAGAGTGGAGAGTGGAGAGTGAAGAGTGGAGAGTGAAGAGTGGAGAGTGAAGAGTGAAGAGTGGAGAGTGGAGAGTGGAGAACGGTTAGCCGAGGGTTTCGGGAACAGGCGAGCACCTGATGACCTGACTGCGCCTGCTTGATGCAACCCCGTTTCGCGCTGCACGCGACGGGGTACAAAGAGGCGAAACCGGGGTGTTCCAGGCAGGGGAAGAACTACTTGATGAACTCCAGAAACTCGCTGCGGGTCTTGCTGTCGCTCTTGAAGCGGCCGAGCATACAACTGGTGACGGTCTGACTGTTCTGTTTCTGCACCCCGCGCATCATCATGCAGAAATGATAGGCTTCAATGACCACGCCCACACCCTTCGGCTCCAGGTACTTCTTGACCGTGGATGCGATTTCCGTAGTGAGGCGTTCCTGAATTTGCAACCGCCGGCTAAAGACATCCACGATTCGAGCCATCTTGCTTAGTCCGATGACCCTGCGATCCGGGAGGTAAGCCAGGTGGCACTTGCCATAAAAGGGCAGAAGGTGGTGCTCGCAAAGGCTGTAGACCTCAATGTCCTTGACGATCACCATTTCGTCGTATTCGGCTTCAAACAGCGCCCCATTGATCACCGAATCCACGTCGCGCTGGTAGCCCTGAGTCAGGAACTGGAGACTGGCCGCCACCCGCTCGGGAGTGCGCTCCAACCCGGAACGCTGTGCATCTTCGCCCAAGTGGCCAAGCATTTGGCGCACCAGCCCGGTTAGTGCCGCGGCGTGATCCTCCGGTTGAGACTTCATCAGCATGAATCACACCTCCAGTGAGCCTCCGGCCGGAACCGAAAAACCGGCTAGAAGATCTTGTCGCTCCAACCCTCCAGCCTGGCCTTGAGGCCGGAAAGGAACCGGTCCGCCACGGCCCCGTCAATTAGCCGGTGATCGAAGGTTAGCGATAGATACGCCATTGAGCGGATGCCAATGGCATCGTTGATCACAACCGCCCGCTTGGTGACGGCGCCGACACATAGAATTGCGACCTGGGGCTGATTGATGATGGGCGTTCCGATCAAGCTGCCAAACACCCCGGGATTGGTGAGGGTGAAGGTCCCACCCTGCACTTCGTCCGGACTGAGCTGCTTCCGGCGGGCCCGATGGGACAAGTCGGCTAGCTCCCTGGCCAATCCCACCAGAGTCTTCTGCTGAGCCTGCCGGATGACGGGTACGATCAACCCCCAGTCCAACGCCACGGCAACACCCAGGTTGATGTCCTTCTTGTAAACGATGTCGTTGCCCGCCATCGAGGCATTCAGTATGGGAAAGTCCTTCAGGCTGTCGGCAACTCCCTTGACAAAGAAGGGCGTCAAGGACAGCTTGAAACCTTCCCGGCGGGCAAACTCATCACCCTTCGCCTCCTTGAGTCTCAAGACGGCAGTCATGTCCACTTCGAAAATGGACGTGACATGAGCCGAAGTGCGACGGCTGCTGATCATGTGTTCAGCAATGCTCCTGCGCATGGCTGTCATCGGAACGACTTCGTCCTGATCGGTGGGAGCCGGCCCCAGCCCCTCCTGAGCCTGCTGAACCAGCGGTCGAGTGACCTCGGCGATCCGCTCCCGCTCTGACAGATAGTTCAGGATGTCCCGCTTGGTGATCCGTCCTCCCAGACCGGTCCCCTCAATTTCCCTCAGGTCGATTCCCTCTTCCTGAGCCAGGCGCCGCACCAGCGGGGAGGCTCGTATTCCACGTCGCGGGCCAGCAGCTTCAGGTTTTAGATTCCGCCCGGGAGTCTGCTCGGACTCTTGGGGGAGAACCGTATTTCCGGCCCCCGCGGCATCCTGCACTGCGCCTCCTTCGTCATCGATAACGGCGACTACGGTGTTGATCTCGACGGTCTCTCCTTCCTGGAACAGGATCTCTCTGAGGATACCCGAGGCAGACGCCGGTATCTCGGAATCCACCTTGTCGGTGGAAATTTCAAAGAGAGGCTCATCTCGTTCCACCCGGTCACCCACATTCTTGAGCCACCTGGTGATCGTGCCTTCGAAGATGCTTTCCCCCATCTGGGGCATGATGACGTTGGACGGCATGGACTTCTCCGACTTGGACGACGGAATCAGTAGGCTGCCAGATGCCTGGCCACGCGGATGACATCCGAGGTCTTGGGGAGAAAAAACTCTTCCAGCGGCGGGCTGTAGGGGATGGGAGTGTCGGGGGCCGTAATGCGCATGACGGGCCCGTCGAGGTACTCAAAGACCTCTTCCGCAATGACCGCGGCCAGTTCTCCCGCGAAGCCGCCGGTCCGAGTGTCTTCGTGCAACAGAATCACTTTTCCGGTCTTTTTGACCGACTCGAGAACCGTTGCCTTGTCCAGAGGCACCAAGGTGCGCAGATCCACTACTTCCAACTCGACGCCATCTCCGGCCAGGACTCCGGCGGCTTCCAAGGCATTGTGAACCATGGCGCCGTAGGTGATCACTGAAATATCCCCGCCCGTCCGCTTGATATCGGCCCTGCCAATGGGGACCAGGAACTCTTCGCTCGGAAGCTCCTCCTTGACGCGTCGATAGAGGTACTTGTGTTCGAAAAAGAGAACGGGATCTTCATCGCGAACGGCCGACTTGATCAATCCCTTGGCGTCATAGGCGGTAGACGGAGCCACCACCTTCAATCCCGGCGTATGCACGAAATACATCTCCGGATTCTGAGAGTGGAAGGGACCCCCGTGAATGCCACCCCCTGACGGACCCCGGATCACCAAAGGGACTCCGGCTCCCCACCGGTAGCGGCACTTGGCGGCGAAGTTGGTGATCTGGTCAAAAGCACAGGAGATGAAGTCGGCGAACTGCATTTCAGCCACCGGTCGCATCCCCATCAGCGCGGCGCCAATGGCTGCCCCTACGATGGCCGATTCACAGAGAGGCGTGTCCATCACACGCTCTTCCCCAAATTGATCCAGAAAGCCGGCCGTCACCTTGAAGGCTCCGCCATAGACGCCGACATCCTCGCCCAGCACGAAGACGTCTTGGTCTCGAGTCATTTCCTCCCAAAGCCCCTGCCGAATGGCTTCGACGTAGGATGTGGTCGCCACGGATTACCTCCAGCGATCGGGAGAAAAAAACGAAGCCGCGAAAGCCAGTGGAGCCTCGACCGACTGGTCAGCATACACTCCCTCCAAAGTCTCCTCGGGGGCCGGGAGCGGATCGCTCTCAGCCAGGCTCACGGCCTGGTCCACTTCCTGGGTGATTCGAGTGGCCATTCCCCTCACCTCGCCTTCGCTCATCACCCTGTCCCGAATCAGGCGGGTCTCCCACCGCAGAATGGGGTCCTTCTTGCTCCACTCTTCGAATAGCTCCTTGGGCACGTACCTGGCGTCATCGTGGGCGGAGTGACCCGTCATGCGGAAGGTCTTGCATTCGATCAGGCTGGGGCCGCCACCGTTGCGGGCCAACTCCACGGCCTCCCGGGTCGCCTCATGGACGGCCAGCACATCGTTCCCATCCACCGTGACGCCCGGCATGGCGTAGCCTTGGGCTCGAAGAGAGATATCCCGTACGGGCATTTGCTTTTCCAGGGGCGTGGAGTAGGCGTACTGGTTGTTGTTGCAAAGGAAGACGACCGGCACCCTCTGCACCGCCGCCAGATTCAGTCCCTCGTGCCAGTCCCCCCGGCTGGTGGCTCCGTCCCCGAAATAGCAGAGCACCACATTCCGCTGCCGCCGCATCTTGTACGCCAGGGCAATGCCGGCGGCGACCGGAACGGTATCGGCCAACATACTGACGAAGGCCACGATCTTGTGACGCATGTCGCCCATGTGCATGTTGGCTTCCTTGCCCCGGGTCACCCCCGTCTTTTTCCCCATGTACTGGGCCAGCACCTCGCGTGCGGACAGGCCACGAATCAGAAAAGCCCCCATGTCCCGGTGGGACGGACAGATGCAATCGTCCTGCTCCAACTGGATGGAGGAGCCTACGGAAATCGCTTCCTGGCCCCGTCCCACGTAGACGCCTCCCACAATCTTGCCTTGACGGTAAAGCTTTCGTTCTATCCTGGATTCGATCTCACGGGACAGTTTCATGTAGTAGAGCATGTCCCGGCACACCTTCTTGTCAGGCAGCATAGATCTTGCTCTCCCAGTTCAACCTCTCAACCTGCACCGCTGGGCGGCTTCACTGTCGGTTCGGGCAGTCCGACTCGTTCGGCCGGGTTTCAATCAAGGTCTCCTCCCCGTCGGCAACCCGAAAGGACCGTCCGAACGCCCGTGTGAAATGGCGAATGAAGCGGGAGCGCACTTCCGACAGCTCCAGCGGCCGGCCCAGTTGAGCCGCCATGGAGGTGACGCCGCGGCCAATCAGGCCGCACGGGACTATCAAATCGAAATACCGCAGGTCGGTGTTCACATTCAAGGCCAACCCGTGGGAGGTAACCCAACTGCTGGTTCGGACCCCGATCGCCCCTATCTTGCGACCCTCAACCCAAACACCGGTAGCGCCGGGCAGAGTCTCGGAAAGAATCCCGAAGTCCAACAGCATTTTCACCAGGCAGTGCTCCAGCGTGCGCAGGTATCGGTGAATGTCCCTGTGCCACGCTTTCAAATCCAATACAGGGTAGACCACCAGTTGTCCGGGACCGTGGTAGGTGATGTCTCCGCCGCGACCGGCAGGGTAAACTCGCACGCCCCGCTTGCGAAGTTCCTTCGGGCCGGCCAGCAGATGCGCTCTCTTCCCTCCCCTTCCCAGAGTGATGATCGGGGGATAGTCGACAAACAGCAGACAGTCAGGAAGGAATCCGCACTTTCGCCGCGCAACAATCCGGTCCTGGATCCTCAGGCTCTCTTCATAGTCGCGGAACCCCAGATCGAGCCCCAGACAGACAGGTTCAGTGTCCCTTGGCGCCCCCTCCAGGCGCGACCCCTGAAGGGCCGCCGGTGGAACTGACACCGCCATACCGGCACTGAATTCCGGAGAGGGAGCCGCACTTTCGCCGGCCGATTCCATTCTGATCCCGTCAGATAGAGTTCAAATGAGAGTTGCCGAACTCCCTTCCCAGGCCCGATTGCGACCGGAGGATCCGGTCGAATCAGACCGAGACGCAGCCACACGGCAGGCAGAACCTGCCAACGCGGATCTAGTACTATATAACAATTGAATTCACTAGACCAGACCGCAGCCGGCAGGGTGATCCCACGCTACCCCCTCCCACTGTAGGGGCAACCCTTGTGGTTGCCCGTCGTTCGCATTCGCCCGGTTATCCCCGGTTTGGGTACCCACAAGGGAGGCCCGTACGGTAGGGTTTGGGCAACCACAAGGGTTGCCCCTACGGTCCCAATCGGAATCCGGGCGGGATTCGGGACCCTTGACCCCCATGTCCCCTGAATCTGGTAGCGTGGGATCACCCTGCCGCAGCCGGGGCACACGAAAGGGACACTACAGCGGCAGCTCCCTCCCCAGGCCCCGCTTCCTGGCTTCCCGGTATACAATGATCGCCGTAGCCATGTCATCCAGGGCAATTCCCAGGTTGATGCAGAACGTTCGCTCGTCCTCCCTTTGCCGACCGGGTTTCCCGCCGGCCAGAATCTCTCCCAGGTCGGCATAGGCTTGGGGTGTCTGACTGAAATACCCCTGTCCGCGGTAATACTCCAATTGTTGGGTGTCGTCGGTCGCCAGTTTGTCGGCCTCAGCCAAGGCGCCGCCTTGCCAATAGGAATCGAAGTCGACAGCACTTGCAAAGGAGCCCGGGCGCAACCACCCCGGTTCAATCACGGGATTGGGATTCCTGAGTATGGGACCACTGGTCACCACCAGATCGGCCCCCACGCATTCCCTGGGCGTGCGGACGGCTTCGATGTCCAACCGCAACCGCCGTCCCATCTCCGCGGCGAAGCGCTGAGCAATCTCAGGATGGATATCGTAGGCCCTGACCCGACGCAGATCGAATACTGCCGCCAGCGCTTCCAGATTGCTGCGTCCCTGCACGCCACAGGCGATGATTCCCGCGGTGACGCTATCGGGTCTGGCCAACTGCTTGGCGGCAACCGCAGTTGCGGCGCCCGTTCTCTGGGCGGTAATCCAAGTGGCATCCATCAGTGAAATGGGAATTCCCGTATCGGGGTCATTGAGAATCAGGAGTCCGGAAATGTATGGCAGGCCCTTGGCCTGATTGTCGGGATAACCCGAAATCCACTTGATTCCGGCTGCCGACAGGCTGGGAATGTAGGCGGGCATGGCGTGAATGAATGCATCCCTTCGGGGATGAATACCCGGCTTGGGAGGCATTTCGACTTTCCCCTGTCCTTTCTCGATAAACATGGCTTCCAATGCAGCGATGATATCGGACATGGGCAGGTCGACAGCTTCGACATCGGCACGGGAAAGATAGAGCATGGCCAATTCCTCGGGATTTGGAGGGCTGGTGTCGCGCTTCGGATCGGCTTGAAGCCTCAACGGGCGGATAGGTAAACTACCATGGCAGCCTGCGAGGCGTCTAATGCCACCTCCAGCCCCCCGATTGCATGCTGACTGAACCGATCCGCGACGACCGAGCCTGGACCCGCCAAACCGTTGGAGAAGAACCATCCTGGACGGCACAGCTTCCAGCGAGCTGGCTGGACTCCGCCGGCGACCTGCTTGCCGGTTACGAGAAAGATCCCGGCCGGACGGTCACTGCCCTGCCGGTCCCGCCCGGGGGCGGGAGCGGCGACTGGCAATCCCTGCAAGCCACCCTTGACCGGGGTCGAGGTTTCGTGGTGCTGGATGGCATTCCCGTGGATCGCTGGTCTCCGAGCCGGGCCCGGGCGCTGTTCTGGCTGCTGGGCCTCAGGTTCGGTCGCCCGGTGACCCAGGATGTTGCGGGAACACTTCTTTTCGATGTCAAGGACAAGGGATACGACGTAACCCAGGGCGCTCGCTTCTCCGGAACCACCGTTGAGAGCAGTTTCCATACTGACAACGCCTTCGGTGAGACGGTTCCGAACCTGGTGGGCCTACTCTGTCTGCGCCCCGCCCTCGAGGGGGGCCAATCCCAATTGATAAGCGCCCTCACCCTGCACAATCGCCTGCTCGACCGGCACGCCGACCTGCTGACCTGCCTCTACCAGCCCTTTTGCTTCGATCGCAGGGGGGAATTCCTCCAGGGCGAATCGCCGGTATCCCGGCACCCCGTATTCTCCTGGGCATCCGGCGAGCTCACCATGCGCTACCTGCATTACTATATTGAAGTCGGCCACCGGAAGGCCGGCCACCCCCTCAGCCAGCGCCAATTCCGGGCCCTGGAGGTCCTGAAAGAGCTGTTGAGGCTCCCCGAGCTTCGAGTCGAGTTCCGGCTGCGATCCGGACAGGTTCTGCTGACAAACAACCACTGGATCCTCCATAACCGCACCGGGTTCGAGGATTCGCCCCGGCCGCAGGAACGCAGGCACTTTGTCCGACTGTGGCTCTCAAGAAGAAGATAGCCTGACCCGGCCTGTCAGATTCCTTGAGGGAAACCACAACGACAAATGGAACAAGCACCGTGAAAACTGGATTTTGGATTGTTGATTTCTGATTTGATTGGCGGGCAATGACCACTGGTATAACCGCAGATCAAGAGTCGAAAATCCCAAGTCAGCACTGTCCCGTTCAAAGTACGAGTTAGTGGTGTAAATATCTGTGAGACATGAAGTTATAGTTGTTTGCGATCGTTTTCGATTTGGATGTAACGCCGCTCAATCAACAATTCATTCGTTATCACTCTGGCACACAGCCTCGCTGGAAATTCGACCCGCCAGGGTTCCTGAACAACGTTTTGCCGTGAATTGACATCGAAGCTGGTAAACCACACGCGGAGACTGGTTTGTCTATCCGAAAATCGGGTATGCTGGCTTCCATGGGCGAAAATCCTTGTTGCTCAGGTCTAGCTCGAATAGCCAAGGTGCTTCTGCTGGTCTTTCTTGCCACCTGCTGGCTGGTTCCGACCGTTTGGACCCATCAGGCCGACCAGCCCCTCTCCTGGAACGAACTCAAGCACCTGATTCAGCAATTCCAGCAAAGACAGGTCTCCGAGGATCGGATCCTCTATCTCATCGGGGAGCGCAGGGTCGGTTTCCGCGTCGACAAGTCGGTCAGAAAGGCCCTGAAACGACTGGGGGCCACCCGCCTGATTGTGAAGGCCGTAGCCCGCCACGCACAGGTTTCCCTGCAAGACCGCAAGGCCGGCGCCGATGAAAGTCCACCCAGGCAAGCTCCCGTTAAACCGAAGCAGGGCCAAGAGGCGGCAAGCGGGGCCGATGATCTCTACACGCTCTCGGTGGACGTGGACTTGGTCAATGTCAACGTGGTGGTGACCGACGCCAACGGACGATACCTGACCTACCTGACCAAGGAAAACTTCCGGATCTACGAGGACCGGGTCGAGCAGCAAATCACTCACTTCTCCCCGGTGGACACCCCCTTCGCCGTGGGACTGCTCCTGGACACCAGCAACAGCACCATTAACCGGTTGGAACAAATCCAGGACGAAGCCATTCGCTTCATCGATCAGATTCATGACGACGACGACGTGCTGGTCATCTCCTTCGACGATGACGTGCACCTGGATAGTGACTTTACCCGCAGCAAGCGAGCCACCGAACGCGCCATCAAAGGAACTCGTACGGGGGGATCCACCCAGCTCTATGAAGCCGTCTACCTCGCCCTGCAGCAGAAGCTCCGTCCCCGGCGGGAGCGCAAGGCCATGGTGCTCTTCACCGATGGCGTCGACACCGCAAGCCCCACTTCTACGCAGGGTGAAACCATCGAGCTGGCCAAAGAGGCGGATACTCTCATCTACCCGATCTTTTTCGACACCCGCTACGACAGGGGTCGCATGTCCCGCAACCCGAGACCGCCCTCCAGGAGGGGAGGCGGCACCATAGGTATTCCGACCGGCGGGGGTCAGGTCGGGTTGCCGACCGGTGGGGGTACTGTCGGGCTGCCGACCGGTCGGGGAAGGGTCGGATTGCCTGTGCCTTCTCGCCGCCCAACTTCTCGCCGCCTGCCTCCACCAACCCGCGCACCCCGATTCCCCACCGGCGTCGGCCTCGGCCGCAGTGACGCGGAATTTGACCAGGGCCGCGAGTATCTGCAACAGTTGGCAGAGGTCACTGGGGGCACCCTTTACGTCTCCGAGGGCCTCCGCAACCTGGGCGATGCTTTCCAAGAAATTGCCGCCGAGCTGAGCAGCCAATACAGCCTGGCCTACAGTCCCACCAACAAGACAAGAGACGGCACGTTTCGCCGGATCAAGATCGAGACCGACATCCCCAATGTCATCGTCAGAGCCAAGCGCGGCTACTACAGCCGACCCCGCTAGCATAAAATCCCCTTTTTGACCCTCCGTGGTTCTTCAAGGATCCCCTTGGGGAAAGAAGTGCGCCGTTCTCCACACCGCCGGAATGGATAGCCGGCCGGGTCGGGTGGACGCCTCCATTGACCTTATACAGCCTGTCAATCCACAATGGCGGCAAAGGATTTCTCATGACAAGGCTGAAACGGGTCACCATGGGATGCTTGGAGTTGCGACTGGCGACAGGTGTCGGAGCCGTGCTCCTCTGCCTTGTGGAACCGGTGATGGCGCAGGTGGTCGTGAGCGGGACCGTCACCGATCAAGGCTTGAACCCCATCCAGGAGGTCAGTCTCCTCATCGAGAACAGCGGCGGTCCGGGTGCAGAGGCAACCACCCGTTCCAATGAACAGGGGACCTTCAGCTTCAACCTGGTTCGAGCCGGGAGGTATCTCCTCCAGGCGAACCATGGCGACTACTACCCGATCGAGGACAAACCCCTGGATTTGATCACCGGGGTGAATCTCGTCAACATCGAGCTCATCTCCCTGGAGGAGTCTCGAATCACGGTCAATGTCTACCCGGAAGACCATCTGTCGGTGGAGCAGGTCGCCATGTCGCAGGCCCTGGAGGAACGGGAAATCGACTCCATCCCCGTAACCCGCTCAACCAAGCTTCGAATTCAAGGCGCAGCCGCGGTCTTGCCGGGCGTTTTGAGGGATCCGAAGGGGGACTTGCACTTTCATGGAAGCTCGGTGCAAGAGATGAACTGGTCCTTGGATGGATTCAACCTGTCCGATCCTGCCTCGGGAAAGCTGGAGATGGGGCTGGGTGCGGAATCGGTCAAATCCCTGGATCTGTTTTCCGGGCGCTATTCGGCCGAGTTCGGCAAGGGGACGGGCGGTACCATGGTCCTCAATTCCCGAATGGGAAACGACCAGTTCAGCCAGCGGTTCACCAACTTCGTTCCCGGGATCGAATTTACCCGGGGACTCCGATTCCGCGACTGGAGACCCCGCCACAATTTCTCCGGCCCCATCCTCAAGAATCGCGCCTGGTTCTTCAACAGCCTGGATCTCCTCTATGAGGAAAACATCATCCCCGAACTGCCGGTCGGCCGGGACCGTCACGTATCCTGGGCCGTCAACAACAGCTTGCGAGTTCAAGCCAAGCTCACGCCCCGACACACGTTGAGCTCAGGGTTCGTAGTGGACTATCTCAACGCGCCCAAATCGGGTCTTTCTCCCCTGAACCCGCTGGAGACCACCCTGGACAGGCGAGCCCGCAGGTATTTCTTCAATCTCAAGGATCAGTGGGTACTATCCCCTGAAAGTATCCTGGAATTCGGTTATGCGGCCTACCGCTCGATCAACCGGCAGGTCCCTCAGGGAAGCCAGACCTACCGGATCACCTCCTTTGAGAGAGGCGGTAACTTCCCCATCGACACCTTGCATATCAGCAGCCGCGACCAGTGGCGAGCCGATCTGTTCAGTCCCCGTTGGGACTGGCTCGGACAACACCGGACCAAGGTAGGAGCCAATCTCGACTATTCACGATATTTCCAGGACATCCGGCGGTCCGCCATCGAATATTTTCGCCTGGACGGAACCCGGTCAAGCAGGCTGTCCTTCGGCGGCAGCGGCGAATTCAGTGAATGGAACCTGGAAACTGCCGCCTACCTGCAGGACCGGTGGGCCATCCAACCGCGCCTGGTGGCGGAGTTGGGACTGCGCTGGGATTGGGACCGCGTTGTTTCCCGCGGCGTGGTTACCCCCAGATTCAGCCTGGCTTTTATGCCTGTCGGACTTGACAGCACCAAGTTCTCGGCCGGCTTTGGCTGGATTCCGGCCACCACCTACTTCCGGGTCTTCACTCGCCATAGAGATCAATATTCCATCTTTACCGACTTCGCTTCGGACGGCATCACTCCGCTACGACCTCTCAACGTCAGATTCTTCACACTGGACCGATCCCTGCTCACCATCCCCCGGACACAGAATCTGAGCGCCGGCTGGCAACAGAAGCTGCCGTACGACACCGATCTCAACCTCAATTACTTGCGCAAGAAGATGCGGAACGGATATGCACAGGTCCCCGTCTCAGTCCGAATGATCCAGGACGATCGCCTCCCTCCCGAGAGTCGGACCATCCACTATCAACTGCAGAACTTCAGGGAGAACACCTATGACTCGGTAGAGATCTCTCTGAGCAGACTGTTCCGGGCGCACCACCGCTGGTTCCTGAGCTACACCTATTCGCGAGCCCGCTCCAATGCCGCTCTGGACCTGGATACTGACGACCCCGTCCTGTTTTCCGACATCTCGGGCCGACCGTCCTGGGATGTACCCCACCGACTGGTGTCCTGGGCATCCTTCCCTATCGGGGAAAAGACTTCGGTGGCCCTCTTTGCCGAATGGCGTGACGGATTTCCCTTCAGCATCCATGACGATAACGGCAAACAGGTGGGCCGAATCAACAGCTGGAGACTTCCCCGGCATTTCAACCTGAACATCCACGTCCAGAGAACATTGACCTTCCTGGGACATCAGTGGTCGCTGCGCCCCGGGGTGGATAACGTGAACAATCGACCCAACTACAACCTGGTCAACAACAACATCGATTCTCCCCAATTCCACAATCTCTTCGGGCGATCCCCCAGAAAGCTGGTCGTTCGACTACGCTGGCTGGGCAAGGCAGAGAACTGAGCCGAGCCGCGGGCACACGCTATCGGACGGCAGCACCCTTGAGGACAGGTGTTCCCCCCAAGCATGAATCGGTCCTGTCGGCGAAGCCACGCCAGAGTTTCTGCTTGTAATCTTCCTGCCAATCGTCCACACTCAACCCATCTTGAGGATAGATCGAGGCATGCCATGAGTTCGAGAACACTCTGCGCCATGACCTTGCTCATCTCCCTGGGCCTGTCCTTCCCCGCCCCCTTCCAGGCGCAATCCTCAGTCGCCAACGAAGCTTACGACCAAGGCCAGTACGGCACGGCCTATCAGCTTGCCCGTTCACTGGCTGAAGAGGGGGACGTCGAAGCTCAAGTCCTGTTGGGCAGGATGTTTGCATGGGGTCGCGGGGTTCCTCGAGACCAGGCTGAGGCCGTGAAGTGGTTTCGGAAAGCGGCCGAGCAGGGACACGGCTCGGCCCAATCCATTCTGGGCCTGCGGTACGCTTATGGCCGCGGCGTTCCTCAGGATGATACCCGGGCCATCCAGTGGTTTCGCCGAGGGACCAAGCGAGGCAACGCCGTCGCTCAGCACAACCTGGGAGTCATGTACGAAAACGGAAAGGGGATCGGGAAAGACGACCAACAGGCAGCTTACTGGTATCGGCTGGCCGCCGAGCAGGGTGTCCCTCATGCACAATCCAACCTGGGCAGGATGTACAGTGAAGGCCGAGGAGTCGCACAGGACAAACTGGAGGCCGTAAAATGGTTCCAGAAAGCCGCCGAGCGGGGACTACCCCAGGCCATGCACAACCTGGGCGTGGCCTACCTCAAAGGGGAAGGTCTCTCTCAAGACGACCTGAAGGCCTATGCCTGGGTCCATTTGGCAGCCGAGTTCAGCAGCCGGGGCTGGCGCACGCGTGAAGTCCACCAGCAGTCAACGGAACTGAAAGGCAGATTGGGGCAGCGGATGACTGCTGAGGAAATCAAGAAGGCCGAGCGTCTTTCACGAAAGTGGCGGAAGAAAATGTCCCGTAGGTAAGCCGGGGTGAGGCTTCCCCTTTCGCCGCCCCTACGCGACCGGCCCCCGCCGGCCAACTCCCTAACGAAGTTTCCCTACCTCAGTGCTGTCGACGATTCCAACACCGGCCCCTCTCATTTCATCCACTGCGCGTTTCACATCCCCCGGATTCAAATCGACGCCCCGGCAACAATCCCGGACCACAAGGGTCGCAAACCCCAAGGCCCGCGCATCCAGCGCGGTGAACTTGACACAGTAGTCGGTGGCCAGTCCCGCCACGAATACCGTGCTCACACCCTTGTGTTTGAGGTAGTCCCCGAGGCCGGTCGCCATGCGATGGCCGTTATCGTAAAACCCGCTGTAGCTGTCAATTTCGGCATCGGTGCCTTTAACCACGACCTTGGCCCAGCGATCGGCGTTCAGACCCGGTGCAAAGTCAGCCCCCGGCGTATTCTGCACACAATGGACCGGCCACAGCGTCTGCTTGAGCCCCCCCAACTCAATGGCGTCTCCTACACGCCTTCCGGGATGGTTGGCAGCAAAGCTCCCGTGATCGGGAGGGTGCCAGTCCCGGGTTGCGACGATCAACTCGAATCTTGTCTGCAACCGGTTCACCAGAGGTATCACTTCATCTCCGCAGGGAACCGCCAGCGCTCCCCCGGGAATGAAATCATTTTGAACGTCCACCACTATCAGGGCTTCCATGCCGATTGCTCTCCAGGATCATCTTTTCTCTCAGATGGTGAAGCCTGGACTCGAGACCCACCGCATACTGTCTGGGTCGGGTCAAGCGTTTCAGGGCAGGGTCCAACCGGACCAATTGCTCTCGAGCCCGTCGGCGACAGCAATCCACCGACTCCCGCTGACCGACCTGCTTTCCGTTTCGCCAGACCGGAATCAGCAGATCCTCACCGGTTTCCCATGCAGGAGACCGCCCTTCCCGGCCCGCCCTGCTGGAATCAAGCAACACCTGCCTCCCGCCTGGTCCGATTCGCACGTCATAAATGACATCTCCCACCAACCTCCCGGCCCGTTGGAACCGGCGGACTTGAAGGATGCCCGGGATCGACATCTTGAACGCCTGCTCAGACAGCTTCAGCTTGTAATCCCAGTCTCCCGAGGAACCGCGAACGGCCGCCAGCTTGTAGACTCCGCCCATGGCCGGCTGTCCGTCAGCCGTCACCATCCTGGTTCCGACACCCCAGACTCCAACGGTTGCCCCCCGTTTCTTGAGAGAGGCGATGAGGTGTTCGTCGAGATCATTGCTGGCAATAACGACCGTTTCGGGAAATCCCGCCTCGTCCAGGATATTGCGGGCATCCCGGCTGAGCCGATCCAGGTTTCCCGAATCGAGGCGAATTCCCACCATCTCATGGCCCAATCGTCTGAGCTGTTTCCCCACCCGGACAGCGTTGCGGACCCCCTCCAGAGTGTCATAGGTATCCACCAGGAAGACGCAATTGTTGGGGAGCGCCCTGGCGTACGCTTCGAAAGACTCAAGCTCGTTACCGAAGGCCATGACCCAACTGTGCGCATGAGTTCCCCGGACTGGAATTCCAAAGCGCTTCCCGGCCAGAAGGTTGGATGTGCCGGCGCAGCCACCGATGTAGGCGGCCCGGCTTGCAGTGAGGCCGCCATCGCTTCCCTGCGCCCTGCGCAGACCAAATTCCAGCACGGGGTCTCCGGCGGCCGCCAGACACACCCGGGCCGCCTTGGTGGCAATCAGCGATTGAAAGTTGAGGATATTCAGCAGGGTCGTTTCCAGGAGCTGGCATTGAATGATCGGCCCGCGTACACGCAGCACGGGCTCGTGAGGGAAGACCAACGCCCCTTCGGGGAAACCGTCAACCTCGCAGGTCAGCTTCAGCCTTCCCAGATATCTCAAGAAGTCGGATTGAAATATCGGCCGGCCATCGTTGCCGGTCAACGTCGCCAGATAGTCGATTTCCTCGGCGCTGAAAGCGTATCGGTCCAGGGTTTCAATGACGCTGGCCAGCCCGCAGGCAATGGAAAAACCACCCCCAAAGGGATTGCTTCGGAAGGTAAGGTTGAAGACGGCTTCCTTGTCCTCCCAACCTGTCTTCCAATAGCCATAGGCCATGGTCAATTGATAGAGGTCGGTCAAGAGGGCGTACTGACCGCGACCATGCGCCTGATCGGAACCCAAGATCACTCATCTCCTGTCAGGGAAGGCGTGCGAAGCAATAGAGCGTCCGGCGGGTGCGAACGTAGAGTCGACTGTCAGCAATCGCCGGCGTGGCGTAACACTCTTCTGCAAGGTCGTTGAGAGCCAGTACCTCCCATTGACCTCCCGCCTTCAAGACCGGGGCCTTCCCGTTTTGGCTGATCAGGTAGACCTTGTCGTCTCCGGCGACGGGAGAAGAATAGTAGCGGTCGGTGGCCCCGTTCAAGCGGGCCTGCTTGAGTACTTTCCCACTTTCCGGATCCAGAGTGGTGACGATTCCACCGTCCTTGACCAGGTAGAGAACGGACTGGTACAAGAGCGGTGAAGAGACGTTCGGCAGGGATTTTCGATATCGCCAGAGAATATTGCTGCCGGTCAGGTCTCCGCGCCCTCCATGCCGGATGGCCATCATGTTGTTCTGAGCCTCCAGGCGGGCTCGATAGAATTCCCAATCCAGTCGGCTCAGGAATCGATCCTTGTCCAGATCCACATTGCGCCAGGTCCTGGACGGCTTGAATCCTTCGATCTCCTCCAAGGACAACCGTCCGTCCCCGTCCGTGTCCCGTTCCGCCAAGACCTGGCCATGGGAGGGAAGGTCGACGCGAACGGGGCTATTTCCTCCGGATTCCCAGGCATTGAGGTAGATCCTGTCGCCGTCGATCAGCGGCACCGACTTGAGCTGCCAGGCCATGCCCCGCAGCCACCAGAGTTTCTCTCCTCGATCCAGCGAGTAGGCGATCAACTGGTAGGATCCCGGCACGATCAGCTCCGCGGGCTCGCCCCTGCGCCGAAATACCGCCGGGGTCGAATAGCCTCGGGTGACCTCAGGCCTTTCCGTTTTCCAGAGCACCCGCCCGCTGTCCTTGTCCACCGCAATCATGTAGGAGCCGCTGTCCTGGTCACAGACCATGACGACCTTGCCGTCTGCCAGGATCGGAGACGCGCCGTGCCCATTGACGTTATTCAACGGTCCGACCGGCAATCGCCATCGTTCACGACCGTCCAACTCATAGGCAACCAGGCCGAAATCCCCCAAGAATACGACCACGACGTCTCCATCGGTAACGGGCGTCGGAGAAGCGGCCGAGTTGATCTTGTGGTACCTCTGATCCCTTTTCCTTGCCAGGGAACGCTGCCAGAGGATCCGGCCTGTATCCCGGTCGAGGCCATAGGTGACCAGCCCATCCTCCGAGGCCCCGGTCAGGAACAAACGATCGCCGGCAATCACCGGAGAAGACTCTCCCGGCAGCAGACCAGTCTTCCAGACGACGTTCTCTTCCGGCCCAAAGCGGAGCGGGAGGTTTCGATCGTCGGAGACACCCATACCGCCAGGGCCCCGGAATCTCGGCCACACCGGGGCCTCGGCCGCTTCCCCGGCTCCCATCCTCGCGGGAAGCAAACCGGCGGCCAGTCCGGCTACCAGGACCGCCAGGACACAAACCTCAATCACACGGGTCACGGCATCGGGAAAGAGTTGGCGAACTCGTTTTCTTGGCATGGAATCGGGGTCTCCTCGAAAAATCGCAAAAGGGTTCACTTCAAGGAACTCTACTGGCGTCTCCGGCTTCTCTCGCGGGATTGAAGTCGTCAGGGCGCCCGGTTTTTGGGATTGGCCAAAAGAAAGTGAAGGCCGATGAGCGTCTTGGCGTCGACGATCTTGCCCAGACGGATCAGTTTCTCCAGTTGCGTGGGGGAATAGCGATGGACAGAGAGTTCCTCATCCTCATCTCCAGCCCTTCGCCCGGGCTCCAAGTCTCTAGCCAGAAACAGGTGGAGAAGCTCGTTGCAGAATCCCGGCGTCGTATAGAATGCCGCCAGCTTCTCCAACCTCCCCGCTCTGAAGCCCACTTCCTCCTCCAGCTCTCTGGCGGCTGTCTCCTCGGGCGACTCTCCAGGGTCGATCTTGCCCGCCGGCAGTTCCAGCAGAGACCGCCGCATCGGATAGCGGAACTGTTCCACCAGCAGGACATCCCCGTTTGAAAACACCGGCACCACCGCCGCGCCTCCGGGGTGCGCAACCACTTCTCGCACCGCCTGCGTTCCGGAGGCCATGGTGATGCGGTCGACCGTGAGATCGATCACCCGTCCCCGAAATACGGTCCGGCTGTGGTCAAGCCGATAATGTTCGCTCAACGCTGCCTCCTGTTGACGGGGCCGGGACTCTCCCTACTGGGTCCTCAAATCTCACCGGGCCACTGTTCAGACTATGATAAATAGTTCATTTCCAGAATCTTACAAAAATTATTGTGATGCCTTGCATGAACAGACGCCATTGGCTCCACTCTGGCTTGTCCAGGGCAAATGCCCGCGCCATCCTTCGATTCCCGGTGAGAAACAGGGACCGGCCGGAAATCAAAATACCACGGATCCGGAATCTTTTCAGTACTTCTACCGGGTAGCCCAGGGAAGGGTTGTTCTCTTGGTTGTGGACGGGGATTGCAGTCTTGCGGCGGGGACAAAAACGGTACTTCCAAGGATGCTGGTCGACTAGAGGAGTTCCAGCCCGCATTTCTCACCAGGCCGCTGAGCATACGGAAGAGCCGTGTTCGTCTTTAACATCTTGCAGTGCCTTGTTTGGAATCTTCAGCGTACAGACTGTGCTGGGCTCACGCCGGGCTGCAGCTACTTGCCCTCGGCTTCGGGTTGCTTCTCCCCGCTCTTGTCCTGGCTTTTGGCGCCGGCGGATTTGGATTTCTTCTCCGACTCTTCCGAAACCAGCTCGATGATGGCCAACTCGGCTCCATCTCCGGCGCGCGGTCCCAGCTTCAGGATGCGTGTGTACCCGCCGGGACGATCGGCATAGCGGGCAGCAATGCTATCGAAGAGCTTCTGGACGACAGCGGCCTTCAAAAGGAATCGGGCAGCCTGGCGCCTGGCATGCAGCGTCTCCTTCTTGCCAAGAGTGATCATCTTCTCAGCCAGCGGCCTGACCTCTTTGGCCTTTTGAACCGTCGTAGTAATGCGTTCGTACTCCAACAGCGACGTGCATAGATTCCTGAGCAGCGCTCGGCGGTGGGGAGGCGTTCGCCCCAGTTTTCGTCCGTGTACACGATGTCTCATCCAAACCCCCCCGAACGGCAAGTCCTGCCGGGAACCACGGCCGGTCTTTACTGTTCTTCGCTCACCGGAGCTTCTACCGGCTGCCCTCGTTCGTCGAGCTCCATACCGAGACCCAGGCCCATGTTGCCCAAAATATCCTTGATCTCATTCAACGACTTGCGGCCGAAATTCTTGGTCTTGAGCATTTCCGACTCGGTTTTCTGAACCAGCTCCCCAATCGTCTTGATACTGGCGTTCTTCAAACAGTTGTAGGAGCGAACCGAGAGTTCCAGTTCGTCAACCGATTTGGCCAGATTTTCGTTGACCACTTCCACGACCTGATTGGCAGGCTCCTCCTCATCTTCGGCCTGTTCCTCGAAGTTGATGAAGATGGACATATGGTCCCTGATCAACTTGGCCGCCAGACCTACGGCGTCCTGGGGCGTGAGGCATCCATTGGTCCAGACGTCCAGAGACAACTTGTCGTAGTCGGTCATCTGACCCAACCTGGAGGGTTCAACCGTGTAGTTGACCTTTCGGACCGGGGAGTGAACGGAGTCGATGGGGATATAGCCAATCGAAAGATCGTCATCGAAATTCCGATCGGCGGAAACGTATCCTCGGCCGTGCTTCAGCCGCATTTCCATCTGCAAGCGCCCTCCTTCGCTTACAGTCGCCAGGTAGACGCTCTTGTCCAGGATTTCAACATCGCCATCGGTCTGAATATCGGCAGAGGTGACCACCCCCGGAGATTCCGATTCCAGATGCAACGTCTTGGGCCCCTCCCCACTGAGCCTGAACGACACCTGCTTCAGATTGAGGATGATATCGGTTGCATCCTCCACGACTCCCGGGATGGGAGAAAACTCGTGCAGGATGCCTTCGATCCTGACCGCCGTGACGGCGGCGCCTTCGATCGAGGACAACAACACCCGACGCAATGCATGCCCGATCGTAGTCCCAAAGCCCCGCTCGAAAGGCTGTGCCGTGAACTGTCCGTAGTGTTGCCCCTGATCCTCGCTGCTGATAGAGAGCCGTTTGGGCTTCTGAAATCCTTTCCACAACATAGGTGATAGACCCTCCCAGGGTTGGAGCCTGCCGGCCAATAGCCTGATTAAGGTCCGAAAGATGTTTCGAAGAAAACTTTCGGACGATCAACGACTTGAACCCTTTGCAAAATTCCGCAGGTAGTTGAAGCCGCACGACGAATCTTGCAAAAGGCTCTACTTGGAATAAAGTTCTACGATCAAATGTTCCTGCACGGGCAGATTGACATCGTCTCGGGTAGGATGGGTCAGCACTCTCCCTGACAGGTTGGAACTATCCAACTCCAGCCAGGTGGGGACCCCACGACTTCCGACCATCTCCACTGAAGTCACGATGCTCGGCACCTTGCGGCTCTTTTCGCGAACCGAAACCGAGTCACCCGGCTTCAGTTGGAAGGAGGGGATGTTGACCTTGCGATCATTGACACGAATATGGCCATGCCCCACCAACTGCCGGCCCTGCGCCCTGGAGGATGCAAATCCCAGGCGGTAGACCGTATTGTCGAGACGCCTCTCCAACATCCCGAGGAGGTTTTCTCCGGTAACCCCTTTTTGCCGGGATGCCTTTTCGAAATAATTCCGAAACTGACGTTCCATCAATCCGTAGATGCGCTTGACCTTCTGCTTCTCGCGCAATTGGAGACCGTACCCGATTATCTTGGATCGACGGCTCCTGCCATGCTGCCCGGGAACGAAATTCCTCTTTTCGATGGCGCAGGAGTCCTTGAAGCAGCGGTCCCCCTTGAGGTACAGCTTGATTCCCTCCCGACGACAGAGACGACATACAGAACCGCGATAGGTGGCCAACTTCCTTCTCCTTGCTATGCTATGCAGATTTCAATCCGAATCTCAGGTCAAACCCGTCTCTTCTTGGGCGGACGGCAACCGTTGTGAGGAATGGGAGTGACATCTCGAATCGACTTGACTTCCAGCCCCACTGTCTGCAGCGCTCGAATAGCGGACTCGCGCCCCGACCCGGGGCCTTTCACCCGTACGTCCACCGTCTTCATTCCGTGCTCACGAGCGATGTTGCCGGCAGTGATCGAGGCTTGCTGCGCCGCAAAGGGGGTGCCCTTCCGTGATCCCCTGAATCCCAGGGATCCCGCGCTGGACCAGCAGACCAGGTTGCCACGCGTGTCGGTAATGCTGACGATCGTGTTGTTGAAGGTCGCCTGGACGAAAACAATGCCGCTCAGGACAACCTTCTTTTCCTTTCTCCGAAAGACCTTCTTGCGTCCCTTCTTGGACTTGGTCTGAGCCTTGGCCATCACATCCACCCCAATGGAATCACGATTCCCGTTCTCAAGTCTTGGCCGTCGATTTCTTCCTGCCCGCCACGGCTCCTCTGCGAGGACCCTTGCGGGTACGACCGTTGGTGTGCGTCCGTTGCCCCCTGACCGGAAGCGACCGCCGATGCCTCAATCCCCGGTAAGAGCTGATCTCCATGAGCCGCTTGATGTTCATGGCAACTTCCTTGCGCAAGTCACCCTCAACGCCGCTCTGTTCCTCGATGATCTGTCGGATGCGGGTAACCTCTTCCTCGGAAAGATCCCGCACCTTGGTGTCCAGACTGATTCCCGCCAGGTCAAGGATCCTGCGGGATCTTGGCCTGCCAATGCCGTGGATGTAGGTCAGACCGACTTCCACCCGTTTGTCGTTCGGCAAATCAATGCCAATGATCCGAGCCACGTCCAATCCTTTCCAGGGAGGAGAACCGGAGACCGGCCGGTCCGGCTATCCCTGACGCTGCTTGCACTTGGGGTTTACGCAAATCACCCTGACCACCCCGTGCCGTCGGATGATTTTGCATTTCGGACAAATTTTCTTGACCGATGCCCTGACTTTCATGGCTGACCTACTTGTAGCGATAGACGATCCGGCCCCGGCTCAAGTCGTAGGGTGACAACTCCACCGCGACCTTGTCTCCCGACAGAATCCGAATGAAGTTCTTGCGCATTTTCCCGGAAATGTGAGCCAAAACCACATGCTTGTTCTCCAACTGCACCTTGAACATGGCATTGGGCAAGGGCTCCAGGACAACGGCCATCACTTCAATGGCATCTTCCTTCGACATTCAGGACCACATCCCTATAGCAGAGTTAAACCCGAACTTCCAAGGATACAACAGGTTACCTACAATTCCAACACTTGACCCGGGCCGAAGCCAAACTTGCCGGATACTCCTGGCTCACGCCCGGCGCCCGCGAATCCGACGCCCCCGCGGCCCCAGGAATCCATCGTAGTGGCGCATCACCAATTGGGCCTCGATCTGCTGAACGGTGTCCATGGCCACCCCCACCACAATCAACAGAGAGGTCCCCCCGAAATAAAATTGCACCCCCATGCCGTTCAAGATCCAGTTCGGCAACGTTTCGAAATAGCCGCCCACCCACGGCAGATGATGAATATGGAAACCGGTAATCATGAACTCCGGAATAACTGCAATCATGGCCAGATAGAGAGCTCCTGCAAAGGTGATGCGAGTCAGGATGGTCTCGATATATTCGGCGGTAGCCCGTCCGGGACGGATCCCCGGAATGAATCCTCCGTACTTCCTCATATTGCCGGCGACTTCCGTGGGGTTGAAGACGATGGAGGTGTAAAAGTAGCAAAAGAAGATAATGAAGGTGACATAGAGGAGGTTGTAAAGAGGCTCGCCAAATCCCAGGGCCTCGGTGAGACCCGTGAAGAAACGACTGTCCTCGAACAACAGACCGAAGGTTTGCGGAAAGGTGAGTATGGAAGACGCAAAGATTACGGGGATCACTCCCCCGACATTCACTTTCAGCGGAAGGTGGGTCGACTGCCCCCCCATGACCCTGCGTCCCACCACGCGCTTGGCGTACTGTACCGGAATACGCCTCTGAGCCCTCTCCACCAATACGATGAATCCGACCACCACCACCATGATGGACAGTAGCACCATGACGAACAGCGGAGACCATTGCTGCTGCACCAGCCGGGTAAAGATCTCATGGCCGGCGCTAGGCAGGCCGCTGACAATTCCGGCAAAGATGATCAGGGACATTCCGTTTCCGATGCCCCGCTCGGTGATCCTTTCTCCCAGCCACATGATAAAGGCAGTTCCCGTAGTCTGGGTCAGCATGGTCATGAACACGAATCCAAAACCAGGGTTCAGAACCACTTGGCTTCCGCCCTCGGCAGGCATCCCCTGCAAAAAGGACGCAATGCCGAACGACTGCACCAGGCTGAGGATAACCGTCAGATATCGGGTGTACTGGGTGATCTTCTTGCGCCCGAGTTCTCCTTCCTTGGACAGTCTCTCCAGATAGGGCCAAACGACGGTCATCAACTGCAGGATGATCGAGGCCGTAATGTAGGGGGTAATGCCTAAGGCGAAAATGGTGAAGTTGCCGAAATTGCCGCCGGAGAATAGATCCAGAAAACCCAGAACCGTCCCCCGGCTGCGGTCGAAAATCTCACGCAGGGCCTCGGTGTTGATCCCGGGGGTGGGGATGAAAGCCCCGATCCTGTACACGGCCAGAATACCCAAGGTAAAGAGAATCCTCTTCCTCAGGTCATTCATATTCCAGATGTTGCGCAGGCTTTCGATCACTTGATTTCTTCGACGGCCCCCCCGGCCCGGCTGATCTTGTCCCGTGCGCTTTGACTGAAGAAGTGTGCCGACACTTTCAGCGCTTTCGACACCTCGCCTCGACCCAGAATCTTCACTCCATCCTTGACTTTCTTGATGATTCCCCGTTCGACCAGGACGTCCGGGGACACCGAGGACCCGGCCCTGAACACCTGGAGCTGACTCACATTCACCACCACGATCTGTTTCCTGAAGATGTTGGTGAAACCGCGCTTCGGCAAGCGGCGGTGCAGCGGCATCTGCCCGCCCTCGAATCCGCGCTTGGCCCTTGCGCCGGAACGAGATTTCTGTCCCTTGCTTCCCCGGCCCGCGGTCTTTCCCAGCCCGGATCCGGGCCCGATTCCCCTGCGCCTGCGGTTTCGGGTCGACCCCGGTGAAGGCTTCAGTTCGTGGAGTTCAATCATGGAGCAGCAGACCTCAAATCAGTGGCTAGAATAGTGGTTAGTGAATAGTTTCGATTTGATCGACACGTTAAGCACCTTGCAAATCACGGATCATCCCTTCACTCCCCACGCTTCAAACTTCACCCTTCACACTTCAAACTTCACCCTTCACTCTTCACCTCCAAGAGATGGCGTATCTTGAAGATCATGCCTCGAATTTCAGGAGTATCGGGCCGGGCAACCGTCTGGTTCAGCCGTCTGAATCCCAAACCCCGAATCACCTGCTTTTGCCGGGATGAGCATCCAATGCCGCTCTTGACCAGCTTAATCTTCAGAGGCATCTTCTGCGTTTTCTTGGGGTTGTCCTGTCTCATCATGCCCTTGCGGCTCCGGCGCCTGCAATATTTCCTCAGGCGACTTCCCTCTCAAACGAGCAACATCTCTAACGTCCCTGAGCTGCTGGAGGCCCTCAATGGTAGCCTTCACCACGTTGTGAGGGTTGGCGCTCCCCAGCGACTTGGTCAGTACATTCTGTATTCCTGCCGATTGAATCACGGCCCGCACCGGCCCACCGGCAATCACGCCGGTTCCATCGGGAGCCGGTTTCAGCAACACGCGGCCCGCACCGAATCGACCGACTACCAGGTGAGGAATGGTGGTGCCCTTCATCGGGACACGGATCAGGTTCTTCTTGGCCGCTTCGGTCGCCTTGCGAATGGCAGAGGGAACTTCCTTGGCTTTTCCGTTACCGTAGCCCACTCTGCCGTTCTCGTCTCCGACAACCACCAGGGCACTGAAACTCAGGTTCTTGCCGCCCTTGACCACCTTGGTGACGCGATTGATCGAAACCACCTGGTCCTTGAACTGGGACTCACTCGAATCGATGTTGGATTCCAAATGTCCTCCTTGAGACACCCTGCAGCAACCGACGGAAGAATGGAACGCGCCCAGTCGGGCGCAACGCTTTTGTCAGAACTCCAGGCCGCCCTCTCGAGCCGCATCCGCCAATGCCTTGACCCGGCCGTGAAACAGATAGCCCCCCCGGTCGTAGACCACTCGCTTGATCCCCAGCCGGGAGGCTCGTTCAGCGATCCGGCTGCCCACGACCTTGGCCGCAGCCAAGTTGCCGCCATTCCGGTTTTGCTCGCGGATCTCCTTGTCGACGGTTGAGGCGGAGGCCAGGGTGCGGCCCTGGTCGTCATCGATGACCTGGGCGTAAATGTGACTGGCCGAGCGGAATACGGCGAGCCGAGGCCGTTCGCCCGAGCCTCGGATCTTCTTGCGCACCCGCGCGTGGATGCGTTTGCGAATGTGACCTCTGGAAATCCGTTTAGCCATCTATCTCTTCTTGGGCGGCCTCGACCGGCGGCTCCGCCGCTACTTGGCCCCCGTCTTGCCGACTTTCTTCTTGAGCTTCTCTCCCGTATAACGAATTCCCTTGTTCTTGTAGGGATCGGGCTTGCGCAAGGACCGGATGTCGGCGGCGGTCTGACCGACTTTCTGCTTGTCCACTCCCGAGACGATCAGGTGTGTCTGTCGTTCCACCTCAACCTTGATCCCCTCGGGGATCGGAAAGTCGACGGGGTGGGAATACCCCAGACTGAAGACGACCGACTTCCCCTTGTGCTCAGCCCTGTAGCCGATGCCCACGATGTCGAGTTCCTTCCTGAATCCCCGGCTCACCCCGGCAACGGCGTTGGCCAACAAACTCCGGGCCAATCCGTGGAGCGCTCTCTGCTGCTTGGAATCCGAGGATCGGGTGGCGACCACCCCTCTCTCGGTCCGTTCAAAGCGAATTCCCTCCGGCACCACGCTCGTCATTTGACCCTTGGGCCCCTGAATGCGGACCTGGTCGTCCCCGATGCTCACCTCGGTGCCCTCCGGAATTGAAATGATCTGTCTTCCGACTCGTGACATGGCTGAACGTCCGCTTCAGGTTCCGAAAAGCACCTACCAGATATAGCAGAGCACCTCTCCGCCAACCCCTTCCCGGCGGGCCCGGCTCCCGGTGATCACTCCCTTGGGGGTCGTGAGGATGCTGATCCCCAGATTCCCAAGCACCGAGGGAATCCTGCGCTTGGAAGCGTAAACCCGGCAACCCGGCCTGGATACCCGCTGCAATCCCGAAATCACCCGCTCGCCTCTGGGACCGTAACGGAGATAGATTCGCAAGAACCGCTTACTGCCCTCGTCAATGGTCTTGAAGCTGGCGATATACCCTTCCTCCTTCAGAATCCGGGTCATTTCCGTCAGCAGGCGGGAGCAGGGAATGTCGACCTTCTGGTGCTTGGCCTGCAAGGCGTTGCGAATGAGGGTGAGGTAATTGGCGACAGGGTCAGTTAAGCTCATTCTTCATCAGGCTCCAAAAAAGCGGCCCGGTTGGCCCACCGGATCGCGGACAGTATCGGGTTCACCAGCTCGACTTGATGACTCCCGGAAGTTCCCCTCTCAAGGCCAACTGACGAAAGCAGAGGCGACACAACTGGAACTTGCGCAAATAACCGCGTGATCGACCACAGAGTCTGCAGCGGTTGTATCGCCGGACCTTGAACTTGGGCTTTTTTTTGGCCTTGGCTATCAGAGCGACTCTGGCCATGGATTCAACCTCATCGTCGAAATGGGAGCCCCAAGAGACCCAACAGGCTTCTGGCTTCATCGTCGGTCTTGGCGCTGGTTACCATGCACACGTTCATTCCCTTGATTTTGCCGACCTTGGAGTAGTCAATCTCCGGAAACACCAACTGATCCCGCAATCCCAGCGTATAGTTCCCGCGCCCGTCGAAAGACCTGGTGGAGAGCCCTCGGAAGTCTCGGACCCTGGGAAGTGCGATGTTGATCAGACGATCGAAAAACTCGTACATGCGGCCGGACCGAAGCGTGACCGAACACGCGATCGCCATACCCTGCCGAAGCTTGAATGAAGCGATCGACTTTCGGGCCCGGTTGATGACGGGCCTCTGTCCGGTGATCGCTCCCAGTTCGTCCATGGCCGAATCCAGCAGCTTGGGGTTCTGGATCGCTTCTCCCAGGCCGATGTTGACCACGATCTTTTCCAGCTTGGGCACCGCCATCACATTGGTGTAGCCAAACTCCTTCTGCAGAGCCGTCATGATTTCCTTCCGATAGCGGTCCTTGAGTCGGCTCATGAATTCTTCCTCTCCAGCAGGCCCACCCTCGGGAGTCAGCGGTCCAGCGAGGCCTCGCACTTGCGACAAGTCCGAATCTTCTTTCCATCGGCCAGAACCTGGTGGCCGATTCGGGTCGGCTGCCCGCAGGCTCCGCAAACGATCATTACGTTGGAGACGTGTATGGGGCCTTCCCGTTCCACAATACCGCCCTTCAGATTCCGGCTGGGGTTGGGACGGGTGTGGCGCTTGACCATATTGACTCCTTCCACAACCACCCGCTGCTGGCTGCGGATCACGCGCAACACGCGACCGACTTCCTTGACGTTCTTTCCCGCAATGACCCTGACCTGGTCGTTTCTCCGGATATCGATTCGATGGGGACGCCCCATTTCAGATCACCTCCGGCGCCAGGGACACGATTTTCAGGAATCGCCTGTCACGCAGCTCCCGGGCAACCGGCCCGAACACGCGGGTTCCCACCGGCTCGCCCTGGTCGTTGATCACCACCGCTGCGTTCTGATCGAAGCGAATGTAGGAACCGTCCCGTCGGCGGGTCTCCTTGCGCGCCCTCACAATCACCGCCCTGACTACCCTCCCCTTCTTGACATTGCCATCGGGGGTCACGTCCTTGACGGCCGCCGTCACCACGTCTCCCAAGGCGGCCTTGGCCCCCGTGGAGCCTCCCAGCGGCAATATGCAGGCGAGCCTGCGAGCGCCCGAATTGTCGGCGACTTCCAGGATGGTTCCCATTTGAATCACGGTGCAATCTCTCCGTTGACCGGCTCGGGCGCCGCACTGCCAGCGCTCAACCGGCCTTGGTGATGATGCGGGACACGCGCCACCGCTTGCGTTTGCTGGTAGGGCGGGTCTCCACGATGGCGACCCGATCACCGACACCGCAGGCGTTCTGCTCGTCATGAGCCAGAAAGCTGGAAGTCCTGGTGACAATGCGCCGGTAAAGAGGATGGGGCACCCGGCGTTCCACCGAAACCACGACAGTCTTGTCCATCCCGTCGCTCTTGACGATCCCTACCTTGGCGTTCCTTCGACCTGTTTTCTCTCCGCTGCCCATGGCCTTGCGCTCCTGATCCTGGATGGAAAGGACTCCGGTCCCTCTATCCCGCATCTTTGTGCTGCTGCAGTAGGCGCTCCCGTCGTATCGTCTTGATCCGGGCCACGTCCTTCTTCAACTGCTGCAGCTTGTGCGTCCCCTCCGCCTGGCCCATTGCCAGTTGTAATCGCAGTCTAAAGATCTGCTCGGCCATGTCATTTTCCTGGCTGACCAGTTCCTCGTCCGTGAATTCCCTGATCTGCTCGGGCGTCATGCCTCGCCCCCCGCATTGGGCCGGTAGACGAACTTGGTCTTGGCCGGCAATTTGTTGGAGGCCAAACGCATGGCTTCCCGCGCCACGTCCCGGTCCACGCCTTCCATCTCGAAGATGACCTTCCCCGGGCGGACCACGGCTACCCAATACTCGGGAGATCCCTTGCCCTTTCCCATGCGAGTTTCTGCCGGCTTCTTGGTCACTGGCTTGTCCGGGAACAGGCGAATCCAGATCTTTCCGCCGCGCCTGACGGCGCGGGTCATGGCGATACGGGCCGCTTCGATCTGCCGATCGGTAATCCAGGCAGGTTCCAGCACCTTCAGGCCATAGTCTCCGAAGGCGATTTCCGAGCCGCGCCAGGCCTTGCCGCAGTTGCGCCCACGCTGCTGCTTGCGAAATTTGACCTTTTTGGGCATTAACATTTCAGATCCCCGCCGGGTTGATCAGAGTTTGACGCCGATCTCCGAAGCCTTTTTTGTCACCGGAAAGAGGTCTCCCTTGTAAATCCAGACCTTGACGCCAATCAATCCGTAAGTGGTAAAGGATTCGGCGAAACCATAGTCGATGTCGGCCCGCAGCGTATGGAGCGGAAGCCTACCCTGGAGGTACCACTCGGTTCGCGCGATTTCAGCTCCGTTCAGACGTCCCGCACAACAGACCCTGATGCCCTTGGCATTGACTTTGAGGGCGGAGTCCACGGCCTTCCTCATCGCCCGACGAAACGCGATCCGCTTTTGCAACTGAAGCGCGATGGATTCGGCTACCAGTTGAGCCTCGAGTTCCGGGCGATGAATCTCATTGATGTTTATGAAAACTTCCCGATTGGTCCTCTGCTGCAAATCCACCTTGAGTTTGTCGATCTCGGAACCCTTGCGGCCGATGATGATTCCGGGCCGGGAGGTGAAGATGGTGATTCGAATCTTGTTGCCGGGCCGCTCGATCTCGATGTTGGAGACCCCGGCGTGCCCCAACTGCTTCTTGAGTTCCTTCTTGAGGCGCAGGTCTTCGTGCAACAACCTTCCATAGTCCTTCTTGGCGTACCAGCGGGAACGCCAGGTTTTGTTGTATCCCAAGCGAAGACCAAAGGGATGTACTTTCTGTCCCACGCGCCCCTCCTCCCTATCTATTCGTCCGACACATGAATCGAGATGTGGCTCATCCGCCGCTGATAACGCAACGCCCGCCCCATGGGAGCCGGACGCATCCGCTTCATCCGCGGTCCCTCGTTGACGTAAGCCTTGCTCACCGACAACCGGTCCACATCGGTGGCCTCGTCCTTCTGTTCCGCGTTGGCAATGGCCGACTTCAGGACCTTGGTAACCTGCGTGGCTGCCCTCTTCTTGGTAAAGCGCAGAATGTCCAGCGCTTCCGAAACGTTTCGCCCCCGGATCAGGTCGACAACCAACCGGACCTTTTGCGGCGAGCTACGGATGAATTTTGCGGTAGCACGAGCTTCCATCAGATTTGAGCTCCAGGCGAACCTCTCAGGCCTCAGGACCGCGATGCCGTTTTCTCGCTGGACTTGGAACTGTGCCCCCTGAAAAGACGGCTGGGGGAGAATTCTCCCAACTTGTGTCCCACCATATTTTCAGTCACAAAGACCGGAATAAATTTCTTGCCGTTGTGCACCGCAAAGGTGTGGCCGACCATGTCGGGAATGATGGTGGACCTCCGCGACCAGGTCTTGATCACCCTCTTCTCGAACCGCTTGTTCATGCCGTCCACCAACCTGGCCAGGCTGCGGTCCACAAAAGGTCCCTTTTTTACGGATCGGCCCATCTCCCCACCTCCCGGAGGTCCCGCTACTTGCCCCTTCGCTTCACGACAAACGAATCGGTTCTCTTGTTGTTTCGGGTCCTGAATCCCCTGGTTGGCTGTCCCCAGGGCGTCACAGGATGGCGCCCTCCGGAGGTCCTTCCCTCGCCGCCTCCGTGGGGATGGTCCACCGGGTTCATGGCCACGCCCCGCACGGTCGGTCGACGTCCCAGCCACCGATGTTTTCCGGCCTTGCCCAGGCTGACGTTGCTGTGGTCGGTATTGCCCACCTGCCCGACCGTCGCCAGACAGTCGAGGTGGATCCTCCTGACCTCGCTGGACGGCATCTTCACCTGGGCGTAGGCGCCCTCTTTGGCAACCAGTTGAGCCGCACTCCCGGCCGAACGGGCCATTTGGGCTCCCCCACCCTTCCGCAACTCGATGTTGTGGATGGTGGTTCCCAGCGGGATATTCTTCAGAGGAAGCGCATTGCCGACCAGAATGTCGGCTTCCGGGCCGGAAACGACCGTAGCTCCGACCTCGAGCCCCACCGGATGAATGATGTAACGCTTTTCCCCGTCCCTGTAGTGAAGCAACGCGATTCGGGCCGATCGGTTGGGATCGTATTCCACCGCGGCCACCTTGGCCGGCACCCCGAATTTGTCGCGCTTGAAATCGATGCGGCGATAGAGCCTCTTGTGCCCTCCCCCTCGATGGCGCACGGTCATGCGACCCAGATTGTTACGGCCCCCGGTCCTGGACTTGCCTGTGGTCAGGCTCTTCTTCGGACGCTTTCTGCTGAGTCCCTCGGAAGTCGTCACCGAGGTAAACCGCAGCGAGGGCGTAAAGGGTCTGAAGGTTTTAAGGCCCATGGCTAAGTAGTGGATAGTGAAGAGTGAAGAGTGGTTAGTTGTGGGAACAAGACCGCACCGTATGCCATCGTTAAGCTCGTATCAAGAATGGTTGCTTTCTCCACTCTTCACTCTTCACTAAGTAATGTCCGCGTATTCAATCATTTTCTCGCCCGGCTTCAACTTGACGAAGGCCTTCTTCCAATCGGGCCGCCGCCCGACATAGCGTCCCTGACGCCGCATTTTCCCCTTGAAGCCGGCCGTATTGACCGAAGCCACCTTGACGTTGAAGAGCTTCTCTACAGCCTGCTTGACCTGATGCTTATTGGCCCGTGCGGAGACTTCAAAGCATAGATATCTGTGGTCTTCCTTAAGACCCAAGGCTTTCTCGGTGATGATCGGGCGCTTCACGATCGAGGCCGGGTTCACGCTTGCAGTCCCTCCTGAAGTTTCTCAATGGCCTTCCTGGAGAAAAGAACGCTCCTGGAATTCAGCAAATCGTAAACGGTAACCCCACGGCTGGATACGACTTTCACTTCCGGCAAATTGCCGGAGGCCCGTGCCAGGTTTTCGTTGTCCCCATTGTCCACGATGAGAAGCTTTCTTCGCGTCTCCAGCTTCCGCAGCACCTGGTCCAACTCCCTGGTCTTGTGATTGGGCAAGGAAAAGTCGACGACCACCCTGATGCAGTTCGAGGCAAACCGGTCGCTCAGGGCCGAACGCATCGCACCCTGCAACATTTTCCTGGGAAGGCGAAAGGCGTAGGACCTGGGCTTCGGCCCATGGGCCACCCCACCCTTTCTCCAGAGTGGATTTCGGGAACTTCCAACCCGGGCTCTTCCGGTACCCTTCTGCCGCCAGGGTTTTCTACCCCCGCCACGCACCTGAGCGCGGGTCTTGGTGGCGTGCGTTCCCTGTCTGAGGCTGTCACGGTAGTGTTTCACCGCCAGATAGAGCAGGCTCTTGTTGACTTTGGCCGAAAAAACCGACTCGTGGAGATCGAGTTGACCAACCACCTCATTATCCAGATTCAACACATCAAGCGTCGCCACGACCCGCTCCATTGGCCGACCGCCAAGCCGGTCCACCAGCTCTATGGCCGGTTCCTGCGAACAATCAAATAGTCCCCGTTGGCGCCGGGAACGGCTCCCTTGACGATCAGAAGATTCTTTTCCGCGTCCACGCGCACAACTTTCAAGCCTCTTACCGTTACTTGGCGCCGCCCCATGTGACCGGCGCCCTTCATGCCCTTGAGGACACGCGAGGGGGATGCCGACGCGCCTATCGATCCCGGAGCACGATGAAACATGGATCCATGGCTGGCCACGCCCCCCCGGAAATTGTGCCGCTTCATCACCCCGGCGAACCCCTTGCCCTTGCTTACGCCGGTCACGTCCACTTCGTCGCTGTCGCTAAACTGGTCCACCAGCACTTTGGATCCTACCGCCGTATCTTCGACGCCATCGGACAGACGCAATTCCCTCAGGAACCGAACCGGAGCCACCTTGGCCCTCTTGAAATGGCCCCGCATGGGTTGACCGACCCGCCTGGGCGAAGTGAACTCGACCAATCCCAGTTGCACGGCGTCATAGCCTTCCCGATCGGCCGTCTTTTTCTGCACGACCACGCAAGGACCCGCCTGGATCACGGTTGCCGGAACCACACGCCCCCCGTCTTCAAACAACTGGGTCATCCCGATCTTGACACCCAGAATGCCATTCACCATGGGTCTAGCTCCCGGTCAGCGGCTGTAGGGGCCGGATCTTGTGCCGGACTGGCCGGTACGGGCGGACACAATCCTCCGCTCTCACTTGTGCTCCTTGCCGTATGCCTTGATCTCCACGTCAACCCCTGCCGGCAGATCGAGCTTCATCAAGGCATCGATGGTTTGCGGGGTGGGCTCCAGAATGTCCAGAAGCCGCTTGTGGGTCCGAATCTCGAATTGTTCACGCGACTTCTTGTCCACGTGAGGGGACCGAAGGACGCAGTATTTGTTCTTGGCCGTGGGAAGCGGGATCGGCCCGGCGATTCGAGCCCCGGTTCGCCGGGCCGTATCCACGATCTCTCCGGCGGATTGATCCAGAATCCGGTAGTCAAAGGCTTTCAATCGGATGCGTATCTTTTCGTTCAGCATCAATGGCTCTCGTTCGTGGAGGCAACCGGCTCAAGGGGGTTGGGCGCTTCTACTCCAGTATCTCGGTAATGGTGCCGGCCCCCACCGTTCGCCCTCCCTCCCGGATCGCAAACCTCAGCCCCTTCTCCATCGCGATCGGCGTGATCAACTCGATCTCCAGGCTCACGTTGTCTCCCGGCATCACCATCTCCGTCCCTTCTCCCAGACTCGCCACCCCCGTCACGTCCGTCGTCCGAAAATAAAACTGTGGCCGATACCCCGTGAAAAACGGCGTGTGCCGGCCCCCCTCCTCCTTCGTCAAAATGTACGCCTCCGCCCTGAACTTCGTGTGCGGCGTTATACTCCCCACCTTCGCCACCACCTGGCCCCGCTCCACGTCCCGCTTCTCCACTCCCCTCAACAACAACCCCACGTTGTCTCCCGCCACCCCCTCATCCAACAGCTTCTTGAACATCTCCACTCCCGTCACCACCCGCTTCTGCGTCGGCCTCATCCCCACTATCTCCATCTCCTCCCCCACCTTCACCTTCCCTCTCTCCACTCTCCCCGTTACCACCGTCCCTCTCCCCGATATCGAAAATATGTCCTCGATCGGCATCAAAAACGGCTTGTCCACCTCCCGCTCCGGCAACGGTACGTACCCGTCCACCTCCTCCATCAACTCCTCGATCTTCGCCTCCCACTCCGCCTCACCATTCAACCCTCCCAGCGCCGATACCCGCACCACCGGCACTTCCTCCCCAGGAAACTTGTAACTCTCCAGCAACTCCCGCACCTCCAACTCCACCAAGTCCAGCAACTCCTCATCCTCCACCGCATCCACCTTGTTCATCGCCACCACGATGCACGGCACCCCCACCTGCCTCGCCAACAAGATGTGCTCCCGCGTCTGCGGCATCGGCCCGTCGGTCGCCGCCACCACCAGGATCGCTCCATCCATCTGCGCCGCTCCCGTGATCATGTTCTTGATGTAGTCCGCATGCCCCGGACAGTCCACGTGCGCATAGTGCCGCTTCCCCGTCGAATACTCCACGTGCGCCGTCGCAATCGTGATCCCACGCTCTCGCTCCTCCGGCGCATTGTCGATCGAATCGAAACTCCGAAACGCCACCTTCGGATCCTTCTTCCCCAATACCCGCGTGATCGCCGCCGTTAACGTCGTCTTCCCGTGATCGATATGCCCGATCGTCCCGATGTTGATGTGCGGCTTGCTTCGATCAAATCTCTCCTTCGCCATCGCCTTTCTATCCTTTCTCCTGATCTCCCGAGGCCTTCATCGCCCCGCGGTGTCCCAACTCCGGCCCTGGACCCTGGCAACGATCTGCTCGGTCACCGACTTGGGCGCCTGGGCGTATTGGTGAAAATGCATGGAATAGGTCGCTCGTCCCTGAGTCATGGACCGCAAATCGGTGGCATACCCGAACATCTCCGAGAGCGGAACCAGGGCAGTGACCACCTGCGAGCCGGCACGGGACTCAATGGTCTCGATGCGCCCCCGACGAGCGTTGAGATTACCCCCTATCGCCCCGATAAACTCCCGGGGAACGACGACTTCCACCCGCATGATGGGCTCGAGCAGCGCCGGAGCGGCTCGCGAAACCGCATCCTTCAAGGCCATGGAACCGGCAATCTTGAAGGCGATTTCGCTGGAATCCACCTCGTGGAAGGACCCGTCATACAGGGTCACTTCAATATCCTGCACCTCGTAGCCGGCCAAGGGGCCGGCCTCGGTGGCCTCGCGAATGCCCTTCTCCACGGCCGGAATGAACTCCCGGGGAACGGCGCCCCCCACGATGGCATTGATGAATTCGAACCCTCGCTCCGTGTCGGCCCTGGGTTCCACGCGAATCTTGACGTGGCCGTATTGACCGCGGCCGCCGGTCTGACGAACGAATCGCCCTTCCGCCTCGGCGCCCTGACAGATGGTTTCCCTATAGGACACCTGGGGCTTCCCCACGTTTGCGGCCACCCCGAACTCTCGAGACATTCGGTCTACCAGGATCTCCAGATGCAATTCTCCCATCCCCGAGATAATGGTCTGTCCCGTATCCTGATCGGTGGACACCTTGAAGGTGGGATCCTCCTGCGCCAGTTTCCCCAGCGCCAGCCCCAGCTTCTCCTGGTCATTCTTGGTCTTGGGCTCAATGGCGACGGCCATGACGGGAACCGGGAATTCCATGGACTCCAGAATCACCGGCGCCTCTTGCGCGCAGATGGTATCGCCGGTGGCTACCTCCCTCAAACCCACGCCCGCCGCGATGTCGCCGGCATAGACCTGCTGGATCTCCTCACGCTTGTCGGCATGCATCTTCAGCAGTCGGCCCACACGTTCCCTTCTGTCCTTGGTCGAATTGTAAACGTAGGAGCCTGTCTTGAGGACACCGGAATAGACCCGGAAAAAGGCCAGCTGTCCCACGTAGGTATCGGTCATGATCTTGAAGACCAGGGCTGAAAAGGGTTCCTGATCCCGGGACTCTCGGACGATCTCCCCCCGGCCTTCCCGGTCCGCGCCCACCACCGGAGGCAGGTCGGCAGGTGAGGGCAGATAGTCCACCACGCCGTCCAGCAGGGGCTGCACTCCCTTGTTCTTGAAGGCTGCGCCGCAAAGCACCGGAACCAGCGCCAGACTCAATGTGCCCCGGCGCAGGGCTGCCTTGAGGTCACCCTCACAGATCGACTCTCCGGAAAGGTATTTTTCCATCAGCGGGTCATCGGTCTCACAGACGCTCTCGATCATCCGTTCCCGGCACTCCTGTGCCTGCGCAACCATCTCCGGAGGAATCTCCGCCGTCTCGTGGTCGGCCCCCAGGGTCTCGTCTCGGTAGATGATGGCCTTCATGCTGATCAGATCGATAACGCCGACGAAGTTCTCCTCCTTGCCCAGGGGGATCTGAACCGCCACCGGCTTTGCCAGCAATCGATCCTTGACCATCCGGATGCAGCCGAAAAAGTCGGCGCCGACCCGGTCCATCTTGTTGACGAAGACGATTCTCGGAACTTCGTATTTGTCGCCTTGCCGCCACACCGTTTCGGTCTGAGGCTCCACCCCTTCCACGGCGCCAAGCAGGCAGATGGCTCCATCCAGGACGCGAAGGCTGCGCTCCACCTCTGCGGTGAAGTCCACGTGACCGGGAGTGTCGATGATATTGATGCGAACGTCCTTCCAGAAACAGGTGGTCGCCGCCGAGGTGATGGTGATTCCCCGCTCCTGCTCCTGCTCCATCCAGTCCATGATGGCGGTACCATCATGGACCTCGCCCATCTTGTGGGTGATGCCCGTATAGTAAAGAATCCGCTCGGTGGCCGTGGTCTTGCCGGCATCGATATGGGCCATGATTCCGATGTTTCGAATTTTCTGGAGTGGTATCTGACGGGACATGAGCAGCCAGGCAGCCACGGGTAAGACGGGAAGCGGGCGGCCTCCAGCGGCTTTGGCCTCGGGCGCCCGACCCATCCTGCCAGTGAACGAATTTTCATTTACCACCGATAGTGGGCAAAGGCCTTGTTGGCCTCTGCCATGCGATGCACGTCTTCGCGCCTCTTGATGGCCGCGCCGCGATTGCTGGCGGCATCCATGAATTCGGCAGCCAGTCTCTCCTGCATCGACTTCTCTTTGCGCATGCGGGTGTAGGTAATCAACCAGCGAATACTCAAAGAAACCCTGCGGTACTGGTTGACCTCGATGGGAACCTGATAATTGGCGCCACCGACCCTCCTGGACTTCACTTCCAGAACAGGCTTGACGTTGTCCAGGGCCTTCTTGAAGACCTTGAGGGGGTCTTCTCCGGTCTTTTCCTTGATGATGTCCAGGGCGCCGTAAAACACCTGTTCAGCCGTGCTCTTCTTCCCCTTCCACATGATGCAATTGATGAACTTGGAGACAAGGGGGCTGTTGTAAACGGGGTCGGGTATGACCTGGCGCTTCGGCACATGTCCTTTGCGTGGCATGACTGCTGCTCCTGAGACGGGCATTGCGAACAACGCCGCAGGTTAAGCCGTTGGATTCGAGACCGGGGGTGATTTACTTGGGCCGCTTGGCCCCGTACTTCGACCGGCTTTGCTTGCGATTCTCAACACCAGTCGAGTCCAGGGTCCCGCGCACGACATGGTAACGTACTCCAGGCAGGTCCTTCACACGGCCTCCGCGAATCAGCACAATCGAATGCTCCTGGAGGTTGTGGCCAATGCCAGGAATATAGGTCGTGACCTCGATGCCGTTGGTCAACCGCACTCGAGCCACCTTGCGCAAGGCCGAGTTCGGCTTCTTCGGAGTCGAGGTATAGACCCGCACGCAGACACCCCGTTTTTGGGGACAGCCCTGGAGTGCTGGACTGCTGGTCTTGTCTCTGGCCCTGGTTCGACCCAACCTCACCAGCTGATTAAACGTCGGCAACTCCTAATCTCCCAGAATTCACGCATTATCAATATGATAGCCCGGCGACACAGCCCCGGAAGCAAAACCACAAGACTATAGCAAGGCAATCTCCTGCTGTCAATCAAAATGCTGGATCAATACGCTAAGCAAGTTGTTGATCCCGGCTGAGTTGATCGAACGGCGCAACCAACTCGAAAGGCGCTTTCCCGGTCCCAATACTCTTCACTTGTCTGAAACCTCCCCGGTTTCATCCTGTATGATCCGCCCCGTCTTGTGGGGCGGCGGCTGGGCTGACCACTGACCACCGATCACTGACCACTAAATCGTAAGGATCTCCTCCTCTTTTCTCTTGGCCAGTTCCTCCAGACGCGCCACGTAGCGGTCGGTCAGTTTCTGAATCTCCTCCAAACCCCTGCGTTCGTCGTCTTCCGACAGCTCCTTGTCCTTCAACATCTTCTTCAGGACATCGTTCTCGTCCCGCCGGATTTGGCGCAGGGCTGTTCGATGCTCCTCCAGCACCTTGCCGACATGCCGGGCCAACTGCCTGCGGCGCTCTTCGTTCAGCGGGGGAATGGGAATACGGATGATCTTGCCGTCGTTGGCCGGGTTCAATCCCAGGTCGGAGGCCAGGATGGCTCTCTCAATGGCCGGCAGAAGAGAGATATCCCAGGGCTGCACGGTGAGCAGTGTCGGATCAGGAGCAGCCAGGGTTCCCACCTGGCTGACGGGAGTCGCCGTCCCGTAGTAGTCCACGCTGATCGGATCCAGCAGCGAGACCGAGGCGCGCCCGGTGCGCACCGTGGCCAGATAGCGGCGGAGATCCTCAACCACCTTCTCCATGCGGATTCCCGTGTTCTTGATCACATCCTTGATCATGGGCTTACACCTTGACGGCGGTTCCAATCTTTTCCCCGAGAACGGCCCGCTCGATGTTGCCGCTGTTTCCCAGGTTGAAAACAACGATCGGCATGTGGTTTTCCATGCACAAGGAAATCGCGGTGGCGTCCATGACCTTCAAGCCCTTGCCGATCACATCGATATAGCTGATTTGGTCGAACATCCTGGCATCTTTCACCTTCATCGGGTCGGCATCGAAAATCCCGTCGACCTTGGTGGCTTTCAGAATCACCTCGGCTTTGACCTCCATGGCCCTCAGCGCCGCCGTCGTGTCGGTCGAGAAATAGGGGTTGCCGATGCCCGCCGCAAAGATGACCACCCGACGTTTTTCCAGATGCCGAATGGCGCGCCGGCGGATATAGGGCTCGGCCACTTCGCGCATCTCGATGGCCGACAGCACCCGCGTGAACACACCCACCTTTTCCAGGGCGTCCTGCAGAGCGATGGCGTTTATCACGGTGGCCAGCATCCCCATGAGGTCGCCCGATACGCGCTCCATCCCCTGCGCGGTCGCCGACAGCCCCCGAAATATGTTGCCGCCCCCGATAACGATGGCGATTTCCACCCCCAGGCGGTGCACCTCACGCACTTCCCGAGCGATGGTTCCGGCAACCTGGGGGTCCACTCCAAACGCCTGTTTCCCCATCAGGGCCTCGCCACTCAGCTTCAGCAGAACTCTCCTGTACACGGGCGCCGCCATAGGCTCTCCGATGAACTCAGTCCAATTGAGCCGCCACCTCTCCGGCAAAGTCGGCCGATCTCTTCTGCAGCCCTTCTCCCAGCTTGAACCGCACAAAACGCCGCAGGTTGATATTCTCCTTGGTAGAGGCTATCCGGTCGGCCACCAGCTGTCCCACCGTGATCGAGGGTTCCTTGACAAAAGGCTGCTCCAGCAGGCACACCTCGCCAAAGAACTTGCCGAGCTGACCCTCAACCACCCGCTCCACAATCTTCTCCGGCTTGCCGCTGGCCAGAGCCTTGGATCGATAGATCTCCTTTTCCTGGTCGATCTCACCCTGGGGAACGTCCTCCCGGCGCACATACCTTGGCGCCAGTGCGGCGACGTGCATGGCGATGTCCTTGACCAAGGCCCGAAATTCCGGGGTCTTGGCCACAAAATCGGTTTCGCAGTTCAGCTCCACCAGGACTCCCAGGCTGTCACCGGGGTGGATGTAGGCAAAAATCAGTCCTTCCGCGGTCGCTCGGTCGGCCCGCTTGGCAGCCGCCGCCAAACCCTTTTTCCTGAGAATGACGGTCGCCTTCTCGAAATCTCCCTGGGCCTCCTGCAACGCCAGCTTGCAATCCAGCACTCCGGCCTGGGTTCTCTCTCGCAGACTCTTGACTTGTTGGGCTGTTATGGCCATTTCCACATCCTCTCAAACAAGATTATCGCTCATGAATCGCTCTGCGGACGCCTGGAAGACCGCGCCTGCTTTGATCTCATCGGCTGGCTGGCGGCTGCTGTCCTGGTGTGCTTCAGGTTGGACTGGGGAACGTTTTCCGGGGAAAGAATTTGTGTTGAGGAAGAACAGAGGGAAATCACAGCCCGGCTGCAAATTCCAGCCGGGCCCGGCCTGCGGCAATCCGTTCGCCCCAATCCTCAGGCCACATCCTGGGCCTCGCCGCCGCTCGCGACCGGGGGAAGATCCTTCTCCGAGGCTGCTCCGCCCTCCGGCGCGGCTTGGCTGCCACCTTTCGCCGCCTCCTCCCGGGCCTCGGTCTTCTCCTGCAAGACGGACGCACCGTCGACCACTGCGTCAGCCACCTTGGAGGTGAAGAGCTTGATGGCTCGCAGAGCGTCGTCATTCCCCGGAATCACGTGATCGATGCGGTCCGGGTCGCAATTGGTATCGACCACCGCCACCACCGGGATTTGAAGCCGGTTGGCCTCGCGGACAGCAATCTCCTCCTTCTTGGAGTCGATCACGAAGAGAATGCGGGGAAGGGACTTCATGTCCTTGATCCCCGAGAGGTTTTTCTCCAGCCCGCGGCGCTCGCGCTCCAGCCGGGCCACTTCCTTCTTGGACAGGAGCTCGTATCGGCCGTCGGTCGACATTTCATCCAACTCCCTCAACCGTGCAACCGATTTCTTGATGGTGACGAAGTTGGTCAGCAGCCCCCCCAACCAGCGCTGGTTGACATAGAACATGCCACACCGCCGGGCCTCCTCGGCGACGGCATCCTGCGCCTGACGCTTGGTCCCGACGAAGAGAAGGGCCCCGCCCTGGGCCGTCACCTCGGTGATGAAGCGGGTGGCCTCCTTGAACATGCGCAGGGTCTTTTGCAGGTCAATGATATAGATTCCATTGCGCTCCCCAAAAATATAGGGCTTCATCTTGGGGTTCCAGCGTCTGGTCTGGTGGCCGAAGTGGACCCCGGCCTCCAGCAGTTCTTTCATCGAGACAGATGCCAAACAAACCTCCTGAGCATTCTAGGGTTATCGCTTGGAGAATTGGAAACGCTTGCGGGCTCCCGGCTGCCCGTATTTCTTTCGCTCCTTGATCCGGGAATCCCGGGTCAAGAATCCGCTTTTCTTGAGTGTCTTCCTCAGCTCGCCGTCGTATTCGAGCAGCGCGCGCGCAATTCCGTGCCGGACGGCTCCAGCCTGTCCGGAAGCCCCGCCCCCGTTCACGTTGACGATCGTGTCGAACTTTCCCGAGGTCTCGGTGACCTCGAAGGGCTGCTTCACCAACATCCTTTGAGTCAGGCTCTTGAAGTACGATTCCAGGGAACGACGATTGATGCGGAACTCACCTTGACCCGGCCTCAAGTAGACCCGCGCCGTCGAGGACTTGCGCCGTCCCGTTCCATAGTACTGAACTAACGCCTCCATGCATTGGCTCCTTTAACCGTCCCCACGACTATTGAGGCACTTGGGAAGGTTCCGGTTGCTGGGCTTCATGAGGATGAACCTCTCCCCGGTACACCTTCAGCTTCTTGGCCATGGCCCGGCCCAGCCGGGATTTGGGCAGCATGCCCTTGACCGCGCCTTCCACCATCCGGTCCGGCCGCTTCGCCCGGAGATCCTTGGCCTTGACCGCCTTGATCCCTCCGGGATAGCCCGAGTGTCGGTAATAGACCTTCTGCTCCCATTTGTTGCCGGTCAGCCTGACCTTCTCGGCGTTGACCACGATCACGTGATCGCCGGTATCCAGATGGGGAGCCCAGGTTGGTTTTCCCTTGCCGGTGAGCAGGGTGGCCACATGGGTCGCCAAACGCCCCAGCACCACGTTGTGAGCGTCAACCAGATACCATCGCCTCCGGAGTTCAGCGGGTTTGGGTTGATAGGTAGCCATGGGACCTTCCACGTTCAAGACGCACCGGCGCACAAATCCCCGAAAGTATTCGATACCCCTGCGGTTGTCAAGGGAAACCTGCTCAGAAAACAGGGTCATCTCATGCTTGTCATTGGTGGCGTGTTCTCCAGGACGTTTGGGGAGGGGAGGTAGGTTCTCCAGGATTCTTGGCTGAGGTAGAGGAGTGATGCGGTGTTGGTGGCCATCGACATCGAGTCGAGTCCGGCCGGAAGGGACCCGTTTGGGCTCTGATGGGGCGGCAACGGCCGGGACCCAGCCGAAGGATCGCAAGGTCGGGGGGACGGTGGGTGGAGTTGGGATAGGAGACGGCTCAGGAAAGGCTCTTAGCCGGGCTCGGCGACCGCGCGGATCGCTTCGGCCCGATCCATGGCAAAGTGCTGAACTGCGGCTTGGACTTGGCGGAAGCCGCGATGGAAGATGATGGCGAGCGCCGTGTGGTTGACGATGGCGTTGTTGGAGGGTCCGTGGCCGGTGTGCATCAGAGAGGCATCTTCGCCGAAGGTCGTGTCCCGGGGGCGGTGGTTCCGGTTCTCGATGACCCAATGGCCACGGTTGAGGGCCAACAGCCGCTCGGCGTCGACCTGTTGCGGGGGCAACGAGGTCAGGCCATAGGTCACCTCGGTGGATGCTTCGCCGGTCTTGACCCGATGCCGCTTGCGGGTAATACGGAACATTTGTCGGACCGACGGGTAGTTGATCAGACCCCGAAGGGGTTTCAGGACCTGAATCCGGCGCTGTTGGATGCGGCCATGAGCCTTCTCATCGTTTTCGCAGAAGTGGGAAGAGGCGTCCTGGTCCCAGTCGATGGTCTCCAGGGTCTGGAAGGTTTCCGGCGCGTTGCCCTTGACGGTGAACAGGTAGTGGGCCCGGTGGCGGTGCCGAATGGCGAGGGCAGTGTTTCGGGTGGTATGCAAGGCGTCGAGAGTGATCACCGAGCCGCGGACGTCGACCTCCTCCAGCAGGGCCAGGACGGCGGCGATCTCTCCTCCCTGTTCGGTGTAGGCGCGAGTGGCGATGGGCATGGCGTTGGCATGGTTGACCAGAGACACGGTCTGGTAATGGGCCTCCCCTTGGCGGTTGGCTCCGCGCAGGCGCTTGCCGTCGGTCGCCAGCGCGGTATTGGAAGGCTGACGCCGCGCGGCCCAACGGTTGACGGCGGCCTGCAGGGCCTCCGGGGCGGTCTCGATCAGGGCTCGATGCAGGGTGGCTCGCGACGGCGGGTGGTAGCGACCGGTCCCCGGGTGGCGCCAAGCGCCGAGGGTGCGCAACTCCTCCTGGTTCAGAGCGCAGGCATAGCGCCAAGTGGCGTCGACGCCGCAGTAGCCGGACAGACGCGCCAGTTCCCAGATCGCCAGCAGGGTTGGCAACTGGAACTTGCGGCCCTGGCGCCGGCGGTGATCCGGGATGGAGGCGAACTCTTGCAGCAACGACGGCAACGGGACCGCCTCGGGAGAGACCGGGTCCGGGCGCTGTGGCTCCCAGCAGGGGCACGGCTGTCGAGCCCGCAGGCGTTTTCGGGCCCCTCGCCGGAGGGGATAGACGTACATCTTCTTGAGGTGGCCGTGGGGCTCGGTGTAGCGGCCGTTGCTGCGCGAGAACCCGCGGGTGCGCCCGACCAACCTCCAGTTTCCAGCCGCATACAGGGTGCCGGCGAACCGCTTGGGGTCGACGAAGGCCTCGGCCAACTCCAGCGGATGGCCGAAGGTCGCCTGCCAGTCGGCGCTGAGGCGCCGCAAATTGGCCGCCATCACCGAGGTGGCCAAGTTCGGGATCGCCCCCGGTCGGGTCAACACCAGCAGGCGGGTGTTGTTGGCAATCAGCCGCAACCGCGGAAACTGCTCTTGCGGGCGCCAGCCGATCCAGCGGTCGCGAGGACGGCACTTGAAGGCGCCCGATTGCCAACCGATCAGGGCCAGCCAACACTTCTGGTATTCGGCCACGTAGCGCAGACCGCGACCGGCAAATTGCTGGAACCCCAGATAGTGACGCTGGGCCATGGTGGCATCCCAGCGGCGGCGCTCATCGGCGCGCGCCAGACGCAGGGTCACCTCCTTGACCGAGGGGGGCAGAATGAAGTCTGACTTTTCCATGCCGGAGCAATACCACACCCAGCATGAAAAAGCCAGCCCTCCCGGAAAATTGCCGGTCTTTTAGCGTGAGATGGCCCTGGCTCAGAAAAAACCTGCTCTACCGCCATCATGCGACGGAAACCTGCAAACCATTTGACAAGCACAAGCGCATTGGACTACTTAAGCCCACTGAATCCGGTTACGAGACCAGGGGAGCGCCGCGCGGAGGCCGTCACGCCGAGCATGGATCCTGCACGCATTAGAAACTTCTCCATCATTGCCCACATCGACCACGGCAAATCGACCCTGGCCGACCGCCTGCTCGAATTCACCGGGACACTGTCGCAACGCGAGATGGCCGAACAGGTTCTGGACGACATGGAGCTGGAACGGGAGCGCGGGATTACCATCAAGGCCCATGCCGTACGCCTGAAATACCGCAGTCGCCGCGGGGTCGACTACATTTTGAACCTGATCGACACCCCCGGACACGTCGACTTCAGCTATGAAGTCTCCCGCAGCCTGGCGGCATGCGAAGGGGCCCTGCTGGTGGTGGATGCTTCCCAAGGGGTTGAAGCCCAGACCCTGGCCAACACCTACCTGGCTATCGACAACAATCTCACGGTCGTTCCCGTCATCAACAAGATCGACCTGCCGGGAGCCCAGCCCGACCGCGTCACGGAACAGATCGAACAGGTCATCGGGCTGGACACCCAAAACGCGCTCCTTGTCAGCGCCAAGCACGGCACCGGGGTTCAGGAAGTTCTGGAGGGAATCGTCAGGGAGGTTCCGGCCCCGAGGGGAAGCCGGAACGAGCCCCTGAAGGCCCTGATCTTCGATTCCTGGTTCGACCTCTATCGCGGGGTCATCGTCCTGGTTCGCGTGATCGACGGCACACTCAGGACAGGCATGCGGATCCGGCTGGTCTCCACCGGCCGGACCTACGAGGTCGAACGGGTGGGGGTGCAGACGCCCAAGATGGAAGCGGTTCCGGAACTCTCGGCGGGAGAGGTCGGGTTTGTGATCGCCAATATCAAGAAGGTATCCGACACTCAGATCGGAGACACCCTCACCGAGGACGCCAGGCCCACCCGCGTTCCCTTTCCCGGCTTCCAGGAAATCAAACCCATGGTCTTCTCCGGCCTTTACCCCATCGAGCCCAACCAGTATTCGGCGCTGAGGGATGCGCTGGAAAAACTGCGGTTGAACGACTCATCCTTCTTCTACGAGCCGGAGACCTCCACTGCCCTGGGTTTCGGGTTTCGCTGCGGTTTTCTGGGCCTCCTCCACATGGAGATCGTCCAGGAACGGCTGGAGCGGGAATTCGATCTCTCGCTGATCACGACGGCGCCGGGAGTTCGCTACCGGGTCACGACCAGCGAAGGCGAGGTGGTGGAAGTGGACAACCCCACCCGGCTGCCGCCCCCGGCCCGGATCGACAAGATCGAGGAACCGGTGGTCACTTCCATGATCATGACCCATCACGAGTACGTAGGGCCGCTGCTGAGGCTGCTGGAAGAAAAGCGAGGCGTCCAGAAATCCCTGGACTACGTGACTCCGACCAGGGTCTTGATCACCTACGATCTCCCGCTCAACGAAATCGTGATGGATTTCTACGATCGACTCAAGTCCGCTTCCCGCGGCTACGCCTCCTGGGACTACCAACTCTCGGACCGCTGGACATCTCCCCTGGTCAAGCTCGACATCCTGGTCGGTGGCGAGACGGTGGACGCCTTGTCGGTCATCGTCCATCGCGACCGGGCTCACGGCCGCGGGCGCGCCCTGGTGGAAAAGATGAAATCGCTGATTCCCCGACAGATGTTCGAGGTTCCCATCCAGGCCGCCATCGGCAGCAAGGTGATTGCCCGGGAAACGGTGCGGGCCATGAAGAAGAACGTCACCGCCAAGTGCTACGGCGGGGACATCACTCGAAAACGCAAGCTGCTGGAACGCCAGAAGGAAGGCAAGCGGCGCATGAAGCGGGTGGGCAGGGTGGACATCCCTCAGGAGGCCTTCCTGGCAGTTCTGAAAACCGACTGAGCCGGCTGGCCAGCGCGGGAAGACTTGCGGGGAGGGAGGATTGGGATTAGACTTGCACTCCGGCCCGACCGGCGTCTCAGGTGAACGCTCTGGAGGTTCGCATGAACAGATGGTTTCAATCGATACTTGCCACTGCTTTGCTGCTGTTCACCAGTGCCGGAACCCTGGCGGCTGAGGAGGCCGGCTCCGCCTTTGCCGACAAGACGCTGGAAGCCGCTGTCAAGAAGGCGGTGTTCGCTTCCGAGGCGCTCACCCGGGAGGATCTGGAACGCCTGTCCACCCTGAAAGTCCGCGGGGCCGAAATTCGGGATCTGAAGGGGTTGGAGCAATGTCTGAACCTGGCTGCCTTGGACCTGGCCGACAATCAGATCAGCGATCTCAGTCCCTTGAAGGACTTGAAGGGCATTCAAACCATTGACCTTTCCGGCAACCGGATTGAAGACATCCAACCGCTGGCGGGACTGATCAAGCTGCAATATTTGCAACTGGAAGGCAATCGGGTTTCGGACCTGACCCCGATCAAGGGCTTGACCGCTCTCAATTCCCTTTACCTCTCCCACAATCGAATCAGTGACATCAGCGCCGTGGCGGGCCTGCACAAGCTCTGGTCGCTCTACCTTGCGGGCAACCAGGTCTCGGACCTCAAAGCGCTCGGCCAGTTGCGCTTCCTCTCCTCCCTGGACCTGACCGGCAACCGTGTTGCCGACCTGTCTCCCCTGGAGCCGCTGACCGAGCTGCGCTACCTGATCCTCAACAACAACCGGATCAGCGACCTCGGCAAGCTGGTGGCCATGAGCAAGAAGGATTTCGAGGGCGAGAAACGATTTGCTCCCTACCTGCGGCTCTATCTGGCCGGCAACCCCCTGAACACCGACGCCGCCCGGGGTCAAACCGAACAACTGGAAGGCTTCGGGGTGCGGGTCAATCTGAAGTAGCCTGACCCAATCTTCAGGGTCAATCGCCCTGACCTCCGACCGACACGCGCAGCCAGCCCCGGGCGAATCTCTACCGGTGAACGCCTGAATCTGCGGTGTACTCCCAGATATCCGGGCCGTCTGCTTCCCTCAGGGTCTGCTCGCCTTCAACGTTTGCTGGCGCCACCAGGAAACATGATGAGTGAACGGGTCATGATGCGTCAGTCCGAGCGATGGGCGTTGCGCGCCGCCATTCGTTACACGGCATCTGGATCGATCGTCAGATAACCGTGCGCAAGCACGTTGCGAAAACCTGCGATAGCGCGCCAAGGCACATCGGGCTCGGTGGCCTTGAGTGAGCCGCTGAGCCGTTGCGTTGATTCAGCCAGCGTTTGCAGGTTACGCACTACTGCGTCCTGCACCAAGCGCGAGCCGAAGAAAGTGGCCCGCTCGCCGCCGGTATATTCCAGAATGCGCTCGATGCACTCGCAGAGATGAACCAGCAGCACCGCGTCCGAGTGCGTATCTGAACTCACAACGGCTGCGCCTCCTTCAGCACGCGCTCGCGTAGCGCGGGATGCAAGCCACCCTCCGTGACCACTTCCACCCGCCGTTGCAGCAGGTCCTGCACATCCATAAGCAAACCGCCGAGGGCCAAACCCGTCCTGCCGGGCGGCAATGACACCAGCAGATCTATGTCGCTGGCATCGGTGGAGGCACCCTTGGCCATAGAACCAAACACCCGCACGTTGCGAAGACCGTGGCGCTCAGCCAGAGCGCGGATCTCGGCGCGATGGCTTTCGATCAACGGATGCATCTCATTTCCTCCCCGTAAGCCAGTGCATCTGCCCCCGCCCGCATTAAGAGAAGACTCAATCTGTTGATGGTCTCCCTCCGTATCGACGCTCCTGGAATCATGGCATGGACTGTGAGCCTGCCGCAATCATCGAGGACGGCTGCACCATCCATGCGGGCGTCCCTTTGCACTGGAAACCGATTCGCTCGTTCATGGTCAGGATCGGCCTCCGGGCGCGGGTCCACTCTTTGGGTGGCCCATTCGGTTCCAAGCCTGCCTCGTATAGGTCTGATACGTGACCGGCTTAGAACAAGTCTTGCAGACGAACCCCGGCCTGCGCCGATTGGCTTGCCGGCTCCAGCCGCAGCGGGGACAGGAAACGATGTAGCGGGGCGGAGCGAAATCGACGTCATGGCAGCGGTTCCCGGTGCAGCCGATCGATCGGGCCGCCGCATTCCAGACTGAGTCGTGATGGTGCTCGGGGCCGACGAGCGCATGGGCAATCTCGTGAAGTATCGTGTCCCTGACCTCGTCAGCAGGTGCTTCAAGACAAAAGAGGCGCGACAGGCTGATTACTTTGATGTCGTAAGCGCAGCGTCCGGCCTGTGTGGAAGCGTCGTTGAATTGAAAACTCCAACCCGCAAGACCGTGTCGATGGATGAGTCCCTTCGCCAGCCGGGAGACCTCCACCAGCCGCTCCTGGTCAAACCGTCCGGAATCCGGTGCAACCGGTTCAAGCAATGCGTAGGGCACCCGATAGTCCTTGCCGCCGGCGCAAGCAACCAGGGCGCGCTTGGGGCCGAGCCGGGCAACGACACCGCGAAGCCTGCCGGACTCAAAGGGGAAAGAAACCTCGTCGTCAGGGCGGAAGCGCGTCTTGAGTGCGTCGATGCCGAGGTTCACGGATTTCTTCCGCCCACCCTCGTTTCGCATCAGAAGGCGCCACGGAACCTGGTATTCGCTTCCGTCTGCCGCGACGACCAGCGCGCGCCGAGGCGTCTTCCGTGCAATGTGCCCCTGGACGCTTTTGCCACCGTGCATGAAGCGGACCGGGTCGCTGACGGAGAATGCAGAGAATGTCGGCTTGCTATCTTTCAAACGCATTGATGATTTCCGAACACCGTCCGATCTCGGGACGCTGGTAGCTGCTTTTCAGAGACAGCAGGTCGCGGTCTTCGGATACGAGATAATCGGCATCGCCATCAATTGCGCAAATCAGAAAGATCTCGTCGTCAGGGTCTGACGGCGGCACGGGTGCCGCGGAAGAAACAATGGCGACCGATTCGAATGATCCCATCAGATACGCAACCAAGGCCCGTACCCGAGCAGGAGGATGCCGATGGTCGAGCAGCTTTTCAATGAGTAGCCCGGCGATGCGCTGAGCGTAAATCTGCAAGCCAATTTCGCATGGATGGACGCCGTTGAAATCCACGCGATTCCGGATATATTCCTGCACAATCTTCAGCACCTGGGGGAAGAGGGCATTGCGGCTAACGCTCCTATTCGGATCGCCGCCGTTGCCGGCCACTTCGGCAAGCCGGCGCACCACTTCGCGGGCAATCTCGAACGCGATCGTCTGCGGGTGGACGGATTGGTAATACTCCTGCCGATCAACGGTTTCAATCCCAAACCCGCCGTAAGCGGTCGGAGGACCGATCTTGTAGCTGACCTGGGGCTGCACGAACGCGGCGACCGGCGTGGTGGACGGATCGAGGGCCGTCCGCTCCACCAGGCTGACATCGCAGGCGATGCGGTTGCGTTTCAGGGAGACGACGTATCCCTCGACCACCGGAAAGCGAATCTCAAATGCCTTGCGTTCCGGCAGCGCCATGACTTCATGTTTCGGTTGATCTTCGGGCGGCGGTCCCTCTGCCTGCCCTCGTCCCTTGAATGGAATCAGGGAGAAGGGGACACCGAAGACGTCGACGTATTCCGCCGTGAGCAGATCCGTGTCGGGATCGGGGGTGTAATCCATGCGGCGGAGGCCGCGGCCGACAACTTGCTCACACAACAACTGGCTGTGAAAGGCGCGCAGCCTCAGGATGTGGGTCACGTTGTTGGCATCCCATCCTTCGCTCAGCATATTTACGCTGACGACGCATTTGTGATGTGCTCCCACAGCTTGAAATACTTTGGTTGGGGACGCCCGGTGTTGTCGCTGACCGGGAGGCGTGGGATCTTGGTGATTCCCGACTCGATGGCGTCGACCAGGCTGAAATCGCTGACGATCCAGGGAAAGGGGGAGCCTTCAAGATACCCACTTCCCTGAAGGTAGAACGGCGTGGCCGAGAGATCGACGCAGAGTCTGATGCCGCATGCCGAGTTGATCTCGTCCAGTCCGCTCACACACACCGTCGCTTCCTCACGGTCCGTCTTCTCCTCAGCAGACAACTTCGTCTTCTCTCCGACCGGCGCCGGGCGGTAGGCGTGATGTCCTTCTCGGAATGTCCGCCAGTTTGGGATGTTGCGCCACCCTTGCCACCCATTCACTGGGTCTGGGATTGCGGCCTGCTTCCAGATTGCGGAATTCGTCCAGCCCGAGATTCGGCTTCCAACGCGGATTCTTGCCGACCGCCAGCATTTCCCGGAGGTAGAGGATGGTCTCGACCGCCTCAAGCTGACAGAAAAACAAACGCCGGAGGCGGTCCTTGCGCCACCAGTGGCGCAGCAGCTTTTTCGTCGTCTGCGATGTATTGGGCCAGCCCGCCTTCCGCCAGCGCCGAAGGTCCTCGCGGAGCGCGTTGACGAGCGGCAGGTCATCTCGTTCTTCTTCGGCCAGAAGCGACATCTGTGCGCTTCCGGTACGCTCGCTCTTGTACCAGTAGCTGGCGGGCCGCCGTCCCGGATTCTTCGAGGGCACGCCGGTACGCGTGTCATACAGCCAATGCTGCTTGGGCTCTTCGTAGGGAGGACAGAGAATCGGGTCGTCGACCGGCTGAATGGGGATCTCGACTTGCGCCATGGATCAGTTTTTTTGAAGGTGGGTTGCGATTCGATCTCGCAGACGCTGCAACTCGGGGCAGAGTTGGAACAATCCTCTCAGGTTTTTTAGCGATTCCTGGATCATCAGATCTCTGCCCTTACCCGCGCGCTGAGGGTCTCCGTGTTTCCTGCACAGGGGTTCGAAAATCTTTTCTTTCATCTGTGGATGGTTTCGGACTTCCTCCCATGAAACCGGGATGTCATTGCGGAACGCGGCACAAGCGTAGACCTCTACCTCCGGCTGCGCAACGCAACACAGCAATGGGATCCCTTGGGCGGCAACATCAGCCTCCAGCTTCTGCATGGCCTTGATCCTGCTCCCTTTTCTGTCCGCATCGGGAAAGAACAGCCAAAGTTTCTTGAAGTGGTATCGTCCGGGAAGTTCATCGCGAACGACCCTTTTGGCATGGACATAGCCGCGAACCCTGGGATTGGTCAGCAGTTCCACCTTCGCGGCCCGTCTACCGACATCCTGCACGATGGCCTGAACCAAGGGCTTTAGAATGTGCCCGTTTTGCAGCGGATCTTCGGGAATGACAAGCACACGGAAACTCATGGCGCCATTTCCAGCCAGCCCTCCGAGAACAACTCCGAAGCAGGTTTCTTCTTGACGACTTCCACGAAGTGAGGCACGTCGGCCAAGGAACAGATCCTCGACTCGCCTGTCGATTCATCCCGCCGGCACAAGAAGGTGGTCTTGTAATCCTCCTCCTGAAGCCAATCTAGAACCGTCGCTGAATGAGTGGTCGCCACAACCTGTGTTCTCTTATATTCAGCTCGGCTGCGCATTAACTCCAGCAGGTGCTGCACTCGGCTGGCATGGATGCCGTTCTCGATTTCCTCGATGGTCATGATGCCGGGCATGATGTCTTGGAAGAATGCAGCGGCGATTGCGGCGAAACGCAAGGTCCCGTCGCTCAGAACAGGGGCGGGAAACTTCTTCCCGTTCTCTTGCATAATGAACATGGAGTCCCCCACAGCCCCTTCCTTCGTCCCCACGTCTTCGATCTCCTCCTGTCGAAGTTGGCGCAGCCAAGTCAGATAGGCGTCCTTGGTCCGTTCGTCATCACAGATCAGGTTGATCACCGCCGCGAAGTTCTCTCCTTGGTCTCCCATCCGTCCTGCCAGTTGTTCCTGCGAGTATCCTCGCAGCACTTCCGGCCTCAGCTCGACGCGCTGTATGTCATTAAATTCACTGGCTAAGTTGACCAACCAATAGGAGATATCCACATCTGAAAGATTACGCAGCCTTAACCCATGTCGCTTGACTTCCTCATCCATCCCAAGCACAGGCCGTGACGGCTCAGAATCGAAGAACTCACGGAAATCGCCGTGCTTATAAACGAGCTCCATCGTGTTGATGCGCTCATCCGTTACGGTCCCTCGACCCTCGGCTGAAAAAACGATGCGGTATTCCCACTTCGGGAAAGTCTGCGCCAATATACTGTCCCAGCTTCCATGCACCTCGATTGCGACCTCATTCGTACTGTCGGGGCCGGCAAAACAGGCGTAACTGCTGCCCCCGCGAATTCCCTCCCATACCTCGTTGGTCGCACCCCTTGGCTTGCCGTTCAAGGTTTCGTTGATGGTGAAGCCGCGGCCGATCCCTTCCAGTACGCGAAGCGCATCGAGGAAGTTGGATTTACCACTGGCATTGGCGCCAATGAAAAGATTCATCCGTCCCAACGACAGATCCACCTTGCGCAGGCTCTTGAAGTTCTCGATAACGATGCGGGTAATCATGGGTACTCTTCCTTCATGGTCAGAACCCGTAAGCCTTCATTGCCGCGCGGATCGATGACTTTCACGGCGATTCGCCACGTCTCTCCTTTTCCCAATCGGGATGGCCTTGGAAAGGGAAGACTGGTCAGTCCACTGAGTTTGTCAAACGCGCCCTCCTCCACCAATCCCTTGCCCCCGAGCGCTTTGGCCAGCCTGTTCCACTTGCTCTTGTCGGGAAAGAACGCCTGGCAGATGCAGAAGGTGCGTCCGTCGTAGTCGGTGTCGAGGAACCAGGCCGCGATACGCTGCTTGTCCGTGGGCGAGATGGTGTTGCTCACCGGATCGCACACATCCATCCCTTGACCTGCGTGGCGGTAACGTTGTCGGCCGCCTAGCCGATGCTGATGGGGCGGGCGAGGAAAGCGCAGCGAACCGGGGCCCGTCCAGAGCGTGCACCTGCAACCGCCCGTTTCAGTCGGGGTCCGTACGCCTCTGATACGCGGCCAAGTCCTCTGCGGTGAGTTCGTTCGGCTCGACCAACCGGTAATGCCGCTCCGCCAGAACCTTTACGTCACCGTCGATCTTCTCGAACGAGAAAAGTGCAATCACCTGGTCACGCATGAACTGCGCCGCCACCGGAAGGCAGATCAGATCCGGGAACCTGGATTCGCACAGCGCCATGTCTTGCTCGATCTGGACTATGTTCAACTCGTCGCGTCCGCCCTTGGCCTGGACCGGGAGGACGTACTGGCGACCGTTCTTGTCGACTCCGACGTACAGTTCGTCGATCTCTACCTGTCCAATGTCGGGCACAGATGTCCGCAGGTGATTCTGCAACGAGTAGCAGGTGATGCCCGTGAAAATGTCAACCAAGCGATTGTACCGCACTCTGGCCAGGAGGGCCTGCTCATCTCCGAGCGCGTATATCGCGACGACACCGGGCGTGGCGTCCGGAACCTTGGTAGCCCCCATCTGTTCGTTCGGCACCAAGGGAATCGGCCGGATAAGGACGAATCCGTATCGGCTCTGTCCCCTGCCGCGGATGATCCACTCGTAGCCCTCGGGGGCTGTGGCCTGGATGGACTCCGGCAGTTTCCTTCTATACCGCGAGCTGTACAGGATATCCCCAACGTTCTTCGGACACGGTACGCCTACCCGCTCGGCCGCGGCCGGGAGTTCTGACCGATCGAAATCGACCTCCGTCATTCCCGTCTTGAATCGCGACCTGAAAACCTCTTGGATGATCGCCGTGTACCTTGACCTGACCATGCTCTATAGCCTTGGCGAGCGGGCGTCAACCCGTCCAGCGGAGCCGTACAACCTCTTCGCGCAGATGCTGCCGGCTGGCCGTGGCGATTCGCGTCCTGAACAGGTCGATTCCAGCCAGCTCGTAACCGAGATCCTGAGCGAGTTCGCCCAGGATCCGCCCCGTCCTGATCATGACTCTCAGGTAGGAAGCCTGGTCGCCCACGACGTATGCGAGCCTCGCGCCCGGACGCAATCTGCTCCTGAGGCCCGCCAGGTGTCGGACCATCCCTCCAAAGTACAGCTTGGTGACTCTCGCGTACTGGCGTTCGAAACCCGACGTTTTGCCCTGCTCAACTCGACGCGTTTCGATGAGCTGGGCGATGCGCTGAATGCCTTCGTGTTCGGCGACCAGGGTGTCGTCAGCATCCGCCTTGTACACGCTTCGAGTATTCGACCGGACGAGTCCCTGTTTCAAGCAACGCAGATCCTGTTTGTTCCGAAAGAAGCCGAGCAGAACGCCTTCGAGCCGGGTCGTCCGCGTGTAGTCTTTCTCGTTTGGATAGGGCGGCGAAGTGATGACGGCGTCGATGGACGACGGCGCCAGATAATCCGCCAACCGGCGGGCGTCTCCAAGATGAAAGGTGGCTTCCGTCCCTGCCTGCTTGCGAAACATCGCCAGGTCACGGCCCATCGTCCCGACGCGGCCAAGCCATGGACCGATCACCGGAGCATCCTCCTGGATTCGCCCCACCCCAACCTCTGGCCCGAAACGCAGGTTGCCGATTCCTGAGACTAGCGCTGCCGCAAGTGCGAGTCGCTCATGGGAGCAGAACGTGTCGTGGCGTTGCTGATCGAGGAGGTCAAGCAGCAGCAGCGTCTTGTGAAGCGGTAGCGGACTGATCGAGTTCTTCAGCAGAAGGCTCAGCTTGTCGCGAGGTAACGTCTGAAGGTCAGCGATCGCCCGCTCGCTCACCGGGAACAGTGGGCCTCTCCGGAAGTCGTCGATTCCCTGACGCCGAAGCTGATCGAGTGCACGGGCTGCTATCTCCTTGGCGTGGGAGACGAGCGCGTCAGGATCGACGCTCCAATCCAGCTTGGTACGGCTCGCGAACCCAGCCATCGGATTGCGCTCGATCCCAACGCTGGGGATGCCGAGCTTCTTGCACTCGACCAGCGTTGTTCCAGTGCCGCAAAACGGATCCAATACCCGCTGCCTCGAATCGACGCGAAACGCGTCGAGGTAGTCGCGAACGAGGTGCGACGGAAAGGACAACACGAAGCGGTACCAGTCGTGAACGGCGCGATCTTCAGGCCGGAGTCGGTTCCGTTCCGGAGCGTTCCTGGCGCTGGTTGTCGTAACGGGAGCGGTCACATCCGTACTCGCATCAGTCGTTCATGACCTCACGGATCGTGTTTCGTGAGGGGCATTTCGGCCAATTGTTGCATGGACGGCAGACCGGCTGCAATAATAGGCGGCGTCTCTACTGCAGGGCCGCCGGCCAGGGTCATGCGGACGGTTTTTCGGGACCGAGATCCCTTGGGCGGATACAGGCAGACAGCGGGCAAGCCGGATTCCAGGTGCGCAAGGCAACTGCCTCCAGAGGGGGCGGTCAAAAACCCTATCCAGATAGGAGGCGAATCATGTTAGGCCCCATCGGAATCACCGAGATGGTCATCATCGTGGTCATTGCCCTGCTGGTGTTTGGCCCCAAGAAACTTCCGTCTCTGGGAAAATCCCTGGCCGAGGGTATTGTTTCCTTCAAGAAGGGCGTCAGTGGAAGTGACAACCAGTCCGCTGCGGTGGAGAAATCCAAGGAAGGAAGCGACAAGTCTTGACTTGAACCCGAATGAGCCTCCCTAGATTTCCCCGCCGTGGAGCCCCGTCCATCCCCTCGGTCGTCCCCGCGCGCACTTCCTCAATCGACCAATCGAACTGCCGGGGATCCAGCACCAACTGCATGCAGGTGTTGTCCACAATCGATTGGCCGTACTCGATCACCTTAGGTGGTCCGCGGCGACTTCCGGCCCGATGCCGTCTCCGGGAACCAGGGTGATGGTGTGTTTCATGGCTGCCGTTCCTTCTCCTTCCCCTTCAACTCTTCCCAAGTCTTGGGCTTCCACTCGAGTGCCCGCCGTTGGGCTTCCACCAGCTCGGACGGCTTCATCCTCCCGGCCAACTCATCCCGGTCCCTTCCGAACGACTCCCAACCGGACGCAGCCAGGCTCAACCATTTGTAGGCTTCCACCCTGTCTCGCGGCACACCTCTGCCGAGATGGTAGAGGTGACCGAGGGCCTGCTGGGCGCTGGCCTCACCCTGCTCGGCCGCGTATCGATACCATTTGACGGCTTCCTTCCGATCACGACGCACTCCCCTGCCCTCCGTGTACATGATGGCCAGGGCCAGTTGACCGGCAGGACTCCCCTGCTCGGCAGCCCGCCTCACCCATTTGCTGGCTTCCTTCAGGTCCCTCAACACGCCGCGACCCAGGTCGTAGAGGGCGCCGAGCTTCATCTGGGCGGAAACGTCCCCTGTCTCGGCGGCCCGGCGAATCCACTTGGCGGCCTCAACCTCGTCCCGAGGCACGCCATTCCCCAGATCGTATCTGTCGGCCAGCTCCATTTGAGCGCTGGTGTCTCCCTGCGCGGCCCGATACCGCAGAGACTCAATGGCATCATCCTCTTCAGACGTTCCCTCCGGCATCCCCAAACCAGCCATACCCGGGAGCAGCAGTCCAAGGGCCAGCAGCATCCCTATCCCGGTCGACGTCGGTTTCTTCCTCATGGGCATCCCTCCCATTCAACTCGGTCTCGCCATGAACAATCGCCGAAAACGAGAACCTCCCCGATCCGGGTACGCTCCCTTCCGGGATCGGTGTTGCCGATGCCGGTCAACATTTTCTGTTTCCCTGTTGTCCCGATCTGATGAAGGGAACGAAGCGAACCGGAATGACCTCCCGCTCGACTCCCTCCCCTTCCGCGTTCTTCCGGACCACTACCAACACCTGGGAGCCGCAGGTTCTGGCCAGTGGAAGCACGATCCGTCCCTCGGGTTTCAACTGATCCAGCAGGGCCCCAGGCACGTGATCGATCGCTGCCGATGCCAGGATCGCGTCGTAGGGCTGGTGCTCGGGCCACCCCAGATAGCCGTCTCCGATTCCGACTTCCACGTTGTTAAAATTCAACTCCTTCAGTCGCCTTCCGGCGCGGGACGCCAATGGAGCCAAGTGCTCCAGGGCAAACACCCGTCTGGCCAGCCGCGCCAGGACGGCGGCTTGGTAACCCGATCCGGCTCCGACCTCCAGAACCACCGCCTCCCGGTCCACCTTGGCCAGATCGGTCATCAGCGCCACGATGTAGGGCTGGGAGATCGTCTGTTGATTGCCAATGGGCAGGGGGCGGTCTTCATAGGCCTGTTCGCGGTGAGAACCTGGCACGAAACGGTGGCGAGGAACCTCCCGCATGACCCGGAGAACCCCGGGACTGGTGACTCCCCGCACCAGGATCTGTTCCTCCACCATGCGCTCCCGGAGCAGGCGATAGGATGACTCGGTCAGTGCTTTTCGGTCACGGTTTAGGAAAGCCACGACGCCCGGTGGTAAAATCCTGCTGCAGACATGAGGACTCAGGAGGGTCGCCAGCGATTGTAGCACAGGACCCTGGCCGGCCCGGCTGGGGAATGGAGGAGCCATGGGTGACTCGAGTGGCTTTGAAACTGCCGCGGCGGAAGCCGGAAAGGTCGCCTCCGATCGAAACCGGGTGGGGCGGCTGGTGCAAAAGGCCCTGACCAGGGCCTATCGAAACCGCCGCTGGCTGTTCATGGTCTGGGTCGACCTCCTGGCGCTCTGCCGGATGGTTGCGGCCTGGTCCAGTGGAAAGTACCGGCTTCTCCCCTGGAAATCGCTCATCCTGGCCTTGGCGGGGATCCTCTATTTCCTGAACCCGATCGACCTCTCCCCGGATGTGATCCCGGGCATAGGGTTCCTGGATGACGCCGGCATGCTGGCCCTGGTTGTCAACTCGATCCGCAACGATCTCAGGCGATACCTCGAGTGGGAGTCCGCCGGGAGGCCTTCTTCCTGAGCGGGTCCGGGACACACCCACGAACGGCTCCGCGGGAACACCATCATGAAGATCGTACCCCTGAATCTGGCCGATAGAGGGTATCGGATCACCATCGAAAACGGCCTGCTGCGCAAGGTCGGAAGCCTTCTCCATCCCTGGCGATCCTCCTCCGGGCTGGTGGTGATTTCAAGCCGGCCAATCCTGGACTTGCATGGAGAGGCGCTGCAGCAGTCGTTAAGCGAGGCGGGAATGCCCCACGAGGTCCTGGAGATTCCGGATGGGGAGCGCTACAAGACCTTGTCCACGCTGGAATCGATCTACAAGAGGCTGGCCGGCCTGGGTGTCACCCGCCGCACCCCCGTGGTTGCGCTGGGGGGAGGCGTGGTCGGTGACGTGGCCGGATTCGCGGCCGCCAGTTATCTGCGCGGATTGCCCTGCATTCAGGTTCCCACCACCCTGGTGGCTCAGATCGACAGCGCCATCGGAGGCAAGACCGGGGTCAATCTCAGCAAGGGGAAGAACCTCGTGGGCGCCTTTTATCAGCCCCGGGCTGTCTTCGTCGATCCGGAACTGCTTCTCACGCTGCCTCGCCGGGAGCTGGACTCGGGACTCTTCGAAGCCTTCAAGTACGGCGTGATTGCCGACCGCAAGCTCTACGACCAGGTGGTCCGTCGGCACCGGAGCTATCCTGGCGGGGACAGCAGCGGTCTGGCGAGAATGATTGTCCGCTGCGTGGAAATCAAGGCCGCCGTCGTCTCCGGGGACGAACGGGAGAGCCAGGCCCGCATGGTGCTCAATTTCGGCCACACGCTCGGTCATGCCATCGAGGCGGCCACCCGCTACAGGCGGTTCACCCATGGGCAGGCCATCGGCCACGGAATGATCCTGGCCACCCGCATCGCACTGCAACTGGACAAGATAGATCCAATCGAGGCTGAAACCCTCCAATCGGACCTGAAACGGATGTCTCCGCTTCCCCCATTGGGAAACCTCACCTGGAAATCGATCCACCACCATATGCGCTCCGACAAGAAATTTACCGACCACCGTCTTCGATTCGTCCTCCCGCGCCGCATCGGCGAAGTGGAGATCGTGCAGGATACCCCACCCGCAGTGGTGGAAGCGGTCGTCCGGGAATACCTGCGCCAGTCCCGTCAAGCCTTATGTTGAGTCCACAAGCCAGTCAGATCCGCCGGATGTTCTCCTCGATCGCCCCCCGCTACGATCTGTTGAACCACCTGCTGTCTTTCAACGTGGACCGGAGCTGGCGCCGCCAGGCGGCCTCCCTGCTGGCCGACCCGCTGGAGGACCGCGGGTCCCTGTGCCTGGACCTTTGCTGCGGCACCGGAGATTTGCTCGTGGAAATGGCCAGGCAGGGATGCGCCCGAATCGTGGGTTCGGACTTCAGTCACTCCATGCTGAAGCTGGGCCGGGAGAAACTCTCCAGGAGGCGCCTGCAGCAACGGGTCCAGTTGCTGGAAGCCGATGCTCTGCGGCTGCCCTTCCCGGCCGACACCTTTGACGGGGTGGCCGTGGCGTTCGGGCTGCGCAACCTGGAAAGCTGGGGTGACGGTCTGGGAGAGATGCGGCGCGTGCTGAAGCCCCAGGGGCGGATCGTGATCCTGGAATTCTCACGGCCCACGCTTCCGCTGTTCAACAGGCTCTTCCAGTTTTACTTCCACCGGATTCTGCCCGGGATCGGCAAGGGCATCTCCGGGCACGGCACCGCATATCGATATCTGCACGACTCGGTACAGGAGTTTCCCGATCAAGCCCGGCTCTGCCAACTGATGACGGAGACAGGCTTCGCCGAGGTCTCCTTCCGCAATCTCAGCGGGGGGATCGCCGCCCTGCACTGGGGAGTCAAAGACAAGCCGGGTCCTCGCCCCGGCGCGCGGATCTTTCGAGGGGAAACAGCCGGTCGTTAAAAAGACGAACCACGAATGGACACGAATGAACACGAATAGACATGGAGGTCGTCACCACACCCATTAGCAATTCGAGCCTTTTGCGAAATTCGGAGGAGGGCGATCCTTATTCATTGAGCAAGACAGCTGATCAGGCTCTGGCGGGTGTATAATGCGGCCCTGCCAGGATCAACGACCATGAACGGCGCCAGGGTACCTCAAGAGCGATTCTTTCGCCCCAGGTTTCGCCGACATGACTGCGGTCGTGCTCAGACAGGCGGCCCCATGCATCCTTGAGGCAATGACTTTGGACAAGCCACCCCGATCGATGCTGTTTCGCATTGCACCGGTGGTGCTGTGCCTGGCGGCGCCCCAGCTCGCAGTCGCGCAGGCAGGCCTCGAGGAAAAGCGGTTCTTTGAGGAGCATGTGCGACCGCTGCTCGCCAGGCATTGCCTGGGCTGTCACAACAACCAGACCAGAATGAGCGGGCTGTCTCTGGAGTCCCGCGAGTCGGCGCTGATGGGGGGCGGGCGCGGCGCTGCCCTTGTCCCCGGGGAACCGGGCCGAAGCCTTCTGGTTCAGGCCCTGCGCCGAACGGGCGAGCTGCAGATGCCGCCGGCCGGACCGTTGCCGAGCCGCGAGGTGGCGGTGCTGGCCCGTTGGGTCCGGGCCGGGGCTCCCTGGGGCATGGAGGCCGGAGAGGACACCCAACGCGCCGGGCCCTCCCATTGGGCCTTTCAACCGCCAAGACAGGCCGAGCCTCCCCCGGTGAAGGACGACGCATGGGTCCGCAGCCCCATCGACCGCTTCGTCCTGGCCCGGCTGGAAGCCGGTCGAATTTCGCCTTCGCCCGAGGCCGATCGGCGGACGCTCATTCGCCGCGTCAGCCTCGATCTGATCGGCCTGCCGCCATCCCCCCGGGAAATTGCCGGGTTCCTGGCCGATACCAGGCCCGGCGCCTACGAGCGCCTGGTGAATCGTTTGCTGGACTCCCCCCATTACGGGGAGCGTTGGGGACGCCATTGGCTCGACGTCGCTCGCTATGCCGACTCCAACGGCTACTCCAGCGACGGAAACCGTCCCATGTGGAAATACCGCGATTGGGTGGTCAACGCACTCAACCGGGACATGCCCTTCGACCGCTTCGTGACGGAACAACTCGCCGGCGACCTTCTTCCCGATCCCACCCGGGATCAACTGGTCGCCACGGGTTTTCACCGCAACACCATGGTCAACGAGGAGGGCGGCATCGACTTCGAGCAGTACCGCGTGGAAGCTGTGGTGGACCGTGTCAGCACCACAGGCGAGGCATTCCTGGGACTGACGGTGGGGTGCGCCCGCTGCCACGACCACAAGTTCGACCCGATCTCGCAGAAGGACTTCTATCAACTCTATGCCTTCTTCAACAACATCGACGAGCTGGGGGGCGAAGTCTCCGTCGAGCAAAAAAACCAGCGCAAGCTGGACCCGATGCTCGAGTTCGGGGAGCCCGAAGACTTCGCGCGACGGGAAGCGATCCGACAGCAGAGATCGATCCTGGAAAAGGAGTTGAAGGATTACCAGATCGAGCTGGAAGAGACACTGGCCAACTGGGAGGAGGGACTTCCCAGGGAGGAGCGGGATTCGATTGCGCCGCAAATCCGGGAATCTCTCAAGATTCCGCCGGACCGGCGCAACATCTACCAAAGGCGCGTGCTGGACCTCTTCTTTTTTGCGCAAGACCCTGCCTGGCAGGCGCGCAGGGAGGGGCTGCAAGCCCTTCAAGAAGCCGAACCCACATTCGATGCGGCCCTGATCATGCGGGAGTTGCCCGAGCCGCGCACCGCATACATCCACCTCGCCGGTGACTTTACCCGGAGAGGAGAGACGGTTCACCCGGGCACTCCCGCCGTTCTTCCGGGACTGCCCGGCGGCCGCAAGCTCAATCGCCTCGACCTGGCCGGCTGGCTGGTGTCACCGGACCATCCGCTGACGGCCAGGGTGACCGTCAACCGCATGTGGCAGCGTTACTTCGGCTTGGGGTTGGTCGAAACCGAGGCCGACTTCGGGTCGCAGGGGACGCCGCCCAGCCATCCGCGGTTGCTGGACTGGCTGGCCTCGGAGTTTGTTCGCCAGGATTGGAGCCTGAAGGCGATGCATCGCCTGATCGTCACCTCGGCAACCTACCGGCAGTCATCGGAGGCGCGGCCGGAGGTGTCGGAGGTCGACCCGGGCAACCGACTTCTGGCCCGGCAGAACCGTCTGCGACTGGAGGCCGAGATTATCCGGGATGCAGCTCTGGCCGCGTCCGGTCTGTTGGTCTCCACCCTTGGAGGGCCGAGTGTCTTCCCGCCTCAACCCGAAGGGTCGGGCCAGTTCACTCAGGTCAACCGCAAGTGGAAGACAGACGAAGGACCCGACCGCTACCGCCGCGGCATGTACACCTTCTTTCGTCGCTCGGCTGCCTATCCGGGCTTGACCACCTTCGACGCCCCCAACGCCCAGTCTGCCGAGACGCGCCGCAACCGCTCCAACACACCGCTTCAGGCACTGACTCTTCTCAACGATCAGACCCAGACTGAGTTTTCCCGAGCCTTTGCCCGGATTACGGTCGCGCGGGGAGGCTCAAGCCGGTCCCAGCGTATCCGCTACGCTTTCGAGCGCTCTTTGGCTCGACTCCCGAATGCGGAAGAAGAGGCACGCCTGCGATCGTTCCTGACCCGCATGCGCGACGACTTCGGCACTCGCCCCCTGGAAGCCCACCAGGTCACCGGCGAAGCCGCCGGCAGCGACCCTGCTCCCTCGCTCGCCTCCTGGGTAGCTGCTTCCCGCGTCCTGCTCAACCTGGACGAATTCATTACGAGGCCCTGATGCAACCCACAGACTTGGAAAATCGAGCTCTCCGCACCATCACCCGGCGTCATTTCTTCGAGCAATGCGGCGTGGGTCTCGGCAAGACGGCGTTGACCGCCCTCTTCGCAGGTGATTCGCTGTTCGGCTCGGCACCCGACGGACCCGCCCTCGATAAGCTGCACGTCGCACCCAAAGCCAGGAACGTCATCTACCTGTTCATGGCCGGCGGCCCGAGCCAGTTCGAGTTGTGGGAGCCCAAACCCGATCTGCAGAAGTTGAACGGCCAGCCCATCCCCCCCTCCTGGTTGCAGGGCAAGCGCTTCGCCTTCATGGACAGCTTCGCCAAGGACCCGCCCAATCTGCTGGGCGTCAACCGGACCTTCAAGCGCTACGGCCAGTCGGGTGCATGGGTGTCGGAATGCCTGCCGCACACGGCTGGTGTCGTCGACGACCTTTCCTTCGTCCAATCGGTCCACACCGACAACTTCAACCACGCTCCGGCCAAGGTGATGATGAACACCGGCACTCCGATCCTCGGTCATCCCAGCATGGGTTCCTGGATCAGCTACGGCATCGGTAGCGAATCCAAGGACCTGCCGGGATTCGTGGTGTTGCAGTCCGGCCGGCGCGGGCCGCGCGGGGGCGCGCTGAACTGGTCCAGCGGGTTTCTGCCCACGGCGCATCAGGGAGTGCCCTTCCGCAGCGGGGGCGACCCGATCCTGAATATGTCGTCCCCCCCGGGATTCCACGGAGCGCAACAACAGGCGACCATCGATGCAATCCTCGATCTGAACCAAATGCGACTGCGGCAGGTCGGAGACCCGGAGATTTCCACCAGGATCTCGGCTTACGAGATGGCTCACCGCATGCAGGCCAGCGGTCCCGAACTGATCGACTTCTCCACCGAGCCGGAAGCCACGCTTAAAATGTACGGGGCCGAACCCGGCGCCAAGTCGTTCGCCAACAATTGCGTTCTGGCCCGCCGCCTCGTCGAGCGGGGCGTGCGTTTCGTCCAGCTCTACCACACGGACTGGGATCATCACGGGGGAGCCGGCGCCGACCTGGACAAGGGGCTCGACAAGGTGTGCCTGGAGGTTGACCGACCCATCGCCGCGCTGATCCGCGATCTGAAGCAGCGAGGCTTGTTGAACGAGACGTTGGTCGTATGGGGCGGCGAGTTCGGCCGGACTCCGATGGGGGAAGTACGCGACACCGTTGGCCGCAACCACCACATCGATGCCTTCACCATGTGGTTTGCGGGCGGCGGCACCAGGCCCGGCCAGACCATCGGCAAGACCGACGAGATCGGCTTCTCACCGGTCGAGGACGGCGTTCACGTGCACGACGTTCAGGCCACCATCCTGCACCTGCTGGGGATCGACCACACCCGGCTCACCTTCAAGTTCCGCGGGCGGGATGCCCGATTGACCGACGTCGGCGGCAAGGTCATCACCAAGCTGCTGGCGTAGTGCCCTATTCCCAGACCCCATTGACGGGATGCCACCCATAGCGGCGCAGACGCCCGACTCCGGGCAGGGAACAGGAGATGGCAGCAGCGTCGCCGGAGGCGTTCTGCAGGTAAATGGTTCCCAGCTTGTTGCAATGGCCCTCGGGGTTGAAGGTGAACCGATCCCCGCCGAAGGTGATGGGATCCGCCACCGGCCCGGGAGCAGCGGCGGCGGGCGGGCCGCTCAACCCGGCGCCGCTGAAGTCTACCTGGCCCGGCAGCGAATAGGCTCCGACCAGCGGTTCCGACGCCCCCTGCAGGCCATCGCCGTCCAGATCCTCGAACAGGCGGTAGGACCGCTGTTCCTGCTGGAACCGAACCACGACCTCCCGGTTCCTGGCGATGGCCCGATAGCGTCCTCGGTCCAGGTTGGAAAGCATCGTCTGAACCGCCGAATTCAACCGATAGACCTCCCAATAGCGGCTGAAGCCGGGAATCGCCAGCCCCAGCAGGATCAGAATCAAGCTCGCGACCAGCACCGTTTCTAAAATACTAAAGCCTTTTTTATCAGTAGGATGTAACAATTTTTGCCCTGATGCCAAACAAATGCTTGCGGAGATGTTGACAACCCCTGGGGTTGCCTTATCATGGATTCGACAGTCGGCAATTTCCAAGACCTCCATGAACGGGATTCAGGGCTCATCTCACCCCAAGACAGGCCCGGCGCGTTGGGAACCGCTCCGCCGCCGGAGGGTTGGCGGATGGGTCTGTCCCGGCGGCTTCACCCTGCTGGAACTGCTGATTGCCTCGGTAGTCCTGACCATCGGCATGCTGTCGACAGCCTCCCTGCTGTTATTGGCGCTGTCCAGCCATTTTAACTCCAAACTCGAGGCGGCGGCACTCGGGATGACCCAGTCCACTCTGGAAGAACTGAAGTCCTTGCCGCTGAATCATGCCGGGCTGGCCGATTCAACCGAATCGCTGACGCCTGACCACGAAATCGACTTCTCGGCTCCTTCTTCTCCCTCCCATGCCAGGACCACCACGGTGACGCTTCAGTCGTTCAACTCGACTCGAATCGAGTTTGAAACCCGCTGGCACGTTCGGACCTCCGGCGGTCGCAAAGTGATCACCGGCGCCACCCGCAAGACCGGCGGACACTCCCCCTTCCGCCCGGTCAACATGCGAATCGTAAGGCTTTACACCGCTCCCGCTTTGGGAATTTAGCCGGTAACCCATGACCCGGAAACCAGCCAAGGTTCGGGGCTTTTCCCTGATCGAGCTGATCGTTGTCCTGGGACTGGTCAGCGCCATCCTGGGAGCGGTCCTCTCGACTCTATTGGAGGGAAACAGGGTTTCCATTCTCGGACGACAGGAATCAGAGATGGGCCGGCAACTCCGAGACACCCTGGCCCTGATGGTGAAGGAGTTGCGTCGGGCCGGCTTTCCCCCTGTCAACGCCTACGACGGGCACTATCTGCGGTCTTCCGGCAGGTTGAATCTCGTGTCGGGGGGAATCCTGGCCGAGAGCCATTCCGGCAAGCTGGTGTTCACCGGAGACATCAACGCCGACAATCGAGTGGATTACGTCGAGTACGCGGTGTCGGGTGCGGCTCCCCCGTTGACGCTGACTCGCCGGGCCGGCTCCATAGGCGATGGCGGGATTCTGCCCGGCGGTCCTGCCCAAACGCTCTCCCGGCTGGTTGAAAGCTGCCGCTTCTCCTATTTCGACGCTTCCGGCGAGGCCACCTCGAGGGCAGCCGAGGCGGCGAGCGTGCATATCGACCTCACGCTACGCAGTCAGGCTCCCGATTTGCACTCCGGCCACTATCGGACCCTGAGCCGATCGGTTCGGGTAAGGCCGGACAACCCATGACCCGGTCTATGGACACCAAAGCGTTCCGCGCACGCAGTTCTGTCCCCCGGGAGGGCGGCATGGCGCTGGTGGCCGCCCTGATGGCCCTCTCCATCCTGACACTGGCGGGACTGACCGCAACCTTCGTCGCCACCACCGAAACCTTGATCAACCACAATCTCGGCTCGCGCCTCGTCAACCGTTATCTCGCCGAGTCGGCGGTCGAGGAAGCCCGCTCCAAGCTCCCGGCAATCCTGCCGCTGGCCGATCACGAAGCCGTCTATCTCCGCCGGGACGGAACTGTCGATCCCACCGCCGGCACCACCGGTACCAATCCATACTTTGACCCGGCCTACGGCACTCACGGAATGACGTCGGCCCGATTCGTCGATTCCGACCTGGCCGGGGTGGAATTTGCCTGGGTCCGGATCTCTCGGAAGACCGAAGAGCGCGCCGGCTACGAACTCGACGGCGATTCAACCAACAACGGGGAGGGCGTTGGCTACGGCTACGACAACAGCGCCCCGGCGTTGAAGCCTTTTCAATTCGTGGGGTCGCGGACCGGCCACTACGGTTCGCCGGTCTACCTGTTGACGGGAATGGCTGCCGACCCCTCCGGCGCCAGACAGATGGTTCGCACCGAGTTGGCCCGGCCTCCCACGCCCCCGCTTTCGGCGGCACTCTACAGCAGGACCGGAGTGCGGCTGCTCGATGCCGTCCAAATCATCGGCAACGACGGGGACGGCGGGAGCGATCTGGCCGGCATCGACACTCCCGACGGGGTCTCCGGGGACACCAGCGCGGTCCGGGGAGTGCCCGCCATCCTCTCATCTTCGTCCTCAAGCCACAATATTGGAGCTTTGACAGCCATGTTCGAACCTCCGCTGTCGATCCCCATTCAAGCGGCGGACTCGGCCGTCACCCTTTCTTCGGGCACATACTCTGGACCCGACCTGCAGCTCGGCCGCCCCGGAACCGACCGCCGCGTCCCGGCATTCGCGGACGGGAGCCTGGTGGTCTCGGGGAATTCCGAAGGACAGGGCTTCCTGATCGTCAACGGGGATTTGACGGTGTCGGGTTCCTTCCGCTACGAGGGAGTGATCCTTGTCAAAGGCCGATTGAGGTTCAAGGGCTATTCAGTGGGTTCCGGCGCCGGGATAAGCATTCGGGGAGCAATCATTTCCCATCCGGCCAATGGGACCGCTCCCTCGATAATCGAAGGAAAAAGCACTCGAATTCGCTATTTCTCCCGGATCGTGGCAGCCCAGTTTCGGGCCCTCCGGCATGCCCGGCTGTCCTACCGGCCACTCACCGGCCTCAAATGAGTCGCCCTCCCCACTCTGGCGAACGAATCATTCGGCGCGAAAACAGGCGATTTTTAATGTTGTTTCAGGCAGAGCAAGTTCACATCCTGCCGGTGATCCCGAGATACCAGGAGAGCAGTTGCTCCCCCCAAAGGGCCACGCCGATGGCTGCGACTCCCAGGAAGGATCCGAAGGGAAGCGGGTAGCGGTAGTCCTTGCCGGCCATCTTGATATAGGCCAAACCGATCAGAGCCCCCAGCACGGAACCCAGCATGATGGTCAGCAAGCCCAGCTTGACCCCCAGGAAGGCCCCCACCATGCCCATCAGCTTCAGATCGCCGCCTCCCAATCCCTCCACTTTTTTCAGCTTGAAGTAGACGGCTCCAACCAGCCAGAGAAATCCGCCGCAGACGAAAGCTCCCAACAGAGAACTCACCAGCCAGGCCCAGCGACCGCCGGAATCCGGCAGTCCCGCCAACTGCAGGAGAGCGGTTCCGACATCGTCCTCGATCCCGACCAGCAGGCTCAGGACAATCCCCAGAGCGATCCCGGGTAGAGTGATGACGTCCGGCAGCAGGCGGTGGTTCAGGTCTATGAAAACCAGCACGATCAATGCCGAAAAAAAGACCAGCAGTACTGCTGTCTTCCACTGGAGCCCGTAACTGACAAAGGTGCCCCAGAAGAGGGCTGTCGTCAGTGCCTCTACCACCGGATACTGCCAGGAGATGGTTCCTTTGCAGAACCGACATTTTCCGCCCAGCACCAGGAAGCTGATCAGAGGGATGTTGTCATAGGGCTTCAGGGCCTGGCCGCAGTGGGCACACGAAGACCTGGGCGATACGATGGATTGCCGGAGAGGGATTCTGAAAACACAAACGTTCAGAAAGCTGCCGATCTTCAAACCCAGGGAGATGAAAACCCATTCCATCAATGACATGGCATGCTTAAGGGAATCTAGCGGTTGAGTACATCGGAGTAGATCCTGCGGGTTTCCGCCACCATCCGCTCCACGGAAAAGGCCGACCGGACCCTGGAGGCCGACCGCTCCGCCTGCCGGCGGGCCAGGTCCGGATTGCTTCTGGCCCGCAACACGGACCGCACCAAGGCCTCCGCACTACCCGGCTGAAACAGGAACCCGGTCTGTCCATCGATCACCGCTTCGGGAATTCCACCGGTGCGGCTGGCGCAAAGGGGAACCTGGCGGGACATGGCCTGAAGGAGGACCGATCCCAGGCCCTCGGCCAGAGAAGGATGCACCAGGAGATCGAATCCAGGCAGGATGCCGTCCAGGTCGGACACAAATCCCGTCATTAGGGCCTGACCCTGAAGGCCCAACTCCCGGATCAACAGTTCCAGCTCCTCTCGGAGGGGCCCCTCTCCCACAACGGCAAGCCGGGAGTCGGGATGGGTTCTCAGGATCTCGGGAAACCCCCGGATCAGCAACGCCTGCCCCTTCTCCGGGGTGAAGTGGCCGACGCATCCGACAAGAAACTCGCCGTCGGCCACGCCCAGGCGCCGCCGTGCGCTCGACCGTTGCGCCGGAAGCGGCGCCGCCTCGGGTTCGACGCCATCGTAGACAACCTCGACCTGACCCGGTTCCAGACCCTCCTCAATGAGCAGATCGCGGACGTAGCGGGAAACGGCGATGACCCGGCTGGTCTGCCGGGCATACTTGAACTTCCACCAGGGGTTGCCTCGGATGCTGAAGGCGACTCTGCGGGCGGCCACGACTCCGCCGCCCCAGCCGAGGGTCTTCAGCCAAACGGCCAGACCCAGCGTCCGCGAATCGTGAGCGTGAATGAGATGAGGTCGGAAACTTCCAACCAGCCCGGCCATGCCCGCCAGCGAGATGAGGTTCCACTCGGAGGACAGGGAAAGTGCACGAAACGGCACCTCCAGTTCGGCGGCACGGGTTGCCAGAGGACTTCCCTTGCGTGCAGCCAGAAATTGCTGAATCCCCTGTCGTTTCAGCCCTGCGATCAGAGTGTGCAATTGCTGCTGACCGCCCCGCCAGGCGGGTCCGGAATCCAGGTGAAGGACTCTCATGGTGAATGAACCGGTCCCTTCATTCCCCCGAAGACCGGGAGCTGCAATCCACGCCTGCTCAGTCCCGCCGGCTCTCACGGGAGGCTGCCCCGGTCGTCCGCGGGTTCCTCCCCGGCCGCCTGGCCGGGCGGTTGGGACCGTTGCAGATCCCAGAGCTTGGAATACTTGAGGAAATTGTAGTAGGCGGCAAAGGCTGAAATCAAAAAGCCCTGCAGACCGTCCATGAAGCCGGCCTTGAAGCAATAGCTGCTGACAAAGGCCGCAACCGGGGAACCCAAGATCTTGAGGGGACCGCTCCTGATTCCCCTGGCTTGCAGATCCCGAGCCGCCAGGCTGGTGTACTTCCCGACCCGACGGGCATGGTCGGAAACGGAGTCGCAGGTGTAGTGAAGAAGATCGCCCTCCAGGCGGCCCACGGGGCCGTCGCAGGCAAGATGCTCGTGGACGAAGTCGCCGACCCACTGCCCGTGCCGGCGCCGGTACAAACGCGGCTTGCGGTCGGGATACCAGCCGCAATGGCGAATCCAGCGGCCGAGATAGAAGGCTCTCCGTGGAAACTCATAGGCGTTGGCCAGCGCCGGATGGGCTTTCACCTCCAGCAGTTGCCGTCTCAGAGGTGGGCTGAGACACTCATCGGCATCCAGGCTGAGGATCCATGGGTGGGAAGCCTGCGCGGCCGCAAAGTTCTTCTGGTCGGAGTAATGGGTCCAGTTGCGCTGGTAGACTCGGGCGCCCCATCGAGCAGCCACCGCACAGGTCCGGTCCCGGCTGCCGGCATCCACCACGATCAATTCGTCGGCGACGCCGCGAACCGACTCCAGGCAGCGACCCAGATGCTTTTCCTCGTTGAGCGTGATGACAGTGACCGAGATCCTCACGGCAGTGGATAGTGATCGGTGATTAGTGGATCGTTCGTAGTGGATGGCCGGGTTCTTGCCCTGAAGGAAGGATCATACGAGAGTGAAACAGTTTTGTCTCAGGAGAGTGGGGAGTTAATGAACCGACACGTGAAGCATCTTGTTGATTATGGCGTAGCTGTTTAGGGAATCCGACCACCTCACAAGGCGCTCGTCCAATCCCGAAACCCTCCGCTGACCACTTTTCACACTTCAAACTTCTCACTTCAAACTTCTCACTTCAAACTTCCTACTTCAAACTTCACACTTCACTGCATTTCAGCTCCCCGGGGTTGCCTCTCCCACACCCCCTTGAGCCACCTTTCCGGCGATCGCATCTCCAATCCTGATGTTCTGCATTTCAAGTGTCTTGCCCATGGCCCTGTCCAGGTCCCGCTTGGCCTTGGTAAAGCTCACCTGGGCGTTGACCTCGTTGGTCTGGGCTTCCGCCAGCCGCACCTGTTCCTCCAGCACGAATCGGATCTGGGAGGTGCCGAGCTGGAATTTCTTCTGCTCTGCCTCGAGGTTCCGCTCTGCCAGCTCACGGGCCTTTTGGGTGGCTTCAATGCGCGCACGGTTCATTTCCAGTTGAGTATGGGCATTGCGCACTTCCAGGGCAATCTGCTGCTCCAGGGCGCGAAGCCGCTTTTCCGATTGCCGCCGGGCCACGCTGGCTCTCGCATAGTCCGCGCGACGGGAGCGATTGCTCAGGGGTATCTCGACCGAAATCGAAGCTCCATAGGTGGGGAAATCCGAACCCAGCAGCCGGTTGAAGGCATCTCCTAGCCCGGTGGTGCCGGCAACCACCGGCGTTCCCCCGAAAAACGGCAATCCACCCAACCCGCCCCCTTCGAACACTCTGCTGACTCCTTCCAGCGCCGCCGTTCCATAGCTGACATTGAAGCGAACATCGGGAAGGAGCTGGTTGCGAAAATACTTCAGGTCTATGCCCGCGTTGTCGATCCGCTTCCGCTGCTGCTTGATCTCCGGCCGCTGCTCAATGGCGTAGCTCACCGCCTGAACCAGATCGAAGTCCCTGAAATCGTCCATGGTCGCCAGGGAATCCAGGGGCACGATCCTCACTGCCACCCTGCCGGGGTCCCCCAGGGAGGAGATCAGCTTTTTCATCTGATCCTCCATTTGGGCCAGCGAGTACTCGGCCCGAATCAACAACTCCCTGCGGTTGGCGATCTCGGCCTCCGACTGAACCACCTCGATCGGAGCCAGGGTGCCAATTTCGGCCATCCGCTTGTTATCTTCGTTGGTTTTAACGGCCAGATCCAGGGACTTTCTCCTGACCTCCACGTCCTTGCCGGCAAAGACCAGATCCCAGTAGAGGTTCTGGACTTGATTGACCAGTTGCACGACTTGCTGCTCGAAGAGATGTTGACTGATGTCCTTGTTGTTGCGGGCGATTCTGATCAGGCGGGTGTTGGGCAGGAGACCGAAATTCCTGAGCAGCGGCTGGCTGACGGATGCGGTCAGGGAGGCCCGCCAGTAGGGATTCAGAAAGTTCCTCAGGTTGTTGTCGGAGACGCGGTTGCTGGTGTAGTCCACTCCGAAAAGCGTCCCGGTCTCGAAGAGCTTGCTCACTCCCAGGTTGACGTTATGGGACAAGCTCGTCTGGGTCTCGGTTCCGGTCAGAAAGGTGGTGGTGAGCGGCCGCGTATCTCTGTTCGCACCCAGCGTCATCGAAAGGGTCGGATCGAAGAGCCGATAGGCCATGTCGATCTCGTACTCGGACATGCGGGGATCGAAACGCTCCACCACCACGTCCAGATTGCTCTCGAGAACCATCTGAACGGCGTCGGCTTCGGTCAATCCCACCTGGTCGCGCTGCATCAGGCCGCTCAAGAAGTCCGAGGCTTCCCCTTGGCGTTCAGGGGCGGGAGGACGAACGATATTGTCCTTGAACCAGCCGGGAAGGGGAAACACCGACTGGCCCCGCATCGCCGTTGGGGCTGTCAGAATGCCCAACCCGAGAAACAACGGCATCAGTCCCCTGGACAAGGTGTGAATGAATTGTAGAGTTCGACGCATTGACGGCTCCTTCTCTGAGTGGTCACCCATAAGTATCAATGATATGCAGCACGGTAATGAAAAACGTGTTCCCTGCCGCCTTGGTTTCAACAATTCCAAACCCGGAAGCCCCTTCCGCAGCCGGCCTGATGCCCCCTGGCCGTCACCCCCGCTGCCGCCCTCAATTGATTTCGCAAATGGCCGGTGCTACCATCCCTGCTTTCAGGCTCGGCAAACCCGCCCATGTCCCCTTCAGACGAGATCCGGAAGATGTTCATCGACACCGGAGCCCTTATGGAGGGGCACTTCCTGCTCAGTTCTGGTCTTCACAGTCCTCAATACCTCCAGTGTGCCAAAGTCCTGCAGTGGCCGAGGTTCGCGGAGTGGTGCGCGACCCGGTTGACTGCCCTCATGGACTCGCACAAGCCCGACTTGGTCGTTTCCCCGGCCATGGGAGCCATTATCATCGGACACGAACTCGGTCGCAGCCTCGGGTGCCGAGCGGTGTTCGCGGAACGGGTGGGTGATGTTCTCAGACTTCGTCGCGGCTTCACGATCCGCGAGGCGGAGAAAGCTCTCATCGCAGACGACGTCGTCACCACCGGTGGATCGACCCGAGAGACGATGGCCCTGGTTGAAGACCACGGCGCCATTCCGGTAGCTGTGGCCTCCATCATCGATCGAAGCGGTGGAAAGGCCCTTGCGGGTGTGACCCACCACTGCCTTTGGAGCTTGAATATTCCAACCTTCCTGCCCGAAAAGTGTCCGCTTTGCAAGTCCGGATCCAAGCCCCAAAAACCCGGCAGTCGCGCCTGATCCGCGGGTCGGTCAAGCCCGGTGCGAAATCCAATGGAGATGCACTCCGACCCAGCCCCCACGCCAGGCCGCGATGACTCCTCGCCAGGCCAGCAGTCACGTCCGCGAAACCTCCGGATGGAGGTCCAGTACGATGGAACAGGCTATCACGGATGGCAGATACAGCCGCGACTCCGAACCATCCAGGGTGAGTTGACCCGGACGCTGGAGAGCATTGTGCAGGAGCCGGTCCATGTTTGCGGCTCCGGAAGAACCGACGCAGGAGTTCATGCGCTGGCCCAGGTTTGTCATTTCCATACGACCTCGCGCCTGGAACTGCCCAGTCTGTGGAAGGCCTTGAACTCTCGTCTGCCGGCAACAATCCGGGTTACCGGAATCGAGAAGGCCGCTGCCGATTTCCATGCCCGACACCATGCCCGAACCAAACACTATCGCTATCGAATCTTGAACACCTCCTGGTGCCCTCCCTTCGAATACCCCTATGTCCACCACTTCCACCGCAGGCTCGACTATGAGAAGTTGAATCGAGCCGCCGAGATGGTGGTGGGAAAACGGGACTTCAGCGCTTTTTGCGACGCCGACAGCCAGGCGAAGTGCAAGATACGGCGAATTACCACCTCCCTTTTTGTGTTTGACACCCGGCGAAAACTCCTGGAATATAACGTTTGTGCCGACGGGTTTCTGCATCACATGGTCAGGAATCTGGTCGGCACCTTTTTGGAAGTGGGCAGGGGCAAGCTCCCGGTGGAAGCCATCCCTGCCATTCTGGAATCGAAAGACCGTTCCAGAGCTGGCCCGACCGCTCCAGCCAAGGGTCTCTTCCTGGTTTGGGTCGGCTATTAGCCCGCATTTCTCACCAGGGGGAGTGATCTGTCTCAATCGCACACCCAATCCCCCACGATCAAGACGCGCCGGATCGCCAAGCCGGCTCCCCTGCACCGCCGGCGCATATCGTCGTGGCCATGGCGTTGCCCTGACCCACTCCCAACCATCTTCCGTGGTGGGCGTTGCTCGACGCCAGCTCAGTCGGGATGAGGCTCATGTCAGGAAACAGTCGGGAAATCCAACGCAACTTCGCTCCCTACTGGGGGGAGGACGCAGAAGACCGTCGGCTTTTCGATCAGCTCGACCTCGACAGCATTCCTCAGCATGTAGCCATCATCATGGACGGGAACGGCCGCTGGGCCCAACAACGCCGCTTGCCTCGGGTGGCCGGGCACCGGGCGGGAATTGCATCGGTGCGAGAGACGGTGGAGACCGCGGCTCGTCTCAAGCTGCGAATCCTGACCCTCTACGCCTTCTCCATCGAGAACTGGAAGCGCCCGCGAAGCGAGGTCGTCACCTTGATGAGTTTGCTCAAGGAATACCTGAACAAGGAAATTGCCAATTTAATGGCCAATGACATCCGTTTTGGGACCTTGGGGCGGACTCAGGAATTGGACCCCTCCATTCAGCGGGAGCTTCAATGGGCCAGGGATAAGACCTCCGGAAACCGGGGTTTGCGCTTCAACGTCGCGCTCAACTATGGCGGTCGCGCGGAACTGGTCGATGCCTTCAATGCACTGTGGCAGCAACGCAAGAATGGCGGGCGGGAGGAGACCACCATCGACGAACAGTCCATCGCCCAATGCCTCTATACCGCCGGACAGCCGGATCCGGATCTGCTGATCCGGACCAGCGGGGAGCTGCGCATCAGCAACTTTCTGCTGTGGCAGATTGCCTATTCCGAAATCTGGGTGACCAAGACCCTGTGGCCCGATTTCCGAAGGAAGGATTTCTTCAGGGCGGTACTTTCCTACCAATCCCGGGAGCGGCGTTATGGAGGCTTGGCGAATCCATGAAACGCTGGCTTACAGCCGTCGTGCTGGTCCCCCCACTGATCGGAGTGGTCGGTTACCTTCCGCCCTGGTGCTTCCTTGCGCTCATCGCAGGGGTGGCGGCCATTGCTCTGGAGGAGTTCTTTCGCCTGTCCAGAGACACCGGCATCCATGTCTTTCGAGCAGCCGCCCATGCTTTTTCGCTCCTGCTGGCGGGTAGCTTCTATGGGTCTCCGGACGACCACTCGGGGGTTTTCTGGCTGTTGATGCTGGCGGCGGCGACCTGTCTCGTCCTGGCCCTCCGGCGAGGGCGCAAGCTGCAGGAAACACTGCCAAGCTGCGGGGTGACCCTGCTGGGCCTCGTCTATGTCTCCACCACCCTGGGACTTCTCCTGGCCATCCACAACCGCCCCCAAGGTGACGGGCCCTCGTGGATCCTGTTTCTTTTGCTGACGATCTGGCTGGGGGACACAGCCGCCTACACCATCGGAAGCCTGCTGGGAAAGCACCGCCTGGCTCCCAGAATCAGCCCCGGAAAAACTTGGGAGGGGGCTATTGGCGCCTTGTTGGGAAACGGCCTGGCGGCGCTGACCAGCCAGGTTCTGATTCCCCAGGTCCCCCTGATTCCCCGCGTTCTCCTCTGCTGCTCCCTGGGGGTCGCCGGCCAGGTGGGAGATTTGGCCGAGTCGGCCATGAAGCGTGGCGCTCGAACCAAGGAATCGTCTGAACTATTGCCCGGGCACGGCGGAATGCTGGATCGTATCGACGGGGTCTTGTTCGCTTCCCCGTTGCTGTATTTTTACCTGCGACTGACTGGACAGGCCTAAGCCCGCATTTCTCACGGTCATGAAAACAATATCCTTGCTAGGGTCAACCGGTTCGGTGGGCCGGAACTGTCTGAAGGTGGTGGAAGAACTGCCCGGCGAGTTTCGGGTGATTGCCCTGGCCGCCGGCCGAAACACGACCGAACTGGCCGATCAGGTCGGAAGGTTCCACCCCGAACTTGTGTCCGTATCCACCCCGGAAGCAGCAGCGGAACTGGCCCAAAATCTCAAACACCTGGATCCGTCAACCCATCCGGAGATCGCGATCGGGGAGGAAGGCCTGTTGGGCGTGGCTACCCACCCCGAAACCGACCTGGTGGTGAGCTCTATTGTGGGAGTCGCCGGGCTGGCTCCCACCTGCCGGGCCATCGAAAGCGGAAAGCAGATCGCCTTGGCCAACAAGGAAGTGCTGGTGGTTGCGGGCGCACTGGTGACGGAGCTGGCTCAGCGCAACGGCGTGCAGATCATCCCTGTCGACAGCGAACACAACGCGATCCACCAGTGTCTGCGTTGCGGTCGTGCCGATGAAGTCGCACGAGTGATCCTTACCGCATCCGGGGGCCCCTTTCTGGGGTACGGCAGCGAGCAGCTCAGCCGGGTCACGCCCGAGATGGCCCTGCGGCATCCCACCTGGAAAATGGGGGCCCGCATCACGGTCGATTCGGCGACCATGATGAACAAGGGCATGGAGGTCCTGGAAGCACGCTGGCTTTTCGACCTGGATGTCGGCCAGATCTCGGTTTGGGTCCATCCTCAGTCCATTGTCCACTCCATGGTGGAGTTTGTGGACGGATCCATGATCGCTCAGCTCGGGATCACCGACATGGGTCAACCCATCCTGTATGCGCTCAATTACCCCCGGCGTCTGCCGGGGCTCAGGCCGAGCCTGGATCTGAACCAGGTGGCCAAGTTGGAGTTCATGCCTCCCGATTCGGGCAAATTTCCCTGCCTGGACCTGGCCTACCAGGCTGCTCGCGAATTGGGGGCGCTGCCCTGCACACTCAACGCGGCGGACGAGGTGGCGGTAGAAGCCTTCCTGCAGAAAAAGATCGACTTCCCTGGAATTCCGCGGATCGTCGCCAAAATGATGGAGCGGGCGAACGGGGTGGGCGAATTCTCCTCGATCGCGGAAATTCTGGAGTATGATGAATCGGTGCGAAGGGAAACCCGCCGTTTGATTCAAAAGGACTTCAGTTAGGACGCCCGGCGCGATGATCCCGACGGTCTTCCGGGCAATGTCCCAACAACTTCCCAACCGGACAGCAGGCTGAAATGATCGATTTCCTGTGGGGTGTTCTGGCTGTGCTGGTGGTGTTCGGAACCGTGGTGGTGGTCCATGAACTGGGCCACTTCGGCGCAGCCAAGTTCTTCAAGATTCGCGTCGAGGCCTTTTCGGTCGGTTTCGGTCCCCGCCTTTTTGGTTTCCGCCGTGGGGAAACGGACTACAAGGTTTGTGCCATTCCCTTGGGCGGGTACGTCAAGATGGCCGGTGAGAACCCCGACGACGTGACCGGAGGGGTTGAAGAGTTCCTTTCCCATCCCAAGTGGCAGCGATTCATTGTGGCCGTGATGGGTCCGGTCATGAACGGTGTGCTGGCGGTGGTCCTGCTGACCGGACTGTTCTACTACCGATACGAGGTCCCGGTCTGGCCCCGGGATCCTGTGGTGGTGGGTTTGATCAAATCCGACTCCCCTGCCCTCAAGTCCGATCTCAGGCCGGGTGACCGTATCGTCGCTGCCGGTGCCCGGCAAAGCCCCACCTGGGAAGAGTTCCTTCTGGAAGTCAGCATCAGTCCCGGAGTTCCCTTGCGATTGCAGGTCCAGCGAGGAGGACAGACCTTCCCCTTGACTCTGACTCCCGAGGCCCGCGGTCGCGACAGTGCCGGCTACCTGGGAATTGCCCCCTTCGAGCTGGCCTCGGTTCAGGTCAAGGAGGTGCTGGCAGGCAAACCCGCCGCCGAAGCCGGCATTTTGCCGGGAGATCAGGTGGTCAAGGTAGGCGGGGTGGTGCTCAGCCAGGCCGGACTCGACCTGGTCGACGCAATGGACCGGAACCGGCAGCCGGTTATCCCGATTACGGTCCTGCGAAACGGCCGGGAGCTGGAATTCCAAGTCACCCCATACGTGGACGAAACCACCCAGAGACGGATGATCGGGGTCATGCTGAACCCCATGGCCAGAACCACCGTCAAGCAACTGTCCCTGGTGGAGGCGCTGAACGCTTCGATCGATCGGAACATCCGCTTCGGAGGATTGCTGTTCGAGTTCCTTCATCGGCTGCTTCGCGGCACCGCTCCGATGAGCATGGTCGGCGGTCCCATTGCGATTGCCCGACAGTCCAGCCTGGCCGCCAAGTCCGGCCTCTCCGACTTGATCATGTTCATCGCCGTGATCAGCATCAACCTGGGAATCGTCAATCTGTTGCCCATTCCCATCCTGGACGGCGGGGTCATCACCATCATTCTGATTGAGTCTCTGGTCGGACGCGACCTCAGCTTGAGCGTCCGGGAGAAGGTGACACAGGTGGGTGTCGTCATGGTGATCCTCTTGGTCGTGGCAGTGACCTACAACGACATCATCAAGTCACTTCCCGCATCCCTGGGAAAGTATTTTCCTTAGCCCCACCTCTGTTCGCTCACTCATTCCTTTCGGAAAGACCCTCTCGATGAACGGAAACTGGGCTGCCGTCGATATTGGCACCAATTCCATTCACCTGGTCGTCGCCAGGGCCAGAAACGGCAACCGGTTCGAGATCCTGGCCCAGGAGAAGGAGGTGGTGCGCCTGGGCTCGGGCTCCAAGGACATGAAAACCCTGAAGGAGGATGCCATCGACCGCGGCATCGAAACGCTGAAGCGGTATCGACAAATTGCCGGGATCTCCAATGCCGAGGTCAGAGCGGTGGCCACCAGCGCCGTGCGGGAAGCCTTGAACCGCGACGTCTTTATCGACCGGGCCCGGAACGAAGCCGGCATCCGGGTCGAAGTCATCTCCGGTTTCGAGGAAGCCCGCCTCATCTACCTGGGCGTGCTGCAGGCCCTGCCGATTTTCGACAAGCAGACTCTGCTGGTCGACATCGGCGGTGGCAGCAGCGAGTTTCTGGTCGGCAAGCGTGGACAGGTCCTGGCGGCCAGCAGCCTCAAGCTGGGAGCCATCCGCATCACCGACCGTTTCTTTCGAGCGGAACCCGCATCAGGCCGAAAAATTCAGCAGTGCCGAGACTACCTCAAGTTTTATATGAATCCGATGGCGCGAGCCCTGCGCAAATTGAAGCACGAGGGGGCTGTCGGAAGCTCCGGAACCATTCTGAATCTGGCCCAGATGATCCAGATACAGCGCGGCGCCGACCCTGCCCGCCAGATGAGCAACTTCAACTTTTCCTCTTCCGAGCTCTCGGATCTGGTCAAGAAGTTGATTCGGGCCGACACCCTCAAGAAGCGTCAAAAGATTGCCGGGCTCGACCCCAAGCGGGTCGACATCATTCTGGGAGGTGCACTGATCCTGGAGCAGGCCTTTGCCGAGTTTCAGATCGGGTCGATGACCGTATCCGGCTTCGCCCTGAGAGAGGGCGTCATACTCGACTCGATGCACAAGGCCGGCGGAGACCGCCTTCACCTGACGGATATCCGCTATCGCGGCGTGGTCCACCTGGCCCAGGCTTGCAACTACGAGAAGGAACACGCCGACCAGGTAGCCCGACTCTCCCTGCAGTTGTTCGACCAACTGCGGGACCTGCACGGCTTGAACGATGAGCACCGGGAGTATCTGGAGGCCGCCGCCATCCTCCACAACGTCGGCCTCTTCATCTCCCACGCTCAACATCACCACCATTCCTACTACATCATCCGCAACTCGGAGTACCTGACCGGGTTTACCGACCGTGAAATCGAGCTGATCGCCCAGGTCGCCCGCTATCACCGCAAGAGCGATCCCAAACTCAAGCATGCCGAGTTCGCTCGCTTGAAGGGAGACGACCGGCAGATCGTCAGAAAGCTGGCCGGAATCCTTCGCGTGGCCGACGGTTTGAATCGGACCCACGCCAGCCTGATCCGGTGTCTGTGGTGTGAGCGGCGAGGCGCCAATCTGACCGTTCACCTGGAGACCGTCGACCGGCGGGAGGTGACATTGGAGATCTACACCGCCGAATCCCGTAAAGACCTTCTGGAGCAGAGCTTGGGCGTAAGGGTACGGTTTCTGGCGGAATCGGACCGGCAATAGGGCCCCCTGGGGAAAATGCGGGCTACGACCGGGAATTCCGCTCTGGCCAAAATCGCGGTCGCACATGTATCATATTGCAATGGGTGAGGTTCTCCCCCAATCCTTGTAGTGAGGAGTGACGATGCCGACCAAAAATTTCATCCTCAGCCTGCTGGCCGGGGTTTCAATTCTGTCTGCAGCCGCTATGGGCCAGAGTTCGAACGGAAAGGTGGCCGTGCTCAACTACTCGGCCGTTATCCGGCAGTCCAGCGCCGGCAAGAAGCTATTCGCCGAGTTCGAGCAAAGGGTGAATGCCAAACGGACCGAGTTCGAGCAGAAGTCCAACGAGATTTCCACCCTGCAGCGGCAGTTGGTTGAGCAGGCAGCCTCTCTGAATCCCGATGCCCAGCGGGCCCTGACCAAGAATATCGATTCCAAGAACACTCAGCTCAAGCGGGACCAGGAAGATGCTCAGAAAGAGTTCAACGAGATGCAGCAGCAGATCGTGCGGCAGATCGCCAGCCAACTGAGACCCGTGGTCGAAAAATATGCCCAGGACCAGAAAATTTCCTTGATCGTGAACTTTTCTCAGGAGGTTTTCTTCGTCAACCCCGCCATAGAGATCACTCAGGAGATCATCGAGCAGTTCGACAACTCTGCCTCCGGATCCACTTCGGCCACCCCATAGGCAGAACTCTCCGTTTCCCAGGCGACTCTCATGCCCGAGCGGCTCCGGCGCTCATCTCAGTCCCCGATCCGTTGGGTGACCACCGAAATCCGGGTTCGCTATGCGGAAACGGACCAGATGGGAGTGGCTTACTACTCCAACTACCTGGTCTGGTTCGAGGTCGGGCGCTCCGAGGTATGCCGTGACTGTGGATTCTCCTATGCCGAAATGGAGGCCAAGGCCCAGGCCTACCTGGCCGTGGCGGAAGCCCGCTGCCGTTACCATTCCCCGGCTCTCTACGACGAGGTCCTGCAGATTCGCACCGCCGTCGAATCCTTGCGCAAGCGGACCTTGAACTTTCGCTACGAGATTATCAAGAAGAACAGCGGCGTTCTGGTCGCCACGGGCAGCACCACCCATATCGTCCTGGACCGGAACGGCAGACCCAAGACCCTCCCCGAGGAATATGCCTCTCTGCTGAAGGCTTCGGCATAGCCTGCAACCCTGAACGCCCCATTTGCGCAGGTCGCCGGGTGCACCATGAAAACGATCGTTGAATGTGTCCCCAATTTCAGCGAGGGGCGAGATCCACGGGTGATCGACCGCATCGCCTCCGCCATCGACTCGGTTGCGGGCGTCGGGATCCTGCACCGCACCATGGACGCAGACCACCACCGGGCCGTCATTACTTTTGTGGGCGACAGAGAAGGGGTCGCCGAGGGGGCCTTGAGGGGGATGGGCAAAGCGGCTGAACTGATCGACCTCAATCGGCATTCCGGCGTCCACCCACGCATCGGAGCCGCCGACGTGGTTCCCTTCGTCCCGGTCAGTAACGTGACCCTGCAGGATTGCGCGCTGATGGCGCAAGCCGTGGGGCAGGAAGCCTACCGCCGTTTCGGCATCCCGGTCTATCTCTACGGAGCCGCGGCCCTGCAACCTGAACGGGCCCGGTTGGAGAGTGTGCGCCGCGGCCAGTTTGAGGGTCTGCGTTCCGAGTTGGCCGGACCGACCCGACGACGGCCCGACTTCGGTGGCCCCGGACTCCACCCCACCGCCGGTGCGACGGCTGTCGGCGCTCGCAAGTTCCTGATCGCCTGGAACGTCAACCTGGCGACCTTGGACGTCCGCCCGGCCAGGCATATTGCCCGCAAGATCCGCTCATCCAGCGGTGGACTCCCCCATGTCAAGGCAATCGGAGTGAGCCTGAAGACCAGGCACCGGGTCCAAGTGTCCATCAACCTGACCGACTTCGAGATCAGCTCGATCCAAAGGGTCTTCCAGGTCGTCCGACGGGAGGCCGAGCGGCTGGGAACCCGGGTGTCGGACAGTGAAATCGTCGGACTGGTTCCCAGGCGAGCCTTGCCCCCCTCCTTCCAATCGTCGCTGCAACTGAAGAACCTCCGGTCCGATCCGGTCTTCGAGAATCGCTTGGCCGCTTTTCTGAAACAACAGAGGGGCTCCATTTGAATCAGAGATCTAGTCAAGGTCGACGCCTACACCAAAGGCCGCATCGGAGATTTGGGCACAGCGGGCGCTCGCGACGGGACGGACTGATCGAGAAGGACCATAAGTCAGCCCGACAAGGCGGGGAGCGAATTTGTCTGACTAGGGCCTGTTAACACTAGCGAAGCGCCTCGAAGATGAGAGCAAACAAGATAAATCCGAGGAAGAGGGCATCGAGTTTCTCGTAGCGAGTGAAAATGCGGCGATAGCCCTTCAACCGACGGAACAAACGCTCGACTTCGTTGCGCCTCTTGTAAATCTGGCGGTCATACTCCCAGGGGTCCACCCGGGTCCGTAGCGGTGGGACCACCGGGGTATAGCCCAATGCCGAGGCCAGTTGCCGCGTCTGGTTGTCTTGATAGGCACGGTCCATCACCAGAAACGGGGTCTGGAACTGAGGACCCAGGTCTTGGAGAAGCTTGCGGCCTTCCGGGGCGTCGTGAGCCTGTCCGGGAGACAGCGACACCCTTAGAGCCGTTCCAGCATCCGAGGCAACCAGATGAATTTTGCTGGTCCAACCCCCTCGGGACTTGCCGATGGACTGAGGGCCGTTTTTTTTAAGGCGCCGGTCCCATCGGGATGGACCTTGACTGCGGTGCTGTCGATCGATAACACCTCCAGCTTGATGTGCAGGATCTTTTCCCGCTGCAGGTGTTCGAAGACTCGGTCCAGGACCCCGTTTTTCGACCAGCGATTCATTCGGGTATAGATGGTATGCCAGTTGCCGAACCGAGGCGGCAATCCCCGCCACTTGCAGCCGTGTTCGGCCATATAGAGAATGGCGTTGAGCACCTGCAAGTTCGACAGGCTGACGTTGCCTCGTTGCACTGGCAGGACCGAGGCGATCCGTTGGTACTGCGCTTCGGTGAGTTCCATCCGTCAAGGATAGCATGGTTTTGCTGTTTAGTGTTAACAGGCCCTAATCAGACGGAGGGACTCACGAGCGGGCCTGGTCCAGGACGTATTCCATCAGGAGATTGTATTCCATCCGGACCACTTCTCGCAGGACCGCGGGAGGGGCCGGCTCAACCCGGGATGACGTTTCACACATTTCCACCAATTGAGCGGGCTCCCACCGCGGTGTTTCCACCAGGGTCTGCCAACCCTCCGAGCCCCGCTCTTTCATCGCCTCCCGGACCCTCGCCCTCAACCGGGCCTGGACAGGATGGGCGCCGGCGCGGCGGAACCAGTAGAGAGCATTGTTGAAGTCCCCCTCACTGCGATGCACCAGGGCATGCCAGTAGGCCCCTTCCGGGGAAGAGTCCTGTTGGGTCAGACGGTGAGCCTCGTCCAGGAAACCGTATAGCCAGAGGGCTCCGGCGCGGATCAGGAGATCCGACTCCAACTGAAGCACCTGGCGCCAGTCCGTGCCGCTCACCAGGCGGTGGATTCCGTCATCTCCCCTGGGGGGATTGACCGGCACCGGCAATCCCTCGGGGGCCGGGTAGAAAACACTCATGTTCATGGGCGACCTCATACATTCCCAGCCGATCTATCGGAAGAAAGCGGATGCCGTGAACAGGAGCACACTGAGGAGAATCAGGGTCACGGCGAACTCCAGTCTGGGCCGTGTCGCATCGGGGTCGCCGCTGGGGGTTGCAGGCCCCTGCCCGCGCTCCGCCCCCCGGCCAAACCACGGGGCGGGGTTCCGGAATCTCGGCGCCAGCCAACCGATACCAGCCAGAATTCCGGCGTCGGCCCGATCGAAGAGCTGGCTTACACCGTCAACCAGGCATCGACGAACCCAGCCTGCCGGTCGACGATAGAACCAGTCGGTGTCCAGTGTCAACGTCGGCTGACCGGCCAGCTTGGAGCGGAACCACCAGAACCCGAAAAAGGTTGCGGCGAGCAATTGAATGCTCTCCACCAGGTGAGGGACGGTGTAGGGCCGGTAGCTCGCACCGTAAGGCAGCTCGGCGTACAACAGCGAGGGAAAGACTCCGAAGCCAATACAAAGCAGGGCCAACAACCCCATGGCCAGGTGCATGTTGAGGGGGGGGCGCGACACCTCCACCTGCGGCCGGCTTCGGCCGAACCAGGTGAAATAGGGAAGCTTGAGGCCGATCGAGAGAAAGGTTCCCACCGATGCCAGGAGCAGAAGCAGGTAGGCCGCCTGGTATTGGGCCTCGAGAGCGGCGCTGACCACCATCGACTTGCTGATAAAGCCATTGAAGAGTGGAAAGCCCGAAATGGAGAAGGCGCCCACCATGTAAAGCCACAGCGTCAGAGGCATCTTCCCGCCCAATCCTCCCAGTTCGGTGAGCCGACTCCTGCCGGTCGCCTGCAGGACCATTCCGGCGCCCATGAACAGGAGAGCCTTGTAGAGGATATGGCTGAAGGCGTGGGCAACGGCACCGGCGAGGGCCAGCGGCGTTCCGACACCGACTCCCGCAACCATGTACCCCACCTGGCTGATGATGTGGTAGGCAAGGATCTCCCGGATGTTGTTGGCCAGGACAGCGAATACGACCCCGTAGAGAGCCATGGTGACTCCCAGGATAATCAGTATCTCCCAACCCGGCGCCACTCGGGCCAGCAGGTACACCGCCGACTTGGTGGTGAAAGCGCTCAGGAAGACCGCACCGGTCACGGTGGCCTTGGGATAGGCGTCGGCCAGCCAGGCGTGGAGCGGAGGAATGGCGGCGTTGACGGCAATGCCCCCCAGGATCAGCCAGGAGGACAGCCGACCGGCCTCCAGCAGTTGAAGGGCAATGCCCCCGGTGGCGTGCACCTGCCCCAGGATCCCGGCCAGCAACAGGCTGCCTCCAAGCAGGTGGACCAGCAAATACCGCAAACCCACCCTGGATCCAGTCCCCTGCCGGGACCAGATCAGAACCGTCGACGAAAGGGCGGTCAGTTCCCAGAAGAGAAAGAGGGTCAGCCAATCCCCGGAGAAGACCAGGCCCAGTGCGCTGCCGGCATAGAGCAAGGCAGCGACCTGTTGGCGAACATCCTTCAGGTGGAGGGCGAAAAGGCCCCCGGCGAAGCCGATCAGCGAGAAGACGATGCCGAAAATCCGGCTCAAACGGTCTACCTGCAGGATCGACAAACGGTACTCCAGGAACTCGATGGAGACGCTGTGATCGGCCGAGAGTTTCCAGCAAACCCAGAGAGCGGCCAAGGGAAAGAGCGGAAAGGCCTTGCCCCTGGCTCCGGGTGGCAGCAACGGAAGTACCACGACGCCCAGCAACACCAGGAAAGCAGGATGCAGGATCAGTTCACTCGCCATCGTAATAGTGCTCGTCCTTTTGCAGCCACTTGCGGCCCAGCAGCTTGGACCCGACAATGATCCCGATACAGCCGAGGAAACCGAGCCATCCGTAAAGACCGGGAATATGCACCCACCAGTGGGAAGCCTCCGAGTGGTGATGGACAGCCACCCGTTCCAGAACCAGGGAAGCGATCATGACCACCGCCAGCGAAATCCAGTGCCACCGTTTCATGGGTTTGAGACCTCCAAGACCTGGGCGGCAATCTGCTGCGCCAGAGTGAAGAAGTGGAAGAACAGATCCGGCATCAGGCCCAGCAATGCCGACAAACAGGCAGCCAGAATCAAGGGGACTACCATCCAGGCGGACGCCTCCCCCATGGACCTGAAGTGTTCGGACTGCCTGAAGAAGGCCCGGTAGACGATGGGCACGAAGTACCCGGCATTGAGCAGACCGCTGATCAGCAGTATCGCTGCAACCGCAACGCTGCCTGCTTCCAGGGCGCCCAGCCCGAGGACCCACTTGCTGACAAATCCGTTGACCGGAGGCACCCCTGCCAAGCCCAGCGAGGCCAGGGCAAAAGCCCCCATGGTCCAGGGCATGGCCCGGCCGATGCCGTCCAGTTCACTGATTTTTTCCTTGCGGGCATTCACGTAAATGGCGCCGGCACAGAAGAACAGGACGATCTTCATGGTGGCGTGGTTGGCAATGTGCAGCAGCCCGCCGACAAGACCGCTCGGAGAGAGAAGCCCGGCCCCCAATACCACGTATGAGAGGTGGCCGACGGTGGAGTAGGCCAGGCGCCGTTTCAAGTTGTCCTCGGCAAAGGCCAGGCAGGAGGCCAGCAGAATGGTGCTGCCGGCAAGCCAGAGCATGACCTCATGGAGTCCATATCGACCGAGCGTCTCCGGACCGAAGACGAAGCCCACCACTCGAACCACTCCAAATACCCCCGATTTTACGACGGCCACGGCGTGAAGCAAGGCACTGACCGGGGTGGGCGCCGCCATGGCCGCGGGCAACCAGGCGTGCAGGGGCATGATGGCCGCCTTCACCCCCACTCCTGCCAGAAACATCCCGAACAGGATCTTGACCTCGACCGGTGACAGGCCCTGAAAGGCGCGCAGGCCGCCCGACTGAAATTCCAGAGTTCCCGTCAACTGCAGCGTGGCGGCCATGGCGGCCACCAGCACCACCCCCGCCGTCAGTGTGAAGGCCAGATACTTGCGGCCGGCCGCGATGGCCTCAGGGGTTTGCTTGTGAATCACCAACGGATAGGTGGAAATGGTGAGGACTTCGAAAAAAATGACGAAGGTCAGCAGGTTGGCGGCGAAGGCCACGCCCAGAGTCGCGGAAAGGCACAGGGCAAAGCTGGCAAAGTAGCGGGTCTGGTGCTTTTCCTTGAGGCCCCGGACGTATCCGATGGAATAGAACGAAGTCAATATCCAGAGGCCGGAAGCGATCAGCGCGAAGAAAACCCCGAACGCATCGGCCCGCAGGGTCAGGTCGATTCCGGGTGAAATCTGAAACAGCCGGGTCTCCGCCACCCGGTTCACCAGCGCCGAGGGGAGAAGCGACAGCACCAGCGCGAACTTGGCGCCGGCGGCCAGCAGCGTCCAGAATTCCCGCAGGTTGGGAAGGCGCGCGCTCATCCCGATCAAGGGCACGCTTGCCGCGGAAACCAGGATGGCCAGCAGCGGTACGGTCGAGGGATAGGTCAACAAGTCGTTCATGAACGGTTGGCTCTCGAGCGAAACGATCGGCTCGGGCTCGCGATGCGAACTAAAGGCCTGGCGGAATCATGAGATGAATCACTCGATTCACCAGGAATGAGCTCGCAAGGCCCAGTACCAGGAGTGCTCCCGCCAGAACCAGCGTGGGAGCCAGCATGGAGAACCTGGCTTCCCCGCTTTCCACAACCTCCCGGCCTCCGTCTGCGGCGGCCGGGTCCGACAGTCCTCTTCGAAACGGGAGATACACCCTTTCAACCACTCTGAAGAAGTAGATGGCGTTCAGCAATCCCCCCAGCAGTATGACGGCCACAAAAACCCAGTTGGATCCCTGGATGCCTCCCAACACCAGGTACCACTTGCTGAAAAATCCCGCCGTCGGCGGCAGCCCGATCATGGACAAGGCCGCAACCACAAGCGCAGCCATCGACCAGGGCATCTGACGGCTCAGTCGCTGGTCCATGGCCGCGATATTGGAATGGCCGAGCTGTACCCGCAAATTGCCTGCGACCAGGAAGAGGGCAGCTTTCATGAGCGCATGATTCAGGATATGGAGCACCGCCCCGGTGAAACCCAGGGGATTGGCCATCCCCAGACCCAGCCCGATATATCCGATCTGTGCGATGCTGCTATAGGCCAGCATTCGTTTGAGCTCCTGCTGGGCCAGGGCCATGAGCGACCCGTAAAGGACTCCAGCCGCCGAGAGCCAGGCGATTACGGAGGCGATGGGCACCCTCTGCTCCACCTCGGCGGGATCGAAGACAAAGAATAGAACTCGAATGAGGATATAGGCGCCCACTTTGGTACCCAACGGCGCCAGCAGCGCCGAGGTGGGCGAGGACGCACTGGAATAGGCGTCCGGCAGCCAGAAGTGCAGCGGGAAGAGTGCCATCTTGAGACCGATGCCGGTCACCATCAGAATCAATCCTGACAGCACGGTCGGCTGGTCGAGGATATGCGGGAGGATTCGAGCCAGGTCGGCCATGTTCAGGGACCCGCTCATGACATAGATGAAGCCGATGCCCAGCAGGTAGAAACCGGTTCCGACGCTACCCAGAATGAGGTAGCGATAGGCCGATACCGGCGACCGTTTGTCCCCGATGGCTACCAATCCGTAGCCCGAAAGAGAGCTGATCTCGAGGAAGACATAGAGATTGAAAAGATCTCCGGTCGACAGGATCCCGCAGAACCCGGCCAGCAGGAGCAGCACCAGGCTGTAGTAGGGGACCCGCTTGTCCGGGTGCTCCACCGACGCTACGTGGCGGGCGTGAATCAACACCAGGCAGGAAACCACCGTCACCACCAGCGTCAGGAAGGACGCCAGCGGATCCAGCACCAACTCGATTCCGATTGGAGCTTCCCATCCCCCCGGAGTGTAGGCGACCGGCCCGCCCTCGATCACCCGGATCAGCCCGAAACCCGCAATGGGAATGGAAGCCAGGACTGCGGCCAACGCCAGGGGGTAGGCGGCGCCGGGAGCCCGGACGCCAATCAAGGGGATGAGAAGGGCAGGAATGAGAAGGGTGAGCGGGACCAGCAGGGGCAGGTTGGCTTCGATCATCTCATGCGTTTCAACAACGTATCTTCATCCAGGGTCCTGTAGCGCCGAAAGATGCTGATGAGCAGCGCAAAGCCCACTCCGGTGGTGGCCACGCTCACCACGATGGCCGTCAGCATCAAGGTGTGCGGCAACGGATTGATGTAGTGAGCAGGGTCCACCGAACCCAAGGTGGCGTCAATGACCGGAACGGTAGCGTTCCTCTTGGAGGCGATGGCAATGTAGAACAGGATGATGGAGGTCTGGAAGATATTCATGCCTACCAGTTTCTTGACCAGGTTGCGCTTGGCCAGCATCCCGTAGAGCCCCACCAACAGCAGCAGAGAGATGATCCAGTAAAGGCCATGACCCGCGATGAACTCAATTTCCACCGGGCCCCTCCATGATGTCGTCATAAATGGCCACCAGGACCGCCATGACAGCCAGGCTCACCCCGACCTCGATCAGGAGAATCCCGGCCGAATGAAGCTCGGCCCGGCTCAGATCCGGAAGCGGCAGAAAGCGATACTCCAGGAACCGGCCGCCCATCAGGAGGGTGAGAAGGCCAGTGCCGGCAAAGATCATGGCTCCCAGCGCCCCTACCGGCGTGCCCCAGGACTTCCTGAATTTGAGTTCCGACCTCTCCGCACCCACCGAGAGCCGAAGCATCAGAATGCTGGCGGCCAGCATCGCGCCTCCCTGGAATCCTCCCCCGGGGCCGAAGTGGCCGTGAAAGATTACGTACAGGGCGAACAACTGTATGAAGGGAGCCAGCAGCCGGCTGGCGGTGATCAGAATCGGATTTCTGGAACTGGAGGTCATGGGCTCCGTCTGAGAATCAGGGTGCACACCAGTCCGGCGGTCAAGACCACGATCGTCTCTCCCAGCGTGTCGAAGCTGCGGTAGTCCGCCAGAACCACGGTCACGATGTTGGGGGAGGCCGCATCCCCTTGGGCATGACGAATATAGTGGGCCGCCGCGGCGGGGGAGCCCACCCGGCTCCGCTCCCGGTGGCTGGGACCGTCGGGATCACCGTGGCCGGGCAGACCGGATGAGGCATAGAGCAGCAGGGCGCCAAACAGGACCAACGCGATCAGAGAAACCTTTCTCAATCGATGCTCCGGCGGGAGGTATGGAAAAGGACCACGATGAACAGCACTCCCGTGATGCCGGCGCCCACCACGGCTTCGGTAAAGGCCACGTCGACCGCCCCCATCACCAGGTAGATCAAGGCCGATATGAAACTGAAAACCGAAAGGGTCACCGCCGCCGCCAACAGGTTCTTCAAGCGAAGAGCAATCAGCGCTGAAGCCAGCAACAGCAAGCCCAGGGCGGTCTCCAGTCCCAAGTACATTACGGACTCTCTCCTGTTTCACGCCGCGGGGCGCCGCCGGGCCGTCGCCGCCAATGGAAGCGTGCGGCGGCGTTGACCAGGACATGAGACCCGATAGGGTAGGCCAGGGCCACAAAGACCAGGGCCGTGACCAGCTTGAGGCTTGTCAGCGTAAACCCCTCGAACACCGCCAAGCCTCCTACGGCCAGCAAGATGCCCAGGGTATCGTTCTTGCTGGTGGCGTGGGTTCGGCAGAAAATGTCCGGCAGGCGAAGAATTCCCACGCTGCCCACCAGCAGGAAGAAACTCCCCGCGAAGACCATCGTCAATGCCAGCAGTTCTCTGAAGGTGCTCATCTTTCCTTGGGGTGGCTCTGGAAGTACCTGGCCACGGCGACCAGACCGATGAAGTTCAGGACGGCGTAGGCCAGGGCGATATCGACAAACAACTCGATCCGCCCGTAGAGAAAGCCGATCAGACAGACCAGCACCAGCGTCTTGGTGCCAATGGCACTTGCACCCAGGAGCCGGTCAAATATGGTGGGTCCCTTCAACACGCGGTAGAAGGGCAGGGGAATGATGACGGACAGGACGATGGCGAGGTAGAGAAAGACGTCTTGCATCAATTTGCGGATGAGCCGTCCAGCTTGACCACTCGGACTTGACTGACCACATGCTCTCGAGGACCGTTGAAGATCCTCGAAATGCGTAGCGGCATGGTGCCATGCACCAGGCTTTCCGCCGATTCCCGGGTCAGTGCATGGACCACGAATTCATTCCCCCGGATTCGGATCGTCACCGTGCCCGGAGTCAGGGTGATGGAGTTGCCGAGCGTCACCCGAGCCGCCAGGTTGGGCAGATTCACCCGGAAGTAAATCAGGCAAGGCTCCACCGGCATCCTGGGGTGCAACACCAGGTAGGCCACCTGAATGCTGCCCAACAGGATCTCCCACCCCAGCCAGGGCAAATAGGCCAGCAGGGCCCAGTAGTCGGCCCGGTCCCAGGCAAAGGTATCCCCACTGTAGAGTTGGGTCTGCTTGAGGGGAGCATTGATCCACATCACCAACAAGACCGAGCCCACGCCCAACGCCAGGTGGAAGGGGTCGAAGCGGCCGCTGAGATGGAGCCACAAGCCCATCAGGAACAGGCCCTCGATCACCAGAGCCCTCTTCGAGCGCACGCGTTTCAGCCCTGTTCTCTTGGAACCCGTTGACTCGGTTGCCATGGATTGTTTAACGACCGGAGCTTCCCCGTCGAGCAATGCCGGAGCCTGGTCCCGGCGAAAGGCGCTTCCCTGCCGAAATCGGTCCGGAAGCGGCGTTTTCGGTCCCCAAAAAAACCGGGACATTATAGTCAAAAGCCGTCGAAATGGACACCCAAGAGTCGGTGCCTCGCGGGAAAGAATATTGCCTTAGACCGGGTACGGCCATCGTGATAAGGTATGCCGCTCATGGTTGGGCCCAACGCCATCATTTCGGTTCAGGACGTCAGCAAGAACTTCCGTTCGGTGGTTGCGGTGGATCGCGCTTCCTTTGAGATCGGCAGGGGCGAAATCTTCGGTCTGCTGGGACCGAACGGGGCCGGCAAGACCACCCTCATCCGCCTCATTCTCGACCTGATTCGCCCGGACGCCGGATCCATTCGAATCCAGGGGCAGCCCATTTCAGAGACCCACAAGAACCGGATCGGCTATCTGCCTGAAGAGCGCGGCCTCTATTTCCGGCAGAAGGTGACGGCGGTTCTGGAATACCTGGGGACGCTCAAGGGCGTCTCCATCGAACGGGTCCGAAGCAATGCTCGGGATTGGCTCAAGAGACTGGAGATCGACGATCTGAGGAACCGCCCCGTCCAGGAGCTCTCCAAGGGCAACCAGCAAAAAGTCCAATTCATCGCCACGGTTGTCTCCGACCCCGACATCCTCATCCTGGACGAACCCTTCACCGGCTTGGATCCGATCAACGTTCATCTGCTGGTCCGGTCCATTCAGGAACTGGCCGCCGAGGGGAAGACAGTGGTGCTGTCCGTGCACCAGATGTCGCTGGTGGAATCGCTGTGCCGCCGGGTCTTCATGATCAATCGGGGACGCCAGGTGCTCTATGGAGACCTCGAGGAGATTCAGAACCGCCACTCCGAGCCTTCGTTCCTGGTGCGTTCCGGGGCGGACTACCGGACGTGCGAGCTCATCGACCGTTTCACCGGCCGCAACGCTGCAACTACCGTTTACCTGAAGCAGGGAGTGGAACCGGCACGATTCCTCCGCTGGCTGGTGGAGTCGGGCGCCGAGGTCGAATCGTTCCAGCGCGCCAGAACCCCGCTGGACGAGATTTTCATTCGGGTGGTGCGGGACAGCTCATGAACAAGGTCTGGGCCATAGCCAAGCGGGAGTTCCTGGTGACGGTGACCCGCAAGGGTTACCTGTTCACGCTGTTTGGACTGCCGCTGATCATGATCGGCGGACTCTTTGCGGCCAGCATGCTGTCCAGGGAGACCTTCCGCGATTTGCAGGCCAATCAAGGTCCGGCCGGTGTCGTCGACCGCGCCCGCGTTCTGGACTTCCGCTTGCAGGCAGCCACCAGGCCGAACGGTTCAACCAATCCACTCCCGGTGCCCGGTGTCGGGGTTCACACCGAGCTCGCGGCCTATGACGATCTCGACAAGGCCCTGGCGGACCTCGGAAAGGGCGATCTCAGTGCTGTCTTTCTGCTGGAAGCCGATTATCTGCAGAGCGGCGAAATCGCCGTCTACGCGGCTGAAAAGGGCATCTTCTCTCAACTGACCCGAACCGGACGGAGGCAGTTGAGCACACTGCTGCGAGCCAGTCTGGTCAGTGGGCGGCTGGAAGAAGAAGTCGTCGCCAGGGTCCTGACGCCGGGCCGATTCAAGGAAATGCAAGTCTCAAGACAGGGTCGGATCCAGCCTGAGGGCAACCTGCTGAAGCGAGTCGGGCGGTTCCTGGGACCCTTTATCATGTTTTTTCTCTTGACGATTTCCATCTTCATGTCTTCAGGCTACCTTCTGCAGGGCATTGCCGAAGAGAAGCAGAACCGGGTCATGGAGATCCTCCTTTCGTCGGTGACTCCCACCCAACTCCTGACAGGCAAGATGATGGGCCTGGGCGCGGCCGGTCTGCTGCAGGTTGTTTTTTACGTGGTGCTGCTGGTACTGCCTGCCAGCCTGATATTGACCCTGATGACCCTGTCTCCCGGACAGATTCTTTTGAGCCTGATGTACGTGGTCCTGGGCTATCTCCTGTTTGCCGGCCTCATGGCGGGCACCGGCCTGCTGGGCAACACCTCCCAGGAAAGCCAGCAATTGTCGGTTGTCTGGACAATGACCAGCATGATTCCGATGTTTCTGGTCGCGTCCCTCATGCAGCAGCCCCATTCCTGGCTGGCCCGCTCCTTTTCGTTCTTCCCCTTGACGGCGCCGGTCACCATGCTGCTGCGGCTAAGCACCGACGAGGTCCCGCTGGTGGATGTGCTGGTCTCCACGGCCGTGCTGATTCTGGGGATCTTCCTGGCCGTCAAGGGAGCCGCCCGGCTCTTTCGGACGGCTTCATTGATGGTTGGCAAACGTCCTCGGCTCGGGGAAATCTACCGCTGGCTCAAGGAGGCCTGAGTCAGGCCGCGGCGCCAATAGGGGTGAGGTGACTGTAATGAAAGCAATCGTGCTGAAGGAGTTGGGTGGTCCGGAAAAGCTGCTGTGGAAAGAGGTTGCCGATCCGGTTCCCGGAGCCGGCGAGGTGCTGGTCCGTCTGAAGGCGGCCGCGCTGAACCACCGCGACGCCTGGATTCGCAAGGGACTCTACGCCAACATCCAGCTTCCCACAATTCTGGGTTCGGACGGTTCAGGCGAAGTGTCCGCCGTCGGCTCCGGCGTATCCACCGACCTGCTGGACCAGGCAGTGGTGATCAACCCCTGCCTGGACTGGGGACCGGAGATCAAGGCTCAGGGACCCGGCATGCGCATTCTGGGGATGCCCGACAATGGCACCTATGCGCAGATGGTTGTCGTTCCCGCCGCCAACATCCGGCCCAAACCGGCCCACCTTTCCTTCGAAGAAGCGACGGCGCTGCCGCTGGCCGGCATGACCGCCTACCGGGCCCTGGTCACCAGGGCCCGGGTGACAGCCGGCGAAACGGTCCTGATAACCGGCGTTGGCGGAGGGGTCGCCTCCCTGGCCCTGCAGATTGCCCATTGCCTGGGTGCCAGCACGTTCGTCACCTCGGGCAGCGATCAAAAGATCGAACGCGCCCGCGCCTTGGGGGCGGTCGGCGGGGTCAACTATCGGGACGAGCAGTGGAGCCGAAAGCTGCGCCAACTGCTGCAGGGTCGGCCGCTGGATGTGATCATCGACGGCAGCGGGGGCAGCGTCTTCGAAAGAGCGCTCGACCTGATTGGGCCCGCCGGAAGAATCGTCACCTACGGCGCCACCCTGGGCGCCGCCCGGCAGATCGAGGTGAGGCGGATTTTCTGGAAGCAGGTGACGGTGATGGGGTCCACCATGGCCAGCCCGCAGGAATTCGATGCCCTGGTCCAACTCTACTCGGCTCAGGGACTGCGCCCGCCCATTGATCGGGTCATTCCACTGCAGGAGGCCGGGGAGGCCCACCGGCGCATGGAGGACGCCAAACAGTTCGGCAAGATCCTGCTGGGGACCTGATTCGCCCGTCCTGTGCTCTCTCTCAGAAACAGGGTTGCCCTATTTCCGAGGCAGGACACTAACCTCGACGGTGGTTTCGATTTCGGTTCCTGCGGGCTGGGGTTCTGGCAGGATGCTTGCGGATTCTGTCCGGCACAGGTTCGGATTCGGACAGGAAGACGACGGTCTGAAAACTGGCAATCTCGAACCGCCTTCGGCATCTCGCGTACTGGCAGCCAACCTTGTCGTCGATCCGGACCAGGTAGGACTGAGCCTTGCTGAACCGCCGGCGGTCCTCTGAAGACGCGCCGCCCGGCAGGGACTTCTTCTTGAGGCGCTGCCGCCAGCGCACCTCGTACTGAAAGGTGCGGCCGCAGAAGGGACAGGTCAGACTGGTCGGCTTTCTGACGTCCTTCTCATCGAAAAAGTCGCTCTCTCGCATGGCATCTTTTCCGCGGGTTGCGGGCCGTCCCTCCCGAAACTCCGGCCTCGGCCCGAATCAAAGTATAATAAGCACCCGAGCGGGTCAACATTGCATTGGACATTGCTTCCATTCGCGCCCGAATGGCCGCGGGGCCGGGAAAGCGGTCCAACAACACGGCGATCTTGGGAATCTCTGGAGAGAACATGAAGGTAACGCTGGCCTACGGAAAAAACGGACTGGAGGTGGATTTTCCGGAACGGGGAGTCGAGGTCATCGAGCCCCGGTTCGTGAAGGGACTGGAGGACGAAGCCGCCTCCCTTCTCCATGCGCTTCGGCATCCGGTGGCCGCGGCGCCGCTGCGCGAGCTGGCCACGGCCGATACGTCGGTGGCCATCATCTTTCCGGACCGCACGCGGGCCATGCCGAGCGACAGGGTGCTGCCGATCGTGCTGTCCGAACTGGACCAGGTCCCGAAAGAAAACATCACCTTGATCAACGCCGTGGGCACCCACCGGTCCAACACGCCCCAGGAGCTGGAGGCCATGCTGGGGCCTGAGGTCCTCCACAACTACTGCATCGTGCAACACCAGCCCCGCGATCGGTCCAGCATGGTTCATCTCGGCGCCAGCCGATACGGCAACCAGGTGTGGGTCAACAAGGATTTCGTGCAGGCCCGGCTCAAAATCCTGACGGGATTCATCGAGCCCCATCTATTTGCGGGATTCTCCGGGGGACCCAAGGCGGTATTGCTGGGAGTCGGAGCCTTCGAGAGCATCCTGCGGAACCACTCGGCTCCAATGATCGACAACCCCCACGCCACCTGGGGGGAGACCGCCAACAATCCCATCTACCGGGAGATGTCGGAAATTGCCGCTCTGGTCCGGCCGGACTTCATCGTCAACGTCACCCTCAACAAGGACCGGGAAATTACCGGTGTCTTCGCGGGAGACTGGAAGGAGGCTCACGACCAGGGATGTCGATTTGCACGAGAGTCGGTGATGCGACCGGTGGAGCAACCCTTCGATGTGGTCGTGACCACCAATTCGGGGTTCCCCTTGGATCTGAATCTCTATCAGGCCGTCAAGGGCATCTCGGCTGCCTCCCGCATCGTCAAGCAGGGCGGAACCATTATCATGGCTTCAGAGTGCTGCGACGGCCTGCCTTCCGAGGGACCCTTCGGCCAGTTGCTGCGATCCGGACGGTCTGCCGCTCAGCTGTTGTCGAACATTCACAATCACGCCGAGACCATCCAGGACCAGTGGCAGGTTCAAATCCTTGCCAAGATCCTGATGAAGTCGGAGGTTTACCTCCATTCCACCCTGCCGGACTCCGAGGTTCTGGCAGCTCACCTCAAACCTGTTCGTGACATTGGCGCCCTGGTGAGGCGCCTGCAGTCGGCTGCCGGTCCGCACTGCCGCGTCGCCGTGCTCCCCGAGGGCCCGCAGACCGTCCCCTACGTCACCGAGAAGGTCCTACCTTAAGCCCGCGATTCGCTGAATGAAGGAATAGCCCATCACGAGGGCCATGACCAGGGCGGAAATCCACAGCGCCAGGGTCACCCATGCGCCGGGAAGCACCTCTCCCGGCATGTGACGGTAACGCAGGTAGACCGTGTAGAAGGCAATGACGGGCAACATGATGGCCTGGGCCGCTCCACCGATGATGACCATCATCACCGGCGCCTGCAGGAACATGAAATAGAGGGAGGGCACGAAAAGAAGGATGACCACGAAGAGGCGCGTCACCTGGAGCCGCTTGGCGTAGTCGGTCTTGTCGTAGAGCTTGAGGATACCGGCGAAATCGGCGAACACCCGGCTGTGGGCGGCCGTGGCCGCAAAGATGGTGGAATAAAGGACGGCGAAAGCACCCGCCAGGAAGAGCGGCAGCGACCAGGCCCCCATGGTTTCGGTGTACATGGTGGAAAGGACCCGAACCATCTCGGAACCCTGGGGCAGGAGCCCCCGTCCGTGCAGGATTCCCGCTCCCAGAAAATAGAAGGCCACCGTGGCAAAGGTGTAGATGACCATGGAATTCCCGACGTCCACTCCCATGACCCGAATCCATCCGCCGGCTCTCTCCCGCCAGGCCGGGCCGCCGTCTCGAGGGCCGCTGTAGCGAGCATACCCTTTCTCCAGGCACCAGTAGGGATACGCCACCAGCTCGGTGGCTCCCACTCCGGTGATGCCGAAAGCAGCCACGGCGGTGATGAGTCCCCCTTCCGGAAGCCGGAACGACAACCCTGAAACGACCTGGGACCAGGAAAAGTACTGGGGCAGCTTGAACATCAGGAAGGCACAACTGACAGTCAGAACGGTAAAGCAGACCACCAGCCCCATGGAGACTCTCTCCACCACCCAGTAGCGCCCGCCGATGAGCAGGACAACCGTCACCAGGTTCACCACCCACACCCAGACACCGATGGGAACCGCGGGAACCAGCCGGTTGAGCACCTCGGAAACGCCCCCCAGCATCCCGCCCACCTGAAGGAGCGTGAACATGACCATCAGGAACCAGGCCCAGACCAGCCAGGAAGCTCGCAGACGGGGACCCGGCGCCCGGTCAAAGGCCTCCAGGGTGGTTTCACCGGTGCCTATGGCGTAGCGGCCCAGCTCGTTTTGAACCACCACCTTGATAAAGCAGCTCAGAATGATCAGCCACAGGAGCGTGTAGCCCACCTCGGCTCCCAGCACCGTGGTGGCGATCAACTCGCCCGAGCCGACGATGCCGCTGGCAAGAATCAGGCCCGGACCGATCCGGCGGAAAATACTGGTGTAGGTCCGAGGGGGATCCTCGATGTTTTCGGGACGAAGCTGGTAGGGATCGAACAGGTTCCGGTCGGCCATGGGATCAGGACGATGTTATCTCAGGCGGTCGCTCCCCTGCAAGGGAGGACCAGCGATCGAACCAGGACGTGGGTCTATAAAGTGTCAGGCGGAAGAGGCGCCGCCGGAAAGGCTGTTGATCCGGGACATCAGGCGGGATTTTTGGCGGGCCGCCTTGTTGCGGTGGATGAGGTTGCCGTGGGTGGAGCTGTCGATGAGAGACAGGGTGGGAGCCAGAAGCTGCTCGACCTGCTCGGCATTCTTCTCGGAAATGGCGTTTCTGATTTTTCCCAACTGGGTGCGCAGCCGGCGCATCTTGCTCCGCCTGGCCAAGCGCCTGTCCTCGTTCTGACGGGCTCGTTTCATTGCCGATTTGTGTCTGGCCAATTCCTGTTCCCCCGATTTGGGTCCGCTCCGGCACCTCAGGACCGCAAGCGCGACACCTTATACCGGGTCCTGCCGCCAATTGTCAAGCGAAAGAGGCTCGCATTCAGTCGGGATTGATTTGGCGGACTCCACCCCATGGATTCCTGCAACCGTCCTTTGAAGGTGCCACGCAGGGCCATCTCACGCTAAAAGACCGGCAATTTTCCGGGAGGGCTGGCTTTTTCATGCTGGGTGTGGTATTGCTCCGGCATGGAAAAGTCAGACTTCATTCTGCCCCCCTCGGTCAAGGAGGTGACCCTGCGTCTGGCGCGCGCCGATGAGCGCCGCCGCTGGGATGCCACCATGGCCCAGCGTCACTATCTGGGGTTCCAGCAATTTGCCGGTCGCGGTCTGCGCTACGTGGCCGAATACCAGAAGTGTTGGCTGGCCCTGATCGGTTGGCAATCGGGCGCCTTCAAGTGCCGTCCTCGCGACCGCTGGATCGGCTGGCGCCCGCAAGAGCAGTTTCCGCGGTTGCGGCTGATTGCCAACAACACCCGCCTGCTGGTGTTGACCCGACCGGGGGCGATCCCGAACTTGGCCACCTCGGTGATGGCGGCCAATTTGCGGCGCCTCAGCGCCGACTGGCAGGCGACCTTCGGCCATCCGCTGGAGTTGGCCGAGGCCTTCGTCGACCCCAAGCGGTTCGCCGGCACCCTGTATGCGGCTGGAAACTGGAGGTTGGTCGGGCGCACCCGCGGGTTCTCGCGCAGCAACGGCCGCTACACCGAGCCCCACGGCCACCTCAAGAAGATGTACGTCTATCCCCTCCGGCGAGGGGCCCGAAAACGCCTGCGGGCTCGACAGCCGTGCCCCTGCTGGGAGCCACAGCGCCCGGACCCGGTCTCTCCCGAGGCGGTCCCGTTGCCGTCGTTGCTGCAAGAGTTCGCCTCCATCCCGGATCACCGCCGGCGCCAGGGCCGCAAGTTCCAGTTGCCAACCCTGCTGGCGATCTGGGAACTGGCGCGTCTGTCCGGCTACTGCGGCGTCGACGCCACTTGGCGCTATGCCTGCGCTCTGAACCAGGAGGAGTTGCGCACCCTCGGCGCTTGGCGCCACCCGGGGACCGGTCGCTACCACCCGCCGTCGCGAGCCACCCTGCATCGAGCCCTGATCGAGACCGCCCCGGAGGCCCTGCAGGCCGCCGTCAACCGTTGGGCCGCGCGGCGTCAGCCTTCCAATACCGCGCTGGCGACCGACGGCAAGCGCCTGCGCGGAGCCAACCGCCAAGGGGAGGCCCATTACCAGACCGTGTCTCTGGTCAACCATGCCAACGCCATGCCCATCGCCACTCGCGCCTACACCGAACAGGGAGGAGAGATCGCCGCCGTCCTGGCCCTGCTGGAGGAGGTCGACGTCCGCGGCTCGGTGATCACTCTCGACGCCTTGCATACCACCCGAAACACTGCCCTCGCCATTCGGCACCGCCACCGGGCCCACTACCTGTTCACCGTCAAGGGCAACGCGCCGGAAACCTTCCAGACCCTGGAGACCATCGACTGGGACCAGGACGCCTCTTCCCACTTCTGCGAAAACGATGAGAAGGCTCATGGCCGCATCCAACAGCGCCGGATTCAGGTCCTGAAACCCCTTCGGGGTCTGATCAACTACCCGTCGGTCCGACAAATGTTCCGTATTACCCGCAAGCGGCATCGGGTCAAGACCGGCGAAGCATCCACCGAGGTGACCTATGGCCTTGTCTGAAACCTCCCCGGTTTCATCCTGTATGATCCGCCCCGTCTTGTGGGGCGGCGGCTGGGCTGACCTCGTTGCCCCCGCAACAGGTCGACGCCGAGCGGCTGTTGGCCCTCAACCGTGGCCATTGGGTCATCGAGAACCGGAACCACCGCCCCCGGGACACGACCTTCGGCGAAGATGCCTCTCTGATGCACACCGGCCACGGACCCTCCAACAACGCCATCGTCAACCACACGGCGCTCGCCATCATCTTCCATCGCGGCTTCCGCCAAGTCCAAGCCGCAGTTCAGCACTTTGCCATGGATCGGGCCGAAGCGATCCGCGCGGTCGCCGAGCCCGGCTAAGAGCCTTTCCTGAGCCGTCTCCTATCCCAACTCCACCCACCGTCCCCCCGACCTTGCGATCCTTCGGCTGGGTCCCGGCCGTTGCCGCCCCATCAGAGCCCAAACGGGTCCCTTCCGGCCGGACTCGACTCGATGTCGATGGCCACCAACACCGCATCACTCCTCTACCTCAGCCAAGAATCCTGGAGAACCTACCTCCCCTCCCCAAACGTCCTGGAGAACACGCCACCAATGACAAGCATGAGATGACCCTGAGGTGCCACGCCTCTCTTCTTCCAAGCCCGGCTTACCGTGATATACTAACCGGGTGAGCCATCAACAATTCAACACCCCAACTTGCCTGATCTCCTTCTCGGCAAGTCCGTCAAGGTGGAAGGAGTATCAGAGATGAAAATTAGTGCGGAATTGATCGCCATCGGCATCCTTGGCGTATCCCTGGTGAGCCTTGGATGGAAGGTGACCGGAGACTTGCGCCAGGAAATCCACTATGTCCGAGTGGATGTCGGCAATGTCCGCCAGGATGTCGCTGATGTCAGACAGGATGTAGCGGGTCTCCGGGAACGGATGGCGCGGTTGGAGGGGCTGTTTGAGGGCTTCACCAAGCGCGAGTTGGCGGAGCGACAGAATTAGCCTCTCCCCCGGCCGGCATCCCTCGGGAGCGCGGGCGTCCCACCCGCATCCTCTTGCCGCCAACGGACCTTCCCCCCGCCAATCCCCGGCTGATCGCAATCGGACCGCTTGAACGGGGTTCTCCGCCAGGGCGCGCCCGACTGCCGGGAGATGCTTCTTTTCGCCATCCCGGCTATTGGCGCTGCGGGCAGACGGCAGCCTTCGCCGCTTGGCGGCTGTCCGGCTTCGGTGAGATTCTTCGAACAGCCACCCCGTCCTGACCCACCGCATCATCCAGGATGAAGGGGAGCAGCGACGCCATTCCCGCTCGATGGAAGTGGGAGAGACGGGCAAGGCCGTGCCGGGCCCTGTGCGGACGGGACGCCCGCGCTCCCGGGGGCGTCATTCCACGCCCCGTTCGCGGCCCTATGCTAAGATGGCCCTCCATGAGGAACGGGACGAGGCCGTTCCCGTTTCGCGGAACCAAGAACGGGAGAAAGCGATGGTACCGGAGGAATTGACCCGAAATTTTCAGGCGCTGGAGAAACGGGTTCGCGATATACGGAGCTATCTTTGACGCCGGCAGCAAGCGCAAGGAACTCCACCACCTGGAAAACGAAATCACCGATCCGACCTTTTGGACGGACCAGGCCCGGTCGCAGAAAACTCTACAGCGACGCAAGCGGCTGGAAGCCGACTTGGCCCTGGACAGGGAGCTGAGCCGGTCGGTTGCAGACCTGGAGGCCTATTTCGATCTGGGAGCCGAGGGCGAGGAGGTCAGCTCGGACATCCAGGAGGAGATGTCACGGCTGGAAGCACGGGTGGGGGATGCCGAGACCCGGACGCTCCTCAGCGGCGAGAACGCCCAGGCCAACGCCTTCCTGACGGTCCACCCCGGAGCCGGCGGCACCGAGTCCCAGGATTGGGCCGAGATGTTGCTGCGCATGTACCTGCGCTGGGCCGAACAGCAGGACTTCACCCATGAGCTGGTGGACAGCCAGGCCGGTGACGAGGCCGGGATCAAGTCGGCGACCATTGCCATCAAGGGTCTCAACGCCTATGGACTCCTGATGTCGGAGGTGGGAGTGCACCGCCTGGTCCGCATCTCACCCTTCGACGCCAACAAGCGCCGGCACACCTCCTTCTCTTCCGTGTTCGTTTCCCCCGAAATCGACGATGCCGTGGAGGTGGTCATCGAGGAAAAGGACCTGCGAATAGATACCTATCGCTCCACCGGCGCCGGCGGACAACACGTCAACACCACCGACTCGGCAGTCCGGATCACTCACCTGCCCACCGGGATCGTGGTGCAGTGCCAAAACGAGCGTTCCCAGCACAAGAATCGGTCGGTCGCCATGAAGATCCTGCGTTCCCGTCTCTACGAGGCCGAGCTGGAGAAGAAGCGGGCCGAGAGCCGAGCCATCGAAGACAGCAAGCTGGATATCGCCTGGGGCAGCCAGATCCGCTCCTACGTGCTCCACCCCTATCGCATGGTCAAGGACCACCGCACCAAGCAGGAGGTGGGCGATGCCGACCGAGTCCTCGACGGCGACGTCAATCCGTTCATCAAGAGCTATCTGGTCTGGGCCCGAAACCCGGCGCCCGCCTCGCAGCGGTAGTGTCCTGTCCCCGAAAGTTGATTGCCATCTCCGAACTCCCGAGACAGAGCACTGAACATCCAAGCCGCCCCGGAACAGCCAGGCTCTGCAGGAATCCGGGATTGACGCCAATTCCGCTTGCTGTCCGGACGGCTCTACCCGGTGGCGCATCATTCTCACCGGCCCACTGCCACATGCTGGAACTTCAGACTCCGGTGCAATTTGTCAAGGGGGTGGGGCCCAGGAGAGCCCGCGACCTTGCCGCCAAGAATATCCACACCGTTGAAGACCTGCTCTACACCCTTCCCTACCGCTACGAGGACCGCACTCGTTTTTGCCCGGTAAGCGACCTTCAGCCGGGAGCAAGGACCTCGGTACTGGTCGAGGTTTCGACGGCCCGTTTGACGGTCACGCGCAAGAGCCGCCTCAAGATCTTCGACCTTGCTGCCCGCGACCAGACCGGCCTGATTCGCTGCAAGTGGTTTCACTCGGAATACCTGCACCAGCGAAAGATCTTCAAGCGGGGACAGCAGGTCGTCTTTCACGGAAAGTTCGAGCTTGACCCCTACAGCGCCGGCAGCCTGCAAGTCATCAATCCCGAGTTTGAAATCCTGGACCAGGCGATCCCCGTTCAGGGTTCGATCGACATGGGGCGAATCGTTCCGGTCTACCAGGCCGCCAAGGGCTTGGGGACCCGCACCCTGCGGCGGTTGATCCACACAGTCCTGTCGGAACTCTCCAGCGTCCCGGAAACTCTGCCGCTGGCGGTCCTGGAGCGCCACGACCTCATGGACCGCCGGGCGGCCCTGCAGGAATCCCACTTCCCCTCGGCGGATACCGGCGGGGAGGACCTGGCCGCCAGGCGCACTCCGGCTCTGTTCAGGCTGATCTTCGAGGAGCTCTTCCTGCTGGAAGTGGGGGTCCGGTGGAAACGCCGTCTGGCCCGCAAGCTTCGGGGGATGCCCTTCCGTATCGATCCCGGCCTCCGCCGGGCCGCCGGCAGTTTTCTGCCCTTCCGACCGACCCGGGCGCAGGAAAGGGTTCTCGACGAGATGGCCGAGGACATGGGCCGACCCACTCCCATGAATCGCCTCCTGCAGGGGGACGTGGGTTGCGGCAAGACCGTTGTCGCCCTGCAGGCCAGCGCCATGGCCGTGGAGAACGGAGCCCAGGTGGCCTTCATGGCGCCCACCGAGATCCTGGCCGAGCAACACCACCACTACGCCAGACGCCTGTTCGCCACCAGCGGCTACCGCATCGGATTGCTGACCGGCGGACTGAAGAGGGCGGCGCGGAGCCTCCTGCTGGAGGAGTTGTCCCAGGGGAAACTCCAGCTCCTGATCGGCACCCAGGCCCTGCTGGAACCCGACGTCTCCTTCCAACGGCTGGGACTGGCCATCATTGACGAACAGCACCGATTCGGCGTCCGCCAACGCTTCAACCTCATGAAGAAGGGCGTGCATCCCCACACCCTGGTGATGACGGCCACGCCCATTCCCCGGACGCTCTCCATGACGCTTTACGGCGATCTGGACGTCTCCGTCATCGACGCAATGCCCCCCAACCGGAGCCCGGTCAAGACTCACCTGCTGGACGACCTCAAGCGATCTCGCGCCTACCGGTTCATTGCCGACCAGGTCCGAGGGGGCAGACAGGTCTACGTGATCTGTCCCCTGATCGAGGAGTCGGAAAAGCTGGACCTGCGGCCGGCGCGGAAGATCTTCCAGCACCTGCACGGCGAGGTCTTTCCCGACTTCCGGGTCGAGCTGCTCCACGGCCGGCTCAAGAGCGTGGAAAAGGAGGCCGTCATGCAACGCTTCGCCAGCGGGCAAACCGACATCCTGGTTTCGACAACCGTGATCGAGGTCGGGATGGACGTGGCCAATGCCACGGTGATGCTCATCGAGCACGCCGAGCGCTTCGGGCTGGCACAGTTGCACCAGCTCCGCGGCCGGGTCGGAAGGGGGCGGGAGCCGTCCCACTGCCTGTTGATGCAGGGTTCCAGGACGATCAGCCCGGAAGCGGCCCAAAGACTGAACTGCCTGCGGGAAACCACCGACGGATTCATCATTGCCGAGAAGGATCTGGAGATACGGGGCCCGGGGGAGTTTTTCGGCGCCCGACAGTCCGGTCTTCCCACCCTGCGCGTAGCTCACCTGCTGCGTGATCGCCGCATTCTGGAGACCGCCCGGAGAGAGGCCGCCACCCTGGTGGACAACTTCGAATCGCAACCATCCCTGGGCCAATGGACCGCCGGCCTCAGCTCGGGTTGGCAAGCTCGCTACGGTCTGGTGGGGGTGGGGTAGCACCCGTCCCCCGTCGAAACTCTCCGGGCTGGCGGAGAAACGGCTCATTTTCGCCGAGGAGCGTTGTGCCCATGGTTCGGGTCATCGCCGGCAAGTTCAAGCACCAGCGCCTGACCACCCTGCGCGGGCCGGAGACGCGGCCGACTTCCGACAAGTTGAAGGAGACCCTGTTCAACCTGATCCGGGAGGAGGTGGAGGAGTCCGTCTTCCTGGACTGCTTTTCCGGCAGCGGCAGTGTCGGTATCGAGGCGTTGAGCCGGGGAGCCCGGGACGTCACCTTGATCGAGTGCGCCTCTCGGGCGGTGCAGGTGATCGAGCGCAACCTGAAGTCCCTCTCCCCTGCCCCTCCCGACGGAGTCAGGCTGCTGACCCAACCGGCCCGGGTCTCACTGCGAATCCTGCAGCGCCGAAAGTGCAAGTTTGATATAGTCTTCGTCGATCCGCCCTACAACGACGTGCAACGCTATCCCCAGACCCTGGAACAGATTCATCGCTGTCAAGTTCTCGCTCCTCGAGCCTGTGTCATCCTCGAGCATTCCAAGAGGTTGACCTTGGAGCCCCGATACCATGATTTGACCCGAGTGCGCCAGGTCCGGCACGGGGACAGCCAACTCAGCCTCTACCGTGAGACTTGAATCGAGCCGGCGGCACCGCATTGAACCAGCCGGGGCTGCCGGCTGCCTCCCGACCCGAGGTTGTTGCCCGTTTCCATGAAAAACCGCCAGAGAGATCATCGCGTTGGAGACCGTCCATGAAAAAGATCGCCCTCTATCCCGGGTCCTTCGATCCTCTCACCAACGGGCATCTCGACATCATCCACAGGGCCTCTCGCCTGTTCGACGAGGTCATCGTGGCCATCCTGATCAACAGCGAAAAATCTCCTCTGTTCTCAGCCGATGAGCGGTCGACCATGATCCGGATCTCCCTGGGAAGCGACTACCCCAATGTGCGCGCGGACACCTTTGACGGCCTGCTGGTCGACTATGCCCTGCAGCAGCAGGCCCGGGTCATTGTCCGCGGCATCCGGGCGGTATCCGACTACGAGTACGAACTGCAGATGGCCCTGATGAATCGGCGCCTGGAGCCTCGGATCGAAACGGTCTTCATGATGCCCTCCGAGGCCTATAGCTACCTGAGCTCTCGACTGGTGCGGGAAGTCTGCCAATTCGGGGGGGCGGTCTCCGGACTGGTTCCCCGCAACGTGGAGGACCGGCTCCTGAAGAAGATTGCTTCAATGGGCCGGGAAGGACAGTCCGCCGCCAATCCCGACTCATGAGACTCTCGCAGCGCGTCGGACGCATTTCCATGAGCTCGACGGCGGCCGTTTTCGCTGCCGCGGCTCAGCTCAAGGCTCAGGGCGAGGACGTGGTGGACCTCAGCGCCGGCGAGCCCGACTTCCCCACCCCCTCCCACGTGAAGCAGGCCGCCCTCGAAGCCATCCGGGACGACTTCACCCGCTACACGCCCACCGAAGGCATTCCCGAACTCAAGGAAGCCATCGTGCGGCGGCACGCCCGCGATTTTCAATCCGATTATTCCACCCGAGAAGTCCTGGTCACCGCCGGGGGAAAGCACGCCATCTTCAACCTGACCAGCGCTCTGCTTCAGCCGGGTGACGAGGTGGTGATCCCTGTTCCCTTCTGGGTCACTTTCAAGGAGGCGGTCCACTACGCCGGCGCCGCCTGCCGGTTTGTCCCGACCTCGGAATCCGAAAATTTCCGCGTCACCGCGGCTCAGATCGAGGCAGCGGTCTCTCCACGAACCCGACTGATCCTGTTGAATTCACCCAACAACCCCAGCGGGGCAATCATTCGGGCAGAGGAGATGCGGCACATCGCGGAACTGGCGCGCCGGCGGGACCTTTTGGTGCTGACCGATGAGTGCTACTGCCACTTCAACCATGAGGGTTCGACGCCCTTTTCTCTGGCCTCGCTGGGGAAAGACTACCGGGACCACGTCGCGGTGGTGGGGTCGGTATCCAAGACCTACGCCATGACGGGCTGGCGGGTGGGATTCTGCCTGGGACCCGAGCCGCTGATCCGGGCCATGCTCAAGATCCAGAGCCACTGCACCTCCAACGCCAACTCCATCGCCCAGAAGGCGGCGGTGGCGGCCCTCGCCGGGCCTCAGGACTCCATTCGAGACATGCTGAGGGAGTATGCACGGCGGCGGAGTTTTGTGGTCGAGGCGCTCAACGCCATTGACGGAATCTCCTGCAATCGGCCCGACGGCGCCTTTTACGTCTATCCCAACCTGCGCGGTCTTCTCGAGGCTCGCCGTGTGGCCAACCCCGCCGACCTGGCGCTGCAACTCCTGCAGGAGGCCCGGGTGGCGGTGGTGCCCGGGGAAGGTTTCGGCACCCGGGACCACATCCGCATTTCCTACGCTGCTTCCATGGAGCAACTGGAAAAGGGCGCCGACCGGCTGGCGCGGTTTCTTGGGAAAGGGTAGCCGGGCCGGGCCTCAGACCGACAGGCAATGGAGAGAGCCTTTTTTCAAAATTCCTCAGGCAACGGTTTCATGGAGGCTGGGAACAGATTTTGATTCACATGGATGCACAGGATGCACAGGATTTTTTCTTGAAACGGCTAGCTTGTAATCCTGAGCATCCGCAAATCCGCACACGATCATTGCCGGAGCCGGCTTCTCGTGCAGCAGCGTCTCGTCCTGGTTATCCTGTGCATCCTGTGCATCCATGTTTATGATGAGCCTTTTGCAAAATTCGCAATCGGCAATGACATTGAGGCGGCAACGGTGATGTGCTGCAGGCTCCTGTATTCACCACAACAAGCACAACAGTCACAAATCGGGTTTCTTGATTTCGAGTCTTGCCGATCCGAGGGTCCTTTTTGTGTTTTTGTGCCTTTTGTGGCCATTGAGCTTCAGACGGCAAAGGGTTTCAGTGTCACGTGATCCTTGACGGACTCGGGTAGAAAAACCCTTGATCTGAATCAGGATCGCCCGACTCCGATTTTTTGCAAAAGGCTCGAGAGGAAAAGAGTTATCCGTAAAGCAGACGTAAAGCAGAACGGCGAACCACGAATGGACACGAATAAACACGAATTTCTTTGTTCGAGTCCGTTGGCGTGAATTCGTGGCTCGATTCTCCCTTCAATGCTTGTCGATTTGAGGCACGTTGTTACCAAATCTATGGGATCGAAACAACATTGAAAGACGAGTCTGGTGTGTTGAATTTCGGATTGCAGACTTGATTGGAGACAATTTCATTCGGCACAAATCTTCGGACGACAATCAGCCATAAACAGTTCATTTATCAGTCTATTCGTGTCCATTCGTGTCCATTCGTGGTTCGCCGTTTTTCTTCGTGATTCCCTCCTTTTCACGGGGCGGTTGCCTCCAGCGCTCCTCCCCCCGTCGCCGTAAATCATCCAGCACTTCCTGCATTTCCCGGTGCTTGCGGCGCATCTCCTCCCCGTCGGCTCGGCGCGAAACGTAGATCGGGGCGGCCTTGAGGATCAAGGCCCGAGAAAAAGGCAGTGGGATCTGGGATCCGTCCCAGTTGTCGAGCGCGATTTTGCGCTGAAGCGCGATATGGAAACAAAATATGGCGGCGCCGCTTCTCCGGGCCAGCAAGACCGGTCCGATCTTGGCATTGAAGCGGGGACCGCGAGGACCATCCACCGTGAAGGCCACGTCGGTTCCCTGCTTCAACTCCCCGGTCATCTCGGCCAGGGCCTTCATGCCTCCCCGGGAGCTGGATCCCCGGGCCGCTCCATAGCCGAAAATGCGGATAATGCGAGCAATGTACTCCCCGTCCACGTTCTGGCTGGTCATCACCACGATGCTGCGGTCGCGCCAGTACCAGGTGGCCGGGAATATTCCGCAGTGCCAGAAGGTAAAGATGGCTTTCTTCCCGGAGCCATGGATCTGTTCCAGGTGTTCGTCGCCCTGGCTCTCCCAGCGGAGAGTCCTGCCGATCCAGCCGACCATCCAGGCTCCGACCCGGGTTACCACGGCAATCCAGATGCGCTGCCACCGAGTCAGTTGGCGGGGCCGGTCCCAGTAGGCCAGCCCTCTCCGGGGTTCCAGGGGCTTGGTTTCAGGGGCTGGCTCGGAATTCATGGAAAACCCGGGTGACACCGGTCCTTGGCTATGGCCGCATTTGCCTGGCGATCTCGATCAACTTGGGCACGACCTGAAAGACGTCCCCGACGATCCCATAGTCGGCCACCTGGAAGATGGGGGCATGGGGGTCCTTGTTGATGGCGACGATGCAGCCGGCGTTGGACATGCCCACCAGGTGCTGGATGGCCCCTGAAATTCCGCAGGCAATGTAGAGCCTGGGAGTGACGGTCTGGCCCGAACTGCCGATCTGATGCTCCTTGGGCAGCCAACCGCCGTCGGTCACCGGACGGGAGGCCCCCACTCCCGCTCCCAGGGCCGAGGCCAGGTCGAGTATCAACTGGAACTTTTCCTTGCTGCCCAACCCCCGCCCACCGGCGACGATGATCTCCGCCTGGCTCAAATCCACCCTGGTCTGAACCGCTTCCATGACCTCCAGCAGCTTCCTCCGGAGTGCTCCCTCGGCCACGCCGACCTGGCGGTGCTCGACTCGGGGCGCGCCGTTCAGGTCCTCCTCCGAGGGGGGGAAAGCCCCCTGCTGCAGTGATACCAGGTAGGGAGGAGGCCCCTTGGGACTCACCTCCAGGTTCAGCTTGCCATTGAACACCTGACGAACCCACAGGAGGCGTCCGTCCGTGGAGCGGTAATCGACACAGTTGGGGATCAAGCCCCGATCCAGCATGGTCGCCAGCTTGGGAGCAAAATCCATAGTCTGATAGGAATGGCCCAGCAGCAACAGGTAGGGGTCCTCCCGACCGGCGAACGCCGCCAGAACTTCACAATAGGCCTCGGGCGTGTAGTGCCGGCAGTGGTCGTTGGCCAGGACCACGACCTCCAGGCCGCTCCGCCCCGAAACCTCGCGAGCCAGGCCATCGATTTCGCTCCCAACCAGGGCCAGGCACAGGTCCTTCCCAAGTTCTGCGGAGAGCTTCCGGGCCAGGCCAATCGCCTCCCACGAAATCTTTTTCAGGCGGCCGTCCCGGTGTTCACCCAGAACGACGATCTTGTTTGCCATGGTCCGATTTCCTCTCTCCGACGGGTGCTGTTGACGTCGTTCAAGTCTCCGGGGCGCCCGAAATGTTCGACGTCATCAGGGTACGGGGCCAAATCACACTCCGATCTCGTTGACCAGCTTGTCCATCAGCGTCCGGGCCGCCTCTTCGGCCCCACCCTCGATCATCACCGTCTGCTTTTTCCTTTCGGGAACCAGTAATCGGTGGTGCCTGACCTTGGCGGCCACCTCGCCCACGGTCTCCGCCGAGAGTCCCAGATCCGCTGCCGTCATGACCCGGTACTCTTTCTTCTTGGCCTGCATGATCCCCCTCAAGGTGGCATAGCGAATGGCGTGGCTTCCCGACTGAATCGTCAGTACCGCGGGCAGCGGAAGCTCGACGCGCTCGAAGACGTTGCTCTCCAACTCCCGTTTCACCTGAATCGTACCGGAATGGTCCTCAAAGGCGACCTCCATCACGATGGTCGCGCAGGGCCATCCCAGCATCTGGGCCAAAACGGCACCCGTCTGAGCGAAAGCCATGTCCTCCGACTGCACGCCGGTGAGCACCAGGTCAAAGTCCTGGGAAGCGATGGCAGCGGCAATGGCCCGGGCTGTACCCCAGGCGTCCCCACGCTCGAATTCCTCCCCTTTCAGGTGGATGGCCCTGTCGGCTCCCATGGCCAGGGCGTTACGCAGGACCTTGGAGACGCGATGGGGCCCCAGGGAGAGCGCCGCCACTTCACCGCCGAATCCCTCTTTCAACCGGAGGGCTTCCTCCAGGGCGTAGAGGTCGCTCTCGTTGGTTTCGAAGACCAGGTCCTCCTCCAGGACCCGGGAGCCGTCCTGGTCCAGCTTGTAGCGGGAGTCCCGCTCGGGAACCTGTTTCAGGCAAGTCAGGATTCGCATGAGCACTCCGGGGAGAGATTCCCCCCTCGATGGAATTCAGAAATTAGCTTATCCCGAAAGAGGCTGTCAACGAGCCGCCTGCCGAAGATAGCGGGACGGGAATCCACACGTTCTCGGAATTTCCCGGGCCGCATGTCTGCTATCATGAAGCCTTCATCCTGGTTCATTGAACGGCAGTCAGCTCCTGACCTCCCGGACGTCTCGGAGTCTCTCCAGGCGCGGGAATTGCTCGCGGAGCAGGCCGGAAACCGGTAAACGTCGTCACGGAGGTATGATCATGAAACGATTCGGGATTCCCCTTCTGCTGGTTTGGCTCCTGTTGCCTCAAAGCGTTCAGCCAGAGGACAACCCTGCCTGGATTGCCCTCTTCAACGGCCGGGATTTGAGTGGCTGGCAGGAACACGGGCGCGAGAAATGGACCGTAGAAGACGGCGAGATCCTGGGAGAAGCCCTGACCCGGGAGTACGGCTATCTGGCCACAACCAGGACCTACAAAAACTTTGAGCTAAGAGCCAAATTCAAGGGGGAAGGAACCGGCAACAGCGGCATCTTCTACCATTCGACCCTGCAGGGAGTCGACATCAAGGGGGTTCAGGTGGAGGTGGACCCCAACCCGGGCATGCACACCGGAGGACTCTACGAGAGTGGCGGCCGGGGGTGGCTGGTCAAGCCCGGTCCGGCTGGAGAAGCGGCTCTGAAACCGGGAGAGTGGAACGACATTTCCTTTTCGGTGATCGGCAACCGGGTGGTGACCTTCCTCAACGGCGTGCGGGCCGTGGACTACCGGGACCCCGCCCCCCGCTATTTTGACGGCGTCATCGCACTGCAACTCCACAGCGGCGGCGAAGGCAGAATGCGCTTCAAGGACCTCTACATCCGGGAGATCGAATAGCCGGGAGCGGCTATTGGAGGTGTTTCTCAGGTTGGGGCAGCCTCAAAGAGTGTGCTTCAGGTAGACCGTGCGGAGCTCCGAGTAGAAGTCGATGGCCACGCTGCCCTGCTCGCGATAGCCGGTGCTGGAGGCCTTGGTTCCTCCAAACGGCAGTTGGTACTCCACTCCGGCCGAGGGCAGGTTGACGATGATCAGCCCGGCTTCGATGCGGTTGATGTAGCTGAAAGCCTGATCGATCCGGTTGGTCAAAATCGATGCCGACAGCCCGAACTGGACCCGGTTGGCGAGCTCGATGGCCTGGTCGAGGTCCTCGACCGGAAAGAGAGCCAGCACCGGGCCGAAGATCTCTTCCCGGGCAATCCTCATATCCGGCGACACCTCGGAAAAGATGGTGGGTTGGACGAAGTAGCCCTTGTCCCATTCCGGACCGGTCAGCCGCCCGCCCCCGCACAGCAGGCGGGCCCCTTCCTGCCGGCCGATCCTGATGTAGTCCAGGACGGTGTTCATCTGGTTTTCGTCGACGCAGGGTCCCATCTCGATTCCCTTCCGGAGGCCGTCACCGACTTTCAGCTTCTCGGCTTTCTCCACCAAAAGACTTACGAACTCGTCGAAGACCGGCTTCTCCACCAGGGCTCGACTGGTGGCGGTGCATTTCTGTCCGGTTGAAAAGAATGCGCCGTTGACCACCACGTCGGCAGCCTGGTCGAGATCGGCGTCCCGGAGCACGATGGTGGGATTCTTCCCGCCCATCTCCAACTGAGTCTTGATGCCCCGCGGCGCCGTCTGGCGCTGGATCCCGTTGCCGACCTCGCAGGATCCGGTAAAGGAGACCGCCTTGACCAGGGGATTGGCAATCAGCTCGTCGCCGATGGCTGCCCCGGACCCGGTGACCACATTCAGCACGCTCTTGGGCAAGCCAGCCTCGTGCAGAACCTCGGCCACTCGCACCGTGCACAGCGGAGCCAGGGAGGCCGGTTTGATGACCAGGCTGTTTCCGGCAACCAGCGCCGGGGCTATCTTCCAAACCGGAATGGCAATGGGGAAATTCCAGGGAGTCAGCAGGGACACCACCCCCAGCGGCTTGCGAAAAGTGTAGCCAAACACGCCATCCCGTTCCGAGGGCACCGTTTCGCCGCTCAGCCTTGCGCCTTCGGCCCCGAAATAACGCAGGATGTTGACGGCGCGGCCCACTTCCCCGCGGGCTTCCGGCAGCGTCTTCCCCTCTTCCCGGGTCATCTCGGTCGCCACCTGCTCGGCCCGCTTTTGCAGCAGCTCGGCGGACCGCATGAGAATGGTGCCGCGCAAGGGAGCCGGCATTTCCGCCCAGGACTGCTGAGCCCGGCCGGCGGCCTCCAGAGCCTGCCTCACGTCAGACGCCGTGGACGCCTGGTAGCGCGCCACCACTTCCTGGCAGTTGGCTGGATTGACGCTGTCGAACGTCTTCCCTGACGAGCTTTGCACCCACTCCCCGGCAATGAAGTTCCCAAATGTCTCCGACATGCTTCCCTCCAATGGTGGCTCGACGGCATCCGAATTGCACCGACCAGCAACGGCGGCCCATCTTAGTTTCGGGTCAGGGCTTTGTCAATCTTGTGGTATGATTCACTCATACGGCAGACGATCATCCACCGATTCCAGCCCGCACTCATACTGGCAACCTATTGAAAAATAAGGGGTTTGTTGATGAAAGCCAAGCAAGCAAGGATTGATGAGGGCAAATTGGGCGCCATCACCTGCGATCCCTTTCCGGCTTCGCAGAAGATCTACGCCCCCGGCGAGATTCATCCTTCCATTCGGGTCCCCTTGCGCCAAGTGAGCCAGACGCCCACCCGACAGCTCGGCGGCGCCGAAAAGGACGCGGTTCTCAACCCCCCGGTCACGCTCTACGATACCAGCGGCCCCTACACCGACCCTTCGGTCGAGATCGACATCCGCCAGGGACTTTCCCCCATCCGGGTCGAGTGGATCAGGAACCGCAACGACGTCGAGGACCTCCCTCAGGTCTCTTCCCGCTACGGAAAGCTGAGACTGGCCGACCACCGCCTGGATGCCCTTCGATTCAAGCACCTTCGCCGCCCAGTGCGCGCCAAGGCGGGACGCAATGTCTCCCAGATGCACTACGCCCGCCGCGGCATGATCACGCCCGAGATGGAATTCATCGCCATTCGGGAAAACCAGCGGATGGAAAGCGAACTGGACCACCAGCATCCCGGCAACTCCTGGGGCGCCAGCCTGCCATCGCGGATCACGCCCGAGTTCGTGCGCGACGAGGTGGCGCGCGGCCGGGCCGTCATTCCGGCCAACGTCAACCATCCCGAACTGGAACCGGTGATTATCGGACGGAACTTCCTGGTCAAGATCAACGCCAACATCGGCAATTCGGCCGTATCCTCCACCATTGAAGAGGAAGTGGAAAAGATGGTGTGGGCGATCCGATGGGGCTCCGACACGGTGATGGACCTGTCCACCGGACCCAACATCCATGAGACCCGGGAATGGATTCTTCGCAACAGCCCGGTTCCCATCGGCACCGTGCCCATCTACCAGGCCCTGGAGAAGGTCCAGGGCAAGGCCGAGGAACTCACCTGGGAGATCTTCCGGGACACCCTGGTGGAACAGGCCGAGCAGGGGGTGGATTACTTCACCATTCATGCCGGCGTACGCCTGCGCCATGTCCCTCTGACGGCCAAGCGGGTCACCGGCATCGTCTCCCGCGGCGGGTCCATTCTGGCCAAGTGGTGCCTGGCTCACCACAGCGAGAATTTCCTCTACACCCATTTCGAGGACATCTGCGAGATCATGAAGGCCTACGACATCACCTTCAGCCTGGGCGACGGTCTGAGGCCCGGCTCCATCGCCGACGCCAACGACGAGGCCCAGTTCGCCGAGCTGGACACCTTGGGCGAACTGACCCAAATCGCCTGGAAGCACGAGGTGCAGACCATGATCGAGGGCCCCGGCCACGTTCCCATGCAACTGATTCGGGAGAACATGACCCGCCAGCTCGAGACTTGCGGGGAGGCGCCCTTCTATACCCTGGGTCCTTTGACGACGGACATTGCCCCCGGATACGACCACATCACCAGCGCCATCGGAGCCGCCATGATCGGATGGTACGGCACCGCCATGCTCTGCTACGTCACTCCCAAGGAACACCTGGGCCTGCCCGAGCGGGAGGACGTCAAGGAGGGAGTCATCGCCTACAAGATCGCCGCTCACGCCGCCGACCTGGCCAAGGGCCATCCCGGCGCCCAGGCGCGCGACAACGCCCTTTCCAAGGCCCGTTTCGAGTTTCGCTGGGAGGATCAGTTCAACCTGGGCTTCGATCCGGAGAGGGCCCGCCAGTTCCACGACGCCACCCTGCCCTCCGACAACGCCAAGCTGGCCCACTTCTGCTCCATGTGCGGACCGCACTTCTGTTCTATGAAAATCACCGAGGATGTGCGCGCCTACGCCGAACAGATGGGAGTCAACCCCGAAGACGCTCTCCAGCAAGGCATGGACAGCAAGTCGCGGGAATTTCAGCAGCAGGGCTCCAGCCTCTATCAAAAGGTGTGACGAAGCCTTGAGGTCCGGGTCTCTTCGGGTCGCTCACCCAGGCTCCGCACCCGCAACCACCCCGGAAACAACTCCAGACCCCGCACCACCCACAGCCGCGCAGGCGGTGATTTGGGTGCGCACTCGTGGAAAGCAGTGCCTGTCCAGGAACGTCCAGGCCCCCCTGCTCAACGACTCCAAACACGTACACTCGCAGCCCCCTGGTGAACCCGCGCCAAGTCTCAAACCCTTCATTTTCAAGGGGGAGAGATGCGTCAAACAGACCGGATTTCCCCGGATTTTCTTATGGAAACGGCCTTTTCCGAGGACGCGGCATTAAGAAACCCAGCACACAACATTTTGTTGCCGGGCAAGTGAAGCCTCCACTATTTTGTGCAAAATGGCCTGATTATGCTTGACAAGATCGGTCACCTGCGTACAATGCCACTCACCGAAGCGAACGGATGAATCCCAAATTTCGCTCGGGCTCGAATCGGGGCCGGCCACGCCTCCGAAGACCAGCCTGACAAGCAGATTTCCCGCTTGCATTCCATTGTCCTGGGAGAGGATCAAGGAGACTATCCATGCTACTGAACGCCAAGACGGGGAGCCCGGCTACGGCCGCAGCCACCAGTGCGTCGGATGAAACCAGACTCCTGCAATTCGACCGGGTTTACACCGAGCCCGGAGTGCATCCCTTCGATCAGGTCCAGTGGGAAAAGCGCAATGCAAGCATCACCAACGAAAAAGGAGAGGTGATCTTCGAGCAAGCCGACGTGGAAGTACCCGAAAGCTGGTCCATGCTGGCGACCAACGTGGTGGTGTCCAAATACTTCAGGCGATCCACCGACGGGAGGGGCCGCGAGAAGAGTGTGCGACAGCTCATTGGCAGAGTGGTGGACACGATTTGCCGATGGGGACAGGACGGGGGCTATTTTGCCGCGGCGGAAGACGCCGACACCTTCAAGGCGGAGCTCACCCACCTTCTGGTCGACCAGAAGGCGGCATTCAACAGCCCCGTCTGGTTCAATTGCGGCATCGAGCCCAAACCCCAATGCTCGGCCTGTTTCATCAACTCGGTGGAAGACCGGATGGAAGCCATCCTGGACCTGGCCAAGACGGAAGGCATGCTGTTCAAGTGGGGAAGCGGCACCGGCACCAATCTCTCCCCGATTCGTTCCTCCAAGGAGTTGCTTTCCGGCGGGGGGGAGGCGTCCGGCCCGGTCTCCTTCATGAAGGGCTACGATGCCTTTGCCGGCGTCATCAAGTCGGGCGGCAAGACGCGCCGGGCGGCCAAAATGGTCATCCTGAACGCGGAGCATCCCGACATCGTGGAATTCATCAAGTGCAAGGAGGAGGAGGAAAAGAAAGCCTGGGCGCTGATCTCGGCCGGATACGATCCTTCCTTCAACGGCCCTGCCTACAGTTCGGTCTTCTTCCAGAATTCAAACAACAGCGTACGAGTCACCGACGAGTTCATGCGAGCAGCCGTCGAAGACCGCGAATGGAGCACACGAGCGGTGACCACCGGTGACATCGTTGAAAATCACCGCGCCCGCCATCTGCTTCAAATGATGGCGGAGTCCGCCCACGTTTGCGGCGACCCCGGCATCCAGTTCGACACTACGGTCAACGACTGGCATACCTGCGCCGGCACCGGTCGCATCAACGCCTCCAACCCCTGCAGCGAATACATGTTCCTGGATGACACCGCCTGCAACCTGGTGTCGTTGAACCTGATGAAATTCAGGAATGGGGACGGTCGCCTGGACGTCGAGCGGTTCAAACACGCGGTGGGGGTAATGATCACCGCCCAGGAGATCATCGTCGACAACGCCAGCTATCCGACCCCCGCCATTGCCGAAAACAGCCACCACTTCAGGCCGCTGGGGCTGGGCTATGCCAACCTGGGAGCCCTGCTCATGTCATCGGGGCTTCCCTACGACAGCGATGCCGGCCGGGCCTATGCCGGCGCCGTGACGGCCCTCATGCACGGAGAGGCCTACCACACCTCCGCCAGGATTGCCCACGATCTGGGGCCCTTCGCCGAGTTCCCGCTGAATCGCGAGCCGATGTTGAGGGTGATTCGCAAACACCGCGATGCCGCCGCCAGTCTGCCGGCTTCCGCTCTGCCCCGGGATCTCTACCAGGCCGTCCAGGACTGTTGGAGCGATGCTCTTTCCCAGGGAGAGCAGCACGGCTACAAGAATTCCCAGGTGACGGTGCTGGCGCCGACCGGGACCATCGGATTCATGATGGATTGCGACACCACGGGTGTGGAGCCCGACATTGCCCTGGTGAAGTACAAGAAGCTGGTCGGAGGCGGCCTGCTCAAAATCGTCAATCAGACCGTTCCGGAGGCATTGACGCGGCTGGGATACGGCAGGGAAGAAATCAACGAAATCATCAAGTACATCGACGAGAACGAAACCATCGAAGGGGCGCCCTTTCTGAAGGAGAAGGACCTGCCGGTCTTCGACTGTGCTTTCAAACCCATGAACGGAGCTCGTTCCATTCACTACTCGGGTCACTTGAAGATGATGGGGGCCGTGCAACCCTTCCTCTCGGGAGCCATTTCCAAGACCGTCAACATGCCCGAGGATGCCTCGGTGGATCAAATTCAGGAAGCCTACATTCAAGCCTGGCGGCTGGGTCTCAAGGCTCTGGCCATCTATCGGGACGGGTCCAAGCGGTCGCAGCCGCTGAATACGAGTCTCAAGGAGGAAGGAAAGAATGGGTCGGCCCGGCCGGCCCGGCTCCGACTTCCCGACGAGCGCCAAGCCATCACCCACAAGTTCAGTGTCGCCGGCCACGACGGGTACTTGACGGTGGGAATGTACGACGACGGCACCCCCGGAGAGATCTTCGTGGTCATGGCCAAGCAGGGCTCAGTGGTTTCCGGGCTCATGGACACGGTAGCCACTTCCATTTCCATGGCCCTGCAGTACGGGGTGCCGTTAAGGGTCCTGGTCGACAAGTTCAGCCACAGCCGGTTTGAACCCGCGGGGTTCACCAACAATCCTCAGATCCCCATTGCCAAGTCCATCGTGGACTACATCTTCCGCTGGCTCGGCCAGAAATTCCTGACCGTCGAGGATCAACCCCAACCGGAGAAGGCGGCTCCCGTGACCAGCATGCAGATGGAAACCATGGAAAAGCAGGTCTTTCAAACCCAGGCAGATGCCCCGCCCTGCCCCGAATGCGGCTCCATCATGGTGCGAAACGGCGCTTGCTACAAGTGCCTCAACTGCGGCGCCACCAGCGGCTGCAGTTGATCTGGGGTTCGTTCCCTTCGAAATCCTGTCGGGACTTGCTGAAAATCCCGGCCTCACCCGGCTCGACCTATCCCGGCGGCCAGTCCATCTGCCGGCCCCCCAGCAGGTGCAGGTGGATATGAAACACCGACTGGCCGGCGTCGGGGCCGGTATTGAACACCGTTCGGTAGCCCGACTGCCGATGGCCCCGCCGGCGGGCCAGATCCCGCGCCACCATCACCAGATGCCCCAGGCACTCGCGGTCTTCCCGACCCGCGTCCTCCAGGGACTCCAGGTGTTTCTTGGGAATGACCAACAGGTGCGTGGGCGCCTTGGGATTGATGTCCTCGAATGCCAAGGCCAGGTCATCCTCGAACAAGATCTTGGCGGGGATCTCCTTCCGAATGATCTTGCAAAACAGGCAGTTTGACATCGGTTCCCCTCCTGTCGGCTATACCCTTCTCGCCGAAACCACCCTGGGAATCCCGTTCAAGTCGTCGGTAACGCCCAGCAGATCCCAGCCGCGTCCGAGCAGACCGCACACGGCTTCCTGCATGCTGTAACCGATCTCCACAATCAGCAGCCCGCCCGGCCTGAGCCGGACTTGAGCTTGAGACAGCAGGCGGGCATAGAGGCTGGGCGCTCCCTCCTCGCCGACGAGCGCCAGCCGGGGCTCCCAATCCCGAACTTCCTTCTGCAGTCCGCTCAACTCCTCCGGACCCACATAAGGAGGATTGGAGACAACCGCGTCGAGCTGCCCCTCGCCCAGCCTGGGGATCAACGGCTTCAACAGATCCCCCTGCATAAAGGCGATCTTGCCCCCCACCCCGTGACGGGCCGCATTCCGCCGCGCAACCTCCAAGGCCGCCTCGGACAAGTCCGTCGCCCAGACCCTGGCCCGCGGGAGAGCCACAGCCAGACTGACCGCCAGACACCCGGACCCGGTTCCCACGTCCGCCAGCTTCAGAGCGCCGTCCTCCAGGTGCTCCAGCGCCGCCTCCACTACAAACTCCGTCTCGGGCCTCGGGATGAAGACAGCCGGGGACACTTCGAAAAGCAACCCGCGAAATTCCTGCCGCCCCAGAATGTATTGGAGCGGCTTTCCCCGGCAGCGTTCCCGGACTCTGGCGAAAAAGACCCGGCCCAACGATGCGTCGACGTCGTCCCGATAATGGGCCAACAGGGCGCTGCGCGTCGTTCCCAGGGAGTGTGCCAGCAGGACTTCGGCATCGACCCTGGAGTTGACCACGGAGTGCCGGGTCAGTTCCTCACGGGCGGAGGCGAGGGCTTCGAAAACCCGCATGGCGAATAGAAAAGACGGAGTGGCCTGTCATTTCGGTGGCCGGACCGCAGACCGCCGGCCTGGGGCCCTTAACCCGCATTTCTCACCAGGCCGCTGAGCCTACGGTAGAAAAGTGTTCGTCCTTAACATCTTGCAGCGCTCTGTTGGAGGGCTTCAGCGTACCGACTGTGCTGGGCGCGCCCTGGCTTGTCCTTTTTCCCTCAGCGCATCCATGCTCGCTCGACCGTAGTGACCGCTACGCTCTTCGCTCCCGAGCACGCGCTGAGGAAAAAATGCCTGCGCCATGATCACGCCCCCTGGTGAGAAAGGCGGGTTAATTGCGAACCGACTCCACTTCCCTCTTCAGGTCTTCCGCCTGGAAATGGCTCACCAGGGCATCGATCACCCGGGCCAGGTTCCCATCCATGATGCCGTCGAGCCGATGAAGGGTCAATCCGATGCGATGATCGGTCAATCGGTTCTGGGGAAAGTTGTAGGTTCGGACCTTCTCGCTTCGGTCCCCGCTTCCCACCTGGCTCCTGCGGTCCTGGGCGATGGCCTGGCGCTGTTCCTCCGTTGCGATTTCGTAGAGGCGGGAGCTGAGCACTCGCATGGCCTTGGCCCGATTCTTGATCTGTGACTTCTCGTCCTGGCAGGTCACCACCAGCCCGGTGGGAAGGTGGGTGATGCGAACGGCCGAGTAGGTGGTGTTGACCGACTGCCCTCCGGGCCCCGAGGAGCAAAACCGATCGATACGCAGGTCCTTTTCGTCTATACCCACTTCCACCTGGTCGGCCTCCGGCAACACCGCTACCGTGACGGCCGAGGTGTGAACCCGCCCACTGGCCTCGGTTGCCGGCACCCGTTGGACCCGGTGGACCCCGCTTTCGAACTTCAGGTTGCGGTAGACGTTCCTGCCCTCAATGATGGCGATCGCTTCCTTGAGCCCACCGGCTCCGGATGGACTGGAGGACATCATCTCCACCCTCCAACCTTGGGATTCCGCAAAGCGGCAGTACATTCGAAAGACTTCCTGAGCAAAGAGGGTCGCCTCGTCGCCCCCGGTACCGGCCCGGATCTCCAGCAGCACGTTCTTTTCGTCGTCAGGGTCCCTGGGCAGCAAAAGGACCTTCAGTTGCCGTTCACATTCCTCCAGGGCGCGCCCGACCTCGGAAGCTTCCTCCTGGGCCAGTTCCCGGAGCTCGGGCTCGGAATGGGCGTCCCGGGCCACCTGCCTGGCATCGGCCAAACTCACCTGCAGCGCCTTGTATTCCCGGAACTTCTCCACCACCGGAGCCAGATCCCGGTGGGCCTTGGCATGCTTCCGATAGGTGGCCGGATCAGCCAGAACCTCAGGATCTCCAAGAAGACGAGTGATCTCCTCGCAGGTCGCTTCCAGTTGCGCGAGTTTGTCTAGCATGACGCACCTCGGAGACGGTCGAGACCGCCGACGTCAAGAGCTTGACCCGCATTTCTCACCAAGCCGCCGAGCACAGGGTGGAGCGGGTTAGCCGAAAGGGTGCTGAAAAATTACGGCCTCTAAAGGCTGGGACCTCGGGATGGTGCGGGATGCGGGGAGGGGTCCCTCATTCGGGCCGGAAGATCGAGATTGCTGGAGTGGAGGTTGGTGGCGGACGGCGCCGCCTAGTCCAGACCGGCGCGCAGGCCGTACTTTCTCTGAAATCGTTCCACGCGCCCGGCCGTATCCACCAGTTTCTGCTTGCCGGTGAAGAAAGGGTGACACTTGGAGCAGATCTCCAGGCGGATATCGCCCTTGGTGGAACGCGTCTTGAAGGTTTCCCCGCAGGCGCAGGAAACCGTTACCTCAACGTATTTCGGATGAATTTTCGGCTTCATGGCATGAACCGATCTGCACAAACCCGCCTGAACCACGGCAGATTATAAGGTCCGGGCGGACGCTTGACAAACAAAATCTGGACAGGTGCGCCCGGCGCCACTCGATCGGCAGAGATCACTCCCCCTGGACGGGAGCAGGGGGTCAATGCTGGTGGCCATGTCTGCCGTGCACCTAAAGGGCCATCAATGGTCCGCGACCCAAGGGTCTCCTTTTGGAGGGGATTTATATAGATGAGTCCCTACCAGCAATTAACGCTGTCAACAACTGCGACAACTCCCTTCGGATCTCCCGTGTCGGTGAACCCAGCAGTTTGTAGGGGTCCCACTCGGCCGGATCAGCTAAGCGAGCTATCAGTTTGTCATCTTTTTCCCGAATAGCTTTGCAAAGCCAAGCCATATATTGCACTTCACTCATTTCGTGTCTTTCAGGGACTCAACTATATAATTCCCTTTTGGAGGACACCGGCGCCGGGAACGGCCGCCAGCGGGCGGGCACGGACACCCTCGATGTCGCGCCGCCAGGTCCTCACATTGGCGTGAAGGTGACCGATGGGAAGACAATGAGACTTGGTCATGAACCCAGAACGCTGTAGTTGCCGTCCATTATCAGGCGAACGGAGACGTAAAGGCCAAGCAGTGCGCACAGCACCCAGAAGGAATTGATCACAATGATAAAGGTGAATGTCTCAAGTCGGCTGATCCGGGTTTGCCGTTTGGCCACAAAGAAGCTGACGCCGTAAAGCGTGGTTGCGTAGATCCATTGCCAGAACACCATGGCCCCGATAATGCCCGCATATGGGGCGGGAAGGAAATCGAACGTATAGGCGGCGTACAGGATCAGTGTCGGCAGCGGCGTAACAAAGCCGTTGCCGATATCCACGTTGAAACCAAACGTACGGCGGTCTGCGTAGGAACTGTCGTACTGGGCATAGGTCGCCCAGGCATCGGCCCAGACCGTCGGCGACAAAATGCGTGTCAACGGAACCTTTGAGGCAAGGAATTCGCCGGTCGGTTTCCGGCCGGTTTCACGCTGCCGCTCGCGCCAGTAGTCGGTGCGCCTCTCGATGTAGTCCCGTCGGAAAAACAGACAGATCTCCCAATAGCAGACCAGCAGATTGATGGAGAAGAACAGGCTCAATACGGAATGGATAGGGCTCGGATCTCCGTGAGTGCAGAAGCGCGCACCGATGCCAAGAAGCGCAAAGACCGCGACGAACAGCGCCGCAAGAAGCCCTGCCGGCAACGACAGTCCCGCCTGGTGCGCGTCCGGGTTGGAAAGTGCTCGATTGCTATCCATTTTGCCCCTTGGCTCGTTGTCCTTTTCCCCCTCCCCGACGATGGGCGGATCCTTCTCGAGCCTTCTCCAACGCCTTGGTGGCACTTCGCGGTCCTTCGTGTATCTTCGCTGAGAACTCTTTTCCCACTGAACCATGAACCATCGGCCGTAAATGCGCAACTGAAGCCCAGGGGCAGGGGTTGAATCCCTGTTGCATTTTGTAGGCTAATCCCTTATTTTCTATGCATCTATGTCTGCTGGACCAAAGAACCGACCAGCCGCGCCAAGGCTGTTCCCCGTACCATTGGGCGGGCCCACGGCGGCAGTCGGAAGGAATGTTCCAGCGGGCGTCGACCCGATGTGGGGGGTTGGAGGGGTTCCCGGCAATCCCCCCAAGGGGTGCGCGATCGGAATTCCATCTCGGAGGCACTCCCGCAACCGTTGCAAGGAGCAACCATGACCAAAGCAGACTTGGTGGACGAAGTTTCACGGGCGACCGAACTCAGCCGCAAGGACTCGGAGGTGATCGTGGAGGCGCTGTTCGACAGCGTTGTGAGGGCGCTCAAAAACAGCGACAAACTGGAAGTGCGCGGTTTTGGAAGCTTTCGAATCCGGAAGCGCAAGGCCCGTCAGGGAAGAAATCCGAAGACCGGCGAAAAGGTTGACGTGCCTGAAAAGAAAGTGCCCTACTTCAAGCCCAGCAAAGAGTTGAAGGACCTTATCAACCTCAGTGCCTAGCATGGATTTTCTATCACTTCCACCTGGTGCCGCGCTGGCGCGGCGATGCCAACTTCATGACCCTCTCCGGAGAAACCCGAGTCCTGCCCGAAGCCCTGCAGACAACCTGCCTCAAACTCAAACCCTTCTTCCCAACCCAACCCTCCGACCATTCGGAGACCCGGGATTGACCCAACGGCCACGCCACTCAACCTGAAGGCTCCTGCAACCGGCGCAAGGGATGGGACCGAAGCCAGGTGATGGCCTCCGTCAACTGATCGTCGTCGTCTCTCATGGGCACTTCGATGACCGTGGGTTGACGGGCCGCCAATGCTTCCTCCAGCACGCGCTTGAAGTGGCCCAGGTTCTCGACACGCTTGCCTTCGGCGCCAAAGGAACGGGCCATTTCAGCGAAATCGGGATTGGCCAGATCGGTGTCGATGACCCGCCCCTGGTGGTGCTTCAACTGGGACCCCTTGATGGCCGTGAGAGCCTGGTCGTTGACGACCACGGCAACCAGGGGAATGTGGTACCTGACGGCCGTCGCCAGTTCCGCCATGCCCATCAGGAAGCCTCCATCCCCACTGAAGCAGACCACCGGCTTGTCGGGACAGCCTACCTTGGCGCCCATGGCGGCCGGGTAGCCATAACCCAGAGCCACGCCGATGCAGGGATAGAGAAACGTCCGGGGGCGGTCGACCGGGTACTCGTCAAAGGCCGAATACCCGATGGAGTGCACATCCACCGACAATACACTGTCCTCCGGAAGCACTTGCCGGATGTCGCTCAGCAGAGGCAGGGGCCTCTGGGCCGCAAAACGGGCTCGGGGAATCTCCAGCGCCTGCTCCCATCGCCGCGGTCGTTGCTCCACTGCTTCCACCAGCCCTAGCAGCGTGGCTTTGAGATCTCCGACAACCCCCGTCTCGCAGGGATACTCGCTGCCGATCTCGCGCTCGTCCTCATCCAGTTGAATGAGCGGCTGGGGCAGCTTGAGCCGCCAGTTGTTGGTATCGATCGAAGTAAAGCGGCACCCGATGGCCAAGGTGGCGTCGGCCACCTTCAGAGCCTCCCTCGCCAGGTAGCCGTTGGATCCTCGCAGGGCCAGGGGATGGTTTTCATCCAGCGCCCCCTTGGCGCACCGGGTCACCACCACCGGCGCCTGAATCTTCTCGACCAGCCGGCGCAGCTCGGCCCGGGCGTCCGAATGGATGACGGCCGACCCCACCAGGCAGACCGGCCGGCTGGCCCGGTCTATCTTGCGGGCGGCCGCGCGCAGGTCACCGGCGGACGGCCCGGGGCTGCGGGATCCTTGAGCGAATCCCGGGATCTGAAGGTCCCCATCGGCCCTCACCACGTCCATGGGAAATTCGAGTACCGCCGGCCCCGGCCGCCCGCTCCGCATGGCCTTGAAGGCGCCTTCCACGACCTCAGGGATCTCTCCGAGCGTGCGGGCGATGGCTCGATACTTGGTGATGGGCTCAAAAAACTTCATCTGGTCCAGGCCGTGGAACATCTTTGCCGGATGCTTGTCGTAGAACCTGGAATCGCTTTGCCCCGTGATCAGCAACACCGGCACGCAATCGGTATAGGCCTCCAGGATCCCGGTAGAGGCATTGCTGGCCCCGGGCCCCGGCACCGTCAGGGCAACGCCCACTTCCCCGGTGGACCGGGCAAACCCGTCCGCCATCTGGGTGGCGGCATATTCGTGCCGCACCAGGTAGTGGTCGATGGAACCCTCGGCGCAGCGCAACAGGGAGTCGTAGATCTCCAGGTTCTGGGTCCCCGGCATGCCGAAAACGGCACGGACGCCTTGAGCCTTGAGGCACTCGATCAAGATGTCTCCACCCCTCAACGGTCTTTCCTTTCCGATCCGAACCCTTGGGCTGAACCGAGTTTCCGGCCAGGATCAATCGGGGTGGATTATACCACCGGACTCCTTCCCGGCTTGGGCCGGGGGGCGGGGCCCGGGGCCAATCCTCCCCATCTTTCCTGTCCGCTTCCGAGGTCGTGGCTGGGAGTGTTGCAAATTTGGTCAAAAAGTGATTGACTCACCAAGCCCGCCCGACCTCTGGGGCCAACTTAACGCCAAGCACGCAAGGATTCACCATGTCATCAGACCGTTCCCAGCCGGAAAACCCTCCCGCGCCTCCCGACGATTCCGCCGCCGACACCGGCCAGGCCGGCGGGTTTCAGGCTCCGCGCCCGGGTTCCCGCAAGATGCCGCCCTGGAACACGGGTGAGCTGGTGGAAGCCCCCATCTTCACCTGGCGTCACTGGTTCGCCCTGCTGGGGCCGGGGCTGCTGCTGGGAGGCTCTTCCATCGGCGGCGGGGAATGGCTGATGGGGCCGGCGGTCACCGCCAAGTACGGCGGCGCCCTGATGTGGCTGGCCACGCTGAGTATCGTGGGTCAGGTGATCTACAACATGGAGGTGTCCCGCTACACCCTCTACACCGGCGAGCCGATCTTTACGGGCAAGTTTCGAACGGCTCCCGGGCCCATCTTCTGGATCTGTCTTTATCTGGTTCTCGACTTCGGGGCGGTCTTCCCCTACCTGGCCGCCAATGCGGCCACTCCGCTGGCCTCGGTGCTGCTGGGCGGAGTGCTGCCCGACCCCGAGCACAACGAGAGCCACCGCTTCCTGCTGAGGTTTCTCGGCTACGCCATATTCCTCCTGGCGCTGGTGCCGCTGGTGGCCGGAGGGAAAATCTACAACGCCCTCAAGGCCATCATGACCTTCAAGATGTTCACCGTGCTGGGATTCCTGATGATCCTGGGGATCTTTCACTCCAGCCTTTCCACTTGGCTCGAGATCTTCGGGGGCTTCCTCCGCTTCGGCACCATGCCCACGGGAGGAAGCGAAACCGCCAACATCTTCGGCTCCCTGGCCCAGGGCAAGGGTCTGCCGGACATCGATCTGAGCACCATTGCCCTGCTGGCCGCCTTTGCAGCCATCGCCGGCAGCGGGGGCCTCTCCAACGCCGCCGTCAGCAACTACACCCGCGAGCAGGGCTGGGGCATGGGACGCCACGTGGGGGCCATCCCGAGCGTGATCGGGGGACGGGAGCTGAAGCTGTCCCATTCAGGGACGGTATTCCAGGTGACTTCCGAATCCTTGGCGCGCTGGAAGCGCTGGTATCGACACCTGGTGCGGGACCAGGTGGTGGTCTGGATGCCCGCCTGTTTCCTGGGAGTGGCCCTGCCCAGCATGCTTTCGGTGCAGTTCCTTCCGCGCGGTACCGAAGCCAGCAGTTGGGTGGCAGCCGGCATGACCTCCGATGGCGTGAGGACTCACGTGGCGGCGGCCTGGGGCGGCGACGCCGGTCAGCTCTTCTGGTATCTCACCATGCTCTGCGGCTTCCTGGTCCTGGGTCCCACCATGTCGACCCATTCGGATGGAGTCATCCGCCGCTGGGTGGACGTCTTCTGGACGGCCAGCCCCCGCCTGCAAAAGCTGGATCCCTCCAGCATCCGCTGGGTCTACTTTGCGGTGGTGGTGGGTTACGGCATTTTCGGCGTGATCATGCTCTCGGTGGCGCCCCCCCTGGAACTGTTGAAATTCGCCGCCAACCTGTTCAACTACGCCCTGGGCTTCAGTTGTTTCCACACCTTGTACGTCAATCTCACCATGCTGCCCTCGGCCCTGCGACCGGGATGGTTCATGCGCATCGGGCTGGCGGCCGCGGGCCTCTTCTTCACCCTGCTGGCCCTGATCACCACCTTGCAACTGGCAGGGGTCCTGTAGGCGACTCCAGCCCACGTCGCTTGAAAGAGTGATCCACGAAGGGGCACGAAGGAGGACGAAGGGCCACCAAGCAGGACGGATCTGCTTCAATGGCCCGCACCGCCACGAAACGGATTATCAACATCGATGCACAGGATTCACAGGATTTTTCAGGAAACGGCTGGCTCGCAATCCTGAGCATCGGCAAGCCCGCACCGGATCAGCGCCCCAGCCGGCTTCCGGTGCAGGAACCTCTCGTCCTGTCTTGCCTGAAGCCGTCACTCCGGCAGCGGCCTGCCCCGGGTTTCCGGGGCGAGGGGAAGGACGCAGACACCCACCAGGTAGATCCCGGCCAGAGAAATGGCCGCCGAACGGAAGGGGTCGGCGAAACCCGCCTCTTCAAAAAGGACCGTCAGCGTTCCCAGAGTCAAGGGGCCCACGGCCGCGATGATGCGGCCCACGTTGTAGCAGAAGCCCACCCCGGTGCTGCGCAAGTGGGTCGGGTAGAGCTCGGGGAAGTAAATGGAATAGCCGCCGAACACCATCAGGTTGCAGAAACCCAGCAGCGGGACCATCCACAGAACCTGGGCAGGGCTCTCCAGCCAGCCGAAGGTCCAGATGGTGGCCGCCAAGCCCAGCAGGAAGGCGACCACGAAAGCGGGCCGCCGCCCCACCCGGGCGGTCAGCAGCGTGAAGGCGAAAATGCCGCCGAAGGCGCCGACATCCTGGAGCAGGGTCCCCATGCTCACGTACCAGCTCCGGGTCTCGGCCGAGACATCGGCCAGGGCCTCCCGGATCAGCTCGGGAGACCAGAATCCGATTCCCCAGAGCCCGATCACGCCCGAGATCGCCAGGGTGAGGCCGACCAGGGTGTGGCGCCTCCAGCGCGGGACCCGAAACAGTTCTCCCACCGAACCGAGCTGACCGCGAAGCTGCTCCCCCCCGGCCTCCCGCACCTTTCGCCAGACCTCCGGCTCCTTCAGCTTCCGCCTGACGGCGGCCACCAGCAGCGAGGGAAAGACTCCCACCATGAACAGATAACGCCATCCCAGCGGCAGGACCACGAAGCTGATGGCGGACCCCAGGATGTTCCCGACCGCCGAGAGCGCCTGCAGCAGCCCCAAGGCGTGGGCGCGGGCGCGAGCGGGCATGACCTCGGCCACCAGGGCCACCCCGGCGGCAAATTCTCCACCCACGCCCAGTCCGGTGAGGAACCGATAGAAGGTGAAATCGATCCAGCTCACCGACAGGGCGGATAGACCGGTGAAGGCGGAGTAGATCAGGATGGTGAGCAGCATGGTCTTGGCGCGTCCCCAGCGGTCGCCCACGATGCCGAAGACAAACCCTCCGGTGGCCCATCCCAACATGAAGACGGCCGTCGCCACCCCGCCGTACCAGGTCACCTGGCTGGCCGGAGTCCCCGCCGGCAGCAGCTCCTCCAGCGCCGGCCCCCTGGCCAGCACAAAAATGCGCTGGTCCATGGTGTCGAAGAGCCACCCCAGGGAGGCGACGATCAGGACCCACCAGTGGTAGCCGGTCATTCCCCGGTACCAGGGGCCCGACTGGTCTTGGCTGCTCATGTCGCGCTCACCCGCATCGCTGCTCCAAGGCCCGATCTTACTCCTGCTCGGCCGGCTCCACCGTCCCCTCGTGCATCCAGCGCTTCAGCAGCGGGACCAGGAGGAAGCAGACCACAGCCGACCCGATGGCCGTCAGGGCGATGGTCCCGAACACGTCGCCATAGACGTGCACGGTGTCCTTGGGAACCGGGACCAGGCCATCTCCATAGCCCCCTTCGGTCACGCCGGTGAACTGGGCGATGATGGCCGCCAGGAATTGGGAGAAGGCGGTCGCCAGGAACCAGGTTCCCATCACCGTGCTCACCAGGCGCGCCGGGGACAATCGGGTCACCATGGAGAGCCCCACCGGGGAGAGGCAGAGTTCCCCGGTAGTGTGCAGCAGGTACCCCAGAAAGACCCAGAAAAGCAGCACCATGCCCCGTTCGTCGGCGCTCTGGGCCCCGTACCAGAAGGCTCCGAAGCCGAGTCCCAACTGCAGCAGTCCCAGGGAGAACTTGAGAGGGGTGCTGGGCTCCAGGTCGATCCGCCCCAGAAACGTCCACAAGGCGCTGAATGCGATCCCGAACAGAAGAATGTAGATCGGGTTGACCGCCTGAAAGACCGAGGCCGGGCTTTCCGAACCGCCGATCGCCATGCCCATGTTGTCGGGGGTCACGACCCATTGAAGCCTCTCGCTTCCCCCCGGTGCGCCCGCGGCGGCCCGCAGATAGGTCAGGCCGCTCATGGTCAGCCGGTCATCCCGGGTGGCCGAGGCAACCAACCGGTCCACCTCTTTTTCGGTGAGCTTCCCCTTGCGTTTCTCATCGATGCGGATGGCCTCTTCGACCCGCTGTTTCATGCGCGGGCTGGCGTTCCGATGGCCGAGTTGCTCCTGGGTGAGCAGCGGCAGCCGCATCAGGTCCGGATCTCCGGTCTGAACCGGAATGCGGAAGGTGAGGGTGCCGCCCACATCGCCGGCGGCCAGCCGCCGCTCTTCGGCCACCCGGTCGACGTTGCGGTCGGTAAAGTTGTTCACCGAACTGCCGGCCTGTTCGAAAAAGGCCCAGAAGAGCATGGAGAAGAAGGTGAGGATCAACACCACGTACATCCGTTCCCGGGGCACCTTGTCCAGTCGGAAGGTCTCCATGCCCAGGTAGATCAAGGCCACCAGGCCGGCCAGCATCAGGATGAGGCCGGCCGGCGTGCTCATCTGGGCAAGGACATCGGCCGAAACCTGCAGGATGGCGTTGCCGCTGGATTTGAGGCTGTCCACCACCGCGGAGGGGATGACGGTGACATTGCGATTGGCCGAAACCAGCAGCGCCAGCACTGGAATCGACAGCAGCGAGAGGAGGTAGACCGACCACTCGGCAGAGATCGGACCGGCCACCGGCTTGCGCAGGCGCTGAGTATCCGAGGGAGCTCCCACCTCAGCCGGCAGCCCTCCCCGAGCCAGCGCAACCCAGGCGATCACGCCCGCGATCAAAAGCGCGATACCCACAAAGATATTGACCCCGGTGGAAAAGGGGTTGTCGGGGCGGAAGTAAAAGAGTCCGAGGGCGGCCGCCACCGCGCCCGACATGATCAGGACCTGGGTGATGCGCACCGGCGCCACGAAAACCGCCAGACCGGTGAGCATTCCCAGGGTGGCCAGTCCGAAGCCGTAGTGCCAGCCATAGGTCTCGCCGATGTAGCCGCACAGCAGGGGCGACATGGCCGCCCCCAGGTTGATCCCCATGTAGAAGATGGTGAAGCCCGTGTCCCGCTTGGGGCTGCCCTGCGGATAGAGCGAACCCACCATGGTCGAGATGTTGGGCTTGAAAAATCCATTGCCCACGATCAGCAGCGCCAGGGCCAGGAAGAAGGCCACGTCGCTTTCCGCCGACATCATCAGGTGACCGGCGGCCATCAGCAGACCACCCAGAACCACCGCTCGCCTGGCCCCCAGCAGCCGGTCGGCCAGCATGCCGCCGAAGAGAGGGGTCATGTAGACCAGGGCCGTGTAGGCGCCGTAGATGGCGTAGGCATCCCTGTCGCCGTAGCCCAGGAACCCCTTGAGCATGTAGAACAGCAGCAGGGCCCGCATCCCGTAAAAGGAAAAGCGCTCCCACATCTCGGCAAAGAACAGGGTAAAGAGGCCGGTCGGATGGCCGAACAGGGTTCCAGGCTGCTGCGCGTTGTTCATGGGCTGTGCTCCTTGATCATCGAGCTGAGACGTCGGAGAAATCCGGTTCGGGGGGACGGAAAGGCGGCTTTCGGCACGGTGGGGCCCGTCCACCGCAAGCCTGGCGCACGCCAAGCATAAGAAAATTCCCCGGGGTTTGCAATGGAGGGCCGGCGGCCCATCGGCCCATGGAAATGCTGCCGCCGCGGCGACGGTCGGGATGGCCCCGACCTCGTTCCGGTGGAGTGTGCATCTTCTTCTCGGTCCACCCCCTAAAGGCAAGAACTGAGGACTGATCTGAAGTATAATGCGGCGGTGCGCGCGGTCCCGCGCGTGACCCGTCTTCCCCAGGCCGGATACAACCGAAAATGGTCAACCGTAGCGGAGGTCTTCCATGAACAAAGAGTCGAACGAGAGCTGGCGCGGCAAAGTCGGCAAGCTGGATGAAGCCGAGATCGCCGAATTCCTTTCAGGGCCTGAATTCTGCCGGCTGGGGTGCCTGGATGCGGACGGCTGGCCCTACGTGGTTCCCTGCTGGTTCGAATACGCGGACGGAGGCTTCTACATCATCCCCCGAGCGCGTTCCGCCTGGGCCAAGCACATACAGCGGGACGGACGGGTGTTTCTCTGCATTGACGACTCCACCATCTACAACCGCCGCGTTCTGGTGAAGGGTGAAGCCACCGTGCTGGAGGAAGCCAACATCGGCGGCCGCTGGGTGGAGATCGGTCACAGCATGGCGCTTCGCTATCTGGGGGAACGAGGCCCCGACTACCTGGAACCGACCTTGAACGAGCCCCGCTGGTTGCTGTTCGTGCGACCGATCACCATGAAAACCTGGCAGGGAGTCAATTGGGCCAAGAAGTACAAGCACACGGAGTGGTAAACCAGGCCTCGCCGAACCGCACACGAGGGACCACGGGGCCCATGGACAACAGCGATACGCAAGCTGCCCTGCGGTATCACCAGCAGACCAGGCACTCCTACCACAGCGTCCGGTTCGGTTCCCATACCCTGGATTGGGCCAATCGGCCCGAGCCCTTCAAGGTCTACTCCGAGGCGGACCGCATTCCCCTGCCGGACCAGTGGCAGGACTCGGAATTCCCTGCCCTGGCGTCTCTGCTGCCTTTCGATTCCCCCGGCAAGCCCCCGTCGGTCCCCGACCTGAAGGACCTTGCACGCCTGCTCTATTACTGTGGCGGCGTCACCAAGCGAAAACCCTACCCCGGCGGGGACATCCTGTTTCGGGCGGCCTCCTGCACGGGAGCGCTCTATGAGATCGAGCTCTACCTGGTCTGCGGAGATCTGAACGGGTTGCCCGCCGGAGTCTACCACTTCAATCCCCGGGACTTCGTGCTGGAGCGCCTGCGTTCGGGCGACTTCCGGGGCCTGCCGGCAGCGGCCTCGGGCCGGGAGCCGTGGCTGTCCAGGGCCCCGCTGACCATTGTCTCGACCGGAACCTACTGGCGCAACGCCTGGAAGTACCGGGCCCGCACCTATCGTCACTTCGGCTGGGACAACGGAACCATTCTGGCCAACCTGTTTGCCATGTCGCGGGCCTTGGGCTACCCCCACCGGCTGGTGCTCGGGTTTGCCGACCAGGAGATCACTACCTTGCTGGGCCTGGACACCGACCGCGAAGTGGCCCTGTCGCTGGCAGCCATTGGACGCTGCCGGGAGGAAGTTCCCGGCCCCCGGCCCCCGTTGGACCCCCTGCCGGCACGGACCGGCGTGGCCGCTCGCGGTGAAGTCGACTACCCCGAGATGCGGGAGATGCACGCCTCCACCCTGATCGGCTCCGGGCAGGAATCAAGCGCCTGGCGCGGGAGCCTTCGCCGGCAAGCGGCGGCTGTCCAGGGTAAACGCTATCCCCTGAGCCCGCTTGCCCGCAATGAAATCCCCACCGAGCCCCTGGAGCCCGTCATCCGGCGGCGAGGGTCCAGCCGACGCTTCACGCCGGCTCCCATTTCCTTTCAGGCATTCTCCACACTGCTCTACTATTCGGCCCAGGAACTGCCGGCCGACTTTCTGGAACCGGGGGGTGGGCTGCTCAACGACTGGTATGTCACCGCCAACGCGGTGGAAGGGCTGCCCTCGGGAGCCTATTGGCTGGACCGTGACCGTTGGGAACTGGAACTGCTCCGCCGGGGCAGCTTCCGCAGCGAGATGGGCTACCTGGGACTGGAGCAGGATCTGCCGGCCGAGGCCAGCTTCGACGTCTTCTTCATGGCCGACCTGGACCCTGTGCTGGAGCGCTTCGGCAATCGAGGCTATCGCGCCCTGCAACTGGAGGCGGGCCTGCTGGGCGGAAGACTCTACCTGTCGGCCTACGCCCAGAGGCTCGGCGCTACCGGGCTGACCTTCTACGACGACGATGTGACGGCCTTCTTTTCGCCCCACGCCCGGGGCAAGAGCGCCGTCTTCCTGATGGCCCTGGGAAAGGGCAGGCGCAGAGAGTTGGTGTCGCTCGGCTGACCCCGTCTCCGTCCCGATTGAATCGGGCTGGCCGGAATCGGCCGGAACAATCCTCCTGGACCAACAACCATGAACCAACAACTGGAAGACACCGCAACTGCTCTGGGCGTGGACAAGATTCGCAGGCACATCTTTCTCTGCTGCGACCAGACCAAGCCCAAGTGCTGCGAAAAGGCCCCCAGCCTGGAATCCTGGAACTATCTCAAGAGTCGCCTGCAGGAACTCAATCTGACCGGCCCGGGGGGTGTCTTCCGCACCAAGGCCAACTGTCTTCGCATCTGTCTGCAAGGGCCCACCGCCGTGGTGTATCCGGAGGGCACCTGGTACCACTCCTGCACGCCGGCGGTGATCGAGCGCATCATCCAGGAGCACCTGATCGGAGGGGTGCCGGTGGAGGAGTTCGTCATTACGGAGCACCCACTCCCTTCCCCGGGAGACTCCTAGGAGAACGCCCATGGTGTCCCACGCCGGCGCCGGCCGCTACCCGGCACTTCTGGATCGGGCTTCCCGGCTGCGTGACCAGGGAAAAGGGCGCATTCTCAGCTTCTCGCCCAAGGTGTTCCTCCCGCTGACCCAGCTCTGCCGGGATGTCTGCGGCTACTGTGTCTTTCGCCAGCCTCCCGGTCGGCTCCGCTCCCCCTACATGAGTCCCGAGGAGGTCCTGGCGGTGGCCCGGGAGGGAGAGAATCGCGGATGCCGCGAAGCTCTGCTGGTGCTGGGAGAACGGCCGGAGCAGCGATACCCCGAAGCCCGGCAGTGGCTGTCCCGGGAGGGCTACGACAGCACCATCGAATATCTGGAGTCGATCTGCCGGATGTTGCTGCGGGAAACTTCCCTCTACCCCCACAGCAACGCCGGCACGCTGGCCCCATCGGAACTGGAAGCTCTCAAGGAAGTCAACGTTTCCCTGGGGCTGATGCTGGAGAGCAGCAGCCCCAGGCTCTGCGAACCGGGCGGAGCTCACGAGCACGCCCCCAGCAAGCATCCCCGGGCCCGGCTGGACACCCTGAGCGCCGCCGGCAAGTTGAACATCCCGGTCACCACCGGCTTGCTGGTGGGAATCGGCGAGACCACCCGGGAGCGAAGAGAGGCCTTGCACCTGATCGGGGAACTGCACCAGCGCTACGGGCACGTCCAGGAAGTCATCATTCAGAATTTCCGGGCCAAGGCGGCCACACCCATGAGGGGGGCCAACGAGCTTTCCACCCGCGAGACCCTTGCAACCGTTGCCGAAGCCAGGACCATTCTGGGGCCGGAGATGAATATCCAGGTGCCGCCCAACCTGAGCGGATCAGCGCGGGAGGCCGGCTACCTGGAGTTTCTGGGCGCGGGCATCAACGACTGGGGCGGCATCTCACCGGTGACCATCGACCATGTCAACCCGGAAGCCCCCTGGCCCCACCTGTCCCAACTGCGGCGCCAGGTCGAAGACAGGAACTTCCGGCTGAGGGCACGCTTCGCCCTCTATCCCGAATTCATTCGCCGCAAGAAAAATGGCCTGCCGGCCCGGTTGAGGAGTCGCCTGGAGGCCGATGCCGACGTCGAGGGGTTCGTGCCCCAGGCGGAACTCGAACCGCTTTGGGAGGAACGTCCATGTTGACAGGGGAAGAAACTGCCGGAACGCTCAGAAGCGAAGCCGAGGTGGAATCCGCCTTGGGACAGGCCACGCCTCCGGTGGCCCGGGCCATCGAGGGCTGTCTGCAGGGCCGGGACCCCTCCGAGCCGCAGGTGGTCCAGTTCTTCCGGACCCGCGAGACCGACTATCGGGTGCTGCTCCAGGCCGCCGACTTCCTGCGATGGCAGACCGTGGGGGAGGATGTGACCTACGTGGTGAATCGCAACATCAACTTCACCAACGTCTGCGTCAAGCGATGCGGGTTCTGCGCCTTCAGCCGCACTGCGGCCAGCACCGAGGGCTACCATCTTCCCATGGAGGAAATCGTCAGGCGGACCCTGGAAGCCGAGCGCTACGGCGCCTCCGAAGTCTGCATTCAGGCAGGCCTGCCGCCCGGCATGGACGGTCGCTACTATATCGAGCTCTGCCGGACGGTGAAAGAGGCGGCGCCGGCAATCCACCTGCACGCCTTTTCCCCGGAAGAAATCCTCTACGGATCCCGGCAGTCCCGCTTGAGCATCCACGACTATCTGCGCGAACTGAAAGAGGCCGGAATCGGCAGTCTGCCGGGCACCTCGGCCGAGATCCTGGACGACCGGGTCCGCAAGATCATCGCCCCGGGCCGAATCGGCACCGATCAATGGATCAAGGTGGTGACCACGGCCCACTCCCTGGGAATCCGCACCAGTTCCACCATCATGTACGGCCATCTGGAAACCCCGCGCCACCGGGCTCGCCACCTGCTGCTGCTGCGCGATCTGCAGCGGCGCACCCGCGGCTTTACCGAGTTCGTGCCTCTCAGCTTCATCCACTCCGAGGCGCCCATGTTCGCCGACCGGCGAATCCCGGGCATCCGGGCCGGCGCCAGCCGAAGCGAGGTGCTGAAAATGCACGCCATCGCCCGCCTGGTGCTGAATCGCGACATCCCCAACATCCAGGCCTCCTGGGTCAAGGAGGGCCTCGCGCTGGGACAGGCCTGCCTGCAAAGCGGCGCCAACGACTTCGGGGGAACCCTGATGAACGAAAGCATCTCCACGGCCGCCGGCGCTCCCCACGGCCAACTGGTCCGCCCCCGCGACCTCCGCCGCCGCATCCGCCAGGCCGGCCGCATCCCCGCCCTCCGCTCCACCCTCTACGCCACCCTGCGCCGCTTCCCCGACGAAACCCAGGACGGCCAGGACCCCCTCGACCAACTGGACAACCGCCGCCAAGACCCCTTCGGCTCCTACCACCAGCTCATTCAGCAGGAAGAGTTTCGGTTTAGTGACAAGGGCAGCCGCTCAAACTCCTGAGCAGCATTTCTTACCGGGGGTAGGCAAGAATTGTTCTCAGAATGATCGATTGTGCGCAAAGGAAACGGAGGTATCCAGGAAAGAGCAATACAGACCACGAAAACTGAGTTTCTTCGCCACTAAACAGTGCCAGTCGAAGCCTACAAACTTAACCCGTTTGGTGTTACGACGTGCACATATTGGTTCTCATCGTGGAACCTAGTACCGTGTAACACTTAAAACCACGGTTAATGTATTAAAATCATGGAAAACTCAGGAGGGTTTTCCATGGTACCCCGTTACCGAGTGACACTCACACCGCAAGAGCGGCAAGAACTCCAAGCGTTGACGCGCACCGGCAAGACGAGCGGCAAGAGGTTCCTCTACGCACGAGCCCTACTGCTTTGCGACAAGGGGACGGACGGACCGGGCTGGACGGTGGCCCGTACGGCCGAGGCGATGGGCGTCACCGCACGGACGATATGGACGTGGAGAAAGTATGGCTGACATCTTGGAGCGAGTTGAAGTCGAAAACAGTCATTTACACTCGTAACCTGATGATATTAAATCCGTTACAAGACATTCGTGGAAGTTTAACCGGACAGTAGTGTGTTCAGATAGTAAAATTCATGCCGAGGCCGAGGGATCTGTAGCCAGTGGGCTCATCGGCAAGGACTCAAAACATGAAGTCTGAGAGAGTACTGGCCATCGCTGGTCTACTGTTGTTGTCGTGTGCATCCGTGGGCTCAATTTCCGCCCAAACTGTCGAGTCCACGGCATGTGCGCATCCATTAGATTTCCCTCTGCGTGCCGTTCACGTCGGCGGAAACTGGGGCGGCACCCGCCAAACCGTCGAGAGGTGGGAAGCCGACAGGAGTGAGCCCCTGATCCCGCTGGACTTTATCGAATACCTTAGGGATTTGCACGTGAACTGGGTGGGCTTCTCGGTCGCCCTGCATTACGAAGACAGCATGGACAGCACGGTCGAGCGCGCATATTCGAAGCACCGCAACGTTCCGACCTTCTCCGACGATGCACTGCGCCAACTCATCCGGGAATTCAGACAGCACGGGTTCGATGTGTATCTAACCCTGGCATTCGAAAGCCACGAGGCCTATGCAGCCGAACGCCCGGCACAGCGGTGGCAGCTCGGAGACCCCGGCCAACCTGAGACGGGCGTGCCCCCGGACGATCCCATGTATGCCCCTCCCATCAAGCCGGAATTCTGGCCATGGCGACCCGATCATCCGGATCACGCTCGTTTCGTGCAGGAATTCTGGAGCACCTACACCGAGCAGGCGCTCTTTTACGCAAGAATCGCCCAACAGGAGGGTGTGCGGATCTATTCGTTGGGCACGGAAACCGACCGTCTCTTCAGAACACGTTCAGCCGGGAACTATTGGGTCAATGATTTCGGTCATGAACTCAGATTGATGACGAGCAGAGTGCGTGAGGTTTACGATGGGCTCCTGACTTACGATATGCACTATTCCACTTTCATGGACAGTGATGAGTCACACAGGTTGGTGTATGACTATTTCTGGCAAGATCTCGATCTCGATTTGGTGGGTGTGAGTGCCTGGTTTCCCTTGGCGGAATCGAGTCCGTCAACGGTCATGAGCGTTGAAACTCTGCGACACGCGTATGAGGGAATCATTCAAAACTACCTCATTCCTCTTGCTGTCCGAAACAGCGGTCGGCCGATTGTCTTTCTCGAATACGGAACGATCGATACGGTCGAAGGCCCAGCCGACCCGTCGGGGTTTCCGGAGGTGGCCCAGTTCGTGTTTTCAGACTTGAACGAAAACGGTGTCGATGACGGCCGTGAGACCCAGGCCAACCTTTTTCACGCCTTCTTCGAAACCATGGATCACTACCCGGGCCTGGTCAACGGCGCCTTCTTCTGGGACAACTGGATCGCCAGCAACGAGCTTTGGCAAGCAGGCTACTGGAGGAAGCAGCGCAATTACGACTTCCGCAACAAGCCTGGCGAAGAGATCGTTCGAACGCAGCACGGTCGTTTCGAACAACAGGGCGCGGCATGCTCCGAACCTGATGCTGGAGACCCCTCGAACTTTCCTGCTTCCGCTCTGGCCGGGCAGCGATTGACCCTGTTTGCCGGCAGGGACGGATCCCCGGAATACATCACGCTGATCTTCCGGTCAGGCGATCGATTTGAGGAGACCAGGCTCGACCAGCCAGGAACGGCTGCTCGTCCCGGCCGTTACGACTATCAACGCATCGGCCCGCATAAAGGCTGGTTGACGCTTGACTACGATGACGGTGAGTCTTGTGTGATCGCGATCGCCTTCACTTCCGCCACTTCGGGCACGTCCAGCCATGGCTGCAGCGGCGGGAGCAGCGGGAGAGGAAGCTTCGAACTGAGAGTGGACGACATCTTTGTCCCTGTTATTCTGACCTCGGCCGGGCGCAACAACTCCTTTTTCACCTCGGAACTGACCCTCACCAACCGGGGCACCCGGGAGGCAACCCTCCGCTACACATACAAGGCGCGTGACGGAAGGGGAAGCGGGACGGCCACCGACAGCTTGGCCCCGGGACGCCAGACAATCCAGTCCGACGCTATCGAGTACCTCGCCGGCCTCGGCATCCCCATTCCCAACTCCGGAAACCACGTCGGGACCCTGAGAGTGGAGGTCTCAGGCTCTTCCAGGGTGAGCGTGGTGACCCGGACCACTACCGACGTCCCTGAAGGCCGCGCCGGCTTGGCCTATCCCGGCATTGCACAAAATGAAGGGTTCCAGGAAGCGGTCTACCTGTGTGGGCTGCGGCAAGACACCCAGGATCGCTCCAATGTCGCCTTCCAGAACATGGGGGCTCCCGGAGATGGCTCGATCACCCTGAAAACCACGGTCTATTCCGGGGAGGCGGACGACACTGGCTCCCACCTGGTGGGAGAGGAGACGCTCCCGCCGGGAGGTTTCCACCAATACAATGAAGTACTGAAAGCGTTTGGCAGTCCCGCCCAGGGATACGTCAAGGTGGAAAAGGTTGAAGGTGACGCGCCTTTCTACGCCTACGGGGTTATCAACGACAACTTCAACTCGGACGGGTCGTTCGTTTTTCCCATCACCGAATCCTCCCTGGTAGGTAGCAGCGGGCAAACCCTTCCGGTCATCATCGAGACCGGAAACTTTCAAAGTGAGCTGACGGTAACGAATTTTTCTACCTCGGAGAAGGAGTTGGACTTCAGCTTTGTGGCCGATGCCGTTGATACCGGCGACGATACCGCTACCTTCAGCCTGAGGCTAAAGGCCGGCGAGCAGACCATCCTGCCCGACATTGTTGCGGACTTGCGCGGCAGGAACATAGCGGGAATCGGTCCGGCGGGCCGTGCCTTTGTGGGAGCCCTGTTCGCCACGCCGGCCGAGGGAGACATGAGAGGAATCTTAATCGGGGCCCGGACAGGAGCTCCGGACGGAAGGGGCGGGCAATACAGCCTCTTCTACAACGGGGTGCCCTATGGCTCGGCTTCGGTCGAAAGCGCCTGGATCTACGGGCTGCAGCAGAACGCAGAGAACCGCAGCAACCTGGCCTTGGTCAACACCGGTGAAATCGACGAAAGTTCCTCGACCTTCGAGATCACCATTTACGACGGCAGTGGCGACTCCGGGCCGAGAACCAGGAGTGTAACCATCGGGGCTCACCGCTGGGCCCAGATCAACGGGATTCTAGACAATATCAGTCAGGGCTACGTCCAAGTGAGGAAAACCTCGGGCAACAACCCCTTCATCACCTACGGCGTGATCAATGACGGCGGCAGGCCCGGGGAGCGCAGCGGAGACGGCGCCTTCCTGCTCAGCCAGGAGTAGCCGTTCCCTGCCGGCTTGAAAAGCCGCTCTACCGCCAGCGGTAAATTGGCTGATTTCCGGTCCCTCTGCCACGGCAAACAGTGATACATAAAGGACATTATGTTGCACGGTCCGACGAGGCAGACTTCATGCACAATTCAGGACCAGACGCGCATAGATTGGAGCTCTTGGAGGAGAGGTAGCCTCGGTTGTTTGGACGAGTTCCGGGGCCGAAGAAGTTGAAGTCGTTCCGTCGTCTCTGCCTTTGGAATGTAGGGGCCTAAACACGGGTGGCCTCCCCCTAGAATTAGATCCAGCTCAAGAATGTGGAATTGAACGACGACTCTTGGGACAAGTATTGGGTCAACCTTGTTCTCTATATTGGACACAATCTTTTTAATTTCAATAAACTAGTACCGTATAACACTTAAAGATTCGGATATAGGCGTTTCAGTTTAGTGCGGGCATCGTGAGTTGTGAAGTGCCAGTCGATCTTGGCTTGGCGGTTGTTGCGGTCCTGTTGCCAGGCGGCGATCTCACGGCGCATGGTTTTCAGGTCTCCGATGCGTCGGTTGAGGCATTGCCCGCACAAGGCGCTCAACTCGATTTCTGCCATGTTGAGCCAACTGCCGTGCTTGGGCGTGTAGTGGATCTCGAGGCGTTCGGCCAAGCTGCGAGCCTCCTGCGGGGCAAAGGTCTCATACAGCGATTCGATTCCATGGGTGTTGAGGTTGTCCAGGATCAACACGACCCGCTCCGCCTGCGGGTATCGGGTGCGCAGCATCTCCTGGATCCAGTGGGCCCAGTCCCGGCGCGTGCGACGCTCTCTGACCTCGACATGCCGCCGACCGGTCAACGGTTCCACCTCCAGGAAGACCTGGGCCACACCGCAACGCACGTACTCATGCTCCCAACGCTCGGGCTCGACCGGCAGTTTCTCCCGCACTTCCTGGATCAGTTGCTTGTTGGTTTCATCCATGCAGACGACCGGCAGCCGCTCCGTATAGGTTCGAGCGTAGGTGGCCAGCACGTCTTCCATGCAGGCGACAAAGGCCGCGCTCGCCCGAGGCGGAATCCGCCAGTACTTCTTCAGGTGAGGCTGCAGTTCGTTTTTTTTAACAGACGCTGGACCGTCATCGGCGACACCTGCGGCGCCAAGCCCAACTCGACCACCTTCTCAGCCAGCAAGCGCACCGTCCAGCGCCGCCGCCCCTCCGGGGCCGGCGAGCAGGCCAGCGCGATCAGGCGCGCCTCGAACGCCCCATCGAAGATCACTTCCCGGGGTGGGCGTTGCCTCCGCTTGCGCTGCAAGGCGGCCTGAAGGCCCTCTTCGACGAAGCGCCGTTTCAAGTGCTCGATCGTCCGTGCGGTGACGCCCATCGCTTCGGCCGTACGGGCCACCGTCCAGCCCGGTCCGTCCGGCCCCTTGTCGCAAAGCAGCAGGGCTCGTGCGTAGAGGCACCTCTTGCCGCTCGTCTTGCCGGTGCGCGTCAACGCTTGGAGTTCTTGCCGCTCTTGCGGTGTGAGTGTCACTCGGTAACGTGGTACCATGGAAAACCCTCCTGAGTTTTCCATGATTTTAACACATTAACCGTAGTTTTAAGTGGTACATGTTACTAGTTAACTCCTTTAGGAAGAGTACAGTGACGAATTCAGAAATCGACCGAGCACTGAAAATGTGGACCAAGGGCTTGACCCATCGGGCACTAGAAGTGGCAAGAGGACCGTCTGTTGCGTGGAGGTATTCGCCTTACACTAACCTGCTTTTGGAAGTTAAGCATCCGACGTACAAGTCACATGCATACGGGACATCGAGCTACGGTTCCCATCCTCTAACAACGGCGTGCAGCCAATGCCTTTTCCGCCCTCTCCATGACATGATTATATGTGTCAGTCTTTAGCCGACTGTTCGCTTTGCGGGCGCTCTTTACCAACGAATCTGCTCGCGGAATGGCTGCCAAGGCAGCCTCTCGGGCAAGATAGATCCGCGCGATATCGGCGGACCTTGTCTTTTGTTGTTGATGAAATCCGTTGATTGCTTCCAGATAGAGAGCCAGCCCCAAATCGTGTTTGCCCCGCCTCATGGCCACAAGGCCTTGGTTTGCTTTGCTGATGAGCCAATTAATACCCTTGTCACTCCCTATGCCCCGGAGCAAGCGCTCCGCTTGATCGAATTGTCGTAGATGAGCGAGAGCAAAGGCATAATTATTGAGCAATATTGCTGAATCAGGCTGAATCTTCAGGCCCCTTTGTGCGAAATCGACTGTCCGTACATGATCCTCAGTCAGGGTTGTGGCGGATGAGGCGATTTCATAGGGTCGAATGGAGTATCGCTCGACATTCAACCAACGCTCACATAGAGATGGCACTTCACTGAATTTTTCTATGTTGACGAGGTGAAATACATTCGCTTCTTCGGCTTCAGTTTTCGAGGCAAGAGAACCCTTCGTAACAAGCTCAAAGCCTAACGATGGAGACACCCATTCTGCCTGTGCTAGCGCGTTCCCTGTCGGATCCTCGACACTCTTAAGGAAAAAGTCGCGCGCTTTCTTGCGGTGCCCCCCAATCAATTCCAGAGTTCCGATAGCACCAGCTAACTCAGTGATTTGACGCGGCATAAGACCATCGCTCGTAACGATACGGCGGCCTTGACTAAAATACTTCGGTTGTCTCTTCGCAAGCTTTGCGAAGGAGAGTTCAGCTGCTATCAACCAAGGATCGACAACTGTAGCATGGCTTCGTGCGATGGTATCATAGGCTTGTTCAGAATCACCTAGGTGAAGAAACAGCCGCGAGGCTGAGCGCAGTACGTGGCGGTTATTCGGTGCTAGCTGGAGGGCGACCATCATGGCTCGTTTTGCACCCTTCTTTTTGCCATTTATTACTTCATGGAGCGATAACTCTACCCAAGCCAACGCGTTCAGTGGATGCATCCGAGTTTTCCTTCGCCACTCCCGTTTTTCGATCTGAGGACTGACAGGCCGCTCCGCTGTAATATGTTCCTGCAAGCCAGCTCTCATTAGTGATAGGGCTGCTATTTGCCGAAGCGGTTCTGTTGCGGAGGAGTTGACAGATAGAAGAAATTTCGCAGGTGCTATAGTTGCGCTCTCCTTAGCTTCAACCAAGGCCGCTTCTACAACTTCTCCCGCCGTTACTACACTTGGATGGAGTTTCCACAGGGCGAGCTTGTCGCGCAGGTTAGACGAACTCGATGCTGCGTGGCTCGCAGTTGTGGTGAGATGCGGTGCTGCTAATTCGTCAGTGGATAAAGTAAGCGATAGACTTCGCCACCGTGGGATCAATAAGCGACGGCGGGTCCAAGGAGATGAAATCATGTTGACCGACGCGCTGCACGTGTCTTGACTTCTATCATCCGAGTGATATTCGTCAGTTGAGAAACGTAGCGCTCTAGGGATAACTGGCTACGGTGCCCAATGCCCTTGGGGTGTCCTCTTTGACCGAGGTCTGGATTGCACAGTTGGCGTACTAACGGCAATACCTGTGATCTAACGTAAGGGGCCTCCAGACGTGTTTCGAATTCTTGCAAAAATCGTCCAAATGCTTCTTGAAGATAAGGCAACACTTGGTGATAGGACCCGTTCCAGCGCGTCCAGTGATGTTGTGGGTCAAGTTTTGTCAATAGAGCTGCAGTGACGTTTACGCCCGTAAAAAGAAACGCAGCCAAATTGCCGAGCATGTATAGATCAGTGCCAACTCGCCGACGACCAAAGTCTGGGTCGCGATACCCGTACAGCAATTCGGGTGGGGCATAGGTTCTATCGCCTGGGCAGTTTTCTTCATCGTGCCAAATCGGTTGGCCGCGTCTAGATGATCTCCCAAAATCAGAGACTCGTATCTCCGAAGCGCCATAGCACAACACATTGGACGGCTTGAGGTCTTGATGGGCTATGAACTCCCGGTGAATCTGCCAAAGCCCAAGGCAGACTTGTCGAAGCGCAAACATACACCAGACATCATCCGACGCTCGATCAACGTCCATTTGATTGCGGACATCCCCGTCTGCCTTCTCAAAAAGAAGATAATAAACCCGGCCTTCGATGGGACTCAAATTCGGAACGGATACATAACCATGCCCGATGGCAACTGCAACCTTAGAAAGCCGCCGCCCTCGGCAGTACTCAAGTACATCGCGCTCATGCTCGTAAGATGCTGTGAGCCTGTTTAGAATTCCAAGCGTATTGACTCCCGGCTCGAAGGCGCTAGAAAAGTCGAAGGCCTTCACGAAAGCCACTCTACTTTTGTTTCTAGCGAGGTAACTATGCGAAAACGTTCCACCCGTGGCGTACTTGGAGCGCTCAACGCGCTTGAAGACTTGCCAACCGTTATCCAATGTGAGGCCTAGGAGTTGTGCCGCCGCTGTCATCTAAGGTTTTTCCTCACCCGCAAAAACTTGCACCAGCAATCATATCACCGACAAAAAAAGCCAACGAGGGAACGTTGTTGAATGATTGGGAAAAATTGGAGAAAAGATTGGTGTGGCGATTCTGTAGTGCCTTGGCAATGAAGGTGTTGGATTCGTTTGCCTAGTATGTGATCCATGTCCGATATCCACCAAACCTTTTCAGTACTGTCCCGTTAGAAGTTAAACAAAAATAACTGGTTAGGGCGAAGCCCTTGCGAAATGGTGATGCTTTCTTTCGTAAATGACTGTAACATAGGGGTTTTCTCGAAAAGGTCAATGCTGAGAATTTGCCGAATTTCACCTATGCTGCGGTCCATTTTGAGTTCTTTTTTGGCGATAGCTACCAACAGGTAGACGCAGACAGCGATCCCAGACCCGGCACTATATGGATCCATCTGCCCTTGCCGTATATTCACGGGAACGTTCCCAACCGAAGAACAAGAGCACAAGAGGATGCCACAGTGTCACAGATTTGGCCCATAATCATTTCGCTGTTGAGTGGCGCATTGCTGTCACTAGTGATATGGGCACTGATATTTAGGCCTGACTTCCGACGCGACGTTACAGCGAAGCCGGGGAGGGCTAATATTTTTAATGTGTTCTCTGTTGAGGGCGTAATCATCGTAGTGGTCATTGGGTTGTTGTTTGTGGGCATGCTCTATCCTCTAACAAGGCATGAAAGCAACCCTCAACACGTGCGGGGTGGAGTATCGAATGGAGGCGCTAAGAAATCTACGCTACCTGCAGTACAGCAGACCACTTCAATTCAGGATCTGCCCAGAAAGGTGGCTAAACTGCAACCAGATAGCGAAGCGGCTCAAAAAATTCGAGAGCTTGTTCTTGAAGAAAAAGGACCGTGGAGCCCTTATCCAAAGTCCAAGGAAATCAGGATCTCAGTACCGGGAAGGCTTCCACCCGGAAAGGTGGAGGGATGTCCCGAGTGGCATGGAAAGGATCTCGAATTAAGTGCCAAACAAGGGCCGATGGAGCCAAACGATAACGACAGCGTGATAATTGGGCAGCAAGTGTCGGTTAACGTCAGTGACTTGATGTTCAAAGCAAGCGATTGCCGAGAAAGACTTGGGTACGACCTTAAACTAAACTGCGCGGACGCTACCAAACTTTTTTCGACAAAATTTTTTGAGTGCGACGAAAACAATGACCCCAAGTGGAACGAGAAACGTCGCCTCCTAGATGCAGTCGCGGTTGATGTCACTGCATCTTTTGCGCAGACACCAATTCGCCCGACCGCCCAGCTTCAGGAAAGGAAGAGCGACAGCTACTTGCCAGAGAATGATTCTCCTGGGGTTGATCCTGAACGCTAAGGGAACCTATTGCAAAAGTCGCAGTAGTGCCACAACCAAGGCTGCGACCCAAGGGACGTTGTTGAATTAGTGGAATAAAGTGAAGTGGCGGTTCTGTAATCCCTTGGCGATGAAGGTGTTGGAGTGGTTCCGCTGATGTGGGATGCAGTTCCAATCTCCATCCGATCTCTTCCAGCATTCGGTGTGAGCAAAGTCTTTCCGGCAATTCGACAACGTCCCTTGCTCCCCGCGTCCGAGGTCCTATACGGCCTCATTCCCTACCCGCGGCGGGTGTCCCGGGATAGTCTTCGATGAGAAAATTCTTGAAGCGCGCGGTGTTTTGGGGCGGCGGAGCGCTGGTCCTGGCCTTGGCAGCGGCGACAGCGCTTCAGTGGTGGCTCTCGTATCTCGCATTGGAGCACAACCCGCCGCCCGGGGAGCTGGTTGTCGTTGGCGGGCGTCAGATGCACCTGCTCTGTCAGGGTCAGGGGAGTCCTTCAGTCATTCTTGAGTCGGGGATTCCAGGCACCTCTCTGGGGTGGACCTCGATGTCGGAGGACATCGCCCTGTTCACGAGGGTGTGCGCGTATGACAGGGCCGGATATGGCTGGAGCGAGAGCGGACGGGAACCTCGCACCATCAGCAAAATCACTGGAGAGCTCCGGGAGTTGCTCCGCGTCGCTTGCGTGGACCCGCCGTACGTTCTTGCCGGACACTCTTTCGGGGGATTGGTCGTGCAGTTGTACGCCAGCCGGTTCCCGGACGAAGTGGCCGGAATGGTGCTGGTCGACTCAGCCCATCCCGACTTGGCCCGTCGCCCAGGGCGCCTGGATCAGATGGGTCGTGTCGCCTTTAGGCTGAAGCTTCTGGCGCCTCTCGGCATCGCTCGTCTCATCATCGATCCACCGGCAGGCAGCCCTGAGTCTCGCCCCAGCTCAGTGCGAAAAATGGAGAAGGAACTACTGGCGACGACACGATCGTTTCGGGCCATGGCTTCGGAGATGGCCGGTCTGCGGGAAAGCCTGAGCCAGGCCGCCGAAGATCGCCCCCGACTCGGACGGAAGCCGCTGGTTGTCCTTACGGAGGGACGGCGCAAAACGGAATTCTGGCATGCGATGCAGGAGCAGTTTACGGAGCTGTCCGACAGCAGCGAGTGGCAGGTCGTCAGCGGGGCCGGCCATTTCATCCACCAGGACGAGCCCGGCATCGTGGTGGATGCGGTTCGCCGCGTCGTGGAATCCGCTCGGGGGCAACCAGGGAACGCTGTCGAATAATTGGGATTGGCGGTTCTGAAAACCCTTGGCGATGAGGTTGTTCGAGTGATTTGCCTGTTGGAACTCCACCGATAATCTCGGGTGCTCGTGTGGAAGGCCCGGTCACCTATCAGTCTCACCGCCCTCAGGACCGTTCACCTTGACGATGCCGCCTTTGTTGGCAACGCCGGAGAACACCTGCTCTTGCTCTTGCCATGCACAGATTTAGTAGCTACACTTGCAGTTACATAAGAGCTTGTGGCCGTGTATGAATGGGACCAAACAAAGAGCCAAGAGAACCTTTCCAAGCACGGCGTCAGCTTTGATGATGCAGAAATTGTGTTCTCCGGACCGTGCGTCACGTTTGAAGACAACCGATTCAATTACGGCGAACCGAGATTCATTACGTTGGGACACCTCGAGGGCCGCGTGGTAGTGGTGGCACACACGCCACGCGGGAAGCACACGCGAATAATTTCGATGAGAAAGGGCAATCGCCGTGAAGAAAAAGCCTACCAAGAGCGACTTGAAACGCCTTGATGCGATGAGCGATTCGAATATCGATTACTCCGATATTCCGGCACTCGATGCGGCCTTCTTTCGGGATGCGCGGGTGGTAGTCCCGCCCGGGAAAAAGCAGTTGACCGTGCGTCTGGACGCAGACGTGCTGCAGTGGTTGAAGGACCAGGGAAAGGGTTACCACAGCCGGATTAATGCCATCCTGAGGGCATATTATGAAGCCCATCAAGATCGCGCCAAGCCAAGGTAGCAAGCGGTGAGGGGGGGGCAACCAGGGAACGTTGTCGAATAATTGGGATTGGCGGTTCTGAAAACTCTTGGCGATGAGGTTGTTCGAGTGATTTGCCTGTTGGAACTCCACCGGTAATCTCGGGTGCTCGTGTGGAAGGCCCGGTCACGTATCAGTCTCACCGCCCTCAGGGCCATAGAACAGGACCCAAACCGCGAAGTCGGAAGAGAAATCTTCAAATCGATGCGGTTGACCGGCGGCCACGAACAGAAAGGAGCCTGGTTCGACCCGGTGTCTCTGTTCGCCATCGAAGAAGACCCCCCTCCCCCGGGCCACCAGGTAAGCTTCGTCGCGAAGATGGGGCTTTTGCAGATCCTTGCCCTCGGGCCGGTATATCTCCACCTCTAGCGACCCATGGGAGAAGATGGGAACGGCCAGATTGCCGGCGGGAGGGGGACCCTTCGATACCGCCTCCTCGAAACTCACGTGTATGGCTCGAGTCGATCGATTCATGGCGCCTTTAACCGTTGACCTGCCCCCATGAATGGCAACACGCTTCAAGTCAGAGGTGGAGCCATTTGAAGTCCAGCCCCCACCGGCGTCGAGGATATGGAAGATTATTGACCTGGCAGTATGGGGCGGTCCAATGCCAGCCGGCCTTCCCGCACCAAAACCTTGGAGTCACAAAGCACAGTTGCTCCAGAACAAACCAGGTCGACGTTAAGAGTCGATTCGTTCTTCCCACCCATGAATCTATTCTCGCCGAAGGCAACGAACACCATGCCGGACTTGCATTCGTCTATGGTTGTCAACCCGGTCGGGCGCTTGATTCCCGGATTGACGCCAATGCCTATGTGACTGATTCGGTCGCAGTCACCCGAGTGTGTGCCTACAAAATCCGCAAAGGCTTCAGGACCATTGGCTGCCGAGATGTCTGAAATGCGCCCGCCTTCGAACGTGACAACGAGATCACGTACATCCCTCCAGCGGTCAAAGCAGATCGTGCCGTCAACACTGTCTTCCGGAACGGTAAACGAAAGCGAGCCATTGGGGAGATTCAAGACAAGGCTGTCATTCAGGCTCCCGTCGCTCAGATACACCGGCCTCCCAAGATCACACCTCATGCAACCGTGGTTGCGGGTCCTTATTTCGAGGACTCGTCCCTTATCGATGATCTCCTTGGCACTTCCCAGAAGTGCGCGTATTTCATCGACATCCGCACTGATGGCGGCCTCAATGGCTTCGTAGGCCTCATGGGTTGAGACGAGAAGCCGATCCTGCCGTTTTGCCTCCGGATGCGCTATCAGACAATAGGGAATCCGCCTGGATTCCTGTTGCTCCACCAGGAGACCCATGGCCTGGTTCCAGGCCTCGAGTTTCCCGGCAGGACACAGTGCAGCCAATGCACTCCAGTCCCGTTCAATGACGATGACGGCATCGACGGTTCTTGCCAGATCAAGCAGAAACGGAGACGGTCTCCGCAGCCAGTCACTTGACAAGGTCCGGATCCGTTCAGCCTCGCGGGCAATGGAAGTCAGGTTGAGGCACGGCACGGCTCCCACCCTTTCCACGGCAAGAGATACCACATCGATACACGCCTGCATTGTGGTGTCGCCTCGGATTTCCACAAACTGCAAGGGCTGAATGTCCAGACCAATAGTGGCCATATCTGCCAGCTTCTTGAAGAGTGATCGCGTCATTGTCGCTGCCACCGTGCCAAGAGCTTGAAGTCGCTATTGGTGTGGCTGTTCCGTAATTCCCTGGTGATGAAGGTGTTGGAGTAGTTTGCGATGAACTCACCCAGGCCCTGCAACTGGCCGCCCAGCTCTGGCAGGATACCCAACGCCCCGACTTTCGCTGAAGAAGATGGGTTAGCGCGTTTTGCGGCAGTTAGCGCCTTCGGGAGAATCCCTTGGCGCACCGAAACCCGATATTCGGACTCCGCGCCCGAGGTCGCGCGAAACTTCGATAGGCACAAGTCAGGTACTTCGCCGCATCCGCCCACGACCCCCCACGCAGCACGCGGTACATCCCCTCATCCGGGCCGCTTGGATTCTTCTCGGGAGACTGTTCGTAGTAGAGCCGCTCATAGCGGTCGAAGCACCACTCCCAGACATTACCCGCCATGTCGCACAGTCCGAACGTATTCTTCGGAAACCGGCAGACGGCGCGCGCGCCGTCGAGCACATCGAAATGCGCCTGCCGGCCCTTGGTCGGCTCCTCGTTCCCCCATGGAAACTTCACCCCTTCGCCCAGCCCACGCGCCGCCCGCTCCCATTCGGCCTCGGTGGGAAGGCGTTTCCCCAGGGACTCGCAGTAGGCCGCCGCCTCATGCCAATTCACGTTCACAACCGGATGTTCCTCCTCGCCCTTCGCGATCTCGCCGTCCACCCAATGGAACGGCGGTTGCTGCCCCGTCGCCTCGAGAAACCGCCGATAGGCCTCGTTCGTCACCTCATGCTCATCCAGGTAGAACGGCTCGACCTGGATCATCCTGGCCGGCCGATCGTCCTTGAGCAGCGTCGGCCGCCGTTTCATGTCATCGTCGGGAAGCGAATGGGACCGCCCCCGTAGAAACTTCCCGCCGGGGACATAAACCATCCCCGACTCGGCGGCGCGAAGCGGCATTACCGCGAGCCCGACCAGTACACAAGACAACCGGAGAATGTGGCGCTCACGCCGCGGCGGGCCGAACCGGCGTCCTTGCCGGTCTTCATTGCAGGGAACACCATCAACTGCAGGTGGGGGGGAGCGAAGCTGATCGACGCGAGAGCTAACCGTAGATTTCCGAAATCTCATCCGTCGGGATGTAGCCGTTCGCACCCAGCGGATCAACATAGACATAGGGACGTCCCGAAGGAGTATTGCGGATCTCCTTGGACCAGTCTATCCCCAGCGCCGAATAGATCGTCGCCAGAACGTTCTCGTTGCGAGGCTGTTCCTTGTGAGCCCAGCCCGTCTCCGCGCAGGTCGCGCCATCCGCATCCGACGCCCCGTGCCGCACGCCGCCCTTCACCCCCGCGCCCGCGAACAGCGCCGGGTAAACCGGGTTGTGATGGTCACGCCCGTGCATGTTGTTCAGCGGGCCCGGTGTCCGACCGAACTCGCTCATATTGACGACCAAGGTCTCGTCGAGCAGGGTCTTCTCCGGATCGGTCTTCGAGGGAATCCTGGCAAGATCCTCAAGCAACGCCGAGAACGCCTGATCGTACTCGGCGCAGAGAGTGTAGTGATTCGAGTCTTTGGAACGATCCCAGATGTGAGTGTGGTGGTCCCAGCCGGAGTGGCAGATGTGGATGTAGTGGGTTCCGGCATCCTGCGCCAGCACATTCCGCGCCAGGATCGAAGAAACCCCGGCCTGATGCGTACCGTAGCGCTCCCTGTCTTCTTCGGTGATGCGAAAGGCCGCCGGCCAGCGCTCATCCGAAAGCAGGCCATAGGCTGCGTCGTAGAAGTCGTCGTAGCCCAGCATCTTCCGCCCGAGACCGGAAAGCCGCTTGTGCCTGACGTCGCGCAACTTGCTCAAGAGCGCCCAACGCTGTTCCAGCAGTTCCACCATCTTCCGATCGAGCGAGGGTGAATCCGTCGCCGCCTCGGTATTGATGTCAACCACCGAGAATCGCGCCGGAAGGAATCCGGTCGACAGAGCCCCGGCTGAACCCTTCTCCAGGTTGAAAGACAGGTAGGTGGGGAAGGTATCGGTCGGACGCCGCCGCTCTTCCAACTCGGCCGCGATCACCGAGCCGATCGCGGGAATCTCGCGCGCAAACGCCAGGTTCATCTGCCGGCCGGTCTGCAAGTAATACTGCGCCCGGAAGTGAACCTCTTCATGGCTCTTCATCGATCGTACGACGGCCATCTTGTCCATGTGCTTCGACATCTTCGGCAGCAGGAGCTGCGACATATGCAGGTCCGGGGCCAACTGCGTCGTCGCCAGGTCCTTGGCTGTCCCCGCGCTTTCCTTGAAATCGTAGGAGTCGACGTGGCTGATCGCGCCCGACATCTCGTAGAAGAGAACGTTGCGCGCCGTTCCGCGCGGCTGTACCCCGGCGCCGGATGGCCTGGCGGATACTTGCAGCGGCCACACCCCGTCGATCGAGGCGCCAAGAAGACCGAGTCCGCCCAGCCGCAGCAGATCGCGTCGCGTTCTCAGCAGATCTCCGACTTTCCTGGGCTCCGTCATTGGAACACCTCCCTGGCACAAGCGGGTGCGACCTCCGCCAACCCGCGGACACGGCACAGCCTGCCCGATTACCCGCCGCTCTCAGCCGCTAGTAATTGAAGAAGAACTCCACGCTGTTGACCAGCGCCCACTGCAAGTTTTCCGCCCCCGTGACGCGGTCCCTGTTCAAGGCCGCCAGAGCAACCATTTTCTCCTCGCTCGACGGTGGACGCGAAAGCGTCCCCAGGAACATCTCGTCGACCACCCGCTCGTTGTCGTAGCTGTCGAGCAGGTTCTTGAGGCGGCTGTCTTTCTTGGCGATGACGCGATCCGTCACCACCGGCGACTGCATCAGGGCCAGCGGATGCAGCAGTGAACCGGGAACCTCCCGAGGCGGCGTATTGCGGTCCGACTGTCCAAAAGTCCGCAGGAACGTCCGCACGTCGCGGCCGCTCGGAGGCCCGGCCAGCTTCATCGTCATGCCGACTTTGCCGTCCCCGAACTTGAAGTCCCCGGGGCGGTCGGTAGCCAGCGCAATCGCGTCGTGCAGCTCCTCGGCACTCAGCCGCCGTACGAACTTGCGCGCGAAGTACCGCGCATAGGAATCCTTCCATTCACCCTGGAACCGTGCCGACAACCGATAGGCGCTCGACCTGGTGATCGTTCGCATCAACTCCTTGATGCTGTAGTCGCTCTCGCGAAAACTCTGCGCCAACTCGTCCAGCAACTCCGGGTGCGACGGCTGCAACTCCCAGCCTTGGGGCAGGTTGTCCGGGTCCTGTCGCAGCAAATCGAACTCGTCGAACGGCTCGACGATCCCGAAGCCCATCAACTTCGCCCAGAAGCGGTTCACCGTGCCGCGAGCGAACTGCGGATGCGCGGTCAACATCCGTCCCAGCGCCTCCCGCGGTTCCTCGCCGGGCCGCGGCTCTTCGCCGCTCAGCAGGAACGCCGGATGATCCGGCCCGCCCAGCCGGGCGACGCGAACCATGCTCTCGCCCTCGGTATCGTAGCCGGGATTGCCGTCATCCAGCAAGAACTCGCCCGACTGCGGCTGGCCGTTCTCGAAATACATCAGGTACCGCGAACGGCCCATGAACGCAGCCAGTTGGAAGAACTCCGCCCGACTCTTGGTGCTCAGCCAGACGTTCACCTCCTCCAGGTGTCCCTGTCCGTCGTGGCACGAAATACAGGACAGATTCAGTCCCATGAAGATCTTGGCGTAGTGAATCGCCAGCTCGTCGTGGGTATCGAGCTGATGCACCATGCCAAGGTCGTCGCCGTCCTTGGGCTGGGGCGCCCCCTGGATGTGCTCCCGCGCGATCACGTTCGACGCAGCCACCACGTGGTTGCTCTTCGCCGATGCCGAGATGATGTCGCAGGCAACCTGGTCGTAGGGCCTGTCGGCGCGCAGGTTCTGCTTCATCCAAAAATGGAGGAGGTTCTGCCCGCGCCCCATCTTGCCGTTGGCGCGGAACAGATCCATGAAGTGGTAGGCCCACTTCTCGACATACTCCTCGCTGTCGAGCACCCGGTCGATCAGTTTGTCTCGCTTGTTTGGATCCTTATCCGCCAGGAAGGCCCGCACTTCCGTCCGAGCCGGGATGCGCCCCGTCAAGTCGAGCGTCACCCGCCTCAGAAACTCGATGTCCGACGCCGGCCGCGCATGCGGCACGCCATCGCGCTCCATCTTGCCGAAGATGTGATCGTCAATGAAATTCCGCCGCTCGACCCGGCCCGGCTCGGCGCCCGGTTCGGACCCGAGCAGCCGGTCCGTCAACTCCGCCGCCTCGTTCGACTTGGGACGGTCGAACAGGGAACCATGCGCCTCGGAAAACTCTTCCGGGCTGAGGACCTCGGGACGAGCCTCGCGCGGCTCGCCTTGCTCCTGCGCCGACAGCATCGAAGCTGTCAGCAGCACGCAACCCAGTATTTTTCCGACCTGCTTCATGAGAGGCTTCTAAGGTGAGCGGGTTAGGCACATCGTACGCCCGCCCCGTCCGAGTGTCAATTCGAATATAGGGATCGACCAGGCGCTTCGCGAGTGGATCGGGAGCCGGCAAAGCTACTGAAGATTCGCCGGCTTGCGGCCTGTTTCCAGCGTCGTGGTATTTTTTCGGGCTACCCCATCACTACCTGAACAGATCGTGCTCCGGCGTCCGAATCAGTGAACGAGCCGAGCCCTCGGCGGCCGGGCAGGTCAGTCCACGGACGATGGCCACCGGAATGCCGCGGGTCTTTCCCATGACCGGCTCGGCTGCCCCGGCCAGCTCGTCGGCCCAGGCCATGGCGGTGGCCTCCAGCGGGCGGCCTGCGCTGTCGAGCCCGCCACGGTAGTCCATCAGCGGGGCCAGGCCGGCAACCCCGATGGCGACGTTTACCAGCCCCTCGCGCCAGGGGCGGCCGAAGGTGTCGGAAACGATCACGGCCAGGCGGGCGCCGAAACCCCGCTCCAGGTGGCTCCGGAGGCGGCGGGCCGAGGCGTCCGGATCCTCCGGCAGCAGCGTGACCTCGCCGGCCGCGGTGTTGGACTGGTCCACTCCGGCATTGGCGCAAACAAACCCGTGATGGGTCTCCACGATCAGCCGGCCGCGGTCCATCCTGACGATACGGCGGGACTGGCTGAGGATGATCTCGACCAGGGCCGGGTCCTTGCCCAGCTCGTCCGCCCAGGTTCGGGCCAGGCGAGAGGGCTTGACCGACTCCAGGCGGACCGTTCTGCCCTCATCCTTTGAGACAACCTTCTGCGTGACCACAAGGATGTCTCTTTCCAGCACTTCCAGGGAGGCGCCACCAACGGCCCGGCGGATGAGCTCGCCCAATCCGCTCCCCGGCCGGATTTCCGGCAGACCGGGAATGCCGATGACTCTGTACTCAGGAACCTGCATGGGCGCCTCGATTCAAATCCGCCAGTCGTTCCCCCACTCTCAGACTCAGGAGCAGGGCTTGGGTGGCGGTTCCCTTCCCCAACCCGCGAAAGCGCTCCAGGTCTGAAGCCAGGTCCAGATCCAAGGCCAGTCTCGGCATCTTTCTGACCATCACCTGGAGGGCCTGGAGGCGCGCCTCTCGAAGGTGGTGTTGAAGGCTGTCGGCGCCGAACCTGGAGGGAAAAATCAGGGGCGGCGAGCGCAGCAGGGCGTTGGTTCCCAGCCCGTCCCGGGAGGGGACCAGCACGGCTGCGGGTCCTCGGGAGGCTGGATCGAGGAGGGCGTCCAGATCGCGGGGTTCCACCAGGGGAATATCCACCGGCAGCCGCAGCACCGCCTCGGCTCCCTCCTCCTCCAACCGCCTCGAAGCCCAGTCCACGGAACGGCTCTCGGAAACCTGCTCGGTTTCCCGAAACACCTCCCAGCCGTTGCCGGCCGCATAGGAGGCCACCTCCGGATCTCGGGCCACCACCACGACTCGATCGGCGTAGCGGCATCCGCGCACAGCCGCGCAGACGTCCTCCAGCATGGCCCAGACCAATTGTGTCCGCTCCCCGGGAGAGAGCAGCCCGGCCAGGCGTTGCTTGGATCGCTGCGGATCCTTGACGGGAAGAAGGACGACCGTCACCACGGCCCCATGACTGCTTGCGCCAGGGCCACCCTGTCGGCCGGGCCGGCCATGACGGTGTTGGTGACCTTGACTTGCATTCCCAGTCCCTCGATCTCTTTCTTCAGGGCCTGGTCCCGAGTGTCGATCACGAACTGATTGGCAACCCCCTGCAGCATGCGGGCAACGCCCAGCGCCGAGGCGGGATGACCCAGTTCCTTCAGCATCTTGGCCGCCGGTCCCTTCAGTGCCCGGCCCCCCACCAGCGGACTGACCGCGGTGACCGGCAAACCGGACTCCCGCAGGAGATCCTTCATGCCGGGAACCGCCAGGATCGGTCCAATGCTGATCAGGGGATTGCTGGGAGCGATCACCACCCGGCAGGCTCCCGCCACCGCTTCCGGGAGCCCCGGCGACATTCGACTCTGCTCCACCTGCCGGTAGCTCACCCGGAGCACCCGGGGCCGGCACTGTTCCCGCACCAGGTATTCCTGCAGGTGGAGGTCTCCCTGGTCGGTCAGGACCCGAGTCGGCGTGTAGGACTCGGTCATCGGCAGGAGCCGGCTGCGCAGCCCCCAGGTCCGGCCGATTCCGGCGGTGACTTCCGCCAGACCCAAGCCCTGTTCCAGGAGGTGGGTCCGCCACAGATGGGTGGCCAGGTCCCGGTCCCCCAGGCGAAACCAGCTCGGAGCGCCGTAGGCTTGCAACCACTCCAGGCAGTCGAAGCCATCCCCGGCGACGCCCCAACCCCTGGAGGGATTCACTTTTCCTGCAAGGGTGTAGGTGATGGTGTCCAGGTCCGGGCAGATCCGAAGCCCGCACACCTTGAAATCGTCCCCGGTGTTGCCGACTATGGTGATCCGCTCGGGCGGGATGACCCGTCTGAGCCCCAGCAGGAACTTCGAGGCTCCCACGCCGCCGGCCAGCACCACCACGCTCTGGGCACTCACCCTGCCTCCTTCCCCCGGGTCGACGCCAGGATCACGCCCCTGTCCGGTTCTCCGGTCTGCGCACCATTCTAGCCCGCAATTCTCGCCAGGCCGCCGAGCCTACGGTAGAAGAGTGTTGATCTTTAACATCTTGCAGCGCCTTGATTGAAGTCTTCAGCCTACAGACTGTGCCGGGCGCCTCCTGGTGAGAAAGGCGGGCTTGCGGGATTGTCCTGCGGGGTCAGGGCCGGCACAGCCGGGCGTCGAGGAGTGTCGAGGGTGGCGGGGCACCGGGTTACACACCGACCACGCGAAATCGGGAGTGGTGGACCCGGTGCCGCTTGTTGATCTGAATTGCCAGGACCGTCATGCGCTCCAGGGTAGCGGCCTGCCTCAGCGGACCCACGTCGAGCGGCGACAGGCCCTCGACCGCGGAGGCGACCTGGACGATCCGACTCCGGGCTTCGGCGGAATCCCCGCAGACGAAGACGTGACAATCGAGCCGTTGGCTCAGATCTTCCAGAAGGTGGGCCGGGATGGTCTTGAAGGCGGCCACCAGGGGAACGCCCTCCGGCAGGACCCCGGCCAGGTGCTCGCTGGCGGAAGGCTGGGGCAATTCCCGCAGCACCAGGCGCCTGGCCCGAAACTGCAGTGGAACGGTCACGTCCACGACGACCTGTCCCTGGCGGAAACGGCTGCGACAGCTCTCCAGAAGACCGGCGGCGTGCTCGAACGGCGCCGCCATGAAGAGGATGTCGGAGGCCTCGACAACCCCTGAATTCCCCAGACCGCCGATGTCGGCTGCCGGCCCGCCCGCCTCTTTCAACCGACGCCGCAGCTCCTCGGCTCTTCGGGCCGCCTGCTCCGGTTTGCGGGAACCGATGATCACCGGGTATCCCGCCTGACTCAGGCGCAACGCCAAGCCCCTGCCCTCGGGCCCGGTCCCGCCCAGAATGCCGATCCGCATTCAGGCCTCCACGGACACTCCAACAGCCCGCCGCCTACTCCACCAGCTCGACGTCCTTGTCGGTGGCCGGGATGATGCTTTCGGTCGGCTCCTCCCGCTCGGCCTTCCACACCAGGCGAATCGCCCACAGCAGGATCGCGATCTCCAGCGCCACCATGAACCAATCCAGAGCCGTCACCATTGTCTCAATCCTTGCCAGCCCGCACGTCTCACCGGGGGGGTGATGCCGGCGCCAGTCCCACCTGCTGCTCCGGCGTCATCCCCCGGGCCAGCGAACCCTTCATCCAACCATAGTAGACCAGGCCCGAGGCCGCCATGGAACTGAGCAGACCGCTGAAGAGCTGGTTCTGCCCGACATAGAACCCGACCAGGAAACCCACCAGCCAGGCCACGTAGGCGGCGGGATTGAGGTTCATGTCCGCTCCCTTGGCGCTCTGGTAGCGTTTCCGCCGTTCCGGAAAGGCCCAGTAGTCCAGAATCACCGTCATGGCGATGGGGGCTACCACCCAGCCCAGAAACTGGACATACCAGTTCACGAACCGGTCCAGCCCCACGAAGCTCCCCACCAGGCCCACCAGCCCTGCGCCCGCCGTGGCCAGTCGGCGGGTGAATTCCTGACCCCAGACCATGGGAATGGGAGGCGCCGAAAATGCCAGTCCGGCCGCGTAGGTGCCGCCCTGCACCGTCGACTGGGCGCCGAACCAGCCGAACACCCAGACCACAAACGGCAGGCCCAGGGCCTGAGCCATGATGAAGACATTGAACTCGCCGGTGAAGGCGGCTCCGATGGCTCCCCCCCAGTACTGCATCGTGACCAGTCCGGCGTAGGCCGTCATGATCCCCACCAGGGCCTGCTTGCCGTTTTTCCAGAATCGGGCCATGTCGGAAATGATGGTCACCCCGACCAGCCAACCGCCGGCCGCCATATCGAAACCGATGAAGGCAGGCGCGGTGGGATCGAACCACTTGTTCCACAACACGCCGAAACCACCCGCGCGCGTGAGCGTGGCGTCGATGATCATGAAGACCAGGACCAGGAAACCGGGCACGGCAATCCAGTCCACGTAGGCGATCCAGCGAATGCGCACCACTGCCGGAACGATGAACAGGACCCCGATGGCGATGGTGGCGATCAGCCAGGGAGCCGAGCCGGCCTCCCAACCCCAATGTCCGGTGAGACCGTCCCGGGTCATGTTCAGAATGACCGAAAACCAGCCCATGCTGGTCAACCCCATCAGCACATTGGGCAATACCACTCCCTTGCGCCCGAAGGTGTAGCGGTAGAGGAGCGCGCTGGAATACCCGGTCCGGGCGGCGGCGGCCCCGATCAGGGCTCCCACGATCCCGTTGCTCAAGGTCCCGAAGAAGATGATGGGCATGGACAACTTCAAGGGAAAGGACTGACCGACGATTCCCCCCACAACGAAGCTGGAAAGCACCAGCACCCATCCCCACAGAATGATGGAATTGTTCCAGTAGCCGAGCCGCCTCGAAAGCGGCACCTTGGACCGGGCGGCGTCCCCGACCACCGCCCCTGACTCAGCGCTCCCGCTTTGTGTCGACAAGTTGCAGCGCTCCTTTCAGCCTGTCTCTCTCGGACGCGTTCAGGATCAGGCCCGACCCCGGATCACCGCCTCCAACGCGGACAGACAGCGGTCGACTTCCTCGGCCGTATTGTAGTGCACCAGTCCCAACCGCACGACCCCACCGGAGTCGAACAATCCCAGCCGCTCGATCAAGGCCTGGGCGTAGAAATCCCCTTCCCAAAGGAAAAATCCCTTCTTGCCCATCTCGGCGGTGATCTCCCGGGGAGAGAGTCCCGGAACGGTAAAGGCCGCCGTGGGCGTGCGGCAGTGGAGCCGGTCGCGGTCGGTGATTCCCCAGATCTTCAATCCCTTGATCTGCTCCAGACCGTCCAGCAGCCGCCGGAAGAGGGGGCGCTCATAACACTCGATGGCCGACAGGCAAGTCTTCAAATGCAGGCGCCTGCCTTCAAGCCGCGGATAGCGGTCCCTGTAGCCGCCGCCCTGCTGCCGGCCCAGTTCGGCCAGGTAGTCGATTGCGGCCAGGGTCCCGGCGATCCCCTCGTGATTCTGAGTGCCGATTTCGAAGCGGGGCTTGGCCGGCCTGATCTTGTAGGCGGGAAGTCGATCCAGCACTTCCCGTTTGCCATAGAGCACGCCCACGTGGGGACCGAAAAACTTGTAGACCGAGCAGGCCATCAGATCGCAGTCCAGCGCCTGTACGTCGATCGGTCCGTGCGGGGCGTAGTGGACGGCATCCACAAAGACCAGCGCTCCGACCTGGTGGGCCTTGTCGATCACCTCCCGCAACGGGTTGACGGTGCCGACCGCGTTGGAGGCGTAGCCGATCGCCACCACCTTGGTGCGCGCGCTGAGCTTGGACTCCAGGTCCTCCATGTCGAGGGTGCAGTCTTCCGGGTGGATGTCGACGCAGTGCACCTTGGCGCCGTGCTCCTCCAGGGCCTGCCAGGGAGAGACGTTGGCCTCGTGGTCCAGCACGGTCACGACCAGTTCGTCGCCGGGCTCCAGCGTCTTGCCGATGGCCCGACTCACGTTGTAGGCGTGGGTGGTCATGTTCAGACCGAAGGCAATTTCATCGATGGAGCGGGCGTTGAGGAAATCGACCATGGCCTGGTCGGCTTCTATCAACATGCGGTCGGTGTCCTCGCTGGTGACGAAGGTGCCCTCGATGTTGCAGTTCATGGCCATGTAGTAGTGAGCTACGGCATCCATGACCTGCCGGGGAATCTGGGTTCCGCCCGGACCATCGAAAAAGACGGCCGGACGGTTGCCCACGGTGCGTTCCAGCGATGGGAATTGTTTTCGGATTGCAGCCAGGTCAAGCAAGGGGCAGATCTCCAGGTTGGCCCGGGCCTATGGAGCGGCCCGGGATCCGGCCGGCTTTCTAGAAGAGGTTCCAGGGCGGGACCAGCGCCTCGATCCGGTCGGTGGCGGGCTTGAAATGGGCGGCCGCCTCGTCCACCACCGGCGGCCGATGTCCCGCAAACAGATGGTCGGGACGGAGCTGGGCCAGCCGTTCCACGCTCCTCATGGACTGGTGCAGGTCGCAGTCTCCGATGTTCTGCAGAAGGATCTTGCCTTCGGGAAAGATGGCGTCGCCGGCGAAGAGGGCACGTTTGCCCCCGTCCTCCACCAGGAAGGACACATGGCCCGCGCAGTGGCCGGGAGTCGCCACCACCCGGAAGACCTTGCCGCCCAGCTCGAGGTTCTGGTTATCCTGAAGCTCCAGGTCCACCGGGCAGGGCAGGAACTGAAACTCGGGGGGATACATTCCGGTGGCGCGGCCCTTGTCCAGGTTGATGGCCTTTTCATCGCCGCTTCTCAGCCAGCCGGCGGCTTCCGAAGAGATGGCCACTTTCAGATTGGGCAACCGCTGCTTCAAGGGCGCGGCTCCGGCGGCATGGTCTCCGTGAGCGTGGGTGAGCAGCAGCCATTCCACCCGGGCGGGGTCCACGCCGTGCCCCCGGATGTTGTCCACCACCTGGTCGGCGCCCATCCCGCCGCCGGAGTCGATCAGCAGGTAGAGGTCCCCGGCCCGCATGAGGTAGACATTGCAGTCCATGCGGTCGGTAAAGACCGTCTCGGTCTCGCCTCCACCTACCAGGAAAATCGTCTCAGTCACTTTCATGACTCAACCTCCTACCGGGCATACTCCGGTTCCTCCCGGTCCAGGATGCGCCGGATGGCCTGGAAGTGCAGGCTTCGCATGGTCGCCAGACCCGACTGCATCACGGGAGCCACTTCCTTTACCGTGGATTCCGGAATTTCTCTGAGCCGCTGGCCGGAAGACTGAACGATGAACTGGGACTCGCAGGCCCGTTCCAGGTAGTAGAGGTCGTCGAAGGCGTCCCAAACCGTGGGCCCGGTCACAATCACCCCGTGGGCGCCCAGAAAGGCCACATCGTGGTCGCCCATGGCGGCGGCCAGGCGGTCTCCCTCAGAGCTTTCAAAGGCCAATCCGCGATATTCGTCGATATAGGCCACCCGGCCGTAGAAGCGGAGGGCATTTTGCGAGGCCATCTGAAGCCTGCCTTGCTCCAGCAGACAGATGGCGGTGGCGTAGGGCATGTGGGTGTGCAGGACGCAGCGAGCCCGTGGCTTGGCCATGTGTATGCGGGAGTGAATGAAGAAGGCGGAATCTTCCACGGCGTTGCTGCCCTCCAGGATGCGGCGGTCCTTGTCGGCCAGGACCAGGTCGCTGGCGGCCAGCTCGCTCCAGTGGAAGCCCATGGGATTGACCAGAAACCGGTGACCGTCCTCGCTGACCGCCAGGCTGAAGTGGTTGCAGATCCCCTCGCTCAGCCCCAGGCGTGCAGCCCAGCGGAGGGCGGCGGTGAGGTCAATCCGCGCCTGTCTGATTTCTTCGGGTGTGATGGCGGATTCCTTTCAGGAAGCAATGCGGGATGGAGACAAGATCACTTCCGCCCCATAGGCGGCTATCCATTGAGAAAAGCGGGTCAGTACCCCTGGGCCTCGAAATGGGGGCGAATGGCATCGTCATAGGGTCGGCCCCCGGCCTGGAAAAAGCCCATCCAATAGTAGGGCACCGATCCCCGCCGCACCATTTCATCGGTCCATTGCGCACAGATCATCTGCTGGATGACATTGCCCACAATGCCCGAGGTCGGACAGATGCGGTCCTTGCGGCCGGCGATTTCAATGACGCCCTCCCGTTCCGGAGAGAAATTGTCGAAACCGGCATCGGCGACATCGATCAATCGACCCGGAGGGACCTCTCCGTCCATGGAGCCGGGACCGACTCCGATCACGTAGGCTCCCTCGATCTGCTTCTCCCGAGCCAGCCGCATTTCCGGGACGTGCGCGGGCGAGATGGCGGTGATAATCATGACGTTGAGTTCCCGGGTGGCTTCCCAGTCCCCCCAGTTCACGATCATCGGTCCCGAGGCCACCCCGCTGAGCTCGCTGGCGAATCCCGGATGCTCCAGGCTGCGCGCAAACCAGCGGCCTCCCCGGCGAATGCGCCGGGCCATGGTGACGGCAGTCTCCCGGATTCGAGGTTGGTGTCGCCTGATCCGCTCCACCCGCTCGGTGAGCACCCGCAGGTATTCGGCGCTCTTGTCCACCGACCTGGTGCTGCCGGTCCAGACCTTGTTGGCGGTCTCGGCGGTCAGCATCCAGTGAAGCGCCCCACTGCCGGTGGTGGTGGAAGGACACAGGGTGAATTCGGGGATCTGGGGCGCATGGACCAGTCCCTGGCGAAAGGGAACATGGCTGTGCAGAATCTCGTTGGAGACATCCTTGAGCATCAGGTTGTCTTCGTTGGGATTGGTGAAGCCTGCCGGGCGGAATTCGTTGTCCACGTAGTTCACGGTCGCCGCCACCACGTAGACGCCCCGGTCCCGGGCCCTCTGCACGGCGCGATTGCACTGGTTGGTGAAGACCATGTCGCCTTTTTGCATCGCGTCGAAGGTGGCCGGCTTGTATCCATTGTGGTTGCGAAGAATACCGGGATTGCCCCGTCTGGAGGCCTTCTGCTCCGGCCCCGGCATGTGGCCGTCGTCCATGGAGGTCCACACCGTCCCTCCCGCCTTGATCACCGCGGCCGCCCGCGACGTGAGCTCGCCGACCTGGTCGAGCTCTCCGCTGAGGCGACCCAGCATCTCCATGGTGGCCTGGTGGTATTCCTCCATGAAGAGCGCCGTATGGCCAAAGGTCGGGGCTCCCCGGTCCAGGCATCCGCCGGCGCCGGTTTCGGCGGCCCGAACTTCAGACCGGTTGGCGGACCCGGACAACCAGGCGCCCAACCCGGCGCTTCCTCCCAGAAACAGACGGCGGTGGATCTTGTTACCCATCCCTGTACCCCGAATTCACTTTCATCGACCCCGACCCGCGGCCGGCGATAAGCTCCGCCGCGGAAGGGGTCAATACCCCTGTATTTCGAAAAAGGGCTGCATGGCGGCATTGTATTCCCGGCCGCCCTCCCGGTAGACGCCAAGAAGAAAATAGGGCACCGAGCCCCGACGCACCATTTCATCGGCCCATTGGGCAATGATCATCTGCTGGATGACGTTTCCCACGATCCCGGAAGTGGGACAGATGGTCTTGGACTGCCCGGCAATTTCAATGACCCCCCCGGACTCGGGAGAAAAGTTGTCGAAACCGGCATCGGCCACGTCGATGAGGCGCCCGTGGGGAACCACGCCGTCGGTGGAGGCGGGTCCGACACCCACCACGTAGGCGCCTTCCACCTGCTTCTCCAGGGCCAACTTCACCTCTTCCGGATAGGCCGGAGAGATGGAGTTGATGAACATGACGTTCTTTTCCTTGTTGGCGTCCCAATCCCCCCAATTCACCACCCGGATACCGGAGGCGACGTGAAATTCGCTCTTAAACCCCGGATGCTCGATGCTTTCTCCGAACCATCGCCCGCCGGCCCGGACGCGCTCCGCCATGATGGCCGTCGTCTCCCGGATGCGATCGAAATGGCTGCGGGTGCGCTCCACCCGCTCGGTCAGGATCCGCAGGTATTGAGCGCTCTTGTCCACCGCCTTGGCGTCGGGATGAGCCAGCTTGTTGGCGATCTCGGCGTTCAGCATCCAGTGGATCGAGCCGCTGCCGGTGCCGCTGGAAGGGCAGATGGCGAACTCGGGAATTTCCGGAGCGTGCACCAGCCCCTGCTCGTAGGGAACATGGCTGTGGAGGATCTCGTTGGAGACGTCCTTGAGCATCAACCCGTCGGGGCAGCCGTGAGAGGGGTGATTGTAGCCGGGAGGCCTGAACTCGTTGTTCCAGTAGTTGATGGTGACGCAGACGACGTAGACGCCCCGCTCCCTGGCGGCCAGCACGGCCTTGTTGGCCCGGTTGGTAAAGACGATGTCGCCCGGCTGCATCTGGTCGAAATCCTTTTCAGCTCCCAGGGAGGTGGAATGGGTCGTCATGATGCCGGGACTGCCGCGGCGGTCGTCTTGCTGCTCGTAGTAGGGCATGTGTCCCAGGTTCATGGAGGTCCACACCCTGCCGCCTTTCCTGACCAGGCTGGCGGCGCGGGAGGTCAGATCGCCGATCTGGTCCAGTTCGCCGCTCTGGGCGCCCAGGATGTCCAGCGTGCCCTGGTAGTACTCCTCCATGAAGAGCACGGTGTGCCCGAAGGTGTACTCCTGTTGCCACCGGCACTCGCTTTCGCGGGAGTGAGCAGCGGCTGGGACTTCCAACCAACGGCCGGCGGCAGCGCCGCCACCGAGCCAGGCACCTGCTTGAATCATTTCGCGGCGATTGAGCTTGGCCATGAATGCCTCTGGTTTAGCGGAAGGGAAAATCGACGGAACCTGAGAGAACCGGGGCACCCAACACCACTGGGAAACGGTCCCGCCATCCGGCTATGCTCGGATTCCGCCTATCATACAACACAAGCCCCAAGTTTCGGCACGGCTCTTGCCTGAATTGCCGGTAGTGTTTACCATCCTGTCGAACGGGGCCGGACCCTTCAGACAGCGACGAGGCGCGCGGTGAACCGCCAATGGACACAAATAAGCTTGATATGACCCGCTTCCGCATCGCCATCGATGGACCCTCGGGGGCCGGAAAGAGCACGGTTGCCCGAAAGGTCGCCCAACGGCTGGGGTACCTCTATATCGACACCGGGGCCATGTACCGCGCCGTCGGGCTCAGGGTTACCCGGGAGCAACTGCCGTGGGACCAGGCGGATGCCATCGTCGAGGCCGCCCGCCGGGCCCGGATCGAGCTAAGGGCCGGCCCGCGCGGGCTTCGCGTCTTTCTGGACGGGGCGGACGTGTCCGAGGCCATTCGCACGGAAGCCGCCGGCCAGGCGGCCTCCCGGGTGTCCAGCATCCCCGGGGTGCGCAAGGTCCTGGTTCGCGCACAGCAGGACCTGGGCAGGCGCGGCGGGGTGGTCATGGAAGGCAGAGACATTGGAACCAAGGTGTTTCCCGAGGCCGAACTGAAGATATTCCTGGACGCGTCCGAACCCACCCGCGCCCGGCGGCGATTCACCCAGAATCGACACAAGAGGGGGGCCTTGAACCTGGAAGGCATTCTCGGGGAAATACGGCAGCGGGACCGGCGCGACCGGGAGCGTGCCGACTCACCTCTGGTACAGGCCCGCGACGCGCTCTATCTGGACACTTCCAACCAGACGGTCGACGAGGTGGTTGAGAAAATTCTCAAGAGGGTCCGGGTCGTGGAGGGGAAGTCCGACAGCGGTTGAGCGTCGGGAGAGACGGCAGGAGAGAGTTTGCGGATCCAGCCGATGGACTCAGCCCCCGTTGCTCATGGAGGCCAGGAACTCTCTGTTCGATCTCTTCTTGGAAAGCCGTTCCAGCATCAGCTCCATGGTCTCGACCGCCGAAAGCGGATTGAGCACCTTCCGTAACACCCACACCCGATTGAGTTCATCCTTGGGCATCAGCAACTCTTCCTTGCGGGTGCCGGAGCGGTTGATGTCGATGGCCGGAAAGACCCGTTTTTCCACCAGTTTCCTCTCCAGGTGAACCTCCATGTTGCCGGTTCCCTTGAACTCCTCGAAGATGACATCGTCCATGCGGCTTCCCGTGTCGATCAGCGCCGTAGCGATGATGGTCAGGCTCCCGCCCTCTTCGATGTTGCGAGCCGCACCGAAGAACCGCTTCGGTCTCTGCAGCGCATTGGAGTCCACCCCACCCGAAAGCACCTTGCCCGACGGGGGCACGATGGTGTTGTAGGCGCGAGCCAGGCGGGTTATCGAGTCCAGCAGGATCACCACGTCCCGCTTGTGTTCCACCAGCCGTTTTGCCTTCTCGATCACCATCTCGGCAACCTGCACGTGGCGAGTGGCCGGCTCGTCGAAGGTCGAGCTGATGACCTCGCCGTTGACGGACCGCTGCATGTCGGTGACCTCTTCGGGCCTTTCGTCGATCAGCAGCACGATCAGGATGATTTCAGGATGGTTCTCGGTGACGGAGTTGGCGATGGTCTGCAGCAGCATGGTCTTCCCGGTCCGCGGCGGCGAAACGATAAGCCCGCGCTGGCCCTTGCCGATGGGAACCATCAGGTCCATGACCCGCGCCGAGAGGTTGTCGGGCTGGGTCTCCAGCCGGATCCGGTCCTCGGGGTAGAGCGGCGTGAGGTTGTCGAAAAAGATCTTGTTGCGGGCAACGTCGGGATGCTCGAAGTTGATGGCCTCGACCTTGATCAAGGCAAAGTAGCGTTCCCCGTCCTTGGGCGGTCGAATCTGACCCGAGACGGTGTCGCCGGTATGCAGGTCGAACTTGCGGATCTGGGACGGAGACACGTAGATGTCGTCCGGTCCCGGCAGGTAGTTGTAGTCGGGAGCCCGCAAGAACCCAAAACCGTCGGGAAGCGTCTCCAACACTCCCTCCGAGAAGATCAATCCGTTTTTCTCGGTCTGGGCCTGCAGGATCTTGAAAATCAACTCCTGTTTGCGCATTCCGGTTGCGCCGGCCACGTTCAGATCCTTGGCGATCTGAGTCAGGCTGGCGATGTTCATTTCTTTCAGCTCGGCAATGTCCATAAAGACTCCTTGGAATTTCGGGATTTCAAAGTCGGGCATGGGCAACCGGCCCGGCCGGGCGGCGCCTCACCTGGAATTTGACGATGGGTCTACGGCTGTGCTGTCCCCTGGATATGACGACTCAGAAGCGCCCAGACCTTCTCACGGCCGGTCCTCTTGGCGGCGGAGTACGCCACCACCGTGGCTGCCGGCGCGAGTGTCCGGGTGTGTTTGAGCGATTTCTGCAGCTCGCTTCCGGATAGCCTGTCGGCCTTGGTAGAAACCATGAAAAAGGGAAGGGAAAACTGTCGCAACCTCTCGAGGGTTTGCAGATCGTGCCGGGTCGGACCAATCCGCGAGTCAACGATCGATACGCATACGGCCAGCTTCTCTCGTTGTCGAATGTAGCTGTCGAACAAACGAGCCCACCGAAGTCTCATCTCCTTTGAAACCTTGGCGTAGCCATAACCCGGGCAGTCGACAAAATAGAAACGTCCGTTGATTCTGAAAAAATGGATCAGCCGGGTTCGCCCCGGGGTGGAACTGGTGCGTGCGAGTCCCCGTCGCCCTAACAGACTGTTTATCAAGCTGGATTTGCCGACATTGGAGCGGCCGATGAATGCAATTTCTGGAAGGCCATCCCGTGGAAACCGAGACGGATCAGGAGCGCTGCATACCAACTCGGCGGAATAGATCTTCAATGGGTTATGGAATCTTGAGAAAAGTCCTTCTCCATTGAAGGCTTGTACTCCTCGATCTTGTCCTCCGCTTTGTCCTCGGCAACCGGGATCTCATCTTCCAGGGCGATCTTGAGCACCTCGTCCATGGTCTCGACGAAGTGCATCGCAAAATGCTCCCGGATGTTCTGGGGCACCTCGGAAAGATCCTTCTCATTCCCTTTGGGCAGGACGGCCACCTTGATCCCGGCCCGGTGTGCCGCCAGCAGCTTCTCCTTCATGCCGCCTATGGGCAGCACCTTGCCCCGCAGAGTGATTTCCCCGGTCATGGCCACGTCCGGCCGCACCGGGATTTTGGTCAGGGAGGAGACCATGGCCGTGGCCATGGTGATTCCGGCCGAGGGTCCATCCTTGGGAATGGCTCCTTCGGGCACGTGGACGTGCATGTCGAAGTTCCGATGAAACTCCCGTGGAACTCCCAGCAGGTGGGAGCGGGAACGCACGTAGCTCATGGCGGCTTGCGCCGACTCCTGCATGACGTCCCCCAGCTTTCCGGTCAAGGTCAGGCGACCCTTGCCTTCCATCAAGGTGGCTTCGGTGTTCAACACTTCTCCCCCGACCTCGGTCCAGGCCAGACCGGTGGCCAGACCGACTTCGCTTGTCTCCGCCGAGCGCGTGTTGCGGAACTTGATCACTCCCAGAAAGTCGTTCAAATCCTTGCGGTCGACCTGGAGCGAGATTCCGGAACCCTCCTTGACCACCTTGCGGGCAACTTTGCGACAGATCGAGGCGATCTCCCGTTCCAGGTTGCGCACGCCCGACTCCCGGGTGTAGTTCTGGATGATCCCCAGAATGGACTCGTCGGCCAGGGCCAGGTTCTTATCCTTCAAGCCGTTCCTGGGGAGCTGCTTCTTGACCAGGTAGCGTTTGGCGATCTCCAGCTTCTCGGCCTCGGTGTATCCCGATATGCGAATGACTTCCATTCGATCCTGCAGGGGCTGCGGAATGGTGTGAATGACGTTGGCGGTGGCAATGAACATGACCTGCGACAGGTCATATTCCACGTCCAGGTAGTGGTCCACAAAGCAGTGGTTCTGCTCCGGGTCCAGCACTTCCAGCAGAGCCGCCGAGGGATCCCCGCGGAAATCCATGCTCATCTTGTCCACTTCGTCCAGCAGAAAGACCGGGTTCTTGGTTCCGGCTTTCTTCATCATCTGGATGATCTGCCCCGGCAAGGCTCCGATATAGGTCCGGCGATGCCCCCGGACCTCGGCCTCGTCCCGAACCCCTCCCAAGGACAGCCGGACGAACTTGCGTCCGGTAGCCCTGGCTATGGAACCCGCCAGCGACGATTTACCCACTCCCGGAGGACCCACCAGGCAGAGAATCGAACCCTTGGGGTTTTTCACCAACTGGCGCACGGCCAGGAACTCCAGGATTCGCTCCTTGACCTTCTCCAGTCCGTAGTGGTCCTCTTCTAGAACCTTTTCCGCCCGTTCGATCTTCTGAATTTCCTTGGACCGCTTCTTCCAGGGAACCGCCAGCAACCAATCGATGTAGTTGCGGGAGACGGTGGACTCGGCCGACATGGGAGGCATCATTTCCAGCCGCTTCACCTCCTGCATGGCTTTTTCCAAGGCCTCCTTGGGCATGCCGGCTGCTTCGATCTTCTTCTTGAGCTCATCCACCTCCGATTTCTCGTTACGGCCCAGCTCTTTCTGAATGGCCTTCATCTTCTCATTCAGGTAGTACTCCTTCTGGGCCTTTTCCATCTGCCGCTTGACCCGCGAGTTGATGGAACGATCCACGTTCAGCTTCTCGATCTCCACATCCAGAATGTCCTTCAGGCGCTGGAGCCGGTCCACCGGATTGAAGATTTCGAGCAACTCCTGCTTTTCCTCGATGGTGACGGCCAAATTGGCAGCCACGGTGTCGGCCAGGCGATCGATGTCTTCGACGCGCACGGCGGCCACCATGGCGTCGTAATTCAGGTTCTGGCTCAGTTTCACATACTGCTCGAACAGCGAGGTGACCTTGTTGACCAGTGTCTCGGTATCGCCTTGCGCCGAGCGGGCGGGGGACGTCGGCCGCAAGACGGCCTTCATGTACTCATCCTCTTCCAGGACTTGAAGCGCCTTGGCTCGCTCCAACCCCTCCACCAGCACTTTGATGTTGCCGTCCGGGAGGCGCAGGCTCTGGACGATATTGGCGATGGTTCCAGTGGAATAGATCTCGGAAGGTTGTGGATCGTCGACCGCGGCATCGTGCTGGGTCGCCAGAAAGATCCGCTTGTCCCCGCTGAAGGCGACTTCCAGGGCCTTCACCGAGGCGGGCCGCCCAATCACGAAGGGAATCATCATGTAGGGGAAAAGCACCACGTCCCGAATGGGAACCATGGGCAAGAGAGTGTATTCCGATTTTTCCTTGGGTTTACCGAACATCGCCATTCCGCTTTCTCGAGAGTAACAGGTTCCGTGCCGTAGCTTAACCTGCCTTTTCCAGGAGCGAGAGATCGATGGAGTTGGCAGTCACCATCTCCTTGGTCACCACAAACTCCTTGATCTTTCGCTGGGCAGGCAACAGGTACATGAGGTCGAGCATGAGTTCCTCGATGATGATGCGCAGCCCCCGGGCCCCGACCTTCCGTTGCTGGGCCAGCTCTGCAATGCCCTCCAGGGCGTCCTGATTGAAGTGCAGCTTGACTCCTTCATATTCGAACAACTTCTGGTACTGCTTCACCAGGGCATTCTTCGGCTTGGTCAGAATCTCGACCAAGGCGGCGATATCCAGATCTCCCAGGGTTCCCACCACGGGCATGCGGCCCACAAACTCGGGGATCAAGCCGTACCTGATCAGATCCTGCGGCTCCACTCTCTCCAGCATGGCCAGGTTTCGCCTGTGCTGCACCGTCGTGACGTCACTGCGAAATCCGAGGGTTCTCTTGCCGATGCGCCGCTCGACAACTTTCTCCAGCCCGACGAAGGCCCCGCCGCAGATGAAGAGTATATTGGTTGTATCGACCTGGGTGAACTCCTGGTGGGGATGTTTCCTTCCACCCTGGGGCGGCACATTGGCGACGGTTCCCTCCAGGATTTTCAGCAGCGCCTGCTGCACCCCCTCTCCGGACACGTCCCGAGTAATGGAGGGATTCTCGTCTTTTCGGCAAATCTTGTCCACCTCATCGATGTAAATCATGCCATGCTGGCACTTCTCCACATCCCCGCCGGCGCTCTGAAGCAATTTCAAAATGATGTTCTCGACATCCTCACCCACGTATCCGGCTTCGGTCAGGGTGGTGGCGTCCACGATGGCAAAGGGCACGCTGAGCTTCTTGGCCAGGGTCTGGGCCAGCAGTGTTTTTCCTGTCCCGGTGGGGCCGATCAACAGGATATTGCTCTTGGTCAGCTCCACTTCGCTACGCCGGCGGGCAAGCTCGATTCGCTTGTAGTGGTTGTAGACCGCCACGGCCAGCTTTTTCTTGGTTTTCTCCTGGCCAATAACGTATTCGTCCAGATACGCCTTGACCTCATGCGGCTTCGGCAGCGGATGGGGCTTGGCGTCGGAGTCAACACCCTGGTCGTCATCGATGATGTCGTTGCAGACCCGGACACACTCGTCGCAGATAAAAACGGTGGGACCGGCGATCAGCTTGCGGACGTCATTCTGACTCTTGTTGCAGAAGGAACATCTCAACGACTCCTCGGTGCTGTTTCTTTTCAAGTCAGCTCCTCCGGTCGGCTTGCCGAACCTTGTCCGGGACCCGCGCCGACTCAGCGGATTCCATTCCCCGATGCCGCCGAGGCGCCACGAGAAGGCTCCGCCCTGGATTCTCCGACGATCCCCCGTTTGAATTGCTGCAGATTACTGCTCCCCAAAATCCAGCTTGGTCTCCGTCTGATACTCCTGGTACTGGTGAAAGGTACTCTCCGCCAGGGTCGACCTGCCGCGATACCGGGTATAAGCCAGCGATTTTACCGGAAGCAGCGCAACCTCGTCACCAATCTCCCGGTAGTCATAGTCGAAAAGCATCCTACCCGACTTGACCCGGTGTCGCCTGGGCAATCCGATCGGTTCCTCAGCCACATATCTCAAAACACGCCCACTGTCCCGGTCAATATAAATCTTTCCCTGGAATCCGACCAGGACGATATCGTCGCCGGAGCGCCCGCCATACTGGCAGAAATTTCTCGGCGTCACCGTACGGAACACATGCACTCCATACCCCCGCAGCCGGCCATCTTCAATCCACTCGAACTCGGTCGGATACTTTTGGCCGAAAAGAGCCTTCAACCAATGACCGAAAAACCCCCATCCATGGCCGCGCTGATTGCCGCCGATCCATTCATAACTCTCCCGTCCTCCCTTCACCATCCGCACCAGCCACTCCGACTCATCGACCCGCGGCTTCCCTCCCCTCCTCGAAAGCACCCATTTGGGTATCTCGACCGCCCAATCGCGCAACTCCGGCTTCCGCATTGCCGGAACCACCAAGACCCGGACAGTCTTCCGGCAGGTGAAATTGGGCAGGGATTCCATGTATCCCTGAACCCATTGGCGGGTGCGGGCGATGACCGCGGCCGCCTCCTCCCGGCTCATCCCGGTCACCGCCAGGCTCGGGGAAGCCATCGCCGCCAGCGCCAACCAGAGCGTAGCTACAGCCGCTGCTCCACCGCTCCGCCTTCGGCGGGATGCTCCCGCCGAATCTACAGTCGGACCCGATGCCTTACCACTGGCCTGCCGCATTTTTGGTCACGCCGTCGTCTGAAGACAGCGCACCTCACCACGTGGAAGCCCGCCGGCCCCCTTTCGGACCGGATGAAGGAAACCTCGCTGTGCCCTTACTCATGACGCACGATGACTTGATCGACCAGCCCGTAGTCGTGGGCTTCTTCGGCTGTCATGATGAAATCCCTCTCCACGTCCCGTTCGATCCTGTCCAGAGGTTGTCCCGTATGCGAGGAGAGGATTTGGCTGGTGGTATCTCTCAATCGGAGAATCTCTTTGGCGTGAATGTCGATATCGGAGGCCTGGCCGGACAGTCCGCCCATGGAAGGCTGGTGAATCAGGATCCGGGAGTTGGGCAGAGCAAAGCGCTTGCCACGAGTGCCGGAGCAGAGCAGCAAAGCCGCCATGCTGGCCGCCTGCCCCACGCAGATGGTGGTCACATCCGGCCGTATGAACTGAATGGTGTCGTAAATCGCCAGGCCGGCCGTGATGGAACCGCCCGGGCTGTTGATGTAGAGGGATATATCCTTCTCTGGATCCTCAGCCTCCAGGAACAGCAATTGAGCCGTCACCAGGTTGGCGATGTTGTCGTCAATCGGGGTTCCGATGAAGATGATGTTGTCCTTCAAGAGGCGGGAGTAGATGTCGTAGGCGCGCTCACCCCTACTCGTCTGTTCCACTACCATGGGAACTAACATGTGGTTGGGATCCCCTGAAGTCTTGGCTGTGACTGATTTAGGGTTGAACGATAAGTCCCGGGGGAGTCTTGACGGACGCCAGACGAAGGATTAAATCCAGGCACTTCCTGTTTCGGATCGTGCTTTTCATTGTAGCGGCGCCCCCGTCCCTTGTCAAGCGGGATCTGACCGCCTCGAGCGGCTGGTCCGCCCCCTGAGCGATGCCGGCGATTTCTTCTTCGACCTCTTCATCGGATACGGTCAACTGCTCCTTTTCGGCGATGCGCTCCAGCAGGATGGCGCGTTTCACATCCAGAACGGCCTTCTCCCGCTGCTGTTCCCTAAACTGTTCCCAGTCCAGCTTGAGCGTGCTGGGGTGAACGCCCTGCATCATCAGGGTCTGCATGGCGTCTTTCAATCTCGCCTCGAGCCGTTCATTGACCAGCACCTCGGGCACGTCAAAGGAGGTGTCTTCGACCAGGCGATCGATCAGCCTGGACTGCATTTCAGTGCGGGCCGCCCTCTGCTTTCGCCCCACACAGTCAGCCCGCACCTTGGACCGCAAGTCTTCCAGAGAAGAGTAGTCACCGGCATCCTTGGCGAACTCGTCATTGAGTTCGGGCAGCCGCTTCTGCTTGACGGCCTTGACCTCCACGCGATAGTTCACCTGGTGCCCGGCCAACTGCCTGTTGGGGTGATCGTCGCCATAGGTGACGGCAAAGGTCCTGGTCTCTCCGCACTGAGCCCCGCTCAGGTTGTCGGTAAATTCCTGCGGCGTCCCCTCTCCACCCAGTTCACAGTAGACGTCCTGGTCGCGGATATCCTCGCGCCCGGCCGTGGAGTACTTCCCCTCCAGCGAGATGACGGCATGGTCACCGGCCCCTGCAGGCCGGTCCTCCACCGGCAGATACTCCGCCGACTGCTCCCGCAAATGTCCGAGGACAACCTCCACTTCCTCGTCCTCGACCTCGGCCGGGACCTGTTCGATCTCCAGCCCCTGGTAGTTGGGAAGCTCCAGCGCAGGCGGCACTTCGAAGGTGGCCTTGAAGGTAAAGGGTTGCCCCGGAGCGAATTCGACGCCTGCTATCTTGGGCATCGACAAGGGAGTGAGGGATTCCGATTCCACCGCCTCCTTGAAATACTTCCGCACGGCCGCGTCCAGGAAGTCGGCCCGGATGGAATCGCCGAATCGCCGTTGGACGATCGGCAGAGGTGCTCTGCCGGGGCGAAAACCCGGAACCCGCGCCTGCCTCAGGTACTTTTGGCAGACCGCCTGGTAGTCGGGCTTCCACCGTTCGGCTTCCACTTCTATGCCCAACTCGGTCTTGCAGGAACTCAAGAGGTTCACTTCAACCTTCAAGACATCCCCCTTGGCTGGGCTGCAAACCCGCTGCCTATCTTGTTCTCGTTGGATCGAAAGGGTCGGAAACGATCAAGAAGGGTCGAAATCTGGTGCGAAAGAGGGGACTTGAACCCCTACCCCTTTCGGGACTGGATCCTAAGTCCAGCGCGTCTGCCAATTCCGCCACTTTCGCTTGGTGCGCGACTTCGAGCCCGGTTGCCCGAAGCTGCTCGGATCCACAAGGCTGGAAACTGCGACGAATGCCAATGACAACAGGCGACGAATCTTATAGCATCATTGGCGTTTTCGTGTCAATTTCGAGCCCCATGGGGCAGGCAACCCGACAGCAGGAGAGGTCCGGGCATGACGAACCCAGTCAGGCACCCGCGGGACCCGGGGGACTTGGGAAAGCGAAGGCGACGCCGGGGGCTTCTGACGCTGCTGGCAGCCGTCTGGATATGCTTGCAGGCAGCCGGCCCGGCCCCATCTTCCCTTCCCCGGAAGTCGGCCTCCGGCGACGGCTCTCTTCTGAAACCGGTAGAGGCCGCCACGCTCAAGGCCATTCTCAAGAAGAATCAGGGAAAGGTCGTTTTGATCAACCTCTGGGCCACCTGGTGCGTTCCCTGCCGGGAGGAGTTTCCGGACCTGGTCAAGCTCTACGGGAAATACCGATCCCGGGGGCTGGAGTTGATCCTGATCTCGGTCGACTTTGCCGAGCAGCGGAGTCAGGTGGAGGCTTTCCTCAAAGAAAACGGCGTGACCTTCCCCACCTATATCAACGCCGAGAAGAGCTACGAGGGCTTGATCGACTTTCTTGCTCCGGACTGGATCGGAGGGTTTCCCACCACCTTCGTCATCGACCGAAAGGGCCGGCTGATCCGGAGCCTGGTCGGCGGTCAGAACTACGAGGTCTTTCACAAGGCCATCGCCCCCCTTCTCTGATCTGCGTCTAGGGCGGATCGAATGCCCGCGACAGATACCAAAGAAAGTGCTGCGCTTCGCCGGAAAAGGCACCCGCCGAGACCGGCCGGGATGGGTCCCGATCCTGCATTGCCCTGGTAAAAACCCTCAGGGCCAGTTGCCAGTGTTTCGGATCACCCCCGGTCTGGTAGAGGGCAGCCAATCCCGAGGCCAGGCTTGTTCCGGTTTCCGGGGACTTCGCGAGGGGCCTCGACCCGGTTGACCGGTCTCCCAACCTGATCCGGGCGGACCCCATCTCCCGCTGCAGGCAGGCCATGACCCGGTCTCGACCCAACCAGTCCCGATTCCTGTGGAGCGCCGACCAGAGCTGCCCCCTGTCCCAGGCTTCAGCCCCGCCGGCCTGCCCGCGTTCCGCCTCCCACCGCAAGGCGTTCACCGGGGACAGCTCCCTCAAGCGCCTCGAATCCCTGTCTTGCCAGGCACGGATCACCTCGACGATCCACCGGGCCTTCTCCCGGTAACGCTCATCCCCGAGCGCCTGGTAACCCCTGACCAATCCGACCAGGACCTCGGCCGCATGGCGGGGGGCCTGAGCAGGATTCACTTCGTCCGCAACCGCTACCTGCTCCAGCCACGAACGGGCGGCGTCCAGGGCTCGGCGATTCCCGGTCAGCAGAAAGGAGTAAAGCAGTTGCTCACGGCCATTCCCGTCCCAGCCGCTCGGCGCACAACCACCGGAGGCGGAGTGGGGTGGGCGGGAAACACCGAAATCCACCCATTGGTCAACCAACTGCTCGGCGACCTCCAGAGATTTGGGGTCTCCGGTCCGAAAAAAGTGAAGGTAAAGACCCTGGGCAAGAGAGTCGCTGTGGTCATCGGTCCGGTGGACCCTCTTCGCGGCGGTTTTCGCACTCTCCGGACGGGGCCTGCCTCCTCCCGAGCCGAGCCGGCCGTAACCGTCGTTGTCGCCCTCCCCTCCACTGTGGAGCGATGCTGCCAGCGATTCCCGCTGTCTTTCGATCCAGCCGTCAACCCTGCGAACCAGGGGCCAGTAACCCTCCCGATAGACCTCGGGGGAAGATTCCGATAGCGGTCCCAGGGCTTGGCCGGCGCGGCAGTACCAGGAGGGAGGGGCGAACGCGTACACCGGTTTCTGCAGGCCCATGAGTTCGTTCTTGACCCGACCCTGGGCAAGGCCGCGGTTGCCATGAAAGTAGAAAAGCATCTGGTGGGTCCTGGACCCGCCGGCAGGGATGTTCCAGGGTTCAGCCTCCGCCGGAAACAGCCGCGCAATCAGGCTCCCCGACTTTTTGATTTCAAAAGCCTTGGGAAAGAGATGCCGGATCCGCTTCACACCCAGAGCCAGACCATGCCGCTCGTCGGCCAGGTCCGCCCAGCCCAGGTTGGAGCGGAATTCCTTCGCAACCCGGCGTCGCAGCGTTCGAGAAACCGGTTCGCTGCCGGCGGCGGCGCCAGCGGCCGCCCCATCCGCCTCCACCAGCGAGAGGCGATAGGAATCGGGACTGTCCAGGTGGAGGGACACGGCAGCAGTTCGATCGAAGTGACCCTGATGATCCCGATCCCCTCCGCCCAGAGCGAACCGCCGCGAAAGCGGATCCAGGTTCAGACGGGTCTCGAGGCTGAAGTCCTCCACCGGAAATTCCCCAGTCCCCGAACCGCAGGGCCGAACCAGCGTCAAGCCCAGCTTGAAGAACGTCTTCCCTCCATACACGGTAACCCTGGCCACATAGTCCAGAGGCGCGACTCCCGCATACTCGGAGACGAATGTGCCCGAGACCTTGATCACCGCGCGAAACGCATTGGCCTCTTCCACCTCCACCCGATTTTCGCTCCAGGGCCCCGCCACATAAGTGTTGCCCCCACTCTTGAGGGCCATCCGGAAACGACCGCTATCCAGGATCCGGGTGCGCGCGGAGAAATCGTAGCCCCAATTCTCGTCCACCCAGACCTGGTCCAGCAGTTGCTGGGAAGGACCGCCCATGACCAACCGGAGGGGCCCGGTAACCACTTCCACCCCTTCGCTGCGACGGGACAGGCCAATGGGCGAGGGAAACCTCGGCAGGCCGCCGACCCGACGCAGGAAGTACACCTCTTGCCCGTTGGCAGGCAGGCTGGCGGCGAAGTGGACCTGGACCCACTGCAGGCTCCCGTCCTCCGGCCACCGAGCGATCTCCTCGATGGCGGCGGGAACAAACGTGCCCTGCCCGTCCATCAATTGGAGCAGGCGAGCTGATTTGAGAAGGCCCCGGGGGAGCGGGACGCCCGAGGTGATGGGATACTGATGCCGGACCAGTCCGGCGGTTTCCTTCACCGTCAGCGGGATATCGATCTGTTGGGACCACCCCTCCCGGGGAGGCCCTATCGACAGCACAATCAAGAGCAGAAACCAAACCATGGACGGATCGGTGTCAAGCAGGTGTCGGCGCGGCAGAAACGCCGCAGGTCAAATGATACAATATCCGGCCCATGAAGCTTCGTTGGCAGGTGGTGGATGTCGAGGAAGTTTCGCCCGCATCAACACCTTACCCTGGCGTGGCCGTTGTCGCAGGATCCAACGAGCGGTCCTCTAACGCTTAGGGCGGAGTTTTTACTTTCGGAGAACTTTTGCTGAGACTGTTTCTAAGGAGATGAAAAATGGCTTCCGATGACGGATGGGGGAGGTGTACGTGGGAAGCAATCTGTCGGATTTGCGCCCAAAATAAGGCTCACCAGTTTACAAGAGAACAAATTGTCGAGGAACGACATACCATCCGGAATTGTGCCAAAGGGCATGGAGAACATCCTGAGGTGACCATCAGTTTCCAGTTAACGGAATGCGCTAAACTCGGTTTCATATTTCTAACTGACAGAGGAGAATATCATCTCACTGACTGGGGAATAGCCAACTTCCGGGTTTTTCGAAAAGTGGAGACCGCAAAAATGAGTGGACAACCACTATCCGAAAGGGAAATCGGCGAACTCTACGACGACGAGTGGAAAGAGGAGTTGAAGAGGTGGCGGTACCTGTTCTTTAGGACGCTCTCCCAGAAGCTGTCCCCAAGGTAGTTGCGACCTTCGATCACTGGTGTCTTTTTACAAGTCCAAGCCTTTTGCAAGGTTCTTCAGGATGCGGGATTCGCTACCGGGAAGGGTCGTGCCCCCCGGGAGCGCGGGCGTCCCGCCCGCATCCTTTTTCCTGGATGGATTCTTTACATTGATGCACAGGATTTTTTCAGGAAACGGCTGGCTTGGAATCCTGGAAATCCGCAAGCCCGCACCGGATCATCGCCCGACCCGGCTTCCGGTTCTGGAACGTCTCGTCCTGTTTATCCTGTGTATCCTGTGCATCCATGTTCATAAAAATCAGGAGCCTTTTGCGAAATTCTACAGGCATATGCGCCAGGAGGGGCCATGAGTCGGGAGAAAAGCTTTCGCATTGCCGTGCTGCCTGGAGACGGCATTGGGCCGGAGGTTATCGCCGAGGCCGTCAGGACCTTGAGAAGCGTCGAGCGGGAGTTGGATGGAGTCTCTTTTGAGCTGAAGGAATTTTCTGTCGGAGCCGGGACCTATCTCAAGTGCGGGAATCCGCTGCCTCCGGAAACCCTGGAAGCCTGCCGACAGCAGGACGCCATCCTGCTGGGAGCCATGGGACTGCCCAGCGTCCGCTGGCCCAATGGCCTGGAGATGGCTCCTCAGGTGGATTTGCGCGAGCAACTCGACCTCTATTGCGGCCTGCGGCCCTACCATCTCTATCAGGCCGACCTCTCGCCACTCAAGGGCATGGACGACGGCAGGATCGACTTCCTCATCGTTCGGGAGAGTACCGAGGGTCTGTTCTCAGGGCGCCTCAGGCCGATGGACCCGGCCGCCAGCGAGGCCCGCGATCAAATGGTCATCTCCCGCTCCGGTTCGGAACGGCTGTTTCGGTCCGCATTCCGGCAGGCCATGGGCCGCAAGAAACGGCTCACCCTGGTCGACAAGGCCAACATCCTTCCCTCCATGGCCTTTTTCCGCGGGATTTTTCAGGAGATCAGCCGGGAGTTTCCCGAGGTGGAAACCGAGGCTCTCTACGTGGACGCCGCCAGCCTCCATCTGATCGAGCGACCGGCAGACTTCGACGTGCTGGTCACCGAAAACATGTTCGGAGACATTCTTTCCGACCTGGCGGCAGGGCTGGTGGGGGGGATGGGCATGGCTCCCTCTGCCGACCTCGGAGACGACTTTGCCGTGTTTCAGCCCGCCCACGGCTCAGCGCCCGACATCGCGGGCAGAGGGTTGGCCAACCCCCTGGCCACCCTGCTTTCCACGGCCATGATGCTGGATTGGCTGGGGCATCCCGAAACCCGGCGGGCCGCCGGGGCTGTCAGAAAGGCGGTGACCGAGGTGCTGGCTCCACCGCGGAACAGAACCGCCGATCTGGGAGGGCGCATGACCACGGCCGAGATGGGCGGCCTGGTGGCGGAAGCCGCCGCCCGATTGCTCTCCTCCTCCTTGAGGGGAAGTCGCATCGATGGCGGAGGCTGATGCGGTGGCGGGGTGGACGTCGGCGATTGGAAAGGAGGAGCGGTGCCGGAAGCGGTCGCTCAGCCCGCCAGATTGGGATCCCACAGGGTTTCCGGGGTCGCCGTAAGGTGACTGGCCCATCGGCTCCAGACGAAGAGCGCATCGCCCAGTCGGTTGAGGTATTGAACGGCCGCCGCCGGGACGTCCTCCTCCTCACCCAGCCGGACACAGTGCCGCTCGGCGCGCCGGCAGATGGTGCGGCAGAGGTGAAGCTCCAGGTTGAGTCGATTGCCTCCAGGCAGAACAAAGGAACGCAAGGGCTCCAGGTCCTGGTTGGCTCGGTCGATCTCCTGCTCCAGCCGCTGGATGTCCTTCTCCGTCACCTGTGGCTGGCGGGGATGTATGTCCTCGGGCAGCGTGGCAAGCGTCGCCCCCAGGTTGAACAGTTCGTGCTGCACCCGGATCAGGCCGGTCACCATGGCCTGCAACCGCGGGTGTCGCTCCACCTGCTCTCGAGCCGTCTGGCAGGCCATTCCAACGAATCCGTTGAGTTCATCCACGGTGCCGTAGGCCTCCAGGCGCAAGGATCCCTTGGACACCCTTTGCCCCCCGACCAGCCTGGTTTTCCCGGAGTCGCCCATCCGCGTGTAGACGCGATTGATGGCCACCCTGGGTTCGTTGAATCGAGATTCCATCGAGCCATAGCCTCCTTTTCGGCCTTTCCGACCTTAGGCGAATCCGTCTTGGGCCTTCTCCAACCCCTTAGTGGTCCTTCGTCGTTCTTCCTTCGTGGATAACTCTTTTCCTTGCAATGCTTGCCGTTGTGAAGCTAAAGGTCCGCCTCGAACCGGCGCACCTCCTCGAAACGGGTCCGGCCTCTCAGCAGTCTCCCCAACCGGGGCCGGCGGTTGTTGTAAACCTCCACCGCATCGGCATCGGCGTAGCGGAAAAACAGGATGCGCCGGTCTCGGCCCGAGCGGTTGGGCCCCGATTTGTGCAGCGTCCAGCAGCTCATCACCAGCGACTCTCCGGCCTTCATGGGAACCGGCACGGCTTTGGACTCTTCGGCACGGGCCATCAGCTCGGTCCCGTGCCTGGCGTCGGCCGCGGCCTTGCCCTGGGCATGGGCCTGCTGCCCGGTCCGGTTGCTCCCGGGGATGACCCAGAGGCAGCCGTTTTCCAGGCTGGTGTCGTCCAGGGCGGTCAGGCAGGAAAGGGCATTGTAGGGCTCCAGCTCCCCGTACCCGTTGTCCTGGTGCCAGGGGAACACCATGCGGTTGCCCCTGGTCTTGAAGGTGAGCTGGCTGGTCGCCGCCTTGAGGTCGGGCCCGATGATCTGCTCGGCCACGTCCACCAGAGGCCCGGCAAAGTAGAATTGCCGCACCAGGGCCGACCGATGGTGGATATTGGGCAAGAGGGCGTTCTCCAACCAGGTCTTGTCGGGGTCGAATGCGCGTTTCTCCCTGTTCCAGGAGGCCATGCACTCCTCCCGGATCTGCTCCAGTCCGCCTGGCGACAGGGTAGCGCCGCAGACCAGGTAGCCCTCGGCGGCAAACCGACTCAACTCGGAGTCGCTGAGCTTCCTGAAAATAAAGGGTGCCTGGTTCATGAGCTGCCCCCGCCCGCAACGCCGGGACCAAGTTCAATAGGTGGCTCGCGCACCGCTGATGTCCACGCAGGCGCCGTTGGTAAAGCTGCAATCGTCGCTGGCCAGGAAGTGGATGAGGGCCGCCACCTCCTGGGGCTTCCCCACCCGTCCCATGGGAATCTTGCTGATCATGTAATCGATGGTTTCCTGTCCCACCTGGCGCAGAATGGGCGTATCGATCACCGCGGGCGTCACGCAATTCACGTAGACGCCCTGCCGGCAGACTTCCTTGGCCAGGGCCTTGGTCAGGCAGATCACTCCGGCCTTGGTGGTCGAGTAGGGCGCCAGGTTGGGATTTCCCTCCTTGCCGGCGATGGAGGCCACGTTGACGATCCGGCCGGACTGATGCTTCAGCATGGTCGGCAGCACCGCCCTGCAGCAGAGAAACACCCCCTTGAGGTTAATGGCCATCACCTGATCCCATTCTTCATCCGACACCTCCACCAGGGGCTTGGTGGGGCCGGCAATGCCGGCGTTGTTGACCAGGATGTCCACCCTGCCGAACCGGTCGAGAACTCTCTCAACCAGGCCGGCTACCTCGCGAGCCTGAGTGAGATCCACCGGCGCCACCAGGCTGCGCTCCCCGGAGCCGTCCAGTTGGCCGGCTCTTTCCCGGGCGCCATCGGCGTCAATATCGGCGAAGACGACTCGGGCTCCCGCCTTGAGAAACCTCTCGGCGATAGCGGCACCGATGCCATGAGCGGCGCCGGTGACGATGGCCACCTTGTCGGCCAGGGAATAAAAGGTTCGGTCGTTCATGCTGTTCTCTCTTGTCCGGGACACCCCTGGTTTGGAATGAGTGATTAGTGAGTAGTGATCAGTGGCCAGTGGTCAGTGGTCAGCCCAGCCCCCGCCCCATAAGACGGGGCGGATCATACAGGGTGAAACCGGGGAGGTTTCAGGCAAGTGGCTGACTATTTTATCGATAGGTGACGCAGGTCGTCGATCTCGAGGCTGTCCTTCAAGAAGTGCACCCAAGTCGCCAGGAGCGTGCCTGCTCCCAAAACCCTCCGCCGGCCACTCTCCACCCTCCACACTTCAAACTTCAAACTTCAAACTTCAAACTTCACACTTCACACTTCACACTTCAAACTTCCCTAAAACGGCTGCGCCAGGAAGAAGCCTCCGGTATCGTCGCGGATGCTGTAGACCCTCGACACTGCCAACAGGGGCACACCATTCAAGGACTCGATTTCCACCGGCCCGAAATTGCTCGGCACTTCGAGGCTCCCCAGAAGATCCTCCAGATGCAGGATTCCGTTGGCGGGCAAAGCCCGGCTCCGGCTCTCGCCAATGACTCCCCCCTGGCGGTTTCGGACACGGACCCGAACTCGAGCCTCCGCTCCGCTCCCCGCGTTGACGATGGTGATCGTGGATCGAAACTGGTTGACGTTGGTGGCCGAGGGTATCAGCAGTCTGCCGGAAGACAAGGCGTCCGACCGCGCGAATCCCGGATCGCTGCTCCGGTTGTTGATCTGCGACACGAATCCCGCCACGGGGCGGTCGGCGCTCAGTCGGATCCATCCCAGGGTGTCGCCCCCCCCGCCTGAACCGGAAAGCCGCCGGTTGACGCGGTTCAACTGGACCAGACCGAACGGCGGCACCTGCTCGCTGGTGGTCCCGAGGCGGGTTCCTGCGGAGTCGAACAGTTGGACCTGCACCCTGGCCGGCTGCCCGGAGAGGTTGGTAATGCCCAGGTTGCTGCGAAATTCCCCGCTCTCCCGGCTGATGGGAATGACCGCCTGGCCGGAGGCGCGCTCAAGATCCAGTCCGCGGAAGAAGCCGCTGGTGCCCGAATCGAGGGCATAGACCCGGGAGGTGGCAATCAGCGGCACCCCGTTGGTGGACAGAATCTCCAGAGGGCCGGAGACGTTGCGGATCCCGAAGTCGTCATGCAGATCCCGGCTATGGAACAATCCCCGCGAGGGAATCGCGACCTGCTGGCGGTGGAGCAGGCTGCCGCTCGCGTCCCGCTGCGACAAGGTAACCTCGGCTGTCGTGTCTCCGACATTCAGAACGACCAGGGAGGACCGAAACTGGTTCACCGATGTGGTTGAAAGGATCCCCAGCCGGGTTCCGCCCGACATGGCCCCCAAGTCCAGGCTGGGATCGCTGGACCGGTTGTCGATCTGGGTGACGTAGGGAAACACCATCTGGTCGGAGGCAACCAGCACGGAGCCGGACAGGTTGGAGAGCTCATTGGACCTAGTGCCCAGCAGGCGGCGAACCAGGTGGTTGAGCTGAATCAGCCCCCCTTGGGGAACGCTCTCGGTGCGGGAGCCCAGCCGGCGGCCGGCGGGGTCGAACAGCGTCAGCCGGACGGTGGCTCCGGAGAGGACGTCGGCGGTCAGTCCCAGGTTGGTGCGGAATTCTTCGGTGTCGGTCACCAAGGGCAGAAACTGCTCGAAAGAATAGCTGCCGTCTTCGGGATTGAAGCGAAAGAACAGGCTTCGGCCTTCGGACAGCCGCGGCCGGTTGAAGCCGAACTGGATGGCGCGATCCCGGCGGTCGTTCTGAAGGCCGATGGTGGCGCTTTCACCCTGGGTCAACCCGCCCTTCAATTCCCGGTAAAAGAAGGCAATGTCATTGCTCCCTTCATAAAGCACCGCTTGAATGGTCAGGCGCGTCGTGTAATCCGGTTTCGGGTCTTCCTCGTCGTCGTCGTAGGCGCTGAAGTTCCTCCATTCAACGATCAGACGGCGGTTGGGCGCCTCTCCCAGCACCCGCGTATAGACCCCGCTGTCGACCTCTCCAACCACCAGGTCGTGGAAGAAGGGGGCGATCAGGTTGGCCGGCATCCGTCCCACGGAACCGTCGGGACGCGGGACCCGATATCCGGGAAGCCGGCCGTTTTCCCATTCGGCAGTACCCGCCACCGAGGGGGTCAGCGAAATCCAGCCGTTGGAAGAAATGTTTACCGGACTCTCTTCCAAGAAGGTCTTGGTGAACAGGGTGAATTTGAAGGGCAAGGCGATCCGGCCAACGGAGTCGTCGTGGGTTCGGTCCGATTCGTCCGGCAAAAACTCCAACCGGGAGGCTTCCGCGTCCCGGCTCAGGTCCAGGTAGGAGAATGTCGGCTGGGGGCGGTTCCGGCTCTCCTGTGGCGGCAAAACCGAAAACTCGCCGCTGGTGGCAATCTGACCGCAGACTTCCACTGCAATCGGACCGCTGCTCGCCCCAAAGGGAACCACGGTGACGATCCGGCTGTCGGTGGCGGACATCACCTCGGCCGGACGGCCATTGAAGCGAACCCGGTTGTATTCCCGCACCGGATCGAAGTTGGCTCCGGAGATGGTGACCACCGAGCTCACCTCGGCCGAGTCGGGAGAGACGGCGTCGATGGTCGGGGCGGGTGAGACGGCATCGAAAGCCGAAGGCAGACGGGCGCTGCTTCCGTCGGGATTGACCACCAGCAGGGTGAGAGAACGGCAGCCATTGGGGGCGGTGGTCCCTTGAATCATTCCCGAGTTCAGCCACTTTTGGTCGTTCAGGGGAATGCCGTCGAGGCTCACCGTGGCCTCGCGATCGAAGTCCGAGCCCGTAACGGTTACAGGCGTTCCCCCCGCTCGGGCTCCCGAACCGGGAACGATGCCGGAAACCTGCGGGCTCGACTCGGTTACGTCCACCCCTCCGCTCAAGGCCGCCAGGGCATCCCCTTTCTCAACGAAAAGACTCCTCGAGCCCAGGGGTGCGCTGCCCTCCACGGTGACTCGAATTTCCGCGCCGGAAGCGCCGATTGACCTGGGTGGCTCCATCTCCGCTCCCTTTCCCAGGACGAAATACCTGTCTCCGGACCCAAGTCCGTCCCCGAAGACTCGAACCGATCCGCTTTCGCCCCGAGGGAGGCGAGCGCCCAGTCGCGGGCTGGTGAGATTCAGGTAAGGAGAAGCGGCAGGCGAGACCGAGATGTCCAGGCCCTTGGGGGTGTCGCCGGCAGCCACCGAGACCGGCTCCCCGGACGGACTGTCCGGCCCCTTTCCCAGGAAGGCAGTGGCGAACCTGGTGTTGAAGGGCGAGGAGCCAGGCGGTCTGAGGATGTTCCGTTCCCTCACCGGCCCGTCCAGGGGCTCGGCGTAGAGGCTATAAGTACCAGGGTTCAGACCTGAAACCCGGTAGCTGCCGTCTTCTCCGGAAAGGGCGGAGGTGACCGCCCTTCCCTCCTCGTCCAGAGCCACCACGTGGGCGCCGAAGACCCCTTCGCCGTCAAGCAGAACCATCCCTTCAATCCCTCCGGTCGAACCGCTGAAGTCGGGAGCGGGATAAAGGACCGAGCATCCGATCCGGTCGTCGGTCTGAAGAACCCGGAAGAAGGTCGCTCCCAGGCCGGCCGACGGATTCATGGTGGCGGATACGATAGCCGAGTGGTCGAGCCCCAGGAGATGCCCGACCTCATGGGCGGCAATCGACTGGAGATCGAAGGTGCCCGGAGCGCCGTCGGTCGAGAAATTCTCGCTGGGATTGAAGAGGATGTCGGCATCCAAAATTTCCGGAGCACTGCTTCTGGATTCAAAGTAGGTAAAGGTCACCGCCACCACACCCGAGCCGAAGTCATAGCTGTCGTCCTGGAACGTAACCAGATTGGTGCCGTCCAAGGCGGCGACCTGCTCCTCGGTAGTTCCGCCGTAGGAAAAGGTAATGGCTGAATTCTCTATGCTTTCCCAGGCTTCAATGCCGGCGTGAACGGCAACGAACTCGCTGCGATTGCCGGTAGAGGGAAGACCGCCCTGGTGGATCTTGTAGACAACCGGAAAGGCCTTCCATTTGGCGCCGCTGAGGAAGGGAACGAAGGCCAGGGCAGGCGGCCGGGAAATCCACAAGACGGAAACCGACGCCAGCAGGCAAAGGAGAGCCAGGAAGCGGACCCTCCTCGGCCGACAGGGATGCCCGCATTGAGCGCAGCGTTTCAACGGCTCTCGGCAGGCCTCCCCGCCGAAGGGATCGGATGACACGGATACGGCTCCTGGGGGGCCACCCCGCCGGTCACTTGCCGGTGTTGCCGGCAAGCTGCCGGATCCTGTTCAGCAGTCGGTTCAGCTCGACCTGAGCGGGAATTGGCATTGGGGAGGACGACTCGGGCGAAGCCGGGATCAGTTGAAGCCCGGTGGAGGCGTGACGGGCCATCCTGACGCCCTGGGGATCGGCCGCAATGCGAAACATGCCCTGGGAAAGCCCCATGAGGATCCAGTGACCGCTCTTGCCGGCTTCCAGGAAGAGCAGCACTTCCTCGTTCTCCCGGAACCGGGGCGTTCCCGAGACCAGCAGCGTCAGCCCGTCCAGGGTGCCGCCCACGGTCACCACCGTAGCCGTTCCCCGAGACTCTCCCTTCAGATCCTCCGTCACCGCAAATCGTGTGGCGGTCAGGATCCGCGTTCGGGTCTTGTTCCAGTAGGTCTCCCGAGAAACGCAGCGACCCAGGATGATCCGGTGAGACTTGCGGACCATCTGCTCCAGGCTGAACTGCTTGACCGTGGTTGCTTCCAACCCGGAAACCAGAACTGAAATACCCACCCCTGCCGGCAACAGGGCCGTCGCCAATGCTCTCCAGGCTCTCATCCCGAATCCCATGGCTGGACGCCTCTACAAGACAGCAACGCCCGATGTGTTTCAACCATTGCCAATCCAACGGAACGGTCCAAACCCGAATTCGATACCCATCGAAATGCTAACCCAAGAGTGCCGAATAAACCAAACGACTCATGCTTGACCTTGAACCGGTTTCCCGCCATCCGGCGCAAGGCGTTGTTTCAGGTGCGCTGGATCGACCGCTCTGCGACAACGCCCTCTGTGATGGAAAAGGCTCTCACGGAAGGGGCGCCCGGCACCCGCAAGGACAGAATGAAGTAGGTGCAATCGGGATAGAAGGCCTGGGCGACATCGGTCGCCGATGGATAGGCCTCGGAAGAGGGATGGGAATGGTAGATTCCGAGATGGTGCAGGCCCGAGCCTCGGAGATCCTTGAAAAACTGAAAGAGTTCCCCGGGGGCCATCTCGTAGCGAAGGGGGCTTTGGGCCAGATTACGCATCCTGCGAAGCCGAGTGATCCGCCCGCACTGGCCCATCAACAGGCCGCAGCACTCCAGCGGAGCCTCCAGTTGAGCATGCTCCACCATCGAGTCGATGATGGCGGCTTGGACTTGGACCCCCATGAGGTCTTCACCTGGGCCGGACCGGGAATTCCCGGTGCCAGCCCCCATTTCTCGCCGGGCTTCTCTATTCGTCCAACTTGCGGCGGAGATAGGCGGGAACCTCGAGGTCGCGCGGGTCATAGGGACGACCCTGCCCCGGCGGGCCACCGGCTTCCGGAACGGTCACCGCCTCGGGCTCCGGGGCGGGAGGGTTTGAAGGCAGGCCGGAGGAATCGTCCCGATCCATGGAATCTCCGACCGATGTCTGGACGGTCGATCCGGCGCCATTGCTGTCGAATCCAGTGGCAATAACGGTGATCTTGATATCGTCCGTCATACTGTCGTCGATCACGGCGCCGAAAATGATATTGGCCTCCTCGTCGGCGGCCTCGTGGATTATGGAAGCCGATTCACTGACTTCGTGCAGAAGAAGTTCCTCCGATCCCGTAATGTTGATCAGAATTCCCTTCGCTCCCTGAATGGAGACATCCTCCAGGAGGGGCGAGACGATTGCTCGATTGGCGGCCTTTACGGCACGGTCTTCGCCCTTGGCGGTTCCGGTTCCCATCAGAGCCCTGCCCATGCCCTGCATGACCGCCTTCACGTCGGCAAAATCGACGTTGATGACACCGGGAACTTGAATGATGTCGGAAATCCCCTGAACTCCCTGGCGCAGAATGTCATCGGCCTCCCGGAACGCCTGGGAAAAACTGGTGCCCCTTTCCACGGTCTGGAGCAATTGCTCGTTGGAGATGGCAATGACCGTATCCACACAGGCCCTGAGATCCTGCAGTCCGCGTTCAGCCTGAACCCGCCTTTTCTTCCCTTCAAACAGGAATGGCTCGGTCACGATGGCCACCGTCAGCGCGCCCAGCTCGGCCGCCAGGTTGGCGATGATTGGGGCCGCGCCGGTCCCGGTACCACCGCCCAGCCCGGCCGCAACGAAAATCATGTCGGCCCCTTCCAGGACCTCGATGATCCGGTCCGTATCCTCCAGGGCGGCACTTCGGCCGACGTAGGGATCGGCCCCGGCTCCAAGACCGTTGGTGAGCCTGGCGCCGATCTGCAGCTTGGTCGGCGCCCGGGACGCCTTGAGAGCCTGCATGTCCGTATTGGCCACGATGAATTCAACGGCCTCGACGCCGGCGTCAATCATTCGGTTTACGGCGTTGGTCCCGCCGCCTCCCACGCCGATGACCTTGATGACAGCACCGTTGGAAGGAGGCTCGTCCAACAGAAACTTGACGGGATGATCGGACTTGGTCGTTTCCATGGTTCCACTCCTTGGCATGGCAGAACCCGAGGCCGTTGCTCTCGGGTGGCTGCGGTGAATTCCGAACCGCGTCGTTGGCTGGCAGATCGTGACGCCGGGTCGCCGACTCCGGTTGGGTCCACACTTGAGGCCGAACCGAAACCGCTTCAAAACATAAGCGCTTAAATCGAGAAAATCAAGAAAAATACCCTATATGGTGTTCGCCGGTAAACCAGGCACCAAGGTTTGGTAGTCGTCATCCCCCAATGGCCCCGCCCCCGCCCTGCCGTGCAGATCATGCAGGGTGAAACCGGGGCGCATCGGACAGGAGGCTTGACGTGTCGATCCAATAACTGTCCACCAGCCACTGACCACTATCCACGATTCCCTTGGCCGCGCCGCCGTCTCATGGGGCGAGGCGGCTCATCAGGGGTGAAACGGGGCTGTGCCAGACAAGGGATTGGCCGGCTACAATTTACCTCCCTTGCGGGAAAACATCCTCGAGGCCCATCTCTTCAGGAAGTTGCCGCCGGCCGGATGTCCGATCCACCGGTGGGCATGGGCGCGGTAGCCGTAGAGGACCAGGCCCACGGCGGTTGAGTAGGCTGGAGCGATCAGGGCGCCCTCCATTTTCCCCAACCCCTGCGGACTGCCGGGTCGAACCGGCAGGTCAAAGATCTGCTCCGCCAGTTCCACCGCACCCTCGAGCAGGGCTGTCCCCCCGGTAATGACCAGCCCCGTCCCCAACAGCTTCTCAAAACCCGCCTGCCTGATATCCTCTTGAACCAGCGTGAGGATTTCCTCCATCCTGGGCTGGATGATCTCGCAGAGAATCCGCTTGCCGATGGACTTGGCTTGGCGGCCTGCCACCGTCGAGACCTCGAACTCGACATCGTCTCCGACCAGGATCGACAAGGCGCATCCATGGTCACGCTTGATCCTTTCGGCCTCCAGAATCGAGGTTCTGAGGCCGACGGCGATGTCGTTGGTGATCTGGTCCCCGCCCAGGGGCAGAACGGAGCTATGTCGGATGCCGCCCTGAGTGTAGACGGCAAGATCAGTGGTGCCTCCGCCCACGTCGACCAGGGCCACGCCCAGCTCCCTGTCGTCGTCGCTCAAGGCGCTCTCGGCGGAGGCCATTTGTTGCAGGATGGTGTCGGCCACGATCAGGCCACTGCGATTGACCGCCGTGACGATATTTTGAGCCGCCGTCTTCGAGCCGGTGACGATATGGCAATTCACTTCCAGTCGAGTTCCCAACAGGCCCAGAGGATCGCCGATACCGTCCTGGCCATCGACCACAAATTCCTGGGGAAGCACATGGACGATTTCACGGTCGGACGGCAGCGACACCGCCTTGGCCGTCTCCAGAACCCGGCGAATATCCTCTCGGCCGATCTCCCGGCTCTCAGCCGTGACCGCGACCGCGCCCTGGCTGTTGAAGCTCTGGATGTGCGCCCCGGAAAGCCCTGCGAACACGGACTCCACCGCAGTTCCCGCACTGCGTTCCGCCTCCTCCACCGATTTCTTGATGGCGGAGACGGCTCCATCCAGATTGACGACCACGCCCTTGCGCAAGCCCCTGGATTCGGCCGATCCGACCCCGGCCACCTCCAGGCCTCCCTCATCGTTGACCTCGCAGATGATGGTGCAGGTCTTGGTGGTGCCGACATCCAGGCCAACCACATATCTGGTCTTGCGGGCCAAGCAAACCTCCAGGCTCCCGGAATGAAACCGTTATCCGAAGCCGGCAGCGCCGAATTCAACCGTCTGAAGAGGCTGTGGATGAAACGCCCTGGGCCAGCTTGGGGTCCAGGGTCCTGATCACCACCTGATCCCGGTAGCGCAGGTCCACCGAGTCCAGGTTCCGGTATTTTTTCTTGAGCTCCCGGCCTGCGGCCAGATAACGACGGAACTTTTTCTGAAAACCGTCCCTTCCCAGGTAAACCAGAACCGTGTCTCCATTGAGAATGACCGAGACATTGCCGGGGTCTTGCAGATGCACTTCCGACAGATCCCGACTCAATCCGGCGCCTCCCCGATCCAAGGAATGTATCAGTCGCAGATAAAGGCTGATCCGCTCCCGGTTGCGTCGCAGAACCTCCGGGCCGTAACCCGACTCCATTCCCAGAATGACGGGAAAATCGGCCCGTGACAGCTTCTCCGGATTGTTCTCCAGCAGGGTTCCCTCCTCATCGATCAGCAGGGTTCCCTGGGCCACACGCGCAAAGGCAACCGGCTCGCGCTCCTCGATGTCGATGATCAGCTTGTCAGGCAGCACCCGGCGGACAACCACCGTTTTCACCCAGGGAATCAGCTCCAGGTTTCGCCGCAGTCGGTCCAGGTCAAGCCGCACCAGGTTACGGCCCGAGTGCGCCAGCTCACCGATCTTGAGCAACACCTGGTTTTGAGAAATGTTCTGCAGCCCGTTGATTTCCGTGATGGCGATATTGAAGGTGGGAGAGTGGTAGAGCCTGTCGCTGACCCAGTAAAGGCCGAACGAAAACATGGATGCCAGCAACAACCCGAAGGAAAGCTTGAGCGACCAGCGCAGGACCTCCCGCACGGTCTTGCCCTTGCCCTTGCCGTTGCCGGACGCTCGCTGGCCTTCCAAAATGGCGCTTGGTCGTCTTTCCAGATAGTCTATCGCCTTGGTCTTGCCCCTCCTCATTCAGAGTTCCTCCCCTCCGTCCGGTCTCGGTTCGATTTCGTGTTTTTGTCGGGCGCTGCCTCTGCAAGCTGCTTCAACAGCGCATCCGACAGTCTGGCAATGCTCCCGGCGCCCATGGTAAGGACCAGGTCCCCGTCTTCCAGCAACGGCGCCACCCGCGGCGCCATGTCTTCGGCGGCACCCAGGCAACGTGCCTCCCGGTGCCCGCGCTGTCGTATCGCCTGAGCCAGTCCGGCCGAGGTCAACCCGTCGATCGGTTCTTCGCCGGCGGCGTAGATGTCCGCCAGGAGTACCAGGTCGGCCTTGTCGAAGGCTCCGCAAAACTCCTTGAAGCAATACTGAGTCCGGCTGTAGCGGTGCGGCTGAAACACCACCACCAGGCGCTTGGCGCGGAGATGCCCTGCCGCATGCAAGGTTGCCGCGATTTCGGTCGGATGGTGACCATAGTCATCGATGAGAGTAATCCCCCCCACCTGCCCCTTGAGCTGAAAGCGCCGGTCCGGTCCTTCAAACTCGGCCAAGGCCGAACGCATCACCGAAGGGGCCAGACCCAGATCCAATCCAACTGCGACGGCCGCGGCCGCATTGAGGACATTGTGGCGTCCGGGAAGATTGAGGCGGAAGGGGCCGAGGCTCCGATCACGGGTATCGAGCTCGAACCTGGAGCCGTATCCGGAATATTCGGCCTCGGAGACTCTCAGATCCGACTCCCGGCCGAAACCGTAGGTGATGACCCGCCGCTTGATTTGGGGAAGGATCGAGGCGACGGCCGCATCGTCCCCGCAAAGAACCGCGGCGCCGTAGAAGGGCACCTTGTTCACAAACTGCACGAAGGTGTTCTTCAGATCGTCCATTCCGGCATAGCTCTCCATGTGGTCCCGGTCGATGTTGGTCACTACCGCCAGCGTCGGAGACAGGAGCAGAAAGGAACGGTCGCTTTCGTCGGCCTCCACGACCATGAACTCGCCCGTGCCCAGCTTGGCGTTGCTTCCCAAGGCATTGAGGCGCCCCCCCAGCACCACAGTGGGGTCGAGGCCTCCCTGTCCCGTCAAACCGGCCACCAGGGAGGTGGTGGTGGTCTTCCCGTGAGTTCCCGCGACCGCAATGCCATACTTCCCTCTCATCAGTTCGGCCAGCATCTCCGCCCTGGGAATGATGGGGACCTGACGACGCCGGGCCTCCTCGATTTCGGGATTGTCAGGCTTCACCGCCGAGGACACCACCACCACGTCTGCGGCATCCAGGTGGCCCGGGGCGTGGCCTGCATGGATGCGTGCGCCCCGTTCCATCAGCCGTTGGGTCACCGAGGTCAGCTTGAGGTCCGAGCCGCTGACCCGGTAGCCCCGGTTCAAAAGCACTTCAGCGATCCCGCTCATTCCGGATCCACCTGCCCCAATGAGGTGAATCCGCTGAATCCTCTTGAACATGCACGCCTCTCGCGGGCCTGGCCCGCATCACTCACCGGGGACCGTGCCGGTCCGGCGGTTGCCTCCACGCCATCAATTCAAGCCCGCCAAATTGCCGATCAAGTCCACAATCTTCTGGGCCGAATCGGGCCGGGCCAACCGTCCGCTCCGAACCTCCATCCGCTGCAATTCCTCCGGGTGGCGAAAATAGTGCTCGACCCGGCGGGCCAACAGCCTCCCACTCAGTTCCTCCTGCCGGACGACTTCGGCGGCTCCTGCGGCCGCCAGCGATTCGGCGTTCCGCAGTTGATGATTGTCGGTGGCTCCCGGAAAAGGAACCAGCAGGGAGGCCTTGCGCGCCGCCGCCAACTCACCCAGAGTCGCGGCGCCGGCCCGGCACAGCACCAGGTGGGCTTTTGGAAACTGGCTCGGCATGTCGGTGAAGAAGGGCTTTACCAGCGCCCGAGCCCCCGCCTCCCGGTAGGCCTGCTCCACCTGGACGAAATCCTGCTCGCCGGTCTGGTGAATGAAACGCATCCGGCCCAACTGCGGGCGCAATCCGTCCAAAGCGTCCACCACGGCACGATTGATCGCCCGGGCGCCCTGGCTGCCTCCGAATATCAACAGAACGAAGGGGCGCTCTGGAGGTCTGGTCGGACGAGCCAAAAACTCCGGGCGCACGGGAGTCCCGGTCAGCACGGCTTTCCCCCGGAAAAAGGTCTCGCACTCGGGAAAGGCGGTGGTCACCTTGCGACTGAAGGACGACAACAGGCGATTGGTGATTCCCGGCTGGGCGTTGGGCTCGTGAAGCAACGTGGGAACTCCCGCCAGCGAAGCGACCAGGACCGGAGGACCGGAGGAATACCCCCCGACCCCCAACACGACGGTCGGGCGGAATCGGCGAACGATTCCCCAGGCAGCCCACAAGCTCCCGGGGAGCTTGAGGATCCCCCGGATCCAATCGATCCCCCCAACGCCCTTCAACCCCGATACGGGCAACGTGTTCAAGCGATAACCCGCCTCTTTCAGAATACGCGTCTCCAGTGGACGCCCGCTCCCCACGAATTGAACCTCCGCCGCGGGATAGCGCTTGGCGAGCGTCTGGGCCACGGCGATTCCCGGGTAGAGGTGCCCCCCCGTACCCCCTCCCGCAATCAGCAGCCTGAGCACCCGCTCCTCAACCGATTGCCGGTTGCGCGATGAAGACGATTCCGTCTTCGGCATCTCTTTCGACCTGTCCGGCCCTTCCACCGCCTGAGGCTCGCCTTCAATCGGAGTGCTGAGAGATATTCAGCAGAACACCGACACTTACCAGACTGACCAGCAACGACGAGCCGCCCGAGCTGACGAAGGGCAAAGGAATTCCCTTGGTGGGAAGCAAGCTCAATACAACGCTGATGTTGACGAACGCCTGGCAGACGACCATGGCGGTAAGGCCGATTCCCAGAAAGCGTCCAAAGCCGTCCTGAGCCCTCGAGGACAGGCGGATGCCCCGCCACAGAAACACCCCGAACAGTCCCAGCACCACCAGGGCGCCGACCAGACCCCACTCTTCGCCGATGACGGCGTAAATGAAGTCGGTGTGGGGTTCCGGCACGTAGAAGAGCTTCTGCTTGCCCGCCATCAGGCCCAGGCCGGTCAATCCCCCGCTTCCCACGGCGATCATGGATTGCACGGGCTGGAATCCGAATCCCAGCGGATCGCTCCAGGGGTCCAGAAAGGCAAACACGCGCTGCATTCGGTACTCGTAAAAATAAACCAGGCAAAACAGGGGCGGTATGGCCAGCAGGCAGGCGCCCAGCACATAGGTGAGGCGCAGGCCTGCGCAAAACAGGAGTACAAATGCCACCGCCGCCATGGTGATGGAGGTCCCCAGATCCGGCTCGGCGACGATCAGACCCAGCACTAAACCCAGCACGGCCAGACAGGGCAGGAGCGTATGGCGCCAGTCGTTCACCCGGCTCGCCTCCTTTTCCAGCAGGGCGGCCATGAAGATGACCAGGGCCGGTTTGCTGAGCTCCGATGGTTGAAACGACAGGGATCCCAGTCGAATCCAGCGGTGGGTGTTGTGGTTGGGATCCAGCAGGAAAACGCCAACCAACAGCAGAATGCAAACGAACAGTCCTCCATAGACACAGAGCGGGTGGCGATAGGCGCGATAGTCGACGTGCATGGCCCACCACATGCCGATCAATCCCAGCAGCGTCCAGGCGCCCTGACGAATCAGAAAGTAGTAGGGACTGCCGAACTTTTCCTCCGCCAGCACAGCCGAGGCGCTGAAGACCATGACCACTCCCGAGAGCACTAGGGCCAGGGTGGTGGCGAACAGCAGCTTGTCCGGAGAAAGCTTTCGAGCCATTTGGAACGATCCGGGGATCCACCTGCCGCCGGGGAGAACGTTTGCCCAACTCCCGGCGGTCAGCGGATCTTGCTAGAGGCGATGTACCGCCTGCTTGAACACGTTTCCCCTATCCTCGTAATCCCGAAACATGTCGAAGCTGGAGCAGGCAGGGGCCAGAAGCACTACCTCGCCCCGGTCCGCCTGCCCAAAGGCCAGGCGAACCGCCTCCTCCATGCTGGCGGCACGAGTCACGGGAGCCGTCCCGGCCAGTTGGGATTCAATCTTGCGGCTGGCTTCACCCAACAGGACCAGGCCCTTTACCCGGCGGTTCACCTGTGGGCTCAGTACGGCAAAATCGCTGGCCTTGTCCCGCCCACCCAAAATCAGAATCAGCCGCTGGTCGAACGCTTCCAAGGCCCTCTGGGCCGAGGTCGGATTGGTTGCCTTGGAGTCGTTGTAGAAATCGACCCCTCGAATCTCACGCACCCACTCCAGTCGATGAGACACGCCTCGGAAGCGCGCCACGGTTTCCCGGATGGACGGCACCGATGCACCCAACAGTCGGGCCACCGTGACCGCGGCGGCCACGTTTTCCAGGTTGTGACGCCCCTTGATCCGGACATCCTCCACCCGGACCACCGGCTCGCTTGCGCCCCGTTGCCTGAAAACCAGGGCGCCGTCCTGCAGGCAGGTCCCCTGATCCACAGGCATCCTGGTGCTGAACCAGAACCTCTCGGCAGCCGGGGGTTCGGCCAGACCGCGCAGCAGGCGATCGTCTCGATTCAACACCACAAAGTCCGAAGCTCCCTGATGGTTCAACAGGTTCAGCTTCGCGCTCGCATAGGCTGCCAGGTCGGGGTATCGATCCATGTGGTCGGGGGTGATATTCAGAATCACGCCGATGTGAGCTCGAAGGGAAGTGATCGCCTCCAACTGAAAGCTGCTCAACTCCACCACGTTGATCGAGTCGGAAGCCGAGCGTTCGACCAGGGAGGTCAAGGGCACTCCAATATTCCCGCCTACCTGAACTCGAAAGCCGGCAGCCCCAAGAATCTCCCCGATGAGGGTGGTGGTGGTGGTCTTGCCGTTGGAGCCGGTGATTCCGACGATCCTTCCTCCAAGGAAACGAGAGGCCAACTCGATCTCGCTCAAAATCTCGGTCCCCCGACCCGCTGCCTCTCTCAGGACCGGCTGATCCAGGGGAACGCCGGGGCTGACCACAATGCACTCCGCCTTCAGAAACGTTTCCAGCCGATGCGCGCCGACCTCGCAGCCGATCCCCAACGCCTCCAGCGTCCGGATTTCCGGCTCCAGTTGGCACTGGTCCCGGCACTCCGAGACTGTCACCCGAGCTCCCCTGGCATGCAGGAACCTTGCGGCGGCCATTCCACTGCGGGCCATCCCCACCACCAGGATCTTTTTCCCTGCAAACGATTCGGCTTCCATTGTCGTTCCAGGCGGCTCATGCCGGGCGGCAAGCCAGGCAGGCCGCCCCACCCGACCGCCACTTCGGAAGATCAGCGCAGCTTGAGCGTGGTCAGGCTGAACAAGGCAAAGATCAGGGCCGCGATCCAAAAGCGCACCACTACCTTGGATTCGGACCACCCCATGAGCTCGAAGTGGTGGTGCAGCGGCGCCATGCGAAAGACTCGTCTCTTCCGCATCTTGAAGAAAGAGACCTGTATCATCACCGACAGAGTCTCCAGCACGAAAATACCGGCAATGGCCACCAGCAGGATTTCGTGCTTGATGATCACGGCCACGGTCCCGATGGCCCCGCCGAGGGACAGCGAGCCCACGTCGCCCATAAAGAGCTCTGCCGGATGGCAGTTGTACCAGAGAAAACCCAGCGACGCGCCCACCATGGCCCCGCAAAAAATGGTCAACTCCCCAACATCGGCCTGATGAGGAATATCCAGGTATCCGGCAAAGGAGGCGTGGCTGGTGACATAGGTCAGCACGGTCATCGCCCCCGCGGCGACCACCACGCAGCCGATGGCGAGGCCGTCCAACCCGTCGGTGAGATTGACGCCGTTGGAAGATCCAACCAGAACCACCAACACGAACAACAGGAAGGGGAGGAAGTCCAGGAAATGAAGCGCCGAGCCGGCAAAGGTGTCCAACACCAGATTGGGCTGCAGATCCTTGAAGAAGGGAACGGCCAGATCGGTCTGATAGGCTCCCCGTGATTTCAGAAGCAGGAGGCCGGCCGCAATGGCGCCGCTCAGGACGAGTTGCGACCCCAGCTTGACCCGAACCGTCAGCCCCAGGTTTCTCCGCCGCTTGATCTTGACGATGTCGTCGGCAAAACCGATGGCGCCGAACCCGATCATCGAACCCAGGCCGAGCCATACCAGCGGATTGCTCAGGTCGGTCCACAGGAAAGTAGGCACTACCGTGCTGGCCACGATCAGAACGCCACCCATGGTCGGTGTGCCGGCCTTGACCTGGTGGTGGCTGGGACCCTCTTCCCGGATGTGTTGCTCCACCTGAAACTGGCGTAACCGGCGAATGAGCCGGGGACCCAGGATCAGAGCCAGCACCAGGGCCGTAATGCTGGCATACGCCGTCCTGAAAGTAATATAGCGAAAGACGTTCAGCACCGATGCGTCGGGGAAAACGTTGAACAGCCACTCATAGAGAAGGTGGTAGAGCATTGGATTCAAGCACCGGGAAGCCCGATGCACTCGCCGGCTCGGCCGGTCGGCCCCAAGCCGGGCCCCCACGGGCCGGGATGTCAGGCGGAAAGGGCGAAGTCCTCTTTCAGCCTTTCTATAACCGCCTCGGTTCTCACCCCTCGCGAGCCCTTGACCAGTATCAGGTCGCCGGGCCGGATGCGAGGGGCCAGCCATTCGCCGGCTTCGGCTGCATCATCGAAAAAGACCGAGCGGCTGGAATCGTACCCGACGGCTCGAGCCGAGGTCACCACTCGATCGGCAAGTCCCTGAACGCCAAGGATTAGATCGAACCCCCAGCCGGCCGCCGCCTTGCCGCAGGCGTGGTGGAAACGGGCCGCCTCGGCCCCCAGCTCCAACATTTCTCCCGCAACCAGGATCTTCCTTCGATAGCCGGAGATCCCCTTGAGAAGCCTCATCATGGTCATCAGGGCGGCGGGATTGGAGTTGTAGCTGTCATCCACCACGCAGATCCCCTGCTCGAAAAACAGCGGTTGCCCCCTGCCCTGACCCGGCTCCAGGCCGAGAAGTCGGTTGGCGATGGATGGGAAGCTCATACCCATGCGATGGGCCAGAGCAATTCCGGGCAAGCAGTTCGAGACATTGTGGGCACCCAGCAAGGGCGAGGTCAATCGGTGGCTTCGACCGCGATGCCGAACCCTGAACTCGCATCCGCTCAACCCCCTGCAATGAATCCGATCCACGTGAAAGCCCGCCGGCCTTTCAATCCCGAAGGTGACGACCTCACCCGAGAAATGACGACTGAACTTGCGCACCCGGGCATCGTCGTTGTTCAGGAAGGCCACCCCCCGATCGGGAAGGTGATCGATGAGTTCCCGCTTGGCCCTGGCAATGCCGCCCAGCGAGGAGAAGAATTCCAGGTGAACCGGCCTGACGTTGGTCACCACGCCCAAATCGGGCCGGGCGATGCAACTCAACCTGGCAATTTCTCCCGGGGCCGACATCCCGAGCTCCATAACGGCAACCTGGTGCTCCGACTCCAGTTGAAGCAGCGAGAGTGGCAGCCCGTAGTGGTTGTTGAAATTCCGATGGTTCCTGAAAACCTTGAAACGGCCTGCCAGCAGGTGGCTGGCAATATCCTTGGTGGTCGTCTTGCCGACGCTTCCCGTGATCCCGATCAGGAGCCTCCCCCAACGGCGGCGCACCCGACCGGCCAGTTGCTGAAGCGCCTGCAAGGTGTCTTCCACCTGGATGCAGGGTGTCCCCGTTGCCGATCCGACGGTCTCCTTGCGGCTGAGAATCAACAAGGAGGCCCCTTTGCGCACCGCCTCGGGAATGAACTGGTGGCCATCGAATCGGGATCCTTGAATGGCAATAAAGCAGTCCCCGGCTTTCAGGGTTCGGGAATCGATGGAATAACCCGAAGGGGACGTTTGCCGGCAGGACGGATCGATTGAGGATCCCACCGCTCGTGCGATTTCACCGGCTGGAAGCCGCATCACCACAATCCATCTCCCGAAGGACTGCCCTGGCCACCTGGCGATCATCAAAGGGACGGACCCGGCCGCCTTCCTGCTGGCCGACCTCGTGCCCCTTGCCGGCCAGAATGACCACGTCTCCCGATTCCGCCCGCGAAAAAATCCGCCGAATCGCCTCGCGACGATCCGGCTCGACTTCGTGCCGATCGAACCGAAAACCGGCCTGGATCTCTCCGAGAATCTCCATGGGGTCCTCGCCGCGGGCATTGTCGGAGGTGAGCATGACCCAGTCGCTGTGCCGTTCGGCGATGGCCCCCATTGCAGGCCGCTTGGCCCGGTCCCGCTCGCCGCCGCACCCGAACAGCACCAAAACCCTCCGCGAGCCCAGTTCCCTGGCGGTGGCCAGAACGTTGCGCAGCGCCTCCGGGGTATGGGCGTAGTCCACGATCACCTGAAAGGACTGACCGCAATCGATCTGTTCGAACCGGCCCGGAATGGGCGGACAGGCTTCGATTCCATCTCTCAGGGCATCCCGGTCGACTCCCAGGCTGCTGGCGGCGGCAGCCGCGGCCACAAGATTGGAGAGATTGAAGCTCCCCAACAGCGGGGTACGCACCTCCACATCCTCCTCATGAATCCGCAAGCGGATTTGCATGCCTCTCCATCCCCAACGACACTCGACAACTCCGAAGTCCGCCGGACGGCTCAGGGAAAATGTGAGGCATCGGCCCGGGATGCTTCCTGCCAGCTTTTGTCCCCAGATGTCGTCCACATTCACAACGGACACTTCGGGCGGCCCATACCCGGTGTCCACAAACAACTGCTTCTTGGCCCGGTAATAGCTGTCCATGGACTCATGGTAGTCCAGGTGTTCCGGCGACAGATTGGTGAAGACAGCCGCTTCGAACCGGCTGGCGAAAACTCGGTTGAGATCCAGCGCATGAGAGGAAACCTCCATCACCACCTGGCGGCAGCCGGTCTGCCGAAAGCGACGGAACAGGTCCTGCAGATCGAGGCTTTCCGGGGTGGTGAGGCCCGCCGGGGCCGACCACCCAGGGGTTCGATAGGCGATCGTACTGATCAACCCCACCCGTGAGCCCCCGGTTCTCAGGATGGACTCGAGCAGATAGGCGGTGGAGGTCTTGCCGTTGGTTCCGGTCACGCCCACCAGGCGCAGATCGCGTGTGGGGTGGCCGAAATAGTTGGCGGCGGTTTGCGCCAGGGCCCGGCGACCATGCTCGACGCGGATCCACGGCCGGGGAAATGCCGCCGGTCTGGGATTTTCCGACAGGATTGCGACGGCTCCACGCCGGATCGCCTGATCGACAAAGAGATTGCCGTCGGTCCGGGCCCCCCGGACGGCTGCGAAGAGATACCCGTCCCTGACCTGCCGGGAATCGTAGGCGATCCCTGAAATTTCCGTTTCGGGGGACTCGGCCGGATCAATGACATCGACATCCCTGATCAGTTCCCGGAGCTGCATGTTTCCACCGGCTGGTCCCTGCCTGCCTCTCTCGCCGGGGAGCTCGGCGAGCCATGCGGGTTAGAGTTTTCGATTGAGCCGGACCCTCACCGTCGAGCCCGGCGCCACCTTGGAATCGGGTGCGGGCGACTGCTGCACCACCAGCCCGGCCCCCCGGGCCTCCACCTGCAATCGGGCCCGAGTCCCCTCCGCCATCACCACTCGAAGGGACTTCCCCACAAAGTTGGGTACGGCCACCACGGACAGGCCATCGATGGCCGCATCCTCGTAGCCCCCCAGATCCTGCTCCTGCCGGGCCTCCACCTTCGCCTCGGCGAGGCCCGATGCCTGCTCGCCGTTCAGCGAGGCCGGAGTGCTCGAAACCGCATCCAACGATGGCTCCTCCAACGGATTCACCTCGGCGCCGAGCTCCGCAACCCGGGTGTCGTCCCTCCATTCCTGACTTGGCTGATCGGGAGGCACCGAAAGATAGTTCAGCGTCTTTTCCGCGATATTCTTGAAAACCGGAGCGGCGACCTGGCCGCCGTAATAGAGGCCGCGAGGCTCGTCGATCAACACCACCATCGCGAGAGCGGGATTGTCGACGGGAGCGAAACCGACGAAGGAGGCGATGAATCGGCTGTGAGAGTAGCCTCCGCGCTCCTCCACCTTCTGGGCCGTTCCGGTCTTGCCTGCCGCCGAAAACCCCCTCAGCCGAGCCCTCCTGCCCGTTCCTTCGGCAACCACGAGGCTCATCATTTCCTTGACGGTTTCAGCCGTCTCTCTCCGCAGGACTCTCCTGCCCCCGACCTCGGACCCGGAAGGACTCCGGGTGACCCGATCCGAGCGGACACGCTCGACAACGCGGGGGGGAATCCAAGAGCCTCCGTTGGCTATCATTCCGGCGGCCGCGATCATCTGCAGCGGCGTCACCCCGATTCCCTGTCCCATGGAAATGGTCCCCAGCGTGACCGTATGCCAGTCCGAAGCCGGACGCAGCAACCCCCTGGCTTCTCCAGGCAGATCCACCTGGGTGGGCCGGCCAAATCCATAGCGCCGCAGGTAACGCTCCAGCCGCTGCTTGCCGATCCGAAAGCCGAGCTGAATGACGCCGACGTTGCTGGAACGGGCGATCACTTCGCGAACCGACAACCAGCCAAAGGGCTTGTGGTCCCGGATTCGGTGCTTCCCGATCACGATGCCGCCATTCATGCAATGAATCTGCTCCTCAGGGGTGGTCAACCCCTCCTCCAACGCCGCAGCCGCCGTAAAGACCTTGAAGGTGGATCCAGGCTCGTAGATATTGAGGATGGCCTGGTTCCGCCAGGCGGATTCGGAATAGCGTCCATAATGATTGGGGTTGAATGTGGGCACGTTTGCCATGGCCAGGATGGCGCCGTTGGACGGGTTCATCACGATGGCGGTGCCGCCCAGGGCCCTGCTTTTCTCAACCTGAGCCTGCAATTCCTGCTCCACCAGGTACTGGATCGACTCATCCATGGTCAACACGAGGTCGGCGCCGGCCGTGGGAGGCCTTTCCACGCTGCTGAAGTACCGTTTCCTGGCATCGGTATGCAGCATGATCCGGCCGGGCGCGCCACGCACGTCCCGTTCATACAGGTGCTCCAGACCGGCCAGGCCCTCGTTGTCCATGCCCACATAGCCGAGGACATGGGCAGCCAGCTCCCGCTTGGGATAGAAGCGCTTGTTTTCGGTCTCGAAATAAATGCCGGGCAGATCCAGTTCCCGGACCTTCTGGACTTGGGGAAAGTCCACTTTCCGCTTGATCCAGCAGAACGTTCGCGACCCTTCCAGTCGTCGCCGAACCTTGCCCGGGTCGAGTTCCAGGGCGGTGGCCAGCAGAGAGGCCGTACGGGGCTTGTCGGAGACTTCCAGGGGGACTGCAAATACCGACTTGACCTTGATGCTGACTGCCAGCTCCCGGTTGCGGCGATCGTAAATCGTCCCTCGTTTGGGACTGATCTCAAACACCCGGGTCTGCTGTCGCCGCGCACGTTCCCGCATTTCCGGGTAGCGGACAATCTGCAGGTCGACAAGGCGGAAGACGATCAGGCAGGACCAGGCGACGAAGAAGAGCACCAGCAGGCCAAGGCGGGTCCGGATACCCTTTGGGCGTTTGGCGGGCATGGAAAGTCCCACTGCGAATCAAAAGGCTCCGGTGAGAAATGCGGGCTCAGGGAAGCGCGCCGAATCCGGCCGGGAGAGCGTCCATGCCGCGGCCTTCCCGGGCTGCAACCATGATCTCCGCCGGTTGCGGCGTCTCAGGAGCGGGCTGGACCACAATCTGGTCGAACGAGGGACTGATGAGTCCAAGCTGTTTTCTGGCGATCAGATCGATGCGTTGAGGACTGCGCAAGGTGGCCCTCTCCAGCTTGAACTGGCGGTTGATCTCAGTCAGACGCTTGATTTCGTTCCGCAGCTCTTCACGCTCATAGCCCCGGCGAATGACTTCGAACTGCTGCCAAGCCAGGCAGAGCAACACCAGCAGACACAACATGGCCAGGATCATGAGCACCAGGCATTCCCGGGTCTTTTGAAAGTCCAACTCCTTGACCAGCCTGGAGTTGTCAATCTGCTTCACCATGTGAATCTCAGTCATCGGATCTCCTCGCCTCAACCGAGCCGTCGAAGCCCGACGGCATCGGAACTGCCGCAACTTCATAACCGTTCGGCAACCCTCAACCGGGCGCTTCGCGACCGGGGATTGCCGGTTTTTTCCGCCTCGGTTGGCGAAACCGGTTTACGGCAGACCAGCTTCACCAGCTTTTTCCGGTCACAGACACAGCCTGGCGCCTCGGGAGGACAGATACATCCCCGTGCCAGGGAGCCCAGGGAGCCTTTCACGATCCGGTCCTCCAGAGAATGGAAGCTGACGATCGCCAGCCTCCCCCCCGCCTTCAGCAAATCGATAGCACTGGCGACGAATTGACGTAGCGCCTCCAGTTCGTCATTGACAAAGATTCTGAGGGCCTGGAAGGTTCGCGTCGCCGGATGAATTTTCCCCCGGCGCCGCGAACGCACCGCCCGGCACACCACCTCCGCCAGGCTGAGCGTGTCTTGCAGGGGTCTGGCTCGCACGATAGCCCGGGCGATCCGGCGAGAACCCGGCTCTTCCCCATAGGTGTAAATCAGACCCGCCAGCTTCGGTTCCGGAAAGCGGTTGACCACCTCGGCAGCCGTCAGTGAAGAGTCGGTGTCCATTCTCATGTCCAGCGGCCCGGATCTTTGAAAGCTGAAGCCGCGTTCCGCCGTTTCCAACTGGAAGGAAGAGAGGCCCAGGTCAGCCAGGATGCCGTCGCAGGATCCAAATTGCGTGCCGCCGGCGATGTCCTTGACCTGGGCAAAATTGCCGTGGCGGAGCTCAAGACGTCCCGAGTACCCGGCCAGCCCCCGGGAAGCCCTGTCCAGGCTCTCGCGGTCGCGATCGATTCCAAGCAGCTTCCCGCCGGGGGACGATTCTTCCAGAATGGCCCGGGCATGCCCCCCCAGGCCGAGCGTGGCATCGATATAGACACCTCTCGACTGCGGCCGCAGATACTCGATAACCTGGGGGAGCATCACCGGCCTGTGAAGGACCCCGGCCTCTCCGGGGTCTGTCCGGACTTGGGGCGTCGAAACCATTGGAGCCCGCCTGGCCGCGAGACCGGTCAAGCTCATCCCGCGATTCCCAATTCAGAGAGTTCCTCGTCGTCGCTGTCGGTCCAGGGATTGCTCTCGACGGCGCTCTTCAGGGTGTCGTCTCGCCAGATTTCCAGGTGATCCATGGAACCCACCACCCTGACTTCATCTTCAAGCCGGGCCGACTCTCGCAACCCCTGAGGAAGCAGCAACCGACCCTGGCTGTCCATCAAGGCCTTCTGGCCGTAATAGCTGGTGGCCCGCAGGAACTTCTTGACAACCGGCTTCTTGGCGCCGCGATTGGCAATGGTCTTTTCCAGGTCGTCCCAGACGTCAAAAGGATAGAGCCGGATGTAATCTCCCCTGAGGCTGGTAACATAGAACTCGTTTCCATGTTCCTGCTCGATTTCGGAGCGGAAGCCTACCGGCAGCTTGATGCGGCCCTTCCCGTCCAGCTTGGTGGCTTGGCTTCCCCTGAGTTGCAGCATGGGACGAAACTCCGAAGTGGCTGAGAATCGGGCAACGAAAAAGACACCCAATGCGGATCTGAGATCCACATTAGGCCACAAAAGTCTTTTTCAGTCCACTTTAGTCCACGACAGTCTACGGATTCCCACAGCGGAGTCAAGCAGTTTATTTGCAGGGGGCGAACTTTTTTCTGCTAGGCTGATGGCGACTGTTTCAGGGGAAGGCGGACTCCGACATGATTTCCCGTTTGACTTCCGGTTTGGCTGGTTCCTGGTGGATTGCCGGGGTGTGCCTGTTGCTGGCATGCGTGACAACGACGGACTCGCTGGGCCGTTCTTTGCCCCAGTCAGGCCGGACGGGCAAATTCCCGGTGGGGTTCCTGACTGCCAAAGGCAGTCTGCAATTGACCGGCAGGGTCGACTGGGGGCGAGGCGGACGGTCCCCGTTCCCCATGATTTACGATGGAACCAGGATCCACAGCAAGACCGGAGCAGCCCAACTGGAACTCCTGGCGGGGGGGCGGCTCGATCTCTGCAGGGACACGGACTTGACGGTTCAACAGCCGCGGTCTCCCTTCCTCTTCACCCTGCGCCGCGGCAGTGTGGCCTACAATCTTCCCCGGTCTCAGGGAGACCTCTTCCTGACTCCCGACTTTCTGATCAAAGTGGTTCCCGGCCCGCAGCTTCAGGGGGATGCCTACCGTGGCGAGATCAGCCTGGAGCCGGATGGGACCCTCTGCGTGCGATCCCGGCGGGGCCGATTGGAAATCACCGGCCAGGACAACTCCCAGGTTCTCACCGTGCCGCCGGGTCCCGGGATGAGAGTTGCGCCCGGCCGGATTGCATCCCCGGAATATTTTCGCGATTGTCAGTGCGCCGGTTCGCTTCGTCCCGGAGAGCGGAACGGTCCGGGAGGGTCTGCCTACGGCTCTGCCGGCCGCTCCGGGAAATCGCCCTGGAAAACCTTCCTGAGAACCCTGGTCCGGATCTTGACCCTGGGTTTGGTGTAAACGGGCAAGCCCGCACCCCCGGCGCAGCATGGCGGTCCAGGGAGTCTCTTGGTGAAAGCCGGAATTATCGGGTCCCCTTCGTCGGGCAAATCCACCCTCTTCAGGATCCTGACCCGGGCGGGAATCGGCCCCGCTGCCCAATTCCGCAAGCGGGGAGGATCGGCGGTCGGCGTGGCCACCGTCCCCGATTCGCGCCTGGACCGGCTGTCGGCTCTATTCCGGCCCAAGAAAACAACCCGGGCCGTGATCGAAACCCTGGACGTCCCCTCCTTCAACGGGGGCGCCGCCGCTCCGGAGATCCGGTTGGAAGCATTCCGCAACCTGGATGTACTGGTGCACGTGGTTGGAGCCTTCGACCAAGAGCCTTCGCCACAGGGCGAAGTCCCGGGTTTTCCGGAAGGGAGCATCGCCGAGTTGAACCTGGAACTCATCCTGGGCGACCTGACCGTGATCGAAAGACGGCTGGAACGCCTGGAAAAGGATCTCAGGAAGATGAAGAATCCGGACCTGATCGGGGAAGACAGGCTGCTTCGAAAATGCCGGCAGTGGCTGGAACAGGAAAAGCCCCTTCGATCTCTCACGCTCACCGGGGAAGAGAAGAAGCGCCTTCGCGGGTTCTCATTCCTGTCGGAAAAACCGGTGCTGCACGTGCTCAACCTCCACGAGGGCGCTGCCGCGGGGATTTCGCGCTTGGTCGAGGCCTACCGGCTCAAGACCCTGGCCGGCCAACCGAACGTTGAACTGACCGCCGTTTGTGGCAAACTGGAAGCGGAGTTGGCGGAGTTGACCGACGAGGAGGCAAAGGATTTTCTGAACGACTATGGCCTCGCCGAGTCGGGGCTGGTTCGCCTGATCCGGACCACCTACCGGCTGCTGGGACTGATTTCCTTCTTCACCGTGGGCGAGGACGAAATTCGGGCCTGGACCATTCCCAAGGGAACACCGGCTCTCAAGGCGGCCGGCGCTGTCCACTCCGACATGGAAAGGTGCTTTATCCGGGCCGAAGTGATTCCCTGGAACGTGCTGCTGGAGGTCAAGTCCCTTTCCGCCGCCCGACAACGAGGACTACTCCGGCTGGAAGGCAAGGAGTATCCGGTTCAGGACGGCGAGGCCATTCACTTTCGGCACAGCGCTTGACCGAAGAGTCGAGCCCCGGCGGTCCGGAGGTCCTGTCATGCCTGACGAAGTCCTGGTGCTGGCGGACGATCTTTTCTTTTCCAGCAAAATCGCCTCCACGGCTCGGCTGTGCTCCGTCACCGCCCGACTCCTCAAGACTCCCCGGGAACTTCTCCAAAATGCCGACCCCAAGAGGGTCAAGCTCATCATCATCGACCTCAATGGGCGGAGGACCGAGCCGGTACGCGCCATCGAGGAACTCAAGGGCTCGTCCGCGGGGGGTGCCATTCCCATTCTGGCTTTCTTTTCCCACGTTCAGACCGAGCTCGCCGAGGAAGCCCGCAAGGCCGGCGCGAGCTGGATCCTGCCCCGTTCTGCATTCTCCGCACGCCTGGCCGGGATTTTGACGGACTTCAAAGTGTAGCCCGAGTCACTCGCCGGCGACATGCACGTCTCGGAGAGGTCTCCACAAGGGCGCGCCAAGGCCGCCAATTTGCAGAAGGTTGGTTGTGGATTCGGGAACGTAAACTAATGTGGGCTGGTCGCGCCGGCTCCCCAAATCGACAATCAGAAGAGCCTTTTGCAAAAATCAGAGTCGGGCGATCCTGATTCAGATCAAGGGTTTTTCCACCCGAGTCCGTCAAGGATCACGTGACACTGAAACACTTTGCCGTCTGAAGCTCAATGGCCACAAAAGGCACAAAAAGGACCCTTGGATCGGCAAGTCTCGAAATCAAGAAACTCGATTTGTGGCTGTTGTGCTTGTTGTGGTGAATACAGGAGCCTGCAGCACGTCACCGTTGCCGCCTCAATGTCATTGCTGATTGCGAATTTTGCAAAAGGCTCATCATGAACATGGATGCACAGGATGCACAGGATAACCAGGACGGGACCCTGCTGCACGAGAAGCCGGCTCCGGCAATGATCGTGTGCGGATTTGCGGATGCTCAGGATGACAAGCTGGCCGTTTCAAGAAAAAATCCTGTGCATCCTGTGCATCCATGTGAATCAATACCTGTTCCGAGCCTCCATGAAACCGTTGCCTGAGGAATTTTGCAAAAGGCTCAGCAATCAGCAATCAACAGTTCGTGTTGGATCAGCGTTCCTGGATATACTTGATCTGGTGCTTGTAGATGAACATGTTGGCTCGGCGGTTGCGGGTCACACGGATAAAGCGCTTGTCGTAGTACTCGATCCACCCTTCGATTTCTTCGTTATTGAGCAGCTTTACCACGACCCGCCTCTTGTCGCGAACCAGATTGTTCAGGTAGAGGGTTTCCGCGTGGGTCTGATCTTCTACCTGGTGGGATCGAACAATCGCCTCCGAGATCCCGTCGCGGGACCTGCCCGGGGCATTCTTGCGACGACTCTTCTTGTTCAGATTCAAGGCATGCTCCCTTGCCCGTATTTCTCGCCAGGCCGCTGAGCAGAAGGTAGTGATGATAGTATCCCTGGTCGATCAGAGCAAGGACGGCTTCTCTTTCCCGCTTCCGGCCTGCCGTCCGCCCGTTCCGCTTCCGGGCCTTGAACCGCCATGCAGCCAGGATCCGTTCAGCCTGGAGATCCCGGTTCCATTCGCCGGAGACCGCGGGGTTCGCTTGACACTGGAGACTATTCCCAACAGACTTTCTCTTTTGAGTTGAAGTCGGCTCCAGAGGCCTGTGACCGCCTGGAGACCTGCCGGGAGGCGGCGAAGAAAACGATGGAGAAGGAGGAGTGATGGCTGAGATCGCGATTCGGGACGCAGCCCATCACGAGGGAAATTCAGCGACCATCCGAGGGTGGCTCACCCACCAACGATCGAGCGGCAGGATCATCTTCCTGGTTCTGCGAGACGGAACCGGGCTGATGCAGGCGATCGTCCTCAGGAACGCGGTTCCACCCGGTGTTTTCCAACAGGCCAAGGAACTGACCCAGGAGTCCTCCCTCGAGGTCACGGGAATCGTCCGAAGAGTCCCCGAAGGCAAGACGGCTCCCGGGGGCGTGGAGATGGAGGTCACCCATTTGAAGACCATCCAGCGGGTTCCGGCCGAGCGATCCTTTCCCATCAGCCCCAAGGAGCACGGCATCGAGTTTCTGCTGGACCAGCGCCACCTGTGGCTCCGGTCATCCCGACAGCACGCCATCCTCAAGATCCGGCACGAAGTGATTGCCGCCACCCGCAATTTCTTCGACGAACACGGGTTTACCCTGGTCGACACTCCGATCTTCACCCCGGCCGCCTGCGAAGGCACCACTACCCTGTTCGAGGTCCCCTACTTCGACGAAAAGGCTTACCTGACCCAATCGGGGCAGCTCTACAACGAGGCAGCCGCGGCGGCTTTCGGCAAGGTCTACTCCTTCGGTCCCACTTTTCGAGCCGAGAAATCGAAAACCCGACGCCATCTCACCGAGTTCTGGATGGTGGAACCCGAAGTCGCCCACGCTACGCTGGAGGACATTCTGGTGCTGGCCGAGGACCTGATATCCGAGATCCTCAGCCGCGTGCTGGACGACTGCAGCTCCCAATTGGCCACCCTGAATCGGGAACTGGAGGCGCTCCGCAGAATAGCCCCTCCCTTCCCTCGCCTCGCCTATGACGAAGCCGTGTCCATCCTGAAATCCAAGGGCTCCAACATCGAGTGGGGCAGCGACCTGGGCGGAGCGGACGAGACTCTGCTGGCGCGGCAGTTTGACCGCCCGGTGATGGTTCACCGCTACCCTTCCGAGGCCAAGGCCTTCTACATGGAGCCTGACCCCCATCGTCCGGAAGTGGCGCTTTCGGCTGACGTCCTGGCTCCGGAAGGCTACGGTGAGATCATCGGCGGAGGACAGAGGGCCACCAGCCTGGAGTTTCTCTGCCAACGCATCCGGGAGCATCGCCTGCCGGCCGAGGCCTTCGAGTGGTATCTGGACCTGCGCCGATACGGCAACTTCCCTCATTCGGGCTTCGGCATGGGCATCGAACGGGTGGTGGCCTGGATCTGCGGACTGGAACACGTCCGCGAGGCGATTCCTTTCCCTCGGACCATCTATCGGCTGACGCCTTAGTGAAGTTTGAAGTATGAAGTTTGAAGTATGAGGGGTGAAGTTTGAAGGGTGAAGTTTGAAGTTTGAAGGGTGAAGTTTGAAGTTTGAAGGGTGACGGGGGGTCGGGGGAGGGTTACGGGAGCGAGCTGGCGGCTGATGAACTGACTGCGCCTATTTGAAGGACTGCGCCGAGACCGACAAGATGCTTTGCGTGTTGATCATGTAGCTCTTCACTCTCCACTATTCACTTCTCACCTGGTTGCGCCGCCGTCCCATGGATGCGGAGCGAAACAGGGGTGCTTCAGGCAAGTTTTGCAATGAACAAGATCACCGTGGGTTTGCTGTTCGGCGGCAAGTCCGGAGAGCATGAAGTCTCATTGCAGTCAGCGGCGTCGATCCTGTCGGCCATCGACCGGGCCAAGTACGACGTCATCCCCATTGGAATCACCAAGGAGGGCCGCTGGCGCGCCGATCCGGAATTTCAGGAAGGGGGATTCCGCGAGATCCTGCAGCAGGGAGCTCCGGTCCTGCTGCCCGCCGAGTCGGCAACCGCGGGCCGGTTGATTCAGCTCGATGCTGCCGGTTCCCGGGGTGGGCGGCAGACTTCGGTCGACGTGGTCTTCCCCGTGCTGCACGGTCCCTTCGGAGAAGACGGCACCATCCAGGGCCTGCTTGAGCTGGCCAATGTCCCCTACGTCGGCGCCGGCGTGCTGGGTTCCGCCGTGGCCATGGACAAGGACGTAATGAAGCGGCTGTTCCAGCAGGCCGGACTGCCGACCGCGCCCTTCCTGGCCTGCCCATCGGGCCATTGGAGGAATCGGGGCCGGGAGCTGGAACAGGAAGTGGCAGACAGGTTGGGTTACCCCTGCTTCGTGAAACCGGCCAACCTGGGCTCATCCATCGGGATCAGCAAGGCGGACAGGCAGGAAGGGCTCTCGGAGGCACTGGCCCTGGCCGGCGAGTTCGACGAAAAGGTCATCGTCGAGAAAGCCCTGGACGCACGCGAGATCGAGTGTTCCGTCCTGGGAAACGCCGATCCGCAAGCATCCGTCCCGGGTGAAATCATCCCCCGGTCGGGCTTCTATGACTACCGGGCCAAGTATCTGGACGATAGCGCCGAACTGGTCGTTCCCGCACGGCTCCGGGCGGACCAAGTGGAACAGATCCAGAAACTGGCGCTGAGGTCCTTCCTGGTGCTCGAGTGCCAGGGAATGGCCCGGGTCGACTTCTTCCTGGAAAGGACCACGGAAGACATCTATGTCAATGAAATCAATACCATCCCCGGATTCACCTCGATCAGCATGTACCCCAAGCTGTGGCAGGCCAGCGGGCTGCCCTATTCGGAGCTGATCGACCGGCTTATCCAGTTGGCGCTGGAACGCCATCGCCGCGGGCAATCCAGACGAATCGACGGCGGTTGAGTCCAGCCGGGATCAGGCGCCTGAGACACCTGGATTCAACGGAACCCCCGCTTGACCCGGTTCTTGATTCTTCTGGCCAGTTTCTCGAGGTCCTCGGCCTTCTTGAAGATTCCTATCGAGTAGGTATGGGGATTGGAATTCTGAATCATTTCCTTAAGCTGCGCGGATCCCTCCGCCAGCCTCTCCGAGTCGCTTTTCAGCTTCTGAAAGGCCTTCCGCAGCCTCTGCGACTGCATCTTGGCTCTCTGATCGGCGGATAGCCCCGTTCGGCCGGCGGGGGTGGCAATGGGAAGACTCGGGGCGACCGCAGGAACGGTCTGACCCTGGTGAGGACGGCAAAGGACCACCAGAAACACGCTTCCAAGAAAGGCCAACCCAAGCTGTGCTTTCATGAACCGGCTCCTTTTCTTCGGGTGATGACGTCATGGAGTAAACTGTATTGTGAAGGACTTGTCAATTTGGACTTCTTCCCCGCCAGTCAGCCGATTCAATCCGCATTCCGATCGAAATCCGCCGCGCCGATGAGGGCCCCGTGAAAGAGGTTTTGCTCAAGATCCAAGGCTGGTTCCTGGCACTGACCGAGCCTCTGGGAGGGTGGGGGCTCCTGCTGATTGCGCTGGTCGACTCCTCATTCCTGTCGCTTCCGGAAGTGAACGACATTCTGATCATCACCCGGTCGATCCAGTCCCCCGACCAGATGCTTTTCTTCTGCTCCATGACCACCATCGGCTCCGTTCTGGGCTGCATGATGCTGTACCTTGTCGGACGCAGGGGCGGAGAGGTCCTGGCGCGCAAGAAGCTCGCTCCCCGCCAGTTTGAAAGAATTGGCGGCTGGTACCGGCGGTACGGCATTCTGGCCGTGATCGTTCCATCCATCCTGCCTCCCCCCACACCCTTCAAGATCTTCGTCCTGAGTGCCAGTGTCTTCAAGGTCAGCCCCGCCAAGTTCCTCGTGGCTATCACACTGGGTCGTGGATTTCGCTATTTTCTGCAAGGATATTTGGCCGTCAGATACGGCCAGCAGGCTCTCTTCTACATGAGACACCACTATCCCACCATAGCCTGGGTGATCCTGGCCTTGTTGGTGTCGGGGGGCCTCATTCTTCTGCTGTTTCGCAGATTGCGGCGCGCTCAAATCAGTTGACGCGACTCCACCTGATTTGGTAAAATGGTCGATTTAAAGACGTTAGGTAACCCATTGCCTCTTGCCCGCCTCTTCCCGATAGTCCTCGCCGCCGCCAGCATTCTTTTCTCCGCATCCGGTTGCAGTCCGGCTCGCAGGAGCCAGACGGTCCGGGTCCCCACCCATCAGGATCCCCCGCCGGCCCTGACGGCCACCAGGACGGAGTTGATTGAAAAGGCCGGCCAGGCATCGAAATCGATTCAAGCCTTGAAGCTCAAGGTTTCCTACCGGCTCACCGGCCGCGACCCCGGGACGGGAGAGATCAAGGAGTGGCGTGAGAGCGACGGGTTCATCCTGCTGAGAAAGCCTGCCGACATCCGGGTCAAGGTTCAGGTTTTTCAGGTGACGGCCATTGACATGGTGTCGGACGGAAAAGATTTCTCGATCGACGTTCCTCCCAAGAATACCTTCATCAGAGGACTCAACCACCAAGTCATCCCTCCGCGCAAGGACGTTCCCGTAAACGTCCGGCCCCAGCACATTTTCGAGGCACTGGCCCTCGAGGCGCTTGAAGGCGCCGACCCGTCCCTGATTTCCCTGGAAGAATTCCGGCAGGACGGACGGCAGTTCTACATTCTGTCTTGCCACCGGTGGTCGCCTGACGGAAGCCTGGCTTTGAAACGGAGGATCTGGTTCGATCGGCTTGATCTCAACATCGTGAGGCTACAGGCATTCTCCCCAGGGGGCCGACTGGAATCCGAGATCCGCTACAGCGATTTCCGTACCGTGGACGGACATGTCTACCCGGGCCTGGTTCGCTTCGAGAGGCCCCAGGAGGCCTATCGGATGGCGATTCGGGTCCAAAAGATAGAGGTCAACCTCAACTTGGCCGCTACCGCCTTCGTGCTGAAGAAATTGCCAACCCGCCAGGTTATCGACCTGACCCGAGACCTCCCGCCGGAGACGGTGAACTGAGGGGATCCTGCGAGTGAGCTCCCAACTCGTCCTGTCCAACGTCGTTTCCCGCCCCATGCGTTCGCTGGCCACCGCCCTGGCGGTCGGGGTGGAGGTCTCGTTGATCCTGCTGCTGGTCGGTCTGGCCACCGGCATGGTCCGGGAAAGCAGCAAACGCATTTCCGGGGTGGGAGCCGACATCGTCCTGCAACCGCCCAATTCCTCCCTGGTGCTGGCTGCCAGCACCGGCGCCATGTCGGTCAGGATTGCCGACCTGGTCTCCGAGATCGAGGGCGTAAGCGCGGTGGCCCCCGTTTATCTCCAACTCAACTCCAGCGGCGGGCTGGGACTCATCTGGGGCATTGACCCGGAAAGCTTCAACCGGATCAGCCAGGGGTTCATTTTTTTGCAAGGACAAGACTTTCAAGGTCCGAACGACGTCATCGTCGACGACATTTACGCCCATGGAAAGGAGCTCCGCTTGGGGGATGAGCTCAAGCTGATGAACCACTCCTTTCGCGTTGCCGGCATTGTCGAGCACGGAAAGGGATCCCGGGTATTCATTCCCATTGGAACCATGCAGGAACTGGTGGGCACGCCCGGACAAGCCACCATGATGTTGATCAAGTGCCATGACAAGTCCGACATTCCGGGGGTGAAGACCGAGGTGGAAGACCGTTTGAAGTCCTACCCCGTCTTTGACATGAGCAGCTTCGCCGACCACATCGAGGCGGCCAACCAGGACTTTGGGCCGTACCGATTTTTCAGAAACACGGTGGTGTCCATTGCCACCCTGATCGGATTCTTCATCATCTTTCTGTCCATGTACACGGCCACCACCGAGCGGACCCACGAAATCGGCATTCTGAGGTCATTGGGAGCCCCCCAAGGGTACATCTCGCTCCTCTTCCTCAAGGAAGCCCTGGCGCTGGGAGGGCTGGGCTTCCTGTTGGGACTGGGTCTGACCTTTGGCGGCCGGTTCCTGTTCCAGTTGTTGATGCCGACCCTCCAACATCAGCTTCCCCCGGAGTGGCTCCTCTACACCGGGTTGCTGGCGCTGGTCAGCGCCAGCCTGGGAGCCCTCTATCCGGCCCTGCGCGCGGCCAGGCAGGATCCTATCGAAGCCTTGGCATATGAGTAGGTGGATGGTGAGATCTCTCCTCCTATCCGCTGAGTCTCAAGTTCTCAACCGTGCCCCGGGGAAACCTCCTGCCACCCCCCGTGCAGGGAGCGCTCCACTCCGATATTTTTCCCTGCCGGCTTTAGAACTGGCAGTCCCTAAGCTATAATGCCGTTGCATTTAGAGGCCTTTTCCGATGAAAACCATCCTGGAATCAATAGAACTCACCAAGATATTCAAGACCGGCAAGATCGAGGTCTCCGCTGTCCGAGAGGTGTCACTCAAGGTCCGGGAGGGAGAATTTATCGCCATCATGGGGCCATCCGGATGCGGCAAGTCCACATTGCTGCATCTTTTGGGTGGTTTGGCCACACCCACCTCGGGCAGGGTCCTGGTGGATGGCGAGGAGGTCTCCTCGGGAAAAGACGCCGTTCGCACGGACATCCGGCGTCGCAAGATCGGTTTCGTGTTTCAGCGGTTCAATCTGCTGCCTACCCTGAGCGTCCGGGGAAACCTGGAAATCGCTCAGGAGATTCATCGAAACGGAAGCCGCAACCGGGAACACGTTGAGGAGATTCTGAATCTGTTGGGCCTGGAAAAGAAAACCCATCACAAGCCCTCCGAGCTCTCTGGAGGAGAGCAGCAACGTTTGGCCATTGCCCGGGCCGTCATCAACAGGCCCGCAATCCTTCTGGCCGATGAGCCGACCGGGAATCTGGACACCCGGAACTCGATGGTGGTGCTGAAGATGATGCAGGAACTGAATCGCACCTTCAATCAAACCATCCTCATGATCACTCACAATCCGGAAGCCGCCACCATCGCCAACAGCTTGATCGAGATGCGGGACGGGAGAATCGTGTCCCAGCAGCAGGAAGGCGAGTGGAATCTTGCCGAAGACCGCATGTCTCTCTAGCCCGCATGCATCACCCGGGAGTAGCCGCGAACAGGCTATACCTGCGAGGTCAATGGCGGCGGGCAAGCTCGCTGGAAGACAGCAAGGCGGAGATTGATGGGACGATTTCTCGAGGGATTGGGGTCGGTGGTGTTATGGTCCTATGACCGCGGCACCTTCCCTTACGATGTCATGTGCGCCGCCATTCTGCTCTTCGTTTTCCTGACCCCCGGAACATTTTTTCACGACCAGCCCGACCCGGCTCCGACTCCCGCCGAGCGGTCCGGCGGGCAGGATATCTCCTATACACAGAATGCGCAGGGCAAATGGGTATTCTTCATCGGTGCCCACCTGATCCCTCCCGGGCAGGATGAGACACGTCTCACCCACTCCGCCCGGACCCGGATCGAGAAAATCTTGAATAAACCGTTTGTCGTCGCCGACATCAAACCTGTTGTCAGCGCCGGCGGAGAGACGGTCGGCTATTCCGTTTGGCTTAGCACCACCGGGCCCGACCCCGATGAGTCCGCTCAGCCTGTAATCCCGGGACCCGCTACCCCTCAATGACCCACGACTGTGTTACATCCTCGGATGGTTTCGCCCGGAGGAATCGCCGGGGCAAGGAGCGCCATGAGGGGTGAAACCCGATACCGGACCCGCGTGGCTGGGGCGCTAGCAATCCTGCTGGCGGTCGCTTCCGGAGGTTCGATCGAGGGACTGGGACAAGCCAGCCTGTCGGTCGAGGTCAGCCGAGTCCTGGATCTGATGGATTCCAGGGCGAAGACCCTGACAACCCTGACCGCCGAGCTGCGACAGACCAAGGTGACCATCTTGTTTGACCCACCTGATGTGTCCCAAAAGACCGGCAAGCTCTTTTACAAGAAGAGCCGCCGAAAAAGCACCTTCAAGGTGGAGTATCAGAAGCCGGTTCGTAGCACCGTGCTTCTGGAAAAAGGAAAGGTCAGCATTCTGGAGCCCCGAATCAGGCGCTACCAGGAAATTGACACCGGCAACGGCTCGTCAACCTCTGAGCTGCCCCTGTTTTGGATCGGGCGGTCCGGCCGCACCATCCGCAGGGACAACGACGTCCGCCACATCAAGACGGAAGAGGTCGACGGCCAGCCGACCTCGCTGCTGGAGCTCAACCCCAAGTCCGATTCCGTCAAGAACCTGTTCACGAAGATTCGGCTGTGGGTGGACCACAAGCATTGGATCCCCATCCAGACCCGGTTCTTCGAGGCCAGCGGAGACCACCACACCTTCCTGCTGTCCAACGTCAAGATCAACCCCAGGCTTTACGATCGGATCTTCAAGCTGCAGGTGCCCTCCGACTTTGAAAGGGTCCAGCAGAAACTGCCCCCATCCCCTTGATCCGCACTCCCACGAGAGGATTTGTACCTTCGGAAGGGTGGTGCAGGAAGTGCAGAGCGGAGGGTGTGGACAGCTCGCCTGCGGTGGCAGGGGCGGCCTGGAGGAAAGGTCAGGTCTTCAGCAACCCGCTCAGCACGTAGGGCAGGATGCCGTGGTGGCGGTAGTATTCGACTTCCACCGGCGTATCGATGCGCACTGTTACCGGGACCGTCTCGGTCTCGCCGCCGCGGCGGCGCACCACCAGACGGATCTGTTGCCGGGGTTGGATCTCGGGCCCGATTCCCGCCAGATCGAAGACTTCGCTGCCATCCAGGCGGAGGGAATCGGCGCCGGCACCCTCCTGGAATTGGCAAGGCAACACTCCCATCCCCACCAGGTTGCTGCGATGGATGCGCTCGAAGCTCCGTGCAACCACGGCCCGGACCCCCAGCAGCCGGGTCCCCTTGGCCGCCCAGTCACGAGAACTCCCGGTTCCATATTCGTGACCGGCCACGACGACGAGGGGAGTGCCCTGCTCCCGGTAGCGCAGGGCCGCCTCGTAGATGGTCATCCGGGTCCCCTCCGGCTGGTAGCGGGTAAAGCCGCCCTCCACTCCCGGCACCATGAGATTCTTGATGCGCACGTTGGCAAAGGTGCCGCGGGTCATGACCCGATCGTTGCCCCGGCGTGACCCATAGCTGTTGAAATCCCTGGCCTCGACCCCACGCTCCAGCAAATGGGAGCCGGCCGGAGAGGCCTGCGCGATGGCCCCTGCCGGACTGATGTGGTCGGTGGTCACCGAGTCCCCCAGAATGGCCAGGGGACGGGCGCCCACGATGTCCTCCACCTCCCCGGCTCCGGGGGAGAAGTTCTCGAAGAAGGGCGGTTCCTGGATGTAGGTCGAATTGGGGTCCCACTCGAACAGGTCGCCCCGACTGGAGGGAATCTCCTGCCACCCGCCGTTGGAACCGGCGGAGTCCCGGTACATCCGGCGAAAGGTCTCGGGATCGAAGGCAGCCGCCATCCGATCGCTCACTTCCTGCAGGCTGGGCCAGATATCCTTGAGGTAGACCTCCTCCCCGTCGCTGCCCCGGCCGATGGGTTCGGAGGACAGATCGATATCGATGCGCCCGGCAAGCGCGAAGGCGACCACCAGGGGCGGGCTCATCAGGAAATTGGCCTTGATGTTGGGGTGGACCCTGGCTTCGAAGTTGCGGTTGCCGCTCAAGACGCTGGCGGCCACCAGGTCGTTGCCGGTCACCACCTGTTCGATCTCCGGATCCAGGGGACCGGAATTGCCGATGCAGGTGGTGCACCCATAGCCGACCAGGTTGAATCCGAGTCGGTCCAGGTAAGGCTGCAACCCTGTTTCCTGCAGATAGCTGGAGACCACTCGCGACCCGGGAGCCAGGGATCTCTTGACGGTGGGGCGTATGCTCAAGCCTTTCTCAACAGCTTTCTTGGCCAGCAGCCCGGCCGCCAGCATCACCCCCGGATTGGAGGTGTTGGTGCAGGAGGTGATGGCGGCGATCAACACGTCCCCATGTCCCAGGTCCGTGGCGCCGCCGGGTACTCCCGTCGGATAGCGCTCCCGCATCCCTGAGGGATTCTGCTCGAAACCGCCTCGATTGAGCGGCGTGCCCAGCAACTCCCGGAACCTGGGCTTGAGCCGGTCGAGCTCCAGGCGATCCTGGGGGCGCTTGGGACCGGCCACCGAAGATTGGATCTCCCCCAGGTCGACCTCCAACACCCGGCTGTAGTCACAGTCTCCCTGGCGCGGAATGCCGAAGAGGCCCTGGGCCTTGTAGTAGTTGCGAAATGCCGCCACCTGTTGCGGACGCCTGCCGGTGGCGTGGAGATAGTTGCAGGTCTCCTCATCCACCGGGAAAAAACCGATGGTCGCCCCATACTCCGGAGCCATGTTGGCGATGGTGGCCCGGTCGGTGACCGGCAGGGAGGCCGCTCCTTCGCCGAAATACTCCACGAACTTTCCCACCACGTTGGCTTCCCGCAGCATCTCGGTGCACCTCAGGACCAGGTCGGTGGCCGTCACCCCCTCGCGCAAACGGCCGGTCAGGTGAACCCCGACCACGTCGGGAGTCAGGAAGTAGACGGGTTGACCCAGCATCCCGGCTTCGGCCTCGATGCCGCCGACCCCCCAGCCCAGGATCCCCAATCCATTGATCATGGTGGTGTGGGAATCGGTGCCCACCAGGGTATCCGGGTAATGGACCCCGTCTTTTTCCACAACCCCCTGGGCCAGGTATTCCAGGTTGACCTGGTGCACGATTCCTACCCCGGGCGGAATGACTCTGAACTGGTCGAAGGCCTGCATCCCCCACTTCAGGAACTGGTAGCGGGCCCGGTTGCGCTGGAATTCCATCTCCATGTTCAGTCGCAGCGCCTGGGGGCTTCCGGAGTAATCCACCTGTATGGAATGGTCCACCACCAGGTCCACCGGGACCAGGGGTTCGACCCGTTTCGGCTGCCCGCCCATGCGGGCCACCGCCGATCTCATGGCGGCAAGATCGACCAGCAGGGGGACGCCGGTGAAGTCCTGGAGCACGATGCGGGCCACCACAAAGGGAACTTCCTCCGTGCGTGGCCCGGTAGCCTTCCAGCCGGACAGGGCCTGAATGTCCTGCTCGGTGATCCTGTTTCCGTCGAAATTGCGGAGCAGGGATTCCAGTACGATGCGGAGGCTGACCGGAAGCCTGGAGATGGCGCCTATTCCCCGCCGTTCCAATTGAGGCAGCGAATAGAAACGCCCCGTTCGGCCATTTCCCAGTTCGAATTCCTGCAAGGAGTTGTAGAGATTGTGGTTCACGGTTCCCCGCCCGAACGGACAATCCTGGTCCGCAACTGCAGCCGGGAGAATATGCGCTGGTCCGCCGGCCTGTCAAGAGGCGCAGGAGGACACCCCAAACGCATCTCCGGCTCAGTCCAGGCTTTCCACCTCAACCTGATTGCTGGGGCGGATTCCGGGATTCAGGCGGTAGTCGCGAAACAGGCTGGTCTCCCTGCGGTGGGTGCCCTTGAAGAGAAGGCTCCGCCGGTAGGTTACGGTGGTAAAGGTGGGAAGCCAGAGGCCGTTGCCGATATCGGCCTGCTCCAGGGTAATGGTGGCGCCCTTTTTGAGACTGCCGAACAGGCCGCCGACGAATCGCACGTCCTCCCCCAGCCTACCCGTCAACCGAATCGGCTGGTGGGACTCCCGGGTGACCCAGAGCTTCCCGCTCAGACTCCTCAGAAAGGCGGAACGGGAGGAGGGCGGCTCGAAGCCCGCTCTCGGCTCGAAGTCCAGCACCAGGGTCTCCCACCCGTTCACGTGTTCCCTGCCCGTCACGGTAAAGCGAAAAGCCACCAACAGGTTGCGGAAGATTTCGGTCTGCATTTGCCCGTCCCGTTCCCGTCGGGTTCTGGCGATTCTCGCCTTCCGCTTTTGGGGAGAGAGCCGCTCGGCATCGGAGATGGACCGCCGGATGGCGTTGTCCTGGGCCTGAAGATACTGCCGGCCGTAACGAGCGCCGTTGATGGAAATCAGCTTGGAGAAGGACTCCAGATCGGTGTGAATCCAGGTATAGGTTCGGGAAACCGATTCCTCGATGCTCCCGGTGGAGTCGTAGCGGTCCACAACCGCCTTTTCCTCGTACCCATAGCGGTAGCGGGCTCGATCGTTCTCCATCTGGTTCTCGATCACTCGCTTCAGAATCGCATTCAGTCGGGCAGGCGGCGGCGTCTCATCCGCTCTCCCATCGGCCCCCTCTCCGCAGGCCGGAACCAGAAGGATCCAAATTAGCAATTTCCGGACCATGGTGGCATTATAACGCCGCAACCGCGACGCCTCGCCGATTCCCGCTTCGGCGAGGCCGTTGAGCCGTCGGAGAGCGCGGTGACCCAGGGGGGTGCAGGCTCCGGAGACCGCGGGACGCGGCGGAACTTCCACAACCCGCCGAGGGCGGCTGGGAACCGCGAGAACCGGGCCGGGCCTCGATGCGGAGGAGAATGATGTTGGAGACATTGATTGTCTCAGCCATCCTGCTGTTGGCCGTGGCCCTTTTCGTAACAGAGCTGGTTCCGATAGACCTGACGGCTCTGCTGGTGGTGGGGTTGCTGATACTCACCGGGGTGCTGACCCCCGCCGAAGGCTTCTCGGGCTTCAGCCACCCGGCGCCCGTCACGGTGGCGGCCATGATGGTCCTGAGCGCCGGCCTGCTCCGAACCGGGGCGGTGGCCAAGCTGGGACAGAAAGTCTCGGCACTGGGCGGATCCTCCGAGTTCAGCCAGTTGGCGGTGATTTTCCCGGTCGTCGCCCTGCTGTCCGCCTTCATCAGCAACACGGCGGCGGTGGCCATGTTTATTCCCCTGGTTCTGAATATTGCCCGGGAAAAGCACCTGAGCCCCTCCAAAATGCTGCTGCCGCTTTCCTACGCGGCCATCCTGGGCGGGGCCTGCACCTACATCGGCACCTCGACCAACATTATCGTCGGCACCATCTACGCCGCCGGGGCTCATCCTCCCCTCCAGATGTTCGAGTTCAGTGGTCTGGGGGTGGTCCTGTTGGGCCTGGGTGCCGTTTACATGCTCGCCATCGGACAGAGGAATCTCCCGTCGCGGCCGACCGAAGCCAGTCTCACCGAGGGTTACCGGCTCCGCGAATACCTGACGGAGCTGGTGATTCGGGCCGATTCCCCGCTGCTGGACAAGACGCTGAAAGAGACCGATTTCAGCCGTCTGCTGGACATCGAGGTCCTGGAAATCCAGCGCGGCCCCGAGAAGCTCCGGTTGTTCCTTCAGGACATCCGGCTCAGTGTAGGCGACATTCTGATCGTGAAGGGGAACCTGGAAAATATCCTCAAGATTCGCGACACCGAAGGGGTCGACATCCTGGCCGAAGTCAAGCTGAGCGACCGCGACCTGAAATCGGAAGACATCACCCTCGCCGAGGCCGTCATTTCACCTGAATCTTCCCTGATCGGCCTGACGCTGAAGGAAGCCAACTTCCGCCAGCGCTACCAGGCCACCGCCCTGGCGATCCGGAGACACGCAAGCCAGATCCGGGACAAACTGGGACGGGTGCGCTTGCGGGTGGGGGACATGCTGCTGGTCCAGGTTCGCAGGCAAACCTTGGGAAACTTGAGACAGGACTCCGATTTCCTGCTGATCCTGGAGGAATCTCAAGGCTCCGATTTCCGCTTCAGCAAGCTGCCCATCGCAGTCCTGATCTTTCTGGGGGTGATCGGCGCGGCGGCCTTCCAGAAACTGGACATCGTGTTGGCGGCTCTTCTGGGCGCCCTGCTGATGGTCTTTACGCGGTGCCTCACTCTCCGGCAGGCCTACCTGGCCGTGGACTGGCGCATCGTCATCCTGATCGGGGGAACCCTGGCCCTGGGAACGGCGATGGAAAAGACCGGGACGGCCAACGCCATTGCCGACAGCCTGGTGGCGTGGTCCGGCGCCCTGGGGCCGGTGGCGCTGATTGCCGTGCTCTACCTGTTGACCATGGGCATGACAGAGATCATGTCCAACAATGCCACCGCGGCCCTGTTGACCCCAATCGCCATTTCCATTGCCCATCAGGGCGGTTGGGATCCCCGCCCCTTCGCCTTTTGCGTGGCCTTTGCCGCCTCCTGCAGTTTCCTGACCCCTATCGGATATCAGACCAACACCATGGTGTACGGCCCGGGGGGGTACCGGTTTACCGATTACTTCAAGGTGGGTGTATGGCTGAGCCTCATAAGCTGGCTGACCGCCACCCTGCTGATCCCTCGCATCTGGCCCATCCGTTAGTCCGGTTGCATTGGGGAGACGTGTCCCGCCGGATTGGACGGCGGCGAAAGGGAGCCAAGGTTGACCCTTCGAAACTCGTCAATTCCGGCTCTCATGTGCCTGGGACTGTTTGTCATGGTTCTTCAACCCTCAGCCCGGGCCGAGCGCACCAAGGTCATCCTGGACTCCGACCTGGGCTCCGACGTCGACGACGCCTTTGCCGTGGCGCTGCTGCTGGCCAGTCCGGAACTCGAGATCGTGGGGATCACCCTGGGACACGGCCAGACCGACAAGCGAGGCCGGCTGGCCTGTCGTCTCCTCTATGAAACCGGGCGCGAGAACATCCCCGTGGCCCTGGGCAGACCGACGTCCCTGGTGGTGGGTCACCCGGAAATTGCGGGGGCCGATCCCGGACAGTTCTCCTGGGCCGAGGGGTTTTCAACCGTCGAACCGATCGACACGCCGGCGGTGGACTTCATCGCCGACCAACTGCGCCGGTACCCCAAGCAAATCACCTTGATATCGGTCGGTCCCGTATCTAATTTGGCCGATCTGCTTCAAAGGGACCCGGAGGCGTTGCAGCTCGCCAAAAGGGTCTATTCCATGTTCGGTTCCTTCTACCTGGGATACGGCGGCAGCCCCGTGCCTTCGGCCGAGTGGAACGTTCGGGCCGATATTCCCTCCGCCCGCATCCTGTCGACCTCAAACGGGCCGATCACCTACGCCGGCCTGGACGTCACGGCTTTCGTGGAGTTGAAGGCCGAACAACGCCGCGCCCTCTGGTCCCACGGCTCCCCGCTCACCGACGCGCTCGAGGCTCTCTACCGGCTCTGGGGACGGGAAACACCCATCCTCTTCGATCCCGTCCCCATCGGCATGGTGCTGTGGCCGGAGCTGTTTCGTACCCGCGCCGCCCACGTCCGCACCACCGCGGAGGGATTCACGGTCATCGACGAAAGCCGGCCACCCAACAGCCGGGTAGCCATGTCGATTCAAACCGACGAGTTCCTGGAGCGGGTGGTCGACCGCTTGCTGCAGCAGGACCTGAAGCGTGGGCCATGATCACGCCCCTGGGTAGAAATGCGGGCTAGAAATCAAGTCGCAGCGACAACTGGAACTGCCGCGGATCGAATGCCGCGGTGAAGGAAAAGGGCTCGGTGACCGGTCCCCGGCGGCCCACCAGCCGGGAGGGCAGCTCATCGATGCTCACGTCGCCGACCGTGCTGTTGATCTGCTTGAAGTTGGTGCGGTTGAACAGGTTGAAGGCCTCGGCGATCAGCCCCAGAGTCCAGGTCTCGGTGAGCGGAATCTCACGGTTCAGCCGGAGATCGAAAGAGAAGAAGTCGGGCCCCATGCCCACGTTGCGGCCCACGCCCCAGGGACGGTGGGTGTCGTTGTGGCGGTCGCCCACGTTGTCGAAGCCCGAGTTGAGATTGAAGGGCGCCCCCGAGCGCGCGCTCGCAATGGCCGAGACCGTGAAGTCCCGGATCAGGGCGTGACCGAATCCGCTGCCGGTGCCCGATCTCCAGGGGAGGTCCACCACCGTGTAGGCCACGAAATTGTGTTTCCGGTGGAAGGCGGAAAGCGCCCACTCCGACCTGGCGTCCCACTGCAAGTGCGGCTGGAACGAGGAGTTGTAGTCGGTGTTCTCGTCCATGGTCTTGCTCCAGGTGTAGTGGGCCGAGAGGGTGAATCCATCGAAGAACCTCTTCCGGAACTGGGCCATGAAGGCGTGGTAGGAGGAATTGGCCCAACTGCCGTAGATGTTGTCCTGCAGCACCAGCGGATTGTGGAAGCCCACGATCGGGCGCCCCAGCTCGTTGGTTCCCGCCTGGTAGACGTTCTTGTCCAGGGGGCGGATGATGTGGACGCCCCGGTTGAGGTTGTATCCCAGCGAGACGGTGTAGCCGTCGGCCACCTCGCGCTGGATCTCGAGGCTGGCCTGCTGGGAATAGGGATTGACGGTGTCGTCGGCCACATCGAACTGCACCCGCAGCGGAAGACCCGGTCCAGGAACGATGCCGTGGAGGGACAGGTCCTGAGGTGTGATGGAACGAGTCCCCAGGATGCCCCGCTGCAGGGCGGTCTGGTAGATCTCGGCCGAGGTGAGCAGATCGCCGGTCAGGGCGCTGTTGATTCCGGACAGCCCGGTCAGCGGGATGAATATCTGGAAGATATCTCCCGCCTCTCCCAGCAAGTCCCGGATGTAGGTGATCTGGCTTTCGATCCTGGCGTAATAGATGCCGAAGCCCCCGCGTACGACCATGCGCGGGTCGGGGCTCCAGGCGAAACCCAGCCTGGGCGCAAAGTTGTTCTTGTCGGTGGGGAACCGGGTCTTGACCTCGAACTCGTGACGGCCCCCCAGCGTCAGTTGCAGATCGGGCCTCAGGCGCCAGGAGGCTTCGGCGAAGAAGTTGAGATAGTTCTTCCATCCGATCCAGTAGGGGTCGCCGAAGCCCTGCTGATAGATCAGCGGCAGACCGAGGGCATAGGCCTGCAGGGATGAGATGGGTTCGTCCATCGCGGCTGCAAGCCGGGGCTGTCCGAACTGCGTCAGAGCGCCCTGCAGCAGTTGAGCCGCTCCCGCGCCGATGCCGTTATCGACTATATTGGAAAGAGGCACAGCCTCGCCGAACTGAAAGCGCCCTCCGAAAAAGGTCTCCGATCTGATGCTGAAGCGCGAGCCCCCGGCGTCGACGCCGAACTTGTAGGTATGCGGGCCCGAAGTGCGGGTGAAATTCTGCCGCACCTGGCCGGCCCGTTCCACGATGCGGGTCGGCATGATCAGGTCCCGTCCGAACAGACCGAACCCGTTGATGTCGATCGACGGGCCGTAGGGATCGGTCGGATACACGCCGGTGTCGTGATAGTTGAATCCCAGGAGGGTTTCGCTGGCCAACTCCGGGTTGATCAGCAGCGTATTGCCCAATGCCACCCCGAAATCGTTGGTGTGGATGTTCCGGCCGCGGCTGTAGGAGACCAGCGATCCGAACTGGGTATTCTCGCTGTCCAAGCCGGTCCAGTTGACCCGGGTGAACAGCGTGTGCCCATCTCCCACCGTGTGGTCGACACGCCCCAGGAACTGCTGGCGTTCCTCCCCGAACGGAAACACCCCGCTGTTTTGCTCGAACAGGGAGACGAGGTGGGGATAGTTGCCCGGAGTCAGAGCCGTCGTGAACTCGTCCAACAGCGGCGCCGGGATCAGCCCCGTCGTCCCCAGCCCCGCCATCAGGTCCTGCTGCGAGGGCGTCAGCTCGTAGAGAAACGAGTCGTCCCGCAGCAGGGGAACGAAGACCGATTCGTGGCGGTCCAGCCGTTCGTAGGCGCCGTAGAAAAACGTCCCCTCCCGTCCCAGCGGTCCGCCGATCGAGGCGCCGCTCTGCGCTCGGGTGTAGGCCGACTTTTGCGGATCGAAGTAGTTGCGGGCCTGCACGTGGCGGCTGCGCAGCAGCCCGAACAGGCTTCCGTGCAACTGGCTGGTGCCGCCCTTGGTCACGATGTTGATGGCGCCTCCCGGCGCGCCGCCCAGCTCGGCCGAAAACGTGTTGCGGTTCACCTGGAACTCCTGCACCGCCGCCTGGGTGATGGTCGACCGCACCGTGCCCGTGTCGAAGACGTTGTTCAAGCCGTCCAGCATGAAGGTGTTGTTCCGCCCGCTGCCGCCGCCGATGCCCAGCCCTGAGTGCGGAGTGACCACGATTCGGCCGTCCCGGTCATCGACCATGTCGTTCGTGCTGACGACTCCCGGCGTCAGCAGCGCCAGGTCCAGGTAGTCCCGGCGGTTGATGGGCAGGTTCTCGATGCGGACGGAGTCGATATGGTCGGCCTGCGCCGTCTGATGGGTGTCGATCGCCGGGCGCTCGCTGACCGCCGATACCACGATGCTCCTGGTGGCCGTGCCCAGGGTCAACTCCGGCGAAAAGGCCGCCGTCTCTCCCACCCGCACCTCGAAGTTCTCGGCCACGTAGGGGAGAAAGCCCTCCGCCTCGAAACGCAGCCTGTAGAGGCCCGGCATGAGGTGGCTGAAGACATACTCTCCCAGCTGGGAACTGACGGTTTTCCGCTCCACATCGCGTTCCTGGTCGGTGGCCGTCACGGTAACGCCCGGTATGACGGCTTGCGTCTGATCGAACACGTACCCCTGGATGCGGCCGCCCTTGGTCTGGGCTGCCGACAGGGAAGCGCCGGCCAGAATCAGTGTGACGGCTGCCGCCCATCGACGGCCCCTGGCATGAACGGGTGGCGTCATTTGCATCGATTGCCTTCCTTCGTCAGCAGAACACGGTTCTGCCGAACAAGGTTCAAGGTGTGAAACAGCGTCATAAGACCTCTACATTATTACAGAATGGCGGGCCAAGTAATTCCACTAATTTTTCATTGATTCAACAACGTCCCCTTGACTCCCTTCACGTGCCGCCAACACCGGTCCCTTCACATGCTGCCGACATTCGCGGGTTCACTCCTTGACATCCGGGCGCGTCCGACTATAATCCTTATCCGACAATTGAATAACGTTCTTATCCAGAGTGGCTGAGGGACTGGCCCTGTGAAGCCACGGCAACCCCCCATCCAGGGAAGGTGCCAACTCCGACAGAACCAAGTTTCTGAAAGATAAGAATAGAGCCGATACCCGCCTCTTCTTATCGAAGAGGTTTTTTTTGGTCCCTAAGGTATTGAAGACAAACTGCTTTTCATCACGGATGCAGCTTCCCGCATAGTCATGCGGGGTCAACGCTGCCAGCGAGGATTTTCATGTCTTTTGTGAACGGCCTGCAATGCCGGGAATGTGACCAGTCCTACCCCAAGAAACCCTTGTCGGTCTGTGAATTCTGCTTCGGGCCGCTGGAGGTGGTCTACGACTACGAGGCCATCCGGCCCCGGCTGCGCCGCGAAGTCATCCGGAACAGGGCCCCCAACATGTGGCGTTATGCCGAATTGCTGCCTTTGGACGGCGAGGCCCGGGTGGGGGCCCAGACCGGTTTCACGCCGCTGGTCCGGGCACACAACCTGGCCAAGAGGTTGGGTCTGAAAGAAGTCTACATCAAGAACGACAGCGTCTGTGCTCCAACCCTCTCCTTCAAGGATCGGGTGGTGGCCGTGGCCCTCTCCAAGGCCTTGGAATTCGGCTTCGACACCGTAGGTTGCGCCTCGACCGGAAATCTCGCCAACGCCGTGGCCGCCAACGCCGCCAGCGTGGGACTCAACAGCTACGTGTTCATCCCCGCCGACCTGGAGATGGGCAAGGTCCTGGGCACGCTGATCTACAGGAACAACGTCATCAAGATCGATGGAAACTACGATGACGTGAACCGGCTCTGCAGCGAAATCGTGGGAAAGTACCGGTGGGGCTTCGTCAACATCAACCTGCGCCCCTTCTATGCGGAGGGTTCCAAGAGCTTTGGCCTGGAGGTGGCGGAACAGCTCGGCTGGAGGACACCCGACTGCATCGTGGTCCCCATGGCGGGCGGATCGCTCATTACCAAGATCCGCAAGGCCTTCACTGAAATGGAGAAGCTGGATCTGATTCCCGACAGCCGTTGTCGCATCTTCGGGGCTCAGGCCACCGGCTGCTCACCCATCACCACCGCGGTCAAGACCGGCCGGGATTTCATCAAGCCGGTGAAGCCCGACAGCATCGCCAAGTCCATTGCCATCGGGAATCCCGCCGATGGCTATTACGCTCTCAAGACCATGCTGGAAAGCGGTGGCTGGGGAGAGGACGTCAGCGACGAGGAGGTGGTGGAAGGCATCCAGCTCCTGGCCGAGGAAGAAGGCATTTTCACCGAAACGGCCGGCGGAGTCACCGTGGCCGTGACCCGCAAGCTGATTGGACAGGGCAGAATCAGCAGCGACGACCTTACGGTGATCTCGATCACCGGAAACGGACTGAAGACCCAGGAGGCCGTCCAGGGCCGTCTGGACGAGCCCGCGGTCATTCCGGCCAGGCTGAGCGAGTTCGAAGAAACCCTCCCGAAGGTGTCGGCGGTCGGCTGAAATCGGCCTGACCTTCAAGCCACCTCCCGGCGGCGGTCGCGATCACCCTCCCTGGTCTTTCTTCCGGGTGGTCTCGCCCCCCAGAGTAACGTTCATGTCGGATCTTCCATCCCGCTACTCCCGCCAGGTTCTCTTTGCGGAAATAGGCCCAGCCGGACAGGAGCGCCTGCTTGGCAGCCGGGTGGTCATCGTCGGCTGCGGGGCTCTGGGAACGGTGCAGGCCGAAGCCCTGACCCGTGCGGGCATCGGAACACTCAGCCTGGTCGATCGGGACTTCATCGAGGAGAGCAACCTGCAGCGGCAGACACTGTTCACGGAAGAGGATGTTCGGGAGGGACTTCCCAAGGCGGTCGCCGCCAGACGGCGCCTGCAGGCCATCAACGCCTCGGTAGCCGTGGAGGCCCGGGTGGAGGACCTCAATTATCGCAACGCGGAAGCCCTGGTGGAGGGTGCGGACTGCATTCTGGACGGCACCGACAACTTCGAGGCCCGCTTCCTGCTGAACGACGTCTCTCAGAAACGGAGAATCCCCTGGGTTTACGGGGCCGCCGTGGGAAGCCAGGGCCTGACCATGACCATCGTTCCCGGCCGCACGCCCTGCCTGCGCTGTGTCTTCGAATCCCCGCCGCCGCCTGGAACCACGCCCACCTGCGACACGGCGGGCGTGCTGGCGCCGGCCGTCAACCTGGTGGCCTCGCTGCAGGTGGCCGAGGCCCTGAAGATCCTGTCCGGAAGGTTGGAACGCATCAACCGGAGCCTGGTCAGCCTGGACGTCTGGCGGAACACCTGGCGGCCCCTGGAGATCCAAAGCAGCCGCGCCGACAGCGATTGCCCGGCCTGCCACCTGGGCCGCTATGACTTTCTGAAGGGGGAGCGGGAATCCCTGGCCGCCGTTCTCTGCGGCCGAGACTCGGTCCAGATCAGTCAGGCCCCAGGGAAACATCTGGATTTCCCCCAACTGGGACGCCGGTTGGAACTTCTGGGGAGCGTTTCGTACAATCGGTTTCTGCTCAGGTTCCGGCTGAAGGAGTTTGAAATTGCCGTTTTTCCCGACGGTCGCGGCATTGTCAAGGGCACCCGGGACCCCCAGGAAGCCCGCTCACTCTACTCCAGGTACATCGGAAATTGAGATCCCGGCCGGGCCTGAAGGACCGTGCCGGAAAGTCGCGGCGGCTCCCCGTCAGGGCCAAAAGGAGATCACCGGCAGCCCCCACCCACCATGATCTATCTGGACAACGCAGCCACCAGCTTTCCCAAGCCGGAGGCCGTCTATCGGGAATTGCAGGACTACTTGCGCCGGGACGGGGCCAACCCCGGCAGGGGGGGACACCAATGGGCCGTCCGGGTGGAAAGGACCATGGATGACACCCGCAACCTGCTGGCCCGCTTCTTTGGAATGGACGACCACCGCCGGGTCATTTTCACCCTCAACGGCACCGACTCCCTCAACATGGCCATCAAGGGAGTGCTCCGCCCTGGGGACCATGTGGTCACCAGCCTGCTGGAACACAACTCGGTCTCCCGCCCCTTGAAGCAGTTGGAAGCCGACGGCAGCATCACTCTGACCCAACTGCCCTTTTCCCAGGAGGGGTTCGTCGATCCGGAAGACTTTCGCAGGGCTTTGACCCCGCGGACGCGGATGGTGGCTCTGCTGCACGCCTCCAATGTCCTGGGAACCCTGCAACCCATTGCCGAGGTGGGCAGGATCTGCCGCCGGCAGGAGGCGCTGTTTCTGGTGGATGCGGCCCAGACCGCCGGAGTGGTTCCCATCGACATGCAGGCCATGCAGATCGACCTGCTGGCTTTTCCGGGACACAAGGCCCTGTTCGGTCCGCCCGGAATCGGCGTTCTGCTGGTGGGCCATCGGGTCGAGCCCCTGCCCTGGCGGGAAGGCGGCACCGGTTTCGATTCGGAAGCCCCCTTGCAGCCCCGGCAGTTTCCCCATGTTCTGGAAGGAGGGACGCCCAACACCCCGGGTGTGGCGGCGCTGAGAGCCGGCCTGAGTTTTGTGAACGGCGAGGGCCTGGACAAAATTCGCCGTCACGAGCAGCGTTTGCTGGCTCGATTGACCGAATCCCTCAGGGACAATCCCAGGATTCGCCTCTTCGGTTGCCTGGACACGCACCGCCGGGTGGGTTCTCTGGCGCTCAACCGGGAGGGCTACACCTCCTCGGAGGTGGGGATGATCCTGGACAACTCCTTCGAAATCGCCGTCCGGCCCGGCCTGCACTGCGCCCCCTACCTGCACCGGCAACTGGGCACGGCGCCCGAGGGAGCCGTCCGCATCAGTCCCGGTTATTTCAACACCGAGGACGATATCGATCGCTGCCTCTCGGCCCTGGAGCAACTGTGATGGGCTCAGATCCACGGCGGGCTCGACCCGGGCATCGAGTCTGCAGGGCACGGGAGGGCGGCAGGGAATGAAAGGGTCGCCCAAGGAGGTCAGCCGATGACCCGGAAATTGCGCGCGGCAGTACTGGGGGCCACCGGCACCGTCGGCCAGCGATTCATTCAGTTGCTGGAGGACCATCCCTGGTTCGAAGTGGGAGCCATTGCGGCTTCAGGCCGCTCGGTGGGCAAGCCCTATCACCGGGCCTGCTCCTGGAAGGTCCCGGAGCCGATGCCCGAGTACGCCAGAGACCAGATCCTCAGCCCCTGCCGCCCCGAGCTGGAGGTGGACTTCGTTTTCTCCGGCCTTCCCTCCTCGATTGCCGGGGGGGTGGAAAGCGATTTCGCCCGGGCCGGATATCCGGTGGTCAGCAACGCCGGAAGCCACCGCCTGGACGAGGACGTGCCGCTGCTGGTCCCCGAGATCAACCCCGACCACCTGGAACTCATTCCCCTGCAGAAGAAGCGCACGCGGTCTTCCGGGTTTATTGTGACCAACCCCAACTGCACCACCATTGCCCTGGTTCTGGCGCTGGCGCCGCTCTACCGGGCCTTCGGCCTGGAAAGGGTCAGCGTGGTGACCATGCAGGCGCTCTCGGGCGCCGGCTATCCGGGTGTGGCCGGCCTGGACGTCGCCGACAACGTGCTCCCCTACATCGAGGGGGAAGAGGAGAAAGTGGAGACCGAACCTCTGAAGATCCTGGGAGAGTGCAGGGATGGCAAAGTCGAGTGGGCGGAGTTCACAATCAGCGCCCAGTGCCACCGGGTGAATGTTCAGGACGGGCACCTGGAAGCGGTCTCGGCAGGCCTTCGGCTGATTCCGGCCCTCAATGAGTTCGTGGAAACACTGGCCTCTTTCCGATCCCTTCCCCAGGAGTTGAACCTGCCGAGCGCACCCCGCAGGCCGGTGGTGTGCCTGGAAGAACCGGACCGCCCCCAGCCCCGCCTCGACCGAACCCTGGAGAAGGGAATGGCAACGGTGGTGGGGCGCATCCGGCCCTGCCCCGTGCTGGACTACAAGTTCGACCTGCTGGGGCACAACACCATCCGAGGAGCGGCGGGAGCCGCCATCCTCAACGCGGAGCTTCTGCGGGCTCGGGGAATGCTGGAAGGCAAGCGGTAGAGGCGGCGGCCGGGAGCGGATTTCCGGCTTGCCTGAAGCAACAGAAAAAAGAGTGATCCACGAAGACACACGAAGAACGGCGAAGGGCCACCAAGGCGCTGAGGTTATCCGTGACGGGGTCGCAAGGTCACGAAGGCATGGTCGGCTTTGAATTGCTTGAAAAAACGGAGCCTTTTGCAAAATTCGGGAGGGTGCGGGATTGGCTGCCGGGAAGGGTCGTGCCCCCCGGGAGCGCGGGCGTCCCGCCCGCATGCTCTTCTGTCCGATGCTTCCGCCGGCGCCTTCGGGCTTGCACCCGAGGACAGGTGCTGTCGCCGCCTACGCGGCTCGACTCTTACGTTACTCTTTCCATGGGCTTACGCCCACGGCTAAGTGCTATCGCCGCTTCGCGGCTGACTGGAATCCCGGGCTGGCGCCCGGCAGATGATCAGATAAATGGGAAACCCGCCCCCGAGCAGTGTCTTGACTCCGGAGAAAGCGGTGAAACCGCGGTTGGCGCCGGTCGGTTGAGGAAACCTCTCCTACAGGTCTTCCCTATAGAGCGGCGAAGCCGCGCCAGCACTTAGCCCCGGGCGGAAGCCCGGGGTCGTGTGAGTTATGCGATAACCTAGCCGCGTAGGCGGCGAATCAGGAGCGACGTCGCCAAACGCACAGCTTTTCCAGAACGGCGCCCAATAGACGCGCCTTTTGCCGGATTTGCAACAGGCTCGGCACAAAACGAGTTTCTTGATTTCGAGTCTTGCCGGTCCGATGGTCCTATTTGTGTTTTTGTGCCTTTTGCGGCCATTGAATTTCAAGGAAAAGATATACTCCGACACCTGACTCCGGCGACCTTGGGAATGCCGATGGACAATCAGAATGTAGACCACTCCAATAAGGGCGACTATCGTCTCGACGTAAGCAATTTCGGTCCGATCGTCCAGGCGAGCCTGGACCTGCGCCCGCTCACGGTATTCATCGGCCCCAGCAATACCGGCAAGTCCTACCTGGCCATCTTGATCTATGCCCTGCATCGGTGTTTGGCAGGGCTGACGCTCACCCATGGAGGGCAATTCTCCCATCGCCTGGGGTGGAGGCTTGATCCAACCGAGCTGGGATCGGCAGCAACCGAAAAAGAGGTTCGAAGTTGCCTAAACGACTGGTTGGTGAAAGCACTGGCAGCCGGAAGCGGACCGCTGCCGGCATTGCCGAACGAGGTGGTTTCCTACATGCGTTCCTCCCTGGAGCAAATCAAGAGGCTCGGGCGCGATCTGGAACGGGAAATAGAACGATGCTTCGGCGTCGATCGATCGGCGGAGCTGGTTCGACGCTACGGGTCCGCCAGCGCCTCGCAAATCGGCTTTGGCGTGCCCCAATCCGGCTCCGGGAGAGTTCGCTACCAGCTAGAGTTCGGCAAGGGCGACAGGCGATTCTCCGGACGGGTGCACATCTCCGACACCGAGCCGCTTGAAATCGAATTCCCCGGAAGCTTGAACGAGCGGAATGAGTGGCTACGGCGGTTCACAACCCTGGGGGTCGTCAAATCCCAGGATCTTGAGTTACTGCTTGAATCGCTCACACAGATGTTGTTCCGATCCCTGCTTGGTCCGCTATACCGGAGTGCCTATTACCTCCCGGCTGGTCGCACCGGCGTCATGCACAGTCACCAAGTGGTGGACAGCATGCTCAGACAGAACGCCACAACGGCCGGATTCCGCCGTTCCCTGGATGTCCCGATGCTGTCTGGGGTGCTGAAAGATTTTCTGGATCAGTTGGTCGGAGTGAGTGATGCGCGAGTTCGCTCTCGTCACAGGACTGCCCGAGAACTTGCCAAGCATTTGGAGAATAATATCCTGGCGGGAGAAGTCCGGGTGGACCGCTCCCTAACCGGCTACCCCAGCTTCACCTATCGACCCAGAGACTGGAAAAAAGACCTGCCGTTGATGCAGGCCTCCTCCATGGTCTCCGAATTGGCCCCGGTCGTCTTGTATCTGCAGCATGCCGTGGGTCTCGGCGACCTGTTGATCATCGAAGAGCCGGAATCTCATCTCCACCCCGCCGCACAGGCTGCTTTCGCCCGTGAGCTGGCGCGGGCCGTGCGGGCCGGGGTGCGCATCCTTATCACCACTCACAGCGAATGGTTCCTGGAACAGATCGGAAATCTGGTGAATCTCTCGAAACTGCCAGAGAACAACCGGACGGGTGTCATTGAGGAGGATTTTTCTCTCCGTTCCGATGAAGTCGGGGTGTGGCTGTTCAAGACAGCCAAAAGGCCCAAGGGCTCTACGTTGAAGGAAGTCACGCTGGATAGCGATTCCGGACTCTATCCATCCGGATTCGAGGAGATCAGTGAAACTCTCTATAACGAGAGCGCCGAAATCTACAACCGGAAGCAGGAAGGCCGCGGCCAATGAGCGCTTTGGTTGCCTTGGTTGCCCCAAAAGTTGACCAGGACTGGCGCACCAACTATTGCAAAAAAGGAAATTGCTCCCTTTCGCTGAATGACGCGCCGGCACAGCGACTCATCGTTGATCTGGATCGCGCAACGCTGCCGATTCCCCCAAATCAGAAGCGTTGCGACTACCTGTTCGTCGGGGGGGAAGACAGCACCGCCTGGGTCGTGCCCATCGAAATGAAGGGAGGCGGCTTCAAGGCCGACGACGTTGCGAAACAACTTCAGGGGGGCAGTTGTGTAGCTCATAAATGGCTGCCTCGGGGGAGTTCGTTCCGGTTCGTCCCGGTTCTGGCTCATGGAAAAGGCGCCCACCCAAGAGATTTCAGAGTTCTTGACCGTCACATTATCACCCTGCGTGGAAAGAAACGTAGAATTAAAACGCTCGGTTGCGGTGGCAAGCTGGTGAGAGCCCTCAAGAAGAATGGGGCAGGTCGAATCGGACGGTCTGTAACGTCTCCGTAAAGCCCGATTGTCCACCCTTCACTCAAGGAAAGCGGTCGTGACTGACAAGCAACAGGGCTGGAACGGCGGTCTGGAAATCGTACTCGATGCGTTCAACGAAATCGCCTGGCAGACGGGGCTGTTCCGAAAGCGCCAAAAGGCTGCTGGCGGTATGGAGAAGCAGGTTGAGGGCAAATCCGGAAACTACGGACAGGTGATGCGTGACTTGGTGACCCCTTTCAGCAGGATGTTGAAGGGGCAGTCTTATTCCCACTTCGATATCCCGCTTCCCGAAGCGGAAAGAGAGGGCAGAAACGATGCGCTGAAGATCGTTCTCGATACGTTCGGAGGATTCGTCAAGCACAAGGGCCTGAAGATGGATCGATCCTGCAGCGAGATCGCCGATGAAATGGAGCAACTGGTCGGGTACGAAGGACTCCGGAACTCGCAGGACTACTGGGATGCGATGGCCGAAATCGTACTGCCCTTCTACAGAGTGCTGAAGGGAAAGAAAACAGGGACTCCACCCTTCAACACCTGACCCGAGCAGCCGTCGTCCTATCGGACTCACCAAGAGAGGAGGCTTCATGCCCACATCCGTGCGTATTCCCGTTCAACTGAGAACGCTCACCGGAGGTCAGGAGGTGATCACCGGAACGGGCGGATCCGTTCTGGAAATCATCGAAGACATCGACCGGCAATACCCCGGCCTCAAGGACCGCATCTGCGAATCGGAGGGGAAGGTTCGGCGTTTCGTCAACATCTTCCTCAACGAGGAGGACATTCGCTTTCTGGAGAACCTTCAGACCCCGGTCACCGACAAGGACGAGCTGTCGATCATTCCGGCCATTGCCGGCGGATAGGCCGCATCCGTCGGACCTGCTGCAGCTTGCCTTTACCGGCCTCGGGCGCCACCGCGGCCGGCAGCGTCACGACCAGGCGGGCGTCACAGGGCCTGCTTGGCCTGTTCCCAGAGCTCTTCCATCTCATCGAGGGTGCAGTTTCCGAGGTCTTTGCCCGCGCGCCGCAGAGCGGCCTCCATGAACTGAAATCGCTCTACGAACTTCCGGTTGGACTTCCGCAACGCCGTCTCGGGATCGATGTCCAGAAAGCGGGCGACGTTGACCGCCGCAAAGAGCAGGTCCCCGACCTCCTGCTCCACTCGCTCCCGCCTTGCAGCCGGAGGCGAATCCATCGCCTGCCGGAGTTCCCCGACTTCCTCTTCCAGCTTCTCGAACACCCCGTCGATGTGAGACCAGTCAAACCCGACCCGGGAGGCTTTGGCGGTGATCTTCAGTGCGGTCAGGAGGGCCGGAAGCCGGGGCAGATGGTCCAGGATCGAGTCTTCCCCGCTTCCTCCGTCCGACCCGGCGGCGCGTTCCCGGCGCTTGATGTCCTCCCACTGGCGCAAGACTCCTTCGGCGCTGTCCGCCTTGGCCTCGCCGAACACGTGGGGATGGCGCCGCACCATCTTGCCGACGACCCCATCCGCCACTTCGTCGATGTCGAAGGCGCCTTCCGCTTCGGCCATCTGGGAGAGAAAGGCCACCTGGAACAGCAGGTCCCCCAACTCGCTACGAAAGGCCGTTCGGTCGCCGCTGTCCAGCGCCTCCAGCGTCTCGTAGGCTTCCTCCAGCAGGAGGGGCTTGAGGGTATCGAAGGTTTGCTCTCGATCCCAGGGACAGCCGTCCGGGCCCCGCAGCCGATCCACCAGGGCCACCAACTCCAGGAATTTCCGTCCCTTGGCGGCCATTCAGGCTGATCTCCTCTGCCCCGTGGCTTCGGGTTCCGGACGATTGCCGCCCTTGCGCTTGGCCCGGTACATGAGTCGGTCGGCGGCTTCGATGAAGTCCCTGCTCTCCATCCCGGGAGAGTACTCCGCGATTCCGGCGCTGAATCCGACCGCACCGGCCAGGGCTTGGGAGACGGCCCGGCGGAGCCGGTCCACCAGGATTTGGGCTTCGGCCCGACTGGTGTGGGGCAGCAGCAGCACAAACTCGTCGCCCCCGTAGCGAAAGGCCCGGTCGGTCCTGGCCCGAATGGTCCGGGAAATGACGGCGCTCACGGTTCGAAGCAGACGGTCTCCCGCCAGGTGGCCATGGGTGTCGTTGTATTCCTTGAACCGGTCCAGGTCGAACAGGCACAGAGAGCAGGCGCTGCCGGAGCGGCGGGCCCGTTCCATTTCCCTCGGCAGGTGCTCGAAAAGATCCCGCTGGTTGTAGAGGCCGGTCAGATCGTCGGTGACGGTGAGCCGCTTCCACTGGTGCTCCAATTCGACCTGCCGGCGGAGATGAATGGTCTCCAGGGCCAGAGCCGCCTGATCGGCCACCAACTGCAGGAACTCCCTATCGGACGGGTCCGGGGAGGCGCCGGTCGAATGACCCAGGACCAGGGCGCCCGCCAGGTGTCCCCCGGCCATCAAAGGCAGCAGAGTATGAAAAGGAGCCGCCACCGGAAAGGGAGAAACCCGGTTACCGGCACCGGGGCTCCGGCGCCCGAAAACAGGGACTCCGGGAAATTCCAGGACGGGCGCCAGCAAGGGGTGGTCCAGAGGAAGCCGTCCCGGGGACCCGGGGCCGGCATCGGATCGGACCTGCACCGCTGCCACCTCCCAGGAACGGCCTTCGCGATCGAGCCGGGCCAAAGCCCAATAGTCACCGCCGACGATCGCTCGGGTCTGTTCCCGGATGACCCCGAGAAGGTCCCCCGGCTTCAGGACGGCGGCCAGGCCCCTGGCAATGGCGGCCGCGGCCTGCATCCTTCCTTGGTGCACACTTCCTGATACCGGCCTTCGCCCCCCGGCCCGGCGGCCTGTGTCGGGAGCCTTGCGGCGGCTCCGCGCCCTTGGATCCCGTAACCGTCGATTGAGTGCTCCGGCCTGCATTGGATCGACCTCCCCTCCGGTCCCTTCCCACTACCGGTAGCGCAGCTCCACGCTCCAACCGTCGATCAACTGGAGGGGATGGATGCAATACCCTTGCGGCTGGCGAGCCATTGCCTCCAGATCCCGGCGATGCCCCAGCCGCCGAACCGTGTGCCACTGGGTCTTGCGCATGATCCGGCCGCCGCTGTCCCAAAAGGCCAGGCCGGCGGCTCCCCCGGCATAGGCCTTGCGCGCCTGCCGGGCATACCGGCTGCCGGGCATGTTGCGTGGAGTGACGTCTTCGAAGAAGACCGTTCGGGTGCCGCGGGTGATCTCTTGGAAATAGTCGTAGTCCACCTGTTGGGACCCGTCCCCTCCGGTATAGACGCAGAGGATATCCACCAGGTCCTCTCGCGTCCAGGTCTCCAGATCCAGGGCGGCGTGGCGATTCCAGGCAGCGTCGTAGCCCACGTTGGCCAGCACCTCTATCCGGGGTCCCTCGGGGCGCTGACGGTTCAGCCTCTCGCGCAGTTCCCGCATGAAGGTGGTGACGTAGGTCGCCCAGTGCCTCTCCAACCGCTCGTCCGCCGCCGGTGGGTCCCCCCGCCGATGGCGGGCCGGTTCGGGGAGCTGGCGGGGATCGATCCCGTAAGCCTTCTTGAAATCCTCCACCACCGGCGGCTCGAACAGCACGAAGGGAGGCCTGCGGGTATAGATCAACTGCACGCCCTGGACTCCATAGCCCGCCAGCTCCGCCAGCAGGTCCAGGTAGAACCGTCTCGCCTGGCTGTAGGCCAGGCTCAGCCGGACAATGCTGCGCCCCTTCCGATCCCGGCAGCGCCACTACGGGTTGGTTTTCCAGAAGTGCACGGGCTCGAACCACATCGGCGGCACGGAGGCCATGGTTCCCATGCGAAAACCCAGGTAGACCTCAATGCCCATGGAATGGGCATGGTCCACCGCCACCCTGAGCGGGTCGATGCCCCGGGATCGATAGCCGCGGAGGCTCTCGGCGGCCCGCTTCCCCGCCTCCACCGGATAGTCTTCCTGTCCGGCGCCCATCATCTTTCCCACCCGGCTGGGATAGAGGGTTTGGCCGGCGCCGATGCCCCCGGTTCCCAGGAAGAGCTTCCCCACGTCGGTACCCCGAAGCGGCTCCAGGTTTTCCTGGATGTCCTGTACCGTCCGCGCACCCCTGTGAAAGGGACCCTGCCCATCCATCTCCGCCGCCAGCAGCCGGGTCTCGGGACGCCCGCCGGCCATCTGGTACTCCTCGACTTCTTCGGCGGTCAACGGGACCAGCCGCACAAAGGCAAGCTGGGCCACGCTGGGATGGCTGGTCCTCAGGTGGGAGATCACCAACTGCTGCCCGCCCAGGTCGGCGGCTTTCCAGAAGACCTCCTCGATGTCGGTCACCCCGATGGCCGGTCTCGGGCGAAGCCAACTCCCGTCGGCCTTTCGCTGGTAGCCCAGCCGACTCGGGGCCAGGCCCTCGAACAGCGTTTCGTCGCTCAGCTTGAGCCGCAGCCAGAACTCGTCGATCCTGGACCCGCCGAACAGGCCCACGTAGATGGCGTGCCAGCCCCGGACCGGCAGGGACAGCCTCAGGTCGGGAGGATCGGTCAACTGTCCCCGGGCCACCATCACCCCCTGGATGCCCGTTTCAGTCCTGTAGGGGATGGTGTACCAGCACCCCTTCCTGGGCTTGGGGCTGATGGCCTCAGGCGGCTGGGCGGCGGAAAGGTCCGCCAGCAAGATCCCCGCGTGGCGGGGCAAGTGCCAGAAACTGCCGGCCACCGGCATGGAGCCTCCCCGGACGGAGGTTCCCACCGCCTGAAACACGGCCGGAGCCAGTCCCATTGCGCTGATGAATCCCCTTCGGGAGATCGAATTCTCGGAACCCTTCCCTTGGCTCATCCTCCCGCCTCCGCCTCAGCGCCGATAGGTCACTTCCAGCTCCAGACCGTCCAGGGTCAGCGCCGAGGGCGCCGCGGCCGCCAGCTCCACCTTCACAAGGTTGGGTCCCCGCCGCATCACCGGGGCCGGGACCGGACCGATCAGCCAATCGGGCCGGCGTCGGGTCAGGCGCAACCGTTCCCCATTGAGCCGGACCGCAACGGCATGGCTGCTTTGCAGGCCCTTCAGCTTCAGTCGGAGCTCCAGGGATTGGAGATGGTCTCCGGCGCCCGCCAGGTCATCGGCCACCGGCAGGATTCGCGGCACCGCGGCCCCGGGCTTTACCTGAACCGGCAGTCTTCCCTCCACCGGCACCGAGCCCATCATGAAGCCGGCCTGGACGCTCTCCAGGTTCTCCAGCACATAGAGCTTGTCGGTGAAGGCCAACCTCTCGGGGTCTCCGATTTCCTTCCACACCCGGCGCGCCATTCGGGTGGCTCTGCTTTCGGGGTGTCTGGGAAACAGGTTGAAGGTCATGATCCCCTTGGCGCCCGCCAGCCAGGCATTGGCCGCGGCCGCCCGCCAGGCCTTGAGAGCCGTCTCCTGGCTGGCATCGGGCAGGGTCCGGCCCCACTGGTCCGCGTCGGTCGAGTAGAAACGGCGGGCGCCGAGCGCGTGCTCGAAGCCGGAAGAGCTCAAACAGACATGGACCGGCACCCCCCACCGGTCTCCGTGATCGATCATGTCCCTGGCCGGCATGGTGAAAGGGTCGTACCCGCCTCCTACCACCACCAGGTCGAGATAGCCGCGCCGCGCCCACTCCCGGACGTCGAAACCGAAGCGCCGATTCTGTTCCAGGGTGGGGAGGACCCGCACGCTCATCAGAATGGGCTTTCCCTTGCGCCGGCTGGCGGCCACCACCTCCGCGCGGATGCGGCCGACCATCTCGGTCATCATCTCCAGGTGGGGCCGGGTGACCGGCTGGAAGAGGCGGGTCTCGGGGAAGTAGGCCGGATGGCGCAGGAAGTCCAGGTCGACGCCGTCCAGGTCGTAGCCGGCCAACACCTGCTTGAAGGTCTCCACCATGAGGTTGCGAACCTCGGGATGGGCGTAGTCTACGAACGTCCAGAGGTTGCGGGGGTCGGAAGGGGGAAAGCGCTGCTTGTCCTCGGGCCTGCCCATCAGGAGATGCCGGTGGTCCTTCTTCCATTGAGCAATCTCGGATTCCGGCTTGGCGTTGTCGTGAATGTCGTTCATCCGCATCGACCAGAAGACTTCAATCCCCTGCCTGCGGGAGGCCTCGATGACCAGGCCGAGATCATCGGCGCCCTCTCGGGCCAGCTCCTGCAGGCGGGTGGCCAGGGGCTCGCTCTTCACCGCACCGGTGTAGAGAGGACTGATCGGCCTGCGGGAAAAATAAAAGACCGTGTCCACCATGGTCCCGGCCGCATGGTCGGTCCGCACCGAGAGAAACTTCTCGGCGGTCGCCGGGCCGTCCAGATGCAGGAGGTCGTCCCCGTCGTTGTTGAAGATGACCCGGCGCTGGCGCTCCACCGCCGCCTTGCGCGCGGCCTGAAGGGAGGCCGCCGACTCTTCCGGTGGCTGGCAGCCGGACAAGCCACCCCACGGCAAGAGGGTGGACAGGCACAGGAGTACCCTTGAAGTGAGACGCCGAATTGGCGATGGGCTCGTCATCGAGTGTTTTTCCCGTCGGGTTCAGGCCCAAGCCTTGCACAAAGGAGCTTTGAACACAATGGTTGAAGCACGCCTTTGAAGGGGGCAGCCGTGCCTGAAACAACGACAAAAAAGAGTGATCCACGAAGACACACGAAGAACGACGAAGGGCCACCAAGGCGCTGAGATTGACCGCGACAGGATAGCAAGGTCACGAAGGCATGGTCCTTTGATTTGCCTGAAACAACAGAGCCTTTTTGCAAAATTCGGGAGGGTGCGGGATTTGCTGCCGGGAAGGGTCGTGCCCCCCGGGAGCGCGGGCGTCCCGCCCGCATGCTCTTCCTTCCGATGCTTCCGCCGCCGCATTCGGGCTTGCACCCCAGGGCAGGTGCTGTCGCCGCCTACGCGGCTAGGTTGGCGTAGAATTCCAACAACCCCGGGTTTCCACCCGGGGCTACACGAGACCGCGGCTACGCCGCTCTATAAGGAAGACCTGTAGGAAAGGTTTCCTCAACTGACCGGGGTCAACCGCGGTTTCACCGCTCTCCCTGAAATCACGACACTGCCGAGGGGATAGGATTTTCTGACTGAATGAAAATGGGGAAGTTACGCAAGTTATTCCAGGTTTTCAACAACGTCCCCTGGTGCCAAGTCGAGACACTGCTCGGGCGCGGAATTTTTATTGAAAGGATCAATCCCCGGGCGTCAGCCCGGGGTTCCAGACAGCCGCGTAGGCGGCGGATTCGGAGCCGGGTCCCGAAAACACACGCCCTCCCCAAAGCCACGCCTGCCCGAATCAACCCTGTTTCAACCCTGCATGATCCGCCCCGTCGCGGGGGGGCACTGCTTACCTGAAACAACTGGGCGACTTTCCACGATAGGGATCCGCCAACGGTCGGACAGGGGAAAATATTTCCACCAAGGGCGCCAAAGCACCTGTTCTCCACTCTCCACTTACCTTGGCCGGTGGCTTCATCCTTCCCTACCTCCCGCCATTCCTGCTAAGATCGCGGCGACGGCGAACAGAGCCGTCGTTTCTCCCGTCGAGTGAGCAGGCCCGGCCCAGTCGAGGACACTTGGCCCTGGAGCAGGACGCGCACCCCCGGTGCCGGAACAGTGCTCCGAGGCCCCCCTCCCCAAGTCCATCCCCCGGGCGGCGAGTCCCTGTTCATCGGAACACCTCACCATGAACGCCAAGGCATGGGTGGCCGGCGCCCTGGCAGCGCCGTTCCTGCTCTTCGGGGTCTACTGCGGGCCCGCTCATCCCCCCGGGAACCCGGCGTCGACCCCGGCCGGCGGAGGGATCCTGCGAATCATGACCCAGGCGGTGGATTCGCTGGACCCGATACACTCCCGCAACTACTGGGAATCCGGCATCGTCCTGCAGTTGTTCGACGGCCTGGTGCGATTGGATGAGCATCTGGCGGTGGCTCCCGCCATTGCCAGGGACTGGCGGATCTCCTTCGACGGCACGACCTACACCTTCCGCCTGCGCCGGGACGTCCGTTTCCACCATGGACGGCCGGTCGCGGCCCGCGACTTCGTCTACTCCCTCACCCGGCTGGTCGATCCCCGGTGGAAGGCGGTGGACTCGGAATATTACACCCGGATAGAGGGCGCCGCCGCCTTCCGTTCGGGGAAGTCCGACAGCGTCAGCGGACTCAGGGCCGTGGGTTCCCACACCCTGCAGATCTCCCTGGAGCAGCCCTATGCTCCCTTCCTGCAGGTGCTGGCGCTCCCATCGGCTTCGGTGGTTCCACGGGAAGCGGTGGAATCGGGGGAGCGGCGGTTCGGCCGATTACCGCTGGGCACGGGAGCCTTTCGCCTGAAGAGGCTGGGACCCGGTTCCGAAATTCACTTGGAGAGCTATCCGCACTACTTCCTGGGGAGGCCATACCTGGACGGACTGCGGATTCGAACCGTCGCCGCTCTCACCGACCGCGGGAGTTTTCGGGAATTTGCCCGAGGCCGCCTGGACCTGTCTTTCATTCCCGCCGATCAAATCCCCCGGGCTTCGACCCGGGCGGATTGGGCGATCCGGACCTTTCCCGTCCTGCGGCTGCTCTACCTCGGATTCAACATGAAGGATCCGGACCTGAGCCACCCGCTGCTGCGGAAGGCCGTCTGCCTGGCCGTCGACCCTGCGGCCGTGTACGGCGGATTGACCGACTTCGAGCCCACCCACCGCCTGATTCCCTTCTCGCTGCTGGGGTCCCGGCGGCAAGCGGTCCGGACCCGGAACCTGGAAGCGGCCAGGCAGGCCGTGAAAACATGGCAGCACCGTCACGGGCCGCTGCCCAGGCTGAGCCTCTGGACTTCCGCCCGGCTGCCGGAGGCCCGCCGGAGGCTGGAACGTCTTCTGGAGAGTCCGCGCTCCATCGGACTGAAGATCGATGTCCGGAGCGTGGATTCCATGCGGGAGCTCCTCGACCGAATCTATGCGGGACAAGCCCCCATGTTTCTGCTCGGAGAGGTGATCGACTTCCCCGACCCTGACGCCCTGCTGAGCCGGCTGTTCCATTCCCGCAGCAACGGGAACCCCTTTGGGTACGGCAATCCCGCGGTGGACGGGCTGCTGCGGCGTGCCAGGGGAACTCTGGACCAGGCACGGCGGGCCCGACTCTACCGGCAGATCGAAGAGCAGATCCTGAGCGATAACGTGGTGGCGCCGCTGGCCCTGGTCCGCTATTCGCTGGTGCACCGGCGGCAGGTTCGGGGACTGGAGATCAACTCGCTGGGATTCCAGCACTTCCACTTCCGCAAGGTGTGGCTGGCGCCCGGATGAGCTTCAGCAGGAGCGGTTCGGCCTCCCGGTTGGGCTTGAACCCGCATTTCTCACCAGGGGGCGTGATCATGGCGCAGGCATTTTCCCCTCAGCGCGTGCTCGGGAGCGAAGAGCGTAGCGGTCACTACGGTCGAGCGAGCATGGATGCGCTGAGGGGAAAAGGACAAGCCAGGGCACGCCCAGCACAGTCTGTACGCTGAAGACTCCAAACAAAGCGCTGCAAGAGGTTAATGACGAACACTTTTCTACCATAGGCTCAGCGGCCTGGTGAGAAATGCGGGTTGAGGGTTATCCGAAACGTACAAAAAGAGTTATCCACGAGGGGACACGAAGGACTGCGAAGGGCCGCTTAGCGGTTTGAGGAGGTTCGAGAGGGATCCGCCATGGGTCGGAAGGGATCAGAGGGCCTCCAATTCCGCTTCCACTCTCTCCATCAGGGGTTTCAGGGTGGCGGGTCCGAAGTCGAAGGCGGCTCCGGCTCGGCGGAAGAGCTTCGGCAGCGGGCGGCTTCCCCCCAACTGGAGAGCCGCCCAGTAGTCGTGGACGGCTCCCTCGAAGTCCTTCTTGGAGTTCAACCACACCTGCAAGGCTCCCAGTTGGGCGATGGCGTATTCGATGTAGTAGAAGGGCAGCTCGAAGATATGGAGTTGGCGGTGCCAGCCGCAGCGCAGGGCTTCCTCGAATCCCGACCAGTCTTCGATACCTCCGAAGCGTCGGTTCAACGCCACCCATTGATCTCGCCGTTGAGCCGGGCCATGTCCGGGATGGGTGTAAATCCAGTGCTGGAACGCGTCCACCTGGGCGATCCAGGCAAGAATGTCTACAATTCCTTCCAGGTGCTGCCGGCGTGAACGCTTGAAGTCTTCCTCCCGGCCGTAGAACACCTCCAGAAATTCTCCACCCAGCAACTCCATGCTCATGGAGGCCACTTCACAGAATTCAATGGGTCCGTGGCGGTAGTGGTCGAGAGGTTCCTCCTGGGTCGCGAACACGTGAAAGGCATGGCCTGCTTCGTGCAGCAATGTCCGGACGTCGCCGTCGACCCCCACCGCGTTCATGAAGATGAAGGGCAGGCGGGCTTCATCCAGGGTGGACTGGTAGCCTCCGGGGGCCTTGCCCCTGCGGCTGTCCAGGTTGAGCAGTCCGTGGCTGCGCATGGTCTCCAGGAATCCGGCGAAACGGGTGTCCACGCGGCCGGTGATTTCCACGCAGCCATCCACCAACTCTCCGGTTCGGGCGAAGGGACGGAGGGGCGGCCGACCTCGGGGATCGACGCTCAGGTCCCAGGGACGCAGGGACTCCAAACCCATCTCCGCGGCTCTCAACCGCTGCAGCTTGCGCGCCAGGGGCACGACCACCGATTCGACGCCCTGATGAAACCGATAGCAGTCCTCGGGGCCGTAGTCGAATCGCTCCAGGCGGCGGAACATGTAGTCCCGATAGGAATGGAAACCGGCGTTGGCGGCAATCGCGGCACGGATTCCCAGCAACTCTTCAAAGAGGTCCTCCAGGCGGTCCCGCTCCTTCAGGCGGCGTTCGACCACCGCCTTCCAGGCCGCTGCCCGCCGGTTCCGCTCCGGATACTCCAGGTAGCGCTTCATCTGCTGCAGGGTCTGCTCCTCGCCTTCGAAGGACACCGTCAGAGATCCCATCAGCTTCTGGTAGCGCTGGGTTCCCTTGGACTCGCGGGTCTCCAGGGCAATGTTGGACTGGCGGAACAGATCCACGTCATTCTGCAGGCTGCGGTCCAGCACGGAATAGCGCCGGGAGGGAAGCTCTCCCCTCGCCGGCGAGTTCAGGAAACAGCGCTTGAGGCGATCCTCGGCGGCCTTGAGATTTTCCGCAATCTCCTCCAGAAAGTGAAAGTAGGCCTTTTCGATCTCCGGGTTCTCGGTGTCGCAGGTCATCCTGATGTAGCGCAGCGAGCCCTCCTCTCCCACGGCGTCGCTCAGCTCGCTCCAGTCCAGCAGCCACTGCTCCAGCCGTTCCACGGAATCCAGTTCCCGCTCTTCCAGAACCCGGAAGAACGGCTCCAGGCGGCTCCATCGCTCATAATCGAGGGATTCAGGGAGGTAGCGGCGCTGGAAACGGTGCGGCAGTTGAGTCAGGTGATCCATGGTGAGCCCCGAATCGGCAGGAACCGTCGTCCCGGTCCATCTGAAACCGCCCAAGGTTACTCTCTAATACCGGCCAAGTACAGCGGGACAGGTCATTTTGCCGGCACACCTGATGTTCCGCCGTTGCAAGCTGGCCGTTTCCCGAAAAAATCTGCGCATCCTGTGCATCGATGTCAATCATTCCTTACGGATGCACCCGCAGATGCACCCGGTCTGTCCCGAAGCCGAGCCGTCAATCCGCATTTCGTGGTATCGTCACTGAACCGGGATGCCCCCCGCAGGCTTCGGGAAAGGCGAGGGACAGGATGCGCATTGCCATGGGTTCCGACCACGCCGGATTCGGTCTCAAGGAACAGATCAAGCAGCTCGTCCAGGATCAGGGCCATGAGGTGCAGGACTGCGGCACCCACGATGCCGCCCCGGTGGACTACCCCGACTACGCCGAGACAGTCGGGCTGGCATTGAAGAAAGCGGAGGCGGACCGCGGGATCGTCATCTGCGGCAGCGGGGTGGGCGCCTCGGTGGCCGCCAACAAGCTGCCCGGCATTCGCGCCGGCGTCTGCCACGATACCTATTCGGCCCACCAGGGAGTCGAGCATGACGACATGAACGTCCTGGTTCTGGGGGCCCGCATCGTGGGCATCGAGCTGGCTCGAGAAGTGGTCCTGTCCTTCCTGGGAGCCCGGTTCACGGGAGAGGAGCGGCACTGGCGGCGCCTGGGAAAAGTCAAGGCCCTGGAGACCCGCTACCGCTGAAGAACCGCCGTTGCCGGGGACTTGCCTGAAACCTCCCCGGTTTCACCCTGTATGATCCGCCCCGTCTTATGGGGCGGGGGCTGGGCTGACCACTGATCACTGACCACTAGCCACTCGTCGGCAATCCCCCTGCCCACCCCGCAGCACGACGCCGGTCCAACCATGCGTGCCTCTCCGTTGAATTCTCAAACCCATTCCGTGAACCCGAAGCTGGCCCCTGCCGTCTCGGCGGCACTCGAGAACTGGGACCGGGAGGACAAGACCGCTCGCCTGTGGTCCGGAGACACCTCGCTCTGGACGGGCTCCGACGAGAATGGCTGGTTGGGCTGGCTGTCGCTGGCGGACGATCCCGGCCCCGGCCCGCGCCTGGAGCAGCTCGTCCGGGAGATTCGCCGGGAAAAACTGTCCCATCTGCTGCTGCTGGGAATGGGGGGCTCCAGTCTCTTTCCCGAAGTTCTGGCCGCAACCTTCGGCAAGCAGCAGGGATACCCGGAACTTCACGTCCTGGACTCCACCGACCCCGCACAAATCCTGCGTTTCGAATCTCGACTGGACCTGTCGCAAACCCTCTTCATCGTTTCCAGCAAGTCCGGCAGCACCCTGGAACCCGACATTCTGAAACAGTACTTCTTCGAGCGGGCGAAACAGGCCCTGGGTGAATCCGAAGCCGGAAGGCGGTTTATCGCCATCACCGACCCCGGTTCCAAGCTGCAGGAAACGGCTGAAAAGGAGGGTTTCCGCTCCATCTTTCCTGGGGAGCCGGCCGTCGGGGGCCGTTACTCGGCGCTGTCGAATTTCGGCAGAGTGCCGGCAGCCCTGATGGGAGTGGACGTGGCCGAGTTCGTTCACCGGGCCCGCTCCATGGTTCAAGCCTGCAAGCCTCAGCGCCCCGCCCACCGCAATCCCGGGGTGGTCCTGGGAGTCGTTCTGGGCACCCTGGCCAAGGCAGGCAGGGACAAGCTCACGCTGATCGCCTCCCCGGAAATCTCGGGCATGGGCGCCTGGCTGGAGCAGTTGCTGGCCGAGTCGACCGGCAAGGATGGAAAGGGCATCGTTCCCGTCGAAGGCGAGCCGGTGGGGCCTCCCGGGGTTTACGGAGAGGACCGGCTCTTCCTTCACCTTCGGTTGGACTCCAGCCGGGACCGGACACAGGAGCAGGCCGTCAGGGATCTGCAGCGGAGCGGCCAATCCGTCATTCGGATCTCCATGGCCGACCGCTACGACCTCAGCCAGGAGGTCTTTCGATGGGAGATGGCAACGGCAGTGGCCGGATCGCTCCTGGAGATCAATCCCTTCAATCAGCCCGACGTCGAGGCCAGCAAGACGGCCGCCAGGGACTTGACCCGGCGCTACGAGCGGGAGGGCTCATTCCCGCAAGAGGCCGCCTTCTTCAGCCAGGGCGGGATTTCCCTGCTGGCCGATGAAGAGAACTGCCGCCTGCTGTCCAGGGCCGCGGGGGCCGACCCCACCGCGGCATCCATTCTCAGGGCTCACCTGGAGCGGCTCTCCCCCGGAGACTACTTCGCGATCCTGGCCTATCTCGAGATGAGCCCGCTTCACCAGAGGCTGCTTCAGCGGTTGAGACTCCAGGTCCGGGACCGGTTCGGGGTCGCCACCTGTCTGGGTTTCGGCCCGCGCTTCTTGCACTCGACCGGCCAGGCCTACAAGGGCGGTCCCGACAGCGGCGTCTTTCTGCAGGTCACGGGCGGGGGCCCGCCGGACTTGCCGGTTCCCGGCCGGAAATACACCTTTGGAGCCGTAAAGGCCGCCCAGGCCGGAGGGGATTTTCAGGTGCTCTCCCAACGGGGGCGCAGAGCCTTGAGGGTCCACTTGAGCACCCCGCTGGAGGACAGCTTGAGGCAGCTCAACCGGGCTGTTACCTGAAACGACGGGAAAAAAGAGTTATCCACGAAGACACACGAAGAACGGCGAAGGGCCACGAAGAAAACAGGAACGGGAAAAAGAAATCCACCAAGGACACGAATTGACGCCCTTCAGGTTCCGGCGTTTGGTCTCGGCCCCGAGCGCAAGAAGATTTATTCACATGGATGCACAGGATGCACAGGATTATCGTCCTCAACCGCCTTGCCCCGATTGCGGGCATCCTGCGTCTCGTTTCGCGTGGGTCAGCTTTTTCTGCGGCAGCGTATCGTCCTCTATATCCTGTTCATCCTGTCTATCCATGTTCCCTAATGCAGCCGACCGGTTTGACAGGACATTTCCCTGTTGCCGAACCCTCGTGATGTTGGGTTGTTTCACCCGCGAATGATCTGCCCCGTCGTGGGAAGCGACCGGGCCGACCCGCGGCTATGGGTTGATTTCCGCGTTACCGGAGGGCAAGCTAGTCACAGAGGTTCGTTTCCATGTCCGCCAAGCCGCTGCGATTGGCCGCCGTCCTGCAGGGAACAGCATTGCTGCTCCTTGTGCTTTTCGGAGGTGTCGGTCGAGCCGGCGGGCAGACCTACTCGCGGGTGCCTGCCAAGGACACGGAATTGTGCACGGTCTGCGGGGCAGAACTGACTCGCGACGATGTGGCCTTGATCGTGCGCGGCCGGCGGATTCCCCTCCGCCAGGCACACGTGGAGACGTTTCTAAACAACCTGGAACGGAGCTTCTCCAGCAGGCAGCCCAAGAGCGCCCTGTTTCAGGAGGACGTGTCCGCACCGCCGGGCACGGCCCAGGGGGGAATCAGCCAGGGATGGTTTCTCTTCGGCCTGCTGGTGCTGTCCTCCCTGATATTGGGAGGCCTGAGCGGCTACCGCGCCCTGTCGATGGGCCTGCCCCCGCTGGCGCCCTTCTTTATCGGCTTCTTCCTGAACCTGCCGGGTTTTCTCTACGTCATCTCCCGTCCGGCCGATCCGGGTCGCGGCCGGGTGCCCAAGGGCCTGGTCAAGGTTCCGGAAACCGCAACTCCTGCGCCCTGCCCCGCCTGCGGAGAGGTCAACCATCCCACCGCCCGCCGGTGCCTGCGGTGCGGGAAAGCACTGCACCCCTCGCAACCATCCGAGGTGACGCGAGCCTGAGCGGACGGAAGCACGAGTCTCGAGGAGATTCACTCCGATGGCGCTGATCCCTTTCGCCAACAGAATCAAGCAGGGACTGGTCTCGGTGCTGCATTCGGGAAGCGGACCCAATGAACGTCCCCTGCTGGGCAAGCACAACCAGAGCAACATTCCGGGTTTCTTCATCATCGGCGACCTGGCCGGCGCCCCCGTCATCAAGTCCGCCATGGCCCAGGGCTACGAGGTGGTGGAGCACATCGCCTCCCTGCCGGGCGCAGTCGGAGGGGACGACCGCGAGCTGCTGGATCTGCTGATCGTGGGCGCGGGCGCTGCCGGGCTCAACGCGGCCTTGCAGGCAGACGAGCGCGGCCTGCGCTACCTCCTGCTGGAAAAGGAACAGATCGCCAACACCATCGAGAACTTCCCCGAGGGCAAGTGGGTCTATGCAGAACCCGACAGCCACCCCCCCAAGGGCAAGCTCTGGCTTGACGGCGCCACCAAGGAAGACCTGGTGCGCCGCTGGCACCAGATCATCACCGACCACCAATTGAAACTCCACACCCGGGAACCGGTGACCGCCTGCCGGAAGAAGGCCGGCGTCTTCGAGGTGTCGACCCCCAAGGCAACCTATCGCGCCAAGCGGGTGGTGCTGGCCACGGGTCAGCGGGGCAATCCGCGCAAGCTCGAGGTCCCCGGGGAAGATCGAGAGCCCGTCTACCACCGGCTCTACTCCCCCAGAAAATACAGGAACGAAAACCTTCTGGTGGTGGGAGGCGGCAACAGCGCCGTCGAGGCGGCGCTTACCCTTAGCCGGCAGAACCGGGTTCTTCTTTCCTATCGGGGCGATGCCTTCAGCCGCATCTTCAAGGACAATGAGCGGCAGCTCGCACAGGCTGTTCAGGAAAATCGGGTGGAGCTCCTGCTCAACTCCAACGTGACCGAGTTCGGGGAGGGGGAGGCCAGCCTCACCGTTCAGGAAAACGGTTCCCGGCAGGAACGGAAGATTCCCTATGACCACGCCTTTGTGTTGATCGGGGCGGACGTGCCGCGAGAGTTCCTGAAATCGCTGGGGCTGAGGATGGAAAACGAATGGGAGGGGAGCCTGCTCCGGGCGGTGGGCCTGACGCTGCTCGGGCTGGCCGGAGCCTGGATATTCGGCGCCCATCAGGGCGGTCAGGCTCGCCTGGCGGGTCTCGATCTGTCGCTGATCCCCGCCTGGGGAGGAATCCTGGCTTGGGTCCTGAGCCTGGGCCTGCTGATCAAGCACGGGATCCAGCGAGATCGCTTCGCCTGGCTTGGGCTCTCCTTTTTCGTCTGGTACACGGTTTACGGCGCCAAGCTGGGCACCGGCGAGGAGTTCTGGCCCTACAAGGACTGGGGATATCGCTTCCTCTCGCTGGCCGATCGACCCTGGGCCTTCTGGTACACCGTCCTCTACACCCTGCTGATGACCGCCTTCGGGCTGGAAGCCGTGAAGCGCTGGGGGCTCGACCGCAAGGACAAGTTTCAGATCTGGCGCTATATCTCTCTGCTGAGCTTCCAGTGGATCTTCTTCTTCCTGGTCCCCGAGTTCCTGTTTCAATCTGCGGTGAAACACCAGTGGATGGGAGCGCAGTTGGCTTCCGATCCGACCTTTGCCGATCAGGCCTGGCGCAGCTACGGCATCGTCTACGCCTGGCCGCTGTTCTTCTACACCTTCTTCTACGATCCCCACCAGATCTGGGTGGCCTGGGGAGTCTTCCTGACCTTTGTGCTGATACCGATCCTGGTGTTGTTCCAGGGCAAGCGCTACTGCTCCTGGATCTGCGGATGCGGGGGACTGGCCGAGACCTTCGGCGACCGCTGGCGCCACCTGGCTCCCAAGGGCAAGGCTTCCATTCGGTGGGAGTGGATGAATACGGCAGTCCTGATCGCGGCCGTGGCGGTGACCGTGCTGGTCCTGATCAAGGATGCCTACGGCGTGCTGGCGGCTGAGGCCGATCTGAGCATTCACCTCTACCGGCTCTACGCCGACGTCTGGCTGGTGGGCATCCTGCCCGTGACCCTCTACCCCTTCCTGGGCGGCAAGGTCTGGTGCCGCTACTGGTGCCCGCTGGCCAAGCTGATGCAGATCCAGTCCAAGTTCTTCACCCGGTTGCGCTGGAGCCGGTTCAGGATCAAGTCCAACGACAAGTGCATCGGCTGCAACGAATGCTCGCGCAACTGCCAGGTCGGCATCGACGTGATGTCGTTCGCGTTGAAGCAGGAGACCATCGACAACCACGAGACCTCCTGCATCGGCTGCGGCATCTGCGTGACGGCCTGTCCCATGGATGTGCTCTCGTTCGGCCCCCTGGTTCAGATCAGCCTGCCGGGAAACGGTGGCTTCTCCCCCCACTCCCCGTCGGACACCGGGTCCCGGGCCGACGCAGTGGCCGGCGTCCACGGCACTCATTGAGGGGAGTTCCCCAGCCTCCTACCCGATACCCGCTCGTCCTTCACCCGCATTTCCCACAGGGTCAGCCCTGCAGTTGCCTCAACCGGTCCAGGTTTTTACCGTAATGGGTCTCTCCGCCGGGAGTCTCCAGGATCATGGGCGTCCGGGCGAAACGCCGGTCGTTGACCAGGAGCCTGAACCCCTCGGCCCCGATCCGGCCCTCGCCGATATGTTCATGGCGGTCCACCCGGCTCCCCAACTCACGCTTGGAATCGTTCAGGTGAAAGGCCTTCACCCGGCTCAAGCCCAGGACCCGGTCCAGTTCGTCAAGCGTCCGGCGGTAGGCCGCTCCGTCCCGCAGATCGTAGCCGGCGGCGAATATGTGGCAGGTGTCCACGCAGACACCCACCCGCTCGGATTCCTGCACCAGAGCGAGGATTTCCGCCAGGTGCTCGAAGCGGTGCCCCAGGTGGCTCCCTTGCCCGGCCGTGGTTTCCAGCAGGATCCGGGTGTGAGCGTCCCGGTTTTGCTCCAGTGTCCGATTCAAGCTGCCGGCAACCGCGCGCAGGCCCGCCGACTCCCCGGACCCCAGGTGGGCTCCGGGATGAACGACGAGGTAGTCCAGACCCAGTCGCCGGCACCGCTCCAGCTCCTGAGAGAACGCCGCCCGGGAGCGGGCCAGGACAGCGGGGTCCGGACTCCCCAGATTCAGCAGGTAGGAGGCATGGGCCGCCGTCGACCGGATGCCGGACCGATTCAACTCCCGGCGAAACCCTTCCACCTCGCTGTCCGTGAGGGGCTTGGCCTTCCATTGCCGTTGATTCCGGGTAAAGATCTGGATCGACTGGCAACCCAGTTCCAGACCATTCCCCGGCGAGTTGTGGACCCCCCCGGCGGTGGAGACATGGGCGCCCAGAATCATGACGTGGCGGCCTCCCGCGATTGCCGTCCCCGACAGCCCGGCTGGTCAGACACTTGGGGTTGCGTCGTTTCTTTCGGCTCCGCCCCCAGCAGAACCTTCCGCAGGCTCTCCCCATGCGACGACCGCAGAAAGTGTTCGGCAAACCCGGACCCGAGCGGGTCGGTCAGCTCCGGGATGGATCCCAGGTGGAGGGCGCCGGTGATGGCGGCGATTCGGTCCGCATTGGTGCGTTCGGCCAGATCGGGAGTCGGGGGGAACCGGTTCAGAAAAAACCCCAGGCATTCCACCCCGCGGCTCCGCAGGCACTCGAAAGTCATCACCGTGTGGTTGATGGCCCCCAGCCCTGCCCGGGAAACGATCAGCGCCGGAATCCGCAGTCGCTGCGCCAGATCGGCCACCGAGAGCTTGCCGAAAACCGGTGTCAAGGCCCCGCCGGCGCCTTCCACCACCGTCAGGTCGTGCCGGGTGCAGATTCGTTCATAGCAGTCGTCGATCCGTTCCAGGTCGACCGACACCCCTTCCAGCTCGGCTGCCAGGGCCGGAGCTACCGGGGCGTCAAAGCAGTAGGGGTTGACCCACTCCACCGGATCGGAGCAGCAGGCGGCCTTCACCAGCGCCACCACATCCGAAGACACCCGTCCTCCCGCCGCCGATTCCACTGCCCCGCTGGCCACGGGCTTCATGACACCCACGTCCAGGCCTTGCCTCCTCAGAAACCGAGCCAGGCCGGCAGCCACGACCGTCTTCCCCACCTCGGTATCGGTCCCGGTAACCATCACGCCGCGATATCGGGGAATCTCCACCCTGTTCTCCCTGGGAGCCTGCGCCGTGGAAACCTTTCGAGGCCTTCAAGTGGACCTTGGTCCCTGAAAGAGTGATCCACGTAGGCGTGAGCGTGGGGTCGTTTCAACCCCACGCTCCCGCAGCCGCGAGCGGCGGATGATCAGCGCCGCTCCGATCTGCTCCACCTCTCCAATATAACACCGCCCTACTCCTCGCCAACTGCTGTCGCCTCCGCAACGGTCACATAAAATCCAGCGATGTTCATCTTCGTCCAGCAGAGTCTATTTCGTCCAGCCCCCAGCGGAACACGCGGTTGGATTCAACGCCTGGTCGTCCGCGGCCGTCGCCGTGAGCTCGGGCTCGGCAGCCTCGCCCTGCTCCCCCTGGCCCAGGATCGGTCCGGTCCTGGGTCCCCAACCTGAGGTTACCGGGCACCTGCGGGCCTTGCCCCATCGGGAGGTGGCTGCTGCGATCCGGTCGGTGCAGGCAACGACGGCGCCTGAGGTGGCCAGGCTCGGCTTCGAGTTTCTGGTCCTGACGGCCTGCCGGTCGGGGGAGATGCGGGGAGTGCGGTGGGAGGGAATCGACCTTAAGGCGGCTACCCGGACGGTTCCGCCGGAACGGATTAAGCACAGGCGGGAGCACCGAGTGCCGTTGTCTGCGAGAGCGCGGGAGACTCTGGCCGAGGCGTTTGCCTTCCTCCGTGCCGCACCAGCGGCAAAAAAATAGGGTCGCTCCCTCCACTTCCTGCCCCTCTCGTGCGGCGCCACGACGCGCCGTGCGAGGCGCCCGGCACACGGTTCAACGCCGCACTGCGTTTATCCCAGGGGGATCGGGGAATTCGTGCCAACCCGCGTCCAATGCGGATTCCCGGGCACGGCCTGGACCACAACGGCGTGGGCTTTGCCCTCGGATAGTGCAGATTTGTAATTGTCAAAATCGTGCACCGCCTGGATGAGCCACCCTGCCTTTTTCAGTGGCGCATGCATACGACGGCACGTCCTTGCCCCCCGGAGGCGGAAATGGTCGATCGATCCCGCTCCGACCGAAGTCAGGCGGTGGATCTCGCTGGCCTCGTAATCGAAGGGGTGAACTTGGGGGCAGGACCACTTTGGTGGAGCTTTCAAAAGCCCAACTAAACTCGTTCAATTTCGTTCAAAAAATTTCAGACGACCCATAGTACCCCGAAATTCAATAATGGGCTTAAGCCGGGGCTTTTGGGAAGGGGAGTTGTCGAGTCGTGGTAGATTGATCCTGGACGCTAGGAATGAGCGGACGGGTTTAACAAGGCGTCTTGGTCGAGGAACTGCTGACGAGGGATGAGAACGCATGAGCGTTCCGCGAAACACGGAACCGCAAGCGAATGGTGCCTTGGCTCGCGCACTGAGACGCCGAAACGCTGACTGGAACGACAAAACCGTTCACGCCGAGCGGACAAATGTGATCCAGCTAGGCGTGCCCGGCTCGGGGACGGCCAAGAAGCCGGATATTCTCGTTTCTCCAACTCGCCGCCAGCCCGTGATCGTGGAGACGGAGTTCGCCCCTGCCCGCACGGTAGAGCAAGATGCGACCGGCAGGCTCGGGACGCGCTTGCACAGCACGGGAGCGGACATTGAGGGAGTGCTGTCCGTTGTCCTTCCGGAGAACCTCAGGACAGGCGACCTCGAAACCATTGAACGAGCTTCATTCCGCTATGCAACACACTATCTGGACTCCGAAGGAGATGGCACACGGTGGCCGCCAAAGGGAGAGTGGCTTGAGGGGGGTGTCGACGATCTCGCGGATGCTATCGAGTTCTTGTCCCTGTCGGAACGATCACTGGCGTTAGGGACGAAAACCCTCGAACAAGTAGTGAGGAACACAGCGGAGCTGTTGTCCGAGCACGCCGGAGAAGTAGCTCTGGCGAGGATTGCCACTGACTTGCATCAGGAAGCGGGCAAGCAAACCCAGAGAATGGCGGCGGCTATCTGCGTCTCCGCCTTCGTATTTCATGCCGCTATTGAGGGCCAGGGAACACACATCCCACAGGTTCCCTTGGCGGGCTCCATCGACAAGGGAAAGCTTCTGGGCACATGGAATGCAATTCTGGAAGTCAACTACTGGCCGATTTTCAGCATCGCCCGCGACTTGGTGGCGGAATTGCCGATCAAGTGTGTTCCACCGGTCATGAACCGCATCGCAGAATCTGTCTCCGGCTTGACTCAGCTAGGCGCGACTACCTATCACGACCTCACCGGGAGGATGTTCCAGACGCTCATCACGGATCGGAAATTTCTAGCTACCTTCTACACGTTGCCTGAGTCTGCTTGCTTGCTCGCTGAACTGGCGGTTGAGCGGATGGATGTGGACTGGTCGGACAGGGCTGCTATTGAAGGGCTACGAATTGCGGACTTTGCCTGCGGAACTGGAGCTTTACTCTCCGCCGCACAGCGGGCCGTCTACCGGCGCTATCGCAGGGCCGGCGGTGATGACAAGGTTTTGCATCGAGCCCTGATGGAGCGTGTGCTGACCGGGCTGGACATCATGCCGGCCGCAACCCATCTCACCTGTTCAATGCTGTCCAGCTCCCACCCCTCGCTCGCCTACGGGGAATCCCAAATCCATACGATGCCCTACGGTATTGAGGGCAACAGGACGCACATCGGAGCACTCGATCTTCTGGATTCCGACCATTCCTACTCCTTGTTCGCCACGGGCGAGTCCATGGGCGGCACGGAATCGGAAAGCCGCAGCACGCACTCCGTCAAGATCGAGGACAAGTCCTGTGATCTGGTCATCATGAATCCCCCGTTCACGCGGCCCACAAACCACGAGGCGGGTCATGCCGAAATTCCCCTTCCATCCTTCGCGGGTTTCAACACGTCGCACGACGAGCAACAAGCGATGGGGCGGAAACTCAAAAGAGCTGCCGCGGCGTTCAGCAGCGGCAACGCCGGCCTTGCGTCGAACTTCATGGACCTGGGACACATGAAGCTGAAGGAAGGAGGCATACTGGCCCTCGTCATTCCGTTTGCGTTCGTCCGGGGAAAGTCGTGGAAAAGAGCTCGAGAAACACTCAAGGCTAATTACAGTGACATTCACATCACGTCGATCGCCAGTACCGGTCCTACGGCGCGGGCATTCTCCGCAGACACCGGCATGGCCGAGTGCCTCGTCGTGGCGACGAAGAGTGCTAGGAGTCGGCGCGGCAGGACGATTTCGGAAGGGCCGAGTACCAGAGAATATTGCGATGGGCATGTTCGAATGAGTGCTGCGGCGCAAACTCCTACGGTAATTCCCCGTGCGGCCTACTCCAATCTGACAGCAAGGCCCTCGTCGCTCCTGGAAGCATCCGTGGTCGCGAAGAATGCAAGGCGCAAAGCTGTGAGGGGCGACATTCTCAACGCGGGTGCAGCGGGCGTTCGATCCAAGAGCGTCATCGAGGTGGCCCGTGGCCTAGAGGCGGGTAATTTGAACCTGCCACGCCAAGCTCAGTCGATCAGAGTACCCGTAGTGGTGCTCGGCACCGTCGCAACGCGCGGTCTGGTCCATCGAGACATCAACGGCGGATTCACGGATCGCAATCGGACGGGTCTGGCGCGAGGCCCTTTCATAGTGCGCTCCCTCCATCCCAGCGAAGTGCCGACTTACCCGATGCTCTGGGCTCACTCCGCCGACCGGGAACGCAGGTTTGTGGTTCCGGCCGACTCTTGCGGGGATCCCCGCCCGGGGGACGAAGTGCGGGCGGCAGAGCGATTCCAGAGCGCCGCATCCCGCCTACACGCCAACCTGGACTTCCGCTTGAACTCCCAGAGCCTCGCCATGTGCCTTACGCCGGAGAAATGCCTCGGCGGTCGGGCTTGGCCAAACGTCATTCCCAGCAACAACCGGTACGAAATTCCGTTACTCCTGTGGTGCAATTCGACGTTGGGTTTGATCATGCACTGGTGGAACGGCACGCGCCAACAGGCGGGACGGTCAGTAATTACGATCACAGCCATTCCTGACCTTCCCGTGCTCGACCCGCACGCGTTGACGGAGGGACAGTTGGATCACTGTCATGCGATATTCGAGGGCTTCAAGGAAAAGCCGCTACTGCCCGCGAACGAGGCGTACCGAGACGAGACGCGCATGGCTCTCGACCGTGAATTACTGTTTGGGACAACGAGCGTGTTGCAGCTTGATCCGGTCCTGGAGGAAGGTTTGGATCTGCTGCGGAAGCAGTGGTGCGCGGAGCCATCAGTCCATGGAGGAAAGAACACTCGGATCGAATCATAGTAGCGAGCAAGGAACCGGCGAAAGAAAATCTTATGGGATTCAGCTTCTATTCTCTGTGCACAGACGAGTACATTTCTCAGGTTGAAAAAATAACATCCCTTCTTGAAGACACCATATTGCCGGAGTTCAATGATATAGAAGAACAGTCGGAAAGAGCCTCAGATGAAGCCTGGGAAGAAGTGATGAATCAACCTGCAACGGAAGACTGCGATCCCTCCGACTTTGTCGATGCGGCAGTCGGTGCGGGAGTCAGTACCTATCAATTACTCACTGGCCTTAGGCAAGGCATGATCAACTTTTTCGTGGCGGGAATTTATCAATGCTTCGAGCAGCAATTAAAAGAGTTTCACAGCACAAATCCTTACCGTTTTTCACTCCTTCGTGCCTGTTATAAAACGGACGTAAAAACATGGAAAGAAATTCATACGGAATTACGATTGGTCGCCAACACAGCCAAACACGGGAAGGGAAAATCGTCTGAGGAACTTCGGAAGATTCGACGAGATTTGTTTCGCCCTCCGGCCGGAGAGCCAGTTTCGTTCGATCCTATGTTTGGCAACCAACTCTACGTAACCATTCATGACCTAAGACACTACCGCGATTTCATTGTGAACTTCTGGAAAGAATACACGGAGATCTTAGATAAGAAAGAGGAGACATTCGGTAGCGGTGGAAGGAGTCCCTGAGCCTTGTGTTACTGCATTCAAGAGTCAAGGTGGGACAAACTGACCATGAACATATTATTCGACCACGAGATTAAAGAAATTCTTGGAGAACGTCCCCTTGTACGTCTGGCAAGAGTACGAAGTGAGCGCCGTCAATCGCAGTGACCTCTCTAACAACGGCTGGTACAGAATATCGGTCTGGTCTGGAGCGACAAGCGAAGTGCGACCGCAGGCTGAAGCTGCGCTTCAGCGGGATACAAGAGATTGGAATTGTTAAGGTGTCGAAAAAAAGCATTGTGCGTCCGGATGAACGTCCAATGAAGCGAATAGCAGGAAAGCTCGCAGTAGCGCGACAGACGAAGAACAACTAATGGCAGACTCACAAATTGAGTGGACACAATCGACCTGGAATCCGGTAGTCGGCTGTTCAATCGTCTCAGCAGGATGTAAGAATTGCTATGCAATGGAGATGGCAAGGCGCTTGGAGGCAATGCGTGTTTCCAAGTACGCAGGCCTCACACAAAAGACGGATAAGCGCACAGTGTGGAATGGCGTGGTCCGAGAGAACGGCAATTCACTTTCTATTCCCTATAGCTGGAAGAAGCCGAGGAAAGTGTTTGTCAACTCGATGAGCGATCTCTTCCACGAAAAGGTGAGTGACGAATTCATTCTCTCGGTGTGGCAAGTTATGCGAGAGACACCACACCACAGCTACCAAATTTTGACAAAACGTCCCGACCGGATGGCGAACTTGATACTTTGCAGTTTGAAGGATGTACTTCCGAATGTATGGCTTGGCACGAGCGTGGAAAATTCCCAGGTTGTGGATCGAATCGAAAGTCTAAGAACCGTCCCGGCCGCAATTCGATTCATTTCGTTTGAACCGCTGATAGGCTCTGTCGGCAGGGTCAACCTGGACGGAATTCGTTGGGCTATAGTTGGTGGGGAAAGTGGTAGGTCGGCCCGGCCCATTCGCGAGGAATGGGTCGATGAAATTTACAATCAATGCATCAATTCTCGCACCGCCTTCTTTTTCAAGCAATGGGGAACTTGGGGAAGAGATAATAAGAAAAGGTCAAAGAAAGCCAATGGAAGGGAGTACAGAGGACGAACATGGGATGAAATGCCTACGGTTGGTCACTAGGGGCTCCCAACACTAGGTGAAAGAGCAGCAGGACAGACGAACAGTGGTCAATAAGTACTTTGATTGGTCCAATGGGATAAGGCTCGAAGAACATTCGCGGCGGAAGCATAGGATTCTTCGCGAATACTTTCCCGAATACTTGAAAGTGCGATGTGCGCGGCCTCACCAGCGGAAGTTCCGGTTAGCTATTGTTGATGGCTTCTGCGGCGGCGGCCGATACTCTTGCGGCACGCCTGGCTCGCCCTTGATTTTTATTGAGGAGCTTGAGCGAACGGTTGGACAACTTAACGTGCTGCGTGCGGCACGGAACTTTTCGCCCATCGAAGTGGAATGCCTTCTGGTTTGCAATGACATCAATTCTGCTGCTGTGGAGTTATTAAAGGAAAATGTGGCTCCGCTGCTAACAAAAATTAAGAAAACGGTGCCGACGGTTCATGTGAATACCATATTTCTGTGCGATCAATTCGAGGTTGCTTATCGGAAGATAAAGAAAATTCTGACCGACGGGCGATACCGTAATGTCATGTTCAACCTCGATCAGTCCGGACACAGGCATGTAGATCGGAGCACCATTGTGGACATCATGCGCTCGTATCCTTCTGCCGAGATCTTTTATACTTTCGTGATTGAAGCGCTCTTGGCTTTTTTGCAGAAAACGGAACCTGATCGTTTGCGGATTCAGCTCAGATACCTTGGTTTACCTAACGGGGACCTACAGGTGCTCAACGGTCTCATGAATAGCAGAATGTGGCTTGGAACGGCAGAGAGGATCGTTTTTGAAGCATTCCAAAATTGCGCCAGCTTTGTGAGCCCTTTCGCGATCAACAATCCAGATGGATGGCGTTATTGGCTGATCCATTTTGGCAACAATTACCGAGCAAGGCAGGTGTACAACGACGTGCTACACGGAAATAGTAGCATTCAGGCTCATTTTGGCCGATCAGGCTTGCACATGTTGTCGTATGATCCGTCTCACAACGAAGGCTCGCTTTATTTGTTCGACCTTGACGGCCGGAAATTGACAAAAGGCCAACTAATGGATGACATTCCCCGGTTGGTAAGTCAGGCTGATGACAGGATTTTAGTCTCGGATTTTTACGAAAACATATACAACGTCACACCGGCGCATACGGATGATGTTCACTTAGCGATGATCGATCATCCTGATCTGGAGGTGGTGACGGAGCACGGTGGTGTAAGAAGAAAGGCGAACACGATTACCGTGAGAGATGTGCTCAAGCGGAAGGCGCAACGGAGTTTCTTTCCTCAGTTTTTGCTACGTGACCGAACGGAATAGGGTACTAGTGTCCTGACTGACAAATAGATTTATATAAGAGCCTTTTGCAAAATTCTTCCAGTCAGCGGGATTGATTACCGGGAAGGGTTGTGATCCCCGGGAGGTGGCGTCCGTTCCCCAATTTTCCTTAACGTCCTTCAAGAAACTCGAGTATCACTCCCCCCTTGAGGGGGAGTCGCCGAGCCGAATGGCGAAGGCTGATGCGGTGGGGGGCGACGCCGGCGCCACCTGCCCAGCGCTGGATCTCACTTACGGGACGCCGCGTTGGCCCCCCTCCGGCTCGAAGACGGGCTTCGCCCTCTCGCCGACTCCCCCTCAAGGGGGGAGTGATACGAGCGCTGAAACAGGCGCCTTGCTTGATTCCCGGGCATGATGTAGACGATATTTTTGCAAAAGGATCATAATTTAATTCTCTTTCGCAAGTACTTCCCGAGCCCTCTGGATCTTGGCCAGTGTCTTGGCACCGTCTGCCTTCCATCGGTAGGGTTTGGGGTTCTCGTTCCGACAGGCCAGATAGGTTGTGATCGCTTGGACCAGTTCAGCCACACTCCGGAAGCTGCCGGCTCGCACGCAATCCTGTGTCAGATCGGCGAAGAATCGCTCGACCATGTTCATCCAGGAGCTTGAGGTCGGGGTGAAGTGCATGTGGAAGCGCGGGTGCTTCTTCAACCACCTGACGACCGTTTCGTGCTTGTGCGTGCAGTAGTTGTCGGCGATCAGGTGCAGGTCGACCTCTTGGGGGGTCTCGCGGTCGATCTGCTTGAGGAAACGGAGCCATTCCACATGGGTGTGCTTCTGCTCGGTACGGTAGATCAGCTTGCCCTCCAAGTAGCTCAGGGCGGCGAACAGCGTGACGGTCCCGTGCCGGATGTAGTCATGTGTTTGCGTCCGGATGTGTCCTCGGCCCAGCGGCAGTCCTGGTTGCGTGCGCTCCAAGGCTTGGCATTGCGTCTTCTCGTCGCAGCACAGCACCAGCGATTTTTCGGGCGGGTCCAGATACAGTCCCACCACGTCCCAGAACTTCTCCTCGAACTGCTGGTCCCTGGAGACCTTGAAGGTGCGCAGCCGGTGGGGCTTGAGCCCCTGGCCCTGCCAGATGCGGGCCACGCTGTGGGCCGAGATGCCCACCTCCCGGGCCAGCGAGCGCGTGCTCCAACGTCGCCGGCCGGGCGCAGACTGCCCTGCCTCTTCGATCACCCGCCGGACCGTTTCCAGCGGAATCGACGGCTTGGTCCCCCGGCCTGGCTGGTCCCTGAGCCCGTTGAGTCCTTCTCGGTCAAAGCGTTGCGACCACTTGTTCACGCTCGGTGCGCTCACGCCCAGCCGCGTGGCCACCTCCTGCTGTCTGACGCCCTCACTACGCATCAGCACGATGCGCGCCCGCAGACAGTCGCGCCCCGATGTCGTCGGGGCTCGCACCCGACGCTCCAGTTCCCGCTTCTCCTCAGGGGTTATCTCAAGCACCGAAATCGGCCGGGCCATCACCTTCCCTCCCTGCAGGAAAGGATAGCATAGCTTGATTATTATATTAACTCATTTATCAGGCAGGACACTAGATCCCCCAAAGCCAGCTTACACCCCACCTGCCACGACCGTGGTGACGACACTATTATCCGCAAAGAAGTGGTTGACGCCATCTGCCGCACGTTCTCCATCAATCCAAACCCATCAAGTTGTCCAGCCAAGCCCAGCCCTGCTAACAAGCCCGCTTCACCTTCCTAGCTCCAAACCCCTGCACTACGGCGCGGGCCAGTTTGGCGGGTGTAGTGGTGGCGAGGATGCGGAGGTCTTTCTTGTGGCGGTCGGCTTTGATGCGGGGCGTGCGGTGGCCTTGGAGGTGGGCATTGGGGTGTGGGTGGGCTCCTTCCAGTAGGGGTTTTACCTTATAAGCGCATAGGCATCATCGCCCATCGTTGCAGCTGGGATTTCAGTAACTTCAAGGCCGACGTATTGATATTCGCCGTCATCGTTTCGAGGGTAAAAGATCCTCCTGGTTACCTCGTAAAATATACGATTTTCAGGATCTATGGGCTTTTTGTCTTGTGTGTTTAGCCAAGGAGAAAGAATTAAATCCCCCGGCACAGGAACCTGCCCTGCCATCTGGTCAGACGAATAATCATCCCTTGAGTCCTCGAGGCCATTGGGGCCTCTGCGGAGTATCCTTATATAGATGCTCATGGCGTAGCTCCTTTAGCGGTGCCATTGGGCTGTGTCCAGCTAAATCGTCCGGTTAAGCGGTACAAGTCCTTCCTGATTGCCTCTGTTTCAGCCTCGAAGCCCAAACGGAATTTCTCGTCCCGCTTTTCAAGGCAAGCCAAGATCCGCATCGCCCTCTTTAGCTCGGCAGTGTTTCCCTCAAGCGGATCTGCAATGTTGCCTGCACGAGCAGCTAGAATCATGTAAGCCTAGTGAGCAGCCAACCTGCCTTCGGTAATGCCGTTCATTGGCTTGCGCCTCCTTCACGGATTGTTAACCGTAAGCTCGCCTTCTGCCCGCAGGCCAGTCCTTTCAATTAGAGCTTTCAAAGCAGTCATGGCCTCATCATGCCTCCGCTGACTGCTCCGCTCCTGATGTTCCACAGTGGCGGCATGGTCGCGCCCACGCGCTGCATTCGCCTGCACCATGCAGCGGATGCCATACCAGACTACGGCGATCTGACCCAAGCCGATCAAGTATTGACCCGCTAGGGTTGCGATCTCAAAGTTGGTCATGGCCTGCTCCTTTCGCCTTTGCTCTAACCGGCTGCTGCACGACACGCCAACTCCATTCTACCACGGTTGCCCTCAGCAATCGTATTGCTTGGGGCCTTGATAGATACCCCTCCAGGTAGCCAAGTCGGCAGGGATGGAGGTGGCTTCGTATCCAACCACCAAGTCGCTCCATAGCTTGCCATCGCAGTCATAGCCGGTCCAGCCCCAACGGTACGGGAGGTACTTTACCCGTGCCAGCAATCGCTTCTGATCCAGGCTGTTGTCCCACAACTGAGCCGGCACAGCAGCGACCGTATAGCCGTCCATATGGAATTCAAAGGATGGGCGGTTTCCATGGCCGGCCCATACGGTCCACCGGCATCCGATGTCTTCCATAAGTATCCGAATAATCAGTCACTTACCCGAACCAGGGCCTTGACTCAGCCGATCCCGACTCAATACTATCGCTGTTGCTTCTACAGCTTTGGAGCGGTGGAGGAGGAGGTTGTGAGGGGACCTCACCGTCCGGGATCGGGACCCGACATGCGGTCGCGTTCTCCGGAAGACGAGGGGGCGGATCCAGGCGCGCTTCCTGTTGCAGGACGGGTGCTCAGCCGGAGCGCGGCACTCTGCGAGGGGCTCCGGCCCCTTCGAACCCCCGACCGGGGGGAGGGCTCCCCTGCCCCCCCAATCACCCCCGCCGCTCCCTTCTCCCTCTCCCTTGACGGACGCCTCAATGGCGCGCGAAGCGACGGGGACGCTTTCGACCACAACGGCGAGGGCTCCGCCCCCTGACAGAAAAGCGTTGGGGGGGTGAACTCACGCGTCACCCCTGTTCGCCGCCGTGGCGTTCGACGGCGTCCTACCCCCTAATTCCGCGAGCTTTGTCGGGGCCAGGCTGCGATTTCCAGGTCTCTGGCATGCCGGAACACCCCGGAACGCCTCCTGCACCGATTTCCCTCTCAGAGACCGCAGGTCGCGCCGCCTGTGGGGAAACCGGAATGGTCGGCTCACTCAGCAGTCCTGTGGTCGCAATGCGGTCCCGGCCCGAACCCCGGTCAGTCCTGCTTGCTGACCGGCTTGCCGCCCCAGCGTAGCGGAGGGACCGGCTCGCCACGCTCGCAGCACTCGATCAGCTGGTCCAGCCTTCGGAGACGGGTCTCCTCCTTCTTGGCGCTGATGATCCAGGCCGATGCCCCCTTTCGGTACGACAGCCGGGTGGCTCGGAAGAAACCCCATGCCTTGGGACGGGCCCGGAGCCGCTTCTCCAGCGACGCGGGCAGGGACCTGGCGGCCGTCTGGTAGTTCGGCAAGGACGTGTCCCGGGCCTGGAACACCGCGAGCCCGGCCTCTTCCACGAGCCCTTCGGCCATGAGGGCTTCCATCCTCGAGAGGTTGCGCTTGCTCCAGCGGCTCCCCGCCCGGCGTGGCGTGAACCGGATCTTGTAGCTCGTGGCTCCGAGACTCTTGCGGAGACCGTCGATCCAGCCGAAGCAGAGCGCAACCTCGACCGACTGTGCCCAGTCGATGCTCGGTATCCCTGTGTGCTTCTTGTAGAAACCGATCCACTGTTCGTCCAGTTTGTCGTGATGGTCGCGGAACCAATCCCTGAGTTCCTCGGCGTTGGCAAAGAATCGGAGCGGCATGGTGCTTTCTCGGACGCGGCTCTAGCGGACAGTCGAGCTGCCGCGACGCCGAGCCGGCGACGCGCGGTTCAACCCCTGCCATGTTGACTTTTTTCAGTGATCCCTTCGGTCCGAGGCGTGGCCTTGCCGGATTCTCGACCGAGCCGTCTCAGGATCCGGCCTGGCACCCGATTTCAGTCAGGCAACCCACCAGTTCGTCGATCTGAGCCGCCGAGTGGCTGGCGGTCACCGTTATCCGCAACCGACTGGTGCCGGGAGGGACGGAAGGGGGCCGAATGGCCACCGCCAGGAACCCCCGATCCAGGAGCTTTCGGCTCACCTCCAGCGCACGTTCCTCCGAGCCCAACAGCACCGGGAAGATGGAGGTCTGCCCCTGGCCGCAGCCAAGGCCGTGCTGTGCCAGCCGACTGCGCATCAGCCGCACGTTGCTCCGCAGCCTGTCCCGGACCTCCGATGGAGGGCGAATCAGCTCCAGGCCGGCCAGGGCGGCTCCGACCACGGCCGGCGGCAGGGCGGTCGCAAAGATAAAGGGCCGGCACCTGTTGATCAGGTAGTCCCGCACGGGACCCGAGCAGGCCACAAACCCGCCGAAGGATCCCAGGGCCTTGCTCAGGGTGCCCATCAGCAGCTCGATTTCCTCCGGACGGGCCTCCCCTCCATCCTGGAAATGCTCCACCAGGCCGCCTCCCCGGGATCCCAATACCCCGGTGGCGTGGGCTTCGTCCAACATCAGCCGGCAGTCGTAACGCCGGCACAGGCTGACCAGACCGGGCAGATCGGCCAGATCCCCTTCCATGCTGAAGACCGAATCGGACACCACCAGCCGGCGCCCGGGGCCGCTGCAGTCCTTCAGCAGCTCCTCCAGGTGACCCAGGTCGTTGTGCCTGAAGACCACGGCGGCGGCGCGGCTGAGGCGGCAACCGTCCACAATGGACCCATGATTGAGGGCATCGCTGAAGATGTGGTCTCCGGGGCCGACCAGACTGGAGAGCAGGCCCAGGTTGGCGCTGAAGCCGGAAGCGAAGGTCAAAGCCGCTGATGTGCCTTTCAACTCGGCCAGTTCCGCCTCCAGCCTCTCATGCAGATCCGAATTGCCGCAGATGAGCCTGGAGCTGCTTGCCGAGGCGCCCGCCCTCGCAACGGCCCGGGTGGAACCTTCCCTGACCGCGGGGTGCTGCGACAAGCCCAGGTAGTCGTTGCTGGAGAAGTTGACCAGGCGGCGGCCCCGATATTCAACCAGCGGACTCTCTCGCGCCAGGATTCTCCTGAGCGAGCGGCGCCGGTCCAGGGACTCCAGCCGGCTCAGCTCCCCTTCCAAAAACTGGTTCCAGTCCTGGCTCATTGCAGGGCGGCTTCGGGACCGGCGATCACGGTGGCCGCGCGGTCGAGCAGCAAACGGGTTCTGGAGACATCGATCACCTGATCCACCGTCACCCCATCGACCCGATCCAGCCAGTCGCGCAGGGCGTCTTCGCCGGGATCGAACCACTCGGCCTGTGTCAGGGCCGCCGTCAGACCGCTGGTGGAGGAGAGGCTGACCATCATCCGGTTGAGCAGAAAATTCTTGGCGGCCGTCACCTCCGCCGGGGTCACCTCCCGATCCCGCAGGTCGGCCATTTGCTCTCGAATGTAGGCGACCACGCTTTCCAATTCTCCCGGCTTCACGCCCAGCCGGACCATGAAAACCCCACCCTCCAGGCTGGCTCCCCCGGCGCTGAAGGGGTGGAAGGCCGGTCCCTCGGGGCCGGAGGCAGCGCTTCCCAGTCGGGCTTCCTGCCCCAGAACCTGCGAGAGCACCAGCATCGGAAAGTAGTCGGGGTGCCGGCGGGAAACCCCCGGCAGCCCGTAGACCAGAGTGCCGTAGGAACTCCCCCGCATTCGAATGAGATGCCGCCCGGTTCCCAGGCCCGGAGCCACGGCGTCGACCGGTAACGGCGCGGGCGCCTCCGGCCCCTGCCAGTCTCCAAAGTGCTCCTCGATGGCGGACAGCACCTCCTCGACCCCCCGGTCGCCGGCCACCGACAGGATCAGCCGATTCGGCCGGTAGAACCTCTGCCGGAATCCCTCCACGTCAGAGGGCTGCAACCCCTCGACCGTCTCCAGACCGCCCTTGAGATTTCGCCCGAACGGATGACCATGGGGATGGATCCTTCGGCGAAAGGCCTGCTCGGCTGCATGGGCTCCGCTGTCGGCTTCCAGGCGCAACTCGTTGAGGACCACTTGCCTTTCCCGGCGGAAATCGCTCTCCGAAAAACCGGGGTTTCGGACCATCCCGGCCAAGGAGGCCAAGGCCGCGGCGAGATCCTCGCCTCTTCCCTGCAGGTGGACCGCCGTCGCCAGGCGGCTGGTCTCGATACCGACGGAGACGCCCGATGATTCGATGGACTCCGCCGGGGACGGAGCTCCGTCGGCGCCGTCCAGCAACAGTCGTCCGCTGAGATGAGCCAGCCCCGCATGGTCGTCGCCGTCTCTCGCCGCACCCGCCCTGAAGGTCAGGCGCAGGCTGAAGCTCTCCCGGGCCGGGTGACTGGCAATCCATGCCACCATCCCGTTTCCCAGCACCTGGCGCCTGGCGGTCCAGGAGGCCGACAGGGGTTGCCGCAGCCGGCTCGAGGGCAACAGGGGCCTCGGCTCCCCGGACAGGGAGGTTCGACTCGCCACCGCTGCCCCACCGGCAAGGCGGCCGGCTACCTGCGCCACGGGAAACATCGCTCCGCGGCCGGGCGGACCCGGAACGGGCCGGGCCGGGCGCAAGGCGGGCGCCGCCTTTTTCAATCCTGGCTCCACCGAAATGGGATCGGTGAGGCCGGAGGCGAGCTTTTCGACCCCAATGACCGGGGTTGGGGGCCGAGGAAGGTACCAGCCGACCGTGCGGGCCTCCTTGGAGAAAATTCGTCGCGCCACCCGCTGCAAGTCGGCCCTGGAAACTCCGTCGATCTTCTCCTCCATGCGCTGCAGGATCTGGAAGCTGGCGATGGATTCGAAGGTGCCCAGTTGATGGGCCAGCTTGCCGGAGGAATTCCGGTCCAGAAGAAATCTCGTCTTGATCTGCCTCCGGGCCCTTTCCAGGTCGCCATCGGAAAACTGCCCGTCCCTGAGACGCTCCAACTCATGGTCCAGCATCTCCTCGGCCAGTTCGAAATGGGAGCCGTCGGGAAGCGTCACCAGCAACTTGTAGAGGTAGGGGTGACGAGTGGCATGGAGGCTGGAGTGGACATGGGTGGCGATCTCGGAATCGACCAGGGACCGGTAAAGACGCGAGGTTCTGGCAGCGCCTTCCTGCAGGGGTTCCAGACCGACGCTCCGGCCCTTGGCGCGACACAGGATGGCGTCCAGGACCCAGAGCCCGTAGAGATCGCTCTGGTGGATGCCGGGGGCCCGAAAAGCCATCTGCAGGTAGGGGACACTGCCCGGTCCCGTCAGGCGCAGCCGCCGTTCTCCCCGCTGCTCGGGCTCCGACAGCGGCGCCCGGGGCGGGGCCGGACCCCGAGGAACGGCGCCGAACCGGCGGCGCACCCCTCGCATGGCCCCGTCCGCATCGAGGTCCCCGACCAGGACCAGAATGGCGTTGGCGGGCGTGTAGTAGCGGCGGTAGTGGTCCCAAAGCCGGCGGCCCTTCATCCGCTCCACGTCCGGGACCCATCCCCCGGCAGGCCAGCGGTAGGGGTGCCGCTTCAGGGCCGTGGTCGCCACCTCCCAGTCCAAAGCCAGGCGGGAATCATCCTCCCGCCGCAACAGCTCGGCGATGACCAGACCCCGTTCCAGCTCGATGCGGCCGGGCTCGAAGCGTTCATGCCGCAGGGGCCGGGCTGCCAGCTCTAGCAGGTCATCCAGGTCGCTCTTCACCACCGAAGCAAAGTAGGCGGTCTGGTCCAGAAAGGTGTAACCCTGCAGCAGGCCGGCGGCGTGGCGGGCAATCCAGGGACGGCCGGCGGCGGCCGGCGGCTTTCCGGAACCGAGAGCCAGGTGTTCGACGAAATGGGAGATACCGGACGTTCCCAGCCCGGAATCATGGGAGCCCACCCGCAGCCAGAGTCCCACCGAGACCACCGGAGAGGACTGATCCTCCTTGAGCAGGACCTTCAGGCCGTTGTCGAGATAGGCCACCGCCACCCCGGAGACCGGCGACCCTGTCCGTTCGGACGGGGCTGCTTGGGATGCCGGATCCTGGGCCGGGGCAGCCGCCGCCAACCCGGCAGTCCCCAGGAGCAGCAGCGCACCCCAAAGGCGCGGCGACAGGCAGAAGGCGAGGCCGGCTCCCAACGCTGCGGCGCCAGCCGGCCCATTGGCAGCCGGCCCCGGGTCGGGAGCAGGCGACTGGGTCCGGTCGCGAGTTGCGGCGGTCCACCGGATCGGGTTGCCGCTTTCAGGATCCGGTGCGCCGGGTTCGGGCGAGCCGCTGCCGGCTGCGAAGGGCCCGCCTGTACGCCGCCACGGCACGTTGATGCTGCGACAAAGTCTTTGAAAAGACATGTCCCCCCCGGTTGTCGCTGACGAAGTAGAGATAGTCGGTGGTTGCCGGACGGATCGCGGCCTGGAGCGATTTCAGCCCCGGATTGGCTATGGGGCCGGGAGGCAATCCGGCAATGGTGTAGGTGTTGTAGGGCGAACTGAAATCCAGGTCGGACTGGTAGATCTTGCCGCGAAACCGTCCGTTCAGCTTGGCGGCATAGATCACCGTGGGATCGCACTGAAGCGGGATTCCCCGGCCCAGTCGGTTGTGAAAAACGGAAGACACCAAGGCCCGCTCCGACTCCATTCCGGTTTCGGTCTCGATCAGCGAAGCCAGGGTTACCACTTGTGGCAGGGTCAACCCGCTGGCGTCCATTTCGGGCAGAATGTGAGTCTCGGCCACCTGACGAAATCGTTGGACCATCTGGCGGATCAGATCCCGGGCCGTCGTTTGCCGGTTCCAGCGATAGGTGTCCGGAAACAGGAATCCTTCCAGATTGCCGGCGTTGGGAGCCAGGTCGGAAATCAGCCCGACCTCTTCAAGCATTCGGTCGAAGTCCTCGGGCGGAGCCGGACCGCCCCCTTTGAACAATTCCGGAATTTCAAACAGAGAAGACCCTTCCGGGATGGTGAGCTCGCGATAGTGGATCAACCCCCGATTCAAGCGCTCGGCGACCTGTGGAATGGTCAGCGGCTCCCGGAAGAGGTATTCCCCGGCCTGGAGGGGCTTCCACCACTTCAGGGTCTTGACGTAGGCCAGGAACAGGGTGTGGTGGCTGATGATGCCTTCCGCTTCCAGTTGCCGGGCGATGGCTGGAGAGGGCGTGCCGGGTGCGATCCACAACAGCTTCTCCGGCTCGGGGTAGTTCTTCAGCGGATGGAGCCAGGCGGTGACAAGGGCCCCGGCTCCCGCTCCCGCAAGCAGCAGGCCCAATCCGGCCAGGCCCATCAGAATGACAAATCGTTTCTGGATTGCCATAGGTCCGGCCCGGTTGAGTCAGAACTGCCAATTCCAAGAATCCAAGCAGCTCCGGCCATCATTCACCACTCACCATTCACCATTCACCATTCACCATTCATCATTCATCATTCATCATTTTCCGAGCATCCAGGTAGCTCTGAAGCATGATCGCGGCCGCCATCCGATCGATGGCCCCGCGCCGCTTTTTCCGCCTCACGCCGGCTTCAATCAGGGTCTTCTCCGCCGAGAGCGAGGTGAAGCGCTCGTCCCACAAGACCACCGGCAGTCCGACGGCCTCTTTCAGCCGGTCGGCAAAGTCCCGGCTGCGTTCCGCCTGCCGTCCCGCCGAGCCGTCCAGATTCAGAGGATTGCCGACCACGAACCGCTCCACCTCGTGCTCCTCGGCCATCTCGGCCAAACAGGCCAGGTCGCGGTCCCAACCGGACCGCTCCAGGGTAGCCTGACCTTGAGCGATCAGACCGGTCGGGTCGCTGAGCGCGATCCCTATCCTGACCTCCCCCACGTCCAGCCCCATGCTCCGCATCGAACGTTACCCTTTCCGCGCCGACCCCGCCCTCATTATATACCGCTCCCCGGCCGGCTCCGCCGCCGCGACCCACCGGTTCAGCCGTCCCCCGGCCTGCGGCATGGATCGCTCGAGAAAAAACGGCCGATTATCAATGGAGCTTTTTGCAAATTTCCGCCGCCAGGGGTTTTATGGGTCGGGAGAGGGGACAGGGGATTCGAGGGGCGGGTCCGCTCTGTGCCTGAATGACCACAAGAGGCACAAAAACTGGAATCGGCAGGTCCCAAATCTCATTCAGGAATCAGGGTTCACAGTACCCGGCTCTCGGTCGAACCGCCACAAAAGGCACAAAAACACAAAAAGGACCCTCGGATCGGCAAGTCTCGAAATCAAGAAACTCGATTGGTGACGGTTGTGCTTGTGGTGGTGATTGCAGGAGCCTGCAGCACATCCCCTTTGCCGCCTCAAGGTCATTCCCGATTGCGAATGTTGCCAAAGGCTCATAATTAACATGGATGCACAGGATAACCAGGACGGGACGTTGCTGCACGAGAAGCCGGCTCCGGCGATGATCCGGCACGGGCTTGCGGATGCCGAGGAATTCAGGACGCCGGACTTCCAGAAACAATCCTGTATATCCTGTTAATCCATGTAGACAAAAAACTTAAAAAAACATGGATAGACAGGATGCACAGGATAACCGGGACGGGAGGCTGCTGCACGAGAAGCCGGCTCCGGCAATGATCGTGTGCGGATTTGCGCATGCTCAGGATGACAAGCTGGCCGTTTCAAGAAAAAATCCTGTGCATCCTGTCCATCCATGTAAAAAATAATCTGCGCCCGCCCGACGCAGGGGCCATTGTTTCTCGATCTTCCTGTCCGTGGATGCTTGTCGTGAACACCCTCAGCGTCCTTCCTTGTGGCACTTCACCATGTAGCCCGTTCCCATATCCCCACTCAGGAAGGGCCGCTGCATCAGCAGGAAGGGTCGCCACAGCCGCTCCTTGAGCAGCCATTTCGCCAGCCGGGCAAAACGCCGGCCGCCGCTCCCGGCGGTTCGACCAAAATCTTTCATTGAACCGCCGGCGCTTGGAGGAACAGAACGCCCGGACCCTGTCGCGCCGGGAGTCTCGCCAGGTTCCCGGAACAGGAGCGACGAGAGTGGGTAGGTCCAGTTCAACACCGGGAATCCATAACAGCAGAAGGCCTCCACGGCCAAGCCGGACTGGGCGAGCTTTCGGATCAACTCCGCCTTCTCGTATCTTCGGGCGTGGCCGGCTCGAGTGTCGTTGGAAGTCCAGCGACGCTGGTGAGCCGGCACGGAAAACAACAAGGTGCCTTGGGGAGCCAGCAGCTCCCTCCAGCGTACCAGGCATTGCCGGTCATCCAGGTAGTGCTCCAGGACCTCGAAGGCCAAAACCAGGTCGAAGGGGCCTTCCACCTGAAAAAAGTCCTGGGCGCGAAACTCCACCACTCCGGCCGGATGGCTGGAGCGCTGCCGGTGCTCGCGAATCAATTGCGGATTCAAATCCAGACAGAGTCCCCGCCCCCCCCTGCCCACCAGATCTTCATAAATGTTCCCGCTGCCGACCCCGATTTCCAGGAATCGCCCCGACACCACGGGCTGCAGGAGTCGGCCCATCAGCCAGCGGCGGTAGAGATAGGCCAGGGTGGGATTGAACTCTGTGCTCAAGACCGGTCTCCGGCCCCTCCCTCGAGGCTGTTCTCCTCCTTCCTCAAGGTCAGGATATAGACGGGAAGCCAGGGCATCAGCAGGACGAAGGACCAGCGCGGAAACCACCGCAACCACCGCGCCGGCCCCTGCAAGCCGGGATCGCCCCGGAAGAAGAATTCGGCATCGGCCAGAACGGCGGCGGTCTGGTTCCGGACCCGAAACCTCCCGGCCAGCCGGTTCAGCTTCCGGTAGCTGAGAGGATAGTCCAGATAGGCCCGACCCCGTCCGGTCCAGCGGACGTAGCGGTCGGCCAGCCGCCTCGGCAACCAGGACAGGAGGGGCAACCGATAGTGCTGTTCCATCAAGCCGTAACGATTGGGAGTGGCCAGATAGCATACCCCCCCCGGACGAAGCACCCGCCAGGCCTCGTCCAGCAGCAACTGGGGCACGCGAACGTGCTCCACGACGTGGTTGAGCAGCAGCACGTCAAAGGTGCGGGAGCGCAACGGCAGGCGACACCCGTCCGCCCGCACGAAGTGAAACCCTTCCCGGCGCCCCTCTTCGTCCGCGGTGTCGACGCCGACCACCAGACCGAAGTGCTCGGCCAGCGTCTGGGTGATTTGACCCTGGCTGCAGCCGACATCCAACAGGGAGAGCCTCCGGTCGAGAGCGATCTGCTGCTGCAACACCCGGAGGATCTTTTGAGCCTTGGCCTCGCGAGAGGCCAGGTAGTCTTCCACCCAGGGGGGGAAACGTCCCAGGAAGGTGGGGGAAGGGCTCATGCCTCTCCCCCCGTGTTCTGTCTCCCAACGGCCTCCACCGCCTCCGCCAGGCGATCCCAGGAGCGCTCCCGCAGCCTGGCTTCGATGTGGCCGGGCATGGTGGAGCCCCCGCCACTCGAAAAGAACTGGATGACAGCATCGGCGATGGCTTGCGGACTTCGCGGAGCGACCAGGTAGCCGGTGCGGCCCTGTTCCACGGCTTCGGGAATGCCGCCGACGTTTCCCACCACCACCGGCTTCCTGAATCCATGGGCCAACTGCACGATGCCGCTCTGGGTGGCGCTGGTGTAGGGAACCACCACCAGATCGGCAGCCGCAAAGTAGGTGGCGACCCTTTCGTCGGGCACGTAGCGGGCATGCAACGTCACCCTTTCTTCCAGGTGCAGCGTCTCGATCAACTCCCGATAGGGCCGGAGATCTTCCCAACTCTCGCCCGCCACCAGCAGGTGGACCGGGAAGCGGTCGAGGATCAGGGGGAGGCTCTGCAGCAGGTAGCGGAGCCCCTTGTACTCCCGGATAAAGCCGAAAAACAGCAGGACTCTTTCGCAGTTCACCCCGAGTCGGGCTCGAGCCGCGGCCGGGTCGATCGCGGCTGCATTGAAGTGGTCATAGATGGGGTGGGGAGACACCGCGGCTCGATGGGCCCGATCCCTGCCAATCCAATTCAGCAGGTTGGCCCGGTCCCAATCGGAATGGGTCAGGAAGTAATCTCCCCGCCGCAAGACCCTGCTGGAGAGACGGCTCTTCAGCCCGGAGGTCTCGTGCTCGATGACGTTGTGGCAAATGAAGAGGGCCGGTGGGCCGGAGTCCCTGGCCAGCGCCCTCAGGAAGACGTAGTAGAAAGGGGCCCAATAGGCCGCCGTCCAGGGGAGAACGACCAGCTCGGAGCGGTGGAGGGCACTCCTTCCGGGGAGACGCCGCCAGGCCCGGAGGCTGAGAGCGTCAAAGGTTGCGTCGGGTTTTTCGAGAGCGACCGGTTTCGAGCTGGGGTCCCGGTCCGTGGCCCCGGGGTACAGCCAGGCGGGGTACTGGCGGGAATAGGAGAGAAATTGGACCCGGCATCGCCGCCGCAACGCCCGGACCAGCAGCGATGTGTAGTGCGAGATGCCGCCCCGAAAGGGATGGGTGGGACCGACCACCGAAAGCCGGATCATTTGCGGATCTCGAGTGCCGAGGCCTCCATCGAGCCCGCTTTGGAAGGGTCCGCTTCGCCTTTTGCGCTCAGCTCCAGCTTGCGCACCCGGTAGAGAGTCTCCTCGCTCAGCCTTCGATTGGCCGCGATCAGGTCGGCCGCCAGTCCGACCACAATGACCTGAAAGCCCACGATCATCAGGATGGCCGCCAGAATCAGCGATTGGACATGGCCTCCGGCAGATTGCAGAAAGAAGAAATAGAGGTAGCGCAGTCCCAGCAGGAACCCCAGGAGGCAGCCGGCCCCGCCCAGGAGGAGAAAGACCCGGAGCGGATTGTACATGGTGTAGATGCGCAGGATCGTCACCCCCGACTTCTTGAGGTAGTACCAGGTGGATCTGGCCAGCCGGGATTCCCTCAGCTTCGGATTGACCCGAATGGGCACGCTGGTTACGCGAAGGTGGCCGGTCCCGGCCTGAATCACCGTTTCCAGGGTGTAGGAAAACCGGGTATGGACAATGGTCCTCAAGGCGGCTTCCCGATTGTAGGCGCGGAAGCCGCTGGTGGTGTCCTCCACCGGACAACGGGCCACCGTGCGAACCAGCCAGCTCCCCAGGCGCTGCAGCCATTTCTTGGCGGGCGAAAAATAGGCAATGGCTTCAATGTCCCGGGCGCCCACCACCAGGTCGGCCCGATCCTGAAGAATCGGTTCAATGAGGGCTTCCACATCGGCGCCGGCATACTGATTGTCGCCGTCGGTATTGACGATGATGTCGGCCCCAAGCCTCAGGCAGGCATCCAGGCCCGCGCGAAAGGCGATGCCCAACCCCCGGTTCCGCCCCAACGCCACCAGATGAGTCACGCCGAGCCCGCGAGCCGCCTCGGCGGTGCCGTCGGTGGATCCGTCATCCACCACCAGGGTCTCTATGGCCCCCACTCCGGCCAGGGCTCTCGGGATCCCGCTCAGCACCTCCGGAAGGGTTTCCGCTTCGTTGAAACAGGGGATCTGAACGATCAGCTTCATGGGGCCTCTGAACGAAGAGCCAGCGAGCCGGTGAGAACTGCGGGCCAGACGGCGCCGAGATTGAAGCCGGCGCCCCGGCTTACCTCACCGAGGTCAATTCCACCAGCAGCGAGCCGAACGGAAGGGACACCGAGGCCAGGACCGGAATGCGTCGAGGGTCGCTGGTGAACCAGAAGGTCATCTTCTTGTCCCGCATCAAGCTTCCCCCACGCCGCAGAACCGCTTCCACCCTGTGGGACGCAAAACTTCCCAGCGCAATCGAAATGAGCTCGCTCCCGGCGACCCTGACATCGGCTTCGTAGGTTTCTCCACCCTCCACGATCGGGAACAGGACCCGCAATCCCGGCTTCAGGCCCAAGGTGCGCACCAGGTAGATGGCCGAGAGCGGATCCTGGGCGCCCAACCGGATGGGGAGCTTGTTGACCTGCTCGCCGGAGTCGACATACGTGGCCGTTCCGCCCGCGGGGCTGAAGACAACGCTATCCCGCACCGTCCTGCCATTCTCCTGGAAGGATCTTCGGTATTCCCGGCTGATTCCCCGATGGGGATCGAACAGGGAAGAACACTGAAACTGCAACCGATAGACAGAGGCCATCGCGGGGGTGCTGCCGGCATCGAGCACCAGGCGATAGGCCCCCGAGCCCTTGGAGCCCCTGGAGGTCACCCGCAGTTCGGCCGTGCCGGCTTCCAGGGCCTCCGCCCAGGAAACGCGATAGGCCAGGCGTTCTCCCACCTCGAAGGGCAAGGAGCCCGACCCGCCATCCACTGCGGACGGGAGAGCGGCGCTGGACCGGCCCGAGGCCGGGGGCGCCGCCTCGGTGGGACCGGCAGGAGGCGTTCCCTCCTGAGCCCGAATACTCCCGCCGGCGATTCCAGCCGCCAGCACCATCATCCCCCACGACAGTCTGCCGCTCATGCCCTTCACCCGATTGTCCGGATCACCGGCGCCGAAACTCTCGGCCATGCGAAACGCGATCTCCTTCAATCCCGACTCCGTCAAGAGGACGTCTCCACCCGGCGCCGGGCGTCCTCCGGCAAGGGGGCCAACCCACCCTCACAAGACATGGCGGCCTCCATCGACCCGGATGCATTCTCCCGTGATGAAATCGCTCTCGATCAGGCCGATCGCCGCCAGGGCGATCTGTTCCCCACCCCCCCAGCGGCCCAGCGGCGTCGCCTGGCGCACCTTTTCCACGGCCTCCGGAGTGAGATCGGGCGGCGGCACCATGGGACCGGGAGCAATGGCATTGACCAGGATGTCGTAGGGCGCCAGTTCCAGGGCCAGCGCTTGGGTGAGACCCACCACGCCCACCTTGGAGACATAATAGGGAAGGTATCCCCTGTATCGGGGACGACCGCTGGCAGCCGTCCAATCGGAGCAATTGATGATCCGTCCGCCCCCCCTGGCTTTCATTCCGGGCGTGACGGCCCGGGCGCACAGGAAGGCGCTGCGCAGGTTGACGTTCATGTTGAGGTCCCAGTCGCTCCCGGTCATCTCCTCGAACGGCTTGGAGGCGTAAACCGATGCCAGGTTCACCAGGATGTCGACGCCGCCCCAGACCGCCGCGATTCGCTTCACCGCATCCTCGATCTCTTCTTCACGACTCATGTCGGCCTGAACCGCCATGGCTTGCCGGCCGGCGGCCCGAAGCTCTTGCGCCGCCTGCTCGGCCGATTCCCGGGAGCGGTGATATCCCAGGGCGACCCTGGCCTTTCTTTGCCCCAAAGCGCCGCCCACAAGCCGGCCGATTCTCCGGGCTCCCGTAATGAACGCCACCTTGCCCTCAATGTCCATGGGACTCCTCATCCCGGTGGAGATCCGCCGGCGGCGGAGGCACCCTCATCTCACAGATCCCGCCTGCCTTCCAGAGCTCTCGCCATGGTGATTTCGTCGGCGTAGTCCAGGTCCCCGCCCACCGGCACTCCCATGGCGATACGAGTCACACGAACCTGCAGCGGCTTGATCAGCCTGGACAGATAGAGAGCCGTGGCCTCGCCCTCCACGCTGGGGTTGGTAGCCACGATCACTTCCTCGACCTGCCCGTCCCTCAGGCGCTCCAGCAGCGCCTTGATCTTGAGCTGGTCGGGGCCGATGCCGTTGAGGGGAGACAGCACCCCCAGCAGCACATGGTAGAGCCCCCGGTATTCTCGGGTCTTCTCGACGGCAATGACGTTGTGAGGCTCCTCCAACACGCAAATCAGGCCGCGGTCGCGAAGAGGATCCGTGCAGTAAAAGCAGGGATCGACATCGGTGATGTTGTAGCAGACTGAACAGTAGCGGATGGAATCGGTGACGTTGAGAATCGACTCGGCCAGCCCGCGGGCCTCGCTGGAGGAGGCGCGCACGATGTGAAAGGCAAGGCGCTGGGCCGATTTGGAACCGATGCCCGGCAGCTTCCTGAGCTCGGCAATCAATTCCTCGACGGGGCGGGCGTAGTCACGCATTTTGACCGGATGGCAACCGGGTGGCCGGGCAACGGAGGAAACCGGAGCGGAAAAGACCGGGAAGGTCCACCGGGGCTACATCAGTCCCGGGATCCGCATTCCTCCGGTGAGGCCTCCAATCTGGCCTGCCATGGCTTCATCCACTTTGCGCGCCGCCTCGTTGAAGGCGGCAACCACCAGATCCTGCAACATCTCCAGGTCTCCGGAGCCTGCAGCGTCGGGCTCTATCTTCACTTCAGACACCTGCTTGAGTCCGTTCATCCTGACCAGCACCATTCCTCCGCCGGCCGTGCCCTCGACCGACAACTCCGCCATCTGCTTCTGCAGTTGCTCCTGCATCTGCTGGGCCTGCTTCATCATCTGCTGAATGTTCTTCATCTGGGCCTCCATGCCAACGCCGGACCGATTCTACTTCAGCTTCCGAACCTCCGGTTTCTCCTGAACCTGAAACACTTCCAGAAAGCTCTGCACTCGCTTGTCCTCCAGAATCCGCTTCGACTCCTGTCTTTCAATCTCATCCTCCGGCGGCGCGGCCTCGATCGGCGGCGGGACTTCCGCCGGGGGCGGCGCTTCCGGGGAGGGCCGATCCTCCTCCAACAGCAGAGCCACCTCCAGTCGGCGCCCTTCGAGCCTGGCGCCCGCCCTGGCAATCAGCTCCAGGTTCTCAGGGGCCTGGAGCAACTCGCGCGAACCGCGCCGACCGGTCGCAAACCGGACTCTGAGCGAGTCTCCCGTGACAGTCGCGTCCGAAGCGTGCCCGAGCATGGATGCCAACATCGGGGATTCGCCGGATACGGCCTCGATGATTCGGTCCAGGCAGGTGGTGGCCGCAGCCGGTGAAGACGGGCCGGAATCCTGGAAAATGGCCGAGGGAGGCGAAGGGGCGGACTGTGGAGGGGCGGACTGTGGAGGGGTGGGCTGTGGAGGGGCGGGCTGTGGAAGGGCGGTCGCGACCGGCTGCTCGGGATTTCCGGGAAGGGTGTCCCCGGGGAAAGCCGCCAGCAACTCCTCCAGCGCTGCCAGGCGCCTGGCCTGAACCATGCGGACCAGGCCCAATTCCAGATGCAGCCTGGGGTGAGCCGAACCACGCAACTCTCCATCGGTTGCCGCCAGAATCTGGAAAAACCGGGTGAGATCCTCCTCGGAGAGTTCGGCGCTGGCGGTCTGCAAGCGCGCCAGGTCCTCCCCGGGGGCAGCGACCAGTTGAGAGTCCTTGCCCGCGATCTTGACCATCAGCAGGTTGCGAAAATGGCCCATCAACTCGCGGACCAACTGCTGGGGGTTCCGGCCGCTGGTCAGGACCTGATCCACCAGCGCCAGGACCTGCCTGGAGTCGCGGGCGATGACGGCGCCGGCAACATCCTCCAACAACTGCTGGGGGACAACGCCCAGCAGGTCCCGCACCTGCTCTTCCTTCACCTCCTCGCCGCAAAGGGCAATCGCCTGGTCCAGCAGGGACTCCCCGTCGCGAAGGCTCCCCTCGGAAGCCCGCGCAATGGCGCTCAGGGCCCGCTCCCCGATCCGGACCTGCTCTTCGCCGGCGATCAACGCCAAGCGCTCAAAAATCTCCCGGAAGCCGATGGCGCGGAAGTTGAAGTGCTGGCAACGGGAAAGGATGGTTCCGGGAACCTTGTGCAACTCGGTGGTGGCCAGGATGAAGACCACGTGCGCAGGAGGTTCTTCCAGGGTCTTGAGCAGCGCGTTGAATGCCTCGGTGGTGAGCATGTGAACTTCATCGATGATGAAAACCTTGTAGCGATCCCGCGCCGCCCGGTATCTGACGCTTTCCCGCAGTTCACGAATCTCGTCAATGCCGCGGTTGGAGGCCGCATCGATCTCGAGAACATCGATGGATTGACCCGAAGTCACTTCCCGGCAGGAAGCGCAGTCGTTACAGGGATTGACGGTGGGGCCCTGCCGGCAGTTCAGCGCCTTGGCCAGAATGCGGGCCGTGGTGGTCTTGCCCACTCCCCGTGCCCCGGCAAACAGATAGGCATGGGCGATGCGATTCTGGGAGATGGCGTTCTTGAGGGTCTCCGCCGTGGCTCCCTGCCCCACAATTTCAGCAAAGGTTTGCGGCCGCCACTTGCGGGCCAGAACCTGATAACTCATGAACCTGTCTCAAGATCCTTCGTCTTCACAGCCGCCCGCCGCCCGGCGCAGGGTCGGGGCCGTTCGCCCGCGGAACCGGCAGGCAGGGATCCCGCAATCGTGAATCGAGCGGGGTCTCGCAATCCACTGGAATCGGGAGAATCGGAACCACGGGCGGGAGATTGGGGAAGTGAGCCGCCGGTCCGGAAACGACCCTGAGCTGGCCAGGTCCCGGGTGTTTCCGCGGCACCTCCGGGTGTCCACTACCGTTGCTTTCTTCCGAACCTGGCGGGGTTTGCGGATCCGGATCGCACGGAGCCCGAGACCTGATGAATTCGTTTTCCGAAACAGGCCGCATGGTAATGAATAACCCTGGCGCTGTCCAGGGAAAAGGGTGTCGGGAAACGGCGATTCGCCCGACCCAAGCGATGACCGCGACCTCCCGTGGAACCGCCGGGCCGGTCCGTCTCCCGCCCCCCAAAGTCATCCCTCGGCGTCCAGAACCTCCCGGGTAATCAGTCGAATCGGCACCTCGACATCCTTCTCGATCGGGTTGCCCTTGAGAACCTCGACGGCGTTTTCGACCACCCGTTTGCCCATGTCGTAGGGGTATTGGGCCACGGTGGCCAGCAACCTGCCCTGCCGGACCGCCTCCCTGGCTTCTCTGGCCGCGTCGAAACCCACCACCACGATGGACCCTTCCCGCCCGGCCTCGGCGATGGCCTCGATGGCGCCCAGGGCCATCATGTCGCTGCAGGAGAAAAGGGCCTCGATGTCGGGCCTCGCCTGGAGCATGTTCTGAAACACGGTATATCCCTGGGCCCGCTCCCAGTTGGCGGTCTGAGACGACAGCACCTGGATGCCCGGGTGATTCCGGATCACCTGGTGGAAGCCCCGCAGGCGCGAGTCCCCGGTTTCATGTCCGGGGATCCCCTCCAGAATGGCCACCTTCCCCTGGCCGTTCAACTGCTCCGCCAGGTATTCACCCGCCATCCGGCCTCCCCTCAGGTTGTCGGCCCCGACGAATCCGGCAATCTCGCCTCCCGCTTCATTCAGCGCCTCCTGGTCGACGCGGGTATCCACGATCAGGACCGGAATCCCGGCTCGATTGGCCTTCACGATGACGGGCACGATCTCCCGCGAGCCGCTGGGGGCAATGCAGAGGGCCGACACCCTCCTCTGGATCATGTTCTCCACGATCTGCATCTGCTTTTCGACGTCTATCTCCCGCTCGGCGGCCTGTATCACCAGTCGGATGTTCAAATTGCGGGCAGCTTCCCTGGCGCCCCGCTGCATATCGAGAAAATAGGGGTGATTGAGCGTCTTCATCACCAGGGCGATGACGGGATCATCGGCGGAGGGTCCGGCTTCCCGCCCGCACTGCAGCCCGGTCAGGCCGAGGCAGACCGTGGCAAGCAACATCAGGATCGGACGACGAGCGGGACGCTTGCTTGAATTCATGGTTTCCCTCTCTTCCTGTCCCTTCGTGTTCTTCGCGCCCCTTCGCAGAGATCCCTTTTGCCTGCTGGCCGGTCTGAGCCACCGGCGGGCTATGCCTTGCGATTCTTGAGAAACATGTCCACCAGCACGGCCAGAATGATCACCGAACCGATGACGATCTGCTGCACGAAGGAAGAGACATCCAGAAGATTCAGCCCGTTTCGCAGAACCCCCATGATCAGGGCTCCCACCAGGGTCCCGAAAACGGTGCCCTCGCCGCCCATCAGGCTGGTTCCCCCGATCACGGTGGCGGCGATGGCATCCAGCTCGTACATGATGCCGGCAATGGGTTGGGCCGAGTTGAGACGGGCCGTCAGGATGACGGCGGCCAACCCGCTCAGCATTCCGCAAATGCCGTAGACCAGGGCCTTGAGCTTCCGGACGTCGACACCCGACAGAAGGGCCGCCTCCTCGTTGCCGCCAATGGCGTAGACATGGCGTCCGAAGCCGGTCTTCCCCAGCAGGACCGCCGCCGCAAGATAGACCAGCAGCATGATGAGGATGGGAATCGGGACGTAGAGGACCTCGCCCGAAGCCAGGTGTCGAAAGGATTCCGAGAAACCGGAAACCGGCCGCCCCTGGGTCACCAGCAGGGCGGCGCCCCGTGCGACGCTCATCATGCCCAGGGTCGAAATGAAGGGCGGGAGCCGCCCGCGGGTAATCAGGACGCCGTTGAGCAGGCCGCAGAGAAATCCGGTGGCCAGGCTGGCCGTCAGGGCCAGTGGGAGCGGAACGCCGGCCTGCAACAGCGTGGCCATCACCACGCCCGACAGGGCCAGGACCGAACCCACCGAGAGGTCGATTCCGGCGGTGATGATGACGAAGGTCATTCCGGCCGCCATGATGGCGATCACGGAAGACTGCTCCACGACGTTGAGCAGGTTCGAGAGGGTCAGGAAATAGGGCGTCAGGATCCAGAGAACCACGCACAGGCTCAGCAGACCCAGCAGCGTTCCCAATTGCCGCCCGGGGATGTAAACCAGTCGATGCAGTCTCATGGGCAGGGTTTCCGGGGCAAGCAACCGGGCGCCTTTCCCGCTCGGCGGCGGCCCGGCTCGCCCTGCGGAGAACGGCCCGGCCGTTCAGGATCAGCGCATTGGAACGCAATGAGATCAAACTTCCGTTTCACCGCGCAAGGGCGAGTCCAAAAAATATCGCCGGCATTCTCAGGAGACTTTCTCTCTGGCTTCCAGGACTTTTGCCACAACCACTTCGATATCGCCTTCCTCCACAAACGGCGACAGGATATAGGACTTCAGGGCGAAGATGGGTTCCCGGTAGGTGGTGAGCCTGTAGCAGTCGGTGGAGGAAATAACCGCGCCCCGCCCGGCCATGGCTTCGGAATGCACGTACTGGAATATGGCCCGGTTGTAGTCGTTGTTGGAGATCAGGACATCCCGGTAAGCGGGGTCATTGAATTCCTGGCGCTTGATGGCGAACGTATCCACACCGGCGGGATAGGCCCTGAACAGGGTCACGGTCCCGAAATTCTCGCGGTTCAATACGGTGGTTCCTTCGTGCCCTTCCAGGTGCTCCCGCAGGAGCTGGGCCATCTCCACGATGTATCCGAGGATGACCTGCAGTCCCTGCTTCCCCAACAACCGGTAGTTTCCGAGCGCTGCCAGGGGACCCGTCCCCGCCCGGGTCGTCTCGAGCGTGAAAGTGCCGGGACGATGGTCTCCGAAATGATAGAGGTAGGGCATCTGCTCGGCAGGCCGCGCCACCAGGCGCAGGTCTTCCCGATCCCGGAAGAGAACCAGGCTGGAAACGTAGGGTGCAAAGCCGGTCTTGTGAAAATCGACGCCAACGGAATCGGCCAGTGCCAGGTGGCGGATTCGGCGGCAGGCGCCCGCCAGAGCCCTGAGGGTCCGCGGACGAAAACCCAGCCGATTGCTCTCGAAATCGTAGTCGTTGAAAACGGACCAGGCCCAGCCGATGACGGCATCGGCGTGAACGTGGGGACGGTAGTCGAGCTTGAATTCCTCCACCCAGGCATCCCGCAGGCTCACGATTCCCTGCAAGTCATCCAATCCGAAGGCATCGGTGGTGCCCAGGGTCGCTATAACGGCGGCGATCTTCTTCCCGCTCGCCAATGCCCTCCTGACCTCCTGTTCGAAGAGAGCCAGGTCCATTTCGTTGTCGTCCGTGGTGGGAATGGTGACCAGGTTTTCGGCGCCCATGCCCAGCCAACCGGCGACGTTGTGGGCACAGTAATGTCCGGCATCCGAAACGAAGACCACCGCGTCCTCGGATCTGCCCTTCCGCATGGTCTGCGGGCAGGCTTTCTCCAATCCGATCTTTACCCCGTAGAGAGTGGTGCCGGTCCCCCCGAAGGTAAAAACGCCACCCGACTGTCCCGGATCGTACCCGACCAGTTGCGCCGTCATGCCGAGCGCCTCGGCTTCAGCCAAAGCCACCAGTCGGCTGTATTCGTCCCAGGCGAGATTGGGGTTGTGCAGGGAAGCCAGCAGCACGCCGATCAGACTCGAAATAGTGGGTGGAGGAACGACATTCTGTTGGGTGTGAGGATGGCCGAAGATCGTCATGCCGCGAAGATAGCCCACCAGGTCGGAGGTCACCTGCTCGACGGAGGACATCGTAGCGGGCAAGGGGGTCCTTCGTGCCTGCTCAAAGTCGGCAGACACCACGGAACCGAGAATCGGCAGCTTCGTCTTGAGTCCATCGACCTGATCCAGGGCCCGCATGATGGAGTGAACGAAATAGGAATCGTGGATCGGGTCGGAGACCGGCTGGGGAAAGGCGAGCCGAATCTTTTGCAGGATGTCTCGATAGCTCATCAGTTGCCTCCATCACAGGTCGGCAAGAGTTTGTCCATGGTCCGTTGGATGCCGGCTTCCCGCAAGGAGTATCCGGCTTCGCTCAAGCCCCAGCCAACCCATTCTCACCGGAGGATTGGGCTCCTGAAGAAGAGTGTACGCGTTAAGCCCGGTTTGGGAAAGGCGGGAGGTCTTGGGATCCGCTACTGGTTGGCTGCAAGGACTCGGAAAACAGAGACGTTTGGGAAAAACCCAAGGTGCCAGAAATTCACTCACGGGGCGACGCGATTGCCCCCTCCGGATCGACTGCGGGCGACGCCAATGGGACGCCGCGTTGGCCCCCCACCAGCTCGACGGCGGGCTTCGCCCTTGTCCGACTCCCCCTCAAGGGGGGAGTGATACAGTCGAGCCGAATGGCGAAGGCTGATGCGGTGGGGGGCAGACGCCAAGCAACCAGTTTACGGCCCACTGCCAAAAAAGGGTTTCCCTCGCCCGGGAACCTCTGCATACTTGGGGCGTTCGCTGCCGTAGCCTATGCGGGGAGTGCAATGCCTGGAATGATCGTGGCCCCTCAGCCGGAAGCGGTTGAGCAGGGCGCCAAAGTGCTGGCGGCGGGAGGCAACGCCTTCGATGCCGCCCTCGCCTGCGCCTGGATCCAGTTCCTGGTGGATCCCCATTCCTGCGGAGTGGGCGGCTACCTGCTGCTGAACTGCTGGCTGGGGCGGACGACCGAGCCCCTTCCCATCCTGGATGCACCCGCGCTGGCCGGTTCCAGGGTTCGACCCGAAATGTGGGAATCGCAGGTGATCGGCCCCAACCCCGGCGGTTGGGGATTCCAGCTCCGGAACCAGGTCAATGAAGACGGCTACCGGTCGATCTGCACTCCGGGAACCATCCGCGGCCTGGAGACGATTCACAGCCGCTGGTGCAGCCGGCCCTGGGGCGAACTGTTGCAGCCGGCCATCGAGCTGGCAGAGGAGGGGTGGCAGGTCAGCACCTCCATGGCCACCCGCTGGAGGGACAAGCCCCATTACTACGAAACCACTTCGCTACAACACAAGCTGGCAGCCACCCCCGAGGCAAGCAGGATCTACCTGAGGCCCGACGGCAGCACCTACGAGGCGGGAGACCGCCTGCGCAACCCCGACTATGGGCGCACGCTGCAGCGGCTTGCCCGAGAGGGACCCCAGGATTTCTACCTGGGCGAGATGGCCCGGAACATGGCCTCCGACCTGGAGGCTCACCAGAGCTGGATCACCCCGGAAGACCTGGCCCGATACCAGGTCCGGGACGAGCCTCCGGTGGTGGCGCGCTACCGCGACCTCCTCGTCCATACGGCGCCGGCTCCCCACGGAGGAGCCACCCTGGCAGCCATCCTCAACATCCTGGAAGGCTACGACCTGGCGCGGCTGGGCCACAATTCCCCGGCCTACATCCACCTGGTTTCGATGGCCATGAAGGCCGCCTTCGCCGATCGAAACCGCTATCTGGGAGATCCCCATTTCGTGAAGGTTCCCCAGGAGTGGCTGGTTTCCAAGGAGCGGGCCCGGCAGTGGCGGGAGGTCATCGACTCGGGGAAGGAAATCGAGCCTTTCCGGGTCCAGACGGGCTCCACCGACACCACCCACGTCAGCGTCGTCGACCGCTGGGGGAATCGGGTTTCCCTGACGCATTCCCTGGGCACCTCGTCCGGCGTGATCACGCCGGGACTGGGCTTCATGTACAACAATTCCATGATCAACTTCCACCCCTATGCCGGCCACCCCAACAGCATTCTGGCCGGCAAGGGACGCACCACCGGCATGACGCCGGCCATTGTCTCGAGGGACGGGAAACCGATCCTGGTGTTGGGAGCTCCCGGCGCCACCCGGATCATCACCGCCGTGCTCTCGGTAATCCTCAATCACGTCGACTTCGGCATGCCGGTCACCGAGGCGGTTCTGGCGCCCCGCTTCGACTGCCAGGTGGACGCCATCACCTGCCAGGCTCGCATTCCGGAAGGAGTCTGCGCAGAGGTCCGCAAGAAGCACCCCATCCAGCGAATGCCCGTCAGCCACGGCGGATTCGCCCTGGTTCACGCCATTGGGATCGACTCGGAAAGCGGCGTGCTGAGCGGCGCCGCCGACAGCGGCGCCGACGGCATGGCCCTGCGGGTGCACAACGGATAATCTCGATGAGAAAGGGCAATCGCCGTGAAGAAAAAGCCTACCAAGAGCGACTTGAAACGCCTTGACGCGATGAGCGACGCGAATATCGATTATTCCGATATTCCGGCGCTCGATGCGGCTTTCTTTCGGAATGCTCGGGTCACTCCCCCCTTGAGGGTGAGTCGGAGGCAAGGGCTCCGCCCGCAGTCGATCCGGAGGGGGGCCAACGCGGCGTCCCGTAAGTGAGATCCGGCGCTGGGTAGGTGGCGCCGGCGTCGCCCCCCACCGCATCAGCCTTCGCCATTTGGCTCGGCTTCTGCGACTCCCCCTCAAGGGGGGAGTGATACTCGAGTTTCTTGAAGGACGTTAAGGGAAATTGGGGAACGGACGCCACTTCCCGGGGATCACAACCCTTCCCGGTAGTAAATTCCGCTTACTGAAGAATTTGCAAGAGGCTCTCTTTAGAGAACGCCGCAAGTAGATTCTGAGAAGGGTTGATCATTGGACGCCAAACCGCGGCGTCGTTAATCCCGGGCCAAGTGCCTGTCCTCGCCGTTGAGCCCTGCTCAGAGCGTCCCCTCATGGGGCTTTTCCCAATCCCCGCTGAAGCCTTCCACGCCCTGAATTCGGCAGAGCCCTGCGGAGAAATCGAACTCGGCCGTGACTTCGTTGTCGAACTCCAGGCGCTGCAGGCTGCGTTCGGGGTTGAGGAACCGGTGAGAGGTCATTTCGGCGTGGGCGGTCTTCCGGAAATAGGCGCTCCAGCGCTGCAGCCACTGGATGCGCCGCCGCATGGGGGCGGTCCCCCAGTCCCGGACCGGAACGCCGTCCTCCAATCCGGTTCCGGGAAATTCGTCCCCGTAGGGCAGCATCCAGTTGTAGGACGGGGCAGCGGCAAAGAGGAGTTCGTACAGGCGGGGGTTCTTGTCCTCCGGCCAGTCGTAGCGGCCGTATCCCCCGCCCGAGAAGCAGGCCGCGTAGCACTCGTGAAAGACGAGCTGGAACCAGGGGATCGGCTCTCCCACCGCCAGCCGGTCTCGGGACCAGTCGGTAAAGAAGAAGAAATCGCACTCCGAGACGCACCAGAACCGGGCCAGTTCGGCGCCCGGGATGATGCCCCGCTTCCGCGTCTCCCGGAAGCACTCGATCTGCTTCTCGATGGCCAGCTTTCGAGATACCGGGTGGTCCGGAGAAAAGTCCTCCCGGTGGCCGCCGTGAAAGGCGTATCCGTCGAAATAGAGGGCATCGGGCTCGAAACCCCGCGACTTGGCGTAGTCCAGCGCGCGCCGCAAGGACTCGGGTCCGAACTGGGGGCTGAGGCCGTCACCCCAGAATCTGGGCCTGGGATGCAGCTCTCCTGACCGGTCCCGCGAGGACCGGGCCGGGTCGTAGCCGGGGGCTCCCTTCAGGTTGGTATTGGGATTGATGAAGACCTTGATCAGGGCCCCGTATCGCCGAGCCCGGTCGGCCAGGCGCCTCAGCCTTCTCCAGCCCCCCTCCACCGGCCGCCGGCGCAGAAAGGCCTGCCAGGCGCTGGCATCGGTGCGGGCGGTGGTGCCGGGAGACCACTTGGGAAAAAAGAAATTGACGGGCAGGCCGTGACGCGTCCAGCGCTGCAGGTCTTTCAGGACTCGCGACTCGTCTCGGGACCTCCAGTAAACCCAGCGGAATTCAAAGCCTCGGAGGTATCGGTCGATCGCAGGCAGTTGCCTGGCCCTGTCAGCCAATGTCCGAAAGAACCCCTTGTCGCGGGCATAGCGGCGGTAAGCCTTGGCGATGCCCACGTGGTCCAGGTCCTGGGCGAAGCGCATCAGGAACTGCCGGGCGTAGCCGAGTTCTCCCAGCGACGCCAGCCAGTTGAAGTCCACCAGCGAAACCTCGCCCGGGAGGTGGTCGACCTCCACGCTGCAGTCCCAGAAGGTCTCCACGATCTGGTAGAGGGTGTGGCGTCCCTTGACCAGGGCGAACAGGGGCAGGCTGTAGCGTCCCCCCACCAGGTTGCCGCGAACCGAATCCCCCTTGGGCATCTTCTCGGCCATCTCGGCCGGAATCAAATAGCCGGAGCCGTGGGGGACCAACAGATAGCCGCCCTCGCTGGTGGGCTTCTCGATGCGATAGAAGTGGTTCACCCGCTGGATGCGGTCCCGGCCACCGGTCTGCTCCAGGCGGACCAGCAGCTCATCCGTCTCGGAATCCAGGGCGTGCACCAGCTCGATTTCCACATCGGTGCCGGGAAACGAGCCCAATCGGGTCCGGTAGCCCCGGTGGCGGCCTTCCTCGAAGGGCTTCCGCTCCTTGACGCCGGCCTCCCCAAAGCCCAGGGTCCGCTCCTTGCCGGTGGCGTCGGGGGCCAGAACCAGTTGGGGCTTCAAGCCGGCGGAACTCTCCCAGACCGCCTCTCCGCCCTTCTGATGGACACTGAGACCCCCCTCCCCATCGACTTGCACCGAATAGGTCTTTCCTCTGAGTTCCCGGGACTTGCCGCCGCCAAGAGAACAGCCGCCGAGCTGCAGCAGACCGGCTCCCAGGGCGGCCGAAGCCGCCAGGAACCCCCGGCGATCCAGCAGCTTCTTCTCCGAATTGGTTTTACTGGCGTGTTTTGTTTGCATGGCGAATGGGGATTATTGGATCGGGCCTGATGGTGGCGGGAGCCAAATCAAGCTTCGAGGTCGGAAAGGTCCAGTCGGTTTTCCCGGTGCAGGCGCCTGAAGATCTCCACTGTCTGCTCGATGCCCTGCTTCAGCGGGGTGGCCGGCACCTGACCCAGTTCCTGCTTCAAGCCCTGTTGGCTGAAATTGCTGGCGATGGCCAGGGGATTCGCCTTGCAACGGATCATCCCCCGGGCACTCGGGACCACCTCTTCGATGGCCTGGATGACCTCCTCCACCGTTACCAGGTCTCCACGAATGTTGTAGGCTCGCGCCCCGGTCTTGGGGCTTTCGGCACACCCGATGAAGATCTTGGCCACGTCATCCACCAGCAACATCGACACCGGTCCGCCGAATTGAATCTCGAAGGGCCGGCCCAGGGCCGCAGCCTTCATGGCCGTGGTGGGACCGGAGGTGATCCCGAAATCCCGCCCCGCCCCGTAGACGGCATGGGGACGCAGACCCACGCTCGAAAACCCGTGGTCCAGGAAAAACACCCGGGCGTTGCCTTCGTTGGACTGCTTGAAAACCCCGTAGTGGGTCCGTGGAATCAACTGGACGCCTTCGCCCACGGGCCCGTCCCCGTAGTCTTCCTGCGGACCGAAAACGGCTGCCGAGCTGGCATAGGCCAATCCCTGGATCGGCTCCGGCAGCGACCGGGCGGCCTCGAACACGTTGACCGTGCCCACCACGTTGACCAGGGCGCCCAATCTGGGATTGGCCCGGCAGACGGGAACCTGCAGCCCCGCCAGGTGAATGACGTGGGTCACGCTGTTCCGCTGCATCTCGCCCTTCAGCCGATCGTAATCGGCTATATCCCCCTGAATGAAGTGAATCCCGCTCAACTCCTGCGGGGAAAGCAGCATGGAGAGCCTCTTGGGTTCCACATCCAGGTCATAGATGAAGACCTGGTTGCCCCCATCAATCAGGTTGCGGACGATCCAGGTCCCGATGCACCCTTGAGCACCGGTCAGAAAATATCGTGCCATTCCTCATTCCTCATTCATCATTCCTCATTCCGATGATAGTCCTGCAAGGCGCGCACGTCCCGCCGATTCTGCTGCAGCGCGCTGATGCCGCTGGCCACCGCCGCACCGCCCGAGAGCGTGGTGATGCAGGGCACGTTGTGCTGGACCGCAGCGCGCCTGATGGCGCGTTCATCGAAGAAGGAGTCCTTGCCCAGCGGCGTGTTCAGGATCAGGTCCACCTGGCCGCTCTTGATGAGGTCGACGACATGGGGCCGCCCCTCGTTGACCTTGTAGACCGACTCGACGCGAATGCCCTGCCCGGCCAGGGCCTGCCGGGTGCCTCCGGTGGCGATCAAGCGAAATCCGAGATCGTGCAGCCGCCGGGCAATCGGGAGCACGTTGAGCTTGTCCTGATCGTTCACGCTGATGAAGGCGGTGCCGGACCGGGGCAACACCGAGCCGGCGCTGAGCTGGGCCTTGGCGTAGGCTTGCCCAAAGCTGTCGGAAACGCCCATCACCTCGCCGGTAGACTTCATCTCGGGGCCCAGAATGGTATCAACACCCGGGAATTTCAAGAAAGGGAAAACCGGGGACTTGACGAAGAAGTCGTTGACCGGCAGCTCGTCCTCCAGACCGAACTCGTCCAGTTGGCGGCCCGTCATCAGCCGGACCGCCAGCTTGGCCAGAGGGACCCCGGTAGCCTTGCTCACGAAGGGCACGGTGCGCGAGGCTCTTGGATTGACTTCCAATACGTAGACCACATCCTCCTTGATGGCGTACTGCACATTCATCAATCCCACCACCTTCAGTTCCAGGGCCAGTCGGCGGGTGTAGTCGCGCATGGTCTCCAGGTGTTCGGGCTTGACCATGTAGGTGGGCAGCACGCAGGAGCTGTCCCCCGAGTGGATCCCGGCCTCCTCAATATGCTCCATGATGCCCCCGATCACCACCCGCCGGCCGTCGGCCACGGCGTCCACGTCCACCTCGAAGGCATCCTCCAGGAACTTGTCAATGAGAATGGGGCGGTCCTGAGAGACGCCCACGGCCTCGCTGATGTATCGCTCCAGGGTGTGGTCATCGTGCACGATTACCATGGCGCGTCCCCCGAGGACATAGGAGGGCCGGACCAGGACGGGGTAGCCGATGCGCTCGGCGATGGCGGCCGCCTTTCCGAACGAGGTGGCCGTGCCGGAAGGAGGCTGGGGGATTCCCATGCCCGAGAGCAGACGGCCGAATCGCTTGCGGTCTTCCGCCAGGTCGATGGACTCGGGGGAGGTGCCGATGATGGGGACGCCGGCCCGCTGCAGGGGCAGGGCCAGGGTCAGGGGGGTCTGCCCGCCGAACTGCACGATCACCCCCTCCGGCCGCTCCCGTTCCACCACGTGCATGACGTCTTCAAAGGTCAGCGGCTCGAAGTAGAGTCGATCGGAAGTGTCGTAGTCGGTCGAAACGGTCTCGGGATTGCAGTTCACCATGATGGTCTCGAAGCCGTCTTCCTTGAGGGCGAAGGAGGCGTGGCAGCAGCAGTAGTCGAACTCGATGCCCTGCCCGATCCGATTGGGGCCGCTGCCCAGGATCACGATCTTTCTTCTTTCGGAAGGTTCGGCCTCGCACTGCTGCTCGTAGGTGGAATAGAGGTAGGGCGTGAAGGACTCGAACTCGGCCGCGCAGGTGTCGACCCGCTTGTATACCGGCCGGAGATCGAGACCCTGACGCCGCTGGTGAACTTCGGCGGCCGTGGAACCCGTCAGCCAGGCCAGGTACTGGTCGGAGAATCCCAGCCGCTTGGCCTGCCTGAGCTGCGGGGGAGGGATCGCCGCCAGCTCTGCTCCCCGCAACCCGGTCGACAGTTGAGACACCTCCCGAACCTGTTGCAGAAACCAGGGATCGATATGGGTGTACTGATAGGCCTCTTCCACCGAGAGGCCCCTCTCGAAAGCGAAACGCAGATAGAGGAGGCGGTCGGGATTGGGAACGATCAGCTTTTCCCGAATCTGGTCGGGGTCCAGCTTCTGCGACCCTACTTTGCGCCCGGTCTCCAGGGAGCGCAGGGCCTTCAGCAGCGACTCCTTGAAGGTTCTGCCGATGGCCATGACCTCCCCCACCGACTTCATCTGGGTTCCCAGCAGCGGCTCGGCCTCCGGAAACTTCTCGAAGGCCCACTTGGGGATCTTGGTGACCACGTAGTCGATGGTGGGCTCGAAGCATGCCGGGGTCTTCAGGGTGATGTCGTTGGGAATCTCGTCCAGAGTGAGTCCCACCGCCAGCTTGGCGGCGATCTTGGCGATGGGGAACCCGGTAGCCTTGGAGGCCAGGGCCGAGCTTCGCGAGACCCGGGGATTCATTTCAATCACCACCAGGCGGCCATCCCGCGGATTGACGGCGAACTGGATGTTGGAGCCTCCGGTCTCCACCCCCACCTTGCGAATGATTCGCATGGCGGCGTTCCGCATGACCTGGTATTCCTTGTCGGTAAGGGTCTGCACCGGAGCCACGGTGATGGAATCCCCGGTGTGGACCCCCATGGGATCGAAGTTCTCAATGCTGCAGATCACCACCACGTTGTCCTTCAGGTCGCGCATCACCTCCAGCTCGAACTCCTTCCAACCGATGACCGACTCCTCGATCAGGATCTCGTGGGCCGGACTGAGATCCAGCCCCCTCTTGGCCAGCTGTTCGAACTCCTCGGCGTTGTAGGCGATGCCGCCCCCCGTTCCCCCCAGGGTGAAGGAGGGCCGGATAATGGCCGGGTACCCCACCTCCCTGACGATCCGGCGGGCCTCCTGGAAGTCGTAGGCCACCCCGCTTCGCGGCGTCTCCAGGCCTATCTCCCTCATGGCTTCCTTGAAGAGCAGCCGATCTTCCCCCACCCGGATCGACTTGATCTGAGCTCCGATCAGCTCGACTCCCTGCCTGTCCAGAACCCCTTTCTCCGACAACGCCACCGCCAGGTTGAGCGCCGTCTGCCCGCCCACGGTGGGCAGCAGGGCGTCGGGCCGCTCCTCCAGGATGATGGCCTCCAGGAACTCCGGTGTCAGGGGCTCGATATAGGTCCGGTCGGCCAACTCGGGGTCGGTCATGATGGTGGCGGGATTGGAGTTTACCAGAACCACCCGGTAACCCTCGGACCTGAGGACCTTGCAGGCCTGGGTCCCGGAGTAGTCGAACTCGCAGGCCTGGCCGATCACGATCGGTCCCGAGCCGATGACCAGGATTTTCTTGATGTCCGATCTCTTGGGCATTCAGTCTCGCCAGGCGAAGGAGGTCCCGCTCTCCCTCCGGTGCTGACGGATCACCCGCTTGAACTCCCGGAACAGGTAGCGGGAATCGTGCGGGCCCGGGGAGGATTCCGGATGGTATTGGACGCAGAACAGCGGCTGGCTGCGGTGACGGAATCCCTCCAGGGTTTGATCGTTGAGGTTGACGTGGGTCACTTCGATGGATTCAGGCAGGGAGGAGACATCCACGGCAAAGCCATGGTTCTGAGCGGTGATCTCGACCTGCCCCGTCTGCATGCGCATCACGGGGTGGTTGCCGCCGTGGTGGCCGAATCTCAGCTTGTAGGTGCTGGCGCCTACGGCCAGACCCAGGATCTGATGGCCCAGGCAGATCCCCAGAATCGGCTTCTTCCCGATCAGGTCCCGAGCCGTCCGGATCGCATAGGCCACCGGCTCCGGGTCTCCCGGACCGTTGGAGAGGAAGACCCCGTCCGGGTTCATCTCCAGGATCTGGGCCGCGCTGGTCCTGGCCGGAACCACCGTCACCTCGAACCCGCTGTCCACCATCAGCCGCAGGATGTTGCGCTTGATTCCGAAGTCCAGGGCCACCACCCGCAGCGGCGCCTCGCCCGCATCCGGACCGGAAGTGTTTCGGGAGGACTCGGCGGCACCGATATCCACCGACGGCTCCTCCCAGCGGTAGGACTTGCGGCAACTGACCCGGCTGGCCAGATCGCGTCCCACCATCTCCGGCGTCCGGCGCACCTTTTCGACCAGGAGCTTCCGATCCACCTCCCCGCTGGCGATGGCGGCGCGCATGGCGCCCTGCTGCCGGATGTGGCGCACCAGGGCCCGGGTGTCGATCTCGGCGATGGCTACGATGCCGTGCTTCTCCAGGTAGTCCGGCAGGGTCTCTTCCAGGCGCCAGTGGTCGCCGCTGTCGGTGGCTTCCCGCACCACCAGCCCCTCGGCAAAGGGTCGGCGAGACTCCTCATCTTCCGAATTGACCCCGTAATTGCCGATCAGGGGATAGGTCAGCACCACGATCTGACCGGCATAGGAGGGGTCGGTAAGAATTTCCTGATAGCCCGTCAGGGAGGTATTGAAAACAACTTCGCCGAATGTCTCGCCCCTGGCGCCGATGGACTTTCCCTCGAAAACCAGGCCGTCTTCCAGGGCGAGCACCGCTTCCATGGATGGTTCCCTCTTGCTGATTCAGGATGAAACCGGACGGCCTCAAACAAGCCCGACCCTGCTCGGGGTCGCGTGTTTATACCACATTTCAGGGCCGGCCGGGATTGCGTATAATGCGATCCTCCGCGGACCCTCGGAGCCGCCGTCATGCCAATCCGTCCAGCCGCCGTCATCATTCCCGCCTGCAACGAGGAGCCGGGGATCGCCCGAGTCGTTGCCGACATTCCCCGAGACCTGGTCTCCGAGATCATCGTGGTCGACAACGGGAGCACCGATCGGACCGCCATGAAGGCGCGAGAGGCCGGCGCCCGGGTGGTTTCCCAACCCGACCGCGGCTACGGCGCCGCCTGTCTGGCCGGCATCGCCGCCCTGCCCCGGGCTGCCGAGGTGGTTCTCTTTCTGGACGGCGATTACAGCGACGACCCTGCCCAGGCCCGAGATCTGCTCCAGGCCCTGGAGGAGCACCAGGCGGACCTGGTGCTGGGCTCCCGGACGCGGGGATCCCCGGAACCCGGTTCCCTGACCCCGCAGCAGCGGTTCGGCAACTGGTTGTCCACTGCCATCATTCGACTGATCCATGGCCACGCCTACACCGACCTGGGACCCTTTCGGGCCATTCGCCGGGAGGCCCTGTCCAGGCTCGACATGCAGGATCGAACCTACGGCTGGACGGTGGAAATGCAGGTCAAGGCCCTGCAGCAGGGACTCCGGGTGGTGGAAATTCCCGTCAGCTACCGGCCGCGGCTGGGCCGCTCCAAGGTTTCGGGGACGCTCTCCGGAACGGTCAAGGCGGGATTCAAGATCCTGTGGACCATCGCCCGGCTGAGCCTCCGGCGCCGGCTGGGCTGATGGAGCCTGGCAACTGGCGGCCGCGAACTGTCCGGGCCACAAGGAGAGAACCTGTGAACCGGCAACAGACGAGAATGAACACCAATAGACACGGAGACTGATGGACCGCCTTCAACTCCATCCTGCCCGGGAATCGGGCCAGGAGCCGGATTCAGCGCACTCGAGTTTCTTGAAGGACGTTAAGGGAAATTGGGGAACGGACGCCACCTCCCGGGGATCACAACCTTTCCCGGTAATAAATCCCGCTTACTGAAGAATTTGCAAGAGGCTCAATATTCATCTTATTCGTGTCCATTCCTGTCCATTCGTGGTTCGTCGTTCGCCTTCGTGGACAACACCTCAAAAGGGTTTCAGACAGGAGGCACCCGAGATTCCAGGTCGGGGTCCACCCGCTCGCTCGGCCTGAGCCGAACATCCACCTCAAGGCCGCCGACACGGGCCAGGATGAGGTGGAGTTGCCGCAGACCCTCTGTCAGAGCCGCCGGTCCGGGCTGCAGGATGTAGGTCGATTTGATCTCGTAGATCCGCCCGTGGCGGACGGCGGCCATCTCCGACCAGCCGGCTCGCTGCCTGATCCGGTCCTTGTTGACCTTGACCCCGCACCAGGATGCGACGATGACCTCCGGGTCGCGGGAAAGCACGGCGCCCGGATCCACAATCCGGTCCCGCCCCAGCCGCTTGTGGCGGAGTTCCGGAAAGACGGGCTCACCCCCGGCCATCTCCACAAGCTCTTCCACCCACTGAATGCCGCTGATCAAGGGGTTCTTCCACTCCTCGAAGAACACTCGCGGCCGGCGGGAAAAGCGGCGGGCCGAGGCCTCGATCGCCTCCAGACCGCTCGACAGCTCCGAGACCAGGGCCCTGCCCTTTTGCGGGACGCCCACCAGGTCGGCCAGCGTCCGCACCACCTGCAGGATCTCCTTCACGCTCCGTTGATTGAAAGTCAGAACGGTCAACCCCCGCCGGATCAACTCGGCGGCGATGTCCGCCTGCAGGTCGGAGAAGGCCAACACCAGGTCGGGGCTCAGTTGCTCGATCCTGTCCAGCCGGGCGCTGGTGAAAGCCGAGACTCTCGGCTTGGATCGCGCCTCCCTGGGGCGCACCGTGTATCCCGAGACGCCCACGATGCGATCCTCTTCTCCCAGCAGATAGAGTGTTTCGGTGGTTTCCTCGGTCAGGCAGACGATGCGGCGGGGATAGCCGCTGTCCCAGTCCCGCTTGAGTTTGCCGGTCATAGCCCTTCCCTTCATCAGCGCCGAACAACAACAGATCCCGCATCTTCCGCCGCTGCCGCTCGATCTGCTCCCGGTCCCTGGTAGCCTCTTCGTCCGGATTCTCCCCCAACACGTCCGATCTGTGTTCTAGATCCATTGCCAGGCCGGGCCTGCCGGCTCTCGACAGGCTCCTCTCAAATAGCCGAGAAGCGCCGCTGCCGGCGGAGCAGACCCAGAAAGGTGATCCCTCCGATCACGGCCGTGACCGCCCCCACCGGCAATTCACCCGAGTTCAGAGCCGTCCGGGCCAGGGCGTCGGCCAACATCAGGAATCCCGCGCCCACCAGGAAGGAACAGGGCAGGACCAGCCGCACATCCTGGCCCAGCACCAGGCGAACCGCATGGGGAATGATCAGGCCCACGAAGGCGATGGTCCCGCCCTCGGCCACGGCCACGCCCACGATCAGGGAGGAAGCGATATAGACCAGGCGCTCGCAGCGGCGCACGTTGACTCCCAGGCTGGCCGCCGATTCCTCTCCCATGGCCAGCAGGTGCAGGTCGCGGGCAATGGCCAACAGGATCGCCCAGCCCGGAATCAGCAGAATCAGCATGCGCCAGATGCGGTCGAATCCCACCACGTCGATGGTCCCGATGGTCCAGCGAAGAATCTGAAGGGCACGGCTGTAGTCGGCTATGTACTGAATCAGGATCACCCCGGCGCTGGCAATCAGGTTCACCACCACTCCGGCCAGCAGCAGCGTGCCGGGCATGACCACGTCGCCGGTTCGCGAGAGCCAGTAGACCACCAGGACGGCCGCGGCCGAGCCGGCGAAAGCTGCCAGGAACACCATGGGCACCCCGGCCAGGGTGATGCCCCAACCCAAGGCAATGGCCACGCTGGCCCCCAGGGTCCCGCCTCCCGAGACACCCAGGGTGAACGGCTCCGCCAGCGGATTGCGAAAGAAGGCCTGCAGGCAGGCCCCGACCGAGCCCAGGGAGGCTCCCAGGATGCCCGCCATGACCACCCGGGGAAGGCGCAACTGGAAAAAGAGGGAGCGCGCCGTCTCGTCCTCGCGCAAGAGGCTCAGATCCAGCAGGCGATAGCCCACCCAGAGGGAAACCAGCGTGGCGGCCGCCAGGAAGAGGAGCACCAGAATCAGGAGGCGCGCCAGATTGCGGGGTGCGGCGTGGGAGGCGTTCCCGGGTGGTTGCGGGGAGGCGGCGGTGGATTCCTGGCGGGATCCGGCGCCTTCGGGAACCTGGCGTGAAGCATCCATCCTCGCCTCCTGATTTCCGTTGCACCGATGCCGATCAGGTGCCGGACCAGACAAAGGTGCGCCCCTCCAACTTCCGGGCCCGGACCTGCGGGTCCTCGTAGACCCGGGACAGCACCTCGTCCCTCAGGACCTGCCCGGGGGAGCCTTCGGCCAGGAGCGATCCCCGGTGGATGGCAAAGACCCGATCGAAGGCAGGATCCAGCAACTGCAGGTCGTGAGTCACCATCAGCGCCGTCATTCCCTGCCGGTCCCGAAGCTGCCTCAGGATGCGGATGAGTGCGGCCCGGTGCTTCAGGTCCAGGGCGGCCGCGGGTTCATCCAGGATCAAACACTCCGGCTCCTGGGCCAGAGCCCTGGCCACGGCCACCAGTTGCCTTTCGCCCCCCGACAACTCCGTCACCGGACGAGGCGCCAGATGAGCAGCGCCGACCGTGGCCAGGGCCTTCAGGGCCTGCTCCACGTCGAGGCGGTTCTCGAAGCGGAAGCGGGGCGTGTAGGGACTCCTCCCGGTCAACACCACTTCCATGGCCGTAAAGGGAAAAATCATGGGATTGATCTGGGGAACGTAGGCCAGCGACCGGGCCAGCCGCTTCCGCGGAATGCCTTGCAGGGGTTGCCCCGAAAAAAGAACTTCTCCGGCGTTAGCGGACCGTAGACCTGCCAATAAGCGGATGAGGGTGGACTTGCCGGAACCGTTGGCGCCGATGAGGGCCGCCAGGGCGCCCCGCTTGAGCTCAAGAGAGACGTCATTGACCACCCACCGGTCGGCCTCGTAGGCAAAGCGGAGCCCGCGGGCTTCGATGAGAGCGCCGGCGCCGGCCGGCATGACGGGATCAGCGGACATCGTCAGTCCCAAAGACCTCCGGATGAATCAGCCTGGAGAAGAGTTCGGCCGTCTGCGCCACGAACTGGGACGCATGAAGGACAAACATGGCACGGACGGGATGGACTCGCCCGCGGCGAACGGCCCGGATCTCCTTCAGTTCCGACCAGATTGCGACAGGTTCTTCGGCAAAGGCCCCCCGGGCTCCCTGCACCATGTCGATCACCACCTCGGGATTGAGGGTGACCACGGCCTCCTTGCCGATCCTGCCGTAGTTGAAGGTGGCGGGCGGGGCTATGGGCCTCCCGCCGGCAATCTCGATCAACCGGGACAGGTAGCTTCCCTGAGTGGCCGCATAGAGACCGCGCAGGGTCCCGGGCACCCGGTCCACCACGCAGAGAACCGAGGGTTTGGGCAAATCCCGGGTGCGGGCGGCCACGCTGTCCAGAACGGCGCGAACCTCGTCCTGCAGGCGCCGGGCCTGCTGCTGCCGGCCCACGCCCCGTCCCACGGCATCGATGGCCGTGAAGACATCCTGCAGCGACTGGCTCGGCACCACCAGGGTCTCGATTCCCAGGGCCTGAAGGTGGCTGTCGACGAAGGGGGCCTGGACCTCGGCCATGACCACCAGGTCGGGCGCCAGGCTGGCCACCTCCTCCAGGCTGGCATTTTGCCAGCCGCCCACCCGAGGCAGAGAGGCCACGCTCGGGGGATAGAAGCAATAGTCGGAAACGGCCACCACCCGGTCGAAGGCGCCCACCCCCTCCAAAATGTCGGTGGCGTTGGGGGAGAGAGAGATGATGCGCCTGGGATTGCCCGGCTCAAGGCTACGTTCTTCAGAGTCGGTTGAACCTCGCGAGGGACCCGACCCCGGCCGTTGGCAGGACCACAGAAATATGACTGCCACCAGAACCAGGCTCAGGCGGGCCAGTCGGCGGAGCCAGGCTCCTATCCGGATACTCTCCCACAAATTGACGCGAATCCCTCGGCGGTCCGGCGGCACCCCCTCCGTCCCGTGCACGGAAAACCGACTCATCTTCTGCCTCGACTTCCAAAACGTGCCCGATTCATGCGGGCGCCTCCCCCATGCACCAAAACGGGAAACGGCATTCGAAAGCGAAACTGGAATTCGGTGAGAGTAGGGGGAAAAGAGGAGCGGCGCCATCGCTCTCATGCGAAGCGACACCTCAGAGGGACGCGGTCCCAGGCAGGTCTCCTGACTCGCAGGTCACGGTGTTTCAGACGGCCTTCCCGTTGATTGAAAACAACAGTGGCCAATTGCAGTGCTGAAACACTCGCTGCTTACAGTGGCGCGACCGTGCGGGAATTGCACCCGCTTCCCTTTTCACTCGCAGAACCGCCACGAGCACCTGGCACTCACCGCGGCAGATGCTAGCAAATGGCGGGGCGCGGGTCAATTTTCCGAGGGCAATGCTCTACGGGCTGCTGATTTTCCCGCACGCCCTCCACCGGCTCGACCGCGGGCTGCTCCGGTCTAACCGACTCCCTCTCAAGGGGGCAGTGATTTTGGGAGGCCATGCGTTCGGAGACGCGGCTCTTGATCCGCCGCATACGCGGCTAGGTTAACGCAGAACTCACACGACCCCAGGCTTCCGCCTCCGTTGCCAACGGTACTCTACCTTTGTTGCCAAACGCGGCGTACCAAGGCCGCTCGAGGCTCTCCCGCAAGGCGACACGAGGCCGCAGCTACGCTGCTCGATATGGATGACCTTTAGGCGACCTTGTCTCTGGCAACCCACGCCAACCGCCGCATACGCGGCTCTCCCTTAACCCACGACACTGCCGGTGGACAGGATTCTTCAATTGATTATCTCCGGGCGTCTGCTCCCCAATTCCGCAAAACGCCGTTCAAGAAACTCAAGTATCACTCCCCCCTTGAGGGGGAGTCGGAGAGACAAGGGCTCCGCCCGCAGTCGATCCGGAGGGGGGCCTACGCGGCGTCCCGCAAGTGAGATCCAGCGCTGGGTAGGTGGCGACGTCGAGGCTCCAGCCAGGGGGCGCCCGCAGCCCGAGGGACATCAGACGACAGAAAACGCTTGACGCCCTTTTCGGGGCGTTGCTACGATCTCGCCATTGGTCCCAAGGTGCTCGAATCCGAGCCAAGAGGGAAGCGGGTGCAATTCCCGCACGGTCGCGCCACTGTGATCAGCGAGCTCGCCGGCGAAGCAGGCCACTGTTGCTTCAGGCAATGGGAAGGCAGCCGGTCGGGTGTCCAAGCTGTCAGTCAGGAGACCTGCCCTGGGATTGACGAGGCACGCTGCGCACGAGAGCGGCTGGGTCGAACATGCACGCAGGTTTTCCGCACCGCCCATCCTGGTTTTTTCCATCCGCGTTTCAACCGCAGACTTGCCAATCCATGAAGGCCTGAGATCCGCGCTCGGCTACTCGGGCCAATGACAATCTTTCACTGGATGCGCCCCGAGCAACACGGGAAGTGCGGTGAGATTCCGCCACTGCCCCAGCAACTGTAAGCGGCAACGAAATCCGTCTGAAGGCCACTGCCGAAAGGTGGGAAGGCACGGAGAGTAGGCCCTGTCAGGCCGCAAGTCAGGAGACCGGCTCAGGGAAGCTTCCCGAACACCTCCTTGGGGGAGGAGAAAGGACCTGCCAGATGCAGTTCACACCCGGAAAGTTGACGCTGGCCTTGTGCCTCGTCGCCTGCTGCGCCGCCCTGCCCGCCGAGGCCGTTGATCCGGCCTCGATTAGCGGAACCGTCACCGATCCCCAAAAAGCACTAGTGCCGGACACCCTGGTCACGCTCCATGACCGGTCCAGCGGCCTGCGCCTGAGAGTCACCACCGATGCCTCGGGAGGTTTCAGCTTTCGGCCGCTGCGTCCGGGGGAATATATCCTGGAAGTCGAGTCCCGGGGATTTGCTCCCGTGTCCCTGAGCGGTCTTCAAGTCGAGGCCGGTCAGGAACTGGTGCGGAACATTGTCCTGCAATTGGCGGTGCGCCGGGAGGAAGTCGTGGTCACGGCCTCCGGGAGACCGCAGTCGGTCGACGAGGTATCGAAGGCCCTGACGGTCATCAACAGCACGGACATGCAAGAACGGGGGGAGACCAGCCTGGCCGAGGCCTTGAGGCCGATTCCCGGCTTGCGCATTCAGCAATTGGGGACGCCCGGCGCCCAGACGACCATTCGAACCCGCGGCCTGCGGGTCGAGAACACCTCGATTCTGATTGACGGCCTGCGCTTCCGGGACGTGGCCGCGCCCCAGGGAGACGCCACCTCCTTCGTGTCCCATCTCCTGCTTGCCGATACCCATCGGGTGGAGGTGCTGCGGGGATCGGGCTCATCCCTGTACGGAAGTCACGCCATCGGCGGCGTGGTCAACATGATGAGCGCGGAAGGCGGCGGCCGCACCCGGGGAAGCCTGCTGACCGAGGGGGGATCCCTGGGCCGGCTGCATGGCCGGGCCCGCCTGGCGGGAGGATTCCGGCAGAACCGGTTCACCTACAGCACCGGCCTGGCCCACCGAAACATCTCCAGGGGCGTCGACGGCGACGACGCCAGCCGCAACACCACAGCTCAGGGGCGGCTGAATCTGAACCTTTCTGCGACGGCCAACCTCTCGGCGCGATTCTACGGTGGCGACACCTTCCTCCAGCTCAACCGGTCGCCAAGCACCGCCCCCGGCCTGACGGCGACCGGAATCGTCCAGGCCCGGCCGCTGGCTCCCGATCTGGTGGAGCTCCACCAGGCGGGCTCACCCCTGTCCCAACTGGAACTTGGAGCGGCCACGTTCATTCCCACTCTCAACGACCCCGACGCCCGCGTTGCCACCGAATTCCTGTCCAGCGCGGTCCTGTTCAACCAACAGCCGACCCCCCGGACGGGATACAGTCTCTCCTATCAGAATCTGCGGACCGATCGGACCCATCACAACGGCCCCGGAGGGCCAGGCTTTCAGCCCCTGGGGACCACACGCTCGGATTTCGGCGGGCGCGTGCAGACCCTCAACGCCCGCACCCATTTGCAAGTGGGAAACAACCACTTCATCGATGCGGGCTATGAGTTCGAGAATGAACAGTTCATCAATCGGAATTTTCCCGTGCAGCCCTCCCCCGATTCCCTGGCGGACGTCACGCAGCGCACCAACGCCTTTCATATTCAGGACCAGCTCAGACTGTTGCAAGGACGGCTGCACCTTTCAGCCGCCTTCAGAGTCCAGATGTTCTCGCTTCAGACTCCTCTGCTGGAGCCGTTGGAAACGGCGCCCTACCAGGGATTCACCTTCGATGCTCCACCGACCGCCTACACCGGAGACGGTTCGATAGCCTATTTCGTAGCCGAAACCGGGACCAAGATCCGCGCCCACGTCGGAAACGGCTATCGGTCTCCGTCCCTCTACGAACGCTTCGGGACCTACTTCTCCAGCTTCGGCTATTCAGCTTACGGAGACCCGAGGCTCCGTCCCGATCGATCCATCGCCTTCGACGCCGGTCTGGACCAGACCCTGCTCGGCAACCGGGTGCAAACCTCCTTGACCTGGTTCTACACCCGCATCCAGGAGAACATCGTGTTCGACTTCTCCGGCGGCATCAACCCCGCCACCGACCCCTTCGGGCGGTTCGGCGGCTACCGGAACAGCCAGGGAGGCCTGGCCCGCGGCCTGGAACTCACCACCACCGTCCGTCCTTCCGGATCGCTGGATCTGCGATTTTCCTACACCTACACCAACGCCGACGAGCGGGTGCCGCGGATCGGCGACGTTCTGAAATCCTATGTGATCCCCGACCACCAGTGGTCCCTGCTGGCAACCCAGTGGCTGGGGCGGAACCTGTTCCTCAACCTGGACTGGGTGACCTCCAGCAGCACCCTGGCGCCGATCTATGACCCCAGCATCTACAGCAGCCGGGTGTTTCGGTTCGACCCCGTCACCAAGATCGACCTGGGCGCCAGCTACAGGTTGCCTCTTTCGGAATTCCGCAGTCTCCGGTTTTTCGGCCGGGTCGACAACCTGCTGGACAGGCAATACTATGAGAACGGTTTTCTGAACCCCGGAGCCACCGGGACAGCCGGGTTGGAGTTTTCCTTTTGAACCGTGTCTCCGACCGGGCCTGGCATTGTCGAAGAGTTCCACGGCTCCACCAATCCCGAATGGAACCGATCACGCTCGAACAAGCCATCCGCCGCATCGAGCCCGCGGACGCCGAGGCCCGGCGCCGCGCCGAGGCCCGGCAGCTCCGTCTCACCAAGCCTCCAGGCAGCCTGGGCCGCCTTGAGCAGGTGTCGATTCAACTGGCCGGGATCTTCGCCACCGAGAAACCTCGGATCGGAGGCCAGGCCGTCATCGTGGCGGCAGCCGACCACGGCGTGGTCGCCCAGGGGGTGACAGGCTACCCTCAGGCGGTCACCGGACAGATGGTGCAAAACTTCCTGGAGGGGGGTGCGGCGGTCAGCGTCCTTTCAAGGCTGCTGGGCGTTCGACAGGTGATCGTGGACGCGGGGGTGGCCGGCGGAATCCAGGATCATCCCGATCTCCGCCGCCTGAGCGCCGGACACGGCACGGGCGACATCACCCTGGGACCCGCCATGTCCGCCCGGCAGGCGGAGCAGTGCCTCACCGCAGGGGTGAATCTTGCGGTCGAGGCCGCACGCTCGGGAGCCGACCTGATCGCTGCGGGCGACATGGGCATCGGCAACACCACTGCCGCCAGCGCCATCGCGGCTGCCGTCACCGGCAAATCCGCGCGAGAAACCACCGGCAGGGGCACGGGACGCACACCCGAGGAGCTGGAGCACAAGGTGGAGGTGGTGCAAAGGGCGCTGGCCGTGAACCGGCCCGACCCTGGCGATCCCCTTGGCGTGCTCGCCAAGGTGGGAGGATTCGAGATCGGCGTGCTCGCCGGTGTGGTACTGGGGGGGGCCGTGATGCGGCGCGCCGTGGTTCTGGACGGCTTCATCTCGGGAGCGGCGGCGCTCCTGGCCCTCCTGCTGTGCCCGGCCACCCGAGACTACATGATTGCCTCCCACCGGTCGGACGAGCGGGGTCACCCGGTGGTTCTGGCGCACCTGGGCCTGTCCCCGCTGCTGGACCTGGGGATGCGTCTGGGCGAGGGAAGCGGCGCCGTGCTGGCCATGCCCATCATCGCAGCGGCCTCGGCCTGCCTTGGCGAGATGGCCACCTTCGACGAGGCGGGAGTGTCGGACCGCGACAAGAATGAGGCGCCCGCGGAGGCCCCATCCCGATGAAGGGCCTGCGGTCCGCCATTGCTTTTCTGACTATTCTCCCCCTGGGGCCAAGGAGCGCGGCGGGCAACTTGGCCGCGGCCCGCACCTGGTTTCCACTGGTCGGGCTGATGCTTGGATCCCTACTGGCAGGGGCAGACCTGCTGATGCATGCGGCATTCCCGCTTCTCTCGGCGGACTCGGCGCCGACTGACCGCCAGTTTCCGCCTCTTCTGGCCGGCGCCCTGCTGATCGCCGCTCTCGCCCTGTTGACCCGAGCCCTGCATCTGGACGGCTTCATGGACACCTGCGACGCGCTGCTGGGGGGCATTGAGCGCCGGCGGCGGCTCGAGATACTGAGAGACTCCCACGTGGGAGCCTTTGCGGTGGTGGGACTTGCCAGCCTGCTGCTCCTCAAGCTCACCGCCCTGGCCGCCTTGCCTCAGTTGAACCGGGAGACGGTGCTGCTGCTCTTTCCCTGCCTCTCGCGCTGGGGGATGCTGCTGGCGATGGAGCTGTTTCCCTACATAAGGCGGGAAGGCCTGGGCACGGCGTTCTTCGGGAACCGGGGTCGCTGGCCTCTCATCGGCGGCCTCTGCCTGGCGCTGTCCGCGGCCATCGGACTGGCCGGAGCGACCGGAGTTTTTCTCTTCGCCGTGGCCAGCGCCGTCTCCTGGGCGGTCGGAAACTGGGCGGCACGGGCGCTGGGCGGCCTTACCGGCGACATCTACGGAGCCGTCAACGAGACCGCCGAGGCAGCAGTGCTGGTGGTGGCAGCGGTCCTGGCGGCCGCCTCGCCCCTTGCCTTGCGGTCGCCGCTGGCGGGATACCTGGATTGACGGGGAATGGAGGAGCAGGTGGAGGCTGGGGAGTGGACTCTGGAGGCGGGGGTGCTGCTGGGGGCCCTGGCCTTGGATCTGACCTGTCGGGAACTGCCGCGAGCATTTCACCCCGTGGCGTGGATGGGAACCCTGGCCTCATGGATCGAAAGGACAGCGCTGCCGGCCAAGGGACCCGCGGCCGCGTTCCTGACCGGTCTGGGCCTGGCCGTGCTGGCGCCTCTGGGCTTCGCCGGGTTGGCTTGGCTGGCGACCACCGGGCTGCGGGACCTGGGTCCCCTGCCCTACCTGGCCAGCGGGGCGCTCCTGTTGAAGACCACTTTTGCGGTCAAGGGTCTGGCAAAAGCCGCCGACGGCACTCGGCAGACCCTGGAATCCGGCAGCATCGAGCAAGCCCGTTTCAGCCTGAGAAGTCTGGTCAGCCGAGACGCCGGAACCTTGACAAGCGCCCAGGTGAGCATGGCGGCCATCGAATCGGTAGCCGAGAACACCACCGACAGTTGCATCGGACCCTGGCTGGCTTTCGCCCTGTTGGGACTGCCGGGGGCGGTGGCCTACCGTGCTCTGAACACCCTGGACAGCATGCTCGGCTATCACGGCAGATATGAGTACCTGGGCAAGGCATCGGCGAGGCTGGACGACCTGGCAAACCTGATCCCGGCGCGTCTCAGCGCGGCCCTGATGCTGGGCGCCGGCCTTTTGCTGCGGCTGCCGGCAGGCCGGGGGTGGCGCATGGTCGGAAGAGATCGACGACTCACCGAGAGCCCCAACGCCGGCTGGACCATCAGCGCCATGTCCGGGCTGCTGGGCGTCGCCCTGGCGAAATCGGGCCACTACCGCATCGGCGACGGCCTGGCCGATCCCGACTGCTCCGACATCCGGGCATCGCTGCATGTCCTGTACGCGTCGGCCGGCCTCGCCCTGCCGTTTATAACGGGACTGTTGGCGTTGCGTGCTCTGTGGTGGCAATGAAGCAGTCCTCGGGGACCCGGGCCGCGGCCCCATTCGGCGGCCCCTTGGCGGAAGGACCCATGCAACCCCATCTCGAGGAAACCCACTCGGCACCCGTTCACGGCGGCTTGAACGCCTGCGAGCTGGAATCGCTGGGCTTGCGCCCCAACGAGGTGCTGGACTTCAGCGCCAGCATCAACCCCCTTGGGGCTGCCCCGGGAGTCAAGGAGGCCCTGAGGCGCCTGCCGCCGCACCCCTATCCCGATCGGAGCTGCCTGAAACTCCGCCGGGCGCTGGGCTCGCATCTGGGCATCGAGCCGGATTCCATCCTGGTCGGCAACGGCTCCACCGAATTGATCCACCTGATTGCCCGGGCCTTCCTCAGCCCGGGCGACTCCGCGGTGATCTTTGCCCCGACCTTCGGGGAATACGCCGCCGCCTGCCGCCTGGGGGGGGGGTGTCTCCCGTCTTCCTGCAGTCACACGAGGAGGCGGGATTCCGGTGGGACCTGACGCATGCCCTGAACTGCATCTCCAGCCTGAGGCCCTCCCTGGTCTTTGCCTGCAATCCCAACAACCCGACCGGCACCTGCCTCGGGGAAGAGGAAGTCAGGCGGATTGCCGGCAGTCTGGGCGGGGGCGGCCTGCTGGTTTTGGACGAGGCCTATCGGTCTTTCGCGGACAAGCGCTGGAGGTCTCAGGGGTTGCTTGGCGAGGGAAACGTGGTGCTGCTCCGATCCATGACCAAGGACTACGGACTTGCCGGTCTGCGGCTCGGCTACCTGTTGGCCGCGGAGGCGATTGTCGCGCGCGTGGGAAAGTTCCAGTACAGTTGGAGTGTCAACGCCGCGGCCCAGGCCGCCGGACTGGCGGCTCTCGACCATCCACAGCACGTCGAACGCGGCCGGCGCCTGGTGGGCACCAGCAAGGAATTCCTCGCCGGCGCCCTCGGCCGGATGGGCCTGGAGTGCCCGCCCGCCGCCGCCAACTTTCTGCTGATCCGGGTGGGAGAGGCCGCCCGCCTGCGCCGGCAACTTCTGACACGATACAGGATTTGCGTTCGAGACTGCGCCTCCTTCGGATTGCCGGAGCACATCAGAATCGGCGTGCGAAACATCGAGGACAGCCGCAGGCTGGTTCGGGCCTTGAAGGCGACCGCGGCCATCTCGAGCAACCATGAATAGATACTTTCTGGTCAGACACGGAGCAACCGAGTGGAACGCCCAGGGTCGAATCCAGGGTCAGTCGGACCCGTCCCTGAACCGGACCGGACAGCGCCAGGCCCGACGTCTCGGCAAGCGCCTGGCATCGGTTCCCTTCGCGGAAGCTCGTTGCAGCGACCTGCGCCGCTGCTCGGAAACGGCGGCGGGGATCCTGCCGGGAAGGAACGACGTCCGGCTGCAAGAGATGCCGGAACTGCGGGAGAAGAACTTCGGAGCCTGGGAAGGACTGACGTTCCCCGAAGTGGAGGCCCGTTATCCCGACCTGTACCGCAACTGGCTGAGGGCCGGAGACCCTTCCTTGGCGCCGCCCGGAGGCGAGAGCGATCTTCAGCTCTACTCCCGCGCCGATACCGTCGTCGACCGGCTGCGGGAGACCCGCACCGCCAGTGGCGGCAACCTCCTGGTGGTCACTCACGGCGGCATGCTGCGGGCCCTGATCGCCCGTCTTCTGGGTCTGCCGGCTCAAAAGATGTGGAGTTTCCGCTTCGCCAATGCCGGCCTCTCCATGGTGAGCGTCTTCGAGGACGGTGGTGCCGTGGTGGACCTGCTCAACGACATCAGCCACCTGGAAGAGGACCTCGGAGAGTGAAGGGATAGTGGAGAGGCCGGAGTCGACACCCTGGCGCGGATCCTCTCCCACGGAAAGAGAGCGCCATATGGGCAAGGTCCTGATGGTCCAGGGCACCGGCTCTCATGCCGGCAAGTCCCTCCTGGTCATGGCCCTGTGCCGCGCTTTCTCCAGGGAAGGTCTGCGAGTGGCTCCCTTCAAGGCGCAGAACATGTCCCTCAACTCCTTCGTGACCCCGGACGGCCGTGAGTTCAGCCGCGCGCAGGCGGTTCAGGCCGATGCCGCCGGGGTGGCGCCGCTGGTCGAGATGAATCCGGTCCTGCTGAAGCCCCAGGACGGAATCCGCTCTCAGGTGGTGGCGATGGGGAAGCCCTTGTGCGTGACCTCGGCCGGAGAATACCGGGACCTGACGTCGCAATTGTGGCCGCTGGTGACTCGATCTCTCGATGCCCTGCGGGAGAGCAACGACATCGTCGTCATGGAGGGCGCCGGCAGTCCCGCCGAAATCAATCTGAGGGAATACGAGATCGTCAACATGCGGGTGGCGCGCTATGCCGGGGCGCCGGTGATCCTGGTGGGAGACATCGACCGGGGCGGCGTCTTCGCTTCCCTGCTGGGTACGGTGGCGCTGCTGGAGCCGGAGGAACGGGCCCTGATCCGGGCCTTCGTTATCAACAAGTTCAGGGGAGACTCCTCCTTGCTGGAGTCGGGACTGGAGGTACTGAAGCAGCGCACCGGGGTTTCCGTCGCCGGCGTCCTGCCCTACTTCAACGACGTCCAGCTACCCGAAGAGGATTCGGTGGGTCTGGAGGATTCTCTACAACCCCGCGCTGAACCGGAGGCGCTCCTGGACATCGCCGTCATCCGGCTGCCCCACATCGCCAACTTCGACGACTTCGACCCGCTGCGCCGAGAACCGGGCGTGCGCCTTCGATACCTGGACAGCCCCGGCCGAATGGGCTCTCCCGACCTGATCGTCATTCCCGGATCCAAGACTACGGTCGCCGACCTGGCGTGGATGCGTCAAACGGGATTGGACCGATCCGTTTCGGCCCACCGGGGGGCCGGAAAACCGGTCATCGGCCTGTGCGGCGGCTACCAGATGCTGGGGCGCACCATCCTCGACCCCCGGAGGGTGGAATCGGACCGACCTCGAACGGACGGATTGGGCTTGCTGCCCGTCAAGACCGTCTTCGAGTCACGAAAGGAGACCCACCAGGTGAAGGCCGACATCGTGTCCGGAGGCGGACTGATGACCGGCAGCCGGGGCGGCCGACTCACCGGATATGAAATCCACATGGGGCGGACCTCCGGATCCGGCTCTGCCGCCTTCCGCATCCGGGAACGCTCCGGCAGACCGGCCGACGATCCCGAGGGCGCGCTGGATTCGCAGGGTCTGACCCTGGGAACCTGTCTCCACGGCCTGTTCCACAACCACGACTTTCGCCGCAGACTCCTGCTGAACCTGGCCGCCAAGAAAAACATCTCGCTTCCCGCCGGGGCGGTGCTGGACATGGAGAGGGAGTACGACAGGCTGGCAGACCTGGTCAGCGGGCATCTGGACATGGATGCCGTTCACAGAATAGCGGGGTTGAAGCCTTGAAAAAGGAACTCATCCTCATCCTTGGAGGCGCCCGTTCGGGCAAGAGCGCCTTGGCTGAACGAATGGCCCGCCGGGGCCGGCGGGTGCTGTTCGTGGCCACGGCGGAGGCGCGAGACGAAGACATGAAACGCCGCATCGCCGCCCATCGAGAGCGACGCCCTGCCGGCTGGGACACCCTGGAGGAGCCACTGGACCTGGTGGCCACCCTTCGCCCCGTCCTGCACCGCTACGACACCCTCCTGCTGGACTGCCTCACCCTCTGGATCAGCAACCTGCTGCTCGACGAGCCCGCCCGCGCCGAAGACGGCAGCCGGGTCGCGGATTGCGCCCGGGAATTGATGGACCTCATCGAAGAGACCCAGGCGACCTGGATACTGGTCAGCAACCAGGTCGGCCAGGGCATCGTGCCCTCGTCGGCTCTGGGCCGGGCCTACCGGGACGCGCTGGGACGAGTGAACCAGTTGGCGGCCTCCCGCGCGGACAGGGTCTATCTCATGACGGCCGGGCTGGCCCTGGAACTGAAGTCCCTGGGCGCCCGCCCCTACGCCCAGTTCGATCCGGACCCTCCCAGCCCTTGACACCCAAGCCGACGGCCACTCCGGGGCAGCCACCCGCGAGCTTGTCCGGAACCCATCGAGAATGTAATCCACGAGGGGGAAGACGAACCACGAATGGACACGAATGAACACGAATAGGGATGGGAGCCCTTTTGCACAATTCCTCAGGCAACGGTTTCATGGAGGCTCGGAACAGGTTTTGATTCACATGGATGCACAGGATGCACAGGATTTTTTCTTGAAACGGCCAGCCTGTCATCCTGAGCATCCGCAAATCCACATACGATCATTGCCGGAGCCGGCTTCTCGCGCAGCAGGGTCCCGTCCTGGTTATCCTGTGCATCCTGTGCATCCATGTTTATGACGAGCCTTTTGCAAAGTTCGCAATCGGGAATGACATTGAGCCCGCAAAGGCTCACCCCTGTTTTCGACCTGCCCGACGGTGGCGGCCTCATTTGCCGCAACCCCGGTCCCCTGCTAAACTGATGCCGTAGGGGACAGGGGGGAAACGGGTGGTCCGGTGAACAGGTTCGCACTGACTTGCTTCTACGCCTTTCTCCTGCTGGCCGTCAACGGGGCCTACCTGTGGCCCCATGCCGAGCCCAACCTTTTCTACATTTCCAACCTGACCTTGCACCTGGGACTGGGCCTGGTCCTGACCGCAGTTGCTCTGGGGTACCTGCTGACCCGCTTCAGAAGGATGATCCCGGTGGTCCGCTGGGCGCTGGTCTGCTTTCTGGCCAGCTCGATTCCGGCCCTGGCGCTGCTGGTGGTGGGCAACACCCGACCCCATCGCTGGATCCTCCACTCGCACATCGGCTTGGCCCTGCTGGCCTTTGTCCTGGCTGGCATTGCCGTTCAAACCTATTGGAGAGAGAGCTATCGCGTGGGCCTTGTGGGAATGGCGCGCAGGCGCTATGGCGTGGCCGCGGCGCTGCTGGTGCTGATCCCGGCATTCCTGGCCGGCTATCAGCACACCTTCCCGGACGAAACCGACCGCATCCGCAACCCGACCCGCACGCCATTGTCCATGGAGGAGGAGGGAGACGGCCCCCAGAGTCCCTTCTTCCCCTCATCATCCACCACCACCAGCGGCGACCTGATTCCCTCCGATTTCTTCATGACTTCCCACACCTGCCAGCGGTGCCATCCCGACATCTACGAGCAGTGGTACTCCTCCATGCACCACTTCTCCTCCTTCAACAATCAGTGGTACCGCAAGTCCATCGAATACATGCAGGACGTGGTCGGCACCCAGCCCTCCAAGTGGTGCGCCGGCTGCCACGACCATGCCGTTTTCTTCAACGGGAGATTCGACACCCCCATCCGGGAGCAGATCGACACCCCGGAAGCACAGGCCGGCCTGGCCTGCACCTCCTGCCACTCCATCGTCGGGATCACCAGCAGCATGGGAAACGGGGCGCTGGTCATCGAGTATCCCCCCCTGCATGACATGGCCACCAGCGACAACGCCGTCCTGCAGTGGTTCCACGATTTTCTGACCATGGCCGATCCCGGCCCTCACAAGAAGGTCTTCATGAAGCCCTTCCACCGGAAGGACACCGCCGAATTCTGCTCGAGCTGCCACAAGGTCCATCTGGATTCTCCGGTGAACCACTATCGCTGGCTGCGAGGATTCAACGACTACGACAACTGGCAGGCCAGCGGCGTTTCCGGGCAGGGGGCCCGGTCCTTCTACTACCCGCCCCAGCCGCGCAAGTGCGTGGACTGCCACATGCCCCTGGTGGATTCCGACGACCTGGGGAACATCGACGGCAAGGTCCACTCTCACCGGTTCCCGGGGGCCAATACGGCCGTGCCCCTGGCCAACCGGGACCAGAAGCAACTCCAGACCACCATCGACTTCCTGCAGGACAAGCAGGTCGGCATCGACATTTTCGCCATGGCCTTGGGCGATCCGGTGGAGGCGGCCGCATCTTCGGGCCGAACCGGCGCCAGCCTGCAACTCTCCAGCACCTTTGCGGTGGGCGAGGAGTCGGAATCCTTCGGCGCCCGGGGCATGGTCACCACCCCTCCACTCAAGGTGGTGGCGCCCCTGGACAGGATTGGAGCCGCCGTGCGGCGCGGGGATTCGGTGCGGGTGGACGTGGTGGTGAGGACGCTGAACGTCGGCCATTTCTTCCCCGGCGGGACCGTGGACGCCTTCGATGTCTGGGTGGAGCTTCAGGCCGTCGACGACCGGGGACAGGTGATCTTCTGGAGCGGCCGGGTGGAGGACAACGGCGAGGGTCCGGTGGAAGAGAGCGCCCACATGTACCGGGCCTACCTGCTGGATGAGCACGGCAACCTCATCAACAAGCGGAACGCCTGGGCGGCCCGTTCCACCTTGTACGTCCGTCTGATCCCTCCCGGTGCCGCCGACACGGTGCGGTTCCGCCTCGAGGTGCCTGAGCGCAGCGGCGACAGGATCACCCTCACGGCCAAGGTGAACTATCGCAAGTTCAGTTGGTGGAACACCCAGTGGGCCTACGCCGGTATCCGGGACCCGACCCACCTGGACTTCGGATTGGACAAGGGTTACGACGACGGGCGCTGGATCTTCCAGGGGGACTTGTCCCGGGTCTCGGGCAAGCTCAAGGAGATCCCCAGGCTGCCCATCGTGGTCATGGCCGAGGACCGTACCGAGCTGAGGGTTCTGGACCGGCGCGCCGACCCGCCGGAGCTGGAGTCCGCCATGGACCGGGCCGATCTGATCCGCTGGAACGACTACGGGATCGGCCTGCTGCTGCAGGGAGACCTCAAGGCCGCCGAGCAGGCATTTCTGACCGTGACCGAGCTCGACCCCGACTTTGCCGACGGCTGGGTGAACGTGGCTCGGGCCCGGGTGAGGGAAGGCGACACCGAAGGGGCCCAGGAGGTGCTGAGAAAGGCGCTGGAGGTGGACCCGGACCTGGCCAAGAGCCACTATTTCTACGGCCTGACCTTGAAGACCCAGGGAAAGTACGACGAAGCCCTGGTCCATTTTCGACGGGCCCTGGCCCAGTATCCCCGCGATCGAGTGGTCAGGAACCAGGCCGGCCGCATTCTCTTCCTGAAGCGGCAGTACGCCGAGGCGGTCGAGGAATTCCTCCAGGTCCTGGAGGTGGACCCGGAAGACCTGCAGGCCCACTACAACCTGATGCTCTGCTATCGTGGGCTGGGGGAGAAGGAGTTGGCCGAACGGGAGCAACAGCTCTACTTGAGATTCAAGGCCGACGAATCGTCCCAGTTCATCACCGGACCGGTGCGGCGGCTGCACCCCGAAGCCAACAACGAACGCCAGCCCATCCACGAGCACGGCTCCGCCCCGCTGGAGCCGGGGCTGACCGCCGGGGAGAGCTACTCCTCCAGCCAGGTCGCGGCCCCCGCCGCCAACTCCGATTCATGATCCCTTCCATGCCATGCAGGTGCGCTGACCGCGGCGGGCCAAGACGCCCCGTCCTGCACATGCTGTCCCTGCTGGCGCTGACCCTGCTCTGCCGGCAGGGAGGGCTCGAGGCCGGCGGCGGCTCCGAACCCTTCCCGGTGCAGTTCCAAAACGTCACCCGCCAGGCCGGCCTGAGCTTTGAGCACAACAACGGCGCCTTCGGGAAAAAGTACCTCCCCGAGACCATGGGCTCGGGAGTCGCCTTTCTGGACTACGACAACGACGACTGGCAGGACATACTGCTGATCAACGGCAGGAACTGGCCGGAGCGCAAAGGCCCCCGTTCCACCATGGCCCTCTACCGCAACAACCGGGACGGGACCTTTACCGACGTGACCCGCAAGGTCGGCCTGGATATCGAGATCTACGGAATGGGATGCGCTGCCGGCGACTACGACAACGACGGCTGGGTGGACCTCTACGTGAGCGCCCTGGGGCCGGATCGACTCTTTCGCAATCAGGGGGGTAACACCTTCGAGGACGTCACTCGAAAGGCGGGGCTCGACAATCCCGAATTCGCCACCAGTGTGGCCTGGCTGGACTATGACCGGGACGGCAACCTGGACCTGATCGTCACCAACTACGTGGAGTGGTCCATCCAGACCGACATCCGCTGCAGCCTGGACGGCGTCAACAAGTCCTACTGCACCCCCGAGTCCTATCCCGGCGTCTCTTCCCGGCTCTATCGGAACCGGGGCGACGGCGCCTTTGTCGACGTCACCCGCCAGGCCGGACTGCTGGACTCCACCAGCAAGGCCCTGGGGGTGGCCGTCTTCGACGCCCAGGAGGACGGCTGGCCCGACCTGCTGCTGGCCAACGACACCCAGCCCAACAAGCTCTACGTCAACCGGAAAGACGGCACCTTCAGGGACGAGGGAATCTCGGCCGGGGTGGCCTTCAGCGAGGACGGGACCGTTCGCGGAGCCATGGGGGTGGACGCGGCCGACTACGACGGGTCGGGACTGGCCAGCCTGGTGATCGGCAACTTTTCCAACGAGATGCTGAACCTCTACCACAACGAGGGCCAGGGGCTGTTCGTGGACGACGCCCCCACATCGGAGGTGGGGCAGTCGAGCCTGCTGACGCTGGCCTTCGCCTGTTTCTTCTTCGACTTCGACCTGGACGGCAAGCTGGACATTTTCGTCGCCAACGGCCACGTGGAGAACGACATCAACAAGGTGCAGCGGCGGGTGACCTACAAACAGCCGCCCCACCTGTTCCACAATCGGGGCAAGGGATTCGTCGAGGTCGCCCATCGGGTGGGGACCGACTTCGGCCAGCCGCGGGTGGGGCGCGGCGGCGCCTACGGGGACTATGACAACGACGGCGACCTGGACCTGCTGATGAGCACCAACGGGGGCCCGGCCGTGCTCTGGGAGAATCAGAGGGACAACGGCAACCGCTTCCTGCGGGTCAAGACGGTGGGAACCTCCAGCAACCGCGACGGCATCGGGGCCAAGGTGACCGTCCAGCTTGCCGGCGGCCGATTGTGGCGGCGGGTCAAGAGCGGCAGCAGCTATTGCTCCCAGAGCGAGCTGCCGGTGACTTTCGGCCTGGGCCGCTCCGACAAGGTCCTGTCCCTCGAGGTTCTCTGGCCCAGCGGGACGGTGGACAAGCTGGCCAACCTCGCCCCCGATCGGCGGATCGTGATCCGGGAAGGCGAAGGGCTGGCCAGCAAGTAAATCGCCCCCCCCACCCTGGCGGGCGGATCATTCGAAGAAGAAACAGCCGATCTGTAATGAAGACGAACCACCAATGGACACGAATGAACACGAATGGGGATGGGAGCCTTTTGCAAAATTCCTCAGTCAGCGGTTTCATGGAGGCTCGGAACAGGTTTTGATTCACACGGATACACAGGATGCACAGGATTTTTTCTTGAAACGGCCAGCTTGCAATCCTGAGCATCCGCAAATCCGCACGCGACCATTGCCGGAGCCGGCTTCTCGTGCAGCAGCGTCCCGTCCTGGTTATCCTGTGCATCCTGTGCATCCATGTTTATGTGGGAAAACCCTTGATCCGAATCAGGATCGCCCGACTCCGATTTCTGCAAAAGGCTCTTCCTGTCTATTCGTGTCCATTCGTGGTTCGTCGTTCTCCTTGGTGGATATCCTTTATGGGTCTTTGGTGGTTAGTCCCTCAACTGTTTCAGGAGACCGCGGCATGATCCCACTCCACCTCTTTCTTCCGCACCGCCGCTTCAGCCTGCTCCTGCTGCTCGCCCTGGCCTGGAGTTCGGCGGCATGCCAACCCCTGGGGCGGCCTGGCTTCCTGCGGGCCGCGGTGGCGGAATCGGCCGCCGAAGGCAGCTCGCCTGAAGCCCGCCTGATCTACCACAACAACATCGGCATCGCCCTGCTGGAGCAATTCAACCACGAAAAGGCCCTGGAGGAATTCGCCCGATGCCTGGCCATCCGCCGGGATTTCCTTCCGGCCGTCGTCAACAGCGGGCTGGCGCACTTCTACCTCCAGCAACTGGACCAGTCGGAAGAATTCCTGAAGCAGGCCCTGAGCCTGAACGACCGCCAGCCCACCGCCCTGTTCGCCATGGGCCTGATCCACAAGAACCAGGACCGGTTGGAGCTCGCCCTGGAGTCCTTCCGCAAGATTCTGCTCGAAGACCCTCAGGACCCGCCCACCCTCTACCAGGTCGGCCAGATACTCCTGAAACGCGAGGAGTACGACCAGGCGGAAAAAGTGCTGAGGCAGGTGGTTGGGCTCTCCCCCTACGACACCGCCGCCCATTACAGCCTGGCCATGAGCCTGCTGCGCGGCGGCAATCGGGCCGAAGGACAGAAGGTGATGCAGAAGTTCCTGGGTCTGCGGGAAAGCGGCGGCATGAGCTCGACCGGCACTCAGTACGGAGAGCAGGGCAGGTACATGCTGGCCACCGGCGAGTACTCCGACATCAAGGACCTGCTCCCTCCCCCGCCTGCCGCCGAGGCTGAAACGCCCGTCCGATTCTCCGAAGTCGGCCGGGAAGCCGGCCTGACCCTGGAGCCGGCCGCCGGCAGGCAAGCCGGAGGCTCCGACTCGACCCCTCCGATTGCAGGCAGTCCGGATGATCCGGCCCGCCGGAGGGCCGCCCGCATGGGTTCGGGAGCCGCCTTCGGCGATTACGACAGCGACGGAGACCTGGACCTCTACCTGGCCCGCTGCGGCCCGGACGCGGCTCGATCGGGCGGGTTGCTCTATCGCAACGACGGCCTGGGGCGTTTCGAGGAGGTGAGCCGGCAGGCCGGCATCGACCATCGGGATTGCGGCATGGGGGCCTACTGGGGGGACCTGGACAACGACGGCCACCCCGACCTGTTCCTGACCAACTACGGAGCCAACCGGCTCTATCGCAACCTCGGGGACGGGACTTTCGAGGACGTGACGGCGGCAGCCGGCCTGGCCGGGGGCGACCGCTGGCACCTGGCGGCCGCCCTGGCCGACTACGACCATGACGGAGACCTGGATATCTACGTGGGTCGCATCCAGGATGCCGGTCCGCCCGCCGGCGGGGAATCCCGGGAGTCTCCGGACCATGCCGCCGCGGGAGGCGCTCACCTCTTCCGCAATAACGGCAAGGGAGTGTTTACCGACCTGGCCGAGTCGGCCCGGGTGCTCGCCCCCGGGGATCGGCTGATTTCGGTGGTCTTCACCGACTTCGACAACCGGCGGGACGTGGACTTCTGGACCGTAGCCCTGGGCGGGCCCAACCGGCTCTACAGCAACCAGAGGGTGGGCGCCTTCCTGGACCTGGGGAAGCGCCTGGGCCGCATGGCCGCGCTGCCCGCCCACAGCGTCTCCACCGCCGACCTGGACAAGGACGGGCGCATGGACTTCCTGCTGGGTCCGGCGAGTGGTCCCCTCACCTGGGTCCGCAACCTGGGGAGGCAGGAATTTCAAGCCGAGGCACTGGCCTTCCCCGGCATTTCCGCCGAGAACCGGAGCTGGACCAGCCAGGCCTTCGACTATGACAACGACGGAGACCTGGACCTGCTGGAGGTGCGGGGCGGGCCTCCGGGGGCCTCTCCCAAGGGGTCAGGCCTGGAGCTGTACCGCAACCGGGGCGACGGCAGCTTCCAGGCCGCTACGGCGGAGTCGGGTCTGGACCGGTTCCGGGACCGGGCCTTTCGCAGCCTGACCCTGGGCGACTACGACAACGACGGAGACACCGATGTCCTGGCGACGGTCAACGGCGGCCGCCCCCTGCTGCTGCGCAACCAGGGGGGGAACCGGAATCGGTGGGTGAAGATCCGCCTGAAGGGCGCCAACAGCAACAAGTCGGGCATTGGAACCAAGGTGGAGGTCAAGTCGGGGACCCTCTGGCAGAAGGTGGAGGTCAACGGCGGCAGCGGCTATCTCTCCCAGAATCCCCCCGAAGTTCTCTTCGGCCTGGGGCAGCGCAACTCGGTGGACGCCTTGCGGCTGCTCTGGCCGGGAGGGGTGCTGCAGTCGGAAACCGATCTTCCGGTCAACCGGGTCCGCCTGGTGAACGAGCTGGACCGCAAGGGAACCTCCTGTCCGCTGCTCTACACCTGGAACGGTCGCCGCTACCAGTTCGTCACCGACTTCCTGGGTGGCTGCGCCATCGGGTACCTGCTGAGCCCGGGGCGCTACAACACGCCCGACACCAACGAATATATCAGGATCGCCTCCTCCCAGCTCAAGGCCCGCGACGGCCGCTACTCGTTGCGAATCAACAACCAACTGGAGGAAGTGCTCTACATCGACCAGGCCGAACTGCTGGTTCTGGACCACCCCGAGGAACTGGAGCTCTACCCCAACGAACGGCTCATGCCGGGACCGCCCTACCCCGAGTTCAGGATCCATGCGGCCCGGGGAGCCCGGCCGCCGGTCTCAGCCCGGAACGACGAGGGCCGGGACGTGCTGCCCCTGATCAGCCGGGTCGATCGCAGGTATCCCGAGGGGTTCCGACTCCTGCCCTTCAAGGGGTATGCGGAGGAGCACTCCCTGGTCCTGGACCTGGGAGACCTCTCCGACCAGGACCGGGTGACGCTGCTGATGACCGCCTGGATCGACTATGCCGACTCCACCGCCAACTACCAGGCCTCCCAGTCCCGGGTGAAGCTGGTGCCTCCCTACCTGCAGGTCAGGGATCAACGGGGAAATTGGCAAACCGCCATCCCTCGAATGGGGTTCCCGGCCGGCCTGCCCAAGACCATGGTGGTGGACTTGAGCGACAAGTTCCTCACCGACGACTACCGGGTCCGCATCGTCACCAGCATGAGAATCTATTGGGACCAGGTCCTGGTCAACACCTACTCGGAACCGCCGGCCCTGCGCCAGCACCGGCTGTCCCCCCGGTCGGCCGACCTGCGCTTCCGCGGATTCCCCCGGGAGTACAGCCCCGACGGCCGCCGTCCCCTGATCTACGACTACGGATGGATCCACCCCACCGCGCCCTGGAAGAGCCACGTCGGAAACTACACCCGCTTCGGGCCGGTGACCGAACTGCTCCACAGTCGGGACGACCGCTACGTCATCATGAGAAACGGCGACGAGATCCACCTGGACTACGACGCCGCCGGCCTGCCCGAACTCCCGCAAGGTTGGCGCCGGACCTTCCTGCTCTATGCCGACGGCTTCGGCAAGGACATGGACCCCCACTCGGCCGCCCCCGAACTGGTGACACCCCTTCCCTTTCACGGGATGACGCAATATCCCTACGGCAAGGCCGAGCGCTACCCCGACACCCCCAGCCACCGCCGCTATCTACGGGAGTACAACACCCGCCGCGTCTCCTCGCCCTATCCCGACCTCCGGCCGGTCCAGCTCTCCCAGGCCGAGTGATCCCGCCCGGTTGTCCTGGCCTGTCTTTCAACCTATACTCAATGGATGCTCCCGACGGCGGCAGCCCCCGGAGATTCGGTTCCCTGATCGTGGCTCACCCATTCCATTGGTCCCGAGGCCTGGCCGGAGGCCTCCTGCTGGCCTCCCTGCTGGCGCAGGCCTCTCAACGCCCCGACGGGGAAACCAGCGGGGCAGGTGCCGAAGCGCTCACCCGGGACAGCGACAAACAGGCCAAGCTGCCGAAACAGGAGTTCACCTTTGCCCGCCTGGTGTTCCGCGGCGGGTCGGGATGGCGCTTCGGGGCCTGGGCAACCGATGCGCCCAAGGCGGATGTCACCTTCATCGCCGGCATCCGGCGGCTGACCAATCTGGATGTCCGGCAAACTCAATTCTACGTCCCCATCACCTCGCCGGAGCTGTTCCACTACCCCTTCCTGTACGCCGTCGAGGTGGGCCATCTGGAGCTTTCCGAGCAGGAGGCGGAGATTCTCCGGGAGTACTTCAGGCGGGGCGGATTCATGGTGGTGGACGATTTCCACGGCACCCTGGAATGGTCCAACTTCCAGAGCCAGATGCACAAGGTCTTTCCCGGGGGCAGGATCGAGGATCTTCCGGCCTCCCACCCGCTGTTCCACTGCTTCTTCGACATCGACGAGCTCTTTCAAATCCCCGGGGTCATCATGTTCTACAGCGGAACCACCTATGAGAAGGACGGCTACGACCCCCATTTCCGCGGTGTCTTCGACGAGAACGGACAGCTCAAGGTCATGGTCAACTTCAACTCGGACCTGGGGGATGCCTGGGAGTGGGCCGACGTTCCCTTCTATCCGGAGAAGTACTCCTCGGCGGCCTACCGGCTCGGCATCAACACCATCATCTACTCGATGACCCATTAGCCCGGGTTCTTCACCAGGCGATCGGGGCAACCTGATGCCGCTTCGAGGGAATAGAGGGGTTGTGCAGTCAGCCCGGCGCCTTCAGGAAGTCGGCTGGAGTCACAATCCGCACATCGCGAAACGGGTTCAGCACAAGCAGGTCGGTATCGCCGGTGACGATGAGTTTCGCATTTCCGTTGACGGCCAGTTCCAGGACCCGGTTGTCTTCAGGATCGCGACACGCGGAAACGGGATCAACGATTTCGACCAACTCTGATTCACGCATCAGACCGTCAACGAACTCATCGCGCTCCTCTCGCCCATCTTTAACAACGATTCTGATCGCACGTTTATTATCAACACGTTACAAAGACAAAAAACCGCAAGTGGCACTACAAACGGGTTGAAACTGGAGATTGCGGGGTTTCAGACGATCATCTTGCGGACGCCTCCGGGCGCGGGATCAATGCCCAGGGCGTCGTAGATGGCCTTTTGATCGGTCTCGGCCCGAGTGGCCTTGCGGACGTGCAAGGTCCGCCCATCTCCCCGCCGGAAAGTCACCGTCACCCTCTGCTGTCCCTCCAGGATGCCCCGCAGCGTGGTCCAACTGGAGTCATTGCCCCGCTGCTTGAGGCGCTTGCGGATTACCTGCACCAGTTGATAGGCAATGACGGTCAGGAACAGGTGGCCTTCCGAGCGCACCGGCTTGTGATGGTAGATGGGCCGCAGGCCCAGCTCGGACTTCAGCGAGCGAAAGACCGCTTCCACGTCGGTCAGCAGGGTGTAGGTGCGCCAGAGACTCTCCTCATCCCAGTCGGTCTGGTTGCTGCGCAGGCAGTAGACTCCCGGATGGGTGGCCATCGAGCCGGGGCGGGGCTGCCGCTTCCAGGTCAGCCCCGTGGCCTTCTGGCCGCTCTCGTCGGTGAGGACCTCAATGGTGTAATGCTGAGCCATCCCCCGGCTCTGCTCCTTCAATCGTCCGATCCTCTCCCGCACCTTGCCGACGCCTTTGGGAGTCCGCGGCCGGCTCAGCCCCTCGGAGATCCGGGTAAGCCCCTGCTCGAAGCGCCGGCTGAAACGCTCCAGGATGCCCTTCTCCTTCTCGGCCCGCTCTTGGGACCGGCAGTAGAGACGGACCTCCTTGCCGTCGTCTGAGACCTGCTTGTGGAGTTGCAAGGTCTTCTTGGAAGCGGTATCCACCGTCACCGCCGCCTCGGCCTCGAACTGCCTGCGGCCCTGGCGGCTGACGACCAGGTAACGGTACCCTTCCTGCTGAAGCCACCCGATGCGGTCCTCGGTCGCCACCCCCCGATCCATCACCACCAGTGCCCCCCGGGGCGCCTCCAGCGCCTCCAGCATCCCTGCCAGCGTCCTGTGCTCATCCACCCGACCGGCAAAGACCTCCGAGCGGCGCACAAACCCCGCCCCGTCCAGCACCAGCCCCAGCGTCAGCAGCCGGCAGTCGCTGCGCTTCTCCTTCGAGTGCCCCCGCTGGGCCTTGGGTTGACGGGCAGCCCTTCCCTCGAAGAAGGTGTTGGTCAGATCGAACAAGGTGACCGTAGGCTCCAGGTCGAACAACCCCATGGCCCGGCTGAAGAGGTGACGCTCGATCGCCTCCCGATGCTTCATCAGGGCGTCTGAGGCGCGATACATCCGCATCAGAGGCAGCGTCTCGAAGTCGACCTCCAGCAACTCCCCCAAGCCGCTGCGCCGACAGAGCCAGCCCCAGGTAGCCCTCTCCGAGCCGGGACGCGCCAGACGGCCCACGATCGCCCCCACCGCCGCTGCTCGCATCGGTCCGTTCAGCCCCAACTCCTCCAACAGATCCCCCACCCCCAACTGCTCCAGCGCCCAGCAGCCCACCTGCTCCACCCCCACGCTGCGGGGACGGGTCAACTCCACCGAATCTACCTCCACCGTCTGCAGATCCTCTGAAGGAGCCTCCCTGCCCGTGCCCATGACGTCGGCTTCGCCCTGAAGCAAGCGCTCGGCCAGGCGTTGGGCTTCCTCCTCCAACTGGGTCGAGCTCTGCTGGATCAAGGACAACTGGCCGCTGAGGATCTCCTCCAAGCGGCGGCACAACAGGGGCCAGTCCTCGCGGGGGATGGGGAAGTGGCTGCCCAGGTTGAGGAGGGTCTGCTGTCGGACCTTGCCGGAGACGCGATGGGAGCGGACCAGGCGATGGGTGAAGTAGGTCTGGCCGGAAGAAATAGAGCGGGTCTGGGTGCGTCGGATGAACATGGGAGGGACGCTACCAGAGGGAGGGAAGGGGGTCAAGCCCATCCCATACGATTATGGCACTACATTAAGGTCCCTCAACCAAGAATCAACAACTTACGGGTGATTTTAGGCCAAAATAGGGGTAAAATACCTCCAATCACCCGTCTCTATGTTAAAGATGGGCTCGCGAAATATAGCGGTCGAATCGCTCCCGGCTGAGCACATGGCTCAACTCCCTCACCAATGACGCGGAAATCAGAACCGTCCCTTCATCCAAAGCTCGAAGAAACGCTTTTCCTGGCACCGAATCGTTGAAGAGTAACGCACTGACGATGACGTTGGTGTCAAAGACGAACCGGGTCACTCTTTCTCCAGGATGGACTGCAAGATCTCTGGAGTCAGACCGCGCCTTTGAGCCCTACGGCTGATTTCCAGGATAGACTCCCGAAGAGATTTCCCGGATTCTGTCGCGTCACGTAACCGCAAATTGACAAGCAAATCAAGTTTTCGACGATCATGATCCGACGCCGAGCGATAGCGATTGGCTACATCGGAATCGACACATACCGTTATTTGATCTACCAATTCTCGTCCTCCAATTGAAGCAATTCTAACGATACTCGAGCATGACCGCCAGTTCTCCGCTCCGCAACCCAACATCTTCGATGGACAGATGGGGACAATAGGCGACGTTGTTGAACCAATGCAAGAAGATGCGGGCGGGACGCCGGCGCTCCCGGGTGATGAAATCCTGTTGCGTGGCGGCGAGTGTCTGGCAGGCAACTTCTCAAGAATGTGACGTGCACCCCGCCAGCGATCCCGGCCCGGTTGTCCCGGCCCGTCTTTCAACCTATACTCAACGGATGCTGCTGATGGCGGCAAGCCCTGGGAAGCCGGTGTCCATATCGTGACTCACCCATCCCATTGGTCCCGAGGTCTGGCCGGAGGCCTCCTGCTGGCCCAGGCGGTCCAACGCCCGGAGAGCGATGAGACCGGGGCGAGTGAGGAGATGGCCGCCGAGCGGTCCGACCAGCAGGCCAGGCTGCCGAAAAAGGAGTTCACCTTTGCCTGCCTGGTGTTCCGTGGCGGGTCGGGATGGCGCTTTGGAGCTTGGGCGACGGATGCGCCCAAGGCCGACGTTCCCTTCTATCCGGAGAAGTACTCCCCGGCGGCCTACCGGCTCGGCATCAACACCATCATCTACTCGATGACCCATTAGCCCGGGTTTCTCGGCGGGCGTTCGGGCCGACCCGATGCCGTCCCGGAATCATTGGCGCCACCTCAATGGACAGGTTGTTCGAGTCTCTCTTCAAATACCGGTTCTTCCTTTTCCGAGAGGGCGATCTCACCTTCGACAGCCCTGTTTCCGCCTGGTGGCTCCTGCCGGCACTGGCGCTGGCCGGCGCCCTGGCCTGCTGGGTCTACCGCCGCCGGTCGTCCGGGAACCAGGCCCGATGGAGGAGAGGACTGTTGATCGCCCTGAGGGCGCTCGCCTTGATCCTGTTGCTGGTGCTGCTGTTTCGTCCCTCCCTGCAGGTCTCCACCCACCTGCCCCGGAAAAGCAGAATCGCCCTTCTCATCGACGCCTCCCGGAGCATGACCCTCCCCCACGACTCGGGTCGGAGCCGCTGGGAGGCAGCGCTCGGGTGGCTCGACCCCGGGGCGGGAAGCGTCCTGGCCTATCTGGAAGAACGCTTCCAGCTCCAGGTATTCCGTTTCGACCGCGGTATCCGGGAAATCCAACCGGGCTCCAGTCTTCCTCCCACCGGGACCGGCACCAGTATCGAGGCCGCTCTATCGGCCGTGAGAAAACACCGGGGAGAGGGCCAGCCCCTGGCCGGCGTGGTCCTTCTCAGCGACGGGGCCGACAATCTCTCCAGGCAACTGCCGCAGGTCCTGGAAAGGTTCCGGCGGGAACGGATTCCCGTCCATACGGTGGCGGCCGGCCGGGAGAGCCTCGGCAAGGACATCCAGGTGTCGCAAGTCACCTTCACCCCGCGAATCCTGCCGGGATCCTCCACCCGAGGCGTGGTATCCCTGACCAGCGTCGGCTATCCCGGCCGCAGAGTCTCGGTGGAGGTCCGGGAGTCCGGAACGCTCGTCGCCTCCCAACCGGTTACCCTGAACGGGTCCGATACCAGCCAGTTCGTCGAGCTGAGCCTGAAGCCGGAAGGGACGGGCCTGAAGCACTACACGGTCTCGGTGGCGCCCCAGCCCGGCGAAGCCGTCCAACGCAACAACCGCCGGCACCTGCTGCTCCACGTGGAGGACTCCCGGCCCAGGATCCTCTACCTGGAAGGAACGCCGCGCTGGGAATTCAAGTTCATCCGACGGGCCCTGCGGGAAGATCGCAACCTCCAACTGGTGACGCTCCTTCGGACCTCGGACAACAAGTTCTACCATCAGGGCCTTGAAGGCGAGGACACGCTGGCTGCAGGCTTTCCCCAGACCCCGGACCAACTCTATCCCTACAAGGGGCTGATCCTGGGCAGTATCGAGGCCGGCTTCTTCACCCCCTCCCAGCAGGAGATGATCGTGGACTTCGTGGGTGAGCGCGGCGGCGGATTCATGATGCTGGGAGGGCGCAGTGCCTTCGACGCCGGAGGATACGCGGGCACGGCCATCGCCGAAATGCTGCCGGTGCATCTCGGAGACCAGGACCCGGAAAGCTCCTACGTCACCGATTGGCTGAACTTCGATCCGACCGCCTATGGCAGACAACATCCTGCCCTTCAACTGGCTTCCGACCCTGCCGCCAACCTGCGGCGATGGCGAAGCCTGCCGCCGATCTCCGCCTACAACCGAATCTCGCGCGCCAAGCCGGGAGCGGCGGTGCTGGCTCGCGGCGGACGCGGCGCCATCCTGCTGGCCGCCCATCGCTTCGGAAGCGGGAGAGCCATCGCCTTCATGCCGGCGACCTCCTGGCACTGGCAGATGGGTCTGGCGCACACCGATCAGACCCACGCCACCTTGTGGCGTCAACTCCTGCGATGGCTGGTGGCCTCCTCCTCCGATCCCCTCCAGGTGACCTTCGATCGGGAGATCTATCAGGGTGAGGATGCGGTCGGGATCGAAGTGGCGGTCAAGGATGCTTTCTTCAACCCGGCCGGCGATCGGGAAGTGGAAGCCACCATCGCTTCGCCCGGAGCCGCCACCGCCCGCCTGGCGCTGAGCCGAAACGGCGGCGGCTACGCGGGCCGGTTTCAACCCCGCGAAAGAGGCATCCACCAGGTCAGCGTCAAGGCTTCCCGAACCGGGACGGATGCGGCATCGGCCGAGGCCTATTTTCTGGTCACTCGGACTCATGGCGAGTTCTTCGACGCCGAGGCCAACCCACGCTTCCTGCGGCGGATCGCGCGGGAGACCGGCGGGCGCCACTACACCCTGGAGAATGCCTCCGAACTGCCCGAGGAAATCCCCTATGCAGACAGTCCCAACTCGGTGCTCCAGGTGCTGCCTCTGTGGGACATGCCCTTTCTTTTCATGCTGTTGGGAGCGTTGCTGTGCTCGGAGTGGTTCCTCCGAAAACGATGGGGACGAGCTTGAGATGAAAACGCTGGATATCAACACTCTTTCGCGGCTTGCCTGTTGGCTCGCCGGGAAACGGGGGACGGCAGTGAGGCTTTTGATCCTGCTGCCGGCTCTCGTCATGGCCCGCCCGGGGTGGGCCCTGGGCGGGGAGGCACCCTCCCGCTATGCAGTCGTGGTCAGCGGCGCTTCGGGCGGCGGCGAATATGCCGACCGCTTCTGGGACTGGTCCTCCAAACTGGTGGCAACGCTCAAGGGCCCCCTGCAGTTGCCCCGGGAGAACCTCTTCTTTCTGGTCGAGGACCCGGAGAGGAACCCTTCTCTGGTCACGGCCCGGGCGGTGAAATCGGATCTGATGCAGGTGGTCGGCGAGCTGGAGTCCAGGGTTCGACCCGACGACCTGCTGTTCCTTCTGCTGCTGGGACACGGGAACTTCGACGGCAGCGACTATCGCTACAATCTGAAAGGGCCGGACCTGACCGGTGCTGAACTGAGCGCCATCCTGGACCGGTTCCCTGCGCAGCGGATCGTGCTGGTGTGCACCACGCCGGCCAGCGGCGCCCTCATCCCCAGGCTGAGCCGCGGCAACCGCGTCCTCCTCACGGCCACCAAGAACGGACACGAGGGGAACGAGACCGTCTTCGCCCGATTTTTCGTGGAGTCTCTCCACAACCCGGAGGCCGACGCCGACAAGAGCCGGCAGGTCTCTCTGCTGGAAGCCTACAGCTTTACCCATCGCAAGGTGAAGGAGTGGTACGCGGAGAAAAACCGGCTGGCGACCGAACACGCCCGCCTGGATGACAACGGCGACGGCGTCGGTTCAGCCCTGCCCGATGCCGGAAGCGGTGAAGGCTTGTTGGCCGGCCAAGTCACTCTGGCGAAGCCGATCGAGGCCGTTTCTGCGGCCGGGTCCGGCCCGGCCCCGGCCGAACTCGAGGCCTTGCGAAAAAAGAAGCTCGACCTGGAGGCCGCCTTGAGGGAACTCAGGACCCGCAAGGCAGCACTCCCATCGGCTCAGTACCAGAAACAACTGGAGGCTCTGCTGGTCGAACTGGCCCGCACCGCTCGGGCCATCCGGGAGCAGACTGAACGCTGAGAGGGCTCTGGCCACACAAGGCACAAAAAGAGCCATCGGATCGGCAAGACTCCAAATCAAGAAACTCGTTTTGTGACGAGCCATTTGCAAAATTTTTCAGTAAGCGGGATTCATTGCCGGGAAGGGTTGTGATCCCCGGGAGGTGGCATTTGCCCCCCACCGGCTCGACGGCCAGCTTCGTATCACTCCCCCCTTGAGGGGGAGTCGCAGAAGCCGAGCCGAATGGCGAAGGCTGATGCGGTGGGGGGCGACGCCGGCGCCACCTACCCAGCGCTGGATCTCACTTACGGGACGCCGCGTTGGCCCCCCTCCGGATCGACTGCGGGCGGAGCCCTTGTCTCGCCGACTCCCCCTCAAGGGGGGAGTGATAATCGAGCGCTGAACGCGGCTTCTCGCCCGATTCCCGGGCAGGATGGAAACCATGTTCCCGGTTTATGGTGTGGTGGATGCCCCCCGGGAGATCCGAATTTTGCAAAACGCTCAGACATTGAAAGCAATACCCTCCTCATCCTGCACCCGGCCATCGGCCGGAAAGCGCGGGGTTTTTCTGTTGCCCGCCCTCGCCCTGGCTTCCTTCCTCTGGCTGCCGGCGCCGCTCCCGGGCCTCGCGCCCAACCTGGAAGAAGCCGACCAGGCCTTGCTGAGCGGCGACTATCAGAGAGCCTTGCTGCTCTACCGAGAGTTGGCGGAGTCGGCGGCCCCTGCTTCCCTGCAGGCTCGCCCGGGCCTGCTGAAGACCCTGCTGGCCACCGGCCGCTACCGGTCGGTGGAAGAACAGGCGCTTCGCTTCCTGAAGGATCGCTCCGACTCCTGCGAGTTGCAATTGCTCCTGGGAGAGGCCTACCGGCGGCGGGGAGAGCTTGGCCTGGCCCGCCGGGCCCTGCAGCAGGCCGGGCGCAATGAGAATTGCCGCAACCGGGCCGAACTGAAGCTGGCCCGAATTCTCCAGGAGCAGGGCCGGTTGCCGCAAAGCCGCCGCCTCCTGCTTGAACTCTACTCCCGCATCGAAGCTCAGGACGGGAAAGACCTCGGCCTGGCGGCGATCGCCCTGCAGCATCTGCAACGGTACCGGGAGTCCAACCGCGCCTTCCGCAGGGCCGCCCAGGCCGACCCCCATGACCTGGACGCCCAGATTGCCTGGGGGAATCTCTTCCTGGAGAAATACGATCCGGCCAACGCCTCGACCAGCTTCAAGACCGCCCTCAAGATCAATCCCAATCATCCGGAAGCCCTGCTGGGCATGGCGCTCACCCTCGCCGCAGGCTCCTCGGAGCAGGCGGAAGCCCTGCTGAAGAAAGCGCTGAAAATCAATCCCAGCCTGGAGCCGGCCCAGGCGGCCCTGGCCGAGATTGCCATCGACCGGGAGGATTTCGAGGCCGCCGGGAAAAGAATCCGCCGGTGCCTGGAGATCAATCCCCGTTCCCTGCAGGCCCGCTCCCTGCAGGCTGTTCTGCACTACGCCCGCGGCGAAGAGCAAGCCCTGGACGATGCCTCCCGAGCCCTGCTGGAACTGAATCCGCGATACGGAGACCTCTACCGGCATCTGGCCCGATATTGCGTGACCCAGCGGCTCTACGGGCAGGCGGTGGACTTCTTTCGGCAGGCCATCCGGTTGAATCCCAACCTCTTCGGCGCCTATGCCGACCTGGGGGTCAACCTGCTGAGGATCGGACGCGAGTCCGAGGCCAAGGAGATCCTGGAAAAGGCCTATCAGGTCGATCCCTTCAACCTCTGGACCGTCAACACCCTGCGCCTCATTGACAGCTTCGTGAACTTCGAGACGCTGACCACGCCCCACTTCAACCTCAAGCTGCACCGGGAGGAGGCAGCCCTGCTGGGCCACTACGTGCCCCCGTTGCTGGAGAAAGCCTACGGGGCGCTCTCGGCCCGCTATGGATTCAGCCCCGCCGGGTCCATCTACTTCGAGATGTACCCCAACCACGAGGATTTCGCCGTACGCGCGCTGGGAGTTCCCGGCCTGGGGGCCTTGGGCGTCTGCTTCGGTCCCGGCATCGTGATGGATTCTCCAAAGGCGCGCCCCCGGGGGCAGTTCAACTGGGCCAGCACCTTGTGGCACGAATTCGCCCATGTGATCACGCTGGGCATGACCGACCACCACGTCCCCCGCTGGTTCAGCGAGGGGATCTCGGTCATGGAGGAACACCGGGCCATGCCCGGTTGGGGCGACCGCCTCGACCTGCAGACTCTGAAGTTCATCCAGCAGGGGAAGCTGCTGCCCATCCGCGAACTGAACGGCGGCTTTCTGCGACCCCGGTTCCCCGGGCAGGTCGGCCTCTCCTACTTCCAGGCCGGCATGGCCTGCGAGTTCATCGAGGCGCGCTTCGGCTTTTCCAGGATCCTGGCCATGCTGGAAAGCTTCAAGCGGAAAACCTCCCTGGAGAATACGCTCCGGCAGGTGCTGGATCTGTCTCCCGGGGACTTCGATCGCCAGTTTCAGGACTACCTGGAATCGATCCTGGGAGACGCCCTGGAGCACGTGGACTTCCAGCTCCTGGGGCAAAAGGAGCTGATGAATTCTCCCGAGCGGTTGAAAGCGCTGCTGGCGGAGCAGCCCAACAATTTTTTTGCCAACCTCAAAATGGCGGGATATTATCGAGAGCGCGGAGAAGAGGACGCAGCCATTCCCTTGCTGAGCCGCGCCAAGTCGGTGTTCCCCGGCTTTGCGGGTTCGGACAGCCCTTACCGCCAACTCGGCCGGATCTACCGGCAACGCGGCCGGAACGAGGCAGCCATCGATGAGCTTCGGCAGCTCACCGACATCCATGGCGCCGACCTGGAGTCGCTGACCACCCTGGCCGCCTGGCTGCAGGAGGCGGGCAGGTCGCAGGAAGCGGCAGCGGTCCTGGAACGGGCCATCCAGGTCTATCCCTTTGACCGGGAAACTCACCAGCAGTTGGGTGATCTCTTCATGGGGACAGGAGAAACGGGCTTGGCGGTGCGAGAGTATCGGGCCCTGCTGGCGCTTCAGCCCCCGGACCGAGCGGCCGCTCACTACCAGCTTGCCCGGGCCCTGCTTCGCCTCGGCCGGCGGGTCGAGGCCAAGACCGAGGTCCTCTCCTCCCTGGAAATCGCCCCCGGATATGAGCCGGCTCAGGAACTGCTGTTGACCCTGGTGGAGTAGGCGCCTGAAATCTCCAGGTCATTGGCCTCAGGCGGGGTTCATAAACTGCCGGACCACGGCCCGGATGCTTGCCCCCCGGCGGGCCCAGGTCTCTTGAGGATGGGATCCGGCGGGCGGCGGAACCAGTTTCATGTCCATCAACCCTGAATCTGTCCGGGAACCAACCCTCGTCACCCCCGGGGAAGGCCCACCCGCCTCTTCCGAGGTGGAACTGCTGGAGAAGATGCGCCGGGCCCACGGCGAGATCCTGCGGGAGATTCGCAGGGAGATCGTCGGACAGGACCGCGTGGTGGATCAGGTGCTGGTTTCCCTGTTCGTGGGAGGGCATTCGATCATCACCGGCGTGCCGGGCCTGGCCAAGACCCTGCTGATCAAGACCATCGCCAAGGTCCTGGACCTCAAGTTCAATCGGATCCAGTTCACACCCGATCTGATGCCGGCCGATATCACCGGCACCGACATCATCGAGGAAGATCACACCACCGGGCGGCGAACCCTGGCGTTCGTCAAGGGTCCCATCTTCGCCAACATCATTCTGGCCGACGAGATCAATCGAACTCCTCCCAAGACCCAGTCGGCCCTGCTGGAGGCCATGCAGGAATACAGCGTGACGGTTCAGGGCGTCACCTACGACCTCCAGCCCCCCTTCTACGTGCTGGCCACCCAGAACCCCATCGAGCTGGAAGGGACCTATCCCCTGCCCGAGGCCCAGGTCGACCGCTTCATGTTCAACATTCTGATCGACTATCTCTCGGAGTCGGAAGAGATCCAGGTGGTGAAGGACACCACTTCCCTGCGCGACATTCGCTACCGGCCTCTGATCGGAGGCGAGGACATCGTGGAATTCCAGCGCGTGGTCCGCCGCATTCCCGTGGCCGATTCGGTGGCCCGCTATGCGGTTCGACTGGTCCGGGCCTCCCGTCCCAGCGATCCCAGCGCGCCCGACTTCATCAAGTCCTGGGTCAACTACGGCGCCAGCTTGCGCGCTTCTCAGTTCCTGATCCTGGGCGGCAAGGCCAAGGCGGTGCTGCAGGGCCGCTACAACGTGTCGGTGGACGACATCCGAGACCTGGCGCCTCCCGTCCTGCGCCACCGCATCCTCACCAACTTTCACGCCGAATCGGAGCAGGTGGACTCCGACGCGGTCATTCGCAAGCTGATCGAAGCCGTGCCGGCGCCGGCCTCTGGCTTGTAGTCCGGCATCGCCAGCCGCAAGGGAGGCAGTCCAATGACTCCCCAGGCCGGGACGGTCTCCAAACAGACCCCGTTGCGCTTCCTGGACCCCGCCGTCCTGGCCAGAATCAGCACCCTGGAACTGGTGGCGCGAACGGTTGTGGAGGGATTCATCTCCGGCCTGCATCGATCTCCCTACCTGGGTTTCAGTGTGGATTTCGCCCAGTATCGTCAATATATCGAGGGAGACGACATTCGCCAGATCGACTGGAAAGTGTATGCCCGGTCCGACCGCCACTACGTCAAGCAGAACGAAGGCGAGACCAGCACCAACGTCTACCTGCTGCTGGATATCTCAGGCTCCATGGCCTACCGCTCGGGCGCCGTCGCCAAGATCGAGTACGCCCGCTATCTCACGGCCAGCCTGGCCTTTTTTGCCCAGCGCCAACGGGACAGAGTAGGGGTGACCACCTTCGCCGCCGACCTGGTGGACCAACTGCCCCCCCGCTGCCGGAGGGAGCACCTGTCGAGCCTGCTGCACCTGATCGACAAGGCCAGGGCCGATGCCGGGACTGCCTTCGGAAAGCCGCTGCAGGCAGTGGCGGAGACCATCCGCAGGCGAGGTATCGTGGTCCTGGTTTCCGATCTCTATGCTCCGACCGGCGAGGTTGTGGAAAGCATTCGGCAATTTCGCTTCCAGGGCAACGACGTCATCGTCATTCAGGTTCTGGATCCCCGGGAGCAGCGGTTCGATTTTTCCGATTCCGTTCAAATGGTGGACATGGAGACCCGCCGCAAGCTGATCATGGATCCGACACTGGCTCGAGCCGACTACCTGGCGGGACTCGAGAGCCATCAGCAGGAAATCGGGAACCTCTGCGGCGCCTTGGGAGTCGACTTTCTGGTTATGGAAACCTCCCGGCCCCTGGATCTGGCCCTCCACCGCTACCTGTCCACCAGGCAAAAGTCGAGGTAGGATCGTTCCCGCGGCGCGCCATGCAATTCCTCAATCCCCTGTTCCTCATCGGCAGCCTGGCCCTCATCGCTCCGATCCTGGTCCACCTGGTGCGGAGGGAGAGCTCGCGCCGGGTGCTCTTCAGCTCGTTGATGTTCGTCCGCCGCACGCCCAAGGCCTCCCTGCGGAAGCAGCGGCTGCGACATCCCCTGCTGCTGTTGCTGCGCCTGGCCGCCCTGCTGCTGCTGGTGCTGGCCATTGCCCGGCCGCTGCTCACCGACCCCGACGCCGTCGGTCTTTCCGGCTCGGGCAGGCGATCCTTGATCCTTCTGCTGGATGACTCCTTCAGCATGCGCTTCGGGGACCGGTTCGAGCGGGCTCAGGCGCAGGCCCGAACGATTCTGGAGGGCATGGAAACCGGAGACCGGGTGCAGGCGGTCCTGTTTTCGGATTCCACCCGCCTCCTCAACCGGCCGGAGGCCAATCCCGGGGAAGTCGGCAAGCTCATCGACGCCCTTGAGCCGGGTTTTTCCGGGACCGACTACGGCCCGGCGCTGCGGTTGGCGGACCAGCTCCTGGCCGGGGCTCCGGAAGGATCCCCGGAGATCCATTGGATCAGCGACTTCCAGGAGTCGGGTTGGCAACCGGGATCACCCAACGTCTCCATCGATGAGAGGGTTGAGCTTCGCGCCTACCCGGTGGGGCAGACTCCCGGTCCCAATGTCTCGATCGGCCGGGTGACGATCGAACCCGAAGATCGTTCCTCTTCCCGGGTAGCCATCGCCGCCGAAGTTCGATCCCGGCACCTCCGGCAGGCGCCGGACCCGGTCCTGGACCTGGAGATCAACGGGCAGCCGGCTCGGAGCCGAACGGTCCGCCTGAAATCCGACGATACCAGGCGGGTCCGGTTCGAATCGGTAGCCGTCCCCCGAGGCGAGTCCACTGCCAGGCTCCACCTGGAGTTCGAGGATGCCCTGCCCGAGGACAACTTCGCCTACAGCTCCCTCTCCCCTCCCCCACGGCTGAAGACCCTGCTGCTGGGAGGCAACCGCCGGGACCACTACTTCCTGAACCGGGCATTGACGGCCAGTCCCGATTCCGCCCTGGACGTGACGGTGGCTGAACCGGGCCGGATTCCGTTGTCCGAGCTGTCTTCCTACGCGGCGGTGATTCTGAACAACTGCGGCCCCGTTCCCGCAGAGACGGCTTCAGCCCTGATCCGGTTGGTCAGATCGGGGGGAGGGCTGCTGCTGATTGCAGGACCCCGAACCCATGCCGAGAGCCTGGGAAACCTGGAGGAGATCCTGCCCGCCACGCTGCCGAAGCGGTACCGGGCCGCCGGCCGCGGCAGAGACCAGCGCATTGGGCGCCTGCAGAAGCGCCATCCCATCTTCAACCTCTTTGAAGACGTCCACTTTTCCTACTTCATGGCCACCGCCTACACCGACTTCTACCTGGCGGAGCCCCTGCCAGGCAGCCGGGTGCTGGCTGCCCTGCAGAATGGGAGTCCGTTGCTGCTGGAGCGAGAGTCCGGCAAGGGCCGGGTCCTGCTGTTCGCTTCATCCCTGGATCGAAACTGGAACCAACTCCCGATGAAGTCGGTCTTCCTGCCCTTTTGCCAGGAGATGGTCAGATACGCTGCCCGCTTCCGGCCCTCCCCGCGGGCCTACCGGGTCGGAGACAGGGTCGCGCTTCAATCCATGAATCCCCAGTGGGCCAAGGCCCTGGCGGCACTCTCCAGCTCCGGCCGCTCCTATGCTCATACCTGGTCCGTGGTTGCGCCCTCCGGCCGCAAGATCCCTCTGGACGATCCGGCCGGGGGATACCGGTCCTCACTGAAACTGACCGAACCCGGGTTTTACCGGTTCCGGGTGCAGGAGACAGAGCACCTGCTGGCCTCCAACCTGGATCCTCGGGAATCGGATTTGCGGGCCCAGGACCCGGAGCGACTCCTGGCGCAATTGCCTCGGGTATCCCGCCGGGAAGGCGCCGCGCCGCGACAGCCAACCTCCCTGGACCGGCGCCATGCCCTGGAAAACCGGCAGCACCTCTGGTGGTACCTGGTGCTGACCGCCTGTCTGGTGTTGTTGGTTGAGAGTTTGCTGGCGAACCGTTATTCTAGCAGCGTACCGGAGTAAGAATCGGCCAGACCCATTTGGCGCCTCGGGACGGCGGGCGTGGCGCACTTTTCCTATCCATGACTGCAGATCGGCAACGCTTGCAGACCACCCTCCGCCGGGTCCGGCGGCGTTTCAAGGCCATCGCTTCGATACGGGGCCTCGCCTGGTGGCTGGGCCTTTCCCTGCTGGCGGTGGCTGGCGCCGTGGCCGTTGTCGACCATTGGAACTACAGCCAAGAGGCGCTCCTTCTGGCCCGCTGGACCTCCCTGCTCGTCATCGGGCTTTCCCTGGCCTGGCTGGTGGCCCGTCCCCTGGCCCGACGGATCAGCGACATTCGGATCGCCCGTACCATCGAGGAGCGCTACCCGCAACTGCAGGATCGCCTGGTCACCGCCACCGAGCTCATATCCCCGGCAGGCCGCAATTCCCGGCGTCATCCGTTCCTGCCCCTGCTGCTGCGCGATGCGGCCCGCCAGCTCCGGACGGTCAAACCCGGAGAGATCTTCAACCGCCGGGAACCCCTGCAGTCGGTTCTGGTCAGTTCCGGGCTGGTGCTCCTCTTCGTCCTTCTTCAACTCCTCGGACCGCACCATTTCCAGTACGCGACTCTGAAGCTCTATGCCGGAGGATGGTGGCCCCAGGCAGCGCCGCTCTATCGCATCGAGGTGTCGCCCGGTGACACCCGCATCCGCAAGGGGTCGGATCAGACGGTCACGGCCAGGCTGGAGGGCTTCGAAGCGGAACAGGTCCACCTGTTTTTCAACTACGCCCGGAGCGGAAGCTGGAAATCCCAGCCCATGACGGCCGAGGCCGGCGCCAACCGGTACGGGTTTTCCTTTGTGGATGTTGCCAAACCCATCGGCTACTACGTCCAGGCCGGAAACATCCGGTCCGAGGCCTATGAGCTCTCGGTCATGGAGACGGCCCGGGTTCGGCAGATCGATCTGACCTACCGCTTCCCGGCCTACACCGGCCTGCCGCGGCGCACCGAGACAAACGGGGGCGACATCGAGGCCCTCCGAGGCACTCGGGTCGAGGTCAAGGCCCACCTCAGCCTGGAACCGGACTCGGCCCGCATTCTGCTGGGAGACGGAACCTCCATTCCGATGGGCAAGGAAGAGGGACCGGCGGTCACCGGGGAAATCAAGGTTTCCAGGGACTCGACCTATAGAATCCAGCTCACCGAGGACTGGACCGGCGAGAAGGTCGAGTCCCATGCCTACGCCATTACGGCCTTCCAGGACCAGCCTCCCCAGGTGGCCTGGACCCGGCCGGGACGAGACCGTCAGGCCACCGCCCTGGAGGAGGTCCTGACCGAGGCCAGGGCCGACGATGACTTCGGCCTGAGGAGCCTGGAGCTGCACTACGCCCTCAACGGCGCGCCGACGGCCAAGCTGGACCTTTTCAAACCCAGGGGCGGACGGCTCCCCCGTTCGCTCTCGGCCACCCATACCTTCTTCCTGGAGGAGTTCGAGCTCCAACCGGGCGACTTCGTCAGCTATTTCGCCCGGGCTTCCGACGCCCTCGCGACCACCACCAGCGACATCTACTTTCTGGAAGTGCGTCCCTTCGGCAAGCAATACCGGCAGCGCCAGTCGGGAGCCCGGCGGGGCGGGGGTTCCGGTGACCTGGACTCGCTACTCTCCCGGCGCCAGAAGCAGATCCTGGTAGCCACCTGGGGATTGATCCGAGACCGGAAGCGCCTGGACAAGGGGGAATATCGGAATTCCCTGCGGCTGGTGGGAGAACTGCAGCTCAAGCTGCAGCAGCGCACCCAGTCCCTGGCCGACCGGGTCCAGCGCAGGGCCCTGACCGGCCTCGACCAGGACATCCGGAAGTTCTCCGAGAACCTGGTCCAGGCGGTCCAGGCCATGACACCGGCCCATCAACGGCTGTCGCAACGCGACCCCGACGAAGCCGTTCCCCACCAGCAAAAGGCACTGCAGTACCTGATGCGGGCCGAGACCTTCTACAAGGAGGTCCAGGTGGCTCGGGGCGGTGCTCAGGGACGCACGACCTGGGCCCAGGAGCTGGAGAGCCTGTTCGAGCTGGAACTGGACAAGCTGAAGAACCAATACGAGGTCCAGCAGCAGGCCGGCGCCTCCGATTCACGCCGGCAGATGGACGAAGCCACCCGCAGGCTGCGGGAACTGGCCCGACGCCAACAGCAGATCAACGAGGATCAGCGCCGCCGGATGCTGGAAGGCGCCGGCGGCCGGTTCCGCGGGGCGGAAGGATCCCGGCAGGGGATGCTTCAGGCCGAGGCCGAGAAGCTGGCCAGACGGTTGGAAAAACTGTCCAGGGAGATGGAACGTCCCTCCTTGCGAGAGGTGAGCCGACGCCTGCAGCAGGCGGCCAGGGAAATGCGGCAACTCAGGGGCTCGGCGGGGAGCCAGGCTGAGAACCGGGGTCTCCAGGCATTGAGCCGGATCCGGGAGGCCGGCTCGGTGCTGGAGCAGCAACGCCGGACCGACCTGGAATCGGAATTGGGCCGTCTTCGGAACCAGGCCCGAGACCTGGTGCGGCGGCAGAGCCACATCCGATCCGAGTTGGAGGGTCTGAAAGCGGGCGTGGCTCGAGAGGATCCCATTGAGCCCCTGCTGGAGCAAAGACGGCGCATCCTGAAGGACAAGACCAGTCTGCAGCAGTCACTCAGGGAGATGGAGAGCCGGCTCTTTTCCACCGCCAAGGAGGCCGACCTCCAACAGCCGGAGGCTTCGAGGCGGCTGAGGGCGGCCGGCCAATCCGTCCGGAATCGCGGACTGCATGAACAGATGGCTCAAAGCAGGCAGTTTCTCCAGATGGGTCTGCTGGACCTCGCCGGACAAGATGAGGAGCGCATCCAGTCAGCCCTGTCGGACCTGCGGGATCAAGTGGCCGAGGCCGGTGAGGCCGCCCGCGGGGGCCAGGCCAAGCCATCGGCCGAAGAGAGGCTGAGCCGGGCGCTGATGCAGGCCGGAGACCTGCTGTCGAGCCTGGAGTCGCTGAAGCGAAGGATTGCAGACCTCCAGGCCCGCTCGGGCGCCGACCGTCCGGGAGGGCCTTCCGGCGCCGGCAAGTCTTCCGAGCCGAACCGGCCGCAGGGTCTCCGCCAGGAGTCGCAGGCGGGCCGGCCGGCCACCGGTGAGAGCCGGGAGCAGAGGCGCTCCGGCCGGGGCCGGGGCCACGCGGCCGTCAATTTCGGCGATCGGGAATTGCCGCCGCCCTCGACGCTGAACCCTCGAGAGGCCCGCCAGTTCGAGAAGGAGTTCCAGCATCGCCTGGGAGAGGCCCGGGACCTGGGCCGAAGCCTGGCAGGCGACACCGATCTGGCGGCCCAGGTCAAGAACATGGTGAAACGCATGGAACAGATGAAGTCGCTGCGCTTTCTCCACGACCCCCAGGAACTGGAGAGACTTCGCCGGCGCGTCATCGAGGGAGTCCGCCAACTGGAATTCGATCTCAGCCGCAAGGTCCGGCAGCTCAGCGGCAACGACCCCATTCACCTGGTCAAGGACGAGGAGGCTCCGCCCCGCTACCGCAAGCAGGTGGAGGACTACTACAAGGCGCTGGCGCGGTGAGAAATGAGGACAAGGAGACATCTGTGTCGTGGGTGAGTCTGCCGGTACAACATGCGCCCTGGAAGGGCCTGGTGCTGGCGTCGGTGGTTGCCGCCACGGCGGCGGCCGTCTTTCTCGGAACCCGGAGTCCGGGCTGGACCCTGTTGTCGGTGATCCTGCTGCTGGCCGGCGTCCATGACTTCCTGCTGCCCACCACCTATCGGCTCAGCGATGAGGGGGTTTCCAGCCGGATCCTCTGGTACCGGCGGCACAAGCCCTGGTCTTCCTGCCGATCCTATTGGGTGGATGCCCACGGAGTGCTGCTGAGTCCCTTTCCCGGGCGCAGCCGCCTGGAATCCCACCGCGGCCTCTACCTGCGGTTCGCGGGCGCCGACCGCCAGGCGGTGGTCCGTTTCGTGCATAGCAGGATCAACCGGCCGACTCCGGCCGAGTCAGGGGTATGATGCAGCCATCCTGGAGGCACAGGTTGCAGCAGGCGTTCTCCCTGGAGCGTTACGAGGAGCCGCTCACCGACCAGGAACGCCGCCTGCTGGAGAAGATTGCGGCAGCCGTCGTGAGGCGGCGCCTGGAGACGCCGGCCCTTTTCGTCCTGGAGTCGGCCAAGCCGCTCAACTACCTGGGGAGCCAGGCCATGGCCTTTTTCGAACCGGTGGTTCGCGGACTCTTCGCGGCCACCGACTATGGACGGGTCCGGCGCATCCTGGAGCGGGGTCAAAGCGTCGAATGCCTGCTGCAGGAGATCGAGAAACGGGCGGCAGGCAAAGACCCGGCCTCGGCCGACGACCTGGAGGGAGCCGCCGGGTGACCCCCTTGGAAGACATCCGAGTCATTCTCGCCACCGACTGCGGCAGCACCACCACCAAGGCCATTCTCATCCGGAAGGTGGGGGACGAGTACCGCCAGACCCATCGAGGGGAGGCCCCCACCACGGTGGAAGCCCCCTTCGAAGACGTGACTCTGGGAGTGCTCAACGCGGTGACGGAGCTGGCGGAGCTCTCGGGCCGCAGGCTGCTGGACGCCGAGGGCCGGATCATCCGACCCGCCAGGGGCGAGGAGGGATGCGATCTCTATATCTCCACCTCCAGCGCCGGGGGAGGCCTGCAGATGATGGTGGCCGGAGTGGTCCGGTCGATGACGGCCGAAAGCGCCGAACGGGCCGCCCTGGGGGCCGGCTCCATCGTGATGGACGTCATCGCCCTCAACGACCGGCGCCTGACCCACGAGCGCATCGAACGCATCCGCCGGCTCCGGCCCGACATGATCCTGATCGCCGGCGAGGTCGACGGCGCCCGCACCGACAAGGTGGTCAAGATCACCGAGACCATTGCGGCTGCCGATCCCAAGCCCCGACTGGGGGCCGACTACCGCCTGCCGGTCATCTATGCCGGCAACCGCTCCCGGCGCGATGAGGTGACCCGGGTGCTGGGCGGCAAGACCAATTTGAGCATCGTCGAAAATCTGCGCCCCACCCTGGAAGAGGAAGTCCTGCTGCCCGCCCGCGAGCGCATCCACGACCTGTTCCTGGAGCACGTCATGCAACAGGCGCCCGGCTACGCCAGGCTGATGGAATGGGTGGATGCCGACATCCTGCCCACTCCGGCTGCAGTGGGGGCCATCCTCAAGCGGGTGGCCACTGAAGCCCGCATCAACGCCGTGGGGGTGGATATCGGCGGGGCCACCACCGACGTCTTCAGCGTATTCGGGGAGGAATTCAATCGCACGGTGTCGGCCAACCTGGGGATGAGCTACTCCATCTCCAACGTCCTGGCCGAAGCCGGACTGGCCAACGTCATGCGCTGGATGCCCTTTACCATGGAGGAGCGGGACCTGCGCAACCGGATCAAGAACAAGATGATCCGGCCAACCACCATCCCCCAGACGGCCGAGGAGCTGATCTTCGAACAGGCGGTCGCCAGAGAGGCCCTGCGCCTGGCCTTCATCCAGCACCGGTCCTTCGCCACCCGGCTGAAGGGGGTGCAGCAGCAGCGCACCATCGCCGACTCTTTCGAGCAGGATGCGGGAATCGAATCCCTGGTGAAGATGATGGACCTGGACCTGCTGGTGGCCTCCGGGGGCGTGCTCTCTCACGCGCCCCGGCCGGAGCAGACCGCCATGATGCTGATCGACGCCTTCCTCCCGGAGGGAATCACCCGCCTGGCCAAGGACAGCATCTTCATGATGCCCCACCTCGGCGTCCTCTCCCAGGTGCATGCCCGGGCAGCCACCGAAGTCTTCGAAAAGGACTGCCTGGTCATTCTGGGCACTTGCATCGCCCCCCGGGGCACGGCCAGGCCCGGCCGGCCGGCGCTGGCCTACCGGCTGGAGCTTCCGGGAGGCGAGGAGAGACAGGAGGCCCTCCGGTTCGGCGAGATGCGCCGGCACCCGTTGGAGACCGGAACCGAGGCTCGGGTCACTCTGGACCCCGCCCGCGATTTCGACATCGGACCCGGAAAAGGCGTCCCCCTGGAAGTCACGGTGCAAGGAGGGACTGTGGGGCTGATTGTCGATTGCCGGGGGCGGCCCCTGGCGCTCCCCTCCGAACCGGCCGGGAGAATCGGCGCTCTGACGACCTGGATCGAGGAAGTCGGCGTCTATTCCCCGGAGGCAATCTTCCACTGAAGCCATGGCCCACGCTTATACTCCCGGTCTCAAGGTGACGGAACACGAGTGGCTCCGGCGACGGCGCATTCTGCCCATCCCGGGGGAGGTGGTGGTCGAGGAGGAAGCCAAGGTCGAGCCCCACCAGGTGGTGGCCCGCACCTTCCTGCCGGGCAAGGTCGAAATCGTCAACGTCGCCAGCAAGATGGGCGTCGATCAGAGCGACGTGCCGGGCGCCATGCTCAAGAAGGAGGGCGACCCGGTGCGCCCAGGCGAGGTCATCGCCGAATCCAGGTCCCTCTTCGGCCTGCTCACCTCTCGGGCGACGGCCACCCTGGAGGGGACCGTCGAAAGCATTTCCGGAGTCACCGGGCAAGTGGTGCTGCGAGGACCGCCCCAACCCATTGAAGTCGACGCCTACATCGAGGGCCGGGTGCTGGAGGTGGTGCCCGACCAGGGGGCGGTGGTCGAAAGCCGCGGCACCTTGATCCAGGGCATCTTTGGAATCGGAGGCGAGTCCACCGGCGAGATTGCCATGGTTTCATCCTCTCCCCGCGAGGTCCTGGATGAAGATTCGCTCTCGGAAGACCTTCGAGGCCGGGTGGTGGTGGGAGGATCGCTGGTCACCGGAGCCGCCCTGGAAAAGGCGGTTCAGCTCGGCATCCGCGGGGTGGTGGCGGGAGGATTCGACGACCAGGACCTGCGTCGATTCCTGGGCCATGACCTGGGTGTGGCCATTACCGGACATGAAAATCTCGGTGTAACCTTGATCGTCACCGAGGGATTTGGAAGAATCGACATGGCGCCTCGCACCTACGGGCTGCTGAAACGGCGCCAGGGACAGCGGGCCTCCATCAACGGAGCCACCCAGATTCGAGCGGGAGTCATTCGACCCGAGGTGATCATTCCCCTCCAGGGCGCGACTCCACGGTCACTGGAGCGGCCCCGGGAGCCAGGCATGGATGTGGGAAGCACGGTCCGCATCATCCGCAACCCCTGGTTCGGAAAGCTGGGCCGGGTGGCGGCCCTGCCCTCCGAGCCGGCCCGGCTGGATTCGGGGTCCAGGGCCAGAGTGGTTTCGGTGCGGGTGGAGGGCCTGGAGGAACCGGTTTCGGTGCCCCGGGCCAATGTCGAGATTATCGAGGGTCGCGACTGATGAAACTCCTGTGCAGGCTGGCCCTGGGGTTCGCCGCCCTGGCGCTGGGTCCGCTGCTCGAGGCCCAGGACGCTCCTTCGGAGGGGCCGTCGCCGCCGACCCGGGTAGAAGCGCTGGATGTGCCCAACGATTCGGGGCACGCCATCGAGATCCGCTGGAAGGACTCCTCCGACCCCGGCGTGGTCTCCTATGAAGTCTTCCGGGCGCGCCTGCCCCAGGAAACGGCTCCGGGCGCCGCCGAGGCCCCCTGGATGTCGCTGGGAACGGTGGGTCCGGGCGAAGAGACCTTGACGTTCTCCAGCGCCGAACGGGGAATCCGCTACTCCTTCAAGGTGGCGGCCGCAACGGCCGGCTCCAGCACCGACTCCGAGATCGTGACCGGAGAATCCAGGGCTCAGTGGTTCGACCGGGACAAACTGTGGATTCTCATCATCGGCGGCACCATCTGCTTCTTCGTCATCCTCTTCATCCAGTTGGCGACCCGGGGCCGCAAGCTGTTCGTGCGCAAGATCGCGGGCCTGGAAGCCGTCGACGAAGCCGTCGGCCGGGCTACCGAGATGGGGCGGCCGGTGGTCTTCGTGCCGGGGATCATGGACATGGACAACGTCCAGACCCTGGCCGGGCTCACCCTGCTGGGATACGTCTCCCGCACCATCGCCGAGTACGACGCCCGGCTGGACGTCCCGGTCAGCCGTTCGCTGGTCATGACCACCGGCCGAGAGGTGGTGAAGCAGGCCTACCTGGAGGCCGGACGCCCTGAGAGCTACAACGAGGACATGGTCCACTACCTCACCGACGAGCAGTTCGGCTACGTGGCCGGGGTCAACGGCATGCTGCTTCGGGACGAGCCGGCCACCTGCCTCTACATGGGAGCCTTTTTCGCCGAATCCCTGCTGCTGGCCGAGACCGGCAACCGGATCGGCGCCATCCAGATCGCCGGCACCGCCATGCCTTCTCAGCTCCCGTTCTTCGTGGCGGCCTGCGACTACACACTGATGGGTGAGGAGCTCTTCGCGGCCAGCGCCTACCTGAGCGGCGACCCCAAGCAACTGGGCAGTCTCAAGGGGCAGGACGTGGGCAAGCTGATCGTGATGGGGGCCATTCTTCTGGGAAGCGTGGCGGCGACCCTGGCGCTGTGGACGGGAAGCGGAAGTCTTCAGTCGGTGGTGGATTTTCTCAAGCTGGAAATGTTTGTCTAGGAAGCCAGAATGCGACGACAGATACCGCTGCTGATCACCTTTGTGGTGGGGGTCATCATGCTGTTCGAGGCCTTCATCCCCCACCCGCCCTTCGATCAGCTCAACGAGAGCCTGTCCATCACCTTCGACGTGCTGGCCGCCTTCGCTTTCGTGCTGGGCGGGGGCAACCTGGCCAAGATCCACTTGGCCAAGATCTCCCGTTCGGAGCCGGGCTGGGGCTACAGCGCGGTCACCATGGCGGGCTTTTTCGCCATGCTGGCCATCGGGCTCTTCAAAGTGGGAGGGCCGTCCGGAGTCAAGCACGCCCTGGAGGCCGAAGGGAGCTGGTTTCAAGCCGCCTACGACTACTGCTTCCTTCCCCTGTCGGCGACCACCTTCTCCCTGCTGGCCTTCTTTGTGGCTTCGGCCTCCTATCGGGCCTTTCGGGCCAAGAACCGGGAAGCCACCGTCCTGCTGATCGCGGCCCTGATCATCCTGCTGGGCCGGACGCTGGTGGGCACGGCCCTCACCGAAACCTTGCCGGGCTCCCTGGAGCTGCTGTTCAGCGCTCTGCTTGTCTACCTGGCATGGGAGCAATTCCGCTCCAAGCGCTGGATCTCGCTTTCGTTGATCGGCGCGCTTGCCGCCTTTGTGCTGGCTCGCACCCTCTATGGATATCTGATCCTGGCCGGAGGAGGAGATTTCTATCTGCTGACCGTTCCCGACCTGGTCAACTGGATCATGGTCGTGCCCCAGTTGGCGGGTCAACGGGCCATCATGATCGGGATATGCCTGGGCATCATTTCGATGTCGCTCCGACTCATCCTCGGAGTGGAACGCTCCTATCTGGGAAGCGACAACGACTAGGAAGTTGGTTATGGCTCAAAGGGAAAGACCCTCGACGATGGAACGCCTGCAAGCGATCGACCGGCGCTGGATCTTCCTGTTCATCATGCTGGCGGTCGTGATCCCCCTGGCCTTCGACCTGACGATCGACGAAGTGGCCACCCCGGAGGTTCAGGCCATCTACGATCGCATCGAGGCGCTTCCCCCCGGCTCCAACGTTCTGCTGCCCTTCGATTACGGCCCCGAAAGCGAGCCCGAGCTCCAGCCCATGGCCGACGGCTATGTCCGTCACCTCTGCCAGAACAAGCAGAAGCTGTTCTTCATGTGCCTGTGGCCCACCGGTCAGGCACAGACCCTCAAGACGGTCAACCAGGTGCTGGGGCGGGAGTTCCCCGACTACAGCTATGGCCGGGACTACGTCATGCTGGGCTTCAGGCCGGGCGGCCAGGGGGTCATCCAGGTGGTGGTGACGGACTTTCGCACTCTCTACCAGTCGGATGTCGAAGGAACGCCCATCGACGAGATCCCCATGATGCGGAACGTCAAGGGACTCAAGGACATGGATCTCATCCTGAACATCAGCGGGGGATTCCCCGGACTCAAGGAGTGGATCCAGTTCGGGGGTGATCGCACCGGCGTACCGGTCGCGGGAGGGGTTACCGCCGTCCAGGCGCCGCTGCTCTACCCCTACTACCCGGGACAGCTCAGCGGAATCATGGGCGGCCTCAAGGCGGCCGCCGAGTACGAGTCCCTCTTGATCGACGGGTATTCCGAAGCCTACGGAACGGATACGGAACAGTTTGCCGCCATTCGGCGCATGGGGCCCCAAACCCTGGCCCACCTGGTGATCATCCTGTTCCTGGTGGTCGGGAACATCGCCTACTTCGCCTCACGCGGATCATCGGGTGAACGGCTGAAGTCTCTGGAAAAGTGAGTCGATGAACGAGCAGAACAGGCGTTTCCTGGTGGTGGGTGCGGTCGGGCTGGTGGTGGTGTTTGCCCTGGTCTGGAGCGCGCTGGGGCAGATGGAAGGCTTCTGGGTCAGCGGGGCCGGCCTGGGAACCTGGTTCGCAGCGTTTCTGACCCTCTCCATCCTGAGCTTTCTCTACGACGACAACCCCTTCTACCGCTTCGCGGAATCGCTCTTCATCGGGGTATCGGCCGGTTACTGGATGGTCCAGGGGATCTGGCAACAGCTCATTCCCAACATGCTGGGAAGACTGGCTCCCGATTTCGTGAACGAGCACCTGGCCCAGGTCCCGCTGGAGGTGGAGGGCATCGACAAGAGCATGGCCCTGGTGCAACTGGTTCTCGGTTGCCTGCTGCTGTGGCGGCTGGCCCCCAAGGGAACCTGGATCGCCCGCTGGCCGCTGGCGGTCATTGTGGGTTGGGCCGCCGGCACCAACCTGACCCGGTACCTGGTCAGCGATTTCACCAAGCAGGTCTCGCCCGCCCTGATTCCCCTGGTGGAACCCAGCCAGACAGCCTTCTTGGGAATCGATTGGATCGGGACCCTGACAGCCCTGGTGACCGTGTTCGGGCTGCTGGCCGCCCTGATCTACTTCTTCTTCTCGGTCGAGCACAGGGGCTTCCTGGGCCAGGTATCCCGCGGTGGAATCTGGATCCTCATGATCACCTTCGGGGCCGCCTTCGGCTACACCGTCATGGGACGCATAGCCCTGCTGGTCGGCCGCATGGAGTTCCTCTTCGTGGACTGGCTGCAGTTGATCGGACCCTGAATCCGGGAGGGAGAAGCCGTCCACCCGGTCGCCCCCCAGGCGTCCCCCCCACCCGATGGTCGGCCTCGAACAGAACGGGGTCGATGCCGTGCTTCCTGAGGGTGTAGGCGGCGCCCAGTCCGGCTGCCCCTCCACCGATGATGACGACTCGCCTTGTCTTCACGGTCATGTTTCGTCCCGTTGTCGGGCCGCGGCCGCCATCACGGTGAAGGCGGACCAGGACTGCGCCACGACCGGCCAGCGGAAGCGCAGATGGGCGGCGCTGTAGCGGTCCGGAGAAATCATCGTTGTGACCCTCACCACCGACTCGACATGGAGTGCTTTGCGTGGTCGGGCAGATCGTAGGCCAACCCATAATCGTCATACGCGGAGATCTGGAGAAGCTTGGAAAAATTGCCCAGTCTCACCGATTTCTCGCCCTTCAGCATTCGCAGAATGCGTTGCTTCATCCGGAAGAGGAACAACATCCCGATGACGGGCGTTTTCGGATACTCGAACTGGTCGGCGAGCCGGTTTCCGATGAGGGCTCTCGACAGTCGGTAGGCCAATTGGGTCACGCTCCTCATTTCGACCGGGTCCGTCACCTCCGCAACCGACGGGATGGCCTGGATCAACCCGTTCGCCACGGCGATCGAATCGGCGTCCGGCGGCGGCTCGCACATGAATCCGACCTCGTAGATTTTCCTGGCCTCGGCGCCGGTGGTGTAGAGGATGGTTTCGGGGATCCCCATGAGATAGCCACTGTAGCGCCAGACACCGAGCACGCTCTCCTTTTCTTCCTCGGTGAAGCGTCCGCCGACCCGTAGCGCGTATTCCAGCAGGCGCTGGGAAAAGATGGAGATGGCGAGCCCGAGGTGGGCCGCGCTGATCGGCGTACCCCAGGCTCCGTAATCCCACTCCTCGTACTTGCTCAGCAGTGCCCTGATTCGAGCATGGACGAAGCGAACGCGCGTGGACAGCTTCCATCCGTCGTTCTCCCGCTGCAGGCCGCCGGGATAGAATATGTCCATCAACTGGCGGTTGTTCTGCTGGAGGCGTCTCTTGGTCTTGGCCGTTCGCCCGGTGATGTTGAAGGACTTGGCGATCAGCGTGGTAAAGCCCTCGATCAGCACCCCCGTGACGAACGCGACGAGCATGAGGTCCACGTTTGCGTGGAAGGCGCGAACCCCAGGACGAAAGGTATCGTGATCGACCCAGGGAGGAGGCTCGTCGAGAGCCTGGAAGAATTCGCGCAGCACCTGCGGCGCCTTGCGCAGAACGTCATGCTGCTGCTCGATACCCGCCCAGATGAAGTGGTGCATAACGGCGGGAGACAGCGAAGAAAGCTCCTCCATGATCGGGTCGAGCATGGGGTCGCCGATGGTGGTGTGCCTGACGTAGTTGTCGGCCGCCGCCCGATCGTGACGACGGGCCCTGGCATACCCTTCGGCATACGCTGATGGGGACGGCTCCATGGTCAATGTCCTCAAGGTACCATTCGTTCCGCCTTCGGCGGCAGATACTGCGGGTCGAACACGTCGGCGGCCTCCGGCCGGTTGGTGAACCCGTAGGTTTCCGCGATCTGGTCGATCGATCGCTCCAGGCGCTCCATGTCGACCGCACCGAACCCGTTCGCGCGCACCTCGTCGGTGATGATGTTCCGCATGAGCGCCATCTCGAGCCGCTCCAGCTCCACCTCCTCGCGCACCGTGTCGTTGTGGTTCAGCACGTGCTTGACCGCGCCTTTCGGGTCCTTCGCGGTCTCCAGGTACCCGCGCACCGTGACCGCCACGAACGCTCGCACCGCCTCCGGGTTGGCCTGCGCGAACTCCGGATTGACGATGATGACGTTGCCGTAGAGGTCCAGGCCGTGCTCGACCATGCGGATGAGCGAGATGTCCTCTTCGCTCACGCCTCTGGCCTTCAGGTAGAGGAGCGACGAGAACGAGTAGCCGGCGACGGCGTCCACCCTGCCGGCCGCGAGCATGTCGCACGCCGCGAGACTGGCGTCGCGCACCGGGTAGCCGACGATCTCGATGTTCACGTTGGAGGCGTCGATGCCGTTCGCCCTCGCGAACGTGTCCCACTGCGCGTAGGCGCCGTCCGACGCCGGGGCGCCGAGAATCTTGCCTTCCAGGTCCTTCGGCGCGGTCACGCCCAGCGACTTGCGGCCGATGATCGCGAACGGCGGCTCGTTGTAGACCATCATGACGGCGGTGGGGAGGAGGTCGGGGTTCCGGTCCCGGAACTTGATGAGCGAGTTGATGTCCGCGGAGCCCAAGTGCCAGTTGCCGCCGTGGGCCACCCGAGGGATCGCCTCCCGCGAGCCCATTCCGGTGTCCACGGCGACGTCGAGGCCGGCCTCGGCGTACCAGCCGCGGTCAAGCGCCATCAGCAGCGGCGCGGCCTGTCCCTCCCATTTCCAGTCGTTCCGGAACCGGATGCTCGTCGGCGCCGGGGTGGTCCCGGTGCGGAGAAGGGCGGACAACATCCGAAATGGCAGGCGCATGGTCCTTACGACACTCATCGAAACCCACGTATCAGGACCACCCCGGTCATCAGAGCCACGATGCCCGCTATACGAACATAGTCTGCCGGGATGAGGTTGCCGCCGAAAGCGCCGATGTGGTCGAGCAGCACAACTGCCGTTAGCTGACCGGCTATGGCGGCGGAGATGAAGAGTCCGACACCAAGCCGCGGCGCGAGGAAGCCCGCGCCGACGAGGAAGGGTATCGGCATGAGTCCGGTAAGCACGTAGTACCACTCGATGTCCCTCGCGGAGAAGGCCAGCGCGACGGTCGCGGCGATTGCGAAGGCGATCATGATGTACGGGCGGTCGAATGGCGGGGGGAGACCGATGGACGAGGTGGCGGAGCGGTAGGCCACGAACGCCGTGAGGCCGACCACCGTAGCGAGTAGCGATATCCACACCGCTGCCGCCGGAGTGCGCGCCGTGCCGACCGCGCCGAGCATTGCCGCCTGCATGGCGATTCCCGCTCCGCTGAGAATGGCGAGCACGATGTAGAAGACCTGTATCATGGGGACACCTTCTCTCTCCGGTCGTCCACCAGCTTCATCTTCCGCGAGCCGCTGAAGCACGACTCGTCCACGTACTCGAACCGCACGGACGCAAGCTTGCTCGTGACGAGGAACTCCAATTCCAGTTGGTCGGACAGGAGCGAGTCTTTCATGCGCTTTTCGTGAAGTATAGGTAAAACGAGGTGCCTTTTGGCCCTCTTGGCAAGGCGCCGAACACACCCAAGGGGCAGGGTAAGGCATTGTCACGAATCAGATGATTCACTACGGCGGGCCGATGCGGGGCGGATCGTGTAGTTCCAGTCCCCGGGAAACTCATGGGGCGAGAGATCGATCCGCTCCATTTGCTCGTCCTTGACGACCACGCCCTTGGGATACGATCGCTTGTCGATTTCCACCCGCAGGATGCTTTCCGTATCCACGGATCAGGGGCAACACCCTTCCACCAGAAAGTAAAGCATTTATTTCTGCGCGATTCCTAAGCTTGCTGATGATCGTTTGCAGGTCGTTTTGACAGGGCTCGCAGTACGGTTTGGTTGTCTGTGGGCCCGTAGCGGGTCCAATCCGGTACTCGATGAGGCCATTCAGGACGCACTCCTCCCTACGGCTCACGGCGCCGGGAGCGCAAGAAAAGCTCTCTTTCCTTGGATTCTTTTTTTCTTTCCTTTTCTCTTTCCTTGGATTCCTTTTCTCTTTCCATCTCTCTGTATTCCTGATCTCGGGTGTGCTTCCAACCATCCTCCTCATAGGAATACCACCTGTCAAAACTTTTAGAATGACGATCACCCCACGAATGACGATCACCCCACCAAGTATGTCGTATCAGTACCCCCAAGCAATCATAGCCTCGATGCTGGAAATAAAGCGCAAGGCACCTGTTCCCGGCTAGTGCGAGGAAGATATGCAACAAAAAGCCGGCCCCTACGGCCCATAGGAGCACATAGGGAATCATTAGGATAAGAGCCTCCAGCCACGCTCCTTTGAACAGGACCCAGAATGGACCAAAAAACAGAGCTGGCCCCGAAATCAACTTGGCGCGGACCTTTATCACCTGTCCACCCGGGCCTACAAAATCCACGTAGGCTCTTTTCTTTTCGTCGTCGCTCGAAAAATATTTATCTACGGAATCCAACTCATGCCAAGCCCACTCCTCCTCTCCCTCATATCTACAGTACTTCTTCCACATCACTGCAACCTCCTTGGCATTTGTTCAACTCTCAAGGCTAACTCGGCCCCTATCCGACACGCTTTTTTTCGACCGGACATGGGCTCTTGGGTGCAGCAGACTACTCCGCAGGGCGGGGAGTCTGTGCTCCGGTAAAGCTGGCAGCACCTCGTCGAGCAGGCGCGCCGCCGTATCGGCCATGCGCCGGCCGCAGCAGGAAGGGCAGAACCCCCGCTTGTTGCAGGAAAAGGCAACCGCCCGGCTCGCCCCGCAGTCCTCACAACGGGCCCGCACGAACCCGTAGGCCAGAATCCCGCAATCGAGGTAGGCGCGCATCTCCTTCTCGACTTGGAGCGGCAGTCGGTGCTCGGACGTTCGGGTGTGCTGGAGAAAGGTTTCCGGATGCCCGGCGAGGATCTGGTAGAGGGGCTCCTTTTCCGGTTCGCGGCGGCGGTACTCAGGTGGGCGGACAGGTGTGGCCGGCATGGTGCCGGTGAGCGTCCGAGGCGATCAAGACGGATGATGGCGAGCGTGTCGCCGGGCCGGGCATAGTCGAACAGCGCAGCGAGTCCTGGCCGGTCGAAGGGCCGTGCCAGGGCTCGGCGTGAAGCGGCCATGGCACTCCATGACGCAATGACCGAAGAACAACGCAACCGCCTACAGGCGTTGCTTGCGAATGATGCGCCGCTCGGCCAGTCACACCTGACATGGTTGTGAGGCTTTCCCATTTCGACCAACCCCACCAGCCTGCACGCCCTTGTCGAACGACTGAGGTACAAGCTGTTACACTCCGGTCAGTGCGGCAGAACGCTCCCACAAAGCCGCAGCCAGTGTTTTGTCTTCGGCTGATTTCGCCGGGGCCTTCGCCATTGGCGCCCCACGCATCGACAGGAACCCGTCTGGCGTGAAATAGTCGCCTCCTGCCGCCGCCGGGTCCGTCGCGGCGCGTAAAACGGGCCAGGCTCCCTCGGCCGTTGGAATCATCAAAACGTCTGTGATGGCATCGACGAAGCGGCACAGGACACCATTGGAAATTGACTGAATGGCTTGCTGAGCCCCATCCGATTTCGTTGGACCAGGGCCTGCGGCAACACTCACAGCATCGGTGCCCTCGCGCTCAAACTTGCGTTGCAACTGTAGCATGAACAACATATTCTCGCCAGCTTACTGTTTGCGAATCAGCAGTTTCGGAACTTGGAGCCGAGAGGGTATTGGAGTGGAGAAGGGATGAGGGGGAATGGGTCTGGAGAGGAGGGATGAGAGGAGAGAGCTGTTATTGGGGGAAAGCTCTCCCTGTCGGGCGGTGGCCCGAGGAGAGGATTGGGAGATGAGTAGGGCGCTGACTGAGGTGGAGGGACAGATCCATGGGGGCGTGGGTCAACTGGAATCGTAGGGGGGGCTTGGACCCGAGGCTGAGGCGGAGGGCGCGGACCAGTTCGATGGCGGTGGGCGGCTGATGGGACCCGCGATGCAGATAGCGGAGGCGGTAGAGCCGCTTGATGGTCATGGCCAGAATCATCAGAAGCCAGGTGATCAGGACGGCGTTGGTGTGATGGTGGGCAATGTGCTCCATGCCGTAGCGGTTCTTGGCGTCATTGAATCCCTGGTTTTCGATCTCCCAGCGACTCTTGCTCAGGGGCCATAGCGACCGACTCCCGACCCGGGAGGTGGAGAAGTTGGTCAACCAATAGGCTTCCGCAACCAGCCGATTCCCTTGGTACTGTCGATAACGGATCACGCGAACACTCTCCCAGCGGAGCGATTCCCAGGGATCGAAATCCTCGGCGTCCCACACCTCAATGCGGTCCGAACCGCAGTGGAAAACCCCCTGCGGCCGCTGAGACTCGAATCGCTTCCGGGCCGCCTGGAACAAGTCGGGAAGATTCGACTTCAACCGGGCCACCACCTTCAGGCCCAACTCATCGACCGCGTGGAGAAACGGCGCGCTGGCGAACTTGGCGTCCACCACCACGTAATCGGCAAAACGCCGCCCCAGCCGACCGACGGCGCGGCCCAGAACCCGTTGTCCGGCGCCATACTCGCTGTCGCCTTCAGCCCAGGGCTCGACATCGACCGGCAGCGTCAGTCCGCTGCCCACCACCGCCACCATGACCAGGTGATGGCCATGACACCCCACCTCACCCTTGTCATTGCGGACGGGAACACACCACTGACAGCGGCGCTGCCGCGATCTTCCCGCTCCGGTGCCGTCAATGGCCAACCCAATGAAGCGACTGTTGTCAAAGGCCTTGTTGCGTTTCGCCTGACGGCAGGCCGTCGCCAACGCCTGACGGGTCGGCTCCGGGTCCAGCCGTTGCGTGAAGTACCCCAGTGCGTCATCCCCAAACCCTCGCCCCACCGCCATCGCCCGCCGCGCCCGCGACCTCACCAGCCACTCCACCCCATGGTAACTGTGCTCCCGAAGCACATACCCCAACAGCAGCCCCCACAGCAGGTGCCGGGCTCCAATCTGCGGCCGCACCCGACCATCCCCAGGATGCCTCAGGTACCCCTTCAACCGCAGACATCGGCTCGCATACTTCAGTATGCCCCGCGCCCTCGGTCCCCTCATCGCTTCGTCCGCTTCCGTCGCTGACGCCGCTCCAAGGCCAGCAGTTGCGCATTCGCTGCCAGAACCTCCCGCACCGCCTGCTGATACTCTCGGCCCGCCTCCACACGCTGCCGCACTTCTTCCACCCACTCCCGCGGAATCCGTTCCACCCGCTTGCGCCCCTCCACCATGAACGTCAAGGTCCATCCCGAATGCCCCCGATCGGTCGCGCAGTGGCAGGTCGGCTTTCCACACCGATAGTGGCTCTCCGACAGTGACCCCGGCAGCATCTGCTCCGGTATCGGAAACTGGCGCAGCCGTTGGTACTTGCGCTGCCGGAGTCGGGAGGCCTCGGGCCCCTTGGCCAGGGTGATCCCACGCTACCAGATTCAGGGGACATGGGGGTCAAGGGTCCCGAATCACGCCCGGATTCCGTTTGGGTCTGTAGGGGCAACCCTTGTGGTTGCCCCTACCATACCCTGCGGGCGTCCCTTGTGGGTTCCCAAACCGGGGATGACCGGGCGAATGCGAACGACGGGCAACCACAAGGGTTGCCCCTACAGTGGGAGGGGTAGCGTGGGATCACCCTGGCCCCTTGGCTTGGTCCCCTTTCATGGCTAGTTGTAATAATACATCCAGAGGGGAATGCGCACGATGCGACCGTAGGCGCCCGCCCGGGTGCCCGCTGCCCGGTAGCAGAGTTGCCGGCCCTGGCAGAAGTCGCCATAGGCCGCCGCCGGACAGCGGTACTTCAGCGTCCCCCGCCTGGCCTCGAAGCCCTGGAAGGCCATCGGGCGCTGCCGACCGGTCCGGGGACACAGGCAGCACACCTCTCCCTTCTCGGTATGCACGATGGTATCGGCCCGGTCCGGATACAGCGGCCGGGTGATGGCGCGGCTGGGGTCATGGCCTCCCTCCTGCCTCTCCTGCTTCCACAACTCCCGAGGCTCGATCAGGGGGCGAATGCCGTACTGGTCCCACAACTTCTCCTTCAACCCTCCGCTGTCGAGACCCCGGTCGGCGCTGAAGTCCCGGCACCGCTTCGCCAACTCCGGCGTCTCCTCGAACAACTCCTCGCTCATCTCCTCCTGTTGCTTCACCTCCGACTCCGAGGCCCGCCTCACCCGGCAGGCCACCGGTATCTCATGGCGGGTGTCGGCAATCAGGTGCACCCGGTAGCCGAACCAGCTCTTCACCCGGCTCCACAGCTTCCCCGTCCTGCGGTCCTTCCCCCCGTCTCGTGCTTGCCCCAGTCCGCCTCCCTATTCGACGCCTTCCCTGTCTTCCGGCTCTTCCGCCCGGTCGAATGGCTCTCGAGAGCCTTCCCGTCATAGCCCAAGTGCTCCCCGAAGTCCTCCACCTTTGGTGTCAGGTCGCCATGCAGGCTTCCATTCTCGGCTTGATCACGACTGTTCCGAGCGCGCTCATCACTGAGGTAACGGGGAGCCCGGCAAACAGCGCGCGTCGCCAGGCGTCAGCAGATCCGTTGCCAAACCCCTGAAGCTGAGTTGATTCGGGCAATCGGCCAACTATGGATCCACCACCTGAATTTTGGGAGGGACAATCCGGGAATAATCGGCGGCATCCTCCGATTTCTTCGACTCTTCCGGTGGAAGGGCTTGGCGAATCGCCTGGCGAAGGTGGGCCACGTCGATGCCCAGGAAGAGATCCGGGAACAGCACCAGTCGTTCCTGAGACCGGCGCAGGTGGATGAGGAAGCCCCGGTAGATCCGGCGGCGCAACTGGTGGTAGGCGGCCGCCAACTGGATGAGCCCCTGGATGAAGAAACGCCCGTCTTCGGGGTGGCGCAGCCAGACCACCTCCCAGGCCTCGTGGGCTTCCCAGAACCTGGCCTGGTTGAACAGCCGGATTCCCTTGTGGAAGTCCCTTCGGTCCCGGGGTGTCAGGGTGAAGTGGGTGAGAGTCGCAAGGTCCAGTTCCGACAGGGACTTCTTGCGAATGGGGCGGTCTGGCTCGGATCGGTCCACCGGTCACAGCTTGCCGGCAATGACGGCGGCCAGGTCGGCGGTTCGGCAGGCATAGCCCCACTCGTTGTCGTACCAGGCGACCACCTTGACCAGGTTGTCGATCACAATGGTGTCCACCGCGCTGAAGACGGAGGAGAAGGTGCTGCCCTTCAAGTCGGTCGAGACCAGGGGCTCGTCGGTCACCTCCAGGATGCCCTTCATGGAGTCCTGGGAGTAGTCGAGCATGGCCTGGCGGAGCTGGTCCCCGGTAGCCGACTGCTCCAGCACGGCCGTGAAATCGATGACCGAGACGGTTGGGGTCGGCACCCGGAAGGCCATGCCCCCGAACTTCCCCTGAAGCTCCGGGATGACCAGCCCCACCGCCTTGGCGGCTCCGGTGGCCGCCGGCACGATGTTCTGGCCGGCTGAGCGGGCGTCCCTCATGTCCTTGGCCGCCAGATCCTGCAGCCGTTGGCTGTTGGTGTAGGCGTGCACGGTGGTCAGCAGCCCCTTCTGGATGCCGAAGCGGTCATAGAGGACCTTGGCGACCGGGGCCAGCCCGTTGGTGGTGCAGGAAGCGTTGGAGACCACCCGATGATTCTCGGGGTCGTATCGGTCTCCGTTGACCCCGAGCACGATGGTGATGTCCTCGTTCTTGGCCGGGGCGGAGATGATCACCTTCCTGGCGCCGCCCGATTCGATGTGGGCCTTGGCCTTGTTGGCGTCGGTGAAGACCCCGGTGGACTCGATCACCACCTCCACCCCCAGATCGGCCCAGCCGATGGCTGCCGGATCCCTCTCGGCCAGGATCCTGATCCTGCGGCCGTCCACCACCAGGGAACCGTTGTCGGCCGCGACCGCCCCCGGAAAAGGCCCGTAGGTGGAATCGTATTTCAGCAGATGAGCATTGGTCTCGGCGGGAAACAGATCGTTGACGGCCGCCACCTCGATAGACTCCGGATGCCTCTCCAGAATCGCCCGGAGAACCTGCCGTCCAATCCTGCCGAATCCGTTGATGCCGATCTTTCTTGCCATAGTTGCAGTCTCCTCAAAAAGTATTCAAAAAGGCTCGCGAAAACCTCCCCATTCTAACAGCAGAACCCATCGGCTTCGGTCTCATTGCGGAAGAAAACGATTTTAGTTGTGCGCCGGGACCGACTTGAAGGATGATCTCGTTCGTCTCCGCGGTCCGCAGTCCGGAACGGGGAGGCTGACCCATTTTTCTCACTCGGGGCCGGCCCCGGTCGGCTCCTCCCACTCCTTGGCGGCGTTCTGCCGGAATCTCATGAGTGACTCCAGTCCCACAACCCGTCGGGTGGCCGTCTTCAGCGACTTCGACGGGACCATCGGCCATCCCGACACCATCAACCTGCTGGCGGAAACCTTCGGGGGCGTGGAGTTTCGCAGGGACATCGGCGGCAAGATCGCCAGCGGAGAAATATCCCTCCGCGACGGAATCGCGGCCGAGGTGGCCACCATACGGGGCGACCTCGATCAAGTGCTGGACTTTCTCAGGCAGCGGGTCAAGATCGACGAATCCTTTCCACCCTTTGCCCAATGGTGCCGGCAGAGGGACATTCCCCTGACCATCCTGAGTGCCGGCATCAAGGACGTCATCGAGCGACTGCTGGCGCCCTTCGAGCTCGATCACGTGCAGCTGCTGGCCAATCCCCTGGAGATCATCGACCACCGCTGGACCTTGCGTTTCCTGGACGACACCCCCTGGGGCCACGACAAGGCCGCGGCCCTGGTCCAGGCCCGCTCGGAAGGTTTTGCCACCGCTTTCCTGGGAGACGGGCTGTCCGATCTGCGCGCCGCCAACCAGGCTGACATGGTCTTTGCCCGGAGCAGGCTGGCCAATCTCTGCCGGCAGAAACAGGTGCCGTTCTTCCCCCTGGACGATTTCTCCACGGTGGGCGCCACCATTACCCGGCACCTGATCCAAGGCAACGGCATCGGGCTCTGAAGGCATTGAGCCCCTGCCTCCCGGATAGCCCAAGGGGTCCTGGCGAATCCTGAATCGGAGGTTGCGGAAGCCTTGAAAACACCGTTCAAGCCCCCCTCTCAAGGAAAGGCATCACTGATCCCTGGCGTCGCCAAGCGAATCCCTCGGGTGGCGAGTCTTTGCTGGTTCTCCCTCCTGCTGATCGGGTCGGGATTGGCGCAGCCATCCGAGTCGGATCGCTCCTGGATCCCTCCCAGGGTCGATCGCGAATTCCCGTCCCTGTTCGAGCTCTACCGGCACCTGCACGCCAACCCCGAGATCGCCTTTCAAGAGGTCCGGACCGCTCAGCGCATGGCTCGGGAGCTGGAGGCCTCGGGCTTCGAGGTCAGCCGGGCCATCGGAGGGCACGGCGTCGTGGGTCTTCTCAGGAACGGAGAGGGGCCCACCCTCATGCTCAGAACCGACCTGGACGGACTACCCATCACCGAGGAGACCGGCCTGGAATATGCCAGCAAGGTCCGCATTCAGGACCCCGCCGGACAATCCATCGGCCTCATGCACGCCTGCGGCCACGATGTCCACATGACCTGCTTCGTGGGGGCGGCCCGGATTCTGAGCCGGGAGAAGAGTCGTTGGAAGGGCACCCTGCTGATGGTGGCTCAACCCGCCGAGGAACGCGGAGCCGGGGCCAGGGCCATGCTGGCCGACGGATTGTTCGAGAAGTTTCCGCTCCCCGACTACGCCATCGCGCTCCACAACCACGCCGGCATGCAGGCGGGCCGGGTGGGAGTCTGCAGCGGCTATGCGCTGGCGGGTGTCGACTCCATCGATCTGACCGTTCGGGGCGTATCGGGACACGGCGGCTATCCTTCCACCACCAAGGATCCCGTGGTCATGGCCGCCCAGACCGTGCTGTCGCTCCAGACCATAGTCAGCCGGGAAATTCCGGCCATCGACCCGGCGGTGGTCACGGTGGGATCCATCCACGGGGGCAGCAAGCACAGCATCATTCCCGACGAGGTGCGGCTTCAGCTCACCGTCCGCTACTACACCGACGAAACCCGCGACAGAATCCGCGACGGCATCGGGCGGATCTCGGAGGGGATCGCCCGCGCCGCCGGGATGCCCGCCAACCGTCTCCCGCTGATGTCGATTCTGGACAGCACTCCACCCACCTACAACGATCCGGCGCTGGCCGTGCGGGCCAGCCAAGCCATGGCCCGGGTGCTGGGCAAGGACAATGTGCTGGATCTGAAGCCGGTGATGGGAGGCGAGGATTTCGGCCTCTACGGAAGGACCCCTCAGAAGGTGCCGGTCTGCATGTTCTGGCTGGGCGCCGTTGCCCCCAAGAAGATGGAAGCCAGCCGGAAACCGGGAGCCTCTCCCCTGCCCTCGCTCCACTCCAGCCGCTACGCGCCCGACCCGGAGCCCACCCTCAAGACGGGCGTCAAGGCCTTGACGGCCATAGCCCTGGATTTGCTGCAGCCTTGAAGCACCGGGGGTAGCCGGACTATGGGGTCGAAGTGGATTCGACCGCATCGAGCACTGTCAGGAGAAGAAAGCGATCTTCAGCAGAAGCAGGATGACGGCAGGCGCGAACAGAAACTTGAAGATCTTGAAATCAGACTTCAGCCCGGCGATCTCCTGCTCCAGGGTGGCGATATTGCCCTTGAGCTCGGCCCTGAGAGTGGCGATATCGCCCTTGAGCTCGGCCCTGAGAGCGGCGATATCGGCTTTGAGCTCGGCCCTGAGAGCGGCGATATCGGCTTTGAGGGCGGCAATATCGCCCTTGAGCTCGGTCTTGACTTCGGCAAGGTCCGCTTTGGTGGCAACCGTATCGTCGAAGGCCTCAGACAAGGTATCGACAACGGCCTTGGCCTGACCGGATTCCATGCCTGCGGCTTCAAGCTTGCTGAAGGCTTTCAGGGTGTCGAAAACGGCAGTGGTCATGGTGTTGTTGTCCCTTGCCTGGTGGGCCTAGACGAATTCCTCCATCAGGTCGTCAAAGAGCTCCTTTTCCATTCCGAGCTTCTGATGAACCAGGGGACCGTCCTTCATGGCCGGTTCGCTCTCCTCGTAGGTCGGCTGCTCCTCCCGGTAGAAGAGGCCCAGGGGAATGCGATCCCCCCACTCGTAGGCCCGGGTCAAGGCTCCCTGATGGTCGGTGGCATCGTAGTCCGGGTCATCCTCCAGCTTGTAGACCCGCTTCTTGAACCAGGGGTAGGTGTTGATCTTGTTGTAGGTCACGCAGGGACTGAAGACATCCACCAGGGCGAATCCCTTGTGGGCGATGCCGCCGGCGATGACGTCGGCCATGTGTCTGGGCTCCCCCGAAAAGGCCCGGGAAACGTAGGTGGCGCCGGAGACGATGGCCAGCGCGATGGGGTTGATCGGCATTTCGGCGTTGCCCCGGGGGGTGGACTTGGTGCGTACCTCCTTCATGGTGGTGGGGGAGGCCTGGCCGGTCGTCAACCCGTAGATCTGATTGTTCATGACGATGTAGGTGAGGTCCAGGTTGCGGCGCATGGCGTGCACGAAGTGACCCAGACCGATGCCGTACCCGTCGCCGTCCCCGCCGGTGATCACCACGTTCATGTCCTGGTTGGCGAACTTGATCCCGGAAGCCACGGCCACGGCCCGGCCGTGCAGGCTGTGGACGCCATAGGCATGGATGTAGCCCGGCAGGTTGGAAGAGCAACCGATCCCGGAGACGGTGAACAGTTCCTCGGGCTTGATGCCCAGCTTTCCGGCCGCCATCTTGACGCCCCTGAGAACACCGAAATCGCCACAGCCCGGACACCAGTCCGGATCGATGATGCTTTCATAGGTGCTGATGGGTAAAGAAATCGTCATTTCCATAGGGTGTTAAGCCTCTCCGTTCTCCCCGCGCCCGTTCAGCCGGCGCGGAACCTCAAATCCAAAGCGATTCCAAACCCGATCGATCAGTCGGTCGTGTCGCCGACTTCCGTCGGTTGTCCCTCTCATTCGGCGGATACCGTCGAGACCGGCTGCCAGGCATAGGTGGATCCGGTTCGCTGCCCGACGAACAGGTCTCCGGTCTTTTCACCGCCCTTCCGGTTCACCAGTTCGATGCACCAGGTGGGCTCTTCCGCCGACACCCCGTTCCCCACCTGCATGGAGGCCGGACGCACGGCGTTGCCCAAATGGGTTCGAATGTAGTGGTAGGCGATCTCCTGGGCTTCCTCCCGAGTCACCTCCAGCGACAGCGGCTCGCCTCCTACGATCTCCTTGACCCGGTTCACGATGAAGGCCGGCTCGAATGGCTCCCCGTCATACTTCAGGACCATGTCATCCAGGGAGAAGCCGGTCTCGGACCTCAAGTGCTTGGCGAACTGCCCCGTGTAGTTCACCTCCACGCCTATGGTCTTCCTGCATCCATTCAGGATTTCCAGGGCCTCCTTGGCGTGAAACGGCAGCAGGTACTTGAAATGGAGCTGATTGGCGGCAATGCCTTCCGATCTCAGGATCTCGGCGGCCTCCCGGATCACGCCCCTGCAGGACCCCCAGCCGACCAGGGTGACGTCCGCATCCTCCGGACCCTCGATTTGCGGAGGCGGCAGCTCCTTCAGGGCTCCTTCCAGCTTCCTCATGCGCTTTTCCTGCACCTTGCGCCGCACCGGTGGACTGGTGTACTCGTCGCTGATCAGAATCCCTTCCTCGTCGTGGTCATCGGTGGGAGAAACGTAGACCGTGTTCTTGGTCCCGGGCAGGGCTCGGGGGGATATTCCCGACTCGGTGAAAGCGTAGCGCTTGTAGGTGCCGTTGCCTTCCGGCCACTCGGTCACCAGTTGGCCCCGGTCGATCACCAGATCGGGCTTGAGCGCATCCCTCTCGATGGTCTCGGGATGTTCCGAGAGCAGCAGATCGGAGAGAATGATCACCGGGAGCTGGTACTTGTCCGCCAGGTTCAGGGCCTCGGCGGCGGTATAGTAGGCTTCGGTCACGTCCGCCGGAGCCATGATGATGCGGGGGAAATCCCCTTGGGAAGCCCCCAGCGCCTGGTTCAGATCGGCCTGTTCGGTCTTGGTGGGAATCCCGGTCGAAGGACCGCCGCGCTGGACCGTGATGAACACGACCGGCGCTTCGATCATGCCGGCCTGACCCACGGCCTCGGTCATCAGGGCAAACCCGCCGCCCGAGGTGGCGCACATGGAGCGGGCCCCGGCCAGGCCGGCGCCGACAGCCATGTTGGCGACCGCAATTTCGTCCTCGCACTGCTTGACCACGATCCCGCAGCGGTCGGCATGAGCCACCATCCAGTGCAGGATGGTGGAAGCGGGCGTCATGGGGTAGGCGGAATAGAACTTGCAGCCGGCGGCGACCGCACCCAGGGCCATGGCTTCGTTTCCGGTGATGAAGGGTCTGCGGATGCGGCTGAAGTTCCATTCATACCCCAGGGGCACGAATTTTTCCTTGGCGTAGTTGTATCCCGCCTTGGCCACCTGGACGTTCTGGTTGACCACTTCCCGGCCCTTGTGCTGGAAGGTGTCGGCCAGGACTTCGGCCATCATCTCGAAATCCAGTCCCAGCAGGAAGATGGCCGCGCCCAGAGATACCGTGTTCTGCATGACGGGAAGCGTTTTCCCCAGCGGCTTCAGCAACTCCCGCACGGGCATCGGCACCGGCAGGACCTGACTCTCGAAAAGCGAGGAGTCCAGGGTCAGCTTGTCGGAATTGAACAGGACAGCTCCGCCGGGCTCCACTTCTCGGGCATGCCTTTCCAGGGTGTCCTGATTGAGAGCGATCAGCAGATTCAGGTGGTCTCCGTGAGAGTAGACCTTTTCCTCACCCATCCTCACGCGCAACCAGATGTGGCCCCCGCGGATGATGGACTGGTAACTGTTGTAGGCATAGAGATACAGCCCCAAGCGGGAGGCGGTCTTGGCGAAGGTGTCGCCGGTCTTGTCCAGCCCGTCGCCGGCGGCTCCTCCTATTCCCAAGGTCACTTCTTTCATGATTCTCCTTTCAAAGCCTGCAACCGGCCGTGCCCGTCACCATGGCGCCGGACCCTCCTGTCCCCGGAGGGCTTCCCAGGCGTCCATGGCTTTCCAAAGGAAGACTCCTCGAGCCGTCCACGAGCCGGAAATTCCCACTGCGAAATGTCAGAGTATTCTGAATTAAATATCGTGTGTTCCGGTAATGCCGTCGAACCGGGCGGCCTTGCTGTTCCCGAATGATTGCCGGAGCGCCGCCGGCGAAATGAGTTGCCGGGCCATCAAACGCGCTACCCGCGCCGTGTATCAGAATATCAGAGATGCCCGTCACGTCGCTAACAATAAATCAGCGTCTTCCTCAATCGGTGCGCCGACTCGGCCAGCGAGGGTTGCAGGTATGCCACCGGCTCCCCCTTCCGGCTGCGCGAAAGCGGACCCTCGGACCCGGGTTCGACCCGCACGGCCACGAACACCGGACCGGGTTCCCGGAGAATCGCGGGGAGGCTCCGGGCATAGAGCGCCGGATCATCGAAAGCGTAGGCCCTGCCAAACCCCGCCGCCCGGGCCATCCCGGCGAAGTCCATCCGGCCGGCGCCTGCAATGGCTTGATTTCCGGTAATTTCGTAGGTCCGATTCTCGACCGTGAAGAGGATCAGGTTGGGAGCTCCCGCCTCCACCACCGTCGCCAGGGAACCCAGAGTCATCAGGAGGCTGCCGTCACCGTTCAGGCAGATGACCCTGCGTTGGGGCTGGGCCAGGGCAATGCCCAGGGCCAGATCGGCAACGTGGCCCATGGCGCTGTCCGCCGAGGCGAAGTCCAACGGACTGTCCGAGAACCTGGACCAGGGCCGCACCACGCCCATGGTGGTCACCACCACCTCGTCCGTTCTCAGCGACGCCAGGGGTTGCAGCAATTCCTGCTTGGTCAACACGATCAGGCTCCGCAAAAACAGGATTTGGCGGAGGGCTGGTACTCCAGCGTCAGTTCCGGAGTCTCCAGAGTGAGGCCTCCCTTGTTTTTGGATTCCACCCAGCGATCCAGAATGCCGGCGGCAATCCAGGCCCGTTCCGGTCGAACCGGACTTCGCGTGGATTGAATCAGGTCCTCGATCCGGGCGGCCAGGCAGGCCGAGCCGGCACGGTTGGGTTCAGGGGGAAGAAGGAACTGGGTCGATGCCACCCCGGAAACGTCGCGCAGACGGGCCGCAAAGGTGAAGTCCCCCACGGCTCCGTTGAGCATCAGCACCGCAGCCCTCACCCCGTCGGCATAGTCCACCAGGCAGGCTTCCGGGTGTTCGACCAGCCGGGGCAATTCCCCGCTGTTGACCAGGTCCCGGGGACGCCCGTCCTTCAAGGTCTCTCCCTGCAGGGAGTCGGAACGGGCCACGGCTGCTTGCAGCAGTTCCCGGGACCAACGACCGCTGCTGCCGGAGCGCCACACGGCTTGGCCACCCACCCATTGCACCGAACGTACTCCCGTTTCGCCGCCCCTGCGCCGCTCCACCATGGCCTGCAGGGTTTCCAGGGCCCGGTAGCGATCGGAGCGCCCGAAGCCGATGCCAACCATCAGGGCCTGCTCCACCCGGCAGCCTGCCGGCAACTCCAGAGGCGGCAGCCTCCAGGTCATCGGCAGGGAGGATCCGGCCAGCACCGGGAACCCCAGTCGCCGGGAGGTCTCCACCATCTTGCGGGCCTGAGCCAGTCCGAGCGGTTCATCCCAATAGACCGGAACGGCCCGGCGGTCCTCCTCGAAGACCTTGAGCATCGGCTCGAGCAAGTCGGAGCCTGAAGGACCGCTGCCCGAATCCTCTCCCTGGCCGGCGAGCATCAGCACCCCGTCCACGGCCAGCCGGTCCCCGCCGCAACGCAGGGTTTGGGCGACGGAAGGATAGATCCTGAAGCCGAACTCGGCGGCGCGTTCCCGGCTCTGGTCCGCTTCAGGCGTGCGGTCCACATGGAGAGAGACCACATCCATGGCGGGCTGGTGCCACTTGCCCTCGCGCGGATAGCCGATCAGGAAGCGGTCTGCGACCTGGCGGGCCGGCGAGCCGGGGGTCCAGCGGGAAGCCAGGATGGCCAACCTCATGGCGCCTGGCCGGGTTCGGAACGGCAAACCGGCCACCGGGACAGCCGAGGCGGAATTCAGGAAGGTGCGCCTGCCCGTCACGAGTGTCTCCGATAGGTGGGTTCGGGAGTGGGTCGATAGCGAACCGACAGGTGGGGCGTTTCGACTCGATGCTGGCCCCGCCACAGGGAATCCACGCCGGCCTCGGTCATTCCGCTGGTCAGCAGGGTCCGCTCCACCGGGTAGGTTGCCCTGCCGGTCAGAAACATCTTCTCGACGCCGTTCACCAGCGGGCTGAAGAAGTTGGCTTCGGCGCCCCCGCCCAACCCGCGCACCGGAAGGTAAAAGTGTGTTGAAACCAGTCGTTGCGGGTTTTTCAGACGGGCCGCAAAGGTCCAACCCATGGAGAGGCCTTCCAAAAGGAGCAGCGTGGCCTGCATCCCGTCGGCATATTCGCAGCGGAAGGCCAGAGGCTGATCCAGTTGAGGGCCGGAGTCGGTGACCCGGTCCTTGACCAGCCCGGGTATTTCCTCCAGGGACGGGTAGCTGTGGTCGAAGCCCTCCCGGGTCGAGGTCAGGGCCAGGCTGCGGCACAGGCAGGCCTCGAAGAGCTCGGGGGCCCAGCCTCCCCGGTCCCAGGATCCCGCCCGCAGCGCCTCCCACACCTTGGGGCCGCGGACCGCTTGCAGCGCCGCCACACCGGTTTCACCTCCCCGCCGCCGCTCGACCATGCACTGCATCGCCTCGAATCCGTGAAAGCCGTAGCTGTCGGCCCCGCCGCCGGCGCCGATCACCATGGCCTCTTCCACCTCGGCGTCCGAGGGAATCTCCAACGGGGGAAGGCGCCAGGCCACGGGAATGCTGGAACCGGCCATCAAGGCAAAGTCCAGCTCCCTGGCCGTTTCCACCATCTCCTCGGCCCATTCCCATTTCCAGGAAAGATGCTTGTCGTTGAACACCGGCGCGCCCCGGCCGCTTGCCCGGAAGACTTCCACGATCTGCCGGAAGAACTCGTAGCGCGGATACAGGGTCTGCCCCTTCTCGTTCCGGGGGTAGCTCCCGTGCTCTCCGATCAGCAGGACCCCGTCCACCGCCAGTCTGTCTCCACCCCGCGTCAAGGCTTCGGCGATGGTGGGATAGATCTTCATGGAGGGATATTGGCGGGCCCGATCGCGGCTGAGATCGCTCTCCCGGACCTGTTCCACGTAGAGCGACACCACATCCATGGGGGGGCGGTGAAATCGCCCGCCCCAGTTGTAGCCGCCCAGGAAGCGGTCCACGATATGCTGGCCGTGGGCCCGGCGGCGGTATTCGGTGACCAGGGCGGCGATCTTGGGGCGTTCGGGCTGCCCGGCGCGGCAGCCCGTGAGCAGCAGCGCCGCGGGAATCCCCGCCATCACCGTTCTGCGGGAAATCATTGGAAGCCGGGAAGAGGTCATGGTCCGCCCAGAATTTCTCCGTGCGGCTTGCCCTCGGCGAGTTCCGCGTACCGCACCCGCACCTGTTCCGCAAACCGATTGCCGACCCAGTTGCCGACGTCGTCCGACAATTCCACGGTCGTGGCCACGCCGGCTCCGTCCTCCACCGTCACCAGGTCTTCCAAGGGCGTCTTGTCCTCAAAGGCCTTCTCCACGGCGGCGTTGATTTCCTGGAGGAACTGCCGCTGCCCTTCGGCAACCTCTCGCCCTCCCGAGGGGCCGTGGCCCGGCAGGATGGTTTCGAAGTCCAGCTCCAGGGCCTCGCTGACCACATTCGGCCAGTTGCCCGTGTTGCCGTCGCCGGTGTAGTTGAAGGGCCCGTTCACGATCGCGTCGCCCGTGCACAGGATCTTTTCGTCCGGCAGATAGACCATGCCGTCCCCGCGCGTGTGGGCCCATCCGAAGTGATGAAACTCCACCCGCCGGCCGGCTCCTTCCAGCACGTGCGGAACCCGGCTGAATGTCTCTTGCGGGGGTTGCACCGTATCCTCGCCCACGGCAGCCACATCCTCGCGGTTCCGCGCGGCTTGTTGCCAGCGGGCAGGCTCGTAGCGCTTCATCTCTTCGGCCACGCCGACATGTGCCAGCGTGGTGGCGCCGGCCCGGGTCCAGACCGCGTTGGCATAGGCATGGTCCCCGTGATGGTGGGTGCCGAACACGTAGCTGACCGGCTTGGTGGTGACCTGCCTGATATCCGCCATGAGCGCCCGGGCGCCGCTTGGGAAGTTGGCATCCACGACCAGCAGACCTTCTCCGATGTCGATGACCACGTTGTTGCAGTGTCCGTGCTCTCGCTCGCCCATCCGGAACCAGACCCCGTCCGTAATCAGCTTGAGGGTGTCGGTCTCGGAAGGAAGCGGCGGATCGGAGGCACAGTTCCAGGCCACGCAAAGGCCGATCGCGGTGACGGCTATGAGGACGATTCGCATGGATCAGTCTCCCTCCGACAGTCTCGTCGTGGTTCCAAGTGGCACCGATTGTACGCCCTGAGTACCGCAGGTACAAGGATAGTGGAGAGTGGAGAGTGGAGAGTGATTAGTGGCTAGTTCTTGATCGACGCGTAAAGCATCTTGTTGGTCTCGGCAAAATCTTTCAAAGAGCCCACCCAAGTCATCAGGCGCTTGCCTGCTCCAGGAACCCTTGGCTGACAACTCTTCACTCTCCACTCTTCACTCTCCACTCTCCACTCTCCACTTGAACCGTTCAGCCCCCGGGGTATCCGTTCCGCCCAATCGATCCTCGCATTGACCGTCCCCCACTCTCAGGCCACCCAGATGTCCCGGCTGATGATCGACTCCGGTGTCAGAATCTCAGGGCCGGTTTCCTTCACCAGCACCACGTCCTCCAGTCCGTACTTGTTGCTCACCTCCCAGAGGGGATACCCCCCCGGTGGTAGAAGAAGGGCTCGATGCATAGCAGCAGGCCGTCAACACCGGACCGCTCCATCTCTTCCTGGAGCCGTCCCAGGCGCCGCTCGAACTCCCGCCGGCTGCAGTCGGCGAAAAATCCGCTTCGTTTCTGGGGGGTGATCTTCGGGCTGTCCGGCATGGATTCTCCCGGGCAACAGGATGCAAGGGAGATCGTTGGATGGATTGGGACCGCCTGGGGCGGTCTCAATCTCAGGTCATGTCCCGGGTTACCAGCAGGGCGACCGGAGTCGACAAACGATGGGCCTTCTCGACCCAGGCGTTGACCTTGGGAACGTCCTCATCGCCATGGAGGTAATCGAAGGGCAACCCCCAGGCCTGCAAGGTGGGCTCGGTGAGCAGCGCCGCCGAGTCCAGGTCGGGACGGCTCAGCAGTAGCGGGTCGGGTTCGCCGGAGCGGTGCCTGACGCGTTCCAGCTTGGCATAGCCCCGAAAGGTGATCAGACAGAGAAGGGGGATCCTCATCCGCAGGACCGTGCCGCGAAAGCTGTCCCCGCTCTCGAGCAAGCCGGTGTTCTGAATCAGGACGGCCGGGGCCCGGCCTCCCATCCAAAGCCCGGCTGCCATGGCGAAAGCCTCCCCTTCACGGGTGACCAGGCGGATAACGGGCTCTCCGCCCTCCTTCAGAAGGGAGAACAGGGCCGCCGAGCTGTTGTCGGGCAATCCCACCAGGTCGGTGACTCCCGCCCTGCAGAGCGCCCCGACAATGGACCGGGCCTTGGCCATGACGCTATCTCAAAGCCAGGTCGAAGCAAGCCATTTCCTGGGAATTTCGAACCAGCAGCAACCCTTCGGAGATGGCCGGGTGATTCCAGGTCCTGCCCCGAATCGCGGAGAAGCGGGCCAGCTCCTGCTGCCGCTCGGGGTCGGCCTCGACCAGCACCAGTTCGCCCGACTCGGTCAGGACGATCAGGTGATCTCCAGCCAGCAGAAGCTGTCCATGCCCGTAGCGGCCCCCCTTCCACCTGAGTTCGCCGGTCTCGGCCCGGATGCAGGCCAGGATGCCTTCGTCCAGCCCGTAGATAAACCCGTCCTTCAGCACCGAGCAGGTGAACTTGTTCTTCATGCGGCGATTCTGCCACAAGGCGCTGGCCGCAAGACCTCCGGAAGTCCGTTGCACCTGCACCACCGCCGCGCCGTGGCCGTAGCCCGCCGAGATGAAGACCCGATCCTGTCCCAACAGGATCGGTTGGGCGACGTTGACGTCATAGTCGGTGATCCAGGGAAAATCCCAGAGGAGAGACCCATCCTCGCCCGAGAGCCCCATCATCCGCCTGGCGCTCACAATCAGAAGCTGGGGTTGTCCGGCCAGGGTCACCCACATGGGCGAGGTGTAGGCCTGCTTGTCACTCAGCGATTTCCACAAGGCATTCCCCGTCTCCTTGTGGTAGGCCGCCACCGATCTGCCGCGGGAACCTCCCGGCAGGACAATGACCTTCTCACCCACGATCAGGGGCGAAGCCGACATGCCCCAGGTCAGGTTCCTGGCCCGACTGTCCCGCAGAATGTTTCGAGACCAGACCAGGTGCCCCTCGGAGGCATCCAGGCAGTGCAGCTCTCCGGTGGCTCCCAGCGCGTAGAGTCGGCCCTGGTGCCAGGTGGGAGTGGCCCGGGGCCCGTCCCCACCCAGGGACTCGTCGAAGAAGGCCTCCCAGGCATGGGTCCAGATCTCATCTCCCGTCCGTAACTCGTAAGCCGCCACCACTTCCCGGGCGCCGCGCTGCTCGATGGTGAAGGCCCGCCCCTCGGCCAGAACAAAGGAGGCATACCCCCCGCCGACGGTTCGGCGCCAGAGGGGTTTCAGCCCCTGCTCGGGCCAACGGGTGAGGATGGGGGCTCCCCGATATTGGCCGTCGCGCCTCGGCCCCCTGAAATCGGTCCATTCCTCGGCTGTCGAGGGGGCCGCCGATGCGGTCCCCGCAATGCCGGCAATGGCAGGAGGCAGAGCAGCCCCCGATGGCCTGGTCTCACTCTCCTTCCAAAACGGGATCAATGCCAAGGGAGCCAGCGCCCCACATGCCAGACCCCGCATCAGGCTCGAACGCATCCAGGCTTTCAGGATCATGTCGCCTCCTCAGCCCGGGGCCGCTGGCCCCAGGTTGCCCTGAAGATATCCCAGAGTCTCGGTCAGGCCAACCGGAAAAAATCCTGTGCATCCTGCGCATCCATGTTAAAAAACCATCTACACCATGCTTGACTTTGAACCGGTTTCCAGCTTCCAGGCGCAGGCGTTTGTTTCAGGTAAGCGGCGCCCCTGCCCTGCCGGGCGGATCCTGCGAGAAAGAAACAGGGAAGGCGTCAGCATCGGCATCCATTATTTTCAACAGGTTGCACAATCTGTTTCAAATCGGGCCCGATCATGAACCCGGCACCCCGCATGTCTGCTCTCCTCTGGATCTTGCTGCTGGCCCTGGGAAGCCTGGCCTCCACCGGCTGTTCCCGCCACCCTCAACCTCCGGACTCGGCGCGGCAAACAGCACCCCGGGCCGGCGGGACCTATGCCGCAGCCAAGCACGGCGGCGGCTACATGCACAACTACTACCTCCCGCCAACGCCTTCGTCCATGCCCTGGGCCCCCGCCTGGTCTCCGGACGGCAAGCAGATCGCCGTTGGTCTTCATGGCTCCATCTGGCGGATCGACCTGGCGAGCTCGGAAGCCTTTGAACTGACCTACGACGAGCACTATCACTCGTCTCCCGACTGGTCCTCCGACGGCAGGTGGATCGTCTACACCGCCGACCACGGGGGCGACACCATTCAGCTTCAAATCCTGAACCTGGAAACGGGACAGTCCCACGTACTGACCGACGACGCCCACCTCTATGCCGATCCCGTCTTTTCCCCGGACGGAAACCGGTTGGCCTACGTCTCCACCGAGCCCAGCGGGTACTTCAACATCTACGTGCGTCCCATCCGGGAGGGGCGCTGGGCCGGACCGGCCACCGCCCTCACCCGGGACCACTCCTATGGCAAGAATCGCCTCTACTTCGGGGAGTGGGACATGCACATTCAACCCGCCTGGACCCCGGACGGGAAAGAACTGCTCGTCCTTTCCAACCGGGGCGTCCCCCTGGGATCGGGGCACGTGTGGCGCATGTCGGCCGAAGGGCCGGGCATGGCCAGGGCCGAGCCCATCCTCAAGGAGCAGAGTCTCTACCGGACCCGCCCCCACGTCTCGCACGATGGAAAGCGCTTCATCTATTCTTCCACCGGCGGGGCCGCAGACCAGTTCAGCCACCTCTACGTGCTCCCCATAAACGGCGGGGCACCTTACAAGCTGACCTTCGGAGGCTACGACCACTTCCATCCCCGCTGGTCGCCGGACGGAGAGCGGATTGCTTACATCTCGAACCGGCCCCCGCTTCCATCCGGTCCCGGTTTGCCCCGATTGTGGCTGATGGAGACTTACGGAGGCCGCAAGGAGAGAGTGCAGCCTCGGAAATACCACTGGAAGCGTCCCATGGGCATCCTCCGGGCGGAGGTGCTGGACAGAAGCACCGGCCGCAAGACGGCCGCCCGGATCTACGGGCGAGCGGCCGACGGAAAGCTTTATCCCCCCGGAGACAGCTACGCTCGCGTCAGCATCTCGGGAGAGCCTCTGTTCCATACCGGCGGAGAATTCGAGATGACTCTGCCCCCGGGGAAAATGACCGTGGAGGCGGTCAAGGGATTGGAGTACCGCCCGGCCCGGCAGGAGGTGGAGGTTCGGGCCGGCGAGGTCTCCCGGGTCAGCCTGGTGCTGTCGCCCATGGTCGATATGGCTGCGCGGGGATGGTACAGCGGATCCACCCACGTGCACATGAACTACGGCGGAAACCTGCGGAACACGCTGGAGAACCTGATGTTCCTGGCCAGAGCCGAGGATCAGGACGTGGTCTGCGAGCTGATCGCCAACAAGGACAACCGCATCCTGGACTGGGACGCCTTCGTTCCCGACCGGATCGAACACCCGGTCTCCATGTCCGATCCCGACCTGGTGGTGATCGTGGGAGAGGAGTACCGCCCGCCCTTTCACGGCCACGTCTCTCTGCTGGGGCTTCGAGACCATCTCATCTCACCCTTCACCACCGGCTACGAGGGCACCGCCATTGAAAGCCTCTATCCCAGCAACACCGACATGTTCCGCAAGGCCAGGGCTCAAGGGGCGCTGGTCGGATATGTTCACGCCTATTCCGGAGAAACCGATCCTCTGGAAAGGGGCCTGACCCACGCCAGGACTTTTCCGGTGGATGCGGCCCTGGGCACGGTCGATACCCTGGAGTGGTCCTCGCCCAACTTGGCCACCCTGCGAGTCTGGCACCATACCCTGAACAATGATCTGGGCATCACCCCGGTGGGGGGCGAGGACGCCATCACCGACCTGCACCGGTCCACCCTGCCCGGGGCCTTCAGGACCTACGCCCACCTGAAAGGCAAGCTGTCGGCGGAATCCTGGATCGAGTCGGTCCGTCAGGGAAGGACCTTCATCAGCAGCGGTCCGCTGCTGGACTTCCGCATCGACGGCCGGATTCCGGGGGACCGGTTGGAACTGCCCCGCGAAGGAGGCACCATCCGTCTGGAGGCCTCAGTCCGGTCCATCGCTCCTCTGGAAAGGGTGACCCTCTTTCGCAACGGCGAGGTGCTCAAGGAGTTGCCTCTCACCAAAGGACAGTCGGCGGTCTCCATCGAGGAGGCGCTCGATGTCAGGAAAAGCGGATGGTTCAGCCTGACGGCCATCGGGCCCCGCCGTTCCCGTCCCCTGGAGACCGGCTACCCCCTGGCCGCTACCAATGCCATCCGGGTCTACGTCGGTGACGGCAAGATTCGCAGCCGTCGCTCGGCCGAGTACTTCATACGATGGATCGACCGCCTCAAGCAGCAGGCCGGGGAATGGCCGGATTGGAGATCATCCGAAGAGAAAGCCCACGTTCTGGGGCAGTTCGATGAGGCCAGGGGTGTCTACGAACGGCTGGCCGAGGAGGCGGATGGGAATTGAAGGGGCCCTCCCCTTCAATTCCCGGCGGAGGCGGCGTCCGGCCAGGCGGTGAGGTCACCCACGCGATTGGCGCCGGGGAAGCCCGCGGCGGTTCTGCTTTCTCTCCCAGGGGTTTCCGGATACAATGGCGCTCCAATCAAGACAGGAGGTAGCCCCGCGATGCCAGAGTGCATGGTTCAGGAACAGGAAATTCCCCCGGAAATCGTCGGCGAACTGAGCGACAGCTCCTCCTGTCTGGACGATCTCGGCGAGTTGCAGCGGCGGCTCCGCAACGATGGATACCTGCTGCTGCGGCAGGCGCTGGACTACGAGCAGGTGATGGCCGCCCGCCGGGAGACCCTGGAAGCCCTGGTGGAGGTCGGCGAGATCCATCCTCCGGCCATCGAGGGCATCTTTACCGGGACCAGCCGGAGGGAGGAGCGGCCTGAAGGTTTGGGGGCCTTCTGGAAGTCGGTCAGCGAAGGCCCGGGGATTCGGCGGGTGACCCACGGCGGAGAGCTCGGCTGGATCATGGACAAAGTGCTGGGGGAACCCAGCAGAGCTCACGACTACATCTTCCTCCGGGTGGCCGTGCCGGGCCGCTCCACCGGGCTTCACTACGACCACCCCTTCTTTGCCAGGGGCTCCCAACGGATACACACCGTGTGGCTGGCCCTGGGCGAGGTGACCGTCGAGGAGGGCCCCCTGGTGGTGGTGGAGGGTTCCAACCGGTTCTCGGACCTGATCGAGAGAGCCAGCGCCATCGACTATTCTTCCACTTCTTCGCCCAAAGTGATGGTGGACCCACACCCGGTGGAGCTGGCCCGGCAGCGTGAGGCCAGGCTGCTGACCGCCGACTTTCGCCCGGGGGACCTGGTTGTCTTCGGCATGCACACTCTGCACGGTTCCCTGGACAACCGGTCGCGGGCCGGACGGGTGCGGGTCTCCTGCGACATCCGCTTTCAGCCGGCCGCCGATCCCCTGGACGACCGCTACTTCGGTCCCGATCCCAAGGGAACCACCGGTATCGGCTACGGCGAGCTGAACAGCGCCAAACCCCTGACCCTGCCCTGGCACATGCGCTGACGCCCGTTTGCGGCAGCCAACGCAAGACACCATGAGAACTCCCTTCCCTTTCCAAAAGTCCGGTTCCGCCCTGCTCCTGCTGGCGATCTGGCTGGTCACTCCGAGCCGGGCCGCGGACTGGCCCGAATGGCGGGGCAAGGGACGATCGGGGGTCTGGCGCGAAGACGGCATTCTGCAGCGATTTCCCCCGTCGGGCCTGCAGGTTAAGTGGCGGGAACCCCTGGGTAGCGGCTACGCCGGGCCTGCCGTGGCCGAGGGCCGCGTCTTCGTGCTGGATTTTGCGGCCGAAACCGCCCGCAAGGGAACCGAACGGGTGCTGGCCCTGGATGAAAACAGCGGGCGCCGCTTATGGACCCGTTCCTGGAAAGCCGACTACTCCGGGCTTTCCGGAAGCTATGCCATCGGCCCCCGGGCCACTCCCACGGTGGACGGCAGTCGAGTCTACGTCCTGGGAGCCAAGGGGGCGCTCTATTGCCTCCGTACCGACAACGGCGAGATCCTGTGGCAAAAGGACTTCGTGCGGGATTATGGAACCGAGGTCCCCGTCTGGGGCATGGTGGGAGCCCCCCTGGTGGACGGCCCCCGTCTGATTGCCGTGGTGGGCGGGCAGGACGGAGCCAAGGTGGCGGCCTTCGACAAGCGGACCGGCCGAGAGCTCTGGCGTGCGCTGCCTTCGGACTCGGAACCCGGTTACGCCCCCCCGATTCTCATCTCAGCCGGCGGACGCCGTCAACTGATCGTCTGGCACCCCAAGGCGGTAAGCGCTCTCGATCCCCGAACGGGTGAGCTCCTCTGGCAACAGCCTTTTCGGTCGGACAAGGGCCTGTCGGTGGCCACCCCCGTGTTCAGCGGCTCGCGACTCCTGGTCAGCGCCTTTGTGAACGGATCCATGATGCTGGATCTGGACCGGGAGTCCCCGGCAGCCCGACTGCTCTGGCGAGGCAAGAGCGACAGCGAGATCGACACCGACACGCTCCACTCCCTCATCAGCACACCGGTCATCGACGGGGACACCCTCTATGGGGTTTGCAGCTATGGGCACCTCAGGGGGCTGAGCGCCGGCACCGGCAAGCGGCTGTGGGAAACACTGGCGGTGACCGGGGAGAAGGCGCGCTGGGCCACGGCCTTTCTGGTTCGCCACCAGGATCGATACTTCATCTCCAACGACCGGGGCGAGCTGATCATCGCCAGGCTGTCGCCCTCGGGCTACCGTGAGATCGACCGGACCCACCTGATCGCTCCCACCTCCCGCAGGGGAATCGGCCGGCGCCAGGCCGGCGCCGTCAACTGGTCCCACCCCGCCTACGCCAACCGCCACATCCTCGCCCGCAACGACCGGGAGATCCTCCGCGCCTCCCTGGCACGGACCGCTACCGAGTCGGAGTGAGCGCCACGAGATGCGATGGTGGGGGGCAGACGCCGAGGTTGCCGGACTGCGCCGCCCGGCCATGCCAATGCCCCTTCGCAGATACTCCGTGCTCCGGACTGTCCTACCACTTCCAGGTTTCACGGACGGCCGGATTGGCCACCGCTGCGGCCGGCCACCCGCCGCCATAGAGCTCCACGATGTTCCGGGCCGCCTCCACGGCCATGGCCTCCACCGAGCGGGTGTCGATGCCGGCCGTGTGATCGCTGACCAGGACGTTGTCCAGGTCCAGCAGGGGATGGTCCCGCTGGATGGGCTCCTGCGCAAAGACGTCCAGTCCGGCCCCGCCCAGGCGGCCGCTCTTCAATGCATCCACCAGGTCTTCCTCGACCACCAGCCCGCCGCGGGAGGTGTTGACCAGGAGGGCTCCCGGCTTCATGCGTGCAAGGGTCCGCCGGTTGATCAGGCCGCGGGTCTCTCCGGTCAGGGGAACGTGCAGGCTCACGTAGTCGGAACGGGCCAGCAGGGTGTCCAGGTCCACCAGCTCGATGCCGTGTCTTCGAGCGAATTCCCGATCGGGAAAGGCCTCGTGGGCCAGCAGCCGCATCCGGAAGGCCTCGGCCCTCACCGCCACGCTCCGGCCGATGCGTCCCAGGCCGACGATGCCCAGGGTCTTTTCCCGAAGGGGCAGCGAACATCGTCGCTCCCAAAGGCCCCGGTGGATTTCGTCGTTCCTCTGGGCCAGGAAGCGGCTCACCGCCAGCAGCAGCGCCACCGCATGCTCGGCCACCGCCTCGTGATTGGCGGAGGGAGTGATGGTGACGACGGCGTTGCTACGGGTCGCCGCCTCCAGATCGACGCGGTCGACGCCCACTCCCCAGCGGGAGATCACTCTCAGATCGGGCAGGGCGGCCATCACCCGACGGCTGTAGGGCTCTCCGCCGGCGATGGTGGCCGAGATCCCCTGCAGCACCCGGACGTTCTCTTCCTCGTCGGTGATGTCCGGCCTGGGGGGGAAACGGACCTCCAGCCCGGCCTGGCGCAGCAATTCCACATGGGGGCCGTCGGGGTCTTGCAGAAACTGGATGAAGATCATGACGCTGGGCACGGGGCAACCTCCTGGAATTGAAGCAACCGGCGGATTTCCGTATTATGGCACGGTGCGCCGGTGCGGGGACGGAAACCTGGTTGGTGCGGAGACGCCGGCCGGTCTCGGTCCCGGACTGAAACGACAGAAAAGAGTCATCCACGAAGTTACACGAAGGACCACGAAGACACACGAAGAAAGACGGGGTTCTTGACCCGCTCAATGAGTCCGCCCCCCGGTTCGGGTGAAGGGAAACGGGTTTGAGGAATAGTCCACCCAGGACAGGAAATGACACCCTGTGATTCCCGGGGCCGGGGTTCCGCCTCCAGAGCGAAACGATTGATTGACATGGATGAACAGGATGCACAGGATTTTTTCAGAAAACGGCTGGCTCCCAATCCTGAGCATCTGCAAACCCGTACCGGATCATCGCCCCAGCCGGCTTCCGGTGCAGGAACCTCTCGTCTTGCGAATCCTGTTAATCCTGTGCATCCATGTTCACAAAAAATAGAGTGCAACCACGTCACAGGGCACTTGCCTGCTCCCGGAACCTGCAACTTGTTGTAAAACAACCCTGTTTGACCCTCGTATGACCCGCCCCGTCGTCGGGGGGCGGGGGAATACTTGTCCCAATCCGTTGAACCCCGATCGAGGGATGCCCCCGATCGGACTGGAGGACCGTCGCCTGTGCAAACCGACCTCGAGATCGCCCGCCGGGCCAGGCTGAGAAACGTGGTGGAGCTGGCCAGGGAACAGTTCCGGATTCCGGTGGACCACCTGGAACCCCATGGCCACTACAAGGCCAAGCTGTCGCCGAACGCCCTGGACTCCAGTCGCCGTGACTCGGAGAAGGGGAAGCTCATCCTGGTGACGGCCGTTTCGCCCACGCCGGCGGGAGAAGGCAAGACCACCACCGTGGTCGGGCTGGGGGACGCGCTCAACCGCCTGGGCAAAAAAGCCTTGATCTGCCTGCGCGAACCCTCCCTGGGACCCTGCTTCGGCATGAAGGGGGGCGCCGCCGGGGGCGGGATGGCCCAGGTGGTTCCCATGGAAGACATCAACCTGCACTTTACCGGTGATTTTCACGCCCTGGCCCTGGCGCACAATCTTCTGGCCGCCATGCTGGACAACCACATCCACCAGGGGAACCGCCTGGACGTGGACCTTCGCCGGGTAACCTGGAATCGGGTGGTGGACCTCAACGACCGCGCCCTGCGTCGAATCGTCCTGGGTCTGGGAGGCGTGGGCAACAGCTATCCCAGGGAAGGCGGCTTTGAAATCGTGGCGGCCTCGGAAGTGATGGCCATTCTCTGCCTCTCCCGTTCACTGCAGGAGCTCAAGCAGCGGCTGGGCAACATCACCGTCGGCTACAACCATGCCAGGGAACCCATCCGGGCCGCCGACCTGGAGGCCCATGGAGCCATGGCCGTGCTTCTCAAGGAGGCCCTCAAGCCCAACCTGGTCCAGACGCTGGAAAACAACCTGGCCCTGGTGCATGGAGGACCCTTCGCCAATATCGCCCACGGCTGCAACTCGGTAATCGCCACCCTCACCGGATTGGGGCTGGCCGACTACCTGGTGACCGAGGCCGGGTTCGGAGCCGATCTGGGCGCCGAGAAATTCGTGGACATCAAGTGCCGCAAGGCCGGACTCCGCCCCGACCTGGTGGTGCTGGTAGCCACCCTGCGCGCGCTCAAGTATCACGGGGGAGCCGACAAGAACGCCTTGGAGCGGGAAGACCTGGAGAGCCTGGAACGGGGAATCCCCAACCTCGAACGCCACCTCAACAACATCCGCAACCACTACGGCCTGCCCTGCGTGGTGGCCATCAATCGATTCAGCCACGACACCCCGGCAGAGATCGCGCTCCTCAAGAACCGCATCGACCACCACTCGGTGCCGGTGGTGGCTTGCGACCACTGGGCCCGGGGCAGCCAGGGATCCCTGGACCTGGCGCAGACGGTGGTGGAGACCATCGCCGGCACTGGAGCCAACTTCAAGTTCGTCTACGACGAGCAGGACTCCCTATGGGAAAAGATCACCAAGGTGGCTACCCGGATCTACGGCGCCTCCGAGGTGGTCGCCGACACCCGGATCCGGGCCAGGATCCGGCGCTACCAGAAGGAAGGATTCGGGCACTTTCCGGTCTGCATCGCCAAGACCCAGTACTCCTTCTCCACCGACCCGCTGCTGAGAGGCGCTCCCTCGGGCCACGTCCTGCCGGTCAAGGATGTGCGCCTGGCCACCGGAGCCGAATTCCTGGTGGTGATTTGCGGTGACATTCTGACCATGCCGGGTCTCCCCAGACAGCCCGCCGCCAACCAGATCGATCTGGATGAAGAAGGAAGGGTGGTGGGGCTCTTCTAGTCGCCCGTTTGATCCTGCCGGGGTGATTGCGCCGCGGATGCGCTTACAGCGCCTTCAGGCTGTCGACCCCCATGTAGCGCGATCCGAAGAAGACCAGAGGCGGCCGGGAATCGTCCAGGTTCAGGCCGACCACCTCCCCCAGGAATAGCGTGTGGGTTCCGCCGTCGTAGGCCCGGGCCACCCGGCAGTCCAGGTACCCCTGGGTCCCCTCCAGGATCGGCGCCCCGGTAACCGCCGTGGTCCACTCGATACCCTCGAAGCGGTCGTCGTCCTTGTCGCGGTGACGTCCGGCAAAGCGATCGGAGATCAAGGTCTGGTCTTCGCTCAACACGTTGACGGCGAAGACCCGGCTCCGGTCGATGAGGGGCCAGGAACGGGCGTCCTTGGCCACGCTCACCAGGACCGTGCAGGGGTTCAGCGAGATGGAGCAGAAGGCGTTGCAGGTGAGCCCGTGGACATCCTCCCCCGACCGGGTGGTGACCACGGTGACACCGGTGGCGAAGCGCGACATGATCCTGCGAAATTGAGAGGCGTCGATTGGAGTTTGCATGAATTCCCCGCTGGATCTGTTTAGCCGAAACGACGTTGACCGATGAGTCAAGGTTGGCCGATGGATCGAGTACAGACGGCCATTGCGTTTCTACCGTCCGGCGCAAGCGCTTCAGGCGGCACCAAGATGAGAAGTGAACCAGGAATGGACACCAATGAACACGAATACCCTTTGAATCATCATGAAGATAACGCAACCCGGAGTCGGCTTGATCCTTGATTTCAAGGACCCACGCCTTGAACGAGAGAGGAGGGATCTACGACATCATTCGTGTCTATTCGTGGTTCCATTCTCCCATAAGCCGAGTGCCTTGCCCGGCGGCCGCGGGCAGGTCTTCATCACAGCGGCGTCTGGTTGCAAATCCGCATGGCGGGGGTCACTTCCTCGTAGATGGCCAGCATGGCTTCCACCAGGTCGGTTCCGGAAGTTCCCCGGACGGCATCCTCGTCCATGGGAAAATAGAGCAGGAATCCGGCCCAGGCATTCCCAGGGGCCTGCTCCAGGCCGGCCCGCAACCGGGACACCGGGGGAAGGGTTGACTTGGAGTAGCGAAACAGATCGGAGTGCCAACCGCCGGCCTGCACCTGGAAGCCCTCCCGCAACACCAGCCGCTTCAGTTCCCGTTCCATGCTCCCCCTGGGCTTCAGCGCCTGCATCAGCCGGTGCCAGTCCCAGTCGTCCCTCAATTGGAAGCGTTCCTGTCCGGGGGGAGCCTCCAGCAGGCCCCGCTCCACCTGCAGGCCGCACTTGAAGCGCCCCTCATCGGTATCGACCATGAGGAAGAACTTGGCGCACCCGAAGCTGACCTTGGAGGAGAGGGGCTTGGCGGCCCGATTGGCTTTGGCCAGGAAACCGATCCACTGCCAGTAGACCCCGCGGCCCCAGCGCTCGGTGACGAAGGGCTGCCGGTACCGCGCCTCCAGGGCGACCTTCAGAATGCGGGTGATGCGTTCGTCGTCATCCAGATTTCCGACCCGAATCCCCCGGCGAAAGTCCAGGAACTCCGGCCGGAAACGAGTGCGCCGAGGGGAGAACCCCTCTGAGCGAGGCAATGGAGGGGCCATGTCTTCCTCACTCGCTCCCGTCAGCCCATCCCCACGGTGCGGCCGAAGCTGTCCTGGTAGATCCGCGGGTCCACCCGAGCGTCGATGAGGGTCCCGCAACCGGCGCTCATGGCGGCTCGCAGCTCCCGCTCGAAATCCTCGGGCGTGTCCACGGTGGCCGCCTTCAGTCCGCAGGCCCTGGCCACCTCGGCAAACTGCACCGGATGCAGGTCCAGCCCATAGTCGGGCAGGCTGCGAATTCTCTGGCGGGCTTTCATGGTCCCCAGGGCCTGATCGTTCACGATCACCAAGGGCACGGTGCCACCGGTGCGGGCCAGCACTTCCAGTTCTCCCAGGCGCATCAGGAGACTGCCGTCGGCTCCCAGACCGATCATGGGTGTTTCGGGATCGGCCAGGCGGGCGCCGCAGATGGCCGGCAGGGTCAGTCCCATGGTGCGGCCTCCCGAAGTCCCATAGTAGGTTTCCGGCTTTTCCGCCTGCCAGAGATGCTCCAGCATGCAGATGAAGACTCCCGTCTCGGAAATGAGGATTCCATCCGAAGGCAGCACCCTTCGGCAGATCTCGATAATGTCCTGGGCGGCCAATCGGGCTCGGCCGGGCCGCTTGAAGGCGGGCAGGACCTCCTGGCGCAGCGCCCGGACCTCGCGGCTGCGAAAGCCGGCCCGGGCCTGGGGCGCCAGCGCCGGCAGCACGCTCTTGAGGTTGCCGTTGACCCGGACCCCGGGCTGCCGGGACAGGGATCGGTACTCGGGAGAGCTGAGCACTTCCGCCGTGGGCAGGTCGCATGTCCAGGGTCCGTGGGTCATGAGGGCATCCACACCCAGCAGCAGCACTCCATCGGCTTTCTCGAAGGCCCTGGACTCGATGATTCCCGGGGAGTAGATTCCCACAAAGACCCCGGCCCAGCGATCGTGCGATTCGGGAAAGACGCCGCGGGCTTCCATGGTCACCAGGACTGCGGCTCCCAGGTTCTCCACCAGGGAGAGCAGTTCCCCGGAGGCATCGTCCCGCACCACGTCGGCCCCGGCAATGACCAGCGGCTTGCGCCACTTGGAAAGCAGCTCCCTGCAGGCCGCGATTTCATGCTCCGGCGCGGGAGCTGCCGGGGTGTGGGCCCGCGGCGGGAGCGGCGGACCGCACTCGGTGCTGCCCAGGTCGGCGGGAAAGTTGAGCAGGGCCGGCCCCGGCCGACCCTCGGTGGCGCGGTAGCTGGCCTCCTGAACCGCCAGCGGCGCATTCTCGGTGGAAAGCGTCTCCCGATAGCGTTCAATGCCGCTGAAGAGGCTCAACTGGTCGCAGTGCTGAACCATCTCGTAGCCGGCGGTGGCCGGCGGGCAGGTCTCGCAAACCGCCACCATGGGAGCCCGTTCGAAGTGAATGTTGGCGGCGCCCCCCACCAGGTTGGCGGCCCCCACCCCTCGAATGGTCAGGGCCAGCCCGGCCGTATCCTTCATCAGGCCGTAATAGGCGGCCATGATGGCGGCCGAGGACTCGTGGTTCACGCTGACGAAATCCACCCCCAGCTTGCGGCCGGCCTCCATCAGGTCCAAGGGACTGCCGCCTCCGGGAATGCCAAAGAAATGGCGCAGGTCGCGGGCTCGCGCATCCTCCATGATCAGTTCGGCAATGGTCATTGTCCAATCCTCGGTCGGTGAAGGGTTCGGTCAGGCGTTGGACCATCCGTAGGGTCAGGCATTTGTCTCATTTTTGGGAATCTTTGTAAAGGGCGCCGTCGGGCAACCGCAGGACTATCCCACGCCAAGTTTTCTCTCTCCGGGAGGGCCGATTCCAGTCGATTTGGGTGGTTTGCAAGCGGTTCGCGCCTGGAAAATGGGCCTGATGCGGGGGCTCCGACCCGCAGGCCAGCCTGAGTCCGGCAGTCTGGCCCCCCCGCGGAGCCGAAAGTCATTCATCACTCATCATTCATCATTAGTCCCCTGAATCTGGTAGCGCGGGATCACCCTGCCGCGGCCCCCGGCGCCTCTTGACCCCTCCCCGCCAAATGCCATAGCATCCCTCAAACTCGACGTCGGATGAAGCCCGAAGAAAGAAGCGTGAATCCATGAAACCCTTGCTGAGCATTGTCATCCTGATCTTCCTCTGCTGGCCCCTCGGGACCTCCGGGGGCGAGTCCCACCAGGCCTGGCTGCACCATACCGACTTCGCCGACTTCGCCGGTGGAACGCTCGAGGACGGCGGGGCCAACCTCTACGTCACCCGCTCGGGCTCGGTGCGCATGATCCACACCCTGGACCTGAACAACGACGGCTACCTCGACATCTTCGTGGCCCAGGACCACAACCAGTTGGAGAACGAAGACCTCCTGATCTACTGGGGAACCCCGCAGGGCCCCCGGTCGATTCTGCCGCCCCTGCCCGACCAGCAGCCGCTGGGCAAGCTGTTGCGGGAAATCCGCGCCCGCGACGGCGGCGTCACCCGGCTCCCCACCGATGGAGGAGGACCCTCGCTGCTGGCCGACCTCAACGGAGACGGCTACCTGGAGATCGTCTTCTGCAACTTCATCCACAACTACTCGGTCCACATGCAGGCCCTGATCTACTGGGGAAGCGCCGAGGGCTATGGGCCGGAGCGGCGGACGGAGCTGCCCACCCTGATGGCCTCCGACGTGGAAGCCGCCGACTTCAACCGGGACGGCACCCTGGACCTGGTCTTCGCCAACAACGGCACCGAGGGGGGTGAGCGCCACGGACACGCCCACCACCTGGAATCCTACATCTACTGGAACGGCCCCACCGGGTTCTCCGCAGAGCGCCGCAGCTCCATCCCCAGCATCAGCGCCGTGGACTGCGAAGCCGGGGACCTGAACGGCGACGGCTACCCGGAACTGGTTTTCCTCAACAACAACGCCAAGGAGAAGAGCCTCTACCTCTATTGGGGAGGCGCCGAGGGGTTTTCGGAGTCCCGCCGCCAGGTCCACCGGTGGGGCGACCTGCTGGGGGCCGAGCTGGCCGACCTGAACGGCGACGGCTCCCTCGACCTGGCTGTGACCCACCGGGACAACCGGGCCGAAGTCCGCCGGGGCAACGCCCAGGGGTTCGAGGAGGAGGCCTGGCGCCAATACCCCACCCGGGGGGCAACCACCCTCGGCGTGACCGACTTCAATCGGGACGGATTCGCCGACCTGGTCTTCCCCAACCGGAAGGGGGAGTTCTCCTACATCTATTGGGGGAGCGCCACCGGACCCTCCACTCGGGACATGCTCAAGCTTCCCACCCTGCATGCGGCGGCGGCCGCCTTCCGGGACTTCAACGGCGACGGGTGGGTCGACCTGGCCTTCGCCAACGAACAGGACGGCCGCACCTATGACGTCAACTCCTACATCTACTGGAACGGTCCCGAGAGCTTTGACCCCGCCCACCGCCTGGAACTGCAGGGGTTCGGCGCGGTCAGCCTGCAGGCCGACGACCTGAACCTCGACGGCCACGCCGACCTGGTCCTGGTCAACCGCAACAGCGGCAGCGAAACCTCCATCCCCACCCTCATCTACTGGGGCAACCCCAACCACCACTACTCGCAGGCAGCGCTGTCGATACTTCCCTTCTCCATGTCGGCGCCGGCCATTGCCGACCTGGATCAGGACGGCTGGGTGGACGTGGCCTTCCCCAGCGGCCGGATCTACTGGGGGGGACACCAGGGCTACAGCCAGGGGCACAGCCAGGACCTGTCCGTCCCCTCGGGATACGGCGCGGCCACCGCCGACCTGAACCGGGACGGCTATCTGGACCTGGTGATTGCCGCCGGCACGGCCTACAGGGAGCCCAAACCGAAGGGCATTATCCTGTGGGGAGGAGAGGCCGGCTACGACTGGTCACGGCGAAGCGAGCTGAAGCTCAACACCCTGATCAGCCAGAGCCCTACCATCGCCGACCTGAACAAGGACGGCGTCCTGGACCTGGTCTTCTGCGACGTGGACGGCCCCCAGGTGGAGATTTTCTGGGGAACGGACCAAGGCGCCTTCAGCCGGGACCATCATTCCTCGCTCCAGGTCCAGCCTTCCTCCACGGTGGAAGTCGCCGACCTGAATGCCGACGGCTGGCTGGACATGATCGTGGGCGGCGGCTGGGACTCGGAGCAGTTCGGCCGTCCGACGCAACACATCTCGATCCTGTGGGGAGGCCGGGAGGGCTATTCCGAGGAGCGGATGGTTCGCCTGGAGGGCTACGATCCCCTGGAACACGCCGTGGCCGACCTCAACAAGGACGGGTTCCTGGACATCGTCACCAGCAACTACCACGCCTACTTCACCCGCAGCATCCCTGCCTTCATCTACTGGGGCTCGTCGGAGGGAAGCTACAGCGAGTCCCGCCGCAGCCACCTGCCCGCCGAATCCTCGGGAGCCCTGACGGTGGCCGACCTCAACCAGGACGGCTGGTACGACATCGTGGTCTTCAACCACCTGGACCAGGGCGACCACGGCGCCGGCGCCCACATCTACTGGGGCAGCCCCCAGGGCTACTCCGCCGACCGGCGCCACTGGATCCAGACCTTCGGCCCCCACTTCGGGGCCCGCAAGGATATCGGGAACATCTATGACCGCAAGCTCCGGGAATCCTTCCGTTCGGCCGCCGTTCAACTGCCGGAGGGCAAGCAGGCCGCACGTCTGCGCTGGGAAGCCTCCACTCCCCACGGGACCGGGGTCCTGCTGCAGGTGCGTAGCGCCGCCTCGGAAGCGGGGCTGACGGATGCCGCCTGGACCGGACCCGACGGCAAGGACGGTCACTTCAGGAATTCGGGAGCCGCCCTGAACCTGCCCGCAACCCACCGCTGGCTCCAGTACCGCGCCACCCTCACCACCCCCAACGGGGGCAGCACCCCGGTGCTGGAAGCCGTGCATGTCGATGTGCGCGAGGAATGATGCAAGCCTAGTGCTGATCGCGCCGTGGCAGGATGGGGGTGGCCTTGAGCTCCCGGATCAGCTCGATCAAGCCTTCAATGGCAGCCTCCAGGAACTGCTCCCCCTTCTCGACCGTGGCCCGGGTGGCGTCCCCCTTGACCCCGCTGGCGCTCTGGGAGCTCCAGTAAGGCACCAGGTTGGCTACCGACCCCTTGGGGTGGCTTCCGGCCAGCAGGTCGCTCTGGAAGCTGGGAGGGAGCGGCGACCGTTCGTCCACGGCCTGGTCCATCTCCACCAGCTCCGGCTTCAGGGCCAGGTAGAGCGAGGTCTCGTATTCCCCGGCGTGGGAGGTGCCCCCGTGGTCGGACTCCCGCAGCCTGGCGCCCAGCTCCCTCGCCTTGCGCAGACCCCAGTGGTTCACGGTGGCGCAGAGAATCTTCCCCTCGTATTCCAGGTTGGACAGCCGGGCGGAAAGATCCAGGGGGGAGGTGTTGCTGCCGTGGCCGTTGACCACCAGGATGCGCTTGAAGCCGTGGTGGGCCAGGCTGCAGCAGACATCCTTCACATAGCGGATGAAGGTGTCCCAGCCGATGGTGAGGGTGCCGTGGAAATCCATGTGGTGGGGGCTGTAGCCGTGGGGCACGGCCGGCACCAGCAGGGATTCGGAGGGAATGCGGGCCACGGCCCGCTCGCAGATCTCGGTGCACAGCCTGACATCCACATCCACCGGCAGGTGGGGCCCGTGGTCCTCGTAGGTGGCCACCGGCAGCACCGCCACCCGATCCTGCCTGGCGGCCTCCCGAATCTCGTACCAGATCATCTCGGCGAAGCGGTACTTTGCCATGGCCCCTCCTGAGGCGCCGGTGAAGGCGTTTCGCAACCGAACTCGTTCCCTTCCCAAGTCGAGGGAGCAGGAACCGGTGGATTGGGGACGCGGGATGGTCGCGGCAGTCCCCGCTATCGCCAGGCCTCTCGGAAGAGGCGCAGGGCGTTGCCGCTCAGGATGCCCTCCACGACCTCCTCGCCGTAACCGGCCTTTCCGAGTACGGCCGGAAAGCCCTGCAGGTCGGCGATGGTGTCCACGTCGGTGGGAGTGACCTCGGCCCCGAAGCCCCCGTCCATGTCGGTCCCGATGGCGATGTTGTCCAGCGAGCCGCCGGCCAGTTCCCCGATGTGCTCGATATGGGGGATCAGCCCCTCCATGCCGTACTTGGAGACATAAGTCGATCGGTCGGGCTTGTTCTCCCACACCACCTCGGGATCGATGAACATCTGGCAGAACACCATGCCGATGATGCCGTCCCGGCGCACCAGCTCCCGGATCATGTCGTCGGTGAGGTGGCGCTGCCCCCTCACCACCGATCGACAGACGCAGTGGGAAGCCATCACCGGGCCGTCCCAGATCTCGAAGGATTCCCAGACGGCCTTATCGGCCATGTGGGTGATGTCCAGGATCATCCCCGCCTCTCGCATGGCTCGGTAAAGCTCCTTGGCCGGCGGCTTCAGGCCGCCCACGGTGTTGGTGCCGTGGATGTAGGTGTTGTGGCCGAAGTGAGCCGGTCCCACCACGCGAAGCCCCGCATCCCACCAGAACTCCACGTCATCGGGATCGATGATGGGGTCGGCGCTCTCCATGGAGAGCACGTGGTAGATGGGGGTGTCGTCCTTGGGGTGCTTCCAGGCCTCCACGGCTTCGTTCAGGTCCTGAAGGGACTTGACCGGCTTGATCTGGCCCCGTCGAGCCATCATCTGGTAGTAGGCCAGGTGGCCGCGGCCCATGCCGATGGCCTGCTCCTGGGTTCTCATGCCGTCGCGCATGGCGCCCCGCCGCCCGTCGATCCGCGACATGATGGTGCTGAGCATGATCCCCACGCTGCCACGGCGCATCTCCGGGAAGGTGACCGTGCACAGACCCACGTTGTAGTCGGAAGCCACCTGGGGAGGCTCACCGGCCTCCTGTCGCCTCACCTGGTGGGCGGTCAGGGTGAGGTTTCGATTCCAGAAAAGGGCATCCCAGGCCAGGTCCAGGTGCAAATCGATGATCAAGGGTTGAGACATGAGCTCTCCAAAGAAGGGTCGGACTGGAAGAGAACGGGGCACGCAAGGGACAGCGCTTGACAACCATCTGCTACGCCCCTCGACGGACTGGTTGGAGATTTTCACACAAGGCCACGGGCGATGCAAATGGGACGCCCGTCCGGATGGCGGGATGGCCCCCCCGGGAACGCGGGCGTCCCGCCCGCATCCGTTTCCCGCCAACGCCCCCTCCCCCGTCAGACCCCGGCCGTCCCGGCTCCTCGTTGAGTCCTCCGCCGGAGGCACTGTGGTAAGATTTTCCCCTCCAGGCAGCAGGACAGTTTATTCCAGTAATTCAACAACGTCCCCTTTGGGACAAGGAAGTCTCACCATGATTGCCGGAAAGCCATGCCAGGGCTTCAGATCGCGGTTGGGGGGAACCCTGCGGCCCCTCTGCCTCTGCAGCGCAGCCCTCCTGCTTGTCTCCCAGGGCTGGACGCCGGCGGCCCCGGCAGAGGAGGTTCACCTGTTCCGGTCCCTGAAGGCCGACCGGACCCGGATCTACCAGGGATCGCCGGGCAGCGGCGGAGGCCATCCCCTGGTCTGCCAGCTGGGCAACGGCGAGGTCCTGGCCGTTTTTCAGGCGTGGGAGGCGGATTCGGACTGGCGGATTCTATCGTCTCGATCCGGGGACGGAGGGCTTCGCTGGAGCGAGCCCCGGGTACTGGTGGACGGACCGGACAGCGAGGGGAACCTGGCCCTGGGGGTGCTGCGGGACGGCACCGTGCTCCTGGGCTATGAGACCTTCCAAATCCTGCGAGGCAAGGACGAACCGCCGGCCCGCTATCTTGCCTACCAGGTCATGCGCTCTACCGACCGCGGCAGGAGCTGGAGCTCTCCGGTAAAGATCCCCGACGATCCCGACTCGCTGGCCCTGGCTTCCTATTCCTCCATCCTCCAGCTTCCCGACGGGACCGTTCTGATGCCTCTCTACGCTTACGTTGAGGACGAGGAAGGCGAGACCGGTCAGCAGTCATCCCCCAGGCACTTCAGCTACGTGTACCGCTCCGACGACGGCGGTCGGAGCTGGGGAGACCGCAGCCTGATTGCGGCCGGCTTCAACGAGACCAACCTGGTCCATCTGAAGTCGGGGAAGCTGCTGGCGGCGATGCGGGAAGAACAGAAGCCCCCCGGACGCAGCGCCCTGGCCGAATCGAACGACGGGGGCCGCCACTGGAGCCGGCCGCGATACGTCACGGGAGCCAGCCAGCACCCGGCCGGCCTCCTGCAGATGCCCGAAGGCACCGTGGTTCTGAGCCACGGGGTGCGCCACCCACCCTATGGCGCCCAGGCGCTGCTGAGTCGCGACGACGGCCGGACCTGGGACCGGACCCGAAAGATCATGCTCGGGTACCACTCCTGGGGCGGCGGCGGGTATCCCTGCACCATCCGCCTGGACTCGGGCCATCTGCTGACCCTCTACTACGGCAACTCACACCAGGGTGGGCAAAGTTTCCCATTTGTGGAGGCCGTGCGCTGGAAGCTGCCGTGATCTACCCCTCTTCTCCGCTGGTCAGACCATTCCGGGAGAGTCAACCGTGAAAATCACCGATCTGAAAGTGTTCCACATGGCCGGAGGTCACGCCAACTGGATCTTCGTGAAGCTCTATACCAACGTGGGCTTGACCGGCGTGGGGGAGTCCTCCATGGAGCGCCACGACCCTCTGCTGATCCGGGCGCTGGAGTCCTTCAGAGACTTCCTCATCGGCAAGGATCCCCATCGGATCGAGTTGATCTGGAACTCCCTCTACAAGCAGACCTTCTGGTACGGGCAGCTCATCCAACTGGCCGCCTTGAGCGGGGTGGAGCAGGCCCTGTGGGACATCAAGGGCAAGGCCCTGGGGGTTCCCGTCCACGAGCTGCTGGGAGGGCGCCTGAGGGACCGGGTTCGGGCCTACGCCAATGCCTGGGCTTTCCAGGGGGTGGTGACCGAGACCAAGTCCGAGGACACCCCCGCATCGGTGGCCCGCCAGGCCCAGGCCATGGTGGACCGGGGATTCACGGCCATGAAATGGGATCCTTTCCGCGACGGCGGACAGGTCATCTCCAAGAGCGAAGAGAAATACGCACTCGAATCGGTCCAGGCGGTTCGGGAGGCGGTAGGCCCCGACATCGATCTGCTCATCGAATGCCACGGCCGATTCAACATGTGGAGCGCCATTCGCATCGCCCACAAGCTGGAGCCGCTGGACCCGTTCTTCTACGAGGAACCCATTCCGCCCGACAACATCGACGCCATGGCCGAGGTGCAGCGGGCCATCCGCATCCCTGTCGCCACGGGCGAGCGCCTCTACACCCGCTGGGACTTCCGGCCGCTGCTGGAAAAGCAGGCCGCCCGCATCATCCAGCCCGACATCTGCCACGCCGGAGGCATCCTGGAGCTGAAGAAAATCGCCGCCATGGCCGAGACCTACTACGTCAGCGTCCAGCCCCACAACTCCAACGGCCCCCTGTCCACCGTGGCCAGCCTGCACCTGGACGCCTGCATCCCCAACGTCCAGATCCAGGAGTTCTTCTACCCCTACCTGGAGCGCTACAACCAGGTCCTCACCGAGCCCATCGAGTACCGCGACGGCTACCTCACCATCCCCCAGGGTCCCGGGCTGGGCACCGACATCGACGAAGAGGCCATCCGCAGGTATCCCCCCATGAAGATTCCCCAGGAAGCCACCTGGATGGGCTCCTACTGGTAGGGAGCGGGCAGAGCTCAAAGGCGGCGCTTCCTTGGCTGAACACCGTCACCTTCGGACGTCGTACCGTTTCCAATCGGGCAGGTGGGCCGTCATCAGCGCCTTGAAGAGCTTGCCGTGGTTGGGAACGCGCAGGTGCAGCAACTCATGAGCAATGACGAAATTCTGGAAGTCCGTGTCCTGATCGGCCAGGTCGGCAGCCAGGGTGACGATTCCCGACGTGGAACAGGAACCCCACTTTCGCGTCATGCGCTGAACGCGAACCAGCCGCGGGCGCACATTCAGGCGTTGCGCCCAGTGCTCTACGCGACCGCGAATGGCTTTGCGCTGATCGTTCATGCGTCGGCATCGGCGCTTGCGCCCAGGAGAATCGCGAGTATGTCCTCTACGACACGGCTCCGTTTGTCTTTGTCCAGTCTTAGAAGCGGTTGATAGAGGGCCGCCCGCAACCGCCTCTGCTCGTCCCCGTTGACCGTTGCGTTGGGGAAGCGCCCCAGGAGTGCATCGGCCTGCTTCCCAAGATCCTCGGCACCGACCTCAGCCATCCTCAACCGTTTGTCGTCCTTGAGCGCCCAATAGACGCCGAACCCACGCGGGGAAAGGCCACTATTTCTGGCCGCTACAACGGCCGCTTCCTTCTCCCGAGCGATTACCGCCAGCCGGTCCATGGCCTCAAGACCGGTGGCCTTGCGCTCCTCAAGGTCTTTCAGGATGCGCTCGGCGCGCTCCTTCAAGGGGAGCAGCACAGGCTCCAGGTCCGGCTCGCTGCTGATTTCGTGCCGGAGGCCGCGCACGAGGTTGAATACCTTTGCCTCGTCCGAACCCGACTCGCCTCGAAGGGCTTCGAGAGTGCTCACGTCGAACGTCACCGTTTTACTTGAGCGGCCGAGGCCTCCCTGGGCCGCGCTCTCCTGCACCATCAGGCGCGTCTTGTTCCCCAGGTCGATCGCGTAGTTGACCCGCGTGGCATAGGCATTGCGGACGGCTGCATAGAGATGAGCCAGGCGTTTGAAGGTCGAGATATGGTCCCGCAGCTCGGGTGACGGCGACAGGATCTCCCAAAGCGCCTCGATCTCCTTGTAGGCTTCGAAAAACGCCGTGCGCGATTCCAATTCCAGAAAGCGCCCATAGACGATGTGCTCCAGGCGCTCGTCTTGCCCGCCGGCCCCCTCGTCTTCGAGATATTCCGCCTTGGCCTTGGCGATCTTGAGATGGAAGTCTCTCATCAGCACATCCAGATCCTCGATCACCCCGCTTACGTCGGAGGAATCGAACTGCAGCGCCTTCTTCAACTCCCGGAGCACCCCCACGAAGTCGACGACCAGGCCAATGCGTTTGCGTCCACCGGCGGCGTCCACGTAGGGCCGGTTCACGCGGGCAATCGCCTGCAAAAGCACGTGGTCGCGCATCGGCTTGTCCAGGTACATGCAGTACAGCAGCGGCGCATCGTAGCCGGTCAGCAGCTTGTCGGTCACGATGAGGATCTTCGGATCCTCGTCCGCCTTCTTGAACATGAGCCGCATGTCCGCCTCCCGTTCGGGCGAGAGCTGAAGCTCTGCGACCAGCGGCCGGTCGACGATGTCGGCAGGGTTGTCGGTATAGACCGGCGCGGTCCATTCGGGCGGCAGCAGCTTGTCGAGGGCGCGTTTGTACTTGGCGCAGGCTTCGCGGTTCACCCCAACCAGGAACGCCTTGTAGCCGAGCGGAAAAACGTTCTCCCTGAAATGTTCGGCGACGAAAGCAGCGACTTTCTCGATCCGGTCGTCGGCGGTGAGGAAAGTCCTGAGACCCACGGCTTTGTCGAGGACGCGGTTCAGCTCATCGATGTCGGTGACCCCTTCCATCTCGGCCAGGGCGAAGAACTCCTTGTCCAGACGATCGACCGGAACGGTCATGCGGCCAGGCGCCATGGTATGGCGGATCGGCAAGGTGGTTTCGTCCTCGATCGATTCGGCAATGGTGTACTTGTCGAGATATCCCTGTTCGTCATCGGCGCCAAAAATCTTGAAGGTCCCCTCTCCATGCTCCGTTCGTGCAATGGGGGTGCCGGTGAAGCCGATGATGGTTGCATTGGGTACGGCCGCCATCAGGTAGGTGCCCAGGTCCTTGGCAACCGATCGGTGCGCCTCGTCGATGAAAACGTAGATGTTGCCCCGCACATTGGCGTCTTTCTCGATGCCCTCGAACTTGTGGATCATCGAGAGGATCAAACCCCGCTTGTCGGTTTGGAGCATTTCTCGGAGATCGGCCCTGGAGTCGGCGCGCCAGACAGGGATGTCCTGCTGCTGCATCTCCCCGAGAAGCCGTTCCACCCAGCCTGCGAGCTGGCCCTCCAGATCGGTTCGGTCCACCACCACAACCACCGTCGGCGTGTGGAACTTGGCCTTGGCTTCCAGGATCAATCGTGCGGCCGTCAGCAGAGTGAAGGTCTTGCCGGATCCCTGGGTGTGCCAGACCAGACCGCGGCGCCTTGCCGGCTCGGAGCAGCGTTCCACAATGCGCCCCACCGCCCGGCGCTGGTGTTGGCGAAGCACGGACTTGCGCGTCTCGCCGTCCTCGACGTAGAAGAGGATCCAGTCGCGTAGCGTTCGAAGAAAGTCGGTCGGCTCGAAGAAGGACTGGACGGCGAACCGATAGCTTTCCTCGGGCTGCTCCTTCCAGCGCGCCATGAAGCGGCGTGAGACGTTCCAGGTGACGCCATACCAGTAGTCGAGCAGATGGGTAACGTTGAAGAGCTGGGCCGCACCCATCAGCTCGGGCGTCTCCTTCTCATAGCGCCGCAACTGTGTGAGGCCCTTCTCGATGGCATCCGCGTCCGTGGGGTTCTTGTGTTCGACGATGGCCGCCGGCACGCCGTTGACCACGAACATCACGTCCGCACGGTTGCCCTTGCGCGCCGGTGGCTTGAGCTTCCATTCCCAGGTGACGTGCAACAGGTTGGACGCCGGCCTCTCAAAATCGACGATTTGGACAGGCCGGTGACGCTGCTCGGCCTCGTCGTACCACTGCCGCTCCCCGCGCAGCCAGGCAAGCATCTCGCGGTTCCCCTCGATGGTCGGCGGGAGTGCTTCGAGTCGTTCCGCGACGGCGCGGACGGCGCCGTCTGTCAACCAGGGATTGAACCGGTGCAGGGCAACTTCGAGTTCGCCTTGAAACAGCAGCCCTGCTTCACCGCCTCGCTTCTGCCGAGCATCCTGCGGCGAGATCGGCGTCCAGCCAATTTCCTCGGCGTGACGTACCATCGGGAACTGCACGGAGCCGGCTTCAGTGATGTGGAGGGTGGTCACCAATGACTCTCCGCTTAACAATTCCCCTTGTTGGCTGTATCTTTATCTAATTGGTTTCCCAAGGGGTTGGCGATGATCACCGTGAATGTCCGTGAAGCAAAAACCAACCTGTCCCGCCTGCTGGCGCAAGTCGAGGCAGGCGAGGAGGTCATCATCGCCCGCAACGGCAAGCCGGTGGCGCGCCTGGCGCCACTCCAAGAGCGGGGCAGGCCCCAACCCGATGTCTTCAAGGGAAAATTCGTCCTCCCGGACAGTTTCTTCGACCCGCTGCCTGAGGAAGAGTTGAAAGCGTGGGAAGGTGGTTGAGATTGCGACTGCTGCTCGACACCCATGCCCTCATTTGGTGGCTCACCGAAAGCAGGCGCCTTGGTGTTCCCGCTTGTCGATCATCTATGAACATCAAAGTGCGTTGTCGATCATTTTCTTGAGAAAGTGATCGACAAAGAGCGTTGCTTGTCATAGCTCCATGTCACAGCTTGTCATGGCTTGGGACCAGGCTACCCCTCGTCATCCAGGGATTGAACCAGTGGAGTGCTCCTTCCAACTCGCTTGGAAACAACAGCCCGGCTTCGCCGCCTCTCATGGCGAGGGCTTCCCGCGACGAGATCGGCGTCCAGCCAATTCCCTGGGCGTGACGCGCCATCGGGAACTGCACGGAGTTGGCTTCGGCGATGTGGAAGTCCGTCACCGCCCGTCCTCCGTTTGACAAGCCGAGGCATTAGTCATATCATTAGCTAAACTGACCGGAGAGGAGCAAGCAATGGTAACGGTGAACGTCCACGATGCGAAGACCCACCTGTCGCGCCTCCTGGTCCAGGTCGAAGCAGGGGAGGAGGTCATCATCGCCCGCAACGGAAACCCTGTAGCCCGGCTGGTGAGCTGCAAGAAGCACCGTAAGCGAAAACCCGGTTCCATGACAGGGCTTTTTACGGTACCCGACAGCTTCTTTGATCCACTGCCCGAAGAGGAGTTGGCCGCATGGGAAGGGAACCCATAGCGGATGCGGCTACTTTTGGACACCCACGCCTTTCTGTGGTGGATCATCAATGACGACCGGTTGTCACAGGCTGCCAGGCGGGCAATAGCGGACGACGATAACGACGTGCTGGTCAGTGCAGTTTCCACCTGGGAGATTACGACCAAGCACCGAACCGGTAAACTGCCCGCGGCAGAGCCACTGGCCGAGAATATCGTTCGGGCGATAGGTCTCGAAGGCTTCGGGGAGCTGCCCATCACCGTAGACGAAGCCGCCCGCGCGGGCGCGCTTCCCGGCCCCCTCCGTGACCCGTTCGACAGGATGCTCATCGCCCAGGCGCTGGCCCGCAACTTGGTCCTCCTATCCAACGAGTCTCTTTTCGACCGCTACGACGTCCGCCGCTTGTGGTGACGCGCGCCCTTTGGTGTTCCCACTTGTCGATCATCTATGAGCATCAAAGTGCGTTGTCGATCATTTTCTTGCGAAAGTGATCGACAAAGAGCGTTGCTTGTCATAGATGATCGTCAAAATACTTCCCCACCTTCCGCGCCGTTCAAGCGATGGTCTTCACCTGACAGTCGACTATCTGCTGTACCAGTTGCCATGGACTCCTGCACCGTCACGTGCTACTGTCCATCCAAAGGTTCCCCCCCGATGACAAGAGTGCCACGGGTGCTCTCTTTGGAAACAGAGTAGTCGGGGGGGTCGCTTTCTCGGCTGACTCTACCCCTGGAAGTCAGCACTTCTTCTCTTTTCTCACCGCCGGCTTGATTTGCTCGTACCAACTACTTTCTCCTTACGATTGCTTCCGCTCGCGCCGAAGTCGAAGTTTCCAGATTCGTCGAGAAAGATGTAAGCGCAACGGTTCATTCAGTTGTTTCGGCCCCACACGGTGGACGCCGCGGTTCAGCTCTCCCGTGATTCCGTGGTCACTCATCCCAGCCTGTCACAGCTCCATGTCACAGCTTGTCATAGCTCGGAGCCAGGCTACCCCTCATTGAACACGTATCGCTTGCCGGGATCGGTCGGACTCGTTGCCTCTACTTCCAAGATCCCTTGTTCGATCATGGCTCGCATGTCTCTCTGTAGTGACCGGCGATTGACGTTGGGATAAAGACGCTCGAAGTCCTTAAATGAGCGTTAGGTGTACTGCCCTAACCGTCTTGGCAACCACGCGGGCCGTACCGGCAGAATCCCTGGAACTTCCGCGTTTCGGATTCCACAGCAATGACAAGTATCGTGATTGGGTTGGCTATCATGAGTCGGATTCACTCCGCAGTATTTCTTCCAGACTCGCGATCAGCACCGGCAGGTCCTGTCGCACGGTCTGCCAAACGATATCGAGGTTGATGTTGAAATACGCGTGAACGAGGCGGTTTCGCATAGCTACAATTTCCTGCCAGGGGATTTCCGGTGTCTGGGTTCGCCCGGATTCAGTTATTCGGACCGCAGCCTCACCCACGATCTCAATGTCCTTGACCAACGACAGCACCAGTTGGCGGTCGGTCTCCAGGTCGGCGCGGGCTCGGCCTCGCGTGAACGACACGGCTTCGAGCGCCGCGTCCAGCATATGGCGCAAACGGATTTCGTCAGCCCTGTGCATACTGAACCTCGGCCGCATCTAACACGTCCTGTCGAAAATAGTGGCTCAGGTCCTCAGGCGTCCTTAAATCAACCTTGCGGCCCGAAAACAGGTCTGACAACTCCAACTCCATACCAGCCACGCCCAGCAGTCCGGGTATGCGATCGGGTTCGAACTCGACAAGCACGTCAATGTCGCTCTCCGGCCCAAAATCCTCCCTTAAAGCCGAGCCAAAGAGGGCGAGCCATTTGATTCCGTGCTCTTGGCAGAAAGACGCAAGGGCGGTCGTGGATATCGATATCTGTGGGTTCATTGCCATGCCTTCATGTTATGCCAAGGAGTGCTCCTGGCGCTCAACTGCTCAATGGTCGTTTACCTGATAGTCCACCAAATACCCCGACTCCGTTGCTTTGCGGATCGTTCGTCTTCAGCGCAGTCCACTCATTCCCGGGTCATCTTCGAGATGCCGTCTGACTTGTCATTTGCAGAGTAAACAACAGGTTTACTCAGTACGCTTATCCGAATTCGCCTGGAGCAAGTCGGGAACATTGGTGAATTACCGGGGTTCAGGTTTCGCCGATCCAAGTTATTCCAGTTATTCGACCACGCCCTCTTGTGTTTGCTTGTCGATATGGACTGCCAGACATTGACATGTTATGGTGAGATCAAAGGTTCCCCCCCGATGACAAGTGCTCCAGGTGAGCACTCTCCAGAAATGGAGTAGTCGGGGGGGTCGCTTTTTCGGACAAGTTTTCCATCGCCTCTAACCTGCCATTCCACGGGATCAAATCTCGAACTCGATGCACACGGCAGACTTGATTAGGAGACCTTGTTTCCTTGCATCTATTGGCAGTCTGCTTGTCGATCATCTATGAACACCTAAGCGCGTTGTCGATCATTTTATCGTAAAAGTGATCGACAAAGAGCGTTGCCTGTCACCGATGATCGTCAAAAAACCTCCCCCCCTTCTGCGATGTTCAGGAGAGCCGGAAAAAGGAACATGCTGGCCCGTCGGCCGCGGCCGGGCCTGGCAAGTTTCAGAATCTCGCCTTCTCGAAGTACGACGAGAAACCGACGAGCGGTGGGCTCCGGGATGCCTGCACCCTGCACAAAGTGGGTGCTGGTGAAAATCGGATAGGCGAAAATCCAATCCAGAGCCCGAAGGGCGTACTGCGAGCGGGTCAACTCCGCCACGCGCTGCTTCATGCGGCCGTAGAGATCGATAATGCCTTGAGCCTTGTCCAGGTTCTCCTCGGCCTGAACCCGCACCGCCTCAAGGAAGAACCGGCACCACCCTGTCCAGTCGTCGTCGCGGGAGACGGCAAGCAACCCATCGTAATAGGAATCGCGGCGGGCTTCGAAGTAGGCGCTGATGTAGAACCGGGGCGCCCTGATGAGCCCGGCGTGCCACAGGAACAGCGGCACCAGCATGCGCCCGAGGCGGCCATTGCCATCCAGGAACGGATGCAGCGCCTCGAATTCGGCGTGGAGGATGGCGAGTTGCACCAAGGGGTCGGGTGCGTCACGGTGGATGTCGCGCTCCCACGCGCCCATTGCGCCAGGAAGCTTGTCTGCCCGGATCGGCACGAAGGTGGCCTGGTCGACCGTGCAGCCGGGCGGCCCGATCCAGTTGGGGACCCGGCGATACTCACCGGGCGACTTTCCCTCGCCTCGCACGCCGCTCAGTAGTACCCGATGGGCCTCGCGAATCACTCGCAGGGACAGTGGCAGATCTTTCAGCATGTTTTCCGCGCGCCGCATGGCGGAGCGATAGTTGATAACCTCGTGGATGTCTTCCCGACGAGCGGCTGATTCCGGTTCTCGTCCAGCCTCGTACTCCAGTACTTCACCCATGGTGGCCTGAGTGCCTTCGATGCGTGAAGAGAGCACCGCTTCCCGGGTGGTCAGCGGAGCAAGCAAAACATCGGGATTAGGAGTGGCTCCAAGCAACCCGTCGTAGCGAGCCACTGCTGCGGCAGCGCGGCCGATGAGCGGGATCAGCTTCGACCAGTCGAGACGCTCCTCTGGCGGGAATTTACCCTCGTGATAGTAAACGGGTGGCATTAATGCCTTCCAAGGGGGCGAGCGGGCGCTCGAATTACATTATCCCTGAGCATGTTGAACCGTTTCCGTGTCCAATAACTCCTGGCGGAAGCAGGTGTTGCCATCAACCTTGATTGTCACTTTTCGGCTTCCAGCGAGCAATGACCCGCCCTTCCGTCTTTCTCGCCTCATTGGCCGGCTCAGGCCAAGTGAATCTGGCTCCTTCCTTACGGAAGAGAGCACCAAGCTGTCTCGGAACAGATTCGTCAAGCAGCAGCTTCATCCGAATTCCCGGCAAGCACAGCCTTAGCCTGTTCGAGCACTTCAACCGCCTGTCTTCGCGATACCGTGGGATAGCTCTCCAGGAAATCGTCAAGCCGGTCGCCTGCCTCCAAATACTCGATCAGGATACGTACGGGGACCCTGGTCCCGCGAAAAACCGGCGTCCAGCCAAGGATATCGGCGTCTGTATCGATTACCGTGTCTTTCATTGGTCACGCCTCGGTTTCGAGATCGAATTCATCGCAATCAGGGAATAAGCAGGGAATGTTGTTGAATTTCCTGAATTTAGAAGCCGCCGATCCAAGTTATTCCAGTAATTCAACAACGTCCCCTTGTTTCCCTCCGACGCTACCTGAAGCCAGCGTTGTCGCGAGAACCAAGCACAACCACAGGGAATTACGCGACTTTCTTGAATGTAAGAACTACCTCACGTCGGATGCGGCCATCAAGCGCTGCCGGCTTTCGTTGTTTGGATGGCGGTGGCAGGTAGCGACGGTTCGCTGGTAAGTCTCTCGAACGGCGGGCAATGCAGTGGAGACCCACTCTGTTGGCAATCTCCTCTACTATCAAGGAATTAGGAACAAATGTGCCGCGCACGGTGTTTTCGCCAACCACATACACAGCCTTTCCACGCTCAGTGAGCACTCTAGCCGTCTCCCCCACGGCAAGCCACATATCGTCGATGTACCGGACCAGAATTGATTCCCACCTCCTTTGCAGTTTAGGTTGTAGATTCAGTTGGAGGAGAATTCTGTGGACATCATTGTTGTCGTCCGCACCTTTACCGACTTCCGTGCCCACGATGGTTGACCTAAGACGGCGCACCTCTCTGATGGAATAACCCATCCAGACCAACGAGAACTTACTGCACCGTAAGTAGTCGATAGCGTTCAAGTACGGTGGAGATGTAAGTACCAGGTCGATAGAGCCGTCGTCTATGGGAAGACTGCGTGCATCGCCCCGATGCACGCACGCAATCGGGCCGGTATTAGGGAGACTGATGTTGATGCAGTTGTTGGCAACACGTTCTACAGACAACCGGAACTTGGAGAAGGGCTTTAGCGGGGCTCGCTCAAATGCCTTGTGCGGTCGGCTGTGAGAAAGGTCCCTTGCCAGCGAGGCACCGGACTGCTTGGCAATGATCAGACGAGAGAAGGCACACCACAAAGCATCTCGGATTTTCTCATCACGAACATCCTGGATTGCCGTGGCGAGTGAAGCAAGTTGGCGTCGCACATAGTCATCGAACCAGAATCTTATGAACTTTCGAGTCTCGTCGTCTGCATTCTCAGGGTATGCGTCGCGTGTGCGTAATGACGAGAACAATTGACGCGCGAGTTCAAGTACCTCGGTGCCTTTCTCCTGCAAGGCTGCTGAGTCAATTGCAGTCGTCCAGACCCTCGAAATGAGCACTGCCAGAGGGTCAATGTCAATACCGATTGCATGGTGTCCCTTTGCACGCGCAATTGCGAGCACCGTTCCCGATCCCGACATCGGATCGAGAACCCGAAGGGAATCTTTGTGATCTTCGACTACGTCTAGAGCAAGGTCTGGCGCCATCCGAGCCGGAAACGGATGGACCGCCCCCCGACCTAGGATCTCGTAGGCGTTCCTACTGTTTGATCGGTTCATAATCTCTCACCCCTGATATCGTTCATCAGATGGATAATCCTGCAAAGCTGTTTCGATGGCGCCAATCACGTTCTCCGCACTCTGGTCGAGTTCTACCTTCTCTGACGTAGCGAAAATAGCACCAGGTGCCATCTGGGTCATCGCTCTACAGAGGTCGCAGAGTTCGTCATCCGTTTGGTACTCGATGGGAGGCCGAAGATGAGAGAGCTCGACCCGGAGGGCAGAGTAGCGTACCGACGCTTTGTTGAACTTCTTCTGCAACTGGGCGATAGTCTCAACGATCTTGCGATAGGGAGGATTTTCGACAGACGACTTGCGGATAGATTCGACCCAATCAAAACTCTGGTTGGGGAGGCTGCATTCTCTGAAAAGCTCACGTATCTTCCGAAGTCCTACCTGTTTGACGGGGCGCAACCGGACGAGCCGGGCAAGATCATCCACTGTGAGGAGGGTAATTGTGCGGTTTTCTCCTGCAGCAGCTGACTTGCGCCTATCATCCTTGATAGATTGTCCGAGCGCTGAATTGTCCCCTTCAGAGGTTGGAAACGCCGGTCCTACAACAAGGGCATGATCGCATTTGTATTGGTCACGATGCCTAATTACTGCCGCGATGTCAGTATCTTTTGCGGAGGCCTTCGTGTTGCTCCTCTCTTTGCTCTTTGCCTCCAGGCTCACGGTGTAACGCTGAGGATTACCCTTGTCATCTGCCGGCAGGTGTGCGGTCGCCGCTCCGTCGGGGCGCCCCTTTTTGCCAAGAGGTGTCACGTCGAACCCGAGGCTGCGGAATGCGTTGCAAACGCTTTCCTCCAGACGGTCCGGGCTGTTGCGCGCTTCCAACAGCGTGTTGGCGACGGATAGTGCGCTCTTATGGCCTGACTCGTTGGCAAGATGGCGTAGAAGCTGATCGCGTGCTGAGAGAAATTCATCAATCTCGCTTGCCCTCACGGCGATCGAATGGAGATACGCTTCGGCAAGGACCTCAGCCATTGCAAACATCTCCAGTGGTTGTCCCAGTTTCTTGTTGGTGAATTCGTCATGGAACGTGGCTACGAAAGGGTGCCATCCATTCAATCGTAAAGCGCCCGATTCCGTGTCGAACCTGACGATCCCGTCGCGTGATGAACCTCCAAAGTCAATCGTGACACCTGTGACGAATCGCTCCGCGTTGGACGCCCGTTGCTCAAGGTCAAAGAGAAATGCTTCCCGCTCCTCCCTTGATTCGTGCCTCGGGACCATCAGGTGGCGGGCCTTACTCTTGCACTCCGCAACAGCTCGCGAGAGCTCAATGATCGGCCTACGTGTCAAGCTGGCCGGACTAGCGGCGAGCTTGCGAGCAAGCTTCTCACCTGGCTCTTCACCCTGATCGTGAATCTCGATCGCAGGACGCACCGCATTGAAGATCGCCCTAAGTACGTCCTGGGCCCTTTCGAGTAGCGGGCCCTCGCTAACTGCTTCCCGGTTCGACCGGAGCCCATCGTCCAGTCCGTCCATATGAACAACGAGACGGAAGCGCCCGAACGTACCGTGTCTCAACTCGTTAGGCGAAATTCCGAAGTGTCCATCGGAAACGTTGAGGAGCCGTCCGTAAACGTAAACAAAGAATCCATGACTCCGGCTGATTTCGTCCGATTTTCCAGTCAGCAGGTCCTTATACGCCTCTGCGTACCCTGTGATGCGCCCTAGTCCTGGGACATTGAGCCCGAAGCGATGCTCGCTAATCTCAGGCAGGCTCTTGTCCGGCGACTCCGTTATTCCCTTGGGGCTCGGACGCGGAAGTTCTACCAAGTCCTGCCCAAGGACCCAGCGCTTAAGTAAACCCTTACCTTGCTTGCTTGGTTCGAGCTTCTCGCCGTCTAACCAGATGCTGAAGTCAGGTCGCAAGGGCAGTGCAGTCCGCAAGACCCATCGGAGTACCCCCGGCCTTATCTCGTGGACCTTGTCTTTCAAAGCAGACATGATCCCAATCGTCCAAGAATCTGGACTGCCCTTCCCAAAGAGTACGGTATTTGCAGCCTGGAATGCGGGAGACTGAGTCCATGGGCTGACAGCCTGCTCCGCTTGAGCAGGGGTCAACTCGCGGAGCGCGATCCTTACCGGTGTCTTCGGCTCGACATTGTCATCAACACGCCTATCGATCTTGCGGTAGTTCATGGATGTGGAGTAGTATCTCGTGCCTCTCTTGCTGATGTGGGTCAAACGATTCGCAAGCACATAGGTCGCGAGCTTACCGATTCCAAACTTCCCGATCTGCTGCCTACCGCGCGGCAGCACAGAACGCCGGCGTTTCCTGCTGACGCCAATCAGCCAGTGCTGCCTGAGTCCCTGCTGATTCATCCCTTCGCCATCATCAATCACCGCAATCGTCGCATCCTGCCTATGAAGGTTCGGTGAAAGAATCACATGCACGCCCAGAGCACCCGCGTCGAAGGAATTCGCCACCAGTTCCTCTATGGCTTTGTTGGGACTGGTATACAAGCCTTCGGAGAACAACTCGACGATCCTATAGCTAAGGCGGACGTCGATTTTGCCGGTCTCGCTACCAATGGAGGCAAATGTAGGCGCATTATCCAATTGAAACTCCTCCATCACTCAGGAGACTCAGTTTTTTCACCTGAACCTCCCCTGTCATCAGTTTGTACAGTAGTGCCTTGAAAAGATCGCAGAGCACTGCGCTCTTTCTTCGGTGCAAGTTAATCTTGCGGTCAATAGCCTCAAGGACCGCGGCGATTTCGCGCTGCTCGTCAATTCGCGGTAGCGGGATTTTGTGCTCATTAATCACGCCTTGCGTTATCAGCGGTTGCCCCGCCATTCGCCTGAATCGGTTGAGATTGTAATATTCGAGAAAAGCCGCAATAAACGCTACGTCCGCATTGTAGTTATGCCACTCCTTCGCGTAGAGCGCATTATCAGTCACCCAAACTTTGCCGGATGCAATATGCACCGCACCGCAGTACTCACCTACTCGTCCAATGATAAGGGCCTGCGGCACATCCAAATACCATTCGCTGGCGAACCCCATCACGCCATTGCCACCAAGAACAGGAAACGGCTTCTCATCATTCGGGAGATTCGACAAGGTACTCGGCCGCTTTTTTCCACTTGTTAGTCTGAAAATCTGGTCACAAGGAGTTAATATCCAACTCTTCGGTATCAGCCCGATTTCGGTTCCCTTCTGCGGCTCGCCCCGCAGGCCGCTCGTGAACAGCGTCTGCACTGCGGCGCGTTTGAGGGTCTGGCCTTGCTCGACCAACTTCTCTGATCGGCGGATCGCCTCATGGGCGAGCCAAAGCAGGTCGGCAATCCGCCGCTGTTCATCGACCGTGAAGGCGGGCACTTCAAAGTTGCGTACGTGCGCCCATGACGTTCTCGGATGCTGGACGCCCGTAGTTCCCGCGACGGCGTGCTCCAGGAAGCCATCTGAATGAGCAACCGTAGCCAAGAATCTCGGGTTCACATCCTCTTTGGCCCGGAGCACCAGCAACTCCGTCGTGCAGACACCCGGCTCGTCAGCCAATATGGCCTTGTCGAGATAGGGACGGAGCTTTCCGTATAGCACGTCACCGGGTTGGAACGCGGAGGTGGCGCTTCGCATCTCCGAGGCCCGACCGCCGCCAATTCGAACCAGCCGCCCGGAAGCAAGATTTTCCAGACCAAGATAGAGCGCATCCGGCCGCTCACCGGGTTTGACCGGCTCCCTGACCAGGTCGCACAGGTCAGCGAGGCGAACCGTTTTCCTTGCAGTCACGCCAGCCCCTTCAACCGCACGGCCGGCAGTCTATTCAACTGCTGACTTCGCGGGTCCACCTCGATGCCGACGGACTCCAGCGCCGTCACGCCCAGCAGCGGCTCTGCGTCAGATTCGCCGAAGATGACTGTCCCGCCGACGAATTCACCCATGAACTCAATCTTGGCGACGGTGACATCCACCGTGATCTCGCTCCCATCGGCCAGTTCATAGATGCGCTTCCCCTCTGGCTTGAGGCCAATGGCTTCCAGGTGAGGCCTAGGCACCAAGGAATCGGTGACCCCTGTGTCAACCAGAAACAGACCCTCCCAAAACCGGTCCGGCTCCGCGGGGTTGGTAATCCTGACCGTTACGTGCGTCGCTCCCATGTTCCTTCCTCCCTTCGCTCCCGAGTATCCATAGTCTATTGCAATCGCGCCAACATCTTCGCCAACTGCCTATCCACCTCGCGCGCCTCCTCATCGAGGCGCTGCATCTCGGCAATGATCTCCGAGATCGGGCGCCGGACCACGGCGTCAGCCTGCCCCACCCATCGGCTCGGACTCAAGTTGTAGTCGGCTTTTTCCGCCTGTTCCCGCGTGATGACGGCGACCTCGCCTTCGACCGGCTCGCCCTTGGCGAAGGCCGCTGCCAGCGGGCGAATGTCCTCCTCCGGGATATAGTTCTTGGGGCGGCCCTTGCGCACGCGCCGGCTGGCGTTGAGGAGCACGATCTTGCCCTGGCGGGCGGCCGGCTTGCGCTTGGACAGCACCACGATGATGCCGGCGGCGCTGGTGTTGTAGAAGAGGTTGTCCGGCAGCAGGATGACCCCATCGATGAGGTCGTGCTCGACGAACCACTTGCGGATGTTGCGCTCCCTGTCTTCGTGCCTGGCTCCGGAGCCGCGGGTCATCGCGCCGGTATCGAGCACCACCGCCGCCCGCCCGCGATCGTTGAGGCAGGCCAGGGTGTGCTGGAGCCAGGCCCAGTCGCCCTTGCCGGTGGTGATTCCGCCCCGGGTGCGGAATCGGTCGAAGGGATCGTTAGCGAAGAGGTCCGGGTTGAAGGGCTGGTTCCACATGGGATTGGCGACTACAATGTCGTGGGCGGCGATCTGTCCGGATGCGGTCTTGAACTTGGGGTTGATCATGGTGTCGCCGCGGGCGATTTCCACCTCCATGTCGTGGATGATGGCGTTCATGTGGGCGACGGCGTAGCTTTCGGCCTGCAGTTCCTGGCCGCAGAGCTTGAGCGGCACCCGGCTGATGGGGTCGAGTTCGCGGGCCACCAGCTGGAGCTTGACCAGCAGACCGGCCGAGCCGCAGGCGTAGTCGTGGCAGTCCTCGCCGGGCCTGGGCCGCATGAGGTGGGCCATGAGCAAGCCGACCTCGGTGGGAGTGAAGAATTCGCCCGCACTCTGGCCGGAACCTTCGGCGAATTTGCGCAGCAGGTACTCGTAGGCCCGCCCCAGGAAGTCGGGCTGCACGTCGGCGAGGCCGAGTCGGTATCGGGAGTCGGAGAAGGTCTCCACCACGTCGGCGAGCTTGGCCGGGTTGAGGTCGCGCTCGCCGTTCCGTTCGGAGGCGAAGTCCACCAGGTCGATCACGCCCGAAAGCGAGGGATTTTGCCGCACAACCGCCCGCACCGCCCGGGTCAGATGTTCGCCGATGTCGTGGGGCCGCGTGCTTCGTCCCCGGTCGTCGAGGGGCCACTGGTATGTTTCGCGTCCATTGATGACTCCCCAGCGGGCTTCCGGAGGCAGGTAGAAGCGCAGCAGATCGTGGTCATTCTCCGCGATCTCTTGGGCAACCTCCCGGTCTCCGTATTCCTCAGCCAGGCGAATGATCTCGTCGTCGAAAACGTCCGAAAGGCGTTTGAGGAAGAGAAGCGGCAGCAGGTAGTCCTTGAACTTGGGCGCGTCCTTCTCCCCGCGGATGGAGCAGGCCGCGTCCCACAGCATCTGTTCCATGGGTTTGGTGGAGGGCGTAGCCGTCCGGCGCCTGCGGGACCGCCGACGGGTCACCCGCGCCGCCGCTTCGGTGGGTTCCGCAGCCGATTCATCGGCGTCGACTCCGGATTCGGCAGCCAGCGCGGCGATGGCTTCCCGAGCTGCCTTCTGGGGCATGACCAAGCCACCTTCCCAGCGATTGACGGTGGCGAAGGAAACGCCAAGAAGACCGGCGAGCTGCTCTTGGGTGAGATCCAGGTTTGCTCGGATGGTGCGCAGAGTGGTCGGAATGTCGTCTGACTCAATCATATATGCTTTATAACAAATATAGCAGAGTTTGCCAAGAGATTTTCTTCGAGCCAAGGATGAGCGCCGAAGGGGATATCGGCGTGGACAGAATGCGGGCGGGACGCCCGCGCTCCCGGGGGATACCGCCCGTCGGGCACTTCTCAAAGACCTGACGCGGCACACGAGCGTCCCGGCATTGATAATCCCGGGCGTTGCTGCCATAATGGCGGCGTCGTGCATGTGCTTTGGGGGATTGTTCAGGGAGGTTTCTCGATGGCGGGTCCGATGATCGACGAGGTGGAGGAAATCGTTGCCAACGCGGGTTACGAGGTGGTCAAGGTCGAGGGCGATACCCTTCAGATCAGGGACATCGAGAGCGGGATCTCGGTCTCCTGCGTGCTGGAGCAGGACATTCTCTACAACACGGTCTCCTGCCGGGTGGTGGATGCGGGCTCGGTCACCCCTGCCTTGATGGCCCGCATGCTGGATGCCCAGAACGGCATCTCCACCTCCAGCTTCCAGCTTTACGACCTGGGGAACGGCAAGACGGCCATCACCCTGAACAACTTTGCCAAGCTGCAGAGCCTGGGCGAGGACGATCGGGACGACATCCTCTCCTGCATCAGCTTCCTGGTCGGTGATGTCTGCGAGGCCAGGGACCTGCTGGAATAGCCTCGGAGCGCCCGGCCCGCATTTCATACCATAAGGAGTCGACAACCATGGGGATCCTGGACAGATTGTTTCGAGTCAGCAAGGGCAAGCTCAACGAAGGCGTCGACAAGCTGGAGGACGCCACCTTCGAGTCGACCTTGCGGCAGAGCATTCGGGACATGGAGGACCAGCTTCACCGGGTGATCCGGTCCGCCGCCGATGCCATGAGCAACTGCAATCGCCTCGAAGCCGAGTACGGCAAGCACCTGCAGCAGTCCAAGGACTGGGAAGGCAAGGCCAGGAAGGCCCTGCTGGCCGGTAACGAGGACCTGGCCAGGAAGGCCCTGGCCAAGAAGACCGAATGCGACCAGCAGGCGGCATCTCTCAAGGATGCGGTGGATCAGGGCGTGGCCGCCCGCGACAAGCTCAAGAACCAGGTGGAGCAGCTCCGCCGCAAGATCGACGAGTCCAAGCGCAAGGCCAGCACGCTGATCGCCAGAAAGAACGCCGCCAACGCCCAGAAGAAGATGGCCCAGGTGATGAGCGGTCTGGGAACCGATGACAACGCCTTTGCGTCCATTTCGCGGTTCGAGGAGGCCGTCAACAAGGAAGAAGCCACCGCCAAGGCCTATGAGAACATGTCGGTCGGCGCCGACCCCGATCTGGAAAAAGAGTTTGCCGCCCTGGACGTCTCCACCACCGACAGCGAACTGGACAGGCTGAAGGCCGAAGTGGAGGCCTCCAAGAGGCCTTAGCCCGCATCTCGCCATGACCGAAGTCCTCATCCTGATCCTGCTGGGCCTGGCGGGCTATCTCCTCTACAGGGCGCTTCGCAGGAAAAAGCCCAAGGCGGAGGCCTTGCCTCACAGAGCCGACCTGGCCAACCTCACCATCAAGGATGCAACCCGGGGGGACAACATCATCCTTTCCGGAGCCGGCCAGTCCTACGAAGACCTCTCCTTTACCGTGGACCGGCTGAACCGCTACGAGTCCGACGGCGAGCAGTGGTTCGAGTTGAGCGGCTTCAGCGCCGGCAAGAGGGTTTTCCTGGAGTGGTCCGAGGACGACGAACTGGAAGTCACCCTTCAAAGGCAGGGCGGTCTGCACCTGGAAGCCATCGGGGTCACCGAGGAAGACCTGGCCCAAATGGACGAGGAGAGGTCGCGGTCCCGATTCATCGAGTATCAGGGCAAGCGATGGAACTACCGGGAAAGCGCCGAGGCCGGTTACTTCAAGGACGACGGGCCGGATGGCGAGGGCTTCTACTACTGGAAGTTTGACTGCGACGAGCTTCAGCTCTTCATCGAGAAGTACGAGGGCGACCCCTTCGAGGCCGGCATCTCGGAAAGGATCGACGCCGGCCGGGTCAGAATCTTCCGGGCCTAGCCGGTTATTGCCACCGGCAGGGTGCGACCGCCACGGTCTCTACCCCGCAGACTTCACCACAGGAATCGAGAGACGGTGCAGCAATCATCTTCCCTGTCATGCGCCGGGCGACCGGCTGAGCATTACGGTCCGGCGCTCGCCTTACCCTACCAGGACACCTCGCACCGGAACCTGCGACTCTGCCTGTTTCGGGGAGCCATCGACCTCACCCGCTTCAAGGTCGTATCCTCGGCCGTCCTGCGCCACCTCGACATGGACTTCGAGGTTCATGTGATCGGGGCCAGCCACCTGGTACGCTGCGGGCGCTGGTCGGAACTGCTCTCCTGCGCCGGCGGCAGCGAGATGGCGCCTGTCTTTGCCCTGGGACCGGACTTCTCCGGCCGGCAACCCTTCCGCTACCTGGACGGGAACCTCCGCTTCGAGTTCGAGATCGGGCTCCTGTCGACCGGAGGGGCCTCGGGGCCGGATCGGCTGGATCGAGCGCAGGCCCGGATCAGCCGCTATCCGGTCCACCTGGCTTCGGAGTTTGCGGCCGAAAGTGCCGGCCACCGCCCGCCGCTGACCTGCCTGGGGGTGCGCCCACTGGAGCGGGGGCTGGAAGTGAGTTCCCTGCACTACTATCCCCAGGAGTCCACGGGGGTCTTGAGCCTGTCGGTGACGACGGTTCGGTAGGAGGAGAACCATGGACAGACAATCCCTGCTCTACGCCTCGGCCGGAATAGCCGTGCTGGCTCTCCTGGTGGTGGTTCTCACCTACGCGGGCGGAGGGTTGAACCCGCAGACCCAAGCCGGCCTGGCCACGGCGGAGCAGTTGCTGAACACCTCGCGGGCCAATGTTGGCGAGCTGAGCCGCGAGGCACGCTCCCTGATCGACTCCATGACCGGGCTGCCCCGGTCCAGGCGGGAGCAGTGGATGGCCCGACTGAACCAATCGGAAAAGGACCTGGAATCTGCCGCCAACGAGCTGGCACAGGCCGCGGAACTGGCCGCCCAGGACGACGATGAACTGCGGGTGGAGATCGAACGCCGCACCGACCAGGCCAGGCAGAAGCGGACCCAGGCATTGCAGGCCGCCAGCGAGATACTGGATGTGGCCAGGACCGTCAGCGAGGTGGACAAGAATCGCAGCCGCTACGTCGGGGAGGCTCGTGCCGGCTATCGCCAGATCGCCGCCTACCGCCCCGCCAGCATCGCCGGCGCTCGGAGAGCCATGATCGACTGGCCCGAGAAAAAAGCCGACTTGAGCCAGGCCGTCCAACAGATGGCTGACGTCAAGGCCCGGTCGGAGTCCCTGTGGAAGGAACGCTCCCGGGCCATCGCTGCCCCTGACGCCGATGCCTTGCTGATTCTGGAGACCCGCCAGAACCTCGAGGCCGACGGGCTGCAACTGGCGCGGCTGGACAGCCAGCTCGGCCAGAAGGTGGGTCAGCTCTACCTCTCCTGGGACAGGATCCTGGTGGACATGGACATCCGGGAAGGGGAGACCCTGACCCTGCACCACAAGTACAAGACGGTGACGGTTCAAATCCAGGATCCCCAGAAGAAGCAAGGCGCCCACTCCGAAAGCGAGGCCTGGGTCCAGGTTTCCAAAGCCACCTTCGACGCCCTGGAAGACAAGCTGGGGATGTCGGTAGCCCGCAAGCCGGCCGGGAAATACGAGGAAGAAGCCGAATCCCTGGCCCAGCCGGCCGGTTATTCCTACCTGGCGCCCCCGGGGCAGAGCAACCAGTACGGGCAATGGCGCCGGGACAGCCACGGCGGTTCCTTCTGGGTCTTTTACGGCCAGTACATGTTCATGCGCTCCATGTTCTGGGGACCCGCCTACCAGCCCATCCTGCCCCGTGACTACACGGACTATCGCCGATCCTACACCTCGGGCAGAACCTGGTACGGCCGCACCGCCGCCGGTCGTCCTCGCTACGGCACCAACAGCCGGACGACGGCTTCCACCTATCGCTCCTCCCGCTACGTGCGGAGCGGGGGCTATCGAAACTCCTATTACAAGCGGAGCGGCGGCAACCTCAGGGGGTATCGATCTTCTCGATATCGCGCCGCCGGCGCCGGCGGACGGGGCGGCTCCTATCGTTCTCGGGGCAGTCGCTCCTTTTTTGGAGGCAAGTGACCATGGACTGGATCGAACTGGGAGTCAGCCTGTGCTACGTGGTTCTCGGCGCGGTCATTCTGATGATCGCCAAGTTCGTCAACGACCTGCTCACGCCCTACCCCCTCGACGAGGAGCTGACGGTCCGGGACAACCCCGCCATCGGGCTGAGCCTGACCGGCTATTACGCCGGGGTCATGATCATCTTCCTGGGCGCCTCCAGCGGAACCGAGGCCGACCTGCTCAATCTCGACCGGCTTCTTCCCGAACTGGGGGTGGTGGCCGCCTACGCCCTGGGCGGAATCGCCCTCCTCAATCTGGGCAGAAAGCTCCTGGACAGGCTGGTGCTGCGCCAATTCAGCATCTACCAGGAACTGGTCCGAGACAGAAACGTCGGGACCGGAGCCGTGCTGTGCGGGGCCTATATCGCCACCGCTCTCATCCTGGCGGGAGGGATCTACGGCGAGATTCCCCCCGAATCCGCCTTTGCCGGAGCCTGGACCGGTCCCATCACCGCCCTGTGCTACTTCGTTGCAGGCCAGGTGACACTGGTCCTCTTCTCCATCTTCTACCAGTGGATCACCCGCTACGACATTCACGACGAGATCGAGAAGGACAACCCGGCGGCGGGGGTGGCTTTCGGCGGCAACATGGTCGCCCTGGGCATCCTGCTGCTCAAGGCAAGCGCCCACCACTTCGAATCCTTCAGCGCCAGTCTCACCGAATACGCCAGCCTGGCGGCGGTCGGCTTCGTGGCCCTCTTCCTGTTGCGTGAACTGGTCGACCACGCGCTGCTGCCGCGGACCCGCATCGCCCACGAAATCGCGGTCGACAGAAACCTGGGAGCCGCCTGGATCGAGGCGGTGGTGGCCATCGGCATGGCGTCCATCCTCTTTTTCATGCTGTAGCCCGCACGGCACCGGCCGCCCGGCGAGCCATGCAGGGTAGACCCTTATTTCACCATGAACCGATTCCGACACGCCCGGAAGGTGCTGGCGGCGTCCATGTTCGTCATGGGGGCCTGCGGGATTGCCTACGAGTACACCCTGGGGGCGCTGGGCAACAACCTGATGGGTTCCTCCCACGAGCAGATCTTCGTGGTCATCGGGTTGATGATGTTCGCCATGGGCCTGGGGGCCACCCTGCAGAAGCACATCAACGGCAACCTGGTGGACAAGTTCCTGCTGGTGGAGATCCTGCTGGGGCTGACGGGAGGGATCAGCGCCCTGGTCATCTACCTGGCCTACATCTACTCCACCAGCTACATGCTGCTGCTGTGGGGATTCTCGCTGGGGATCGGCATCCTCATCGGCCTCGAAATCCCCCTGCTGATCCGCATCAACCGCGAGTATTCGGCCAGTCTCAAGACCAACCTGTCCGAGATCCTGAGCATGGATTACGTGGGCGCGCTGGTGGGAGCCCTGCTGTTCACCTTCGTCCTCTTCGCCAACCTGTCCGTCAACCAGATCGCCGTGGCACTGGGATGCGCCAACCTCCTGCTGGCCCTGCTGGGGCTGGCCTACTTCCGCCCCCTGCTGCGCCACTTCAGGAAGCTTCTGCTGCTCTCCTGCGCCGGTGCGGCGCTGCTGGGCTGCCTGCTGGCCCTGTCGGAGGACTGGCGGGTTTCGCTGGAGCAGCGGACCTACAGCGATCCCATCATCTACAGCCACACCTCCAGGTACCAGCACATCGTCATGACCCGACGGAACGACCGGCTCAGCCTCTTCATCAACGGCCACCTGCAGTTCAATTCCCGGGACGAGCGGATCTACCACGAGATGCTGGTCCACGTTCCCTTTGCGGTGGCTTCCACCCGTGCCAGGGTGCTGATTCTCGGGGGAGGCGACGGCCTGGCGCTCAGGGAGGTGCTGAAATACGACGGGGTGCGGCGGGTGGACCTGGTGGACATCGATCCCTCCATGACCGAGCTGGCAGCCACCCATCCCGACCTGGTTCGACTCAACCGGGGAGCCCTGCTGGACGAACGGGTCAGGTTGCGTCCGGCGATGGGCGTCTCCGAGGGAGAAATTCAGACCGTCTCCCGGCCCAGCAAGCTGGCCCCCTCCCTGCTCAGCGACACCGTCTATCCCCAGGCCAGGGTCCGGGTGGTCAACCTGGACGCCGACCTCTTCGTTCGCAGCCTGCAGGGGCCCTACGATCTGGTGATCATCGACTTTCCCGATCCGAAATCGGTGGGCACGGCCAAGCTCTACTCCCTGGATTTCTATCGCAGGCTGGCCCGCCAACTGGGTCCCAGCGGCCTGGTGGCGGTGCAATCCACCTCGCCCTACCACTCCCGGGAGATGTTCCTGTGCATCGGGAAAACGCTGCGGGCCGCCGGCTTCCGGGCCCTGCCCTACCGGCAGAACGTCCCCAGCTTCGGGGAGTGGGGGTGGCACCTGGCCTGGCTGCACGAAGCCAGCCAGCCAGCCATGAAGGAAGCGCTGGAGGGGCTGACATCCCTCGGGGTCCCGACCGGCTATCTCACCGCGGCCCTGGTGTCCAACGCCACCGCCTTCGGCAAGCGCTGGCTCGACGACGCCCATATCGAGATCAACACCAAGTTCCGGCCCACCATTCTCCAATACCACCGGCAGTCCTGGAGAAACTGACAGCGACTCTTTATACTTTGCCCTGTTTTGCATCGATTCGACACGGTTCACGGGGAGGGAGGCCAGCATGCGGACCACCTGGAGTTTTCATACTGCCGGAGCCATTCACTTCGGCAGAGGCGCCACCGACCAACTGGGTGAAATTGCTCGGGAACTGGGAGCCGGGCATGCCCTGGTGGTCACCGACAAGGCTCTGGTGAAAGCGGGTCTGGCCGACCAGGTGCAGTCCCGGCTGACTTCCGGGGGCGTGCGGGTGACCCTATTCGACGGCGGGGAGCCGGAGCCTTCCATCGCCGCCCTGCTCCGCTGCCACGACTTCGCCTCCCGGCACAAACCGGACCTGCTGGTGGGACTGGGAGGCGGCAGCAACATGGACCTGGCCAAGACCGTGGGGGTCCTGCTCACCTACGGAGGCGAGCCCCGGGACTACATGGGCGAAGGAAAGGTTCCGGGCCCCATCCTGCCGCTGATCGCCGTGCCCACCACGGCGGGAACCGGCTCCGAAGTCACCCATGCGGGAATCCTGACCGACACCGAGAACAACATCAAGGTGGCCATCGCCAGCAACTATCTGAGGCCCCGGGCGGCGGTGGTGGACCCGCTCATGACCGTGACCTGCCCTCCCAAGGCCACGGCAGACAGTGGGATCGACGCACTCACCCACGCCGTGGAAGCCTTCATGGCCACCGACAGCTCCCAACTTGAAATTCCGGAAGGCGAAATTTCCATCTACCAGGGCCGCAATCCCCTGGGGAACGCCATGGTGGAGCCAGCGGTCAGCCTCATCGCAAGCCATCTTGCCGACGCCGTCAGGGACGGCCGAAACCTGGCGGCCCGAGAGGGCATGCACCTGGCGGCACTCATCGCCGGAATGGGATTCAGCAACGTGGGCGTCGGCGCGGTCCACGCGCTGGAATACCCCATCGGCGGAGCCGTGCACTGCTCCCACGGCTGCGGCAACGGCCTGCTCCTGCCTTATGTGATGGAGTTCAACAAACCGGCCCGGGTGGAGGCTCTGGCCCGCCTGGCCGAACTCATGGGCCTCCAGGTGGAGGGCCTGTCCGCCGAGGCCGCCGCCGACGCCGCCATCGAGCGGGTGCGGGCCTTGAGAAAGGAAATCGGCATCCCCGACAAGCTCCGGGAAATCGGAGTGCAGGAACACCAGCTCCGCTCCTTCGCCGAGGCGGCCTTCGGGATCAAGCGGCTCATGCGCAGCAATCCCCGTCAGGCCGCGGTGGATGACCTGGAGGGCATCCTGCAGGCGGCCTTTTAGGGAAACAGGGAAGGAAGTTCCAGCGGTTACACCAGCTCGTGGAGCGGCTGCCCCATGACGTCGTCGATGGAGTTGGCGATGTAGAGGGGACGGCCTCCGGGGTTGACGTACTCCTTGGTCCAATCGATGCCCATGGCCTTGTAGATGGTGGCGAAGAGGTCGCCCATGGTGACCCTGCGTTCCGCCACCTGGGCCCCCTGCTCGTCGCTGGCGCCCACCACTCGCCCGCCCTGAATGCCTCCACCTCCCAGAATCAACGACCAGCAGTCCGGATAGTGATCCCGGCCGTTGTTGGCGTTCAGGTGGGGGGTGCGACCGAACTCGCCCATGGCCAGCACCACGGTGGAGTCCAGCAGTCCGCGCTGCTGCAGGTCCTCCAGCAAGACCGAAAGGGTCTGGTCCAGGGTGGGGGCCAGCTTGTCCCGCAGCCTCCGGTCGTTGTCCTGGTGGGTGTCCCAAGCCCCGTGAGCGTATCCGGAGGTGGTCACAAAGCGGCAGCCCGCCTCCACCAGGCGGCGAGCCAGCAGCACGCTTTGACCGACCCGGTTGCGCCCGTAGGCCTCCTTGGTCCGGTCCGACTCCTGGGACAGATCGAAGGCCTGCTTGACGCTGGGCGAAAGCAGCATGGTCAGAGCCTGGTTGGTGAAGCGGTCCATCCTGCCGAATTCGGCGTGCTTCTCCTTCTGGCGGAACCCCCGATCCACCGCCTGCAGAAACGACCGGCGGTCGGCAATATCGGCAGCCGTCAGGGTATCGGGCAAGGACAGGTCCGGAATCTGAAAGGACTCCTGGCTGGGATCGGGCATGATGATGGGATCGTATTCCGAGCCCAGAAAGGCCGAGGTGTAGGCGTCAATATAGGAGAAAAAGTCCGTCTCCTGGTGCTCCGGGACCATGATGTAGGGTGGGAGGTTGTTCCTCGGACCCAGTTCCTTGGAGATGATCGAACCCAGGCTGGGAAACTTCAGGGCCGGATTGGGGCGGTGGCCGGTCAGGGCGTAGTGGGTGCCCTGGGGGTGGTTGTTCTCCTCGGTGTGCATGGAGCGGACAATGGCCAGCTTGTCCATGTGGCCGGCGACCCGGGGAAAGAGCTCCGAGATCCGGATGCCGTCGGCCCGGGTGGGAATGGCATTGAACCGGCTGTGGGGCTTGGGGTCCCAGGTGTCGATCTGGGAGGGCCCTCCCTCCAGCCACAGCAGAATGCAGGCCTGGGCCTTTTGCTTCGAACGGGCGGCGGCCGGAGTGGCCGCTTCCAGGGCCAGGTACTGCCTCAGGTTCAGGCCCAGCAGGCTGAGAGCACCGACTCTGAGGAATTCCCGGCGTGGCCGACAACAACGAGTGTGATCAGCATGTTCTTTCATGAACGCGTCCCTGGTACTTTTCCAATCCAACCAGCGGTAATACAACTCAGTAAATTTGCCGTCCAGTGCAGCGTCTTGTTGGGTGATGCTTACCGGTCGGATTCTTCAATGCTCGCGATTTTCATCAAATGTTTTTGCAAACCTGCTTTCAATGGTTTGTTTCCATGCACAGGTACTGCAATACGAGCATCGATACCTGTCTTGGTATAGATATGATGGCTTCCGCTAATTCTCCTTGGCTCCCACCCTTTGCCTTCGAGCAGACGGCAGAATTTCTTGCCGCTTACCGTCTTCAAATGGCTATCTCCATCACCCTATCGTTCTCAGATAGATCAATGTGTTGAACATCCACAGACAAGCAACCCTCAATAGCTTCATACAGATTGCTTAGCAGCTCATCAAAGCTATCGCCCTGTGTGGCACAACCAGAGATAGACGGCACTTCAGCCCAGTACCCCCCTTCTTCCGCTTCATGAATGACGACCTTAAGCTTCATCAAAAATTTCCTGAGTTCGATTGATGTCCAGCTACATCTCTTGAGTCGAGACGACATTGACAAATGAGTCAAGTACCATGGATTTCGAATTGAAGATGGATTTGAGGCAACATCAGTTGTCACCCCCCAAATCGACAATCAGCAATCAACCATTCATCAATCCGTCCCTTCGTGGTTCTTCGTGCCCCTTCGTGGATATCTTCTTTCCCTTCACCACTTGTCGGTCTGAGGCACTGCCTCCCTAATGATTGTAAGTGAACTGCCGCGAGGCCAGCAACCCCCAGGCCAGATTTTCCACACCCTTCCGGCGAGAAGGAGCGCCCACGATCAGGGCTTGGAGCCGGGTTTCCTCTTCAGCCGTCGGATAGCGGGAAAGGGCCGCCAGGTAGAGTTCCCGGACGACCTCCCGGTCGGAGGCGCCGGCCGCCAGGAGTCGACTCACACGGCCTCCCTTGGCTGCGATCTTGTTGGTGTAGGTGGAGCCGACCAGCAGGTGCAGGGCCTGCCTGAGCGTGGAACGGTGGTCGCGCCAGGGCATGCTGTCCCGGCTGACGGGCCGCCCGTAAACTTCCAGGAACTGGGAGGGCGTGACTTCCGGAGTCAACTCGATGGCCCGGGTCCCCTTGGGCTCGGTGCCTCCACCCACGTACTCGTGAACGGCAAAGGCCTCTTCGATGCCGGTCACCCGAGAAATGGCGTCCAGCAGGATCTCGGCCTCCAATCGGCGGGGCAGAGCTCGGGAGTGGTTGACCTCATCCTCCCGGTTGGTCGGGTTGAGGTCTCCTGAAAGCTGATAGGTTCCGGATCGTGCGATGGCGCGCATCAGGTGCTTGAGATCGTAGCCGCTGAGACGGAAATCCTGGGCCAGCGCCCGCAGCAGCTCGGGGTGGCTGGCGGGGTTGCCGGGCCTGAAATCGTCCACCGGCTCGACCAGGCCCTTTCCGAAGAAGTTGGCCCACACCCGGTTGACGATGGCCTGGCTGAAGTAGGGATTCTCGGGCGACGTCATCCAGTCCGCCAGCTCCTCCCGGGGGTTGATGGCGGTGGAAGGGGGTAGCGAGCCGTCCAGGAAGCTGGGGGCCACTTCCCGCCGGCGGCGGGGGTGAATCACCTTGGGCCCTTCCGGCTGTTCCTCGTTCCCGGAAATGTCATCCATGAAGACCGAGAGGTCGCGGATTCGGGTCAGCCGTCCGTAGAAGGCGGTAATTCCCCAGAACTGATCCTGGGTCCAGGTTTCGTAGGGATGGTCATGGCACTGAGCGCAGTCCAGGCGTATCCCCAGGAAGACCCGCACGTCCTCTCCCATCTTCTCGTGGGGACGCATGACTTCCCCGCTGATGGACTTGATGAAATGCCGGGTGGGCCCGCCGTTGCCTTGGCCCGCCACCCGCTCCCGGGCCATCTGGTCGTAGGGTTTGTTGCGGGCCAGGCTTTCCCGGATCCAGCTCTTGTAGACGTAGGCATTGCGATAGACCACCCGGAAGAAGTCTGCGAAGCGGAAGGTCCAGTAGTCCACGAATTCGGGCGAGTTCAGCAGCCGCTCGATCAGTTGCTCCCGCTTTAGAGGATGCCGGTCGGCCAGGAATTCGCGCACGCGCTCAGGGGGCGGCAGGGTCCCGGTGAGGTCCAGGCAGACCCGCCGCAGGAAGGCGGAGTCGCTTGAGAGGCCTGCCGGAACAATGTGCAGTTCTCGCAACCGATCGAAAACAACCTCATCGATGAAATTGCGTCTGGCCACCTCCGGATAATCGTCCAGCGGTTGTCGGATCACCCCGCAGCGGACCTGAACCAGCTTCCCGGCCGCCCGAACCATCACTCTGGCCTGCCCCGCCTTGACGGCGTGCACCACACCCCCCGGGCCGACGTCGATGACTGCGGGATCGCTGCTCTCGTACAGCACCTCCCGACTCAGGTCCTGGCTGCTGCCGTCCTCATAAAAGGCGGTCACCAGGAGTCGGCGACGAGTCCCGGGCTCCATGACGGCTTCCCGCGGAAAGACCTCCAGGCGTTCGATCCGGGACTCCGACGGGCCGGCTCCGTAGGGAACCCCCTGGCGAATCCATGCCAGCAGCCTCCGGTAATCGGCCGAGTCCCGCTCGAAGCGCTGTCCTCCCCCATGGGGCAGTTCCAGCGCGGGCTTCAGCAGCAATCGGCTCTGTTGCGGCTCTTTCAGGTCGACTCGAGGGTCGAAGGGCTCGGCGGCTTTGGGGGACAACACCTGGTAGACCCCGCCCTTGACGGTCCAGCGGTAGTCCTCCCGCGGATTGATACCATGCAGGGACAGCTTGAAGCCGCCGCGACCCTTGACCCCGCCGTGGCACTCGCTGCCGTTGCAACCGTTGCGGGTAAAGACCCCCACCACATCGCGAGCGAAGCCGAAGGGCCTGGCCCGTCCGGTTCCTTCGATGCGGACCGCCGCCTCCAGTATCCGCCCGGCGACCTCGGCCCGCAGTCTGACCTCTCCGTCCCGGCGCGCCGCCAGCACCCCCTCGGGTTCGACTTGCGCCAACCGGTCATCCGACAGGCTGAATCGCGACTCGGAGGTAAGATCGACCTCCAGTCCCCGGGAATCTGTGGCCAACACCAGGAAGGATTGAGAGGCCCTCATTCCCCGCAACTCTACCTGAGAGGGGATGAGGCGAAAGTCCCGCAGGCCGTCAGGGGAACGGAATTGGCCGGAGCCTGCCGAGTCGTTCCGGCTCCCTGCCGGTTCCGCGGACCGGGATTGGCGATCCCTTTCCGCGTCCAGGTGTCCGGGCGCCAGGAGCGGCAGGAGGCTCAGCACCAAAACCCGGACAGGTTTCTTCCAATCGGACATCCCCATGAAACCCCTCCGCACCCTGGCAATTCCACCTGCAGGCCCGCTGTCGCTCACGAGCCCGACGCCCCCTCCGGCGAACCGATCACCATGAGCGGAATCTCTCCCACCGGCAGCCGGGCTCCCAGCCGGTTGTCGACAGCCGGGCGCGCCCACACCCTGACCCGCGCCGGCATGTCCGTCAGCGGGGCCTGCTCATCGGCCCGCAACAGGATGACGGCCTTTTCGCTGAACCCCAGGAAGCTTTTTGGGCTTTCGGTGGTGGGCCCGATGGGGCTGGGGGGTTCCGCTTCCGTGCCGGTCAAGGGCACCACCCCCGGCGGCAGACCTTCCAGGCTCAGGGCCACCTGGCCCGAATAACCCTCTTCCAGGCCGGTGGTCACTTTCAGCGTTCTGACCTGGCCCCGCCTGAGATTGATGCGATCCCCTTCGAGCTGGAGGTCCCCCACGTGCGGAATGCCAGGGCGAACCATCACCCGGTAGGCGTGGTCCGATTGGCCCTGCTGGGAAGTCAGGTCGCCAACCTGAAGGACGTAGTCCCCGGCGACGCCGAACTCGGCCACCATCTTGGCCTCCAGAGACTCGAAAAAGGCAAGGGACCCGATGCCGCAGCTTCCCCGGTCAGGGAGATGAAGCTTGAGCAGCTCCACCAGAAAAATGGGGTCCTGACGAGTCAGCGCGATCTTGCGGTGCTTGTTGTCGAACAACGGGTGGCCGGCGGAATCCAGTACCTTGAGGCTGGGACTGAAGGCCGGGGGAGACACCCGCGGGGTTTCCACCTCAAAGACCAGCGTCTGCCCGGCCGCAAGTCGGAATCGGAAGAAATCCACGTCCCCAGGGGATTCGATGCTGCCGCTGATCAGAGCCGGCAGCGAAACCTCTGAGGCCCGGTCGCGACTTCCGTTGGGCTCTTTTTCTTCAAAGACCACCGGGTCAGGATTGGCGCCACCCGTAGATGGACCGGGCGAGCCGGGTGTGCCCGCGGGTCCCCTCGATTGCTTCTCGGGGTCCAGGCCGGCCTTGGACCGGGGCCCGTCACCGGCGGGCTTGACCGTGCGCGCCCAGAGCCGGCGCAGCCGGAGTGGAGTCAACTCCCTGACGTATTGGCGCTCGCTCCAGCTGGCCGATCCCTCGGAACCGGGCCATCCCCCGTATCCCATCCCCTTTTCGGCCGGCGCGATGCGAAGCTGATAGACAAATTCGGGTTCGCCCCTGCCATAGACCGACCCGACCCCGATCAGGTAGCGCCCGCCGCGGTCGAAGCGATGGCGCCAGTGCCTGGCCCGCGAGGGCCTGTAGCTTCCCTTGTGGCTGAACTCCAGCTCCGCCGGTCTGTCTCCGCGCAGCCAGCTTCCCTCATCCCAGTGCAGCCTGAGAATCTGCCGGAAGGTTTCGGCCGGGCTGAACAACTGGAAAGCAAGGTCTTCGCCGGCCGCCACCTCCAGCGCGTAGCTGTCCACTTCCCCGTCGCGGGCGAGCCTGCCGTTGAGGATGACCGGGGGACGGACGGTCCGGAGGCTGGAGTCAACCCCGCCGGTATCCTCGGACTCCTCCATGACCGGATCGGAGCTGACCAGAAAGCTCAACGGATTGGAAATCCCCCGTCGGGACACCAGGTAGAGGGAGTGGACCCCGCTCGGGACCCCGGCACCGATCTCCAGCTCGAGGTTGACCCGTTGATTCGGCACCTTGTCCTTGTCTCCATAGCCACTCTCCTCGGACCCCGTCTTCTGTTCCGAAACCGGGCGGACTTCCAGGATGGCGCCTGTGAGGCCCGGCTCAGGAGACCAGACCGCGTGCACCTCCTGAAGCAACCGGCCTTCGACCTCGGCCTTCAGCCGGGACTCCGGCCGTCCTCCCAGCGGGTAGATCCAGTGGGCCTCCGGTTCGGTGGGTTCTGGCGCCGGCATTTCCTGGGCCGCGGCATGGGAAACCAGCAGCAGGGCCAGCAGGGCCAGCAGGGCCGGGCCAAAGCAGGTCGCCCGGGTGGCGGTCCCGGTCCTTTTCCTGGGGTTCAAGGCTTGCCGGTTCACGATTCCCGCACCTTCATGAGCCTTTTGCAAAAATTGGAGTCGGGCGATCCTGATTCGGATCAAGGGTCTTTCCACCCGAGTCCGTCAAGGATCACGTGACACTGAAACTCGTTGCCGTCCGAAGCTCAATGGCCACAAAAGGCACAAAAAGGACCCTCGGATCGGCAAGACTCGAAATCAAGAAACTCGATTGGTGACGGTTGTGCTTGTTGGGGTGAAACCAGGAGCCTGCAGCACATCACCGTTGCCGCCTCGATGGCATTCCCGAGTGCGAATGTTGCAAAAGGCTCATCATAAACATGGATGCACAGGATGCACAGGATAATCAGGACGGAACGCTGCTGCACGAGAAGCCGGCTCCAGCAATGATCCTGTGCGGATTTGCGCATGCTCAGGATGACAAGCTGGCCGTTTCAAGAAAAAATCCTGTGCATCCTGTGCATCCATGTGAATCAAAACCTGTTCCGAGCCTCCATGAATCCGTTGCCTGCGGAATTTTGCAAAAGGCTGTCATGAATTCCGATTCAGGCGGAGGGCCCTCCAATTGGGGAACAGCCCCCGGCACTCAACCCTCGGCATGCTCGCGGGCGATGGCCGCGATCCTGGGCCGATCCTCGGGAAGCACGGCCCTCGCCGGCGGCCGGACCGGACCGCCGGCCCGACCCAGAGCCTCCAGGGCCACCTTGATACCACTCACGTGGTAGCCGGGACTGACGGACCTGACCCGAGCCATGGGCTGGATCCGTGTCCGCAGGACCTCCTGCATGCGGTCCACCTCTCCCAGCTTCCCCCGGCGGCAAAACTCCCGGCAGGCCTTGGGGACAAAGGTGGCCACGGCCGAGGTGTTGCCGCGGGCTCCGGCCGGCAAGGCCTTCACGGCGTGCCCTTCACCCCGGGCGATCCAGACCAGCCGGTCGGTGACCAGAGACCCCAGCTCCTGTCCCATGGCGATGTCGCTGCTGGAATCTTCGAACCCGAGGACGTTGGGAAGCTCGGACAGACGTTTCAGGACCTTGGGCCAGTACTTCTCCTTGCCGGTGGGAAAATTGTGGCCCGACACCGTGGCCAGAACCACCCCGATGTCGATCGATTGCGCCACCTCGGTGAAATACCGGATGGTACCCTCGTCGTATCCGGGAATCCAGCTCCAGTAGGGAGGGGCGAACAGGAGGATGGCGTCGGCGCCGGCTTCCTGGGCGTTGCGGGCCATGATCCTGGCCATGCGGTAGCCGCCGCAGGCCCCTACCACCACCGGCAGCTTCCCCCGGGCGCCCCTGGCGGCGGCCTCGGCCATGGCCCGGTGCTCCTGCAGGTCCAGGGAGAAGATCTCCCCCATGCCACCGCCGACCACGATGGTCGTGTCCTGAATTCCGGCGTCGGCGTGATGGGCAATGTTGCGGCGAAGGCCCTCGGCGTTGAGGCTGCCGTCGGGATGAAAGGGAGTCACCATGAAGCAATGGACGCCCTGGATGCGCTCCCGCAGGCGATCCATGTCGCGGCGGTTGGAGGAACGCGCGCGGGCCGAGCCGGCGGCGTGGGACTTCAACGCCGCCGCTCCGGCAATCAGGCCCACCTTTCTGAGAAGCGCCCTGCGGCTGGAGCCCGGCATCGCCAAGTTTCCTCCACCCTCTACATCAACTCTGTAGTTGACAGCATGTTACCACCGCAGGGCCAAGGCGCACAATGCCCCGCCGGAACTGCGATTGACGTGACTATGGAGGGGGAATGCGCCGGGTTTCGGAAACCGGCCTTGAAGGTCGTTGCCGGACGATGAGAGCCTGGGGGCTTGGCCCGTAGGAGTTCAGGTAACGGAGCCGTTGCAATCAAGGCAGGAGTTTGAGCAGTCCGACGATGGCAAGGATGGTCGCCCCCTGCATGAGCCACATGTGCTTGTACAGGTCGGCCTTCAGTCCGACAATGCCCTGCTTGAACTCGGATCTAAGCTCAGCGATGTCCTGCTTGAACTCGGATCGAAGTTCAACAATGTCCCGCTTTAGCTCCGACCGAAGATCGGCGATCTCCTGTTTCAGTTCGGACCGAAGATCGGCGATGTCCTGCTTCAGTTCGGACCTGACCCCGGCGAGGTCGTTCTTATCCGCTAGTTCCGACATGTCGGGAATCGCTTCCGCCGCCGCTCTGGCTTTTTCCTCTGACGCCCCCGCATCAACAAGCGCCTGGTAAACCTCCGTAACCATCATGCTCATGGGACTCCACTCTCCTTTCTTTGGACCCTGGGGCTCTTACCCGGCGTTCCACCTGCGCTCCGTTCAATTCTGCTGCCGGTTGGGAGCGGACCACCGATCTCGAATTGCCTGCAGGGCAGGCAATGGCCACAAGAAAAGGACCCGCCCATTAACGGTCCACGTGGAGAGGGAGTCTTCGAGAACGGAGCCAGTATAATTGCGCGATCCCGTTGTTGCAAGGCTTGCCGTCCCTGCCGATGCTCATCCCGCGGCCGGCAAAGGCCTGTTGGCGACCCCGATCGCACGCCGCATCGGGTATGATGGCTGCGCGGGAGCCCCCGGCTCCCGTTGACGCTTATACAACCAGCGGAATCAGCCCGCGCCGGGAGACGCCCATGCGGCCATCCCACACCAACAGACTGCCCGACCTCTGCCGCCTGGCCCTCGGCTTGCTGCTGCTCGGATGGCCACTGCAAGGAGTTGAATCCGGAGCGCCGGCGGCTCTCAGGGTCAATGCACAGCGGCTCCAGGAGCGCATCGACCGGCTGGCCCGCATCGGAGGGAGCCCTCAGGGAGTGACCCGTCTGGCATTCACCGAAGCCGACCTCGGCGGCCGGGCCCATGTGACCCGGCTCATGCGGGAGGCCGGCCTGGATGTCCGAGTCGACGACGCCGGCAACCTGTCGGGACGCCTGCCGGGTGGTTCGCCCGGACTCGCCCCCATCATGCTGGGATCCCACATCGACACCGTGCCTCTGGCCGGGGCCTACGACGGGGTGCTGGGAGTGATGGCGGCCATCGAGTGCGTCCAGGTGCTGGGGGAGCACGGAATCCGGACCCGACACCCGCTGGAAGTCATCGTCTTCGCCAACGAAGAAGGAGGCTTGACCGGCAGCCGCGCCTTGGCGGGCCGGATCAACGCCCAGGCGCTGGAGGAATCCAGCCGCAGCGGAATGTCCATCCGGGCCGGGATTGCGGCCCTGGGCGGCAATGCCGACCGAGTCTCCCGGGCTATCCGCCGCCCCGGAGAGGTGAAAGCCTACCTGGAGCTGCACATCGAGCAGGGCGGCAGCCTGGAGTCGGAGGGGACCGACATCGGCATAGTAGAGGGATTCGTAGGGATCCGCTGGTGGGACGTGACGGTGACGGGTTTTGCCAACCACGCCGGCACCACGCCCATGAACGCCCGCCGGGATGCCCTGCTGGCGGCCGCCAAGCTGGTAATCGCGGTCAACCGGGCTGCCAAGAGCCTGCCCGGAAGGCAGGTGGCCACGGTGGGGCGCATCAGGGCCGAGCCGGGAGCCCCCAACGTCATTCCCGGACGGGTGGAACTCAGCCTGGAACTGCGCGATCTCGCCAAACCCAAGCTGGATCAGGTATTCGAGGAAATCCGGCGCCGGGCGCAACTCATCGGGAAGGAAACCGACACCGAGATCGAGTTCAACGAAATCGACATCGGGGTGGAGCCGACCCTGACCGACCCCAACTTGCAGGAGGTGATCCGGCAATCGGCCGAGGCCCTGGACCTGAGCTACGCCCGGCTGCCCAGCGGGGCCGCCCACGACGCCCAGAATATGGCCTTAATCGCTCCTTCGGCCCTGATCTTCGTTCCCAGCGTGGGTGGAATCAGCCACTCCCCGCAGGAATACACCAAACCGCGGGACGTCGCCAACGGCGCCAACCTGCTGCTGCAAACGCTGATCCGGCTGGACCGGCAAGCGAAGCCCTGACCGGCCCGGGCGACCCTTCCCTGATCTTATCCGGGGGTTTCCGTGTGCAGATCCCATCCCCCCAGCTCCCAAACCCTTACGTTGGTGGGTCGGAAGGGAGGCTGGCCCGAAGCCATCCAGTCAGACACCTCCTCCCGGTGTCCCAGCCGCAGAACATTGCGCACTCTGTGGGTCCCGTCCCAGAAGAAGAGGTTCTCCACCCCGGCCTCGTAGAGCTGGTGTGCCTTGCGGTATTGAGCCTCCTTCGTCAGGAACCGCGGCATCATGTTCAGGGCCACCCGGGTTCGGGTGCCCTTGACCAGAGAGACAAACCACTCCACATCCTCGGGGTCCTCCCAGCTGGGTTCGCCGTCCCATGTGTTTGGGCCAACCTTATTCCCATAGGCTCCTATCCGCTCGACCGAGGAATAGGGGATGATCACATCCACCAGACCTTCCTCAACCCAGGCGGCCAGGTCCATCCCCAACAACAGGTTTTCTTCGCCATTGGAAACAACGGTCGTGATCTCGAAGGGCGTCTCCCTCTTCTGCTCTCGAGCTATCTGGTCCAGCTCGGCCCGCAGCTCTCTCATGAACTGGGTCAGGAACTGTGAACGGTGGCGCATGAAGCGAGGATCATTCTCCGGAAGCTGGCGCGGGTCCAGGCCGTACTCTTTCTGAAACCCTTCAACCACCGGCGCCTCGTAGGCCACCAGCGGTGGGCGGCGATTGTAGAGCACCGCCACTCCGTCGATAGGGTTTTCCGTGGCCACTTCACGAAAGAGCGACACCACATAGCGCCGAGTCTCGGGAAAGGCGTAGGAGACACGGGGCATGGGCTTGCCCTCGCGATTCATGCAAACCAAATCCGGGTGCTGTTCATAAAAGCTGGCGCCCGGAAGCGCCGGACCATAGTTGGCCGGGTAGATGAAGCCCCCGGGACGGTAGGAGGCATGGAACTCCAATCCCAACTTGCGGGTGTATTCGGCAGCCACCAGAAAGGGGTCCACCCCGTTCTGGTGGTAGGCCTTCCAGCTCTCGGCCCACCAGCGGCTGTGGGGGCTGGTAAAGAAGGGACGGCCCCCTGCCGCCTGGGTCAAGTCCAGCGAGTGGTCCCGGGCGATCTTGGAGAAACGCTTGGCGCGGTCGCCGGTACCGAACTCCCAGTAGACCCGGGCCACGTCGGAATGGCGCAGCGGTTCCAGTTGGTCCCGGATTTCCTGCTCGGTCCCGCTGCGATTGATCACTCCGGCGTCGTTATGGATGAACAGTCTCTTGGTGTCCTTGCGACGACGGTCAGTCTGGATGGACCGCACCTGCGTCTCAGTGAGGGGCACCAGCTTGATGTAAGCCACCCAGGCGTGCACCGCCATGGGCTCGGTGATCTGCTTGAAAACGATGTCCCTGCCGGTGAGGTCGGCTTCCTTCCAGAAGATGTCATCGATAAAATGCTCCTGATGGTCCTTGGCCCCCTCGAGCCCCGTCAGGGTGGCGAAGGCCTGGTCGCGGCTCAGGCGGACCCGAACCCGTCTGGGGCCGGTGAACGGTTCGCGGTAGATGCCGATGTAGATCCGGTGCCATCCTTCCCGCTGCAGCGGATAGGTGACTTCAGGGGGCCGGTTGTCCTCGGCGGCCACCAGCAGGTTGCCACTAAAGGAATCGGTAGCGTAGGAGAGCAGCCGCCAGGTGCCATGTTTCCATTCACTGGCCAGGGCGGAAGCCGGCTGGCACTTCTCCAGGTCGGTGAGATAGATGGCCTCGGCCTCCGGATCCGCGTCGGAAATACCGGCCGCGGGTTGCTCTCCGGGAGGAGGCGCCACCGAACAGCCCGTCCAGAGGATGGCCGCTGAAAGGAGCAGGCAGGCAGGCCACCCGAACGGCACCTGATTTCTCATCCGTATCTTCTTCATTTTCATGGATCTCAAGCCTCCGGGGCCTTCATGTCGGCCAGCATCTCGTCGGTGATGTTCTTTCCCAGGACGAACTGTTTGCGGTCGGCGTACCAGAAGACTCGACGGCCGTCCCTCTCCGTCAGGCTGGCGTACATGGCCAGCCACCAGAGCCGGGTCGTTCCGGCGGTCACCTTCTGCGTGTCGAAGAGAAACTTGGGCTCGCTGAACCACAGGGGCTGTTCCGCCCGGGGGCGAAATTCTCCCACCGTGATGTAGACGGGACGGCGGGCGTCCATGTCCCAGGGACCGGTGGCCCCGTCCCGGTAGCCGGCGTGATTGTGGAAGAAGAACAGGTAACGGCCGTCTGCCAGGCGGTAGAGGGGCTCGGGCGACTTGGGATGCTCGACCTTGGCGCCGTGGTCTCGAAAGCGCATGGGTCGGGTGGGGCGCCAACTGTGGCCGTGGTCGTCGGAAACGGTGTACCAGATGTAGCCGGTCACCGTCCTCATGGTGGTGAACAATCGCCCGTCCGGGAGAAGAACCAGTCCTGGCTCCTGGGCCAGGCTGTAGCCGCGCGAGTGCTCGGGTTCGATGTTGGGTGAGACTCGAATGGTCCCGGCCTCGTCCGGCAGCCAGGTGATTTTCAGGTCCCTGGGATGGGGGCCCTCATCCACATTCTCGAAGCGCATGAACTCGATGCCGCTGTCGCCGTGGTTGCGATTCCCTCCGATGGGCCGGGGATAGGCCATGGGGCTGCTCCACCGGGTGAAGCCCACGATCATGCGATCCCTGGCATCCCGAATGGGCTGCTGCCAGACGATACCCGTGGGGTGGACCTTGGGATCGGGGTGGTCGAAACGGGTTCGCCGCCAGGGGATGTCCACGCCGCTCGCGACCCAGGTGTGACCATCGTCATCCGAGTACTTTACCCGCAAAGGCGAGGAATAGAGCCCTCCGTCGCCGTATCCCAGGTGCTGGTTATACAGGCAGTACATTCTTCCCGAGCGGCTGATCAGAGGAAACCCCAGGGAAGGAACCATGTTCTTGTACTTGGACTCGTCAATGGCAAGTACCGGGGACCAGGTCTTCCCACCATCCCGGCTGCGCGAGCAGACCACTCTCAGGTCGGGGGAACTCTCATGGGAGCCCTGGGTCCACATGCACATGAGATCGCCCCCAGGGGTGTAGAAGACGTGAATGTGGTCGGAATACTCGTCCCTTTCCCCCGGAGCTTTCTGCAGATAGACCGCATAGTCGGGGGTGGTCCGTTTCCAGTCGTCGGTGTAGCAGTTCCCGTTGGGCATCGTCGATTCTTCTCCCTTCGATGTCGGCGTTTCCGCGCCCGGCGCCGGTCCGGCACCATTGCTGTGAATCAGCCACCTAATCTATTCGATGTTTCGGGACAACTCAAAGAGAAAAGCACGCCCCCGAACAGGGATCGCCGGACCGGCACGGATGAACTCGATTGGGCCCACTCGGTCAACATGGCTCGTCCCCGATCGTCCTGCAGTTCACGCCTCCTTTTTGAGATTGACTCTATCCGGGGTTGAATATATGTTTCCGGTCTTGCCGCCGGAGAGCCAGCCCAGTGAGGAATCCAACATGAGTCCCGATCAACCTCTGAAATACGGCATGTTCCTGATGCCTATCCACAACCCGGCCAAGCCCAAGGCCCAGTGCTACGACGAAGACCTGGAGCTGATCGGCCGCTGCGAGGAGTGGGGATACGAGGAGTTCTGGGTGGGCGAGCACCACACCTCAAGCTACGAAAATATCGTCATGCCGGAGATCTTTCTGGCCAAGGCCTTTACCCTGACTCAGAGGATTCGTCTGGGCCCGGCGCCAATCTGTCTTCAATACCACCACCCGGCCCAGGTGGCCGGACGCCTGGCCTTCCTGGACCACCTCTGCAAAGGGCGGCTCAATCTGTGCTTTGGTCCGGGCGCGGTTCCCTCCGACCTGGAAGTCCATGACGTGGAGCCCAAGAACAGCGGGGCCATGGTCGCCGAGTCCATCGACATGATCCTGAAACTTTGGGCCGAAGAGCCGCCGCGGGAGATGACAGGCAGATTCTGGGACTACCGTCTCAAGGAAAGTGTTTCGGCAGAGCTTGGCACCGGAGTGGTTCACCGGCCCTACCAGCTTCCCCATCCCCCCATCGCAGTGCCCTGCATGAGCCGCGGTTCGGGAACGGTCAAAATGGCCGGCTCCCACGGCTTCCAGCCCTTCAGCCACCATATGCTCCATAGAGAGGTTCTGAAGGATCATTGGATCACCTACAGCCAGGCTGCCGAACAGGCCGGGCGAACTCCGCAACCACAAGACTGGAAGGTTTCGCTCAACATCTTCGTGGCCGACTCGACGGCGGAAGCCAAACGCCTGGCCCGAGAAAATACCTTGGGCTGGACCATCGAATATATCCTGACCTTTACGCGGAAGTTCGCAGGCGAGCTGAAGCTGTTCCGGCGAGATCCCGAGATGGACGACGCCGATTGCAACCTCGACTACTTCATGAACGAGGTCGTCATTGCCGGCGACCCAGCCGAGGTGACCCGTCAGATCGTTGAGCTGCGCCAGGAGGTGGGACCGTTCGGCACGCTGGTGCTGGTGGCTCACGACTGGGACAACAAGGAGCGTCACCTCCACAGCCTGGAATTGTTCGCCTCCGAGGTCATGCCTGCCCTTCAGCGGCAACTCTCTCCAAATCCAGTGGCCACCGGCTGATTGGCTGACACCCGCCCCTCACTTGTTCCATCCTTTTGTCCGAAACCAAAGGACCAGTTTCTGCGTCAATGCAAGCGGAGTCCATCCCACGGCTGCCCAAGAAAGGGTGGCGGCAGCCGGACCCCTGGCGTATAATCGACAGGTGTCTGGATTCCATTTCGTTGGCTCAATTTTCCACGCTGCGGCGTCCGTTCCACACCGGCGACCGCACCCCAGCCCCAAGGAGACCACCCTGGAGGTTCCCATGAGAAAGCATTGGAAATTCTTGCTGGCCTGTGGCCTGGTTCTGACCTTTGCGGCTCTGGCCGAGCCGCCGGAAGCCCTGGCGCAAAGAGGTACCGTCGAAGGAACCGTCACGCTCGACGGCCAACCCGTCAAGGACGCCGTTATCCAATTCGAGAACCTGGGGCGGGCCGGAAAGCCCATCAAGACCAAGACCAACAAGAAGGGACGCTTCAACCGCTACTTCATCCCCATCGGGCGTTACAAGGTCTCGGTGCACATCGACAATGACAAAGTCTGGGAGAACACCGTCGATGTCTGTAGTCCCGGTTCCCAGTGCCTCGGAGGAAGGGACACCCGCGTCATGCCGCCCATCGCTCTGCGCACGTCCAAAGGAGGAGAGGGAGGGGGCAATCAGTCCGCCTACGCCCAGCTGAACCAGGAGTTTCAGCAGGGGCGGGACATGTTCACGAAGAAGAACTTCACCATGGCCGCCCTGGCTTTCCAAAGGGCCGCCAAGCTGGACCCCGATCAGCACGTGATCCACGCTTTTCTGGGCGACACCTACCGGCAGATGAGAAAATACGACCAGGCTGTGGGCAGCTACCGGAACGCTCTCACCGCTCTGGCAAAGAAGAAGCCCAACCCCGACTCCGAGGTGGCCTACCGGAGGAGCATGGCTTCAACCCTGGCCCTGGCCGGCAAAGGCGCCGAGGCCTACGCGGCGGTCGAGAGGGTGGCCGAGCTGGCGCCCGAAAAACTGTCCAATGCCTACTTCAGAATCGCGGCGGCATTCGTGCGAACCGGCCGGTCCAAGGAGGCGGTGGAGGCCTTCAGGAAATCCCTCGAGGCCGACCCCAAGAACGCCGAGTCGCAGTACCAGTTGGCTGTCACCCTGGTCAGCATGGCCACGGTCACCGAAGATGGCCAGCAGATCCCGGCCCCCGGTACTCTGGAGGCCTATCAGAAATATCTGGAGATCGCTCCCCAGGGGTCTCACGCGCTCGAGGCCAAGACCATGATCACAGCCCTCTCCCAAAAGGTGAAAACCACCTTCTCGGCGGCAGAGGAAAGAAAGAAGAAAAAGAAGAACTGATCCCGATCCGGCCCAATCAGGAGAGGAGCCGGATCGACCCCCATTCCTACCGGGAGTCCGACACGCCCAGGCACCACCTGACGGCGTTCCGCATCAGGCGCTGGAACATGGGATGGTCCAGGGATTCCCGAGTATGGCCGTTGGCCAGGTGGCAGAGGCGCCCTTTGCCGGCCTGATAGGCCCAGCCGGCCGCGCCCGCCGTCCCCTGATCGGAACGGTTCCTCAGCAACAATCCCACCTTTTTCGAATCGTATGAGGGCGTGTGCTGCTCGTCGGCCACGAAGAAGTCCCTCACGCCCCGGGTAACGGGGTGCTCCGCATCCACCACCTCCACCCCAAATCTCTCCAGAGGTCCGTGCCCTTTGTAGCGCCCTCCCACCAGTTCCAGATAGGGACCCTCGGGGTAGAGCCCCATGGAGTTGTGCAGGTTCAGGAATCCCCCTCCGGCTTCCACGAATTCCACCACCGCTTCCTGCTGCTCCATGGTCATCCACTGCCGGTAGGGGCGGTCATTTCCCTCCGGCCACAGCATCCCGTCCTTCAAGACCACCAGCAGTTGGACCCGAGCCAGGTTTTGGGCTGACAGCGCCCGGAAGTCGACGGCAATGTGGGGGGTTACCCCGGTCGCCTCGAAGACCGGTTTCAACCCCTCCTGGATGTGCTCCGGTTCATGATACCGGTCGCCGATCAGGACCAGGGCCTGAGGACCCTCGCCTTGTCCAGGGGGTCCCTGCCGTCCGAAGGGAGCCAGGGGAACCGTCTGCTCCCGGAACAGGTGCTCGATGTCTTCGGCGGCCGGCTCTCCGTAAGGCGCCCAGGGATAGAAGGACGCAGGCAACAGGGTCCCCTTGCGGATCTCTTCCAGCGGCAGGCCCAGGCAGATCCCATAAGCCACCTGGCGGCGCAACTCGGCCAGATGGCTTATCTGGCGACCCGACATATCCTCGCCCTCCCAACTACCGTAGCCCATAGCCATGATATGCTAACGGCCGCCGACATCGACTGCATTTCAAGGAGACAACCCATGGCATCGGACAACGGAAACTGGCTGAAATGGCCGCTGATCGTCGCCGCAATCCTGGTCGTGCTGCGGATCGTGCTGGAACAACTGGGCGCGCCCGAATCGATCAACAACCTCCTGGGGGTCGCCTGGCTCCACATCCTGGTGCCCTTCTATCTCGCTTACCAGATCCAGGCGTCTGGGAGCCCTCGGCCCTACCGAGCGCTTTTCAAGGACCTTTTTCTCTACACCCTCTACACCCGGCTGATGGTGCTGGTGACCTACTGGATGGCCTACCTGTGGCAGTGGCAGTCCCCCCGCTTCCTCATCACCCAGGGAGGAAACGTGGGCGAGGGTATTGGCCCCTTGCAAGGCTACCTGGTGATTCCGGTCCGCAACGCAGTGGTCTGGATCGTGATGGCCATGGTCATCGGCATGGTGCTGGGCTCCATCCTGCTCCTCATCAAGGGGCGCGGCAACCGGACCGCGGGTGCTGACGCAAGCTGACGGGCCCCGCTACAAGGGCCGTCAAAGCCGCCATCGTGGAAAAGACCGGCAGCTTCAGGTCAGGTGGGCTCCCTGGGTCTCCACGTAGACCGCGTAGAGGGACTGACTCCCGGTCATGAACAGCCGGTTGCGCTTGGTTCCCCCGAAGCAGACGTTGGAGCAGATCTCCGGCAGCCGAATCAAGCCGATGCGGCCGCCGTCGGGGGCGAAGATGTGCACCCCGTCGTAACCGTCCCCCACCCAACCGGCGCTGGCCCAGACGTTGCCGTCGGTATCGGCCCGGATGCCGTCGGCAAAGCCGGTCTTGCCTTCAAGCTCCATGGAAGCGAACTCTCTCCCGTTTCGCAGATGCCCCTGATCCACCACGTCCCAGACCTTGATGTTCTTGGGTGCGTCCGGATAGTGTGAGGCCCCGGTGTCGGCCACGTAGAGTTTCCTGTAGTCGGGAGAAAAGCAGAGTCCGTTGGGCTTGTAGATGTCGTCCGCCACCTTTTTCAGGGTGCCCTGCCGGGGGTCGACCCGGTAGATGGCTTCCTTCTGGTAGGGCTGGAGCGACCCCGTGTCGGCCCGGTTCCCCTCGTAGTTCATGAGGCTGCCGTATCCGGGATCGGTAAACCAGACGGCGCCGTCTTCGGGGTGGACCACGGCATCGTTGGGAGCATTGAGCGACTTGCCACCATGGGAATCGGCCAGTACCGTGATTCCTCCGTTGAACTCGTAGCGCACCACCCGGCGGTTGCCGTGCTCGCAGGCGATCTGCCGGCCCTGAAAATCAAAGGTGTTCCCGTTGGAGTTCCCGGAGGGATAGCGAAACCGACGGGCCACGTGGCCGTCTTCCTCCAGCCAGCGAAGCTGCTCGTTGTTGGGGATATCGCTCCACAGCAGGTAGCGGCCGACCCCGTTCCAGGCCGGCCCTTCGGCCCACAGAGTCCCGCGGTGCAGGCGCAGGATAGGTGAATTGCCCAGCTTGTACTTGAAGCGCTTGTCGAGAGCCACTACGTCCGGCTCCGGGTAGCGCACCGGCTCCGCCTCGGGTCCGAAATTGCGGCTGAAGGCCTCGGAGGTCATGGCGGTGACGGCGGCGATTTTCCCTGCCGCCCGCAGAAATTCCCGGCGCTCCATGGGCCTGTTTTTTGCTAAATTGGATTCCTGTTTCATGATCAAGGGGACCTCCTTTGCCCGTTGAATGAACCGTCTTCCGCCGCCGGCTGCCTGCTTCCGGCAGCAATTTTCCAGCCGCCCGGCTGCCGCTCCGCCAAGCTACCGGTGCCGGATGCAGTACCGGCCCGGACCGTGCCGAGAGTTTACGGAGTAACTTCCCAAACCACAAAACAAAAAGAATGCCTCCGATGCCGCATGACCCCCTGAAGAATTCCCGGGCCAGACTGCTCCGCGAGCTGAAACCAATGGTTTCCCTGTCGGTCCCGGTGGTCATGACCGAGTTGGGCTGGATGACCATGAGCCTGGTGGACACCATGATGGTGGGACGCCTGAGTGCGGAAGCCATCGGGGCCGTAAGCATCGGAACGGCGGTTTTCCTGGCGGCGACCATCCTGGGAATGGGCCTGTCGCTGGGGTTGGACACCCTGGTGTCGCAAGCCCATGGAGCCAATCAATGGGAGGAATGCCAGGGATGGCTGGTGCACGGCATTCACCTCAGCCTTCTGCTCAGCCCCCTCATGATGTTCGTTCTCTGGGGAAGCCTGCCCTACTTGAATCTATGGGGCTTCCACCCCGAGGTGCTGGCGCTCACGCTGCCTTATCTGAACGCCGTGAGCTGGGGCATTTTCCCCCTGATGCTCTACAACACCTTTCGCCGCTACCTGCAGGGAATCGGACGAGTCAAGGGAATCATGCTGGTGCTGGTCACCGCCAACCTGGTGAACGTCGTCTCCAACTGGGTGCTCATTTTCGGCAATTTGGGATTCCCCGCCATGGGAGTCGAGGGTGCGGGCTGGGCTACCTGCATCTCGCGCCTTTACATGGCGCTCGGCCTGGGGATGCTCATCTTCCGCTACCATCGCCGCCGGCAGACACCCCTGCTGCGGATCTCTTTCAAGCCCGACCTGGACAGAATGCGCCGCTTGGTGAACCTGGGTCTTCCGGCATCGCTGCAGACCACCCTGGAGGTGGGGGTCTTCGCCGCCGTGACCTCGCTGGCGGGAAAACTGGAGCCGGCGGCGGTGGCGGCGCACCAGATCGCGCTGAACGCGGCCGGCTTCGTGTTCATGGTCCCGCTGGGTGTCTCCTCGGCGGGAGCGGTGCGGGTGGGCCGGGAAATCGGCCGGGGAGATCTGCAGCGGGCGGCCGATTCGGGGTGGATGGCCCTGCTGCTGGGGAGCGGCTTCATGCTGGTGTCCGGCCTGTTTTTTGTCCTGCTGCCGGAAGAAATCATGCGGCTTTTCACCGTGGACGGGCAGGTGATTGCCATCGGAACGCCCCTGCTGCTGATCGCCGCGGCCTTCCTGTTTTTCGACGGCATTCAGGTGGTGGCTACCGGGAACCTGAGAGGCGCCGCCGACACCAGGACACCCATGGTGGTCAATCTGATCGGACACTGGCCGTTTGGCATGGTGCTGGGCTATCTGCTTTGTTTTCACTTCGATTGGGGAGTGCAGGGCCTGTGGGTCGGACTTTCGGCCGGGCTGATCGGCATCGGCGCGGTGCTGCTGGCGGTCTGGACCCGAAAGTCCAAAGAGCTCAGGGAAGGCCGAACGGCTGCACTTACCTGAAACAACAGAAAAAGGAGTTATCCACGAAGGAGACGAAGTGACGCCCTTCAAGTTCCGGCGTTTGGTCTCGGCCCCGAGCGTAAACAGATTTATTTACATGGATGCACAGGATTTACAGGATTACCGTCCTCAACCGCCTTGCCTCGATTGCGGGCATTCTGCGTCTCGTTTCGCGCGAGTCAGCTTCCTCTGCAGCAGCGTTTCGTCCTCTATATCCTGTTCATCCTGTCTATCCATGTTCCCCGATGCAGCCGACCGGTTTGACGGAACATTTCACTGTTGCCGCAACCTCATGATGTCGGGTGGTTTCACCCTCGAATGATTCGCCCCGTCGTCGGGGGCGGGGGCGCCTCTTGAAGGAAACGGCGCCGGTCCGGGCGGCGTCTCCAAAACCGGTGGCAACTGCTGTTCAACAGGCTATACACTAAAAGGCGAGGAAGACCGGTGACCCAAACAACCGCATGGCTATTTGTAGCCCTGCTGGCCTCGACGTCCGGCAGTCCGGACCGAGCTGCCGCAGCCGAGCCGCAGGCGGAGACCAAGCCCGGTGCCCCCCCCTCGAACATTCCCTCAGGCATCGTTCCCGGGGTCCGTCGCCCCGCCGGAATGGTCCCGCTGGAAATCGTGCCGGGAAAACAGAAAAGGCCCATCCCCTACTACGCCACTCTGCGGGCGGAGGTGGACCGATCCTTTCTGACTCGGGGAGAGGGCAGGCTCTACCTCGGCTTTCACCTGGATCCACGCTACGCCGTCCACTGGAACAACCGGGTCAAGCCGCTGGAATTCCGGCTGGAGACTGCCGAAGGAGTCCGGGTCACGCCCAGCCGCGGGAGCGGCCCCAAGGTGGAACAACCCGCCGACAAGGATCCCCGGGAGTTTCTGCTCGACATTGCCGCCACCGGACAGAGCCGGCCCTTGCGCCTTACCGTGCGCTACTTCGCCTGCGATGACGCTGACACCTTCTGCATACCGGTCACCCAGAGGTACACGGTGCACCTGCAGCCGGACCCGGGTGGCAAGGTCTCCGGCGAGAGCACCAAAGGCGGGATTTGATTGCCATCGGGGCCGGAAACGAATAGCATCCTGCCTGCGAGACCCGCCGATTCCCAAGCGGGCTTCGCCAAAGGCCGCTCGCCGCTCTAACTGCCATCCCCCCACGACCTGCGCTCGACTCCTTGGAACAAGCCTTTCAATCCTTTTTGTCCGAGATCCATTGGAGCCTGCTGACTGGAGTGATCCTGGGCAGCCTGCTCATTGTGGGAAAGGCGGCCGACTGGCTGATCTCTGCGGCCGTCAGCCTGTCGCAGCGCTCACGCATTCCGAAGGTGGTGATCGGAGCCACCATCGTGAGCCTGGGAACAACCACGCCGGAGGTGGCCGTCTCGGTTCTGGCCGCCATTCGGGGGCAATCCAGCTTGGCCCTGGGAAATGCCGTCGGCTCCATCATCTGCAACACCGGTCTGATTCTGGGGCTGTCCTGCATGCTGGACCCGCCCAGGATCGCCCGGAAGATCGTCATGCGGCAGAACGCCATCCAGTTGGCCGCTGCCATCCTGCTGGTTCTGGCCTGCTTCCCCTGGCCTGCGGCAGGCGACGCCTTCACCCGTGGCGGCCGAGTCACCCAACTCGTGGCCGTCGCCTTTCTGCTGGTCCTTGCCGGTTATGTCTGGCAATCGGTCCACTGGGCCCGGGAGAGGAACCCGGAATCGGTAGAGGGTGAGGAGAGCGAAACGGATTCGGTTGGGGTGATCGTCTCCCGGCTGGTGGGGTCGGTCGCGCTGGTGGTGGTCTCGGCCCGCATTCTCCTGCCCGCGGTCACCGAGTCCGCCGTCCGACTGGAAGTTCCCGAGAGCGTGATCGCGGCCACTCTGGTGGCTTTCGGCACGTCCCTGCCGGAACTGGTGGTCGCCGCCACCGCAGCCTTGCGGGGCCACGGGGAGTTGGCCCTGGGCAACGTGGTGGGAGCCAATATCCTCAACGTCCTGTTGGTGGTCGGAGCCGCGGGGGCGGTCACGCGCGGCGGCCTGAGCGCCGATCCCATGTTCTTTATACTTCTATTCCCGACCATGCTGCTGTTGATGCTGACCTTGAGGGTCGGCCTCCGCCCAGGCCAGGACCGGCTGAACCGCTCTTATGGAGCGGTCATGCTGGTCACCTACGTTGTGTATACGGTCGCCAGCTATATTATGGACGGTGGCGGTTAGGATGGGCCCCGCTCTGCCGTGCGGATCATGCAGGGTGCAACAGGAGTACTTCAAATAACGTTCCATCTCAACTACCGCTTGGCGATGTCCGTTTCCTCGCAGGTAATGAACTCAAGCAGGGCCGGATGTCCTTCCCGGGTTGCGGCTATTCCTCGCTGCAGGGCAGCTTGCACCGCCTCCGGATCCTCTACCCGCTCGGCGTAGGCCCCCAGCCCCCGAGCCACCTGGCTGTAGTTTCCCGACAGGAACTTGGCGCCACCCTCGATGGCGGCTTTGGGGATGTACTGTTCGTAGCCGCCCATGGCCGAATTGTTCAGAACCAGAACCAGGATGGGGATCTGTGCCCGCACCGCCGTCTCCAGGTCCATGCCCACCATCCCGAAGGCCGCATCGCCCATGAAGGTGACCACCAGCTTGTCGGGAGCCGCCAGCTTGGCCCCCATGGCGGCGCCCAGGGAAAAACCCAGTTGGGTTGAATTTCCCCATCCCAGGTAACCGCGAGGGGTCACCGCCTCATAGAGTGGAGCGATCTGATCTCGGGGCGAGCCGGAATCGTGCGTGACTATGGCCGAAGCCGGGTCCACCGCTCTCTTCAGCTCCCCAATGACACGATAAGGGTTGATGGGCACCTGGGAGGATTGGAGCTTACCCGCCCAGCGGTCCTGCCAGGCTTTCCGGCGCTTTCCTATGCCGGCCTCGACCGACCGGCGCCGGTCGGCCCTCTTCCCCTTCCCGGATTGGCGGGCGATCTCCTCCAACATCTGCTGCAGAACCAGCCTGGCGTCTCCCAGGATGGGCAGGTCGGCCCGATAGCTCTTGTTCAGATCCTTCCAGTCCAGGGTGGCGTGAATGAGCACCCTGCCGTCGCTGGGGATGGCGGGGGCGAACAGGGAACGGGTCAGGCTGGAGCCGATGGCCAGAATGGCATCGCTGGCCGCCAGATACTCTCCCACCATGTCGGTCTGGCTGTATCCGGTCGTCCCCAGGGCCAGGGGGTGGGTTTCGTTGAAGGCGCTCTTGCCCTGGAGCGAGGTCATCACCGGCGCCCCCAACTGCTCCGCCACCTGCTCCAGCTCCCTGGAGGCCTTGGCGTAGAAAATCCCCTGCCCTGCCCAGATGAGCGGCCGCCTGGCGGCCAGCAGCAACCGAACGGCCTCCCTGACAGCCGCGGGATCGGGCCCGGTCCTGACTGCCGGCACCGGCCGGTACTCCAGCCGGCCCGGAAACTCCTCCTCGGCCACGTCCACCGGGATCTCCAGCAGGACCGGGCCGGGGCGCCCCGAACGCAAGGCGGTAAAGGCCCGCGCCATCCGGCCGGGGATGGCTGCCGCCGAGGGGACCCGGTCGGCCCACTTGGTGGTGGCCCGGTAGTTCTCAAGCGAGCCGAAGGTGGGGGGGACCCCGGCCAGGTTTCGCCCGGGATGCCCCGGAAGGAAGAGAATGGGACTGGAATCGGTATAGGCGTGGGCGATCCCTGCGAAGGCGTTTTCGGCTCCCGGACCCTGCTGCACCGTCACGACGCCGATTCGGTCCCCAAAGCAGGTCCGCGAGAAGCCGTCGGCCATGTTTCCCGCCACCCGTTCCTGACGGGCCACGATCAGCCGGACTCCGGCCTCGGTCAAGGCCTCGAGGATCGGAGTCATTGGAAAGCAGAAGATCTGTTCCACGCCCTCGCGTTTCAAGAGTTCGGCGATCACCTGGCTGCCCAGCATTTTGTCTCCTTCCTGCGACCGAACCCCGGCAAGCCGGTTCGCGCCGCTATTCCGGCAAAACGGGAACGTTGGCAGATAAGTCCAGTTTTCAGACTGCGAATCCCTGAATGTCGATTGTGCGCTCCAGATGGATCAGGGACACAATCAATGGTCCCAACCACTCAATCAACAATCAGAAATCAGCAATCAACAATCCATGTCCTGTTGACATGGGACTCAGCCTCGCCAGGGGCCCCTCACAAACAGCGCCCTCAAATCATAGGACACATTGAGCGGATAGGGCATCCGCATCCCGATGGCGAAGTAGAAGCACCAGGCGTGGTCGGCCCCGGCACGAGTGCCGCTCCACACCCAGGCCGCGGTCAACTCGAAAGGCGTTCGAATGGTGCGGCGAGGCGGGTCCCACAGCCCGTGGAGTTCCTCCAGGGTTGGCAGGCGCCAATCGCCATAGCCGCCCAAATCCAGACTCTGCGCACGACGGGTGGCGTCATGCCAATTGAGGCGGCTTCCGTTGTCTCGCCGGCTCCAGACCAGACCCGTGCGGCTGTCAACGACCAGATCGGTGGAATCCTCTGAAGATTGCATGGCTTGCCGCGCCCGATAAGGGTTGTCCGTGCAATGGCTAAAGGTTGACTGAGACCTGAACCCGGTTCTGTTCCACCCAGTGCCTCAGTTTTCGCCAGAGCAGCGCCTTCAGGAACTGACGGAACGCGGGAACCAGACACAGGAAGCCCAGGATGTCGGTCACGACTCCGGGGGTGAGGAGAACGGCTCCCGCCAGCAGGATGATCACTCCGTCAACCATCGGGGCCGCCGGAAGCCTTCCCGCCGCCGTTTCCGCCCGCAACCGGCGAAGAACCTCCAGCCCCTGGCTGCGTGCCAGAAAGGCGCCCAGAGCCCCGGTGGCCAGGATCAGCCCCACCGTGGCCAGGGTGCCGATGTGGCTGCCGATCTCGATCAGGAGGGCCAGTTCCATCAGGGGAAGGAGGAGGAAGAGCGCAAGAATCTTGAACATGAAACCATTATGGCACAGGCGGAGCGGCCGGACTTCTCCGGTGAGTGCGTTGCACATCCAAAAAACTGAAGCAGGGAGGGATCGAGGGACTGCCTCGGAGGAAACTGCGGCCCCCGTCGCACCCCCTGGCGCAACGAGGACTTTACAGGTCAGCGACCTGCAGAAAGGGAGCGGGACAGGCTGGAAGGCTTGCCCCGCAAGTTTGACATCGGGTGCGACTCTTAAGGAGCCAGGTGCTTCACCGACTTGATGGTCAGGGTCCCGTCCATCACCTTGCCGGTGACCTCGACCTTGTGGCCGAGATGGCCCATCACCTTGTCGGCATTGGCGATCTTAAGGACCTTCTTGTCTCCCGTGACGAAGACGGGAGCCGTACCGCCACTGACACACCCCTTGACGCAACCGATCGACTTCTCGGAATGGTCGGCGTGGGCAGCGCCGCACTTGGCGTCGGAGACGTGTCCGGTCAAGGTCTCACCCGCCAGGAATTGCCCGCCGGCCACCGCAACCGCCAGCAACAAAATCAGGACTGCCTTTTTCATAGTTCCTCCCGCTTCCCAAGCAATGTCATTGATTCATGGACTACAGCAACTAAGGCTACTTCAACCACAGTTCCCTGTCAACCAACGACTGAGCAACAACTGAGCGAACAGCAGGCAGCCACAAGGGCTGCCCTACCCGACAATCACCTTCACGAACCCCCGCTTGCCCACCTTCAGCACCGCGGATGAGGGCTGGGAGCAATCCAATTCCGCCTTCACATCGGTAACCCTCTCCCGGTTCAGGGATACGGCATCCTGGGTGATCAGACGCACGGCCTGACCCACCGAGGCAGCCAGTCCCACCCGAACCATCAACTTCGACAGCCGCAACCGCTCCTGAGAAACCGGCAGCCTTTTCTCCTCCATTTCATCCGGGAGCAGCCGTTGGGAATGGATGCGATGGAACGCCTCCTCGGCCCGGTCGGCGGCCCGGCGCGAATGAAACTCCCGCACGATCCTCTTGGCCAGGTCCACCTTGGCGGCCTTGGGATGCAGGCTGCCTTGCGCCACCCGGTTTCGGATTCGGTCCACCTCCGGTGAGCTCAGGCCGGTGCAGAGTTCGTAGTAGCGATACATGAGGTCATCCGAAATCGACATGACCTTCCCGAAGATCTCCGATGCCGGTTCCTGGATCCCGATGGTGTTTCCCAAGGACTTGGACATCTTCTGCACGCCGTCCAATCCCTCCAGCAGCGGCAGCATCAGCAGCACCTGGGGGGCCTGTCCATACTCCCTCTGCAGTTCCCGCCCCACCAGCAGATTGAACTTCTGATCGGTGCCGCCCATTTCCACGTCGGCCTCCAGCACCACCGAGTCATACCCTTGAATCAGGGGGTAGAGGAGCTCGTGAATGGCGACCGGCTGCGACCGGCTCAACCGCTTGCTGAAGTCGTCTCTCTCCAGCATGCGGGCCACCGTATAGCGGGAAGCCAACCTGAGGAACTGCTCGCTGCCGAAGGGCATCATCCAGCGGCTGTTGAAGTCGATAACGGTCTTCTCCGGATCCAGGACCTTGAACACTTGCTGCTTGTAGGTCTCGGCATTCTCCGCCACCTCCTCCCGGGTCAAGGGCTTGCGGGTGGCGCTGCGACCGGAAGGGTCTCCGATCAGTCCGGTGAAATCGCCGATCAGGAAGATGACGGTGTGGCCCAGGTCCTGAAAACGCCTCATGCTGCGCAGCATGACCGTGTGACCCAGATGGAGGTCCGGCGCCGTGGGATCGAATCCGGCCTTGATGCGCAACGGCCTTCCGGTTTCTACCGAGCGGACCAGCCGGGCTCGAAGCTCTTCCGGACGAATCAGCTCGACGACTCCCTGCTGCAGGAAGGTCAGTTGTTCCTCAATGGTCATGTTTATCAGAACCGGCGGACTACCCTTCGACCTTCCAGGCGCACTTCACCTCGGATCAGCATCCCGATCGCCTGAGGATAGAGCCGATGCTCTTCCGCCAGGATCCGCGCGGCCAGCGACTCTTCGTCATCGCTCTCCAGCACCGGCACCGCAGCCTGCAACAGAATGGGGCCGGAATCGACCCCTTCATCCACAAGGTGGACGGTGCAGCCCGAAAACCGGACGCCGTATTTCAGCGCCTGGCGCTGGGGATGCAGTCCGGGAAAGGCCGGAAGCAGGGAGGGATGGATGTTCAGGACTCGGTTGGGAAAGGACCGAACGAACACGGGGCTGAGGATTCGCATGAACCCGGCCAGGCAGACCAGATCCACACCGTGCCGCTTCAGCTCGTAGACCAGGCTCCGGTCATAATCCTCTCGTGGCACACCCCGAGAGGGGATGACCAGAGTTTTCAACCCCCGCCGCCGCGCCTTTTCCAGTCCGGCCGCCGAGGCCAGATTGCTTGCCACCACTTCGATTCGGGCCGGCAAACGACCCTGCCGGATGCTGTCGGCAATGGCCTCGAAGTTGGAGCCGCGTCCGGACAGCAAGATCGCAAGACGCTTCATTGGATGCACACCCACCCTGATGGCCAGGCCGCCGGCAAAGCAGACCGCTGTGCTACCGCCTGTAATGAACCCGACGCTTCCCCGAACGGATCTCGCCGATCCGGTAGAGGGGCTCCCGGCTACCGGCAAGATACTCTTCCACCCTGGACACCTCCCCGGGTGAAACGATCAGGGCCATGCCGATACCCATGTTGAAGGTACGCAGCATCTCGGCCTCGTCGATCCGGCCCAGCTCCTGCAGAACGCCAAAGATGGGCGGTTCGGGCCAGGATTTCAGTTGAATGTGGGCCGAACAGCCGCCGGGGAGAATGCGAGGGAGATTGTCGGTGAGTCCCCCTCCGGTGATGTGGGCCAGTCCGTTGAGCCAGCCCCGGTCCAGCAGCGGTTTCAGCAGTGACAGATAGTTTCGATGAGGCTGCAGCAGCACCTCTCCCAAGGGAAGCGGCAACCGGGGGAGCCTGGCGCCAACCTCATAACCGCCCACCTCGAACAACAGCTTGCGCGCCAGGGAGTAGCCGTTGGTGTGCAGTCCCGTGGATGCCAGTCCCAGGACGGCATCTCCCGGCCGGATGCGTTGTCCGTCCAGCAGTTGCGACTGATCGACCAGGCCCACGATGAAACCGGCCAGGTCGTATTCCCCGCTGGAGTAGAACCCCGGCATCTCGGCCGTTTCTCCTCCCAGCAGGGCACATTCCGATTCCCGGCAACCGGCGGCGATCCCCTCCACCACCCCGGCGATGACCTCAGGCTCCATCCGATGGGTTGCGATGTAGTCCATGAAGAAGAGAGGCGCGGCTCCCTGAACCAGGATGTCGTTGACACAGTGAGCCACCAGGTCCCTGCCCACGGTGTGATGGACGCCGGTGGCGAAGGCAATCTTGAGCTTGGTCCCGACGCCATCGACGCTGGACACCAGAATGGGCCGGGAAGTCCCCTTGCTTCTCAGGCGAAAGAGCCCGCCGAAGCTGCCGATCTCGCTGACGACCTCCGGCGTAAAGGTCTGGCGGGCCAGCGCCTTGATGCGTTTCTTGGCGGCATCGGCCCGGTCGATATCCACGCCGGCGTCCCGGTAGGCAAAGACGGTCTTGGCAGTCATGGGCTTTTCAGGCAGACTCGACCGCGGGCATCTGAGGAAAAGGCACCGGATAGTCACCGGTATAGCAGGCCGAGCAGAAATGTCCCTGGCCCTGCTCCACGCCGCAACTGCGGAGCATGCCTTCATGGCTCAAGTATCCCAAGGTGTCGGCCTCGATATACTTGCGAATTTCTTCGACCGAATGGCTGGAGGCAATCAACTCCCTCTTGGTAGGCGTGTCCACCCCGTAAAAGCAGGGGGAGATGGTGGGCGGGCAACTGATCCGCACGTGCACTTCCACGGCGCCGGCGTCCCGAACCATCTTGACGATCTTTCGGCTGGTCGTTCCCCTCACGATGGAGTCGTCCACCAGGGCCACTCGTTTCCCCCGGATCAGCTCCGCTACCGGATTCAGCTTGATCTTGACCCCGAAATGGCGAATGGACTGCTTGGGCTCGATGAAGGTCCTGCCGACATAGTGGTTGCGGATCAGCCCGAACTCGAACTGGATCCTGGATTCGTGGGAGAAGCCGATGGCCGCGGCCACCCCCGAATCCGGAACCGGCACCACAATGTCGGCCTCCACCGGCTGTTCCTGCGCCAGGGTCCTCCCCAGGAGGTGGCGGCTTTCGTAAACGGATCGGCCAAAGATATGGCTGTCGGGCCTGGAAAAGTAGACGTGCTCGAAGACGCAGAAGGAGGGAGACTGCGGCGGCGAGATCCGGCGTGACCGGGTTCCGCCCTTGAAAAGCGTCAGCATTTCCCCGGGAGCGACTTCGCGGTCGAAGCGGGCCTCGATGAGGTCAAAGGCGCAGGTCTCCGAAGCCAGCACGGGAGAACCGTCCAGCCAACCCAGGTTGAGGGGCCGAAAACCCCGGGGATCCCGAACGGCGATCACTCTTTCTCGAGTCAGGAAGATCAGCGAGTAGGCTCCTGTCAACTGCGACAGGGCTTCCTGGATGGCGTCCTCGATGGTTTCCTGGTGGGATCGGGCGATGAGGTGGAGAATGACCTCGCTATCGGTCGTCGACTGGAAGATCGACCCCGACTTCTCGAGTTGGCCTCTTACCTGTAAGGCGTTGATCAGGTTTCCATTGTGACAGAGCCCCAAGTCGCCCTGGCTGCAGGAAACGACCAGGGGCTGGGCATTCTTGGCCGCGCTCTCACCCGCCGTCGAGTAGCGGGTATGGCCAATGGCCGCCTCCCCCTTCAAATGCTCCAGGCGGGAGTGGTCGAAAATGTCAGCCACCTGGCCCATTCCCGTTTCACTGTGGAGGCCGTCGCCGTCACTGGAGACGATGCCTGCGCTCTCCTGGCCCCGATGCTGAAGGGCGTAAAGGCCCAGATAGGTGATCCGCGACGCCTCCCGATGCCCGAACACGCCAAAGACTCCGCACTCTTCCCGAAACTTGTCAAACATCGGTTACCCGGGACACCTCGCTCTGTCGGTACCGCGGCCGGCGGCTTTTGTCAGGGATCGGCAACAGGGATGAGGGGCGGCGCGAACCAAAAATTATAATGGATCGGCGAACAAACCACCCAGACAATTTCTCCAGGTCTTCTCCAGCGAGACAACCGATCTTTCGAGCACGACCGAACCGGGATCACTCACCCTCAACACATCCGGAACCACCCGTCCCAGAGGAGTCATCGGCACACCTTGAAGCCCGGCAATGTTCTCCAGGCTCGCCAGGTTTTCCTCCTCAACCGTAACCAGAATCCGGGAGGGATATTCCGCAAAAAGCACCTCTCCCACTTCTTCGGCGACAGGCAAAAGGATCTCGGCCCCCAGAGTCCCGACCCCAAAGCGGGAAAAGCCCATCTCCGCCAAGGCTACGGCCAAACCTCCATCCGAACAGTCGTGAGCGGAGAGAATCAGGCCTCTCTCGATGCCCTCGCTGCAGGTCCTCTGCACGCGCACCTCCAGGTCCAGGTCCAAGGGCGGACAGGGAAGCCGACTGACCCAACCCGTATAGACGTCTGCACCGTTTTCCTGCGACGGTCGCAGCCTCGCCAGGTTGTGGCGCACAGCGCTCGAGTAGCCCCCGTCCTGCCCGACCAGTGGACCCAGCAAGACGACCCGATGGCCCTCTCGGACAAACCAGGAGCCCCGGAGGCGGGCAAGCGGTTCGATCAAGCCCACCATGCCAATGACGGGAGTGGGGTCGATGCCCTCCCCAAGCGTCTCGTTGTAGAGGCTGACGTTCCCGCCGGTGATGGGAGTCCCCAGGGCGCGGCAAGCCTCGGCCATTCCTTCAACCACCTGGGTCATTTGCCACATGATTTCGGGTTTTTCCGGATTGCCCATATTCAGGCAGTTGGTGGCCGCCAGGGGACGGGCTCCGGCACAGACCAGGTTGCGGCAGCTCTCGGCCACCGCCAACTGGGCTCCCACCCGGGGATCCTGACGGCAGTAGCGGCCGTTGCCGTCCAGGCTCATGGCCAGCGCCTTCCGGGTGTTCTTGACCCGGACCACGGCCGCGTCGGCGCCGGGAACCTGAACCGTATTGGTCCGTACCATGTGGTCGTATTGGCGATAGACCCACTCCCGCGAGCTCAGGTTGGGGGAAGCCAGAAAACACTCCAGGAGTCCGCCCCAATCCATGGAGACGGCACCGGCCGGCGCCGGGGCCGGCGAGGTCCGTGCGGGGGCGGCCACCGGTCGCCGGTAAAGGGGAGCCTCATCGGTCAGCGCCCGATTGGGTATTTCGGCCACTGTCTGTCCCCGGTCCAGGATTCGAAGTATTCCGTCCCCGGTGACCTCTCCGATAGCGACGGCATCGATTTCCCATTTTCGGAAGATCCGGAAAATCTCCTCTTCCCTGCCCCGTGCAGCCACCAGGAGCATCCGTTCCTGGGATTCGCTCAGCATGATCTCGTAGGGAGTCATGCCCTCCTCGCGTTGTGGCACGCTCGCCAGATCGATCTCGATTCCGGTGTCCGCCCGCCCGCCCATCTCGCAGGTGGAACAGGTCAGTCCGGCGGCCCCCATGTCTTGTATGCCCACCACGGCGCCCGTCTTCATGGCCTCCAGACAGGCTTCCAGCAGCAGTTTCTCCAGAAAGGGATCGCCGACCTGCACGTTGGGGCGCTTGCTCTCCGAGGCTTCATCGAACTCTGCCGAAGCCATGGTGGCCCCGTGAATGCCGTCCCTGCCGGTCTTGGCGCCGACGTAGATCACCGGATTCCCGACACCCGCGGCTTTCCCGTAAAAGATCCGGTCCTTTCTGAACAAGCCCAGGGCGAAAGCGTTTACCAGGGGGTTTTGGGAGTAACATTCCTCGAACACCACTTCGCCGCCCACGGTCGGCACCCCGAAACAGTTGCCGTATCCGGCGATCCCGGCCACCACGCCCTCCATGATGCGCCGGTTCCGGGGCTGACCGGGCGGCCCGAAGCGCAGGGAATTCATGGCAGCGATGGGACGGGCGCCCATGGTAAAGATATCGCGCAAAATCCCACCGACACCGGTGGCCGCTCCCTGGTAGGGCTCGACGAAGCTGGGGTGGTTGTGGGACTCGATCTTGAAGGCCACCGCGTAGCCGTCGCCGATATCGACGATCCCGGCATTCTCGCCGGGTCCCTGCAGCACCTGGGGGCCTCGGGTGGGCAACCGCTTCAGGTGGAGCCTGGAACTCTTGTAACTGCAGTGTTCGCTCCACATGACGCTGAAGATCCCCAGTTCCGTCAGGTTGGGGCAGCGGCCCAGGATCGACAGGATGCGATCGTATTCGTCCCGGGTCAGGTTGTGCTGTTCCAGCACTTCGGCCGTAATCGACGGATTGGCTTGCATTTCAGGATCGGGACCGGATCATCGACTGAAACAGGCGCACCCCGTCCTCGCTGCCCAGCAGCGGCTCGCTGGCTCTCTCCGGGTGGGGCATCATCCCCAAAACGTTGCCACGGGTGTTGCAGATCCCGGCCACATTGGCTACCGAGCCGTTGGGGTTGGAGCCGGCGGTAATCTCCCCGTCCGGCGTACAGTAGCGGAACACCACCTGCCGGTTGCGCTCCAGCCTCCGGAAAGCGTCGGCGTCAAGGGTGTAGTTGCCCTCCATGTGTCCGATGGGAATGTTCCAGACATCGCCTTCCCCGGCCAGACCGGTAAAGGGAATCCGGGCGTTCTCCACCCGAATCGAGACCTGCCGGCACACATACTTCAAGTCGCGGTTCCTCAGCATGGCTCCCGGCAGCAGGCCCGCTTCCAGCAGTATCTGGAAGCCGTTGCAGATGCCCAGGACCAGTCCGCCCCGGTCAGCGAACTGCCGCACCGCTCCCATCACCGGCGAGAACCGGGCGATGGCCCCGGTGCGCAGATAGTCCCCGTAGGAGAATCCTCCGGGAACGATGACGGCCTGGCAATCCTTGAGGTCGGTCGACTGGTGCCAGATAAATTCCGCCGGCTGTCCCATCACCTTGCGAATGGCGTAGTAGGCATCGTGCTCGCAATTGCTGCCCGGGAACATCAGCACGCCGAATTTCATCTTCCACCGTCTCCTGGGAACCGGTCGGAAGGCAGAAGCCTTCCCGCCCCGCGGTCCTCTCCCCATCCAGGACGCAATTACTCGATCCGGTAGCTGAATTCCTCGATCACCGGGTTGGTCAATACGTCCCTGGCTATCTCTTCCACCTCGGCTTGAACTTCTTCCCGGGTGAGCTCGGAGGCAAAGTCGATTTCGAAGAACTTTCCCTGGCGCACCTCGGTTATCTGCCGAAAGCCGATGTTCTGCAGACTGTGATGTATGGTCTTGCCCTGGGGGTCCAGAACGCTTTTTTTGAGGCTGACGTAAACTCTAGCCCGCATATCTCACCGGGTCGCTGAAACCATGCCCTGCAGGATTGTGGATTTGGGATTGCAGATTCAGGATTTGAGGCAAGATCAGTTGTCCTTGCTGCCCGATCAACAAGCAGAAATCTGCAATCAACAATTCAATGCTTGTCGGCCTGAGGCGCGACCTCGCTTCCGAGCCGATCACCCACCGAAAACACGTCCGAATACGGCGTCCACATGGCGCAACTGGTGTTCCAGATCGAAGCTGGTCTCGATCTCGGAACGGGACAGATACTGCAGGATTTCCTCGTCCCGAAGCACCAGGCTCTTGAACTCCGTCCCCTCCGACCACACGCACATGGCGTTTCGCTGCACCCACCGATAGGCCTGCTCCCGACTGACCCCTTTGCGAGTCAGGTCGAGGAGAATCTGTCCGGAAAAGACCAGCCCCTTCATCAGGTTCAGGTTCTCCACCATCCTGTCCGGGTAGACCAGCAGTCGTTCCAGCAGTCGGGTGGTCTTGGCCAACAGGTAGTCGACGAGAATGGTTGAATCCGGCAGAATCACGCGCTCCACCGAAGAGTGGGAAATATCCCGCTCGTGCCACAGCGTGATGTTTTCCAGGCCCGCCAGCAGATTGGAGCGCACCACCCGTGCCAGGCCGGAGATCTGCTCGCAGGTCACGGGATTCCTCTTGTGCGGCATTGCCGAGGAGCCCTTCTGCCCGACCGAGAAGTACTCCTCCACCTCCCGGACCTCGGTGCGCTGCAACCCTCGGACCTCGGTGGCGATCTTCTCCAGGCTGGCGGCGATCAGGGCCAGCGCCGACAGGAATTCGGCATGGCGGTCACGCTGCACGATCTGGGTCGAAACCGGGTCGGGCTGCAGCCCCAGGATGCGGCAGACGGATTCCTCCACGGTGGGATCGAGGTGGGCAAAGGTCCCGACGGCTCCCGACAACTTGCCCACTCGAACGCATTCGGCCGCGTCCCGCAGCCGCCTCTGGTTGCGGCGGGCTTCTTCGTACCACACGGCCAGCTTGAGACCCAGCGTGGTGGGTTCGGCATGAATCCCGTGGGTCCGCCCCACCATGACCGTCCTCTTGAACTCATGGGCCCGCTTTTCCAGCACCTTCAGGAACCCGGCCAGCCCTTCGGTGAGAATCTCCGACGCTTCCTTGAGCTGCAGAGCCAGGGCCGTGTCCACCACGTCGGAGGAGGTCAGACCGTAGTGAACGTAGCGGGACTCCGGCCCCACATGCTCGGCCACCGAGGTGGTGAAGGCGACCACGTCATGCTTGACTTCGCGCTCGATCTCGTCGATCCGGGCCACGTCGAAGTCGGCCTTCTCCCGAATGACCCGAGCCGCGTCCCGGGGAATGACGCCCCGCTGGGCCAGGACATCCACGCAGGCCAGCTCCACCTTCAACCAATTCCGAAACTTGTTTTCCGGAGACCAGATCTGCCCCATGCGGGGACGGGTATAACGTTCAATCACGGTGGACGATCCTCCCGAAAAAATGCGGACTACAAGCGGATGACCCTGCTCGGACCCGACCGGGAGGCCAGGAACAGGTTTTTCAGGTCGAAGCCCTTTTTCCCCAAGGCCTTACCGGCGACCATGCGCGCGATATCGGGATGGTTGTTGTTCTCGCTCAGGTGAGCCAGCAAGATATGGGCGGCCTTTCCGTCAAAGTCTTCCTCGAAGAACTTTCCGACGCTTTCGTTGGAAAGATGGCCGTGGCGACTCATGATTCGTTGCTTCACCGCCCAGGGATAGGGGCTGAGACGCAACATTTCCAGGTCATGGTTCGACTCCAGGACCAGCAGGTCGCTCCCTGCCATGCGTCGCCGCACCAATTCGGTGAGGATACCCAGATCCATCACATGAGAGATCTTGACTCCCTCGGCTTCCAGGTTGAATGCCAGGGGATCGGCAGCGTCGTGGGGAACGGAAAACGGGGATATCTTCAAGTCACCAATTTGAAACGACTCTCCCGCCCGGAGGCATTCCCTCCTTTTCAGCACCGGCTTCAGTGAGAGCGCCTCGTAGGTCGCATCTCCGACGAAGGTGAGAATATCACAGGTCTTCAGGAGCCCCGCCAAGCCCTTGACGTGGTCACTGTGCTCGTGGGAAATGACCAGGGCATCGATGTCTTCCAGCGTTTCTCCGATGGCCAGCAGCCGCCTGGCCGTCTGGGCCCGACTGAAGCCCGCATCCAGGAGCAGCTTGACTCTTCCGGTGGCAATGAAGGTACAGTTGCCGGAACTCCCGCTGCCCAGAACTGAAACCGTAACCGCCACTGCTGCCCCGCCCGGCTTCACCAATAGCTCATCCGCAATCCAGGTCGGCCCGGCTGAATCGGACTCCCTCCAGGTTGCCCAACACGGTGAGCGCCACCTGCCGAGTGTCAAAAACCGAACAAGCCAACGCTTGAACTTCATCCGCGGACACTCGATCGATTTCCAGAATGGTCTCCTGCGGAGGTGTGTATTCCCCGAAATAGAGTTCCTGCCGCGCCAGGTTGGACATGCGGCTGGAACTGGATTCCAGGCTCAGCAGCAGGCTTCCCTTCAAGTGATCCTTGGCGCGCCGGAGTTCCTCGCCCTGTACTCGATGCTCCTTGAGGTTACGGAACTCCCGCACAATGGAACCGACCACTCTGCCGGCGTTTTCGAGAGAGGTTCCCGCGAAGACCGATAGACAGCCGGTGTCCCGGAACGAACTCAATCCCGAGTAGATGGCATAGGCCAGACCCTGTCTTTCCCTGATGTTCTGAAAGAGACGGGAACTCATTCCGGCTCCCAGGATGGTGCTCAACAGGTAGAAGCCGAACCGGTTCCGGTCGGTGAGGGCGCAGCCGGGCACACCCAGGCAGATGTGGGCCTGCTCCAGCTCTCTCTTGGTGCGCAACGAGATGGGATAGCAAGGATTGGCCGGGTCCAGGGCTCGCCGGTTCGACCGGCCTTCCAGGTGGCCGAAATGCTGCAGGGACAGGTCCAGGATGTCGCGGTGGTCCAGGTGGCCCGCGGCCGAGACCACCAGTTGATCCGGAGTGTAATGCTCACGGAAAAAATCCGCCACCCGGCCCCGGTCGAGTCGACTGACCGTCCCTCGGGTTCCCAGGATCGGCCGTCCCAGCGGTTGGTCCCTCCAGAAGTTCTGGGTGAAGATCTCGCAAACCAGATCGTCCGGACTGTCTTCCTCCATCTTGATCTCCTCCAGAACCACGCAGCGTTCCCGCTCCATCTCGTCGGGATCGAACCGCGGGTTGAGGACGAGATCCGAAAGTATGTCGAATGCCAGGGGAAGATGGTCGTCCAGGACCTTGGCGCTGTAACAGGCGGTTTCCTTTCCCGTGAAGGCATCCAGGTGGCCGCCGATCGAGTCCACCTCCTTGGCGATCTCTTCGGCCGTGCGCCGCCGGGTGCCCTTGAACAGCAGGTGTTCCACGAAATGGGCCACGCCATTCAGTTCAGGGGTTTCGCTGCGAGAGCCGGTCTTTACCCAGACTCCCATGGAAACGGAACGGACATGAGGCATGCGCTCGGTGAGAACGGTGAGCCCATTGTCCAACACGTCCTTATTGACATTCTCCATGGAGTCCGTGTCCCAAGGGTGCGAACTGGATTGTTCCGGAAGACTCGAATGTGGCTGCGACAGTGGGAAAACGGGTCGAGCCGCGTAGGTGATCGCTTAAGGTATGAAGCTAACACAACCCCGGCGGGTTTTCAACGGGGTGAATTCACTCCTCCCCGAACAGGGCACGTTGGCCCGCCTGCCCGGGGCCGACTCCGGAGGTCAGGCCTCCGGCAAGGGAAAAGCCGCTTTCCAGCAGTTCGCGGGCTTTCCGGTTCGATTCCAGAGGAATCGCCTGAGCCCCCTCCACTCCCGGAACGATGACCAGAGTCTGCTGGAGTCCAATTCTCTTGTCTCGCAACAGCTCGGGAGAGTGAGTGCTCAGCAGGGTCTGCCTTGCGGTGCGGCGCTGGACCCGGTCCAGCATCTTCGGCAAGGCCCGGACCATGCCCGGATGGAGCGAAAGTTCCGGTTCCTCCAGCAACAACGGCCCCTCCTTCTCCATGGCCGACCAGAAGAGGCCGATGAGCCTCAGAGTGCCGTCGGAGAACTGCTCTTCCGTTTGCCAGGCTCCCTGGGGACGCCAGTGCCGGTATTTGCCGCGAAGATGGGGCGTTCCCCGGGAATCGCGCCAGAGGTCGATGGCCTCCAGTTGCGGCACCGCCATCTGAAGTGCCTTCCCGATTCGTCGGAGTCGCGCGTTGCGAGTGCGTTCCCGAACCCCGGCGACCTGCTCCAGGAAATCGCCGCCAAAGGGGTCGTTCGAGCCTCCCCCCGATCGGTCAGCGTCGCGGATGAGCTGGGGCACGATGTGCAGGTAGCGAATGGAAGCAAAGAAGGCGGCCAACTCGCGAAAGGTCCGGTTGGCGTTCACCTGCTCCAGGCTGGTCCGGGTGAGACACTCGGGATCGGCGTAATCCTGATCGTCGGGACGCTTGATCAGTTCCACGCAATCGCGCAGGACCCGCTCCTTGCGAATCAGGGGCCGCCTTTGCCGATCCTGGTGCAGACCCACCTCGTAGTTCCACTGAATCCCTGCCTTCCCCTCGGTCAACTCAACCCCGATCTCGACCTCCGACTGCCTGCGGGCCGCCAGGCAGCGGATCGTGCTCAGCCCACCCCGTCGAGCCACGGCCTGCTGAACGCCGCCGCCCGGCGCTGCCAGGTCCCGCAGGAAGCGGAAGGCATCCAGAAAGTTGGATTTTCCCGACGCATTGGGGCCAATGAGACACAGACGGTCCGGGATGGCAACCTCGATGCTGCTGAAGTTCCGCCAATTCCGTAACCGCAGCCGCCGGAAACGCAGGTTTCCGCCCATCACACCTCCGACGCAACAGGCCCTGAATGAGGGCGGGTTGCTTCACCCTTGCGCGCCCAACAACCTCGGGCGCTTCACGCCGTGGACCGGGTGGTTGAGTGAAGCCGAAAATATAGCACCCAACACCACCGGCAACCAATAGCGACGCCCCGACTCCAGAGCCGATTGCGCTACCTCCAACCCGTCTGTTATGATCCGGGTTCCAGCTTGAACCGGTTGAAAACAGGAGACTTCCAGCAATGGCTGCTTCCGGGGGCGAGCTTTTGGGGCTGACCGCCGACGAACTGGCCGCCCTGATGGTCGATTGGGGTGAGAAACCCTTTCGCGGACGCCAGCTCTACGGAGCACTGTACCGCCGAAGACAACTGGATCCGGGATCGATGACCGATCTCTCCAGGTCCCTGCGGCGGAAGCTTGCAAGCTGCACGATTACGCTGCCCCGGCTCAAACGCCGTCAGCGAGCCGGCGACGGCACCGAGAAATACCTGCTTGAGCTGACCGACGGGGAGAAGATCGAGTGCGTCCTGATTCCCGAGCGAAAGCGCAACACCCTGTGCATATCGACTCAGGCGGGCTGCCCTCTGGATTGCCGCTTCTGTTTGACCGCCATGCTGGGATTCAGGCGCAACCTCAACCCGGCGGAGATCCTGGGGCAGATCCTCTACGTGCTCGGTGACAAGAACCTTGCCATGGGTTCGGTGGGGAGTGGCCGCCGTCCCGCACTCACCAACCTGGTGCTGATGGGAATGGGCGAGCCTCTTCTCAACCTCGAAAACGTCCTCAAGTCCCTGATCATCCTGGCCGATCCCGACGGATTGGCTTTTTCTCCGCGCCGGATTACGCTGTCGACGGTGGGGCTGGTTCCCCAGTTGAGGAAATTGGCTCAGGCACCCATAGTACCCAACCTGGCCGTCTCGCTTTCCGCCACCACCGATGAGGTTCGTGACCGGCTGATGCCCATCAACCGAAGGTATCCCATTGACGCTATCCTGCAGGCCTGCGCCGATTATCCTCTGAAAGGAAACCAGCGGGTGACGTTCGAGTATGTCCTCATGGACGGGGTCAATGACAGCGACGACGATGCCCGGCGCCTGATCAAACTGCTGGCCCACCTCCGCTCGAAGGTCAATCTCCTTCCGCTGAACCCCGGCAATGCCAGCGGCTTGAGACCCTCACCCCCCGATCGGGTCAACCGCTTTCGGGAGATCCTCGCCCGCAAAAGCCTGCCGGCTCATGTCCGGAGACCCAGGGGAATGGACATCTATGCCGCCTGCGGCCAACTGCACCTGGCGGGCAGTTAATCTTCCCGAACCACCCGCACCTCACGGCTGGACACCAACTCGTAGCGCACCCGGCGCCAGACGATGGTGGAAGTAAACAAGGAGGCCGCCAGGTTGCAGGCGGTCAGCGTTGCCGCCAGGGGCCCCAGCAGAAGGTATCCCCAAAGGTCTCGCTCGAGCCTCTCTCGCTGCTCGGGGCGGATACGGCAGATCATTCTCCAGCGAAACAGACCGCGAACAGCACCCAGGAACCAGACCGACACCAGCAGGAGCACCAGCGGGGCACCCTGCAGCCAGCGGTTCTGGATCGCTCCCCCCACCCCAAGGGCCGACGCCAGCAGCTCGCCCACAGCCCACCACCAGAACAGCACAAAGGGCCACTCCGACAGCAGCGCCATCCTCCAGAGGCCTCGCGAGTAAACCTTGGTAATGATGACTTGGCGCGTGGACCAATCCAGCAACTCCCTCCAGGTGCAGTCTCCATGGGAGGCCACCAGGCATCGTGGTTGATAGTGGATCCGGAGCCCCGCCGCATGCAGCGCCTCCGTCAGAGAGTAATCGTCGCTGACGGAATGCCGCCAATATGCCGGTACGTCCACCGCCGCAAAGGTCGACCGCCGGATCGCCATCGAGCCTCCCCAAGCGAAGTTGTGGCGGTGCCCCCCCAGCAGCGTGGCTATGGAGCCGTTCCAGGTGGCCCGAAGAAGGCTGGCCAGGTTTCCACTGCGGGGGAAGAACCACCGGTATCCTGTGGAGGCTCCGATTTCAGGGTCCCTCAAGGGCGACAGGAGGTCCCGCAGCCAGTGGCGGTGCGGCCTTCCGTCCGAGTCTGCAAAGACCAGAACCCTCGAGCCCGGATCCACCCGGTCCAATGCCTGCAGGAGGTTGTGCACCTTCTCTCCCCGCTGGTTCGAAACCCCGGACACCACGAACTTGACCCGCCGGCGGGGAAATTTCCGAGCCGCCCGGCGGATGGCCGCCAGCGAGGGATCGGACTCGGTGGCGGTCACGAAGATGACCTCGTAGTCCTCGAACTCCTGATCCAGGATGGCCTCCATGTTCTCCTGCAACTCGAAATCGGTCCCCTTGCAGGGAACGACCACGGAAGCCGGAGGCATCCAGGCAGGCGGTGCCTGTGACAACTGGCCGTCGAGATAGCGCCGGTAGCTCAGGCTGTGCAGCCCACCGAGCAAGCCCTTGAGGAGAACCACTCCAGCAAGAAGGAGGAAAAGCAAGTCCATGAAGGGGGATTCAGGCCTCGGCCCGGGAGAATCCAGGGCTACTCCCAACGAAAAACCTTCACCGCCGCCCAGACCGAAACGACGCTCCACAATCCCAGGCCGGCCAACTGCAGCCAAAGAGCCGGAAGAGCTGAGCCTTCCAGCACAATGCTTCGCATGCCGTCAGCCAGGTAGGTGAGGGGAAAGAACTCGGTGACCAGCCGAACCGGCTCGGGCAGATTGGAGCGGCTGAAGAAAACCCCCGATAGGAGCATCATGGGAAGCGAAACCACGTTGGCCAGGGGGACAACCTGGTCTTCTGTCCTGGCGATGCCGGCCAGGAAGAAGCCGATGGCCAGGAATACGGCTCCGCCCAGCAGGCCCATGGCGAAGAGGTCCAGCAGACTTCCCATGAACTGCAGGTCGAAGAAGACAACCCCCACCCCTACCAGGACCACGATCTGCGCCAGCAGGACCATCAGCCGCATGGCGACCTGGGCCGCAATGAAATCCTGGGGTCTCATGGGAGTCACCGACAGGCGGCGAAGGACTCCCCGTTTTCGCAGCGAAACGAATCCGAAGGCCACTCCAAAAATGCCGCTCTGCATGATGGCCAGGGACAGCACGCCGGGAAGCAGGAAATCGATGTAGCTGGAGCGGCGGCTGGCTACCGATTGGAGGGTCATTGGAACTCGATCGGGCGCCGAACGCATCCTGAAAGTCTCATCGTCCAGCACCTTTCGCAGGATCAGCAGCCCCAATTGGGTTTCCTCGGGCGTGCCGTCATTGACCAGGACCCTCAGTTCCATCCCCTTGGCGGCATTGAACTCCTCGGAAAGGACAAGAACCAGATGACGTCTCCCGGCCTTGAGCTGCTCCAGCTCGGAGCTTTCCGTGCCCCGGGTAACCCGCACCGTCTGTACTTCCCCGAGCCTCCCGACGAGCCCACCGGCCAGCTCATCCTTCCCGCCCGCCACTCCGATCTGAACCTTTCCCAAGCCCTCGAAGCTGACAAACCCGAACAGAAAGACCAGGAAGAGCGGCAGCAACATGGTCCAGATGACGGCTTCCTTCTGTCGGGTGAACATCTTCAGAGAAGCCACCGTCAATTTCCACTGAAGCCGCATATCTAGTGTCCGTCCGTTGCCGGTTGTGCCTCATTGACCCAGGTCTTCAGGCTCCGCCTGCGATTTTCACCGGGTCTGGTGAACCATCCGGGATCTCCGGGTTATTCCTCCTGCAAGGCGTGGCCGGTGAGGTGGAGAAAGACGTCTTCCAGGCTGGCCAGCCGCTCCACCCGTTCCTTCTTGAATCCGGATGCCAAGAGATCGCCGATGAGCTTCCGGGGAGGGGCGTCGGCAACGATCCGCCCCCGGTCCATGATGGCCACTCGATCGCACAACTCCTCAGCCTCTTCCATGTAATGGGTCGTCAGGACCACCGTTTTTCCCTCGGAGCGGATTCTGCGGATGACTCCCCAGAGGTGTCGTCGAGCCTGCGGGTCCAGTCCGGTGGTCGGCTCGTCCAGAAAAATCAGCATGGGATCGTTCACCAGCGCGGCGGCTATGGAGAAGCGCTGTTGCTGCCCACCCGAAAGCTGTTCCACCTGCGCTTTGGCCCGATCCTGCAGATCCACCTCGCCCAACAGTTCCAAGGGATCGACCACCCGGCCGTAGAGTTCCCCCAACAAGAGCAGCAACTCCTTCAGATTGAGCTTCTCGAAAAAGGAGGCCGACTGGAGCTGAACGCCAATCCGCTGCTGAACCCGCCGGGGATGCCTGCTCACGTCGAGTCCATCCAGAAGGACCGTCCCGGCGTCAATGGGCCTCAGTGTCTCGATCATTTCCAGAGTGGAGGTCTTTCCGGCGCCGTTGGGGCCAAGGATGCCGAAGACCTCCTGGCGATAGACCGAAAAGCTGGCCCGATCGACGGCGATCAGTTCCCCGTATCTCTTGCAAAGGTTGTTGACAGCCAGAACCACTGATGACACTGAAACCCCTTTAGGGATTTGAACGCCCATTGCCCTCTGACGGACCCTGCTGTATTTTAGTCGGAGGTGCTGGCGTCACGCCCGATCACCCGGCACAAGCCCAATGGGCCGCCGCGATTCCCAAATTCAGGATTTTCCATGCAACGCTCGCTCGCCCCCGTGGTTGTCTTGATGGCGGCACTGTCCCTGGGATGGTTGGCGGCGGCGATCACACGGCCACCGACCGATGCCTCAGGCGTTTCATCGGAAAATCGTCCGCTTGCCTACCCCAAGTCCAGAAAAGCCGACCAGGTCGACCGCTACCACGGCATCGATGTCCCGGACCCCTATCGCTGGCTCGAAATCCCGGATTCGGAAGAGACCCGTTCCTGGATTCGGGCCCAAAATGCGCTGACCTTCCATTACCTTGGCGAAATATCCCAGCGGGGACCCATCAGGAGGAAGCTGGAGCGGCTGTGGAACTATGAACGCTACGGCGTACCCCACAAGGAAGGCGGCCGCTACTTCTACCGAAAGAACGACGGCCTCCAGAACCAAAGCGTGCTCTATACGGTTCCCAGCCTGACCGGAAAGCCCCGTGTGCTGCTGGACCCCAACCGGCTGTCCGATCAAGGGACCATCGCCCTGGCCAACTATTCCATCAGTCCTGATGGCAGGTTCATGGCCTACGGTCTCTCAACCTCCGGTTCGGATTGGATGGAATGGAAGATTCGAGAGGTCTCGACAGGCAAGGACTTGAAGGAGACGTTGCGTTGGATCAAGTTTTCCGGAGCCTCATGGGACCATGACAACCGGGGATTCTACTACAGCCGCTACGACGAACCCAAGGGAACTGCCGGTTCGGCGGACACCCACTACCACCAGAAACTCTACTACCACCGGATCGGCAGCCCTCAGTCGGAGGATGTGCTGGTCTACGAGCGTCCCGACCGGAAAGAGTGGGGCTTCAGCCCTCTGGTCACCGAGGACGGGAACTATCTGGTCATCCACGTATGGAAAGGCACCGACAGGCGAAACCGTGTCTATATCCGGGCCCTTGAAGACCCGTCCTCGGAGGTGGTTCCCCTGTTGGACGACTTCGACGCTTCCTACCGCTTCATCGGAAACGAGGGCCCCCTTTTCTGGTTCAGCACCGACCTGGAGGCCCCGCGGGGCCGGGTCATTGCGGTGGATGTTCGAAGGCCGGGGCGGTCAAACTGGCGGGAAGTCATCCCGGAATCGGCCGAAACGCTGGAACAGGTGAGCCTGGTCAACCATCGGTTCATCGCCACCTACCTCGAGGACGCCCACTCCGTGGTGCGGCTCTATGAGCTCGAGGGCCAGTCGGCCGGCTCCATTGACCTTCCCGGACTCGGCACCGTCACCGGCCTCGACGGCAAGAAAGACGACTCGGAAACCTTCTTCGGTTTTACCGGCTTCACCACTCCTCTGACCATTTTCCACCAGGACCTCGAATCCGGTGAGCGCCGGCTGTTCCGTGAGCCCAGCGTCGACTTCAACCCGCGCGCCTATGAGACTCGCCAGGTCTTCTACCGGAGCAGGGACGGGACCCGAATCCCCATGTTCCTGACTCACCGGAAGGACCTCTCAAAGGAGCATCCCCACCCGACCTACCTCTACGGCTACGGGGGCTTCAACATTTCCCTGACCCCCTACTTCTCCGTCTCCAACCTGGTCTGGCTGGAACTGGGAGGCCTGTTGGCAATCCCCAATCTACGGGGAGGCGGCGAGTACGGAGAGGAGTGGCACCGGGCCGGAACCAGGGAAAACAAGCAGAACGTCTTCGATGACTTCATCGCGGCTGCCGAATGGCTGATCCGGCAGGGATACACCCGTCCTTCCCAATTGGCCATCGGCGGGCGCAGCAACGGAGGGCTGCTAGTGGGAGCCGTCATGACCCAGCGTCCGGAACTGTTCGGCGCGGCTCTGCCGGCAGTCGGGGTGCTGGACATGCTGCGTTTCCAAAAGTTCACCATCGGATGGGCCTGGGTATCGGACTACGGCTCCTCCGAGGACCCCCAGCAGTTCAAGGCGCTGCTGGCCTATTCCCCGCTTCACAACCTTCGGCACGGCACCCGCTACCCGCCGACCCTCATCACCACCGCCGACCATGACGACCGGGTGGTTCCGGCTCACAGCTACAAGTTCGCCGCCGCCTTGCAGGCCGCCCAGTCCGGCGACGCACCGGTGCTCATCCGGATCGAGACCCAGGCCGGCCATGGAGCCGGCAAGCCCACCCGCAAGATCATCGAGGAAGTGGCCGACCAGTGGGGTTTCGTGGTTCACACCTTGAAGATGGACCCGTCCGATTTGGAGGCGGAGGACTCCTCCCGGACCGAAAGTAACTGATGGCGACTTCCCAGCACGACCTCTCCTTCCTCTGGCCGCTCCTGAAGGGCCTGCTGGTGATCTATGTGGTCCTGGTCGGAAGCGTCTACCTTTTCCAGAGGAAACTCCAGTACTTCCCCAACCCCGATCCGGTTCCCTTGCCCCGGGGAGAGGCATTTCGGGGACTCCAGGAGGTCGCACTGCTTACAGAGGACGGACACCGGTTGCACGGCTGGTACTGGCCGGGAGAAAAACCGCTGACCCTGGTCTACTTTCCCGGCAACGGCGGCAACCGCGCCGATCGCCTCGAGTGGGCCCGGGACTTTCACCGCCTGGGCTACGGCCTTCTTCTTCTGGATTACCGCGGGTACGGAGGCAACCCGGGAACTCCCACCGAGAGGGGTCTCTACCGGGACGCCCAGGCCGCAGTGGACTGGCTCGCCAGGGAGCCGGGTCGAAGACTGGCCTACCTGGGAGAATCGCTGGGGTCCGGAGTGGCGGTGGAGATGGCGACACGGGCCGCGCCGGCCGGGCTCATCATCCAATCGGGTTTCTCGTCGGCGGCGGATGTCGGCCAACATAGGTATCCCCTTCTTCCCGTGGGCCTCTTGATGAAGGACCCTTTCGATTCTCTGCCCAAGATCAGCGGCCTGAGCTGCCCCCTGCTGGCCATTCACGGCGACCGGGACAGGACGGTTCCCCTCTCCCTGGGCCGGGCCCTCTTTGAAGCGGCCCCGCAGCCCAAAGAGTGGCTGCCGGTTCCCGGCGCCGCCCACAACGATGTGTCCGGCATCGGGGGGCAATCCTACTGGAAGAGGATCGATGGCTTCCTGAGAGAAGTTTCGGGCAGCCGTAGGGGTAGCGAGGCTTCGCCTCAAACCCACAAGCTAATGAAGGGTAAAAAGATATCCACGAAGGGGCACGAAGGTCCACGAAGTCACACCAAGGGGTTGGCGGAGCCTCAAGAGGGATTTGCCAAGGGTCGGTGAGGAGAAAGAGACCTCCACGTGGGGTTTCCAATCGGAGATTTGCTGACATGAGCACCACGACGCCCAAGACGCTCTATCTGGCCAATCCCTTCGGATTCTCGGCTCAGCAGCGACGGGGACCGCTGCAGGAACTGGTGGCGGCCCTGGAATCGATGGGAGCCGAAGTCTGGGAGCCCTTTGCCCGCAACAACCAGATCGACCGGACCACTCCGGACTGGGCCTATCGGATCGGTCAGGCCGACCTGCGCGACGTGCGGGAGGCGGATGGATTGTTTGCGGTCGTCAACGGCTGTCCCCCGGACGAAGGCGTGATGGTGGAGCTGGGAATGGCGATCGCCTGGGGAAAGCCGGTGTTCCTGTTCCGGGACGATTTCCGGCGCTGCACCGACAGCGAGGGCTATCCCCTCAACCTGATGGTGTTCACCGGTCTTCCGGAAAAGGGCTGGGAAGCCAGTTGGTACACCTCGATCGAAGAATTGGCCAATCCGGACAAGGCGCTGGCCCGGTGGTTAGGCGACGGGTAGCCGGCGAGGAGAAGCTATGTGGCGCTGAAGTCCCCGTATTCTCCAGACCCAGCGATTCGTAGTACCTGGAGGCAGGGGGCGCTACGTGATAGGATAAACCTCATGAACCCCAACACCATCGCTATCGTCGTCGCAATCCTGGGGGTTGGTTTAGGACTCTGGCGGGCAATCGCCAGCATCCGACAGGACGTAGACTCCCGACACAAGGACCTGCGCCAGGACCTAGCCGAAATCCGCCAAGAATTGCGCGCCTTGCACGCCCGGATCGACGCCCTCTATCAGGCCCTCTTCAGCCGCAAAGACCCCGCCGCGTGAGGTCCCCTCTGTAGCTGGACTTTTGGTGACAACTTTGGATATAGGTCACTAAGACCAGCTACAGATGTGCTGTCTATGTAGTGTGCGAGGATCGATCGGATGAGTACCACGGCATGGAAATACGGGACTTTCTTCAACGTTGCAGGAATGAATGGCAGAGAATCATCAACCGGCATTACCTTCCCCGTCTTCATTCGGCAATCAGCCGTTTTTCCTCGAATGATCCGCACGGCAGTGGGCGACCCGGCTAACCTCTAGCCACCGCAGTTGGTCCCCCGCCCCAAATCCGGTCTTGATTCCGCGGGAAGGGTTGGGGTAATCTTGCGGTAGTTGTTCCCGGCTGGTGCGTCCCGAGACGTCCCAACCATCCTGCCAAGTCCTCACGCAATCCGCTTCAGGCGGTCGAGAATCCTGCAGGGAAACAGGCAAGCCCTGTGGCCCGCATTTCTCACCGGGCCGCTGGAAACATCATGAAAGACGGTTTGTCTTGAGCACCCTATTGGCCCTGTCGTGAAGGCTTGCGGGAACAGGCGGCGCCGGGCGCTCTCAGCGGAGAGCAATGCAGTCCGGATGTTTGCTGGCCGCGCCGCCGTCGAGGCCCCGCCCTCGACAGGCCGGCGCCTCCGCTGCCTCAATCGAATCGCGTCTCCGTTCTCCTGATCAAGGACCGAGGTGACTCCTTTGACCGAAATGCCTTCCCATGACGTGCTGCTGGTGGGTGGTGGAGGCGCAGGCCTGAGAGCCGCTATTGCCGTTTCCGAGGTTGACCCCGATCTGAGCGTGGCGGTGGTCTCCAAGGTCTATCCCATGAGGAGCCATACGGTGTCGGCGGAAGGCGGATCCGCGGCCGTCATCAAGGAGGGCGACAGCCTGGACGAACATGCCTATGACACCATCTCCGGCGGGGACTGGATGTGCGACCAGGATGCCGTGGAGCTCTTCGTCAACGAGGCCCCCCGTGAGATGCTTCAGTTGGAGCACTGGGGCTGCCCCTGGAGCCGGGAGCCGGACGGGCGGGTGGCCGTTCGACCCTTCGGCGGAATGAAGAAGGAGCGCACCTGGTTCGCCGCCGACAAGACCGGCTTCCACATGCTCCACGCGCTCTTTCAGACCTCCCTGAAATACAGGTCCATCACTCGCTACGACGAATGGTTCGTCACCAGGCTTCTGGTGGAGGACGGCCGCGTGCAGGGCGTGGTGGCCATCGAGCTGATGACGGGCAGGATCCAGGCCATCACCGCCAAGTCCGTCATCCTCTGTACCGGCGGTTGCGGGAAGGTGTTCCCGTTCACCACCAATGCCAACATCAAGAACGGTGACGGCATGGCGCTGGCCTACCGTGCCGGAGTGCCCCTGAAGGACATGGAGTTCGTGCAGTACCACCCCACCGGACTCCCCTTCACCGGGATTCTGATCACCGAAGCCTCCAGGGCGGAAGGCGGGTTCCTGCTCAACAAGGACGGGTACCGCTACCTGCAGGACTACGATCTGGGAACGCCTCAGCCCAAGCCGGTGCTGCGGTCCATGGAGCTGGGTCCTCGGGACCGCTTGTCGCAAGCCTTCATGAAGGAACTGGAAAAGGGCCGGACGCTCGAGGGGCCCTATGGACCCTACGTCCATCTCGACCTCACCCACCTGGGCAGGAAGATCATCGACACCAAGTTGCCCTTCGTTCGCGAACTCTGCCTCAAGTACGAGAACATCGATCCGGTGAGCGAGCTGATTCCGGTCCGCCCGGTGGTCCACTACATGATGGGCGGCGTCCACACCGACATCCAGGGGGCCACGCCCCTGGCCGGCCTGTTCGCTGCCGGCGAAGCGGCCTGCGTGAGTATCAACGGCGCCAACCGCCTGGGCTCCAATTCCTTGACCGAGCTCCTGGTTTTCGGCGCCCGGGCGGGACAGGCGGCGGCCGAACACGCTCTGCAGGACAAGCCGGTGAGCGCCGGCATCGCGGCCCAGGCGGCCGATGAGAAAAAGCGCCTGGAACGGGAGTTTCTCCACAACAGCGGCGGCACCGAGCCCATTGCGGGCCTGCGCGGGGAAATGCAATCCATCATGGAAAAGAGCGCCGGGATCTACCGGACGGGGACTCTGCTGGAAGAGGCTCAGGCCAAGGTAGCGGAACTGAAGGAACGCTTCCGCCAGGTCGCCATCCAGGATCACAGCCACACCTTCAACACCGAGTTGACCGCTGCCCTGGAACTCTCCTACATGTTGGACGTGGCCGAAGCCGTGGTCGAGTGCGCCCTGCATCGAACCGAATCCCGGGGAGCCCACCAGCGGATCGATTTTCCACAGCGGGACGATGAGAGGTTTCTGGCCCACTCCCTGGTCTCGCACCGCCCCGATGGCCTCCCGCAGGTCGAGTACCTGCCGGTGACCATCACCCGCTGGCCCCCGGGCGAACGGGTTTACGGCCGGCCGGCAGCTGAAGCACCACAGGGCTAACCGTTCCGGCACATCCGGTGTGCCGGTTGCGTTTTTTAAGGTGACCGGACTGCTTCTGAACAAATGGACTCGCGGGAATCCATCACCCCAGAGGAGAAATGGCTGAAACGATTACCATCGAAGTAACTCGCTACCGGCCCGAGCAGGAGGGCGAGCCCACCTTCCAATCCTATGAGGTCCCCTTCAGCAAGGACTGGGTGGTTCTGGACGCCTTGAACTACATCAAGGACCATCTGGACGGTTCCCTGTCCTTTCGCTGGTCCTGCCGGATGGGCGTGTGCGGGAGTTGTGGCATGACCGTCAACGGCGAACCCAAGCTGACCTGCGCCACCTTTGTGTCCCACTACGCACCTGGACCCATTCGCGTGGAGCCCCTCAAGAATTTTCCGGTGGTTCGGGACCTGGTTATCGAAATGACCGACTTTCTGGAAAAACTGCAGTCGGTGAAACCCTGGATCGTCCGAAACGATGATCCGGCTCCCGAGAAGGGAGAGTTCCTGCAAACGCCGGAACAGTTGGATGAATTCAAGCAGTTCAGCATGTGCATCAACTGCATGATCTGCTACGCCGCCTGTCCGGTTTACGGCCTCGACCCGCAATTCGTGGGACCGGCCGCCATTGCCCTGGCGCAACGATACAACCTCGATTCCCGGGACCAGGGCGAGCAGGAACGTCTGGATGTCCTCTCCCAGCACGAGGGAATCTGGGGATGCACCTTCGTGGGAGAGTGCACCGAGGTCTGTCCCAAGAACGTGGACCCGGCGGGAGCCATCCAACTATACAAGCTCGCGGCCACCAAGGACTGGTTCAAGTCCTTCCTGATGCCCTGGAGCAAGCCATGAAGCCACCGGTGGCTTATCGCCAATACCATCCCAAGTGGCACCGGACCCAGGTCTCAACCCTCTGGTGGAGCCGGAAGTGGTCCTACCTGAAGTTCATGTTGAGGGAACTCAGCAGTGTCTTCGTGGCCTTCTACGTGGTGATCCTGTTGCTGCAGCTTCATGCCTTGAGGGGAGGGCCTGAGGCCTATCAGGGATTCCAGGACTGGCTCAAGAATCCGTTGCTGGTGTTTCTCAACGGCATCGGCTTTCTTTTCGTGCTCTTCCACGCGGTGACCTGGTTTAGCATAGTTCCCAAGGTTGTGGTGGTCCGCTTGCGAGGCAGACGGCTCCCCAACCTGCTGGTGGCCGCTCCCCACTACGCGGCCTGGCTGGCGGTTTCCGCGCTGATTGTTTTTCTTCTCATGCGACAGGGTTGACCCATGGCCAATCGATCCAACGAGCCTCTTCTCTGGGCCCTCTTCAGCGGGGGAGGTGTGGCGGCCGCCTTTCTGATCCCCATTCTCCTCTTTCTCTACGGGTTGGCTTTCCCTCTGGGATGGCTGCAGCCGCCCGACTATGGGAGAACGCTGGAGCTGGTCCAGCATCCCATAACCCGCCTGGTTCTGTTCCTGCTCTGCTTCCTGTCGCTATTTCACTGGGCTCATCGATTTCGCTTCACCCTCTACGACGGCCTTCAAATCAAGCACCTCAATCCGGCCATCAATCTCTTCTGTTACGGAGGAGCGGTGACGGGAACGGTGGTGGCCGCCTACCTGTTGTGGACCCTCTCGTAGCAGGGTGGGTCAAGGCAGCACGATCTCCACTGCCGAGGATTCTCGGGGTATTTGGGAGGTGAGTATGGCCACGGCCTCGTAGGACCCCAGCCTGATGTCATTGCGTTCGTTGTCCTTCAAGTTCCACACTTCCTTGAACTTCCATTCATTCTGAGGCAGCAGGGCATGGCTGCGGATCACCGGTGTAAAGAAGTAGCCTTTCGACCAGCGCCAGACCTCGAATCCCGTCTGCTTCTCTCTGACCACAAAGTCATAGGTCTGGCTTGAGTTGAAGTTGAAGCTCAGAAAGTAGTCGGTCGGATTCTTGACGACAAGCAACAGGTCAACCGCCTCGGGTTTTTTCTGGAGTTCCAGGCTCAGCACCGGGTCAGCCCGGCTGATCACCACCTCGGACCTGGATCGCTCCGGTTCGGCCTCGGCCTCCGGCTGCATGGGGTCACCGAAATTGCGGCCGTTGACCCAGGCCGATTTCAGCCGGTAGCTCTCCGAGCCCCAGTCGGAAAAGACGCCCACCTCCACGATCCCCAGACCTCTGTCGAAGATCATCTCCAGGCCTGAAGCCTCACAATCCGGACAGGTCAGGTAGCTCAGACGGTTGGCGACCGGAAGTCCGTCATCGCCGGGAGACTGGTCGAGGATGGCGTCGGCTGATTCCCCTACCGGGAAAAGGGGAATTTCCTCCTGGTCCTGATCCTGAGCAATCAAGCGAAGGAACCGACGAGTGTCCTGATCGTAGCGAACCACCACGTTTTGCTCGCCTTCCAGACCCGGCACAAATGGAAGCTGATTGAAAACGTAATAAGTCGTCCACTCCAGAATAGGCCTGGCGATAATCTCGACCTTGACCTGAGTGGTTCTCTGAAATCGGCTGTCCTCCCGATCGTAGATCCAGCGATTGCCGAGTTGAAGCGGGAGATAGTCGGGACTGAGAAAATAATCCTGCCGAACCTCGGTCTCATCGGGGAGGGAAACCGGGTTTGCACGGGCGGGCGGTTCGATTCCCCACGGCACCAGTACGCACCACAGGCCCCACAAGACCCCACAGGGTGCGGCGGCATTGGCTATGGGACTGAACCGTGCCATGAGGCTCGCTCCGATCAGACTGACCAGGCCACGACTCGCGCAACGGTCAAGACATCGACTCGATGTGCCCCCTGTTTTCTTAGCATCCTAGCACATTCGTTCAAGGTAGCACCGGTCGTGAAAACATCGTCCACCAGGAGGACTGTCCGCTTGCGGACGGCCGCCCGATCCGCCACTCTGAACGCTCCCTGGATATTCCGGCGCCTCTGTCCCCGGGAGAGCCCCGCCTGGACTGCGGTGGACCGATATCTGACGAGAACCCTGTCCATCAGAGGGACTTGCGTCCAACGACTCAGGTGCCGGGCCAGCAACAAGGCCTGGTTGAAGCCGCGTTCCTTCTGGCGAGCTTTGTGGAGGGGCACCGGCACGATCATGTCCGGAGCCCGGTCCTGATAGCCCTGCACCCAAAGCGTGTGGATCAGGCGGGCCAGCGGACGAGCCAGGCTGGGATGAGAGCCGTACTTGAACTGGTGAATGATCGCCTGGAGCGGATCCTCCAGCCTGCCGTAGGATCGGGCGAAATCGAAGTGGAAGTAGCCCCGGCGGCAAGCCGCGCACAAGACCTTCTCGGCCGGCAGATTGCGGGAAGCAAAGGCGTAGCCGCACTGGTCGCACAGAATTCCGTCCAGCCGGGCAATGCGCTGCCAGCAAGGCCGGCATACGACGCCGCACCCCAAGGTTTCCACGGAGCTCTGACAGACCACGCAAGTGGCGGGAGACAGAACTGAAACCAGCGCATCGAAAAATGGGCGAATACGCCCGAAGATAGGATTCAAACTACGGATCTGAGAGAGAGGGAGGGATTAGTAAAAGTGGGATTCCTCCAGAAGACCTTCTTCCTGTTTCTCCTGGCAGCTAATGCAGTAGCGCGTCCATGGAACCGCCTCCAGCCTTCTGGCTTGAATGGTGTTTCCACAGGCGATGCACACACCGAATGAGTCGCTGCCGACCCTGTCCAGGGCCTCGTCCACCAGTTGCATGATGGAGCGTTCGCTGCTGCTATGGCTGAAGAGAAACTCTTTGGTGTAGGAGCTGGCCGCCTTGTCGGCAACGTCCTGGGAACTCTCCTCGTCCGCCTCCCGACCATACTGCTCCGTTTTGGAGACCATCCGGTGAAGCTCTTCCTTCTTTGCCAGCAGCTTCTTTCTGAAGTGGTGCAGCTTCTTGGCATCCATGACTGTGACATTCGAACGGGTGGCCGCGGCGATAACAGCCTTGCCCGCCTGCCAGGCATGCGGCAACGAAACCGCAAATACTACTCCAAAAAAGCGGCAAACCCCAAACTATTTGTGATAGGGAATGCGATGGACCAGGGTGAAGGCCCGATAAACCTGCTCCAGGAGCAGCAGGCGCGCAATCTCGTGGCTGAAGGTCATGGAAGACAGGGAAATGACTCGATGGCTGCGGCTCCGAACCTCTCCTGACAACCCATCCGGTCCCCCAAGGACAAATACCAGCCTCTTCAGGGAGTGCTCCCTCCTGTCGGCGATGAGTTGGGCGAATCCCTCCGTATTCAAGGATTGGCCTTGCGGGTCCATGGCAATCAGAAAGTCATCCCGGCCGAGTCCCCTGAGCAGTTGTCGCCCCTCGGCCTCGACTGCCCGAACGGGATCTTGAAACTCGACGCCCTTGACTTCGGAAAGAGTCAGATCCACCAAGGCGCCGACGCGAGCCTGGTAGTCACCTATCAGTGCCGAAAGATGAGGATTTCTGGTCTTTCCGATCCACCGCAGAATCAGCTTCATGCCTCAGGACATTTGCGACAACGAACCGGGGGGGCCAGTTGCGGAAGGGTTGGAATCGTCAATCCTGACGGCGCCGCGCCACAAGCGCTCCAGGTTGTAGTATGACCGCCTGTCCGGAGAAAAAATATGGACGACGAACTCCGAATAATCCATCAGGATCCACTGCGCCTGCCGGTAACCCTCAATGTGGTCGGGGGTTTTGCCAACGTTCTTCAGTCTGACTTCGATCTCGTTGGAGATCGCCTGGATCTGGGGAGCCGAGCTTCCCGAACAAATGATGAAGTAATCGGTAAAGGCCGCCATTTCCCTGAGATCCAGAACGACGAGATCGAGCGCCTTTTTGTCCCGGGCGGCTTCAAACGCACAACTGAGAAGGGGTTCGTCCGTGTTCAATAAAGACCTCGTGTGTGAAACACCCTTGTTTCATCCTTTGCGACCCGTACCGTGGTTAGTGACGAGTGATGAGTGGAGAGTGAAGAGTGAAGGGTTTTGAGAGCAACAAGCACTTTGTGACCGGGTTACACACCCAAAACAGCTACGCCAACATCAACAAGTTGTTTGACGCGTCGATTCAATAACTCTCCACTCTCCACTCTCCACTCTTCACTGTTCACTCTCCACTCTCCACTCTCCACTATAAAGCCGGTTCTTCCCGATGTATTCCAGCACTGCCGGCGGCAGCATCTCCTTCACCGTCTGCCCGCGCCGAATCCGTTCCCGAACCTCCGAGGACGAAACAGGGTTGGAAAACTCACGATACAGGTAGCAACGACAATTCGGATCCAGCGAAATCGGGCTACGGTCGTCGACCACACAGACCGACCTGAGAAACGCGTCGGGAATTCTCAGGGTCAAACGGCTCTCATCGAAACCGGGCCGGGCAAAGACCAGAAACCGGCAAAGCCGGGGAAGACGCTCGAAGTCCTTCCAGCTTGAAATATCCAGAAACGTATCGATACCCAGGATGAAAAAAACTTCCGAGGCGGCTCCAAGCCGTTGCTTGAACTGCCGAATGGTGTCCACGGAATAGGACTTCCCTTCCCGGCCATGCTCCAGACTGGAGGGAACCAATCGGGGGTGGTCGATGGCGGCCAGAGCCACCATGGCGTGCCGATCAAGAAAATTGGCCTCCGTCCTGCGAGTCTTGTGGGGGGGGCGCACCGACGTCACCAGAAAGACCCGCTCCAGCTCCGCCACCCTCAGCGCGACCTCCGCGAGTTGGAGGTGACCCCGGTGAATGGGGTCGAAGGTTCCTCCCAGCAAGCCGACTCGAACCACCCGGTCATTCATTTGATCGATAGCCGCCTGCGACAGCCGCTCCCGGCGCGGCCAGTCTCTCCAACATGCCCCAGATCTTGACCTTGAGGTCCACAAGACCCTGACCGGTAACCGCTGAAATGGAGTGACAATCCAGGCCGCGCTCCCGCGCCACTCTGCTCAGCGCCTCCAGGTGAGTCGAATTGCCCATGGCATCGATCTTCGAGGCAACCACCAGGGTCGGCTTCCGGAGCATCTCCGGATTGAAGGCGGCCAGTTCCCGATTGACGGTCTCGTAGTCGACGGCCGGGTCGCGTCCATGGTCTGCCGCCAGATCCACCAGGTGCAGGAGAACCTTGGTCCGTTCGATATGGCGCAGAAACTGGATGCCAAGGCCCTGGCCAAGGTGAGCTCCGGCAATCAACCCCGGAATGTCGGCGACCACAAAGCTCCGGTAGTCCTCCAGTTCGACCACTCCAAGGTTCGGCTCCAGGGTGGTGAACGGGTAGTTGGCGATCTTGGGCCTGGCGGCCGAAAGGCGAGAAATCAGAGTGGACTTCCCCACGTTGGGAAAGCCGACCAGTCCCACGTCGGCCAGTAGCTTCAGTTCCAACAGGAGCTCGCGGCTCTCTCCGGGAAAACCGTATTCGAATCGGCGAGGGGCCTGGTTCACCGAACTGGCGAATTGCGCGTTGCCCCGACCTCCGCGTCCCCCCCGACACACCAGAATTTTTTCGTCGGCAGCCAGGAAGTCATGAACCGGTTCGCCGCTGCCGGCGTCGCGGGCAACGGTGCCGACCGGCACGGTCAGAGTCAGATCCGGAGCGTCTTTGCCGTGGCATTTGCTTCCAAGACCATGGGTGCCGCGCCGAGCCCGAAAATTTCTCTTGTATCGGTACTGGATCAGAGTGTTGTGGCGCATGGAGGCCTGCATGAAGATGTGTCCGCCACGCCCTCCGTCGCCACCGCTCGGCCCTCCTCGGGGAACGAACTTTTCCCGTCGGAAGGCAACGCAGCCGCACCCGCCGTCTCCCGCCCTCACGCTGATGGAAGCCTCATCCAGAAACATCCCGACTCCAAAAACAAAATCCCCTGCCGTGAACTTCGAAAGTCCACTCCAGGGGATTCATCCGGATCAAGGTTTTCTATTCTGCCGGGGGATAGATGCTGACAAACCGCCCTTTTCGTCCCTTGTCTTCAAACTTCACCAGCCCACCGATGCGGGCAAAGAGCGTGTCGTCCTTTCCGAGACCCACGTTGGCGCCTGGCTTGATTCTGGTGCCCCGCTGGCGAACCAGTATGGACCCACCGGTGACCTGCTGGCCGTCGAATCGCTTGACGCCGAGCCGCTGAGCATTGGAATCGCGGCCATTTCGGGAACTGCCCACCCCTTTTTTGTGGGCCATGGGCTTTCCTCCTTCAACCCTCTTGTGGTTCAGTCCGGATGGCGTCGATCTTGACGGCGGTGAACGCCTGGCGGTGCCCCCGCAGGACGCGATACCGTTTTCTGCGCTTGAATTTCAGGACGCGAATCTTCTTGGCTCTGCCGGTCTCGACCACCGTCCCCAGGACCTTGGCATTGTCGACAGTGGGACGACCGATGGTGTGCTGCTCCTCGTCCTGAATGGCCAGCACCTTGTCGAATTCGATCTGATCCCCCACCTGCCGTTCCATCTTGTCCAGGCGGACGACCTCCCCGGGGGATACCCGATACTGCTTGCCGGCGGTTTGGATCACTGCATACATGACGCTTCGCTCCGTGGCCCGAGATTATAAGGGGAGCTCTTCCAGCCTGTCAACGTTCGGAGGCTCCATTCTCAGGGTGATCCCACGCTACTGAATGATGAGTGATGAATAGAGAGAAAAATTGCGTGGGATAGTCCTGGCCCGATTCAGTCCTGATTGTCCGGCCCATTCCGGTCCGCGAATTCCACTTCGACCCGGCGGTCGATAATGCCCTCCCGGTGTCCCCGGTCCAACAGCAATTGTACCGCGCGGCGCTCGGCTGCCCCATATCCCAAAGTCCTTTGATTCACGTACATGCCCACGAAACGGTCCGCCAGGCGCGGATCCATGTCCCCGGCAAAGCTCATGGCATAGTCCAGGGCTTGCGCGCGGTGGTCCAGCCCGTACTGAATACTCTGCTTGAGGATTCGGGCAATCCGTCGGATGGCGGTCGCCCCCAGATCCTTGCGGATGGCATTGCCGCCCAGGGGCAACGGCAGGCCGGTTTCCCGGTGCCACCACTCCCCCAGGTCGATGACGGCGTGCAGGCCCAGGCTGGAATAGGTCAATTGGCCCTCGTGAATAATCAGTCCGGCATCGGCACGATCATCGGCCACCGCCTCGAATATCCGGTCGAAGGGAACCACCACCGGCTTGAAGTCGGGCTGGAAGAGCTTCATGATCAGAAAGGCCGAGGTCATGGCGCCGGGGATGGCAAGGACCTTGCCCTTGAGTTCGCCGGGCTCCATGGGTCTCTTGGAGACCACCAGCGGGCCGTAGCGATCCCCCATGCTGGCCCCGCTGTCCAGCAGGCTGTATCGATCGCTCAAGAAGGCATAGGCATGGAAGGAGATGGCCGTGACCTCGTAGCGGCCCTCCAGCGCCCGTCGATTCAGCGTCTCGATATCCTTCAGAACGTGACGGAACTCGAACCCGCCGCTGTCGATGCGGTTCTTCGCCAGCGCATAGAACATGAAGGCGTCGTCCGAGTCCGGACTGTGGGCTACGGTGATCAATGGACCCGGCATGGGACAACCCTCTCCTGGAGCTTCGACACCCCAGCGTGCTTGCAAGCCTGCCGCTGAATTCCTGCCACGGCCCATCCGGCCGCCGGAAAAGCTTGGTATCTTAGTCACAAATTCCGGGTTGGCGCAATTTCAAACTGAGTCGACGGATATGCGTTTCAAATGGCAGCGCCGGACCGCCTCGAAGTGTACCAAGAAGTCACCATTGACGGCGTAAGAAAAATATAGTAGATTTCTGACGTACCTCAACGGATAATCTCGGGTTGAGAGGCATCATCCGATGATCGCTGTGGCTGGCCAGATCATGAAGAGGGTATCCGCACACTCTAGCGGAAGGTGGGTGTGCACACCCAAGGACTTTTTGGATCTCGGGAGCCGGGTTGCCGTTGACCAGGCTCTGTCCCGCCTCGTCAAAGCCGGCCTACTGCGCCGGGTCGGACACGGTCTCTATACGATGCCCAGAACCAGCAACGTGTTGAATCGACCCGCGCCCGTCGACCTGGATGCCGCTGTCGCAGCCCTGTCACGGCGGGACGGTGTCCGCGTGATGCTGGATGGCCTGGTTTTCGCCAATCAATTGGGTCTCACGAACGCCGTGCCGGCAAAGGTCAGCTACGTTACAGACGGCCACTCCAGGACGCTGAAGATCGACGGACGCACGGTCCGATTCCGACACGCAGGGCCCAGCGTCATGCAGTGGGCCGGAAGACCCGCTGCACCGGTGGTTCAGGCATTGCGGTGGTTGGGCCCGCGTGCGGCCGCAGACGGAGAGATCGTCTCGACTCTGAGTCGTCATCTTCCCGACGACGTGAAGCTCGATCTGTTACACAATCGCCGCGATCTGCCCGGCTGGGCATTACCGCTGGCTCGCATGATCGCGAGCGACCAGCCTGTTTCCGAATGACCGGAGCCTTCAAGTCTTTTCTTGCCCTGCCGGAGCAGGACAGGCGCGACGTATTCGAAGCGGCGGCAGCCCGCCTCGACACCCTGCAAAACCATGTGGAGAAGGACTTCTGGGTCTGTCTGATTCTTGAAACACTGTTCAACCGGTTGCCTGAGGGTCATCCACGGCTACTCTTCAAAGGCGGCACTTCCCTGTCCAAGGCCTTCGGTCTCATCGATCGCTTTTCCGATGTCTGGGGAATAAGCACTCACGACCATGCCCTTTCTCAATCTTCCCACGGGGGTCCGTGTCCACTATGAACGCCAAGGAGAAGGGCCGCCTCTGATCCTCATCATGGGCACCGGGCTGGACTGCTCCTGCTGGGTCCCCCAGGTGGAAGCCTACCGGAAGGAATTCGACTGTATCCGCTTCGATAACCGCGGCGCGGGAAAGACCGAGGCTCCTTCCGCCCCGCTAAGCGTTCCACTGTTGGCAGAGGACACGGCTGCCCTGCTGGAGTCCCTGGATGCGGGCCCGGCCCATGTCTCGGGGTTGTCGCTGGGTTCCTGCATCGCCCAGGAACTGGCCCTCAATCACCCCGAGCTGGTCTTGACCCTGCAGCTTCATGGAACCTGGGGACGAGCCCACGGATACGCCGCCAGAAAATTCCGGGCGCAGCTCAAGCTGCTGGAGACGCTCGACCTCGCCACCTTTTACGCCATCAACGTGCTGTGGTTCATCACCCCGGAAACCATGCACCGCCATCCCGATCGGGTGGAGCAGCAGATTCGGCACATCGTCCGCAACCTCCCGAACCGGGAACTGCTGAGGCAACAGTACCAGGCGGATCTGGATCATGACGCTCTCGGGCGTCTTCATCAGATTCGGGTGCCGACCCTGATCACGGTGGGAAGCTTTGATCTCGCCCTTCCCCCGATGTATGCTCAAGAGGTCGCCGCCGCCATCCCCGACAGCGAGTTGGTGATATTTCGGAATGGCGGCCATCTGCACAATATCGAGCGGCCGGAAGAGTTCAATCGCGTGACCCTGGACTTCCTCCGTCGCCACCGGGAGCCGTTGCCCGTCTGAAACGAGGCCGTGCGGGAACCGAAGCGGTCGCTGCCGATAGTCGCCGATTGCGGGGTTGATGCCGGCTCCTCTCGGGCCAACCGGCCGGTCTCGAATCCGGGAGTCCCGGCTGTCTCTCATGAACAGTCAAGCCCTGACCCAATTGACGGCCGAGGAGGAGTTGTTCCGGGATGCGGTTCGCGACTTCGCGCGCGCGGAGATCGGCCCCCGTGTCAAGGAAATGGACGTGCGGGAGACGTTCGACCCCGATCTCCTGCAGCAATTCTTCGAATTGAACTTGATGGGCATTCAGATTCCCCAGCAGTGGGGGGGAGCCGAGGGCAGCTTTTTCATGTCCGTCCTGGCGGTGGAAGAGCTCTCCCGGGTGGACCCCTCCGCCGCGGTGATCGTGGATGTCCAGAATACTCTGGTCAACAATGCCCTGCTGAATTGGGGGAGCCAGACACAGAAATCCCGTTATCTGCCCCTTTTGGCCACCGGCTCGGTGGGGGCCTACGCGCTGTCGGAGGCGGCCGCAGGCAGCGATGCCTTTGCTCTACGGACCCGGGCGGTGGAAAAGGACGGCGCTTATTTTCTGAGCGGCCAGAAGCTATGGACCACCAATGCCCTGGAGGCCGACTTCTTCATTCTGTTCGCAACCCTCGACCCCGGCCTGGGATATCGGGGGATCACGGCCTTTCTCATCGAAAAGGACTTCCCCGGATTTTCGGTGGGCAAGAAGGAAGAGAAGCTGGGCATCCGCGCCAGCAGCACCTGCGAGCTGGTGCTGGACCATTGCCGGGTTCCCGCGGAAAATGTCCTGGGCGAGCGCGGCAAGGGCTACAAGGTCTCCATTGAAACCCTCAATGAAGGCAGAATCGGAATCGCCGCGCAGATGATCGGACTGGGCGCCGGAGCGCTGGAACAGGCAACCCGCTACGCTGGAGAGCGGCAGCAGTTCGGACAGCCGCTCTCCAGGTTTCAAGCGATTCGATTCCAGATCGCCGAGCTCTCCACCGAGTTGGAAGCGGCTCGCCTGTTGACCTACAATGCGGCCCGGATGAAGGATGCCGGCACACCCTTCCTGAAGGAAGCGGCCATGGCCAAGTACTATGCCTCTCAGGTGGCCGAGCGGATTGCCTCGGAGGTGATCGAGATCTTTGGAGGCTACGGCTATACCCGAGACTACCCGGTCGAGAAATTCTACCGCGATGCCAAGATCGGCAAGATCTACGAAGGGACTTCATTCATGCAGCTCGAGACCATCGCCCGGGCCGTGCTGAAGGATCGATCCTGAAATGGCCGCCAAGACCGGACTCCTGATTATCGACCATGGAAGCCGCCGGCCCGACGCCAATCGAGTGGTGCGCCGGGTTGCCGAAATGGTTCGGGAGAAGTCCCGTTTCCTGATCGTCCAGCACGCCCATATGGAATTGGCGGAGCCCACCATCCAACAGGGATTCGAAACCTGTGTGCAGGCCGGGGTGGACGCGATCGTGGTCCAGCCCTACTTTCTGGGTCCCGGGAGACACTCCACCAGCGACATTCCCAGGATGGTCCGGGAAGCAGCCCGAAACCACCCCCGGGTCACCATTCGCCTGAGCGCCCCGCTGGGGCCCCATCCCAAGATGGGAGAGCTGATCCTGGAGCGAATCGGGGAGGCGGGGATCCTCCGCCGCTAGCGTTCTGTCTCGGAAATAAGACACTCGACCCATGCAGAAAGCCAAGCCGCTTCAACCCGGGGACACGGTCGGCATCGCAGCCCCGGCGGGGTGCGTCCGGCGGGAGGACCTGCTGCGCGGGGTCTCCGAGATCCGGAGACTGGGCTACCAGATCCGCTACGACGACGCCGTCTTTTCCAGGCACCGCTACTTTGCCGGCCCCCACCGGCAACGGGCGGAGTCGCTCACGGATCTGTTCACCGACCCCGAGGTGAAGGCGATTTTCTGCGCCCGCGGCGGCTATGGCTGCCAGCACCTGCTGGAACTGCTGGATCCGGAGACCCTGCAGGCGCATCCCAAGATTTTTCTGGGCTACAGCGATGTCACCGTCCTGCTGCAGTTCCTGGAAAACCAGTGCGGCCTGGTCTGCTTCCACGGACCCATGGTGGCCAAGGAGTTCGCCCAGGGCGAGCCCCACTACGTTCGCGACAGCCTGTTGCACTGTCTGACCGCAGCTCGGCCCGGCCAGAGCCTCCACTCCCCCGACAGCCTGACTCTCCAAGCCGGAACCGCTCGCGGGCGCTTGACCGGGGGGTGCCTGTCGCTTCTGGTCGCCTCCCTGGGCACACCCTACGAATTGCAGTCTCAGGACAGGATTCTCTTTCTGGAGGACATCAACGCCAAGCCCTACCAGGTGGACCGGATGTTGATGCAACTCAAGCTGGCGGGGAAATTACACGGAGTTCGGGGCTTCATCTTCGGCGAAATGTTCGAATGCGGGCAGACCGGTCAGGCGCCGGACATGCCGGAGATCGTCCTGAGCCTGTTGCAGGAATTTCAGGTCCCCGTCTGGTACGGACTGCATTCCGGACACACCAGCACCGGGTGCCTGACCCTTCCCTTCGGCGTGGAGGTTCGACTGGATTCCGGCCAGCGCCGGCTCCAGTTCGAGGAAGCCGCCGTGGCCGCGGGATGAATCCCGGCGACTCCCTTCTCAACCGGAGGAATGGCTCCACCCAATCGACCATCCCACTGGAGACGTCCGCCGATGGTTGATATTCTCCGCGGCGTCAGCCACATCCACCTGGTCGGAATCTGCGGAACGGCCATGGCCTCGCTGGCGGGCATGCTCCAGCAGCAGGGGTTCCGTGTCACCGGCTCGGACCGGAATGTCTACCCTCCCATGTCCACCTTCCTGCGGGACCGGGGCATTGCCATCCTCGAGGGATTTTCCGCATCCCATCTCAGTCCTCGCCCCGATCTAGTGGTGATCGGCAATGCGGTCTCCCGGGGCAATCCGGAAGTGGAGGCGACGCTGGATGAGAAAATTCCCTACCGCTCCCTGCCGGAGATTCTGAAGGAAGTCTTCATCCGGGGGAAAACCTCGGTGGTGGTGGCGGGAACTCACGGAAAGACCACCACGGCGGCCCTGCTGACCTGGTTGCTGGAATCCGCCGGACTCCGGCCATCCTTTCTGATCGGGGGCATTGCCCGCAACTTCGACACCAGCTTCCGGGTGGCCGATGGAGAACATTTCGTGATCGAAGGAGACGAATACGACACCGCCTTCTTCGACAAGGGACCCAAGTTCCTGCACTACTTGCCCGACCTGGTCATCTTCAACAACTGCGAGTACGACCACGCCGACATCTATCCCGATTTTTCGGCCGTCAAACAGAGTTTCCGCCGGCTGCTGAACATTATCCCATCCAGGGGGGCATTGATCGCGGGTTGGGACGATGCGGTGGTTCGAAGGCTGAGCGCCGATTCTCCCACCAACGTCATTTCCTTCGGGTTGGACCCGACTGCCCGATGGACCGCGTCCTCGATACGATTTCTGAAACAGTCCACCTGCTTCCGGGCCCTTCGAGACGGCAGGGATTGGGGCCGGTTCGAGATTCCCCTGGCCGGAAGCTTCAATGTCAGGAATGCGTTGGCGGCCTTGGCCTGCGCTCATCGACTGGGCCTGTCCGGGGGCACCATTGCCCGGGGATTCGACTCCTTCAAGAGCGTGAAGCGACGCCTGGAGATCCGCGGCGAGGCAGGCGGAATCACCGTCTTTGACGATTTCGCCCACCATCCCACGGCCATTGCCGCCACCCTGGCCGCCGTCAGGAACCAATTTCCCCAAGACCGTGTGTGGGCGATTTTCGAACCCCGGTCCGCAACGGCCCGCCGACGGGTATTTCAGAGACAATTTTCCCGTTGTTTCGCCGATGCCGACCACGTAATATTGTGCTCGATCTTCGCTCCCGAGAAGCTGGACCCCGACCTTCGGCTCGACCTGGATCGGTTGGTGCGAGACCTGAGGGAGCAGGGCCAGGACGCCCACTGCTTTCCCACGGCCGGCGAGATCGTCCAACAGATCGCCCCCCGCCTTCAAACAGGCGACAAGGTGGTGATCATGTCCAACGGCGGCTTCGACGGAATTCACGCCAGGCTGCTGGCTGCGATCACCGGGAATTGAATTGCCGGGAACGACCGGCCCGGCAGTCATCCTCCCATTCACGGATCTTTTCCGTTGACCATGACCCTGCCACCTCCGATTGCAGCAGCTCACCTGCCATGAATCCAGCGCCGTCCACCGGGCACGTCCACCTCTCCTATTCGCTTCTCTGCGACGACGTCCGCCTGGAAGCCGGGAACAAGCTCAGCATCATGGGCATCTTTCAGGACATTTACCTGCCTTCGCTGCCCTCCACGGTGCTCCGGTTCGCCCTGTTGAATCACTGGGTGGGCCAGGGCCGGCATGAGACCCGGATTCAACTGCTTTCACCCGGACGGGGCAAGACCCTCATGAAGACCAGCCCCTCCCGATTCTCCCTGGATGCGCGGAGCTTCGCCGACAACGTAACCCTCTTCAACAACCTGGGCTTCTCGGAATACGGAACCCACATTCTGCAGGTCTACCTCGACGGCTTCATGGTGAAGGAGCTGCCGCTGAACGTTCTGAAGCCCCCGACCTCCAGCCAGGAGCCCCCGGCTTCCAGCACGAGGGTCAATTGACCCCGAATCCGGTTGGTTCCGGATCACCCTGCCTGAAACAACGACAAAATAGAGATCCATTCATATTCGTGTCTATTCGTGTTCATTCGTGGTTCGTCTTTATCAACGCCCGCCTGTTTCTCTCTCGAATGATCCGCCCCGTCGTGGGGGGCGGGGAGGTAACTTTCCACTCTCCACTCTTCACTCAGGGCCATCTCACGCTAAAAGACCGGCAATTTTCCGGGAGGGCTGGCTTTTTCATGCTGGGTGTGGTATTGCTCCGGCATGGAAAAGTCAGACTTCATTCTGCCCCCCTCGGTCAAGGAGGTGACCCTGCGTCTGGCGCGCGCCGATGAGCGCCGCCGCTGGGATGCCACCATGGCCCAGCGTCACTATCTGGGGTTCCAGCAATTTGCCGGTCGCGGTCTGCGCTACGTGGCCGAATACCAGAAGTGTTGGCTGGCCCTGATCGGTTGGCAATCGGGCGCCTTCAAGTGCCGTCCTCGCGACCGCTGGATCGGCTGGCGCCCGCAAGAGCAGTTTCCGCGGTTGCGGCTGATTGCCAACAACACCCGCCTGCTGGTGTTGACCCGACCGGGGGCGATCCCGAACTTGGCCACCTCGGTGATGGCGGCCAATTTGCGGCGCCTCAGCGCCGACTGGCAGGCGACCTTCGGCCATCCGCTGGAGTTGGCCGAGGCCTTCGTCGACCCCAAGCGGTTCGCCGGCACCCTGTATGCGGCTGGAAACTGGAGGTTGGTCGGGCGCACCCGCGGGTTCTCGCGCAGCAACGGCCGCTACACCGAGCCCCACGGCCACCTCAAGAAGATGTACGTCTATCCCCTCCGGCGAGGGGCCCGAAAACGCCTGCGGGCTCGACAGCCGTGCCCCTGCTGGGAGCCACAGCGCCCGGACCCGGTCTCTCCCGAGGCGGTCCCGTTGCCGTCGTTGCTGCAAGAGTTCGCCTCCATCCCGGATCACCGCCGGCGCCAGGGCCGCAAGTTCCAGTTGCCAACCCTGCTGGCGATCTGGGAACTGGCGCGTCTGTCCGGCTACTGCGGCGTCGACGCCACTTGGCGCTATGCCTGCGCTCTGAACCAGGAGGAGTTGCGCACCCTCGGCGCTTGGCGCCACCCGGGGACCGGTCGCTACCACCCGCCGTCGCGAGCCACCCTGCATCGAGCCCTGATCGAGACCGCCCCGGAGGCCCTGCAGGCCGCCGTCAACCGTTGGGCCGCGCGGCGTCAGCCTTCCAATACCGCGCTGGCGACCGACGGCAAGCGCCTGCGCGGAGCCAACCGCCAAGGGGAGGCCCATTACCAGACCGTGTCTCTGGTCAACCATGCCAACGCCATGCCCATCGCCACTCGCGCCTACACCGAACAGGGAGGAGAGATCGCCGCCGTCCTGGCCCTGCTGGAGGAGGTCGACGTCCGCGGCTCGGTGATCACTCTCGACGCCTTGCATACCACCCGAAACACTGCCCTCGCCATTCGGCACCGCCACCGGGCCCACTACCTGTTCACCGTCAAGGGCAACGCGCCGGAAACCTTCCAGACCCTGGAGACCATCGACTGGGACCAGGACGCCTCTTCCCACTTCTGCGAAAACGATGAGAAGGCTCATGGCCGCATCCAACAGCGCCGGATTCAGGTCCTGAAACCCCTTCGGGGTCTGATCAACTACCCGTCGGTCCGACAAATGTTCCGTATTACCCGCAAGCGGCATCGGGTCAAGACCGGCGAAGCATCCACCGAGGTGACCTATGGCCTGACCTCGTTGCCCCCGCAACAGGTCGACGCCGAGCGGCTGTTGGCCCTCAACCGTGGCCATTGGGTCATCGAGAACCGGAACCACCGCCCCCGGGACACGACCTTCGGCGAAGATGCCTCTCTGATGCACACCGGCCACGGACCCTCCAACAACGCCATCGTCAACCACACGGCGCTCGCCATCATCTTCCATCGCGGCTTCCGCCAAGTCCAAGCCGCAGTTCAGCACTTTGCCATGGATCGGGCCGAAGCGATCCGCGCGGTCGCCGAGCCCGGCTAAGAGCCTTTCCTGAGCCGTCTCCTATCCCAACTCCACCCACCGTCCCCCCGACCTTGCGATCCTTCGGCTGGGTCCCGGCCGTTGCCGCCCCATCAGAGCCCAAACGGGTCCCTTCCGGCCGGACTCGACTCGATGTCGATGGCCACCAACACCGCATCACTCCTCTACCTCAGCCAAGAATCCTGGAGAACCTACCTCCCCTCCCCAAACGTCCTGGAGAACACGCCACCAATGACAAGCATGAGATGACCCTGACTCTTCACTCTCCAATTATTTTAATTGGCGGCCGCTTTCGATATACTTGGGCGCTTTCGAGGGCGGCTCGGCAATCCCGTTCGAGGCCGGTCCCCGGATTGTCCACCATGAAGATTCACGAGTTCCAGGCCAAGACGATCCTGCGTGAGCACGGAGTCCCCGTGCCCCGCGGCGAGGTGGCCGACACCAGGGAGAAAGCTCGGGAAATCGCCGGCGAGTTGGGCGGACTGGTGGTGGTCAAGGCCCAGATTCACGCCGGGGGACGCGGGAAAGGCGGAGGGGTCCGTCTGGCCCGTTCTCCGGAAGAGGCCCAGGAAGTCGCCGATTCGATACTGGGAATGCAACTGGTCACTCATCAGACCGGACCCGAGGGACAAACCGTCAAGCAGGTTCTGGTCGAGGAGGGCCTCAAGATCCAGCGGGAGTACTATCTCGGGATCGCCATCGACCGGGATGCCGGCAAAGTGGTCTTCATGGCGAGCCGGGAAGGTGGAGTCGAAATTGAAAGGGTTGCGGCGGAAAGCCCGGAGCTGATCCTCAAGGAAGCGCTGGAGCCGGGTCTGGGGTTGACGCCCTTCCAAGCCCGAAAGCTGGCATTCGGCCTGGACCTGCCTGCCAAGCTGGCCCCTGCCGCAGTCCGGTTCATGCTCTCTCTCTATCGGGCATTCGAGGCCACCGACGCCTCCCTGGCCGAGATCAATCCCCTGCTCCTGACCGAAGACGGGAGTCTCTATGCCCTGGATGCCAAGATCAACTTCGACGACAATGCGCTCTACCGGCACCCCGGCATTCGAGAGCTCCGCGATACCGACGAAGAAGACCCCCTGGAAGTTGAAGCCGGCAGGCACGGACTGAACTACATCAAGTTGGACGGCAACGTGGGGTGCATGGTCAACGGGGCCGGGCTGGCCATGGCCACCATGGACATCATCAAGTTGGCCGGGGGATCTCCCGCCAACTTCCTGGATGTCGGCGGCGGAGCTACGGCCGAACAGGTGCGGAACGCCTTCGGCATCATTCTCTCGGACCCCAACGTCAAGGCCATACTGATCAATATCTTCGGCGGCATCATGCGGTGCGACATCGTGGCCCAGGGTGTGGTGGAAGCCGCCAAGTCCATGCAGTTGGAAGTACCCATAGTGGTCCGGTTGGAAGGCACCAACCTGGAACAGGGCCGGGAAATCCTGACGGCATCCGGACTCAGCCTGACGGTGGCCTCGGGAATGCAGGATGCGGCCGAGAAGGTGGTTCGGGCGGCATCGGGCCGGTGAACCCGGCCAGTGGTCAGTGACTAGTGGTTAGTGGATAGTTATTTAATCGACACGGTCAGCAACTGAAACAAACCTGTTTCACTCTCGTATGATCCGGCCGCCAGGGCGGAGGCACGGCTAACCACTAACCACTGGCCACTAATCACTTGGCCGCGCCCCCACCCCACGCGACGGGACGGATCATACAGAGCCAAACAGGCGTGTTTGAGGCGCGGGAGAATATGAATCGAGGCAGTTGCGCGGACACGAGGTCAACGGCGTGAGCATTCTGGTCGACCAGGACACACGGCTTGTCGTTCAGGGCATTACCGGCCGCGAGGGAACCTTCCATACCCTCCAGTGCATCCGGTACGGGACCCGGGTGGTTGGCGGAGTCACCCCGGGCAAGGGCGGCTCCGTTCATGAAGGGATTCCCGTTTTCAACAGCATGGAACAAGCCTGCCGGGAGGCTGGCGGCAACGCCTCGGTGATCTTCGTCCCTCCCGCCGTGGCGGCGGATGCCATCATGGAGGCGGTCGATGCCGGAGTCGAGCTGGTGGTCTGCATCACCGAAGGGATCCCCACGCTCGACATGATCCGGGTTCGACAGTTCATGGCCGGAAAGAAATCCCGGCTGATCGGACCCAACTGCCCGGGAATCATTTCTCCGGGCCGGTGCAAGATCGGAATCATGCCCGGAGCCATCCATCGGGAGGGCACGGTCGGGGTGATCTCCCGAAGCGGAACCCTGACCTATGAAGCCGTTCAGCAACTGAGCTCCCGGGGAATCGGTCAATCGACCTGCATTGGCATCGGGGGAGATCCGATCATCGGCACCTCCTTCGTGGACGCCCTCCGCCTCTTCAAGGATGATCCGGGGACGGAAGCCGTTGTGCTGATCGGGGAGATAGGAGGCACAGCCGAGGAAGCGGCCGCAAGCTACGTGCATTCCCATCTCTCCAAACCGGTTGTGGGATTCATCGCGGGTCAGACAGCTCCTCCCGGAAGACGCATGGGGCATGCAGGAGCCATCATCAGCGGGGGCCAGGGTACGGCGGAGGACAAGATCCGCCTGATGGAGGAGTGCGGACTCCACGTGGCCCGGAGTCCTGCAGACATCGGCGAAACGACGGCCCGGATTCTGCCGACCTGAAATTCTTGGGGGCTCCCTGGTATTCTGTCTCAGAAATGTGGAGGCTTTCCTTTGAGTCTGCAACGCACCCTGTCGATCATCAAGCCGGACGGCGTAGCCCAGGGCAACGTGGGGGACATCCTGAAACGGTTCGAGGAGAAGGAGTTCCAGATCAAGGGCCTCAAGATGCTGCACTTGAGTCCGCGGCAGGCGGCGGGATTCTACGCGGTTCACCGCGAACGAAGCTTCTTTCGGGACCTGGTTCGCTACATGAGCTCGGGCGCCGTAGTGGTGGTTGTCCTCGAAGCCCCCGATGCGGTGGTCCGCCTGCGGGAGCTGATGGGAGCCACCGACCCCAGACAGGCTGCAGAAGGAACGCTGCGCAAACTCTACGCCACCTCCATCGAAAAGAACGTCGTCCACGGTTCCGACAGCGATGAGAACGCCCGGAGGGAGATCCAGTACTTCTTCAGCGATTCGGAGTTGCCGGATTAGCTGACGAGGGCCTGGCGCCGCCGGCCTGCCTGAAACAAAGCCGTTTCGCTCTCGAATGATCCGCCCGCCAGGGTGGGGAACCGACTTGCCGGGACCCCCGAGCACTCCGCCGGGCAGGAAAGGTCATATGGCCAGGGTCTTGATTGTCCTGGGACTGGTTTTTCTGGCGGCCGGCCTGATATTGAATTTTGCCGGCCATTGGTCATTCCTGAAGTTGGGCCGGCTCCCCGGAGACCTGATCTTCAAGCGAGACAACTTGACCCTCTATCTCCCGTTGACCACCTCCATCGTGGTCAGCATCCTCCTGACCCTGATTCTGTCTTTCTTCTTTCGGAGGTAACTCCCGGTTTCCGCGGCTGCCGGGGCGGCACAGAACACATGGATTCCTTTTCCACTCAACGAGTCTATGGGGTCTCCGAAATCACGGCCGAGGTGAGATCGCTCCTGGAGGGGGAATTTCAGGGTGTGCTGGTCGAGGGAGAGATCTCCAACTGGACCGTCTCCAACGCCGGGCACATCTACTTTGCGCTGAAGGACGCTCGGTCCCAGTTGAAATGCGTCTGCTTCCGCAGCAAGGCCCGGCAGCTTCGCCAACGATTCGAAGACGGCAACCAGGTTCTGGTCCGAGGAAGCCTGGGGGTCTATGAACTCCGCGGCGAATATTCCCTCTATGCCGAATCCATCAAACCCAGAGGGATCGGCGCCCTGCAGATCGCCTTCGATCGATTGAAAGCCAGGCTCGAGGCCGAGGGCCTGTTCGACGAAGCCCGCAAGAGACCCTTGCCGGTCCTCCCTCGAACCGTCGGGATCGTGACCTCACCGACCGGAGCGGCGATTCACGACATTCTGCGGACCTTGAACCGCAGTCGCCAACCCATCCCCACGCTGCTGTTTCCGGCCAAGGTCCAGGGCGAGGGGGCCGCCGAGGAAATTGCCGCCGGCATCCGCACCCTCAACGGCATGCCCGAGGTAGACCTCGTCATTGTCGGCCGCGGCGGTGGGTCGATGGAAGACCTGTGGGCCTTCAACCAGGAGCCGGTCGCCAGAGCCATCTCGGTCTCCCGGGTTCCCGTAATCTCGGCGGTGGGTCACCAGGTCGACTTCACGATTTCCGATTTCGTCGCCGACATTCGGGCCTCGACTCCGACCAGCGCAGCCGAGATGGTGGCTGCGACACGGGAAGAGCTGGCAACCCGGTTAAGCCATTTTCACGGTCGGCTGCAACAGACCTTGCAGCTCCGGCTCAGCCGATTGCGCAACCGGGTGCTGGAGATGTCGGCCAATCGTGCCTTCGAGTCGGCGCAGGGCCGCATCCGTTCGCAGCGGCAGTGGCTGGACGAGATGGGCTTTCGTCTCAGCGGCTGGCCTCGGAACATCCTGACATCTCGGAGGGAGATCTGGCGCCTGGCAGCCGAGCGTCTGGAACGCTTCAACCTGCACCAGCTGGTGACCCAAAGACGAAAGGCCCTGAACCTGTTGGCGGAGCGGTCCGCCACCCGGATTCGCTTCACCCTGCAAGCCCTTCAGGCTCGACTCTCGGCGCAAGCGGGGACACTGCGCGGCCTGAGCCCCGCTGCCGTGCTGAACCGGGGTTATTCCATCTGCCGTGACGCCGGCGGGACCATTCTCAGAGACGCGGCCCGGCTGCAAACAGGAGATCCGTTTTCCGTTACTCTTTCCAAAGGGAATATCGCGGCGCGGGTGGAGCGCATCGAGACCTCCCGTGACCTCGGCAAGACTGCCGAGCAGAGTGAACCATGACCCAATACAAAGACTTTGAGTCGGCCATGAAACGGCTTGAGGAAATCGTCAAGATCCTGGAGAGCGGCGAACTGCCGCTGGCAACCCTTCTGGAGAGGTACGAGGAGGGAGTGAAGCTGCAGAATTTCTGCCAGGAGAAGCTGGACGAAGCTGAACGCAAGGTCGAAATCCTGGTCCGCAAGAGCGAAGGGGCCCTGGAGCGGGAACCCTTTCCCGGCGACACGCAGCCATGACCCCTATTGGCCTGGTGAGAACTGCGGGTCAACCCAAGATGAAGGAAAGGATCGACAAGCTGCTGCTGGCCCGCGGCCTGGCCCAGAGCCGTCATCAGGCCCAGGCCCTGGTCCTGGCGGGCTCCGTATTGGCTGACGAGCAACGGATCGACAAGCCCGGAACCCGGGTGGATGCGACATCGAGGCTTCGCCTCAAGTCCGCGGCCGGGATCTATGTCTCCCGGGGAGGCCGGAAGCTAGAGCACGCTTTGCAGCATTTTTCAATCGAGGTCGGGGGAAAGATCTGTCTGGATGTCGGGGCCTCCACCGGCGGGTTTACCGATTGCCTGCTCCGGCAGGGGGCCGCCAGGGTCCATGCGGTCGATGTCGGGCACAACCAACTGGACTGGAAGTTGCGAAAAGATGGCCGGGTCCGCAGCCTGGAGGGACTCAATGCCCGCTACCTGAAGTTTGAAGACATAGGAGAGACCGTTGACCTGATCACGCTGGACCTGTCCTTCATCTCGCTCTGCCTGGTTCTACCCGTGCTCCATGTTTTTCAAGAGCCCGCAACTCGCGTCCTCTGCCTGGTCAAGCCGCAGTTTGAACTGGGCAAGGGTCAGGTGGAAAAGGGTGGAATTGTCCGAGACCCTCAAAAGCACTGCCTGGCGGTCGACAAAGTCGGCGCTTGCGCCAGGGATCTGGGGTACCGACTCGTGGGGACGGTTCCCTCCCCGATCCTGGGGGCCGAGGGGAACCGGGAGTTCTTTCTGGCATTGGGTTCAATCACACCGGTGACTTATTGAAGCCAGCCATCCGGCTCGCATATAATCCAACCGTCTCCCCCAGGGACCTCCGTAATGCCCCCTTCCCACGATTGCGTTCTCATTCTGGACTTCGGCTCGCAATACACTCAACTCATCGCCCGCCGGGTTCGGGAAGCCAACGTCTTCTGCGAAATCGTTCCCTTTGACCTGCCCTTCGAGCGGATCCGGCAGCGCCGGCCCAAGGGTGTCATCCTGTCAGGTGGACCGGATTCGGTCTATGGAGACCAGGCTCCCCGTACCGCCGCCGAACTTTGGAAGCTGGCCACTCCGGTCCTGGGGATCTGTTACGGATTCCAGCTCCTGGCATTGGAATTGGGCGGCAAGGTCGAAGCGGCAGGCAGGCGTGAATATGGCTTGGCGGAATTCAATCTCGAGTCCGAAAGTCCGTTGTTCCAGGGAATCAAGACCCGATCCAACGTCTGGATGAGCCACGGTGATCACATCGTCCAGCTCCCTCCGGGGTTTCGTCCGACCGGCCTTTCCGCCAATGCCCTGGCCGCGGCCGAGAATCCTGAACGCTCCATCTTCGGTCTGCAGTTCCATCCCGAAGTCGCCCATACCGAAGAGGGCAAACGGATACTGGAGAACTTTCTCTTCCAGATTTGCGGCTGCCGCGGAGATTGGACACCCTCCCAATTCATCGAAGAGTCCGTCGATCGCATTCGCAGGCAGGTAGGCCGGGGAAAAGCGATTTGCGGCCTCAGCGGCGGTGTCGACTCCACGGTGGCCGCCGTCCTGGTGGGTCGGGCCATCGGCGAGAATCTGACCTGCATTTTCGTCAACAACGGCGTGCTGCGGAACGATGAGTACGCCCGGGTACTTTCCCGAATGCGAGACCAGTTGAAACTCCATGTCCGTGGAGTCGACGCCGGCGATCGATTCCTGAAGCTGCTATCCGGAGTGACCGATCCCGAGCGCAAACGCAAGATCATCGGAAAGGAATTCATCGCCGTCTTCGAGGGCGAAGCCCGCCGGCTGGGCCGGGTGGACTTCCTGGTTCAGGGAACCCTCTACCCCGACGTCATCGAATCGGTCTCGGTCAAGGGCCCCTCGGCCACCATCAAGTCCCACCACAACGTCGGAGGCCTGCCTGAGACGATGAAGTTGAAGCTGGTGGAACCCCTGCGCGATCTCTTCAAGGACGAAGTCCGCAACGTCGGCAGGCAGTTGGGCCTGAGCGAGGAAGTGGTCGGACGGCAACCATTCCCGGGGCCGGGACTGGCTGTTCGCATCCTGGGCGAGGTGACCCCATCCAGGGTGAAGCTCCTCCAGGAGGCCGACGAGATCGTCGTTGGCGAGGTCAGGCGGGCCGGGCTCTACCAGGACGTCTGGCAGGCTTTCGCCGTGCTCTTGCCCGTCAAGAGCGTCGGTGTCATGGGGGACGAACGCTCCTACGAATACACCTGTGCGGTGAGGGCCGTACACTCCAGGGACGGGATGACCGCCGACTGGGTCAAGCTGCCCTATTCCGTCCTGGAGAGAATCTCGACCCGAATCGTCAATGAAGTTCAAGGAATCAACCGGGTGGTCTACGACATCAGCTCCAAGCCGCCCGCCACCATCGAGTGGGAGTGAACCCCACTCCAAGGATCGCGCCCGTCGATGGGTTGTTCCTGCAATCGCCCGGCGGGCTTCCATCACCTGTTTCAACCAGAGACACCGATGAGCTCAGAAGACTTCGTTCACCTGCACCTCCACACCGACTACAGCCTGCTGGACGGCGCCTGCGCAGTCGAGCCCCTGATGCAGCGGCTGTCGGAGCTCGACATGAAGGCGGCGGCCATCACCGATCACGGCAACCTGTTCGGCGCCATGAGCTTCTACAAGGCGGCTCGCAAACACGGGATCAAGCCCCTCATCGGCTGCGAGGTCTACGTGGCGCGAGGAGCGGCCGGAGAACGCACGGGCGGTGACAAGTCCAACCACCACCTGGTCCTGCTCTGTGAAAACTCCACGGGGTACCGCAACCTGGTCAAACTGGTCTCCCACGGATTCCTGCAGGGCTTCTACTACAAACCGCGCATCGACAAGGAACTCTTGTCCCGGCACCAGGAGGGGCTGATCTGCCTTTCGGCCTGCCTGAGCGGAGAGGTCTGCTCCAACCTGGCCGAAGGACACTATGACCAGGCCCGTCAAGCTGCCGGTCAATTCCAGGACATTTTTGGCAAGGACCGCTATTTCATCGAGCTTCAGGATCAGGGGCTGGAGGTCGAGCAGCGCATCAACCCCGAGCTGGTTCGGCTGGCCAAGTCCCTGGACATTCCCATCGTGGCCACCAACGACTGCCACTACGTCACCCAACAGGACTCCCGCCCCCACGAGGTGCTGCTCTGCATCCAGACCGGCAAAACCATGAGCGACGGCAACCGCATGCGTTTTGCCACCGACCAGTTCTACGTCAAGAGCGCGCGGGAAATGACGGACCTCTTCCGGGACCACCCGCAAGCCATCCGGCAAACTCTGGCCATCGCCGAACGGTGCCAATTTCAGTTCGAAGAAGCAGGCCAGACCTTTCCGCACTTCGAGGTGCCCGCGGAGAAAAGCCTGGACGAGTATTTCGAGCAGACGTGCTGGGAGGGTTTCGAAGCCCGGACCCCCTATTGGCGATCTCTGCAGGCTCGCGGAGGGCTGAAGCTCCCTTTGAAGGCTTACGAGGAGCGGCTCAAGCATGAAATCGGAATCATCAAGCAGATGCGCTACCCGAGCTATTTCCTGATTGTCTGGGACTTCATGCGCTACGCCAGGCAGCAGCGGATTCCGGTCGGTCCCGGCAGAGGTTCGGCGGCAGGGAGCCTGGCCTCCTACTGCCTGAAGATCACCGACATCGATCCCTTGCAGCACGGATTGCTGTTCGAGCGATTCCTCAACCCGGAACGGATCTCCATGCCGGACATCGACATCGATTTCTGCACCGACCGGCGCCAGGAGGTCATCAACTACGTGACCCGGAAATACGGGCGCGACAACGTTTGCCAGATCGTCACCTTCGGAACCTTGGCGGCCAAGGCTGCCGTCAAGGATGTGGGCCGAGGCCTGGACATGCCCTACGCCGAGGTGGACCGCATCGCCAAACTGATTCCGGCGGAAATCGGCATGAAGTTGACCAGGGCTCTGGAGACAACACCGGCCTTGCGCTCCATGATCGCCAAGGACGAACGGGTACGCGAGCTTTTTGACATTGCCATGCGGCTGGAGGGAATGGCGCGCCACGCTTCCACTCATGCCGCCGGCGTGGTGATCTCTCCCGTGCCCCTGACGGAGATCGTGCCCCTTTACAAGAGCAACAAGGACGAAATCACGACTCAGTACGCCATGGACTACCTGGAGGAGATCGGGCTGCTCAAGATGGATTTTCTGGCCTTGACCACCCTGACCGTCCTCGACCGGACCGTCAAGCTCATCCGTCAGACCACCGGCGAAGAAGTCGACCTGGCAACCTTGCCGCTAAACGACGGCAAGACCTACGAGATGTTCTCCAAGGGGTTGTCCAACGGCTTTTTTCAGTTTGAAAGTGCCGGCATGAAGGACATCCTGCGGCGCTTCAAGCCGGAAAAGCTGGAAGACCTCACCGCTCTCAATGCGCTCTACCGCCCCGGACCTCTCGGAGGCGGAATGATCGATGACTTCATCAAGAGGAAGCACGGCCGCAAGAAGGTGGCCTACGACCTGCCCGAGCTGAGAGAGATTCTCGAGGAAACCCTGGGAGTCATCCTCTACCAGGAGCAGGTGCAGCAGATCGCCAACAAGCTGGCCGGCTATTCGCTGGCTGAAGGGGATCTGCTGCGACGCGCCATGGGAAAGAAAAAGCAGGAGGAAATGGAAGCCCAGCGCGAGAAATTCATCGCAGGCGCCCGAGCCCGGGGATTCGATGCACGCAAGACGGCGCGCATCTTCGACTTGATGGTGAAGTTTGCCGGCTACGGGTTCAACAAGGCCCACTCCGCCGCCTACGCGATCCTGGCCTACCAGACCGGTTACCTGAAGGCCAACTATCCGGTCTGCTTCATGTCGGCGCTGCTGACCAGCGAAATCAACAACAGCGACAAGATCGTGAAATACATCAACGAGTGCCGGGACCTGGGCATCAAGATCCTCCCTCCCGACGTCAACGTGAGCGACCTGCACTTCACTCCATCCGGGCCTGATATTCGGTTCGGGCTGGGGGCCATCAAGAACGTGGGGACCAATGCCATTGTCTCCATACTGGAGGCCAGAAAGCGGGTTTCCCGGTTTGGGTCCCTTTTCGAATTCTGCGAGGAGATCGACCTGCGGGTGCTGAACAAGCGGGTCATCGAGAGCTTGATCAAGGCCGGCGCCCTGGATTCCCTGGGAGGCCACCGCTCCCAGTTGCTGGCCTCGCTCGACCGCGCCATCGACTCGGGCCAGCGGATCCAGCGGGACCGGGAATCGGGCCAGCGGGGACTCTTCCCCGGCTTCAACGGCGCTCCCTCCGGCGACGACCGGTCGCTCCAGCTCGCCCGGGAACTTCCCGACACCCCGGAGTGGCCGCAGCCGCTGATCCTTTCCAACGAAAAAGAGGCCCTGGGCTTCTATATCACGGGACACCCCCTGGAAAAGTTCGTGGAACAGATCGAGCGGATGACTTCCACCAAGGTCGAGGACATCAACGAACTGGAGACCAGCCAGGAAATCCAGGTCGGCGCCATGATCAGCTCTCTGAGGCTATTGAGGACACGGAAGGGCGATCGGATGGCTACCCTTTCCCTGGAGGACCTCAGCGGCTCGGTCGACGCCGTGGTGTTTCCGGACCTCTTCAAACGTTGCGAGTCGCTGATGGAATCGGAGGCGGCGGTTGTGGTCCGGGGCGTCCTTGAACTGGAAGACTCGGGAAATCGCAAGGTGATCGTCAGAGAGATCCAGCCTATCGATGGTTCGCAGGCGGCCCCGCCGGTGACCATTTACGTCAAACTGGAGACCATGGCCCAGGATCTGCCCGCCAGGTTGCGGTCAATCATGGAGGAAAACCCGGGCGACAGCCGTGTCACCTTTCAACTTGAACACCCTCAATCCTATCTGATAACCTTGCAATCAAGGCACTTGGGTCGGGTGAAGGCCGACGGGCGGTTCGTCCGCCAGGTAGAGACCCTTTGCGGGGCGGGTTCGGTTCGCCGTTAATTTTCGGTGGAACCGGAGTCCACCATGGCCAAAGACACCGCAAATCAGCGCCACGAGGTCGAGCACCTCCGGCGGCAGATCCAAGAACTCTCTCGCCAACCTTCTTCCGACGGCACCGCGAAAGACCTGGAGGCGCTTCGCCGGCGCCTTGAGGGCTTGCGCCGGGAATCCCCGGCGGAACTGACCTCCTGGCATCGAGTCCAACTCTCCCGCCATCCCCGGCGACCCCACGTCCAGGACTTCATCGAACTTGTTTTCAGCGATTTTTCACCACTGCACGGGGATCGCCGGTTTGCCGACGATCCCGCCATGATTGGCGGCATGGCCCGCTTCCATGGGGAACCCTGCATGGTACTCGGGACCCAGAAGGGGCGGGATACCGAGCAGAAGCTGTTCCGCAACTTCGGAATGCCCAAGCCGGAGGGCTACCGCAAGGCGTTGCGCCTGATGCAGTTGGCTCAAAAGTTCGACCGCCCCATTTTCATCTTCATCGACACGGCGGGAGCTTACCCGGGCATCGGAGCGGAAGAGCGGGGACAGGCCGAAGCGATCGCTCAGAATCTGCGGGAGATGGCCCGTCTGACCGTGCCGGTCCTGGTCACCATTACCGGGGAGGGCGGCAGCGGGGGAGCCCTGGGAATCGGGATCGGGGACCGCGTCTACATGCTGGAACATGCCTACTACTCGGTGATCTCCCCCGAAGGGTGCGCCGCCATTCTCTGGAAGGACCAGTCGCGGGTTGAAGAGGCTGCCAATGCATTGAAAATCACCTCGAGCCACCTGCAGCGCCTGGGCATTGTGGACGAGGTGATCCCCGAGCCCGAGGGCGGCGCCCACAACGACCCCGAACAGACTGCCGCTTCGGTGGATCGACAGTTGAAAGAGGGCCTGGAGACGTTGAAGTCGCTCTCCGCCGAGCAACTGGTGCTTCAGCGAAGCCGTCGCTTCCGTGTGCTGGGAGATGCCTCCCGCTCTTCCGATCCACCGCCCGACTCCGTTAGCCGACCATGAAAGCCGGCCTCAAGAAACTGCGGAGCTGCGCCTTTTCCAGGGAGAGAGCTCCCAGGGAATTCTTTGGATCCCGTACCCAGTACAACCGCAGACTGGTTTGCGACCACCCGGAAATGAAATCGAACTGGCGCGAATCAACCTGCGTGGATTGCAGCAGCTACCGCAACCGCAATCAGGAAGAGGCTCCGTCTGTGAACTCCGTTGGGGGATCGGACTCCGCGGACGGGCAGGCTTCCTGACCCGCCTTCGAACATCAGCCTTGCAAGTTGACTCAGGAGTGAGCGGCAGAAGAGGCCGGCTTCGCCGCAGCCGAAGCGTCAAAGGACAGGGACTCCTTCGAGAATCTGAACCGGCTCAAGAGAGTCTCCGGGCAACCCAGCACTTCTCCCAGAAGATTCTTGGCCTTCATCACGGAGCCTGTTTCGGGATTGAGGGAGAGCGTGAAGCTCAAGGCAAGCGGCTCTTCGCGTATCACCCTCAGATCGGCAATTCTCTCGTGCTCGGAAGTATTGCAGTAGAAGGCGTTGCCGCGAGCGCGATCGGCCAGATGGTTGATCAGATCATGGACGCGGCCGGTGAATTCGGCGACTTCTTCTGCAGCTGACGAGGCGGCGCCGTCGGGCAGCCAGGCCCGATAACTGACCTGCAGGGGCTGGGTCATCCGCATCTTCTTGCCCTCCTCCGCAGCCTCGACGGTTTGAACCTCGAGCCCCTCGATCAGGCAGTCATTGAGTTGAGCGACCAGCGATTCGGACAACTCCCCGAAGGCCTCAAACCGGAGGTACTCCGATCGGCTGGACATCCCCAGGGGAATGGCGGGCGAGGCCGTGAATTTCGGCCGGGGGTTGAACCCTTCAGTGAACTTCAAGCGCACGTCGCAGCGAATCAAGGCACGCTCCAGCAGCTTGAGGACGTTGAGATGCGACAGCAACCTTGCCGGCCCCTCCTTCCGATAGTGGACCAGGTAGGGTCGGGAGGGCAGGCTTTCAGCCGACGGAGCCAGCGCCGCCACTCCCGATGGCCGGTCTTCCTCTCGGGTCTTGGGGGCCCTTGAATCTACAGGAAGGGTGATCTGGACCAGCGGTCCCTGTGCCTGGACATCCCGATCGGGGACCGGGTTCGAGCCTGCGGGGTTTTCCGCGGGCCGGCCACTCCCCTCTGCCCGGGGCCAATGGACCTCCACCGGCCTCTCCTCTTCCACGGGAATACCGGCCAGCTTGATGTCCTCATAGTTGCCCGGGATGCCGCATCCCCGGCAGTCTCCCCACTTGCAATCGTAGGTCTGTATCTTGCGGTAGGATCGCTCCCGCTCCGTCAACAGGAACCGCTTGGAGACTCCGATATCGATAAAGTCCCAGGGCAGCACTTCATTCAAAGCGATATCGCGGTTGTAGAAGTGAGGATCGACGCCGCTTTCCTCGAAGGCTCTCATCCAAAGCCGGTAGTTGAAGGTTTCGTCCCAGCCGTCGAATCGGCAACCCAGCCGGTAGGCCTGTATCAGGGCTCGTCCCACCTTGCGGTCTCCCCGGGAAAGGACACCCTCGATGAAACACTCGGCCGGGTCATGCCATTTGAGTCGGGCGAAAGGAAACCGCACCTTGGCTTTCAAGTAATCCAGACGCTGGGTGGTCACTTTCAGGTCTTCAAACCGATCCCACTGAAACGGCGTGAACGCCTTGGGAACAAAGGTGCCGATGCTGGCATTCACCTTGCGCGGCCCTTTGAACCGCTTTCCGATCCCGCCGACCCGGCGAATCAGATCCACCGTCTCGCGGATATCGGCCTCGGTTTCGCTGGGCAAACCGATCATGAAGTAGAGCTTGATCAGGTTCCACCCCTGCCTGTAGGCCGTCTCGATGGCCTGGAACAGCTCTTCGTTGCTGATGTTCTTGTTCACGAACTGTCGCAAGCGAACACTCCCGGCTTCGGGGGCAAAGGTAAACCCGTTCTTTCTGACTTCTCCGACGTTCTCGGCCAGCGAGACGGAAAAGGCGTCGGCTCGCAGGGAGGGCAGCGAAATGGAGACCTTGTCCCGGGAGAACGAACGAGACATTTCCCGCGTCAGGCACTCCACCTGGCTATAGTCGGCGGTCGAAAGCGAGAGCAGTCCAACCTCGCGGTTCCCGGTGTTTTTCAGCATCTCCGAAGTCAGCCGCATGACGTCGTTGACTTCCAGTTCCCGGGTGGGGCGGTACCAGTAACCCGCCTGGCAAAAGCGGCACCCTTGGGTACACCCCCGCATGACCTCGACGCTCACGCGATCCTGAACGGCGTCGATCACCGGCACCACCGGCCTGGTGGGGTAGAAGTCGGGTGACAAGGCCTGCACCCAGCGTCTCTGCACCAGCGTGCGGGGTTTTGCCGGGTTCGGCTCCACCGTCCAGGGGGCTTCGGGTTGGTGCACCTGCGGCACATAGACGCCTCCAAGGGTCGCCAGTTGCTCCAGGATCTGCCAGCGTCGCAGTCCGTTCCGCTTGGCCTCCCGGCAGAGATCCACCAGCTCGAGGACAACTTCTTCCCCGTCCCCGATAACGAAGAAGTCCACCAGGTCCGCCAGAGGCTCGGGATTGGCGGTACAGGGGCCGCCGGCGCAGATCAGCGGGTCCCTTTCGCCTCTGTCTTCCGAACGCAGGGGAACTCCGGCGAGATCCAGCATGTAGGGAACGTTGATGTAGGTCAGCTCGGACTGGAGAGAAAACCCCACCAGATCGAAGCGGTCGATCGGCGTCTTGGTTTCGAGACTCAACAACGGCAATCCTTCGGCTTGCATCAGGTCGGCCATATCGACCCAGGGCGCAAAGACCCGCTCGGCGTAGACATCCTCGATACCGTTCAGCAGGTGGTACAACATCCGCAAGCCGTTGTGAGACATTCCAATTTCATACACGTCCGGAAAGGCAAGGGCGAAACGGACCTGAACCGTCTCCGGATCCTTGCGAACCATGTTGGGCTCGCCACCGATATAACGGCCCGGCTTGGAAGCTCGCTCCAGGATTGAGAAATACCGCTCCTCGAAGGCAGCCGATGCGATTGCCATGGCAACTCCCGCGTCACAAACAAGACGGTCTCGGTGTCATTATACGCCAAATCCTGCCGATTCCCTCGGGGCGGTCCGGTAATACCCTCTCCTCCTGGTGCCCTGACAGGCCGACGCTCGCGGTCCAAACGTTCCGACCCATTCCAAAAGGGATGTCGATCGCAATCCAGGATTGCTACAATGTTGCCAAGGTCCTCACCACTATTTCCGGAGAAAGCCTCATGAAAGCAATCAATCGGCGCACCTTTCTGATGACGTCTCTGGCGGCGGCCGGTTCCGGGCTGGCCCGGGCTTCCGGCCCCCAGGGAGCCAACAGCCGAATTCGGGTGGCGGTGGTGGGCTTGCGCGGTCGCGGCGCGGGTCACATACGGGATTTCGCCCAGCTCAGGCACCACAACCTGGAAGTGGCGGCCCTGTGCGACGTGGACGAAAACATCTTGAGCCGGCGAGTGGCCGAAGCGGAGAAGCTCACCGGCAAGAAACCTCAATCCTTCGTGGATGTGCGTCGACTCCTGGAAGAGAAAGAGATCGACGTGGTTTCATTTGCAACTCCCAACCACTGGCACGCCCTGAATACCATCTGGGCCTGCCAGGCGGGCAAGGATGTCTACGTGGAAAAGCCCAGCAGTCACGGCATCTGGGAGGGGCGAAAGATGGTGGAGGCGGCTCGCAAGTACGGCCGTATCGTCCAGGTCGGCTTTCAGAACCGCAGCAGCCCGGCGCTCCAGGAAGCCATGGAGAAGATCCGCCAGGGCCTGATCGGGGAGGTCTACATGGCGCGAGGGCTCTGCTACAAGTGGCGGAAGAGCATCGGGAGGGCCAAAGTGGAGCCCGTGCCGCCGGGGGTCCATTACGATTTATGGATCGGGCCGGCCCCAAGTCGGCCGTTCACGCGAAACCGCTTCCACTACGAGTGGCACTGGCAGTGGGAGTACGGCAACGGAGACATCGGAAACCAGGGCCCCCACCAGTTGGACCTGGCCCGCTGGGGCCTGGGCGTGGGGCTTCCGCGGAAGGCGCAGTGCATGGGGGGACACTTCCTCTTTGACGACGACCAGGAAACCCCCAACGTCCAGATGGCCAGCTTCGAATATCCCGAGCAGAAGAAGCTGTTGACTTTCGAAGTCCGACACTGGATCACCAACTCGGAAGGCGACAGTCAGGTCGGGGCCTTTATCTACGGCTCCGAGGGGTACGTCGAAATTTCCAGGTATTTTGCCTACAAGACCTTCCTGGGAAGAAAGCGCGAGCCCGGTCCGTCCCGCGAGGAGAGTGGCAACCACTATGCGAATTTCATTGAAGCGGTGAGATCCCGCAAGCCCCAACACCTGAACTCCGAGATCGAGGAGGGACACATCTCGTCTTCATTGGCCCACCTGGCCAACATCGCCTACCGCACCGGCCGAACCTTGACCTTCGATCCCCGACAGGAGCGATTTTCCGACGACCGGGAAGCCAATCAATATCTGAAACGCTCCTATCGTCCGCCGTACGTGGTTCCGGACAAGGTCTGACTGCCGCCTACCCGCCGCAGCGGACCGTGTTCCCGGAGATGACCTCCAGGGCATGGGGCAGCACCGCCTGCAAGGCGTCGAGGGACTCCCGCACCCCCTTGACGCTGCCGGGCAGGTTGACGATGAGAGTCCCGCCGCGCACGCCGACCAGGGCGCGAGAGAGAGCCGCCCTGGGGGTCTTCCTGATCCCCTCCGACCGCATCAACTGGGCCAGCCCGGGAACTTCCCTCTCGATGACGCAGGCGGTGGCTTCAGGCGTGACGTCTCTGGGAGCCAGGCCGGTCCCGCCGGTGGTCACCACCAGTTCGGCCTTGTGAACCTCGCAGCCCTTCAACAGGCACTCCCTGATGCTCTCCAGCTCGTCCGGGACCACGGCGCGGTCCAGAACCTCACACCCCAGCGCCTCCAGGGCTTCGCAGGCAGCAGGACCGGAAAGGTCCTCACGCTCCCCGCGCGATGCGGAGTCGCTGACGGTCACTACCAAGGCCCTCGGTTTGGCTAGCGGTTCCATTCGCGAGTGTGCCTCCTCAAACTTGCCTGAAACAACAGTGAAGAGTGGCTAGTGGAGAGTGAAGAGTCTCGTGATCGACACGTTCAGCATCTTGTTGATCTTGACACAGAATTTTTGAGGGTGCGGCCACGTCACAAGGCGCTCGCGTGAAATAACCCTTGTTTCTTCACCTTTGGATGATCCGCCCCGTCGTCGGGGGCGGGGGCGCGGCTTGCCTGAAACGACCTGGTTTCGAAATGCATGGGACGGGGGAAAAAGAGTTATCCACGAAGGTACACTAAGGACCACGAAGACACACGAAGCAAGACAATGTTCTTGACCCACTCAAAGGGAACGCCCCTTGGGTTCGGGTGAGGGAAAACGCAGCCAGTCAGCATCCCGCGCAACAGCGCCTCGTCCTGTTAATCCTGTGCATCCTGTGCATCGATGTTCAACAGGTAGATTACCTGATCAACGGGACAGGGTCCTTGTTGCCGATAGGCCACGAAGAAAAACGGAAAGAGATCCATTCGTATTCGTGTCTATTCGTGTTCATTCGTGGTTCGTCTTTCTTAACGCCTCCCTGTTTCACTCTCGAATGATCCGCACGGCAGGGCGGGGGCAGCACTTGCCTGCTCCCAAAACCCTCTGCTGACCACTCTCCACTCTTCACTCTCCACTTGCCTGAACCTGGTTTGCCAGGGCGGCCCGGCTCAAAACTTCTCCAGGTCGGCGAGAGCGGAGAGACCGTTCCTCTTGAGGAAGTTGATGATGCCGCCTTCCTGATGGAGCCGGAGCATCATGCCGGGGATTTCAATCGGGATGGTCCGATCCCTGCTGGCGTTGCGAAGCACCTGCGCCCGAATGTTCAATTCCAGGCGGTCGCTTGCCTCGATGGAGTCGGTATCGGCAATGACACACAGAAGCCCCAGGTTGATGGCGTTGCGAAAGAAGATCCTGGCGAAGGACTTGGCGATGACGGCTCGCAGGTGGGAGTGCTTGAGGGCCACCGCCGCCGTCTCGCGCGAGCTGCCGCAGCCGAAGTTGTGACCGGCCACCACGAAGTCGCCGGGTTGAACTTGCTGTCGGAAATCCGGACGATATTCGATGAAGCAGGCCTTGGCCAACTCCTTGGGGTCGGTGGTGATGTTGTAACGTCCGGGAGTGATCAGGTCCGTATTGATGTTGTCCCCGAACTTCCAGTTCATCGGATCGGAAACCTCGTTCAGGCAACGTACCTTCTGGGGTCGGTAATGATGCCCGTCAAGGCCGAGGCCGCCGCGGTCGCGGGGCTGGCCAGGAAAATCTTGGCCGTGGGGCTGCCCATTCGTCCTTCGAAGTTTCGGTTGCTGGTGGAAACGCACACCTCGTTGTCGTAGAGCACGCCACCCGACCGGCCCAGGCAGGGGCCGCAACCGGGACTGGAGACCACCGCCCCGAAGTTGACGAACTCCTCGACGTACCCTCGCTGGAGCGCCTGCAGGTAGACCCGGCGCGAGGCGGGGGTGACAATGGCTCGCAATCCCTCTTTCACCCGCTTCCCCTTCCACATTCGGTGAACGACCTCCAGGTCCTCGATGCGGCAATTGGTGCAGGACCCGATAAAGACCTGATCCACCGCAACCTTCTCGCTTTCGACCTGTTCCACCGGCACATCGTTGTCGATATCCGGGGGACAGGCAATCATGGGTTTCAGGTCCGAAACATCGAAGCGAAGCTCCCGTTCGAAGGAAGCCCCCGCATCGCTGCGCAGAAGTTCGAAGTCCACGAGTCGATGGTTTTCCTCGAGATAGGCTCGGGTCTGGTCGTCAGGGGCCACCACGGCCGCCTTGGCCCCCATTTCGGCGCTCATGTTGGTCAGCGTCAACCGGGCCGGGACGTTGAAGCCTTCCACGGTGGGCCCCGCGTATTCGATCACCCGATAGTTGGCCCCGTCAGGCCCCATCTCCCTGGCCACGGCCAGCACGACGTCCTTGGAATAGCACCCCTTGGGCAGATCCCCGCTGACAGTGACCCGGATCGTCCGGGGAACCCGAAACCAGCTCTTGCCGGTGGCCATGGCGATGGCCGCATCGGTGGAACCCACCCCGATGGTGAGGGCTCCCAGGCCGCCGCCGGTGGGGCTGTGGGAGTCGGCTCCCAGGATGAGGTTGCCCGGATTGATCAGGCGCTCCGACATGACCTGGTGGCACACCCCGTCATACACCACCGGAATGCCCTGCTCATCGGCAAACTCCCTGATCTGACTCTGCAACCTGGACATGGCCACGCTGGGACTCGGAAAGGCGTGGTCGAAGGGAATGAAGATTTTTTTCGGATCGAACACCCGTTGGGCGATCTGGTAAAAAGGCTCCAGAGCCCAGGCGCAGGTGGTGTCATGGGCCATGACCAGATCCAGGTCCGCCAGGATGAAATCCCCGGCCTGCACGGCTCTCCCGCAATGGTTGGAGAATATCTTTTCCGCCAGTGTCTGAGCCACTTGGGACCCGGTGTCTGTCGCAGGGGTTGGAACGGTTCCTGGACGGCCGATCGCACCGTTCCAGTACCGTATAAACGGGGCCATTATAGGGAAAGGATCGGGACGAAGGCAAACGGGTCGCGCGGCTCTCAGGTTCAAGCCTTCCAGCGGCCTGCGCCCGGCTCGGGCAGGCGGCGGCCTGCGCAGGCCCCATTGACGGACTGCCCTCTCAATCGGAGATGCAGGCTATGGGCGGACCGACCGGTGCGACAAGAGCCAGGGGAAGAAATCGGGTTCGGCGTAGGCTCGCTCCCAGGAATCGTGGCCGACTCCGGCATATTCGCTGAAGCGCACGGGCTTCCCCAGTGCCCGTAGCGCCCCGGCCATTCTCCGTGATTCCGAAACCGGAACCCGCGGGTCGTCGGTTCCATGAAATATCCAGACCGGCGTGGAGCCGATTCTGACGGCCATGCTGCGGTAGGGGTCGGGGGAGAATTCCACCGGCGGATGATCCTCAGGGACCTTGACTCCTGGGGGCGGCACCACGCCGCCGCAGATCGGAGCCAGTGCGGCGAACTTTCCCGGATGCCTGGCCGCAAGACTCCAGGCGCCGTACCCTCCCATGGAGATTCCGGTCAGGACTATTCTGGTGGGATCACCGCCAAAGTCCCGAACCGACTCTTCCAGAGCTGCCAGCGCCAAGCTCTCCATCCGGGTGTGGGTCCACCACATTCCCCGGCGACATTGCGGCAGGACAACGATCGCCGGAACCTTCTCGGGATTCCGCCGAACGGCGGGGCCGATTCCGACCAGTGTCTGGCGCCAACCGTCATCCCCCCGTTCGCCATTGCCGTGGAGAAAAAGTACCACGGGCCAACGTTTCCGCGGTTGCCATCCGTCCGGAAGGAATACCTGGTAGCGGTAGGCCTCCCGACCGATGGCGAGGGTCCGTTGCCGGAACCCTCCCTGACTCGGGGGAGACGACGAAAGGCCGGATACCAGCAGCAGGACAGCGGCCGTACCGGTTGCGAACATGAGAGCCTTCATCAGGAACAACTCCGTAAACCGACGACATTTTAGGAACAGAAGTCCGATTTCATCAAGTCGCCTCCCTTGGGGGATAGTCGGTTCCAACCATGAAGCAACTCGCCGGCGGAGGAAGCCATCTTTTCATGGGAATTCAGGCTGAACATTGCTAAGCTACCGGTTTAAAAAGCTCAGGGACGATCAGCTGATCTCCAGCAGGTTTGAGTGAGAAAGGAGAGAACAACCATGAACAGCTTCACGGACGGCAAGCCCCTCGACCAACCCAAGCCGAAACAGCCGGCCTCGACCGGTATGGCGGGTCGGTCCACGCCTCGCTGGGGATTGTTCGGCTTCATCGTTCTGCTGGGATTGCAGATCTTTCTGATCTACCAGGTTCTGGGCAACAAGGACCAGATCCTGGAATCCCAGGACCAGGTGGCCGCCCTGGAAGACGAGATGATGGAGGCGGTTGACGAGCAACAGAAGCAGGACCAACAGTTCGAACAAAGTCTGGGCGCCCTGACCGCCGATTTCACGGTGGTGCAGAACCGGCTGGGTGTAACCCAGAAGGAATTGAACCGCGCCCGGGCCGCGGCCCGCCGACTCAGGGAGGAACAGGAGCGGTCGGTGCAGCAGCTCAACGTGGAAATCGCCCGAAAAGCCGATTCCCGGCAGCTTTCCGAGTTGAAGAGCGCCTCCGACAACCGCTTCGGCGCCGTCAACCAGGATGTCAGCAAGGTCAAGACCGATGTGGAGGCCACGCGCAAGGCCTTGGAGGGCGCCCGCCGCGAGATCGTTGACGTTCGCGCCACCCTGACCCAGCAGATCGCCAGGAACAAGGATGAGCTCAAGCAACTGCGTCTCAAGGGCGAGCGGAACTTCTACGAGTTCGACATTCAGAAAAAGAAGGGGTTTGCCCTGGTCGGAGATATTCGCATCGGGGTGACCAAGACCAATCGCAGGAGGCAACGCTACAACGTCCGCATCGTGGTCGACGACAACACCTTGGAGAAGAAGCGGCGCACCATCAACGAGCCGGTGCAATTTCTGGTGGGCCCCACCAAGTTGCGCTACGAGCTGGTGGTCAATGAAGTCCGAAGGAATCGCATCATCGGTTACTTGAGCGTCCCCAAGGACAAGGGCCTTTCGGCCGAGCGCAAGTTGTAGTCGAGGCTTGCTTCTCCTGATACTCCGTTTCCCGCTTCCCGGCCACCAGACGCGACTGAGAAGCCATGACGGCCGCTCCGACCGTGCCCGCCGGAACGACCCCTCCGCGATCATGGGTGTGGGGGTTGGGCCGGCTGGGCGTGTACGCCTACTACAAGGTCGAACGCATCGGCGGCCCGCTAGCGGACGGACCACTGCTGCTGGTTGCCAACCACCCCAACACCCTCATCGACCCGGCGGTCATTCAGACCACGGCCGGACGCCCCGTCCGGTTCCTCGCCAAGTCCACGCTCTTCGCGCGGCACCCGCTCAGCCCGCTGATCCGCCGCTCGGGGGCGATTCCCGTCTACCGCAAGAAGGACCCCGGAGTCGATACCTCCCGCAACCTGGAGATGTTTTCGGCGGTAGCGGCGTCGCTCGCGGCCGGCGAGGCCATCTGTCTCTTCCCGGAAGGCACCAGTCACGCCCGAGGCCGACTCGAGCCGCTGCGGACCGGCGCCGCCCGCATGGCGCTCAGAAGCTGCGCCGCCGGGCACCCGGTGAGCATCGTGCCGGTTGGGCTCAACTTCGACGCGCTGGCCCGCTTCCGCTCCCGGGTGACAGCGGTGTTCGGGCGCACGGTGGATTACGCGGACCTCGCCGCAGGATTTGCGGAGGACAAAGCGACCGTCGTACGGGCTCTCACAGACCGGATCGAGCACCGCCTGAAGCACTTGATGGTCGAGGCGGAGCCGCGGCACGACCTGCCCATCGTCGAGCGCATCGACCGCCTCTACGCCGCCGCCCGCGGAGCGTCGCGGGACGCGCGGCAGCGGCTGGGCCGTCGCCGCCTGATTGCCGCGGGGATGGCGGAACTGCGCCGGAGGGACCCGGCCCGGCTGGCCGAAATCATGGCGCAGGTGGAGGAATTCGGGGCGAGTCTGGCGCGCTTCAGGCTCCGCGAACGAGACCTCGACCAACGCATCCCGGCCGGCCAGGTCATCCGCTTCACCCTGCGGGAAGGGCTCCTCTCTCTGCTGCTGGGCCCGATGGCCATGGCAACCGTCGTCGTCTTTGCCCTTCCCTACTGGCTCACCGGACGGATCGGCCGGTGGGCGCCGAACCTCGAGAGCCGAGCGGTATTTCAGGTCATCGGCGGCGGTCTGATTCACGGCGCCTGGATTGTTGCGTTGGCTGCCTCCGCAGGCACTCTGACGGGGACGGCAACCGGTGTTGCGATCGGACTCGCCCTGGTGGCTCTGGCTGTCCTGGGAACACTGGCATTCGAACGGGAATCCGCCGTCTGGCGCACCGTGCGTGCCTTCTTCGCGCTGCGCAAGATGCCGCTCCGAACTCGCAGCGCCCTGAGGCGCAGGCGCAGGGCGCTCGCCGACGCGCTCGACGAGGTGCGTGCCTGGATCGAGAGCGAGACCGACGACTGATGGGGTCCACGCGGGTCCCCCAAGATGCTTGAAATGCCAGGGGACATTCACTATACTTCCGAGGCTTTGGCGCAAGCGGCGCAGGCGCCAATGCCGCGGGATGCCCAGGTAGCTCAGTTGGTAGAGCGCAGCCCTGAAAAGGCTGGCGTCGGCGGTTCAATTCCGTCCCTGGGCACCATCGACCCACCCGTAGGGCATTCCTCCTTCCCGCCCGCTTACCCCACCAAATTCCTGAAGCCGGGTGTATAATACGTTCAAACCACCATCGTTCGGCATTCCATTACGACTTCAGGCGCAAGGAGGAGTCATGCGGAATCAAATCAGGCCGGCATCAACCGGGTTCCCAATCGGAGAGCGTCGGACTTTTCTGAAGGCGGCCGTGCTGGGAGGAGTGGGACTGGCGGCCCGGGCAGCCCTTCCTGGCTGGGCGCTGTCAGCGGCCGCCGCCAAAGCCCCTCCCAATTCTGAGACTCTTGTGGCCACGCTCTACAAGAGCCTGTCGGAGGAACAACGGGAAGTCATGACGTTCCCCTTCGATCACCCCCTTCGTTCCAAGGTGGACAACAACTGGGCGATCACGCCTCACAAGATCAACCGGTTCTACACGGCTGATCAGCAGGCGATGATCAAAGAGATCTTTCAAGGGGTTCACAATCCGGATTACGTGGACAAGGTCATGGAACACATGAAGGAGGACGGGGGAAGCCTGGGCAACTACTCCATCGCCATCTTCGGACGACCGGCAACGGGAAAGTTCGAGTTCGTTCTTACCGGACGACACTGCACCATGCGCTGCGACGGAGATTCGGTGGAAGGAGCCGCCTTTGGTGGACCGATCTTCTATGGACATGCAGCCCGCGACTTCTACGAGGCTCCGGACCATCCCGGCAATGTCTACTGGTACCAGGCCAAGTCGGCCAACCGGGTATTCCAGGCCCTGGACGGCAGGCAACGCCAAATGGCGCTGCTCACCGATCCCCGCAAGGAACAGCAGACTCGAACCGTGAGACTGGATGAGGAACTGGCCGGCCTGCCCGTCTCGGAAATGAGCCGCGACCAGGTGGAGTTGGTCGAGGAAGTGCTGGCCGACCTGCTGTTGCCCTTTCGCCGGCGAGACGCCGAGGAAGCCATGCGCTACATCAAGAAGGAGGGCAAGCTGGATGGACTGAGCCTGTCGTTCTATCGCAGCGGCGATGTAGGAAACGACGGCATCTGGGATAATTGGCAGCTACAGAGCAAGAACATGGTCTGGTACTTCCGCGGCAGTCCCCACGTACATGTCTGGGTCAACATCAGGGCTTAACTCGCCCTTATCCCTTGAGCTCGCTCCAGAGCGCTTCGTAGTAACGCATCAGGCGAACCGGGTCCGGGCTGGCTGGAATCTCGGCCAGCGTGTATCGACGGTAACCCGCCTGCGCGAGCAGGTCGAAAAGTTCCCGCCAGGGGTAGTCCTTCCTCCAAAGCTCCCTGATGTGAACATTCCTCAACCAGGGCTTCAACAGGTCGAAGCTTTGGGCCACCGAACCCTCCTCGACGTCTTCCAGGTTTGAGTTCCAGCAAACCCCGACCATGGGATGATCGGCCAGCTCCATGATCCTCCGTACCCGAGCCGGACTGTTCGACTTGGGCCCGTGGACTTCCAGCCAGATTTCCACGCCGTAGCCCTGAGCATGTTGGCCGCACTCCCGCAGGGCCTCCGCAATCTGATTCAGAGTTTGACTCTCCGGAACCTCGCCGGGAATCCCATTGGGGCGCACCTTCACTCCAAGAGCCCCCACATCGTGAGCCAGTTCCACGAACTGCTTGGTCTCTTCCACATTCCGGCTGACTACGCTCCAGTCAGTGGAGTGGTATTCGCAAGCAGTCCCCAGGCTCAGCAGGCGAATGGGAGAGAACCCGAAACGGCTGGCAACGGCAACGCGCTCTTCCCGGCTCAGGTGGGGTTCCACCCCATGCCGGTGGGTCGTGCGGAGCTCGACCGCACGGAAGTCCGTCTCCTCACAAGCCTCGATCAGGGCCGGCAGATCCCAGTCCTTTCCCAAGTTCCAGGTGACCAGTCCCAGTGCGTAGTCGCCGCCACCCAGAGCAGGATTGTTCCGACCTGATTGCATGACACACCTCCCTCAACCGACTCAGAGCACCACAGGCGTTCGGTATTTCCAGGCACGCCGGGCAGCTTCCACAACCTCGATGGCTCGTAATCCGTCCATTCCCCCGGCCGCAATTCGCGTCCGGCCCCGGACGGCTTCCACGAAATTGGCCAGCATCCGCCCTGTCGGTGTTTCCCTGGACCAGTCGCAACCAGAGTCCAACCCGGCGGAGTCCGCACCCGCGAACAACTCCAAATCCAGGCGATCCCGGGGACCGCAGATCTCGAGACGCACCGTCCCCGCCATCTGGACGACTCCAGGCGGATCCACCAGGCTCCTTTCCATGGTGACCACGGCGCCATGATTCATCTCCAGGCGCAACCACGCCGAACACTCACCGGTTCCCTCCCCGGAGCCCATGACCGTTGCCACGGTGAATTCTCCATCCAACAGCCACCGCAGCGTATCGACCAGGGCGGTTCCGGAATTTTCCCGCAGGCCGCTATCCCCTCCGAAAAAGTCTCCCGACGATAACCCGTTTCTCCCGTTTGACTTACGGACCCTGACGGTCAAGGGATTTCCCAGGCTCCCCTGCAGGATTCGTGTCCGAACCCGGCTGCAGGACGAGCTCAAGCGAGCTGGAAAACAAACCCCGAAGAGCACGTCGTGAGCCTGGGAAATGGCCCACATTTCACGGGCTTCCACCAAGGCTTCGGAGATCGGGGTTTCGCAGAGAATCGGCTTGCCGGCGCGGAGGCAGTCCGCCACGGTTTCCTTCCGGCGGCCACCCGAATCACAGATGACCATCCCTTCAGCGGGAAACTGCTCCAACAGGCTTCGATGGTGGGGGTAAGTGGCCAGCCCGTGAAACTTTCCGCCCGGTTTCACACTCGGACAGGACCCGGGTTGCACCACGGCCGCAAGCTGGACTTCGGGCATCTGCCTGAGGCACTCCAGGTAGGTTCCGGCCCTTGGCCCGCCAAGCCCGACAAGAGCAATTCGAGTGGTCATGAACTATCGAAACCCGGACAGCTTCAACCGTCCCAGACGCCTCCCGATCTTGCCGCTGCTCATCTGCTTCATCATTTTGCGCGCCTGCACGTAGCGCTTGAGCAACTGGTTTACCTTCTGGACCGAAGTGCCGCTGCCGCGAGCGATGCGTTTGCGCCGGCTTCCATTAATGATCTGATGGTGGGCTCGCTCCCTGGGGGTCATGGAATTGATGATGGCTTCGATGTGCAGGAGTTCCTTTTCGTCCACCTTGACCTTGTTGAGTTCCTTGAAGACGCCCACCTGAGGAAGCATGGAAAGAATCTGCTCCATCGACCCCAGCTTGCGCATCTGCCTCATTTGATCCCGGAAGTCTTCCAGCGTAAAGGAATCGCTTCGGACCTTCCTCTCGAGCTCCACGGCCTTTTCACGATCGATGGTCTCCTCTGCCTTCTCGATCAGGGAAAGCACATCCCCCATCCCCAGAATGCGCGAAGCCATCCGATCGGGATGAAAAAGCTCCAGGGCATCGTATTTCTCGCCCACTCCCACAAACTTGACCGGCTGTCCCGTCACCGACCGTATGGACAGGGCCGCCCCGCCCCTGGCATCGCCGTCCATCTTGGTGAGAATCACGCCGCTCAACGACAAGCGCTCGTGGAACTCCCCGGCGCTCTTGACGGCGTCCTGACCGGTCATGGCATCAGCCACCAACAAGGTTTCGGTGGGAACCACCAGATCCTTGACCTGCTGCAGCTCCTGCATGAGAGCATCATCGATATGGAGTCGGCCCGCGGTATCGATCAGGAGTACATCGCAACCGCTGTTCCCGGCCTCCACAAGGGCCGAGCGGCAGAGCTGCAGCGGATCATCGATGCCCTCTCCCCGGTAACAGGGAAGATCCAGGTCCCGGGCAATCACGGAAAGCTGTTCCCTGGCAGCCGGCCTGTACACATCGATGGAGAGCAGAAGGGGCCGATGACCGTTGCGGTCCAGCCACCGGGCCAGTTTGCCGGCAGAGGTGGTCTTCCCCGAGCCTTGCAGGCCCACCATCAAGTAGACGGACGGCGGCTTGCCGGCGAAGGAAAGGGCGGCGGATTCCCCTCCCAGCAGCTCCACCAACTCGTCCCTGACTATCTTGATGACCTGCTGGGTCGGCGTCAGCGACTGCAGAACCTCCTGACCGGTGGCCCTGGCTCTGATGGCCTCCACGAACTGCTTGACCACCCGAAAGTTGACGTCGGCTTCCAGGAGAGCCAGCCGAATCTCCCGCAAGGCGCCGGTGACGTGAGCTGCAGAGAGCTTGCCTTCACCTCGAAGAGTCTTGAACACTCTCTGCAGGCGCTCGGTCAGTTGATCAAACATTCTGCAATGCTCCTGGTGAGGCTTCTGCCGAGGCGATGGGGGGCGATCAAGGGGACTCCGCCTGCACCGAGAGTCTCTCGATTCCCTGGGCCCGGCCGGTCTCCGGATCGATATCCACCGCAACCGCATTGATCCTGACGTTCTGCTTGGCCGGCCCAAAGCGTCCCGGCAACTGGTCGATGAACTTGGATCGAACGATGTCGGTCTCGACACCGATGATCGAGTCGTGGGCGCCGGTCATGCCGACATCGGTCATGTAGGCCGTCCCCTTGGGGAGCATGCGCTCGTCGGCGGTGGCCACATGGGTATGGGTCCCCAACACGGCCGAAACCCTGCCGTCCAGAAACCAACCCATCGCCTGCTTCTCCGCGGTGGCTTCGGCGTGGAAATCTACCAGGATCACCTTGCAGTCCGGCGAGAGGCTGTCGATGAGCTGTTCCCCCACGCGGAACGGGCAATCGGTGTGGGGCATGAAAAGCCGACCCTGCAGATTGATCACTGCAAAGGGGACCCGGCTCCGGGTTTCACCCACAAAGAGGCCGTGGCCCGGAGTTGTCGGCGGATAGTTGGCCGGACGCAGCAGTCTGGGCTCCTGGTCCAGGAAATCCAGGATCTCTTTCCGGTCCCACACGTGATTTCCGGAGGTCAACACCTCTACGCCCATTTCGAAAAACTGGTGGGCCAAGGGCGGAGTGATCCCGTGTCCCGCGGCCGAGTTCTCGATGTTGGCCACGCACAGGTCGATCCGTCTTTCCTCCAGAATCTGGAGAAGATGGCCCCGAACGGCTTCTCTCCCCGGTCTTCCGAAGACGTCGCCAATAAACAGGATCCGCAGATTCTTGACGGGCATGTTCCCCCGGCGGAAAGTGATCCGATCAGCGGCTTGGCGGGGATGGCCGGGAAACCCTCATGACGGCCAAGTGCTTCAGGAAGTTGACGGCCTCAAGCCATCATAGACGACGGAGATGGAGATTACAATTGAAGGGAGGGAGGGCTATCCGGGCAAAGAAAAGCCCCGCTCTGCCGTGAGACACCTTATTTGGACCTGGAGACCAGGTGGGCGCCACTTCTTGAACATTAGGAAGCTTCACATGGTGAAGCTTGCACACCGCGCAAGGATCAGGCTCCCTTCAAATAGGTGTTGGTTCAAATAATACATGCCTACACGTACATTGCAGGGTGGTAGGATTCTAGTGAATGCCGAATCTCCAGGTCAAGCCCCTATCATCCCCTATCCTCCGAGGCGCCGGCGGAGTGCGACCTGTCTTCCCGGCGATCCGTCTCCCATTCGGGAAGCAACGCGTCCAGCATATCGGAGCAGCGGCTGCTCCTGTCCGCGATAGCGACTTCTGCCTGCTCGGCCCGATCCCGTTGCTGAAACAGTTCATCGGCGATATTCAGCGCCGCCATGACGGCGACCTTGACGGTATCGACGGTTCGACTGGACTCCTGGATTTCTCGCATTTTGCCGTCGACATAAGCCGAAAGCCGCTCGAGGTAATCCCCGTCGATGGCCCCGGTGACAGCGTAAATCCGGTCGCAGATCTCAACCCGCCTGACCTCATTTTCCCTTTGCATCGTCCGCACTCCAAAGGTCGACCATTCAAATTTCCCATCCGTCCAAACTGCCCAGGATCCGCTCGACTTTCTCCTTGATCAGCTCCCGATCCTTTTCAAATTCCGAGACTTCGGACCTCAATCGATCATTCTCCGACGAAAACCGCTCCAGTTCCGATTCGAGCCTCCGGACTTCCGCTTCCAGGGCTTCCTTCCGAGCCTTGGTGGACTTGAACAACTCCACCATCCGATGAACCCGGCTCTCGAGGTCGGCAAATTTTTCCAATCCCTCTCCCAACGTCATCCCCTCAACCGTGCACCGAACCTGTCTCTCAGACTGGCCAACACCGCCTGGTCGAATCGATTGGCATCTTCCTCCACCAGCGTTCGATCCAGTCTCTGGTAAATCAGCCTGATCGATAGTCCCTTCTTGCCGTGCGGCAATCGACTTCCCTGATACAGGTCGAAGGGGAAGATTCGATGCAGTTCCTCGATTTGGGTATCCCGGATGGCCGATTCAATGTCCCCATAGCGAACGTCACCGTCCACCACAATGGAGAGGTCTCTCTGAATGGCAGGGAAACGCGGAATTTGCCTGGCTCTGGGTTCGGAACGCCACAGTGGATGGAGTCGGCCCAGCTCAATTTCAGCCGCAAATACCGGCTGCCCGATCTTATGGTCCGCACAAATGCCGGGGTCCAGTTGACCGAAGCCGCCCAGCGTGGCATCCCCGAGCCGGATTCGTCCGGCAGCAACCGCGCTCCAGTGGGAATCCACCTTGTCGCAAGCTTCGAACCGGATATCCTGCTGGCCAGGAGTCGACGGCTCCAACAGAGTCTCGATATCCCCCTTGAGGTCAAAGAGCGAGTAAGCCTTGGCGGCGCCATGAACCGTTTTTTCCTCCAGGTTGCCTGTCGCCAGCAGCCCCACTCTGGATTGCTCTCCGGACTGCTGCGGCTGAACCCAACCGTAGACTTTTCCGATCTCGAAGACCTTGAGGCTTCGAATGCCGCGATTGTAGTTCCATGAAAGCGTCGCCAGGAGCCCCGGCAATAGCGAGGTTCTCATGACTCCCGTTTCAGAGGAAAGGGGATTCAGCACCGAAATCCTCCCGGTGCCGCCGAATTTGAGGTCCTCTCTCGCATCCACCAGGGGATAGGTCTGTGTTTGCGAATATCCCAGATGCAACAGGCGTTCGGTCACGGTCGTCTCGACGCGGTAACCCTTGCGGCGTTGGGCGCCACCCTGCCAGGCAGGCAGCCTGGAGGACAGGTTTCCGTAACCGTGGTGGCGGGCAATCTCCTCAATCAGGTCGATCTCCCGAGCCACATCCATCCTGGAGGTCGGGAGGTCAACCGTCCAGCCCTTGGCCCCACTGTCGAGAATCCTGAATTGCAGGGAGTTGAGGATTCTCTCAACCTCGTCGCCGTCAATCTCCAGACCCAGAAGTCTGGCCAGGCGCGACCGGCGAAGCAGCACCGGAGGTCTCCGCAAGACCGCGGGATAGTTGTCGAGCGGTCCCTCCAGGATTTCTCCCCCGGCCAGTTCTTGAATCAGTTGAGCAGCTCGGTTGGCGGCCGGCAGGGTCGCTTCCAGGTCTGCTCCCCGTTCGAACCGATGAGAGGCGTCCGTATGGATTCCCAGGGCCTTGGAGGTCTTTCGAACCGAAACGGGATCGAACCAGGCGCTTTCAACCAATACGTTCCTGGTGCTCGGGCCGATTTCACTATCCTGTCCTCCCATGATTCCGGCCAGGGCCAGAGGCTTGACCGGGTCGGCAATGAGCAGCATGCCCTCCCTCAGATGGTGCTCAACCCCGTCGAGAGTCACCAGGCACTCACCGCTGCGCGACTTTCGCACCACGATCCGGGCGGCGTGAATCCTGGACAGGTCGAAGGCATGGGTCGGATGGCCACTTTCCATCAGCACGTAGTTGGTGGCATCGACAATGTTGTTGATGGGCCGGATACCCAGGGCATCCAGCCTTTGGCACAGCCAATCCGGAGAGGGCCCGACCCGAACCCCCCGAATCAACCGCGCCGAATAGCGGCGACACAGTTGGGGAGACTCGATTTCGACCGCAGCCTGACTGGAGGTCGGCGGGCCGGACTCGGACAACTCGACCTGCCTTGACCGAAGGGTATTCCCATAGAGAGTCGCAATCTCTCTGGCGACGCCCCGGTGACTCAGGCAATCCGGCCGATTGGTGGTCAGCTCAAGCTCCAGGAGAGCGTCCGAGGACCCGGATTCGATGACCTCGACCACCACGCCGCAATGGGTCAAGTCCGCCGCCAGTCGATCCGGTCCGGCGTCGAAATCCACCATTTCTCGCAGCCAGCGATAGCTAACGATCATCGTTCAGATTTCACCTGCCAGTGCGGGCTAGAACTGCCGCAGAAACCGCAAATCATTCTGGTAGAAGTGCTGAATGTTATCGACCCCATACTTGATCATGGCAAAGCGCTCAATGCCGGCGCCGAATGCGAATCCGGTATAGCGTTCAGAGTCGATACCCACGTGGCGGAACACTTCCGGGTCTACCATGCCCGCTCCCAAGACCTCGATCCAACCGGTATGCTTGCAGACGCGGCAACTGCCTCCCGAACAAAACGTGCAGGAGATGTCCACCTCTGCGCTGGGCTCGGTAAAGCCAAAGTAACTGGGCCGGAAGCGGACCCTGGTTCCTCCACTGAAGAAGGCCTTCAGAAAATACTCCATCGTTCCCTTGAAATCCCGAAAGGTGAGGTGCTCATCCACGGCCAGCCCCTCAACCTGCTGAAAGACAGGAGAATGGGTGGCATCGGGAGTGTCCCTCCGATAGACGGTCCCCGGACAGATGATGCGGAGCGGTGGGCGCCGCCGTTCCATGGTTCGAATCTGCACGGGCGAAGTGTGGGTCCTCAACAACAGGCTCTCGGAAAGGTAGAAGGTGTCTCCCTGATCTCTGGCCGGGTGATCCTCGGGAATGTTCAAGGCCTCGAAGTTGTAGTAGGTGGTTTCTATTTCCGGTCCGTCCGCAACCGAATAGCCGATGGCATGAAAGATTTCCTCGATGTCGCGCCGCACCCGGGTCAGCGGGTGCAGGTGGCCGAGCGCACGCCGCTTGCCCGGGAGGGTCAAGTCGAGGGCGACCCTGGCCGACTCCTGCCGGATCGACTCCGACTCAATCCTTTGTCTGGCAGCCTCTATGGCGGTCTCGATCCTGGCCTTGAACTGGTTCAGGCTGCGCCCGACCTCTTTTCGATCGGACATGGCAACAGACTTGAGTCCCTTCATCAGCAGAGTCAACTGCCCTCCCTTGCGACCCAGGTATCGATCTCGCAGCAATGAAAGCTCTTGCCCGGATCCGGCTTCCGCCAAATCGGCCTCGAAGGACAGTTTCAACGCGGCCAGCTTTTCCAACATCCAGGGCTCCCAAGCCGACATTCGGCATGAAACCAGAAAAAAAGGGGCTCAAGGCCCCCCTGTCGCTACAACCAACCCTATCGCTTTGTGCATGTGCCGAGCGCCTCACCGAGACGTTCGGAGGTACGACCGGCAACGGGACGCCGTTCGACTTCCGGGCCAATCGCAGCCGCCGACACCGTCCTATGCGGCGGCTGCCTGTTTGGCGGTCTCGGCCAGCTTGGCGAACATGGCCGGATCGTTCACCGCCAAGTCGGCCAGAACCTTTCGGTCCAGCTCAATGCCGGACTGCTTCAAGCCGTGTATCAACCGGCTGTAGGAAAGCCCGTTGAGCTTGGCCGCCGCCGAAATGCGGACGATCCACAATGCCCTGAAGTCTCTTTTGCGCACCCTTCTATCGCGGGCGGCAAATCTCAACGCCCGATCCACCGATTCCCTGGCGGAATGAAAGAGCTTGCTCTTGGTGCCTCGAAAGCCCGAAGAGGCCTTGAGGAGCTTACGCCTTCGGTTTCTCCGTCCGGCGCCTCGCGTGACTCTTGCCACGATTGCTTCACCTCCGTCCCATCAATACGCTAATGACCGGTGGACCGGCTTGCCCAAGCCCCGATCAGGAGGCATAGGGCAGCATCTTTTTGACCTTTGACAGGTCGCTTCTGCTCACCAGGTCCGACTGGTCGAGCTTGCGCTTCCGCTTGGTTGTCTTCTTGGTCAAGATGTGGCGGGCGTGGGAATGACCCCGCTTGATCTTGCCACTGGCGGTCAGCTTGAACCGCTTCTTGGCTCCGCGATGAGTTTTCAGCTTGGGCACTTCCCTCTCCCGCAACGGGCAGGGCCTCCGGCTTGGGCCGGATCCCTGTCCTACTTTTTACCGGCGAAAATGACGAACATGTGGTTGCCTTCCATCTTCGGATTCCCCTCAACCGAGCCCTGCTCGCCGACATCCTCGATCAGCCGGAGAATCAACTGGCGTCCAATGCTCTTGTGCGCCATTTCCCGACCCCGAAAATTGACCGACGCCTTGACTTTGTCTCCGTCTTCCAGGAAGCGAAGGATGTTCTTCTTCTTGAACTCGTAGTCGTGGTTGTCGGTCTTGGGGCGAAACTTGACCTCCTTGACGTGAATCATCTTCTGGTGCTTCTTGGCCTCGTGCGCCTTCTTCTTGAGCTGGTACAGGTACTTGCCGTAATTCATGATACGGCAGACCGGGGGATTGGCCGTGGCGGAGATCTCAACCAGATCCAGCTCTTTTCCTCTGGCCACCCTCAGTGCATCCGCCGGAGGCATGACACCGAGCTGCTGGCCGTCGACATCGATCACCCGAACTTCCCTGGCCCGAATGCGATCATTGATGTTGACGCGGATCCGCTGACGACTGAACGTGGGCTTGCGACGAATACATCCACCTCCGTGACTTTGTCGATGCCTGCAGATGCGGATTAGGGCCGCACCGCCTTTTTGTCCCGTAAATCCTGAATCAAATCCAGAAATTTTTCAAAGGAAAAAGAGCCCAGATCACCGTCAAACCGATTTCTGACCGACAGGGCACCGCTATCCAACTCCCTGTCCCCCAGGATGACCATAAACGGAACCTTCTCAAGCTGGGCTCTCCGGATCTTGGCATTCACCTTCTCGTTCCGCAGGTCGGTCTTGACGCGAAACTTCTCCTGAGCCAACCTGGCCTCCAGGGCCGAGGCCGCCTCCGCATGCCGCTGGCTGATGGGCAGGATAACCACCTGGACCGGCGCCAGCCAGAGAGGAAATGCCCCGGCGTAATGTTCGATCAATATCCCGAAGAACCGTTCCATGGACCCCAGCAGGGCCCGGTGAACCATGTAGGGACGGTGCGATTTTCCGTCTTCTCCCACGTAGGAGAGATCGAAGCGCTCCGGAAGGTTGAAATCGAACTGAATGGTGGTGCACTGCCAGGAGCGACCGATGGCATCCTTGATCTTGAGGTCGATCTTGGGCCCGTAGAAGGCGCCGCCTCCTTCGTCGGTGCTGTACTCCAGTTCTCGCGCCTCCACCGCTCTGCGCAGAGCCTCGGTGGAAACGTCCCAGTCTTCGATCGAGCCGACGTACTTCTGCGGCCGCGTCGACAAAAAGACCTCGAGGTCGCTGAAGCCGAAACTGCGCAGCAGCGACAGGGTGAAGTCCAGCACGCCCAGGATTTCCTCCTCGATCTTTTCGGACTGGCAAAAGATGTGGGCGTCGTCCTGGGTGAATCCCCGCACCCGCAGCAATCCCTGCAGCACTCCCGAGCGTTCGTACCGGTACACCGTTCCGGTTTCGGCCCACCGCAACGGAAGCTCGCGATAGCTTCGCAACTGATTCTTGTAAATGAGGATATGGAACGGGCAGTTCATGGGCTTGAGCTGATAGTCCACCTCGTCCACTTCCATGGCCGAATACATGCTCTCTCGATAGAAGTCGACGTGTCCGCTGGTGCGCCACAGGTCCTTCTTGGCGATATGGGGCGTGTACACGAATTGGTAGCCGCCGCTGAGATGCCGCTGGCGCCAGAAATCTTCGATCTCGTTGCGAATCAAGGCTCCGTTGGGGTGCCAGAAGACCAGGCCCGGGCCTGCATCCTCCTGCAGGCTGAACAGGTCCAATTCCTTGCCGATGCGGCGGTGATCGCGCTTCTTGGCCTCCTCCAGTTGATGGAGATAGGCGGCGAGCTGCTTCTTGTCGTAGAACGAGGTGCCATAGATCCGCTGGAGCTGCTGGTTGGTCTCGTCACCTTTCCAATAGGCGCCGGCCACCGACAACAGCTTCAACGCCTTGATCCTGCCCAGGGATGGGATGTGAGGTCCCCTGCAAAAATCGATGAGGCTTCCGACCTTGTAGCAGGAAAAGCGTTCCCCGGCCCTTTCCTGAATCAACTCGCACTTGAGGTCGGCGCCCTGCTTGCGGAACCATTCCAACCCCTCCGGCTTGTCCATCCATTGGCGTTCAAAGGGATAATCGGCCTTCACCAGCTCCAACATCCGCTGCTCGATGCTCTCCAGTTCCTCCGCCGTAAAGGGAGCATCCCGCTGAAAATCGTAGTAGAAGCCATTTTCGATGGGTGGGCCGATACCCAACCGGGTTCCCGGAAACAGTTCAATGACCGCCAGAGCCAGCAGGTGGGCGCTGCTGTGACGGTAGACCTGCAAAGCCTCGGGGTCCCGCTCGGTCAGGATGGCGACCGCGGCGTCACTGTCCAGCCTGGTGGTCAAATCCACCAGTCGGCCATCCACCTTGGCCACCAGGGCCGCTCGCGCCAGGCGCGACCCGATGGACCGGGCCACCTCCAAAACACTGACTCCAGAATCAAAATCCTTCCGGCTGCCGTCCGGCAGTGTCACTGTAATCTGGCTCATCTCTGGCTCACCAACTCCTGCGTCCTCAACCGCAACGTACCAAATAAACCCAACTTGGTCAATATCCTAGCCGCCGCATTCCAGGGACTTCCCATCCGCCGGAACAAGGAAGGTTCATGGGGCCGGTCCGACTCCCGCAGACACCCGGCGATGCAAACCCTACCGCAAAAGGGGCCGCTCGCGTACTATTGTTCCCTGGCCCGCAACTCCCGAGGGTCGCCCGGCATGCGATGAACGTACCCCTCACTCCACTGATGTTCCTTCGCCGCTCGGTGAAGCTCCACCCCGACAAGACCGCGGTGGTGTGCGGAGCCCGGCGCTTCAACTACCGCCAGTTCAGCCGGCGGATCCACCGATTGTCTCGCTTCCTGGTGTCTCTGGGCGTCAAGCCCGGAACGGTGGTGGCCTATCTCAGCCGCAATAGTCACCGCCTGCTGGAAGCCTACTACGGGGTGGTGCAGACCGGCGCCATCTTTCTGCCGCTCAACGTGCGCCTCACTGCCGGGGATTTTCGTTACATCCTCAACCATTCCGAAGCGCGGCTGCTGCTGCTGGAAGAAGAGTTCCTTCCCCTGATCGGGGAAGTTCGCGGAGAGGCGCCCCGCCTCCAAGGCCATGTCCTTCTGGATGGCGAGCCCTCCCTTTCCTGGCTCAACCCCCGCGGCTACGAGCAGGCTATCGAGGAGTGCAGTCCGGAACCCTTCCCCGACACCATTCGGGACGAGGATGCGGTTGCCGAGCTTTTCTACACCAGTGGAACCACGGCCCGGCCCAAGGGAGTGATGCTGACGCACCGCAATCTCTACCTGCACGCGCTGAGCGTCGTCTTCGCTCTGCAGAACCGCGAAACCGACGTGCAACTGCACACCATTCCGCTGTTTCATGCCAACGGGTGGGGCGCCACTCACAGCATCACCTGCGTCGGCGGAACCCACGTCATTCCCCGCCACTTCCGGCCAAGAACCGTACTGGAACTGATCCAGAACGAAGCGGTGACTTCGCTCAACCTGGTTCCGACCATGGCCACCCTGCTGCTCAATTCCCAAGCCATCCCCAACTACCGTCTCGACAGCCTCCGATTGATTCATCTTGGAGGATCGTCCGTCCCCCCGGAAATGGTCCGCCAACTGGAGGCTGCCTTCGGATGCGAATGCAGTTGCGGCTACGGTTTGACCGAGACCTCACCCGTCCTGACGGTATCCCTGCTCAAGTCGCACCTGCGGGAAGACGGCGAAGCCCGCTATCGGCGGGCAGCCATGACCGGGCTGGAACTGCCGGGCAGCGAAGTCAGGGTGATCGATCGGCAGGGACGGAACGTGGCCGACGACGGACAGACGGTGGGCGAGATCGTGGCCAGAAGCAACGTGGTCATGAAGGGGTACTGGAAGCAACCCGAGGAAACAGCCAAGGTATTGAAGCAGGGATGGTTTCACACCGGCGATCTGGCCACGGTGGATTCGGAGGGCTATCTCATGATCGTGGACCGCAAGAAGGACATCATTGTGCGAGGGGGCGAGAACATCTCCTCCATCGAGATCGAGAAAACACTCTTCGCCCATCCGGACGTGCTGGAGTGCGCCGTCATCGCCGTGCCGGACCCCAAGTGGGGAGAATCGCCCAAGGCTCTGGTGGTGCCCAAGGAAGGAACCGAACTCTCGGAACAGGCTCTGAGACAGTATTGCCGGCAGAAGCTGGCGGCCTACAAGGTGCCCTCCAGCGTGGAGTTCCTCAGCAGCCTGCCCAAAGGGGGAACGGGGAAAATTCAGAAAAAGGCCCTGCGCGAGCGCTATCTCCGCAACAACGGGAAGGGTGTCCCGCAAGGAGGGTGACGGCATGAAAATACTGGTTACCGGAGGCGCCGGCCTGATCGGATCGCATCTGTGCGAGTCCCTGCTGACCCAAGGCCATGAAGTCGTCTGCCTGGACAACTACTTCACCGGCTCCAAGCGAAACCTGTTTCACCTGCTGGACTCCAAGAACTTTGAAATTCTGCGCCACGACATCATCAATCCCGTCGATATCGAGGTCGAGCAGATCTACAACCTGGCCTGCCCCGCCTCTCCGGTCTTCTACCAATTCAATCCCGTCAGGACCATCCAGGCCAACGTCCTGGGAGTGACCAACATGCTGGAGTTGGCCAAGCGGACCCGGGCCAGAATCCTGCAGGCGTCGACCTCGGAAGTCTACGGGGACCCCCGGGTTCATCCCCAGCCTGAAGACTACTGGGGCAACGTCAACCCCATCGGCGTCCGTGCCTGCTACGACGAAGGCAAGCGGGTGGCGGAAACCCTGATGATGGACTACGGGCGTCAGGACCGGGTCGAAATCCGCATCGTTAGAATCTTCAACACTTACGGTCCCAGGATGGCGGTCAATGACGGGAGGGTGGTGAGCAACTTCATCGTCCAGGCGCTGAAGGGAGAAGACCTGCGGATCAACGGCAACGGACTGCAGACCCGCTCCTTCTGCTTTGTCTCGGATCTGGTTCGGGGCCTGGCCGCCATGATGAACCAGGATGACTTCCGCGGGCCGGTCAACCTGGGAAACCCCCGGGAACTGACCATTCTCGATCTGGCCAGGAAGATTATTCAATCGACGGAATCTTCCGCCAGGATCGTCCACGGGGAGGCAGCCTCGGACGACCCCGTTCGCCGGCAACCCGATATCGCTCTGGCCAGGCAAAAACTGCATTGGGAGCCGACCATAGACATCGATCAGGGGCTGCAGCTCACCATCCCCTACTTCCGGCAGCAGGTGACGCCGTCCGGGGGTTAGCCCTCGGTAGTCATCGATGTCAGGAAACGCCGGCGCTCAATCCACCAAAAAAAGACGAGCCCTTCGCAAAATTCGGCAGGTCTGAAACTGCATTTCCACAAAAGGCACAAACGCTGGAATCGGCAGGTCTCAAATCTCATTCAGGAGTCGGGGTTCACAGAACCCGGCTCTCCGTCGAACGGCCACAAGAGGCACAAAAACGGGATGGGGCAAGACTGGAGCCTTTTCTTGTGCCTTTTGTGCTTTTTGTGGTTGAGCCGTTTACCCCATTGGCTGGGCAGCGGGAGCTTTCGCGGAAGAAGCCAGGGGGAAAGGGCAAGTCCGCTCTCTGTTGTTTTATGGAGAGGCTCGATTCCGAATTTTGCAAAAGGCTCAGATTCTGAGATTCGATGCGGCCTACCCTTGACGGGAAGTTCGGCCTGACTGGATCGGACCGGGCCGTCCCGTGCCGTAGTAGCGGAACCCCAGGGCACGCACCTTGTCCGGATCGAAGACGTTGCGGGAATCGAAGAGGACAGGCGCCTGCATCACCGATTTGATCCTGGGGAGATTGATGTTGCGGAACTCGTTCCACTCGGTCGCAATCCACAGGGCATCCACCCCGGCGGCGGCGGCATAGGCATCCGGGCAATACACCAGGTTCTTGTCATCGAGGACTTTCCGGCAGTTGGGCATGGCCGCGGGATCGTAGGCTTGAATCCGGGCGCCGGCTTCCAGGAGCCTCCGGCAGATGTCAATGGCCGGGGCCTCGCGAATGTCGTCGGTGTTGGGCTTGAATGCCAGCCCCAGGACGCCGATCCTCTTGCGCTCCAACCCACCCAGCTCGCACTCGATCCTGCTGAAGACCCGCTCCTTTTGCCGTCGATTGACTTCAATCACGGTTTCCGCCAGACTCTGAGGAGCTTCCAGTTGCCGGCCGCTGCCGGCCAACGCCACCAGATCCTTGGTAAAACAGGAGCCCCCGAAGCCGGGACCCGGATGCAGGAACTTCGGGCCGATCCGCTTGTCCAGCCCCATGGCTCTGGCCACGTGATGGACATCGGCTCCGACTTTCTCGCACAGGTTGGCTATCTCGTTGATAAAAGAGATCTTGGTCGCCAAAAAGGCATTGCAGGCATACTTGATGAGCTCGGCCGTCTCCAGGCTGGTAATGACAAAGGGAGTCTCATTCAGGTAGAGGGGGCGATAGATCTCCTTGACCATGGCGACCGCCTTCTCGCTTTCCGCCCCGATCACCACCCGATTGGGCCGCATGAAGTCTTCCACCGCGGAACCCTCCCTCAGAAACTCGGGATTGGAAACCACGTCGAACTGGACCGGCCTCCTCCGGTTTTCCGTCAACAGCCTCTGAATTCGCCTGGCCGTCCCCACCGGCACCGTGCTCTTGGTGACGACGACCTTGTAGTCGTCCATGCACTCGGCCAGGGCGGCCACCACCGAATCGACCTGGCCCAGGTCGGGCGTGCCGTCCGGCAGGTCGGGGGTCCCCACGGCGATAAACACCGTCAGGGAAGCGCGGACAGCCGCCTCCAGATCGGTTGAAAAGGTCAGCCGCCCGTTCTTCAGGTTGCGATTGACCAGCTCCTCCAGGCCGGTCTCATAAAACGGCACCCTTCCGGAAGACAGCGTCTCGATTTTCCGCGCGTCGCTGTCGACACAGCTCACGTTCAGTCCGAAATCGGCCAGCGCCGCGCCCGTCACCAGACCCACGTACCCGGTGCCGACGACCGTGATGTGCATGTCAGGGGTTCCCCCGGCTTGATCGCCGGCAGTGGACAGACGCACCGACCATGGCTCCAGGGGCGTTTCTTCCGACCTTCCGCCGAGACCCGCAGGCGATGGCTGCCATGTCATACGATTCTCTTGGGAAGCCAACGGGAAGGAGGTGCAAGAAGTTCAGAAATTCCTCAGGGGTTCGTCGGAATCCCCGAACCGTTCCAGCTCGACACCGAACTTCGAGGCCAGGGACAGGCAGAGGCTGGACATTCTGCGGTTGGGGCCGTCGAGGTAATCCAACACGCGGCCGGTCTCGATATGGCCCCCGGCCCGTCCCAGCAGCACCACCGGCAACTGGGAGGCATCGTGGTTTCCGGTCAGCATGCTGGAGCAGAAGAGGATGGCCGAATTGTCCAGCAACGTCCGTTCCCCCTCCTGAATCTCGTCCAGTCGCCCGGCCAGGTAGGCCACCTGCTCGACGAAGTAGCGGTTCACCTTGAGCCAGTCGTCGGAATCCCCGTGGGAAAGCATGTGGTGGATGGTGTGATCGATTCCCAGGTGGGGGAAGCGAAGCTGGGAGAGATCGTTGTTGAGCTTGAGCGTGCAGAAGCGGGTGCTGTCGGTCTGGAAGGCCAGCACCAGGATGTCGCACATCAGGCGCATGTGCTCGTGGATGTCCTGAGGCAATCCGTCGGAGGGGCGCTGCCGGTCCGGCTTCTCCAGTGTCGGCCTCCAGCCCTGCAGCATTCGGTCCTTCCCCGCCTGGTCGATTCGCCGTTCCACCTCGCGGACCGAGTTGAGGTACTCATCGAACTTGTACCGGTCCAGGATGCTGATGCGCCGCCGGAGATCCGTCGCTTCCTCCAGAACGGCATCCAGCACGCTGGCATCGCCGGCCTGGGCGCCGCCGTCCCGGAAGAGACGGTCAAAGGCCAGGGCCGGATAGATCTCCAGCGGGGTGGGCGTGGTGGGAGAGCTCCAGGAGATGTGGGAGCTGTAGAGCATGGAGTAGTTCTTGTGGACGCTGGCGATCGACCTTTCGCATCCCAAGACCAGGCTGGGCACCTTGGTCCGAGTCCCCAGGCGCTGGGCCAGCAACTGGTCGATGCTGGTGCCGGAACGGATCTTTCCGCCGGGCGCCAGCAGCGCTCCGGAGAGGAGATTGCCGGTCTGCGAGCTGTGAATGTTTCCCTTGAGGGCTTCGGCGTTGTAGAGTCCCCGCAGGAAGTTCAACTTGTGCCGCCAGGGCGCCAGCGGCTCCAGGACCTTGCCGAACTTCATGGACCGCCCCTCGGTCCGGGCCCACCATTCCCCTTCATAGAAGCCGTTGCCGGCAAAAAGGCAGGCGAAGCGAAGCGGCGCTTGCATGGCGGAGCGGGGCTGGGGGGAGACACCGGCCCAGGCCGGAATGGACTCGAGCCATGGCAGCGCCAGGCTCACGCCCAGGCCGCGCAACAGGGTGCGCCGGGTGAAGCCGGCGCCCCGCTTCGGTTGGAGCGATTCCAGGGAATTCATGGTTGGTCGGGACTCCCCGCGTCCCGTCCGCGCTGGTTCAGAAACTGCGGGCTGCGCACAATGGTAGCAACTGCCGCCGAGAAACGGAAGTCTGCTCTCTCCAGGGACTGCAGCACCTCGTCCAGGAGCGGCTCATCCGACACCTCCACCGAGCGACCCAGGGCATACCCCAGAAGCTTGCGGGAGAAATTCCGCAGAAACTCCTCTCTCCGGTGCCCCAGCAGATAGGTCCGCAGCCCGGCCAGGTCCCGAAACTCGATGCCCGGCTGCAGTTCCACCCCGGAGTCCACGGGCCGGCCGGCCAGGTCCCGGGTGCGGCGGCGCCCGATGGGATCGAAACCCTCCAGGGCCAACCCCAGCGGATCGATCCGGTCATGGCAGGCGGCGCATCCGGGCAGGCTGCGGTGCCTTTCCACCATCTGGCGCACCGTCAGGCCCTGGGTGTGCCTTTCGTCCTCGGGAAGCTCGGGCACGTCGGGGGGAGGTTTGGGCAGATGATTTCCCAGCAGTGTCTCGAAGATCCAGTTTCCGCGCAGCACGGGGCTGGTCCTGGAAGCACCCGACTGCTTGCTGAGCATGCTGCCCATCCCCAGCACGCCCCCTCGCTGGTACCGCTTGATCCCCTGCACCCGCCTCCATTGGCTCCCCGACACTTCGGGAATCCCGTAGTGGTCGGCCAGCTCCCGGTTGAGGTAGGTATAGTCGGCATCCAGGATATCGATCACCGATCGGTCGCGGCGAAAGAGCTCCTCGAAGAACCGCACCGATTCTTCATGCATATCGGCACGCCGCCGGGTGAAGGTCGGAAACAGGCGCTCGTTCTTGCCCTGGTCCCGGTCGAATTCCCGGAATCCCAGCCACTGGGCGGCGAACTCCACGGCCAGGGCACGGGTGCGGGCATGCTTGAGCATTCTCCCGACCTGACCGGCCAGCACTTCCGGGTCCGGGAGGGAGCCGGAGGCGGCAAGTCGAAACAGCTCGCCGTCGGGCATGGACGACCAGAGGAAGTAGCTGAGACGGCTGGCCAGCTCCCACGAGGATACCGGTTGCGGAGCCACCCCGGCCGCCGGCTGCTCGATGCGATAGAGAAAGTTGGGAGAGACCAGCACCCGACCCAGCAGGCTGCGCAGGGCCGGATCATGCTCCTGTCCCTCGTCTCTCAGCCTGGTGTAGAGATTCAAAAGGCGCGCTTTCTCCCGGGCCTCCACAGGCCGGCGCCAGGCGCGCTCGGCAAACCGCAGCAAGGCATCCAGGTGCCTGGACTCCGAGGAGCGCAGCTCTTCCCGAAACTGCCGCGCCCGGCGGCGAATCGGCTCCTCCCGGGATTCACGGGTGAACTTCCTGTAGTGGGCTCCGAAGTTCCACCACTCGTCGAAGGAATCGGCGATGGTGAAGGCGTCCCGGCTCACATAGCGCAGCTCGCGCCAGAGTCGATCCAGATCTCTCTTTTCCCCCTCATCCAGCACCAGCCGGCTGAGCGGCTCATCTTCCCGGTGGAACAGAGAGATGGTGATGCCCTCGTCCACGGGGACGATCTGGGTGTAGCACAAGGCCGGCGGAAACCACTTGCGGAAGGCCGCAAAGGCTTCCTGGAACCTCTCCTGGGTGGCGTCGTTCCCCACGATCACGGGATACCTGGCCGGCTCCGGGTTGGCATTGGCTTCCGGGTGGGCGTCGTTGGCGCCCACCGGGGGAACCAGGCCCTGGATCGAATGCGGAACCTCCAGGCCCGCGTGAGCCTGGACGCTGCCTGCCCGTCCCCAACTGGAGTCCAGCGCCGCCTCGGTCACGAAGTTGTAGGCCCGGGCAATCCTCCGGGGCACCTCCACCCGGATGCGGGTGGGTCCATCCACCAGCAAACTGGCCTCGTCCAGGGGCTGACCGCCGGGGTGCCTGCCGAATTCGATCCCGTCCAGCCCGTTGGAGACGCCCGGCCCGGGGTCGGTCGACCGGTCGCTTCCCGAGGATTCGACCTCACGTCCGGCAGCGGCCAGGTCCATGCCTCTCAGAAAGGGTCCATCCAGGGCGGTGATCCGGGAATAGAGAAGGGCGTCAGGATGGTCTCCGGCGGCTGGGGGGCCCGAGTCCAGCAGTGCCGCCACCTGCCCGGCGGCCGCCGCCTGGCGACCTGGCGCGGGGTTCGAGAGGGTGTCCAGCCAGCGGTAGAGTGCCGAACCCGGGGCAATGGCATGCAGGCGATCGCCCGGGGGCTCTTCCAGCGTGAAAAAGCGCCAGACGCCCGGGTTTCCAAAAGCGTCGCCGTGCGGATTGCCCTCCAGCACCGAGTCGATGACGTTGTCCGCCAGGTCCCACGCGCGCTCGGCCCCCCTCCCATCCCGAACGGTCAAGTCGACCCGGGTCAGATCGCAGCGGGCGTTGTGCTTCAGGGATCCCACCAGCAGCGAGATCTCATCCCCTCGGCCCATCCGGAATCTCTGGCCCGGGCGAATGGCCCGGTTTTCGTTTTCCAGGCTCCCCGAGGCCAGGATGCGCTCAAGCCCCGACTGGCGAAGCTTGAGGATCCATTCGACACCGTTACCGCAGTCCAGGTGGGAATCCTCCACCCGGGCTTCCACTCCCACCGTCAGTTCCTCCGGGGAGCGCCAGCCCACCCCGATCCACCGCTGCCGGGTGGGATGCACCACCACCGACCTGGGAGGAACCGTGCCCGGGATCTGCCAGATCCGATCCCCGGAGTTGGCCACCAGGTAGGCAGTGTCCTGGTAGGGAGTCGGCGCCGCCCCCGACAAGGGCGTGCGCCAGCCGTTGAGCTGGGCCGTCTTCTGGAGGTTTTCCATCGCCTGGGACAGAGGTTCCTCCGGGGCCGTCTCAGGCGACCCGATTCCCAGATAGCCGGTCCAACGCCGCAGCAGGTCCGGATTCAATCCCTCCGCGGCAGCCAGCGCCTCCAGGTCCGGCGGAGGCCCCGGCCCCGCCAGCCGCGCCGCGGCCGCAAGGTATTGCCGGCTGTCGGCGAAGGTTCTTCGCAGGGTCGTCTCCAGGGTCCGGCTCACCAGGGGCAGGTCCCGCAGCAGGATGGGAGGCAGGTCGCTCGGCCGGGGCTTGTCGCCGTGCACCGGTATGGGCTTGCCCTCGAAGCGGGGGCGCTTCCACACCAGGGTGTCTCCCTCGCCCCCGTCTCCGGCGTCGCCGGTCCAGAGGAAGAGCGCGGTCGGTCCGTTCTGCTCGGGGGACTCCAGGGAAACGGTGAAACCCTGCCTGCCGACGAGGGGCGTCACCGGCTCGAGCCAATCGTTCAAATGGCCGACGCTGTTGAACCTCCACAGGGGCTCGTACCAGCGTTCGATCTCCGCCGCCAGCTTTGCCGAGTCCTCCGAGGAGAGCGAGCGCCAGCGCGCGCGCGCGTTCTCCAGCAGAAAGGAATCCCCCCCGGCCTCCCCGTTGAGGACCCTCCACAAATTTCGCAAATATTTTCCCGACAACCCGTTACGCTTGGCGACCTCATCCACCCCGGCTCCGTCCTCACGCAACTCCAGGGTGGCCCGAAGGTACTCTTCCAGGGGAACCTGCCCATAGTCGATCGCCAAGGGGATATCCCCGTACATCCACTCCCGGCGCCGCACTTCGGTGTAGCGGCCGTAAAAGGAGCGGATGCGGCCCAGGATCTCGTCGGTCCAGTCCCGGCGGGTGCTGTGCCGGGAAAACCGAAACCCGTCCGGGAACAGCACCGCGTGCCGGACGATCCCCTTGGCCCCGTCCAGGTACTTTCCCAGCAAGGCGGGCGACATCACCAGAGCCTCGCCGGCGTTGGTGAACCCCTCCCCGGCGGCTCCGTCGATGGGAAACTCCCGGGCCGGCCGCAGGTTCACCCCCAAGAGGTCCCGCAAGGTGTATTGATACTGGGCGTTGCTCAGGCGGCGCAGCACCACCCGGCCGGGATCTCCGGCTCTGGATCGCGCCTCGGACTCCAGCAGGTCCCGAGCCCATTCGAGGATCCGCCGGCGCTCGGCGGCGCCAGGCTGAAGCGACGCCTCGGGGGGCATCTGGCCGGATTCGACCATGGCGATGACCCGGGTCCAGACCTCCAGATCCCGGCGCGCCGCCGCCGCATCGGCGAAACGCTCCAGGTCCAGCTCACCAATCTGTTGGGAGGTCGAGTGGCAGCTCAGGCAATACCGTTGGATCAGCGGCCGGATGTGCTTGGAAAACTCTCCCTCGGCCCCTGCCGGCGACCAGGCGGCCAGCAGCAGGACGACTGCCGGAATGCCGTTCCGGAACATGGAATGACCTCATTGGACAGGAGAGACTGTTTGCCAACCTTGGATGATTGTAGGAAAAGTCCCTGCCAAAGGCCAGATTCCGACGGCTCGCAAATCGCTTACCGATGTTGCCTGAAAGGGGCGATAATGAGGGCATGTCACTCGGTATCCGGATTGATCGGCCCATGGACCGGCGCACGCGCACCAACGGGAGGCCATCCCTTGCAGGGACTGTCCCACGGCTCCTCCCGTTGCTGCTACTGCTGGCAGCCGGGCCGGAAGCCTCCTGCGCCCCACGTCCTCCCCAGCAGTTTCAGCACTTTACCGTGCCCAGGCCGCTGCAGCCGGGCCACACCCTGGTTCTGGGCTTCATGGGCGGCCGCGACTCCTGGCGCAACACCGAGGTGGGCGTGGGCCGGACGGCTCAATGGCTCCGCCAAAAGGCCATTTCCGGAGTCCACGTGGAGACCGTCGAGAACCTCAAGCGCGACCTGGCCCTTCGACTGGTGCGGGCCTGCCTGGACAGCAACGGCGACGGCCGACTCCAACCGAATGAGCGTCTTGGGGCCCGTATCATTCTCTACGGACAGAGCTTCGGAGGCGCTGCGGTGGTGAAGTTCGCCCGCCAGCTCGACCGGCTGGGCATCCCGGTTCTGCTGACCGTCCAGGTGGACAGCGTGGGACGCGGCGACGGCCTGATACCCCCCAACGTCCGCGCCGCCGCCAACCTCTACCAGGACAACGGGCGCATCATCCGCGGGGAGGCGCCCATCCGGGCGGCAGACTCCAGCCGCACCCGGATTCTCGGAAACTTCCGCTTCGACTACTCGAACCTGGACATCGACCTGTCCCACCTCCCCTGGTACAAGAAGATCGCCCGCAGGGCCCACGCCAAGATGGACCGCGACCCCGAGGTCTGGGACAAGGTGGAAGCGCTGATCCTCACGGCCCTCTAATCGACCTTCCTGCAGGCCTCGCGGACGCGATCGGGGAGCGGGACCATCTGGCGAGAAACCCGAAAATACCCGTCCATCCTTGAAACTTTCTCCCGGCTGGTGGGTTATTGAGAAGATGGTCGGGCGAGACTTTGAGGGTGATGACCGGTGCCACCGCATTCGAGGCGTTCGTTCGCAAGTACCAGGACATGGTATTCGGTACTGCGGTCCGGTTGCTGGGAGACGAAAGCGAGGCCGAGGACGTGTCTCAGACCGTGTTTCTGAAGGCTTTTGAGCGGTTCGACCACCTGGGGGAGAGTCCCTCGGCAGGAGGATGGCTCAGAACCGTGACCACCAACCTCTGCCTGAACCATCTCTCCCGCTTCCGGGCTCGCTGGCGCTTGTTCAGCCAGAGACGACCCGGCGAGTCCGAAACGGAACCGGGCTATGAAGAACGGCTGGCGGCGCCGGAGGCGCAGGATGCCGACCTGGAGCGGTCCCGGGAGCATGCCCGGCTGGAGAGGGCCGTGCGCGGTCTGCCGCGGCATCAGCGGGTGCCCCTGGTGCTGTTTCATTTCGAGGAGAGAAGCTACGCTGAAATCGCCCGAATGCTGGGAGTCTCGCTGGGCAAGATCAAGACCGACATGCACCGGGGCCGGGAAGCCCTCAGGAAACTGATGGTGGCGGACGATGAAACCCTCTGATCTGGAATCCCTCGTTCACCGAACGCTGGCGGAGTTGCCGGCTCCGAAAGCCCCCGGGAGGCTGCTTCCCCGAATCATGGCCGAGGCGCGCCGATCCCGGCGGAGCCCCGGGAGCGAGCAGTTCCGGCCCGGTTGGCTCCGGCGGCGCCCGGCGGTCGGGCTGGCTGCAATGACGACCCTGATTGTGATGGGAGGACTGTTTGTGGACTGGGCCTCGGGCGGCAGGGTCGGGAATGCCTGGGGCGTCTTGGTGGCGACCGCAGAGGAAGCGGCCGCCAGCGCGGGGGCCATGGTGCACGAGGCCCGGGTCCTCTGGCGAGTGATACTGGAACCCGTTGCCGCTTACCTGGTCCTGTGGGTCAGCGGCATGTGGGTGTTTTCGGCACTGCTCTGGGAGGCACTCAGGAGCATGCTCTGGGAAGGGAGCGTCCAACAATGAAGATGAATTGGCACCTGTTGGCAGTATTGGGAGTCACACTGGGGCTGGCCAGCGCCGGCGCCGTTCAAGAGGCCACAGCGCCATCTACACCCGATCCACCCTTTGAGGCGGATGTCGATTTGGACATCGACCTGGAACTCATCGACGTTGGCGGTGAAGTCGTTCAGGTCGGACGAGGCTATACCCTCCCTGCCGGCAAGCGAGTCGAGAGCGTCGTCGTTCTCGCGGGCACCGCTCGGATCGCGGGTGAAATAGAGCAGGATCTGGTAGTGGTTGCCGGAGCGGCGACCCTCGCCGGCACCGCCCGCGTCGGCGGGGACGCTGTCGTGGTAGGCGGAACAGGCGTCGTCCAACCTGGAGCCGTGGTTGGCGGAGACCTGGTGGCCGTGGGCAGTGGCATGAACGTGCCTCCCGGGTTCGCCCCGGGAGGAGACATGGTTTCGGTCGGAACCTTTCCCTCGCCGGACCAGGTCGCGAACGCTGCCCCCTGGCTCACGCGCGGAATGCTCTGGGGACGGCCGATAGTACCCGATCTCCCCTGGATGTGGGCCGTCGTGGCCGTTTTCGTGCTCTTGTGCCTCCTCGTCAACCTGGTGTTCGACGGGCCGGTACGGGCTTGTACCCACGCGCTTGGCCGGAAGCCCTTGACCACGGGGCTGGCGGGATTTCTGATTCTTCTTCTGATCGCGCCGGTGTCGTTCATACTGACGATATCGGTAATAGGACTGGCGCTGGTGCCCTTCCTGTGGTTCGCTCTTCTGATCGCCGGCCTCATCGGCAACGTGGCCGCGGCTCGCTGGATCGGAAGCCGGGTTCTGCCCGAGGAGTCGCCAAACCACCGTCTGCAGGCGGCCCGGTCGCTGGGAATCGGCCTGGCAGCCATCATCCTGGTCGGCATGGTTCCGGTCGCCGGTTTCACCGCCTGGGCCCTGGCGAGCCTTCTGGGCCTGGGAGCGGCCGCCACCGCGCTGGTGGCCGGCTTGAGGCGGGAGAATCCCCCCGCCCCAGTTCCGCCGCCGCCGACTCCCGAGCCGGAAAGCGACGCTTCCACCGGCGGCGCTGCCGAGCCCTCCAGCAGAGACACGGCGCCGGCGGCTGCTCCCCCTGTCGGTGGAGACCTCTCCTCCTTTCCGCGGGCCACATTTCTCCACCGCCTGGGAGCCCTGCTGCTCGACTTCCTGCTGGTGGCCGCGATTACCCTGCCCTTCTTCCATGGACACCTGGGCAGATTCCTTGTGGTGCTGCTGGTCTATCGCGTGGCGCTCTGGGGCTGGAAAGGGACCAGCGTGGGCGGCATTATCTGCCGGCTGCGGCTGGTTCGGGTGGATGGGAACCCCGTAGCCTTTACCGATGCGCTGGTGCGAGGGCTGGCCAGCATCCTGTCGGCGGCGGCCGCGGGACTGGGTTGGCTTTGGACTCTCTGGGACCCGCAGCGCCAAGCCTGGCACGACAAGATCGCCGGCACTCTGCTGGTTCGGGTCCCACCCGGCTGGCCGCTATAGCAGCGGTCGATTCTCGCCCGGAGTCTCAATGATCAGGCAGGAGTATTTCGGCTACAGGGGAGCCGTTGGAACTCAGTCGGCAGACACTTCGTTCAGTCGACCGCTGGCGCAGTCGTAGACGAAGCCGCGCACCTGGTCCTTGTTGGGAATGAAGGGATTGGCCTGGATACGGGAGATGGACTGGCGGACATCCTGCTCCAGGTTTCCGAACGCTTCCATGGAGAAGGACGGCCGCAGGCCGGTATCGGCCTCGATGGCATCCTTGACGTCGTCGTCCCGGAAGGTCAGCATGCCGCAATCGGTATGGTGAATCAGCACGATGGCCGTCGTGCCCAGCAGGCGCTGGGAAATCACCAGGGAGCGGATGGCGTCGTCGCTGACCACACCGCCCGCATTGCGAATCACGTGGGCGTCCCCTTCGCCAATTCCAAGGATCTTGTGCACGTCCAGGCGGGCATCCATGCAGGCCACCACCGCCAGGCTGCGCGCCGGAGGCAACGGCAGATCGCCCTTGTCAAAGCCGTCGGCGTAGCGGGAGTTGTTCTCCAGAAGTTGGTCGATCACTGTCATTGGGCGTTCCTCTTTGCGTTGAACCACGCCCAGGCGACGGCGTGGTGCACGGGGTTGGGCCAGGTCAGAGCGATGAGGACGTTGACGTCCGGGAGGGAAATCACGGCCAGTCGCCCAAGGACCGGTAGACGTCCTCGCTGGTGATGGGGTCGGCGCCGGGACCAACGGCAAAGACCGCACTCAGCCCCTGTTCCTTGGCGGCGCGAGCACTCCTGAAACCGCGCCGCGCCAACTCCGACAGGGCCCGGCCAAGGCTGGTGCCCTGGCGCTCCGCCAGCGCTCGCGCAACCGCCAGTACGTCGTTGTCGATAGTCACCGTCGTGCGCATGACAGCATCATAGCATCAATTCATCTCGGCCGTACCGTCCGCTCAAGCGTCACCATCGCCTGTCACCAGGTCGTGCGCCTCCACGATCTCGTGGGGTTGCTTGTCGGGTGACGTGAACGGGTCGACCACCCGGACGCCGCCCAACAACTGGCCCGGCTGCAAGTCCTCGGTCAGGAGAATCGAGCATTCGCTCGCCTGCGCGGCGGCGACAATGAGTGCGTCCCACCAGGAGAGGGCGTGGCGGTCCTGCACCTGCCACGCACGCTCCAGGATTCCAATTTCGATGGAGAGCGGCTGCCATACCGACAACAACTGCACGATCCTGCGGGCTTCCGCAGGGTCGAAGTTCAGCCGCGGTCGTGTGAGGGTGGCATAGAGTTCCTGGAGTACCTGGTAGCTCAGGCGACCGGCGCGACTGCGGGCAAGGAAGCCGATCCACTGCTCGGCGCGAGACTGCTTCGCCGGCACCGAGTCGTCATGGCGGTAGACGAAGACGTTGGTGTCAACGAAGACCGGGCCGGTCATGGAGTTCCTCCCGCGTCGGCCGGCGGCCGTTCGGCCAATTGATCCTGCGCGGCTTCATCGCCAGGTAGCGCTTCATGGCGGCCTCGTATTGATCTTCCTGGCGCCGCATCCGTTCCAGCAGCTCGGCCAGCCATCGGGACACGCTGCGATCGTCCTTGGCCGCCTTGATGCGAAGCCAGCGGGCCAAATCCTCGGGCAAGGTGATGGTGACGTTCTTCATCACGACCTCCGCTCAATTGACACGAGAACAATATAACACGAACTTCGTGTCTTTCCCAACGAGCATGCATTCTATGGTGACGGTGGGCTTGCGCCACGCTACCCCGGCCAGTGGCCGGAGGCGATCCGGCGGCGGCCGAGGCCGAGATTCTCGACCGCGTAGACCCAGGCAAGCTGGCGGTCTCCGTCCACGGCCGCGGGGACGAGCACGCGCCGATAGAGGCTGCGGCCACCAGGGTGGAACCCCTCCAGGCGGTCGATGGCAGGAAGTCGGGTCTGGGGGTCGTCAAAGGTGAACAGTTCCCCGTAGACGGTGTCCCAAGTGTTCCCTGCAGCGCTTTGCGGAGCTTGCCGGAGCCCGGATCGCACCCGATCGGATAGTCGCGCCTGTGTGGCCGCGTCAGCCAGAAGACAAACGTCTGCCAATCCGGTTGAAACTGAAGCTTGAGGCCCCGCCGTCACTCACAGAGCTGACACGATGGATAAAACAGAAGGCCGGCACGCTGCGGATCAAAGAAGAATCGTCGCGCCAGTCCCGAACAGGAATCGGCTGGTTGGAACTGTTGGCTGCCGGGTTGGGCTGGTCGCTTGGCAAGCTTGGCGACGATGGCGACTGTGACTGTTGAACCTGGATTGCCGGCTGACAAGATCCCTAAAACTGAATATCCCTTCTTATTTTCAACAACTTGCCGGAAATGTTCGGCGTCAGCCACGGACCAACGCCGTCGCCAGGCGCATCATCTCCAGCTTGGGAACGGAGGCCGCGGACACGGCACCCATATTGGCCGACAGCAGCCAGCGGAACAGCTCCGGCTGCCGGCCGAGACCCTCGATGGCCCGCTCCGCCAACCTCGGATTCCGACTGAGGAACAGGACCAGACGGGTGATCCGTTGGTGTTGGCGCACCATTCCGGAGATGCGCCGCGAGTAGCCTCGAAGCTCCCGAGCCGTGGGCAGGCCATCGTGGGAGAGCATCCAGGGACCCATGGAGTCGTAGAGGGCCTGGACCTGCGCCAGCGCCAGGCTGATGCCCTCCCCCGTGATGGCGTCGAGGTATCCGGAGGCGTCGCCCACCAACCCGACCCCGTCCGAGATCGGCGACCGCGCCACCTGGTGCATCGGCCCGATCGCCCGCGCCCCGGCAACAGGCTCGGCGCCCTGGAGCGACGCGCTCAACCGAGGGAAACGGGAAAGCATCGACTCCATCAAGCGCTGTCCGCCGCCTGTCTTCTTTTCCTCCGCCGCCCACAGCACCGCCACGCCCACTTCCTCCCGCCCGCAGGGCGTCACGTAAGCTTCGGCACTCCCCGCCCAGTGCACCTCGACGTATTCCGACCAGGGTTGACAGCGGAAATGCTGCTGGACGGCAAACCTCCGCCTGCGCGTTGACACGCCCTCAAGTCCCGCCCAGCGGCGAACCTCGGATCGCAAGCCGTCCGCGCCGACGATCAATCGCGCCCTCACCTTCCGCCCGCCAAGCCAGGCCTCGGTGCCGTTGGGGCCGCGCGTGCCCAGGGTTACAGGCGTCCGGGAACGCACTTCCAGCGTATGGATTTTTCGGGCTCGTTCACAGAACGCGCGCGAGAGCTCGGTGCGGCGGATACCCTGTCCCGGCCCTTCGGCAAACCGGGCGGATGCGCCCGGCCCGGAAGTTGACAGATAGTGGACGCCGCTAAAGGGCCGCGCGTGGTCCGGGTCCAGATAGGCCGAAACGCCGAGGCGCTCCAGGCAGGGGAGGCCCGCCGGCATCACCCCCTCCCCGCAGGGCTTGTCGGCCGGCAGCGCCCCGCGCTCGCAGACCACGGTTCGCAAGCCCGACCGGCCGAACGAGATTCCCGCGGCCATGCCCGCCGGGCCCCCGCCGACCACCAGCACGTCGATAGCACTTGAGCGCATGTCCCTGCAGTCCCATAACGATTCAGGACGACGCCGGCTGGCGATCTTCCGTTTACGTGCGGGTTGGAACCACGATCTTGCACCTGGGGCCACTGGCGTGGCCGAGCTTTCTGTCCAACGTCACCAGCGGACAATCGAGCGCCTCGGCCAGCGCCACGTACCAAGCGTCGTAGCTGCTGAGATTGCTCCGCAACGCCCACACGCGGTCGGCAAACGGCGCGAAGGGGAACAGTTCCACATCCAGACGCAGAAGGTCCCTGAATGCGCTGTTGGCCTCAAGCCGTGAGATTTCTCTGGCTCGTTCCAGCCGACGCAGGATGTTGCTCGCCTCGGCCAACACCAGTTCCGGACCGGCCAGAGAACCCTCGGCGACTACAGACTCCGCCCATTTCCCTTCTCGCCCCGAGTCAACAAGGGCCGCGACCAGCGCGGACGCATCGACGACGACCGTCACGTCCGGTCCCCGTCACGGGCACGCAAAATGCGGGAAGGGGGAATGCGAGTGCCCGCCGCCTGCTTGCGATCGCGCACGCTCTGCAGCCACACGCCGATGGAGGGACGGGATGCAATCCGTTCCAACTCGAGACGGAGGAATTCCTGCATGGATTGGCGTTGCAATGCCGCGCGCGCTGCCAGTTCGTCACGCACGTCCTGGGGAACACCTCTAATGGTGATTTGAACCGCCATGAACGCAATATGCCATCAATAGCAGTGTTTTGCAAGCACTGACCCACCCGACAGCAGTCGCGCGGTGCCTGATCCGGACGGACCCGGGCGCCCGCCCATGCGCCTCAGGCGCCGGAGTCGCCTCGGCTCTTGTGCAACCGGTACTGCAGGGCCGCTCCCACCACCGCAAGCACGATTCCGGCGGGAAGAAGCCAGAACGGCGTTGCTTCGCCTTGGATCGCACCATAAATGAGGATCGCGAAACAGGCGCCCGCACCCGCACCCGCCAGGAAGGTGGCGACGTTGGTCAGAGCCAGACTTGATGTGGACATGTTTACGAGACCTCCAGTTGAAGGCCAGTCCAGATTTAGTCCATAAACCGGTCTGTAGTCAACAGCCGACTGCTGCGGCCGGCAGCGGCCCGGGGACATCGGAGGCAGAAGCGATGTCAAGCGCATTTTCGGACGCACTGTCTTTCACGATGGGGCGCCCGTCCGACAGCGCTCCTCCGGGCGTAGCCGGCCCGACACGAAACTCCTGGCGGAAGACGAAGCGCCTGGATTTCGGTTTGACAAATACTGCGGCACTGCCGCATATTAGGTTAGTGCGTGTCTTCTTCACCAAAACGTATGAGCGAGTTGTGCGCAAGCTCATGTCGGAAGCCGATCGACAAACCATGGAGGCAGCCATCGTCGCAGACCCGGGCGCTGCGCCAGTGATTCGGGGAACCGGAGGAATAGGGAAGCTACGTTGGGCGGGGTCGGGACGAGGCAAGCGGGGTGGAATCCGCACGATCGACTTCCATCACGCAGGACCCGAAGCGGTCTATCTCCTGACCGCGTATGCGAAAGCGGATCGGGATGACCTGAGTGCGGCGGATAGGAAGGTGCTTGGGCGGCTAGTGGCCGCAATCAGGAACGAGGAGGAATACCGATGGCGACTCAGCGAACCCAAGCGGGACTCGAGGTGGAAGAAGCATTGGAAGAGGTGCTCGCCCATGTAGGTGGTGAAACGCCGCTTCCTTGCCGAATCGTCGACGATCCGGCTGCCGAACACATTGTTGCGCTGCGCAAGCGCATGAGACTCAGCCGCCAGAAGTTTGCGGACCGATTTGGACTGGATGCCCGTGCCGTACAAGACTGGGAACAGGGCCGACGGGTCCCCGACCGCGCGGCCCGCGTCCTGCTGACAGTGATCGACCGCGACCCGGAGGCGGTCGTGCGCGCCCTTGACGGGTGATCTGAACTCAGGCCAGGTCGAAGCGATCGAGATTCATCACCTTGTTCCAGGCGGCCACGAAGTCGCGCACGAACTCCTGCTGCGTGTCGTCGCATCCGTAGACTTCCGCGATGGCCCGGAGTTCGGAGTTCGAACCGAAGACCAGGTCCACCCGGGTGCCGGTCCACTTGAGATCACCGGTCTGACGATCGCGTCCCTCGAACAGGTCCTGAGAGGTGGAGGACGCCTGCCACTCGGTGCCCATGTCGAGCAGATTCACAAAGAAGTCGTTGGTCAACGTCCCCGGCCGATCGGTGAAAACGCCGTGTTCGGACGGCCCGGTGTTCGCATTCAAGACGCGCATGCCGCCAACGAGCACCGTCATCTCGGGAGCGGTTAGCGTCAGCATGCATGCCCGCTCTACCAGCAGGTCATCCGCTCGACCTTCCTGCCCTGCCTGAAGGTAGTTGCGGAAACCGTCTGCGGTGGGTTCGAGCACGGCAAACGACTCCACGTCGGTCCATTCCTGCGAGGCGTCGGTGCGCCCCGGTGCAAAGGGGACCTGCACGTCATGACCGTCGTTCCTGGCCGCCTGCTCGACGCCCGCGCACCCGGCCAGGACGATCAGGTCAGCCAGGGAGACCCTCTTCCCCCCGGTCTGCGAGCTGTTGAAATCCGTCTGAATCCGCTCCAGCGCCTGCAGCACCTCGCTGAGCTCGGCCGGGTTGTTGACTTCCCAGTCCCTTTGCGGCGCCAGGCGAATGCGCGCCCCGTTGGCTCCACCGCGCTTGTCGGTGCCGCGATAGGATGCCGCCGACGCCCAGGCGGCCGAGACCAGTTGGGAAACGGACAATCCCGAGGCGAGGACCTTCGTCTTGAGGTCGGCGATATCCTGCTCCCCGACCAACTCGTGATCGACGTCGGGAACGGGATCCTGCCACAACAGCGGCTCCGCCGGAACCAGGGGCCCGACATACCGACTGCGGGGCCCCATGTCGCGGTGGAGCAGCTTGAACCAGGCCCTGGCGAAGGCGTCTTCAAGATCGGCCGGGCTCTCGAGGAAGCGCTTCGCAATCGGCGCATAGTCGGGGTCCATCCTCAGTGAAAGGTCGGTGGTGAGCATCATGGGGGCGTGCTTCTTCGACGGATCGTGCGCGTCCGGCACCGTCGCGACTTCAGCAGCATTCCTGGGAGCATATTGACATTTGCCGGCGGGACTCTTCGTCAGCTCCCACTCGTGGGCGTGCAGGTTCTCCATGAAGTTGTTGTCCCACTTCACCGGGTTGGTGGTCCAGGCGCCCTCCAGGCCGCTGGTGAAGGTATCGCCGCCTTTGCCGCTTGCGTATCGGTTCTTCCAGCCGAAGCCCTGCTCCTCCATGCCGGCTCCCTCCGGTTCGGGACCGACATTGTCCTCGGCGACAGCACCATGCGCCTTGCCGAACGTGTGGCCGCCGGCAATCAGCGCAACCGTCTCCTCGTCATTCATCGCCATGCGCTTGAAGGTCTGGCGGATGTACCGTGCTGCAGCCAGCGGGTCCGGGTTGCCGTTCGGCCCTTCCGGGTTCACGTAGATCAGGCCCATGTGATCGGCCCCGAGCGGTCCCTGAAGCTCGCCGTCGGCGGCATGGCGTTGATCGTCGAGCCAGGTCGTCTCGGAGCCCCAGTCGGTCTCGTCAGCCTCCCAGACGTCCGGGCGTCCGAAGGCGAAACCGAAGGTCTTGAACCCCATCGACTCCAGGGCGCAGTTGCCGGCGAAGATGAGCAGGTCGGCCCAGGAGAGCTTGCGGCCGTACTTCTGCTTGATCGGCCAGAGCAGGCGGCGCGCCTTGTCCAGGCTGGCGTTGTCGGGCCAACTGTTGAGGGGCGCAAAGCGCTGGTGGCCGGAGCCTCCACCGCCCCGCCCGTCGCTGATGCGGTAGGTGCCGGCGGCGTGCCACGTCATGCGGATGAAGAGCGGCCCATAGTGGCCGTAGTCGGCCGGCCACCAGTCCTGCGAGGTCGTCATCACCTGGTCGATGTCCTTCTTCAACGCATCCACGTCAAGGGTCTTGACCGCCTCGGCGTAGTCGAAGTCCTTGCCCATCGGATCGGACAGGGGGGAGTTTTGGCGGAGTATCTTCAGATTCAACTGGTGCGGCCACCAAGTTTGGTTGGAAGTCATTTTCGTCTCTCCTTTCGGAAGCCCAATGTTACATCGATAATGGCGCCGTCGCCAACCCGGGCAAGCCCTTTCGACGCGGGGACTCAAAGGCGCGGAGGCGTGGAAGTATGGCGGCCTCGAATGGTATAAGCACGACCGCGCCATTCGCAACCTCGGGCTCGACGTGAGCAAAGGGGTTCAATGGGTCCAGGCAGGGGCGGACTGGGCCCACCTCGCGCGGGCGAGCGACACCTCCGCCGGTCGGTTGAGGGAGCCCATCGCGCAGAAGGGCGGCTCCCGGTCGATGGCGCCGCCGGCGCCGTCCCGGGGAATCGGCCAGCTTGTCATCTACCGCATGGGGTTATTGGTCGCATGATTGTCGATGCCTTCGCTGTCGCCGGCGGCTATCCGGCCCGCCCGGTCAAAATCGGACACGCCGATCTTGGTGCCGCCATGGCGAAGAACGGGGTCGATCGCGCCCTGACCATGAGCATGCGCGCCATTCAGGTCGATGCCGTGGCCGGCAACGACCACTTGATGTCGCTGGCTTCCGCCGATGCGCGGATTCTGCCAGTGGCGGTGGTCGATCCGCGCGCCGTAACCCGACTGGATCTGACCATCGAGCGCGCGGTCGCCGGCAACGCCGCAGCCTTGGCTTTTCACATGACCGCGATACCGTGTCCGGTCGGCTCGCGGCTATTCTCTCGCGGCCTCGAGCGCGCCAACAGCTCGGGCAAACCACTGATCTTCGTCTGCAACGAGCGGGGGCAACTCACGCAGATCGCCGAAAAGACCGCCAGCGTGGGATGCCCCAGGGTTCTTCTGGCCGGCGTCAGCTACCACCACCTCGGCGAGCTCCTGATGCTCCTCGAGGAGTTCGACCACCTGTACGTCGAAACCAGCTGGCAGGTGAGCCCGGGCGCTGTCGAGTTGCTGGCGGCGGCCGGCCCCACCCGCCTGTTGTACGGTTCGATGGCGCCGCTGCGACCGATGCGCCCCGCCCTGAACATGGCGGTTGACGCGGACATCGCGCCCCAGGAGAAGGCCGACATACTCGGCCGCAACGCCCTCCGGTTTCTCGACCTGGAGATCGACGCCGAGGAGCCGCCCCCGCCGCTCCCGGAGGTGGCCGGCCTGCCCTCGCTGCCCGCGATCGATCTGCACTGCCACATCGGCACAATGCCGGAACAGCCTTCCACCTGTCTTGGCGCCGGCCAGATGCAGCGCGAATACGAGCGCTTCAACATCGAGTACGGCGTCGTCTCCGCCACCTCGGCCTACAAGGACGATCTCGATGCCGGCAATGCGGAGATGCTGGCCGCAGTGGAAGGCCATTCCCGTCTACGCGGCAGCGTCGTCGCCAACCCCCATCACTGGGAGGACTCGTTGCGCTGGCTCGATCTCGCCGTAGAGCATCCCGACATCCTCCACGTCACAGTGAACCCCAGCTCCACCTACGAGCCTTTCCACTCGCCGCTGTGGCTGAAGCTCTTCGCCGAGATCGCCCGCCGCCGGCTCCCCGTATTCTACAACACGCCCTCGCAGGACACCTTCAGGCGGTCGCCCGAGGCGACGACCAAAGGCCACATCCTGAAGGTGCGAGCCGCGCCGACTGACGAGCTGGCCATGTTCCGACAACTGGACCGCGAAATGCCGGAGCTGCCGATCGTGATCGGCCACGGATTCGGCCTCGACGGCCTGGAGCTGGCAGCCGGCAGCCGCAACATCCACCTGGAGCTGTGCACCACCTATCCGGAGCAGAATGTCTACCGTTCAGCGCTCGATGCAGTGGGCGCCGAGCGGGTCGTCTTCGGCACCGATCTCGACCTTATCTCGCCGGCCTTCGTACTGGGCAGCCTGTGGGAAGCGGAGTTGTCGGCCGCAGAGGAACGTCTCGTGCTCAGGGACAACGCCCTGCGCCTGCTGGGCCAGAGCTGACTGCCAGAGCGGGTACCGGGCCGCCAGTCCTTCTTCCAGCTCGCGCCCCGGTTGGAAAATCCTCACCTTTGAACTGGACCTATTCCAGGGGGAAGGCCAGCGGATTCTCACGCCTTCCAACTGGTTGCGCTGAGTCTCCAATGATTGACGTAGCCGGACATTTTCCCCTTTTGGTCCATGGTTCTCGTTCGTCAATCTGGTCACTTGTTGCGGGTGGCACTGCGGGGCTGGCGACTTCGGGGTGGATGCCTGCGGGGTAGGTGTTCCTTTGTAACACCTTAAGTGATAACAGTTTTTTAAATTTTCCTGTAAATCATTTATTATCAATAATATAAAAAAGTGCTTTGGCTCCTCAGGTAGGACTCGAACCTACAACCCTCCGGTTAACAGCCGGATGCTCTGCCAATTGAGCTACTGAGGAGTGACCGGCAGGACCCAAAGGGCGACATTATAGATCATTGGAAGGAGTTGTCAACGCGGTTCAGGGCGCCTCCAGGCCGCTACGATCCGCGGATGGACCTGGGGTCTCCCGACGCTTATCCGTCCTCATCAGGCTCTATCGCCCGGGTGTGGGCGGAAAGGGGAGGCCGGGGCGGTTGCCGGGGTTGGGGCGATTGCCCGGGTTGGGGCGGTTGCCGGGATTGACGCCGGGAGGGCGCCTGGATTGGCCGGGACGGCCGAACAGGGGGTTCTGCCCCTCGGGCCTGTCTCGACGCTGCCTTCCCTGGCCCGGCTGGTCGGGCTGACCGGGCCGGCCGCCGCGACCCCCTCGCTGGGCCCGGGCGGCCAGAGCGGCGTAGTCGGTGAAGAACTCCCACTCGTTGTGCTTGTTGCGGCCGTTGTAGGTCTTGAGGGATTCCTCCTCGCTGGTGCTGGCGACGCCGGCGATGCCCCCGATGGTGGGAGAATTCACCGATTGGGTCTTGAGGGTCTGCCCGTAAGCGGTCTGTCCGGCGGCGGCAGGCGCCTGCGAGCCCGATTCCCGGGACTGGCCGGAGCCGCCCGATCCGTAAGGGTTCCGGTCCCCTCCGGCGCCGGTCTCGGCCGTGCCCGGCAGGACCGTCAGCAGGGGCCGGCCGTTGGGACCCACCTTGATGAACCGCCACTCCTCATTGGTGACGGGATCGGTCCAGGGCTGGCGGAGAAACCGCTTGTTGTTGGTGTTCAGCAGGGCTTCGACGGTGCTGGGATAGGCCACCTGGGGCGTCCCCAGGGTCCGGCTCCAGTGGGCGTACCAGAGAATCAGGGCCCTCTGGTACTGCTCGCCCCGGAAAATCAACTCTTCTTCCCGTTCCCGCTTGACGGCCGTCTGCCAGTTGAGCGCCGCCTCCGAAAGAGCGACCAGCAGCACACTGGCCATCACCATCACCAGGGCCAGGGTGTAGCCGGCCTCGCCACCGTTCCTGGGCCGTTTGCAGACCATGAGCAAGATTCCGTTGGTTGCCCCGTCTATTCCGGGGGCATCTCCAGGTTCAACCGCTTCCGGGTCCGGGAGGCGACCTCTTCGACCTCAGCCATGGTATCGGTAATGCGGTGGATTCGAAAACGGTTGGCCACCACATCCCCCTCCCAGGCCAGGTAGAGGTCGTCTCCATCGGCAAAGAAGGCCTGGCGCTTCTCCCCCGGCGGGTCCTTTCTGAAGCCGTAATACTTCAAGGGGATGTCCACGGCCTTCCGGCCCTGCGAGGAGGCCCCGCCGGGAACGAAGGGCCGGTTGCGTCCACCCGTGCGATCCGAGGCATTGGGGGTTCGGCGGGACGCCCCTCCGTTGGGCATGGCGGATGGAGGCGGGGTGTAGAAGGCGAACATGTTTCGCGCCAGGGAGGGCTCGATCTTCTCCATCCGCCCCAGCTTTTCGAAATCAATGCTGGAGTTGATCTGGGCCGCCGGAATTTCCCGTCCCCTCCTGCGGTCTCCCGGCTTTCCGGTCTTCAGGACAAAGGACTCCAGGCCGCGCCAGGCCGCGGGCGCGCCACCCGAGGTTGAAAGAGCCGGCGAGGAACTCCGGCCCCAGCTCCAATAGAGCACCAGCAGCAGCACCGCCAGCAGGGCGCCCAGCAGTTTCAGTTGTTTCTTCTGCCTGGCGTCACTCATGACCGGCCCCGATGAGAGTGGACAACTGCAGGTCCATGCGAATGCTGCCCGATCCCTCTCGCGTATCCTCCAGGTTCAGCGAATCGACGATGATGAACTTGGAGTGGTTTTCCAGAGCGTTCAGGAATCTGCGGATATTGCCGTAGCTCCCCTCGATCGGCAGCACCACGCTGAGTTTCCGGGTGCCGAATCGAGTGTCGCGGTCGTATTGAAAAACTCCCCGGGTCTTGACCAGTCCGGCGTTGCGGCAGGCCCTTTCCAGCTCGCCGAGAAGCTCCGAATTCCCCCGCTCCCTGGAGAAGAGGTTCCGCTGCTTGAACTCCTGGAAACGCAACTGGCTCTCCCGCATCCGGGTCTCGATCTGGCGGAGCTTGTCGCGAACGGCCCGCCTCTGCCTGAGCTGAAACTGCACCTCGCGGGCCCTGGCCGTGACAATCTGGTCGGCCAGGATTACCGGACGGACCAGCAGGAAGTAAACGGGCAGATTCAGCAGGCACAGCCCCAGCAACGTCCACAGGACCAGCCGCTGCTTCCTGGGATCGGGTCGGCGAATTCTGACGGCAGCCGGCATTTAAGGAACGCTCCCTGAAGGGTGGTCGAACGGCGCCCCCCCCGCCTCGGCCTGCTTCCGCGGCGGTTGGACGCGATACTTCACCTGCAGCTCGTAATGCTTGCCGACAAAGTTGGGGCTCTTCGACAGGTCTTCGCTCATCAGGTTGACCTGGTAGAAGTCGGCGTCCGCCTCCAGCCGCGAGATGAACTCGATATAGTCGGCGCCGGAGCGGGCGTTGCAGAAAATCTCCACCACGATTTCGCTCTCGACGATAGTGGGCGTGATGGCCACGATCTGAACCTGGTGGGGGATCAGGTTCTCCAATTGGTTGAGAAATCGAGTCCAGGAGAAGGTCCTCTGGGCGATCAGCGGATTGAGGTAATCCACCAGGTTCAGAAAATCCTCGGTTTCCGGCCGTTGCAGCCGCGCCCAGATTTCCTGCTGCTCCTGCTCCAGCCTCCGGGCGTCGGTGGTCTGATCGGCCAGTTCCCGGTTCAGTCGCAGGCTCTGCGAGCGATGAGCCAGATAGAGCAAGAGGTTGGCGGCCGAGAGGCCGGCAAGGACCAGGCCCAGCAGCAACGATGCCGCATAGAACTTGCGGTTGTTGAAGAAAGGCCTGGAGGCAAGATTGAGGGGGACTTTCAGCATCTCAGAATTTCCCCAAGGCCAGTCCCAGTGCCGGGGACAGGATGTGATGGACCAGGTTGGACGGCACGGCCTGTTCCCACTGGACCATCCCGGTGGCGTCGAAGTTGGAGACCGAAGCCCGGGTACGCTCCGCCAGAGACGAAAGCTCCGCCTCGGTGAAGTCCCGCGGGAACGAGAGATAGATCTTGTCCACCCCCGCGGCCCCCAGCTTGTCCTGGTAGTACATCAGGCAGGGGTGGATCTCTTCGTAGGGGTCCGCCGACCAATTCACCATCAGATCCATGGGACTCTCGAAGTCGTAATCGGTGTGACGATAGAAAACCACAGCCTCTTGCTGAATGATCAGCGAGGAGATGTTGGAGGAGCGAACTCTCATGAACAAGACGGATTTCCGAATCTCATCCCGGTGTTGACGGGCCAGGAGCTCATGGGCGGCAAAGGTGGACAGGGTAACGAACCCCACGTGGATTCCCAGAGATTCAAAAACCTCTTCGAACTGCGCCAGAACTTCCTTGTGGATGTTGGCCGTGATGACATGGTTCTTGCCGGTTTCAGTCTTTTGCTCCACAAAGCTCAGGTGAGAATCGTCGATATCGTAGGGGATCGTCTTCCTGAGCTTCCACTTGAGGAGCTCCGTCTTCTCTTCCCGTTTCGGCGGCAGGGTTTCAAAGGGATGAATGGCGACCCGGGCGCAGGCATCGGGAATAGCCAGGGAAATCCTGTTGGTGCCGACTCCGGCCCTGGTCAGAGCGGCCTTGATGATTCTCCCAAGCTCCTCGATGGATCTCACGCCGGGTTCGGTCAAGGAAGTCTCGACCAGTCCCTGGGGGACATTCTCGACCGCGAAACCGTCAACCCGGTGGGAACGACGCGGGTCCAGCCGCGCCACCGAGACAAACTGGCGTGAGATCTCGCAGGCGATTCCAGGCAAGCGCGGCTCGAAGTAACCACGCAGAGCAGAATGCAGCCGCCTCCGGCCGGAAACTTTCCCTGATGAGCGACTTGAGCGAGGCAATTTCATCACTGATTCCAGACTCTCCGCTGTCTGATGCCATTCCGGGCCGATTCAGCCCTCGATAAAGGTGACCTTGTTGATCTCCCTCAGACTGGTTTCTCCGGAGAAGGCCTTTTGCAGGGCGCAATCCCGAAGCGAAGTCATTCCGTCTTCCAGAGCCGCCCTCTTGATCTCCGAGGCCGGCCTGCGCTCCAGGATCATCTCCCGGATGCGGTCCGAGAGGTCCAGCAATTCGTGAATGGCCGTTCGCCCCCGGTAGCCCGTCCCTCCGCATTCCAGACACCCGGCTCCCTCATGGAAGATCTGCAGTCCGGCGTCGACTTCCGACAGCCCCGATTCGGCCAGCAGGGCCGGGTCCGCCCGGAAGGGCCGCTTGCAATGGTCGCAAATCACCCGGACCAGGCGCTGCGCCAGGATGCAGTTCAAGGCGGAGACGAAGTTGTAGGGCTCCACCCCCATGTTCATGAATCGACCCAGCACGTCCACCACGTTGTTGGCATGCACCGTGGTGAAGACCAGGTGGCCGGTGAGAGCCGACTGTATGGCGATCTGGGCCGTCTCCGAATCCCGGATCTCACCCACCATGATCTTGTCGGGATCGTGTCGCAGAATGGAGCGCAGTCCGCGGGCAAAGGTCAGCCCCTTCTTCTCATTCACCGGAATCTGCGTGATCCCCTTGAGCTGGTATTCGACGGGGTCCTCGATGGTGATGATCTTGTCTTCTTCGGACTTGATCTCCGAAACCGCGGCATACAGGGTGGTCGTCTTGCCGCTGCCGGTGGGACCGGTGACCAGCACCATCCCGTAAGGCTCGCGGATGTAGCGGCGAAATTTCCTCAGGTCGGACCGGTTGAACCCCACCACGTCCAGGTTGAGCTGGCTGAACTTCTCACTCATCGACTCCTTGTCCAGCACCCGCAGGACCGCATCCTCGCCATGGATGGAAGGCATGATGGAGACGCGAAAGTCGATGCGGCGGCCCTTGTAGCGGACCCGGAAGCGACCGTCCTGGGGGATGCGGCGTTCGGCGATGTCGAGTTCGGACATGACCTTGATCCGGGAGATGATGGTGGAGTGGTGCTCCTTGGCAATGGGCGCCATGGCCTGCTGCAGAACGCCGTCGATCCGGTACTTGATGTTGACGTCATTGTCTTCGGTATGAATGTGGATGTCGCTGGCCCGGCGCTCCAGGGCGTTGAAGATGGTGGAGTCCACCAACCGGATGATGGGGCTCTCCGCCTCATCGGTCAGTTTCTCAATCGAAATCTCCTCGCCGGTCTCGTCCTCCTTGATCAGGGTCAGGCCCTCGGTGGCTTCCTCCAGCACCCGCTGGGAAGACTCGCTCTTCTTGAGTATGTCTCCGATCTGGGAGGCCCGGGCGACCCTCACCACCAGTCGCTTCCCCAACAGCGTGCCCAGCTCATCCTGCAGCATCAATTCGCTCGGGTCCGCAATGGCCACCATCAGGGCGCCGTTGACCATCTTGAGCGGGACGAAGTTGTAGCGGAACATCCACTCCGCCGGGATGTTGCGGAAGAGTTCCGGATCCATGGGGAAGTTCGCCAGGTCGACGAATTCGCAGCGGTACCTCCGGGCCAGGTGGCGGGCCTGCTGCTCCTCTTCCCCGGCGCCCAGGTTCCGGTCCACCGCTGCCGGGTCCTGCAGGGGTTGATTCCGGGAATTCATGCGGTCTCTCCCCTTCAAGCCACCAGACGGGACGACAGGCTGAAAATGGGAAGGTAGAGGGCAATCAGAACGAAGGCCACGATAATGGCCAGAATCATGAGAAGAATCGGCTCGATATAGGTAAAGAGCTGGTTCAGGCGGGTGTTGACTTCTTCGTCATAGAAGTCGGCCACGTGGCCGAGCATCTCGCTCAGGTTGCCGCTGGACTCGCCCACTTCAATCATTTCGATGGCCACCTCCGGCACCACGCCGCTGGGCTCCAGGCTCCTGGACAGGGACTGGCCCTCCCTGACGGCCACCACGGCCCGGTTGAGGGCCTGGGTCACCACCCGGTTGCCGGTCGAGTCGGCCACGATCTCCAGGGAGCCCACCAGGGGCGTGCCCCCGGAGAGCAGGGTGGAGAGCGTCCGGCTGAGCTGGGCAAAGAGAAACTTGGTCCAGACCTCGCCGATGACCGGCAGCCGCAGCTTGAGCCGGTCGATGTGGGACCGTCCCCGGATGCTGCGAGCCCACATGGTCAGGACAACCAGCAAGGCCCCCGAGACCAGCATCCCGGCGACCAGATGCCCCCGAATGGCCTGCGAGATGTCGACCAGCAGCAGCGTCATGGCCGGCAGAGCGGCATCCATCCCTGCGTAGAACTGGGCGAACCGAGGCACCACCTCGGCCAGCAGGAAGGACACCAGGACCACCAGCAGGACCGCCAATATGGAAGGGTAGGTGAGCGCGGTCTTGATCTTGTTGCGAGTCGCGTTGACCGTCTTCTGATATTGAATGAAGCGGGAGAGGACTTCCTCCAGTCCCCCGCTCTTCTCCCCGGCGAACAGGGAGGCGGTATAGACCCTGGGAAACATGCCCTGGGCTTCAAAGGCTTCGGAAAGCAGGGCGCCGCCCTTGACCCGCTCGCTGATATCCAGAAGGATGGTCCGAAACTGCTCGTCCTTCTCCCGCTGGGTCAGCAGTTCCAGCGACTTCAGAATCGGCAGTCCCGCCTGGATCAAGGCCAGGAACTGCTGGTTGAAAATGACGAATTCCCGGGACCTGATCTTGCGGCGGCCGGCCGACAGCGGCAGCAGGGTGGACAGGCTCTTGCCCTTTTCCCGCACCGAATAGACAAAGAACCCCTGATCCTCCAGGCGCCGCCTCAGCTCCGATTCGGAGACGGAGTTGTAGCTGGCGTTGACGACCCTTCCGCTGGGATCGGCCAGGCGACAGAGAAACTCGGCCAATGTGGGTCACCTCGATGCTCGGAGGGGAGGAACACCCCAGCTGCAACTCCGGAACGGGAATCTCCTCCCCTCTGGGCGGCTGCCGCCCTAGGGAAGACCGACTGTTTCCACCTCCGCGGGCGCCTGAAACTCGAACAAGCCCTTGCCGAGGCCCGCATTCTCGCGAATATTGGTGAAGATGAAGTCGTTCCTGGCGCCGTCCCGTTCGATCAGGGCCACCCGCTGCAGTTGCATCCGACCCGGATCGTATTCCATCAGAACCTCCGCCAGCGGGCCGGCAGCCTTCCCCGGGGTGGCGGCCAGGACCCTGTTGCCGGCAAAAAAGGGTGTTTCCCGGGCCCATTCGATCCTGGAAAAGTCTCTCTTCAGGTCCCCCCGTCCCAACAGGAACAGAAAGGGCAGGCGCCGGTCCCGGCTGCGGCCGACCCGACTCTTCTGGACCTGTTTCCGGTCGGGAATATAAAAGTGAATGGTCTCACCGTCGGACAGGAACAACTTTTCCGCGGGCTCCCGATATTCCCACCGCATGAAACCGGGCCGGCGCAGAAATACCTGCCCCGATTCCGTCCTGGGCTGGCGGCCGGGCCAACCGTAACTCTGCACGAAGTCCATTTGGAGATCTCGCATCCCGGAATACTTCCGCTGCAGGGCGGCGACGTCGGTCTCGATTCGAGGGTCCCCGGCCTCAAGCAGCCCCGGGAGGCAGGCCAGAAGAAGCCCAACCGGAATCCACCCTTTAATTCGCCGGCACATGGAGGCTCGATCTCCTTCGTAAAGTATACAAGCAAATCAGGCTTGCGAATCCCATTCCTGCCTGGGGCGCCCCGGGGGTCAGGCTCCAGACCGGCCTCCTCCCACACCGGCGCGACAGGGGAATCGGGACTATTCCGCCGGGCTTCGAAAGCAGTAGCCAACCCCCCTGACCGTGTGAATGAGGTCCCGGTGCTCCCCCAGTTTCTTGCGTACGGCCCGCACGTGCACGTCGATGTTGCGGTCCACCACCGAGGCGTTCTCTCCGATGACCCGGCTCAGGAGCTGGTCCCGAGTGAATACCCTGCCGGGGTTGGTCGCCAGGAAATGGAGCAGCCGGAACTCGGTAGCCGTCAGATCCACCGGCCTCCGATCAAGCCGGACCTGGTGCCGCTCCCGGTCGATGAGCATGGGCCCACGTTCCAGTGGTCGGGTGGCCGCCTGCTCCTCCTGAAGCGGGCCCCGGCGCAACACCGCCCGGATTCTACCCAGCAACTCCTTGGGACTGAAGGGTTTGGTCAGGTAATCGTCGGCCCCCAGGTCGAGCCCCATGAGAATGTCCCTCTCCTCTCCCTTGGCCGTAACCATGATGATCCGGACCTGCCGAGTGGCTGAATCGGCCTTGAGCCGTTGACAGACCTCTAGTCCATCCAGTCCGGGCAGCATCAGATCCAGCAGGACCAGGTCCGGGAGGGTTTCTCGTACCAACTGAAGCGCCTTTTCCCCGTCCGCAACCGCGGAGGTTCGATACCCTTCCCGCTTGAGGTTGTATTCGATGACCTCGCGGATGTCGGCTTCGTCCTCAACGATGACGACCTTGTGCGATTTCACCGGCGGTCTCCGTCAGCTTCCGGCCACGACGCCATTATAGGTTACTTCCCGGTTGTTGGGAGGCGCTGCGATTTTCCGGACTCGGGATTCTCCTGCAATGGGTCTTCCCGAATCCACGGATTTTGGTTAGAGTTCAGGCGGTGCGTACAGGTGCGCGGGGAGAACCATGGCGCGACGACTCCTGGCCGAGTGCTTTGGAACCTTTGCCCTGGTGTTTGCCGGAACCGGGGCGATCACCATCAACGAAGTGAGCGGGGGCGTAGTCTCCCACGTGGGCGTTGCCCTGACCTTCGGACTGGTGGTCCTGGCAACCATCTACGCCATCGGAAACGTCTCCGGCGCACACATCAATCCCGCGGTGACCCTGGGCTTCTGGTTTGCCGGGCGCCTGGAAAGAGGCTGGGTCTTGCCCTATATCCTGAGCCAGTGCCTGGGAGGGGTGCTGGCCAGCGGAATCCTCCGCCTGCTCTTCAGCAACCCCCTGACCCTGGGCGCCACCCGACCGTCGGGACCCGCCTTCCAGTCTTTCGTTCTGGAAATCATCCTCACCTGGTTCCTGATGTTCGTGATCCTGAGCGTGTCGTCGGGTTCCAAGGAAAAGGGACTCATGGCCGGTGTGGCCATAGGCTCGGTGATTGCCCTGGAAGCTCTCTTCGCCGGTCCGATTTCAGGAGCCTCCATGAATCCGGCCCGCTCCCTGGCTCCGGCGCTGGTGACCGGACAGCTCAGCCATCTCTGGATCTACCTGACGGCTCCGGTCCTGGGAGCCCTGGCGGCGGTCGGCGCCTGCCGCTGCGTGCAGGATGAGGGGTGCTGCAGCCCGACCCGAAAGGAGACCGCCTGTTGACAAGCGTCCCACCGGCAGGGTCGGATGTGAAGCGGGTTCTCTTCGTGTGCATCGAGAACTCCAACCGGAGCCAGATGGCCGAGGCCTTCGCCCGCATCCACGGCCACGGCAGGGTCGAGGCCTACAGCGCCGGGTCGCGCCCCTCAGGCAGAATCAATCCCGCGGCCATCCACTCCATGGCGGAGTTGGGCTATGACCTCAGCAGCCACCGCTCCCAATCCCTGGATGCGATTCCCCGCTTCGAGTTCGCGGCGGTAGTGACCATGGGTTGCGGCGATTCCTGTCCGGCGGTAGCCGCCAGCCAGCGGGAGGACTGGGAAATTCCCGACCCGAAATCGATGCCTCCCGAGCAGTTCAGCGAGATTCGCGATCTCATTGAAACCCGGGTGCGCGACCTGTTGACCCGACTCTAACCCGCATTGCTCGCCATGGTGGATGCATCGCTCAACTCCCCGCCCTCTCCTCCGGAATCGGTTCCCCCGTCAGACACTCCGGCCGGGAAGAGACTGTGGCTGCCCCCGACCCTGTTCGTTCTGACCTTGATGACCACCTCGGCGGTGGGCGCTCTGGAATACGGCCTCGCGGGAGGGATCCTTTACTCCGCCAGCCTGGTTCTGATCCTGCTCTGCCACGAAATGGGCCACTACCTCACGGCTCGCCGCTACCGGGTTCCGGCCTCCCTCCCCTACTTCATTCCCGTTCCGCTACCACCTTTCGGGACCCTCGGAGCCGTGATCAAGATGGGAGGACGCATTCCCGACCGCAAGGCTCTGTTCGACATCGCCATCATGGGACCCGCCATGGGGCTGGTTCTGGCCCTTCCCCTGGCCGTGCTCGGCATCACCGGGTCCACCGTTACCTCTCTCGATTCCATGCCCGCGGGAGAAACCCTGCTGGGGCCTTCGATTCTCTTTGCTTTCCTGATCGAATGGATTCACGGACCGCTGCCTGCAGGCAGCGGCCTCCAGCTTCATCCCGTGGCCACGGCGGGATGGGCCGGACTGTTCGTCACCGCTCTCAACCTCCTGCCCATGGGTCAGTTGGACGGAGGTCACATCGTCTATGCCCTGTTTCCTCGCAGGAGTCACCTCCTTTACCGATGGGTCGCCATGGCCTTCGCTGTTTTCGCCGTTCTGGTTCACCCCCCCTGGCTTCTTCTCCTGTTGGTCGTTTATCTGATGACCCGGCTGCGCCATCCGCCGACGATGGATGAACACCTGCCCCTCGGACCCCGCCGCTTTGCGTTGGGCCTGCTGGCCATCCTCTTCCTGATCCTGTCCTTTCCGCCCATCCCCATTTCCATGCTGGCGCCAACGCCCTGAAGGGCGTCAGACTTGACTTCAGAGGTAAACGGAGGCATAACTACGAAAAAGCACTACTCCATAAAATCCGGAGAAAGACCATGGCAACAGTTGCCGGAATTCCAGATACTCAGCAACCCGCTGAGCAGAAGGATCTCTACTATCGGGATTACTACACCTGGACCAGGCAACAGGCCGATGCCTTGAGGCGGAGAGATTTTGAGGCTGTCGATTGGGAGAATATTACGGAGGAGATTGAAGCCTTGGTCACTCGTCAACAGCTCGAAGCTCACGACTGGTTCCCGGACCACGTTCGCCTGGCCCAGCGGCCGCAGGGCCGCCAGCAGCCTGCCTGACGGCGGCTCCGTCGAAAACGCCCTGGCCATCGCCGTCCAGGAGTCCCCCAGCACCCCCAGGCTCTACGACCGCACCGCCAACGAGATTGGCCCCGCCCCCGCCCCCCACGACGGGGCGGATCATTCAAGAGCGAAACAGGGGGTCTTCATGGCCTATCGGGAATAGGCCCATGTTCCGTTAAACCGGTTGGTTGCATTAGGGAACATGGATAGACAGGATGAACAGGATAAAAAGAATGAGAAGCTGTTGCGCGGGAAGCGGACGGACTCGATGATCGGATGCTCGTTCGAGGTGATCCATGACCATGGGAACGGGCGTTGGAATCCTTGTTGAAGAATGGGTAACGGTCGAACTCGAGGGGGAGAGAACGTTCATCCCGGAGCATTCTGTCCAGATCCATCAACCAGGAATCCTGTATATCCTGTTCATCCATGTTAATTAGGCAGTTAAATCAGGCGTTTGTTTCAGGCAGGTCCGGCCCCCGGCCGATGCGGCAGAGCCGTCCCGCTTGGTGTCCCTTGGTGGTCCTTCGTGGAACTTCGTGGATCACTCTTTATTGTTGCTTGTCGATCCGACGGGTGGCCTCGCTAGTCCTTGAAGGCAAACGAGTAGAGTTTGGCCCGGTCCAGCTCGAACTTCAGCGCCACCGATCGCCCCTCCAGCTCGGCCAGGGAGCCGGGGGTCTCGGCCATCACTTCCCCGTCCGTCACCTCTCCCGTCAAGGGCTGCGCTTGGGCCAGGACCCCTCCCTGGCCGTCCAGGACGGTCACCTGAACCGAACCGCCGGCAGCGGCCGCGGTCAGGTGCAAGCGGCCGCGCCAAGTCAGCGGCCGGGTGACCACCACGCCCTTCCGATTGGGGTCGACGGGCACATAGCCCGCCCATCCGTCCGGACGCAGGGTGGCCAGGCAGAGAAAGCCATCCCGCCAATAGCGATGGTGTCCGTTGGAACCGGCATAGTAGATGCGGATACGGTCGTCCGTCACCACGGGAGCGTCGGCGGCATAGACGCACCCCCAGTCGTATCGGCCCTTCACCGTGGCATTGGGAATGAAGGGAGTTCCCGGGTTGATCCGCTCCCAACGAATGCTGTCGGGACTCCAGGCCAGCTCGCAATGGACCCGCTCCTCGCTCAATCGAATAATCATGAGCAGGCCCAGATAAACGTCTTCATAGCGAAAGAAGGGCATGGCGTAGGTTTGATTCTCGGGGTCGCCGCGCAGAACCTCCACCGCCTTGCTCCACTTCATGAAATCGGAGCTCTCGGTTCGGCCCACCACTCGCTGGCCGGCGGGGTGGCGGAAAAAGGGCTTGCCCCGGTGAATTCGGGTCATGGTGACATACTTCTTCAGCTCGGGGACCCAACGGGTGCTGTTGTGGGTGTCGGCATGGGCCTCGATCTCGGGGACGGGAAAGGACTCACCCCAGCGCAGGCCGTCCGCGGAAAACCGCACCGCCGGGCGTGATTGCCACTCCTTGATCCATAGTCCTCCCTCGAACATCTTGTAACGCCGCTCCGGCTGCGGATCGAGAGGGTCGATCAGGATGCCGCCGCCGTGCGACCCGCGCAGCAGCAGGTTGTTGGCCTTGCTGCCCTGAAACTCCACCAGGTTCAACTCGGGCTTGGACCATGTCAGCCCGTCCTCGCTGGTGGCGTAGCAGAGGCCAAACTCCCGGTCATAGGGAAGGTAGGGCACCTTGCCCTGGCGGTCGGGGGAATCCTCGGGGGCGAACGGATTCAGGTCCCTCCGGTCACGGGGGGTCTCGGTGACCAACGGGTCGGCGATGAAGGGGTTGTACCAGCAGCGGTAGAGCTTGTCGTCCGGGTCGTAGACGATGTTGGGATAGAGGTTGTCGAAGCGGGGCTCCCAAGGCTTGTCCTCCTTCATCAGAGGATTGGCCTCGTGCTTCTTGACCGCGCCGATCTCCAGGCGGACGTTCTGCTCTCGGGCCACCACCCGGTCGTCCAGGAGCAGATGGCGGGAATGCTCGCCGGCCTCCTCGACCCGCAGGCAGGCGGAGAGCTGGGCCAACAGTCCCGAACTGACCAACAACCCTACGGCAATGGGAACGCGGTTTCGCAGAATGGCGGGATTCATTTCCGACCCGGCGTGGATCTTGAAGGTGTCGGCTCTGCCGCGGCAGGCTGGCCGTTCCCGGCGGAGGAAGCCGCGGGGATGTGCAGCGCCTGGCGGAGGGCCTCTTCAAGCTGGGTCCGGACATCGCCGTGGTCCTTCAGGAACTGGCGTGCATTGTCGCGTCCCTGGCCCATGCGTTCTCCCTGAATCGAGTACCAGGCGCCGCTTTTTTCAATGAGGCCGTTTTTCACGCCCAGGTCCAGCAGGTCCCCTTCCTTGGAAATGCCCAGCCCGTAGATGATATCGAACTCGGCTTCCCGAAAGGGAGGCGCCACCTTGTTCTTGACGACCTTGACCTTGGTTCGGCTGCCCTTGACGGTGTCGCCGTCCCGAATGGCGCCAATCCGCCGCACATCCACCCGAACCGAGGCATAGAACTTCAGGGCCCTCCCGCCGGTGGTGGTTTCCGGGTTGCCGAACATGACCCCGATCTTCTCCCGAATCTGGTTGATAAAAACCAGACAGGTCTTGGACTTGGCGACAATGCCGGTCAACTTGCGCAGGGCCTGGGACATGAGCCTGGCCTGCAGCCCCATATGGGAGTCTCCCATTTCACCCGACAACTCGGCTCTGGGCACCAGGGCAGCCACCGAATCGACCACGCAAACATCCAGCCCACCACTGCGCACCAACATTTCAGCGATCTCGAGCGCCTGTTCTCCGGTATCCGGTTGGGAAACCAGCAGGTTCTCCACGTCCACCCCGAGCTTGCGGGAATAGGCGGCGTCCAGAGCATGCTCGGCATCCACGAAAGCGGCCATGCCTCCACTTTTCTGAGCCTCGGCGATCACGTGAAGGGCCAGCGTCGTCTTGCCGCTGGATTCGGGGCCGAAGATCTCGACCACCCGTCCCCGAGGCATGCCACCGACGCCCAGTGCGGCGTCGAAGGACAAGGACCCGGTGGCGATCACGCCGATGTTGGCCACGGTTTCGCGGCTGCCCAGGCGCATGATCGATCCCTTGCCGAATTGCTTTTCGATCTGAGACAGCGCCAGATCGATGGCCTTGCTCCGCTCTCCGCTTGCGTCACTCATGGATTCCCTCCTGTTTGCCATTTTTATCCAACCATATCAATGATTTAGATCCCGCAATGGCCAGGAGGGCTCACGAGTCCATCGGGACTCGCCGGCCATAGCGATAGAACCCCCGTCCCGTCTTGCGCCCCAGGTGTCCAGCCGTCACCATGCTTTTCAGCAATGGACAGGGTCGATACTTGGTGTCCCTGAAGCCGTCGTAGAGAGTTTCCATGATATCCAGGCAAACATCAAGCCCAATCAGGTCGGCCAGAGCCAGCGGACCCATGGGGTGGTTCATCCCCAACTTCATGACCGCATCCACGTTCTCCGCCGTCCCCACACCCTCGTGGACACAGAAGACGGCTTCGTTGATCATGGGCATCAGGACACGATTGGAAACGAAGCCCGGAGAATCGTTCACCTCCACCGGCGTCTTGCCCAGACCCTTGACGATCCGGTGGGTGGCCGAAAGCGTCTCCCTGGAAGTCTGCGGCCCGCGAACGACCTCCACCAGTTCCATCACCGGCACGGGGTTCATGAAATGCATCCCCACGGTCTCTTCAGGGCGGCCGGAGGCCACCGCCAACCGGGCGATGGAGATGGAAGAAGTGTTGGAGGCCAGGATGACTCCGGGGCGACAGATCCCGTCGAGTTGGCCAAAGACCTCCTGCTTGACCGGGAGGCTCTCGCTGACGGCTTCAACCACCAGGTCCACCGAAGCCAACCGACCCAGGTCCGAGGACGGCTCAACCCTGCCGAGCGCCTCTTCCTTTTCGGCCTGAACCAGACGACCCTTTCGGACTTCTCGATCCAGCCCGCCGGTGATTGCATCCATCGCCGAGGACAACTGGGCCTGCACCGGGTCGGTCAGGACCACCTGCCAGCCCCTTTGGGCAAAGACCTGGGCGATTCCCCGCCCCATGGTTCCGGCTCCCGCGATTCCTGCCCGGCGAAAAGGCTGTGTTCCCATGGACGACTTCCTGGAAAATGTAATGGGGAGGACCGCCTGCGATGGGGAGCGCCCCATCCTCCGGTTCCCGCTCTCCGGGAGGACCGGTCGGCCGGGACCGTTCATTCCAGCCGCCAAGTTTACCCTGGGGCCGGCTCTCCCCTATAATTCTAGCGAGACAGCGACCCATTGAGACGGACAAAAAATGAAACTGAAGTCCAATCTGCAAGCGATGGCGACGGCCCTGGGTCTGGCTCTCCTGTGGGCGCCGGCTCTTTCCGACCCGGGGCCCAATCCGCAGCAGGAACAGACCACGCTGCGAGTCGACGTGGACCTGGTCAACGTCCTGTGCACGGTTCAAACCAGGCAGGGCCAATTCGTGACCGACCTGCAGCAACAGGATTTCAGGATCGAAGAAGATGGCGTGCCTCAGTCCGTCACCCATTTTGCCAGGGAGGTGACCCTGCCCCTCACCCTGGGCATCCTCATCGACACAAGTCCCAGCGTGCAGGACATTCTGCCTCTGGAGCAGCGAGCGGCCATCGAGTTTTTGAGGACGGTCCTGAAAAAGAACGACCTGGCCATGATCATCAACTTCGATCGCAGCGTTTCCCTGATTCAGGACTTTACCAACAGCCAGGACTTGCTGGAAAAGGCCATCGGCCTGCTGGCCATCGGCGGGGGCACTTCCGTGCACGATGCCGTCTTTCTGGCCTGCGACGAGAAACTGAGGCACGAGTCGGGCCGAAAGGCGATCGTACTGATCAGCGATGGAGGAGACACCACCAGCAAGCTGAAAATCCGTGAGGCCATCGAGTCCGCGCAGCGGGCCGACACGGTGATCTACGCCATCTCCAACCAGATCGGTGGATTCTACAGGAGGGCCTACAGCAACTCCGGGGCCCTGAAGAAGTACGCCCGCGCAACCGGCGGAACGGCTTTTTTCCCCAACAGACCACGGAAGTTCAGAAGGGCCTTCGAGGCCATCGAGACTGAGTTGCGCAGCCAGTACCTGCTGAGCTATCAGTCTTCCAACGGAAAACGCGATGGAGGCTATCGCTCCATCAAGGTCAAACTGCCGAGCAAGAGAGGCATGAGGGTCAAGGCCAGAAAGGGTTACTATGCGCGGTCCAGCTAGTTCCGGTCCCTCCCGACCTGCCGTTGCCTGGCCTGGAGCGATCCGCTTCCTTCCGCTATGGGCGCTTCTGTTCGGCTTGAGTCTCAGCGCAACCCCGCCTGTTCAGCCAGCCGCCCTCTCGGGCGAAGAGGGCGCAAGGACGGCGCCGGCAGTCAGCCAGGGCCAGGCCCTGGTCGAAAGATCCCTGCGGGCCTACGGAGGTGAAGCCAGGATTCTTTCTCTCAGCTCTTTCGTTTTCGCATACCGCATACAGTCCCCCTCCCGGCCGGACTCCAAACCCCTGTCCGCCAAAGTCTACTTCAACGATTCGGACCAGTTCCGATCCGAGGTCCAGGACGGCGACCTGAAGGTGGTCACGGTCCTCAGCGGAAACCGCGGTTGGGTCGAAGTGGCCGGAACCACGCTGTCCCGACCCGTCAAGGAGCTTTCGCCTCTCAGGAACGAGACCCTCTCCCTGCTGCGCCCCGATTTGCTGCTGCTGATCTTCTCGAGGTACCGCTACAGTACCCGCATTACCGAGGAGGGACAATCCCTGGAACAACTGGAGGTCGCCGGATTCGTGGACGGCGAATACATTCGGGGCAGACTCTCCATCAACCTGGATACCGGGCTGATCGAAAAGTACCGGTACGAGATCGAGCGGGCAACCGGGAGCGGCACAGGGATCTTCCGTGGAGAAACGCGCTATCTGGAATACGCCGAGGTCCACGGACTCCAGTCTCCCAGGAAGGTCCTTTCCCGAAAGACGGGAGTCACCTCGCAAATCACCGTTACGGGCGCCAGCCTGGGCAAGCCCATGGACCCGGACCTCTTCCGCGAAAGATAGTGGAGAGTGGAGAGTGGAAAGTGAATAGTGGGGAGTGAAGAGTGGGGAGTGGTCAGCGGAGGTTGCTGGGAGCAGGCAAGCGCCTGATGACCCAGTTGCACTTTCTCAAGGACCGTGCCGAGATCGCCAAGACACTGACCCGATCGATTGCAGTCTTATTGGAAGGACTGCGCCGAGGCCGACAAGTTGCTTTGCGCGTCGATCAAACAACTCTTCACTCTCCACTATTCACTGTTTACCTGGCCGCGCCGCCGTCCCGTGTGACGGACCCTCCGATACAGAGTGAAACAGGGGTGTTTCAGACAAAACGACTACAATCGGCTCCGGCCGAGGTGCGCGTCGGCCTGGTATTCCTTTGGGTATTGACGGTCTCAGCCTGGCTGGCTCCCCGGGAGCCGTCCGAAGCTGCCCGAGCCCAGGCCGTGGTCTTGCAGATCCTGATCGTGGCCGGGACGCCCCTGCTGTTCGGGAGACTGGCCGGCTTCAGTTGGGACGCCCTCTTCAAGCTGAGGCCGGTACCCCTCCACCAGGCGGGGCTCGCCATTCTGTTGGGACTGTGCCTGGTGCCGTGGCTGGAAGCGGCTCACTATTTCCAGGGGCAGATGGGAGGCGAGACGGCGCAACTCCAGCACAGGGTCCAAAGCTGGCTGCAGGGCTCGCACCCGGCCTGGATTCTGCTGACGATGGCCCTGGTTCCGGCCGTTTGCGAGGAACTGCTCTTTCGCGGTTTCATTCTCAATCAACTCCTCGGACCCGAAACCCGCGCAAGGGCAATCCTGGTCTCGGCGGTCCTGTTCGGCATTTTTCACCGGCATCTGCTCCTGATCCTGCCGGCCGGCCTGGCGGGCGTCCTTTTCGCGGTCATGGTCCACCGCAGCCGGAGCCTTGCCCCGGCCATCCTGGCTCATTTCACCGTCAACGCCTGCGCTGTGGCTCTGTCCCACTGGCAAGTCGCCGCCTCGATGGCCTGGTTGGTCGGAAAGGGGCCCGTTCCAGAACCGGTGCTGGCGGCTTCGGGGATCGGATTGATTGTCTTTGGGGGGTTACTGAGGAATCGACAAGGGGCCAGTGTCCCGTATTAGCGCAGAGAAAAATTGACCTCGATGTTCAAGGCCACGTCGACCGGCTTTCCACCTTTCATCCCGGGGCGGAACCTCCACGCCTTGAGAGCCCGGATGGCATTCTCGTCCAGGCCCAGTCCCAGACTGCGGATCACCTTCAGGATCTCGATGCTTCCATCCTTGCGAACGATGGCCGACAGAACCACCACACCCTGATACTTGGCCTTTCTGGCCTCTTCAGAGTAGACGGGCTCGATTCGGCTCAGCACGGTGGGAGGAGTCACACCGCCGCCGACCCGGTAGACGCCACCGCCGATGCCGCCGCCCTTGCCCGGGCCCACCCCGGCGCCCTCTCCCGGTCCGACACCCGTCCCGGTACCGGTGCCGATGCCGCCGCCGCTTCCCGGTCCCGGCGAAGGCGGGCCCGGAATGCCCAGGGGGTCTCCGTAGTCAGGCAGGTTGATGGCCGGCAACTGGGCCAGTTGCGGAACGATTACGGTCGGTTCCACCGGCAACAGGGGCCTCGGATTGCGAACCTTGGGCGTCGGGGGGGTCAACTGCTTGTCGGACGGCTTGGGAAGCCGTCCCTTGGAAGGAGGCTTGGGAGCCTTCAATCCGCCTCCGCCCCCACCGCCGGAGGGCCCCAGCCTGGGGGCAATCAGCCTGGTCGTGGACATGAAGTAAAGCTCGGTCTCGTTGGCCGCCAGCGGGGCGTCCTTGATCAGCAGGAGCGGCACGAAAAGAATGGCCGCCACGAAGAGACACTGCACCACAACCGAAAGCACAAACGAGGTGGAGCGGATCTTGTAGTCCTGAAAGAGCTCCTGAACCTCGACCGGCTGGGCGGTCACCTCGATCTCCGGCCGCTCTTCCTTGACAAATATCCCCTTGATTCCCGAAAAAATGGCGCGGTACCAGGGTATTTCCTCCACCAGAAGGTGGGTGGCCACCGGCTGCGCCGTGATGCGGTAGTCCTTGTCCTCCTTGCCGAAATAGGACTTGAGGTTGGACCAGAAACCGGAAAGCAGGGCCCGGTCTTCGACCATCAGGTTGGCTTCCACCGGCCGAGCGGTGATGTCATACTGTTTTTCCTCATGCACAAACAGGGAAGCCAGGTTGCTGAAAAAGGTCCGGTACCCGGGCTGCAAGGTCGTCGCCACCTTGAAGGGAGCTGCCGCAACCGGCGTCCGCCTCTCCGAACTTGCACTCTCGGACGACAGGCGCGACAAATCGCTGCGGGCCTGGGCCAGTTCAGCTTCCAAGCGCTGGATCTGCTGTGAGTCAAGGGGCGATTGCCCCCTGGCCTCGTCCAAGGCGGCTTCCAGAAACTCGACCAGGCCCTTTTGTTCCTCGAGTGGATTCATGGTTGCTCTTTCATTCCTGGCGGACGGATCTTCGCCACCCCTTGTCTGACGACGCGAAGGCATGAGTTCCGCATTCGGCGGACCCAACGCGCTTGCCATGGCCCAATGCCGGTTCCCGGGGCCGTCTCCGGCGGCAAGCCCTCAGAAAAATAGTATCATAATCCCTGCTCCAGTCACGCCAAATTTGACCGCTGTCCGACGGCCGGCGCCGTTTCTCCCCTCCCCTGCGAGCCCGGTCCGGTTCCATGGACAAAGGTGGGGGATTTTGTCTATAATTCCGCGTTTTTGTTGGCCTTAGCGAGCCCCGCCGCAGGAGTTCCCCCTCCGGATTCATCGCCATGAAACTGAAGGACACCATCAATCTGCCCCGAACCGGCTTTCCGATGAAGGCCAGCCTTCCCAACCTGGAACCCCGCATACTGCAACGCTGGGACCAATTGCAACTGTACCGGAAGATCCGCGACCTCAGAGCCGGGAGCCCGGTGTTCCTGTTGCACGACGGGCCTCCCTACGCCAATGGCAACATCCATATCGGACACGCCGAGAACAAGATTCTCAAGGACTTCATCGTCAAGTCGAGAACCATGGCGGGTTTCAACGCGCCCTACATCCCCGGATGGGACTGCCACGGACTGCCGATCGAGATCAAGGTCGACCAGGCGCTCGGCAGGAAAAAGGCCGGCATGACCCGTGTCCAGATTCGCCGGGAATGCCGGGAATACGCCGCCAAGTTCGTGGAGTTGCAGAAACGGGAATTCATTCGACTGGGCATCCTCGGGGACTGGAATGCACCCTATCTCACCATGAGCCACCGCTACGAGGCTGCCATCGCCCGCACCTTCGGCCGGTTCGTGAGAGAGGGATATGTCTACAAGGGGCTGAAACCCGTCCACTGGTGTTGCTCCTGCCGGACGGCTCTGGCGGAAGCCGAGGTCGAATACGAGGACCACACCAGTCCCTCCATCTACGTCAAGTTTCCCTTGAAGTCGGATCCCTCCCTGCTGGACCCGGCTCTGAGAGGCAGGAGGGTGTCGGTGGTGATCTGGACGACCACCCCCTGGACGCTGCCCGCCAACCTGGCCATCGCCTTCAACCCCGACCTGGAGTATTCGGCGGTAGAGGTGGGGAACGAAGTCTATCTGATCGCCTCCGAGCTGGTGGCAGCCACGGCCGCGGCCTGCGGGTTCAGGCCCGGAAGGACCCTGGCCACCATGGAGGGCGGGAAGCTGGCCGACCTCCAGACCCACCACCCCTTCCTGGACCGCCTCTCGCCGGGCCTGCCGGGCGAGCATGTCACGCTGGAGCAGGGAACCGGCTGCGTGCACACGGCTCCCGGCCACGGCCATGAAGACTATGCCCTGGGAAAAGCCCACGGTCTGGATATCTACTGCCCGGTAGACGGACGAGGAAGGTTCGTGCTCGGCACTCCCCACGTCGAGGGGATGCGCGTCTTCGATGCCAACGGAACGGTCCTGGAACTGCTCCGCGATCGCGAGGCCTTGCTGGCGGCCGAGACCATTTCTCACTCCTACCCGCACTGCTGGCGCTGCCACAAGCCGGTCATCTTCCGCGCCACGCCCCAGTGGTTCATCTCCATGGAACACCGCGACCTCAGGGGCAAATCCCTGGAAGCCATCCAGGGGGTCCGCTGGCTCCCGGAATGGGGACGAGAGCGCATCTCCGGCATGATCGCCAACCGCCCCGATTGGTGCGTTTCGCGTCAACGGGTCTGGGGGGTTCCCATTACCGCCTTCTATTGTGAAACCTGCCAGGAGCCGCTGCTGGAGCCTGAAGCCATTGATCGCGCGGTCGGCATCTTCGAGGAAAAAGGGGCGGATGCCTGGTTCAGCCGTCCTGTCGATGCCTTTTTGCCCCCCGGCACCCGCTGCCGGAAGTGCGGGGCAGACCGGTTTCGCAAGGAATCCGACATTCTGGACGTCTGGTTCGACTCCGGGGCCAGCCAGGCGGCAGTGCTGGGCCACCACCCCGACGTCCCCTGGCCGGCCGACATGTACCTGGAAGGAAGCGACCAGTACCGGGGCTGGTTCCACAGTTCCCTGCTGGTCGGCGTGGGCACCAGGCAGGGAGCTCCCTACCGGCAGGTCCTCACCCACGGATGGACGCTGGATGCCGAGGGACACGCCATGTCCAAATCGCGGGGCAATGTGATCGAGCCGCAAAAGATCGTCAGGAAGGACGGCGCCGAGATCCTGCGGCTTTGGGTGGCGGCCAGCGACTGCAGGGAGGACATTCGGATCTCTCCCGACCAGATTCGCCGCCTTTCCGACGGTTACCGCAAGTTCCGCAACACGGCCCGTTTCATGCTGGGCAACCTCTCGGATTTCTCTCCCGGGAAGCATACGGTGGCGCCCCCGGACCTGGAGGAACTGGACCAGTGGGCCCTGGTGCGGACCAGCCGGCTTCTGGAGAAGGTCTACGGTTGGTACGAAGCTTACGAATTCCATCGGATCTACCATCGAGTCTACGATTTCGTGACGGTCGACCTGAGCTCCTTCTACTTCGACGTCCTCAAGGATCGACTCTATACGGCCGCGCCCGACGCGCATCCTCGGCGATCGGCGCAGACCGCCCTCTACCTCATCCTGGAAGCGTTGACCCGGGCGCTGGCTCCCATCTACAGCTTTACCTGCGAGGAGATCTGGGAGCATCTCTCATCCAAGGCCGACAGACCGGCAAGCGTGCACCTGGCGCGCTTTGCGCCTGCCGACAGCCTGGTCGAAGGACTGTCCTCCGAAACGCTGAAGCGGCTGGACAATTGGGATCTGCTCATCCGGGTTCGCTCCACCGTGCTGAAGGTCCTGGAGGAGGCTCGCCAGGCCAAGTTCATCGGGAATTCCCTGGAAGCCAAGGTCACCCTGGCCGGGGACGACGGCTACGCTCCGATCCTGAAGAGCTACGAAGCGATGCTGCCGGCGCTGCTCATCGTGTCGCAGGTGGAGTTGGGCGCCCCCTCCGGAGAGACATCCTTTTCGGGGGAAGTCGAGGGGCTGAGGGCTTCGGTGAGTCGGGCCGAGGGGAAAAAATGCGAGCGCTGCTGGATCTACTCCACCGGAGTCGGAAGCAATCCCGATTTCCCGGGACTCTGCCCCAGGTGCGCCTCCATCCTCGAGGAACTCGGTGTCACGCCCGACCAGCTCGACCCGGCCATGGCAAAATCCTGACCGGCCCATCTCAGCCGCAGCTCAATCGGTGACCCCGCCTCATGAAACGGCTGCTTTACTTCCTGATTGCCCTCGGCGTGTTTCTGAGCGACCGTCTGACCAAGCAGTTGATTGAAGAGGACCTGGGGCTCTACGAGTTCAAGACCGTCTTCCCCGGGTTTCTCGAACTCACTCACACCCGAAACACGGGCATGGCCTTCGGCGTCCTGAGCGACTCGGCTTCGCCCTGGGTGCCGGTTGCGCTGGCAGCCGTCTCCACTCTGGCCTTCCTCCTCATCCTGGGATTCGCCCTGCGCAACCCGGTCAGCCGCGGCCGGCTGCAGTGGGGGCTGATGCTGATTCTGGGCGGCGCCGCCGGCAACCTCCACGACCGCCTCGCATACGGCTACGTGACCGACTTTATCGATGTGTTTTACGGGAGCTATCATTGGCCGACCTTCAATCTGGCCGATTCCGCCATCACCATCGGGATCGGTCTGTTCCTGATTGAGATTCTGACCCAGGAGTCCGACCCGGCCGGCAGCGGCCCATTGACGGGTTCCTGAGAGGACCTCCATTGTTTCCCATACTGCTGGACTTCGGGTACTTTCCGCTCCACACCTATGGATTTCTGCTGGCATTGGCCTTTCTGACCGCGCTTTGGTTCACTGCCCGGGCCGCGGGACGGGAAGGCATCGACAAGGCGGCCGTCTACGATCTTGGAGTCTATATCGCCGTCTCTGCTCTGCTTGGAGCCAAGCTCCTCTTCCTGGTTACCGAGTTTCGTTACTACGCCGCCCATCCCGGCGACATTCTCTCTCTGGCCACCCTTCGTTCCGGAGGGGTCTACTACGGGGGGTTCATCCTGGCGGCCATCGCGGGCATCTGGATGAGCTGGCGAAAGGGTCTACCCATTTGGAAGGTGGCCGATCTCTGCGCCCCCGGCATCGCCCTGGGCCAAGCCATTGGAAGACTCGGATGTTTCTCGGCGGGGTGCTGCTACGGCAAGCCCACCTCCCAGCCCTGGGGAGTCGTCTTCTGCGACCCTTACAGCCACCAGGTCGTCGGGGTTCCCCTGGAAGTTCCGCTGCATCCAGTCCAACTGGTCCAGGCCGCCGCCAACCTGGCGCTGTTCGGCCTGTTGTGGTTCAGCCTGAGCAGAAAGCGATTCGACGGCCAGGTGTTCATCCTCTACCTGGTGGGATATGCGGCGTCCCGCTTTCTGATCGAGTTTTTCCGAGGTGACGCCGGCCGCGGCTTTGTATTTGGCGGAGTGCTGTCCACTTCCCAGTTCATCGGTCTGCTTCTGTTCCCCACTGCCGCCGTTCTCTTTCTGCTGCTGCGGCAGCGGCCTCGCGCAGCACCGGACGGTTAACCCGCATTTCTCACCAGGGGGCGTGATCGAGGCCAACCGAATGAGCCGCCCACCCAATTCCACCCCGGAACTGAAGCTTCTTCCCCAAGCCGGCGACCGCGGAAATCGCCTGGATCGATTCCTGCAGGACCATCTTCCCGACCGGAGCCGGGCCCGGATTCAGGCACTGATTCAAGCCGGCCACGTCCGGATCGACGGAAGCGCCTGCAAGGCCGGGTACCGAATCAAGGGTGGAGAGGACATTCGCATCCGTCTCGTTTCCCCCGGTCCCACCCGATTGGAGGCGGAACCCATCCCGCTGGAGATCGTTTACGAGGACGACGACCTGGCCGTGGTCAACAAACGGGCCGGCATGGTCGTCCACCAGGGAGCCGGAGTGCGGACCGGCACCCTGGTCAACGCCCTGCTCCACCGGTTTCGCACCCTTTCCGAGGCAGGAGGCGGAGAGCGGCCAGGCATCGTGCACCGTCTCGACAAGCAGACCTCGGGGCTGATGGTCATCGCCAGAAACGATTTCAGCCATCACCGGCTGGCCCGGCAGTTCCAGACCCGGCAGGTGACCAAGAAATACATCGCCCTGGTGCACGGCGCGGTTCAAGGGGAATCCGGCGAGATCCGAAGCGCCATCGGTCGGGACCGGGTCCGCCGCATCCGGATGACTACCCGGACCAGGCAGGCCCGCCCCGCCCACACCGCCTATCGAGTGCTGGAGAGGTTTCCCAGGCTCACTCTGCTGGAATTGAACCTCAAGACCGGCCGCACCCACCAGATCCGGGTCCATCTCAGTTCGGAAAGGCACCCCGTGGTCGGGGACACCCTCTATGGGGCCCCTGCCCGTTTTCTCGCCGGTGATTCCGGGCGCCCCCTGCCCCGATTGGGACGGAACTTCCTGCACGCCGCCTACCTGGAATTCCATCACCCCCGGCGCCTGACCCCCCTGGAGCTTTCCTGCCCGCTGCCCCGGGAACTGCAAGGCTTGCTGGAGCTTTTGCGGAATGGGTAGAACGGATTTGCCCCCCTCCGCATCAGCCTTCGCCATTCGGCTCGGCTTCAAGGGCGCCGCCCGCAGTCGAGCCGGTGGGGGGCAGAGGCAGCGTCCCAGGAGCGAATATCAGCCGGCCCTGGCAGCAGCCGGTCGGTAACGGCCTTTGAGTGCTCAAGGCTCCCCCGGGCCGGTTGACGGCCTTAGACCTCACCTTTATACTTTTCCCATGAACTGTTTGCGCGGCGGGTGGTCCAGAGTTCTTTGGAGGGCGGTCCTGGCCGGCTTGATTCTGCCGGGAGGGCTGACGGTCCTTTGTTCCCAGGTCGAGGCCCAAGGCGGGAGCGGTGGCGGCTCGGGAGCCTCCAAGAGCCCCAAGGAAAGGATTCAGGTCGACGTCGACCTCGTCAACGTCCTCTTCACTGTCCGGGACAAGAAGGGGAACCTGGTTCCGGACCTGACTCGAGACCGTGTCAGGGTTTTCGAAGACGGCCGGCTGCAGGCCATCACCAACTTTTCCCGGGAGTCGAATCAGCCTCTGGCTGTCGTGCTGCTGATGGATACCAGCTCCAGCGCCAGGGCCAGCCTCAAGGTGCAGCAGGAGGCTGCCATCGACTTCCTCCACAACACCATTCAGCGCAAACGGGACAAAGGGATGCTGATGACCTTTGACTCCACCATCGACGTGCTGCAGGACTTCGTGGACGATCCCGACAGATTGTCCAAGGCCGTCAAGTCAGTGAGAATCGGCGGCGGGACCAAGATGTACGACGCCATTCAGGTCGCCTGTCAGGAGAAACTGGCGGGGCTGACCGGACCGAGACGCATCCTGGTCCTCATCGGCGACGGCGACGACAACATGAGCTATGAAACGTTCGACTCGGCCATAGCCGTCGCTCAGCGATCCGAAGTATCCATTTACACCATCAGCACCAACAACAGCGGATTCTTCGGGATGGCGCAGCCCAAGCAGGACAAGCTCCTGAAGCGACTGGCCGAGGCCACCGGAGGCAGAGCCTACTTCCCGCCCAAGATCGAAGACCTGGCCATGAGCTTCTTTCGAATTTCAGAGGAACTGCGCAGCCAGTACTCGGTGGCCTACCGGTCCACCAACTCCAGCCGCGATGGCGCCTTCCGTCGAATCAAGATCAACGTCAAAGGGAAGAAGGTCAAGCTGCAGTACCGGAAGGGATACTACGCGCCCACCAGTTAGGGCTTAGGGCACTTGCTCCATGCTGAAGCCGCGAACCCATTCCCAAGGGCTTCTGATTCTCGGTTGCCTGATTGCCCTCGGCCTGTCAACGGGTCCGCAACTGCCGGCCCAGTCCCCTGCGGGCGGGGGCACAGAGCAGGACTCCTTCACTTTGAGAATCCCGGTCAACCTGGTGCTGGTGCCGGTTTCCGTCCGGGACAGCAACGATCAACCACTCTACGGTTTGGAGAAGGAAGACTTTAGAGTCTTTGAGGAGGACGCGCTGCAGAGACTCACCTATTTCTCTTCGGACCCGCTTCCGCTGTCAGCTGTGCTGCTGATCGACCGCACGCTCAATGCCCAGGCCCAGTCGAGGCTGGAGGCCACGCTACTGGCCCTGATCGAGTCCTTCAGCGCCTTTGACGAAATAGCCGTCATCAAGTTCGACCACACCCCGAACCAACTCCTGGACTTCACCCTGGACAAGAGGAAGGTTCTGGAGGCCTTGAGAAACCGGATCAACTGGGACCCCCATTCACCGGCAATGACCAGTGGCCCCTTCTCCCGGAAAACGACCCTGGGAGGCATCGAGCTGGACAACGCTCGGGGCACGGTGCAACCACCCAAGACCTGGAACACCCATATTCACGACGCTGTGTTCGCGGCGGTCCAGGCCCTGCGGCGACGGCGGTCGCGTGAACGGCGCAAGATGATCCTCATTATCTCGGAGGGCCGCAATGCCCCCGGCAACCGCAACTCCTACGAGGACACCCTGGAGGCCCTGCTGAGGGCTGAAATCGTGGTCTACGGGATTACTCCGGTGAGATCGGTTCTGACGGGCGGCGCTGTCGCCAAGTATGCCAACGCCACTGGGGGAGAGATGCTGTTTCCGTTCAAGGCCGACCGCCTGGCCAGGACCTATCCGATCATCACCCGGTCCGCCAGGAACCAGTACGTGTTGGGTTACATTCCCAACACCTTGCCCGATACGGTCTCCTTCCGCAGGATCCGCGTATACGTGGAGAGCAATCGAATCAAGAACCTCACGGTGAAGAGCCGCAAGGGCTACTATGCCGTCCCCGCCTTCTAAACCTCCCATTAAACCCCTCTGACCTCCGGGCCCCAGATGTACTTGTGCATCTGGAGCTGCAGGCGTACCTTCAGGTTGTCCTGCAGGAGCCATTCCGCCAGTTGTCGGGGGGGCAGCTTCTCGAACACGGTCGAGAAAAGGACCGAGCAGCGGTCGGTGAGTTGGTGCTCCTGCAAGGCCCTTCTGGCCCACAAGTAGTCGGCTCGATCGCCGATCACGAACTTCACTTCGTCCCGGGATTGGAGCTTGGCAAGGTTGCCGTAAAGGTTGCGTTGCGATTCTCCGCTCCCGGGGCACTTCAAGTCCAGAATCTTGACAACCCTGGGATTGACCTGGCCGACATCCAGGCTGCCGCCGGTCTCCAGCAGGACCGTGTAACCTCTGCCGACCAGTTCGTCCATGAGCGGAAAGACCTCCTCCTGCAGCAGGGGTTCTCCCCCGGTGAGTTCCACCAGGGGACAGTCCAAAGACTCCACCTCCTGCAGGACCTCCTCAACGGTGTAGTCCTTGCCCTCGTAAAACGCGTACTCGGTGTCGCACCAGGAGCACCGCAGATTGCAGTAGGTCAACCTCACGAATACGCAGGGCAACCCCGCATAGGAGGACTCTCCCTGGATGCTGCGGTAGATCTCGTTGACTTTCATTCCCGAGGGATGGAGGTTCGCCCACCGGCGGGAGGTGGGCGGCACGGGGGAACCACGTCTAACGAACCCCCAGCTCGCTGTCCAAGAACCGAGGATCGTCACGCCATTTGGGTCTCACCTTGACGAACAGATCCAGGTAGACCGGCTTCCCCAGCAGGCGTTCAATGTCCGTGCGGGCCGCGGCGCCGATGGTCTTCAGCTTCTGTCCCTGGCGTCCGATGACGATCTTCCTTTGGGATTCTCTCTCCACACAGATGTCGCAATAAATCCGAACCCTGGACGCCTCTTCGTCCTCTTCGAATCGCTTCAGAACGACGATGGTGGAGTAGGGGAGTTCCTGCTCGGTATGCCTGACCACCTTCTCCCGAACCATTTCGGCCGCCAGAAAGCGCTCCGGAGAATCGGTGAACTGGGAATCGGGGAAATAGGCCGGCCCCGTCGGCAGGTACTTCAGGATCTGTTCCAGCAGCAGGTTCAGGTTGTCCCCTTTCAGGGCGGACACGGGGATAATCTCGGCGAATTGGAACTGCCTGGAATAGAAATCGATGAGGGGAAGCAGCCTGGCCTTGGCCAGCAGGTCGATCTTGTTGAGCAGCAGCAGCGTAGGCAGGCCGCGCTGCTTGATCAACTCCACAAGGTAGCGGTCGCCGGAACCGAAGGCGGCGGTGGCGTCCACCATGGCCAGCAGCAAATCGATGCCCTCCAGCGCGTCGTAAACCGCCCGCATCATTCGCCGGTTCAACTCATATCCGGGCTTGTGAACTCCCGGAGTATCGGCAAAGACGATTTGTCCTTCCGCCTGGGTGTGGATGCCCAGAATCTTGTGCCGGGTGGTTTGAGGCTTGTCCGAGACGATGGACACCTTCTCCCCCAAGAGATGGTTGAGCAAGGTGGATTTTCCGGAATTGGGGCGGCCGATCAGGGTGACGAACCCCGATTTGAACGCCGCGTTTCCCGTCTCGGCGAGCGAAACCGCGGAAGACAGCACTGGAACCGGGAGGTCTTCCTTTGCTTTCACGGGCGTCATTCCCCTGACAAGCCGGCGCTCCTCACCGCCCGAGCTGCGGCGGGACGGTTTGCCGCGCAATCAACTTGCTGATCCTGCGGTGGTCGGCCTCCTGGACCTCGAAGCGAACCCCCTGGGTGTCGTACTTCTCACCCGTGCGGGGGACCCTGCCAAAAACCGAGGTGAGGAATCCGGCCACGGTGGTGGTCTCCTCGCTGTGCAGCCTGATGTGGAACAGGTCCTCAACCTCCTCGATCGCGGTGTTTCCCGGAATCAGGTAGGAACCGTTGGCGTCCCTGGCCAGCGGCGAATTCTCCGCAACCTCGTCTTCGTCATGGATCTCGCCTGCGATCTCCTCCAGGATATCCTCGATGGTCACCAATCCGGCCACTCCTCCATGCTCGTCGACCACAATGGCCATGTGGGAGGACTGTCGTTGCAATTCCGCCAGCAACTCGGCAACCCGTTTGGTCTCGGGAACGAATTGGATGGGCCGCACCAGGCTCTCCAGGTTGTCGAGGGTCACCGGGGTGTCCCAGATGTCGATCAGGTCTTTCAGATAGACAAATCCCTCGATGTTCTCCACGTGGTCCCGGTACACCGGAACCCGGGAGTGCTTGGTAGAGGTTATCAGTTGCTTGAGCATCCCGGGGGTGGCGTTGACGTTGATGGTCACCATATGGGTTCGGGGAACCATGATGTCCCCGGCCGCGGTCTCGCCGAATTCGACCACCGACTGTATGAGGTCCTCTTCTCCCTTCTTCAGGATTCCCTCTTCCTGGCCCACGTCGATAAAGGCCTGAATTTCCTCTTCAATATGCTGTTCCGTCTTCTCCTCCTCGGCCTCGGGAGCATTGAACCGCCGAAACAGCCGCAAGCTGGACGCAAGCGGATAGGCCAGAACCTTCAAGAACGGGCGCAGCAACCGATAGCTGGGCAGCAGGGTGAGGACCACCCTTTCGGGCTTGTGGAAGGTGCAGATCCTGGGGATCAACTGCCTGAAGATCACCACCACCAGAAACATGAGACCCAAGGCCGCCGGCAGGGTGGCGAGGTAGCTGTGGAACTGCGAGTGCAGGTATCCCGTCAGGACGATGGCAATGGAAACGCTGCAGACCTGGATCCCCACGTAGATGTCAACCTGGCTCTCCAGGCGGCTGTCCATCAACTGCTTGATCTGTCCCGCGGCCTCCGGCGAAAGTTTTTCCACCATTCGCCGCATGGCCACTTTGTTGGTGCGGCTGAGGCTCATTTCAAAGATCGACAGCAGCGTCAAGACCAGCAGGAAGAGGAGAGCTGCCAGCAGCACCCCAGCCGTGATCATAGGAGTTCTCTCTGTAGCCTCAGCTCCCTGCGGCGCATCTGCCCCTGGTCGAGCTCATGGTCGAAGCCCAGCAGGTGGAGCCAGCCATGAATCATGAGCGTGCAGATCTCCCGCTCCAGGGAGTGATTGCGCTTGAGGGCTTGTCGATAGGCGGTTTCAACGGAAATCATCATATCACCCAGGTAGGGATTGTCAACGCCGACCGGGTGGGCATCCCGCGCCGGGAAAGACAGCACGTCGGTGGGTTCGTTCCTGTCTCGAAACCGGCGGTTGTAGCGGCGAATGGCCCGATCGGTGATCAGAACGACGCTGAAGTCCACGGCGTCCGCCCCGGCCCGACCGGCAAGCCCCAGGGCGAACCTGCGGAGCCGTTTCAGTGGGACCGCATGCCGGCGCTGGCGGTTGAGAACAAGGACCTCGGGCATCAATGACGACCTGGCTCCGCTTCATCCCGGGGTGGATGGCTCTGAAGCGGGGACATCATTCGGGGAGGACTGCTTTTCCAATTCATAGGTGTCGTAGGCGCGAACGATCCGTTGCACCAGCGGATGGCGGACGACATCGCCTTCGTGAAAGGTGACGAAATCGATCCCCTTGACCTTGGAGACAATGCGGCTGGCCTCCACCAGCCCGGAGACCTTGCCGGGCGGCAGATCGATCTGGGTGATGTCTCCCGTGATCACCGCCTTGGAATGAAAGCCGATGCGGGTCAGAAACATCTTCATCTGTTCCGACGTGGTATTTTGCGCTTCGTCGAGAATCACAAAGGAATCGTTGAGTGTCCGTCCCCGCATGAAGGCGATGGGTGCAATCTCGATGGTGCCCCGTTCCAGATAGCGATCCACCTTGTCGATGTCCAGCATCTCGTAGAGGGCATCGTAGAGGGGACGCAGGTAGGGGTCCACCTTCTCCTGCAGGCTGCCCGGCAAGAAGCCCAAGCGCTCGCCGGCCTCCACGGCGGGTCGGGCCAGGATGATCCGGTTGACCTGCCGAGCCAGCAGGGCGGCCACGGCCATGGCTACCGCCAGGTAGGTCTTCCCGGTGCCGGCCGGGCCGATACCGAAAACCATGTCGAACTTTTCGATGGACTGGAGATAGAGATGCTGGTTGAGGCTGCGGGGAGTGATCTGTTTTCTGCCGGAAAGGCGTCTCGGAGGAACGAGAACACAGTCTTTCAGGCGAACCTTGGGGTCTTCCGAAATGATCTTCAGGATGGACTTGAAGTCACCGTTGTTGAACTGGAATCCCTGCTCCCGGACCTGGTTGAAGTCCCGCACCGCTCTTTCGACGATTTCAACGTCCCCTGCCTTCCCTTCAATGACCAGGGTTTCGGACGCCAGGGAAAGTCTGACATCGAAAACGTTTTCGACAAATGCCAGGTTTGCGTCGAGGGTCCCGAAGATTGTCTCCGCCCCATGGCCGAGAGCGACACTCTTCTTCATCATGCCGGGTGGTCCGGTCTCCTCCTTCGGTGACGGGATGCAGCAAAGTGTGACACAGCCGCAGGCCAGCGGTCAAGGTGGGTGGACTTGCCGGAAACAACGACAAAAAAAGAGTTATCCACGAAGGCACACGAAGGACGGCGAAGGGCCACCAAGGCGCTGAGATCAACCGCGACGGGATCGCAGGGTCACGAAGGCAGGGTCGACTTTGAATTGCCTGCAACGACAGAGCCTTTGCAAAATTCGGGAGGGTGCGGGAGCTGTTACCGGGAAGGGTCGTGCCCCCCGGGAGCGCGGGCGTCCCGCCCGCATGCTCTTCGTTCCCATGCTTCCGCCGCCGTCTTCGAGCTTGCACCCGAGGGCAGGTGCTGTCGTCGCCTACGCGGCTCGACTCTTGTGCGCGCCTGTTCCATGGGCTCACGCTGCCGTTCCCAAGGGGACGTTGCTCTTGTTGCCGGACGGGGAGGCCCCAAGGCACCTCCAGCTTCACCAGCGAGGCGAAGCGCTGCCGCCTCTTCGCGGCTCCCCTCGAACCCCAGGCTGACGCCCGGGGGTTGCCATTGGAAAATCCTATCCCCCGGCAGTGTCGTGATTTCAGGGAGAGCGGTGAAGCCGCGGTTGACCCAGGTCGGCTGAGGAAACCTTTCCTACAGGTCTTCCTCATAGAGCAGCGTAGCTGCGGTCTCGTGTAGCCCCGGGTGGAAACCCGGGGTCGTGGGAGTTTTGCACCGGCCTAACCGCGTAGGCGGCGACTCAAGAGCCGGGTCCCGAAAATACACGGCCTCCCCAAAGCCATGCCCGTCTGAAACAACCCTGGTTTCACCCTCCAATGACCCGCATTTCGGCGCTCTTACTTCCTCTTCAGATTCAGACGCTGCCGCAATTCCTCTTCGTCCAATTCGGGGATGCCCAGTTGGCGGGCCTTGGCCAGCTTGCCGCCGGCGTCCTCTCCGGCCACCACGAAAGCGGTCTTCCTGCTGACTGACGAGGTCACCCGGCCTCCACTCTGAGCGATCATCCGGCCGGCTTCCTCCCGGGTGAGGGTGGGCAATCTCCCGGTCAGCACCACCTGCTGCCCCTGCAGGTCGGAGCCGGCGGACTCCGCCGGCTTTTCCTCCGGATTCAGCCCGGCTTGGCGGAGCTTCTCCACGATCTGCCGGCTGCTTTCCTGGGCAAAGAACTGCCGCACCGACTCGGCCACCACCGGCCCCACTTCGAAAACGGACTCCAGCGTTTCGAGGGGGGCTTTCGATAGATTTTCCAACGAGCCGAAGTGCCGGGCCAGAACCATGGCCGTGCGTTCGCCGACGTGGCGAATGCCCAAGCCGAAAACGAGCTGCCCCAGGGTTCGTTTCCTGCTGGCTTCGATCTGGTCCAGCAGGTTTTGGGCCGACTTGTCTCCCATGCGATCCAGGCTGGCCAGGTCCTCATGCTTCAGCTTATAGAGATCGGCGGGGTCCCGGACCAGGCCTTTCTCGAGGAGCTGGTCGACCAGGGCTTCTCCCAGTCCCTCGATGCGGAGGGCCTTGCGCGAGGAGAAGTGCAGCAACGCCTCCCGGACCATTGCCCGACAGGTCGGATCGACGCAGCGCAGGACGGCTTCGTCCTCAGCCCGGTAAACCTCTCCTTGACAGACGGGACACTTGTGGGGAGGGACGAAGTCACGAGCCCCGTCGGGCCGCAGGCTTTCGACCACCTTGACCACCTTGGGGATGACGTCCCCTCCCTTCTCCACCCAAACAGTGTCGCCGATCTTGATTCCCAGCCGGGCGATCTCATCCAGGTTGTGCAGGGTGGCCCGGCTGACGGTGGAACCTGCCAGGGGAACGGGCTTCAGCAGGGCGACCGGTGTCAGAGCCCCGGTCCTTCCCACCTGGACCTGAATGTCGTTCACCACGGTGGTGGCCTGTCGCGCGCGAAACTTGCAGGCCACCGCCCAGCGGGGGAACTTGGAGGTCTCCCCCATATCCTGCTGGAGCACAATGGGATCCACCTTGACCACCACGCCGTCGATCTCGTAGCCGAGGGTTTCCCGCTTGCCTTCCCACAGCCGGCAGAAGTCGATCACCTCCCGGACCGAGGCGCACCGCTTCCAGTAGGGGTTGACCTTGAATCCCGCCTCCCTGAGCCATTCCAGTACCTCGGAATGGTTGGGGCGCGGAACCCGCCCGTCCACCAGGGCCTGATAGACGAAGATATCCAGGTTCCTCCCGGCCACCACGCCGGGGTCCAGCGTTCTCAGGGTTCCGGCGGCGGCGTTGCGCGGGTTGGCGAACCGGGGCTCTCCATGGTCCTCCCGCTCCCGGTTCAGCTTTTCAAACGAGTCCAGCGGCAGGAAGACCTCCCCTCGCACCTCGACCTTCCCACCTCCTTGCCCCTGACGGCTCAGAGCCGGCGCATAAAGCGGCACAGACCGGATAGTGCGGACGTTGGCAGTGACATCCTCGCCCCGCAGCCCATCGCCTCGGGTGACTCCCCGAACCAGCGATCCGTTTTCGAAGGTCAAGGCCAGGCTGAGGCCGTCGATCTTGAGCTCACAGACAAATCCGGTCTGGCTGGCCGCGGCCGACTCCTGAACCCGCCGGTCAAAGTCCAGCAGCTCGCTTTCCCCGTAGGCATTGTCGAGGCTCAGCATCGGGAGGGTGTGCTCCACCGCGACCAGTCCCTCGGCGGGCTTGCCTCCCACCCGCTGAGTGGGAGAATCGGGAGTGATCAACTCGGGATGGGCATCCTCCAGTTCACCGAGCTGCCGGACGAGCTCGTCGAACTCCCCATCGGCGATTTCGGGGTCGTCCAACACGTAATAGCGGTGTTCGTGGTAGCGAATCCGCTCCCGCAATCCCTCTATCTGCTCAACCGCCTTGCTATTGACCGGCATAACAGGCTGCCCCGCTTGCTCTCGTCCATTACAGTCATAACTCTATATTATTCACGCAAAGCCTTCCATCCAGTTTGACGCATAGCGTGCATCATGCTACAGTGCTCCCGTGCTCAAAGTTGACTTGATCGATTACCACTAACCAACGGAGGGACGACGTGAGCATGATAGGCGATGAGATCGTGGCCAACATCCACCCCGGCGAGGCATTGCGGGAAGACTGTCTGAAGGCCGAAGGGTTGACGGTGACCGCCGCAGCCGAGAAGTTGGGCGTGGCTCGCACGACGCTGGACCGCGTGCTCAATGGTCGGGGCGGAATCTCGGCCGATATGGCCTTGCGCTTCGAGGCGGTTGGCTGGTCGAATGCCGATTTTTGGATGCGTTACCAAGCCAGCTACGATTTAGCGAATGCGCGAATGAGAGCACGCAAACGCGCCGAGGCGGCCGTCGCAGAAACTCGCCAAGCAGGTTCCCTTCAACCGGACACGGGACGGAGCCACCATCCGGTAAGCAGAGTTCCATGAGATCCTGAACACTTAGATCTTCGACACCTCGAAGGAAGCTCACGTGCTCGGGGAGATATGGCGTCATGAAGTAAAATCACGGAACCTGGCCCTACTCCCGCCCCCCCACTAACCACTCTTCACTCTCCACTCTCCACTTGCTTTTGGCGGAGTCGATCTCCAATCCGTCACGAACGGCGCCAATCACCTGCCTGTAATACTCCTCGTAGCGGGGGATGATCTTGGTGGAACAGTATTTCTCCATGGCGAAATCGCGGGCGTTCCGGCCCATGGTGCGGTGTCTTCCAGGATCCGTCAACAGCTCAACCGCCCGGGCCGCCATGGTGGTCACATCTCCGGGAGTCGCCAGAAATCCGTCCCGCTCATCCCGGACCACTTCGGGAAGGCCTCCCACCCTGGAGGCGATCACCGGCACCTGGCAGGCCATGGCCTCCAAGGCCACCAGCCCGAAGGACTCGGTATCGCTGGGGAGCAGCAGGAGGTCCGCCACACCCAGCAACTCGGCGATGGAGTCCTGCTTGCCCAGAAACTCGGCTCGATTTTCCAGTCCCTTGTTGTGAGCCAGCCATTCGGCGTTGGAGCGCTCCGGGCCATCGCCCACCATCAGGAGCCTGGCCGGGACCTGCCGCTGAACCCGGTCAAAGATCTCGACCACGTGGTTGACTCTTTTGACCGGGCGGAAGTTGGAAATGTGGATCAGGATCTTTTCGCCGGGGAGGGCGTACTTCCCCCTGAGAATTTCATCCTGGGATCGCTGGAAGACGTCGCAATTGACGAAATTGGGAATGACGGTGATGGGACTGTCCATTTCGAACTCCCGACCGGTCAGTTCTCGCAGAAATTCGGAAACCGCCGTCACTCCGTCGCTCTTTTCGATCGAGAGGCGGGTAATGGGCAGATAGGATCGATCGTTGCCCACCAGGGTGATGTCTGTTCCGTGCAAGGTGGTGATTACGGGAAGCCGCTTGGGCTTGAGCATCTCCTTGGCCAGGAAGGCGCTCACCGAATGGGGAATGGCGTAGTGGACATGCAGCAGGTCCAGATCCTGGTGGATGGCGACATCGGCCATCTTGGTAGCCAGAGCCAAGGCATAGGGAGGATGCTCGAACAGGGGGTAGTTCATCATCTCCACTTCATGGAAATGAATCCGATCGCTGGTGGCATCCAGCTTGATCGGGATCGCATAGGTGATGAAATGGATCTCATGCCCCCGTTCGGCCAGTTCCTTGCCGATTTCGGTGGCCACGACGCCGCTTCCGCCGTAGCTGGGGTAGCAGGTAATTCCGATTCTCATGGGGACGCCGCCTTTCGGGACGAGGCGAAAAAGGCCACCGGATCCCCCACGGCCAATGCCTCTCGGGTATGGAAGGCTTCCGCGTAGCTGGTCCGGATGAGAGAACCGTAATGCCGGTTGAGCGCCTGGAGCGCCGGAAGGAACTCGGGAACGCTCAGATAGGTTCGGGGCTCATCCGATCCGGGGTCGTGCAATTGGGAAGCAAAACAGCCGATGGCCTGCATTTTTTGCTCAAAGAAGGCGCTGATGTCCACCAGGAAAGAAGGAGCCGGGAAACTCGCTTGCCGGAAGTAGACAATGCGGTCGGGCCGAAACCGCGGCTGAGCCGTCGTGATCTTGTTCAGGCCGGAAAGGTAGCAGGCAGCCGTCACGATCCGGCTGGCGGCCACGTGATCGGGATGGGGGTCGTCCCAGTGGTGAGTGAATACCAGTCCCGCACGAAACTCCCTCAATTGCTCGATGACCTTGAGGCGCGCTGCCGAGGTGTCTTGAAGGTGGGCGTCCCGAAGCCCCAGGTTGACTCTTGTCTTCAATTCCAGGATCTCAGCCGCGGCCTGGGCTTCTTGGGACCGGATCCGGGAGGTCCCCCGAGTGCCCAGTTCACCCCGAGTCATGTCCGCGACGCCGGTGCGATGACCCAGATTGGCCAACTTGGCCAGAGTTCCGCCCACCGACAACTCGACGTCATCCGGATGGGCCCCGAAGGCCAGCACGTCCAGCTTCATGAAACCGTCCACTTCCCTGTCCGGAAGCCAACGCCGTTCCCACTTCAATGCGCCGGCTCTCCCCGCCCAGATCCACGAATCCCACCCGCGTGGCTCCCTGGCGATCCTGCTTTCTCAGCTTTTCCGGCCACTCCACCAGGATCACCGCCTCCCGGTCCAGGATTTCCTCCAGGCCCAGAGTGTCCAGATCGGGCCCCGGCCCGAGGCGATACAAGTCCAGGTGAAACACGGGCAACCGCGCCCCGTACTCGTTGATCAGGGTGAAGGACGGACTGGTGACCTCGTCAGGATCCTCCAGGCCCAGTCCACAGACCATCCCCTTGCAAAACACGGTCTTGCCCACTCCCAGGGGGCCGTCGAGCAGAAACATGCGGGGCCGCTCCAGCGTTTGCCCCATGGCGAACGCCGCCTGGAAGGTCTGCCGCGCGGAATGGCTGAAGATATTCAGGGTCATCGGATTCGGGCCGTCCGGGTCGGGCTGCTGCAGGCGGCGCGGCCGGCGCCGAACCCGGGGGCAGCCTCCCGGATCCTGCGCAGGGCCTCGGCCGTAAAGCCGGTCAGATCGGAGGCCATCACCGATTGGTCTCCGCGGATCTCCTGCGCCAGATCGCCGGCCAGACCGTGAACGAAAACCGCCAGGGTGATGACAGACTCCAGGTCTTCGATCCCGCGGCGTTCCCTGGTGGCCGGCATCGAAAACCATTGGGCCATGAGCCCGGCCACGACTCCGGTCAGTACGTCTCCCGAACCACCCTTGGCCATGGCCGGGTTCCCGCTGGAATTCAGGTAGACCTGACCGGAAGGCGAGGCCAGCAGGGTCTGGTGTCCCTTCAGGACCAGGTACAGCCCCCTCTCCATGGCAAAGCCCCTGGCCAGCTCGATTCGGTTCTCCTGCAGTTCCCGGGTCGAGATGCCCAGCAGCCGCGCGAATTCCCCCGGATGGGGGGTCAGCACCAGAATCTTCTCCTTGCGCCCCAACAGTTCCAAGGCGTCCCGGCAGGCGTTGATACCGTCTGCGTCCAGGACCACCGGCAGCGGGCAGTCCTCGAGAAAGCGACTGACGAACTGGACAGTCTCGCTCTCGCGCCCCAAGCCCGGCCCCAGGGCGACCACCGTCTTGCCCTGCAGCAGGTTCTCGACCCTCGAGTAGTCGAACGCCTTGGTGGAGAATGCCCCCCCGGGGGTGGCTGCCAGCGGCTCGGTCATGACCTCCAGGAGTTGACCGGCCACAACCGGCTGGCAAGGGGCAGGCACCGCCAGGGTCACCAGCCCGGCGCCACAGGCCAGAGCCGCCTGCGCCGCCATGGCGGCGGCCCCGGTCTTGCCGGTCGAACCGGCGACCGCCAGGACGTGTCCGAAGTGTCCCTTGTGAGCCTCGGGCTCTCTCGCAAAGGCCTGCAGGGTGGCTGCGCCCTCGGCCCGGGTGACCTGGTGGAGTCGCGACCCCGATTCCCGCACCAGTTCGGGAGGGCTCCCGATGGGAACGACCACCCATTTTCCGGAGAAGCGGGCCGCGGGTGCGAAAACATGGGCCGGCTTGGGCGCGGTGAAGGTTACCGTCAACTCCGATACCGGGGCTGACATATCGCCCGGGGGATTCTCCGGGCAATCGCAGGACAGGCCGGAGGGAAGGTCAACGGCCACCACGCGGGGAAAGCGCCTCAGGCGTTCCACGACCTCCGCCATGAAACCTGTCAGCGGGAGTCTGACTCCGGTGCCCAGAAGGGCGTCCACCAGGATGTCGGTCCGGGCGGGGTCGAGACGGGATCGCAGTCTTTCGGACCAATCCCCTTCCTCGACGATCCACTCAATGGGAACTCCCATCTTTTGGGCCACTTCCAGGTTGGTCCCGGCGTCACCTTTCAAGGACTCCGGACGGGCCGCCAGCACCACCTGCGTGGCCACGCCTCCCAGGTGGAGGTGTCGGGCCGCCACCAGGCCGTCTCCTCCGTTGTTCCCCTTGCCGCAGACCACCAACACCCTAGAGCCCTGGAGCCCGCCAAAGTGCCGCTCCATCTCGCGCACGACTCCGCAGCCGGCGTTCTCCATGAGCAGCAGGCTGGAGAGGCCGTACCGGGAGGTGGTCTCCCGATCCACCCAGCCCATCTGACCGCTTGACAGTATCCTCATATCGCCTCTGGTTGCCGGGTTCGCCCCCTATTGGCCCCAGTTCAATCTAAGCGGTCCAGAAAGTTCAAGTCAAGATCAAAACCGGCGTGTTTCGGCCGCACTGGACACCCGGCTATGCCAGCCCGCACACGGTCATTGCCGGAGCCGGCTTCTCGTGCAGCGTCCCGTCCTGGTTATCCTGTGCATCCATGTTCGTTGGGAAAAATCAGTCACGGATTGGCAGTAGCCGGCGCCGCGCCCCGGTTGACAATATTGGGGGTGGACACTAGAGTTGTGGTTGAAAGCGCGGGTTGCACCACTATCCAGCCCAGGGTGCATGGCTCGCCCCGAGCCTTTCGGCGGACTCCAGGTCATGAGCCACTTCTATCTCTACCTTTCAATCATAGTGCTGGCCAAGGCGCTCACTCTGGCCGTGGTGGCGCTGGCTCGACAGCGGCGGAGAGCGGAACGCCCGGATTGCAGCCTGTCCGACACCCCAGCCGATCCGGAGCCCTTCACTTGCCTCAAGGCCGACCTGAAAGAGGTCAACGAGGGAGTATTCCTGTGTCGAATGCGGTTTGCCAACCAGGGAAGTTTGAAGTTTGAAGTAAGAAGTTTGAAGTAAGAAGTTTGAAGTAAGAAGTTTGAAGTTTGAAGTTTGAAGTTTGAAGTGGGAAGTTAGAAGGAGGAAGTTTGAAGTGGGAAGCGGGAAGGTTGAAGGAGGAAGGGGAATTTAGAAGATTGGAGTTATTGTTGTCTGTTCTTCATTTTCTTGATGATACTGGAGCCTTTTGCAAAATTCGGAATCGGGCATGACGTTGGGGAGGCCGTGTGGTCTCGGGACGCGGCTCTTGAATCGCCGCCTACGCGGCGACAGCAGGCAGGTGTGAGCGGGACAGGTGGCCGTCGAAAAAGACGAACCACGAATGAACACGAATAGACACGAATACAGATGGACTGCCTTCAACGACAAGCGGTTCCGGAACACTCCTGCAATTTTGCCCCCTTGGTGTGACTCGGTCATGGGGGGGAAGCCCACCCGGGAGCGCGGGCGTCCCGCCCGCACCTTTTTTCTGCAAACAGGATGCGAGCCACCGCCACTGCCTCCGACTGTGCGCCGGACTTGCCGTTGCGGGGTGCTCTTCCCCAAGGCGAATGCGGAGAATCGGCGCCCTTTGCGTGAATCGAAGGCAGAGCGGACCGGCCGGGCTGCGCCCGGACCGATGCGGGCGGGACGCCCGCGCTCCCGGGGGGCACGACCCTTCCCGGAGGCAAACCCCGAACCGAATCAGCAGCGACGTCTCCAATCGCACAGCTTTTCCAGAACCACGGCCAATAGACGAGCCTTTTGCCGAATTTTGCAAAAGGCTCACTGGTCAAAATGGCAATCAATTCGTCACATTCGATCTCCAGTTCAGCCAAACTACCCGGCGGAAGGATTTCGGAGGCTGCCAGAAGGCGGGGCCAGTATTGCGTTTCGCGGGCTTCCTTACAGGCGATGCTGTACTTGCTGACGAAGTCGGCTTCACTTTGCGCTGCTTGACCTTCTTCTACATTGGCCCCAATAGAAGTTCCAGACCTTAGCAACTGGTTCCCCAGCGTCCGCGAAACCCCTGGTTTCTCGTCCAGAAACCGGCATAGCACGACCACCCGCCGGGCAAACTCAAACGTCCTCTCCGGCAAATCCGACTTCACCCTTCCTCATTCCCCCTTCAAACTTCAAACTTCCTCCTTCACACTTCAAAAAAGGCTATCGATCAGGAAGTGGCCGCATCGCGCAGCCCCTCCCGGTCGATAGCCTTTTTGAAATCTGGAGCGGGAAACGGGATTTGAACCCGCGACTTCAACCTTGGCAAGGTTGCACTCTACCGCTGAGTTATTCCCGCCAACGTCCCAAACCTTAAGAGCCTTTTCCTCGAAAGTCAATCCGTATTTGGCCGCCGGAATCTCCCCGCCCAACCCGGTTGCTGCTTCTCACACTGCCCTTCCCCCTTCCAACTTCAAACTTCTAACTTCAAACTTCTTACTTCAAACTTCGCTCGTGAACGGCATCCACCAGTCTCAGAACCTGATCCACCGGGGTCTGGGGCAGGACGCCGTGGCCCAGATTGAAAATGTGGCCCGGCCGCCCTCCAATGCGATCCAGGATTTCCCCGGCCTTCTCCGCGATGCTGTCCGGTTCCCCCAGCAGCACCAGAGGATCCAGATTGCCCTGTATCGCTTGACCCTCGCCGATCCTGGCCCAGGCCTGGGCCAGATCGATGCGCCAATCGATCCCGATGACGTCGGCCCCGGTCGAGCCGACCAATTCCAGGTATGCGCCGGTACCGGTCGAGAAGTAGATGACCGGAACCCGGGGCCTGATGTTTTCGATCACCTGGATGGTATAGGGCAGCACCGAACGCCGGTAGTCCTCGGGACCGAGGCAGCCGGCCCAACTGTCGAAGAGCTGAACGGCTTGAGCCCCGGCGCGAATCTGACCGTTGAGGTACCTGGTGACGCTCCGGGAAATCAACTGCATCATGCTGTCCCAGGCTCGGGGATGGCGGTACATCAGTTCCTTGGTGTGGACGTAGTTCTTGGACCCGCCCCCCTCGGTGATGTAGGAGGCCAGTGTAAAGGGAGCCCCGGCAAAGCCGATCAGCGGCAGGTCGGACCGCAGGCCTGCCCGAGCCTTGCGCACGGCGTCGAACACGAAGGACAGGGATTCTTCCGGGTCGACCTCCGAGAGCCGGTCCACCTCCGCCTGGGAACGAATCACTCCCTGGATGTTTGGCCCTTCGCCTTCCTCGAAGGAGAGACCCAGGCCCATGGGCTCCACGATCAGCAGGATATCGGCAAAGATGATGGCGGCGTCCACCCCGAGACGATGAGCCGCGGTCACGGTGACTTCGGCTGCCAGGTCCGAGTTCTTGCACAAGCCGAGAAACGAAGTCCTGGAGCGTATTGCCCGGTACTCCGCCATGTAGCGCCCGGCCTGCCGCATGAGCCAGACAGGCGTGCATTCGGTGACCTGGCGGCGGCAGGCTCGCATGAAGATGCTGTCGTCCAGCCGGCTGTAGGTCCGAGGGACCGGCGTTCCGGACTCGACCTCCAGCGAAACGGCCACCCCGGAAGACGGAGGGACGCCCTCATCCCGCGGCTTGGCGGCGGCTTTCCTGGAGGCTTCCTCCACCAGGCGGGCCATGTTGGGCTGGCCTGCTTCCAGGTCTACCTGGACAAGCTCGCGGCGTAGCGCCTGGCTGCAATTGGGGCCGATGGAAGCGGTCACCGCATGGTTCAAGGCGCGCCGGAGGGCATCGGCCTTTTGCTGCTGGCTTGCCAATTGGAAGAGGTGGGACACCTGCATGGAATTGGTAAACAGGGCCACCCGGCAGGTTCCCGCGATCAGGGCATCGATGGCACGGTAAAGGGGACCGGTGTCGGAGGGCAGGGTCCATCGATAGACGGGAACCTGCAGCGCCTCGGCTCCCCGTTTCCTGAGTTCTTCCAGGAACAGTCGATTGGGCGTCCCATACTCCTGAACGGCCACGGTCAATCCCGAGAGGTTGGGGCAACCCTCGCTGGTGTCCATCACTTCCAGAATTTCCCGCCAGGTATTGGGTTCGGGAACGGGAATGACCGTGGACAGGCCCAGCGCCCTCAGGGCTGCAATGGGCTTGGGGCCGCGCGCGATCAGCGTGGTTCCGGCCAGGGCTGCCAGCAGGTCCCGTTGCCGGTAGCGGGTCTGCAGCACCTCCATCAGGGTCCGGGTTCCCACGCCGGTCATGAAGACGGCAACCGAAACCTCGCCCCGGAGGAGCCTTTCCCCAAATCGGATGGCGCTGACGTTCTGTTCCAGCGGGGCCTCGGCCAGGGCCGGAGCCAGTTGAGCCACACCCTGATGTCTGGAGATCAACGAGGCCATTTCCTCCGCGGAACGGCTTTCGAAGGCAACCACCCGTTGACCCCGGAACCCTGCCGGGATTGGATCGACAGCACTCATGGACCGAATCGTTCGCAGAAGGAACCGCCTCCTACCGTGCCCCCGGCCCCCAATCGCCATCGGGGCGCCAAGCGGCAAGGACAACCGACGACTATGGTATCATGCACCCTTCCGTTCGACTCAGCGCCGCGTCAGACAACGACAATTGCCAGTGCGCCATTCGAGCATGGGTAACGGTCGGGAGCCCAAGAAGGCGAGGCTGGCCGGCAGGCCGGGAAACTGGCGGCAGAACAGTGCCTTCAGAAGCGGGAAGGTAAGAGGCCCGCACTCCCAAACCGAACGGCTTCATTCATCACTCATCATTCCTCATTCATCATTCCCGACTGGAGGTCAATCTTGAACCAGCCGCTTGCAATCAGTCGACAGACGGGCTCCCGGATGGGTGCCGGTGGATTGATCCTCTGCACGCTCTTGCTGCTCGCTTGCGAGCCCCGGAAGGCTCCCCTGCCCCTTTCCGACACCGGACCGGAAACCGGGTCCCCGCCCAACACCCTGACTCCCGGGGAGGTCAGCCAAGGCTGGATTCTTCTCTGGGACGGAGAGACCACTTTCGGCTGGCAATCATTGGGAGGGGCTGAATGGCGGATCGGGAACGGGGTCCTCTCCGCCGCCTCCGGCAACTCCGGGTGGTTGGCCACCAATGCCCAATTCGCCGACTATGTGCTGAAACTGGAGTATCGCACTGCCGCCGACGGCAACAGCGGAGTCTTTCTGCGGTCCCTCAAGGAGGGAGAACCCCACCAGACCGGATACGAGCTCCAGATTTGCGATTCACACGCCAGCTACACCACCGGCAGCCTGGTCAACCACGTCAAGGCCAAACCGGTAGCGACCGACCCGGACCGCTGGCAGAGCTACGAAATTTCGGTTCAAGGCGACCATTTCCTGGTGCGTCTGAATGGCGAGCAGATCCTGGATGCCCGAACCGAAGCCCATCGAACGGGTCATATCGGCCTGCAGTACAACCAGGACAAGAAAATAGAATTTCGCAGCATCAAGCTGAAACCCTTGGGCCTGGAACCGCTATTTGACGGCGAGAGCCTGAAGGGCTGGCGCAAGGTGGACCGGCCCAACAAGCCGATGCCGCACGAATGGTCGGTCAGAGAGGGACTGATTCACGTGGAAAAGGGAGCGGGCCATCTCGAAACGGAAAGGACCTTCAAGGACTTCGTGTTCCAGCTCGACATCCGGACCAACGCCCCGGACGCCGGCACCCATCCCAACAGCGGCGTTTTCTTTCGCGGTGACGCCGGGGGATTCTGGACGGGTTACGAATCCCAGATTCGCAACCAGTTCGAGGACGGCGACCGCACCAGGCCGGTGGACTTCGGCACGGGCGGTCTCTACTTCTACCATCCCGCCCGGCGAGTCATTCCCGGCGACGGTGACTTCTTCACCAAGACCATCACCGCCAAGGGGCGCCACATCGCGGTTTGGGTGAACGGCTATCCGGTCACCGACTTCGTTGACCGTCGTCCCGAAGGAAACAATGCCAGGAAGGAAGCCCGCCTGGAGGGAGGCACCTTCAGCCTGCAAGCCCACGACCCCACCACCAACCTGGACTTTCGAAACCTCAGAGCGGTGGAGCTACCCGAACGATAACCGGCGTTTCTTCCCTGAAACAAACCTGTTTCCCTCTGTATCAGCTGCCCCGTCGTATGGAACGACGGCGCGCCCAAACACCTATCTCGCTCACGGCTACCTGCTGTCGCCGCCGAATCTTCGGCAGGCAGATCTATGCGGCCTCAATGCGGCCCTTAAGAAAATCAATCAATTGAAGAAGCCAACGCCGGAGCTCAGGTGTCTGGGAATGATCGACGGCTTCCACAGTGATCCCTGCGGGAAGGCTATCGTGCCGGGCGGGGGAAACGCTGTCGTCAGCGAAGCCGCCGGTTCAGCAATCTGCAGGTTGCCCACAGGTTGAAGTCATCTTGATGAGCATTCTGATCGGATCTCCGCTACTCGATCATGAGCTTGACGCCCGTTTCAAATCTCCGGTAGCCGTCGAATCGGATGATGTGCTTAGTATGCAGCAGGATTGCGCTTTCTGCCGACAGCCAACGCCAACCATCGATCCAGACTTGCGCTTCCTTGGGAAGCCAGTGGAAGGCTTCCGCGATTTTGACAGGAACATACTCGATCGATAGGTCAAAGCGGTTTACCGGAAAGTCTCGGGGGATGTCTACAGCCTCTTTCTCAAGTCGGACGACTTGGTAGCTGACCGGGTCGACCCAGCACTTGCCTCGGTAAGCCGTGATGATGGTCTGATTGTTGTAAGTAATGGAACGTTTCGATCTCTCCCGGGGGACGTCAAAGGCAATACAAAGTGTCTGGACCTTGTTGATTTTCTTGGTACCCTTTCGACGAAAAATGGCTTTAGTGCCGGGTTCAAACAACCCTCGAAGGGCCGAAACGAACTCGCCGGTTGAATGTGCTCCGGCGAGTTTTTCGATGGTTTCCCCCTTGGCCGGCCGGCGGTTGATGGACACGATTTCGTAGTGCTCCTTCTTGTCATAGAAGGCGAGTGCTGCAACGAAGCTGCCGGTTTTCCGCCACACTACATGCCGGTTCACAGGGGACTCGGAACGGATGAACCGCTGTGTCGTCTGTTGGCAGATGAAATCGGGCAGTCCCTCGGTGTAGGTCAGGGCCTTTTCCCGAACTCGTTCAAGAATCCCGCGCCAGCCTTGCCCCGCCCGGTTCTTTTCGATCGGTCCCTGCCGGCTGGCAGCGGCTGGTAATCCGAGGGCCGGAGCCTCCGACCAGCACGTGGCGAGCGAAACCAGAAGCCCGAGCTGCAAAACGGTTCTCAGCCACTGTGCAAGGACTCTGAACCGAAGGGTGCTGCCACAACACATCCGACTCGAAGCTGGCAGGAACAACATCACGGTTATTCTTGTTTTGCCGATGCTTTAAATTGTACCAGGAGCCACCGTGCCAAAGCCCGCTTACAGGATGGAGGGTGCAAGGGCATCCTGTGCAAGAACGCTTTACAATGAATCCCGGGAGGTACCCGAGGATTGGTGAATTCCTATGCTTTTTTTACTCCCGATGCGTCACGCTCTGGTACGGCAGTGCAATCATGATGGTGGCTTGGGAACTCACTGATTGTTCGCTGGCTGCCGGTGCCCTCGTCATCAACGTCAGCTTGTGCCTGCCGGGCTGCACATTCTTGAAAGAATGATTAAAGGCCACATCCACGGTTCCGGGTCTCCGGGACTGGAAATTGCCTTCCCGTAAATGCACTATGGGAAACTGGCTGACGCGGCCGCTTTCATCAGTGAGTTGCAGCTGAGCCGTCATCCCGTCACTCTCTTCGGGATGGTTGAGGTTGTAAAGCCTGTAACAGATAGTGACCGGGTAATGGGAATCAATCTGATCATTCTCCGGAAGATGTATAAGGACGTCTTTGAAAATCAACGAGTCTCTGTCCTCCAACAGGCTCTTCTGCAAGTCGGGGCTCAGATCGGCCAGCGCAGTGAATTGCTGGCTCAGCACCAGATTGCTGCTCTCCAGACCCTCCGGGGCCAAGGAAGCAGTGAGGTCTTTTTCTTCAATGCCCTCTTGGGCGGAACTCGCTTTTGCTCTGCTTTCCGGAAAGGATAGCTTGTCCTCCTCTGTAACCTCTTCCATGTCAATAGAGTCCGCGGGATGTACGGGTCTCTCTTGAATGGGAAGCGTGACCGTTTCTTCAAGCGAACCCATCCTGGTCTGATTGCCTTCTCGGACGATTACCTTGATCCTGTACGGTCCGGCAGGAAGCTCCATCTCCGTCTTGGAAGTGAATCCATGTCGGAGCATCTTGAGATAGCTGGACTCGCTCAGATTGAGCTCCACCTGCTGCTCCGAACCTTCCACGTGCCTGTCGTTTTTGTCGTAAACCATCACGACCAGATGGAGTAGATTCTGGTGTCGCCCTCTCTGACGAACAAACTGAACTCCTCCGACCCCTACATGAGTCAAGACGCTCAAGCGATAGTGGTTCTCGTCCAGCCGAGTGGACCGGCAAGTCAGTTGCAACGGGATCTGGTCGAACTCTCCCGGCGCTTCGAGCGCAAGTCGAAAATCCTCGTTTTTGAGATCCTCCAAGGACCATTGGTGCCGGGGTTCGAAATATCCCCGGCGATGACTGACCCGCAAGCCAGGCCGCTCTACTTTTACTTTAATCTTGTGGTATTTACCCTCCGCTTTTTGATTGGTTAGAGCGTAGGAGAGCACATAGTAAAAGGACTGGGTATTGCTGATATGCCTCAGACCTGCCACAAGGTCATTGCTGCCACGAAAATAGATTCCCCCGGTGCTCTCTGCCATCGTTTTCAGGGTCTGCTCCCGAGCCACTCGTTCTGTGGACAGGCCGGCAAAGGTCAGGCCTTTGCTGTCGACGACGTTGAGGGTCACTCGAGACTGAGTAGCACGATCAACTACTTGGTGCATCATCCTGCGCATTTGTCTGCCAGGGATAAACCCTTCAGAGATGAGGACCAATATAGGCGACTTGCTTGCCCTGAATTGCTGCACGTACCGGATATGCTGGTATAGACTGTCTAAGACGTTGCGGATTGCCGATTGGACTTCGTTGAATTGCCTCGTGGCTGGCCCCCGCAATAAAGCACGCAGCCTTTCCGGGCCGAAATATCCACCTTCCACGATCCTGTTAGCTCTAATATCCGACATCTCCCGGTAAGGACGGGACACGTCCAGTCTGCCCTTGACGAGGTTTTCAATCTGGTCCCGCAGCAACCGCTGGTCGCTCGTAAAAGGCACTCGGACACCTCCCGAGGCCGAGAAGATGCCCAATTGATCCTGCGGTTCCATTTCTTCCGCAACGAACTTTCGCAGAGCCGAGATCACAAAACCAAAGTATCTGGGCGAGTATTCAGTCAGGTCGTCGATCACGCAACTGATCAGTCTGGTTTTCTCACCATTGGCGTCCTCGGGAAATCGCACCCTCGTAGGTTGCCCCCCAGCCTCGTCACTGGCCGGGTCCCCCGGCTCCGGACCGGCGGCCACGCGGCCAGTCTCCAGCTCAAAGCTTTGAATCTCTTGACGTTTGCCGTTTTCGTACAGCTCGAAGTCATCGACGGTCAGATCTTTGACCGGCTTTCCAGCTTTGTCGGTGACGGTCACATGCACCAACACGGTGTTCACCGGCACTTTTATGGTAAACGGCGGAGATGACTGCGGTTCCTCTGAGGATTCTGGGTCGCTTCGAAGCTGTTCTGGCGAGCCAGCCGCAGAAGCCAGAGTCGTCAAGTTCAAGATCAACCAGAAGGCTGCGAGGTGGGTGAAGACACGATGGGAGAGTCGAAACAGCATCATCTTGAACGAGTTGTTCGAATCAGGAAAAGTTACTCCTCCATCATATAGAACCAAATGATTGATCTCAAATCTGGGTATTGCCAGTCATACTGAATGCGCCGTTCCAGCATCGGTTTTGCTGCAGACCAAACAGTCTGCTGGCGTCCGCCGGTCGCCCCGTTATCGTATACGCTCCACCGGTGAATGGGGAGGAGCGGATGAAGCAGGTGAGGGATGTCAAGAGAGAGGGCTTACGAGAGGATGAAACAAGTGTTTGAGCGGGCAAGCCAACCGCTGAGCACCGAGCAGGTTACGTTGAGTGGTGGGTCAAAGCGGCAGGGAGTGAAACATGATGGCCCGAAAACTGGGCCTCCAGACCCCAAACCGCTGAGCCGGGGCTTAGGGGCGGATAGGCTGAACTTGCTCGAGGAATTCTCACAGGCCGCCGTCACTCACTCCTGTGGGAAACCCGAATTCAGTGTTAGGATAGATTCATCCATGGGGAAAAATGGCAACCCGGAACAAGGAGAACACTATGAAGCGACAAATCCTGGCTGGCGAGGAGGCTCCGGTAATCAGGAAAGTGTCCCTTTGCGCCGGTGCTCACAATATGGCTTGGACTGAACCGCTGGCAGGGCCTTTTGCGCCAACTCCACGTCCTAGTGGAGGAGGGATACTTCGTCGGTTGCTCGGCTGCCATCGAGGGTGAACATGCAGGAGGTCCAGACCACGGCTCGACCGAACAGTTACCTCCGCCAACGTCCTGAATGGTCCAATGGGTTCCTGTTCAATTAGAGGGATTTAATGAGGGGAATAAAGCGCTCTGATCCAACTTAAGTCTTTTTTTATTATTGTGTTACATTTGAACTATTTCAGCCGCGTAGGACTGAAAAGCCACGCTCCGAAACCACACGGCCTCCCCAAAGCCACGCCTGTCACAACTCCCCGGTTTCACTCTGAATGATCTCCCGTTGTCGGGGGGCGGGGCTGGACTCATTTTTTCTTGAAGGTGATACCCGGCTTGATCATCTCGGCCGCTGTCATCCCCACCAGTCCCGAGACGGGCTCATCCACCAATATCCCGAATGACTGTGCGTGAACCGGATTCAGCCAGAGCTTCCAGGGCGGGTTGAGGGTTGGCGGGATGGATTCGTCCGAATCGGCGCTCAGGTAGAACCAGGCCAGCAGGGTGGCGACACTGGCGGTGACCCTTTTCTCGGGCCCTTCGCCCCACAATCCCTGCTCGCTTCGAACCCTCAGCAGCCAGCGGATGGTGAGATCCAATTCCACCAGCATCCAACCGGTCAGATCCTTATCGTCCAAGAGGTAGTAGGCGGCTTGAACCGCCTCGGCCCAATAGGGGATGACTCCCAGGGAGTCCTGCAAGGAGATGTTTCCATCGACGATGGAGGGGATCTGTCCATTGGGCCTCCGGCTCCGGACCAGCCAGCGCACGCCAGCCGCCGCCAGCCGCCGATATTCCGGATTCTCGGTGAGCGCGTAGAGCTGAGAAAAAAACAGGCTGCCGGCTGCGGTGGAGGCCGTGGAAGGTCGGACCGAGACCCGGCCGTCGAGAGTTCCCATGGCGATGGCGCCTTCATCCTCTCCCCCGGTGATGACCCAGCCGCTCGACCCGTCCCAACCGTTCCGCGCCTCATCCCCCTGGTAGCCCTCCGCCAGCACCCGGGCGTACCGTTCCAGGGCCTGGCGATAGGCGCGCCGGCGGGCCTTGTCCGCATAGACATGGCTCCGGGCCAGGGCAGCCGCGGCCAGACAGGAGTCGGCCGAGTTCAAGGGCAGGCCTTCCTCCCGTCCGACCCACAATGCCCCGCGGTTGCCGGCCGCTGTCCGCACCGGCCGCTGCCGGGCAATCAGCCGGTCACCCCACCCCAAGGCTGCATTCAGGTAGCGTTTCTGCTTTCCCGCCAAGTCGTAGCCGGCCAGCAGAGCGCGAATCGAGGCGGCTGAAGTCCAGGCGGCGGACTGGGTCTCCCCGGTGGCCCGGGTCTCGATCCAATCGCAGATCTCCACCAGGGTGTGCTTCAACTGTTTTTTGGCGGCTTTTCGGAAGAGCTTCTTGGCCTGAAGCTGAACCGGCATGGCTATAGCCAGCAACAGGACAGGCAGAAGCAGCCTGCTTGGGGAGAAACATTGCATGGGAATTTCCGACCGCCCGCCATGACTGTCAGGAGGAGGCCGGCGGGGCGACGGGCGGGACTGATGTCCCCTGGTGGCAAGTGGTCAGCCGGGTTGGGAGTGGGCCACCAACTTGCCGCCTGCGTGGCAGCGGGGGGGTGACGGATGCATTCACCCCGGCGTCACGACCGGGGTGCGAGGTGCACTGCCAATTCATCCATCGGAGAGCAACGGCAGCCGGCGGTTCTCACGTCCGGTTCACTTCTCCAGAACGAACTTGTTCATCAGGTACTTGAATCGTTCCTGCTCCTCCGGTCCGATTTCCTTGTCGACCATCCGGGCCGTGGCCACGTCCCCCCGGACGACCACCTGCTCCGCGCGATAGACGTCCGAAGTGACCGCCTTGCCTTCCGCCACAAAGCCCAGGTCCCCAAAACCGCTCTTGGTGATGTGCTCGACGGTGACTCCCGAGGACGCCTTGGTGTCGATGCTGATCTGCCGATTCCAATAGTCCTTGTTGTTAAGGGACCAGTTGTAGTAAGTAATGACCACCTCCACGTCCTGGCTGACCTGGTCGATCTCGAACTGGTCCTTGAAGCTGGCCGTCTGCAGATCGGCTTCGTCCATCTTCTGGTAGACCTGAACGGTAAAGTCATTCTGGGGCGGCCTGGGAACTTTGGCCTGCTCCACCGCCGGCTCGGGCGCAACCTCTTGCACAGGCTGTCCCCTTTTCTTGCCCTTCTTCTTGGACTTCTTCTGGCTGGCGGAAAGCGACGAGTGAGGCCCGTCCACCAAGCCGGCCACCACCAGACACAGACCCACCGCCAGAACCAGGCGACCACCGAACCGACAGAGGCCCGAGAGTGAACGTCTCATGGCTTCCTCCTCAAAAACGCCGGCGCGAGTTCACGCCGAAACGGTCAAAATTCTTCTGGGAAACGACCTCCATTATAGTCCTGACGCCAGCCAGCGCAAGAAAATCGGGCTACATCTTGTATTTGCCCAGGTCCTCGTCGTTCAGATTCTCCAGCCAGCGCTTCAGCTCCTCGTCACCCGATTTTTCCTTGTCGGCCGAGGCTGCCTTGGACGTCTTGATCACCTCTTCCTCCACAAAAATCGGAGAATCCGTGCGCAGCGCCAGAGCCAGGGCGTCGCTGGGGCGGGAGTCGATCGAGATCAGGCAGCCTTCCCGTTCCAGCCAGATGACGGCGTAAAAGGTATCGTCCTTGAGCTGGTTGACCACCACCTTCATCACCGAACAGCTCAAGCCGTTCAGGATGTTTCTCAGCAGATCGTGGGTCATGGGACGCGGGCTTGAGATTTTCTCGATCTCCAGGGCGATGGCATTGGCCTCGTAAACGCCAACCCAAATGGGCAGCAGGGCGTTGCCCTCAGCACCCTTCAAGATCACGATGGGCACATTGGTGACGGGATCCATCATCAAGCCGCGAATCTTCATTTCAATCTGCATTCTCGAGCTCCTCGGTCCCCAGAGTCCCACTGCACCCACCGGATTCAGTCTAGCACCCTACCAATTCTCCCCGCAAACTGTTGGGGGCGTAATCGGTCACTCGCACCGGCACCAGCCGGCCCAGCAATTCGGGAGGACCGCTGAAGTTGACGATCTTGTTTTGAGTCGTTCGTCCGGCCAGCACCCGGCTGTCCCTTCGGCTGCTGCCATCGACCAGGACTTCGAATTCCTTCCCCACCAGACGGGCGTGTCTTTCGAGTTGTATCTTGCGTTGAAATTGTTGGAGAACCTGGAGCCGGCGGCTCTTCTCCGCCTCGGGAATCACATCCTGGAATGCGAAAGCCTCGGTCCCCGGGCGGGGAGAGAACTTGAAGGAAAACATGGAGTCGTATCCGACATCCTCCACCATGGAGAGGGTCTCCTCGAACTGCTGCTGGGTCTCTCCGGGGAATCCCACGATGATGTCGGTGGAGAGGGCGATTTCCCTCTTGGAGCGCTTCAGGAAGGCAACCTTTTCCAGGTATTGCTCGCGGGTGTAATCCCGCTTCATTCGCTGCAGGACGGCAGTGGAACCCGACTGCAAGGGCAAATGAATCTGGTTGCAGACCTCGGGGACCGTTTCGATCACCTCCACGATGTCGGGCTGAAAGTCGCTCGGATGGGGGGAGGTGAAGCGAATACGCCGGATTCCCTCAATCCTCGCCACCCGACGCAGCAGGTCGGTGAAGGAGGCGATCTCACCCATAGGGTCCCGCCAGGAGTTGACTGTCTGCCCGAGCAGGGTGACTTCCCGAAAACCCCGGGAGGACAGGCTCTCCACTTCGGACACAACGTGCCGGCCGGGGCGGCTGCGCTCGGGTCCCCGGGTGTAGGGAACCACGCAGAAGGAGCAGAAGCGGTTGCACCCTTCCATAATGGTGACGAAGGCCTTGTAGGGGCTCTCCCTGGCGCCGGCCTCGGTCTCGAACAAGCGGTCGCTGTCCTGGGAAACGTCGATCACCTGCTGCTCCCCCCGCTCCAGCCTGGAAACCAGCTCCGGCAGGAAGGAGTAACTGCTGGATCCGACCACCAGGTCTACCTTGGGAGCCTTCTTGAAAATCGCGGGCCCCTCCATCTGGGCCATGCAACCGAGCAGGCCGATCCTGGCGGTGGGCTTGGCCCCATAGGTCTGACGCACGGCTCCCAGACGGGAGAACACCTTCTGGTTGGCTTTCTCCCGGATATTGCAGGTGTTGAGCAGCAGCAGGTCGGCCTCGGCGGCGTTGGAGGTGGGCGCGTATCCCATCTTCACAAGGGTGCCGGCCACCTTTTCGGAGTCGTGATGATTCATCTGACAACCGAAAGTCTCGATAAAGAATTTCTTGCCTTGGGCCATCGTCGACAATCAATGAAGGCCGTTCATGCCGGCCGGATCGGGAAAGCCGATGGGAACGGAACCGGTCGGTTCACGCCCGAGGTCTGTCTGCACCGTCATTAAGAATGCAGGAACCCTCCCCCAAAGTCGAGCCTTAACCAGCAATTCTCACCAATGGCAGGAAACGTTGGAAACGTTGGCTCCCACCAACGGTAGGAAACGTCGGTTCTCAAAAAGAGTTATCCACGAAGGGACACGAAGAAAGACGAAGGGCCACCAAGGGAAATTCGAGGGACACGTCTGCTCTGTGCCTGAATGACCACAAGAGGCACAAAACACCCATAGACAAGTCTCGGATCTTTTTTTGTGCCTTTTGTGCTTTTTGTGGTTGTGTCCTTGGCACAAGGCTCGATGTATTTTGACTTTTGATTTACATGGATGCACAGGATGCACAGGATTTTTTCGGGAAACGGCTGGCTTGTAATCCTGAGCATCGGCAAATCCGCACACGATCATTGCCCGAGCTGGCCTCCGAAGGATTGGGTGCTCCTGCACTCTGGGCAGGTATTGATTGATCTCTCCTGCCGTGTTCTCCTCTCACTTCCGAAACAGTCTATATATGTGTTCACTCGTGTTCATTCGTGGTTCGTCTTATATACATGATCGGCCGTTTTCCCTCGAATGTTCCGCCCGGCAGGGCGACGAGGCGACGGAGGGGGATTGCGGTGGCGGGGGTCGATCGGCGGGTCGATTGGGGCCGACTCAGTTCGAGGCGCTTTGGAGAAGTTCTGCGGCATGCTTCAGTACATTCTCGGTCACCCGTTCCCCGCTGATCATGCGGGCGATTTCGCGAATGCGGCTCTCCCGGTCCAGCCGGACGACCCGGGTCACCGTTCGGTCTCTCTCCACCTTTTTCTCGATATGAAAATGGTTGTCGGCATAGGAGGCAATCTGCGGGAGATGGGTCACGCACAACACCTGGTTGGCCCTGGAGAGACCCTTGAGCTTCCGCCCCACCACGTCGGCTGCCCGGCCGCCGATGCCGCTGTCGACTTCGTCAAAGATCAGCGTTTTCCCCCCGTCATCGATGGAACGAAGGGTTTTCAAGGCCAACATGATCCTCGAGGCCTCTCCCCCGGAGGCGATCTTGGCCAGAGCCTTCAGATCTTCGCCCGGATTGGGGCTGATCAGGAAGTCGATCACGTCGGTCCCGCTCGCGGCGCCAGGCACCCCGGGTCCGGGCGAGGCCTGTCCACCACGGCCGGGAACGGAAGAGAAAGCCACCCGGAAACGGGTTTTCTCCATGGCCAGTTGCCCCAACTCCCGACCCATGGAGCACTGCAGTCTCTCCGCCGCCTTTTTTCGCTGCAGGCTGAGCGACCCGGCCCGACTCAGATAGTCGCTCTCCAGAACCCGCAGCTCCTTCTCGATCGACTCGACCCTGCGGTCAGCCTCCTGCAGTTCCTCCAGTTCTCCTTCGATCCGCCGGCCATAGGCCATGACCGCCTCAACCGATTCCCCGTACTTTCGTTTGAGACGGTCGATTTCGACCAGGCGCCCCTCGATCCGATCCAGCCGCGACGGGTTCACCTCGATCCCGGAGGCATATTCCCGCAATGCCAGCGAGACATCCTCGATGCTGATGCAGGCCGATTGAAACTGCTCCAGAAGACCCCGGCAGCGGGCGTCCAGAGATCCCAACTCCTCCAGCAGCCGCCCGGTCTGCCTGAGCCGGGCCCCGATCGAATCTTCCGATTCGTAGAGGTGGGCATGGGCCTGATGGGCAGACTGGAAAAGACGGTCCGCGTTGGAGAGCAGGCGGCGTTCTTCCAGGAGTCGAGATTCCTCATCGGGAGAGGACAAGCCCGCCTTGCGGATTTCATCGACTTGAAAGGAAAGCAGATCGATAGCCCGGAGCCTCTCCTGCTCGCTCAATTTCAGGCGCCGGACCTGCTCCCAAGCTCGCTCCAGCTTGGCGTACAGGCCTTCGATTTCAGCCACCGGGGCCTGATGGCCGCCGTAGAGATCAAGCCACTGCAATTGGGAATCGCGACTGAACAGCGACTGCTGTTCGCTCTGTCCATGAATGTCGACGCAATGGGTCCCCAGCTTCCTCAGGAAGGCAACCGGCACCATCTGGTTGTTGACGAACGCCCGTCCCCTGCCATCCGGAACGACTTCTCTCCGGACGATCACCCCCTCCGAATCGAACTCGAGTCCGCTCGCCTGCAGCGGGCCGCGCAACCGTTCCACTCCCTCGAAGCAGCCCGAGACCGTGGCTCTGCCGGACCCGGTACGAACCATTTCGGCCCGCGCCTTGGCGCCTGCCAGCAACCCCAGGGCATCGACGATGATCGACTTCCCCGAACCCGTTTCACCCGTCAACAGGTTCAATCCTTCCCCGAACTCCAGGGAAATGTGGTCGATCAGGGCGAAATCGCGTATTTCCAGGAACTTCAGCATAGGGCGGAAGGGAGTCGGTCTGAAATCGTGGAATCTGCTTCAGGAAGAGGGCTGAGTGTACCATAGAAGAAGTTTGAAGTTTGAAGGGGGAAGTTTGAAGGGGGAAGGGGGGAGGGGGGAGGAGGGCGTGCCCTCTGGGAGCGCGGGCGTCACGCTCGCCCAGGCGCCTTGCGCAGCCGGGCCAGACTGCTCTACTCATCATTCATCATTGTCCCCTGAATTTGGTAGCGTGGGATCACCCTGCGTTGGTGTCGGGCGTTGGTTGACGGCCCCGAGAGGTCTATGGTAACTTCCGCCACAACACGGTTGGGAAGAGGTTCATTCCGGCTGTCCGGGAAAACCCTGGGGGAACTGCTTGACGATAGATCCAGGCGGTCTGCTTCCTGTGCTTGCGCAGGGAGCCGAGATGGACTTGTTGAAGTTGATCCTTCAGTCGGGTCCCCTGGCCAAGGGCGTCCTGCTGGTCCTTGTATTCTTCTCTGTTTTTTCCTGGGCGATCACCTTCAAGAAATACTTTCATCTCAAGAAGCTCCGCGGCGATTCGGAAGCCTTTCTGCGTATCTTTCGAAAGAGCAAGCGCTTTTCGGAAATCAGCGCGGCGTGCGAATCCCTGAGGCACACGCCCCTGGTCGAGGTCTTTCTGGCCGGCTACGAGGAACTGGAAGCCCAGTTGATGAGCCAACCCGCCGGTGAGGGCCCCGCCCCGTCTCCAACGCTCAAGACCATCAACATTATTCAACGGGCGCTCTCCCGAGCCTCCTCGGTTCAACTGACCAAGCTGGAGCGCAACATGAGCTGGTTGGCCACCACGGCCTCGGTGGCCCCCTTTATCGGGTTGTTCGGTACGGTCCTGGGCGTCATCGACGCCTTCGCCGGGCTGGGAATGGAGGGGGCGGCCACCATCCGCGCCGTAGCCCCCGGCATATCGGAGGCTCTCATCGCCACAGCGGCCGGTCTTTTCGCAGCCATTCCGGCGGTGATCGCCTACAACTACTTTGTCCACCACCTCAAGGAGTTCGCCTCCGCCATGGACGACTTCTCTCTGGAATTCCTGAACCTGATGGAGCGGACCTTCCTGTAATCCGGCAGTCGGGCATCCGGCAAACCCGGACCCGAGGCCGGGCGTCCAAGCATGGTTCGAGGGTAAACCGATGGCATTCACCAACTCGCAAGGCAGAACCCAGACGTCGCTTTCGGAAATCAACGTGGTTCCCCTGGTCGACGTGGTGCTGGTCCTGCTCATCATCTTCATGCTGACCGCGCCCATCATTCAATCCGGAATCGAGGTCAGCGTCCCCAAGACCAAGACGGTCAGTGAGTTGACCAAGGAACGGCTGGTGGTCAGCATCAACCGGGATCAGCGGCTCTTCCTAGGCTCCGATCCCATCAACATCAACGATCTGGGAGACCGCCTCCAGGCCAGGATCAAGGACCCCGAAACCGCCATGATCTACTTGCGCGCCGACGAGGAAGTGCCCTTCGGGACCATCGCCCGAGTCATGGACCGGGCCAGTCTTGCAGGCGTGAAGAATATCAACGTGGTCACCCAGCCGGAACAGTAGCCGGGACCCTTTCGGCCCCGCCGGCCGGCATGGGCCGAACCCCTGCTCCCGCCCTGTCCTGAAATTTCGATGCCTGTCCAACGACACTCCATTTTTGAAATCCAGAAGGAAAAGCTGGGGGGGTACCTTTACCTGTCGGTCGTCAGCCATCTGCTGGTGGGCGTGGCTTTTTTCCTCCTGCCCTCATACCTCAACCCGAGCGCCGACCCCTGGGGGGACAGTCAGGGCGGTGGCGGCTCCATATCGGTTGGCCTGGTGCAGGGCGCAACCATTCAGGGACTGAACCTGCCCCGTCCCAAGCAGACCACCGCCAGCAACATCGCCACCGAGTCCAAGGGCCTGGGTCAGACCGAAGAGCCCAAGGCGGCTCGAATCGAGGCAGAGGCGCCCGACCCCAAAGCCTTCGAGGTCAAGAAGAAGCGCAGGGTCCGCAAGCGGCCGCGCGCCCGGCGGAAGGCTCCCAAACAGGTTGCCCGGATCCCTCCTTCCAATAGAGTTCCCTTTGGCGAGGGCGGGGCTCCCGATCTCTCCTACTCCCGGTTTCGAACCGGCATGGGATCGGGTGGCATCGGTTTGGGCGACGGGTTTTTCGGCAAGAAATATGGCTGGTACGTGAGACAGATTCGCGACATCGTCAGCAGCAACTGGCAGAAAAACCTGGTCAGTCCCAACGTGCGTACGGCGAAGCGGGTGGTGGTTCAATTCACCATCCGGCGGGACGGCTCCATAGCCAGGGAAGCCGTCAAGCAATCCAGCGGGGTCCCGTCGCTGGACCGTTCCGGCCTCAGGGCCATCAAGGCTTCCCGATTCCCTCCCCTTCCCGGAGGAGAGACCCGGTTGGTGGCTGAATTCTGGTTCGAGTATTCCAGGTGATGCAACGTACGGAAAACGGAAAATCCATGACCAAATTCCTTGCCCCTGCCTGCCTGCTGTCCCTGGCAATCCTGAATTGCCCATTTCCGGCCGCCGCCCAGGAAAACGACAGCCAGGTCCGTGTCGTGGTGACCGAGGGAGTCAGGGCCCGCGTGGCCGTGGCCGATGTTCAGCAACGGGGCTCCCAGGAGGAACTGGAGCGGCACACCCGCCTCTTCGACGACGTGCTGTGGAACGATCTGCGGCGGGCCGGGGTGTTCGAACTGGTGCCCAAGAGCTTTTACCCCCTGCAACTGCCCTCTCAACCCTACGAGGTCAATTACGAGGAGTGGACCGCTGAAGACGTGCAGGCTCAAAACCTGGTCTACGGCAATTCCTATATGCAGCGCGGCCAGTTTGTGGTCGAGGCCCGTTTGATCGATGTGAACACCCGGGAGTCCATCATCGGGAACCGCTACCGGGTCGACCCGGATGAGGAGGGCGTCCGATCCCTGGCCCACCGCTTGGCCGACGAAATCGTGCTCCGCATCGGTGGAGGGGTTCGAGGCGTCGCTTCCACCCGGATTGCCTTTGTCTCCAACCGCAACGGCCACAAGGAAATCTTCACCATGGACTACGACGGCCATGGACAGCAGGCGCTCACCAACCACCGATCCATCAGCCTGACCCCCCGCTGGTCTCTGGACAACTCGCGCATCGCCTACACTTCCTACCACCGAGGCAACCCCGACCTGTATTTTCGCACCGTCTACGATCAACGACTCATACCCTTCTCCCATCGCGGCGGATTGACCACCACGCCGGCCTTCGCTCCCGACGGGGAAAGGATCGCCTTCAGCTCCAGCAAGAGCCGTGACCCCGAAATCTACGTTTCCGATCTCCGCGGCCGCCACCTCAGGCGGCTGACCCGGGCCCGCGGGGTGGACATCTCACCCGTCTGGAACCCCAAGTCCGGCAGGCAAATCGCTTTCGTCTCCGGCCGCAGCGGTTCCCCCCAGATCTGGATCATGGATGAGGACGGCGCCAACCTGCGCCGGTTGATCAACGAAGGCGGCGAAGCCGTGAGTCCCTCCTGGAGTCCGGACGGAGTGCACATCGCTTTCTCCTGGAGGAGGCGATTGACGGGTCGATTCGACATCTACCTGATGGACGTGGTCAGCGGCCGGTTTACCCAGCTCACTCGGGACGGCGCCAACAATGAGCATCCGGTCTGGTCGCCCGACAGCCGTCACATTGCCTACGAGTCCAACCGTTTCGGCAGCCGGCAGATCTTCATCATGCTGGCCGACGGCACTCAAAAGGAGCAACTCACCCGCCGAGGTCAAAACACCTCTCCCGCCTGGTCCAATTACTTTCAGCGTTGATTTTTTTGTTTTACACTGGATTTATTTTTTATAGACTAGGGTTCGCTATTAAAGTTTCGGGATACCTTTTCGCTTCCACACCCATCTTCGAACGGAGGAAGGAAATTATGAAAAACAGGAAGTTCTTGAACCTGGCTGCCCTGTGCCTGTTCGCGCTCCTGATCGCAATCTCGGGCGGCTGTAAAAAGAAGGTGCCGGTCGCGCCTCCGGAAGAGCCTCCGCCGCCTCCCCCGCCGCCCAAGCCCACGGCGACCCTCTCGGCCAACCCGACGACCATCCAGAAGGGAAAGTCCTCGACCCTGACCTGGAGCACCACCAACGCCACCAACGTCTCCATCAACCAGGGGATCGGTGACGTGAGCACCAGCGGGTCGCGCTCGGTATCTCCCAGTTCATCCACCACCTATACGCTGACCGCCAAGGGCGAGGGCGGAAGCGACACCGCAAGCGCCCGGGTGACGGTCACGGCGCCGCCCCCACCGCCTCCCAAGCCGAAGAAGAGAGAACCGACGGTCGAGGAGATGTTCACCAAGAAGGTCAAGGACATCTATTTCGACTATGACAAGTCGGAGATCCGGGACGACGCCCGCGCCACCTTGGCGGCGGCCTCCGAATTCCTCAAGAAATACCCGCAAGTCCGCTTCACCATCGAAGGCCATTGCGACGAGCGGGGCAGCGAGGAGTACAACCTGGGTCTGGGCGACCGCAGAGCCAATGCCGCCCTCAGCCATCTCACCTCCATGGGGATCTCCAGTTCTCGAGTCAAGACCATCAGCTACGGCAAGGAGAGGCCCCAGTGCACGGAGTCCAATGAGTCCTGCTGGCAAAAGAACCGCCGGGGCCATTTCGTGCTGAGTCGCTGACGCAGGCAAACCCCGCGCGCGGCCGCCCCCTGACCCTCCAGGGGGCGGCCCGCCGCATCCGATTTGTTCTCCCTCCAGCCGTTGATTCCCACCGTTTGCCGGGTGGTTCTCCCCCACGATTCAGTCCAAGACCCGACGCGCTACCGACGCACTCTTTTTTGCCGGGCATCCAAGCGGCAAGTGCATCCCGTTTCCCGGGTGGTTTCCCCACGTTTCCGGGGCCCAACCCGAACTTGCCCTGCCGAACAGCCGCTGCTATGATTCACCCAACGACCGCTTCGGACCCCCAGATATCGAGGTGACCAAATTGCTTAGACACACCCTGTTGCCCAGCCTAGGGATCCTGTTGATGGCGATGCTTCCGGCCTCGGCTCAAAAAAGGGAAATCATCCGGCTGCAGGCCGACGTGTCCATCCTGCAGCAACAAGTGCGGGAGCTGCAGAAGGGCTTCGACTCCGACATCGCCGTCTTGAAGGACCTGGTCGAGAAGCTCTTCGACCAGTCGTCCAGGATGCAGGCCGTCCTTGAAGGCATGAAGTCATCCAACCAACAGACGGAAACGGCCGTCGGGGCCAAGATCGATTCGCTGGAGACCCAGTTCTCGGTGGTCAACACCGGAATCGACATGGTGATGGAGAGAATCAACAAACTCTCCATGCAGATGGCCGAGACCAAGACCCAGGTCGTCGAGTCCCTGGACAACCCGAGGCGCCCGGGCGGTTCTCCGTCTCCGGAGGCACTCTACAATTCCGCCTACGGCGACTACCTCAAGGGCAGCTATGACTTGGCCCGGGAGGGTTTTCAGGAATACGTCAACAACTTTCCGCAAACCGAACTCTCGGACAACGCTCTCTACTGGATCGGCGAAACCTTCTACGGGGTCCGGAACTTCGCCGAAGCCGTGGATGCCTTTGACCGGGTGATACAGATCTATCCCAAGGGCGACAAGGTCCCGGCGGCGATCTTGAAGAAGGGGTTCAGCTACCTGGAGCTCGAAAACCGGCAGGCCGGGGTCAAGGAGCTCCGCTGGGTCATCCAGAAGCACCCTTCCTCCGAAGAAGCCAAGATCGCCAGGAATCGTCTGAAAATCCTGGGCGTATCGGCACGCGCCTCTCGCCGATAGGCGTCGCGCCGCTGAAGAATTTCTCCCGAACCAATTCTCCCATCGAAGTTTACAAGGAGGCGTGGAATGGCAGGTTCAGTCAACAAGGTGATTCTGGTGGGCAGGTTGGGACAGGACCCCGAAGTCAGATACACTCAGGGAGGCACGGCGGTCGCCAACCTTCGCATCGCAACCGACGAGACCTGGAAGGATCAGAGCGGCGAAAGGCAGCAGCGAACGGAGTGGCACACGGTTGTCGCCTGGCGGAGACTGGCGGAAATCTGCGGCCAGTATCTCAGCAAGGGGCGGCTGGTCTACATCGAGGGGAAATTGCAGACCCGGAGCTGGCAGGACAGGGAGGGAAACAAGCGCTACTCTACCGAGGTTCAGGCCGACAACATGGTCATGCTGGGCGGGCGATCCGAGGAAGGACAAGCGGTGCCGGCAGCCCAACCCGCCGCCGCGGCCAGTTCGGATTCCGGGGCTTCCGACGACGACATCCCATTCTAGCCCGCCCGTTCCCGTGCTCATCGGCAAGCAGATCGGCCCTTACCGAATTCTCTCCAGAGACCGGCTGGCGGGCGCGCGGTTCTTTTACAAGGCAACCCACATCGAGCGGCGGGAGACCGCCGCCCTGCTGTTTCTGAAGCGGCCGCCGCGCCAGGAAGACCCTGCCGAATCGCAGTTCCTGCACAAGCTGGCTCTCTACGCCACCTTGGACCACTCCAACCTGGCGCGGCTCTTCCCTATCGAGGCCCACGAGGGCTATCACATTCTTCCCATGGAATTCATGCATGGGTCCACGCTGGCCGAGACGATCGGCGCGGGCCCTTGCGACTTCGACCAGGCCCTTCAGGCAGCCATTCAAGCCGCCCGCGCCCTGCTGGAGGTGCATGAGAACGGCCTCGTCCACGGGCGCCTCACCTCACGCAGCCTGTTCCTGCAGGAAGGCAACCAGGTCAAGCTGCTCGACGCCGTCCTGCCCTATCTGCCGCCCGACCTGGTCCTGCAGGATCCGGAGGCCCCGGAGTGGCAGGAACCGGATCTTCCGGCGGGTCAGCCGCCCCTGCTGCACCTCAGCTACCGGGCGCCGGAGCAGGTGCGGGGGGAGCCTGGAGATGCCAGGAGCGACCTGTTCTCCCTGGGGGCCGTGCTTTACGAATTGTCTCTGGGGGAGTTTCTCTTTACGGGCGGGGACGGGGCCGCACTGGATCGGCAGATTCAGGACCGGGAGCTTCCCAGGCTGATTGCCGTACGGCCCCAGGCCTCTCCGGGCTGGAGCCGCCTGTTGGGAGCCCTCCTGCAAAAGGATCCGGCCGACCGATACCCCTCCGCCTACGAGCTGTTGAGTGACATCGAGAAGCTCAACTACGGATTCAGCCTGGACAAATTGGCGTTCCGCCCGGCCAATCCCAGGCTCACCCGCCGCGGATTCTTCAGGAGCTTTACCGGAGACCCCGAGGAGTGATCAGCCCCGCGTCCCTGACGACGGGACGAATTATATAGGATGAAACAGCCGTGTTTCAGGCAAGCCGCGCCCCCGCCCCCGACGACGGGGCGGATCATTCGAGAGTGAAACAGGGTTGTTTTACAACCAGTTGCCGGTTCCGAGAGCAGGCAAGCGCCCCGTGACGTGGTTGCACCCTATTTTTATGAACATGGATGCACAGGATTAACAGGATTGACAGGACGAGAAGTTCCTGCACCGGAAGCCGGCTGGGGCGATAATCCGGTGCGGGCTTGCCGATGCCCGGGATGCCAAGCCAGCCGTTTCCTGAAAAATCCTGTGCATCCTGTGCATCGATGTTAATAATCCTTACCGTGGCGGTGCGGGCCGTTGACGCAGACCCGTCCCGCTTCGTGGCCCTTCGTCGTCCTTCGTGTGTCTTCGTGGATAACTCTTTTTTTCTGTTGTTTCAGGTAATCAGTTCCCTAACTTTGGCGGCAATCCGATCGGCGCTGAGACCGTAGTATTCCAGCAACTCATCCGGCTTGCCGGAACGGGGAACTTCCCGAACAGCCATCTTGTGGACTCTGATATTCCGGTTGGCCACAGCGTTCAGCACGGCATCCCCCAGGCCCCCTTCGCTGTAGTGCTCTTCCACCACAATGACGGTCCTCCCACGGGCGGCGGCCGCCTCGACCAGGCCTGCCTCGTCCACCGGCTTGACGCAGTAGGCATCCATCACCGCGACCGGAATTCCCTCGGACAGAAGCAGGTCGTGGGCTTTCAGCGATTCGTGGAGTGTCACGCCGGCAGCCACCAGCAGCAATCGGTCCCCGTCGGAGGAGCGCAACAGCTTGCTGCCGCCCACGCGAAAGACTTCCCGGTTGTCGTAGAGGACGGCCGTCTTGGGCCGGCTGGTACGGATATAGACCAGGCCGCGGTGCTCGGCGGCCAGGGCCACCACCCGCTCGGTCGAAACGGCGTCGCCAGGATAGAAGACCACCGAACCGGGCAGGGAACGGAACATGGCCAAGTCCTCCAGGCCCATCTGAGAAGGCCCGTCCTCACCGATGGAGACGCCGCAGTGAGACCCGACGCACTTGATGTTGGCCTGGGAAATGACCCCCATTCGCAAGTGATCCATGCCGCGTCCGAAAAAAGCGGCAAAAGTGGAGGCAAAGGGGATCTTGTTCTTCTTTGAGAGACCAACGGCGGCGCCGACCATGTTCTGCTCGGCAATGAAGCATTCGAAGAAGCGATCGGGAAAGGCCTGCATGAACTTCTCCGCGAAGGTGGAGTTCTTGGTATCTCCGTCCAGAGCCACCACGTTGTCGCAGCACTCTCCAAGCTTGACCAGCGCGCTTCCATAGGCTTCCCGGGTGGCTACCAGATCGCCCCTCCGGAACTCGGGTTCCCTCAAGCGGGCTTGAGGAGGCGTGGCGACCTCGGTTTCTCCGGAACCACGAAAGGGCTCGGGAGCCGAATTCAGCGGGAGTTCCCGCAGGGCCCCGTCGAGCTGATCTCCCTTCTTCAGGGCCTTGCCATGCCATCCGTCCCGGTTTGCCAGCAGTGAAACTCCGTGCCCCTTCTCGGTCCGGGCCAGCACGGCCGTGGGGCGGCCTTCCATCCCTTCCGCTGCTTCAAAGGCCCCGATGATCTGGTCAAAGTCGTGTCCGTCGATGGAGACGGCATGCCAGCCGAATCCGGCGAACTTCCGGGCATAGGCCTCTACGTCCCAACCGTGCATGGTCGCCTGGCTCTGCCCCAGGCGGTTGACATCGACGATGGTCACCAGGTTGTCCAACCGGTATTGGGCGGCCATGGCCACCGCCTCCCAGACCGAGCCTTCGGCACTCTCGCCATCTCCCATCAGCACGAACGTCCGGCTCCCGGACCGATCCAGGTACTTGGCGCTCAAGGCCATCCCCACCCCTGCCGAAAGACCCTGCCCCAGTGAACCGGTGGCCACATCGACCCACTTCGACCGGGGTGTGGGATGGCCCTCCAAGTCACTCCCGAAGCGCCGCAGGCTCAGCATCCGGTCGGCTTCGATCAGGCCTGCCTCCACCCAGGCAGCGTACAGGAGAGGAGCCGCATGCCCCTTGGATAGAATGAAACGGTCGCTGTCGAGGCTGAGCGGATTTTCGAAGTCGACCCGCATGACGTGAAAGAAAAGGGCTGCCGCCAGGTCGGCGGCAGACAGACAGGAGGTGGGGTGCCCCGAGCCGGCTTCGGACGTCGCCCGCAAGGAATGGACCCGCAGGCGAGTGGCAATTTCCTTCAAGCGGTTGTGAAGTTGGTGGTTGTTCATAGGCTTGATGGTCACCGTCAGGCGCCGAGCTCGACCAGGACCGGAGCGTGGTCCGAGGCGGTCAACCCCTCTTTCTTTTTTCGATATTCCCGGTCTATGCCGGCCGATCCGATCCCCTCTTTCAACACAGGGGTCACCAGCAGAAAGTCGATCCGCAATCCCCGATTCTTGTAGAAGGCTCCGCCCCGATAGTCCCACCAGGAGAAAGCCTGCTCCCTGGGAAACAGCTCACGATAGGCGTCCAGCCAGCCCCACTCCAACAGCCGCTGAAACCGGATCCTCTCGTCCCGGGTATGGAAAATTTCCCCGCTGAATTCCTCTTCGTTCCAGGTATCCAGGGCCGTGGGACAGATATTGAAATCCCCGCACAGAACGGCGGGCTCCGACGGGTCCCATCGCTCCTCCACATGCCCGGCCAGAGATTCCAGCCACTTGAGCTTGCGAGGAAAATCGGCATGGTCCACGCTCTTGCCGTTGGGGCAGTAGAGCGTGGTGAATTTCACCCCGCCCACTTCGGCCGAAATCAACCGCGCACCCATTGCCTCCTCTCCAGGCAGCCCCATTTCCCGGATTCCGGGAGGTTGGCGGCTCAAGATGGCTACTCCGTTCCAGGCCTTCTGGCCATGAACCACCGCATGGTACCCCCGCGCCTTCAATGCCTCGAAGGGGAAATGCTCCTCGGCCATCTTCAGCTCCTGCAGACCCACCAGATCAGGCTGGCGCGCCTCCAGCCAGTGCAGGAGAAACTCGAACCGGGCACGCAGCCCGTTGATGTTCCAGGTGGCGACTCTCATGACAGAAAACAAACCGGGACCGGGGACCAGGAACCCACTATTGCACGCGTCTCGCGGGCTGAGACCCCGGGAGAGCCATACGGACTTAGGACGAGGCCTCGAACAGCTCCACCGGAAGGTCGTCGATCTTGGCGGCCAGGATCAGGTCCTTGACCGAGATGCCGTCCACCGAATGGGTCCAGGACTCGATCCTCACCTGCCGGTATCCCTCAAGATGCAGATCCGGATGGTGGTCCTCGGCTTCAGCGACCTCGGCCACACGTCTGAAGAACTCGATGCCGGCCACAAAATGCTTCACCTTCCAGCAGCGCGCGATGCGTTTGCCGTCCGAGCCGGTTTTCCAACCCGGCAGTTGCGCCAGAGCCGAGTCGACTTCCGCGGACGGCAGTACCGACACCTCATGAACGGATTGGCAGCTTTGGGTTTTCCAGTCGGACATGGACGGTCAACTCCCCTCTTCGACTTGTTTTATGAGAGATTGGATCTTGCCGAAATTGATCCTCATCGCATCCAGGTTGGTGCCTCCGGGAGGACGGAAATGGCTGGCGACCATCAGGACGGCCTGACTTCGGTGGCGGCGCAGATTCCGCAGCACCGCGGCATAGCCCACCGACCCCTCCCCAAGCGGTCGCCACTCGAATTCTCCCCCGACCCCGTCAAAGACATGAACGTCCTTCAAGTGCAGCCCGTGCAGGTAGGGCCGCAGATTGGTAAAGCCGGCCGTGGCGGCATCCCACTCACCGATCAGCACATTGTCCGCCGGAGACCACTGCACCTTCAACCGGTCGGAGCCCAGGCTCTCCGCCAGGCGACGGAAGTTGCCGGTCGAACTCATGTAATGGAAAGGCCGCATCCCCACGACGACATCCACGCCGTATTTGTCGGCCTGCTCCAGTATCAGGGTGAAGGCGGCCACCAGCTTGCGCAGGTCGACCTCGGCGATGACCCCGCCGCGGGTCAACCACTTCATGGGCCAGGTCGGCGCCTTCGTCCAGCTCCCCTGGCCGGCAGACCATTCCCCTGGCCAGCAGAAACCGTAGCAATGCACGGCTCCCACTCCCAGACGGGCGGCAATCTGCATGGAGCGCACCAATCCGTCGAACTGGTCGCGGAAGGCGGCATCCTCGAGCAGCTTCCCCGGAGTCAGCCCAACCAGCCGGGTGTTGTGAAAGGGACGGTAGGCGCAAATCTGATAGAGCTTGAGGCCGCGTCGGGCGACGCTTTCACCCATGGCATCGGCCTCAGCGTCGCTCATGGTGGCGATGCAGGGCTCACCCCCGGGTATGTCTGAACCTCCACCGGGCCTGGAGCCTTCAAACCACACGTATTCGGCACCCAGTTCCCTGGCGGCGTCCAACTCCTGTGCAAACGGCAACTTGAGTTCGCTCAGCCAAATGCCGAGCTTGAAGCGGTGATCGCCTTGATCGACCGGTCCGGGAGAAGCAGTCGCTGCCTTTTTCCACGGAAGCACGGATGCCGACAAACCTCCGGCCCCACCGACCAGAAATTCTCTTCTGTTCACTCCTGACCCTCCAGATCCGGAATTGGTGAAGATACCACCGGTGCCGTCAGCCCCCTTGTCACTGCCGGCTGCGGATGCGGCGGTTTCCGGGTCACGGCCGCGCCCGGACCCACTCCTCGTCGAACCTGGCAACGGTAAGACGCCCGGGGCGGTAGTGGTTCTCGCCATCGGTGCTGCCCCGTTCATAGAAACAGAGCAGCCTGCCATCGGGCAATGCCGCCAGATCGCCCTCCACATGCACCAGCCGCCGGCGGGGATGCCAGGTCTTCCCACCGTCGGTGCTGCGGCGCAGCATCACGTCGATGGTCCCCCAGTCGCCGGAATCCCCCTTGCGAGCTTCACAATAGGCCAGGACGGTGCCGGCGGCGCTGACCACGATTCCGGGAATGCGATAAAGCTTGTACCCGCCTTCACCGGAAGCAAACAGAACGGACTGGAGAAGCGATTCTCCGTCGCCGGAAACTCGACCGGCATTCTATCAACAAGGGACAGGTCCGACAACACCGGCGGCCTTGCCGTCAGAGCGCCGATGAGCGGGCTCGATGTCCCGGTTGAAATTCCCGGCCTTTGCCACAATAATGAGCCGGAAGGCGGCCATGGCGCCCTCCCCGCGCCGTGTCCCTCCAACCCACGGTCCCCGGCTGCCCGGACTCCCCGGGGCAAACCCGGTGCCGGGGCAAGAGGCCGCTTGGGCAGGCGACCGGAAAGGACCCGATGGAACGTCGAGAATGGCTTACCCAGACCGGCTTGACCCTGATGGCAACCGGCTTGGCTCGGGCAGCAGGACCGCCGCGAGGCAGCGGGGGTGAGAGCCGGGCCAGGCTCAATCCCTGGCGCCTTCAGGACGCCGACCTGCGCTCCTACATGCTGCTGGGGGTGCGGCACATCTACCGGAGCGCCATCAACCGAAGTCGCGGGTGTCTTCCCTACGTCCGCTTCAACCTCACCGAGGAGCCCACCTGGGCCCGCCACGAGTACTGGGGATCGCCCCACATGGTGGGACGCTTCCTGGATGCGCTGGCAGTATGTTCCCCGATCCTGGATCTGCCGGCCGACCGCGAGGCCGTGGAGGGACTGCAACGGTTGCTGCACGGGTCGATCGCCAATCCCTCCGGATTGGCCTTCGACACCCTGCCTGGCCCGGACGGCAAGCGGACGGCCGCTTTGCACCACTCCCGAGAGGTGTTGCTGGGGTTGCTGGGGCTTCGGACATGGCAGGGCTCCGAGTCTTCCATCCGACTGGCCCGGCGTTTCGTGCGAAGGCTGGAGGAAGTGACCCGGGCCACCGGTTCCTTTCCCTCGGACAAGGTCTCGGAGGAGGGTTGGATACCCTCGCCGACCCGCAAACTCAATCAGACCTCGGGACGATTGATCGGGGCCCTGGTGAAGTACTTTCGAGCCACCCGCGACTCTCTGGCGGTCGACCTGGCTGTCCGCTTCGCCGATGCCAACATCGAGGCCTGCTTTACCTCCGAGGGGGAGCTGACGCCGGATGCCGGCGAGCACCTGCACTCTTCGGAGGGAACCATGACCTCGCTGATCGACCTGGGACTGCTCACGGGCGAACAGCGGTACCTGAAAATGGGACGCCTGCTCTATGACGTCGGCTTGCGGCGCTGGCGAACCTCCTGGGGGTGGGCCAAGGAAAGCAGAAACGAACAACCCGGCCGCGGGGAGGCCAACAACACCGGCGACTTCGTGGAAGCCGCCCTGCTGCTGGGCCGCAGCGGACGCCACCAATATTTCCAGGACGCCGAGCGGATGATACGCAACGGCTTGCTGGCCTCCCAGGTGGTGACCACCGACTGGATTCCGCAATCGTCCCTGGCCGACACCAAGGACTATGCCTATGCGCGAATCCGGGATCGGGCCCGGGGCGCGTTTGCCTTCACCCTGCCCAACGCCTACCATTCCTACAATACCGATCTGATGGGCGGAGCGCTTCAGTCCCTGGCTGAAGCCTACCAGGCAAGCGTGGTGAAGGAGGAATCGGGAGTCTGGGTGAATTTGCTGTTCAGCACCGACACCCCCTGGCTCCGGGTGCGTTCGGAGGTGCCTCGGGCCGGCCGACTTCACCTGGAGGTGTTGCAGGAGGAACGGGTGAGCGTTCGACTGCCGGATTGGGTCCCACCGGAATCGGTACAGGTCGATCGAGCCGGCAGTCCCGGCGAGACCCGACGGCGGGAAAACACGCTCGACCTGGGATCCTTGACCAAGGGGGCCAAGGCCACGGTCACCTTCGATCAGCCCGAACGCCGGACCCGGGAAAAGGCTCCAGGGTTCCCCGACCCCTTCGAGGTGGAATGGAGAGGTGACACCATCCTGGCCATGGAGCCCAGGCCCTCGCAGCCCATCGCTCTCTATTGACAGGATCAAGTGGTCGGGGCGAGAGGATTTGAACCTCCGACCCCCTGCGCCCAAGGCAGGTGCGCTACCAGACTGCGCTACGCCCCGTCCGATTTGCCGAGCCTCTCAAGCTAGCGGATGGGCACTCGACTGTCAAGAACCGCAGATTGCCCGTCAGACCCCGAACAGCGCCCGTTGCAACTTTCGCAGGGCCCGGCCCCGGTGGCTGATGCGCAGCTTCTCTTCGGGACTCAACTCCGCCAGGGTGCAGCCTCGCTCGGGAACCTGGAAGATGGGGTCGTAGCCGAATCCGTTGTCTCCCCGGGCTTCTCGTCCGATCACACCCTCCAGGATCCCTCGGAAGACCTCGAGCACAACTCCCCCCTGAGCCAGCGCGATCCAGCACTCGAATCGGGCCGTCCGCCGGGCATCCTCGACCTGGTCCAATTCCTCCAGGATTTTGCGGCAACGTTCCGCGTCGCTGGCCCGCTGGCTGAGGTAGCGGGCGGAATAGACCCCCGGGCGGCCGCCCAGCGCATCCACCAGCAGCCCCGAGTCGTCGGCTACGGTCGTGAGCTCGGAAAATCGACTGTAGTGGACAGCCTTGTGGCGGGCGTTGGCCTCGAAGGTGGTTCCCTCTTCCGGAGCTGTCGTCACGCCGGGAACCGCCTCCAGAGATACCAGCTCGACCGGGGCCATCGCCAGTGACGACATCATTTCCTTGAGTTTGCCCCGGTTGAAGGTGGCCACCAGAAGCCGGGGACCCACGGGAGAATTCAAAGAGTGGCGGGTTGGTTTGGGTTGGGGGGGCACGCTCAGGGTCTTTCGGGACAGGCCGGCGAAGCGGGCCGAAGCCGGCTTCCGCTCGGCTACAGGCGGATCAGGCTCTTCTGGATCTCAACCAGCCGGGAAATGCCTTCGCCGGCCAGATCCATGAGGGCGGTGAGGGCTTGGCGGGAAAAGGGATCTCCTTCAGCCGTCCCCTGCACCTCCACCAGGGAGCCGGCGCCCGTCTGGACCACATTCATGTCGACCTGGGCCCGGGAGTCTTCCTCGTAGTTGAGGTCCAATAACGGCCTTCCCGCCACGACACCCACGCTGGTGGCTGCCACATAGTCCTTGATCGGCAGGGCCGGCAAGGTCCCCCGATCCACCAGTCCTTGAAGAGCCAGAGCCAACGCCACAAAGGCGCCGGTGATGGAAGCCGTGCGGGTCCCGCCGTCCGCCTGGATCACGTCGCAATCCACCCAGACGGTCCGTTCTCCCATGTCCCGCAGGCGCGTGACGCTCCGAAGCGAGCGGCCGATCAGGCGCTGAATCTCGTGAGTCCGGCCCGAGACCCTGCCGCGACTGGATTCTCGAGGGGTACGGGTCTCGGTAGCCCTGGGAAGCATGGCGTATTCGCTGGTGACCCATCCCCGATTCTGTCCCCGCAGGAAGGGCGGCACCGAATCTTCGATGCTGGCCGCACAGATGACCCGGGTCTTCCCCACCGCGATCAGCACCGATCCCTCGGCGCCTGCAATGAAGTCGGGCTGTATGGTTACCGGACGCAGCTCCCTGCTCTCTCGCCCATCGGTGCGCATAACGTTCCTTTCAATACTCCTGCAATTCGCTGATCACCGGCTCCCCTTCCTCGTTGTGCAGCGCCGTCATGCTCAGATCCTGTGGCAGCGGTCTCCTGAGGTCGATGTGCCCCGCCAGGGTGTCGGCCTCGGCTCCGTCGATCAGGATCTGAACCTCGCTCACCGCCGCCAGATTATAAGTCAGGGAATTCACCACCGAGTAAATGGAGGAGACTTCACCCGTGATCCCTCCGGGATGCCGTAGGGTCGCCTCTCCGGTGATATCCACCACCAGCAAGCCCGCTTCAGCCCAATAGACCTCCCGCAACCGGGTTTCCGAAGGCAGCGCCGGCAGGTGACCGGAGAGAGAACCCTTGATCAGAGCCACCAGGATCTGCTTCGCCTCCAAGGTGACCTCCTCGGAAGCGTAGATGTCGCGTTCCTCCGTCTCCAGACGGCCGTCCACCTCGGCTGAGGCAAAAAAGAGGACGACCTTCTTGCGAGGCGCGGTGGCTTCAAACGCCGGTTCTTCCATCAGGGCGGGCGCCTGCGTTTCCGGAGGCAAGCCGGCCAATCGCTGAACCTGACGCTGCAGACTGATGAAATAAACAGCGCCTCCGACCAGCAAGAGCGACAGAACCATCATACCCAAGGTGATATGGCGAGGCATAGCGAGCGTCCTGTCTCAGCGAGCCATGGCCGCTTCGTCGATGGGACGAAACTGTTGCAGGGCCGCCAGCACGGCTACGGCCACCCCGTTTTGAAAGGGTTCGGTCAGCACCGTTTCCCTGAACTCCTCCTGCTTCACGTTTCCAAGCTCCAAAAGGACTGCGGGCATTGCCAGCGGCGACAGCAGCCTCAAGGGCGCATGCCGAAAGCTCAGCGGGGCGCCGCCGTTGAAGCGTTCGTTGGTAACCGCCTGCAAGATTTCGGCCAGATGGAAACTTCGATGGAGCACGACCGCCTGGGCTCGCTCCCAGCGTACCAGCTCGAAGGCGGCTCCCTCGCCCCGATCCTGCGCGACAGCCTCCCCCGGGGGCAGTTTCGCCAGATAGACGTAGGTTGCGGAAGAAATCGGCGAGGCGCCGTTTCCCAGGTGTATGCTGAGAAACAGGTCAGAGCGGCTGCGATTGGCCTCCCGCGCCCGATCTTTCAGCGAAAGAGTCCGATCCCGGCCGCGAGTCAATACCGTCTCCACCCCCAGCCTGCTTTCCAGCACCCAACGCACCTTGCGGGCAATGGAAAGGGTGATGTCTTTTTCGTAGACGCCCTCCCCCACCTCAACGCCCCTGTCGGCGCCCCCGTGTCCGGGATCGATGGTGATTCGCCTCCAGCCGGAAGCCTTGGGGCGCCTTGTCCACCGGAAGGACCGCTTCGGTTCCTGAGCCGTTGTCGAGTCCTCGATGATTGGCCGGTAAGCGTCCACCAGGTAGGCATTCTGGCCGGACAGCCGGGTGAGGCGAGCCTGGACGGACTCGTCCGCCAGCGAGACCACCAGCCGGCTCGAATCGCCGGTTTCTTCAAACGAGATTCCCTTGACCCATTCATCCCGGTAGGACGTAACCTCGGATCCGGGCGGATCGACCGGGGATGCACCGAGCAGGAAGAGAATGCGGCGTTCCTCGCCACGGACCCGGATCTCGCCGGCGTTTACCACGGAGACGACCAGACGGCTGGCCTCATCCGTGGTGCGGGCGCTGAGATTGATTCGAACGAAATCCCGGCCTCCGGTCAACCATCGATTCCCCGAGGGAGAAACCCTGATAGCAGGTTTGAGCACCCGGTTGAGTACATCGGGAACAAAGCCGCGCGGAGTCAGCCAGCGGGCCTCGTGAAAAAGGACAGGCGCTGCCAGGCCGATCGAGCTCTGATTCAATCGAACCCGCACCCGGTTGCGAGTCAATTCCACCACGTCCTTGCCGGCGAAGATCCGGAGATACCCCGCCGAGCCACTCTCGGAGTAGGCCAGGTCCAGAACGCGCAGGACATCCAGGATGGGGACATAGCTCCGGCCGTCGACGGAGACCAGGGGCAGCCGAACCCGTTGCTGCTGATGGAAAATCAGCAACTCACCGGGCGCAGCCGCCGTTGGGTCGAGGCCGGTGGATCCAACCGCAAGCAGCAGACCAAGCAGGAGGCCGCCAACCAGCCGCACCGGGCGGCTGGGGAGTCGATCATTCGAGGGGAAAAGGCCGATCACTAATGAACCCAATCTTCCGCAGGCCTTGACAGAAACTGTTCGAGGCCGATCCCATCCCCGCCGACAAGCAACTTCCTCCCGGGTTGGAAGGCCGAATCGAAGGCGGCCATCCCCGGCAAGCTGTCGCGTCTTTTCCCGCTCTTCACTTCAACCGCCGTCAGCCTGCCTCCTGCTCGCACCACGAAGTCCACTTCCCGACTGCGGTGGCGCCAGTAAAAGACCTCGATACTGCCGCCGGCAGCGGCGTTGGCCAGATGGGCGCCAACGGCCGATTCCACCAGGCGCCCCCAAAACTGCCGATCCGCACGAGCCTCCTTCAGAGTAAGGCCGCAAGCAACCGTCATCAAGGCCGTATTGAAGACCTGCAGCTTTGGACTCGAGCCCCGCCGCCGGACCGGGGCGTTGGAATACTTCTGCAGCCCGACGAGCATTCCCACCCCTGCCAGCAGGTCGAGATAGTGGGCCAGGGTGGTGGTATTCCCGACATCCTGGAGTTGGCCCAACATTCCCGTATAAGACAGGATCTGGCCTGAATAGCTGCAACCCAATTGGAACAGCCGGCGCAGCAGCGCCGGCTTGTCCACCCGGGAAAGCAGCAGCACGTCTCGGGAAATCGTAGGCTCAATCAGACTGTCAAGAATGTAGCGTCTCCATCGATCCGGTCGGTTGATGAGAGGCGCCGCCCCGGGGTAGGCTCCGTAGAACAGATACTGCTCCAGTGACCAGCCGAAAGCCTCCCGCATTTCCAGGAAGCTCCAATGGGGCAGGTGCAGGACCTCGAAGCGGCCCGTTAGACTCTCCCCAAGGCCGCGTCGGACCAGAAGTGGCGCCGAGCCCAGCACAATGACTTTGAGCGGGATGGCGTTTCGGGTGTCCGAGTCCCAGAGACGCTTGACAATCTCGGACCAGCCGCCCACCTTTTGGACTTCATCCAGCACCAGCAGCGGGTCCTTGCCTGCGGCCCCGCCTGGCCGGCGCCTCCTGTCTGAAAATGGTGGGTCCGCCAGCAATCGCGCCGCATCCCACTGGGCCTCGATCCACTCCGGACCCTGCAACATGGGACCGTCGGCGCTCGCAAAGCGGACAAGCAGGTCCGATTGCCGCGCTATCTGTCCGACCATTGTCGTCTTGCCCACCTGCCGCGCTCCCGCGATAACCTGCAGAAACCGTCTGGGCTCCTTCAGACGACGGAGCAGTTCCGCTCCCTGAGGGCGAACAAAGATCTTATAACTCATCATATTAAGTAATTTTACTCAATATAATGAGTAAACTAAAGAACTATATATTGGAAATCTCAGGTGGGTGCCGAACAAGGAACCGCCCTTGAGGCTTGACGTTCCCCGGTCTTGGGCGGAACGGTTGGCTCGATCCTTACCATCGATCCAGGAGAGTTGGCCGGCGCAGGACACTGGTCATCCTGCCTTCCGCTCCTGCTCCGTTCCCCCTCAGGCGCTGACCAAGACTTCCACCTCGTCGATCAAAATGTCCCGGGTCCGGCCCGGATCGCCGTGGGTCAGGCTCACTTCCAGCCAGTTGTCGCCAAACTGCGCCGGGGGCTCGGTCAGATCGAACCAGAAGGTGGAAAAGGGACCGGGAAGCTCGGGCACCGGGGGCAGACCGGAGCTGCTGGTGGAGTTGGGGTCCACGATGGCCTTCAGATCCGAGCGTCGTTCGTCGCTGCGTCTCCGCAGCCGTGAATCGGGAACTGGCGTTCCGTTGACCTGTACCTGGAAGCGATCGCCGTCGACGGCGTGATAGGCCCGAAACAGCAGCGTGGCCCCGCGGGAGCGCCCGATGTGCTCACAGACCCGAAACCGATATTTCCCCTCACTTCCCGGAGTTCCCCGTTTCAGCACCATCCGGTCGGCCTTGACCGCTCCGGTAGAGGTCCGATCCACGCCGAACCCCAGGCACCCGGCCCACACCGGCTCGAAGACATAGTGGCGGTTGCCTCGGGTCAGCTCCCTCGGCTCCCGGGTCTCGGCCAGGCCACGAAGCATTTGAGGGTAGAAGGGAGCCCAGGAGAGAGGCACGAAGTGGTTGTAGAAGAAGATGCCGTCGGCGCCCGCGCCATACATGTTCATGGCCAGGGCTCTCTGCTGGTCCAGGGTGATGGGCTGCCCCCCCAGGCGGCGCCTCATGCGGAGGCTGCTCCAGGGAAGGAGTCCCGGATAGAGCAGACATCGACTGGACCGGGTCAGCCGTGAAAACGCTTCCCAGGGCGCATTGGGCTCGCAGTACATGGTGTCGGCCGGAGAGATGTAGTCGATGAGCCCCTCTGATATCCAGGCAGGCACGTCCAGCCCCATGGTGTCGCACTCCTCCAGCGTCTGGAAGACCCGCGCCCCCAGCAGCAGCTTCCTGTGCCTTTCCCGTCCTTTTTCATCCAGCATGCGGCGGATGCGCCTCAACAGCCCGGTCATCAGGCCCTTACGCTCCGACCCGGCGCCGGGAGGGAAATAGGCATGGTCCCGGAAGCAAAGCTCCAGGCCATCCACATCGAAACGATTCACCAGTTCCTCGGTCACCGAAAAAAGATAATCGCGCACCGGAGCAAAGGTGAAGTCCATGGGCGTGCTCAAGGCGTAGTAGGGACCGGGTGGCATTTCCCGAATCTGCCACTGGGGATTGTTCACCAGGAAGCCGGCGCCTGCTCCCACGCCCTGGCGGATGGAGACGTGGCCGTGATTGTCATTCACGCGGAGACCGGCCAGAAAGGTCATGCGGCGCCGGCGGCACTGGTCCAGCAGGATTCCCAGGGGCTGCTTGCCTTCGTCCAGCAGGGGCAGGAAGCGGCGGTGCTGGGGTCGGGCGTCATAGTCGAACCCGGGGCTGCGCCAGTAGGTGGTCCACCCCTGGGTGTAGGCCTCCTGAATAAACAGATCCACCCGGGAAGCGGCCAGCGTGTCCACCCAATTCCTGAGGTCCCGCTCCGAGACCGGATCGGGCAGGTGGCGGCGGGCGATGCTGGAAGGGTCGCTCACATAGAGGATGCGGCGCAAGCCTCGGGGAGTGTGCCCCCCCAGCTTGAGCGGGCGGTCGGCTACACGGCGGGATTGGGAAAAGCCCCCTTGGGACCAAGTGGCGGTCGCGACCGCGGCTTCCAGGAACCCTCTGCGCGAAAGATGGCTGCTCATGACTGACCCCGCCTTTCTTGCGGTGGACTGCGGAAATCGACGCGGCCGCCCTAAACCATCTCCTTGATGATCTTGCCGCCCAGGTCGGTGAGGCGCTTGAACCTGCCCGCGTGGTAATAGGTCAGGCGCATGTCGTCCAACCCCATCAGGTGAAGGAAGGTGGCGTGCAGGTCGTGGAGGTGGTAGGGGTTCTCGACGGCCTTCTCGCCCAGCTCATCGGTGGCCCCCACAACCGTGCCTCCCTTCACGCCGCCGCCGGCGAACCACATGGGCATGGCCGTCTTGTTGTGTTCCCGCCCCGGGGCCTTCCAGTTGAGGGGAAGGCTCTGGGGAGTGCGCCCGAATTCGCCTCCCCAGGCCACCAGGGTCTGATCCAGCAGGCCCCGCTGCTTGAGATCCTTCAACAGGGCGGCCATGGGCCGGTCGGTTTCCAGGCCCCGCAGGCGGTGCTGTCCGGCGATATCCTGGTGGGAATCCCAGCCCCGCGAGTAGATCTGAACGAAGCGCACGCCCCGCTCCACCAGGCGCCGGGCCATCAGGCACCGTCTGCCCATGAGCTCGGTGATCTTGTTGTCGAGACCGTACATCTCCCGGATGGCTGGCGGCTCCCGGTCCACGTCCAGGGCTTCCGGAACCGTCATCTGCATGCGAAACGCCAATTCGTAGTTCTTCATCCGGGCCCAAAGGTCGCCCTTCAGCGGGTGGCCCTCCAGGTAGGGCCGGTTGAAGTGGTTCAGCAATCGGATATTGGCTTCCTGCTGTTCGGCGGTGGTCCCGGCGGGGGGCTGCAGATCCACGATGGGAACGCCCTCCGACTTGAGGGGGGTTCCCTGGTAGATGGCCGGCAGGTACCCGTTGGACCAGTTCTGGGGGCCGCCGAACCCTCCGGTTCCGCTGATCGGAAACACCACGAAGGCCGGCAGGTTGTCGTTCTCGGTTCCCAGCCCGTAGACCGTCCAGGAACCCAGCGAAGGACTGCCGGGCAGCGCTTCCCCGGTATTCATCAGAAAGGTGGCCAGGGAGTGGGCATCGGAGTCGGTGTGAATCGACCGCACCACCGCCATGTCGTCCACGCAGGTGGCCAGATGGGGAAACATGTCCGACACCTCGGTGCCGCACCGGCCGAACTTGCCGAAGCGGAAGGGACTCCCCACGTAAAGCAGTTTTCTGCCCGAGGTGCGCAACTGGGCTCCATCGAAGGCCGGGGTGCCGTGATACTTGTTCAACAACGGCTTGGGATCGAAGGTATCCATCTGGCTGGGACCGCCGGCCATGAACAGGAATATGCACGACTTGGCCCGGGCCGGGCGGTGGCCCGTCCTGGCCGCCAGCGGATTGCCGGTCGTTTCGGCACCCAGCAGGCCCTCCCGAAAAAGCATGGAGGAAAGGGCTACGCCTCCGACTCCCCGCCCCAGGCGATAGAGAAAATCCCGGCGCCCCAACTCACCCAGGGAAGGGTCGGGTGCTTCGAATCGACCGCAATATTCGTGTTTGAGAGTCTTCATGGGTTGTCTTCCGAGTCTGAATTCTCGCGTTATTGCCTTCAGGCCTCCCGGAGGCGCCGGGGAAAAGACCGGCGACTCCGGGCGTGGAATGAGCCCGTGGCGAAGCTTTACTCCAGAAAGATGAACTCGTTCATGTTCAACAGAACCAGACAGAGATCGGCCAGCCGGTCCTGGTCTCCCTGGGAGGGCGCCATTGGCGGCGAGGCATCCGATTCCGCCTCCGGAGCGGTCGCCAGCCCTCCGGCCGACTCCAGGGGAAGCGGTCCGGCCGACAGGGGCCGGGTCAGAAAGTCCAGGCCGCGGGATCGCTCCCCGGGCGTGGGATCCCGCTGCAGGGCCAACCGGAAGGCCCGTTTCAGTCGTGATTCCGGGTCGGATCCCGACTCGCGAACGATCCTTCCCGCCATCCTGCGACTCTGCTCGTGCACGAAGGGGTTGTTGAACAGGGCGAACACCTGGGGGGCCACGGTGGTCACCTGCCGCCTCCAGCAGCTTTCGTTCAGGTTGGCTCCGTCAAAGACATTCATCATGGGCAGTTGAAAGGACCGCCCCTGCCACATGTAGACGGTGCGCCGGTTCCTTTCCTGGCGGCTGGAGGGCTTCCACCAGGTTCCCCCCTCCCACAGCAGGTCTTCCTCGACCCTGGGGAAGAAGCCCGGTCCTCCAATGGTGGGATTCAACTCTCCACTGACTGCCAGAATGCTGTCCCGGATCGCCTCGGCCTCCAATCGCAGCGGATTGCTCCGCCATAGGTAGCGGTTGTCGGGGTCCCGGGCGCGGAACTCCTCGGCGCGGGGGTTCCGAATCGACTGCCGGTAGACATTGGACTGCAGGATCAACCGATGCACGGCCTTGATGCTCCAACGGTTCCGAACGAAATAGGACGCCAGAAAATCGATCAGCTCGGGATGGAGGGTCCCCGATCCGTTCCGTCCGAAATCGCTGGCGGTCCGCACCAGCCCCTCGCCGAAATGGTGCTGCCAGATTCGGTTCACCATGACTCGGGCGGTCAAGGGATTGCCGGGGTGGGCGATCCACTCCGCCAGCGTCTGGCGGGGGTTCTGTCTGGGGTTCCCGCTCTTGAACGGGAACCCCTCCTCGAGGGCGCTCAGGAATCCCGGCAGCACCGCCTCCCCCCTGGCCTTCGGGTTGCCGCCCTGCAGTACGTAGGTGGTGGGCATGGCCGGGTGAGGCCGACGGCCCCCGTACCGGCTCTGGATCTCCCAGGCGGTGTGCACCCTGGGCTTGAAGTAATCGCGATGGCTTACGTTTCCGTAGCTGGTGTTCTGCCTCTCGATCAGGCGATAGAGTTCCCGTTCCTCCCGCGTGAACAGCGCCCCTCGACCGAGAGCGGTCTTCAGTGCGCCCTCACCCAGGGGCACCACGCCGTCCTTCAGATCCTGCCCCCCGACCAGGTGGAACGGTTTCTCCAGGCGCTTCAAGAATTCCGCGGTGGTCGTCTCTCTCAATTCCTTGCGTTGATCCAGCTCCCGCTGCCAGGCTTCGGCGCGCTGCTTCCAGTCTTCGGGGTCGAGGCTGGGACCCTCGTACTGGGTGAAAGGAAGGTCGGCCTCGCCCACGGTAAGGGAGGAAAAGAAGGCCTCGGTCCGGAAGTAATCGCGAGCGGGAATAGGGTCGTATTTATGGTCGTGACAGCGAGCGCACTCCAGGGTGAGCCCCAGAAAAACGGATCCGGTGGTGGTGACCAGATCGACCAGGAGATTCTGCCGTCCGGCGTCCTCTCCGACGACCCCCAGGTTGAGGAAGCCGAGGCCGAGCTTTCCCTCGGCGCCGTAAACCGCATACAGATCGCCGGCCAGTTGTTCCTTGACAAAGCGATCGTAGGCGCGATCCTGATTGAAGGCGCGAATGACGTAATCCCGGTAGCGCCAGATGTGGGGGCGGGGATAGTCCGGGCCGCCCCCTTCGGTATCGGCGTAGCGGACCAGATCCAGCCAGTGCCTGCCCCAACGCTCCCCGTAGTGGGGATTGCGAAGCAGTGTCTCTACTTCCTGCTCGTAGGCGTCCTCGTCCGGGTTGCGGAGAAACCGGGCCATGGCCTCCGGAGTGGGCGGCATGCCGATCAGATCGAAATAGACCCGGCGCAGCAGGGATCTCCCCGAAGCCGGCGGCGCCGGTTCCATCCCCTGCTTTTCCAACTTGGCCAGTACCAGGGCGTCGATGGGGTTTCTCACCCACTGCCGGTTTCGGACCGCCGGAACGGCCGGCGGATCCAGCTCGGTGAAGGGCCAGGCCGCTCCCTCGCTCCGGGGAGCATCGGCCGGGGGCGGCAGCTGGTCGATCCAGGCGGCGATCAGATCGATCTCCTCCTCCGGCAGCGGCGGTTCTCCCAGGGGCATGGCCGGCTGCTTCTCGCCCCGAAGGTACTGGATCAGGGGACTGGACTCGGCATTGCCGGCCAGGACGGCGGGGCCGCTGAGGGCGCCTCCCCGCAGAAGGGCCTCCGGCGTTTCCAGCACCAGGCCGCTGCTGTGGGTCCGGGTGTCGTGGCAGGAGAGACAGCGGGTCTCCAGGATGGGTTTGATCCGGGTCCGGAAGTGGATGGGGCCTTCTTGCGCCGTACCGCCGGAACCGGCCAACCCGACGAAAAGCGCCACCCCGATTGAGATCGGCCTCAACAACTCACACCCCATCCGAAAAACAGGTCGCTATCGCTTGATGCCCTAGTTTAATGCCATCGCTATCGACAGGACAAGCCGACCCTCATAGAATGACGGCATCCGATCCGGAAAGTACGAGCCATACTCTCATGCCGTTGCGACCCCGATGGGCTGGCCCGTTCAGCCGGCGCGACTTTCTCCTGCTGGGAGCCGGAGGACTGGCCAGCCTGGCCGCTCCCGGCAGGTCCGACGGCCGCGGCGCCGGTCCGGGACGGCTCCTGTTCAACTGCGACGGGTCCATGATTCACTGCTGGGGGCGCGCCGCCTTGCATCGAGGCAGCGGACCCCTGAGCCGGCGGGAATTTGCCGACCTGGTCTTCACCCCCATCGGGAACAGCGGCGTCGACACCCTGTTGTTCAGCTTCGGCAGCGGCAACGTGGCCGAGTACCAGAGCGACGTCCTGGAATGGCCCGGCCAGGCCGACCGATTCCAGTTCCCCGAGAGCAGGACCTGGCACGGAGGCGTCGAGGTCGATCCCAGGGACCAGTACCTGAACCCCAAGAGCCTGGCCGATTCCGGCCATAATCCGCCTCAGATCATCGTGGATGAGTGCCGCCGGAGAGGCATGAGGGCCTTTGTATCGCTTCGGATGAACGATATCCACGATGGGCAGCACCCCCGGGGCACCCTTCCCAACCCGGAGCTGCCCACCTTCAAGAGACTCAATCCCGACTGGCTGGTTCCCGATCTGGATTGGTGGAGCGCCCTCAATTTCGAGGTGGCGCCGGTCCGGGAGCTGAAGCTGCGAGTCATCGAGGAGTTCTTCGATCGCTGGGATTTCGACGGCATCGAGCTCGACTGGCTCCGGCACACGCTCTATTTTCCTCGGGGCCTGGAGCGGGAGAAGGGCAAGTTTCTGACCGAGTTCATGCGAGCCGTAAGGCAGAGTCTGCGGAAGAGGGCAGCCCGACGGGGGCGCCCCATCGAGATCGCGGTGCGTGTGCCCGAGCGGGTGGAGTGGTGCCTGGAAGGAGGATTCGAAGTCCCGACCTGGATCCGGGAGGGGCTGGTGGACTTCCTGATCCTGGGTCAGGGGCTGACCGAGTGCCGGGGCCTGCCCGGGTTCAGAGAGCTCATGGGCGGCCGCCGGCTGCCCATCTATCCCAGCCTCTACCCCTTTGGCAATGGTTATGCCATGTTTCCCGACGAGGCGATTCGAGGCAGCGCCGCCAACCTCTGGCGTGACGGGGCCGACGGTCTCTACACCTTCAACTGGTTCTTCTACGGGAAGTGGCGCAGCCGTCTGCTGCGGGAGATCGCCGATCCGGTTCTGCTTCGGGACAAGGACAAGCGCTATACCCTGGTGCAGCGCTTCGAGTCCCAACGGACCGGACTCGCCCCCCGTTCCGATACGGTCCGCTTCAACACCATGGTCAAGGCGGCCCCGCTTCCCTTCACCCTGGGCAGGGCGGGAGCCAGCCAAACGGTGACCCTGCCCATCGCCGACGAGGTCTCCTCCACAACCCACCCGTCCCGCCGGGCCGAGCTGCTGGTGGGCCTGGACGGATTGTCCGGCGACGTTCTGGAATTCTCGCTCAATGGCCGGGTGCTGGTGCCGGGGGAATTGGACGCGGTCAACGACCTGGCCCCGGTGACCGGCCACCTGGACATCCCCCCGGGTCAGGGAATCCTGGGCTTCCCTCCCCGACGGCGGCTGGACATGGACTTCAGCGGGTTGCGGCTGCCGGTGCCGGTGGCGCGGTTGACCCGCGGCCTCAATCAACTCTCACTGCGGCTCAAGCGGCGGCGCCCGGACGCCGACCGACCGGTGCGGGTGAGGCGAATCGAGCTCTCGGTCGGCTACGGCGGGGAATAGCCGCCATTCCCTTGGTGGATTGCTCTTTTCCCTGTCCTGTCTCTCCGAGGCACCGTCCCGCTACGATTTTGCAGAGAACATCGACTCGTCGATCCAGCCGGGCCTGAAGTGGCGGGGGGACCAGTCCACCGGCACCTGGTCCACCGGGAACAGGCTTCCGCCCCTCTCGAGATAGGAGTAGTAGCCGGCCAGAAACACCTGGGTCTTCTTGCGAATGACGTCGAAGGGCTGGTAGCTGTCCCCCTGGAAGGTCCGCTGCATGTCCATGAGCTGGGGGGCGAAGTAGTAGTAGAGGGTCTCTCTCCGATCCGGGCTGCGGTCCACGGTGATGGTCTCGCTTCCCTTGTCCCCGGTGACCTTCAGGTAGAGATGATGGGTGTCTGAAACCCCGTGCAGAGCGGCCAGGAAGGGGGGTTGCCCTTCCCTGCCCTTGAACAGCATGGTGTCCTGCAGGTAGGTGGCCTTGCGCTCGTCGTCGGTGAAGAGGGAGACCTTCTCCACCTCATAGCCCAGGGCCCGCAGGATGAACCACTGAATGTGGAAATGGGCCGGGTATTCGTCGGTGAAGCAGAGGCCGTGAACGCCCTTGATGACCCCCACGTTGCCCAGGCGGCCCTTGAGGTAGGAAGCCTGGTAATAGTGTTCCTGCACGCTGCTGGCCATCAGCGGCGTGCCCTGTTTGGCAGCCAGATTCAGGATCGCGTCGATATCGCGCAGGCGGTAGCTGAAGGGCCGGCTCAGATAGGTAGGCACCCCCGCCTCCACGTAGGGCCAGGCCAGGCGGTGCTGCCAGGGCACCTCGTAGAGCCCGCCGAAGCCGATGGCATCCACCTTGCCCAGCATCCCGTCGTAGCGGTCCACGGCCACGCAGCCGTACTTGGCCGCAAACTCGCGGGCCAGCTTGGGGTTCACGTCCCAGCAGTGGGTGATCTCCATGTTCAGCAGACCGCCCCCGAACAGTCCCTTGGCAGCCAGGATATCGGCCCAAATCCCCCAGAAGGTGTACTCGCCCACGTTCAACGCCCCCACCCGAATCTTTCGGGCCGGGGACCGGGAGGATTCCGCCCGGGCCTGCGAAACGGCTGCCGGCAGCCAGGCCCCCGCTGCCATGGAAGCCAAAAACGAACGGCGATGGGTCATGAGTCGCTCCTTATGATTGGGTTTCGAGCCTGTCGGAAACAACAGAAGGTCTCCTGTTTCACTCTCGAATGATCCGCCCCGTCGTGGGGGGGCGGGGGCACCGCTAGCCTGAAGCTTCCCGTTCACTCCTCCAGACCGGACCCGAGTCGGTCTCTGCCCAGAGGCGCTCAAAGGCCTGCGATCCGTCAGCATCCCAGAAATCGGTCACCACCGGGTTGCCGTATCCGGAGGTTCCCCGCTGCAGCCGCGGCCCCGGAACCTCCGGAGGGTTCAGGAATCGGAGGTTGGACCCGGGCGCGTCGGGGTCGAAGCGGAAATAGACCTTGAAGCCGTTGCGGTAACGCATCCTCACCAGGAAGCGGTCCTGCCGGGGCCGGGGCGCCCGGCTCAGCCGGCGCAGCCTGTCACGGTCGAGGGTCACGCCCAGTCCCGGCTTCTCGAGAACCTGCACGCTGCCGTTCACCACGGGCATGGTTTCGACCGTCACGTCTTCCTTCCAGAGATGACAGAGGCTCACGTGATCCAGGATGGCCATCTTGAACACCGCGGCTTCGTGGGCCAGGAAGGCCTGGTTGATGGTTCCCCCGCACTGCTGCAGCATGAAGGGGGTATTGGTGGCCTCGGCCATGCCGGCCAGCTTGGCGGCGAGTCCCACCGGGGCATGGCCGGCCATGAAGCCGTCGCTCAGACCGTGACGCATGAAGGTGTCGGCGGGCCCGTGGTGAATGAGGATGGGGATGGAACACCCTTCCCGGAGAATCCGGTAGCCCTCATGGTCGATGGCCCGAATGGGATCCTCGATGCGGCCGGCCACGCTGAATTTCTCCAGCTCCTTGAGGACCGGCTCCACCGCCTCCACGTTGGAGTCCGCGTTGAAGTCGTAGTGGACCTTGAATCCGGGAGGAGCCACCTTCTGGATGGCTTCGGTCTGGTCCACCACGTTCTGAATCACGTCCACGTGATACTTGAGCCAGTGAAACCCCCGCCCTGCCACATTGATCGCTTCTTCGGCCATGCCCTCGGGCGGTTGAGAGGCCGTCCAGGCCGCCACAGGAACCCAGGAGCGCACTTGTGGCCCGATGAGTTTCCAGCAGGGCAGGCCGAGATACTTGCCGATCAAATCGTAGACGGCCATGTTGATGGCCAGGTTCCTGGTGTCGCCGATCCAGTCAAAGGCGCTGGTGCCGATGTAGCGGGAGGAAGGATCGTTTTCGGGAAGCCGACCCCAGCTCTCTCCAATGCCTTCCAGGCCGCTTTGCGTCTTGGCGACGTAGATGGTACGCAGTTGGATTGCCAATCCGTGATACCGGAAAAGCCAGCGCCTGTTGTAGTCGTGGAAGGGAGGGCAAATCTCGTGCGCCTCGATGTCGGTGATCCTCAGCGCCTCGCGGGCACTACCGGAAAGGGCGGCCCCCAGCCACTCGGGAACGGCCAGCCCGGCCAGCCCCAGGGCCCCCGAGGCCAGGAAATCACGGCGAAGCATGGATGGCATGGGCGACTCCTCTCGAATCCGGTACGCCTGACTGCCGGACGTCAGTCAGGGAAATGTTTCACGGGGCGTTGCGCGAGATGCTATCACAATCCCCCGCCCTGGGCGCCAACGGGATCACCCGGCGTCGACCGGCCGCACATACAGACCGTGAAGTTGAGGATGGCCCTGCCCCCGGGTCATCCTCAACCGCACCCGAAGGGGCTCGGGCATTTCCGGGAGTTGCCCCGCCCCGGGTTCCCAGCGCAAGGGCGCCTCGAAACCGTCCCTCTCGATGGCCACCGAGCGCGCCAGGCCGAAGCCTTCCAGGGGAGTCCGGCTCACGCCATCCAGCAGCTCGGCCTGCAGGCGACCGCCTCCCGAGAGCCCGCTGACGTTCACAGTGAGCCGGTGACGGCTCCATCCCCGCCGCGGCGGCCTCAGCGGCACCGAAGTGATCTCCCCCACCTGACAATCGGCTTCCAGCTCCAGGCCGTAGAGGCGGTGGCGCCCCACCCTGGCCAGCCCGATGCTGCCTGCGGAACTGTAGTAGACCCACCACTCACTCCCGACCTCGAGAACACTGGATATCCGGGGTTCCCCCTGCTCCCAGGGCTGACCACCGGGTTCGAGCTGGATGCGGCGGGAGGTCCACAGGCCGAATCCGATATTATCCTTCTCCTCCGGTTCGGTCGCCCAGCCGGTGAACCGCATGCGATAGCCTCCCCCGTCGGCCTCGTGGTGCCCCACGAAGGCCCACCAGTAGCTGTCCTCTTTCAGGACTACCGCGGCGGCGTGGAGGGTGCTGTTGCGAGGAACCTCGTCGAAGGCATAGTGGCGGGCATTGTGGGGTGCGCGTACGAACCTGCGGCCGTCGGGCGAAGTAGCCACGTCCACAATGAAGCCGTGGGGGCCCTGAGTGTGCAGGAACATCAGGTAACGACGCTCCGGAGGCGCTGCTTCGTCCCGTATCGCCTCCACCGGCAACTCGTACTCGTTGGAGTTGAGGCCGGGTTGCAGCGAAAAGCAGATATTGGTCTGCCTCCCCCCGAACCGCACCAGGCCCAGGTCCGGCTTGCTCCAACGAATCCCGTCAGAAGACTCAGCATAGCCGGCTCTTCCCTGCTGCAACCGGTCCACGTATCCGCCATACCACATTCTGAACCGATGGCCTTCCTTGAGCACCCCGGCCGCGCCCAGGCTGCCCGCGTCCCATGAGCCCGGAGGTCCCGGGTTCAGCACCGGGGTGGCCGGGGTCACTTTCCAGTCGGTGCCGTTCCTGGAAAAGGCATGGTAGAGACCGAAAGTGACCCTGCCGATGGCCTGGCTCATTCGGTTCACGCCGTTGAAATACATGCGGAACCCCTCACCGTCCCGGATCACCTCGGCATTGAAACCTCCCGAGCCCCGACCCGAGGGATCGGGGATGGCGGCCTTGTCCAGGACCGGGTTGCCGGCAAAGCGGGTGAGGGGATTCTCCACCATGCGAGTCCCCCGCAGTTCCCAGTCCAGGTCCAGCAGCACCGGGAGAGAGGTTCGAGCGGTGGCCGGAGCCTGGTTCGACACCTCGAACCGATCGATGTCGAGCTCCTGGCCGGGATGGCGGCTCTCCAGGAAGACGTAGTCCCCTTCCCCCGGGGTTTCCGGGACCAACTGCTGTACGGACCCGTGGCGCCCATTCTGTTCCCGGGCGACCTTGTCCCTCTGGGCGCCGGTGATGGGCTGCTTCAAGTCCATCAGGTAATGCCCGTCGCAGTAAATCCGAGCCGGACCGGCAGCACTGGGAACGATCAGGACCCAAGTGTGCCAGTCCCGGTGGTCCAGCCCGGGCACCCGGGTTCTTTCCCGCCAGGGATCGGCCGCGTTGACCAGGATCTGCCAACCCTTGATTCCGAAAGAGATTCCATGGGTCGGACAGGCCCCCAGGCTGAAGGCCCAGTTCCCCAGGGCGCGGCTCTTCAACCCCAGGGTAAAGAGCGTGCGGCCAGCTTCCCCCGTGCACAGCAGCTTCAGGCGCAGGAAGAGCGGCCCCGCCTGCAGCCTGGGAAGGGACTGCCGGCAACGGGAATAGCGCGTGTCCAGGTTGGTCCGGAGGCGATGAAAGTGCGGGAAGTCCCGGTGCTCGAAGCGGTGGATTTCCGAGTCGGTCCACCGGTTTCTGAAGGACCGGCGGCCGCTGGCCGTTCCATAGCCTTGCGGCTCTGCCCAAGTTTCGGAATCGCTTTCCTCGACGCCGCCCGGAACACATCTGGCCGCCAGCGCCGGCAGAACGGCGGCTGCCGCCAGGAAAGACCTGCGTCCCCAAGTTGCCATGGAATCCTCCTTCTGTCGTCCCCCGTGGTGGATGTCAATTCCCTTTCCTGCCATCTTGCCGGATCCCCCGGGTCGATGATCGGTCGAGAAAACATTACCCTCGGCCGGCAGGCAAGGACACAATCCTTCGCCAAACCCGCGCCTGTTTCGGATCAGGGCCATCTCACGCTAAAAGACCGGCAATTTTCCGGGAGGGCTGGCTTTTTCATGCTGGGTGTGGTATTGCTCCGGCATGGAAAAGTCAGACTTCATTCTGCCCCCCTCGGTCAAGGAGGTGACCCTGCGTCTGGCGCGCGCCGATGAGCGCCGCCGCTGGGATGCCACCATGGCCCAGCGTCACTATCTGGGGTTCCAGCAATTTGCCGGTCGCGGTCTGCGCTACGTGGCCGAATACCAGAAGTGTTGGCTGGCCCTGATCGGTTGGCAATCGGGCGCCTTCAAGTGCCGTCCTCGCGACCGCTGGATCGGCTGGCGCCCGCAAGAGCAGTTTCCGCGGTTGCGGCTGATTGCCAACAACACCCGCCTGCTGGTGTTGACCCGACCGGGGGCGATCCCGAACTTGGCCACCTCGGTGATGGCGGCCAATTTGCGGCGCCTCAGCGCCGACTGGCAGGCGACCTTCGGCCATCCGCTGGAGTTGGCCGAGGCCTTCGTCGACCCCAAGCGGTTCGCCGGCACCCTGTATGCGGCTGGAAACTGGAGGTTGGTCGGGCGCACCCGCGGGTTCTCGCGCAGCAACGGCCGCTACACCGAGCCCCACGGCCACCTCAAGAAGATGTACGTCTATCCCCTCCGGCGAGGGGCCCGAAAACGCCTGCGGGCTCGACAGCCGTGCCCCTGCTGGGAGCCACAGCGCCCGGACCCGGTCTCTCCCGAGGCGGTCCCGTTGCCGTCGTTGCTGCAAGAGTTCGCCTCCATCCCGGATCACCGCCGGCGCCAGGGCCGCAAGTTCCAGTTGCCAACCCTGCTGGCGATCTGGGAACTGGCGCGTCTGTCCGGCTACTGCGGCGTCGACGCCACTTGGCGCTATGCCTGCGCTCTGAACCAGGAGGAGTTGCGCACCCTCGGCGCTTGGCGCCACCCGGGGACCGGTCGCTACCACCCGCCGTCGCGAGCCACCCTGCATCGAGCCCTGATCGAGACCGCCCCGGAGGCCCTGCAGGCCGCCGTCAACCGTTGGGCCGCGCGGCGTCAGCCTTCCAATACCGCGCTGGCGACCGACGGCAAGCGCCTGCGCGGAGCCAACCGCCAAGGGGAGGCCCATTACCAGACCGTGTCTCTGGTCAACCATGCCAACGCCATGCCCATCGCCACTCGCGCCTACACCGAACAGGGAGGAGAGATCGCCGCCGTCCTGGCCCTGCTGGAGGAGGTCGACGTCCGCGGCTCGGTGATCACTCTCGACGCCTTGCATACCACCCGAAACACTGCCCTCGCCATTCGGCACCGCCACCGGGCCCACTACCTGTTCACCGTCAAGGGCAACGCGCCGGAAACCTTCCAGACCCTGGAGACCATCGACTGGGACCAGGACGCCTCTTCCCACTTCTGCGAAAACGATGAGAAGGCTCATGGCCGCATCCAACAGCGCCGGATTCAGGTCCTGAAACCCCTTCGGGGTCTGATCAACTACCCGTCGGTCCGACAAATGTTCCGTATTACCCGCAAGCGGCATCGGGTCAAGACCGGCGAAGCATCCACCGAGGTGACCTATGGCCTGACCTCGTTGCCCCCGCAACAGGTCGACGCCGAGCGGCTGTTGGCCCTCAACCGTGGCCATTGGGTCATCGAGAACCGGAACCACCGCCCCCGGGACACGACCTTCGGCGAAGATGCCTCTCTGATGCACACCGGCCACGGACCCTCCAACAACGCCATCGTCAACCACACGGCGCTCGCCATCATCTTCCATCGCGGCTTCCGCCAAGTCCAAGCCGCAGTTCAGCACTTTGCCATGGATCGGGCCGAAGCGATCCGCGCGGTCGCCGAGCCCGGCTAAGAGCCTTTCCTGAGCCGTCTCCTATCCCAACTCCACCCACCGTCCCCCCGACCTTGCGATCCTTCGGCTGGGTCCCGGCCGTTGCCGCCCCATCAGAGCCCAAACGGGTCCCTTCCGGCCGGACTCGACTCGATGTCGATGGCCACCAACACCGCATCACTCCTCTACCTCAGCCAAGAATCCTGGAGAACCTACCTCCCCTCCCCAAACGTCCTGGAGAACACGCCACCAATGACAAGCATGAGATGACCCTGGTTTCGGATTGACCCGTCAAGAGCCCTGTTATATATTTCACGTATAATAGTGCAAGTTATAATTTCTTGTTCCCGAAAGACTTCCAACCATTCGTCATTCGCGGGCAGTTGGCCCCGGGGGATGCAATGAACCACTTGTTCAGCCATCTCTGCCTCGCCGCGGTTCTCGTCCTGTCAGCCCAACCCCTGATTCCCGCCGCCCTCGGCGCGGATGAGGAGATCGACTTCGACCGGGACATCCGGCCCATCCTGGCACAGCACTGCCGGAGTTGCCACAGCGCCGAGGCCCATCAGAGCGGACTGGTAGTCGACACCCAGGAGGCGCTGCTGGAGGGTGGCGCGCTGGATGGACCGGCGGTGATTGCCGGCAACAGCGCCGCCAGCCCTCTTATCTCCAGACTCAAGGGCGAGATCGAGCCGGCCATGCCGATGGACGGCTCCCGGCTGACGGACGGAGAGATCAGCCGGATCAGCGCCTGGATCGACGGGTTGAAGCCGGCCGATGTAGCGGCGGACCGCGCCGGGGGCGGCTCCAAGAGCTGGCCCTGGACCCGGTTGGAGATGCCGGCGGTCCCAACTGTAAAGCGGCAGCAGTGGGTCCGGAATCCGGTCGATGCCTTTGTTCTGTCCACCTTGGAGGAGAAGGGCATGGAGCCGGCCCCGCCGGCCTCCCGGCGCGCCCTGCTGAGACGGATCCACTTCGGACTGACCGGCCTGCCGCCCTCTCCCGAAGCCATGGCGGCCTTTCTCGAGGACCCCTCGGAGGACGCCTACCGCGCCGCCATCGAGAAGCTGCTGGACGATCCGGGCTACGGCGAGCGTTGGGGAAGGCATTGGCTGGACCTGGTGCGCTATTCGGACACGGTGGGCGAATCCGTCGACTATCCCCGGCCCCACATGTGGCGATACCGGGACTACGTGATCCGGGCTTTCAACCGGGACATGCCCTACGACCGCTTCATCCGGCAGCAGCTCGCCGGAGACGCCTACAGAAAATATGGGGCGGAAGGCAAGATCGCCACCGGGTTCCTGCACCAGTGGGTGTTCGTGCAGAGAGTGGATTCCCCCCAAACCCGACGGGACTACCTCAATGACGTGGTCGGGACCACCGGTTCGGTGTTCCTGGGAATGACCCTGGGCTGCGCCCGCTGCCACGACCACAAGTACGATCCCATTCCCACCCTGGACTATTACCGGATGGAGGCCTTCTTTGCTCCGGTGACGGTGGGCCCCGAACCCGTTCCCTTCACCCCCTACGAGCTTCCGGAACTTGAGCCCGGCCGCTGGAAGAAGAAGGCCGAGGACTGGAAGAGCCTGCTGGACCGGCGCAAGGAGGAGGGCGCCAGGTTCAAGACCGAGCTGGCGGCTCGGGTGGCTCCCCACTATCAACTCATGGCTCCCCAGGATCTCAAGGACTGGGTGGTCTCCGATCTGAAACGCACTCCCTTCCCCAAGAGATCCCTCTATACCAAGGAGGAAGTGGAACGGCTGCGCCTGATTTCACGGCAGGGCCAGCGCTTCGCCAACCCCAACAGCCCCGACTACTACAAGGCCAAGGCCTATATAGCCTCCCAGGGATTTCGCGCCCACACCGCCGGGCCCCCGACCACCTATCTGCTGAAAGGGGGCAATTACAAGCTTCGGGGAGAGGCCGTGGAACCGGGAGTGCTGAGCGCCGTCACCGGCCATTCCCGGCCGGTGGACTACAAGGGCCTGGATATTCGTTCTTCGCGAGGAAGCTACCGCAGGCTGCTGGCCGAATGGATCGCCAGTCCCGACAACCCCCTGACGGCCCGGGTGATGGTGAACCGGATCTGGCAGTACCATTTCGGCCGCGGCCTGGTGTCCACCCCCAGCGACCTGGGCAAGAACGGGGGGGGCACCGTCCACCGGGAGTTGCTGGACTGGCTGGCCTGGCAGTTCGTCCAGAGCGGGTGGAGCATCAAGGAGATGCACCGAATCATCCTGCAGTCCAACGTCTACCGGCAATCCCTGCGGACGCCCCATCTGGAGGCCTACAGGAAACTGGACAGCGACAACCGCTACCTGTGGCGGCGCAACCCCATTCGATTGGAAGCCGAGATCATGCGGGACAGCGTGTTGGCTGTCAGTGGGCAACTCAACCCCTCCATGGGAGGCCCGCCCTTCTTCCCCGATATCGACGATCAGGTACAGCTGCGCGCCGGGGTGTGGTGGGAGCCTTCGCCACGCCAGGAACGAAGCCGGCGCAGCGTTTACGTGCTGCAGTGCCGATCCTTGCAGTTGCCCATGGTGGCGGTGTTCGACGGTCCCAATACCAACGAGAGCTGTCCTGTCAGGGACGTCACCACCGTGACACCCCAGGTCTTCACCCTGCTCAACAGCAGATTCTCCCACCAGCAGGCCCGCTTCATGGCGGACCGCATCCGGCGGGAGGCCGGCGACGATCCCGGACGCCAGGTGGAGCACGCCTTTCAACTGGCCTTCCAGCGACCTCCGTCGGCTCTGGAACGAAACGAGTGCCTGGCCTTTCTGAGAGATCACCCGGTGGAACCGGACCTCCCCCCCAAGGTCACGCTGCGGGCCATCCGTTTCGGAAACGACCTGGGCGAGTCGCTGGACAAGCAGAAGGACGGGGGCGGCAACCTCTTGTCGCGTCTCTGCCTGGTTCTCATCAATATGAACGAGTTCATCTTTCTGGAATGAGTGCTGCCCGGGCCAAGGTGCCTGGAAGAAAAAGGACCAAGAGGAGTGATCATGGCCAAGAGTGAGTTCGAGGTTTGTTCGCGGGTGGAACGACCCGACCCAAGCCTGGGAGAGATGGGTCGCCGGGACTTCCTGTACGGATTCGGCAGAGGCGTGGGAAGCTTGGCGCTCTCGTCGCTGCTCTGCCGGGACGGCTGGCTTCAGGCGTCCGATACCGCTCCGGACCCGCTGGCTCCCAAGCAGCCCCACTTCGCCGCCAAGGCCAAGGCCTGCATCTTTCTCTTCATGGGGGGAGCTCCCGGTCAGATGGACACCTTCGACCCCAAACCGGCGTTGGCCAAGTATCACGGGACCCCGGTCACCCGGGTCTACGGCAGCCTGGAAAAGCGTATTTACGTCGGCAGCCCCTTCAAGTTCGCGCGACACGGCCAGTGCGGCATGGAGGTGTCGGAGATCTTCCCCCACTTGGCCACCTGCGTGGATGACATCGCGGTGGTCCGCTCGCTCCATACCGACTCGGAGGCCCATCCCGGGGCCTGCTTCATGATGAACACCGGGGTCTCCATCCCCGGCAGCCCTTCGGTCGGTTCCTGGACCATCTACGGGCTCGGCAGCGAGAGCCAGAGCCTGCCCGCCTTCGTGGTTCTGCCCGACCATCGGGGACGCATCTCCGGCGGGGCGGTCAACTACTCCAACGGATACCTGCCGGCCGCCACCCACGGCACCCTGCTGAATTCGGTGGGGGCGCCCATCTTCGACCTTCAGCCCCCGGAGGGAGTCACCCGGGAGCAGCAGCAGACCGACATCGCCCTGCTCAATCGGCTGAACCGTCCCTACCTGGAGTCCGACCCCGGCAACGGCAACCTGCTGGCCCGCATGAAGAACTACGAACTGGCCTTCCGCATGCAGTTCGCCGTGCCCGAGGCGGTGGACATCGACAGCGAGCCCGAAAAGATCAAGGAGATGTACGGCCTCAATGACAAGATGAAAGAACCCATGGCTCGCAGGTGCCTGATGGCCCGCCGACTGGTGGAGCGGGGAGTCCGCTACGTCCAGGTCTACTGCGGCGGCTGGGACTCCCACGAGAACATCGCCGAAGAGCACCGCAAGCGCGGCTACGAGACCGACCAGCCGGTCACGGCGCTGCTGAAGGACTTGAAGCAGCGGGGGATGTTGGATGAGACCCTGGTGGTGTGGGCCGGGGAATTCGGGCGCACCGCCGACAACTCCATGGATTTCTTCCGGTCCCATCCCGGCCGCGACCACAACAAGGAGGCCATGGTGGCCTGGCTGGCCGGCGGCGGCATCAAGGGCGGGACGGTGGTGGGCAACACCGACGAACTGGGCATCAAGGCGGCCGAGAACGTCTATCACCTGCACGACCTGCACGGCACCATGCTGCACAGCCTGGGTCTGGACGACATGCGGCTCACCTACTACCACGCGGGACGCTTCAAGCGCCTGACCGACCTGGGCGGCCGCCTGATCAAGGAGATCGTGGCTTAGTGCGGCTTCGCCTCAGACCTACAAGCAAAAAAAGAGTTATCCACGAAGGGCCACGAAGGCCGACGAAGACACACCAAGGCGTTGGAGGCCCTCACGAGGGGTTCGCCGAGGGTCGGGAAAGCTCTGCGGTCTGCTGAATTCTGCAAAGGGCTCTACAATCCGAACCTCAGGGTATTTGAGTCATCCGTCAATGTCGTTTCGATTCAAGCGTCCAGCCTGGACGCGTTTGACGTGGCCGGCACCTGTTCTATAATGGAATGGAGTCCCAAGTGGAAAAGAAACGCCTGTCAGCCCATGGCTGGCGTCAAGCAAGGTGCCCCATGAGAATCCCACGCAAATGGAACCGGTTCCTGGCCGGCGGTTTGACCTTCCTTTTCGTTCTCTCAGGATCGGCGCTGCTGGCCGACCGGAAAAAAGACCGGAGGCGCGAGAAGTCGCTCCGCACGGAGACCTCGGACCGATACCTGAAGAAGTGGATGAAGCAGGACGTCGGCTACATCATCACCGCGGAAGAGAAGGAAGCCTTCAAGCGCCTGACCACCGACGACGAGCGCTATCAGTTCATCGAGCAGTTCTGGCTTCGGCGTGACCCAACCCCGGACACCCCCGACAACGAGGTCAGGCAGGAGCACTACCGCCGCATCGCCTTTGCCAACGAGCGTTTCGCCTCGGGAAGACCGGGTTGGGAGACGGACCGGGGACGGATCTATATCACCTTCGGCCCTCCGGACGAGATCGAGAGGCATTCCGCCGGCGGCACTTACGACCGCCCACCCGAGGAGGGGGGCGGACAGACGATTACCTTTCCCTTTGAAGTGTGGCGGTACCGCTATATCGAAGGCAGGGCCCTGGGAGAGGAGGTCCGGATCGAATTCGTGGACCCCAGCTTCAGCGGGGAGTACCGCCTGGCCTTGAGGTCCAAGGACAAGGATGCCATCTACTACACCCCCCAGATCGGCTTGACCACGGCCGAGATGGCGGGCCTGGCCTACAAGGAAGATCGCGACATTATGGGAGGCACGGGGTATGGCATGGGCGGAAACCTGCGCCCCTACCAGCAATTTGACCGGCTGAGGCAGCATGCAGCCCTGACCCGGGCTCCCAAGGTGCGCTTCAAGGACCTGGAAACGGTCATCAACACCAAGCTCTCCTACAACCTGCTTCCCTTTCACTTCACTTTCGACTTCTTCAGGATCACCGAAGACATGGTGCTGACACCCATCACCATCCGCCTCCGCCACCAGGATTTGACCTTCCAGAACCAGGATGGCGTTGAGCGCGCCCGCGTGAACATCTTCGGGCGGATCTCGACCATAACGGGACGGGTGGTGGAGGTTTTCGAGGACGTCATATCCCAGGACGTGCCCGCGTCCCTGATGAAGGAGGCGCTGGAACGGGACTCCCTATATCAGAAAACCCTGAACCTGCGCTCCGGAAGATACAAGCTGGAGTTGGTCCTGAAGGACATTCACAGCGGCAACATCGGGACTCAGTACTATGGAATGGTGATCCCCCACTTCCCCGACGACAGTCTGGCCAGCAGCTCCATCATCCTGGCGGACACCATCCAACCCCTGCCCCCGAAACAGGTGGGGAGCGGCATGTTCGTCATTGGAACCAACAAGGTGCACCCCAACGTGGAAGACCGCTTCGACCGAAAAGAGACCATGGGAATCTATTTCCAGATCTACAACCTGACCGTGGACGACAAGACCCACAAACCGTCGGCTTCGGTTCAATTTGTCCTGAAAAAGGGCGACAAGGAAATCACTCGCCTGACCAAGACCGAGGAGGAACTGGCGGGGGCCGCCCAGCAGATGACCCTGGAACAGCATCTGGCCCTGAGCGCGCTCGATCCCGGCAGCTACCAACTGGTGGTGAACGTCACCGACAACCTGGCCAATCGATCTCTCAGCAAGGCGGCCAAGTTCGAGGTCCGCTGAGGGTTACGCCGACACTCTCGGGGTGGTCGGATAGGATCCGTATTCGACCCGGATTTCGACGGACTCTACCGAAATTCTCCCTCCCATTCCGGCCGGCCGCCGATCCAGGGAAATTTCCAGCAGGTTCTCCCCCTGGCGCGGCCGCACTTTCCGCAACCGATACTCCAGCCACTGCCCGAGCCAGGGATCGATGCGATTGGCATAGTCGCGGCGGCAGATCTCCTGCTCCAGGGACTGGCCGTTCAACAGCAGGGTCAGGCGATCGGCCGTCACCAGGTTGTCGACGTAGAGCTTGAGCACGACCTTCCTGATGCGCTCCGCCGCGCCCTCAATGTCGTCTGAAATGGTAAAGGGAATGGAATAGCGCTTGCCGGCATCGCCGGCAGGCATCCTCAGGGGCAGACCGGCCCGGTAGCCCATTTCAACCGCCCCCTTGGAGCGGCGGTGCAGCAGGTAGTGCTTGTCGGCTTCCCGAATCAGCTCCGGGTCCCCCAACTCGGTCAGGACCCGCCGTTCCCTGTCCCCCAGCGGCCATCGCAAAAACCAGGCATAGAGCCCGTCCACGCCGCGCCTCCGGTAATTGGCGGCGGCTGCGCGGAAATTCTCGGGCGTGGGAAAGAGGACCTTCAGCGCCAACGGGTCGGTTCCGGTGGCTTCGTCTCCGACGTAGGGCGCCAGGACGCCGTAGACGGCGATATCCTTGGCTTGGGCTGCTTCTACGACCCAGTCGACAGGCATGTCCACATCCAGGGTGAAATCGATATAGAGCATGGGCGCCAGGTAATCGACCAGTCCTTCCCGGATCCAGGTCCGCACGTCCAGGCCCTGCTTGAGGCACATCTCCTCGGTGGGATAGATCCGGGCCCCGACTTGGCCCGACTTGCCGGGCCGATTGCGGACGGCACTGGAGATCTTGGCGACCCACTCGGTCAATACCGGGGTCATGGCCGGAACATCCTCCGGTCTCAGGAACAGCGGCATGCCCCCCGGCGCCGCCGCGAAGTCCAGCTCCACGCCCTCGGTGTCGTATTCGGTGGCCAGTTCCTTCAGCACCGCGTATTGGTGGTCCCGCACGAATTCGTGGGCCAGGCCCCGGCCACCCTCAGGCACCTTGTACTTGGCTTCCAGCCCCCCGTAGGAGGCCATGCGCACGCTGGCGAAGAAGTCCATTCCTTTCTCATGGGCGCGGTCGATCAGCACTGTGAGCGGGTCCAGGCCCCGGTCGATCAGGCTCTGCATGTTCTCCCAGGTGCGCCAGTAGGCGGTGATCGGGAAGGGACGCATGTCGGCGCCGAAACGCTGGCCCACCCGGGAGGGATAGAAGAGACCGTCCCCTCGCTCCACCCCGTAGACAAAGGTGTCCACGGCCGTTCCGGCCACCTCGTCAATAGGCACCCAGGCGTCTTCCATGGTCATGGGGGGCTCGAACACGTAGAGGTAGTAGTGCCGGGCGTCGTTGTAATAGAGGGTCCGCTTCCTGCGCCCGGTCTGCTTTCCGGGGAGCGGCTCGGCAGGCCGGCCGGCGGAGGAGCCGGCCGCTCCTGCGCCGCCGGCAACGGTGAGGGCCTGCATGAATTTTCGACGGCTCAGGCTCATGGGGATTTCCCGAACACTGGTCTATGCCTTCGGCGTGGTCGGATAGAACCCGTAGTCGACCCGGACTTCCACCCACTCCACCGAAATGCCCACGCCCATGTGCGGCGGACGTTCATCCAGGGATATTTCCAGCAGGTTCTCACCCTTGCGGGGCCGCACCTTCCGCAGGTGGAACTCCAGCCACTGCCCCTGGTAGGGGACGATATTGTCGGCGTAGTCGCGCAGGCAGATCTCCCCTGCCAGCGACTGGCCGTTCAGCAGCACCGTCAGCCGGTCGGAGGTCAGCAGGTTGTCGATATGCAGCTTCAGAATGACCCGGCGGATCCGCTCGGCCTTGCCCTCGATGTCGTCTGAAATCGAGAAGGGAATGGGGTAGCGCTTCCCGGGTTCGGGTCCGGGAATCTTCAGCGGCAAACCGGCCGGGTAGCCCATTTCGGAGGACCGCTCGGACGAGCCGTGAAGCACGTAGTGCTTGTCGGCTTCCCCGATCAGCTCCGGGTCCCCGATCTCGGTCAGGATGCGCCGTTCGGTGTCTCCCAGCGGCCACTGCATGAACCAGGCATAGAGGCCGTCGGCGCCGCGCCTCCAGTAATTGGCGGCCGCCGCCCGCACGTTTTCGGGAGTGGGGTAGATCCTCTTGGGAGCCGCCGGCGCCGACCCGGTGGCTTCATCCCTGATATAGGGCTGAAGGGTGCCGTAGACGGGAATATCCTTGGCGTGGGCCGCTTCGATGACCCAGTCGATGGGCATGTCCACGTCCAGGGTGAAATCGTTATAGAGGATGGGCGCCAGGTAGTCCACCAGGCCTTCCCGGATCCAGGTCCGCACGTCCAGGCCCTGCTTGAGGCACATCTCCTCGGTGGGATAGACCCGGGCCCCGACCTGGCCCGGCTTGCCGGGTCGATTGCGGACCGCCTTGGAGATCTTGGCCACCCACTCGGTCAGCACCGGGGTCGTGGCCGACAAATCCTCCGGCCTCACATACAGAGGCATCCCCCCGGGCGCGGCCGCGAAGTCCAGCTCCACGCCCTCGGTGTCGTATTCGGTGGCCAGTTCCTTCAGCACCGCGTACTGATGGTCGCGAACGAACTCGTGGGCCAGGCCCCGTCCGCCCTCGGGCACCTTGTATTTGTCTTCCAGCCCTCCGTATGAGGCCATGCGCACGCTGGCGAAGAAGTCCATTCCTTTCTCATGGGCGCGGTCGATCAGCACGGTCAGCGGGTCCAGGCCCCGGTCGATCAGGCTCTGCATGTTCTCCCAGGTGCGCCAGTAGGCGGTGATCGGGAAGGGACGCATGTCGGCGCCGAAACGCTGGCCCACCCGTGAGGGATAGAACAGGCCGTCCCCCCGCTCCACCCCGTAGACAAAGGTGTCCACGGCCGTTCCGGCCACCTCGTCGATGGGCACCCAGGCGTCTTCCATGGTCATGGGGGGCTCGAAGACGTAGAGGTAGTAGTGCCGGGCGTCATTGAAATAGAGGGTCCTTTTCTTGCGCCCCTTCTGTTTGCCCGGGAGCGGCTCGGCCAGCAGGCCGGCAGAGGAGCCGGTCACTCCCGCTCCCCCGGCAACAGTAAGGGCCTGCATGAATTTTCGACGCGTAACGCTCATGATTTCCTCCGAGGATTTGCTGGCCGCTCCCTCGAACCGGCGGGTGCCTGGCTGCCGTCAAGGTTCGGGAAACCGACAGTTCCATGGGGCTCCTCACACCTGCAGCCCCGGATAGTCTTCCTTCTTTCGAATCAGGCCGACGTTTTTGGTCCCCCTATCTTATACAATTCTCAACCATCAGGTTACAGATTCACAGATTCATGGACGGAAAGGGGACAAAACCATGTACGGTCCAAGGACTCTCTCTCACTGGTGGTTGCTTGCGGCCCTGGCCTGCCTGGCGGGCTGCGGGACGGCTCCGCAACCGGATCCGGGAACACCCATGGAGCGGACCGACCCTTCGCCGGACCGCCAGCGCCGCATTATCGTCAACGACGATGGAGAAGCGGAGCCCATGGCCAGGGACCGGCCGCTGAAAGCCTACCTTGCCCAGCGTTTTCAAGACGCGGTGGGTTCCCAGGTCGACGCCTACTTCATCTGCGTGGGCAGCACCGACCGCGGACCCGCCACCGGAAAGAAGGCCCGGCTTCAGGACACCCAGAACCGCTGGTATCCGGCGATGAAGGCACCGCCGGAAATCGACCGGATGACCCGAGCCTACCTGGAAGCCGCCCAAGCAGCCGGAATGGAGATCTTCGCCTCCATCCGCATGAACGACATTCACGACGCCTGGGCGCCCCGGCTCACCTATCCCCTGAAAATGGCTCGGCCCGACCTGTTGCTGGGCGCCAGAAGGGATCACGCCCCCGACGCCGTCATGCGCGCCTTCTGGTCAGGATTCGACTACGCCAAGGAAGAAGTCCGCCGCCACTTCCTGGATTTCATACGCACCTATTGCCGACAATACGACTATGACGGGCTCGAGCTGGACTACTTTCGCCACCCCCTGTTCTTCAAGCTGGGCGAAGAGCGGAAGCACCTGGGCACCATGACCGCCTTCGTGCGAGAGGTCCGCGGCATCCTGCGCAAGATCGGCCGGGAACGGGGCCGGCCCTACCTGCTGGCCATCCGCGTCCCCGACACGCCGGCAATGGCCCTCAGGACCGGTCTGGACGTGGAGCAGTGGATGAAGGAGGGCCTGCTGGATCTGCTGATCGTGGGAGGCGGTTACATGCCTTATGCCGGACGGTTGCAGACACTCGTCGACCTGGCCCATCGGTACGGGGTCCCGGCCTATCCCTGCATCAACCACTTCCGCGAACCCCTGGCCATGCGCAGCCTGGCCTCCAACTTCTGGGCCCTGGGAGCCGACGGGGTCTACCTGTTCAACTACTTCGGGGTCGGTTCCGGCATGGAAGGGGGGCGCATGGTCCCGCAAGTGAGCGATCCTGCCGAACGGCGCAAGGTCTTGAGCCAGATGGGCGATCCGGAAACGCTCCAGGGACTGGAGAAACGGTTCCTGGCCGACAACGGAGCCTCCATCTTCTATGCCGGCTTCACCAACCCACCGGGACAGTTTCCCGTGAGGCTGATGGAAGCCAGGCCCATCGAGCTGGTGGTGGGCGATGATTTCGGGGGAGCGAAGCAGCCGCCAAGCAAACTGCTCCTGCGAATCAGTGTCGAGGACGTGGCAGCCGGCGAAGGCATCGCCGTCGAGGTCAACGGCGCCCGCGTTCCCTCCGACAGCCTGAAGCGCACCGGGGAAACCTCGTTTGCAGCCCGGCTGCGGAAGGAACCCCTCAAACGGGGCCTCAACAGCGTTGTCGTCCTGCCGGGACCCAACTCGACCGGGCGGCTGTCCTCCAGGGTGACGGGGCTGGAGCTGGAGGCGAGGTATTGAGACATCAGTGGTCAGCCCAGCCGCCGCCCCACAAGACGGGGCGGATCATACAGGATAAAACCGGGGACCAATATGACAGAATAGGCCCACGGCGAGACTCCGGCAGCTACACCCCATTTAAACATTGGTGCCCCGTGCCCCAAGGTCAGCCTGGGTCCGAGCAGGCCAGCATACACTGGTGAGGCTTCTGTAGAAGTTCTCCCCGAGACAAGAATCCAAAAGAGCACGCCGACTCGGGCCGGAGCCATCGCCCCCGAGGAGGCCCGTCCCATGCCAAAGAGAAAGAAGGTCACCCCGCAGGCGAACAAGAGGGGGAAGAAGCATCCGAGCCGTTCGACCAGCTTGGCGCAGATCCGTCCCCAAGTGGCAGGCATCGACCTGGGCAGTCGGGTACACTGGGTGTGTGGTCCGCAGCAGACGGCCGGCCATCCCAACGTGCGCACCTTCGGCACCACCATGCCGCAGCTGGAGCAACTGGCTCAGTGGTTGCTGGAGCAAGGGGTGGAGTCGGCGGCGATGGAAAGCACCTCGGTGTATTGGATTCCGCTGTATGACCTGCTGGAGTCCTGCGGCATCGAGGTTTTGCTGGTCAACGCCCGGCAGTTGAACCATGTTCCCGGCCGCAAGACCGACATGCGGGACTGCCAGTGGATCCAGTTGCTGCACAGCTGCGGCTTGCTGCGGGGATCGTTCCGTCCGCACGAGACCATCGTGAAGGTACGGACGCTGCACCGGCAACTGAACCAGTTGGTGAGCGAAAGCACCCGCTTCGTTCAGTGGATGCAGAAGGCGCTGGATCAGATGAACGTGCAGGTGCATCGTGCCGTCAGCGACCTGACAGGTCAGACGGGGATGGCGATTGTGCGGGCGATTGTCGACGGAGAACGAGACCCGGTCCGCTTGGCGGCCCTGCGTCACAGGGGGTGCAAGAAGTCCAGCCAGGAGTTTGCCGAGTATCTGGCCGGCAACTGGCGAGAGGAGCATCTGTTCAACCTCCGGTGTGCGCTGGATTTTTACGACCTGACTCAACGCAAGATCGCCGTCTATGAGGCACGCATCCTGGAGGAGATACGGGCCTTGCAACCGGTGGAGCGTCGCGACAAGCCCGTGCCTCCCCACCCCAATGGGGCCAAGGAAAGGATGATGAGCCGCCGTGGTGACCAGAAGATGCGCACCCAACTATGGCGCTTTGCCGGCGTCGACCTGACGCGCATTGACGGCATCGGCGCTCAGGCGGCCCTGACTCTGCTGACCGAGGTCGGCTTTGACCTGACGGCCTTCCCCTCGGAGAACCACTTCGTCTCCTGGTTGCGCCTGGCTCCGCGAACCGCCGTTTCCGCCGGCAAGCCGCTCCGCTCCAAGAAAGTCAACGGCACTGGGTCTACTCGCGCCGCCGCCGTCCTGCGCATGGCCGCCATCTCCCTGATGCGCTCCAAGACCGCTCTCGGCGCTGCCCTACGTCGCAAGGCCCGCCACAAGGGATGGAATGTTGCCATCTTCTCCATTGCTCGCAAGCTGGCCACGCTCGTCTACCGCATGCTCCGCTACGGCCAGGACTATGTCGACATCGGTGAAGAGTACTACGAAGCCCGCTTCCGAAAACGCCAGCTCGTGGGACTCAAACATGCGGCTAACTCTCTTGGTTTCAACCTGGTACCCCAAACCGCAGCCGCATGAGCTAGGGGGAGGTTTCAGACAAGTGATCAGTGGTCAGTTTTCAGTGGTCAGTTTTCAGTGGTCAGTTTTCAGTGGTCAGTTTTCAGTGGTCAGATCCGTTGAGTTGCCGTGATTGCCGAATGTCCGACTGAGGAGCTGCCTCGCTGGTTTTTAGTGGCGGACGGAAGGTGCCGTTCCTGGAACCGACCACTGGCCACTGATCACTGGTCACTGTCTTTTTTGGTTGCGCTTCTTGAACGACTGCGCCGAGACCAACAGGGGGCTGAGCGTGTCGATCAACCAACTGACCACTGGCCACTGATCACTGGTCACTGTCTTTTTTGGTTGCGCTTCTTGAACGACTGCGCCGAGACCAACAGGGGGCTGAGCGTGTCGATCAACCAGCTGACCACTAGCCACTGATCACTGGCCACTGCCTAATACAGGCCCCCGGTGGCCCCGCCGTCGGCCACCAGCACCTGGCCGGTGATGTCGTCGGCGGCCTGGCTGCACAGGAACACCACCAGCGAGGCCAGCTCGGAGGCCTCCCCCAATCGCCCCACGGCCGTCTGTTCCGACCATTGGGATTCGATTCTCTCGACGGTTTCTCCCTGCTTTTCAGCCTCCCGGGCCAACAGGTCACCCACCAGGGGGGTCTTGAAGACTCCCGGGCATACGGTATTGACCCTTACGCCTTTCCGGCCGAATTCCTGGGACAACAGCTTGCTCAACGCCGCCACCCCTGCCCGGTAGACCGAGGAGAGGTAGTAGGGAGGATGGGGATCCTTGACGGCCACGCTGGTGATATGGACAATCCGGCCCCACTGGCCCTGAACCATGTGCGGAATCACCCGCCGGCACAGCCGCACCACCGGTAGAAGCACGCCTTCGAACCCGGCCCGCCAGGAGGCTTCATCGTGCGAGAAGAAGTCGCCCATTTGGGGGTGGCCCACGTTGGTGACCAGGATGTCGATGGTTCCGAACCGTTCCAGGGCCTGATCCACCAGGCGTTCCACGCCTTCCCCGCTGGCCAGATCGCATGCCGCCGGCAGCACCCGGGCTCCGGTCTCATCGGCAATCGTTCGAGCCGTCTCCAGCAGCCGTTCCCGGTTGCGGGCGCAGATGACCAGGCCGGCCTGCTCCCTGGCCAGCGCCAGAGCACTGGCTTCTCCCAACCCCTGGCTGGCGCCGCAGACCAGGGCGACCTTGCCTTTCAATCCATAGTCCATTGTCCCCCTCCTCTCTCAAAACTGAAGCTCCCGTCGCTTCTCTCGAATGGGCCGGTAACAGTACTCGTTCATCAGCGCCACCGCACCCAGGTCCCCGTGATCCTTGGCCACGCCGGCATAGGCCTCTAGGGCTTCCCGAATGGCCCGGTGAGCCAGTTCGATCTGGCGTCCGGCCTCCTTTTTCCGCCCCTCCCGCAGCGCCCGGCCGGTAGCCCCGAAGGCATCGGCGGCCTCCAGATAGCGCACGGCAAAACGGAGCCGCTCCATAAAATACCGGGTGTAGCCCTGTCCTTCCGGCCGGCTGCGCCGATGGGCTTCTTCCATTTGCCGGAGGGCCTCGGCGTAGAGCAGCCGGTCCTGTCTGATGGCCTCCGACAACCCTCCGCTCTCATAGTGCTTGGTCATCATCCCCGGCACGGGAAACCCGAACCCCAGGCCGTGCTGATCCAGCCCCAGGGTGATTTTCTCGATGAGGGCGAAGGCCTTGAGGGCCGGCTCCACCGCCTCCGGCCCGCACACGTGCCGGACCTGGTCGGCATAGGCCTTCTCCGGCGTCATGCCGGCATCCCAACTGGCCCGGCTAAGATAGTGCACGGTCGGGTCGAGGTCTCCGACGGTCCAATAGCGGGTGTAGAAGCCCGCCCAGCCGTTCTGGCGGAGCAGTTGCGTCAAACGGTGCAGGGAGCCGGTCGCCAGTTGAGGAAGCACCCCCACGTTGTCGTCGGCCAGGGTGAAGATCAGGGTGGAAGGCACCCCACCGGGCGGGACCTTCTTCAGCAGTTCCGGTTGGCGGAGCTGCCGGCTGGCCGTGTAGTCGATGAAGTTCAGCATCTCTCCGCCGGGCGGCAGCATGCGGGCCACCAGCGGGAACAGTTCCGCCACCACGCCGTTGTAGACAATCCTGATGTCCTCTCCCCCTCCGGGCCGGTCGAGCAGCCGCTTCTCCCGCAGCAGCGAATCGAAGAACCAGAGGCTCGACAGATCTCCCCGCAGCATGGTCTCCACCCGCTCGCCGCCTCCGGGGAAGGAGGTCCGGCCGCGGGCCCGTTGCCGAAGCCGGCTGTAGCTGTCCAGGTCCGGCGCCGGATAGCGGGCCGTCAAACGCCGGTAGGCCCTGGCCGCCTGTCCGACCCAGCTCCGGTGCTCCGGCATGCCCACGTGGATGGTGTCGATGTCGGGATAGGTTTCGACATAGGCGCGAAAGATGGTGGTGACCATGTCGCGCAGCCCCCGGTCCTGCATGGACTGAGCGCGTCCGGGCCCTGCCGTCAGGTCGCCCAGTTGCCGCTCCATTTCAGATCCCGGCAGGACCTTCATGAACTCCTTGGGCCACTGGAAGGGCTGAATGGACAGTCCGGTCTCCATGCCCAGGCGGCTGGCTTCCTCCAGGATGCCGCGAACCAGGCCGATGGCTCGCCGGCGCATTTCTTCTCCGGATGGCGCACCCACGAACTCGGGATTGGTGAAGACCTCCATGGCGCCGAACAGTTCCCGGCCGATGGTCTCCGGCCCGATGGGATGGCGGTGGCCGAAATAGAGGACGCCGGGAGGCTTTTCCATTCCTCGGAAGCTGTAGTGCACAAAGGGCTGGGCCGGCCAGAGGGCGCAGTGGATGCGGTTGTACTTCATCTTGGCGATCTGGCGCAGAAAGCGGCGGTTCTCCTCCAGACTCCAGGAAACCGGCCCGTGGGGCAGATCGTTCACCAGGCGCCAGCAACGGATGCGCAGGTTGGGCTCCAGGACCAGGTCCAGATCGGGCAGGCCGGACCACCGGCGGCGGTCGGGAAAGACGTCCCGGTTCACCAGGTATCTCACCCCCAAGCGTTCGCCCAGGTCGTAGGCGGCCCACAGCACCGCCACCGGACTGCCCCCGCCCACCAGCAAGGTCGGAACCGGACCGTTCACACTCCTGAGAAGCAACCCCTGGTCGCTCAGATCGGGCCAGCTCCTTCCGGCGGCCTCGGCCAACAGCGGATTGCTTTGGGGACGGCCGACCAGAATCACCGCTCGGGCCTCGTCCCCGGCAGCCGGCGCCACGGCAGCCGACACCTCGAACAGCTTTTCCAGCATGGAGGCCAGTTCCGAGGCCGCCAGGCTTTCCAGCTCGCTTGCCTCGCCGCCCACCACGATGGCCACCCGCGGCCGTTCCTCCTGGAGCAGGCAAGCCGGCGCCACCGCCAGCATCGCAGCAAGACACAGCAGACGAACCCCGGATGGTCTCCTCATGACGGCTCCTCAAGTCGTAATGGATAGCGCCACCATTCTATGACAAATACCCCCGTCCGCAATGAGTATGAGCCAGGTGATGGCGACCGACGGCGCAGTACCGGGTCGATCCGAATGGCGGAGAGGGCCAAGGCTGTGCCGAACATTGTGCGGGCGGGACGCCCGCGCTCCCGGGAGGGCATCCTCCACATCATAAACCGGGAACCTGGTTTCCATCATGCCCGGGAATCGGGCAAGGAGTCTGGTTCAGCGCTCGAGTGTCACTCCCCCCTTGAGGGGGAGTCGGCGAGGCAAGGGCGCATGCCCGCAGTCGAGCCGGTGGGGGGCCAACGCGGCGCCCCGTAAGTGAGACTCAGCGTCGCATCAGAGACGCGTGAACGCTACGCCAACCCAGCCCACATCATCCCGCCGTCGTTGCCCCGGCCGGTCGCGATCGCCTGCCACCGCACAAGTCTTCGCCCTTAACCTGGCTGGTGCCTGACCGCGACGGCGCACAAGACCGCGCCATTCGGCGCTGCTTGTGCGAACCCCCCACCGCAGAAGCCTTCGCCATTCGGCTCGACTTCTGCGACTCCCCCTCAAGGGGGGAGTGATACTCGGGGGTTTGAAGGGACGTTTGGGGGGATCGGTGTCCATTCGTGGTTCGCCGTTCCCCATCGTGTCTCTCTTCGTGGCCCTTCGTGGTTCTTCGTGCACCTTCGTGGATAACTCTTTTCTCCTCGCGTGACTTCTTCAAACTCCGGGCTTTTGGTGTTACAGTGTGCGGGCGCTTGCACCCCCAAGTATTTGGTTCCGGAACGACCTTGGCCGCCTCGCCATCCTGGTGAGCGGTCACACTCGAGAGAAGGAGTCCCCAAAATGGAATTCAACCGACGAACCTTCCTGGAAACGGGAGCCCTGGGCGTGGCGGCCTGGGGAGGCTCCATGGCCGATTTTCCCCTGCAGGGGAAGGCCGCAAGCCTGTCTTCCCAAGGGGCGCCCAGGGACAGGCCACCGGCCTACCCGGTCGTCTACAACTGGGACGGAGCCCCTCACGATTACTCCGAGTACCCGCAATCGGTGGAGCAGTTCGTGGAAAAGGCCTACGCTCCCATGAAGGACACCCAGGTGGGGGCTCACTTCTGGTGCACCGGCGAGCACGAGGCCAAGTGGCCTTCCAAGACCATGGAAATGGCGGGCGACTCCCAGGGCCGCCTCTACGACACGGTTCGGTCCATGCGGCACAACGAAGGCATCCGGGAGCTGCTGCGCAAGGGCGAGAATCCCTATGCCGCCCTGGTGAAGCGGGGTCATGAGCTGGGAATGCATGTCTACGCCTCCATCCGCATGAACGACAACCACTTCAACGGACTGCAACTGGAGGACATGGCCGAGGCCAGCATCGAAGGCCTGACTCCCTTGCGCAAGCAGCACCCGGAGTGGTGCCTGGGACCCCGCCAGGCTCCCAAGTGGTTCGCGGCCTCCTGGAACTTCGCCATCCCCGAGATCCGGGAACTCCGCCTGCAGAGCGTCACCGAGGTCTGCAGGCTGGCCGACTGGGACGGTGTCGAGCTGGACTGGCAGCGCCACGCCTTCCACCTGCCCCTGGATGACGCCTCCCGCCTCAGCTATACCCTGACCGACCTGCAGCGGGCCTTGCGCTCCATGACCCGCCGCCTGGCCCGGGAGAGGGGCAGGCCGTTCTACGTTGCAGTTCGGGTGGCCACCACCATGGAGGCCTGCCGGCGCATCGGCTACGATCTGAAGACCTGGGTCCGCGAAGATCTCTGCGACATGATGACGGCCGGGGGCGGAGCCCTGACCGACTACGGCGTGGAGGTGGAAGCCTTCCTCGACCTGCTGAAGGGCACCGGAATCCGCTTCTATCCCGGCTTCGACAGCGGCTACTGGGGTCCCCACCAGGGACTGAAGCCCCACCAGGCGTGGCATGAGGCCATGGTGCGGGCCGCCGCCACCGGCTACTGGGAACGGGGGGCCGACGGCATCTACTGCTTCAACTGGCACGCCAACGAGAGGACCCGCCGCCCGCTGCTGACGACCGTGGGATCGCTCGGGACCCTCAAGGGAACCGACAAGGTCTACGGCGCCCTGCACCGCTTCATCGGCGGCTGGCCCTTCAGTGAACCCAAGGAAGGAAACTGGGCCGGCGCCGACCTTCACGACCGCCTCTATGGAGAGACCCCGGTGGCGCTCTACCGGACACTGACGGAGGAAGGACCCCGCTTCCACGTCAAGGTCTACGACGACACCGTCCAGGAAGCTCGCGAAGGGAATCTCAAGACCGCCGAGCTGCAGGTGGAACTGAAACACCGCTCGGTCAAGGACAAGGTCGAAGTCAGCCTGGACGGGGCCCGGCTGCCCGAGCCTCAGGTGCGGAATGTCGCCGCAGAGGACCCGGACAATCCCTCCGATGTGGCGGAAGACAGTTGGCTGGCGTGGAAGCTGAGCCCGGAACAAGCCGCCCGGGGCACCCATGTGGTCCAGGTTCGCCTGCTGAAGCGGGATGCACGGCTAAGACCCCCGCTGGTGGTGCAGAGCGTCGAAATCCACCTGAACTATCGGGGGTAACTGGGGGACACCCGGAAATTGAGGGCCATTGTTCCCGCCGCCGCTTGAGAGCGAAGATACTCGGTCTCACTTCGTGTGCCTTCGTCGTTCTTCGTGCCCCTTCGTGGATATCTTTTTGTCCTTCCCACCCTTTCGCGAACGCAGCCTATGGAGACTCTCCCGCGTCTTCGCCGCGGATGCGCTCCGCCAGCATCTTGGCCCGTTCCGGGTTCAATTCCTGGAGGATTTCAACCTGCGCCTCCGCTGCGGCCCTGTCCCCCGCACTCAGGTAGACCAGGCCCAGGTGGAACCGGATCTCGGCATTGCGGGGGGCGAGGCTCGCGCTTCGGGACAGGGCCTCGATGGCCTCCCCGGTGCGGCCCAGGCGGGCCTGGGTCAGGCCCAGGTTGACGTAGGCCCTGGCTGAATCGGGCCGCAGGCGCACGGCCTGGCGGAAGACTGCAACGGCATCCCGCAGCCGGCCCAGTTGGCTGTAGGCCATTCCCAGGTTGGATTGGGCTTCGGCGTCCTCCGGCTTCAGGCGAACCGCCTGCCGGAAGAACTGCAAGGCCTCCTGGATGCGGCCCTTCCGGGCCAGAGCCACCCCCAGGTTGTAGTGGGCTTCGGCGGAAGCGGGATCCAGGGCGGCGGCCTGCCGGAAGGCCGCCAGGGCTTCCTCCTGAAGTCCCTGCCGCGCCTGGGCCAAGCCCAGGTTCAGGTGGGCCTCGGCGCTGTCCGGGTCGACCCGGAGAGCCTGCAGAAAATGGCGTGCCGCCTCGGCCGCAGATCCCCGTTCCAGGGATTCCCTCCCCAGACCCAGGTGGGCCTCCGCCAGCAGCCGATCGGACTGCAAGGCCCGGCGGAACGATTCCATGGCAGGACGGCCCTGCTGGCGGTTGATCAGCCCCAGACCCAGATGGGCCTTGGCATAGTTGGAGTCGAGGGCCAGGGTTCTCCGATATTGCTCGACAGCGGCGGCGAATCGGCCCTGCCGCCGCATCACCTCGGCCAGGTTGAAACGGGCGATGGGGCTGTCGGGATCGATGTCGAGTGCTCGCTCCAGGCTGGCCCGAGCCGCATCGTAGACCCTGGTCTCGGCCTGGGCCATGGCCAACTTGACGTAAGGCTCGGCGAAGGAAGCGCTCTTCCGCTCCAGGGCTGCCGAGAGCCGGTTCAGGCCTTCCCGCAGGTTCCCCGGGGTCTGCACTTCAGCCATTCCCAGATAGAGGTCTCTCTCCCAGGCGGACAGCGATTGGGGAAAGTACAACAGCGGCTGCTCCCTCCCGGGGGAATGGTCTTCCTGTAGAGGAGCCAGCAGATCCTGCGCGGGTGGTCCCCGCTGTATCAGGTGATCGGTCATGACGGCGTGCACCACGTCCTGAGCCCGCCGCTTGGGCATGTGGCATGTGGTGCAATCGCCGGGAGGCGTTTCTCCGTGGACCGCGGGCGAGGGCTGGTTGTGGCAACTCAGGCAGCGCTCTCGGTAATGCCTGACCGCCTCTTCCCCTCGCAGCTTGCGGTGGGGATCATGACAGGTGGTGCAGGTCAGGGCGCCACGACTCTGGCGGAAGCAGGCCGACTGCCGCATGCGGTAGCCGGCGCTGTCGATCTCGAAACGATCGGGCGGGTGCTCCGAGTCTGGGTCTCCGAGATCGAAGTGGACGATGTAACCCTCCAGGGATTCCCCCGGCTGAAAGGAATAGACCGAACGCCCCGACCGCCTGAACCGCGGCGCCGCCGCCGCCGCTTCCAGATGGCATTGCAGGCAGACATCCAGTTGCCTTTCGGGGCTCAGCCTGGCCGGATTGACGATGGATTGCCGAATCTCTTCGACCGCAGCCTTCCCGCTGGATGCCAGCCTCACGTGATCGGCGCCCGCGCCGTGGCAACGGTGGCAACCGATGCCGGAGGGGAGATCGCTCCTGAAAACGTTCCGTTGGCCGTAGCGGTCCGAGGGCTCCGGGAGCTGCGGATAGCCGTTGTGACAGAACAGGCAGGAGTGGGTGACCTGGCGGCCGAAGTCTTCGTGGTCCGGGTGGTCGTAGCCGGGGCTCATCCCCCAGCGCTGAATCTGGGGATACCAGGTCACCGGCAACTGCCGCAGCACACCGCTCTCACCCAGGCTCAGATAGCTGCGGGCATGCTCGCCCGAACCGATGATGTGGGTCACCTCCTGTTCCAGGATGTTCTTCTCGTTTCCGTCGGAGTCAAGCCGGTAGCGCCTCTGGAAGAAGCGCCCCTCCTGCTGCACCATCCGATAATGTCGATTCGAAGGGGCGTGGTAGAAGTGATTCTCCCGGGTGTAGTCCTCGATCACGTTGTCTGGAGAGGGACGGTAGAAGGAGCGCGCCATGGCCACTTCCCCGTAGCTCCGATAGATCTCGGCATGGCAGGATTGGCAGACTTGGGAGGAGAGAGAGGCTTGGGTGGGGTTTGGGCCGGACTGGGTGTGGCCGGCCGAAGGCCATAGCCAAGCCAGACAGACCAAGCCCAGACCCGCCCAGCCCATTCGGCGGGAGAGTTCCGCAACGGTCATTTCCAGGATCTGAGACAGGGCACCAGTGACCACCCTGGGCGGACACAGTCAGCCTCGTCAGAGGCAGGAAGTAAGAAGTAAGGGCTGCCCGGCGACTCTACTTGTCCTTCTTGGCGTCGAAGGTGGTCTTCACCTGAGCCGCCAGTGCCTGAATCATGCTGTTGGCTTCGGCGGCATAGGGACCCGAAGGTTCCAACTCCACGTACTTCTTGAAAGCCTCCAGGGTTCCGGGAGGCGGAATGGACCTTCCCTGCTCGTCCACCGTGGCCATCCCCAGCAGGCAGACCCCCAGTTGGTACTGGGAATTGGCGTGGTCGGGATTGGCTTCGATGGCCTTGCGGAAGGCGGTGATGGCCCCCTGGTTGCGCCCGCTGTTCACCAGGGTGGCCCCCAGGTTGAAATAGGCCAGGTCCGCGCCGCCGGGATTCAGTTCCAGGGCCTGGTTGATGGCCGCCAGGGCTTGATCGGTCTGGTCCATCAAGCCGTACAGCAGACCCAGATTCATCTGATACTTGGCTCCCACCTTGGAGTCGGGGTTCTGAGCCAGGACAGTCAGGGCCTGCCGGTAGCTTTCAATGGCGGCGTCGTATTTCCGCAGGGCCCGGTTCGTCTCTCCCATCTCGGCAAAAATAATGTGTTGCCGCGGATCCATCTCGGCCGCCCGGGCATAGGCCTGCAGGGCCTGCCGGTAGCGCCTGGCATGGAAATGTTCCCGGCCCTTCTTGAACTCGTCGTTCATGTGGCCGAACTTGCGCTCCTCTTCCTTGGCGCGGTCGGCGGCGACTTCGGAGGCCGAGCGCTTGGCCAGGGCCTCTTGACGCTTCTTTTTCAACTTGGCGATCACCTGGAGATCGAAGTCCACCTTGACCGGCTCGGCGTCATAGGCAAAGGTGTCGCCGGGCCGCTTGGTTCGGTATATCCTCACATTGGGCACGGCGTGCATTTCGGTGCCGTTCACCTGCACACTGACCCGGTAGTAACCCAGAGGGATGGCTCCGTGAAAGTAGCGCCCCTTCTTGTTGGTCTTGACCGTGAACTTACGCACGGTCTGGGTGTCGTCAATGTGAATCACGGCGCCTTTCAGAGGCTTGCCGTCGACCCCCTTGACCTGTCCCATAACCTGCGCCCTCTGAGCCTCGCAAACCTCGGGGGCAAGCAGGCCGAAGAGCGCCACCGCCAGAAGCGGCAACCCTGAAGACTTGAGCAGTCGTGACATGCAACCTCCTGTTCCCGGCATGCCAGCGGCACCCGGAGATCCTGACGGCGCTATCGTGGTCAGCAAAAACGACAATGAGCAGCCCCGCTGTTCCACCTCCGTGGTTGACCAAGCTCTCCCAAGTCCGGCTGCCACCCCGCCTCAGGAACCCCACTTTGAAGGGAAAATCCCTCCGACCGCCGCCATTTCCACTGAAATTCTCTTTCTGCAATCATAGCACCCTGCGCGGGTTTAGGGAATATCGGATCGCAGGGCAAAAAGACCTACTCGGCTACCGTCAAAGCGCTTCGGGCGATCACGGTTTGGCCTCCGGCCGCCGGCAATCGGGTCATCACCGTCAGCCGGTACTCTCCAGGCTGCACACTCTCGAATGACAGGTTGAACACCACCGTGACCTTTCCCTCTCCCCAGGGCTGGGTCATGCCGTTCCCCAGAGCAATCAGGGGAAACCGGCTCACCCGACCGCTCTCATCGGTGAGCTGGACCCTGGCCGTCATCCCCTGGCTCTCCTGGGGATGCTGCAGGTTGTGGAGCCGGTAGTAGAAGGTGACCGGCTGCCGGCGGTCGATCGGCTCGGCCTCCAGAGGCTGGACTTGTACGTCCCTGAAGATGAGCGGGGTGTCGCTCGCCAACAGGCTCTCCTGCTGGCCGGCAGTCAGATCGGCGAGGGGAATGAGCCGCTGGCTCAGCACCAGCGGGCCGCTCTCCAGACCGGCCGCGGGAATCGGGCGGGTGGGCGATGCTGCCGCCGCAATCCGATCACCGGCTCCGTCCTCCGGCACGGGAAGCCCCACAGGCTGCTGCAGCGACCCCATCCTGGCCTGGTGGCTCTCTCTCACCACCGCCTTGACCGTGTACTCCCCAGCGGGCGCCTCAACCTCGGTCTTGGCGATGAATCCCCGCTGGAGCATGGACCGGTAGCTGGATTCGCTCAGACTGAGCTCCACCTTCTGCTCGGAGCCGTCCACCTGAGCACCTTTCTCATCGTAGACTGCCACTACCAGATTCAGCAGGTTCGTCCGGCGGCCCTTCTGGTGATGAAAAGGAACGGCGGCAACATTGACCTTGGTGAAGACGCTCAAGCGGTGGCGGTCCCGGTCGAGGGGAGAGGACCGAAAGGCCAGTTCCAGCGGGATCCGATCGAAGCGGCCCGGCGCTTCCAGGGCAAGCTGGAAATCCTCCTTCTTGCGCTCCTCCAGAGAGAGATCTTCCCGGGGCGTGAAGTAACCCCGGCGGTAGCTGAGCTCCAGTCCGGGGCGGTCCACTTCCACCCGGACCTTGTGGTATTTGCCGCCGGCCCTCTGATCGGGGGAAGCGTAAGAGAGGACGTAATAGAAGGACTGGGCGTCCCTGATCTGCCGGAAACCCGCCACAAGGTCATTGCTGGCGCGATAGAAGATCCCTCCGGTGTCCTCCGCCAGCTCTTCCAGGGGAAAGTCCCCAAAGGCGATATCACTGGACAAGGGAGCCGTTTCCAGACCCTTGATGTCCACAGCGTTGAGGGTCACCCGGGACCGCAGGGCCTGGTCCACCATCCGGTCCACCCTCCAGCGTGCGAGCCGAGCCGGGACAAACCCTTCGGACAACAATACCAGGGACTTGCTGCCCCCGAAATGCTGAAGGTAGCCCAGATGCCGGCGCAGGCTGCCCAGCATCCGGCGGATGGACGCCTGGACCGCGTTGTACTGCTGCCAGGCAAGGAATTCCTCATGATCGCTCACTCGACCCTTGAGCAGACCCTCCACGATCTTGATGGCACGCACATCCGACATCCTCCGGCGAGCGTTGAGCAAGTCCAGTTGTCCGGGATGCAGCGCCTCGATTCGATCCCGCAACAGTTCTTGGTCGCCGGTAAAGGGAATGCGGACCGACCCGGAGGCCGAGAAGACCCCTACCCGATCCCGGGATTTCATCTCTTCCGCCATGAACTCTTTCAGAGCCGAGATGACCCAGCCGAAGAATTTGACAGAGCGCTCAGTCAGGTCATCGATAAAGAAACTGATGAGCTTGCCGGATTCTCCCTGCGGGCCTTGCAAGGGCTGGAGGGCCGGCGTCTCGGCAGCGGCCGCGCCGGCCGGTTTCACCGGCCCAGGGCTCACAGCGGGCTGACTGGATTCGATCTCGAAGCTCTGAATCCGCTGGCGCTTGCCATCTTCAAAGAGCCTGAAGTCGGCGGCGGTCAGGTCCTTGGCCGGCCGGCCGGACTTGTCGGTGACGGTGACGTTGACGATCACGACGTTGACCGGCACCGCGATCGTAAATTCCGCTTCGGACTCCGCATCCGCGGCGGCGCCGGGTTTGCTTCCCCGCTTCTGGGCCGAGCCGGCGGCCGAGGCCGACAGCGCCAGGAGCAGGCAAACGACTGCAGGAAAGACAAACGCGGGATGGCAGAACCGAAGCAGCATTAGTCTCTACCGACTCAGGTGATGAAGCGAAGGGCTACACCTCCATTGTGCAGTGCCTTCTGCCCGATATCAAGAAGTCAGCGGAGTAGATGTCAATTACTTCGAGCGTCGTAACAAACCCTGACCGCCCCGGTCGTAATCAACCGCACGATGTTGGCGGGAGGCCTGGAGGGAGAGAGCAGACCGGACAGGAGGACATTGGTGTCCAACACGATCCTCATCGAGCCCGCTGCCCGCGGGTGGCATGGATTTCGGCGTTGATGTCGCACAGGGAGAGTCGATCAGTGCCGGCCTTTGCGGAGGCTTGCTGCATGGATGTCGTTGCGGACTGGGCACGGGACCGGCGCACGTTGCGCAACGATTCTTCCAGGTTCTCATCCGACATTGCGGACAACAGGGCAACCGGCTTGCCGTTGGAGGTCACGACAAGGTCCTTCTCTTTGGCAAGCGTCTTCCAGAAAGCAGCCGATTGCTCGCACAACTCGCTGACGCTCACAAATCGCATCAGAAGCCCCTTGTCCTATGTGAATACGATCTGGAATGCCTGCTACTGCAGGACCGTGACCGTGGTCCGGGCGCCGACCGACTGGCCGCTGGCGCCCGGCGCCCGGGTCATCAGCGTCAACTTGTATTGGCCGGGCTCGACGTTCTTGAAAGACAGGTTGAAGGCCACGTTCACGGCGCCTTCTTCCAAGGGTTCAACTTGACCTTCACTCAAGGTGATCAGCGGAAACCGGCTGACCTTGCCCCACCGGTCGGTCAGTTGAATCTTGGCCGTCATCCCCTGGCTCTCCTGGGGGTACATCAGGTTGAAGAGGGTATAGAAAAAGGTGACGGGGTATTGGCGGTCGATCTGGTCGTCCAGCGGAGGATGAATCTGGATGTCCCCAAAGATCATGGCCTCCCCACCCTCCAGTAGACTGGCTTGCAGCTCGGCGCTCAGATTGGCCAGCGGCGTGAGCTGCTGGGTCAACACCAGTTGGCTGCTCTCCAGGCCGCCGGCGGGCAGGGACGGATCCGGGTCTTCATCCGCCGGGGTCGGTCCCACCGATTCCGAGGGTACGAGCTCCTCGGGTAGGGCGGGGGCAGCTGCTTCCGCAACCCCGAGGTCGGACGGGGATGGCGGGGCGGCCGGGGCGCTCTCGGGAACAGGCAGGGTGACCGTCTCATGGAGGGACCCCATCCGCGTCTGGTGGCTTTCTCGGACCACCGCCTTGACGTTGTAGAGGCCGGCGGGAACCTCCATCTCCGCCTTGGTGGTGAAGCCGCGCTGGAGCATGGAGCGGTAGCTGGATTCGCCGAGGTTCAGCTCGATGGTCTGTTGGGACCCGTCCACCCGCTGGCCGTCCTGGTCGTAGACCATCAGCACCAGGTGGAGCAGATTCCGGCGGCGTTCTCCCTCCTGCCGAAAAGACACCCCATCGATCTTGACGTTGGTGAAGATGGTGAGGCGGTGGCGGTCATCCCGGGCCGTGGAGGAGCGGTAGTCCAGTTTCAGCGGAATGTGGTCGAAATTTCCCGGGGCGGCCAGGGCCAACTGAATGTCTTCGTTCCTGCGCTCCTCCGGGGAGAGGACCTCCCGGGGCGCGTAGTAGCCCCGGCGGTAGCTGAGCTCCAGGGCGGGACGGTCCACTTCCACCCGGATCTTGTGGTATCTGCCGCTGGCCTTCTGATCGGGGGAGGCGTAAGAGAGGACATAGTAGAAGGACTGGGCGTTGCTGATTTGGCTGAGACCCGCCAGCAGATCGTTGTTGTCGGTGAAAAGGATGCCCCCGGTCTCCTCGCTCAACTTTTCCAGGGGGCGGCGCTGATAGGTCTGGTCCCGGAAGAGACTGGAGAATTCCCTGCTCGGGTCCAGGCCCGCATTGAAGTCCTCGTGGCTGATGGGCTCGCCGGTCAGGTTCCTGCCCTGGTCGTTGTTGGCGGCTTCGAAGCCGACGGTGTGGAGTCCTCGAATGTCCACCACGTTGACGGCCACCCGGGAGCGCAGGGCCCGGCTCACCACCTGGTCCAATCTCCAGCGCATGGAGCGGGCCGGGACGAATCCGTCGGAAAACAGCACCAGCGATTTGCTGGCCGAAAAATGCTGCAGGGTCTGGAGATGGTGTCGCAGGGCCGCTACCAGCCTCTGGATGCCCGCTTGGGCTCCCGAATACTGGTGAAAGGCTTCGGCGCGCACGTGCTGTTCGATGTCGCCCGGTTCCAGGTCTCGTACTTCGATGCAGCGGCTGGCCTCCCTGAAGGCCCGGGTGAAATCGATGCCCCGGTGTCCGTCCACGATCCGGAGCGCCTGCACGTCGGTCATGACCGGGCAGCGGCTGCGGTAGGGGCGTGACAGGTAGAACTTCCCGACGTGGAGTTCCCCGATCTGCTCCCGCAGCAGCTCGCGGTCGCTGGTGAAGGGGATTCGAACTCTTCCCGAGGCCGAGAAGACGCCCACCTGGTCCTGAGGTCCCATCTCCTCTGCAATGAACTTCTGCAGCGCCGATACGACCCAGAAAAAGTACCTGGGCGAACGGGCCGTCAGATCGTCGATGAAACAACTGACGAGCCGGGTACGCTCGTCTGACTCTTCGGCTGCAACCTGCGCAGCGGGGGTTGGCAGCCCCGGCCCGCCCCCGGCTGCATCCGTCCCGTCCGTGCCTGCCTCCCGTTGACTGGATTCCACTTCAAAGCTCTGAATCCGTTGGCGCTTGCCGTCCTCAAAGAGCTTGAAGTCCTCGACGGTCAGGTCCTTGACCGGCCTCCCGGCCTTGTCGGTGACGGTGACGTTCACCAGCACCACATTCACCGGAACCCTGAAGGTGAAGGCGGAGGATGACTGGTCGGATGCGGCGGGCTCCGTTTCCTGCTTGTCCGGAGCAGCCGGGGCCGACAGCGCCGCCGTCAGCCCGATGGCCGGCAAAGGGGCGCAGAGTCGAAGCCAAGTTCGAAGATGCATCTTCATTCGACCCACGATTGAAGGATACGGAATATGGTTTCCTATTTTACACCATCGGATCGCTGAATTTGTTTGAATGAAAAATTAACATCGATGCACAGGATGCACAGGATTTTTTCAGGAAGCGGCCAGCTTGCAGTCCTGAAATTCGGCAAGTGCGCACCGGATCATCGCCCGAGCCGGCCTCATGTGAAGGAAGATCTCGTCCTGTGTATCCTGTGCATCGATGTCAGTCATGAAATCAATGTCGATTCCCCTGCCCGGCAGCCTACCACCCGCCCACCGCATCAGTCCTCGCCTTCCGGAAGCGATGCGACACGACACGCCGGCCATACTTGGGGCTGGTTTTAATCCTTAGAAATGTGCAATATGAGAATATTCCACCGCTCCGGAGCAGGCATGTCGGCAAAAACCCTCACTTCGGCACTGCTGGCTGTCCTGCTCGGCCTGCACCTGGCCGGGGTTTCCGAGACCCTCTCCGGTGGCCCGCCTCCCCAGGGACCCGATCGTCAGAAGCAGGTGGTGCAGCACCTGTTCGACTTCCTGGACCAGAAGGAGGGAGCCCTGGAAGCCTTCGAGGCCCAATGGGAGATGAACCTGGCTCCGATGGTGGTGGAAACGCTGCGTTTCTTCGCCCCGCGCCAGGAACTCCTGTTCGACGACGAGACTCCGGCAGGCAGGTTGTGGGACCTGCTGGAGAGAAAGACCGGCCAGGATGTGGACCGGGATCTTTACCCCATGATGGAATGGCTGTGGGAACAGGATTTCGAAATGCATCCCTTCTATCCCGCCTTCAAGGCCGAAATCCACGCCCCCATCGACGAGAGGTTTCACTGGTGGTTCCATCCGGGCATGAAGCACGCCATCCGCCTGGACGAAATCGTTTGGGGCGGGGTGAAGGTGGACGGCATCCCCCCTCTGGAGCATCCCAGGTTCATCGATGCCGACGAGGCCGCTTATCTTGACGGGACCGACGTGATTTTCGGGGTATACCTCAACGGGGAAGCCAAGGCCTACCCCAAGCGCATCCTGGCATGGCACGAGCTGTTCAACGACACCGTGGGGGGCATGGATGTGACCTGCGCCTACTGCACCCTGTGCGGTTCGGCCGTTCTCTACGACCAGCGGATCGGCAAGCGGCAGTTCGATTTCGGGACCAGCGGCTTTCTCTTCCGCTCCAACAAGCTCATGTACGACCGGCAGACCCGCTCGCTCTGGTCGGCCCTGGAAGGGGTCCCCGTCACCGGCAAGCTGGTGGGGTCGGGACTGAAGCTGAAACGGCTTCCCATCGTGACCACCACCTGGAGCGCCTGGAGAAAAAGCCACCCCCGAACCCGGGTGCTATCGCTCGAAACCGGCCACCGGCGGGACTATGGCGAAGGGGTGGCCTACCGCGCCTATTTCGCCACTCAGGAACTGATGTTTCCGGTCCGCTACCGGGACAGCAGGCTAAGCAACAAACAGGAGGTGGTGGCCCTGCTGCTGGAGGGAGAGGCAGTGGCCTATGACACCGCCTTTCTGGACAAGAACCCGCTCCACCACGATCGTGTCGCCTCTCACTCGGTGGTCATCTTGACCGACCGGTCGGGCGCCAACCGGGTCTACGACGCCACCGGAGTGACCTTCACCCGCTGGAACCGGAAAGCCAGGCTGACCGACAGCCGCAGGCAGTCCTGGAAGGTCAGCGAGGAGGCCCTGACCAACCAAGCGGGAGAGAAGCGCTTGAGGCTGCCCGCCCATCGGGCCTTCTGGTTCGGCTGGCACAACCAGTTCCCCAACTCCCGGCTGGTGCGCTGATCTTGTAATCAGGGAGCCGCCGGCCGTTTGATCTGCTCCATCAACTCTGCCGCCTTGGCCGCATCTAGTTCTTTCAGCTTGCGGTATTGCTCCAGAGCCGCGGTCTTGTCTCCAACCGCCAGATGGGCCAGCCCAAGCTCAAATCGGACCTCGACGTCTCCAGGCCGGAAACGGAGAACCTGCCTGAAGGCGGGGATGGCCTGTCGCGGCTGTCCCAAGCGGGCGTGGGCCTCCCCAATGAACTGGTGCAGTTGAACCAGGTCGGGCTTGATGCGGGTGGCCTCCTGAAAGGCCCGGATGGCCTCCGGCAGCCGCCCGAGTTGCACGTAAGCTGTTCCAAGATGGAGGTGAGCCTGCAAGGATTCGGGCTGCAGGCGCGCGGCTTCCCGGAAGGCCCGGACGGCTTCCTGGCGCCGGCCCAGTTGGCCGAAGGCGACCCCCAGGTTGGAGTGGGCCTCGGCAAAGTCGGGCTTGACCTCAATGGCTTGCTGAAAGGCCTCCACCGCCTGCTGGTATTGCCCGGCCTGGCCGTAAGCAAGACCCAGTTTGAGGCCGGTCTCGGCATCCTCCGGATCGATGCGGACCACTTGAGCCAGGGCCGCGGCAGCCTCCTTCCATTGCCCCAGTCGGCCCAGCACCAGACCCAGGTTGGACCAGGCTTCACCGTTTTCGGGATCGATCCGAACCGCCTCCCGAAAGGCCTCCACCGCCTCCGGCAGGCGTCCTGCCTGGCCGTAGGCCACTCCCAGGCTGGAATGGGCTTCGGCAAAATCGCTTCTGAGTTCAATGGCTTTTTGAAGGGCGCGAATGGCTTCCCCGTGCCGGCCCAGCTCGTTCTGGGACAGACCCAGATTGTAATGGGCTTCGGCGTCGTCCGGCTTGAGGGATATGGCCTGCCGGAAGTCGCTGACGGCTTGCGGGTGTCGGCCCAACCCCGCCCGGGCCACTCCCAGCGAGCGGTATACCCCCGGGTTATTGGGTTCGATCTGCAGTGCGCGATGAAACTCCCGGGTGGCCTCTTCCACCTGGCCCTGCTGCAGAAGAATGGTTCCTGAATTGGCATGGGCGTCGGCCAGCAGAGGATCGCTGCCCAAAGCCAGTCGAAAGTGTTCCAGCGCCGCCTCGATCTGTTGCCGCTCCTTCAGGATCAGCCCCAGGCCGTTGCGGGCGGCGGCGTGGCCGGGATTGAGGCGAAGGGCGTGGCGGTACTGCTCGACCGCCTCGTCCGTCCGGCCCTGCTTCCTCAGCACCTCCCCCAACCGGAAGCGGGCGGGCGCCAGCTCCGGATCGGCCTCCAGGGCCCGCCTCAGATGGACTCCGGCTTGATCCAGGTCCCCCGACTCCACCTGCGCCAGGGCCAACTGAAGGTAGGGCTCGGGACTGCTCCCTTGCCATTGCGGCAGGGCCAGCTTGAGCCGGTCCAGCCCCCGGGCAAGATGGACCGGGGACCGAATCTGTCCCAATCCCCGGTAGATTTCCCGTTCCGAATCGGGCAACCCATCCGGCTGGTGCAAGACCACCTCGTCGGGCTTGGGGGAGTGGTCTTCCTCGAGGGGCGCCAGCAGATCCTCTTCGGGAGGCCGGAGCCGGATGAAGTGATCGGTCATCACCACGTGGACCGCGTCCTGGGTGCGGCGCTGGGGCATATGGCAACTGGCGCAGTCGCTCTCCCCGGGATCCGGATGGGCCTGCGGAGAGACCCTGGCGTGACAATCCAGACAGCGTTCCCGGTAGTGCCGCACCGCTTCCTCCCCTCGGGGAGCGTGATGGGGATCATGACAGGTGGTGCAGGTCATCTTTCCCCGGCTCTCGATAAAACAGGGCGACCGGCGCAGGCGATAGCTGCTGCTGTCCACCTCGAACCGCTCGCTCAACTCCCGGGTCTCGGGATCGACCAGGTCGAACCGGACGGCGTAATCCGCCAGGGGCTCGCCAGGCCGGTAGGAGTAGACCGAGCGCCCGAAGCGCTGGATGTGGGGGCCGGCGGTGGCCACCGGCAGGTGGCACTGCATGCAGACCTCCATTTCCCGCTCGGGTCCCAGGCGGACCGGATTCACGATGGACCGGCGGATGTCGGCGGCATCCGCCCTGCCGCCGGAAGCCAGCTCCAGGTGCCGCTGCCCGGGACCGTGGCAGCGCTGGCAGTCGATCCCCGACGGCAGTTCCCGGGGAAAACGGCTGTCGAGCCCCAGCCGGTCCGAGGGTTCCGGAAGAGGCGGATAGGCATTGTGGCAGAACATGCATTCATGGGTCACCTGCCGCCTGAAACCCTCATGGTCGGACCGGTCGTAGCCGGGACTCATGGCCCAGCGCTGCTCCTGGGGATACCAGCTCGCCGGCAGTTGCCTCAGCACGCCGCCGTCGTCCAGGTTGAGATAGCTGCGGGCGTGGTTTCCCGAGCCGATGATGTGGGTGGCCTCCATCTCGAAGACGTTCTGCTCGCGGCCTTGGGCATCCAGTTGGTAACGTTTCTGGTAGAACTGATCGCCCCGCCGCATCATCCGATAGTGGCGGTTGGAGAGCTCATGGTAGAAGTGGCTGTTGAGGGTGTAGTCCTCAATGACGTTTTCAGCGGAGGGCCGGTAGAAGGAGCGACCCATGGCAACTTTCCCGTAGCTCTCGTAGATGTCGGCGTGGCAAGGCTGGCAGAGTTGGGGATCGACATACTGCGACGAGGAGGGATCGACCGCAACCTGGGACCCCACGGCCAACCCGATGAGACCCAGGCCGACCGCCACCCCGGCGCCCACGCCGAGCCACCATCTGGGCATCAAAGGGAATGGACTTCGACCAACGGTTGCAGCGCACATGTCAACCACCAGTGTTTCTTTGTGCCCCTTCGTCGTCCTTCGCGGATAACTCTTTTTTGTCGTTGTTCCAGGCAAGTACCGCCCCCGACGACGGAACGGATCATCCGAGCGTGAAACAGGGTTTTTTTACAACAAGTTGCCGGTTCCGGGAGCCGGCAAGCACCTTGTGACGTGGTTGCACTCTATTTTTTTTGAACATGGATGCACAGGATTGACAGGATTAACAGAATCAGAGGTTCCTGCACCGGAAGCCGGCTCGGGTGATGATCCGGTACGGGCTTGCGGATGCCCGGGATTGCAAGCCGGCCCTTTCCTGAAAAAATCCTGTGCATCCTGTGAATCCATGTAAATCAATCTTTTTGCTCTCGGGCCGATACCCAACGCCGGGAATCACAGGGTGTCCTTTCCTGTCCTGGCGGACCATTCCTCGACCCGTTTTCCTTCACCCGAACCCGGGGGCGCTCCCATCGAGCCGGTCAAGAACACCGTCTTTCTTCGTGTGTCTTCGTGGTCCTTCGTGGATAACTCTTTTTTGTCGGTGTTCCAAGCTAGTCCCGGGGCCGATCACCGGGGACTTGCCGGTTCATCTGCTCTTTCAGCGCCTCAGCCTGCCGGAGCGCGCCCAAGCGCCTCAAAGTCTCGTACTCCCTCTGCGCCTCTTCCCTGTTCCCCAGCGTGAGATGGGCCATTCCCAAAAAGAACCGGATTTCGGGATCTTTGGGGCGGATGGCCGCCGACTTTCGAAAGGCCTCGAGGGCCTCGGGCAGCCGGCCCAGTTGAGCATGGGCCAGGCCGAGACTGGAATGACCCTCGGCATCTTCCGGCCTCAGCCGGACCGCCTCCCGAAAGGATTCCAGGGCTTCTTCCAACTGTCCAAGTTCGTTGTGGGCCACTCCCAAATTGTAATGATAGTCGGCGTCTTCGGGATTGAGTTGGATGGCTTGGCGGAATGCCTCGATCGCCTCTCCTGGCCGGTCCGCCCTGGCCCGAGCCAGCCCCAGACTGTAGTGAGCCTCGGAAAGGTCGGGCTTGAGACGAACCGCCTCGGAGAAGGCATCCAGGGCTTGCGGTTGCCGGCCCAACCTGGACAGGACCGTACCCATATTGAGATAGACCTGGGCGTTGGCGGGTTCGATGCTCAAGGCTTTCTCAAGCTCTTGAACGGCCCGGTTCCAATCCCCCTGCTGAAGATAGGCCGTCCCCAGGTTGGCGAAACCCTCGGCCAGAAAGGGGTTGTGCCGCACTGCCCGGCCAAAGTGGGCGATGGCCGATTCGATCTGTCCCTGTCCCTTGGCGATGAGTCCCAGGCCGATTTCGGCTTCTCCATAGGTGGGATCGGCATCCAGGGCCAGCCGGTAGTGGCGGACGGCCTGGTTCCATTTCTCCTGCTCTCTCAGCATGTCCGCCAGCCTGGTGCGGGCAATGACCATGCTGGAATCCAGCTGCAGGGCCTGGCGCAAACGAACCTCTGCCGCTGCCGGTTCGCCAGCCTCCAGCAATGCCTTGCCCCATTCGGCAAAGAATTCCGGATGAGAGGAGGTCTCAGGGCTCAAGCGGGCCTCGAGCTTGCTCAGCCCCTGCCTGAGGTGGGAGGGGGACTGGATCTGTGCCAACCCCCAATAGATGTCCCGTTCCGATGCCGGGAGGGCTTCCGGGTCGTTCAGGACCACCGCCCCTTCATGGGGCGTATGATTTTCCTCAAGCGGGGCCAGCAGGTCCCGGGCAGGCGGGCGGCGCTGAATCCAGTGATCGGTCATCACCACGTGGACGGCGTCCTCGGTCCGCCGCCTGGGCATGTGGCAAGCCACGCAATCGCCTTGATCCGGTTGCGGATGAGCCTGGCTCGACAGGCCGGGGTGGCAGCTCATGCAGCGCTGGCGAAAATACCGAACGGATTCCGGCCCTCGCGGAGTCCGATGGGGATCGTGGCAGGTGGTGCAGGTCATGGCCCCCCGGCTCTCCAGGAAACAGGCTGACTGGAGCAGCCGATAGGCAGTGCTGTCGATCTCGAACCGGTCCGCCGGCTTGCCGGCATCGGATCCCACCAGGTCGAAGTGAACGATGTAGTCATCCAGCGACTCCCCGGGGCGGAAGGAATAGACCGAACGCCCGGCCCTTCGGATTCGGTCTCCCAGGTTGCCCAGGCTGGACTGGACGTGACACTGCATGCAGACGTCCATCTGGCGCTCCGGACTCAAACGGTCCGGATTGAGGATGGCCGCCCGGACGGTCTCCATGGGTGCCTCTCCGCTCGACAGCAGCTCCACATGCCTCGCACCCGGACCGTGGCAGCGCTGGCAGTCGATGCCCGAGGGCAACTCCCGGGGGAAACGGCTCTGTTGCCCGTAGCGGTCGCTGGGCTCGGGAAGCCGTGGATAGCCGTTGTGGCAGAACATGCAGGAGTGGCCCACCCTGCGGCGGAAATTGTCATGGCGGGCCTGGTCGTAACCTGGACTCATCCCCCAGCCCTTGCCCTGGGAATACCAGCTCACCGGCAATTGCCGCAACACCCCGTTTTCGTCCAGGTTCAGATAGGTCCGGGCGTGGTTGCCGGAGCCCATGATGTGGGTGACTTCCAGTTCGAAGACGTTCTTTTCCTTGCCCTGGTCGTCCAGTTGGTAGCGTCTCTGGTAGAACTTGCCGTTGCGTTGAACCATCCGGTAGTGGCGGTTGGAGGGCGCGTGAAAGAAGTGGTTGTCGGTGGTGTAGTCCTCGATGACGTTCACGGGGGAGGGCTTGTAGAAGGAACGCCCCATGGCCACCTGTTGATAGCTCCGGTAGATTTCGGCGTGGCAGGGCTGGCAGGTCTGCGGGGCGACGTATCCGGGAGCGGCATCGGCCCTTGAAACCTGGTCGGCATCGTGCCCAACCAGGACGACGCAGCAGGCAGCCAGCAGCACCGCAATCCCCAGGGGAGTGGAGAGTGAAGAGTGAAGAGTGGAGAGTTTTTTGATCGATGCGTTACGCATCTTGTTGATCTCGGCCCAACCGTTGAAGGAGCGCACCCACATCACCAGGCCCTACCTGAGACAAACCGGTTTCGGGCTGCATGCGGCGGGGTGAAAAGAGTTATCCACGAAGGGACACGAAGGACCGCGAAGTCACACGAAGCAAGACGCCGAGGGAAACCGGAACTTTTCCCTGTTCCCGATACGCCATCCGGACCCCCGGTTTCATCCTCGGATGATCCGCCCCGTCGCCCGCCGCGCAGACCCGCTCACCACCCTCCACCCTTCAAACTTCATCCTTCACACTTCACACTTCAAAGATCCAGCTTCCCGCCGGTGATCATCTTCTTGAGCTTGAAGGAAGTCTTCACCTTCAGAGGTCCCTGCCGACTGATGAATCGGGCTTCCCCGTCCCTCAGTTCCAGGGACCGTCCTGCCTCGGTGACTCGGGGAAAAAGGAAGAGAGCCATGGGGAACCGAAGGGTCTCCGGACCCACGAACTGCACCGGGGCGATCTTTTTGGGCTTGCGCTTTCCAGCCAACAGGAAGGTCTTCCCCTCGATCTCCTCCAGGGTTGCGCGGCGGTAGAACCTGGAAACCGAGCCGGCCACGGCGATGATGTGATGGCGGCGGGATTGCCCGTGAAGCGCCTGCATCTGTTTCTTCAGATCCAACCCCCGGAGCTGGCGAAGCCGGCCGATGGCTTGACGGACCCAGAGAGAGGAGTACCAGAAGACGCGATAGCGTTCGGCCGCGCGCCTGGCGCCGCCATCGCGAGACTCCCCCTGACTGATGGAGTTGCGCGGATCGTCCAGCGGGTCGTCGGAACGGGAGGCCATCCGCTGGTCCACATCGCCGGATCGGGTGGGATCGGGAGGCCCTTGGGAGTCCAGTGACGGCCAGGCGGCTCGTTCACTCCTCAGGTCTCTCTCATAGCCGTCCCCCGAGGGGATGACGAAGAGGTGGGACTTTCCCCAGGGGGATTTTCTCAGAACCTTGCGAGCCTCCTCTCGTGTCCACTCCTGAAAGGGCTTCTTCTGCCATTGACCGCCCGCCGGCAGGACCAACCCCAGACCCAGGGCCATCAGCGCGAAGGCACCTGCAGCACCGCGGCGGCGATCGATTACGGTTGACATGCGCCACCTCCAACCTCGACGGCAGTGCCGCGGTGACCCGGTCCCGGCCGAGGAAGATCCTTCGATGGTCACCGCCCCATCACCCAACCTATTGAGTCGAAACAAGTCGGTTGTCACCCGCCGAATTAATAACTCGAGCCTCTTGCAAGAATCGGAGTCGGGCGATCCCCATTCAGATCGAGGCTTTTCCCTCCCGAGTCCGCCAACAATCAGGTGACACTGAACCCGTTTGCCGTCTGAAGCTTAATGGCCACAAAAGGCACAAAAACACAAAAAAGGACCATCCGATCGGTAGGACTAGAAGTCAAGAAACTCGTTTTGTGACTTTTGTGCTTTTTGTGGTTTCTGTTGCCTCTATTGCTTTTTGCGACGACTGCCGGAACCTGAAGCACATCACCTTTGGCGCCTGAACGTCATTCCCGATTGCGAATGTTGCAAAAGGCTCATCATGAACATGGATGCACAGGATACACAGGATAACCAGGACGGGACGCTGGTGCACGAGAAGCCGGCTCTGGCAATGATCGTGTGCGGATTTGCGGATGCTCAGGATGACAAGCTGGCCGTTTCAAGAAAAATCCTGTGCATCCTGTGCATCCATGTGAATCAAAACCTGTTTCGAGCCTCCATGAAACCGTTGCCTGGGGAATTTCGCAAAAGGCTCTGGTGTTCATTCGTGTCCATTCGTGGTTCGTCGTCCCGCTTGGCGATCCCCTCTTGAGGCTCATCCAACGCCTTGGTGTGTCTTCGTTGTCCTTCGCGGATATCTCTTTTTTGTTGGTCTGTCCAAGGCAACGCCTCGCTACGGTTTGACGTTTCCGCCCGGCCGCGACACCTTCGTGACTTCCACCTTTCCCGCTCCTTCCCTGATGGTAAGAATCCGATTGGCGTCCAGGTCCCTGTACACTTCTTCGGTTCCGCCCGGCCAACGGACCCGCAGCGACTGGATCCGGTCGGCAGCGCCCAGACCGAAGTGCGCTCGCAGGTCACTGGCTCCCAGATACCCTCCGCCTCCCATCACCTGGTCGATTTGTCGGCCGGCCGCGGTCGTCACCTCGACCCTGGCCCCCACGGCGTCCCGGTTGCTGCGCGAACCGATCAGGTTCAGCAGAATCCAGTTCCGCCGGCTCCCGACCCGGTTTATGAGGAGATGGGGCCGCCCCCCGCAGTTGTTGACCAGGATATCCAGATCGCCGTCGTTGTCCAGGTCTCCGAAGCAGGAACCGCGGCCGACCCGAGGCTCCAGCCCCGCTTGCCGGGAGAAGCCCTCGTGCTCGCTGAACACGCCCTGCCGGTTCTCCAACAACATGTCGGGCTGGGCGTAGCGAAAGCCGAACTGAACTTGCTCCACGTTGTCGAGCACGTGTCCGTTGACCACCAGCAGATCCTGATCCCCGTCGTTGTCAAAATCCAGGAACCCGGTGCCGAATCCCAGCAGGAACTGATCCCCTCGGGTCACTCCGGAGGAGGCTCGCTCATCGGTGAACAGCCAGTCCTGGTGGTTGCGGTATAGGGCATTGGTCTCCATGTCGTAATTGGTCACCACGATATCCATCAGGCCGTCCCCGTCGTAGTCGGCCGCGTCGGTGCCCATTCCCGCTTCCGGGTTGGCCTCCTCGTTGTAGCCGGTGCCTGAAAGCAGGGTCATGTCTTCGAATCCGCCCTGCCGGTTGTTCTGGTAGTGGAAATTCCTAACCGTGTCGTTGGCGACGTACAGGTCCATCCAGCCGTCGTCGTCGAAATCGGCCGCCACCACCCCCAGGCCCTTGCCCTCCGGGTTGAGGATCCCGCTCGCTTCCGACACGTCCCGGAAGCGGCCTCCACCCAGGTTCTGGTAGAGCCTGTCGCCGACGCCGTCGTAGTGGCCCGGATAACAGTAGGTCCGGATGTTCTTCAACTCGCAGAGGGGATTGGTCTCAAAGCTGGTCTCCAGGTAGTTGGTCACGTAGAGATCCAGGTCGCCGTCATTCTCCATGTCGAAGAAGGCGGCGCTGGTGCTCCAGTCGGAACAACCGACGCCGGCTTTGGCCGTGACGTCGCTGAAGGTCCCGTCCCCGTTGTTGCGATAGAGCCCATTGGGCCCGAAGTTGGTGATGTAGACGTCCCGGTCGCCGTCGTTGTCGTAATCGCCCACGGCAACGCCCATGCCGAAGGCGCCGTTTCCCTCCAACCCCGCCTTGGCGGTCACCTCCCGGAAGCGGCCGTTGCCCAGGTTGCGATAGAGCGCGTGGCGAACCGGCCCGGCGGCGCTGGTGTCGGGGGTGAGACCTCCGTTGATCATCAGAATATCCAGCCACCCGTCGTTGTCGTAGTCGAACAGGGCGCATCCGGAGCCCACCGTCTCCACCAGGTGTTTCTGGTCGGAAGCGCCTCGCTGGTGCCGGAAATCGATGCCGGCGGCGGCCGTCCGATCCGTAAAGGGCGAGCGGAGATTCTGCGATGACAGGAATTGAGGGGACACCCATCCGAGAGCAACCATTGCCGGAGTAACGATAGTCAGAACGGCGCCCCAATGCCGGCGCCTGTTGGAAGAAGAGAGCCACTTCATCGAACTTGCACTACCACGCGGAAAACCCACTGCTGCCCCTTGAAGAAGATGTGAAGGAGTTGCCAATACCCCTTCTCGACTTGGTAGCTTGACGCTTGCCCGCTGGGAGCTATCATCGGGGCGCATCCTCGAACAAATTCACCTTTCAATGACTACCTCACGTCCAGAGACCTCACAACCTGATTTGCCGATGGCTGTCGAAACAAGCGGGCCTCCTGCTTACCCTTGCCCCCCGCCGCCCAGGACAAACTTCGGCAGCGAGAGCCGGCGGTATCGGCTTTCGCCCTCCACGATGCGGATGAACCGATCCATGGGCACGTCCCGGAAGACCTGGGTCTCGCCGCTGGTGGGCCAGAAGACCTCCAGGCGCCCGATTATCGACGCCCGGCCCAGCCCGATGGTCTGGCGCAAGGGGTTGGCGCCGAAGGTGCCGCCGCTGTTGACGGTCTTGAAGATGGTTCGGGCCTTGCCCTCTTCTTTCACCTCCAGACGAATGCGGGCGCCGACGGCGGATCGGTTGGAGCGTCTGCCCACGAGCTGGACGCTGATCCAGCGGTTGCCGAATCCCGGGTTCTCGTAGAGGGCGTCGGCGTACTTGTCGCCCGCGTAGGACCCACCCATCTGCTCGAAGATGTCCTGATCCCCATCGTGGTCGAAGTCGGCGAACACCACCCCGTGTCCTTTCTGGAGGTGGGCGAACCCGCCGGCGATGGAGACGTCGGCGAACCGCTTTCCGTCCAGGTTGCGGTACATCAGATTGGGCATCAGGTCGTGGTAGTCAGGGGTGCCCGTGCCCAGGTAAAAGTCGAGAAAGCCGTCGTTGTCCAGATCTCCGAAGTTGGACCCCATGGGCGCGGATGGCCGGTCGAGCTGGAGCTTCCGGCTCACCTCTTCAAAACCGCCGGCCCCGTCGCCGCGATACAGTCGGGGCAGCTCGGTCTCAAAGGGGAGGCTCAGACTGGCTGAGGCCAGGTCGGCCACTTCGGTCATGTAGGCCGAGACGTAGAGATCCTGGACCCCGTCGTTGTCGTAGTCCCAAAACCAGGCGGGAAAGCTGGCCATGGGGCCGGTGACGCCCAGCTTGCCGGCCACGTCGGTGAAGGTTCCGTCCCGGTTGTTGCGGTAGAGCCGATTGGGCTCCCAGAAATTGGAGACGTAGAGGTCGGGGTAGCGGTCGCCGTCATAGTCGGCCCAGATCACCCCCTTGGTCCAGCGGTTGTTGGCGACCCCCGCCTGCCGGGCCACGTCCGTGAAGGTGCCGTCGCCGTTGTTTCGGAAGAGCTGGCAGGGGAAGGGCAGCCGGTCGTCTTCGACCTCCCCCAGCGGCTGAGGCAGGAAAATACCCTTGCGGGTGGATTCATTGCCGATATAGAGGTCCAGGTCGCCGTCGTTGTCGTAATCGGCCCACGAGGCCGTCTGAGTCGGGAAGTGCACCTCGCCCAGTCCCGCCAGGAAGGTCACGTCGGTGAAGGTCCCGTCGCCGTTGTTTCTGAGGAGCGAGTTGGGATGCCGGTCGCTGTCCCCCAGCCAGCCCCCCCGCAGGACCAGCAGGTCCAGGTGGCCGTCGTTGTCGTAGTCGGCCTGCAGCAGATTGATGCCGCCCAGCAGTCCGGTCAGCCCGGCCTCCCGGGTCCGGTCCAGGAAGGAACCGTCTCCATTGTTGACGAAGAAGCGCATCTGCTCGGCCGGGTCCCAGGTGGAAACGACCAGGTCCAGATAGCCGTCGTTGTTGAAGTCGTCGGCGCAGGCGCCGCCGGCCAGGTTGAAGGTGTCCAGTCCCAGGTCGGCCGCGATGTTGTGGAACCTGGGAAAGGGCGCATCCGACTCGAACGTCCTGGGCGGGATCAGATAGGCCCGGGGCACGCCCTCGGGATAGCTTCCCAGAGTCATATGGGCGATGTTCAGCAGCCAGCGGGACTCCAGGTAGGCGATGGAATCCGAGGCCGAGCGTTCCAGCACCTGAGTGAAATAGCGGATGGCCTGCCGGGACCCCTCGGGCTCGGTGTGGATGCCGCCCTCTCGGATGGGCAGGATGCAACTGTCCGGATTGGCCCGCAGGCAGCAGTTTTGGGTCTCTCCGACACGCAGGTGAGACACCCCGAGCTGGAAGCGCAGACGGATGGGCAGATCGGCCCGCAACAGGTTCTCGACTTGAGGCAGCAGGCTGAAGGCGGCGCCGGAATGCTCCAGGGAACGCTGCTCGTTGCCCAACTGAAGCTCCTCCCGGCCCAAGTCGAAATGGAGCCTCCAGCGCGTCACCAGGGGAAAGAACCCGGACTTCTTGCGGCCGGCCTCCAGGGCCTCCAGTTCCGCCCGCAGGTGGCGCGCCCGGAAGTCACCCAGCACCGGGTCGCGATCGGGGACGCGATCTCTGAGTCCCTTCAACGCCTGCAGCATTTTCTGATGGCTGGCGAAAGCCTCCTTTCCGGGGGGGGCGGCACTGCGACCCTGAAAGGCTGCCGCTGCAAACGCCAGGAGCACCAGAACCGCGCCGATCGCAGTGGCGCCACGGCGGGACTGACGCGCCCGGCGGGCAGCGCGTTCCACATGCAATCGCCGTCTGAGGGCGGATTGGGGTGGTCTCACCAGAGGAACTCCTCCTGCACGATCCGGGGCTGAATCCATTTGAAATTATGGGAAGAACCAACAGAAGCCGTCAAGATTGAAGGTGTTCCGATACCGGAGGAGGCGCTCCAGAGGAAATCAAAGAACTGCGCAAGTTTTGGGCAGGACGGCCTCCATGGCGGTTCCGGTCGTTTCGCGGACATGGATGTCATCAAGGCCGAGGCCAAGCGTCGCTTCGAACCTGTGAATCGTGGCTCCCATCGGAAGCCGGGCGTGTTATACTCGACGGAGCGACGAGGCGCCAGCAATGGGAATCATGGTCAGTGAAATCTACGAAGCATTCATCTCCGCCGGCGCACCCGAAGCCAAGGCCAAAGCCGCTGCCGAAGCCATCCCCGTTACCGAGCAGTTGGCTACCAAGCAGGATATCGCCGCGCTCCGGCAGGACATCGGCCGGGTCGAATCGGAACTCCGGCAGGACATCGGCCGGGTCGAATCGGAACTCCGGCAGGACATCGGCCGGGTCGAATCGGAACTCAAGCAGGACATCACCCGGGGTGAAGCCAGGGTTGCCGCTCTGGAAGCCAAGATGTGGCGGGCGGGGCTCGCCATTGCCGGAGCCGCGGTCCTGTTCAATCGATTCCTGGATTGGATCATCAACAAGTAGAAATAGCCACGATGGGTTGTCGACCCGCAGCTACAGCCCATTCTCCTCATTCGGTAGCGTGGGATCATCCTGTGCTCACTCCCCCCTTCCTTTTCTCAATCGAAACAGCCTTTCACTCCCCGCCAAATCGAAATAAACCGAAAAATGATCCGGATTTTCGTATATGTGCCTGATTCGGACCTAAATGACTCATGTATAGAAGCTTACTGAATCATTCCGCGCCTGTTTCGTTCCGGGCCAGGGGATGCCTCTTCGATATCTCGTAGATTCAAGCAGAGACCCTGCGCCGGCGCCGGGAGCGTGGCAAACTCCAAGTGCTTCCAAATGAGTAGTTTGCACCTTTATTGGTCAAATGGTGAATTTGGCAAGCAAATTGCAAGTAAACAGCATAGTAATAGTGTTCATAACCGAAATACCGCACCCCTGATGAGACGGATCCAACGTCCATTCCAGACCCATAGAGTTTCAGGAGGCACCATGCTTAGCAAGAGCTTCAAGGGTTTTGTTCTGGCTTCTCTGCTGGCTGCTCTTTCCATGAGCGGCACCCTTTACGGACAGATCCTCAACGGCAACATCATCGGCAACGTGACCGACCCCGACGGCGCCGTGGTGGTGGGAGCCACCATCGTTCTCCGCTCCGAGCTGACCGCGGTCGAGCGGACCCTCACCACCGAAAGCGACGGCAACTACCTGTTCTCCACCATTCCTCCGGCCAGCTACACGGTGGAAGTCGAGATGGCGGGCTTCAACCGCTACATCAACACCGGCGTGGTGGTGGGAGCGGGACGCACCGTCCGGGTGGACGTGCAGTTGGAGGTGGGCGACATCGCCACCGAGATCAGCGTCACCGCCGAGGCGGCCGTGATCGTCACCGAGACCGCCGACGTGTCCACGGTCCGGGCCGGCAAGTACTGGACCCGGAATCCGAGCGCCCAGAATACCGGGGTCACCTTCGGCCAGCCCACCGTCTCCAAGGCGGGGGGCTATTTCGGCTACCACGGGACCCGCGAGGGCGCGGCCCACATGTCCATGGACGGAGCCGAGCTGGACGCCTATCGTCAATATCTGTCTTCCTATGCGGTGGATGAAGTCAAGGTCACCCACACGGTGGCCCCGGCCAACTTCCAGACGCCGGTCAACATCCAGATCGTGAGCAAGCGCGGCACCAACGATTTTCACGGGCGTATCGAGGGGATGATGAGGAACAACGTCCTGAACGCCAACAACCCGCGCAACCACACGCGCCCGGTGGGCACGGGAACCTGGGAAGCCGGCTTTGTGCTCAACGGTCCGGCCTGGGTCCCCAAGATCTATGACGGCCGCAACAGCTCCTACTGGATGCTCACCTATATCACCTTCAAGAACAATGCCGGCGACCGCCAGGTGAGTCAGCTCCATCCCGAGGCGGCCTGGCGCACCGGCGACCTGTCCTCTTTCGGCAGCCAGATCATCGATCCGGTGACCGGGATGGATTTTCCGGGAAACATCATTCCCGCCGACCGCATTCACCCCATCGCCGTCAAGCTCAACACCTATCTGCGGGATCCCATTCCAGGCACCAACCGGGTGCCGGGCATCTGGACCTACCTGGCCGCGGGGGGCCGCAGAATCAACTACCGCTTCGACCACAAGGTGACCGAGACCTTCGAGGTGCTGACCTCTTACGCCGAGCACTCCCAGCAGTGGGATGGCGCCGGAGGCTTCAACGATCGCTCCGTGTACGACTGGGCCGGGCCCTTCCACCAGAGCTGCTGCGCCAAGACCTTCGCCCTGGGCACCACCAACACCCTCTCGCCCACCCTGGTCAACGAGTTCCGCATCGGCTTCTACAACTGCGCCTCCTGCAACGTCTACCGGAACTACCCGCGGGGCGGCAGTCCTTCGGAAACCGTCGCCTGGGCGGAAGCAAGGCTCAAGGACCTGGGTCTGACCGGCATCACGGCGCCTCCCTCCAGTGAGGCCAGTTCGGGACCCAATTTCCAGATCAGCGGGTTCACTCCCTTCAACGGCTGGGGGACCAACCTCACCCGAACCTACCAGTGGACGGTGAGCGACTCCCTCTCCTGGTACAAGGGCAAGCACAGCGTCCAGATGGGGTTCGAGATTCGGCGCCCCACCGACGAATCCAACCGGGTCTGGAGCACCAACTGGGGGACTCAACGGTTTACCGGCGCCTTTACCGGCAATCCCTACGCCGACTTTCTGCTGGGCATGCCCACGACCATGGCCAAGGGGAACCTCCGGCCCATCATCGTGAAGCAGGCCCATTCAGTGGGCTTGTTCATCACCGACACCTTCCGGGCCCTGCCCAACCTGACCGTATCTTACGGCGTGCGCTACGACGTCTCTTCGCCCACCACGGATGAGCTGGGGCTCCACTACACCTACGATCCGATGCGAAACGCCATCGTGGTTCCGGATGATTTCGCCATGGGCTTCATCGATCCGCTGTGGGTGCTGGACCGCAATCCCGTCATCACCGCCGATCAGGCCGGGCTGCCCAAGGGCCTGTGGCGCACCGACAAGGACAACATCCAGCCCCGATTCGGTCTGGCCTGGCGGCCCAACTTCGACGACAAGCTGGTCATCCGGGCCGGATACGGCATATACACCATCATGCAGCGGCTGACCCGGCTGGATTTTGTCGAAACCGGAGGACCCTTCGCCCTCTCCTACACCTACAACAACGTGGACTCCAGCAGCGGCAGAGCCCAGCCCAACTTCACCTGGCCGGTGGGACTTCCGGATGCTGCGGCGCTGGGCGCCCCCCCCCTCCCCAACCTCAGCTTCGTGAACCCCGACTCCGTCTGGCCCTACACCCAGCAGGCGAACATCAGCATCGAAAGCGAAGTGGGGGGGCAGCGGGCCCGGGTCTCCTACATCTGGAGCAAGGAGACCCAGATGTTCTACCGCAGGGACATCAACCTGCCTACGCCCCAGGCGGGCGTTCCCTGGAGCGACGACCGCCGCCTGGTTCGCAACTACAACACCATCACCGAGACCCACAACGGGGGCGGGGCCACCTACCACGCCTTCGAGGCGGTCATCTACCCCCGCGACGTGCTCGGCTTCTCCGGGGAGATCGGCTTCGCCTGGTCCAAGCAGATGACCGACGTGGTGGAGGTGCGGTTCAACAGCAACCGCGGCAACGCCAACGAGAACCCCCACTGCCGCCGTTGCGACCGGGCCGAAAGCAGCGCCGTGTCTCCCTTCCGCACGGTGAACTACGTCCACTGGCAGGTCCCCTACGGCAGGGGCCAGCGGTGGGGCTCCGGCATTTCCGGAGTCATGAACCAGATCCTGGGAGGCTGGGAGGCCTCGACCCAGGTCGACGTGCTCTCCGGCCAGGGGGTCAGCACCCGTTTCACCGGCCCCGACCCCTCCGGGCTGGGGAAACGGGGAGGCCGTCCCGACCTGGTGGGAACCTGGAAGAGCTGGGAGAAGCCGGACGGCAACGACGACGACTGGTACAACGCCGGCGCCTTTGCCGTGCCCGGCAACAACATCGGACGCTTCGGCAACGCGGGAAGAAACATCCTGCGGGCCCCCAACGTGTTCTCGATGGCCCTGGGACTCTTCAAGAACTTCCCCATCGGGGAGAACATGAACATCCTCTTCTCCTCCCAGATCCAGAACCCCTTCAACTACGCCAGTTGGGGATACTCTCCCAACCAGCCGACCTTCAACATCAACTCCCCCACCGCCACCCGGCTGCCCGGGTTGCGAGCGGGTATGCGAAGGGCGCGCTTCAACCTCGCATTCGAGTTTTGATCGAAGGCTAGCTGCATTATTGGCCCCGGCTCTGTACGAGCCGGGGCTTTTTTTTGGCTGCTACTCCTCACAAAGAGGCTGGTCTGAAACAACAAAAAAGAGTCATCCAACCAGAATCCGGGAATTGGCTCCCAAGCCCCTGGAAATCACTTCGCAGGCGCCCCGGATCATCGAGGGAGTCAGCTTCGTGTGCAACAGCGTCTCGTCTTGATTATCCTGTGCATCCTGTGCATCCATGTTAAATAATTAGAAAACCGGATCAACGGGACAGGGTCCTTGTTCCCGAAAGGCCACGAAGAAGGACTGAAAGAGATCCATTCGTATTCGTGTCTATTCGTGTTCATTCGTGGTTCGTCTTTATTGACGATTGGCCGTTTTTCCTCGCATGATCCGCACCGCAGGGCGCGAGATCGGCCAATCAGGCACAGAGGGAGCGCAATGGTGGGTGACTGGTTCAGCCGAATTTGCCAGGCGGCTATGTTGATCCTGGTCTGCCTCCTGGCTGCAGCCTGCAACCTCTCCGACTACCGTCGCGCGGCCGATGACCGCCCCCCACGAAATCGGCCCATCCAGGTCCGGGAAGGCGGTTACTCTTCGTCCCAGTCCTGTCAGTCCTGCCACCCCGACAATTATAGAACCTGGTACGGCTCCTTTCATCGAACCATGACCCAGGTGGCTGACGCCGATACGGTTGCCGGACCCATCAACCAGCCCTTCTCCTTTATGGGCCAGACCTTTCGCCTGCTGCGACACGGCCGGGACGTGTGGTTCCAGATGGACAAGGCAGGCCCGGGCGACCAGCCCCGCCGTCTTCGGCTGGCCATGATCACCGGCTCCCACCACATGCAGGTCTACTGGTATGCCACCGGGCACAGCCGCAAGCTGGGTCAGATCCCCTACATTTACCTGATCGAGGAACAGCAGTGGATTCCCCGCAACGCCACCTTCCTCACGCCGCCCGCGCCCCAGATCAACTCTGCTCGGCCCGGCGCCTGGAACATGGCCTGCATCAAGTGCCACACCACCCAGGGGAAAACACGTTCACCCGAGTGGGGCCGCTCCAACGTGGACATGACCGAGTTGAGCTTCGATACCCGGGTGGCCGAGTTCGGCATCGCCTGCGAGGCCTGCCACGGGCCGGGCGAGGAACACGTCCTGCTCAACCGCAATCCCCTGCGCCGCTACGGCTTTCACCTGAATGGGACCCCGGACCCCTCCATCGTGCAACCGGCTCGCCTCTCTCATGACCTTTCCTCCCAGGTCTGCGGCCAGTGTCATGGAATCCTGGAATTCTACGAGAAAGACGACTTCCAACAGTGGATGGACCACGGCTATCCCTACCGGCCCGGCCAGGTGCTTTCGGAAAGCAAGCTGGTGGTCCGGCTCCAGGACAAGGAGAAGCCGCGGCAGCAACAACTGGCAAAGCGCAAGCCCACTTACTGGGAGGAGAAGTTCTGGTCGGACGGCATGGTTCGGGTTTCGGGGAGGGAGTTCAACGGCCTGATCGAAACCCCCTGCTTTCAACGGGGGGAGCTGTCCTGCCTTTCCTGCCACGCCATGCACCAGTCGCCGGAGGATCCCCGGCCCCTGAGCCAGTGGGCCGTCGACCAGCTCAAGCCCGGCATGCGCCGGCCTCCAGCGGCAGCCGGTGCTACAACTGCCACATGCCCTACACCACTTACGGAATCCTCAAGGCCATCCGCAGCCACCAGATCGACACCCCCACGGTGCAGGCCAGTCTGCAAACCGGACGTCCCAACGCCTGCAACCAGTGTCACCTGGACAAGACCCTGGACTGGGCGGCTTCTCACCTGGAGGAGTGGTACGATGTCCCCAGGCCCGAGCTGTCCTGGGAGGAGCGCTCGGTGGCGGCCTCCCTGTTGTGGCTGCTGCGGGGCGACGCCGGGCAGAGGGCTCTGATGGCGTGGAGCCTGGGTTGGGATTCGGCCCGCCAGATTTCGGGATCGGACTGGATGCCGCCCTTCCTGGGACAGCTCCTGGAAGACCCCTACGATGCCGTGCGCTTCATTGCCGCGCGCTCCCTGAGGCGGTCGGAGGCCTTCTCCGACTGGAGCTACGAATTCTTCGGTCCCACAGAGGTGAGGGCGGCGGCCCATCGAGAGGTGCTGGAGCGCTGGCAGGGTCTTCCCCATGGCGCGGACAAGCCGGCGGTCCTTATCGACGCCAATGGCGCCGTGAACCGGGACCTGCAGGAACGCCTGCTCCGCCAGCGGGACGATCGTGTCGTCAGCCTGGCCGAATAGCGCACCTCATCCCGCAGTAGCGAAACGGGAGGCATTCGGAATTGGAACAGGACTCAACTCCCACGGCCGCCGAAACCGCCACCGCCACCTACCTCCACCGCCACCTGCGCTTCGGCTGGTGGTTCCTGCTCTGCTTCCTGACCCTGGGAATCGTGCTGGAATCGCTGCATGGATTCAAGGTGGGCTGGTACCTGGACGTGGCCAACGAAACCCGGCGGTTCATGTGGACCCTGGCCCATGCGCACGGGGTCCTGCTCTCCCTGGTTAACCTGGCCTTTGCGGTCACCTTGCCTCATTTGGCGGCAGACACGGTGCGCCTGGCCCGCCTGGCTTCGCCCTGCCTGATGGGCGCCACCCTTTTTCTGCCGGGAGGATTCTTGCTGGGCGGGGTGGTGATCCATGGCGGCGACCCCGGACTGGGAATCCTGCTGGTCCCCGTCGGAGCCCTCTTCCTCTTTATCGCAGTTCTCTTGACCGCCCGCCGGGCCACGGCGCTGAGAAAACCGGCATCTTCCCAAGGGCCGGAAGCGGCCTCCTCCGGCTCGCGCAGGCGCGAAGGCCGGCGGCGAAGACGCTGAGACGGTGGTTGGACCGCCCCTCCTCCCCCGACACCTTGGCAAGCCCCGCCCCCGCTCTGCCGTGCGGATCAACCGTGAGTGAAACAACCCAGCTTCATGAGCTTTCGAGAGTAGGGACAGGTTCCGCTAGCCCGGTTGGTTGCATCAGCGAACATCGATGCACAGGATGGACAGGATAAACAGGACGAGAGGTTATGGCACCGGAATCCGGCTGGGGCGATGATCCGGTGCGGGCTTGCCGATGCCCGGGATTTCAAGCCAGCCGTTTCCTGAAAAATCCTGTGTATCGATGCAGCCTGGATTCGAGTTGAGCGGCGAAGCCGCGGCAGCACTTTGCCTCGCTGGTGAAGCTGGAGGTGCCTTGAGGCCTCCCCGTTTGGCAACGAGAGCAACGTCCCCTTGGGAACGGCAGCGTAAGCCGGGCGCAAGCCATTGGATAGGGTTGGCTCAAGAGTCGAGCCGCGTAGGCGGCGACAGCACCTGCTCTCGGGTGCAAGCCCGAAGGCGGCGGCGGAAGCATCGGAAGGAAGAGCATGCGGGCGGGACGCCCGCGCTCCCGGGGGGCACTTCCACTTTGAGGGGGAATGTCCGAGAGAGATAATCCTGTATATCCTGTGCATCGATGTTAATCAAACTACATCAATTGACAGGATGCACAGGATCAAGAGTCCCAAGCCCATGTTAAAATCTGAGGGCAATCTCTTGAATTCAGACCTCAACCGTTGACTCCACTCCCGTGAATTCCCTCCACCTAAAAATTGCCATCAGCGTCATTGGCCTGACTGGATTCGCACTGGTCCAAGCCTCCGTAGCTGCTCAGGGCATGGACCCGCGCTTCCGCCAGGCGGTGGAGCAGGCCCAGGCCGGCAGGCTGGCCGAAGCGGAAGCGTCGGTCCGGTCCCTGCTGTCCGATCAGCCCACCCCCGACGGTTATCGTCTGCTGGGTTTCATCTGCGAAAACCAGGGCAAGCTGGACCAGGCCGAGCAGGCTTATCGCGAGTCTCTGACCCTCAGCCCCGGGCTTGAATTCTCCAGGATCAGGCTGGGCATCGTCTACTGCAAAGCCGGGAAATACACCCAATGCGTCGATTCGCTGCAACCTCTCCAACCCAGGATCGATGCCATTCCGGAGGCCCTCTTCTACCTGTGCCAGGCCCTGCTCGAAACCGGCCAAATCTCCCGGGCCCTGCAGATCGCCGCCACGATGGAGCGGGCGGCCCGGACCGACCCGGAAGCCCTGTTGTCGATTTGCCGGCTGCTGACCGAGAGGAATCTCCATCGGGAGGCGCTCCCCCTGTTGACCCGGAGCGTAGAACGCCTGCCCCGATCCGCCGAAGCCCACTACCTGCTCGCTTTGGCCCTGTCCAGAACCGATCGGATCGACCTCGTGGGGCCACTGTTGGACAAAGCCCTCCGGCTCCAGCCGGACTTTGTCCCGGCCCTGCTGCTGCGGGCCATGCGCCAATTGGAAGCGAAGCAGCTCACTGAAGCCAAACAGTCCCTCGGCAAGGTCCTGGAGCTGCAACCGGAGGAGCCCAAGGCCGTCTTTCTGTTGAGCAAGGTGATGATTGACGGGGGCGAGTACACGGACGCCATCCGTAGCCTCAAGGGATTGATTGACCGATTCCCGGAAGATCCCGACGTGCATCTGCTCCTGCTGAGCGCCTATCGCAAAGACGAGAACTATCAGATGGCGTTTGAAACCTCGCTTGACCTGCTGGAGCGGTTTCCCGACTACCCGCTGGTCCTGTACAACGGCGGCTTGGACCTGGAGATCATGGGCCGCTTCCGGGAAGCCGAAACCCACCTCAGAAAGCTCCTCCCCATGATCGAAGGCGACCCGGAACTGATGGCCGGAGCCAGGCTGGGGCTGGCAAGGGTGCTGGCCCATCAGCAGAAGACCGTGGAGGCAACCGCCCTGTTCGAAGAGGCGATCCGCCTCAATCAGGGCGGGGTGCCCGCCTTGGCGGATCTAAGCGATATCTATATGAAAGCCGGAGAATTCGAGAAGGCCGCGAGGCTGCTCAGGCAAGTGGTGGCACGGGAGCCCAAGAGAAAACAGGCCTATATCCAACTGGCCAAGGTGTTGAGGAGGATGGGAAAAATCGAGGAGGCCAGGGAGCAGGTCCGCATCTTTCAGCAACTGAACAAGGCCGAGAAGGCGACTCCCAAGGGAACCCAGGCCCAGCAGGTGGTGCAGCCTGCGGCAGGATCGACTCAATAACGTAGTCTACAGCAGGAAGGATTTGAGAATGGGAAAGACGACACAAGCCAGGACAACTCCGATCATCCACTTCAGCAACCTGATATCGCCCTTGACGATGGCGATGTCAGCCCTGGTGGAAGCGATATCCTGCTTAAGTTCGGCCTTGGTGGATGCGATTTCCTGCCTGAGGTCGGCTTTGACTTCGATCAGGTCGGCATTGGTGGCAACCGTATCCTCGAAGGCGCCGGCCATGGTGTGAACGATGGCTTCGGCCTGCTTGGCTTCAACGCCGGCAGCTTTGAGGGTATCGCTGGCCTTCAAGGTGTCGAATACGGCGGTGGCCATGAATTTCTCCCTTGGAGGGAGTGATTGGTCGATAGAGCGGGAGACTAGGCCACGATCTCCTTCATGACCCGGCCACCCAGGTCGGTGAGGCGCTTGAAGCGGCCCGCGTGGTAGTAGGTGAGCCGCATGTCGTCCAACCCCATCAGGTGGAGGATGGTGGCGTGGAGGTCATGCAGGTGGTAGACGTTTTCGGCGGCCTCGATTCCCATTTCGTCGGTGTTGCCCACCACCGTTCCTCCCTTGACTCCAGCTCCGGCGAACCAGGTCACCATGGCCTTCTCGTTGTGGTCGCGCCCGGGGTGGGCCCTGAAGAAGGACATGTGATTGTCGGCGGTCCGGCCGAACTCACCGCCCCAAACCACCAGGGTCTCGTCCAGCAGGCCTCTCTGCTTCAGATCCTTCAACAGCCCGGCAACCGGCTGGTCGCTGCGAAGACCGCAGCGCCGGTGTCCGCCGTCGATATCCGAATGGGAGTCCCATCCTCCGCAATAGACCTGCACGAACCGCACGCCTCGTTCCACCATGCGCCGCGCCATCAGGCAGCGGCGGGCCATGGGCTCGGCGATCTTGTCGTTCAACCCGTACAGCTCCTTGATCTTCTCGGGTTCCCGGTCGACGTCCAGGGCTTCCGGCACGGCCATCTGCATGCGGAAGGCCAACTCGTAACTCTTCATCCGGCCCAGCAGAGCGCCGTTGCCGGGATCCGAGTCGATATAGCCCCGGTTGTAGTCGTTGATCAAGCCCAGCGTCTCGCTCTGCTGCTTCACGGTCACCCCGCTGGGGGGCTTCAGATCCACGATGGGAACGCCCTTGGGGTTGATCAGCGTGCCCTGATAGGCGGTGGGCAGATAGGAGTTGGAGTAGTTGGCGATCCCGCCCTGGATTCCCCCATCGGGCAGGACCACGAACCCGGGCATGTTCTGGTTCTCGGTTCCAAGTCCGTAAACCAGCCAGGACCCCATGGAGGGAGCCGCGCCGGGCTCCTGCACCCCGGTGTTCATCAGAATGAACCCGGTGGGATGGCTGTTGGAGTTGGTGTGCAGGGAACGCACCACGGCAATATCATCCACGCAGGTGGAAAGGTGGGGGAAAATCTCCGAGACTTCCATCCCGCACTGGCCGTGCTTGGCGAACTTGAAGGGGCTGCCCACGTAGATCCGCTTTTCCAGGCTCCCATAAATGCGGGTGATGGGTTTGCCGTGGTACTTGGCCAGAATCGGCTTGGGGTCGAAGGTATCCATCTGGCTGGGAGCGCCGCCCATGAAGAGGAAGATGCAGGCCTTGGCCTTGGGAGCGAAATGGGGGGCCTTGGGGGCCAGCGGGTTTCCGGCCCCGGTCCCCTTGGCCAGCAGGCCGTCACGGGCCAGCATGTAGGACAGGGCTGTCCCCCCGATGCCCCGGCCCATACGGAACAGGAAATCCCTGCGGCCCAGTTCCCCCGACCCGGGATCCTGCACCTCGACGTTCCCACATTGATCGAATTGCGGTTTGATCAGCATCAGTGCCCCACTCTTTCGCAGGCTGCGAACGAACTCCTTCGCCTACTGCAGGAAAATAAACTCGTTGAGATTAAACATGGCCAGGCAAAAGTCCGACAGAGACCTGCCGTTCTTGCCCTTGGACGGCAGGCTCTCGGCACTCTCCGGGGAATAGGCTGCCTGCGTGAGACTCAGCTCGGTCCCCGGCACGTCCGATTGAACTCCCAGAAACTGCATGCCTCGGATTTTTTCCACTTCGGTCGGCTGCCGCTGCAAGGCCAACTGGAAGGCGCGCTCCACCTGCCGGCCCGGGTCCGTTCCCACCTCCCGCAGGATCCGCTCCGCCATGGAGTGGCTTTTCTCGTGGGCAAACTTGCTGTTGAACAGGGCAAACACCTGAGGCGTTACGGTGGTGACCTCCCGGACATCGCAGCTCTCGCTGATGTTGGGCCCGTCGAAAACCGAGATCAAGGGTGACACCAGCACCCGCTGTTGCAGCATATAGACGCTTCGGCGGTTGCGCTCCTCCTCGGAATCGGGCTCCCACCAGGTCCGGGCGCGCTTCATCATGTCGTCTTCCAGGTCGGGAAAGAAGCTGGGCCCGCCGGCCAGCAGGTTCAGGTCGCCGCTCACCGCCAGGATGCTGTCGCGAATGACCTCGGCCTCCAGGCGGAGGGGCGGCATCCGCCACAGGTAGCGGTTGGCGCTGTCAATGGATTCGTATTCCTTGGCGCGAGGATTGTTCAGGGATTGGCGGTAGAGGTTGGAATGCACCATCAGGCGGTGCATGTCCTTGATGCTCCAGCTCTTCTGGATGAACTCGGCCGCCAGCCAGTCGATCAGCTCCGGATGGACGGTGCCCCCGCCGTTCTTGCCGAAATCGCTGGGAGTCTTCACCAGCCCTTTTCCGAAGTGGTGTTGCCAGATCCGGTTCACCATGACCCGAGGAGTCAGAGGATTCTCCGGGCTTGCCAGCCAACTGGCCAGCTTCTTGCGCCGGCTCCCGCTCCAGCCCTTCAGGTCCACCGGCTCGGGATCCCCGCTGGCCGCCACCACAAACCCGGGCTCTATCACTTCCTGCTTGAGATCGGGGTCGCCTCCCTTGAGCAGGAAGGTGGTCGGTGCATACCCTGTGCTCCCCAGCGGCTCCGCGGGCACGTAGGCCATGGGCTTGTAGCGGTCGGGATCGTTGGGATTGGCAAAGCGGGCGTTCTGCCTTCCGATCAGGGAGAACTGCTTGCTGATCTCCTCGGGCACCAGCTCGCTGGTGGGAAAGGGCACCCGTTTCAGGTCGGCCACCACCCAGTCCTTGAGGTCGAGCGGCGACATCAGAATCCGATGCGGATCGGTCAACTCGCTGACCTGCTTGCGTAGCCCGGCGGCCCACTCCTTGCGTTTCTTGAGCCGCTCCTCCCATTCCTTGGCCTTGCGCTCCCAGATCTCGGGATTCTGCCTGGGGAGTTCGTACTGGGTGAACGCCACCGACTGGGGCTGCGGCTTGGGCATGGGGGCGAAAAAGGCCTCGATGCGGTAGTAGTCCTTGTGGGTGATGGGGTCGTACTTGTGGTCGTGACAGCGGGCGCATCCCAGGGTGACACCCAGAAACACCGACCCCGTGGTGTTCACCACATCCGTCAGGAAATCGCGCCGCTGGTCGCCCGATCCCTCCACCTGCACCTGCAGGTTCATGAAGGCGGTGGCAATCCTCCCCTCCTCCCCGTAAAACCTGAAGGCGTCCCCTGCAATCTGCTCCTTGACGAAGCGGTCGTAGGGCTTGTCCTGGTTGAAGGCCCGGATGATGTAGTCCCGGTAGCGCCACATGTGGGGCAAGGGATAGTCCAGCCCTCCTCCCACCGAATCGCCGTAACGCACCACGTCCATCCAGTGCCGGGCCCAGCGCTCGCCGTAACGGGAGTCGGCCAGCAGCCTTTCCACGGCATTCCCGTAGGCTTCAGGCGAGTCATCCTGGAGAAAGGCCTCCATCTCGTCCGGAGTCGGAGGTAATCCGATCAGATCGAAATAGAGCCTTCGCAGCAACTGCCGCTTGGTAACGGAAGGAGCCGGCTCCATGTCCTTTTCTTCAAGCTTGGCCAACACGAAGGCATCGATGGGGTTCTTGACCCATCTCTTCCCCTTCACCTCGGGGACGGCCGGCCTTTCCAACGGGGTCCAGGGCCAGGCAGGCTTTTCGGCCTCAGCCGTTTCGTGGACAGGGGCCACCTGCAGTTCGTCGATCCAGCGGGCAATCAACTCGACCTGCTCTTCCGACAGGGGTTCCCCGTTCAGGGGCATTTGCGGGGCCTTCTCGCCGCGCAGCCGCTGGATGAGCGGGCTGGAAGTGCTATTGCCCGGAATCACACCCGGACCGCCCAGGGATCCTCCCTTCAGCAGGGAGGCCATGGTTTCCAGCACCAGTCCGCTCTGGTGGTTCTGGATGGAATGGCAGGTAAAGCAGTGCTGCTCCAGGAGTGGCTTGACGGCTGTTTCGAACTGATGGGCGGAGGCGTCAACGGCAGCCGTGTCAGTCGCCTCCTGGCTCGAATTGCCGGACTCGGGGGAAAGCTGGTCGACCCAGCGGGCGATCAGGTCGATCTGCTCCTCCGGCAGCGGATCGCCCCCGATGGGCATCTGGGGCTGGCGCTCGCCCCTCAAATAGAGGAGAAGAGAACTCTCGGCGCTCCTGCCCGGAATGATCGACGGACCGTCCTTTTCGCCGCCCTTGAGAAGCGCCCCGACCGTCTCCATGACCAGCCCGCTCTGGGCGGATGCGCCCCGGTGGCAGGCGATGCAGTGAGCCTCGAAAATGGGCCGGATATCGGCTTCGAAGCTGGGCTTCTGTTCCTCCCCATGAAGTGAGACAGCCATGAGGTGAGCGGCAATTGCAACGAGAACCACCAGGTAGCTCATACAACCCCCAAACCACTTGCAGCGGCAAGTGTCCGACAACCCTTCGGAATTTAGTTTTAAACGCCTCAGCATTTTATACCTGCAGGTGTCGAACGTCAAATTTCGTCAGGGTTTTTTCGGGGTATTTTGTCGGCGTTTTTGCTTGATTATGAAATTTTTGCGGATCGTTCCGGCAGGCACGCCGCAATACTTGATCCCCGCGCCTTACTTACGTGAACACCCCTGTTTCGCCCCCCATGAGCCGCCCCGTCGCATGGGGCGGGGGGCGGGGCTATTCAGCCGCGGGCTTGGCGGCCACGAAGGCCATCCCGATTTTGGTGGTTCCGGGTGAATCGGGGACTTCCATGGTGGCCCGGGTGGGGGGATTTTCAGGGAAATACTTCCGATAGGCGGCGTTCATTCCGCCATAATCCTCCCAATCCTTGAGGTAGACCCTGGCCTCGACCACGTCGCTCATGCTGAATCCGCCGGCCTCGTAGATCTGCTTCACCCGGTCCAGGCAATCGTTCACTCGCTCTTCCACCGTCTCCTTGGCGCTGAACACCCCGGCGATGTACATGGTGTTGCCCACCTTGAGGCCGCGGCTGTAAGCGCTGCTCGGCCCCATGCCTTCAGGCAGCACCGGCGTTTTTTCCTCTCGGCTGGCGATCATGGTGATTTCGACGGGTGAATTGAGCGGAATTGCCGAGACCAGAATGGGCACCCGGGCCGGCTTGGGATCGGGCACCATGGAAACGTAGGTGTCGCTCATGGGTCCGAAATAGTCGCCGCTGGTCATGAAGACTTCGGTCGAGACCACGTTGGAGAAATCCATGTCGGCCGCCTTCAGCACGGTCTCGATGTTCTTGAGGGTCTGAGTCACGTGCGCCTTGATGTCGCCCTCGACCAGCTTCAGGGTCCCCGGAATGACTCCGGCCTGTCCCGACACGAAGAGGCGGTCGCCCGCCAGCACGCCGGGACTGTAAGGGGCCTTGCCGGGCTCGGTCCCTTCGGGATAGACATACGTCTTCTCTCCCCGCACGGCGACCATGGCGATTTCCACGCGGGCTCCCAGCGCCAGTTCCGAGACGGCGACGGTGGTGCGGCTGGGCAGCTTGTCCTGCTCCAAGAAGGAGCGATAGACCTTGCTCATCGGGCCGATCTCACCCATATCGATCAGCCAGACGTGGGTGGCCACCACGTCGGAAAAGCTGTACCCCTTGGCCTCCAGTTCCCGCTTCAGGTTCTCCATGGTGACCTGGGTCTCGGCCTCGATTCCCGAGGCCATCTCCCGGGTCTCCGGGTCCAGCCCCACCTGGCCGGACAGATAGAGAGTGCCGTCCACTTCGATGGCGGAACTGAAGGGCGGCCCCGCCGGAGCCGGCTCTTCCACCGGCGCCTGTTGACAGGCGGCCAGCCCCAAGACGCCGAAAGCACACAAGACCGCCAGCCCGAGCAAATCTCTCTTGGTCATCTGCAACGCTCCTCCATGATCGCTTTCTCGTTGACTCCAGTGACCGCAACCGGGCCCTACCGCCAGCCGGATGCCGTGGAGCCCCTCCTCACGTTCAGTGCAGAATCTATCACAGCCCAGCGCCCTCCGGGGGGGTAAACCGGTCAATCTCCAGGGCCATTCTTTAGTTTGGGTCTGGAAGGGCAGGAAAGGGGCGAGGTCTCTCATGCATGGATTGGGAGCGCGGGCATCTTGCCCACAGGGGGCGGATTGGAGGCTCGGGCTTACCAGTCTCGGTCGCCTGGTCAACTGAAACGAAACGCCGCAACCGAGTGTTGGGCATAGCGGCCGTACGTAACGGGGCGGATCGATCGAGAAGGACCAACCATTGAACATCGATGCACAGGATGCACAGGATAACCGGGACGGGACGCTTCTGCACGGCCTGCAACCTGGATATCTTAAACCACTAATTATAGTAGACTTACTAAAGATAAGCTGGCTGCAGTCCCCTTATTACATCCCTACCTGTTGTGGATGACCTGTGCGGGGGCTGCGTCGATCCACATCCGGAATCGCAACTCGCTGTAGAAGCCTTCCCTGGCACGATAGTTCCACTTGGAGAGGAGTACGTGACGGAGGTCGTCTTTGTGGCGGTCTGCTTTGATGCGAGGGGTGCGGGGGATCTTGGTAGTGCGGTTCGGCTTTTTCATTGGCTGTGTTCCCTTAACCTGAAAGGCCTTGATCCAGGAAGCCCCACATATATGCTTCGCCATCGATCTGGCCCCGCTGGTATTCCACTCGGCTGCTAAGCCCCTTCATCACCTCTTTTTGGCGTGCTTCCTGAAGTCTTTGAAATTCTTTTCTGATTACAGCTTTGGCTTGGGGAGAGGTGTGGCGCAGAGCCACAACGATTGCGTGGCTTAGCACATCAACACGGTTTTGAAGCTTCCCCAAATTATAGTGGGTAAATAACACTTCGTCTGGCACCGGCTCCCCCTTTCGCCTCTCCCTAGCTGTCACTGCTTGGTCCGCCAAGCTGTTTCTTGATCCAACCAATGTTTGTTGTAGCCTTGGCCATGTCAGTATTCAAGCTGGTAACTTCGCTAGCCAGGAAATCGAACTTGCCGTCAAAACGGGCAGTTACGCCATCCACCTTGCTTTCCAGCTTGCTGTCCAGCTTAGCTATGTTCTCAGCAATAGCCTTATGAGCGTTTCCAGCATTGCGCCACAGTCCTATACCCACCCCGATAATTGCAATGAGGATGGTCACAACGGAACCGAAGCCAAACAAGGGCACCCACTGACTCCACTGGTTTTCCATGGCCCGCTCCTTTCGCCATTACGATACCAATTCTATCACGGTTGAGCCGGGGGAGAGGTCAGTCGATGGGCTTGAACAAAAAATGGCCCCGGCCCAATCCCGGTTGGCGTCCGGTGCGCAATCCAGTAGTATGGAGTGCCTTGGGTCAGCCCAAGCCATCCCCACCGGCCTCGCACCCGATCCGAGGCGGGACCCACGGGTCTGAAGTCCAGGGTATCGTTGCCATTTCTCCAGGAGCCGATCGACATGGGAAAAGATTCATCTTCTGCCGCCGTCACCGTCTCCTCCGCGTGCGACTTCGAGGTCCGCCCGGAAGACGCCGAGCTGTTCCAAAGCCACCTCAGGAGCTTCGTCCCGCCGGAGGCCTTTGACGCCCATGCCCATTTCTACGAGCGGTCCCACATCGGGCCGACCTATGCCGGCAGCTATCTCAAGGATGCCCCCGACCCCGGCGGCTGGGCCGCCTACCGGCGCCAGGTCTCGAAATGGATGGGGGACCGGACGGCCAAGGGCGGACTGTTTTTCGGCATGCCGCGCCGGGACGTGGACATGGCCGCCGCCAACCGATTCCTGGCGGCGGAGACCGGCCGGGAGGAGCGGTTGAAGGCCCTGATGCTGATCCATCCCCAGGACGACCCGGACCGGGTGGACGCACAGATCGCCTCGGAGGGATTCGCGGGCATGAAGGTCTACCTGGTCTATGCCGCCAGGGAGGACCCCTACAACGCCGAGATCGAGGAGTTCCTTCCGGAGTGGGCCTGGGAAATCGCCCACAGACGGGGCCTGGCCATCATGCTGCACCTGGTCAAACCGCGGGCCCTGGCCGATCCCGCCAATCAGGAATACATCCGCCGGCACTGCCTGCGCTATCCCGGCGCCAACCTCATCCTGGCCCACTGCGCCCGCAGCTTCAACGCCGGGCATGGACTGGAAGGCCTGGAGTCGCTGCGCGGACTCGACAACGTCTTCTTCGACAACTCGGCCATCTGCGAACCCCAGCCCGTGGAAGAGATCCTGAGACTCTTCGGACCCGGCCGCCTCCTTTTCGGTACCGACTTCCCGGTCTCCGAGCTGCGGGGGAGGGCGGTGAGCATCGGCGACGGCTTCGTCTGGATGGGCACAGCCAACCTGGACTGGTCCACGACCGCCTTCGGATCCCACACGGTGCTGGGGCTGGAGAGCCTGCTGGCCCTCAAGCAGGGTTGCCGGAACCGGCACATGACCGACGCCGACATCGAGCGGATCTTCTACCGCAACGCCTACCAGCTCTTTGGAATCGGGGAGCAGAAGGTCGGCCGGGGCCAGCAGCTCTACCAGGTGGCCAAGAAGCTGATTCCCGGAGGAACCAACCTTCTGAGCAAGCGTCCTGAACTGTTCGCGCCCCAACAGTGGCCGGCCTACTACAAGGAAGCCCGCGGCTGCACCATCGTGGACATGGATGGGCGCCACCTCACCGACATGAGCTTCAACGGCATCGGGTCCTGCCTGCTGGGCTATGCCGACCCCGATGTCACCGAGGCCGTGCTGCGCAGGGTCCAGCTCGGGTCCATGTGCACCCTGAACGTACCCGAGGAGGTCGAGGTGGCCCGCCTGATGCTGCAGTTGCACCCCTGGGCCCAAAATGCCCGTTTCACCCGGGCCGGAGGAGAGTCCCTGACGGTGGCCGTGCGCATCGCCCGGGCGGCCACCCGGCGCCAGAGGGTCGCCATCTGCGGCTACCACGGCTGGCACGACTGGTACATGGCCACCAACGTGGGCACCGACCAGGACCGACTGGGAGACCACCTGCTGAAGGGCCTGGATGCGGCCGGCGTGCCCTTCAATCTGGGCGGCACCACCCTTCCCTTCCAGTTCGGCCGGCTGGATCAACTGGAGCGGATCTTCGAGACCAGCGGCGAGCCCCTGGCGGCCGTAGTCATGGAAGCCACTCGAGGCGACCATCCCCCTCCCGGCTTCCTGCAGGGGGTGAAGGATCTCTGCCGCAAACACGGCGCCAAGCTGATCTTCGACGAGGTCTCCAGCGGCTGGAAGCACGCCCTGGGAGGAGCCCACCTCCTGTATGGCGTCGACCCCGATATGGCGGTCTTCGCCAAGTCGACGGCCAACGGGCACCCCATGGGAGCGGTGATCGGCAACGAGGCCACCATGCAGGCGGCCCAGGGATCCTTCATCTCCAGCTCCTTCTGGACCGAGGGAGTGGGCCCGGCGGCGGCGCTGGCGGCCATTCGCAAGATGATGCGCATCGACGTGGTCGGCCACGTGGACCGAATCGGCGAGCAGATCAAGCAGGTCTGGCTCTCGCTGGGGGCCAAGCATGGCCTGCCGCTGTCCGTCAACGGCCACAACGTGAACGCCGGCTTCGTGCTGGACCATCCGAAGGTCCTGGCCCTGGAGACGCTGTTCACGGTGCGCATGCTGAAGGCCGGCTACATGGCGGCGCCGCGGGTCCAGCTCACCCTGGCTCACCAGCCCCATCACGTGGAAGCCTACGCCGCCGCCGTGGATCCGGTGTTTGCGGAGTTGGCCGAGGCCATCGAGAGGGGAGACATCGAGCGGCGCATCGGAGGCCCCGTCAAGCAGACCGGCTTCCAGCGCCTGACCTGATCCGCCGGCCTCCAGGATCCCAGCCGGGAGTCCCCATGAAACGCGTCGGCATCGCCGGATTTCTGCACGAGTCCAACAGCTTTTCCCCCATTCCCACGCCCTATCAGCACTTCAAGGACACCAGCTTTACCAGAGGGGAGGCGCTGCTGGAGCGCTGGGAGAGCACCCACCACCAGCTCGGCGGATTCCTGGAGGGCGCCCGGGAACATCGGTTCGAGCCGGTGCCGCTGCTGGCCACCTACGGCGTCCCCTCGGCCCCCATTCCCGGCGATTCCTTCGAAGAGCTGGCTGCCGACCTGACCGGGGCCCTGCGCGCGGCCCTGCCCCTGGACGGGCTGCTGGTGGCCCTGCACGGGGCGGCCGTGGCCGAGAGCCACCCCGACGCCGACGGAGAGCTGGCCGCCCGCTTCCGCCAGGTCCTGGGGCCCCGCATTCCCATCCTGGCCGTGATCGACCTGCATGCCAACATCTCCGACAAGATGGCCCGCAACACCAGCGGCATCGTGGTCTACCGGTCCAACCCCCACCTGGACCAGAGGGAGCGCGGACTGGAGGCAGCCGGCTTGATGGCGCGTGCGCTCCGAGGGGAGATTGTCCCGGTCCAGGCCCTGGAGCGCCCTCCCCTGCTGCTCAACATCACCCGGCAGTACACGGAAGAGGCCCCCGCCAGGGACCTCTACCGGGACGTCGAGTCGGTGCTGGGCTGGCCGGGGATTCTCTCGGCCAGCGCCGCCATGGGCTTCTACTATTCCGACGTGGAAGAGATGGGAGCCTCCTTTCTGGCTATCGCCGACGGAGACAAGGACTTGGCGCGCAAGGCGGCCCGCTGGCTGGCGGAAAGGGCCTGGCGGCGCCGGAGGGAATTTCTCAGCGACCTTCCCGGTCCGGCCGAGGCCGTGCGCAACGCCGCCCGGGAAGCAGGCGGCCCCGTTGTGCTGCTGGATGTGGGGGACAACGTGGGCGGAGGCAGCCCGGGGGACTCCACCATCCTGCTGGAGGAGATCCTGCGCCAGCAGGCCTCGGAGGCGCTGGTGCCGCTCTACGATCCCGAGGCCGTCTCCGCCTGCGTGCAGAGAGGGGTTCGGCAGTCGATCGAGTTGACGGTAGGCGCCAAGTGCGACGCCCTCCACGGCCGTCCCCTGCGGGTCGAAGGCCGCATCCGGTCCATCGCCGACGGGCGCTCCACCGAAAGCCGGCCGCGGCACGGCGGCCAGGGAGTTTTCGACCAGGGCGTAACGGCGGTGCTGGAAACGCCGCGCCAGAACACCCTGGTGCTGACCAGCATTCGAATGGCCCCCCGAAGCCTGGAGCAGCTCCGGACCCTGGGGCTCAAGCCTGAAGAAAAGAAGATCCTGGTGGTCAAGGGCGTGGTCGCCCCCCGGGCAGCCTACGAACCCATCGCCCGCCGCACCATCCTAGTGGACACGCCCGGGTCCACCAGCGCCAACCCCGCCCACTTCAGCTACCGAAACGTGCGGCGTTCCCTCTATCCCCTGGAGGAGAACCTGTCCTACCCGGGGTAGGATCCCCTTCAGGCTTGCGCGTCACGGGTCTTTCCGGTCCAGACGGTCAGGTCGGTGAGGTCCCGGCCCGGCTTGCGCCGGGATCCGTAGCTCAGCAGGACCCCCAGCACGAACAGGAAGGTGTTGCCCAGCACGATGATCCAGAACTTGTCGGGAAGCAGGGCGGCAAGGGAGGGAAACAGCTCGGTGCCAAACCGGCTGTCGATGAACAGCCACAGGCAGACCCCCGCCAGGGTGACCATGGTGGCCTGGAGGGCCGAGCGGCCGTCCACCCGTCGAGTCAACAGACCCAGCAGGAACAGCCCCAGCAGACCCCCGCTCATGATGGAGATCAGGGTGGCCTGAAGATCCTGCAAAGTCTCGGTGCGGGTGAAGTGAATGACCAGGGCGATGGCGATCATGACCACTCCGAAGAACGCCGAGATCCATCTTCCAAAGGTGACGTAATGGCGCTCCAACCGGTCGGGGGCCAGCAGCCGTCGATAGAAGTCGGTGGTGACCGTGGCCGCCGAGGCATTGATGCTGGAATCCAGGGTCGACATGGCCGCCGCCAGCAGTCCCGAGATCACGAAGCCGGCCACTCCGGCCGGGACGTGGCTGAGGATGAAGAAGGGGTAGACCTCCTCCGGCAGCAGGGTACTCACTTCCGGAGCCGGATTGTACTTGTAGAGGACGTAGAGGGCCGTCCCGATGAAGCTGAAGAACACCCAGACAGCCACGGTGGTGATTGCGCTCAGGACGATGCCCTTGCGGGCCTCGCCGGTGGTCCTCATGGCCTGGTAGCGCTGAATGGTCATCTGGTTGACGCACATGTACTGGGTGAAGTGGAACAGGTGCATCAGCGCCGTCACCCACACCGTCTTTTCGGAGAAGGTCAGGGCGGTGCTGCCCACCGAGAGCTTGCCGTCGGCCAGCGCCACTCCCATCACCTGGCCGAAGCCGCCCGGCACCATCCCGAAGATGATGGGCAGACAGATGAGCCCGCCCAGGATCAAGGCGAAACCCTGGATCAGGTCGGTCCAGATGACTGCCTCCAGGCCTCCGGCAATGGTATAGGCGGCCACCAGCACCCCGAAGATCACGATCACCCAGGGGAGCGAAAACCCGGTCATGGCCTTGATGGGCAGGCAGACCGCGTAGAGGATCACCCCCAGCCGAAACATCTGGAACAGGATGAAGGCCCCTCCGGCGTAGAGCCGGGCCCAGGCGCCGAAACGCTTTTCCAGGTATTCGTAGGCGGACCGGAACCCACCCCGCCTGAAAAGCGGCATGAACAGCAGAAGCCCGGGGATGGCGGCCAGCAGGTAGGTGAAGTTGGCCGGCATGTAGCGCCAGTTTTCGGAATAGGTAAACCCCGGCGTGGCCAGGAAGGTCATGGAGCTGACGATGGTGGCCATCATCGACATCCCCACCACCCATCCGGCCATGTTGCGTCCGGCCAGGAAATAGGCGTCCGAGGACTTGCTCTTGCGGGCGCAATAGACGCCGATCCAGACCATCACCGCCAGATTGAGCCCGATCACCGCCAGGTCCGGTCCTCGCCACATGAAGATCCACCTCCCGTCAAGTTTCGGCTGATGACTCCGGTCGCCCGGGGGAGAGCCGGAAGGACGATTCCCCACCCGCGGCGAACCCTTCCGCTCAGGGAATCTCGACCACCACGTATTGCTGCCGGACCGATACCGGAAAGGTTTCCGCCCGATAGGGTCCCGGTCGGTGTCCGGTTTCCTCCCCACACCCGCTGCTCTCGCCTTCCCGGGTCTCAAGCCGCACCCGATAGCTGCGAACTCGGGTCCTGACCGGATCGAACCACGACCGTCCCGTCTTGAGGTCGAACTCCCAACCGTGCCAGGGACAGCGGACGATTTCTCCGATGCGGGTATAGCGGTACTCGCCCGGGACGCGGGCCTGCAGCAAGCCGGACTGCTGGCCCAGGCAGAGGGGACCTCCCTGGTGGGGACACCGATTCAGGAGGGCAACGAACTCGCCGTCCAGGTTGAAGACGCCGATGGACCGGCCTTCGACCTCGGCAATTTTCCGGCTGCCGGGCGGTATCTCGCCAAGGGTGGCTACCACATGTTCAGCCATTGGGCTCGTCCAGTTTCAGGGGGGGCGCCCCAAAAGCGCCGGCCCTGGCTGCGGCCGGCAGTTCGGGGGGAATCGATGGCGTGCTAATCGAGGCCATAGAGGCTGCGTGCGTTCTCCGACATGATTTTCTTCCTCAACTCAAGCGAGAGGCCGGACGGCACGGCGCTCTCCGGGGAATCGAAGTCCCAGTGCGGGTAGTCGGTGGCGAACATCATCCGGTCATCGGCGTCGAGCTGCTCCAGCAACTGCCGGAAGTAGCGCGGCCGGGGAGGCTCTTCCATGGGCTGGGTGGTGAACCAGAAATGCCTTCGAACATAGGTGGAAGGAGGATGTCGGAGCGCGGGGGTCTCCTCGGACAGCTTGCGCCAGGCGTGGTCCAACCGCCACATCAGCGGAGCCATCCAGGCGAAGCCCCCTTCGATCAGGGCCACCCTCAATGAGGGAAACTGCTCGAACACCCCTCCGCAAACGAGGCTGATGACCTGGGCCTGAAAGGCCTGGGGCATGCCCCCATGGTCCTCGATGTAGTGGGAGGGCCAGCCGGCCCCGGTAATGGGCCCGGCTCCGGCGCCGCCGAAATGGATGCCCACCGGCAGGTTGCGGCGCAGCGCGGCCTGGTAGATCTTCCGGTACCTGGGCCGGCCCAGGGGCTCGTTGGTCCGAACCAGCAGGAGAACCTGAACAAACCCGGGATGACCTCCCACCCGATCGATCTCGTCCGCCGCCAGATCCCCATCCTCGTAGGGAACGACCATGGAAGCCCGCAACCTGGGTTCCGGTTCCAGCCATTCGGCGATCTGCCAGTCGTTGATGGCCCGGGCCAGCGCGGCTCCGTACTCCAGGTTGAGCTGTCCGCCGGCCCCGTACAGGCAGTTGAGGATGCCGTACCGGATGTCGTAGGCGTCCAGCAACTGTTTCCGCATGAAATCCAGATCCGAGCCCGCCGGCAGTCCCGATGGCGGCCAGGCATCGTGGCGGGCGGCATTCATCAACGCCCGCGGGTAGTACCCCCCCAGATGGCCGCGAAGTCCGAACCTTTGATGGTGCCGGCGCCACCGCGCCGGAAGGTACCTGTAGAGAGTTTCATTGGAGGGGATGATGTTGTGGATGTCGCAGTCGATGACTTCCAACCGCGACTTTTTGCCGCCGGTCGGGGCCTGCCTAGAGCTTATCGCTGTCGCCATGTCTGTGAGCTCTCCGCCTTCGGGACCGCCAGCCTCGCCCAACTGTGTGAGGAGGTGCCGGCCGGGAACAGTGATGACCTCTCCAGTGCCCCGCTTGGTCATGTCCCCAGACGTTCCATCTTAACACGGGCGCCGGGGATCGATATTTTTTCGTCATTAACATCGATGCACAGGATGCACAGGATAAACAGGACGAGAAGTTGTTGCCGGCGAAGATGACTCGTAGCGAGACCAGACACAGGATGCCCGCTACTGGGGCAAGTCGATGGATGACAATAATCCTGTCTATCCTGTGCATCGATGTTAATCAATACCTGTTCCGAGCCTTTTGCAAAATTCCGAATTTTGGGAAGGGCTCCTTCTAGAGCCGGTAAAAGGAGCGGGCGTTCTCGGCCAGCACCCGGCGGGCCAGGGAGTCGGACAAACCCGCCGGAAAAGCCTCTTCCAGGCGATCGAAATGCCAGTGGGGATGGTCGGTGGCGAACATCAGCATCTCGTCGGAATCCAGTTGGCCGATGACCTCCAGGAGCTGCTCGGGAGACGGGGGAGCATCCACAGGCTGAAGCGTGAGCCGGATGTGCTGCCGGATATATTCGGAGGGTGGGCGCTTGACCCAGGGGATGTGTCGCCGGAGTCCCCGCCACTCCTTGTCGAGCCGCCACATCAGCGAAGGCATCCAGGTGCAGCCCGCCTCGATCAGGGCCACTCTCAGGTCGGGAAAGCGATCGAACACGCCTTCCACGATCAAGCTGGTCACCTGGGACTGGAAGACCTGGGCCATGGCGGCGTACTCCTCCAGATAAGTGGAGAGCCAGCCGCTGGGGGTGGGCGGATGGCCGGGAGCTCCTCCGAACTGAATTCCCACCACCAGGTCGTGGCGGGCTGCCGCCTCATAGATGGGGTCGTAAATCCGGTTTCCGTAAGGGATCAGCGACCGGACCGGCATGACCGCCTGGACGAAACGGGGGTCGGCGCCCCAGCGGTCGATCTCCCTTGCCGCCAGCACCGGGTTCTGGGTGGGGGCCACAATGGAGGCTCGCAGTCTGGGGTCGCGGTCCAACCAGTGCTCGGCCTGCCATCGGTTGACGGCCGAGGCCAGGGCCGCGGCCAGTTCCGGGTCGTGCACCCCCTGAACCCGATAGGCGCAGTCCAGCAAGCCGAATTCGACCTGGAGAGGGTCGAGCACCTGCTGCCGCATGAGGGCAAGCTGCCCCCCCACCTCTCCCTCCCATTCGAGTTCCGGCCGAATGGAGGTCGGCGCTCCCTTGGGATAGTCGTCCGCATCCGGTCCCCGAAAGGCCGACTCCTCGATATAGGCGCACCAGTGGTCGTCCAGATAGGGCTTCAGCACCTCCAGCGAGAGAACTTCGTTGTGCAGGTCGCAGTCAATGACCGGGCGCCCCGACCAGAAGGATCGTTGCGACTCATTTCCGAATTCCTGAACCACGCTACCCTCCCGAAACGGTCTTGCTTCCGAGAGAGACTATCCAGACCCAAAGCGCCTTGTCAATGGGGTCGAGGCAGCCCGCCAGGGTGATCCGACGCTCCCAGAATCGGGGGAACAGGGTCGTCAAGGCGCCCGAATCACGCCCGGATTCCGGATGGGATCGCAGGGGAAACAGCTCAACCACAAAAAGCACAAAAGGCACAAAAAGGCTCCAGTCTTGCCCAATCCCGTTTTTGCGCCTCTTGTGGCCGTTCAGTCACAGAGCCGACCTGCCCCTCGAATTGCCTGTCTCCTCTCCCATCCATCAATCCCTGCCTGCGGTATGTCGCAAAAGGCCCCATGTTTCTTGACTTTTGATGAACATCGATGCACAGGATGCACAGGATTTTTTCAGGAAACGACTGGCCTTTATTCCTTGGCATCGGCAATCCCGCACCAGATCATCGCCGGAGTCAGCTTCCCCTGCAGCAGCGTCTCGTCTTGCTTATCCTGTTCATCCTGTTCATCCATGTTTGTTTTTTATTGGCATGGGCCTGATGCGGGCGCTCTGACCTACAAAGGCCCCCCCGAATCCGCCAGCGTGGAATCAGCCCCGAGCCGAAAGTCATTCATCATTCATCACTCATCATTCATCATTTGGCAGGTGGGAGAGCGGCCGGATGGGCGGCCCAGGGCCATCTCACGCTAAAAGACCGGCAATTTTCCGGGAGGGCTGGCTTTTTCATGCTGGGTGTGGTATTGCTCCGGCATGGAAAAGTCAGACTTCATTCTGCCCCCCTCGGTCAAGGAGGTGACCCTGCGTCTGGCGCGCGCCGATGAGCGCCGCCGCTGGGATGCCACCATGGCCCAGCGTCACTATCTGGGGTTCCAGCAATTTGCCGGTCGCGGTCTGCGCTACGTGGCCGAATACCAGAAGTGTTGGCTGGCCCTGATCGGTTGGCAATCGGGCGCCTTCAAGTGCCGTCCTCGCGACCGCTGGATCGGCTGGCGCCCGCAAGAGCAGTTTCCGCGGTTGCGGCTGATTGCCAACAACACCCGCCTGCTGGTGTTGACCCGACCGGGGGCGATCCCGAACTTGGCCACCTCGGTGATGGCGGCCAATTTGCGGCGCCTCAGCGCCGACTGGCAGGCGACCTTCGGCCATCCGCTGGAGTTGGCCGAGGCCTTCGTCGACCCCAAGCGGTTCGCCGGCACCCTGTATGCGGCTGGAAACTGGAGGTTGGTCGGGCGCACCCGCGGGTTCTCGCGCAGCAACGGCCGCTACACCGAGCCCCACGGCCACCTCAAGAAGATGTACGTCTATCCCCTCCGGCGAGGGGCCCGAAAACGCCTGCGGGCTCGACAGCCGTGCCCCTGCTGGGAGCCACAGCGCCCGGACCCGGTCTCTCCCGAGGCGGTCCCGTTGCCGTCGTTGCTGCAAGAGTTCGCCTCCATCCCGGATCACCGCCGGCGCCAGGGCCGCAAGTTCCAGTTGCCAACCCTGCTGGCGATCTGGGAACTGGCGCGTCTGTCCGGCTACTGCGGCGTCGACGCCACTTGGCGCTATGCCTGCGCTCTGAACCAGGAGGAGTTGCGCACCCTCGGCGCTTGGCGCCACCCGGGGACCGGTCGCTACCACCCGCCGTCGCGAGCCACCCTGCATCGAGCCCTGATCGAGACCGCCCCGGAGGCCCTGCAGGCCGCCGTCAACCGTTGGGCCGCGCGGCGTCAGCCTTCCAATACCGCGCTGGCGACCGACGGCAAGCGCCTGCGCGGAGCCAACCGCCAAGGGGAGGCCCATTACCAGACCGTGTCTCTGGTCAACCATGCCAACGCCATGCCCATCGCCACTCGCGCCTACACCGAACAGGGAGGAGAGATCGCCGCCGTCCTGGCCCTGCTGGAGGAGGTCGACGTCCGCGGCTCGGTGATCACTCTCGACGCCTTGCATACCACCCGAAACACTGCCCTCGCCATTCGGCACCGCCACCGGGCCCACTACCTGTTCACCGTCAAGGGCAACGCGCCGGAAACCTTCCAGACCCTGGAGACCATCGACTGGGACCAGGACGCCTCTTCCCACTTCTGCGAAAACGATGAGAAGGCTCATGGCCGCATCCAACAGCGCCGGATTCAGGTCCTGAAACCCCTTCGGGGTCTGATCAACTACCCGTCGGTCCGACAAATGTTCCGTATTACCCGCAAGCGGCATCGGGTCAAGACCGGCGAAGCATCCACCGAGGTGACCTATGGCCTGACCTCGTTGCCCCCGCAACAGGTCGACGCCGAGCGGCTGTTGGCCCTCAACCGTGGCCATTGGGTCATCGAGAACCGGAACCACCGCCCCCGGGACACGACCTTCGGCGAAGATGCCTCTCTGATGCACACCGGCCACGGACCCTCCAACAACGCCATCGTCAACCACACGGCGCTCGCCATCATCTTCCATCGCGGCTTCCGCCAAGTCCAAGCCGCAGTTCAGCACTTTGCCATGGATCGGGCCGAAGCGATCCGCGCGGTCGCCGAGCCCGGCTAAGAGCCTTTCCTGAGCCGTCTCCTATCCCAACTCCACCCACCGTCCCCCCGACCTTGCGATCCTTCGGCTGGGTCCCGGCCGTTGCCGCCCCATCAGAGCCCAAACGGGTCCCTTCCGGCCGGACTCGACTCGATGTCGATGGCCACCAACACCGCATCACTCCTCTACCTCAGCCAAGAATCCTGGAGAACCTACCTCCCCTCCCCAAACGTCCTGGAGAACACGCCACCAATGACAAGCATGAGATGACCCTGATGGGCGGCCAGATGGGGGTTGCTGGCCGCCGGTCAACCAAGTATGATGGCGCCCAGGCCGGAGCCCGGATGAGGGTCAGCCGGCCCTCCCCGGAGTTTCGAGTCGCAAGTCACCGGATGCGTCCCATGAAAAAACGGAGCAGAAGAGGATTTGTTCAGGACCTGGCGCTGGCCGCCGGAACGCTGGCTCTGGGCCCCTTGGCCGCCTGCCAGGCCGCGCCGCGACCGGGCGCGTCCCGAAACCGCCGGGACCTGATTCAGTCCCTGCAGGGCGTGCACAACTTCATGGTCACCATCTTTCACGGCGACTTCGAACTGGATTCGGAGGGCCTGCGGCGCAACGTGGCCGATCACGCCCGCGGCTTCCACCAGAACATGACCATCGTGGTTGCCGGGGGCCTGGGCGAGCTCTACAGCCTGGACATCGAAGAGCATCGGGCGCTGGTCACGGCCGCAGTGGCCGGGGCCGACGGCAAGATGCCGGTGGTGGGCGGGGTGGGCGGCGGTTACCGCAACGCCGTGAGCATGGCCCGCAATGCCGAACAGTCGGGGGCCGACGCCGTGCTGGTCTTTCCGCCGGGCTCCCGGTGGGGCCTGGAGGAGGGGACCTACCGCTGCTGCCTGGACGTGGCCAAGGCGGTCGACATCGGCGTGCTCATCTATCCCCGGTCCGAGGAGTACTGGCCTCGCCTGTTGAAGAGACTCTCCCGGATCGAGAACATCATCGGCTTCAAGGACCCCAGCGGCGATACCAAGGTGGGCCTGACCCTGGGCGACCTGGTGCCGGAAGACTTCCTTTGGGTGGCCGAAGGCGAGGGCCACGCCGCCAAGACGCTGCCGGTCGGCGGCCGGGCCTACACCACCGCGGTGGCCACCTTCGTTCCCCAGGCCAGCCACGCCTTCTGGATGCACGGCGTGGCGGGAGAGAAGGAACCGATGAACCGGGTGCTCAAGGACAAGATCGAGCCGGTGGTCAAGTTGCGCGGGGTCCAGCCCGGGTATGGCATCAGCGCCATCAAGGTGGCCCTGGAATCGCTGGGTCGGGCCGGTGGGCCGGTCAGGCCGCCCGGAACCCAGGTGGCCGAGCAGGACAAGGCGGTTATCGCCGAAATCGCCCGTTCCCATTCCGAGGTGAGGCGGGAGAGTTGAGGGAGGTCAGTCATGGACAGCATGAGCCGGCGCGAATGGCTGCTGGCCGCCGGTGGGGCGGGGCTGATGGCGGCGGCTTGCGGCAGCAAGGAACCCACCAAGCCGAAGCCCGCCGAACATCGCATCGTGGACGCCCACGTTCACATCTGGACTTCCGACACCAAGCGCTTTCCGTTTGCTGACGGCTTCACTCCTGAAGACCCCTGGGTGCCGAGCTTTTCGGCAGAGAAGCTCCTTGAGGAGGCTCATCGGTCCGGGGTGGGCAAAATCAACCTGATCCAGATGACCTGGTACGGCCTGGATCACTCATACATCCTGGACGTCATTGCCAACGACCCCGAACACTTCGTGGGCACCGGCATCATTCCGGCGGTTACCGACGTTTCCCTGGCCAGCCCCGACCGGACCATGGTGGCCCTTTCCAAGAAGGGAGTCTACGCCTTTCGCGTTCGCGGCGGCAGCACCCGTCCTCCCTTGGGCGGGGGCCCGCAATGGATGGATCACCCCGGATTCGACAAGATGTTCAAGGCGGGGGCCGATCACAACCTGGCCCTGAGCTTCCTGATGGGCCCTCGGGATCTCCCTGAAGTCGACCGCATGTGCGGCCGCTACCCGGAAACTCCCATCATCCTGGACCACTTCGCCGGGGTTTACGAGGGCTCCTCCGAGGAGGAAATCACCGCCCTGTTGCGCATGGCCGAACACAAGCGGGTCATGCTGAAAGTGGGGGCCTTCTACAGCAGAGGCAGAACCCCTCCCTATACCAGCCTGCTGCCCTTGATCAAGCGGGTGGTGGCGGCCTTCGGTCCGGAACGATGCATGTGGGAGAGCGATGCACCTTTCCCCCCCGACCGACCCTCCAGGCATCCCTTGCCCGACCCTCCGCACGGAATCGAACCGGCCGTGGCCCTCATTCGGGACCATGCCGACTTTCTCAGCCCGGCGGACAAGGAGCAGATCCTGATCAAGACCGCCGAGGACTTCTTTTTCAAGCGGTAGGTCGGAAAGGCTCGATCGTTACCCGCAACGCACAAAAAGAGAACTCCACGAAGAGACACGAAGATTTCTGAAGGGCCACCAAGGCGTTGGAGGAAGCTCAAGAGGGATTCGCCAAAGGTCGGGAAAAGGGAAGGATTTCCACCGGAGGCGCTCAGTCATTTGTCAGGGAAACGTGCTTTTGGTCAGTCAGGTAACTCACACCAGCTCACTTCTTTGGTGCGGGCGGGGGAGGCTTCGGTGTGCTCGGTCTTGGCAAAGACTTGCTGTCGGTTATCTGCCGTCGTTTGCTAAGCGGCAAATTCGTGTTGGATGACATCGTAGGCTTCCCTGGCACATCTCTCATTCAGTCTCTTGTCGACCATAAATCTGTAGGGCGAGTCTTTTCCAACCTCGATGGCTTCATAGTCCAGTTTCCGAAGGCGAGCAGCAATTTGTTCATCATCAAGGGCATTCAGTTCGATCCACAACTGTTCCCACTCCAGAGAAAGAAGCGAATATTCCTTACCCAAGATCGCCGCTTCAACGGATTTTCTGGAGTAATCGGAAAGAACGGACCAGATCGCACACACAGCCACAACAAGGCTCACACAGCCTGACACCACGTCGGGCATTCCGACCAGTAGCGATGCAACCGCTCCCGTGGATCCTAAAGCAACAACAGCAGACAGACAGAAGTGCAGCTTTTGATAACGATTCGCAAGGTAAGTGTAATACCTCGACTCTCTCCCCCTGTCCAGCAAACCCAGCCAGACTTTCTGAATGACAAGATCGTTGGCCATAACGAACTCGCTTCTTCCTGATATTTGACGGTCAAAGTGTCTTGGTATGCACTACTTCCCTGAAGTTTATTCCAAGGACGCTTGAACTGTAAACTCTCTTCAACCGAACGTGGCTTTCAGGATTGATTTCCACACCGAAAACATCGCATGGCTTCCCCATCAAGTCAAGCACCTCACAGAATATGGTAATCTTGGGAAGAGAAAGGAGCTTGTCGATGCAAGCCGGGTTCTCTCGCCGACGGTTCCTGCAGTCTCTGGGCGCCGCCGGGGCTGCCGGATCGATCCTGGGGTCCGCTGCCTCTTCGCCGGCCGCGGCCTACGATTCCCGCTCCGCCCCACTGATCTCATCGTCCATGGCCGGCTCGTCCCCGGGCTTCGTCCATCCCCAGAAGGTTCTGCTGTGGGAACGAACCCGCAAGGAGGTCCGGGAAGCCCTCCAGAGCGGGGACCTCAAGGCCGCCGTCGTGCCCACCGGTTCCACCGAGCAGCACAACGAGCACCTGGCGCTGATCACCGACGCCGCCACTGCCACCCTGTTCGCTCAGCAGGCCGCCCTCCACCTCTACCCTCAAGTGACGGTTTCCACCCCCTGCCCGGTCGGCTACGCCCCCTATCACATGGCCCGCAAGGGAACTCTCACCTTGCGCAAGGAAACCTTTCTGGCTTACGTCTTTGACGTGATCGAGAGCCTCACTGCCCACGGGATCGGCACCATCCTGGTGGTCAACGGCCACGGGGGAAACCATGGCCTGCTGAAAGGAGCGCTCCCCGAGTGGCGACGAAAACTGGGCATCACCCTGGATGCCGTCTCCTACGGGGAGGGTTACAAGGAGGAGGAGCTGGCGAAATTCCTGATTTCCTACAAACAGAAGCTGGAGGGAAAGCTGGACACGCTGGCCCGCCGGACGGCCCACAGCCACGCCTCCGAAAACGAAACCTCGATCCTCATGGCCGCCTATCCGGACCGGGTCCGCTTCGTGACTCTGGAGGAGTACGACCGGGCCGGCCTGAACTACGAATCGGACATGCCGCCCAAGGTGTGGGAGTATATGGAACCCTTTGATGCCCAGCGGACCACCAACCCGGAAAACCCCAGAGACCGCGCCCGCCAGGAGCAGGCCCTGCTGGCGACCCCGGAAAAGGGGGAGAGGCTGATTGCCATGGGTACCCGCTACATCGTGGACAGGCTGGAGCGGATGATCCAGGCCACTGATGCCGGACGCCCCTGGCCATAGCCGCCATGTCTCTCCGGGTCACTGGATACATCCTGCAAAGACTGCCTGTCTTGAACCTGTGATCGATCCTAAGGGAAACTGTACTGGCTATAAATACAAGTTTCCGGAGTTTTGATCCGAGTTTTCGTAGGGGGAGAAGAGCGATGCTCATGACAACTCAATACCCCGTCTTGTTCACCTATCGTGATGTGGTCATTGGAGCTGGATACGTCGCTCACGTTGAGGCGAGTGGACGATTCCTGATAGAGGACAACGGAACAGGCGAAGATGTTTGGATCTACGGGGTGAACCCGGGGGGGCTTGCGGCCAAGGGTGCCGATCAAAAAGAGGCGGCTGAAGAATTTCGTGCGTCCTATCGCACCGTGCTAATCGACTTGGCAGAGGAAAGCATCGACTTTGATGCGTTCAAGAACCAAGTCGAGATTTTCTATCAGAGCACCTGTGAAGCGACAGAAAAGGACTGGCAAGAGGCAGTGACCCGTGTCAGGAATGGAGAAATAGATTCCGATTGGTTGGTGAAAAAGCCTGCCGAGCACGAATGCAATATCAAAGTCACCTGCATTGCTTCAGACCGACCCCAACTGCAAATAGATGCCGATCCTTCCATGAACGCGCCATCAGATTCCGAAGCCGTCAAGGCTTTGGCAGCCTGATGGTTTCAAGCGGCCAGGTTTCTTCCCGCAGGTGTCTACTGCCAGTCTTCTTGGCCCTTTCGGCCCTCGCCCTCCCCGGCGACGGCGGAACCCGGGCGGTGTGTCTGGAAGGCGCTCCACGATTCGGCAGCTTCCACCAGCCGGTCCCCTCCCCCGCCCTCAGCTTGACGGCCACCAGCCTGAACCTGGCTACCGAGACGTCCTTCCGGAGAATACTGCGGGAACTGGAACGGGTCCGGCTCCTCCAGTCCGACCTGTTCTTTTTCCAGGAAGTGGAGCACTATCCGGACCGCGGGTCCCTGCCGATCGTCCGATTGGCCGAGCACCTCGGCTACGACTATATCTTCGCCCCGGCACAGCGAGTCGGCCGAAACGGCGCTCAAGGGCTGGCGATTCTGAGCCGCTATCCCCTGAAGAACCCCAAGGTCGTCCGTCTGCCCCGGTTTGTTCTCAAGGTCAACAACCGCTGCCGGATCGCCTTGACCGCCATCGCGGCCACACCCCTGGGCGCCGTCGGCCTCGTCAATCTCCATCTCGACACCCGCATCAACCTGAGGCAGCGCTCTCGGCAGCTTCAGCCCGTGCTCGAGGCCGCCGCAAGACTTCCCCAAGCCTCTCTGATCGCCGGCGACTTCAACACCCAAGACTTTCTCTGGGTCGAAAACCTGCTTCCCCTGCCCTTCCTTCATCGCCAGGTCCGGCCCGTGTTGGCCAGGTTGGCGGCGTTCGGATACTCCACACCCTTTACCCGAACCGGGCGCACCCATGCCTGGGCGCCGCTCAAGCTGGACTGGATCTTTCTGCGGACATTGAGGGCGCAGGCCCGCCGGGTGCAGAAGATCGGGTTCTCCGATCACCGCGCCCTCTGGGTGCGGTTGGCGCCCGACGGGTAACCCGCATTTTCTCGCCCGTCATTCTTGCGGACCCTCGGCCTGCTGTCGAATGGGAATGATCCGGCCGGGAAAGGGAGGGAACTCGGGCCCCGAGGGGTGGTCCGGATCGGGAACGATTCGCCGGCTGACGGGGTCGAGTCTTCCGATGGCGTCCATCAGGGTGGGAGCGATGTCCAGGGTGAGAAAGGCGCCGGAAATTTTCCGGCCCCGCTTAAGACCCATTTCGTCGCCTCCCCAGACCATGAAGGTGGTCTGAGTCTCCAAGGGCAGGAACCCGCCGTGGCTGCCGCCCGGCTGCTGGCCCATGGTGTTGACGTTCCAACCGTGCCGCATCCAGACGCGGAAGTCGGGGGTAGCCTGTCTGAAGCGGAACCGGAGTGCTTTCACCAGATCCTCTCTCCGTCCGGAACCGTCCAGGGGCATCAGAACGCCGGCACGACTCTCGCCGCTCAAGTAGTCCCGAAAATTCGGCCGAAACAGGTCGGCCAGAATCACCGGGACCAGGCTGGTTTCCAGCCTGGCCGTCTCCGAGACCCAATGGCGCGGATTGAGCCAGCGCGCCCACAACCGGCAAGGGTATCCGAGAGGATCTCTAACCCCGACTGCTCCTGCTTCATCGAGCGCTCCCAGCTTCCCGCGATTCTCGAGGGGCGCATACCACAGGGTTCCATCTTCCGCTTCCAGAATGACGGCCTGACCGCGATCTTCCGAGGCCAGCAGCCACAGGGCCTGCCGGAGCGGCGGGCCCTTCCGGCCGGTCAGATCCTCCAGCGGGATCGGGGCGACAAAAAAGTTGAAGGGGTAGCGATTCCCATAGGCATCCGGATTGAGCGCCCGATAGCCGGCTATCAACTCGGGATAGTTCAGGGTGCGAAAGGACCCTTGGTCCGGCTGCAACCAGCGATCGGCAGCCGGCCTGGCCCAGCCGACGGGATAGCGGCCGAGCTGTTCCAGGCTGTTGGGCGGACCGAAATATCCCTTGGGGATCACCTCATCGATCTCAAAACCCGACCGGATGAAACGGCGCCACTCCTCTTCTTTCAAAGGCAAGGCCAGCAATCGCCGCAGGGTGACGGCCTGGCCTCGATAGAGTCGCGACTCCGAAGCCAGTCGCGATCCCGCGTCTCTGGCCGAAGGCATTTCGGCCGCAAGATGCCGCTCCGACCACGCCTCAAACACATCCGCGGCCTGTCGCAGGGAGTAGGCGTCCGCTTCAAGCCAGGGCCGAGCCCTCCGGTAAACCGGCTGGAAGACCTCAAACACACGATCCAGCTTCTCCAAGTCGTCCTGCAAGCGCAGCGACTCCAGCAGGAGCAGGTGGAGTCGGTTCAGATCGGAATGGCGCAGAAACAGATCGAATCTCGGATTCCCCATGTTGGCGGCAAAGGCCGTGAAGTAACCCTTGGACCCGAAGGGCACGCCCTCGCCGTAGGGAGATTCCGGGCTTTCGTACACCCTGGCGAAGTCCACCCCGGGAATCGGCCGAGTCAAGGCATGATCGGAATCCTCCACTTCCGGGGACAAGACGGTGTGGCCGCCAAACTCCGGCCGGCGCAGCCAGGGATTGATGGGGAATCCGTAGTTGATCTGAACCGGATAGAGGTTCATTCCATGGTCGGAAACCATGGCGACCAGGGTCCGGTCCCGGCGAGCCGTCTGCTCCACCGCCCCCATGACCTCTCCGAACCAGTCATCCACCTTCACCAGCAGACGCAGGACCGACCGGTAGGAGCTGTCCAAATGTAAGCGGTGGTCGATCGTCACGAACAGCGCGGTGATAAAGTCGAGAGTCTCGGCGGGGTCGCCCTCGGCGCGCCACTTGAGCCACTTGGCCAGGGTTTGAGACAAGCTTTCGTCCAGGCGTTCCACGTGGTCCGGATAGGCCACCAGATGGGAGAAATGCTGGTGGAGCACCGCCCCTGGCCTGAACTCCCTCTCGCCGGCCCGCACCAGGAACTTGCCCATGGCCCCCAGTTGGATGGCCGACCGCTTGCGGCTCAAGGTCTGCAGGGAACTCCAGACCCTTTCGGGCGGAAAGGCGTCAGGCAGAATGGGGATCCCCAGCAGGTCCAGTTCCCAGAGAGCGTGGGTGCGTCCGCTGCCCCTGATCAGCTTGCCCGCCGAATCGAACAGGCCGTTCAGGAAAACTCCGGAGGCCCCGCTGGCGCGGTTGAAGTAATAGTTTCTCTTGATGATGCTGGGCTGGCCCGAATCGATCTGGGCCCAAACCGGAGCCGAGAGCGGCAGCGTCCCGGTGAAGATGGTTTCGGCACGCACTCCCTGACGGACAAAATACTCCTTCATGTTGGGTAGCAGCTCTTCCCTGCCCACCAGCGTCTGGGTGGCCCGGTAGGCTTCTCGGAAGCGCCCTGGAAAGGGGAGCCGCAGGACGGCGTCCGATTGCGGGGCCAGAGCCGCCTCGATCAGAAGACCCGGGAGCCCGTCGACCTTGAGCAGAATGACTCTGGCGCGCGGCTCTCGGGAGGCCGGCTCGGCCCCGGCCCGGCCGGAACCCGAGCCGATGCTCAAGGCAACGGCAGCCAGAAGACAGCCAATGCCTCGCAGGGCGGAAGCCCTCGGAGTGCCTGAGTTTGAAAACGATTCGCCGGTCAAGGGGTTGATTTGGCGGGGAAGGCCGAGGACTGGGAGGCGGGGCCGGAGGGGAAAATCCAGCCCGCCACCTGGCTCCGGTATCCTTCCGGCACAGAGCGCGGGTAAAGCCGTTTCAGATTCTGCAGGAAGCGGCGGGACTCGGGCCGGCTGCGCTCCGGATCTGCCGCGGAAAGCCGGTCCCAAGCCTGGAACAGGCGGGACCAGGTTACCCCGTTCAGGTGGGGCTGCCGATTGAACCCGCGAATCACCTCCAGGGCCCGGTCCAGCACCCGCTGTTGCCGAAAGCGGGCGATGTCCTCGGTGGAGATCGACCGCCGGCCCAGGTCGAGCCTTTGCCGAATCCCGTCCTCGTAGACCCTTCGAATGAAGAGGCCCAGCCGACCGGATGCGTTTCGGGTGATCGCCTGGTGCCGGGCCCTGGCGTTCTCGACCTGGCGCGCGAAGGAATCGGCCAGAGGATTGGAGGTGCGCCGATCCAACATCCTCAGCAGCAGCCCATTGGTGTCCTGGTCGAAATGCCATCCCATTCGAGCAAAGAGCTTGGCGGGCTCGATTCCCGAGGAGATCGACCGGGTGCTGAAAAAGGTCACGTCCTTCCTGTTGAGGCTCCAACTGCCGATGTAGCGAAGCGCTTGCAGGTGCAGCGGCAGGCCGTAGACTGAAAGCAGGTTCTCAGCCGTATTGCGTAGCACGGCCGTATCCTGCCTGCGGCCGGGGTTGCCGGGATTGAAGAAGTTCAGCACGATCACCGGACGCAGCCTGAAATCGCTGATGAGCACGTAATAGGCCAGCGGGATCTCTTCTTCGGGATTTTCGTCCATGCGCGCCCGGACTCGCGGATGCTCGAAGGGGTTGTAGCCCAGGTCGAACGGATTGTTTTTGGGCCAGGACCGAGGTCGTTCAGCCAGGTCCGCCTTGCAGACCGACAGGACCGCGGTCCGATAGAGCGGCCAACGACCGTCCAGTCCATAGCGAACCTCCTGGAAACGCAAGCCCTGGAGGGTGGCCCGGCTGTGCAGATAGGCGGCTGCCTTGCCCATCTTTTCCCGCATGCGGGTCTCGAAGTTGTCCACCACCCAGTATTCGGAACGACCGCTCACCACGATGCCCAGGGCTTCACGGTTGATCAGGGCCGTATATTTCAGGTCCATGACGGCTGGCAGCCCCAGGTTTCGGTCGGAGGGCTGCAGGGCCGCCGCCTCCTCGTAGAGCAGCAGGAGAGCGTAGAGCTGATGGAACTGCCGTTCGTCCAGATCGTTGCGATAGTCCCGGTAGGTCTCCAGCGCAAAACGGCCCGGACTGAAGAAACTGGCGAAGTCCGACACTTTCCTGGCGGCGGCCCAGGCGAAACGACCCTTGGCGCCGGACTTGCGGCCGCGAGCCGTCAAGACCGGCTTGGGCAGTCTTCGGATGGGTCCGGCGGTTGCGCCTGCAGTGCCCCGGGGCGACCACCAGGGGAACGGCAGGGCCGCCTTCACTCTCTGGATGAGCCCCGGAGAACTGCTGCTCAAGTTCCAGACTGCAATCCACTGGCGGGGCGTGGAGTCCTCGGGATCCAGAACGACCGCCAGCAGGGGAATGAACTCCGCTCGATTGGCTCCCAGGACGGAAAGCACAAAGCGGTAGGGGCGGTCGGAGTTGTTCTCGACTTCCAGGGGATGGTTGCGGATCTCCAGGGATTGCGGCTGGTACCGTTGGAATACGGTTTCCGCCGACAACCATCCGGCCGGCAGACAACCCGCCAAACACCCGCTCAGCAACCACCGCGACCACATGAAAGGACCCTGCCTCAAAGACCCGAACCTCCTTTAAAGACGCAACATCCCGGGCATGGGTTTCCGGAAAACCCGACCGTGTTTTCGCCAGCAATTTCCTGTTCGACAGCGCCCGCCGTCAACCGGCAAACCGGTCTCACCGGCGCTCCCCGACTGTCCGGCCGGCCGGGCCGTTACGCCAGGGTTTTCCGAAACGTCTCGCGGACCCTGCGCCACATCTTCTCCGACAAGACGTGGCCGGCTCCGGGTTCGATGAACCAGGTGAAGCGGCCGGCGGCCCCGGCCCGGGCGTAGGCCCGGCCGATGCGCTCCATCCCTCGGCGAACCTCCCCGATGGGCGAACTGGCGTCGTTCTCGCCGAAGTTCAGATGCAGCGCCCTGGGCGCAATCAGGCCGGCGATGTCGGGCGTATCCCCATATCGGTGGAAACCCGGGATGAAGTTGGGGAAACAGTGGAGCAGCTTGTGGCGGTGAATCGCCCGGTAGGTGGGCAGGCAACAGTTGCCCACCAGGCATTTCAAGCGCGGTTCCCAGGGCCCGACCAGCCAGGTGTGGGTCGAACCCATGGAGTGGCCGTAACATCCCAGGCGCCCGGAGTCGACCTCCGGACGGGCGCTCAGATAGTCGACGGCGCGCCGCATATCCAGAATGTTCTTCCAGGCCATGCAGCGTCCCCCGACGACCTGGCGCAGGAACTCGTACCGCTCATAGTCACCGCCCTTCAGCCTGCCCTCCGGGTCCCGGCGCTCCTCGAAGCAAAGAGCGTCGGGGCAGAGCACCACGTACCCCAGTCGGACCAGGGCCACTCCGGTATGGTGCATCCGATCGCCGGACAGACCGGCGGGCTCGGTCTTGCCCAGATGCCACTTCCCCGCATGCTGGTGCCAGAGGGCTACCCCGGCCGCCGGCGTCGCGGGGGCGACACCGTCCGGGACCATCAGAATGGCCGGTACCCGATCGCCGGGCTCCACCGCATAATCGACCCACAGCAGGCGGTAACCCTTGCGCTGCTCTTCCCGAGTGACCCTGGGCTCCAACTCGCAGGGGTCGGGCCAGTCCCCGCCCAGGCATTCCAGCAGCCGGGCTCTCAACTCGGCCGCCTCGGCAGGCTCGGCAGGGGGTTCCAGGGACATGGCCATCGAACTGGAGGTCATCGCCGAAGCTCCCGCAATCAGGGCCGAGGATTTCAGGAAGTCACGGCGATCGGTCGGCAGTGTCATGACTGGCGCCGGCGTTTTCGGGAATCGGCAGGCAAAGCTCAATCATAAACTCGATGGCCGGCCGGACGCAACGGAGGGCGGGCTAGAGGAGGCCCTTGTCGGCCAGGAACCGCCGCAGTTGTCTTTTCTGCTCGGGCCCGTGGGAGGGGACGGGCGGGCGCCACAGATTGGTGTGGAAGAGCCCCTTGATCTGCAGAATGCTCTTGATGGCTTGGCCCCAGCCCAGGGCCCCGGCCACTTTCATGAGCGGATCTTCGTATTCGAACATGATCCGGCGGGCTTCATCCAGATCGTTGCGTTCCAGAGCGTGATAGAAGCGGAAGGCGATTGCCGGGGCGAAGGGAGCATAGGTGCAGAGGTAGCCCTGGGAGCCGATCAGGTATCCATAGAGGAAATTGCGCATCTGCCCTCCGCCGACAATCACGAACTTCCTGCCCTCGACCGCCCGGATGAAGTCGTGATAGCGGTAGAGGGCGTCATGGCTCTTGAGTCCGCACACGCCGGGGATGGTGGACAGGCGGCCCACCAGGTCCGCCGAATAATTCTCGTCGTAGCCGAGCAGGGGCAGCCGGGTCCGGCCGGCGACCTCGGCGAAGGCGGCGTAGACCTCCTCCGGCTTGTTGGTAAAGAGATGCAGGTTGATTCCGTCCACTCCCGAGTCCTCCAGGCGCCGGATGAAGTCGATGCTCTTGCCGGTCCACCACTTTCCGGTCCCCCCGATCACCAGGGCCCGACCGCGAGCCTGCTCGGCCGCGGTCCGGCACAGTTTCTCGATCTCAGGCTCGCTCATGCTCTTGAACTCGCTGCTTCCATGAGTGAAGAAGATGACCGGCGCCTGGTTTTCGCAGAGAAAGTCGACGTAGGCCCTGAGACTGCCGTAGTCCACCGAGTAGTCCTTGGCCAGAGGGATGTTGATGGGCACGACCGGACCCCGGAGCTTACGGTAGATCCGCTCGGCGGCAGTCTCGGAGGCGGGTCCCGGAAGAACCGGGGCGGCGGCTGCCCGGTTCCGACCATGAAGGGCCAGAACGGTCGCCGCCACCGGCCCGGTCAAGAAACCGCGCCGGCTCAGGCTGGTGGTGGGAAATCGTGTGGATGCCATGGAGTGACTCCTTGAGTCGAAACAGCGCCGACGGATGAATCGAGTTTTGGGAATTTTGGATTGCAGATTTTTGGGGGAGATAGGTCAGCTTGAGGTCCCTGGGATGGGGCCCCTCGTCGATGTTCTCGTAGCGGATGAACTCACAGCGGCACTCCCCCAGGTTCTTGTCCTTGGAAAACGGTTTGACGTAAGCCGCCGTGGACCGGGTCAGGGGGACGACCGGACGGTCCTTGGCATCCCGGATGGGCTTCTGCCACACGATGCAGCGGCTGAGCACATCCGGACCGGGATGATCGTACTTCGGGTTCCTCCTGTAGGGCATGTCGATCCCGGCGTCCTGCCAGGTGTAGCCGTCGTCGTCGGAATACTTGCAGCGCATGAGGGCGTTGATGAACCCCTCGCCGATGCCCGGGGCGAAGTTGTAGAAGACGTAGATGCGGCCCGACCTGCTGACCACGGGCCAGCCGAAGTTGCAGTAGGTCCCCAGTCTCTCGGGGGCCGCGATGGTCTGGGGCCGGGTCCAGGTCACCCCGTTGTTCTTGCTGCGAGCGTACACCACCCGGTAGTCGTGAGCCCCTTCCTTGGTGGCCAGGGTCCAGATGGCCAGCAGGTCTCCTCCGGGAGTGACCTCGACCAGCACGTGGTCGCTGGCCTCGGAGGCGTAGGGGGGCTCCTCGGGCAGGTAGATCACCCGGTCGGGCTGGGTCCGCTTCCAGTCGGAGGTGTAGCAGACCGGTTCGCCGGAACCGGCCTTGTCCGCCGATCCCGACGGCCCTCCCGACGGGTTCCGGCAGGCCGCCACGCCGGCCGTCAACCCCGAGGCCACGGTAAGGCTTTGCAGAAGCTGTCTTCGATTCATGGGGCAACCTCGGTCAGTGGCCAGTGACCAGTGGTCAGTGGTCAGCCCAGCCGCCGCCCCACAAGACGGGGCGGATCATACAGGATGAAACCGGGGAGGTTTCAGACAAGTGATCAGTGGTTAGAGAAAATACGGCTGATCACTGAAAAAAACGAACCACGAATGAACACGAATAGACAAGGAGACCGATGGATCTCCCACAAGGACAACCGGCGTCACGATCGCACCCCCTGGTCAGAAATGCGGGTTTACGGGGATGCAATCACTGATCACTATCCACTGATCACTTGTCTGAAACCTCCCCGGTTTCATCCTGTATGATCCGCCCCGTCTTGTGGGGCGGCGGCTGGGCTGACCACTGACCACTATTAAGCCGGGTCCCGGGCCACGTCCACGTCGGGATAGAAATAGGCGATCACCATGGGCTCCCGGCTCTCGTTGCGAAAGCAGTGAGGCACCAGCGGCGGCACAATGGTGGCGTCATACTTGCCGAGCGCAAAGGTCTTGCCGTCGATCTCGGCGGTCGCCCGACCCTCCAGGATGATGACTGTCTCCTCGCAGGGGTGGGTATGCAGGAAAACCGCCGAGCCGGGAGAGAAGGTGGCGACTCCGGCGGTCATGTGCCTTGCCCCTTTCCCGCTGTTGACCAGCCTCAGGGCCTCCAGACCGGGGTCGCTGCGATCGATGGGTTCCTGCTTGGAGTAGACGATTCTCATGCCGGACCCTGCCCGAGCAGTTCCTGCCAGCTCACTTCACTGATGGATTGCGACTTGATCTCGCCCAGCTTTGCCAGATCCCTCAGCAACTGCTCGGCGTTGGCGCGCTCGAAGCAGCCGACCTTCCACTTCTCGAGGCCCCCCTGCTGGATTTCCATGCCGATGCGGAAACCATGGTTGTTGGCGACCACCTCCGAGCAATATCCCTCGCCCGGACTGGCCGAGGTCAGGATGCGAACGAAGGCCTTGTCCCCCGACCGTTCCAGCAGGCTGCACTCGGCGATACCGGAATCCTGTTCCAGGTGGTCCAGCACGGCCTGCAGCTCCTGCTCGCCGGGGTTGTCCAGGACCAGGATCTCTTCGGCCGAGGTGGGCCCCAGAATGAATCCGCCCGGGCAAATGAATCTCACGCTGGGAACCGCCCGGGACAACTGGTTCACCAGGCACCCGCGATGCACGACTCCGAACTCTACCTTGAACATGGATGAATCCTCCTGATGGATGACTTGCAAGAGCGATCGGGCCACCCCGTCGCTCCAGACAGGACCACCGGCAGCCTCAAGCCCGGCAATGCACCACCTTCAAGCTGCGCGGCGGGATCTGAAGCGAGAAAGCGCCGTCGGCCACACTCAGTTGGCTTTCTTGAAGCAGGTCCTCGGCCCGGCTCGGCTTCTCGGCCAGGGCCAAGCGCACCTCGGCTGGCGAATTTTCCAGGTTGAGGACGAAAACCAGGCTGCCGCCGGCCGGCGACTCCCGGGTCAAAGCAATCACCTTGCTCCCCTGAGTCGAGAGGGGCCGGTGCACCCCGGCAGCCTCCAGAAACGGTTCCAGCAAGGCCATGGGGGCAACGCCGTCCAGGGCATGCCCGGCAGGCAGGTCGGTGAGAACGGCCTCGGGAAGCCCCCCGAAGGCGGCTCCGATGGGAACCGTCAGATAGGTGAAGCCCCCGTCGGCGGTCTGAACCCCCACCACTTCCTTGCCGAAACGGGCGACGGCGCGGGTGCTGCCCTGAGGCTCCAGGCTGGCGTAATTGCAAGCCTGCTTGACGGTGAACTGCCCGAAATCGGTGCGAATCCGGTTCCGCCCCTCACGCAGGTCCAGGGCGTCGATGCGGGAATGGTCCAGCACCCGGACCCCCAGCAATTCCGTCAGCCCTTCGGGAGGATTGTAGCTGAACCTTCCGGTGGGCGCGTTGGCGCCCAGGATCCCGTCGGCAAACAGGTGGATCTCGGGGTGGTCCCGCCGAACCCGGCGGATCTTGTCGATCGTCGACTCCGTCAGCAACATCAGGCTGGGCAGAAACACCAGCTTGTAGCCGGACCAGTCCATCCGGGTGGTCACCAGGTCCACTGGAATGTTGTTCTCCCACAGGCTGCGGTGAATGCCGCGGATGTAGCGCAACTGCTGCCCCTTGGCATTCTCCATCTCCATGATGATGGCGTTGTCGCTGTCGTAGGCTATGGCCACCTCGGCCCGCGGGATCTTCAGCGGCAGGTGGGACTCGATGGATCGAATGGACCCAATGGCCTTTTCAATGGCCTTGAGCTGGGGCAGGGGCTTGCCGCTCATGGTCACCAGGTTGAGACCCGGCGCCTCGTGGGTTCCGTATTCGGGACGGTACTGCCAGAAGATGGCTCCCTTGGCGCCATAGATCAGGCCCATCCACAGACACATGGCCAGGTCCTCGGGCAGCGTCTGCTTCCGATAGGTCATGCCGCCGTGGTAGAACCCCGAATAGATCTCGGTGTACCACCACTGGTGGTTCTTTCCCACCGCCCGAGACCACTGGCTGGCATAGGCGATGTTGCTGTACTGATAGGGGTCCTCGCTGGCGAACAGGTTGGTGCTGTGGGAGGCAAAGCCCCAACTGTCGCACTCCTGGGCGCATCTCTCGTCCAGCGGGTTGTTGTAGCGGAAACCGTGGCTGTGAAGCTCATGCTCGGGATCCAGGCTGCGCACGATCTCCACCTGCCATTTCAGGATCTGGGCCACGTTCTCATAGAGGAACTGCCGGAACAGCAGCATGGCCATGAGCAGGTTCTTGGACTGGGGAGCCGCCACATCCTCCCAGGTCCGGTATCGCATCCCCAGGCGCCGGCTCAACTGCTCCAGGGTGAAGCGCTGCTTCAGCCACTGCTGGTACTTGGCTCGGGTGTGGACGCAGTAGCAACTCCAGCCGGGCCGGTTCACGTCGCTGCCCATCCCCTGAAGACCGGGACCGTCCCAGACCACCCACATGCCCATGGCCGGCGAATCCTTGTAGCGGTTGACTACCGCCCGCAGCACCTCTTCGGCGTAGACTTTCCACATGGGATGGTCGAAACAGTGTCGATTGCCTCCCTGCACGCCGGCGGAGTTGGCGAAGGGCTCGGCCACTTCCCCGGTGTGGTAGACCACCCGCATGTCCGGGTGCTTGCGCATCATCCAGTCGGGACAGGCCATGTGGGTCGACAGCGTGAAGTCGAAGATGACCTTCAGGCCGTGTCTGGCCGCCAGCTCGAACATGCGGTCGAAGTCGCCGAGCTCGATCCTGCCCGGCTCCGGAGCCATCCAGTTCCAGGAGGTGAAGGTCCTGACCGAGTCGAAGCCTGCCTTCTTGATCGTGGCAAAATCTTCGTCCCACATCTCCATGGGCGGCATGGGGGCGCGGTAGTACTCCACGCCCACATGGTAGCTGGAGGCCTTGTCCGGCTTCACGGGGGAGACGGCCGGCGGCGAGGCCCAGGCCAGCCCGCCGGAGGTAGTGATGGCACCGGATACCTCCAAGAACTCTCTTCGGTTCAAAGGGATTCTCCTGGCAGTTTTGAAGAAGCAAAGCCTCTCAAGGGCACTCATCCTAGTGTTTACTTTCCGGGAATGTCAATCCTTTGCCGGAGTGGCGCTGCAGCGGTCACTTTGAGTGATTGGAACATATCGTCATACCCCTCGCCGGGCCTTTGAGGGTTGAGAAACTCATTGCTTGCAAGTCAGTGATTCCCTTTTCAAAACAGGTGCGACGCCCTATTATTGACTACTGCAACATCCTCTTCGTGCACGGCGGAACGATGACATCGAGCACCTCAACCACTTTCTTTATTGAATGGAGGTAAGACAGAGATCGATGAGACAACTACTTTCACTTTGGGTCAAGTTCTGCCTGTCCGGGACGTTTCTGGCAGCGACGGCTTGGCCGCAAGCCGGGGCAGAGTGGATCATTGACACCATCGCGGGTCGAGGAGTCGGGAACAACGAGCCTGGGGCCCAGACACAGTTGGCCTTTCCCCATGGCCTGGCGGTGGACGGCGCTGGAAACCTCTACATCGCTGATACCTCCAACCATCGCATCCTCAGGGTCGACGCCGAGGGGACCATCACCACTTTCGCAGGAACCAGGGAAAGAGGATTCAGCGGGGACCGCGGCCCGGCAGTCCAGGCACAGCTAAACGGTCCCCATGGCGTGGCGGTGGACACCGACGGCAATCTCTACATCGCCGATACCTTGAACTACCGCATTCGCAGGGTCGACACCGAGGGAACCATCACCACTTTCGCAGGGACCGGGGAGAAGGGCAACAGTGGGGACGGCGATCCGGCAATCCGGACGCTGCTGAACGATCCCTATGACGTGGCGGTGGACACCAACGGCAACCTCTACATCGCCGATACTTCCAGCCACCGCATTCTCAGGGTCGACATCGCGGGGACCATCACCACTTTCGCAGGGACCGGGGACAGGGGATTCAGCGGGGACGGCGGTCCGGCCGTCCAGGCGCTGCTGAACGACCCCTATGGCGTGGCGGTGGACACCGACGGCAATCTCTACATCGCTGATACCTTGAACCACCGCATTCGCAGGGTCGACGCCGAGGGGACCATCACCACTTTCGCGGGAACCGGGGACAGGGGAATCAGTGGGGACGGCGGTCCGGCCGTCCAGGCACTGCTGGACCGGCCCAGAGGAGTGGCGGCGGACACCGACGGCAACGTCTACATCGCCGGTGCCTTCAACCACCGCATTCGCAGGGTCGACACCGAGGGGACCATCGCCACTTTCGCGGGAACCGGGAATAGGGGATTCAGCGGGGACGGCGGTCCGGCCGTCGTGGCGCGGCTGAACTTTCCCACTCGCCTGGCGGTGGACGGTGCCGGCAACCTCTACATCGCCGATACCGACAATCACAGTATCCGGGTCTTGACGAGATCTTCTTCCCATCTTCCGTCCCCCACCAACCTGACGGCAACGGCGGTTTCCACCACTCAGATCAACCTGGCTTGGCGGGACAACAGCAGCAATGAGACAGGCTTCAGGGTGCAGCGCCGGCTGGAGGGCACAGCGAATTGGGTTCAGATCGGAACCACACCCGCCAACACCACCCTGTTTTCGGACGCGAGGTTGGTACCAGGCGTCCTCTATCACTACAGGGTGCAGGCCTTCAACGACACCCAATCGTCCGCCTTCTCGAACGAGGCCGCGGAGACGACGCTGGCAGCGCTTCCGCCGACCCTGACCCGGTTCACCCCGACACGGGGTCCGGCGGGCACTCAAGTCACCCTCACCGGGATCCATCTGCTTGGCGCCACTGCCGTCTTGTTCAATGGAGTCCCTGCTGCCCGATTCGAGGTCGTGTCAGGGACGAGCATTGAGGCCGTTGTTCCCTTGGAGGCTGCCAGCGGCCCCATCAGCGTGATGACACCGGGCGGGACAGGGGTGAGCGCCGAGTCTTTCACTGTAACTGACAGTGGAAGCCGCAGTGGTCTGTTTGTGCCCATCGTGCTGCGATCTCAGGGCCGAACGCCGGGATCCTTCTTCACCTCCGAGCTGACCTTGACCAACCGGGGAACCACGACAGCAGCCATCCACTACACCTATACGGCGGCCTTCGGAGGGGGGACGGGCACAGCCAGGGATTCCCTGGAGGCCGGCCGGCAACGAGTGATTCCCGACGCCATCGCCTACCTGACTTCTCTGGGCGTTCCCATCGCGGGCGGTTCGGCTGGCGGCACGCTGAGGGTCGACTTCTCCAACCTTTCCTCCCCTTCCGATGCTGCCGCTACCGTCAGGGTGAGCACGCCGGTGGAAGAAGGACAGGTCGGCTTGGCCTACTTCGGGTTGAGCCCTGACGGCCTGCTCACCGGCTCTGCCTTCATCACCGGCCTGCGTCAGAACAGCCAGGACCGCTCCAACCTGGCGGTTCAGAACGCGGGAGACACCGGCGAGGGGAGCATTACCCTGCGAGTGACGGTCTTCTCCGGAGACTCGGCAGCCCCGGGGAGGAGTTTTGTCTTGCCGGATCTGTCCTTGCCTCCGGGAGGATTCCATCAGTACAACGGCATCCTGACCGAGGCCGGCTTCGACAATGGCTATGTGAAGGTGGAACGAGTGAGGGGGACAGCCGGCTACTATGCCTACGGGGTCATCAATGACCAGGTCAACTCGGACGGGTCGTTTGTCTTTCCGGTCACCGAATCCTCCCTGGTGGGCAAGAGCGGACAGACCCTGCCGGTCATCATTGAAACCGGAAACTTCCAAAGCGAACTGACCGTCACCAACTTCTCGACCTCGGGAAAACAGGTGGACTTCAGCTTTGTGGCCGATGGGGTCGACAGGGGCGACGACACGGCCCAATTCAGCCTGACTCTGGGGGCCGGGGAACAGACCATCCTGCCCGACATCGTGGAGGAACTGCGGCGGCGGCAGGTGGAGGGGATCGGCCGGGCCAACCGGGCCTATGTGGGAGCCCTGTTCGCCACGCCGGCCCAGGGGGACCTGAGCGGCATCGTCATCGGAGCCCGCACGGGGGCTCCCGACCAGAGAGGGGGGCAGTACGGCCTCTTCTACAACGGGGTGCCTTATGGCTCGGCTTCGATCGAAAGCGCCTGGATCTACGGGCTGCAGCAGAACGCGGAGAACCGCAGCAACCTGGCCCTGGTCAACACGGGTGAAATCGACGACAGCTCCAGCACCTTCGAGATCACCATTTACGACGGCAGCGGGGAGTCTCAACCGAGAACGATAAGCGTGACGCTCGCTCCCCGCCGCTGGACTCAGCAGAACGGGATTCTGGGCAGGATCAGCCAGGGGTACGTTCAGGTGCGGAAGACCTCGGGCAACAATCCCTTTGTGGCTTACGGGGTGATCAACGACGGCGGCAGGCCCGGGGAACGCAGCGGAGACGGCGCCTTCCTGCTCAGCCAGGAGTAGCCGTTTCGCCGCCGGCCTTCCGGATCCGGGACTCGGACTCCGACTGATGCCTGGCTGCTGCAATCCGCAAACCCGATCTCCATGGGAAGGCAGATCCTCCTGAAGCAGGACCGGAAGGCCATTCCGGGCTCCACGCCTTCGGATGAGCATTTTGTGGTTCCTCACCCTGCAGTTCCAGTAAAATAGAGCCCACCAGAAAAATTTGAACCTTTTCGCTCACGGAGCACCCATGACAATCTTCCGAATCCCGTGTCTTATCCTCTCCTGCCTCATGCTCACCCTGCTCTCTGTCCGGGACGCCGGCATCCTCTCCGCCTCGTCCCAGGGCTGGCGAACACTGGTGGACGGCCAGAGCCTGGAGGGCTGGCAGGCCCAGGACCCCTCCAAGCCCCACGAGTGGCACACGGCCAAGGCGGTTCACCTGGCCGGGAAGGAAAACCGCTTCTTTGCGGCCGAGCCCGGCAAGGGGATCTTCGTCAACGGCAAGACCGGCAGAACCCAGAACCTGGTCACGCTGGAAAAATTCGGCGACGTGGAAGTCCACGTCGAGTTCAACGTGTCCTACAAGTCCAACTCGGGAGTCTTTCTGATGGGGCTCTACGAAGTCCAGGTGCAGGACGACTACGGCAGGCCCGACATCGTCTTCTCCATGTCGGGCGGCTTCTACGCGCGAAAAATCAACGACGAGTGGATCGGGGGCACCCCTCCCCGCATGAACGCCTGCAAGCCCCCGGGGGATTGGCAGGCCTTCGACATCAGGTTCCGAGCGCCCCGCTTCGACGCCAACGGGAAGAAAATCGAGAACGCCAGGTTCCTGGAAGTCCGCTACAACGGGCACCTCATCCACGAGAACGTCGAGATGGAAGGCCCCAACAGCGCCCACATGCCCATCCCGGAGGCCCCCAAGGGGCCCTTGATGCTCCAGGGAGACCACGGCCCGGTGGCCTACCGCAACGTGCGCATCCGTCCCCTGCAGTAACCCTCCGCCCGCCGGGGGGAATTGCATACAACCGCCCGCTTTTTCCGTCCTGAACGGGTGCGAACCGGCCGAGTCCCGGAAGCGGGAGATCAAGTCGTGCTGGAAATGGAGACAGGCCCTGTCAGAAAAGGCTGTATGGGGAACAGGGAGCGTCGCGCGCTCTCTGCTTCAGCCCTGCGGCCGGCAGCCGGACTGGCCGTCCTGCTCCTGATTCTCGCCGGCATGACGCTGTTCCAAGCCGCCGCGGCGGCCATTTCGGAACCGGTTTCCCCTGCCCCCCCTCCCCGGTTTCAAACCGACCTGCTTCCCATCCTTCGCGCCCATTGCCTGCGCTGCCACAACTCCGAAGCCCGGCTGGCCGGCCTCGACCTGAGCACTGAAGCTTCCCTTTTCCGGGGCAGCGCCTCGGGCAGCGTCCTGGTTCCGGGCCGGCCCCAGGAAAGTCCGCTCTACCGGATGGCCCACGAGGGGCTGATGCCGCCCGACCAGCAGACGGCGCCCTCTCCATCGGAGTTGGACACCCTCCGGGCCTGGATCGCCTCGCTGCCTGTTCCCGGCTCTCCGGAGCACTCCCATGCCTCCCAGGCCCAACTTCCAGAGGTCAGCCAGCGGGACGTCATCCCCCTGATGCTGCTGCACTGCACCGCCTGTCACGGGCAGCGCATCCAGGAGGCGGGGCTGGACCTGCGCAGCAAGGGCACCATGCTGAAGGGCGGGAAGTCGGGTCCGGCCATCGTGCCCGGCAAGCCCGACGAGAGCCTGATCGTTCAACGGATCCGGGCTCGGGAAATGCCCCCCAGTGAAAGAGAAGTGGAGGCCAGCCTGAGGCCCATGAGTACCCGGGGACTGGAGCAGCTGGTCCAATGGATCGCCCTGGGCGCCCCGGAAGTGGACGGGGACGATCGGGATGGGGGAAACGGGTCCGATCCGCTGGTGAGTGAGGAAGACCGCCGGTTCTGGTCCTTCCAGCCGCCACGAGCAACCCCGCCGCCCCTGCCGGACTCGTCCGATCCATCCCGGCTGCACAATCCGGTGGATGCTTTCATTTCCGCCAAGCTCGAGGAAAAGGGGCTGGGGCTCTCGCCCGAGGCCGACCGCCTGACGCTGATCCGGCGCGCCAGCTTCGACCTGACCGGACTGCCGCCGGAATCCGAAGAGGTTCGGAGGTTCCTGGCCGACCCCGATCCCGCCGCCTACGAGGCCCTCGTCGAGCGCCTGCTGGCTTCTCCCCGCTACGGCGAGCGCTGGGGCCGGCACTGGCTGGACCTGGTGGGTTATTCCGACCGCCGCCACGCCTGGCGCTACCGGGACTACGTCATTCGCTCGCTCAACGCCGGCAAGCCCTACGACCGCTTCCTGCTGGAGCAACTGGCCGGCGACGAGCTGGCGGACCTGTCCAGCCAGTCCGTCCTCACTCGGGAAGCCATGGACAACCTGGTCGCCACCGGTTTCCTGAGAATGGTGAATGACGTGACCGGCAACCGCTTGACCAACTTCGTCTCCCACCGCATTCAGGTCATCAGCGAGCAGATCCAGATCTTCAGCTCCAGCCTGATGGGGCTGACCATGGGCTGCGCCCGCTGCCACAACCACAAGTTCGACCCCATCCCGCAGCGGGACTACTACCGGCTGGCCGCCCTCTTCAAAGGGGCCTTCGACGAGCACGACTGGCTGCCCCCGGCCATTACCGACGATCCCAACCGTCCCATGCTGGCCAAGGAGACACGGGTGCTGCCCTTCTTCACCCCGATGGCCAATCCCTTCCGGCTCCATGAAGAGAGTGCCCGGCGCCAATCCCACAACGGCAGGATCAACGGCGCAATCGAATCCCTGCAAGCCGCGCTCAAGCTGAAGGCCAAGCCGGTGAAGGAACGGTTCATCAACCTGAGGCTGGCCGAACTGCCCGAGGAGCTTCGGCCCGACCTGCGCGCAATGCTGGATACCCCGCCGGAGGATCGAACCCCGGCCCAAAAGGAGTTGGCCGGCAAGTATGAACAGGGTCTGAAGATTCGATTCAGCGACCTGGAAGACATCGATCCGGACTACCGCAAGGCATCGGAGGAAACCGCCGGGAAGGTCAAGCTGCTCAGGGCCAGGCTCAGACCCGAACCCCTGATTCGGGCTCTGTGGGACCGCGGCAGCCCCTCGCCCACCTACATCCTGAGGCGGGGCGATCCCATGAGTCCCGGCCGCTGGGTGGAACCGGGAGTGCCGGCGGTTCTGACGCCGGGACGTTCGCCGCTGGCGATCACGCCCCCCTGGGAGGGAGCGCCAAAGACCGGCCGCCGCCTGGCCCTGGCCCGCTGGCTGGTGAGCCCCGACCATCCCCTGACGGCCCGGGTCATGGTCAACCGCCTCTGGAAGCACCACTTCGGCCGGGGCATCGTCAGCACGCTGGGGAACTTCGGCCGAACCGGCGCCCGGCCGACCCATCCCGAACTGCTGGATTGGCTGGCCCTGGAGTTCATCCGGCAGGACTGGAGTCCCAAGGCCATGCATCGTCTGATCATGACCTCGTCCACCTACCGGCAGAGCTCGAAGGTGACGCCGCTGCACGAACGGCTGGATCCCGAGAATCTCCGCCTCTCCCGGATGCCCTTGCGCCGCATGGACGCCGAGGTCCTGCGGGACACCCTTTTCCTGGTCTCGGACCGCCTGGACCAGACGCCGGGAGGATTGCCCGACCCGGTCCTGCAGCGGAAGGACGGCCTGGCCACCGCGGTGCCGACCCCGGGCGGATGGCGCCGGAGCATCTATATCGCCCAGCAGACCAGCCACCGCATGGGGACCAGCAACCCCACCATCCTGGACACCTTCGACTTTCCCGAGATGACCCCCAACTGCCTGGAGCGGGTCGAATCCACGGTGGTGCCCCAGGCCCTGCACCTGCTGAACGACCCGACCGTGCGCAAGCTGGCCGACTCCCTGGCCGGGAGGGTGCGAAGAGAGGCCGGCAGCGACCCGGCCCGACAGATCGAACAGGCCTACTGGATCGTGCTCAACCGGCCGCCGACATCCGAGGAGCAATCCGTCAGCCGGCAAGCGTTGGAGAGGTTGGGAAAAAGCGTGGAGAACGCCGGGGGAAGGGAAGTTGCCGAGCAGGCGCTTGCCAAGTTCTGTCACACTCTCTTGAACTCGGCCGGGTTTCTCTATATCGACTGACCCGGCCGAGCCTCGGAGGGGCGGCCTCCGGCAGCGCCGTCCCCAAACAAGGTAGACCCCATGGATCCTCATTCCTTCAGGAAATCGCCAACGGGACAACTGCTTTCCCGCCGCGGTTTCTTCTCCAACATGACCGACGGAATCGCGGGTGCGGCCCTGGCCTGGCTGTTCAACCGGGAGCTTCTTGCAGACGCCTCCCCGCCCGACGGCCGCAACACGCCCTCCGCCGGTCGGGTGTTCGACCTCAAGCCCCGCCGCCCCCACTTCGAGCCCAAGGCCAAGGCCGTGATTCACTTCTTCATGAACGGCGGCCCCAGCCAGATGGACCTGTTCGACCCCAAGCCCCTGCTGGACAAGCATCACGGACAGCCCTACCTGGACAAGATGGCCGCCGCCGACGTGCAGGACCTCGAAGACGCCGGGGCCTTGATGCGCAGTCCCTTCAAGTTCGCCCGCCACGGGCAGTCGGGCATCTGGCTGTCGGAAGTCCTGCCCCATCTGGCCGGCCAGGTGGACGAGCTGGCCTTCATCCGCTCCATGGTCACCACCACGCCCGACCACGGGGGCGCCTGCTTCATGGCGAACTCGGGTCAGATGTTTCCGGGCCACCCCAGCCTGGGCTCCTGGGTAACCTACGGACTGGGAAGCGAAAGCCGGAACCTTCCCGCCTACGTGGTGCTGCAGGACCCCATGGGGGTGCCGGTGAACGGCTCACAGGGCTGGCAGGCCGGCTACCTGCCTCCGCTCTATCAGGGGACTCCGGTGCGTTCCGTCGGGTCTCCCCTGCTGAATCTGCGTTCCGAGGTCGAGGAGCCCCGCCCCTTCGTCAAGGCCGGCCAGGATCTGTTGCGTCGGCTGGACCATATCCACAAACGCGGCCGCCCGGGCCAACCCCGGCTGGATGCCCGCATCGCCAGCTACGAGCTGGCGGCCCGCATGCAGTTGGCGGCCACCGATGCGCTGGACCTCTCCCAGGAAAGCCGGAAGACCCTGGAGAGGTACGGCGTGGGGGTGAAGTCCAAGTACCGGGGGCGGACCCACCCCATCGGCGGACCCGACTCCTATGCCCGGCGCTGCATCATGGCCCGCCGCCTGGTGGAGCGGGGCGTGCGCTTCGTGCAGATCTATATCAACAACCAGATCTGGGACATGCACACCCACATCGAGAACGACATCAAGGCAGCCTGCAAGAAGACCGACCAACCCGTCGCCGCCCTCATCCATGACTTGAAGCAGCGCGGCCTGCTGGACAGCACCCTGCTGATCTGGAACGGTGAGTTCGGACGCCTGCCCATCGCCCAGCATGCCGACGGCAAGGACGCCGGCCGGGATCACAATCCCTACGCCTTCACGGTCTGGATGGCCGGCGGAGGAGTCAAGCCGGGAACGGTCTACGGCGCCACCGACGACTTCGGCTACCGGGTCGCCGAAAATCCCGTCAGCGTGGCCGACTGGCACGCCACCATCCTGCACCTGCTGGGCCTGCACCACGAAGATCTCTTCTTCGAGCGCAACGGCCTCACCGAAAAGCTGACCTCGACCCACGAACCCCGGATCGTTGAGGAAATCTTGGCGTGAAGGGGGGCGAAGCCCGCACCAAAGGGGCGCCGCGTTGGCCCCCACCGCATCAGCCTTCGCCATTCGACTCGGCTACGACTCTCCGTCAAGGTGGGAGTGATATTTTTTTCAGGGATGTCCTCCAGAGTGGGGGACGCGGAGTTGAAACGAAAGGAAATCCTGGCGGCCCGCGAGGCTAGAAGAATTCGTGATAGGTTTGCGGCTTCAATGAGCCCTGAGCAGCTTACCTCCGCCCATAAGTTCGCCGCCGAATTCCACCAACGAATCGAAGCCACCAAAAAGGAGAACACTCCATGAAACTTCTTAAATTTCGAGTAAATTTCTTATTGGTGTGTTTTTGCTTAGGACTGGAGGTCTTCAGCATGTCTCCCCGCTTGATGGGCCAAGAGCAGCGCTCCGACGAAGACCTTAGCATCTCGGACCTCATTGAGAACGTTGCTAATCAGTTAGTAGAGGCTCAAGAGAAGCTGGACAACAGACAAAATCCCATCACCTTCATTGGTAAGCAGCTTGAATTGGAGGTGCACTTCGGCGTGAAGCGAACAAAGTCCGCTAGCGGCGGGATAAAATTCGTTGTATTCGTACAAGGAGACAAAGCGAAAAGCACTGAGAAAGGCCATAAAATCAAGCTCACTTTCGACATGAAAAATGTTGAACTCAAAAAGCAGCAAGAGCCATGAGGTCACCCATTGCCACCCGCCGCTTCCCGCAGTGCTCCTCGCTGTCTCAGGGCGAAATCCTTGTGCGTCCTAAGCCGGCGGCTCTGAGAGTTACAGGGGACATTGTTGAATTACTGGAATAACTTGGATTCGCGGCTCCTCAACTCCTGTTATTCAACTGCGTCCGATACGCATTGCGGATTGGGGACGCAGCTCTTAATTCGCCGCATACGCGGCTAGATTAGCGCGAAATTCTGACAACCCCGGGCTGCCGCCCGGGGCTACACGCGACCGCAGCTACGCTGCTCTATAAGGAAGACCTGTAGGCGACCTTGTCTCAGGTAACCCACGCCAACCGCCGCATACGCGGCTCTCGCTTAACCCACGACACTGCTGGTGGATAGGATTTTCAATTGATTTTCTTCGGGCGTCTGTTCCCCAATTCCGCAAAACGTCCTTCTATAACTCAAGTATCACTCCTCCCTTGAGTGAAAATCGAAGAGGCGGCAGGCGAAGGCTTGTTCGCCGGCGGGTGATCATCGGGACGCCAAGTGTCATAGGATCCCCGCGCTGCCGTATCGGCGAAATTGGTGCGCCCTTCTGGACCCCAATCCTTTTCCAAAAATACGCCATTGGAAGATGAGAATGTTACGTCAACGCAGTGTCGTGATTTCAGGGAGAGCCGCGTATGCGGCGAATTAAGAGCCGGGGCCCCAACCGCACAGCCTCACCCCAACGACGCCTGGGGATGGACGCGAGCGATGAGAGGGCACAGCGGAGGGAGTGTTTCGCCGCGGGAAGGAACGGCGGCCTCACGCCAGGATTTCGCGGACGACCCTGGGTTCAAAGTTGAAGGTGATCTTTTCCCTGAGCCCGCTGCGCTCGAAGAAGAGCTCCTCGTGGTGGAGGCCCAGCAGGTGCAGGATGGTGGCGTGCAGGTCCTCGATGCTGACCGGGTTCTCCACGGCCCGGTAGCCGAAGTCGTCGGTGCTGCCGTAGACGGTTCCTCCCTTGACTCCCCCACCGGCCATCCAGAGGCTGAAGCCCCGGGGATTGTGGTCCCGGCCGGCCACACCCTGCTGGGGCATGATCTGGGCGATGGGATGGCGCCCGAACTCGCCGGCCCAGATCACCAGGGTGCTGTCCAGCAGACCCCGCTCCTTCAAGTCCGCCAGCAGAGCCGCCACCGGTTGATCGGTTCGGTCGCAACAGGATCTCAGGTCGGCCTCCAGGTGGGAATGGGAGTCCCAGATCTGGCTGTTCACGCATACCTGGACGTAGCGGACGCCGCGCTCCACCAGCCGCCGGGCCATGATGCAGCGGCGGCCGTAGTTGTCGGGACCGGGATTGACGTGGGTCTTGCCCACCACCGCCGGCTTTCTGCCGACGCCATACATTTCCAGGGTCCTGGGGCTTTCCCGGGACAGGTCCAGGGCATCGGTGGCTTCCAACTGCAGGCGCGCGGCCAGCTCGTAGCTGGCGATACGGGCATCCAGCTCGGGCAGGCCGGGACGGTCTCTCCTGTGAATGCGGTCGAGCTGCTGGCGGAGACGGGTCCCCATCTTCACCAGGGCGGTGGGCTCGGCGACCTCGGGGCGCAGGTTCAGCAGGGGATCTCCCACCGAGCGCAAGCGCGTCCCCTGGTAGATGGGAGGCAGAAACCCCGACTGCCAGTTGGCGATGCCGTTGATGGGCAGGCCCTGGGGATCGTCCAGCACCACGAAGGCCGGCAGGTTCCGGTTCTCGGTTCCCAGTCCGTAGACCACCCAGGCCCCCAGGGTCGGGATGCCCGGCAGCATGCGCCCTCCCTGAAACTTGTAGAGCGCCGCCGGATGGGCCGGACTGGTGGTGTGCATGGACCGGACGACCGCGATGTCGTCCACCCGCCGGGCGATATGGGGCATGGCCTCGGAGACCCAGGTGCCCGACTGGCCGTGCTGAGCGAACTTGAAGGGGCTGCGCAGCAACCCGCCGGCCTGCTGAGGCGAAGGCACGTCCACGGCCACCTGGTCGAAATAGGGCTCCCCGTGGTGCTTGTCCAGCATGGGCTTGGGATCCAGCAGGTCCATGGGGCTGGGCCCGCCATTCATGAACAGCAGGATGACCGACTTGGCCCTGGCTTCGAAATGGGGATTCCTGGGAGCGACATCATAGACGCCTCCCCGGCCTGGAGCCGGCGACTTGGACTTGCCCGCCAGGCCGGCCCCGCCGAAGAGGTCCCCCGTCAGCAGGTGGGTCAGGGCCACTCCGTAGATGCCGTCGGAGACCCGCCCGAAAAAATGGCGGCGGGTCATGGACTGGGATGATCGGTCGCGTGCGTGTTTCACGGCTGCATGGGTTCAGTCGATATAGACGAAGGCTGCCGAATTATAGAGGGTGTGGGCCAACTTGGCCAAGACCCGATGCCGCTCCCGGCTGCCGTTCCCCAACGCCTTCCAGGCGTTCCGGAAGGACTGCAAGCTCAACCGCCGCTCTTCAGCGGTGGGCGGCCGGCTCAACACGATCCAGTAGATGCGTTCCACCTGGGCTTGCAGGCTGTCGCCCGCTTCCGTTTCCACCCGCTGGGCCAGGGCGTCCGCCAGCCGGCGGATGGTGGCGTCGTTGAGCAGGTGAAGAGCCTGCGGAGCCACGGTGGACTGGGCCCGTTCGGTGCAATTGGGATTCATGGTGGGATAGTCGAACAGGTCCAGGGTGGTGGGGCTGTTCATGCGCAGTTGCCGGAGATAGACGCTCCGCCGCCAGCCCCTTTCGCCTTCGTAGGCGGTGGAGAGCCCGTCGGCTCTGACGAAAACCGGGTCGGGAGGGCCGTAGGGGGTCTCATCCAGGCGGCCGCTGATCCGGAGCAGGCTGTCGCGGAGGGCTTCTCCGTCCATGCGCTTGAGAGGCCATCGGGACAGGAGCCGGTTTTCGGGGTCGAGCCGCTCCTGCTCGGGACTCACCCGCGAGGATTGGCGATAGGTCCTGGAGGTCATCATCAATCGGTGGAGGGCTTTCATGCTCCAGTTGCGGTTCATGAACTCCACCGCCAGCCAGTCCAGCAGCTCCGGATGGGTGGGGCGGGCGCCCGACTTGCCGAAATTGCCCAGGGTCTCGACGATCCCCCGGCCGAAATGGTGCTTCCAGATGCGGTTGACCATGACCCGGGCCGTGAGGGGATGGTTCCGGTCCACCAGCCACTTGGCCAGGGCCAGGCGCCTTCCGGTCTTTTGGGACCCCGGCCAGGGAGGCTCCACCCGGAACGGGGTTCTGCCGTCGGTCAGCACCGAGGGCACCCCCGGCCCGACCAGCCGGCCCGGGCTCAAGTAGTCTCCCCGCTGGAGCAGGTAGGTGGGAGAGGGGGCTCCCCGGTCCCAGAGCGCCCGAATCCGCGGCTCCGCCTCCTGCCGGTACTGCAGCCAGGCGATCCGGCGCTCCAGCGTCTCCGCCTCCCGGCGGTAGAGGGCGTCCCGTTCCTTCAACTCGTTGGCAGTGACGGTCAACAGTTGCATATACTCCTTGGCCAGGGACTTCTGCCCGCTGTCCCGATCGTCCTCCGGAGTCTTCAGCAATTGCCTCAGGTCCCGGGCCAAGGCGGGGGCGACCTGATCCAACCGCTCCTCCAGAATGCTGTCCTTCAAGGCCTTGCCCTTCTCCTCCAACGCCTGCTGCAGCTCCTTGACCTGCTCTTCCAGTGCCTCGTTCCGGGCCTTGCGCTCCTTTTCCTGCTCCAGCAGCCGCAGGGGATTGGTCATGGGAGGCACGTAGGGCAGGACCCGCTGCTCGAACTTCACCACCTCGCTGATGGGGGTTCCCGCCAGCCAGTCGAACTCGTCCAGCGCACCCTTCAGGAGATCGGCCAGCCGGTAATAGTCCCGCTGGGGGATGGGGTCGAACTTGTGGCTGTGGCAGCGCGCGCACTGGAGCGTCATGCCCAGAATGCCGGTCCCCAGAATCTCGATCTCATCGGCGATGACGTCGAAGCGGTCCTCCACGAAGCTGAGCTCGTAGCCGGTGCTGTCGGGCCCCATGCGCAGGAAGCCGGTGGCGATCAGGTTGTCGACCATCTCCCGGGTAATCACCGGAGCCGTCTCGTAATCGACCAGCTCGTCTCCGGCGATCTGCTCCATGAGAAAACGGTCGTAGGGCTTGTCGGCATTCAGGGATCGGATCACGTAGTCCCGGTAGCGCCAGGCATGCTTCCTGCCGGGTCCGTTGGCATTGACCTTCCCCCCTTCATGGTCGGAATAGCCGGCCACGTCCAGCCAGTACCGCCCCCAGCGCTCCCCGTAGCGGCGTGACTCCAGCAAGCGATCGATGAGTCTCTCGTAGGCCCGGGGCGCCCGGTCTTCCAGGAATTCCCGGACTTCGGCCGGTTCCGGAGGAAGACCGGTCAGGTCGAAGGTGGCTCGCCGGATCAGGGTCAGGCGATCGGCTTCGGCCGACAGCGACAATCCCCGGTCTTCCAGCCGCCGCAATACGAAGGCGTCGATGGGATTGGCGACCTGTTTCCCCTGCTTCACTGGAGGAGGCTCGGCCTGCCGGGGCGGCTGGAAGGCCCAGAACTGCCGGTCCCGGTCGCTCACCAGAGGATCGGGCTCGGCGCCGGCAACGTCGGGCTCAATGTCCTCTTCCGGAGCGCCCTGCAGGATCCACCGGCGTAGCTTCTCCAGGTCGGAATCCGAAACGGGGGTGACCCCGACCTCGAAGAGCCGCTTCTTGGGCGGCATCTTGCCCGAACGGATCATCTCCACCATCAGGCTCCGGTCCGGGTTTCCCGGAATCAGCGCCGGCCCCGATTTCCCGCCCTGGATCATGGAGGCGCGGCTCCTCAGATCGAGATCGTTGCCCTGACGGCGCAGTCCATGACAGGTGGTGCAGTGGCGCAGCAGGATCGGGATCACGTCGTGCTGGTTGAGGGCCTGGGTTGCGGCTTTCTCTTCCGGCCCGCTCGCCAGGCCGGTCTCGATCCAGGCCTTGATGGTTGCCCTTTGCGTCTCCGGAAGCCCCCCCTCCAGATCGGGCGGCATCGAGCCGCTTTCGATCAACCGGTAGAGCTTGCTCTCCGCAGCCCGTCCGGGCACCACCACCGGGCCCGACTCGCTGCCTTTCAGGACGCTGGAGAGCTTGCCGAGGTCCAGTTCCTTCATCATCAGCTCCTCACCGTGACAGCGGAGGCAGTGTTCCTCGAATACGGGGAGGATCTTTTCCTGGAAGAACTTCTCCCGGGCCGACAGTTCCCCGCCGCCGATCTGGGCGGAAGCGGCCCCGGTCAGGAATGCCCAACACGATAGAACCAAGCTCGCGAGCAGGCCCACCCGGGAGCGCGGGCGTCCCGCCCGCATGCTATCCCGTTGCGTGCCGCTCAGTTTCCCTGCGATTCGGCACCCGGCCACCCTGCCGGCGGGAGTGGAGGAAATGGCCAAAGCTGTGCCAAGACTTGTGCGGGCGGGACGCCCGCGCTCCCGGGTGGGCTTCATCCCATGACGTCTTCGCATCAGAAGGGATTCATCGATCTTCGTGTGCATTCGTGGTTCGCCTTTATTCGCGGTCGGCCGTTTCACGCTCGTTTGAACCGCGTCTTCGTGGATGGGCGGGGTCCGGTTCAACCTGATGCATGAGTAGATGGTTCATATACATGGATGGACAGGATAAACAGGATTATTGTAAAGAACCCCACTCGCGTCCGCCAGAAAACCAAGCCCAACGGCCGCCACCCGCAAAACGTCCTCTCGGCTGCCTTCCTGCGTTCCGCGCCCCTGGGAAGACATGCCGGCGGCAACAGTCTCTACCTCTTTGTCAAGCCTACCGAAAGCCGCAACTGGATTCAACGCCAGGCTGTCCGCGGCCACCTCCCTGGTGCTCGCCTTCGCGTCCGGTAATCTCGGGTTGACGTTGCGGTCGGCGTTTTATCCGCTCCTGGGAGAAGCGGGGCAGGCAGTGCTAATCGGCCGCGTCTTCGCCGCGGGCGTGGGCTCGCTCGCGGGCGCTCGGGTTGACGGATGGACGGAAAGGGACCTCGCACACCCAGGCGGGGTCCGGCCGGCCCGGTTCACTGGCGTAGTCGTCGGGCAGCCAGACCCGCAGCTCGGTTCCGGCGGCGGACTTGCCGAGCGGCACGTAGCCGAGGGCGATGTTGCAGCCGATCTCGGGGGCGTGCCAGGGCGAAGTCAGGTACCCGATCGGGTCGACCCCGCCGGCGTCCGAGACCAGCCAGAAGTCCGGCGCATAGTCGTCGATCGGCTTGCCGCCCAGCCTCATGCCCACCAGGACCATCTTGAACGGCGGTCTGCCGGCCTCGATCTCGGCGCGCATCCGTTCGAGGGCCGCCCGCCCGATGTAGTCGGCCTTTTTCTTGCGCGGCACCTGGTAGGCCAGGTTGCACTGGAACGGCGCCGTTTCATGGTCCATATCCTGGCCCCAGGAGAGGATGCCGGCCTGGATGCGGCGCTGATGGCCGGGGGCGATCACCATCAGTTGGTGGGGTTTTCCCGCCTCAAGCACCGCGCTCCACAGGCTCTCGGCGTGCAGGGTCGCGTCCCGGAGATAGATTTCGTAGCCCTTCTCTCCAGAGAAGCCGGACTGGGAGACGACCACCGAACAGCCCCCGATCTCCGCTTCGAGGAGGCCGTAGTAGGGGAGTTCACGCACCGCGCCGCCGACCAGATCGACCATCAGGGCGAGCGACTTCGGCCCCTGTATCTGCACCGGGCAAACATCGATCTCGTCGATCTCCACGTCCATGCGCAGCCCCACGTTGACCCCCTGCAGCCAGTAGAGCAGGTCGGAGTCGGCCAGCGAGAACCAGAACTCGCTGCGCGAGAGGCGCAGCAGCACCGGGTCGTTGAGGATGCCGCCCTTCTCGTTGCACAGGATGACGTAGCGCGCGCCCATCGGCTCGATGCGAGTGGCGTCGCGGGTGATGACGTAGTCGACGAACCGCTCGGCGTCCGTGCCGGCGACCCGGATCTGCCGTTCGACCGCGACGTTCCACAGGGTGACGTGCTGCGTCAGGGCCTGGTGCTCGACCGCGGCGCCGCCATCCTCGGGCCGGACGTAGCCGCGCGGATGGTACACGCGGTTGTAGACGGTGGCCCGCCAGCAGCCCGCGGCATGGGACAGATGCCAGTAGGGCGACTTCCGCACGCGAGTGGAGACGAGCAGTTCGGTGGGGGTGAGGCCACTCTGGCGCAGGTTGATCGGTACGATGCGGTCGGATTGGTCGACGCCGCGCGGCTGACCGCTCATGGCTCCTCCCCTCGCGTCCTTGCGAACCAGCGTCCGGCGGACATTTGCAGGAGCGGGATGGCCTGCATTATCATGCACGATTCCGGCTGCGGTCAACCGTTCAGGCCGCTATCGAGAGACGGCACGCGGCCCGATATCGTCGTGTACAACCGGGAGATGGGAATGAAGGAGTTCGACGAGAGCAATACGGTCCAAAGCGCCCGGCCGAGGCGGGCAAGCATCGCCGTGATCGGCGCCGGCATTGTCGGCAACTGCCTGGTCGCTCACCTGGCGGAGCTCGGCTGGCGCGACCTGCTGCTCATCGACAAGGGGCCGCTGCCCAAGCCCGGGGGCTCGACCGGCCACGCCTCCAACTTCATCTTTCCGACCGACCACAACCGCGAGATCGCGATGCTGACCCTGGACAGCCAACGCCAGTACGAAGCGCTCGGCGTCAACACCACCTGCGGCGGCATCGAGGTGGCGCGCACCGAGGCCCGCATGGAGGAATTGCGCCGGCGCATGACCTCGGCGCGGGCTTGGGGCATCGAGGCCGAGCTGCTGTCGCCGGCCGAGGTCGTCGCCAAGGCCCCGTTCGTGAACGGCGACGTGATCCGGGGCGGCTTCTACACGCCCGGCGCGTCGGTGGTCGACTCGGTCCGGGCGGGTACGATCCTGCGCGAGCGGGCGCAGGCGAAGGGCGTGCTCACGGTGCTGGACAACACCGAGGTCACCGGGCTGGAGGTGACCCGCCCCCCCCTCGGCCGCCCGCGCATCCGCGCCGTGGCTACCGCGGACGGGACGATCGAGGTCGAGCAGGTGGTGATCGCCTGCGGGGTCTGGAGCCCACGCCTGGCCGCCATGGCCGGCGCCACCATTCCCCTCTCGCCGGCCGTGCACCAGATGGCCAACTTCGGCCCGATCGACCTGCTGCACCGGACCGGCAACGAGATCGGCTATCCCATCGTGCGCGACATGGACACGTTCATGTATGAGCGGCAGAGTCAGGACGCAATGCAGGTCGGCTCCTACGCCCACCGGCCCATTCTGGTGCACCCCGACGACATTCCGTCGCTGGCCGAGGCCGAGCGTTCGCCCACCGAGTTGCCGTTCACCTCGGGCGACTTCGCACCCCAGCTCGAACGCGCCCGCGAGATCATGGGCGCGCTGCTGGCCGGGTCCGAGACGCAATACGCGGTCAACGGCCTGCTGTCCCTGACCCCCGACGCCCAGCAGGTGCTGGGGGAGACGGCCGAGGTGGAGAAGCTCTGGTCGGCCGCGGCCGTCTGGGTCAAGGAGGGGCCGGGCACGGCGCGGCTGGTGGCGGAGTGGATCACCTACGGCTACCCGCGCCTGTGCGATCCGCACGGGTCCGACGTCACCCGATTCTATCCTCACGAGCGGACGGTGCAGCACATTCGCCAGCGCTGCCGCGAGCACTTCAACAAGACTTACGGCATCGTGCATCCGCGCGAGCAGTGGGCCTCGGGGCGCGGCATGAAACGAGCGCCCTTCCATGACCGGACCGCCGCCCTGGGTGCCGAGTTCCACGAGGCGCGCGGCTGGGAACGCCCCCAGTGGTACGCGAGCAACGCCGATCTGGTTTCCCGCTACGCGGTCGCCGACCGCCCCCACGAATGGGACCGTCGCTGGTGGTCGCCCATCATCGACGCGGAACACCTCCACCTGCGGGAGAAGGTGGGCATCGTCGATCTGAGCGGGTTCCAGATCTTCGACGTGTCCGGACCCGGCGTGACGCCCTATCTTGAGAGGCTGACGGTGAACCGCTGCGATCGTCCCGTGGGCCGCTGCATCTACACGCCGCTGCTCACGCCGGAGGGTGGCATCCGGGCCGATCTCACCATCCAGCGGCTGGCCGAAGATCGGTTCCGCATCGTTACCGGCGCCTTCGACGGCGCGCGCGACGAGGTCTGGTTCCGCCGGCATCTGCCCACCGACGGGTCCGTGCAGTTCGAGAACCTGTCGTCTGCGCTTTGCACTCTCGGCGTGTGGGGTCCGGACGCCGGCGCACTGCTCTCCACCCTCACCGACACGCCGCTCTCCCAGGCAGCCTTCCCCTACGGCACGCTGCAGGAGGCGATCGTCGGCGGCGTGCCGGTGACGATGCTGCGCATCTCGTACGTGGGCGAGAACGGTTGGGAGATCTATGCCGGCATGCCCCACGGCGCGCATCTGTGGGACGCGGTGCTGGGGGCCGGCCGCGCCTTCGACGCCCGGCCGGTGGGCATGGGGGTATACGGCGGCACTGGCCGGCTGGAGAAGGGCTACGCGCTCATGGGCGCGGATCTCGGCTCGGAGCACTCACCGGTCGAGGCCGGCCTGGGGCAGGCCCGCGTGAAAGACGCGGATTTCATTGGCAGAAACGCCTATCTGAGGGCGCGCTCGGCGGGACCGGTGGCGAAGCTGTGCACGCTGACCATGGATAGCCACGCCGACGAGATGGGGCCGAGACGCTTCCCCACCGGGGGCAACGAGCCGATCCTCACTGCAGACGGCGAGCGCATCGTCGATGCCCGCAACCGGGAGTCGCGGGTAACCTCCGCCGGCATGGGACCTTCGGTCGGCAAGTATCTCCTGCTCGCCTATCTGCCGATCGAGCAGGCGGCGCCCGGCACCAGGCTGCAGGTGCTGTACATGAACAGAGCCTATCCGGTGACGGTGGCCGCCGCGCCCCTGTTCGATCCCGGGAACACCCGGATGAAAGCCTAGCAGCCCCGCGCCAGGAGATCGGGATCGCGCAACGCAGTCCCCCTGAATACCTTGTAGCCCCCACCTCCAATAAGAGCCCTACCTGAAACAAGAGCTTCCTCAAATCATGCCTCAGGCTTCAGCTTAATCGTCCGATCTCTATGAATGTAGATGGAGAATTCTTTGCCGGATTTTATCTCCACGTCTTTCCCTCTCACAAAAAATGCAAAGGGGCCCACCAGTATTGCGACCACCCCAGCCTTGCCGTAGTTGTCGTCTGCTTTCTCTGCCCGAGTGTAGCGCAAGGGGATGTTCTGTCCGTCTACGGCCTTGACATAATCAATGCTAAAATCCAATTTCCCGCTACGCCCAAAACTCTTCTTCGGCTTGGCCTCGGTAACCCGACCCGAACCCCGCGCTCCTTTCTTGATAACTATCACCTCATCGACCAGCACATCTTCAACGGCTTCAAATGCTACCCGATCGTCCACACGCGCTGTGGCCGAGGAGACCGATTCGAGCAGGCGGAGGGTGATTTCGGTCCCGTCGCGTAGGCTAACTTCCCGCTCATTTGGCGTCTCGATCTGGACCGAGGCGCCTGAAGCTGATGTGACTACGGCTTCAATGATCTCCTCGCTGACGCCTGCTTTCTTTAGGGCGACAATGGCATCTGACGTGATTTCGAATGCAACCGGCTGGCTCTTGATCATAGCAATGATGATCCGGGCACTCATCCCACTCTTGACCATCTTGATCACATCTTCATTAGTGAGGTGGCCAGCACTCTCTTCGGAAGGTTTGGAATCCTCTTGCTCAGCGTTGGCGGATGCCCTGAGCGGGACGGCTCCGACTATATCGAAGCCACCTCCGGAAAATATCAGTACAACAATGCAGCTCAGTGCGCACAATCGCCGCGTAATCGTGTCAAGTCCGAACATATCCATTTCGGTTTCCTTATCTCCTGCTAACCGTAGTGACGCTCAAAAAAACATTGAGCGATGAAGAAAGATTGAATTTACCCTTAAAGCAAAACTTACCACGACACTGGTTCAGGTTTCAACGAGAGATGTTCACAGGGCTTCCCCCATTTTTCAGAGGGTTAAGTTCAGTGGTGGGAGTTGCGAGGGGACGACCGGTGGGGGAGGCTTGCCGATGCCGCTGCGAGAACTGAACAGCACTTGTTTGATCCCATCGGCGACCGCATGGAAGCGAAACTCGGCAATCCCGTAAATGCGCTTGGCCGCCCGTTGGATGTGCTGGACCAGAATCTCCAGCTCGATGCTCCTTCCCAGGTACACACAGGCAAAGTAAGCCACCGCCATGGTCCGCAGCCGTTGATGGGTCAGCAAGTGGATATCTTCCAGTTGGCTCAGGTCGGCTGAGGAAACTTTTCCTACAGGTCTTCCCTATAAAGCGGCGAAGCCTCGCCAGCACTTCGCCTCGCTGGTGAAGGCGGTTCATGTTGTCCCAGAAGCGCTGGCTGGACAGTTGGGATGGCTGAAGGGGGAGAAGGCGATTAGGACGATGCGCCGGAACCAGCCGGCAAGGGGGGACCTGGAGCCGGGGCCGAGGGCCGGTCGAGCAGCTCCCGGACCACCTTGGCTCCGGTCACCGGATAGTCGGTGGGGGTCTCGTCCCGGCCGTGGTGGAGGTAGGACAGCTTGCGGTGGTCCACTCCGAGCTGGTGCAGCACGGTGGCCTGCAGATCGGGCACGCTCACGCGATCCTTCACCGCCTTGTAGCCGAACTCGTCGGTGGCCCCGTGGGCGTATCCGGCCTTGAATCCCCCGCCAGCCAGCCAGAGCGTAAAGGCGTTTCGATTGTGGTCGCGCCCCAACCCGTTCTGGGACACCGGCAGCCGTCCGAATTCCCCGCACCACATTACGATGACGCTGTCCAGCAACCCCCGGCTCCGGAGGTCTCTCACCAGGCCTTCGACCGGCAGCTCCGTCCTGGCGGCGATGGCTTCGATCTCGTCTCGGGTATTCCTGTGGCTGTCCCACGGCTGGGTGGAGGGCTTGGCCGGCGGGAAGACCTGAACGAAGCGCACTCCGGCCTCCACCAGGCGCCGGGCCATCAGCAGGCGGGTTCCGTAGCTGGAGGTCGCCGGAATGTCGAGTCCGTAGAGCTGCTGGGTGAGCGCCGACTCACCGGAGTAGTCCAGGACCTCGCCGGCCGCCAACTGCATCCGTGCCGCCAGCTCATAGTTGCGAATGCGCGTTTCCAGATCGGAGTTGTGGGGATAGCCGGTGCGATGCCGCTGGTTGAGCTTCTCCAGAAAGTCCAACTGGTCCCTTCGCGACTGGCCGGCCACCGGGCGGGCGGGATGCAGATCCAGGACGGCGGAACCCCGAGAGCTGAATTCCGTGCCGCGATAGAGGGACGGCAGCCAGCCGTTCTCCCACAACAGGGCGGCGCTGGTGCCGTAGCCTTCGGGATCGCGCAGGACGATGTAGGCCGGGAGATTCTGGTTTTCGGTTCCCAGGGCGTAGCTGATCCAGGCCCCCAGGGTGGGCCTGCCCGGGAAGATCTTGCAGGTCTGAAGCATGACCAGGGCTTCGGTGTGGTTGTTGTGCTCGGTGTGCATGGAGCGCACGAAGCAGAGGTCGTCCACCATGGAAGCCGTGTGGGGGATAATGTCGGAAAGCTCGATCCCGGACTGCCCTCGGGGAGCGAATTCAAAGGGACTGCCCAGCAGCAGGTTGGCTTCGCTGCCCGGCTGAAAGGTCTCCACCCTCTCGGCATGCCGTTTTCCGGACCGCTTCTGCAGTTCCGGCTTGGGATCGAACAGGTCCATCTGGCTGGGCCCGCCGTTCTGCATGAGCTGAATCACGGCGCGGGCCCGCGGCTGGATATGGGGCTGCCTGGGCAGAAGATCGGGTCCGCCGGAGGAAGAGGCGCTCCCGGCGGCCGGCTCCGCCTGCAGCAGATGGGCCAGGGCCATCCCACCGAATCCCAGCCCGGACCGGTGCAGGAACTGCCGTCGCGACCAGGAGTCTTCCTGCCACTGAGACGTGTCTGTTTTCTTATCCCACATGGAGAAACTCGTTGCTGTTCAGGATCATCTGGCACAGGCTGGCCAGAGCCTCGAGATGGGCAGCCTCGGGACCGACCGCCGTCGCCAGGCGGCGCCGGACCTCCCGCTCCAGCAGCTCCCGGCTCCAGGACAGCTCCTCCCGGCTGGGATTTCTGGCCAGAGCCAACCGAAAGGCCAGTTCGATTCGCTCGCCCGGATCCCGGGCCAATCGGGACACCCGCCCGGCAAAGAACCGGGCCTGCTCCAGGAGGAAGGCATCGTTCAACAGAACCAGGGTCTGGAGCACCGCGGCCGATGTGTCCCGGCGGGTACAGTTCATCGACAACTTGGGCTGGTCGAACACGCTCAACAGGGTCAGGTTGTAGTTCCTGCGCCCCACCAGGTAGAGACTCCTTCTCCAGCGGTCGCCCGGATGAGCCAGGTCCGGCAGGGACACCGTCACCATGCCGTCGGCTTGCCCGTCCAGGCGGATGGCCGGCCCCCCCATGGTGCGGCTCAGCTTGCCGCTGACGGCCATGATGGAGTCCCGGATGGCCTCCGACTCCAGGCGCCGCAAGGGCATCCTCCACAGCAGTCGGTTGCCGGGATCCTTGCTCATGGCCATACGGGCGATTCGCCTGTCAACCGGGGAGTCCTCGGGGCCGGGCAAGCGTGACCGCTGGCGATAGGCGCTGGAGGTCACCAGCAGCCGCACCAGGGGCTTGACCTGCCAGCCGCCCCTGACAAAGCCATCCGACAGCCATTCCAGCAGCTCCGAATGGGTGGGACGGGACCCGTTGCGGCCCAGATTGTCGGAGGTGGCCACAATCCCCTCCCCGAACAGGCGCTGCCAGACACGATTGACCCGGACCCGAGCCACCAGGCCGGCGGCCCTGGAATCGGGCTCGGTCAAGCGGTGAGCCAGCGCCAGCCGGCGGCCGCTGCTCCGGCCAACCGCTCCGTTTTCCGCCAGCAGGGTCTCCCCACCGGGATCGGTGAGCACTGCCGGCATCCCGGGCTCCACCTCCGGTCCCGGGGTCAGGTAGTTCCCGCGAATCAGGAAATAGGTTGGTGGCGGCGGTCCGGAATCCACCGTGGCCTGCAGGGTGCCATAGTTCCGGCGGTGTCGTTCCAGGGCGGCAATCCGACTCTTGAGCCGCGAGGCCCTCGCCAGCTCCTCCGGGTTCAAGAGGGACTGGATCTGCTCTTCGGACGGCACGATCACCGGCTCGAACTTCTCCTTGAGGTAGCGCTCCGGCGGCCGCAACTCGTTTTCGAAGGACTTCAGCGCGATCCTCAAATCCTCCCGGATCACCTCGGGGACCTGGGCCAGTCGTTCTTCCGTGAGGCGCTGCCTGTAGGGATGATAGAGGGCGTCGAGCTTGCGGCGGAAGGGTTTGATCCGAAGGTCCAATTGGCGGTTGGCCCGATCGATCGACTTCTTCTCCAGCGGGGAAGCCTCGGGCAGGGCCCTATCGTCGGGTTGCAGCCACTGCTGGGGGTTGTAGGCGGGCGTGAAGACGGCCGTCAAACGGTAGTAGTCCAACTGGGAAATGGGGTCGTACTTGTGGTCGTGGCACTGGGCGCAGCCCACGGTGAGCCCCATCACGTTGCTGGCGAAGGTCTGAAGGGTCCGCTGCAGGACCCCGTAACGAATGTCGGGGGTGTTGAGCACGTCCTGGCCGGTGTCGTCGGCGGCGACTCTCAGAAAGCCGGTGGCCTGCAGCAAGCGGCTCATGGCCGGGCTGAGCTGCGGCGCCCCGCGCCAGTCGACCAGTTCGTCTCCGGCCAACTGCTCGGTGAGAAAGCGGTCGTAGGGCTTGTCCCGGTTGATGGCTTCGATGACGTAGTCCCGGTACTTCCACTTTCCCGGAACCCCCAGCGGCTGCTTTCCGGAAACGAAGTCGTTATCGCCGCCCAGGGTGTCGGTATAGCCCGCCTCATCCAGCCAATGGCGGCCCCAGCGCTCCCCGAAATGAGGCGAAGCCAGCAGCCGTTCCACCAACTGCTCATAGGCCACCGGGGAACCGTCGGCCAGGAAGGCGTCCACTTCCTCCGGCGCCGGGGGCAGGCCGATCAGGTCCAGGTAGAGACGCCGCATCAGGAAGAGGCGGCCGGCTTCGGCTGAGAACCCGATCCCTTTTTCCTCCAGCTTCTCCAGCAGAAAGGCGTCCACCGGGGTGAGCACCCGCCCGGCTTGGCCCACCCGCGGCGGGACCGGCGCGGCCAGCTTGCGAAAGGCCCAGTATTCCCGGTCGGCCCGGGAAAGGGGCGGCGCCTGGATCTTTGTCTGCCGGCGCCGGTCGGCCGCCCGATCCGGAGCCTGGTAGAACTTGAGGGTGGGAGCCCCGGCCCCGATCCAGCGGCGAACGACTTCGATGTCCTCACCCGAGGGTTTCTTCTGTCCGGCCGGGGGCATGGACCCGTCCACCAGGCGCTTGTAGATCGGACTGGCGTCGGGGGAGTGTCTGACCAGCCCGGCTCCGCCGGCCCCGCCCTTCTCGATCAGCAGAGGGTTGGTCAGATCCAGTCCGCCCATGGGCTCCAGGGAGCCGTGGCAGTGGGTACAGTAACGCGAGAGGATCGGCAGGACTTCCGATTCGAACTGAGGAATGGATTGGGCCGCAGCCGCCCCGGGAACCAACAGCAGAGCAACCGCCGGCCACAGCCATGAACGCATGGTGGAACCCGCGAAATCGTTGTCGTCTGAAGCCCTATTATCCGCAGGATTCAGCGACCGGTCAAGAGCCCGGATCGGGGCACGGTCAACCCAGCATCTGCGGCGTGATTTCCTTGCCCAGCAGGAAATGCTTGCGGTCGGGATACCACAGGATCTGCTTGCCCCCGGCGTAACTCATGGCTCCGTAAAAGGACAGCCAGGTTCTGCCGCCCTCGGGGCCCCCGTTTCCAGGACCCACCGCCACGTTCTCGGCGTCGCAGAACACCTTGGGCCGGCTGAACCAGATGGGCTGATGGGCCTTGGGCTGGAACTCCCCGACGGCATAGAACATGGGAGCCCGGCGGGCCCCCATGTCGCCCGGCCCCTTGGCGCCGTAGCCGGTCCCGTCATGGTTCTGGAAGAAGAGGATGTAACGGCCGTCCAGAAGCCGGTACAGCGGGGCCGTATTCTTGGGATGGTGCATGAAGCGGCCGTGGTCGCGGATGCGCAGCGCCTCCGACTTTCTCCAGACCCGCCCGTCGGGGTCTTCCGATACGGAATACCAGACGTTGCCGGTGATGGTCCGCATGGCGGCGAACAGCCGCCCATCGGGCAGAAGCACCACCGCCGGCTCTTCGCCCAGGCTGTAGCCGCGGCTCCTGTGAGGCTCGAAGGGACAGGGCACCGAAACGGAATCCCCTTCCGGAAGCCAGGTGAGCTTGAGGTCCCTGGGGTGGGGACCGTCGTCGAGATTGTCGAATCGAACGAATTCCGACCGGGAGTCCGGGTACCATCCGGCCGGGCCGTTGGCCATGGGAAAGCGGCTCAAGCTGCTCCAGCGGGTAAATCCGAGCAGCGTGCGGTCCTTGGAATCCCGAATGGACTGCTGCCAGAAGATCAGGTTCTTCTGCATCTTGGGGTCGGGGTGGTCGTACTTCGGACGGCGGCGAACGTCCAGGTCGGCCCCTTCCTGCCAGGTGTGGCCGTCATCGTCCGAGTAGATGCAGCGCTGCAGCGCCGTGACGGTGAAGGACATGTCGGTGACCCCGGTGTGCTTGTTGAACAGCAGGTAGATGCGGCCGCTGCGGCTCACCAGGGGAACGGCAAAGGCCGCCGTGAATCCCGGGTGGTCGGTGGGGCCGACAATGGTTTCCGGTGCAGTCCAGGTCACCCCGCCGTCCCGGCTCCGCGAGGCCACGGTGCGGTAGTCGCGGGACATCTCCCAGGCTCCCTGGCTCCAGGTCGCCAGCAGATCCCCCTTGGGGGTCTCCACCACGATCAGGTGCTCGTTGTCCCCGTCGTCTCCGAGCGGTTCAGGAGGCAGGTAGAGCACATGGTCAGGCTCGGTGCGCTTCCACTCGTCGGTATAGCAGCGTTGCCGTCCGGCCGCGGACCCCGAGTCGGCCCCCTTGCTCCAGGTCGCACGCGGACCGGCGGCGCCTCCGGCCATCACCGGCACCGCGGCCAACGACTTGATGAGCTCTCGTCGATTCATCCTCTTCCTCCCACCGGTTCCCCAGGATTTGTCACGGGTATGAATGCCTCATCCACCGAGGCGGCCGGCCATTCGAGCCGCCGGCCTTCAGGAAGTATAGTCCAATCCCCGGGCTCGCTGCACTGGTTTGATCGCCAAGGCAATCGGCCGTCAGCAACCCGTGGTCCGTCCCTACCGTTGGGAAATCTGTTGAGACTCCTGCACATCAGACCAATAAATCGATGGCGGGGAGAGTCACCGGCGCAATCCATGCTCTTGCGCCAGCCATCTCTCAGCCTCAAGCTCGTCAACCAGTTGGTTGAGCTTCACCGGGTTGAATCCCGGACGCATGCCCAGCTTGTAGACTCGGGTGCGATATTTCTTTGCCCGCGGCCGACTTTGCCGGCTACGCAGTCCCTCCCGCAACAGGGCATTTATGACCTGATTCAGAGAGTGGCCATGTCGCCGCCGGAGTTCCTGTATCCGGTCGGCAAGGTCGTCGTCAATGGTGAGCGTGGTGCGCATCACCCCATAATATACAAGGTCAGATCGGATGTCATGGGACGACGGCTTCCTGGGAGCACACTACGGGACTGTCTGGCGGGCGACTTGCCTGAAACAACGACAAAAAGAGTTATCCACGAAGGGACACCAAGGACGACGAAGGGCCACGAAGCGGGACGGATCTGCGTCGACGGACCGCACCGCCACGAAAGGATTATTAACATCGATGCACAGGATGCACAGGATTTTTCAGGAAACGGCTGGCTTGGCATCCTGAGCATCGGCAAGCCCGCACCGCATCATCGCCCCAGCCGGCTTCCAGTGCAATAGCCTCTCGTCCTGTTTATCCTGTGCATCCTGTGCATCGATGTTCACAAAAATTTAGATTCCCCGGCACCGATGCCGTTCGATCCAAGTGGCGGAGAGGGCCAGGCTGTGCCGGGCTATGGTGCGGGCGGGACGCCCGCGCTCCCGGGGGGGCATCAACCCATGACAGGGTCACACCAAGGGGACAAAATTGCAGGAGCATTCCGGGGCCGATTGCCATTGTAAGGAAGTCCATCTGTATTTGTGTCTATTCGTGTTCATTCGTGGTTCGTCTTTATTGACGACCACCTGTTTTTCCGTCTGAAATCCAGGGCCCACCCAACCGCCCAAAAGCCGGTTGAGCCCCGCAGATCGAAGCGATACACTATCAACCTCCGACCCGACTGGGGAATGCCACCCCGTGACCCCGGGAACGCAGCCCCGGCCGCCTCGCCCCACTGAAAGGAGCCGGACATGCCCTCTCGATTTCTGCTGTCTCTCTCCGCGTGCCTGCTCCTGGCGGGAGCCGCCGCCTGCAGCAGCCCGCAACCTCCTTCCGAATGGTCCTTCGGCATCATCGGGGACCTGCCCTACGCGCCGGTGGAGGAACCGCAGTTCGAAAACCTCATCGACGCCATGAACCGGGAGGAGTTGGCCTTTGTGATCCACGTGGGCGACTTCAAGGGACAGAACGATCCCTGCGGGGACGACATCTACCGGCGCCGCCTGGAGCAGTTCAACCGCTTCAGGCATCCCTTCATCTTCGTGCCCGGCGACAACGAATGGACCGACTGCCACAAGCCGGAAACGCCTTCGGATCCCCTGGAGCGTTTGGCCTTCCTCCGCAAGGTCCTCTATCCCACCGACCGGACACTGGGTCGGACCACCTTCGAGCTGGAGCGTCAAAGCAGCGTGCCCGCCTTTGCCCGCTTCAGGGAGAACACCCGCTGGAGCCGGGCGGGCGTCCTCTTCGCCACCCTGCACGTGGTGGGCAGCAACGACGGATTCGGCCGCTGGCCGGAAGGCGACCGGGAGCATGCCCAGCGCCTGGAGGCCAACCTTGCCTGGATGGAAGCCGCCTTCCGCCTGGCCGCTCAGGACCGCTATCGGGCGCTGGTGCTGGTCATCCACGGCAACCCCCGCTTCGACCTGCCCCCGGGAGACCCCGGGCGCTCCGGCTTCGAGGATTTTCTCGGCTCCCTGGAGGCTGAAATGCTGGCCTTTTCCAAGCCGGTGGTCCTGGTGCACGGAGACACCCACTACTTCAGGATCGACAAACCCCTGCGGAACTCCGAGACCCGGCGTCGAATCGTCCATCTCACCCGGGTGGAATCCTTCGGGGTTCCCGATGTCCACTGGGTGCGGGCGACGGTTCAGGAAGCCAACCCCAACGTCTTCGTCTTCGATCCGGTGCTGCTGTCGGCCGATCGGGAGGAGCCATGACTCCCGATGACATCGGTTACGCCAGCCTGACGCAACAGGCGGAGTGGATCCGCACCAAAGCGCTTTCGCCGGTTGAGATCCTGGAGGCCCACCTGCAACGCCTCCAATCCATCAACCCCTCGCTGAAAGCCGTCGTCACCCCGGCGGACGGAAGCCGGGAGCGCGCCCGCCAGGCGGAGGCCGCCTTGATGAGGGGCGAGTCCTGGGGCCCCCTGCATGGAGTCCCCTTCACCGCCAAGGACTGTTTCGACACTGCCGGAGTCCGGACCACCCGCGGATCCAGACTCTTCGAGAACCGCATCCCCTCCCGGGACGCCACGGCGGTTGCCCGGCTCAAGCAGGCCGGAGCCATCCTGCTGGGCAAGACCAACCTCCCCGAATTCGCTCTGTGGTCCGAGACCTCCAACGAGGTGTTCGGCCAGACCGTGAATCCCTGGAATGCGGAAAGGACGGCCGGGGGCTCCAGCGGCGGCGAGGCCGCTGCGGTTGCCGCCGGGTTGTCGCCGCTGGGAATCGGCACCGACCTGGGAGGCTCCAACCGGCTTCCCTCCCACTACTGCGGCGTGGTGGGCTTCAAGCCCACTCAGGGCCGCATCCCCATCACCGGCCAGTTCCCGGAGGTGATGTCCCGCCATCTGCACGTGGGACCGCTGACCCGCACCGTCCGGGATGCCGCCTTGGCGCTGTCGGTGCTGGCGGGACCCGATGGCAGAGATCCCTACGCCCTTCCGGTTCCCGCGACCGGCCGGGTGCCCTGGGATGCGCCGCTGCCGCCGCTCAAGATCGGGTTCTTTCCCGAGGGCCCCTTCGCACCCGTGGCCAGGACCATTCAAGAGACCGTCGCCCGGGCCGCCGCCGGCCTGGAGGAGCGGGGGTGCCGGCTGCAGCCGGTGGCCCTGGAAAGCTGGAAGCAGTCCAAGCCGATCCAGATGGTGATGAAGCTGCTGGTGGCCGAGGCGGCCCACTATTTCGAGCCGATTGTGGCCGGCAGGAAGGACCAATTGGCTCCCTCGGTGCAACGGCTGCTGGATACGCCCGCGCCCGCAATTGCCGAATACGTGGCGGCCCTGGCCGGTTGCGAGCAGCTTCGGGCAGACCTGATGCGGCACTTTTCCACCCATGACCTGTTGCTGCTGCCCACGGCTCCGGTCACGGCCCACCCTCACGACGCCGTCTGCCTGGATGTGGACGGCCAGACGGTCCCGGCCGTCCACGCGGCCGGGATGACTCCGGCCTTCGGGATGACCGGCTCACCGGCAATCTCGGTACCCTTCGGACTGAGCCCGGACGGCCTGCCGATCGGGGTTCAACTGGTGGCCCGCCATTTCGAGGAAGGCACCCTGCTGAGGGCCGCGGCCGCCCTGGAATCGACCGCTTCCCTGAAGACCCGCCGGCCTCCACTCTGACGAGACAACCCCATGAAGCCCATCCTGGTGATCGGAAGTCTGAACATGGACTTCGTGGTTCAAACCGAAAAACTTCCCCTGCCCGGAGAAACCGTCAAGGGAAGGGATTTCAGCATGATCCCCGGCGGCAAGGGGGCCAACCAGGCCGTGGCCGCCGCCAGGCTTGGCGGCCGCGTCCGCATGGCGGGCCGGGTGGGACAGGACGGGTTCGGCCGCACCCTGACCGAGGAGCTCTCCTCCGCCGGCGTCGACGCCGGCCGGGTGCTGCCCACTTCCGGCGTGGCCACCGGAGTGGCTCTCATTCTGGTGGAGCGGGAGGGACAGAACCAGATAACCATCGCCGCCGGCGCCAACGACCGGCTGGAAGCCGCCGATCTGGAACCGGCCTTCCATGACTTCAGTCCGGGAATCGTCCTGCTGCAACTGGAGTCGCCCCTGCAGACGGTGGAGGCCGCCGCCCGCCTGGCCTGCGGGCGTGAGGCGACGACCATTCTGGATCCCGCCCCGGCAGCCGCCCTGCCCCCGGCCCTGTTGCGCAACCTGGACTTCCTGACTCCCAACGAGAGCGAGGCGTTGCTGCTGCTGGGAGAACCGCCCGGAGAGATTCGCCTGGACGAGGCCCCGGCCCTGGGCCGCCGCCTGCTGGAGCTGGGACCGGACACGGTGGTCCTCAAGCTGGGAGACAAGGGCGCCTGGGTGGCCAACCGCCGCCTGAGCCGTCATTTTCCGGCCCATCCGGTCAAGGCCGCCGACACCACCGCCGCCGGAGATACCTTCAACGGCGCCCTGGCCGCCGGCCTGTCCGAGGGACGTTCGCTGCCCCGTTCCATCGAATTCGCCAACGCCGCCGCCGCCCTTTCGGTGACCCGGGCGGGAGCGCAGGCCTCCATTCCTTCCCGCCGCCAGGTCGATCGCTTCCTGGCTGAGCATCGAGGCTGAGGGCTGCTCATGAGCAATCATCGTCACCTCCTGTTCCCTGCCGTTGCCGGACTCGTTCTGGCTCTGGGCGGAATCCCGTCTCCGGCCCAGACGATTCCCGAATACGAGCAGCAGGCGGAGCAACTGCGCCGGTACCACCGGGTCGAGGAGGCTGTCGCGTTGCTCCAGGCCGGCCTGGAGCGGCACCCGGGAGAGCCCCGTCTGCTCCTTCCCCTGAGCCTGCTCCTGGTCGAATCCGGGAGAGCCGACGAAGCCGAGGAGCACCTCCAGCGGGTCTTGTCGTTGCAGCCGCTGGATCCTGAAGCCCACCGCAGCCTGGGCGAGGCCTACCTGCGGCAGGGCCGGCTTCCGCAGGCAATCCACCACTTTCGAGAATCCAACCGCCTCAGCGGCAGCGACGAAAGAGTCCACTTCCGCCTGGCCTTTCTTTCTCTGATTCAGGAGCGTCTGCATGAAGCCTTGGAGCACGCCCGCCGCGCCATCGAGATCGACCCCGGCGAGCCCCGATTTCGCCAACTCTATTCCCTGCTCCTGGGAATCCAGGGACGCGAGGAAGACTCCTACCAGCAACTCAGGATTGCCCGCCGGCTCGACCCCGCAGATGCCTCCATCCTCTTCCGGATGAGCGAGAAGGAGCGCTCCGCCGGCCGCGCGGCCACGGCCCTGGAATCGTTGAAGCTGGCCTCCGGAGCCGACCCCGAGAACCCCCTCTATCACTCCGAACTGGCCCAACTGCACAGCCAACTGGGGCAGAATCGGGAGGCGGCCCAAGCCGCCCGGAAGGCCCGGCAGCTCTACCAGGCCTTCGAAGACTACATCGAAGCCCTCAACCTGATGGGCCAGGGGAAGACTCTTCAGGCCCTGCCTCTGCTGGAGCCGGCCGTGCAACGCCACCCGGAGTTCACCAGCGGCAGTCTCTTGCTGGCAGACGCCTATCAACGACTGGAACGGCCGCAACCGGCTTTGCGGCTCTATCTCCAAACCCTGGAAAGAGACCCTTCCAACACCAAGGCCATGCAGGAAGCTACCTGGATCCTGGCCGGGCGTTCCGACTTCGGCTCGGCGTTGCGCATCCTGGCCGAGGCTCCCCGAGCCCATCTCGACCAATCGTTGATCGAAGCCTACTGGAAGCAGGACCAGCAACAGCCCGAGGCCGCCCTGGAGCGGTTTCGCCGGGTGGAAAGCAGCAATCCGTTGAACCCGGGACTGCTGCAATGGATCAGCTACTGTCTCTACACCCAGGGCCAGAAAGAGGAAGCGCTCAGAGTTCTGAGGAAGATTGCCGACCTTCGGCCAGACGACGAGGGTGTCCAGCGGAGAATCGGGGAGATCGAGCTGGAAGGCCGCCGCGAGGCGGCATTCGGCCACCTGGAGGCCAAGAACTGGGAGGCGGCGCTGGCAGCCTTCCGCAAACTGGCCGGTGACACCGAGGCTGGCGAGCGCCGAGCCTCCTATCGGCTCCACCTCGCCTACTGCCATCAGCAACTCGGCCAACTGCGCCAGGCGGTCCGGGCCTACACCACTGGTCTGCGGTCTCACCCGGGAGCGCATTGGGCTCGACTGAACCTGGCCTCGACGCTCTACCGGCTCTCCCGCTTCCGGGAGGCGGTCGAACAGTGGGAACGACTTCCCGGCTCCTCCAAAACCGCCCCGATCCATTTCCAGTTGGGAGTCTGCTACCTCCACCTGGACCGCTACGATCGGGCCGAGACGGCTTTCCGCCGATCGCTGGAGGAAGGCAACCGCTCCCCACAGTTGCTCTACAACCTGGGAACCACCCTGCTGAGACAGTTCAAGACTGCCGAGGCCTGGGCCCTGATACGGCGTTCAGCGGCCGCCAACTATCCCCCGGCCCTTACCCTTCTCAGACGGGCCGGCCTGACCGGGCGCTAGCCCGCAATTCTCACCAGGCCCCATCGGAGGTTTGGGCACAGCGAGCGCACGCGACGGGGCAGACTGATCGAGAAGGGCCATAAATTGAACATGGATGCACAGGATGCACAGGATAACCGGGACGGGACGCTGGTGCCCGAAAAGCCGGCTCCGGCGATGATCCGGTGCGGAATTGCGGATGCCCGGGAGTGCAAACCAGCCGATTCCTGACCAGACGTCTCACCGCTTGTCACCCTGCCTGGCGCCTGCCCGCCAAGTCTTCCTTGCTGCTTTACTGTCTATCGGACTAGAATCAGGAATTGATCCTGCCGGTTCGGAGGGTCTCTTGCAGTTCCGGAGACAGCCTCCATCCAGGATGTCGGCCGGCCGTCATGTTGCAATTCAAGGAGAAACCGTGCATTTCACCCGGGAACAAATCGAATTCTTCCACACCAACGGATATCTGCTGGGGCCCCGAGTGCTGTCGGAGGCCACCATCGCGGAGTTGAAGCAGCGCATCCAGGGCATCCTGGACGGCAGCATCTCCTTTCCCGAGCTCTACAAGGGAGAAACGGTGGAAAGGTCGGGCGCCAAGGGCCAGTTGCCCTCGGTGAAGGTCGTCAACCTTTCACGCCACGACTCGGTGTTTCGCAAGGTGCTGGGCAACGAGGCCGTAGGCGCTTTGTCCCACGACCTCATGAACGGCCCGGTGCGGCTGTGGGAAGACCAGATGATCTACAAGCCGGCCTTCGACCAAAAGACCACGCTGGGGTGGCACCAGGACTACACCTACTGGGACCACGTCTATCCTTCGGACCTGGCCACCTGCTGGATCGCCATCGACGACGCCACCGTAGACAATGGCTGCATGTACGTGGTTCCGGGAAGCCACCGCTGGGAACTGGACTATTCCCGCGAGGACGTGGACGTGACCGATCCGGAGTGGCTGCTGAAACGCGCCGATCTGCCCGCCAAGGTGGAGCCGGTGGCTTGCGAGGTGCCGGCCGGCCACTGCCATTTCCACCACTGCAGGACCTTTCACGGCTCCTACGGCAACAAGACCGACAACCCGCGGCGGAGCTACGTCATGCACCTGATGCCGGGCCATATCCGCCGCGGCGGCGATGACTGGAACGACCGCATGGCCTCGGTGGAAGGAGTGGCCGTGGGAGAGATCGTAAAAGGGCCCAGCTATCCAGAACTGCCGGTTTCCGCCTAGCAGCCCCGGCAGCGCTTGGTGCCGGGAAACCACTATCGCGATTTTTTCTTCGTGTGTCTTCGTAGTCCTTCGTGGCCCTTCGTGGATATCTTTTTACCCGGCCTGCCGGTCTGAAGCGCGGCTTCTAGTCCTCGATGTTCCTCCACTCCAACTGCAGGAACTTGAAGGGCTTGTCCCCGAGCACCCTGTATCCGTGCTTGACGAAGCGGGGCGTGAAGATGACGTCCCCGGGGCCGACTTCGCGCTCGAACTCGCCCACTTCCCACAGGGCTTTGCCCTCCAGCACGATTTCGATCTGCTCCATGTTCGGATGGTAATGGACCGGGGTGTTACCCCCGGGGTCGTACTGGACCAGGGCGATGATCGCCGATTCCGAATTGATCTCGGGCGCGAGAAAGGTTACCTGTGAAATACCGAAGTGCCCTCCAGCCGCTTCCGCACTGAGTTGCTGAATCGGATGGGTCTTTTCGGAGATCACGTAGCCCACCGGCTCCGCCACCGCCACATCCAGGGCTCCGCTCCCGTCGAGATCCAGCCCCTTCCTGCCGCGTGGCCACCAACGGGTAAAGCCTCCCAGATTGAACTTGAGCCGGGATACGGCGTGAGGACTGGCCTTGCCGTTGGCAACGAACAGTTCCCCGGAAGCCGTGAAATCGAGACCGCTGGGAGATTGCAGGGTCGGATTCTTGACGGGGTCTCCCGACACCAGCTCCCCCTCGCTCAGCAGAACGCGGTGTAGCTGATTGGCGGCGGCATCGGCAATGAAAGCCTCGCCCCAGGGGCTTTCGGCAGCGCCCGTCAGATCGGCTCCCGTCAGCACCAGGGCGGTTCGGGGTCCGCCCGCCAGGGACTCGCCCGACTTGTCGGTAAGCTGGTAGACATGGTCCCCTGAAATCCCGAAAACCCGGCCCTGCAACACGAAAATATCCCGGTAGGTGCTCCCGGTCATCTTCCCGAACTTGTCCTTCAAGGGTTCTCGACGGGGCGCGCTGTTCCAGTCCTTGAAGTACATGTGACTCCGCTGGCGAAAGGTCTCGTCAAGGTTCGGATCTTCCAGGAGCCGCCCGCTCAGTCCGGCGCGATCCCCCGGATTGCCGTCGTAGAGCTTGAGCCGGTCCGCGTCCGGGTCGTAGACCAGGCGCCCTGTCAGATGGCGCTGGCGGTCGTAGACCGAGAGGATATTGCCCCGCTTCATGGCTATCGAAGTGGCCGGGAAGATGCCGGGGAAATCCTGGTCGCTGTAGGAGGCGACCCGTTTGACCTCGTCCTGCTTGTCTCTGATCTTGTACTGGACGATCTCTCCCTCGTTCTTGAGGATGAAGATCCGTTCGGTGGCCAGACAGGGCAACAGGGTCGAGAGCAGCAACAGCAACCCCACGAGCGGGATCCTCAGGTAGGACGTCGGCATCGGTTTCCTCCATTTCTTTGGTTGGTCCGGAGCCAGGGACAGTGCCTCCGGTCATCAATCGGTTTCTTCTTGTTTCTTCGTGAGCCTTTTGCAAAATTCGGAATCGAGCATCTCAATTAAACAAGAGAGAGACTTGCCCCGCGAGTGACCGCTCCCCTGCCTCTCCCGGGAACGCTCCCGCTGCCCAGCCAATGGGGTAAACGGCTCAACCACAAAAAGCACAAAAGGCACAAAATAAGGCTCCTGTCTTGCCCAATCCCGTTTTTGTGCCTTTTGTGGCCGTTCGACGGAGAGCCGAGTTCTGTGAACCCTGATTCCTGAATGAGATTCGAGACCTGCCAATTCCAGATTTTGTGCCTTTTGTGGCCATTCAGGCACAGAGCCGACCTGCCCCTCGAATTCCCTGTCCCCTTTCCCGACCCATAAAACCCTTGCCTGCGGACTTTTTGCAAAAGGCTCTCGTGAATATCTTCTCTATTGCTGCTTGCCCGTCTGAGGCGACGCCTGGCTAACGAAATTCCAGCCGGGCCCATTCTTCGGCACTCCGCACGGCGCTGGCCGGCCGGCTGCGGCTGCGGGCGATGTGCCCCTGGTCCTCGCGAAGGGTGGGCTGGCGGGCATCCTGATAGCGCCAGTCCAGGTTCCAGCGAACCGTCCGGCTTCGATTGGGCAAGCCCTGGTGAAACAGCAGATTGCTGAACACCGCCATGTCCCCCGGGTCCAGCTCGATGGAGACGGCCTTTTCGAACAGGGGCGTATACCTGGAGTCGACGATCTCCAGGTAGTAGCGCCGGCTGACGTGGGGCACCACCCCCAGCTTGTGGCTGCCGGGGACGAACTGCATGCAGCCGTTCTCCTCCCGCGCCGGAACCAGCGGCGACCAGACGTTGAGCATTCGCAGTTCCTCCACGTCATCCTGACGCACACTGTCATCGGTGTGCACGAAGTGGGTGTAGCCCCCGTCCTGGTGCCACCAGATGCGGGTCCCCTCCCATTCGGGCAGCTTGGGCCGCACGGTGTAGTTTGGATAGAGGCGAATCTCGCCGCCCAAAACCGATTCGACCAGGTCGAGGAGCTCCAGATGGAAAAAATAGCCGAAGATGCCGGGCAGGTGCAGTTCCCGGCGGAAGCTTTGCGGCGCCCGGTCGAGGCAGTCCCGGTAGAGCCGGTAGATCCGGGTCTCGAAGGGTTCTTCCGCCAAGGAAGATCGGACCCGCCCCTCGCGAATCAACCCGGCAGCCAGTTGGTCGACCAGCCCGTCGAGATCGGCCCGGGCCTCGGCCACCACTTGCGGGTCCACCAGACCCCGCAGGATGACAAAGCCCTCCTCCTCCAGTTGCTGTCTTGAACCGGGTCGCATGGGGACGTTTGCACGGGCTTGATCCCCGGATCGGGAATCCCGCGAGCAGACAGGGATCATAGAGTAAACGGGTAGATAAATAAAGGTGATATGGTAGGAGCGGACGGCATCCGACGACGATCAGTTCCACCATCGATTCCAGCCGGTCACATCCAAGAGAACCCCAGGAGCCACGCCAGTGAGAAAGAGCAAAGTCTTGAAAAAATTCCGCAGCGGAAAGTTCGCCCGGATCTGCGGAATGGGGCACTTCCTTCCCTTCTTCATCCGCCACGCCGCCCACTCTCAATACGACGGGATCTGGTTCGACCTGGAACACCGGGCCATGAACGACAGAGAAGTGCAGTCCATTCTGGCTCTATGTCAGCTCCACGATATCGATTGCATGATCCGTCCCTCCACCCGCGAGCCTGCTCGCCTGTACCGGTACCTGGAAGAGGGAGCCGCCGGCTTCATGTTTCCCTTTGTCAACAACGCCCAGGCCGCCAGGCAGTTGGTGCGGGCGGTGAAATTTCCGCCTCTGGGCGACCGCGGCGTCGACGGGGCGGGAATGGACGCAGACTACACCCTGGCTGCCTGGACGCCGGGGAGCGACTACTGCGGGGAAGCCAACCGGGAGACCTTCATCCTGGCCCAGATCGAGACTCCCGAGGCGCTGGAAAACGTCGGCGAAATCGCTGCCGTGGAGGGGATAGACTGTCTCTTCGTGGGTCCCGCCGATCTCACCCGTCGCATGTCCAGCGTGCCCGGGAACACGCCGTTCGTTCTGGATGACGCGGTCCGGCGGGTGGCCGACGCCGCCGGCCAAGCCGGCAAGGCCTGGGGGGTCACGGTGCCCTCTCTGGAGGCCTTGGCAAAATACCGCGGGATGGGCGGCCAGGTGATGCCCTGGGGAGGCGACTATTTCCTGGTGGGGGTCCTGGACCAATGCCGCAGGGAGCTGGACGGAGTCCTGGAATCGGAATGAGGCGCCCCGCTCAGCGCACGAACCAGCGGGCTGCACAGCGGACCTGGCTCTTTTGAAACTCGAGGGTGTAGGGATTGACCAGCCAACGGGCCAGGTAGCCGTCGGTGCGAGCCAACAGCCAGCCGAAATCCCAGCCCCTGCTCCGGTATCGGATCGGAATGGAAGGCCTGACTCGAACGACCGGCTGGGCGCCCCCCCACAGCCGATTCTGCCCGGTATAGTAGTAGTTGGGGCCCACGTGCACGAAAACCTCGTGGTCCATGGCCTTTGCCGGGTCATCGGCCAGGTCGTCGCACAGACCCCGCAGGCCCACCTTGACGTCCCGGCCGCGGGCGCATTCCCTGGCAAGATCCTCTACCGATCCCGACACTACCGTGCCGTCCTCGGTGTGAGAGAGAACCTCCTCCCAGACGTCCAGCACGTGGAAACCGTAGGACTCGAAGTCATAGACAAAGTTGTGGCTGGGGGCGTTGGTGCCCGCATCCCAATCGTCGAAGCGGTGGGTGTTGGGATCGGAACCCTGATCGTACGGGGGTGAAGTCCCCGGCAGGCCTTCGTCCGGCTTGCCGTCCAGGTAGGGCCGGGCTATGGCCTGCAGGCCGTTCTGGTTGTACATGAAGAAGGACATGGAGGCCCGGGGTCCAAAGCCGTCCTCCACCAGGCCCACCGGCTGCCTGAGATTCATGATTCCGGCCGTCCAGCGATCTTCCAGCAGATAGGTCACCCGAAAGTCGGACACCTCCTGAACCAGCTCGGGATTGTCCGAGTCGCGGTCCACGTGCTCGTTGTGCCGGAACTCGGTATAGATTCTGAGGTCGGCGCCTCGACGGATGGCGTCCGCCAGGGCTTCCTCGCTGCCTTTCACCCGCCGGCGCTGCTTGTCCAGCGAGAGAGCCAGCCTCCAGCGGTTGCCTTCCGGCGGCGCCTGTTCCGTTGAATCGGTTTTCTCAGCCATGGAATGTAACCTTTCCTGTAAGCAGAAATATCGACGCAGGCAACGGCCTCCGATTCGGGACAAGGCCCTGCCCCGAATTCACCCCCGGTGCTTCAGGGGACGACCCGGGAACCGGTCCAGCAGCTTACCCTCCCGCAACGCCCACTCGCCGTTCACCAGAAGATGGTGAATGCCCCGGGGGGCATGGCGAGGCTCCAGGTAGTCGGCCCGAGTGCCGATCCGCTCCGCATCGAATACGGTCACGTCGGCCCAGTATCCCGGGGCCAGCAGGCCCCGTTGCTCCAGCTTGAATCGGCGGGCCGGCAGCGCCGTGGATTTGCGCACCGCCTCTTCGACCGTGAACCAGCCCTTCTCGCGAACGAATTCCCCAAACAGGGTCGGGTAGGTTCCAAAGGTCCGAGGATGGGGATTCCCCTCGGTGTAAACCCCGTCGGTGATGATGGAGGTCAGCGGGTGGCTCAACACCTTGCGCAAATTTTCTTCCGACTGGTTGAAGGAAACGATCATCAGGGAGGCTCGGGTCTCCTGCAGCAGATCCAGGGCCGTTTCCACCCCGGAACGGAGGCGTTCCTCGGCCACCTGTCGAATGGTCCTGCCGACCAGGGCCTGGTGGCTCCTCGCCCGTGCCGATGCGAGCCATTGGTGGCCGCCCTCCCGAACCGATGCGATCAACAGGTTCTCCCAGCCGTTGCCCAGGTTGGCCTGGGTCTCATCCGCGATCCGGGCCCGAGTGTCCTTGTCGGACAGCCGCTCCAGCAGGCGCTCGGTTCCCCCCTCCAGCGCCCAGCTCGGCAGAACCTGGGTCAAGTGGCACGATCCCGCCAGGTATGGGTAGGCATCGATCCCCACGTCCACCCCGTCCCGCTCAGCCTGGTCCACCAGGTCCAGCACCACATCCATCTTTTCCCAGTTCTTCCGGCCCACGGTCTGCAGGTGGGAAAGCTGAACCGAGACCCCGGTCTCCCGGCCCAGGTCGAGGGCCTCCGCCACGGCCTGGAGGATGTGAAACTTGTAGTCCCTCAGGTGGGTGGTGTAGAAGGCGCCGTGCCGGTGGACGATCCGGCAGAGCCGGGCCAGCTCGGCGAAATCCCCGTAGCTGCTGGGGGCTTCGTTCAGGCCGGTGGAGAACCCGATCGATCCCTGCTCCAGGCAGGAGGACAACCTCCGCTCCATCCGGCGCCACTCCGCCGAATCCAGCGGGGCCGCCTTGATCCCGCAGACGTTGGCCCTGAGGGTGGCGTGGCCGGTGAGGGCCGCCACGTTGGTGCGGCTGCCGACCTCCCGGAGGTCGTCGAAGTAGGCCGCCGCATCGGTCCAGGCTCGGGATCCCCGCCTTTCGAACAGGTCGAAACTGGGAACCAGCTTCTCCGAGGGCAACTTGGGAAAGAGGGAGAACCCGCAGTTGCCGACGACCTCGGTAGCGACCCCTTGCAGGACCTTCTCGGGGCGGTGTTCCAGCACCTCCAGGTCGCTGTGGCTGTGCACGTCGATGAAGCCGGGCGCCAGCGTGAGCCCGGAGCAGTCCACCACCTCCATGTCCGGCGCGGCGGCGACCGCACCCACCTCCCGGATTCGGCCGTCATGGATCAGGACCGAGGCCTCCCTGCCCGGGCTGCCGCTGCCGTCCACCACCCTTCCGTTGGACAAGAGAATCACCGGGGTTCCCTCTTCAGCGCTTGAAAAAGAAAGTCTCGGCCGTCTTCACCAGGATCTGGTCCTTGTCGCTTTCGCTCAGGAAGTCGGCGTGATCCTGAATCAAGGCCACCGCGGCCTCGTAGCTGTTGGGAGGCTTGAGGGCCTGCAGGGGACAGTCGCTTTCCCACATGCAGCGTTCGGGACCGAAGGCCTCCACCACCCGGCGGATGAGCGGAAGCTGTTCCAGGTAAGGAGGCTCCTTGGCGCCCAGCGCATAGAAGGCCCCGATCTTGACCATCACGGCCGGGTGGCGGGCCATGGCGCACAGGGCCGCGATCTGCTCTTCGGGGAAGGTTCCCAGTCTTCCGATCAGGCAGAGGTGGTCGATGATGACCGGGGTCTGGGGATAGCGCCGGCACATGCGGTCCAGCTCGGGCAGGTCGGGCGGCGACATCAGGAAGCTGAGGGCCAGGCGGTGGTCGGCGGCGGCCTGGAACATCCTCTCGTACCCCTCGTGGTCGAGCCAGCGGGGGCCGTCGCCCAGGCGCGGCCGCGTGCTCTTCCCCCGAATGCGGAAGGCCAGGATGCCTCCTCTAGCCAGATCCACCATGGTCCTGTCGGGGCGGGCCAGGCTGACATCGGTCACCGCCGGGACGATTCCCGTCCCCACGAAGTTCTCAGGCTGGGCGGCGATGATGTCCAGAATGTAGCTGTGGTCGAGGCCGTACCAGGTCATCTGGATCAAGTTGGTGCGGCGGACCCCCTGGGGCCGGCTGTGGCGGGCCAGGTCCTCGGGAGTGAAGCTGGGAAACCAGAAGTCCTTTTTGCTGAACCCCGGCGCCAGGGGGTATTTTTCGGTATCCGGAGTCCACACGTGGACGTGGGCGTCCACGATATCGGTCCGCCTGCTCGGAGCAGCAGCCAGGGGCGTCGGTTTTCCGGCTGCCAGCAATCCCAGGCCGGCCCCCGATGCCAGCAATTCCCTGCGGGTGATTTCTGTCATGGTTACCTCGTGGAGCCTTTTGCAAAATTCGGAATCGAGCATCTCCATGAAACAACAGAGAGCGGACTTGCCCCGCGAGTCACCTCTACACTGACTTCTCCCGGGAAAGCTCCCGCTGCCCGGCGAATGGGGTAAACGGCTCAACCACAAAAAGCACAAAAGTCACAAAAAAAGGCTCCCGTCTTGCCCAATCCTGTTTTTGTGCCTTTTGTGGCCGTTCGACGGAGAGCCGGGTTCTGTGAACCCCGATTCCTGAATGAGATTCGAGACCTGCCGATTCCGGCTTTTGTGCCTCTTGTGGTCATTCAGGCACAGAGCGGACCCGCCCCTCGATTTCCCTGTCCCTTCTCTCGACCCATAAAACCTTTGCCTGCAGAATTGTGCAAAAGGCTCCGTGGAATGGATGGGCTGTTTCGACCTGTACCCGGCGGCCAGGCGACCGTCCCAACTAACCCGTCTTTGCCGCCTTTGTGACGGCCTCGGTGTAGGTGTCGGCGGCGGCATTCAACCGCTGGAGGGCTTCCTCGGGCAGGGCGATGCGGGTTCCCGCGAAATTGTCGGAAACGTGCTCCGGCTTTTCGGCTCCGGCCAGCACGCTGGTGACCTCCGGGTGGCTCAGGACCCAGGCCACGCACACCTGGGGACGGGTCACTCCCAATTCATCGGCGACCGCATCCAGCGCCTCGACGGGTCCCTTCAACGGAGATCCATCCGGAATTTCCCGTCCCGGCGCCAGGCGCCCCTCTCCCAGGGGACTGAAAGCCAGCAATCCCAGGTTCCCCTGGCGAATCAGCGGAAACAGCTTCTGCACCATGAATTCCTTTCGTTCGGCGGCCACCAGGTTATAGTAGTCCTCCAGCCCGGCGATGGGGCTCTTGCCCTCCCGCCGCCCCAGTTCCACCAACTCCGCGACCTGGCGGCCCAGGTGGTTGGAAACCCCCCAGTAGCGGATCTTCCCCGCCTTGACCAGGTCGTCCAGGCTGTCGGCGAGCTGCTCCATGTGCTCCCGCGTGGGGACATCGGCTGCCGGGTTTTCGTCATCCGCCCTCGGGGTCCGTACATCGGGAGAGTGCAGCAGGTAAAGATCGATATAGTCCGTCCCCAGGCGCTTGAGACTCCCTTCCGCCTTGCGGAACAGGGACTCGCGGGTAAAGACCGAACGCTCCGCATCGGGACCGTCCACGGGCGCCGCCTTGGTGCAGACCACCACCTGGTCTCGCCTACCGGCCATGGCCTTGCCCAAGGCCGTTTCCGAACCGCCCCAGCCGTAGGCCTCCGAGGAGTCGAAGAAGTTGACGCCGATGTCGATGCAGTGGCTCAGGATGCGCAGCCCTTCCGGATCGTCGCCCTTGCGGCTCACCTTTCTAAAGGCGGTGCCCTGACAAAGCCTGGACACGTAGAGATCGGTGTGCCCGAACCTCACCAGGTGGGAGGGCCGCTCGACCGCCGGCTCCTGGGGCGGCGCCGACCCGCACCCGGACAGATTGCCCAGCAGCACCCCTCCGGCGGCCGTGCCACAGGTCTTCAGAAAGTCTCGGCGATCCCTGAATGAGGAGGTGCTCCGGGGAATCCGGGAAATGGCCGGCATGGCGGGACCCTTTCGTCGTTTGGCCCCAGCCACCCGAGAATGGTGGCGGGCGGGGCCGCTGTTGGCTGCAATCGCTGCTCCTGAGGCTGCGCGCCCCGGAGTGTGCGCTATTCTCTACCGGCGTCCCCGGAGGGTCAAGTGGGAAGGTCGGGGTTGGAGCTGAGAATGGCGACTACTTTGCGGAACCACAAAGCGGAAAAGAGTTGTCCACGAAGTCACACGAAGAACGACGAAGGGCCACCAAGCGAAACGGATTTGCTTTAAGGGCACGCACAGCCACTATAATGAATAAATAACATCGATGCACAGGATGCACAGGATTATTCAGGATTTTTTCAGGAAACGGCTGGCTTGTAATCCCGGGCATCCGCGAATCCGAATCTGATCATGGCCTCAGCCGGCTTCTGGTGCAAGAAGCTCTCGTCCTGCTTATCCTGTGCATCCTGTGCATCGATGTTCATAAAAGTAGATCGATCTCCTGCAGCATACCTGCCTGCCCAACCACGGTCCTGATACCGCCATCCCGTGAAAGTCCCGCCCCGGCACAAAAAAAGGCAGCCGGGGCGTTGGCCCTGACTGCCTTGAGAGCTTCGAAGACGGCTGGGTTCTAGAAGCCGAGCCGAGCGCGCAATGTGATCCCGCGGTTCCCTCCTCCGCTACGAACGATGCCGAAGTTCGGATCGGCGACATTGGTGCTGGCCCCGCCGGAATTGGCGTGGTTCAACAGGTTGCTGACGTAGGCTTCGAGCTTGAAGTAGGGGCTCTGCTCCAGGGCGGGAATGAGCTTCCACTCCTTGAAGATGTTGAGGTTGAGATCCCACCGGTTGGGATGCCTCAGGGCGCCCCGGGGAGCGGTCCCGTAGCGGCTCTCGGGCGGCAGCGCAAAGCATCCCCGATTCCAGAGCTGCCCTCTCCCCTCGAAACCGGTGTCGTTGGGATTGCAGCCTCCCACCAGGTCGGGCCGGGCGCCGTCCCCGCGGAGCTTGAGGGCGGGATGGTTTCCGCCGCTGAAGACCGGAATAAACCTGCCGCGTCCACCGGTTCTGAATTGAGGGACAAGCGTCCAGTCGCCGATCAGGTGATGGAGCCAGGTCGAGGCGCCGGAAGCGAATTGCTGTCCCTTCCCGAACGGCAGCGGCACCACCGCCAGCCAGCGAGAGGTAAGATCGGGGACGCCCGCCTGCCACCCGTAGTCGTTGTGGCGCTGCCCGGCGCTGGACTGGAAGAAGCCGGAAGAGGAGCCGAACAGGCCTCCCTGCACATCGTTCAGGCTCTTGGACCAGTTGAACCAGCCTCGGAAGTAGATCCCGCTGGAGAACTGCCGGGTCAACTCCAGTTGCAGGGCGTTGTACTTGGAGTTGCCTCCGAGTTGCAGGGCGTGGACGTTGGCGAACTTGGACGGGTCGAAGGGCTGATAGCTGCTGCCCGGGCGAATGGCCTGCAGGTCTTCGATGTAGGGCCAGGAGACTCCTTTGGACCCCACCCAGGAGGCGCGCCCCGACCAGCCGAGGCCGAACTCCTTCTCCAGGGTGATGTTCCACTGCTGGTCGTAGGGCCAGTTGTTCTTGCGCAGGTCAACGTCGGCGGACGTCAGGCTGGTGGGCCCCACCTGCCCTGCCGGGAAGGGGCGCTCCCAGGTAAAGTTGGGAACCCCGTTGACGATCTCGTTGTCCTGGAACAACTCGCTGAACTGGTAGGGACCCCAGACGTGACCGGCCAGGATTCCGGCGCGGTCGAACTCCCCGAAGACGTTGGCGATGGCCCAGGCGGTGGACTTCACGAAGGGCACGTGGAAGATGCCGTAGCCGCCCCGGATGACGAGGCTGTCGGTGGCGCGGAAAGCCAAGCCCAAGCGAGGATCGACCAGGACGCTCTTGAAGTTCCTCAAGCCGGAGGGATAGCCGGCCTCCCCGGCCGTGACCACTTCAATGGGAAAGTTGGGAGCGATGGCCTGCATCGACCTGTCGTTGGGCACCACCACTCTCGCCGTCTCGAGGTCGAAGTTGTAAATGGTATCGCCCAAGACCTCGCTGGGAACGCCGTAATGCTGGAAGCGGATTCCCGGCGTGATGGTGAGCCTGGGCGTCACCTTCCAGTCATCCTGGAAGAAGATGCCGAACTCGTTGTGGCGGGCTTCGGCCCGGGGACGGACACCGTCAATCTGGGTGGTGAAGGGCAGTCCCAGCAGCAGATCTCCAAAATCGTAGCCGGTGAACCTTCCGTTGAAGTCGAAGATCCCGAACGGCGCCGGAATGCTGATGGTGCTGAACATGTGCGGGGACTGGTGGCGGTACTCGATTCCGGTCTTGAAGAGGTGGGTTCCCCGGTTGACGGAGATATTGTTTCGCCACTGCTGGACCTCGCCATCCTCGTAGTCGGTCTCACCCGAAAAGAGCGACCCGATGAGGGTGGAGGGCAATGGGTTGAAGGATCCCAGATGGGAGCTGAGTTGCCGCCCCAAGGTGCGCACCTTGATGTGGGGAGTTCCCACCCCTTCCCGCAGAACGCGGCCGCCCAGCTCTGTGACTCCCAGGATCTGGGTCAGGTAGTCCCGCCCCTGCACGTCTCCGACGGCCCACACCGACTGCTGCCGGTTCCAGGCGTACTGGAACTCGTTGACCACGTTGGCGCCGAAGGTGTGGCTGTTGGAGATGCTGATGGCCCGGGTGTTCCCCCTCTCCACGAAGCCCGCGTTGGGAAAGGGGTCGCCGCGGCCTTCGGGAGAGACGTTGTTGTAGCGGTAGTGGGCGATGGTCAGGGTGTTGGTGTCGGTGATGGCGTGGTCGAAGGTGTACTTCTGCCAGTTGTTGTCGGACGCGTTGTAGGAAATGTAGCGGAAGTTGTCGAACAACGCCCCCGGTGGTCCATAGTTGGGCAAAGGTAGAACGCCGGTGTTGTCCAAGACTCTTCGGGCGATGGGGCTGATCATGCTCTCCGGCACAATGTTTCCCGGGAAGGGCTGCTGAATCCCATTGACCACGTGGTAGGGGTTGGTGGGACAGGGCACTGTGGGGTTGGGATTGGCGGCGCTGGGGAACACGCAGTTGGAGAAAGCAATGAATTCGTTGAGGTCACCGCGCCGCATCGCGGCAGTGGGAACTACGCGGCCCCGATTGAAGACCGGGTTCTCTCTGGAGGCCGGCTGATAGAGAAAGTGGAAGAAGGTCTTGTTGCGGCCATCGTAAATCTTGGGGACCCAGACGGGGCCGCTGGCCTCGTAAGACCATCGCTTGGACGTCTTGGAAGGCGGCCTGGGACCTGAATTGCCGGAAGGCAGGGCATTGAGAGCCGGATTGCGAAACTCCCCGAAGATCTCGCCGTGAAACTGGTTGGTTCCTTGTTTGCCGATGCCGAAAACGTTGGTCGGCACCCGATACTCGGCGGCGGCGTTGAAGTCGACCTGGTGGACTTCCTGCAGGGTCTCCTGGGTCGCCCGGAAAGAGCCGTAGGCGTTGGTGGGGATTCCGTCCTGCTCCTCGCTCAGGTTGTTGGCGAAGCCCCCGTGCACCTGGGCGCGAGCCTCGGTCCCGGGGTTCTGGTAGATATTGTAGATGAGGGCGGCGCCGATGTTGGCTCCGTAGACCTCCTGATTTCCGAGGCGGTGCTTGATGACCGACGTGTCGGTGTCGATGGTGGCCCCCTCCTCCGAAACGGTGATCTCGGTGGCCTGCTCGCCGATTTCAAGCTCGACGTCCACCCGGCGGACGTCACCGGCATAGACCACCACGCCGGTGTTGACGTAGCGCTTGAAGCCGGGCAGCGTCACCGAAATGGTGTAGGTGCCGTTGTCGAGTCCTCTCAACTCATAGTCGCCCACCTCGGTGGTCACCGTGGTGCGAGAGATTCCGCTGGCCTCGTTGGTGGCCGTGACTTCGGCGCTGACAATGGCGGCGCCGCTGGGATCGGTGACGGTCCCGCGGAATCCGGACAACTGGACCTGGGCTTCCAGCAGGGCCGCGCTGAACGACAGGCCCGCGACCAGAGCCGGAATCAAGGTCAGGATCAGAAAAGCCTTGTTGGAAAGTAGAGACCTCATGGGGTTCGATTCCTCCAATTGGGGTGAGTCAGGCAATCAGGTTGAACGAGTTTTAGACCGATTATCTATTCGAGTCGGGATCGGATTCGATACCGCTCAATCACATCTTGATAAAACTGCAATTCGCCTGCCATAGAAGAGTACGGTGAAATTTTTTTTACAAGCTATCATAAATGAAAGAGATAGCGCAAGATTCCGGGTCGTCTTCCCACTGACCAGTCGGCCTTGGACTTCGGGAGAAATACGGGTTTGCGGATCACGCTACACATTATCGTAGACCCCCGCCGACGGTGGAGAGGATGGTCTGCAACAACGGCGGACCAATGGCAGGTGGTTGGGGGTTTTTGGAAGGGCAGTGCGCTCCCGGACGCGGCTACTAATTCGCCGCCTACGCGGCTCTCCCGTAACCCACGACACTGCGGGTGGACAGGATTCTTCAATTGATTATCTCCGGGCGTCCGCTCCCAATTCCGCAAGACGTCGTTCAAGAAACTGGAGTATCACTCCCCCTTGAGGGGGAGTCGCCGAGCCGTATGGCGAAGGCTGATGCGGTGGGGGGCCGACGCCGACGCCAGCTACCCGCTGCTCAACCTCACTTACGCGACGCCGCGTTGGCCCCCCTCCGGATCGACTGCGGGCGGAGCCCTTGTCTCTCCGACTCCCCCTCAAGGGGGGAGTGATTCGCTTGTTGGGAGGCCGTGCGTTCGCGGCTAGGGCAGCGCCCAGGGAAGACACGCTTCCCCTCCCCCGCGGCTAGCGTACGGTAGGAGCTTCCCCCTCTACGACCAAGTGGTAGCGATTGGTTCTCAGTCCGGTCATTCGCTGCCGCCGGCCGCTGGGCCATTGGATGGTGGCGCCGACTCGATCGGGACCGGTCTTGCCCAACCCAAAGATCAAACGCTTGTCGTGGGAGGCCAGGAAGCTTCCCCCCCCGGTCAGCCATCGGACACTCTTGCCTTCCCCCCAATCGATCTCCACTCGGGCGCCGATGGCGTCGCGGTTGCTTCGGGTTCCCTCCAGCCGGAATCCGATCCAGGTCGAGTCCTGGCCCCTGTTGTTGCGCAGCAGCAGCGGGCGCCGGTTGAGCCGGACCAGCAGCGCGTCGGCATCGCCGTCGTTGTCGAAGTCGCCGGTGGCCAGGCCGCGAGCCGCATGACCGGTCCTGAAAACCGGACCCGCCTGATCCGCCAGGTCCCGCAGCTTCCCCCGGCCGTCATTGCCCAACAGCAGGGGGCGTTGAAGGTAGGTGATGTCTCTGCGGGCCAGCTCTATGGTCCGGGTGACGTGGCCGTTGACGATGATCAGGTCCTGGTGGCTGTCGTTGTCGAAGTCGATGAAGCGAACCCCCCAACCCACGTAGGGAACAGTGAACCGGGTGAGCCCCGAAGGCCGCGAAAGCTCCCGGAAGGGAAATTTTCCGCCGTTGCGATACAGGGCGTGAAACTCGTCGTGAAAGTTTGTGACCACGAAATCGGGGTTCCCGTCGCCGTCGAAGTCTCCGGCGTCGATGCCCATGCCCGACCGGGCCACCCCTTCCGAATTGAAGGCCATGTCGGCCTCGAACCCCACGTCCTGGAAAGTTCCGTCCTGCTTGTTGAGCAACAACAGATTGGGGGTGGCGTCTCCCGCGACCAACAGGTCCTGCCAACCGTCGCCGTCGGCATCGATGCTCACTACCCCGAAGGCCCGGCTCTTGTGCCGGTCAATCCCCGAGGTCTCGCTGACGTCGTCAAATGCGCCGTCGCCCCGGTTGCGGAACAGCCTGGACCGGCTGGGAGCATAGGACTTCTGATCGCAATAGGCGGGAATCCCCTTGTGATCGCAGGTGATGGGGTTGGCGAACGACAGTTCGGCGTAGTTGCACACGAACAGGTCCAGCCGACCGTCGCGGTCGTGGTCGATCCAGGCCGCGCTGGCTCCCCAGCGTTCCAGGTTCTCCACACCGGCGCTCTCGGAAACATTCTCGAAGGTGCCGTCGCCGTTGTTGCGAAACAGGGCCGAGGAGGGAAACCCGGTGACGTAGAGATCCTGATCGCCGTCATTGTCGTAGTCGGCGGCCGCCGCCCCCATGCCATAGAAGCCGGCCTGTCCCACGCCCGCACGGTCCGCCACCTCCTCGAACCTGCCCTGGCCCAGATTGCGATAGAGCGCATGGCGCACCGGCGCCGGGCTCTTGCCTCTCGGGGTCTCGCCTCCGTTCACCAGGAAGATGTCCAGCAGTCCGTCCCCGTCGAAGTCCAGGAAGGCGGCGCCCCCGCAGGAAGTTTCGATCAGGAAGCGGTCCGGGGATTCGCCGTTGAAGTGCTTCCAGGTAATGCCGGCCGTTTCCGTCACGTCGGTGAAGACGGGGGTCTCGCCGGGCGCCCCGCCCTGTCCGGCCTGGCCCGGTGGAATCATGGGGAGGGCTCCCAGGATCCCAAGCAGCAGCCCCGTCCAGGGAGGCCGGGACCTGGTGCCGATGCGACGATGGCAAGACTGGGTCAAGGAAGGTTTACCCCCAGGTGGGACTCGTCAAAAAGGGCCGGCCCCCTCTGTCGGGAGCCGATCATGCGAGAGTGAACTATAGCAGCAACGGAGGGGCTCGAACCGGGGGCCGGCAGGGCCGGAGCTCTCAAGAAGCAGGCAGGGGGTCCGGGCTCACGGGGACCGTGTGCTGTTCCCGTTCCTGCCGGACTTCCGCCTCCAGCCAGGAAAGGACGCGGCTCAACTTCTCCATGCCCTCCCGAATCTGGTCGGCGGTCACAATCAGAGGCGGGGCGATCATCAGCAGATTGGCGCGAGCCAGCAGGTGCAACCCCTCCGCCCAGGCGCGACGGCGAAGGCGGATGGGCAACTGGGCATCCACAGCCGGCGGCGCCAGCGGCTGCCGCGTAGCCCGGTCGGCCACCAGCTCGAGGCAGGTCAGCAGACCCTTGCCCCGGACGTCGCCGATAACGGCGTGCTTTCGCTGGAGGCCCTGCAATTCCTCCATCAGCAGTCGGCCCATCCTCCGGGCGTTCTCCACGCAGCCTTCCTCTCCATAAGCGACCAGACAGGCGCGCGCCGCGGCCGTGGCCAGGGGACTGGCCGCATAGGTACTGCCGATCGGAAGCATCCGGCTCTCGAAATGGCGGCTGATGCGGTGGTTCACCACCACCGCGCCCATGGGGACATAGCCGGAAGTGATCCCCTTGGCCATGACCATGATGTCGGGAACCACCGAGTCGTGGTTGACGCCGAACCAGGCGCCGGTGCGTCCGAAGCCGGTGATGACCTCGTCGGCAATCAGCAGGATCCCGTGGCGGTCGCAGAGGTCCCGCAGACCCGCCAGATAGCCCTCCGGCAGGGGGAAGCCTCCGGCGGCCCCGGTGAACGGCTCCACGATCACCGCGGCCACGGTCGCAGGATTTTCCAGCTCGATCTGACTTTCCAGGGCCTTGAGGCAGTGAACGCCGCATTCGGGGTTGCTGAGCCCGAAATCACAGCGGTAACAGTAGGGGTCGAAAAAGCGGACGGACCCTGCCGGCCCGGGCTCCACCGCCGTGCGCCGGGGATCCCCGGCCGTGCCCAGGGTTGCGAAGGTCGTCCCGTGGTAGCTGCGGTACTTGGCGAAGATCTTGGGCCGGCCGGTCACCATGCGGGCCATGATGAAGGCCAGCTCGTTGGCCTCGCTGCCGCTGTTGACGAACATGCACTTGTCGAGGTCGCCCGGAGCCAGGGCCGTCAGCTCATCCGACAGCAGGGACCTCTCGGCGGTCAGCAACTGGGGGGAGATGCAGCAGGCCTGTTCGGCCTGCCTCTTGATGGCCTCGGTGACCCGGCGGTTTCCGTGGCCGAGGTTGCAGTTGAACAACTGGGAGAGAAAGTCGAGGTAGCGCCGGCCCTGCCGGTCCCGGAAATAGACGCCTTCGGCCCCGGCGAACTCCAGCACCGGGTCCTCGCACTCCTGAACCGTCCAGGGAATGAAGATGTGCTGTCGATCGGCTGTCATCTTGAAGCTCGCCAACACTCTACCCAAGATCTGGTCAAGGTGTCAAAAGATTCCTGGCACCCGACATGCGAACGAAAATGCCTGTTGATGCGTTCCTGCTGACCTGTGATAGGATATACTCAGGCTATACATACAGTCTATTCGGGAGACGTTTCATGTTGACCAGGGTTCAAAAATGGGGAAACAGCCAGGGGCTTCGATTCAGCAAGGCCATCTTGAACGAAGCCCGGATCGAGGTGGGTGACACGGTGAATGTCTCAGCCCGCAAGGGGCGGATCGTGGTTGAGCCTGCGACCCGAGTGCGAGGGAGATACGAATTGAAGGCGCTGCTGGCCAGAATGCCGAAAGACTATTTGGCGGAGGAGGCGGAGTGGGGACCGCCCCCTGGAAAGGAAGTCTGGTAGGTGCCGGGTTACGTGCCAAACAAAGGGGATTTCGTGATCCTGACCTTTGATCCGCAGGCAGGGCACGAGCAAAAAGGCCGCCGCCCGGCTCTGGTCGTCAGCAATACGCCATTCAACCGCCATACCGGGCTGGCCATGGTCTGCCCCATCACCAACACCTTCAGGAACATTCCCTTTCACGTTTCAGTTCCCGAAGAGTCATCTCTCTCGGGATACGTCATGGCCGAACAGATCAAGTCCGTCGACTACGCGAGCCGCAAGGTGAAGTTCGTCGAGAAGGCGCCGGGGCCGGTGCTCAATGAAGTCCTGAGCCTCTTGGATGCCTGCCTCTATGATCCGGGGTGACTCCGTTGCCGGCCCCTCGCGGCCGATCTGTGCCGACCCAATCCCGAAGTCGGAATTCAGTCCGCCAGTCGGTTCGGACTCTTTCCCTGAAGCCGTCAGACCTCCAGGTTGTACCCCTGCTCCTCGTGGAGAGAGATATCCAACCCCTCGGTCTCGTCCTCTTTGGAGGCGCGCAGGCCGATGATCCCATCCACCACCTTCAGGAGGATGAAGGAGATCACGCCGCTGTAGACCAGGGTGACCACGACGCCGACGACCTGGACTGCGAACTGGGAACCGATGGTCATGCCGTCGGCCAGACCTTGCCCGCCCAGACCTTCGGCGACGAAGATTCCGGTCAACAGGGCTCCCACGATTCCGCCGACGCCGTGGACACCGAAGACATCCAGGGAGTCATCGTATCCCAACTTGTACTTGAGGATGGTGGAGGCCCAGAAACAGCAGGCCCCGGCCGCGATCCCGATGGCGATGGCCCCGAGAGGCCCCACGCTGCCGGAGGCGGGCGTGATCGCCACCAGGCCTGCCACGGCGGCGGTGACGATTCCCAGTACGCTGGGTTTGCCGTTCCTGACCCACTCGATGAGCATCCAGGTGAGGGCGGCGGCTCCGGTGCACACCTGGGTGACCAGCATCGCCATGCCGGCGGCGCCGTCGGCGGCCAGGGCGCTGCCGGCGTTGAAGCCGAACCAGCCCACCCACAGCATGGAGGCCCCCACGACCGTCAAGGTCATGCTGTGCGGCGGCATGGGAGCCGTGGGATAACCGCGCCTCTTGCCGATCAGGATGGCCGCGACCAGGGCCGCGATGCCGGCATTGATGTGGACCACGGTGCCCCCGGCGAAATCGAGAATGCCCAGCTCGCCGAAGAAGGAACCGTCACCGGCCCAGGTCATGTGGCAGATGGGGGCATAGACCAGCAGCGACCAGGCCGCCATGAAGACCACCATGGCCGAGAACTTCATGCGTTCGGCAAAGGCCCCCACCATCAGGGCCGGCGTGATGATGGCAAAGGTCATCTGAAAGGTGAGAAACACCGTTTCCGGAATGGTGCCGCTCAGGCTGTCGGCGGTGATGCCGCTGGCAAAGGCCTTGGACAGACCTCCAACGAAGGAATGGATGTTGGTCACTCCCGCCTGCATGCCGGTGGTGTCGAAAGCCAGGCTGTAGCCGAACAGGACCCAGAGTATGGTGATCAGGGCTGTCAGGGCGAAGCACTGCATCAGCACGGAGAGGACGTTCTTGGCCCGGACCAGGCCGCCGTAGAACAAGGCCAGTCCGGGAATATTCATGAAAAGCACCAGAGCGGTCGCGGTCAGCAGCCAAGCGGTGTCTCCGGAGTCGAGTTGCGCGGGGGCGTCGGCAAGCGCCAGGGAAGGCATTCCGAACACCAGCGCCAGCGCCGACGCCAACGTAAACCGAAGCCGCCGCAGGGCCGGCCTGCAGCAAATCGATGATCTCTGAATAGGTAGCATGGTAGGTCTGACTCCTCGGTGGATTAGTTTGAAAACGAACTCTCGGCCCAAGGGGCTTCGAATTCAAAAACGATAGGGATGGATGGGGAGACCGCGCTGTCAGGCGGTGAGTTCCTGCGAGTGGCCAGAGGTTGTATACTACAGAAACGCTCCTGCTTCAAACGAATTGTTGGCCAAGTACCCGGATTTGGCCGGGTAAATCGGCCTCGCCCCGATTCTGCGGTTGGACTACCTCAAGCCGACCGGATTTCAACCGGAATTTCCCGGCCGGGCAGGCGGGAAACCGGCGGTTTGATCGACCAGGCGTCGCCGGTTCAGGTTTCCCTCAAGCCATCTGGAAGGCGCGGGGCCGAAACAGGAAATCGACGATGTTTCCTTCGTGGGGCTGATGCCAGTTGAGGCGGATGGTAGGCACCGCACCCAGATTGAGACGGTCGATGTTGCGGGCATCCACCAGGGCCCGCCGAAAGGACTCGTCTCGGGTGATCCCGGTGGCCACCAGGGTGGGACCGATGGAGTCGATCATCCTGGCCTGAGGACAGCGCACCACCGAGACGAAGGGATACATGTACTCCTTGCCGGCCAGGCCGGCTTCGGGCGACCGGCAGTGAACCACCGTGGGCCGAAGGTAGTCGCACCGCTGCCTGCGCACCAGGCGGTCGCCTTCCCGGTACCGGCGGGTCACTTCCTCGACACCCTCCTGCCGCAGCCCGGCATCGATGTCGTTCGAGATGGCTTCCGCCTGCCCGGGCACGGTAAAGGCGGCCAGCGCGGCCCCGTCGTCCTGGGGCGGCAGCGGCTCGATGGGCCCCAGGCGGCGAGCCAGGGCCTCCGCGATCTCCTCCGTATGGCGGGAGGCCCAGATGCCCGAGCAGTTGATGCAGCTCCGGCCGCTGTTGATCAGGACGCTGTCCACCATCAGGTCCAGGACGTCTTCCCAGTCGTCCACCTGGTCGTCGCCGATCAGGATCTTGCTGAACCCGGGACCATGGACCTGTACCGCCGGATTGGCCTTGTACCGCTCCACCGTGGGGGTCCCGCCGAAGATCAGGCTTCTGGGACAGTGGCCGACCACGGCGGCTCCCACCTCCCCGCCTCCGGGATAGAGCGCGATGGCCTGCTTGGGAATGCCTGCCTGAAAGAAGGCCTGGGCCATGCGCCAGGGCGTCCAGGGCTCCTGGGGACCGGGCTTCAGAACCAGGCCGATCTGAAGCGGTATCACCGGGAGCCAGAGGCTGTGGACGCCGGGGGAATTGGAGGGCAGCACCATGCCCAGCACCGGAGTGTTGGCCTGGTAGCTGCGCATCAGTCCATCTTCTTCTCCGTAGCCCCGGCCCAGCAGCTCCAGATCCAGACCTCGCGTCAGCGAGCGCAGGATATTGCCGATCTCGTCCAGGACGTACCTGAGCTTGGCCATGTTCATGCGGCACATGTGCTCCGGCAGCCCCGTGGTCGCCGACTGCTGCCGGACGAACTCCTCGGGAGTCTGAGTCCCCTCTCCCAGGGGCAGCTCGGCCGAGGAGAAGAGGCCGGCGGCCTTTTGGATCCGGGCCAGAAGCTCCTCGGATGGGATCTCGCGCAAGACCTGGCGGGCCCGCTCCGCACGCCGCATGTCCCTGGCCACCAGGCCGGGATTGGCCTGGCTGACCTCGGCCACGGGCTCTCCGGTGGCGAAGTGGACCACCCTCTCGACTTCCAGGCTCTTGTAAGGCTCTCCCCAGCGCAGAACCGGAAAGTGAATCACGCCGTCCTCCATGGCATCCCCGGGGCCGCCCTTCCCTCCGGCGGCCCCACGGGCGCCTGACTCAATAAACCCCCACCGTGGTGGCGGCGGCGAAGCGGCTATAGGGCCGCAGCCCGCTCACCCCGTCCCAGCACCAGGCCTGGCAGGGCGGCTCCCGTTCCCCCTCGTCCCGCTCCAGAAACCGGGGCAGGAAGAACTCCCTGGTGAGCGTGGTCAGCATGACGCGGCCGGTCTCACCGTAGTCCACCGGCCGCGAGCTGTCGTCGAAATCCACCAACTGGATCACCGCCCTGGGCTGAGGCGGGTAGTAAGTGATCTTGTAATCGTTCTGGGGACCGCTGGGACCACTGGCCGCCAGTCCCATGAGCGTGTTGCCGTAGGTGGGGGTCAGGTAGACGCTTCCCAGCAGTTCCTCTCTGGCGAAGCGGTGCCACTGCGGAGTGAACTCGGTGCCTCCGGAGAAGATCCCCTTGATCCCGGACTGCTCCAGGCTGGAATTCTCCTCCTCCAGGCGATTGGCCAGGGCCTCCAGAAGCTTGGGCGTGGTGAACAGGCACCGGATATCGTGGCCGGCGCCCAGCAGGTTCATGGCCTGGTCGATGACATGGTCCTGATAAGCCTTGAGATGATCCATCCAGCCCTTCTTGATCAGCTTGATCACCCAGCGCGGGTCGAGGTCCACGCAGAAACAGATGCCCCCGCGGAAGTGGGCCAGATGCTCGACGGCCAACCTCAGACGCCGGGGGCCGCTGGGGCCCAGCATGAGCCAGTTCGAGCCTCTGGGAAAATACTCGTCCGGAAGGGACTCGGAAAAAAGCTCGTAGTCGATGCGAAAATCCTCGATGTTGATGCGGCTCTTGGGAATGCCGGTGGTGCCGCCGGTTTCGAAAACATAGACCGGACGGTCGGCCAGGGCCCTGGGCACCCAGCGGCGCACCGGGCCCCCTCGCAGCCACTCGTCCTGAAAGTGCCCGAACCGGGCCAGATCGGCAAAGCCGCGAACCTCCCGGCGGGGGTCCCAACCGGCTGCAGAGGCCCACTCCAACCAGAACGGACAGCCGGTGGCGGGATCGAAGTGCCATTGCACCATCTCCACCACGTGGGCATCCAGTCGCTTCCGGGCCTCCTCGATTTTTTCCCGGTCGGATTCACCGGTGGCTGTGCTCATAAGCCTGTATGGGGGGTTGCGAAGCCGCCTCGGACCCCGGCTGCTCGGCCGGTGGGACTTCCCCCGCGGGGGCCGTCCCGGTACCGATGCGGACGGAAGGCGGATTATAGCCCAACTCGGGTGAAAACGGCATCTTTATGGCCTGATGGCCTGGGAGGAACAGGCCGGGATCATGATATGGTGGATTGTTGTGGATTGATGATTTTGGATTTTGGATTGATGATTGTTAACCCGCATCGGCAGGACGATGCCGGTCAGCGTTTCAAACTCCTGTGAATCTTTAGGAAACGGCGAACCGCGGATTGGTGATGCCACCACCGGCCGGGCTCAGGTCCCCTTGTCCGGGCATCCGCACATGGGGCCGTTCCCGGGAGGACCTCGATGACCTCGTTCCCCTTGCCTCAACCCGATGCTGTCCGGCCGATCCGGGCGCTCACCCTCGAACACTACTCCGAAGGCCCGGTGATCGATTTGGAGGGCAACCTCTATTTTTCCCACGGAACTTCGATTTCCAGGATGGCCCCCGGCGGCGAGCCCAGGGCCTGGGCCACCTCCGCGGCCCCAAACGGCCACACGATCCTGGCCAATGGAGAGCACCTGGTCTGCGACGGCACGGAGCACGGCGTGCTGCGGTTCGATCCGGAGGGAGGGCGGCTGGGCCGGGCTGCCGGGGGGCGCTGCCAGGACCTGGAGATCGACGGCCCCAACGACATCTGCCTTCATCCCGGCGAGGGTTTCTACTTCACCGACTGCCTGCCCGAAAAGGGCGCCGTCATCTTCGTGGACCTGGAGGGAAGGCAGACCGTGGTGGCCCGGAATCTGGACACCCCCAACGGTATCGTCCTGTCGGCCGACGCTCGAAGCCTGTACGTCTCCGAAAGCCTCCCCAATCGGGTGACACTCATTCCCATGGCCGGGCCCGGCCGGGCCGCGGGACCTCCCCGAGTCTTCGCCGGCCTTCCCCGCCATCCCGACGGCGAAGCGGGTGGCAAGAACCTGCCGGACGGCATGGCCCTGGACCGGGACAAGCGTCTCTGGGTCGCCCACTACGGAATGGCGGCGGTGCAGGTGCTGTCCCCCGAGGGCCGGCTGCTGGCCAGCTACGACACCGGCATGCGCTGCACCAGCAACATCTGCTTCGCCGGCCCCGACCTGGCCACGGCCTTCGTCACCGGCGGCGACGGGGAACCCAGCCCCGGCGGCCTGGTCCGCCTGGACGTGGGCGTTCCGGGCTTGCCTGTTCCGCCGGCCGCCGGGTAGCAGTCAAAACCCTGAGCAGCCGGCTTCAATCGACCGATTGTGCACTCACGAGTTTCGTTTCCTTCCGACCATCCCTGCACACCTCACTCCCTCTCTCCGAGCTCCCGCGGGATTGGACGAATCGACAATTGACAGAACCGGAGGCGATGGTAGTCTGTTAGACTCGCATGAAAAAGAACGCTTTCAGGAAGGCACGTCAAGAGGGCACGATGCGCAAGGGATTTTCTTTGATCGAGTTGCTGATCGTGGTGGCGATTATCCTGATCATCGCCGCCATAGCGGTCCCGAACCTCCTTCGGGCAAGACGTTCGGCCAACGAAGCCTCCGCCACCGCTTCCATGAGGACGATCGGTACGGGCCAGCTCATGTACCGCTCCACCCACGGCACCTTCACCGACCTGGCCGGGCTGGCGGCGGACGGCGTGATTCCCGCCGACCTGGGATCGGGCACCAAGAGCGGCTACAACTTCACCAGCGAACCGGGCGACAACGCGGCTCAGCAGTTTACCGTGACCGGTGTTCCCGAAATCCCCGACGGGGCCACCGCCACCGGAACCAGGACCTTCTTTACCGACGAAACGCAGGTGATCCGGTTCGCCATCGGATCCGAGGCCAACGCTACCAGTACGCCGGTTGGAAATTAACGGCTAGTGGATAGTGAAGAGTGGATAGTGGATAGTGATTTGATCGATGAGTCAAGCACCTTGGCGCAGCCGTTCAAAAAATGCGCCTCGGTATAAGCTGTTTGCCCGCCACCCAAACACTCCACTCTCCACTCTTCACTCTCCACCAATCCCACCCCGTATGCTCCGGCCCGTTGTATGGGGCAGAGGCGCTGCTAACCAGGGTCCGATACGGGAATGATGGGCAGGCCTGTAAGCCGAATTCTGTTCCCTCGCAGAGGGCAACGGTCATTCCTCTAGCCCGGGAGTCGCCTCCCGGATCCAGCATTCTACCCGGATGTCAAGCGGCGCGGGTCACGCCTCCATCCCTATTTGAACTTGCTCCATGTGGGGTTTGCCAAGCATGCCCGTTGCCGGGCACCCGGTGCGCTCTTACCGCACCATTTCACCCTTACCCCTTGCGGGGCGGTATCTTTTCTGTTGCACTTTCCGTACCCATGGAGAAACTCCATGAGCCCCCCGGGTTACGGGGCACACTGCCCTGTGGAGTTCGGACTTTCCTCCCGCCCAATGCACTGGCATCGAGCCGGCGACCGTTCGACCTGCCCGACGGCATTTTAGCCCGCATTTCTCGCCAGGTCGCTAGCGAAACTACGAAAGACTGAGCCTTTTGCAATATTCGTCAGGTAGCGGGATTTTTTACCGGGACGGGTTGTGACCCGCGAAAGCGCGGGCGTCCCGCCCGCGCTCCCGGGAGGGCATCCTCCACACCATCAACCGGGAACATGGATTACATCATGCCCGGGAATCGGGTGAGGCGCCGAGTTCAGCGCTCAAGATCACTCCCCCCTTGAGGGGGAGTCGGAGAGACAAGGGCGCAGCCCGCAGTCGATCCGGAGGGGGGCAGACGCGGCGTCCCGAGAAGGCACAGCCCGGCGGCGGGCCGAGGCCGGAGAGGCGGAGGGTCCCCGCTCCAGTCCAGCGGCAGCAGGGATTGTCGCCACAGCCCGGGCTCCAGCAACGGACCTGCCGAAGGCGGCTTTCTTCCGAGCTCGTACCGGTCGCACAACTGGCGGATGAGATCGGAAATCCGCTCGCGATAGATCTTCAATCTGCCCTGTGGGTGCCCGTAGAGCTCCCGGTATTCGGGCACCAGCTCCGGAAACCGCTCCCGCAGAAAGGGCACCCAGACTTTCTCGATGGAGGAGGTGACAAACAGCACCCTGGCAGCCAGGTATCCCGCACCCAGGCGCTTGACATTTCTCGCCAGCGCCTCCAGTTCGCCGGGACCGTCGGTAATCCGGGGAAGCACCGGCATGACCAGAACCCCTGTGCTCAGACCGGCTTGCGACAGTTCCTTCAGGGCCAGCAGCCTCCGTCGCGGTGTCGCCGCCCGCGGTTCCAGGGCCCCGGCCAATTGGGAGGAGAGGGTTGTGAGCGTGATATTGAGGTGCACCTCACTGCGGGAGGCCATTGCCTTCCACAATTCCAGGTCTCTCAGGACCAGGTCGGACTTGGTGGTCAGTGAGACCCGGAGCCCGCGCCACTCGGCCAGCCTCTCGAGAATCGCCCGCGTCAGCTTGAAGCGCCTCTCAGCCGGCTGATAGGGATCGGTGGCGGTGCCGATGGCAATAGGCCGGTCTCGCAGCCGGGACGACAACAGGTCCTTCTCCAGGACGGCATCCGCGTTGCGCTTGGCGTAGATCTCGGACTCGAACTGGCCGGCCTCTTCCCGGCCCATGTATTCGTGGGTATAGCGAGCGTAACAGTACTTGCAGCCGAACTCGCAGCCCCGGTAGGGATTGATGGTCCAGTAGAACGGCATTTCCGGGTTCGAGCAGCGGTTCAGCACCGATTTGACCTCGATGGACAAGTAGCGTGTGCGCCGCTTGCGCAACAACGGGGTGCTCTCCGCCGCCAGCCGGGCGATGCCCACCAGTTTGCCGGGCTCCTTGACCATAATCATATATTCGCTTTTTATTCGCCACTTGTCAAGCTTTTTTGCCCGAATGAACCACGCGGCAGAACCGGCGGCCCGGCCAACCAGGTACCGGACATGGCCTCCGGCAGGGTCATCTCATGCTTGTCATTGGTGGCGTGTTCTCCAGGACGTTTGGGGAGGGGAGGTAGGTTCTCCAGGATTCTTGGCTGAGGTAGAGGAGTGATGCGGTGTTGGTGGCCATCGACATCGAGTCGAGTCCGGCCGGAAGGGACCCGTTTGGGCTCTGATGGGGCGGCAACGGCCGGGACCCAGCCGAAGGATCGCAAGGTCGGGGGGACGGTGGGTGGAGTTGGGATAGGAGACGGCTCAGGAAAGGCTCTTAGCCGGGCTCGGCGACCGCGCGGATCGCTTCGGCCCGATCCATGGCAAAGTGCTGAACTGCGGCTTGGACTTGGCGGAAGCCGCGATGGAAGATGATGGCGAGCGCCGTGTGGTTGACGATGGCGTTGTTGGAGGGTCCGTGGCCGGTGTGCATCAGAGAGGCATCTTCGCCGAAGGTCGTGTCCCGGGGGCGGTGGTTCCGGTTCTCGATGACCCAATGGCCACGGTTGAGGGCCAACAGCCGCTCGGCGTCGACCTGTTGCGGGGGCAACGAGGTCAGGCCATAGGTCACCTCGGTGGATGCTTCGCCGGTCTTGACCCGATGCCGCTTGCGGGTAATACGGAACATTTGTCGGACCGACGGGTAGTTGATCAGACCCCGAAGGGGTTTCAGGACCTGAATCCGGCGCTGTTGGATGCGGCCATGAGCCTTCTCATCGTTTTCGCAGAAGTGGGAAGAGGCGTCCTGGTCCCAGTCGATGGTCTCCAGGGTCTGGAAGGTTTCCGGCGCGTTGCCCTTGACGGTGAACAGGTAGTGGGCCCGGTGGCGGTGCCGAATGGCGAGGGCAGTGTTTCGGGTGGTATGCAAGGCGTCGAGAGTGATCACCGAGCCGCGGACGTCGACCTCCTCCAGCAGGGCCAGGACGGCGGCGATCTCTCCTCCCTGTTCGGTGTAGGCGCGAGTGGCGATGGGCATGGCGTTGGCATGGTTGACCAGAGACACGGTCTGGTAATGGGCCTCCCCTTGGCGGTTGGCTCCGCGCAGGCGCTTGCCGTCGGTCGCCAGCGCGGTATTGGAAGGCTGACGCCGCGCGGCCCAACGGTTGACGGCGGCCTGCAGGGCCTCCGGGGCGGTCTCGATCAGGGCTCGATGCAGGGTGGCTCGCGACGGCGGGTGGTAGCGACCGGTCCCCGGGTGGCGCCAAGCGCCGAGGGTGCGCAACTCCTCCTGGTTCAGAGCGCAGGCATAGCGCCAAGTGGCGTCGACGCCGCAGTAGCCGGACAGACGCGCCAGTTCCCAGATCGCCAGCAGGGTTGGCAACTGGAACTTGCGGCCCTGGCGCCGGCGGTGATCCGGGATGGAGGCGAACTCTTGCAGCAACGACGGCAACGGGACCGCCTCGGGAGAGACCGGGTCCGGGCGCTGTGGCTCCCAGCAGGGGCACGGCTGTCGAGCCCGCAGGCGTTTTCGGGCCCCTCGCCGGAGGGGATAGACGTACATCTTCTTGAGGTGGCCGTGGGGCTCGGTGTAGCGGCCGTTGCTGCGCGAGAACCCGCGGGTGCGCCCGACCAACCTCCAGTTTCCAGCCGCATACAGGGTGCCGGCGAACCGCTTGGGGTCGACGAAGGCCTCGGCCAACTCCAGCGGATGGCCGAAGGTCGCCTGCCAGTCGGCGCTGAGGCGCCGCAAATTGGCCGCCATCACCGAGGTGGCCAAGTTCGGGATCGCCCCCGGTCGGGTCAACACCAGCAGGCGGGTGTTGTTGGCAATCAGCCGCAACCGCGGAAACTGCTCTTGCGGGCGCCAGCCGATCCAGCGGTCGCGAGGACGGCACTTGAAGGCGCCCGATTGCCAACCGATCAGGGCCAGCCAACACTTCTGGTATTCGGCCACGTAGCGCAGACCGCGACCGGCAAATTGCTGGAACCCCAGATAGTGACGCTGGGCCATGGTGGCATCCCAGCGGCGGCGCTCATCGGCGCGCGCCAGACGCAGGGTCACCTCCTTGACCGAGGGGGGCAGAATGAAGTCTGACTTTTCCATGCCGGAGCAATACCACACCCAGCATGAAAAAGCCAGCCCTCCCGGAAAATTGCCGGTCTTTTAGCGTGAGATGGCCCTGTGGCCTCCGGGGCGCCTGGTTTACAGCCTCCTCGATCTGGGCTAACCTGTCCGGGCCATGCCCTTCCTGAAAGCCCTGACCATTGCCGGCTCCGACTCGAGCGGCGGCGCCGGAATCCAGGCGGACCTGAAAACCTTCGCAGCTTTGGGGATCTACGGCACCTCGGCCATCACCGCGGTGACGGCTCAGAACGCCCTCCGGATCGATGCCCTGACCTGTCTTCCGGTGAGCCTGGTGGTCTCGCAAATCCGGTCGGTTCTTTCCCATATCGGGGCTGAGGCCATCAAGACCGGGATGCTGGCCAGCCCGGAAATCATCCAGGGCGTGGCCTCGTCTCTGAACCGGTACCCCGGCATTCCGCTGGTGGTGGACCCGGTCATGGCAGCCACCAGCGGCTCCGCCCTCCTCGAGGAAGGCTCGGTGGAGGTCCTGCGCAGCCGGCTCCTGCCCCTGGCCCGGATCGTCACTCCCAATCTGCCGGAAGCCGAGGCGCTGGTTGGAAGCCCATTGCGGGACGAAGCGGACTGCATCCGCGCCGCCCGGGAAATCCATGGGATGGGTCCGGGTTGGGTCGTCCTGAAAGGCGGCCATCGGGAGGATATCGCACCCGGTCCGGCGGGCGCCGGGGAGGTGGTCGACCTGGTCTACGACGGCAGCGAGATCCACAGAGTCAGCGGACCCTATCTCCACGGAGGCCCCAAGCAGGGAACCGGATGCACGTTTTCGGCGGCCATCGCGGCCTTCCTGGCCAAGGGGCGCTCGTCACTGGAAGCGATAGGCTTGGCCCGGGAGTACTTGAGCGGAACCTGGCGGTGTTCCGGCGAGTCGGACGAGGCCGGCGGTCCACTGCACCATTTCCACCAATTCTGGCCGAAGTCCGGGGGGAGGTAGGGAGTGATTCGGGGTTGCGGATGGGTTGAGAAGCCTGCAGAAAGGCCGGTTCAGCCTCAGACGGCTGTCGCGTCTCGGCCCAGGCTGGCCAGCAGTTCATCCAGGACCGAGCCGATGCTGCCGGAGGCATTGACCGTGACCAGCATCCCCCGCTCACGGTAGTGACTGAGAATGGGTTCGATCTCCAGGAGATATCCCCGAAAACGGCCCTGGACGACCTCGGGACGGTCGTCGTCCCGGCGCTTCGTTTGGACTCCCACGGGAGGGCGATTGCTATTCAGGTTGTAGGTCCGCCCCTCGGCGTCCACCACCCGGCCGGCCACGCGTGACAGCACGCCTTCCTCGGTGATCTCCAGAAGAACCACTGCCGACAGGCTCAGGAGGGCGTCCAATGCCGCGGCCTGAACCAGGGTGCGGGGATAGCCGTCCAGGATATGGCCTTGATCGCCGTTTCGGCTGACGTATGTCTTGAACAGGTCCAGGACGATGGGTTCGGGGACCAGCTTGCCCGCTTTCAGATAGGCTTCGGTCTTCTTCCCCAGTTTCGTTCCCTTGCCCACCTCCATTCTCAGCATTTCCCCGAGAGAAAAGTGCTTGAGACCGAAATGGGCGGCCAGGAGCTTGGACTGGGTTCCCTTGCCGCATCCCGGCGGGCCGAGAACAGCAATATTCATCGTCGTTAACCTCTGCCATTCAGCCGAGAGGCGGAATGGATGCGGTCGGGCAAGACCCCCAGGGGCAGCTTGACCAGACCCGCAGTCTAACCCAAGCAGCCTCCATTCCGGAACCCTTTTCCCTGGGTGGCATGGCTCGACGCTCAACGGGCGGGGGCGCCGGTGAGAAGCGAGGCTCTTCGAGCCTGAGTGCGCGAACGGAAGTAGGGGCCACCACTGCGGTATTGAACTTGACAGCCGTCCGGGCGACAGCCACAATCGCCTCGGTTTCAGCAAGGACAGCCCAACCGCTCCATGCTCATGGGGCGGCGACTCCCCGGAAGCGGGCCCATTGATTTCGTGAAGATTCTCTCGATCACCGCAGGTGCAGCCGGCATGTACTGCGGCAGTTGCCTGAGAGACAATTCCCTGGCCGCGGAATTGACGCGGCTGGGGCACGACGTAACCCTCCTGCCCGTTTATACCCCCACCCTGACCGACGAACCCAACGTGAGTCGGGGGCGGGTGTTCTTCGGTGGACTGAGCGTCTATCTCCAGCAGCTCTACCCCCTCTTTCGAAAGACCCCTTGGCTCCTCGACAGGGTCTGGGATTCCCGGCCCGTGTTGAAGTTCTTCTCGGGACTGGGGCTCAAGACCGACCCTGGTCAACTGGGAGCCCTGACCCTTTCCGTGCTGCAGGGGGAGCACGGCTTTCAGAAGAAGGAACTGCTCAAGCTGATCTCCTGGCTGCGGCAGCAGCCTCCGCCCGATGTCATCGTCCTGCCCAACTCCCTGCTGATCGGACTGGCCGAGCCGCTTCGGGCAGCGCTTCGACGACCGGTGTGCTGCACCCTGCAGGGAGAAGACCTGTTTCTCGAGGGACTGCCGGAGCCCTACCGCAGCCGGGCCCTGGAATCGATACGGCGACAGGTCCGATGGGTGGACGGATTCGCCCCGGTGAGCCGGTACTGCGCCGGCGTCATGCAGGAGCTGTTGGGAATCGAACCGGACCGAATGCACCTGATACCGCTGGGGGTCCGGTCCGGGGATTATGGAAACCGGCGCTCGCCGCGGTCCGGGACCTTCCGTGTCGGCTATCTTTCCCGAATCGCTCCGGAGAAGGGCTTGCACGAACTGTGCCGGGCCTACCGGCGCCTGAAGCAGCTCGAGGACGTCGGTCCGACCCGGCTGGAGGCGGCCGGCTACCTGGGGCCGGAACACCGCACCTATCTGCAGCAGATCCGCAAGCAGGTGCGCCGGTGGGGGCTGGAGGGAGAATTCTGCTATCATGGCTCCCTGGATCGCCCGGCCAAATTGCGTTTCCTGGAGAACCTGGACGTGCTCTCGGTGCCGGCCACCCACGACGAGCACAAGGGGATACCGGTCCTGGAAGCCATGGCCAGCGGCATTCCGGTGGTGCAACCCCGCCGCGGCGCCTTCACCGAGATGATCGAGAAGACTTCGGGCGGACTGCTCACCGACCCGGACCGGGAACACGGCCTGGCCGAAGGGCTTCACGCCGTCTACCGGGACCCGGCTCTGGCCGATCGCCTGGCCCGAAACGGGCGGCAGGGAGTGCAGGATCACTACAGCCTGTCCCGCATGGCCGCAGCGGCGGTGGAGGCCTATGGAGCCATCGTGCGGCGAGCGTCCTCGTAGGCACCGGGGACCATCCATGAATCCCCTGCTTCCCGGCCTCTTCTCATGCCGGCGGCCTGCGGCCGTCCGACCCCTGTCCACCTGACCCATGCTCGAAATCAGCCGGCTCTCCAAGGACTATCCCACACCGCGTGGCCCGCTCCATCTGCTCGAAAACGTCTCGCTCTCACTGGCCCGGGGCGAAGCCGCCGCCATCATGGGACCCTCCGGCAGCGGCAAGAGCACCCTGCTCTACATCCTGGGGACGCTGGAGCCGCCGACAGCCGGGGAGGTGGTGCTGGAGGGATGCCGTCCCTACCAACTGGCGGAGCGGGACCTGGCCCGGTTCAGAAACCGCCGCATCGGCTTCATCTTCCAGGACCACTGCCTGCTGCCGCAGTGTTCGGTGCTGGAAAACGTGCTGGCCCCGACCCTGATCGACAAAGCAGCCGGAGACTACCGGCAGCGGGCGCTGGAGCTGCTGGACCAGGTGGGCCTCGAGGATCGGATGGACCACCGCCCCGCCGAGCTCTCGGGCGGCGAGAAACAACGGGTGGCCATGGCTCGCGCCATGATTCGAAACCCCTCGCTGCTGCTGTGCGACGAGCCGACCGGCAACCTGGACAGCCGCTCGGCAGCCTCGGTGGCCGACCTGCTGGTGGAGCAGCACCGCCAGCACGGCTCCATTCTGCTGGTGGTGACCCACAGCCCCACCCTGGCCGCCCGCTTCCCGGTTCAGTACCGGTTGACGGATCGGAAGTTGATGAAAAAGAGGGAGCAATGAACGATCCTAAACCTGACCTGCATGTGTCGAGGAAGCCCAATTTAACCCGGATGGGCCGTGGAATAGACATCTACCGCAACGCGATGCGATTGTACATAGCGCAGCAAATGCAACACGAAGAACCAGGTGACTGGTTCCATGGCCAAGTAATACCTGCCCTCCCCCAGTGGCGGCAGGAAGAGATCGCGGAAGAACTGGGAAACGAAGACCCGATCAATGCTCTCGATGTCAGTGATTTCCCTCATGTCGTCCAAAAAAACAGAAAAGTGTTCCCTTCTTCTCTAAGCGGCAAGAGGTCCAAAGCCGTAACGTGGATGTACGAGATCAGGGATTGGCGCAACGATTATGCACACCCACCGATGGATGATTTCAGCAATCGAGACGCGGACCGCGCGCTGGATACCTGTGCGCGGGTGTTAGGGCTGGCTCATCTGGAGGCAGAAAAACAGGTACGAGAGCTTTTCGATGATCCACAAGAGGTACTGAAGTGGGCTCGGCTAGCTGAGTCGCAAGCGAATCAGAAGGCCGCGCAGGCTCGGGAGGAGATGCAACGTGCGCAGCAGGCCACGCCGGAACGCAAACTGGTTGATCCCAAGCTGCAGGACAAACTCGTTGCTTATCGCGAACAATTCAAGGATGCGACGTCTGGTAATGGCTGGACACGCACGATTCCCGTCAAGAATTGGCTGGTCACGCGCTGGGTCGGAAAGGCACGAGGTGAACATTGCGCCTGCGTGTTCCCGCCAAGTCAGAATATCGATGGTGAATGGGTCAGAGCCAGTGAAGAACCACTGATAGACCAGCGCTGTAATAGCGAGGAAGAGGCTTTTGAGCATCTCTGGAATGCCGAACAGAGCGGCGAAATTGAGAGGCTCGCTCGCCAGGCGATTGTGGACTACGAGCGGCCGGATTCGACCTCAGACGACGATATACCCTTCTGAACCTTGGGCGACAGAGCCATGCCCATCCCGCTGACCCGACGCAGCCTGGCCCACTACTGGCGCACCCACCTGGCGGTGGTGGTCGGCGTGGCCGTGGCGGTGGCGGTCCTGACCGGATCGCTGCTGGTCGGAGATTCCGTGCGCGGCAGCCTGAAGAGGCTGGCGCTGCAGAGGCTGGGCGCCGCCCACTGGGTGCTCACCTCCAGCGTGTTCTTCAGGGAGGCCCTGGCCGCGGAAATGGCCGCCCATCCGGATTTCTCGCGGCAATTCGGCGCCGCCTGTCCCCTCCTGGTTCAGGAGGGCCGGCTCACCCAGCCCGAGACCGGACGCGCCGCCGGGGTTTCGGTCTATGGGGTGGATGATCGATTCTGGAGATTTCAGGGAGTCGAGCCCGATCCGGGATTCGGTTCCGGCCCGCGGTCCGGCCGGCGGGTCCTGCTCAGCCCGGAGGCCGCCAGAGACCTGGGGGCCGACGCCGGCAGCCCGGTTCTGCTGCGGCTGGAGCAACCCTCCAACGTGCCCCGCGATTCCCTGCACGGCCGCCGGGACCGGGTGGGGCGAACCCTGCGCCTTTCGGTCGGCGGCATCCTCCAGCCCTCCCGGATGGGTGAGTTTTCGCTGAGCTCCCGGCAGGGTCCGGTACGGGCCGTCTTCGTCCCCTTGCGCCGCCTGCAGCGGGACCTGGAGGTCCCGGACCGGATCAACACCCTGCTGGTCAGCCGAGCCGCCTCCGGCCGGCAGCCGGCGTCCGACCCGGCGCGGACCGACCGGCTGTTGGCGATCCTCCGTAACATCTATTCCCTGGAAGATACCGATCTGAAGCTGCGGGTTCTGGAGGGGCAGCAGTGCCTGTCGGTCGAAACCGAAGGCACCCTCATCGGCGAGGGACTGGCCGCTCAAGTTCGCAATGCCGCAAACGCCCTGGGGCTTCGCTCCCGCTTCCTGTTCACCTACCTGGCCAACACCATCCGAAGCGGCGGCCGCCAGATCCCCTATTCGCTGGTGACCGGCCTCGACTTCCCATCCTTCGGCCTGGCGCAGGCACCCCCCGGCGGGGAGCTGCCTCCGCTGGTGCTGAACCGGTGGGCCGCCCGGGACCTGGAGGCGCGGCCCGGAGATCTGCTGGAGCTGGAGTACTACCTCTGGGCCGAGCAGGGACGGCTGTTGACCCGGTCCGCCAGCTTTCGCCTGAGCGAGGTGGTCCCCATGGAAGGCCCCCTGGCCGACCGGGACCTGGCGCCCGCCTACCCCGGCATTACCGAGTCCAGGACCCTGGTGGATTGGGACCCTCCCTTTCCCATGGAGCTGGGACGCATTCGTCCCCGGGACGAAGACTACTGGGAGGAATACCGCACCACCCCCAAGGCCTTCATCCCCCTGAAGGTCGGCCAGGAATTGTGGCGGTCCCGCCATGGCCGCTTGTCCTCGATCCGGATCTACCCTCCCGCCGAGGCCCCGGCCGCCGGGCCCGAGGCGCTCCGGGGCCTTCGCTCCCGCCTGGAATCGGAGCTCAAGCGCACCGCCGATCCCGCTCAATTCGGATTCTCGCTGCGGGCGGTCGGAGATCAAGCCGAGCAGGCCTCGCGGGGAGTCACCGACTTCGGGCAGTATTTCGTCTACTTCAGCTTCTTCCTGGTGGTTTCGGCGCTGCTGCTCACCAGCCTCTTTTTCAAGCTGGGGCTGGAGCAGCGCGTCCAGGAGATCGGATTGCTTCGAGCCCTGGGGTTCGATCCTGCCGGGATCCGGCGCCTGTTTCTCAGGGAGGGAGCCCTGCTGGCGGGGCTGGGCACGCTGTTGGGCCTGGCGGGAGCTCTGGGCTACACCGCCCTCATCATGCTGGGACTGCGCACCTGGTGGGTGGATGCCGTGGGGACCACCCAGTTGAGGCTCCACTTTTCGGGCGCTTCCCTGCTGGCCGGCGGCCTGGGGGGAATCCTGACTGCCCTGATCTGCATCGCCTGGAGCCTTCGGAGGATGGTGTCCATCAGCCCGCGCAGTCTGCTGACGGGCTCCTGGCTCTACCAGGAAGCCGGGCCAACGGCTGACTTCCAGGCTTCCGGACAGAAGAGCGGACAGAGCCGCGGCCTTGCCGCATGGTGGAGGTCCTGGAGCCGCCCGCGCAGCCCGGGCCGGAGCCGAACCGCCCTCCTGCTGGCCGCCGCAGCCGCGGGGTTCCTGCTGGCCAGTCTGGCCGGCGGACTCAGCCGGGAACTGGGCTTCTTTGCCTCCGGCACCCTCTGCCTGCTGGCGCTGCTTGCCTGGCAGTCGGGGTGGCTGCGACGGACGCGGCATCCCATCCTGCAGCCCCAGAGCGGCTGGGCCGTGTCCCGGCTGGGATTCCGAAACGCCACCGTCCGGCCGGGCCGCAGCCTGCTGTGCATCGCCCTGATCGCTTCGGCCACCTTCATCATCGTCACGGTTGAAGCCTTTCGCCGCACCGACCGCTCCAGCCCTGGGGACCGCCAGTCGGGAACCGGTGGATTTTCCCTGGTGGCGGAATCTCTGCTGCCCATCCAGGACGACCCCAACTCCCCTTCGGGCCGGGAATCGCTGAACCTGTCTTCGGAAGACACGCCCGCCCTGGCCGACCTCGCCTTCAGCGCCTTCCGGCTGCGGCCGGGCGACGACGCCAGTTGTCTCAATCTCTATCAACCCTCCAGCCCCAGAATTCTGGGCGCTCCCGACTCCTTTCTCTCCCAGGCCCGGTTCCGGTTTCAGGCCACCCTGTCGGGTTCCCCTGAACCCGGCAACCCCTGGCAGCTCCTGCGCCAGGAGTTGCCCGGCGGCGTCATTCCCGTCATCGCCGACGCCAACTCGATGCAGTACGTCCTCCACCGGCAACTGGGGGAAGAACTGGTGCTGAACCCGCAGGGAGAGACACCCCTGCGCCTTCGCCTGGTGGGAGCCCTGCGGGACAGCCTGTTCCAATCGGAGTTGATCATGTCGGAGAAGCACTTCCTGAGGGCCTTTCCGCGAATCGAGGGCTTCCGTTTCTTTCTGATGGATACTCCCCCCGGAACCGGTGAGGACGTTACGGCGACGCTGGAGGACCGGCTCTCCGACTACGGATTCGACGTGCTGCCCGCGGCCGTGAGGCTGGCCGCCTTTCATCGCGTGAACAACACTTATCTCTCCACCTTCCAGGCCCTGGGCGGCATGGGGCTCCTGCTCGGCACCTTCGGCCTGGGCGTGGTGCTGCTGAGAAACGTGCTGGAACGGCGCCGGGAATTCGCGCTGATGACGGCCGTGGGCTACCACTCCGGCCACCTGGCCCGGCTGGTGATCTCGGAGAATTTCCTGCTGCTCGGTTGGGGCCTGCTGTTCGGGGTCTTCTCGGCGGCGGTGGCCATCGTTCCGGCCTGGCGATCCACCGGAGGACACCTCAGTCTGACGGCCCTGGCATGGCTGTTGCTGGCGGTCCTGGCCGCCGGCCTCATCTCATCTCTGGCCGCCGTAGGGTCGGTGACCCGCGCACCCTTGGTTCCGGCCCTGCGCGCAGACTGATCCCCGCGCTCCGGGACCGGGGCACAGCGCGCTGCCGCCGCTTGCCTGTGATACCATGCAGGCCGCAAACGGGGCTGACCACGGCAGTCGGGCCCAACAAGCAACGGAAAGGAACCAAGCATGAGCAATCAGTCGTTGTTCGACCTCTCGGGACGAGTGGCCCTGGTCACCGGGGGCAGCAAGGGCCTGGGCAAGGCCATGGCGCAGGGATTCGCCCGAGCCGGAGCCGACGTGGTCATCAGCAGCCGCCACCAGGACGAGCTGGACAGAGCCCTGGTCGAGATCCTGGAGGGAACCGACCGCAAGGGCCTGGCGCTGGTGGCGGACCTGACCCGGCGGGAGGAGGCCGAGGGCCTGGCCCAGCGCATCCTTGAGAAAATGGGCCGGGTGGATGTCCTGGTCAACAATGCCGGGTCCAACATTCCCGCGGTCATCGACCAGGTCCGGGACGAGGACTGGGACCGGATCGTGGAGCTGAACCTCAGCTCCTGCATGGTGCTGACCCGCGCCCTGGTCCCCCAGATGAAGGAGCGCCGCTGGGGACGGGTCATTCACATCTCTTCCATCATGGGGCTGGGAGGCAAGTCCAGCCGCAACGTCTACAACGCCACCAAGCACGGGCTGATCGGGCTCTCCAAGGCCAACGCGCTGGATCTGGGGCCCTACAACGTTACCGTCAACTGCATCGCTCCCGGTCCCTTCTGGACCGATCTGCCGGCGTCGCTGCTGAACGAGGACCAGAAGGCCGTGTTCGCCCGCCGGACGGCCCTGGGGCGCTGGGGCGAGGCCGACGAGCTCATCGGTCCGGCCCTGTTGCTGGCCTGCGAGGCCGGCAGCTACATCACCGGGGAGACCCTGGTGGTCGACGGCGGCGTGATGATCAATACGCTGTGACCCGACCGCCCGGCGGGCGGCCACCTGAGACCTGCACACCGGATGACCCGGCAACCAGGGGACCTGCACCGGGCGGGGACTTGCGCCGTTCTTCCGGCCGAGTGACCGGCTCCAACCGGGGTGAACCCATCATGGCTGATCTGTCCCGACGCTCGGTCCTGCACCGGCTGGCCCAGGGAACCGCCCTCGTCTCGGCCGGCCTCCCCTCCCTGTCGTCCCTGTCCTCCAGCCTGGTCGCCGCTCCCAACCCTGAGGCCTATTGGGAGATGGTGCGGCGACAGTTCCCCTTTCGCGAAGCCAGGGTCCCCATGAACGCCGCCAACCTTTGCCCGGCTCCGCGGGTGGTTGCGGAAGCGGTGGCGGAGCTCACCCAGGACATCGACGTCGACTGCTCCTTCAACAACCGCCGGAAGTTCAAGACCCTGCAGGAACTCTCCCGCAAGCAGGTCGCCGATCAACTGGGGGTGGACAGCGACGAGGTGGCCCTGGTTCGCAACACCAGCGAGGCCAACAACATCATCAACAACGGCCTTCCTCTCGAGGCGGGGGACGAGGTCCTGCTATGGGCCCAGAACCATCCCACCAACAATGTGGCCTGGCAGGTGCGGGCCGCCCGCTTCCGCTCAAGCGTCAAACGCGTCGAGACCCCCACCGGGCCCACCCGGATCGATCAACTGGTGGCGCCCTTCGAGGAGGCTCTGGGGCCCCGAACCAGAGTCCTGGCCCTGACTCACGTATCCAACGTCAGCGGGGTGCGGCTTCCCATCCGCGAGCTCTGCCAACTGGCTCACCAACGCAATATCCATGTTCATGTCGACGGCGCGCAGACCTGGGGCGCCTTCAACCTCAACCTGCGGGAGCTTCAATGCGACTCCTTTGCAGCCAGCAGCCACAAGTGGTTCTGCGGCCCCAAGGAGGTCGGGCTGCTCTACGTCAAGCGGAACCGCATTGCGGAGATCTGGCCCAACCTGGTTTCTCCCGGCTGGGGGAGCGACGTGGACCCGGACGTGAAGGGAGCCAGGAAGTTCGAGTCCTTCGGCCAGAGAGACGACGCTCGGCTGGCGGCGATCGCCAACACCGTGGAGTTCCACCGCCTCATCGGCTTCGATCGGGTCGAGGCCCGGATCTTCGAGCTGGCCGGGGCGCTGAAGGCGGGGTTGAAGGCCGAGGGCTTCCCACTGGTCACGCCGGAGGACCCGAAACTGAGCGGAGGGGTCTGCATCATCCGGATACCGCCGGAAAAGCGCCAGGAGGTGTTCAATCGACTCTACACCCGATACGGCATTGCCGGCGCCTCCACGGGGGGCCTGCGCCTGTGCCCCCACATCTACAACACCATGGCCCACATCGACCGGGCCATTGCGGCCGTTCGGGCAATGCGCCCGATGATCGGCCAGGCGTGATTTCAATGCCGGGGTGTCGAATTCTTGAGAAGAACGATGTTTTTGGCGCTGTTGGAGGGGGGCAGCGCAGTTCGGAGCGAAGTCGTTGATCCGCCGCTACGGGGATTGTTGTTCTGGGAAGGCTGTGCGTACCGGGACCAGGCTCTTGATTCGCCGCCTACGCGGCCATATTGTATATCTGGTAAAAGACTAATTGTAAAAGACTTAGTGTGAACCAGTCCGCTTCAATCCCCTCATTATGTCCCTTGCCAGGACGTGCCGCTGGAGAACGTGCAGTATCTGGGCGGCCGCGCCAACCCCAAGACCACACTGATCAATGACCGCCGGCGCCGGTGCGTCACTCGCAATATCGCCGAGAGGATTTCAGCGTGAAGCTCGACTCAGCTGGTAGGCCTTCCCATAAAACCACAGGTTTATTCCCGGGACGGCACATAGGCGCCGTCACCGCTCCGCTGCCCGGGGGCGCCCCCGTCGTTGATCACGCCGTAGGTGATGAACGAGTTGTTGCCCGAGACCTTCCTCACCTGAACGTACCCCTGGCTGATCCTGCCGAGAATCCCGTTTTCCTGCTTCCAACGGCGGGGACTGAGCGTTACCCGCTTCGTTCTCGGTCGAGACTCCCCGCCGCCGTCGTAAATCGTGATCTCGAAGGTGCTGGTGCTGTCGTCGATCTCCCCCGTATTCACTAGGGCCAGGTTGCTGCGGTTCTCCGCGTTCTGCTGCAGCCCGTAGATCCAGGCGCTCTTGACCAAAGCCCCGCCATAGGGCACCCCGTTGTAGAAGAGGCTGTACTGCCCCCCTCTTCCGTCTGGAGAGCCCGTCCGGGCGCCGATCACGATCCCGCTCATGTCCCCCTCGGCCAGCGTGGCGAACAGCGCTCCTACATAGGCCCGGTCGGCACGACCGATCCCCTCTACCTCCCGCCGGCGCAGTTCCTCCACGATGTCGGGCAGGATGAACTGCTGCCCAGCCTTCAGTTCCAGGCTGAATTCGGCCGTGTCGTCGCCCCTGTCGACCCCATCGGCCACAAAGCTGAAGTCCACCTGCTTGTCCGTGGCCGAGAAGTTGGTGACGGTCAACTCGCTTTGGAAGTTCCCGGTTTCGATGATGACCGGCAGGGTCTGTCCCGTCGTGCCCACCAGCGAGGATGCGGTGAGGGGAAAGACGAAGGAGCCGTCCGAGTTGAAATTGTCGTTGATGACCCCGTAGGCGTAGAAAGGCGCCTCTCCCTGGACCTTTTCCACCTTGACGTAGCCCTGGGACGGAGGGCCCAGCCTTCCCAGCAGTCCCGAGTACTGGTGGAAGCCTCCCGGCTGCAGCTCCACCTCTCCCACCACCCGGGGGCTGGTGTCGTCAGCCTCCCCGGAGTAGATGGTAGTCCTCAGAGTGATGGGACCGTCTTGGGGAGTCCCCATGTGCTGGAAGGCCACGTTGGAGCGGTCCTAGGTGTTCTGGCGCAACCCGCACAGGTAGACCGCTTCCTGGAAACCCTGGTCCTCGGCAACGGCGGGATAGGCCAAGCCGGCGCGGCCGTCGGGGACGGCGGTGGTGGTGCGGGTGGTCAAGCTCACCTTCGAAGAACCCGAGACTTCCACCCGTAGCGTCCCGATGCGGTTTCCAGAGCCGGGAATGGGGATGCCGAGGCCTGAGAGGTATCCGATGGCGTCGGGTTGGATACGCTGCTGCCCCGGAGCCAGGGTGTCGGTGGCAGTTCCGCCTCCGCCTCCCACATCGGCCGTGTAGCTGTAGTCGAGGGTGGCCTCTTCGGTTCCCCGGTTGGTCAGGGTCAGCTCGGAGGTGAAGAAGGCGTTGTTGCGGCCGGTCGAGTTCAGGATCACCGGGATGAAAACATCGCCCCACGACGTCGGTTGCAGGTCCCCACTGCCCCCGTTCCCATCGCCGGGGTTCGGATCGCCTGTCACCACGATGTCGTAGTCTTGGGTTTCGCCGCTCTCGTAGTTCTCACAAACCTCTTGGCTTTTACCGCCTGCCTGTTTGTACTGCGCACGGACGCGCAGGCGAACCCTGCCGATGTGGGCATCTGTCGGCACGGTCACGTTTGCCCAGACCGTGACCGGGTTGTCTCGATTGGTCAGCCGGACTTCCGAGTTCATGACCTGTTCGGTACTTTACATCGAAACCTCCATCTCCGTCCCAGTCGATCCACGCTTCCACACGGTTGATGTCACCCAAGACGGGCACTTCTGTGCTGGTGGTGACACGAAGCTTGACCGTGGAGCCCGCTTGCAACGTCGTAGTCTCGTCATAGAATCGATGGCCAAGATTATCGTCTTCGGCATGGTCCAGGGAGCCCAGGACGACCCTCGTGATGTAGCCAAAGTTGTAGTATGTCGGCGCGCTGTAACAATAGGGGCGGACACGGAAATCACTACCTATCTCACACAAAGCGAGCCATTCTCGCCACTCGTCTTCGAGCTTCGGCGCCTCAGCGGCCAAGTGCGCGGTGTAAGCCTCATACTCGCCTCGACGCGTGTACTCGAGCAGCGTGTCGATGAAGTCCCGGTGATGCTCCATCAAGAAGCGGACGGCGAGATGCCGTTGCGGGTAGGTGGTGGGGATGGATAAGGAATGGAGGAGCGTCTCCGTCAACGAGTAGGGCGTTTCGCATGGTGGCACGCCGATATAGGGGGACACTTCGGCGGAAAGGTATTCTGCGAAGCCCTCTATCCACCAATGGGCGCTATCGTAGTCCACAAGGTAGGGACCATGAAGGTTGAAGCGAGCATCCAAATGGTGAGCATACTCGTGCTCGAAGTTCACAATGGGCAGTTCGCGATCAGGAGCCTCTTCGTTGGGCGTGTATTCCGTCACAACCAGCTGAACCGATGTGTCCGGATCGGACGGATCGTGTTCGAAATGGATGCCGCTGCACGTATTCGCCGAAACGAATGATGGCCATTGCAGTTGCCAGCAATCGTCCGGGTCGTTGAACACATACACGTCCACATGGTTTTTGAGGTCGCCGGGTACCGGGGCGCACTGGGTGCCGAACAAGGCTTGAAAGGCTTGCCCCTCTTCATACATCCTCTGGCAGGCCGTCGCCAGTTTGTCCGCTTCCAGGTCCTGGGCATGCATGGTGATGGTGTCTCCGAAGCAGGCGTTGAGGGGACACTCCATCGTGTCGGTGAAAACCGCGGCGCGGAAGTTGGCGTTGAAGCCCTCACCGGCCCACCAGTCGCATAGGTCGTATCGCTCGCACTTGTCGCCATCGTTAACGTAAATCTCGCCGACCAGGCGCAGAAGAATTTCTTTGGCCACGGGCCGGTTCCGGTAAGTGGTGAGGGCGGATAGAACGATGGGCAACGCGTAGTCGTAGTTCGTCGTGTTCTTGTGCCAGAAATAGCGCACTAATTCCATAGCGGATCGTTCCATGATCCATTGCGAGGAGGTTCCCAACCACCGTTCCGCAAACAGGAAATCCCGAAACGCATGGACAAGGCCGCGGTATTCGCCGTAAAAATCACCGAAGGGGGGACGTACATGCCCGAAGGAGACAATATCCAACATCTCACGCATCTGATCGTGGAAGATGGGATTGGCGGCGTAGTTGTTGTCCCAATCGTTGAGCCAATTCTCGACGAGGCTCAAGTACAGCCCACTCATCTCGTAGTTGATGATGGTGTGTCCAACCTCATGCAGGGTATCGACATGCTGGCTGCTGGCATGGCGGAACAGCGGGTGCTCGACAAAGGAGTCGATGGCGGCTTTGACGGCCCTATGCACAGGCGACCCAGCCTCCATGGAATAGGTTTCTGCACTGTTCCATTCCTCACCATCGCAACTGCGGTCTAAGAGACAGTAGAAGTGGATATACTCGGCTGCGCGCAAATAGAGAAACAGCTGATGGACCCCGTCGTTTCCAACTCCGGTGTAGTTTGCCATTGCTCGGGGGATGCTGTTGGCCACTGTGAGCAGGTTCGACTCCAGGGACACTGCAATTTGCAACGGCGGATCCAAATCGCTTCTAAGTCGGTCGAGGCATCTGAGATCTCCTCTACGTACCACTTCGACCAGAGTGTCACTAGTCGCGCTACGCAAGGTAGCGTAGAAGTCCGAGCAGCCTTCGTTTGCCCTTACCAGAGCGGGCCACTGGGATAGCGCGAAAATCGCGATGACCATGGACAGAATCACGCGACTGGATCGGATCATGGTTTCTTTCGCAAGTGATTCCAGTTGAAATCGCGGAAACGGCAGCGTTATGGGTTCAACCGCTAGCCGGGGTGCTCAAGAATGTGCTTGATCGTACCAGATGTACGCGAACTTAACGTGTGCAACCAGATAGGTACAGTGTTTCTGTAGCGAATTATCCTGGTGAGGATGAGTTATCCGCCAGTCGGACGAATTCAGTGCGTCTCGTTCCAGTGGCATCATGGAGGCTGCGAGCCAACCTATGATTCAATTGCGTAAGTCGGACGTTATATGGGGGATGGCAGTGGATTGCAAGGGATCATGCGGGCAGATGGAACGGATGGAAACCATAGATAAAACATTGAAAATAAAAACAGTTATGGGCGGAACCCACCTGGACGCTTCCATCCATTTCTTTATTGTAGATTTCTGATTTCTGATTGGATATGGGACAGAACCAGTCTTCATAACTCGTCAATCCACAATCACAAATCAACAATCAAGCTTTCCGGGCCACCATGAGGTAGAGCTTGGGTTCGTCCCGGTAGGCGACCACCTCCAGCCCCAGAGGCTGGAGCAGCGATTGGAACTGGGTGCGCTGGGGGAAGGATTCGATGGCAAGGGGGCTGGACCGGCGAAGCTCCTCCACGAATGCCCTGCCCTCGGGATGGCTCACCACCATCCGGCCTCCCGGCCTGAGAATGCGGCTGAGATTCCGGCAAGCCCGGGGTTTGTCGGCGATGTTGCCGAACATGGCGTTCAGAAAAGCGACATCCACCGAGGCGTCCTCCAAGGGAAGATCGGCCACGTCCGAGTGGATGGCTTGAACCCCGGAATGTTTCTGCTGCAGGCGCTGCAGCATTTTCTCGGCAACGTCGCAGGCGATGACGCGGGAGGGCTTGAAGGACCGGATCAGGGGAATCAGAACCCCCACGCCGGTTCCGATATCCAGCACCACTTCCCCGGGGCGCAAGCCGGCCGCGCCGACCACCTCCGCCAGGCGTTCGATCACCGGCCGCGGCTGGGGGACATCGAAGTCGCCCACCCGCTCATTGAAGTATTCACGCTGGGAGGGAGCGGCCATGACAGGAATCCGCCCCTCACTCTGCCGGCGCCAGTTCCACCACCTGCTCCTGGCCGTCCCGACTCACCCGCAGGCGGACGGTCTGTCCCTCCGTACCGGCCAGCATGGATTGGAAAATGCCGACGCCGGTGACGGGGTTGGAATCGACGGCCAAGATGACGTCCCCCCGCTTCAGGCCGGCGTTCTCATTTCCGCTGACGGCGGACACCAGAACCCCATTCGTGCTCGGCAGGCCAAGGGATGCGGCCAATCCCTGGCTGATCTCCTGCACGGTGATTCCCCGAACGCTCTTGACCAGGGGCCCGCTCCGGTCTTCGGGCTCGCTCTGGTCTTTCAGATCCAGCGCGGTCTCCCCCTCCATCAGCGACCGGGCCACCAGGATGGGTTTGCCGAAGCGAAGGGCCAGGGCAATGGCGTCACTGGGGCGGCTGTCCACTTCGAAGCCCTCGCCGGCCGAGGTCAGGAAAATGCGGGCGTAGTAGGTTCTCCCCTTGAGCTCGCTGACCAGCACTTTCTCGAAGACCACCCCGGCCCCCTGAAGGATCGACTTCAACAGGTCATGGGTCAGGGGACGGGGAGCGGCCGCACCCTCCAGTTCCATGGCGATGGCCCGAGCTTCGAAGGGACCGATCCAAATGGGAATCGCCCGCGAATCTCCCTTGTCCCGCAGGAGGACCACCGGCATGTCTGTGGTGCGGTCGAAGCCCACTCTCATGACCTCCACCACCACGGGTTCCCGGCCCGCCTCCTCGGCCTGGCAGCCCATGATGCTCTGGCTCAACAGCACCAGCAGGAGAAAGACGCGCCAGACCCCCCGCTTTCCCTGCCACCCTCTGTCCCCGCCGTTGACAAACCCGTTCATGTTCAACCCCAGTCTGGTTGGCGAATCCCACCGGTGCGACGCAGCCGGCGCCCGGCGCCGGTCTCGGCTAAATCGCTGTCCAGCCTCCGTCCACCAGCAATGTATGCCCCGTAATCAGATCCGCGGCCGGGCTGGACAGAAAGACCACGGCGCCGGCAACGTCCTCCGGCTTCCCCAGGCGGCCGAGCGGAATGCGGCTGAGAACCTCCCGGCTGAAGCTCTCGTCCTGAAACAGCTTTTCGGTCAACGGCGTCCGCACGAAAGTGGGTCCGACGGCGTTGACGTTGACGTTCTGTCCGGCCCATTCGATCGCCAGAACACGGGTAAGATTGACCACCCCGGCCTTGCTGGAGCAGTAGGCCGCGCGGTTGTAGTAGCCGATGACCCCGTTCTGGGAGGCGATGTTGACGATCTTGCCGGACTTTTTCCGAATCATCCCACGAGCCACCGCCTGGGAGCAAAAGAAAACCCCCTTGAGGTTGACGTCCAACACCCGGTCCCAGTCCTGCTCCGTCACCTCCAGGGCCGGCTTGGAAATATTGATGCCCGCGTTGTTGACCAGAATATCGATCCGTCCGAACCGCTCGGTCGCTTTCTCGACCATGCGATCGATACTCTTGAGCGAGGTCACGTTCAGGGAGACCGCCAGGCACTCCCTGCCCAGTTCCCGGATCCCCTTTCGGGTCTGGCGCGCATTCTCCATCCTGGCCGGCAAATCGGTCACCACCAGGTTGGCTCCGGCTTGAGCCAGGGCCAATGCGATGCTGCGTCCGAGACCCGATCCCGCACCGGTCACCAGGGCCACCCGGCCGTCGACCCGCATCGAAGGCAGGAGCGCGTCGCGAGAAGCCATCGGTCTACCTCCAGCTTGCAGTGAAGTTTGAAGTTTGAAGTTTGAAGTTTGAAGAGTTGAAGAGTTGAAGAGGTTTTTGATCGACACGTAAAGCAAATAGTCGGTCTCGGCGCAGTCCATCAAAGAGCGCAACCAGTCATCAGGCGCTTGCCCGCTCCCACCACCCACCACCCTTCCCACTTCAAACTTCACACTTCACACTTCACCCTTCACACTTCAAACTTCAAACTTCACAAGGTCAGGCCCTGCACGGATGACCTGGGCGGTCGTGGAAAGCAATAGGCCAGCAGCCCCGCCAGGGCCAACCCGACCAGAAACGGCAGGGGGACCACCCAGACGAAGGAGAGGCTCTTTTCCATGCCGAACCACTCCTTGCCGAAACAGATGAAGAGGCTGGCCAGCGTTCCGGCCAGGAAACCCAGCAGGGCGGCCTGTTTGCCGGCGCGGCGAAACAGGATGCCGGCGAAGAACAGCACCCCCAGGGGCCCCACGAAAATGTGGTTCAGCCGTCCGGTGAGCTCGACCAGATTCCAGTCGGTGCGGGTGGCCATCACGGCGGTGCCGGTCGCGGTGGCGATCCCAACCAGACCCGCCAGCAGCGACACCGCGCGGTCGGCCCACAGGGTCCGCACCTGGGCCTTGAAGAGGCCGAACCTCTGAAAGAAGTCGGAGACCACCACTCCCGAGATGGAGTTGATGCCGGAACTCAAGCTGGACATGGCGGCTGCCAGCAAGGCGGCCAGCAGCAGCCCCGACACCCCGGCCGGCAGCTCCTGCACGATGAAAATCGGCATCACCCGATCGGCCCTGGCGGCGATTTCCTCCTGAAAGTCCTGAACCGGCGCGGCGGACTGGCTGGCATAGAAGGCGAACAGCGACAACCCGCAAAACAGCAGCGCCAGCATCACTGCAAAATTGAAGCCGGCGAACATCCACACGCTCTTGCGCGCAGCCGGCAGATCGGGGCAGCTCAGATAGCGCTGAACCGCCACCTGGTCCCCTCCCAGGGTGCAGATGTTCCAGAAGAAGTTGCCCATGACGATTCCGACCACGGTAATGCGAACGGTCAGGTCCCAACTGAAGGTCTGAATTTCAGTCCTGCCCGCTTCGGAGAAGGTCTGCCACCAGGTCGCCGGACCGCTCCCCAGCGAGAACCCGATCAGCACCGGAATGGCCAGGGCGCCCCCCAGCAGAATCATCAACTGCAGGTTGTCGGTCCAGACCACCGTGCGCAGCCCGCCGGCGGTGGTATAGAAGGTGGTCACCAGGCCGGTGGCCACGATGGTGACGTAGAGGTCCCATCCGGTGATCTCGGCCACGGCGAAACTGCAGGTGTAGATGATCAACCCCATCCAGATGATAGTCCGCAGCACGAAGAGAAAGGAGGCCAGGCTGCGAAAGCTCACGTCGAAGCGCTTCTCCAGGTACTCGTAGACGCTGGTGATGGGGAGACGCCGCAGCACCGGAATCAGAATGCGATTGGCCACCGGAACGAACAGGGGCATGGCGATGATGCCGGACAGGTAGGCGATGCCGTAGCGCATCATCTCCCCCGGCACCGACAGGAAGGTGATGGTGGAGAGCAGCGTGGCCATCATGCTGCCGCCCAGCAGCATCCAGTGCATGCTGCGGCCGCCCAGCAGATACTCTTCCCTGGAGGTCTGGCGCCGGGAGAAATAGATGCCGATTCCCGACAGCAACGCCATGTAGACGACCACCACCACCAGGTCCAGCGTCGTCAACTGCATCCTTGGCCCTTTCGGTCGCGGCTCAGCCGCGCATCGCTCGAACCGCTAGCCCGCCTTTCTCACCAGGGGGCGTGATCATGGCGCAGGCATTTTTTCCTCAGCGCGTGCTCGGGAGCGAAGAGCGTAGCGGTCACTACGGTCGAGCGAGCATGGATGCGCTGAGGGAAAAAGGACAAGCCAGGGCACGCCCAGCACAGCCTGTACGCTGAAGACTCCCATAAAAACGCTGCAAGATGTTAAAGACGAACACTTTTCTACCATAGGCTCAGCGGCCTGGTGAGAAATGCGGGCTGGGTTTGCCGTGTAGAGTGGAAATCTCTTTACCCCTGGCCCGCCGGTCGGTGGCACGGCCCGTCTAGGCTTGCCTGGCCCGGGCCTCGGCATGGACCTCCCGAATCCGACCCACCAGCTCGCGGGCGCGGTGCCTGACCATGGCCGAGATCTCGGAGCAGATCAGGAAGGAAAACCCTCGATCGATCCAGAAGCCGGCCTGCTCCAGGGTTCCCACCACCATGCCGCAGTTCTTGCCCATGTCCCGGGCCTGGCGCCACACCCGCTGGATGGCCGCCACCACCTCGGGATGGTCCATATGGCTCCAGCGGTCCATGTTCAGGGAAAGATCGTAGGGGCCCAGCATGGCCGCATCAATCCAGTCATGGGGGATCAGCGAGGCCATGTCCTCGATACCGGCCGGGCTCTCGAACTGGGTCGTGATGAACAGGCTGGACTCCACTTCATCCCAACCCTGGCGGTCGAGACCTCGATTGGCAAAAATGGCGGGTCCGCCCGGGCCTCTGCGTCCCTTGGGGGGAATGAACACCCCCTCGCGAATGGCCCGGATCTGGTCCTGACTTTCCGTCCAGGGAACCATCAGGCCGGCCGCCCCCATGTCCATGTATCTCCGGATCAGGTGATAGAGGGCGGCTTCGGGGCGAATCAAGAGCGGAAAATCGAGCAGGCGCGCGGTGCGGCAGAGCTCCTCGGCCGCGTGCAGGTCGGCCGAGCTGTGCTCCATGTCCAGCACGGCGAAGTCCAGGCCTTCGGACTTGAAGATCTCCAGGTATCCCGCCCAGTGATCGAAGGTCAACAGGATTCCCAGGGTCAGCTCTCTTTGGTGAACTTTGGATTTCAAGCGGGTGGCCAGCAAGGCTCCTCCTTGGTTTTCGGGACTTTGAGGCAGGCTGAGGTAAGGCGGCGCCGGCCGGGGGCGAATTCAGGGGACGCCGGAACGGCGCCGGCCCGGCGGTCCCCTGAGGGAGCCGGGCGGATTCCGTAACCGCAGGCGGGCTGAAAAGGCCGTATTCTACCCAGTTTGCCCGGCGATATTCCAGTGAAATAGAATGTTGGGAACGACTGGGAGATCCTGTACACTGAGGAACCTTTCGGGGAGGCGGGCATGGCGGTTCTGGAACAGTTTTCCCTCAAGGGTCGGATTGCTCTGGTGACCGCCGGAGCCGGGCCCCAATTCGGCAGCAGCCTGTCGGAAGGCCTGGCCGAAGCCGGAGCCACGGTGATCGTGGCCTCCCGCTCCCTGCAACGCAACCTGGATTTCGCCCGGGGGTTGAAGGATCGGGGCTACGACGCCCACGGCATGCAGCTCGACATCTGCGAGACCGACTCCATTCAGCGCCTGCACGACCGCATCCTGGAGCAGTTCGGCCGCCTCGACATCCTGGTCAACAGCGCCCTGGCCCGGGTGAGCGGCGGATTCGAAACCCAGACCTCCGAGGACTGGATGGAGAGCGCCAAGGGGGACATGGTGGGTCTGTTCACCATCTGCAGGGCCTTCGTTCCCGACATGGTCCGGCAGAAGCGGGGATCGATCATCAACATCTCCAGCATCTACGGCGTGGTGGCCAACGACCCCACCCTCTACGAAGGCACCGACATGCTGCAGGCGCCGACCTACAACTTCGTCAAGGCGGGCATGATCAACTTCACCCGGCACATCGCCAACTACTACGGGAAGCAGGGGGTGCGGGCCAACTGCATCTCTCCCGGAGGATACTTCAACCACCAGCCCAAGCCCTTTCTGGACAACTACACCAAGCGGGTTCCCATCGGGCGCCTGCTCGACAACGAGGACATCAAGGGGGCGGTGGTCTTCCTGGCCTCCGACGCTTCGGCCTACGTCACCGGAATCAACCTCATGCTGGACGGCGGCTGGACCACCCTTTAGCCGTCCCGTCAATCCCCACGGAAATCCCCATGACCCTGGAAAAATCCGCCCGCTGGTTTGAAGACAACAAGAAATTTCTGGCCGGAGGCGTCAGCAGCGACGTACGCAAGGCCGAGCTCCCCCACCCCCTCTACTTCGAGTCCGGCTCGGGAAGCCGGATTCGCGACGTGGACGGCAACGAGTACATCGACTACGTCCTGGGACAGGGGCCGCTGCTGCTGGGCCACAGTCCCCGCCCGGTGCTGGAGGCCGTTCACCGGCAGTTGGACCGGGGCCTGGTCTTCGCCGGTCAACACCAGGCCGAGGCCGAACTGGCCCGGCTGCTGACCGGGGCGATCCCCTGCGCCGAGAGGGTCCGGTTCAACAGCACCGGCTCCGAGGCCGTGATCACGGCCCTTCGGGCGGCCCGAGCCTACCGCGGGCGCAACCTGGTGGTCAAGTTCGAGGGACAATGGCACGGCTGGTACGACAGCCTCTTCGTCTCCACGGCGCCGGGACCCGAACGGCAGGGCGACCGCAGCAGCCCCAACCCGGTCCTGCCCAGCAAGGGCCAGGTGGCCAACGCCGCCGACAACCTGATCATCATGCCCTGGAACGACCTGGAGCTGCTGGAGGACCTGTTTGCCCGGCGCGGCAGCGAGATCGCAGCCATCCTGACCGAGCCGGTGATGTGCAACTCGGGAAGCCTCATGCCTCGCCCCGGCTTCTTGGAGGGATTGCGCAACCTCTGCGACCGCTACCAGTCCGTCCTGATCTTCGACGAGGTGATTACCGGCTTCCGCCTGGCCCTGGGAGGGGCCCAGGAGATCTTCGGCGTCACCCCCGACCTGGCCACCTACGCCAAGGGCATCGCCAGCGGGTTCACCTTGAGCGCCGTGGTGGGCAAGGCCGAAGTCATGGACCTGATTTCCAGCGGCCAGGTGGTGCACGCCGGCACCTACAACAGCAATCCGGTGGTCATCGCCGCCGGCCTGGCCACCCTTCAAACCCTCAGCAGTGACCGGGAAGCCGTCTACTCCCACCTCGACCGCCTGGGCGGCCGCTTGCGCCAAGGGCTGGCGGAGCGGCTGCGGCGGGCTGCAGTCCCCGCCCTGGTGGGCGGCCTGGGACCGGTAGTGCAGGTCAGCCTCACCGACCGGGAGGCCCTCGACGACTACCGCGAATGGGCCACCCGGGACGACCGCACCTACCAGCAACTGGTCACCGACCTGGTGTACCAGGGGGTCCGCACCACCGGACGGGGCACCTGGTACGTCTCCACCGCCCACACCGACGCCGACGTGGACCGGACTCTGGATGCTTTTGCGCTGGTTCTGCCCGAACCCAGCGCGGGATAGGCCTTTTGACTCGCCCTATGGGTAATCCCACCGCCAACCCCCAATGCCCGTAAGGGTAAGGTTGATGCGGTGGGAGGGAAAACCGGGCCGGCACCGGGGATCGATGTTTTTTCCTGACTAACATCGATGCACAGGATGCACAGGATTACCAGGACGAGACGCTCCTGCAGGGGAAGCTGGCTCGTGCGATACGAGACCCAGGATGCCTGCAATCGGGGCAAGGCGGTTGGTGATATTAATCCTGTAAATCCTGTGCATCCATGTCAATAAAAACAATTGAACATGGATTAACAGGATACACAGGATTACCAGGACGAGACGCTTCTGCAAGGGAAGCTGGCTCGCGCGATACGAGACCCAGGATGCCTGCAATCGGGGCAAGGCGGTTGGTGATATTAATCCTGTGCATCCTGTGCATCGATGTTAATTTTTCGTTCACAACCTCGGTTCAGAATCTCCCTTCGAGCCTGAGGAAATCGACGGGCCGTTCGGTCCTCCCCTCCAGGGCCAGGTCGGCCAGGACTTCCCCCGCCACTGGTGCGAACCTGAACCCGTGGCTGGAGAAGTTGGCCCCAACAGCACCTGTTCGTATCGAGGATGGCGGTCGATGGATGAAGTGGCCGCCGGCGTCAGGGTGTAAAGGCCACCCTCCGGCCCAAACCCCTGGCCAGAGCCTGCTCATAGATGCTGGCGGCCACGGTGGTGTCCTGAACCCCCAGCCCGATCCCGTCGAAGAGGGTGATCTCGTCCCGGCCGCGGCGGCCCTCCACCTGGCCCAGGATGACCTGGCCCAGATTGCCAGCGTAACAGTCCTTTCCCAGGATGCCCCGCTCCACCGCCTGGCTGGCCTCGCCCCGCTGCAGGCAGTGCTCCACCTTGTCGGCAAAGAGCCGGCAACGCGGCAGCAACTCCGGCCGGCACTCGATCTTGGCGTGCAGGTCGGCCCCCATGCAGGAGAGGTGGGTCCCCTCCCTCACCCACTCGCTCCGCACGATGGGCTCGGTGCTGTTGGTGGCGGTACAGATCACGTCGGCCTCCCGGCAGGCGCTTTCGGCATCGGTCACCTCGATAGGGGCCGGCGCCTCCCCGGCCAGGTCCGCAGCCAGCCGCTCGGCCTGCTCTTGCCGGATATCGAAGAGCAGGATGCTCCGGAAGGGCCGCACCCGGCTGAGGGCCCGCACGCACTGGCGCCCCAGTTGGCCCGAGCCGATGACCGCCAGCACGGCCGCCTCCCGCCGGGCCAGGTGGTTGGCAGCCACGGCCGCGGCCGCGGCCGTCCGGTACATGGTCGCCAGCACCGATTCCACGATCAGCAGCAGTTCGCCGGTGTCCGGATCGTAGAGGTTCATGGTGCTGAAGATGGTGGGCAGCCCCCGTTCGACGTTGCCCTTGCGCTCCTGTCCCATCTTCATGGAGAACTTGTGGGTGGCCCTGGTGTAACCGGTCAGACAGGCGGCGATGCCTCCGGGCAGGTCCACGATGCACTTGGGGGGAAGCAGGTCCTCACCCTTTTCGAACTCGGCCAGGCACTTCTCGATGGCCGGAACGATTGCCTGCAGGTCGATCTGGGCAGCCACCTCCCCGCGGGTCAGAACGATTGTTTCTCTAGCCATGGAATCATCCTTTCGAATGCCGCCTCGATCCGTTCCAGCGAGGTGGCGTAGCTCAGCCGCAGGCCGTTGCGGCAGGATTCCCCGAAGGTGTCCCCCGGGATGGCGCAGACCCGGATTTCCTGCAGCATCCTGAGCGTGAACGCGGACCCGTCCTCCCCGGCCGGCAGCGAAGGCATGATGTAGAAGGCCCCCTGCGGCCGGTAGCCCTGCAGGTGGCGGCACGGCTCCAGCAGCTCCACGATGCGGTCCCGGCGCTTCCGGTACTCGCCGACCATGCGATCGACGCAGCTCTGGTCGCCCTCCAGGGCCGCCACCGAGGCCCACTGTCCCGGCGTGTTCCCCACCGTGGTGGTATAGGTGTGGTAGCGCCTCAAGGTCTGGAGGTTCTTGCGGCTGGAGATGAGCCAGCCCACCCGCATGCCCGGCATGCTGTAGGTCTTGGAAACACTGCTGGCCACGATCAGGTGGTCCAGATCGACGTCGCAGTTGAGGACGCTGGAGGATTCCATCTCGTCCAGGACCAGGCGGTCGTAGACCTCGTCGCTGATCACGGTGATCCCCCGCCTGGCGGCGGCCTGGCAGATGGCCTCCAAAGTCGAGGGAGGATAGACGGTCCCGGTGGGGTTGCCGGGGGAGTTGAGGATGACGGCGCAGGTCCGGGGACCCATGGCGTCGATCACTTCCTGGGGATCCACCTGGTAGCCCTCCTCGGCTGTGGTGACGATGCGCCGCACGCTGCCCCCGGCCAGACCCACCAGCGGCTGGAAGAGCACGAAGCTGGGCTCGATGACGATCACCTCGCGCCCCGGCGCGGCCAGGCTGGTCACCGCCAGGAAGATGGCCTCCCCGGCTCCGGTGGTCTCCAGCAGGTTCTCCTCCACCAGTTTCCGGCCACTGAGCTTCCCATAGATTTGCGCCAGGGCCGAAAGCAGCTCCGGCAGGCCCGCATCCAGGGTGTAGTGGGTCTTGTCCTGGCGCAGGGCCTCCACGTGGGCCTCGACGATATGCGGGGGCGTGGGAAAGTCGGGCTGCCCGATGGAGAGGTGGATGACGTCCTCCATGGTAGCCGCCAGATTGAACATGCGGCGAATCCCCGAGACCGGCAGCGCCGACAGCGCGGGATTCCACTGAAGGGATGGAGTCATGGATGGAAGGTAGTGTCCTGGTTTTGGGTGGGCTGACGGCCCTCTCTGCCTATCAGCCTTCGGCTCGGCTTCCCCTCTGACAGGCTGGCGTTTGCCCCCCACCGCATCAGCCTTCGCCATGCGGTTCGGCTTCTGCGACTCCCGACGGCCTTGGGCTGCGGGCGACTCCCGGCTGGGGCCTCGGCGTCGGCCCCCCTCCGCATCAGCCTTCGCCATGCGGCTCGGCTTCTGCGACTCCCCCTCAAGGGGGGAGTGACACTTGAGCCGCTTGAGGGAACTTGGAGTAACAGCCCGCCCCAGAATGCCCCAAGCCGGCCCCCAAGTCGAGGGTTTTTGGGCAAGAGAGCTGTCCACGGGGTGTCGCCGCCGGGCTGCGGCAGTCATTCCGAGTCCGGATGGGTGACGGGGATGCGCTCCATGACCAGGTCGTCGATCCGGACCGTCCTGGACAGCACGCCAAGCTGGGTCGTCTCGATGCGCACCAGTTCGGCTCCCTGAAGCCAGGTTTCAGGCAGTGACGGACTGCCCTCGGGGAGACGGAAACGCAGTTCGGAGGAGAGGAAATGCAGACTTGGGGGAATCCAGGCCGGGTAAAGGCCCGCAAGCACTGCCAAGGCAGGCTGGTTCGAAACGGAAGAGCCGTCGCCCTCACCGAACCACACCTCCCGGGTGGAAGGGTTCCTCAGCACATGGGTCGTCTTCGCCCAGCCGTCCGCGGCCACACGATGCACCGTTTCCTTCAGTTCGACCGTCAGGCCGCGACCCGATCCCCCAATCCACAGGATCTCGGTCCGGTCCGATCCCGAACGACGCACTGCCCCCCTCTTCAGCGGCAGCACCGCGGTAGCTTCCGCCTGGAGCAGCAGGAAGTCCACCCGGGCCGAGTAGGCGATCCCAACGCCCCCATAGCGCTCATGGAGATCCTGGCTGACACTGAACAGGTCCACCCAGGGATGGACGGATCCGTCGTCCCGTGCGTTCAGGAACCGGACCTCACCCAAGGCTTGCCCGAGCACGTCGAGTTCGTCGCCGCTTGGGATAAAGAAGTGCTCCCAAGGAATCAGGATATGCATCAACTGGGCGTGCCAGTGGGCGGTTGGATTCTCCTGGATGGCCAGGGTCTCTCCCGACGGAAGGGCCAGCCTTGCCGACACCAGCCCCGGAAGTGCGCAAAGGTCCGGAGGGAGACCCTCCAGCACGATCCTTCCCTTGAGGAATATCCGCCTTTTCTGCTCCGGTTCCGAATCTTCCGGTGACAGACCCAGGGCCTGATCCGAAATCGACACTCGTTCGAAGGCCAGGCTCCCTTTCTCGACCCGCGCCGAGACCTGGCCGGAAACCTGGTTCTCCCGGTCGAGTCCGCGCTTCACCCACCGAAGAAACCCCGGAGAGAATCCCACTACCAGAAGCGTCAGAAACATCACCGAGAAGGCAAGCCTTTCGCTGACCGCCCTCCCCCGAGCCAGGTACTGGCGGCAGACAACCGCGCCGGCAACGGCAAGCGGCAGGAGGAACGGAGCCATCCAGCCTGAACCCACACCGGGGGGGATCCATCCCAGGGCGGAAGACTCCGGCAGGAGCTCCGTCAGCGCGGAACTCACCAGAAACAACCCAACCATCGCAAGGACGCCCAGGAACATCATTCGAGTCAGGTCGGAAGTCAACGACGCCAGCATCATGAGCAACAGGGCCGACAAGAGCGCCGGCAAGGCGATTTGTGGAATGGAGCGGAAGATGTCGTAGAGAGTGACGCCGTGGACGCCGAGCATCCCGCTTTCAAGCAGGAGATCGGGCGAGATGACCGTCAGCCCCAGGAAGAGGGACTTGCTCAAGAGGAGGCGGGCGCCGGAGACGGGACGGCTCAACCAGAAGGCGGTGCTGCCTGCCGTCGAGTCCTGTTGGACCAGTCGCGACACGATCACTGCCAGCCAGCACACTTTCAGGATGCCGACCAGCAACGAGAGCAGGGTCAGGGCGCCTGCCAGGAAAAATGTTCCCTCGAAACCGGAAGAAGGACCGATGACCGACCTGGCCTGAATCAGCACGGCATGGAACATCAACAGACCCCAGAACGGGATCAGGAAGCGCCAGAGGCAACGAAAGTCCTTCTCCATGATGTGCAGCGTCAGGTTCACTTACTGCTCCCGGCGACGGCTTCTACAGCCGATGGCCCAGACTCTGAACCGGCGTGGCGAAATTGACATGGGCCTGAAGAAAAGCGCCTTCAAGTCCTGAGAAAATTCCATGGTTCCGGAGCATATTCCGTTCAGCCATCCTCCCCGAATGTTACTCGAAACCGACGGGGGATTTGTTCCATGACCAGCTCCTCCATTCGCACCGACTTGGAGAAACAACCCAGGTTGCCGGTTTCCACCCGGATCAGCTCGGCTGCGTCAAGCCAGGCGGCATCGATCCCAGATCCATGGGCAGGCGGATCAAATTCGAGTTTCCACCGCCGGACCTCGAGCATGGGGAGGATGCCCGACAACAGCGGCGGACTGGACAGAACGGAGCTGGAAATCGAGCCCAGCAGTGCTTCACGCCGTGATCGATTGATCAACAGGTACCGAATTTCCGTCCTATTCTTCCCTTCCGGTCCATGTCTCGACTCACTGAGGTGGATGGTCAGGCCGCCACGTCTTGTTCCGTCGACGGAAAGGACTTCGATATGGTGCGAGCCTCGGTCACAGCGAAACCCCTTCTTCAATCTCATGGCCGCCGCTTCGTGCCGCTGGACCAGAAACTCTACCCGGGCCGAATAGACTGCCGCGACCCCCCGATATTGCTCATAGAGAGCTTCACTGATGGCAAACAGTTCCAGAGGTGGCCGCAGCCACTCCATGTCCAGAATATCGACACCTCCCAGCATCTCCCCGAGAAACGCAGCCGTCACTTGGCCCATTTCCCGTTCAGGTTGAAACCAAAGAGAGCCGATGCAATCATGGGAGCCGTAACTGAAATGGCTGACAGGATCCGCTCCAAGCGGCAGTTGCAGATCCGAGGAGACCTGTACCGGATGCACCGAGACATCCGGAGGAAGATTGCCCAGCGCAATGCTTCCTCTGAGAAACATGTCTTGCGCAGGGCCTGCTCTGCCTACATCGAACGCCAGGCTTCCTTCCTCGATTCGCGCGGTGACTTTGGTAGGATCGAGGATTTCCCGGTCGATTCGAGATCCCGTGACCCACGAATCCCTCGGCCAGGATGTGGTGAACAACAGCGCAATGGAGACTCCGGCGAACAGGAGGATCCTGCTGAAAATCGTTCGCCGGGTCAGATACTGATGCGCAACAACGATCGCTGCAGTAGCCACCAGGAACAGGGGTACTCCCCAAAGGGGGAACGTGGGAAGATGCAATTTGAAGAACCATATGGGGGTGGTTCCGATCTCCGACAACATCAACAGCAAAAGCGCCGATATGAACCCCAGCAGGGGAAGACCCGCGAAGGCCGTGATCCCCAACAGAATCAGCCTGGCGAAATTGACTGTCACAGCCGCCAGCATCATGAGGGGGACCAGCGCCAGCAGCGTCAGAAAGAGGATCTGCGGAACCGAGCGGAGGGTGTCATGGGGAGTGACTCCACACACAAACAGGACGCCAACTTCCACCAACAACGTGGGCAGGATAACGGCCAGCAGCAGGAAGAGAGCCTTGCCGGCCAACAGGCGGACTCCCGACACCGGTCGGCTCAGCCAGAAGGCGGTGCTGCCGATTGTGGAATCCTTGTGAACCAGTCGCGAAACGACTACGGCCAAAAGGCAGATCTTCAGGACCGCAATCAGCCAGGCTAATCCGGGCAGAAGGGCCTCCAGAATCATGGAGCCGGGGAGAGGCAAAAGGTCTGGAAGTCGGCCGTAAGACCCAATCAGTGCCGCCTGCAGGACCACCAGGCCCAGCCACAGCGCCAGATAGGGGCGCAGATGGCGAAGGTCCCAAGCCACCAGGTGCAGTGTCAGGTTCATTCCGCCATCCCAGGCCGCTCCGCCATCCAGCCAAAGGGTCGGGGCCTACCACCCAATGCCCCACTCTCCCGCCCCGACTGGAGTTTCCCGGCGCTGGGCGATGCCGGAACTCTCCGGGCTCATAGGGATGCGGTCCATGACCAGGTCCTCGATGCGGACCGTCTTGGAGAACACGCCCAGGTGGGTGGTCTCGACCCGTGCCAGCTTGGCGCCCTCCAACCAGTTCTCGGGTAGCGCCGGGCTGCCCTCGGGAAGCCCGAACTCCATAGAGGGTCGATTGACCCGAAGCATGGAGGTGATACCCGACCAGGGATGGGGACTCGCCAGCGTGAAGGGAAAGAAAAAGTTGCGGCTTCCCAAGAGAGCCTCCCCCCGCGATGGGTGGACCAACAGGTAACGTACACGCTTTCCGGCGTCCAGGGTGAGCCGATGGTCGGACTCACTGAACTGGAGGTTGAAACCCTGTTTCGATGGCCGGTAAAAAAGACCGGTCACCGACAGGATGCGGTCATGATCGGAGCCTTGATCGTAGCCGACTCCCGGCGCAGGCCGCATGGTATCTATCCGGTTCCGGTACACTACGAATTCCACCTGGGCCTCGTAGACTGTCCGGGCGCCGGCCTGGGCGTCGTAGTGTTCCCGGCGGATCGCAAACAATGCCAATGGACGTTGCCAGGCTGAAGCATCCCGATTGAGAAATCTCACCCCGCCCAGCGATCGTGCCAGCGATTCCGCCTGTTCCCCGTCCAAGTACTCGTCGAAGTAGAACCGATATCGTGGGGACCAGTCGGAATACAAGTGCCCCCACCGGCGGCGATCGCGGGCCAGGACCTGGCCGGATGATGAGAGTTGCTTGGCGGACAGGCCCGCGGGGATGGCCGCCAGCCCGGCGGGCGAGGAGTCCACGGCAAGGTTTCCCCTGAGGGTCAGCCACTCTTCGCCTTTCGGGTTCGTCCATCGATGAAACTCGAGGCTATCGACCTCGACGCGCGCCGTGACCTGTTCCGGGTCCAGGACGTCCCGGGCCACGGGCGACTCTGTCGACCAGAAGTCCCACGGCCATAGAGTCATGAAGAGAATCATTCCGGGAAGAACGGAAGAGGCCAGGATCAAGCTTCGCTTCGTCCGCCGCGTGAGATACTGTTGGCAGACCACTGCCACGAATACCACCAGAAAGAACAGGGAATATCCAATGGCAGCCGAATCGACAAGGGATCTGTCCCAACCATATCGGAGGAGGGAGTGACCGAGCGTGTACTGCACGATCGCCAATCCGACAGCCGCGACAACTCCCAGGAACAGCATGCGGCTCAGATTGGGGGTCAAGCACGCCAGCATCATGAGCGCGGAGAGAACCAGCACCTGGAGGACGGCGATCTGCGGAGCCGAACGAACGGCGTCGTAGAGGGTCACTCCGTTGAAGAGCAGCATCAGGAGCTGCATCGCCACGGTCGGCAGGATCACCGCCAACAGCAGGAAGAGGGACTTGCCGGCCAGCAAGCGGGCCCCGGAAATCGGACGACTCAGCCAGAAGGCGGTGGCGCCGACCGTGGAGTCCCGTTGCGCCAGTTGCGAGACGATCAGCACCAGCAAACCCAAATCGAGAGCCGCCAACAGCCAGGCCAAACCGGCAACGAAGACCCCCAACATCATTTCGAACGCCGGAGGAGAGCTCGGAAGCCGTGGGGAAACCGAAATGAGAAGAGGCTGCAGGACAGCAACGGTCCACCACCCGGCGAGAGGGAGAAGCAGGCGCAGGTCCCGAAGATCTTTGCCGATGATGTGAAAGGTCGGTTTCATTGCCATTCCCGACTCCCGTTCTTGCCGATACGGGCCCCTGGCCGCCAGGAGAATCTTCCCCCAGGTTGAATTCGCCCCGCGCTCCCCGGGACCGGTCATGACGCGCCGGGACCCCGGATCAGCCGTCGACGCCCGTGTTTTCCGGGGAAGATTGGGCGATTCGCTCCATCACCAGGTCCTCCAACCGGACCGACTTGGAGAACCAGCCCAGGTCCCGTGTCTCGACCCGGATCAGCTCGGCCCCGTCATACCAATCGGGACCGATCGGAGGGCCATTGCGAGGTGGACTGAAACGGAGCCTCAACCGCCTGACCTGTAGCATGGGAAAGAAAGAGGACATCAAGGGCGGAACCGACAGGGTGTCCCTCCGGTCCCATCCCGCCAGCGCCTGCCGCCTGGACCGGTTGATCAGGAGATAGGTAATCTGCTTGCGACCGTCCTGCATGAGCCGATGGCTGAACTCATCGAGGTGGACGATCAAGCGGCCTAGAAAGCGACCGGATGTGTCAACCGAGACGATCTCCACCCGGTTCGAGCCCCTGCGGTAGCGGGCTCCCTTCTCCAATCGCAATACGCTGATTGCATTCCTCAGGACCAGAAAGTCCACCTGGGCCGAATAGACCATTCCGATCCCCCGATGACGGTCATGGAGATCCTTGCCGAGGGCCAACAGCTCGGAACGGTGTGGCCCAACGGGACCGTCATCAGTCAGGAGTGCCGTCCCCCTCAAGGCCTGTCGGAGAACGGCGGCGCTGTCACCACTCAGATGCAATGGACCGAACCGGCCGGAAGAATTGAACGCAAAGTTGCTCCGACTGACGTGGTCGGCCAGAGTTTCTCCCGAGGGCAGGACCAGCCTGGCGGAAAGCTGCGCCGGTAGGGCAGCCACATCGGGCGGCAGCGGGGACGGCGCAATGCTCCCCTTGAGAAACATCTTCTTGTCTCGCTCGAGACCAAAGAGAACCAAAGGGTCCCGCGAAGACCCGAACACTAGGCTCGTCTCTTCGATACAGGCCCTGACTTGCGCAGGGTCCAGAATCTCCTTGTCGAGCCCCGGCGAGGTCGTCCCCAATACTCCCTCCCAGCGCCCCATGGACAGAAGAACCAGGCAGACTCCCGCCAGCAGAATAATCCTGCTCCCTGTCGTCCTTCGAGTCAGATACTGATGGCCAACCACGGCCACGGCAGTCACAAGCAGGACCAGCGCAATTCCGACGTACACCGTGTCGTAGATGGGGGGCGGAACAGGCAGCGCCACCGTGATGTCATCGCTTGCAAAGGTCCCGGTACCCAACCGGAAAAGCGACCAGGCCCCCCAAACGAATAACCACAGCAGCGGCAGACCCAGCAATGCCACCCCACCCGCAAGGATCATTCTGGCCAGGCTGGAGGTTACAGCCGCCAGCATCATCAGGATCGCCACCGCCAGCAGCGTCAGAAAGAGGATTTGCGGAACCGAGCGGAGGATGTCGTGGGGAGTGACTCCAGTGAGAAAAAAAAGACCGACCTCCACCAGGAGCCATGGCAGGATGATGGCCGCCACCAGAAAGAAGACCTTGCCGGCCAGCAGCCGGGCTCTCGACACGGGTCGGCTCAGCCAGAAGGCGCTGCTGCCAACAGTGCAATCTTTTTGCACCAGTTGGGCGACGATCACCGCCAGCAGGCAGCTCTTGAGGACTGCCACCAGCCAGGCAAAGGAAGAGAGAGAGAAGGCATGAGCTCTCTCAACGGTAGAAACGGGAGAAATCTGTGGAGCGTACCCGACCAGGACCGCCTGCAGGATCACCAAGCCCAGCCAAAGGCCCAGATAATGGCGCAGATAGCGAAGATCGCTGCCCACCAGGTGCAGTGTCAGGTTCATTTCACGCTCTCCCAAGCCCTGCTATTCGTAGAGCCGAAAGGTGCGGGCCAGCGCCAGGAAGATGGCCTTCAGGGACATGGGACGCACCGCAAGGTCCTTGAGCCCCGGCAGGGAACTCCGAATGGCCTGGTCGCCGCCTTCCTCCCGGTAGCGGCTTTCCACGAACCGAACCACCTGCCCCACCCTCTCCAGCAACAGCCAGGAATCGGGAAGCGTCTCCGCCAGCTCCCGGCCCGGCTCCAGGGTGGCCTCGCACTGACGGAAGCGGGCCTGCAGCGAGGCGGTGGGCTCCGCCAGCCGCTTCTCTCCCTTGTCGATCACCCCCACCCAGTCGGCCAGGCGCTCCACCTCGTCGATGTCGTGGGAGGCCACCAGAATGGTCCACTGGCTGCGGCCGCTCAACTCCAGCAGGCCCCGAATGAACTCGTCCCGGACCAGCGCGTCCAGGCCGGTGAAGGGCTCGTCCAGGATGACCAGCTCGGGCCGGTAGGAGAGCGAGGAGAGCAGGGAGGCCTTGACCTTCATGCCCCGGGAGAAGGTCTTGATCTTCCGGCTCAGCGGCAGCTCGAACTGGCGGATCAACTGCCGGCACAAGTCCGGGTCCCAGGTGGGATACATGGGGCGGCAGAAGTCGATCAACTGCTGCACGGTCATCCACTCCAGCATCTGCTGGTTCTCGGAGACGTAGCCGATGCGTGCCAGTTGGGCCGGGCCCAGACGGAGGGAATCGACGCCCATGATGCGGGCCTTGCCGCTGGTGGGGCGGATCATGTTCATCAGCATCTTGATCACGGTGGTCTTGCCGGCTCCGTTGGGTCCCAGGAAGGCGAAGACGCTGCCCTCCGGGACCTGCAGCGACAGGTTTTGCACGGCCATCGTCTTGCCGAATCGCCGCGTCAGCTCGTGGGTCTCGATCATGGCGTTCATTTCGAGCCTTCCTTGCCGGGGTTCTCCCGGGCGTTGACCGATACTTCCGAAAGGCCGTTCCAGTGGTCCTGAACGGCTTCCTGCACCTGCTCCAGCGTCAGCGACAGCCTCCTGGCCTCCACCACCAGGGCTTCCGCTTCGTGCTCCAGCAGCGCCGAGCGCTCCCGCGGTGAGGCTTCCGGCAGCCGGGCCACCATGGTGCCGACTCCCGGCTTGACTTCCAGCAGTCCCTGGTCCACCAGCCGCGTCACCACCTTCTGAGCCGTGTTGGGATTGATCCGCAGCTCCTGGCTCAGCTTGCGGACCGAAGGAAAGCGGTCCCCCGGCAGCAGTTGGCCCGAGATGATGGCCTTCTGGACGGCGTAGACCAGTTGCTGGTAGAGCGACAGGCCCGTTCGGAACTGTACAGTGAATGGCAACATATGTGTACTATGAATTCTAGTACACATGATGTCAAGAACTTTTTTGGACCAAGGACGAAAGGAATCCGCGGGACGCAGCGATCCGCTCCAGACGGTCGAGGTTTACGAAGGTTCCGGCCGCGCCTTCCCTTCCATGTGCCCGGCCGGCATTGATTTCTCCCAGCGCCAGATTTTTCGGCGTCGTCCCCATGTCGGCTATAATTGACCCATAGAACGTCTTCATCCCGAAGCTCAACGACGGTCCGGGCAGCGGCAAGCCACCAGGCGCCGGAGATCCGGGAGACCAAAAGGGACCGGATCCGTGGCGGCAGGATCGGCCATCCGGAGGGGTAATGGAACTAACGGCGCCAGCTATTCGCCAGGTCGCTTTATTCCTCTTCGTGGCCGTGGGCGGATTTGCGCCGCCGCTTTCTCTGACCGCCCAGGCAGGCGGAGACGAAAAGGGTGCAAGCTGCGACCCATGGAACACCAAGGAGTTTTTCCAGACCTCCGCCGTCGAGGAGGTGACGACCTGTTTGGAGCAGGGCTCAGACCCCCGGGGAGTCAACCGGCATGGACAGACTGTCCTGCACACCGCGGCCAACCACAGCCCCAACCCAGGCGTCATTACGGCTCTGGTGGCTGCCGGTGCCGACCCCAAGGCGCTGGACAAGCGGGGATGGGCTCCCTTGGAGGCGGCGGCAGCCTTCAACGCCAATCCTGAAATCACTGCCGCTCTAATCGAAGCCGGCGCCGATCCCAAGGCGCGGGGAGGTGGCCCCTATGGCCGGGCTCCGTTGGAAAGGGCGGCCACGAGCAACACCAATCCCGACATCATCACCGTTCTGCTCAAGGCCGGCGCCGATCCCAACGAGGGAGGCAACCATGGTTCCACTCCCCTGCACTGGGCCGCCCAGCGCAACCCCAACCTCAAGGTCCTGACTCTGTTGCTGAAGGCCGGGGCCGACCCCGACGCTCGGGATGAATCCGGCCGCACGCCTCTGTATAGGGTAGGCAGTTACGGAAACGACTATTCGGAGGTCATTGCCACCCTGGTGAAGGCGGGAGCCGATCCCAACGCTCGGGATGAAGACGGGGAGACTCCCCTGCACGCAGTAGCTCCGACCCGCACCGATCCTGAAACGGTGACGGCCCTGATCGAGGCGGGAGCCGATCCCAACGCACGCGACGAAGACGGCGATACTCCGCTGCACAGGGCCGCTTTTCATAGCGCCAACCCCGAAATCCTGACAGCCCTGTTGGAGAAGGGGGCTGATGCCAAGGCACGGGACGAGGATGGCTCGACTCCCCTGCACAAGGCAGCCGGATACAACACGGACCCCGCCATCATCTCACTTCTGCTCGAGGCGGGCGCCGACCCAAGGGCCAGGAACGAGTGGGGCCAGACACCCCTCCACGAGGCCGCACAATCCAACGGCAATCCCGACGTGATCACCCTGTTGCTGGAGGCAGGCGCCGATCCGCGGGCCCATGACGAAATGGGCCGGACGCCAGGGCGCCTTTTGGAAGAAAACGACCAGCTCAAGGACACCGACATTGACGGCCGCTTGAACCAGGGTCAGTGACAGTTGCCTGGACTTGCCTTCGAATCGGGAGGAATCATGAAATGCAGGGGGAATGGGCCTGCGCGGGTTGCCCTGATGCTCATGGGCATCGTCGGGGCACTTATGGTCATGGCGGCAACGCCCGGCTGGGCCTCGGATGAAGACACCGATCGAGACTGCACCCACTGGAATACGCCTGAATTCTTCAAGACGGCCTCACTCGAGGACGTCACCACCTGTCTCCAAAACGGCGCCGATCCCATGGCCCGGGATGAAGACGGCGAGATGCCGTTGCACCATATCGGGAGGGGAATCGCCAATCCCTCCCTGGTGGCCGCGCTGGTCCAGGCAGGAGCCAACCCCAATGCTCGGGCGGAACTGGGTTGGACTCCCTTGCATGGAGCCGCTTTGTCCGCCGCAGCCAACATGGAAACCAGCGGTCCCGACATCATCTCGGCATTGATCGATGCAGGCGCCGATCCCAACACTCGGGATTCAAGCGGAAAGACTCCCCTGTTCAAGGCAGCCTGGTTCGGCTCCAGGAATCCCGCCGTCATCGCTGCGCTGGTGGAGGCCGGCGCCGATCCCAAGCTTCGGGATGAAGACGGGCAGACGCCCCTGCACACGGCGGCCTCGGCCGCCGGCAAGGTTGACATCGTCACGGCCCTCTTGAAGGCCGGCGTAGACCCCAAGGCCCAGGATGAGGACGGCTCTACCCCCCTGCATCGGGCGGCCATGCACAACCAGAATGTCGAATTCATCGCCGTCCTGGTAAAAGCGGGCGCCGACCCCGATGCGCGGGATGAGACCGGCGCAGTTCCCCTGCACCAGGCAGCCGGGTACAACGACAATCCCCGGGTCATCGGCGAACTGATCCTGGCCGGCGCCGACCCCAATGCCAAGGACCAGTATGGGCACTCTCCCCTGCATCGGGCGGCCAAGGCTTATTCCTACAGACCTGGCGTGACCAACGAGTTCACCAGGATGATTGCCCAAGACATGCGCCGCGATTTCAGGGACGATCCCGAAGAGATCGCAGAAACCATTGAGATGCTGGAGGATCCATCCACCCTCGCCCAGTTCCCGGACCCTTTCTACTGGCTCGCACTGGCCGAGGTGTTCTCGGATCCGGCCATCGCCAAATCCAGCAACGATCCCATGATCGTCGCCAAATTGACCCAAGCCGCCGCGGATGCGGCCGAGGCCAAGGCAGCCGCCAATCTCGCCAACATCGCCGAGCTGCTCAAGGGGGGCGCCGACCCCAATGCCGGCACGGAGGGCGGCGGGACTCCCCTCCATTCGGCGGCCGCGTCCAACACCAATCCTGCCGTGATCGCCGCCCTGGTCGAGGCGGGCGCCGATCCCGAGGCCCGGAACAGATACGGCTCCACCCCCCTGCAAGCGGCGGCCGCGTCCAACACCAATCCGGAAATCATGGCTGCTTTGGTCAAGGAGGGCATTACGCTCAATGTAGAGGAACGGGACAGCCGCGGGCGGACCCTCCTGCATCGGGCTGCCAGGTCCAATACCAATCCCGACGTTTTTGCTTTCCTGCTCAAGCAAGGCGCCGACCTGAACCTGCAGGACGAGCACGGTTGGACGCCCCTGCACTGGGCGGCCGGGTCCAACAGCAATCCGGAGGTCATCAACCTCCTGATCGAGCGGGGCGCAGATCTGGAAGCTCAAGACAAGCGTGGCAACACGCCCGTCCACATGGCGGCCCGACTCAACCGGAACCCCGAGATCATCGGCGCCCTGCTGGAGGCCGGCGCCGACCTCAACGCACGCGAGCCCGCTCGCGGCCGGACTCCCCTGCACCTGGCGGCCCAGCGTAATCCCAAAGTCGTCTCATTTCTTCTGGATGCGGGGGCGGACCCCAAGGCTCAGGACAACGAAGGCAAGACGCCGGCGGACCTCGCCGAAGAAAACCGCCGGCTCAGGGGAACACCGGCCTACCGGCGGTTGAAGGAGGCGCGGTGAACGTTGGTACGTGTTACGATGGAAGGAAGGGAAAAAACACAAGGACCATCCGAACCGAGGAGGACGCGCTTTCGAAATGAGCTTCCACGGCGAACGGGACGCTGAAATCGGTGGGAGCGGGCGGCAGTCCTACAACTTGACAGGGACAGTCTCCGGTCCGGAGGATGGAGGCGTATGGGCGAACAGCGGTAGCACCGAGCTGAAACGATGCACAGGGATTTTCTCGGCTATTCCATCAAAGGAGGAGGTCAAATCATGAGATCGCAACCGATGATCGTTTTGACGCTGACGGTGTTGATGGGGGGATCTGCAGCCGCACTCGGCGGCGAAACTCCAGCGGACAGCGGCGCTGGCTGCGCCGAGTGGAATACGGAGGATTTCTTCAAACAGGCTTCGGTCGAGGAGGTCACAGCCTGCCTGGAAGCGGGGGCTGATCCCAAATCCCGGGACGAAAAGGGCCGCATTCCGCTAATTCTGGCAGCCGCACACACCCGACATGCCGGCGTCATCGCCGCCTTGATCCAAGCGGGCGCCGACTTCAGGGCAGTGGGCAGACGTGGCGAGAATCCACTGCATGCGGCAGCCGCCTCCAACGAAAACCCCGGCGTGATCGCCGCCCTGCTGGAAGCCGGCGCCAACCCGCGGGCCCGGGCTGCTGTTCGGCACGGCAAGACACCGGTTGAGATGGCGGCCGGTTTCAACACCAATCCCGATGTCCTCAACACCCTTCTTCAGGCGGGTGGCGACCCTAATTCCAAAGGAGAGTTCGGCGAGACTCCTCTCCATCTGGCGGCAAAGCTAAATCCCAATCCCGCAATCATCACGGCTCTGGTGAAAGCGGGTGCAAAACCCAACCCACGCGCAACGGCTATGCTCGGTGGAAAAACCCCCTTGTACTCGGCAATCGAAATGGGAGCCCATCCCGAAATCATCAGGGCCTTGGTGGAGGCCGGGGCAGACCCCAATGCGCGGACGGGTGCCTTTCGGGTCGGCAAGACTCCGCTGACCCGGGCCATCAATTCCAACGCCCATCCCCAAGTCATAGACACCCTGATAAAGGCGGGCGGGGACCCGAAGAAACGGGACTGGTCACCTGTGTTGAACCCGTTCACACTATCCATGGTAGTGCCGGTTGTTCTCGTGCACGTCTTCTGATTGTGGGGTGACTGCAACCTGTCTCAGGTGACCGGCCGGCTTATCGAGTGAACCGGTCCAGCCCGTCCGAGCAGCGCTTCATGCGCTTGAAGGCCTCGATCATGTCGGTGATGTCGTGGCCGGGGCAGACCATGCGGAATCCCTCGGCGGCCCGCTCTTCGGCTTCGCTCGGGCTGTTGGTGACGTAGCCCGCGGCTACGCCGGTCTCCCCGGAGGCCTTCAATACCTCCTGCACCAGCGCCTCGGCCTCCGTCGAGGGCCGGAACTCCCGGGTCGGCTGCTGGCCCAGGGCTTCGGCCCCCACGGCCCGTTCCAGGTCGTAGGGGCCGATCAGCACGCAGTCCACGTCGGGCACCGCCATCATTTCCCTCACGTTGCGGACCCCGGTGGGGGTCTCCACCATGACCACCGTCAGGATCTGGTCGTTGGCGTTCTCGGTGTAGTCGAAGTAGCTGTGGCCGGCATGGTAGGCGGTCCGCAGCCCGGTGGCCGAGCGGTTCCCCCTGGGCGGAAACTTGGCTGCCCGCACAATGCTCTCGCACTGCTCGGCCGTCTCAACCATGGGAATGATGACCCCCAGCGCCCCCAGGTCCAGCACCTTCCCGATCCAGGCCGGATCGGGTCCCAACGGCCGCACCAGCGGAACGGTGTCCCGGTGGACGAAGGGCGCCATGGAAGCGTTGATGCTCGACTCCGACCAGGCCCCGTGCTGCCAGTCGATCCAGACGAAGTCGAATCCGTGCTGGACGGCTTCCTCGGCGATCTCGGGCGAGGGATAGTAGAGGGAAGGACCGGAAATGATCCCCCCCTCGAGCAGCTTCTTGCGAGCCAGATTGACTTTCATCGACATTGCCTTTCTTGAAGTCTGAAACAACCCCGTTTCGCGCTGCATGAGACGGGGTGAAAAGAGTTATCCACGAAGGACCACGAAGCGTGACGGCTTTGCCGCATCGGCACGGGCCGAGGCCCGGCAAGCCGGCGCATGCCCCCTCGAGGAGCAAGAGCGATGGGAGGAGGCCCCACCCGGGGAGAGGAATCCAGAGCGGGGACCATACCCCCTCCGGCCAGGCGGGCCGTGCCCTCTCGCGACGCCGCGTCTGCCCCCCTCCGGATCGACTGCGGGCGGAGCCCTTGTCTCTCCGACTCCCCCTCAAGGGGGGAGTGATACTCGAGCGCTGAACCCGGCTCCTCGCCCGATTCCCCGGGTGGCTCAGCAGCTCACACCCTTCCCCTCCGATCCGAACACCGCCAGGCGATCCTCGTCCCCAGTCTCCCGGCTGTCGGGAGCCACGTAGTGGAACTGCACGGCCCAGCGCTGCCGGTTGGTGCGGTTGGCGGGAGTGCCGTGAGGCAGGAGCGCATCGAACAGCAGGCAGCCGCCGGCTTTCATGGGAATCGCCACCCGGGGGAGCCGCGCCACCTCGCTGTCGCAGATCTGCCAGTCGCGCCTCATGAAGTGCACCCGGGGGCCTTGTCGATGGCCCCCTTCGACCACCTGCATGCAGCCGTTTTCGGGAGTGGCCCGGTCCAGGGCGATCCAGACGCCCACGACCGGGGTGGTCTGCGTCAGGTTGAAGTAGGCGCGGTCCTGGTGCCACGGCTTCTCCCGGCCCCCGGGAGGCTTGATCAGCGCCATATCCTGGTAGAGCCCCGGCTTCCCTCCGAGAATCCGGCCTACCACCCGGATGAGAGAGGGGTCCTCCGCCAGGGCCTTGAGGGACGGGTTCTTCACTCTCAGCTCGGGTCTGTTCATGAAACTGTCCCTTCGCTCGCCAACGCCCGGCCTGGCGCTCAGCCCAACCGATGGGACTCCACCACCAACCTCTCCAGCTCGCCCCGGTCGGGGAGGCAGCCGATCCCCGGCCCCGGCAGGGCCCGGATCCGCCCGGGAGCCGAAAGCTCGATTTCCGGTGCGGAGAGGTCTTTCCGGTAGAAGCGGCTGGAGGGAAAGATGTCGGCCGGATAGCCGATGTTGGGAAGGGTGGCTAGGGCGATGCAGTGACAGGCCCCCACCGCCGATTCCAGCATCCCCCCCACCCAGCAGGGAATCCCGCCCTTCTCGGCTTCTCGCAGGATCTGCACCGCCGGGGTCAGTCCACCCACGCGCGCGGGCTTCAGGTTGATCCAGCCGCAGGCGCCCAGGTCGATGGCCTGGCGGGTGCGTTCCCGCGAGACGATGCTCTCGTCCAGACACAACGGAGTCTTGAGGTGACGCTGCAGCTCGGCATGGTCCAGCAGGTCGTCGTGGCGCAGCGGTTGCTCGATCATGGCCAGGCCCAGGGAGTCGAGGGCCTCGAAAACGGGCAGGTCCTGCAGGCGGTAGCCGCTGTTGCAGTCCACGTGCATCACCAGCTCAGGGAACCTCTCACGCACGCTGCGAACCATCTCCACGTCCCAGCCGGGCCTGAACTTGAGCTTGACCCGGGGAAAGCCGGCCTCGATCGCGCCCCCGATGGTGTCCAGCAACTCCGGGATGGTGTCCATCACCCCGAAGTCGGCCCCCACCTCGATGGTGTCGCTGCAGCCGCCCAGCAGTTGCCAGAGCGGCATTTCCCGTCTCCTGGCTTCCAGGTCCCACCAGGCCAGATCCAGGCCGGCCTTGGCGAAGGGGTTGCCCTTGAAGGGAGCCAGTTGCTGCTGCAAGGCCTCTCCCGAATCGATCTCCCGCCCCAGGAGCCGGGGAGCCAGCCAGTCCCGAATCAGGGCGAAGACCCCTCCGGCCCACTCCGGGGAATAGAGGGGCGATTCCCAGGGCGTCGACTCCCCCCAGCCCTCCAGCCCCTCGGCCGACATCCTGACCAGCACACTCTCGATCACGTGCCCGTCGCCGTAGGCCGTGCGGAAGGGGTAGATCACCGGCATGGCCACCCGGTAAAGTTCAATGGACTCGATTTTCATGGTGTTCCAGGAAAAGGCGCCGGGGCAAGCGCTGAACCGCCTCCAACGACATCTCCGTAGAGGCCGGAAACCCTCCCAGGCAAAAGGGGCAAACCCCTTGACTCGGAGTCAAAATACAGTATTCTGTGCGCGATTTACAACCTGCATCTGACCCGCATTCGATCCCCCCGAAGGGAATCGGTGCGGCGGTCCATCCGGAACGTTTCGGTGGCCGCTATCGAAGAGTCATCCCCTGCGGAGACCCCGTTTCCACTGGAGGAGGAGGCCCCATGAGATTCGCCATTCGAGCCGCCGCGGCCGCCGCCATTCTGACCCTGGCCCTCTCTTCGACCGTCTTGCGGGCCGGGGAACCCATCCTGTGGGTGGAGGATTCCTTCGAGGACTTTGCCGACGGGAAGTTGGACGCGGCGGGACAGAACCTCTACGTCAGCCGGGACGGCGCCCTCCGCACCATCCACCGCTTCGATCTCAACCGGGACGGGCACCTGGACCTCATCTTCAACAGCACCCACGACAGCTTCACCTATATTCCGGCCACGCTGGGCCTGATGGAACCCTCGCGCCGGGTTCGCCGGGCCGAGCTGGCGGTGGAGGGCAGCCTCCGGGTGGTGCTGGAGGATCTGAACCGCGACGGCCACCTGGACGCCCTCTTCTGCCCCAACCGTAGCGGCCTCCAGAGCCCCAGGCGACTGCTCACCATCCTGTGGGGAGCCAAGGACGGCTGGTCCAACCGGCGAAGCCATGGCCAACTCCCGGTCTACGGCGCCCTGGCCGTGGCTGCGGCCGACCTGGATCGGGACGGGTGGCCGGACATCGTCACCCTCAACCAGACCGCCTGGCTGCCCGGCCAGCCCCAGGGAAACATCCTCAGAATCTTCTGGGGAAGCCCGGAGGGGTTTCTGCTGACCGACGCCACCGAGCTCGGCATCCCCCAGGCCCTGGACCTGGCCGCCGGCGACTTCGACGGCGACGGGTTCAAGGAAGCGGCCCTGCTGAGCGGGCGCGGCGTGGTGGAGGTGGTCCGCGGCCGGGAGGTCCCGGGGTCGCCCCGGGACCTGACCCGCCAGGAGGTGACGCTTCCCGGCAATGAGGGTTTGTGCCTCACGGCCGCCGACGCCGACGGCGACTCCCGCATCGACCTGCTGGTGGGAACCGATCGGGGCAAAGTCTACTTCGTGGGCGGAATAGCCGGACCCGCCTGGGGAGAGCCCGCTACCTGGACCGCTCCCAACGCCTCCCACATTGCCGTGGGCGATCTCAACGGAGACAGGCATCCCGACCTGGTGCTGACCGACTTCACCCTGGCCCGGGCCGGAGGGGGCGAAGCCGCCGGAGCCGCCGAGAGCGTGGCGAAGCCCGTCCAAATTCTCTGGGGATCGGCGGGCGGGTTCGATGCCGGCCGCTCCACCGGCCTGGCCATCGCCTACGCCCGGTCCAGCGCGGTGGGAGACCTGGACGGCGACGGCAACCAGGACCTGTCGGTGGCGGTCCACCAGAGCTCCAAGCAGTTCGAAACCGACTCACTGCTGTTCTTCGGGACCGGCAGCCGGGTGCTGGACCAGCATCCCCTGGCCCTGCGGACCATCGGCGCCACCGACACCGCCATCGTTCCGCCCGGCGGCTCCCTGCCGGGCCGGGTCCTTTTCTGCAACAGCCTGGGCGGCACCGTGGCCGAGCGGGTGCCCCTGCACGTCTACTGGGGAAGCTCCGAAGGCTTCTCCGCTTCCAACCGCTGGGAGATCCCCTTCCAGAGCGGCTATGAAGCCAGCGCCGCCGACCTCGACCGGGACGGCTACCCGGATCTGATCGTGCTGAACTCCCAGCACGCGGGCGACGCCGCCGCAATGGATCCCACTGCCGGAGCCAATATCCTGTGGGGCGGCCCCGGCGGCTTCGACCTGGAAGAACGGCGAACAGTGGTGCGGGAACGCAACCTCGGTTCCAGCAACGTGGCCGACCTCAACCGCGACGGCTACCTGGACCTGGTCCTGGGCGCCTTCGAAGCCAAGAAGGGGAAGAACTACCTGGTGATCCGCTATGGATCCGAGGCGGGTTTTGAGCCGTCCGGCCGGTTGGCGCTGCCTTTCGACTATCGCACCGTCGGCAGCCTGGTCGCCGATCTGAACGGGGACGACTGGCTGGACACCGCCTTCGTCTCCTCCCAGCAGAACCGCCTCCACATCCTCTGGGGCGGCCCGGACAAGTTCTCCCCGGAGCGCCGCAGCCAGCTCCGCACCCCCTTCCCCATCAGCCTGGAAACCGCCGACTTCAACGGTGACGGGCAACTGGACCTGGCGGTGAGCAGCTACCGGGACCCGGTGTCCCACCACCACGACATGGGACTCTCCATCTTCTGGGGCGAGGACGGAGAATTCCGATCCTCCAACGCCCAATGGCTCCCCGGGTTCACCCCCATCGGCATGGCCGTGGCCGATTTCGACGGCGACGGCTACCTGGACCTGTTCTCGCCCCACTACCTGGCGGAGCTGACCCGTGAATCGGTGGCCTCCTACCTCTACTGGGGAGGCCCCCAGGGGTTCGGAACCCGGAACCGGACCATCCTCATCACCGACTCGGCTCACGACGCCATGGCCGGCGACTTCGATCAGGACGGGCGCCTGGACCTGGCCGTCTCCTGCCACACGCGGGACGGGAACCACCACACCGACTCCAAGGTCTTCTACAACGACGGGAACCGGTTCCGAAATCCCCGGGTGGAAACCCTGCCGACCATCGGCACCCACTGGATGTGGATCCAGGACGTGGGGCATATCCATCACCGCCAGTGGAAGCAGGTCTACCGATCCTCGGTCTTCGCCTGGGACCGGGAGGTCTCGGCGGGCCGGCTGACCTTCCGGGCCGAGCAGCCCAGGGGAACCGGGCTGAGCTTCCAGGTCCGATCCTCGCCGGAGTCCAAGGGACTGGCCGGCCAGGCCTGGCGCCCGCTGGCGGAGGGGAGCTTCGAGCTGAGTCCCGGGGACCGGCGCCTGCAGTACCGGGCCGTGCTGGAATCGGGCAACGGAGATCTCTACCCTGTCCTGGATCGGGTCGAGATCCAAATGGAGTGACCGCGGCTGCGCGGCGGAAAGGGTGTCACCATGAACGACAGCAGGCGGTTGGGCGGCGCGATCCCGTTATTGCTTGGGTTGGCGGTCCTCTGCTCCGCTCCGGGATGCGCCCCCGCCTCGGACCCGACTGCCTCCGGGGCCAAGCTCCACTGGAGGAAGTCCACGCCCCTTCCCGAGCCGCGGGCCGGCCATGCCGCCGGCCTGCTGGACGGGAAGTTCGTGATCGCGGGCGGCACCTGGTGGGAGGGGGAAAAGGGCAACTGGACCCAGAAGATCTTCTCGGCCAGCACCCACGCCTTCGATCCCGAAACCGAAACCTGGGAGCGGCTGCCGGATGCGCCCCTGCCCTTCGGCTACTCGGCCTATACCGTGGTGGAGGACCGGCTCTACGTCCTGGGCGGCTTCGACGGCCGCCAGGAGATCCGAAAGATCCTGAGGCTGTCCCGGAAGGGAGACGGATACCAGTGGGAGGTCTTCGGCGAACTGCCCCGGACCCGCCTGTTCGGATGGGCCGGCAGTTCCGGGTCATCCCTCTATCTGCTGGGCGGAGTGGAGCGCTTCGAACCCACCGACGAGGCGGGCACCTGCTGCACCTCCAGGACGGCCACCAACAGCTTGAGCGTCCTGGACACGGCCGCGCCCGAAAAGGGCTGGCGGGAGCTGTCCCCCTATCCGGGCGGAAAACGGTGGCTGTTCGCGGCCGAGGGCGACGAGAAGAACTTCTGGCTGTTCGGCGGGATCGACACGCCCGAGGCCGGAGCCCCGCCAATCCGGTTCAGCCAGGCCCTGCACTACGACCTCAAGCAGGACCTCTGGGAGGCACTCCCTCCCCTGCCCGACGAGACCCTGGAGGCCCGGCCGCTGGTTCCGCTCCATATTCCGGGGAGAATCCTCTTCATGAGCTTTGCCAGGACGGTGTGGCAGTTCGACCTGCAAACCCTGGAGTACAGCCGGCGGACACCCCTGCCCGAAGAAGCCTTCGTGGACAAGTTTGCCTGGCACGAGGGCCGCATCATCGGCGCCGGGGGAGAGAACAGGATCGAGTCTTTCCGGCGGCGGTCGGAATGGACCTTCATCGGAGAGTTCCGTCCGGAGTAGCCGTCAGGGGAAAGATGCATCTACGGAGGGCCACCAAGACAATGGCTGAACACACCCTGCCCCCCTCGATCACCGAGACGCTGCTGGCGGCCGTCAACCCCGAGCGCCTGCTGCAGACGGCCACGGCCCTGGTGGAAGTTCCCAGTCCCACCCGAAGCGCCGGAGCCGCGGCTAACCGGCTGGCCGCCATTCTCCGGAAGGACGGATTCGAGGTGGAACGTCCGGACGCCGACTGGCCCGAGTCCCCGGCGGTGGTCACCCGTCTCGACAGCGGCAGGCCCGGCCGCACCCTGCAGTTCGACGGGCACCTGGACACCGTCCACCTGCCCTTTGCGCCTCCCCGCTTCGCGCAGGGGGTGCTGCACGGCTCCGGGGCCTCCGATATGAAAGGGGGGATCGCCGCCTTCGTGGAGGCTCTTCGGGTCCTCCAGGAGACCGGCGGCTTGTCGGGAGGTGGGATCCTGCTGACCGCCCACGACCACCACGAGGGCCCTTGGGGTGACGGCCGCCAGTTGCGGGCCCTGATCGATGCCGGCTACACGGGAGACGGGGTGCTGCTTCCGGAATACCTGGGGGATCGGCTGCCCCTGGCCGGGCGGGGGTCGGGCATCTTTGAGATCACCATCAGCCGGGACGAGCCGCCGGTCCACGAGGTGCTGCGCCCGGAGGGGCTGCCCGACGTGCTGGGAACCGGGGTGGAGCTTGCCGCCCGCTTCGCCCGCTGGCATCTGGAGCTGGAGCAGCAGCGCGACCCTTACGCCGGGAACGACTCGGTCTTCATCGGCAAGTTCCACTCGGGCGAGATCTACAACCAGTCCCCCCGGGAATGCCGCCTCAACGGCATCCGGCGCTGGGTGACTCCGGGCTCGGGAACGCAGGTGGAGGCCGACTTTCACCGGCGATTGCAGGAACTGGCGCGTGAAACCCGGACCCGAATCTCGGCCGACTTCCACTTCATGGCCGAGGCCTTTCACATCGACCCCGCCGATCCCCTGGTCCTGGCACTTCAGTCGGCCCACACGGCCGCCGCCGGAAAGCCCCTGCCCCTTGGAGGCAAGCCCTTTGTGGACGACGGCAACGCCTTCTGCAACCGGGCCGGCATCCCCGCCCTGACCCACGGCCCCCTGGCCCGCGGCGCCCACACCGTCAGCGAGACGGTCACGCTGGACGAGCTGGTCCGGGTGGCCCGGGTCTACGCCCTCACCGCCGCCGCGTATTGTTAGGGGTCAGCCAGACTGCCTTGGCGTGCGCATCATTCGCCTGGAATCGGTCGATCGTCAAAAAAGACGAACCACGAATGGACACGAATCAACACGAATGTTGGTGCGGTTGGCCAGGGACTACCGCGGAAGTATGTCTCAGCAGGAACAAGGTGTGGGCGAGGCGCCCGCGCTCCTGGGGGATCACTCCCCTCTTGATGGAGAGTCGCAGAAAGACGAAGGCTGACGGGGTAGGTAGGCGGCACCGGGCCGGCAAGGCGGGGAATCGATGTTTTTCATAATTAACATCGATGCACAGGATGCACAGGATAAAAAAGACGGGAGATTTCTACTCGGGGGCGGTACAACGAAAATCCGGCTCGGACAATGATCCGGCTCGGGCTTGTGGATGCCTTGGATTAAAGGACAACGGACTTTCAGAAATAATCCTGAAAATCCTGTGCATCGATGTTAATTCTTTCTGTAAATCACAGGGTGTAAAGCGCCACCGGCTTGCCCATCAGGCGCTGACTTTCAGGCGGTGTCCGCGGACTCTGCCCTGCCCCTCCTCGATGGTCCAGTAGGCGGCCAGGACGGTGCCGTCCTGCAGGGGCAGCAGCGAGGCCTGGCCGAACCGCAGGGACTGGAACATCTCGTGGATCACCTGGCCGGATTCGGTCGCCAGAGACCGGCCCGCGTTCCAGATGAACTTCTCCTCCAGCGTCTTCCAGCGATCTCCCGCCAGGTCGACGATCCGGACGCAGACGCCCAGATCTCCCTCCCTGTGGCAGTGGATGGTCAACAGCAGATCGTCGCCCAGCCACATCAGGTTGGAGGCCTGGGCCTGATGACCGGTGTTGATCGGGTCCAGCCAGGTGCGGCCATTGTCCCGGGAAATGGCCACGTAGTTCGGCAGGTGTTTGGAGGCCGGAAAATCGTAGGCCCAGGTGATGGCCACCACCCGTCCGGGCTGCATCTCGCAGATCCGTGACTCCCAGGCCGTCACTTCTCTGCCCGGCAGGTCGAAGAAGCGGCCTCTGTCGTCCCAGGTTTCCCCATTATCCCGGCTCCGGAACAGGACGCCGTACTGGCCGGAGGGGTTGGAGCCGTCGGGCATCTTGAAGATGCCGGCCACGGCCAGCAGGTCGCCGTCCGCAGTCTGAATGCAGGGACCCGAGATCTCCAGCAGTTCCGGGTGGCTGCGGGGAATGACCCGAGGGACCGTCCAGGTCCTGCCGTCGTCCTCGGAGAAGGAAACGATGTCGTCTCCCGGCAGGATGCCTCCGGTCTCTTCGATGCTGATGCCCTGCTCCAGGTCGTGGCGGTAGAAGCAATAGCCGACCGCGATCAGGCGGCCGTCCCGCAGCCGGGTGGCCTTCAGGCAATCGCTGGTCACCACCGGGTCCAGCGACTTGTCGTAGAGCGGCCCCTGCAGGGTCCAGCTTCTGCCGCCGTCCCGGGACCGCGAGACGTGGGTGGTGGAGTTGGGCGACTCGAAGGCTTCTCCAAGCACGAACAGGTTCAGCAGCTCCCCGCCGGGCAACTCCAGCAAGCCGGGGAAAATCCCGTGGCGGCTGTGGACCTGAGGCCTGGGATTGTCGTAGAGGGTGATGTCTTCTATGACCTCGATCATGGATGGGTCCTCTCGAAAGGGGTGGGAGTCGTTCGCTCCGGGCAAACCGGCACCGCCGGAAGGCCGCAAACCGGGCCGCGGCGCGGTTTGCCAACGGAACAGCCATGGTGTATGGTTTCGCTTCGAGTGTCAATCGAAGTTCAGGGACTTCGAGGGAAACAGCGCGGGACGGGTGCGAGGAACGAAACCTCCCATTTCATTCCACCGAGGAGACAGCCGCTCATGAATCCCTATTCACGGTATCACCAGGAGTTTTCCAGGAATGGCTTCGTCAGGCTCCAGGGCTACCTGACACCGGAGGAAGTGCGGAACCTGGAGGAGAACTTGCAGCGCTACCTGCGGGAGATCGCGCCCGGCCTCCCCCCCACCGACGTCTTCTACGAGGTCCAGGGGCGCGCCGAAACCCTCAAGCAGATGCAGCAAATGGAGACCCACGACCCCTTCTTCCAGTCCATTACCGCTCTGCCCAAGTTCGCCAGGCTGGCCGAAGCCCTGCTGGACACGCCGGTGGTTCTTCGAGGCGTGGAGCTGTTCAACAAGCCGGCGGGAATCGGAAAGCCCACCCCGCCCCACCAGGACGGCTACTATTTCTGCCTGGTCCCCAGCCAGGCCGTGACCCTGTGGTTCCCGCTGGACCCGGTGAGCGAGGAGAACGGCTGCATCCGCTACGTCCGGGGCTCCCACCGCAAGGGCATCCGCCCTCACCGGGTATCCAACATCCTGGGGTTTTCCCAGGGCCTGAGCGACTGGGGGCCCGAGGATGCAGCCGCCGAAGTCAAGGCCCTGGCTTCCCCGGGAGACCTGCTGGCCCACCACTGCGACATCATCCACCGCGCCGACGCCAACCCCAGCCGGATTTCCCGGCGGGCTCTGGCCATCGTCTACGACGCCGCCTCCTCCACCATCGACGCGGCGGCCCAGGCCCGCTACAAGCAGTCCTCGACGGCCCAGCGGGTCGAGATACAGTCCCGGTGAAACTCCCTGAACCCGCTACTCCACCCTCAGACGGGCAAAGCGGATCTGGGTGACCGACACCTCGGTGCACCAGAAGGTCGCCAGGATATCGCCGTCGTCCAGCACGGTCGCCATGGGAGCCCCGAAGGCGATGCTGTCGTGGGACCGCGGGTAGGACTCGGGCGCGTCGGTCCCGATCTTGTCGCGGCCGGTGGCGTCCCAGACCTGGACCTGGTGGTCGAGGTCCCAGGTGAGGCCTCCGTCCCGGGAGCAGGCCGCGAAGAACCCGGGAGGGGCGGTCTCCCGAACGGAATAGACTACCGCCATGCGGCCGCCGCCCAGGTCGACGGCCCAGTTGGTCTGTCCGGGGATATTGGTGGGGACCGGCTCCGACCACTCCCGCCCGTCCGGCGTGCCGGTGGAAGCGTGCAGGGTCAGGTTCTTCCCCGACTCGAGATCGGCCGTCCAGAAAAGGGCGAACAGGCTGTCGTCGCGCTGCCGGACGACCCGGCCGTGCCAGTGGCCCTTGCCGGTTCCTGACCCCACTCCGAAAATCACCGGATCTCCCCAGCTTCGGCCCTGGTCCGAGGAAAACAGCCCCACCGTCCGGGGCTGGTAGGGACCGGGATCGTGGTAGGCGTGCCACTGGTCGAAAGCCTGGAACCAGTCTCCGTTCGACAAGACCACCGCCGAGCAACTGGGCGTGATCACCATGCCTTCGGGACCCTGCAGCACCTGCGGCCCCGACCAATTGGCCCCCTTGTCGCCGGACCGGTAGAAGAGGGTGTCGGCCGGGAAAATGCCGCCGGTCCGCTCGTTGAAGAGCGGATGGGTCGGGTCGGACCGATCCCAGCGCTGGGCGGTCATCAGCAGGGAGCCGTCGGGCAGGCAAGTGCCCATGGGGGCGTGGTAGGAACAGGCCCGGTCGTCCCCGGAGGCGTCATGGATCAGTCCCTCGGCCCGCCAGCTCCGCCCGCCGTCGGTGGAGCGGGCCTGCACCATCACCGAGTCCAGGCTGTAGAGGGCCTGGCCCCGCTGGAAGGTGCAGAGCAGTTCCCCCGGCGTCAACTGCACCAGGTGGCTGTGGCAGGCGAAGTGGAATTCGTAGCCCGGGTTGGTATTGCGGTAGACGACCCCTTGGTCGACGAGGCGGATTCTTGCCATGAAAGTTCTCCTTTCTTTCAAGCCTGGCGGCCCCGGATGCCCCGCCACGCCACCGGGAGGGCATCCCCCGGGAGCGCGGGCGTCCCGTATTGTGTTCGGGCAAGTCAAAGCTGTATTTGGGGCATCCCCCGGGAGCGCGGGCGTCCCGCCCGCATCCTGTCCCTTCGGCCGCCGCAGAGTTTCCTGCGGTGCTGCAGGCGGCCGCCCCAGCGGGTTTCTCCAATCATCCGCACGCCGGGGGCAAGGCCGTCCAAGCACGACCAAGGGCGGCGTCATCCGGAGTCCAGGCCCTACACTTCGCCCGGCCTGGCCATGCGATAGCCGACCCGGCGAACCGTAAAGATGTAGGCGGCACCCTCCGCGTCATCGCCAAGCTTGCGGCGGAGCCGCTTTACGTAAGTGCGAACCACCTGAGGATCGCCTTCCTGCCGGTTCCACACCTTGCGCAGCAGTGTTTCGTAGGTGACGACCCGGCCCGCGTTGACCGACAGGACACTGAGCAAATCGAATTCGGTAGCCGTCAGTTCCAGCGACCTGCCGGCTACCGTCACCCGGCGGGCTTCGTAGTCGATCGCCAGCTCTCCCAGCCTGAAGGGTTCGGGCGGCCCGGCGACTCTGCGCAGGACCGCCTGGACTCTGGCTGTCAACTCCGTCCGGGAGAAGGGCTTGACAATGTAGTCGGCCGCTCCCTGCTGCAGTGCCTTGGCTATGGTTTCGTCCTTTCCATAGCCGGAGATGAAGATGACCGGCAGATCGGCCAGCTCCGGGACCGTCTCCATCAACTCGATGCCATCGGTCCCGGGCAGCATCAGGTCCAGCAGGACCAAGTGGGGCTTCCCGCTATTGATGAGGCCTGACAGATCCCTCGAGTCCCCTGTCACATGCGCCTCGTAACCCGCGGACGAAAGAGCGTCCCGAACGAAACGGAGCGTCAGCGGGTCGTCGTCCACCACCAGGATCCTTGCTTTCTCCCGTGCTTGCCGGGGCGAGCGCGAGGAACCGGGGGCGACGCCGGCAATCGCGCGGCCGGCGGTCTCCTCGGCTGCCGGAATCGTGAAAGTGAACCTCGCGCCCAATCCCTCTCCGCCGCTTTCGGCCCGGATGCGGCCCCCATGGGCTTCCACCAGCCCCTTGCAGATGGCCAGCCCCAGGCCCGACCCCCTGATTCCGTCTCCGCCGTCTCCCACACGCGCGTACTTGCGGAACAGGTGCGCCAACTGCTCCGGCGGTATGCCCGCGCCTTCATCGGAGACCGAGATCTCCACCTGAAGCCCCTCCCGGACGGCTGAAACCCGAATGGGGAGCTCCTGGGGAGACAGCCTCGACGCGTTGGAAAAGAGGTTGTTGAGAACCTGGACGATGCGAAGCGGGTCGGCCATCACCCGGGGCAGGTCCGGTGGCAGGTCGATCAGGATGTCGTGCCGGGCGCCCCGGCTCAGGAAGGCGTTCCTGGCTCGTTCCACCAGGTCGGCTACCTCCGCCGGCTCCGGCGTGACCGACAGGGTGCCCGCCTCGATGCTCCCCGCATCCAGCAGGTCGTTGATCAGACGTCGCATGTGATCGGCCTGCTGTTCGATGATGCGGAGAAACTGCCGCATCTCGCCCGGGGCCGGATCCGGAGAGGCGTCCCGCACGGTGGCGGCCGAGCCCTTGATCGCGGCCAGCGGCGTCCGCAGTTCGTGACTCACCAGGCTCAGAAACTCGGCCCGCGACCGCTCCAGGTCCTCCAGCGGCGCCATGTCCTGCAAGGTGACGACCACCGACTCGATCACGCCATCCTCGGAACGGACCGGGGCGGCGTTGACCAGGGTGGTGACGCTCCGGCCACCGGGAACCTCCAGCACGATCTCCTCGGCGCGCACCGTGGTGGCGCTGCTCAGCAGTTGCGTCAAGGGAGACGCTTTCAAGGAGATCTCGCGTCCGTCGGCCCGCCGGTATTTCACGACCTCCAGGAACTGCTCCACCGACTGGCCCGGCGCCATCAGGTCCCCGACAATCCGCCTCGCCTCCCGATTGAACGACACCGGCTGGCCCGTCCTCGCGTCGAAGACCGCCACGCCCACCGGCGAGGTGTCGACCAGGGCTTCCAGGTCGGCCCGGGCCCGATTCTCGTCACGGTAGGTGCGCGCGTTGGCGATCGCCGTCGCCGCCTGGGCGGCGAACAGCAGCAGGATATCCTCGTCCTCGCTGGTGAACTCCCGTCCGCCCGCCTTCCCGCCCAAGAAGAAGTTGCCGACATTCACCCCGCGATGACGCATCGGCGTTGCCTGAATGGTCTTCGGCAGGATCGGGTGGGGGGAAATGCCAAGCGACCGGACACGGCCGGGAAGGTCCGAAACTCTCAGTGATCCCTCCAGGTCTCGGAAGTGTTCGAACACTCTCTGTCCGTCGGCCCACTCCACGATTTGGCGGTGCTCGTCGGCGGTGTAGCCGGACGAGACGAATTCCTCGGGTTCTCCTGCGTCACCGATGGTCGCGATGCCGCCATAGCGGGCTCCGGTCAGCGCCCGGGCGCTCTCCACAACCTCGGACAAGACGGTGTCGAGGTCGAGGCTTGCGCTGATGCGCAGGCTGGCCGCGCTCAGCCTGGAGATGCGCTCCCGCAGCACCTCGATCTCCCGCACCAACTCGTCGCGACTCTTCAATGCCCTTCCCTCGCCGGACTCCCCATCCAAACCCGCTCCCGGGCGGCTGCGTCCCGTCTCGACAAATGAGGCAGGATCGAGACTCACCCGACTCCACGGGCGCCGCCGCCAGCACTCTGGTCGATTGATTCATGAAAATAACATACAAAATGGACAACTATTCACACTATTGGCGTGGATATTTATCGTACGATGGTGAGCAATATTTGGAAATGCAAGGAAAAACAGGGGGACGTTGTTGAGTTACTGGACATGACCGGTGCGGGGATTCTGAATGGCCTTGGAAATGGCTGGAAGGGAAACCCATGAAACCCTGTTGCAGTGCGATCGCAATATCCGTCCTGCTGGCGGTATCCGCCCAGGCTCAAGAGCCGGACTGCCTGGAAACCGGAGTTGAGCCTAACGCGCAGGATAGGGAATACCTGCTGAAAGGGCAGAGGGAGGGTGAGTTGTGCCTGCACGCGGAGAAAACCTGCCCTCCAGCCTTCGGATCCGGGTGTTCCCATTCAAAACGGTCTTTGCTGTCGGCTATTCAGCAGCAGAACATCACCTTCACCGGTCCAAAGCCCTGCCCCGCTCCGAGTTTTGCAAAAGGCTCGCTGGAGCCTTTTGCAAAATTCGGAATCGGTCATGGGGGGGGAAGCCCACCCGGGAGCGCGGGCGTCCCGCCCGCACCTTTTTTCTGCAAACAGGATGCGAGCCACCGCCACTGCCTCCGACTGTGCGCCGGACTTGCCGTTGCGGGGTGCTCTTCCCCAAGGCGAATGCGGAGAATCGGCGCCCTTTGCGTGAATCGAAGGCAGAGCGGACCGGCCGGGCTGCGCCCGGACCGATGCGGGCGGGACGCCCGCGCTCCCGGGGGGCACGACCCTTCCCGATAATAAATCCCGCTTACTGGAAGAATTTTGCAAAAGGCTCGCTGGTGTATGGTTTCGTGGATGTCAACTGGAGTGTGAATTTCTTGCGCGACAACGCGGTCCAGGCGATTTGCGGAGCGGCGAGTTGCAAAGGGAGTCTTTGGGCCGCCAAAGAACTGACTGACGAATTTTGCAAAAGGCTCTTTGGAGAACGATTCAACAGGAGGGACTCATGTTCCACAGACTTGCTGTCTTGACGGTTGCATTGCTCCTGATCGCAAATTTCGGCACAGCCTACGCTCAGGAAACCGGTACGCTGCGAGGCGAGGTGAGCGACGCTTTCGGCTCGGCCATCCCTGCCGCGGAAGTCATCGCGACCCACGACGCCACCGGAGCCGAGGTGACCGGCTCCACCGATTCCGTGGGTGGCTACCAGTTGACCCTGGCCGCCGGGGTCTACACGGTGACGGTGGAGGCTTCCGGCTTTGAGCCTGCCACCGCCGGCGACGTCGAGCTGATTGCCGGCCAAGCGGTGGTGCGCAACTTCTCGCTGGAACTGGGGGCGGTCACCACCTCGATCGTGGTGGTGGGCAGCCGGGCCGAGCCGCGGTCGGTGACCGAGTCCACCGTGCCGGTGGACGTCATCCGCACCGATGACTTCACCAGCCAGGGGAGCCGGGACCTGGCGACCCAGTTGCGGGCGTTGGTTCCCTCCTTCAACGTCAACACCCAGCCGATCAGCGACGCCTCCACCGTGGTACGGCCCGTGATGCTGCGCAACCTGGCGCCCGACCACACGCTGGTTCTGGTCAACGGGAAGCGACGCCACCGCTCCTCCATCATCGACTGGCACGGCGGCAACGGCGTGGCCTTCGGGTCACAGGGGCCGGACATCTCGGGCATCCCGGCCATCGCCCTGCGCCAGGCCGAGGTGCTGCGCGACGGAGCGGCGGCCCAGTACGGCTCCGACGCCATTGCCGGAGTCATCAATCTGCAGCCCAAGGACAGCCGTTCGGGCGGCAGTCTCGAGTTCAACGCAGGCACCTACCCGGAGGCATGGGACGGCGCCACCTACAGTGTGGCCGGCAACGCCGGCTTGCCGCTGGGCGAGACCGGCTTCGCCAACCTCAGCTTCGAGTACGGCGGCGCCGAGCCGACCGACCGCAGCGTCCAGCGTAGCGACGTGGCGGCCCTGGTGGCGGCCGGCAATAGCCACGTGCGGGCCCCCGCCCAGATCTGGGGCTCTCCGGAGGTTGACGGCGACCTCAAGCTCTTCGGCAATTTCGGCTTTCCTCTCAGCGATCGCCTGCAGTTCTATGGCCACACGGGCTACGCAAGCAAGGAGGTGACCGGCGGTTTCTTCTTCCGCAACCCCAACACGCGCGGGGGCGTCTTCACCGCCGACAGCGGTCGAACCCTGCTCATCGGCGACGTGTCGGCCGCGCGCGGCGGTCCCTCGGCCAACTGTCCCACCGTACCCGTCACCGATCACGTGCCGGACTCGGAGCCCCTGGGGAGGGTGCTGGCCGACCCCGATTGCTTCTCCTTCCAGGAAATCTTCCCCGGAGGGTTCACGCCCAACTTCGGAGGCTTGGTGTCCGATGGTGCGGTGGTCGCCGGAATACGCGGCTTTGCCGGCAAGGGTTTCGCCTGGGACGGGAGCATCAGCGTCGGGTCTCACCGGACCGACCTGTTCATCAGCAACACGGTCAACGCCTCGCTCGGTCCGGATACCCCCACCGACTTCGACCTGGGCAGCAATCGGCAGCAGGAGGTCAGCCTCAACCTGGATGTCTCCCACGCCGTCAGCGACAGGCTCAACCTTGCCGCCGGGGCCGAGTGGAGGAACGAACAATACAGGACGCGGCTGGGACAACGGGGGTCCTGGGAAGTCGGCCCCTACGCCGCTCAAGGCTTCAGCGCCGGTTCCAACGGCTTCAGCGGCTACAGCCCGCAAGCAGCCGGCAAGTGGAACCGCAGCAATGTTGCGGCTTACGGCGACGTCGAACTTTCGGGCGCCGGGGACCGCTGGACGGTGGGTACGGCGGCCCGCATCGAGAACTTCGAGGATTTCGGCACCACGGTCAACGGCAAGCTGTCGGGCCGCCTCCGGCTCGCCGATCCCTTTTCGCTCCGAGCCGGCCTGAGCACCGGGTTCCGCGCCCCCACGCCGGGCCAGCAGAACGCGTTCAACCTGTCGACCATTTTCGACCCTGCCCTGGGCGACCTGGTGGAGCGGGGCACCATTCCGTCGATCTTTCCCGTGGCGCGGCTGCGGGGCGGTGAGCCGCTCAAACCCGAGACCTCGGTCAACTACACCGCCGGCGCTGTTCTCGAACAGGGGACGCTGATCCTCACGGCCGATTATTTCCGGATCGAGGTGGACGACCGGCTGGCCGTGACCCGGGACTTCACCCTCACGCCCTCGGAGGTCGATCAGCTCCTGGCGGAAGGGGTGGAAAACGCTCGCGGACTGGCAAGCTTTCGCTTCTTCACCAACGACATCTCCACCACCACCCGGGGAGTCGACCTGGTCTTCAGCTACGCGCCGCCCCGGATGAAGGGCGGCACCGTGTTCAGCGCCGTCTTCAACCACACCGACACCCGGGTGACCCATTTCAATCCGGAGTTGCTCAACGCGGCCCGGCGTCTGCGCGAGCTGCAGGAAGCCCTGCCCAGGAACCGCTGGAACGCCAGCCTGAGCCAACGGATCGGCCCGGTGGATGTCCTGGGGCGGGTCAACTACTATGGCGCCTGGTTCGACTGGGACAGCGCCCAGACCCTCTTCAGCGGCAAGCCGGTCTTCGACCTGGAGGTGGCCGTGCCCTTGAGCGAAAAGACGAGGCTGGCAATCGGCGCCCGCAATGCCTTCAATACCTTTCCCGACGTCTCTCCCAACGCAACCGGCGTCGGCGAGCAGTACAGCGAATACACGCCCTGGGGCTTCAACGGCGCCTATCTATACTTCCGCCTGGCCTACTCATTCAAGAAGCTGGGGCAGTAGGGGGGTGCGCCTTTACACGGCGCCGGCGTCCGCCCCCCACCGCACAAGCCTTTGCCAGTTTCTTGAAGGACATTTTGCGAAATTGGGGAGTGGATGCCCGAAGATAATCAATTGAGCCTTTTGCAAAATTCGTCGCTTACGTGGCTGAAGGACTTTCGAATGACCCCGGGTTCACTTATGTCAATTCCGGGAACTGCGACGACGGATGGGACAAGACGGCGCCGGTCGGGTCTTTCACGGCGAACGGGTTCGGGTTGCACGACATGGCCGGCAATGTCTCTGAATGGGTGGAAGATTGCTGGCACGAGAACTATGACGGCGCTCCCCCAGACGGTTCGCCGTGGACGCGCGATGGCGATTGCGGTCGCCGAGTTGTGCGCGGCGGCAGCTACCGCCCCTCGTATCCCGATCAGTCCGATGCCGGGTTCCGATTCTTCAGACTCGGCTTCCGCGTGGCGAGGACCCTCGATGCGCCGTAAGGTGCAGGACCATCCCTTTCAAATGCGCTGATGCGCAGGCCGGCCGCGCTCAGCCTGGAGATGCGGTCCCGCAGCACCTCGATCTCCCGCACCAACTCGCCGCGACTCTTCAATGCCCTGCCCTCGTTGGACTCCCCCTCCAAACCCGCTCCCGGGCAGCCGCGCCCCGTCTTGACAGAAGAGGCGGGGGCGAGACTCACCCAACTCCCCGGCCGCCGCCGGCAGCACCCTGGCCGATTGATTCATGAAAATAACACAAAAATGGCCAATCATTCACACAATTGACATGGAGATTTTCTGTATCATTCAAATGCGATTCCGAATACCGGAAAAACGGTTTGCTCTGAGCACGAGATTCAATCGGGTGATGAATTACAGAAACCATTCGATTTGGCTGTCCATCCTTATGGCAAGCCTCCTGATTGCAGCCGGGCAACTGCCTCCTGAAATCATGGCCGACCGGCACAGGGTCCGGCTGGACCGGCTGATATCCGAAAACAGGCATCAGGAGGCCTATCGACTGACAAGTGAAATTGTCGAATTCTACGAAAAACACGACCTGGAACTGCCCCATGAATTCCACTTCAAGCAGGCCAGGGTCGCCAGCTCCCTGGGGCTGCCGAAGGAAGCCATCACGGCTCTCCACGCCTATCTCAACAAGGCCGGAAAGGAGGGGGCGCGTTACCTGGATGCCTTGGAGCTACTGGACCGCGCGGAAGAACGGCTGAAAGAAGCCGAGGCCGAGAGAAAGAGGATCGAGGCGGAACGGAGGCGGGCCGAGGCGATACGGAAGCGGCACACCGAACTGGTAAACAGACAGATCCAATCCGCCTCCGTCCCTCTCGCCAGAGATCCGTTGAGCTCCGGAGGATTGGGCCCCGAGATGGTGACGGTGGCAAAGGGCCGTTTCCAACATGACTTCAAAGTGTGGGGCTTATCAGGGTCAAGAGTTCGGTGGGTTGAGATCGAGCAGCCCTTCGCCATCTCCAGGTATGAAGTCACCCGCGGGGAATTCAGGCGATTTGTCAAGGCAACCCGTTATCGCACCGAAGCAGAGCAAAAAGGTGGCAACTGCCCATTTTATGGGGACGGTTACGAATTACGGAATGTATCGTGGAAACGCCCGGGATTTGATCAGACCGACACCCACCCGGTTGGTTGTGTGAGTCGTCGCGATGCGATGGCCTACACCAAGTGGCTGTCGCGGGAAACCGGACGCAATTACCGGCTTCCCACCGCCGTTGAATGGCAGTATGCGGCCAGGGCCGGTTCTGATCTCGCGATGCTGCCCAAACCCCTTGAAGACACTGAGGCAATGCCGAATCCCTGCGGTCGAGCGAACCTTGAAGAACGAGCGGCCATTAACAAAAGATACGGCACTGATTGCTTTGATGGAGTGAGATTCACAGCCCCAGTGGGAAGCTTTCCACCGAACGGGATCGGTTTGCACGACATGATCGGTAACGTCGAGGAGTGGGTGTCTTCCTGCTTCATTGAGGGCAAGGGACTTTTTCCCCAGGATGAGAATGCCGGTGATTGCGACACTCCGCAGCAACACCTCACAGCGAGTACAGGGTATTCCTCCCTCGAAAATAGTGTCGTTTACTCCAACGGCACCCTCTTTTACGCATACAGGAGAGCCCTCAGCGTTATGTCGTTTGAGTCAAGCCAAGTACCAGACCGCGGATTCCGACTCGTGAAAGATTTTGAACTGAAGAAGAAAACGGGAGAAACAGGGGACGTTGTTGAATAGCGGGAACTACCGGGCGGGACAATTCTGAAACGCCTTGGATAGGGCAGCAAGGACTCGATACCGGGTAGTTCGACAGGGTGAGCCGCAAACCAGGGCCGTTGAGCCGGGCCTGACTCAGCGTCGGCCGCTCGTTTCCTGCCAGCCAAGGCTCAGAAGCCGAAAAAAGTTATTTCAGTAATTCAACAAGGTCCTCTTACTTTCCTCAGAAAAAACCGGCTAAGGCGCTGGATTTCGGTGTTAATAACCGCGATCGAGCTATCGACGGAGGTGAAGTGACCCCATGAACGATAAATACTTGCCTATTGACCCTCGCATGGTTTTTGCGGCCTTTGCGCTTCACAAACTAATTGCGGGAATGGAAGATCCAGAGGAACACTTCTCGCAGATCGAAGACTCCTATCTGGACCTATGTAAGCAAGCGTGGCGGATTTCAGACTGCATGATGGAAGTGCACAAGCCTGTAGGTAGCGAGTGCACCACCGTCGTGCCGGAAGAGAAGGAGGACGACTGATATGAGACAGACCATACGGCGTCTTCGCGAGTGGCTGGCCAAACGAGAAGTACGGCATCTAGAAGCAATGGCGGATGATCTGCCATCACAGGGCCAAGCGATAGCAACCGAAAAACGGATACGCTACTGTGAGAGACACCTCAGGGAGGGAATCAACTGGCGTTTCAGCAAACAAATTATGGAGGTTCGCCATCTGGCGGATAAGCGGCTACAGCTAGTAGCCAGGTGTGTGAGATCCGCACTGAGGGCGATGAAGTTCGACCCTAAGAGTCAGCTATCTGACAAACTTGCAAGTCGAGTCGAGAATGCCTTGGGGACGGCTCCTTCAGACTTCGACGAAACGGTACAGTCCTTAAGATACTGGCGAAAGAGATGGACTGAGATCGTCTTAAAAGCAGGGCGAGTAAGGAACCCCCTCTTTGCTTCCCAGGCATTCTTCAGGATGTCGGAGTACAGTAGGATACAGATTACGTCCTTCGTCATTGGAAGCTTGATCGCATCTGGCGCCGTGCAGATGCTGTTTTTTTATAGGGCGGCAGCAAAGCAGTTCGTCTTTGCCTATTGGGTGTGGGACGACCTAGTTATCCAAGCAATTAATGTCGTCCCCATCGCTCTGATTGTACTAACGGGGGCGGAGATATTTTTCCGAGTCCTGAGGTGGGGTTGCGAGAAATTGGGTCGTCCGCGGCCTGTATTGTTTTTCCTGGATCGCCCGACGTTTTTGGCGTTTTCGCTCTTCCTGTTAATGATGTTTGGCGCGTCATTGTGGGGGTATCACCAGGGGATTTCGGTGTGGCATTACTTCAGCAAGAATGGCGGTATGGAGTCCGCAACGATGATGGACCAGACGTACTTGACAGGAGTTCATCTCGTAGGCACGACTTCGCGAACCGCAGTATTCTTGCAAGCGAAACCTGCGGACACTGAGAACGGCGACAACTCACAAGAGCCAGCGACGGAGAATGTTAGACAAGCACCGTACTATTCTGAAGTGTTTACGGAAGTTCTTTGCGCGCAGCCGTTCCCTTGGTTTGAGGATTGGTGCAAGGACAAAAGGACCTTGGACTCAAGCTATCGCGTGTACGTCATGGACAGAGACAAAATTGTTTGCCACGCAGAAGTGGGCCAGTGCGAGCAGATTCCTTATAGGAAAACGATGGTCACTACGCAGGTTTTAGGGGACGTTGTTGAACTACTGGAATGACTGGAAATACCCGGTGGGGCGATTCTGAAATGCTTTGGAAATGGCTGCAAGGGCTGGATACCGCGTAGTTTGACAGTGTGAGTTGCGAACCAGGGCCGTTGAGCCAGACCTGACTGAGCACCGGTTGTTCGTTTTCTCCCAGCCAAGGCTCAGAAGCCGGAACAGAGTCATTCCAGCAATTCAACAACGTCCCCGTACCTTCTCCCTGCCAAAATCGGTTTGGGTCACGACGTGAGGATCTTGTAAAGCAGGCCGAGCATGGGAATGAACAGGAGGCTGATGAGCGCCCAGATGAACTTGTTCAGGGTGTTCATCTCCGTTTGGAGGCTATCGATTCGAGCTTGCATCTCAAACCGAAGCTCGGTGATCTGGGCTCCGATGGCGGTGATGACGTTCTGGCCACTCAAATGACGGATCTCCTCGATGGCGGGATGGATCAGCTTGGGGTCGGCGCCGCTGTCGATCAGGACCCGATGGATTGCGCTGGTTTGAGGCTTGGACGAGGTCGGCATCCGCTTTCTCCCTTTCCGGATGGGGTGGCTTCGCTCACCCGACCCGTGGATACGATTCAATCGAAAGAGGGAGAAAGGTTCGGCCACGCCGGCGACGGCCAGGACCGGTCAGCACCGGCGCAGACATACCTCCGACAGTATACCCCGACAGCCTCGCTCTTGCCGCCATGAATTCCAGGATGATCCCAAGCTACCAGGGAACCTTGGTGCATGGAGGAGAAATGCAACGACTCGTGATTCTCACCACTACTGCGTTGGCCACGCTGATCCCTGCAATGGCAATGTCGATGCCGGGAGCGTCGATAGAGACGGTCGGCGTCTACGGCGACTGGACCTCTCACGTTCTTGGCGAGGGAAAGTTGCGCCTCTGCTATGCCGAGACGAAGCTGATCCCATCCTCGGAGGTGACGCAGGGACTGGGTGACGTGCGGCTCCAGGTGACCGGCCGTTCACTCGGTGAGGCTTCGGACATGGCCCGATTGACCAGGGATGCGGGTTCGCTTGCCATGGAAATCAGGGTGAAGATTGGTTCGGCGAAAGATTTCCCCTTGAAAATGCTGGCGAATCCAATGCCTGACTTTGCCGACTTCTATGCGAAATTGGTCGAAGACATGAAGGCAGGGGAAGCCGCGAAGGTCGACATCGAACTCGGAGGGGCTTCCGACGGCGTCTCTGTGGGCAATTTCTCCCTCCGAGGCTTCACCGAAGCCTACCAGGAAGCCGGCAACCATTGTTCAGTTCGCCGTTACAGGGAGCGGCACAAAGACCCTGTTACCGTTAGCGACATCTCGGTTGTCGTGGAACCTTCCCTGTATTCCGAGTTCAGCTTTAACGGCCCATTCTTTCCCTGGAGCACGAGAAAGAGTCGGGTCACCATCAGGGGTCTTCCTGACCCCCGTGACGATTACAATGTCAGTCGCTATCTGAACGCCCCAGATGGGCCAGTCCCCTCGGGTATCTTTTGGTACGGGAGTAACCGCCTGGCCTTCTACGCCGATGGGAGGCTGGTCGACGTGATCCCCGGTAGTTACAAGAATACAGTGACGGGGGTCTGTTTCGATCCGGAATCGGATCGCCTCAGGCTTCTGATGAACTATTGGAGCGGCGGTGCGCCCGATCCGGGATACGACATCGTACTCTACTCCGGCCATAACTACATTCTTGTTGAAGAAACCACCAGTCATGTGGACAGCGGTCCCGAGCTTGTTGATTGTTCGGACGACGAGTCGGTCTGGGAGTGGGACGACAGTTTCTTTCCATGCCTGTGCGCCGGCAAGGCGGCCGACAACGAATATCACACCCGTGTGAAGGAGGTGCTTGCCGAAATAGGGCGCCTTTCACGTCGATCCAGGGCTTGGTTGCAAAACCTGCTGCCTGATATCGCTCGCTTGCAGCCCTGGGTGCAGTGGGATATTTATACCAAACTTGAGGTGCAACGCTTCGAGTCTTCGAAATTCGAGGTCGTCTTGGTCACCTACCAGGATCATTTGAACAGTGATCAATGCGCCGAAACCCTCTTTGTGCGCCGACTTGGGGACGAATACCATGTGCCGGTTTACGAGGTGGTGGGGGGTGAGGCATCGCACTTCAATACTGTGCAAATTCACGGGTTTGTCGATGACGAAGTTCTGGAGGTGACCCTGTGGGTCGAAGGCCGCTATGGGTGGGAGAAAACTGAGCGCGTGACCAAGAACCTCAGGAAATGGTGGCGGGAGAAGAGATAGAGGGGCCTTGTGTGGCCCGGTCTGTGACTCCGCCGGAGATCCGAGTGGACCGTCACTGGGGGCAGCCAGACGTGCAAATCCAAATTGCAGTGCTCGTCGTGATTTTCTCCTTGTCGCATGCAGTGGTTGCCACTGCGAATTGCGATCGGTGGAACACGGCAGAGTATTTCACGTTGGAACGACGCCCAGGCATACGTACAGTGGCTGCGTGAGGAGACGGGGCATCCCTACCGGTTGCCGGCCGAGTCGGAATGGGAGTACGCGATTCGGGCTGGCGCCACGACGCGTTTCTATTGGGGATATCGAGAAGAGGATCTGTGCCGACATGCCAGTTCCGGGGACTGCGGCGACGGATGGGAAAAGACAGCGCCGGTCGGGTCTTTCACGGCGAACGGGTTCGGGTTGCACGACATGGCCGGCAATGTCTCTGAATGGGTGGAAGATTGCTGGCACGAGAACTATGACGGCGCTCCCCCGGACGGTTCGCCGTGGACGCGCGATGGCGATTGCGGTCGCCGCGTTGTGCGTTGCGGCAGCTACCGCTCCTCGTATCGCGATCAGTCCGATGCCGGGTTCCGATTCTTCAAACTCGGCTTCCGCGTGGCGAGGACACTCTATGCGCCGTAAGGTGCAGGACCATCCGTTTCAAATGCGATTCTGGAAAACCAGTCTGCTCTGACCGCGAGATTCAATCGATGAATTACAGGAACCATCCGATTTGGCTGTCCATCCTGCTGGCAAGCCTCCTGATTGCAGCCGGGCAACTGCCTCCTGAAATCATGGCCGACCGGCACAGGGTCCGGCTGGACCGGCTGATATCCGAAAACAGGCACCAGGAGGCCTATCGACTGGCAAGTGAAATTGTCGAATTCTACGAAAAACACGACCTGGAGCTGCCCCATGAATTCCACTTCAAGCAGGCCAGGATCGCCAGCTCCCTGGGGCTGCCGAAGGAAGCCATCACGGCTCTTCACACCTATCTCAACAAGGCCGGAAAGGAGGGGACGCGTTACCTGGATGCCTTGGAGCTACTGGACCGCGCGGAAGAACGGCTGAAAGAAGCCGAGGCCGAGAGAAAGAGGATCGAGGCGGAACGGAGACGGGCCGAGGCAATACGGAAGCGGCACACCGAACTGGTGAACAGACAGATCCAATCCGCCTCCGTCCCTCTGGCCAGAGATCCGTTGCGCTCCGGAGGATTGGGTCCCGAGATGGTGACGGTGGCAAAGGGCCGTTTCCAACATTCCTTCCAATTGTGGGGCGACCCAAAGTCAAGAGTTCGGTGGGTTGAGATCGAGCAGCCCTTCGCCATCTCCAAGTATGAAGTCACCCGCGGGGAATTCAGGCGATTTGTCAAGGCAACCCGTTATCGCACCGAAGCAGAGCAGAAAGGTGGCAAATGCGATCACGAGGTCTCCTCCTTAGAGGGTATCTCGTGGAACCGCCTGGGATTCGATCAGACGGACGCCCACCCGGTTGTTTGTGTGAGTCGCCGCGATGCGATGGCCTACGCCAAGTGGCTGTCGCAGGAAACCGGACGCAACTACCGGCTTCCCACCGCCGTTGAATGGGAGTATGCGGCCAGGGCCGGTTCTGATCTCGCGATGCTGCCCAAACCCCTTGAAGACTCTGAGGCGATGCCGAGTCCCTGCGGTCGAGCGAACCTTGAAGAAGTGCTGGCCCTTGGCGCCTTCACTGAATGCCTCGATGGAGTGAGATTCACAGCCCCAGTGGGAAACTTTCCACCGAACGAGATTGGTTTGTACGACATGATCGGTAACGTCCAGGAGTGGGTGTCTTCCTGCCTCATCGAAGGCAAGGGACTATTTCCCCAGGATGAGAATGCCAGTCATTGCGACACTCGGCACCACCTCAGCGTGAGTACAGGGCATAACAGCAGGACGAATGACCTCCTTTACGCCGAAGGCACCCTCTATTACCAATTCATGAGACACGGCGGCTGGCGTGATTCAAGCCGCGGCAGTACCGCCCTGGGATTCCGACTCGTGAAAGATTTTTAACTGAAGAAGAAAACAGGAGAAACGGGGGACGTTGTTGAATAACGGGAACTACCTGGCGGGACAATTCTGAAGCGCCTTGGATTTGGCCGTAAGGGCTCGACACCGCGTAGTTTGACAGGGTGAGCTGCGAACCAGGGCCGTTGAGCCGAGCTTGACTGAGCGTCGGCTGCTCGATTTCTGCCAGCCAAGGCTCAGATGCCGGAAAAAGTTATTCCAGTAATTCAACAACATCGCCTTCTTTCTGCTGTGACTTGATGGGATTAAAGTATTTAAACTAAAGTCGTTAACGTTTTCCCGGACAGTAGTGATGAGGTATACCAAAATGACCGAAGCTAAGAAGATCGCAGTCATCGTTGTACACGGCATGGGCAACCAGAGTCGCTACGACTACCTAAAGGAAGCTAGTTCTGCCTTCGTCAACGGGATCCGTCGCCTAAAACTTCCCAGTTCACGCTTGGCCATCGACTCAGTTGAGATGAACCGTCCATATACTCGCACCTCCGAGACTAGCGATCTTCAAACAGGGAACGACAGCGACCCGGCGCGGTCGCGAACATCCCTTTTCCGTCCGGTCCGAGTCTCCGTCAAAAGCGACGGCAAGGTCCACGAAGTAAGTTTCTACGAGGTGTACTGGGCCGATACAGATTTGCGGTACACGTGGCTTGAGAAGTTGCGTTTCACGGCTTGGCTGACATCAGCTATGTGGAACCCTATTTTCAACTGCTGTAAAGGCTACTACGACAAAAGTCTATCCTGCGTCAGAGTATTGGCCCGAATTCCAGTCACGCTTCTGGCGGGCCTGTTCTACCATCTGGGCGACGGAATTTTTCTCATGCTGCCATTTGTCAGCCGGTTCCGAAACCCGTCGCGACGTTGGAACAACGTAATTCATGAATACGCAGGTGACGTCAAACTGTATGTGAGTGATCGGCGCTACTTTCACAATCAAGAAAAACGTGACGTCATCCGCGCGCGATTCGACGAGGTTCTGTTGAAGGCGTTAATTGAGAACCACACAGTCCACGTCGTTGGCCACAGCCTCGGTTCCGCGATCGCTTTCGACGGCCTGACGCGCCATAGAGTGCAGTTCTCCAAAATGTCGAAAGACTTTCGTGACTTTCTTTGGGATCAAACTGATAGTAAGCGCAACAAAACTGTGAAGGTGCAATTGACCCAAAAACTAAAGACACTCGTGACCCTCGGATCACCTCTCGACAAGTTATACTTTTTCTTCCCTTGGCGCCGATCCACCGATTCAGTTCAAACAATCTCTTCGATTCTTGGAAAAGAGCTGTCTGGAGAGAAACGTTTTAGAACTGAACATGGATCACCCAGTTTTCGTGAAGGCTCCACCGAGTCGATCTACCAGCAAGGGCTCAAATCCGACGGTGAATCACGACACTGTTCATCGGATGGATTCGAATGGCATAACTTCTCGGACGTTATCGATCCTTTTGGAGCAAAGATCGACCATTTTTCCGACCTAAATGGCATACCTGCGCCAACAAACCACGAGTTCGCATGGGCCGTCCTGCCATTTAGAGCCCACACGGGTTACTGGCGGAACGAGAATTTTGTTGATTGGATTCTGCAAAGGATTCTGACGACACAAAAAGAACCGTGTCTTACCGCGCCATCTCTGTGGAGCCGGACTTGGCGGTGCGCACTGCAATGCGCGTACTACGGTGTGTTCGCGGTTGTGATGCTGATACTTGTCATTTTCCTCGGGTCATTGGTGCTGGGAACTCTAGAGGACTTTCACACAAATGCTGAGTCCCGAACAGCTTACGTTCTCTTGCATCCACTCGCACTAGCACTCGGCTTTACGCGCGAGCACTTAGGTCTCTTTCCCGGAACACTTCAATCGCTGTCGTGGGGCTTGATGAAGGCGACAGTGTACTTCCTTATTGCTTCGTTTGCGTACTCAGCAGTGGCGTACTACTGCCGCGAAAAGCGGGCGAGTCGGCAATGATTAGAATGTGCCAATCAACGTTGAGGAGAAAGAATATTTGCGTGATGACATTTGGTTTTTCGGTAATTGGTAACGGTTGCCCAATGGGCAGTCAAAGTACCTCCTTATGGCCTTCATGGCTTGGTAGCACGGTTGCCATCCTTTTAGTCACTGTCATGTCGACTACTGTGATATCCGGTTCTGTAGTGGGTACGCAATCATCGAATGGTTGGTTTCGAGAAATACCGGCAGGAGAGGGAAAATATGACGAAAAGCAGACCGTAATTGACCACGCGCCGACTTTTCTGCAATGGGTGGTTGATCATGATCGTCACCTTGATTTTATGGTTTCGATCAATTACGACCTTGATCCCGGGAACGTACATACGTGGAAGGGACTTAACAATTGGGAACACGCGGATAAGCTCAAGCATAAACCCAAACATGTCCTCTACGCTGGCATCATAGCCATTACCGAGAACCAGTTCTACCTCGTCTACTACTTTTTCCATCCCAGGGATCACAAATTCTTATTTCATCACGAAAATGACTTGGAAGGTGCATTGCTGGCAGTCGATCGGAAAACCCAACAGGTAATCCACGTTCAAGCGCTGGCTCATGGTTTATTTGACGAGCGCCACCATTGTAATGTTGCTAACACTAGTTTGGCTTATATGGAATGGCACCAATCGCCTCATGCAAATTGGACTCCTTTTTTTGGTGCGTACCGACCTAGATGTTCAGAGATACCGCTTGATCAGCTTGTCGTAACGATCGAAGGTAAGGGTCACGGCGCACACCTATTTTCTGCGAGAGACCTTGGAAGCTTGAAGGCGAATCAGGAACAATTCATTAAGTATGTTTACGGTGGCGACCCAAAATCAGATCCCTCTTACCACCACTCCAGCCAGTTAACCTCAAAGGGCTGGTTTAAATTGAACCCCTCGGCGTTCGATGTTAAACCAATCTGGCCCTTGTTCAGGGGAATGTACAGGGACAACGGATCCTTACGTGACAACACTGAGCTATACTCACAAAAGCTCGACGCAGCAAGTATCTGCATTCGAGGCTACGGGCAAACAAACGTTCGGTTGGGAATTTACCGGGGTATGAAGGGAGACGACGGATTAGACAATCGTGCGCGTTTCCCGTGGGGTGAGGGGAGCAACTACTCGCGCTTTCTAGATCCGATCGAGGCCATCATAACTAAAGAACCTACAAATCGAAAACACCCCCACTCTCCCATATCCTGCGACTACCAGTTTAACCCTTACCTTCAGACGTTATTTGATGGAAAGATTCCCAGAGATAGCCTTAGATTCGAGCACCGCCGGCAAGACGATTTCTTTCCTAAACGGTGCGATTAGCTTCGAGAGCACAGGTGACTTGCAGAAAATTCCGGCCATCAAATCTGGTGTTCGCTTTCTTGCTCACACTGAGGTGGTACGGTTTTTCGGACAGATGGTTAAAGTGTATTCCATCCCAAAAAAGGGAAAACAGGGTTACGTTGTTGAATTAGCCCATCTTTAACATAGGGACAGACGATTGGAGGTATTTTACCCCTATTTTGGCCTAAAACCACCCGTAAGTTGTTGATTCCTGGTTGAGGGACCTTAATGTAGTGCCATAATCGTATGGGATGGGCTTGACCCCTTCCCTCCCTCTGGTAGCGTCCCTCCCATGTTCATCCGACGCACCCAGACCCGCTCTATTTCTTCCGGCCAGACCTACTTCACCCATCGCCTAGTCCGCTCCCATCGCGTCTCCGGCAAGGTCCGACAGCAGACCCTCCTCAACCTGGGCAGCCACTTCCCCATCCCCCGCGAGGACTGGCCCCTGCTGTGCCGCCGCCTCGAGGACATCCTCAGCGGCCAGTTGCCCCTGCTGGAGGAGGTCTCCACCCCCTTGGAGGTGGAAGCCCAGCGCATGGCCGAGCGCTTGCTTCAGGGCGAAGCCGACGTCATGGGCACCGGCGGGGAGGCTCCTTCAGAGGATCTGCAGACGGTGGAGGTGGGCTCGGTGGAGCTGATGCGTCCCCGCAGCGTGGGAGTGGAGCAGGTGGGCTGCTGGGCGCTGGAGCAGTTGGGGGTGGGGGAGTTGCTGGAGGAGTTGGGGTTGAACGGACCGATGCGGGCTGCTGCGATGGGGGCGATCGTGGGCCGTCTGGCGCGTCCCGGTTCGGAGAGGGCCACCTGGGGCTGGCTCAGGCGGCGCAGCGGCTTGGGGGAGTTGCTGGAGGTCGACTTCGAGACGCTGCCTCTGATGCAGATGTATCGCGCCTCCGACGCGCTGATGAAGCACCGGGAGGCCATTGAGCGTCACCTCTTCACCCGGGCCATGGGGTTGTTCGATCTGGAGCCGAGGGTCACCTTGTTCGATCTGACCAACACGTTCTTTGAGGGAAAGGCCGCCCGTCAACCCAAGGCCCAGCGGGGGCACTCCAAGGAGAAGCGCAGCGACTGCCGGCTGCTGACGCTGGGGCTGGTGCTGGACGGGGCGGGGTTTGTGCGCCGCTCGGAGGTCTTTGCCGGTCGGGTGGATGAGCACAGGACGCTGGCAGGGATGCTGGAGGCGCTGGAGGCGCCCCGGGGGGCGCTGGTGGTGATGGATCGGGGGGTGGCGACCGAGGACCGCATCGGGTGGCTTCAGCAGGAAGGGTACCGTTACCTGGTCGTCAGCCGCCAGGGCCGGAGGCAGTTCGAGGCCGAGGCGGCGGTGACGGTGGAGACCGCTTCCAAGAAGACCTTGCAACTCCACAAGCAGGTCTCAGACGACGGCAAGGAGGTCCGTCTCTACTGCCGGTCCCAAGAGCGGGCCGAGAAGGAGAAGGGCATCCTGGAGCGTTTCAGCCGGCGCTTCGAGCAGGGGCTTACCCGGATCTCCGAGGGGCTGAGCCGGCCGCGGACTCCCAAGGGCGTCGGCAAGGTGCGGGAGAGAATCGGGAGGCTGAAGGAGCAGAGCCGGGGGGCGGCTCAGCACTACGTCATCGAAGTCCTCACCGACGAGAGCGGCCAGAAGGCCACGGAGCTGACCTGGAAGCGGCAGCCCCGCCCCGGCTCGATGGCCACCCATCCGGGAGTCTACTGCCTGCGCAGCAACCAGACCGACTGGGATGAGGAGAGTCTCTGGCGCACCTACACCCTGCTGACCGACGTGGAAGCGGTCTTTCGCTCGCTGAAGTCCGAGCTGGGCCTGCGGCCGATCTACCATCACAAGCCGGTGCGCTCGGAAGGCCACCTGTTCCTGACGGTCATTGCCTATCAACTGGTGCAGGTCATCCGCAAGCGCCTCAAGCAGCGGGGCAATGACTCCAGTTGGACCACGTTGCGGGGCATCCTGGAGGGACAGCAGAGGGTGACGGTGACCTTCCGGCGCGGAGATGGGCGCACCTTGCACGTCCGCAAGGCCACTCGGGCCGAGCCCGATCAGAAGGCCATCTACGATGCCCTGGGCATCGATCCCGCCCCTGGTGGCGTCCGCAAAATGATCGTCTGAAACCCCCCAATCTCCGGTTTCAACCCGTTTGTAGTGCCACTTGCGGTTTTTAGTGTCTGTAACGTGTTGATAATAAACGTGCGATCAGAAACGTTGTTAAAGATGGGTTAGTGGAAAAACTGGGAGGAGCGATCCTGTGATGCCTTGGGTACGGCCTCAAGGACTCGATCCCGTGTCGTTTGACAGGGCGTATTGCAAACCAGGGCCGCTGAGCAGGGCTTGACTAAGCACCGGCTGCTCGTTTTCTCCCAGCCAAGGCTCAGAAGCCGGAACAGAGTCATTCCAGCAATTCAACAACATCCCCTTGCCTTATCCCGGCCAAAATCGGTTTGGGTCACGACGTGAGGAACTTGTAAAGCACCGCGAGCATGTGAATGGCCAGCAGGCTCATGAGCGTCCAGATGAATTTGTACAGGGTCTTCACCTCCGCCCGGAGGGCGGCGAATTGAGTCTGCATTTCCGCCCGGAGATCATTGATTTGAGCTTGCATCTCGGTCTGGACACCATCGATTCGAGCTTGCATCTCAAACCGAAGCTCGGTGATCTGAGCTCCGATGGCGGTGATGACGTTCTGGCCGCTCAAATGACGGATCTCCTCGATGGCGGGATGAATCAGCTTGGGGTCCGCGCCGCTGTCGATCAGGACCCGATGGATTGCGCTGGTTTGAGGCTTGAACGAGGCCGGCATCCACTTTCTCCCTTTCCGGATGGGGTGGCTTCGCTCACCCGACCCGTGGATACGATTCAATCGAAAGAGGGAGAAAGGTTCGGCCACGCCGGAGACGGCCAGGACCGATCAGCACCGGCGAAGCCATACCTCCGACAGTATATCCCGACAGGCCCGCTCTCGCCGCCATGAATTCCAGGGTGATCCCGCGCTACCGGAAAACAGAGAACGGAACGAAGTTGAACCGGTAAGTGAGCAAGGTCTTCCTACTCATTGCTGGGATATCCGTTGGCCAGCGGTCGGAGGCTATCTCTCGGCTTCAGAGCAGGCTGAGGGAAGGACAAGTTCAGCGCACATAGTGTGGAGACAGATAAGGGGGTAGTTGATGAAAGCCAAACGGAGAACCATGCTGGCAGTGATCGCGGGCGTTTGGGTTGCCGTCTGCCTGGGGCACATCACGGGTTTCGCTACGCAACTGCCGCCGGAAGTGCTGGTGGACAAGTTCTTGCTGCAAGCCAAAACGCTGAGCGAGGAGAAGAACCACACGGGCGCTCTGGAGGCGATGAAACGGATCGTGGCGTTGCAGGAAGAACACGATCTCACATTGCCGGAGGCGTTCCCCTTCCACTACGCGCAGACGGCTCTGGCCGCTGGCGCGGTGCAGGCCGCGATTGACTCGGCGAACCGGTACTTGTCAGTGGAAGGGAGGGAGGGCAAGCACTACCGGGAAGCGCTGGAACTACTGGTGAAGGCTGAAGGAAAGCTGCGTCAGCCGGACGCGAACCAGGCCGAGCTCGGGGGAGCAGATCCGAGTACCGGACAGCAACCCCAAACATTGCCGCCGGCACCGCCTCGGGCCCCAAAAAGGGCTGAGGCGCGACCGGTGGTGGATTGTGTCCTGTGGAACACGGAAGAGTATTTCAAGGCGGCTACGGTGAAAAGTGTAGCCACGTGTCTGGCGGCCGGGGCCGATCCAAACGCGCGGGCTCTCACCACCAAGACGACGCCCCTGCATTCGGCGGCCCAGAACAACGACAACCCGGCCGTCATCGAGACCCTGCTCAAGGCTGGAGCCGATCCAAACACGCGGGACCAGTTGAAACTCACGCCCCTGCATTGGGCGGCCAGCAACAACGACAACCCGGCCGTCGTCGAGGCCCTGCTCAAGGCCGGGGCCGATCCGAAGGTGCGGGACACGCAGAAACTCACGCCCCTGCATTCGGCGGCCCAGAACAACGACAACCCGGCCGTCGTCGAGGCCCTGCTCAAGGCCGGGGCGGGCGCCTTTGAGAAATGGACGCCATTACACAAGGCGGCCGCTACCAAGGAGGACCCGCCTGTTATCGAGGCCCTGCTCAAGGCTGGCGCCGATCCAAAGGCGCGGGATCTCAACGAGCTAACGCCCCTGCATTGGGCGGCCAGCAGCAACGACAACCCGGCCGTCGTCGAGGCCCTGCTCAAGGCTGGCGCCGATCCAAACGCACGGGACCAGTGGAAACACACGTCCCTGCATTGGGCAGCCCACAACAACGATAACCCGGCCGTCGTCGAGGCCCTGCTCAAGGCTGGCGCCGATCCAAAGGCGCGGACCAAGTCAAAAGACACGCCCCTGCATTCGGCGGCTGAGAACAACGATAACCCGGCCGTCATCAAGGCCCTGCTCAAGGCTGGGGCCGATCTCACGGCGCGGGACCATTTGAAACTCACGCCCCTGCATTCGGCGGCTGAGAACAACGATAACCCGGCCGTCGTCGAGGCCCTGCTCAAGGCTGGGGCTGACGTGACGGCGTGGAATGAAGAAGGCCTTACACCCCTTGCCATCGCAAACGAGCAAAACAGGGAGTTGCTGCGTGCCGGCTCGAATCGGCTACCCGAGAAATAAGGGGAAAACAGGGGACGTTGTTGAATTAGTGGAAAAACCGGGAGGGGCGATCCTGTGATGCCTTGGGTACGGCCTCAAGGACTCGACTCCGTCTCATGTGACAGGGCGTGCCGCGAATCAAGGCCGTTCAGCCGGGCTTGACGACACGTCAACTGCTCATTTTCTGCCAGCCAAGGCTCAGAAGTCGGAAAAAAGTTATTCCAGTAATTCAAAAACGTCCCCCTTGCTTTCGTTCAGGCCGCGATGACGCATCGGCGTTGCCTGGACCGTCTTCGGCAGGATCGGGTGGGGGGAAATGCCAAGCGACCGGACGTGACCGGGAAAGTCCGAAACTCTCAGCGCGCCCTCAAGGTCTCGGAAGTGTTCGAACAACCGCGGCCCGTCGGCCCACTCCACAATTTGGCGGTGCTCGTCTGCGGTGTAGCCGGAAGAGACGAAGTCCTCGGGCTCCCCTGCGTCGCCGATGGTCGTGATCACGCCGTAACGGGCACCGGTCAACGCGCAGGCGCTATCCACGACCTCGGACAAGACGGTGTTGAGGTCGAGGCTTGCGCTGATGCGCAGGCTGGCCGCACTCAGCCTGGAGATGCGGTCCCGCAGCACCTCGATCTCACTCATCAACTCGTCGCGACTCTTCAATTCCCTGCCCTCCTTGGACTCCCCATCCAAACCCACTCCGGGGCGGCCGCGCCCCGTCTCGACAGAAGAGGCAGCGTCGAGACTCACCCACCTCCATGGCCGCCGGCACCCGGGAAAAGTGATTCATGAAAATAACATAAAAGTGGTCAACTATTCACACTATTGACATGGATATTTATCGTATGCTGGCAAGCAATATTTGGAAATTCAAGGAAAAACAGGGGACGTAGTTGGATTACTGGAATGACTGGGAATACCCGGCGGGGCGATTCTGAATTGCGTTGGATATGGCTGGAACGGCTTGATTCCGCGCAGCTTGACAGGGTGGGTTGCGAATCAGGACCGTTGAGCCCGACCTGACTCAGCGTCGGTTGCTCGTTTTCTGCCAGCCAAGGCTCAGATGCCGGAAAAAGTTATTCCAGTAATTCAACAACTTCCCCTTACTTTCCGTTAATTGGCATCCTTGGGGCTGGTTTGCTCGGGGCTCTACTCAATGCACACACCACATGATATGTGGTGATCAATTAGGGTGGGATTGTCTGCCGGAGGGGATCAAATAATGACACGCTATTTGACAGTTCAGAATACTCAGTATGCTCTTCTCTGCGTACTGCTGTTGCTACTAGCGGCCTTTTTGCTCGTCATGTGCTGGCCTTGGGCTGAATGCTACATTGGCCGCAGCCTTTTGGGCTTATCCGAAAAAAACAAGACCCTGACATTTCTAGGAATAGGCATGGGCGGCATGCTGCTGGCCCTGCAAGCATTGATGTCTTACAAGCGCGCCAAGGCATTGGAGAACACGGCAGCAGCCCAAGTTGAAGTGGCAAACGGCCAAGCTAGGGCTACGAAGGAACAAGCTAGAGCCAACCAAAACACCGAGCAAGGACAGCGACAACAACGTCTACGAAACGCTATTCAACACTTGGGCCACAAAACGGTGTCAGTTCGCTTGGGAGGAGCCTACGAGCTCTTCCATCTTGTAGAGGAAAAAGATATGGAGAACTTGCGCCAGACAGTTCTCGATATCCTGTGTGCTCATATCCGCCAGAAAACGGGCACAGCTAAGTATCGGGAAGTGCACAAAGCAAGACCATCGGAAGAAATACAGAGCCTGTTATTTCTACTATTCATGAGGCCTCACGATGTTTTCAAAGGTTGTTCCATCGACTTGCGGGAAAGCTGGCTGAATGGAGCCGATCTTTCTAGTGCACGTTTATCAGGAGCTATCCTGACGGAAGCGCGATTACAAGGGGCCTATCTGAAAGACGCAAGACTGGATGGGGCTTTTCTCAAATTGGCACGCCTGCAATCCGCCGACCTCCGCGATGCACGATTGCTGGGTGCTGTCCTTCATTGGGCCGGATTGCAAGGAGCTGATCTGAGCAGAGCGTCGCTGCATGGTGCTTCTCTTGGTGGGGCAGGACTGCAAGAAACCAACCTTACAGGGACTCGCCTCCACGGCGTAAAATCCTGGACAAATCTTCGAACGTTTGCAGAGCGCATTCAGGAAGCGGTCGACCAAGAAGGCACCCTCTTCGGAGCAGAGAGGAATCTGGCCGGCGCAAAATTCTCTGGGGGTTTAACAGTGGCTGGCGGTGGACATACGGCTGATTCGGTCCCGCAAAATCTGGATTCTATTGTTGACGGCTTGGATGGCGAAAGTGCAGACAATCTTCGAGCATGCCTGCAACAGAATCTTGGCCTTGAACTAAGCCGTGAATTGCCGGAGAGAAGTGGGGCTGTTACGGGAACCTATACAAGAGACGATGCCGATAAATGGATTGCTGAGTACGAAGGAGCACCATGACTGCGGAAAAACAGGGGACGTTGTTGAATTAGGGGAAAAACTGGGAGGGGCGATCCTGTGATGCCTTGGGTACAGCCTCAAGGACTCGATCCGGTGTCGTGCGACAGGGTGCGCTGCGAACCAGAGCCGTTGAGCCAAGCTTGACTGAGCGTCCGCTGCTCGTTTTCTCCCGTCCAAGGCCCAGAAGCCGGATTAAAGTCATTCCAGCAATTCAACAGCGTCCCTTACCTTTTCCCCACCAAAATCGGTTTGGGTCACGACGTGAGGATCTTGTAAAGCAGGCCGAAAATGGGAACGGCCAGCAGGCCCATGAGCGTCCAGATGATCTTGTTCAGGGTGTTCATCTCCGCCCGGAGCGCAGCGAATTGAGTCTGCATTTCCGCCCGGAGTTCGGTGATCTGAACCTGCAGCCCGTTGATTTGAGCTTGCATCTCGGTCCGGAGATCATTGATCTGAGCTTGCATCTCAGACCGAAGCTTGGTGATCTGAACTTGCATCTCCGTCTGAAGATTGTCGATCTGAGCCTGCATCTCGGTCCGGAGATCATTGACTTGAGCTTGCATCTCCGTCCGGACGCCATCGATTCGAGCTTGCATCTCAGACCGGAGCTCGGTGATCTGAGTTCGCACGTCGGACCGGAGTTCGGCGATCTGGGCTCCGATGGCGGTGGTCGCGTTCTGGCCACTCAAGTTGCGCATCTCCTCGATGGCGGGATGGATCAGCTTGGGGTCCGCGTTGGCGTCGATCAGGACCCGATGGATTGCGCTGGTTTGAGGCTTGGACGAGGTCGGCATCCACTTTCTCCCTTTCCGGATGGGGTGACTTCGCTCACCCGACCCGTGGATACGATTCAATCGAAAGAGGGAGAAAGGTTGGGCCGCGCCGGGGACGTTCAGGATCGATAAACCCCAGTCACGGCCAGCAGAAAACAGCATACCACATCGGGCTCGCTCTGGCCGGCGGGAATCCTTGCCCGGCGGCCCCGACTCAGTTTCCAGGCCACCGCAAACACCCGGGCAACCCCAAGGGTCGCCCCTGCGTTGGGGGGATAGCGCAAGACGGCCTGGGAAAAACCACCCTCCAGCGCCCATCCCATCGAGAACCCACGCGGTCCCTCCTCGTCGCTTCAGGTATACTGTGGCGAAATTCATCCATGGAACCGATTCACCGAGGAGACCCCATGTTCTCGCGCATCCCCACCCTGGCGGCTCTTGCCGCCCTTTCGTTCGGCCTGGCCTGTCAATCGTCCACCACGGAGCAGGCAGGCGCCGTCGACGCCCTGGACGACTTCGAGAAGGACTTTTTCGTCGCCTTTGGAGACCCGGCTTCCTGGAAGGCCGAGGGAGGCGTCATCCAGTGCAGCGGCACGCCCAACGGGTATCTCTCCAGCCGGAAGTCCTACTCCAACTACGTCTTGACTTTGGAGTTCCGCTACCCCGAGCAGGCCGGCAACAGCGGCGTCTTCAACTACATCTCCGGAGAGCACAAGGTCTGGCCGGCCTGCGTGGAGGTCCAGGGACTCTACTCGCGGCTGGCGCAGATCTTTCCCCTGGGGGGCGCCGAGGGGCCCAGAAGCGACGGCGACGAGGAGGCGCGGGTGAGGGCCCGCAAGCCCCATACGGAATGGAACCGGCTCGAGATCACTTCGCGGGACGGGGTGATCGGCGCCAGTCTCAACGGGGTCTTCATCGGAGAGAGCGGCCCCTATCCCGTCCGCCAGGGACCCATCGGCCTCCAATCGGAAGGGGCGCCGGTGCATTTCCGCAATATCGAGATCCGGGAGTTGTGAGGCTTGTTGCCCTGGGAGCGCGGGCGGGACACCCGCATCCTGTCCCTCTGTCTGCAACTGAGCTTGAGTGTGATTCTACAGGCAGCCATTCTGTCGGCGGGAACGGCATCGGCCAAGCCAAAGGAAAGCTATGGCGCCGTTGCCGGTTGATCCAGGCGGAGAAGATGGGCGGGGCTTCGCCCGTCATTGTGCGGGCGGGACGCCCGCGCTCCCAGGGAGCTTTCAGGCAAGTACCGCCCCCACCCCCCACGACGGGGCGGATCATACGCGGGTGAAACAAAGTTGTTTCAGACAGGCGTGACTTTGGGGAGGCCGTGTGTCTTCGGGATCCGGCTCTTAAGTCGCCGCATACGCGGCTACGTTTGTGCAGAACCCACACGACCCCGGGCTTCCGCCCGGGGCTACACGAGACCGCAGCTACGCTGCTCTATAAGGAAGATCTGTAGGAGACCTTGTCTCAGGCAACCCACGCCAACCGCCGCATTCGCGGCTCTCCCTTAACCCACAACACTGCCGGTGTATAGGATTATTCAAATGAGCCTTTTGCAAAATTTTGCAAAAGGCTCGAAGGATCCTCTCCCGGGCGTCAGCCCGGGGTGCCAGTCAGCCGAGAAGCGGCGGTAGCAGTTAGCCGTGGGCGTAAGCCCATGGAAAAGGCGCGGACAAGAGTCGAGCCGCGTAGGCGGCGACAGCACCTGTCCTCGGGTGCAAGCCCGAAGGCGGCGGCGGAAGCATCGGAACGAAGAGCATGCGGGCGGGACGCCCGCGCTCCCGGGGGGCACGACCCTTCCCGGCGATCAATCCTGCACCCTGAAGAATTTTGAAAAAGGCTCTATTGAACATGGATATACAGGATGCACAGGATCATCAGGACGAGACGCTGTTGCTCCAGAGCGGACTCCCTCGATGACATGGGCCGCCTGCGAAGTGATTCCCACGGGCTTGGGAGGCAATTCCCGGTCCTGGTTGAAGAAAGGGCAATGCCCTGACTCAACACGCTGAATCCTCCAGATTGATCATCCTGTGCATCCTGTCCATCCATGTAAATCAATCTTTTTGCTCTCGAGGCCGTACCCAACGCCGGGAATCACAGGGTGTCCTTTCCTGTCCCTGGTGGATCCTTCCTCAACCCGTTTCCCTTCACCCGAACCCGGGGGCGTTCCCATTGAGCGGGTCAAGAACACCGTCTTTCTTCGTGTGTCTTCGTGGTCCTTCGTGTACCTTCGTGGATAACTCTTTTTTTGTCGTATCAGGCAAGCAACTCTCTTACTACTTGCGCCGGCTCGACGCCGGTGAGCTTGGCGTCCAGACCCTGGTGGCGGTAGGTGAAGCGCTCGTGGTCGATGCCGAACTGGTGCAGGATGGTGGCTTGGTAGTCCCGAATGTGGACCGGGTCCTTGACGATGTTGTAGGAGAAGTCGTCGGTCTCGCCGTGAACCACGCCGCCCTTGATTCCGGCCCCGGCCATCCAGAGGCTGTAGCAGCGGGGATGGTGGTCGCGCCCGTAGTTGGTTGGGGTCAACTCGCCCTGGGAGTAGATGGTCCGGCCGAACTCACCCCCCCAGATGACCAGCGTATCCTCGAAGAGGCCCCGTTCCTTGAGGTCTTGAATCAGCGCCCAGGAAGCCTTGTCGACGTCCCGGGCCTGAGCCGGGAGCACTTCGGGAGCGGAGGAGTGGACGTCCCAGCCGCGGTGGTAGATCTGCACGAAGCGCACGCCCCGCTCCACCAGCCGGCGGGCCATCAGGGCGGCGTTCTGGAACTTGCCGGGCTGCCTGGCTTCCTCTCCCCAGCGCTTGAAGGTGCTTTCCGGCTCGCCGGAGAGGTCGCTCATCTCGGGCACCGAGGTCTGCATGCGGAAAGCCATCTCGTACTGCTCGATGCGGGCCAGGGTCTCCGGGTTCCCCACCTCCTGGTGCCGCATGCGGTTGAGCTCGCCAAGACCGTCCAGCATCTTGCGCCGCACCTGGCGGGAGACGCCTCCGGGGTCCTTCAGGTAGAGCACTGGATCGTCTCCTCCGCGCAGCCCCACGCCGGCGTACTTCGGGGAAAGGAATCCCGAGCTCCACAGCTTGGCCGAGATGGCCTGCACCCCCGCCTTGGGGTGGCTCTTCTCGGCGTTCATCACCACAAAGGTGGGCAGGTCCCGGTTCATGCTTCCCAGTCCGTAGGCGATCCAGGAGCCGATGCAGGGCCGTCCCGGAATCTGCCGGCCCGTCTGGATGAAGGTGATGGCCGGCTCGTGATTGATGGCCTCGGTGTGCATGGAGCGGATGATGGCGATGTCGTCCACCATCCGGGCCGTGTAGGGCAGCAGTTCCGAGATCCAGGCGCCGCTGCCGCCGTGCTGCTTGAAGTCGAAGACGGAGGGGGCAATGGGAAAGCGCGCCTGGCCCGAGGTCATGGTGGTCAGGCGCTGCCCCCGGCGCACCGACTCCGGAAGGTCCTTGTCGTACCAATCCCTCATCCTGGGCTTGTAGTCCAGCAGGTCCATCTGCGGGGGCGCCCCCATCATGTGCAGGTAGATGCAGCGCCTGGCCTTGGGAGCGAAGTGGGGCAGGTGGGCCAGGCCGCCAACCGCCTCGGCTCCGCCACCGGAGGCCAGGAGATCTTCGGCCAGAAGGCTGCCGAGGGCGATTCCGGCGATGCCCTTGGCTCCCCGAAGAAAGAAATGGCGCCTGGTTTCCGTCAGGATGGCTTCCTGGTGTGGATGCATGTCGATTCCCTCCCATAGCAGAACGGGGGCTGAGGATTGGAGGCTCCTGGTGCTCCGGCCGCTCCTCGGGCCCTTTGGGGTCCCGCCGGCATGCCCTACTTGTTCAGCACTTCATCCAGGTTCATCAACTGGCTGGCCAGCAGGGTCCAGGCGGCCGACTCGGCCGACGGCAGCGCCTCATCGGGCGCCGACTCCCCGGTGGCCAGCAGCTTCTCGGCCTCGCGTGAATCCGAACCGTAATGCTCGACAAACTCGCGGTAGGTCCGCCGGGCCACGGCCCGTTCTACCGCTTTCAGCTTGCGGGCCATCAGCCGGGTGGTGATGAAGTCCAACCGCAAGTCGAAGTCGGCGCCGGCTTCGCGCATGGCCCTCTGAGCCAGGTAGCGGGCGGCTTCCACGAACTGGGTGTCGTTCATGGTGACCAGCGCCTGCAGCGGCGTATTGGTCCGCTCCCGGCGCACGGTGGCGTGCTCGCGGGTGGGGGCGTTGAAGATCTCCATGGAAGCCGGCGGCGCCGAGCGTTTCCAGAAGGTGTAGAGGCTGCGACGGTAGAGCTTGGAGCCGCTGTCCGGCTGGTAGATCCGGGTATTGCTGGTGGGCATGGCCACCCGCTTCCAGACCCCTTCCGGCTGGTAGGGCCTGACGCTGGGCCCCCCGATCTTGCGAACCAGCAGACCGCTGGCCGCCAGGGCGTAGTCGCGGATCATCTCGCCGTCCATGCGGAAGCTGGGCCCGCGGGACAGCAGCAGATTGCGCGGGTCCTTCTCGATCTTCTCGGGCGTGAGCGCCGCCGCCTGGCGATAGGTCGCCGAAGTCACCAGTGTCCGAAAGAAGCGCTTGATGTCCCAACCCGACTGGCGAAACTCCACCGCCAGCCAGTCCAGCAGCTCCGGATGGGAGGGACGCTTCCCCTGGGAGCCGAAGTCGTCGCTGGTTTCCACCAGTCCGGTGCCGAATATTTCCTGCCAGTAGCGGTTCACCACCACCCGGGCCGTCAGCGGATTGGAGGGGTCCACCAGCCAGCGGGCCAGCCCCAGCCGGTTGCGGGGCCAGGAGGCCGGCATGGGGTGCAGGGCCGAGGGCGTCCGGGCCTTCACCAGCTCGCGCGGCTGATCGTAGAGGCCGCGGTAGAGGACATGGGCCTCGGGTTGGCTGTCGGATCTCTCCTGCATGACGTGGGTGATCCCGCCGCGCCGCCGCACCTCCCGCCACTCCCGCTCGATCTGCCGGGAGCGGGCCATCAGGCGGCGGTATTGGCCATCCTCGACGGCCAGGTAGTAGAGGCGCAAGGCCGACCGCTCCTCGGGGGTCAGAGCCTGGGCTTTCTTGTTGCTGGCGCTGTCCAGGCTGGGCCAGAGCGAAACCAGCCTGGCCTCCCGGGCCGAGATCGCACGATTGAAGATTCTGAGATCGGCGATGCCGCCCCCCGAGAAGCTGCTCACCTCGGGAACGGCCAGGTCCCCGACCTTGGTCAGGCCCCGGCCCAGATAGAGCGGCCGGTCGGTGCGGAGACTGCCCTCGACCCGGGTGAAATACTCGCTGCCCTGGGACTCGATGGTCTCGCCGTTCCAGTAGAGCGCCAGACCGGCCCGTTCTGCCGAGCCGTCATAGGTCAATACAATGTGAGTCCACTCTCCCGGAGGCAGCCGCCGGGTGTTGATGGGACGGATCTGCACCGAGCTGGCCGGTTTTGCGGGGGCCGGCTTTTCTCCCGTCAGGGTGAGGACGAGCTGCCGCGAACGACTGATCAGCGACCAGCCGCGGGAGTGATCGTCAGGGTCCGACTGGCCCATCACGGCAAAGGTCCCCACCACCTTGGGCTGGTAGTACCACAAGGCGATGGAAAAGGGCGTGTCGGTGTCGAGCTCCAGGCTGGGCAGTTCCGCCCAGGATTCCTCTCCGAACCGCAGCGAGCGCTGGTTCCTTGCGGGCCCCTCGCGTACTTTCGCCCCGTCACGGAGGAAGATCTTCTTTCGTTTCCCCTCGATCTCCGCCGAGGCCTTGCGGCCCAGCCGGAGCCGCAACAGCTCCGCCGAGGCCTCCAGCGGCGTTTGCAGCGAGCGGTGACGGCTGTCCGCCAGCCAGTCGGAGAAGGCCCCGTCGACGGAAGCGGCGCGGCTCTCGATCGCTTCCTCCACTTCAGCCGCTTCCCGGCGAAGCCGGCTCCAGCGGTCCAGGTCCTGAGCCTCCGGAACCACCAGCACCGGCGGGGGATCGGAGATGTTGCCGTCCATCACGTACTGGGTGGTGTTCCTGAAAAAGGCCGTCAAGGCATAGAAGTCCCGCTGGGTAATGGGATCGAACTTGTGGTCGTGGCAGGTGGCGCACCCCACGGTGAGGCCGAGAAAGACCAGGCCGGTGGTATCGGCCCGATCCTTGGCGTAGATGGCCTCGTACTCTTCGGGAATGACCCCGCCTTCGTTGGTGGTGATGTTGCAGCGATGAAAGCCGGTGGCCACCAGCCGGTCCAGGTCGGCTTCCGGCAGCATGTCGCCCGCGATCTGTTCGACCGTGAACTCGTCGAAGGGCTTGTTCCGGTTGAAGGCCCGGATCACCCAGTCGCGGTAGGGCCACATCTCCCGATAGTTGTCGATGTGGATCCCGTGGGTGTCTCCGTAGCGGGCCGCATCCAGCCAGTAGCGGGCTCGATGCTCGCCCCAGTGCTTCGACTCCATGAGGCGGTCGACCAGGGTCTCATAGGCGCCGGCGGAATCGTCGGCCAGGAAGGCGGCCAGGGTTCCCGGGTCGGGAGGCAGTCCCGTCAGGTCCAGGGCCAGGCGGCGGGCCAGGGTGTTCCTGTCGGCTTCGGGAGCCGGCGCCAGATTCTCGGCTTCCAGACGAGCCAGGACGAAGCGGTCCAGGGGGTTGCGGACCCAGGAGGAGTCTTTCACCGGAGGCGGTTGGGGCGTGCCGATGGGCTTGAAGGACCAGTGCCGGTCCCAGCCGGCTCCCTGCCGGATCCACTGCCGGAGCGTGTTGATCTGCTGGCCGTTCAGAGGCCTCTTGGAGTGGGCCGGCGGCATCCGCAGGGCCGGCTGGGAATGGGAGATGCGCTGGTAGAGCAGGCTGGCCTCGGGATCGCCCGGGACGATCAGGCTTCCGCCGGGCCGCTGCGAGAAGGCTCCCTCCCGGGTATCCAGCCGGAGATCCACCATCCGGGTGGCCGCATCGGGACCGTGGCACTCGAAGCAGTGGTTGGAGAGGATGGGACGAACGTCCCGCTGGAAGTCGAGGCTGGCTGCGCCCGAGGGGGGCGGCTCGGCCGGAGAGCGGACCACCCCCGGCAGCACCGCCACCATGACCAAAACGGCACCAGACAGAACCCTCACCGGCTTGCCTCCCAAGAATGCGGTCGGTTCCGATATTCTAGACGATTCCCGGAAAAAATCTCCAGTGCGGCGATGCCTCCGACCGACAAGGAGAAAAAAGATTTTGAGAAAGCGAGAGGAACAGCTACGTCAGGAAAGATTTGAGAATGGGGAAAGCGACACAGGCCAGGACTACTCCGATCATCCACTTCAGCAGCTTGAGGTCGCCCTTGACGACGCCGATGTCCTGTTTGAGTTCGACCTTGACTTCGGCGATTTCTGCTTTGAGTTCAGCCCTGACAGCAGCAATCTCGGTCTTCAGTTCCGCCCTGACAGTACCAATCTCGGTCTTCAGATCAGACTTGACTCCGGCCAGGCCGGATTTGGTGGCGACCGTATCCTCGAAGGCTCCGGCCATGGTGTGAACGATGGCTTCGGCCTGCTTGGCTTCCATGCCGGCAGCTTTGAGGGTCTCGCTGGCTTTCAGGGTGTCGAAAACAGCGGTGGTCATGGGTTTCTCCCTTGCCTGGAGATTAGCACACTCCAATTCGAACCGGCCAACCACCCGACCAACGCCGGACAGTCTCCGGAATTGCGGGGCTACGCCCCTTGAAATCCCCGGCCGGGGACATCGACCGAGTCATTTCACCGTACACCCGACCCGGCGCGGCCGGCTCCCGGGTCAGTGGACCTTCTCCGGGCTCATGATCTGCTCCAGGACGTCCATGCCCACCTGCCGGCTCCAGGCCTCGGTCAAGCGGTTGAACAGCGGGCCCGGATTCCCGTCGGCGATGGTCAGCCCGTTCACCCTGGTGACCGGGGCGATGCCGTAGGGAGTGGTGGCCAGGAAGGCCTCGTCGGCATTCACCACGTCGTGAACCTGCAGGTTCTTCTCGATGAAGGGGATCTGAAGCTGCTGGGCCAGCTCGCGCACGTTGAGCAGGCTGATGCCGCCCAGGATGTTGCGGCTGGTGGGCGAGAGCAGCCTTCCGTTCTTGGCGATCAGGAAGTTGGCTCCGCTGGCCTCGCTGATGTTGCCGTCCAGGTCCAGCAGCACGGTGATGGCCCGGGGATCGACCAGGCGGGCCTCCTGATCCGCCACCCACCAGTGCAGCCGGCTGCGGTTCTTGACCTTGGGATCGAGACATTCGGGGGGCACGTGCCGAATGGATGGAATGACCACGTGGGCGCCCTCCCGAAACAGCGGCTGCCAGGTGGCGAACTGCATGGGATAGCTGTGGATGCAGAAGGTCGGCGCCTGATGCACGGCCTCCTCGGGCAGTCCGCCGTAGACGGCGTTCTCCCCGGGGGTGATGAAGTAGACGATGGCCAGGTCGTCCGACTGGCCGATTCCCTGCAGGTTGTGCTCCAGCAGCTCCAGGGTGACCTCGCGGGTCTCCTCCCGGGTCAGCAGCGGCTGGATGCGGGCGTACTTGCAGGATTCGTAGAAGCGGTTCAGATGGTCGTCCAGGCGGAAGGGCTTGTGACCATAGGTCCGGACCAGGTCGGTCACGGTGGCCCCCAGGATGATGCCCCAGTCGTAGTAGGCAATCCTGGCTCGAGAGGCCGGAACGATGGCGTCTCGAAAATAGACGACGGGTTCGAAAGCCGGCATGGCGTCCTCACTTTCTCACACGATGGTTGATGGTTGATTTCTGATTTGACTTCTGATTGTTGATCGGCGGGGATGAGAACCGACTTTGCCTCAAATCCGAAATCTACAATCCAAAATCCTCAATTCACACGACTCGACTCATCTGTCGACGTTGTCTCGACTCGAGAAGTCCAGCCCCCGCTCCTACCGCTCAGTAACTGAGAAAGCCGCCGTCCACGACCAGCGTGGTTCCGTGCACGAAGCTGGCGTCGTCGGAGGCCAGAAAGGCGGCGGCGCCCCCGATCTCCTCCGGCAGCCCGCGGCGGGCCAGCGGGGTTTTTCGAACGTAGGTGCGGTCCACCCCCAGATCCTCCAACTCCCGGCCGAGCTGCTGGTTTTTCTCGACCACGATGTCGCCCGGCGCGATCCCCACCACCCGGATGCCGCGGGAGGACAGATCCAGGGCCATGGCCCTGGTCAATCCCTCCATCCCTCCCTTGCTGGCGCAGTAGGCGGCCGCCCAGCTCTGGGCCGCATAGGCCCCGACCGAGGAGATGTTGATGATGACGCCCTGCCCCCGGGAGGCCATGTGGCGGGCGGCGAGCTGGGAGCAGAGAAAGGTCCCCTTCAGGTTCACGTCCAGGATGTTGTCCCAGGCCTCCTCCGAACACTCCAACAGGGGAGTCAGCGCGGGCAATCCGGTAACGGCGGCATTGTTGACCAGGATGTCGACCTGCCCGTAGTGGCTCAGAGTCTCCTCGAACAGCCGCTCCACCTGAGGCCGGGACGAGACGTCACAGGCCAGGGCCCGGCCGCCCAGCTCCGCCGCCGTTCGCTCGGCCACCTCCAGGCGGCGCTGAGCCAGCATCAAGCGGGCCCCCTCCCGGGCGAAGCACTTGGCGATCCCCTTGCCGATACCGGTGCCGCCCCCGGTGATGAGGGCCACCCTGTCCTCGAGTTTCATGGTGTCTCCTCCCGCGCCCCTGGTGGCGGCGGTTGCACCTCCAAGGGAGGCTTCCCGATCCTCAGGCTTCGGAAGCCAGAGCCGCAATGTTCTCGCCCGGGTAGATGCGGGGCGTGGCCCGCATCAGCATCAGCACGCCCTCCGCCGGGGCGGTGATCTGCTCGACCACCCTGCCGTCCAGGCTGCGGATGATGCCCAGCAGGTCTCCCGGGCGCACGCGCGCACCGATCTCCAGGGCGGCGAAAAACAATCCGCCCTGGCGGCACTTGATGGCCACGTCCATGTCGCCGGAGCCCCCCAGCAGCCAGGGCCGATAGCCCGGGGGCAGGCCCGCGCCCTCCAATACCGTCATGTCGAGAAACTTCAACAGGTTGGCCAGCCCCCGGGTGTAGCAGTCCACGTCCTCGGGCCGCACGTGGCCGGCCCCGTAGGCCTCGGTATAGAGAGAGGGAATGCCCAGGTCCAGGGTAGCCGAGAGGGTCCTCCCCGGAGATGTGGAGGGATGGGCCCAGACCACCGGGGCTCCAAAGGCGAGAGCGGCTTCGCGGGCGAGGGCGGCCTGCTTCCCCAGCATGGAGTAGCCGCAAAGCGTCAACATGTGATAGTTGCGCCCCGAGCTGTGCAGGTCGATGTAGAAGTCGGCATGGCGCAACACCCGTTGCAGCACGGCCTGGGCGAGCCGCTGGCTGAAGCTGCCGTCGGTTCTCCCCGGAAATACTCGCGCCATGTTGCGGGAGTCGACGGGATTGCAGCGGATGCCGAGCCAGAAAGCCGTCAGGGTGACGATGGGCACGGCCACGAAAGTGCCCCGCAGATTGGCGGGGTCCAGGGCCTCGTAGGTCCGGTAGATGGCTTCCATCCCCTCGTATTCGTCGCCGTGGACCCCGGCCGTCACCACCAGCGTGGGACCGTCCTTGCGGCCCCTGGCCGTCAGGACGGGCATCGACAATGTCTCGCCATCGAACTGCAGGGCCATCTCGGCGGCGATGCGGTCTTCCGGGCAAAAGCCGCTGGAGGCCAGAAAGCTCTGCCGGGCCAGGTCGCCGAGACCCTCGGGCAGGTCCACCGAAAAGGAACGGATCTCCCTGGTTTCCCTGCCGATGGCGTCGATGTCGAATTCGGGTGGTCGGCTCATGGGATTTTGGATTGTAGATTGTAGAATTCAGGGTGAAGTCGGTTCCAACCCGCCAATCCACAATCAACAATCAGAAATCAGAAATCAACCCTTCACTGCTTGTCGGTCCAAGGCAAAGCTCCGCAATCCCTTACTCCTGGAGGGCCACCGGGGCGCCCCGCCTCCAGGACCGGATGATGGCCTCCACAATGCGCATGGACTGAATGGCCTCGCGGGCCGGACTCTCAGGCGGACGGCGGCCGGCCACCGCATCCAGGAAGGCCTGGTGCTCGTCGGCCATCAGGGGGTCCCGCTCCAGTTCGAAGGTGCGGACCGTTTGCGACTCGGTTTCGCGATTGCCCAGGCGCAGCGAGCCGGAGCGCATTTCGAAGTGAGCCCAGCCCCGATCCCCGATCACTTCGCAGGCGCCCCGATCGGGATGCTGCACGTAGTTCATGTGAATGGTGGCGATCAGCGGCTCCTGGTACTCCAGGGTGACGGCCATCAGGTTGGGATTGGATTGCAGCGGCAGTTCCCCGCCCCGGCAACCGGCGGCGTAGACCCTGACCGGCATCTTCCCCAGCCACCAGCAGTAGAGGTCGGGCTGGTGGGCGTAGTCCATGGCGATGGCGCCCTCCACCTCGGCCTGGTGCCTGGAGATGGAGTTCATCAGGGTGAGATAGGTCCCCACGTGGAAGTGCAGCGAGAGGATGCGCCCGAAGGTTCCTTCCCGGATGAGCTCCTTCAGGTGCTGCATCACCGGATGGAAGTGGTAGGTGAACCCCACGCTGAAGACCCGGCGACTGGCCTCGGCTGCCTGAACCATGCGCTTGGCCGAAGCCAGGCTGTCGCTCATGGGCTTTTCGCAGAGCACGTGGCACCCGGCCTGGAGCGACCGAATGGCCATGTCGGCATGCAGTCGGTGGGGGGTGGCGATCACCACCATCTCCGGCGGGGCGGCCAGCAGGCTCTCGAAGGAATCATGGGTGGGAACCTGGCCCACCTCCCCCAAGGCCCGCTGCAGGTGGTCGGGGTGGGATTCGCACAGCTCCACCGCCAGCTCCGGCCGGGCCGACAACACCCGGGCGTGCCGGCGTCCGATGGACCCGCAGCCGACCACGGCAATGCGCCTCTTGGCCATTCCCCGCCCGCCTTTCGGATCAGATTTCCTCGACGTTGATGAGAGGCATGGAGGCGCCCTCCAGCATGGCGTCGATGGACTCCAGGTGCTTGAATCCCCCCCCGGTGACCAGGCACACCACCGTCTCATCCGCCTTTACCAGCCCCTGGCCCACCGCCGGCTCCAGGCCGGCCAGCGCCGTGGCTCCAGCGGGCTCGGTATAGATGCCTTCCTCCCGGATGAGGCGGCGCTGCCAGGAGTAGACGGCCTCGTCGGACATCATCTGGCCCGAGCCCCCGCTGGCCAGCACCGTGTCCAGGGCCACCTGGGCGTCCAGCACGGCGGCCACCTGCAGCCCGGAGATCTCGCTGGTGCAGGTGACGGCCTCGGCGCGGGTCTCGTTCCGGCTCAGCGGCCCCACCACGGTGGCGCACCCCCGGGGCTGAGAGGCGTGCATCCTGGGAACCCGGTCGATGCGTCCCTCCCGGAACCACTCCCGATATCCCTGGTAACACTGGTAGAACAGGCCGCCCCCACCGATGGGCCCGAAGACGTGATCGGGGGCGCCGCCGAGCTGCTCGCAGACTTCAAAGGAGATGGTCTTCACGCCGGCCATCTGTCGCGGGCTGATGCAGGTGGCCGAGATCAGCAGCACGGCCTCGCTGGTGCGGGCTCGCGCCTTGAGCCGTTCCACCACCGAGTTGGTCCCCGATTCGGTGACCCCGAACTTGCGGACCCGGATCACCCGGGCGCCGTAGGCCTCGGCCTGGACCAGCTTCTGGCGCGAAGCCGTCTCCAGCACATACAGATCCAGCCCAAAGCCGAAGCGGGCCGCATAGGCCGCCAGGGCCGAGCCGGTATTGCCGGAGGAGGTGGCCAGCATCCGGTCGCGCTTTTCCTCGACCATCAAGGAAGCCGCCATGCTGGCGAAGCGGTCCTTGTAGGACCCCGAGGGGTTTTGGAACTCCAGCTTGAAGTAGAGGTGGTTCAGCCCCATGGAGGGACCGATCTGGCGGCTGCGAACCAGGGCGGTGTCGCCCTCTCCCAGGGAGGCAATGTGGCGCCTGTCCTTCAGGGGCAGGTTGTCGAAATATTTCCACATGGGGCTGAACTTGGCGGGCCGGCGGGACCCGTCCAGGAGTCCCCGCCATCATAGAATCGCGGCCTGTTGCCATCAACAAAAAAGATTGGGGCGGACGCAACGCCGCCGACCAAGGGCCTCGGGAAACAGAGATATCCACGAAGGGCCACGAAAGGAATGATTAACATCGATGCACAGGATAAACAGGATTTTTTCCGGAAACGGCCAGCTTGGTATCCCGGACATCCGCAAATCCGCACCGGATCATCGCCCGAGCCGGCTTCTGGTGCAAGAAGCTCTCGTCCTCTTTATCCTGTGCATCCTGTGCATCGATGTAATTTATGAAAAATTTCCCATTCCCAACGCCGGCCCGGTGTCCCCCCACCGCACTAACCATCGACACGCGCAAGCGGATGGTGGCCTTCCTTGCTCACCCATGGGCTTTGGCATACTATTGCCGCAGGCGCCGGGAGTACCAATGAACGCTGACATCCCCGCAGTGGGCCGGATCGAAGTCAACGGCGTCCCACTGGCCTACACCCTGTTCGGCCGGGGCGCCGACGTCGTTTTCCTGCACGGCTGGATGTGCAACCGGACCTTCTGGCAGCGCCAGTGCCGGGATCTGGCAGGTCGTAACTTCCGCTGCCTGGCCATCGACTTCCGCGGGCACGGGGACTCGGAAGCGCCTGCCCGAGGCTATTCCATCGAGCAACTGGCCGGCGACGTGGGCGCCATGATGGCGACTCTGGAGATAGGGCCCGCTGTCATGGTGGGTCACTCCATGGGGGGCATGGTGGCCCAGCGCTTCTGCCTGGAGCGGCCGGAGCAGACCGCGGCCCTGGTGCTGGTGGCGACCATTGCCTCCGATCCGGACGACCGCCTGATTTCCAAGAGAATCGCCGCCAATGCCACCCGGATGGGATTCGCCCGCGCCTTCGACCGCCACTTCGACGCCTGGTTCGCTCCCGGCGCTCCGCATTCAGTGCGCGGCTGGGTCAAGAGGCAGATGCGGTCTACTCCCGACGACCTCGGCCTGCAATTGGCCGGCGCCTACAGCCGCTTCGACCTTACCGGCCGCTTGGGAGAGATTCGGCGGCCGACCCTGGTGATCGGCACCCGATCGGACGATTCGGCCCCTCCCGGACAGAGCCGCCGCCTGGCCGAGCTGATCCCGGGCGCCCGACTGGCCCTGATCGAGGACTGCGGGCATTTTCCCATGCTGGAGAAGCCGGATGAGTTGAGCCGGGCTCTGCTGCCCTTCCTGGAAACCCGGGCCGGTCCCGGCGAGGATTGACCATGTCCAGCGGCCCCTGCCGAGTGGAGCAAGACTTTCTTGGCGCCGTCCAGGTGCCCCGAGAGGCCCTTTACGGAGCCCAGACGCAGCGCGCCCTGGACAACTTTCCCCTGTCCGGGGAGCGCGCCATCGGCGACTACCCGGCTCTGGTGGAGGCGCTCCTGCGCATCAAGTGGGCGGCTGCCGAGGCCAACCGGACGGCGGGGTTTCTGGACGCAGAGGTTGCCGGAGCCATTGTCCAGGCAGCTCGAGAACTGATCGGCCAAGGAGCCTGCCGCCATTTCCCCGTCCATCGTCTGCACGGGGGCGGCGGCACTTCGGCCAACATGAACGCCAACGAGGTGCTGGCCAACCGGGCCGAAGAACTGCTGGGGGGGCGCCGGGGCCAATACCGGCGGGTCCATCCCAACGATCACGTCAACCTCCATCAGTCCACCAACGACGTCTACCCCACGGCTTGCCGCATGGCCGTGATCGCTCGCCGGCCCTCGCTGGCCAAGGCCCTGGAACGGCTGGGGCAGGTCCTGCGAGACCGGGCCTCCCGGTTTCGAGACGAGCCCCGGGTGGCCAGAACCTGCCTTCAGGATGCCGTGGCCGTCACTTTCGGGGACCTGTTGGGGGGCTATGACGCCGCCCTGGCCAGAGCCGCCGACCGGATCAGCCGCGACGTGGACGAACTGCACGCCGTCAACCTGGGAGGAACCATCGTGGGACGGCCGCAGGATGCGCCCGAGGGCTACCGGAAGCAGATCCTTCCCCGCCTTCGGGAAGTCAGCGGAGACCCGGCCTACCGCTTGGCGCCCAACCTCTTCGACGCCGCTCAGAACCCGGACGGCATGGTGGCCGTCTCATCCGGCCTGGAGCTGCTGGCCCGGGTCCTCATCAAGATCGCCAAGGACCTGCGGCTGCTCGGTTCAGGCCCCGAGGCCGGGCTGGGAGAGATCCGGCTGCCCGCCGTTCAACCCGGCTCCTCCATCATGCCGGGAAAGGTGAATCCGGTAATCCCCGAGTTCGTCGTCCAGTGCTGCTTTCAGGTCATCGGCAACCATGCGGCCTGCGCCGGCGCCCTGGACCACGGCGAACTGGACTTGAACATCTGGGAGAGCCTCCTGCTCTTCAACGTGCTGGATTCGATGGGCTTGCTGGCAAACGGCGCTCACACCCTGGCCGAGCGCTGCCTGAAGGAGTTGACGGTGGCGCCGGAACGCAACCGGCGGAACGCCCAATCCATCATCCCCCTGTTGACCGAGCTGGTGAAAGCTCGGGGTTACTCGGCTGTCAGCCGGGTTTGCCGGGAAGCCGAAGGAGACGTGCAACAGATCCGAGAGTTGTTGAAGAAGGAAGGCTGGAACTAGGCGAGGACGTGTCTCAGAGCGAGAAGAAGGAGAAATCTCTATGCAATCCGAAGACCCAACCACCGCGGAACCCACCGGAGCACCCGAGGACGAAGCCACCCCAACGGAAATCGTGACGGTGCGTCCCACCGAGGAAGTGATGTCCAGGCAGCGCCTCCCCTATTTCTTCGGAGTCTCGGAGGAGACCTCCGGAGCCCGGGGGATCTCCATGAGCCTGGTGGTCATCCCGCCCGGCGGAGCGGCCGAACCCCACTATCACCGCGGCTTCGAAACCGCGATCTACATGCTGGAGGGGTGTGTCGAGACCCGCTACGGCAAGGGGCTGCGCCGGAAGGTGACCCATCGCCCGGGAGACTTCCTCTTCATTCCGCCCGGCGTGCCGCACCAGCCGGTCAACCTCAGCGACCGGGAGCCGGCCCGGGCCATCGTGGCCCGCAACCACCCCAGCGCCAACGAAGAGGTGGTCTTCTACGATCCGGCCTCGGAGGATCTGTCCTGAGGTGGGGCTGTGCCGGGGAATCGATATTTTATTAGGAACATGGATGCACAGGATTACAGGACTGCGGACTCCCAAAAAACATCCTGTATTTCCTGTTATTTCCTGAGCCTTTTGCAAAATTCCGCTGGCAAGGGTTTTATGGATCGGGAGAGGGGACAGGGAATTCGAGGGGCAGGTCAGCTCTGTGTCTGAATGGCCACAAAAGGCACAAAAGCTGGAATCGGCAGGTCTCAATTCTCGTGGAGGCTTCAGGGTTCATAGAAGGCGGCTCTCCGTCGATCGGCCACAAGAGGCACAAAAACAGGATCGGGCAATGACTGGAGCCCTGTTTTGTGCCTTTTGTGCTTTTTGTGGTTGAGCCGTTTTCCCCATTCGCCGATAAGCTGGATTGATTGCCGGGACGCCCGCGCTCCCAGGGAGTGTCCTGGTTGACGGGTTGCATTGCCTCCACCTCACCCGCCTGTCACGACACCAAGATTCCCCTCCTCGCCGAATTTTGCAAAAGGCTCTCCTGTGTTTTGTCCCCGTAAATCACGAGGCGGGGAGTCGCAGGAATCGAGCCGGAAGGCGACGGTTCATGCGGTTGGGGGGCGCCGGAGACCGATATTTTTTATGAACATCGATGCACAGGATGCACAGGATTGACAGGATGAAAGGTTCCTGCACCAAGGGCCGGCTCGGGCGATGATCCGGTGCGGGCTTGCCGATGCCCAGGATTCCAGGACGCCGGACTTCCAAATCCAAATCCTGTATATCCTGTTCATCCATGTGAATTATTCTTGCAAGTCACGACTCGGCAGGTGCACGCCGGAACCGCCAGGCGAAGGCTGATGCGGTGAGGGAGCGCCGGCCAGGCGCCGGAACAAGATATTTTTTTAAGCAGCAGTTGCTTGAACTTACTGAGCCAAGGAGAAGCGGATGACCAAGAGAAAACCGACTATTCAGCGGCTTATTCACGAAGCCATTTTTCTGGTTTGTGATCGAAATGGGAGAGATCGGAATGGGAAATACCGCTTTACGCGGAATCAACTCATCACCACCCAACTCGACAACATTGCAGCGGCCGCAACCAGAAGCAAATCCAAGGACTTAACGGCGGCAGTCGGATATGAGTTAACCCACTTATGTGGGGTAACGTGGATTCGCCGCATTGGTCATGGAGAATATGAACTGGAAGATTTAGGCGTTTTTTATCTGATTGATCTTTTGGACGGTGAAACTAGACACCTGCCAGGATGATCTGCCATGTTCTTAGTCCAAAAGCGTACTATCCCGTTTTTTTATGAACATCGATGCCCTGGATTACAGGACAGCCGACTCCCAAAGAACATCCTGTATTTCCTGTTATTTCCTCTGCTTTGTCCCCGTAAATCACGAGGAGGGGAATCGCAAAAATCGAGCCGGAAGGTGAAAGCTGATGCGGTGGGGGGTTCGACCCCAGGCGCTCAGGTGCTTGGGTAGGCCTGCAGGGCGTCCTCTATTTCTCCAAGAATGGCAGGATCGTCGATGGTGGATGGAATGGCGTAGTCCCGGCCGTCGGCCAGGTCCCGAAGGGTCCGGCGCAGGACCTTGCCGGAGCGGGTCTTGGGCAGGCGCTTGACCAGCAGGGCTTTCTTGAAGCTGGCCACGGCTCCGATGTCCTTCCGCACCCCCTGAATGATCTCGGTTTCGATGGCCTCCCACCGGCGCTCCACCCCGGCCTTCAGCACCACGAATCCCATGGGGATCTGCCCCTTGAGCTGATCCCGGGCCCCGACCACGGCGCACTCGGCCACGTCGGGATGGCCGGAGACCACCTCCTCCATTCTGCCGGTGGAGAAGCGGTGGCCGGCCACGTTGATGACGTCATCCACCCGCCCCATGACGAAGAGGTATCCTTCCCCGTCCTTGAAGCCGCCGTCGGCCGTAAAGTAGTAGCCGGGGAAACGGCTGAGATAGGACTCCAGGAAACGCCGGTCGTCGTTCCACAGGGTCGGCAGGCAGCCCGGAGGCAGCGGGAGCCTGACGGCGATCAGGCCCTCTTCGTCGGGTCCCAGAACCCGGCCCTCGCCGTCGAGCACCTGGATGTCGTAGCCGGGAACGGGCTTGCCGGCCGAGCCGGCCTTGAGCGGATGGGGAGAGAGCCCCATGCAGTTGGCGGCCATCGGCCACCCGCTCTCGGTCTGCCACCAGTGGTCGATGACCGGGATTCCCAGCAGGCGGCCGGCCCAGTGAAAGGTGTCCGGGTCCAGCCGCTCACCGGCCAGGAAGAGAGTCCGCATGCAGGAGACATCGTGATCCTTCAGATGCTCCCCCTCCGGATCTTCCTTCTTGATGGCCCGGAACGCGGTGGGGGCCGTGAACAGGACATTCACCCCGTGCTGTGACACCACCCGCCAGAAGGCTCCCGCGTCCGGCGTCCCCACCGGCTTGCCCTCGTAGAGCACGCTGGTGCAGCCGTGCATCAGGGGGCCGTAGACCGTATAGGAATGGCCCACCGCCCAACCGATGTCGGAAGCCGCCCAGAAGACGTCCCCCGCACGCACGTCGTAGAGGTTGTCCAGGCTCCACCTCAAGGCCACCGCGTGTCCGCCGTTGTCTCGCACCACGCCCTTGGGTTTCCCGGTGGTCCCGGAGGTGTAGAGGATGTAGAGGGGGTCGGTGGCCTCCAGGGACAGGCAGTCCACCGGGTCGGCCGCCGCCACCATTTCCTCCCAGTCCCGGTCTCGTCCCGGCTGCAGAGAGGCCCGCGCCTGCGGCCTCTGATAGACCACGCAGACCGCCGGCTTGTGCTCGGCAAGATCGATGGCCCCGTCCAGCAGGGGCTTGTAGGGAATCACCTGCTGCACCTCGATCCCGCAGGAAGCGGTCACGATGGCCTTGGGGCGGGCATCGTCGATCCGAATGGCCAGTTCCTGGGAAGCAAAGCCGCCGAAGACGACCGAGTGCACCACGCCGATGCGGGCGCAGGCCAGCATGGCGACCACCGCCTCGGGGATCATGGGCATGTAGACGATCAGCCGATCTCCTTTCTCCAGGCCGGCGGCACGCAGCGCTCCGGCGAAGCGGGAGACCTCCTGCTGAAGCTCGCGGTAGGAAATCCGGCGGACCACCCCGGTGACCGGGCTGTCGTAGATCAGGGCGGCCTGTTCCGCGCGCCCGCTCTCCACCTGCCGGTCCACGGCGTTGTAGCAGGTGTTGAGCCTGCCTCCCCGGAACCAGCGGACGAACTGCCCTCCGGAGACATCCAGGACACGGTCCCACTTGCGGTCCCAGCGCACGGCCTCGGCCGCCTCGGCCCAGAAGGCCTCAGGCTCCTCCAAAGAACGGCGGTAGACGCTTTCGTAGGATGTGTTCATGGTCTGGTGTCCCGGATCGATCTCTTGGGTCGAAGCGACATTGACAGAGGAGTCGAGTGTCGTGGATTTGGGATTTTGGACTTTTGATTGCAGATTGGATTTGAGGCCAAAACAGTTGCCCTTACCCCCCATCAACAATTCCTTGCTTGTCGGCTTGAGGCAGCGCCTTCCGCGAACCGGTCAAATCCAGCTTTCGACCAGGGTCTTGCCCAGCCAGGCGCCGGCATAGGCCAGAGCCAGCATGTAGCCGAACTGCAGCAGGGCCAGCCGCCAGCCCCCGGTCTCCCGCCGGACCACCGCCACCGTGGACATGCACTGGAGGGCGAAGGCGAAGAAGATCAGCAGGGCCACCGCTCCCCCCGGGGTGAGGTCCTGCTTCAGGGCCTGCTGCAAACCCGGTGAACTTTCGTCTGCGCCTTCCTCTCCCGCCTCGATACCGTAAATGGTCCCCAGGGTGCCCACGATCACTTCTCGGGCCGCCAGGGAGGTGATCAACCCGATGCCGATTTTCCAGTTGAAACCCAGGGGCTCGATGACCGGCTCCACCGCATGCCCGATCCTGCCCGCCAGACTCTGGGAAATCTCGGGCGCCTCGCCGTCGGTGCGAGGCACGCTGGCCAGAAACCAGAGCACCACCGTCGTCAACAGGATCACGGTGCCGGCGCGCTTGAGGAAGATGAGCGCACGGTCGGCCAGCCGCAGGCCGATGGACTGCAGGGTGGGCCAGCGGTAGGGAGGAAGCTCCAGTGTGAACGGCAGGGGGCTCTTCCGTTTCAGGAGGGTGGACTTCAGCAGCCGGGCAGTGGCGACGGCGGCCAGGAATCCCAGCAGGTAGAGCCCGATCATGGCCGCGGCCCGGGTGCCCAGCAACGGCCCCAGCAGAGGCCTTTCCGGCAGGAAGGCGGCGATGACCAGGGCATAGACCGGCAGCCTGGCCGAGCAGGTCATGAAAGGGGCGATCAGTATGGTGGCCAGACGTTCCCGCCGGCTCTCGATGGTTCGGGTGGCCATGATGGCCGGAATGGCGCAAGCGTAAGCCGACAGCAGAGGGATGAAGGCCTTGCCCTCCAGGCCCACCCGAGCCATGGTGCGGTCGGCGATCACGGCCGCCCGGGCCAGGTAGCCGGAATCCTCCATCAGGCCGATCAGAACAAACAGGAAGAGGATCTGGGGGAGGAACACCAGCACGGAGCCGACCCCGGCCCAGACTCCCTCCAGGAGCAGGTCGCGGAACCAGGAATCGGGCAGCAGAGTTCCTACCCACAGGCCCGAGGTCGCTATGACGGCCTCGGTGCCCTCCATCAGGGGCTGGGCCAGCGTGAAGATGCTTTGAAAGACGGCCACCACCACCAGCAGGAAAATCAGCGGCCCCGCCAGGGGATGGAGGAGCACGGAATCCAGGCGCCGGGTCCAGACGGCGGCGGCGGGCGCCTGGTAGTCCGAACTGCCGGTGGCATGGACCGCCCAGCGGCGGCGGCTTCCGATATCCTGAAGCACCGGCAGCTCCAGCCGCTGACGGACGGCGGAGCGACCGCACAGGAAAGAGCGGATGGCCTCCAAGCCCTCGCCCCTGGCGGCGCTGGCCTGGACCACCGGCACCCCCAATCGCTCCGCCAGGCGGTTCCCGTCCACCCGGCCGCCCCGGCTTCGCAGGTCGTCGGACATGTTCAGGACGATCAGGGTGGGGATTCCCAGAGCCAGGATGGGGGCTGCCAGGCTCAGGTTGCGGTTCAGATTGGTGGAATCGACCACCAGCAGGACGGCGTCCGGCGGCGGCAGGCCCGGCATCTCGCCCAGCAGCACGCCTCGGGCCACGCGCTCGTCTTCCGACCGGGCCGTGAGGCTGTAAATGCCCGGCAAATCCACCAGGGTGATCTCCCGGCCGTCCTCCACCCTGACCGTGCCCAGGCGCTTTTCCACCGTGACCCCGGGATAGTTGGCCACCTTTTGGCGGAGCCCGGTGAGCCGGTTGAAGAGGGTGGATTTTCCGCAATTGGGAGCTCCAACCACGGCGACCAGGGACAAGGGACCGGAGGAATTCGACTCAGTGGGCGGAGCTTTGGCCGCCGACGGCGCCTGGAAATCAGACATTGTCCCCCGCTTCCCCCGCCGGGGCGGAATCACGCAGTATCAGGCGCCGGGCGGTGGCCCGCCTGAGCGCGACCTCCGAGCCGTCCACCCGGAAGACCATGGGGTCTCCGCCGGGAGCCGGCCGGCCGGCGCTCACCCGGACATCGGGCAGAAATCCCAGTTCCATCAGCCGCTGCGCCACTTCCGCGGCAACTTCCAGGCGGTCCAGGGTCCCTTCCTCTCCCCGGCTCAAGTCCGACAGTGTTCTGACCGGCATTTCGCTCCGGAACCTCAACCACGTCCATGGGTGTTGTACCCTGCCTTCCGCAAGGCAGGGCCATTCTACACCGATTGGGCAAACGGACTGGAGCCTCAAGCCAATCTTTCGCCTCGACCATCGGTAGAATTGGGGCAGCATCTGCCCCCCCGCCGCATCAGCCTTCGCCATACGGTTCGGCTACTGCGACTCCGCCTCAAGGGGGAGTGATACTTGAGTTTCTTGAACGACGTCTTGCGGAATTGGGGGGCGGACGCCCGGAGATAATCAATTGAAAATCCTATCCGGCGGCAGCGTTGTGGGTTAAGTGAGAGCCGCGTAGGCGGCGGTTGGCGTCGGTTGCCTGAGGCAAGGTCGCCTACAGGCCATCCCTATATAGCAGCGTAGCTGCGGCCTCGTGTCGCCTGCAGGGAGAGGGTGGAGAAGCCCGAGAGAGGTCGCGTTTGGCAGCGAAATTGGCGTACTCTTCGCTGTGGCGGCGGAAGCCTGGGGTCGTGTGAGTTCTTTGCCAACCCAGCCGCGTAGGCGGCGGATTAAGACCCGCCTCCCCGAACGCACCACCTCCCAAAAGCCGATCACTCCCGCCTTGAGGGAGAGTCGGCGTTGAAGGCCGTTTTGCGAAATCGGGATTCGGCTACGGCCTGGGGGGTGGTCCCAGCCCCATGGCTCGGCGCCAGGCCGATATCTGCCCCATGTGGTTCATCTCGTGGGAGGTCATCATCATGGTCACCATGTCGCCCACGGTTGGAAAGAATTTGCGCCGTCGTTCGTCGGCGAGCGGGGTGGCGAACCAGCCCGGGTCGGCTTTGAGCACGGCCGCCGTAACGCGCTCATGCTGCGCGGTCAGAAAGGAAAGCAGTTCCTCCTTGGAGGGATAGAGGGAAGGGTCTCCCGAGGGGACCCCGCCGGTGGCGAAGATCTGCGCCCATCCCTCGGGGGCCTGTGACTCGAGGCCGAACATTCCTGCCAGGCGGTCGGCCGTCATGGCCAGGTGGCCCAGCGACCAGGCGGGATGGTTGACCACGCCGGCCGGCTGCTGGACCATCTGTTGAGGGGTCAAATCCCCGACCAGCCTGGCGGCGACGTTGAGATTGAATCGATAGAGGTAGCATACATGCTGAATCATCGGGCTCCCCTGCGGCGTTCGAAAGATGACCGGCCAGCCCGACGGCAACACCGGAACGAGCCGCGGCTCGCCCCGGTGGAGGCCGTCAAGCCGTTGAACCGGGCTGATGCGAAATCCCAATCCCGGTAGCGGAGGTCGGAGTCGTTGTCTTCAGACAGCCCCGATCGATCAAACGGCCTGGACCGAGGGAGCGTCCACCGCACCCCGGGCAATCCGGACCTGGCCCAGCAGCTTGGCCAGATGCTCAACGTCGTCCTGCTCGGCGATGATCTGGTCTTCCAGCAGGTAGGCCGTGGGCACGTGGCCGCACACCTCCCGGGCCAAGCTATAGGTTTCCACGGCTTGGGTTTCCAGCTCCAGATCCATTTCCAGCATCTCGGTCAGAGAGGTGGACTGGTGGACCTCTCCGAGTTCGACGGTCGGGACACCTCCAAGGTAGACGATCTTCTCCCCCCAGGCCTTGGCATGGGTGAGCGCTTCCGCCGCCTGCTTGTTGAACAGCTCTTCGAATACCTCCCTGTCCGGACCCGTCAGAAGCATGCTGTGCTGATTGTATTGAACCACAGCCGTGTACTCCAGAGAAACGGCGCGGTTGAGAACTTGGATCAGTTTGTCGTGATTTGCCATGGGCGAGACTCCTTCCTTTGGATTTCCAGGCTGTCCGGCTGCCGTCCATCTGTACGGACGGCCCAGACCGGGTCGATAGAGACCGCAGCCAATCTTTACGGGCCGACTGACTCCGCCAGCCAACTGCAGAATAGCCGCATAGCCACGGCAAGTCAACTCTTAAGTTATTGAAAATAAGACATTTAAAAGAAATTGAATGTCAATTTCAATTTCGCCTGGGCGGCATTGAGGACGGAAGCGGGCCAGCAGGGCCAGCCTTGCGCCGCAGACAGTTTGAGAGTAGATTCACTGTGTCCCCACCGCCACCCGTGCGCCGGGGGAACACTCCATCCCGTAACCGGAAAACACCCATGTCCCTGAACAGCCTGCTGCATGAACTCTGCGAATTCGACACCGCCCTGATCGCCAACACCATCGGCTACATCGATCCCACTCCGCCCCACGAGGTCTACATGGGCGGCTCCATCCAGTCGGTCACACCCTCCCTGGGACCGACGGTGGGGGTTGCCGTGACCTGTGAGCTCGACAGCAGCACCCCCCACAACCAGGCCACGCCCGAGCCCTACCTGCGTCAACTGGACCAGATCTGCCAAATCACCGAGCCGGTGATCTGGGTGGTAAGGACGGTGGGCTCGCGACCCGACCATGAATGCGTGCTGGGAGACGGGATGGCCAAGACGCTGGCCGCCGCCGGCTGCATCGGGACGGTCACCGACGGCGGCGTCAGGGACGTGGCGGGACTGATGAGCATCCCGTTCGCCGCCTACTGCAGGGGCAGGACCATCCACCATTGCGCCCTCAACTACGGCCGCATCAACCAGCCGATCGAGGTCGGAGGCATCACCATCCGCACCGGCGACGTCCTCCACGCCAACGACGAGGGCGTGATTCGAATCCCCTCCTCCTGCCTGGAGCGGCTTCCCGCCATGGCCATCAGGATGCGTTCCTTCGAGCAGGACGCCCACCGCTTCATGCGCCAGACCGACCTCAGCCCCCGGGCCAAGCGCCAAAAGGTGAGCGAGTTGCTGGAAGAATACGGGTTCGGCAAACGGTGACCCCCGCCTACATCTCGGCCAGGGCTTTCATCATGGTGACGGGATCCTGCTTGAGGAAGGCATGGGTGGCGCGATCGGTTTCCAGCTCCGCCGCCAGCAGCATTTCCCGGCCCAGCTCCGAGGCCTGGATCACCAGGCCGTCGGGTCCGATGATGAAGGAGCGGCAGTTGTTGTTGGCGTGGCACATGTTGGCGGAAACGAAGTAGATGGTGTTCTCCCCGGCCCTGGCCATCAGCAGGGCCTCCTGAATGGGCCGCTTCCAGGCCATGTCGCTGTAGAGGTGGTTGAACTGGGGGTGAAAGACAATGGTGGCGCCGGCCTTGGCCAGCTCCCGAACGTTTTCGGGGAACCGGAACCCTTCGAAGCAGATGACGATCCCCATGCAGATGTCGTCGAAATAGAACAGGGTGGGTCCGGTCCCCGGGGAGTAGCCTTCGGCGTCCTTGGGGGTAAGCCGGCTCTTGTGATGGACCGCCAGGGTCTTCCCCTCCCGGTCCAGGATCACGGCGCTGTTGAAGGGCCTGGCCGATCCGTTGGGCGTCTCGGTGCCCACGATCACGCCCATGTTCATTTGGCGGCAACGCCCGGCAATCTCCTCCAGAGCCCCTTCCAGGGCCCGGGCGGGACAGGCGGCTTCGGAAGCCAGCAGACCCACCCGGTAGCCGGAGAGGTGGGTCTCGGGGAAACAGAGCAGATCCACTCCTTCCCGAGCAGCCTTCTCCATGGTCTCAACCACCTTGGAGGTATTGATCTCCACGTCGGTGGTCTGGGGAATCTGGGCCGCGCCCACTTTGATCTTGCTCACTGCTTCCCTCCTGCTCCATCTGCAGTCCCATCAGGGATAAACCGTATGGCCGGCCACGCTGAGATCGATCTGAAACAGCGTCTTTCCGGCGGTAATGTAGGCGGTTCGCTTGCCGGGGCCGCCAAAGGTCAGGTTGGTGATGAGGTCTTCGGGAACGTCGATGAAGCCCAGCAGCTCACCCGTTGGGCTCACCACGTAGATTCCCGGCGGATTCAAGCCGGTTTCTCCCTCTCCCCTGGGCATCCTGATCCCGGCCGCAGCCCAGAGATTCCCCTGGGCATCCACGCGGACCCCGTCCGCGCCCCGACCCGGAGAGAAGTCGTAAACCACTCTCTGATTGGCCAGCCCATCGTCGTCCTGAATGTCGAAGGCCCAGATCTTCCGGTTGCCGCCGGGCTGGTGGTTGCTGTCCACCAGGTAGAGCGTCCCGTCGTCAGGCGAGAGGGTAACGCCGTTGGGACGCTGGATGGCAGGTTGTTGCAACACCCGGACCACCGAGCCGTCGAGGTCGATCCGATAGACCCCTTCTTCCTGCATCTCCATGATGGAACGGTCGCCGTAGCAGGGGTCGGTAAAGTAGATCCGTCCCCGACGGTCAATGGCGAGGTCGTTGGGACTGTTGTATCGCCGGCCCTCGAAGCGGTCGGTCAGCACCTCGATCTCGCCGCTCTCCATATCCGTCCGCACCAGCCGCCGCCGTCCCCCGGGGCCCGATTCACTCCCTTCGCAGCTCACCAGGCGGCCCTGCCGATCGAACATGTTTCCGTTGGTGCGGCCGCTGTCCTCCCGAAATACCGAGAGAACGCCGGCGGCGGAAAGCTTCATGATTCGGTTGTTGGCGATATCGCTGAAGAAGACGTTGCCCTCGGCATCCGCGGCCGGACCTTCGGTGAACGCGATGACGGCCGCCGAAGTCAACTTGGAGGTGGCCGCAACCCAGTCCGAGTCCTGGGGACGGCGGGAGGGATTTTCAGACATGAGACCTCCTGAATCCAGGCCGCCGCCCTACCGGTGCCGGGCCAAACCGGGAGACATCGTCATCCGGCCGGTAGCCGGAGCCAAAGGCCTCAATTATGGGACGCCACCGGGGCTATGGCAAACCAAACTTCTCCCAGGACGCCGGGCTATGGGTAGATCCTCGGAACCCTTGGACCGATCCGGCACAGCGCTTCGTAGGGAATGGTGGAGCAGGCGGCGGCAAACTCTCCGGCCGTGATCTCCTCGCTTCCCTGGCGGCCGATCAGGCAGACTTCATCGCCCACGCCGGCCTCCGGAGCCGACCCGATATCCACCGCGGTCAGGTCCATGCTGATCCTGCCGGCAACGGGAATCCGGCGACCGCGCAGCAGAACCTTCCCCCTGGGAGCCAGCAGCCGGTTGACGCCGTCTGCATAACCCACCGGCAGGATGGCGATGCGGGTGCCTCTCGAAGCCACGTAGTCGCCCCCGTATCCGACCTCGGTCCCGGGCTTCACCGACTTGACCTGCACGATCGAGGTCTTGAAGCTCAGCGCCGGACTCAAGGCCAGTGGAGCCGGCCGACTCAAAGGATTGACCCCATAGAGCATCAGTCCGGGACGGACCGCATCGCACCAGGCCTCGCGAAAACCGAGAATGCCGGCGCTGTTTGCCATGTGGTTGCGGAATTCCGCGGCTTTCCCGGAGGGCAGGTCCGCCAGCACCTGGCTGAACCGGCCGATCTGCCGGCGGGTGGCGGGATGGCCGGGATCATCGGCCGCACTGAAATGGGTGTAGAGACCCTGGCAGCGGGCCCACTCCACGGCCAGGCAGCGGCGAACCGCCTCTCCGGCCTGCGCGAAGGGAAACCCCAGGCGGGTCATCCCGGTATCGATCTTGACGGCATAGCGGGCCGGGATCTTCAGGCGGGCGGCCTCGCGGGCCAACCGCAGCACCCTGTCTTCGGCATACACCGCCGGGGTCAAGTCCCGGCGAATGATCTCGGCCTCCTCGCCCGGCCAGAACCCGTTGAGGAGAAGGATGGGCAATCCGATGCCCGCCCGCCTCAACTCCAGGGCCTCCTCCAGAATGGCCACGGCCAGGGCGTCGGCCCCCGCCTCTTCCAGAGAGCGCGCCACCGGCACCGCCCCGTGCCCGTAGGCGTCGGCCTTCACCACGGCAATGACCCGAACGCCGTCCCCAAGAAAGGCGCGCAGGGCCCGGAGGTTGGCCCGGACGGCCGCCAGGTCGACCTCCACCCAAGTGGGTCTGCCCGATGGATTCATGTCTTGGGGCCTACTCCTCCCAAATGTTTTCGAAGCGGGTGTATTCTCGCAGAAAGGCCAGCCTGATCCTGCCGGTGGGACCGTTCCGTTGCTTGCCGATGATCAGATCGGCAAGCCCCGTGTTCTGATCGGTCTGTTTGTACATCTCCTCGCGGAATATGAAGGTCACCAGGTCGGCATCCTGCTCGATGGAGCCCGACTCTCTCAAGTCCGAGAGCCTGGGTTCGTGACTCTCGGTTCGCTGCTCCGGGGCGCGGCTGAGCTGGGAGAGGGCGATCACCGGAATGTCCAGTTCCTTGGCCAGCGCCTTCAGCCCCCGCGAAATGTTCGAGATCTCCTGTTGGCGATTGTCATTTCGCCCTCCGCCTCCCGAAACCAACTGCAGATAGTCCACGATCAGCAGGTCCAGCCCGCTCTCGGCCTGGAGACGTCGGGCCTTGGCTCCCATCTCCAGCAGGCCGATGCTCGCCGTGTCATCGATGAAGATGCGAGCCGAGGACATTTCTCCCAGAGTGGCGGCAAGCTTGTTCCACTCTTCCTTGCCCAAATACCCGGTGCGCAGCTTATGGGCGTCGACTCGGGCTTCCGAGCAGAGAATTCGCAACAGCAGTTGATCGGCGGCCATCTCCAGACTGAATATCCCGACGCTCTTCTCGGATTTCAGGGCAGCGTGGCTGGCAATGTTGAGGGCCAGAGACGTCTTGCCCATGGCGGGCCTGGCTGCCAACACCACCAGGTCGGAGGACTGGAACCCGGAGGTCAACTCGTCGAACCTGGTGAACCCCGAGGCGATGCCGGTCACCATCTGGCGTTGACCGGCCGCCGCTTCGATCTTCTGGAAGCTGGTCTTGGCCAGTTGGCCGAGACTGACAAAGCCGCTCCCAATCCTGGATTCGGCGATTGCGAAGATCGCCTTCTCGGCATTGTCGAGTACGTTCCCAACTTCATCCTGTTGTTCGTAGCAGGAGGAGATGATCTCGGTGGACCGCTTGATCAGATTGCGCAGGGTGGATTTTTCCTGAACGATGCGGGCGTAATGCTCCAGGTTGGTCAGGCGGGGGACGTCGTCGATCAGGGAAGATATGAAGGAACGACCGCCAATGGCTTCCAGTTGTCCGACACCGTCAACGGCATTGGCCAGGGTTACCAGGTCAATGGCCTTGGAGCCCTCGAGCAGCGACTCCATCTGCTGGAAGAGGACGCGGTGGCTGCCGAGATAAAAGTCCTCGTGGCTCAGAAGCTCGACTGCCTGGTTGACGAGCCGGTTATCCAGCAGGATGGCTCCCAGAACGCAACGCTCGGCCTCGAGATTCTGGGGAAGTCCTTTTTCCGGCAGGGCATCGGCAGGCATGGGTCCGGCTCCCCTAAAAACAGGGGTGGCCTTCCGGGAAGGAGACCCGGGCAGGAACCCCGCGGGATTCAACCGTCGAGCGGGCGGAGACTGCAGGCTACTCTTCCCGCAGCACTTCGACGCTGACGACTGCAGTCACTTCTCGGTGGAGTTTGATGGGCACGTTGTGCCCACCCAGAGACTTGAGGGGCTCCTCCAGGTCGATCCTGCGGCGATCGATCTCGAAGCCTTTTGCGTGCAGCGACTCGGCGATATCCAGCGAGGTAACCGAGCCGTAGAGAACGTCCTGCTCTCCGGCCTTGCGGGTGAACTGGAGAGAAACCTCGGCAAGCTGCTGCGCCAGCATCTCGGACTCGTTCTTCTCGATGGCTTCGCGGCGGACGGCCGCGGCCTTCTCCTGTTCCACCTGGCGTACGTTGTGGGGGGTGGCCGGAACGGCCTTGCGCTTGGGCAACAGAAAGTTGCGCGCATAGCCGGGCTTGACGGCGACCACTTCGCCGCGATCGCCGAGCTTCTCGATTCGTTCTCTCAACACCACGTCCATGGCGTTCTTGCTCCGGCCGTTGGAACCAATGGGCGAGACAAGCGTCCTGTCTCGGTAATACGAGGGAAAAGCCTGCCAAGCGTTCTGCCTATCCCGCGGCAAAGGGAAGCAGGGCAATATTACGGGCTCGCTTGAGAGCCTCCATGAGCTTGCGTTGGCAGGGCGCACAGGTTCCGGAAATTCTCCGGGGCAGGATCTTGCCCCTTTCCGGGATGAAGGCGGAAAGCAAACGGGTATCCTTGTAATCGATGTAGTCGATCTTCTCGGCGCAGAAGCGGCACACCTTCTTTCGCCGCACGAAATGTCGCCTGCGGCCTCTTCTCGGCTTGGCTCCCGAGCGTCCTGGGCTCCGACTGGGGGGCATTGCAACGACTCCTTGATGGTTTCCCGAGGGGGCGGATCGCTCCTTGCCGGCTAGATGGCGGGAGCAACCGCCTCGGGCTCGGTTCCGCGACTGCGGCGGGCCTTCTTCTTGAGGCGGGCCGCCTTGATCTTTTCTGCCCTCTTCAGATGTTCATCCACTCGCACCGTGAGATAGCGCAAGACCCGGTCGTTGACCCTCAAGCGCCGCTCCAACTCCTTGACACAATCCCCGCCGGCGCCAATGGTGAGCAGAATGTAGATTCCTTCGTGCCGATCCTGAATCTCATAGGCAAGCTTCTTCTTGCCCAATCGGTCAATGGCGTGCACCTCGCCGTCGTAGCTTCGGACCACTTCCTCCATTTGGCCCGTGATCCGCTCGATGCCCTCGTCATTGGATGAGGGGTGCACGATAAACATGACTTCGTAACGTCTCATGAATCCCTGTTCCCGATATGTCCGCCGGCCTGCTGCCGGCATGCCCCGGCTGGAAACGCTAGCCCTCCCCGGGATTAAACCGGTTCATGGCCTCGTCGACCCCGGCCAGGCAAACCAACTCCACGGCCTCGGCACCCTTGTGAATCATCTGCCTGAACGCCGCGGCACGGTCCGGAGGCACGGGAGACAAGACAAATTCAGCGGCATCCGGAATGACCCCTTCCGGGGCGATACCCAGGCGAACCCGGGTAAATTCTCGCGTGCCCAGCGCCTCGATGATGGACTTGAGGCCATTGTGGCCTCCGTCACCGCCCCTGGCCCGAATCCGAATCCGTCCGGCGGGCAGCGCCAAATCATCGCAGATTACGATCAGGTCGTCAAGGGACAGCCGGTGCTCGGACAGAAGCAGGCTGACCGCACTGCCGCTCAGGTTCACGTAGGTCTGGGGCTTGGCCAGCAACAGGGAGGTTCCCGACAGCCCAACGGCGGCCACCCGGGCCAGGCAAGGGTCGGACTTCCAGCCGCCGCCTCCCGCCGAAGCAAGTTGGTCGACCACGGCGAAACCCGCGTTGTGGGGCGTGTGCGCGTAACGCTCCCCCGGATTGCCGAGACCGACCACGAGCTTCATTTCCAGTGGCCAGTGGCTAGTGGCCAGTGGCCAGTGAATATGATCGGCAGGCCGAGCATTTTACTTTGACTCCCGCCAGACGACCCCTTCCCGGCACGAGGTCAACGATGATTCGAACATCTGTCTTATTTCCAAAACTTGTCTGAAACCTCCCCCTAGCTCATGCGGCTGCGGTTTGGGGTACCAGGTTGAAACCAAGAGAGTTAGCCGCATGTTTGAGTCCCACGAGCTGGCGTTTTCGGAAGCGGGCTTCGTAGTACTCTTCACCGATGTCGACATAGTCCTGGCCGTAGCGGAGCATGCGGTAGACGAGCGTGGCCAGCTTGCGAGCAATGGAGAAGATGGCAACATTCCATCCCTTGTGGCGGGCCTTGCGACGTAGGGCAGCGCCGAGAGCGGTCTTGGAGCGCATCAGGGAGATGGCGGCCATGCGCAGGACGGCGGCGGCGCGAGTAGACCCAGTGCCGTTGACTTTCTTGGAGCGGAGCGGCTTGCCGGCGGAAACGGCGGTTCGCGGAGCCAGGCGCAACCAGGAGACGAAGTGGTTCTCCGAGGGGAAGGCCGTCAGGTCAAAGCCGACCTCGGTCAGCAGAGTCAGGGCCGCCTGAGCGCCGATGCCGTCAATGCGCGTCAGGTCGACGCCGGCAAAGCGCCATAGTTGGGTGCGCATCTTCTGGTCACCACGGCGGCTCATCATCCTTTCCTTGGCCCCATTGGGGTGGGGAGGCACGGGCTTGTCGCGACGCTCCACCGGTTGCAAGGCCCGTATCTCCTCCAGGATGCGTGCCTCATAGACGGCGATCTTGCGTTGAGTCAGGTCGTAAAAATCCAGCGCACACCGGAGGTTGAACAGATGCTCCTCTCGCCAGTTGCCGGCCAGATACTCGGCAAACTCCTGGCTGGACTTCTTGCACCCCCTGTGACGCAGGGCCGCCAAGCGGACCGGGTCTCGTTCTCCGTCGACAATCGCCCGCACAATCGCCATCCCCGTCTGACCTGTCAGGTCGCTGACGGCACGATGCACCTGCACGTTCATCTGATCCAGCGCCTTCTGCATCCACTGAACGAAGCGGGTGCTTTCGCTCACCAACTGGTTCAGTTGCCGGTGCAGCGTCCGTACCTTCACGATGGTCTCGTGCGGACGGAACGATCCCCGCAGCAAGCCGCAGCTGTGCAGCAACTGGATCCACTGGCAGTCCCGCATGTCGGTCTTGCGGCCGGGAACATGGTTCAACTGCCGGGCGTTGACCAGCAAAACCTCGATGCCGCAGGACTCCAGCAGGTCATACAGCGGAATCCAATACACCGAGGTGCTTTCCATCGCCGCCGACTCCACCCCTTGCTCCAGCAACCACTGAGTCAGTTGCTCCAGCTGCGGCATGGTGGTGCCGAAGGTGCGCACGTTGGGATGGCCGGCCGTCTGCTGCGGACCACACACCCAGTGTACCCGACTGCCCAGGTCGATGCCTGCCACTTGGGGACGGATCTGCGCCAAGCTGGTCGAACGGCTCGGATGCTTCTTCCCCCTCTTGTTCGCCTGCGGGGTGACCTTCTTTCTCTTTGGCATGGGACGGGCCTCCTCGGGGGCGATGGCTCCGGCCCGAGTCGGCGTGCTCTTTTGGATTCTTGTCTCGGGGAGAACTTCTACAGAAGCCTCACCAGTGTATGCTGGCCTGCTCGGACCCAGGCTGACCTTGGGGCACGGGGCACCAATGTTTAAATGGGGTGTAGCTGCCGGAGTCTCGCCGTGGGCCTATTCTGTCATATTGGTCCCCGGTTTTATCCTGTATGATCCGCCCCGTCTTGTGGGGCGGCGGCTGGGCTGACCACTGACTACTGATCACTTGTCTGAAACCTCCCCGGTTTCATCCTGTATGATCCGCCCCGTCTTGTGGGGCGGCGGCTGGGCTGACCACTAGGAAGCCGTTTCACCGGCTTCCTCCGACTCGGCCTTGCCCTTCCCGATCACTTCCGGTTCCTCTTCCTCCAATCCCGCCGCGACAGCCTCTTCAGCCGCTACCGCCTCCTCCTCCTTGGGCGCAACCACGTGCGCCACCACCAGGCCGGGGTCGGACAAGACCTTCAGCCTGGGAGCCTCCGGCAGGTCGGATACTCTCAAGTTGGAGCCGATCTCGAGCTGGGAGATATCGGCGGTGATGTGCTCCGGGATGTCCGCCGGCAGGCATTCCACTTCAAGCTGCCTGAGGACAAACTCAAAAATGCCTCCCTGATCCTTGACTCCCGTGGCCACACCCACCGGCAGTACCGGGACGCTGACCTGCAAGGCGTTATCCATGGCGATTCGCAGAAAGTCGGCATGCAGCAAGGTCTCCTTGATGGGATCCAGCTGCCACTCTTTCAGCATGACGCTGGTGGTTCCCTGATCCTTGACCTCGAGCGAGAAAATCGTATTGTGTCCCGCTGCCGAGTGCAGGATGGCCAACAGATCCTTGGGATCCACGGTCAAGGAGAGCGCCGCTTCCTGCTGGCCGTAGAGCACGGCAGGAATCCTGCCCTGACTTCGCAACCGGCGCGCCGCGTTCTTGCCGTAACCGGACCGGACTTCGGCTGAGACCTGGATTGATTTCATCGGTGACTCTCTTTGGTCAGTCTCTTCGTGCCCCTTGGGGGATGCTGTTTTCCTGGTTGTCGGTCTGAGGCGCAGGCTGGCTGGTGTTCTGTCCCGGAAACAGGGTTGTCATGTTTCCATGACCGGACACTATATAAACAGCGAGCTGACGGAACTCTCCTCATGAATGGACTGGATGGCCTTGCCCAACAGCCCGGCTACGCTCAGGACTCGAATGTCCCGGCATTGGGAGGCCTCGGGCGACAAGGGGATCGTATTGGTCACCACCAGCTCGGTCAAGCTGGACCCGGCGATTCTCCGGGTGGCCGGACCCGACAGCACCGGGTGGGTGCAGCAGGCGTAGACCCGGGTGGCTCCCTGCTCAACCAGCGCCTCGGCGGATTTGACCAGGGTGCCGGCCGTATCCACCAGGTCATCCACGATGAGCGCCGTCCTGCCCACCACTTCACCGACGATATTGACCACTGCCGCCTCGTTGGGCTTGACGCGGCGCTTGTCGATGATGGCCAGACTGGCGTGCAGCTTCTTGGCGTAAGCCCGGGCTCGTTCCGTGCCTCCCGCATCGGGAGAGACCACCACCAGGTCGGGCAGGTGCAGCTTCTGAAAGTACCCCATCATTACCGGCGCGGCGTAGAGGTGATCCACCGGAATGTCGAAAAAGCCCTGAATCTGGGGCACGTGCAGATCCATGGTGAGAGCCCGGCTGGCCCCGGCGGTCGACAGCAGGTCGGCCACCAGCTTGGCTGAGATGGGAACTCTCGGCTTGTCCTTCCGGTCCTGGCGGGCATACCCGAAATAGGGCAGGACCGCCGTGATCCGCCTGGCGGAAGCCCGCTTGAAGGCGTCGATCATCAGCAGCAACTCCATCAGGCTCCGGTCGACCGGACGACAGGTCGGCTGAATCACGAAGACGTCTTCGCCCCGCACGTTCTCCAGAATCTGAAAGTATCCCTCGCCGTCGCTGAACCTGGAGACCGAGGCCTCGCCCAAGGGAACATTCAGCGATTGACAGATCTCCTCGGCCAAGGCGCGATGGGCGGTTCCCGTAAAGATCTTCATGCCGTTAGTCAAGAGACCTTCCCCTCTGAATTTTGGTTTTCAGGGGCTCGCCAATCGTCGATGTATCGGGGAAGCAGTTGGCTGGGGCGGGAGGATTCGAACCTCCGAATGCGGGTTCCAAAGACCCGTGTCTTACCACTTGACGACGCCCCATTATTCGATGGCCCGCTGGAGGCATTCGACAAGGGAGTGCCGATACTGATCCCGGGTCAGGGTTCGAGTCGCCAGGAGGCGAACATTCCCGGCCCGGAGAGCTGCGTGAGCCTGTGTCAATGCTCCTTTTTCGTCAAAAAGACCTACCAGCGCCGAGCCGCTCCCTGTGAGGCCGGCTTTCCTGGCGCCCCATTGGAGGAGCCTCTGCTTCAGGCGCTTCAGGTCAGGCTGATCCCTGAAAACCACCGTTTCGAAGTGGTTCTCCAGCCCCTCCCCTGACTCCAACGGTTCTAAGAAGGCTGGACAGAAGAGCGGAATCTTACTTTTGTTCACCGTGGTTGTCAACCGCAAACTCGCCCTCCGATAGGCATCGGCGGTCGGCATCGGCCGGGGGGGGACGACGATCAGAACGTGGCCGGGAGCAGCGTCCTCCAGCGGATAGACCTCGGAGCCTCGCCCCACTCCGATTGCCCGTCCGCCCACAAAGAAGAATGGGACGTCCGCCCCCAACGCACCTCCGATCTCGAACCAGTCCCGCCGGGACATCCGCAGCCCCAGCAGGCGGTCCAACCCCATCACGGCGGCTGCGGCATTGCTGCTTCCCCCGCCCAGGCCGGCACCCAGGGGAATCCTCTTTTCCAGTCGAGCCTGCAGCCCCCGTTCCAGGCCGGCATGGCGGCAGACGGCTTCCAGGGCCCGAACCACCAGATTGTCACCGCAGTTCAACTCGTCCCGGTTGCATTGGAAGGACACGCCTCGAGCCTGGGTGAGGCGAATCTCCAGCGTGTCGTGAAGACCGATGGTCTGAAAGAGGGTGCGAATCTCGTGATAGCCGTCCTCTCGCTTCCCCAGGATATGGAGTCCCAGGTTCACCTTGGCGTAACTGCGCAGCTTGATTCGTTCCGGGTTCATGGTCGTCTGGAGTTCTGTCTCCGAACGGACGCAAAAAAGCCCAATCCGTCGAGATTGGGCTGTATGGGTCGAACTCGCGGCTGTCTACTCATCTTCGGCGGACAAGGCCAGCTTGGTGTCCAGGTCCGCCACCTTCTTTTTGACCTTACGGGTCTCCTCCTCGTCCTGACCGTAGGCCACCGAGCGCTGCCAGGAAGAACGAGCCTGCCGGAATTTCCCTTTCCGGTAGTACAAGTCCCCCATGTGCTCGTGAATGGTGGGGTCCCGGCGAACCCGATCCAGGGCGCTCGCCAGGTAGCGCTCCGCCTCCTCGATGCGATCCATCTTGAAATAGACCCAACCGAGACTATCCAGATAGGCGCCGTTGTTGGGATCCAAGGCCACCGCCTGCTTGATCAGGTCCAGCGCCTCCTTCAGGTTGACCCCCAGGTCGGCCCACATATACCCCAGGTAATTCAAGGCGGACGCGTGCTTTGGGTCCAGGGCGATGACCTTTCTGAACGTCGCCGCCGCCTTGTCGTATTCCTTCTGGCGCTCCTGCAGGGCTCCCAGCATGAAGTAAAAGGACTTTTCCTGCTCGAAATACTTCTCGGCTTCGTAGAGCTTCCCTTCGGCTTCCTTGAATCGCTTTTCTCGCTGGTAGACCTGCAGGATGTAGTGGTAGATCTCCAGGTCTTCCCTGTCGCCCTCGAGCATCTCCTCCAGTTCCCGTAACGCCTCTTCGGGTTCTCCACTCTCCGCCAGCACGTCGGCGCAAAGCGCACTCAGGGCTCGAGTCGGCCCCTGCTCCCTGGCGGCCGTGCAGACGGCCAGGGCTCGCGGAACCTGCCTGGCCGCTCGAAAGAGTCCAATCAGCAAGACCCTGGCCCGGTGCCTGTTTTCCTGTCCCAGCACCTTCAGAGTTTCCCGATCATGGCCCACATAGGCTTCCCCGAGCCGCTGCAACTCCTGGAAATGACCGGCTGCCTTCTCGAATTTCCCCAACTCCTGAGCCGCCAGGCCGAGATGGGTCAGCGAGATGCTGCGGTTGCGAACGGCGCCGAAACTGTCGCCCGGATTGCGGAAGAGACCCAGCATCCTTTCAAAACCCGACTCCGCTTCCTCAAACCGACCCAGGTCGTTGTATAGCCTGGCCAGCTCGTAGATGACTTCCACGTTGTTCTGGAGCGAGGCATCGGCTTTCTTCAGATGCGCCAGCGCCTCCTCGAAACGGTGGCGGGTGCGGCTGACCCTCCCAAGGCCCAGGTGAGCCTCTCCATCATCCGGATCGACTTCCAGGATCTTGCGGTATTCCTTTTCAGCGGGGGCGATCTGTCCGTCGAGGATCAGGGCGCGAGCCAGATCCCTGCGCAGCAGGGTCACCAGAGTCAGGTTGGCGGCCTCGACGTTCATGCCCTTCCGGTAGGTCTCGGCCGCCTTCTTGAAATCTCCGGACTGCTCGTAAACCAACCCCAAACCTCGAAGAAGCACGGGAGAACCGGAGTTGATCCCGACGGCTCTTTCCTGATATTCGACGGCCTTCTGCAGCTCGTCCCGTCCGCGATGGAGCTCGGCGAGCATGCTCAGGGCCTCTTCGGAGGAGGGAGCCACTTCCAGATGCTTCTCCAGGGTGGCAATGGCTTCCCGGGAGCGCCCGGCCTGACCGTAGAGCCGGCCCAGCACCAGCAGCGAGTCGCCGTCCTTCGGGGCGAGCCGCCCTATGGCCTCATACTCGCGGATTGCCTTGTTCAAGGTGTCTCCGGCGGAAATGCGGTGACCCCTTCTTTCGCTGGCCAGCAGCTCGTAATAGATGGCTCCCAGGCGCCTGCGGGCGCGCAGGTTGTCCGGGTCGATGCGGGCCGCCGTTTCGAATTGCTGAATGGCTTCCAGGATACGGTTGTTTCGAAGGTAGGCGCTGGCTACTTCCGTATGGAGCTGGGAGGATTGGGGATCGTGGCGCAGCGCTTTCCGATACTCCGCCTCGGCCTTGAAGAAGCTGCCGCTTTCCTCCAGGAGACGCCCCAGGCTGAAGTGATAGTAGGCGGCCGAGCGATTCACCGGCCGCGCTTCCGCCTGGCCGGCCGCGGGGTTGGACTCCTGGGCCTGCGCCGCGACCGTCCAGAAGACCGCCAGCGCCGCCAACAGGCTTCTCCTCATGAATCCCCGTCTTGAATGGTTCATCCGTCTCCTCGACCTTTCACCCTTCCGGATTATCTCATGCGGCATGGACCCCGTCAAACTGCCCAGGCCGGCGGGGTGCACGTCAGATTTTTGCATTCAAGAATTGGCGGTGGGTTGTTCGTTCACAAGCGGAAGGTTATGGACTCCTTTCTTGCAGTGTTATAGGCTGCAAGAAAGGAGGCTACCATGCCCATACCTGACACCCTGACTGATCTCACCCTGCGGCGGAACCGGGTCCAACAGGAGTTGGTCTCGGTCGGTGAGTTGCGTCCCGGCTCTCTGACTCGCCGTTTTCTTCAGTGTGGCAAGCCGGGTTGCCGCTGCCAAGTCGATGGCGCGACCGGTCACGGACCCTACTGGTCGCTGACCTTCAAGGTCCAGGGAAAGACGGTGACCCGTTTGATTCCGCAGGGCGCGGTCGAGCGCACCCGGGCACAGATTGCCGAGCACAAGCGTTTCCGAGCCCTGGCGGCGGAGTTCATCGATCTCAGCGAGCAACTCTGCCAGGCACGACTGGCCGAGGGGGACGGGGAGGGAGGTGAAGCGGAAAAAAAAACGCCTTTGCGAGGGCGTTCGTCAGGGAGATCGAAGCCGAGGTGGAAGCGCTCTTAGGCAAGGATGCGACCGAGGCGCTGGATCTGGAGGCCTGGGAGACGGCCGTCCGGCGTTGTGCCCTGGGGGTGGCGGCGCGGGCGCTGGAGGAGAAGCTCAACGGCGACACCAGTGACGATGAGGGATCTTGGCTGTCTTGCGAGTGCGGGGGGCGTGCGCGCTATGCGGGACGGCGCCGCAAGCGCTTCACCAGCGTGCTGGGCCCGCTGGAGTTGGAGCGAGCCTATTATCACTGCGTGGGTTGCGGATCGGGCTTCTACCCGCGGGACCGGGAGTTGGGATTGGAGGGAGGCTCGCTGACCCCGGGGGCGGTGCGGATGGTGGGGACGGCGGCGGCGCGGGTGAGTTTCGCTGAGAGCAGCGAGTTGCTGGCGGAGTTGGGGGGGGGTGCGGATCGACCCGAAGGGGGTGGAGCGCGCGGCTGAGGCGCTGGGACGGGAGATTGGTGAGGACGAGTGCCTTCGGGTCGAGGCGGAGTTGCCCTCGGCTCCGACGATGTACCTGGGCATGGACGGGACCGGAGTGCCGGTGCGCCGGGAGGAGATCGAGGGCCGTGCGGGCAAGCAGCCCGACGGGTCGGCCAAGACACGGGAGGTCAAGCTGGTCACCCTATGGACGGCGGAATCTCTTGACAAGGAAGGCCGAGCGAGGCGCGATCGGGGCTCGGTCAGCTACTCGGCAGCCATTGAGAGTGCGGCCACCCGCGACACCGATCCCGAGTGGTCGGCCTTTGCCCGGCGGGTGGGCCGTGAGGCCGAGCGCCGGGGCTTTGGAGGGGCCAAGCGTCGGGTCGTGCTCGGCGACGGCGCCGCCTGGATCTGGAACCTGACCGGTGAACAGTTCCCCGAGGCGATTCAGATCGTCGACCTCTACCACGCCCAGGGGAAGATCTGGGATGCCTCCAAGGCGCTCCATGCAGGAGACCCGCCACGGATTCAGCAGTGGGCTGAAGCCGGTTGTGAGGCCTTGGCCGAGGGTCGTCTGGAGGACCTTCTCGACTGCCTGCGGTCCGGGGCCGCCGAGTGTGAGCCGGTGCGTCAGTGCGCCGAGTATGTCGAGCGCAATCGTGAGCGGATGCAGTATGCCGACTTCCGCGCCCAAGGACTGAGTGTGGGTTCCGGTGTCCTTGAGGCTGGCTGCAAGACCATCATTGGCACTCGCCTCAAGCGGGCAGGGATGCATTGGACCGTCCATGGAGCCAATGCCATCATTGCCCTGCGCTGCTGCTACCTCAGCGGCCGCTTCGAGGACTTCTGGGAGCGTCGGTCGCTCACAGCCCCATGTGATGCCTGAAAAATCAAAAATCTGACGTGCACCCAGGCCGGCGGCTGGACCGCGTCCAACCTCAATGGCGGAAGTGTCGCCTGCCGGTCAGGACCATGGCCATCCCATGCTCATTGGCCGCCTGGATCACCTCGGAATCCCGAACCGACCCCCCGGGCTGGATCACGGCCCGGATGCCGGCTTCGGCAGCGATATCGATCCCGTCCCTGAAGGGGAAAAAGGCGTCGGAAGCCATGACGCAGCCCTCCAGCGGCGACAGGGCCTTGGAGATGGCCAACCTGGCGGAATCCACCCGACTCATCTGCCCCACCCCGATCCCCACGGTCCGATCGGAGCTGGTATAGACGATTGCGTTGGACTTGATGTGCTTGCCTACGATCCAGGAAAATCGAAGGGCCTTCCACTCCTCGGGTGTGGGGGAGCGGTCAGTGGCAACCTTCCACCCGTCCTCATCCTCCGTCGCTCGATCCACTTCCTGCACCAGCAGGCCGCCTTCGACCCTCTTGTAGTCCCAGCGCGAAGCCGGATTCTCCGCCGCCTCATATCGAAGCAGCCGCAGGTTCTTCCTGGCGCGCAGACGCTCGAGAGCCTCGGGTTGGTAGCCCGGGGCGATCACCGCCTCCACAAAGGTCGAGGCGATGGCCCGGGCCGTCTCGGCGCCGACCTTCCGATTGAACCCCAGGACAGAGCCGAAGGCCGAGACGGGATCGCATTGGCGGGCCTTGAGATAGGCGTCGGCCTGGCCGACCCGGGAGACGGCCACGCCACAAGGGTTGTTGTGCTTGATGATGACCGCGCAGGGGGGAGCCAATTCAGCCGACAACTGGTAGGCCGCATTCAGATCCAGCAGGTTGTTGAACGACAGCTCCTTGCCTTGCAACTGGACGCTGTCGGGCAGCAGATTGCCCCTACCCGTCAGCTCTCGATAGAAGGCCGCCTGCTGATGGGGATTCTCTCCGTAGCGCAGGTCCATCACTTTTTCCAGGGCAATACCCAGCCGGCTCGGAAACATTCCCGGACCCGGCTGAATGTCTCCGGCAGAGGCTTCCATCCGGAAGAGATGGCTCGATATTGCCGCGTCGTAGCCGGCGGTCAGGTTGAAGGCCTCCTGGGCCAGGCGGAACCTGGACTCCAGCGTCAGGGTTCCCCCGTGGGCTTCGAGCTCCTGAAGAATCCAGCCGTAGTCCTCTTTCCGGACCACCACGGCCACGTCCCTGAAGTTCTTGGCCGCCGACCGAACCATGGCGGGCCCGCCGATGTCGATCTGTTCGACGGCCTCCTCCAGCGTGACCCCAGGCCTGGCGACGGTCTGCTGGAAGGGATAGAGGTTGACCACCAGCATGTCGATGGGACGGATGGCCTGCTCCCCCATCTGCCGCCGGTGCTCCCCGTCTTCTCTGATCCCCAGCAGTCCCCCGTGGATCTTGGGATGCAGCGTCTTGACGCGGCCCCCCAGGATCTCCGGGAATCCTGTCACTTCGGACACCTCGGTGACCCGGGCCCCGCCCTCCCGCAGAAATCGGGCCGTCCCTCCGGTAGAGACGACCTCATAGTCCAGGCGCGACAAACCCTTGACGAAGTCCTGCAGACCCTCCTTGTCGGAGACGCTCACTAGCACTCGGCGACTCAAGGCAGCCCCCCCTTTGGTTCGATTGGCTACGAAAAGCGCCATCATAAAGGAGGAAGGGGGAAGTTTGAAGTTTGAAGTTTGAAGGGGGAAGTTTGAAGGAGGAAGTTGGAAGAGCCTTTTGCAAAATTCTTCTTGTAAGCGGGATTGATTACCGGGAAGGGTTGTGATCCCCGGGACGTGGCGTCCGTTCCCCAATTTCCCTTAACGTCCTTCAAGAAACTCGAGCGCTGAAACAGGCGCCTTGCTTGATTCCCGGGCATGATGTGGACGATCTTTTGCAAAAGGCTCCGAAGTTTGAAGGGGGAAGTGTGGGAAGGGGGATGGCTTCCTTGACCGCCGCGTAGCGGCGCCAGCGCTTCGCAGTGGGAGTCGGCCCAAGGAAATCTCCGACAAATTGCATAACGTGTCGATCAAATAACTGGCCACTATTCACCATCCACTATCCACTGCCTTTCCGGTCAGTGGTATCCTGGACCGGCCATGGCTCGAACCTCCTCGCCGGCCTACCGCCGGATTCCGGCAGTGGACAGGATTGTCGACAGTCCCCAGGCAGCGGCCCTGATCGGCCGGACCAGCCGCCCCTTCGTCACCTTCCTGGTCCGCAGGGTTCTGGCGGGCCTGCGCCGCGAGCTGGCCGGCAACCCCGAAAAGGAGTGGCCGGCCCCGGAACTGCAAGACCGCATCCAGGAGGCCCTGAAGCAGGAGTTCCGCTCCTGGGCCTGCCCCGGCCTGAAGAAGGTCATCAACGCCACCGGCGTTATTCTGCACACCAACCTGGGACGGGCGCCGGTGGGAGATGCTGCCAGACGGCAACTGGAGGAAGTCGCCTCCAACTACTCCAACCTTGAATTCGACCTGGCCCGCGGCAGCCGGGGCAAGCGAGACGTCATTGCCGGCCGTCTCCTGGAAACGATTCTGAATTGCCCGCAGGCAGTGGTGGTCAACAACAACGCGGCGGCCGTGTTCCTCATTCTCAACTCCCTGGCCGAGGGGGGCGAGGTGCTGATCTCCCGGGGGGAGATGATCGAGATCGGCGATTCCTTCCGGGTGCCCGACATCCTGCGCAAGAGCGGCGCCCGACTGAAGGAGGTCGGCACCACCAACAAGACCCATCTCAGCGACTACCGGCAGGGTTTCGGCGAAAAGACCAGGCTGGTTCTCCGAGTGCATCCCAGCAACTTCAAGATCTCGGGCTTCACCTCCAAACCGAGCCTGGAGGAGCTGTCGGCCCTCTGCGCCTCCAGGTCCGTGCCGCTGGTGGAGGACCTGGGCAGCGGCTGCCTGATCGACCTCGAAGCAGCCAGGATCGAGGCCGAACCCCATCCGCGGGAGAGCCTTTCCAGGGGGGCCGACCTGGTCTGCTTCAGCGGCGACAAGCTGCTGGGCGGTTCCCAGGCCGGCATCATCGCCGGAAGCTCCCGCCACGTGCAGAAAATCCGTGAAAATCCCCTCTTCAGAGCCCTGCGAGTGGACAAGCTCTCCTTGGCGGTCCTGGAATCCACGCTGATTTCCTACCTGACCCGCCGGGAGGAGTCGGAGATCCCGGTGGTGCGGATGATTCGGACGGATGCCGGCCGCCTGCGGGAGCGGGCAAGCGACCTGGCGGTTCGCCTGTCCGGGCTTCGAACCGACCTGGCCGTGGAGGCGGTCGAGGGCGTCTCCCTCATCGGAGGAGGGTCCACTCCCTCCCAGAGCCTGCCGACCTGGCTGCTCCGGTTGCGTTCCTTCGCAACCTCGGCTGCCGGGCTGGAATCGCTGTTGAGGCAATCCGACCCGCCGGTGCTGGCGCGCCTGGACCGGGAAGCCGTCCTGCTGGATCTGAGAACCGTCTTCCCTGCCGACGATGCCCGCCTGGTCGATATCCTGAGCCGGATAGGCCAATAATCCGCACGTCGCCGCCCTTCCCAGCCCGGCCGCCGGGTGCATGACTCAGCCGGAGGTGCTTTCATGAATGCCACGCCCAATATCCTCTTCATCCTGACCGACCAGCACGCGCCCGGGGTGGCCGGGTTCGCCGGCGACCCCCTGGTGCGCACCCCCCACCTGGACGACCTGGCCTCGCGATCGGTGCAGTTCGAAACCGCCAGTTGCGCCTCCCCGGCCTGCACCCCCTCGCGCATGTGCCTGCTGACCGCCATGGAACCGCAGCGTTGCGCCGCCTGGGCCAACCACTGGATCATCTTCCCCGAGCGGGTGACCTGGCCCGGCCACTTTGCCGAGCACGGCTACGCCACCTGCCTGGTGGGGAAAATGCACTTCGGGGGCAAAGACCAGTTGCAGGGGTTTCAACAACGGCCCTATGGGGATTTCCACCACGGCCTTTCCCATCAGCCGGAGCCGCTGAGCTTTTTCCCCAGCTATCACAACGCCGAGAGCGCGGGGGTCACGGAGATTCCCGAGAGCCTGATCCAGGACGTCATCGTCACCCGCGAGGCCCAGGCCTTCGTTCTGGAACACCAGGACCGGAATCCGGACCAGCCCTGGTTCCTCTGCGCCGGCTACGGCCGTCCTCACGCCCCCTTCACCGCGCCGGGCCGCTACATCCGCCGCTACCGGGACCGGATTCCACCCCTGGAACATCCCCGCGACTGCCCGGACCGCCTGGAACCCTATGCCCGCCGGATGTACGACCGGCTCTTTGCCCACTTGACCGAGGAACAGATCCGGAGAGGGCGGGAAGGCTACTACGCCTGCGTCGACTACGTGGATGACTGCATTGGGGAACTGCTGGACACCCTCGAGAAAAACGGCCTGCTGGAAAATACCATCGTCATCTACAGCAGCGACCACGGGGAGATGGGCGGGGCTCACGGCCTCTGGCAGAAGGGGGTCTACTTCGAAGAATCCATGGGGGTCCCCCTTCTCATCACCGGCCCCGGGGTTCAGCCGGGCCACTCTCGCGTGTCCGAGGTGGTTTCCCTGATGGATCTCTTTCCGACCTGCTGCAGCCTGGCCGGTCTCCCCATCCCGCCCGGGCTGGACGGTATGGATTTCAGTCCGCTCCTGCGGGATCCGGCCGGGGAACGTTCTCCTCGCCAGTCTGCACCCAGCCAGTATTGCGAGTGGGGGACCCGAATCAAGACCCATGCCCTTCCCGTCGGGCAACCCACCCGCGCCTGGAGGGCCATCCGCACCCGTGACTGGAAATACGTGGATGTTCACGGAGGGAAACCGCTCCTGTTCGACATGGCCAACGATCCCCGGGAAATGACCAACCTGGCCGAGCATCCCGAGCACGCCGAGCGATGCGGCAAGCTGCGACAGCAACTCTTTCAGGGTTTCGACTGGGAGGAAGCCATGGCCCGGTTGCGGGCCGACCGCAACCGGGTTCCGGCCCTCGTCTCCGGCATCCAGCCCACCACTCCCAATCAGTACCGGTTGCCGGACGGACGAATCTTCGATGCCGAGGCTTCCCTCTACCAGGCTCGCTGGCTGCCCGTGGACGACAACGCCACCGGGGGGATCATCCCCCAGCAGTTCGGTTAGCGGCAAGGAGATTCCATGCTGGTTGGCATCACGGTGATGCCGGAATATCCTTTCGGGCATGGACTATGGCCGAATAAGCCCGTACAGCTCGGCCCTTTCGGTCAAGCTCTACACCATGCACTGGCCCATGATGCTTCGATTCTACGGGGATCGCCTGCGCCAGGCCAATCCGGGAGTGTCCGAGCAGCTTCTGGCAAGAGCGCTGGCCCACCTGTTCGATACCGGCCAGGAGCCGCCGCCGGCACGGCTGGAAGACTTTCGCTATCCCTCTCCCGAAGAACCCCATCCGGTGGGACATGCCGCCCAGCATCGCAAGATCGCTCAGGCCCAGCTCGAGGCCGGCAGCACCCCGGTTTGCACCCTGGCCCACGCCTACGGTCCCATTTCAGACTTTCGAAGCCGCCTTCAGACGGCCCGGAGCGCCAGCCGGCACGGTTTCTGGATCAACCGCTACGGCCACCTGAGCGACGAGAAACTGAGAATCGTCGGAGAATTGGCGGGCCTTACCTGAAACAAACGCCCGGCGCCGGATGTCGGGAAACCGGTTCAAAGTCAAGCATGCGTAGATTTTTGATTCACATGGATGCACAGGATGCACAGGATTTTTTCTGGAGACGGCGGGCTTGCAGTACTAAACATCCGCGAATCCGCACGCGATCGTCGCCGGAGTCAACCTCTCGTGCAGCAGCTTCTCATCCTGATTATCCTGTGCATCCTGTCTATCCATGTTCAATAATCCGGGAATCCGGATTCACGCAACAGAGTCCTTGTTCCCGACAGGCCTCGTCGTGGGGGCGGGGGCCGGCAAGCTGGCGGGTGCCCCCTTGAAGAGCAAGAGAGCGCGTGAATAGGGGACGCTGCACGACCAATATTGCAATAGGCTCAACAGGTTAATATTGTGCATTCCAAATGCAGAATATGAACCCACAATGGAGAGTCAGGTAGCTGTTGATGGGTACGAAACCCCCGTCCCATGCTGTCGGCAGAAGGTTCGCCATTAGAACTGCCGAAAACCCCCAAGGGCTTGAATTAGGCCGCGAAGGCACCGGGGATCTCCTTCGGGTTGGCCGTTGAGGTTCACACCGACAGGCTGGCTGCAGCACTGCACAGAACTCAACGCAGGCCGACGGAACAAGGTGCGGGCGGGACGCCCGCGCTCCCGGGGGGGATTCCTTTCGGGCGGTGCGTGAGGTTGAAGCAGGTCCGTCTCGCTTCGTGTGCCTTGGTGGTCCTTCGTGTCCCTTGGTGGATATCTTTTTCCAGCGTGTCGGTCTGAGGCACGGCCTCGCTACTTGGGCGACCTACTTCAACTCGCCCTCCCGGTCCAGCATCTTCAGAAGACCCTCGAAGGCGTCCACCGTCCGCTGCAGGTCCTCGTCGGTATGCACTCCCGAGATCAGGCCCCCGGGCCAAGGGAGGACGTCCACTCCGTTGCAGAGGAACCCCGCCCGGGCCTTGTGCTGAAGCTGGGCGGAAGCGGCTCCCCGGAGCTTCCAGGAATCCACCCGACCGGCCATGATATCGGCAGGGGTTACCGGATCGTGGTCGGGATTGGGAAAGATGTGAAAGGCGGAAAAGTCTCCGTAGACGCACCAGTCGCAACCCAGGCGTTGGGCCACCGAGTTCATTTCCCGGCGCAGGCTGGCTCCGCTGGCATTGGCCCGGGCGATCAGATCGGTGGTTTGCAGAAAATTCAGGGTGGCGATTCCGGCGCTGGCTGTAACGGGCGCCGCATTGTAGGTTCCGTAGTGAACCACCAGGGGTGGGGCCGGCCCGTTGTCCCCCTCCTGGGGATCCATGACCTGCATCACCTCGGCCCGTCCGACCAGGGCCGCGCCCGGGTACCCGCCGCCCACGACCTTGGCCAGGGTGGTCAGATCGGGCGTCACGCCGTAGTAACCCTGAGCCCCGCCCAGGGAACAGCGGAACCCCGAGACGACCTCGTCGAAGATCAGCAGGATGCCCCGCCGGGCCGTCCACTGTCGCAGCTCCGTCAGGAAGGCGGGATCGAGAGGCACCTTGCCGAAGGTCGCCCCGGTCGGCTCCAGAATCACCGCTGCCACGTCCTCACGGTCCCGGCAGAGCTCGTCCAGCAAGGACAGGTCCCCAGGCGGGCACACCAGCACGTTGTCCACGATTTCCTGAAGGATGCCCGGCGGCGGCTTGGGCCCGACGGATTCCTTGCCAAAGGCCACGTGGTCGTGCCATCCGTGGAAGTGGGTGGCAAAGCGCACCAGCTTGGGCCTGCCGGAATAGGCCCTGGCCACCCTGAGGGCCAAATGGGTCGCCTCGGTCCCGCTCACCGTAAATCGAACCCGCTCGGCGCTGGGAACCAGGGACTTGATCAGTTCCGCCCACTCCAGCTCCAGTCGATGGGAAGACCCGTAGTGCGTCCCGCGGGAAACCTGTTCCCGCACCGCCTCCTGGACCACGGGATGGTTATGCCCCAGCATCAGAGCCCCGTGGCCGCCAAAGTAGTCCACGTACTCCCGCCCGTCCACGTCCCACTTGTGGGATCCCTGAGCCCGGGTGACAAAAACGGGATGAGGCTCCAGCACCCGGGACTGGTGGGTGACGCCGCAGGGGAAGACCTGCTGCGCCCTCCTGTAGAGCTCCGCGGAGGTGGGTGTGGCTTCGACGTAGGACTGAAAGATTTGCGATGTCGCCGGAATGGTTCTGGTATTCATGGGGCAATTCACCTGAAAAAGGGGGTCAGTTGAGGCAAAACCTTGGGGCGGCGGGGAACGGAGTCAGGACTCGCGGCCGGACCGGCCCATTCCCTTCAAGCGTTCCATTTCCCGGTCCAGGCCGTTCAGCCAGAATTCCAGGTCCGAGCCCACCGTCATGAGCAGAGCGCCCCGATCGATCCAGGATCGGTATCCAGGAACAGCCAGTCGTACCCGGCGGCGGCGGCCATTTCCACGAATGCCGGAGACCCGAAGTAGGCGATGGTGCCCACGGCTGCCTGGCCCTTCCGAAGCTTGCGCCTAAGGTTGCCGCCGTTGAACATGCCGTGACCTCGCGCCGCCCCGTCCCCTGCCCATGGGCAGCGTCCGCCCAGCCGCGCGGAATCCGCCCGGGACCGCTTTGGAAGACCAAAGAATAAAGCAACGAGCCGGAGAAGCTCAACCCCGGCTTGCCGTCCGGGGGGTGAGAAGGCGTCGCCTCAAGGAATCCCTCGTCTCTCGCCGCCATCCATGTAGAGGGAGCTGCCGAAGAGGTAGGAACAGGGCTCCGAAGCCAGAAAAACCACCATGTCGGCGATCTCTTCCGGTTCGGCCAAACGCCCCGCCGGCAGCTTCCGTCCGATCTGCGCCAGAATCTCGTCCACGCTGCGACCCTCCTCCACGGCCCTGTCGCGCTGGAGGTCCCGGGCTCGCTGGGTCCTGGTCAATCCCGGACAGATGGTGTTGACCAGGATCCCATCCCCGGAGACGGCGTCGGAAAGGGCCCGGGTCATGTTCAGGACGGCGACATTGGACACGCTCAGCGGTATGTTGGCTCGTGTCGGGCTGGCTCCCGCTCCTCCGGCGATGTTGACGATCCGCCCCCAGCGGTTCCGCTTCATGTGCGGAACGACCCGTTGGGCCATGCGCAGATAGCCGTAGCTCTTCAGTCCCAGCCCCTCGTCGATGACTTCGGTCGAGATCTCCAGGATATCGGCCATCCTGGCCGCACCGGCGCAGTTCACCAGGATGTCGACCCCGGACCACCGTGCCACCGTCTCATCCACCACCCGGCTGCATCCTTCCCGCGTGGTCAGGTCGCTGGCGACCGCCCACCCCTCGCCGCCGACCCGGTCGATCTCCGCCCTGGCCTCCTCCAGCAGGGGTCGGGTGCGAGCCGTCACACAGACGCGGGCGCCTTCCCGGGCCAGCCCCAGGGCGCAGCAGCGGCCGATGCCGCGGCTGCCCCCGGTTACGATGGCTCGCTTGCCTTTCAACCCAAGATCCATGAATCCTCCCGGCTGAACCGACTGTTGGATGCGAATCGAAAGTATAATTCGCTCCTCATCCCCACCGATCCACCCAGCCATTGCGTGTCGGCCACCATGGAAGTGTCGCCGAACCGCTACCCGACCTTGCGGCGATTCAGGAGCGGCGACCGGCGCTTGACCGGCGTGTTCTGGCACCTGGAGAACCGGTAGCCGGGCCGACTCAGGCCGGAGGCCAGGGCTGTCCCGACTCGGTGGCGGCAATCATCTTCTGCAGTTTCTCCACGTAATACTCGACCACCCGGGCGATCAGCTTTTCCCCCTTGGCCGCCGTAGCCAGCAGCGATTGTTTCTGGCGGGCCCGATCGGTCGCATTCTCGCCTTCCTCGTTGATGCGTCCGTCGATGAAGGTGCGCCCGTCGATCCGCAGGAAGTGTTCCACTTCGGGGGAGAACCCCGACTCGTAGTTCAGCTTGGCGTCGTCGTACTCCTTCATGCTGACCCGGCGCACGCGGTGGGGATGGGCGGCCAGCGCAAGGGAGGTCTCGTACTCCTCGGCGTGCGACAGCCGCTCCTTGCTTTCCAGGACGGTCTTGACGAATTCCGGAGGGGTCGGCGCCCAAACGGAGTCCACCTCCATGGTCACCCCGAGCTTGCGGCGCCAGGTCTCCTCCATTTCCTTGAGCGGCTGCTGGTTCCCTCCGTGGCCGTTGAGCACCAGCAGAGTATGGATCCCGTGGGTCTTCAAGGAGTGGAGCACATCGAAGATATAGTCCTGAAAGGTCTTGCGTCTCAGGGTGATGCTCCCCTTCCGCGACATCCAGTAGGGCGCGTAACCGCAAAAGCTCGGCGGAGCCACGATCACCCGCGGATAGAGCTCCAGGGCGATCTGCTTGGCGTAGAAGGTGGCGTGGGCCGTGTCTTCCACCAGGGCGATGTGTTCGTTGTGCTGCTCGATGGAACCCGCCGGCAGGATGGCCGCCTTGAGCAGGCCGCTATCCAGCAGCTCCCGGATCTCCTTGCGAGTGTTCTCCCACAGCAGGACCCGGTCGGGGTCGATGCGGCGCCTCAGCCGTTCCATGGGCGCATTTCGGAAAGCCGGGCCGGATGGCGCCGGCAACGCACCGGCCAGACTCTCGGCCGCCAGTCCCGCGGTGACCGTCCCGCCGGCAAGCCCACCGGCGAGAGACTGCAGCAAACTCCGTCGCGTAATGCCCTGTGTCATGGTTTTCCTCCTGAGAATGATCCGCACGGCAGCGCGGTGGACCGGCTAAAACGCCAGAACCTTGCCGGGATTCTTGACCAGGATGGTTCGGATCTGGCCCTGGGAAACGCCCAGTTGCTCCAGTGAAGCCGCCAGTTGGGTGGTCACGATGGTGAAGTCCGCCCGATTCTCCCTCCAGCCCTGGCTGCCCTTGGCTTCCGCCGAAAACGCCCGGTAAAAGTAGGGCACGTGGTCGTGGCTGACCAGAATCCGGCGCTCAAAGCCGCCCGCGACCAGATTATGGATCAAGCGGGCCTGCTTGCCGCAGTCGTAGTTCCCGGCTCCGACCCGATCGAACTGCAGGTAGCAGCCCAGCCTTGCAATTTCCAGGTGATAGTCTCCAGCCTCGGCGTTCTTGCCGTCGTCCATGTGGCCCTGGTGCCCGATGATCACCCGGCCGGGATCGGCGCCCGATTCCAGCAGCAGCCTGGCCTGCTCGAGCCCGCCCCCGTTGGTGGTGTGGGTGGTGACGGGGCAGCCGGTTTGCCGGCTGGCCCTGGCCGCGGCAATATGAACCGCTCTCTCGCTGGGGCGCATCAAGGCACTCGTCCCGATCTTGATGGCTCCCGCCCGGACAGTGGTGAATCGCTCTCCCCTGCCTCCGTGAGGATCTTCCATCCCCTCGGTGATCTCCCGGACGAACAGGTCGGCCATCTTGTCGGCGCCGTCCGGCTCGATCCCCAACCGTACCGCCCAGGGATGCTGAGGCGCCAGGGCCTCGCACCAGAATCCGGTGGAAGCAATGATATGGACCTTGGTCCGCCTGGCCAGATCCACCAGCAGTTGCGGATACCGGCCCACCCGGATGGGAGTGCACTCCACGATGGCTCCGGGACCGTCTTCGGCGGAGAGCGATCGGTGAAAGGCGTTCAACATCCCCGCGGTTTCAGTCAGCATTCTTTCCCGCAGAGAGTCCAGGGGGGCCGCCGGGGTCGCGTACAGCTCGGACCAATCCACCGACGGCGCATGTTCGTGCATGAGTGTCGCCCCCAGGTCTTGGGGGGCGACCGGACCGAGCACCGTCTGCGCGGCCGCGGCCCTGTCCCGTCTCTCGGGCGGCCTGCAGGCGCCAAGCTGCAGGGCCGTCCAGGCGGCCGCAGCCGAACCGGCCAGGAACTGCCGCCGGCTGAGGTTGCGCCGATCCGAGATTGGAACTGATCCCATGGCCTTCCCGGTCTTCAACCCGACGTGTTGACAGGAGTTCCGCTCGCTTCGAATTTCACCGGTCGCGGCTGCGAACATCCTACCCCAAAAGGCCTTCCGCCCCGGCAAAAAGCGGGGTTTGGGTCGAAAATGGGAATGGGCAGGTGAAGCAGTGGTTCCGGCGGATGAATCGCGTCCCGCTGCAGCCAGGTCAGGTTGCGGGCCAGGGAACCGGGTTCCGCACAGGCGTGCTAATGTCCCGCGGGCAGGTAGGCGCCGTCGCCGCTGCGTTGCCCCGGGGCCCCGCCGTCGTTGACCACTCCGTAGGCCAGAAACGGGTTCTCCCCCGACACCTTCTCGATCCGAACATACCCCTGCCGGGTCTCCGGTGAGGCTCCCCGCAGGATCTCGTCGATCTGATGCCAGCCTCTGGCCGGAATCGGCTGGGTCACCAACGTCTCCTCCGATATCCCAGTCTCCCCGTTGTGGATCTCCAGATGGAAGACGCTCGGGCTGTCGTCCACCTCCCCCGTATTGACCAGCGCCAGGTTGCTGCGATTCTCCTCGTTCTGCTGCAGCCCCATCACCCAGGCCTCCCGGATAAAGGCCTCTCCATTCGGCACCCCGTTGTAGAAGACACTGTACTGCCCGCCGCCTCCCTGCGAGCCCGTCCTGGCTCCGATCACGATCCCGCTCAGGTCTCCCTCTGTCGCCTCGGCAAACAGCGCCCCCGCGTAGAAGCCCCGGCTCTCCCCCAGCCCCGCCATCCCCTCCCGGCGCAACGCCTCCACCAGTGCGGGAACGATTTGCTGCTCGCCCGCTTTCAACTCCATCTGGAAGCCTGCCACCTTGTCGTCCCCCTGGATATGCTCCGATACGAACTCGAAGTCCAGCGTCCTGGGCTCCTCCGAGAAGTTCGTCACCGTCAGCTCGCTGGTGAAGCCCCGCGTCTCCACGATCACCGGCAGGGTCTGGGCCATCTTCCCCTCCAATGCACTCGCCGTTACCGGAAAGACGAACGACCCGTCCGAATTCGCCTGGTCGTTGATGACCCCGTAGGCGTAGAAGGGCGCCTCTCCCTCTATCCGCTCCACCTTCACGTATCCGTTCTCCACCCTGCCCAGCAATCCCGAGTACTGGTGGAACCCTCCCGGCCCCAGCGTTACGTCCTCAAGGACTCGGGGCTCGGTGTCTCCCGCCTCTCCCGAATACACCGTGGTCCTCAGAGTGATCCCACCTTCTCCAGGCACTCCCATGTTCTGGAAGGCCACGTTCGAGCGGTCCTGAGCGTTCTGCCGCAGCCCGCATAGATAGACCGCCTCGGTAAAGCCTTCCTCCTCGGCCACGCCCGGGTAGGCCAGCCCCGCCCTCCCGTCAGGCACCAGCGTGGTGGTCCGCACCATCGCTTCCACCTCGGAGCCCGGCGACGCCTCCACCCGCAGCGTCCCCAACCGGTTCTCCCTTTCGGGAATCGGTACCCCCAGGTTCCTCAGATAATCCAAAGCATCGGTCCGGATCATCTGTCTGCCTGCAGTGAGAACGTCCGAAGCCGTCCCGCTCCCACCGCCCCGATTGGCCGCGTAGGTGAACTGTAGGGTGGCCTCCTGCTCCCCAAGGTTGGTCAGCGTCAGTTCCGAGGTGAAAAAGGACCGGTTTTGCCCTGCCGAGGAGAGGATCACCGGGACGAACAGAGACCCTGTCGTCAACCGGAAGCTTCCCACCTCCGGGCCTCCGTCGCCGCAGTCATAGGCAAACGTTCTCTCCCCCGACCCGCCAAAGCTCAAACGAAGCTCGCAAGAGGCCCCGTCATCGTAGTCCAGCCTCACCGTTCCCATGCGCGGGCTCGTCTTCTCATAGGTGAAGGTCCCCGATCGGGAGGCAACTCCCAATTCGGTCTGCTCGAAGCAGTTGCCTTCTCGGAACCGCAGCTCAAGGGTTCCGGCCGCCCCGTCTTCACCTGTCAGGCTCAAGGTCAGCCGTCTGTCCTCCAGGTCGGCCTCGGTAAGCTCCGCCGGATCATCTCCCACTTCTCCCGTGGCGATCCTGAGAATCCGGTCCCTGCCGCCGCCGTTCGAAGTCGTTACGTAGAGCGCTCCATCGGGGCCCATCATCGGAGTCCGGAGGCGGCCGTAGGAGCGGTCCAGCTCGGGGACGACGACCTGACCGACGAAGTCGCCGTTCGGGGTGAACTCGAACAGGCGCAGCTTCTCGTCCCTGAGCGTGGCCACCGCCAGCCGGCCCTCCCAGACGCCCCACTGCGCGCCCTCGAGGAAGATGCCGCCGCTCACGGCCAGCGCCGGCGACCCCGACGACCACTTGGCTTCAACCGCGTCTGGAAACTTCTCCAAGTCGGTCATCGGGACAGATTCGTTGTAACCGGGCACGGGGTCCCAGCCGTAGTTGCCGCCGGGAACCAGCAGATTGATCTCGTCGTCCTCTCTCGGTCCGTGCTCCACCGCCCACATCCGGCCGGTGCCGGGCTGAAGCGCCAGTCCCTGCACGTTTCGGTGGCCATAGCTGTAGACCCGCGGGGACGTCAACGGATTGGTCCCCGCTCCTGCGCCGGTGGAGGGGTCAACTCGAAGGACTTTGCCTCCCAGCGAAGTCAGATCCTGCGGGATCCTCCCCGAGGCCGCATCCCCGGTCGCAATCCACAGATAGCCCTCCGGTCCGAAGCGCAGCCGGCAGCCGCCGTGACGCCCGCTGGTGGCCGGGATACCCCCAACCAGGGGATCGGCGACCCGGTCGGCCGCGGTGTAGGCGGCGTTCAGGGTCCAGGCGATCACCTGGACCTCGGGCCCGACGTGGCCTTGGCAGGTGTAGAAGCGCCGGTTGGAGGCAAAATCCGGATCGACGACGATACCCATCAGCCCGGTCTCGCCGGCGGCGAACAAGTCCCCCATCTCGGCCTCGACCTTGCGCACTCTGCCGTCGGTCCCTCGACTACTCAGCACGCCCCTCCTTTCGGTGAACAGCAGGGTCCCGTCGGGCGTGAAATCCAGGTCCCAGGGGATGGACAGGCCGGAAACCAGGGTGGAAACCAGCAGATCGGACGGTGGGATCTCATCGGTCTCGACCGACTCGAGAGTGAAGGTCAGGGTGGCGATCGGCTCGTTCGAGAACTTGCCCCGACCCCGGATGCTGGTGATGACTCCCTGCGGACTGGTGGCCGGGTTCGACAGTGAAAACTCGGTGCCTTCCTCGGTTCCGGCGTCCCATGGGTACAGGTTTACCGTGAGCGACGCCATCCATTCCCCCTGCGCATCCAGGAGGGACAGCCCGGAGACCCCCACGAACCAGTCCGGGCTCGGAGCGATCATGGTAAGCAGGGTGAGGCGGGGATGATCGGTGGTGAGCGTGACGCTGTCGATGGTGGACGAGCCGGTGGGGCCGATATTGCCGCTGCCCAGAAGGACGGCGAGCGCATCAGGCTCGGCTGCCCTGACTTCGCTCGCCAGGGTGCTGGTTCCGCCCAGTTCCGCCATGAACTCGACCCCTGCGGTGGCCCTGCCGCCGTCCCTCAAAAAGGTAACCCCGGCATTGTGCACCCCTCCGACCAACCTTGTGAAATGTGCGCCGCCCGGAAGGCCGCCGGAGGTGACGGCAGTGGTCCATAATCCCCGGAAGGTCACGCTGTAGGTGGCTTCCGAGTGAACATCAACCGTCGGATCGCTCTCCGGCGGGTCCAGCCAGAGGGTGAACAGCGCATCGGCCCGACCCTCATCCGTGATCGCCGCCGTCGAGTCGAACGGATCCGACACTGCCTGACAGAAGGATGCAAGGGAGGCCACGGCAAGAATGGAAGCCACTCGTCGAAACCGATCGGCCCCAACACGACAGCAAGCGCAGCATTTGGCGACCAGGAGGTGGAAGGCCGATCGAGAGACTCCAGGTCGAGTGCCGCAGCCGCAACGCTTTCGCGGTGAACCCTGAAACTCGTTTTTTCTGTCCATGTTCGGAAACGCAGGTTCGAGAGGTCAAAAAGAATCTTCGGGGTAGAGTTGCGCCTCCCAAGGCGGCAAATTGACATCGATGGGATCGTCGTCCGGAGGGTAGTGTTCCACCAGGGGTTCCAAGATATCCACCAGGTATCGCGCGACCCCACTTCTGTAACGCTTGTCGACGACCGCCCAGGTGACGTAGAGGCGTTTGTTGGCCACGTACTTCAAGATCTGAGGATCTTTTCTGTGCTTTGAGAACCTCTCCTCAAAGTCTCCCTGGCCGACGTAAACCACACCTCTCCCGGACCAGATGATGTAGACGCCGCCCTTGCCGAAACTCCAGCCGAGCTTGACAATTCTCAAGTCGCACCAGCCATTTTCGCAGATTCTCCATTCGAGTTCCATCGCTGGTCCCTCATCTGGACAGGGATCTCTTCAGCCGCAAACGGGTCGAAACTTGTAGAACGAAAGTTGCACCGATAATAGGTGCTAATAGTGGTATTTATGTGTATATATTATTTTTATCGTGATTTTATGGTGAATCTCTACATCCAGAGGACCTCGGCATGGAGAATGTTCGCCTGCGCCTCGAGTGCGCATTGGAAACAATTTTCGCATGCGTGGTGCGATCGGTATATGCTGTTGAGTTTGCAGTTGATGGTTCGCCGGAAGGGTTCCCCTGCGCCCGAAAAAGGCGAAGGCCGACCGCCTGCCATCGTTGATGGCAGGATTTTTCCGATGCCGTGCCTGCCGTGACATGAAAGACGGCGAACCCCCCGATTCCCGCAGCGTCCAGCCATCGTGCTGGCCTGCTGCCTGACGGGGCCGTCAAATCACAGGATTTCGGTGCGCCATGCCATCAGAACCTATCGAGCAGCAATCCGACCCCAATCTGCTTCACCCCTATCCCGAGGGTTGGTATTTCGTTGCCAGCCGCCGTTCCGTCCTGAAGGAAACGCTGATTCAAAGGACCTGGATGGGCCAAAAAATCGTCGTCTGGCGCGACGGAGAGGGGAACATCTGCGTGGCCGAGGCGGTCTGCCCCCACCTGGGGGCTGACCTGGGTCCCGCTGCCGGAGGCAGGGTGCGCGGTTCCCGCCTGGTCTGTCCGTTTCACGGCTTCGAGTTCGATGCCAGCGGGCAATGCGTCGCCACTCCCTTTTCCCCGGCGCCCAAGACCGCAAGGCTCAGGGTTTTCGAGACGCGGGAAATGCTCGACCTGGTTCTCGCCTGGTGGGGAAACAACGGGCGCCCGCCGCAATGGGACCTCCCCGAGGATCCACCGGCCGGACCCGACTGGAGCAAAATGGAATACAAGACCCTCCGATTCCCCGGTCATCCCCAGGAAACGACCGAGAATGCCGTGGATCTGGCACACCTGCGTTACGTCCACGGCTACGGCAACGTGAGCCGGGTGGGCACGCTATCGGTGGAGGGCGCCTGCCTCGAGAGCTCCTTCAACTTCAAACGGACCAGCAAGATCGCCGGGATCGCCGACCTCCTATTCGATGTCACGGCCGTCACCTGGGTCTTTGGACTGGGTTATTCGCAGGTCGATATTCACGAACGCACCATCGGCATGGATTCGCGTCTCTGGGTGCTGGCGACGCCCGTCGACGGCAAATTCATCGACCTGGTTCTGGCCGGTCAGGTGCGGGAGATACGTCGGCCCAAGCGGCCCATCGCAGGATTGAGGTTTTTGCCAACGAACCTGCGCGCCGGCATCATGAACAAGATCATGATGGCCCTTCAAAAGCGGGATGTTCTGCAGGATGTGGTGATCTGGGGAAACAAGAGGTACCGGTCCCGCCCGCGCCTGTGCCGGTCCGACGGCGAGATCGGGAGGTATCGACGCTACTGCCAGCAGTTCTATCCGGGTCGCGGGGATGCCGGTCAGGACCGGCACGAACCACCGTCCATGGAGTCGTAGTGACTTTGTCCATACCCACCGAGTAGATCAGCATGAGAAAACCAACAGGTTATCTGGTCGCGATTGTCATCCTTGTCGGCTCCGGCGCCCTGGCATATTACCTGGTGTCGCTGGCGCCCGAACCGGAGCGCAGCGAGCCGCCTCCCCAGATCCCCTTTGCACAGACAGCCGGGGTCGTGGCCGGTTCCGGAGCCATCCCCGTATACGGCGCCGGAACGGTGCGGGCCGGCGCTGAAATCGACATTGCGCCTCTGGTCAGCGGAAGGGTGATCTGGGTGAATTCAGCCTTCCAGAGCGGCGGGCGGGTCCAGGTGGGCCAGGCCATATTCCGCATCGACAAGGAAGACTATCTTCTCCGCCTGCGCCAGGTGGAAGCCGAACTCGAATCTCGCCGGATCGCGCTGTTTGTGGCTCAGGAAGAGTCGGCGTTCGCCCGCACCGAATTCGAGCAGTACTCTCGCCAGCAGCAGGAAGCAGGAGCTTCGGTGGGCGAGCCGGGACCCCTGGCTCTGCGGGAACCTCAGATCAAGGCGGCTCAAGCAGCCATGGACCGCGTGGAAACCCAATTGGCCGATGCCAAGCTGGCCCTGTCCCGCACCGAAGTGCGAGCACCCTTCAGCGGCTACGTTCGCCACGAGTCGTTGGATGTGGGGCAGTTTGTCACCGCCGGCCAACCTGTCGGGCGCCTGTTCGCCTCCGACGCGGTCGAGGTGGTGGTGCCCCTGTCCGACGCCAACGCCGGCTTGATTCCAGGTCTCTGGAAACTTCGGGCGGGAGACTCCAGACGGCGGGTGGCTGCCCGCGTGCTGGCTGAATTCGGTGACAGGACCTACGCCTGGAAGGGCTACGTCGACCGGGCGGAGGTATCGATCGACGAGCAGTCGCGAACCATCGACGCGGTCGTGCGCGTGCCCAACCCCTTTTCCAAGGGGGCCCCGGCCGAGGGAACCGACGCCCCCGGCGCCTCGCCCCCGCTCCTGGTCGGCAAGTTTGTAGAGGTAGAGATCCAGGGACTCGCTCCGGAGAGCTACTTTCGGGTACCGCGGTCGGCGCTGCACCCCGGAAACGAGGTTTGGAGGGTGAGCGAAGACCAGAGGGTAAGCGTAGTCCCGGTGCGCGTCCTGCAGCGCGTCAACGATGAGGCATTCGTCATCGGCGCGCTCGAGGAGGGGCAGCCGGTCATCATCGGCGGCATGCAGTTCGTCACCGAAGGCATGCTTGTACGGACCGAGGAGGGATCGGCGCGATGATCCTGAAGAATAGCGGTATGTTAAAATGCGAACGTTCAGTCATTTGTTCTTTCGCTTCCCAATGGCCGGCACACGATCGGAGGGAGACGACGGCACTCGTGTCGCGCAGGTTCCATGATCGGTGCGTCACATGGATCCGGCCCCTTCAACTCCCTGCATCTAGAGGCTTCGAATCCGCATAGGACGATTATGAACTCGGCCTCGCATTCTCCAATACGTCTCGCCGAAGAGTTGATTCTCCTGATGCTCAATGAACAGAGCGGCTACCTGGAAATGGTTCCGGGCTGGAATTTCTCCTGCGTCATGGCAGGCGCGGTGATCGCCGATCTCGCTCTGGAAGGTCGAATCGACAGCGATTTGAACCGGTTGTACCTTACGGATCCCACTCCGACCGAAGACAGCCTGCTCGACCCCACGCTCAAGGACATCGCCGAGTCCCGGGAGACCTCGGACATGCAGTACTGGATCGAACGGACCGCCGGCCGTTCCGACGAAATCGTCACGACCACACTGGATCGCCTGGTGGAGAGGAAAATCCTCGACTACGAGAGCGGTGGATTCTGGGGACTTTCGCGCTCGGTTTCACGTTCGGGAACCTATCAGACTTCCGACCTCCAAATTCGCCAGGAAGCCAAGGCAAGAGTGCTGAGCGTCATCTTGAACGACGACATCCCGGACCCGAGCGATGCCATTCTCATTGCCTTGATGCATACCTGCGGCGGTTTCAAGCTGGTGCTTTCGCCAGAAGACTACGAGGAGAAGCTCGAGCGGATCGAGACGCTCTCCAAGCTGGATCTGGTTGGGCGGTCGGTTGCCAGCGCGGTAAGGGACAGCACCCTGACACCGAAGACCCGTCGCGTCATCCGGACCAAACCCGTTCCCAAGCTCGGATTCACCGACATCCTGCGACAGCGTGATTTTCTCTCGGGCAATATCCCGAAGGCGATGCACGGCATCTTTCGGGAGCATGGACCGGTCGTCCAGCTTCCCTTCAAGGTCCGCAAGTCGACTGTATTCGCCTTGATGGGGCCGATCACCAATCAGTGGGTCAACAAGTACGGACGGTTTTACCTTCGCTCCAAGGACTACATTCAGGATCTGGAAAGCGCGTTCGGGGCTACCCGAACCCTGCCGGGCATGGATGGCGCCGAGCACTACAGGATGCGCAAGACGCTCCAAAGCGCCTATTCCCGTGCTGCGCTGGGGCGAAAGCTGCCGGAGTTGGTCCACCAATGCAGACAATCACTGAACCGGTGGAACGAAGGCGACGTCTTCGTCGCCGCCACGGCCTTCAAGAATCACGTCAGCAGCCAAATCTCGCATCTGATGATCGGAGTGGACTGCAGCCACTACGTCGATGAACTGCTCGAATATGAACATCGCGCCCTGGTGACTCAAGTTCAGGGCGCATTGCCCAAGTTCATGCTGCGGACGCCAAAGATGAAACGCTATGGAAAGCGTGTGCGTGAACTCCAGGAGGCGATCATCGCATCCCACACGCCGGCGCAGCGGAGAGGAAAGACACCGGACCTTGCCGACGCAATTCTCGAACTCCACAAGAACGACCCGCAGTTCCTGCCGGAAACGGACATCACCTTCCCGTTTGTGGCGTCAATGGTCGCCAGCATCTATCTCGGCAGTGGACTCGCCTTCGCAGTCTATTCCATGGCGCGTCACCCGGACCTGTACGAGAAGATCCAACGGGAAGCCGACGCGCTCTTCGGTAACGGGCGTGTACCGGAAGCGAAGGATTTCAGCCTCGACAGCATCGACGTCACCCATCGCCTCTGCCTGGAGTCGGCGCGTTTGTACCCGGTGATTCCCTGGCAGTTGAGAACGGTCATGAACGAGTGTATTGTCAGTGGTTACGAAATTCCGGCCAAGACGATGCTGTTGATTTGCCAGACGGCAACTCACTACGCGGAGGACCTCTTCAAGGACCCGCTCGAATTCGACATAGACCGCTATCTGCCGGATCGGGGAGAACATACGACCCCGGGCGCCTACGCCCCCTACGGCCTGGGCACGCACACCTGCCTTGGAAGCCGGTGGGTGGAACTGCAGATGACCGTCAATCTCCTGCTCATCGCGTACCACTTGAAGCTGGACGTAGTGCCCGCAGACTACAAACTTGGATTCAATCCGTTCCCGACATCTTCCCCCAACAAGAAGTTGAAGTTCCGCGTCGCTCAAGTCAGGAATCCGGTCCTGTCGTGAACACCCCTGCCTCAAACCCGAATGCGCCAACCCGCCTCAGGTAGCCGAAATGCGGGCTGGCGCAACATTACAGAGACCATTTCGATCTTTCTATGGTAAATTTGGGTTACCCGTGTGGTAAATTTGCGTTATTCGCAACCGACAAAGCTGCTGCAGGCGCTCACTCCGGGTTGGTGTGGCCGCAAGTGCTGGCGGCGGCACGGGGTCTCCGGGCGGGCTCTCCGGTGTTTTCCGACGGTGCTTCGACGCCGCCTGGCCGCTAGCGTTCTGTAACGGAAATCAGCACTCCTACTCGCAATGGAGCGGGAGAAACGACGATGACGGACCATAGAGGCGAGGGCTGTCTGAGAGTTGTCCTGGCCCAGCCCCGAGGCTTTTGCGCGGGCGTGGAGCGGGCCATAGATATCGTGGAGGCAGCGCTGCGGAAATTCGGGCCACCGATATATGTGCGGCATGAAATCGTCCACAACCGGCGCGTCGTCGAGAATCTGAAGGCGAAGGGCGTGCGCTTCGTGGAGCAGATCGAACAGATTCCAAAGGGAATGGTGGCCGTATTCAGCGCTCACGGGGTGGCCGCGCAGGTCGAGCAGGACGCCACGGCGCGAGGGCTGCGCGCGATCGACGCCACCTGCCCGCTTGTGTCCAAGGTGCACGCGGAAGGACGGCGGTACGCCAGCCGCGGCTACGACATCGTGCTGATCGGCCACGAGAACCATCCGGAAGTCGAAGGCACGGTCGGGCAAATTCCAGGCAGGGTCATCGTGGTCGGAGACGTCGAGGGGGTCAAGGCTCTGAAGGTGCGCGATCCGGAGAAGGTGGCCTACATTACGCAGACGACCCTTTCCGTGGACGATACGCGTGAGGTCATCGCCGCACTTCGACGGCGGTTTCCGATGATCGTCGGACCGGACGTCAAGGATATCTGTTACGCGACGCAGAACCGCCAGGCGGCTGTGCGAATGGCGGCCTCGACAGTGGATGTGGTTCTGGTGGTGGGCGCCCGCAACAGCTCGAACTCGAACCGGCTGTGCGAGGTGGCTGAGGACGCCGGCGTGCCCGGCTTTCTGGTCGAAGACGCGTCGAAGCTCGATCCGGCCTGGCTGGAGGGCAAGAAGAGCGTTTGCATTACAGCCGGCGCGTCCGCCCCCGAGGAACTGGTCTGGGAGGTCATCGGGAAGTTGCGGGAATACGCAACGCTGGACGTCTCAACCATGGACGGGATTGTTGAAAATGTGCACTTCGGACTCCCGGAGGGGCTCGACGCCGGCAGCTCGGGGAGCGAAACCCGAGCAACCTGAAGGGCGAAGCGATCGGTCGGTCGTGCACGCGGCGGTCTGCGCCAAGGTTGCGCCTGGCCCGCATTTCAGATGGGTTGGGCCATGGCAGCCGTCTTCAGCCCACATCTCCTGCCGGGTCGCCGAGCACATCCTGCAATAACGGTCCTTACTCAGCCTCTTGCCCGCGATTCACTTGAGTTCTTCGACGCCGAGCAACATCGCGTACCAGAAGAAAATTCTCGAGGGCGTTGCCCGTACCTTTGCGCTCACGATTGCCCAGTTGCCAAGCAACTTGAACGAGGCAGTGGGTAACGCCTATCTGCTGTGCCGGATTGCCGACACCATCGAAGACGAACCGGCGCTCTCCCTTGGGCAGAAGCAGGCTTTTTCGGAACGATTCGCGGAGATCGTGGCCGGCCGGGATGCCCCCGATCCATTCGCCCGCGAGCTCGGCCCGCTGTTGTCCTCGTCCACCGGCGACTGCGAGGCGAATCTGGTCGCCAACACCCCGAGGGTCATTGGCGTCACACAGCGCCTCAACCTTGCCCAGCGCAGTGCGATACACCGTTGCGTACGGATCATGTCGCGCGGCATGGTGGAGTTTCAGCGCAACGCGAGCACCGAGGGCCTGCGGGACATGGCGCAGTTGAACCGCTATTGCTATCACGTGGCCGGGGTCGTCGGCGAAACTCTGACCACGCTGTTTTGCGACCACTCCGAAGAGATCGACAAACGGCGCGAGGATCTGATGCCGCTGTCGGTCTCCTTCGGGCAGGGGCTGCAGATGATCAACATTCTCAAGGACATCTGGGAGGACCGGAGCCGTGGGGCATGCTGGCTCCCGCGAGACCTCTTCCGCACCAACGGGATTGAACTCCGTTCCCTCTCGCCCGGAATGGCCGATCCGGGCTTCGTCGAGGGACTTCTCGAGCTGGTGGCGATGACGCGCGACCACCTCGCAAACGGGTTGCGGTTCATCGACAACCTCCCGACCCATGAGACCGGCATTCGCCGTTCCTGCCTGTGGCCTCTGGCAATCGCAGTGCTGACCCTGCGACGCATCAGTCGCACGCCAAACTTCAGGAGCGGGCGGGAGGTCACAGTCTCACGGCGTGGCGTGTGGGCGGCAGCCATCCTCACCAGTGTCCTGGTGCGTTCCAACCTGGCCTTGAACCTCCTGTTCAAGCTCTTCACCTTTCGTTTGCCCAAAACGTCGGCGGCATGAGCGCGACTTCCTCAAACGGACCGACCGACAGCGATCTTGCATGCCAGGCGCAATTGCTGCAAGAGGTTTCACGCACCTTCGCCCTCACCATTCCACAGCTCCCCCATCGCTTGCGGTGGCCCGTGACCAACGCTTATCTCCTGTGTCGGATTGCCGACACCATCGAAGACGAGCCTGCGCTGTCACCGGCACAAAAGCAGGCATTTTGGGAACGCTTCGTTCAAGTGATCGCCGGTCATGAAGACGCGACCTCATTCGCCCGCGACCTGGGCGCACTGCTGTCTTCAGCAACCGCCGAGCACGAGCGCGACCTTGTCGCCAGCTGTAGCCGGGTGATCCGTGTCACCACAAGGCTCCGCTCCGGCCAGCGCCGGGCGATCGTGCGTTGCTTGCGCATCATGTCTCGCGGCATGATGGAGTTCCAGCGGAATCCAAACCCGGCAGGACTGAAGGACTGTTCCTGCCTGGATCGCTATTGCTATTACGTTGCGGGAGTCGTTGGCGAGATGCTCACCGAGTTGTTCTGCGACTACTCCGCCGCAGTCAACGACCAACGAAAGGATCTGTTGGCATTGTCGGTAGCCTACGCTCAGGGACTGCAGATGACCAACATTCTCAAGGACCTGTGGGACGACAAGCGGCGCGGCGTGTGCTGGCTCCCGAGAGACGTGTTCAGGGAGTCGGGCTATGAGTTGGATCGACTGGCCCCCGGCGAGTCCGATCCCAGGTTTCTTGACGGAATCTTCGAGCTGGTGGCCATCACCGGGCGCCGGCTCCGGGATGGATTGCGGTACGTTCTGCTCATCCCCGCCCATGAAACCGGTCTCCGCCGATATCTGTTATGGAGCCTGGGCTTGTCGGTGCTCATGTTGCGGCGTCTTTACAGGACGCCGTCATTCGGGAATGGCCGGACCATCAGACCGTCGCGGTGGAGTGTGGCTGCGCTCATTTTCCTGACCAGCGTCCTGGCCCGGTCGGATTCCGCCCTGAAGTTCCTGTTCAAGACGGTTACCCGCGGCCTGCCCGGCGGTGCGCAGGCGTAAACCCGCATTTCTCGCCAGGCCAGTTAGAAGTTGTAGATAAAGCTGAACGAAAAAAAGCTGTCGCGCCGGGTCTGGTGGAGGATGTCGGATTCGTCCACCAGCGGAAAGGCGATCGATTCCACGCTGAGCGACCATCGATCGGTTATGCGCCGGTTGAACTCCAGGGTCACGACCTGCGAGGAGCGGGTCGCGTCGAACATGATGCCGGCCAGCAACTCCGTTCCCTGGACATCGTTGGGCGCCCACCGCGTGGCCACGAAGACGTCGTTGTCGAAGAAATTGGTGGCGTTGCCTCCCCGCCCGTCGTAGTTCCACTCGCCCAGAAGACTGACGTCGTGGGCCGATCCCCAGACCGAATAGAAGGTGTATTCGAACCCGGAGACCAGCGCTCCGTAGCTCTGCTCCACGCCACGAAGGTTGCGCGCGCCGGACCGCCGAATGGTTTCGAGCTTGAGCAGCCAGGCGCCGAGGGTGAGCTGCGCATCCAGGCCCAGCTGGCGGATCTGCTCGTAGTAGGGCCGCAGGACAGGAACGCCGCCCGAGTTCAGCTCCGGTTGGAGAAAGGGTTCGCGGCCGGTGCCGTCAAAAACGCCGGCCCCGATGTCCAGGGGGCCGAAACTGTGGCTGTAGCGGGCTGCGACATCGAAGTGCCACTGCTTGGCGCGGCTCTCGTAGAGAGGGTTGTCGGTGTCGACGGCCAGCGAGTAGCGCAGGCGGCCCTCGGGTCCCGGAAAGGTGCGGGCGCGGTGATAGGGCAGACCGAAAACCTCGACCACGCCCCAATCTGCGGACCAGGTGAGATGGGCCATGGGCTGGCCCAGCTTTTCCTCTTCGTCGGGGTGTTCGATCAGATCGGTCTGGTTGACGATGTCGACCAGGTGGCGCGATTCCGCCACCCCCCAGAACACCCGGTCGACACCGAGGCGCATCTCCCATTCACCGCTGTCGCTCTGGCCGAACAACAGCAGATAGGCCTCGCGCAGGTCGAAATGGGTTCGGTGAGGGTCGGCGCTGTCGTAGCGGAAAAAAGGGGTCAGCGAGAGGCTGCGGCCACGGGCGTCTTCAAAATGGAATTCCGGCTCCGCCACCACGCCGCTGGCATGGACGCTCTGCTCCGGAAAGGCGCCGGACTGGGGATGCCAGCGGCTCTCCAGCCGCACGCGCCCGGAAAAGTCGTAGTCAAAGAGCGGAGCCGGCAACCCCGGGGCCACCCCGAACACGGTCACCCAAATCGAGGCGAGAACGATGCGGACAAGGGTGGCGCGCCACCGCATCAACGGATTCGTCTCAGCCCGGTTCGTGTGAAGTCGTTCTCGTTCAGATTGCTCTGGAATTGAAAATCCGTCCACGTCAGAGTCGTGCTCTTGCCGGTGATGTGATTGACCATGGTCATCTTGCCGGCATACCAGTAGCGGTCCAGATGCTGGCGGTAGTCTGCAGCCGAAAGCGTCTTCAGGTGGGCGTTCTTGCGATCGTAGTAGTCCACCTTCCAGACGCGCAACTCGTCCCGGTCCTGCCAGACCAGTTGACGGCTGTAGCCGGAACGCGGGTTCACCGGGATGCGTTCCGAGACGGTGCAGGTCAGATCCCCGCACGGCTCCTCCCGCAGGTAACGATAGGTAAACTTCTCAACCTCCGGAGTGCCCATGTCTTCGTAGGCGAATTCACTGCCCATGAAGGAGCCGGACTGGTTCGACGAGCTGATTCGCTTGACCCGCCGCAGCGCCGGCAGATAGAGCCACTGTTCGTCATCTTTCTCCCTGTGGGAGTGGATCAGCAACGCGGTTCCCTTCACGTCGCGGGGCTCGTCGAACACGAACAGGCTCTTGTCTCCCTCTCCCGGCACCTCCAGAACCTGCAAACGCAACTGGCGCCGACTCTCCTGCCCTCCCCGGTTGCGGAGCACCATGGTCTGACGCGCGCTGAAGTCACCGAAGCCCTCGCCGCGCTCACGCGCGTCCTGGGCGATTTTGAGGCCTCGGGCCTTTGGGTCCTCCTCTGGGCTCAAAGCCGGAGTCCGAGCGGACAAAAACGCCCAAACAGCCAGACAGCTCGTGCAAATCAGGAAAGGCCGGCGGCGAAAATAGGGATGATTCATGATTTGTCTCGATCGATGGCCATCAGCAGGGGCGGAAGCAGCAGAAAATCGGCGAGAAGTGCAAACCCCAGTGTGATGGCGACCAGCAGGCCCAGCACGGAGCTGACCTGAAATCCCGATGAAGCGAACACCAGAAAACTTGCCGACAAAACCGCGGTCGTGGTCCACAACGCATGACCCACGGTTCGGAATGTGGCGCGCACGGACTCGGACGCGGAGGCTCCTCCGCGGCGGGCCTCCAGGTACTTGCTCATGAAATGGATGGTATCGTCAACCACGATGCCGAATGCCACGGCACAGACAACCGAAGCGGAAAGGCCCACCTGACCCACCAGGTAACCCCATAGACCGAAGCTCATGGCTGCCGGAATGAAGTTGGGAAACAAGCTGGCCAGACCGAAGCGCAGGCTCTTGAACGTGCCGACGAGAATCAAGGAAATCATGGCCATGGCCACGATGGTGCTGCGCAGCATGCTCTCGATGTTTCTCTGGGCCAAGTGGGCGAAGACCATGGTGACGCCCGATGCCTCTCCGGTCAACCCGGGCGCATTGGCCCCGACCCACTCCTGGGCACGCCGGTCCAACTGGCGCAGACCGCGCGCGGACGCGCTGGCCACCACGGTCATGCGGGTGGCCGACTTGGCGACGTCGATGCGGTCGTTCAAGTCGTTGCCGAGCGGCAGCGACAGCTCGTACAGCAGCAGATTCTGGGCCGCCAGCTCCGGATCTTCCGGGATCCGATAGAAGGCGGGGGCGTCGCCGTGCATGTTCTTGTTCAGGCGTTTCATAACGTCGGGGAACGACTGAACGAAGTTCACTTCCGGCTGATCCCGGTACCATTGGGCAAAGGCGTCGGCCGTGCGCAGATAGGCTGGATCGGTGATGCCGCCTTCACGCCCCGACTCCAGCGAGTACTCGAGCATGTCCAGCCCGGTCAGGTTTTCGATGACGAAGTCGGTATCGTTGCGGAAACTGTAACGCTGATCGAAATAGCGCGTCCAGTTGTCGCTCAACTCGACGCGTGGAACTCCGGCAACCAGGACTACCGTCACAATGGAGACCACTACCAGCAGGACCCTGCGCCGTTCCACCACAAAGGCGCCGAAGCGGTCGAAGAAGCCGGGACGGTCGGATGGAGTCGGTGGCGGGTGCAGCGGCAGAATCGAAAGCACGGCCGGCAGGAACGTCATCGAGTAGGCGAAAATGCACAACAGGCCAAAGGCCACCATATTGCCCAGAACATGGAAAGGGGGCGATTCCGAGGCATTCAGACTCAGAAAACCGATCGTGGTTGTCAAGGCGGCCAGGAAGACCGGGTAGGCATTGATCCGAAGCGATTTGCGGATCGCCTCCTCCCGGCTCTGCCCCTCCCGGAGCCCGGCCAGGGTGCTGGCGACGATGTGTACGGCGTGCGCCACTGCGATGGCCATGACGATGATCGGCACGCCGGCGCTGGCGGGGCTGAAGACCTGGCCCGTCCAACCGGCGAAACCCATCGTGCCGACGATGACGAGCACCACCACGGTCACGATCGCCAGCGTTGCCAAAACCGACTTCAACAGCAAGGCCGAACTCGCGACGATGATCAGGAACACGATCGGCACCAGGGTCTCCATGTCGGTTGCGGTCGCCTCGGCGAGCACTCGATTCATGACCACGTCGCCGGTCAGGTAGTAGGAGATATCGGGATGGCGTTTCCGGGCCTCGGTGAGCAGGGCGTTGATGTGATCGGTGATTTCGATCACTCCCAGGTCTGAATTCTCGGGCAGCAGGAAGTTGATGGTCAGTCCGCCCACGCGTCCGTCGGTGGAGACCAGGCGCCCGGCCACGCCCACCTCCTCCAGCGCGATCGACTCGACGCGCGCCAGGTCGGCATCGCTCAAGGAGGCGGCGTCCTCGACAAGCGGCCCCACCGCCAGGTCGTCCTCTCCAAGGGCTTCGCTGTGGGTGTAGTTGGTCAGCGAATCCACCCGGATGGAGTGGGGCGTGCGCCATGCGGCTTCGGTCAATTCCTCGATGGCGCCCAGGGCCTCGCGCGTGAACACCGATCCTTGCCGTGGGGCCACCGCGATCAGGGCCGTGTTGGACGAGGCGTAGGTGTTCCCGAGCGCATCGAAGGCCTTCAGTTGCGGGTTGTCTTCGCTGAAAAGGACGCGGTAGTCGTTGGTGACGGTGATGCCTGGAGCGCCGGAGGCAAGGATCAATATGACGGCCAATGCGACGCCGACGACAAGCCACCGGCGGCGGAGAACAAGGTCGATGTATCGATCCAATCGCATGACAGAACCCATAGCCCGCATTTCTCACCGGGCCGCTGAGCAAACGGCGCCCATCTTGTACCTGCCGACGACAGGTAACAGGGACGACCGAAACTGGGACCAAAGGAGGCGTGATGCGGTCGCCCCCGCTACACGAACCGCACCAGCCTTACATTCAGCGTCCGAGTCGGACCGCCGGCGACCTTCCATTGGACCAGAATCGGGCTCTGGTAGGTACCCCAGCCGATCTCGCCGGTCCCTTCGCCTCGGCGGTCCAAAACCGGCAGGCTGATCTCCCGCTTCATCCGCAGAAAATGGGCAAACGGAATCGCCAGCGCCCGGTTGACGAGCAGCTCCACCACTGAACGCCGGACGCCTACTCGATCCACGATCTCGTTGAAGAGCTGCACGGCGTCGTACTGGGCGTAATTGAGGGCCTTGGCCGGGATGGCCAGGGGCGCCTGGATTGCCTCCCTGCCGATCCGCGCCATGAAGCGAAGGGGATTTTTCAGCACCTCACGAAGGTCGTGGGTCATGAGCAGGGTTTCGTACTCGTTAACGGTCAGGCCTGCGTGGCGCTCGTTTGCGGGGAGGGACAGGTCGAAACGGCCGAAGGACACCTGGTGTTCCTGCGCCAGCCTCTGTAGCTGGCTGATGAGGCCGATATGCGGGTCACGCAGGTTCTGGGCGTCGATGGAGTGCGGCGACGCCGCCACCTGTACCTGCATCCGGGCGACATCCTCCTCGCCGTTGTATGCGATCACCGTCGTGCGCCGGCTCCGGGCGCCGCCGGTATGGACCCCGTCCAACTCTACGAACCAGACCGGCTCATTCCCCGCCAGCTCGTACGACGCGCAGTTCCGCAGTCCGCCCCCCATGAACATGAGGTGGGAGTCGGCGTTGAGCGGCTCGACGGCGCGCTGTTGGTCGGAGAGTTCGGTCCGCAAGTTGAGCTTGTCGTGGATGTAGCCGGCGCCGGGAGGAAAGAGCTGCTGGAAGACCTTGAGGTAATCCCGGATGTTGACGCTGTCGTGTTTGAGCAGTTCGACGATGCGCTGGTCCAGATAGCCGGCCGTGGTGTGGTCCGAGATGTAGAACTCCTTGGAATACCGGGTGAAGTCCGACTTGAACTCCTCTCTCAACCTGCGCCTTACGTCGAACAGGCCGACGCGGAAAGTCGGCTTGATGCGCAGTGTGGCATGAAAAGGCGCCCCTCCGCTATCGGTGTGCCGGTTTACCAGGATCATGAGCGGTCATCCCCACTTTTGTTCAGAGTGGCCTGAAACAGATTAGCATTTTAACCCGCATTTCTCACCAGGCCGCTGAGCATTCGGTAGAAAAGTGTTCGTCATTAGAGCCTTTTGCAAAATATCGTCTACATCATGCCCGGGAATCAAGCAAGGCGCCGGTTTCAGCGCTCCCCCCTTGAGGGGGAGTCGGCGAGAGGGCGAAGCCCGTCTTCGAGCCGGAGGGGGGCCAACGCGGCGTCCCGTAAGTGAGATCCAGCGCTGGGTAGGTGGCGCCGGCGTCGCCCCCCACCGCATCAGCCTTCGCCATTCGGCTCGGCTTCTGCGACTCCCCCTCAAGGGGGGAGTGATACTCGAGTTTCTTGAAGGACGTTAAGGGGAATTGGGGAGCGGTCACCGGGTCGTCGCTGCCCCGCGGCCCGAGTTGGCACGCAGATAGACAGCCATCAGCGCGGGCACGAGCAGGATCAGGATCCCGGTCGTGACCATGATTCCGACACCGAGAGACGCCGCAAACGGAACCAGGAACTGCGCCTGGATGGCCCGTTCGAGAATGAGCGGCGTGAAGCCGAGAAAAGTGGTCACCGAGGTCAGGATTATGGGACGGAAACGTCCCTTGGCGCCGTCGACGATGGCCGTCTTCGGATCGGCGCCCTCCCTGAGCCGCTGGTCGATGAAGTCCATCATGACCAGCGAATCGTTGATGGTGACCCCGCTAAGCCCGAAGAAGCCCATGAACGATGCGGCGCTCATGGGCACCCCCAAGACGAGGTGACCGAGGACGACGCCGATAAGACCGAATGGAATGATGGCCATCACCAGAAACGGCTTGATGTAGGACCCCAGGGACAGGGCCAGCAGTGCAAAAATCGCGAGCATGGCAAGGACGAAGCCGCGATACAGAGCATCCAGCGACTCCAACTGCTGCTGCTGTTCGCCGCCGAAAGTGTAGGTCAGCTCGGGGTTGGCGGCGCTCAGTCGCGAAAGGATCGTTTCCCTGAGGACGGCATTGGCTTCGCCGCCGGAAATCACGTTCTCATCCACATCCGCGGTCACCGTCACCACCCGCTGACCGTCCTGCCGCCGGATCGACGGCGGCGACCTGCCCATTGTCATGGATGCCACCTGGCCGATCGGCACCTCCCCGCCCGACGGGGTGCGGATCAGGTAGCCTTCGACATCCGTGATCGCATCGCGCTCGCCGTCGGGCAGGCGGGCGTAGACCCGGACCTCTTCCCGGTCGCGCTGCATCCTCAACGCCTCCACGCCGAAGAAGGCCGCACGCACCTGCCGGGCCATCTCCTCGACCGTGAGATCGAGCGTTCGCGCCTTCGGCCGCAACGCCAACTGAATCTCGCGGACCCCCGGCGTATGATCGGACCGGACATCGAAGACGCCCGCCACGCTGCGAAGGCCTGCGACCACCCCATCGGCGATTTCCAACAGGCGCGCCGGATCCGGATGCGACAGCACCGCCTCCACGGGACTGCCGAGATCGATGACCTCGCCGCTGAAGGCAATCCCGCGAACGTGGGGGAGAACCCCGACCTCCTCCCGCCAGGCCTGCACGACCGAGATGGCGGACAGGTCCCGTTGCTGGGCGCTCGAGAGCTTGAATTCGATGGTGGCGATGTTTGCCTGCGGATTCATGGTAGGGGTCGGGTTGAGCCCTCCCCCCTCCACGCGAGGTCTCTGCCCGACGGTGACGCTCACGCCGGCAAGCAGAGAGGGAGCGCCGTCCGGTCTGTCCCGATCCAAGCGTTCCAGAACCCGCCTTCCCGCCCGTTCCAGCTCCATTGCCACCTGGTACGTCCTCTCGGCCGGCGTTCCGTCCGGCATTTCGAGATTGGCGGTGACGAAGTCCCCCTCCACCACGGGGGCAAAGGTCGTCGGAACAATACCGGCCGGCACCAGGGACAGGCTGACAACGAACAGGCCAACGACCCCCGCCACGACCACGGCGGGCCAGTTGGTCGCGAACCTCAGAATTCGATCCAGGGGGCCGTTCACGAATCCGTTCAGCCCTCGATCCACGGCGCCTCGGGTGCGGGAGAGGAACCGATCCACCAGGTTGGTCGGCACCCATTCCGGTCCTTGCAAGTGGGACAGGTGTTTCGGCAGTATCAGGAGCGCTTCGGCCAGCGAGATCAGCAGCATGCTGATGACGATCACCGGCAGAGCACTCCATACTTCTCCGATTCCCCCGGGAATGAAGAGCAGGGGCGTGAAAGCCGCCACCGAAGTCAGAACCGCGAAGATCAGCGCATTCTTGATCCGTCGCGTGCCCCGGATGGCCGCCGCCACTCCCGGCACTCCCCGCATGCGTTCGTAGTGGATGTGCTCGGCCACCACGATGGCGTCGTCGACAATGATGCCGATCGCCAAAACGAATGCGAACAGTGAGATGGTATTGATTGCGAGGTCGAACGCCAGCATCACCGCCAAGGCCCCCACGCCCGCGGTAATCAGGCCGGAGACCACCCACAATGCCAGCCGAATCTCGAGAAACAGGGCCAGCGCGACGAACACCAGAACGAGTCCCATGAGACCGTTCTTGCGGAGGATGTCGGCTCGCTCCGAATAGGTCTGGGAGTCATCGTTCCAGATGGTGACCCCGACGCCCTCGGGCAGGGAGGGAACAATCACGTTCGCGATGTGCTCCTGTACGGCTTGGGCAACATCCATCACCTGCTCGCCCTCGGCCCGGTAAACCTCCACGAAGAGCGCCGGCCGGCCCTGGTGCCGGAAAATGAGGTCGGTATTCCGGAAGGCATCGCGCACATCGGCGATTTCGCCGAGACGCACGACCGTGCCGTCCCTCCGGGCGATGACGACGATCTCCTCGAAGTCGGGCTGGTCGTACTTCTGGCCGATGGTCCGGATCCGAACCTGGGCATCCCGCGTATCGATGCTGCCGGCCGAAAGGTCGAGGGAGCTGCGGCGGACTGCATTCGCGACATCGTCGAGGGTCAGGCCGAAGGCGCGCAGATGAACCAGCGGCACTTCGATGGAAATCTCATATTCTCTGGTCCCGGTCGTCTCGACCTGGGACACGGCGGGCAAGGAGCCCAGGTCGTCCTCGATCTGATAGGCCAACTCCTTCAGCGAACGCTCCGGGATGTCGCCAAAGACGATCAGACGGATCATGCTGGTGCGGTTGTCCATCTCCCTGAACTGCGGCCGCTCGGCCGCGCCGGGAAACGAATGAATGCGCCCGACCGCCGACTTGACTTCGTCCATGACCTCGTCGATGTCGGCTCCGGTCTTCAATTCGACCCTTACCGATGCCAGCCCGGGGGCCGCCAGGGACTTGACCGCCTTGGCATCCTCCAGCGCCTCTACCTGCTCCTCGATCTTGACAACGATCGACTCCTCCACCTCTTCGGGCGCGGCGCCGGGATAGGCCACCGACACTTCGATGGTATTGAAAGGAACGGTCGGCCAGGCTTGCCGCTCCAAGGCCTCCAGCGCGACCAGTCCGGCCGCCAATAGGATCAACATCAACAGATTGGCGGCGACGCGGTTGCTCGCCATGAAGGCAATGGGACCGCCCGGTTCACCCTGGTAGGGATCGGTTGGATTCATGGGCTGCACCCGGTGCAGGCACGGAAGGAAAGCGGGCCGGAGGCGACAAAGCGGCTGCGATCAGGTTGAACCAGGACGTTCATTATCAAGAGCGGCTTGGTCAATTGCCTCGCGCTCCCTCAAGCATCACCGGGATGAGGGCTCCCGGCGAGCCCGCTGGGGCATTGGGGTCGAAGCCGCCTCCCAGCGCCAGATGGAGATCGATCCGATTATCCAGCAGCAGATGCTGCAGGGCCAGGGTTTGGCTCTTCATGCCGAGGATGCGCCGTTCGATCTCCAGCACCGTCAGCACGCTGCCCTGACCATGGCGATAGCGAAGCCGGGCCTGTTTCCGGGCCGCTCGGGCCTCGGCAGCCGATTCTTCCAGCTCAACCAGCCGGTCGCGCAAGAGACCCTCCACCGCAAGGGCCGTCTCCACCTCCCCGAAGGCCTTCAGGACAGAGTCGGTATAAATATCCAGGGCCTCCTCGGAGCGGCTGCGGGCGATGTCGACCTGGCGTCGGAGACGCCCTCCCTGAAAGATGGGCTGAACCAGGTTGCCCAGCAGGCTCCAGACGGCATAGTTCCCATTCAACAGGCTCAGCAGTGAATCGGTGGCCGTTCCACCGGCCGTCGTGAGACTCAGTCGAGGATGGAGGGCCGCCTGAGACCGGACGATGCCCGCATCCGAGGCCAGCAGGCGCCGCTGGGCCGCGATGAGATCGGGCCGTCGGGTCAGAAGCTCGGAGGGGAGACCGGCCGGAACTTCCGAGGAAACCGCGGGGAGACTGTCTCGAACCTTCACACCCCCGGCAGGATAGCGCCCGGCCAGAAGTTCGATCTGCAGGATGCCGCGGTCCAATTGCTCGCGGCGGAGGTGAACCAGCGATTCAGCTTCAGACAAGTCCGCCAGGGCCATGCGTGATTCCAAAGCCGTTTGGAAACCCGCCACGAAGCGCTCTTGAACCCACTGGGAGGTTGTCTTGTAGCTGGCCACCAACTCGCGAGCCAAGCCCAGTTGAAGGTGCGCCGCGGCGGAGGCGAACCAGGCTTTCGCCGTTTGAGCCGCCAGGGAATGCCTGGCGGCCGCAAGGTCCGCCGACTGTGCGGAGGCCAGAGCGCCGGCCTGAACCTGGCCGCTGCGGATTCTGCCCCATAGGTCCGCCTCCCAACTGATGTCGAGACCAACTCCCATGAGGGTGTAGGTCGCCTGCGGCACCCGGCCGGCAAAACCGGGAAGGGGCAGACCGATGAAGTTCTGCCGCTGGCGACTGCTGTTCAAGGCGAACCCCATGGACGGCGCCAGATCGGCGCCGGCGATCCGGGCCTGATTGAGTGCAGCCTCCAACCGGTCGGCAGCAGCTTGGAGTTGGTGATTGTTGCTCAGGGCCTCCTCGATCAAGGCATCCAGTTGGGGGTCCCGGAACTGTTTCCACCAATGGACGTCGACAGTTCTCTCCGCAGCCTTCCCCGAGTTCCAGACTGCCGGAACCTGCACTTTGGGCTGGCGCTGGGGAGGGGCCACCGAGCGGTAACACCCGGTTACCGGAAGAAGGGTGGCGAGCAGCAGAAGGGGAAGTGGCCTCATTGCCATGGCTGGCCCCGGTTGGGACCCTGGGTTCGAAAAAACCCCGGCCGGAAAAATCCGGGCAATCGATCACCCGGCGCGCCTCGGAGAACTCGGAGCTCCCGGCCCCGTTGAAGGCACGCCCGGTCATACCCGTGGCTTGACCCGCCTATTTTGTCACTGGCAGGGCGGCTGTTTCAATCCCCGATTGAAGGGTGCGCCAAGGCACGGTGGGCGACGAGTTGTCGGCAGGAAATCTGGTGGAGCTGATGGGGATCGAACCCACGACCTCCTGACTGCCAGTCAGGCGCTCTCCCAAGCTGAGCTACAGCCCCTCCGGTGGAATCGGGCGGGTGGCGCTGGAACCGTCAAGCGGACCGGCTGCGAAGAAACATTGGCGTCGGTCTAGCCGGGCTCCAACACGTGGCGCAGAGTAGCATGGAGCAAGAGGCTTGTAAAGGCGGTTCCGGGGGGTGCTCAGGGGTGATCCCACGCTAACAAATGATGAATGATGAACGACTTTCGGCTCGGGGGTGATTCCACGCTGCCGGATTCAGGTTGACCTGTGGGTCAGAGCCCCGTATCAGGCCCATTTCCCGGGTGGGAACTGCTTGCAAACCACCCAAATCGACCAGAATCAGCCCTCCCGGAGAGAGAAAAATTAGCGTGGGATGGTCCGGGGGGGTGCCGGCCCCAGGCGCCAGGGCGGTTCCGGGCCACCACCGGCCGGGATGAATCCGGGACGGATCAGCCCCCCCGCTTTATCCCGGACCGGATCACCCGAACCCGGTGGGCGTTGGTATCTCCCACGAAAACGGAGCCGTCGCTATCCACGAAAACCCCGTGGGGCCGGCCCATTCTGCAGTTGAGGGGGTCTCCCTCCGGTCCGTCGCCCGGCTCGCCGGTACCCGCAACCAGCTCCAGCGTGCCCCGGCTTCGGTCCACCATGCGGATGGAGTGGCTCTCGGTATCCGCCAGGTAGACGTTTCCGCCCGGCCCCAGGCTCAATCCCTTGGGGCCCGATAGCGTTGCCTGCAGGGCCGGCTGCCCGTGACCGGTGAATCCCTGCTCCCCGGTCCCGGCCACGTGGTGGATCGACAGGGCCTCCATGTCGATGCGATAGACCGCGTTGCCTTCCCGAAGGGCCAGCCACAGATTGCCCTCGGCATCGAAATCCAGTGCCCGGGGGCCGTTCAGCGGGGTTCCGGCCAGAGCGGCCCCGTCGGGGGTCTTGCCCTGCCCCCCGGTTCCGGCGAAGGTCAGGATGCGTCCGTCCTCCTGGCCGACCTTGCGAACTCGATGGTTGCCGATATCGCAGATGAAGAGGTCCCCGGAAGGACTGAGCTGGATGCTGTGGGGCTGGCTGAGCCTGGCCTCGACCGCCGGCCCTCCGTCTCCGCTGAACCCTTCCTCCCCCGTGCCCGCCAGAGTCGAAATCAGGCCGGTTTGGCGGTCCACCCGCCTCACCACGTGGTTGGCCCGCTCCACGAACAACATGTTGCCCTGGCGGTCGAAGCGAATCTCGTAGGGCTCGTTCAGGCCGGCCTCCAGGGCCGGGCCGCCGTCTCCGGAGTAGCCGGCTTCCCCGTTCCCGGCCACGGTGGCAATGGTCCCGTCGGCCGCAACTCTGCGGATCACGTGGTTCCCGGTGTCGCAAATATAGAGGTGGCCGTCCGGGCCGCGAACCACCCCGAAAGGTTGGTTCAGTCGAGCCTGCACGGCCGGGCCGCCGTCCCCGGAATAGCCCGCCGACCCGTTGCCGGCAACGGTAACGATTTCCGTGGCAGCCGGCTGTTGATGATCCCGGGGACCGGTAGGCGGCTGGCAGGCCCAGGCGCACAGCAAGAAAACGACCAGCAGGAAAGACTGGAATGGCTTCATGGTTGCAAACCCTTAAAGACAGCGGTTAGTGGTCAAGTGGATAGTGGATAGTTATTCGATCGACACGTCAAGCATCTTGTTGATCATGCCGCCGCTGTTTATAGTGCAACCACGTCACAAGGCGCTTACCTGCTTCCGGAACCCTCCGCTGACAACTCTCCACTCTTCACTCTTCACTCTCCACTACTAAGGGTTCCTGAGCGTGAACCATTGCAAGATGGTATGATTCGCGGGCGGCCGGTTTTGCCAGGCCGGCTCTGCACGCTCTTCAGAGAAACCTCATGAGTGACGACCTGTTCGACGTTGTCGAAGACGCCCTGAGTTCTTCAGGCTCGGAGGCCGGTTTCGAGCTGCTGATCCAGCGATTCCGCCAGGAAAAGAACTATCCGCTGATCTTCAACGCCCGGCTGATGAAGAAGCGCCACGAGTTGGACCTGGGACTCATCGAACTCGATTCCAAACCCGAGCTTCCGACGGAAAAGGCAAGCCTGTACCACCAGGCCCAGATCGCAGCCGCCCGCGAAGTCGGGCAACTGTTCCTGGATGACGGAGCCATCGAGCAGGCCTGGCCCTACTTCCGGGCCATCGGCGAAACCGGCCCCGTGGCTGCCGCCATCGAAGCGCTGGAGCCCAACGAGGAGATGGCCGCCATCATCGAGATCGCCCTCTACGAACGGGTCAACCCCCGCAAGGGGTTCGAACTGCTGCTGCAGAGCTATGGAACCTGCCGGGCCATCACCGGCATCCAGCAATATCCGGCGGAGGAGGGGCGGGCCGAGTGCGTCGCCCTGCTGGTCCGTACGCTCCACGGCGAGGTTTTGGACAACCTGAAACGCACCATCGCCGAGAAAGAGGAGAAAGCCCCCGAGACCTCCTCCGTCACCGCCTTGATCCAGGGGCGGGACTGGCTCTTCGGGAAATTCAGCTACTACGTGGACAGCTCGCACCTGCTCTCGGTGGTCCAAATGAGCCTGGACCTGGAAGACCCGGAGATCCTGAAGCTGGCCCTGGAGCTGGCCGAGTACGGAACCCACCTTTCGTCCGAATTCCAGTACCGCGGGACGCCTCCCTTCGACGGCTACGTGGATTACGCCTTTTATCTGCGGGCCCTGCTGGGGCGGGAGGTGGACAGGACCGTGGCCCACTTCCGGGGAAAGCTGCCCCGGAAAGGGGGAGAGGACGGGGACTTCAATGCGGCCCAGGTCCTGGTCGGCCTGCTGGCGAGAATCCGGCGCTATCCCGAAGCCGTGGAGGTGTCTCTCCAGCACCTCGCCGGCGTCGACCCGGCCCAGCTCACCTGCCCCAGCGCCGTGCAGCTCTGTCAGCTCGGGGGGGACTACGGGCGGCTCAAGGAAGTGTCCCGGAGCCAGGGAGACCTGCTGAGCTACGTGGCCGGCGTCCTGCAACACTGACACCGGGCGGGACAACCCGCCGGCATCCCCGATCGCCCCGCCGGTCAGGATCCCTCCAGCGCCTTCCTCAGATTTTCTCCGTTCCCCTTCAGCCAGTCGAACAGAACCTTGACGTCGGTTCCCAGGGCGAAGTGGCGTACGCCCAGATCCAGGTAGTACTTGGCCTGGTCGACGCTTTCGATTTCCGCCCGCGGCGGAATTCCGGTCTTCAGGCCGGCTTCGATGACCCTCCGCTCCACCGCCTTGATATCCGGCCGGCGCCACTCGCCGGGCCGCCCGATGCTGAGCGAATAGTCGGCCGGACCCCACTGAATCATGTCGATGCCGCCCAGCGCCAGGATCTCGTCCAGTTGCTCCACCGCTGCTTTCTTTTCGATCATCAGCGCCACCACCGTCTCGTCCAGCGCCCGGGCATACTCCGGCGACCCTCCGTAGCCCATGTAGGTGATGCGGCGCGTGGCCACCCCGTGATGGCCGCCGGCCTCCGGGGTCTCCGGCTTTACGGCACGGATGCACTCCCGCACGTCCTCCACGGTTCGACAGTCCGAGAACAGGACGCCCTGAAAGCCCGACCCGATGCCGCGCTGGGCCAGGAATCCGCGCGGTTCCTGGTCCACCTTGATAATGGCCGACATGTCATGGAGCTCGACGGCCCGGCAGAAATTGTCCAGCGAGTTCAGATCGAAGGGAGCGTATTCGGCCACGAACTCCACGTAGTCGAAGACGCCCGTGTGTCCCACCACCTCCACCACAGAGGGCCAGATGCTGTGCAGATGGGTCGCCAGCGTGGGCTCGCCGGACCTGAGCTGTTGCTTGAGCTTGTTTTTCCTCACGGATGATCTCCTTCGTATTTAGTGGATAGTGGTGAGTGAAGAGTGAAGAGTTATTTGATCGATACGCGAAGCATCTTGTCGGTCTCGGCGCAGCCTTTCAAATATGTCCGGCCCCCGCCTTGGCAAGCGGATCATCCGAAAGTGAAACGCGGATGTTCAGGACTGCAAGCCCGCCATCTCCGGAAAAAATCCTGTGCATCCTGTGCATCGATGTGAATCAAATTTCTGCCCCTGCCTGACTTTGAACCGGTTTGCAGCCACCAGGCGCTTGCCCGTTCCCGAAACCCTCGGCCGATCACTGACCACCCTTCACCCTTCACACTTCACACTTCACTCTTCCCAAGCCCGGCGTCCTCCAACGTCCGGAGCGCCCGCTGCAGGAGGCGTTCCAGGTGCCCCCGGGTATAGACGTCCGGGCGGTAGGCGGCCTGCCGGCAGTGAGTCTCCTCCAGCCGCCCCCTGGCCTGGAGCAGGCGTTTTTCGCAGTAGTGGTAGAGTTCCAGGTGTTGGAGCGACAGGAACAGCAGAGGGACGATTCTCTCGAAGAAGTGAAACGCCCGGTCGGTGTCCCCTTCCTTGGCCAGCCAAAAAATCCGGTTCAGAAGATCGGCCAGGCCCAATCCCGGCATCAGGCCGCAGATGCCCGCGGGGATCAGCTCCATCATGTAAAGCCCGCCCCAGCCGGTGAGGATGCCCACCTCGCCTTCGGTGGCCTCGACCATTGCGGCCACCTTGGAGGCGCTGAGCGGCTCCTCCAGCTTCAGGTAGGCCAGATTGGGGCACTCGGCGCGCAGCCGGGTCAGGAAGGCGGCGCTCAGGGTGGGACCTCCCGGGTTGAAGTCCTGAAGCAGGCAGGGGGCCGTGAAGCTGTCGAGGAATGCCGCCAGAAATCTCAGCAGATCCTCCTCCGGGACCGGAAACTGCCGGGGGATGGCAATGGAAACCAGGTCCGCTCCCGCCTCCAGATTGGATCTTGCCAGCGCTCCGGCTACCTTGGAGGAACCGTGGTTGCACTGGGCGACCACCTTCAGGCGACCCGCCGCCTGCTCGACCGCCACCGCCACCACCCGGGTCCGCTCCGCCTCGGAAAGCTTGTAGAACTCGCTTCCGTAAGCGGGCAGGCAGACGGCATCCACCCTGCAGGCCACCGCGAAGTCGACCAGCCGACGCAAGGCCCCTTCATCCACCGACTCGCCGGCATCGAAGGGAACCGGAATGATGGGGACGACACCGCCGATGGCTTTCCCGCCGTTCTTCAAGTGAAGCTCCTCAGACAATCTCGCCGCAGCGCCTTCCGCGAACCACGTGGAACCGCGGGCGCTCCTCCGGACCGGTGTCGCGGAAATCCAACGGCAGATCGCCCTTCTCCCGGAAAAAGCGTTGCTGTTCGGATGTCGGTCTCTTCAAGCCGAAGCTCCCGTAAAGCGGCCGCCCCAGCCTGCCGGCCACGTCGGTTTTCAACAGATTCTGTGGAAAAAGCTGTGCAAAACACTCTTGGAATCCGCGCAAGAGCCACGAAATCCGCGTTTGGAGCAGATTGCACTGCTCCGTGTTCACATCCTCCGCTCAGGAACAGTTCCGAATCCAGTCCCTGGCCTCTTCATGCCCGCGAAAAGCCTGCTCTTCCTCACGAAACTGCCGGGAGTGGGGGTTCCTGACATCGAAAAAGGAGCGGGCCAGAAGCTTGGCGTGCAGCATCTCGTGAAAGAGAACATAGCGTACCACCACTTCCGGAACCCTGGGGTGGTCCAGCCACCGGCTGAGCGTGATGCTCCGATGAGACGGATCGAAGTGTCCCAGAATTCTGCGACTCTTCCTCAGGCTCCACCCCAGCCGGACAGGAGGCAGGCGTCCCTTGAAGTACTCGCGGTTGAGATCGTCGAACAGGACCGTCAGATGGTAACGGTCGCCCTCGGGGCCGGCCAGCAGCTTGCGTCCGCGCTTTCGCCGGGAGGCTTGAGCCTTGCGCCACATCTCCGGCGAGTTGCTGTACTCCCTGTAGGCCGCCCGAGCTTCCCGGGGCAGGTTGCGCCGGTACAACTTCGCCAGCAGGATGGTGGCCAAGGCTTCCAGGACCGGGGCCGGGGCCCGCCTGAAGAGATCGCTGAGTCGAACCAGGAGCCGGCCCTCCCGGAGTCGAACGGTGTGGTTGATTCCCACGAAGCGGTAATACTCGACCCGGATCGCGGGGCAGGGCCGTTCATTTTCGAGCCTGTGGTAGGCCCCGGCAAAGATCCGGCCGATCTGCGAGAGAGTCAAACCCCCGCGACCGATGTTCCGCTCAGGCCGAGTGTTCATCGTCCCTCACGGCCTGGCCCGGCGCCTTGCCGGGCCCTCCTCGTCAATGACTCCGCCTGCCAACGCAATGGTCTCCTCCAACGCCTCGTCCAGATCCGACAGAATGTCGGCAACCTCCTCCGCCAATCGGCTCTCGGCTCCTTCCACTCGATCCAGCCTGAGGGCGAGCCAGCGGTCGAACTCGGCCAGGGATTTCCGCAGTTTCTTCAACGCCTTGCGGAACTTCCTGGTGTTCATGCGTATGGGCCCTCCCGTTTCCAGATCCCAAACGCTGAGAGGCCGATCCAGGGGATAGCTTTCCAGATTGGTCTCGATGTCCTCCAGGCACATCGCCACTTCTTTCATCCATCCCCTGAAGGAGAGGGAAGGGGTAGCCTTGCCCGGTCCTTTCCCCTGGCGGCGGGAGTGGGCTCCAGGACTGCCGTTCCCGGCCTCGAAAGCCTCCCAACTGCTCATGGCGCCCTCCATTCGGCGCTTGAAAATGTCGTTCAGAACCGACATCCGCTGGTGGGGCTTCTGGGAATCTCGAACCTTTTCGATCTCCTCGGGGCTCAGGTAGTCGACGGCGCGGGCATGGAGCCCGCCGGGCGCCGGCAGCAGCCAGGCCCAGGCCGCCACCGCGGCTGCCCAGGCCGGCCAACGGTTCCAATGCCGCCGGAAAAGACCGGCACGCCCGCGATGGCAAGCTGTTCTCATGGGGCCTCACTCGATCCGGCAGGGTGAAGGATTCTCGGCTGTCTCTGCCTGCCCGGACCCGTCAGACCCGCCATTGGAACGGCCGGTGTTGTCGGGTCCGAACAGCGCCGCGATCATGCGCTGCTTGACTGCTTCGGCGCAGGCGATGGTGCGGTCGATCCCCTGTTGCCGGTCAAAGGGGTAGAGGTCCCTCAGGTCGGTCAGTTGCCGCAGTTGCTTTCGCAGGGAAATTTCCAGGTGCTTGAAACCGCCGGGCTTGCGCTGCGGGTCCCGTTTCGAGTCCTTCAGAACCCGCTCGGCCCGGCCGACGTTGCCGGCGTACCGCTCCAGGATGCGGTCGGCTTCGGAATAGAGGCCCCTCCGCACCCTGCGGCTGACCACTTCCAGGTCTATGGCCGACATCCGGATCAGGATCTTCACCTTCTTGACGCTGTTTCCCTGCCGCTTCAGTTTGGCCTGCTGCCCCTGGTACTTGCGCTCCAGCTTGCTGTCCCGGGCGAGGACGGGAACCGCCAGGGACAGGACCACCAGGCAAACCGGAAGAGACCGGAACCAGCGCCGGCGGCGCCGGCTACCCTCCGAGACAAGAGGGCGCCACCCTGAAGGTGGGGGCGCCCCGCAGATGGTGGCCATCGCTTTCAAGTCACCGTCTCCCTGCCCTCTTCTTCAGGCCCTTGACCCTCTGGCGGACCTGAAAGCTCTCCCGGTCGTGCCGTCCCTGGTCCAACTCCAGAAACTTCTCATACAGCGGGATGGCCTTACGATAGTGCCTCAGCCTGTCGTAGGCAACTCCCAGGTAAAAGTAGGTCATCGCCTCCTCCGGCTGCAGTTCCCGATAGCGGTCCAGCAGGGGGACGGCCCGGCCGAAGTCTTCCTGCTTCAGGTAGATGGCGGCGAGCTTGTTGTAGCACTGGGCGCAATCGGCATCCAGATGCAGGGCCTGAGCCAATCTCTTTCCGGCAGGTTCCAGCCGGCCCGCTTGCAGGTGGAGCGATCCCAGCAGAAAATACCGTTCCGGATTGACGGAGGCGGGCAGTCCCTGCTCCAACCGGGCGACGGCCTCGTCGAACTGCTCCAGGCGAACATGGAGCTTGGCAATCTGCAGGGAGAGCTTCTCCCTGCGCGCGGGGTCGGGTTGCCTCTCCAGTGCGATTTCAAGCGACCGGATGCCGCGGTCGTAGTCCTTCCGATCCACCCGCATCCAACCGATGGTCTCGTGCAGTTCCGGTCCCGCCGAGGGATCGGCCGCCAGACGCTCCAGGTATGGCAGGGCCTTCTCCTCCTGACCCATCTCCAGGTAAAGGGCCGCCAACTGGCGGTCGCTCGCTTCCATGTCGGTCGCATGGGGACGGGAGGCCATGACCTGCCTGGCGGCTCCGGCATAGTCCTTTTTCCCGAGATGGACGGAGACCAGCGCCGTGCGGATGAGGGCTTGCTCGTCCCCTGCCTGGGTCAGATCCAGGGCCCGCTTGTAGCCGGCTTCCGCTTCCGGCAGGTTGTCCTGCAAGCGGTGGACCTCTCCCGCCAGGAAGAAGGGCCGCCAGCTTCCCGGGCTCAAGGCCTGGGCTCGCTCGAAATGGACAAGGGCCTGACCCGGGTTCTTGCGGTTGAACCAGATCACCCCCAGATTCATCTCCGCCTCCCACAGGTCGGGGTCGCTCTTCAGGGCTTCCTTGTAGGAGCCGATGGCCTCCTGAACCTGGCCGGCTTCGTACTGGGACAGGCCCAGGCCAAACCAGGCCACGGAATTGCGAGGATCCTCGATCAGGGCCAACTGGTAGGCCGAGATGGCTTGCAGGTACTCCTCGGCCTGGCGGTGCCTCTCGGCCAGGCCGAGATAGTCCGGCTCGGCTTCTTCGGGCTCGATGGTCTCCTCTGCCGCTCTTCCGGGAACCGGGGGATCCGAGGGGGGACCGCCGGCACTGGAGTCGACTGGAAAAACCCAAGCCGCCGGGATCGCCCAAAGGCAGAAGAGCACGGCCCCTGGTGCCGGCGGGAGAGACCACCGCCCCTGCCTGTGGACGCACCTCGCCATTCAGTTCACCCCTTGGCCGTTGCCGGCAAGCACTTCCTTCAGGAACCGGCCCGTATGGCTCCCCTCGGCGGCGGCCACCCGCTCGGGTGGCCCGACAGCCACCACGGTGCCTCCCCGCTCGCCTCCCTCCGGTCCCAGGTCTATGACCCAGTCGGCCGTCTTGATGACATCCAGGTTGTGCTCGATGACCAGGATGGTAGCCCCGACCCGCACCAGGCGGCGAAAGGCCCGCAGCAGCTTGTGGACGTCGTCGAAATGCAGACCGGTGGTGGGTTCGTCGAACAGGTAGAGCGCGTGCTTGCCCACTTGACGGGAGAGGTGAAAGGCCAGCTTGATCCGTTGGGCTTCCCCGCCCGAGAGCGTGGTGGCGGACTGTCCCAGCCTGAGGTAGCCCAGTCCCACATCCGCCAACACCCTCAGTTTCCTGGTCAGCCGGGGCACGTCGGAGAAGAAGCTCATGGCCTCGCGCACGGTCATCTGCAGCACTTCGTGGATATTCTTGCCCTTGTAGCGCACCTCCAGCAAGCTCGATTTGAAGCGAGTCCCCTTGCATTCCTCGCACACCAGCTCCACGTCGGCCAGGAACTGCATCTCCACGGTAACGGTGCCATCCCCCTGGCAGTGATCGCAGCGCCCCCCCGACAGGTTGAAGGAGAAGTCACCGGCGCTCAGGCGCCGCTCCCGCGCCTCCCGGGTCGAGGCAAACAGCCCTCGAACGGCATCGAAGGCCTTGATGTAGGTGACCGGATTGGAACGGGGAGTCCGGCCGATCGGTGACTGGTCCACCAGCCGGACGTCCGAGATCCACTGTTCGCCCTCCATGCGCCGGTAGTTGCCGCGGTCCGGAGCTTCCCCCTTGCGGGCCTTGAGCGCCGCGTAAAGGACTTGGTGCACCAATGTCGACTTCCCGGAACCGGATACCCCGGTGACGCAGGTGACGATTCCCAGTGGAATCTCCACGTCCAGCCGCTTGAGATTGTTCTCCTCGGCCCCGTAGAGCCTCAACCAACGACTGTCGGGAGAAGACCGGGACGCAGGCACGGGGATCTCCAGTTCCCTGCTCAGGTACTTTCCCGTGAGCGAACCGCGGCAATGGATCAAATGGGGGAAGTCCCCGGAGAATACCACCCGTCCTCCCTGTTCCCCCGCTCCGGGCCCCATGTCGATGATGCGGTCCGCCGATTGGATCATGGCCGGCTCGTGCTCCACCACCAGGATGGTATTGCCCATATCCCTCAGGCTCTTGAGGATCTCGATCAGCCGCGCGTTGTCGCGAGGATGCAGGCCGATGGAGGGTTCGTCCAGGACGTAAAGCGCTCCCACCAGGGAGGAGCCCAGGGAGGTGGCCAACTGAATCCTCTGGGCTTCGCCCCCGGACAGGGTGGCGGCCAGCCGGTCCAGCGTCAGGTATTCCAGGCCCACCCGGTAGAGGAATCCCAGGCGCATGCGCAGCTCTTCCAGGATCCGGTGGGCCACGGCGGATTCATAGTCGGTCAGCTCCAGATTCCGGAAGAACCGGCGGGCCTCCCCGACGGTCATGGCAGTGACCTCGCCGACGTCCCTGCCGGCGATCTTGACGGCCCGGGCTTCGGTGCGCAGCCGGGACCCGGAACAGCTCAGGCAACGGGTGTAGCCGCGGTAGCGGCTCAGGAACACGCGAACATAGAGCTTGTACTTCTTGGTCTCCAGATAATCGAAGAAGCGCCGGATGCCTCGAAAATTCTCATCCCCGGCATTGATCAGATCTTTGTGCCGGGGAAGCAGGTCGCGGTAGGGGATGTCCCAGGGGATGCGGTGGCGCTGGGCAAAGCGCTTGAACTCGGCCCGCAGCCTCCGATAGCGGGGCTTGGTCCAGGGCTCGATGGCGCCCTCCCGCAGACTCTTCTCCGGATCGGGAATCACCCGCTTCAAATCGATATCCATGGTGTTGCCGAATCCCTGGCAGCGGGGACAGGCTCCAAAAGGGTTGTTGAAGGAGAACAGGCGGGGCTCGGGCTGCTCGTAGGGGATATGACACCGGCGGCAGACAAATCCCTCGTTGAAGGAGAAGCGGGCGCCCACCCCCGCTCCGCTGCCCTCGGAGTCGACAGCCGCCGAGTCCGGAACCGCATCCGGCCGGCCCACCACTTCGACCAGGGCGTGGCCCGAGCCTTCCCGGTAGCAGATTTCCAGCGAGTCGGCCAGGCGCTGGCGCAGCCCGGGCCCAATGATGACCCGATCGACCAGAACCTCCAGCGGGGCGGAAAAGTCCAGGGCCAGCAAGGACTCGGGGTCGGACAGCTCGTAGATGCGTCCCTCCCGGCAGAGGCGGTTGAAGCCGTGCCGGCGCAGGTCTCGCAGCACGGTCTTGAGGAGTTCCGGCTCCCGCCCCCCGGAGCGCGGCTTCGAGGCCGAACGGCTCTTTTTCAACTCCTGATAGCGACGATATTGAGCAAAGGGAAACAGGATATGGAGACGCGTTCCCGCGGGAAGCGCCATCAGCCGGCTGACCGCCTGGTCCAGGTCGTCCTTCTTGACCTCGGTTCCGCACCGCCAGCAGAAGGTGCGGCCGACTCGCGCGTAGAGCAGGCGCAGGTAATCATAGATTTCGGTGACCGTTCCCACCGTGGAGCGGGGATTGCGCAGGCTGTTCTTCTGCTTGATGGCGATCGCCGGCGAGATGCCCGCCACCTCCTCCACGTCGGGTTTCTGGATACGTTCCAGGAACTGGCGGGCGTAGGCCGAGAGCGATTCGACATAACGCCGCTGCCCTTCGGCATAAATGGTGTCGAAGGCCAGGCTGGACTTCCCCGATCCGCTCACCCCCGTGATCACGGTCAGGCTTTCATGAGGGATCCGGCAGTCGACGTTTCTGAGATTGTGTACCTTGGCGCCTCGAACTTGAAGAACTTCCCGGTCCATGGAGCGGAGAGGTTGAATGGGTGAACGCATTCAGGGGGCCATCATGAACGCCGGCAGGATGAGCGGAACAGTGCAGTATAGAGGAGGGTTCGGAGCGTTGTCAAAAAGGCGGCGAGACGGGGGTGCACGACAAAATCGTGAGAAGTTGCAGAGGCACAAGAAAAGAGGCAGAATGTCTGGCGTATATCACTAGTGTCCCGACATTAGTCGAATAAGATCAACTGTTTAGCTGGTTCTTGTCTGTGAAGAATGTAGGGCTTTTTTCTAAGTAGTTGATCTAATGGGGTTTTCTCGAACACGGTCAAGCTCAGGATCTGTAGAATTGTGTAGAGATTGGGCTCCAGTTGCAGCCGCTTTTTGATGATGGCAATCAACACATAGACGGAGACAGCGATCCAGATCTGTGATTTGACGGCATTCTCCGAGGTCCCGTAGAAGGCCTTGATGCGCAGGTGCTGTTTGATCCATCGGAAGAAGAGTTCGATGCGCCAGCGACTGCGATAGAGTTGGGCAAGGGTGAGTGGGGGAAGGGTGAGTTGATTGGTGAGAAACACCAGGGTTCTATCCTGTTCAGCATCATGGTACTTGATGCGCCGAAGCTTCTCGGGATAGTGGGAGGAAGTGTGAACCCCGGTGAGCAGGATGGTCTGATCGCAGATCAACCCGGAGGAGCGATCGACCCGATGGGAATAGAGGCGACGGAATCGGGTGTTGGACTTGGCCCGCAGGAGGAAGAAGCAGCGGGCTTGATGCAGTCGGTAGAGGCGGGCAAAGTTGAGATAGCCGCGATCCATGACGTAGAAGGCTCCGGCTTCGGGCAGGAGCAGATCCAAGATGTTGACGTCATGGAGCTTGCCGTCGGAGATATGGATGAATGCCGGAATGTGGGCGCGGAGATCCAGCAGCGTATGAAGTTTGATCGCCGATTTGGTTTTGCGGAAATGAGCCTACGGGAATAGCGTCAGACAAAGATCAATGGTGGAAGAGTCCAGCGCGTAGACCGTGTGGGCAACATCCAGACCGGGGTCCGGGTCGATGTGAAGGCGGCGTGCCGTATGGATGAGACGCTGGGCAAAATTGGCGTAGAGGCGCCAGTCCCGGGTGTGGTTGGCGTTGGCCAAGGTGTTGCGTGAGACGCGACTGGTGATTCCCATATGGTAGAGCTTTGACGCTTGCGCACGCAGGCAGGTCTCGATGTCCCTGAGGCTCTCGCGGTAGGTGAGTTGGGCAAAGGCCATACAGCGGTAGTGATCGGAACACTGAAAGGACTTCACCTTGCGGTTGCCATCGTAACGTCGCACACACCGTTGGAAGGTGTGCCAGGGGAGATGATCCATCACCTGCGAGAAAACCAGCTTGCCAGCGTACATGTGCCCTCCTGTTTGACCTCAGGCGATACGCGGCTACCATGCTGGATTCTCCTCTCTGGTTCAAGTCTCCGACACCCCTTGGATGCGTGTTGCTCCTTTCATATCAATCAGTTATGAACGTGTCACAGTAAAACGTTGGGACAGTAGTGGGCGTATATATTATTTGCCAGCCTAAAGGGGCCCTCCATCTGGAGTTGCGAAAGCCTCGACCCGGAGGGCCTGCCCGTGCGGGATCGGGACTCGGTCACCTACAGCGCTGCCATCGAGAGTGCCGCCAGCCTCGACACCGACCCCAACCCCGCTCCCTTCGCCCGTCGCGTGACCCGCGAGGCCCGGCGTCGCGGCTTTGACCAGGCCGAGCGCCGCGTCATCCTCGGCGACGGAGCTCCCTGGATCTGGAACCTCGCTGACGAGCACTTCCCCGGAGCTGTCCGGATCGTCGATGGCTTCCACGCCAAAAGCCACCTGTTCGATGTCGCCAAGGCCGTCTATGGACCCGGCACCGACCTGGCTGATCAGTGGGGAAAACAACGGAGCCTTTTGCAAAAATCCTCAGTAAGCGGGATTTATTGCCGGGAAGGGTTGTGATCCCCGGGAGGTGGCGTTTGCACCTCAATTTCGCAAAACGTCGTTCAAGAAACTCAGGGTTCACTCCCCCCTTGAGGGGGAGTCGCAGAAGCCGAGCCGAATGGCGAAGGCTGATGCGGTGGGGGGCCGACGCCGGCGTTCCCCAGGATGCGGCCGTCCCCTTCTTCCCGCCCGGGGAGAGAAATTGGGACGGGGGGAAATACCCCCCACCGGCTCGACTGCGGTCGGTGTGCTCTCGCGACGCCGCGTTTGCCCCCCACCGGCTCGACTGCGGGCTTCGCCCTTGTCTCGCCGACTCCCCCTCAAGGGGGGAGTGATAATCGAGCCCTGAACGCGGCTTCTTGCCCGATTCGCGGTCCGGATGGCAACCATGTTCCCGGTTTTTGGCCGTGGGTTCGGGGAGGCGACTACCGATTCGCCGCATACGCGGCTGAACTATTTAAGCTGTAACATTATGCTATCCTGGAAAATTCTATGGTCGCGAACAGGACCTTCATCTGCACGTGCCGACTCAAGGTTGCACGAAATATGGGGAGGGCCGAGAAAAGATCGCGTAGTCTCCCAGACCCATTCCCGAGTGCACGTTCCCCCAATCACCTATGAACCATGAATTGCCACCGCGGTCATCAATGCCGTGGCGGCTGCGGAGGACTTTCACCATGGCCAGAAACCGATTGCCCCATCTGTTGATCATTCCGATTCTCGCGGTCGCCGGGCGGGGATTCGCTCTGGCGCAAACCTCGGCTTGCGCCGATCACTCGATTTCCGCCGGGGCGGTGCGGACGTACGAGGACGTGGAGGCGTTCGTCAAGTGCGCCTACGAGTTCGTCCATGAAGTGGGTTTCGAGGAGGCGCATAGGGCCTTTCACGAAGACGAACGGTGGAGAAAAGGAGCCAACTATATTTTTGTCTCCGAGGATACGCCGGTGAGTGAACAGACTCGGAGCCTCGTGTTTCCACCCGACCCGTCCAGGGAAGGACAGACGATCACGCGGCTGCTGGACGACGCCTTCGGCAACAACTACTACAGGGATCGGCATCGTATCCTGAGCCTCGTCGGTGAGGGCTGGATCCATTACGCGTTTACGAACCCGGCGACCGGCATGGAAGAGCCCAAGGCCTCCTACGTCAAGAGCATCGACTGGGACGGGATCCCGGCCGCCATCGGCTCCGGCATCTACCGCCGCGACCTCCCGGGGACCTGCCGGCGAGGAGAGGTCAACGCCACCGTGCTCAGCATGGGTCCGTCCAACGAGAGGCTGCAGGAGTTCGTCCGTTGCGCCGCCATGGAAATGGAGGCGATGGGGTACCTCGCCTCCTTCAGCCTGTCCGCCGACCCCCGGTGGAGGCATGGCTCGATCTATGTGTTCGGCGTGGACGGAAACGGCAACACGCTGTTCAGCGGGGATCCCTACCGCCAGGGCGGATGGACCTCGGGCGGGCAGGGTAGCGAGTTGACCTCCCTGGCCGACCGGGACGACTTGAGCGTGGCCCAGGCCTTCGGTGAAACCTTCCTCTACACCATGAGCCGAAATCCCGCCACCGGAATGGAGCAGCGGAAGGTCGTCTTCGTCAAGCGGGTGGTCACTTACGGCCTGCCGATCCTCATCGGCTCGGGCTACTATCTGGACGATTGAAAACTGCGGGCGAAGGATTGAGCGCCGGGGGGTGATCATCGGGACGCCAACCTGGCCGCGTAGGCGGCGGATCAAGAGCCGGGTCCCATTACGCACAGCCTCCCCGGAACGACACCTCCAGCCCGACGCTCGTGTATCATAATGGGTGAGCGATATGGAGCCGCCCTTCCTTTCCATTGTCATCCCCGCCTACAACGAAGCGGAACGCATCGAGCAGACGCTGGAGACGGTGCGCAACTATCTCAGGAGCCAGGCACTGCGGGCGGAAGTCCTGGTGGTCAACGACGGGTCCCGGGACCGGACGGGCCCCCTGGTGGCCGCCTGCGCCAGGCGCTGGTCCGACCTGCGCCTGGTGGACAACCCTCGAAACCTGGGCAAGGGGTTCAGCGTCAGGAACGGCGCCCTGGAAGCCAGGGGACAGGTGGTGTTGATCAGCGACGCCGACCTGTCCGCGCCTATCGACGAAATGCCCAAGCTGGTCGACCCCATTCTCGGTGGGCATCGGGACCTCACTCTCGGTTCCAGGGCCCTGGACCGTTCCCTCATCGGAGTTCGCCAATCGGCGTTCCGGGAGTACGCCGGGCGCCTCTTCAACGGGCTGGTGCGGCTCCTGACCGGCCTTCCCTTCCGGGATACCCAGTGCGGTTTCAAGGCTTTCCGGCGGGAACCCATGCTTCCGGTGCTGGCCCGCCAACGCATCGCCGGCTTCGGCTTCGATCCGGAGATTCTTTGCCTGGCCAGGATGCGCGGTCTCCGGCTTCAGGAGATCCCGGTACGATGGAATCACATCGAAGGAACCAAGGTCCGCCTGCTGCAGGACGGCCTCAAGATGATCCTCGGCCTGCTCCTGATTCGCTGGAATCAGCTCACCGGCAAATATCGGTGAGAGAGGCAGTGGTCGGTGATCGGTGGTCAGCCCAGCCGCCGCCCCACAAGACGGGGCGGATCATACAGGATAAAACCGGGGACCAATATGACAGAATAGGCCCACGGCGAGACTCCGGCAGCTACACCCCATTTAAACATTGGTGCCCCGTGCCCCAAGGTCAGCCTGGGTCCGAGCAGGCCAGCATACACTGGTGAGGCTTCTGTAGAAGTTCTCCCCGAGACAAGAATCCAAAAGAGCACGCCGACTCGGGCCGGAGCCATCGCCCCCGAGGAGGCCCGTCCCATGCCAAAGAGAAAGAAGGTCACCCCGCAGGCGAACAAGAGGGGGAAGAAGCATCCGAGCCGTTCGACCAGCTTGGCGCAGATCCGTCCCCAAGTGGCAGGCATCGACCTGGGCAGTCGGGTACACTGGGTGTGTGGTCCGCAGCAGACGGCCGGCCATCCCAACGTGCGCACCTTCGGCACCACCATGCCGCAGCTGGAGCAACTGGCTCAGTGGTTGCTGGAGCAAGGGGTGGAGTCGGCGGCGATGGAAAGCACCTCGGTGTATTGGATTCCGCTGTATGACCTGCTGGAGTCCTGCGGCATCGAGGTTTTGCTGGTCAACGCCCGGCAGTTGAACCATGTTCCCGGCCGCAAGACCGACATGCGGGACTGCCAGTGGATCCAGTTGCTGCACAGCTGCGGCTTGCTGCGGGGATCGTTCCGTCCGCACGAGACCATCGTGAAGGTACGGACGCTGCACCGGCAACTGAACCAGTTGGTGAGCGAAAGCACCCGCTTCGTTCAGTGGATGCAGAAGGCGCTGGATCAGATGAACGTGCAGGTGCATCGTGCCGTCAGCGACCTGACAGGTCAGACGGGGATGGCGATTGTGCGGGCGATTGTCGACGGAGAACGAGACCCGGTCCGCTTGGCGGCCCTGCGTCACAGGGGGTGCAAGAAGTCCAGCCAGGAGTTTGCCGAGTATCTGGCCGGCAACTGGCGAGAGGAGCATCTGTTCAACCTCCGGTGTGCGCTGGATTTTTACGACCTGACTCAACGCAAGATCGCCGTCTATGAGGCACGCATCCTGGAGGAGATACGGGCCTTGCAACCGGTGGAGCGTCGCGACAAGCCCGTGCCTCCCCACCCCAATGGGGCCAAGGAAAGGATGATGAGCCGCCGTGGTGACCAGAAGATGCGCACCCAACTATGGCGCTTTGCCGGCGTCGACCTGACGCGCATTGACGGCATCGGCGCTCAGGCGGCCCTGACTCTGCTGACCGAGGTCGGCTTTGACCTGACGGCCTTCCCCTCGGAGAACCACTTCGTCTCCTGGTTGCGCCTGGCTCCGCGAACCGCCGTTTCCGCCGGCAAGCCGCTCCGCTCCAAGAAAGTCAACGGCACTGGGTCTACTCGCGCCGCCGCCGTCCTGCGCATGGCCGCCATCTCCCTGATGCGCTCCAAGACCGCTCTCGGCGCTGCCCTACGTCGCAAGGCCCGCCACAAGGGATGGAATGTTGCCATCTTCTCCATTGCTCGCAAGCTGGCCACGCTCGTCTACCGCATGCTCCGCTACGGCCAGGACTATGTCGACATCGGTGAAGAGTACTACGAAGCCCGCTTCCGAAAACGCCAGCTCGTGGGACTCAAACATGCGGCTAACTCTCTTGGTTTCAACCTGGTACCCCAAACCGCAGCCGCATGAGCTAGGGGGAGGTTTCAGACAAGTGGTCAGTGGTTACCCCCCCCGCCCCGACGGCGGGACGGATCATTCAGAGTGAAACAGAGGTGCTTCAGAAAAGATACTTCCCTTCAGCGGACCTGACGAGGGAAGTTGGGCTATAATTTCGGCAGGTGACAGCATCCCGCCCGCCGCTTCCCGGCCGGATGGCAGCCATGCGCCAGGGAGGCGGGCCCATTACTTGAAACAACCCAGGAGGACAGGATTCGATGATCGGTCGATTCGGATTACTCGCCGGATTTCTAGGATTGATGCTGCTTGACGCTCCCCGGGGAATTGCCGAAGATCCTCCGGACGTCTCGGGGATTTACAAGAAGAACTGCGCCATGTGCCACAAGGCGGACGGCAAGGGCCTTGCCGTCATGAAGACCCCCGACTTCACCAGCAAGGACTGGCAATCCAGGCACACCGACGAGCAGTTGATAGAGGCCATTACCAAGGGGTCAGGCGAGGGAACGATCAAGATGCCCGCCTTCGGCGAGGGCACCAAGGCCAACCTGAGCCCGGAGACCATCAAGGCCCTGGTAAGCGAAGTCATCCGGAAATTCGCCGAATAGGAGAACATGGAGGCGCTCACAGGAGGAGGAAGATCCACCGGTGGCAACCACCTCTCGCCCCCCTGCCCCAGCCCCGCCCCGACGTCTGTTTCTGGTGGACGGCATGTCCCACATCTTTCGGGCCTACTACGCCATCCGCGGCCTGACCGACAGCCAGGGACATCCCACCAACGCCGTCTATGGATTTGCGGCCATGCTGCGCAAGTTGATCCGACAGCACCGGCCCGACTACCTGGCCGTCATCCTCGACACCGAACAACCGACCTTTCGGCATGAAGCCTACGAGCAGTACAAGGCCAATCGGCCCAGGATGCCCGACGATCTGGCCTCCCAGCTCCCGGTGATTCGGGAGTTCTGCGAGGCCATGCGGATCCCCATCCTGCAGTTGGACCGCTTCGAAGCCGACGATATCATCGGAACTCTGGCCAGGCAGGCCGGCGAAAACCGCTGGGAAACGACCATTGTCTCCAACGACAAGGACATGTTCCAACTGGTGAACGACAGGACCCGCGTGCTTCACCAGTCCAAGACCGACACGCTCTTCGACGCCCCCAAAGTCGAGGAGTTCTTTGGAGTCGCCCCTGAACAGGTGGTGGACGTGCTGGGGCTCATGGGAGACAGCGTGGACAACGTCCCGGGCGCTCCGGGCATCGGCGGTAAAGGCGCCCGCGACCTGGTGCTCCGTTTCGGCAGCCTGGAAGCCTTGCTGGACCGGAGCGAACAGGTCTCGCGCAAGACCTACCGCGAGTCCCTGCAGAACCACCGGAAGCAGATCCTGCAGAGCAAGGAACTGGTCACCATCGACACCGCGGTGCCCATCGACTTCAGTTGGGACACCCTGCAGGTGCAGGAGCCCGATCCGGACCGGCTCCGGCCCCTGCTGGCGCAACTCGGATTTCAGTCGATGCTGAAGGAGATCGAGGGGGGCGCGGCTCCGGCCCAGGCAGAGCCGCCTGAATTCCAGCCCCTGGCCGGCTCTCTCCAGCTTGGGACTCTGCTGAAGCAGGCGCGCTCGGCCTCCTCCTGCACCTGCTGGCTGGAACCCGACCCGGAGGATTCGCTCTGCCGCAGTCCCCGCCGCCTGGCGGTGATGGCGGGAGAATCGGGTTGGACCCTCGACCTGGAAGATGCGGCCGCCCCGGGACTGAAGGACCTCAGGGAATTCTGGGAAGATCCGGAAATCGGCAAGGTCTTTTACGATGCCAAGCCGGCCCACCTGGTTTCGAGGCATCTCGGTCTGGAGCTGAAGGGGCTGCAGGGAGATGCGATGCTCATCTCCTACCTGCTGCAGCCCAATCGGAGCAACCATGGATTGAGCGAAATCGCATTCGCCCTGCTGGGGGAAGAGCCTCCGCCGGAGGCCGGAGGCCGCTGCGCCACCGTTCAACGGCTATTTGGGAAGTTGCAGCCCCAACTGGAGTCCTCGGGGCTGGACCGGGCTTACCAGCAGATCGACCTGCCGCTGGTCGAGGTTCTGGCAGAGCTGGAGTGGAACGGGATTCGGGTCGATTCCGCCGTGCTTCGGAAGATGTCGGAGGATTTCGAGCGGACCGCCGAATCCCTGACACAGAGGATCTACGAGGTGGCGGGGACCGAGTTCAACCTGAATTCGCCCAAGCAGCTCGGAGAAATTCTCTTTGACAGGCTCAACCTGCCCACGCCCCGAAGGCTCAAGAAGTCCGGTCAGTATTCCACCTCGGTGGAGGTGCTGGAACATCTGGCCAAGGACTACGAGGCGCCCCGCCTGATGCTGGAGTACCGCCGGATCGCCAAGCTCAAGTCGGGATACGTGGACGCCCTTCCCCGCCTGGTGGATCCCCGGACCCGGCGGGTTCATCCCTCCTTCCACCAGACGGTGGCCGCCACCGGCCGGCTGTCGTGCAGCAACCCCAACCTGCAGAACATCCCCGTCCGCTCCGAGCTCGGCGCGCAGATCCGATCGGCCTTCGTGGCCGGCCGGGGCTGCCGGTTGCTGTCGGCGGACTATTCGCAAATCGAGCTGAGGATCCTGGCCCATCTATCGCAGGACCCGGTGCTGCTCGATGCCTTCCAGAGGAATGAGGACATCCACACCCGGACCGCCAGCGAGGTGTTCGGCATCGACCCCCTGCTGCAGACCGGCGAGATGCGCCGGCGCGCCAAGGCCATCAATTTCGGCATCATCTACGGCCAGACGGCCTTTGGCCTGGCCAGGGAGCTGCAGATCTCCCAGCGCGACGCCCAGGAATTCATCCGGCGCTACTTCGAACGGTACAGCGGCGTCAAGCGCTATATCGACAAGGTGAAGCAGGACACCCGCGAGAGCCGGATGACCCGCACTCTCTTCGGAAGGCGCCGGCAGATCCCGGACATCAACAGCCGCAATCCCGCCCAGCGCCAGTTCGCCGAGAGGACGGCCGTGAATTCGCCGATTCAGGGCACCGCCGCCGACCTGATCAAGTTGGCCATGATCCGCATCCACCGAGAGCTGCGGGAACGCAAGCTCGAATCCAGAATGTTGCTGCAAGTCCATGACGAGCTGGTGTTCGAGGTGCCCGGATCGGAGATGGAAACCATGCAGGCTCTCGTCAAGCAGGAAATGGAGTCCGTGGTTTCGCTCTCGGCGCCCCTGGTGGCGGACATGGGGGCCGGCCAAAACTGGATGGAAACCTGAGAGCCCGGTCATCGCCCAGCCAAAGCCCGACGGGCCGCGGCCCCGGATCCTTGACTGCTTGAAAGAGAGGTCTCATGTTGGACCGGCAATCCGCCTTCGAACTGCTGACCGAGTACACCGGCAATCCCAGCCTCATCAAGCACGCCCTGGCGGTGGAGGCCTGCATGCGGGCCTACGCCGGCAAGCATGGCGAGGACGTGGAGAAATGGGGAATCGTGGGCCTGCTGCACGACTTCGACTACCAGAGATTCCCCAATCCTCCCGACCACCCCGAAAAGGGCGCCCAAATCCTGGAGCAGCGGGGTTATCCGGAGGACGTGATCTACGCCATCAAGTCCCATGCTCACTGGACCGGCTGCCCCAGGATCCACCTGGTGGACAAGGTGCTGTTCGCCTGCGATGAGCTCTCCGGCTTCATCACGGCCGTGACCCTGGTGCGCCCGGACCGCAAGATCGAGGGACTCCAGCCCAAGTCGGTCAGAAAGAAATTGAAGGACAAGGCCTTTGCCCGATCGGTGAGCCGGGAGGACATCCTCGCCGGCGCCGCCGACCTGGGGGTGGAGCTGAACGAGCACATCGCCTTCTGCATTCAGGCCATGAGAGGCATTGCGACCCGGTTGGAGCTCTAGCCCGCATTTCTCGCCAAGCCGCTGAACCTGCGGTAGTAAAGTATTCATGTTCAGCATCTTGCAGTGCTTTGTATGGAGCCTTCAGCCTACAGACTGTGCTGGGCGCGCCCTGGCTTGTACTCTCGGAAGACCTGCAGGAGGGAGCTGATAGCTGAGCGCTGACGGCGCCATCGGCAATCAACCCGCGATGTTGTCCTTCACGGCCCAGCCCGGATCAGGGTCGCCGGCCATTGCCTTCCGGACCTCGGGGCTGGGCGGTCCGGCCGTGCCCCAAACATCCGTCTGTTCCGGCACCCGTCTCCACACCGCGGGTTCGTGGGTTGCTTCGTCTTCGATGTGCTCCATGTCGCTGGAGAATTCGGATACGTAACCGGCCGGATCCTTGTAGTAGCAGAAGATGTTGTTGCCCGGGCCGTGACGTCCCGGCCCCCAGTCGGGTTTCTGCCCTTGGGCGCGAAGGTTGGAGAGACCTCTCATGACCCCGTCCACGTTCGCCATCACGTAGGCGACGTGGTTGACCGATGCGTGATCCGCGCGATTGAAGGCGAGAACGTGATGTTTCGGGTTGCATCTCAGGAACGCCATCTGGTTCTCATTCCAGTCCGAGACCCGGAACCCGAGAATGTCAGTGTAGAATTCCACCACCTGATCGAACCGCGCAGTGTTGAGGACCACGTGGCAGAGCCGGAGGGGCTCGACTTTCTTGGCGGACCCGCCCTCCGAGCGCTCGGCCACGCCGGCCGATAGCTCGATGCAGCGGTTTTCCGGGTCCAGGAAGCGCAGCCCGTATCCGCCGCCGGGTTCGTCCAGGTCGTCCGGCCGCGCCACGAGGGGAATTCCCCTCCGTTCAAGTGCGGTTGCCGCCGCATCGACCTGCTCGCGTCCGTCAACGCTGAAGGCCAGGTGGTGGAGCCCGCACCGGCCAGCCGGATGCAGGCTGAGAATGTGGTGCTCGGCCGACGATCCGCGGAAATATCGCGCGCGCCGGTCTTCTCCGGCCGATTGGAGTCCCCAGCCCTCGAGGTAGAATCTGGCGTGGGGCTCGATCGCGGGCGACAGCAACCCCACGTGGCGGATGTCCTGAATCTTCATTCGATTGGCTCTCCGGAAGATTTCTCGGCGGATAGTCCTCCCGGCTTCGACACCGGCGCCTTGTTCACAACTCCCGTACGGGATTCGGGCGCAAGCTTGCCCCCAATGCTACCACACCGCCTCGGCTGACCCGACCGGCTTGGCCTGCACGACCTCACATCAAAAAGATCCCTCCGGGTCAACCCGATCTTCAAGTCCCGTCGAATGTAGATCTCGACGAACTCACGAAGCCACACCTCCTTCGCAAGCGTGAACCGCTCGATCAGTTTCCGCTCGGGACTGTCCGTGAGGTAGACGATGCGCCACCGGTTCAGAGGTTGGAATTGGCCACCGTCAACCGAGTGCTCCACGTGGAAGAGAGGCTGTCCTTGGCCGGCTCGAAGCAAGTTCCCGTCCCTATCGAGGAGTTCGGCTGCCCCGATGAAAGTGGCGCTCTGACGCGCCGGGTTGAGCAATACCCGTTCCAGGACCAACCCGCACTCTGACGGCTTCAGCCGGAGGCGCTGCCGCGAGCATCGCACGAAGGATTCGGTGCCGTCGGCCGCCGGCTGCCGGAGCCAATAGCAGGAGTTGCCCTCCGATACAACGGAAGGAATATAGAGGTCGGGCCGGAACGCCTTTTTCACCTCCATGTCCCACAACATGGCCCGGGTGAACCGGAGCGGTTCGTTCGTGCGGTAGTACCGGGCGAGCACCAGGTTGATGTCAACCGGGGGCAGCTCGATTCGGGTGTTGCGCGAGTCGGCCCAGGCCCGCTTGAACTCTTCCTCGTGATCCAGTTGGGCGGCCGGCTTCATCGCCTCCCCCCGAGCGGCCGCGTCTTCCGCTTCGCCGGTTTCTCCGGGTCTCATCTTTCGCATCTCACAATGTACTCTGGTGGCTCTTGTCGGGACTTCCCCTGGGAGCCTGTTCAAATGGATGCAGCGTCACCGGATTCAGGTCAGCACCGCCCTCGGCATGCGGGGCGCCAACCCGCCGCTGTCCGTCACCCCACGGTAAACGCTTCCATTGCCGGTACCAGGATCATGCTGAGCGCGATCACGACGATCGAGGTCAGCACGGTGGCGATGAGGCCGACTCTGAACATCGTCCCAAATTCAACAGCTCCGAACGAGAATGTCGTGGCCGAGGCCGGGCTGGACCAGGGAAACGCCACCGCCTGGGCGGTGCCTGCGATAATCCGGGCGAGAATGGCGGCGTTGTAGCCGAGAGACTCCGCAATCGGGAAGAGAATCGTGGAGACCATCATCGACGCTGCCGCTCCGCTGCCCAGTTGCGTCAACAGCACCGTAGCCAGGCCTGAAACCCAGGGCAGCGCCCCGGCGGTGAGGTTGCCCGTCAGACTGTCGGCGAGCCAATCGATCGCGCCCAGAGTGGTCAATACGTCCGCCAGCGCCATCCCGCCGAGCACCAGGAACAGCACATTCCATGCGACGCCTTTCTGAAAGTCCCGGGCCTCCAGGGTCATTTCACCGCGCTTCGCGTCCCCGGGCAGCACGAAGAGCAGCACCATAGCCACCGGCGGCACGTACCAGATCTCGAGAAATCCGATATCGGCGACCGTGGGCAGGGTCCAGAGCACCAGCATCAGAACCAGCACGAACAGGACGTTCCTTTCGCCCCGACTCACGGGGCCCAGTTGCTCGCGTTCCTTGAGGAAGCGGTCGCGGGCATTGGGGATGGCCTTCACTTCGGGCGGCAGCATGAACTTCAGGATCAGATAGCAGACCGGGAAGTGGGCCGCCGCCAGGATGACTCCGGTCGACACCCACTGTGCGAAGCTGACGCTGTAGCCGGTAAACTGGTCCAGAAGCGAAAGCGTCAGCGCATTGAAGACGATGCCTGGCGGCGTTGCCAGCCCCCCGGCCGCGGCACCGTACAAAACGGCCAGACTTGCCGCGGCCGACATGCGCGTCGCTCCGGGCGCCACCGAATGCACGACCGACAACGCAATCGGGGTCATCATCACGATGACCGCCATATCGCTGACCACCGCCGACATCACCGCGGAAACGATCAGGATTGTGAGTATCAAGCCGCTGCCGGAACGCGCCAGGCCCGGAACGCATAGCGCGGCCAGGGCGATCCTCCGCGCCAGACCGTGCTTTTGAAAGGCGTGGCCGAAGAGCATGACGCCGATCAGATAGGGCAGAATTACATGCCCGTAAGTGGTGGCCACGTCGGACAAGTCCATATCCACGCAGATCGGCAGCAGGACGAACGGCAGAAAGCTGGTGACCGCCCACGGAACCGGCCTGGTCACCCACCAGGCCACAATCCAGGCGTATACACCGAGGGCGAGATGGGCCTCCGGCGCAAGACCGGCCAGCGGCGCGGCGCGGACGATGGCGAACGCGGCCGGCCCGGCCAGCACGCGCAGCACGAAAGCCCGCCTTTTAGCGGTTCCCATGACCAGCCTCCGGGACTTTCACGTGGACGGTCACGATATCCGTGTCGTGGAATTGCTGGTGGCGAATGGAGGATGCGATGTGCCGCAGCAGCCGCAGCGAGACCTCCCGCTCCATGAGCGCGTCGTCGGGCATCTCGGTGAGCAGCGCGATCCTGTCCTGGAGGTTCTCCTCGCCAGAGGCTGCAACGAATTCGAGCACGGCGCCGTCGGCTTCCTTGTACGCCTGCAGCAGCAGGCGCCGCCGCAGGCGCTTCTTGTCGCCTGCATCCTCGCCGATCAGGGTCAGAATCGTTTCCTCGGTGGCGGCGTCCAGGCGATCTACCATGGTCGCGCCCCAGCCGCTACGGGACGCGAACGTACCGAGGAACACCCTGATCTCCGGCAGCACGGAAAGATCGAGCTCTCCTTCGATCCGGCTGCGCCGCGGCGCCGTCGCTTCCAGAAACAGCGTCATCAGGATTGCCACGATGCCCCCGGCGGTTATGCCGTTTCCCAGCAGACCGCTCCCCAGCTCCGACAGAAGCTCGGGGAACAGCAGGTCGTTCTGGCAGCCGACTCCGACCCAGAAAGCGACACCGGAGATCATTGCCTTGCGGTGATCGATCCCGCCTCGCACGACTTCGGTCATGCCGCGCACAAAGGTCATGGCCAGCACGACCGTCAAGTAGGCAACAACGACCGGGCTGGGTATCGCCAGGATCATGGAGAGGGCCTTGGGCAGGAACGCCAGCGCCACCAGCACGCCACCGGCTGCGATTCCCACGCGGCGTGCCGCCACCCCGGTCATCTCTATTGTCGGAGCGCTGACCGCGATGGTCTGGGTCGGCACGATCGCCGTGAGGCCGGACAGCAGCTTGCCGATGCCGTCAGCCGCCACTGCACCCTCCACCGCACGGTAGTCCACAGCGCGCGGCCGGCGCCAGGATACGCCCTGGATGGCGACCGCGCCGGTGATCGTCTGGATGGCGCCTATGAGGGACACGAACACGAAGGCAGGAAGAAGCTCCACAAACGCCGGACCGAGATCCAGCCCGATGCCTGGCCAGTTGCCCTGTGGCAGGCCGATCCACGGAGCCCGGGCAACCAGGTCGAAGTCGTAGAGCCCCAAGGACCCGCCAATTACCGAACCTGCAATGACCCCGGCGAGCGGAGCCCACAAACGCAGCCTCGGTCCCGCTTTCAGGGAGATGCCGCTGATGACCAGAACCGTGGCTACCGCAGTGAGCGGCGGACCCAGCGCCGTGTCGTGGGGCGCTCCGGCCAGGCGACTGAAAACGACCGGCAGCACGGTCGCCGGCACCAGCATGTTCACGGTGCCGACGATGGTCGGCGTCAGAAGACGCCTGATCAGGCCGAGCCGCAGTGAAATCACGAGCGGGACGAGCGAGGAGGCGATGACCAGGGTGGCGAGCAGCGTCGGACCGCCGTGGTTGAGGGCACTGACGCAGACCCCGATAAAGGCTCCGGCGGGGCCCATGAAGAGCAGGTATCCCGATCCGACCCGGCCCAGCCGAACCGCCTGCAGAGCCGTGCAGATACCACTGACGGCGACCGCGCCGAACACGGCCCAAGCCAAGTAGGTGTCGGTTCCGCCGCCGACCCGGATGACGATAGTGGGGATGAAGATGATGCTGGTGATGCCGAGAACTACCAACTGCAGGCCGCAACCCAGAGACAAGACCAGCGGAGGATTCTCGTCGGGTTGGTAGCGAACGCCCGCAGCTCGCTGCTGGTGACCGTCGCTCATGAGACCCCCTCGGCAGGCTCAGGCAGGCCCTGTTGGTTCTCATGCCCGGAAGGGTTCCGTATCGCCGACGGAGTGACAACCCTGTTTCTGAGACAGGACACTAGCCGGGACGTCCCGTCAACCAGTTCCACGGGCGGACGTGAGACTCGGCAAAGATATCCGCCTGGGCATAGGGGCTGCCGCCGACGAATGCCTGTGCCGCCTCGATTGAGGGAGCTTCGAGCACCAGGACCAGGCCGGTAACGGTTTCGCCGCTTTCGCCGAGCGTCTGCCCACCATGATGAACGGTCACGTCGGGATGATGGGTGGGATCGTGAAGGTAGGCGGCGAATGCATCCGCCAAACGGAGTCGTTCCTGCCCCATGTCTCCCTTGTGAGTGGCAAAGACTACGAAATGCACGGTGCACTCTCCTTTATCCCGGCAAACCCGCAAGACTATACGATCGAGCGCGGGCAGCCGAAACGGCTTTTGTCGGCGAATTATACTGGATTTTCCCATTTTTCAGAAGGTCAGGTTGGGCAATGGAAGCTGAGAGGGGACAAACCGGTGGGGGAGGCTTGCCGATGCCGCTGCGAGAGCTGACAGCACCTGTTCGATCCCATCGGCGACCGCATGGAAACGAAACTCGGCAATCCCGTAAATAGAACGGATTTTGGGGGAATGTCCTGGGGAATTATACACTTGACGCCACCGCATCTCTGCTTCCTATAATTCCGCCGGACAAACCCGGCAAAGGCCTGCGGCATGATCGACATGCCGTGACTACAACGTCGACCACAAGCATTTCCCCCGCTCATGAAGCTCGTCAGCTACCTCCTATTGGAAGAGACCCGGCTCGGCGCGCTCGACAAATCTGGCGATCTGATCATCGACCTGCGCCGCGCCCATCGGGAATTGATGGGGGGCAGCCGAAGCCGGATCAGGGGGCGGCACAGCTCGCGGCCTCTGCCGACGCGGATGATCGAGTTCCTCGAAGGCGGCGCTGAAGCATTGCAGACGGCGAGGGAAGCGCTCGCATACGTCGAGGAGCAACTGCCGGGCGCGAGGGAGGAGTACCTGCGGCGGCGCATGCTGCTACCGGTCGCAACCACGCAGCTTCTCGCGCCGGTTCCCCGCCCTCCCAAGCTGATTGCGGCGTGGGTCAACTACCTGGAACACGGCAAGGAGGCCAGCGTAAAAGCGCCCCGGGACGCGCCGCTGTTCTTCACCAAGTGGTCGACCGCCGTCATCGGCCCCGGCCAGCCCATTGTCCTGCCGCGCATCAGTCGAAAGGTGGACTACGAGGCAGAGCTGGTGCTGGTGATCGGCTCCGGAGGAAAGAACATTCCGGCGGAAAGGGCCTACGATCACATCGCCGGCTATACGATTCTGAACGACGTGAGCGCACGGGATTTTTCGCTGCGTGTTCTGTTGGGGACGCCGGGGCCGTCCGACATCCAGAAATCGTTCGACACTTTCGCACCAATGGGGCCGTGCCTGGTGACGCGCGATGAAATCCCCGACCCCCATGCGCTCAGCATCCGGCTGAGTATCGGGGACGAGGTGTTGCAGGACGACACCACCGGCTCGATGATCCACCGCATTCCGGCGATCATCGCCTATCTATCCTCGATCGCCACACTGGAACCGGGCGACACGATCGCGACCGGCACTCCCTCAGGCGTAGGTTTCACCCGCACGCCGCCTCGCTGGCTGCAGCCGGGCGAAACCGTCCGCACCGAGATCGATGCGATTGGAGTGTTGGAGAACCCAGTGGCCGCGGAATCCGGGACACAATCATAATCGACCGCCCTCAAACCCGGTGTCCTGTCTCTTCGCGGTTCTTCCTGTCCCTTCCTGGATCAAGCCCGCATTTCTCGCCAGGCCGCTGAGCATCGGGTAGAAAAGTGTTCGTCTTCAACCGCTTGCAGCGCGCCGTTGGAAGGCTTCGGCTTTTTCCACTCCGCTCCTGTTGAGGAACGAGGCCAAGCGGGGTAGAATAGCCGGCCTATCGACCTCCCTCCCTCGATACTTCTCCCCGACCTGAAGCCCACCAATGCATTCAGCGCGGCCGCGCTCGTGCGCGTTGCCCGGTCGCGCTCTGCATCCAGTGGAACCCCGCCTCGACCATGGTTTCCAAGAGACGCGTTTCCGAAAAATGGGTCAGCGGTTGGCCCAAGTCGGAGCAGCCCCGGCAACGTCTCCTGACCCGGGGGGCCGATGCCCTCAGCGACGCCGAACTGCTGGCCATCTTCCTGCGGGTCGGAATCAAGGGAACCAGTGTGCTCGACCTCTCCCGCCAACTTCTCCAAGGTTTCGGCGGGTTTCGCGGCCTGCTGAAGGCCAGCCAGCAGGAACTGGGCGGCATCAAGGGTCTGGGGGAGGCCAAGGTGGCGACCCTGAAAGCGCTGGCGGCCGTGACCGTGCGCTACATGGCCGAGGAAATGCAGCGGGGGCCTTTCATCGGGCACTCGCGCGACGTGCAGCGGCTGCTTTGCGGGCGCTTCCGGGATCGGGACCGGGAAACCTTCGCCGTGGTCTTTCTGGACACCAGGCACCATGTCCTGGCCGTGGAGGAGATGTTTCAGGGCACCCTCAACAGCGCCACCGTGTTTCCGAGGGAAATCGTCAGGAGGGCACTGCAGTTGAATGCCGCCGCCATGGTGGCCGTACACAACCATCCCTCCGGCAACCCCTCGCCCAGCCCCGACGACCGCCAGGTGACCCGGGAGCTGCAGCGGGCCTGCGGCCTGATGGACATCTCCCTGCTGGATCACATCGTCATCGGCGGCAACGACTGCTTCAGCTTTGCCGAGCACCGCCTGCTGTGAGGGGGTGGGGGCCTTCCCTTTCTCCCGCCTTCGGACCGAGCTATAATCCGGGGGACCTCGGAACCGGACGGCAACAACCGTGAAACCCTCTCGACCCCACCGGAAGCCGGCATTCGCCAAACGCATTCCGCCACTGATCCTATGGGCCTTGCCACTGGGAGCCTTCCTCCTCTGGTGCCTGCTCTCGCTTTGGCTGGGCCGCTGGGAGGGGCAGCCGCCCGAGGTGAGCCTGGACCGCGACTTTACCGCCCTGGGAAAGAACCCCTCCCTGGTGCTGGAAGTCGAGGACGCCCAGTCCGGATTGAAGCAGCTCTCGGCAGTGCTGGAGGTGGAGGACCAATCCTTCAGGCTGGTCGACCGGAGCTACCCGGGGCCGCGGCTGCTCTTCTTCCAGCGGAGCGGCGCTCAATCCTCGGCCCGCTTCGACCTGGGCGAGATGATGGCCGCCAGCCACCAGGTTCGAGAAGGGCCCGCGCGGCTGTCGATCAGCGCCCGCGACCACTCCTACCGCCGGTTCTTCGGGGGGAACCGGACCCGGCTGCAAAGGGATTTCACCTTCGACATCCGCCCCCCCACCCTCCAGGCGCTGTCGGGGCAGCATTACATCGCCCAAGGGGGCTCGGCCTGCGTTCTCTACCGGGTGGGAGAAGACACCGAGGTCTCCGGGGTCCGGGTGGGCCCCGACTTCTTTCCCGGATACGCGGCCGACCCCGACGGAGACAAGCAGGTCCGATTCTGCGTTTTCGCCTATCGCTACGACCTGGGACCCGATCCGGAAATGAAGCTGGTGGCCGTAGACGCGGCCGGGAATCGGTCGGAGGCCCGCTTCCGGTACAAGCTCTTTCCCAAGAGGTTTCGGCAGCGCACCATCCGGCTCAGTCCGGCCTTCCTGCAACAGGTGGTTCCGGCGATCCTCCATGAGAACCCACAGCTCTCCAGCCAGGGCGACCTGGTGAAGGACTTCCTCCAGATCAATGACGGGCTCCGGCGGGCCAACCACGAGACGATCAAGGAGCTGTCGAGCCGGTCCGAGCCGCGGTTTCTCTGGACCGGGGCCTTTGCCCAACTCAGTCGATCCAAGGTGGAGTCCCTCTTCGCCGATCACCGCACCTACCTCTATGAGGGCCGGGAGATCGACCGCCAGGACCACGTCGGCTTTGACCTCTCGGTCGTGAAGCACTACCCCATTGAAGCTTCCAACGACGGCTTGGTGCGCTACGCGGACCTGCTGGGGATTTATGGAAACACCATCCTGCTGGACCACGGCTGCGGACTGTTTTCCCTCTATGGGCACCTCAGCTCCATCGCCGTACAAGCGGGAGACCGGGTCAGCAAGGGCCAGGTGCTGGGCCGCAGCGGCGCCACCGGCCTGGCAGCCGGCGACCATCTTCATTTCGGACTCTTCCTGCACGGAATCCCCGTCAACCCCACCGAGTGGTGGGATCCCAAATGGATTCGGGAGCGCGTCCTGGACAGAATCCGGGAGCACACGGGCGGAAGCGCGGCCGCCGGGTCTCGAACCGGCCAAGCCCCATCCCTCTCTCCTCGGAATGCCGATTCAAACCGCCCAACCCGATCGGAAAGGAACCAACCATGAAGGCGACACGCGATTTCCTGAAACAGCTCGGCTTCCCCTCGGGCGACGGATACGCCCTGCGGAGCACGCCCAAGCGTTTCCCGGACGGGGCTCAGTATCGCTTTGAAATACCCAGTGTCGAGGGCGCGGGCTGCCTGAAGGCGGTCATCGAGGAAGCCGAGCGCTACCGGCTGACCATTCATCGGGTCAGCCAGGGCAGCGGGATCATGCTGATGACCGACGACGAGATCAAGGACATGCTGAAGATGGCCCGAGACCGGCAGATGGAGGTGAGCCTGTTCGTGGGACCGCGGGCCACCTTCGATATCGGAGCCCAGCCCCTGACGGCCGCGGGCAAGAACATCGGCCTGGGCTTGAGGGGGATGGACCAGGTGGTCTATGCCGTGGAGGACATCAAGCGAGGATGCGAACTGGGACTGCGCGGCATCCTGGTAGCCGACCTGGGACTGCTGTGGCTGGTCAATCAACTGAAACGGTCGGGGGAGCTGCCCGCCAACCTGGTGGTCAAGATCTCGGTCCAGCTCAGCGCCACCAACCCGATTTCCGTCAGGATCCTGGAAGACTTCGGGGGCAACACCTTCAATGTGTCTTCCGACCTGCCCCTGCCGCTGTTGGCCTCCATCCGGGAGGCGGTCTCCCTGCCGCTGGACCTCTACGTGGAGACTCCCGACAATTTCGGGGGGTTCGTCCGCCATTTCGAGATCCCCGAGTTCATCCGGCTGCTCTCCCCCGTCTATGTCAAGCTGGGCCTGCGCAACGCCCCCGACATCTACCCCAGCGGGACCCACATCGATCCCACCGCCATCGCCCTCTCAAGGGAACGCGTCCGCCGGGCACGCATCGCGGCCGACCTGATCGAGCGCCACTACCCGGAGGCGGCCATGTCCCGGCCGGGCGCGGCCGACCTGGCCATTCCGGAGATCTGACTGAAGCCGGCGCCCAGGACAACCGCCGCGGCGGCCATGTCGGCCTCAACCTGGGTCTGGCAGGCTCGTCGCGGCTGGACTCGGCCGTCTCGGCGGTCAGCAACCCGACCCGGTGCGACAGGCTGCTCTACGACGATCCGGCGCTGGCTCCGAGCAGCGACCCGGCCTGCACGGACACGACGCCGCGCCAACTCTCCTCCAACGGCTTCTCGCCGGGACCGGGATTCACAGGCGGGTTCAGCGCCGGCCATGCCTTCGGCGGACCCCGCATCGAGTTCGAGTACCGGGCCCGGACCCAAGGAGGCGCCGTGTCTCCTCTCATCGAATCGACCGCCAACCAGGCCGTGGTCAGCAAAGCCCTGGAATGGAGCCCGGTGTCGCCCCCGACGGAGTCGATCTCCTATTGGGGGGTGACGCTCGGACTGAAGTACCGCTTCTGAACGGCAGGGATTCCGCCCGGGTGAACGGCTGCAGCGGGCCGGATCAGACGCCGACTGCAGCTCGTCTACTGCCGGCCCGTTTCAATCCAGGTAATAGCCTGCCCCGATCAGCACCGGAACCCCGAAGGAGGTGACCCTCTTGACGAAGGTCACCTTGCGCTGCCACTGGCCGGTGGCCGGATTCCGGTTCCGGTAGTAGAGGAAGGACTCACCGAAGGCATCGGCAACCCCCAGGACATTCCGGCCCCCGAAGCCTCCGACGGTGTCGGAGGACAGCTCCGACCCGATCCAGGAATCCGCCGGCGAGCCGCTGAAGAAGGCGTAGCCGTAGGTGTCCAGGCCGAACAGGTAGATGGAGCCGCTGCGCCAGCGGGGGTCGTTGGCCAGGCTGGTCGAGGCGAAATAGCCCCTCGAATCCAGATCCATGGCGGCGCAGCGGACAAACTCCTGCAGCCGCACCTCGGAGGGATCGGAGTCGAGCATGGCCGCGTTGACCTCCTCGATCCGGCAGGTGCCGGGCAGGTCACGGCGGTAGATCCCCACCCCGATGGCGGCCGAGTTCCCCTCCCAGTCGATGCTCTTGATGTAGGTGGCCTTGGGCTCGTCCCTGCCCGTCGCCGGGTTGAGAAAGGAGTAGTAGATGAAGCCCTCGCCGAACCCGCTGGCGATGCGGTGTTGTTCCTTGTAGTAGTCGTTGCCGTAGACATCGATCAGCAGGCCCAGAGAGCCCCCTTCCCGTTCCCGAGCGGGCGGAAAGACGAACAGCCGGGCCTGGTCGCTCAACGGCGTGACTTCGGAGACGAACACGTAGGTCGGGCCGCTCTTCCAGCGCTCCTCCTCGTTGAAGGCGCGGCGGGCCTCCTCGAAGCCCGCCTCCTGGACAAACTCGTAGGCGCACTGCGTCAGAGTCTTGGCGTCCTGCAACGTCCGGACGGCGCCGGCCACGATGGAGCGGTCGGCGCAGGTATCCTCGGCAGCCAGGGCCGGAGAGACGAGGGAGAGAAGCAAGGGGACAAAAATGGAACGACGATGCGGTTTTTTCATGCGCATAGTTTACCGCATCACGACGGCCCCGTACACCCGCCAAGTTTCATCGCATTCCCCATTTCTCGCCAACTTTCCGGATGCCTTCAAACTCCGGCGGTTTGGTGGTAGACTGCGTGTGCGTTGGCTGTCCCGGGGTAATCGGACCAACTTCCGTTCCAGCAATAGGTTACAGGCTTCCGAGGGCCGAGGCGGCCTTGCTGGGGAGAGACATCCGGGTAAACCGATGTCGATCCCTGCCGGCGGACCCAGGACTGCAAGCCATTGAAACCGCACGCCAATCTTCCGATACGAAAAAGGGTAATGCCATGACATTCAAGTTTGCGGGTCCCGGAGCCTGGTTTTCGCTCTTGCTGGTCGTTTCCGTCGTCCCGGCTCAGCCGGGTCCGGACTGCGAACAGTGGAACTCGCGGGAGTATTTCCTGGCAGCGACGGTCGAGGAGGTGACCTCCTGTCTGGATGCCGGCGCCGACGTTGGGGCGCAGACCGAAAATGGCCGTACGCCTCTGCACTTCGCGGCCTGGAACAGCAAGAATCCGGCGGTGGTCAAGAGGTTGCTGGCGGCCGGAGCAAAACCGGACGCCCGGAGCGGAAATGCCAATACCCCGCTGATTCTTGCGGCCTGGGGCAACCGGAATGCGGCAGTCATCGAGGCGCTGCTTGGCGCCGGAGCGGACCCGAATGTGCGGAACAAATCCGGCAACACCCCGCTGCACGATGCCGCACGGGCAAACCCGAACCCGGCAGTGACAAGGGCGCTGATCAAGGCCGGAGCCCACCTGGAAGCGCGGGACAAAGCGGGCCGCACACCCCTGCATCAGTCCGCTGCAAGCGGCAGGAATCCAGCGGTGATCGACCTCCTGCTGGAGGCCGGGGCCGACGCCAATGCTCGGAATGCCGAGGGCAAGACGCCCTGGGACCTGGCCCAGGCCAACGAGGCGCTCAAGGGAACCAGGACCTATATTCGCCTTCACGTGGCACAGTTCGAGTCGTCGAACTGAGGGGTTCGGGGGCGATAGCGGGACGGATGTTGCAAAAGGCTCAATTAAAAAACAAACATGGATAGACAGGATGGACAGGATTAACAACACGAGAAGTCGTTTCGCAGGATGCTGACGGAAGCGGTAATCCGGTGCGGGTTTGCGGATGCTCGGGATTGCAAGCCAGCCTTTTCCTGAAAAAAATCCTGTGCATCCTGTGCATCCATGTTAATAACCCATTCAGTGGCGGGGCGGGCCGTTAAAGCGGATGCGTCTCGCTTCGTGTCTCTTCGTGGTCCTTCGCGTGACTTCGTGGATAACTCTTTTAGACTATGCGACTCTGCTTCCACCAGCGCCCACCGTATCGGCCTTCGCCCAAGACCGGTCAACCTCTCCACTTTTCAACCCTGAGGAACAGTGCGGCAACAAACGACAGGCCCACCACTACCGCACTCAGCGTGAAGGCATTTCCCAACCCCTCGACCAGCGCCGAGCCGAGAGCACCGAGAAAAGTGTCGGCCATCTGAACGCCGTCGAGCCCTCTCGCCGCGAAGCCGGCCCTGAGCGCGTCGATCGCGGAGGGGTCGACAAGCACCCGCGGATTCTGCCTGATGGCCTCCAACTGCCCTGGGGCAAGCGCGGCTCTGACGGATTCCGGGACGGATTCTTCCAACCTGGATGAGAAGCTCGCCGTCAAGACGACTCCCAACACGGCCAGACCCAGCGTACCGCTGAACAACCTGGAGAACTGAAGCGTCGAGGTCGCGCTGCCGACCAGCCGGAAGGGCACCGAGTTCTGGACGGCCAGGTTGGAGGTGGACATGGCGCCGCCCAGCCCCAGCCCGGTCAGTGAAACATACGCCACCGCCTGGGCAAAACTCGTATTCCCGTTCATGGTGGAGATGAGATAGATGCCCGCCGCCATGGCTCCCGAGGAAATCAGGGCCTGTCTGCGGTAGCCGCCACCGGTTCTGGAGAGTCGCCGCCCGGACGCAATGGCTCCAAACACCAATCCAAGCATCATGGGGGTGAGCAAGCCGCCGCTGCCGGTCGCGGTCGAGCCCAGCACTCCCTGGAAGAACAGCGGCGTGAAGAGCGCCGTGCTGTGCAATCCGAAACCGGTCAGGACGGTGACCGTCACGGAAACCGCCACCGCCCGGTTCGTGTAAATTCCCAGGGGCATGATGGGAGAATCCGCCTTCGACTCGACCACCAGGAAGATCACTGCCATGGCCAACCCGAACCCCAGGAGTCCGCTGACCTGGAGAGAGCTCCACTGGTAGTGAACACCCCCCAGGGAAAGCGCGATCATCAGGGAAGCCACCGCCAGTGCCAGGGCCACCATTCCCGGGTAGTCCAGCTTGCGTTTATCGACCCTGGGTGCGATTTCGGGAAATGTTCGGGCAAGCAACCACAGCACCGGTATTCCGGCCGGGATATTCATCAGAAAGACCCAGTTCCAGGAAAAGGCGTCGGTGATGAAACCTGCCAACGGCGGCCCGATCACCGAAGACATGCCGTAGACAAGGCCGATCAACCCGATGTACCTGCCCCGTTCTCCCGGGGGGAACAGATCTGCCGCGGCCGCGAAACTGTTGGCCATGAGGATTCCGCCACCGACGCCCATGACCGCGCGGGAAGCGATGAGCTGGTTCATGGACTGGCTCAAGCCCGCCGGAATCGAGCCGATCATGAAGATCGCCAGGCCCAGGATGAAGAACAACCTGCGTCCGTAAAAATCGGCCAATCTGCCCGCGATGGGAATCGCAATGGTGGAAGTGACCAGGTATGCAATCGAAGCCCAGGTGTAGCGGTCGAACCCGCCCAGGTCGGCCAGGATGCGGGGCATTGCGGTGGCGATATTGATCTGACTCACGGCAGCCAGAAACATGGCCGTCATCACGCCGGACAACGCCAGCAAGAGCTGTCTTCCGGAGAGTTGCCGGGAGCCTCCCGCCGCCGGTGGATCGGGAGCGACTCTCGCCTTGTTTCTCGAGTCCACTTTCAATGGCGCCTGTCTCCCTCTCTGATCAACCCGGAGGCCCGGTGCAATGTGCGGGATTAACGGGGTACGGTAACCCAATGTGACTGCATCCGCCACGTATCATGCTATGATGAGCCGGTCTTTTTCTGGATGACTGATTCTGAGTTCGAAAGGAGTAACGCCATGCCAGCCCAAGTCAAGTGGAGCCGCAGAGAAGGCATTCTGATCGCTGCGCCGCTCGGTCGTATCGACGGAAACAACTACATTGAAGTCCAGAAAACCCTGGAATCCGGAATCGATCCCGATGAACGCGCCATGATCCTGGACTTCGGGCAATTGGGCTACATCAGCAGCGCGGGTCTTCGCGTTTGCCTGATCATCGCCAAGAAATTCAACCCGGAAGGCAAGGCCTTCGGTATCTGCAACCTCTCCGATTCGATCCGCGAGATTGTCACCGTCAGCGGCTTTCACGGGATCATGTCGATTTACGATTCTCAGAGTGCGGCCATCCAAGCCATCACCGGGAAGGCCGGCGGCGGCGAGGAAGCAGCACCGGCCAGCAAGACCATTCCGCTTCGCAGTTCCGTCGATTTCGATATCGTCGGAGAGAACATCCAGCACATCGCCAACTTCACCATCGAGAAATACGAATACCAGAATGACCGCACTCTCCCGCTCAAGACGCGGGAGGCGGTGGTTGCCGGAATCACCAACGCCCTGTGGCTGTATGTCGAGCGTTTGAAGACCCGGCGCAAGCAGCTTCTGACGGAAATGTTCAAATCCGCCGAAACAGTGCTCGACGACGTTGTTGCAAAAGCGGATAAATGACGGCCATGGCGGCTGAAGCGAGATAGCCTGCCGGAGCGAAGACCCGGCCGGCACAGCCCTTGCCCCCGTAAGCCGATCCAGTCGGGCTCAGTAGCGCTACAGGCCGGAATTCCGAATGGACCTGCGGGTCAGAAAGGCGCGATACCCTGCAAAGGCGTCGTTGACCTCCTCCGAAGTCAGACCGTAGTCCCCCAGATGGTAGCGATGCCGTGGTTCCTTGCGGCGGCGCTGTCCCTGCCGGTACAGCCAGTCGTCCATGGCGGCGATCGTCCCCTGCTTGAGCGGCCAGTTGAACCGTTCATAGATTTCATGGACGACGGCCATGGGATCCTCCACCAGATCCACGTAGTTCACGTCCATCCAGCGGTGCTCCAGCTCGGAGTGGGCTTCCCGGAATCGAACACCCCTGTCCATCATGCCGCTCATGAACGCCAACTGCTCGGTGCCGAGGGTCTCTCGTGGCTGTGGCTCGTAGACAAGCGAGTGGGCCCTTTCCACAAAGCTGTTCCAGGAACCCATGAATTGAGCCGGGCTCCGATGGGTCTGGATGAAGAGGGCATCGGGATAGGTCCGCACGAGGGCCTCCAACTCCATGAGATGAAAGGGCATCTTGAACAGCCACTGCCCCACCTGCCGGGGATGGCGCTGCCGACGCTGCCAACTGAGATTCTGCATGGTGCGGCGGTGATGGGCGTAGGCATGCCGCACACCGGTGGCATCCAGCCAACGGCCGAACTCCGGGACATGGAACCGAACGGTCGCGGTCCATGATCCGAAGGCCAGGCTCAATAGCGGGAAGTCCTCCGTCGGTTCGTCCACATTGAAGTCGTGAACCCCTTTGAACAGCTCGTTGACATTGGATGATTCGATCATCTCCTCGACCCACGCCCGGCGGGGGTCGTCCGGCGTAAACGCAATCGTGGCGTATTCATGCCGTGACAGACTCGGCGCGGTGTACTCGTAGCCCCGCGGCGCCCAAAACCGCGGGTCACGGGCCAACAGCCGGTGCAGATAGGTCGTACCCGTGCGATTGATCCCGACAATAAAGACCGGGCGCGTGATCTCCTCCTGTTCGATCTCCCTGTACTGCTGTCTTTCGCGAGCGAACCCGGAATTGATCATCAAGAGACGGCTGAGGTCGAAGACGATATCAACCATCTTGTTCTCCAGCAGATTGGCATCGGCCGCCTTGAATGCCACAACCAGTTGTTGCAGATTGCGACGCATCCATTCGGGATAGGTCTGTTCGAAGGAGACCTTGCAGTACTCGGCATAGTGTTCAGCCCGCGACATCAAGCCTTCAAAGTCGAGTCGGCCATGGGACTGGGGATAGGGCCAATTTCGGCGATCCTCTTGCCCCCGTTGATAGGAACGCCTGAGCTTGGTCAACACGCCCGGCCACTTGATCGGGTGCGGGCAGTCCTCGCGGAAGGCACGGTCGCTAATGGGCAGCCGACCCTCAGGCTTGTCGTTGCTGAACCAGTATTTGCCGAAATGATCGAGCACGGCCCAGTGACCGTGTAGTATCGAATCCTCGCCACGAGCCTGGCAGGACTGCTTGAACGACTCGTAGGGAACTTCCGGGAAATAGACTCCAAAGTCGGCGAGTTCCAGGTTGTAGTAGTCCAACTGAGGGTTGCAGCAATGGTAGATGGTGAACCGCCGTTCGGGATTCAGGGAAATGGCCGTACAAGCTCGACTCAACGTATCGACCGCCTCGTGGTTGGATCGAAAGGAGAATCCCGCGGGCATGGTTTCGGAATCGACCACCGCGGCCAGTATCTTCATCGTGAGATCGCTCGGTTGGACAAATCCCATACCGGACACGGCGGTTTGAGGCAGCCGGAAAATCGCCAACGGCAGTCCGGCTTGCCGGGCAAAAAGCAGGATCTGTTCAGCGGTCAATTTGCTCCAGGGATAACCAAGCAATCCGATGGGGTACTTCTTCTTCATGGTTGCCAGGTCCGGCTGCATCTGGTGGTCGATGCGGCTGCCCTTGAATTCGCGGGCGAAGGCAAAAAAGTACTGCGGGAACACAGCCATGGTCGAAGCGTAGAACAGGTGCTTGAAGCGTTGGCGCAAACACAATTCGAGCACATTGTGAAGGCTGAGCGTATTGGGCTTGCGGATGGCCATATAGGAGGTCGCGAGACTGATGGAGGCAGCCAGATGGTAGACGGCGTCGATCCGCCGGCAGAGGTCCTTGAAATCCCCTTCCCTCAGCCCGAATCGGGCTTGGCCGAGATCTCCCGCCACCACTCGGATGCGCGAGGCGAACGACTCATCCCAGAGTTCAGCTTCTTCGAGGGCAGCGCGCAGGCGCTGGTGCCCACCCGCGGCATCGTCGGCCCGGACCAGGCAGTGCACGACCAGATTCGGCTTCTGCCGCAACAGGTCGCGCAGCAGGAAACGACCGACAAATCCGGTGGCTCCGGTCAGCAGGACCTCTCGAAAATCAGCCGGAGACACGGGATCGGCTGGCCTCTCCTGGCTGACGGAGGCGTGAATGAATCGACGCAGTGTATCGATGTCTCTCTGGCAATGGGGGGGCAGGGTGCCGACGATCGGCTCCACCGTCGTGTCGGCGTCGGTTCTTTCGGTCATATGCTCCTTCCTTGGAACAGGGCAAATGGGGCGCGGCACTCCACGTCGCCACCGAGTGCGTGCGTCAGTCGACCTGCTCATTCACGGCGGATCGAAAACTCGCCAACGCATGCTCGACGCCGTCTCCCCGGTAACGAAAGTCGGCGGGTATCGATTGATAGCGCGCCTGAACTCGCGCCAGCAACGCTTGCTTCCGTTCCCCGACTGCTTCCACCGCCTTGGCGCGGTGCGAGTAGGCTTCCTTGACCTCCTCCAACTCGGCCGTTACAAACTTCTTGAACTCGTTTATCGCAATCTGCTGGCGGGTGACCTTTTCGAAGTGGTAGCCCAGGGCGGCCAGGCGAATCGCCTCGGGGAGCATCCGGGGATGGTCCCTGGAGACCTTGGCAACGAACTTGTTGTAGGCCGGGAGCTGCCTGTCGGAGAGTCGGCTCCGTACACCCATGAGTTCCACGAACAGCGCATTCTTGCTCCTGGATTTTTGCAGGTGCGGGACAGGCCTGAGGTGTTCGAACAAGGTCAGGCAACGCTTGAAGTAATTCTCGAGGGTGGGGTCATAAATGGTACTGATCACGCGCCGGTATCCCTCGACCAATGTCCTGGGATTCATCCCCGGCTTGAAGTTCAAGCTGGTGGCGTCGATTTCGATGGGTGCGTCCAGCAGGCGGTTCTCCCTTTTCAGGCGCTCATACAAATCCGTGCCTTTTAGAGCAACCAGCATATAGATCGGCGCCATGGGAATGCCGGCCCGCTGGATAAAGTCGATCTGCTCGTCAAATACACCCTCGTCATCTTCATCCAGACCCAGAATGAAGCCTCCCGTGACCTGCATCCCCTTGTGTTGGATCTTGCGCACGGCATGGAGGAGATAATCCTCTTCCTGCTTGCCGACGTTCTGTGGCTTCTTGGTCTTGAGCAAGGCCTTGGGGTTGGGGGTTTCAATGCCCAAGAACACCGAATTGAACCCGGCCTCGATCATGGCATCCATCAGTTCATCCGTTCGGGCCAGATTCACACTCGCCTCGGTGAACAGGGATAACGGGTAGCCACGGGCTTTTTGCCACTCGGCGACCACCGGCAGGAGCTCCAACGCCTCTCGCTTGTTGCCGATGAAGTTGTCGTCAACCAGGAACAGCGGGCCTCGCCATCCCAATCGATACAGGAAATCGAATTCCCGGATCAGCTGCTCGGGTGACTTGGTCCGGGGCACGCGCCCGAAGAGCTTGATAATGTCACAGAATTCACAGTCGAACGGACATCCTCGGGAGAACTGCACGCACATGGAGTGATAGGCGTTGGTATCGATGAGGTCGAAACGCGGGAGGGGCGTCCGGCTCACATCCGGTTTTCGCGGCTCCCGATAAATGGCTTTGGCCGTGCCGGTCTCCAGGTCGCGCAGAAATCCGGAAAAGGTTTCCTCCACCTCATCCAGCACAAAATGGTCCACGCCTTCGATCTCCTCGTGATACGACGTGGGGTAGGGCCCCCCGGCCACCGCCGGAATGCCGGCCCGATTGCAGCGCTCGGTCACTGCCTGCAGGGAGGCTCGTTGAACAATCATGGTGGACGTAAACACCAGATCGGCCCACTCCAGGTCCGCCTCCTGCAAGGGAGTCACATTCATATCCACCACGCGGAGGTCGTATCCGGGTGGAAACATGGCGGCGACGGTGAGCAGGCCCAGAGGGGGAAAGGCTGCCTGGATGCCGAGCAACTCCAGAGCATACTTGGCTCCCCAGTAGGCAGGGGGGTGTTCAGGATATACCAGAAGTGCGTGAGGCACGGCCGCCTTCCATTCCGATTTTTTCTTTGGAGCCAGCGGATCGTCTCTTATTCGGCGGCGCCCGACAAATCTCCGACACCTTGCGGAAAGTGGTCTTCCAGTGGACTGGCAAAAACCGACGGTGCACGGCGGACCCGTCGAGAGCCAACCAGGCCGGGGTCCTTGGCTCCGACCGCCTCCGTCTCGTCCTGGCCGTCCTCAACATCCTTCTTCCCAAGCAGGATGTCCCGGGCCAACGAGAGAGTAGAGGCTGTGGTCATCAGTTCCAGAGCGCTCACCCGGTAATTGAACTGGGTCTGGATGAAGGTTCCCAGCTCGGCAACCGAGATCGAGGTCAGCCCGAAGCTGGACAAGGGTTCCTCCACTCCGCCCTCGTCGTGGCCGCAGAGCTCGGCCACCTTGGCGGCAATCTGAGCCACGACGCTGTCGACGGTAAGCTCGCCGGCCTCACCGACCTCGAAAGCATCCTGATTCTGCATCAGACGCCCGATCCGCATGTAATCGGGAAGGTCCACCGTCCAGGTCGGGCCTTCGAACAGGGCCGTGATCAAGTGGTCCCTTTCAGACAGGGTACGCAGGGCGTGGTCCAGGTTGGACACGGCGAATTGGCTGCTCACCGGGGGTATGCCCGCGGCCCTCATCATTCGCAGCACGGGCAAACTGCGCGCGGCCATGCCGGCGTCGGAAACGGCGGCCATGTTGTAGGACAGTCCGGGAAGGCCCTGGCGGCGGCGACAGGCAGCCAAACCGTCCAGGAAAGAGTTGGCCGCGCTGTAGTTGACCTGTCCAGGGTTGCCCAACACCGAGGCAGTGGAGGAAAACAGAACGAAGTAATCGAGTGGGCAGCCTTCGGTGGCCCGGTGCAGGTGGAGGGCGCCGGAGGCCTTGGGAGCGAATACCTTGGCCACGGACTGGCTCGACATGTCGACCAGCAAATGGTCGTCCAGCACCCCGGCCAGGTGGAACACGCCTTTGAGCGGTCTTTGCAATTGGGCGATACAGCGGCGGACATCCTCTTCCACCGACACGTCCCCCTGAACGATGTCGAACTCCACCTCCTCATCCATGTAGACCAGAGCGCTTGACTGACGGATCCAGTCGGCAGTCCGACGGCGTTCGGGGTCCCGGTCCATCAGGGTGATATGGCGGGCGCCTGAAGCCGCCAGGTAAGGCAGCACCCGCAGTCCGAAGCCCCCCAGGCCGCCGGTCACCAGATAGGTGGCATCGGAATCGAGAAACGGCCGCAGGTCGGCAACCGAGAATCCGGCAGCGGCGGGAGTTTCGGGAGCCTTCAGCACCAGTTTCCCCTGGTGTTGACCGGTTGTCATCAAGCGAAGGGCGCTGGCGAAGTCCTTGTAGGGAAAGACGGTGACCGGCAGCGCCGGTAACGCCCCTTCACCCAGCAGATCCAGGCAGGCTTGTGAGAGCTGGTGCGAGAGATAGGGGTCGTCGATCATCAGGCGGTCCACGTCGATGGCCGCGAAGCGCAGGTTCTTGCGGAAGATGCGCAGGCCGAGGTCGTTGTCGGCATAGATGTCGACCTTGCCGATCTCGCAGTGCCAACCACCCGGGCGAAGGGCCTGCAGACACAATTCGATGTGGCGGCCGGCCAGGGAATTCAAGACCACGTCGACACCCTGGCCACCGGTGGCTTCCATCAATCCGTCGTACCAATCGAAGCTGTGCGAATCGAAGGCCGCCCGTGCTCCCAACCCCAGCAATTTCTCGCGCTTGCTCCGGCTGCCGGCCGTGGCGTAAATCTCCGCGCCGACATGTTTGGCCAGGGCGATGGCCGCCTGGCCGACTCCGCCCATGGCCGAGTGGATGAGAACGCGTTGTCCCTTGCGCAGACGAGCCAGGTGAATCAGGGAGTAGTAGGCGGTGACATAGACCGACAATACCGAGGCGGCCTCTTCCATGCTCAAGCGATCCGGCTTCCCGAACACCAGATGCTGGTTGACCACAACGCGATTGGCGACACAACCGCCTTGGGTGAACACCACCGCATCGCCGGCGCGAAAGCGGCCTACCTTCGACCCGACGCGGCGGACGATCCCGCAGGCCTCGATGCCGACTTCGCGGCCCAGGGCCGAGCGCTCGTAGGCCAATGCCGGCAACAATCCCAGCGTGACCATGATGTCGCGGAAGTTGAGCGCCGCGGCCGCCACCTCGATCTCCACGTCCTCCGCCCCCAACCCCGGGAGTGGGTAGGTCTTCATTTCCAGACCGGTAATCTGGCCAGGGCTCTCCAGGGTGAGGCGTTGGGCGGGATCCTCCCCCGCGGGCACCAGCGGATATCTCTCTCGAATACTGACCAGTCGCGGCGCCCACAAGCGATTCCGCCGCACGGCCAGTTCCCGCTCGCGCAAGTCGCACCGTGCGAGACCGGCCAAAGTCTCGAGGTCCTCGGGACCGCCCAGGTCCACCAGCCGAAAATCGATCCCGACTTCCTCGCCGACTTCGAGAGCCATGCTCCGAGCCGCTCCCCACAGGGCACTCCCCCGCGGCTCCTCCACCTGGAATGCGGCCCGATGGGTCACCACGGTCAAGCGGCAGGGCTGATGTCCGTGCTCGAGCCTGTGGGAAACCAGAGCCCTGACAAAGGCAATGAGTTGCACCGATACCCTTTCGCCTGTCGGATCGTCGGGGTCGGTCCCGCAGAAGAAGTCGATCGCTTGCAGGTCGGTCACTTGCGGCCACTCTTCCAGAGTCTCGTAATCGCCATCGCGAAGAATCTCCGGAGGAATCAGGCGCACCCCGGGCGCATCCAGCAGGTACACCCAGTCCGCTGCCCGGCTATTGGGCTCGCCCAGCACCCACCGGGGGCCGGAGAGTTTCCCCTTGTCGGAGGAATACGACCGGGACAGCCCCGCCTGCAGCAGGGTCGTGCGCCGTCCCGAGCGCACCATCGTCCAGCCTTCGCCCGGCTCGATGAGGTCGCCCTCGTCGTGACAGACCAGGGCCAGACCTCCGGCCACCGCCACCCTCCATAGAAACCGCCACCGCTCCGGCTCAAAGGGCCCATCATCCCAATGCAGGAAAATGATCTCGGCGGCCCCCGGACGCAACAGGCCCTTCCGCAGATCCGCTTGAAGGGATGGGTCCAGCGTTTCGAACCGCAGCGCAGCCTGCTGGCGGTGGAACGCCTCGTAGTGGGCGCGGGAGCTCTCCTCGCTGTCGCTGACCATCCAGAACTCCGAGGGCCCACCCGAACTGGAGAGATCGTCGATGCACTGTTTGAGGATCGTCCGATCGGGTTGGCGGCCACCGGCGAACTCGACGATATGACAAGCGTAGCCTTCGCCCTGTTCGGACTGTTCCAGGGCTGCAATGAGCGCAGGAGGATCGATCTCGCCATGGGGCAGCCGGTCCGAAAGCGACTGCCCGACCGGGAGACTCTTCGGTTGCCACGAGATCCTGTGTTTGCTGCGCGGCAAGTCGCCCCAGCGAGGATTGGATACGAAGGAGATGTAATCGCGGATGTGCGCGATGAGTTCCCCGGTCTGGTTGTCATAAAAACTGACGCTGCCACCGGTCGTTTCCCCGTAATGCACGCAATACTGGCCCATCTCGTTCACACGGTACCAACCGTCGGCAGGCTTGGTCACGTGAACCGTGATCCGCGGCGAGGTTGGAGGACGAAGAAACGTCACCCGTTCGGCACGCTGGGGTATGGCAAAGTGATCGGCGCCCAGCATCAGGTTGTAGAGGAATATCTGCAGTCCCCCGTCGAGCATCGGGACCGAGGCGACATACCCTTCCTCCCGTCCGCTCCTCCACAGTCTCTCGTCCATTTCCACGTCGACGAGATAGGCCCGGGTCGACATGTCCATCCGGACCCGCTTCATGGTTCTGAAATGGGGACCATATTGAAAGGTCTCGCTGAGCGCGGCTTCAAAGCGCTCATAACAATCACTCTCGTCGGCAATCACCGAACGTTCGAAGCGGGTGGTGTCGATCTCTTCCAGGCGGGCCGGCACATCCACCGCCTGATCGTCCTTGAGAAGGCGCACTTTGCCGCGGCAATGCAGCTCGCTGCCGGCTTCGACCTCATAGGACCGCGAAGAGATGGTGAACGTGTAGGCATCGGGAACATTGGCGAGTGGACGCAATTCCGTCTGCAGGCGTACCGGTGTCTTGGGAATGGGACAGGGCTGCAGGAACTCGAGAACCTCTATGTGAATCGGGGCCCCTGCGAACGCCTGAAGGATGAGTTCAATGTAACCGGCTGCCGGCATGATGGCCGCGTAGTGGACAAGGTGCTCCGTCAGCCAGGGAAAGTCCTCGTCGGAAAGCCGGGCTTCGAAGAGCAAGTGGTCGGAGGGAACCTTGCGCCCAATCAACGGGCCTTGCGAATAGCCGCCTTGCCGCAGAAACATCTCGTCATCGCACTTCAGATCGATGGTGGCCTGATCCTCTCTGGGATAGCCGGGAAGCCGATGGGCAACGGGTTCCGGCCGGGGATACTGGGCCGCGAAGTCCAGCTCCACGCCGGCCCTGAACAGGGCTCCCAGGGCCTGATGGAAGCCGAGGCAGACATCGGTGTCTCTCATGAGCGTCGGAATGCATGCCGGCACGGGATCGCCACCCTCCAGGCACTGGGCGATGACGGGCTGCAGAGAGCTGTGAGGCGCGATTTCAAGCAACACCTCGGGCCGATGATCCCTCATGATGGTTTCCATTGCCGCCGCGAACCGCACCGGCTGTCGAATATTCGACCACCAGTAGGCGTTGTCGAGACGCCGGGTATTCTCACCGGTGACCGAGGAAACAAACGGCACCTCGGCGTCGAAGCCGCGATCATCCAGGAACGACAGGGCCGCCAGGGCATCCTCCCTGATCGGATCCATGGCTCTGGAGTGGAAGGCAATATTTCCGGGAATGAGCCGGTTCTGCAGGTTGCGCCGATCCAGTTCCTCCATGATGGGGCGCAGGAGAGTCTCCCGGCCGCAGATGACGGTGCTGGCCGGCGCATTCTCACAGGCGATCTCAACCGCTCCATTTCGGCCTTGGCGAGCCTGGAAGGGAACTTGTAGCGATTCGAGCAGGTCCTCCAGACCCGGCCGGTCCAGGCCGACCGACAGCATGCGGCCCGAACCGGCCGTGCGCTGCTGCAGGGTGGCGCGATGGAAAACCAGCCGGGTTGCATCGGCCAACGAGAGTGCTCCACAGGCGTAGGCGGCGGCGACTTCCCCGGAACTGTGGCCCACCACGCAGTCCGGATAGACCCCCCAGGTCTTGAACAGATCCACCAGGGCGCACTGAAGCATGAAGATGACGGGCTGGGCCAACTCGACTTCGTTCAGCGCCGATTGATCGGCCGAGAAGCAGGCCTGGCGCAACGAGATTTCCGAGTGTTCCCTCCAGTGCTCCTCAATCGCATCGATGACGCGGCGGAAGACGGGATGGGCGTCGTAGAGGGACCGGCCGCAGCCGGCCCACTGGGTGCCCTGTCCGGAGAAAACCATGGCCAGCCGCCGCTCCTTCTCTTCCACCATGGCAACCGGCGACGGCTCTTCCGCGAAGGCGTCGAGGGCCTCGATCAATGCTTGTCGGGAGCGAACCGCAAAGGACGTTCGGGCAGCGAAATGAGTACGGCGACGGCTCAGATTGCCGGCCAGCCCATACAAGTCCATCTCCTGCTCACCGAGCATTTTCCGCAGTTGCCCGGCACTCCTTTCCAACGCGCCGGAGGTGCGGGCCGACAGGGGGATCATGAAGCCGGCCTCCGGAGCCAGGGCCACCGACCAGATGCGCGGCCGGGAGGGACGGTATTCCCGAACGACGCAGTGCCCATTGGCGCCGCCGAAGCCGAAGGAATTGATGCCGACCACCACGGGGTGCTCAGGAAAGGGCTCGCAGGTCGTCTGCACCTGCATGGGGCAACGTTCGAAGTCGATTTCCGGATTGGGAACCAGAAAATTTTTCGAAATCGGTGCGAAGGTGCGCCGCTGCATCATCAGGATGACCTTGAGCAGGGCGCAACTGAAAGCCGCGGCTTCCATGTGACCCAGGTTACTCTTGACGCTGGCGATTCGCAGCGGAAATGCCCGGCCATTCCCACCGTAGGCTTCTGCAATGGCGTTTCCCTCGATGCGGTCCCCCACCACGGTGCCGGTGGCATGGGCTTCAATGTAGTCGAAGTCCTGGGGAGCATGTCCCGAACGGGCACAGGCCCTGCGCATCAGTTCGACCTGGGCATGACGGGTCGGCGCCGTGATGTAACGTCCTTGAGCCAGACCGGCGCTGCCGTCGGCGGCCCCGGCCGCATTGACCGCGGTCGCCTCGACTACGGCGTGGATGCGGTCGCCGTCTCTTTCGGCGGCCTTCAGCGGCTTGACCGCAAAGACGAAGGCGCCTTCCGAGCGCATGTAGCCGTTGGCTTCCGCATCGAAGGAGTGGCACCGGCCGTCCGGACTGATGACGCCCAGAGCATTGAAGGAAGCACTCACCCTGGCTGTGCCCAGATAGTTGGAGGATCCGACCAGGGCCTGCTCGCAGTCCCCGCAGCGAAGCGCGTTCATGGCTGCGTGCAGGGCGGTCAGGCTGGCGGAACAGGCCGTGCAGTAGGTGGCCGACGGTCCCATCAAGTTGAAGTGGTAGGAGATGCGGTTGGACAGCATCGACAGGCTGATGGTGATCACGTCAAACTGGGTGGCGCCATACAGGGAGCGCCAGTTGGCGACCGGCGGAACCTGCGCGCCGATGAAGACACCGGTGGGGCTGTTGCGCAAGTAATGAAGATCCCAGCCGGCCCGCTCGGAGGTCTCCCAGGCGCAACTCAACAGCATCCTGACCTGAGGGTCCATGGCCAACATTTCGTTATGGGAGAGTCCGAAGAGGCTCCGGTCGAAGAGCTTCTCCCCATCTTCCCGAATCAAGCCCTCGTAGGGACTGGCGAAGCGACCCGGGCCGGAGAATCCACCGACGGGTTGATACCCCTTGCCGTAGCGTTCGGTGACCGGCTCGCGGACGATCTCGCGCTCGCTGAGCAGGCGCCAGAAGTCGTCGTCGGTGCGAATCCCTCCCGGCATCCGGTAGGCATATCCGACGATGGCAACGGCGTTATCGGAATTGGCGGAGTTCATGGCTGCGCGCAGACCTCCATTCCCTGTTTTCGCTGCTGCACTTCCCTCTTGCCGATCTCGACAGCGAACAGGAAGCCTATCAGAGTCTCCCAGTTCGCTCCCCCTGGTCAACGGTTATATTACCGCACCCGTGACAACCGATCCAATCAGGAAAGTGACCTGTCCTCACCGTTGCCAAGACCGGAACAATGCCGGATCAAGGCTCTTGGCGCCTCTTCTCGGTCAGCCGGCCGGACAGGTACTTGTGGATGACGCTGGACAAAAGTGTCTGATAGGGAATCCCTTCTTCCCTGGCCCTCGAGTGAGCAAGGTTGAAGTCACGCTCGGTTACCCGCAAATTCACTCGCTTGGTCTTGTTAAAGGTATAGCGAGCCGACTGGCGGGCTATCTCAATTTCCCGTTCAGCATCGGGAGTGGAGCGCAACTCGCCCCGTTCGAATCTATCCAGAATCTCCCGTTCTTCCACGCTCATTGGGTCGTTCACCATGGCTGCCTCCTCCCATAATCTCTCATCGCCTTCCGGCTGGGAATTATCGTCCTCAGAAAGCGAGTGCCGTCGTTCTGAATCACGAAGGGCACGAGGTAAATGGTTTCGTCGATGTCCACAACATAAATCAACTGTCCCGGGTAGCGGTCCTGGTTGGGGTGCTCCACCACGTCCACCAATCCGCCCTGCTCCATGACGGAAACATGGTACCGGCGTCCGTAACCCGAGCTTCCGGCTGTCCAGGAGATTCTCGGCAAGCACGTTTCTGATCCGGGCTTCGCTCCGGGGAATTCTCACCAACCACGACTGGTGGTTCCTATCCCGGAGCAATCGCGTGATTGGGGGATCGTCGTCTGCCCGCGTGCAGTGATTTTGGCGAGTTCCATTGGCGTGCTTGACTGAATATCCTGATTTTACGAACAGTAAGATGTAGCGGAATGCAATGCCATGGGGCCGAATCGGCTTGCGGGCGTGGTTGATCGCTATCGTTTGGAGCGGACCTCACGCGGCGGGGTCTTTGCGGCTGAAGAGTGCCTGGTAGAGGTTGTCGATGCGAGCGTGCAGAGCGCGCACATCCTGGCGGATTTCGGCGATGTCTTGCTGGATGCCTCTGTGTCGGGAGTCGATCGCACGCCACAGGGCCAAGCCAACCCCAAGGATCGCGACGATAATGGCAATGGTGTCGGTGTGCATGAGCCTTATTCTATCACGTGGAGCCGCCCTACCGACAGGTTTGCCCGAGTTTGCGGTACTGCTCATTTGCGACCGGCGGTGCTCCCCAGCGGTCGGCAGTCACCGAGGCCATCAACAGACCAAGGGCGGAGTTGCCTCTCGAGTTCCCTGTCCCCTCTCCCGACCCATAAAGCCCTTGCTTGCGGAATTTTGCAAACGGCTCAGTTATTGGATGGCTTTGGAAGGGTGTTTGGCGGAGGCGGTAGGATTCGAACCCACGGTACCCGTCAAGGTACAACGGTTTTCAAGACCGCCGCAATCGACCACTCTGCCACGCCTCCGCGATAGCACACCATTTTAGCCCGCATTCTTGGGCGGGTCGCCGGAAATATCCGGAAGGACCGTTGTCCTGCAGGATCCAATCGGCCCTGATCGGGGGGATCAAGGAGAATTGCGGGAGAGGCCGGAGGCGGTCCTACTGGCGGTCCAGCAGCTTTTCGGCGAGCACGTTTCTGATCTGGGCTTCGTTGCGGATGACTTCCAGGTAGGCTGTCTTCAGCAGGGTTTCCTTGCGGTTGAAGATGGTCTGGCGAACATCCGCCTGGACCTGCGGTTCACTCAGTTCATGCTGCCCGCCGCGTTCCTTGGCCAGGAGCTTGACCAGGTGGTAGCCGTAGCCGATGCGGATGGGCCGGGGAAAGACCTGCTCCACCCGGAGATTCTGGACCGTTTTCTTGAGCTCGGGGCTGACGGTCTCCATCTGCTGCTCGGTGACGAATCCCAGGTCTCCGCCCCGAGGAGCGGACTCGGCGTCCTCGGAGTACTCCACCGCCAGGCGGGCAAAATCCTCGCCGTTCAGCAGGCGCCGCATCAGAAGCTGGGCTTTCTTTCTGGCCTCGGCGGGAGTGGTGGCGTCGTCGCTCCGGGTATTGTTGATCCCGGACTCCCTGGCGTCCGTAATCAGGATATGGGCGAGACGCCAACCCTTGGGCAGGTTGTAGTTGGACTTGTTCTCTTCGAAGTGCTGCTCGATCTCGGCTTCGGTCACCGAGATCTTGGAGGTGATCTCCTTGTTGTAGAGCTTCTCGATGGTGGCTCCCTTGCGCAGGGTCTGCTTGAACTCCTCCTCGGTGACCCCCTGCTCCTTGAGGAATTCCTGAAACTTCTCCTCGGTGTAGTTCTTCTTGAAGTCGGTGAACCGGGTGCTGACCTCGGCGTCGCTGGCGGTCAGATTGTCGGCGGCGGCCCGCTGCATCAGGATCTCATCGTTGATGAGCTGGCTCAGGATATTGAGCTTGAAGGTGGAAGCCTCCTCGGGCGACGGCGCCCGGGGGCTCTGCCGGAGTTGAGCGTCGAAGCGCTTGTTGACCTCGGAGATCTTGATTTCGGCTTGATTGACGATGGCCGCGGTGTCGGAACTCACCTTGGGTCCCGAGCCGCAGCCTCCTCCCATCAGCAACAGCAGCGTCAAGACCGATGCACTGTTTCGCTTGCAGGCAAACATCATGGAATTTCGGATCACCCGGATCGATAGGGCATCGCCCCGGCGGCTCACCGGGGGCTGCTCCATTGGAAACCGGGCGCCAGCCCTTATCCGCCCCTTCCCGGCGACCCGCCGCGGAATCGGGCGGGGCTTCAATTAGCCTAGCACCCCCTCCAGCCAGTGACAACACTGTTCTTTCCCGCTGTGCTCGGCCATAATGGGTGGCTGATCCGGCAGGAAGGACCGGGCCTTGCATCTCCTTTCGATCATTCCCGGCGCCATCGGCGACTTCGTTCTGACGCTGCCCGCGGTGGCCTGGCTGCAGGCCCGCCTCCGCCCCGAACGGATGGAACTGTGGGTGGCCCGGGGCAATCTGCCCCTGGCCCGATCGCTCGGCTACGTCGACTCCGCCGAGGCCCTGCAGGACACCGGCATCGAGAGCTATCCGCCCAGGCAGGAGTGCCTGAGGCGCATGCGGACCTTTGACAGAATCATCTCCTGGTGGGGGAGCGGCAATCCGCAATTCGTGGACCGCATCCGGGCCACCCACCCCCGGGTCGACTTTCTTCGGGCGCTGCCCCGCCGGTCCGGTCTCCACATGATCGAATTCAGGCGGGATCAACTGAACAGTCTCTTCGGATCCACCCCGGGGTTCTCGTCCACCCCTCGGATCCAATGGACCCGGGATGAGGATCGATTTGCCGAGCGCTTTTGGGCCGCCCGCCCCGGAGACTCCGCAGTCGCGGTCCATGCGGGCGCCAGCGGGCCACGCAAGCGATGGCCGGCCCGTCACTTCGCCGAGTTGGGGCGAAACCTGTGCCGCGATCCGAACTGTCGCCTTCTGCTGCTGGAAGGGCCTCTGGACGGCGAGACGGTGAAGGAAGTTCGAGCCGCCCTGGCCGAGGACTCGGCCCGCTGGGAGACGGTGGGCATCGAGAACCTGAGCCGGCTGGCCGCCGTCCTGAGCCGCTGCCGGCTCTACATCGGCAACGACAGCGGAATCACCCACCTGGCGGCCGCCCTGGGAATCCGCACCATCGCCCTGTTTCTGGATACCGACCCCCGGGTCTGGGCGCCCCGGGGCCCTCGGGTTCAGCTTCTGCGCCGGCCCGGCGTCGAGCAGGTGCTGTCGTTCATCCGGCGCTGACCCCGCGAGGCCCGCCGTGCGCCAACCTCCCGCATCCGGCCGCCGGCCTCCCCTGGCGGTGATTGCCGACGATCTGACCGGCTCCTGCGACACGGCCGCCCAGTTCTGCCGGTACGGCATGCGGGTGGCCATGACCGGCGCCTCCGCCCCGGACCTTGGCCCGGACCTCGATCTGCTGGCGGTCAATACGGCTTCGCGAGGGCTGGCCGTCGAACGGGCCCGGCAGGTGGCCGCCGGCTCTGCCAGGTCGTTGCTGCGTTCCGGCAGCCGCCCGGTCTACAAGAAGATCGACTCGACCCTCAAGGGTCCCTGGTGCCAGGAGCTGGCCGCCGTCATGGCCGTGGTGCGGCCCGATCTGGCCATTGTAGCTCCCGCCTTCCCTGCCTGGGGGCGGACCAGCCGGGGAGGAAGGCTGCTGCTGGACGGCCGCCCGCCGCCGCCGCGTCCCGCCCGGGGCGCCGGGCCTTCAGGGATCGACAGCGGCGACCTTGTGGGCCGGCTGCGGGCCGAGTTCGGATCCCAGGTCGAGCTGCTGCGCCGCGACCTGCTGCGCCGGCCGCCGGCGCTGGTCGAAAAACACATCCGGACGGCCCGCCGCAAGGGCCATCGGGTGCTGCTGTTCGATATCGAGTCCGACAGCGACCTGGAGCGGCTGGCCCTCACGGGATACCGTCTGGACGAAGCCGTCCTGTGGGTGGGATCGGCCGGATTGGCCCGGTTTCTTCCCCTGAGCTGGGGGCGCTCTCCCACCCGTGCGGCCCCGTCCGGCCCGCAAGCCCAGGGACCCGTGCTCCTGATTTGCGGCAGCCTCAACCCGGTCAACAAGGCCCAACTGGAACAGCTTGGCCGGCGGGGCCTGGCCGCCGTCATCATCCTCCGGGACGAGGATGCCGATTCCACGCCCCACCTGGAAGAAACGTTGAAACCGGCCCTGGAGGCGCTGGCGCGCAAGCAAACGGTTGCCCTGTGCCTGCGCCTGGAACAGCGAATCCGCTCCCGCAGTCACCTGCAGCGGTTGCAGCAGGCGCTGCAATCGGCCGCCGGCCGGCTGCTCGACGCCGGGGCGCTGGGGGCGACCATCCTGGTGGGAGGAGATACGGCTCTGAAGGTCTATGAGCAGTGCGGGGCCCGGGGCATCCGCATTCATGGGGACGTGGAACCCGGCATCCCCTGGGGCCGATGGATCGGAGGCCGGCTGGACGGGCTGCCGCTGGCGACCAAGGCCGGAGGCTTCGGAAACCCGGACACCCTCTGCGAAATCGCCCTCTTCCTCACCGGGCGGGCTGCCGCGGAGGATGTGCTATGATCCTCGGCTCCGCCTCCCGACGGCGGCGGTTCCTCATGCCCATGAACCGGAAGCCCCGTATCGGCATCACCCTGGGCGACGTGGCCGGCATCGGCCCCGAAGTGGCCCTCAAGGCCCTGCTGGACCCGGCGGTGGAGCGGCAGTGCATCCCCGTCATCATCGGCGAGGAGTCCATCGTGGCCCACTACGCCTCCCGGTTGCTGCCCCGGCGGCGGCTTCACCCGGTGGCGGAAGCGGAGTCGGCCGGCCACGATCCCACCTGCATCCATCTGCTGGACCTCAAGAACATCCGCTTTTCCGAGGTGGAGCTGGGCCGGGTCAGCCGGGAGTGCGGCAGAGCCGGTCTGGATTACATTCGGGCGGGAGTATCGGGCTGCCTCGATAGAACGCTGGATGCCCTGGTGACCGGCCCCATTCACAAGGAAGCCGCCCAGTTGGCGGGAATCGGCGTTCCGGGACACACCGAATACCTGGCCGCGCTGTGCCGGGTGACAGAAGTACGCATGCTGCTGGTGGTGGACCATCTCAGGGCCATCCACGTCACCACCCACCTGGCCCTGCGCCAGGCCCTGGAGAGGATCCGAACGCCGCGCATCCTGGAGACCATCCGGTTCGGCCGCCAGGCCCTGAAACAACTGGGCCTCCAGGGCAACCGCATTGCCGTGGCCGGCCTCAATCCCCACGCCGGAGAGGGCGGACTGTTCGGCACCGAGGAAGCCGACGAGATCCTGCCCGCCATCGAGGCGGCCCGGGGCGAGGGGATCGACGCCGAAGGCCCCGTTTCCCCCGACACCGTCTTCCACCGCATGAACCGAGGCGAGTTCGACCTGGTGGTGGCCCTCTATCACGACCAGGGTCACATTCCCCTGAAGCTGATGGGTTTCGACAGCGGCGTCAACATCACCATCGGCCTGCCCATCATCCGCACCTCGGTGGACCACGGCACCGCCTTCGACATCGCCGGCCGGCTCGAGGCCAATCCCGCCAGCATGGTCAAGGCCATCCACCTGGCCTGCACCATGGCCAGATGCGAGTGTCGATCGGGACGGTCACGCGTGGGGTGATGGGCGTTGGGCTTGTCTGAGAACCCTCCCCAGGCCCACGGGAGTCACTCACGGGACGCGGCCTTTGCCCCTCCGGCTCGACCGAGGGCTGCGCACTTTCGCGACGCCGCGTTGGCCCCCCACCGGCTCGACTGCGGGCTTCGCCCTGGTCTCGCCGACTCCCCCTCAAGGGGGGAGTGATTCTTCTTATGCAGGCCGAAGCCGAGCCGCATGGCGAAGGCTGATGCGGCGGGGAGCCAACGCCGGGTCGCCGGGCTGCGGCGCACGGCCCTTCCAAGACTGCAGCCCCCGGCGCCCTCAGCCCTTCTTGCCCATGCAGCCGTCGATGGACCAGTCGCCGCCGCCCCGGGCCGCCAGGTAGAGAAAGACGAAGCAGTAGAGGGCGGCCAGCTCACCCTGGTTGAGAATCGGCCAGAAGGCCTTGGTGCCGTGGGCCATCCAATAGGCGGCTGCCATCAGGCCGGACAGCACGAAAGCCACCGGACGGGTGTAGAAGCCCAGCAGAATCGCCAGCCCTCCGAAGAATTCCAGCACCCCGGCGACCCCCGGAAGCGAGGCCAGGGGCACGGCCTCCCCTCCCAGGGCTCCGAAAAGCTTCTGGGCGCCGTGCGGCATCATCAGAAATCCGGTCATGATGCGCAGGGCATTGAGCGTGATCTCGCTACAATCCTTGCCGGCAAATGTTCGAGCCATGGTTTCCCTCCTTGGGATTACGGTTGTCACCCCCAATGAACGACTCATCATGCCGTTCATTGGTGTTCATTCGTGTCCATTCGTGAGTAAAACAGGGGTGTTTTACAACAAGTTGCAGGTTCCGGGAGCAGGCAAGCGCCCTGTGACCTGGTTGCACTCCATTTTTTATGAACATGGATGCACAGGATTAACAGGATTCGCAAGACGAGAGGTTTCTGCACCGGAAGCCGGCTGGGGCGATGATCCGGTGCGGGCTTGCCGATGCCCGGGATTGCAAGCCGGCCGTATCCTGAAAAAATCCTGTGCATCCTGTTCATCCATGTAAGTCAAATCCTTGTTATTCTCGAGGCCGATACCCGGTGCCGGGAATCACAGGGTGTCATTTCCGGTCCTGGTGGACGATTCCTCAACCCGTTCTCCTTCACCCGAACCCGGGGGGCGTTCCCATGGAGCGGGTCAAGAGCACCGTCTTTCTTCGAGTGCCTTCGTCGTCCTTCGTGTGTCTTGGTAGATAACTCTTTTTCTCTGTTGTTTCAGACAGGGCCGGAGCCTGTGGTGGAGCCGGAGGGGGCCGACTCCGGCCTGCCCGACCGGAACTGCCGGCGCCCACCGGCTCAGCCCTTTCGCTGCAGGACTTCCCGGTTCACCAGGCAGGTCGGGACCTCGCCCCGCAGCACCTGGACCACCTGGCGAGCGGCTTTCTCGCGAACCTCCACGTAGGCCTCCTCGGTGTAGGAGGCATAGTGGGGGGTGAGCACCACGTTGTCCAGGCCCAGGATCGGGTCCTGCGGGTCGGGCGGCTCCTTTTCCAGAACATCCAGCCCCGCTCCGGCGATCCATCCCTCCTGCAGGGCCCGGGTCAGGGCTTTCTGATCCACCACCGGTCCGCGAGAGGTGTTGACCAGGTAGGCGGTGGGCTTCATCAGGCGCAACTGAGGCTCGCCGATGACATGACGGGTCTCCGGAGTCAGGGGAGCGTGGATGGACAGCACGTCCGACCGGGTCAGCAATTCCTCCAGTCCCACCAGCTCCACCGGCTGGCCGGCCAGACTTTCGGGCTGAACGTAGGGATCGCGAGCCAGGACCCGGAAACCGAAGGGCGCGGCCTTCCGGGCCACCGCCCGGGCGATGCGGCCGAAGGCCAGCAGTCCCAGGGTCTGGCCGCGGGCCTTGTAAACGGGCATCGCCAGCTTGCGGTTGTAGACTCCCCGGGAAACCAGGGAGTGCATCCTGACCACCTTGCGGGTCACCGCCAGGATCAGGCTCATGGCCGTATCCGACACCTCGTCATAGCAGAAGTCGGGCACGTTGGTGACAAAGATCCCGTGGTCGGTGGCTGCCTTCAGATCCACCGTGTCCACTCCGATGCCGTAGCGGGCGATCACTCTGGCCCGGCTCCAGGAGGCGATGACCCGCCGGGTGATATGGCTGAGGGAGACCAGCAGGGCGTGGGCGTCCCGCGTGGCCCGGATGAGGTCCTCTTCTCCGTGACAGTCGGCCGTAAAGAGCTCGGCTCCGGCTTCCGCCAGAATCTCCCTCTCCACGGTGGGAACCATGCGCACCGAATCCACCGCCACCACCTTGAACATTGGCTCTCCTTCCGCTCCCGGCCGAGCCCGGCGTCCGGCGCCGCCGGTCCGACGGCTCAGAGCAGGTCTTTCAGATTGCCCTGCGCGTCGAAATCCAGTTCCCCCGGGCGCCCCAGAACCTGGAGATCCCGGTTGCCCTCCACTTCGTCCAGCAGGGCTTCGGAAGCCACGAATCGGTCCAGCTTCAGAGTATTGCGGATCCAGACCATGCGGCAGTCTTCTCCGCTGGGGGCGCTGCTGGTGGAGATGGCGGTCTCCAGCGCTTCGCGGTCGGAGTCCACGGTCACCGGAATGCGGACGCTCTCCAGGTTGGTGCTGGTGAGGGCGTTCACGTAGGTGGGCCGGGTGTCGATCTTGTCCACCAGGCGGCGGGTCACCACGTCGGCCATCCCCACCCCGATGGCGTTGCCGTAGGACTCGGGGGTCAGGTCCCGCACCACGATGCGCGAGAAGCGGGGAGCGCCGGCGAAGGGCTTGCCCGAGCTGGCCCGCCTGCCGATGACGTTGGTATCCATGCCGGTCCCGCTGACGTTCTTCCCCATCTCGTCCACCAGGAGCAGGTCCCCCCGGAGGAAGGGAATGCGGGCCAGCCAGGACTTGGCCACCTTCAGCAGCCGCTTCTCGACCTCGAACAGCTCGGCCGAGGTCATGGCCTCAATGACGCCTGTCTGATCGTAGCCGTTCTCCACGATCCCCAATCCCAGCAGAATGCTGCAGCGCCGCCTCACCACCTCGGCCACCCCGGTCAACACTCGATAGTAGCCGTAGCGCTTGTTGGCGCGGTGATAGCAGGTAGCCCCCTGGTGCTTGCCCAGGCCGATGGCCAGCATCTTGGCGAGGCCGCTTTCGATCTCGGCGTCGAAGTCGGTGTGGGGCTTGATGCGGTTGACCACGGCGATGTGGTCGGCTTCCAGGGCGTTCCTGTCCAGCACCACCGGGATCCCGTCCCGGGTCTCTCCTATGGAAAGGGTCTCCATGGTGGCCCGGATGGGCACCCCCATGGCGGCCTCGGTAATGCCGTAGCGCTCCAGCACGCCGCGCTGCCCCGCGGCCGTCCCGCCCCCGTGGCTTCCCATGGCCGGAACGATGAAGGGACGGGCCTCCCGCTTTTTCAGCTCCTGCGCCAGGCTGCGGGTAATGGCGGCGATGTTGGCCACGCCCCGGCTGCCGGCGGCAATGGCCACGCTGTCCCCCGGCTTCAGGCGGCTGCCCAGGTCGAGCCGGGCGACTTCCCGGGCCACCGCAGCCGGAATGTCGGCCACCCGGGTCGAATGGAAACGCTGCCTGACCGGCACCACCCTGGGGAATGCCATGGGCGCTCCTGAAAGGCTGTTGGCGACAACCGCTTCCGTCCGCCAACCGCCTGAAAATGCCGATCAATATACCACGAAAACTCCCGGCCGCTACCAGGCCAGGCGAAGGCCGGTGGTGATCATCCGGGGAGGGCCGATGCCCAGCACCGAGGCATTCGAGACCGGAATCTCGCGGTCCAGAAGATTCTCCACGGCAAAGGTCAGCACCAGGTTGCGGTGCACCCTTCTGGACAGGTGAAGGTCCAGCAGGGTGGTCTTGGCCAGCGGCCGGAGGTTGCGGTCGTCGTCAAACTGCAAGCCCACCAATCGGGCCATCAGAAAGGCATTGAGGACTCCGGGGCGGGCATAGCTCAGCGAGGCCGTGAGCCGGTGGCGCGGCGCCTGGGGCAACCGGTTCGACTCCACCCCCGGGTTCCCCGGAAAGCGGCCGAAGGTGGAATCGGCCAGCAGGCAGCCTCCCCGCAGCCTCCAGTCCCGGTTCAAACGCAGCGCCAGGTCGGCGTCCAGGCCCCGTGCGTCGACGCGGCCGACGTTCTGCCTCTGGCGGGTGACGAGCGCGGGCGTGGCTTCCAGCGTGATGTTGGAAATGGCCTGGCTCAGGCCGTTCCAAAAGGCCGTCAGCCGGCCCCTGACCCGAGGTCCGCCGTACCAGTCCAAACCGGCCTCCGCGCCCCGGAGCGTTTCCGGCCGCAAGTTCTCGTTGGGCAGCGTCACCACGTTGCCCACCCGAAATCCGCGGTAGAGCTCGTTGAGCGTCGGCGCCCGAAAGCTGCGGTAGACGGCTCCTCTGAAGGTAAGGGCCTCGGTGGCGTGATAGGAGACCCCGCCCCTGGGACTGAGCATGCCGCCTCCGCGCCGGGGAAACTCGAGGACGGTGGAGGTCCCGGAAGGCAGCGGCACCTGATCGCGGACGGCATCGTGGTTGAACCAGCCGTCCAGCCGGGCGCCCAACTGCAGTTGCCAGCGCGGCGCCAGGGCCACCAGGTCCTGGAGGTAGACCCCGCCCAGTTGCTGGTGGCCGCCCAACACCTGAAACTGAGCGGGCATCCCCGAGCGGTAGCCGGTTTCCCGGCTGTGGCCCCTCACCCATTGCCAATCCACTCCGGAAGTCACCAGGTGGCGCTGTCGCAGCGGACCCGTCCACTGCAGGGAACCGCCGGCGCCGCGGGAGGGCACTTGCTGCTCGCGGGTCAGGAACTCCGACTGCCGGTGGGAGGGAACGGCGGTGAAGCTGCTGTCGAAGATCTGGGTCAGGCCGTAGGCGCCGAACTGCCACTCCCTGCCCCGGTCGTCTTTCCGGCGGTAGAGGGCTCGAACCCGGGTCAGGTCGGTGGCGTTCTCCCTCAGCCGAGTGCCGTTTCCCCGATCTTCGCCGAAGTGCTCCAGGCGCAGTATCCCCTGCGCCCCTTGGCGAGGCTGGTAGAAAGCCGCCGCGCGGACGGCGTAGGCGCGGGAACTGGCGGGCACGTCCACCGGGCCGCGGTCACCGGGAGCCACCACCTGATACCCGTTGGTGTGAAAGAAAGAGCCGGAAACCAGACCGCTCCAGCGTTCCCCTCCAACCGAGCCCAGCAGGTCGGCGCGGGCAGTTCCCAGAGAGCCGCCGCGGAGGTCCAGCTCGAACCGCGGCGCCGGGGGCGCCTTGGAAAAGGCCTGAATCACGCCTCCCAGAGCGGAGCTCCCGTAGAGACTGGAGCCTCCCCCGGGGACCACCTCGATGCGCTCCAGGCTGGACTTGGCCAACTGGCTCCAATAGACCCAACCTCCGAAGGGATCGTTGAGCGGTGTCCCGTCCCACAACACCAGCGTGCGGCTGACGCCGCTGGGTCCGATCCCCCGGAGGGACACGCCCTGGCTGGTGGGATGAGCCACCAGGCTGCTGCTGCGCCGAAAGAGACTGAAGGACGGAATCTGCCGCAAGGCGTCGTCCACGGTGATTGCCGGGGACTGAGCCAACTCCGGCTCCCCCAGCACCGAGACTGCCGAGGGAATGTTTCTCCAGGTGCGGGGGGTGCGGGTGGCGGTGACCGTCAGCGACTGCTCCACCCGCCGGGGAACCAGCGTGTAAGCCGTCTTCCGGCCACCGAGGGGTTGAACCAGGTCCTCGAAGTCCGGATGACTCAATCTGAGGGCCCGGGCCTCCGGAGGGACCGTCTCGAACCGGAAGTCTCCTTGGGGGCCGGTGGCAGTCTGGGCCAGGACATGTCCCTGCCGGGAAACCAGCATTACCCGGACTCCGGCAATGGCCCGGAGGTCGGAATCCGCCACCTGCGCGCGCAGGGGCGGCGGGCCGTCCGCCTCGGCGGAGGAGTCGGCCTGTTCTTGCGCCAGGGCATCCACCGGAAACAGGCAAGAAACCAGGAACAGAGCTGAGACGAGGCTGCGGAAGGTGGACAACACTGGCGACCGTCAGGGTTTGAATGCGAACGATCCCTGGATTCCCGACCAGGCCACCCCGGTGGCCACCTCATGCAGCGCCGGAAATTTCTCCTTCAGCGCCGCAGGGTCGATCTCCCGGGCCAGGAGAGCCCCCTTGTCGTCATGCACCGTATACTTGGGAGAGCGGTCTCCGCCAAACACGGTGATCCGATGGCTGCGTGTCCTCAGAACCAGGATCAGCCGGTCCTCATCGGCCCCTGGGCCGGATTCGGCCACAGCCGTCTTGGAAAGACCCTTCGCGTCGGAGGAAACCGGCGAGGCCTTGCCTTCAGTGGATTCGAGCGGGGAAGCCGGCTCCGGCGCCGACACGGCCACCATCAAGAGCGGCAGCCCCAGCAGGGGCAGAATGTCCTTTGCTTTCACCACCCTGTCGAACTCCCCGTTGACGAAACCCGGCTGGTGTCCTTGGGGCCATTATACCGCAGCCGCTTCCGGGCAATATGATAATGTTCTACCCGTACGGCAGAGACAAGGACAGGCCATGCGCGACTATCTGGCGGTTGCCGTGGAGGCGGCCCGGCTGGGCGGAGGCATCCTGCGGGAACATTACCGGCGGGTGAAGACGGTCGAGTTCAAGGGCGAAGCCGACCTGGTCACCGAGGTCGACAGGAAATCGGAAAAGGAGATCGTCGATCTGCTTGCCCCCCGCTTCCCCCACCACTCCATCCTGGCCGAAGAAGGAACCGCCACGGAGAAGAGCTCCGAGTTCAAGTGGGTGATCGATCCCCTGGACGGCACCACCAACTACGCCCACGGATACCCGGTCTTCTGCACTTCGGTCGCCCTGGAGCAGCACGAAGACATCCTGGTCGGGGCCGTCTATCAGCCCATGACCGACGAACTGTTCGTGGCCGAACGGGGGGGTGGAGCCTTTCGAAACGGGAGAAGGATCGGAGTCTCCCGGGTGGACGAATTGAAGCGGGCCCTGCTGGCCACCGGATTCCCACCCCAGGTGCGGAAGAGCCCGGGGGAGGCCCTGAGACATTTTTCCGCCTTCGTGCGCCGAGCCCAATCCATTCGGCGCGACGGCTCGGCGGCCCTCAACCTGTGCTGCGTGGCCTCGGGGCTGTTCGACGGCTTTTGGGAACTCTGCCTGAAGCCCTGGGACACCGCGGCCGGCCTCCTGGTGGTTCGGGAAGCCGGCGGCCTGGTGAGCCGCTTCAGCGGCCGTGACTATTCCATCTACCAGGCGCAGACGCTGGCCACCAACGGCCTGATTCATGAACAGATGCAGCAGGTGCTGGAAGTTTGAAGTTTGAAGGGGGAAGTTTGAAGTTTGAAGGGGGAGGTTTGAAGTTTGAAGGGAGAAGTGTGGAGTCATGGCTCTCCTCCCGACCCAACTGAGGCGGGGGCGGCACTTGCTTGAAGGACGGCGCCGAGACCGAAAAGATGCTTGACGCATGGATTAATTCACTCTCCACTCTTCACTCTCCACTCTTCACTCTCCGATGGACGCTCCGGCTCGGCCTCGCCGCCGCCATCACCCTCATGGCCGCGCATCCATCCCGGGCACACACCACCGGAGTCAGCTACTCCGACATCCGGGTCGAGGGACGGAGGGCTGAACTGCGGCTTCGGATCAACCTGCGGGACCTGGACTTCGTGGACCAACTGGACCTCGACCGGGACCGCCTCATTTCCCGGGAAGAAGTCAGCCGGGCGCTTCCCGGCCATCTTCCACGCCTGATGGACAACTATCGCATCCGTTCCGACCAGGAGGAGGGCCGCGCCGAGCTGGTCTACTGGCGCCAGGGGCCGGGGCCGGGCGAACTGGAATGCCGGGTCCGCTACCGCTTCGGGGACGCGATCGAGCGCCTGGCGTTTACGGTAACCTTGCCGAGCCTCACCGACTCGGGTCACTGGAACCTGGCCAGGGTGCGCCATCCCGGAGGCCGGGCCGATCTCAACTTCAACCTGGAGAACCCGACCGCCGGCCTGGAGGTAGGACGGGGATGGAGGCTGCGGGCCGGCAGGTTGGTTCGAGGCCTGGCCCTGGGCGCCGGGCAGGCGGCTGCCTCTCCCGTTCCCATCGGGTTCCTGCTGGGGTTGCTGTTGACGGTCCCCGGCCCGGGCGGAGCCGTCCGGGTGGCGGGAGCCTTCCTGGCCGCTCAGGGGCTGATGGCCCTGCTGGCCTCCCTGGGACCGGTCCGGCTTCCCGGGTCCTTCCTGGCATCGGCCACCGCTCTCAGCCTGGCCTACATCGCAGCCGAGAACCTGCTGGTAAAGGAGACCGCCAATCGCTGGGCCGTCGGGGGCTGTTTCGGACTGCTGTTCGGGGTCGACCTCTCCTCGGGGCTGGCGGACCAGGCGTCCGGGGTGTCGGCCTGGGCGATTCTCGGCTGGGTCCTGGGGCTCTCTTGCGCCCTGGCCCTGGCGGCAGCGCTGATTTTCCTGCTCAACCGCGCCTGCCGGAGACTCTCCTGGCACCCCTGGTGCGTCCGGGTGGTCTCGCTGCTGCTGCTGGGGGCGGGCTTGGCCGGCTTCTTCCGCCGGGTTCTCTGAAGCCGCCGGGAGGGCTGAGGCCCCGACCGGTGGCGGCGCCTGCAACGGCATCCCGGGAGCGATCCCAACTCCCGGAGCACTGAACTGGAGATTCCCATGAACACTCTTCGCTTGGCATCGCGGCCGCCCGTCACCGCTTTGGGCGCCAGACGTCCCCGGTTCGCAGCCTGGAGACTCCTGCTCCCCCTTGCCTTCGGCCTGCAACTGGCCTGCTCGGGACGCGGGGGACCGGATGAAAAGACCGCCGGCTCCTCCGATCGGAGCATGGGCGGGGTGGTCCTGAAAGAGGGCGACCGGCAGGTCGACATCCTGATCGACGGCAAGCCCTTCACCTCCTACCATTTCCAGGGCTACAACAAGCCCATCTTCTTCCCCCTGCGCTCGGCCGCGGGGACGGTGGTCACCCGGGGCTATCCCATGATCGAGGATATTCCCGGAGAGAGCCGGGACCACCGCCACCACACCGGCGTCTGGTTCACCCACGGAGATGTCAACGGCGTGGATTTCTGGAGCGAGACGCCGGAATGCGGAACCATCCGGCACCAGGAGTTCGAGCGCGTCGAAAGCGGGGCGGAGGTGGGCGTGCTCCGGTCCCGCAATCACTGGTTGACCCGCGGCGGCGAGTTGGTGCTTACCGAAATCCGGGAGGTCCGGATCTACAACCGGCCCGGGTCGCGGGTCATGGACCTGGAGGTGCAGCTCACCGCTGCCGGCGGACCGGTGAAGTTCGGCGACACCAAGGAGGGATCCTTCGGCATGCGGCTGGCCGAGCCCTTCACCGAGAAGGAAGGATTGCTGATCCGGAACTCGGAAGGCGCCGGGGGCGAGGCCGGTTGCTGGGGCAAGCCGGCCCGCTGGGTGGACTACACCACCCGGGTGGGTTCCGACACCCTGGGCGTAGCCATTCTGGACCATCCCGGCAGCTTTCGCCATCCCACCCACTGGCACGCCCGGGGCTATTCCCTGTTTGCCGCCAACCCCTTCGGACTGCACGATTTCTACGGCGACGACACCAAGGACGGCAGCACCCTGCTGCCCGAGGGAGAGACGCTGCGCTTCCGCTACCGGGTCTACATCCACTCCGGCGACGCCGAGCAGGCGGGCGTGGAGCAGGAATTCCAGGCTTTTGCGAAGGGGGAGTAGGATCGCGGCGGGAACCCACCCCTAAACTGTATAACAGTGTTCAACGATGCACTTGACAGACCACCCATGGGGCTGTCAGCATTTCGGCTGTTCAAACTTTGAACAGCTGCCGTCTCCCGATTCAACGGAGTCGGCTTCCCTCGAAGCGTAGCAATGTCGTGCTTCTGAGGTCGAGCCCTGACCGGCGATGCCGGCAACCTCTTTTCCACAAACAGTCCGCTTCTCCCCGCCAGGAGTGGTGTGTCCTGCGCTCAAGGGCTGGCCTACCCCACCCCCCTTCCTTCTATCCCCAGGAGGTGACCCGTGGAAAAGCTAATGAGGTTTTTTGAAAACCATCAAGCCGAGTTTGCTCAGAACCACCACAGGCAATTTGTCCTGATCCGGCAACCGCGAAAGCCTAAGATCGTGGACTTCTTTCCCTCGTACAGGGACGCTTATGCGTCGGCCGTGTTTGAGGCCAAGATCCCGCCTGAGACTTTCCTCATCCGCAGGTGCCTGCGGGCCGAGGAGGAGAAGCCCGCCATATTCCACTCTCGCGTTCGATAAGAAGGATTCCGATGACGGAGGTCGATTGTCTCACTGAAAAACTCATTCTCGTGGCTGGAGATCCTTTTGCTGCACAATCGCGTATACAAGTAAGCCTGCCGTGGGTTCGGGAGCCGGGCGTAGCGGGACCTCCGCTCCTGACCGTAACAGCAATCTGGGACACGGGAGCGTCACATACGGCGTTTACCAGCGCCTTGATTCATAAGCTTCAATTAATTCGGACCGGAGATGGCTCCTACCATACTTCCGGGGGAAAGCGACCAACTGTGCACTACGGGGCAAACATCTATCTCTCCCACAAACTCCACTTTCCCTTCTGGGAAGTGATGGAGGCCGACATCCACGGCGGAGAAGTGCTGCTTGGGATGGACATCATTGGGAAGGGAGACTTCGCCATCAGTAACTACCCAAGGGATCCAATATTCTCATTCAGATACCCTTCTCAAGATCGAATCTTATTTTCCTGATCATGACCCACGGATGCGACTTGCCACCGGCAATTTTGTTGAGAGGGTTTTCTTCTACTCGGCTGCGACAGCGCGGAATTCAGACGACCCCGGGCTTCCGCCCCCGTTGACAAGAGGACACCGCCTTCGGTACCAAACTCGACTTTCTTGCATCTCTCCTTCGTTTCCCTGCAGGCGACCCTGAGTCGCAGCTACGCTGCTCTATGAGGAAGGCTTGTAGGCAGCGTTTCCTCGATTGACCCAGGCCAACGCGGTTTCACCGCTCTCCCTGAAATCACGACACGGCAAAGGGAAACGTGCTTTTCTAATTGGGATAATGCCCCGGGCGCCAGCCCGGGACGAGCCATTGGAAAACGTCGCGCGTGAGAGTCGAGCCGCGAATGCAGCGCCAGCAATCAGCCGTGGGGTAAGCCAACTGCCCACTCACCCCTCCAGCGCCAAACCGATCAGGCTCAGAAGACACAGGGTGGCGTTGTAGGCCAGGTGCAGCAGGAAGGCCGGAAGGAGGGCGCCGGTCAGAGCCCGGACCAGCGAAAGCACCAGGCCCACCAGCAGGATCAGGCTCACGGCCATCCAGCTTCCCCAGAGCTGGGTCACGTGCAGGGAGGTGAACATCAGCGCCGTCAGCAGCACCGCGGCCACCCATCCCCAGCGGCGTTCCAGCACCGGAAAGATGAATCCGCGGAAGACGACCTCCTCCACCAGGGGAGCCACCGCAACGGCCGTTACACCCAGAAACACCGCCGTCTGCGGGTGCCGCAACAGCCCGGAGACGGGAAGATCCTCGATGCCGGGGATACGGCTGGAGAGAGCCCCCATGACCAATGCCAGCAAGGCTCCCCACACCAGGAAGAGCCCGGCCGGGGCCGCCGTCGGCCCCCTCCACCTGAGGGAAGACCAGAAGGGGGACCGGTACTTCACGGTGACGGTGCGGTAGATGAAGAACAGCACCAGCCCGTTCAGCAGGTTGGTCATCAGGATCTGAGCCATGCCCTGGGTGACCGGATCGGCGGTCAGGGCCGGCCGGCCCGGATAGAGAGCGAGCAGGGAACCGGCGGCCTGGGCGGCCAGCATCAGCACCACCAGGCCCAGGCAAAAAAAGCCGGCCAACTCCAGCAGGTCGCGTCCGTTCCAGACCGGGAAGGACACCGGAACAGGTGCAGGCGACCCGTCAGGTTCACCCGGGGCAGGGAAAGGATCCTTGGAAGCGGTGTCGGCCATAGGGCAGGAGCCCGAAACGGGACGGGAAGCTCACCCGACAAGACTCGCCGGAAAGGCGGGCTCGGGTCTATTCCTGGTCGCGCTCCACCAGGGCCGCGGCCAGCAGCGGGATCATCAACTCGTGGTGGCCGGTGAGGGCGATTCCCTTCCCCGACCCCACGGTAGGGCGCTGCACCACGTTGCGGGTGGGCCGGTAGTGCTGCAGAAAATCCAGGTTGACGGTGGTGAAGGCCTCCAGCGGATGCCCCAGGTTACGCACCAGGTTGACCGCCTTGAGAAAAACCTCCGGCAGGATCACCGCGGAGCCGCAATTGAGGTAGACCCCACCGTCGTGCAAGTCGCGGGCGATGGAAGCCAGCAGGCGAAAGTCCTGCAGGGTGCCCCGGCCCAGAGCCTCCCCGTCCGCGGAGGGGTGGTAGTGGGTGGTGTCGGTCCCCAGGGCGACGTGCACGGTCACCGGAACCCTCCGCCGCCGGGCGCAGGCCAGCAGGCTGAAATCGGCGTGGGGGTAGTCGCCCGGACGTTCGAGGATCCACTCCCCCAGGGCCTGTCCGATGCCCTTGCCCTCCCCGGCTCCGCGGGCCGCGGCCGCGTTCATTTCCCGGCCCGTCTCCTCGCTCACCCCGAAGTCCCCTCCAGCCAGGTCCTTCTCCACCTCTTCGGAGGTGGCTCCCGCCAGGGCGATTTCGAGATCGTGGATAGCGGTGGCGCCGTTCAAGGCCAGAGCCGAGACGTAGCCCCGTTCCATCAGATCGATGACGACGGCATTGAGGCCGCATTTCACCACGTGCCCCCCCAATCCCCAGACCATGGCGCGCCCCTTGCGCCTGGCCCGCTCCATGGCCTCGACCGCCTCCCGGAAATCGGTTCCAGCCAGGATCCCGGGCAGCGACCGCATCCAGCCCCGAAGACCATCGCCCTTGCGGTAGGGGCGGGCGAAAGCCGCCAGGTCCACCTTGCTGGGCCGCCCCTTGATGGAACGGGTACGCAGGGAGCCGGTTTCCAGGGGACGGTAGGGGTAGAGGGACATGGCAGGCATTATCCGAAGGGCCAGTCCCGATTGCAACTCATTTCCAGGAAGACCCGATTTCGCAAAGGGTCGTTCAAAAACTCAAGTTGGGAGGCCGTGCGTCCGGGGACGCGGCCCTCGATCCGCCGCCTACGCGGCTGGGTCGGCGCAGAACTCACACGACCCCAGGCTTCCGCCTTCGTTGCCAACCGTACGCTACCTTCATTGCCAAACGCGGCGTACCAAGGCCGCTCGAGGCTCTCCCGCAAGGCGACACGAGGCCGCAGCTACGCTGCTCGATAAGGATGGCCTGTAGGCCACCTTGTCTCAGGCAACCCACGCCAACCGCCGCATACGCGGCTCTCCCCTAACCCACGACCCTGCCAGCGGATAGAAGCTTTTCATAAAATGTCCCACGGCTCCGGGCGTATCCGTCCGCAAGACCTTCCCAGAACGACGCCATTAGACTCAATAGGAATGTCCCGTTGACGCAGTGTCGTGATCTCAGGGTGAGCCGCGAAGGCGGCGATTCAAAAGCACCGTTTCGATCCCCGCCACCCTCCCCGGAACCCGCCACAACCGGCTCCGGCGCCCTTTTGACTTTTCGTCGGGCAGTAGGCTAACATCCTCGCCTTCCATCGGGAGACCGCTCCAATGGCCTGGTTCAAGAAGGAAAAGTCGCCCATCGTACCCATCCGCGACCGGACGGTGCGCACCGAGGGACTGTGGCAGAAATGCGAAAAGTGCAAGCAGACGCTCTGGAAGAAGGACCTGGAGCCCACCTTCCACGTCTGTCCCCAGTGCGATTTCCACTTCCGGGTGAGCGCCGGGGAGCGGCTGGAGCGCTTTTTCGATGAAGGCCGCTACAAGGAATACGACCGCGACCTGGTGTCGGATGATCCGCTTCAGTTCGTGGACAAGAAGGCCTACCGCCAGCGCCTGAGCGATATGCAGGCGGCTTCCGGCATGAAGGATGCGCTGCTGGCGGGAGAGGGAAGGGTCGGCGGCAAGACGGTCTGCGTCTGCGCCATGGAGCCCTCCTTCATCAGCGGTTCCATGGGGGTGGTGGTGGGAGAAAAGATCACCCGGGCCATCGAGCGCTGCCTGGAGAAAAAGCACCCCCTGATCATCATCTCCTGCTCCGGAGGAGCCCGCATGCAGGAGGGAGCGCTCAGCCTGATGCAAATGGCCAAGATCACCGGAGCCCTGGCCTGCATGGACCGGGAGCGCCTGCCCTACATCTCGGTGATGACCCATCCGACCACGGGAGGGGTCACCGCCAGCTACGCCATGCTGGGAGACCTGAACATCGCGGAACCGGGCGCGCTCATTGGATTTGCAGGCCCCAGAGTGATCGAGCAGACCATCCGCCAAAAGCTGCCTCCCGGTTTTCAACGGAGCGAGTTTCTGCTGCAGCACGGCATGCTGGACGCCATCGTCCAGCGCAAGGACCTGAAGGACTACTGCGTCAAGGCGCTGGAGTTCTTCGGATTCTAGCTACTCCGCCTGTCTTCCCCGGCCAGCGCCGCCCCGCCGGGTTGCCCGGCGCAGGCGGCGCCTTCGAACCGGGGCACTCCCGGTCCCTTGCGGCAACCGGCTTCCGGCCATGGATTACCCCCAAGCGGTATCCTATCTCTATTCGCTCGGCAACGAAGTGGCCACCGCCAAGCTGGGGCTGGAAAATATCCGATGCCTGCTGAGCTTCCTGGGCGATCCCCAGGACCGCTTCCCCTCGGTGCTCATTGCCGGCACCAACGGGAAGGGCTCGGTGGCCGCCTTCTGCGAGTCGGTTCTGCGCACCCAGGGATACAGGACCGGACTCTATACTTCCCCCCACCTGATCCGCATCCGGGAGCGCATACGCCTCGGCGGCCGGGAGATCCTCCCGGCGGACCTGGCTCGCCTGACGGTCACCGTCAAGGCGGCGGTGGGGCAACTCATGGCCGGGACAGTCCGAAACGGCCACCGCCTGAAGCTGGAGCGCCATCCCACCTACTTCGAGATGGTGACGGCCGCGGCCTTTCTCTACTTCGCGGAAAAGGAGGTCGAGATCGCCATCCTGGAGGTTGGACTGGGGGGACGCCTGGACGCCACCAACGTGGTCGATCCCATCGTTTCGGTGATTGCTCCCATAAGCTACGATCATCAGGCCAGCCTCGGGAGCGACCTGAAAGCCATCGCCAGGGAGAAGGCCGGGATCGTCAAGCCGCGCCGGCCCACCGGGCCGGAGAAGAAGCGCCAGCTTGCCGTGGTTTGCAGCAGCCAGGAGGAAGGGGTTCTGGAGGTCATTCGAACGCAGTGCCGGACTGCCGGGGCTCGCTGGCTTCCGGCCTTTCGGCAGCCGGAATGCCAGCGGGTCAGCCACCGGCTGGAGGAAACCTCCCTGGAGGTCCACCCGGTGCTGGGAACCCGGCTGAAGCTGCGGGTCCCTCTTCCCGGAACCCACCAGGTCGGAAACGCTCTGACCGCGGTCCGCACCCTGGAGGTGCTGCACGGCTCCGGCTTTCCGCTGCAGCCGGAGGCCATCGAGCGGGGAATCGCCCGAACCCGCTGGCCGGGCCGGCTGGAAGTGCTGCCCGGGCCGCCCCGGGTGGTGGTGGACGGCGCTCACAACCCGGCGGCAGCCGAGTCCCTCGCCCGGCACATCCGAACCTTCCTGCCCTCCGGGCAGGTCCTCCTCATCTACGGCTCGCTGAGGGACAAGGACATCCCGGCGGTGTTCTCCGCGCTGAGCCCCCTGGCCCGCGAGGTGATCCTGACCCGGCCCGATTCCGAACGCGGGGAGGAGCCCCGGGACATCGTCCGCAACGGTTGGACGGGAGGCCGGGCGGTCCGCTGCAGGGCCCGGCTGGAGGACGCCTGGGCATTGGCCCGCGGCCTGGCCCGACCGGAAGACACGCTGTTGGTGGCCGGTTCGCTCTACCTGGTTGGGGACTTCAAGCGCCATCTGGCCGGATTCGACCGGCCCCGGACCGCCGCGGAAACCGGCGGCGCCGGCGACGCCGTTCCCCATTCCGACCGGGAGGGACGAACCCCGGGGCCAGCCGGCGGCAGCGCCGGCGCCCCAAACGACAGCGACAATTCCCCGACCACCCACTGACCCATCGAGGCAAGCCCCTTGGCCCTTTTCAAACCCGCGACCGATCCCACGCCCAATCCCGGGGACCTCAGTCCCGCGGCTGCTCCCGCCGAAGTCGCCCAGCCCGAGGAGTCGCTCCGGCGCCGGGACCGGGTCACCATTGCCTCCCTCTCGGGAGCCCACTTCGTCAACGACACCTACGCCAACTTTCTGGGCCCCCTGCTGCCTCTGATCGTAGGCAAGCTGAGCCTGACCATCGCCCAGGCCGGCTGGCTGGGAGCTGTCCTGACGGTCTCCTCCTGCTTCATGCAGCCCGTCTACGGCTACCTTTCGGACCGCTACCTGGTGCGCTTCTTTGCCGTCTTCAGTCCGCTGATCACCACCGTCTTCATGTCCTTCATCGGGATGGCCCCCAACTTCACGGTGCTGGCCCTGCTGCTGTCTGCCGCCGGGGTCGGGATAGCCTCCTTCCATCCCCAGGGGGCCGCCCTGATCGGCGCGGCCAGCCGGGACCGGAGCGGCCTGGGCATGTCCATCTTCATCGGCGCCGGAACCCTGGGCTTTGCCCTGGCCCCGATCATCGCCCCCTACACGGTGGAACTGTTCGGCCTGGAACGGTCCTACTTCATCATGATCCCAGGGGTGCTGGCCTTCGCCGTCCTCTACTTCCTCATCCCCCACGACCCTCCGCAAACCGTCACCCCTCACTCCCGGGCGAACCTGAAGGACTTGCTGCTACCGGTATGGCGTCCGCTGCTGATCCTCTACCTGCTGGTGGTGATCCGCTCGATGGTCCAGATCGGGTTTGTCCATTTCCTGCCGCTCTATTTCTTCCAACAGGGAAACGACCTGATCACCAGCGGCCGCCTGGCCTCCCTGTTCACGCTCTTCGGCGCCATGGGCGGGTTCACCGGAGGCTTGCTCTCCGACCGGGTCGGCGGCCGCAGGGTGATCGTCTATTCCATGCTGCTGGCCCCGCCGTTCCTGACGGCTTTCTTTCTCACCGAGGGTGCGGTCTCGGCCGCCTGCCTGGCATCGGGAGCCGCCCTGCTGCTCTCCACCCTGCCGGTCAACGTGGTGATGGCCCAGAAGCTGGTGCCCCACCGCACCAGCATCGCCTCGTCCCTGATGATGGGGTTTGCCTGGGGGATGGCCGGACTGGCCATTCCGGTGGTGGGCGCGCTGGCCGACTGGATCGGTCTGGGCTCGGCCCTGTTGCTGGTGGTCGGACTGGCGGCGTTCGGCTTCCTGCTCTCCCTGTCCCTGCCCAAGGACTCCGCAACGGAAGGGGGAACCGGACCGATCGCGTGTCACTGAAACCGGTCGCTTCCCAGGCGACCGACACTACCGGCAACCCCTACCGGTCGATTTCTCAAAGCACCGGCGATCTGCTAGACTGAAACCTCGGCGCCGGCCCCGTCGGCCAACTGCCGTCCCGCCAACCCATGCGCCCGTAGCTCAGATGGATAGAGCGACAGCCTCCGGAGCTGTAGGCCGCAGGTTCGAATCCTGCCGGGCGTACCACGCCTCGAGGGTTATTGATCGCGGTCCGCGGCAAAAAATACAGGTTGGCTATTGACCGGAATGCGGTGGGAATGCGACAATTCCGTGGCAAAAAAACCGTAGATTAGAGTGCCGGGCGAGAGGATCGCATGTTGGAGAACCAGTGGGTACAGTGGGTGCCCTTGTTCGGGTTCGGATCGGTTCTGACCATTCTCATCGCCATCTTCGGCGTCGGGATCGGCCTGTGGCGCAATGCCAGCATCGCCCATAGAAATATAAGCGACAATATCGACCGGGTGGAATCCCGACTGCACTCCAGGCTGAGCTCCGAAATAGGGGGCCTGGAGTCCAAAATGGGGAGCCTGGAATCCAAACTGAATTCTGATATGGGTGGCTTGGAATCCAGGCTGGGAAGCAGGATTGACGAGCTGGGTGGCGAGGTGCATGGACTTCGCGGCGAAGTGAGCGAACTTCGAGGCAACGTGCACGAGCTTCAGGGCAACGTGCACGAGCTTCAGGGCAACGTGCACGAACTTCAGGGCAACGTGCACGAACTTCAGGGCAACGTGCACGAACTTCGAGGCAACGTGCACGAACTTCAAGGCAACGTGCACGAACTTCAAGGCAACGTGCACGAACTGTCAACCGATGTATCCACCATCAAGGTCGACGTCGCCGTGGCAAAAACCGACCTGAATTGGATCAGGAATCAACTGGGCGGCCCGGCAGGGTGAGGCAGGGTCCGGCAATTTCGATCTTCAACGAAGGAATCCGTCAAGAACCGCGGAGTCACGCCAGGCAAAACCCCCTCAGATAATCTGGCGGATGGGTTCGGCGCCTTCCACCCCCACCAGCTTCTGGTCGAGGCCGCTGTAGAAATAGGTGAGGCGGCCCGGGTCCATGCCCATCTGGTGCAGGATGGTGGCGTGCAGGTGCCTGACGTGGAAGGGATCTTCGACGGCGGCGCTGCCCAGTTCGTCGGTCTGGCCCACGCTCACGCCGCCCTTGATGCCGCCGCCGGCCAGCCACATGGTAAAGCCGTAGGCGTTGTGGTCGCGGCCGGTGCCCTTTTCGTATTCGGCGGTGGGCTGGCGGCCGAACTCGCCGCCCCAGACCACCAGGGTCTCCTCCAGCAGTCCCCGCTGCTTCAGGTCCTTCAGCAGGCCCGCGATGGGCTTGTCGGTTTCCAGCGCATGCAGGTCGTGGTTGGACTTGAGGTCTCCGTGGGCGTCCCAGTTGGCGTCCCCGTGGTTGCCCCCCGAATAGATCTGAACGAAGCGGACCCCCCGCTCCACCAGCCTCCTGGCCAGCAGGCATTGCCTCCCGAATACTTCCGTCTCCTTGCGGTCCATCCCGTAGAGGGCCAGCGTTCGAGGGTTCTCCCGGGAGAGGTCGACCGCCTCGGGGGCGTGGCGCTGCATCCTGAAGGCCAGCTCGTAGCTGGCGATTCGCGCCGCCAGGTTGGAGTTGTCCCCGCGGGCCCGGTAGTGCTCCCGATTGTAGGCGCCCAGGCTGTCGAGCAGGTCCCGCTGCATTTCGGGGCTGACGCCCTCCGGAGGCGCCAGGTCCAGAATGGGCTTGCCCCGCGAACGCATGACCGTGGCCTGATAGGTCGCCGGCATGTAGCCGCTGCTCCAGTTCTTGGCCCCGCTGATGGGACCGCCCCGTGGGTCCAGCATGACCACGAAACCCGGCAGATTCTGATTGAGCGTGCCCAGGCCGTAGTTGATCCAGGAGCCCAGGCAGGGACTGCCGCTGAGGATTCGCCCCGAGTTCATCATCAGCATGGCCGACCCGTGGATGGGCGAGTCGGCCGTCATGGAGTGAAGGAAGGCGATGTCGTCCACGCAGGCGCCCAGGTGGGGAAACAGGTCGGAGACCCACTTGCCGCACTGTCCGTACTGATTGAAGCTCCAGCGGGGTTCCACGATTCGCCCGCTCTGCCTGTGGCCGGCGCGGCCGAAGGTCTTGACCTGGACCGTCTTGTTGTCCATCCCCTTCATGGCGGGCTTGTAGTCGAAGGTATCGATCTGGCTGGGGCCGCCGTACATGAAGAGAAAAATGACCGACCTGGCCCTGGCCGGGAGATGGGAAGGCCTGGACCGCAACGGATTGCGGAAGGGGGTGAGGCCGTCGGCCGCCAGCGTCTGCCGCCCCAGGAACCCGTCATTCTCCAGGGCGGCTGCCAGGGCGACCCCGGTGAATCCGCCTCCGGCCTGCCACAGAAACTCGCGCCGGGTGCGGCCGCAGAAATTGCCCCCCCGCTTGCGGATTTTCCTGGTCTCCATCCCTGCCTCCTCGGCCAACAGTGAATTGTTGATTTCTGATTGATGATTGAGGATAGGGCATCTGATCGTGCCCTAAATCTACAATCAACAGAGCCTTTTGCAAAATTCGGAATCGAGCATCTCCATAAACAACAGAAGAGCGGACTTGCCCCGCGAGTCACCTCTCCCCCGGCTTCTCCTGGGAAGGCTGCCGCTGCCAGGTGAATGGGGTGAACGGCTCAACCACAAAAAGCACAAAAGGCACAAAATCAGGCTCCAGTCTTGCCCAATCCCGGTTTTGTGCCTTTTGTGGCCGTTCGACGGAGAACCGCGTTCTGGAAATCCTGATTCCTGAATGAGATTTGAGACCTGGCGATTCCAGCTTTTGTGCCTCTTGTGGCCACTCAGGCACAGAGCAGACCTGCCCCTGGAATTTCCTGTCCCCTCTCCCAATCCCCAAAACCCTTGTCTGCGGAATTTTGCAAAAGGCTCAACAATCCGAAATTCACGATCCTGGATTCATCTGTCAATGTCGCGTCGACTCAACAACTCTAATCCAAGTATATGAACTCGTTCAAGTTCAGCGCCACCAGGCAGAACAGCTCCAGAGCCTTGTCCCGGTCCGTTCGGTGGTTTTGCCGGAGCGATTCCATCAAGTCCACCCCTCGGGCCACCTCTGTCCCCGTCGGAGGCCGCTGCAATACCCGATGGAGGGCCAGGCGGACCTGGACAGCCGGGTCGCCCCCACCCTCTTCCCTGACGAAGCCGGCCAGCACCCGGGCCTGCCGGTTCATGAATTCGCCGTTGAGGGTGTGCAGGGCCTGGGTGGGCTGTGTGGTGGAGAAGCGCACCGGGCAGGTGGCATCGGGGTCGGCTCCGTCGAAGGCTGCGATGAGCGGCACGATCAGGGAACGCTTGGTGTGAATGTAGATGCTCCTGCGGGCCAGTTCCCGGGGCGAGGACACCCACCAGTTCTGACCCGGCACCGATTGCCCGGCCAGGACCTCCTCGGGAATGACCGGATAGATGCTGGGACCGGTCATGGTCAGGTTGAGGCTGCCGTTGACCGCCAGCACCGAGTCTCGAACCTCCTCGGCCGCCAGCCGGCGCATGTCGAACCGCCACAGCAGGCGGTTCTCGGGGTCGTGGGCCAGCGCCTTCCCCCGAGGTTCGGACGCCATCCGATAGGCGCTGGACAACAGGATCATCCGGTGAATCGGCTTCAGGCGCCAGCCGCTCCGGACCCACTCCACCGCCAGCCAGTCGAGCAGTCCGGGATGGGTAGGGGCGGCGCCCCGAAAGCCGAAGTCGTTGGGCGTCCGCACCAGGCCCTGCCCGAAATGGTATTGCCAGACCCGGTTGACCATGACCCGCGCCGTGAGGGGGTTGCCGGGACTGGCAATCCAGCGGGCCAGCGCCAGGCGCCGCCCCGAGGTCTTTCCATTGCCTGGCGCCGGGTCGAGCTGTGGCCGAGGAGGCGAAAGGACCGCAGGGAAGCCCGGCTCCACCCGCTCTCCCCTGCCCCGATAGCTGCCTCGGGCCAGCACGAAGGTTTCCCGGGGCTCGGGACCCCTCTCGGTGACGCAAAGGGCCTGCAAATCCCGACTGGCCGCGGCCTTCCTCATCCACGCCAGGCGTTTTCCGTATTCCGCATAGTTCTCGAGCTGGACGTCGCTCACCAGCCGGGGCACGCGGGTGGCCAGAATCCCCGCCCGGTTTGCTTCCTCGCGAAAGGCTTCCTTCTCTTCCTCCGTCAGGTCCTCGGCAACCAGCTTCTCGATCTTCTCCAGCTCGCGCAGCACCGGGGCCGACTGCCGCCGGAACGTCTGCCCTCGCCACCTGGCTTCCAGGCGTCTGCGAGGTTCCCGGGCTGGGCCGATGTCGCAAAGCGAGGCCTCGGCCACGGTCTCGGGCTTGCGCACCCCGTAGCGCTTCAACCCATGGAAGAAGGCCAGAAAGCGGTAGTAGTCCCGCTGGGGAAGCGGGTCCAGCTTGTGGTCGTGGCAGCGGGCGCAGTTGAGCGTCAGGCCCAGGAACACCTGGCTGGTGGTGGTGACGATATCGTCCAGGTCCTCGTAAAGTTCCTGCACCGGGTCCACCGGCTCGTCCTGCCAGAGGCCCAGGCGGTAGAAGCCGGTGGCGATGATGTTCTCGGGAGCGGCCGCTTCCAGCTCGTCACCCGCCAACTGCTCCAGGATGAAGCGGTCGTAGGGCTTGTCCTCGCTGAAGGCGCGGATGACGTAGTCGCGGTAGCGCCACACCAGCGGCTTGGGACCGTCCCGCTCGTAGCTGTTGGTCTCGGCGTAGCGGACCAGGTCGAGCCAATGCCTGGCCCAGCGCTCCCCGTACTGCGGCGAGGCCAGCAGCCGGTCCACCACCCGGGCGAAGGCGCCGGGGGAGGAGTCGGCCAGGAAGGCCTCCACCTGGGCCGGGGTGGGCGGCAAGCCGGTGAGGTCGTAACAGGCACGGCGCAGCAGCACCCGCCGGGAGGCCGGCGGAGAGGGTTCCAGCCCGGCGGCTTCCAGCCTGGCCAGAACGAAGGCGTCGATGGGGGTCCGGACCCAGGCCTCCCGCTCGACCCCGGGGACCTCGGGCCGCCGGGGCGGCTGGAAGGACCAGAAATTCCGGCCCTCCTCCACCCGGGGCGATCCGCCGTTCTCCTCGACCCCGGGCGGACCGGGACTCTCTTCCTGTCCGGCAAGCTCCGGCCGCTCCCGCTGCTCTTCCGGCCAGGGCGCTCCCAGCTCCACCCACCGGGTCAGCAGTTCGACCTGCTCCGGCGGCAACGGCCCTCCGGGCGGCATCTTGGGGCCGGCATGGTTGATGGCCCGGATCAGGAGGCTGGAGGCCGGATTCTCCGGATCGACCGCGGGGCCTGACCGGCCGCCCTGCAGCATGGCCTCCCGGCCGGTCAGGCGCAGCCCGGCCTGGACGGTGGGCTGACCCCCGTGGCAGCCGAAGCAGCGGGTCTCCAGGATGGGCCGGACCTGTTGCTGGAAGAAGGCCGCCGAATCTTCCTGCGGCCGCTGAGCCCCGGCCCACTGGGACCCGGCCGGCGCCAGCAGCGCCAGCAGCCCCAAGGTCCGGCAAAGGAGCGAGGTCGGCACGGCGGGTCTCATCGAATTTCCGCTGTTTCTTCGGTGGGAATCCTGGGATAGGATACACCTCTCGACCGCAAAAGAAAACCACGGGGCGGAGACCGCCCAGGGTGATCCCACGCTAACCAATGATGAATGATGAACGACTTTCGGCTCGGGGGTGATTCCAGGCTGCCGGATTCAGGTTGACCTGTGGGTCAAAGCCCCGTATCAGGCCCATTTTTCGGGTGGGCACCGCTTGCAAATCACCCCAATCGACTGGAATCAGCCCTCCCGGAGAGAGAAAACTTGGCGTGGAATCACCCTGGGAGACCGCCGGGGCCGGCGGCCCGGTCCGCAATTCAACTCCGCAGGAGCAGCCATGAACACCCGACGGCGCCCCACTCACACCAGACGCCAGGTGTTGACCGCCGGCGCCCTGGGCCTGGCGGGAATCAGCCAGGCTTCCCTCTCCGGCAGCGGGCCCGCCCCGGAGAGCGCTTCCACCACCCCCCCTCCCGAAACCCGTTCCAGCGCCGCCCCCGTTCTCCGACCGGGTGATGCGGCCGAGGTGGGCATGTCGGCGGCCCGCCTCCAGGAGATTTCGGCCCGGCTGAAGGCAGAGACCTCCCGGGGCGGGGTGGGATCGGCCTCCATCCTGGTGGCCCGCCACGCCAGGGTGGTTCTCCACCAGGGATTCGGAAGGCTGAACCGGAGCCCCGGGGCGCCCGCCACTCGGCCGGACACCCTCTACATTGTGGCCTCCATCAGCAAGCCGGTGAGCGTCTGCGGGCTGATGCTGCTGGTGGACGAGGGCCGAGTGGCGCTCACCGACCGGGTGCAGCGCTACCTGCCCGAGTTCCAAGGCAGGCTCAAGGAGAGGGTCCTGGTCGGCCACCTGCTCTCTCACACTTCCGGGCTTCCCGACATGGTGCCGGAAAACACCCAACTGCGCCGGTCCCATGCGCCGCTGAGCCAATTCGTGGCGGCGGCGCTGCGCACCCCGCTGCTGTTCGAGCCCGGCACCCGGTTTTCCTACCAGAGCATGGGGACGCTGCTGGCCGCCGAGATCGCCGAACGGGTCTCGGGCATGCGCCTGAGAGACCTGCTGCGCTCCAGGATCTTCCAGCCGCTGGGCATGCGGCGCACCTTGCTGGGCCTGGAGGGCCTGAAGGTCGAAGAGACGGCCATCTTCCAGGAAGACCGGGACACCGAGGATTCCAGGCGCTGGGGCCCCAACTCCCCCTACTGGCGAACCATGGGCCACCCCTGGGGCGGCCTCCACACGACTACCGGCGACCTGGGGGCTCTGCTGCAGACCTTCCTGAACGGCGGCCGCTACGGGGAGGCGCGGGTCTTCTCGCCGGCCGCCGCGGCGGCCATGACCCGAGACCGGAACGGCGAGCTGGGGGCTCCCTGGGGGTACGGCTGGGCCCTGCGGGACTCTCCGGTGTGGAACTACTTCGGAGACCTGGGAACCGCCGGAACCTTCGGGCACGTGGGCATCACCGGCACCGTGGCCTGGGCGGACCCCGGGCGCCAACTGATCTGCGTCCTTCTGAGCACCCGCACGGCCGCCCACGAGGATGGTTTCCTGCTCAAGACCGTCTCCAACATGGTGCATGGGGCGGTGGTTGAAAGGTGAGGCGGCAGGTTGAAAGGTCGAGTCATAAAAGAGTTATCCACGAAGTCACACGAAGGACCACGAAGTCACACTAAGGCGTTGGAGGGAACTCGAGAAGGTTCTGCCACGGATCGGGAAGGAAGGCGTGAATAGGGGAGAATGAACGCAATGGACCGCAGAAGCTTTCTCAAGCTGGCCGGGACGGCGGTGGCGGCCGCGGCGGCGCCCTGGCCGCTGCCGGCAGGGGCCTCGGGACCCAGGAAGATTGCCGCCCTGGCGACCACCTACCACGTCCGCTCCCACGCCGACAACTTCATCACCCGCTTCCTGGAAGGCTACTGGATCAACGACCGCTACTACCCGCCTCCCTGCCGGGTGGCCTCACTCTACCTGGAGCAGGAGCACCCCGGCGACATCGGCGCCCGCCTGGCCGGAAGCTGGGGGGTCGCCCGCTATCCGACCATCCGGGAGGCGCTCACCCTTGGCGGGGACACCCTGGCGGTGGACGGGGTCCTGCTCATTGCCGAGCACGGAGACTACCCCACCAACGTCAGGAACCAGAAGCTCTACCCCCGCTACCAATACATGGAGGAGATCGTGAAGGTCTTCCGCCATTCGGGCCGGGCGGTGCCGGTGTTCAACGACAAGCAGCTCTCCTACGACTGGGACCAGTCCAGGCAGATGGTCGACTGGTCCAGGGAGCTGGGATTTCCGCTTATGGCGGGCTCCTCGGTATCGGTGACCTTCCGCAGGCCCGAGCTGGACTTTCCGTTGGAGACCCGCCTGGAGGAAGCCATGGCCGTGGGGGGAGGCTGGGTGGCCGACGGTGGGCTGTTCCACCTGCTGGAGACCCTGCAGTGCTTCGCCGAGCGCCGCCAGGGCGGAGAGACGGGGGTAAAGGCGGTCCAGTTGCTGGCCGACGACGCCGTGTGGAAGGCGGCGGACGAAGGAAAGTTCAGCCGCGGCCTGCTGGAGGCGGCGCTGGCACGGGGAACCAGGGTGACGCCGGGTCCGGTGGAGGAGAAGGCCCCGCAGCCGGTGGCCTGCCTGGTGGAATACCGCGACGGCTTTCGCGGCAGTGCCCTGGCCCTGGGCGGCAAGGCGGCCGAGTACTTGGCCGCTGTTCGGATCGAAGGTCAGCCGGCGCTCCGATCCACCCTCTGCTACATCCCCATCGAGAACTCCAACAACTTCAGTCCGCTGGTGGATTCCATCGGGCGCATGTTCACCCGGGGCACCCTGGACTACCCGGTGGAGCGAACCCTGCTGACCAGCGGGACCCTCTCCTACCTGATGGAGTCCTGGCACCGCGGCCAGGTTCGCATCGAGACGCCCATGCTGAACATCGCCTACCGGGGACCCGAAACCTCCTACTACGCCCGGGGCAGGGGGTCCTGAGATGAGAGCTCCGGGAATCTACGCCAACCACACCCGCCTGTTCGACCTGGTGGGGCGCCGCACGCCCATCGTCAAGGTGGCGGACGGCTTCGGGCGGCTGACCGGGCCGCTCTTCAGCCGCATCGGCTATCTGCTGTTCAGCGATTCCCGGGGCGGCAGGATCTGCCAGTGGACCATTCCCCCCTGGGAAGAGGAACCTCTGGGAGGCAGGCTCGCCACCTTTCGGGTCTGCTCCGGCGAGCCTTGCGGGATCACCTTCGACCATCAGGGCCGGCTGTTGCTTTGCGAAAGGAACCCCGGCAGGGTGGTTCGCCTGGAAAAGGATGGAAGCACCACCGTGCTGGCCGAGTCCTACGGCAGCCGGCCCCTGGGCGCTCCCGATGACCTGGTCTACAACATCGACGGCAGCATCTTCTTCAGCGCCGCCCCCGCTCCGGAGAGCTTCCGAGTCCGCCCCCCGGGGGACCGGCGGGACGTCACTTCCCTGTCCCGGCCGGCCGTCTACCGCATTCCCCGCTCCCAGATCCCCGGACCCATCCGGCTGGAACGGGCCTCCGGGGAATGCAACCGGCCCACGGGAGTGGCCCTGGGACCCAGGCAGAACCGGCTCTACCTGGCCGATGCCGGGCAGCGGAACATCCGAGTTCATCCCATCCGGAACGACGGTACGCTGGACAGGGGCCGGGTCTTCGCCGAGTTCGCCTCGCAGGAGCTCGGAATCCCGGGCGGCCTCAAGACCGACGAGCAGGGGAACGTCTACGCCTGCGGTCCGGGCGGCCTGTGGGTTTTCTCCGCCGAGGGCGCCCACCTGGGCACCGTCGTCAGCCCCGAGCCCCCCACCAACTGCGGCTGGGGCCGAGGGTTCCGGGGGCTCTACCTCACCACCGGGACATCCCTCTATTTCGTTGGAACCAGGGTTTCCGGAACACGCACCTATTGAGGCGCAGGTTGAGAGGCAGCGATCACTTCCAGTAGAGGCGGGAGGCGTTTCCGCCCATGACGGCCCAGACCTCTTCTCCGGAAAGAAAGGGCGCGATGCGCTCCAGCCACTTCAAGGCCCTCTGGTAGCCCGACTTCAGCAGCACATGGGGAAAATCACTGCCCCAGATCAGCCGCCCGGGACCGAACTGATCATAGAGAACCCGCAGCAGCTCGGCGCAGTCCTTGTGGGGATAAGGCTGGCGCGAGCAGTAGTAGGCGCCCGAAACCTTCACCCGGACGTTGTGGAGATCGGCCAGTTTGAGCAGCGGCCGATAGATTGCCGTCCGTCGACCGGCCCCGACCGGCGGATGGGCCATGTGGTCGATGATGATCCGAACGTGGGGAAACCGACGGGCCAGCTTGGCCGCCGTCGGCAGATGGCCGAACCCGGTCAGCAGGTTCACCACCACCCCCAGACGCCCGGCCACTTCCCACAGTCCGAAGGTGGAAGGATGGCCGAAGACGTCGGCCTCCCCGGGCACCTCGGGGCGCAATCTAAGCCCCTTGCACCCTCTCTCCCCGGCCCAGTACTCCAGCCGTTCGGCCGCGTCCGGCTTGCGGGGATCGACCACGCAAACCGCCTTGTAACGGTCGGGCTCGCCCGCGGCGGCATCGGCCACGTAGCTGTTGTCCTCCCCCGGATAGAGCGGCTGCACCAGCACCCCGCGGCTCACTCCATACTCTTCCATGTATTGGGCGAACAACTCCAGGGGCACGTCGCACTGGGGGCTGACGGTGGTGGCCCCCGGGTCGGGATAGTCGGGCGCCGGTCTCCACACGTGCAGGTGAGCATCCACGATCATGCCTGCCTCCAGTTCAAGCTATTGGGTGGAGGGAAATTCTATGGGACATCGCTGGCGGAGGCAAGAGAGACAAGGTGAAAAAACCGCAAAGAGCCCTACCGCCAGCTTTCGACCGGTATGGGTTTAGCCCGTATTCCGGTTGACGCCCCTCTTGCCCCTTCCTTAAGATGGGTGGCTTCGCCCCGGCCGGAGACCTGCCGGGGCCACCTCTATCCATGCGCATCGGCATCGACATCGGGGGGACCTTTACCGACATCGTGTGCGTCACGCCGGAAGGATCCCTGCTGGTGCGCAAGGTTCCCTCCACCCCCGACGATTACAGCCGGTCGGTGCTGGAATGCCTGCCCGGCCTCTTCCAGGAGGGCGAATCGGGACCAGGCCAGGTCCAGGAAGTCATCCACGGGACCACGGTGGCCACCAACGCCCTGCTGCAAGGCAGCGGGGCCCGCACCGCCCTCATCACCACCCAGGGATTTCGGGACGTGCTGGAGCTGCGGCGCATCCGCATGCCCGAGCTCTACAACTGGGATTGGGACAAGCCGCCCGACCTGGTCCCGAGGCGCCTGCGCCGGGAAGTCGGGGAACGGGTGGACGCCCGGGGCCGGGTGGTCATTCCCCTGGATTGCCGCCAGGCCGAGCAGGTGATCGACGAGATCGCCGCCGCCGGCATCGAATCCCTGGCCGTCTGCCTGATCAACTCCTACGCCAACCCGGAACACGAGGAGAGGCTGGCCGCCATGGTCCGGCAGAAGCATCCCGACCTGCCGCTCAGCCTTTCCAGCCGCATCCTGCGGGAGGTCCGGGAGTACGAACGCACCGCCACGGCGGTGGTCAACGCCTACGTGCTTCCCATCGTGCAGCGCTACGTCCAGTCGCTGCAAGCGGCCTTCGCCAGGCTGGGCATGGGATCTCCCCTGCTCATCATGCAGTCCAACGGCGGCGTGATGACCGCTGAGGCCTGCCGGCGGCAACCCGTCTACATCATCGAGTCGGGTCCGGCGGCCGGGGTGATCGCTTCCCGGGAGCTGGCCAGGCGCATGAACCTGGACAACGTCATCACCTTCGACATGGGGGGCACCACCGCCAAGGCCTCCATCATCGAAGAGGGCGCCCTGCAGATCGCCGCCGAGTATGAGGTGGGCTCCTCGCTTTCCAGCGTCAGCCGCCTGATCAAGGGCGGGGGGCACCTGATCCGCATTCCGGCCATCGACGTGGCCGAAGTGGGCGCAGGGGGAGGCAGCATCGCCTGGCTGGACGCCGGCGGGGCCTTGAACATCGGGCCGCGCAGCGCCGGGGCCTCGCCGGGACCGGTCTGCTACGACCAGGGGGGGACCGAGGCCACCATCACCGACGCCAACCTCCTGCTGGGCTACATCAACCCCGAGGGGCTGGTGGGCGGCGGCCTGCCCCTCAACCGCCGCAAGGCCGAGCAGGCCCTGTCGAAACAGATTGCCGAGCCCCTGGGCCTGGACCTGATCGAGGCGGCTTACGGCGTGCACCTGCTGGCCAACTCCACCATGATCCGGGCGGTGCGGGCCGTTTCCACCGAGCGCGGCCGCGACTTGAGGGATGCCGTCCTGTTCGCCTTCGGCGGCAGCGGCCCCATCCACGCCTGCGGCATGGCGGGTTCCCTGGAGATGAGCCAGGCGGTAGTCCCCCTGCATCCGGGACTCTTCAGCGCCTTCGGGCTGCTGTCGGCCGACATCGAGCACCATCGGGTCCAGACCTGCTATCAGGACTCCCGCACCGCCGAACTGGAAAGGCTCAATCGACTCATGGAGCGCATGGAGTCCGAGGTCAGGCAGCTTCTGGAGGAAGAGGGCTTCGCTTCCAGCGAGATCCGGATCCTGCGCAAAGCCGACCTGCGCTATTCCGGCCAGTCCTTCGAGCTGTCCCTGCCTCTTCCCGAGGGTCCCCTGGACGCCGGCGCCGTCCGCCGCCTGGAACAGGCCTTCGACGAGGAGCACCAGAAAACCTACGGGCATCGAGCCCGTCCGGGGGAGGCCTATACGCTGGTCAACCTGCGCCTGATCGGCCGGGTGGCTCAGCGGCGCAGTCTGCTGGGTGACGGGAGGTCCGCCAGTCCGGGCCGGGCCGCCCACTCCTGCCGCAGCGCCTACTTCGGCCCCGACCAGGGCTGGATGGAGTGCCCGCTCCTGGACAGAACCGACCTGAAGAGCCCCCGCCAGGCTCCCCTGCTGATCGACGAGTTCGACACCACCATCGTGGTCCCTCCCGGCTGGCAGGCCCGGGCCGACGGCTCCGGCAACCTGTCGCTACGGTTGGCCGAACCCTCGGGCGAGGGAAACCGGCCCGGAAAGGTCCTGCCATGACCGCTCAACGCGATTCCCGGGTCGACCCCATCACCCTGGGCCTGATCCGCAACACTCTCAGCAGCGTCGCCGACGAAATGGCCAACACCGTGATCCGGACGGCCTACTCCACGGTGATCCGAGACTGCATGGACTTCTCCACGGCCCTGTGCGACCGCGGAGGCCGGATGATCTCCCAGGGGGTGACCATCCCCTTCCAGTTGGGCTCCATTCCCTTCGCCCTGGAGTCCACTCTGAACAAGTATCGGGGCCGGGTCCGGCCCGGGGACGTGTTCATCATGAACGATCCCTTCGACGGCGGCATCCACCTGCCCGACATCTTCATCTTTCAACCCGTCTTCCAGCAGGATTCCCTGGTGGGATTCTCGGCGGTAGTGGCCCACCACCTGGACGTGGGCGGGCGGGTGCCGGGCAGCGCCGCCTGCGACAACACCGAGATCTTCCAGGAAGGCCTGCGCCTGCCCCCCCTCAAGCTCTACGAGGAAGGCCGCCCCTCGGAAAGCATCTTTCAGATCCTGGAGAAGAACGTCCGGGTCCCGGTGATGACCCTGGGAGACATCCGGGCCAAGCTGTCGGCCTGCAAGACCGGCGAGAAGGGCCTGCTCAAGCTGGTGGACCGCTACGGGTCCGAGGTCCTGGACCGCTACTACGAAGAGCTGCTGAACCTGACCGAGAGAGTGGTGCGGGCCGAGATCCGTTCCTGGCCGGACGGGGAGTACGTCTTCGAGGACTACCTGGACAACGACGGAGTGGACGCCGGCGCCATCCCGCTCAAGGTGAAGCTGAGCGTGCGCGGAGACTCCCTGAAAATCGACTTCACCGGGAGCAGCCCCCAGGTGAAGGGCGGCATCAACTCGCCCTTCCCCTTCACCGTCTCCTGCTGCGGGTATGCGGTGCGCTCCATGATGCGGGCCGACATCCCCAATACCTCGGGCTTCTTCCGCCCCCTGGAGGTCATCGCCCCGGAGGGCTCCATTCTGAACCCGGTCATGCCGGCCGCCTCCAGCATGCGCGGCGTGGTGGGCTTCCGCCTGTCGGACGCCCTGTTCGGCGCCCTGGCCCAGGTGCTGCCCGACCGGGTGCCGGCCGCGGGCGAAGGAGGCAACTCCCTGATCCTGATCGGGGGTTACCGGAAGGGGCGGGATCCCTTCGTCATGTTCGACCTGGTGGCCGGGACCTGGGGCGCCCGCCCCGACAAGGACGGCAACGACGGCCTGACCAACCCCGGAGCCGTCATCTCCAACATTCCGGCCGAGCTGATGGAGCTGGAATACCCCGTGCGCCTGGAACAGTACGCGCTGGCCGCCGACAGCGGCGGGGCCGGCCGCTACCGGGGCGGCCTGGCAGTGGTCCGGGACTGGCGCTACCTGGGGGAGGAGCCGGCCAACCTGACCATCCGCTCCGACCGCAGGGAGCATCTGCCCTACGGCCTCTACGGCGGGCAACCCGGATCGGGGTCCATGAGCATCCTGAATCCCGGGCGGGAGGACGAGCGCACCCTCCCCACCATGGTGACCGAGACCATGCAGCCGGGGGAGCTCATCCGCCACGTCCAGCCCGGAGGAGGCGGCTGGGGGGATCCCATGAGCCGGGACCCGGACGCAGTCCGCCGGGACGTCCTGGACGGCAAGGTGTCCGCGGCGGCCGCCAGGGAGTCCTACGGGGTGGTTCTGCGTCCCGGAAGCCTGGAGATCGACCGGGAGGCCACGAGGCAGCGGCGAAGGGAAAACAGAATTATCCGCAAAGGGCGCGAAGGATTAAAAGAGTTATCCACGAAGGGGCACGAAGGAAACACGAAGGGCCACTAAGGGAATGGAGGAGGTTCGAGAGGCATTCGCCAAGGGTTGGAAAGGGGTGATGCCCTTCCGGCGTCGAGGATCCCTGAGAGGCAGCAGTGTCGGATTTGATATTGAAAGACGAAGTATATGCCGTTGTCGGGGCTGCGATTGAGGTGCATCGTGAGCTTGGCCCAGGCTTCCTGGAATCAATCTACCAGGAAGCCATGGAAATTGAGTTGAGAGCCAGGAACGTCCCTTTTGTGGCTCAACAGCCGATCTCTGTTCGTTATAAAGGCTCGACCCTTAAGAAACAGTATTTTGCTGACCTGGTTTGCTTTGAGCAGATCATTGTTGAAATCAAGGCGCTTCGTCGTCTATCGGGAACTGAGAAGGGCCAACTTCTCAACTATCTCAAAGGAACCGGCTTCCCTATAGGCATCCTGGTCAACTTCGGCAGTCACGGCAAGCTGGAATGGAAGCGGTTAGTCAACTAATCCGCAATCCTTTCTGTCCTTACTGGCCCCCTTAGTACACTGATTCATAAGTATTGCCACGTATATTAGGCCGCCAAGTCGAGACGCGCAAGGAGTTGACGAAGGTGATGTCTGGTGAACTTCCATCGGAAGGGCCGAGCCAAGAGTTGGTAATGATGTTCGAACTGTCGCAGGTTTTGGGAGAGAGCCGACAGGGAGGGAAAGTCATTGGGAGTAAGAACCTTGCGCTGGACGATGGAGAAATAGATTTCGACTTGATTGAGCCAACTGGCGTGGATGGGAGCGTGAATCAGGCGTAGATTGGGATAGCGTTGCTGCAAGCGTTGAATGGAAGCCGGACCGCGGTGACAGGTGCCGTTGTCGACGATCCAAAAGACCCGATGGGCCTGGCGGTAGGGATCCTGATGCATGACCTGTTGGACCAAGCGGTCGAAGGTGACAATGGTGCTGCGGGATTCGCAACGGCCGTAGATCTTGGCTTGGTGGACATCCCAGGCAGCCAGATAGGCCCAGGCTCCGAGGCGTCGATACTCATGCTCGATCTTGAGGGGCGAGTGGGGCCGAGGAGGCAGAGAGGGGTGGCAACGCTGGCGGGCCTGGATGGAGGTTTTCTCATCGGCGCACAAGACGAACTCATCCGGGCGGAGGGGTTGGCCCTCCCAAACGCCTTGGTAGAGATCGAGCAGACGGCTGGCCTTGGCGAAAAAGTCCGGATCGCGTGGAAACAGCCAGCAACGATGCTGCCAGGGCCGGATGGCATCCTCATGGAGCCAGCGCCAGACGGTGGTCCCGCTGATGGAAGCCACCAGTCCCGATTGACAGACCTGCCGGGCCAGATCGTGGTGACTCCAGCGCGAGAGGGGAACGCCCTGACGGGCAGGCAACTCACAGGCCATGGCCTTAACCTGAATGACGATCTCTGGGGGGAAAAGCTCGGGGGCGGCCCGAGCGATTGAGATCCTCCAGAGCGGCCAAGCGCTGTTGAAAGAAACGCTTACGCCACTTACTGACGATATCCCGGCCGACATGCAAGTGCTGAGCGATCTGGTGATTGGACAGTCCTTGGGCAGCGAGCAAGATCATCTGAGCTCGTTGAACCTGAAAATACGGCAACGTATACTTGCGGGCTCGTCTTTGAAGCTCTCTCCTCTCGGACTGGGTCAATCGGATCTGATAGGGGCTCATACGAGGCACCTTGGACTCCTCCCGGCTGTCCAGTATACCTCAAAGACCCCTCGATAGACTGCCTATAATACGTATTAGTATTTATGTTTTAGTGTACTTAGTGTCTCTTCGTGGTCCTTCGTGTGACTTCGTGGATAAATCTTTTTTCATTGCGCTACTTCGTTGATCCCGTCACGCCCGGTTGCCGCCGTAGGCTCCTCCGATCAGGTCGCCCCGCCGGAACCGCGACAGTGAGAAGCGGCTTATGTCCGCCGTTCGGGCCTGGCCGCCAACGATGTCCTCGGCCATCAGCTCCCCCACGCCCGGGGCGATCTTGAAGCCGTGGCCGCTGAAACCGGCGCACATGTAGAAACCCTCGACCCCTTCCACCCGTCCCAGGATGGGATTCCAGTCCGGCGTCACGTCGTAGAGGCCGGTATAGGCTTCAATCGCCAGCGCCCTGTCGAAGGAGGGGAAACGCTGCAGGAATCGGTCGCGGGTCTCCCGGATGAAGTCGGCATCGGCCGAGCGCTCATAGCCGTCGGGGTCCACCTGCTGGTACTCCTTGGGAAATCCGCGGCCCACCAAGGTGCGCGAGGAACCGTGGGGACGGTAGTAAATGGCCTTGGCCATGTCCGAAAACACCAGCCGGGGAGGGCCTCCCACCTCGGAAGTCTCCATCAGGATCTCCTCCTCCCGGGTCACCTGGATGGGCGCCTCCACCCCGGCCCAGGCGGCCACCCTGCCGGCCCAGGGGCCGGCCGCGTTGACCACCACCCCGGTCGAGATCTCCCCCTGCGGGGTGCGCGCGCCGGCGATCTTCCCTCTCTCCACGCTCAAGCCCTCCACCGGGGTCAGAGGCAGCAGGTGACCGCCCCGATCCCGGAACCGCCCGGCGTAGGCGGCGGTGGTGGCATGGGGGTCGGCGTAGCCCGCCCCGGGTTCCCAGGCGATCCGGTGCACGCCGTTCAGGTCGATTCGGGGCTCCATCTCCAGCAACTGCCGCTGGTCGATCTCACGGGTGTCGATGCCCAGGCTCCGCTGCATCTCCAGGTTGCCGCTGAAGCCCTCGGAAACGGTTTCGGGGACCAGGAAGGCCCAGCCGCAGTTCACGAACCCCGGACTTCCGCCGATCTCATCGTCGAAATGGTGGAAGATCTCCACCGACCGCTTCACCAGACGCACCAGGTCGGGATGGGAATAGTGCTGCCGGATGATGGCGGCCGATCGTCCCGTTCCCCCCGAGGCGATCAGCCCTTTCTCCAGCAGGACCACCTTGCGCAGTCCGGCCTTGACCAGGTTGTAGGCGGTGCTGGCGCCGTTGACTCCGGCCCCGATCACCACCGCGTCGGCTGTCCGGATCATCCTGCCTCCTTGCCCCTTTCCTGCTGCCGGCCGGCCCGGCAGCGCGGGGAAAGATCCTGCGGCTCTCCGCCGCCTTGCAGTCCCATGGCCCGCATTGCCGCCCGGTGGGCCAGCTCCCGGTAGCCGGCGGCCCGCTGCCGGATGTCATCGGCCAGCAGCAGGTCCCGGATGACGGCCACCGAGTCCACTCCCGACTCGAACAGCGGCCGGACGTTCTCCAGGGTGATCCCGCCGATGGCCACCAGCGGCTTGGCGACTTGCTCCCGGATGACTCGAAGCTCCTGCCGGTCCACCACCGGGTCGGGATTTTCCTTGGTCCGGGTAGGAAAGACCGGCCCGATGGCAACGTAGTCCACCGGGGATTCCTGGGCTTGGCGGGCCTGGGCCGGCCCATGAGTCGAGAGTCCGATGATGGCCTGCTCGCCCAGAATCCTTCGGGCCTCGGCGGCGGGCAGATCCTCCTGCCCCAGGTGGACCCCGTCGGCCCCACAGACCCAGGCCAGGTCGGCGCGGTCATTGACGATGACCTTCAGCCCGAGCGGGCGCGCCAGTGCCACCAGGCGGCGGCACTCCTGGAACAGGTCCCCGGAAGAAAGCTCCTTCCCCCTCAGTTGGACCCATTGCACCCTGGCTCCGGCCAGCCCGGCCAGGACCGGTTCCAGCGGCTGCTGCAGCACCGCCAGGTCGATGATGGGGTAGAGCGGGAAGAGCTTCGGCATGGGCCGGGAAGGAGCGCCTCCGCCCTGCCGACACGGACGCTACCCGCGGAACCGGCCCCTGGAGTGGCGGCCCGCCGGTCAGGCGTAGCGCTCCATGAACCCGGTATCCAGGCGGCCGGCCAGGAAATCGGGTTCCTTCATGATCCTCTGGTGCAGCGGAATGGAAGTGCGCACACCTTCAACGATGAACATCTCCAGGGCCCGCTCCATCCTGCAAACGGCTTCCGGGCGGCTGGGCGCATGCACCACCAGCTTGGCGATCAGGGAGTCGTAGTAGGGGGAGATCCGACACTCGGAATAGACGGCCGTGTCCACCCGCACCCCCGCGCCTCCAGGCACGTGGAAGGCGGTGATCCTCCCCGGCGAGGGCCTGAAGGTTTCGGGGTCCTCGGCGTTGACGCGGCATTCGATGCTGTGGCCCCGCAGCCTGAGGGGTTCCTCCAGCTCCAGGGGCTCCCCGGCGGCCATCCGGATCTGCAGCTTGACCAGATCCACGCCGGCCACCATCTCGGTGACGGGATGCTCCACCTGAATTCGGGTGTTCATCTCCATGAAATAGAAGTTCCGATCTTCGTCCACCAGGAACTCCACCGTTCCGGCGCCGGAGTATCCCACCTCGGCCAGCGCATCTTCCACCTGCCTGCCGACCCTTTCACGAATGTCCTCGTCCACGATCACGGAAGGCGATTCCTCGATCAGCTTCTGGTGGCGGCGCTGGATGGAACACTCCCGCTCCCCGAAATGAACCACCTTGCCGTGCCGGTCCCCCATCACCTGGAACTCGATGTGGCGGGGCTTTTCCAGGTACTTTTCCAGGTAGAGATCGGGTACCCCGAAGGCCAGCCTGGCCTCGTTCTCGGCGGTCGAGAAAGCGGACGACAGCTCGCCGGGGCTGCGCACGATTCTCATGCCGCGCCCCCCTCCCCCGGCCGCGGCCTTGACGATGACGGGATAGCCGATGTCGGAGGCAACCTCGAGCGCCTGGTCCAGCGACTCCAGGGCACCCCGGCTCCCCGGCAGCACCGCCAGCCCGGCCTGGGCCATGCGTGCCCGGGCACTGGCCTTGTCTCCCATCAGCCGGATCACCTGGGGCGAGGGTCCGATGAAGCGGACGTTGCAGGCTTCGCAGACCTCGGCGAAGTAGGCGTTCTCGGCCAGGTAGCCGTAGCCCGGGTGAACGGCGTCCACGTCGGTGACCTCGGCCGCGCTGATGACGCTGGGGACCTTGAGATAGCTCTCCGAGCTGCGCGCCGGACCCACGCAGACGGCTTCATCGGCGAAGCGGACGTGCAGCGAGTCCCTGTCGGCCTCCGAAAAGATGGCGACCGTCCGGATGCCCAGCTCTCGGCAGGCGCAGATCACGCGCAGTGCGATCTCGCCACGGTTGGCCACCAGAATTTTCTTGAACATGATGACTTCCGCCGTTCTCGCGCGGGTTCGACCCGCCTTTCCGGAGTTATGGATGGGGATGAGGCTGGAGGGAGGACCGGAGGAGATCCGGCACGGTCCCAGGGAAGGCCTCCGGACCGGTCGCCGGAGCCCGATCCGGACCGCAGATCATCCCGTTCGGCGAATCCCGAAGAGCGCCTGATTGTACTCCACGGGCTCGCCGTTGTTTACGTAGATCTCCGCGACTTCCCCTTCGGCGTCCGAGGGGATCTCGTTCATCAGCTTCATGGCCTCCACGATGCACAGGGTCTGCCCGGACCTCACCCTGTCGGCCACCTGGACGAAGGGATCGGCGTCCGGTTTGGCCGCCCGGTAAAAGGTCCCCACCATGGGCGATCGAATCACGTGCAGGTCGGGCTCGGCGGCCGCGGGAGGGGGCGCCGCCGCTCCCTCGGGGGTTTCCCCTACGGCAGCGCCCGGCAGTTCCGGGGCGATTCCTCCGGTGGTGCTCTCCACTGTCACGACGGGCGAGCCGGCCGGGGATGAGGAAGCCTCCTTGCGGATTCTGATCTTGACTCCGGTCCGTTCCAACTCCAGCTCGGTGATCCCGCTGTCGCATACCGCCTGGATCAACTCCCTGATCTGATCGATGTTCATCCGGTCGCTCCTCTTTCCTCCCGGCCGCCGGCTGGGTTTCGCCACCGGCCCATCCGGCCGCGGCAGAGGCTGCTTTCGCCGGAATAGCGGCTAAGTATAGCCAGAGCTATCGGCAATTACAATATCCAGGAAGGTCAGGAAGGTCACGCCGGGGGCAGGAGAGAAACGTCCAGGAAGAAATTCATGCGGGAGTACGAAGCAAGACCGGAAGACGATCGTTATCTCTTTTCACTTTCAATCGGTCCGCCCATCCTGTTCTTGATCCAACCGAGGTCGGTTGCGACCTTGCCCATTTCGACTTGAAGACCGGATACGTCCTTTCGAAGATTGGACACCTCAGCCCGGACACCTTGAATGTCCGTCCTCACTTCGGAGCGGAGCTCGGACATTTCACCCCGGACGCCCTGGATGCCCGTCCTCACTTCGGAGCGGAGCTCGGACATTTCACCCCGGATGCCCTGGATGTCCGTCCTCACTTCGGAGCGGAGTTCGGACACTTCACCCTGGACGCCCTGGATGTCCGTCCCCATTTCTGTCCTGACAGCACGGATTTCCGTTTCGAGGTCCGTCCTGACACCACGGATTTCCGTTCCGAGGTCTGTCCTGACACCACGGATTTCCGTTCTGAGGTCGTCGATGTTCCTGCCAATGGCGGCATGGGCTTGGCCGGCATTGCGCCATAGCCCCACGCCTACCCCAATGATTGCAATGAGGAGAGTCAAAACGGAACCAAACCCGAACAAGGGCAACCACTGGATCAACTGGTTTTCCACTGCCCACTCCTTTCGCCTTGACGACTACAATTCTAACATGGTCAAACCCAATCAGTTCCCGCGCGCCTCGGTGTCCCTTTGCGGCCCTTCGCGCCGCTTCCCGGACAACTCTCTTCGCGTCGCACGCCTCGTGGATCGCCTTTCCGGAGTTCTCCGCCCCCTATAGAATCCGCGGAGAAAGGAAGAACAGCAACTCCCGGGTTTCCTGGACCAGGGAGCGGTTCCGGAAGAGGGCGCCCAGGATTGGGATTTCGCCCAACCCGGGCACCTGGCTGCGGCTGTCCTGCCGGCTGTCGATGAGGATTCGCCCGATCACCACCGTGCCGCCGTTTTCCACCAGGATGGTGGTGGTGGTCTGGTGGGTGTTGACGGTGGGAATCCCCTGGACCTGGCGGGAAAAATCGGGAGTGGAATTTTCGATGTCCACGCTCAGCAGGATGGCGTCCTGTCGGGTAATCTGCGGGGTCACGGTGAGCCGCAGCACGAAGTCGATGAAGCGGGCCGAGACGGTGTTGTTCACGGTGGTCTGGATAGGGATCTGGACCCCCTGCTTCACCACCCCTTCCACGTTGTTCTGGGTCAGGATCTTGGGCTTGGAGAGCAGCTTGGCGTTCCCCTTGCGCTCGGCGGCGGTGATGAGGGTGTCGAGAACAAAGTCGGCCGCCAGACCGGCAGCCAGGTTCAGGGGGTTGGCGGGCGCGCCCATTCGAAGGTCGAGGCTCAGCCTCGGGCGTTCCTCCCCCGCGGCCGGCTCTCCCTCGGCGGCGGGAGCATCCAGCACCGGAAAGCGGCTGAAGGCAGTGCCGGGATTCGATTCCTCCTGCCGCCCTCTCCGCCCCTGCCCGCCGTAGAGCGCGTTCCACTGAATTCCAATGTCCTGCAGAAAGCTCTGGCTGGCAGCCACCACCCGGGCTTCGATCTCCACCTGGCGGACCTTGCGGTCCAGTTGGCCCAAGAGGGCCTCCACCGCCTTCAGCCTGGGAGGAATGTCCGAAATGACCAGGGCGTTGGTGCGTTCATCCACGATGATGTCTCCCCGGGGGGAGAGGGCTTTCTTGAGGACGGGACTCAGTTCGGCCGCCTTGGCGAAGCTGGGGCGGTGAATCCGGGTCTCGAGCTCGGCAGCCGCCACCCTGGCCTGGGCCAGCCGCTGTTGCCGCTGCTGCTCCGCCTCCAGGGTCGACAGTCTGGCGATCCTGAGCACGCTGCCGCTCAGGCGCCTGCCCATGCCCTGGTTCTCCAGCACCACGTCCAGAGCCTGGTCCCAGGGCACTTCCTTGAGGAAGAGGGTGAGCGACCCTTCCACGTCGGGGTCCAGGACGATGTTGAGGCCGCTGATCCCGCCAATGAGCCGAAAGAAGTCCTTGAGGTCGGCGTCTTTCAGCTCCAGAGAGATGCGCTCCCCGGAGTAGCCGGCCTCCGCCGGGGAAGCCGCAAGCTGCGCCTCGGCGACGGGCTTGGGTGGCGGCCCGCCCGGCTCCGCCGCGTCGCACCAGCCCCACGGCCCGGAGACTGCCAGCCAGCAGAGCCTCAGCCCGCATCCCCACAGGACTCGCCCGCATATCTCGCCAGGCCGCTGAGCCCGGGGTCGAAGAGTGTTCGTTTTTGACATCTTGCAGCGCTCTGTTGGAAGGCTTCAGCCTACAGACGGTGCCGGGCGCGCCCTGGATGGTCCTTTTCCCCTCGGCCCATCCATGCTCGCTCGACCGCAGCGACCGCTACGCTCTTCGCTCCCGAGCACGCGCCGAGGGGAAAATTCCTGCGCCATCGTCACGCCCCCTGGTGAGAAATGCGGGCCAGGACAAGCCGGGCGTCACCTCTCATCGCCGGCCTCCACCGGCGCCTCGTGCAGCCTCTTGACCACCCGGCGGCTGCGCTTCCCTCCAGCGCCGCTCTCGGGCCGGTGACAAAAGACCACCCCGTCCCCGCGGATCTCCAGCACCCTGCCGTCCAGCAGGCGGTCGCCCTTTTTCAGCAGAAAGGACTGGTCCTGGAGACCGGTGGCCAGGGCCGTGAATTCTTCTCCAGCCTTCACCAGCCCCACCAGCTTGAGCTCCGACACCCGTTGGCCCTTCAATCCCCGCGGCCTGACGACAGCGGGGGCGTCGGGGGGAGCGGACTCGGGCGCCCGGGGGAGGCGGAATGGATCTCGCCTCCCCCGGGTCCGGTAGCGGAAGGGTGTCCGCCGAGCGGGGGGTGCAGGATCGACAGGAGCCTCGACCGCAGGGGCGGCCGGCTGGTAGCGGTGGAGGACAACGGCGAGGTCGGCGGTGAGCGTGTGGGGGGAATCCTCCGGTCCGGCAGCGGAGATCCGCAGGTCTTCCAGGCTCACGATGGGGGCCAGCCCGGCCAGCTTGCCGCAAAAGTCTCCCAGATCGTGGTAGGCGCCGGCCAGCACCAGCCCGTGGGGCTCCCGCGAGAAGTCCTTTCCCTCCTGTGCGGGCATCCTTCGAATGCTCTTCACCTTCAATCCGGACGCCGCCGCCTCCTCCTGCAGTTGACGCAACAGGCCGGACGCCGGCTCATCCTCCGGCAGGGCGGCCTGCAGGCTCGCCAGCCTGGAGGCCAGCCGCCGGTTTCGGCTCGACCGGTCCTGGAGCTGCTGCTCCAGACTCGCTCCCTGTCCCGACTCCCGGCTCAAGGCGCTCAACTGCTGCCGCTGCAACTCGATTTCAGCTCCGTACCCGGAGACGAAGAGATACCAGCCCAGCGCCAGGACCAGTCCGCCCAAAGCCGGGGGAATGCTCAGCCGTTGCAGCCAGGGAGGAATGAGGGGGGTGGTGAGGGGCATGCGGGTTTCCTCTTGGGGCGTGTCTGAAACCACAGAAACTCAAGTATCACTCCCCCCTTGAGGGGGAGTCGCAGAAGTCGAGCCGAATGGCGAAGGCTTCTGCGGTGGGGGGCAGACGCCGACGCCGGCAAACGGCCGAGCCGGATGGCGAAGGCCGATGCGGTGGGGGGCCGGTCGCCGCCTCCTCCACTCCCTTGCCGGCCTCCTCGGGAACGGCTCCCTCAAGGGCAAGAGCGAAGGCGTATTGGCCATCCTGCTCCTGGAACCGGATCAGCTCCACCCGGTGGAATTCGCCGGTGCTCTGCAAACGAGCGATGAATGCCGAGACCCTGGAGGACTCCCCCACCAGGCCGCGGAGCGATAGAATCCCGTTCTTCCGGCTCAGTTCCTGAAGACGCAGCCCCGGAATCGCCTGGACGCAGTCGCTCAGCAGATCCAGAACCCTGACCGGGCGCGCCTGGAGCGCCCTGAGCCGCTCGATGGCCCCGATGCGCCGCTCCATCGACCGGCCCCTCTGTTCCAGCCTTTGGAGTTCCCGGGCCAGTTCCTGGTGCTGCTGCCTCTGCCGGCGCACCTGCTGAATCCGGGCCTCCAGCCTCCGGCTGCGGGCCGCCTGCTCCATGCGCCAATTCAAGATGACGGCCGCCGCGCCCAGGATCACCCCCAAGGCCAACACCCTCTGAAGAGTGCGACCCCGACTGACCCGGCCCGACCGCGCAGGCGGGCTCTCCAACCCGGCTCCGGCATCTCCCGCCAGATTGATCCTAATCATGGAAGCCCCTCAGAGCCAGGCCCACCGCCACCGCCAGGCTGGGAGCCTGCCGGTAGAGGCTCTCCTCCTCGACACCTCTCCCGACGGCAATGCTCTTGAAGGGGTCCAGGAGCTCCAGGGGAAGATCGAGCCCGCTCTGCAGCCGCTCCGTCAGCCCCGCCAGTTCGGAGCACCCGCCACTCAGGTACACCCGTTGTATGGAGTCGCCCTCGGCGGCGGCTTCGAACAGGTCCAGGCTCTTGCGAGTCTCCAGCAGCAGGGTCTCCATCGCCGATTGGAGGAGTGCGCCGCACGGCCCCGCTTCCAGGGCTTCCACCGCACTTTCCCTCTTCATCCGCTCGGCATCCTCGAAATCGATGCGGAGCTGCTTTTGCAGCAGTCCGGTCAAGCGGTTGCCGCCGGCAGGCAGGTCACGGGTGAACAGCGGGATGCCGTCCCGCGTCACCACCACGTTGGTGACGGCGGCGCCGATATGGAGCAGCGCGGCCGTGACCGAGGTACCGGGACCGTAGTTGGCCTCGTAGGCGTTCTGCAGGGCAAAGCAGTCCACATCCACGATCGCGGGAGAGAGGCCGGCCCTGGCGATGACCTCCAGGCGGCTCGCGACGCTCTCCTTGCGGGCCGCCACCAGCAGCACCTGGGTGTCTCCCCCGCCCGCGGCGCCTGCCAGAACCTGGTGGTCCAGATGCACGTCCGACAGCTCGAAGGGAATCACCTGCCGGGCTTCCCACTGGATGGATTCCTCCAGTTCTTCCCGGCTCATCGCCGGCAGGCTGAGCTTCTTGACGATCACCGAGTTCCCCGAAACCGAGGTGGCCACCTTCCTGGACCTGATCCGGCTTCGGCCGAAGACCCTGCGGATGGCTTCCGCCACCGAGTCCGGCTCCTCGATGGCTCCCTCGGCCACCGCCCCCGGCTCCAGGGGCTCCAGTCCGGCCCCGACCAGCTCGAAACCGGTCCGGACGCGGCGCAGCTCCACCGCCTTGACGGCGCTGGACCCCAGGTCCAAGCCGGCCAGGGATTCGGTTCCGGAGAACAGACCCATCCGCAAACTCCTGCACAACCCGGTGGAGAGGGAAAAAAGAGGGAGAACGCGGCAGAGTCCGGCCCCCTGGGGAGAGCCGTTGGGGGGCCGTTCGCCGGCCCGTCACGGTCTGAAAAACCGAACGGGCCGACTTCCGAGGGAGATGCAGCGGGAGGGAGAAGACAGGAAAATCTTAAGGCGAAAGGGAGCCGCTGTCAAGCTCGTATGGCGCGGGCACTCTCCTCTCAGGTCGGATTTACCGTGGCATACCGGGCTGGCGTCCTGTCAACCTCCAAACCACCCGGCTTGTCGTGGTATACTGTTCGGGTGAGCTTTCAACACCAGAATCCCCCAACTTGTCTGATCTCCCTCTCGGCAGGTTCGTCATAGTGAAAGGAGCAACGACAATGATAATCAGCCCGGAGTTGATTGCCATCGGCATTCTCGGCATATCCCTGCTCAGCCTCGGATGGAAGGTCTCGTCCGATATCCGACAGGAGCTCAAACAGGAAATCCACTACGTTCGAGAGGATGTGGCCGATCTCAGAGAACGGATGGCGCGGCTGGAAGGACTGTTCGACGGATTCACCCGGGGAGAATTGGCAAAGCAAGAGAAGTGACCACTGCATCCCCCTGGCGCATGCCTGAGGGCGGACGTTGACGCAGCCTTGACAGCGTTTCTGAAACCTCCGGGCCGAGCCCGGGGGTTTTTTGTTTTCGTCGCCGGCAGAAGCTGCCGGAGCTTTCGAGAAATGCGGGCTAGCGCGCCCCGATGCGGCGGAGGGCCCGGGTGGCTTCCGACACCACCTCGGGGTCGTCGTCTTTCAGCAGGGTCCGCAGTTTCCGGGCGGTAGCCCTGTCCCCGATCTTCCCCAGAACCAGGCAGAGTCTCCTGCGGACCACGGGGCTGCTGTCATTCAGGTAGTTCACCAGTTCGGGCGACACCCTGGCCTTCAACTCGATCAGGTAGGCCTGGGCCTGCTGGTGGATCATCCGCTCCTTGAGGGCCGCCACCATCGGATCCAGGTGCTCGGTGCGCCCCAGGCTGTAGAGGGCAAAGCTCATGGCCAGCCGCGGCGCCGGCTTCTTCTCCTCGCGAATGGCCCGCGAAACCTCCGCCGCCGCTGAACCGTCTCCCGCCCGGCCGATGCCCTCGGCGGCAAACTGGCGGTACTTGGGTCCGCCGTCGCTCAGGTGGCGACGAAACACGGGCAGAGAGCTGGAGTCCCCAATGAGCGCCATGGCCTCCAGGCAGTGCAGCCGGACGTCGCGGCCGGGATTCTGATCGTAGAGCGTCTGAATCTGGGGCAGCGCCTCCAGGCTCCTGAAGAGCCCCAGGGTCAGGATGGCCTTGTTGCGCACCTTCTTGTTGGCGTTGAGAAGATAGGGCTGGACCTCCCCGGCCACCGAGCGGTCCCTGATCTTGTAGAACGACCGCAGGATGGCCACCTGCAGGTTGGGCTCGGCGCCCATCATGCCCTCGACCATCTTGGGAATCGCCGCCCGTCCGCGCAACACCCCCAGGGCGTTGGCCGCATAGAAACGCACCATCCTGTTGGAGTCGCGCAGCCGCGCGGCAATGCCGTCGATGACCGCCGGGGCCACCTTCACGTCGGGCTCGATGACGGTGTCGTCGCTGGCGACCGGGCCGCTGAAAGGGTTCAGCCGCGCGTAAAGGCGCTTGGCCTCCCGGGTCAGAAACGAGCCGGCATCCTTCTCGGTGTAGAGGTTGACCAGGGCGATGACGGCCTCCTGCCGCACCTCGGGGACCCCATCTTCGAGAGCGGTCAACAGCATGGTGACGGCGTCGAGATCCCTGATGAGACCCAGAGACTTGACGGCTGCGCGGCGAACCTGGCGGTCCTTGTCCCCCACCGCCCCCAGCAGCAGGGGGGTAGCCTCCCTGCCGAGCGTCTCTCCCAGTTCACTGGCGGCCTTCCTGCGGTCGCCGGCCTTCCTGCTTTTCAGCTTGTCCCGCAGTTTCTCGATAGAGTCCCCCAAGGCATGGGGGGCCAGCGGAGCACCGGCGGGGCTCAGCAGAAGCAATCCGCTCGCCAGGCCCGCCAGCAGGATACGGCAGACCTCTTTTCTCGCCCTGAACGAAACGCTCATGCTTGCCTCTCTTGCGACTCTGACCGATCCAATCCGGGATGGCGCCGCTCTCTTGTGGACGCCGCACTCTTGCAGTCGCTTCACCCTCCAGGTCATTGTCCCATATTCCCGCGATGCGGTACAGGCTCCGCACGGGTCCGGCTTTCCAGGTAAAGGGTCGCGTAGAGCCCCAAGGCCGTGCCGGCCAACCCGCCGGTGGCGACCCGCGACCAGAGGGCGCCGCTCCAGACTCCAACCAGGTCGAGGCCGACGTCCAGACCCGTGAGCAGCAACGGCCCCAGCAGCAGGGCCCGGCGGCCCAGCAGCCAGGCGGCATGGCCGCGGGCCAGTGGGGCCGACAGCACTCCCAGGAACCCGCCCAGGTAGAGGGCCAGGCAGCGGCTGCACACCGGCAGGAAGACGCCCGCCAGGCTCAGGGACCGCAGCGGGTCCTGGTGGCAGAGGTGGGAGAAGAAGAACCGGATCGACAGGGCCGCCGCGGCCTCGCCCTCCAGGACCAGCCAGGGGAACAGCAGGATGGCGGCGCAGCAGATCCCGGAGCCCGCCAGCAAGAGAAACGAGGGCCGGCGGCGGCCGGAGGGTTGGGTGGAATTCATGCCAGGTGGGGCTTTTTGTGGTACACTGACATTGTGAGTCTTCAACAACAGAACTCCCTGCCTGGTCCGATCTCCCTCTCGGCAAGTCCGTCAAAGTGGAAGGAGAATCAGCAATGACCATCAGCCCGGAATTGATTGCGACCGCCATCCTGGGCGTGTCCTTGGTCAGCCTTGGATGGAAGGTGACCGGAGACCTGCGACAGGAAATTCACCACGTGCGTAATGACGTTGCCAAACTTGGCGATCGCATCGGCAGCCTGGAGCAACGCATCGCCCGCTTGGAAGGCTGGATAGAGGGTCGCCTTACAGAAGAACCGGAGCTGAAGGCCAGGCCGGCAACCAGCCCCTGACCGAGTGGAACGCCTGCCCGCCGTTCGGCGCGCTCTCATCTTTCTCCCTGGCATGACACCGTTTCCCCCAAGACTCGCTGCAGCTTCAGGGTGCGCCATTTTCCGTTGACTATCGTGGTAGACTAATGCTGTGAGTCTTCAACAACAGAACTCCCTGCCTTGTCTGATCTCCCTCTCGGCAAGTCCGTCAAAGTGGAAGGAGAATCAGCAATGACCATCAGCGCGGAATTGATTGCGACCGCCATCCTGGGCGTATCCCTGGTCAGCCTTGGATGGAAAGTTTCGTCCGATATCCGGCATGAGTTGCGACAGGAAATCCACCTCGTGCGCAATAAGCTGACCGGAGAGTTTCGCCATGAAATTCACCTCGTGCGCAAAGATGTCGCCGCACTTGGCGATCGCATGGGCAGCCTGGAGCAACGCATGGCCCGCTTGGAAGGCTGGATAGAGGGTCGATTCAAAGAAGAACCGGAACTGAAGGCCAGGCCGGCAACCAGCCCCTGACCGAGTGGAACGCCCGCCTGCCGTTCGGCGGGCTCTCATCTTTCTCCCTGGCATAACACCGTTTCCCGCAAGACTCGCTGCAGCTTCAGCGTGCACCATTTTCCACTGGCTATCGTGGTAGACTAACGCTGTGAGTCTTCAACAACAGAACACCCTGCCTGGTCTGATCTCCCTCCCGGCAAGTCCGTCAATGCGGAAGGAGAATCGGCAATGACCATCAGCGCGGAATTGATTGCGACCGCCATCCTGGGCGTGTCCCTGGTCAGCCTTGGCCGGAAGGTTTCATCCGATATCCGGCATGAGTTGAGACAGGAAATTCACCTCGTACGCAACGATGTCGCCGCACTTGGCGACCGCATCGGCAGCCTGGAGCACCGCATGGGCAGCCTGGAGCAACGCATGGCCCGATTGGAAGGCTGGATCGAGGGTCGATTCAAAGAAGAACCGGAACTGAAGGCCAGGCCGGCAACCAGCCCCTGACCGAGTGGAACGCCCGCCTGCTGTTCGGCGGGCTCTCATCTTTCTCCCTGGCATAACACCGTTTCCCGCAAGACTCGCTGCAGCTTCAGCGTGCACCATTTTCCACTGGCTATCGTGGTAGACTAACGCTGTGAGTCTTCAACAACAGAACACCCTGCCTGGTCCGATCTCCCTCCCGGCAAGTCCGTCAATGCGGAAGGAGAATCAGCCATGACCATCAGCCCGGAATTGATTGCGACCGCCATCCTGGGCGTGTCCCTGGTCAGCCTTGGATGGAAGGTGACCGGAGACCTGCGACAGGAAATTCACCACGTGCGCAATAAGCTGACCGGAGAGTTTCGCCATGAAATTCACCTCGTGCGCAAAGATGTCGCCGCACTTGGCGATCGCATGGGCAGCCTGGAGCAACGCATGGGCAGCCTGGAGCAACGCATGGCCCGCTTGGAAGGCTGGATAGAGGGTCGCCTTACAGAAGAACCGGAGCTGAAGGCCAGGCCGGCAACCAGCCCCTGACCGAGTGGAACGCCTGCCTGCCGTTCGGCGCGCTCTCATCTTTCTCCCTGGCATAACACCGTTTCCCCCAAGACTCGCTGCAGCTTCAGCGTGCGCCATTTTCCGTTGACTATCGTGGTAGACTAATGCTGTGAGTCTTCAACAACAGAACTCCCTGCCTGGTCCGATCTCCCTCTCGGCAAGTCCGTCAAAGTGGAAGGAGAATCGGCAATGACCATCAGCCCGGAATTGATTGCGACCGCCATCCTGGGCGTATCCCTGGTCAGCCTTGGATGGAAGGTTTCGTCCGATATCCGGCATGAGTTGCGACAGGAAATTCACCTCGTGCGCAAAGATGTCGCCGCACTTGGCGATCGCATCGGCAGCCTGGAGCACCGCATGGGCAGCCTGGAGCAACGCATGGCCCGATTGGAAGGCTGGATCGAGGGTCGATTCAAAGAAGAACCGGAGTTGAAGGCCAGGCCGGCAACCAGCCCCTGACCGAGTGGAACGCCCGCCTGCCGTTCGGCGGGCTCTCATCTTTCTCCCTGGCATGACACCGTTTCCCGCAAGACTCGCTGCAGCTTCAGCGTGCACCATTTTCCACTGGCTATCGTGGTAGACTAACGCTGTGAGTCTTCAACAACAGAACACCCTGCCTGGTCCGATCTCCCTCCCGGCAAGTCCGTCAATGCGGAAGGAGAATCGGCAATGACCATCAGCGCGGAATTGATTGCGACCGCCATCCTGGGCGTGTCCCTGGTCAGCCTTGGCCGGAAGGTTTCATCCGATATCCGGCATGAGTTGAGACAGGAAATTCACCTCGTGTGCAACAAGGTGACCGGAGACCTGCGACAGGAAATACACTTGGTACGCAAAGACGTTACCGTCCTTGGCGATCGCATCGGCAGCCTGGAGCACCGCATGGACAGCCTGGAACACCGCATGGGCAGCCTGGAACAGCGCATGGCCCGGGTGGAGGGCTGGATCGAGGGTCGCCTTATCAAGCAACCGGAGCTGAAGGCCAGGCCGGCAACCAGCCCTTGACCGAGTGGAACGCCTGCCTGCCGTTCGGCGCTCCGGCATCTCATTCCCGCACCTTGAATTGCTTCCCCCACGACACGCTGAATAGCGCTTCAACAAGAGCCGCATGCCGATGGCTCGCGCCTGCCCTTCGTTTCGTCACGACTCCGGCGCCGGGGGCAGGTCGCAGCGGCGGGGCTTGTCGCTGCGGAAGCCCAGGGCGTAGTCTGCCTGCATGAGCGTGTGGATCTCCCGGGTGCCCTCGTAGATCACGGCCCCCTTGCAGTTGCGGTAGTAGCGGCCCACCGGGTATTCGTCGGAGAAGCCGTAGGCGCCGTGGATCTGCACCGCGTCCGAAGCGGCCCGCTCCGAGGCCACGGTGGCGTGCCACTTGGCCAGGGAGGTCTCGCGGTTGTTCCGCCGCCCCTGGTTCTTGAGCCAGCCGCAGCGAAGCCACAGCAGCCGGGAGGTCTCGTAATCCCGCACCATCCCGGCGATCATCTGCTTGACCAGCTGGTGGCGGGCGATGGGCTCTTCAAACGTGCTTCGCCCCAGGGCGTACTTCCGGCTGGCGTCCAGGCAGGCCCGAATCAGCCCGGTGGCTCCGGCCGCCACCGTGTAGCGTCCCTGCTCCAGGGCGAACATGGCGATCTTGAATCCCTCGCCCTCTTTTCCCAGGCGGTTGGCGGCGGGAACCCGGACATCCTGCAGGCTGAAGTAGCCGGTGTTCCCCGCCCGGATGCCCCACTTCCGGTGGTGGGTCCCGCTGGCGAACCCGGGCATGGTGCGTTCCACCAGAAAGGCGCTCAGGCCGCGATGGTCCCGGTGTTCCCTCCTGTCCGGATCGGTCCAGGCAAACACCAGGAAGTGGTCGGCCACGTCGGCCAGCGAGATCCAGGTCTTTTCGCCGTTGAGGATGTAGTGGGCGCCGTCGCGCCGGGCCGTGGTCCGGATTCCCAACACGTCGCTGCCGGCGTCGGGCTCGGTCAAGCCGAAGGTGGCGATCTTCTCGCCCCGGGCCTGGGGCTCTAGCCAGCGCTCCTTCTGCTCCCGGCTGCCCCAGCTCAGCAGGGTCAGGCCGTGCAGCGCCAGGTGCACCGAGAGAATGACCCGCAGCGAGGTATCCCCGTATTCCAGCTCCTCGCAGGCCACGCCCAGGCTGATGTAGTCGAAATCGAATCCGCCGTGGCGGGAGGGGACGCAGAGACCGAGCAGGCCCAGCCTGGCCATCTTGGACAGCAGGGATGGGTCGAATCGACCTTCCGAGTCGTTCCGGCCGATGTCGGGAAGCACCTCCCGCGACACGAACTGCCGCACCAGCTCCCGCACGCTCAGATGGACCTCGGAGAGATCGAAGCCGATCATGCCGCTCCCCCAAGCCGTCCCTGCCGCCCGAATCCGCCCGACCCCGGCCGCAGGGGGACCATGCCCGCCGGACCGATCAGGAATGCAGCGACCGCAGGTAGGCCGACAGGACCACCACCGCCAGGCCCAGCACCAGGCCCCAGGTCAGCAGGCGGCCTCCCGGGGAGAGCGGGTCGGAACCGGGCGAACGCCCGGCAAGAGCCGTGATGACCAGCGCCAGCGCCGCCAGCGCCAGCCCGAGCTTGGCCAGGAAGACCTCCAGGTTGGGCGCCAGGGCGGTCCGCCAGCCCAGGTGGATGTTGTAGAGACCCGAAATCAGGAGCCCGGCGACCCCGCCGTGGACCAGCATCTTGAGGCGAATCTTGATACTCGCATAGAAGTCGCGCCGGTCCTCCCGGCTCCGGGCGCCCAGGGCGGGCCGCAGCACCAGCACCAGAAAAGCGGCCGATCCGACCAGGACGGCCACCGACACCAGGTGCAGCCAGCGCATCAGCAGGTTCAACCACTCCATGGACCCATCTCCTTTGGCCGGTTCGGAGGGCGCCGGAAGGCCCAGCAGGCGGGCCCCGCCGCGCCCCGCCAGCCATGGTACCACAAGTCGGAGATCCCTCCGGGACGGGGATTCCCCCCCGAGCCGAAAGCCATTCCTCATTCCTCAAAGTGCTTGTCTGGAGGGGATGACTCTGGTACTACTAGGCCTTCCTCAGCCGAGGACATCCTGCCTGGCGCACTGGAGCCCATCAGTGGAAGCGGCATGAACTGCCACATCCTCTATCACGACAACTGCTTCGACGGCGCCTGCTCGGCCGCCGTCTTCATGCGCCTCTACCTCTCCAGGATCGAACCCGGGGCCGGTTTTCAACTCTTCGGCATGGCCCACCAGCCCCGCCAGACCTTTCCCGACCACCTCTTCGGCGGGGACGAGAACGCCATCGTGGACTTCAAGTACGCCAGCCACGAGCGGCTGACCTGGTGGTTCGACCACCACGCCAGCGCCTTTCTCACTCCCGAGGACGAGGCCCACTTCCGCAGCCGGAACAGCGACCGCATGTTCCACGATCCCGGCTACAAGTCCTGCGCCAGGATGATCGCCGCCATCGGCCACAGCCGCTTCGGATTCGACCCGGGGGTGCTGGAGGACCTCATCCACTGGGCCGACATCGTGGACGGCGCCCTCTACGCCAGCGCCCGGGCGGCGGTCGAGGTGGGGGAACCGGCTCAGAAGCTGGCCGCCGTCATCGAGGCCAACCGCGACACCGCCTTCGCCCACCGCATCATCCGCCGGCTCTCCCGGGAGCCCCTCCGCCAGGTGGCCGCTCACGCCGAGGTGCTCGACCGCTACGGTCCCCTGCACCGGCGCCACCTGGAGAACATCCTCATCATCGGGGAGGTTTCCGAATGCAGCCGGGGGGTGACCTTCTTCGACCTGATCCCCTTCGGCCTGGAGGGCTACAACAAATTCATTCCCTACCATCTCCACCCCGAATGCGAATACCACGTCAGCCTGATGCAGCTTCCGGAGCGCACCAAGGTCTCGGTGGGCTCCAACCCCTGGAGCCCCAACCCGCGCCGCCACAACCTGGCCCGCATCTGCGAGCGCTACGGGGGCGGCGGCCATCCGGTGGTGGCCGCCATCTCCTTCCCGCCCGACCAGCCCGAAAAGGCCAGGCAGGCCGCCCGTGAGATCGTGGCGGAGCTGCGGGGATGACCTATGATACCATTGGATTTTGGCAGAGTTTTCAGTACAATCTTTGCCCCGCTCACCCATGTTCCCAACGCGATGAAGCAGCGTGCCCCCTGCTTGGCACGTTAAAACGCATGTGCCTCACATGCCCTCGGTGACGACAATGGAAGCCGTACTCAGTACTGCCACGGCAGGCACTTCGACCTATGTTTGGATTGGAATAGTAGCGGGTCTCGTGGGTGTCCTGGTTACGTTGCTGGCTCTGATGTTCAAGTTTGGAGATTGGCATGGGAAAGTCAATTCCGACAGATCGAGCTTCAAGGAGTTCATGAAAGAAGTCCGTGATGACATCAAGGAGATTCTGCAGAGACTTCCCAATCCCCCATTGTCTGCCTCCAGCCCGCTGCGTCTCACCGATTTTGGGGAAAAAATCGCCCACAACATCAGTGCTGGAGAATGGGCCGATCAAATCGTGGAGGAAGTTTCAAAGGAAGTGATCGGCAAATCTCCCTATGAAATTCAGGAGTTTTGTTTCACACACGTCCAAAGCTTGAAGGTCTCCCCTTGTCTGAAACCTCCCCGGTTTCATCCTGTATGATCCGCCCCGTCTTGTGGGGCGGCGGCTGGGCTGACCAGAAACTGCTCTTGGATAATTGTGCTTCTGAGCATGGCATTGATGTCGAAACAGTGCTTAAGGTGCCAGGTGTTGTTCTACGCGACAAACTCTTGGGGCAAACTGAACAGCACGCCTCCGACTAGGGCCTGTTAACACTAGCGAAGCGCCTCGAAGATGAGAGCAAACAAGATAAATCCGAGGAAGAGGGCATCGAGTTTCTCGTAGCGAGTGAAAATGCGGCGATAGCCCTTCAACCGACGGAACAAACGCTCGACTTCGTTGCGCCTCTTGTAAATCTGGCGGTCATACTCCCAGGGGTCCACCCGGGTCCGTAGCGGTGGGACCACCGGGGTATAGCCCAATGCCGAGGCCAGTTGCCGCGTCTGGTTGTCTTGATAGGCACGGTCCATCACCAGAAACGGGGTCTGGAACTGAGGACCCAGGTCTTGGAGAAGCTTGCGGCCTTCCGGGGCGTCGTGAGCCTGTCCGGGAGACAGCGACACCCTTAGAGCCGTTCCAGCATCCGAGGCAACCAGATGAATTTTGCTGGTCCAACCCCCTCGGGACTTGCCGATGGACTGAGGGCCGTTTTTTTTAAGGCGCCGGTCCCATCGGGATGGACCTTGACTGCGGTGCTGTCGATCGATAACACCTCCAGCTTGATGTGCAGGATCTTTTCCCGCTGCAGGTGTTCGAAGACTCGGTCCAGGACCCCGTTTTTCGACCAGCGATTCATTCGGGTATAGATGGTATGCCAGTTGCCGAACCGAGGCGGCAATCCCCGCCACTTGCAGCCGTGTTCGGCCATATAGAGAATGGCGTTGAGCACCTGCAAGTTCGACAGGCTGACGTTGCCTCGTTGCACTGGCAGGACCGAGGCGATCCGTTGGTACTGCGCTTCGGTGAGTTCCATCCGTCAAGGATAGCATGGTTTTGCTGTTTAGTGTTAACAGGCCCTAACCTGCGAGTCCGATTCTCCCAAGATCAACAGCGAACTGCCACCGGAGGAAAGCGTACCCCCGGGCGCAAGCCCGAAGGCAGGGGCGGTTGCGTCGGCAAGGGGGCAGGCGCCGGCGGGACCCACCCGGGAGCGCGGGCGTCCCGCCCGCACCGCAACTGGCAAAGTGGAAACGAACCCCATAAAGGCGAGCCCGGCGCGCCTTCCAAGGGAGCGGCCCTGGATGGCAGGCTGTTGGCAAGAATAAGGTGCCGGCGAGACGCCGGCGCTCCCGGGGGGATGGCCACCGAGGCAGGCGGTCAATGCAGGCCATTCGTTTTTCTCGGACCATCCTCGCGGTGGAGGCAATACGACTCGTGAAGCAAGCCCACCCGGGAGCGCGGGCGTCCCGCCCGCACAAAATCTGGCACGATCGTGGCTACCTCCCGCACTTCGATGAAGCGGGAACGGTGCAATTTCTCACTTTCCGCCTTGTCGACTCGGTTCCCGCCACGACGGTCGCCGCCTGGAAAGGTGAACTGAAGCTCAGTGGCGGCGAAGCGGCCGATGATCCCCGCTGTGCGCGGCTTCGCGGCCGAATCGAGCGTTTCGCCGACCAGGGACACGGCGCCTGCTGGCTGAAAGACGCCCGTGTTGCCGAGACGGTCCGGGACGCGCTGCTGCATTTCGACGGTGAGCGGTATCGGCTTCTGGCGTGGGTCATCATGCCCAATCACGTGCACGCCGTAATCGAGACACTGCCCGGCTTTCCCTTGGACGGGGTTGTCCACTCCTGGAAGTCGTTCACCGCCAAGCGCGCGAATCGACTGTTGGGCCGAAAGGGCGCCTTCTGGATGAGAGACTATTTCGACCGCTACGTTCGCGATGAGGCCCATCTCTGGGACGCAATGCGTTACATGGAAGCGAACCCCGTCAAGGCGGGCCTGGTGCGCCTTGCAAGGGATTGGCCCTGGATGGGAGGTTGTTTGCAAGAATAAGGTTGCGGGCGGGACCCACCCGGGAGCGCGGGCGTCCCGCCCGCATTAAACCTGCCAAAACGCAAACGAACGCCGCAATGGCAGGCTTGGCGCGCTTTACGAGGGAGTCGCCCTGGATGAGAGGCTGTTTGCAGGAATAAGGTTGCGGGCGGGACCCACCCGGGAGCGCGGGCGTCCCGCCCGCACCGCAACTGGCAAAGTGGAAACGAACCCCATAAAGGCGAGCCCGGCGCGCCTTCCAAGGGAGCGGCCCTGGATGGCAGGCTGTTGGCAAGAATAAGGTGCCGGCGGGACGCCGGCGCTCCCGGGGGTTGCGGGCGGGACGCCGGCGCTCCCGGGGGGGCTTTCTTCTTTCCCCCTTCCCTGCCTTCCAAGAACCGAGATGAACGAAACGCCCAACCTGCTGCAAGCCCCCGAAGCTCCCAGCCTCCCCCGGGCGGTTTCCATCGTCGTCCCCACCTTTCGCGAGGCGGCCAACATCCCTCGCCTGGCCGAGCGCATTCAGGCCGCTCTCTCCGATAGCGGAATCACCTGGGAGCTGCTGCTGATCGACGACAACTCGGAGGACGGCAGCGAGGCCGTGGCCGCGGCACTGGCGCGGCGCCTGCCCGTGCGCCTGGTGACCCGCCGCCAGCTTCCCCGGGACCTGTCCCTCTCCGTGATCGAGGGCATCCGGCTCTGCCGGTTCGACCGGCTGGTGGTGATGGATGCCGATCTGTCCCATCCGCCCGAGCGCATCGCCGATCTGCTCGCCGCCCTGGACGCCGATAGCGACATGGTCCTCGGCAGCCGCTACGCGGCGGGCGGCCTGATCGATCGGACCTGGAGCCGCTGGCGCCATCTGAATTCCCGCCTGGCCACCTCGTTGGCGCTGCCGCTAGTCCGCTGCTCCGACCCCATGGCCGGGTTCTTCGCGACCGACCGCCGCCGGCTGCCGGACCTGCAGGCGTTGCAGCCCATCGGCTACAAGATCGCCCTGGAGCTGATGGTGCGCGGACGATTGCGGGTCAAGGAACTGCCCATCGACTTCCGCGACCGCAGCCTGGGCTCCAGCAAGATGAACTGGAGGCAGCAGCTCAAATTCCTGCGCCACCTCTGCCGCCTGTACCGGTTCAAGTTCGGCGGAATGGCTCGGGTGCTCTGCTTCGGGCTGGTGGGCGCCAGCGGCTTGGCGGTCGATGTCGCCGGCTACTTCTGCCTGCAGTGGATGGGCCTGGAGCACCGCCTGGCGCGTTTCCTGTCCTTCTGGCCGGCGGTCACCTGGAACTGGCGCCTCAACCGGAGCCTGACCTTCGGCGAGCGCCCGCCGCAGCCCCGCGTGCGCCAGTGGGGAAAGTTCGTGGCCGGCAGCCTGGTCGGGCTCGGCGTCAACGTCGGCGGCTACACCCTCCTGACCAGCCATGTCGACGCCTTTGCCCATCGCCGGCTGCTCGCGCTCCTGTTGGGCGTCGCCCTCGGCGCCCTGGTCAACTTCCTGCTTGCAAACCTGTACGTCTATCGCCCGCATTCGGCCCCGAAAGGCGGCCCCGGGCCGGGAACCGGAGGACGACCCCAGAGCGGGCATTCATGAGGTTCACCCTTGCCTGACCGTTTCACGAGAGTGGAAGAACAAGCTCGAAGATGGCGAGAAGGAAGAAGACGAGAAGAAGAAATCGGGGGCGAGCGCGGCGGACCGTAGCGCCGTCCATCCTGCAACGGGTACAGGCGGCGCTCCACCTCCTGCTGCACCCGCGGGGTACCGACCGGCCCTGGAAATACCTGCCGCTGGTGCTGGCGCTGGCATTTGCGGCGCGCGCCGTCGTGGCTTTGTCGGGTGACTTCGTTCTGCACCCCGACGAGATCATGCAGTACCTGGAGCCGGCGCACCGCCTGGTCTTCGGCAGCGGCGTCACCTACTGGGAGTATTTCTACGGCGCCCGCTCCTGGCTGGTGCCCGGAACGGTGGCCGGCGTCCTCATGCTGTTCGATGCCGTCGGCCTTGGCCAACCGTTCTGGTACGTCGGCGGCGTCAAGCTGCTGTTCTGCGCCATCTCCCTGGCGATTCCGGCAGGCATGTACGTCTTTGCCCGACGCCACTTCGGCGAAACCGCCGGGAGGACGGCCTTGCTGGCAGGGGCCTTCTGGTACGAACTGATCGGCTTCGCCCACAAGCCGATGACCGAGTTCGTCGCCACCGCTCCGCTGGCGGCCCTGCTGGCGCTCTCCGTGCGGCCTTCCGTGGACAATGCCCGCGCGGTCTGGACGGCCGCCTTTCTCGGAGTCCTTTCGGCAGCCATACGGTTGCAGTACGCACCGCTTGCACTGGCCCTGTTGGGGATCGTGTTCCTGCGCACCGGGAAGAGGAGCCAACTCGCACTGGCCGGCGCCGGATTCGCCGCCGCCTTCGGCCTGTTCGACGCTATCGCGTGGGATGGCGGCCTGTTCCACTCCTACGTCACCAACCTGCGCTACAACCTCATGGCCGGTCCGATGCGCGCCGGTGAAAGTCCGGCCTACCAGTTCCTCTTGTGGCTCGCTCTCGCGGGCCTGGGATCGAGCCTGCTTTGCGTGGCGATGGCATTGCGCCGCCTGCGGCGCTACGGATTGTTGCTGGGGCTGATCGCCCTGATCCTGCTGGTCCATTCCCTGCAAGCGCACAAGGAGTACCGCTTCATATTCGCCGTCATTCCGCTCTGGCTCCTGATCGGCGCCGACCTGCTGGCGGGGTTGGCGGCCCGCGGGGACAGGCCACGCCGGCTTGCCGGATTAGCCAGCGCCGGGTTCGCCGCCGTTTCGCTGGCAGGGATCCTGAACCTGCTGCCCCACCAGGACCGAGTGCACCAGGCCTGGTCGAGGGAGACCGGGGTGGTGGGCTTCGTCCGCAATCAGGACCCGATCTTTCCCGCCTACCGCTATCTCGCCCGAGCACCGGGCGTCACCGCGGTATGGCAGGTCGACCGTCCCTATTACAACCTTCCGGGATACTACTACCTGCACCGCAAGATTCCCTTCTACGACATTGACACGGGGAGGGGTCTCCAAGGGAACGTGCAGGTGGTTTCTTCCCTGGTCAGCCACATCGTTTCCGCGGACCCCGGGTTTTCCGTTCCCGGATACTCCCTGGAGCAGGAATTCGGTGAAGTTCGCATCTTGCGCCGCGAGCAGAGCGACCCTCCGGTTCGACCATGGATCGACCACGCTCCCGTCATCCTGTCCAATCGCGCTCAACGGATAATGAGGCAGATAGACCCGGACGCTCCCTCTCAGCCGGTCGATTTCGGGATCCGCTTCGCAGCTCGGGAAGGGCCTTAGCCGATGGCGCAGAAAAAGACAACGAGGCAGAATCGGCGGAAGCGATCGGCCTTGAGGCCGGCTTCCTCGCCTCAAGCCGATTCCTCCGCCGTAGCCGGACCCGGAAAGGCGCCGGCATCCTCGGTTCCGGAGGGAACCCGGTTTTTCGACCGCTTCTCCCGCCGGGACGCGCCGGCCGCCCTGGCCCTCGGCCTGCTGACGGGGATCTGCTACCTGCCGGCGATGCTTTGGGGCGGCTTGATCTGGGATGACTTCATCTGGTTTCAGTCCAGGGCCGTCCGGGAGTGGTCCGGCCTCGGCGCCATCTGGTCGTGGCCGTCGCTCATCGAGAACGAGAGCCACTACTGGCCGCTGACCTATACCACCTTCTGGCTGGAACACAAGATCTGGGGACTGGAGCCGTCCGGCTATCACGCCGTCAACGTGCTGCTGCACCTGCTCAACTCCCTGCTGGCGTGGCGCCTGCTGGTGCGGCTGGCCGTGCCCGGAGCCTGGGTTGCAGCCGCCGTGTTCGCCGCCCATCCGCTGCACGTGGAGTCGGTGGCCTGGATCATCGAGCGCAAGGACGTGCTGTCCGGCCTTTTCTACCTCGCCGCCGTGCTGGTCTGGCTGCGCTTCCTGCAACGACCGCGACCGTGGCGCTACGGCCTGGCGCTGCTGCTGTTCGCGGCGGGCCTGTTGAGCAAATCCATCGTCATCACGCTGCCGGTGGCGCTGCTGATTGTCCAGTGGTGGAAGAGCGGTCGCATCACGGGGCGGGACTTGCAGCGCCTGGCGCCCTTCTTCCTGGTGGCGCTGGTCATCACGGCACTCGATCTCTCCTCATACGGTTCAAGGCACGGTGCACTGGACTACTCGTTGCCCGAGCGGGTGCTCATCGCGTCGCGGGCCTTGTGGTTCTACGCAGGCAAGCTGGCCTGGCCGACCGACCTGGCCGTTGTCTACCCGCGGTGGGACATCAGCCTCGGCGACCCCTGGGCATGGGTGTACCTGGCCGCCGCGGCGGCGCTGGCGACGGCGTTGTGGCTCCTGCGCCATCGGATCGGGCGCGGCCCGCTGGCGGGGGCGTTGTTCTTTGCGGTGACGCTGTCGCCGGTCCTGGGCTTCGTGAAATACGGCTACATGGATCACTCCTTCGTGGCCGACCGCATGCAATACCTGGCCGGCATCGGGGTCATGGCAGTCGTCATCGGCGCCGCTGCGCATAGCGCCAACCGGATGTCCGGCAGATTGAAGATGGGGGCGGCGGGCGTTGTGGTGGCGGTGCTGGCGCTTCTGGGAACGACGACCTGGCGCCAGGCGGGAATCTACCGGGACGACGTCACCTTCTACAGCCACATCATCTCTCTCAACCCCAAGGCTTGGATCATTCACTCCAATCTCGGGAAAGCGTTGATCCGAGCGGACCGTCCGGAGGAAGCCCTGGCCGCCGCCCGGATCAACATGAAAAAAAACCCGGATCATGCCGGCGCGTTCTCCCTCCTCGGTCATGCGTTTTTTCTGGCGGGACGGTTCGACGAGGCCGAGGAGAACCTGCGCCGCGCCCTGGAGATTGATCCGAGCCATAGGGCCACTCACTTGATAATGGTCGATATGCTAAGGAAGCAAGAACGCTACGAGGAAGCACGCGAGGGGGTCCGCGCGGTGCTCGAGATCGACTCCGAGTCCGCATTGGCCCATGCCTACATGGGTGAAATACTGCTTCATCTCCATCGATACAACGAAGCTGTCGAGTCCCTGAACAAGGCGCTGTCCCTAAGCAAGGACGCTCCATCCCTGAAGCCGGACCTGCCGGCAGCGGACTCTCTTCATGTCCTCCTGGGCAAGGCGTCGTCGGAGCTGGGGCGGCCCCAGGCGGCGGCGGAACACTTCCAACGAGCCTTGGCGATCAACCCGCGCAACAGGCAGTCACTCAATCAACTCGGCGAGTATTTTTTCGAGCAGAAGCACTACCAGGAGGCGCTCGATCTGTATCAGGCCCTGTTGGAGATCGACCCCGACAATGCCGCTACCCACTCCAACATCGCCACCACCCTGAGCCAACTGGGCCGCCCCGAAGCGGTGGAGGAACACATTCGGCGAGCCCTGGAGCTCGACCCGCTCAATACGGAGGCGCTGAAATATCTCGCCGCCTCGCGTTTCGGTCGGAAGCGTTACCAGGAAGCGCTCGATCTCTATCGGACTCTGTTGGAGATCGATCCCGACAATGGCACTACCCACACCAACATCGGTGTGACCCTTCACTACCTGGGCCGAACGCAAGAAGCAATCCGGAGCCTGGAACGCGCTCTCTCCCTGGACCCAACCCTGGAAACGGCCAGAACCAACCTCGATAACATTCGCAAGACCCTGCGGAAGCCGGAGAAATAGGCTGCCGTCGCCACAAACAGAGTTTCCCCCTTCGTGGACAGCCCTCACCGCAGCGCGATCGGACGCATGGTGAAGCCGGCGGTGCTGCCCTTGATCTTGTTGGTGGCGGCGATGTAGCAGAACTCGTAGACCCGGTCGGCGGCCAGTTCCTCCAGGTAGTGGAACTCGGCCACGTGCACGCCCTGCTCCACCAGCAGGTACTCGTGCACCGGGATGAAGCTGGTGCTTCCGGCCGGGGCCGGGGCCACCTCCAGCCCGGAGGTGTCGGACCCCACCATGATGGCGCCCTTCTCTTCCACCAGCCACCTGGCGGCCTCCAGGTTGATCCCGGCCGAGTCGTGGGCTCCGATCTTCTGGTGGTCGCCGCCCGCTTCTCCCCAGTAGCGTAGCGTCCCGGTGCGCACGAAGACGGCGTCTCCGGGCCGGATGGTCGTGCCCTGCTTCTCCAGGGCGGCCTGGAGGTCCTCGGGGCCGATGGCGGTTCCTCCCGCCAAGGCTTCGACGCCCTTTGCCCCGGCCACGTCGATCAGAATCCCCCGGACCACGATGGGAGGGATGGTGGAGGCGTCGGCCTTGCGGATGCCGAAGTTGCCGCCCCACTCGGCCTCGGTGAAGCCGTTGTACCAGTGGTCGTCCTCCCCGGTGGTGATGTGGCCCAGGCTGTCGATCTGGGTGGCCACGTTGTCGTTGATGAACAGGGCGCAGCTATGCCAGGCCAGGCGGGCCGGGTTGGCCGAGGGAGCGGTGAAGTCCAGGTCCTGCTGGCGCTTGACCCCCTCGGGGGTGCGGAAGGAGATGATCTCGCCCGGGGAGTGGCCCGGCCACTTGTAGGAGGTGCGGTCGTAGTCGATGCCCAGGTCGTAGATCCTGCCCTGCTTGACCAGGGCGACGGCTTCCAGCACCGATTGGGGGGTCATGGCGTTGAGTGCGCCCACTTCGTCGTCCTTGCCCCAGACCCATCCCCAGCCCCGGCCTTTCTTCCAACCCTTGAGCTCATGGCCCCATGGTTCGGCCGGCATCCAGGCGCCCGCTCCCAGCAGCAGGGCGCCCGTTGCCAGCAGTCCCTGCAGCGAATGCAGTGATTTGGTTGCGTGTCTCATCCTCTCCTCCCGAAGGTTTGCATCTCGACCCAACGCGATCGTGAATTTCGAACCCTGAAAATCTATCCGACCGGTCTGAGCATTTCAAGGGGGGGACGGATGCCGCCAGGGTGATCCCACGCTAGCAAATGATGAATGATGAGTGATGAATGATGAATGACTTTGAGAGCGACCTGCCGGGGCGATTGCACGAGGCCCTGCTGGAGAGGACGCTGGAGGGGCACTTGGCAGGGCACGTGTCGAGGGACTCGACGGCGATTGAGGGACGGGAGAGGCCAGCGCTCAAGCCAGCCGCGAAGGCGAAGCGGAAGCGGCGGCGGGGCCGGCCGCCGAAGGGTGAGCAAAGGCCGAAGGAGCCGCGCCGGTTGGAGCGGCAGGGATCGATGACGCTGGAGGAGATGAAGGCAGGGAGAGGGCAAGCTGTGCCTGCGCTCTGCAATCCCCTGTGATCCGGCCTTCAGATCCAGGGTTTTCCGTTCACAAGGGTCTTTGATGTCGGGTAGTCACCCGTAAACATCGCCTTTGCCGGCTAAAAAACCTGCCCGACTGCGAATTCTGCAAAAGGCTCGTACGACAGAACCACATCTGATTTCGAATCTGTCGAAGCAGGTCAACGGCTCCAGTCGAGCTTGGGGCTGGGTTGATGGCGGCTCTGTGGCCGCTGAGCCAAGCGTATCCGCTCCGGCATCCAGTCAGAACCTTCAACCTGATGGCGGGTATAGGGATTATGCTGAGGCAGCACCTGGCTCCACTCTCTCGTTAGGCGCTTGCGTTCACGAAAGAGTATGGCATCATCTTGAATCCTTTCGGTGCTGTAGTGCACAAAGGCGTTGATAGTATCTCTTCTAGAGTCCACCCAAGCTCTGCTAAACACCTCGTCACGTTTGCTCTTTAATCCAGGATTTTCTTGCAGAACTTTGTGGATTTCTGACCGGGCGCCTTCTACGGAATTTGACCATCCGGCCAAGTATTGATTATCTCCAAGACGCCGGTATTGCAGCTTCAGGAAGTGCTCCATGACCCTGGCGTATTGGCTTTTCAGGCGGCGTTCCTCGCTTCTGACCAACCCCTCAACCTCCTCGATGACATTCTCCCAATCGATAGTGGCGAAGTCACGCCGCTTCAGGGAGTCCACCTGCTGCCTGGCCCAAGTGTAAAAATCCCGATCATAGAGACTCTTTTGCTCAGAGGCTTGTTGCGTGTCGGGGACTCTGGCAACTGTTCCCATTGTATCCCTCCGGCATTAGCGAAAGTGTGCTTCTGTGTTTATGCCCCTGTTCCTTTGTAAAGTAAAGCTCTGCAAAGCCTTTCACCTGACAGTGTAGGAAAAATTTACATGAATGTAAACTGAGGCTTGAGGTCTCCCAGGACCATTTTTTGTTGAGCGATAGTTGTCTGAAAGCAATAGGGGGAAGATGGATTCTGGACTATTGGGTTCTAAGACCTTCGTCGACCCCAGCCGCTTTGGGGGCACCTGCTACCGGGCTTCCAACTGGCTGAGACTGGGCAGGACCCGGGGCTGATGACGACAACCGTGATACAATGAGTTGGCAGGCGGGTGCGGTACGCAGTAGCGTAAAGGCCAAAGGAGCAGTGTAGCCATGAGCGTGACGCTGTCGAAAACTTATGCGGCTTTTCGAGAGGCGGGAGCTTCCGACGAAAAAGCGCGGGCAGCCGCAGAGGAAATCGCCGGATTCGACAAATGCCTTGTGCGCCTGGAGGTTATGGTGGCAATGATTCTAGCGGGCGTTGTCTCCCTGGTGGTCAAAGCATTCGCCTAACGCCCATTTGCGAGCTTCAAAGGAGATACCGGATTTGTTTCAGGAAAGACTGCGCCGCGTTGCCAAGGGCCTCCTATTGGTCCTGGTCGTCTCCTGGGTGTCGGCCGGCGCGCGGCCGAGCCCGGCGGACCTGGATCAGGCCGACATCGAGCGGCTCAGGCAGCGCGTCAACGGGTACTTGAGCGCCGTTCGCTCCCGGCAGCTCGCCAAGGCCAGGGAATTCATCCTGCCCCGGTCCAGGAACGAGACCGGCGCCCCTCGCCCGGGCAAGTCCCGGATGACCGGCTTCAGCATTTTCGAGGTCGAACCGGAAGCAGGCCGCCGCTCAGCCATCGTCACCGTCAAGCAGGAGATCATGGCGCCGCCGATGGTCGGTCGCATGGAGATCAAAAAGAAGTTGCGGTGGAAGAGGGAGGCCGGCGAGTGGTTCCTGGATCCCGCTGACCCTCCCAGGACGAATGCGGAACTCTTTCGAGAGTACTACTACGACAAGCTGGCCGCCCGCTCCAATCCCAGGCCGGGGGAAACTCCCCCGCCGCTGGAAGTGGAGTTCGAGGAAACGGTCTTCGACTTCGGCCTGGCGGTCCAGGGAGAGCCCGTCCAACCGACCTTCGCCTTTCGGAACCTGGCGTCCCGGGACATCGTGGTTGAAAAAATCCATGCTCCTGAATGGTTGATCCAGGACAGGACCGAAAAGCGCCTCATTCCGGCCGGAGCCGCCGGAGAGATCAGAATGGAGTTGAGCACCGCCAAGCTGCACCGGAAATTTCACCACGACGTCTTTGTCCAGTTCGAGCCCATCAAGGAAATGATCAAGCTTCGAATCATGGGGCTGGTGTACACGGCGGAAGAAATCGCCGAGTCTCCGAGCCTCTCGAAACGGGTTCCTTCCGGCAAGTCCGACACTCCCCAGACCCCCTGAACCGACGGGGGCCTTGGCGGCCGGCCGCCAGGGCGCGGCGCCCTTCCTCTCTCAGCCACTGGACGCGACCCTCGGTCGCCACCCCCCCCCGATCCATGGCCGCCAGGGCTCCCCGGGGCGCCTCCAGCGCCTCCGGCATCCCCGCCAGGGTGCCCGGCGCATCCACATAAACATGGATGCACAGGATAACCGAGACGGGACGCTGCTGCAGGACAAGGTGGCTCCGGCGATGATCCGACGCGGGCTTGCGGATGCCCGGGATTTCAGGACGCCGGACTTCCCGAAACAATCCTGTATATCCTTTTCATCCATGTAGATAAAAAAACGAGCCTTTTGCAAAATTCGGAATCGGTCATGGGGGGGAAGCCCACCCGGGAGCGCGGGCGTCCCGCCCGCACCTTTTTTCTGCAAACAGGATGCGAGCCACCGCCACTGCCTCCGACTGTGCGCCGGACTTGCCGTTGCGGGGTGCTCTTCCCCAAGGCGAATGCGGAGAATCGGCGCCCTTTGCGTGAATCGAAGGCAGAGCGGACCGGCCGGGCTGCGCCCGGACCGATGCGGGCGGGACGCCCGCGCTCCCGGGGGGCACGACCCTTCCCGATAATAAATCCCGCTTACTGGAAGAATTTTGCAAAAGGCTCGCAATTAAAGGACATTGCAGGTTGACCTGTCCTTTCTGACAGTGACATTATTTGTTGAAACTAACAGGTAACAATCAACAATTACTGACACGACACACTGACTATGACCGCAGGCCAATTCACTCAAATTAATGAGACGCTTCGACAGTCTAGAGACCAGTAACAAGGCGGAACACGCTGAGCTTGCCGGCAGAATTGACGGACTGGAACGTCGTATGGATAGCCTGGAATCCAAGCTGGAAACCTACCACTCCCAGATACACGACGACGTTAACGAAGTTCTCACGATTCTTCGCTCAGACGTGTAGATTCACGCCGCTGTCTTCGTCTGCAAGTACCACCCAGCCAACTGCAGGAACCCCAGGAAATGGCTCAGCGGACCCAAGTACAGGGTGATCCCGCGCTACCAGATTCAGGGGACATGGGGGTCAAGGGTCCCGAATCACGCCCGGATTCGGTTTGAGACCGTAGGGGCAACCCTTGTGGTTGCCCAAACCCTACCGTACGGGCGCCCCTTGTGGGTACCCAAACCGGGGATAACCGGGCGAATGCGAACGACGGGCAACCACAAGGGTTGCCCCTACAGTGGGAGGGGGGTAGCGTGGGATCATCCGGGGGCTCCCCGGGGCGCCTCCAGCGCCTCCGGCATCCCCGTCAGGGTGCGCGGCCCATCCACATAAACATGGATGCACAGGATAACCGGGACGGGACGCTGCTGCAGGACGAGCTGGCCCCGGCGATGATCCGGCACGGGCTTGCAGGTGCCTGGGATTTCAGGACGACGGACTTCCAGAAACAATCCTGTATATCCTGAGCCTTTTGCAAAATATCGTCTACATCATGCCCGGGAATCAAGCAAGGCGCCTGTTTCGAGTTTCTTGAAGGACGTTAAGGGAAATTGGGGAACGGACGCCACCTCCCGGGGATCACAACCCTTCCCGGTAATCAATCCCGCTTACTGGAAGAATTTTGCAAAAGGCTCCCATGTTAATCCATATAGACAAAAAACTTAAAAAAACATGGATAGACAGGATGCACAGGATTAACAGGACGGGACGCTGCTGCACGAGACCTGCATTCATGAGATTGTGATGAAGATCTCAGTAGTGGGAGACGAGGCGGAAGGAGGGGAAACAGCCGTTTTCGGCGTTGGGGCGAATTTGGGGTCAGGACCCTCTTCAGATTTCGTTTAGGTCGTGTTTAGGTTCGTTTGAAATTCTGGCCGAAACGCTGTAAGTGAACTTCTGAGACAGCACACTAGTTACGAGTGGGGGTAACTCGTAGTGCAGACCTCGCTAATGAATTGTGTGTCTATCACGTAGCGCTCGTCGCACACGTTGATAAGCTCGTCAGAGACGGAGCGGCTAGCATAGTAAAGTTTGACGATGGCGCCTTCTATTTTGCAAGCCGTCACGGCGGGAACGAGATCGGAATCTCCCGCGACAAGTATCACAGTGCTGATCTGTCGTTTGGAGCACAAGCGAACCATGTCGATTGCCAGAAGGACATCTACTCTCTTTTGCTCAAACCGTCCCGAAGCGGCCTTTCTGATTTTGCCTTGGCGAAACTCAAACCGTTGAATCTTTCGATTGATGGCATGGATGAATTTCGCCTTATTGCTATATTTTCGGCTCTCATCTGAAGTCGGCGGGTTGCTTTGGTGGGGCATGCAATCATAGTAGTAGGTTCTCAGCCTAGCTCCATTGCCGAGGGCCAGCTTGTTAACAAGATTCTCGTAATCGAAGCGTGGCCTTCCAAAGTCGTTTTCCAGAACCTTGGTTAGATATCCGCCATCAATAAAAATCCCGCATTGTGCCATTCAGACCCCCGGAAAAGAAAAAAGCCACCGAGATTGGTGGCTGGTTTTACTGGCCTCCTCGATGTAGACATAACATCTAACAGAGGAGGCCAGTGCTGATATCTACACAGGGTTCAGTATCGTGTACCCTGGTGAGTATTTTTGTGAGAAACATTCTACACACGATCCGAACGAGTATCAATACTACAATTGCACTTTATTATAACAAAGTTCGAGCCGTTCAAAGTTTGAACAGCATGCGAGACTTGAGAGACTTGATGTGGTCGCGGCCTTCCTTCTTTGATCTCTGTTGAATCCTGTCCCCCACTTGCCTGATCGCTTTGTCCATCGTTGCCAGAACTCCCTGAAGTGCATTCATTTCCTCAGAGTAGGCGTCTTCTAAGTCCAGGAGGCATTCCTCTTCGCAGATTGGTGGTTGCTTCGAGACACCTGCCTCTTTGCCGGGTTGGAGGCTTTTTGCGCCTCCTTTGTGCTTGTTGTGGCGAATGCAGGAGCCTGCAGCACATCACCGTTGCCGCCTCAATGTCATTCCCGATTGCGAATGTTGCAAAAGGCTCAACCCCACAAAAAAAGGGCAGCCACCGGAGTGGCTGCCCTTGGCTTGAAGGCCGACCGACTGACTCAGGAACTAGTTCCGAATTTTGTTCCCCGTGCCAATCACCGCAGCCTTATAACCGTGGGCCACGTCGTAGGCAGCGCCATCGGCGAAGTTGCCCAGCACGAAGGCCATTCCCTCGGCCTTCTGGAAGCGCGCCTCCACAATGGCATAGCCATCCATGCCGCTCATTCCCGCCGTGTCACACCCTACGGCAAGGGTGTCACCCGACGACAACCCGCTCGAAATCATGGTCATCATGCCATCCGGCACCGTCCCGCTGGCACCGCCGGCTGCCTTGGGACTCATGGGGTACCCATACAGGTAGACAGGCCCGGACTGCGCGGTCGCACCACCTCGATCCTGATCAGGGTCCTTGGCCATTTCGTCTGCCGTCAACTGCCTTCCGAAGACCATGTCATCCTTGCTGGTGTTGGCAATGGCGAAACCCGTCGTCCAATCCGCGCCACTGCAAGTGACGTAGGGGAACAGCAGGTAGGTGACACAATCGCCTACGGTCACAAGTTCGCCAGGAACGGCGGTGGAGTCATCGTTGTTGTCCGTCATCGGAGATTTCGCGTAGGACAATCGGCGGGCCCTGCCACTCGCACTGGTAATAGACGGGTGGAGATTAACCCAAACATCAGCCGGCGTATCACTGGCTACCGTGGTAGCACCGGCCTTGGCCTCAAGCACGAGCGTGAACGAGTCCGCGGTATCATCATGCCCATATCCGTCATTAGGCGAATCTGTCTCCTTCTCGCTGTACGAATAGATGGCCGAGTTGGCCGTCTCGGCGCTCTCCAACGTCAGCATCGACAGCCCTGCCGCACGCTTTGTATCGTCACCAGCTTTTACTGCGGCTGATCCAACTTCCTTGGGCCATTTGAAGGTGACGCCAGCCGGCGCGTTCTGGACTTGGATGAAAACGTTGGTGGCCTCGCCCGAATACGCCGAGCCTGTGCCTACGTCTTCCCAAGCAGAGCCAAACCCCTCTGCCACTTTGATGGTCGGCTTCTTGGCTGCGCTGTCGCAAGTCAGCAGCATCTCGGAAGTCACCGTGGGAACCGTCAAGCCGGCCTTGACAGCGGACACCATCGTCGAGATTCTTGAGTTTTCGCCACCGCCTGCATCGACGGAGTCGCCTGACCCGACTACGGAGATAGTGCCCATGATTTCATCTCCAGCCTTCTTGCTCGAAACATCCACTCGGACACCATCCAACGTGATCACGTCATCTGTTGCGCCAATACCGTTAGCTACAGTCAAACCCCACTTGATCGTGATCTTCGTTTTATCAGCCGACAGCGTTAGACTAACATCATCATCTACATTTACGGCGTCGGTAGCGTCGGCGGCGGTGACGCACGTGGTTGTAGCCCCTATGTCGGCACTACAAGTCACGCCCAGGCCAGCCTGGAGATTGGCCTCGGAGTTGGCGATCTTGAGGCCACCGTAGGAGATGACGATACCGCCCATTTCCCCAGTAGCAATAGTTGGTACCGCGATATCAATATCGTCGGCTTCGGCACCCGACGAAAGTTCCAACTTCCCCACGATTTGGTTGTGTCCCTCCTGGGCAACCGAATTTCTCGTTACGTTAACGTCAAAACCCTGAGCATTGCCCTGGGAAACGGCAAACCCCAGCACCAGCAACGCACACAACAGAAACTTGAATTTTGCTTGCATGTCTTCTCCTCTTTGCTTGCTTGAACTGAAACCCCAGAACAAACCGAACACTGCCCGCACCCAGCCGGAGCACCGGTAGGCTTACAAAACCAGGGGCACGCTAACACCGGAGCAATGCGATGTCAAGACTTTTTGCAACTTTTAAGCCTGGGAACATCGTGAACCCGGACCCGGCGCCGTCCCAACCCCGGACGAAGCGGTGGTGCAAGGCCCGCCCCTGCTTTACGCCTTCCTAGAGGTATACAGCGGAACGGGCCGGATTTTATCAGGCGAAGGCTTCCGGGGGGCATTTTTCTTGAAAACGGTCCCGGCGAGCCAGGGATGGAAGCGGTTTGTGAAGCCGTCCGCCCCGGTCAGGAAGGAACGCAAAGCCGAAGGCGGCGGCTCTGGGGAGCGCCTGGCGGGCCAGGGTGTCCCTCTCCGGGAAAGTGCGGGGCTCGATTGCCCGGCCCCGTGCCGATGGCTCAGGACAAGAAGCGAATCAAGGCAAGGGTCATGGTGGCGTTTGCAAGGATGATGCCGACGGCGGCGGCGACGGCGACCTTGAGCATGTAGGCCTTCAAGCCGGCAACGTCGGCCTGGGTCGCCATGGCCTTGAGTTCGGCCTTGACTCCGACAATATCGGCCTTGACTTCGGCAATATCGGCCTTGACTCCGACCTTGACTTCGGCAATATCGGCCTTGACTTCGGCAATATCGGCTTTGGTGGCGACGGTATCGGTGAAGGCGTCGCCCAAGGTGTCAACGATGGCGTCCGCCTGCGGTTCCTCGAAACCGACGGCCTTGAGGTTGCGGACTGCCTTTCGGGTGTCGAAAGTGATGGCGGCCATGGGGTTCCCCTTTCCGGTTTCGATTTGTCAATCCGCCTGACAAGGGGGAATGATCAGGCAAGACGGTGAAAGGGTGCGCCGCAGAAGTCCTGCGCCATGCGTCTTCAATTATAGTGCGCAAGGGAGCGGAATGGAGCGAATTTTATCAGCCGAGCCTTTTGCAAAATTCTTCCAGTAAGCGGGATTTATTATCGGGAAGGGTCGTGCCCCCCGGGAGCGCGGGCGTCCCGCCCGCATCGGTCCGGGCGCAGCCCGGCCGGTCCGCTCTGCCTTCGATTCACGCAAAGGGCGCCGATTCTCCGCATTCGCCTTGGGGAAGAGCACCCCGCAACGGCAAGTCCGGCGCACAGTCGGAGGCAGTGGCGGTGGCTCGCATCCTGTTTGCAGAAAAAAGGTGCGGGCGGGACGCCCGCGCTCCCGGGTGGGCTTCCCCCCCATGACCGAGTCCGAATTTTGCAAAAGGCTCGTCCTTCAAGAAACTCGAGCGCTGAAACAGGCGCCTTGCTTGATTCCCGGGCATGATGTAGACGATATTTTTGCAAAAGGCTCAGCCGAAAGTTTCCCGGATTGATTTTTCTTCCATTCGAGTCCCGGTCAGCTTTCGGACCTTCTCAGCTCCTTCTTCAGTCCTTTCAAGGTCGACTTCAACGCCTCGGTGAGATCGGCGGCCTGTTCGATGTCTTCAATGACCTGGGGAGTAATGAGGGCGATCAGCTCGGTGCGGGACGTCTCTCTGGAAGTGCTTCCGAACAGCAGCCCCACCACCGGGATCTTGCCCAGGACGGGCACCCGGTTTCGGGAAACACCCTTGGTCTCGGAAATGATGCCCCCGATGGCGATGGTCTGCCCGTTCTTGATGGTCACCTGAGTGTTGACGGACCGGATGTTGATGCTGGGAGACTGGATGCCGCCCACAGATGGGGCTCCCGGACTGCTCACTTCCTGCCGGACAACCAAGGTCACCCACCCCCCGGCGTTGATTCTGGGGGTGACGTTGAGAATGACCCCCGTGTTTCGGTTCTGAATGGTGTTGGAGAAGAGGCTGGAACCGCCGGTGCCGCCGGGAACGACCCCCTGCGAGGTCAGGACCGGGATCTGGGACCCCACCTGGATGTTGGCGGCGACGTTGTCGGAGGCGATGACGGAGGGGGCCGAAAGCACTCGGGAGCGGCTGCGAGTCTCCTGGGCATTCAGGAAGGCCACCAGTTCCCGGGTATCGCCCATCAGGACCCTGGTTGCCAGGTTCAACCCCGAGGACACATCGCCTCCGCCGCTTCCGAAGGTGGCGGTGGTGGCCGAGGGGCTGGAAACAATCGGCCTGTTGCGGTCCTGCAGAAAAGCCGAGACGCCCATGGAGAGTTCGTCCGACAACTCCACCTCGTAGATCTTGACGTTGATCAGCACCTGGCGGGGCACCCGGTCCAGTTCCCGGATGGTTTCCTCGATGACTTGGTAGTCCTGCGGGCTGCACTGGACGATGAGGGCGTTGTTCTGATCGTCGGCGACAATCTTGATGTCTCCCTGAATCATCTCTTCCGGCCTTGCCAAGGGTCCGGCGCCGCCGGCCTGGGGCGTCTCGGCCGCGATGTCCTCGGGGGGGAGCAACCCATCCTTGGAGGGCCCGCGCCTTCCATAAATCTTCAGCAGCAGAGCGGCAATTCCCGCGGCGTCGCCATTCTGGATCTTGACGAAGTAATTGCGAATCTCCCGGTTCTGGCCGGCCTGGTCCAGCCGCGCCACCCACTGGTCGACTTCCGCAAAGCCGCCCCTACCGGGACTGATCACCAGCACCGAGTTCAATCGGGGAATGGGAATGAACCGGACGGGAGACTGCTCCGCCAGGGCGTAGCCTGCAAAGATGCTCTCCAATTCCAGGACCAGGTCGGTGGCCCGAGTATTCTCGAGCGCATAGACGCGGACGCGCTTGTCGCCGAACACGTCCGCGTCGAAAATTCGGACGAGCTCGATCAATTTCCCGACGTTGGCCGGAGTGTCGGTGACAATCAGAAAGTTGGCTCCCTGGTGATAGGTGATGTCCCCGCCGTCCGACAGGTAGGGATTGAGCAGTTCCGCCATGTCGGCGGCCGGCACGAAATTCATGGGAAGGATCTGAAGCACCCGGCTCTCCCCTGCGGGCGAGCCGGAAGGTCCGGGGTCCCGTCGAACGTGCAGGGGCAGTTGCCTGGCATTCTGGCCGGGCAGAATCCGGTAGACGGCTCCCGTCCTGACGATGGCGGCGCCGTTGACCTGCAGAACGGTCTCCAGCACCGACATCAGGTCGCTGCGTCTCATCTCGCCATAGGTGTGGATGTTGGCCACTCCCTTGACGCCGGGGTCCAGAACGTAATTCAGCTTCAGTTCGCTGGCCACGGTGCGAACGAACTCCGAGAGCTCGCAACCCGCACAGGAGAACCGGACTCTCTGGCCGGCTCCAGGCGGCTGCGAAGGCTCCCGGGCGGCGGGAGCGGCCGGAGCGGAGGCCGGCTCCGGTCGAGGCGCGCCGGCATCGGCCGGACCTGAGGGGGGTTCCCCCGCCTCGACCGGGTCGGGCGGCGGCGGCGAGTCTCGAGGATCGGAAGAGGAGGGACTCTCCCGGGCGGCCGGCGCCTGCCGGGAGGCGGGGCGGCTCCCGGCAGGCGCCGGGCGGCGGATGGCGCCGAACGGGGTCTCGATCCGCTCGAACTCCGATTCCGGCTTCCGCGCCTCCGGCTCCGAGGCCTCTTCCTTGGCCGGCGAGGCTTGCCGGGACCTGCCGGCTTCGTCCTCTTCGGCCAGGGCCTCCAGGGGCGTCATGCCTCCCAGAGCGATGCACAGCATGAGAGCGAGACCCCGACCCATTGAAGATGATGTGATTCGAACCATTGCGTGACTCCTGACGTGAAGATCCTCCCGCCGCTCCTGAGAACTCGGGGAAAAGGCTATTTCGGTTTATCCTCGACCCATCGCTTGACGTCGCCAAAAGGCGTTGGGATCGCAATCAATCGCTTCCCGTCCCTGACCGTTCCCACCGGCGCATCGGTCGGCCGGGGCGCCGGCCGGGTCGAGGCGGCTTTCTTCCTGTTCCGGGAACCGACGCCGGTGGGGCGGCGCGGGGTCGATGTCCTCCGGGGCGGATCCCGGCGCCGAGGCGCCGCCTGTCCGGGCTTGTCGTTGATGCCGATCTTGACCTCGGCAGCCCCGGACCTCATGACGACCCGGTCCATCTCGACCCGCACCAGCCTATAGCCGTCCAGGGTCTGGCCCACCTTGAGGCGCCTGTAAAGGCCGCCGGCACCGCCGGCATCGCCGGAAACCATGAGGGCGTAGTCCTCCCCGCCAATGCCCAGCGTCCCCATCAGCACCGGCAAACGCGCGGAGGCCGCTGGAGGGGGTTCGGAATCCTCCTCGGGGAGGTCGTTGTGGCGATCCGGGTGGAAAAGGTGATGGTCGGCGACGGCGGCGGCATCGGAGGCCGAGGCCGGGGAGACCGGTCGAGGGGAAGCCGCGGTGGCCGCGGGGCCGGGGCCGGAGGGATCGGGCCGCCGTTCGGCCTCGAACCGGCTGCGGTTGTCGAACAGCAGCCAGCCCCAGAGGGCAGCCAGCCCCAATAGCGCCAGGTTCAGCCGAACCGCTCCTCTCTTCACGAGTCTCCTCCCTTGCGGCCGGGGCCCCCGGCGGCCGGATCCTTGCCGGCCTGCTCCGGCTCGGCCCGCTTCAGGGCCGAGACCGAGAGCGTCACCCGGACGTCCTTGTTCCTGGGGTCGTCGACTCGGACAGGGCTGATCCGCAGGTCCTCCACGAAGAGGATCCTGGGGCCCGAACCCATGGCGGCCACGAAGTCCGCCCACTGGTGAATGCCCCCGCTCAGGCTGATCCGGGTGGAGACCTTCCGGTAGTGGGAACCGAGCGGCTTCACGGGCGCCAGGGCGCTGTTCTGGATGGCCAGCCCCTGGGCGGCGGCGACGTCCCGAACCAGGCCCTGGATCTCGGCGCCCGCCAAGGCGTCGCCGGGACTCTCGAGCAGCCCCTGCTCCAGCGACTGGGCGCGGCGCCGGAACCGGTCCAGCTCGGATCGGGTCCGGTCCTGCTCTTGCAGCATCCGCCGGTAGTTGCCCACCCGCCTGGCCTGGAACTCGGCATTGGCCCGGGTCTCGGCCAGCGAATCCCAGAAGGGCAGGAGCAGCAGGTCCAGCAGCAGGTAGAGGGCCACCGCCAGGCCGCCCCACAGCAGCAAGGTTCTCTCGCGTCGCGACAGACGGGTCATGGAGTCACCTCCCGGGGGGAATCCGCTCCGCCGGAAGCCGGGACGGAAGGCTCCGCCGGGCCGGCCGGGCCTTCCAACCGGAACTGGAGGTGGAAGCTCTCCCGTCCCTGGGCGTTGCGGCTGATGGCCGAGACCAGCTCGACCTGCCCGAAATGGCGCGAGTCCTCCAGGATCCTGGGGAGGGTCGCCGACTGGCCCGAGGTCCCCTGAATGCGGAGCCGGCCTTCCCCCAGGGTCAGCAGCGTCACCACCGCGTCGGCCGGCAGGATGCGGGAGAGCTCGGCCAGGGCGGACAGGAGGCGCGCGTTGCGGTGGCGGCGGGCTTCGAGCAGGCCGGCGCGCTCCCGCCAGAGGTCGCGTTCGGCCTCCAGCTTTCTGAAGGCGCTCACCGCCGGCTGCAGGCGCTCCCGCTCGCGGCTCATGCGCTGGGAGAAGGCCCGCTGCTGCACCGGCCCCTGCAGCAGCAGCGCCAGCAGCAACAGGGCATTGAGGGCCGCCAGAGCGTAGGTGGGAACCCGTTCCCAGCGCGACTTGCGGGGCCGCTGGGCGGCGGGCAGCAGGTTGACGGCCAGGCGTCCCCTGCGCTTGAAGCCGCAAAAGGCCGCCGCCAGGGCCGGCCAGTCGGCGGCGGCCGGGCGGGCCGGCGGGCGGGCGGGGCCGGCGGGCTCGGGAGGGGACAGGGTGCGGACCGCCAGGCGCCCCCCCGGCTCGGCCAGGGTTTCGCTGTCGCCGGCCAGGAAGAGCTTCACGGCGGACTCCTCGCCCAGGCCGGCCTCGCCCCGAAAGAGCTCGGCTTCGCTTTCCAGCGCCTCTTCCAGGTTGGAGGCGTCGCAGCGGAACTCCTTGCAGAGCCTCAGTTGACCCTCGACCAGTCCGGCCAGCTCCCCGCGGGGCGGGTCCAGCCGCGCCACCAGGCTGGGAGCCGAGGCCGCTCCCGGCGCCCGGGCTCGCAGGTAGTCGGCCAGGGCCACCGCCGCCGGCAGGATGCGGTCGGGGGCAAGCCCCAATTCCCTGCACGACTCCAGGGCGCGCTCCAGGTTGGACCGCAGCACCACGAAGAGGGTGACCCGCAGCCGGGGCGGGTCCGACTCCTCCCGCGCCGCCAGGGTGTCGGTGGCCACCGCCTGCTCCTCGGAGGGCAGCAGGTTGACCCGCTGGTACTCCACCACCTTGGCCAGGTTCTCGCGGGCCTCCAGGGGCAGCTCCAGCTGCCGCAGCAGCACCTCCCGGCGCGGCAGGGCCAGCACCACGCTGCAGTGGTCGGCCCGGTTCCTCTCCAGGAAGGCCTGCACCCGGCGGCGGCGGCGGTCGGGCGGCATGGCCCGGAAGCCGTCAACGGTCTCGGCATCCACCTGGCGCACCCGCTCCCAGTGGGAGGAGAGCAGGCTCAGGTGGAGGGAATCGGGACCGAAGGCCACACCCAGGGAGAGCTGCTTGAGAAAGGCGCCGGGGTTCAGGAGGTCCATGGGGCTCCTTTCGAGGGCCTGCGAGCCACGGTCCCGGGGGGAGGAGAGGGAGCGAAGGCCACGCCCAGGGAGAGCTGCTTGAGAACGGCGCCGGGGTTCAGGAGGTCCACGGGACTCCTTTCGAGGGCCTGCGAGCCATGGCTCCGGGGGGAGGAGAGGGAGCGAAGAACCTCCGGACCGGCGGCGCGGGCCAGTACTGGTCGTACCAGATCAGCCGCTGGTGTCCCAGCCTGGACCGCCGGTCGGCGCGGGCCACCACCCTGAGGCTCCTGCGGGTGGAGCTTCCCTCCAGCCAGGCGGTGGCCACCAGGCTGAAGACATCCGAGGGCCGGGTGGTCAGAAAGGGCAGAGCCTCCGCCGCCGCCCGGCCGGAGAGGTCGGAGCCCGCCAGGAGGCGGCGGGCGCGAGCGGCCACCAGGGAACGCGCCAGCTCCCGGTCCATGCCCGGCAGCGCCGCCAGGACTTCGGCCGGAGCGTAGTTGACGTTGACCCGGCTGCTGTCGGCGTAGACCGTGAGGAAGTCCATCAGGCCCCGCTGAAAGACGGTTCGCCCGTCCCGCCGGCGGCGGGGCCGCCCGTAAAGCAGCTCCCGCTCGAACCCGGGCACCTGCAGCAGCTCTTCCACGAAGCGGAAGGGCCGCCCCCGCGCCACCTCGGCGGACAGGGTCTCGGCCTTCAGAGGACCGGCGCCCACAATCCTCAGCAGCCGCTCCAGGATCTCCGGGGCGGCGTGGTTCAGGTCCAGCCGGCCGGCCTCGTCCATCAGGGCCAGGTGGCAGCGCAGGTTCCGGCTGCTGACCCGGTAGTGGTTCATCCCTCCGGCATAGGGGAAGAGGGCCTGCTGCCTGCCGGGGTCGCGGCCGGGGTAGGCCAGGTGGTAGAGCACGGTTTCCAGCGCCCCCCGGGCGAAGAAGTAGGCCTGCTCGGCCTCGCCCGAAGCCTGGGCCAGGGTGGCTTCGGTGCGGACGGTGGCCGCCAGGGTGAGGGCCACCAGGGAGAGCCCCACCATGATCCAGAGGACGGTGACGAGGACCACGCCGCGGGGGTTGGAAAGCGGCCTGGCGGCTTTCGAGCCGATGGGGCTGGCGTCGTATCTTCTCAAGTCGGGTCTTCCCTTCTTCTCCGGTCTTCTTCGCCGGTCTTCTTCGCCGGTCTTCTTCGCCGGGCCCTCAGTGCCCGCCCACGGGCACGGCCAGGTCGAAGGTCTTCGAGCCCCAGGGCCCTTGCCCGGTCCAGCGCAGGCTGAGCCGTATTCCGCAGGGCAACTGGGACCGGTAGCCCCGCCGGGACCCTCTTGCGAAACGGCGCGGATCGATCCTGGAGCCGAGCGGGGACCCTTCTCCTTCGGGCCGGTCCAGCCTCCCGAAGGCCGCCGATTCCAGGTCCTCGGCCAGGGCGAGGGAACCCGGGCCGGCCCGCGGCGGCGCCAGATCGACCAGGAACCGGTTGTCCTCGGTCCTGGTGACTCCCCGGATGACGGGACCCCGCAGCCTTTCCACAGGGAGCAGCGGCCGTTCGTTCAGCAGCAGCCGGCGGCCGGCGCCCGAGCCCGAGTCCGAGTCGGCCACGAAGTACTGCACCAGCCTCAGTCCCCCGGCGAAGCCCGACGTGGCCGACCAGGTGGTCACGAAGCCGAGGCTCCGGCGAGAGGCCTGGAAGAGCAGCACCGGCACGGGCCTCTCCTGGTGCTCCTGGCTGGAGACGTAGGGCACCATGGAGGCGATCTGGCGGCTGAGGACGTCCAGCGAGGCCTGGGCGGACTGCCAGGCCTCCAGGGAAGCCTCGGCCTTTTCCCGCGCGCCGAGCCCGACGCTGTAGCCGAGATGGATGAAGACCGCCACCAGCCCGATGAGGGAAAAGCTCACCAGCAGTTCCATGAGGGTGAAGCCGGAGGGAGCGGGCCTGAAAGTGGGTTTTCGAACCAAGATCGGCATCTCTTGCCTTCTTCCTCCTTCATCTAGATCGCTTGAACGGGAAAAAAGTCGAATGAGGCGTCAAGAAATCAAGACCCCCCGGGAGCGCGGGCGTCCCGCCCGCACCATAGCCCGGCACAGCCTGGCCATCTCCTCCACTTGAATCGAACGGCAACGGCGCCAGGGAATCGAGGGCGAAGCCGCGCCAGCACTTGGCCGTGGGCGTGAGCCCATGGATTACGTCAGCCCCACCCCCCGAGCCGCGTAGGCGGCGACAGCACCTGCCCTCGAATGCAAGCCCTGAGACAGCCGCGCTAACGTCGGCAAGGGACAGCATGCGGGCGAGACGCCCGCGCTCCCGGGTGGGGTCCTTTTGGGGCGCCTCGTGTCGTTGAAGCTACTCCGTCCCGCTTGGTGGCCCTTGGCCTTCCTTGGTGCGCCTTGGTGGATCACTCTTTTTCTCTTCTCTTTGCCCTTGGTAGAGAGACGGTCATTGCCCGCGCGGGGCGGGAACCCAGGTCACGGTCTCCAGAAGATAGCGGTTCTCGTCCCGGCTGCCCGGCCAGGTAACCTGCAGCCGGACCCGGGCCAGCCGGTAGGCCCTCCGGGGGCCCTTTTCCTCGTCGTCCCCGGCAGCTTCGATCTCGGCCTGCCAGCGGTACTTGCCGCCGAACTCTCCCGAGCGGGCCTCCGGCTCCCGGCCCCGACGCAGGACCAGGCAGATCTCGTTGAGCTTCATCTGGGCGGTGCGGACCAGCTTCTCGCGGTCCTGGATGCGGGAAACCGCGCCCAACGAGCCCGACAGCACCTCGAACAGCGCCACAAAACCCACGGCCAGGATGGTCATGGCCACCAGCACCTCCATCAGGGTGAAGCCCTGGGCGGCGTGCCCGGAAGCGGGTTTTCGAGGTTGGGTCAGCATCTCTTTCCTTCTTTCTCCTTCCTCTAGATCACTTGAACGGGGAAAAAGTCGAAAGACACCTCGAGAAATAAGGACGAACCACCAATGGACACCAAGCGAGGCGGAGCGGCTTCAACGGCACGCCGCGCCCAAAAGGGGTTCCCCCGGGGAGGAAGAAGATGCCGGCGGGACGCCGGCGCTCCCGGGGGGGCATCCCTTTTGGAGCCTCCTGCCAGTGAAACGGCTCCATGCCGCTGATCGTCACGCCCGGGACGTCGCGTCTGCCCCCCTCCCGACTCGACGGCGGGCCGTGCCCTTGTCGCTGATTCCCGGGCATGTGGAGGATGCCCACCCGGGAGCGCGGGCGTCCCGGGGTGTCGGTCGACCTGGAACGGATCGACGACGATGCCCACCCGGGAGCGCGGGCGTCCCGCCCGCACCATGACTGGCGCGGCGTTGGCTATCGCCGCTGCCTGGATCGACCCGGAAAGGGGACAGGGAATCGATCAGTTTTAATGAACATGGATGCACAGGATGAGCAGGAACAACAGGACGAGATGAGCTGCGAAGCGGCGGCAGCAGTTCGCCTCGCTGGTGAAGCTGGAGGTGCCTTGGGGCCTCGCCGTTCGGCAACAAAAGCAGCGTCCCCTTGGGAACGGCAGCGTAAGCCCATGGAAAAGGCAGCACCTGCCCTCGGGCGCATGCCCGAAGGCGGCGGCGCAAGCATCGGAAGGAAGAAGATGCCGGCGGGACGCCGGCGCTCCCGGGGGGGCATCGAAAGTGACGCCTCCGCCCGGGACGATGCCTTCGGGACGCCGGCGCTCCCGGGGGGGCATCCCTTTTGGGGCCTCCTGCCAGTGAAACGGCTCCATGCCGCTGATCGTCACGCCCGGGACGTCGCGTCTGCCCCCCTCCCGACTCGACGGCGGGCCGTGCCCTTGTCGCCGATTCCCGGGCATGTGGAGGATGCCCACCCGGGAGCGCGGGCGTCCCGCCCGCACCATGACTGGCACAGCGTTGGCTATCGCCGCTGCCTGGATCGACCCGGAAAGGGGACAGGGAATCGATCAGTTTTAATGAACATGGATGCACAGGATGAGCAGGAACAACAGGACGAGATGAGCTGCGAAGCGGCGGCAGCAGTTCGCCTCGCTGGTGAAGCTGGAGGTGCCTTGGGGCCTCGCCGTTCGGCAACAAAAGCAGCGTCCCCTTGGGAACGGCAGCGTAAGCCCATGGAAAAGGCAGCACCTGCCCTCGGGCGCATGCCCGAAGGCGGCGGCGCAAGCATCGGAAGGAAGAAGATGCCGGCGGGACGCCGGCGCTCCCGGGGGGGCATCCCTTTTGGGGCCTCCTGCCGGTGAAACGGCTCCATGCCGCTTCGCGCCTCTTCCAGTGCCGCTGATCGTCACGCCCGGGACGTCGCGTTGGCCCCCCTCCGGCTCGACGGCGGGCCGTGCCCTTGTCGCCGATTCCCGGGCATGTGGAGGATGCCCACCCGGGAGCGCGGGCGTCCCGCCCGCACCAAACCTGGCGCGGCGTTGTCCATCTCCGCCACTCGGATCGACCGGGAACGGCGCCGGGGAATCGATTTTTTTGTTTGGGCGCGGCTGGGCTAGTTCTCTCCTGGCGGAGCCTGCAGGATGCGGGGCGAGCGGCTGAAGGCTTCCTGCACCACCCTGAGCGAGCGGCCGCGGGCATTGACCAGCCTGACCTCCAGGGCCTGGGAGAGCCCGCTGGGAGCGAAGTAGAAGTCAGTCCGCTCGGGCGCGGGTCGGCCCGGACGCGGCGGCGCGCCGTCCCGCAGCAGCGCCTCCTGCAGGCGAACGCCCGGCGGAAGCTGGAAGGACCGCCGGAACCGGAGGTCCCCGCTGGACACGGTCACCCGCCTCTGCTCCCGGTCCAGGCTCAGCAGGTGGATCTCCTGGGTGCGGATGGCCCGGCCCCGGGCCAGCCTGAGGGCGGCCGCCACGTGGCGGGCGGCGCTCTGCAGGCGCAGGGTCTGGATGCCGGCTCCGGCGACGGGCACGGCCACCGCGGTGATGACCCCGACCAGCACCAGCACCACCAGCATCTCCAGCAGGGTGAAGCCGGCCCGGCGTCTTGTCGATGGGTGTGTCACCGCCAGCTCACCACGTCGGCATTCTCGTCCTCGCCGCCCTCACGGCCGTCGGCCCCGTAGGAGACGATGTCGGGCTGGTCCCCGTGCTCCCCCGGAAAGCGGTAGACGTACTCGTTGTTCCAGGGATCCAGCGGGATCTCCTTCTGCAGGTAGGGCCCGTCCCAGTTGTCGGCCGAAAGGGGCTTGAACCGCAGGGCATCGAGACCCTCCTCGTTGCTGGGAAATACGCCCACCTCCAGCTTGTACTGGCCGAGGGCGCTCTGAAACATCGAAATCTGGGCCTTGGCCGCCGTGATCCTGCTCCGGCCTACGTTGCGGAACAGCCGGGGGCCCACCAGGGCTCCCAACAGGCCGATGATCACCATGACCACCAGCAGCTCGATCAGCGTGAAGCCTCCCTGCCGGCGGCGTTCGGCCAGGGCGGCCGCCCCGCCCGAGGATGCGCGATCGGGTTCGATCCTTGGCGCTTTCATTGTGTTTCCTCCTCCCCGGATGCCTGGCCCGGCATCCGATTCACCCCAATTTCCGCCTTAAACCGGCAACTCGTTGATGCTCACCATCGCCAGCACGGTGGAGATGACGATACCCCCGACGACCAGGCCCATGACCAGGATCATGACCGGCTCGAACAGGGCGATGAAGTTCTTGAGGGCCGCCCGCACGTCCTTGTCGTAAACCTCGGCCAGCCGCAGCAGCATGGTGTCCAGGCGCCCCGTCTCCTCGCCCACCTCGATGAGATGGACGGCCAGCGGCGGAAAGACTCCCGACTGCCGCATGGGACCGGCCACGCCCTCTCCCCGCTTGACTCCCTCGGCCACGGTGCGGATGGCCTGGGCGATGACGCGGTTGCCGCTGATCTCCCTCACGATCCCCAGGGCCTGCACCAGGGGGACGGCGTTGTGCACCAGGGTCCCCAGCGTGCGGGAGATGCGGGCCATCTCCACCTTCTTCAGGATCTCGCCGATGCCCGCCGTCTTCAGCTTGAGCCCGTCCCACCACAACCGTCCCCCGGGGTTGGCCAACAGGCGGGAGAAGCCCACCCCCAGGCCGCCGAGCGCCAGCAGGAAGACCCACCAGTACCCCCGGGTGAATCCGCTCACGCCCAGCAGGATCTGGGTGGGCAGGGGCAGGGCTCGATCGGCTTCCTGGAAGATCTCGGCGAAGCGGGGAATGACGTAGTTCAGCAGCACCACGATGGAGGCGGCCCCCACCAGGGTCAGCAGGGCCGGGTAGATGAGGGAGGAGATCAGGTAGCTCCTCAACTCGTCGGCCGACTGCTGGAACTCCACCAGGCGCTCCAGCACCAGCGGCAGAGCGCCGCCGGCTTCTCCGGCCCGCACCATGTTGACGTAGAGCTTGGAGAAGACCCGCGGGTGGGCGGCCAGGCTGTCGGCCAGCGTCTTGCCCCGCTTGAGGTCCTGCAGGATCTCGTCGGCCAGGGCCTGCAGCTTCTTCTTTCCCGAGAGCTCCTTGCAGATGGCCAGGCTGCGGTCGAGGGGCAGGCCCGAGTTGACCAGGGTGGAGAGCTCCTGGGTGAAGAACATCAGGTCGCGGGAGGCGATGCCGCCGGGCCTCCAGTTGATCTCCATGTCCCAGATGCGCCGGCTGCGCCGCGTCCCCAGGTGGAGGGGGACCAGCCCCATGTCCTGCAGCTTGACGGCGGCGGCCCGGTCGGTGGATTCCTCCACCACCCCGTTGACGATGGCGCCGTCCTTGCCGACGGCCCTATAGAAGAAGGTAGGCATGCTGGGTATTGTTCACATCGATGGAACAGGTTGAATTCAGGGAGTCCGGTGTCCTGTAGTCATGGGCATCAATTGCATGGATTATTAACATCGATACACAGGATATACAGGATTAACAGGATTGTTTTCAGGAAACAGATGACTTCAAGTCCTGTTCATCCGTATTGCTTCGCGTAAAGCGTTTGAATTCGAGAGTGGGTCTGCCGAAGTTGATGAGCAGTCCTACCTGGATGCCGGTTGCATTCAAGTAGTTGATGGTCTGAGCCGAATGCTCCGGGACGAGAGCTTTCACCACCTTGAGTTCAACCACCACCTTTTCTTCAACAAGTAGATCGGCATAATAGTCGCCAACCGGCTTCCCTCGAAAGAGAACCTTGATAGGCTTCTGAGACTGAACGGATAGTCCCGCGTCAGAAAGCGCAATCATCATGGCCTTCTCATATACGGATTCTAAAAACCCGCTCCCAAGCTCATTGATCACCTCAAACGCACACCCGATAATCGAGCGAGTCAGCTTCTCATGCAGCAGCCTCTGATCCTGGTTATCCTGTTTATCCTGTTTATCCTGTGCATCGATGTTCAATTAGTCGTCCTTCGCGATTGTCCTGCCCCGTCGCGGGCGTGGCTAGACCTCCTGCGTCACCCTTACCAGTTCCTCCAAAGTGGTGAGGCCGGTGCGGACCTTTTCGAAGCCGTCTTCGCGCAGCGTCCTCATGCCCTGCTGGCGGGCGTAGCGGGCGATGACGTTGGAGGTCTCGTTGGCCACGATCATGCGGCGGATCTCCTCGTCGGGCTGCATCAGCTCGAAGATGCCCTTGCGGTTCTCGTACCCCGTGAAGCCGCAGGACTCGCACCCCTCTCCCCGGTAGAGGGTGACCTCGACGCCGTCGAGGGGGAACCCCAGGGAGTGCAGGCGGGACGCGTCCCCGGCGTAGCCCGACCTGCAGCGCCGGCAGACGACCCGCACCAGCCGCTGGGCCAGCACCCCCACCAGGCAGGAGGCCAGCAGGTAGTTCTCCACCCCCATGTCCACCAGCCGGGTGACGGCGCTGGGGGCGTCGTTGGTGTGGAGGGTGCTGAAGACCAGGTGGCCGGTGAGGGCCGCCCGGATGGCGATCTCGGCGGTCTCCAGGTCGCGGATCTCCCCCACCATGATCACGTCGGGGTCCTGGCGCACGATGTGGCGCAGGCCGGCGGCAAAGGTGAGCCCGATCTGGGTGTTGACGTGGATCTGGTTGATCCCGTCCATCTGGTACTCCACCGGGTCCTCGATGGTGATGATCTTCTTGTCGGCGTGGTTGATGCGCTTCATGGCGCTGTAGAGGGTGGTGGACTTGCCGCTTCCGGTGGGGCCGGTCACCAGCAGGATGCCGTGAGGCAGGGAGGTCAGCTTCTCCATGGAGTCCAGGATGTCGTCGGGGAACCCCAGGCGCTTCAGCTCGAAGCCGCTGGCGTCGCTCTTGTCCAGGATGCGCATCACCAGGCTCTCCCCGTAGAGAGTGGGCAGGGTGGAGACCCGCAGGTCGATCTCCTTGCCCAGCACCTTGAGCTGGATGCGGCCGTCCTGGGGCAGCCGGCGCTCGGCGATGTTGAGCTTGGCCATGAGCTTGAGGCGGGAGATGACGGCGGCCTTCAGCCGGGGGGAGGGCGAGTCCATGGCGTGCAGGATGCCGTCGATGCGGTAGCGCACCCGGAAGTCCTTCTCGAAGGGCTCCAGGTGGATGTCGCTGGCCCGGCGCTCCACCGCCCGGGAGATCATCTGGTTGACCATGCGGATCACCGGGACCTCGGAGGCCATGTCCCGCAGTTGCTCGATGTTCCCGGCGATCCCCTCGGCCTCTTCCGGAGCTTCGCCCGATTCCTGCACCGCCTTGTCCCACTCGTCCGAGCCCCCGTAGAGCCGTTCCAGGGCCTCGTCGATATCGGTCTCCCGGCCCAGGAACACCCGGACCTCCAGCCCGGTGAACATGCGCAGCGAGTCCAGGGTGTCCTCGTCGGAGGGGTCGGCCATGGCCACCGCCAGCACGCCGTCCTGCTGGTCCAGGGGCAGGATCCCGAACTGGCGCAGAAACTTGGGCGACAGCTTGTCGACCATCAGGGGCAGGGCCGGAAAGTTCTCGGCCGGGATGAGCTCGGCCCCGTGCTGGGCCGAGAGGGCGCCCAGCAGGTCCTGCTCGGAGAGGTATCCCAGGTCCAGCAGGATGCGGCCGATCTTGTCGCGCCGCTCCCGCTGCAGGGCCAGGCCGTTCTGAAGCTCCGGGGGGGAGATCAGGTTCCGGTCCGTCAGGATTCGTCCGATGAGCTTGCGAGTCGCCATTGATTCTTGCTCGGAACCGGATCAGAACTGGCTGATCCGCACCTGGCCGGCCAGCTCATCCCTGGTGATCCTCCCCTGGCGGTAGTCGTCGACCGATCCCGCGCTGGCCTCGAAGATCAACTGGGAGGGATAGGGCCGGCCGGGGTCGGCCACGCCGTTGTAGAGGTGCACGATCACTGCCAGGGCGTGGGAGGGCTGCAACTGCTCCAGCAGGGAGCCGTGTTCGGCCACGGTCCGGCGCAGGTTCTCCTTGAGGCGGTCCACCCGCTCCAGGGCGGCCTGGTGGGCCTGTTCCAGTTCCTGGGGGCTGTAAGGCTTGCGGCTGAAGGGCGTAATGGGGCGGATGCGGTAGAGGCTGGCTTCGGTGGAGAAGACAGCCCCGTATCCCTCCAGGTAGGCGCCCCTGGGGGCGCTGAGAACGGTGCTGCGGACGCCTTGCCTGAGGGCGTTTTCGATGACCGCCTGGAACTGCTCGATCTGGCCTCGAAGCCGGACTCGATCGACGGGGGCCATGGCCGGGGGCGCCGTGTCGGGCGCGGCCCCGGCGCCGGGGGCCGGAGGCGCGGTTTCGGTTTCGGTGGCCGGGGGGGCTTCGGCGGGGTCGACGGGTTGCGGGGCCGCCGGCCCGGAAAGGGTCCAGCCGACCCACACGACCAGAATTGTAAGAAGTGTCTTGCTCATAATGCCGCTCCTCGATTGGCGTCCTGCTTCGGCCGGATCTATCGGGCGACCGCATCCGGGGGACGGGGCAGGTAGCGGTCGGCCACCGAGCTGATCAGCACCTCGTTTCGGGCCGTCTCCTGGCGCATGGCTTCCTGCAGCCTCAGCAGGTAGCTCAGGTCCGCGTTGACCTGCCGGAGGTCGACCGAGCGCTGCCGGGTCCATTGGGACTCGGCCCGGGCCACGACCTTTCGAAGCCGGGCTTCCCAGGTCTCCTCCAGTTGGCCGACCGCCTGGTCCAGCCGGCGGCGGACACGGGCCTCGACCAGGGCGGCGGAATCGCCGGCGGGCGCCGTTTGCCGGATGACGGGGGGCGGGACCTCGGGTCCGAAGGAGAGGCTGAAGCTTCCCTGGCCGATCTGCACGCGGGCGTTCAGAAAGGAGAGGGTCCCCAGGCAGACCACCAGGCAGGCGGCCGCCGCCAGGCCCAGCCAGGCCAGGCGGGGCGGCCGGCTCCAGCCGGGCCCGAAGCCCCCGGCAACGGCGGCCCTCCCCGGCCGGCCGAAGGTCAGGGGCTCGGGGATGGGTTCCTCGGGCCAGGCCGACTTGAGGATCGAGGCCGTCCGGCCCAGCAGCTCCAGCTCCCGGCGGCAATCGGCGCAGTCGGCCAGACGCCGCCGGAGCTCCTCTGCCATTCGGGGATCGAGTTCCTCCCCGATCGCCTCGGGGATCAGTTCCCGGCACCGTTCGCAATTCATGATTTCCTCCCTGGATCTTCATTCAGGATGGCCTTGAGCCGGCTCAGCCCCAGGTACATCCGGGACTTGGCCGTGCTCAGCGGACACCCTGCAATGCCTGCAATCTCATCGAACCGGAGCCCCTCGAATACCTTGAGCACCACCGCCTCCCGCTGCTCGAAGGGGAGCCGGTCCAGCGCCCCCGCCACCAGCAGGCGAAGCTCGGCCGGCTCCATCTCCTGCAGATCTCCCAGCCGGGCCGGCTGCCCCTCCGCCCGAAGAGCGTCCAGGCCCTGCGGGTCCGGTCCTTCCCCGTCTTCGGCCCGCCGCCGCCTGGCGCGGAAGTGGGCCAGGCAGTAGTTGCGGGCGATGGTGAACAGCCACCCGGCGAACCGGGCGGGGTCCTGGAGTCGGTGCAGTTGCTGGAAGGCTTTGAGAAAGGTGTCCTGGCAAACGTCCAGCGCATCCTCACGGTTCCCTGTCAAGCGGAAGGCGTAGTTGAAGAGCCGCTTCTCCCATCGGCTCACCAGGAGATTGAAGGCGCCGGTGTCACCACGAGCCGCTCTCGCTACCAGGTCCTTGTCGGTCAGTCGTACCAGCTCCAAGTGAGCTCCTCACAGAGACGAGATGAACGGCAGCGGCGAAAAGTCTAACCGCCCCCCCATTTCCGCAAAACGTCGTTCAAGAAACTCACCGACTCCCGCTCAAGGGGGGATTGATACTGGCTTGCACCAAGCGCCTTGCCCGATTCGCTCAGGATTCCCCGGGGGGCCGGCGGCGGGCGTAGAGCCACAGAACGGACCCGACCAGCAGCAGAAAGCGCACCGGAATCAGCAGCCATTGCGCCAGGAAACGAAACCCGGCTGCAAGAAGCCGGGCTGCCGGCGCCAGGGCCGCCAGCAGGACTCGCGCCGGCGGCAACACCCGGACCGGCCGCCAGGGGCGCGGGCGAAGCCGCCGGAGCCGGGCAGCCAGCAGCTTTCCCAGCAGGGAGAGGTTGAGCGGGGCGCACTCCAGGCGCTCGTCGAATACCAGGATGCGCCTGCCGCCGCAGGCCAGGGCAAAGAGCTTGGGTCGCAGGCGGGCCGCCTCGCCGCACCAGAGGACCGCCACCTCCCGGTAGCGCTGTCTCCGGACCCGAAGCCACAGCCTGAAGCCGCCGGCCAGGTCGCGGCGGTGGGGAAAGACCCAGACCTGGCCGGCGGGCGGCTCCTCGTGCAGGTAGGGCAGGTCGGAAGGGCTGCACAGCAGGTGCAGCTCGGGCCCATCGGAGGGGGCGCGGCCACCCAGGATCTCCCGGGCCTTCCGGATGTTGGCGACGCTGGAAGAGCAGACCAGCAGAACCTTGTCAGGCATGACCGGCCTCGACCACGTCCAGGAACTGCCGCCCGATGACGCTCCAGTCATAGCGCTCCCGGATCACCTCGCGGGCCCTGGAGCCCAGCTCGGCCCGGCGGCGGCTGTCCTGGAGCAACTCGACGGCGGCGGCGGCGAAGGCCTCGGGGGAGCCGGCAATCATCAGTTCCTCCCCGTGACGCACCCGAAACCCCTGGGCTCCCAGCGGCGTGGTGACCACCGCCATGCCCATGGAGAGCGCCTCCAGCAGCTTCACCCGCATGCCGTTTCCGGACAGGATGGGAGCGGCGAAAACGGCGCATTGGCCGTACACGCCCCGCAGGTCGCGGACGTAGCCCTGCAGGCGGACCCGGGGATGGCGGCTCAGCCTCTCCCGGTCCAGCATCTCCGTGTTGCCGCCCACCACCCAGAACTCGGCGTCCGGGTGCTGGCGCAGCACGGCCGGCAGCACCCGCTCGGCCATGGCGTAGACCGACTCCCGGTTGGGCGGGTGGCGATAGTTGCCCACGAACAGCAGCTTCTTTTCGGGGGGTGGGCCGCCGGCCGCCGGCCCGGCTTGGAAAAAACGGCTGTCGACCCCGATGGGGATGGCCCGCAGCTTGGAGGCGGGAACGAACTGCGCCAGCAGCCTGGCGTCCTCTGCGGTCATGCAGACGACCGCGTCGAAGCGGGAGCAGGACCGGACCTCGTAGTCGAGCTGCACCATCCAGTCGTACCACCTGCGGACCCGGGTCCAGGGATTGCCGGCCTTCTCGAAAGCCCGGGCCGCATTGGCGTACTGCACCTCGTGGAGAGTGAGGACGGTTCGCCGGGCGGCCTCCCGAGACACGTGCTGGGCCATCTGCATATACTCGGCCTGGATGACGTCGAAGCGCCGTCCTTGAAGCACCCGACCGACTTCGGCGGACATCCCGGCGCCCGCGAACTCGTAGTGCTCGGCCGGGCGGGGCATCCAGAGGTGCCTCACCGGAGCCGGCCGCCGCGGCACCGCCCGAACCTCCACGCCCAGCGGCTCCAGCTTCTCCAGCAGCTCTCTCTCGCGCTCGTGCTCGATAAAGGAGATCAGCGTGACCCGATGCCTGGAGGCCAGGAACTTCACATTGTAATACATGCGCAGGCCGCCGCCGTGCAGCCCCAGGGCCGGCGGATAGGCGGTCAGCACCAGGATGTCGAGGGGAGGCATGGGCACTTGGGGACCCGGGAGAGAAGCACGAGCCGATCCCTGATTTGCATGGATTGTTTACATCGATGAACAGGATATACAGGATTTTTCTGGACTATTTCCCGGCGTCCGGCGTCCTGTAATCCTGGGCATCCGCAAGCCCGCACGCGATTATCCGCCGGAGCCGGCTTCTCATGCAGACGATGCCGAGGATCTCACACCGCCCTATCCCGTCAAGAAATGACATCAACCGATGCTTCTCATAATCGTCAATGGTGATACAGAAGATGCCATCAAGCCAAGGCAAGCGGTTCCGTTTGCTTCCCCTACACCAACTCGATGTTCACGCGGCGTCCGACCATGGCGGCAGCCCGTTGCAAACTGCCGAGCGTGATGTCGTTTTTCGGATTGAGCAACCGGTCCACCTGCGTGCGGCTCGTCTTCAGCAGCTTAGCCATCTTGTTCTTGGAGATTTTCTTCTTCTTCATGGCTTCTGCAAGCTGCCATGCAACGACTTCCTTGATTGCCTGCGCCTGCACTTCCTCGAAGATGCCCTCCTCTTGGAGGAATGCATCGATGCTGGATCCCATACGCTTCTTGCTCATCGTTCCAACTCCTTCCGACGCCTGCGCGCCGTTGTGCCCGCAGGAGGTCCTTTCCTATCTCCTGCCGCTCGGCCTTATCCAGCCCTTTCAGCCACTCACGCACGGGTTCGCTGCCCGACCACATGCGGTAGAAGACCAGCGGGATTTTCTGTGCCTTCCGCTCATCAGCCATCCTGAACTTTTCAATGTACAGTGAACCATATAAAGTGCATATTTCCAAGCTTTGTTGGCTACGGACCGAAAAAGAGGGATGCAATGAGGGAACTGCAGCAGGCTGGTCCATATTAAGTCTATTATATTCCATGGTTTGTATTCGAGAGATTGCAGGTCGTGCGTAGCGTCCCGTCCCGGTTATCCTGTGCATCCTGTCTATCCATGTTTTGCTGAAAGAAGGGACATAGGATAGGCGTTTTGCGCAACCAGAAAGGGGGAAGGATTGCGCTATATCCAATCCGCGCAGTGGAGCGGGCGATGCAAGTACAAAAAGTGATATTGCGAGGGGGCAGCGAGCAGATCAGTTGGATTGGAGCGGCAGAGATTATCTGGGTGAGTCCGCGAACGATGAGGAGGTGGCTGCGACGCTACAAGTAGCATGGCTACTACAGGCTGTTCGTCAGACGTGCCTCGCAGGCGGAGCAAAGTTTTTTTCAGTAATTCAACAACGTCCCCTACTTTCCTAAGAGTTTATCGATGAGCTCTATGCCGCCGCTTCTGTGGGCTCCTTTTCCATCTCTCGTACGCGCCTTTGAATCTTGGCTCGTCAGGTCTTAAAGCTAGTGCTTTGAGGAATGCTGCCTCAACATGGGTGGCAGGCTCTCGAAGCCATTCAAGTGTTCGTGCAAGGTCAAAATTTAACCACGCCTCTCGTACGGGGTCAGTAGTGAGTTGAAGAGCACGGTGTAAGAGCTCCACAACTTCTTGGTTGAGTCTCTTTTTTGTTGACCACTCTGACTTGCCGTGTAGCGCAATGGCGAGTAGCTGCTTGGTCTGAGCATACTCGTGCACTACTTTAGGGTCATCCATCATGGAAGGATAAACACGCGAAAACAACCTGTGAGCCTCTTTGTAATCCCGCATTTTTTTTCGGAGTATTGCAGCCTCGACAATATCCTCTGCCCCGCTGGACGTAGGTATCATTCCAAGAACTTTACGTGCGGTCGCCGACGCCTTGTTTTCCAAAAGAACTCTTGCTAAGCGAAGATACGGTAAAGCCGCCTCGCTTTTCTTTTCCTCCACATGAAATCGGTCAAAAGTGTTCTGGGCAAGTTCGAGGTTGTCCCCCGCGTATTCTATGATTTGGCTTGCTAACGCCCCGGAGCTTGGCCGTTGTTCAAACGTGCGCTGCAGATTTGCCAAGGCACTACCTCGCTCACCGACAGCCCAAAGCCGTGCACTTTCACGCAGTGCATGGAGGACTAAGTAGCGCGGGTGGGCAGGGAGCAGCACTCGAAAATAAGTGCGCCCCTCGTCAAAGTCAAAAAGAGGTTCAGGAGAGCCATTCTCCTGCATCTTGCGTCGAATTTTCGGCAATCCCGTCCCACGACTCTCAGCCAGCCTGAGTTCCTTTAGAAATTCACCAATTCTCCGATTACGAGCTGGAACTGGAGGAACATTTCCTTTGGGCCGAAGATGCTCAAGCTCAATTCCCTGAACTGGGCCGGGATAGCTAATGATTTCCATTCTGTCTGGATAAAGGTACACCTTCGTTGGCTCAGCGGTGTTATCGTATGATCGATGGTATACGGCATTTACTACTGCTTCTTCCATTGCTTCATAAGGATAGGCAACAGTCCGGTCCACCTCTGACCGGTTTGGAAGCTTTTCCAAGACAATATCCGAAACGGAATTTAAGCTGTCCAAGCATGATCGAATTTGCTCTGGGAGAGGACCGGACACTTTCCTTTCCTCAATTAGATCTCCACCGGCGTCATCAGCGAAGTGGACGATTTCGATTCTCGCACCCCTGAAGAATACCTCCGGATTCTCATTGAAAAATAACAAAGTAACATTTCGTGGAATTTCGTGTTCATTGATTGGATCAATCAGCCTGAGTTTCCGGTAAAGCTCTCTGTCATCTATCTTCGTGTCACCTAGCACAAGGTCGCTCCGGACATCAGCCAGAAAACGGCGCACGAGAGTCGGGGAAACATCTTCAATACGCGCTTCGCCGTTTCTCCGGTCGTCAAAAGGAACTTTTGCAGTTCGTTCGAGGAGTTGCCTCAACAGGTCGCTTTTTGCTTTGACGGTTTCTGGGCCTTGGCGGACGTAAAAGGCCCTCTGGTTACTGTTGAGAAACTCTGGCGCTTGGTAAGGTCGATTATCACCACCCGGAGCCCATATGATTAATAACCTCTTTCCTTTGTAAACTTCTGGAAATAGCACTGGCTGATAGGTTGGATCGAGTCGATTACATTGACCGCGTATTTCCTTTTGAATTTCCTCCACATTTAGGTGATCAAGACCAGCTGGAGGAAGCACTGCTTGACCATCTTGATCAGTCTTGATCCCCAACACAATATACCCGCCGTTAAGGTTCAAAAGATCGTTAGCAAGGGCGCAAATAGTGTGGACAACAGCAAGCTTGATGTGTTCGTCCCAGCCAGCTTTGAACTCCACCCTGTTGGTCTCTGTCGCACGGGTATGAATTAGATCACCCAGATTAAATGGCAGTCCTGGCAAGGATTCTCCTCTATGAATCGCCCATCAATCTTTGAAACTGTTAACATAATAATAGCAACAATGCGGCAATAGCCGGATTTTTCATTGGCATCCACAAGCCCGTGCCGGACCATCGCCGGAGCCAGCTTCCCCTGCAACTGCTTCCCGTCCTGTTAATCCTGTGCATCCTGTCTGTCCATGTTCAATTAGTGGTCCTTCTCATTGACCTGCCCTGTCGCGAAGGCAGCGGCGCACGTTTCCGCTGGCGCAAGCACCAGCCCTGGCTGCGACCCGAGCCGCTCCGGCATCACTTGAACGCCAGGAAGACGGCTCGATCCTGCGCCAGGTACTGAGGGTTGCCATCCTCGGGCGGGGCGACCGGCTCCACCTTGGAAAAACCGGCCGCCGAAAGCATCTCGCGCACGGCGGCGGCATTGGGGATGAAGCTCAAGCCCCGGTGGGCCGCCAGGCGGTTCTCCTCCACGTCGGGCTCCCGGTAGACGGCCAGGGCCGCCGGCAGCTCCAGGAACTTGCCCGTTTCTCCCCAGCCGCTCACCAACGGGGCCTGCTGCCGGGTCAGTTGGGTCTCCACCACGCATATCCGGCGGGTGATGCGATGGAGAATCCTGAGGGCTCCCATGGGATTCTCGAGATGGTAGAGCAGTCCCAGAAACAGGGTCAGGTGGTAGCGGTCCGGCGGATCCTGGTTGGCCAGGAAGTCTTCCACGGCAAAGGCGAGCCGTCCGGGGTCCTGCCCCTGAATCCGCTGCACGGCCCGGGCCCGCTCGATATTGAGGGGCCGCACGTCGATGCCCCTCACCCGGGCCCCCTCGGCCTGGAGCAGAAAGCTGAAGTAGCCCTCGTTGCAGGCCACGTCCAGGCAGTCCAGATCGGCCAGGCCCTCCGGAAAGGATTGGGCCAGGGCCGGCAGGATCATGTCCCGGCGAGTCCGGTGTATCTGGCGCAGCTCCGGGGAGAGCAGCGGCGTGAGGATGCCGTCTCCCAGGTCGAACTCATACATCCAGGCCGGAGCCGCATGGGCCAGTCGCCACCGTTCTTCCCTGGTCATGGCGGTCCTCCGCGCCGGCTATCGGGCTCCGCCGCCCCCCCGGACGTCTCGGCGAAGATGGAGGCGTCGCTGCGGCGATAGCAGGCCCGCCGGCGGGTGCGCTTGTAGAGCGCTTCCGGAAACTGAAGCAAGGCTCTGAAGAATGCCCGAAGCTCGAAGCGGACACTGGTCTGGGCCAGGAAGCGGGCCTGGGCGAGCGGCAGGAAGAAGCAGTGCTGCAGGATCCATCCGGCGTCGGTGATGCTCTTCCAGACGAACAGATACTGATTCTTGCGAATGGTGTTGTCAACGAAGTTGTCGCCGAACTTGCCCCGGTTGGTGCCCCGGTGCTTGTGGATCACCAGGCTGTCGCCGGCCAGCAGACTCTTCCAGCCGCGCTTCCAGGCCTGGTAGGAGAGGTCGACGTCCTCCAGGTAAAAGGGATCGTAGAGCCTGTCCAGGCCTCCCAGGGCCAGGAACTTGCGCCGGTCGAAGGCGCTGGAGCCTCCTCCGGCCCAGAAGACGGGCAGGCGCGCCCCCGCCGGCTCCGGCGGGACCTCGTCGTGGTAGGGCTCGGGGAATCCGCGCCGCCAGCGGGACCTGGTGGCGCCGGTCTCTTCCCGCCGGCGCGACTTGTCCTGGAAGAAGACCTGGGAGGTTACCGCAAAGACGTTTTCGTCGCCAAAGCCTTCCAGCAGGGGCCGCAGGAAGTGCGGGTCGACTTCCATGTCGTTGTTGAGCAGCACCACCACGTCCCCGGCGGCCGCTTTCACCCCGGCGTTGTTGCCCCCGGTGAATCGCCGGTTCCGGTCCAGCGCCACCACTTTGACCTGGGGGTGGCGGGCTTTCAGGAAAGCGACGCTGTCGTCCCGGCTGCCGTTGTCCACCACCAGGATCTCGTGGCCGCCTCCGTCCTGGCGGACGGCTTCCACCACGCTGGGCAGGAACTCTTCCAGCAGGTGCTTCCCGTCCCAGTTGAGGACGATCAGACTGGCTCGGAGGCGGGCCGGCAGGGCCGACGGGGCGGGTTTGCGGCGGAGCAGAGAGAAAGGAAGGTAGAGGATCTCGGCCAGGCAGAGCCCCAGCGCCACCAGGAGGTCGAAGGGGACCATCAGAAGCAGGGCGCCCAGCCTGGGCCAGAAGCCGGGCCGCAAATGCAGGTTCAAAGCACTCCCCATGGCTCAAGCCCCGGGGCGGCGGATGCGGTCGCTCAGGTACTCGCGCAGGGCGTCCCTCCAGTGCTTGAGGCCGTCCATCCCCAACTCGTCCAGATGATGGTTGGCCAGCACCGAATAGGCCGGACGCCGGGCGGCGGCAGAGAAGGCGTCGGAGGTGGTGGGTGTCAGGTCGGGCTTGAGACCCAACAGCCGGAAGATTTCGCCGGCGAATTCGTACCAGGTGCAACTGCCCTTGGAAGTGACGTGAAAGAGGCCGTAGTGGGAGGTTTCGATCAGGGCGGCCGTGGCGCCGGCCAGCTCGCGGGTGCTGGTGGGGGTCAGCCGCTGGTCGTCGACCACCCGGATGGATTCATTCCCGGCGGCTTTCCGGATCATGGTCTCGACGAAGTTGCCGCCCTTGCCGCGGCTGCCGGCGCGGCCGTAGAGCCCGCAGGTCCGGATCAGGAAATGCTTTTCCCAAACCGACTCCAGCAGGTGCTCGCCCGCCAGCTTGGAGGCGCCGTAGACGTTGAGAGGACGGGCCAGGTCGCCTTCCCGATAGGGCCGGCCGGCAGCCCCGTCGAAGACGTAGTCGGTGCTGTAATGCACCAGCGCGGCCCCGACGTCTCGGGCGGCCAGAGCCAGGTTGTGGACGGCCTCTCCGTTCACCTTGAGAGCGGTCGAAACCCGGGACTCGCAGTCGTCCACCCGGTGGAAGGCCGCCGTGTTGATCACTACCTGGGGACGCGCCGACTGCAGGAACCGGCGAACCCGATCGAACTGGACCAGGTCCAGAGAGCGGCGGGGCGGGGCGAGCAGCTCGTGGCCGGCCAAGGCCTTCGCCAGATCGGCGCCCAGTTGGCCGGAAGCTCCAATCAGGATTATCTTCAAGTCAGCGGCTCCCCGGCTCCCCGCCTCCCATTCCGACCACGGCCGGCTTGAAGGGCGCGGCCGGGACCGTGTCGAACACCGACCCGGTGATCCTGATGATCTCGTCGGCCTCCTCGAGGAGCTTCATCCAGGCGATATTATAGTAGCGGGGGTTGTCGAAGTCGGCATAGCCGTAGCGGGAGATACTCTCCACCATGTCCTTGACGGCTTCTTCCACGGTGACCGCCGGGGCGAATCCCAGCACCCGCTCCAGCTTCTTGCCGGAGACGCGATAGCTGCGGACGCCCTGGTAGCGGTATTCCGGTTTGAGCTCCACCTTCACGCCCACCTCTCTGAGAGCCCCGACGACCCGCAGCGCCAACTCCGAGATCCGAAAGTTTCGGTAGACCACGTTGAAGATCTCACCCGAAACCTTGGAATCCTCGGCTTCCAGGCAGAGGATGTAGGCCCGGGCAGCATCCCGGATATCCACCAGCGGCCGCCACATCTCGCCTCCGTAGTGGGTGGTGACGTGTCCCTTGGAGAGCGCGTCCCTGAGAAAGGTGTTGACCACCAGGTCGTAGCGCATCCGGAGGGAGAAGCCGTAGATCGTTCCCTTGCGCAGGATGACCGGGCAGAAGTGCTCGTCGGCCAGTTCCAGCAAACCCTTTTCCGCCTGGTACTTGGAGCTGGCGTAGGCCGCCTTGGGATGGACCTGGGAGGTTTCATCCAGGACGACGTCCTTCTCCTCGTCGGCGATACCGACATCGTAAATGGAGCAGGATGAGGCGAAGACGAACCTGCGGATGCCCTTCCGCTTGCAGAGCCGGGCCAGCGACAGGTTGGCCCGGGTGTTCATCTCATAGTTGGCCTGGGGGTTGTACTCCGCGGTGGGGTCATTGGAGAGGCCGCTCAGGTTGATGACGGCCTCGACGCCCTCCAGCACCGAGGGATCCATGGCGCGGACATCCCCCTTTCTCAGCTCGATTCGCTCCCTGTCCTCGAGAAGCCCGGCATTGCCGAAAAACATGCGGTCCAGGACCCTGACCGCGTAGCCCCGAGCCAACAGTTCCCTGACCAGCACCGAGCCGACGTAGCCGGCTCCACCCACCACCAGAATCATGGCCAACCTCCTTGTGTCTGAAACACCCTGTTTCACCCCTTTTGAGCCGTCAGTTCGTATGGAATGGCAGTGCGGCCAGGCGAGAAGTGCATAGTGAATAGTGGAGAGTGGAGAGTTGTTGGATCGATACGTCAGGCATTTTTTCGATCGCGGTGCTGTCCTTCAAAAGAGCTCCACCATGTATCGGCCGCCTGGCTACCCCCAGAACCCTCCGCTGACCCCTCTCCAAACTTCAAACTTCCCACTTCAAACTTCCCACTTCAAACTTCCCACTTCAAACTTCAAACTTCTTACTTCAAACTTCTTACTTCCCCTACCGTCCCTTGACGTCCCACACGTCCCCGAAGGAGTCGGGGGGGATGCGAACTTCATCCGGCTTCTGCCGATTGTAGACCTCGCTGGCAGTGCTGACGAGCTGGGTATCGTCCTCCAGAGCCATCCACCCATGGTAGACGCCGGGCGGCACCACGATCAAGACGGGATTGCGCGGGCCGGTAACGACGATCTGCATTTCATTATAGGTGGGACTGTCGGGACGGTCATCCCGCAGCACGAACTTGGCCGTTCCGCGGCTGACGAAGAACCAGTCCCACAGCACGGCGTGCTTGTGAAAGGCGCGGACGGTTCCGCGGGTCATGTCCCCCACCAGGTAGACCTGCCCGAACCGGGTGAAGTGCTCGTCGGTACTCCTCAAGATTTCGATCAGATAGCCGCGGTCATCCACGTGGGCGACCAGAGGCGCCACCTTCACATCCTTGATCATCATGCTCCTTTCCGTTGTCCAAAGGGGCCGGGGGGCGGCCTGCCCGCCAGGCCCGGAGATTCCCGGCGGTCCTTCAGCCCGCGGGGAGGCGGGCTCCGGCCAGCCCCGATGTGGCCGAACTCACCTGCCTCAATTCAATGCGGCAGCCCATCTTCAGATAGCCGTAGACCGTCTCCCGCTGCTTCAGGGTCAGGTTCAGGGCATTCTCCACGAAGTCGCACATCTCCGAATCGCGATGGGTCCCGTTAGCCACCGCCGGGGTGAGGTAGTAATGGCCCGGCTGCAGCACCGGAAGCCGCAGATGGAAGTCCACCGTGTAGATCTGTCCCGGCCGGGCCGGCGGCAACCGCAGGTTCTCGACCGAGGTGTTGCTTCCGGAGATCTCCTCGCCCAGGCGGTTGCGCATGAGTAACCCGATCAGGGGCGATTCCACCGGCCGGTCGAACCGGACCGAAACCCTCACCGTCACCAGGTCGCCGTGAAAGAGGCTTTGCGGCTCCCTGCCCGCCTGGTCGAGCAGGCCAATGCCCAGGACCCGGGCGTGGCCGTTGCCCCAGCGCTCGTCCACGTTCGGCAGAGTATGCACCGACAGGTCCCCGGCTGCATCGCCGGCGGCGTCCGGTTGCAGTTGGGTCGCCTCCGGGGACTTCTCGCCGGCATAGGGGTCGCGGCGCTGAGTCAAGGCTGCCAGGTAGCGGGCCGTCACCTTGTCGGGGGCGCCCTGATCCCTGATCCTGCCCTGTTCCAGCCAGATGGCCGCATCGCACAGGTTCCTGACCGCGGCCACGTCGTGAGAGACCATCAGGATGGTCTTGCCCTCTTCCCGCATCCGGCGAAGCCGGCGCACGCAGCGCTGCTGGAAATAGACGTCCCCGACCGCCAGAGCCTCGTCCACCAGCAGAATCTCGGGGTCGAGGTTGATGGCGATGGCAAAGGCCAGGCGCACGTACATGCCGCTGGAATAGGTCTTGACGGGTTGTTCCATGAAGCTGCCGATCTCGGCGAAGCGCTCGATCTCCGGCATTTTCCGTTCGATCTCCTCGCGGCTCAGACCCATGATGGCGGCATTCAGAAAGGCGTTCTCGCGGCCGGTGAACTCGGAGTTGAAGCCGGCCCCAAGCTCCAGCAGGGCCGCCACCCGACCGCTCAGAGCCACGTTGCCGGTGGTCGGGGTCATGGTTCCGGCGATGATCTGAAGCAGGGTGCTCTTGCCCGAGCCGTTCTCGCCCACAACCCCGAAGGTGTCGCCCTGTTGGATCTGGAAGCCGACTTCCCTGAGGGCCCAGAAGTCCTGGTGGCAACGCCGCCTGAAGATCAGCTCCTTCAGCCGGGCCGAGGGCTTGGAGTAGATACGGTAGTTCTTGGATACGTTTTCGACGGTGACGGCATGCATGGCCTTGTGTCCTGTCTCAGAAACAGGATTGCCGGGAGAGGGGAGGCGGGAGGGGCCTCGGGACCGCCCGGCGCCGCGCCGGAGCCAGCCTGCGAACCGGGCGGCTCCATTCTAGCCCGCATTTCTCACCAGGTTGCTATCGATATTGTAAAAGGCCGTTGATTTCCAGCACCTTTTCGGTCCTGCTTCGAGCTCAAGCAGAAACAGACTGCGCTGGGCATGCCCTGGCTTGTCTTTTTCCCTCCAGCGCGCACATGCTCCCTCGACCGTAGAAACCGCGACGCTCTTCGGTCGTGAGCACGCGCTGAAGGAAAAAATCCTGCGCCATCATCATGCCCCCTGGTGAGAAATGCGGGCTGGCGGGCCATGGCGCAGATTGAAACCGTGAGGGGTATCCCGCATCAATCTTTATCCTTGTCGTCCGCTGCCCGATCCTTGCCGAACAAGTACCCGGCGATCGCGCCCAGAATGCCGAATGCAGACTCGTATCTGTCGCTTGCAATCGCCAATAGCGACACCAGGAAGGCGATGAGGACAACACCGAGGGCCCGAAGGTGCTGCTGCCGAATCCCCCGCCTCATCTTGATGAATACTGCGCCGATCGTCACCGTGCCAGCCACGCCGATAAGGCCGGTGACGTACCATGGCATCGCATCACCCAAGCCTTGGGATTCGGTCAGCTTGCGGATCGTCACGCCAACCAATCCTGCAATCAGCGCCAACGCAGCACCAGTGAGTCCGACAACCGCCCAAGTCGTCCGCTTTAGGACCGATTCTTCATGGGACAGTTCGTTTTCGGTACGTGGTTCCGTTTTGGTCATTCCTGTCTCCTCTTGTTCGCTACTCGGCCGCTTCCAAGCCCCGGAGTTGGCCGCGCGGCACGATTATCGGCCCTCAGGGTTCAGCAACAACTCAACTAGCGTCTCACTTTTTTTCCTGTATTGTGCCTTATAACAGATTTTAAGGGGGTAATTCAGTGATATTTTTCTATAAATCACCCTTATAGAACAAAAATTAACTTTAAGTTTTTTTTCTGTGTATATTTACGTGGATGTCACCTGGGGCCTGAATTCCTCGCTCGACAACGCAGTCCACTCGATTCGCGGTGCGGCCAGTTGCAACGGCGGTCTTTGGCTGCCGCTGCCCCGCCGAATTCGGCCCTTGAGGCGGGCTTTCCGGACCGCGAAGCAAGCGCGTCGCTTGGGGTTCGCCAAGAGAAACAAGGAGGCGATGATGCTGTTCGTGACCAATCGTCAATTTGAGGAAGGCTCCAGCAGCACACTCAAGCCTGGAGAAACTCGAAGGCCACGCCCTGTGAGTTTCGAACTCGACAAAACGGAGCCGACGGCGGCTGTGCAGTTTTGCGAGCGGCTGGATAAAGATGCCTATCGAGAGATCTACTCCAGCGAATTCATGGCCCGTCTCAAGGATTCAGAGGCTCGTCAAGTGCTGTTGTACATCCACGGGTTCAGCAACTTGCCTGAGCGTCATATCTTTACAAGGGCCGAGGAGCTGCAGAAACGTTGCGACGCCGTCGAGCGCCAACTTGTGGAGGTTGTGCCGATGATCTGGCCATGTGACAACGACCTTGGCCTGCTCAAGGATTACTGGGACGACCAGAATGCGGCGGACGGGAGTGCGGCAGGGTTTCGGAGAGCCTTCGGCAAGTTCTTGCGGTGGCGCGACCAGCAGAGTCCGGATAATCCGTGCCGGAAGCGCATCAACATTCTCGCGCACTCGATGGGTGCGCGCGTGCTCAGGGGGGCCCTGGAGTCGTGGGTGCATGACTTCGGCCCCGTCTATGGCGTGTTTCGAAACATCTTTCTGGTAGCAGCGGACGTTGTCAACGAAACTCTGGAAGCCGGCAAGACCGGCCGATGCCTGTCCGACGCTGCACGCAACCTGACGGTGTATTACGCCAACGACGACATGGCGCTTCGTACAAGCAAGGTGACGAATCTGAGGCACAAGATCGTGTCACGCCGTCTCGGCCACACGGGTCCCGAAGACATGTCGAAAGTGGCCAAAAACGTCTATGCCATCGACTGCGACGATTTCAACAACAGCTTTGATCCACCCTTGGGCCACTCGTACTTTCTGTCCGACCGAGCAGGCAAGACAAGCCCGGTGTTTACGCATCTCATGGATGCCCTGGCGACAGGGCGCGTGGAGGCCGATTCGGTCAGCCGGACGAAGGTCTTGCAGATTCCACGGCCGGAGTCACCATAGAAGCCTGCGCCTGGGACAGGAAGGATGCCTTCGATGGGTAGTCATGGTATGGTTGCGACGGGTGCGGGGGGCGGTGACTTGAAAGGGAATCATGACAACCCGCGATGACCCCAGATTGCGCGAGGCCTTTGCCCTGCTGGACGCCATGCACCGGGAGGATCCCTCGGCGGGCGCCGAAGGGCCGAAAGAAATCCTGGCCTCCCTCGACTACCACCAGCGCGTCGGCCGGTGGGTGGACCGGCTGGCTCCCGACGCCTCGGCTGCCCTTCGGCTGGCCGCCCGCAGCCAGCACGTCCGCCGCTGGGCCATCCCCCGCGGCTCCTACCCCATGACCCGCCAGGGCTACCGCGACTGGAGAAACGCCCTGGGCCGGTTCCACGCCCAAACTGCCGCCGAGGTGCTGGCGCGGGTGGGCTACGACTCGCACACCGTGGAAAGGGTCGAGCAGTTGCTGAGAAAGGAGCGGCTGCGCAGCGACTCCGAAGCCCAATCCCTGGAGGACGCTGCCTGCCTGGTCTTTCTGGAGGTCCAGCTCGAGGATTTCTCTCGCCAACACGCCGAAGAGAAGCTGCTCCACATCCTCCGCCGCACCTGGAAGAAGATGTCGCCCGACGCCAGGGCCCTGGCGCTGAAGCTCGATCTGCCGGAAGGCGCCGCCGGGCTGCTTCGCAAGGCGGTCAGCGGGGGAAAAGAGTAATCCGTGAGCCTTTTGCAAGATTCTTCAGGCAACGGTTTCATGGAGGCTCGGAACAGGTGTTGATTCACATGGATGCACCGGATCGTTTCTGGAAGTCCGGCGTCCTGAAATCCTGGGCATCCGTGAATCCGTAACGGATTATCGCCGGAGCCAGCTTCTCGTGCAGCAGCGTCCCGTCCCGGTTATCCTGTGCATCCTGTCTATCCATGAGCCTTTTGCAAAATTCGGAATCGGGCATGACGTTGGGGAGGCCGTGTGGTCTCGGGACGCGGCTCTTGAATCGCCGCCTACGCGGCGACAGCAGGCAGGTGTGAGCGGGACAGGTGGCCGTCGAAAAAGACGAACCACGAATGAACACGAATAGACACGAATACAGATGGACTGCCTTCAACGACAAGCGGTTCCGGAACACTCCTGCAATTTTGCCCCCTTGGTGTGACTCGGTCATGGGGGGGAAGCCCACCCGGGAGCGCGGGCGTCCCGCCCGCACCTTTTTTCTGCAAACAGGATGCGAGCCACCGCCACTGCCTCCGACTGTGCGCCGGACTTGCCGTTGCGGGGCGCTCTTCCCCAAGGCGAATGCGGAGAATCGGCGCCCTTTGCGTGAATCGAAGGCAGAGCGGACCGGCCGGGCTGCGCCCGGACCGATGCGGGCGGGACGCCCGCGCTCCCGGGGGCCGGGCTGCGCCCGGACCGATGCGGGCGGGACGCCCGCGCTCCCGGGGGGCACGACCCTTCCCGGAGGCAAACCCCGAACCGAATCAGCAGCGACGTCTCCAATCGCACAGCTTTTCCAGAACCACGCCCAATAGACGAGCCTTTTGCCGAATTTTGCAAAAGGCTCATATAACCCTGGATTGCGATGGCTGCCGGTTTTGAAACATGGACCGTAACTTGTCTCACCTCTTTGATCGAGCCTTTGGCAACATTCGCAATCGGGAATGACATTGAGGCGGCAACGGTGATGTGCTGCAGGCTCCTGGTTTCACCACAACAAGCACAACAGTCACCAAGGGATTGCCGCCACCCGGTTTATTTCCCGCGCCCGTTCCCGTAGAATGCCGCTGATTGTCCGTTTCAGAGAGGAGAGTTCCATGAAAGACAAGACCGATCAAACCATCCCGCTGGAAGCGGCCAAGGTGGAGTTCCTGGAGCAGATGGTCGCGGCCCACGGCCTGTCCGACATCGGCAAGGCCGTGCGCTGTCTGGTCGACTACGCCCGGGAGAATCCCGACCGGCAAGCCCTCATCTTCGGAGAGGTGCGCTGCATCGACTGTTAGGACAGTCGAGGGATGGCAGCACCCAAGGGGTATGGGCCGAGCCGCCTGGGCGGCGGCGGCAATTCCCCATGCCGCGCGGCCTTCCGCCTCCTCCCCTTCCCTACCCTCTGCCGTAGCGGTCTTCCAGGCGGACGATGTCCTCTTCGTCGAACTTTCCGAAAGCGATCTCCAGCCAGCGGCTGGGACGGGGGCCCGCGCCTGCGGCCCGATGGCGGGTCCGGCGGGGGATGTAAATCTCCTCGTAGGCCTCCGCATGCCAGGTCCGCTCTCCCACGGTCACCTGCAAGCCCGGGTCGAGAGCCACCCAGAGCTCGTCCCGGTGCCGGTGAAGCTGCAATGAAAGCAATTGTCCGGGTTTGACGGTGATGATCTTGACGGTGCTCACCTGGTTGTGAGTGAAGCGGCGAAAGGCTCCCCAGGGCCTCTGCTCCTGGCATATCAGGAATCGGGGGTCGTCCTGTGGGTCATGTGGCATAATGTGGCCTTCCTGCAGTCGATTGCGGTCGGGGAACCCAGCTAGCCTAGACGATCGGCGCGGGCAACCTCAAGCCGGAATGCAGGTTTCCCCGCCCGCCGGTCGGGACGGAAACCGAAACCGGCCGCGGGGAGGGACGACCGGATGGAGACCATGCTGGTTGCCGGGGGCGCCGGGTTCATCGGCTGCAACTTCGTCCGGCTGGCGCTGGCCCGAACCGAAGCCCGCCTGGTCGTGGTGGACAAGCTGACCTATGCCGGCAGCCTCCACAACCTGGAGGGGCTGGCCGGCCAACCCCGCTGCCGCTTCCTGCGGGGAGACATCGGCGACGGGGAGTTCGTCGGCAAGCTCTTTCAGGACTACCGGCCGACCTGGACGGTCAACTTCGCGGCCGAGACCCACGTGGACCGCTCCATCGACGATCCCCGCCCCTTCCTGGCCACCAACGTGGCGGGCACCGCCGAGCTGCTGGAATGCGCCCGGACCCACTACCGGGGGCTCGAGGGTTCGGCCCGCGACCGCTTCCGCTACCTGCAGGTATCCTCCGACGAGGTCTACGGCAGCGCCGAGGGGAAATCGACCTTCTCGGAAGCCACCGCCTGCGCTCCCAACTCCCCCTACGCGGCTTCCAAGGCCGCCGCCGACCACTGGGTGCGGGCCTATCACCGGACCTACGGCCTGCCGACCCTCACCACCCGCTGCTCCAACAACTACGGGCCCTACCAGTTCCCCGAAAAGTTGATACCGCTGATGGTGCTGAACGCCATGGAGGCCAGGCCGCTGCCCCTCTACGGAGACGGCGGGAACGTCAGGGATTGGCTTCACGTGGAGGACCACTGCGCCGCACTGCTGCGGGTCCTGCAAGAAGGCCGCCCCGGGGCGGGCTACAACGTCGGGGGCGGCAACGAGCGCACCAACCTGGAGATGGTGGACCAGGCATGCGCCTGCCTGGAGGCGCTGCTTCCGGCCGCCTCCAACCCGGCCATGCAGCGCCGGGGGGTTGCAGCCTACGCCGATCTTAAGAGGCGGGTTCCCGACCGGCCGGGCCACGACCGCCGCTATGCCGTCGACTCCGGGAAGATCCGGAAGGAGCTGGGTTGGGCTCCCCGATACTCCCTGGAGGAAGGCCTCGCCCAAACGGTGCGCTGGTACGCCGAACACCGGGGGTGGTGCCGCAAGGTACAGGAAGACAACTACGACCGCCGGCGGCTGGGGACCGCGGGCAGGATGGAATCATGAGAAGGGGAATCATTCTGGCAGGAGGCTCGGGCACCCGCATGGCTCCCGTAACCCGCGTCATCAGCAAACAGATTCTCCCGGTCTACGACAAGCCCATGATCTACTATCCCCTGTCGACCCTCATGCAGGCCGGGATCACAGACATTCTGGTGATCACCACTCCCCGGGACCGGCCCGCCTTCGAGGGATTGCTGGGAGACGGCAGCCAGTGGGGCCTGAGCCTGAAATACGCGGTGCAGCCTCGTCCGGAAGGGATTGCCCAGGCCTTCCTCATCGCCAGGGACTTCCTGGAGGACCGGGCGCCGGCCCTGGTGCTGGGCGACAACATCTTCTACGGCCAGGGCCTGAGCCACAGTCTCCGCCGGGCCGCCGGACAAAGCAGCGGGGCCACCGTCTTCGCCTACCAGGTGCGCGATCCGCAGCGCTACGGCGTGGTTTCCTTCGACGAAGAGAGCCGGCCCACCGGCCTGGAGGAGAAGCCGGCGCGCCCCCGATCCGCCTACGCGGTGACCGGGCTCTACTTCTACGACCGGCAAGTGGTCGAGCTGGCTTCAAAGCTCGAGCCCTCGGCCCGAGGCGAGCTGGAGATTTCGGATCTGAACCGGGAATACCTGGCCATGGGTCAGTTGCGGGTGGAGAAGCTGGGACGGGGAGTGGCCTGGCTGGACGCGGGCACCCGCGAGTCGCTGCTGCAGGCATCGGTCTTCATTCAGACCCTGGAGGAACGCCAGGGCCTGATGGTGGCCTGCCCCGAGGAGATCGCGCTCGAAATGGGGTGGATCGAGGCCGGAGACGTCCGCCGGATGGCCCGGTCGATGCAGGGAAGCCCCTACGGGCGCTACCTGACGGGTCTGGTGGAGCCGAAGGAATAGGCCATGAAAGTCACCCGGACGGCGCTGCCGGGAGTGCTGGTCATCGAGCCCGAGGTCTACAACGACGCCAGGGGGTTCTTCCTGGAGTCCTACCACGCCCGCCGCTACCACCGGCAGGGCCTCCCGCCGGAATTCGTGCAGGACAACCACTCCCTGTCACGCCACGGAACCCTGCGGGGGTTGCACGCCCAGGTGCGGCAGGCCCAGGCCAAGCTGGTGCGGGTGATCGAGGGGGAGGTGTTCGACGTGGCGGTGGACATCCGGCTGGGGTCGCCCACCTTCGGGCGCTGGACCGGCGTCTGTCTCTCGGCGGTCAACCGCCGGCAGTTCTTCATTCCCGAGGGCTTCGCCCACGGCTTCGCCACCACCAGCCCATCGGCCCAGGTGGAGTACAAGTGCAGCCGGTACTACGACCCGGACGACCAGGTCGCCATACGCTGGGACGATCCCGAGATCGGGATCGAATGGCCCATCCGGCAACCCCTCCTGTCACCCAAGGACCGGGACGCCCCCTTGCTGAGCCAACTCCGGGACCGGCTGCCGCGCTTTGGGTGATGGGGCTTCCCTACCCCTTCACCTGGGCCAACTGGGAGCGGACGCTGCTTCGCAGCATGGCCAGGTCGTTGGAGAGGTCGATCATCTGAAATCCCCGCGAGATCCACTTGTTGGCGGCGGCCGCGTCGCGCACCGGCAGGCCGGCGGGCTTGCCGGCGGCCCGGCACCCCTCCAGGACCCGCACGAGCTGGCGCTCGTGCTCGGGATCGCTGCCGATCTGTTCCGACTTGAGGCCCATGGACAGACCCAGGTCGTGGGGACCGATGAAGCCCACGTCGATTCCGGGGACCGCCATGATCTCCCGGATTTGATCCACGCCCTCCAGGTCCTCGATCTGGGGAATCAGCAGGATCTGCTCGTTGGCGGCGGCCGGGTAGTCGAGGAAGGTCTGATTGCGGCCGGTTCCGGCGGAGCGATGCCCCAGCGGAGGATAGCGCACCGCCTGCACCAGGGCTTCCGCCTGGGCGCGGTTGGACACGTGGGGAATGACCACGCCCAGGGCGCCGGCGTCCAGCACCCGGGCGATGTCCTCCGGATTGTGGGACCACACCCGGGCCAGGGGAACGGCCCCCCGCGACTCGATGGCCCGGAACCCGTTGGCGGCATCGTCCAACGCCCAGGGTCCGTGCTCCATGTCCACGGTCAGCCACTCGTACCCTTCGCTGGCCAGGACTTCGGCTGCCAGGGTAGAGGCCAGGTTCAGCCAGGAACCCACCGACACCTTTCCGGCATTCAGCGCAACCTTCAGGGGATTTTGCAATCGCATGCAAGCCTCCGGATCAGGAATTCATGAATGCTCGCCGGGCGGAGCGCAGCCAAGCCTGGCTCCATGGCCCGGACGGCGGTCCATTGTGACGGCAACGGGCAAGGCAGTCAACCGGGGAGCGGGACAGGGGATTCTCATTTTGTACTCGGGTGTCGAACTCTTGAAAGATCCTGTATACTTCGCGGTTCGCGTCCGGCGTTGCGGCGCCGGCGGCCCTATGGCAAAAGCGGTTGGGAGAACCTTCCGACTGACACCGACCATAGGTACAACACGGAGCAACCCGCGCCACCGGGGGCGCGGCGACACTGCAAAGTTGCGAAGACAGGAACTCCGAAAGTGGCTGACGAGTCTCTGTCGGGAACTGAAATTTCTCAGTTCACTGACCGTCAACAGATCACGGATTTCTCGAGAGAGCCTTATAGGGTCTTGAAGGCCATTCCAGTCACTGTTCGCAGCCTTGATATCGAAGACGATATCGAAGCGGTTTTTGAGGAGGGGAATATTGCATGGGTTGCCGCGAGTAGAGTTGACGCCATCAACGGCTTGAAGGCGGAAATTCTCAACACCCTGGAGGATTGCGAGGCCAATAAAGGCAGGTTGGGATCAGAACCCGCGCGGCAACTGGCTATTCTCCGCACCTGCCTCGAGCGCATTCCTCAACGCCGATAGTCGGGAAACCCTCCGCAGCTCAACGCACGCGCATCCCTCGCACGTCCGTCGAGGGAGAGTGAACGCGCGCTCTGATCTCGGAACTTTTTCCTCGCCCCCAAGCCAGCGGAATCCAATATGAAAAACGATGCCCAGGAGGTCCGCTACGAGCCGGACGAGCGGCCTCCGCTCGCTCTCACCATCGGCCTCGGGCTACAGTACACGACGTTGACGGCCGCCGGCATCGTGCTGACGCCGGCGATCCTGGTGGGAGCCGTGGGAGGCGATGAGGCCTATCTGTCATGGGCCTTGTTCGCCGCGCTGGTGGTCAGCGGCGTGACCACGATGATCCAGTCCGCTCGCCTCGGCCGCATCGGCTCCGGCTACCTCCTGCTGATGGGGAGCAGCGGCGCCTTCATCGCCGTCTGCGTGGCGGCGCTGGAACGGGGAGGCGGAGGGCTGATGGCGAGCCTGATCATCGTCTCGTCGCTGTGCCAGTTCATTCTGGCGGCAAAGCTCTCGCTGTTCAGGAAGATCTTCACGCCCACCGTAGCGGGAACCGTGCTGATGCTGATCCCGGTGACGCTGGGACCGATCATCTTTCGCAAGCTGAACGACGTGCCGGCGGAAGCCGCGCCCTCGGCCGCCCCGGTCACGGCAGGCCTGACCCTGGCGCTGATGGCCATGATCTCGATGCGCGCCAGCGGCGTCTGGAGACTCTGGGCCGGGGCCCTGGGGATGGTCGCAGGCAGCGCCGTCGGCGGCTTCTTCTACGGGATCTACGACACCCGGCGCGTCCTGGAGGCCGACTGGATCGGATGGCCGCAGCTTGCCTGGCCCGGTCTCGACCTGGGCTTCGGTCCCGACTTCTGGGCCCTTCTGCCCGCCTTCGTGCTGGTGACGCTGGTGGGCGCCCTGGACACCATCGGGGACGGCATCGCCATCCAGCGGATCTCCTGGCGCAGGCCGCGCGCCATCGACTTCCAGTCAATCCAGGGCGCCCTCACCGCCGACAGCCTGGGCAATCTGCTGTCCGGCCTGACGGGCACGGTTCCGAACACGACCTACGCGGCCAGCATCGCGGTGGCGGATCTCACCCGGGTGGCGGCCCGCGTCGTCGGCATTTGCGTGGGGGTCATCTTCGTCCTGCTGGCGTTTCTGCCGAAGCTGGTCGCCCTCATCGTCGCCATTCCAGGTCCGGTGGTGGCCGCCTACTTCATCGTGCTGGTGGCATCCCTTCTCATCCTCGGCGTCCGGGTGCTGATGCACGACGGCCTGGACCATCGCAAGGGCTTCGCGGTAGGCATCGCCTTCTGGCTGGGGATCGCCTTCCAGTTGGAGTGGGTCTTCCCCGAACTCCTGCAGGGCGCCTGGAGCGACCTGCTCGGAAACAGCATGACGGTCGGCGGAGTGACCGTGATCGTTCTGACGCAGTTCGTGGAGCTGACGGGACCGCGCCCCCGGCGCCTGAAGGCGGAACTGACTTTGGCCAACCTGCCGAAAATCGATTCGTTTCTGTCCGATTTTGCGGCGCGCGGCAAGCGCACCAAGGAAATGACCGATCGACTGCGTGCAGTGGGCGAGGAGATGCTGCTCACCCTGACGCGGCCGGAGGACCAAGGCAGGGCGCCCGCGGGACGCCACCTCCTGCTGGTGGCGCGCAACGACGGGGATGCGGTCGAACTCGAGTTTGCGGCCACGACCGACGACGCCAACCTGGAGGACCAGTTGACGCTGCTGGGTGAGCAGGCCACCGGTCCCCCGGTCGAGACCGAGGTCTCGCTGAGACTGCTGCGCCACTATGCCTCGTCGGTGCGCCACCAGCAGTTTCACGACACCGACGTGATCACCGTCCGCGTGGGACCGGCCGCCTCCATGTGAACGACCGGTTGCCCCCTCGCACCGCTGACCTTCTCGCATGGGGCGCCGCGTTGACCCCCCTCCGGCTCGACTGCGGGCTGCGCCCTTGTCTCTCCGACTCCCCCTCAAGGGGGGAGTGATACTTGAGCCTTTTGCAAAACTCGGAGCGGGGCAAGGCTTTGGACTGGTGAAGGTGATGTTCTGCTGATGAATCGCCGACAGCAAAGACCGTTTTGAATGGGAATACCCGGATCCAAAGGCTGGATGGCAGGTTTTCTCCGGATGCAGGCACAACTCACCCTCTCCCTGTCTTTCAGCGGGTGTTCCTCCTGCGGTTTGGGGTCAGTGGCGGTGCTCAAAGCACCCAGCGCATCAACTGTTCTACCGTCAGCGCCAGAATGCCGAACATCAGGTGGCAAAAGACCTTGCCATGGCCGCGCACCCTCACGTGCCGCCCGCCGAAGTCGTCCTTGAGCCGTCCGTTGACCCGCTCCACGGTGGAACGTTCCCGGTAGCGCCGCGCCTCGGGGGACACCTGACCGATCAAGCGCTTTGCGAGCGCCTCCCGCTTCCGCTCGGCTTTCAACTCCGACCGCCTGCGGGGGTTGGTGTCGATGATCGGCACATGGCCCAGTCGTCGGCTGTAGGCTCGGAGTTCGGGCGCATCATAGCCGCTGTCCATCAAGTCGTAGAGGCTGTCAACCCGCTTGGCGGTCAGCGTCGCCAGCGGGATGGCGGCCTGAGAGTCATGCACCGAGGCTGAGGTCAGCAGACAACTGATGGGAATCCCGCCGTCGATGGCGTCGATGTGCAGCTTGTAGCCGGTCCAGCGCTCCTGATGCCCCTTCCCGTTGCGCTTGACGCCGATGTCACACTCTTTCGGCAGGTCCTCCAGCATCTCCTCCAGCGTCATCGACCCCTGCCGCTCCAACCGGCGGGGTTCCTTCGGCCTTTGCTCACCCTTCGGCGGCCGGCCCCGCCGCCGCTTCCGCTTCGCCTTCGCGGCAGGCTTGAGCGCTGGCCTCTCCCGTCCCTCAATCGCCGTCGAGTCCCTCGACACGTGACCTGCCAAGTGGCCCTCCAGCGTCCTCTCCAGCAGGGCCTCGTGCAATCGCCCCGGCAGGTCGCTCTCAGCGAACTCCCCAAAGGCCCGCGAGAAGGTCGCCTCGCTCGGCACACTCCCGGCCTTCTCCCAGCCACACAGCCGGCGTAGCGTCGCCTCGTTCCTCAGCCGCTCCACCAGCGCCCGCGTCGTCACCATCTCCAGCACCGCCTTCGCCAGGAAGGCCCGCGCCAGCGCCGCCCGATCCTCCAGCGGCCGCCCCCGCCAGCCCCTCGGGTAGGGCAGCCTCTCCTCCACCCGCACCAGTTCCAACACTCGCACCAGCCGCTGGTAGCGCTCCCCCAAAGGGCCCAGAGCCTCCTCCAGCCGGGGGAACAGCTCCCGTTGAAAGGTGAACCAGTGTCGTGATAGGGTTTGTTTAAGGGACAAGGTCTGCCTCCGCTCATCATGTGGTTTTGGCACCTTCATGATACAACAGAGTGTGGTCTTGTCCCTCCTCGCACCGATCCTCTTATCCTTTACAACCCAAAAATCCCGCTACCTGAGGACTTTTGCAAAAGGCTCACTTGAGTTTTTGAAGGGAGGCTGCGTTCTTCTTCACCCGCCCAGCCAGCGGAAAGCCTGAGCCACGCAGAAGCAGACCAGAATGCCCATGGCGATGGGGAGGAGCGCCGAGGCCGCTGTCCACCTGGCGCTTCCGGTCTCCTTCCAGATGGTGTAGAGAGTGGTGGAGCAGGGGTTGTGCAGCAGACTGAACAGCATCAGGTTGATCCCGGTCAGCAGCGTCCAGCCGTCCGCCTCCAGCACCGCCAGGGTGGCCGAGGCCGAATCGAACTCGAACATGACGCCGGCGCCCTCCCCCACCCCCGAGAGGCCGGCGCTCAGAACGGTCAGCATCAGCACGGTGGGGATGACGATCTCGTTGGCGGGGATGGCGATGATGTAGGCCAGCAGAATGACGCCGTTGAGTCCGATGAGCAATCCGAACGGGTTCATTCCCTGGATCAGGTGCTCCGCCAGGCTGCTGCCGCCGAGGTGAATGTTGGAGACCAGCCAGATGGCGGCGCCGGCCGGCACGGAAAAGACCACCGCCCGCCAGAGCACGATCAGGGTGCGGTCGATGAGGGAGGTGTAGATGGTCTGCAGGATGCGGGGGGGGCGGTAGGGGGGCAGTTCCAGGCTGAAGGCCGAAGCCTCTCCCTGGAGCAGAGTGCGGGACAGCCCCCAGGACACCAGGAAGGTGCACCCCACTCCCAGGAGCACCACCGCCATCACCGACCCCGCCGACACCAGCCCGGCCAGGGCCGGCGGCGCCAGGCTGCCGATGAAGATGGTGGCGATCAGGATCTGGGTGGGCCAGCGGCCGTTGCAGAGGGAGAAGTTGTTGGTCAGGGTGGCGATCAGCCGCTCCCGGGGACTGTCGATCACCCGGGTGGCCACCACCCCGGCCGCATTGCATCCGTAGCCCATGGCCATGGTGAGGGCCTGCTTGCCGTGGGCTCCGGCCTTCTTGAACCAGTTGTCCAGGTTGAAGGCCACCCGGGGCAGGTAGCCGAAGTCTTCCAACAGGGTGAAGAGGGGGAAGAAGATGGCCATGGGGGGCAGCATTACGCTCACCACCCAGGCCATGGCCAGGAACATGCCGTCGATCAGCAGTCCGTCCAGCCACCAGGCCAGACCGGCCGCGGCCGCCGCCTGCTTGAGGGCGGGATGGAGGGTTTCCAGGAACAGGGAGGACAGCAGGCTGGAGGGAACGTTGGCCCCGGCGATGGTCACCCACAGCACCACCGCCATCAGCAGCATCATGATGGGGAAGCCCAGCCAGCGGCTGGTGACCAGCCGGTCGATGGTGCGGTCCAGGTCGAAGGCGGGCCGGGCGTCGTCCCGACTCAGCACCCGGTCCGAGATGCGGGCGGCATCGGTGTAGAGCGCCTCCATCAGCGAGTCGTGGAGGTCGGGTCCCACCTCCCAGCGAAGATTGGCCGCCGCCGACAGCACTGCTTCCCGGGTGTTCACAGGATTCATCCCGCCCTCTCCGCCGGCGCCGCCGTTCCCGCTCCTTCCGGGGTCCTCGCCAGTCCGGCCAGCTCCCCGGACCGCACGGCCTCTTCGATCCTGACGTCTCCCTCCAGCAGGCGCAGTGCCACCCAACGGGCATTGGGAAGACCGGGAAAGGCCGACCTCAGCTTTTCGACCAGCAGGCTGACGGCGCGCTTGAGCGCCGGGGGCTCGCTCTGAATGCGATGAGGCTTGCAGACGAAACTGCCGGTGGCGACCTGGTGGATCATGTCGATCAGCAGGGGGACGCCCCGCCCCTGGCGGGCCGCCGCCGGCACCACCGGGACGCCCAGCTCCCGCGCCAGGGATCGTTCGTCGACGGTCAAATGGTGCCGTTCGGCTTCGTCCATGAGGTTCAGGCAGACCACCGCCCGCCCGGTGATTTCCAGCACCTGGCAGACCAGGTTGAGGTTGCGCTCCAGCCGGGTGGCGTCCACCACGATCACGGTCACGTCGGGCTGGCCGAACAGGATGAAGTCGCGCGCGATCTCCTCGTCGGTGCTGGTGGAAAGCAGCGAGTAGGTGCCCGGCAGGTCGACCAGCTTGTAGTGGCTGCCCTGGTAGGCGAAGCCGCCCTCGGCCCGGGTCACGGTCTTGCCGGGCCAGTTGCCGGTATGCTGGCGCAGCCCGGTGAGGCTGTTGAAGAGGGTGCTCTTGCCGGTGTTGGGATTGCCGGCCAGGGCCACCACGAAGTCGTAGCGATCCATGTTCACCCCCAGCCGTTTCAGATTGGCCGGATGGTGAGCGGGACAGACCTCGCAGGCGCTTGGAGTGGGCGTGGGGTGCATCATCAGGCCTCCTGCCTTCTGGAGCTGATCCGGATATTGGCCGCCTGCTCCCCGCGCAGCGCGATCAGCGCTCCCCGGATCCTGAAGGCCGTCGGGTCTCCCACCGGGCTTCTCATCTCGGCGGCCACCACCGTGCCGGGAAGGAGCCCCAGGTCCATGAGGCGGCGCCTTTCCAGGCCCCGGCAGTTGGGAGACAACCCGACCACGGTGGCTTGCTCGCCGGGTTCGAGGGCCGCCAGGGTTTCCAGGGGCTCTTCCACCGGCTGCTCCCGCGGCAGAGGAACCACCGAGACGTTGGCGGCCACGATGGGCGCCAGCACGTGCTCCTCGCCCCCGGCCCAGAAGCAGATGCGCTCGGACGAGACGTGGGCCAACTGGACCACCATCAGGGGATGGAGCCCCTCGGCCACCAACTGGGCATAGACGGTCTCGGGCTCGTCCTCCAGATGGGCGATCCTGGCCCGCTCTCCCACCGCCAGGCTGGTGAGCGGCTGTCCCCGGCGCGGGGGGAGCTGCCCCCGCTGGGTCGGAATGGGGTCGCCGTGCGGATCGAAGGGCGGGTTGCCCATGCGGGCCGCCAGCGCGTCGGCTTCGCTGGAGGACAGGCGATGCTCCTGCTGCTCGGCGCGCTTGTGCCAGTCCGACTCTTTAAGTCCCGTCTCCTCCGAGAGGTAGCGCTCCCAGAGACGATGCGCCCGGATGATTCGGAGGGCATACTCTCTTCCCTTGGGGGTCAGCCGCAGCGAGGCGCCTTCGGAAATGGCCAGCTCACCGGCCTCGATGCGCTGGACCAGCCCGGCCACCTCTTCCACCGGCGTGCCCAGAGCGCCGGAAAGGCTCTGTACCGTGGCCGCCCGCTGCTCGTACTCGCAATGGTAGAGGTGCTTGAGGGCGTCCTCGGACAGCACCCGGTCGGACAGGCGCAGCCGCCTGCGCCAGCGCTCCAGCCAACCGAGCCCGGGCCGAAACAGGAAATAGACCGCCAGGGCGGCCAGAACCACCAGTAGGGAACCGGTCAACTCGTTCATGGAAATCTGCGGTTGCCGGTCCGCCCGGGCAAGGAAATCGCAGGCGGCCCGGCGCGGCTCATTCCTCCTCGTTTCCGGCGCCCCGGCCGGCCCGGCCTGAAGCTCCCCGGGATTCAGAACCGTCCGGGGCCGACTCGGGGGCGGGTTGGCGGTCCTTCAGGGGCAACACGAAGATGCTCCTGGAGGCTTCCAGACCCAGGTAGACCGGCTCCCGGCTGGATTCGGGAAGCAGCTTCAACGGCCCTTGAAACGGAGCCTTCTCCTGCAACCAGAGTCGGGTGGCCGGACGCAGGCCGACCTTGTCCAGGTAGGCCAGGAACTCGGGGTCGCTGTTGGTGACCTTGCGGACGCTGTAGCCCCCCGGTTCGGCCTCGGCCAGGCAGAGGTCGTCCTCAACCTGCCGAAACCCCCGGGCGTCGGGGATGGTCTCTCCGTGGGGGTCCTGGACCGGAAAGTCCAGCAGGGCGTCGATGCGGGAGATGAACAGGTCGGAGACGGCATGCTCCAGGCGCTCGGCCTCCTGGTGGACCTGCTCCCAACCGTAGCCCAGGACCTGGTGGAGGAACATCTCCAGCAAGCGGTGGCGGCGCAGGATCCGCACGGCCATCCGACGGCCCTTGCGGGTGAGCGTGGCCCCGTAGTAGGGCTTGTATTCGAGCAAACCGGCCTTCTTCAACTTCCTCAGCATGTCGGTGACGGTGGCGTCGGCCACCTCCAGGTGACGCGCCACCCTGGAAGTGCTGGCCCTCTGCTTCATGTCCTCGATCTTGAGGACCACCTTGAGATAGTCCTCCACCGTGCTGGAGACGGTTGCCGTCCTCTGGGATTCTGCTGCCACCGGATTGCCTTTCGTTTGCCCTCAACTCAATTTAGAGTAACCAAAAAAGAGACTCTCCGCAAGCCTCCAATGTGTTCTTTTCAGGCTGGCAAGTGCTCTTTGGAAATTTATTAGACTGATCTAAAAATGAGGGGTGGAGACTGAATAGGCACGGCTGGCGGAACCCCCCACCGCATCAGCCTTCGCCATTCGGCTCGAATCACTCCCCCCTTGAGGGGGAGTCGGCGAGACAAGGGCGCAGCCCGCAGTCGAGCCGGTGGGGGGCCAACGCGGCGCCCCTTCATTGATTTTCGCAGTGGGTTGGTGGCGAGCCGGTGGAGGGACAAAGGCTGCGCCCCGTAAGTGGATTTCAGCGGTGCGTAGGTGACGCCGGTCCCTTACTTTCAGTTCTCTCCGTCATCCCGGTTGAATCGCCCCTGGATCCAGCCCTCGATTCTGGCCAGGCGTTCCGATAGCCCCACGATATCGGCGTGAAGCTTCCAGAGAAACAGAAAGATGGCGGCAAGCCCCCCCAACTGGACGATGGACGTGGTGGTTTCCATATCGATTTTGCTCCTTCCGTCCTGCGCACTCATTCCGGAGAATTCCTGTCGAAATTTCGCACTTGCCTTCGACTGGTTCGCCGTTTGAGGGAGCTATGAGAATTTTACCACAACCGAGCCCATGCCTGACCGCGTGCTAGCATAGTAAGCAGGTGGGAAATGACCGCCCCTTGTCCCGAAAGACTGAGGAATCCTCCCATGTCCCAACATCATGTCGCGCTGCAGTGGCAGCGTGAGTCCACGGATTTTACCTATCAGAGCTACAATCGGGACCACCGCTGGGTCTTCGATGGAGGGGCCGAGGTGCCGGCCTCGGCCTCCCCGGGCTTTCTGGGAAACCCGGCCTGCGTGGACCCGGAAGAGGCCTTGATCGCCGCCCTTTCGAGCTGCCACCTGTTGACCTTCCTGGCCATCGCGGCCAAGCGGCGCTTCGTGGTGGATGGCTACAGCGACCGGCCGGTCGGCCACCTGGAACGGGACGCGGAGGGCCGCTTCGCCCTGACCCGGGTCAGCCTGAGGCCCAAGATCGTCTTCGGCGGGGAGCAGTCTCCCTCGCCGGAGCAGCTCCGGCAGATGCACGAGATGGCTCACCGGCAGTGCTTCATCGCCAATTCGGTGAAGACCCGGGTGACCGTCGAGAGCGCGTAGCGGCCGGCCTCAGTCGGCCACCGTCACCAGGGCTTCCGCCACCGGTCCCCGGGAGACGCCGTCCACGGCGATCTCGGCCGTCATCAGGCGGCGCACCCCGTCGGCGGCCTCCGGGGCGGTGGCGGCCAGGCGGATCTCGCCCTTTCCCTCGGCCGGCAGGGTCAGCTCGACGAACTCGCCGGCGGCGCTCCATCCGCCGGGAGGCGCCAGGCGCGCCTGGAAGGTGGCTTCGGTTTCCCGGTTGTTGCGGAGCAGCAGCCGGTATTCCAGGGACTGGCCGGGCTTGACCTCGGCCAGGTAGGGAAGCATCCGCGCCCAGAACAGGTCGATATAGTTGTCGCTGGGTTGGGCCACCAGTTTCCGAAAGACCCGCTCCTTGCGGTGAATGAAGTCCGAGTACTCCCGCAGCAGCGAGGGGTCGCACTTCCAGACTCCCATGTGACCGGGACAGATCAGGTCGGGGGCCACCTGGTTCATGACCTCGATGCAGCGGTGGTGCATGCCGAGCTGAAAGCTGTTGCGCAGCACCGTGGTCTGATAGGGCCTGATCTCCACCTTGCCGCTCACCAGCACTTCCTGCAGGAAATAGTTGTCGCCGGTGAAGGCCACCCACTGCCCGTCGATCTCCCCGCTCAGAACCGAGTGGTACTCGGTCTGGCCGGGAGCGAAGTGGATGTCGAAGGTGTACTCCTCCCAGTCGAAGCGCTCCTGGTCGCTGAGGGTGCGGTCGATGCGGATGGGCTTGTGAAAGGTGCAGGGGGTGGAGCTCCAGGCGGCGGGGTCGGCCAGTACCTGGGCCACCGCATCCAGGGCCCAGCAGCGGGTGCCGTAGAACTGCTGCAGGTGTGGGATGCCGCAGGTGTGGTCGTCGTGGATATGGGTGGGAATCACCAGGTCCAGGGTGTGCACGCCGTACTCCTTGCGGAGCTGCTTGAGATGGTGCTCGATGAAGCGCATGACCTCCAGCCCGTTGTGGTCGGCGAAGGTGTGCATGTGGGGATGGAAGGCGTGGCCGTAGTCGACGAACAGCGCCTTTCCCGAATCGGAGAGGATCACGTAGAAGAAGGAACAGGTCCAGGAGCCCCCCCAGAGGAGATGCTTCGAAAGCTCCACGAACCTGGGCTCGGGCAGGTAGAGCATTTCGGGAATGCTCTCCCTCCCGCCGACCCGCATTCCACGCCCCAGCGAGACCAGTTGCACCAGGGACTTCTCCAGTCGGCTGATGTCCCCCAGAGGATCTTCGATCGGCCCTCCGTGGGAGGGTAGCCCCAGGGGCGTGCCCGAGACGGAGTGGGAATGGCCGGCCACCACTTCCCCGTTGAGCGCGTCCCGCAGGGCCTGGATGGACTGCAGGGTGAAGAGGGCGCCGGTCATGTCTCCATAGGTGTACTCCATGGCGTGCAACTGGTAGAGCTTGCCCCCTTCCACCATCAGGTCTCCGCTGAAAACCACCAGCCTCCCGTCGATCTCCGCCAGCAGCGCTACCGAGCCCTGGGTATGCCCCTTGGCCGGCAGCACGTAGAAGCGGTAGCTGCGCCAGGCAAACGCCTCGTAGTCGTTCAGGGTGGCGGAGACCGGCAGGTTCCGGGCCACCGTCAGGAAGTTGTTGCGGTCGTCGTAGTTGTCGTAGACCCGGCGGGTCTGCCAGAACAGCTCGGCCTTCTCGAAGAGATGGCGCTCGTACTCGGGGACCGCCAGCCTGGCGCCCGCTTCGATCAGCCTGGGGCCGCCCCAGCACTGATCGCGGTGGTGGTGGGTGTGGAGCACCCACTCCACCTTGTGGCAGCCGATCTCCGCCAGGGAGTCCAGCACGGCGCCCGAGCCGGCGTCGATCAGCAGCGCCGAGGCGCCGTCCTTGACGACATAGACGTTGCAGGTGTCGGTGAAACGGTAGAGGTTCTCGGAAATTCTTTCCATGGTGGCCATGGGCGTCACGCTCCCTGAAGATGAAGATGGAGGCGGCCGGGAGGCCGGCACGGCCCGCAGAATACCATCTTCTCCCAGCGCTACCAAGGGGATCGACGAAGGGGACGATGGATTGTAGATTGTGGATTTTGGATTTTGGATTTGGGGCACTGTCGGTGGACCCAGCCGCCCAATCAACAATCAGAAATCAACAATCAACAATCGATCAGGAGAGGTTCAGGGCCCGGGACTGCTCCTCGATGGAGGCGAAGAGTTGCCCCTTCTCGGACTCGCTGGGAGTGCTTCGGTAGGCGTTGAGAAGCTCCTTCATGCTCGCCAGGCCCTTGTAGAGACCGGCGTTTTCCAGGGGCGGGGTGAGGTAGGAGATCAGTTCGGCGCTGGTGCGGCGCTTGGCGATGGTGCCTTCGGAAGGATTGTTGACGCTGTAAATGTAGAGATGGGGCATGGCCCCGAGGAGGCGGTCGGGCCAGCAGCCGGAGGAGAGCCCGACCTGCTTGCCCGGCATGAACTCGGCCGCCCCGTGGGTGCCCACGTGGATGACGGCGTCTGCCCCATAGACCTTCTGCAGGTAGCTGTAGAGGGCCATGAAGCCGTGGTGGGGAGCGCCTCCCCGGGCCGCCAGCATCCGCATGGGGTCGCCCTCGTAGCCGAAGCCGGGCTGGACGCCGATGAAGGCGTTGCCCAGCCGAGCGCCCAGAATCATCAGATCCCTGCCGGAGGCATTGAGGACGCCCGGGGCCGGACCCCACTCCCGCTCGATCTCGGCCACGTGGGGACACAGGCTCCGGTACTCCTCCACCGGCATGCGATAGGCCACGTTGGCCACCGTCCCCCAGGCCTGGGAGTTCCCCTCCAGGACCTGGCGGCGAAGTTCCTCCGCACCCTGCAATCGCGGAATGTCATACCCCTCGGCCCGAAGCCGGGACAATATCTCCAGCAGGCTGGCGAAGACGTCCAGGTCGGCGGCGGTGCCCAGGTTCCCCTTGTTGGGGGGAAAGCAGAAGATCACCAGGGCCAGCTTGAGGCTGTGGCGGGGAGCGGTCTGCAGGCGGTTCCAGCCCGCCAGCCTGGCGGCAATGAGCCGGCAGCGCTCGGTCAGCGGTTCGGGCTGGCGGCTCTTGTGGCGCACTCCCCCGAACAGGCGGGACTCGGTGGCTCCGTCCAGTTCGGGGATGGCCACCTGCATGGCGGTCTGCACCGGATTCAGCCCCACCCGGCTCTGCTCCCAGTTCTCGATGGTCTGCAGGTCCAGCGAGACCAGCGAGCGGAAGGGAACGCCGAGCTCCCGGAGAAATTCCACCGAGGCTTCGGTGTCGTTCATCACCGGCCCTCCCACGAAGCTGAACCCGGTCAGCGAAACGATCTGGCTGACTCGCGGGTCTGGCCGTCCTTCGCCGCCGTCCGGGGCGGGCGTTCGGTCGCCGTCGGTCTCCTCCAGAAAGTAGGCGCGGCAGGCCTCCCGGTTGTCCATGAAGGTGGAGATGGCCGCCACCACCGACAGTCCTTCCGACTCGATGGCCCGAATGAGCCCGTCGTAATGGCGCCGGGCCTCTCCCACGATCTGGGGACGCATCAGCAGCAGCCCGACGGTGGTTTGGGGATCCAGACCGCGCCCGGTCGCCCCTCGGTACCAGTCCCGGTAGGCGCTGAAACTCTCGAACAGATCGGGAGCCAGAGGGTGGTAGAGCCCGGTGGAGGGCCGCACCTCGGGCGGGTCGGGGGCCGCCAGGGTGGCGTGGCCCGGCACGTAGTGCTTGACGGCGTGCAGCAGCATCGAGCGAATGTTCTTGGGAGTGGGTTGCAGGAAGTGGCAGTAGAGGATGAGGTAGTTCTTGATGTCCCTCAGTTTTCCGGCGCCGGGAACGAACTTCAGGATCCTGGGCAGACGCGCCGCCAGCTTGTGGTAGGCATTGAAGCGCCCGCCGCGGGAGCCGGCGCCGCCGCTCGACCGGGAAGCGGCTCGCCGGGACATCAGCTCCGACATCCAGGTTCCCAGGCGGTGAGCCAGGCTCAGTCCCGATGCCCGCCGGGCGGCCGGGCGGCCCGAGCGCTTGAGGGTGGCCATCAGGCGGCCCAGATCCAGCTTGCCCATGCGGGTCCGGCCCATCAGATCGGCCAGGCAATTGAACACCATCACGGCGTGGTGGCGATGTCGAAAACGGTCCAGGGCTTCCAGCAGGCGCCGGCTGTTGTCCGAATCGGTCACGTGCATGACCAGCACCAGCTGGGCCCCGGCCAGATCCTCCAGGGCCGCCTCCCACTCGGGCTCGGACCAGGCGGCCCCGCTGTTGTGGGCGGCCAGGCGCAGCTCCAGTCCATGCTCCCGAATTTCGCTTTCGGCCCGGCGCAACGGGGCCAGAATGCTGGAACCCACGTAGAACACCGCCACCCGGACCGGATCTGGGGCTGAATCCATCACGGGGCGACTCCTTCCAGGGCGTCCTCCAGCCCGGCAAACACTTCCCGCAGTCGGCGCAACACCTCGGGCCGGGCCGACCAGAAGCCCCGTCCGGAGGCTTCCAGCAGCCGGCCCACCAGGGTCTGGGCCGAATGGGGATTGAGGCTCTGCAGCCGCTCCAGCATCCGGGAGTCCAGCACGAAGGTCTCGGCCACCTCGTCGTAGATCCAATCCTCGACGGCATCGGCTGTGGCCGACCACCCGAAGGTGTTGGCAAGCTGGTGCTCGATCTCGGCCACGCCGCTGAAGCCGTGCTTGAGCATGCCCTCGTACCACTTGGGATTCAGGACCTTGGTGCGGCTCTCCAGTTGCAGCGTTTCCTGAAGGGTGCGAACCCTGGAGTGGGGGGTGAGCGAATCGGACAGGTAGACCCGGGGCCGCTTGCCGGACCGTTCCTCCACGGCCTTGGTCACCCCTCCCAGGTACTCGAAGTAGTGGTCCACGTCGGAAATGCCCACCTCGGTGCTGTCGATGTTCTGGTAGCTGGCTTCCACCCTCGAGAGGGCGCTGTCGAGCAGCGCCTGGGCCTCCACGCCCTCCAGGGCCCTGCCCCGGGCGTCGCGCCCGTAGGCGAAGCACTTGCGCTTGACAAAGAGGTCTCCCAGTTCCCTGGCGTCCTCCCACTGGCTCTGCAGCACCATGAAGTTGACGTTGGTGCCGTAGTTCCCGGCCGCGTTGGAGAACACGCGCGTCGCCGCTTCCTCGAAGGTGGACCGCCCCCGGGCCATCTGCTGTTGGACGTGCTTGCGGACGAAGTTCCGCTCCGGGGGCTCTTCCAGGGCGGCCACCCGCTTGACGGCGCGGTCCAGCAGTTCCATGGTGGAGGCGAACAGGTCCCGGAAGATGCCCGAGACGGTCATGACCACGTCGATTCTGGGCCGTCCCAGAGTTTCCAGGGGGATGGCCTCCACCTCGGTCACCCGGTTGAGTCCATCCCGCACGGGACGCACCCCCAGCAGCCAGAGAACCTGGGCCACCGCCTCCCCCTCTTTCTTGATGTTGTCGATGCCCCACAACACCATGGCTATGGACTCGGGGACCCGGCCGGCCTCCCGCTGGTGGCGTTCCAGCAGGGTCCGGGTCAGGGGCTCGGCCCGGCGGAGGGCCAGCGCCGAGGGGATGGCGTAGGGATTGACGGCATGGGTGTTCCTGCCGGTGGGCAGGATGGCGGGGTTCTGCAGCAGGTCCCCTCCGGGTCCGGGCGGCAGGTAGTTCCCTCGGAGGGCGGCCACCAGCCCCTCCAGCTCCCGGTTGGACTGCAGGCGCAGGTTCAGACCGGACAGGAAGGCCAGGATCTCCAGGGCCGCTTCCTCAGCCACTCCGGCACGCTGCCCGAGCCACAGCGCCGCCTCCCGCTCGGGTTGCGCTCCCGGCGCCAGCAGGCGCCGGATGGTCTCACGGGTCAGGCTCTCCACCGACTCCCGCTCCCGCATCCGCTCCGCCGAGGCCTGGCTCTCCTCCAGCAAGCGGGCATAGGGCGGCAGCCCCAGTCCCGAGGCAAGGAGATCGGTCAGGGCCGGAAGGCCGAGCTCGGGTCGGGGGAAGGAGGCCACCATGGCCAGCAGGTGGACGGTCTCGGCCGCGGCGCCGGGTTTCCCAAAGGTGTGCAGTCCGGTGGGAATGAGGCGCTGCTCGATTTCCAGCACCCGTTCATAGAGGGCCAATACCCGGCGGTCACGTTCTTCGCTCGTCATCGATAAAAGCTCCGCTCAGCCTGCTGTCCCGGCCCGGACGTTCTCGGCCACCGACTTCACCGCCTGAAACAGCGCCCCCTGGTCCGTCCGGGGCAGCCGCAGGTAGCGAGCCCCGGTCCAGTCCGCCAGGGTCCGCCCCTCCTCCCCGGCCAAAAAGGAGGGCCGGGTATCCACCACCACCGCGGTCAATGCTTCCCGGCGAATCTCGGCTCCCAGCAGCCGCAGCTCCTGCTGCAGGGCGGCTGGGGTCGGCCCCGGTCCCGAGGGAGCGGGACGTGCCGGACGATTGGCCCGACCGTCGGTGAGAATCAGCAGCACCGGTTGGGGAGAGCCGCGCAGCCGTGCCGCGCGCGCCACCCCCAGGGCCTGCACCAGGCCGGCGGCCAGGGGAGTGGCTCCACCGGCGGGCAGCGCCTCCACCAGGCGCTTGGCCCGCTGCACGCTGCGGGTGGGTGGGAGGAGCGTTTCCGCGCCCTCGCCGCCGAAGCGCACCAGCGCCACCTGGTCGCGAAAGACGTAGGCCTGCTGAAGGAGCCGGGCCATGGCCCCCTTGGCCTGGGCCATGCGGTTCACGGCCATACTACCACTGGCGTCCACCACGAAGATAAAGAGGATCCCCGCCTTGCCGCGAAAACGGCGGAAGCGCAAGTCCGAGGCCCGGATGACCATGGGGCCGCCCGCCCTGCCCCGAGACCCGCGCCCGGGGGCGGGACGTCGATCCTGATCATCGGCGGAAGCCGCGGCCGCCTGCCGCCGGCGCCAGTACTGCCAGGGGGCCGCCGCCCTCAGGGTGGCCGCCACCGCGATGGAACGCCTGCGGTCGGGCCTCAGGTCGGTGCGAAAGGCCCTGCCCGGCGAACCGGGAAGCCTCCGGGTCCTGGGACCGGTCCGGCGGCCGGCGGCGCGGGCCGCCGGGAGCCCGCCGGCCATCTCGTCGGGAAACGCTCCGGGGAGGGGGTCCACCGGAATGGGGGGGGCTTCCGCGGGTGGCGTGCGGTCGTCGGTTGCGGCGCCCGGGTCGGAGCCTGGCGGTTCGGCGGCGCGACCTTCCTCGGGCCGGGCCCGTTCATGGCGGGGGATCGCGGGAGGCTCCTCATCCACCGGAAGGGCGCGAGGCCACAGCACCAGCCGGGACGCCGTCTCCAGGTCCTCCTCGGACACCCGGCCGCGTCCGCTCAGGGCCGCGTGGGCCCGGGCCGCCAGCGTGGCGAACAGGTCCAGCCGGTGTCCCTCCAGCCCCAGTCGAGCGGCGGTAGAGATCAGCCGGCGGAGGTCATCTTCGGAAAAGCTGACCCGGCTCAGACGGCGCCGGGCCTGCCGGATGGATTCGGCCGCGGCATTGGCCGGGCCGGAGCCCGGCGGTCCGGCAGCGGCGCCGGGTTCCCAGCCCCGCTTGCTCCGTTCATAACCCGCCAGGAGCTCCAGCACCTGTCGCCGCTGATCCAGGCCGGCGGCGGCGGCGTCCACCAGCAGTCCCACGCGGGCCCGAACGATGGCCGCGGGACGGCCTTCAGCGGGGTCGTAGGTTCCCACCAGGGCGAACCTGGCGGAGTGGGAGGTGCTCACTCCCTCCCGCTCGACCCTGACCCGGCCGGAGTCGAGCGCCGAGGCGATGGCCCGAAGGGAGGATTCCGGCAGCAGATTGATGTGATCGACCTGTAGAATTCCCCGGTCGGCCCGGGCCAGCAGTCCCTCGCGGTAGCGCCAACGCGGTCCGGCAGCCGCCGGCTCCGGGCTCAAGCCTCCCAGCAGGCGGTCCTCGCCTACCCCCAAGGGAACCCTCACCAGCGCGGCTTCCCGGTCTTCCGGCTCAAGTGCATCCAGGAGAGAGGCGAAGGCCTTCACCAGCCTGCGCCTGCCCGTCCCGGACGGCAAAGCCATCAGCAGGCCGCCCAGACGAGGTTCCACCGCCAGCAGCAGCAAGGCCCGCTTCGCCAGCGGTTGACCCACCACGGAAGCAAAGGGATCATCGGGAAAGGATTGTGGATTGTGGATTGTGGATTGTGGATTTAGGGCGGAATCAGTTGCCATCACTTCTCAATCAACAATCAGAAATCAACAATCAACAATGAAGAGGCAACGCCTCGCTAGCCGCCAGCCGCCTGGGCGTCCTCGGGCTCCAGCGGAAACACCCGGTCCAGGACCTGCTCGATTCGGGCAGCCGACTCCAGCGGCTCCAGGGGGTCTTTCCGCAGCCGGTGGCGCAGCGACATGACGGCCACCCGCCGGATATCCTCGGGCGTTACGGCATCCTTGCCCCGCCAGGCGGCCAGGGCGCGGGCGGCGCGATAGAGGGTCAGCTCGCCCCGGTGGCCGGCCACTTCCAGCCGCAGGCAGAGCTCGGCCATGCCCCGCAGCAACCCGGCATCCACGCCGACCCGGGAGACCCGGGAGAGAGCCGCCTCCAGCTTGCGCCGCAACTCCTCCTGGAGGAGTTCCGCCTGGGCGCAGAACCCGGCGGGATCCTGTTCGAAGCTCTGGCGCCTCCGCACGATCTCGATGCGCTCGTCCAGGTCATCCAGGGTCTTGACCTCCACAAACAGGCCGAAGCGATCCAGCAACTGGGGCCTCAACTCCCCTTCCTCGGGATTGCCCGAACCCACCAGCACGAAGCGGGCGGCATGGCTGACCGAGAGCCCCTCCCGCTCCACCTGGTTGCGGCCGCTGGCGGCTGCATCCAGCAGGAGGTCCACCAGGAAGTCTTCCAGCAGATTGACCTCGTCGATGTAGAGAAAACCCTGATGGGCCTGGGCCAGCAGCCCGGGCTGGAACACCTTGACCCCCCGGTTCAAGGCCTGCTCGATGTCGAGACTGCCGCAGACCCGGTCTTCGGTAGCCCCCAGGGGCAGATCGACCACCGGGACGGCAAAGGTCTCCCGGGACAGCCTCTTGCCTTTCCCCCGGCGACGGCGGCACTCCCGGCAGAGGTCCCGAACCCGGTCCGGGTCGCAGTTGAAGGGACAGCCCTTCACCCGGACCTTGGGAGGCGTAAGGTCGGCCAGAGCCCTCACCGCCGTGGACTTGGCGGTGCCGCGGTGCCCCATGACCACCACGCCTCCAATGTGGGAGTCGAGGACCGTGAGCAGCAGGGCCAGCTTCATGTCTTCCTGGCCGACGATGGCCGAAAAGGGGTAGACGGGGGGCGCAGTTCCACGGGGCGCCTTGGCTTTCCTGGACTTGGTCGCGCGGGGTTCAGGCAGGCTCACGTGTCAAGGGGTGTGGCCGGATCGTCCGGCAGGAGTCTTCAAGCAGTCGCCGACACCGCTGGCTGCCTAACCCTAATGGCAGAGGGCCGGGGGTGTCAAGGCCGTGGAGACGATCCGCGAAGGATTGCAGATTGTGGATTTTCGATGTCGGATTCGAGGTGGAATCAGGCTTCATCACTCCCGAATCAACCATCAGAAATCAACAATCAACCCATCATTGGCGGGCATCAGATCAGATCGTCGACATCCACTCGCAGGGCAGTGGCCAATCGCTTCAAGGCGTTGATCGAACCGGGTTTTTTCCGGTTCTCCATAGCCGACAGATAAGAGGCCGCCACTCCGGAGGCAGCAGCGAGTTCGACTCCTCTCAAGCCGCGATACTCACGCCAGACGCGCACCGGATTCTCCCCCGCCAGCAGCCGGTCCACCAGCTCGATGGGAACCGATTCCTCTTCAGGGTCCTCAAGTACCCGCCGCATGGCGGCAGCGTCCCGCGCATCCTCGTCAACGGCGGTGCGTAGCGCCTCGTATTCGGAAAGGGGAACGACAACATAGGCTTCGCCGGCCAGGGTGATGGTTTGGGGTCTGGTCACGAGTAGGCGCCTCCACGGGGCAAGATATTGGTAATTCTCAGGATTTGGGCAGGGATATCCAACTGGTACAACACTCGCCAATCGCCCACCCGCAGTCGAAATCCCTCGATCCCACGCAAGGGCGTCACGTTGTTGTGCTGCGCCAAGGGATCGGCAGCCACCGCGGTGATCTTGCCACGGATGATCTGCGCTGCCTTGGCCGGCATGCGCGTCAGGCAACGGCGGGCACTCTTGGAAATCACTACCGCAAACACGATTCAATGATATCCAAATGAGAACGATTTGTAACGCCTTACTTCGCTAATAGAGATACCCTCGACACATTGCAAGCGAAACTCACCGGCTCTGTTTAGCCCCCTGCCCTGCGGGGCCGGCTCATTACGAGGAAAAACGGCCGATCGCTGAATAAAGGCGAACCACGAATGAACACGAAAGGACCTGATTTGGTATCCTCTGCCCGGCGGAGCGGCTGCCGCGGGATGGCTGCGGACGAATGGGCCGGTTACCCAAGAGAGGAGAATTGCCGATGACAAGGGACTGGGAACTCAGGGATTGCGACCGGGAGTTTTTTGAAAGAGAACTGCGAAGCTTCGTGCCGGAGAAGATCTTCGACGCCCACGCCCATCTCTACGAGACCTGGCACTGGGGACGCGGCGAGGATGCGATGCAGGGACCCAGGGTGGCGACCCTGGCCGAGTTTCGCCGCCTGATGGAGTGGATCACGCCCGGCAGCCATACCACGGCGCTCTTCTTCGGAGTGGGATTCAGCGACGAACGCCTCCACCCGTCCAATGAGTTCGTGGCGACCGAGGTGAGCCTCGACCCGGAATGCCGCGGGCAGATGGTGATCTCCCCCCGCATGGATCCCGAGGAGGTCCGGCAGGAGGCCAAGCGGCTGGGCTTTACCGGCCTCAAGGTCTACCACACCTTCGTACAGGGAGAAGTCAGTTGGCATGCGGATATCTCCAGGTTTCTCACCGAAGAGCACGTGCGGGTGGCCCACCAGGAGGGCTGGACCATCACGCTCCACATGGTGAAGGACCGGGCCATGGCGGATCCGGCCAACCAGCAGCGAATCGTGGAGTACTGCACCCGGTACCCGGACATGAAGCTCATCCTGGCTCACGCGGCCCGGGGCTTCAATCCCTATCACACGGTGGAGGGCATCCACGCCCTGAAGGGGCTGGGAAACGTCTGGTGCGACACCTCGGCAGTCACCGAGGCCGGAGCCTTCGAGGCCATCGTGGACACGCTGGGCCACGACCGGCTGTTGTGGGGGTCCGATTTCCCGGTCAGCCACGGACGCGGTCGCTGCATCGCCATCGGAGACCAGTTTTTCTGGCTGGGAGAGGACAGCCTGGACTGGGACAGCGTGGCGGCCCAATCCTCCGTTCAACCCGTGCTGACGGGCCTGGAGTCCCTGCGGGTCCTGAAGCTGGCCGCCCGGCATCTGCGGCTGAGCGACAGCCAGGTGGAGGATATCTTCTACTGCAACGCCCGAAGGATGCTGGGAATGGAAGGGTGAGACAGGCTAGCCCGCATTTCTCACCAGGGGGCATGATCATGGCGCAGGATTTTTTTCTCCAGGGCGTGCTCGTGACCGAAGAGCGTAGCGGTTTCTACGGTCGAGGGAGCATGTGCGCGCTGGAGGAAAAAAGACCAGCCAGGGCATGCCCAGCACAGTCTGCTTTTTTGCGATCCCCCCAAAGGACCCATAACGTATTGAAAATACACAGTCTCTAACAATGCAGGTGCGTCCTGGTGAGAATTGCGGGCTAGAACAGCGGGCGGCCCACCATGGCCGGTTCCGGGGGGAGGCCGAACTCGGCCAGGATGGTGGGGGCCAGGTCCGTCAGGCCCGGCTTCTCCAGTCGGATCTTGCGGTTGCTGATCAGAATCCCGGGGACCGCCTCGGCGTGGATCAGGTGGTCCCCGCTCCACTTGTCGAGGTTGTCCTCCAGCACCGACTCGGGAAACCTGCCCAGGGTGGTCTCCCAGGAGGCCCGGTAGCCGCGGTGGTAGCCGAGGACCAGGTCGGGGCCCTTCCGCCGCAGGGGACCGCTGTAGATCGAGTCCGGCCGGTGCACCCGGGCCAACACCGCCTCTCCGGATTTCGGATCGCGCAACTCCAGCAGCCGGGTCCTGATCTCCTGGAGAAGCGCCTCCTCTTCCGCTCCCCTCCGGACGATTCCCCTGGGTTCCCTTCCGTAGAGGTTGAGGTAGAGGCCGTTGAAGCCGAAACCGTAGGCCCGGGTCCGGCTCCAGTCGACGTTTCGCAGCATGCCTTCCTCCAAGCCTTGCATCACGGTGATGTAGTCCTGTTGCCGGAGCCAGCTATTCAGATGAAAGGCGCGGTAGAAGGGCGCGAACCCGTGGTCCGACATCACCAGCAGAGTGGTGCGGTCATCGACCTCTTCCAACACCCTGCCCAGGACATGGTCCATCTCGCGGTAGGCGTCGGCAATCGTCTCGGCATGGGGCGAATCCGGCTGGAAGCCCGGATGCCGGGGATCCATGGCGCTCCAGAACATGTGGCTGAGCTGATCCAGCCGCCCCAGATAGAAGAAGAACAAGCCCTCCCGGAAGTCCCTCAATCCCGTCTCCAGCATCCGCATCTCTTCCTCGAAGACCGCGTCCGCCTGCTGCAGGAACTCTTGCTCGTCCAGGACTCCGGAGGAAAGGGCCTTGGTGTCTTCGGGGATGCCCAGAGTGGAATAGAGGCCGATCTGCTCGCACAATTCATGGCTGTAGTCGGCCGGATGGGAGATGGGAAGGGCGGGATGGGAGGGATGGATATTGACCGGGGTGACGTAGATCTGAAGGCGGGGGGCTGCCTGCTTCAGATAGAAGCGGCAGATCCCCCGTACGCTGTGGAGCAAGGGAACCAGCTCGAATTCGACCTCGACCCACCGGCTCCAGCTCCCTTCCTGAAGCAGAAACCGGTGGCCTCCGAGCTCGATCCGCACCACCCGGCTCTCGGGATCGACAGTTCCCTGAAAGCTCGTCCAGGCCTGGGCGACATCCGTCCTGAAGGGATTGGGCGGCCCCGCGATTCGGGCCTGGAAACTCTGGTTGCGGACCGTCAGAGGAATGACTTTCCCTCTGGAGATCTCTCCCGAGGGAAGGTCGGGATCCTGGGTGTAAAAGGAGAAGGTGCCGTAGGTCCCCTGAAGATCGGGGGTCCCCATGCCCGAGAGCTGCCGGCTGGACTCGCCGGCCGGCGGAAAGTTGGCGGGCGCCCGCAGTATGGTGCAGGATGTTCCGTGGCGGCCCAGGATTTCCCAGAAGGCGCTGCCCTTGCGCAGGAGCGTCACCCGGCCCGCCGACAGGGGCATTCTCCAGGATCCCAGGGACAGGGCATAGGCGCCCTCCTCGCTGCGCGAGGTGGACAGGTAGGGGGACAGGGTGGCCGGGTCCCGGTGAATGAAGTCGAAGATTCCGTGTCCGCCCGGATTCATGCCCGTGATGAAGCTCGACCAGGCGACCGGGCTTTGAGGAGGAGTACTGGTCCGCAGGCGGCGGAAATGGTCTTCGTCCATGAAGCGACTGAAGTTGGGCATCCGGCCATCCTCCACGAACTGCGCCAGCAGGACCGGGTCCATGCCGTCGATGCCCAGCACGATCACCTTTTTGCCGGTGGCCGGCCCGGCGGGTGGGCCGGACTGGCAGCCGGTCAGTAGCAGGGGAAGGAACAGGACGGACAGCCATGTCCATATTCGCCGTCGACCGCCGGGCGGCCTGCCGGATCCCGCTGGAACCATGGTGCACCTCGCCCCTTTCCTGCCCTTTCAGGCCCAAACAAACGGCCCTCGCCGACGGGATGGATCATCCGAGTGGGAAACAGGTGGTCGTTAATATAGACGAACCACGAATGAACACGAATAGACACGAATACGGATGGACTTCCTTCAACGACAAGCGGCCCCGGAATGCTCCTGCAATTTTGTCCCCTTGGCGTGACCCGTTCATGGGAGGAAGCCCACCCGGGAGCGCGGGCGTCCCGCCCGCACCATAGACTGGCACAGCCTGGCCTTCTCCGCCACTTGGATCGAACGGCAACCGCGCCGGGGAATCGATATTTTTAAGAACATCGATGCACAGGATAAGCAGGACGAGACGTTCCTGCACCGGAAACCGGCTCGGGCGATGATCCGGTGCGGCCTCGCCGATGCCTGGGATTGCAAGCCGGCCCTTTCCTGAAAAAATCCTGTGCATCCATACAGCCTGGATTCGAGTCGAGCGGCGAAGCCGCGGCAGCACTTGGCCGTGGGCGTCAGCCCATGGAACAGGCGCTCACAAAGGTCGAGCCGCGTAGGCGGCGACAGCACCTGACTCGGGTGCAAGCCCGGAGCCGGCGGCGGAAGCATCGGAACGAAGAGCATGCGGGCGGGACGCCCGCGCTCCCGGGGGGCACGACCCTTCCCGGCAGCAGATCCCGCACCCTCCCGAATTTTGCAAAAGGCTCGGTTGCTGATAAAGACCAACCACGAATGAACACGAATAGACACCAATGCCGTCTTTCTTCGTGTGTCTTCGTGGTCCTTCGTGTGTCTTCGTGGATTCCTCTTTTTCTCTGTTGTTTCAGGCTGGAAATGGCCGCGTGTCGGGAGCCCGCCGGGTGGGCGCCCCCGGTTGCTTGCTGTATACTACCCGGCACGACGCCGGGGGCCAGTCAGCGTGACCGATCCAACCGATTTCTTCGACCTGACCCAGTTCGAGCACCGGGATCTCTGGCGCCGCGGCGACAGGGTGTGGGACGCGCTGAAGCGGCTGCACGACTACCTCGAAGCCCTGGCCCCGCCCGGGACCATGGATATCCAGGGAGAAATCTCCCAGGGCGCCACCCTTCGCGGAACCGGAATCCGCATCGGACCGGGCACCGTGGTGGAAGACGGCGCCACCATCGCCGGGCCCGCCTTGATCGGCCGTGACTGCGAGATCCGCCACGGCGCCTACATGCGCGGCGGGGTGGTTGCCGGAGACGGCTGCGTCATCGGCCACAGCAGCGAGGTGAAGGGCGCCATCCTGCTCAACCGAAGCAAGGCCCCCCACTTTGCCTATGTGGGGGACAGCATCCTGGGACAGCGAGCCAACCTGGGAGCCGGCACCAAGCTCTCCAATCTCACCCTTGTCAGCGCCAGGAGCCCCGAGACGGGCCGGCGGCCCACGCTGCGGCTCCGGATCGGCGACCGGACCTACGACACCGGCCTGACCAAGCTGGGCGCCATCCTGGGGGACGACGTCCAGACCGGCTGCAACTGCGTCACCCACCCGGGCTGCCTGGTGGGCCCGCGCACCCTCATCTACGCCAACGTTGCGCTCCGCAAGGGCTTCACCCCGGCCGACAGCCTGGTCAAGCTCAGCCAGGCCACCACCGTGGTCACTCGGCGCCCCACGGACTGAACCAGGCTATAGATAAATCTCGCGGGCGTGCCCCCGCAGGTCCATTTCATAGTCGATGTCGACAATGGGCGGGCGGGCGTAGTGCCACTGCAGGCCGCGGAGGCTGGCGGCCCCCATCCGGGAGTGAATTCCCTCTTCGAGGAAGGGGTGGATGTCGAACACGGTATAGACCGTGACCCCGGTCACCTGGGACCAGTCCTTCTCCAGATCCACCAGGCGCTGATCCAGAATCTGCATGACGGCCGCGTTCTTTTCCCGGATGGCCTCCGGGGAGGTATCCCCACGGCGGACGATGGTGCTTTCCCCCTCGGGCGAGACGGTGATTTCACCGGCCCCGGCAGCCACGAAGGTGGATCGTTGCAGACCGGGTGCCGGAGCGGTGAAGGCGAAGGCAAACAGCGAGGCCTCGGCGGGAGGACCCACCACCGGGGCCACGTTGGTTCTGGCCATGGGGTTGACCCCATCTACCAGGATCCGCCAATCGGCCACCAGGGATCGATATCCCTGATTGAATTCGCTGAAGCCCTCGGCGGTGAAGGGGCGGGAACAACGCAGCTCTACGGCGCAGAGCGCCTGGCGCGGCCTCCCCTGTTCCTTCAGAAACGCATCGATGAGATCGAAACCCTGCCGCCAGGGCAGCAACTCCTTCAGCGTGACGCGCACGATCTCGAAGCCCGGCGCGGAAACCACTCCGTCCGAAAAGGCTTCCCCTCCCGGCGCAAAGAGATAATTCCCTCCAGGATTATTGACAAGCATGGCCACCTCCCTCAGTTGGATTGAATACGCAAGCCTTGACCGCCGCCCTCCTGCAGGGCCGGCAATATCTCCAGAATTTCTGCAAGTGTTTCCTTTTGAAGGCTTCGAAGCAGGTTGAGCCGCCCGTAGAGAGGACTCCCCGGGGACGGCCCGCGCAGGGCCCGACTGATCGGCCCGTCGGCTTCGACTCGAATGAACGCCTGGGGGCGGCTTTGGTGCTCCAACCCGTGGTGGTGGAGAATGGCCCCCAGGGGCCTGTGTCCTTGCAGGATCTCCTCTCTTGCCGGGAGGGGGAAGGCTTCCAGGTGAATCCGGATGGCCCCGAACACCACCGGAATCCCCTCCCGGTCCAGCACCAGCAATACCTGGCGTGTCAGCAGCTCCCCGGATGTCCACTGTTGCAGGACGCGCAGGTGGATCGGCTGGCCGAAGGCCGCCTCCAGGGTCGGCGTCATGTCCCGATCGTGAACCAGCAGCCGCCGGTAGGGCTGGGGCATCTCCTCCCCGTCGAGGCGGGCGATCGCGGGCGGGGACGCCCCCATTCGGTCGTAGCACTCTCTGAGCGGGTAAAGCAGGTCAGCGCGATGATCCATTCCGTGAGGCCCGATACGCCGAACAGCCCGATCGCGGCTCCGCGGAACCGCCGCCTTCGATTCAGCCTGTGGGAGTCCTGCGACCAAAAAGGAATTGGGGCGGCGCCGGCCAAAGACGAAAAGCCAAGCAAACAGGGCGCCGCCGCAGGGGGTATCCTAGCATAAAAAAACCGTCCCCGGGCGGGCGCCCGGGGACGGTTGAACGGCAGCGGCTTCAGGGAAGGGTGGCGGCCAGGTAGAGAGAGACCGTCTCCCCGGTGGCGGGTTGGCCCCGTTTCACCAGAAACAGGACGTCCGCGCCCGGCTCAAGCTCTCCAGCCAGCTTCGCCAGCCGTCCGGGACTGGAAACAACCGCCTTGTTGAGCTCCACCAGGATGTCCCCCGGCCTCAGGCCGGCATCGTCGGCGACGCTCCCGGGCTCTACCTGCACGATCGCCACCCCCTCGGCCTCGGCGCCCAGGTGGCGCTTCCAGCGGGGCGACAAGCCCTGGACATGCAGGCCCAGCTTCAGGCTGTCAGACTCCCGGCCCGATTCCGATTGAGCGGCCTGCTCCTCGGCAAAGACTTCGGCACGGTCGCCCACGGTCAGCCTGGCCGTCCGTTTCCTGCCGTCCCGGAGGTATTCCACCTCCACCGTCTCTCCGGGGGCGGTTTCGGACAGCAAGGGATAGATGTCGGCCGGTTCGCCGATCTTCCGTCCCTTGAAACCGACGATGACGTCGCCGGGCTGCATCCCCGCCCGATCGGCCGGGCCGTCCTTGGGCCGGACCTGCTGGACGATGACGCCCTTGCCGTCGCTGGCTCCAAGCGCCTTCAGCGCCTGGGCGCTGGCCTCGGTCTGCATTCTGATTCCCAGCGCTCCCCGGGTGACCCGGCCATGCTCGATGAGTTGATTGTAGACCCGAATGGCGGTGTTGGAGGGAACCGCAAAGCCGACTCCGGAGTTGTCGCCGGAGACGCTCAGGATGGCCGTGTTGACCCCGATCACCTCCCCGGCCAGGTTCACCAGCGGCCCACCGGAATTGCCCCGGTTGATGGCGGCGTCGGTTTGCAGAAAGCGCTGCCAGTGGGAACGGCCCGGCCGAGCGGTTGCGCTGATGATCCCGGCGGTGACGGTACGCTCCAGACCGTAGGGGCTGCCGACGGCCAGGACCCAGTCTCCCCGTCTCATGCCGTCCGAATTGCCCAGTCTGGCGATTTCCAGAGGCTTCCCGGCATCGATCTCGATCACTGCCAGGTCGGTGAAGCTGTCGCCGCCGACGACCTTGGCGGGAAACTCCTCGCCCGAGGTCAGTTCCACCCGAATCTCATCGGCGCCTTTGACGACATGATAGTTGGTGAGAATGTACCCCTTGGGGTCGACCACGAATCCCGAGCCCAACGACTCGCGCTTCTGGCTTCGACTCGGCGGCAGTTCTCCCCCGAAGAAGCGGTTGAAGAGGTCGAAGGGGTCCTGGAACTGTTGTCCCCCTCCGCCTCCCCGGCGCGGCAGCCGGAAGCGATGCCTCACCACGGTCTCGGTGTTGATGTTGACCACGGCCCGATCGACTGCGTCCGAGACCTCGGAAAAGCGGGAAGACAGCTCTGCGGCCGTCGGGACACTGAGGGTGGCGGCTGCCCGAGGAGCCAGGCTGGCGCCGAGGGGCTGATTCATCAACCTCCCGGCAACCTGGCCCACAACCAGGGCGGCTGCAATCACTCCAGCGGTGATGATCTTGTTTTTCATCGATTGTTATCCCCTTTCTTCAGGTTTTCCTGAATTTCGGAATGGCTCGCAGGGAGCCATGCAAACTCCGACCCGGTATAGGGCAAACGGCGTGCCAAACTTTTCCAGGAATTTTCAGGGGAAATAAACTGTTTATTATTATGGTGTTATGGAAACGATGCCCCAATGGCAGGGATTGGATGATCCCGGCCGCACGCGCCGTTTGGGCACAATCGGAGGCGCCGTTTGCGCCGATTCTGCAGACGAGGATCGCTGTCCCCTGTGATATAAGGCCCGGGAGGAGGCTGCTCCATGGAGGTAGTGGTGCAGAAATACGGCGGGAGCTCGGTGGCGGACCTCCCCAGGCTGGAGGGCGTGGCCGACCGGATCGCCCGAAGCGCCGCCAGGGGCGATCGGATCTGCACGGTGGTGTCGGCGATGGGCCGAACCACCGACGACCTGCTGGCCCTGGCCCGGCAGGTGACGAAGGCTCCTCCGCGGCGCGAGCTGGACATGCTGCTCTCGACCGGGGAGCGCATCGCCATGGCTCTGCTGGCCATGGCCATTCAGAAGCGGGGCCTGGAAGCCATCTCCTTCACCGGTTCCCAATCGGGAATCATCACCAACGACTGCCACTCGGACGCCCAGATCATCGACGTGCGCCCGGTGCGCATCCAGGACGAGCTGTCCCGAGGCAAGGTGGTCATCGTGGCCGGCTTCCAGGGAATGTCCTACCGCCGGGAGATCACCACGCTGGGTCGCGGGGGCTCCGACGCTACCGCCGTCGCCCTGGCCTCGGCCCTGGGCGCCTCCTACTGCGAGATCTGCTCGGACGTTGACGGCGTCTACACCGCCGATCCGCGGCGGGTGCCGGAAGCCTTTCTGCTGGAGAAGATCTCCTACGAAGAAATGCTGGAGCTGGCCGCCCACGGAGCCCAGGTTCTCAACGTTCAAGCCGTGGAGTGGGCCCGCAAGACCGGGGTCGCCATCCTCACCAGCGCCGCCCATCGGGAGGGAGGCCACTCGCGGGTAACCACCGAGGGAACCGGATTGCGGGCCTGCGGAGTGACGGTTGCGGAGAATCTGGCCCACCTGCATCTCCGCGGAACCGACGGGGAGCTGCGGACCCGGCTGGGGAAGCTGGGGCTGCCGTTCCGGCCATGCCGGGGAGGCTCGGAAGCGGAAACCTCCTGCGTGGTCGCCGCCGGCGAGCTTCCCGAATGGCCGTCGCTTCGAAGCGAGCTGACCCGTGGACCGGCTTCGCGCCTGACTCTCCAGGAAGGGTTGTCCGGACTGTCGGTGGTTGGAAAAGGCCTGCCGGCCGAGACCGCCGGGCAGGCTCTGGAAACGGCCAGGCAGTCGGGGGTAGAGGTCCTGGGGGCGGAAACCTCGCCGCGACGGGTCACCCTGCTGGTGGCCGAAAGCCAGGCCACCCGCCTCGCCGCCGCCCTGCACCGGAGCTTTATCGAGCCTCCCGACCCTCCCGCAGAAGATCCTCCAGGGTCACCGCGGAAGGGGCCCCCGTCTCGCCGGCCTTCAGGAAACTGATCAGGTCCAGCAACTGTTTCAAGGTATAGCGTTGGCCGTAGGTGTCAGGCATGGGGGAGCCGGGTTGGGGCTCCAGGGATTGAACCCGGGCCCGGTTCAGGGTTCTCCGAACCGGCGGCAGCGCCGTGACGTCGTAGACCCGGATCCGCTGCGCCTGCTCGCCGGCCTTCAGCACCATCAGGCGCTCCCCGGCCACGGTGGTGAGCTCGAAGAGCACTGGCTGGCTTGAAGGCCGGGCTCCCGGCAGGACGATGTCCCGCAGAATCTTCCGGGCGGACCGATCCGCCAGCCCGCTGAGATCGGGACCGACCGCCGCCCCCATCCCCCGCACGCGGTGGCATTGACCGCAGTTGAGGTCGTCGGCCGCATCGAAGAACAGCTCCCGCCCCTTGTCGGGCTCGCCCGTCAGTCCGGCCGAGGTCCTGCCGCCCTCAGGGAGCGGCTCCGGCAGGTCGGTGGTCTGCCCCGATTCGGGCGCCGGCTCTCCCGGCCCGGCCGCCGCAGCGGAGGCAGTGTCTCCGGCCCCGGACTGCTCGGGATCGGAGAGCGACATCACGTAGGCCACCACCGACCAGATCTCATCCTGGCTGAGCTTCTCTTTCCATCCCGGCATGGAGGACCGGGGGATGCCCTCCGCGGTCACCCGATAGAGATAGCCCGGCTCCCACTGCTTGCCGCGCAGGCGAGGGCCGCCGCCGGCCCGGCCCTCGGCCCCATGGCAATAGCCGACCGAACAGCTCCGGGCGAACAGGATTCGGCCGGCCCCCACCACCGCCGGGTCCTCGAGATCGACGCTGGGCTGCTGCGCCCAGGGCCCCCACAGAGGAGCACCCGCCAACACCAGGATTCTGACAAGCCCGACCATCTCTCCTGCTCCCGCGGCGGCCGTTCCCGGCTGCCGGAACAAGGGGCCAGCATCCTGGCCAACCAGCGCTTATTCCAGTATCTTAGCTGATCTTAGCTGAAAAATTGACTCAGGTAACTCATGAGCCTTTTGCAAAATTCGGAATCGGTCATGGGGGGGAAGCCCACCCGGGAGCGCGGGCGTCCCGCCCGCACCTTTTTTCTGCAAACAGGATGCGAGCCACCGCCACTGCCTCCGACTGTGCGCCGGACTTGCCGTTGCGGGGTGCTCTTCCCCAAGGCGAATGCGGAGAATCGGCGCCCTTTGCGTGAATCGAAGGCAGAGCGGACCGGCCGGGCTGCGCCCGGACCGATGCGGGCGGGACGCCCGCGCTCCCGGGGGGCACGACCCTTCCCGATAATAAATCCCGCTTACTGGAAGAATTTTGCAAAAGGCTCACAGGTGATTTCGCACGGGCCTGCACGTTTGCAGACTACCAATGGGAGTCAAGGCAGGGCAAACACGATCAGGGCGCTTCCGCCCGGGAAGTCCTCCACCTCGGGCCAGAGCTGGGGCATGAGGCCGGCCACCGCCGACCCCCAGCCTGCCGGGACCGCGATGTACTGCCGCCCGTTGACCGCATAGCTGATGGGCGAGCCCCGGTGGCCCGAGCCGGTGTTGAAGCTCCAAAGCTTCTCGCCGGTTTCGGCATCCAGGGCGAAGAACTCGCCCTCGGGATCGCCGGTGAAGACCAGGTTGCCGCCGGTCGCCACCGCCGAGGCCAGCAAGGGGTACTTGGAATAGTAGCTCCATTTCTTCTCCCCGGTCACCGGGTCCAGGGCGTCGAGATGGCTGCCGGGGTCTCCCTTGGGAGTAGGCTTGAGCTCGAACACTCCCCCGAAAAAGGTTTCGCCCGGCCTGGGGTCCTCCTTCTGCACGGTAAGGGTCTGGCACCACTCGATGCCGGTGTTGTAGAACAGCCCCGTCTTGGGGCTGTAGGCCCCGTGGTTCCAGCTTCGGGCCCCGCCGATGGCCGGGCAGACCAGGGTGGGCTTCCCCACCTCGGGCTCCATCCGTCCCAGCAGCTTCCCGGTCGCATCGATCCCCTCGATCCAGTTGAGGTTTTCGACGAAGCGCCAGGCGCCGATGAACTCGCCGTTGGTCCGGTCCAGGACCCAGGTGTACCCCCCCTTGTTGGGATTGATCAGGAGCTTGCGCTTCTTGCCGTTGACCGGCAGGTCGACCAGCAAGCACTCGTAGGCGGTGTCCCAATCCCAGACATCGTGGGGAATCTGCTGGTAATACCACTTCAGCTCGCCGCTGTCGGCATCCAGGGCGACGATGGAATCGGTATAGAGGTTGTCCCCGGTCCGGTCGCCGCCATAGAAGTCGGCGGCCGGATTGCCGACACCCCAGTAGATCAGGTTCAACTCCGGATCGTAGGAGCCGGTCATCCAGGTGGCCCCGCCGCCGTACTTCCAACTGTCGCCTTTCCAGGTTTCGTGGCCCTTTTCTCCCGGCCCGGGGATGGTCCAGAACCTCCAGGCCCGCCGCCCGGTCCTGGCGTCGAAGGCGTTCAGATAGCCCCGATGGGCCGAATCGCCCCCGGTGACTCCGACCACCACCTTGTCCTTGACAACCAGGGGCGCGCCGGTGATGTTGCAGCCGCACTGCTGCATGTTCTCGATCTCGACGTTCCAGACCTCCTCCCCGGTCTTGGCGTCCAGCGCCACCAGGCGGTTGTCGATGGTCCCCATGAAGACCAGGCCGTGCCCCAGGGCCGCCCCCCGGTTCCAGGGACCGTAGAGGAGGCCGAAGTCCTTGGGCTCGGGGTGGTAGTAGTGCCAGATTTCCTTGCCGGTGACGGCATCCAGCGCGAAGACCCGGTTCCAGGGGGTGGTGATGTACATGACACCGTCCGCCACCAGGGGAGTGCAGGAGAAACCGCCGTCCACCTTGCCCGTCTGAAAGATCCAGACCGGCGCCAGCCGCTTCACGTTCTCCCGATTGATCTGATCCAGCGGACTGTAGCGCCAGGCGTCATAGGTTCCCGAATAGATCAGCCAGTTGTGCGGCTCCTTGGCCGCCTCGATCAGGCGCTTGGAATCGACGGTTTCGGCCGAGGCGATCGGAAGCACGACAATCGACAACAGCAAGAGGATCGAGGCGCTGAGCGCCCAAGCGGGTTTGGCGGGCATGGGGATCTCCAGTTTCCGGAACGTGGCCGGAGATGGGTTCAGCCGGTGATCTCATCTCCGGGGCTATCACTAACACTTCCGGGTCGAAGCTGTCAACGAAGGGGGGGCGGTGGGATTGTGGATTGCAGATTGTGGATTGTGGATTGCAGATTGTGGATTGTGGATTTCAGATTTCTGATTTGAGGCAAGATCAGACGTCCTGGCCGCCAATCAACAATCAGCAATTCATTGGGATTGCAGATTGTGGATTTAGGGCGGAATCAGTTGCCATCGCTCCTCAATCAACAGAGCCTTTTGCAAAATTCGGCAAAAGGCTCGTCTATTGGGCGTGGTTCTGGAAAAGCTGTGCGTTTGGAGACGTCGCTGCTGATTCGGTTCGGGGTTTGCCTCCGGGAAGGGTCGTGCCCCCCGGGAGCGCGGGCGTCCCGCCCGCATCGGTCCGGGCGCAGCCCGGCCGGTCCGCTCTGCCTTCGATTCACGCAAAGGGCGCCGATTCTCCGCATTCGCCTTGGGGAAGAGCACCCCGCAACGGCAAGTCCGGCGCACAGTCGGAGGCAGTGGCGGTGGCTCGCATCCTGTTTGCAGAAAAAAGGTGCGGGCGGGACGCCCGCGCTCCCGGGTGGGCTTCCCCCCCATGACCGATTCCGAATTTTGCAAAAGGCTCAACAATCAGAAATCAACAATCAGCAATTCATTAAGTGGTAGCATGCTGGACCGAAGGAGCATTGACTCATGACCGAATTGGGCAGTTACCTGGTCCTGCTGGTTGCCGGCGTCATTGCCGGCACGCTGAACGTGGTGGCGGGCGGGGGGTCCTTCCTGACGCTTCCGATCCTGATTTTCCTGGGACTGCCGGCCATCGTGGCCAACGGGACCAACCGGGTGGCCGTCCTGACCCAGAATGTGGGGGCTGTCTGGAGCTTTCATCGACACGGGGTCATGGACTGGCGAACCAGTCTCCTGTCGGCGGCTCTGCCGGCGATGACGGGAGCATGGCTGGGCGCCGAGCTTGCTCTTCAGATCGGGGATGAGGCCTTCAAGGACACTCTGGCCTTCCTGATGGTGGCGGTGACGCTCTGGACCTTGTGGGACCCGCTCAAGGGAAAGATGGGCTCGTCTCCCGGCGGACGGCCCCGGTGGATGATCGCCTTGGCCTTTTTCGTGGTTGGCGTTTACAGCGGGTTCGTCCAGGCCGGGGTGGGGTTCCTCATCCTGGCCGCCACCACCCTGTCGGGACTGGACCTGGTCAAGGGGAACGCGGTGAAGGTGATGGTGATCCTGGCAACCATGGTCGTGTCCCTGGGGATCTTCGCGAGCGACGGGAAGGTTGATTGGCTTCTGGGGTTCGTCCTGGGCGCCGGAAACCTGGTGGGAGGACTGGTGGGAGTCAGGCTCACCGTCCTCAAGGGGCATGGGTGGATCAAGAAGGTGGTGACCGCCACCGTCATCCTGTTTGCCCTGCGCCTGTGGTTCTTCGAGTAGCGGGCCCAATGCCGGAAACAAACCCGGTCGGTCCCATGGGTGGAATCCTCCATGGAAACTTCCGATAACCCATCATCCCGCCACAAGGTGACGCCGGGCAGAATCCTGCTGGCAGCCATCCTTCTGTCACTGGCGGTGGTGGCGGTCCTGCTGGTTCTGACCTACTTGAAGCTGACCGACCTGAGCCGGGAGATGGCCGGGCTCAGGCGGGTGAGCAGAACCGTGGCCGAGACTGCCGAGAGCGCCAGGCGTCAGGCCGGACGGGCCGAGGAGAACGCTCTCAAGGCGGCTCTGGGGCGTGCCCGGGCCGAGGAGGAAGCCTCGGAGGCGCGGGCGGCGGCCGCCAAGTCGAAGGCCGAAATGAGGGAGGCCCAACGGGAAGCCGAGCGGGCGCGACAGGAGGCCGCCCGCATACGCAAGGAGCGCGACGAGAAGCTGGACGCCATGCAGCAGGCGCTCAGCCAACTGGTGGAAACCCGGCGGACGGCTCTGGGCCTCATCATGAACCTGGACAGCGAGGCCATCCAGTTCGATTTCGACAAGGCCGACCTGAAGCCCCACAACCGGGAGCTGCTCAGCAAGATCGCCGGCATCCTGCTGACCTCGAAGGGGCACCACATCTTCGTCTACGGCCACACCGACGACGTGGGCACCAAAGCCTACAACCAGGAACTCTCGGAGCGCCGGGCCAAGGCCGTGCGGGACTACCTGGTGGCCTCCTTCATCGATCCGGACATCATCACGGCCGAGGGCTTCGGCAAGTCCAGCCCCCTGGTGGAGGGCACTTCGACCGAAGCCCGGACCCGCAACCGGCGGGTCGAGATCGCCATCGTGGACACCGTGCTGGACTACCAGCAAAGGACCCTCCAGTAGGCAGCATAGCCCGGACTTCTTACTGGGGGGCCGCGTCTGCCTTCCTACGGTTCGACGGCGGGCTACACTAACGGGACGCCGCGTTGGCCCCCCTCCGGTTCGACTGCGGGCTTTGCCCTTGTCTCACCGACTCCCCCTCAAGGGGGGAGTGATAATGGGGTCTTATGCAGGGCTCAAGAATCACTCCCCCCTTGAGGGGGAGTCGCAGAAGCCGAGCCGAATGGCGAAGGCTGATGCGGTGGGGGGCAATCGCCGCGCCGCCTGACGAAGCACGCCCCCCGGCTCGCTGCAAGTTTCTCACGAGTGCAGCCCCAGTTCACCCTCACTCCTTGCCTTCAATCAGGCTAAAGACGGTCCGATTCCTCCAGTAGTTGTCGAAGTGCATCTCGCGGATGCGCCCGCCCCTCTGCCGGAGGTAATCGCCCCCGAACTCCCAGATGACCGGAAACTCTCGGTCGCAGCCGTGAAAGCTGGGAGGCAGGAGGCCAACCAGACGTCCCGAGGCGTCCCGGGTCATCCGTTGCCGGGTGTCCCGGGAGAAGAGCAGCGGGATGGTGTAGACCTGGATCCCGCCGGGCTTCAACACCCGCCGAACCTCATCGAGAGCTCGGTCGTATTCCAGCAGATGTTCCAGGGTTTCGGAGTGAACGGCGAGGTCGAAACTGTTGTCCTCGAGGGTCAACCGCGACATGTCCTCGTTGATCCTGCCGTCGATTGGGGCTCCCAGTGGACTGTCGGGTCGATGGACGGTCTCGGTGACGCTGCCCAGTTTCTCCAACGCCGGCGCCAGGGCGTTGGTCTGGTTCAGGTGCAGAATCTGCAACTCCGGGCCGGGCGGACACCGGCGCCTGATGCTCCACAGCAGCATGCGGACCCGTTTGGACATGCCGCAATTGCGGCAGCAGTTTCCTTCCCGCTGATTCAGCCAGCGCCGTTCGCGACCCGACAACTCCCAGGCGGAGGCCAGGGGGGCGTCGATCACGGCCTCCTGCCGAAAGTCACGGCAACCGCAATGGATGCATCCGCGGCGGTCGATTCGACAGTACCGGTAGGTCTTGCCCATCAGGAGCCGGCCGCCTGGAGAGAAACGCGGACTATGGGTTGGATCGGAAACGGGCCGACGGCTTTTCGAAGAGGACAAGGGTGGCCGAATCGTAGAGGCAGAAGACAACCTGCCGGAGCCAAGTTTCTCCTGAAACGATGGCATCGGTTTCCTGCTCGGTGATGTCCCCCTGAATCAACAGAAGCTCAGTGTCATTGACTTTCACCCGCATGCCGTCACTTCCGTTGCTCTGCCAATTCGCCCCGGGTGAATCCTTCAAACAGCCCTTCCAGCCGGGCCATGCGTTCCCGGAGATCGGCGACGTCCCCTCGGACATCGGCCACGTCCCCTCGGACACCGGCCACCTCCCCTCGGACATGTTGAATTTCCAGTTTGAACTCCTGTCGGATATCGGATGAGACCTTCCATCCGAGGCTGACCAATGCCACGCCAAGTATGCCGATGGCAATCAACTCCGCGCTGATAATCATTGCTGATGCTCCTTCCGCTTCGACGAGCCCGCCGAGAGGGAGATCAGACCGGCCAAGGGGTTCAGGTGTTGGCAACTCACTCGGTTAGTGTAGCACGCAGGCCAAACCTGCAATGGGTAGCGAGCAGGGGTGTCCCCACGGGGCAAATCACTCCCTGCTAGTGTTCTGTCTCATTAATTCGGCACATTATTCAAGACGTTAACTCATTGAATTTATTGGAACTTCTGGCCAATACATTTTAAATGCACTTCTGAGACAGCACACTAGAGGGCGGACTGATCTCCCGCGGGCGGCCCAAATGCCATCCTGCCTGGATTCGCCAGATTTTCGGGATTTTAGCGTGAGTAGCAGGGGACGCGTTACTTCGGCTGCTCTACCAACTCGCCTCGGGTGAATCCTTCAAACAGCCCTTCCAGCCGAGCCATGCGTTCCCGGAGATCGGCGAAGTCCCCTCGGAGATCGGCCACGTCGTCTCGGACATTGCCGACGTCCTCTCGGACATGTTGAATTTCCTGTTTGAACTCCTGTCGGATATCGGATGAGACCTTCCATCCGAGGCTGACCAGAGCCACGCCAAGAATGCCGATGGCAATCAACTCCGGGCTGATAATCATTGCTGACGCTCCTTCCACAGTAACGAGCCTGCCGAGAGGGAGATCAGACCAGGCGAGGGGTTCATGTGCTGACGGATCACTCCGTTGCGGTTCTATCAGCCAAGACGTGATCGGAGAGGCGAACCGGCCGGTGCGGCCTGCATTCGGCGCAGCCAGCTACTTCTGCTGCTCTGCCAACTCGCCCCGGGTGAATCCTTCAAACAGCCCTTCCAGCCGGGCCATGCGCTCCCGGAGATCGGTGAAGTCCCCTCGGAGATCGGCCACGTCGTCTCGGACATGTTGAATTTCCTGTTTGAACTCCTGTCGGATATCGGATGAGACCTTCCATCCGAGGCTGACCAGAGCCACGCCAAGAATGCCGATGGCAATCAACTCCGGGCTGATAATCATTGCTGACGCTCCTTCCACTGTGACGAGCCTGCCGAGAGGGAGATCAGACAAGGCAAGAGGTTCATGTGCTGATGGATCAATCTACCAGTGTATCACCAGTGTATCACGCCGGAACTTGAACGGATGGATTTCTTCTTCCCCGCCCCCCTGGCGTAACCCGCCTGAGTCTTCTCCAACCCCTCAGCGGCCCTTCGTCGTCCCTCGAGTCCCTTCGCGGATAGCTCTTTTCCCCCGATGGATTCTTTTTGCACGACGCGGCAGTCATACGCCCGGCCGCTGCTTCCGATCCCGGCGGTAACGTGTCACAATGGCGCCGCCAATCGGCTTCGGCGCGGACCTCCTACAGATCCTCCCCCCGGGACCATGAAATCTCCAATCCCGTCCATTTCCCGGAGAAGCTTTCTGGGCCGCCTGGCCCCTGTTGCCGCCGCTCCCTTCCTGGCGGTCGGATGCAGCGGCGGTGGGACGGTGGTTCCGGGGATCGAAGTGCTGCTGAACCGGGAAATGTCCCTGATCCGCGGCCGGAGAATCGGACTGATCACCAACCACACCGGGGTCGACCGCCGGCTGCGTCACGATATCGATCTGCTGCAGGCCCGGCCGGAGGTGGAGCTGGCCGCCCTCTTCGCTCCCGAGCACGGCATCGCGGGGATGGCCGCGGCGGGAGCCAGAATCGAAAGCCGCCCGAACAGCCGTTGGGGCATCCCGGTGCACAGCCTCTACGGCGCCGCCACGCAACCGACAGAGAAGATGGTCCGCGGCCTGGACCTGCTGATCTACGACATGCAGGACGTGGGGTCGCGCTACTACACCTATCTGGCGACCCTCAGGAACTGCTTGCGGGCCGCCGACCGCTTTCAGATTCCCATGATCGTGCTGGACCGCCCCAATCCGCTCGGAGGCTCGAGCATCGAGGGCAGAGTGTTGGACCCTCGCCTGCTGTCGCTGGTGGGTCCGGCGGCCATACCGGCTCGATACGGTCTGACCCCGGGAGAACTGGCCGGTTGGATGAAGTCCCGCCTGCACCTGAAATGCTCCCTGACCGTGGTCCGAATGGACCACTGGGAGCGCCCGCACCGATTTGCCGACACCGGCCTGGTCTGGGTGCCCCCGTCGCCCAACATTCCCGGCGCCATGACGGCCCTGGTCTATGCCGGCATGTGCCTGGTGGAGGGAACCAACCTGTCGGAGGGCCGAGGCACCACCACGCCCTTTGAAATCGCCGGAGCCCCCTGGGTGGACGGACCGCGGGCGGTTGAGGCCATGAACCGGCTCGAGCTGCCCGGGGTCGCCTTCAGACACACGCGGTTCCGGCCCAGCGCTTCCAAGTTCTCCGGGCAGGTCTGCGAGGGCATCCAACTGCACGTCCTCCACCCCCGGCGATTCCAGCCGTTGCGAACGGCCCTCAGTCTCATCGCTCACTTTCGCAGGACCCGTTCCGGCCACTTCCAGTGGGCGGAGCGCCATTTCGATCGCCTGGCGGGATCGGAGGAGGTTCGCAGCGGCATCGATCGGGACCAGCCGGTGGGGGAAATGCTGGAGAGTTGGGAGGAGGAACTGGCCACCTTCGAGAAGGAACGGCGCGACTTTTTTCTGTATTGAGAGGGGGAGGCGAGTTGACTGGCAGCCAACAACGGGACAGGCAAGGAAAGCCGTTGCAACCGACAGCGGCCGCATCGGCAACCGGGCCGCCCGGGGAGCCGTCGGGGTTTGTGCCCCTGATTGCCGAGAAGACCATCAAGGAGAAGGTGGAGGAACTCGGCCACCGGATCTCGGAAGACTACCGCGGCATGCATCTCCACCTGGTGAGCCTCCTGAAGGGCGCCTGGGTATTCACGGCCGACCTGGCGAGACAACTCCGGTTGGAGACCTCGATTGATTTCATGGCGGTATCCAGCTACGCCGCAGCCGCACGGTCCAGCGGCCGGATCGAGATCGTCCAGGACCTGCAAGCCAGTGTCCGGGGGCTCCACGTCCTGGTGGTGGAAGATATCTGCGACACCGGCTTGACGCTGAATCGAATCTGCAGGGAGCTTCGGGGCCGGCAACCCGAATCGCTCAAAGTGGTCTCCCTGCTGAACAAGCCCGCCGGTCGAGTGGAACCGGTCGGCCTGGACTATGTCGGGTTCGAGATTCCCGACAAGTTCGTGGTGGGTTATGGTTTAGACTATCGGCAGAAATACCGGAACCTCCCCTCGATTTCGGCAATTACGCTCCATGAAACGGACCTTCCTGACGGAAAAGGACCTTAAAAACATAGCTCCGGGGTCTCCCTGTTACGTGGTCAAGGGGACCTGCCTCACTCCGCTCGCCCTGGAATTTGCCGCTCAGCGCGGCAATGCCATTATCGAGTGCGACACTCCTGAAGAAATCCAGCGCCTCAAGGCTTTCGACAAGCGGCTGGCGCTCGGGGCCACCCCGTCGCAACGGGAACTGGGTCGGAAAATCCGGAGCCTGCTCCAGGAGAACGGATACCTGGTCTGCGAGTGCGGCCCAAAACACTCTCCGGACGAACCCGGCCATCTCCTGGGAGTGACTCAACTGGTTCAGAGCGGCCAGGTCTGCGGCGGCATCTGGCTGGATGAGGATGGCATCGGATCCACCATCCTGGCCAACAAGTGCCCCGGCATTCGGGCCGTCCACTGCTGCGATCGACAGACTGCCAGGATCAGCCGGGAACGGCATGGGGCCAACCTGCTGGTGCTGGCGGATCCCGGTCTGGACGCCGACCTGGCCGCCATGCTGGTGACCACCTGGCTGAGCGCCGCCTTTGCCGGGGGCCGGCACAACCGGGAGATCTCGCTGCTGGAAGAAGTGGAAAGGAAATATCTCCGGGAGACGGTCGTGGCCGTTCCCGGCGACTGCAGTTGCGCGCTTTGAGGGCGGTTCAACGCCGGGGGGAGAGGACCGTCTGAAATGACAAACCCCGGGCGCCGGCCCGGGGTTTCGAGTCAGCCGCCAAGGCGGGGTCGGCAGGCAGCCGTGGGCGCAAGCCCATGGGCGGGACGGCCCCAGGGTCAGGAGGCTTCTTTCTCGGTAGGTTTCTGCAGGTCCTTGTCTTCGTCTTTCTTCATGGCGCCGCGGAAATTCCTGATTCCCTCGCCGATTCCTTTGCCGATTTCGGGAAGGCGCTTGGCGCCAAAGAGAAGGAACACGATCACCAGAATGATGATCCACTCCGCAATACCCATGGTAGGAATTCCTATCCCCAGCACCATAACGACCTCCCCATCTCTTGAGAACCGGCGCGGCCGGCACCGTCATTGAAGGATCTTAGTGGATTTGCGGGCGGATGGCAAACGCTCAGTCGGGAGAATCCTGACAGTAGCGATCGAAGGCCGCCGTCAGAGTATCGGCGATCTCGGACGCGTCCCGGTATTCGATCTGATGGCGGTGCATCATGAATACCGGCCGGCCCTGCCGGAACAGGGCAACCGCGGGAGAGGAGGGCGGATAGTCCTGCAGATATTCCCTCACCCGCGCCGTAGCTTCCAGGTCGCCTCCCGCAAATACGGTCGCGACCTTGGCCGGCACCACCGCATGCTTCAGCGCCATGGCGATTCCGGGACGCGCCCGGCCGGCGGCACAGCCGCACATCGAGTTGATCACCATCATGACCGTGCCGTCCTCTTTTCGGAGAAGCTCGTCCACCTCTTGGGGGGACCGAGTCTCATGCACCCCCAGCCGGGTGAGCTCTTCCCGCATGGGTCCGATGAATTCTTCCGGATATCTCACTGTCCTAATCTCCCTTCGGGCCACCTTCCAGCCTGAATTCCCGATCGTTGCAGGCCGCAGGCAAAATAATCTCAGGCGCCGGGATTCTAGCAAGGCCGGCGCGCAAAGTAAAAAATGAATTGTTGAGTCTTCTGCAGAATTCTCCAGTAAGCGGGATTTGTTACCGGGGAGGGTTGTGATCCCCGAGAGGTTGCGGCCCCTTGGAAACGGAGGCGGAAGCCCGGGGTCGTGTGAGTTCTGCGCCGACCCAGCCGCGTAGGCGGCGAATCAGGAGCTGCGCAGGGTGATTCCACGCTAATTTTTCTCTCTCCGGGAGGGCTGATTCTGGTCGATTTGGGTGATTTGCAAGCGGTGCCCGCCCGGAAAATGGGCCTGATACGGGGCTCTGACCCACAGGTCAACCTGAATCCGGCAGCGTGGAATCACCCCCGAGCCGAAAGTCATTCATCATTCATCACTCATCATTCATCATTTGTTAGCGTGGGATCACCCTGGGAGCTGCGTCAGGGCCCATCTTTGTTTGGGCCTGGAAGGGCAGGAAAGGGGCGAGGCCCCTCTGGCATGGATTGGGAGCGCGGACATCTTGCCGGCAGGGGGTGGATTGGAAGCCCGAGCTTGCCAGTGCCGGTCTCCTGGTCCACTGAAACGAAACGCCGCAACAGAGTGTTGGGCATGGTGGGCGTAGGAGACGGAGCAGATCCATCGAGACGGACCATGCATTGAACATCGATGCACAGGATGCACAGGATCACCGGGACGGGACGCTCCTGCACGAGAAGCTGACTCCGGCGATGATCCGATACGGGATTGCGGATGCCCAGGAATAGAGTCCAGTCGTTTCCTGAAAAAATCCTGTGCATCCTGTGCATCGATGTGAATCAAAAATCAAAAAACAGGGAGCCTTTTGCCAAATTCCGCAGGCAAGGAGTTTATAGGTTGGGAGAGGGACTGGGAATTCGCGGGGCCGGTCGGCTCTGTGCCTGAATGGCCACAAGAGACATAATAACGGGACTGGGCAAGACTGGTGCCCTTTTTTGTGCCTTTTGTGCTTTTTGTGGTTGAGCCGTTTCTCCCAATCTCCGGGCAGCGGGAGCTTTCCTGGGAGAAGCCAGGGGAGTGGTTAGTCGCAGGGCAAGTCCGCTCTCTGTTGTTTCATGGAAATGCCCGATTCCGAATGTTGCGAAAGGCTCACGTCGACAGACAGGTCAGTCGATGGGCTTGAACAAGAAATGGCCCTGGGAGCTGCGTCCCCCCCTTTCCCGGACCATCCGTCAGTGTGGTATCCTTACCGCAACGCGAATGGCAATGCCGCCTCACCATGAAACCCAATCCCATGCCCGCGGTTGTCGCTGACCCGGAAACCGAGCAACGGGCCGGCGCGGAGCAGCCCGGGCTCTTCCGGGTGATTCTGCTGGACGATGACGATCACAGCTACAACTACGTCATCGAAATGCTGCAGAGGATTTTCTATTTCTCGGTGCGGCAAGCTCTCCAGCACGCCCGGGAGGTGGACCTCACCGGCCGAACGGTGTTGATCACCTGCGGGCGCCGGGAGGCTGAGTTCTCCCGGGACCAGATCCAGGCCTGGGGTCCCGACCCGCTCATCCCGCGCTGCCGCGGATCCATGTCGGCCCTGATTGAACCCGCAACCGGGGGCTAGCCCGCACTTCTCACCAGGGGGCTGAAAGACGACGGCCGGCGGACTTGAGGCCCGCCGGCCGGAACGGAAGAGTTTCGAATGGTATCGGTATGAGGGTGGCGCCTGGGGGACGGGCTGGAATCGGCGGCCACGCCGGACCGGCCTGCTATTCCTCGACGATGCCGATGGCCGCGGCTGCCGACTCTTCCTCGACCTTGCGCTTGATCTCCATCGCCGTGTCGTAGTGCTCGTCGGCCAGCTTCTGATAGGACACGTACTCCTCGTAGCGGTCGGGCCCGTGCCTCTTCACCAGGGGTTCCAGGGCGTTGACGTCCTGCCCGGCCAGGATGAATTCGTTCTCCGAGGACGGTTTCTGCTCGATGATCTCGTCAACGATGACCCTGGCCTTTTCCCGGTTGAGCAGGTTGATGTAGAAGTGGGCATTGAAGTAGTCGGGATCGTTGACCAAGCACTTCTCCAGGTATTCCAGACCCTCTTCCGACAGCTTCCACCGTTCCTGAGCAGGGCGCGGATTCAACTTGTCGTAGGCCATGGTCCAGTTGACGTTCCCCACGCTGTAAAAGGGGTCGGCCTCTTCCGGCTCCAGGTCACAGTTCTTCAGGTAGTACTCCTTGGCCCTCTCGAATTCCCCCATGTTGAAGTAAATGCCGGCGATTCCCTTGACTGAATAGAGGTTCTCCGGGTCCTTCTCCAGCACTTGCATATAGGCGCCGATGGCTTCTTCGCCAACCCTGATGTTCTCCTCCGACTGGCCATTGGGGATGTAAAGGGAGGCGTAGGAGGTGGCCAGGTAGATCTGGGCGTTCAGGAACTCCGGATCCAGCTCGATCGCCTGTTTGAAGCGCTCCACCGCCCTTTCGTACTCGCCTTCCCGGAAGGCCCGAACCCCCTTGTTGAGGCGATCGCGGGCCTTCAGCTTGTCTATGACGCCGCACCCAATCATCCCAAAGGCCAGGGGCAGCAGCACAAGCCCGGCCATCGCTCTGCTTCGACACTTCATCAGCTTCCTCCACAGACGAGAAATTTCCTGTTTGTCGCTTTTTGGGAATGACAGCCGGAGGCGATCACTGACCGGACTGGATCTTCTCGGTGATCAACCCGATCTTGTCCACCCCCGCATTGTGGGCGATGTCGATGACTTCCACCACCGAGTTGAAGAACAACTCCTGGTGGCCTTGAACGAACATCGTCCTCTGATTTCGGGTCTTGAAGATATCGGTGAGCCGCTCTTCCAGATTCCGAAGATCCACGTTCTCCTGGTTGATCTTCAAGCGCCGCTGGTCGTCAATGGACACCACGATGGTCCGGTTGGACACGTCCTGGGGAGGGGGGTCTCCCGGAGGAGGAGGCTGGGGGATCTGAGCATCCAGCCCCCTGGGAATCAAGGGCGTGATTACCATGAAGATAATCAGCAGCACCAGCAACACGTCAATCAGCGGAGTCACGTTGATGTCGGCCTTGGGGCCCGCATCGGCCCCAACTGACATTGCCATTTCAATCCTCCCTTAGATACCCGGTACTTTCTTCTGGTCTACCTTGTCCGTCAGCAATCCGAGCGTATCGACTCCGGCGGACCGGACGGTATCCACCACGTCGACCACGCCTCCGTACTTGGCCCGCCGGTCGCTCTTCACGTAGACGGTCTTGTCCACTTTGGCAGCCAGCAGATCCTGGATGCGTTCGGCCAGCCGATCCACCAGCAACTGGTCCGACCCCAGGTAAATCTTGCCGTCGCGGGTCACCGCCACCACCACGGCGTCGTCCTGGTCGGCTTCCCGCATCTCCCGGGGATTGGTGGCCTTGGCCATGTCCACGCTCACTCCCTTCTGCAACATGGGGGTGATCACCATGAAGATGATGAGCAGGACCAGCATGATGTCCACCATGGGCGTGACATTGATGTCCGCCACCACGGCGTTTTTGTCCTTCGAGTCAACGTCGACCGGCATTGCCATCAGATTATCTCCGTTTCAGAAAGTAATCGATCAACTCAGAGGCAGAGTTGTTCATCTCGACGCCGAAGGCTTCCATCTTGCCATTGAAGTAGTTGAACATCCAGATGGCGGGAATCGCCACGAAGAGCCCCAGCGCGGTAGCGATGAGCGCTTCGGAAATTCCGCCGGCCACCGCGGAAAGACCCGTGGTCTTGGCCGTGGACATCCCCTGGAAGGCGTTGATGATGCCTACCACGGTCCCGAACAGCCCCACGAAGGGAGCCGTGCTTCCAATGGTGGCCAGTCCGGGGACACCCCGCTTCAACTCGGCGTTGGTGATGGCGGTGGCGCGATCCAGGGCGCGCTTGGAAGCTTCAATGGTTTCCGTGGAAGTCGTGCTCCCCGTCGACTGATACTCCTGCAGTCCGGCGATCACCACCTTTGCCAGATGGCTCTTCTGGTTCTGCTCGGACACGTCGATGGCTTCGCCGATCTTGCCTTCCTGCAGGCAGCCGGCAACCAGCGGGGCAAACTCGCGAGACTGCTTGCGGGCCGCGTTGAAGGCCAGGTACCGGTCGATCATGACCCCGATCGACCAGGCCGACATGATGGCCAGAATGATCAGGGTCGCCTTGGCCGTCGGGCCGGAAGCGTTCCACATATCCATGAAGGAAAAGCCCACTTCGCCTTGAAGCAGGGATACTGCCAACAAGTTCAAAGGAACGGACATCATGGGATTACTACCTCCTCGGTTCTCTCATAATTTGGATCTTGCCGATGGGCGAAGGTCACCCTCTCAAGTTGAAGTTCACCGTAATGCGGGTGATGACTTCAACCGGCACCCCATTCAGCACGGTCGGCTTGTAGCGCCACTGCTTGACAGCGTCCAGCGCCGACTGAATCAACAGCGGGTGTCCCTTGACCACCCGCAGATTTTCCACGGAACCCTGCTTGCTGATGATCGCCTCCAGAATGACCGTGCCCTGGATGCGAGCCTGCTTGGCGAGCGCGGGGTATCGCGGTCGCACCTGGCGGATCAGGTTGGCGCGTTGCACGTTGCCGCCCACCCGAATGCGTTGGGGAGGCTTGGGCGGAGGCGGCGGGGGCGGCGGGGGCGGGGGAGCCAGCGAGGTTGGGGCGCCGCCGATCACACCGCCGACCACGCCTCCAAGGACACCGCCCGGGACCCCTCCGGGAACTCCGCCGACCACACCCGCCACCATGGCTTCGGGAGCGGGCCCCTCATCCACCACCATGAGGATGTCCTGGGGTATTTCCACCGGGGCCGTGAAGTCGGTGGTCGGGGTGGTCCTGACGACTCGCTTGACCGCATCCGCGGGCGGAGGCGGCGGGGGCGGAGGCGGCGGGGGCGGAGGCGGGGCTACCAGAAAAGTGAGCTGTGTGCCGACCCCTCCCAGGGTTTCAGGAAAAAGCATCGGCAGGATGATCGCGAACACAATCAGCACCACGTGAAAAACCACCGAAACGGTGAGGACAACAGACTTTTTCTTGGTTGTGCCGGATTCCTGCGCATCGGACAACTGTTCAAACATGGTTGAACCTCCCTTCCCAAGCCGAACCAGACAAGCTTTCCCGACTTGAGATTTGCTTCAAACGACGAAGAAAGAGGATGATGCCTCCGTGTAACGATACCGCAGTTGGGTGGAGTGAAGTCAAGACTCTAACACAAAAAAAAAGGCCGGTCCATTTCAATCAAAATCAAGCCTTGGCAGGCCGGGCCACCGCCTTTCTCCGAGTCTGAAAATCATACCAGATTACCAGCAGTTGACTGGCCACTCCGATGGAGGAATAGGTCCCCACGGCAACCCCGATCACCAGGCAGAAAGCGAAGCCGTTGATCACCTGGCCCCCGAAATAATAGAGCGAAAGCACGGTGAGAAAGGTGGAGCCCGAAGTCAACAGCGTACGGCTCAGCGTCTGATTGATGCTCCGATTGACAATCGAGGAAATCGACTCCCGCCGGCGCAGCCTCAGATTCTCCCTGATTCTGTCGAAGACCACAATGGTATCGTTCATGGAATATCCGACCAGGGTCAGCAGAGCCGCAACCACCGGAATGGAAAGCTCGCGATCGGCAGCCGAAAAGAACCCCATGGTGATGACGACGTCGTGGAAGACCGCCACCACGGCCGCGGCACCGTAGGCGGTGCCCTTGAACCTGAAGGCGATGTAGACCAGCATCCCCAGCAAGGCGTAGAGGGTGGCGTTGATGGCTTGGCGCTGCAGGTTGCGCCCCACCTTGGGCCCGACGAACTCCGTCTGGAACACCGCGAAATCGCCCAGATAGGCCTGCTCCTGAACGGCGGCCAGCAGGCGCGGGCTCATCCCTTCCACCGAATCCAGCTCCTGAAAGGCCCCGATGATGCCCCCGTGCCGGTCCCGGTAATCGGTCACTGCCAGCGCCAGTTCCCCGGGAGTCTTGAATGCCGGGCTCTGGTCGGACTCGAGCAGAGAGGCAAGGCCGGCAACGCCGCTCAGGCGATCTTCCAGCTCATCGGGGGCCGCGTTGTTGAGGTCGATCTTGCCCTCCTGCCCCGGAGACGATCCGAACGCGCTTTGCAGCCCCTCAAGAATGCGCACCCGCCCGGCATCGGTGTCGGGCCCCACCTCGCCTTCCCGCTGACCCAGGCCGATGATGACCTCGTTCCTTTCCGGGACGTCGTAGCGCTGGATGGTGCTGCCGCTCAAGCCCTGTTCGGAGAGAGCCGACCGAATCCTGCCCAGGTCGGGGGAGTCCTTGAACTTGACGTAGACCAGGGTGCCGCCGCGGAAATCGATTCCGTAGCGGGGGCCGCCCTTGAGATAGAGGGTGGTCAGACTGGCCGCGATCAGCAGCAGGGAGAGGGCCAACCAGAGCCGTTTCCGGCCGATCCAGTCGATGTTGACGTCTTTCAGCAGCTGCATGGGTTACGTTTTCTCCCGGGGTCCGGGGGACTCCAATTCCAAACTCGTTGCCGTCTCCCCTTTGGACACCGCGCCTTCCCTCAATGTTCCCGAAAGACGGAACCGGGGCCGAAGCCCGTCCGGAAGCCGCCCTCGCCGGAAGCGCCGGACCGAATCGACTAGATGCTGAGACTCTCCCTCCGGCGGCGGCTCAGGATGAACTCGAAGATGAATCGAGAGACGAAGATCGCGGTAAACAGATTGGCCAGCAGGCCCCAGAAGAGGACCACCGCGAAGCCCTTGACCGGACCGGTCCCGAACAGGAACAGGAACAGGACGGCGACCACCGTGGTCACGTTGGCGTCCACGATGGTGAGGATGGCTTTGCTGAAGCCCGTGCCGACCGATGAGACCACGGTCTTCCCGGACCACATCTCCTCCTTGATGCGCTCGAAGATCAGCACATTGGAGTCCACGGCCATGCCGATCAACAGCACCACTCCCGCGATCCCGGGGAGCGTCAGGGTGGCCGCGATGTAGACCATGGCCGCCAGCAGAATGACCAGGTTCAGCAGAAGCGCGTTGATGGCGATAAATCCGGAGAGGCGATAATAGGTCACCATGAACAGGGCCACCCCGAACAGCCCGATCAGGGAGGCCATGATGCCCTGCCGAATGGAGTCGACCCCCAAGGAAGCGCCCACGGTGCGCTCCTCCATGTAGTCCATGGAGGCCGGCAGGGCGCCCGACCGCAGCACCAGCGCCAGGTCGTTGGCTTCCTGGCTGGTAAAGCTCCCTGTGATCTCGCCGGAATCGCTGATTCTGTCCTGGATGACGGGCGCCGACTGCACCCGGCCGTCGAGCACGATCGCCAAACGCTTCCCGATGTTCTCGGAAGTGACTCTCTCGAAACGCCGGGCGCCGTCGTTGGTCAGACTGAATCCCACCGCGGGGCGTCCGAACTGGTCGTTCTGCGGGCGGGCCATGCGCAGGTCCCTCCCGGTGATGGCCGCCGATCTGTTGGCGACGTACCATGCCTGGGTGGCCTGGGAGGAGTCTCGGAACTGGGGAATCCCCTGCAGCAGCTCCTTGCCGTCGGGGATGACGCCGTTGTACTGCTCCAGGGCCGCGGCCCGCGAGGGATAGACATCCTGCGGCTCCACGATCTTCAGCTCCAGCAGGGCGGTGGACTTGATGATTTCGCGCACCCGCGCCGAGTCGTCCACCCCGGGAAGCTGGACCAGGATCTGGTACTCGGTAACGGGGCCGTGGTTCTGGATGACCGGCTCGGTGACCCCCAACTCGTCCACGCGGTTGCGAATCCTCTGGATCGCTTCCTGCACGGCGCTTTGCCGGATCTGGCCCTCCACCTCCGGCCGCAGGCTCAGCAGGAAGGAGTCGGAAGACCCGGCCCGATTGCTGCGTTGCCAGGCCGGAAAGCCCTCGTCGATCAAGACTCGCCCATCGACCAGGCGGCCCGGATCGACCTCCAGAATCTCGATATGGGTGGCGTCTCTGCGGCGGATCTCGCCGAAGGAGACCTCCTGATCACGAAAGCTCCGCTTGATCCGCTCCACCGACTGGTCGGTCTCGATGGTGAGCGCGTCCCCGGTGTTGACCTGCAGAATGAGGTGCATCCCGCCCCGGAGATCAAGACCCAGCCGGATTCGGTCGCTCAGGTTCTGCAGCAGGGCGTCCCCGCTGGTGGGCAATCCGATGATGCCGACCACGCACAGCAGGACCACGGCCAAAATGGTGAAAAACCTCCACCGAAGCTTCCTGGGCATGATTTCCCGACCCGCGAAAGATTACCGAGCAAGCGAGGGGGGCTCACTCATCTTCCGTCTGTTTGGCAACTATGGCGGTTCTGGAGATTTCAATCTTGACCTGATCGGCGACGCGGAGGTGAACCCGGTCATCCTTCATGCCGGCGACAATACCATAGATCCCACCCGAAGTAATGACCTTGTCGCCGTTTCGCAGGTTCTTGAGCATCTCCTGCAGGGCCTTCTGACGCTTTCGCTGGGGGCGAAAGACGATGAAATAGAAAATAAGGAAAATGGCGACGATGGGCAACAGCGCCCCAAGGGTGCTCCCTTGCCCATTGGCGGCCAGAAGGGCCAAAGTTGACATGGATGCGACTCCAAAGGTTTCAGGGGAATTGCCGACTCGAGAAGGGTGACGTCAGTGGTGAAGCCCGCCGGGCGGCCCGCGGTCGAAGGATCCCCGAACGGCTCCGCTCAGAGGCGTCTTCCGGAAAGCGCCGCCCTGCCGGGGACCGCGGCGCTTTTTACAGGTACCGGCCCGTCAACCGGCCTCTTCCCGATCGACACGCTCCAGCAGGTACTCCCGCAGTCTGAAGGACGCGATAGCATCCCTGATCTCCCTCATGGTGTCAAGATAAAAGTAGAGGTTGTGGTAGGTGTTGAGCACCGCCGAGAGCACCTCGTTGGACTGGAACAGGTGCCTGAGATAGGCTCGGCTGTAGCGCCTGCAGACCATGCATCCACAGACCTCGTCGACGGGCCTCTCGTCGGCCGCGTATCGGGCGTGCTTGATCGCCAGGTGGCCTCCCCGGGTGAACAGCCAGCCGTTGCGGCCGTTGCGGGTGGGCAGCACGCAGTCGAACATGTCCACCCCCAGGGCCACGCACTCCACCAGGTCCCGTGGCGTGCCCACTCCCATGAGATAGCGCGGCCTGTCCTCGGGCAAGTCCTCCGAGGACTGCTCCACCGCTTCCAGCATGGCGCCGCGGGGCTCTCCCACCGACAGCCCCCCCAGGGCAAATCCCGGGAAGTCCATCTCGACCAGCCTCCGGACGCACTCTCGCCGCAGCCCCAGGTGAGTCCCCCCCTGGCCGATCCCGAACAGCCACTGGTCGTGGGGAGGAGAGTCCTCCCGGCGGAGACCCGCCGCCTGCCGGGACCGCCGCGCCCAGCGCAGGGTGCGCTCCATCGATTCCCGGGCCGCATTCGCCTCCAGCGGGTAGGCGGGGCATTCGTCAAAGGCCATCATGATGTCGGCTCCCAGCACCCTCTGGATCTCCACCGACTTCTCGGGGGAGACGAAATGAGCCGAACCATCCAGGTGGGAGCGAAAGGAAACCCCCTCTTCTTCGATGGTGCGCAGGCGGCTTTGGCTGAAGATCTGGAACCCGCCGCTGTCGGTCAACAGCGGCCGCTTCCAGGACATGAAGCGGTGCAGCCCCCCCAGACGTCCAATCAGCTCGTGGCCGGGCCGCAGGTAGAGATGATAGGTGTTCCCCAGGATCACCTCGGCGCCCAGCTCCTCCAACTGGTCCTGGGTGATGGCCTTGACGGTGGCGGCCGTGCCCACCGGCATGAAGACCGGCGTGTGGATCTCACCGTGGTCGGTAACGATCTTGCCCAGTCGCGCCCGGGTGGATGAATCCCGGGCAAGCAGCTTGAATTCCATGATTGGATTGTGGATTGCTGATTGTAGATTGTAGATTTCGGGCGCAATCAGTGTCCCCAATCCGCCAATCAGCAATCAGCAATCAACAATTCATTGCTTGTCGGTCCGGGTCACCGTCGGCAACCACTATCCACTCTTCCCCCTTCAACCTTCAAACTTCATACTTCAAACTTCATACTTCAAACTTCACACTTCAAACTTCACTAAATCTGCGGGTTCTCCGTATGTTCCCCGAAGATGGTTCTCAATCGGTCGGAAATCTCGCCCAGCGTGACTTCGCACTCTACCGCCCGAATCATGACCGGGAGGAGATTGTCGGCGCTTCCGGCCGCTTCGGCGACGGCGTCCAGGGCGCGGCCGGCCGCCTTGGAATCCCGCGAAGCCCGAACCCGCGCCAACCGCTCCTTCTGCTCCCTTTCGATCCCGGGGTCGATCCGATGGATCCCGATCCCGGGGCGGTCTTCGGAGACGAAGCGGTTGACTCCCACGATGGTGCTTTCGCCGCTCTCGACCGAACGCTGGTACCGGTAGGAAGACTCCTGAATCTCGCGCTGGACGAAGCCCTGCGAAATGGCCTGCATCATGCCGCCCATGGACTCGATCCGGGCCAGGTACTCCCGGGCTCCTTTCTCGAGGGCGTCAGTGAGAGCCTCCACCGCAAAGGAGCCCGCCAGCGGATCGGCCACCTCGGCCACGCCGCTCTCGTAGGCAATCACCTGCTGGGTCTGGAGCGCCAGCCCGGCGGCTTCCTCGGTGGGCAGCGACAGGGCTTCGTCCCGAGAGTTGGTGTGGAGCGACTGGGTCCCTCCCAGCACGGCGGCCAGAGCTTGCAGGGTGACCCGGACCGTGTTCATCTCCGGCTGTTGAGCGGTCAGGGTGCTTCCCGCCGTCTGTGCGTGGAAGCGCAACATCCAGGACCTGCGATTGCGGGCTCCGAAACGCTCCTTCATGATTCGGGACCACAAGCGCCTGGCGGCCCTGAACTTGGCCACTTCCTCCAGGAAGTGGTTGTGAACGTTGAAGAAGAAGGAAATTCTGGGGGCGAAGGCATCGATGGCCAGACCCGACTTCAGGCAGGCCTCCACGTATGCGATGGCGTTGCCCAGGGTGAACGCCAGCTCCTGGACGGCCGAAGACCCTGCCTCGCGGATGTGGTAGCCGCTCACCGAAATCGGATTCCATTGCGGAAGGTTTCGGCTGGAGTAGCCGATAAGGTCGGTGACCAGCCGCATGGAGGCCTCGGGGGGATAGATGTAGGTTCCCCGGGCGATGTACTCCTTCAGAATGTCATTTTGAATCGTGCCCGAAAGCTGCTCCGGCGGGACCTGCCGGCTCCTGGCCAGGGCGACCAGCAGGGCCAGCAGCACGGCTGCGGTGGCATTGATCGTCATCGAGATCGAGACCCGGTCGAGCGGAATCCCGCGGAAGAGCTCTTCCATGTCCCGCAGGCTGTCGATGGCCACGCCCGTGCGCCCGACCTCGCCGGCCGCCATGGCCGCATCGGAGTCCATGCCCATCTGGGTGGGCAGGTCGAAGGCCACCGAAAGCCCGGTCTGGCCCAGTCCCAGCAGGTACTTGTAGCGGGCGTTGGACTCCCTGGCCGACCCGAAGCCTGCGTACTGCCTCATGGTCCAGAGACGGTCCCGGTACATGCCGGGCCTGACTCCTCGGGTGAAGGGGTAGCTTCCGGGATCTCCCAGGTCCCGCCGGTAGTCGAAATCTTCGAACTGCCGGGGACCGAAGAAGGGATCGAGCCGGATTCCGGAGGTGGTCTCGAATTTGCGGTTGGATGACATCAGGCTGACTGACCCGGCCTGGAAAGGAGTCGGCGGGCAGGCACCGGGAAGAGGGGACCCGGCCTGCGCCTCACTTCATCGACCGGACCCGGAAAAAGGAATGAACGGCAAAGCCCAGCATCAGCAGGCCGAACAGGGCGAAGGAGCCCACCATGAAGTAGTCCTTGAACTCGAATACCTCGCGCTCCGAGACAAATTGGTATCCTCTCAGAAGCAGGAACCCGCCGAAAACGGCGAACAAGAATCCGGTCACCTCCAGGAAGAGCTTGTGGATGCTCCTCCCGACCTCCCCGAAGGACGATTTCACCCGTTCCAGCCAACTCCCGGCCATGCCGTTTTCCCCGTTCGAACCGGGCTTCATCATAGCACAGGGCAGGAGAGGCACTGCCTTGACACCCCAGGAAGTTGGAAGTAACATCGCTCAAGGGTATGGATTCCGGAAAGGCCCCGATGCAAGAACTGTGACCGGCGGCCGGCAAGCCGGCAGCGGGCCGGTCAAGTGGGGACGGGTGGAGCCAATGGACGAGCAGTTGAAGCGAATGATGAAGGAGTTGGGAGAAGCCATCAACGAGACCCTCTCGAGCTCGGAATCGATCAGCGGCGCCATCGCCACCATCCGGAACTCCGGCTACGACGTCTTCCTGGTGCTGGAGGCCACCATAGGCTTCAACAAGAGGAGCGAGGAATCCCCCGAGGAGCCGGCCCTCGCCGAAAGCGACGAGGTCGAAGCCAGGCTCAATATCACCTCTCAGGACATCAAGTTCCTGAAATCACTCAAGATCAGCGTCGAAGAATCGGAATCCCGCTAGCCCGCATTTCTCACCAGGCCGCTGAGGGCTTACGGCTCCCCGCGCCACGGATCGGAATCCCGGCGGCCCGGAACAGGCGGAGGCCTCCCATGCGGATCAAGCAATCGGTCTGCTTCCCGATGGTCAAGCCGCCGAGCCTCTCCCTGGATGCCCTGTGCGAAGCCGCGGCCGGGATCGGGTACCCGGCGGTGGAGTTGTGGTACCGGGACGAGGATTTCGAGGACACGGTGGATACCGCCCGCCGCCACGACCTGGAGGTGGTCTCGATGTCGGGTCACCGGAGCCTGACGGACGGACTCGCCCACCCCGAAAACCACGACCAGATCGAGCAGGAGCTGAGGGACTCCATCCGGCTGGCGGCCAGGCATCGGATCCCCGGGCTGATCTGCTTTTCCGGGAACCGCCATCCGGAGCGCAGCGACTTCGAAGGCCTCCTCGCCTGCGCCCGGGGATTGAAACGAGTGGCGCCCTACGCCGAAGAACAAGGGGTCAACCTGAACCTGGAGCTGTTGAACTCCAAGATCGACCACCCCGGCTACCAGTGCGACCGTCCCGACTGGGGTATCGCCGTCTGTGAAATGGTCTCCAGCCCCCGGGTGAAATTGCTGTTCGATATCTACCACATGCAGATCATGCAGGGCGACGTGATTCGAACCCTGCGCAAGATGATCGGTTACGTCGGCCACATCCACACTGCCGGCAATCCGGGGCGCAACGAAATCGACGACACCCAGGAACTCAACTACAGCGGGATCTGCCGAGCCATAGCGGCAACCGCCTACGACGGATTCGTGGGTCACGAATTCCTCCCGGCCGGCGATCCCGTGAAAGCCCTCCGCCAGGCCTTCAGGACCTGCGACCAGGGCTGAAACCAAAAATGGCGCGCCTTCTACTGGTCATTGCGATCGCCGGCGGCCTGCTGCCGGCAGCCTGTTCCCCGGCAGAGAACGGTCAGGTCTCCCTGGTCGTCTATTCCCCCCACGGCAAGGAGCTGTTGTCCGACCACGAAATCCGATTCGAGGACCGCTACCCTCGAGTCGACGTCAAGTGGCTCGACATGGGAAGCCAGGATGTCCTGGACCGGCTGCGGTCGGAGAAGAACAATCCGCAGGCGGATCTCTGGTGGGGGGCGCCTTCCGACCTCTTCCAGCAGGCCGCAGAGGAAGCCCTGCTGCTGCCCTACCGGCCCACCTGGGCCGAGGCCGTCCCCCCGGAGGCCCGCGGGCCGGGGGATTTCTGGTATGGGACCTACAAGACCCCTGAAGTCATCGCCTACAACAGCGCCCTGCTGAATCCGGACGAGGCGCCCAAGGAGTGGGATGACCTGCTGGATCCCAAGTGGAAGCGGAAGATCATCCTCAGGGATCCGTTGGCCTCAGGAACGATGCGAACCATCTTCTGCGCCATGATCCTGAGGGAGATGGAAAAGACCGGATCGCCGGAGGGCGGCTACCGCTGGCTAAGGGGTCTGGACGCCAACACCAAGGACTATGTCCCCAACCTGACCATCCTGAGCCAGAAGCTTGCCCGCCGCGAAGGCTGGGTCACCCTCTGGAACATGCCCGACATCGAGCTGCAGCGAGCCCGGTACGACTACCCGCTGGACTACGTGCTGCCCGCCGGCGGCGTACCCGTCGTCATGGACGGCATTGCTCTGGTGGCCAGGTCCGAGCCGCGGCCCGCCGCCCGGGAGTTTTACGAGTTCGTCACCTCCGGGCCGAGCCTGGTCCGGGCGGCCCGGGAGTTCTTCCGAATCCCCGCGCGAAGCGACATCTCCCCATCCGAACTGCCCTCCTGGATCGGTCAGACCCCGATCCCGGACATGCCCCTCGACAGGGATCTTCTGCGCAGGCATTCGCGGGAGTGGATGCGCTATTGGGACGAGCACATTCGACACAAGGGCGACAGCGGGCCGGTGGCGGCCCCTTCCGGAGACTGCGGCTGCTGAGAGGGGACCGGCGCGGAGCAGCGAGCCCAATCGATGGCACACCTGGAACTGCAGGATCTGACCCGGCGCTTCGAAGGACTCACCGCGCTCGACCGGCTCAGCCTGGAGGTCGCCCCCGGGGAGATCCTGACCCTGCTGGGCCCCAGCGGTTGCGGCAAGACCACCACCATCCGCCTCATTGCCGGATTCCTGCAACCCAGCGCGGGAAAGATCCTGGTCAACGGCCGGGATATCGGCCCCATTCCCCCCGAGAAGCGCAACATGGGGATGGTGTTTCAATCCTACGCCCTCTTTCCACACCTCAACGTCTTCGAGAATGTCGCCTTCGGACTCAGGGCTCGGGGCATTGCAGGCAAGGCCGCAAGAAGCAAGGTGGAACGGGCGCTCGAGCTGGTGGAACTTTCCCCGCATCGAAAACGCCCGGTCTTCGAACTCAGCGGCGGCGAGCAACAGCGGGTGGCCGTAGCCCGCGCCGTTGCCATCGAGCCGCAAATCCTGCTTCTGGACGAACCGCTGAGCAACCTGGACGCCAGCCTGCGGGAGCAGACCCGCGCCCAGCTCGACCGACTCATCCGCACCCTGGGCATTACGGCCATCTTCGTCACCCACGACCAGGAAGAAGCCTTCGCTCTCTCCGACCGCATCGCCCTGCTTTGGGAAGGGTCTCTGCAACAGGTAGGCACCGCCGACCAGCTCTACTTTCAGCCGGCCAACCAGAGGGTGGCGCGCTTTGTCGGCAAGTCCAACCTGTGGGATGTGACCTTCAGGGGTTACGGCGGGAACCGCGGGATCTTTTGCCTGCCCTCGGGAGCCGAGTTGCGGCTTCCCCGTGCCGCAAGTGACCGGGAGCTGCGCCAGGGCGCCCGCCTGCGCATGCTGCTGCGTCCGGAAAACGTGACTTTCGTTCCAACGGACGACTCCCTGGCCCTGGGATCGGCTCGAGTCCTCTCCCGGCGCTTCGCCGGGGCCAGCACGGAATATCTGCTGGAGGGAAGGGGGCTGCAAGTGCTGGCCAGCCGGACCAACTCGGCGGCGGCCTCGGGATTCCGGGTGGGAGACGAGGTCGAGCTGTACTGCTCTTCCCGAGCGGTGTATCTGCTGCGGGGGGAGTGAATGGTCACTGACGGGACGCCGCGTCGGCCCCCCTCGGCATCAGCCTTCGCCATTCGGCGCTGCCGTTCGGAGACGCCGGCGTCGGCCCCCCTCCGGATCGGCCTTCGCCGTTCGGCTCGGCGAGGCAAGGGCGAATGCCCGCAGTCGAGCCGGAGGGGGGCCAACGCGGCGTCCCGTCAGTGACTGTCCGTCGTCACCGGCAGCGACGCTTTTGCTGCACAGGAGTGGCGCCCGCTCCCCAAACCGCTCGAACACCTACCCATGTCCGTCACTCGAAAATCCACGCTTCTGCTGACCCTGCCTGTTTTCGGCCTGCTGTTGTGGCTGGTGCTCTATCCCAACCTGTTTGTCCTGTGGAAGAGCCTGGCCAGCGACAATCGGTTCACGCTGGCCCACTACGCGGATTTCTTCAGCAGCCCCTCCCAGATGGAGGCCCTGGGCAACAGCCTGTTCATTTCGCTGGGAAGCGTGCTGCTTTCGGCCCTCATCGGCGTCCCGCTGGCTTTCGTCTTCCACCGCTTCGACTTTCCCGGCCGGCGGATCTTCGCGGCGCTGGCTTCCCTTCCGGTGCTGTTGCCGCCCCTGGTGGGGGTGATCGCCTTCCTGTTTCTCTATGGAGAGAGCGGCATTCTGACCCGCAGCCTCCAGATGCTGCTCGGCCTGTCCGAGCCTCCCTTTTCCCTGAGAGGCATCCCCGCCATCCTGTGGGTGCACGCCTACACCATGTACGTCTACTTCTACCTGTTCGTCTCGGCCGCGCTCAAGCGCCTGGACGAATCGCTGCGGGAGGCTTCCCTTTCGCTGGGAGCCTCCCGGACGCGGACCTTCCTGCGGGTGACGCTGCCGGTGCTCACCCCCGCCATGGTGGGGGCGGCCCTGCTGACCTTCATGACCTCCATGGCCAGCTTCAGCGCTCCCTACATTTTCGGGGGAGGAGTGCGGGTCCTGTCGCTTCAAATCTACAACTCCAAGCTGAACGGCGACCTGGAGATGGCCCTGGTGGAAACGGTGGTGCTGACGCTGGTCTCCCTGCTGTTCCTGATCCTGTTGCAGCGATACGAAGCCACCGGCAGGTATCGCGCGGTGGGCAAGGGGGCCAGCTCCAGCCTGCGGCCCCTCCGGGGAAAGGGCCTGAGGCTGACGATGGCGGTGCTGGGCATTTCCACGGTCCTCTTCCTGCTGCTGCCCCATCTCACCCTGGTGCTGATCAGCTTCAGCCAGGACGGCACCTGGACCACCCAAATCCTGCCTCCCCGATACACCGCCGCCAACTACGGGCGGCTGCTGGCCGACGACCGGTTTCTGGAGCCGATTCTCAACAGTCTCAAGATGGCCACGCTGGCCACGGCCGCCAACCTGGCCTTCGCGCTGGCCGGGGGCTGGCTGCTGATTCAAAGGAAGCTCAGGGGGCGCCGGTTGCTGAGCGCCCTGACTCTGCTGCCCTGGGCCCTGCCCGGCACGGTCGTGGCCCTGAACCTGGCAACCACCTTCAGCGTCTCGGATCCGCTTCAGGCCCGGGTCCTGCTGGTGGGCACCTTTTGGATCTTGCCTCTGGCCTATTTCATTCGTAATATCCCCCTGGTGGTCCGCGCCGTGCAGGCCGGCTTCGAGCAGCTCGACCCCAACCTTCACTGGGCGGCCCGGTCTCTGGGAGCCTCCTGGTTCTACAGCTTGCGCCGGATCCTGCTGCCCCTGCTGATGCCGGCGGCAGCGGCCGGATCGATGCTGGCCTTTGTGACCGCCCTGGGCGAGTTCGTCTCCTCGATCGTCATCTATACCGTGGACAGCCGGCCGATCTCGGTTGAAATCCTGTCCCAACTGAGACAGTTCAACTTCGGCAGCGCCGCCGCCTACGGTGTGCTCCTGATCCTGATGATCGCGGCGGTCTTTCTCCTGTTCGGGCGCACCTTGGACGAACGTCACCGGCCGGCCGGACAGTAGCCCCCCTTTTTGGCGGAGCGCGATCATGGCGCAGAATCTTCCCCATCCCATACGCTCCCGTTCCCAATGGCGCCGCCGGCTGCTTCCCGGGCTGCTGTTGTGGCCGGCCCTCCTGCCCCTGGGCTACGGACAGAGCCATGAGCTCTACCTGGACCGCGGGGCGGTGGGGATGTCCCAGTCCCTGAAGCGGCTCCCGCTGATCTCGCGGGTGCTGTTCGTCATGGCCCATCCGGACGACGAGCCGGCCGGACTGGTGACCTATGCCAGCCGGGGACTGCAAGCCAGGACCGCCATCCTGAGCCTGACCCGGGGCGAGGGAGGCCAGAACCTGGTGGGTCCGGACCTGTTCGAGGCCCTGGGCCTGGTCCGGACCGGGGAGATGTTGGCGGCCAACGAGTTCTACGGCGCCCGGCAGTACTTCAGCCGGGCCTTCGATTTCGGATTTTCGAAGAGCGCGGAGGAGACGCTGGACAAGTGGGGGCGCCAGCGCATGCTGGAGGACCTGGTCCGCACCATCCGTTCCTTTCGCCCCCTGGTCATCCTTTCGGTCTTCGATGGAACGCCCGCCGACGGGCATGGCCACCACCGGGCCTGCGGACTGCTGGCCCGGGAGGCCTTCGAAATTTCCGGCGAGCCCGACCGCTTTCCGGAGCTCACCCGCCAGGGACTGCCGCCCTGGAAGGCCGCCCGCCTCTATCTGAGAAACAGGGGGGAAGACCCGCCGGGAAGCTTCGCCATCGACACTGGAGCCTATGATCCCTGGCTGGGCGCCTCCTTCCGTCAGATTGGAGCTCTAGGCTACAGCCACCACCGCTCCCAGGGCATGGGACGAGCCCACGCGCTTCCGGGCAGCCACCCGGTCAAACTCCGCCTGGGAGGAATCTCCCCCTCCGCCCCTTTCTCCGGCTCTTCCGAGGCCTCCTTTGAGGAGGCTTTGGAACTGAAGCTGTCCGCTCTGGCCCAACTGTGGCCCGCCGGCTCGGATTCGCGCTCCCGTCTGGAAGAGGCGCTGGAGCGGCTGGCCCGAACCGTCGAGGAAGCCCGGAGCCTCTTCTCCCCCTCGGACCCCTCGGGCTGCCTGCCGGTGCTGATCCGGGGCTTGAAGCAGTTGCGGGCAATCCAGCAGGACTGGACCGGCTCCGGGGAGGCGTCTTCGGCCTCCGAGGTTCTGGCTTTCTTTTTGAAAGACAAGGAACGGGACATTTTGGAGGCCATCCGGCGCGCCGGCGGCCTGTCTCTCGGAGCCTACAGCGACCAACCCCTGCTGACGCCGGGACAGTCCTTCCGAATTTCCGTCAGGGTGGTCAACCGGTCCAGGGTGCCCCTCGGGATTCGGTCCCTGCAGGTCGAAAGCGATGTCCTGCGGATAGGTGCCCTCCAGGGCCCCCTGCCCATGCTTCTCCCCGGCCAGGATGTGGACCTAGAGCTTGCCGGGGAAGTCCCCGCGGAGGCCACGCCCAGCCGCCCCCACTGGCGGCGTCCCGGCGGGACCGGGGATTTCTACACCGTCGACGACCCGGCGCTGACCCTGGCCCCGGCGCCGGCGCCGCTGGCCAGGGTGCGCCTCGGCCATGTCTACGAGGGAGAGCGTCTGGAGATCGAGCAGCCCGTGGAGTACCTGGATGTGGACCGCCTCAAGGGAACCCGGAGCGTTCCCGTCCACCTGGTCCCCCCGATCCAACTGGAGGTGACGCCGCCGCTTCACCTGGTCCCCCTGGCAAGCGCCGGGGATGCGCGAACCATACAGCTCCGGATCCGCAACAACTCCCCGGAAGAGCTTCAGGGGCGATTGGAGCTCCAGCCTCCGAAGGGATGGAAGGTCGAGCCGGCCCAGGCTTCCTTCGCCCTGGCCCGGCCGGGGCAGGCAGTGGGAGTCCCCTTTCGGGTATCGGCCGACTCCGGAACCCTGGAGCCCGGCAGGACCTCCTTCCGGGCGGTAGCCAGAATGGGCGGAAGAGAGGTCACTCGGCAGTACCGGATGATCTCGGTTTTCGACCGCTGGAACACTCCACTCTACTCCCCCGCCCGGTCCCAGGTGGAGGTTTTGGACCTGCGGATCCCCCCGGGGCTGAGAGTCGGCTACATCATGGGGGCCGGCGACCGGGTTTCCGAAACCCTGGCTCAGTTGGGTTTTTCGGTCACGGCCCTGGGGCCCGAGGACCTGGCCGCGGGTCATCTGGGCGACTATGACTGCATCATTGCCGGCATCCGCGCCTACCAGGTGCGCGGGGACCTGATCGAGCACAACGCCCGACTCTTGGACTATGTGCGCGACGGCGGCGTCTTCATGGTTCAATACAACACTCCGGACGCCTGGAACCGCCGTCAATACGCCCCCTTCCCCGCCAGGATCGCGGACCGAAGCCACCGGGTCACGGACGAGAACGCTCCGGTCACCCTGCTCGAACCGGACCATCGGATCTTCCACTACCCCAACCCGATCACCGGGAAGGATTTTGCCGGCTGGGTGCAGGAACGGGGGCTCTACTTCATCCAGGAGAGAGACGAGCGGTTCCGGGCGCTGTTGGCCTCCCACGATCCCGGCGAGCCGCCCCTGGATGGCGGGTTGCTGGTAGCGGACTTCGGCAAGGGGCAGTACGTGCTCACCTCCTACTCCTGGTTTCGACAGCTCCCCGCGGGCGTGCCCGGCGCCATCCGGCTCTTCACCAACCTAGTCAGCCTCGGGGCGGCCGAGAAGTCGGTGCAGTGACCGGCCCGTTGCCAACCAAGTCCGACCTGTCGCCAGAGAAAGACGAACCACGAATGGACACGAATGAACACGAATATTCATGTTGAGCCTTTTACAAAATTCCGCTGGCAGCGGGGTATTTGCCGGGAGGGGTCAAGAACGGCTCGATCAAGGGACAAGTCCACTCTCCGTTGCAGCATGGCGATTCCCGATCCTCATTCAGACCCTGGTTTATCCGTTCCGAGTCCGTCAAGGATTCCCTGCCACTGAATCTGTTTGCCGTCGAAAGCTCAATGGCCACAAAAGGCACAAAAACACAAAAAGAGCAACACGATGAGAAACGAGCAGAGCAGCCGGGCTTGGTGTGATCAGGTCCGGCAGACCGCCTTCGATCTGCAGGGCTGTCTTCGCAACGGGCATCTCGAGACAGAGTGGGAAAACGGGTGCGTGCATCCGGTCAAGGCAAGGCTGTGCTGTTCCACTTCGGATCAGCGAGACTCGAAAACCCATTTTGTGACTTTTGTGCTTTTTGTGGTTCCTGTCAGAGCCTGCGGAATGTCACCATTGCCGTACCATTACCGGCCCAATGTCCTGCCTGATTCCCAATAAGGACCTCAATTGAAACACCCCTGTGTCACTCCGTATGAGCTGCCCTGTCCAGGGGGGCGGGTCCCGGCGATAAAGGAGCAGTCAAGTGAGTGATTACACTATCTACGCGCTGAGGACGGAGTGCGACGAAATATATTCTTCTTTAAACGACGGAGAGGGACGTTTCGGTTGGAGCTATATCGAAACTGCTGACTTACGCGAGTTGGAAAAAAGAATCGAAAGCGACCGCTGGGATAGTCTTTCCGAGAAAGAACAGGACTGTTACCAACGGTTCCTGCTCGATTTCAAAAAGAGTGATTTCGTCGTTTACATCAACGTGCCTGAATGGGGCCAGTGTACGCTCGCACGAGTCACCGGACCCTATTTCTGGCGCTATGACAGGCCGGATTTCAACCATCGTTTCCCAGTTGATCCCGCGTCGGTTTCCGTCTTTGACCGGAACGACGCAATCGTTTATCCCACCCTAAGTGCGAAGCTCAAACTGCAGGGGCGGTACTGGCGCATCTACGACTTGCACAAGGAATTTGAAGACCTTGTCAACGCACTGAAAGACGATAAAGGGGGTAAGCCAAGCACACCGGCAACGAGAATCGATTTCCTCAAAAACGAGATTCAACCCGACCTCAAGGCGATCACAGGGAAAATTCAACGGACGCATCCGGGCTCCAGTCTTGAAAGCTTGCTCGCGAAAATTTTCCGGAATATCCCTAGAGTCAAAGAAGTAAAGGAACAAGGTGGCGCCGGAGATCACGGTGCCGACCTACGGGTGATCTTCGAGTCTGGGTTCCCCTTTCCAGGGCTTCAACAAGATCGTACCTGCGTTGTCCAGGTGAAATCATTCGAGGGTGAGCATTGGGATACCAAGGCCGTAGATGATATTTTGAGGGCGTTAAGGTATTGGGACGCAGACATGGGATTGATTGTATCCACGGCTGCCTCCGGTTCAGAGGCGCTCGACAAGGCCCTCTACAAACTACGGAAGGAAACGAGAAAACCCGTCCATTTGCTTCTTGGCGAGGACGTTGCCGCCTTCGTATTGCATTTTGGTGATCAGATCTTGTTCTAGCCACAGACGCGGGGCGGATCTGGGCAGCCACAAGGGTTGCCCCTACATGATGAAGATTGCGCTCATCGGTTATGGCAAAATGGGCAGGGCGGTCGAGCAGGCGGCCCTGGAGCGGGGCCATGAGATCGTGGCCCGGGTGGGATCCTCCTGGGGCCGAGGAAACGCCTCCGGAAAAGAGGAGCCGGAACTCAACGACGCCCAGGTGTGCGTGGAGTTCAGCCGGCCGGAGGCGGCTCTGCCCAACCTGCGGCGCATCGCCGAACTGGGAAAGCCGCTGGTGGTGGGCACCACCGGGTGGTACCGGGAGCTGCCGCTGGCCAGAAGGGCGGTGGAAGAGAAGGATGCGGCCTGCGTCTACGCCCCCAACTTTTCTCTGGGCCTCAATCTCTACCTCCAGGTCTTGGAGAAAGCCGCCCGGTTGTTCGGCTCCTTCGAGGACTACGACGTCCTGGCCACCGAGACCCACCATCGCCGGAAGATCGACAGCCCCAGCGGAACCGCCGGCAGAATCGGGGAGATCCTGCTGGAGCAGATCCCCCGCAAACGGAGGATCGTGACCGACTCCCTCGATCGACCCATCGCCTCCGACGAGCTTCACCTGCTGGCGGGGCGGGCCGGGCACTTCCCCGGCACTCACTCGGTGATTTTCGACTCCCCCGCCGACAGCGTGGAGCTGGTCCACCGGGCCCGCTCCCGGCTGGGGTTCGCCCTGGGGGCCGTGCTGGCCGCCGAATGGATCCGGGGGCGCCGGGGCTTCTATTCCTTCAGCCGGATGCTGCAGGAAATACTGGACGGCCAGGGATCAGCGGAGATGGAACCATGACCCAATCCCCACAATTCCGCGGCGCCATCACCGCCCTGGTGACTCCCTTCGACCGCTCGGGAGGGATTCACGAGGACCACCTGAGAAAGATCGTCGACCGGCAGGTCGCGGCCGGCGTGGACGGGCTGGCGCCCTGCGGCACCACCGGCGAGGCTCCCACCCTGGAGCCGGCCGAGCACTTGCGGGTCTGCGAGCTGACGGTCCGATACGCGGACGGGAGAGCCAAGGTCCTCGTCGGAGGCGGCGGCAACAGCACCCGACACGCCATCGAGCTCACCCGGGAGGCCGGGAAGATGGGAGCCGACGGCGTGCTCTCGGTGGGCCCCTACTACAACAAGCCCTCTCAGGAAGGTCACTTCCAGCACTACAAGGCCATCGCCGAATCGGCCGAGGTGCCCCTCGTCATCTACAACATCCCCGGCCGCACCGGTGTGAACATGCGGCCCGAAACCCTGCTGAGGCTGGCCGAGATACCCAACATCGCCGGCGTCAAGGAGGCCTCGGGGGATCTGGACCAGATGATGGAGATCCTGCGGAACCGCCCCGCCGGCTTCAGCGTTCTCTCGGGAGACGATTCCTTCGCCATCCCGCTGATGGCCATGGGAGGCGACGGCTGCATCTCGGTGGCGGCCAACCAGGTCCCGGACCTGTTTGCCCGCATGATTCACCTGGCCCTGGAGGAAGACTGGAAGCAGGCCCGGGAACTGCACTACCGCCTCTATGAACTGATGCAGGCCAACTTCCTGGAAACCAATCCGGTGCCGGTCAAGGCGGCCCTGTCCATGATGGGATTGATCGAGGAGGTCTACCGCCTTCCCCTGGTCCCCATGCAACCCGAGAACCGCCGGCGGCTCGAGGGCGTACTCAAGAGGCTGGACCTGATTTGAGGATTTATTGTGGATCTTCGATTGTGGACTTTTGATTTGAGTGACAGTCAATTATCTTGAGTGCTATCAAAAGTACTGAAATCTACAATCCGAAATTCGGCCCGGATCAGTCAATAGGCCGCTGCCTTCTCCGTCTGAACCATGACCTCTGATGAACTGGAAAGACTGATTCCCCGGCACTTTGCAAGGTCTCCCCAGGAGCTGGACGCCGAATCCCGCTCCCTGTTCGAGGCCTTCATCCGGAGCCTGGACCGCGGCGACATCCGGGCCGCCGAGAAGAGAGAGGGGAGCTGGCAAGTCAACCACTGGGTGAAGCAGGGCATCCTGCTGGGGTTCAGACTGGGATCGGTGGCCGATTTCTCGGTCAACGAACACTTCCAGTACAGCGACAAGGGGACCTACCCCCTCAAGGACCTGAGAACCTCTCCCCCGGGCATTCGCCTGGTGCCCGGCGGGTCCTCGGTTCGACGAGGCGCTTACCTAGGCCCTCGAGTCACCCTGATGCCCCCGATGTATGTCAACGTGGGGGCCTGGGTGGGCGAGGAAACCATGGTCGATTCCCATGCCCTGGTCGGCTCCTGCGCCCAGATCGGCCGGCGGGTCCACCTGAGCGCCGGCAGCCAGGTGGGAGGGGTGCTGGAACCCGTGGGCGCCCTCCCGGTCATCGTCGAGGACGACGTCCTGGTTGGGGGCAACTGCGGCATCTACGAGGGGACCATCGTCGGAAGCCGGGCCGTCCTGGGGGCCGGCACCATCCTGACGGGCTCCACGCCCGTCTACGACCTGGTGGCCGAGCGCATCTATCGCAGGTCGGCCCGGAGTCCTCTCACCATTCCCGAAAACGCCGTGGTCGTTCCCGGCAGCCGTCCGGCCGGGGGGGACTTCGCCGCCCGGCACGGCCTCCAGGTCGACTGTCCCGTCATTATCAAGTACCGGGACAGCGGGACCGATGCGGCCACCGCCCTGGAAGAGTTGCTGAGATGAGAGCCGCCCCCCGATCCCCTTCCGGCAGGACCGGATTGCCCGCCCACTCTCCGGCGCCCACAAGGGGCCGCCACCGGGCCGGTGCGGTGCTGCTCCTGCTTCTGATCTGCCCGGCTCTCCAGCCGGCTCTCGGCCAAGACAGCGAAAACTCCATTCAGGAACGGATTACCTCGCTCCTTGAGCGGCCACGGCACCGCCTGGCCTTCTGGGGCCTTCAGATCGCAAGGCTCGACAACCGGGAAATTCTCTTCGCTCGCAATGCAGGCAAGCGCTTCCAGCCGGCTTCCAATATGAAGCTGCTGGTTGCGGCCGCGGCCCTGGACCTGTGGGGCCCGGACCACCGCTTCCGGACCCCGGTCTTTCTGGAGGGACGCCTGGACGGCCAGGGGCGAGTGATCGGCAACCTGGTGCTGGCGGGCCGGGGGGACCCCAACCCGGAACGCCGCCTCTATGACCCGGAAGAGACAAACCTCCGCATCCAGGAGTCGTCCCCCTTCATCGAAGGGATTGCCGATCAACTGGAGGAACGGGGCATCCGCCGGGTCGAGGGAGACATTGTCGCCGACACCACTTTCTTCCTGGACGAACCCCACGGGGGCGACTGGGAGCAGGAGGACATGTTCTGGCACTACGGGGCGCCTTCCAGCGCCCTGGCCGTCTTCGAGAACGTCTTCCGGGTTTCGCTCTCGCCAGGCACGGCCACAGGGGATCCGGCACTGCTGGAGGTGACGCCCCGCCAGGACAGCCCGCAGGTGGTGAGCCGGGTCGGGACCGGGCCGCCGGGGGGAAACCCCGATATCAGGATCGGAGCCGACCGCTCGGGATTGCGGGTCACCCTGCTGGGGAGCCTGCCTCTGAACCGTCCCAGCCTTACCTACGCGCTCGCCGTTTCGGAGCCTGCCCTCAACGCCGCCCGCTACCTGAAGACCTCCCTGCAACGGCGGGACATCCCGGTCAGCGGCCAACCCCGGGTCAGGGCCCTGCAGCCGATTGAAGTCCTCGAGGACCGGAAAATCTCCCTGGAGAAGGTCCGGGAGAGACAACTGGTCTACCGGGAGGAGCTGGCGAGCTGGCGGTCCCTGCCGCTGATCGACAACCTCAGGATACTGATCAAGAGCAGCCGCAACCTCTACGGAGAGATGCTCCTCCGCGGCCTGGGAGCGGAAGTCTCGGGCGTCGGCTCCCTGCAGACCGGCCTGCAGGCCCTGGAAGCCTTTCTGGAAAAGGCGGGCATCGCCGCCGATCCGCTCGACTTCAGCGACGGCTCGGGACTGTCCCGCACCAACCTGTTGACTCCCGAGTCGGTGGTTCGCCTGCTGCAATACATGGAGCGCCACCCGCAGGCCGCGGGGTTCCGGGATTGTCTGCCGGTTGCCGGCCGGGACGGAACCTTGAAGAACCGCATGAAGGGCACCGCCGCCGAAGGCCGGGTGCTGGCCAAGACCGGCACCCTGAAATTCGTGTCCTCTCTCTCCGGATACGTCACCAACCTGGACGGAACCCCCTTGGCGTTTTCCATCATGGCCAACAACACCCGGAGCTCGCCGCGGGAGGCGCGCCGGGCCATCGACGCCATCTGTGCGCTCATGGCCGGGTCTTCCCTGGAAGAACCGAAGGCTGCCGGCGATTCGCAGGAACGGCCCTGACCTGCAAGTGTCAATGGGACCCCGGAAGGGAAAAGCGAACATTGCGTGCCTTTTGGGAAAAAGATCACAGAGCAGAACAACCTCTGAAGTCCTGGTATGCAATCGCTGCGAAAGCGGACTGGTCTTCGCCGGCGGACGTGAAAGAGGCATATGGGAACGCAAGCATCATTGGCAACGATCGAGTTGTGTTCAACATTGGAGGCAACAGGTATCGGTTAATCGTCCGCTTTGACTATGCGCATCGAATCGGGTTCGTGCGATTTGTGGGAACACATGCCGACTACGATGCGGTAGATGCACCTATGGTCTAGGAGTGCGACATGAACATAAAACGGATCAAGAGCGAAGCCGACTACGACAAGGTATTGACCGTAATTGACGGCCTGATGGGGGCAGCACCCGACACACCTGAAAGCGACGAACTCGAGGTTCTTGTTACCCTCGCGGAGGCCTACGAGGCTGAGCGGTGGACGATTGGGGCCCCGGACCCGATCTCGGCGATTGAGCACGTCATGGAGTCCCGTGGCCTGCGCCAGAAAGACTTTGCGGCACTCATTGGTTCCCAGCCACGCGCTTCGGAAGTGCTCAATCGGCGCCGCCCGCTCACTCTAGCGATGATCCGGGCCTTGTCGATCGAATGGAACCTTCCAGCGGATGTGCTTGTACGTGAGTACGAACTCACGAACACAGAGCGAAACGTGGACACGCTACAGACGGTCGGTAAATCCTCCTCTCATGGCTGATACCGACCATTGCGAGCCAGACCGCGGGACCGAGGCCGGGCTGCTGTTCGCCGCCAGCGAGCAGAACGCCGACCTGCTCTACGCCACCCGTTTCTTCGCCCCCGATCCCTTCGCCTGCTTCCTGCACGGCGGCCGCTCCCACGTGGTGATGAACGACCTGGAAATCGATCGAGCCCGCCGCCAGGCCCGGGTGGACGAAGTGATTTCGCTGTCGGCGCTGCAGCAGGAGCTCCGCCGGGAAGGGCGCCGCGCCATCACGACGGCGGCGGTGCTGCACCGGCTGCTTTCCGGCCGGGGAGTGCGCAGCCTGCTGGTCCCCTTCGACTTCCCCACCGGACTGGCCTTTCAGTTGCGCCGCCGGGGATTGCGCATCCGGGTCAAGCAAGAACCCTTCTTCGACCAACGCCAGATCAAGCAGGCCCGGGAGGTCCGGCAGATCACCCGGGCGCAGCGCGCCGCCGAAGCCGGCCTCCAGGCCGGAATCGATCTCATCCGCCAGGCCCGGATCACTTCCCGGGGAGGACTGGAGCAGCACGGCGCCGCCCTGACCGCCGAACGAGTCAAAGAGACCATCAACACCGTCCTTCTGAAGCTGGGCTTCGTCGCCAGCCACACCATCGTGGCCGGCGGCACTCAGGGCTGCGACCCCCACAACGAGGGCCACGGCCCCCTGTCGGCCCACCGGCCCATCATCCTCGACGTCTTCCCGCGCTCGCAGAAGGACGGCTACTGGGGGGACATCACCAGAACCGTGGTCCGGGGCCGTGCCGGCGAAAAGGTCCGCGCGCTCCATGGTTGCGTGGCCGAGGGCCAGGCCCTGGCGCTCAGCCAAGCCCGGCCGGGGGCCGGCGGCCGGCAGATCCACCAGTCGGTTCGGGACTTCTTCGATTCGAGGGGCTTTCCCACCGGCCTGAAGCGGGGACGGATGCAGGGGTTCTTCCACGGAACCGGCCACGGAGTCGGGCTGGAGATCCACGAAGCGCCCCATATCGGCTCCAGGACGGAATCGATCCTGAGGTCCGGCCAGGTGGTCACCGTCGAGCCCGGCCTCTACTACTCCGGGGTCGGTGGCGTACGCATCGAGGATCTGATCCTGATCACGCCACGGGGCCACCGCAACCTGACCCGATTCCCCAAGGTGCTGGAGATATAGGGGATGGATGATACCAGGGGCCGCTCCTATCCCATGGAGTACACCGACGAGGAGTTGCGACGGCTTCGGTTTCAGGGACGGTACTGGGGAGAGATCAGCCTGGAAGTGCTGCGGGAGGCCGGTATCGGGACCGGCATGCGGGTGCTCGACCTGGGCTGCGGCGGCGGCGATTTCAGCCTGCAGGCCGCCGAGCTGGTGGGACCCACGGGGGCTGTCCTGGGCATTGACCGTTCACTCCGGGCAGTGCAACGGGCCGGCCGGCGCGCGGCTGCGCTGAAGGTCGACCACCTGCGCTTTCAGGCGGCCGACCTGGAGAAGATCGACCTCCCGCTCACTTTCGACGCCCTCATCGGCCGCTTCATCCTGATGTTCCTGGCCGATCCGACCGGTACCCTGGCCCGAATGATCGGCCGGCTGGCCCCCCGAGGAGTGGTGGCCTTCGTCGAAACCGACCTGGTGGTCGCCCGTTCCATCCCGGCCGTACCCAGGGTCGAGACCGCACTGGAGTGGATCCGGGAAACCTTCCGGCGGACCGGGATCAGCCTGGACCTGGGCCCGCGGTTGTGGCGTCTCTTCCGCGACGCCGGCCTGGAAGAACCCCGCCTGGTCGTACGCCAGAAGCTGCATCCGGCGCCTTGCAGGGAGGGAGTCCGCTGGGTCTCGGAACTGGTGCGGAGCCTGCTCCCGGAGATGGAACGGCTCGGAGTGGCTTCGCCGGAAGAGGCAGGAATCGAGACGCTTGAAGAGGAGTTGCACCACGAACTGCTGAGCCGGGAGGCTACCCTGTGCACGCCGCTGGTGGTGGGCGCCTGCAGCCGGGTTCGGGCATCCTGAATTACCCGAGCGCCCGCTCCAGGAACCAGTAGAGGCCGATGGCGCCGATGAGGATCGAACCCGGCAGGACCACCCTCTTGCGATACCAGGGCTTCCTCCGGAACCATCCCACCGCCGCAAAGGCCAGCAGCAGGACGGCGACCTGCCCCAGCTCCACACCCAGGTTGAAGGCCAGCAGGGCGGTCATGAAATGCTCTGCCGGCAGACCCAGCTCCCTGAGAACATCGGCAAAGCCCAGCCCGTGCAGCAGGCCGAATGCAAAAACCACGGCCGGGCGCCACGGCTTCAGCTCGGAGGTGGCCAGGTTCTCGGCGGCCACGTAGGCGATGGAGAGGGCAATCAGCGCCTCTACGGGCCGCGAAGGCAGCGACACCAGGTCATAGCTCGACAGGACCAGGGTCACCGAGTGGGCCAGAGTGAAGGCGGTCACCTGCCAGAGGAGCGGTCGAAACCGCCGCCCCAGCAGAAACAGGCCCATCACGAACAAAATGTGGTCTGCCCCGGCGGGAAGGATGTGCTCGAACCCCAGAATCAGATAGCTGAATGCGACCCTCCCCATGCCCTCCGCCACTCCCCCGCCCCTCAGGGGATAGGGCGCACTGTCCGCCCCGACCCCCAGGACCTGCCGGCTGGACCGGCCGGTGCGTTGATCCAAGAGAGTGAGGTGGACCGTCTTGAAGGCTCGCGAGGCCCCAAAGGTGATGGCCTCGACCCCGGCGGGAATCCTCCCCGAAAGCCTGGCCGTCAGACCCAGCAGAGTGGGGAGCTCGTTCTCCAGCGCCAGCTCCGTCCCCTGTTCGGGAAAGCTGATCTCGGGCCTTTGCTTGACCCCGTCGAAACGAAGCCTGACCCGGCGCAGGACCGTCTCCCGGGCGTTTTCCACGGCCTTGGCCAGCTCTTCGGGAGTCATGGCCTGCAACTCGGCCACCACCTCCGCCGAATCGGTGGTTGGAGAGACCCCCAGGGCCAGGGCATCCACATCCACCCGCAGGTCGATCCGGTAGGCCCCCTCTCGCTGAATCAGGAGGGTGGCTTCGGTAAAGGCGAAATCGTGCGGGAGGGCGGGGTGGGCAGTGAGAAGGATCGCCGCACTCAAGCCAATGACCGATTTCCAATGGCTTGCGCCCACGGCCAGCCAGCATTTCTCACCGGGGGGCGTAATCATGGCGCAGGATTTCTTGGAGGCAGGGGGGCCCTGCGTGATCAGTAGGACCCGGTGAGGTAAACGTCCCCCGTGAGTTGGCGTGCCCCTCCGGCCGGTTCCATGCTGACCGCAATCTCAACCGGCGGAGCCGCCCGATCCAGGTCCACCACCTCCAGATAGCCCTGCCCGGCGGGATTGACTCCAAAAGTTCCCGCACCCACGGGTTTGTCGGCGATCAGCCAGAGCTGGTAGGTCTTTCCCCGGGACAGTTGGGGCAACCTGGAGGTGTAGAGCCGCGCCTTGCGTTGCCGGCCGTTCCAGAATACCGCTCCCCTGGCCTCGGGGCTCTTGGGGGTCCCCAACAGCAGCAAGGCCCGGACGCCGGGATCGCTCGGAAAGGGCGAAGCGCCGCCCTCCCGGTCCAGTCGGGCCTGAAGCTCGCGAACCTGCCCGGCCAACTCGACCAGGCCGGCCTGATAGACCGCAACTTCCCGATCGAGGCGGCGGAGGTTCCCCAGGGAGAATGCCAGGGCAACGCCTGCCGCGGCGGCGCAGACCCAGGGAAGCCAGTCCCGGAGGCCGGAGGCCGTCCGCGATGCGGGACGCTTGCGACCCGGGTCGCCGCCGGCTTCGGGCCTCACCTTCCTGACGGCCTCCAGCACCCTCTCCTTCAGCCCGGGGGAAAGGGGCAGATCGGCAGAGAGCGGAGGCGAGGGGGAACCCTGGCGGCCGGACTCCGGGACCGCCGATTCACCGAAGGAGCCGGCGGCGGAAGGAGCCTTCGGCCCCTGTATCCCCTCGGGTTCGAGAACTCCCACTGCATCGCTCCCGCCCGGCCTTTCGGTCGTTGCTCGGCCCGTTCCCCTTCTTCGTGCTGCAGCCATGGCCAGCCCCATAACGCCCGGGGCCCCCTGTTACGGGGACCGGGTTCGAACTTTGGCGGTATGCCGGGTGTCCAAGGTTACGAAACAGCCCGCTTCTTCAGTTGCTCCGTGATGTGATCCACCACAACCTTACCATGAAATCGGCCGTTCTCGATGAAGACCTCGTTGGTGAACATGCCGGCCACCACCACCCCGGCCAGGTAAACTCCGGCAACATTGCTCTCGTAGCTGGCCTTGTCGATCAGGGGCCGCTGATCTTCAGGGTCCAGGCGAACTCCGACGGAATGGAAGAATTCCAGGTCGGGGCGATAGCCGGTCATGGCGAATACGAAGTCGTTTTGCAGGGCGACTGTCTCACCCGAGCAGTGGCGTACGACCAGCGTCCGTTGGGTGATCTCCACCACGGCGGTGTCGAACCGGGCCTGGATCTCCCCGGCCTTGATGCGGTTTTCGATATCGGGCCTGATCCAGTACTTGATGCTCGAGCTCAGTCGGCTCCCCCGGTGGATGAGCGTGACCCGGGCCCCGGCGCGGTAGAGATCCAGGGCGGCCACCGCAGCCGAGTTCTTGCCTCCGATCACCGCCACGTCCATCCCGTAGTAGGGGTGAGCTTCCCTGTAGTAGTGGGTCACCTTGGGCAGGTCCTCTCCAGGGACGTTCAAATCATTGGGGATGTCATAGTACCCGGTGGCCAGCACGATCTTGCGGGCCCGGTAACGGCAGGTCCGCCGGTCCCGAGTTTCCGTCTCGACCTGAAAATTGCCGTTCCGGCCTTCCACGCTCAAAACGGTTTCGTAGAGATGCAGCTTCAGACCGTAGGTATCGGCCACCCGCCGGTAATACTTCAAGGCCTCCAGTCGAGTCGGCTTCTGGTAGGGAGTTACAAAGGGCATGCCGCCGATTTCCAGCAGTTCCGGAGTGGTGAAGAAGGTCATCTGAAGCGGGAAATTCTTGATCGAATTGACAATGCATCCCTTCTCGATCACCCGGTAATCCAGTCCCCGAGTTTCGGCCTCGATGGCGCAGGCCAACCCCGTGGGGCCGGCGCCGATGATGATGACGTCGTGGATTGGAGAGAGGTTGGGAATCATGAGCTTCCAGTTGGCCCCGACAGGCCGGGACCCGGCGGAAGGGCCGGCGGAGTGAGGCCGGGACAGGGGTCGATGCCCCAGGGGGTGTCAAGTGTCCTGTCTCGGAACACTAGGCACTCTCGCCCACCGGGGTTTCCCGGCCGGTCCGGGCTGAACTCCGCAGGGCCTCGATCACCGCCATGTTACCCAGCGCATCCTCGAAGGGCAAGGACAACGGGCGGCCCTCCAATACGGAGCGGCTGAAGTGGTCGACCTGCAGTCGATAGAGGTCGCCGCCGTTTCGGACAGGCACTTCACGGGTCTTTCCTTCGACTTCCAACCGCAGGGCGCTGTGGGTGGGATCCGGCTTGAACGGCGACGGGACCAGCAGGCGTCCCCGGGAGCCGACGATGTCCAGTTGAAAGTCGGGGGCGGTGCGGAAGCTGCCGCTGAACAGCCCCAGGCACCCTCCCGGGAAGACCAGAATCCCTCCGAATGTCAGATCCACGCCGCTTTCCGGGACACCCTGGCTCCGCCCCAGGACCGTCCGGGGCTCTTCGTCCGTCAGGTAACGCATCACGTGGATGCAGTAGCAGCCCACGTCCATCAGGGCTCCCCCGCCGGGGCTCGGCTCGAGGCGGACGTTGGGCCGGTCGAAGTCGAGGGGAAATCCCAGGGAGGATCGAATCAGGCGGAGTTCGCCCACACTGCCCTGACCGACGAGTTCCTTGACCTTGGCGGTCTGGGGATGAAAGCGATAGGCGAAGGCTTCCATCAACGACCTGCCGCACTGCCTGGAAGCGGCAACCATTCTCCGGCACTCGGCCATGTCCTCGGCCAGAGGCTTCTCGCAGAGGACGTGCTTGCCCGCCTGCAGGGCGCGGATGGTCCAGTCGCAGTGAAGCCAGTTGGGCAGCGGGTTGTAAACGACCTCGACCGCGGGATCTTCCAGGACGGCTTCATAGCACCCATAGCTCCTGGAAAAGCCGTGACGGCGGGCGAATCCATCGGCCTTCTCCAAGGTCCGACTGGCGACGGCATAGGGGACGGCCCAGCCGGAATCCCTGATGGCGGGAGCCACCACCTCGGAGATCTGCCCCACTCCCAGGACGGCCCAGTTGAGAGATTTCTTGGACATGGGAAAGGCAGTGGTCAGTGGTCAGCCCAGCCGCCGCCCCACAAGACGGGGCGGATCATACAGGATGAAACCGGGGAGGTTTCAGACAAGTGGTCAGTGGTCAGCCCAGCCGCCGCCCCACAAGACGGGGCGGATCATACAGGATGAAACCGGGGAGGTTTCAGACAAGTGAATAGTGATCAGTTATTTGATCGACAGGTCAAGCATATTGTCGGTCTCGGTGCAGCCGCTTAAAGTGCATCCAGGTCACAAGGCGCTTGCTTGCTCCCAAAAGTGTCAACTTGTCTGAAACCTCCCCGGTTTCATCCTGTATGATCCGCCCCGTCTTGTGGGGCGGCGGCTGGGCTGACCACTATCCACTAATCACTGATCACTATCCACTGCCGTTTCCATTCGCACCCGCACGCTGCGGGCGTGGGCATCGAGCTTTTCGGCCAGGGCGAAGCGCTCGATGGAGCGATGATTCCTGCGTAGCGCCGCCCGGGTGTACTTGACCAGGTTGGTCCGCTTCACGAAATCGTAGACGCCCAGGGGCGAAGCGAAACGGGCGCTGCCGCCGGTGGGCAGAACATGGTTGGGGCCCGCGAAGTAGTCGCCCACCGCTTCGCAGGAATCGGAACCGAAAAAGATGGCCCCGCAGTCCTCCACCTGCCGGCCCAGAGACTCGGCCTCCCGGGTCAGCAGCTCCAGGTGCTCGGGCGCGATGCGGTTGACGATCCCGATCGCCTCACGGGGTTCACTCACGACCACAACGGCGCCATGGCGTTCCAGCGCCATTCGTATGGTCGCCTGCCGGCTCAGCTCCAGGATCTGCCGGTCGAGGCTGGCCCGGATGGCTTCGGCCCGGACCCTGGAAAACACGATGGCCAGCGCCACTGCCTCCTCATCGTGCTCGGCCTGGGCCATCAGATCGGCGGCGACATAGTCGGGATGAGCCGAATCGTCGGCAACCACCACCACTTCGGAAGGGCCGGCAATCTTGTCGATGTCCACCTGCCCGAAGACCTGCCTCTTGGCCGCCGATACGTAGGCGTTGCCGGGACCCACGATCTTGTCGACCCTGGAGACGCTTTCGGTCCCGTAGGCCAGGGCGGCGATCGCCTGGGCTCCTCCCACCCCGTAGACCTCCTCCAGTCCCAGTTCGGCCAAAGCCGCCGCAACCACCGGATTGGCCTGGAAGCGGGCATAGGGAGTGGTCACCACAATCCGGCCCACCCCCGCGATCTGCGCCGGGACAGCGTTCATGAGCAGGCTGGAAGGATAGGCCGCGGAACCCCCCGGCACATAGAGACCCACACTCGACAGGGGCGTGATTCGCTGCCCCAGCCTGACCCCGTCCGAGGCTTCGAACTCCCAGGACTCCTGGCGCTGCCGGCGGTGAAATCCGGCAATATTTTCGCGGGCCTGGCGAAGGACCTCCCGCAGCTCGGGATCCACCCGGCCGGCCAGGGAGCGAATTTCTTGGGGGTCGATCCTCAACGAGCCGGGCTCGAAGCCCTCCAGACGCAGGGTCCACTCCCTCAGGGCGGCATCTCCCTCTTCCCGCACCGAAGCCAGGATGGCGGCAACCCGCGCCTCCACCTCCCCGTCTGCCCGCATGCCTCGCGATCTCACCCTTTCCAGGTAGGCGCCGGCCTCGGGGCACGGCCATTGATAAATCGGAATCATCGGTTCAAGCTGTCCGCCAGTTGTTGGATGAGACGGCTGACCGCCCGGCGTTTTATCTGGTAGCCGGCCCGGTTGACGATCAGCCGGGCCGAAACGTCGCATATGGGCTCGATGACTTCCAGGCCGTTGTCGGCCAGGGTGCGCCCGGTAGCGACCAGGTCGACGATGCGTTCCGAGAGTCCCAGCCTGGGAGCCAGTTCAACGCTGCCGGAGAGGGTGATGATCTCCACCGGGACGCCCTGCCGGGTAAAGTGATCGGTGGTGATCCGGGGGTACTTGGTGGCGATGCGAACGGCAGACAGCTCGCGGTAGTTCTTGCGCGCCGTGCTCCTGGGGCCGGCGACCGCCATGACGCATCGGCCGATGCCGAGATCCAGCGGTTGATGCACGTCGGCCTCCGATTCCAGCAACACGTCCCATCCGGCAACACCCAGGTCGGCGACGCCATACTCCACGTAGGTGGGGACGTCCACCGGTTTCAGCATAAAGAACTGGAAGCACCCGCTCCGGTCCTGAAAGACGAGCTTTCTGGAACCCGCCTCGGTAGCATCCACCTCCACCCCGGCCCGGCCCAGCAACTCCAGGGTCGCGTCCTGAAGCCTGCCCTTGGAGAGGGCCACCGAGAGGATTGCTTCGGATTTCAACGCATTGCTCATCGCAGTTTCAGAGGCAGGGCCATCAGCCGTTCCAGGAAGAAGGTAAATCCGACCGAAGGGAGATCGCAACCGAAGTTCTTCAACAGGTTGTCGTAACGGCCGCCGCTGCCCACCTCGAATCCCGACCCCGGCACGTAGATCTTGAAGATGATGCCGGTGTAGTAGTCGAGCCCCCTCACTTCGCTCAAGTCGATGGTCAGGTGTTCGTCCAGCTTGCGACGCCGCAACTCGGTGTAGAGCCCTGCCAGATTGTCCAGGGCCGACAGGGATTTCTCATTGGTGACCAGCCGCCTGGCGGCGTCGATGGTTTCAGCGTTGCCGGTGAGGTGAAGCAGGGCGTGCAGCACCTCCCGGCGCCGGGGGGACAGATGCAGGCGCTCCGTCTCGGCCTGAAGTCCCACAGGATCCTTCAGGTCGATGAGCCTCCTGATTCTCGAGAGGTCCTGAACCGAGAGGCCGAACCCCTCCACCAGGCCGGCGAAGAAGCCCATCTCGCCCAGGTTGAATTGAAAGCGGTCGATCCCGACCCGCTGCAGGGCTTCCATGGCGACCTGAATAACCTCGGCGTCGCAGGCGATCCTCTCACCGCCGATGTTCTCGATTCCAAGCTGGAAGGACTCGCGCTGCCTCCCGCCCCGGGGGGCTTCGTAGCGCAGCACGTCGCCGCAGTAGCAGAGCCTCAAGGGCTTGGGCCGATCCTGCAGGCGGGTGGCCGCGGTCTTGGCCACCAGGGAGGTGAATTCCGGGCGCAGGGCCAGCAGATTCCCTTCCCGGTCGACGAAGCGATAGAGCGCCTCCTCCGACTCCGCCCCCATGCCCCTGGAGAAGACATCGTAGTAGTCGAAGATGGGCGGGATGATCTCCTCGTACTTCCAACGGCTGAAGATGGAGAAGACGAGCCGCTCCAGCCGCCGGCGACGTTTCACGGCCGGTCCGAACAGCACCTGAGTGCCCAGCGGAATCTGGGTCAAGGTCTTCATCGTCCCTCAGTTCTCCCGGATGCTCCTTCCCCGGTTGTCGATCTTCAGCTCGAGCGGACGGCAATTGACGCCGTGACGATTGAAGACGGACTGAATCTGCCCGAACACATTCCGCCCCTCCCCCTGAATGAAAGCCGCCACGCTGGGTCCGGCCCCGCTCAGGCTGAGTCCCAGCAGACCGGGGATTTCACCCCGGTTGAGCGCCAGGACCTCCGTCAGTCCCGGAATCAGAGGCGCCCGGTAGGGCTGATGCACCTTGTCGCGGAGCGATTCCCGCAAGAACCGGAATTGCCCTGCCATCAAGGCCGCCACCGTCAGAGCGCTGCGCTGCAGGTTGAAGACTGCGTCGCTCGTCTTGAGCCGGTCGGGTACGACAGCCCTGGCCTCGCTGGTAGGCAGCCGGATGTCGGGAACCACCAGCAGGACTTTCAGCGAGTCGGCGACTCGAGTCCGAAAGAACGACACCCTTCCCCCTTCGCCGACGCAACTGACGGTGAAGCCCCCGAAACGGGCCGCCGTCAGGTTGTCCGGATGGGTCTCGAACTCCAGGGCGTAACGGAAGAACTTCTCATGAGACAGTTCCTTCCCCGCCAGGGCCTCGTAGGTTCCCAGGGCCGCCACGATGGCCGCCGCGCTGCTGCCCAGCCCGCGGGCCAGAGGTATCCGGTTCCGCACCTCCAGCCTGAGGGGAGGCAGGGGCCGCCCCTCCCGCTGAAACACCCTCCGGATCACCTTCCACATCAGGTTCTCGCGGACGCTGAGCAATTCCCCGGCCCCTTCTCCCTCCGTGTGGAATTCCGGGGAGCCGCTACCGGACTCCTGCACCTGAACCGTGAGGTAGAGACCCAACGCCAGCCCCAGAGCGTCATACCCCGCCCCCAGATTGGTGGAACTTGCAGGAACCTGAATGGAGTAGGCGGAACCCATTGAGTGGTCAGTGATCAGCCCAGCCGCCGCCCCACAAGACGGGGCGGATCATACAGGATGAAACCGGGGAGGTTTCAGACAAGTGGATAGTGGTTAGCCGAGCCCCCGCCCTGCCGTGCGGATCATTCATCATTCATCACTCTGTGACAATCGGCTCAGCACGACCTCCCGCATCCCCTGCAGGGGCGCCTCGAGTCCGGTCCACAGAAAGCACTGCCTGGCAGCCTGTCCGACAAACATCTCCAGGCCGCTCACCACCCGGGTCCGTCTTCGGGCCTCCCGAAGGAGGCGGGTCTCCAGGGGATTGTAGACCATATCGAACACCGCGCCGTACTTCAGTTCCCCTCCGACCACCGGACTCTCATGGATGGCGGGGGACATGCCCACCGGGGTGGCGTTGATCAGAAGATCGCCACTGTAACCGCTGGAACGGTCCAGGGAATCCGCCTCGAACCCGAAATCCCCGGCCAGTGCCTCGGCCTTGCGCCGGTTCCGGGCCAGGACGGTGACGCGCCAGCCGGCGTCCCTCAACACGGCGGCGGCGGAGCGGGCGGCTCCGCCGGCTCCCAGCAGGACGGCCCGACCGGGCGGGCCATCCAGGCAACCGCGCAAGGCGTGGCGAACGCCGTCCAGGTCGGTATTGTAAGCCCACAGGCCATCTTCGCGCCGGACCAGGGTGTTGGCCGCCCCGCACGCCGCCACGCTCGGATGCCGGGAATCCACGTACCGCAACACCCCGACCTTGTGCGGAAGGGTGATGCTGAGCCCGCCGAAGCGCTGCAGATAGGGCGCGAACGCTTCCAGGTCGGGCGTGGGCAGGGGCAGATAACGGCAATTCAGCCCGAGCTGCCGGAAGGCGTGGTTGTGCACCTGCGGAGACAGGGAGTGACCGATGGGATGGCCGATCACCCCATAAAACAGAGTGCCGGAATCGATCGAATTCAATCCATAGACGCATTTCAGGTCCCGGGAGGTCAATTGCCCGGGGGCCGTTTCCTGGCCCGCGCGCGTGGATGCGTAAGTGAGCAGGGCTCCCCGGCTGGGAGCCACCAGGCGGGAATAGACGCCCAATTCCCCCATGGCCACCGCGATGACGGGGAGACCCTGCCGCCGACCCTGTGACACCAGCTCCAGGAGACGAAAATTGTCGGCAAAATCGGCTGCAAGAGTGGCGATCTTCACCACGTCGGCATTGACCGCCAGAATTCGCCGGAAAATGGACTGGAGATCCGAGGGAGTTCCCCGGAAGTCATGGTAGGACCCGATCAACCTCCAGGACCCGTCCCTGATCTTTTTCAATCGAGTGGGACCCGCCGCCTCCAGCGTCTCCACTTCGATATCCAGAAAGGAAAATCCGGCTCCCTTGATCCTCCCCAGCATCTCCAACTGTTCGACTGCTCCCCCCTCGAACCGTCCTCCAAACGGTTTTCTGCGGAGCGTCCCAATGACAGGCACGCTCGCCAGGTCCACCCAGCGCTGCATCCGTTCCGGGGTCAGTTGGGAAGGGTCCAGGAAGTCGAGTCGAAATTCCAGCAGGTCCGAATCCCGGCGACTCCCCAATATGGCTCTTTCGAAGTCGCCCGGGGCACACTCCCGGATGACGGTGCATATTTTTCCGTTGGGAGTTGGGGACATGGGGGGGTGGCAAGGGGCCGGCGATGCTTGTCGGGAGTGAATGGGCAGCGGCGTTCAGGTTGCTCCGGTACGGGAACGGCAGTTGGCTTTGGAGTTTAGCACAAGCCTTTTCCCACTCTTCACTTTTCCCGAAAAACCGTCGCAGTGAACCTCTCGACGGTGGCGCCGTTCTTCCAGGCCTGGCGGGACAGTCCCGCCTTCAGGCAGGTCTGTTCCAGAAACTGCTCCGGGGTCCAACCGTGTTCCACCGCGACCGCCGGCAGCAGAAGGCCTCGGCGGGTCTCGAGGCTGACCAGCAGGCCGTGGGCTCCCACCAGGATGTCGGAAGCGCCGCCGACCTTGTCCAGCCCGGAGAGCACCGAAAGCTCGATTTCGGTTTCAGGCAGGTCTTTCAGGTGCAATGGCCGAAACCGGAGGTCCTCGACCGCGGCAGACACGGCGCACTCCGGCACGGCCCGGTAAAGGGGGGTCAGGGGCCAGGCGTAGCCGACGCACCCGCGCAAACGCCCCCCGAGGTAGAGCGTGACGAAAGCGCCCCGTTTCTGGAGAAGTCCCCGAGCAGACGGCGGATCGGGAATGGGGCGCACTCCCGACCGCAGGTAGGCTTCGATCGTCGAGCGGGCTGCCTTGAGGAGATAGTCCCGCGCGGAACTATTGAGTGGGTACATCGCTCCGGCTTTTTTTCAGGAGGACGGGTTTTTCACCGCGGCTCGCCTGACCGCGGATGCCGACCGCCTTCCAGAATTTTCGGAAATAGCCGACGGCCGAGGCCAGGGCGAAGATGACCGTCAGCCAGAGCGCGGCCAGGCTGAGCGGCTTCAACCAGAAGACAAGGTTGCTCAGGATGATCAGGGTAACGGCCAACACCTGCGAGACCATCTTGATCTTCCCCAGCTCCGAGGCATCGATAGTGAATCCCTGCTTGGCCGCGATGCTGCGAAGACCCGTGATGGCCAGTTCGCGCCCCACGATGATCACCACCATCCAGGCAGGCGCCCACCCGAGCTCCACCAGCGAGATGAAGGCGGCCGAAATCAGCAACTTGTCCGCAATCGGGTCCAGGAGCATGCCGAGCGCGGTCACCTGCCGGCGCCGTCGGGCCAGATAGCCATCGAAGTAGTCGGTGATGGAGGCGCCGAGAAAGATTACGGTGGCCAGGATGACGGAGAGGCTTTCGACCTGTCGTTCCGGGTTGTAAACGCGGGTGAGAAGGACGACGACCAGGAGAGGGACCGCGAAGATGCGGGACAGGGTCAGCAAATTCGGAAGGTTCATTTCAAAGCATCCCCAGTTGCAGCTTGGCGGCTTCCGACATCTTGGCCGGACTCCAGGGCGGGTCCCAGACCAGCTCGACCTGGGCGGCGGACACGCCTTCGGCCCCGGCGACCCTGGATTCGACCTCTCCCGGCAGCGTCCCGGCAACCGGACAGGCCGGGGAGGTAAGGGTCATTTGAATCTTGACCGCGTTTGAGGGATCGATATCGATCCCGTAGATGAGCCCGATCTCGTAGATGTTGACGGGAATTTCAGGGTCGTAAACCGTTTGCAGCGCCTCGATGATTCGCTGCCTCAACGCTTCCGAGGGAGAGGAATCGAGTGGGGGAGAATCGGTGGTCATGGTTGCATCCTCAAATTCTGGATTGTTGATTTTCGATTGCAGATTTTTGATTTGAGATAAATTCAGATGTCCTTCCTCTCCAAATCAACAATCAGAAATCTGCAATCATCAATTCATGGATTGTCGGTCCGAGGCACAGCCTCGGTAGGCGTCCGGCGCCTTCACTGCCGCCTACTCGGTGGTGACCGGCTGTTGCCGGTTCTCGAGGGCGGCCTTGACCGTATGCCAGGCCAGGGTGGCGCACTTGACCCTGACCGGAAAGGCGGCCACGCCGGCAAAGGCCATCAGCTTCCCCAGGTCTTCCGGAGGCTCGATCGCCCTGCCGGTGACCAGATCCTGGAACTGCCGAAAAGCCGGGCCAAGAAGGGCGGCTTTCCGGCCCTTCAGCAACTCGGTCATCATGGAGGCAGAGGCGGTGGCGATGGCGCATCCCTTGCCCTCGAATCGAATATCCCGGACGACGTCCCCTTCGAGCCGGAGAGAGACCGCCACTTGATCTCCACAGAGAGGATTGTGGCCCTCGGCCCTGTGGGTGGCATTCCCCAGGCTTCCGAAATTGCGAGGCCGCCTGGTATGGTCCAGGATAACCTCCTGGTAGAGGTCCATCAACTCGGACATGGGCCAAAGATCTCCCTGACCTTGCGCACCCCGTCCGCCAGCCGGTCCACCTCCGCGTGCGAGTTGTAGAGACCGAAGGAGGCGCGGGCCGTAGCCGGAAGGCCCAGGCGCTCCATCAGGGGTTGGGCGCAGTGATGGCCCCCGCGAATGGCAATCCCCTCGCGATCCAGAATGGTTCCGATATCGTGGGGATGGGCCCCCTCAACCACAAAGGAGAGCACGCCCGCCTTGCGTCCGGCTTGACCGACGATTCGTACTCCCTGGATCGAGGCGAGCGCTTCGGTCGCGTGGGACAAAAGCTCGCCTTCGTGAGCGGCAATGTTTTCCAGGCCCACGGCGTCCAGGTAGTCCAGGGCGGCGCCCAGTCCGATGACTCCGACAATATCGGGCGTCCCCGCCTCGAACCGGTAGGGGATCTCCTTGTAGCTGGTGCGCTCGAAGGAGACCGAACGGATCATCTCGCCTCCGCACTGGTAGGGAGGCATGGCTTCCAGCAGTGACGCTTTTCCGTAGAGAACGCCCACTCCCGTGGGACCGTAGGCCTTGTGTCCGGAAAAGGCATAGAAATCGCAGTCCAGGGCCTGAACGTCCAGCCGGAGGTGGGGAGCCGCCTGGGCTCCGTCCACCAGCACCGGGATCTCCCGGCGACGGGCCATCCGAACCATTTCGGCGACGGGATTGACGGTTCCCAAGGCATTGGAGACGTGGGCGATGGCCACCAGGCGCGTGCGGGAGCCGAGAGCCCGTTCAAAGGCATCGAGACGGACTTCGCCCTTGTCGTCGATGGGCGCCACCCGCAGAGCCCCGCCCTTTTCCTCGCAGATCCTCTGCCAGGGCACGATGTTGGAGTGGTGCTCCAGGGTCGAGACCAGGATCTCGTCCCCCGACTCGATCCTCTGGCGGGCCAGTGTTCCGGCTACCAGGTTGATGGCTTCGGTGGTGCCCCTGACGAAGATCACCTCGCGGGACTCCCGGGCATTGATGAACCGCTGCACTTTGCAGCGAACTTCCTCGTAGGCCTCGGTGGCTTCCAGGCTGAGCGCATAGAGGCCCCGATGGATGTTGGAATAGCCCTCGCGATAGAAGGCATTCATGGCTTCGATTACCGGAGCCGGTTTCTGAGTGGAAGCGGCGCTGTCGAGATAGACCAGCGGTTTGCCGGCGGCCCGGCCGGAAAGGATGGGGAAGTCCCGGCGCAGCCGGGCGACGTCCAGCGGCGGCGCGGCCGGCTGGACCGATGGCATGGTTGCCCTCCTCATCCGGATCACTCCTTGGATCCCTTCTCCGCCAGGCGGTTAAAGAGCGTCTTCTCCAGCCGGGCGCGAATGGGCTCGATTCGGATCTGGGAGGCAACGTCGTTGGCAAAGGCGAAGGTCAGGAGCTGGCGGGCCGCCTCCCGGCCGATCCCCCGCGACTGCAGATAGAAGACGGCCTGGGGGTCCAATTGCCCGATAGTGGCCCCGTGGGTGCACTTCACGTCGTCGGCGTAGATCTCCAACTGGGGATTGGTATTGACCAGGGCCTCCTCGGAGAGCAGCAGATTCTGGTTGGTCTGCTTCGAATCGGTCTTCTGGGCGTGGGGCCGCACGATGATCCGGCCGTTGAAGACCCCGCTGGACCGGTCGTCCAGAATGCCCTTGTAGAGCTCGAAGCTGTTGCAATGGGGCTTGGCGTGCTCGATGGAGGTGTGGTTGTCCACGTGCTGCCTGCCGGTAGTGAGGGAGAAGCCGTTCAAGGTGGCTTCGGCGCCCTCGCCATCCAGGACCGCGTTGACGTGATTGCGAACCAGTGCCCCTCCCAGGGAGATGGAATGGGAGGACACGGTGGCGCTGCGTCCGAGATGGAACTGCAGGGTGGCGATATGAAAGGCCCTGAGACTTTCCTGCTGCAGCTTGTAGTGCTCGATCACCGCCCCCTCGTCAGCCACCAGTTCGGTCACCGTGTTGGTGAAGTAAGGCGAGCCCGGGGCGCCCGAATAGGTTTCCACGATGCGGGCCTGGCTGTTGGCGCCGGCCAGCACCAGGCAGCGGGGATGGGAAACCACCGGTTCCCCGTCGCTCCCCGAGTGAAAATACAAGTGAATGGGTTGCTCCACCACCGTGTTTCCGGGAAGATGGACCAGGGCGAGATCCTGCAGGAAAGCCGTATTCAGGGCGGCGAAGACCTCCTCCCCGTCTCCGGCATAGCGTCCCAGCGCCTCCTGGACGGAAGGACCCTGTCCGTTGAGGAACTCCGCCAGGCCCTGAACCCGAACACCCGGCGGCAGTTCGCCGACAGACGAGTGTTCCGGGGAGAAGCGTGCGTTCAGGAACACCAGCCGGCAGGCCGAGGAGGTGTCTCCCGTCAGGGAGTCCAGGTCGGCCGGCGAGGGCCGGGAGTCCAAGGCCCCGGCATGAGCAAAATCGGTCCGCGTCAGCGGGTTGAGGCTGGTGAAGCGCCAGGCCTCGTCGTGAGTGGTCGGGAAGCCGAGCCGGGTGAAGCGCCGGATCGCCGCTTGCCGTTTCTCCGTCAGCCAGATTGGATCCCGATTCGCCCGACGGCGGGCAAAGGAGTCGAACTGGGACAGGTAGCGTTGCTGCTCGGGGGCCAATTCAGCCGGGTTTCGATTCATGGCGGTCAGCTTCCCGGCGCTAGGGCAACCTGAGCTTCGATCCAACCGTAGCCCCTGGCTTCCAGTTCGAGGGCAAGGTCCTTGTCCCCCGACTTGACGATTTCCCCGCTCGAAAGCACATGCACGCGATCGGGCACGATGTAGTTCAGCAACCGCTGGTAATGAGTGATGACCACGATGGCGCGGTCGGGCCGGCGCAAGGCGTTGACGCCGTCGGCAACCGTCTTGAGAGCATCGATGTCGAGCCCCGAGTCGGTTTCGTCGAGGATGGCCAGGGTCGGGTCGAGCACCGCCATCTGAAAAATCTCGTTTCGCTTCTTCTCGCCGCCCGAGAAACCCTCGTTGACGGAACGGCTGATGAAGCTCTGATCCAGGTTCACCAGCTTGATTTTTTCCCGAACGACCTTCATGAACTCCATGGCGTCCAGCTCTTCCTCGCCCCGATGCTTGCGAAGGGCGTTCATGGCGGCCTTGAGAAAATAGACGTTGCTCACCCCGGGTATCTCCACCGGGTATTGAAAGGCCATGAAGACGCCCTCGCAGGCCCGCTCCTCGGGCTCCATGTCCAACAGGTCCCGGTCTCGATAGAAGACCCTGCCCCGGGTCACTTCGAAACTTTCCCGGCCCGCCAACACCTGGGCCAGGGTGCTCTTGCCCGACCCGTTGGGACCCATGATGGCGTGCACTTCTCCCGACGCCACTTCCAGGTTCACCCCTTTCAGGATGGGCTTCCCTTCCACTTCAACGTGCAAATCTTCGATCTTCAGCACCGCGTTCCCTTTCCTCCTTGGATTTCAGTCCCATTCAGTGGTCCTGATTGGGATCAATGATTCTGAAATCAACAATCAGAAATCTACAATCAACCCTTCACTGCTTGTTGGCTTGAGGCCCGGCCTCGCGGGCCAATTACCCCACGCTGCCCTCCAGGCTGACGCCCAGCAGCTTGCGAGCCTCGACCGCAAACTCCATGGGCAGCTCGCGAAACACCTCCTTGCAGAAGCCGTTCACGATCATGGAGACGGCATCTTCAGCCGCAATGCCTCGCTGCTTGCAATAGAAAATCTGGTCTTCCCCGATCTTCGAGGTCGAGGCCTCGTGCTCCATCTGAGCCGTGCTGTTCTTGACCTCGATATAGGGAAAGGTGTGGGCTCCGCAGGCGTCCCCCATGAGCATCGAGTCGCACTGCGAATAGTTGCGGGCCCCGGAGGCGCCCTTGAGGATCTTGACCGCCCCCCGGTAGGTGTTCTGGCCATGGCCCGCCGATATCCCCTTGGAGACGATGGTGCTCCGGGTATCCCGGCCGATGTGGATCATCTTGGTTCCGGTGTCGGCCTGCTGGAAATTGTTGGTGACCGCCACCGAGTAAAATTCGCCGATGGAACGGTCCCCCTGCAGGAGACAGCTTGGATACTTCCAGGTGATGGAGGAGCCCGTCTCCACCTGGGTCCAGGAGATCTTGGAATCCGCTCCCCGGCATTTGCCCCGCTTGGTAACGAAGTTGTAGATGCCTCCCTTGCCGTCCTTGTCCCCGGGATACCAGTTCTGCACGGTCGAGTACTTGATCTGGGCCCGGTCCAGGGCAACCAGCTCGACCACCGCCGCGTGGAGCTGATTTTCGTCCCTGCGGGGCGCCGTGCAGCCCTCCAGATAGCTCACGGTGCTGTCGTCGTCGGCAATGATCAGGGTGCGTTCGAATTGCCCGGTGTCCTTGGCGTTGATGCGGAAATAGGTGGAGAGCTCCATGGGACAGCGAACTCCCTTGGGGATGTAGCAGAACGACCCGTCGCTGAAGACCGCCGAGTTGAGGGTGGCGAAGAAGTTGTCGGTATAGGGAACCACCGATCCCAGATACTGCTTCACCAGCTCCGGGTGGTTCTGGACGGCTTCCGAGAAGGAACAGAAGATGATGCCCAAATCCGCCAGCTTCTCGCGAAAGGTGGTGGCCACCGAAACGCTGTCGAAGACCGCATCCACGGCCACGCCGCTCAGGCGCTCCTGCTCCTGCAGGGAAATCCCCAGCTTTTCGTAGGTCCTCAGCAGCTCGGGATCGACCTCGTCCAAGCTCTTGGGACCGTCCTTGCGGCTCTTGGGGGCGGCGTAGTAGATGATGTCCTGGTAGTCGATCGGCGGGTAGTGGACATTGTGCCAGGCCGGCTCCTCCATGGTGAGCCAGTGCCTGTAGGCCCGCAGCCGCCACTCCAGCAGGAAGGCCGGCTCGTTCTTTCTGGACGAGATGGTGCGAATGACCTCTTCGTTCAATCCGCGTGGGATGGCATCGGCCTCGATGTCGGTGACGAACCCGTACTTGTACTCCTGGTTGGCCAGTTCCTGAATGGTTTCGTTGGCTGAAGGCATGTTGACTCCTTGAGCGTCGTCGGCGCTCGCCGGCCGGCCGCAAGACGGAAGGTCGGCACGGGCGGTGCTCAGGCGCCTGGATTTCCCCGCAACTGCACCAGTTGCAAGGAGTTCTCTTCCCGCTCCGCTCGGCTGCGAGCCGGATCTTTTTCCCGATTCGAGTTCGGCGACTCCAGGCCGTGGAGGCTCATTTGGGCCACCGTCATCCGTCTCAGCATCAGCACCACGCTGTCACTGAGCAACTGGAGCGGACTCTTGATGGTGCATTTCTCGAACTGCAGGCAGTAGCCCGACTCCGATACACAACTCGTCATGGAGAAGGGCCCTTCGATCGATTCGATCACTTCGGCTGCATTGATCAGGTGGGCAGGCCGCCCCAAGGCGTAACCCCCGCGGGTCCCCTGGTGCGACACCACGATCCCGCTCTGCGCCATCCTCTGCAGCACCTTGGCCATCAGGTGCGGCGGGATGTTGTAGGACCGGGCGATTTCGCGCGCACTCCAGGCAACCCGTCCCGAACCCTGGGTCAGGTGGATGAGAGCCATCAGGGCGTAGTCTGTTTTTTTTGAAAGTCTCAGCATGGACGGCCCATATCGGACCTTTTTGGTCCGGTTTAGCATCGCCATTATGCGGACTCCACCGGCGGAAGTCAACCCTTATCGGTTGGGGCCTGCAGATCCGGCCCCAGGGAAATCTGCATTTCTCGTTGGGCGCGAAGACGCGGCTGGCCGCATCCTGGCAGACTCCGGCGCCGCCCCCCTCCGCATCGACTGCGGGCGGAGCCCTTGGGAAGCCGCGTTGGCCCCCCACCGCATCAGCCTTCGCCATTCGGCTCGGCTTCTGCGACTCCCCCTCAAGGGGGGAGTGATACTCGGTTTCTTGAATGACGTTGGGCGAAATCGGGGAGCGGACGCCCGGAAATTATCAATTGAGCCTTTTGCAAAATTCGGAATCGGTCATGGGGGGGAAGCCCACCCGGGAGCGCGGGCGTCCCGCCCGCACCTTTTTTCTGCAAACAGGATGCGAGCCACCGCCACTGCCTCCGACTGTGCGCCGGACTTGCCGTTGCGGGGTGCTCTTCCCCAAGGCGAATGCGGAGAATCGGCGCCCTTTGCGTGAATCGAAGGCAGAGCGGACCGGCCGGGCTGCGCCCGGACCGATGCGGGCGGGACGCCCGCGCTCCCGGGGGGCACGACCCTTCCCGGAGGCAAACCCCGAACCGAATCAGCAGCGACGTCTCCAAACGCACTGCTTTTCCAGAACCACGGCCAATAGACGAGCCTTTTGCCGAATTTTGCAAAAGGCTCAATTGAAAAATCCTGTCTACCGGCAGTGTCGTGGGTTACGGGAGAGCCGCGTAGGCGGCGAATCAAGAGCCGGGTCCCCGGAACGCGCGGCCCCTTCAAACCACCCACAACACTCCACCGAACTCCACCGACTACTCCAGTTCCCACCGGACTGTGGTTCCTGGAGCACGTAAACAGTGGAAGTGTTGCACCCAGGTCACAGCATCCGGCCAGGGCGCACTCCGGGAACCAGCTTGCAAGGCACGGACTGCTAACGCTTTAACAACAGACCTCCGCTCTTTGGCAAGAGACGTGCTGGCAATCCGTGAAGTACTTGTCGGGTCATGAAGAAACCCGCCCCATGGAATCCCAACACACGCTGGCTGCGCCGATCGAGTTTTCCGGGCTGGGCTTGCACACGGGCGAATCGGTGCAGGTAAGAGTGGTGCCGGCTCCTCCCGACACCGGATTGGTGTTTCGCCGGGTGGATCTGGATGGCTTCGAGATCGAGGCGGTGGTGCAAAACGTGGCCCGGGTCGCCTATGCCACCACCTTGATGAAGCAGGGAGTCCTGATTTCCACCGTGGAGCACCTGCTCTCGTCGCTCTATATCTTCGGTGTCGACAACGCCCTGATAGAAATCGACAACCTGGAAGTTCCCATCCTCGACGGAAGCGCCCTGGAGTTTGTGGAGAAGATCACCCGGACCGGGCTGGAGCAGCAGTCGGCACGACGCCGCTATCTGCGAGTGGAAAAATCGCTGGAGATCCGAGACCGCGACCGCATCATCGCCGTTCACCCGGCCGACCGCCTTCAGATCAGCTACTCGATCGACTTCGACCACCCCATGATCGGTCGCCAGAGCTTCGACTTCGAGGCCTCGCCGGAAGTCTTCTCCAGGGAGGTGGCGCCGGCTCGCACTTTCGGATTCTACCGGGAAGTGGAACAGTTGAAGGAAAAGGGCCTGGTTCGGGGAGGCTCGCTGGACAACGCCATTGTCCTGACCGACCGGGGAATCCTGAACGACATCTTGAGGTTCGAGGATGAATTCGTCCGCCACAAGGTGCTCGACGGCATTGGCGATCTGGCATTGATCGGCAGGCCGCTGCTGGCCCGCGTGGTGGCCCACAAGGCGGGACACGCCCTGCACACTCACCTGGTGACCCGCATCCTGAACGATCCCTCCTGCTACAGCGAAACGACTCACCCGCCGCTGCGCAGCCGCGGCGGCGACGTTGACCTCCCCCGGGATAGTCAGTGCGTTTCGGCGCCCGGCAATTGATCCGACCATTGGGTGGCGTCGTTTATTGACTATCTCCGGGCGTCCGCTCCCCAATTCCGCAAAACGTCGTTCAAGAAACTTCTATCACTCCCCCCTTGAGGGGGAGTCGCAGAGGCCGAGCCGCATGGCGAAGGCTGATGCGGTGGGGGGCCAACGCGGCGTCCCAAGGGCTCCGCCCGCAGTCGACCCGGAGGGGGGCGACGCCGGAGCTCGCCAGGGTGCGGCGGCATCGCGGTCGCCGGTCCTTGCCTGCCTCCCGGCGACTCCTCTATACTGCGGCCCCATGCTGGATCCGGTCTACATCCGAAAGAACCCCGAGTTGGTGCGTCGAAAGCTGGTCCAGCGCCACACCCCGGCGCCGCTGGAGGAGGTGGAGGACTTCGATCGGCAACGACGGCAGTTGCTGCAGGAGACCGAGCAGCTCAAGCATCGACGCAACCGGAACAACCAGGCCATCACCGCTCTGAAGAAGGCGGGACAGGACGCCGCCGCCAAGATTGCCGAGATGAAGGAGTTGTCGCTTCGGATCAAGCAGTTGGACGAAACACTGCGGTCCTGCGAGGAAGAGCTCAAGAGCCTGCAGTTGGCCCTGCCCAACCTCCCCGACGACAGTGTCCCGGTCGGCGCCGACGCCTCCGGGAACGTCGAAATCCGGACCCACGGCCAAAAGCCCGACTTCGACTTTCAGCCCCGTGCCCACTGGGACCTGGGAACCGGCCTGGGCATTCTGGACCTGGAGCGCGCCGCCAAGATCGCCGGGGCCCGGTTCAGCCTCTACACGGGAGCGGGAGCCCGCCTGGAAAGGGCCTTGATCAACTTCATGCTGGACGTTCACACCCGGGAACACGGCTACCTGGAGGTGTTGCCCCCCTTCATGGCCAATTCGACCAGCATGACCGGGACGGGTCAGCTCCCCAAGTTCTCCGGCGATCTGTTCAAGTTGGAAGAGACGGACTACTGGCTGGTTCCCACGGCCGAGGTCCCGGTCACCAACATTTATGCCAGAGAGACTCTGCGGGCGGACCAACTGCCGATCCGGCTGACGGCCTATACTCCCTGCTTCCGCAGCGAAGCCGGCGCCCACGGCAAAGACACTCGGGGACTCATCCGCCAGCACCAGTTCAACAAGGTGGAACTGGTCAATTTCACCCGGCCCGAGGATTCCTATGCCGAGCTGGAAAACCTGACTCGGAGCGCTGAGGAAATCCTCCGCCGCCTCCAGCTCCACTACCGCGTGGTCACCCTGTGCACGGGCGATCTGGGATTTTCGGCGGCCAAGACCTACGATCTGGAGGTCTGGCTTCCGGGCCAGCAGGCCTACCGGGAAATTTCTTCCTGCAGCAACTTCGTGGACTTCCAGGCCCGCCGGGCCAACATCCGTTTCCGGCGGGAACGCGGGGCCAAACCGGAATTCGTGCACACGCTCAACGGATCGGGTCTGGCCGTGGGACGCACCTGGGTGGCCCTGGTCGAAAACCACCAGCAACCGGACGGCAGCGTGGCGATACCACCCGCCCTCAGCCCCTACCTGAACGGATTGGAGAGGATCGTCCCGGGGCAGCCCGACCTGGGTTGAGTCGCATTGACCGCCGGCGGGCTCACTCCACCAGCACCAGCGGTTCGCCCGCGTTGACCGCCTGGCCCGCCTCCACCCGAACGGCCCGAATCCTGCCCGATTTGGGAGCGGTCAGCTCGTTCTGCATTTTCATGGCCTCTACCACAATCAACCCCTGCCCTTGGCGTACTTCTTCTCCCTCGGCCGTCAGGATCCTGACCACTTTCCCGGGCATGGGGGCCGACACGGCCATGGGTCCGTCGGATTCCGTCCTCCCGGAGGTCGAGGGGCCGTCCCGGCGCGGGTCGACCAGACCCACCTGGAAGCTCTCTCCATCCACCACAACCTGAAATCCTCCGGCATTCGGACTCACGCTGACATCGTGGGAGCGGCCTTGCAGAATCAGGGAAAAAGCATCTTCCGACAACTGTGAGACGTCGACTTCAAGCGTTTTCTCCCCCAGCTCCACCCGGGCGCGACTCCCGGAACGTTGCAGGCGCAACTTGCGGCGCCGCCCCTCCAGCACCAGTTCGTAAGTGGCTACGACCCGCTCCACAGGGCGCCTCCCCCTCTTCCGCTCGGAAGCCTATCTCCGCAGCCCGTTCCAGCGCCCCCACAGCTTCCACGGGCTCTCCCGCGGGTCCGCGCGGCCGGTGTCCGAAGCTCGACCACGGCCGGCATAGAGGGCGGCGCCAATGGCCGCCACCTCCCGCAAGTCTTCCCGGCCGGGCAGGGACGGGGCCGGGCGATAGAACTTTTCGATGAAGTCGGTGCTCAGCTCCGCCGACAGGAATTTCGGATGGGCCAGGATGGTCCGGAAGAAGGGGATGGTCGTCTTGATCCCCGAGATCCGGTACTCGCCCAAGGCCCGATCCATGCGGCTGATGGCTTCGGAGCGGGTTTCAGCCCAGGTCACCAGCTTGGACAGCATCGGATCGTAATACACGGGGACTTCCCAACCCTGGTAGATCCCGCTGTCTTCGCGGACACCGGGCCCGGAGGGCTGGCTCAGGCTCCGGATCAGGCCCGGCGAGGGCAGGAAGTCCTTCTCGGGTTCCTCGGCATAGATGCGGCATTCCAGCGCGGCTCCGCGCCAGGCAACCTCTTCCTGTCCCATTCCCAGGGGTTGGCCGGCGGCGATCTGAATCTGTTTCCTGACCAGGTCCAGTCCGGTGACCATCTCGGTGACCGGGTGCTCGACCTGGAGTCGGGTGTTCATCTCCAGGAAAAAAAAATTGTGTTGCGAATCCACCAGGAACTCGACGGTCCCGGCATTGCGGTAGCCGCAGGCGCGGGCCATGCTGACGGCGGCCCGTCCCATTCTGTCCCGCAAGGCCTCGGTCATGACCGGTGAAGGGCATTCCTCGATGACCTTCTGATGACGCCTCTGGATGGAGCACTCCCGCTCTCCCAGGTGAATGGTGTTCCCGTGGCTGTCGGCCAGGACCTGAAACTCGATATGGCGGGGACTCCGGAGGTATTTCTCCAGGTAGACCGCCGGATCCCCGAAAGCGCTCCGGGCTTCGGAGCCGGCGTCCCGCAGGGCCGAGGCCAGGCGGTCGGGGGAAGTCACCAGCCTCATCCCCTTGCCTCCTCCACCGGCCGCCGCCTTGACCAGGATCGGAAAACCGATGTCCCGGGCCGCCCGTTCCGCTTCCGCGCTGTCTCCGAGCTGCGGTCCGGTGCCCGGCACTACCGGCACTCCCGCCCGCGAGGCCAATCTTCGGGCAGCCGTCTTTTCCCCCATCAACTCCATGGCTCTCGGGGGAGGACCGATGAAGCAGATGCCGCGGTCCTGACAGCGGCGGGCGAATTCGGCGTTTTCGGACAGAAACCCGTAGCCGGGATGGATGGCTTCGGCGCCGCTGGCCTCGGCCGCCTGCAGGATCTTGTCCGCATTCAGATAGCTCTCCACCGAAGGAGAAGCACCCAGGCTCCGGGCCTCGTCGGCCAGACGCACGTGCAGGGCCGCACGGTCGCAATCGGAATAGACCGCCACGGTTGCGATATTCATCTCGCGGGCGGTACGCATGACGCGGACCGCGATCTCACCCCGGTTGGCGATCAGGATCTTCGAGAACATGGTCATCCTATTTCCGAGACAGGACACGTTCCACGAATGCCTCCACCCGCCTTCGGGAGGCGGGGTCCAGAGGGAATCGCCTGGCGAACAGAGGCTCCAGCGATTCCACCTCGGAGAGCTTCCCGGCCGGCAGTTTCAGGAAAAAGCCCAGATAGGATCGGTGGACCCTGGGGAATCGGGCCTTCAGATAAAGGTGACCGGCAACCAGGGCGGCGTTCTTTCGGACCCCTGACGCCGCGGAGCCCCTGTCGGAGGAGCCGGAGGAACCGGGAAAGACCGCCAGCGCGTCGGTGGATCGGCGCGCGGTCTCATGCAGCAGCACGAAAAAGGAGTGCATCGCCTCCCTGCGGCTCTCCGGAAGTGGGGTCAGAACGTGAAACAGGACCTCGCCGCCCTGTTCCACGGGCACGCCCAGCCCCCTCCCCTTCATCACCGGGGTCAGAAAGACCTTGAATCGGCTCACTTCGGACCTGGAAGCCCACGGCTCCAGGATGCTCATGCCCTGCGACTTCCAAAAGCCGGTGAACCACTCCACGCCCTGTTGGTCCCATTCGGTTCGGGCCTCCCGATAAAGCATGTAGAAACGGGAGTGCTCCTCCTCCAGGCAACCGGCAAACCGCTTGGCGAACTCCCGCTCCTGGGGGGCCTGGAAGTGGTTTCTGAAGACCGGAATCAACCTGCGGCTGTTGCCGAACATCAGCGGTTCCTTCCTGCGTCGGCCCTTGGGGCCGACCGGAACCGTCCGGGTGCGAAAATCGTAGTCGATCAGGGCCAGGGCCTGCCTGAAGGAGGAGAGGTCGTCCGCCAGGAAGGGAGCCCGGATCAGAAAGCGAAGGCGAGGGCGTCGCCGGTAATGCTGCTCCAAGGCCGCGGCCTCCCGATCCAGCCGGGTCTCCCCCACCTCCAGGTCCCGCTTGGCCTGCTCCATCCGCCGAACGTAGTCTTCGGAGAAGAGATTGAAGCGGTCTCCCGAAAGGTTGAAGTGGGCCAGGGTGTGGTAGATGACGTCCAGGTTCGGGTTGGTCAAAATCCTGATCCGGCTGGGATCGAAGGCGGCAAGCGGCCGATAGCCTGCAAGAAGCACTGCGGCCAGTGCCAGGGTTCCCAACAGGAAGGAGTGTCTTGGACGGAACATCGTCAGCAGCCAGCCAAACCGTGCCTCAGGTCAACAAGCGAGTGAATTTTTGATCGTTGATTTCTGAGCCTTTTGCAAAATTCTTCCAGTAAGCGGGATTTATTGCCGGGAAGGGTTGTGAGCCCCGGGAGGTGGCGTCCGTTCCCCAATTTCCCTTAACGTCCTTCAAGAAACTCGAGTATCACTCCCCCCTTGAGGGGGAGTCGCAGAAGCCGAGCCGAATGGCGAAGGCTGATGCGGTGGGGGGGCGACGCCGGCGCCACCTACCCAGCGCTGGATCTCACTTACGGGACGCCGCGTTGGCCCCCCTCCGGCTCGAAGACGGGCTTCGCCCTCTCGCCGACTCCCCCTCAAGGGGGGAGTGAATATGAGCGCTGAAACAGGCGCCTTGCTTGATTCCCGGGCATGATGTAGACGATATTTTGCAAAAGGCTCTTCTGATTGCTGATTTCCATTTGCCGATTGGAGAGTTGTGACCACAGAGTCCGCCTCAAATCCGAAATCAAAAATCTACAATCCAAAATCCACATTTAAAGCGGTATGTTCCCGTGTTTCTTGGGCGGGGTGGTGTCGCGCTTGTTCTCCAGCATGGCCAGGGCGCTGATCAACTTTCGACGGGTCTCACGCGGGCGGATCACCTCGTCGACAAAGCCCCGTCCCGCCGCCACGTAGGGATTGGCGAACTTCTCCCGGAATTCCTCGACCCGGCGGGCCGTTTCCGCTTCCACATCGGCGGCCTCCGCCAGCTCCTTGCGATAGACGATCTTGACGGCTCCCTCGGGTCCCATCACTGCGATCTCGGCGGTGGGATAGGCAAGATTGACGTCGGTACGCAGATGCTTGGAGGCCATCACGCAGTAGGCCCCGCCGTACGCCTTACGGGTGATCACCGTGATCTTGGGGACGGTCGCCTCGGCAAAGGCGTAGATCAGCTTGGCTCCATGCTTGATAATCCCCCCGAATTCCTGCGAGGTCCCGGGGAGAAACCCGGGGACGTCTTCAAAGCAGATGAGAGGGATGTTGAAGGCGTCGCAAAACCGGACAAACCGGGCGGCCTTGATGGAAGCATCGATGTCCAGGCATCCGGCCAGGACCGCCGGCTGATTGGCCACCATACCCACCGGACGACCTCCCAACCGGGCGAATCCCACCACGATATTGCGGGCGTAGAGCGCCTGGACTTCCAGGAAGCGCCCGTCATCCGCCACCGCGCCGATGATCTCCTTGACGTCATAAGGCTGATCGGACTCAGCCGGAATCAGGCTGTCGAGCCTTTCTTCGGAGCGGTCCACGGGATCCCGGGACTCCTTGCGCGGAGGGCTCTCCATGTTGTTGGAGGGCAGATAGGAGAGCAGTTCCCTGACGAAACGGCAACACTCCCGATCGTCCTCGACAGCAAAATGGGCCACGCCGCTCTGGGAGTTGTGGGTCATGGCCCCCCCAAGCTCTTCTTTCGAGACCTCTTCGTGGGTGACGACCTTGATCACTTCAGGGCCGGTGATGAACATGTAGCTGCTCTGCTTGACCATGACCACGAAATCGGTGATGGCGGGTGAGTAGACCGCTCCTCCGGCGCAGGGACCCATGATGGCCGAGATCTGGGGGATGACCCCAGACGCAAGGGTATTGCGCAGGAAGATGTCGGCGTAGCCGGCCAGCGAGACCACGCCCTCCTGGATTCTGGCCCCCCCGGAGTCGTTGAGACCGATGACGGGGGCGCCGGCCTTCATCGCCAGTTCCATGACCTTGCAGATCTTGGCCGCGTTGGTCTCCGAGAGGGAGCCGCCGAAGACGGTAAAGTCCTGGGCAAAAACGTATACCAGCCTCCCGTCGATGCGGCCGTAACCCGAGACCACGCCATCCCCCGGGATCTCCTGGCCCTTCATCCCGAAATCCTGGCAGCGGTGCTTCACGAACTTGTCCATCTCCTCGAAAGACCCTTCGTCCAGCAGGAGATCGATGCGCTCGCGGGCGCTCATCTTGCCCGCGGCGTGCTGCCGCTCCAGGCGCTTTGGCCCCCCGCCGGACTCGGCCAGCCGATTGAGTCGATTGAGGGCTTCCAATGGGGACTTCCCGGGAGTGGGGGGTGGATGGGTGGACAAGCGGCAGCTCCCTGGATCGATCGCAGGCAGCTATTCTAACGTATCGCTGACGACATTCGAATAACTGCTTTGGTTTCCGGCCCGGTCCAGGGCCGTGACCCGATAGGAATAGACCGGACCCTCAAGGAGGTCCCGGTCCTCGTAGGAGGTCCGCCGGGTGGCCGCAGCGGTGAGTCGTTGGAGGCCGCCCCGGCCTTGACGCCGGTAAACATGGTAGCCGGCCAGATCGGCTTCGGAATTGGGGAACCAGGCCAGGCTCAGGAACTCCCGTCCCACCACCAGGGTGAGTTGCCGCGGCGGTTCGGGTGGGTACACGTCCCGGTGGAACAGGGATGCCTCCTCCGAATCCCGGCTCTCCACCTGTCCTTGATCCGTTTCCAGCACCGCCCGCACCCGGTAGACGTAGGTCTCACCCAAGCGGGCCGACCCATCCCGGTAGGAGGTCCCGGCTATCGGGGTTGGATTGAGGGGACTCGCGGCGGCGCTTCTCTCGGATGAAGTGCGGTAGAGATCGAACGCCACTCCGGCAGCCACCGGGGACCCATCGATGTTGGTGGAGGAAGGCTCCCAGGAAATTTCGACAAACTCCTCGGCAGGGTTCAGGCTCGGTCTGCCGGGAGGATGCGGGACCGGCTGCAGCCAAAGGGTGGCGATGTTGGAAAGCCCCGCAGTCTGCCCCTTCCGATTGAAGACCTTGAGGGCATAGCTGAACTCTCTCTCCAACACCTCGGAAAGGTCCCGGCCCTCTAGGCGGTCTCGGATGCTCTTTCTCTCCTCACGCCCCCGGGCAGGCTCGGTCGTCAATTCTCGCCAGAGATCCGAGTCTCCCAGGGCCGGCGCGGCGCCCGCAGCCGAGGTGGGTTTCCGGATCGACCGATAGATCTCGATCGAGGCCAGTGTGGTGGCCGTGCTGCCGTCGGTGTTCAAGCGAGGCAATGTCCATCCGAGAATCACCTCCGCCCCCTGCTGCCGGGCGGTCAGGTCCGCGATCGGCCGGGGAATCCGGATCAACGGCGGCAGCGGCTCTCCCATCTTCCCGCAGGCCGCCGTCAGGAGAAGAAGGAGGAGAAGACTCCCCGGACGCAGGTTTGGACCGGCAGGTTTGGTTGTGGTCATGGGCAGGGACGGGAAAGGGCGCAGTCTAAAGGATGTATCGGGTCAGGTCCTGGTCATCCACGATGGAGGCCAGCATCTTCTGTACGTACTCCTCGTCGATGGTGATGTCTTTCGGTTTCAGATCCGGCCCCTCGAAGGAGATCTCGTCCAGGAGTTTTTCCATGATGGTTTGCAGCCGCCGGGCCCCGATGTTTTCGGTCCGCTCGTTGACCAGGGCGGCAAACCCGGCAATGCTGCGGGTCGCTTCCTCGGTGAAGCGAAGCTTGATTCCCTCGGTTTCCATCAGGCCCACGTACTGTTTGATCAGAGCGCTCTTGGGTTCGGTCAGGATGCGCACGAAGTCCTCGACGGTGAGCGTATCCAGCTCCACTCGGATGGGGAACCGACCCTGAAGTTCGGGAATGAGGTCGGACGGCTTGCTGACGTGAAAGGCGCCCGCCGCCACAAACAGGATGTGGTCGGTCCGCACGATGCCGTAACGGGTATTCACCGTGGTCCCTTCCACGATGGGGAGAATATCCCGCTGCACGCCTTCGCGGCTGACGTCGGGGCCGTGCCCCCCCTCGCGCCCGGCGATCTTGTCGATCTCGTCGAGGAAGATGATGCCGTTCTGCTCCACCCGGTCCACCGCCAGGCGCGTCACCTGGTCCATATCGACCAGTTTCTGCTCCTCTTCCTGAATGAGATGGTCCATGGCGTCGGCAACCGGCATCTTCCGCTTCTTGGTCTTCTGCCCGAAGATGCCCGGCAGAATGTCCTTGACGTTGATGTCCATCTCCTCGATGCCGGAGCTGGAAATGATCTCGAAGGCCGGCATGCTTCTCTCGCGGGTCTCCACCTCCACCACGCGTTCATCCAGCTTGCCGCCGCGCAACTGTTCACGAAGCTTCTCCCGGGTCTTGGCGAAGGCTTCCTGAGCCCGGGCCTTTTCCTCGGCAGAGGCTGAATTGCGGGCCGACTGCGGAACGGGGGGAAGCAGCAGGTCCAGGACCCGCTCCTCCGCATTCTGCTCAGCCTTGTCGGCCACATCCTCCAGCTTTTCCTCTCGCACCAGGTCGATCGCGATTTCCACCAGGTCACGGATCATGGACTCGACGTCACGACCGACGTAACCCACCTCGGTAAACTTGGAGGCTTCCACCTTCAGAAAGGGAGAGTTGGCCAGCCTCGACAAGCGCCGGGCGATCTCGGTCTTGCCGACGCCGGTGGAGCCGATCATGATGATGTTCTTGGGCACGACCTCCTCGGCCATGTCCTCGGGGAGCTTCTGCCGTCGAATGCGGTTGCGGAGGGCGATGGCCACCGCCCGCTTGGCGGCCTTCTGCCCAACCACATGCTTGTCCAGGTGGGCCACGATCTGCCTGGGAGTCAGCTCATCCAACGCTTCCACCTGTTCCTCCTTTTCCACCGCTCCCGGCAAGTAAATGACCATATCCTCCTCACAGCTCCTCGATGGTCGTCGACGCGTTGGTGTAGATGCAGATGCCGGCGGCAATCTTCAGGGCTTCGGCGGCAATCTCCGCGGCCGGCAGATCGGAGTGCCTGACCAGGGCTTGAGCGGCGGCCAGGGCGATGGGGCCGCCGGAACCGATGGCTGCAATGGCATCGTCGGGCTCAATCAGATCGCCGTTGCCACTGACCAGGAAAATCCGTTCCTTGTCGGCCACGACCAGCAACGCCTGCAGGTGGCGCAGGACCCGGTCGGTCCGCCATTCCTTGGCCAACTCCACGGCCGCCCGGGCCAGATTGCCCCGAAACTCCTCCAGCTTGGCCTCGAAACGGGTAAACAAGGCGAAGGCGTCGGCCGTGGACCCTGCGAATCCGGCCAGGACCTGCCCATTGTAGAGGCGGCGGAGCTTCCGGGCTCCCTGCTTGATCACCGTCTCCCCAAGGGTGACCTGGCCATCGGCAGCCAGCGCGGTACGCCCGCTTCTTCGTATGCAAACGACGGTGGTGCCTTTGATCAATGCTGCTCCCATAAATTCCCGCTCTACTTTGGGGGGGATGAAAACAGGGTGTCCGACAGGTCGGCGTTGATCTGCGCGGAGGAAAGCTGTGTCTCCAGGGCCTTGTACCCGTTGGAATTCAAAACGACGGTGAACGGAATCCTGACTCCGTCGATCTCATGGTAGTTGTGAAAGAACTTCTCGTCTTCGGTGGCCCAGCGCTTGCCGCGTGGAGGAGATTCATACTCCATCCTTACGGGCAGGAAGGTGCGGGAGTTGACGAAGATCCTGACCTTGTCTCCCGAGACATCCATGAGCTGAACCCCGTCCAACTGCTCCAGGTGGATCCGCGATTTTCCCAGATAGCGGACCTTCAGGCCCTTCTCGCGAAGCCGGAACCTGAGAATGTGATCCAGGTCGTGCTTCACGTCGATGCGGTAGTTGCGAAGCTCTTCCTCGGTCTGGGTCTTGACGTTCTTGTATTCGATCTTCCAGCCCTGCTCGCCGTCGTTGATCAGGACGATCCGGGCTTTCTTGCCGAACTCCACCCGCCGTTTCCAGGGGTGCGCCACCAGCGTGCGAAATTCGTTGGAGCCCTGTAGAACGTCCCGGCGAAACTGGTAAAACTTTCCTTTCCGGACGATGTTTTGGGCCGCCAGGTAGGCTTCCCCTCCCAGAGCCTCCACGGTCTTGTTCAGAATCTGCCTGGCTCTTTCCTCCGATCGACGCAGGAAATCGGATTGGCCCGGCAGCGGACCCGGCGCCGTCAACAGGACGAGGACGGCCGTCCCAACCGCGGCGCCCGCGCGCCGCAACACCAACATTTGAGCTTGCTTAGCGCTCATAGAAAAAGTATAGCCTTCATCCTTCAAACTTCCTCCTTCAAACTTCAAACTTCTAAGCCACCACCCAGCTCCTCAGCAGGTCGTCCAATTGGCGGGTGGACAGCGGTCCGGCATCGGCCAGGCGCTTGATTTCCAGGGTGATCTCCCGCAGCTCGGCATCTCCGAAGTGCAGTCCCAGTTCCTGCGCCCGGTTCTGAATGGCGTTCTTGCCGGTCAGACGGTGGCCGATGCTGATGGTGCGTTGCATGCCGAAATCCTGAGGATCGATGGGCTCATAGGCTCCGGGGTTGAGCATGACCGCCTTGGTGTGCATCCCCGCCTTGTGGGTGAAGCTGGTCTCTCCGGTGATGTAGTTGTTGAAAGGAATCTGGATTCCCACGATTTCAGCGACCATCCGGTCCAGGCGATGCAGTTGATCCAACCGGTACTTGGTGACCAGATCCCGATCGTAGGAGTAGAGTCGGGCAATCAGCCCTCCCAGCGGGGTGATGCCGTTGCGCTCGCCGATCCCCAGCACACTGGTGTCGATATGGGTGGCTCCCGCCTCCAGGGCGGTAAAGCTGTTGGCGATGGCGCAGCCGCTGTCGTTGTGTCCGTGAAATTCGATGTCGGCCTTGAGGCGTTTCTTCAGCTCCGACACCAGGATATAGAGCTGACGGGGGGTGGCCACGCCCACCGTGTCGGCCAGTCCGACCCGGTCCACGCCGAGCTCGTCCACGGCCTGGTAGACCCTGAGCAGGTCCTCTTCCTCGCTCCTGAAGGTGTCTTCGCTGGAAAACCGGACCTCGCACCCCGACTGCTTGATGAAGTCGATCACCACTCGAGCGCTTTCGATGATCTCGTCAATCGTCTTGCCATGGCTGAAACGGCGCAGATAGGAGGAGGTTCCGAAAAGAATGTCGACGCCGTCCACCCCCGTGGCCACCGCCTTGCGCGCATCGTCCATGTGGCAGCGGGTGTGGGTCAGGATCTTGCAGTTCAAGCCCAGGCCGGCAATGGTCTTGCAGTCCTCGAAGGACTGGGGAGAAGCCGCCGGTGACGTCAGCTCGATGTACTCCACCCCGAACGCGTCCAGCGCCCTGGCGATCCGGATCTTCTCTGCAATGCTGTAATGGGCCTTGGCGAACTGCTCGCCTTCCCGAAGCGTGGAGTCGATCACCGAGAAGGATTGAATGGACATGAACAGACCTCTTTCAGCGAATTTCCGGCAGCGGGCCAAAAAAAAGGCGAGAGCGCCGCTCTCACCGATGTCCCAGCTCACTGGCTCATCATCCTGATAGCGCTCCACCCGCATGCTGCCGGGTGACAGTTGAAGGATTCTTCATCCATCGTGGAGTTCTCTTTTCCCGCGCCTGGTGGCCGAGCTGAAGCGCTGGATCACTAACCGCTCCCGCCGGCTCTCTGGCTCACCTGCACCCGAATCAGGGCACGCTGCAGGCTGGTTCTGGCCCTGAGGAAATCGATATCGGGATCCTGGAGGTCGGACAGCCGCTTCCGGGCCCGCTCCATGGAGGCCCGGGCCCGCTCCCGATCCACTTCCTCGGCCCGCTCGGCCCGCTCGGCCAGAACGATCACCTGGTCGGACAATACCTCGCAATAGCCCCAGGTCACTGCCAGATAGCTGGTTCGATCCCCCTGGCGAAAGGACAGCTCGCCGATATCCAGCTCGGTCATCATGGGGGCATGACCGGGCAGAATGCCCAGATAGCCGTTCTTGCCCGGAACCTGGGCGGCCTCCACCTCCTCCGACAGAACCAGGCGTTCGGGGGAGACCACCGAGAGCTTGAAGGTCGAGTCTGCCATGGGAATCAGTCCGCCTGCCGGGCCTTCTCGGCTTTTTCCAGTGCTTCGTCGATGCCGCCCACCATGTAGAAGGCCTGTTCGGGCAGGTCATCGTGGCGGCCGTCCACAATTTCCTGGAAGCCGCGAATGGTTTCGCCTACCGGCACGTACTTCCCTTCCAACCCGGTGAACTGGGTGGCCACGAAGAAGGGCTGAGAGAGGAAGCGTTGAATCTTTCTGGCCCGAGAGACGGTCAACTTGTCTTCCTCGGAAAGCTCGTCGATTCCCAGGATCGCGATAATGTCCTGCAGATCCTTGTACTTCTGCAGGATGAGCTTGACGGCTCTGGCGGTGTTGTAGTGTTCGTCCCCGATGATGCGGGGATCCAGGATGCGCGAGGTGGAGTCCAGCGGATCCACGGCCGGGTAGATCCCCAGCTCGGCAATCGAGCGGGAGAGGTTGGTGGTGGCGTCCAGGTGGGCGAAGGCCGTGGCCGGCGCCGGATCGGTATAGTCGTCGGCCGGCACGTAGATGGCCTGAACCGAGGTGATGGAGCCTTTCTTGGTCGAGGTGATCCGCTCCTGCAGTTCGCCCATCTCGGTCGCCAGATTGGGCTGATAGCCCACGGCCGAGGGCATGCGGCCCAGCAGGGCCGAGACTTCCGAGCCGGCCTGGGTGAACCGGAAGATGTTGTCGATGAAGAGGAGAACGTCCTGCCCCTCCTCGTCCCGAAAGTATTCGGCCACGGTCAGGCCGGTCAACCCCACCCTCAGCCGCGCTCCGGGCGGCTCGGTCATCTGGCCGTAGACCAGCGCCGCCTTGTCGATGACTCCGGACTCGGTCATTTCCAGCCACAGGTCGTTGCCCTCCCGGGTGCGCTCTCCGACGCCCGAGAACACGGAGAAGCCGCCGTGCTTGGTGGCGATGTTGTTGATCAGCTCCTGGATGATGACCGTCTTCCCCACGCCCGCTCCGCCGAACAGCCCGATCTTGCCGCCCCTCAGGTAGGGTTCCAGCAGGTCCACCACCTTGATGCCGGTCTCGAACATCTCCAGATTGGTATCCTGATCTTCGAAGAGCGGGGCCGGCCGATGAATGGGATAGCTCTGGGAGGCGCCGATGGGCCCCTTCTCATCGACGGGCTGGCCGATGACGTTCACGATGCGCCCCAGCATCTCCCGGCCCACCGGCACCGAGATGGGAGCCCCGGTATCGACGGCCTTCATGCCGCGCACCATGCCGTCGGTGGGCTGCATCGAGACCGCACGCACTCGACTCTCTCCCAGGTGCTGCTGCACCTCGGCAATCACGTCGATGGGGTCGGGAACGTCAAAGCCCTCGCTGGTGATTCGGACGGCGGAGTAGATGGGAGGCAGCTTCTGCTCCTCGAAGGCCACGTCCACCACCGGACCGATCACCTGAACCACACGGCCAATGTTCATCGCTTGTCTCCATGATTGGGATCCGGGCCGGCTCCAAGCCGCAGGTCCACCAGCCCTCATTCCCTTCAGATCCCGAGCTTCGGATTGTAGATTTCAAGCAAAACCAGCTGTCCAACTCCCAATCAACAATCACAAATCATCAATCAACAATTCATTCCTATGTCAAAGCGGCGGCGCCGCTCACCACCTCGATAATCTCCTTGGTAATTCCCGCCTGGCGGGCCCGGTTCATGGTGAGGGTCAGCGACTCGATCATCTCCACCGCGTTGTTGGTGGCGGCGTCCATGGCGGTCATGCGGGCTCCGTGCTCGGCCGCGGAAGACTCCAGCAGGGCCCTGAAGACCTGGACCTCGACATGCCTGGGCATCAGGGTGTTCAGAATCTCGGCAGCGGGCTGTTCGTAGATGTAGTCGCCAGGGTTCTGCTCCGGAGTCAGCGCGATCGGCGGAATGGGCAGCAGCCGCTCCACCACGATCCGCTGCTGGATGACCGACTTGAACTCGTTGTAGAGCAGGTAGACGGCGTCGCGCTCGCCGGACAGGAACTGGGAAACCAGCTTGCCGGTGATCTCGCGGGCGTGGCCGTACTCGATCCGTTGAAAGAGGTTGATCTGCCGGTGCCGGATGGGCGTGCTGCGCTTGCCGAAGTAGTCCAGGCCCTTGCGCCCGACGCAGAACAGGTCGAGCGACCTGTCCCCCTTTTCCCGGATAAATCCCTCCGCCGCCTTCACGATGTTGGCGTTGAAGGCGCCGCACAGCCCCTTGTCGGCGGTGACCACCACCAACTGAATGCTCTTTTCCTCCCGCTCTTCCAGCAGGGGATGCCGCCGGATCTCGGAGCGGGCCATCAGGCTCCTGACCACTTCGAGAATCCGGCCGGCGTAGGGCCGGGCTCTCAGGATCGCCTCCTGGGCTCGCCTCAACTTGGCGGCGGAGACCATCTTCATGGCCTTGGTGATCTGCTGGGTGTTGCGGACCGAGCGGATGCGGCGTCGAATGTCCAGGACGTTGGGCATGTTCCCCTCAGGCCGGCTGCGCCCTTTCGGCTGCGAATTTCCGGCTGAACTCGTCCAGGAAGGTCTTGAGCTCCGCCCTCAGCGAGTCGTCGAGCTGCCCCTTCTCCAGAATCCTGGCTCCCAGGGAGGGATGGTGGGTGTCCAGAAAATGGTAGAGCCCCTCCTCGAAGGCCCCGCAGTCGGCAACCTCCAGGGAATCCAGATAGCCGTTGGTGGCGGCGTAGATGGTGATGACCTGCTTGTCTACCGGCAGGGGAGCGTACTGGCCCTGCTTCAGCACTTCCACCAGTCTTTGCCCCCGGTTGAGCTGGGCCTGCGACGCCTTGTCGAGGTCGCTTCCGAACTGGGCGAATGCGGCCAGCTCGCGGTATTGAGCCAATTCCAGCCGCAAGGTCCCGGCAATCTGGCGCATGGCCTTGATCTGAGCACTGCCTCCCACGCGGGAGACCGACAGCCCCACGTTGATGGCAGGCCGGATGCCCGAGTGAAAGAGGTCCGCTTCCAGGTAGATCTGCCCATCGGTGATCGAAATCACGTTGGTGGGGATGTAGGCGGAAACGTCCCCGGCCTGGGTCTCGATAATCGGCAGGGCCGTCAAAGACCCCCCTCCCTGCGAATCGTTCAGCTTGGCCGCCCTCTCCAGCAGGCGGGAGTGCAGGTAGAAGACGTCACCCGGATAGGCTTCCCGGCCCGGCGGGCGCCGCAGCAGCAGCGAGATCTCCCGGTAGGCGGCCGCGTGCTTGGAGAGGTCGTCATAGATGCAGACGGTGTGCCGGCCGGTGTCGCGGAAATATTCCCCGATGGCGCAGCCGGCGTAGGGAGCCAGATACTGCAGGGGCGCCGGTTCGGAGGCGGAGGCCGACACCACGATGGTGTAGTCCATGGCGTCGTTGTCCACCAGGGTCTGAACCACCTGGGCGATGGTGGAGCGCTTCTGGCCGATGGCCACATAGATGCAGATGACGTCGCCGCCCTTCTGATTGATGATGGTGTCCACCGCCACGGCCGTCTTTCCGGTCTGACGGTCGCCGATGATGAGCTCCCGCTGCCCCCGTCCGATGGGGATCATGGAGTCGATGGACTTGAGCCCCGTCTGCAGGGGCTGCTTGACGGGCTCGCGATCCACGATCCCGGGCGCGATGCGCTCGACCGGATTGAGACGATCGGCTGGAATGGGCCCCTTTCCGTCGACCGGCTGTCCCAGCGGATCCACCACACGGCCGACCATGGCTTCTCCCACCGGTATCGCCATGATCTTCCTGGTCCGCTTCACCAGGTCGCCTTCCTTGATTTCGGAAGCCTCGCCCAACAGCACCGAGCCCACCTGATCCTCCTCCAGGTTGAGCGCCATTCCGGAAATCCCGTGGGGGAACTCCAGCAGTTCGCTGTACATCACTTTTTCCAGGCCGTGGACCCGGGCAATGCCGTCCCCGACCGAAATGACCGTCCCCACTTCGCTGACCACCGGACCCGCGTCGAAATCCTCGATCTGCGCCCGAATGATCTGACTGATCTCTTCCGCCTTGATTCCCATCAGGTTCTCTCCCCGGCTCAGCTCAACCCTGCGTGCTGAGACGCTCCTTCATCTGTTGCAACTGCTGCCGCACCGAACCGTCGTAGATGGTGTCGCCCAGGCGCGTGATGACTCCGCCCAGGATCCGCGGGTCGGTCCGGAACCGGAGCTGGACCCGCTTGCCGCTGAGCTGCTCCAGGGCCCGGGTCAACTGGTCCCGAAGCGGTTGGCCGATCTCGGTCGAGGTGGTCACTCCGACTTCGACGATCCCCAGGCGATCCCGGATCCCCCGCCGAAAGGCTTCCAACATCTCATTGAAATGCCCCATCCGGCCGCGCTCGACCAGGACATGAATGAAATTGCCGGGCGTCTTGCAGAAACCCAGCCTGGCAAGCAGTTGCGAGGTGGCGGCTTTTTTTCTGGCCGCGCTGACGGCCGGGTCCCCGTAGAATGCCGACAGTTCTCGATTGCGATCGAGCAGTTGCCCGAACTGCGCCAATTCCCGCTCAACCGCCTCGTGCTGACCGAGCTTGAAACTGACGTCCGCCAGCGCCCTGGCATACCGATTGGCAATGGCCGCCATCCCGCAACCCCAAATGCTTCACCCGCGCCCCGTCAGGACCGAGTTTCCTTCAGGGAACGAACAAACCTGGAAATAAGGCGTTGGTTCTGGCTCGGTTCCAGATCCCTTCGCAGCCGTTCCTCCGCCAGATCGACCGCCAACCGGGCCACGTGAGCCTTGAGCTCCATTTGCGCCGAACGCTGCAACCCTTCGATTTCCCTTCTGGCCATGGCCACGACCCTTTCCGCCTCAGCCTGGGAACTGTCGATGATGCGCTGCCTCTCCTTCTCGGACTCGCGGGCTGCCTGCTGCTTCAAGCCATCGATTTCTTCGTCCAGGCAAGCCAGTTGAGCCTCGATGGCGGACATTTTCGCTTCGGCCTCCTCCTGAGCCCGTTTGCCGCTGGCAAGCCCCTCTTCAATACCCCGGGCCCTGGTTTGGAGAAACTCCCGCAGTGGCCGTCGCAAATAATAGGCCAGTCCCCCGAAGAGGAGAATGAAGTTTCCCCACTTCCACACGATGGACAGAGGGCCCCCGTGATCGCCGCCCCCCGCGGCGGCGGCCGCGGCGCCGTCAGAGCCGTCGTCTGCTGCCTCTTCTCCGGCAGCCGGCAGAGCCAGACAGAAAGCCAGCAACACCCCGGTCAGAGCGATGAGAATAGATCCTGGCAGGACAGGACACCTAGCGCAGGATCGCCTTAACGATTCCATCTGCGAATTTGGTCAAGTTGGATTCCAGGTCGTTCTTGGCGGAAGCAACCTGGATCTGCAGTTCGTCTCGGGTAGACTGGACGAGTCCTTCCGCCTCTTGACGCCCCTTGGCCAGAATACCGGCTCTCTGGTCGAGGGCTTCCGAGCGAAGGGCCTCTTGTTGACGGTAGATCTCCAGGCGGGCAGCGTTCAAATGCTCTTGATAAATGCGAGACTTCTCCTCGAATTCGCCAAGCTTTTCATTGGCTGTTCGCTGCGCACCGTGAATCGCCGCTTCCCGATCCTCCAATATCTTGTTGATGGGGTTGAAAAATGATCGTTTTAAGATGAAATAGAGGGACAGGACGAGCAGAATAACCACTAGCACCGACAGATCTGGCTGCACCAATTCCATATTTCGGCGATTCGCGACCTCTTCCCGGCAAATGCCGGGAGCATACCAGATCCTGAGCCCGTTTTTCGGCTGCCACCAGTTGCCGAAAGAGCATGAGAAAATTATCACAAGTAGGGGTTCCGGTCAAGATTCGTTTTGCCTCAAACCATCGCCGCTGAAGACAACAGGAGGCAGCCTCCCGCCGCCTGCCGTGCCATGAAACCCACCGTGGAAGTCGCCGCCGCCATTCTCTTCCGGGAGGGGCGCCTGCTCATCACCCAAAGGCTGCCGGATTCCCATCTTTCCGGGCTGTGGGAGCTTCCTGGAGGCAAACGCAAGCGCGGAGAGTCCATCCGGGAATGTCTGGTCCGCGAATTACGGGAAGAACTCAACATCGAGGTGGTCGCAGGAGAGCTGTTTGAAACCATCGAATACGATTATTCCGAGAAAACCGTTTGCCTGAAGTTCTTCAAGTGCCGCTACGAGGGTGGCGATATCCAGGCCTTGGGATGCCGGCGCTTCGCATGGGTGACTCCCGATGAGCTCGGCAGCTACCGCTTCCCTCCTGCCAACGAATCCCTGATGAAAAAGCTGCTGAACGATTGACAAACCGATGTCAGATAGAGGATACTAACGGATTTATGGAGAAGTGTGTGCAGTATCGAGCGACCGTGGACCTGACATTCGGCAACATCGATCGAGCCCGAATACGAACATCGGGAGTCCTTCTCAGCCTGGCTATCCTGGGCTTGGCCTCTTTTCCGTCGGCCGGTCTGGGGGAGGAAAAGAAGGCCGCGCCGCAACCTGCCGCCGCAACCCCCGCTCCGCGGACCATTGCCGGGCTGGGTCCTCTCGAGCCCGTGGGGCCGGCATCTTCGGCTCCAGCCGTTCCCATCGAACTGCGGAGGGCCATTCGTGAATACCGGGCCCAGATCCAACGGATCACGCTGGACTACCCCGGCGGGGAGAAGGGCAACGGTTCCCGGCCCGCCTTGCGGGATTACCGCGGCAACCTCTACCATTATTTTCGCAACGACGCGCTGGACGCCCTGCCCCACGAGGTCCGGCAGGCCAATGGGACCAAGTCGGTATTGCGGCGGAATCAGCTCGGTTTCAACCTGACCGGACCGGTCACGGTTCCAGGGCTTTACGACGGCAGGGGGCAGACCTTCTTCTCCATCGCCTACGAAGGCACCCGGGAAAGGATCTCGCGGCCCTTTTTGGGAGACGTTCTAACGCCACTGCAGCGTTCGGGAGACTTTTCCGACCTGGTCGACAACGCCGGTCGCCCGGTCCTGATCTACGACCCGGCCACCACCCGGCCCAACCCCGACTACGATCCGGGCCAACCGGTGTCGCTATCGAATCTTCAGTACCTGCGCGACCCCTTTCCGGGAAACCGCATCCCGGCCCACCGGCTAGACCCGGTCGCCCTGAAAGCCCTGGCCTATTATCCGCATCCCAACACCAGCGTGGGCCCATTCCTGCGGAACAATTTTTTTACCAACGCGGCCGAAACCAACACGCCCAATGGAACGGTGTGGAAGCTTGACCACGACATCGGAACCAGGCACAAGCTCACCTGGAACGGCCGCTTCTCCAGCGGGATCGACGGCGCTTCCCCGATTTTCGACAACCCGGCCAACCCGCGCAGGCCCCAGCGCCGTGTCGGCTCCAGGAGTGGAAGGTTCAGCCATACCTTCAGTGTCTCGCCCCGAGTGGTCAACCAGTTCTCCTTGTGGGCGCGGCATCGTTCCCTGGCCAGCGCCCAGGAGAATGTCTACCGGACTCATTTCCCGGAACAGCTCGGCATCAACGGACTCGGCAGCGGCGCCTTCCCTCGATTCGGTCTGGGGCATTTTGTCAGTATCGGCACCCAACCCGGGGCCATGGCCCGTTACCAGATTGCCGACTATTCGCTGTCGGATGCCATCAGCCTGCGCTACAACAAACACAATCTGAAGCTGCACGGCAAGGCTTACTGGCGACAGGTGAACAGCTTTCGCTCCCGCTTCCCCTCGGGCCGATTCGATTTCTCCGGCGAACTGACGGGACTGCCGGGCATCAACAACACGGGAAGCCCCGGCGCCCAGTTCCTGCTGGGGATGCCCGACCGCGCCGAGCAGTCGATGGTATTGCACCCCACCTACCTGCGATCGGAGCAGTATGAGGTGGGAATCACCGACGAATATCAGATCACTCCCAAACTCACCTGGACATTTCGGTTGAACCTGGAATTCGACACGGCGCCTCGTGAAAAATTCGACCGGCACTCCAGCTTGGACTTCGGGGGTCTGAACCCCGAGAACGGGCGGCCCGGGATCCTCGTTTTCGCGGGCCGGGACGGGCAGCCCAGAACCTTTATGCCCAACCAGCTCAACTGGGAACCTGGAGTCGCCGTCGCGGTGAGTCCTTGGGGAGATCGCAGGACGGTCATACGCGCCAACTACGGGCTCTTTTCCGATTCCCTTCCCCTGGACCCGACCCACCTGGGCACCTTGGGATTTAACGCCACGCCGCTCCTCACTTCGCCCAACCGGCAGTTGGAGCCGGTAATGCTGCTCCGGGAAGGTTTCCCCCAGGTGGCCAATCCACCGGACCTCACGTCGACCGCGGCCAACCACCTGGATGCCGCATACTTCGAGCCCCGTACCGAAACGCCCGAAGTCCACGAGTGGCGGCTGGAAGTCGAGAGAGACTTTTCCGACTTCGCGGTGCGTGTGGCCTACATCGGGGAACGCGGGACTCATCTCCCCATGGGCAACGACGTGAATCTCAACCCGCTGGCCCCTTCCGCCTTGCAGTTCCGGGACCGGCTGAACGACCTGGAATTCAGCCAGTCGCTGCGACCCTTTCCCCAGTTTCGCCGCATCGCCCATGGGTACGGCTACCCTGCGGGATCAAACGCCGTCCATCGCGGGGTACTCCGGGTCGACAAGCGACTTTCCAGGGGCCTGAGCTTCACAGGCTCTTATTCCTATTCCAAGGCCATCGACAACCTGCTGAAAGGCAAGCCCCCCCAGAATTCGACCAACCTGCAAGCCGAAAAGTCGCTTTCCTCCAACGACAGAACGCACCGCTTGAGAGCCAGCTATCTTTATGAGCTGCCCTTCGGCGAAGGCCGCCGTTTCTCCAGCTCCCGCAATTGGATCAACGCCCTGGGGCGAGGATGGACCATGAGCGGCATGAGCATCTTCCAGAGCGGCACCCCGATTCAACTGAGACCCCTGTTCAACAACACCGGCGGCGTCGCCGAATCCCTGAGGGTCAATCTGGTTCCCGGAGTCGATCCCCACCTGGAGGATCGCTCGCCATGGCTGTGGTTCAATCCTCTGGCCTTCGAACAGCCGGCCGACTTCACCCTGGGAAATGGGTCGCGCTATCATCCGACCTTGCGGAATCCCGGCTTCTGGAACCTCGACATGTCCCTGAGCAAGCGGTTGCCGGTGAGCGAGGACTGGACGTTGGAGTTGATCGGCGAGGCCTTCAACGCCCTCAACCACGCCAACCTCAACCGGCCCGACGCCTTTATCGGATCCCGTGAAAACCCCAACAGCAACGCCGGCAGGATTATCGGCTCCCGCGGCGGGCGTATCGTCCAGCTTGGACTCCGAGTGAGCTTTTAGTCTGCGCTGCCCGGCGGAGCCACTGAATGCCCCGCAAAGAGAGGGGACCTGCGTGTTTCCCGGCGGTATTTCATCAGTCAAGTGGCCGGCGATAGTGGGCCTTTGTCTCCTGCTGTCGCTCTCCGTTCCGCCTGTCGAAAAAACTGCTGCCGCAGACGGCATTCGCTTTTGTGTTCCCTTCTGGGTATTGAAAGACGGAGCGCCGGTTCAACCCCGGATGGGCCGCCGGGACCTCTCCATTTTTGCCGGCCCGGAGCCCTTGCAAATTACTCGGCAGGAGCGACCGGGCACCCCTACCTTTCTCTTTCTGGCCTTCGACCTGGTGGAAGACCAGGCTCCCATAAACGCCGCCAAACAGGCACTGGCCCAAGAGGTCGGGAAGTTGGGGCCGGAGTACTGGGTGGGGCTCATCGGAGTTCAGGAGACCCTCTCGGTGATCCAGGATCCGACCAAGGACAAACGGCTCCTGTTGAAGAAAATCCGACAGAGCCGTCAGTTCGGCAAGGCCGGCCTTCTCGAATCCATCCAGGCACTGGCCGACTTTTCCTCTTCCCTGATGCGCAGGAGCAGTGTCCGGGTGGCCGTCATTCTGGTCACCGACAGCGATGTGGCCAACTACCGGACCGAATACCGCAACCTTCCGATCAACCGCAGCGACCGCCGGGACCTCAGCCGCCACTTTCAGGGCCGGGCACTGCAGGAGGAAATCTCTCGCCTGTCGACGGCCATGGTGCGTTTTCCCGTCCCCCTGCTGGTGGTCCACGTGGCTCCCGGGAGAGACTCGCTCAACCGCACTTACCAGGACGGCCTGGTGCAGGTGACCGGCGCCGCAGGGGGCCGGCTTTTCCTTTCCAAGTCAACCGGGGATATTCCCCGCACTCTCCAGGAAGCTTTTGAATGGGCGGACAGTTTCTACGCCGTTGAATTCGAAGTCCCTCCGAGGCCAGGCGGCTTGTTCGAGATCGAGGGCAGGCTCGGCGCCACGCTATCCCCCACCCTGCGGTTGACCCATCCGGCCAGGCTCTTCTTTCCCTCCGAGACCCAGCCCTGACGAGTCAGGTCCGGGCGACAACCCTGTTCAGCCCGGCCACCGGCCTGCCGCGCGGGTCATACGAAGGTGAAACGAGCGGCCTGGTGAGAAATGCGGGTTAATGGCGTGCCGGGAACAAGGATCGTGTCCCGTTAGTCCGGTTTCCCGGCTATTGAACATGGATACACAGGATAGAGGGGATTGTGCTAAACTCAAGCTATCCGGCATCACCTCTCAGCAGGACCCCACAGGAGGAGGAAACACAGGCATGGGAGAAGGCACAGACCGCGGTTCAAAACTGGCTTACTTCCTGGTTGGCGGCGGCATCGGGGCTATCGTGGCTCTGCTGTTTGCGCCCCGCGCCGGCCGGGAAACCCGGGATTTCATCGCTCAGCGGACGGCCGACAGCCGGGAACGGGTCGCCTCGGCAACCCGCGCCACTTCCGAGAAGGTGTCCGATTATCTTGATAAGGGCCTTGAAAAGAGCAAGGAAGCCGTCAGCACCCAAAGAGACCAGATTTCCGCAGCCATCGCGGCCGGCAAGCAGGCCTTCCAGGAAGAAAAAGGCAAGTCTGAGACGCAGTCCTGAACGCGGGCCGGACCGACAGGGACCGGGGCGGTGAAATCGATTCTCGGACCTGCCCGGCCGACCGCATCGTCAAAGCCCGGAGAATTACCTTGGAGAATCTGTTCGGCGGAAATCTGGAAACTCTGGTCGGGGTGCTGCTGATCCTGGTGGTGGTCTTCATCTGCCTCCAGTTGGGTACCATGGTCGTGCTCATGGCGGCGGTGCGCAAGATGGGCGGGAACCTCGATCGCATGCGCGCCATGGTGGAACAACAGGGAACGCCGGCCATCAAGGAGCTTCGCGAGGTTCTTGGAGAGGTCAAGGACATCGTGCGGAGCGTGCGGGCGGCCACCGAGAACCTGACGGGAGTCACGGAATCGGTGCGGAGCCAGATCCGGGACGTCAACTCGGTAATCGAGGAGACCACCAATCGGGCTCGCCTGCAGATTTCCAAGGCCGACGAAGTGATCAGTCACGCCATCAAGAGAATGGAAGCCACCTCGCAGGTTGTCCAGGAGACCATCCTGACTCCCATCGGAGAGCTGTCGGCTCTGATTCGCGGGTTGTCGAGCGGGCTCAACGCCCTGTTCGGCCGCAAGCGCAACCCGGTGAATGAAGTCCACCAGGATGAAGAGATGTTCATCTGACCCAATTTCAATTGGTTGTCGCAAGGAGGAAGACGCATTGTTGACCATTAGACTGGCCCGTACCGGAAAGAAGAAACATCCCTCCTTCCGGATTGTCGTCCTGGAGAAGTCCAAACGGCGTGACGGCAGGTATATCGACCAACTCGGGCATTACAATCCCAAGACCGAGCCAGCTTCCATTCATCTGGACAAGGAGAAATATGACTTCTGGGTAGCCAGGGGAGCGCAGCCTACCGATACCGTCAAGAGCTTCCTCGGCAAGATCGGGTAATCCACGGCATCTCCCTTTTACCGGTAGTGTTGGTTCTACGAGTCGACCAGGATGCGCCAAGGAGGTAGCCATGAAGGAGCTGATCGAAGAGATAGCGAAGGCGTTGGTGGATCATCCGGACCAGGTCGTGGTCAGACCGATCGAGGGTGAGCAGACCACCGTTCTCGAGTTGAGGGTGGCGCCCAGCGATCTCGGGAAAGTGATCGGCAAGCAGGGGAGAACGGCCCGTTCAATCCGTACCATCCTGGGAGCGGCAGGCATGAAGCTCAAGAAACGGTTCACCCTCGAGATCCTGGAGTAGAACCATTTGTCGCCCAACCAGTTCGTAAGTGTTGCCAAGGTGATCAAGCCCCAGGGCAACAAAGGTGAGGTGGCCGCCGAGCTGCTCACCGATTTCCCCCAGAGATTTCACCATCTCGAGAAAGTCTACCTGCAAAAGAACGACCGCAGCCCTTTCCTCCTGGACCTGGAAGCATTCCGTTTCCACAAGCAGCGCATCATCCTGAAGTTCTCCGGCATCGACGATATCGGAGCTGCCGAAGGGCTGCGCGGCCACGAAGTGAGAATCGACCGCGAAGACCTCCTGGATCTGCCCCAGGGAACCTACTATCAATTCGACCTGATAGACTGCGTTGCCAGAGACAGCCGGGGCCACATTCTAGGCCAGGTCACCGAGGTGCTCGAAGCCGGAGGCAATTTCCTGCTCACCTTGCGACGGGACCAAAAGGAGCTGTTGGTTCCCTTCGCCAAGGACATCGTCCGGAGCGTGGACCTGTCCAAAAGGGAGCTGATCTGCGAACTCCCGCCAGGGCTCGAAGATCTCCCATAAGAACGCCCGAAGGATTCTGCAACCGGTGTCCGCAACGACTCCCCTCCGATTCGATATCATCACCATCTTTCCAGGGTTTTTCCGGGGCCCCTTCGAATTCGGCATGGTGAGGCAGGCTCTCAAGAAAAACCTGGTTTCGGTCGCGATTCACGACCTTCGGAACCACGCCGACGACCGCCACCGGACGGTCGACGACCGTCCCTTCGGAGGAGGAGAAGGCATGGTCCTCAAGCCGGAGCCTCTCTTCCGAGCCGTCGGCAGCATTGCTTCCCAAAACAGTTCCTTCCCGGCCTGCAGGACCATCCTGCTCTCGGCCCAGGGCCGCAGGCTGACTCAGGACATGGTCCGGGAACTGGCGGACTGCCGGCGCCTCATCCTGATTTGCGGCCGCTACGAAGGCGTGGACGAACGGGTCACCGACCAACTGGCCACCGATGAAGTCTCCATTGGCGACTATGTTCTGAGCGGCGGGGAACTGGCCGCATGCGTGCTGGTCGAGTGCATCGTGAGAATGGTTCCAGGCGTGCTCCACAACCATCGCAGCAACCTCAACGAGTCCTTTTCCCGCCCCGCGGCGGCCACCCATCCGGGCGACCGAATCCAGGAACCCGCAATCCTGGACCATCCTCAATACACCCGGCCGGAAAGCTTCCAGGGGCTTGACGTCCCCCGTCTTTTGCTGTCCGGAGATCATCAAAAGATCAAGCTCTGGAGACGCAGGAAGGCTCTAGAAAAGACTTTGAGAAACCGCCCCGATCTACTAGAATACGGTTGTTTGCCGGAAGAGGATAAACGCTTGCTGAAAACGGAGTTCGAGGGGTAACCCGTTTCCCCTGAGAGTCTGATGCATTCCTTGAGCGAGTTGGAACAGAGCCGGTTGCGCACCGACCATCCCGAATTCCGGGTGGGAGACACGGTCCGGGTGCACGTGAAGATCAGGGAAGGCGAGAAAGAACGGGTGCAGGTGTTCGAAGGAGCCGTGATCGCCAGGAAGGAGGGCGACCTCCGGTCCTCCTTCACCGTCAGAAAGACATCGTTCGGGCAGGGAGTGGAGCGAATCTTTCCCTTGCACTCTCCCATCATCGATAAAATCGAGCGGGTGCGAAAAGGTCGCGTTCGGAGAGCCAAACTCTACTACCTCCGCAGCCGCCGGGGAAAAGCAGCCAAAATCAAGGAACTCAGAGACTATTGAACCGGTGCGCTTCCGCCGGCAGGGAGTTCGGGAGATTTCCCCGGAGCCTGCGGGCAATCCGGTTTTTTTCTGCGAGGCACACCTGCCGCCTGCGTCCACCCGCCCCACCCCCACAGCCCACTGCAATCTAAAATTCGAAGTCCACGCCCAAGGCCGCGGCTTCCGCAGGATCGCCGGGTTGGACGAGGTGGGCCGCGGAGCCTTGTTCGGCCCCGTTTGCGCCGCCGCAGTGATCATGAATCCCCAGCGCATTCCCCCTGGGATCAACGACTCCAAGATGCTGAGTCCCCGGCGGCGGTTGAAGCTGGCCGATGAAATCCGCAAGACGGCCGAAGCTTCCGCGGTCGCCTTCGTGGACTCATTCACCATCGATCGGATCAACATCCTGGAAGCAACCCGCAGAGCCATGCTCTCGGCTGTCGAAAAGCTGGAAACAAGGCCGGACTTTCTGCTGTGCGACGGCGATATGGTGGTGCCGATTCCCTTGCCCCAGCAGTCCATCGTGGGAGGAGACCGGCGCTCCATCTCTATCGCGGCCGCCTCGATCCTGGCCAAGGTCGCCAGGGATTGCCTGGTCGTGAACCTGGACGCACGGTACCCGGGTTATGACCTGAGAAACAACATGGGATACGGCACCCGGAAGCATCGGGAAGCCCTGAAGCGGCTGGGGCCGACGCCCCTCCACCGCGCCAGCTTTCGAGGTGTCTGTGGTCTGGATGCAACGGATCCCGGCTCCGGAGTTGACAATGTTGACCCGGAAGATGGATTGAAAAACTGCAAGAATCGGTGAATGGCTAACAAGATCCTGGTTGTCGTCTTTATATTCTTTTGCTTCGAGCTCGGCCTCTTCCTTGTGATCTTCCCCTGGACACCCTATTGGGAGCGCAATCTCTTCCTCCACTACCTCACCCCGATGAAACAGGTGGTGCTCAGCAACTATTTTCGGGGAGCCGTGTCCGGTTTGGGAATTGTCGACATCGGCATCGGCCTGTGGGAGGCCATTCACTTCAAGGCGACCCTGGCCCAACTCAACGCCAAATAGATGGCATGGACCTACTGCATCACGGACCGCAAGACCTCAAAGGTCCCCATCCTTCAACAAATCCGTCGGGTCATCCGCGCGGGAGTCGACTTTCTTCAGATTCGGGAAAAGGACCTGCCGGCCCGGGAACTGTACCGGCTCGCCCTTCAAGCCCGAGCCATGGCTCGGGGTCGCAACACCAGGATCCTGATCAATGACCGCTTGGACATCGCCCTGGCGGCCGACCTGCATGGGGTCCACCTGGCCCAGGCCTCCCTGCCGGCCGATGCCGTTCGAACCCGGGTTTCAAAAAGGGAATTTCTGATCGGAGTCTCCACCCACAACCAGTCGGAAGTGGACGAGGCTCTCCGCCAGGGAGCCGACTACCTGGTTTTCGGCCCCGTATTCGAAACCCCTTCCAAACGACGATACGGATCTCCGGTAACACCGGCGGCCTTGGGAGAGGCCGTCCGGCAATCGAACCGGCCGATTTTCGCGCTGGGAGGGATCGATCTTTGCAACTACCTGGACTGTCTCAAGCAGGGTGCCGCCGGGATTGCCGGCATTCGGCTTTTTCAGCGGCCCGAACCCGGCCTCAGCAGCCTGGTTTCGGCCATATCATCGCGCAGGGCGCCCCCTCCGGTTGAGCAGGACACTGCTCCATCCTTGGGGGTACGCCATACGGAAGGAGGAGATCACCCATGAACCCATCCGCTCAGGCCCAAACGTCCGGCAGCACGCCCCCGGTCAGCGGCAGCCGGCTGGAGGAACTCACGCAGTTCGATTCGCCGACCATCGCCAATGTCATCGAGCTGTTCAACCTGCGCTCCCGAGCCGCGGGCTTCAGCAACCACTCGCTGAAGGCCATCTATCCGGAGCTGCCTCCGGTCGTCGGCTACGCCGTCACCGCAACCTACCGCTCCGGCTATCCGGCCGAGAAGGGAGATTCCTATGTGGGAATGGGACAGCTCATCCAGGACGCCGCCTCCCTGCCCGCGCCCAGGATCATGGTGGTTCAGGACATGGACGAGACGCCCCGGGCGGCCACTTACGGCGAAGTAATGGTCAGCGCCTTTCAAACCTTCGGATTCACCGGGATCATCACCAGTGGAGCGGGACGAGACATCGAACAGGTCCGTGAATTGCGATTCCCCTGCTGGGCCTCCTCCATCGTGGTCTCCCACGGCTACTGCCGGTTTCTGGATTTCCACCTGCCGGTGGTCGTGGGCGGACTGCAGGTCCATCCCGGGGACCTGATCCATGCCGACGGCAACGGCGTGGTTTCGATCCCCGATCGCATTGCTCCCTACCTGCTGGATTTTTGCCGGCCCTTCATACAAGCGGAGCAGAACGTGCTGGACTACCTGAACTCGCCCACGGCAACTCCGGCAGGCTATGCCGAAGCCATGAAAAAGATGAGATCCGATATCGACGGGCTGAGGGAAGAGGCGCAAGCGAAACTCAAGGAAGGCAGTTGATTGTGGATTGCAGATTGTAGATTGTGGATTGGCACTGTCCCGTTAAGGGTGCGAAGTAGACTTGTAAGTATCAGTGAGGCATGAAGTTATAGTTGTTGGTGATCGTTTTCGATTTCAACCCCAATCAAAAATCTGAAATCAACCATCAACAATTCATTGCGGGTCAAGCAGCCTCACGCTTGGGGACGGGGGGCGAGTTGAGAATCTCGATGGCTTTTTTCAGTTGCAGGTCTTCTTCTTTCGGTCCGGAATCGGGTCCATCGGGAGCCTCTCCGGAGGCGGGATGGACAGGCGCCCCGGTCACTTCGTGGTCGGGCGCCACGCCTCGGGCCTGTATCACCTGGCCCGATTGAGAGTAGTACTTGTAGACCGATAGCAACACGGCCGCACCTCCGGGAAGGGCGAAGAGTTTTTGGACGGAGGCCTTGCCGAAGCTGCGGACACCGACGATGTCTCCTCTTCGGTTTTCCTTGATAGCCACCGACACGATCTCGGCCGCCGAGGCGCTGCCCAAGTTCTGAAGCACTGCCAGCGGCAACCTCGAGGCAAGCTTGCCCGGGTCGGCCACGAACTCCCTCCTGGGCGACTTCTGTCCCTCGGAATAGGCGATCACTCCGTGGTCAAGGAACAGATTGGCCACCCCCACCCCCTCCTCAAAGGCCTCACCCCCGCAATCACGGAGATCCAGAACGAGCTTGCGGGCCCCCTGGGCTTCCAGGCGCTTCAATTTTTCGCGCGTGGCGGCGCTCACTCCTTCCACAAAGCGGGGAATTCGCAGGTAGCCAACGTCGCCATTCAGCAGGCGCCCCCGGACCGAAGGGGGCTGACTACGCTCCCTCGACACCGACATCAGCACCGGCTCCGATCGTCCGAGCCTCCGGATCTTGAGCTCCACCTTGGAACCGACATCCCCGGAAAGCAGGTATCCGGCCTGGACCAGGCCGATATTGCGAGTGGTGACTCCATCGATGGACTCGATGATATCGCCCGGTTTCACCCCTGACTCTTCCGCCGCGCTCCCTTCGATGGGGTGAATGACCCTGATATACCCGAGCGACCTTTCCTTGGACAGGTCCAGCCCGATGTCGCCCTCGCCGCTGGTCCTGGTCTTCCGGTATCGGCGATATTCCTCAGCCGTCAGATAGGTGCTGTAGGGGTCCAAAGACTCCAGCAGGCCCAGCAGGGCCCCGTGCATCACCTTGGAGAGATTCGGATTCTCTACGTAAACCCCCTGGATCTTGCCCAGCACTTCGATGAAGATGCTGAGCGGCGCATAGCCTTCGCCGCCGCCGTCTCTCCCCAGCAGACCTCCCACCACGGAATAGAACACCAGCACGGTTGAGACCAGAATCACCAGGAACTTGTTGCGGTAGCTCATTTTGCCTCCAGGCTGAACGACTCCGGGACTGAAATTATACTGGAAAAGCTCCCGCCACTGCAGGTTTCTCCCCCTCCCGCTTCCGGAATCGCCCGGGCGTGATCCGGTGTCGTCGATTCATGAACGCCGCTTCCCGCGGCTCCTGAAAGCAGCAAGCCCGCATTTCTCACCAGGGGGCATGCCCAGCGCCGTCTCTTTTTGCACGCCCTGGTAACAGGACCAATAACCTGCTGAAAAAACCATCTTTTGCAGTACCAGTAGCGACCTGGTGAGAAATGCGGGCTAGAATGTGCGGGTGAGGAAACTCAAGCTCTCGATCGTCGGCTACCTCAATGCGCTGCCGCTGGCCTGGGGCTTTATCCAGAACCGGCCGAAAGAGCGTTTCGAGCTGGACTTCTCGCCACCCGCGCCGTGCGCCGACAAGATGGCGGCCGGATCGGTCGATATCGGCCTGATACCCGCCATCGAATACCAGCGTATCCCCAACCTCAGAATCATCCCCAACCTTTCAGTGGCGGCCAAGAGAACTGTCCGAAGCGTCCTGTTGATCAGCAAAGTGCCCTTGCCCCGGATTCGGAGCATTGCCCTGGATCGATCCTCGAGAACCTCGGTAATCCTCCTCCGGATCCTGCTCCGGATGAGATATCGACTCGATCCGGCCCTCTACGCTCATGAGCCGGATCTGGCCTCCATGTTGCGCCGGCGCGACGCCGCGCTTCTGATCGGCGACGCCGCCCTGACCGCCGATACCGGCGGCCTGTACCGTTGCGACCTGGCGGAGGCCTGGCGGGAGGAGACCGGCAAGCCCTTTGTGTTCGCCTTCTGGGCCTGCCGCGCGGATAGCGGGATGGTGGACAGTTCCCCCTTCGAGGAGTCTTACCGCTACGGTCAGGACCACCTGGACGACATTGTCCGCCGGCAGTCTCGCCAATTGCGGATGCCCGCCGAGCAGATTCACTCCTACCTTACCCGGTGCATCGATTACTCGCTGGACGAGGAAAACCTGGACGGGTTGCTCCACTTCTACCGGCTGGCCCGGGAGATAAAGCTGTTCGCGGAAACCAAACCCCTGCAATTCGTCCGATAGTCACGTCCTGCCGGCCTGCTTGTCCATGGCCAGGTTGGCCAGGCGGTCGGCCTCCCGATTCCGGGCGCGAGGGATATGCCGGATGGAGAAGGCCTTGAGCCGGCCAATCAGAGCGCGAGCCCGCCGGAAGGAACCAACGAGGTTGGGGCTTCTGACCTTGTAGACTCCGCCGATCTGCCGCACCATGAGCTCCGAATCGGCAAAGACGGTCACTTTCTCGAAACGGTTGGCGAGGGCATAGTCGAGCGCGGCAATCAGACCCGCGTACTCGGCGTAGTTGTTGCTGCGGACTCCCAGGCATCCGGAGAGGTTCGCCAGCACTTTACCCTCTCCATCCAGGATGTGAGCCCCGTAGCCGGCCGGCCCGGGATTGCCACGCGATCCGCCATCGACGTAGGCCATCAGGCTCTTCAACCGCTTTCCTCCTCCTATTTCGATGCGGGGGACGCGTCCGGCTCCCAGTAGAGCAAGCGGGCGCAACTGTCGCAGCATACGATCTGCTTTCCGGCCATGACCTGCCCGAGCACACTGGGACGAATCCGCACGTGACAGCCCCGGCAGTTTTCCCCGGCTCGGGCCAGAGCCACACCCTTGCGGACCGCAGCTATCTTGCGATAAGTGCCGTAAATCTCAGGGGCAATCAAGGCGATCAGGGCGCCGGCCTCTCGCTGGCGGCGTTCCAACTCGATCCTGGTCTCCTCGATCTCCTTTTGCACCGCCTGCTTCTCCCGATCGACCCGAGCGCTTTCCTTCTGAAGCTGCTGCTCCAGCAGCAGCCGTTCCTCCCGCAGATCGTCCTCCTTTTCCATGTTGACCAGGATCTCGTCCTCCATCTTGCCGATTCGCTCACCGTGGAAGTCGATTTCGTGCAGGAGCGCCTTGTATTGTTCGTTGGTCTTCACATCGGAAAGCTGGGAGCGGTACTTGGAAATCCTGCCTTCGATGGTCTGTACTTCCCCTTCGAGCTGACGCCGCTCGGCGGCAATCCGATCCAACTCCGCCTGCTGCCGGTGCAGCACGCTCCTGGTTGCACCCAATTGCTCCTCCATGGCGGCTATCTCCCGGGGAAGCTGCTCAAGCCTGCCGGTGGCATGCCGGATTCGAGTCTCAAGCCCTTGAAGCTCGATGAGTTTTTCCATATCCGGATGCATGAATGAATCTGCCAGGGAGGAGTGGTGGGCCCAGTAGGACTCGAACCTACGACCGGCCGGTTATGAGCCGGCGGCTCTAACCAACTGAGCTATGGGCCCAAACTGGAAAACAGGGATGGTCCGCGGCTATTTCCTGCCGCCTACTCCTGGGTGGAGCCATCCATAAAGGGTCTCAATTTTCGGCTGCGAGAAGGATGACGCAGCTTTCGCAAGGCCTTGGCTTCAATCTGGCGGATGCGCTCGCGGGTGACCGCAAAGTTCTGCCCCACCTCTTCCAGGGTGTGATCACTCCCGTTATCCAGGCCGAAGCGCATCTTGATGACCTTTTCCTCTCGGGGAGTCAGGGTCTGCAAGACATTCTCGGTCATCTCCTTCAGGTTGATGTTGATCACGGCTTCCGCCGGGGACACGACCTGCCGGTCCTCGATGAAGTCGCCCAAGTGGGAATCCTCCTCTTCCCCGATGGGAGTTTCCAGTGAAATGGGTTCCTGGGCGATCTTGAAGACCTTGCGCACCTTTTGCACGGGAATGTCCATCCGGGCCGCGATCTCCTCCGAGGTCGGCTCTCGTCCGTATTCCTGAACCAGGCTGCGGGAGGTGCGGATCAGCTTGTTGATCGTCTCGATCATGTGCACGGGAATACGAATGGTCCGGGCCTGGTCGGCGATGGCGCGGGTGATGGCCTGGCGAATCCACCAGGTGGCGTAGGTCGAAAACTTGTAGCCTCGACGGTATTCGAACTTGTCCACCGCTTTCATCAAGCCGATATTGCCCTCCTGGATCAGATCCAGGAACTGGAGCCCGCGATTGGTATATTTCTTGGCGATGGAGACCACCAGGCGCAGGTTCGCCTCCACCAGTTCCCGCTTGGCGCTGCTGGCCAACCTCTCGCCCTCCTTGATGGCCTGGAGCGTCCGCTTGAGCTCGATGCTCCGCGTCTGCGTATCGCGCTCCAGCGTGGCGGTCTCTTCCCTGATCAGGCTCAATTCCTTCTTGAGCGCGGCCACTGTCTTGCCTCGGCTGTGGGAGATCCTCCGCTGCAGGTGAGCTGCCTTCAGCTCCAAGGGACGCAGGCAGTCCCCCTGCCGCCGAATCTGTTCGATCAGCCGGATGTTCTCGGCAGGGGTCAACCCCAGTTCTCGAATGGCCTTGGAGATCCGGACCCGGTGTCGCATAAACTCAAAGCGCCGTTTTCGATAGGAGCGTCCTTGCCTGGACTTCGGCGTCTTCTGCAACCCCTCCAGGATCTGATCGTGCTTTCGACGCCAGCGCTGCATCCGCCTGATGCTGCGCAGCGCGCCCCGAAGCCGTTCCTCCAGGATCTCCGGGGTGAGCACGTCATCATTCAAGACTATGGTTTCGTTGATGGACCGTTCTCGCCGCTGGAGCTGCAGCCCAAAGTCGATCACCTCCTTGATGGCGATGGGTGACCGAGAGACGGCTTTCAGGACATTCAACTGGCCCCGTTCAATCTTCTTCGCGATCTCGACCTCCCCCTCCCGGGTGAGCAGGGGGACCGTTCCCATCTCCCGCAAGTAGAGCCGAACCGGGTCGTTGGTCTTGTCCAGCACGCCCGGGGTCAAGTCCAGACTGGGCTCCTCGTTGGTCTCTCTTTCAAAGCCCAGCTTCTCGGGGCCTGTCGTCTTGGGGTCGCCGTCGATGACCTCAATGCCCTGGGCGCGAAACACGGCAAACATCTCGTCAAGCTCTTCCGAAGAGGTCACGTTCCCGGGAAGCAGATCGTTGACCTCGTCGTAGAGCAGGTAGCCCTTCTCCTTGCCCAGGTCGATCAACTGCTTGACCTCGTCGTACTTGTCCTCGAGGCTGACACTGAGGTTGCGCTCGAGGTTTTCAATGGCGTCGTTTTCTTCCATGTTGGACATGACCATCCTTTTTCTCATCCTTCTCCCTGCAGGCCCAGACAACCGTGAACGCCCTCAGCCGGCGATGGACAAGATGAGTTTGACTTTTTTTGAATCAAGACTGGCAGCAAGTTCAAAGTCCCTGGCGCGGTCAGCCTGTTCGATCTGCCGTTGCAGACGGGCAACCTCGTCTTTCACCTTCTTGCGTGCCAGCCACTCCAGACAACCGGCGACCTGCTGCTGGTCTCCCTCCTCAAAAACGGCTTCGCTGATCCAATTCCGCTCGCGGTCTCCGGGAAGCGACTCCCGCAGCCGCTCCGCCTCGACCCGCCCCTCTTTCCTGTAGAGAGCAACCATGGCGCTAAAGACGGCTTCCGACTCCATTCCCACGTGAACCTGCGAGCGGTCCAGTTGATCCACGATTTCCCCGGCTTCCCGATCGAGGTCCAGAACGACCTTGATCAGTTGCCGCTCGGCCGGACTCAGGGAAGGCTTGCGAGAGCGACCCAGTTCCAATTTCCGGCGACCGCCTCCGGCCGCCTTGTGCAGTTCCGCACGAACCGCAGTTTCCTCCACCTGAAAATACTCCGCCACCCGCCGGGTCTTCTCCTCCCGCTCTATGCGGTTGGAGACGCGGGCCAGGTAGGGCAGCAACTCTTCGATGGCGGCAACCTTCCCCTCGATGGTCTCCAGCGGATACTTTTGCCGAGCGCGGGTCAACAGGTACTCGAAATCGGTGGGCGCCCGCTCCAGCAATCGCCTGTAGGCGTCGGCCCCACGTCGCCTGATGTAGGCGTCGGGATCGAGCCTGTCGGGCAGGGCCAGGACCCGCACGCCGAAACCGCCTTGCACCAGCAGGGCCAGCGACCGAAGTGTGGCCGAATCCCCGGCTTCGTCGGGATCGAAATTCACCAGCACCTTCTTGGTGAAGCGGCCCAGCAATCGGACCTGGGCCTCGGTCAGACTGGTGCCGCAGACGGCGACCGCATTGCCGATCCCGGCCTGATGCAGTGCGATACAGTCCATGTAGCCCTCGACCAGAACGGCCCGGCTCTGTCTTCGGATGGATTCCCGCGCCAGGTTGAGGGCGTAGAGCGTCCCGCTCTTGCTGTACAGGGGCGTTTCGGGCGAGTTCAGGTACTTGGGCTGCTCCTCTCCCAGAGCCCGCCCCCCAAAACCCACGATTTTACCCGCCTCGTTCCAGATGGGAAACATCACCCGTCCCCGAAAACGGTCATAGTGGCTGGAATCCCGCTCGCTTCGCTGGATCAACCCGCTGAGGCGCAACTGATCCAGGGAATAGCCGGCCCTCAGTTCCTGAAGCAGCCCATCCGACCGCCTGGGGGCATAGCCGATGCCGAACCGCTCCCGGCTCTCCGGGCTCAGACCCCGATCTTCCAGATAGCGTCGAGCCAGGCGGGCTCCGCCACCGGCCAGTTCCCGGCGGAAGTAGCGGCCGGCCTTGGCCTGAATCTCAAGCAACATTCGGCGCTCGCCGGCCTTGCGGTCGCTTGAGGGACTCCGGCTGTCTATCGGGATGCCGTATCGCTCTCCCAACCATCGAAGGGCATCCGCGAACGGCAATCCCTCCATCTTCTCCACGAAGTGGATCACGTCTCCCTTGGCGTGGCAGCCGAAACAGTAAAAGAATTGCCGTTCCGCGTGGACGTGAAAGGACGGCGTCTTCTCGGAGTGAAAGGGGCAGAGCCCGATGAAGTTGTTCCCTGACTTGCGCAGCCGGACATGTTCTCCAACGATCTGCACCAGATCGGCAGCGCTCTTCACCCGGTCTATCCCATCGCCGGCCAAGCTCATGCTCACCTCACCGGAACCCCGGACCGCGTTTCTCACCGGATCCGGACCCGCCGCAGTTCGGGTCAGACATGGAGAGAGACCACCGTCACACCATTCCCGCCTTCATCGGATGCAGCCGGATGAAATTCGGAAACATGGGACTGGTCGGAAAGCCACTCGGAAATCGCCCGGCGCAACACGCCCATTCCGCTGCCGTGAATCAGGCGAACCGGAGACAAGGAGGCCAGCAGCGCGCTGTCCAGAAACTTGTCGGCCCTCCGGATGGCCTCGTCCGCCGTGCACCCGACCAGATTGATCTCGTTGGAGGTCAGCTCCTCCGACTGAAACTGGACCGAGACGCCGCGGGAGCCTCCCCGGGCCGGTGGAGGCGGACCGCTGTCCAGCCCCGCGGGCTCCAGTTCCCCACCCTTCAACACGCACTTCAAGGCGCCCACCTCCACTTCCCAGGAGCCTTCTCCTCTAGGTCCCGTGATAGTGCCGATCGAACCCAGACGGGCTACCCTGACCCGGACTCCGGCTCCAAACCCCTCACCGGGAGCTTTCTCCCTCTCCGGCAACCCCGCGCCGGCGCTATCGGCCGCCCGGGAGCCGTTGACCGGGGCCTCTTCCAGTTCCCTGGCCCCTCTGCGAACTTCGCTTCGCAGCCTGGCTTCTTCAAACCGGTCCCGGAGCCCCGCCAGGAGTTGCGACGCCTCTTGCTCGAAGCGCCGGCGCGCCTGCTTGCGGCAGCGGGCAATCTCCCGGCTCCTGGATTCTTCCAGGTCCCGCCGCTTTTTTTCAAGCTCCGCCCTCCGATCCTTCAGCCCCGCCAGTTCCAATCCCAGTTGCTTCCGTAGCCGGGCGGCCTCCGAGAGCTGTCGGCCGAGCGCCCGAGCGTATCCGGCAATCTCCCGCTCCGGTTCGGAAACCAGCCCTCGGGCGCGGGCCACCAAGGGTTCCGGAAGTCCGAGCTGACTTGCCATGTCGATCCCGCTGCTGTTGCCCGGAATTCCCTGGATCAGCCTGTAGGTGGGACGCAGGTCGGCCGGCTCGAACTCCACGCTGGCATTGACCACCCGCTCGGTCTGAAAGGCATATCTCTTGAGCCCGTTGAGGTGGGTGGTGATCACGGTCAGGATGCCCCGAGAGCGGAGTTCCTCCAGGATGGCTGTTCCCAGCGCGGCTCCCTCGCCCGGATCGGTGCCCGTACCCAACTCGTCGAGCAGCACCAGCGCCGGAGGCCTGGCCTCCTCCAGGATGCCGCGAATCTTTCCGAGATGGGCGGAGAAGGTGCTCAGGTCATCGGTCATGGACTGGCGGTCGCCGATATCGGCGAATATCTGCCGAAACAGGCCGATTCGGGCCGACGCCGCGGGAACGGGAATTCCCGAAAGCGCCATCAGGGTCAACATGCCTACGGTCTTGAGGGCAACCGTCTTCCCACCGGCATTGGGACCGCTGATCACCAGAATCTGACTGCGTTCCCCCAGATTTACCGAAACGGGAACGATCTCCCGTCCCTGCTCCTTCAGGTGCACCTCCAGCAGGGGGTGACGCCCCCTCTCGATCTCAAGTACCGGGCCGGCCTCGAGCTCGGGAAAAACGCACTGGAACTTCCGGCAGAAGCGAGCCTTGGCAAAGCTGAAATCGAGGATGCCTACAAACCGGGCCGCCGACTGCAATTCCTTCAGATGCTGCCGGATGGCCTGCGTCAGCGCCCGAAGGATGCGAACAACCTCTTCAGCGACCTGTTCCTTGAGTTGGATCAGCCGGTTGTTGAGCTCGACGCTTTGCAACGGTTCAATGAAGAGGGTCGAGCCGCTGGAGCTGCTCCCGTGGACCACGCCGGGAAAAGCCCTCCTGCGATCGGCTCGCACCGGGATGACGAACCGCTCGTTTCGGACGGTCACCACCTCATCCTGCGGCGAGCCGGCCTTCTCTCCTCCCCGCAGCAGGTCGACCAATGAACGGCAGATGCGGGATCTCAGGCCGGCGATCTGCCGCCTCAGGGTCCGCAACCGGGGACTGGCTCCATCTTCGAGCTCGCCCGTGGGACCGATCTTTCCGGCCAGTTGGGAGATCAGTCCGCTCAGGCCGCCGACCTGACTGCAAGCCAGGCCGGCGAGAGCCGGGAACCGCCGGCCGCCGGCCGCCAGAGCCTTGCGGCCGGCGCCGGCCGCCTCGGCCAGGTCGAGTACCTGCCGGATTTCGCCGGGGTCCAGGACGGAGCCCTGCACACCCAGCCTGCCGAAGATCGGGTCCACCTCCACCAGGCCGTGAAACCGCAAGGGTTGCCCCGATTCAAGCATCTCCAGGCACTCGCGCACCATTCGGAGTTGCTTGCGGAGTTTTCCCAGGTCCCCGGCGGGAATCAGCGTGTCAAACCGCCGGGCCCCCAGGGGACAATCGGCAAACCCGGCGATGACCCGCTTCAGGTCTCGATAGTCCAGAACATCCAGGTCGGACACGGTCATTGAAAATCGAAGAAAATTCAAAATCCTTAATTTTCCGTCCGCCGCCCCATCCTGTCAACATTGCCGGCTTTTATTTTTGCGGCTCGATTCAACGGACCACGGAATGACAGGTTCCCCTCTCCTCATGCTCCAGGCTCCGCTCCTCGATCTGGATTGTGGAGTGCTCGATCTGAAACCGATCCCGCACGACGGCGCTGAGCCTCTCCAGGACCTGGTGGCTTCCCTGATCGCCGGACAGCACCGCATGGCAGCTCATGGCGTGAAACCCCGAGGTCAGGGTCCAGACATGCAGATCGTGGATCGATTCGACGCCTTCGACCTGACGCAGTGCCTCATGAACGGCAGCCAGGTCGATGTGTACGGGAGTCGCCTCCATCAGGATGTTGACCGAGTCCCTGACCAATCGCCAGGTGTTGTAGAGGATGAGAAAGGCCACCACGATGCTGGCCAGGGGATCGGCGAGGTACCACTGCTTGTAGACCATCAGGATGCCTGCCACAATGGCGCCGATCGAGCTCAAGGCATCTCCGACCACATGAAGGAAGGCGCCGCGAACGTTCAGGCTGGCGGATTGAGAGCCATGCAGGCAATAGGCGCTCGCCAGGTTGACGGCCAACCCCACCGAGGCAATCAGCAGCATCCATCCGCTCTTGACCTCCTGGGGAGTCAAGAGCCGGTGGTAGGCCTCGTAGAGGATCCCCAGGGAAACCACCACCAGAGTCGCTCCGTTCAGCAGGGCCGCCAGAATCTCCGCCCGGTGAAACCCGTAGGTCTTGCTGGCCGTGGCCGGCCGGCCCGCGCACCAGATCGCAAACAGGCTCACGCCCAAGGCCGCGGCATCCACCAGCATATGCCCCGAATCGGCGATCAGCGCCAGGCTTCCGGTATAGAGTCCACCCAGAAACTCGATGACCAGAAATGTGGTGGTGAGCACAAAGGCGATGCGCAACGCCCTGAAAGGCGAAGGCCCCCGGCCGGATCGCCCTGCACCTGGACGGTGGTGATGATGATGGACCATGACCCATGCCGCGGGAGCCGGTGGTCGGATCATCCGGATCCCTTCGATTGGGCCGACCGGGCTGCCTTTGCCGCCTATCCGCACGAACAGGCCATTATAGCGCCGGCGGCTGCCCCGCTGCGGCACGACCGCTTGAATAAATCCGCCGGGTGAATCAGAATGGTGGCGCCAGTGTGCCAGTGGAGGGCTTTGGAAACAACATGATATGGAAGATCGCCCAACCGGACCCCACCCGGGTCAGGGAGTTGGCCCGAGCCCTGAATATCTCGGGGATTCTGGCAGCTCTCCTGCTGAACCGCGGCCTCCACACCACCGAACCCGCCCGAAAGTTTCTGGACCCCCAGTTCAGCCATCTCCACGATCCCTTTCTCATGTGTGACCTGGAACTCGCCGTCAATCGAATCCGGGAAGCCATCGACCGGCGCCAGAAGATACTGATCTACGGGGACTACGACGTCGACGGAAGCACCGCCGTGGTCATCCTCAGAAAGGCTCTGGAGATGTTGGGCGCCGAGTGCTCCTACCACATCCCTGAACGGTTGGTGGAGGGCTACGGCATGAAGATTCCGATTCTGGAGAAGGCGGCCCGCGAGGGAGTCCAACTGGTGATTACCGTCGACACCGGCATCAAGGCCTACGAGGCCGTGGAACGCGCCCGCGTCCTCAATCTCGACTGCGTGATCACCGATCATCATCTGCCGGAAAACGGTCTGCCCGAAGCTCTGGCGGTGGTCAATCCCAAGCGTTCCGACTGTCCCTACCCGAACAAGCACCTTTGCGGGGCGGGGATCGCCTTCAAGCTGGTTCAGGCCCTGTTCATGAAGACCGGCAACCAAAAGCACCTCCCCGCCTTCCTCAAGGTGGTGGCCATCGGCACCATCGCCGACGTCGTACCGCTCATTGGCGAGAATCGGGTCTTCGCCAAACTCGGGCTGGAGGGACTCCAATCCCCCGCCAATCCGGGCTTGAGATCCTTGATCGTAACCGCCGGACTGGAGGGACGGTCGATCACCAGCACCGACGTCGGCTTTCGATTGGCTCCGAGAATCAACGCCGTCGGGCGCATGGGCGGCAGCAGGGAGGCCGTTGAGCTGTTTGCCGCTCGGGACGAGGGAGAGGCCATGCGCCTTGCCGGCGAGATGAATCGGCTGAACCGGGAACGCCAGCTCATCGAGGAGCAGATCCTGAGGGCGATCGAGCGCCAAATCGCTTCCGATCCGGATCTGGTGGCTTCCCCGATCAAGGTGATCGATGGCGACAATTGGCACATCGGGGTGCTTGGAATCGTAGCCAGCAAGATCGCAGAGCGCTTCCAGAGCCCAACGCTGATCATTTCCAAGATCGACCGGGTGGGCTCGGGTTCGGGCCGGGCTCCGGAGGGATTCCATTTGCTCCAGGCCCTGGAAAGCTGCCGGGACCTGTTGGACCGGTTCGGAGGCCACGCCCAGGCAGCCGGATTTCAGCTTCATGCGTCCAAAGTGTCCGAACTGCGGCGGCGAATCAACCGGTACGCCGCCTCGGCCGCCGACTTCAGGCCTGGCGAACGCCGGCTCAACGTGGACGCTGAAGTTCGCTTGTCCGACCTGGACGACACGGTCTATCGCCAGATTCAGCGCCTTTCCCCCTTCGGAAAGGAAAATCCCGCTCCCCTGTTCGTGGCGCGGCAACTGACCCTCATCGCCGAACCGCGGATCCTCAAGGGCAGGCATCTCAAGTTTCGGGTGGAGCAGGATGGGAGGGCCATGGATGCCCTGGCATGGAACATGGCGGACCGGCTCCCATCCATTCGGGAGTCCGGGGGCGTGGTTTCGCTGGCTTTCGAGTTGTCCGAGAACCTCTACGCCGGGTTCAGGGCCCTGCAATTGGTGGTTCGAGACGTTCGGACCTAGTAGAGGGCCAACCGTCCGATGCGACAAAATATGCTCAAGCTTGGACGCATCATCCCGCTATTGGTGGTGGTGAGCGTGGTCGGGGCTGTCTGCATCAGCTACTACCGGAGCGCCCGAACGCCCGGAACCCGGCCTGTCCCGCAAGTGGAGTCGCTCCCGGAAGGGGCCACCGACCTGATCGAAGGGTTCAGCGTGTCCCACTCGGAACAGGGAAAGACCACCATTGAAGTCACTGCCAAGGTCCAGCTTGGGCTCCAGGACAGCAAGAGTCTTCTCGAGCAGGTGAAGGCCAAGGTCTTTCGCAAGCAGGAAGGGCAATTCGACACCATTACCAGCCTGCGTTGCGAAGTGGACCAGGTCAGCAAGGACGTAGTCTTTCTCGAGAATGTGGTCGTCACCCTGGATACCCCCGACGACGGCGGCGCCGAGTCGATACCCGCCATCGTCAGAGCGGAACGCATGACCTACTCGCGGAGCCGGGATCGGGTGACGAGCGGGGCCGCCGTGAGCTTCGAACGGGGTCAGGTGAGCGGAAGCAGCCGGGGGATGGTCTACCACCCCCGTAGCGGCGTGATTGTCCTGCCCTCCGAAGTGGACCTGAGGGTGCTGCCCGCGCAAGAGCAGGATCATCTCCTGCGGATCCGGGCAGACAGCTTGAAACTTCACAAGGGGAGCGGCAGGGTGGCCCTGCGTTCCAACGTTCGGGTGGAAAAGGGCCCTACCGAATTGACCGCGGACGAGATGCGGGTATTTTTTGCCACGCCGGCCTGGACTCTGAACCGTATCCAGGCCCGGGGCCGGGTTCGATCCAGGTCCCTGGACCCCGATGTCATGATCGCGGTTCGGGCCGACCGTCTCGGCTACCTCTTTGGGGCCGGACCGGGCGGCCTCGACAAAGTCGTCGCCCGGGGGAATGCCGTGGCCCGCCCGTTGACCGACCGGTCTCTCCGCGAGCTGTCCGCCCGGGAAATCACGGTGTCTCTTCCGCCCCGGTCCCAGTCCATCAGGCGGCTTACGGCCGTTGGAGACGCCCGGGTCCAATTCCAGGCGCCGAGTCCTTCCCAGGCGGGGACCCGGACCGGAACCGGGGAGTCCTCCCAACCTCCCGATGGAATCATCCGGCGCATTCTGACTTCTCCTCGAGTCAACGCTCACTTCCGGCCGGGAACCGGCCGCCTCTCCCGGGTGGAGGCCCTGGGGCCCAGCACCCTGGAAGAGATCCCCGGAGGAACCGGAGAGGAAAGACGGAGGCTGTCGGCCCACGCACTGAGTCTGTTTTACGGAGAGAATACTGAAAAACTGGAGCGTTTTACCGCCGACCGGAATGTGAAACTGGAGTTGTCCTCGCCATCGGGAACCGTCCGGGAAACCAGAAGTCACCACCTGATCGCTCTCTTCGACGGAAAGACCGACCGGCTGTCGGAAATCCGGCAGACCGGAGACTTCAACTATCGGGAGCCGGGAAGGCAAGCCTGGTCGGATTCAGCCACCCACCGGGTCGACTCCTCTCTCATCAGGCTGGAGGGACGCCCCAAGGTGACCGATGCCCAGGGTGAGACCGAGGCCGATGTGATTGAATTTCATCGGGACCGGCATCTCCTCAAGGCGCAGGGCAAGGTTCGATCCGCCTATTTCGGCGCCGGGGCCAGCCCCCATCCGGCCGTCTTTGCCTCGGCCCAGTTCATGGAGTATCGGACCCGGGAGGGAGTCGGACGCTACCGGAAGAACGCCAGGCTGTGGCAGAAGGACCGGATCCTCTACGCCGAGGACATCCGGTTGAATCGCCTCGAGGGAACGCTGGTCGCCACCGGGGGGGTGACCAACCTGTTCCACCGCCCGGGCGAGGCGGGATCCTCCCCCGGGACGATGGTCCGGTCCGAAAAGATGACCTACGAAGAGCGGGCCAGCAAAATCGTGTACGAAGACGGAGTCGCAACCACCACACCGGAAGGCAGACTGCAGTCGGACCGGCTCCAGGTCTTTCTGCGTCAGGAGAAGGGACAGACATCGGTGGACAAGGCCCTGGCCGAGGGGAACGTCAGAATGGCTCAGCCAGACCGCACCGCGTTCTCGCAGTGGGCGGAATACCGGGGCCGCGAGGGGAAGGTGGTCCTATGGGGAGGACCGCCCCAAGTCGTGGATTACGAGCGCGGTTCCACCACCGGGGCTCGATTGACAATCGATATTGGGGGTGGTAGCGTTGCCGTCGAGGGCAATTCCCGGAATCGCGCCGTTACGACGCAACGTCTGTCCAGATAGGCCAGGATGCAAGTCTTGAAAGCGGCCAACCTGGTCAAGTCCTACAAGGGCAGACGGGTTGTGAACGACGTCACGCTCAGGATCCGTCAGGGAGAGGTGGTCGGGCTCCTTGGACCCAATGGAGCCGGAAAGACAACCACCTTCTACATCCTGGTGGGACTCACTTCTCCCGACCGGGGGCAGGTATTCCTGGACGGCCGGGAAATAACCGATCTGCCCATGTACCTCCGGGCCCGGAGCGGTATCAGCTATCTGCCCCAGGAGCCCTCCGTCTTCCGCAAGCTGTCGGTTGACGACAACATCCTGGCCATTCTGGAAACGCTTCCCCATACCAGGGCCCAGAGGCGGAAACGGCTGGACGCCCTGGTTGAAGAGCTGGGGTTGAACCATGTGCGCAAGAACCTCGGCGATGCGCTTTCGGGTGGGGAAAGACGGCGAGTCGAGATCGCCCGTTCGCTGGTCATCTCTCCGTCATTCATTCTGTTGGACGAGCCCTTCGCCGGGATCGATCCGATTGCGGTGCTGGACATTCAGCGCATCGTAAACAGGCTGCGGGCCAAGGGCATCGGGGTCCTGATCACCGACCACAACGTTCGGGAAATCCTGAGGGTGACGGATCGCGCCTACATCATCAATGACGGAAAGATCCTGCAGGCAGGGACTCCCCAGGAGTTGGCCTTGAATCAACAGGTGAAGCGATTGTACCTGGGAGAAAACTTTCGCTTGGAATAACAGCCATGGCTTTCCTGAAGCAGCGGCTCAACCTCAAACCGACTCAAAAGCAGGTGCTGACCCCCAGCCTGGTTCAGATGGTCAGTGTCCTGGCGCTCAACAAGCTGGAACTTGCCGAAATGATCTCCCAGGAACTGATGGAAAATCCCGTGCTGGAAGAAGCCACCGAGATCACGGACCCGAACGAGGACGGTCCCGCCGGAGAGGAGCGGGCTTCCGACCCCGCCGACAAGGAGATCATCGAGATCACCGGCTCTCAGAACGGCGAGCCCAACGATCCTTTTGAACACATCGACTTTGGAAGCTTTTTCGACGACTACCTGGATCCCGGCTATCGCACCCAGGGTTCGGTCGAGGTCACCGAACGTCCCGCCTTCGAGAACTTTCTGGCGGAACCCACCAACCTCTACGACCACCTTCAGTGGCAACTGAGCCTGTCGGTGGCTCCGGAGCCCATCCGCAACGCGGCCGCCTCCATCATCGGCAACCTCAACCAGGACGGGTATCTGACGGCGGACCTCGAAGAACTCGCCGCTACCGGCAACCATGCATCCGGGGAAATTGCCCGAGCCCTGCAGCTTGTCCAGACCTTCGATCCGGCGGGCGTCGGGGCGCAAGACGTGCAGGAATGCCTGCTGATACAACTGAAACACCTTCCCGGGGACCAGGCCATCCCCATCGAGATCGTCAGGAATCACTTGAAGCGGCTGCAAAACCAGCATTACGCGGAAATTGCCCGGGCCCTGGACAAACCGCTCGCGCTGGTTCTGTCCCGAATCGGGATCATTCGGGACCTGGACCCCCGGCCGGGCCAGCGCTTCAACAAGCCGGAGCCCCGGGTCGTCGAGCCCGACGTGTTCATCGTCAAGGGCGAGAACGGCTATTCGGTAACCATTAACGAGGACGACCTGCCTCAGTTGCGGGTATCCGGACGATACCGAAAAATGATCAGCCGGGGCGGCATTTCCAAGGAAGGCCTGGCATACGTGAAGGAGCGCTATTCCTCGGCCCTCCGCTTCATCAGGAACGTCGAACAGCGCAAGCAGACCATCTTTCGTGTCTGCAAGTCCATCGTGCGGCGACAAACCGATTTCCTCAATCACGGCCTCGATCATCTGAGGCCCATGATGATCAAGGAGGTCGCCGAGGAGGTGGGGGTTCACCCATCGACGGTCAGCCGTGCGGTGGCCGACAAGTTCGCCCAAACCCCTCACGGAGTCTACGAACTGCGTTTTTTCTTCTCCGAAGGGGTTCAAGGCCCTGCCGGGACTCTCATTCCGCTGACCACTGCCCGACGCAGAGTCAAGCAGCTCATTCAGGAAGAAGACCCGACCAGGCCGTTGACCGATGAGCAGGTCACGCGGAGACTGAACGGCGAAGGCATCATGGTCACCCGGAGAACCGTGGCCAAGTACCGCGAAGACCTGAAGATCCTGAGCACTCATCAGCGCCGCATCAGAACGAATTCGCTCTCGCGTCCCAAGTCGGCCCAGGCAAATCGATAAGCCGCCCGCGGCGGCGCCGTCGTCTGCCCCCCGCGGGTGGAGCGGGCGGCCCCTGACGAGAAGCAGGACGGCGCGTGTGAATCACGAGGGAGGACCCAATGCAGGTGGCATATACGGGGCGAAACATTGAAGTCACTCCTGCTTTGCGGAATTTCACTGAAGGGCACCTCAAGAAGATCCGCAAGATCCTGGGGGAAGCCATCCACGTTCACATGACGCTGACGGTTCAAAAGCACCGTCAAATCGCCGAGATCCATTTGCATTCCAGATCCCTGGACATCAACGGACTTGAAGAAACCAACGACATGTACGCCTCCATCAATGCCGTGCTGGAAAAGGCTGAACGGCAGGCCTTGAAGCACAAGGGAAAGAAAATCACCAGAAAGCGCCACTCCGCCTCCCGCCCGTCCTCCAACTCTCCGAGCTCGAACCGGCCCCCGTCGCAGGCCCCACGCATCATCAAGTCAACCGCTTTCGCCGCCAAGCCCATGACCGTCGAGGAGGCCGTCCAGGAATTCAATGGCGGCAACGGTAATTTCCTGGTTTTCCGAAACGCCGAGTCTGAGAAAGTCAACGTCGTCTACAAGCGCAAGGACGGCAACTTCGGGCTGATTGAACCCTAGCCCGCACTTCTCGCCGGGTCGCTGGACACATGCAAGTCGGAATTCCCCTTGTCATCATCACGGGCCTGAGCGGATCCGGCAAAGATACGGTCCTGAAGGCCTTTGAGGACATGGGGTATTTCTGTGTCGACAATCTCCCCCTGGAGCTGATTCCCAAGTTCGCCGAACTCTGCAACCAGGCCCGGGCGCAAATCAAGCGCGCCGCCATCGTGATCGACGTGCGCGAGGGCGACGAACTGGCCAGGTTCCCCAAGCTGTTCGAAACCCTGAAGACGACGCCCCTGACCATCACCCTGGTCTACCTGGAGGCCACTCCCGGCTCCCTGATCCGTCGCTACAGCGAGACCCGCCGGCCGCATCCGCTCAAGGGAGACGAGCCCATTGCCGCCGCCCTGGCCGAGGAGCGGCGTCGGCTGGCTCCCCTGAGGAAACTGGCCGACCAAGTCATCGACACCAGTCCTTTCAACGTCCACGAACTGAGACGATTCATCGTCGACAAGTTCCAGGAGCGGGACTCGACGGCTCTCCTCATTTCGCTGGTCAGCTTCGGATTCAAGCACGGCCTGCCCGCCGAGGCCGACCTGGTCTTCGATGTCCGTTTCCTGCCCAATCCCAACTTCGTGCGCCATCTCAAGCAAAAGAACGGGAACGACCCCGCAGTGGCCTCCTACGTTCAGTCGTTCGATCAGACCCGGCAGTTTCTCCAACGCCTGGAGGACCTGTTCCTGTTCCTGATTCCCAACTACGCCATCGAGGGCAAGAGCTATCTGACGATCGCATTCGGTTGCACCGGAGGCCGGCACCGATCGGTCGCGGTAGCCAACCAGATCGGCGGGATGCTGAACCTGAAGGGCTACACCGCCAAGGTGCTGCATCGCGACCTGGCGCTTTCCTGAGGGATTCGTTCGTGACCCTCTCCAAGACCCCCTCCGCTCCCCGGCCCGGCGACATTCAGGTCCTGGAGGCCCATCATGACTTCGAAGACTTCCGACTGCGCATGCCTTACCGGTTCGGCGGCCGGACCATCACCCATCTCACCCTTTTGAATGTCTCCGTCCTGGTCAGGAACGGGCGCGGCAGGCAGGCCCGGGGAGCGAGTTCGATGCCCATGGGCAATGCCTGGGCCTTCCCCTCCTCCCGGGTCACCCACGATCAGTCACTGGGGGCCATGCGGATGCTGGCTGAGCGGATCGCGTCCATCACCGCCCAGCATCGCCGACGGGCCCATCCCATCGACCTCTACCGCGGCCTGGAGCCGCTCTACCTGGAGGCCGCCGCCCGGGTCAGCGCCGAGAATCGGTTGACCGAGCCCATGCCCAAGCTCTGCGCCCTGGTGGTCGCCAGCGCTTACGACCTGGCCGTCCACGACGCCTTCGGGAAAGTCAACGGGGTGGACACTTACCACGCCTACGGCCCCGAGTTCATGGGCCGGGACCTCGGCCACTACCTGGGAGAAGACTTCAAGGGGGAGTGGCTGGACCGCTACCTGCGGAGAAGCCCGGCGCCCTACCTGCACCTCTACCACTCGGTCGGCGCCTCCGATCCCCTGGATTCCCTGAAAGGCGCCCCGGCCCTGGAGGACGGCCTGCCGCAGACCCTGGCGGAATGGATTGCCGCCGAGGGCCTCACCCACTTCAAGGTGAAGTTGAACGGGGACGACCTCCGCCTGGACGCGAACAGAATGGCGGATATCGAGCGGGTGGTGAGCGCCGGCCAGGGGAAGCGGAGAGTCCGGGACTGGAAGTACTCCCTGGACTTCAACGAAGGTTGCCGGGACGTGGACTACCTGCTGGACTTCCTGGGGGAGATCGAGCGGCGGGCGCCGTCGGTGACGGCCCGGCTGCAGTACGTGGAACAGCCCACCTCCCGCAATCTGGCCGGCCCTCCCAGGATCCTCCTGCACCGGGCGTCCCGGAAGGTTCCACTGGTGGCCGACGAGGCCCTGGTGGATCTGGAATCCTTTCGGCTTGCCCGCGAGGTCGGCTACACCGGCGTGGCCCTGAAGACCTGCAAGGGACAATCCCGGTCCCTGCTTCTGGCCGCGGCCGCCCAGAAGTATGGAGCCTACCTCTGCGTTCAGGACCTCACCTGCCCGGGATTGTCCCTGGTCCACTCGGCCGGCCTGGCCGCCCGCCTGCCCGGGGTCCATGCCATCGAGGCCAACAGCCGCCAGTACATTCCCTCCGCCAACCGGCGCTGGATGACGAAGTTCCCGGACCTGTTCCGGATCAGCGAGGGTCGTATGGGCACGGCCGGCCTGACCGGAACCGGCCTGGGGACGGGGGAGGCTATGCCGCAATCAGCCTCTTGAGGAAGGCGATCATGGCGGGTTCCATCCAGTCCCGGTCTCCGGTCACCTTGCACAGGATGACGCCCTGCTTGTCCACGATATAGGTCTCGGGAACCATGTGGGTGCCGTAGAGTTTGGCGACTTTTTCCTGGAAGTCCGCGTAGATTCCGAAACCGAAGGAGTATTTCTCGAGAAAGGTGTCGATCGGTTCCCAGGAATCGTCCACGCTGAGGGCCACGATCTTCAATTGGGTCTCGTCGATCTCCTTGCGGAGCGACTCCATGGAGGGCATTTCCACGATACAGGGAGGACACCAGGTGGCCCAGAAATTGATCAGCACCACCTTGCCCCTGAAGTCACTCAGCCGGTGCACCTGGCCGCCCCGGTCCTGGACGGCGAACTCGGGCGCCGGCCGGTTGAGAGCCACAAACCCGGGAAGGCAGGGAGAGCGGGAGCCGGAACAGCCCGCCAGCACCAGGCAGACCAGGCATGCCACCGCCAAGCCGGGTGGGAGATGACTTGCGGCGACTCTGCCGTGACTCTCGGCCATAGGTTTTCTCCTACCCCGCGTTCTTCGCCGGCTCACACCTGGCTCAACCAGTGACCCAGCTTCTCCTTCTTGGTCTTGAGGTATTTCCGGGTGGTGCATCGGGGAGAAATCTCGATGGGGATCCTCTCCAGGACCTGGATTCCGGCATCTTCCAGGGCCTTGAGCTTGCCGGGGTTGTTGGAGAGCAGCCGCACCCGGGAAAACCCCAGATCCTTGACGATCTCGGCGCAGACGGAATAGTCGCGCTGATCGGCATCGAACCCCAACCGGTGGTTGGCCTCCACGGTATCGATCCCCTGGTCCTGCAGCTCGTAGGCCCGCAACTTGTTGAGCAGGCCGATTCCCCTTCCCTCCTCCGGGTGGTAGATGATGACTCCCTGCCCTTCCGTCTGAATCATTCGCATGGCGACCCTGAGCTGCTCGCCGCAGTCGCACCGGGTCGAGCCGAAAGCGTCACCGGTCAGGCACTGGGATTGGATTCGGACCAGCGGAGCCGATGCCGCCGTGAGGGCGCCCTTCGACAAGACCACGTAGCACTTGGCGGCCCCGCCCGGCACGGCCTCGTAGCCGAACAGGTCGAACTCGCCCTGGGCGGTCGGCAGCACGGTGCTGGCGACTCTCCTCGCAACCATCCGGAGCCTCTCGATTCTGGTTGCCCGCCCGGCCGCGGACGGGGAGCCTGTTTAGCGCATTGCCTCTCGCCGGCGGAGCACCGTGCCGTCTCCGCCTTCGCGGCTCGGAAGTTCAGCCACTATTTCCAATGGCTTGCGCCCGGCTTACGCCCACGGCTGACTGCTGCCGCCGCTCTGCGGCTCCATTCGGTCCCCCGTCCGCGGCCGGGGCCGGCGCTGCCAGAGAAACGCTGAATCCTAGCCGATGCGGCCACCTCTGTCAAATGGGGGACGAAGAGTCGGGACCGGGGCGGGAGGCGGGCTGGCGCTCACCCCAAAACCGCGCCAGTTCATCCTCATAGGCCCTCGAGACCAGCTCGGCCGGGGACGACTCGTACCAGTCCCGAGGGAAGAGGCTCATGTAGTTCTCGTAGCCGAACCGCTGTCCGATGAGCACGATCACCCCTCGATCGGTCTCGGAGCGAATCACGCGCCCCGCCGACTGAACCACCCGGTTCATCCCGGGAAAGAGGCAGGCATACTCGAAGCCCCGGCCGTACTGCTCTTCAAAGTACTGCCGGGTCAGATCGAGCTCGCGGCCGACCCGGGGCAGCGCCGGTCCCACGATGATGACCCCGATGGCCAGATCTCCCGGATAGTCGACCCCTTCGGCGAAAATCCCCCCCTGCACCCCCAGCAGCAGGTGAGGCGGGCCGACTGCGCCGAGCTCCTCCAACAGTGCATTGCGGGAGTGGTCTCCCATGGTTCTCTTCTGAACCAGCAGGCGGTAGCCCTCCGAATGGAGACAGGAACGGACCGCGCCCAGGTACTCGAAGCTGGGGAAAAAGACCAGGTAGTTGCCCGGCCTGGCGGCCACCACCCGTTCGATGATTCGCCCAACGCGGGGAGCGGTCTCCGTCCGATGCCGGAATCGGGTGGAGACCTCGGGCACCACCACCACCTTGCGGTTGTCCGGGGGGAAGGGAGAGGGCAGGGAAAGCAACCTGGCGTCGGGTTCGAAACCCAGCACGTCCCGGTAGAACTCGAGCGGGGACAGGGTGGCCGACATGGCCACCACCGAGTGAAAGGTCCGATGCCGCTTCTGCAGTTGAAGGGCGGGATTCAGGCAGAGGATGCGGAGTTGATGCGATTTTCCGGTCTCATCGTAGAGGTGAACGAACTCCTCCCCCTCGATCTCGAGGACCGTGCGGAACTCCTCCAGGCCGCGAGCCATTTCCAGGAACTCGTCCTCTCCACGAGGAGCCGCCCGGCGCCTCGGGTCCAGCAGGTAGCGGCGCAGCAGATCGTGGAAGCGGTCCCCGAGATTGCCGAAGAATTCGTTGTCCAGGCGAACGGGAAAGGGAGTCCCCTCCGAACTCTCACGGAAATCGGCGCGGACTTCTCCGAAGTAGGCCTCCAGTTCGTTCAGGCAGTCCACCGCGTCCCGGGCGAAGCCGGCGTCCTCGGCCCCGGCGGTCGCCATCCCCTCCCCCTGCCCAAACTCGATAGCGGCCTGGGAAGCGTCCGCCTTGCCCGCCAGGGCCTGCATCTTCTTCTTGAGGCTGCGAATCCCTCCCAGATCCAGCCGCGGGGAATAGGCGTCCCGTGCCCGTCCATACAGATTGTGGGCCTCGTCGATGATCACCACCGCCGCACGGCTGTCTCCGGAAAACCGGCGCTTGAGGCTGATCCGCGGATCGTAGAGGTAGTTGTAGTCGCACAGCACCAGATCGGCCTCCGGCAAGAGTTCCACCGAAAGTTCGAAAGGGCAGATCTCGTTGTCCACCGCCCGCTGGTACACCAGGTCGGGCGTGATCACGGTGAAGTCCGCCAGGGTCCTCTTCAGATCGCTGCTCTCCAGCTTGCCGTAGAAGTCCCGCGCGTAGGCGCAACGAGAGGGGTGGCAGCAGACCACGTCATTGGCGCAGATTTTCTCCTTGGAGCGGAGGATCAGACCCGTGAAGGGACGACCCGATCGCCTCTCCTGGCTCCGCGCTTCATCCCAAAGGCTCAGCGTGCCGGCGACTATGCGCTGCTGGGTGGTCTTGGAGGTCAGAAAGAACACCGAAAGGCCGCGGCGGCGGCTGAACCTCAAGGCGGCATAAAGCGCCGCCACCGTCTTGCCGATGCCGGTGGGGGCGGAAACCAGAAGGGGCCGGGTGGATTGGAGCGCCTCCTCAATGGCTTCCACCAGGTCATCTTGCCCCTTGCGCATTTGGGGATAGGGAAAAGGCAAGGGGGGCAGACGCCGAGCCTCGTCCTCCCGCCGGGCGCTTCGCTGCAGCTCCGCCAGGATCTCGCCGACCCGGTTTTCCAGAAACCGGTCCATGGACGGAACGTCCGACTCCACCTCCAGGCGGTGGCTGCTCCGGTCGCTGCAACTGATGACAACCAGCCGCCCGCGAACTTCATCGGGTGCATGAGTCTTCATCCAGAGATGCACGTAGACCTTCAACTGCAGCAGGTGGGCCGGGACCACGGGCGATTCCTCCCCGGTTTCCACCGGACCCAGCCTCGACTTGACCTCCTCCACCACCCAGCCCACCTCGTCCCGGTAGACCCCATCCATCCGTCCCTGAACGGTCACCCGGTATCCGTCGACTTCGAACTCGCAGCCCAGAGGCACCTCGGCCCGGTACCCGGGGAAAGCGCGGCACTGGGCCGACTGATACTCCTGGTGGACTTCCCTGCCCAGTTCGCCGCGCAGGTCCCCCAACGAAACCAGGTTGAGGCTTCCGGAGGCGGCCGCTTCGGAGCAGAGATCCCCCACGCTCAAGGTCAGGGTGCGCTGGTGGGGGTCGAATTTGACTGTCAAGTGGATTCTCGTTCAGGAAAGGTAGCGCTCCAGACTCTTCAGCTCATCGGCAGAATAGGGGTGTTGGAAGACGCTGTCGGACGGATATCCTTCCTTCCTGAGAGAGAGCGACGGGGGTGGGATTTCCCAACCCTCCACCTCCTTGCGGCTCACGGGAGCCCCCCTGCCCTCCAGGGCGGACTTGAAACCCATCAGGAACATGGTGGCCTTTTCCAGCAGGTCGTCGCCCTGTTCGGGCGGGGTCCGTTTCAGAATCATCTCCTGTATGACCAGTTGCATCGCATTCCAGGTGTTGTAGCGAAACCACCCGGGACTGGCTGGAATCTTGCCCTCGAAATCTCCGGAACGATCCCCGAACAGTCGCAGGTAGGCCTGGCCGTCCATGTCCGACTGCAGGTGGAGCTGACCATAGAAGAACCGGCCGTCGCGGTCCTCATGGACGAAACTCAGCGCCCCGGGCGGTTTCCGCCAGTCGGGCGTCAAATAGGAGGCCTGGAGGCACTTCCCCCGGCCCTTTTTCCGTTCCTCCCGCAACACGGCGGCAATGTAGTAGATCCCGTGGACGCCGTGGGTGTAGTAATCGCTCATCGAATTGTGGGCCGCATAACCCAGGATATGGGGCATCCGGGAGGCCTTGTCCTGCAAGTCCCCCACGCTCTCGGCGAATTCCCAGGTGGAATTGCTCATCAGCGGCGCCTGCCCCTGGCGAGCCGCCTCGATGATCAGCCTGGCCTTCTCGATGGAAGTCGAAAAGGGCCGATTCACGAAAGTCGGCATTCCGGCCAGCAGAAAGGGGCGGGCCAGCAGGTGGTAGAGGGAGACTGCAGGCATGGCGTCGATGTAGACCCCGTCCACCGTCCCGACCAGGTCCTCGAGGTTGTTGACGGTCTCGACTCCCGGGAAACGTTCCGCAAAACGAGCGGCAAAATCGGGCCGAAAGCTCCAGACCTTGGTGACAACCATGCCGTTGGTTCGCATCCGACCGGGAGCCGGATTCATGGTATCGGCCCAGACGGCCTGGGCATGGCAGCCGTGAGCCACCACCATGCCGATCTCGGCGAGATCCTGCATGCTCCCCCGGCGACCGGCAGCCCCAAGGCTGCCCGACAGCAGAGACCCCGTAGCCAGCCCTGTCCCGGAAACCTGTTTCAGAAAAGCGCGACGTTGCATGAAGCCCTCCTTGCCTGGAACAACAGTGAATAGTGGCTAGTGATTAGTGGATAGTGATTAGACCCAAACGTTAAGCAACTTGTCGGTCTCGGCGCAGTCGTTCAAAAAACCCAACCAAGTGGTCAGGCACGTACCGGCTCCCGAAATCCTCCGCTGACCACTCTCCACTCTTCACTCTCCACTCTCCACTCTCCACTTTTCCAGGAGCTGCCGGGTGACTCCGGCCCCGCCGCACACCACCACCAGGACGGTCTCCGCACCCAGCAGTGGTTCGGCCCGGTCGTAGACACCCGCCAGGGCCGCGCCGCAGGCAGGCTCCACCAGCAGCCGATGGTCATCGGCGAAGCGCAGCACCGCCCCCACCGCGGCCCGGTCCGACACCACCCAGGGGAGGATCCGATGAGATTCTGTCCAGGCCAGTGCCCGGGCAGCGACCTGGCGGGCTCCCAGGGAGGTGGCCAGCGAATCGATGCCCGGCAGGGTCACCAGGCGCCCGGCCTCGACCGACCGGTAAAACGAGTCGGCCCCCTCGGTCTCCACCGCGCAGACCGGCACACCCTGCCAGCCGGCCCGGTGCATTCCCTCCAGCACGCCGCACAGCAACCCGCCGCCGCCAACCGCCAGCACCACCAGGTCCGGCTTCACCCCGGCCTTCCCGACTTCCCCCACCAGGCTGGCGTGGCCGGCCCAGATCCTGGAATCGTCAAAGGGGTGGATGTATGCCGCCTCCTGACGGCGCGCCAGATCCAGGGCCAGCGCATGGGAGTCGTCCCAGGCGGCGCCCTGCTGGATGACGGAGGCTCCTTCGCCGCGGAGCCGCTCCAGCATGAGGCTGGCGGTCGTCTCGGGAACCACCACCGTGACCGGCAGGCCCAGCCGGCGACCGGCGTAGGCCACAGCATAGCCGGCATTGCCCCCGGATGAAGCCACCAGGGCCCGAGCCCCTTCAGACAGGGCCGACTGGCAGGCGTGACCCACGCCCCGGATCTTGAAGGAGCCGGTGGGCTGCAAGGCCTCCAGCTTGAGCCAGACCCGCGCGCCCAGCCGGGCGCCGAGGGGACGGGACTCCCAGAGGGGCGTATGGCGATGGAGTGGTTTCATCGGGAACGACTCCTCGGAATGACGGGCAGGACGAGGTGCGAGGGCCGGCCGGCGTCCAGGTAGACCGTGTTGCGGGCCGGCTGCGAGCGGGTATGCCTTCCGGTGGGCTCGCCGGTGTTGGGGTTGACGTCGAAGCGAGGGAAATTGCTGCTGGAAACGTCCACCCGAATCCTGTGGCCGGCCTTGAAGCAGTTGCTGGTCGGCGGCAGGTCGATCTCGATGGCATAGACCTCGCCGGGCCGCATCGGCTCTTCCTTCTCGAATCCGTTGCGGTAACGAACCCGGAGGATTCCGTCCACCAGGTTCAGATCGTAGCCCTCCGGATAGTCCGGATTGGGAGGATAGACGTCCAGGAGCTTGACGGTAAAGTCGGTATCCGGAGCGGTGGAGGAAATCCATAGCCTGGCGGTGATGTGTCCTGTCAACTCGACGTCCTCCTGCAGGGGAGGCGTCTGAAAGACCAGCACGTCCGCCCGCTGCGACAGGCGAGGGAACGGGGGCCGGCAGGCGAACAGCCCCGGTTGCTCCTTCTGGTCGGCGGCTCCTTCGGTCACCAGGCTGCGCATTCGGGCTCGCGCGGGGATGAACCCGGACCAGGGGGACTGCGCCAGCTCGCCCAGGGGAACCAGCTCGAAGATGCTGGTCATGGCCCCGGCAATGGTGGGCACGGGATGGGAGGGGTCGAAGGTGAAGCCGGCGGGCGCCTCGCCTGCAGGTGGCGGGGAGGGACTCAGTCCTCCACCGCTGCGCAGGTAAAAGGCGCGGCAGCGCGTGCGGGCCAGGGGCCACTCGCTTTCGCAGCGCCACTCCCCTCCATGGCTCAATCTTCCCTCGTCGGTCTTTCGGCCGCTGCCTCCGCCCATTCTGAAGAGACGCACCGGGGGACCGGGGTGCGGCGGAGGGGGAGGGTCCTTCAGCCAGCCTTCGAACCAGGAGAGCCGCTCCCGGTTGTAGCGGTCGCGGCCCCAGGCCGCCTCGGAGCCGAAATCGACGTCCCCCGCAAAGGAAACTCCGGCGCGCATGCCCCCGTGAGTCCAGGGACCCATGACCAGCCGCTGCGGCGACCGGTTCTGCCGGGCCATGGCCGCGTAGTAGCGGGTGGTGGCGATGGCGAAGGGATCGTACCAGCCGCCGCTGCAGGTGCCCGGGATGTCGGCGTGGCGACGGAAGTGCTGTTCGAAATCGTTGCTTTCGAGCCGCCAGAACTCGTCGTAGGCCCCCCGGCGATAGTAGTCCAGCAGGGTCTTTTCCAGGTTGGGGACCGCCGCCAGCGGGGTCCCTCCCGGCTGGAACGGCGTCCGGCGGACCCAGTCTCCCATACGCTCCATACCCCGCAGCACCCGCTGCCGGGCCGCCGGGTCGTCCCGGATTTCCTGGGCGTCATGAGCATGGAGGAAGAGGGCCCCGAACATGTGGAGCTGCATGGCTCCGCCCCAGCGCACCTGGTGGGCATAGCTGTTGGTGGGGCTGACGTCGGGCCAGATGGCCCGCAGGTGGGGCGGGCGGTAGAGGGCCATGTGGATCTGCACCAGGCCCAGATGGGAGCTGCCCATGGCGCCCACCCGGCCGTTCGACCAGGGCTGGGCCGCGATCCACTCCACCGTGTCGTAACCGTCGGTTCCCGCCGTTTCGTTGACGGTATGGAAATACTGGCCCGTTCCCTCGGATCGGTGCCGGCCGCGCAGGTCCTGCAGCACCAGCACGAACCCCCTCGGGGTGAAGCAGTCGGCCACTTCGTCGATGAGCCACTCCGCCTGCTTGTCGTAGGAGGTGCGCACCAACAGGGCCGGAAACGGCCCCGGCAGCACCTCTCCGGCTCGGGCCGGGCGGTAGATGTCGGCGGCCAGGCGCACCCCGTCCCGCATGGGGATCATCAGATCCTTGAATAGGGCCACCTGGCAGGGTTCGGGAGTATCCATCAGCGGGGCGCCCGGTTTCTCAGAATCAGGTTGTCGTGGCTGTCCACCTCCGCCAGGCAACCCGGATGGATGACCGTGGTGGAGTCCAGCTCCACCACCACGGCGGGCCCCTCGATCCGGTGTCCGGGCTCCAGGCGGTAGCGGTCGTAGAGGGGACAGGGGACATAGCCGCCGCTTTCGGCAAAATAGACGGAGGGGGTGGCCTTCAGGGCCGAGGACAGGTCCCGCCCGGCGGCCTTCCGTCGCCGCAGTCCGGGCTTTCGGATGCGGCCGACGGCCGCCAGCCGGAGGTTGACCAGCTCGACCGGCTCCTCCGGCGCGCTGAATCCATTGGCCCGGTCGTGCTCCCGGTGAAACTGCTCGGCCGCCTGCTGAACCGTGGAGGCATCGACGCGGTTCTCCGCCCAGGGAACACTCAGCTCGTAGCTCTGTCCCACGTAGCGAAGGTCCGCCTGCCACTGGCAGCCGATGTCCCGCGCCGGCACCCCTTCCCTGCCGAGCGTCTCTCGTCCCTGAGCTTCCAGCTTGCGATAGGTCCCTTCCACGGCGGCAAGGTCGAGCCGGTCCAGCCGCTGGATCAGAGTGGTCGTAAACTCGTGCTTGAGGTCGGTGACCAGCAGTCCCAGCGCCGATGTGGTCCCCGGACTGGGGGGGACGATGGTGGTGGGCATCTCCATCTCGGCGGCCAGGCGGTTGGCATGCACCGGTCCCGCCCCGCCGAAGGCCACCAGGGCGAACCGCCTGGGGTCGTAGCCCCGCTGAACCGAAACCAGCCGCAGGGCGTTCACCATGGCCGCATTGGCGATCTCCACGATGCCGTGGGCGGCCTCCACCACTCCCATTCCCAGGGCATCGGCGCATTTTTCCCGGATGGCCCGGCGGGCCGCCTCCACGTCCAGGGTGAGCCTGCCTCCCAGGAAGTGGTCCGGCTGCAGGCGGCCCAGAACCAGGTTGGCATCGGTCACCGTGGGCTCGCCGCCCCCCTGTCCGTAACAGACGGGACCGGGCTCGGCTCCGGCGCTCCGGGGCCCCACTCGAAGGATTCCACCCGAATCCACCCAGGCGATGGACCCGCCGCCGGCTCCAATCTCCACCAGATCGATCACGGGGGTGCGGATGGGATAGCCGGACCCCCGCTGGGCGCCGGTCCCGGCATGAGCCGAGGAGCCCACCTCGTAGTCCTTGGTGATCCTGGGAGTCCCGTCCCGGATCAGTCCCACCTTGGCGGTGGTGCCCCCCATGTCGAAGGAGATGAGGTCTGAAAAGTTCAACTCCTTCCCCAGGTAGGCTGCCGAGATGACTCCGGCGGCGGGCCCGGACTCCACCATGAACACGGGCCGGCGCCGTCCCTCGGCGAAGGTGAAGACCCCGCCGCTGCTCTGCATCAGGAGCAGTTCCGCCTCCAGTCCTTCCTTTCGCAGTTGACTCTCGATGCGCTGCAGGTACCGGGCCACCACCGGCTGGATGGCGGCATTGATGACGGTGGTGCTGGCCCGGAAGTATTCGCGGAACTCCGGAGCCACCTCGCTGGACAGGGAGAGTGGAACCCGCGGCAGGGCCTGCCGCAGCATCCGCCCCACCCGCTTCTCGTGTTGCGGGTTGGCGTAGGCGTGAAGCAGGCAGACGGCAACCGATTCCACCCCCTCCTCCGCCAGGCGAGCGGCCACCCGGGCCACGGCCGATTCATCCAGGGGCGTCACCACCTGCCCCCGGGCATCCAGGCGCTCGGGGACCCCGAAACAGAGGTAGCGGGGCACCAGCGGCCTGGGCTTCTCGAACTGGAGGTCGTAGAGGCTGGGACGAATCTGGCGGGCGATCTCCAGAAGGTCTCGAAAGCCCTCGGTGGTGACGAAGCCGGTGCGGGCGATGGTTCCCTCGATGATGGCGTTGGTGGCCACGGTGGTCCCGTGCACCAGGTAGGTCACCTGGGCGGGGTCGACGCCGTTGTCGCTCAGAATTCGGTGAGCGGCTTCCAGCAAAGCCTGCGAATGGTCCCTGGGGGTGGAGGGGACCTTGCCGATCCGAATTTCACCGGTGGCTTCGTTGATCAGGGTGGCGTCGGTAAAGGTGCCGCCGATGTCGATTCCCAGCCGATAGGCCACTGGACCCCGTCCTTTCCTGAAACACTCCTGTTTCACTTCGCTTGAGCGGCGCCGTGGTGGGAGGCGGGAGTGCGGCTAAGTGGATAGTGGATAGTGCTTGGATCGATGCGTATAAACATCTTGATTGAAACATTGGCCGGTGCCGGGTATCGGGAAGCCGGTTCAAAGCCGAGCATGAGTAGGTCGTTTATTAACATGGATGGACAGGATATACAGGATTTTTTTGGCGGGCGGTCTCACCGTCTTGAGCTCAACCATCGCCCATGCTTTAACAAGGATTCCAAAACCGGTTTCCAAGCTCATGGAGCACCTCGAAGACGCAGCCGATCATTGAGCGAGTCCGCTTCCTTTGGCGCAGCTTCTCGTCCTGATTATCTTGTGCATCCTGTCTATCCATGTTCCCCAATACAACAAATCGGTCTAACGGAACATGTCCCTGCTCCAGAATGAGATCGTCATACCGCGCAGAAGCATTTTAGCGCCGGTTGTCGTTGAAGAAAGTCCACCTGTCTTGGTGTTCATTCGTTTCTGGGAGCGGGTCGCCCCCGGCGCAGCTCCCGGGTGCCCTTCTCGTTCAAGCGGAGTCCGACCGGGTCGACGGCCACCCGGTACACCCGCCGGGCCCGCTCCAGGCCGACCTTGCCCTCCCGCACGTCTCGGGCCACGGCTTGCGGGTCCCGTTGACCAGGGTCTCCGTAGCCGCCCCCGCCGCAGGTGCGGTAGCTGACCACGTCCCCCGGCCGGAGCTGGAGGGTCACCTTGGAGCCCAGCCGGGTGGCCGCATCCTGTGGATTCAGAACATAGCTGGCCTTGCGGCCGGGCAATCCCCCAAACAGCCCCCAGGGGCCCCAGCGGTCCCGGTCCGCCAAAATGGTAAAGGAGACGGCGTGATCGGGAAAACAGTAATCGCGGCGCAACCCCAGGCCGCCCCGCTGCCTGCCGGCCCCCTCCGATTCCTCCACCAGCTCGTAGCGGAGAATCTGAACAGGATAATTGATCTCGATCTCCTCAACCGGAGCGTTCTCGGTGTTCTGGCCGTGGGCCTGCACGGCATCGGGACCGTCGCGGGAGGCCCGTCCGCCGTAGCCGCCGGCAATGGCCTCGTAGAAGGCATAGAGCTCACCCGTCCTGGGGTCGGTGCCGCCGAAACCCACCTGGCACTGCATGGCCTTGGTGCCGGCCGGGACCCGCTCGGGCAGAGCCGGCGCCAGGGCCTTGAACATCACGTCCGTCAGCCGGGTCTGCGTCTCCCAGCCACCCACCACCGGGGCCGGGGGCCGGGCGTGGACGACCGTGCCGGCGGGGGCCGTCAGCCGCACCAGGCGGTAGAACCCGTGGTTGACGGGCACGTCCGGATCGATCAGGCACTTGAGGACGTAGGCGCAGGCCGAATAGGTCATGGCATAGGTGGAGTTGACCGGGGCCGGCCTCTGCGGATCGGAGCCACTCAGATCGAACAGGACTCCCCTGTCGTCGATCACCACCCGGGCCGCCAGCCGCACCGGCCGGTCGGTGAAGCCGTCGTTGTCCACAACACCCTCGGCGGAAAACTCCCCCTGGGGCAGACGGGCCAGTTCCCGGCGCGCCCGCCGTTCGGTATAGGCCAGCAGCTCCTCCTGGCAGGCCCGCACCGTTTCGGCTCCCCAGCGGTTCAACAGGTCTTTCAAGCGGCGCACCCCGGTGACGTTGGCCGCCATCTGGGCCCGGAAGTCTCCGGCCGTCTCGTATCGCGAGCGAATCTGGGCCATCACCAGCGCAAAAAGGTCTTCCACCACCTCCCCTCCCCGCACCAGCTTGATGGGAGGAATGATGATCCCTTCCTGGAAGACTTCCCGGAAAGCGCCAATGCTGGCCGGGGCGCCTCCGCCCACGTCCACGTGATGGGCCAGGTTGGCCACGTATCCGAAGCACTCTCCCCGGACATGGACCGGCGAGACAAGGGTCACGTCGTTCAAGTGGACCCCGCCGGAATAGGGGTCGTTGGTCAGGATGGCGTCTCCCTCTCCCAGCTTTTCGATGCCGAACTGCCGGACAGCCCTGGGCACCAGCTCCACCAGCGACCCCAGGTGGACCGCCTGCCCGAAGGCCTGGGCGATGGGTCTCAACCGGCGGTCGAAGTAGGCGCAGGAGAAATCGGCCCGGGTCTTGATGTTGGTGGAATAGGCGCTGCGCCTGAGCGAAACCGCCATTTCCTCGGTGGCTTCCACCAGCGCGTTGCGGACCACTTCGAATTGAATCGAGTCCATTCGAGGGGACATCCTTGAATCTCCGGCCGACGGAGGCGCTGACGAAGCGGCCATGGGGCACCGCCACACGGCGCCGGCACCCAGTTTAGTGCAAAGTCGGGGCGGCCGCCAAAGCCGCCTGAAACAACAGAAAAAAAGAGCTATCCACGAAGTCACACGAAGAAAGACGGTGTTCTTGACCCACTCAATGGGAACGGCCCCCGGGTTCGAGTGAAAGAAAACGGGTTGAGGAAGGGTCCACCAGGGACAGGATAGGACACTCTGTGATTCCCAGCGTCGGGGTTCGGCCTCGAGAGCAAAAAGACTTATTTACATGGATGAACAGGATGCACAGGATTTTTTCAGGAAACAACTGGCTCGCAATCCTGAGCATCGGCAAGCCCGCAACAGGTCATCGCCCCAGCCGGCTTCCGGTGCAGGAACGTCTCGTCTTGCGAATCCTGTTAATCCTGTGCATCCATGTTCATAAAAAATAGAGTGCAACCACGTCACAGGGCGCTTGCCTGCTCCCGGAACCTGCAATTTGTTGTCAAACAACCTTGTTTCACCCTCGAATGATCTGCCCCGTCGTCGGGGGCCGGGACGCGGCTTGTCCGAAACGACAGAGCCTTTTGCAAAATTCGGGAGGGTGCGAGAACTGTTACCGCGAAGGGTCGTGCCCCCCGGGAGCGCGGGCGTCCCGCCCGCATGCTCTTCGGTCCGATGCTTTCGGCGCCGCCTTCGGACTTGCACCCGAGGGCAGGTGCTGTCGCCGCCTACGCGGCTCGACTCTTGTGCCAACTCTGTTCCATGGGCTCACGCTGCCGTTCCCAAGGGGACGTTGCTTTTGTTGCCGAACGGGGAGGCCCCAAGGCGCCTCTGGCTTCACCAGCGAGGCGAAGTGCTGCCGCCGCTTCGCGGCTGGCTGGAACCCCGGGCTGGCGCCCGGGAGATGATCATTCAGATAAAATTCCCCCACCTGAGCAGCGTCTTGACTTCAGAGAGAGCGGCGAAGCCGCGGTTGACCCAGGTCGGTTGAGGAAACCTCTCCTGCAGGTCTTCCCTGGTTTCAAGCTTCGGATGCAACGACCTCTCTTCCTGTTGATCCTGTCTATCGATGTTTCTATCCTTATTGCCGGCAGCCGTTGCGGCACAAATGAAGTCACTTTGAAACCCCACTACCAGCAAGCGTTTGACGAGATGATTGAATTCCCGCGCATGTTCCGGGTCCGGCAGCGCTTCGAGGGGCCCGAGCTGGCTGATCCCGGCGGAGCGGTCGAGTCCGAACTCGCAGGTCTTTCCCTGAGGGAGAAGGTCCGGCCCGGCCAAGCGGTGGCCATCACTGCCGGAAGCCGGGGGATCGCCAACATCGGCCCGATCCTCCAGGCCGCCGTGCGCCACTTCCGGAGACTGGGGGCCAATCCCTTCATCGTCCCGGCCATGGGAAGCCACGGCGGCGGAACCGCACAGGGGCAGCGCAAGATCCTCGAGTCCTACGGAATCACCGAGGACTTCTGCGGCTGCCCCATCCGATCCAGCATGGATACCGTGGTGGTCTGCAGGGCCGCCGAGGGCTTTCCCGTCCACTTCGACAAGCAGGCCTACCAAGCCGACCACGTGGTGGTCTGCAATCGGGTGAAGCCCCACACACTCTTCACGGGCGAGATCGAAAGCGGCCTCATGAAGATGATGCTGATCGGGCTGGGAAAGCACGACGGGGCCCGAGTCTACCACCGGGCCATCAAGGACTTCAGCTTCGCACAGATCGTGGGCAGCGTGGCCAGGGAGGTTCTGTCCAAATGCTCCATCGTGGCCGGGCTGGCCGTGGTGGAAAACAGCTACGGGCGGACCGCCGGGATCCGGGCGCTCCGGCCCGAGGCTCTGCTGGAGGGAGAAAAGGCCCTGCTCCGCCAGGCCAGGAGCTGGATGCCCCGGCTTCCCTTCCAGGCGGCCGACATCCTGCTGGTGGACGAGATCGGCAAGAACATCAGCGGTTCGGGGCTGGACCTGAACGTGGTGGGCCGCAAGCACCTGTGGCACAGCCCGGCGGAGCACGAGGTCCCCAAGATCCGGATCATTGCGGTCCGGGACCTGAGCCCCTTGACCCACGGCAGCGCCGTCGGCATCGGGACGGTCGAGTTCTGCCGCCGCCGGGCGCTGGAAAAGATGGACGTGGGCATGACCCGGGTCAATGCCTTGACCGGAGGGTTCGCCATGGAGGCCATGATTCCCCTGGACTATCCCACCGATCGCGAAATGCTCCAGGTGATGCTGTCCCAGATCGGTCTCACCGAGCCGCCCGAGGCCAGGCTGCTCTGGATTCGCAACACCATGTCCCTGGCCGAGGTGGAATGTTCGGCCGCCTACCTGGAGGAAGCCCGCCACCGCAAGGATCTCGCCATTCTCGCCGACCCGCGTCCCCTTTCCTTCGATGCGGTGGGAAACCTGGATGACCGCCACATGCAGGCCGGCGCCCGGCTCGCGGCGGCGGCCAAGTCTGGGTCATAAGCAGCGGGTCGGGCGACCTGGCGGCGCCCCCGAAACCGCTTGCCAAGGCCCCGAACCGCTCGGTAAGATCCCCTGACCGGCAGGAACCGGCAGATCTTCCCGGCCGGACGCTCACTCCAACAACGGGCCTGTAGCTCAGAAGGATAGAGCAGCGGTTTCCTAAACCGAAGGTCGGGGGTTCGAATCCCTCCAGGCCTACCATTACCACATCCAAAGTAGACCGGGTAATCCGGTTAACTTACTATTAGGGACCAACCGCGCATGGCTTGAGAAAGCCGGCGAGGTTCTCATCCGACAGTCTGCAACTCCGACACACGGACCGGACCGCTGCTTGCACTGGACGCGCGAAATGCTCTCGCATGAGACCGTGACGGCGAAGTCTCCGATGCGCAGTCTGGCCTCGGAACTTCGCACGGACATCGTGTCGGCGAAGGCCGTTCCGGCGCTGGCGGCCGGCTTCACCTCGGGCCTGGGGCTGCTGGTCTCCCAGATCGCCTTCGGGAGCCTCATATTCTCCGGGCTGCTGGCTCCCTATTCCTCCCAGGGCGTCGGCCTGGTGCTGTTCGGAAACTTCGCCGCCTGCCTGGTCATCGCTCTCGCAGGCGGCTTTCGCGGGGCAATTTCGGGACTGTCTCCCACGCTGGTGATCGTGATGGCGCAGATCGGCGCCACCACCAACGCCGAAGGCGACGCGCTGTTCGTCACCACGGCGGGAGCGCTCATGATCGGCGCGGTCGCCACCGGCGTGTGCTTTCTCCTGATCGGGCGATACCGACTGGCCAACCTGGTGCGCTTCGTTCCCTATTCGGTCGCGGGCGGCTTCGTGGCCGGAATCGGGGTAGTCGTGTGCCTGGCCGCCATGTCCCTGATGGGGGCGGAGACCGACTGGCGCTCGATTCCGGCGCTGGTGGAACCGTCGCAGCTCTGGAGGTGGGGCCCGGGCGCGGCCTTCGGGACAGGTCTGTATCTCGCGATGAAGCGGTGGCGCCATCCGCTCATCCTGCCTGCCAGCGTGGCGCTTGCCGTCGGCGCAACCCATCTCCTGCTCGCCGTCCTCGACATCTCCGGCGACGAGGCGAGGGCGACAGGCCTCTTGCTGACCGGCACCTCGGAAGGCAGCCTTTGGCCGGCCTTCCGTCCCGCCGACCTGGCCCATGTGGACTGGACCGCCATAGCCATGCAGCTCCCAGGCTTGCTGACGCTGATGCTGCTGGGGCTGATCGTGGTGGTCATGAATCTCGCCGGCCTCGAAATGGCCGCCAACCAGGATCTGGAATGGGACCGCGAGTTCCGCGCGACGGGGCTCGCGAGCGTGGTCGGGGGTCTCGGCGGCGGCACGGCCGCCAGCATGATCGTGCCCGCGTCCCTGCGCAGCAAGCTGCTCGGGGCCGCCACTCGCCTGACCGGCGTGGTCGCCGCCCTCGTCATCGCGGCCGCCCTGTTTCTGGGCGACGGGATGCTGGAGCTGGTCCCGGTACCGCTGGTGGGAGGTGTTCTGGTCTTCGCCGGCCTCGGCATGCTGGACGAAGGGCTGGTGAGAAGCCGGAAGCGGCTTCCCTGGTCGGAGTACGCCATCATCCTGCTGATCGTCGGCGTCAAGACGGTCTTCGGGGTGTTGGAGGGTGTGGCTGCCGGGATGCTGGCCGCCCTGGCGTTCTTTGCCGTGCGCTTGAGCCGAGTGGACCCGATCCAATCGCGCTTCACGGCCCGCGAGCGCCGAAGCACCAAGGCGCGTCCCGTCCCGGACCGCGCCATCCTGCTGGAGGAAGGCGAGCGCGTGCTCGCCTACCGGCTGCGCGGCTACATCTTCTTCGGAAGCGTCTGCCCTCTGGCCGATCATCTCAGGCAATCCCTGAGCGCCGACTCGCGTCCGGCCTGCCTGATGCTGGACTTCGCGGCCGTCTCCGGCTTCGACTTCTCGGCGGTGACCGTCCTTGCACGGTTCCTGCAGTCGGCGAACGCGGCCGGAGTGCAGGTGGTCCTGAGCGCGCCGTCCGAGCCGTTGAGGACGCTGTTGGAGCGCAACCTTCCCCCGTCGGACCTGGCGGCCTTGCGAGTCGAACCGGATGTGGACCGCGCATTGGAGCGCTGTGAGGAGATCGTCATTCACGCGTGGAACGCGAATGCGAGCGTGGTTGACCAGCGCCGCGCCGCGCTGCTGCATCGCGCCGCCGACGACCTCGAGCGACACCTGGAGCGGCAGATTCGTTTCGAGGACCTGATGGACGAGCTTCGAGGCTGGTTGAATCCGTGCCGCTACGCCGCCGGGGAAGCTCTGGCGGGACCGGGTGCGGAGAGCAAAGGTCTGCAACTCCTCACGTCCGGACGCGCTACCGCCCATGAAGCCGCCGGCAGGCGCTTCCGCCAGTACGGCCCCGGTGACGCCATCTGGCCCGTCGACCCTTCGGACGAGCAGGCCCCCACGGTGAGCGCGGACGGACCCTGCGAGACCCTGGTGCTGACGCCGGACGCACGGCGGTGGTTGGAGGAGCACCAGGAGCGGCTGACACTCAAGCTGTATCGATACCTGCTCGCCGGACGCTTCGAGGCCGAGCCGGACGCTTCCCTGCCGGAAGAGGCAGCGGGACCAGGGTCCGGTTCCCAATCGGATTCCCCTTCATGAAAAGACACACTGCCACCGTTGCCCTCTTGTCAGCCGGCACGAGTTCGACCAAACCTCGCCTCCGGTCGTGTTCGAGGATATAGTGATCGTTGGGAGCCGCGTGCCCGAGGGGTGCAGCGAAAGTTCGATCCGCCCGGAACCGTGCAGGCCTTCGACTCCCGCACGGTCGAGGTCCTCAATCCCACCCAGATATTCCCGACCAAGGCGACTCGATTCGGCAGGCAGGGGGTGTCGCTGGAAGACGCGAACGATCTGACCCCGGAGATCCATGCGACGGCGGTGGCCCGGATGCAGCGGTCCCAGCTGGGTCCGCTATTCAGGACCAGCCTGCGGGGAATGCTCCAGCGCCCGGGCTCAAGCGGCGGCGCAAACTGGAGCGGAGCAGTATCCGACCCGGAAACCGAGCTCCTTTACGTGCGGACATCCGAAGACGCCGACACGAAGCAGGTTTGCGCAAATGCGGGCGGCGACCTGCGAGTCGACGTCGCCAATAGCAACAACTGTCCCTACGACGCGACGCTCGTCATGTTTCGGGAGGCCGGCGGACCGGGCGCCGCCCAAGCCCCGGAGAGCGAGTTCGACCCGATCCCGCTCACCAAGCCGCCCTACGCGCAACTGGTGGCGATTGACCTCAACGCAGGCGTGATTGCCTGGAAGGCTCCGTTCGGAAAAGGGAGCGAAGAGATCCGCCAGCATCCGCTGCTTTGCGATGTCAAGTTGCCGGAACGGCTGGGCACCAACGACAACTCAGGACCGCTCGTGATCAAGGGAGGGCTGGTACTACTTGGCGGTGCCGCCCCCTACGTGTATGTGTTTGACACGGCGACAGGCACCGAGATCTGGCCTAGCGCAACGCCCTTTCGAACAGCCGCGAGCCCGATGTTCTACCAAACCGGGTCCGGGCAGCAGTTCGTGTTCATCGCGACGAGTGTTCGGCCGAACGCGGCGCCGGTGGCCTTCACGCTATCCAGGCAGTTTGATTCTGCCACGATTTTCGGCGGCGTAGAGCGTGCGCATCGGATGGTGATTGTAAAAAACCGTACCGAGATATGACCTCTTGCGGTTTGCCGGTGGCCAACCCGTCGGCTGGGCGAGGGTCTTCCAGTCACCCCCAAAACGCTTGCTAAGGTCCCGAACCGCTCAGTAAGATCCATCCCACCGGCGGGAACCGGAGGATCTTCGAAGCCGGTAAGTCTATCCGGATCCGGATCTGTAGCTGAAAAGGGGGAAATAGCAGATTCGTGAACCAAACTGCGGGGGGCGAATCCCTCCAAGCCTACGACCACCACATACAAAAACGATGTCTGGACGTGCATTCTCTTGAGATTAGCGACGGAAGTCTCGAAAAGAGTTCCAACACCACTGTAAACTGGGACAAAAGGGACACGACCACAGGTGATTGTTCTCGTTGATTACGACAACGTACCGGATCTGGAACGCAATCGCGGGCCAGTCCATATCGTGACACGAATTGTCGATGCACTCGGTCCTGCTGTAGCTGGAGAAACCCACCTTCGCTTTCGATTCTATGGTGGGTGGTTTCGTGGTGCGAATCTAAGTCGGCGTGCTCAGCTGATTAGACCGCTTCTGCAAACTCATTTCCCGCGACCGATCTCGCGGCCTCATGGGGTTCACGGCCGCCAAATTGTCGCTCGCGCGGAGCTTGCATTGACACTTGAATCTGCACCAGGCAGATACCTGACACACACCTACAGAGAGCGGTCTCTTCCTAGCAGTGTCCGTTGCGCGCCACCTCCATATGTGGGATGTAGCAAGCCTGCTGCATGCGTGATCGGCCCGACGCACGCGTTGCTCCGTGATGCACAGTGTCCGGAACCAGGTTGCCGTGTTAGCGTTACAGCCGTATTGAGTAAACCAGAACAGAAATTGGTCGACACAATGCTCACGGTTGATTTGCTACACTTGGCTACAACTACAAGAAGCAAGCTCGCGGTTGTGTCATCCGATGATGACCTCTGGCCAGGTATACAGGTTGCCCTCATATACGGTGCAAGCATCATGCATGTTCATCCACTTGCAGGTCGGACCACACCCGTTCAATACGCTTCTCTGGCAACGGGACAGTACAGTCAAAGCTGCTTTTGAATGAGGGAAGGCAATGTTGCTTGACGACTTCAGGCGCGTGCTCACCGCATTTGCGGATAACGAAGCCGATCTCGATATTACCAAAGGGGCACTCTTGTTGGAGATTCGGGATGAACTAATTGAAGCCAACCTGTACCAACAAGGTGGACAACTAATTCTCGACGAACAAGGACAACGGCTTCCGGCGTTCAATTGGTTAGTTAATCGGATTGCCCGTGTGCCGCTACTTGCGGATCGCATCCTGGCGTATGTGTCGGAAACTGAAGGATTTGTGACTCCATCGGGTCAACTACTAGATCAGCCGGATTTCGCCGCTAGCTCCGAAGATAGGTTGTGTCAAAATGCGACGGATTGTGCGCTCGAAGTTCTTCGGCGAAGGCGGGCGGGAACAACTTCCGTTCTGTACCTCACTTCAGATGCTGGGGAAGGTAAGACAACTCTTATAAATTACCTCGCGCGATATCAAGCAATGCAGTTCAAGGCGAAACGTGCTGACTGGCTGCTTGTACCGATCCCCCTGGGTGGGCGGACGTTCCTTCGCTTTGACGATGTCGTCGTGGCAGCGCTCGTCAATCGGCTGCGGTTTCAACTGCTCTACTACGATGCATTTATTGAGTTGATTCGACTTGGCGTGATTGTTCCAGCCTTTGACGGGTTCGAGGAAATGATCATCGCGAGTTCATCTGGCGAGGCGATTTCGGCCCTTGGAAATCTTGTGAGGTCGCTGTCGTCGTCGGGCACGGTGGTTATCGCGGCTCGAAAGGCATACTTTGACTATCACAACTTCAAAGCGCAAGCACGGCTGTTTGACGCAGTAGGAAAGGACTCAGTCGCCTTTGCACGTCTTGCATTGAATCGATGGAGTCAAAATCAGTTTCTCAAGTATGCTGAAAAGCGTGGCTTACAGGATCCTGACACCGTGTATGGCACGGTTGCCAATCGTCTGGGCGCGAACCATCCACTCTTGACGCGGGCCGTTCTTGCACGCCGACTGGTTGATGTGGCACACGGTCCGACTGGATTACCAGGCCTGCTCGAACAAATAGGCAATGCGCCACAACACTACTTTTTCCAGTTTGTGAATACGATTGTTGAGCGGGAGGCACACGAAAAGTGGATTGATCAGTCAGGTGAGCCTCGCCAACCACTTTTAACTGTAGAGGAACATCACGAACTTCTGGGAATAATTGCCAACGAAATGTGGTTATCCGAAACTGATTCGCTTCGACCGGATTTGTTGGAGGAAATTGCTGGGATGTTTGCCGAGACTCAAAAAAAGCCACCCGCAATTGCCCGACAGATCGGCGAGAGACTGAAGCAGCATGCTCTGTTAGTCTCGGACCGAAGTACCGGCGCTCTTTCATTCGATCACGAGGACTTTAGGGCATTCTATCTTGGTGAAGCAGTCGGCGCGGCGATGAACAGGTGTGCGTATACGGACCTGCGGTCACAGCTTCAGGCGGGTTTGCTTTCAAGAACTGCTGTAGACGAGGCCGTATTGCACGTTCGGCGATTGGAAGGCAGTGCGCCGGCATCACTTTCTGTTCTTCAGGAACTCGCTTCAAAGGAGTCTGCTGCGTCGGTCGTGCGGGAGAACTGCGGAACACTCTCAATAGCCCTAGCCCAAGAACTCGAAAATCTTGAGCTCCGGGATATGGTTTTTCCGGAAGATGCTCTCCGAGGAAGAACCCTGTCAGGTCTCACTATTCGTGATTCGTACTTCCAAGGGTCCTCGCTGGCTGGGGCTGAGCTCCAAGACTGTTGTTTTCAGAATTGCCGATTTGATCGTCTTGAGCTTGATGCTGACACTCGGATATCGTCGTCGACTCTCGACGGCTGCGAGGTGACGGTGTTGGCGCGTATCGAACGCGACGAGCAATTCTTCGATCCGTCTCAGATAAACGTTTCCCTTTCTGACTCCGGTTTTCGGGTAATAGGGCCAGACCAAGAGAAAACTAGGACAGCGAGGCCAGCGGAGCCAGATGAGCAATTGCGACTAGTCGAGCGGATGATGCGAATCTTCTTGAGAGCCAATCAGGTCAATGAGGATGTAATTCGAACAAAGCTTGGTGTGAAGGCGACTCCCTTCTTCGACAACATACTGCCGAGGCTACTGAAGTTGGGCATGCTTGAGGAAATTCGGCACCGGGGCGCTGGAAACAAACGGCGTTTCAAATTACGGATTCAGATGCATAAGCTTCACGATGCACTTTCCAAATGCGGCGGCAATTTTGAACGATTTCTCAGACTTGTCGAGAGGGCATAGACCAACAACATTTTCTTGACCTCATTCTGGCGACTATAAGTTGCCAGCGAGATCGTGACATTTTGGAATCTAACCAAGAGCAATGGAGCCGCTGCTGTTTTGGTCAGTTTAGCCAGATGTACTACCACGCTTTGAACATCACTTGAGCGCTCATCTACGAAGTACACGAAGGAACCCGAAGTCTCATCAAGGTCACGAATTTGCGGAAGGATTGTGGCGCCGCTTGCAGGCCAATGCGGCGTCCGCATGTAGCCTTTGGCGCAAGCCATATGGAATACGCCGTCACCGGGCCGGCGGGGCCAGGTCGAAAGCGGGCCGCTTCAGGGGAATGGCGCGGGGCTCTCCCTCGCGAATCCTGTAGAACCCGTCCAGGGAGAGATTGGAGTGGGTCTGGGTCTTGCCGGTCGCGGGCCAGCAGACCTCCACTGCCTTGATCCCGGTCGCCCGGCCCAGGCCGATCTCCTGCTGCAGGCTGGAGGCCCCGAAGCTTCCGCCGGTGGATACGGTGGCGTGGATCTCCCTGTCTCCCTCCCTGGTCTCGACCGTCACCTTGATGCGCGCTCCCAGCGCCATGCGGTTGGTCTTCACCCCTTCCAGGAGAAGAGTGATCCAGCGGTTGCCGTGCCCCGGATTGAGGAAGAGCAGGTTCTGGTAGACATCCCCGGAATACCACCCCCCCATCACCGTGTAGATGTCCTGGTCGCCGTCGTTGTCGATATCCCCGAAGGAGACGCCGTGGCCCTTCTGCAGATGGCCGAATCCTCCCGAGGTGGTGACGTTCTGGAAGACTTTCCCCTGGCGGTTGCGGAACATCTGATTGGGAATGAGCGTCCGCAGGTCGGGCTCTCCCGTCCCCAGGTAGCAGTCCGGGAATCCGTCGTTGTCCAGGTCCCCGAAATTGGCTCCCATGGTCAGCAGGGCTCCCTCGAGACCTGCTTCCCGGGAGACGTCCCGGAAGGTGCCGTCCCCGTTGTTGCGGAAGAGGCGTGAGAACTCGCCCTGGTGGGGCAGCCCCAGAAACGCCTTGACTGCCTCCTCCAGCGAGCCCGAGAAATCGGGCTTGAGCGAATAGCCGGCCACGAACAGGTCCTGCCAGCCGTCGTTGTCGTAGTCCCAGAACCAGGTGGCGAAGCTCTTGCGGGGTTCCCCGACCCCGGCCTGCCGGCTCACCTCCACGAATTTCCAGGGCGGCTCTCCTTCGGCGCCCTCCCCGGTGGAGGGCCCGGGGCCGTCATTGCGATAGAGCAGGTTGCCGGCGTCCATGCGCGACAGGTAGAGATCCGGGTCGCCATCGTTGTCGATGTCTCCCCAGGCCACCCCCTTGACATAGCCGGCCCGGGCCAGCCCCAGGCCGGCGGCCAGGTTGGAGAAGGTCCCGTCCCCGTTGTTGCGATAGAGTTCGCAGGGATGGATGTGGCTGCCGGTGGACTCGTTGCCGATGAAGAGGTCCAGGTGGCCGTCGTTGTCGTAGTCGGCCCAGGCGGCTGCCTGGGTGGGGTGGTAGCTGAGCAGTCCGGCCGCTTCGGTGACATCCTCAAAGGTGCCGTCGCCGTTGTTGCGCAGCAGGGAGTTGGGATGGTCTCCCAGGCCCTGCAGCCAGGCCCCCCGCAGCACCAGCACGTCCGGATAGCCGTCGTTGTCGTAGTCGGCCTGGGAGATGTTGAGGCCGCCGACCTGCCCTTCCAGGCCGGCCGCCCGGGTGCGATCGCCGAAGGTGCCGTCGCCGTTGTTGCGGTAGTAGCGGAGCGGATCCCGCATCCCCCAGGAAGAAGCCATGATGTCCAGGGCGCCGTCCCGGTCGAAGTCTTCCAGGATGCTGCCCCCGGACAGCGCCGTGACATCCACGCCCAGTCGAGGCGCCACCTCCCGGAAATGCCCGATATCGTAGTCGGAGGCCAGGATGTCCGCCGGGATGACCCATTGCGGGGGAACCTCGGTCGGATGCTCCCCCAGGGTCATGTGGGCCAGGTTGAGCAGCCAGCGATACCCCAGGTGGCCGGGATCGTCGGTCAGAAGCCGGAGCAGGAAGGGGATGGCCCCCCGCGAGCCCCGCTGCAGCCGATGCCGGCCGGATTCCCGGACGGGAAGAAAACAGGAGTGTTCTCCATGGGCGGCGATGCAGTTTTCCTGCTCGCCCAGCCGCAGATAGGCGATCGCCAGCAAGTCCCGGATCACGGCAGCGGTCTCCCCCGACAGTTGCCAGGGCTGCAGCCCGACCCAGGCCTGCAGATCCGTCAACTCCTCGATGGCTGGCTGGCTCCGCCCGCTCCTCAGAAGCTTCAGCGCCACCTGAAGGCGCAGGCTCATTTGCCGGCGGGGATCTTCGACGGCCTGCAGGCGCCGGCGCAGTTGCGCCACCGCCCGGGAATTCATGGGATGGTCCGGAAAGAAGTCGGCGTTGCGGGCCAGTTGGGCCAGCCGGGAAGCCATGCGCCGGGTGCCGGGCCCGGCTTGAGCGTGTAGATCGCTGGGAACGTCGAGGATCGGGACGGCGATCAGGCAGCTCCACAGGACGGCGATCGGGAGTCTTCCGGACATGGCGGGCTACTCCGCTTCCTGACGGGGACCGGGGGCGGTCGAGTACTCGGAGGCGCGACCCTCCGTCACCTGCAGGATCCGATTGGCGGGAATGTCCCTGAGAACTTCCTCTTTCCCGCTGGGCCAGCGGATCCGGATCTCCTCCACCCTGGCCACCTCCCCCAATCCGAAATGGGCGCGCGGATCGCCGGCCGACAGATAGCTTCCCCCGCCTGTGACCTGGTCGGTCTGCCGCCCTTCGGCCGTGGTGAGGGTCAAGCGGGTCCCGACGGCGTCCCGGCTGCCGTCGGTCCCGGTCAAGCGGAGCTGGATCCAGTTCCTGCGGGCGCCGACCCGGTTGAGGAGCAGGGCCGGCTCGTCCCCGCAGTTGCTGATGAGGACGTCGATATCCCCGTCGTTGTCGATATCTCCCAGGGCCATGCCCCGCCCTACCCGCGGCTGCCGGGAAGACCAGCGGTAGAAGGGCTCGTGCTCCAGGAACCGCCCACCCCGGTTTTCGAACAACTGGTCCGGCTGGGGATGGGAGAGGTCGGGCTGGATCCGTTCGATGTTGTCCACCACGTGTCCGTTGGCCACCAGCAGGTCCCGGTCTCCATCGTTGTCGAAGTCCAGGAAGCCGGCGCCGAAGCCCAGCAGGAAGCGGTCCTTCCGCGCCAGGCCCGACCTCCAGCGCTCGTCCCCGAACAGCCAGTTTCCCTGGTAGCGGTAGAGGGCGTTGGTCTCCAGGTCGTAGTTGGTCACGACAATGTCGAGGAGGCGGTCCCCGTCGTAGTCGGCCGCATCCACCCCCATCCCGGCTTCCGCCTGGGCCTGGCTGTTGTAGCCGGTCCCTGAAAGAAGGGTGATGTCGGCAAAGGTCCCGTCCCCGTTGTTCTTGAACAGACAATTGCGCACGGAGTCGTTGGCCACGTAGAGGTCGACCCAGCCGTCCTGGTCGAAATCGGCCGCCACCACTCCCAGGCCCTTGCCCTCGGGATTCAGGATTCCGCTGGACCGGCTGACGTCGCGGAACCGGCCGCCGCCCAGGTTCCGGTAGAGACGGTCTGCCACCCCCGCGTAATGGCGCGGGTGGCAATAGGCCCGGATCCCCTTCATCTCGCAGGGCGGATTGCGCTCGAAGCTCGCATCCAGATAGTTGACCACGTAGAGGTCGGCGGCTCCGTCCCTGTCGTAGTCGAAGAAGGCGGCGCTGGTGCTCCATTCGGCGCCGGCAACGCCCGCCCGGCCGGTGACGTCGCTGAAGGTGCCGTCGCCGTTGTTGCGGTAGAGCCGGTTGGGGCCGAAATAAGTGAGGTAGAGATCGGGGTCCCCGTCGTTGTCGTAGTCACCCACGGCGACTCCCATGCCGTAATCGGCGGTCGGCTCCAGGCCGGCTTCAAGGGTCGCCTCCTCCAGGCGTCCGCCGCCCAGGTTGCGATAGAGTGCGTGGGATCTGGGTTCGAACGGCGGCGAATCCGGAGTGCGGCCGCCGTTGATCAGCAGCACGTCCAGCCTGCCGTCGCCGTCGTAGTCCAGCAGGGCGCAACCCGATCCCATGGTCTCCACCAGGTGCTTTTGCGCCGAGGCGCCGTTCTGGTGGAGGAAATCGATGCCCAGCGCCCGGGTCCGATCGCTGAAAGGCGCGTTGAGGCCCGCCGGCAGGGTGTCGCCGGGGGAAACCGGAGAACACAGGAGGGCCAGGACCGTGCAGGTCCGCAGGAGAGTGGAGAGTGGAGAGTGGAGAGTGGAGAGTGATTGGATCGACGGGTTCAGCATGTTGTCGGGCACACCCTTGTTTCATCCAGAATCAGCAGCCCACACAGACCCAAATTCTAGCACGGACGTTGGCCTCTGCTTGGCGGCCCGGCGTTGCCCCCCTCCGCATCAGCCTTCGCCATTCGGCTCGGCAAGGGCTCCGCCCGCAGTCGATCCGGAGGGGGGCCGACGCGGCGTCGCGAAAGTGCGCAGCCCTCGGTCGAGCCGGAGGGGCAAAGGCCGCGTCCCATGAGTGACTATGGGCAAACCCGTCGTGCCGAATCATTACGCTGGAGAACCTGACGGAGACGCCCCCCATTGAAAAAAAATCGGGTTGGGGTTAACCTGAAAAGCTGAATGAAGCCCCTGCCGCAGGAGTTGGTTTCCTGAGCCGCGGAAGGCGATTCTTGACGTAGAGGATGGACCTTCAAATTCGCTGTTCACCCCGCGCACAACCCTTCCCATGGCGCCCTCGACAGCCCGGGGCGAGCCCGCATGTCTCACCGGCGGATGCGGAGATGGCGTTCGGGGCAGGGGGGACGCAGCCTGAGACGGGTTCCGGAACCGCCGCCGTGAATCGGAATTTGGTGTCGCCGTCATGACAGAACCCGACTCTTCACCCATGATCGAGGCCCAGGGGTTGAGCAAGGTCTTTGGGACCTTTGCCGCGCTGCAGGACGTCTCCTTCTCGATCCGCCGCGGCCAGGTGGCCGCCTTCCTGGGCCCCAACGGAGCCGGCAAGTCGACCACTCTGCGGATCCTGACCGGCTATCTCACGCCCACCGCGGGGGTGGCCCGCATTGCGGGCCGGGATGTCTCGCGCCACCGCATCGAAGCCGCCGCCCGAATCGGCTACTTGCCGGAGAACGGCCCCCTCTATCCGGAGATGACTCCTCTGGAGCTGCTGCGGTTCTTCGGCGAGGCCCGCGGACTGACCCGGGACCGGCTCGAGGTGCGCATCGAGGCCGTGGTTGAGCAGTGCCACCTGGAAGCCGTCCTGGAAAAGAGCGTCTACAAGCTCTCCAAGGGCTATCGCCAGCGCCTGGGAATGGCCCAGGTCCTGCTCCACGAGCCCGACATCCTCATCATGGACGAGCCCACCAGCGGCCTGGACCCCAACCAGATCCGCGAGGTGCGGGACTTGATCCGGCAGTTGGGCGAAACCAGGACGGTGCTGCTTTCGACCCACATCCTGCAGGAAGTGGAAGCCGTGGCCGACCACGTCATTCTCATTCACGAGGGCCGGATCGTCTTTGACGGCACGCCCGGGGAGATGGCGGCCGGATGCAGTCTGGCCGAGGCCTTTTACCGCCTGACGGGCAGGAACGGCCGGGAGGGGCCCTCCGACCCTGAAGTTTCAGCACCAGGGCCGCACGGCCCGACCCCCTCGGAGGCGGCGGTCCGGGGCACGGAGCAGGAGCCGGATCCGCAGGCAAGGGAGACCCAAGCGTGAAGAGCCATTGGCAACTGGCCAGGGTCGTCTGCAAGCGGGAGCTGACCAGCTATTTCAGCAGCCCCACCGGTTACGTCTTCATCACCCTCTTCGTCTTTCTGAGCGCCCTGGCGGCCTTCTGGCAGGACGGGTTCTTCGCCGACAACCTGGCCAATCTGGACCAGCTCAACCGCGTCTTCCCCTACCTGCTGGTCTTTCTGATTCCCTCCATCAGCATGAGCATCTGGGCCGAGGAGAAGCGCAACGGCACCGACGAGCTGCTGCTGACCCTGCCGGCCACCGACTTCGGCATCGTGCTGGGGAAGTACCTGGCTGCCGCCGGCATCTACACCGTGGCCCTCCTCTTTTCCCTGACCCACGTGCTGGTGCTGGGATGGCTGGGCAACCCGGACCCCGGCCTGATGGCCTCCACCTACCTGGGCTACTGGCTCATGGGAGTGGCGCTGCTGGCCCTGGGAATGGTCGGGTCCCTCTTGACCGACAACATCACCGTGGCCTTCATCCTGGGCGCCCTGCTCTGCGCCGTGCCCGTCTTCATCGACCATGCAGGCACCGTCCTGTCCGGGGGCGCCGAACGGCTGGTGGCCGGCTTCTCCTTCAACCAGCAGTTCCAGGACCTGGCCGCGGGAGTGGTCTCGCTTTCCTCGGTGGCCTACTTCCTCGCCTTTGCGGCGGCCATGGTCCATCTCAACGTGGAGCTGCTGGGACGGCGCCACTGGCCCAGCGGCCGCCAGGCACCGGCCATGGGTGCCCACCTGCTGGTGCGGGGGATGGCCCTGGTGGTCGCCCTGGCCGGGCTGACGCTGCTGCTGGACCGCCTGGGAGGGCGGGTCGACCTCACCGCCGAACGGATCCACTCTCTCTCGCCCGACACGCGCGCTCTGATCGAGGGGCTGGATCCGGGCCAGGCGGTCTTCATTCAGGCTTACCTGAGCCCGGAGGTGCCCCGCAGCCACCTCCCGACTCGAAACAACCTGATCAACCTGCTGCGGGAGCTGTCCGCCCTGGGCGGGGACCGCCTGCAGACCCGGATCGTGGAAACCGAAAGGTACACGCCTCAGGCGCGTGAAGCCCAGGAGCGTTTCGACATCCGCCCCCGGCAGGTGCCCGCCTCCCGGCAGAGCTCTGGAACTCCCGATGAGATCTTCCTGGGCATCGCCTTCAACTGCGGCCCCGAGGAATTCGTCATCCCCTTCCTGGATCCCGGACTGCCGGTGGAATACGAGCTGATGCGCTCCATTCGGGTGGTCTCGCGGGCGCAACGCAGAAGGGTCGGGGTCCTGGAGACGGGAGCCAGGCTCTTCGGCGGGTTCGACTTCCAGTCCCGCCAGCACTCGACCGACTGGGCCATCGTGGCCGAGCTGCGCAAGCAGTACCAGGTGGAAAGGGTGCAGCCCGGCCAGGACTACCCGAAGAACCTGGACGCCTTGATGGTGGTGCTGCCCAACACCCTGGAGCAGGACCAGGTGGACCGGCTGACCGATTACGTCAAGGAGGGGAATCCGACCCTGATCCTGGTGGACCCCCTGCCGGCATTCAATCCGGAGCTCTCGGCGCAGCCGATGCCTCAGGGACCCTTTCGCCAGGGCCCGCCGCCCAGAAAGCCGGCCGACCTCCAGGCGTTGATGGAGGTGTTGGGAGTGGACTGGGACCCGGGCCGCATTGCCTGGGACAAGTACAATCCTCATCCACAGTTCCGCTCCCTGCCGCCGGAAGTCATCTTTCTGGGCTCAGGGAGCGGCGAGAATCCTCCCTTCAATCCGGACGAGGCCATCACCTCCGGGCTTCAGGAGCTGGTTGCGATCTATCCGGGTACGATCAAGCTGGCGGCCGGCAGCCGCACGACGCTGATTCCCCTGCTTCAGACCGGCGCCGATTCCGGACTGACCGACTGGAATCGGCTGGTGCAACGCTCCCTGTTCGGGCTGCAGTTGGCCGGCAATCTCCCCCACCAACCCGATCCCGACCGCTACACCCTGGCCGCCCGCCTGGCCGGAATAGGGCCGGACCACCCGGTCCGGGCCATCCTGATCACCGACGTGGACCTGATGGGGGAGCAGTTCTTCTCCATACGGCGCCAGGGCATTGAAACCCTGCAGTTCGACAACGTGACCTTTCTGCTGAACGCCGTGGACCAGTTGGTGGGCGACGAGTCCTTCATCACCCTGCGCAAGCGCCGGCGGCGGCATCGCACCCTGGAGGCCGTGGAATCTCGAACCAAGGTGTACGAGGAGCGGCGCCTGGAGGAGACCCGCCAGGCCGAAGCCACCGCGGCCCAGCGCCTGCAGGAAGCCCAGGCCCGGCTGGATCGGGCGGTAGAGGCGCTGCGCCGGCGCCGGGACTTGGACGAACAGACCAAGCGCATCATGATCGCCAACCAGGAAAAGGCCGAGAACCGCCGCCTGGCCGTGGCCCGGACCAACATCGAAGAGGAAAAACAGCGGCTGATCGGCAAGAGCCGCGCCGACATGGAATCTTCCATCCGGGACATCCGGAACGCCATCAAGTTCCTGGCGGCGGCCCTGCCGCCGGTTCCCGCCTTTGCGCTCTTCCTGGCGGTGTCGGTGCGGCGGCTGCGCCGGGAAAAGATCGGCGTGGCGGTCGACCGCCTGGTGGAATAGGCGAGGTCCGATGAAAACGAAGGCTCATTCTCTCCCAGAGGTAAGACGGCCATGACGGAATGGTTGAGAACCGGGATTTTCTGCGTGCTGGCCGTGGCCGTCACCACGGCCGCGGTGCTGGTCGATCCCGGCCGAAGGACTTCCGGGATCTTTGACGATCAGGGGGAGCCCTTCTATCCGGAGTTCGCCGACCCCCAGGCCCCCAAGACCATCGAGGTCATCGACTACGACGAAGCCACCGCCACCGCCAGCCCCCTGAAAGTGGAGTTCAAGGACAACAGGTGGGGCATCCCCTCCCACCACGACTATCCGGCCGATGCCGAAAACCGCCTGGCCGACACGGCAGCGGCGCTCATGGCCCTCAGAAAGGACATGGTGGTGTCCGAACGCATCGAGGATCACGGCCGTTACGGGGTGATCGACCCGCTCGACGACCGAACCGCCAGTCTGGCGGGCCGCGGAAAGCGAGTGACCCTCAAGGACGAAAACGACCGGGTCCTGGCCGACTTCGTGATCGGCAAGCCGGCCGAGGGCAGGCCCGGTTACCGCTACATGCGAGTCCCCGCCCGGCGACGGACCTACTCGGTCAAGACCGACGCCCGGGTGTCTTCCAGGTTCCAGGACTGGATCGAGACGGATCTGCTCAAGCTGAACGCCGGGGACATTCGAAAGATCACCATCAACAGCTACTCCATCAACGAGCGGCTGGGACGGCTGGAGAATTCCGAGCGCACGGTTCTCACCAAGCGGAAGGACCGCTGGCTGATGGGCCGGCGCAGGCTGCGCGGGAAGAAGATCGACTCCTTGACCGAGGCGCTGGACAATCTGAGAATTGTCGATGTCCAACCCAAGCCCGATAATCTGACCCGGGACCTCAAGACCCCCGAAGGCATCCGGCTGTCCATGGAGTCGGTCCTGTCCCTGCGCCGGAAGGGCTTCTTCATCACCCCTCTGGGCCAGCTCCTGTCCAATGAGGGGGAGATCCTGGTCGAAACGGCCAACGGGATTCAGTACACGCTGCGCTTCGGCGAGGTGGCGCCCGGTGGAACCCGCGCTCCGGCGGGGTCTTCCGAGACGGAAGGGACGGAGGCGACCCAGGTCGGGGGGGCGGAAGAGCGCCGCTATCTGTTCATCACCGTCGACTACAGCGCCGCCCGGGCCCGAAAGTACGCCGACGGGGAAACTCCCGGCGAGGCGGGCCGGACCCTGGAGCGCGAGCTGCGCCATCGCTTCGCCGACTGGTACTACATCATCTCGGGCGCCGACTTCGGCAATCTGCGGCCCAGCCGCCGGGAACTCACACGCGGGTAGCCGTCCCGCCGGGGTTGGGCGCGCCGGCCCCACTTGGAACGGAGTCGCCCGAATGGGTTAGACTCTATCGAGGCCATGAGCGAAAAAAAGCAGGTCTACAAGATTTCATTTCTGAACGAAGGCAAGGTTTACGAGATCTACGCCAAGCGGGTGAGCCAGGGCGGGTTGTTCGGCTTCGTGGAAGTCGAGGAACTGCTTTTCGGTCAGAAGACCTCCGTGGTGGTGGACCCCTCCGAGGAAACGCTGCGCACCACGTTCGAGGGGGTGAGGCGGACCTACATCCCTCTCCACTCGGTGATCCGCATCGACGAAGTGGAGAAAAGAGGCTCCGGCAAGATTCATGAACTGTCCGACGGGGACGGAAAGATCCATCAGTTGCCCACCACCATCTACACGCCGGTGAAGAAGGATTCCTGAGCATCGTCCCCGGGACTCCAACCTGGCCCCTATGCGGCTTGGGAGTCCGCCCCCCACCGCATCAGCCTTCGCCTGGCGGCTCGGCTTCTGCGACTCCCCCTCAAGGGGGGAGTGAGCAAGGGCGCCAGCCCGCAGTCGAGCCGGAGGGGGGCAAACGCGGCCTCTCGAAGCCGGCTCCGCCGGCGGTACGCGAATCCACTTTTCCCCGGTCAAATTTTCGAGGGGGCATTGGTTGACACACGCGGGCCGCGTGAGATAGGGTTGGGGTGTATTTATATATCCATAGGGAGGAGTGTGCTCGATGAAATGGCGAGCGGTTGCGGTTTCACTGGGGTCGATCCTGGCCATTTTGGCCGGAAGCCATCTCCTGGGAGAGTCCCCCGTCGACTTTGAGAAGGACGTCCAGCCCGTTCTGCAGGAAAAGTGCCTCGCCTGCCACACCGCCGCCGCGCCCCAGAGCGGCCTGATCATGGAGTCGATCGATGCCATCCTCAAGGGAGGCGAGAAATCCGGGCCCTCGATCCTGGCCGGAGACAGCGCCGGGAGTCCCCTGGTCCGCCACCTTCGGGGAGAACTGGAACCCCGAATGCCGGTGGGAGGCGACCCGCTTCCGGAAGCCCAGATCGCCTTGATCGCCAGTTGGATCGACCAGATGGCTCCTGCGGCAGCCCGGGACGGGGCTGTCGAGACACCCGCCCAGACCGCTTCCTCCCATGATTTCGAGACCCACGTAAAGCCGCTGCTGGAGCAGAACTGCCTGGCTTGCCACAGCGCCCAGACCCACCAGAGCGGACTGGTGGTGGAGTCGGAGACGGCCCTGTTGAAGGGAGGCGCCATCCAGGGACCGGCCATCGTTGCCGGCAACAGCCGGGAGAGTCCCCTGATCCAACGCCTGCGTGGCACCCGGGCCCCACAGATGCCCATGAACGGGCAGCCTCTTTCCGAGGAGCAGATCGATCGCATCGCCGGCTGGATCGATCAACTGGATCCTGCCCTCGTGGCTGAGGCTGCAGAGGATTCCAAAAAACCGGGTTGGCCCTGGACTCCCGTCACCCAACCCGAGGTCCCAGCGGTCAGGAACAAGCAATGGGTGAGAAACCCGGTTGATGCCTTCGTGCTGGCCAAGCTGGAAAAACAGCAGCTCGAACCGGCCGGGCCGGTTTCTCCCCGGGGGTTGCTGCGGCGCCTCTACTACGGTCTGATCGGTCTTCCCCCCACGCCCGAAGCCATGGAGAGATTCCTGGCCGATCCTTCTCCGGAGGCCTACAGGCTGGAGATGGAAAAATTGCTGGCCGATTCCCGCTACGGAGAACACTGGGGCCGGCACTGGCTGGACCTGGCGCGATATTCCGACACCCGCGGCGGCGCCATCGACGACCCCCAAACTCATCTGTGGCGATATCGGGACTACGTCATTCGGGCCTTCAACCAGGACCGGCCCTACGACCGCTTCATCAAGGAGCAACTGGCGGGAGACGCCTTCCGGGCCTTCGGGGACGAGGGGAAGCTGGGGCTGGGATTTCTGGGTCTATGGGTCAAGGTTGAAGCCTCGGGGCAGCAGGGGCGGCGAAATTACATGACGGACGTGGTCAACACCACCGGCTCGGTATTCATGGGACTGACCCTGGGATGCGCCCAGTGCCATGACCACAAGTACGACCCGCTTCCTCAAGCGGATTACTTCCGGATCGAAGCCTTCTTCTCGCCGATAAATTTCGACAAACAGGATCTCGCTTTCCACCAGTACGAGATGCCGCTGCAGGACCCGGAGCGGTGGGAAACCCGCAAGAAGGCCTGGAAGGATCACCTCGAAAAGATCAAGAAGAACGCCAAGGCCTTCAAGAAGGAGATTTCCCAACGGGCGATCGAGCACCAGTTGCTGGTCAATCCCCAGGACCTCAAGGACTGGGCCCACGCCGACCAGAAGAAGATCCCTTTCCCCAAGGACACCCTGCGCACCGCGGAAGAAAAGGAACGGTCACGCAAGATCGAACTCATGACCGGCCGCTTCGCCAACCCCAACGTCGACGGTTACTACGACCCCAAGGCCTACGTGGTGAGGGACTCGCCCCTCCAGCACAACATCGCCACCTACGTCCTGACCGGCGGCAACTGGAGACTGCGGGCCGAGCAGGTAAAGCCCGGATTCCTGAGCGCCATTACGGGCAACTCCGACCCGGTCGACATGGACGGCCTGGTGGGCAGCCGCCGGCAACTGCTGGCCAAGTGGATTGCCAGCCGGGAAAATCCCCTGACGGCGCGGGTGATGGTCAACCGCATCTGGCAGTACCACTTCGGCAAGGGTCTGGTGGCCACCCCCAGCGATTTCGGCTCCAACGGCAGCGGAACCGTCCATCAGGACCTGATCGACTGGCTGGCCTGGGAGTTCATGGAGAGCGGATGGAGCATCAAGGAGATCCACCGGTTGATCCTGGACTCGAACGTCTATGCGCTATCGATGGTTCATGCCCGATCCGAGGAATACGAGAAGGTGGATCCCGGCAACCGCTATCTGTGGGTCCGAGACGCGTTCCGCATCCCCGCGGAATCGCTGCGTGACACCATTCTGGCAGTCAGCGGCAAGCTCGAGCCGGCCATGGGCGGACCACCCTTCTTCCCGGAGGAAAACCTGGAGCAGATGGCACGAGCCGGGACCTGGTGGATCTCCTCCGGTCAGGAGGAGGTCAACCGGCGCACCATCTACATGATCCAGAGCCGCTCCTATCCCATCCCCCTGATCAAGGTCTTCGACGGACCCAACCTGGACGAGAGCTGTGTCGTCCGGGGGAACACCACCGTGACGCCCCAGGTGTTCTCGCTGTTCAACGGCAACTTTCCCCACCGGCAGAGCCAGGCCATGGCGGAGCGCATCCGGGCCGAGGTGGGGGCTGACCCGCTCAAGCAGGTGGTCAGGGCTTTTCAACTGGCTTTCCAGCGGGATCCCTCACCGGAGGAAAAGACCCGGAGCCTGGCCTTCCTGACGGGATCGGGAGCTACGCCCGAGCATGGGGAGCACCTCTCATTGAAACAGGTCTCCCTGGTACGGAATGGAGGGCCCGGGCACACCGATAAGGGACGGGGAGAGACAGGCTCGCTTGCCGATCTCTGTCTCATCCTCATCAACATGAACGAGTTTGTTTACCTGGAGTAGGCGGCGCCGGCGGACGCTGGAGTCCCCCTTCATCCAACTTCGGAAGGAAGACTACAAGGAGTAACGGTCATCATGCCCAAGGGAGAGTTTGAATTCTGCAACCAGGTCGAGCAGTTCGATCCAAGGCTCGGCGAGATGGGCCGGAGAGATTTTGTCTACCGGTTCGGCAAGGGACTGGGAAGCCTGGCCCTCACCTCGCTGCTCTTCGGCGACGGCCGGCTGGCTGCCGCGGCCCGGTCCGAGAACCCCCTGCTCCCCAAGAAGCCCCACTTCACGCCCAAGGCCAAGTCCTGCATCTTCATGTTCATGCAGGGAGCTCCCAGCCAGATGGACACCTTCGATCCCAAGCCCAAGCTGAACGAGCTCCACGGCAAACCCATCCTCCGCAAGTACGGGAGCCTGGAAAAGCGCATTTACGTCGGCAGCCCCTTCAAGTTCAAGAGGCACGGGCAGTCGGGAATAGAGATGTCCGACATGTTCACCGAGCTGGGGACCTGCGCCGACGACATTGCGGTAGTGCGAGCCATGCACACCAGCTCGGAAGCCCATACCACGGCCACCTTTTTCATGAACACGGGCGTCACCATCCCGGGCAGTCCCTCGGTGGGCGCCTGGACCGTCTTCGGACTGGGGACCGAGAATCAGAATCTGCCGGCCTTCGTGGTCCTGCCCGACACCCGGACCCGGATCTTCGGCGGTCCCATCAACTGGGCCAACGGCTACCTGCCGGCAGCCACCCAGGGAACCCTGATCAACTCGGAAGGAGACCCCATTGTCGACCTGAATCCTCCGGCGGGCGTCACAACCCGGCGCCAGGAAAAAAATCTGGCCCTGCTGAACCAGCTCAATGCTCCCTATCTGGACGTCCATCCCAGAAATCCCAATCTCCTGGCCCGCATGAGAAACTACGAGCTGGCCTTCCGCATGCAGGCCGCGGTTCCCGAAAGCCTGGATCTCGACAGCGAACCCCGGAAGATTCGGGAAATGTATGGCATCGACAACAAGATCAGCGAGCCCATGGGCCGCAAATGCCTGATGGCCCGGCGCCTGTTGAGCGCGGCGTGCGCTTCGTGCAGATCTACTGCAGCGGCTGGGATTCCCACGAGAACATCGCGGGAGAGCACAAGAAGCGGGGGATGGAGACCGACAGGCCCATGGCCGCCCTTCTCAAGGACCTCAAGCAGCGGGGCCTGCTCGATCAGACCCTGGTGGTCTGGGGAGGCGAATTCGGAAGAACCGCCGACAACACCATGGACTTCTTCCGAACCGGTCCCGGGCGCGACCACAACAAGAACGCCATGGTGATGTGGCTGGCCGGAGCCGGCATCAAGGGCGGGACGGTGGTCGGCGAAACCGACGAGCTGGGGATCAAGTGCGCCGAGGACGTCTACCACACCCATGACCTGCACGCCACCATGCTGGGGCTCATGGGCCTGGACGACATGCGCCTGACCTACTACCACTCCGGAAGATTCAAGCGCCTCACCGACCTGGGCGGCAAGCAGATCAAGGAGATTCTGGCTTAACCCCACGCCACCCGGAAGTTTGTATCGGTACAAGGGCCAGTCGCGTTTTTTGACTGGCCTTTTTCTTTGTTTTCCCGCAGCCTGTTCTTCGCACTCATCGACTTCACTTTCGAATCAGTCGGAAAGAGGCCCCCATGCTGCTCCTCTCCTGGAACGTCCGCTTCCAATCGCTGCCTGGTCAACTCCACAACGTCATCGAGGCCATCCGCTCCGCAAGCCCCGACATTGTGACCTTGCAGGAGGTAAAGACGGACCTCTCGGACGCTGTCGAGCGCCGCCTCGCCGATATGGGTCTTGTCCACTTCCATTGGAGCGGCAAGGACGCCCCGCCCACGGCAATGCGCGGGCAGCCTCCGATCCGCAGGTTGAAGCGGAAAGACTACCAGTGCCTGATTGCGAGCCGCTGGCCGGTAACCGGCGGCGGCAACCGCTGGCGCCGTCGCGCACCCTACCCGGAACTGCTGGCGCGCGCCAGGGTCTCCGTGCCCGATGAGCAGGACATCGACCTGTTCACCGCGCACATCCCCAACGGCTCCGGCCATGGCTGGCGCAAGATCGATACCTTCAACGTGCTGTCGGCAACGCTACGCCGGGAAGGCGATGCGCCCCGCATCCTGACCGGCGACTTCAACGAGCCCAAGCGGTTCCGGCAGTCTGGACAGATCGTGCCCTTTGGAGAGAAGATTCACGAGGACGGCGGAACGTCCAGTAGAGGCTGGTACAGGTCCAGCAAAGGCTGGTACAGCGAGTCCGGCGTCAAGCGATCGAGAATGGAGCGGGCCAACGGCGTGCGCTCGGTCCTCGCCGGGGCCTCTCAGCACGGTCTGCGCGACGCCTATCGCGACCGTCACGGCGTTGAGACAGCCACCCCCGTCACCCACGAAACCACGCGCAAGAACCCGCGATGCTTCGACCACACCTTCGTCTCAAGACACTTCGAGGTTGTGGATTGCGGCTACTACCACGAGTGGCGCAAAAAGGGGTGGAGCGATCACTCGGCCATGTGGACCAGGCTCAGCTTTCGCGAGAAGCTCCCGAAACTGATCGAATGGGAGGTGGATTGACCTGCCGGCGCTACTCCCAATCCACCCGGAAGCGGCAGGCGCGGACGTGGGTGATGCCGTTCAGGGTGGCGTAGTAGGTCATCAGCAGGCTGCCGTCGCTCAACAGCACCAGGTCGGGAGTACCGAAGGTGAAGCGGTCCAGGGCGTCCCAAAGCCCTCCCGCATCCACGGCGGCTTCCTTCGCCGGGACCACCGGCTCTCCCACCATGCGGTTCGCGACAGGATCCCACATCTGGATGGGACCCGACCCGGCCCAGCTCTCTCCACCGTCCAGTGATCCCCAAAGCCTGATGCCCTCCGGCGGCAGGCGGTAGTTGCTGGCCGCCACCACCGAGCCGTCGGGAAGCACTACCGGAGCCGTGACCTGGCCTACGAATCCGATGTCCTCGGGCGCCGTCCAGGTCTGTCCTCCGTCCGAGGACCAGGAGCGACGGACTTCAATGGTCTCCTCCGTATCCTCCCGAAAGGTCCAGATCAGCGCCAGGATTCGTCCGTCGGGCAGGATGTCGTAACGGGCGTCGCAGAGATTCAACTCCCCCGAGTGGTCGGCCGCCACCACGACGGAAGGAGCGAAGGTCTGGCCGTGGTCCCGCGAGAAAATCATGGCCGAGCCGTTGGGCCCGGTGGGAGCCAGCTTGTACTCCAGGGGCACGCAGATCTTGCCATCGGCCAGCGGAAAGGGCCGGGAGGTAACTCCCGCGCTCGGCAGGGTCGGATGGGGAACCAGCCGGGGTTCCGACCAGCTTTGCCCGCCGTCGGCGCTGCGCGTCACCAGGAGCGGATGCGGCAGGGCTCTTCCCTCCTGGCTGAACATGTAGACGCCCGGCTTCAATCCCTCGATGGAACCGAAAATCACCAGCAGATGCCCATCGGCGGTTTGACACAGGCCGGGCGAGACCAGCGTGGTGGGAGGGGTGCGCTTGAGACCGTCAAACACCACCCCGGGAGCCGACCAGGTCTCGCCCTGGTCCTGAGAGATCTGCATCAACAACAGGCTGTCGACGCTGTGCTTGCTGGTTCCCTGCCGGTAGACGCAGCACACCGACCCGTCCCTGAGGCGGATGGAGAGCGGATAGGCGCAGGCGCTGTTGCTGTCGCCGGCGGCCAGGTTAGGGGAAACCGCCCGATCGGAAAGAATGTTGACCTGCATGGATGGAACCTCCTCGTTTGAAACAACCCCGGTTTCGCCCTGTATGATCCGTACCGTCGTGCGGGAGGGCGGAGCGATCAGGTGGGCTGTGCGTTCGGGGACGCAACTCCTGATTCGCCGCATACGCGGCTGGGTTGGCGCAGAACTCATACGACCCCAGGCTTCCGCCTCCGTTGCCAACCATACGCTACCTTCGTTGCCAAACGCGGCGTACCAAGGCCGCTCGAGGCTCACCCGCAAGGCGACACGAGGCCGCAGCTACGCTGCTCGATAAGGATGGCCTTTAGGTGACCTTGTCTCAGGCAACCCACGCCAACCGCCGCATTCGCGGCTCTCGCCCAACTCACGACACTGCCGACGGATACGATTTTCAATCGATTGTCTCCGGGTGTCCGCTCCCAATTTCGCAAAACGTCGTTCAAGAACCCAAGGTATCACTCCCCCCTTGAGGGGGAGTCGCAGAAGCCGAGCCGAATGGCGAAGGCTGATGCGGTGGGGGGCCGACGCCAGGCTACCAAGAGAGCAGGTGCCGCTGCTTTTCCCAACAAGCAACGCCCCGGTACCGCCGTCAGGCGGAGCTCAGGCTGCCGTCGGGCTTCACGTTCATATAGTGCCCTCGAATGCGGGTCGGCGTGCGGTAGGCTTCGTGGAAGACCACCAGTACCCGCCCGTCCTTCATCTCGGTCATCCCCATCATCCCCGAGCAAAGGGAGATGCGGGTTTCCCGAGACCAGCTCCGACCCTCGTCCGCACTGGTCTTCATGAAGATGCCGTTGCCGCGGCTGCCCATGATCAGCACCCCCGAGCTGTGACGCAGCAACTGGGGGCACTCGCCGGTGCAGTCGGAGGGTACCTGCCGGGACCAGGTGAGGCCCTTGTCCCGGGATCGGCTCATCCACATGAAGGGAGCCCGCAGGGTGCGGGCGAAGGCCACGATGCTGCCGTCGCCGCACTCCGCTCCCATGCACTCGTTGCTGTCGAAGTTCTCGGGGTCGAGGTAGTAGGGACCGGTCCAGGTGCGGCCGTCGTCGGTGGAGCGAATGGCCAGCGAGCGGTCCCGTCGCTCGGCGTTCGACTCCACGCTTCCCCCCTCCACCGTCTGCACGTGGTAATAGAACTGAAGCAGGGTGCCGTCCGAGTAGCGGGTGATGGGAGAGTAGGGACCGATCTTCCCCGCCTCGGCCGCGGACTGCAGCGGCTTCCCGCTCACCTCCAAGCGCCGGGCCGGAGTCCAGGTTCGTCCCTCGTCCTCCGAAAAGGCCACCTTGGGACCGGCGACCCCGGAGTTCCATTCGTAGGTGTAGAGGCAGGACAGGCGGCCGTCCTTGTGGCCGAAGAAAAAGCCCGGCCTGCCGCCGTCGGGCAACTTCTCGACCAGCACCGGCTCCCCCCAGCTCCTGCCCTCGTCCCGAGACCGGACCAGCAGGAAGTCGTTGAAGTGGTGCGGGGCCCCGTTGACGCTCATCCACACCAGCAGGTCGCCTTCGGCCGTCCGGCAGACCCCGGGGTAGGTCTGGTTGTCGCCGTAACTCTTGTCCGGGTCGGGGTAGGGATGGAAGTAGCCGGGATGCTCCTCGCCGGCGGCGCTCCAGGGAACATCCAGGCGGCCTCTCCTTCCCTGCAGGGACAGGCGGCGAATCTTGACCGGCCCCCGGGCCATCACCCCTGCCCGACCGGCCCGCCAGGTCCCGTCCCGGGCCTCCAGCACCGGTTCCCCGTCCACGAAGATCCGAATCCGGTCCCCTTCGGCCAGGACCCGGGCCTTCATCCAGCCGGGCGTCGCCTCTTCCCACTCCTCGGGCGGGGGACCGCGCTGCACCCAGCGCTCGGGCAGTTCGGGATGCGGAGCAAAGCCGCCGGCAATGTCCCGCCGGTAGCCCGAACCGTCCTGGACAGAGAGTCGAACCGAGTACTTCGACCCCTTGCGCCCCATGTCGTTGAACTCGACGCAATAGAACCGGCGGTCGTCCTGCGCCCGCACCACGATCGACAGGTTGGTGACCGACCAGTAGAAGGTTTGAAACTCCAGGCTCAGGTCCGTGTCGGTCAAGATCTCCCTGCTGGGAAAGGCCAGGTCCTCGCGCTTCAGCAGGTCGCTGAAGCGGGCCTTCCTCTGGTTCCAGACCGGCGAATAGAGGATCCCCCGACTGTCCTGGGACCAGTCCTCACTGCCGACGAAGGTCCAGGAGCGGCGGTCCTGGTCGAGTCGCGGCTCCAGGGACACCTCCTCCCTCGAGCCCCCGACGCAGCCTCCGAAGCCGCTCAGTGCCCCGACGACGGCGCCCTTGATGAAATCCCTTCTCGGTATTTTGCTGCTGGTCGACATGGAGTTTCTCCTCTGGCGCTCCTCTTATGACCCTCTCACCACCGGACCTTCCAAAACCAGGACATCCACTTCCCGGCCCTCCAGCCTGATCTGTCCTGGCAGCCGGGCCTGGGGCTTCAGGCCGAATCGCCGGAAGCGTTCCTGCTTGCCCTCGTCCGAAGCCGCCACACAGGACTGGAGGCGCTCGACCCCACGCCCGGCGGCTTCCGACATCAACCATCGGGTCAAGGAGTCCGCCCCGCCGGCGTAGCCATCGTGGCTGCAGACGTCGATGACCGCCTTGTGCCGCCGGAATTCGCCGGGCTCGGGGGTGATGGAGCCGAAGCCCAGCACCCGATGGGCCGACTCGCCCACCAGGACTCCCAGTACCCCGCCGCGCGGCGCCGCCTCTTCGTGGACCGCCGGAAAGTTGGAAACGCAGCGCTGCAGCTTGACGTACTTCCCCGAAAGCAGGGCCCGCGGATAATCCAGCACCAGCGCATCCCAGGGTTGAACCACGAAGCAGGCGAAGGCGGGCAGGTCCCCCCAATTGGCCTGGCGCACCGAGGTGGCCTGCCCCGGTGCGAAAAAGTCCTCCTCGCACCGGGACGAATCCTCCCTCTCCAGCCTCATGACGCCTCCGTTCCACCATCGGAACCCGCACCGCAGATAGACGTTCCGGGGGTCCCGGGTGGCCCCCAGGTAGGACACCCGGCAGCCGGCCCGGAAGGAGAGGTCCGCCACCGTGGAAGTCAGGGCTTCGGCCACTCCCAGGCGGCGGCACTCCGGGTGGGTCAGGACCGATCCCACCACCGAGACTTCCGGTTCCCGGCAGGGGAAGCAGACCGAGGCCGTCCCCGCCGGGCGGCCCTCGATGGTTCCCAGGACCGCCTGGATTCTGAGATGAGAGCTGTAGTCGCCGTTCATGGACCGCAGCCAGTCGTAGTCCCCCCCGGTCCACTCGGTCCGCCACAACCCGATGAGCGCGTTCTGGCGGGCGGAGTCGATGGGAAAGCTCAGGACCTCGACGTCCAGGCTGCGTCCGTCTCTCAGCGGGATGGAATATCGGTCTGCCATCGGCATCTCCCCAAGCCGGGCCAATCAACTCCCGGCCCGCTCCTCCAGTTGTTTCGCAAAGGGGTCCCCGGTGCGCCGCGACCAGGCCAGCAAGGCCTCCCTGAGCGTGGATGCCGTCGCCGCGCTGTCGGGACGGCCCGCCAGGTTGGTCAACTCTCCGGGATCATCGGCCAGGTGGTAGAGCTCGGTTTCCCCGTTCTCATGCAGCACGTACTTCCAGGGGCGGCGCACCATGGCCCGCCAGTTCTCCACTCCGTGCCAACCGGCGAAGTTGCGAGCCACGTTGTATTGCACGAAGCAGTCGCGAGCCGGGGGCTCGGGTTCGGCGCCCGTCATGTAGGGAACCAGGCTCTCTCCTTCCAGGCCCAGGGGCTCGACCTTGGCGCCGGCCAGGTCCAGCAGCGTGGCGGCCACGTCCACGTGGCTGGCGTCCACCCGACACCGTGCGCCGGGCTTGAAGGCCGCCGGCCAGCGCATGGCCCAGGGAACCCGGATGGCCTCCTCGTAGGGACAGAACTTCTGCCAAAGCCCGTGCTGTCCCATCATCTCGGCGTGGTCGGAGAGCATCACCAGCAAGGTGTCGTCCAGCAGATCGCATTCTTCCAGGCGCTGGAGGAACCGGCCGAAGAGCCAGTCGATGTAGGTGGCGTAGCCCCAGTAGACCGCTATGGACTTGCGCCAGGCCGAAAAGTCTTCCCCCCACTCGTTTCTCAGACGGCGGTAGTAGCTTCCCTCCAGGAATCCGGGCTCGCCCGGGCCCGGATTCCAGTTGTCCGGTTCGGGGATGGCCTCGGGATCGTAGAGATGGTACCAGGCCTCGGGAACCACCAGGGGAGGATGGGGGCCCTCCAGGCTGATCACCAGGAAAAAGGGCCTGTCGGGGTCCCGCAGGCCGAACATCTCGAATCCGTGGCCCAGGATCCAGCGGTTGTGCTCCTTGTCCGGAGGGATATCCAGGATCCCGGTGCGGGGCACCGTCATTCGCGGATAGTGGGCGGAACGATAGGGGCCGCTGCGCTCGTCGTCGTGAAAGATGAAGCCGTCGGGGACACCCTGCCAACGGCACCACTCGGTATAGGAGCGTTCCCCGTTGTCGCAGGCGCTGACCCAATCGAACCACTGCTTGATATTCCGGGTCCCCAGGTGCCATTTGCCGGCGTAGAGGCACTGGTATCCTTCCTCCCGCAGATAGTGGGAGATGGGAGGCCGGGTGATCTCCATGTCGGGGTATTCGTCCTCCTGCCCCACCCGCAAGGCTCCCAGGTAGGGCAGATGGGGCATGCCGGCCTGGTGGGGCTGAAACCCGGTGAAGAAGGACGCCCGAGCCGGAGAGCAGATGGGGCTGGTCGTCCGCAGGTTCTCCATCAGGACCCCTTCCCGGGCCACCCGGTCCCAGGTGGGGGTTCGACAGGCGGTCCGGCCAAGAATTCCCAGGGTATCCAGCCGCTGATTGTCGCTGATCAGGAGGACGATATTGGGCTTGGAGGGGGCGCTCATGGCATTGAATGGCTGTGGGAAGAGGACCCGGCTGCGGCGCACCCGCGGAACAGGCAACCACAGGAAAGGGGGACATTATAGGCCGCCGGCCGAGGCGATCACAAGGCAGGAGGGCGTGGCCTTGCAGGGTCCAGTGACAAACGGGTGTTATGACGGAACCGCGACGACACGACCATGATCACCGCCGACCGCAAGATTCCCGAATCCACCTCCAGGAATGATCCGAGCTACTCATGTGGTACGATCAGAAAGAGTTCCATGAGTGATTGACGGACGAAGGCGACATCAGGGCCAGGTAGGCGCCATGCCAGTAGATGCTTCAGGATTTTGGGAACAGGTGCGTCTGGGTGAGGACACCGCTCTTGAACTGAAGGAAGTGCGCTTCAAGGGACGCCGGGTCCAGGCCCCTCGTCGCGACGACCTGGCCGACGAGCTGGCGGCATTCGCCAACGCCCAAGGCGGCCGCCTGGCTCTGGGTGTCGGCGACGACTGCGAGCCGCAATCGCTGGACCCGGATCAACTGGATGCTCTGGCGAGGGTCGTAAGCAAGATCTGCATGGACAGCATCAAGCCTCCGCTGTTCTTCAGCATCTACCGGGTTCCGTCACCGGGGGCCGAAGGCGGCGTTCTGCTAGTCGAGATAGCGCAAGGTGAAACGGTTCATTCCTCGCCCGGCGGCTGCTTCCGGAGGCGGGGAGACACCAGGCGGAGAATGGAGCCCGCCGAAGTGGGCAGGCTTCTTCAGTCCAGAGGACAATCCGACGTTGCGGCCACCGACACGCAGATCGTCCGCAACAGCGGCATCAACAGCCTGCGCCCGGAGTTGTGGCGGCAATACGTCAGTTCTCGCACCAACGACCCCCCCGAGGTCGCCCTGGCCAAGCTGAAATTCCTCAAGAGTGACGAACAAGCAGCGGTTCGCGCCACGGTCGGCGGGGTACTTTTGGCTTCCGAGGAGCCCCGGGAATGGTTGCCAAACGCTTACATCCAGGCGGTCCGCTATGGCGGAAACCAAAGGGATGGCAACCGGCAGCTCGACGCCCAGGACATTACGGGTCCGCTGGACCGCCAGATCCGGGACGCCATGCGCTTCGTCATCCGCAACCGGCGCGTGGCCGCACTCAAGAACCCGGCGCGCACCGACGTGCCGCAATTCAGCGAACGCGCCGTGTTCGAAGCGGTCGTCAACGCGGTGGTGCACCGCGACTACGCCGTGTCGGGGTCACACATCCGCCTGTTCATGTTCGACGACCGCCTGGAGCTCTATTCGCCCGGAGGTCTATGCAATTCCATGACCACCGACGATCTGCGCACCAGCCAGTTCACCCGCAACGAGATCCTGGCTTCCCGTCTCGGACAGTGCCCGGTGGGTGAGGTGCCCGGCAGCGGTGGGCGGTTATACTTCATCGAACGACGCGGTGAAGGCATCGCCGTGATCGAGGACGAGACCCTTGCCCTCGCCGGCAAGAAACCCGCCTTCGAGCTGATCGGCGATCGGGAGCTGAAGCTGGTCCTGCCGGCGGCCAGTCCTCCCGTTCCCGACGGCATCGCGGCACGTATCGCGGTCCTCAATGGCGAGACCGATGCCCCCTTGCCGGAGGCGCACCTGCTGATGGTCTATCCCGACAAGACCTGTCTGGAAGCTCGAACCGACGTGTTCGGGCATGCCGACTTCGTCCTCCACCGGAGGCTGCCGATGACCGTGATGTGCGCCGCCAAGGGCTTCACGGCGTGCGTGGTGAATGGCTTTGCGCCCGGAGACCCGCTTGAGCTTCGCATGCAGCCGGCGCCGCACGGCGGGTCCCTGATCATCGCCAATCGCACCGGGAATCTACCTGGCATTCAAGGGCGACTGTATCCGATGCTGGACGGCCTGGACCGCAGTTACCTCAGCGCCCACAACGTGGCGATCAACGACGGCTTGCAGCAACCGGTGAGCTTCAACCTGAACGAGCCTGTCCGCCTCACCGATTCCACGGGAACGAAGGCCACCCTGTGGTTTCGTGAAATGGTCGGGGCTTCATGCATATTCGACTACCGTTATGATTGACCTCCGCCAGGCCCTGCGCGGCGTTCACAGCTACCTGCCCACGCCCTTTCACGCCAATCTCGATATCAACCCCGAGGGAATGCGGCAGAACGCCGCCTTTTACGCCGAGGCCGGAATCCAGTCGCTGAGCCTGGTGGTGGCAGCCGGACTGGGGGAGTTGTTCTCGCTTGGCTTCGAGGAGCACCGGGAGGTGGTGAGCGCGGCGGCGGCGGGCGCCGGAGGCAGGCTTCCGGTGGTGGCGGGAGTGCGCGGGGGTTCCCGGTTCGCCTTGCGCATGGCCCGCAACGCCGAGGAGGCCGGCGCTGACGCCATTCTGATCTTTCCGCCCCCCGGCGGGCCTCAGACCCTGGAGGGCCAGCGGCAGTATTTCACCGAGATTGCCGCCAAGTTCTCGGAGTTGACGAAAACATGACGGGAAACAAGCGACGCCGGTTCCTGAAGACGGTTGGCTTGGTGGCAGGGGGCACTCTGGCCACCTCGGCAGGGTGTTCCCTGAACCCCGGGACCGGACGATCCATGGAGGAGCTCACCCGGGCCTGCCGGGGGGTCCACAATTTCCTGACCACCCCCTTCCTGCCCGACGGGGCGCTGGACATCGAGGGCCTCCGCCGCAACGTGGCCTACCACGCCGACCGGCATCCACAGGACATGACCATCGTGGTGACCTGCAACCTGGGGGAGCTGTTCTCGCTGGACCTGCAGGAGCACCAGGCTGCCGGCCGGGCGGCGGTGGAGGGAGCCCAGGGAAGGATGCCGGTCATCCAGGGAGTGGCCGGCGGCTACCAACTGACCCGGGAGATGGCCCGCAACGCGGAGAAGACCGGCGTGGACGCCCTCATGCTGTTTGCCCCGCCTTACGGCAGCTCGACCGCCCGGGGTGTCTACCAGTACATGCACCGGGTGGCCGCGGCCGTGCGCATGGGCGTCTTCACCAACATGTGGCCCGGCTACAGCGCCGCCGGCATCAAGGTGGCCCTGGAAACCGTGGGAAGAGCCGGAGGACCCACCCGGCCACCCATGGGCCAGGTGGCGGCCGAGGATCGACCCCGGATCGAGGCCATCGTCCGGCGGCATGCAGAGACCTGAGGACGGTCCGCCGGACTCTTTGAGCGACGACAACGTTGACAGGTGAGTCAAGTTTCGCAGATGGAAGGAGAGACCATGCTCAGCCCGGAACAGCGCCAGCGCCTGGCAAACCTCCCGACCGCCCTTCTGGCCGACGCCCGAGTCCGCCTGAAGCTCCCCGAAAGCCACCTCGACCCCGGCATCCGGCCGGTGGTGCCCTTCACTGCCATGGCCGGAACGGCCGTCACCGTGGAACTGGAGGCGGTGGAAGACGAAGCCTCGGCCGATTTGACTCCGCTGCTGGATGCCTACCAGGCCCAGAGCCGGCCCGGCTCCATCATGGTCATCCAGATCCCGCTCTCCCTTCACGGCCATGGCATCTTCGGAGAGGGAGCCGCTTCCCTGGCGAGAAGACACGGCTTCGCAGGAGCCTTGATCGAGGGAGCGGTTCGAGACACGCCAGACCTGGCCAGGATGGAGTTCCCGGCCTGGTCGCGGACGGTAGCGCCCGGTTACATCGTGGGCAAGTCCAGGGTGGCCTCCGCCGGACAAGCCGTCCAGGTCGGGGGGCGCACCATTCACCCGGGCGACGCCATCGCCGCCGACAACGACGGCGTGGTGGTCATCCGGTCCGATGAACTGGAAGCCGTGATCGCCAGGGCCGAGGCCATCAAGGAGTGGGAGCAGCGGGTCCACCAGGCAACGAGCGACGGGGCCGACTACCAGGAGATCCTCCGGCGTGCCGGCCCCATGCCCTGACGGGCCCTGAAGCCGCCTACTTTCGGGGGTCACCCCGGCTTTCCGAATCGTTCAGCCACCAGGAGAAAGTGTCGATGCCGGACAGTGAGATCTGTTTCCTGACTGCCACCGAGCTGAGCCGGCTCATGCGGAAGCGAGAGCTTTCCGCCGGCGAGGTGTTGGAAGCCCACCTGGCCCAGATCGATCGTCTCAATCCCAAGGTCAACGCCATCGTGACCCTGGTGGCCGACCGGGCCAGGAAACAGGCTCGCGCCGCCGACCAGGCCTCGGTGGCCGGCAACGAGGTGGGTTCCCTCCATGGCCTTCCCATCGCCCACAAGGACCTGGTGTGGACCCGGGGGATCCGCACCACCTTCGGCACCCTGGCCTGCAAGGATTTCGTGCCCACCCAGGACGCTCTCATCGTGGAACGACTCAAGCGGGCCGGGGCCATCACCATCGGCAAGACCAATACCCCCGAGTTCGGCGCCGGGTCCCAGACCTTCAACCCGGTCTTCGGAGAGACCCGCAACCCCTACGACACCTCAAAGACCTGCGGCGGCAGCAGCGGAGGCGCCGCGGTGGCCCTGGCCTGCGGCATGCAACCCCTGGCCGACGGAAGCGACACCGGCGGATCGCTTCGCAACCCGGCCAACTTCTGCAACGTGGTGGGGCTGCGCCCCTCCCCTGGCCGGGTCCCGACCTGGCCCAGCCAGGCGGGCTGGTACACCATCGGCGTTCAAGGCCCCATGGCCCGAACCGTCAGCGATGCCGCCCTGATGCTCAGCGCCATCGCAGGGCCCGACCGGCGCTCGCCCATTGCCATCGCCGAATCGGGCAGCCGCTTCGCCGCGCCCCTCGATCGCGAATTCCAGGGGTGCCGCATTGCCTGGAGCCCCACCCTGGGCGGGTTGCCGGTCGATCCGCGCGTTTCCCGGGTCCTCGAAGGCCAGAGGCAGGTCTTTGAATCGCTGGGATGCCGGGTGGAGGAACGCACGCCCGATTTCAAGGAAGCCGAGCTCGTGTTCAGGGCCTGGCGGGCCTGGCGCTTCGAGCTGACGCTTTCAGCCCTGAAACCCGACCAGCAATCCCAAGTCAAGGAGACCCTGCAAGAGGAAATCGAGGCAGCCAGAAAGCTGAGCGGCATCGATCTCTCCAGGGCCGAGCTCCAGCGGACCCGGCTCTACCACCGGGTCCGGGAATTCATGGAGACCTGCGAGTTCCTGATCTGTCCCGTCAACCAGGTCCCCCCTTTCGACGTCAAGCAGCCCTATGTGGAAGAGATCAACGGCGTCAGGATGAAGACCTATATCGACTGGATGCGGTCCTGCTGGACCATCTCGGTGCTGGGGCTGCCGGCCATCTCGGTTCCGGCCGGCTTCACCCCGGAAGGGCTCCCGGTGGGCATCCAGATCGTGGGCCGCCACCAGGACGATTGGGGGGTGCTGCAACTGGCCCACGCCTACGAGCAGGCCACCGGCTTCTGGAAGCGCCGGCCGCCGCTATGTTCAGACTCGGACGGTTGAACCACCCAACCTTGGCCTTAAAAAAAACGGCTCTCTCAAAATGGCGTGTCAGCGCCTCCATTCGAAGAAGCCGATCTTCTCCAGGCCCAGCTTGAGCTGGCGGGCTTCGTCGGCGGCGAGGGGAGGGTTGGGAGGCCGGGGATCTCCCGAGTCCAGGTCCAGCCACTTGAGTATCTGCTTGAGGGCGGCCAGGACGTTGAAGGCGGTCAGCACCCGGACCGTCCGATTGATTCCCCTTTGCAGCTCCAGGCCCCGGTCCCAGTCCCGGTCCAGGAAGGCGCGGTAGAGGTTCACGAACACCTTCAGCATCACCGGGTAGGTCGAGCCGATCCCTCCCACGCAGCCGGCCATCAAGCCGTACCAGAGCACCTGGTCCTCGCCGTTGAACACGGTGATCCTGCCGTCGTCGATGGCGGCGGTCAGGGTGATCTGGGTCAGGTTGCCGCTGGAATCCTTGAGGCCCACCACGCCGGGAATGCGGATGAGCCGCTCGAAGATCCGGGTGTCCAGGTTGAGGGGGATGCGGCCGGGAATGTTGTAGGCCAGCACCGGCCGCTCGGCCGCCTCGGCCACCTGCCGGTAGAACCGGACCAGGCCGTCCAGGTCGGGCTGATAGAAATAGGCCGGGGGCATGCTGGCCACGGCGTCGGCTCCGGCCCGGCCGGCGTGACGGGCCAGGCTCACCGCATCGGGAATCTGGAAAGCCCCCACGTGGGCCATTACCGGGACCCTGCCCTGGACGGCATCCAGGACGATTTCAAGCACCTGCTGCCGCTCGGGCACCGTCAGCAGCAGGCCTTCACCCCCTCCCCCGCAAACGTAAAAGCCGTTCACGCCAACCTCCAGGGCGTGCCGCACCAGCTTGCGCAGGCCGGTCTCGCTGACGGCGCCCTGGGCGTCGAACGGGGTCATGATGGCCGGATAGATTCCCTTCAGCTCCTTCATGGGCGAGTCACCTCCTGTTGGGCTGCTCCTTGTGGGCTCAGCGGTATTCGACGGACACGGAACGCAGCACCGGGGCGCCGGTGCCGTTGGGGCCGACCAGCGTGGCCTTGAACTGCAGGAAGCGGGCCGGGGTCTCCAGTCCCTTCAGCGAAACGCGGCGGCCGACATAGAGGCTGTCGTCGCCGTCGGGCCCCCTCCAGGCGGCCTGGCGGAGGGTCTCGATACTGTCGGCCCCTCTCACCTGGAACTCGATGGCCGAGGCAAAGGGGGTTTCCCCTTCCCACGCGAGGGTCTCGAAGCGCACCGGGCTGCCGGCGTCGAAAACCTCCGAAACGTAGTCGTAGCGGTCCCCTCGATCGGAGACGTGACCCACGTCCACCCCCGCCAGGAAATGGGGCCCGAGCCCGGGAAGAAGCTGGCGCCGCTCGGTTGAGAAGCCCTGGGGGCTCCCCTCGTAGAGAAAGGACAGGTTGCGGTGAGCGCTCTTCAGCTTGTGGCAGGCGAAAAGCAGATCGGTGATGCCGTCGTTGTTGAAGTCGGCGGCCATCACGCCCGAACCCGAGTGGGTGGGGATGTGGGTGAGGCGGGACGCGTCGAACCCTTCGGCCGAGTTCCAGTAGATGTAGGAGGGGTGGGAGCGGGTCTCGCCCGCATGGTAGCTGGTGGCCACGATATCGAGGAGGCCGTCCGCGTTCAGGTCGGCCACGGCCACCCCTTCCGGCCCCATGGCCGGCAGCCGGGTTACCCGCTCCGCCTCGTAGCCCGCGGCCGCCCCCCAGTAGACCAGCACGTCGCTCTCCCGCCCCCCTTCGGCTGACATCAGGTTGGTCGCCAGCACCTCCAGCCAGCCGTCCCCGTTTAGGTCGGCGACCTCGGTGGCCACGGCCAGGCCGGCCGGCAGGGTTTGCCGGTTGGCGTTGTCGAAGCCGTCGGGGCCGTTCCAGAAGATCACCAGTTGGCGGTTGATGGTGGGGAACACCACGTCCAGCCAGCCGTCGCCGTTCAGGTCGGCGATGCTCTGGCAGCGGACGCCGTCGACCCGAAAGGTGAAGCGATGGTTGCCGGCAAAGCCGATGGGGCCGCCCCAGTAGAGGTCGGTTCCATGCCTGGCGGCAAACTCGCTGAGGACCAGGTCCAGGTAGCCGTCCCGATTGAAGTCGGCCGCCCGGGCCGAAAAGGCCAACTCGGAGGAAACCACGGTCTTGCGGGTGGAGCTGAAGCCCTGGGGCGAACCCCAGTAGACCGCCGATTCCGGACCTCCCATGGTGATGTCCACCCAGCCGTCGTTGTCGAGATCGGCGGAGGAGTACCCCTCCCCCGGAGAACCGAAGGGGTGGTAGAGATCCAGGCGCTGGTCCGTGCTGTATTTTCCCTCCTCGTTGCCCCAGTAGATGTAGGCCGGCACCGGGTCTCCGGCGGAACCGTCGATCCGGTTCACAAAGACCAGGTCGGCCTTGCCGTCCCGATCGAAATCGGCGCTGCCGGCGGCGGCTGCCCCCAGGGTGGTCAACTCCAGCCGGCGGTCCGTGTCGAACCCCTCCGGACCGCCCCAGTAAACGTAGGAGGGCGCCCGGTGGGAACGGGCATTGTGCTCGTTGCTGAAGACCAGGTCGGGATAGCCGTCCCGGTTCAGGTCCTCGATGAGACAGCCGGTGGGATTCAGGGTGGGCAGGACGGTTCGGTGGCGAGGCTCGAATCCCTCGGAGCTGTTCCAGAAAATGGGCGAGCCGCTCCCAGGCCCGGGGGCGGCGTGGCCGGATTGCTGGGGCCCGTTGGCGAAGACCAGATCCGGCAGCCCGTCCTGGTTGAGATCTCCCGCCGCCACGCTGCTGGCCGCCACCGTAGGCAGCTCCAGGCGGCGCTCGGCGCTGTAGCCCCGGATCGATCCCCAGTAGACGAAGGAACGGATGGATTCGCTGTCGACGTCGGTATCCCACTCGCTGCGGTCTTCCGGCTCGCGCATGAGCGGACGGTAGCGGTTGGCCAGGACGATCTCGGGGATCCGGTCGCCGTTGAGGTCGGCCAGGGCCACGGCCGAGCTGCGCTGCCCGGGCAGCACCGTGCGCCGCTCCGCCGAGTAGCTCCCTCCGGCGCCGCCCCAATAGATCATGGCGCCGCCGAGCCATGAGCCTTTTCCTTCGTTGGAAAAGACGATCTCGGGAGTCCCGTCCCGGTCGAGGTCGGCGACGGCCACGCCGGTGGCCGCGGCGGTGGGCAGGGACTGCCGCCGCTCGATGGAAAAACCCTCCTTCGAACCCCAATAGAGGAAGGAGGCGTTCTCGGGGCCGGAAGGGCGGCCGCCGGCTCCCGCGCTATTGGCGAAGACGATCTCCGGATAGCCGTCCCCATTGAGGTCGGCCACGGCAGCCGCCATGCCTCCCAGAGTCGGCAGTTCGCTTCTACGCCCGGCGTCAAAGCCCTGGGCGCCGCCCCAGTAGATGAAGCTGTCCAGGTTGCTCTTGATCCCGTTGCGTCCGTTGACCACCACCAGGTCGGTGAAGCCGTCCCGGTTGAGATCGCCCAGGGCCTGGCCGGTTCCGCCGCCGCTGGGAAGACGAGTGCGGCGCACGACGTGGTTCTCGTCCACGCCCCAGTAGATGAAGAGATCGATCTGCTCGTTGTTGTCATGGGTGTTGGGAAGGACGATGTCGATGAAACCGTCGCGGTTGAGATCCCAAAGGTTGATGAGCTTCACCTCGCCGGCCGCGGTGACGTAGGTGTTGGCGCCGGCGTCGCCCAGGGTCCCCCGGCTGAACTCCAGAAAACCGGAGACGGTCCAGCGCTTGGCGGCCGATTTATTCTCGGACCGGAATTGAGACCCTCCCCACACCAACAGGGCACAGATAACCGCAAGACCCGAGATCATCGTTCTGCTAGGTGTGGAAGCCATGCGCTTACTCCTGAAACAACAGAGAAAAAGAGTGATCCACGAAGTTACACCAAGGAAGACGAAGGGCCACGAAGCGGGACGGGTCTGAGTCAACGGCCCGCACCGCCACGAAACGGATGATTAACATCGATGAACAGGATTCACAGGATTTCTCAGGAAACGGCTGGCTTGCAATCCTGAGCATTGGCAAGCCCGCACCGGATTATCGCCCCAGCCGGCTTCCGGTGCAGGAACCTCTCATCTCGTCAATCCTGTTAATCCTGTGCATCCATGTTCGAAAAAAAATAGAGTGCAACCACGTCACAGGGCGCTTGACTGCTCCCGGAACCGGCAACTGGTTGTAAAACAACCCTGTTTCACTCTCGAAGGGTCCGCCCCGTCGTGGAGGGCGGAGGGAGTCCTTGCCGGAAACAGGGCAGACCTCGTCAGCCATCCACCGGGTAAAATCCTCGAATGATCGGGCCCCGTCATTCAGTAGCAAGCCTTCCCTTTTGTCAATAGAATTTCTCAGGTGTCGCCCCTATAATCGGACGAGGAATTCGCTCCTCAGAGGTGCACTTGATTCAATGTCCGGCTGGAACCATCTTACTGCAAAGCAAGAAGACCCCTATCGAAATACCACGGAACAGGATCGCCGCCTTTTGCAAACGCTGGCAGGTCACCGAACTGGCGTTGTTCGGTTCCGTGCTGCGTGACGACTTCGGACCCGAAAGCGATGTGGATGTGCTGGCAGGTTTCGGAGAAGCGGCCAGGCACACGCTCTTCGATCTCGACGATATGGAGTTGGAATTGAAGGAAATCTTCGGGCGCGAGGTCGATCTGGTCAGCCGGCGCGGAGTCGAGGCGAGTTCCAACTATCTACGCAGGAACAGCATCCTGCAGTCCGCCCAGTCGATTCATGAGAGCTGGAAGGTGGAGGAAACCCCCGCAACCCGTGACAGGCCATAGCGCGAGGACAGCCGACATGCAAGATACCGACAACCGTGGCCACAAACCGGTAAGGTTTCGATTCAGAAACATTGGGCCCGTAAAGGATGCCGAACTGGAGTTGGGAAACCTGACTGTAATCGCCGGCCGCAACAACACCGGCAAGACCTACATTGTGTACACGCTTTACGGTTTCCTGAAGATGTGGAAGATTTGGCCGAAATGGTTTGTTCTGCGCGATGAGAAGCAGCCCGAGGCTGAATTCCCAGATTGGGATCAGCTTGCCAAACAACTGGCGGAGAGCGGTCACTATACCTTCCCCTTGGACTATAGAGCAATTGATCGACAGCGAGCGTGGGTGATTCAGCTCCTCACCCGAGGTTTTTCTGAAGACGCTCTGTCGGACGTGTTTAGCTCGCACCACGGAACGTTTGAAGAATCGGTCATCGAAATCGTCTATCGTCGTGAGATGTCACCCCTCCCACGCTCGTTCAGGACCGAAGTTACTGAAGGTCGTTTTTTGTCAATCAGGTGCGATGGAACTCAAGCTGTCATAACAATGGATGAGATAGAGTCGCGATTCCCGCCCTCTGGTCTGGCGCGTTATGTTGCTTACCATTACGTACTTTTCCTGCTTGATAGCCTCTTCCCCGATCCGTTCATACTATCCGCTGAACGCTTCGGCATCTCGCTGTTCTACCGGGAACTCGACTTCACCAAGAACCAGTTGGTCGATCTGCTGCAGCAAATGGGCAACGACCAAAATCGTGACAGGACCTCGCCCTACCGACTCATCGACAAGACCACGAGTCGCTACGCCCTGCCCATCAAGGACAATATCGACTACACCAGGAGCATTCCGGATCTGCGGGGGCAAGAGAGCGAGATCTACAACAACAAGCTGTTCGACGACATCAAGGACATGATGGGCGGGTACTACGCGGCGTCCGCCGATGAGATCCGTTTCATCTCCAAGGCGCGCGGCAAGGGACGCAGCTTCAACCTGCCGCTGCACCTCGCTTCCTCATCCGCCCGCGGCTTGTCGGACCTGTACTTCTTCCTGCGGCACGTCGCCGGGAGCAACCATCTCCTCATTATCGACGAGCCCGAGAGCCATCTCGATACCGCCAACCAGATCCGGTTGGCGCGCCTGCTGGCTCGTTTCGTGCGCGCCGGATTGAAGGTGCTGATAACGACGCACAGCGACTATCTGATCATGGAAATCAACAACTTGGTGATGCTGAGCAGACCCTTCGCGGACAAGGAGCAGGTAGCCAAGAAACTGAAATACAGCCCGGATGATTATCTTGCGCCCGATTCGATCCGGGCGTACGTCTCCGAACGCAATGGCCTGAGCCAGTGCACCGTAACCGAATTCGGCATCGACATGCCGGTCTTCGACCAGACCATGGACCAGATCAACCGGGCGGCAAACGAACTGGCGTCACGAGTAATGGAAGTCGAGGAGGCGTAAAGTGTCGATGTCCGCCCATCTCAAGGAGATTCTGGACCCCAAGGCGCTGAGGCCGCAACCGGCGAGTGACGGTATCAGGCTTCGAGAAAAGAGTGTGATGGAAGTGGAAGTCGTGAATCCGCCGCCGGACCTCACGGCTGTCGCCATGGAGAAGCTTGGCAGATTATCCGGCATGAAGGATGGGGAATGGACGCAGGTGTGTGACTACCTGCTGGTTTATCCGCAAAAGGGCAAGGATCACGTCATTTTCGTCGAGCTCAAGAAGACGTTGCAGGAAGACAGAGGAAAGGCGATGGAGCAACTGCGCCGGTCGTTGCCGTTTCTGGAGTACCTGCGTTCAGTATGCGAGATTCATTTCGGCAGTAAAACAGTCTCCCGTCGAATCGCCGTGCAGTATCTTCTGATTGGTGAAAGAATGCGACCGACACTCGACAAAAAGCAATCAGTGAATCCGGACCCGGCGAGGAAACTGGAAAAACAGGACTACGAGAATATCGCGGTAACCACGTTTGTGGGGTCGAGAGTTCGTTTCGACCTTCTCGTGGGTCGATGAAACGGTGTGCATGCCCGGCGATTGACTGCATCGATGCCACCGGGAGCATCGAGGTTCCATCCGAGACTCCCCTTCAAGCGGCCCACTGGAATCCCCGGGGCGGATGCACCCAACCTCAAGCAGCGGCAGGCATGCCGCCAGGAGCCTTCCCATGGAAGAAGCCCGCCCCATCCGTCCAGACGAACTGGGCCGGACCCTGGCCCTGGTGAACAAGGTGTTCAGGACCGGCGTCGACCAGGACATGTCTACCGACTACCCCCTGGTGTTCGAACCGGGCAACCTGGAGAACCTTCGGGTGGTGTCAGAGGGCGGCCGCATCTTCAGCCACGCGGCCATGGCGCGGCGGGAGCTGCGGGAGCACGGTTGCGCGCTTCCCATCAGCATGATCTGCGCCGTGGCCACCGATCCGGAACGCCGGCGGCGCGGGGCCGCCAGCAGGATCATGGAAGACGCCGTCGAGGCCATGGCCGCCCGGGGCGATGCCTTTGGGCTGCTGTGGACCGGCCCCGCCAGGGACTTCTACCGGCGCCTGGGCTGGGAGGTGGTGGGGTCCAACGGCTGGGCCTACCTGGTGGAACCCCGACTGGCCGGCCGGTTCGGGCAGCCTCTGCCGGTCCGGACCTTTCAAGCCGAGACGGACCTGGCAAGGATCATCGAGATTCACGAGGCCCAACCCCGCCGTTTGACGCGGACTCGAGCCGAATACCGGGCACTGCTGGGCCTTCCCAAATCGGAGGTCTGGGTGGCGGAGGAAAAGGGGCGGGTGGAGGGCTATATGGTGGTTGCCCGCGCCTACAACAAGTCGGGAGTGACCGAGTGGGGCGGGACTTCACCGGCCCTGTCCTCGTTGCTGGCCCGGGTGCTGCCCGAGCCGGCGGGTGAACGGATGCAGGTGTTCGTGCCCCTCCCCGACAATCCCATGACCGAGCTCTTGACCGGCCGGGGCTGCCGGACACGCATCCCCATGGAGGAAGCCGACGGCTCGGGCCTCAAGATGGTCAGGGTTCTTTCGCTGGGAAACCTGCTGCGGCAGCTCTCTCCCCATATCAAGAGCCGCCTGACCGGAAGCTCCGGCCAGGTGAGCCTGTGGGTCCGCGAAACGGGCGAGCGCGTGGACCTGAGGTGGAATGGGGCCGACCTGGAAGTCGGCGGCAGGGCTTCCGGACCTCGGGACGGCGCCCAGGAGCTTTCTCTTCGCCAGGCGGCGCGGCTGGTCTTCGGACCCGAAAAGCCGTCACAGATCCTCGACCTTCCGCGGGAAGCCGCCCGGGGCCTGGACCGGGCCTTCCCCTTCGACTTCCACATCTGGATGCTGGACTACGTGTGAGCGCCGGTCCGGCCTCCGGGCCGGAATGCAGACCGCCGGCCGGCGCAGGCGGCTATCCCGGCCTGACGGCGGCGACCCTGTCCAGGTAGGCGCGGCCGGCCTCCTCGAGCCAGGCGTTGTAGTTGGTCAGGAAGAACCGCACTCCCAAATCGTAGTAGTGCTGCAGCTTGTCCTCATACCCCAGCGCGCCCGGCGTCCTCCCCGAAGCCACGATCTGTCGAATCGCCCCCTCCACCACGGCTTCCACCTTGGGGTCCCTGTGCTTCCCGACCATCCCCATGGTCTGGGCCAGGTCCCCGGGGGCCACGAAAAAGACGTCGATGTGGTCGACCGAAAGGATTTCGTCCAGGTTCTCCACCGCCTGCATCTCCTCGATCAGGACGATGACCAGCGTCTCCAGATTGGCCCGTTCATGAAAGTCGGAGGCGCCGTAGGATCGCCTGCCCGAGAAGATGCCCCGCTTGCCCGCCGGCGCAAAAAAGGCCGCTTCCACCACCCGCTCCGCCTCGGCCCGGGTGCTGACGTGGGGGACCACGATGCCGTTGGCGCCCAGGTCCAGAATGCGCGTGATCACTCCGGGATCGTTCTGGTGCAGGCGGGCCACCGAAGCCATTCCCCACAGGTCGCAGGCCCTGGAGAGATCGCCGACTCCTCCCCAGCTCACCGAACCGTGCTCCCCTTCCAGCCAGATCCCGTCAAAGCCCAGTGGGCCCAGAAAGTCGATGGTGTCGCTGGCATTGCTGTGTCCTCCCACGGCAATGGCCACCTCACCCTTGTTGAGCTTCTCCTTGACTCGATTCCCTCGCATGCCGTTGTCGTCTCCTTTGCTGGTGGATTGGACCTCCCCGGATGGATCTCTGCCGCATGGCGGCCAGACCATGGCCGCGGCCCAAGCTGGTGACCATACCCCAAGACCGCACCTGCGGCAACAGAACGTTTTGGAGAACGTTTTGCGATGAATAATTAACATGGATGAACAGGATTAACAGGATTATTGGGCGAGAGTTTCCACCGCCATGAGTTCAACCATCGCCCATGCTTCAACAAGGATTCCAACACCCGCTTCCAAACCAATGGAATACCTCGAACACGAACCGATCATTAAGCGAGTTCGCTTCTTGTGCCGCAGCCTCTCGTCCTGATTATCCTGTCTATCCTGTGTATCCATGTTCCCTAATGCGACAATCCGAATTAGCGGAACATGCCCTACTCCCGATACGTCATGATAATCCCCTGTCTCAGCCTCGTGATCCACCTCGTTGTGCGGGGCAGGGGCGGAACTTGCCTGTAATCCTCATCCTGCTCGGGGCCGGCACGATGCCTGTTGCGAGTTCTCGAGGATCGGAGTTTGCGCCTTGACCCGGCGGGAGCTTTGTCATAGGCTCGTTTCCCGGATATTCCGCAATCAGGTCGCCTCTTCATACTGATTCGCTCCGGCAGACGGACCCTCGCCACCTGGAATCCGGGCCGGACTTTCTCCTGCCCGGACGGCCAAAGCAAACAGGAATTCAACAGCATGAATATCGACCGCAGGAAATTTCTGAGTCAGTCTCTGGCAGCTTCCGCCGGCTTGGCCGGACTGCCTTCCCTGGCCGGCGGCCGCCCCTCCAAAGAGAAATTTCGCGTAGGCATCATCGGTTGCGGTCGCATGGGACAGTACTTCGCCGAAGTCTATCGGGCTCTGCCCGACACCGAGCTGGTCGCCATTGCCGAGTGGAATCCGGAACGGCGCAAGATCGTGGGAGAACGCTTTGGAGTCAAGGCGCTCTTTAGGGATGTCAACGCCATGCTCAAGGAAGTCGTCCCCGACCTGGCGGCGGTCATCACGCCCAGCAAATATATGAAGGAAGCCGTCATTGCCTGTGCCGAAGCCGGGGTCAAGGGTGTTTCCACCGACAAACCCCTGGCTGCCAGGCTGGCTGATGCCGATGCCATGGTGGAAGCCTGTCGGAAACGGGGAGTCGTTTTTGCAGGCGGCAATCTGCAGCGCGCCATGCCCGAAATTCAGGAAGCCGGCCAACGCTTGCACGCGGGTGGATACGGCCGGCCCTTGGGAATGGCCGTGCACGGATTCGGCGGCGAGATCTCCGGCGGCGGTTGCCAGCACATCTCCGTGCTGCGCCTTTTTGCCGGAGCCGAGGTCGAAGAAGTCATGGCATGGGCCGGGCCTCCGGAGGTCCTCGAGCAAAAAGATGACAAGGGGCTCAACGTCAATGCCCTGTTCCGAATGAGCCGCGGGCCCGATTGTCAGGTCTTCGGCCTCACCCAACCCTACGGGACTCGACAGCTCAGCGGGGTGGACGTGTGGAGCGAGGACATCCTGGTCCGCTGGAAGTGGGCGAAGCCCGAAATCTATCAGGGGACCGACGGCGGCGGTTCGCGGCGTCTCATCGATGCCGGCTATCGTCCCTTCTCCTGGCGCCGCATCCTGGACGAGGTTCCCGGCCTGCGGAAGAGCGACAACTACCTGGTGGCCTCCATCCGCTCCTTTGTGGATGCCGTCAGAACCGGGAGCGAACTGTGGATCTCGGGCCATGACCTCAGGCAGGCTCTCGAGGTGGCCATTGCCTGCAAGGTATCGGCCCTGCAAGGCAATCGTCCTGTCAAGCTCCCTCTGGAGGACCGAGCCCTGGCGTTGTATCCGAGGCCCTACCGCTGGCTGGGAGGAGACGCCACCGATAACCCGCAAACGACTGAAGACGCGGCAGGGGGGATCCTGTGAAACCTTCTCTGAGTCGCCGTCAATTTCTGGGCGGAGCCGCCCTGGCCGCCCCGGGCCTGCTGGCCCCGGGCGCTGCCGCTTCGTCGGCGGGGCCGCAGTCCAAGCCGAAGCGGGCATCCAGACCGCGGCGCACCATGTATTTCAACGACGCCCGCCACTACTACCTCTACGCCTTCGAGCCCCCCATGACCATGGAGGACGCCTGGCGCCCGGTGGACGAACTGGTGGAGACCTCGGTCGATACCCTGATCTACGGAGTGGAAACCGGAGGCGGGCTGTTCAGCGACACCAAGGTCGGCAAGCGGGCCATGTCGCAGACGCTTCCCTTCGACAGCTCCTATTACTGGCGGGCCTGGCACAACATGCAGAGCCTGATCGATCGGGGGCTGGACCCCTTGCAGGTGCTGGTGGATCGGGCGCACCAACGCCAACTGGACTTCATCATCAGCATGCGCATGGGCGGCGCGCCCCGGGACCCCCGCTATGTCATCGGCACTTCCGGACCGGCAGCCGGAGGCGGAGGCCGCCTGGAGAACAACATGGACTTCGCCCATTCCTGGGTCAGGGACACCCAGTTCTCCTGGATGGAAGAACTGGCCGGCTATCCGGCCGAAGGCATCGAATTCGACTTCGCCTTTACCCCCTACTATTTCAAGCCGAGCGAGGTCGAGCGCCACACGCCCCTGATGACCGACTACGTGCGCCGCCTGTCGGAAATGATTCGAAGCAAGGGGCAGAACCGCATCGTGGGGGCCCGGGTCTTTCCGACCGAGGCCATGAATCGATCCCTGGGGCTGGACGTAAGGACCTGGGTGGAGGAGAAGCTGGTCGACTACCTGGCGCCCCTCTACTACGGATACTTCCTGCTGGATCCCAATCTGCCCTTCGAGTCGCTGGTCGAACTGGCCCGGCCGGCCGGAGCCGAGGTCTACCCTGTCCTGCAGCCCTACTTCATGGAGCACGAGAAGCATGCCAGCCCGGCCATGCTGAGAGCGGCCATCGCCAACTACTGGGCCAAGGGGGCGGACGGGCTGATCGTGGCTCCCTGGTTTCCCTGGCCCTTCCGGGAGGAGGAGCGGGCGCTGCTGACCGACATCGGCGACCCCGAGGCCGTCAAGGAACGCACCAAGCACTACTTCGTCTCCCCGCGCCTGGAGGATGCGGCCGCGTTGGGCTACGACCACCCGCTGCCCTTGCAGTTGGCGGGCAACAGCCCCAAGAGCTCCTCCGTCTCCTTTCATGTCGCCGACGACTGCCGTTCGGACCGGGTGGGTCGAACGCGGCTGCTGTTGAAAGTGCGCAACCTGGTGACGGCCGACAACCTGGAGTTGAGCCTCAACGGGAGTTCGCTGGCTGGAGAGCCCATGCGGCGCACCAGCCACCGCTACGACTTCCAGTGGCTGGAGTACACCCTGGGCAAGGCGCTGCCCTGCCGGGGGGAGAACCTGCTGTCGGCCCGGCTGGCCTCGCGTCCCGAGGGACTGGGGGGAGGAGTCACCATTGACCAGGTGGAGATCCTGGTCGAGTACGGGGGGCCACAGTCCATTTCGGCCCGTCCGGACATGCTCTAAAAAGGAGTGAATCACGATGCGACGAAGAAGCTTCCTCTCGAGAACCCTGGCCGGCGCCGCCTCCCTGGGCCTGCTGGGCGCCAGGAAAGCGTCGGCCCGCCCGGGCCCGCAACCCGAGGCCACTCACTCATCCGGCCGCAAACCCACCATGATGTTCTACCACGACGGACGGCACCCGCTGATCTACATGTACGAACCGCCCATGCAGAAGGAAGAGTACGAAACGGCCGTGGACGAACTGCTGGGAACCCCCATTGAAGCCATCATGTTCACCATGGGAGACGGCCGGACGGTGCTGCACGACACGCAGGTGGGAGAACTATGGGGACATAACGTCAAGAAGTGGCCGCATCTGATCTTCCGGCGGGCCCACCAGAACGCCCGGGGGCTCATCGATGCCGGACAGGATCCGCTGCGCGTCGTATGCGACCGGGCCAAGGCCAAGGGGATACTGATCTATCCGGTGCTGCTGGTTCAGCAAGGCACCGGCCAGCGGGGACAGGACACCCGAGGCTCGGATTTCCGATTCGATAACCGCCATCTGGAAATCGGGGCGGGCGGCGGGGTCGATCCCGAGTTTCCGGGACTCCACGGCCTGGACTTCAAGCGCGAAGAGGTGCGCAGCGAGCGGTTCGCCCTGGTCGAGGAAACCCTGAACCGCTATCCGGTCGACGGCTTCGAGCTTCAGCTCGACTACATGCCCTACTATTTCCGGCCGGACGAGGTGGATGCGGGGCGCCCCATCATGACGGAGTGGATCGCCCGGGTGCATCGCGCCGTCAAGCAGAGCGGAGCCCAGCGGGAGCTGGCCATCCGCATCCCCACCAGCCTGGAAGGCTGCTACTCGGTGGGGCTCGACGTCCGGGAATGGATCCGCCAGGGAATCGTGGACGTGCTCATCGGCCAGAACTTCTCGGGTCCCGAGCTGGTGGACCAGAACGCCGACTTCCGCCCCCTGGTGGCGGCCGCCAAGGAATCCCCGTGCCGGATCCTCGCGGCCATCCACAGCCATATCGACTCCGATCGGCTGGGCGAAGCCACCGTCAAGATGATTCGGGCCGCGGCCTGCAACTACTGGGACCAGGGCGTCGACGGGCTCTACCTGGCCCATTGGTTCAGCAACTGGCCCTACGAGGGAGATTTCTACGAGAAGCTGCGCGAGCTCCCCTATCCGGAGGTAATGGCTCCCAAGGACAAGACCTACTTCGTGACCACCATGACCGCCCGTTACCCCAGGCCTTCCACCGAGCCCGGGCTCTCCATGCAGTTGCCGGCCGATCTGAAGGTCAACCGGCCGGTCAAGGTGGAGATGTCGGTCAGCGATGATCTGCTCCGCTGGCACAAGGACGGCCGGGTCCATGAAGTGCTCTTGCGGGCCAGAATGGTCAATTCCACCGAATTGGACCGGTTCAGCTTCCGCCTGAACGGCAAGGCCCTTCCCGAGTCCGGCCTGCGCAAGATCAATCAGCTCTACCGCATGGTGGCGCCGCGCTACCGGGTCAACAACTGCTACTGGCACATCTACCGGCTGGACCGCAACCATTGGCCGCGCAAGGGGAGCAACACCGTGGAAATCACCCTGACCCAGAGAGACCCCGACATCACTCCCCAAATCTTCCTGAGAGACCTGGAGCTGGACATCAAGTACCTGATGGGCAAGAACTTTCACCGGGGACAGGACCCCGACCTGGGTGAAGTCCAGTCCCTGACCGACTGAGGTCTCCAATGCCCTCGGGTCATGGCACCCCGGGGCGGTGAAGCCACCCATGAAACGGCGCCGCTTCTTCCAGACAGCCGCTGCAGCCGGCCTGGCCGCCGGGCCGGCCTCCGCCTCCCTGCAAGCGCGACGGGCGCAAGCCGCCGCTTCGGCTGAGGGCGGGGCAGCCCGCAAGCGCCGCATCATGTTCTACCACGACGGCCGTCATCCCCTGATCTACATGTACGAGCCCCCCATGCAGAAGGAGGAGTTCGAGTCGGCCGTGGACGAATTGCTGGGGACCCCGGTGGAAGCCCTGATGTTCACCATGGGCGACGGGCGCACCGTGCTGCACGACACCCGGGTGGGCGAGCTCTGGGGAGACCACCTCAGGAACAGCAAGTGGCCCCACCTCATCTTCCGCCGCGCCTACCAGAACGCCAAGGGCCTGATCCGGGCTGGCCACGACCCGCTCCGCGTCGTCTGCGACCGGGCCCGGAGTCGGGGAATGCCGGTCTACCCGGTGCTGCTGGTCCAGCAGGGGACCGGAAAGCGCGGGGAGGACACCCGCGCCTCGGAGTTCCGCTTGAACCACCGCCACCTGGAAATCGGCGCCGGGGGCGGGGTCGATCCGTCCTTCCCCGGTTTCCACGGCCTGGACTTCAAGCACGAGGCGGTGCGCCGGGAGCGCTTCGCCCTGATCGAGGAAACGATCCGGCGCTACCCGGTGGACGGCTTCGAGCTGCAGCTCAACTACATGCCCTACTACTTCCGCCCCGACGAGATCGAGCCCGGACGCCGGATCATGACCGAGTGGATCCGCAGGGTGTACCAGGCGGTGAAGCGGAGCGGGGAGGGGCGCGAGCTGGTCCTGCGGGTGCCGGCCAGCCTGGAACAGTGCGAATCGGTGGGGCTGGATATCCGGGAATGGCTGGGGCAAGGCCTGGTGGACGTGCTCGTCCCGCAGGGGCCCGGCCGCTTCGACCCGATGCTGGACCTGGGGCCGATGGTGTCGGCCGCGCAAGGGTCCGGCTGCCGCATTCACGGCTACTTGCCCAGCACGGTGGATTCCGATCGCCTGATGGAGTCCACCCTCCCCACCACCCGGGCCGCCGCCTGCAATCTGTGGGACCAGGGCGTGGACGGGCTCTACCTGGCCCAGTGGTTCAACCACTGGCCCTATGGCAGCTCGTTCTACGAGCGTTTGCGGGAACTGCCTCATCCCGATGTCATGGCTCCCCGGGACAAGCACTATTTTCTGCAGACGACCACCGGGCGCTACCCCGACCGGGCCGGGCGCCAGCTTCCGGCGGAGCTGGAAGTCAACCGGCCGGTGAGCCTGAAATTCAGGATCAGCGACGAACTGCCGCGTTGGGCCAGGACGGGGCGGGTTCACCAGGTCCTCTTGCGGATACGGCTGTCCAATTCCACCGAGCTGGACCGCATCGTCTTCCGGCTGAACGGGAAGCCGCTTCCCGATTCGAGGTTGCGCAAGATCAACGAAATGTTTAAGCTCAAGATCCCGCGCTTCTTCCAGTTCGGTTACTGGTATGTCTACAAGCTGGACGCGGACCATTGGCCGGCCAAGGGACTCAACCGCCTGGAGGTGGAGCTGAAGCAGCGGGACCGGGAGGTCACGCCTCAGATCGCGGTGAGCAACCTGGAAGTGGAGATCAAATACCTGCTTGGCAAGAACATGCGGCGGGACTCGGAGACCGATCTGGGCGAACGGGAAAGTCTCAACGATCGGCGTGGGAAGGCATGAATCGACGTCATTTCTTACAGGGAGCTGGAATCCTCTTGACTGGCGGCAGCAGTCTCGACCGGGAAGCTCAGGCTTCCTCGCAAAAGGAGCGCCGGATCCTGATCACCAGCGGTGAGACGGAGTTGGCCCAGGTCATCGCCGACCACCTCAGCCGCGACCGCGATGTCCGGCTCACCGGTCTGACGGCTGTCCCCAGCCGTTTCGCCTTCACTGCTTGCCAACTGGATCACGACTCGTCCACCGACGAGCTGGTGCGGGACATGGACGCCATCGTCCACGTGGCCGAGCCCCCTCCGGGCGCCGGCGAGCGGGAACAGATCGATCACCTGACCCGCAGGACCTACAACCTGGCCCGGGCCGCCGTGGACGCCGGGGTCGACCGACTTCTGTTTCTCAGCACACTGGAGCTGATGACGGGCTACGACGAGGACTTCCTGGTCAGCGAACGCTGGCGGCCGCTACCCACGACTCAGCCGTCCGTGCTGGCCAGGCACCTGGGCGAGTACACCTGCCGGGAGTTCGCCCGGGAACAAAAGCTGCAGGTGATCGTTCTTCGACTGGGCAAGGTGGTCAAGGCCGCGGCCGTCAAGGGGCAGGCCGCCGATCCCCTGTGGGTGGAGGAGCGGGAGGTGGCCCAGGCAGTGGCCGGCGCCCTGGATGCCAAGCTCTCCGACCATGCCCAGGGAGTGGGCCGCTGGAGAATCTTCAACGTGCAGTCGGAGTTCCCAGGGTCCCGCTTTCCGGTCGCAAACGCCAAGGGGGCTCTGGGCTATCGGCCCTGGTTCAAGCCCTGAGGAGAATGGCGGGTTAAATCCATGAAAGTGCTCATCATCGGAGCCACCGGCTATCTGGGGCCGCACGTGGTCAAGGCTTTGGAGGACCACCACCAGTTCCTGCTCACCGACATCAAGCCACCCAAGGAGGACACGCCCCATCCCTTCCGGAGGGTGGACGTCAGCTCCATGGAGCAGGTGCAGCGGGCCGCCGAGGGAATGGATGCCATCCTCAACCTTTCGGTGCTGCGGGAGCACCGGCGGATCGCCTTCGACGTGAACGCCCTGGGCTGCTACAACATCATGCGGGCGGCCGTGGACCACGGGATTCGCCGGGTCATCAACACCGGACCCCACTTCACCATCACCGGTCCGCTCTACGAGGGCATCGACCACGGCATCACGCCCGACGTCCCGCCCCACCCCAGCACCATCCTCTACGCCTTGACCAAGTCCCTGGGCCAGGAGATCTGCCGGGTGTTCAGCCAGCACCACGACGTCTACGTGCTGGACTACCTGTTCTACAACTTTCGCGACCCCAAGCAGGTGAAGCGGGGCTCGGGCGGGGTGCCCTTCATCGTCTCCTGGGATGACGCCGGAGAGGCCTTCCGCCTGGGTTTGGAGATCGAACTGGACCGGCTGCCCTCCCGCTGCGAAATCTTCTTCATTTCCGCGGACATGCCCCAAGGGAAGTTTCTCAACGAAAAGACCAGGCGCCTGCTGGGCTTCAAGCCCAAGGACGACCTGGCCTTCCTTTGGCGCCGGCCCTGACCGCGTTCCGAAGGGCCACTTTCGGCCCGCGTTTCTTGCCGGAAACAACAGTGGAGAGTGAAGAGTGAAGAGCCTTGTGCTCGACACATCCAGCATCTCGTTGATCTTGGCACAGATGTTAAAAGAGTGCGACCACGTCACAAGGCGCTTGACTGAAACAACGACAAAAAAAGGAATCCACGAAGGGACACCAAGGACGACGAAGAGCCACGAAGCGGGACGGGTCTGCGTCAACGGCCCGCACCGCCACGGTAAGGATCATTAACATCGATACACAGGATTCACAGGATTTTTCAGGAAACGGCTCGCTTGCAATTTTGGGCATCGGCAAGCCCGCACCGGATCATCGCCCGAGCCGGCTTCCGGTGCAGGAACCTCTCGTCCTGTCAATCCTGTTAATCCTGTGCATCCATGTTCATAAAAAATAGAGTGCAACCACGTCACGGGGCGCTTGCCTGCTCCCGGAACCTGCAACTGGTTGTAAAACAACCCTGTTTCACCCTCGAATGATCCGCCCCGTCGTCGGGGGCGGGGCTTGCCGGAAACAACAAAAAAAGAGTTATCCACGAAGGGCCACAAAGAAAGAACGCCATGATCCATCGCCGTCGTCTATTGAAGACCGCCGCCCTGGGAGCGGGCTTGGCTCCTTTTTCCCTTCCCTTGCTGGCCTACGCTCGGGGACGGATGAAGATCGTCGAGATCGAGGAGCACGAAACGGTCCCCGCCTATCACGACTACAATGCGGAAACGCTCTTCCGATACCACGGTCTCTCCTTGCAGAGACGTGTCATCTACGTGATCAAGACCGACCTGGGACTGGAAGGTTACGGAGAGAGCGGCGGCCCGCTGCGGAAGGGCCGCTTCAAGGACTACCTGGGCAGCGACCCGTTCGACTGGATGGCCGACACCCGGAACCTGCCCATGAACATGGCCGTCTACGACCTCATGGGGAAATTTCTGGGTCTGCCCGCCTGGAAGCTGCTGGGACCCAAGGTGCGCTCCTGGATGCCGGTGGCGGCCTGGACCGTCTCCCGGCCTCCGGAAGAAATGGCGGAGGAAGTGCTCGACGTATCCCGCCGCGGCTACCACTGGCTCAAGTACCACGTGGATGTGCTGCAGAACGCCATCGATCAGACCGAGGCCATGCAGAAGGTCGCTCCCGCCGGGTTCAAGATCCACTACGACTTCAATGAAGACTCCAACTTCGAAGCCGTCTACCCGGTGTTGCGGGAACTGGAAAAATTTCCCGTCGCCGGGCGGATCGAAGACCCCATCCGTTCCGAAGATCGCGACGGCTATCGTCTGCTGCGGGAGAAGTGCTCCATCCCCATCCTCATTCACCACGGCCCCCACGACGTCTTCATGAGAGACGGCCTCTGCGACGGTTTCATGGGCGGCCACGCTCCGGTAGGCCATGCCATGAAGCTGTCCGCCATGGCGGAGTCGACCAATACGCCCTTCATGCTCCAGCAGACGGGCGGCATCATCAACCAGGCCTTCCTGGCCCACGAAGTGGCCGTGTTCCCCATGGCCGTCCTGGACCACGTCAACGGGTGCCACCTCTGGAAGGAGCAGGTGACGCGCGAGGACATGCCCGTGGTGGGGGGAAGCGTTGCTGTCCCCGAAGGACCCGGCCTGGGGGTCAGGCTCGACCGGGAGAAGCTGAAGCGCCTGGCCCAAGCCCCGCGGCCCAGACAAACCCGTTTCCTGGTGCGTGTCCGCTATGAAGACGGCCTCAGTATCTATTTCCGGTTCGATCCCGATCTTCCCGGCGCCAACGTGAGATTCCTCAATCCCCCCGGATTCGGGCAACGATACTCGGGCTTCGGACCAGATGTCCCCGGTCCGGTTCCGGGGTATGCCAATCCGGTGGTCAGCGACTTCTGGGACGAAACCGGTTCTCCGGAATTCGAGGCCATGTGGGAACGCACGGCCGAAGGCCCGGTCTGGGAGCCATCCGGCAAGCCCTGACCGGTGCGGCCGGAGGATTCAATGCAAGAGGAGATGCCATGAGACGAAGACGGTTCCTCAAGACAGTCGGCGGCAGCCTGTTGGCCGCCCCCTGGATGGCAGGCTTGTCCTCGCCCTTCCCGAGTCCGGGATGGAGCCCACCCATTCCTGGCGGACAGGGAAGCCGCCGCATGTTGTCCAACCACGACGGCGCCATCATGGGGAGCGATCCTCCACTCACCGCCGAGCATTTCCGGCAGGTGGTCAGGAGCTATCAGGATACCCCGGTCGACACCATCTGCTTCTGCCTGGGAGACCGCGAGGTCTACCACTACGAGTCCGAAGTCGCCGAGGTGTTCGGCCGCCGCCACGGAACCTTCAAGAGCGACTGGGACTGGCGCGTCTACGAAAATATCCGGCGTCTGATCGAATCCGGCAAGGGTCCCCTGGCGACTTTTGCCGAGGTGTGCCGGGAGGAAGGCATGGGCCTGTTCGGCTCCTTCCGCATGAACAGCCACTACGGCGTGGATCCCTCCGCACCCAACCACAGCGAGTTCCGGCTGAAGCACCCCCAGTGGCTGATCGGGCATCCCGCCGGCTATTCCAAGGAGAGCAAGGAATACGGAATCCGGATGGGATTGAACTACGCCATCCCGGAGGTTCGCGAGCACATGGCGGCCACCATCACGGAAGTCTTCACCCGATTTCAGGTGGACGGCGTGGAACTGGACTTCATGCGGCACCCGGCCTTTTTCAAGTTGCACGAGGCGGTGGAGAATCACCACCACATGACCGACATGCTGCGGCGCATCAAGCGCCGGCGGGACGAGGTCAGCCGGGAGACCGGCCGCAAGATCGAACTGGCCATGCGGGTCCCGCCGACCTTCGCCGATGCCCTGCGGGTGGGCCTGGACGTGCGCACCTGGATCCGGGAGGGCCTGGTGGACCTCCTCATTGCGGGCGGGGGCTTCATTCCCTTCGACATGCCCTTCGAATCGTTCGTGGAAGCGGCCCGCGGCACCGACTGCCGGGTCTTGGGCGGAATGGAGCTGCTCCGTTACATGAGCGGACCCACTGCCGACCTGGACGTCAACCGGGCCATCGCCATGCGTTTCTGGCAGGGCGGGGCCGACGGCCTTCAGTTGTTCAACTACTTCGCCCAGCCGACCGATTGGAAGCGGCAATTGTTCCAGGACATCGGCGACCCCGAGCGGCTGTCCTCTCTGGACAAACGCTACCAGATGGACAAGAGGCGCTGGTTCCCCGGCGCATGGAACAACCACGGAGCCGCCTTCTCGTCGGCGGTGCCGGCGGTGCAGCTCCCGGTAGACCTCACCGAGACGCCGCCCGAAGGCGGCCCCCGCCTTCGATTCAGGATTTCCGATGACCTGGAATCGGCCACGCGCAAGGGCGTCCTGGAAAGCGTCAAGCTTCGGCTCCTGTTCGAGAACCGTGCTCTCGAGGACCAGGTGGAGGTCCATCTCAACGGGGAACGCCTGCCCGACAAGCAGCCCCCCACCTTCGACCTGGTTTCCTACTGGAACAGGAGACGTGGTCCTTACCAGGGAGAGTACCTGACCGGGACGCTGGAATACGACCTCGCCTGCCCGCCCCTGAAACAGGGAATCAACGTCATCCAGGTTCGACTGGTGAAACGCACCCCCAACCTGACCTCCCCCCTGAGGCTGGGCCTGGTGGAGGCGTCGGTCAACTACAAGTCCGGTTGATAAGGAAGCAAGAGGCGTCATGGCTCTGACTCACCGGCGCGGTTTTCTTCTTCAATCCGGGTTGGCCGCGGCCGGCCTGCCCTTCTGGTCGTCACCGCTGTTTTCGCAGCCGGCCCGGAAGATCAAGATCACCGAAATCGAAGCCCACGAGATCCTCCCCCCCTACCACGACTACCATGCCGAATGGCTGTTTCGCTACCAGGGGCTGCACAGCCGCTTGCGGACCATCTACATCGTCAAGACCGATGCGGGCATCGAGGGCTACGGGGAGAATTGGGGATCTCCCTGGAGCGACTTCAAAGACTACCTGGGCACCAGTCCCTTCGATTGGATCAACGACCCTCGGAACCTGCCCATGAACATGGCTCTCTACGACCTGATGGGCAAGGCGTTGGGACTGCCCGCCTGGAAACTGATCGGGCCTCGGGTGCGGTCCTGGGTGCCCATCGCCGCCTGGACGATGTCGCAACCTCCCCGGCAGATGGCGGAAGAAGTCAGGCAACTGTCGAAACGGGGATACCGCTGGATGAAATACCACGTGGACGTCCTGCAGAACGTGGTCGACCAGACCGCCGCCATGCAGGAGGCGGCGCCCCGTGGATTTCGAGTCCAATACGACTTCAACGAAGATTCCAATTTCGAAGCCGTCTATCCGGTCCTCAAGGAACTGGAACGATTCCCCATTGCAGGACGGATCGAAGATCCCATCCGATCCATCGACCAGGACGGCTATCGTCTGCTGCGAGAAAAATGCGCCATTCCGATCCTGATTCACCACGGGCCGGCCGAGGTCTTCATGCGCAAGGGGCTTTCCGATGGGTTCATGGCCAGCCATGCGGGCATCGGCTCAGCCAGGAAGCTGGCGGCCATGGCGGAAAGCACCAACACCCCCTTCCTGCTGCAGATGGCCGGGGGGACCATCAACCAGGCCTTCCTGGCTCACCAGGCGGCCGTCTATCCCATGGCCACTCTGGATCACGTCGACCTCTGCAACCTCTGGGCGGAAGACGTGACCGTCGAATCCATGCCGGTGGTGAGCGGCAGCGTGGCGGTCCCCAAGGGACCCGGCCTCGGGGTGCGGATCGACCGGAAGAAGCTGGAGCGGCTGGCCCGCATGCCCCGTCCCGAACAGACGCGCTTCCTGGTCAGGGTGCGCTACCGTCCGGGGCCTCACCTCTATTTCCGTTTCGATCCCGACGCTCAGGGCGCCAACATCAGGTTCCTGAGCCCGCCGGGATTCGGCCGGCGGTACTCGGGACACGGACCCCATGTCCCGGGCCCGGTCCCGGGCTACGCCAACCCGGTGGAGACTGACTTCTGGGACGAAGTGGGCACGGCGGAGTTCGAAAGGATGTGGAAACGGACCGAAGCGGGTCCCGTTTGGAAGTTTGAAGGGTGAAGTTTGAAGGGTGGAGAGTTGTTGGATCGATGAGTTGAACGTCATTTGAAATGATCGAAAAAAGAGTGATCCACCAAGGGACACCAAGCGTGACGGCTCTGCCGCATCGACACGGGCTGCGGCCCGGCAAGCCGGGAACATGGTATACATCATGCCCGCGATTCGGGCGAGGAACCTGGTTCAGCGCTTGAGTATCACTCCCCCCTTGAGGGGGAGTCGCAGAAGCCGAGCCGAATGGCGAAGGCTGATGCGGTGGGGGGCCAACGCGGCGTCCCGTACTGAAGGATTTTGCAAATGGCTCTCGCCGCTATTCACTGTTCACCTGGGCGCGCCGCCGTCCCATACGACGGGGCGACTCATACGGGCGAAACAGGAGTGTTCCAGGTAAGCGGTCAGAAGCGTCCCAGGCGGAGGGGTTCCAGGGGGAGGGAGAGCGATTCTCCGCAGATCATCTCGGCCATCAGCTTGCCGCTGATGGGGCTGTGGGTATACCCCAGCATGGCATGGCCGGTGGAGAGGTAGACGTTGGGATGGCGGGGGAGCCGGTCGATGATGGGCAGCCCGTCCGGGGTGCAGGGGCGCAAGCCGCACCAGCGTTCCGCGTTGGCGGGGTTGTCGGATCCCGACATCACCTCCAGGGCTCCCCGCCGGATGGCCTCGGTGCGGGTCGGGTTCAAGGTCAGATCGATCCCGGCAAACTCCATGGTTCCGGCGAATCGCAGGCGATTGCCGATGGGAGTCACCGCTACTTTTCTTTCCGCGTGGATGAAGGGAATCTTCGGACTCAGCGCCGGCCGGTCCATGGTCAGGCTGTACCCCTTTCCGGCCTGGACCGGCACCCTGACTCCCAGCTCCCGGGCCAGCAAGGGTGTCCAGGACCCCGTGGCCAAAACGATTTCACGGGCGCGCAAGTCTCCGTGCTCCGTTCGGACTCCGGAAGGCCGACCTCCCTCCAGCAGCCAGCCCGTCACCTCGGTACTCGTCCTGACGGCCACCCCACTCTTCCCGAGAACTTCTCCCAGGCCGGTGACAAACCGATGGGAGTTGCCATGGGCGTCCTCGGCGGAATAGAGAGCGCCCAGTACCCTGTGGTTGAGCGCGGGCTCCAGTTCCCGGGCCTGCTCCCCTGTCAGAACCTTGAGATCCAGGTCGTGGCCGGCCATGATCTCGGCCTCCTCCCTGCCCTCCTCCAGTCCGGCCGCCGTGGTGTAGACGCTCATCAGTCCCCGTTGCTCGAAGTCGAAGTTGAGCTCTTCAGTGGCAGCCAACTCACGAAACAGGAGCAGGCTGGCGCGGCCCAGGTCCCGTAGAACGGGGATGGCTCGTTCCATGGGCCGGCGGCGGCAGGAGGCGGCAAACCGCAGCAGCCACAACAGGAACTGCCAGTCCACCCGGGGCCGGATCAACAGGGGGCTGTCTTGCTTGAACATCCACTTCAGGGACTTGCCGATGACTCCCGGGGCCGGCACCGGCATGGCGTGGCTGGGAACGATCATGCAGGCGTTGCCGTAGGAGCAGCCGGAACAGATCCCGCCCTTCTCGATCAAGGTGACCCGGCAGCCCTTTCGGGCCAGGTAGTAGGCTGTGCAAACGCCTACCGCCCCGCCACCGATCACCAGCACATCCGATTCTTCCGCCATTGCCTCGACCTGACTGGAAACGATTTCCTTTCATACCTGAGTTCGGGGACTCGGCATGATCATCTTACCCGTAAGCTTCCCGACTCACAGGGTATTCATTATAAGGAAGGCGCCCGTTGAGAAAGGCACCACATTAATGTACACTTCCGTGCAGGACAAGGGGGAGGACACGATCATGGGTAGGGCAAACGTAACCAAGACCGAGAGGATCAATCTGCGGCTCAACGAAGTGACTAAGCGAAGGATTGAACGAGCCGCTTCTTTTGAGGGGAAAACTGTTAGCGGATTTATTGTGTCCAGCGCACTGAGTTACGCTGAGAAGACCATTCAACTGCACGAAACGATGGTCCTAAACCGACGGGATGCCATGCGTTTCTTCGATGTCCTCTCCAATCCTCCGGCCATGAACGACAAACTCCGCTCGGCCATGGGGGAACACGGAAAGCGCGTTGTCTCGCGATGACTGAGTTGGACACACTCGTCATCGAGCCGCTCCGGAAGCATCACGACCGAGCGGCTTTTTCTTAGCGAACCAAGCGCGCCAGTGACATCATGGGCATCCACGCCATCGTCGTGGACGCCAAAAACAAAACGGCCAAACAATTCTACGAGGGATTCGGTTTCGTCCCTATGCAGCAATTCCCCATGAGGCTTTTTCTGCCACTCGGCCCCATCCACCTGTAGGATCCTGCTTCAAATTGACATCGGATTTCGGCTGACGACCAAACGACCGAGGGTGCGCCTCGGCAGGTCAACCGAATCGTGCCGCTTAGAGGTTATACAGCAGCGCGGCTGATGGTTCGGGTCTCGGACATTCGGGTGACCAACTCGACTCGCCTGATCCTCAGGGGCTTGTCCGAACCGGCCCCCCGGTAGTTCAGCCGAATGGACACCGGGTTGCGGCCAGTCTTGAGGACCGCCACGGGAACCGGAAACTTCAAGGCCTTGAAATGCATGTCGAAGGGCTTGTCGGCGGGAAATCCGATCATGCCGTTGCCGGGCAAGGGGGCGATTCGGTATCCAACGTTTTCCCAGTTGGCAGCCACATCCACTCCGGAGGGTTCCAGAACCGTGTCACCCACCGAGACTGTCAGACGATCTCCCGGCTTGGAGTAGTCCAGCGCCAGCCACAGTTCGGCGGTCCGGGGCTTGCTGGTCTTGAAGTCGTCGGCCACCGGCATGTAAAGCGATTTGGCTCCGTCGGCCACGTTCAAGTTGAAGGGGACCGGAGCGCCCTTGGAAACCGTGTTGTAGCGCACATAGTCGGCGCCCGGCGCTCGGGGGCTGGCCTCGAACCGCTGAACGGCCGTGTAGTGCTTGTCCTTTTTCCTCATGCGCTTGGGATCGACGATCTCGTTCAGCAGGTGCTTTCGCCAACTCCCATACATGAACCAGTTGAAGGTGTAAAGGCCGTCGGCGCCGTCCCGCCACAGGTTGGCGGCGCTTCCTCGAATGACCTCGTCCGGGCTGACGCGGTAGCTGTTCCCGTAACTGTAGAGGCTGGGATAGATGGGGAGCTGGCGCTTCTTCATCAGGCCTCGATACTCGTCCAGCGTCGGCAACTCGGTCAGGCCCTGCCCCAGGATCAACATGTCGGCCAGATCCTCTTCGATCCACTTCTCGATTTCGAAGCCGCCCAGTGCGCACCACTCCAGCTTCTCCGGGATGCGGATGGCAATCTCGATGGGCCGGCCCCGGCGTTTGGCCTTCTCGTTGAGGCTCTTGCGGATGGAGCGCATGAACTCGGTCAGGTACTTCCCGTTCTCACGCTCGGTGCCCCGCTGGAAGTAGAGGGTGTGCCGCAGCCAGTCCAACTCGATGCCGTCGAAATCCCAGCGATCGAAAAACTCCTCTGCCACCTTGAGCTTCAGAGCCCGCACTCTGGGATGGGCGAAGTTCAGCGCCGTCCACCAGTCGAGATCGTCCACCAGCCAGTCGGGATTGATTCGTTTGAAGGTGGGAAGTTCCGGGTTGGGCAGGGTGCCCCTGGCGTGCTGACCGTCGTGGATGTCGTTCATCCTGAGGGAGACGAACGCATCCAGGCCGCGCTTGCGGCATTCCTCCACGATCACCTTGGGAGGATTGTGGCCCGCGTCCGCCAGGCTCTTGGGGTTGAGGTACTGGTCCTTGGGGTCGACCTCTATACCGCCGTGCCAGGTCTTGCTTTCCGGGAACTTGAACCGGTCGGCCTCGCCCGGCCACTCCAGCACGTTGCTCTGGTATTCGGCCACGTTGCCGCTGCCGAAGCTGAACATGAGGGTGTCCACGCCGGTGTTCTCGATAGGCGCGAAGACCAGAGAGGTGAACTGCTCCCGCGTGAGGGGACCATAGGAATGGGGCAAGGCGGTTCGGCCCCAGCAGTGAATCATGGACCCGTCCCAATTGAACAGAAGCCGCCGTTTCTTGCCGCCTGCTCCGGCCCGCTTGGGCCTGGGTCCGGCGTGCAGCAACTGAGCGAGTCCTCCCGCTCCCGCAATCATGAAGCTCCGTCTGGTGATCGATCGCATCCTGGTTCCCCCCGGCGATGTCGTTTTTTGCTGAATTGGTCCCTGAAATGATAGCAAGTCGCGGTCCGAAAAGATAGATCTTGCGGAAGGTTTCCTCGACGCCGGGCCGGCGGCGCCCGAAAAGAGCGATCCCTGTCAGATCGATCCCCGACGCCCTCTGCGAACCAGGGAGAGAACCAGATCGAATGCGTACCAGGTAGCCAGGAAAGCCAGGCACTCGAGGCTGAAACTTCCGAACTTGTAGAAGATCTCGGCCACGATCAGCGCGGCGGCGGCGGCGGGAAGCTGCTCCAGCGCGATTCGGGAAAGAGGGAGGGAGTGTAGCAAGGTATACATGGCGGATCCGGTTCCTCGTTGGCCATGGGCCCGGCAGTGGTTCCCCACCGACCGAGACCTTCCGGCAACTATCTCCAATGCCGGTGGAAGCACCCTCACGGCTGCCTTTGCCGCACCGGCCCCCCGGCGTTCAGGACAGCCTATCATAACCAATGGCCGGAAACGTGGATCAGCCGCCGGCCCGTTGCTCCAGTTGGGCCAGCAGGCTGGCGGCCCTGGCGCGTTTGGCCGGGTCGGTGTCCCGGGCGACGATGCGTTGCAGGACCGAGCGGGCCCGGGGGTCCCCGGCTGCACCCAACTCCAGGCCCAGCCGGTCCCGCTTCTCGAAATAGCTGGGATCGAAGGGTTGAATCTTGAGCGGAAATTTCCGCCAGTAGTATTTCAACGGGCTGTCGGGAGGCCAATCGGCATAGACCTGCTCCCAGTTGCGAACTTCCTTGCCGTGGGGCTCCAGGCTTCCGGGCGCGATGGGCTGGTCGACTCTCTGGAACCGGGCGTCCATGGAGAGGCGCAGCCGGTTGCTTCGGTTGGCGACACCCTTGTGGACCATCTGGCTGTGAAAGAACAGCACGTCGCCCTGTTCCGCCGGGTTGTGGACCCACTCTCCCGGCAGCTTGTCCGTCACCTCCATGCCACCGGCCCCCAGCGCAGGGCGGAATTCGTAAATACCGCCCCGATGGGAGCCGGTTGAGAGCTGCAGCCCCCCCATCTCCCCGTCCAGGTCACTTACCGGGAACCAGGCCGTGTAGGTCTCCGAGGTCCCCTGGATCGGGACCCAGTCCTGATGCGGCGGGGTGGTGTACTCCACTTTTTGGGGAAAGATGGTCCGCCCGATCAAACGTGGATGGGGCAGGACCGAACCGCCCACCAGCCTCTCCACCACAGCCAGCAGGTCCGGATGGTGCTGGATGGACTGGAATTGCATGATCGACAACACCCGGGTCATGACTTCCATGTAGGGCCGTTCGGGCTCCACGCAGAAGGCCTCCAGGTTGGCGATGCCTTCCTCCCTGGAACCCTCTTTCACCCAACCGACTTCCTCCAGGACCTGGAGCCATTTCAGGCGCAGTTCCTCCAGCAGCCCGCGGGGCAGCAGGCCCCGCACGTACAGATAGCCATCCCGATCCATGCGCCGTCTCACTTCGGGTGCATCGCCAACAATGCCCGTGGAATCCAAAAATGGCTTCACGAGAGCCTCCCTTGATCTATTTGGGCCCCCCTTGCTGTTGGGTCCCTGGTATCAGTTGTAGCACGCCCATCGAGGTCCCGGCAAAGAGACGGACCGGACCGGACCCGGCCAGGACCAGGGTGTGCAGCCGGCCCGCAGGAAAGCCGGTCGCTCCCGGACTTTGCGGACCCGATCCCATGACCTCCCAGTTGGCGCCACCGTCCAGACTCCTGAAGAGGCCGCGGCGCAGGGCCGCGTAGAGAATGGACGGCTGCGAAGGATCGACCAGCAAGGCCCGGACCACCGGAAACGCCGGCAATCCCCGGTTGGCGGGCGACCAAGTCGCCCCCTGGTCGCTGCTCATGAACACTCCATCCCCGTAAGAGCCGGCGTACAGGATGCGGGAAGGGGGCGGACCGACCGCCAGAGCATCGATCATGAGGCCGGGCAATCCCTGGGCATCCCCTTTCCAGGTTTCTCCACCGTCGACCGACTTGAACACTCCCGAGCCGTCGGTGGCCGCGTAAAGGGTGCCGGCTGCAACCGGGTCCATGGCCAGAGCCCGTACGCTCTTTTTCGCAAGTCCGCGGCTGACCGACTTCCAGGAAGAACCGGCATCCTCGGTCTTGAAAACGCCCTCCCCGTCGACAACGGCATAAAGCACCGAAGGCTTGGCAGGATCCGCCAGCAGCGACCGGATGAGGCTCAGCGGCGGCAACCCTCGGTTGGCCGCGGTCCAAATGCCCCCCCCGTTAGTGCTCTTGAAGACCCCGCCGCCAAAGGTGCCGGCATACAGGTTGCCGGGGTCGGAGGGATGGATCAGCAGGGTCTCCACCCGCGACTCGGTTAAACCCTGGTTGCTCGGTTCCCACTTGAGGCCACCATCCGAACTCTTGAAAATACCGGAACCCAGGGTACCCGCGTAGGCCAGGTCGGAACCGGCGGGATCGAACGCCAGGGCCTGTACCAGGACATCGGTCAACCCTTGATTCGAGTCCTTCCAACCGGCGCCTCCGTCAGTGCTCAGGAAAACGCCCGCTCCGGCCGTGCCCGCCAGCAGGATGGAGCCGTCATCGGTCAGGGAGGCCAAGGCCGTCACGGGAAACAGATCGGGCAGCTCCCCCTTGATCGCCCGCCACTTTTCGCCCCCGTCAGCCGTCTTCAGCAATCCCTCGTTCAGGGTGCCGGCAAATGCGGCGGCCGGACTCGATCCGGTCAGGGCCAGGTCGAGGACAACGGCCCCTTTCTTGACCCGCTTCCAGGTGTCCCCGCCATCCGGACTCCGGTAGACCATGCCGCCCAGGTTGTCGTCGGTGCTGACATAGAGGACCGCCGGATCGTCGCGATCCACCGCCGCCGCCGTAATCCAACGATCGTTCAGGCCACTGCTCTTCCAGGTTTTTCCCCCGTCCAGGCTCTTGAAGAGGCCCTTGCGGTGGGTGCCGGCGTAAAGGGTCCGGGGAGCCTGCGGATCCATGGCCAGGACTTCCACCTGGCTGCCGGCCAAGCCCCGGTTGCCCGCCTTCCAGGTTCTCCCGCCGTTGCTTGTCCTGAATACGCCCCCGCCGAAAGTGCCCGCGTAGGCGATGGAGGCCTTGCGGGGATGGACCAGCAGAGCCTTGACCGACCGACCGGGCAACCCGTGAAATCGGGCGGTCCAGGAGGCGCCCCGGTCGGAGCTCCTGAACACCGCTCCGGACGAGGTTCCGACGTAGAGGACTCGAGGATCCGACGGAGCCACGGCCAGGGCCTCCACCGGACTCCCCGACAGTCCCCTGCCGCCGGGTTTCCACCTGCGGCCCCCGTCGCTGCTGGTGAACAGGCTTCCTCTGGCGGTTCCCAGATAGAGCCTCCGGGAATCTTCCGGATCGACAGCCAGGCAGGAGACGTGGGCGCCGAAGGGCCCTCGCGGCGTCGAAGGCTCGGTCACCGCCCAAGCCCCCTGGTGTCCAGGCGTCAGCAGGAGGAGCACGGCAGCCAGAACGAATGGAGGGAAAAGTCCTCGAATGGGCGAATTTACTTTCAATCCGGTTCGGTCCCCGCATTCACGGGATATTCCTGCAGTCCGTCGGCCGCATTGTACAACATCCCGACGATCGGGTTGGTGGGTTCGCGCTACCCCTGAGACGGACCGACAAAGAACCCGCGATTATTGCCAAATCCTTTACAAATTCTCAGCGTAAGTGGTAAATTCCCTTAATTCATCGGCAATCGATCTCCAGGCCATGCCCGGAGAACCACTCACCCTGGCTGCATTGCAACTCGGGGAACGGGGGCAACGGACAATGCTCACCATCCATGGACAACGGCAGCAGCTCTGCGACGGGATTCACCGGCGCAACTTCATCAAGATCGGGGCCTTGGGCATGGGAGGACTTTCCATGCCGCAACTGTTGCGGGCGGAGCGCCAGGCCGGTGTCGGCAAATCCAGCAAGGCCATCATCATGATTTATCTTCCCGGCGGCCCGCCGCACCAGGACATGTACGAGCTCAAAATGGAGGCGCCCTCGGAGATTCGCGGGGAGTTCAAGCCCATCCCCACCAATGTTTCCGGCATTCAGATCTGCGAGCATCTCCCCCGCCTGGCCAAGATGACCGACAAGCTGGTGCTCCTGCGAACCCTCGTCGGGGCCAAGAACCGCCACTCCTCCCATCAGTGCATGACCGGGCGCCTGAAGGACGACCCGCCCCCCGGCGGATGGCCCGAGATCGGTTCGGTCATCTCCAAGCTGGAGGGGTCCACCCATCCGGCCGTGCCTCCCTACGTGAATCTCACCCCCAAAATGAGGCACAAGCCCTACAATTTCGGACACCCCAGCTTCCTGGGAGTGGCGCACACGCCATTCCGCCCCGAGGGCGATACCCTCAGCGACATGACCCTTCAAGGCATCAGCCTGGAACGGCTCTCGGACCGCCGGGCGTTGCTTCAAAGCTTCGACCGCTTCCGGCGGGATACCGACCGGAGCGGTGGGATGGAAGGCCTGGATGCCTTCAACCAGCAGGCCTTCGACGTTCTGACCTCCAGCCGACTCCTGGAAGCCCTGGATCTGGAGAAGGAAGATCCGCGCATCCGCCAACGCTACGGAGAGGGGACCCCGCAGCATCAGGGTGACGCCGCCCCGCGACTGATGGGGCAGTTCCTGCTGGCTCGCAGGCTGGTGGAGGCCGGAGTTCGTTGCGTCACCGTCAGCTTCAGCTTCTGGGATTGGCACGGCGGCAATTTCAAGAGGGGTCGGGACAACTTGCCGCCCTTCGACCAGGGGGTCAGCGCCCTGGTGGAGGACCTGCATCAACGCGGGCTGGACAAGGACGTCACGGTGATTGCCTGGGGCGAGTTCGGCCGCACCCCCAAGATCAACAAGGATGCGGGGCGGGACCACTGGCCTCGGGTATCCTGCGCGCTGATGGCGGGCGGGGGCATGCGCACCGGACAGGCGATCGGGACCACCAATCGACTGGGAGAAGAACCCAAGGAGCGGCCGATTCACTTTCAGGAAGTCTTCGCCACCCTCTACCACAACCTGGGCATCGACGCCGCCAGGACCCAGGTCACCGATCTGAACGACCGGCCGCACTACCTGGTCGACGGCTACCGCCCCTTGCCGGAAGTCATTTGACCGCCGCGGGCGATTGACCGGACGCCCGGGATTCAGCTCTTGCCGCCGGTTTTCTTTCCATACATCGCATCGATCTGGGCCTGCAGCTCATCCGCCCTGGCCTGAATGGCCTCGTCGGGGCTGTCCTGCAAGCTTTCGTGGGCCAGTTTGAGCGACTCCGCCGCTTTTACCACGAATAGCGCATAGTTCTTGTGCTCGCTCAGTCCCTCCCGGCCAAACAACTTCTGGTTGTCCAGCAGACACTGGGTCAACGTCACAAGCAACCCGCTCGGAACCAGATCCACCGATCCCTGCTCCAGGGTTGTCCGGGCCTGGGCCAGGTCCTTCTCCGACCCCACAAACCGGGCCAACGTACGGGCGACTCCCTTGGGAAGCTCGACGACCTCGACCTGCTCCTGCTGCTCCGAATCAATTTCCTTGCCATCCCGCACCTCGTCCAGCAGGTCCGGGCCCTGTTCGGAATCGTCCACCGGCCAGGTGGACTCCAGGGCATAGGTGGATTCCGGCGAATGCCTCTTGATAAAGCGGTCGGAGGCCTGGTACAGGGCCAGAGCCACGCTCTTTCGCTTGCGGAGATAGTTGAAGGCCGTGGAGCGCAGCTTGCCGTACTGCTTGGGGTCCGCTTCCATGCCGGCCAGGTAGGCATCCGCAATGCTGCGATACCCGTCGCTTTGCCCCAGCAGCAGGACAATGTTCAGAAGCCGGGCCTTGGCGGCCTCTTCGCTCTTGGGAAACTTCGTCTGCAGAGCGCCCGAGGAATCGAGCGCCTTTTCGAGACGCCCGTCCGCCACGGCCTCATGCACCTCGGAAAAGAGATACTCCGGGGTGTTGCGGTCAACCTGAGGCTCCTGGCTGCAGCCGGCGGCCGCCAGACAAACGATGGCGATCAGACTGGCACTGAGGCACGGGTGGGAAGACGTAGGAACTCTCATTGGTCAACTCCTTACCATAACGGCTGGGGATGGGCCTCTACCGGTTCCATGAGGCGTACTGGGTGAGACCGACGGGCGTGCAGGCTGCATGGGCTGTCCCGGCACGGGAACGCTTGAAGACATCGAGGGGAAACCACAATGCCAGCAAAATATTGAAAACAAGCTACTTCCCTCCATCGCCAGCGATCCGCCGAGATAATGCGGGCCAACTCCGAGAGCCTGCAACCGCCCCGCCCCGGGGCGGCATGAGGTAAAGCCTGAACGGATGTTGAAACGATATGCACGGATTCTGACGGATTCCCCCGGTCGCGTCAACCCTTGACGCGGCATTTGCCTGTTTCAAGGCATGCCCCGAAGAAAAAGCCGGGCAGGAACAGAACTTGGCCTGCCTGCGAGGGATCAGCGTCTACTGCTCGCCGTTCCTCAGGATGGCCTCCAATGTTGCGATGTGTCTTTTGAAGGCGGCGCGGCCCACTTCCGTCAGGGATGCGGTAGTACGGGGCTTGCGCCCGACAAACTCCTTGCGCAGGACCACGTATCCCGCCTCCTCCAGCCAGCGCAGGTGAGCGCCCAGGTTTCCCTGGGTCAGCCTCAACAGCTCCTTGAGCTCGGGAAAGGTGGCCCCCTCAACCGTGATCAGAACGGAGATGATCCCCAGGCGCGCCTGAGAGAGGAAGGCGGGATCGAATTCAGGCATCTTTACGAGTAGTTTCTTGGGCCATCACCCTTCTTTGCGCGCGGCGCATGGAAATGACGCCAGGCACCAACATCCCAAGTCCCATGCACGGACCCAGGATAAGACCATTGAACTGGGTGAATGCCATGGCCAATACCGAACCTGCAAATATGACACCCGCACTGACCAGGTAGCGGCGCGAGAAAGTAGACACACCTACACCAAAAGCCATGTGTGCATAAGCGAATCCCCAAATTACCGGCACTTGAGGACCTGGGATGATCCCAGTAATCGGCCCAAGGACACTTAGCAGTGCGCCCCCCCCAACGTACCACCAGCAGATCTTTTTTACTTGTTGGCCGATGAACGTCTTCTCCGCCACAGCGTATCCCGGTCGGCACCTCATTCGTCGTCCAATCACGGTCATGCCGACGCAGCCCACGGCCGATGCGAAGATCAAGAGCTGCCACCACCAGTTCGGAAAAACGTTTAGCAGCATGAGGTTGTGCGTCGGATACCAGAAGAGAACGATGGTTCCCCACAAGACGAATGGCCACGCACTCCGGTCGATGCTACGGTGGGTACGGTCAAGAACTTCCCGGACATACGTCAAATCGTTACTTGCGACCTCGGTGTTCATCACTGCTCCCCCTTTATCCCTGCCAACAACAGGCTTGGTCTCATTTGGATATGATTATAGTCTATTTTATAGACTCGTCTGTTTCAAGAATTTTTTGCAAAACTTCCGGTACCAGCTTCCCAACGGGAACCATCGCCTCTGCACGCCCTCCGACCTGCGGTCCATTCAGGAACTCTGCGCTTCCGACTTCCACGGGGCGCCAAAACGAGACAAATCCAGCCCCGACCTGCGGTGCGGATCATTCCGAAATCCGTTAATTGGTGTTCATTCGTGTCCATTCGTGGCTCGTCGTTCCCCTTCGTGGATATGTCCTATGGGTCCTTTGTGGTTAGTCCCTCAGTTGATTCACGTAAGTGGAAGCAATTTATCAACGAGAAATCTTCACCCTGCTTTTGCACCCAGGGCCATCTCACGCTAAAAGACCGGCAATTTTCCGGGAGGGCTGGCTTTTTCATGCTGGGTGTGGTATTGCTCCGGCATGGAAAAGTCAGACTTCATTCTGCCCCCCTCGGTCAAGGAGGTGACCCTGCGTCTGGCGCGCGCCGATGAGCGCCGCCGCTGGGATGCCACCATGGCCCAGCGTCACTATCTGGGGTTCCAGCAATTTGCCGGTCGCGGTCTGCGCTACGTGGCCGAATACCAGAAGTGTTGGCTGGCCCTGATCGGTTGGCAATCGGGCGCCTTCAAGTGCCGTCCTCGCGACCGCTGGATCGGCTGGCGCCCGCAAGAGCAGTTTCCGCGGTTGCGGCTGATTGCCAACAACACCCGCCTGCTGGTGTTGACCCGACCGGGGGCGATCCCGAACTTGGCCACCTCGGTGATGGCGGCCAATTTGCGGCGCCTCAGCGCCGACTGGCAGGCGACCTTCGGCCATCCGCTGGAGTTGGCCGAGGCCTTCGTCGACCCCAAGCGGTTCGCCGGCACCCTGTATGCGGCTGGAAACTGGAGGTTGGTCGGGCGCACCCGCGGGTTCTCGCGCAGCAACGGCCGCTACACCGAGCCCCACGGCCACCTCAAGAAGATGTACGTCTATCCCCTCCGGCGAGGGGCCCGAAAACGCCTGCGGGCTCGACAGCCGTGCCCCTGCTGGGAGCCACAGCGCCCGGACCCGGTCTCTCCCGAGGCGGTCCCGTTGCCGTCGTTGCTGCAAGAGTTCGCCTCCATCCCGGATCACCGCCGGCGCCAGGGCCGCAAGTTCCAGTTGCCAACCCTGCTGGCGATCTGGGAACTGGCGCGTCTGTCCGGCTACTGCGGCGTCGACGCCACTTGGCGCTATGCCTGCGCTCTGAACCAGGAGGAGTTGCGCACCCTCGGCGCTTGGCGCCACCCGGGGACCGGTCGCTACCACCCGCCGTCGCGAGCCACCCTGCATCGAGCCCTGATCGAGACCGCCCCGGAGGCCCTGCAGGCCGCCGTCAACCGTTGGGCCGCGCGGCGTCAGCCTTCCAATACCGCGCTGGCGACCGACGGCAAGCGCCTGCGCGGAGCCAACCGCCAAGGGGAGGCCCATTACCAGACCGTGTCTCTGGTCAACCATGCCAACGCCATGCCCATCGCCACTCGCGCCTACACCGAACAGGGAGGAGAGATCGCCGCCGTCCTGGCCCTGCTGGAGGAGGTCGACGTCCGCGGCTCGGTGATCACTCTCGACGCCTTGCATACCACCCGAAACACTGCCCTCGCCATTCGGCACCGCCACCGGGCCCACTACCTGTTCACCGTCAAGGGCAACGCGCCGGAAACCTTCCAGACCCTGGAGACCATCGACTGGGACCAGGACGCCTCTTCCCACTTCTGCGAAAACGATGAGAAGGCTCATGGCCGCATCCAACAGCGCCGGATTCAGGTCCTGAAACCCCTTCGGGGTCTGATCAACTACCCGTCGGTCCGACAAATGTTCCGTATTACCCGCAAGCGGCATCGGGTCAAGACCGGCGAAGCATCCACCGAGGTGACCTATGGCCTGACCTCGTTGCCCCCGCAACAGGTCGACGCCGAGCGGCTGTTGGCCCTCAACCGTGGCCATTGGGTCATCGAGAACCGGAACCACCGCCCCCGGGACACGACCTTCGGCGAAGATGCCTCTCTGATGCACACCGGCCACGGACCCTCCAACAACGCCATCGTCAACCACACGGCGCTCGCCATCATCTTCCATCGCGGCTTCCGCCAAGTCCAAGCCGCAGTTCAGCACTTTGCCATGGATCGGGCCGAAGCGATCCGCGCGGTCGCCGAGCCCGGCTAAGAGCCTTTCCTGAGCCGTCTCCTATCCCAACTCCACCCACCGTCCCCCCGACCTTGCGATCCTTCGGCTGGGTCCCGGCCGTTGCCGCCCCATCAGAGCCCAAACGGGTCCCTTCCGGCCGGACTCGACTCGATGTCGATGGCCACCAACACCGCATCACTCCTCTACCTCAGCCAAGAATCCTGGAGAACCTACCTCCCCTCCCCAAACGTCCTGGAGAACACGCCACCAATGACAAGCATGAGATGACCCTGTTTTGCACCGATCACGTCTTTACACTTCCGTTCCAGAAGTGGTACATTAACGGACACCGTATTCAATGGCTCGAATCAGGCAATCGTCTGGAGGAGGCTGAGAGCAATGTTGACCATCTACGGGAAAGGCCACCGGATGTGCGACGGCATGTCGCGGCGAAACTTTATCCAGATCGGCGCGCTGGGAATGGGTGGGTTGACCATGCCCCAGTTGCTCCAGGCGGAAAAGCAGTCCGGCCTGGGCCGGTCCGACAAGGCCATCATCATGATCTACATGCCCGGCGGGCCGCCGCACCAGGACATGTACGAAATCAAGCCCGACGCCCCCTCCGAGATCCGCGGCGAGTTTCAGGCCATCAAGACCAACGTCCCGGGAATCCACATCTGCGAGCACCTGCCTCACCTGGCCAAAATCATGGACAAGCTGGTGCTGGTGAGAACCGTGGTGGGAGCCGAGAATTCCCACTCCTCCTATCAGTGCATGACCGGACGCATCAGCGGCCGCCGGGGCAATCCGCCTCCGGGAGGCTGGCCGGAACTGGGATCGGTACTCTCCAAGCTGAAGGGTCCGACCGACCCGGCCATTCCACCCTACGTCAACCTGTCCCACAAGTCCCGCCACGGCGAATACAACTTCGGCCGGCCCAGTTTCCTGGGAGTGGCCCACACACCCTTCAAGCCGCAGGGGGACATCAGAAACGACATGACCCTGAACGGGATCAGCCTGGAACGGCTTTCGGACCGCAGACAGTTGCTGCAGAGCTTCGACCGCTTCCGGCGCGACGTGGACCGCACCGGATTGATGGAGGGTCTGGACAGCTTCCAGGAGCAGGCCTTCGATGTTCTGACCTCAAGCAAGCTGCTCAAGGCACTGGACGTAGAGCAGGAGAGCTCCAAGCTCCGCGACCGCTACGGCAGAGGTTCCCCCAAACTGGAACGAGACGCCGCTCCCATGCACATGGACCAGTTCGTGGTGGCTCGCCGGCTGGTGGAGGCGGGTGTCCGCTGCGTGACGGTGAGCTTCGGCTACTGGGATTGGCACAGCACCAATTTCAAGAATGGGCGCTACTACCTTCCGGCCTTCGACCAGGGAGTCAGTGCCCTGGTGGAAGACCTCCACCAGCGCGGGCTCGACAAGGATGTCTCGGTCATCGCCTGGGGCGAGTTCGGCCGCACACCCAAGATCAACAAGGATGCCGGCCGCGACCACTGGCCGCGCAACTCCTGCGCCCTGATGGCCGGCGGCGGCATGCGGCCCGGCCAGGCCATCGGGTCCACCAATCGACTGGGTGAGGAACCCAAGGAAAGACCGGTCCACGTGCAGGAAATCTTTGCCACGCTCTACCACAACCTGGGCATCGACGCCACCAGAACCCATCTCACCGATCTGAACGATCGGCCCCATTACCTGGTCGACGGCCACATGCCCATGCCGGAACTGATTTGATCACAAAGGTGGGTTAGCAATGGTGACCATCCCTCGGTCCAGCCTTCCCGGGGTCACCAGCCTGAGCCTGGCATCGCTTCTGCTTCTCCTGGTTGTTCCCGCACGGGGCCAGTCCCCTCAGACTGCCCCTGTTCCCGATGCCAACCCGCTGGTAGCCTTGACCCTGGAGACCGGGCGGGCCGGTTCTTCCGATCCCGACGCGGTGGCATGGCTGCGCGGATCGGAGGCACGACAGCAGCTCCTGGTGACGGGACGCCTGCGTGACGGACGCCTGGTGGACTACACCCGCCAAGTCCGTTACCAGTCCCGACCTGCCGGAATCGTCTCCATCGACAAGACCGGCTTTGTGACGCCGTTGGCCAACGGATCGGTCCGGGTTACGGCCGGGGTCGACCGGGGACCCAGCGCCGGCACCCGCCTTTCCGTTCGAGAGATCGGGCAATCGAGGCGCGTCAATTTCCCCAACGAGATCGTTCCGATCTTTACCAAGTCGGGATGCAACAGCGGCGGTTGCCACGGCAAGGCCTCGGGTCAAAATGGCTTCAGGTTGTCGCTGTTCGGCTTCGAGCCTCAGGAGGATTTCGAGTTTCTGGTCATCGAGGGGCGGGGACGCCGCCTGTTTCCGGCCGCGCCCGACCGGAGCCTGCTCCTGCTCAAGGCCACCGCTGCCGTCCCGCACGGCGGCGGGCTTCGGGTGGAACGGAGTTCACCGGCCTTCGACCTGCTCTCGCGCTGGATCAGGCAGGGCATGCCCTACGGGGAGCCCGATGACGCCGGCGTGGTGGGAATCCGGGTCCTGCCAGCCCATCGGCTGATGTCTCGCCACCAGGAGCAGCAACTCCTGGTAACGGCAACCTATTCCGACGGTTCCAGCAAGGATGTGACCCGCCTCAGCCAATACGAGTCCAACCAGAAAGAGCTGGCCGAGGTAAGCCCTTCGGGCCTGGTGCGGGTTGGGGAACGGGCCGGTCAATCGGCAGTCATGGTCCGGTTCCAGGACCAGGTGGCGGTATTTCGAGTGACGGTCCCCTACGGCGGTCGGGTGCAGGAGGGGACGCCGGCAGAAGGCTTTATCGACCGGTGGGTGCTCAGCAAGCTCCAGACGCTGGAACTGCCGCCCTCGGAACCCTGCGACGACGCCACCTTTCTGCGCCGCACCTCCATCGACATCACGGGGCGCCTGCCCACGCCCGGCCAGGCCAGAGAGTTCCTGGCGGACCCGGACCCGGCCAAGCGCGGGAAATGGGTGGACGAGTTGCTGGCGAGTCCGGAATACGCCGACTATTTCGCCAACAAGTGGAGCGCCATCCTCCGCAACAAGCGGCGGGACGAGCGGTCCACCCGGGGCAATTTTCTGTTCCACTCCTGGATCCGCCAAGGGCTCCTGGAAAACAAGCCCTACGACCGGTGGATGAAGGAAATCGTGACGGCTTCAGGGGAATTGGGGCGCAATCCGGCCGTGACCTGGTTCCGAGAAGTCAAGAGCATGGAAGACCAGGTTCAGGACGCGGCCCAGATCTTCCTGGGCGTTCGGCTGCAGTGCGCCCGTTGTCATCACCATCCCTACGAACGATGGAGCCAGCAGGACTATTACGGTTTTGCCGCCTTCTTCTCGCGCCTGGCTCGCAAGCCGGGAACCCAGGCCGGGGAGGAAGTCATTTTCCATGATCGCGGAACGGCAGCCGCCATCAATCCCAAGACCAAGCTGCCGGTAATGCCCACGGGACTGGGAACGAGCGCCTTCGACATTTCCCCCGAACAGGATCCGCGAGCGGTTTTGGCCGATTGGATGTCTGAAAAGGACAATCCCTTCTTTGCTCGCATGTTGGTGAACCGTTACTGGAAGCATTTCATGGGACGCGGCCTGGTGGAACCGGAAGACGACATGAGAGGCACCAACCCCGCCACCAATCCGGACTTGCTGGATGCCCTGGCCGGCCATTTCATCCAGAGCGGATTCGACCTGAAGGAGTTGATCCGGACGATCTGCCGATCCAGAACCTATCAGCGCAGTTCCCATCCCAATGACCAGAACGCGGATGACAGTCAGAACTTTTCCAGGTACTACGCCAAACGGTTGACGGCCGAGGTGCTGCTGGACGCCATCGACCAGGTGACTGATGTCCGATCCGAATTTCCCGGTCAGCCCAGCGGCACGAGGGCCGTGCAGTTGCCCGACGACAGCTTCAATGCCGACTCCTACTTCCTGACCTTGTTTGGCCGACCCAACAATGCCAGCGCCTCCGAGTCCGAGCGAACCCATGACGCCAACCTGGCCCAGAGCCTCCACCTGCTGAATTCCCGCAAGATTCAGGACAAGGTCAGCGACCCGCGCGGACGGGCCGTCCGCCTGGCCAACGATTCCAGCCTGACCGACGAAGAAAAGATACGGGAGCTCTATCTGTGGACCCTGTCGCGGTTGCCCGAAGAGCCGGAAATGAAATTCGCACTGGGCTACATACGGAAAAAGGCTCAAGTATCGGACGCCGCCTCGCGGAGCCGGTTGGAAGAGGCCTATCAGGACACCCTCTGGGCTCTGCTCAACACCAAGGAGTTTCTTTTCAACCACTGAAACCTCTTGGCGAGCTCGCATCCGTGAGGGAGAGGAATCTCCATGAGATCCAAGACTTCAAACTCTGCGGCGAAGCTGCGGTTGACGGCTCTGGTGTTGTTGGGGGCCGCCGGCCTCTGGCAGACGGCCGGCATCCCCGCCTGGGGCCAAATGCCCTTTCTGCGGCTTATGACGGCTTTTCCTGCCGGAGGGAAACAGGCCTCGACCGTTGAGGTCACCGTCACAGGCACCAACATGGACGGGGTGGACCGCCTCCTCTTTTCCCACCCGGGAATTGCCGGTTCCCCTCTGATGAGCCAGAGCACCTGGCTTCAGCCGACTCCACGCCCCGTTCCCGGCAAGTTCAAGGTGACCATTGCCCCCGACGTGCCCCCGGGAGTCTACGAGTTGCGCATGGCCGGGCACTTCGGGATTTCCAACGCGCGAGCCTTCATGGTTGGGGATCAGGAAGAGCTGCTGCCGGAGGACGACAATCACACCCTGCCAAAGGCCCGTCGGATTCCATTGGGTGTGACCGTTAATGGCCACAGCGATGAAGGCGCCGCCGACTATTTCACATTCGAAGCCGAGCAGGGACAGCGCATCGTGCTGAACGTGCTCGCCCAGCGATTAGACTCCAAGATGGATGCGACTCTGGTGCTCTGCGACGCCTCCGGAAAAGAGCTCCTTGGCGATCGGGATACCTACCGACTCGACCCGTTCCTGGATTTCACGGCCCCTGCTGCCGGGCGGTACGTCGTCAAGATTTTCGACTATCTCTATCGGGGCGGTCCCGAATATGCCTATCGACTCTCGGTGGGCACCCAACCGCACATTGCGTACATCTTTCCGCCGGCCGGCCGGCCGGGGAGTCGTCAATCCTACGTGGTCTACGGGCAAAATCTCCCGGGCGGCAAACCCTCCTCCGTGCTCAACCCCCAAGGGGTGCCCCTGGAGGAGAAGAACGTCGAAATCACCCTCCCCCAGGATGCTCACCTTTTGCCTGTCAACTCCTTCCTGGAACCGAGACAGATTGTGGCGGGAGGAATCGACTTCCGATTGAACTCGCCCAAAGGAGTCTCGAACTCCGCCAGCCTCGGTTTCGCCACGGCTCCCCTGGTCAGCGAACTGGAACCCAACAATCAGCCCCGTTCGGCCCAGAGGATTTCGCTGCCCTGCGAGATCCAGGGGCAGTTTTTCCCCCGGGCCGACCAGGACTGGTTTGTCTTCCAAGCCGAGAAGGACGCCAGCTACTGGATTGAAGTGTTCTCACACCGGCTGGGCCTGCCTACCGATCCGGTAGTGGTGCTGCAACGTCTGCCGGTCGACGGCAACGCCTCGGAGCAGCCGGAGTTGGTGGCCAGATCGGACGATGACAAGACCTTCCTGGGCGACGAGCGCTATAACATCGGAAGTCGCGACCCTGTCTTTCAATTCAAGGCCGAGCACGACGGTGCCTACCGGCTCAAGATTCACGATTTGGCGGCCACGCAGGAAAGCCGCCCCTCCCATCTCTACCGGCTGTCGATCCGACACTCCGTTCCCGATTTCCACCTGTTGGTGGCTACCGACGATCCCGGAGGCTCCAACGATGACGGCATTATCTGGGAACCCCTGCTGCGATTGGGAGGGAAGACCCGCATGAACGTCATGGCCATCCGGCGCGACGGATTCCAGGGCAGGATCGATCTCGAGGTCAAGGGATTGCCCCCCGGGATCGGCTTCCCGGGAGCAACCATCCTGGAAAAGAGCAACGGAACCTACCTGTACTTCGAGGCCTCTCCCGAGGCGGCGGGCTGGACCGGGGCCGTGCAAGTGATCGGCAGGGCAAGTATCGACGGGCGGGCGGTGGAGCGGCAGGCGCGCCACGCCACCCTGGTCTGGAACTCCGGCTCGCTGAGACGGGCAGGCGCCCAATCCCGGGTCGTTCGGAATCGAACCTTGGCGGTGAGCCGAAGCGAGTTGGCACCCCAGCTTCCGGAGTTCCGGATCGAGAAGCAGGCGTGGGATGTCCCGATGGAAGGCAACCTGGAAATTCCCTTTCAACTCGCCCGTCGTTCCCTTCTGCCGGGCGAATTGAAGCTGCGCCTGGGAACGCTCGACGGACTGAGGGAAGGCACCACCAAGCTGGTGGTCGACGACAAGAGCAGCGAGGGAACGCTGGTCTACAAGGTCACCAAGCGGGGGAACGAGTTCAAACCCGGGAAGTACACGTTTTCCGCGGTGGCCGTGAGCCAGATGACCTATCGCAACCAACCCGAAGCGGTGGCCCAAGCCCTTCGGGAAACGATGCGGCTGCAGCAACTGTCCGAACAGAAGACGGCTATAGCGGGGAGAAGCACCGGGAAGACAACTCCCCAATCCGGGGTGGATCCGGCCACTCAAGCCAAGGAGGCCGAGAGGGCGCGCAGGGCAGCCGAGAAACGCTTGCGGGAGGCGATGGCCAAGGCATCCCCTCGAAAGGTCAGGACGTCGGCTCATTCCAGAGCCCTGGATCTGACCATCCATCCGGCGCCTATTCTCCTGACCGGAAAAGAGAGGGTGTGGCACTCTCAAGCCGGGACCAACCTGGAATTGCCCCTTTCGATCGAGCGACTGTTCGACTACGCCGACCCGGTTGAGATCGGTCTCAAGGTTCCCATCCACATCGTCGGGATCGAGGCCGAGTCGGTGACCATTCCGAAAGGCGAGACCACCTCTGCCCTGCTTGTTCGGCTGGCTGCCGACCTGGACCCCGGCGATTATCCGCTAAAACTCGAGGCAACCCTTCAACTGAACGAGCAGGAGATCCAGGTGGAAGAGCCGCTGACGATCCGGGTGCAACCCGTCCTGCAGGAGACCTCTCTCAGACACCGTCCATGAAGCGGTTCCTCAAGACCCCCCATTCCGGCCGCCGGCACAGAGGCCGGCCCGACCGGCCGGCGCCGGGACATCCGGTGATTCTTTGGTTGACTCTGCTGGCGATCGCCGCGGCTGCCCCTGTGCGGGCTCAACTCGACCCGGAGAAGGATGGAGAACGGGGCGGGTCCATTCCCATCACGGTCCCGGACAGACAACAGCCTGTCAGCTTCAACAGGGACCTCCTTCCGATTTTTCAGGCCAAGTGCCTGGCCTGTCACAGCAAGAGCCTGGCCCTCGGAAACGTGGTTCTGGAAGACAGGCAGCTGATTCTCTCCGGCGATCGAGCAGAACCGCTGGTGGTTCCAGGCAACGGCGACGACAGTCTGCTGCTCCAGGTAGCCGCTCATCTACGGCAACCCTCTATGCCGCCTGACGGGAATGCCGCCGAGGCTGCGCCCCTGACCTCCGAAGAGCTCGGGCTCCTTAAGCTTTGGATCGACCAGGGCGCCCGTCCGGGCGACCCGACCAGCCTCTTGCCCCGGCTGACGTGGAAGGCCATTCCGCAGACCTTGAATCCTGTCTACAGCGTCGCCATCAGCCCCGATGGCGAACTCGCCGCCTGCGGACGCTCCAACAGGATTCTCGTTTACCACCTGGCCTCGGGCCGACTGGCGGCACAGCTCACCGATCCCTCATTGAACCAAGGCGGCCTCTATGGGGAACCGGGGGTCAGCCACCGGGACATGGTTCACTCGCTGGCCTTCAGTCCCAAGGGTGAACTCCTGGCTTCGGGAGGTTACAGGACCCTGAAATTCTGGCGCCTGCAGACATCGGGCCCGGCTCCAAGCCCGACCGAACCGAGCCAAGGCAAGCAGGAATTGTCCTGGGTCTTGAAACGGGTGGTCGGATCGGCGCAGGATCCATCGGGGCTGCTGGGCCGGGTAACGGCATTGGCCTTCAGTCCCGATGGCCAACTGCTGGCCACCGGAAGTGGAGACCCGTCCAGAAGCGGTGAACTCAAGATCTGGCGCGCGGAGAACGGGGAACTCGTGGGAGAAGTTCCCGATGCGCACATCGACACCATCCTCGGAATCGAGTTCTCCCCGGACGGCCGCTACCTGGCTACCGCCTCCACCGATCGATTTGCCAGAGTCTTCGAGGTCAAGAGCCGTAAATTGACCAAGACCTTCGAGGGACACACCCACCATGTGCTGGACGTGGCCTGGAAAGCGGACGGCACGATTCTGGCCACCTGCGGCGCCGACGGCGCCATCAAGCTTTGGGATTTCGAAACGGGGGAACAGAAACAGACCCTCAGCGGCTATGAGAAAGAGATCACTTCTCTCAGCTTCATTGCCGACAGCGACCGATTGTTGATCAGTTCAGGAGATCCCATCGTACGCTTCGGGGAACGGCGGCTTGGCGGCGTGTCCTCCTTCGTCCACGTGTCGGCAGTGAGCAGGGATGGCCGGACGGTGGTGGCCGGAGACCAAGCCGGCCGCCTGCTGGTGTGGCGCTCTCCCGACCTTCAGCCGCGCTTCGTGCTCGACCCGGAAAAAGAGTAATCCACCAAGGCACACGAAGAAAGACGAAGGGCCACCAAGCAAGATTGTGTTCTTGACCCATTCAAAGGGAACGTCCTTTGGGTTCGGGCGAGGGGAAACGTGGCGAGTCAGCTTCCCGTGCAACAGCTACCGCATGCGTCGCCACGCGGAACTCTCCAAAGCGATTCACCCCCTTGCCAACCCAATAGACAGCGGATCGCCTGCAGCGACAGAGGCTCTGTCATGACGACTGCGCTGTCGGCCCGCTGCCCCTGACACTTTCGATGCCCAAAAACCTGCCATTTTCAATTGAGAGGTTCTGATGGCTTGCAAACAGTGCTATATCTGGCAAAATTAAATTACACACTCGTTACGGGCCACCACTAACGACATAGGAGCAAACCCATGAACTGGACAGATTTGATTCGTCAAGAGGTGGATAGCGGCTACCCAGACCCGCCAGCGCCACCCAAAAAAGCAAAAGACAAGGAGAGGTAGCCTATGCTTTGGGACATTGTAAGTGAGTTGCTTGTCCCCGCAGCTATCATTGGTGCCGGCTGGAGAGCTTGGATAATCCAGCGCCAAATTGCGGCTGAGAACTCAAAGCTTCAGAGAAGACTTGCGGCTCAGAATTTTACCTTTCAGTTCATTGCTGGACAGGAATTTCAACCTGAGTGGTGAGAGTCGCGGAAAATCTTTTATCAGCATGGGACAAATCTGATGAGCTTCATGAAAAACCCTGAAGCGAGTCATGCGGAAAAGACGTCATTGCTGCGGTTTCTCTCCTACTATGAGTTAATGGGTTTAGGCATTAGAAGGAAAACACTGGACGAAAAACTGTGCAAAGAATGGAGCCAAGAGCATGTGGTTAACATCACTACTGTCCCAACGTTTTACTGTGACACGTTCATAACTGATTGATATGAAAGGAGCAACACGCATCCAAGGGGTGTCGGAGACTTGAACCAGAGAGGAGAATCCAGCATGGTAGCCGCGTATCGCCTGAGGTCAAACAGGAGGGCACATGTACGCTGGCAAGCTGGTTTTCTCGCAGGTGATGGATCATCTCCCCTGGCACACCTTCCAACGGTGTGTGCGACGTTACGATGGCAACCGCAAGGTGAAGTCCTTTCAGTGTTCCGATCACTACCGCTGTATGGCCTTTGCCCAACTCACCTACCGCGAGAGCCTCAGGGACATCGAGACCTGCCTGCGTGCGCAAGCGTCAAAGCTCTACCATATGGGAATCACCAGTCGCGTCTCACGCAACACCTTGGCCAACGCCAACCACACCCGGGACTGGCGCCTCTACGCCAATTTTGCCCAGCGTCTCATCCATACGGCACGCCGCCTTCACATCGACCCGGACCCCGGTCTGGATGTTGCCCACACGGTCTACGCGCTGGACTCTTCCACCATTGATCTTTGTCTGACGCTATTCCCGTAGGCTCATTTCCGCAAAACCAAATCGGCGATCAAACTTCATACGCTGCTGGATCTCCGCGCCCACATTCCGGCATTCATCCATATCTCCGACGGCAAGCTCCATGACGTCAACATCTTGGATCTGCTCCTGCCCGAAGCCGGAGCCTTCTACGTCATGGATCGCGGCTATCTCAACTTTGCCCGCCTCTACCGACTGCATCAAGCCCGCTGCTTCTTCCTCCTGCGGGCCAAGTCCAACACCCGATTCCGTCGCCTCTATTCCCATCGGGTCGATCGCTCCTCCGGGTTGATCTGCGATCAGACCATCCTGCTCACCGGGGTTCACACTTCCTCCCACTATCCCGAGAAGCTTCGGCGCATCAAGTACCATGATGCTGAACAGGATAGAACCCTGGTGTTTCTCACCAATCAACTCACCCTTCCCCCACTCACCCTTGCCCAACTCTATCGCAGTCGCTGGCGCATCGAACTCTTCTTCCGATGGATCAAACAGCACCTGCGCATCAAGGCCTTCTACGGGACCTCGGAGAATGCCGTCAAATCACAGATCTGGATCGCTGTCTCCGTCTATGTGTTGATTGCCATCATCAAAAAGCGGCTGCAACTGGAGCCCAATCTCTACACAATTCTACAGATCCTGAGCTTGACCGTGTTCGAGAAAACCCCATTAGATCAACTACTTAGAAAAAAGCCCTACATTCTTCACAGACAAGAACCAGCTAAACAGTTGATCTTATTCGACTAATGTCGGGACACTAGTGGGTTAACATATGGAAAACAGTATCTAGCTACGTTCATTCAAGACGGACATCTCTCCACAATGCCAGAGTCTATTCGGAACTTGAATGGCTAGCCAACCGATGGAGTAGTTCTTAGTTGTCACTTATCCCCACCTCCTCGGCTACTCCCACCTAAACACCTCCCCCTTGCCAGACAGCCCGCTAGTCTGTCATGCTCTCCCTGCCAACACAGAAGGGAGGAAGGATTAACTGACTACGAAAAAGGGCAGCTATTTGCTCAACGGATGTGTATTGTGGCGTTTTGGCTCGATGCCCAAGGCGCGGAGGGCGCAAAGCGCTTCATCACTAAGCCTGACCCCCAGAAGCTCATATCGAGTCGGGTCCTCGGCCAATCGGCCGATCTTCACGAGGGTTTCCACTTGGACTGGAGTGAGATATATACGCTCAAGCTGCTTTTGCATAGTGTTCTCCTAGAACGGAAAGAAGAAGTTCATGACTAAAAGACCTGAATGCTTCATTTGGGGAACTCGCGCAGATGACGCTTACCCAAAAGGAACTGCAATGTTCTGTGATTCTCCCCGCGCAGGAGGGAAGTATTGGATCGGTTTTCAAGCATTGACCATTATGCAAATCCCAGAAAATTGGCCATGGATAAACCGCAGTTTCAAAGCCAGGTTGACTTCTTGGCTAATTGAACGAAGAGAAGAAGGAGAAGAATACCCTGGTGTTACTGGTTCCAAACTCAACGAAATAAAGAGCAAACAGACAATAGCAATGAGGCAACGGCAGAGAAACCTTCTGATCTATATGAAGAGATCATTAGCCAACCCCGCCGACACCTTCCCATATACGCGAGAAGAGGACCATCAACTATGGGAGATGATGGCATGGTCCGAATCCACTTCCAGGGAACAAGTTAGCAATCTTCTAGATTGCCTTGAGGAATCCGGACAGTTAAAAAGAGTTAAATCAGCAAGTTCATCCTTCCTCGCATACCTCATTACCAACTCTGGCCACGCTTCAATTCGGCTTGGCTACTCACGTATATAATTCCCAATTATTAGGTTACAACTGATAGGTTGCAGGCTGTGCAACAGCCTCTCGTCCTGTTTATCCTGTGCATCCTGTATATCGATGTTCAATATCATGTAGCAAACCGGATCAACGGGGCAGATTCCCTGTTCCCGACAGGCCACGAAGAAAAGCTCAGAGAGATCCATTCGCATTCGTATCCAATCGTGGTTCGTCTTTAATTAGCGGCCACCTGTTTCCCACTCGAATGATCGGCCCGGCAGGGCGGGTAGCGGCAAATCTCGCTCCAAGACCCCGATCGGGACTGGTGGAAGCCTCCCTTCCTCACCGCGGCAGGCACGCGCCGACTCCATGATCACCTCGTTTCTGCTTGCAGTGGGCCACACCTTCGCGGATGCCCTGCTGCCCCCCATTTTCTTTGCCGGACTGGGGGCTCTCACCGACCGGCTGCTGAGCTTCGAGCTCCGCAGTCTGAGCCGTTTGTGTCTCTACATTTTGTCGCCGGCACTACTCTTTTCTTCCCTCATGAAGGTGGAGGTCACCCTTGCGCAGGCGGGGCAAGTGGTCGCGTTCGTCTTTCTGGTTTTGTCGGGCATGGCTCTGCTGGGGTGGATTTATGCCAGGTTGCGCCGTATGGACGGGCCCACCACCGGCGCCACTGTCATGGCGGCAACCTTCTTCAACGCCGTCACCCTGGGATTCCCCTTCGTGCTCTTTGCCTTCGGCGAGGAGGGACTGCGCCTGGCCGCTGTCCTGGTGGCAACCAACTCTTTGCCGCACAACGCCTGTGGCCTGTTTCTGGCTGCCCGGGGCCTGCACGGAACCAGGCAGTCACTCTTGAAGCTAGCTCGGATGCCGGTTCCCTACGCCATTCTGGCCGCCCTGTTCTTGCGCGCCTTTGGAATCCCCCTGCCGGCCTCCGTCTTCGAGCCCATCGACATCCTTGGCAGGGCGGGAATACCGGTACTGCTGATCACCATCGGAATGGAAGTGGGCCGCATCCCGCTTCGGATGAACCATCCCGACACCTGGGGCGTGGTTGCTCTCAGGCTGCTGGTCGGTCCCCTGTGGGCCTGGTGGGTCGCCTCCCTGGTTGGCTTGGGAGGCTTGTTGGGTCAGGTGGTGGTGCTGCAGGCAAGCATGCCTACTGCGATCATGCCGATCGTTTTTGCTCGAGAACTCGGCAGCAACGTCTCTATCGTCTCGAGGGCGGTGCTCTTCTCCACCCTGTTCAGCATCCTGACCCTTTCCCTGGTGCTGGTGCTGGTCCGCTGAGAAATGCGGGTTGAGGAAGCAACAACAGGGGTATGATAGCGGTCGTCTCGGGAGAAGCATCCAACCACCGGGTTTCCCCGTCACCGAACCCCATCCCTCAGGAGAAATGTCATGCATGTTCGCGAACTGTACGATCTATCCGGTTGCACGGCCATCGTCACCGGGGGTACCGGACTCTATGGAACTCCCATGTCGGAATCTCTGGCGGAAGCCGGGGCTCACGTGGTCATCGCTTCCCGCAACAAGTCCCGCTGCCAGGAATGGGCGGCCCAATTGGTGGACCGGGGACTGAAGGCCAGCGGCGAAAGTTACGATCAAGGGAGCGAGGAATCGATCCTGGCCTTTAGTGAGCGAGTGCTGGAACAACAGGGATCGGTGGAGATTCTGGTCAACAACTCGGTGGGACGTTCCATGCGGAGCTATTCAGCCCCTCTGGATGACTGGCGGCAGTCGATGGAGGTCAATGGCACAGGGCTCTTTGCCATCTCCCGAGCCTTCCTGGATCCGATGATGAAGAGAAAGAAGGGAGCCATCATCAACATCGGCTCCGTTCAGGGCGTGGTTGCACCCGACTTCAGCAACTATGCCGGCACCAACATGACCACCCCGCCCGACTACCAGTTTCACAAGCACGGCCTGGTGGGCCTTACCAAGTACCTGGCGGCTTGGGCCGGGCCCCACGGCGTTCGGGTGAATGCCATTTCACCCGGCGGTTACAACCCGGAGGTGGCCCACGAACCCTTTCTGTCGCAGTACAACCGTCGCGTCTTTCTGAGGAGAATGGCGGAATTCGACGATATCAAGGGTGTGGTGCTCTTCCTGGCTTCCGAGGCTTCCCGTTACATCACCGGACAAAACATCGTGCTGGACGGCGGCTATTGCGCCTGACGGTGCCCGATCGAATCCGGACCGGACAGATCAGCTTGTCGGACCAAGTCCTCGAACACCTCCTTGCAGCGTCGGGCAACCACTACCTCTTCGCCTTCCTCCAGCATCCATGAACTCAACTCCAGGCGGTTTCCCTCGGTGGGGACGGGGGAGACCTCGATCCGCGGTTCGCCCTGCCGGAGCGCTTCCAGGAAATGCTCCTTGCTCAACTTGAGAATCCGGTCGTCCCATTCAACGGCCAAGTGAGGAACCTGGCTGGAGATGACCGGTACGAAGCACCTGGTTTCGATTCCTGGAAAGCCACGAAAGGCCTCGGCAATCACCTGAAGCTGCTGCTCCCATCGGTTCCAATCGGCCTGATGATCTCTTTTCAAGTAGAGTTCCAGCGCCTTCCAAAGACCGACGATCTCCTCCTTGCCAACCTTGGACACTCGACCGATACGGTCGGGATTGGGGGATGCGTTCAGAAAGGCGGCTCGTATCAAATCCTTGCGGCCCAATAGCAGACCGGAAGATTGCGGGCCCCGGATCCCCTTGCCGCCGCTGAAAGCCGCCAAGTCGAACCCCAGCGCGATCAGGTCCGTGAGATTTTCCGCCGGGGGAATATCGGCCGCGGCATCGATCAGGCAGGGCACCCCCGCATTCCTGGCGATTTCAACAAACTCCTTTCGTTGGATCCGGCCCCGGTGCTGGGCCATGTTCAGAAAAAAAAGCATGGCAGTCCTGGAACCGATGGAGGCCTCCAGTTCTTGCCGGCTTTCCACCTGAATCAACCGGACTCCAACGTTGCGAACGGCATGATCGTACTCCACCCGGTGGGACTTCTGCAGGACGACTTCGTTCTTCATTCCCCGTGTATCCGGCAGACGGCGCATCTTGTCTTCCCCGCACCCGGTCACACAGGCGGCGGTCGCCAAGGTCAGTGCCGAGGCGCATCCGCAGGTCACCAGTGCCGCCTCGGCGCCCAACCAGGCGGCAATCTGCCGTCCGGCAGCTTCTTGCAACTCCTGGATGGAGACGTATCGCCCGGAGGCCTCCTCCATGGCCCGAATCACCTGAGGAGCCATGAGGGAGCCGCCGTACCGGGTATAGCTGCCTCCCGCATTGATGAAGGGACGGAGACCCAGTCGTTCGTATATTCGGGCTTGCCTGGTTGGTGAGTGGGATTGAGCCACGATTCTCCCGAACCGTTGCGCCGGGACATTCCTAGCTACTCAAACGCGACTTGAAAGTAGCACAGTTTCCGCTGGGCCACCAAGCTGGAGGGCCGGAACTCCGGGTGCTCGAGGATCGGAGTGATTCCTCTTTGGGGATTGTCGGAACGAACTGGCGGATCGGGGGAACCGGTTGGTGAGGATTATTGGGGGGAATCGGCCTCTCGCCGATGGGACGAATCGAGGGTGGGACACCGGAGATTCGGGCGCCCCACCCTCCGACTGAACCGGTCCATGCTCAGGACTTCTGCACGACCAGCTTATTGGTCACCGAGAATACGCCGGGGACCCCTGAAGCCTTCAGAAAGGCGAATTGCTTGTCCGACTCGCTGATGACCGTGCCGACCAGGGTGACATCCCCCTTGTTCACGATGATGCCGATGGCATCGTATTCGCCCAGGCTGTAGGGGAAAAGGCGGCTGCCTCGGTTGTAAAGGGCACGGTAAACCGCCAGTCGTATCTGGTCGTCATTGGGAGAGTTCGGCAGCACCTCGATATGGTTCACCACGGTGGACACTCCCTCAATGGCTTGAACGACTCTTCCCGCCGAATGCTTCAAGCTTGGGCTGGTGACCTGGCCAAACAACTGAACCTCATCACCATCGAGCTGAAAGGCGAGATGGTCGAAGACGCTGAAGTAGGGCAGCATCACCAGCTCGTGCCGGATCTTGCCCTCCAGCGGCCGCTGGTCCTGGACCCCGGGACTCTCAACTTCGATTTTGGCCGGTACCAGGTCGCCGGCCCAAGACGCCAGCGGCAGGCTCAAAAGCGCCGCCACCAAAAAAGTCGTGACCTTCTGTTTTGTTTTCATCGTTCTGGTCCTCCCTATCTGTTTTCGTCCCGGATTCCGACCAAGGGTTGAATCGCTTACGGCCCATTTGCTCGGGCACTCGGGCGGCCGACTCGCCACCCGGTGCGACTGACATTTCTATAGACGCAAGTGAGGCCGAAAGCGATGTAAAGAGTCGGTCAATCCCGTGTAAAGTTTTGTGGTCGAGTCGGCGGAACCGCTACGGCTTCGGCATGTCACGGGGCAGGGGAACAGGCTGAAGCCGCCCCTGCTCCAGGCGAAAGATTCGGAGGGAGGAATCGACGCCAGGGGCGTCCCGAGCGCCCCCAGCGTCCGGAATTCGAGAGTTGACCGCGAAGCAGGCTCGGCTTAACTGAGACACTTCTGTCTCACCTTGTATGAGCCGCCCCCTCGTATTGATAGGTTGTGCAGGTAGGTGAAAAGTGGAGAGTGGAGAGTGAAGAGTTATTGAATCGACAAGGTTGAGCAAATTGTCGGTCTCGGTGCAACCGTCTAAGGTGCAACCAGGTCATCAGACGCTTGCTTGAAAAAAAGAGTTATCCACGAAGGGACACGAAGGACCACAAAGCAAGACGCCGAGGGGAACCGGAAATTTTTCCTGCTCCCGATTCGACATCAATGTCGCCGGTTTCACCCTCTTCCCGAAACCCTCCACTCACCACTCTTCACTCTTCACTCTCCACTCTCAGGAGAGGCGCTTCAACCGGGGACGGTCCTCATCTTCCGGTTGCGGCTCATCCTCCACTCCGACCTCACCCGGCGTTCGACGCTTCAGGCTGGGCCGCTCCCTTGTCTCTCCCGGTGAGGGTCTCCTGGCATTGTCCATGGCGATGAGCTTGGCCTTGATCCGATCGAACTCGGTGGTGTTGATTACGTACTGGTCGCGTTCCGGGAGAATCTTTTCGATGTTGTCCTGAGTCTTCTTGATGCGCTTGTGTGTGGGCGGATGAGTCGAGAAGGCCGTGGCCAACTTGCCCTTCTTTTTCTTCTTCTTGGACTGCAGTTTCTCAAAGAAGGAAACGAACCCGGTGGGATCGTAGCCGGTCTTGTACATGTACTGAAGCCCCAGGTAGTCCGCCTCGGTTTCCGCCTTGCGGCTGAACCGCAGGAACTGCATCGGGATCAGGAAGCTGGATGCATTGTAGATCGCCGACGCGATCCCGCCGCTGAGAAAGATCAGGGGGATCATGGCGTAGTTGGCGATGGTGGCTTTGGTCTGCTGCTCGGTGGCGTGCCGGGCGGTCACATGCGCAATCTCGTGGGCCATCACGCCGGCAATTTCGGATTCGCTGTCGGCCGCGGTGATCAGTCCGCTGTTGACGTAGAGGAAGCCTCCGGGCAGAGCCATGGCATTGATCTCTTCCGAGTCGATCACCTTGATGGTAAAGGGCACCTTGGCGTCGGAGTTGCGCACCAGGTTCTGGGCGATCCGGTTCACATACTCGGTGACTTCAGGATCCCCGACCAGCTTCACTTGACGTTCGATCTGCCGGGAGAGCTGCCGGCCCAGAGCGATCTCCTTCTCGATCGAAATGATGTTCCAGTTCCCCTTGTTGACGTTTCGATTACCGATCTCCTCCAAATCGGAGTTCTTGGGATCCTTGGCAAACGAAGGCACACCGCCGACAAGACTCAATGTCAAGCAGGGTGTGAGCACATATTTCTTGAGAAACTGCATGACTTCCTCCTTCTCGGGCTCCAGGTCCCGTAGATTTTTCACTCACCGGGATCAGATGCCGATCGAGGCGCAAACGAGGTAAAGAGTCGGTCAACGCTTGGTAAAGATTCGTCAAGACCCGGGGCTCTCTCTCCATGGCCTTGCGGAAAGGCCATGGGGAGGAGCCCCTCAAGCATCGGGCTTGCCCGATCGGCGGTGGGTCAGCGAGCCGATTCCTTTACGTAGACCAACGTCTGGGTTCGCTCCCGCGGTCCACCCATGGTGGTTCTCACCACGGTCATGGTCTTGCCGTCATCGGAGAGGCTGCGAACCTCCTTCACGGTCATGGACCCCATGGGGGTTTCCATGCTGGATTCGGTCACCAGCCGATCCCCTTCCCAATGGGTCTTGGACGGTGTGGACATGCCACCGAATCCCGGGTTGGTGGCCTCCTTTCCGTCCGTGGTGAACCTGGATGTCCGGACCTGTTCTTCACCCCCAAAATTCAGCGTTTGTCGGATGACGAGCATCCCCTCCTTGTGATCGATGGTCAAGGGCCCCCTCATGCCTCCCCGGCCCATGCGACCCATGCCGCGCCTGCCGGGACCGCCGCCCCGCTGCCGGCCGCCCTCACGGGATCTGCCGGCGCCTCTGCCGCCACCGAAACGGCCGGAGCCGGGTCCGCGTCCTCCCCTGCCCATTTCACTCCTCTCGGGATCCAGCGTCCAGGTGCCGGAGAAGTTGGGCTTTTCACCCGCCACCAGCACCAGGGACAACCCCATAAACAGAATCACCGATACCGCCATCGCTCTACTGGTTCCCATCTCGTCTCCTCCCTTTTTCCATTTCACTTCCGGTCAACCGACCATCATTCGCGTTCGATCCTCTCCAGTCCGAGCCCGCGCCAAATAGATTGAGCCCGACCTTGGAGCCGGGCCCAACCCATCGCTTTCAGTATGACAAACCTGACTGAGGTGATGTCGCGGAATCAGTCTCCGGCGGGGCCGCCGCCGCGACGCTGGTGTCTCCGCTGCCTCCGCTCTTCCCAGCGGGCCTTCCGCTTCTCTTGAAACGAAGTCCACTTCTGCTGCTGTTCCGGTGTCAGGACATTCTTGACATCCACCCGAGTCTTGGCGCCGATGGCCACCAACTGCCCCTGGAGCTTCCCGTGCTCGGTGGCCAGGGTCTCGATCTTGGACGTCTCTCCGGCCTTGACGGCTTCGCCCAGAGCCTTGCGCTTGGCCCGCAGTTGCTTGCGGATCGGTTTGGATTGATCCCGGGCAGCCGTTCGGATCTTCTTGATGTCGGCCTGTTGGGCTTCGGTCAATCCCAGGAACTCGGCCACCATCGCACCCCGCATCCCGATCCTGCCCTTGCCTCCGGGGCCTCTCTCCCGACCGCCTCCACCCCCGAAGCCCGCGAACTGGCCAAAGGCGGACTCCGCCAGGAGAATCGAGGCCAGTGTGAAGACCGAGACCACCATGCCCCTTGCCAAAATCCTTCCCGTTTGTGTTTTGTTTGAAACTTGAAACATTTGAGTGTCCTCCCTTTCCTTGATTTTCAAGAGCCTCACAGCAACCTTGCTCCTCACCTGACTCTTACCCCTATATACGTCGCTCCCGGCGAAGGGGGTGTAAAGAGTGCGTCAGCGTTCTGTAGAGTTTTGTCAATCCGCTTTCTCGACAGTTGAGGTCCACCGATCCAAAACAGTACCCTTAATTGTCCCGGGGCGCCCCGGACGGCGCCATCCACCTGTCGAGGTCACCATGGATCGTTTGCTGGTCGTCGATGACGACACCGAGCTGTGTTCGCTGGTCACCAGGTATCTGGAAGCGGAAGGGTTTCAGGTGGATTCCGTCAACGATGGGCAGGTGGGCATCGAGCGAGCCCTTTCCGGCGATTACTCCCTGGTGGTACTGGATGTGATGTTGCCCGGCGTCAACGGATTCGACGTCTTGCGCCGCATCCGAGCTGAATCGCCTATCCCGGTAATCATGCTGTCGGCCAGAGCCGAGGACGTGGAGAGAATCGTGGGACTCGAGATCGGCGCCGACGACTATCTGGGCAAACCCTTCAATCCACACGAACTGGTTGCGCGCATCCGGGCCGTCTCCCGCCGCTCCCGGCCCGACAGGGAGCTCGAGCCTGAGAACGTTCGTCATCCGCTCCTGAAGGTGGGAGACATCGAGCTGGACAGGAATGCCTGGAAGGTGATGCGGGAGGGCCGACCGGTGGTGCTGACAACGCTGGAGTTCAACCTCCTGGAAATGCTGCTCAGGTCGGCCGGACAGGTGTTGCCCCGTGAAGAGCTGGTTCAAACCCTGCTTGAACGCGAGTTCGACCCCTTCGACCGCAGCATCGACATGCATGTAAGCAACCTGCGGAAGAAACTGGGCCGTCACGTCAATGGACTCGAACGAATCAAATCGGTCCGGGGAGTCGGCTACGTCTATCCCAACCCCGGACCTTGGGAACGCGGATAAGAGTTACCGAAATCATGCGCAGTCTCGTACTGAAAATCTTCATCTGGTTCTGGGCAGCCATGGCCCTGGTTGCCCTGGCCCTCTATTTTTCGACCCGAGCCACCATCTCGGAACAGGCCGAGCGCCAGGAGCGCCAATGGATCGAGATGACCATGCCCCTGGTTGCGCAATCGGCGGCCGACATTTTCGAAAGGGTCGGCCCCTCGGGCCTGAGGCGATATATCAATCGACTCAATCGCCGGCGTCGTTTCAATGTCTCCTTCCTCAACGCGGAGGGAGAGCTTCTGGCCGGGCCCGTTCCATCAGGTCGGGTCAGAAACCTGGCGACCAGGGCCGCACAAAGTAGCGATCGCCTGGTGGAGATCGTAGAGGGAGAACGCCTGGTGGCTCAGAGCGCGGTCTCGCCCGCGGGCAGCCGATTCGTGCTGGCAGGCAACATCCGTGCCCGATTCCCGGGAAACCCACCCGGACGCCCCCGGCGGCCGCTACCGATCCTGAGAGCCTTGGGCATTCTGGACGCAGACATCCAGACGCAGGTGCTTCGCATCCTGGCCGTGTTTCTGACGGCCGGACTGGTCTGCTATGGCTTGGCCTGTTATCTGACCGCTCCCCTGAAGAAGCTTCGGGCCGCCACTCGAAAACTGGCGGACGGGGACCTGGCGGCCCGGGTCGGAAAATCTCCGGGCGGACGCCAAGACGAACTGACCGAACTCGGCCACGATTTCGACCAGATGGCCGAACGCATCCAGACCATGGTGGACGCTCAGCGTCGCCTGTTGAGCGACATCTCCCACGAGCTGCGCTCGCCCCTGGCTCGCCTCAATGTGGCATTGGCGCTGATTCGCCAGCGCATGAAAGGTCGTTCCGACGATGAACTGGACCGTATCGAGCTGGAAGCGGGACGCCTCAACGAGCTTATCGGCCACCTGTTGACTCTCAGTCGAATCGAAAGCGGCACGATGGCGCCTGCCCGCAACGACATCGCCTTGGACCAGTTGCTGGCGGAGGTGGTGGCCGATGCCGAATACGAAGCCCGTGGCTCGGGAAAGGCCGTGCGCATTCTCTCCAGCAAGGCCTGCGTCGCTGTCGGAAATCGAGAGTTGTTGAGAAGCGCCGTTGAGAACGTAGTGCGTAACGCTGTCTACTACACCCCGGACAAGACCGCGGTGGAGGTTGAACTGAAACTGGCCGGAGAGAACCGGGACACGGCCCTGATTACCGTTCGCGACCGTGGAGATGGAGTGCGCGAGTCGGAGCTCGGCGAGATCTTTCGACCCTTCTACCGGGTGGCAGCGGCCCGGGAAAGACAGAGCGGCGGCACCGGACTGGGGCTGACCATCACCCGACAAGCCGTACAGTTGCACAACGGCTCCGTGGCCGCTGCCAACGCTTCCGGCGGAGGGCTGCGAATTGAAATACGATTGCCCGCCCGTCCGGGAGCCACGCACTCGGCCGAGCCAATGTAACCGAGGAAGATGTTTCACCGAGCTGGCCCGCCCTCAGTCAGGATGATTCCACGCTAATTTTTCTCTCTCCGGGAGGGCTGATTCTGGTCGATTTGGGTGATTTGCGAGCGGTGCCCACCCGGGAAATGGGCCTGATACGGGGCTCTGACCCACAGGTCAACCTGAATCCGGCAGCGTGGAATCACCCCCGAGCCGAATGTCGTTCATCATTCATCACTCATCATTCATCATTTGTTAGCGTGGGATCACCCTGTGCCCTCAGTGGCTCCTCCTTGACAGATCCACCTCTGAAAGGATATCTGTGAGGGCTTCAGCGGCTTCCATGGGCTCACGCCCGCGCCTGCCTGCCGCCGCCATGGCGGCCTACTGGAACCCACGGGCTTGCACCCAGGGAATTGTCATTGAATGACCCTGTCCGCTATCGATTCGATATTGGCTGATTCCTTCCACCGATTTCAGGGCTGACTCAAATCCAATGGGCGATATTCTCCTGATCCGGCGGGAAAAGGACATCGCAACGGTTATTCTCAACCGTCCGGAAAAGCTGAACGCGCTCAGCCGGGAGTTGTGGCTGCGGGTGGGAAAGGCGATGCGGGAGCTTTCCTCGGATGAGGCCCTGCGCTGCATCGTCCTGCGCGGGGCCGGCGAGAAGGCCTTCTCGCCGGGCGCCGATATCTCAGAATTCTCGGCCCACCGTTCCAATCGCCGGCAGGCACGGGATTATGGAGCCCTGATCCAGAAAGCCATGCAATCCATCAGGGACTGTCAACACCCGGTCATCGCCATGATACAGGGAGTTTGCGTCGGCGGGGGGCTGGAGCTGGCGTCCATGTGCGACCTCAGGATCTGCGGCGAATCCAGCCGATTCGGAGTGCCTGTCAATCGGATCGCCATCACCATGGCCTACCCTGAAATTCGAGCCCTGATCGACCTGGTGGGTCGGGCGACCGCGCTGGAGATTCTCCTGGAGGGCCGGGTCTTCGGAGCCCTTGAAGCAAAGGTCAAGGGCCTGGTCACCCGCGTCGTCGCCGACGGCGAGGTCGAAAAGGAAACCTACGCCGCCGCCCGCCGCATCGCGGAAGGAGCTCCCCTGGCCAACCGCCTGCACAAGAGATTCGCCTACCGCCTCCTGGATCCCAATCCGCTGACCGAAGCTGAAGTGGACCAGGGTTTCGAAATTGTCGGCACCGAGGACCACCGGGAGGGATACCGGGCCTTCCTCACCAAGACCAAGCCGCGATTCAAGGCGCGCTGACCATGAACCCACAGCCAATTTCCGTCCGCACCGGTCCCCTGCGCGGCATGAAAGTCCTGGAGGCCAGCCACGTCATGGCCGGTCCCACCTGTGGATTGATGCTGGCCGATCTGGGAGCCGACGTCGTCAAGGTGGAGCGCCTCCCCGGAGGCGACGACACCCGGCGTGCCGTTCCACCCCAAATCCAGGGAGAGTCGGCCGCTTTCATGATGATGAACCGCAACAAGCGCGGCATTGGCCTCAATCTGAAGTCCGTGAAAGGGCGGGAGGTCTTCCACCGCCTGGCCGGAAACAGCGACGTCGTCATCGAAAACTTTCGCAAGGGCACGATGGAGGCGCTGGGTCTGGGCTATGACCGGTTGAAATCGGACCACCCCGGACTCATCTACTGCTCCCTGTCGGGCTTCGGACAGACGGGGCCCTATGCCGACCGGGGGGGATTCGATCTGATTGCCCAGGGAATGAGCGGACTGATGAGCATTACCGGTGAAGGGCCCGGCAGGGCTCCGGTAAAGGTGGGGGCGCCCATGACGGACATCACCGCGGGCATCCTGGCGGCCCTGGGGATCGTTGCGGCCTACGCTCACCGGCAGCGTACCGGAGAGGGACAACTGGTGGACACATCTCTGCTGGAGGCCGGAATCGTTCACACCTACTGGCAGTCGGCAATCTTTCTGGCGACGGGTGTCTCGCCGACGGCGATGGGATCGGCCCATCCCCTGATGGCTCCCTACCAGTCTTTTGAAACCCGGGATGGCTGGGTCAACGTGGGGGCCGCCAATCAGGCCAACTGGGAGCGGTTGCTGGAGGTTCTGGGAGCTTCCGAACTGGGACGCGATCCGCGATTCGCCGATAACGCGGGCCGCATGAAAAATCTAGCCGCGCTGGTCGAGCGGCTGACGCCCTATTTTCGAGCGCAAACCACCGCCTCGTGGCTGGAAAAACTCCAAGCGGCCGGCATCCCGGCCGGACCGGTGCTCTCCATCGCAGCCATGCATGCCGACCCGCAAGTGAAGGCGCGGCGGATGGTGACCGAGGTCCCTCACAGCCGGTTGGGCCGGGTCGAGACCTTGGGGGCGCCGGTCAAGTTTTCGGCGACGCCGGCCTCGTTGACCCGAGGAGCGCCGCTGCTGGGAGAACACACTCGGGAAGTGCTGCGCGAAGTCGGTTACAGCGGCAGGGAAACCGAAATACTCGAAGCCGAAGGCGCCATTCTCAGCGACCGGACCCAATGTGAAGACCAATAATGCCCATGACCAAACGAAAATTCGGCTGGACTGATGTTGAGGTTCCGGTTATCGGCCAAGGGACCTGGATGATTGAAGGCAGCCGGGCGCAGGAGCAGCGGGCGGTGGCGGCCCTGCGGCTGGGGCTCGACCTGGGGATGGCTCACATCGATACCGCCGAGATGTACGGCAACGGCCGGGCCGAAGAGTTGACGGCGGAAGCCATCGGCGCCAGGAGGAGCGATGTCTTTCTGGTGAGCAAAGTGCTCCCCTACAACGCTTCCTACGACGGCACCTTGAGAGCCTGTGAGCGAAGTCTGAAGCGGCTTCGAACGGACAGTCTGGATCTGTACCTGCTCCACTGGAGCGGCCGCCATCCGATCCGGGAGACCATGAGGGCCATGGAGGCCCTGGTCCAACGGGGCTGTATCCGATTCATCGGAGTCAGCAACCTGGATCTGGAGGAATTGAAAGAGGCCCAGAGAGCACTGCGCCATGAACGGCTGGCCTGCAACCAGGTGCTCTACCACCTCGGGGACCGGGGCATCGAGTACCGGCTTCTCCCCTACTGTGCCGAGCAACAGATCGCCGTGGTGGCTTACAGCCCCTTCGGCCATTCACGCTTCCCCTCGCCGGCCGGCAGCGGTGGAGGGGTGTTGGCCGCCATCGCCCGGGAACAGGGACGAACGGCCAGGCAGGTGGGGCTGAACTTCCTCACCCGCCATCCGGGGGTGTTCACCATTCCCAAGGCAAGCCGGGAAGAGCACGTTATCGAGAACAGTCAATCGCTGGATTGGGAACTCTCCAGCAAGGACCTGAAAGCCATCGACCAGGCCTTTCCCGCGCCCGACCACGAGGTGCCGCTCGGCATGCTCTGAGCCGACCGGACGGCAGTCCGCATTTCTCAGCCGAGCACCCCCCTGAATGCGGCCAGCGATTCCGACAGCATCTTGCGCTTCAGGTTGACATCCACCCCCACAAAGAAGAGGCGGACCCCCAGCGCTCGATACTGCAGAGCCTGTTGGGGGTGTCCTCCGCCCATCGCCAGGATCTTGCCGCTGCGGCGGCCTGCCTCCAGCACCCGTTCGACTTTGGGAGCCAGGGCCCGCTTGGCCTCCGGACCGAAAAGGCCCAGGCTGACCGACCAATCCATTTCTCCCACGGTCAGCATGTCGATCCCTTCAACCTCGAGAATGTCCTCCAGGGCCTGGTAGCCTTCATCGCTTTCGATCATCACCATCAGGGAAGTCCCAAGGTCGGCCTCGCCAAGCGCACGCCTGGGATCGCTTCCCAGAGTGAAGCCGGTGCCGGCCGAGGAACTCGACACGCCTCGCTCGCCCAAGGGCGGAAACTTGCCCAACCGCACCAGCCGGGCCGCCTGGGCAGCACTCCTGACATCGGGCAGGGTCAGGATTTCCATGCCTCCATCCAGAAGACGCTGCACCTGGGTCCGTGTCAGCTCGGGAATGCGGGCCATCGGCACCATTCCCAGATGAGCAATCGTCCGGCCCAGCCTGAGCACCTCCGCCGTCGATTGCGGACCGTGCTCCAGATCCAGAAAGACGACCGAGTAGCCCAGTTGGGCCATCAGTTCCAGGTCGGTCATCGTGGTATCGCGGCAGATGACCCCGTAAAGAACTTCCTCTGTTTTCAACAACTCCTTCAAACGGCCGCTCATCGATATCCTTCCTTTCAGTCGTCCTTGAACGGATTGACTCCGGCGGCGGCTAGCGGAAGTGATCCTTGCATACACGCCGGGGGTGGCGTAAAGTCCATTCCGCCGCGGTATTCAAGAAAGCGTCCGACCGCCTGGATCGACCGGCTCCCGAGACCGGCGGCATCGTACGCCAGGAGCCGATCGACCCGTCACCCGAGCACCGAAAGGAGCCAGCATGTTCCAACTCTCCGTCTGCGAAGGCACTGTCTTTCCGAATCTCCCCTTCCTGCAGCGGGTCCGTGAAGTGGCGGCTGCCGGTTTCTCGGTGGAACTCTGGGGCTGGGAAGATGAGGCGCTGGATGCCATCGCGGCCGATCCGGACATTCGAATCGCTTCCATGCCGGGCTGGGGCCCGGGCAGCATGGTTCACCCCGACGGGGTGGAGACCTTCCTGGAGGGCGCCAGGAAGAACCTGACCGTAGCCCGGAGGATCGGATGCAGGAACCTGGCCGTAGCCTCCGGCGAGCTCGACCGAAAGGGCCGGGTGGTGCACGCCATCGCCGAGCATCCCGCCGACCGTTGGATCACCGCCTACCGGTGCCTGTGCGAGCTGGCGGAAATCGCCGAAAAGGAGAACGTGTCTTATAACTTCGAAGTGCTCAATACCAAGGTCGACCACGCCGGTTACCCCTTCCCCCATCTGGAAGACGGGGCTCGCCTGATCCGCCAGGTCGACAGCCCGCGAATCCGGCTGCTGGTCGATGTTTACCATGCTCAGGTGGAGGAAGGCAACGTCGTCCAGGCGATTCGAGACCATCGGGAAATCATCGGGCACGTGCACGTGGCGGACGTTCCCGGGCGCCACGAGCCCGGTACGGGCGAGATCCATTACCCCCGGGTGGCTGCCGCTCTGCGGGAGATCTCCTATAACGGCACGGTGGGACTGGAAGCCTTTCCCGAGGGCGACAGCCATCTGGCCCTGGAGCGCTTTCGCCAGGTCTTTTCTCAACTTGGCCGATAGCCTGAGGGTTCCAGCACCACCACGGTAGGCCGCTCGGTGGACAATCGGGGGGGCGGCAGCGGCACGGTGTGGTGTCGCACATGGACCAGGGGATCTCGCAGACGCCTTTTCAGAAAGACTTCCACCGGCGTCATGCCGCCGTCAATGGGAGGCAGGTAGTAGTGCATGGGGAGGATCCACTTGGGCCGGAGAATCTCGATCATCGGGTCCAGCTCGTCCAGAGTGAGGGTGAGCTTTTCACCGACGATGGCCAACAAGACATCGCAGCGACCGGCAAAGGGAGCCAACTGGCCGGCACTCAGCCCATATCCGAGGTCTCCCATGTGCAGAATCCACAGGTCTCCGGCCCTGAAGGCATACAGGGCATTGTCATCGGCGCCTTCCGGATGGTCCGGAGCTTCGGCCGCCTTGAGGGTCACAATCGGCTCTCCATTCATCTCCGCCCGACCGCGGCCCTCGGCCAGGTCGAGGGCGTTGATCACCGGAGGATTCCCTTCCACCACCTGAATGCAGGCGTGCCCCCGGTCGGTGAGAGAACTGACGATCACCCGGTCAGCCTGGAGGAAAGGGACATCCGGACCTCCCAGCCCTACGGCGGAAGGCGTATAGGGGTCCATCACCAGCACAGGCCGATGATCCTGCCAGAGTCTGAAACAGGCCAGTCCCACCCACTCGATGGCCAGCGACATCCTCAGTCCTCCTTCCACAGGCTGCCGGCATCGCTCATCCCGGCCAGCTCCCACCACTTCGGGCCCGGTTCCTTTTCGAACACGATTGGCTTGAGGAAATCAATCGATTTCTTAAGCCCCTCCTCGACATTGAGATATTCACACTCCATCTCGATCGACAGCACGTGGTCGTAGCCCGCGAACTGCAGGGCGGTCACAAACGCCTTCCAGTCGGATTCCCCGTGGCCCCAGCCCGGAATGGTGAAGTTCCAGGGGCGTTGCTCGGGGGTCTCTACCGAGGCGGAGTCGTTAAAGCCCCTCAGCCGGACATTGTGCGCCTGAATATGGGTGTCCTTGGCATGCACGTGCTGCACCAGCCCACCGAGATAGCGGACCGCTTCGCAGGGGTCGATGCTCTGAAACCACATGTGGGAAATATCGAAGTTGCAGGCCACCACCGGTCCGACTTCCTGGTGGAGCCTCTTGAGGGTCACCGGGTTGTGAACCAGGTCCCCACCATGCATCTCGAAGCAGAGGGTCACCCCGTGGTCGCTGGCAATCTTTCCATGCTCCCGCCAATAGGGAATCAAGCGTTTCTCCCACTGCCATTCCACCGTGTCCCGCAGAAAGGGAAGATCGGCAAAAGTAACCCAAACGGGAGTTCGGTCGCCTTCCGCACCCTCGGGAAGCCCTGACAGGAGCGTCATCCGGCGGATCCCCGCCCACTCCATGAGCTGGCAGGTCTGCCGGAACTGCCGGGAATACTCTTGAGCAATCGCCTTGTCCGGCATCAGCGGAGCCCCGTGTCCGATCAGCGCGCTGATTTCGAGTTGGTTGCGCTCAAAGGCCTCGAGCCAGCGGGGGATTTCGTCCCGGTGGGCCACCAGCCGTTCTCGATCGCAGTATTTCCGGTTGCTGGCCAGACCGCAGGCCCCGACCTCGACGGCCCCCAATCCAATCTGGCGCGCATGGCGCAACCCCTCCTCGAACTCGTACTGCATCAGATTGGATGAAATGACCCCAAGCTTCATGGCATTATCTCCATCTTAGGGATTGGGTTCACGAACTTGGCGGCTCCCGGCGGTCTCATGCGGAAGCGGCGCACGATCCACAAACCGCAGCAGCCTGGCCAACACGAAACAGAGAGCCAGGAACAGAGCCAGCACCAGGTAACCCCGAAACTGATCGTAGTCCCAAAGCGCCTTGAGTCCGAAACTGGAAAGGGCGATGGCGGAGGCAACGTTGAGGGCCACCAGCCAGCTTCCCATTCGCAAGGGAAGGGGCAGGAAACGGCGGTCCACCCACAGGTTGGCCAGAGCATAGAACCCGCAGGAGAGGACACCGGTGTAGATGCCGGCCGGCGTCACGATATCCAACAGGCGAACCTCGGGATTGAACCGACTCCACCAGAGAACCAGAATCCCCCCTCCCAGCGCCCAGAGAATCCAGCCGGTTCTCAGACCCCGCAGGGGCAGCCTGTTCCGGAAGCGTGGCATGGACTTCAGATATTCGAATAGAACTCGATAGGTGAGTTCCGGCCCCCCGTACAGGATTCCGAAGAAAGCCAGGAAAACGGCCAGATGGTAGAGGGGGAGCAGCCAGGGATGGAGGGTGGTGAGGAAGGCCGCCTGGTAGGTCAACATGCGGAGGCCTTCCGGCACCTGCTGGTCCGGCTGCAATATGACCGTCCCGAGGATGGCAAAGCAGGCGCCGATAAAGACCACCATGAAAAAGCTGGCGCTGGTGTCGACCAGAGCCGCCCGGAGCCACAACCGCGCCGGGTGATCCTTGTGCGCCGCTATCCCTTCGAGCTGTTCCGGCGTCGCCGTCTTGAGATGGCTCCAGCCCCACTTCTTCTCCCTCAGGAACGAGAGGTATCCGAGGTAGTCATAACTCTGCCCTCCGATGGCGGAGGAATAGACCACCACCTCCACCCAAACCGAGCGATCCCTCATCTGGGGCATCAATGAGTACAACCAATCGGGATAGCTGAGGGCTTGCGGGAAAAAGCCCTGGAGCACCTGCAACCATGGCGGAGCCACGTAGAACACGGCCACGACGATGCAGACCACCATCAGTCCCAATATGATCGTCTGGGCCTTTTCCAGAAATTCATAGCCGCCGAACGACAGGAGAGCAATCGCCCCCACGACCGAAAGAGTCGCCCAGAGGTACTGGTCCCCGACCCCGGCGATGGCAGTGCAGATCTGCCCCGTCAGTCCGGTCAGAAACGAGAACCACAGCGGCGTGGCCAGGGCGACGATAACGATCAGAAAAAGAGGGAACCAGCCGCTGGGTCCGGGGATCTTTCGCCATCGCTCCAGGGGATGCCCCCCGCTGAGAATCATGTGGCGAATGCTGGTGTAGACGAAGATCCACTTCAGAAATGCCACGAACAGGATGACCCACAATATGCTGAAGCCGAAAATGGCTCCCCCTCGCGAGGGAAACAGGATTTCTCCGCTGCCGACGGTCACCGAGGCCAGGATGGCGCCGGGCCCGAAGAATCGAACCCACTGCAGGGGGTTGGTTGAAATCAGCGCTCGCGGCGGTGGGGGAAGCTGCGGCTCGGTTGCATTCATCGGAATCGAACTTTCGCCAGGTAGATGCTGGTCTTGCCTTCGTGGGAGGAGTAGTAGCTGACCCACAGCAAATCATCGTGCCACACCATGCCCGGGTAGCTGGTGTCTCCGCCACTGGGCAGGGTCAACACCGGTTCGAAGCTCTCCGGGGTCATCCTCGACAGGACCGTCTTGCCATTCAGGCGACTGCCGGCCCACAAGCCTCCGTCCGGAATTCGAATGAAATTGGGGCCACCGATGCTGTGTTCGATCTTGCGGAACTGCCATTTCTTGTAGGGCGGCCGGCTTCTGCCCAGATAGTGCGGTCGAATCAGGGCGATCATCTCGCCGTCCGGCATCACCCGCAGAGTCGTCTCGCTGACTCCCTCGAGCTTGAATTCCGTCAACCAATGCCAATTCAGTCCGTCGCGGGTCCAGTACAGGAAACCGCGGCGGGGATTGGGCGTTTCACCCATTTTGGAAAGGCTGTAGGCCTTGCCCTCGTGCCAGGTGGCCCGCCACAACCAATGGTCCTCGGCCAGCAGTCTGCGAGTCGGTGTCCACCGGCGGCCATCCTTGGAAAAGGCCACTCGCGGCGCCCGAGTGACGTAACCCCATTGCTCCTCCTTGAGGGGATCGTCGATACACCCTCCGGCCAGCAGCATCAAGCGGCCGTCCTCCATGACCGAGAGCTTGGGATCGCGCAGGTCCACGCCTTTTTCACTCAACAGCGACGCCGATTTCCAACGGTCGCCATCCTTTGAAGCGATGACCCGGATCTGACCGGGCCTGCCCGACTTCCCTTCGGGCATCACCTCCCGGGTGGGCCGGCTTCCGTGGAAGTCGCCTTCACGAAAGGTGCAAAGCCATCGGTCGCGGAAACGAACCAGGTCGGTGAAGCCATTGTGGGGCGCCCGATCCCAGATTTTCTGCACCGAGACCAGTTCCGGTTCAGTTCCCGTCAAAGGCAGGCAGAATCCTGCCAGGAGTCCAGCCATCGACATCAGTCTTGTAGCGGATTTCATCATCCTCTCCCGTTGAAAAGTTCCGTCCGCAGGCTCACGCATTCTATGTCTGCCGACAGCCTTCTTTCAATAGCCGTCTGAGCGCCACGGTTGACCCCTCCCGTCGAAACAGACGGCCGGACCGGAGTCGCCTGCCGGGACACCCTTGGAATATCAAGGAAACCCGACCGATCGTCCTTCCCTGACGCCAGTGTACCCGAGCTGATGGGACTCCCCGCGATTTCCGGATTGAATCCAAGCTGGAAAATCCGGGGCAAGATCATTAGGATGTCTCGCAGCCCTTCTTCGCCCATGGCGATCGATCGTTTCCACAGGCGACGGAGGCAGTGGAAGGGATCCGCTTCAGCTTGTCGGTGAACAGAAGACTCGGGCCGGGAAGCCATGACCAAACTCAGCGTCAACCTGAACAAGTTTGCTCTACTGAGAAACTCTCGTGGCAAGGACCTGCCGAACCTGGCCGTCATGGCTCGGCGCTGCATCGGGACCGGAGTTCACGGCATCACCGTCCATCCCCGACCCGACCAGCGCCACACGAGAACCCAGGATGTGTTCGATCTGGCCGCCGTAACCGCCGAGCAATCGGTCGAGTTCAATATTGAAGGAAACCCGACGCCCGCTTTTCTGGACGTCGTGAAGAAGGCCAGGCCCACCCAGTGCACGCTGGTCCCCGATGCTCCCCGGCAACTGACCTCCGATCACGGATGGGACCTGCGCCGGGACGGAAACCGGCTTCAGCCCATCATCGCGGACCTCCGGGAAGCCGGAATCCGTGCAAGCCTGTTTCTGGATCCTGACTTGGCTCAAGTGGACCGGGTTCCGGCAACCGGCGCCGATCGCATCGAGCTTTACACCGAGGCCTACGCGGATGCGTTCGGAGGAGGCTCTCAGGATAAAGTGCTGCGCAACTACCGCAGAGCCGCGCTTCATGCCCGGCAACTCGGCCTGGGAGTCAATGCAGGACACGACTTGAACCTCAAGAACCTGGGCCTCTTCCTGACCATTCCCGGAATCCTCGAGGTTTCCATCGGCCATGCCATCGCCGTGGACTCCCTCGACTATGGCCTGGAGAATTGCCTCCACAGGTACCTCACCATCGTTCAAGCGACCTGATCAAGCCTGGCCGCCGTTCCCCGTTCTCTCCCGCCGGCACCCCGTTACAGCCCCCAGGACGGCACCCCTCCGCAGGCCGATCCGTAACATGAAAGACATCTTTTGTTCACATCCTTCCGGGCGAAAGCCGTACAGCTATTGGATCTACACGGTTCGGACCTCCAAAACCCCCTCCCAGTGGGGCATTCCCGCAATCCGATTGTGGAAAACCCAGTGATTGCGGGGTTTCCGGCGGAATGATCTCCCACAGGAACGCCGATTTTGGCATAATTTATTAAAGTGTTTATATTCAATAACTTAAAACAATACACCCATTTGTGTGCAGCTTGCTCTTTTTCATTGCTAATCAACGAGTTCCGGTCCTCACACCCTGTTTTTCCACAGGGTTTTCCACAAGAACTGTGAATTGACCGAACCGCCTCCCTGGGATGACGCTCGCGGATGCGTTCGGAGGCCGGATTCGCAGGGTTTTGGAGCGACCGGGCAGGCACTCGGGGAGGAGCTCACAAGGCAATCCTCTCCCTCCCGCATCCGGCCAGGCGAGAATTCAGCAGTGGCGTGTCGGCACGCGCTGTCCCTCCCGAACGACGACGAACCACTGCAATTAGAGTGCTGCAGGCAAGTGGGGGAGCGAGGAATTTGGCTGGGAGGCAGGGATTCGAACCCCGATAGGCAGATCCAGAGTCTGCTGTCCTACCGTTAGACGACCTCCCAGAAGACGCGAACTGGCAGGAAGAAGTTACGACCAACTCCACCCGGCGGTTGTAACATCTCCGTAAATCGTTGTCAACGCTCGCTCGCTCACGAGCACACATGAACCGGGATGCAGGGGCGCCCCCTGTGGACGCCCCATTTCGGGATGGTTGGGACGACCGCGAACTTCCGGGCAACCACAAGAGTTGCCCCTACGCTGGGGGATCAGCGCGCGATGGCCGCGGAGGACGCCCCATGCGGATTGGAATGCCTTGACTGCTCAGCCATAATAGGTCCGGCGTCGGTCGCCAACCTGGAGAGCATTGCCCGTGGGAAGCGGAACACACCGAGACGCACCGGCCAAGTCCATCGAGACCGAAGTCAAAATCGAGTTGGCCGATCTCCCCAAGGTGCGTGATCGCCTCGTTCAACTCGGTTTCCGGATCCGAACGCCTCGAGCCTTCGAGGATAACTGGATTTTCGACTACCCGGACCGGTCCCTGGCCCGGCGCCGCCAACTCCTGCGGGTACGATCCTTCGGCGACCGGGCCTGGATCACTCTCAAGACCCCTTCCCGGCGCTCCACCCGCTACAAGATACGACAGGAACTGGAAACGGAACTCGGCGATGCCCAGGTTGTCCGGCAGCTCTTGAGGAGCCTCGGATTCGAACCCAGCTTCCGATACCAGAAGTTTCGCACCGTCCTCGAACCCGACAAGCCCTCCGAAAAGAAACTGACGGTGACCTTCGACGAAACCCCCATCGGCAACTTTCTCGAAATCGAGGGATCGGCCCGAGACATTCTGGCGTTGTCGGCCAAACTCGGTTACAAGCCAACCGACTTCATCCAGGACAGCTATTGGCAACTCTTCCGGAAGCGGCGTCCCAAGTCTTCCGGAACCTCCATGATCTTCCGGAGGCGAGTCTAGCCCCCATATCTCACCGGGGGGCGCGCCCGGCACAGGATGCCACCGCAAGGCATCCCAATCGAATCGACAAGTTGCTGACCATAAATGGGCTTTCATTCAGGAATCCAGCGACCTGGTGAGATGTGCGGGCTAGACTTGTTCCTGGAGAACAAACCGACCAATGGCCAGGGCGACACCCAGATCGTTATTGGATGCCGTCTCGTAAAACCCGCGATTCTTGAGCGCCGCCACGCCGTTAGCCATCACTACACCCACCCTGGCGTACTCCAGCATCTCCAGGTCGCTGTGATTGTCTCCAATGGCCATGATTTCCGTTGACCGAACGCCGTGAGACCGCGCCAAAAAATCCAGGGCCGAACGCTTGGAGCAATCCTTGTTCAGCACATCGATGATTCCCAGGTCCTTTCCCCGGTAATAGGTCTTTGCGATTCTCACATGCTTCTCGAATCCGGATTCCTTGAGCTGCTCCTCGACGGCTTCCATCACTCCGAGAGGACCGCTGAACATGATCTCGATCAGGTCGCTGTCAATCTCGCTTTGGAGCGACTCCACTCGAACCGTCACCCCTGGAACCTTGCTCAGATAGTGGTGCAACTGTCCGTTCGTCCGGGGTCGGGAACAGACCACCAGTTGCCCCTCGGCAGGCCTGTCCTTATGCAGCACCGTGCAGTGGGTATAGCTGGAGGTGGCGGACAGGATGGCGGTCGCCACCTCGGGCGCCAGACACCACCGGGCCAACCGCCGCGACCGAGTCGGACACACGATCATGGCCCCGTTGTTGACGATGAGCGGAGAGGACAACCCCAGGGCCTCGGCAACCCAGATGGCAGCGCCGTAACGGCGTCCGGTCACCAGAATCACTTCGACTCCACGGTCCCGAGCCTGGCGAATCGCCGCCACGTTTCCCGGCGGCAGCCGGCTGGAACTATCCAGGATGGTGCCGTCAATGTCTGCAGCGATCCATCTGAGGGTCATTGGGCCTCCGCACCTGTCCGTTGACCCAAGATACCAAGCATTCGGAGTGAAAGACAAGACTCGGCCCTATAGACCTCTCCCGCAGTCAAAATGTTCCCCCCGAAAAGAGCTTGCCCCGAAAAATCGAAAACACTAAGATAGCCAACCGCTCGAATCCACCGTGGAAGCCCAACCGTTGTCTGACCTCCATCGGAATCACCCAGTCCTCGCCCTCCTGTTGGCGGCCGGCCTTTCAGTCTCATCATGCTCCATCCAGTCAGTGGCCGGGCCCCAGGGTTCCCCGGCACCCTTGGCCAGGATCGACGGCGTGGTGCGCCAGGCCATCGACAATGGCCGGATTCCCGGCGCGGTGGTGCTGGTGGGACAGGGCGGCCACATCCTCTTTGAAAAGGCCTATGGCCATCGCTGCCTGGAACCCCGGCCGGAGCCGATGACTCCGGGAACCCGATTCGACCTGGCCTCCCTGACCAAGGTGGTGGCCACCGCGCCGGCCGTCCTGATCCTGGTTCAGGAAGGAAAAGCAAGGTTGGACGACCCGGTGTCCACATATCTTCCGGACTTCGGCAGGCGCGGGAAGGAGACCGTTACCGTCCGGCAGGTGCTGACCCACTACTCCGGATTGGCCCCCTTTTTTCGTCTCAAGGCCAAAGGGCCCGGAGCCGCTTCAGCAGTCATTGACAAGATCTACGACTCCGACCTGTCAGTCACGCCGGGAAGCCGATTCATCTACAGCGATCTCGGATTCATTCTTCTGGGAAAGTTGACAGAGTCTGTGAGCGGAGAACGCCTGGACCGGTTCGTTCACTCCCGAGTCTTCGCCCCGCTCGAAATGGCTGCAACAGGTTTCAATCCTTCCCCCGGCGGGCGACCCCATATCGCTCCCACCGAAAAAGGGGATGACGGGACGTTCCTGAGGGGTCAGGTGCATGATCCCCTGGCATCGACGATGGGCGGGGTGGCCGGTCATGCAGGCCTCTTCTCCAATGCCCGCGACCTTTCCCGCTACTGCCGCATGCTGCTGAACGAGGGATCGCTGGAGGGCGCCAGGGTGCTGCAGCCCCGGTTGGTCCGACAAATGGTCTCCCCCCAATCTCCGCCGGGCAAACCCGACATTCGCGGATTGGGCTGGGACATTCAGTCCCGTTACTCTTCGGTCAAGGGTGAGCACTTCTCGCCGCGCTCTTTCGGCCACACCGGCTTTACCGGAACCTCCCTTTGGCTGGACCCTGAAATCCAGGCCTATGTGATTGTTCTGACCAACCGTCTCCACCCTGACGGCCGGGGCGACGTCCGAGCCCTGCGCAAGGAGATCGCAACCATCGTCGGCGAGACGCTTTCGCCGGCAACAGGTCACGCCGCGGCACAACCCAAGCCCATCCTGATTCAACCCCAGATCCGGTTTCAGCGGGTGGACGGGTTTGGCGTCAGCGGTTCCAACGGCTGCGCCAAGGACATCCACAACCTTCCCTCGGCGGAACGCCTCAGGCTCTTCGACCTGCTCTTCAGCCCCAGGGAAGCGGGCTTGAACATCCTGAGAAACGAAATCGGGTGGACCGGACAACGAATTCCCATCACCGCCCGCTTGAGACTGACCGGCCTGACCTTTTCGTTCGGAGGCGACGAAAGAGAGAATGCTCAATTCTCGCTGCTTCGACAGGCCAGGAAGCGCCAGGATGTGTTGTTGAGCAGTTGTCTCTGGACTCCTCCGCCCGCCTGGAAGAGCAATCAGGCGCTGGATGGCTCGGGGTTCCTCCTGGCTCAACACTACCGGGATCTGGCTGAATATCTGGTGGGCTACGTCGAGTACTATGAGAAGCTGCGCGGTCAACCCGTCCAGGTGGTGAGCTTGCAAAACCGGCCCGACGGCGCGGACTTGCCCGTGGGTTGCCGGTATGGGGCAAACGAACTGAGAGACCTGGTCAAGATGGTCGGAGAGAAATTTCAGCAGAAAAGAATCCGGACCCGACTCATGGTTCCGGAGGCCGGCTGGAGAGAGACGCTACCCTTCCTGAAGACCCTGATGGACGATCGAGAGGTTCGGCCTTGGCTCTCGCATGTCGGAGTTCAATCTTCAGTGGAGCCGAACCCGGGGGGCGATGCCGTCGACCAACTGGTGCGACAACACAATTTCAACCTGTGGCAGACCCAATTCACATCTCCGGCCGGCAACAGCGATGAAATGGATGACGCCCTGGTCTTGGCCCAAACCCTGATTGCCGACCTGTTGCGGGGGTGTCGGGCCTGGCTCTACGGCCCCATATTCGCCACCGAGGCTCAGCCGGGACGCCTGGGCCTGCTTGAACGCACCAAGACCGGATTCCGCGCTCCCAAGCGCTTCCGGGCCCTGACCCAATTCAGTCGCTATATCCCCAGAGGCGCCGTTCGGGTGTATGCAAGGGGAGGCGGCACACCGGTGGTGGCCTTCCGGAACTCTGCCGACCGTCAACTGGTGGTGGTGCTGGTCAATCCAAATGAGGAAACCATCGAAGAGGAAATCGAGCTGCGTGGATTCAGGCTGGACGGTATCGAGTTCTTTCGAACATCCGCGGACGAAGACAATCGGGCTGCCGAACCCACTCCGGAAGCCGGGTCCAGGCTGCACCTCGCCCTCGCTCCCAGGAGTATCAATACCTTGCGGGCGTCTATACAACGGGTGTCGTCCAACCAGCCCCGGTAACGGTCCCGTACCCGAAAGACTCAGCCCGGCAGGCGGGGATGCCTACCCGCTTTGAGCAACTGCCGGGCAGCCGTCGGCCGGCAGCAGACTTCGCGCCTGGGCAACCAGGTCGGCCAGGTCGATTTCCGTGATCGTTCCGGTGGCCCGTTCCACCCATTCCACCTTTCCCATGGCCAGCTTGCGGCTGCCGAAATTGATCCGGTAGGGAATCCCTACCAGGTCGGCATCCTTGAACTTCACGCCTGGACGCTCCTTCCGGTCGTCCAGCAGAACCTCGACTCCCAGTTCCTGCAACTTCCGGTAGGCCTTCTCCGCTTCCTGCGCCACAGCGCCATCCTTGGCATTGACCACGCAAATCAGGCAGTCAAAGGGGGCGATGGAACGTGGCCAAATGATTCCGTCGTCATCGTGACCGCTTTCGACGGCGGCCGCAAGAATCCTTTCCACTCCGATTCCATAGCTCCCCATGACAACGGGGACCTCCCGGCCCTGCGAGTTGAGAACGGTGGCTCCCATGCTCTCAGAGTACCTGGTCCCCAGCTTGAAGATGTGCCCGACCTCCAGGGCCTTGTGAATTTTCAGCGAGGAACCGCATCGGGCGCACGCCTCTCCGGCCTGAACCACACGCAAGTCGAAATACTCCGCCTGGTAGTCCCGCCCCGGTGTCACACCGGAGAGGTGAAAGTCATTCCGGTTGGCGCCACAGGTGAGATTACTTCTTCCCTGCAGGGCGTGGTCGGAAAGGATACGCAGGCCCGCCACCTCCACCGGACCCAGGGAACCGGCGTCGGCGCCCGCCACCGCCGGAATTTCCTCCGGCAGGGCCGGACGGGCCTCGCCCCCCAGCACCGCATGCAGCTTGGCCTCATTGAGTTGATGGTCGCCTCGAACCAGAACCAGCAGGGATTGGTTGCCGAACCGATAGATCAGTGACTTGATCTGGCGGGAGGCCGGGACTCCCAGAAACCGGGCAATGTCGTCAATGGTCTTCTGGCCGGGAGTGGCGACCGGTTGGGGCGTCTCCGGCCCTGCTTCATCCTCCAGCGGCTCCAGATCCGAGGTCGCCTTCTCCAGATTGGCCGCGTAACCGCAGGCGCAGTAGACCACCATGTCCTCGCCGGCATCGGTCAGCACCATGAATTCATGGGACTGGCTTCCGCCCATCATGCCGCTGCTGGCCTCGACCACTCGATACCGGAGTCCGCAGCGCTCATAGATGCGACAATAGAGGTCATAGTGCTTTCGATAGCTCCGATCCAACCCCTCCCGGTCGACATCGAAGGAGTAGGAATCCTTCATGGTGAACTGGCGCACGCGAAGCAACCCCGATTTGGGCCGAGGCTCGTCCCGGAACTTGGTCTGTATCTGGTACCAGATCTGGGGCAGTTGGCGATAGGAGCGAAGCTCGTTGCGGGCGATGGATGCAAAGACCTCCTCATGGGTCATGCCCAGGCACAGGTCCCGATCGGAGCGGTCCTTGAGACGAAACATGTTGGGCCCCATGCCCTCCCAACGGCCGCTTTCCTGCCAGATTTCAGCCGGGTGCAGGGCCGGCAATGCAAATTCCTGGGCGCCCATGCGATCGAGCTCGTCCCTGATGATCCGGGTGATCTTGAGCATCACCCGCTGGGCCAGAGGCAGAAAGGAATAGATCCCCGAGGCCAGTTGTCGAACGTATCCGCCGCGCAGGAGCAGGATATGGCTCGGCACCTCGGCCTCGGCAGGGGCTTCCCTCAGAGTAGGGATGAAGCTTTGACTCCAGCGCATTCCGACTCCTCAAAGGGAGATAGGAAGTGAACCACCAATGGACACCAGTGACTTGATTCGTGTCCACCGGTGTGAACAAGCGGCTCGATTCTCCCTCCATGCTTGGCCGTGCAGGGCCCAACGCCGCTAGAAGATAGCATATTTGACGGCAAAAGATTCCGAGCCGGATTGAATTCCCGAAAACCCCCACCGGAAGCGGGAAGAGAGCCAATTCCCTCCGATTATTGGTTTGTCAGCATCGGGTTTGTTGGTTAACATTTGAACTCCGAGACACCGGGTCTGCCGGGGTTCTTCCCAGGGCCGGCGTTCGGGCAACCATCCATTTTCTGGGGGCAACGTCCGTGGCCATCAACCCCGAACCCGCACGAAGCCTTGCGCTGGTCGACCCGCAGGTTTCCGACGCCATCGACCGGGAAACTCGGCGTCAGGCCAACCAACTGGAACTCATTGCCTCGGAGAATTTCGTGAGCGAGGCCGTGTTGGAGGCCACCGGCAGCGTGTTCACCAACAAGTACGCGGAGGGCTACCCCGGTCGCCGCTACTATGGGGGATGCGAGTTTACCGACGTGGTGGAGCAGTTGGCCATCGACAGGGCCAAGCAATTGTTCGGCGCCGACCACGCCAACGTGCAACCCCACTCCGGAACCCAGGCCAACGTAGCGGTGTACATGACGGTCTTGAAGCCCGGGGAGACCGTTCTCGGCATGGACCTGTCCCACGGGGGACACCTCACCCATGGCCACCCGCTGAACTTCTCCGGCAGGATGTATGGATTCGTTCCCTACGGAGTCCGCAAGGACACGGAAACGATCGATTACGACGCCCTGGAGGAACTGGCCCTGCAGAACCGGCCCAAGCTCATCGTGGCCGGAGCCAGCGCCTACCCCCGCGAAATCGACTTCGAGCGCATGGGTGAGATCGCTCGGGAAAGCGGCGCGCTGCTGATGGCGGACATGGCCCACACGGCAGGCCTGGTCGCCGTCGGCGAGCACCCCAGTCCGGTTCCCCACTGCGACTTCGTCACCACCACAACCCACAAGACCCTGCGTGGACCGCGCGGAGGCATGATTTTGTGCCGGCAGGCCCACGCCAGGAACCTGAACCGCCTGCTGTTTCCCGGGACTCAAGGTGGGCCCCTCGTTCATGTCGTCGCTGCCAAGGCCGTCTGCCTTCAGGAAGCCTTGCAACCCGACTTCCGACGCTACATCCGGCAGGTGAAACGAAACGCCGCGGCACTGGCTTCCGGCATCCTGGAGAGCGGCTACCGCCTGGTGTCCGGGGGAACCGACACTCACCTGATTCTGGTCGACGTCTTTTCCAGGGGAATCACCGGCAAACAGGCGGAACTCGCCCTGGACCGGGCCGGAATCACCGTCAACAAGAACACGATCCCTTTCGATCCTCATCCCCCGCTGGTAACCAGCGGCATACGATTGGGCACTCCGGCGCTCACATCCCGGGGAATGGGCGAATCCGAAATGCAACTCATCGGCCGCTGGATCGGAGAGGTGCTGGACCAGGTTGAGAATGAAGAGGTTCAGAAGACGATCCGTACTCTGGTCAGAGAGCTTTCGGAGCAATTCCCCCTCTATTCAGCCAGACTGGCTCCTTCGGCGGTCTGAAGACAGGTCGGAAATGATCTTTGAACAGGTGGCCGTGGGGCCCCTGCAGTGCAACTGCTACATACTCGGGTGCGAAGAAACGCGAGAGGCCCTGGTGATCGACCCCGGGGACGAGGTGGAATTGATTCTTCCCCTGATCGAGAAGCACGGCTTGAGCGTCAGGTATCTGCTCAGCACCCACGCTCACATCGATCACGTGGGGGATCTGGAGGCGATGAAGGAGCAGACAGGAGCCCAGGCTCTCCTGCATGAAAGAGATCTGGTCCTGTACCGAAACCTGCCGATGCAGGCCTCCTGGATGGGGCTGCCGGCGCCGCCCGCGACCGAGATAGACAATTTTGTCCACCAGGGCGATCGGATCTCATTCGGGCGGCACTCCGGGGAGGTTCTCCATACGCCGGGCCACACCCCCGGGAGCCTCTGCCTGCATCTCGCCCAGCAAACAGGCCGACTGTTCGCCGGAGACACCCTGTTTCAAATGGGTATCGGAAGAACCGATCTCTGGGGAGGCTCCTACAGCGACATCATCATGTCCATACGGGAATGCCTGATGCAACTGGACGACGACACCCTGGTCTACCCCGGCCACGGGCCGCCCACGACCATCGGGGAGGAAAGACTCCACAACCCGTTCCTGAAGTAGACAAGACCGAGGTTGCCCCCGCCTTGTCCCCGAATGGCAGCCACCCTACCCGTACTTCTCAGAGTTGGGCAAATTCAGGGTTAGGCTCTCAAAGGACCGATCGGATTGCTTTTTCCAGAGTCGCCTGATCCTGGTAGTTGACAAAGTGGTGGCGAATCCACCCCTCCTTGTCTATTAGAAACAGGCTGGGGAACAACTGGATCCCTCCATAGGCCTCCTGAACCTCCGCGGTCAGATGACCCACCGGAAAATTGATCTTGTGCTTGTCCAGATAGGCGGCACGCTCCGAATCCGGGTACCCCAAGTCCAAGACCCGGTCGGCATTCAGACCGATGACGGTAAAGTTCCGCGGTCCGAACTGTTCCTGCAGGGAAACCAGGTGGGGAGTGATCTTGACGCAGGGGGGGCAGTGGGTAAACCAGAAGTAGACCAGGCGGGTCCCTTGGCTGGAATCGAGGCTGAGCTCGTCCCCCGCCAGAAGCCGGACGGTGAATTGCGGCGCCTGCTTCCCTTCCCAACCGGCAATGGAACGCTCGATGACCTTGTTGAAGCGGGGGTCGGCCTTGATTCGTTCCAGGTCCACCGAGGCAATCTCACCGCTTTCCGGGTCTCTCTCGAAGAATCGGGGCACCCTCCGATCGTACTCCACGATCCGGAGAATCAGGTCGACCTCACCCGCGACCCGCAAGTTGAACTGCTCGGAGATTTCGCGAAGCAAAGGGGGTTTTTGGTGGACAGCATAGTATTGGGCGACGAAGTGAGGCACCTTGAAGAAGATGTTGTAGAGCCGACTGAGAACCCTGCGCTCCTCGGGTTCGGTGAAGCGCTGGTGCAGCTCCGTTATCAGGACGGGCTTGCCCGGCTCGAGGTGGGTCTTCAGGAAGCCGATGATCCTTTCCTCGGCGGCCCGTTCCCTGTCTTGAATGTCGTCGGACGCCAGGTTTCCGACCAGGAGGAACAGGCACAGGACCAACGTCAACATTTGCTTGAATATGCCGATCATTTCAACCTCTTCTTCATTCCCTCGCGACAGTCTCCATGATTATGCAACAAAGGCAGGCGCACTGCCAGACGGAGGAGGATTTCTCCAGTGGACTCGGAAAACAAGCCTCATCCAGCCGACTTCTATCGGGGCCTGGACCTGTTCAACCGCCGCTTCTACTACGAATGCCACGACCTTTGGGAGGAGGTTTGGGCCGAGGCCAAGGGAAAAGAGAAGCTCTTCTATCAGGCTCTCATCATGTCGGCGGTGTCGCTCTACCACTTCGAAAACGACAATCTGGAAGGAGCCCTGAGCTGCCACCGCAAGGCGAGGGAGCGGTTCCGCCAACTCCCCGACCGCTTTCTGTGCCTCGATGTTTCACAATTCCTGGCCGAGATGGAGACCTTCTACCGCGGCCTGTCCGTCGAGCATACCCGTTGGACCCGGGAACTGCGGGACAGACCGCGCCCTACCCTTCGACTGGAAAGGTGAGCCAGGATATTAGGGTTGTGATCCCCGGGAGGTGGCGTTGGCCCCTCTCTGGATCGACGGGGGGCTACACTAACGGGACGCCGCGTTGGCCCCCCTCCGGCTCGACGGCGGGCTTCGCCCTTGTCTCGCCGACTCCCCCTCAAGGGGGGAGTGATACTTGAGGCCTGCACACGGCTTCTTGCCCGATTCCGGGGCAGGATGGAAACGATGTTCCCGGTTCAATGTGTGGAGGATGCCCACCCGGGAGCGATCCGTCAGGCGGCGGCGACACGGTCGACCGGGCGGTAGAGAGTGTCTCGTTCAACCGGTTCCCGGCCGGCCTCCCGAATGAGATGCTCGATTTCCGCACGGGTCAGGCCAAGGGGAGTCTGGGCTCCCGCCATGTGAACGATCTTTTCTTCCACCACCGTCCCATCCAGGTCATCGGCCCCATAGTGGAGTCCTATTTGGGCGGTCTTGGCGCCGATCATGATCCAATAGGCCTTGATGTGGGGGAAATTGTCCAGCAGGAGACGGCTGACCGCGATGGTTCGAAGGTCCAGCATGGCGGTAGGCGACGGCAGATGATCCAGTTGCGTATTTGCCGGGTGGAAGGCCAGCGGGATGAAACACTGAAAACCCTGAGTCTCGTCCTGCAACTCCCTCAACCGGATCAGGTGGTCGACTCGATCCTCTACACTCTCCACGTGTCCGTAGAGCATGGTCGCATTGGACTTCAATCCGCAGAGGTGCACCCTCCTGGCGATCTCCAGCCAGCGATCGCCCGACACCTTGTGGTCACAGATGAGGTTGCGGGGGCGCTCGGCAAAGATCTCGGCTCCTCCCCCGGGGCAACTGTCCATTCCCGCTTCCCGGAGCGCCTGGATGGTCTCATCGATGGACAACTTGGCCCGGCGGGACAGGAAATCGAGCTCAACCATGGTGAAGGCCTTGAGATGAACCTTGGGGAAACGCTCCTTCAAGCCACGGAGCAGGTCGGTGTAGTAGGAGAAGGGGAGGTAGGGATGCAGGCCGCCCACGATGTGAAACTCGGTCACCGATTCGCTATACCCCATCGAGGCGTGATGATAGGCCTCCTCCAACGACATGGTGTAGCCGCCCTTGCCGGGTTTGCGGGCGAAGCCGCAGAACTTGCAGTCGACCACGCAGACGTTGGTGGGGTTCAAGTGGCGGTTGACGTTGAAATACCCAATGTTCCGGTTCCATTTTTCCCGGACCCGGTTGGCCAAGGCTCCCACGGCATGCAGGTCCGAAGTGCGATAGAGAGCGACCCCCTCCTCGAAAGACAACCTCTCCCCGGAAAAAACCTTGTCGCTGATCCGTGCAAGCTCGGAGCCCATCCGACGAGTACTCAACTACACACCCTCCTGCCTGAACCTGATCCTTCCGACCAAGCCGTCCGAAACGCATCATAGCCGAGGCTTGCGAGCGCTGTCAAACGGCCCGGAAATGCGGGTTAGTTGTGGCAAAGCGGTTTCCGCCAGCCTATAATTACGGCTGATTCCGACTCCAGGGGAGCATCATGCGAGGCTGTCTTCCGGTGCGAACAGTCCAATGTCTTGCAGGCCTGGCTGTGCTGGGAATCTCTTCCCTGGTCCATGCCGCCGCCGATTCCACCACCCAGGCGGCTCATGCCATTTTGCAGAAGCATTGCCTTTCCTGCCACGGAGCCGGCCAGATGTCGGGTCTGGACCTGAGGCAAAGAGAGACCCTGTTGAAAGGCGGCAGCCGCGGGCCGGCCGTGGTTGTCGGCGATGCCTCTCAGAGCCTCCTCTACCGTTCCGCCGCCCACCTCGGCGAGCCCAAGATGCCGCCCGGCAGCCGCAGGCCCTTGCCCCAGGGAGACCTGGCCATCCTGAGAGAATGGATCGAAGCGGGGGCGCCCTACCCCGAAGCGGGTGCTACGGCCGGAGAAGCCTCCTGGTGGTCGTTGAAGAAGCCGCGCCGCCTCCCCGTGCCTGAACTGGATGAGGCTCCCTCCAATCCCATTGACGCCTTCATCCTGGCCAAGCTGCGGGAGAAGGAACTCGAACCGGCTCCGGCGGCCGACAAGGCCACCCTCCTTCGCCGGGCCTACTTCGATCTGCTGGGTCTGCCGCCGACTCCGGCTCAGGCGGATCGATTTCTGCAGAATACCTCCCCCGACGCGTTCGAAGAGCTGATCGACGAGCTTCTGGCATCCTCCCACTATGGCGAACGATGGGGGCGGCACTGGCTGGATGTCGTCCGCTATGCTGACAGCGCCGGGTTCGAAGGCGATGTCTTTTATCCGAATGCCTGGCGTTACCGGGACTACGTGATCAAGTCCTTCAATGAGGACAAGCCCTACGACCGCTTCGTCCAGGAACAGATCGCGGGAGACGAGCTTTTTCCCAACAACCTGGAGATGGAGGGCTTCTACGACATTTCCCCGGAAAAGCTGGAACACATGGAAGCCAGGATCGGAACCACTCTCTACACCTTCGGACCGGAAATCCAGGAATCCCACCTGGACGCAGAACGATTGCGCTACGAACGGCTCACCGACGCGGTCGACACCACCGCGGCGGCGTTCATGGGCCTGACCCTGGAGTGCTCGCGCTGCCACGACCACAAATTCGATCCCTTAACCCAGAAGGATTACTTTCGGTTGCAGGCCGTCTTCGCCGCCAGTTCTCGCAAGACCATCCCCGTGGTCAGCAGCATGTCCACCGGTCACCGCCGCGAGGACTACCACCGCATGATCGCCCTGGCCGAAGCCAGAGCCTCCTACCAGAGGTTCGAAACGCAGGTCAAGGACCGGGTCATCGAAATCAAGAAGATGGACTACCCGCCCGAGGTGGTGCGCGCCTATGAGGTGCCCATGGAGGAGCGTTCCGCCCGGGAGCTGGAGTTGGCCGCACCCCTGGCCCAGTTCTACACGGAAATGAAGATCGAGGATCATCTCACCGATGAAGAGAAGAAACGCCACCGGAACTACATCCGAAAGCTGGTCAGGGCCGTGCTGGACGTCCCTCTTGAGGATGCTTCGCACCAGGTGAAATACGACGGATTCTTCGACGTGCCCTCGGCCACGGTTTTGGGACACCTCAAGCCCGAACTGGTTCCGGACACCTACCTGTTGAACCGCGGCGAGCTGTCTCTCAAAAGAGAGATCGTCCGGCCGGCGCTGCCGGCGGCATTGCGGGGCAGCAGTGCGCCCGACACGCTGTCCATGGATCCTTACGGCCCGCGCTACCGCAAGCAATTCGCGCTATGGCTGACCCGTCCCACCCATCCGCTCACGGCGCGGGTCATGGTCAACCGCATCTGGCAGGGCCATTTCGGACACGGCCTCGTCCGCACCTCCAATGACTTCGGTCGCCAGGGCGGCCGGCCCTCCCACCCCGAATTGCTGGACTGGCTGGCCACCGAGTTCGTCGATCGGGGATGGAGCGTGAAGTCGATGCACCGGTTGATCATGCTCTCGGACGCCTACCGGCGCGACAGCCGCTTCACCACCGCCACCCACCGGCAGCGGGATCCCGAAAACCGTTTCCTGTGGCGCATGAACCGCCGCCGCCTGGAAGGGGAGGCGGTGTGGGATTCGCTGCATGCGGTGGCCGGCAATCTGAACCCGACCATGGGGGGACGGCCTGCGATTCCCCCGCTTTCCAAGGTCGAGATGAGTTCCCTGCGCATCAAGCCCTGGTGGGCCGTGTCGCAAGACCCCGCCGCCGGCAGGCGGCGCGGCGTCTACATCCTGGCCCGGCGCAATTTCACTTTCCCCATGTTCGACAAGTTCGACGTGCCCAACTCCTCGGTGAGCTGCGCCGGAAGGGAAGTGACGACGGTCGCCCCCCAGGCGCTCTGGTCCCTGAACAACGACGCCTCCTTCAGGCAGGCCCGAGTGCTGGCGGACCGGCTGGTTCGCGAAGCCGGCGCCAGTCCCGCCGACCAGGTGGATCTGGCTTGGCGACTGGTGCTGGCCCGGCTGCCGTCGGCTGAAGAAAGGCGGGAGGCGATGACGCTTTTGTCAAGACTGGCTTCGAGCAACGGAAGTCAGGCATCCCATCCCGCCGGCGAAGGCGCCGAATCGAAGACCGGGCACAGGGAGGCCTTGACTCAGCTTTGCTTGACGATGTTCAACCTGAGCGAGTTCTTCTACATCGATTGACACCGGGGCGGAACCGAAACCCGACCCGCTTCTCCTCGGTTTGGGAGGCAAACATGAATCCCTATTCCTGCAACCGCCGCTCCCCCGCCAGTTCGCGGCGTGAATTCCTGACCCGTTCCGGGCTGGGATTCGGGGGGCTGGCCCTCAACTGCATGTTGCAGTCGGAATCGGCGAGAGCCGATGCTCCAGCCGCCTCGGCCTACAATCCCCTGGGCGTCAAGCCGCCCCACTTCGCGGCCAAGGCCAAGAGCGTCATCTTCATCTTTCTGCAAGGCGGCCCCAGCCAACTTGAAACCTTCGATCCCAAGCCCGAGTTGCAGAAATATGACGGCCAGTACCTTCCTCCCAGCTACTTGAAAAAGGGCATCGGTCTGGCCCAGATCAAGGCTGACGAATCCAAGTTGATGGGGACGCGGCGTGTTTTCAAGAAGCACGGCCAGTCCGGGCTGGAAATCTCCGACCTGTTTCCGAAGCTCTCGGAATTCGCCGACGACCTTGCGGTCATCCGCTCCTGCCACCACGAGTCGTTCATCCACGGTCCCGCCATCACCATCATCCACACGGGGTCCCTGCTGATGGGACAACCCAGCATGGGGGCCTGGGTGCTGTACGGCCTGGGGAGCGAAACCGACAACCTGCCGGCCTACCTGGTGATGGCCGACGACTACATGCGCAACAGCAAGTCGGTGATCGGATCGGGCTTCCTGCCGGCCGTCTACCAGGGAACCGTGCTTTCCACCCAGGGAGCGGCCCTGGAGAATCTGCAGCCTCCCGGTCCGGTCACTCGGGAGAACCAGCAGGCCATCCTGGGCCAACTGAAGCAATGGAACCAGCGGCACTTGGCCGAGCGCCCGGACGACAGCAGCCTGGCGGCCCGGATCAAGAACTACGAACTGGCCTTCCGCATGCAGATGGCCGGTCCCGAATTGATCGACCTGAGCCGGGAGCCCAAGCACATCAACCGGTTGTACGGCCTGGACACCAAGGAGACCGCCAACTTCGGACGGATGTGCCTGCTGTCACGCAGGATGGTCGAGCGCGGGGTTCGCTTTGTCCACCTCTACAACAGCGACTGGGACGGGCACGGGGAGTGCGACAAGAACCATCGTGAAAACGCGGCCAAGACGGATGGCCCGGTGGCCGGCCTTCTGGCCGACCTGAAACAACGCGGCATGCTGGAGAGCACCCTGGTGGTCCTCACCGGCGAGTTCGGCCGCACCCCCATCATGCAGGGCAAGGAGGGGCGGGACCACAGCCCCTACGGCTTCTCGATGGTCATGGCCGGAGGAGGCATCCAGGGAGGCAAGGCCATCGGGGCCACCGATGAACTGGGCTTCTACGCCGCCGAAGACAAGGTCCACGTCCACGACATGCATGCCACCATGCTCGAACTGCTGGGACTGGACCACCACAAGCTGAACGTCAAGGTTTCCGGACTGGAAAAACGCCTGACCGGCGTCGGAGAGGACGGGAACCACAGCGTGGCCAAGCGGCTGCTGGCCGGCTAGCCGTCTCGAAAGGGCAGGCCGGCGACGGCCGGTCGACCGACCGGCTCACAACCCTGACTCCATGCGCATTCCCGCTCTGTCTTCGCTGCTGCTCTTCCCGGCCCTGCTGCTGGCGGCCGACGAGGAGCCCCCTTTCTACCAGGGACGAATGCGGGTCCCGGTGGCCCTCGCCACCGCCGGCGGCATCCGGCTGCCGGCCGCCCGCTATCACCTGGAAGTCAAGGGTGAGGCCCCGGCCCGCAGGCTGATTTTCTCCCGGAACGGGACGGTGAAGGCCGAGGTCAGGGAGTCGGCCGGACCGGACCCGGCCCTGGACTCCGCCGAGGTCCCGCTGGTGGGGACGCACCTGCTCCGTTCCACGGCGGTCAAGCTGGCGCCCGCCAAGGAGCGCCAGTACAGCCAGACGGGCCTGGCCCGCTACCAGGAGGAGAAGCACCTCTGGGACGGAACCATGAGAGTCTACCTGTCCCCGAAGGACGGCGTCGTCTACTTCATCTTTCAGGAGCGGCGGAAAAAGCGGCACTGGAGCCGCTCCAACTTCAGGTTGCAGCGGGCCCCCTCCCCCTGAAACCCCCATTCCCGAGCCCAGGGAGTCACCCGGAATGCGGTACGGCATCTACCGGCAGGCGGTTGCGGCTGCGGTAGCCATCACTCTGGCCGCCCTGCTTTCGCAAACCTGGGCGCAACCCTCCGCGTCCTCTGTCGCCGACCGGTCCGGCGCCCGCAAGGCTTCCTGGTGGTCCTTCCAGAAGCTCCGGCGGCCCCAAGTCCCCCGCATGAGGAAAGGCAGCCAGCCTTCCAACCCCATCGATGCCTTCATGCTGGCCAAGCTGCGGGAGAAGCGTCTCCAGCCGGGTCCCCCCGCCTCCAGGTCCGTCCTGCTGCGCCGCGCCACCTTCGATCTGTGGGGCCTGCCTCCCACTCCCGCCCAGGCCGAGCGCTTCCTGCGGGATGACTCACCCGACGCCTACGAAACGCTCATCGAGGAACTGCTCGAATCGCCCCGGTACGGGGAGCGCTGGGGACACCACTGGTTGCAGGTCATGGGGTACGCCGACAGCAGGTCCGACACCGAGGACTACCATCCCAACGCCTGGCGCTATCGGGACTACGCCATCAAGTCCTTCAACGACGACAAGCCCTACGACCGCTTCGTCCAGGAGCAGATCGCCGGAGACGAACTCTTTCCCAACAACCTTGAACTGGAAGGCTTCTACGACCTCTCTCCCGAGAAGCTGGAGCACCTGGAAGCCTGGATAGGAACCACCATCTTCGCCCTGGGGCCGGAAGGCCGCGAGGTGCAACTGGACGCCGAAGTCGCCCGGTACCGCTGGCTGACCGAAGTGGTGGACAAGACAGCGGCCTCATTCCTCGGGTTGACCCTGGGGTGCGCCCGTTGCCACGACCACCGGTCCGACCCGTTCTCCCAGGAAGACTACTTCCGGCTGCAAGCGATCTTCGCCGCCAGCCGGCCCTCAAACATTCCGGTCGTGGCCTCGACCACCATGGGTCACCGCGACGAGGCCTACCATATGGCGATTGCGCTGGTGGAGGCCAGAGACGCTTATCTGCAATTTGCAAGGCAAGTGAGGGATCGAGTCGTCGAAACCCGGAAACAGGACTATCCCTCGGAAGCGGTGCAGGCCTACGAGACTCCCACGGGAGAACGGTCCGCCCGCGAGACGGATTTGGCGACTCCGTTGGCCCAACTGCACCGCGAACTGAATATCGAAAAGCACCTCACTCCTGAAGAGGCCGAACGCCACCGGGAGCTGACCCGAAAACTGGCCAAGGCGGCTGTGCTGATTCCTGCCAAGGGGTTGGCACACAAAGTCGACTACGATGGGTTTTACGATGTTCCGTCAGCCACGGTGCTGGCCGGAGTGAGGGCGGAGTTGATTCCTGAATCCCACCTGCTGAATCGAGGGAATCTGGCAGGCAAGCAACATCCGGTACACCCCGGATTGCCTCGTGTCCTCAGGCATGAGTCGGTTCCTGCCAGGTTGCCGCGGGAAACCAACGGCCCCCACTACCGCAAGCAACTGGCCCTCTGGCTGACACGGCCAACCCATCCCCTGACGGCCCGGGTCATGGTCAACCGCATCTGGAAGGGGCACTTCGGACAAGGCCTGGTGCGCACTGCCGGCGACTTCGGCCGCCAGGGAGACTTCCCCGCCCATCGGGAACTGCTGGATTGGCTCGCCTGCCGGTTGGTGGATCAGGGTTGGAGCGTAAAGTCCATGCACCGGCTGATCATGCTGTCCGATACCTATCGAAGGGACAGTGGCTTTACCACGGCTCGCCACCGGCGGAAAGACCCCTCCAATCGCTACTGGTGGCGCATGAACCCACGCAGGTTGGAAGGCGCGGCCGTCTGGGATGCCATCCACCAGGTGTCAGGGACCCTGAATCTGAAGATGGGGGGTCGGCCGGCAGTCCCGCCCCTGGCGGAAGTCGAAGGCACTACCCCTCGAATGGCGACCCGGTGGCCCGCCTCGGATGATCCGGCGGAGGGCCGCCGGCGCGGGGTCTACCTTCTGACTCGACGAGAGCCTCCGCGGTTCCACCCCGCCACTGCCGCCCCGGCTTCCAACGGCTGCCCTGCCAAGGATGCCGGCAACGAAAGTCCTCCGGCTTTCTGGACACTGAACCGCGAGGGCCTATACCGGCAGGCCCGCAACCTGGCCTCCCGCCTGGTGCGGGAGGCGGGAAAGGACCCTTACCGGCAGATCGACCTGGCCTGGCAACTGACCCTGGCGCGGCCCCCCAGGGATGAAGAGAAGCAGGAAGCGCTGAGCCGCTTGAATCGACCGGCCTCGAAAAATCAATCTCTGCCCGGCAATAGATCCCTCCCGGAGGGTCCGGGCTCGTCCGATCCTCCACAAGCCGCAGCACTCGCCCGCCTCTGCCTGAGCCTGTTCCATCTCGAAGAGTTTGTCCGTATCGACTAGGATTTATCCTTCGAAGGTAATGACGGTCTTGAGGGCCCGGCTCTCACCCCTGGCCAGGGAGGTCATGACCCCGGGGGTTTCGTCCAGGCGGCAGCGGCCCTCGATAAAGGTGGCCAACTCGGACTGGATGTCGGGCAGAACCTCTACGGCCGCCGCAAAATCGCTCCGGTCGAAGCCGTAGGTCCCAACCAGGCACACCTCGTTGCTGACCGCATCCTGCAACGGCAACGAGACTTCCTTGGCAAGATTTCCGATCAGCAACAGCGTTCCTCCCGCTTCCACCAGAGCCAGGCAAAGCGCGAACGACTCCCGCGTCCCCACGGCATCGATCACGACCTCCGGCCTTCCCTCCAGCAGGGATTCGACTTCCCCGGCTTCCCTGGCCGGGTCTCCCGACGCCACATGAATGGCCCCAGCCCCGAACTCGGCGGCGCGATCGGCCTTCTCGGCCACCGTATCCAGCACCACCGTTTGGGAGAGCTCCCTGGCGCGCGCCATCAGGACCGCCGCCAGCCCAATGGTCCCGGCGCCGACGATGGCCAGCCGCGAGGGACGGACACCAAGCTTCTCCAACCGCCGCCACCCCCGTGTCACCACGGCCAGGGGTTCGGCCAGCAGTCCGATCTCGGGAGGAATCCCCGGAGGGAGCGGAATCGCATTCTCCGCCGGAACCGACAGGAACTCCGCCATGGCCCCGCGCTTGGCCAGGTTGACGCCAATCATCTGCTTGTCGAGGAAGGAGGGGTCTCCCTCATCGGGGCGAGGGGGCGTATGGGCGATGATATTGTAGAGAGTCACGGCGGCGCCCACTTCCGGAGAGCCAACGCCGTCACCCCGAGCCACCACCTCGCCGGCCGCCTCGTGCCCCATGACCATGCCGGGCGCCCGCCGGCCGCTCTCCCCGGTGAACCCATGGACGTCGCTGCCGCAGATGCCCACCGCCTTCATCTTGACCAGGACCTCGCCCGGCCCCGGTTCCGGCCTGGGCAGTCTCTCCAGCTTCATGTCCCAGGGGGCACGAAACACCACAGCTTGCATGAATTCCGGCATCGGCGTCTCCAGAGGCGGTTGAAACCCACAATGGCTTGAGACTTACAGTGTAACCCGCATTTCTACGCGCAGGACTGAGCATAGGCTGAAAAAGTATTTTCCCTCAGCACCTTGCAGTGATTTTCGGGTGTATTCCGGCCATAGGCTGCGCCGTGCTTGCGCCCCCCCGAGCATGCCGAGCTGTGGGTGGGCAGCCTCAAACGCCACGCCTTGCCGCGCATCGGCGGGATGCGCATATCGGAGGTCACCAGCGCCGATGTGATCGGGATTCCGGCCCCGATCTGGCACGGCAAGGCGGCCACAGCCCGGAAACTGCGTCAGCGCATCCGGTCGGTCATGGAATGGGCAGTGGCGATGGATCTGCGGCCCGACAACCCGTGCGACCGGATCGGCCCAGTGCTGGGGTTGCAGCGCAACGGCGCGCGTCACATGCGGGCGTCGCCGCATGGCGAGGTGGCGGAGGCAATCCGGAAGGTACGCGCGTCGAAGGCACGGCCAGTGATGAAGCTGGCCTTCGAGTTGCTGGTGCTGACGGCGACACGCTCTGGGGAGGTCCGTGGCGCGGCCTGGAAGGAGATCGACCGGGAGACGGGCCTGTGGAGCATTCCGGCCCCGCGCACGAAAAGGAACCGCGAGCATCGCGTTCCTCTGTGCGGGCGTGTGTTGGACGCGGAGGCACGAAAGCTTGCTCGCGGCAGCCTGCTGGTGTTTCCCAGCGTGGGGGGAAAGCCGATCGGGAACACGGCGATGTCGGAGTTGCTCAGAGAGTTGGGAATCGCGGCCTTGCCGCACGGCCTCAGGTCGAGCTTCCGGGACTGGGCGGCCGAGGAAACGGATCATCCTCGCGAGGTGGCGGAGGCTGCCCTGGCGCACAAGGCCCGCAACCAGATCGAGGGCGCCTACCGCCGCAACGATTTCTTCGAACGCCGCCGGAATCTCATGCAGCACTGGTCCAAATGCTTGACCTGCGCATTGCGTCGACTCGTCACGGACGGCTCATCGTGGCGCATTTCCCGTTGCCGACGGACGCACCCGTTGCCTCAACCATTAACCCTCACCCCACAGGCCAGTAGATGCGGCGTAGCGGGACTAGCCGTCGCGTCTCGCCGTCGAGAGATTCGTAGTTCTCAACAAGCATCTTCGCCAGGTCGTCGAGATCCAGCAGCGTCACCCGGACGTTTGCCCGGTCCGCTTCATATCTCGCTTCCTTGCTGAATCCCCCCGTGCTCACGTAGAGGCACTTGTCGTCGATATGACGGCCACCCACGAAGCTCCGGATTCCCGGCGCGCCTACCTGCTCCCTAGTCCTGTGCTTGACCTCCACCACGATCCTCGGGTTCTCGAAACCGAAGCCGTCCCGAGACGCCACGATGTCCACTCCTCGGTCCGGCCCGCGCGCTGAAATCCGGGCCTTGTAGCCCAATGCGCCGAGCGCTCCCGCAATCAACGACTGCATTTCCTCCCAGTCCAGCCCGACAATCCGATCCTTGATGAATTCGATGCTCCTTGACTCAAGATCCTCCAGAAGCAGCTTCTCTTCCTCGTCGGCCTCCACTTCGTCTTCCGACGGCTCCCCCTCCTCCCTTGTGGCCGCCCGCCAGACATCTTCCTCGGCCGTCTCCGGCAGTTGAAAGAGCGTCAGAGCCGATCCCAACGAGTTCTTCGTCGCCGTGGCTAACGCGTCACGTGAAACCTCCATCGCCTTCCATTCGACACGCCAGACGTTCGGATAGGCGGGATCGAAACCTGGGTCGAACGTGTACTCTTTCTGCAGCTCGCCGACCGCGTAGACGCGTCTCGTGGGGTGGTAGCTGACTACGCCATCGCCCGCCTTCAGCTTCCTAGAGAAGCTGTACAACATCCCTCCCGCAATTGCGTACCACCCCGCTCGTTTGCTCGGATACCTGTCGCGCAACTCCGCCAGAAGCGTTTCCCTCGACTCAAACCGGCCAAGATCTCCCATGTCGGGCCAGCCAATGGCAACAAGGCCCTTGTCAATGAAGGGCTGGAAAAGGCTACCGTCACTTTCGGCTCGTACCATCCACATCGTCATCTGTTGCTCTTCCTTGTTGTCGTTGTCCCAATACCTTGATCCACCCACGCCGCCGGGACGGGACCATCAACCAGTATTGATCCGACTATCGATCCGCTACCCCTGACAACCCGGCGTCACCGTCTTCCCCTACGTTCCGGCACGTCCGAAAGCCATGCATCGGCGACAGGCCCTGCCGATCGGTCTGTGGCGCGAGACCGCTTCGCAATGTCGACACCCGTGTTTCACGAAAAATCATAGCGCGGGATCGAGCGCGGCGCAGGTTCCCTTGATGCCCGCTGGACCCAACACGTTACCTGCGCTCACGGCGGCATGCCAAGCCACCTGAATCGCCCGTTTGCCTCCCGCCTCTCCCGTCCCTGCCACGCACAAGGCCATCTGCGTCTACGAGACTGTCATCCCCTACAGATTCAGTGGGATCCATGGAGCCGACAATATCGGTTCCTCCTTGTTGGCCGCCTTTGCCCTGGCCTCCTCCAGGAGTTTGGCGCTGATCTGCTCGCCAGCCTCAACGGCTGGACACAACGCCAACACGCCGGCCAGAACCACCCAAGCGATCCATTGCTTCTGCATGTCCGCCTCCTTGTTGCATGGGATAAAAGATGGGCTAAGAAATAGTGTATTGCTCCAGCACGCCTCCGGTATACTTTCTTTATTGGATTAGCCACCCGCACCTGTCGCAATCGGATTTAAGTCTACATGGCACAACCAAGGTCTCTTAAAAACCCTCCCATTGTTGAGGCCGTAATTGATTTAAGGGCGTCAATTTCTGGAAGTCCAGAAGATTTCAAAAACCTCGCCGACGAATTGGTAGATGAATTTCCACATGTGGAGATAAAGCAGACAGTCAAGGGGAAGGTCGAGTTTAAAGATGACCAGCCTATAGCCTCTCTCACTGCTCCCCCCTCATTCGCAGGTATATGGATGGCGAACGAAGGAAAATCCATCTACTTGAGACTTGACACTGAGGGGCTTGCCCTGATCAACGTAAACAACTACATCGGTGGGAATCAACTCATCGACGAAGCGCTGAAGCGCTGGGAGTGGTTGGTCAGACGCAAACACCCCAAGTCTGTGTCGTGCGTAGCGATGAACTATCTTAACCGGCTGGAAATTCCTCTCAAGCAGGGCGAAGACATTGAGCAATATTTCGAAGCACCCCCAACTCCGCCCAAAGGTGCCCCTCAACTGGTCAGTGAGTATCTTTCTCGTATCGTGTCCCGTGACGACAAACGGAATGCCACAGCAACTATAATTCAACAATTTAAACCGCACCACACGTGGGATACTCCATTCCCAATCAAGATCGTCGTGGAGGTTAGTCGGTCAGGACAGTTTTCTGTTGATGCGCCCGCATTACAGGATATTTTGGGTTCCCTGAGAGGTCTGAAGAATGAGGTGTTCTTTTCCCTTCTCACGGAGAAAACGGTGGAAATCTACGAATGAATGCTATCGCACTGCCTTTGCCTGTCAATCCCCCTCACTCTGCTCGAAGCGAGGAAATCGGGAAACTATGGGAGTTAGCCGATCAGGCTGCTGCATCCACAACTGGAAGTGTGCATAGAGACCGTGAAATTCAAGCACACGTTTTCAGGGGCCTTGCAGTTTCCCCCCGATGGAGCATATCTATGAAGACCTTGTTGAATACACTCCGTTTCTTGAAGCGTCTTCCCAGCCACATACCTTTGCCGCTCGTTGTTTTAGAGTCGGAGCGTGAGATCGGATTGGATTGGGATGAGACCCCCCGCAAAGTTCTCAGCCTTTCCATTAACGATGCCAACGAGATCGGGTTCGCCGCACTAATTGGGCGTCGTCCTCAGTATGGGAGAATCAAAAACGTTCATGAACTTCCTCGAAAAATTCAAAATCTTCTGGAGAAAATTCACCCGTCACCCCACCCACCCTCGCAGCCGCGACGGTGGTTCAATCCGTGGCGATGAACGCCTTTCCCGCTTCATCTTTGAAGACAAGAAGTTCAACGCTAACACGAAGCACATAAGTCTTCGAAATTTCCTGCCTCCAAAGTCTGGGAACAACTCAGAACAGCTATCCGTTATGCGAACCGGAGCGCTTGACAAGGATTCCATATGGGCTCACGGAGATAGTACTGCGACAGCGGGTCGTGGGCCCTCTCTTGCGCGTGCAGATATTAAAGCTCAGGACGTGAGAGATTGTTGGCGCAAAGCGGATTTACCTCTCTTTAGGCGTTTGCGATGGCGATTGCATGTCATCAGCGATGAGCCACCCCCCAAACATGCTCTCATCGTGGGTTGGCCGCCAACGAGTAAATCTGATGCCCGAAGAGCCCTTGCCGCCGTGCTGGTCACTGTCGCCAAACTTGTAGTACGGTAAACGCATAAATTTTAGAAGGTCGGCAAAATGGAGGCTGAAGGTGGGCACCAAAGGTCTCGAAGAACGAGCAGACATCGTGATCGGTCTCTTCAGGGACCTGTTTGCATGCGAGGGGCGGCGATTCGGCAGTCGTTCGCTTGGCGTATTGGGTATCTCGGACGGATGCGAGGGCGTACAGTGGAACGTTGCGTACTACGAGCGTGACGAGACCGCTAGGCTGGCGGTCAACCTTGAGGGCATGCTGTACGATGGCTGGCCCGTTGCTCGACTCATCGAGCGGGAGATCTCCCATCCACTACTTCTGACCAAATACCGCGGCAGGGTTCCGAGACCGGAGATGGTCACGGTGAGCTGGTGGCGGGATGCTTGGCAGGTCTCCAGTCGCGTCCGGATAAAGGAGTCGAGGCTTGCACCTACTCCAATTTGCGCTGGATCGGCTTGATGGCGACGGCTGGGCACATGCACTGCGCCAAGCGAGGGAATGCCTGGATTCCGAGCGCGGATATCGAGGCCGCTGCCGAACCAAGGTCACGCTACGCGGATCGAGTCGGATCGTTGAAAGGTGGGTGAGCCCCCATCTTCAGTTCACTGCCCGGTTCGCCGAATACTCAACCCGCTCACTGCAACGGGCGAAGGACGACCTTGAGGTGCTTCGCGAATTCGCCATTCGCCAAACCCGACCCGTCATGCGCCAAGGGTTTTTGTAGTGATAGATTCGACCTCCGCCATCGGAATCCTTTCTATCGAACGCGAGAGTGGAAAACGGCGGGCTTCTCCTCCTCGGCCCGCAGGCACTCACCCATTACCCCACCCCATTACGACTTGACTCGCTCCGGGGATCACAGTAGCCTGAATCGCAGCAGGTTATGGAGTTGCCGGCGGCCCCTTTTCGAGGACTGAACCGACCGGCGCTCCGCCCGAGAGGGGAGATCGACTTCCCCAAATCCAAAGCCTCGCAGGTGATCAAGGAATGAGAAACGGAATGCCAAGGACAGTGACGCGGATGGCCGGTGTGCTGGCGTTGACGGTGATCGCACTGGTCGGGACACTTCGGGCCCAGTTTGACTATCGAGCCAAAGTGGTCAAGATCGAAGACTTGACGCATGACGTGCGCCGGGTAGGACTGCAGTTGGAAGAGTCCGAGGGCTTCTCCTTCACGCCCGGGCAGTACGTCTTTGTCAACATTCCGGAATACTACGTCAAGCAATGGAACCAGAAGTACGGCACCGATCACGAACAGGTCCTTCGTCCCTACTCCTTCGCCGCCAGCTCCAGCAAGCTGCCCCGGTTCGATCTGATCATCAAGTGGGCCCGGCCCCCTCGCGACAAGGACGTGCCCCCGGGAATCGCGTCCAGCTTCGTGCACCAGCACTTGAGAATCGGGGATGTGCTCGAAATCACGAAGCCTACCGGCAACCTCTACTTGCGGGCCGACACGGGCGAGCCCATCATCATCGTGGCCGGCGGCTCGGGGGCGGCGCCCTTCGTTTCCCTGCTGGAGTATTTTTTCGAACGGGAATTCGACAAGAACAACGAGATCTACTTTTTCTTCGGCGTTCGAAGCAAGCGCGACCTCTTTCTTCACGACCGCTTCCTCGCCTGGGACAAGAGCAAGCCCCGTTTTCACTACATCCCCGCCCTATCCCATCCTCGACCGGAAGACAACTGGGAGGGAGAGACCGGTTACGTCCAAATACCCCTGGACAAGCGCATCGAGGGGCCCACGGGAGCTCACGCCTACCTGGCAGGTCCCCCGATCATGATCAAGTTCGTTGAAGAGGTGCTCCGGTCCAAGGGCATTACCAAGGACCGGACACACTACGACGAAATCGAAGCCCGCTAGTGTTGCGTTCAATAAATAAGTTGACTTATTAGATGCTGTGACTTATGATTGTGGTCATGGCACGTCGGGCACCGCAAATCGTAATTGATTCTGAGCAACGCCAGATTTTGGAGACCATGGTGCGCTTCCCGACCTCGGCCCAGCGGGATGTGTTGCGTGCACGCATTGTGCTGTTGGCTGCCGAGGGGCAGCGTAACGATCAGATCCAGCAGGCCTTGGGAGTCTCCAAACCGGTGGTGATCAAGTGGCGCCGCCGTTTTGCCCGCTCCGGTCTGAGCGGACTGGCCGATCAGAGCGGGAGGGGCCGCAAGCGAATCCATGACGCCACCCTCCGCCACCGCATTGCCGCTACCGCCTGCACCGACCCTCCGCCCTCGGTGGGGACTCATTGGAGCGTACGCACCTTGGCCAAACACCTGGGGGTCGGCCCCACCTTGGTGCAATCGGTGTTGGCAGCCGAATCGATTCAACCCCATCGCTGTCGCTACTGGAAGCATTCCAACGACCCTGAGTTCGAACCGAAGATGCTGGCCGTGGTCGGATTGTACCTGGACCCTCCCGACAACGCCGTGGTCCTTTCAGTGGACGAAAAGACCTCCATCCAGGCCCTGGACCGCACCCAACCGCGTTTACCCATGAAGCCTCATCGCGTCGAGAGACTCAGCCACGAATACAAACGCAACGGCACCGCCTCCTTGCTGGCCGCCCTGGAAGTGCATAGCGGCAAGGTTCTGGGCCAATCCATCCGGCGCTCTAACAGTGACTCCTTCATTCGCTTCCTGCGTCGATTGCTGAGGGAATACCCCGACCAGGATCTCTACGTCATTGTCGATAACGCTTCCTCTCACCGGAGCAAGAAAACCCGCGCCTGGGCTGCCAGGCAAGAGCGACTCCATCTGGTCTATACCCCCACTCACGCCAGTTGGCTCAATCAGATCGAGATCTTCTTCAACATCCTGACTCGCAAGGTCATTCGCCGGGGTATCTTCAAGTCCCGCCAGGAACTGGTCCAGCGTCTGATGACTTTCATCGAGTCCTATAATGACGAAGCGCGCCCCTTTGAATGGACCTATTCGGGAAATCCTTTGGCTGTTTAATAAGTCAACGCAATTTGAAAACGCAACACTAGCTCGAGAGCGAGCGAGAGCACCCGAAGCGGCACTTCTCGTCAGCCCCTCTATTCAATCCGGCACCGGGCAGCTCGTTTCCCCCTCCACCCGCTTGGCGCCCGTGGCCTCTCCACCCTACCGCATCGAACCCATTCCCCTCTCCTGGGACCCTCTGCAACTGGTCCGGGCGGCCGACCCCGGTGGAGTGCTGCTCGACAGCGGACCCGGTTACGGCTCCTTCGGCAGATTCTCGTTCTTCGGCTGCGAGCCGTTTCTGACTGTGTCGGCACAGGGTGCGTCGGTCCGGACGGCTGGAGAACACCGCCGGCAGCTCATGAACGGCAACCCGGTTGAGATCCTCTCCCGATTGATCCGGGAACAGACACCTCCCGTGGAGGCGCCGGCCAGCCAGGCTTCCCACCTTCCCTTCCGGACCGGAGCCGCCATCGGGTTCCTTTCCTACGAGTTGGGTCGCTTCATGGAACCCTTTGCGCGCCGCTCCAAAGAGGAATCGGGCCTGCCCGACCTGCAGTTTTTCTTCTTTGACGCGCTGCTGGCCCACGACCACAGCATGAACCGGACCTGGGCCATCGTCAGCAACCGACGCCAAGCCGAAAAGCGGTTGCAATCCACTCTGGACAGAATCCAGCAGGCCGGACTCGAAGGCTCCGGGTTGTGCAGTGCGCAGCAACCGAGCCCGGAATCCTGGACGAGCAGCCTGACCTACGAAGACTACTCGGCGGCGGTGAGAAAGGCTCAGCGCTACATTGCCGATGGAGAGATCTACCAGGTCAACCTGTCGCAGCAACTGTGGTGCCGCTGTCCCATGACGGCGCCGCAACTCTACCAGGAACTGCGCCGGACCGGACCCTCGCCCTTCGGAGCCTACTTCCAGGGAAGGCATTGGGCAGTGCTCAGTCTTTCGCCGGAGCGGTTTCTGCGCTACTGGCCCAGGCAACGCCGGATTCAGACTCGACCCATTAAAGGGACCCGCCCGCGCGGGGCCTCGCCTGAAGAGGACCAGGAACTCCGGCAGGCTCTGTTGCAGAGTCCCAAGGACGCCGCCGAGCATGTCATGATCGTGGACCTGGAACGCAACGACCTGGGGCGGTTGGCCCGTTACGGAACGGTACGGGTTTCCGATTTCCGTCGCCTGGAGACCTTTCCAACGGTCCACCACCTCACCTCCACCGTCGAAGCCAGGCTGAGGCCGAACTGCAGGTTGGAAGATCTCCTTCAGGCCACCTTCCCCGGCGGGTCTATCACCGGGACTCCCAAGGTGCGCGCCATGCAGGTCATCGACGAACTCGAGCCCCGCCCGCGGAGCGTCTACACCGGAAGCATCGGCTACCTGGCGTTCGACGGAAACCTCGACCTCAACATCGCCATTCGAACACTCATCCTCAGGGACGGTTGGGCCCGTTACTCGACGGGTGGGGCCATCGTGTCCGATTCCCGGGCGGATGACGAATACCTGGAAACGCTCCACAAGGCACGCCCCTTTCTGAAAGCCTTGAATCTGAAACAACCCCTGATTTAACTGCATAATTAACATGGATGAACAGGATATACAGGATTCTTGGTTGATGGGCTTGGACAGATTGCTTCGGGACGAAAGTTCTCTCCCCCCTGGAGGTCGACCATTACCCTTTCATCAACAAGGATTCCAAAACCCGTTCCCAAGGTCATGGATCACTTCGAACGAGCATCCGATCATCGAGCCAGTCCGCTTCCCGAGCAACAGCTTCTCATTCTGTTTATCCTGTTCATCCTGTTTATCCATGTTCCCTAATGTTTTTCTTCGTGTCCCTTCGTGGTCCTTCGTGGAGATCTTTTTGCGCTTCAGTTTCGTGGATTGAGAGCCGAAGTTTCCTGCCACTGGTGGGAAGTCCGGGCCGGTTGCCAGCCGCCGGCCGTTCCCTTAAGATAGGGCCATGATCCGCTTTGACGAGGTGTTGGCCAAAGTCGAGAGATCCCATCCTTCCGACGACCTGGAGGTGCTGAGGAAGGCCTATCGCTTTTCGTCCAAGAAGCACGACGGCCAGTCACGCGAATCGGGTGAGCCCTACTTCAACCATCCGCTGGCGGTGGCCGATATCCTGGCCGACATGAAGCTTGACGCCAGTTGTGTCAGTGTCGGACTGCTGCACGACGTCGTGGAGGACACGGTCGTTCCGCTGGAGGAGATCGAAGAGAATTTCGGCAGAGACATTGCCAACATCGTCAACGGACTCACCAAGATCAGCCAGTTCCGCTTTTACTCCAAGGAAGCCCGGCAGGCGGAGAATTTTCGCAAGATGTTCCTGGCCATGGTGGACGACATCCGAGTCGTCCTGGTCAAGCTCGCCGACAGGCTCCACAATATGAGGACCCTGGAATTTCTTCCGATGGAGAGACGGCAGCGGATTGCCCAGGAGACCATGGAGATCTACGCCCCCATTGCTCACCGCCTGGGCATGGGAAAGATCAGAGGTGAGCTTGAGGATCTTGCCTTCGCCACCCTGGACCCGGAGGCCCATAGCCAGATCAAGGAGGAAATTGAGCAGAAAAGAAGGGTTCGGCAAAACTTGCTGGAGGAGATCAAGGACAGGCTGACCCGTCAGCTCCAGGAACACGAAATCCCCTGCACCCTGGAATCCCGTATCAAGCGAATCTACAGCACCCATCAGAAGATCAAGCGACAGCGAATTTCAATCGAGCAGGTCTACGACCTGCTTGCCTTGCGCATCATTACCGGCTCGGTGAAGGACTGCTACGCGGCTCTGGGCATCATCCACAACCTCTGGCAACCGGTGCCGGGACGAATCAAGGACTTCATTGCCATTCCGCGGCCCAACATGTACCAATCGATCCACACCTCGGTCATTGGCCCCCAGGGGCAACCCTTCGAGGTGCAGATTCGCACGGTCGAGATGCATCGAGTCGCCGAGGAAGGCATTGCCGCCCACTGGAAATACAAAATGGGCCGGGGATTGGATGAAAAGGACGACCAGCGCTTTCTCTGGCTGCGGCACCTGGTGGAATGGCAGCAAGAGATGCAGGATCCCAGCGACTTCCTGAGCACCCTCAAGATCGACCTCTATCCCGAAGAGGTTTACGCCTTCACTCCCAAGGGCAAGGTGATCATTCTTCCCCGGGACGCCACCCCGGTCGACTTCGCCTATGCCATCCACAGCGAAGTCGGTGCCTGTTGCGTCGGCGCCAAGGTGAACGGCCGCATCGTGCCTCTCAGATCTCGACTCAAGAACGGGGACATTGTTGAGATCCAGACTCAAACCGGCCACGTGCCCAGCCGGGACTGGCTGTCCTTTGTCAAGACCTCACGGGCACGCAACAAGATCAGACACGTTCTGAACGTCAGTCGCCGAGAACGCGCCACAGAGCTGGGCAAGCGTATCCTGGAGAAGGAGGCCAAGCGACTCAAGCTCAACCTGAAGAAGCACATGGAAGACGGGTCGCTACTGGCGGCCGCCCGGCCCTACCGGTGCGACAAGATGGAGAAAATCTACTCCGCATTGGGATTCGGCAAGATCTCGGGGCGCATGCTCCTGAGCAAGTTGGTGCCGCCGGGCGAATTGAGCCAAGCGCAAAAGGACAAGCCCGGCAAGTTCACCTCGGCTGTCAAGAAAGTTCTCGGGCTGTCGTCGGACGGGTCTCTCAAGGTCAAGGACATCGACGGACTGCTGGTCTATCGGGCCAAGTGCTGCAACCCGATTCGCGGCGAGCCGATTGTCGGCTACATCACCCGCGGCAAGGGAGTCGCCGTCCATGCCAGGCGCTGCGCCAACGTGGGCAACCTGCTCTATGAGGCCGATCGAAAGATCGATGTTTCGTGGACCGGAACGGTTGGAGGAATTTATGCCGTCAAACTTTCCATCTCGGTAGAAGACAGGCAGGGAATGCTGGCGGAGATCACGTCCCGCATCTCCGACATCAAGACCAACATCAAGAATATCGAAGCTCAGGCCTTCGAAGACCGGCACGGACTCATTCACGTCACCATCGAAATCAGCGACCTCAAGCATCTGGAGAAGGCCGTCCATTCGATCAAAAAGATCAAAGGGGTCAACGAGATCGTCTGGCAATAGTCCGAAGCTGAGAGAGGATCATGAAGACCAACATTCAAACCGGCGACGCACCCGACGCCATCGGCCCCTATTCCCAAGGGGTCAGAGCCAGGGCATCCGAATTCCTTTTTCTTTCCGGGCAGATCGGGCTGGACCCTCAAACCGGCGAATTGGTTCCGGGAGATATTGAGGTCCAGACGGAGCGGGTCTTGAGGAATCTGGAGGGAGTCCTGCGGGCCGGGGGCGGTTCACTGGATCAGGTAGTCAAGACCACCATTTACCTGACCGACATGGAGGAATTTCCGCGGGTGAACAAGGTCTACCGGAAATTCTTCGGTGAAAGCCTTCCCGCCCGGGCTACGGTTGGCGTTTCCTCGCTGCCCAAGGGAGCCCTGGTGGAGGTGGAAGCCCTGGCGGTGGTGGGATGATGCCCCCTGGAACGGGGGTTGGAACAGCAGCTCAATGAGACTTCACGATACGTCCGGACCGAATACAGGCAGCACACACTCTGGCTCGCCTGCGCCTTCCGTCAACCACGACCCGCACGCGATGCAGGTTGAGGTTCCATCGTCTCCTGGTCGTGTTGTTGGCGTGGCTGACGTTATTCCCGAACATGGGAGCTTTTCGACAGAATTCACACCGGGCAGCCATGACAAGCCTCCTTCAAACCGGGTTGCGAGTCCGAGAGGATAGCAAAAGCCCTCCCCGGGGTCAAATGCCGTCCACTCCGAAACCCAGGGCCCATCTTTGTTTGGGTCTGGAAGGGCAGGAAAGGGGCGAGGCCCCTCATACATGGATTGGGAGCGCGGGCATCTTGCCCGCAGGGGGCGGATTGGAAGCCCGAGCTTGCCAGCGCCGGTCGCCTGGTCCACTGAAACGAAACGCCGCAACGGAGTGTTGGTCATAGCGGGCGTAGGAGACGGGGCAGATCCATCGAGAAGGACCAACCCCATGTTGACCCTCGGCATTGAGTCTTCCTGCGATGAAACAGCAGCCTCCGTCCTGGAAAAAGGAAGGCGAATCCTCTCCAATATCGTGGCATCGCAAGAGGACGTTCACAAGCGATATGGAGGAGTTGTCCCCGAGTTGGCTTCACGACGGCACCTTGAAAACATCTCACCAGTCGTCAAGGCCGCTCTGGGCGATGCCGGAATCCGAGCGCAGGATTTGGATGGCGTGGCGGTAACTCAGGGCCCCGGACTGGTCGGCTCGCTCCTGGTTGGAATCAATTACGCCAAGGCCCTGTGTTTCAGCCTCGATCTTCCTCTGGTAGCCGTGCATCACCTGGAAGGGCATATTTTCTCCGTTCCCCTGACCCTCTGGCAGGAACCACGGCAAGCAGAGGCGGCAGACCTGAAAGGCCTCCTTCCCGCCCTGGCACTGGTGGTGTCGGGAGGACACACCAGCCTGTTTTGGATAGAAGGTCTGGGGCTTGGGGTTCAGGAAGCAGCCGGCTACCGGCTCCTGGGACGGACCCGAGACGATGCGGCCGGAGAAGCCTTCGACAAGGTCGCCAAGCTCCTCGGCCTCGGCTATCCCGGGGGAGCCGCAATCGAGCGCCTGGCCCGGCGTGGAGACCCCCATGCGGTCAAGCTGCCCATCCCTCGCATTGACAACGGGAAGCTGGATTTCAGCTTTTCCGGAATCAAGACCGCGGTACTGCGCTACACCCAGAAACACCTCAGCCGGGAACTGTCGGTCAGGAACTGGGAGGGCGAAGAGGCCGTGCCCCGGTCGGTTCTCGATTTGGCGGCCAGTTTCCAGCACACCGCCATCAAGATCCTTGGAAAGACGCTGCTCGACGCCAGCCGCGCCTTCCCGCCCCGTTCCATCATGGTCTCGGGCGGTGTCGCCTGCAATCGCGCCCTTCGCCAACACCTGCAGGAACTCTTTGCAGAGCGTCGCTTGCCGGTTTTCTTTCCGACCCCCATCCTCTCTACCGACAACGCCGCCATGATTGCGGCGGCGGGGCATCCCAAGCTGTTGAAACAACAGTTTGCCGATCTGAACATCAACGCCGAAGCCCGCTTGAAGCTAACCTGAATGCAATTGAGTTTTCCACTCGATTTCAGTAGATTCGGGTCATGGTCGCCTTTCTGAAGTGCATTGAGGAGAACTGCCGCAAAGTCGTCTCCGCCCTGTCCAAGGCATACGTCTGCCCGGCTTGCGGAGGTCTGCTGGACGTGGTCTACGACTTTCAATTCGACGACCCGGAGAAGATCAAGCACCTCTTTCTGCAGCGGCGCCTTTCCAACCATTTCCTCGACCTCAGTGGCGTCTGGAGATACCGGGAACTGCTTCCATTCTGCACGGACTTTTCAAAGGTTGTGTCCATGCAGGAAGGAAACACTCCCATCTACGAGGCCCCGCGCTGCGCGGAATATGTAGGGCTGAAGCAGTTGCACCTCAAGCACCAGGGACTGAATCCCACCGGATCCTTCAAAGACAACGGCATGACTGCCGGAGTCACCCAGGCCAACCTTGTGAACTCCAGAATGGTGGCCTGCGCCAGCACGGGAAACACATCGGCCTCCATGGCGGCCTATGCGTCCCGCGCCGGCATGAAGGCCGTGATCTTCATCCCCGACCAACAGATCGCTTTCGGAAAGCTGGCCCAGAGCCTGGACTACGGAGCGCTGACCCTGCAGTTGGAGGGAGATTTCGACGAATCGATGAAGCTGGTGAAGGAGATCACACAAGAGACCGACGTCTACCTTCTGAATTCGATCAATCCCTTTCGGTTGGAAGGCCAAAAAGCGATCATCATCGAGATGCTGTGTCAGCGCGACTGGCAAGTGCCCGACCGGGTGGTGGTCCCCGGGGGAAACCTCGGTAACAGCGCCTCCTTCGGCAAAGCCATCAAGGAATTGCACGACTTGGGCTTTATCCCGAAGATGCCCATGGTCACCATCATCCAGGCTCAAAGGGCCAACCCTCTTTACCAGACGCTGATCGACCATTCCCCCAGATTGGTGCCTGTGGAGGCCCACACCCTGGCTACCGCCATCAAGATCGGCAATCCGGTCTCATGGAAGAAAGCGGTCCGGGCCATGGACTGGACTCAGGGATGGTGCGATTTTGTCAGCGAGCAGGACATTGCCGATGCCAAGGCCATGATCGGCAGGGACGGCATCGGCTGCGAACCCGCCTCCGCCACCACCGTTGCCGGAATCAGGAAATTGATCGGGACGCGGGAAATCGATCCCGAGGAAGACGTGGTGGCGGTCCTGACCGGCAATCTGCTGAAGGACCCCGACTATGCCACCAACTACCACCAGGATTCCCTTTACGAAGAGGCAACCTACAGGAACGAGCTGCTGGAGAAAAAGGACAAGGTGCGTTCCACCTTTGCCAATGCCCCCATCAAAGTCAGGGCCGACAAGGAGGAGATCCTGAAGATCCTGAAGCTGTAATGTCAAACCAGAGAGGAACCATGCACACCCCATCGACCCAAGCCGTTCTCGTATCCCTCACCCTCCTGTTGGGCCTCGCTCCCGGAACTCCTGTGCCCGGACAGCCGGAAGGCGAGTCCGCCGCTGCCGCCGACAAGGCCGTTGTCACCATTGGAGATGAGATGCTTACCCAGGCACAGGTGGCCGACATGCTCCGACTGCTGCCTCCACAACAGCGCTCCCTGTTCTCGAAACCCTCGGGCAAGCAGACCTTTGCCGACTACATCGTCCGCTCCAAGCTGGGCAGCAGGGAAGCAAGGAAACGTGGCTGGGACACTCGCCCGGAAGTCGAGCAGACCATTCGCCAGTTCGAGGCCAAGCTGGAAACAAACCAGGTGAGGGGGCTGCTGATCAAGGATGAAGAAGACCGCAAGCAGGTCCTGGCACTCTTCAAGGAGGCCCTGCTCATGAAGGTGGCGGAAAAGGAGTTGAGGGAGGAATTAGCGGTCTCGGCCATGGAGGCCGGGAGCTATTACCAGGAAAATGCCGCCGCCTTCGACATGGTGAGAGGCCGCCGGCTGGTCATCCGCTCGAAGGCTTCCAACTTTTTCTTTGGCGACAACAGACCCAAGGATCAAACCTTGTCCGACGAGGAAGCCAGGGCCAAGGCCGAGAAGCTGCGCCGGGAAATTCAGGAAGGAGCCGACTTCGAGGTCATGGCCGCCAAGCACTCCGAGGATCCGTTGACCTCCGGCGTCGGCGGAGACACCGGTATCGTGCGCCGCGGACTGCCCAACAAGACCCTGGTGACTCCGCCCGAGGTTGACCTGCTGCTCAGTATGGAGCCGGGGGACCTCAGCCCGATTGTGCAAACCCCCATGGGATTTGCGCTGTTGAAGCTGGAGGAAAAGAGGAAGATGAGCCTGGCGGAAGCCCACCCCGAGATCCAGGCGCGCATCCGGAATCAAAAGCTGGAGGACTGGTATCAACAAATGCGGCTTCAGAACCGCATCGTTATCGATCCTTCTTTTTTCGAAGCCTCAGCGGACGCTCACGTTCCGGCTAAAGCAACGGAGTGATGCGTTCTTCCAGCTTCTTCAGGTCGTGGGTCTCCTCGTTCCTGCCCTCCACGAATCGACCCACGATATTCCCCTTGCGATCCACCAGCACCAGGTAGGGAATGCTGAAGTTGGGGCGCTGGAGCGAAACCCGCAGATAGTTGACGGCTATGGAGATGTCGCCCAGGACGATGGGATAGGTCAACCCATATTTCTTGATGTAGGGCTCGACATCTTTGGCCTTCCCCCGATCATGGGAGATCCCCAGGACCACAAACCCCCGGTCCTTGTACTTCCGGTAGAGTTTTTCCAGCAGCGGGTTGGTGCGCTGGCAGTCCGGACACCAGGTCTGAAAGAAGGCCATCAACACGACCTGCCCCTTCAGGCCGGTCGACTTGATGACCTGGCCGTCCCAGGTGGGCAATATAAAGTAGGGAGCGGGCTCCGCCTCCGCCTTCTTCTGCATCGGCGCGGCCGAAGAGAACCCCGCGGCGTAAACGGCAAACGCCAGCCAAATCGCGAAAAACCATCGATTGCGCAACACTTCCACCTCCGATCGACCGCCGGACAGGTCCCGATTCGGATTTGTCGGGAGGGAGGAGACGACGCCACTGCCGCAGAGTTGGGACCGACGCAACCGCTCCCGGCACAAGCAGGGGACAAGTCGAACCATACGGACCTTCATAGCATAGCCCATCCCCTTCCCTCGGGCAACGCCGGGTCGCCGATCCCATACTGCGATTCCGAAGCTTCAGGCGGCTGCCGGAGCCCCGTGCTATACTCCCGGCGACGTGCCTATCCCGGCCCTGATGCAGAGTTCTCTTTGTCCCTCGTATCCCCTTCGTGGATTGAGAGCGGTCACTTCCTGTCTTGATCGAATCCGACTTCACCCTTAGCCACCCCAACCAACTGAAGGTCCGATGCACCCTCCGCATTCCCGAGGGCAGGGGAATCGTCACTCCGGTCGTTGTGGCGCACGGATTTCTGGGCTTCAAGGACTGGGGTTTCTTTCCCTACCTGGGGCGCCGTCTGAGCGAGGCCGGATTCGCCGCTATTGCCTTCAACCACGCGCTTTCGGGAATCCGGGACAATCCCTGGAAGATCGACGATCCGGAGGGGTTCTCCAGGAACTCAACCACTCAGGAACTGCGGGACTGGGATCTGGTGATGGATGCCTTGTTGCTGGGAACGGTGCCGCTGGCCGACCGAATGCGCCTGAATGCCGTTGGAGCGATCGGACACAGCCGAGGGGGAAGCTACGCCATTCTCCTATCGCGCCAGGTGCCGCAGATAGCGTCGATCGTCACCTGGGGAGCCATCCGCACCTTTGACCGATTCGACGCCGAGACACGCCGGCGCTGGCGAAACCAGGGGTATCTGGAGGTCGCCGGGGAGGAGCGCGAAACGCCTCTGAAAATGGGGGTGGCCGCTTTGGAGGCGCTGGAGCGCGATGATCGCCGTTTGGAGGTCCTGAAAGCGGTGAGAGAGTCCACCATCCCCATCATGTTTCTGCACGGGCGCCAGGACCGGCGGGTACCGATGTCGGAAGGCGAACGCCTGTGGCAATGTGCCGATCCCCAACTCTGCCGATTTCATATCATCGAAAATGCCGGCCACACCTTTCGGACCCCTCATCCCATGACCACCCCTTCCCTGCCCCTCCTGGAAGCGGTTTCCAAGACCATCGACCGGTTCAGGAAAACCTTGCCGCAATAGCCCGCATTTCTCACCGGGGGCTGGAACCGTGACGACACGCAGTTTATCCTCACCACGTCGATTGGTCCTGATTCGAGGCCTTGCGGGTACGGAAGGCGTTGGGAGCGCCTCCCCTATCTCATCCGTCCAAAGCCCAGCGGCAGACGTCGTCGAAGTGGTCGGCGAAACTCACGGACAGACCCTTCCTCAAGTAGTCCGGGAGTTCCTCATAGTCCTTGCGATTGCCTTCAGGAAAAATCAAACGGACCAGGCCGGCCCGCCGGGCTGCGATCACCTTCTCTCCAACTCCCCCGATCGGCAGCACCCGCCCGGTCAGGGTCAACTCTCCCGTCATGGCCAAGCCTTGCCTCGCCGGCTTTTTCTGAATCAGCGAAACCAGGGCCGTGGCCATGGTGATCCCTGCAGAGGGACCGTCCTTGGGAATGGCGCCGGCCGGAACGTGCAAGTGAACGAAGTGCCGGTCGAAAAATTCGACTTCGCCCGACAGGTCCGCCACTCGCGACATGACGTAGGAGTAGGCGATTTCGGAACTCTCAACCATCACCTCTCCCAGTTGTCCCGTCTGCTTGAACCCCTTGCGCCGGCTGGCCACGGCCGTTGCCTCCACCTGCAAAGTCACACCGCCCAGGCTGGTCCAGGCCAGGCCTGTCACCACCCCGGGGGCATGCGGCGCCAGTGCGTCCTCCTTGTGGATGGGTTTCCCCAGGTAGGCTTCGATATTCCTTGGGGTGACGACAATCTTTCTGTCCGGGTCCCGAGACAACTCCAGCGCAGCCTTGCGGGCAATCTTCCTGATCAGGTTTTCCAGGCTGCGCACTCCGGCCTCGCGCGCGTAGCCGTCGATCATGGAGCTGAGCGCCGCCTTTCGAATACCGATCCGGGTCCGCGTCAAACCGTGGTTGCGAATCGACTTGGGAATGAGGAAGCGCCTCGCAATCTCCAGTTTCTCTTCCAGGATGTACCCTGAGAGCCGGATCACTTCCATTCGATCCAAAAGCGGCAATGGAATGGTATCGGTTCGGTTTGCCGTCACCACGAACAGGACATTGGACAGATCGAAGGGAACATCCAGATAGTGGTCGCGGAAACTGGCGTTCTGCTCGGGATCCAGAACTTCCAGCAGGGCCGAGGCGGGGTCGCCCCGGAACGAAGCGCCGATCTTGTCGATTTCGTCCAGCATGATGACCGGATTGGAGGTGCCGGCGGTCTTCAGCGCTTGAATGAATTTCCCGGGCATCGCTCCGATGTAGGTGCGGCGGTGCCCCTTGATCTCGGCCTCGTCTCTCATCCCCCCCAGGGAAAACCGATAGAAGCGGCGCCCCAGTGCCGCGGCAATGCTCTTCCCAACGGAAGTCTTGCCCACCCCCGGCGGCCCTGCCAGGCAAATGATCGATCCCGAGATATCTCCCTTCATCTTGCCCACGGCTATGAATTCCAGGACGCGTTCCTTGACGTCCTCCAAACCGTAGTGGTCTCGGTCCAGCACCCTTCGCGCCCGGCCCAGGTCATAGGAATCGTGACTGTGCCTCCCCCAGGGAAGCACGGTAAGCCACTCCAGATAATTTCTGGTCACCGTATATTCCGGAGAGGTGGTTTCCAGGATTTTCAGCTTGCCCAGTTCCTCCTCAATCGACGTCCGGACGTCGCGTGTCAGCTTCAGCGATCGCAAGCGTTCCTCGAACTTCTCGATCTCGGCAGTCTTCCCTTCCTTCTCCAGACCCAGCTCTCTCTTGATCGCCTTGAGTTGCTCCTTGAGAAAAAACTCTCTTTGCTGAGATGAAATCTTTTCTTCGATCTGCGTGGTGATCTTTTTTTGGAGCCTGGAGAGGTCCACCTCTCTTCGCAGCAGGGTCAACACCCGATCGATCCGCTGGCGAACATCGAACGTCTCCAGAATCTTCTGCAGTTCCCGACCCTCGGCCGTCGTCAGATGAGCCGCGAAATCAGCCAGCTTCCCGGGATCCTCCAGGCTGGATCGACTCAAGAACAGCTTGATGGCCTCGGATTGCAGCGGGTCCAGCTTCACCAGTTCCTTGAGACTGGAAACGATGGCCATCGAGTAGGCCCTGAGCTCCAGGTTGACCGAAAGCTCCGCTGCGTAGTGGTAGTCCACCCGGGCAAACAGGCCCGTCTCTCCCAAGTCCGTCTCCCGGACCGTGAAACGTTCCAGACAATTCACCAGCACATGGGTGACTTCCGGCTCGACCTGGACGGCCTTGACAACCTTGGCGGCCACACCGACCTGATGGAGGTTTTCCGGCTTTTCCTCGGCTTCCGGATTCTTGAGGAGCACCAGTCCCACGGTCTGATCGGAAGATTCCGCCGCTCTCTTCAGCGACGCCAGCGGAACTTCCCCCGTGACCTCCAGAGGAACGGGAAGCCCCGGGAAGAATGGCCGCGGCTTTACTCCCAGGATCGGGATCCTGGCGGGCAGGAGTTTGGTGGCGAGCACCAGTCCGGAATCCTCCCGCCTGGATGGCCCGGCGTCGGACCCTTTGTCGGGATCGAGGGTCTCGTTGGGGTCGGCGCCGTTCGGGACACCGTCCTCAGGACCGGATTCCGGCTTGCCTTTGCTCATCGACTTCCTCCGCGCGTCAGTTCCTGGACTCCCCGGCGTCCTCCGGCATTGGAGACAGTTCTCATCTTAGCAAGAAGTCCCCGGCCGTCCGTTGCTTTTGTCCGAGGCCGAGGCTGCTTGTGCGGCTATTTCAAGAGCTTGCCTGGAACAACAGAAAAAGAGTTATCCACGAAGGCACACGAAGGACGACGAAGGGCCACGAAGAAAACAGGAAGGGGAAAAAGAAATCCGCGAAGGACACGAAGTGATGCCCTTCAAGTTCCGGCGTTTGGTCGCGGCCCCGAGCGCAAAAAGACTTATTTACATGGATGCACAGGATTTACAGGATAGTCGTCCTCAACCGCCTTGCCCCGATTGCGGACATCCTGCGTCTCGTTTCGCACGAGTCAGCTTCCTCTGCAGCAGCGTCTCGCCCTGTTTATCCTGTGCATCCTGTCTATCCATGTTCAATAATCCGGGAATCCGGTTCTACGGGACAGGGTTCCTGTTCCCGAAAGGCCATGAACTTCCGTTATTTTCAATCTCGTGTGATCGGCCCGGCAGGGTGGGTGATGGACTTGCCCAAGGCAAAAACAACCGGGGCTGCGATGCCACACAACTCTCGCTCATGAGCACCGATCCCCCTCTGGCCGCAGGGCCGGAATCAATGCTCCCGGCCGTCCTGGCGATCTCGGTGGCTCTCCTCACCCGCAAGATATTCCTTGGATTGGGAATCGGGGTGGTCGCCGGCGCCCTTGTGGCCCAGGGAGGCGACCCTGGCGGCTCCCTGGCAGCGGTCTGCCGCTATCTCGTTTCCGCCGTTTTCGACCAGAGTCATGCCGCCATCGTGATCTTTTCTTTTCTGGTCGCCGCCACGGCCAACATCCTGACCGACAGCGGCGCCGTTACGGCCTTGATTCTTCGATTGGGGAAGCTGAGCGGCCGGCGCCGGAGCCTGATGGGAACAAGCTGGTTGGCCGGATTGGTGGTTTTCTTCGACGACTACGCCAACTGTCTGATTGTGGGAAAGTCGTTTGCCCCAATATACGATCGCTGCAGAATTTCTCGTGAGAAACTGGCCTACATTGTCGATTCCACTGCTGCTCCCATCGCCTCGATTGCCGTAATTTCCACCTGGATCGGTTTCGAGCTGGATCTCATCGACAAGGCCTTGAAAGGCTCGCAGGCGCCAGGCCCCGCCTTCTCCGTCTTTCTGCAGTCCATCCCCTTCCGCTTTTACAGCATCTTCACCCTGGCTTTTGTGGCCGGCATCGCCTTTACCGGCAGAGACTTCGGTCCGATGGCCCGGGTGGAACTCAAGGCTGCCCGACGATCGCAACCCCAACGGGAGCCGCGGGAGCCCCCTCCGGATCCAAGGTTGGCCTGGCTTGCCTTGACCGCGATCGGCCTCCTCGTCCTGTTGACTGTCGCTACGCTGGTTCTCGGTGGCTGGTCCCGTACGGTCAGCGCCGGCAGATCGGCCACCGTTCTGGAGATCGTCGGCAACTCGGATCCCTTTCAAGCCATCCTGGTCGGCTCGACTGCCGCTTTCTTTTTTGCCGTCTTGTCCTCTCTCAAACTGAAATTACACTCCATGCACCTTCTGCTGCGGTCCGGCGGCGGCGGATTTCGTTCCGTCCTGGGAGCATTGGCCGTTCTCTATCTGGCCTGGACGCTGGGCAATGCGCTGGAGGAAGCCGGAACGGCCATCTACTTTTCTTCACTGCTGCAGACCACAGTGCCTGCCTGGATCCTGCCCAGCCTGTCCTTTCTGCTGGCCGCCGGCACGAGCTTCTCGACAGGATCCTCATTCGGCACCATGGGGATCCTGATCCCCATCATCCTTCCCCTGGGCGTCGCCTTGGGTCCGGGCAGCGATGGCATGGTCCTCTACGCCGCCACCGGGTCCGTCCTTGCCGGAGCCTCCCTGGGTGACCACATGTCGCCTCTGTCCGACACCACGGTCTTGTCGGCCGCGGGCGCCGGGGTCGACGTGGTCAGCCACACCCGGACCCAACTGCCCTATGCCTGCACCGTGGGAACGTTGGCTCTGCTTGCGGGTTACCTTCCGGTGGGTTTGGGGGTATCCCCCTGGCTACTGATTCCCTGCGGAGTGACCGCTTGCATGCTGGTCATTCGATTCCTGGGCCGGCCGCTTCCCGTTACGCCTTCTCCAGGCCCGCAAATTTGACGAGGAGCTTCTTCAGGCCGTGGCGGGGAAAGAGCACGGTAAGCTTGCAATCATCGCCCTCGCCCTGGCAACGGATCACCTTGCCGATGCCATACTTCGGGTGACGAACAGCTTGGCCCTGCCTGAAGCGGCCGACTTCAATCTCCGTTTTCCTCGGAGCCAAGTCGATGCGCTTCCCTCGCCGCCGGTAGAATTGCCGAATGCTTTCGGCATCGTTGTAGGTCGGTCCGTCATAGCTCTTCCTGACAGACCTGGGCGCTCCCCAGGCTTTCTGCAGGAGGTCGGCGGGGATCTCGGAGATGAAACAGGACGGCTCCGTCGGGTTGAAGCTCTCGCCTCCCAGGAAACGCCGGTTCTTGGCCCGGGTCAACAGGAGCTTCCGCCGGGCCCGGGTCAGAGCGACATAACAGAGCCGGCGTTCTTCCTCGAGCCCATCCTGATTCAGCAGCGAGCGGCTGTGGGGGAAGAGGTCTTCCTCCAGTCCGGCCAGGCAAACCAGCGGGAACTCCAATCCCTTGGCGCTGTGAATGGTCATCAACGTCACCCTGGCTTGCTCATCGAAGTCGTCCGTGTCTGAAACCAGGGCGGCATGATCCAGGAATTCCCGCAGGTTTTCACCCCGTTTCCGGCTGTCCCGGGCTGCAACCACCAGTTCCTGCAGGTTCTCCAAGCGAGAGCGGGCTTCCTCGGTGCCCTCGGCCTGGAGCCACTGGTGATAGCCGGACCGATCCAGGATGATCTCGATCAAGTCCGGCAGCGGCCTGGTGTCCAGCTCGTTCCTGAATTGCTGAACCTGCGTGCAAAAAGGAGTCAAGGCTCTCAAGGCCCTGGCAGGCAGAGTCTTCCTTTCCACCGCCTGCTCTACCACCTCCCAGAGAGAGAGATTCGAATCCCGGGACTCCTTTTCCAGGGCGTCGACGGTTACCCTGCCGATGCCGCGCGGTGGGGTGTTGATCACCCGCAGCAGGCTGACGCGGTCGTGCGGATTCAGGGTCAGATTGAGATAGGCCAACAGGTCCTTGATCTCCGCTCTCTCGTAAAAACTGAATCCCCCCACAATGGAATATTTGACACCGAATCGGCGGCAGGCCTCTTCAAAATGGCGCGACTGGAAGTTGGTCCGGTAGAGCACAGCCATTGGCTCATTGCGTTCGGACCGCTGGTGAGCAAGGATCTGCTGAACGACAAACAGCGCCTCGGCCTCCGGATCCTCAGCTTCGTAATACCCGATCAATTCTCCGGCAACCTGGTCTGTCCAGAGGGTCTTTCCCTTGCGGGCCCGGTTGTGAGCAACCAGGGCGCTGGCGGCTGCCAGAATGGTCTTGGTGGAACGGTAGTTTTGCTCCAGCTTGATCACCCGGGTGGCAGGATAGTCCGTCTCGAAGCTCAGGATGTTCTGGATGTCGGCCCCGCGCCAGCTATAGATGGACTGATCCTCATCTCCCACCACACAGATATTCTGACGGGATTGGGTCAACAGTCGGATCAGCTCATACTGGGGTCGATTGGTGTCCTGGTACTCATCCACCATCAGGTAGGCAAAACGTTCATTGAGACCCAGCCTGACGGCCTCCTGGCTCCGGAGCAGCTCCACGGTCTTCAGCAACAGGTCATCGAAGTCCAGTGCGTTGGCTTCCCTCAGCTTTTTCTGGTAGAGATCGAAGACCAGCGACAACCGCTCGCCCTTGGAGTCGTAGGCCTGGGAGTACACTTCCTGGGGACTCCGGCCGCGGTTCTTGGACTCCGAGATCCGGGAAAGGGCCCATCGAGGAGAAAGGGTCTGGTCGGAAAACTGCATTGCCTTGAGGCAATCCTTGATCAGGGCCAACTGGTCTGCCTGATCGTAGATCGAAAAGTCGCTTCCGTAGCCCAAGGGGCCGATGTTCGGACGCAGGACCCGTACACAGAATGAGTGAAAGGTGGAGATGTGGGGGTTGGCGGCACGCCCGCGACGCAACAGGCCCTGAACGCGGGCCCTCATCTGCTCCGCGGCTTTGTTGGTGAAGGTCACCGCCAGGATTTGATCGGCCCGGACCTTCTTGTTTTCAATCAGATGCGCAATCCGGTAAGTGATGACGCGTGTCTTTCCGCTCCCGGCTCCGGCCAGGATCAGCAGGGGACCCTCGATGGTTTCGACGGCCCGCAACTGTTCAGGATTGAGCTGTGTTTCCAGTCGCAGCATGGAGCTAGGGGATGGGAGCTTTCAAAATCAGTCCGGACTGGTCTTCCGGCGAAGACTACTTTTGCCAGAAGGCAGGTGTAAAAATGACGAGCACCGTATAGAACTCCAGGCGCCCGGCCAGCATGCAGAAACTCAGAACCCACTTGGCGAAAGCCGGCAGCCCCCCATAACCCTCGATCGGCCCCACGTTCCCCAATCCGGGACCGATGTTGAACATGGCCGCGGCCACGGCGGCGATACTGGTGAACACATCCACGCCCGAGGCTGCCAGCAGGATGCAACCCAGGAAGTTGACCAGAAAGGATAGATAGACCAGATTCAGAAGGCTGCGGACGGCCGTTTCCGGAATAACCCTTTCGCCCACACGGACCGCGAATACGCCACGGCGCTCGACCATGCGTTCGAATTCTCGAATCACCACCTTGTAGAGCAAAACCATCCGAGAAGTCTTCAGTCCTCCTGACGTCGATCCGGTACATCCACCCATAAACATGAGCGCCAACAGGATCAACTGCGGCAGGGGAAGCCACTGGGCAAAATTTTCGGTGGTAAAGCCGGTGGTGGTGGTGATGGCCGTCACCTGAAAAAGGGCCCTTCTGAAAGCCATTGCCGGAGCGTAACCGCTCTTCAAAGCCAATATGGCAGCGATCACAAGGCTGGACGAGACCACTATGAAAAGCAGCGTCCGTAGCTCGAAATCGGAAACAAATCGCCTGGGACGACGTTCCACCCAAAGACGGTAGTGCAAAGTAAAGTTGATGCTTCCCAACAACATGAACGCGACGATGATGAATTCAATCAGGGGACTGTCAAATGCCCCGACGCTGGCCGTTCGGGTTGAAAACCCACCCGTGGCCACTGTCGAGAAGGAATGGCACAAGGCATCGAAAGAACCCATTCCCGCCCAGCGGAGCGCCACGTACTCCGCCAGGGTCAAGAAGACATAGATCTTCCAAAGCGCCTGGGCGGTATGAGCAATCCGGGGCTTGAGCTTTTCCGACCTGGCTCCTGAAAACTCGGCTCGATACAGCGCCATCCCACCCATGCCGAGCAGGGGCAGAATGGCAATCCCGAGCAGGACAATCCCCATGCCTCCCAGCCAGTGGGAGAAGCACCTCCAGAATTGCAAGTCCCGGGGAAGGCTCTCGATTTCCCTGAGAATGGTCGCTCCACTCGCCGTAAACCCGGAGGTGGCTTCAAAGAAAGCGTCGGTGAAACTGGAGAAGTAGGCAGGAGAGAAATAGAAGGGCAGAGCGCCGAAAAAGCTCACCGCCAGCCATACGCAAAAGACCAGCAGCAGCCCCTCGCGTCGGTTCAGATCCCTGGCGGGACGAGGAAGACCGAAGAAGAGGGCGCTGCCGGTTCCGGCGGTGACCACCGCGGCATAGGCCAGCGGAGCGGGGCCGCCATGACTCCAAAGGCTGAAAGCCAGAGGAACCAGCAGGGTGGCGCCGAGCGCCAGCAGGAACTGGCCCAGGATATAACCGAGGGCAGCGGGCCTTATCACACCCATTCCCTTCGGGCTTCAGCCAGGAAGGCGGACTCAAGCAGCGGAACGGTATTCTCCAGGGTACAGAAGATGACCCGGTCTCCCGCCTGAATAGTGGCTTCACCTCTTGGGACCACCACCTCGCCGTTGGGTCGAGCGATGGCGCCGACAATGGCCCCGCGGGGAAGGCGAACCTCTCTCAAGCTTCGGCCGACGTATTTGGAGCCCTCGGCCGCAATCAACTCGATCGCCTCGGCCTCCACCTCGCGAAAGGTGGTCACCGAGAGCACGCGGCCCTTGCGCACAAACTGGAGAATTCGGTCGACCGCCGCCAGGCGGGGGCTGACGGTCGTATTGATGCCGAGACGCTGCGCCATGGGGAGGTAGTTCAGCCGATTGATGAGGGCCACCACCTTTTTTGCGCCCAGCTTTCTAGCCAGCAGGGAAGCAATGAGGTTGTCTTCGTCGTCGTTCGTCATGGCCAGGAACGCTCCGGCGCCCTTGATGCTTTCTTCCGCCAGGATCGACTCGTCGGTACCGTCCGCATGGAGGACAACCGTCTTGCGAAGAATCTGAGAAATCTTTTCGCAGCGGGCGATGTCCCGCTCGAAGAGTTTTACTGTCACACCCCGGGGTTCCAGCAATTCCGCCACCCGGATGCCTACCTGCTTGCCCCCCAAGATGTAGACCCGATCGAGGGACTCCTGGGTTTGGAGCCCCATGAACTGACACACGGGCTCCAGTTCGTCGGCCGTGGTGACGATGTAGACATGGTCCCCGGGGTTCAGCACCTCGGCTCCATGCGGGACAATGACCTGTTGCCCCCGGAAGATCAGGGCGATGAGAGAATTCTTGGGCGGGCCGGCGCGATCCAGGTCCTCGACCGTCTTGTAAGCGACCCAGCTCTTCTCCTCGATATTCATCCCAAAGAGCTTCACCCGACCCTCGGCAAAGTCGATCACGTCGGAGACTCCGGGCAAGCGCACCACTCGCAGAATGCGATCGGCAATCTCGGTCTCCGGGTGAATGATCAGGTCGATGTGCAGTCCGGCTCTCTGGAGTATCCTTCTCCAGTAGTTGACTTCATGGGTGCGGAGCCGCGCCACCTTGTACTTCACATCCGACTCCACCGACGCAATCAGACAAACCAGGACGTTGATCTGATCCTGACTGGTCAGTGCAATCAGCATGTCGGCGCTGCGAATATCCGCCTCGTGCAGGACGCGTATGCTGGCCGCATTGCCCTGAATCACCTTGGCATCCAGCGTTTCCTCCAGTTGATGGCAGCGGTCCGGGTTCTCCTCAACCAGCACCACCTCGTTACCCTCGCGAATCAAGCGCGTGGCAACCAGCGAAGCGGCCTGTCCGCCCCCGGCAATCAGGATCCTCATGGTCTTGAGAAAAGTCTTGGGAAGATCACCAGCAACAAGAAGCCTGTCTGGTTGGAGTCGAGCACATCTCTCCAAAATTGGAAGGTGGTGTCATTGCCTGAATATATATTGAGGAATGCCGGCGAGGAATGTCAAGGACTGTCAGCGGAAGCCAATCCGGCCGTTTCCCTTGGGCTTGATCCCGCGGCTAGAGGCGGATGTTGTAGAGGTAGGTGAACTGGAGGGTGAGACGATCCTCCTTGAATGCGTCGGGAAAGTTGGGTAACGGCTCCGAAAGCTTGAGGGAGGAAACAGCCGCCCGATCGTAAGGGGAAAAATCGGAGCTGCGCACGATTTCCAGTTCTTCCAGACTGCCGTTCCTGCGAACGTCGAACACGATCACCACCACCCCCTTGAGACCGCTGCGGTACACTTGGGGAATCACCGAGTACCAGTTGCTGCGAACCCTGAAATAGACTGCCGTCAACCAGGGTCCGAAGTTGACCCCTTGGGTATCCGAGAGGATGGTGGGACGCTCAACCGAGAAGTCTGGCTGGCGCCGGCCGAAGTCGGCCCCTTTCCGAACTTCGCCCGAGCCTGCCCTGTCTCGCCGGCTGCGTATGCCCCGGCCTACCTCGGAACCTGGCGCCGTCCCCCCCGGGAGCCGCAGCCCTGCATAGAGATCCTTCAGGTTCGACTCGAGGTCCCTCTCTTTGGGGGTGGCCGCGAAGGGGCCGGTTGACTCGATACTGCCGGTTTCCCTTGGGCTCCGCGCCCCGGCTTGCCCATCGGCTTCCTCATGCAGCGACGCTTGAGGGTCGGGAGGTCGCGGTCTCGAGGGTCGGGGCAGGGAGGAAACGGGCCCGGGGTCGGGAGGTTCGGACTGTGCGACGGTCTCGGGTTTTTCAGCCTGCCTCAGGCCGGGATCGGGCGCGGGAAGCCGGGGAGCCTTGGAGGGCGGGGGCCGAAGCATCCGCTCCTTCTCGGGAACCTCCGGCTTGACCGCGGGAGGCGCTTTAAGGGCTTCTTCATACTCCCTGGGGAGAGCCAGAAACCCCAGCCGTTCGGCTCTGTCCCGATCCCCCGGTTCGGGGGGATCGGGTTGCGGCAGGATGTCGGGACCCAATGCCACCCAGAGCACAACCAACAGGTGAGCCACGAGCGACATCAGAAAGGCTTCACGTGTCCTCTGACCGGAATTCTCCTCGGAACCCGGCGAGAACAACCAACGCAGTTCGTCCTTCTTCATGTTTCGGAACTTGATTCCGACCACGGGTGCCGGGGAGACAGCGAGAGCCTGTAGGCGTGCTCCTGAATCTCTATTGCCACTCGATGAGCCAGGGCCAGGGCCGCCCTGCCGCTTTCGGCCGAGACCCTCGGCGGCCTCCGGATCCGAACGGATTCCAGGAACGATTCCACTTCCGCCTTGAGAGGTTCCGTCCTTGCCGTCTCGATCCTGCGGGGCAGAATAAGGGGCGGCTCACCCGGCGGTCGATTCTCGACGCTCAGCACCACCACATCCTGCCGCGAGAAGTCCAGGGATACGTATTGGTTCTTCTGAAAGAAGCGCAGCTTTCGAACCTTTTCGGTACTCACCCGGCTGGCGGTCACGTTGGCGACACAGCCATTGGCGAATTCTATTCTGGCATTGGCGATATCCACCTTATCGGTCAAAATGGGCAGACCGACGGCACTCACCCGTTCCACGGGGCTGCCAACGAAATCCAGAACCAGGTCCAGATCGTGAATCATCAGATCGGAAACCACATCGATATCCAGGCTGCGCGCCGCAAAAACCCCCAGACGATGCACTTCGAAAAAAAGGGGAGTCGTCAATAACTTGCGGGCTGCCACCACCGCAGGATTGAAGCGCTCCAGATGACCGACTTGCAGGATGCGACGGTGCCGATTGGCTGCTTCGATCAAGGCATCGGCCTCCGCCAGCGAGGAGGCGATCGGCTTCTCCACCAACAGGTCGACTCCCCTGGTCAGGAGGTCAATGCCGATCGACGCATGCTCTCGGGTGGGGGTGGCCAGGATTACGGCGGAGACTTCATCCGACAGAGCCCGGTGACTGCCGCAGGCCCGGGTGGAAAACTCGGCGGCAACCGCTCGGGCCGTCTCCAGGTTCTTGTCCACCACTCCAACGAGCTCGACGTTTTCCAGTTGGGAGAGCACCCGGACATGCTGTCTTCCGAGGTAGCCCGTCCCGATGACCGCGGCCTTGACCCTGTCCATAGGCTGATCCACTCGATTTCATCAAGCCCGAAGCCCGCGCGCCGAAAAGGCGACGCGCCCGGCAGGGCGGGCTAGTCCTGGGGATCGAAGGCAGCGATGGCAATCCGATGCCGATCGGCAACCCTTATCAGTTCCGTTCGATCCAGGAGCAGCGTTTTCTGCGCGTCAATAGCCAATGCCGACGCACGGACCTCGGCCATCAATCGAAGGGTGGGCACTCCGACAACTGGAACGTCAAAGCGCATGTCCTGCCGGGGCTTGCTGACCTTGATCACCGTGACCGGCTGATTGCCGGTCAGGCGGGCGGCCCGACGAATGGCGGCGTCGGTACCTTCCATGGCTTCCACCGCGACACAAGCCTGGTGCCTTACCACCACGGATTGACCGATATCCATGCGAGCCATCTCCTTGGCGATCCGCCGACCGTAGTGAATGTCCTTGTTCTCCGAATCGCTGGGGGACCGCCGGGTCAGCACCCCGGGCTCAGGAATCAGCGGTTTCAGGAACGCGGTGGAATCGATCAAGCGGATCCCTTCCTGCTCCAGGACGTCCGCAACCCCTCCAATCAAGGAGTCGGTGTTCCTGGAACCCAGACTCATCAAGAGTTTCAAGAGCCGTCTGTCCGGCACGATCGAGCTGAAGATCTGCTTGTGCTGGACCTGACCCGCCATCAATGCCCGATCAACCCCTTCCCGCTTCAACAGTTCAATCAGCTTCCCAAGCTGGCCCAGGCTTATCCAATGGGTCCTGTAGCCCAAATCGGCAATTCGCGGAAAGGCTTCTTCCTTGATGGCCACCACCACCACATCCACGCCCAGGCTGCGCGCGGCCTCAAGCACCAGGAAAGGGAATTGGCCGTTGCCGGCAATAAGGCCGCAGCGGCGTCGGTTCTGCATCAAGACTTCCTTTTGTGCAGTGCTCAAGTCCGACGGACTTTCAGGGGCTTGCTGCTTGCGGGGCATTGGATTCACCGGCAGCTTTCCGACAACCCAGGGCGGATAGGGGCACAGGTGTTCCGGGGATTGGGTAGGAGCGTCGAGCACTGCCGGCTCACTTTATGATCCCTCGTTCGCTGGTCTGAATGAAATCGATCAGCGCCCGTACTTCCGGGTGGCCGGCGAGTTCCTGCTTGAGTTGACCCAAAGCCTGGGAGGTATTGAGTCCGGATTGCAGGAGCATCCGATAGGCGGCGCGAATCGTCCTGATGGAATCCACCGAAAATCCGCGCCGCTCCAGGCCGATGACGTTGACGCCATAATTCTTGGCCTCCCTGGCGCTCACCGTCTTGGAATAGGGAAGGACGTCCTTGGTGATGACGGAGTAGCCGCCCACAAACCCGTAAATGCCCACCCTGCAAAACTGGTGAACTCCCGAAAACGCCCCGATGGTGGCATGGTCGGCGACCGTGACGTGCCCCGCCAGCGTAGCTGCATTGGCCAGCAGAACATGGTTTCCCAGGGAGCAGTCATGGGCAATGTGGCTGTAGGCCATGATGACGTTGTGATTCCCGATCGACGTCCGTCCCCCTCCCCCAGTCGTGCCCCGATTGACTGTGACATACTCTCGAAAGGTATTGTGGTCGCCGATCACCAATTCGGTTGGCTCCCCCCGATACTTGAGATCCTGGGGTGGAAACCCAATGGAGCAAAAGGGAAAGAAATGGCAGTGCACCCCTACACGGGTCGGCCCTTGAATAACGGTGTGGGCATCCACCCGGCAATGGTCGCCCAGAACCACGTCGTCTTCCAGGATCGCGTAGGGGCCGATGGATACCTCTTCGCCCAGGGAGGCCTTGGAGCTCACCACCGCCGTGGGGTGAACGCTCATTGATTCCCTCGGTCCACAATCGTCGACAGGATCTCAGCTTCAGCCACCCGGGTCCCATTCACAATGGCTTCACCGCGAAGCTTTCCCAGGCGCGGTTTCAACCGCAGCACCTCGACCACCAACTCCAAGCGGTCCCCGGGAATCACGGGCCGGCGAAATCGAGCCTTGTCTATTCCGGAGAAGTAGACCAGTTTCTTTTCGCGATCCGGAATCTCGCGAAGCACCAGGACCGCCGCTACCTGGGCAATGGCCTCGATGATGAGCACTCCCGGCATGACAGGAGTCCCGGGGAAGTGGCCGCTGAAGAAGTGTTCATTCACGGTCACGTTCTTGAGGCCGACGATTCTCTTGCCGGGTTCCAGCTCGGTGATGGCATCCACCAGCAGGAATGGATAGCGATGGGGAATGATCTGTTGTATCTGATTGGAATTCAAGAGCATCGGTCTAACCCCAAGTCTGATGCCTCCCCGTGTGAAGGCGCAAAAGAATATAGCACAGGCTTCCCAGGACTTCGTGGACCTTCGTGGATCACTCTTTAGCCGCCAAGGCGGCGACAGCACTTAGCCGTGGGCGTGAGCCCATGGAACAGGGTTGGCGTAAGAGTCGAGCCGCGTAGGCGGCGACAGCACCTGTCCTCGGGTGCAAGCCCGAAGACGGCGGCGGAAGCACGGGAAGGAAGAGGATGCGGGCGGGACGCCCGCGCTCCCGGGGGGCACGACCCTTTCCGGCAACAAACCCCGCACCCTGACGAATGTTGCCAAAGGCTCGGCCGATAGAACCAATGAGAATGTCGCATCCCCGCAGTGTCGTGACTCCTGAAAAGAGCTGCGAAGCTGCGGTTGGCGTGGATTACAACGAGACGCCACCTACAGACCTTCCTTATAGAGCTGCGAAGCAGCGGTCTCGTGTAGCCCCGGGCGGAAGCCCGGGGGCGTAGGGGTTCTGCGCCAACGTAGCCGCGAAGCGGCGAATCAGCAGCGACGTCTCCAAACGCACAACATTTCCAGAACGACGCCCAATAGACGAGCCTTTTGCCGAATTTTGCAAAAGGCTTCGTGGATTCCTCTCTTATGGATCCACTATTGGGCGGGGGAGGGAGTGGCGGGAGCGGTCTGAGACAGGTCAAACCGCTTGATAATGTCCGAGGTGATGTCTACCGAGTTGTCATTGAACAGAACCTGGCTGTTCTGGCTGGATGAATTCAGAATCAGGTAGAAGTTGTTCTCCGCCGCATATTTTTGAACCTCGACGGCTATTTTTCTGCCGATCCTGTTGTAGATATCGGTCCGGAGTTGATTGAATTCCCGCTGAGCGTCTTCGGTGGCCCGCTGGAAAGTAATCTGCTTTTTTTCCAGGTTCCTGGCGAGGGCCGCTTGCGCCTCCTGGTTCAAGGTGGCTCCCTGACGTTGAATCTGGCCCTGCAGATCCTGGATTTCCTTCTGCTGCTTGGCAAACTCCTCCTGCTTGGCATCCACTTTCTTCTGCAGATCGGCCATGGCGGCCTTCCCCTCCTCCGACTCGAAGATGGCGCGGTCGATCTGGATGACTCCCACCTTTACCATCTCCTGGCCCTGAATCTGCAAAGGACCGATCAATCCAAACAGGAGAAAAGGCAAGAATGCGATGATCCCTCGATGCTTCCTGGTCATGACACACAGACTCCTTATCGATGTTTACGCGTTGCTCAACACGGATGATGCGGCCCTAGCTTACCAGTCCTTTCGCTATTTTTGAAGGGACTCGTGTTCTATTCAGCCGTGACCAGGGGAAGATCGACAGGGACGGCCACCAGGAACCCCCCGGTGCGCTCGGTGCTGGTGATCAGAGCCACGGCAATCATGGGCTGGGCCGTAGCGGAATCGATCTCCAGGGGACCGAAGCTGCTCCCCAGACCAAGGTCGCCGAGAACATCGTCGGTGACGTGAAAACCGTTGGGCGGAATCTGGATGCTGCCCATCAGACCGCTCTCATCGCCGGTCTCCCCGTCCCTGGCGCGAATACGGGCGGCCGCGCTGAGGCTGCCCAGGTTCATGATGACCAGCCTGGTCCGGAAACGTCCCTGGTTGGTGGACGAGCTGAGCAGCAGTCTGGGCGAACCCTGAGAAACCCCGACCTGCAGGGACGGGTCCTGGGTCTGGTTGTCGATCAGGGAAATAAAGCTGTTGAACGGCCGGTCCGAAATCACCCGCAGCGAGCCGGAGGTGTTGGTGGTCGCGCCGGCCTGCATCACCCACCTGAGGACGTGGTTGATTTGCAGGAACCCACGGGGTCCCACCGTGGCCGTGCGCTCCCGGCTGCTAACCCCCTCCTGATTGCCCCAGCTTATGGAAACCGTGGCTTCCTGTTGATCCAGGTTCCGGATTCCAAGATTGGTCCGAAATTGCGAGGTGTCCGAGACCAGGGGGAAGTAATTGACGAATCCCATGGACACGATTTCGATGGCATCGCGGGGAGGGTTGGCCACCAGAAGGGTGTTGTTGTTGGGATTGGCGGAAATGTGAGTGGGATTGTCCCCCACGAAGGCAGACGGAGTGGTGATTTTGCGCAGGGTAGCCGGTTCGATCAGGCTGAACGTTCTGGTCTCGGGCAACAGGGCGGCGCCGAGCCCGGTCTTGGGGTTGATGGCGACGGACCCTGGAGAGGTATTCAACGCCACCAGGCCCACCAAGGTTGCGGGGAGGTCGGAGGTATCCAGCACGGCGACGGCCCGGCCAGGACCAAGGGCAACCACGGCCCGTTCGAGTTCCTCGCTTTGAACAACTTCCAGCGGCCCGCTGCCCAGGAAGATACTGCCTACCACGGTAGCGATATTCCGTTCGAGGTTGTAACGGACCATCTGCAGGCTGGCGTCGCCGTGAGTGGCCACCAGGGCCAGGTCGTTCTTCTGGTCGTAAGCGACGCTGATGGGATTGGACCCGACGGGGATCGGCGCCGGCAACACCGGGGTATTGGTGTCGAGATCCAGCAACTCCACGCTGTTGCCGTTCAGCAGCGTTACGATGGCAATATTGTTTTCGGTGTCGATGGCGACGCCCCGGGGCCCCGCCCCCGGCGCTCCGACGGAAACCACCGCCTCGGTAGTCTGGGTCTCGAGATTGACGATGGAGACGTTGTCGCTCCCGTAGTTGGCAACGACGGCCTTCCCGGTGATTTCGTTGACCGCCACCACCAAGGGAGAAACCACCGGGATGGGCTGACCGTCACCGTCCAGGAAGGGATTGCCGTCCCCGTCCACATCCAGACGGATCTCGGTGTGGGTCGGAGCCGCCTCGCTCAGGTTGACCACGTACAACGCCCTGGAGTTGCGACCCACCACCAGGGCCTGGTTGGTGGCCGGCCTCACCACCGAATAGACCGGAAAGGTGCCGGGAGAAAAGAGCACCTCCTGTGCCCGCCCGCCCTGAGGGGCGCACGCCAGCAGCAGCACCAGAAAACCAAAGAAACGCTTCATGAAGGAGTGTCCTTGTATGACAGTCTGTCGGAGCATTCAGAAAGTCCGGCCCACCGAGAATTTAACGTCGCTGCGTTTTTCGAAGATAATGGGAATGGGTGCCGCTCCGGTCGGATTCGGTACAAACTCGTTGAACCGCAAGGGATTGTATCCGAAAATCAGACGGAAGGGAGCGTTGACCACCGGCATGATGATCTGGAGCTCGATCCCCGTGCTGGCCCTCCAGTCGTCGGTCCCCGGAATGACCTGCACTTCCTCCCCGGCTCTGACGGGCCGGAAGGCTCCATCCTCCAACACGACCAGCCCCGCGGTGGAATTATCGGCAATGGTCAGGGCAGCCCGCCTCATCACCCAGGATCTGCCGATATCGAAAAAGGGCGCCAGCGTGACCGGACCCATGATCGGAATCCGATATTCCAGGTTGTAGACCACCTGGGTGTCTCCGCCCACGAACTGAAAGCTGCTGAAATAGCGGGGTTCCTGCCTCACCAGATTCTGACCCGTAAGGGGATCGATCTGGGGAGTGCCGTCCGGATTGAGCACGGGCACCGTTTCGGTCCTCTCGAAGGTCGTCAGAGCCAGCGGGCTGATGAGGCGAATATCGAAACCGCGGATGCTGTCCTCGCCACCGATAAACTGCCGGTCGAAGACGGGAGGCTGCAAGCCGTCGAAACCGCTGACAAAGGAAAACAGGCCGCGCATGCCAATGGTGTTTCTGCCCTTGTTGACCGGCTTGAACCACTTGGCCTCCACTGTGGGCCGCACGATGTTGGCTCCTCCCCTCAACACCGGTCCCCCGGTGAATTGGAGGTACAGGGAGAGACTCTTGCCCCTGGTGGGCTGAAAGGGGTTGTTGACGGTGTTGTAGGTGAGCGACGGGGTGATGGTGCTGCGCACCAGCCCTTCGAAAGCCGTCCGGCCTGAGAAGCGGTCGGCGGGCCAGAGCGCGCTGAAGAAGGACTCGTTATCATCGGAGCTGAACCCGGTCGAGGACTTGTCCAATCCGTAGCTCATGCCGAAGTGGGTGAAGGGACGGACCGGATAACTGGCGAAAGTAGTGAACCCGGTGCTGTTCTGGGAGAACAGCTCCGACCCCAGCGGCACCAACCCGCTGAAGAAGCCCAGGGTGTCGGCTTCGTGAAAGCTGTAGCGTCGATGGAATACCGTGAATCCGGTCGTCAAGGGCCGATCGCGGAAGTAGGGCTCGGTGAAGCTCAAGACATACTGGGAGGCCCGAGTCCCCCCCTGGGCCTGGATGCTGATGGACTCGCCGTGGCCCATGAAGTTGTTGGTGGAGTAGCCGGCGCCGATGAAACTGCCGCCAAAGCCGCTGGTGCCTCCTGAAAAGGAAACCGAATTCTTGCCCTTCTCCTTCACCTTGAGGACGACATCCACTTGACCGGTCTTGTCGTCTCCGGCAGTGGGATCGGGCTTGATTTCCGCGTCTTCCTCGGATTTGAGCTCGTCGAAGTACCCCAGTTGGTTCAACCTCAGGATGCTCACATCCCACAGATTGGTGGCGAACACCCCGCCCTCCTGCACCAGGATTTCCCGCCGGATCACCTTGTCCCTGGTGGTGGTGTTGCCCACGAAATCCATGCGCCTCAGGAAGAACTGCTTGCCTTCTTCAAAGTCGAAGACGACGTTGACCACCTTTTCGACCTCGTCCACTTCCTGCCTCGGGATCGGAGTCCAGTTGATATAGCCCCTGGAGCCATAGATCTTCCTGAGGTTTTCAAACCCCTCCCGGATCAGCTCTCCGTTGAAGACCTCTCCCTCCTTCATGCCGAGCACCCTCAACAGGATCCTGTCCTCGTACAGGGTATTGCCGGTGAATTGCAGGTCGCCCACCCTGTATTGATCGTTCTCTTCCAGGTCCACATCGATGAAGACGCGCTTCGCCGTCTTGCGCCTGAAGGGAATCGGAAACCATGACCACCGGCGCACGTCCCGCACCTCGACCCTGGGCTCGTTGATCAGGAGCTTGATGTGGCCCTTCTCGTGGTATTTGGCGCGGACTCCCAGTTCCAGTGAACCCTCCAACCGGCGCCTCTCATACTTGGATTTACCGGTCCAGAAGGACATGAACCCGGTCTCCTTCAAGAACTTCATCGACTTGCGCAGTTCCTTGTCCGAGTAGACGGTGTTGCCGTGAAAGTTGATCTTCTCCACCTTGACCTTGGGGCCTTCCTCGATCACAAAGGTGAGAAGCTTGGAGTTGGGCGGGACATCCTCCGTCTTGTAGCTGATCTCGGCGTACTGGCGGCCCTTCTCGGCCAGGAGAGCCGTCAAGACCACGATGGCTCGCTGAATCTTGGTGGGATCGAAGGGGGTTTCGATCCCGATACCCACCTTCTCTTCCTGGTATTTTTCCAACACCTCGGTCTGAGTGGCCGATTTCAGACCCTCATATTCGATACTCCGGATCATGGGCCGTTCCTGCACCCAGAAGATCACGATCTTGCCCCGATCGCCGTCCTCCAGCTCGATCCGAACGTCGTCAAAGTACCCTGTCTCCCAAACGGTTCGAAAGTCGCGCCGCAGCAAGGCCCGATCCAGAAAGTCGTTGGGCTTGGAGAGAACGTGGAACTTGACCGTTTCCTGGGGAACCCTTCTGGTTCCTCGTACTTCTATGTTTTCGATGATTTCCCTCTTCTGAGCCCAAGCCTGCCCCTGCCATCCGCACAGCGCCCACAGGAGCGCCCCGCAGGCAACGAGGAATTTCTTACCCATTGCTGCCTCCACCACGCGGCTGAACGAAAAAGTGCATCTTTGCCGGAAGTCCTTGGAAACGAATGTAGGATGCGGATTGGGGGGAATTATTTGTATAGCAGAGAGGTCTCAATGATAGTTTTTTTCAGATCCCGATAGTAAAGGCCCTTGTCCACCTCGTAGATCTCGATTTCAGAGCCCGGCTCGACATCTCCCTGAATGAGGGCTTCGGACAACGGGTCCTCTACGTACCGTTGCAGGGCCCGACGGAGAGGCCTGGCCCCGTAAGACCGGTCATGGCAGGTTTTTTCGAGGATCCAACGGGTGGCATCGGGGGTCAGAGAGATCTTGACGTTCTTGGCCACCATGCTGGCATTGATCTGATTCACCAGCAACTCGACGATCTTTTCGAGGTCATCATCCGTCAGCGAATTGAAGACGATGACCTCGTCCAGGCGGTTGATGAATTCAGGATTAAAGGCCTTCTTGACCTCGGAGAGAACCATCTCCTCCATCCTGGCCTCGTTAACCTCCCGGTTGGTGCCGTGAAACCCCAACTGATGTTTCTTCTCCAGGAACCGGGCCCCCAGGTTGGAGGTCATGATGATGATAGTGTTCTTGAAGTCGACCGTATTGCCGAGCCCGTCGGTTAGCTGTCCGTCCTCGAAAACCTGGAGCAGGATGTTGAACAGATCCTGATGGGATTTTTCGATCTCGTCGAGCAGGATGATGGAATAGGGCGCCCGCTTGACCCGCTCGGTCAGTTGCCCTCCCTCTTCATACCCCACGTAGCCCGGCGGTGAACCGATGAACTTGGAGACCGAGTGCTTCTCCATGTACTCCGACATGTCAAACCGGATCAGAGCCTTCTCGGTGCCGAACAAAAAGTGCGCCAGCGAGCGGGCCACCTCGGTCTTGCCCACGCCGGTAGGCCCGAGGAACAGAAAGGAACCCACCGGACGGTTGGGACTCTTGAGCCCGGCCCGAGACCTGCGTATGGCCCTGGCCAGGGCTCCAATGGCTTTGTCCTGGCTGATGACCCGCTTGTGAAGCTCCTCCTCGATGCGCATCAGCTTGGCCATCTCCTCCTCCTTGATGGCCGTCACGGGAATGCCCGTCCACTTGGCGACAACGCTCTCGATGTCTTCCCTGGTCACCGTGCCGCCGCCGGAGTCGTCCAGATTGAACTTCTCCTGAATCGACCGCAGGTGTTCCAGGGCAATGCGCTCCTCGTTGCGATAGATCTCCGCCTTTTCGAACTCGTGGTTGGAAATGGCCGATTCCATGCGAGCCACGATCACCTTGATCTTCTTCTGTATCTCCGTCATCTCCTTGGGAAGGCTGTCCTGGCGCAGCTTGACCCTGGCTCCGGCCTCATCGATCAAATCGATGGCCTTGTCCGGCAGGAAACGATCCGGAATGTAGCGATTGGCCTGATAGACGGCGGTTTCGATAGCCGCGGAGTCATAGCTCAACATGTGAAACTTTTCGTAGCGCTCCTTGACCCCGTTGAGAATACGGACCGCTTCCTCTTCCGTGGGAGGCGGAACCTTGACGGCCTGAAACCGTCTTTCCAGCGATCTGTCCTTTTCGATGGACTTGCGGAATTCCGACGGCGTGCTGGCGCCGATGCACTGGATCTCGCCGCGGCTCAATGCCGGCTTCAGGATGTTGGCGGCGTCCAGCGACCCCTCTGCCGAGCCGGCGCCCACCAGGGTATGCAGCTCATCCACGAACACGATCGCATTCCGATTCTCGATCAACTCCTTCATGATCGTCTTCAGCCGTTCCTCGAACTGGCCCCGGTACTTGGTGCCGGCCACGATCAGCGAAAGATCGAGAGCCAGAATTCGCTTGTCGGCCAGATAGCTGGGGACCTCGTTCTCGACGATTCGTTGCGCCAGGCCCTCGACGATGGCCGTCTTGCCGACGCCGGGCTCGCCGATCAGAACCGGATTGTTCTTGGTGCGCCGGCAGAGGATCTGGATCACCCGTTCGATCTCGTTCTCTCGCCCTACCAGGGGATCCAAGGTGCTCTCAATGGCCAAGTGGGTCAAGTCTCGACTGAATTCCGACAGCAGCGGCGTTTCCTTGGACCGGCTGACCACGGGTTTTTCCGAGTGGGTGCGACTCAGTTCCTCGCGGATCGAAGTCAACTTCAGCCCTCGTTCATGCAGGATCTCCGCGGCCAGGCACTTGTCTTCGCGAAGAATCCCCAACAGCAGGTGTTCGGTCCCGATATGCCGGTGGCGCAGGCGTTCAGCCTCGTCGGCTGCAAAGGTGAGGATTCGCTTGCATTCCGTACTCAGGGGAAGGTCGATCGAGGTCGGCACCTTCTCCCGAATTATGGTTCGTCCCTCAATATCTTTCTTGATGGAATCGATGGAAGAGTGAGAGCGCAGGAAGCGGTTGGTCAGGCTCTTGTCCTCCCGCATCAGACCCAAAAGAAGGTGTTCGGTCTCGATGGAGGGGCTTCCGAATTGGCTGGCTTCGTACCGAGCGAAAAAGATCACCCTTCTGGCTTTTTCGGTGTATCGCTCAAACATGAGTACCGCTGACGGCTTCCAGGCTGCCGTTCTCCAGCTTCAGAATTCGGTCGCACTTGGAGGCTATTCTAGCATTGTGCGTGACAACGATGGAAGTATGTTTTTTGTCGCGCTGGATCTCGCGAAAAAGCTCGAAAACCCTTGTCCCTGTTCGACTATCGAGGTTTCCGGTCGGCTCGTCGGCCAGCACCAATCGAGGCTGATTCGCCAGGGCTCGGGCGATGGCAACCCGCTGCTGCTCGCCCCCCGACAACTCCCCCGGACGATGATGCAGCCGGCTTTCCAGACCCACCAGGGCAAGCATTTCCCTGCCTGTCCGTTCGTCCCGGTAGGCGCCGGAAATCCTCTGCGGCATGCTGACGTTCTCCAGCGCCGAGAATTCGGGAAGCAGGTTATGAAACTGACAGACAAACCCTACCGAGGACCTCCGGAATCGCGCCAGGCCTTCGGCGTCCAGGTCCTGCAGGTCAACCCCCCCGAATCGAACCGACCCGCTTGTGGGGCGATCCAAGGCCCCCAGGATATGGAGCAACGTACTCTTGCCGCAACCCGACTGGCCGACCACCGCGACCAGCTCTCCCGGACCGACTGTCAGGTTCAGCCCCTTCAGCACTTCCAGGCGCTGGCCCGGCATGAAGTAGAACTTGTCCAGGTCCCGGACCTCAATGGCAGGCGGGGCCCCCGGGGCGCCGACGACGGAGTCGGCCGACCGGGAGCCGGCTCCATGGCCGGCGTTGGAGCCACGGGTCGATTCAGGCGTTCTCCTCGGAGTCGACCGGGGCGAACCGCTACTCATGGCGCAACGCCTCCACCGGGTTCAGTTCCGCCGCCCGCCCCGAGGGATAGAGGGTAGCCAGGAAGCTCACCATGATGGCGGACGCCGCCACCACGACTCCGTCAGCCACCGAAAGGTTGAACGGAACGTGAGTCAAGGAATAGATATCGGCTTGCAACCGGATCAACCGGTACCGGTCGCAAATCCAACAGAGGCTGTAGCCCAGAATCAGCCCCCAGAACGAACCGACCACCCCTATGGTCACCCCTTGAAGGACAAAGATCTTGCGGATGGCTTTCCGGGTCGCTCCCATGGACATCAGCACGGCGATGTCCCGGGTCTTTTCCATCACCATCATGGTGAGGGTTGTGATGATATTCAGGGCGGCCACGAAGACGATCAGTCCGATGGTCACCACCATCACCAGCCTCTCCAGGCGCAGCGCCTCGAAGACGGGGCGGTTCAGCTCCTTCCAGTCGATGGTCTCGAAGCCTTCGCCCAGGACCTGCTCGATTTGCAGAGCGATGCGGTCGACCTGGTAGATGTCCTCCACCCGGCACTCGATCACCGAGACCCGCCGGCCGGTACCCAGCGCTCTCTGGGCCGAGGGAAGCGCGGTAAACGCCCATTGGGCATCGAAGTCGTATAGTCCCGACCGATAGATGGCAACCACCTTGAAGCGCCGCCTGAGGGGAAACTCGCCCAGAGGGGTCAGGGCGGTCTCGTCGCTGAAAAGGCTGACCGTATCCCCGACCAGAAGACCCAGGCGTTCGGCCAGGTCGACCCCGACGGCCAGGTGGTCTTCCACAGGACCCTCTTCGCTACCGGCCAGTCGACCCAGGTCCCCTTTGCGAACCTGGAAGAATTGGCCCCGAACCAGTGGATCGTCGGCGGCAATGCCCTTGAGCATGACGCCGTCCTGTCGCGAACCCGTGCTCATCAGCACCGGCCCGTACAAGGCCGCCGAAGCGTTGCGGACGCCAGGAACCTCTCGAATCCTGGAGGTCAGTTCGTCGGAATTCCCGATGCCCTCACTGCTGAGGACCGGTTTGACGTTGAGATGGGCCGTGCCCTTGAGCAACTTGTCCTGCAGATTTTCACGGAATCCGGAACTGATGGACAGGGCGACGATCATGGCGGCCACTCCTGCCGTCACGCCCAGGATGGAAATCAGGGTCACCACGGAGATGACCGTCTGCTTGCGGCGTGCCCGAAGATAACGCCAGGCCACAAACCACTCAAACGTCTTCATTGGCGCTTCTTTTCCGGACGCAACAGGGGAAAGAGAATGACATCCCGAATGGAATCCGAATCGGTAAAGAGCATGGTGAGCCGATCAATGCCGATCCCCTCCCCGGCGGTCGGAGGCATCCCGTAGCGAAGGGCTCTGACGTAGTCCTCATCCATCCGGTGGGCTTCCTCGTCCCCCTTGTCGCGTTCGACCGCCTGAGCCTCGAAACGCCGCTCCTGCTCCTCGGGGTCATTGAGCTCGCTGTAGGCGTTGGCGATTTCCATCCCTCCGATGTAGAGCTCGAACCGCTCCACCAGCGAGGGGTTCTCCGGCTTGGTCTTGCTGAGCGGGGAAAGCTCGAGGGGATAGTCGTAGATGATGGTCGGCTGGATCAGATGCCTTTCCACCACAGCATCGAACAGGCCGGCCCACATCTGGCCCCTCGAGTCCCCCGGTTTGCAGTTCACCGGCTCGAGCCCGCTGGAACGCGCATGGTCGTTCCAACTCCGACAGTGCCGGGTCAGGTCCGTGAGTGATTCCAGCTCATCGGACCGAGGAACCGGCAAGGCATCGCCTGGCCAGAACTTCCTGATGGATTCCTTCATGGAGTAGCGTGCCCAGGCGTGCAGGGAAATCCGAACTCCGTTGAATTCGAATTCCGGACTTCCCAGAATCTCATGAGCCAGCCGTTTCAACAGATCCTCGGTCAGGTCCATCAGCTCGCGATAGTCGCTGTAGGACTGATAGAACTCCAGCATGGTGAATTCAGGGTTGTGCTGGGTTGAGATTCCCTCGTTGCGAAAGTTCCGGTTGATCTCGTAGACCCGTTCCAGTTGCCCCACGATCAGCCGCTTCAGGTAGAGTTCCGGTGCGACTCTGAGATACAGCGGCATGCCGAGCGCATTGTGATGGGTGCGGAAGGGACGCGCAGTGGCTCCACCGGCAACCGGCTGCATCATGGGAGTTTCCACTTCGACGTATCCCCTCTCATCCAGATAGTCTCGAATACCCCTGATGATACGGCTGCGTGTGACAAAAACCTCACGCACGCCGGGGTTGGCGATGAGGTCCAGGTAACGTTGACGATAGCGGATTTCGATGTCGGTGAGTCCATGCCACTTCTCCGGCAGCGGCAGCAATGACTTGGCCAGAAATTCCATGCCGGTGGCATGAACGGTGAGCTCGCCGGTCCGGGTTCGAAACAGAAATCCCTCGACGCCCAGGAAGTCTCCGACGTCCAGGAGTCGATAGAGTCCGAAGAGGCGTTCGCCTACGCCGTCTCGGCGAATGTATGCCTGCAAGCGGTGCTCACCGTCGGACAGGTTCAGGAAACCGACCTTGCCCTTGCCTCGAATGGCCACCACCCGGCCGCAAACGCGCACGGTGACGGGCTGGGTTTCCAGCTCTTCCTTGGACGAATTCCGGTGCTGCTCAAGGATCTGACGCAGAGCATGGGTGGAGGAATAAGCGCTCGGGTAGACGGGGCAGCCCAGAGCCTTGATCTTTTCCAGCTTGGCGTATCGTTGAGCAACAAGAGTCTGCTCGGTCTTGGATGGGCTCAAGGCTCCCTGTCCCCCTCGGTTGCAACTTCCTTGTGGATACTGTCCAGGATGCCGTTAACGAATTGGATGGCCTCCGAGGTGCTGAACCGGCGGGCAATCTCCAGGGCTTCATTGATGGCAACCACCCTGGGGGTTCGGGTTTCGTACAACAACTCGAAGGTGGCCAGCCGCAGGACATTTCTGTCGACAGCGGCCATGCGGGGAAGGCGCCAATGGTCGGCGTGGCGGGCCAGCAGAACGTCGATCTGAGCGATATGGCGGACGGTGCCGCCGGCGAGATGGTCGGCGAAGGCTCGGGTATCAGCCTCGGAATCCCGGTTCAGGGTCCAGAAGGTCCTCCGGACATCGTTGAACGACGCCTTGGACAGGTCCCATTGAAACAGCATCTGCAGCGCATGCTCTCGCCCCTGCCTTCGTCCGCCCATGGATCGATGTCCTCAAGAGCCGCTCCGAAAAATCGTGCTGTCCAAGCCCGCATTTCTCACCAGGCCGCTGCGCATGCGATAGAAAAGTGTTCGTCTTCAACAGCTTGCAGCGCTCTGTTTGGAGTCTTCAGCATACAGACTGTGCCGGGCGCGCCCTGGCTTGTTCTTTTCCTGCGCCATCATCACGCCCCCTGGCGAGGCATGCGGGCCAGTTCCTTCAGAAGATTGGCCATTTCGACGGCCGACATGGCCGCCTCGAATCCCTTGTTGCCGGACTTGAGCCCCGCCCTGTCGATGGCTTGTTCAACGGTATCCGCCGTAACCACACCGAAGGCCACCGGCACCTCCGAATCCAGGGAGACCGACGCAATGCCCTTGGTGACCTCGTTGCAGATATAGGTGAAGTGGGGAGTGTCTCCCTGAATCAGCGTCCCCAGGCAGATCACCCCGTGATACTTTCCGCTGCCTGCCGCCTTCCTGGCTGCCAGAGGGATCTCGAAAGATCCGGGCACCTTGATCACGTCGATATCGCCTTCAGCCGCACCGGTTCGAGTCAGCGCGTCCAGAGCGCCTTCCAGCAGCCGGTGGGTCACAAAACCATTGAAACGGCTCAGCACGACGGCAAAGCTGAGCCCCGCGGCATTCAGATTTCCCTGGATCGTGTTCACCACGCTGCGCCTCCTGCGACGGGACCGCCCGGGTTGGACTGCCGTGCAACCCTCCGACCTCCAAGCTGCCGGGCCAAAAACGCCTTCGGATGATAACAGTTTTCACAGGGAGTGTGGTTCGTAATTGTCACCGGCCCGTTGGGTGGACCCTGTGATCGTCACTCACGTGCGGGGAGTCTGCTCCCCACCGGCTCGACGGCGGGCGACGCCAAGTTCACTCCCCCCTTGAGGGGGAGTCGCATGCGGTGGGGGGGCGGACGCCGGGCCGGTAAGGTGCCCGACGGGAGCCACCGGAAGGGTCTTGTCTCCCACGCACGGCTCCCTTAAGATGAGTTGGTCGGCGTCATTCCAGGACATCCGCAACCGCCCGAGGGATCCTGCCCATGCTGCCTCCACGCCTTCGCTGGAAGCTGCGCATCGTCGCCCAGCGACTGGAAAAGCAGCTCGATTACTGGAAAAACCTGTGGCGCGGCACCCAGGTCACCACCAGAATGTGTCCCTCCTGCCGGGCTCTGGTCGGCGTGCAGGAGTCCGTGTGCTCCCTCTGCGGGACCAGGCTCCGCCGGCGACCCAGCGGGCTTGGCAAGCTGCTGGCCAACATCCTGCCCCAATACACACCCGTCTCTTACGGGCTTCTGACCGCCAATTTCCTCGTCTTCCTGGCCATGTTCGCCACCGAGCAGCAGGGCACGGCCACCGATTTCGGCCGGCTTCTGACCGGGGGAAACGGGCAGGCCCTGGTGGCATGGGGAGCCGACGTGCCCCTCCTGGTAGCCCAGGGGGAATGGTGGCGCCTGGTATCGGCCATTTTCATCCACATCGGCATCATCCACCTCCTGTTCAACTCCTATGCCCTGATGTTCATCGGCCCGCTGCTGGAAGAGCTCTTGGGCAAGGAACGGTTCCTGGTGTTCTACCTGGCCACCGGGGTCATCGGCTTCGCCATCAGCAACTGGTATTACCCGCCCTGGCTGGTGACCGCCGGAGCATCGGGAGCCGTCTTCGGCATGATCGCCATGGCAGCAGTCCTCTCCCGACGCTGGGGATCCTGGAGCAGAATATTGCAACAACAACTGGTCCACTGGATTATCTATGCGTTCGTATTCGGCCTCTTCATCGGAGCCAACAACGCCGCTCACCTTGGGGGCGCATTGGCAGGCGCCGCCCTGGCCTTCACGCTGCCCAACCCCAATCGACGGCAGGAAACATCCTTCCAGGACCTGTTTTGGCGGCTGCTCTACTGGGCAGGCCTGGCGGTTATCGCCCTGTCTCTTCTCCTGGCCGTCCTGAACAGGCTGGAACAGTAGCCCACAGCGAGGGTCTGCCGGCGGGGTATCAGCCTCCAAGCTGGGCTATAATGCGACATCATGGCTGCTGAAACCTCTGAACCGAACTTCTCCCGAACCGCGATCCGGAAGGAACTGGTGGACTTGCTGGACGGCGACAGGGTCCTCCACACCCCGGAAGAACTGCTGGTCTATGAATGCGACGGGTTGACCCTCCATTCCCGCATGCCCGATTTCGTGGTCTTCCCAAGCTCCACCCGGGAAGTGCTTGAGGTTGTCAGGCTCGCCCGCCGCCACGGGATCCCCTTTCTGGCCAGAGGCGCCGGCACCAGCTTGAGCGGGGGAACCATTGCCGCCGAGGGCGGTATCGTCCTGGAGCTTTCCGGGATGAATCGCATCTTGCAGATCGACCTGGAGAATCGCCTGGCCCGGGTTCAGCCGGGAGTCGTCAACCAGCACGTCACCCGGGCGGTAGAAGCCGACGAGTTCTACTATGCACCGGATCCGTCAAGCCAGGTGGCATCTACCATCGGAGGCAACGTAGCCGAAAACGCCGGCGGACCCCATACGCTCAAGTACGGCGTCACCACCAACCATGTGCTGGCGCTGGAAGCGGTGTTGCCGGACGGCGAAGTCTATTGCCTGGGAACCGCCGCCGGAGACCCGGTCGGCTTCGACCTGGTGGGAACCTTCGTCGGTTCCGAGGGAACCCTGGGAATCGCGACTGAGGCCACGGTTCGCCTGCTGCACTCGGCGCCGGCGGTAAAGACGCTCCTGGCCGTCTACGACTCGGTCTCGGAAGCAACCCAGACGGTTTCCGGCATCATCGCGCGGGGGATCGTACCCGCGGCCCTGGAAATGATCGACAAGAACACGATTCAGGCGATCGAAGCCGGAGTCTACGCCAGCGGCATTCCCCAGGACGCCGCGGCCGTGCTGCTCATCGAAGTGGACGGCCTGGAGGCCGGCATCAACCAGCAACTGGAGGAAATCCTGGAGGTCATTCGATCCCGCCAGGTCCGCGAGGTACGCGTCGCAGGCTCGGCCGATGAACGCAAGAAGCTGTGGGCGGCACGAAAAAACGCCTTCGGCGCCTATGGTCGCATCAGTCCGAACTACTACACCATGGATGGCGTGATTCCGCGGAGCAAGCTTCCGGAAGTCCTTGGCCGCATCGAGAGCCTGGGCCGGGAATACGGTTTGCGGATGGCCAATGTGTTTCATGCCGGGGACGGGAACCTTCATCCCATCATCCTCTACGACATCGCCCAGGTCGATGCCCGGGACAAGGTCATGGCGCTGGCCGGCGCCATTTTGCGCTGCTGCATCGATGTGGGAGGGACTTTGAGCGGAGAGCACGGAATCGGTCTGGAAAAGAGAGAATTCATGAGGTTGTTCTTCAGCGAGGCCGATCTACAGGTGATGGGACGGCTCAAGCAGGTCTTCAATCCGGACAATCTGGCCAATCCGCAAAAGATATTTCCCATGCGACGCGGATGCGGCGAGATGTCGTCCCTCTCGGAAGACCGGCGCGATCGTCTCAGCCGGTTCGAAGACGACCCGGAGTTCGTGCGGTTCTGACCGGGCCGTCCCTGACGGCCGCCACGCCGCACACAGGACGAGTGTCACACATGGTTGGACCGGGCTCAGGATCTCGAGGGCGTTCCGTGACGAAGCATTCCCCGGCGTCGGAGGCCGATCCCCAGGTTTCCTGCGCCCTGCCCGCTTCCCAACTGGAGGCGTTCACCGTGCAGGGGAAGCGGCCCGACCGGGCCGCCGCTCCGCGAACACCCGAGGAGATCGGTGAATTGCTGCGCACGGCTCAGCACGAGCACTGGGCCGTCGTGCCCTACGGTTCCGGGAGCCGCCAGGACCTCGGAAACCCTCCCGAGCGCTTCGATCTGGCTCTCGCAACCACCCGCCTGGACAGAATCCCGGAATACGAGCCCCAGGACCTGGTGGTGAGGGTGGAAAGCGGGTGCCGCCTGGGACGGCTGCAAGAACTGCTGGCGGCCGATCGCTTGTGCCTGCCCGTAGATCCACCCGCCTACCGGCAGACGACTCTGGGGGGGATGGTGGCCACCAACGCCAGCGGGCCGGGGCGATTCGGCCACGGGACCCTGCGCGACTACCTGCTCGGAGTCGGTGTGATCCAGGCGGACGGGTGCCGAACGCGATTTGGCTCGAGAGTGGTCAAGAACGTCACCGGATATGACATGTGCAAGCTCTATGCGGGCTCGTTCGGCACCCTCGGCGTCTTTTCCGATTTCTACTTCAAGCTCAAGCCCCTTCCGCCCGTGGAGAAGACGGTCGTAGGTCTCTTCAAGAAACTCCCCCCGGTGCGAAGCGCCTTGAGCAAGCTGCTGCGTTCCCCACTGATTCCCATTGCCGTTGAATTCCTTGACGGCGGCGCCTCGCGTCGGCTGGACCGGAAGCTGGATTGGAACGGAAAGATCGCAGGCAATGCCCTGGCGGTCAGGTTCGGCGATCTGGAAGCAGCGGTCAACTGGCAGGTCGAGGAACTGAAAGAGATCTGGGGGTCCTGCCTGGACGGGGACCTGGTGGTCAGCGACTCCCGGGAGCAAGCCCGGTTCTGGGACTGCTTGCGGGAGGACCACTTCTGCATGGCGGAACCACCCCTGGAAAGCGCCAGGCTCAAGGTCAACATCCTTCCCAATCAACTGGTCCAATGGATCGAGGAGATTGAGAGGCACGTGTCCGATATCGAGGCGCCATTCTTCTTGAGAGCCCACGCGGGAAGCGGGGTGATCCGAATTTTCTGTCATCTCGATCCTTCAACCACTCAGGCAGGGAGACTGGCGGGTCTGATCGAGAGGTGGCGGAGCCTGTTGAACGCGGTACGCGGCAGCGTGGTCATTGAAAGGGGTCCTGCCTGCCTGAAGAACCGCGTCGATGCCTGGGGTTATCGATACAAGGACCTGAAGTTGATGAGGCAGATCAAGAACCGCCTCGACCCCCGGGAGATCCTGAACCCGGGCAGATTCGTGGTTTGACCCCGGCCGGACCGCGGCCCCGGTGCAGCGGTCGCCGGTCGGGTACCGGTCCCGGTCGTGGGGCTCTCGACATCCGAGGAACCCGTGGAATCACCAGCCCATCCGCATCAGTCAGGCAGCGCCGTCCCGGCGGACTTGACTCCTCAATGCGTCCACTGCGGACTTTGCCTGCAAGCCTGTCCGACCTACGTCGAGTTGGGGAAAGAGGCGGACTCGCCCAGAGGTCGCATCTACCTCATGCAAGCCCAGCAACGCGGGAGGTTGCCGGTCGCCGGCAGTTTCGCTCAGCACATCTCCGCCTGCCTGGACTGCCGTGCCTGCGAGTCGGCTTGCCCTTCAGGCGTGCCCTACGGCGAATTGGTGGAGCAGGCCCGTGAGATCGTCGAGCAACAACTGAAGCGCCCCCTGCTGGTGCAAGCCCTCCGCCACTACGTCTTCGGCTGGGTTTTCCCCTCTCCCCGGCTCCTGCGGTTCCATTTCCATCTGCTGCGTCTCTACCAGCGCCTGGGCTTGCAGGCATTGGTTCGGAGCCTGGCTTCCCTGAAGCTGATACCGTCGCGGTTGGCCGGCCTGGAACGGTTGCTTCCCGACCTGGGAGGACGCCCCGCCCCGGTTGAACTCGGAGCGATCTTCAGGAGCGCAGGGCCCACCCGGCGCCGAGTGGGATTGGTCACCGGGTGCGTCATGAACGAAATCTTTGCCGGCATTCACCGCGCCACCATTCGAGTCCTGCAACGAAACGGTTGCGAGATCGTCGTCCCGTCCTCCCAGGTCTGCTGCGCCGCTCTCCATGCCCACGCCGGCATCACGGCGACGGCTCAGGAGATGGCGAAAAGGAACATTCAGGCCTTCGAGCAGGCCGGCGTCTCGGCGGTCATCGTCAATGCGGCCGGCTGCGGCGCCAAGCTCAAGGAGTACGGGGTCCTTCTCGCCAACGATCCCGAGTTCTCATCCCGAGCCCGGTCCTTCAGCCAAAGGGTCGTGGATATTTCGGAGTTTCTGGACGGGCTGCCGGCTCTGTCCCCGCCGGGCCGGCTGGAGCTGAAGATCGCCTACGACGACCCCTGTCACCTGCTGCATGCCCAGAGAATTGCCCAGGCCCCGCGCCGCCTGCTGCAGCAGATTCCGGGGCTGAAGCTGCTGGAGTTGCGATATCCGGACCAATGTTGCGGGAGCGCGGGAATTTACAACATCACACACCCCGAATTGTCGATGCGGATCCTGGAGCGCAAGATCGAGGATGTCAAGCAGTGCGGGCCGGCGGTGGTGGCCACCGGAAACCCCGGGTGTCTCCTTCAAATCGCTTACGGCCTGCGGATGGCCCACCTGCATGACATACAAGTGATGCACCCCATGGAGATCCTCGATCGCGCCTATGAATCTGCGTCTGCGGGAAACGGTGGCAATCCGGGCTGAACCACCAGGATCTCCTATGGTAAGGTTTGTCGGAGACGCGCCGTCCCTATGGAAGATGCGAACGGTGACCGCTTGTCGGCGGACGGAACCCGGGCTGCACGATGAATGAGCTTGAACCGATTCCAACCGGTTTGGCCGGAGGGCGGGACCGCCCCCTTGCGGTCAGAATGCAGGCCGATGTCCTGAAGGAGTTTCTGCGTGCCATCGCCCGCAACAAAAGGGCGGTGTTGCTGGATATCGGCGTTCCAACAGGATCCAACGTCGAGTTCTTTTTCGGACGCGAAGTCAAGCTATACGTGGAAGACCTGCTGGAAGCCTACTCAAAACCCGAATACTCGACTGCATTCAACGATCAACGGGCCCTGGTTGCGAGCAAGTTCTTCAGAGAGAATTTCAAATACCCTGTCGACTTCTTCGACGGACTGATTTGCTGGGATCTGCTGAGCTATCTGGATCCCGAATTCGCCTCCCTGTTTATCGCCAGAGTATCGGCCATGATGAAGTCGAAGAGCTTGATCTTTGCCCTCTTTCAGACCAGACCGTCTGGCGGCTCCGATTGGATCCACCAATACCGCATCGTTACCGAAGCCAACCTGGAACGCACTCCCACCGATCGCGCCATGTCCATCCGCAAAATCTACCAGAACCGGGACGTGACCCAGTTGTTCGAAGGTTACGAAACCCGCAGATTCCTGCTCATGAAACACAACCTCCTGGCCGTCATCATGCAAAAGTACTGACCCTCAGTCGATCCGGTATTCCCGGATCGTGATTCCGGCTTCCTCGAACAACCAATAGGTCGCGTCGTTCAGTGGATACCCCACGTTGAACACCACCTCGATGATCCCGCTGTTGATGATCATCTTGGCGCACATCAGGCAGGGCGAAAAGGTGGAATAGAGGCATCCGTCCTTGACGCTGGTGCCGTGGTAGGCCGCCTGGGTAATGGCGTTCTCCTCGGCGTGGGAACAGAGACACTCGTCCAGCCGGGTTCCGCTGGCCGCCAGCGCACTGCAGCGCGGGCATCCCCCCTCGTTGCAGTTCCTTGTTCCGCGCGGGGTCCCGTTGTAGCCGGTGGAAACGATCCTGCGGTCTTTCACCACCACGGCGCCCACCTTCCGCTTGATGCAGTTGCTTCGCATGGAAGCCACCTGCGCAATCCTCATGAAATACTCGTCCCAGGAGGGCCGCGGCGGGCCGGTCAATTTCCGCCGCACCAGGCGGGTGAGCTTCTCCAAGGCTTCCCCATTGGATTGGCCGGGCGCCAGCACCAGGTCGAAGGACACCGCCGGCTCCACCGGTTCACCCACCCAGACCAACACCATTCCCGCTTGACCCAGGGATTCCCAATCGGGAGGCAGCTGGCGTTTTCGAAAAACCAGGTGCTGCGACTGCTCCCGCGACAGGGGCTGGGTGGACCGGCACGAACCGAATCCCTTCTCTTTCAAGTCATTCTGCAAAGCGAGAGTCAGTGGCGAATCTTCCCCGAACAACCCGATAATCATCCTGCAATCCTCTTGACCCAGCTTGGCGCCAACCCCGGCCCATGCAGGGACAACTCCTGGAGGGATCACCCGAGGCGACCATTGCCCGCCAGTCCAGATTACCATAAGATCCCAGTGGGGCGAGCACGCCAAGAGCCTGGCCCACAGGAGAAAACCCCATGAACATTCTGGATCCATCCATCGTTCGATACCTCCATTCCCTGACTCCCCCGCGGGACTCCACGCTCCAGGAAATGGAGCGTATCGCCGCCGAGAAGAGATTTCCCATCATCGGACCCCTGGTAGGGCGTCTGCTTTGCCAACTGGCGCACCTGACGCGAGCGCAACGCATCTTCGAGCTGGGATCCGGCTATGGCTACTCGGCGATCTGGTTTGCGAGGGGCCTGCCATCGGGGGGTCGGATCATCTGTACCGACGGCTCCGCGGAGAACGCCGCCCTGGCCGCACGGTTTTTCCGACAGGCCCAAATCGAAGGTCTGGTAGACTACCGAACCGGTGACGCCCTCTCCCTGTTGGCCAAAGAACCGGGATCCTTCGATATCATCCTCAACGACGTGGACAAGCACGAATATCCCGAAGTATTCTGCCAGGCGGTCCCTCGATTGAAGAAAGGGGGGCTGCTCATCACCGACAACACCCTGTGGCAGGGACGAGTGGTCGAAGAAGACGACGCCCCCAGCACGGCGGGAATACGGGCCTTCAATCGACTGGCCTTTCAATCCGAAGACGTCCTGACCACCATCATTCCCCTCAGGGATGGGGTTGCGCTGAGCATCAAGCAATGAAAATAGGGCCCTACCGGATCGTGTCCCTGGAAACCGGCCGTTTCGGCCTCGACGGCGGCGCCATGTTCGGTGTCGTCCCCAAGACACTCTGGAGCAGGACCAATCCCAGCGACGAACGCAACCGGATCCCCCTGGCCATGAGGGCGCTGTTGATTCTGGACGGAAAGCGCAAGATTCTGGTCGACGTCGGCTGCGGCCACAAGTTCTCCGAAAAACTCAAAGAGATTTACGGCCTGGACCATAGCCGATACACCCTGTTGGGCTCGCTGGAGGGCCACGGCATCGCGCCGGAAGACATCACCGACGTCATCCTGACTCACTTCCATTTCGACCATGCCGGGGGCGCGACCTGCTACCGGAACGACCGGTTGGAGCTGACCTTTCCGTCGGCCAGGCACTACATTCAGCAGCGTCAATGGGAACGAGCCCTGAACCCCTCCGAGAAGGATCGGGGCAGCTACATGCCAATGGATATCGAGCCGTTCCGCGACCACCCCCTGCTCACAATCCTGGATGGCCCCCGCGAGCTGTTCCCCGGCCTCCACCTCCTGATCTCCAATGGACACACCCCGGGCTTGCAGATGGTCAAGATTCAGGACGGCGACACCACGCTGTTCTATTGCGGCGACATGATGCCCACCGCCTCTCACCTTCCGCTACCCTACCTTATGGGGTATGACCTCTATCCCCTGACGACCATCGAGGAGAAGCGGCGCTATCTGCACCAGGCATGCGAGGGAAACTGGATTATCGCACTGGAACACGACCCGATGGAGCAGGCCATTCGCATTCAACCAGGCAGGAAATACTTCGAGGTTTGCGAGTCGGTGGAATTGTGATGGGATGGCGGCGGCGATGTTGCCGGCCTTTGCCGGCGCTTTTCAGTCATCCTGCTCCAAACGATAGACCACCTTGGCCCGATGATCGCCGGCCACCGGCTTGCCGTCCTGGCAGGCCGGAGCAAAGTCCCACCAGTGTTTCACCTCATAGAGCGCCCGTTCAGTGAGCCCGAACTCCAGGCTGGACTCGGGAAGGGCTTCAACCACCTCTCCGTTGGCATCCAGCTTCAAGGCGATGCTCACACTTCCGGTCTTCTTTTTCTTCCTGGCCTTTTCGGTACGCCTGGGGAAGGTGCTCAACAGGGTCACGGGTCCTCGTGTCCCCTTGCTGACAAAGGGGGCCGTCACCCGCCGGCAACGAATCCTGGAACCATAAAAGTTTCTGCCGTAGAGCACGCCCAACTGGAATTTCTTGAGGTGATCACTGCTGACCCCGATGTTGATCTTGTCGAAATTCCCGACGAACCTCCGATAGTCCGCAGTACCGACCGGCTGCAGCCGATAGGCAAGTCGTCCCACCAGAAAGACAACTTTGCGCACTTGCCCCGGGAAGTCGAAGCTGTAGCCGAGCTCGAATCTGCGCCGGGTGCGCTGGCGGATGCAAGCCCGGGGATTGCCCTCCAGCTTGGACTTGCGGCCATCGTAAAGAAAGGTGTCGAACCGCAGGGGCTGCCCTTGATCCGTTCGCAGGAAGATCCGGTCCACCGAGAGGCAGCGACGGGTCTCTCCCAGGTTGATGACTTCGATGAAGGCTTCCCGGCTCGGGGTCAACTCAAACGCGAAGAGAAGGGTGGAATCCACATAGGCGTGGTAGGCGCCGGCCTCCGGCAGAAAATCCGGCGTTGCCTGGACCGGCCCCTCCCCCAGCAGGACCAGGCCCACGGCCAGCAAGGGAATGCGCCATGGAGATTTCATGGCAGTAACCATCGGTTAAAGCACATCGGCAAAGGACCGCTTGACGTAGCGGAACACCAGACCGCCGCACACGAAGACAGCCAGAGCCATCCCGTAGAGGGGAATCATGCCCTGCCAGGACGGCATCTCGGCAAACAGCAACATCTTGCGGTAGGCAATCACGACTTCGGCCAACGGATTGAAGCGCATGGCCAGGACCAGCTTGTCGCTGACGCTGTTCAGGTGTTCTTCGGTATAGAAAATGGGAGTAAAAAAGAACCAGAAGGTCAGGACTACCGCCACCACCTGGGCGGTGTCCCTCAAAAACACCTGAAGACTCGAGACCACCCAGCTCAGCCCCAGGGCAAACAGCATCAGGGGAAGCAGGTAAAGGGGAATCAACAGCACAAAAAAGCTCAGGTCCTGCAGGTAGAAGAGGATGATCACCAGGAAGATGGCCAAGCCGATCAGATGGTTCACCAGGTTGGCGATCAGTACGGCCACCGGCAGGATCTCCGAGGGGAACAAGGTCTTGGTGATCAGGTTGGCGTTGTCCACCAGCACGTTGCTGGAGCGGGTCAGGGTCTCCTGGAACATCATCCAGGGAAGGATGCCGCAGAACAGGTAGATGGCAAAGCTGGCCGTTCCGGTCTCGGGAAACCGGGGGTGTTGTATTTGTAATTTCCAGATCACCGAAAACACGAAGGTGTAGCACACCAGCAGCGCCAGCGGATGGATCACCGACCAGAAGATCCCCATGACCGAACCCACGTAGCGGCTCTTGAGATCGCGTTCCACCATCGACCGGATGAGACCCCGATGGCGAACGACCTTGCCGACGAAATTGACGATAAGACCGGTCACGGGACGAACCCCGCCGGCGGGTACTGCCGGCGATTATTCGATGGTCAGCAACAGGTCCTTGGCCTCGACGTGCTGCCCTGCCCCCACCAGTATCCGGCTGACACGTCCGGCCACCGGGGCGTAAATCGTACTCTGCATCTTCATGGCTTCCAGGGTGAACAGTTTTCCGCCCCTGTCCACTCTCTGCTCCAACTGGACGAACACGTGGGTAATGACCCCGGGCGACGGGGGCCCCACGTGCCCGGGCTCCCCGGGGCTGATCCTGGGATGGGCCGGAGCGGCCTCTTTCAGGCTTTCGTCGCGCACCACCGCCTCTCGTGGCTGTCCGTTGAGCTCGAAGAAGACGGTTCGTCGGCCGTCGGGGTTGGGTTCGCTGATGGTCAGGAACTTGATCACCAGGGTCTTGCCGGGCTCGATATCCACCGCAATTTCGTCCCCCGACTGCATGCCGTAAAAGAACTGGGGAGTCGGGAGGACGCCGACGTCGCCGAATTTTCGATGGGTCGCCACGTAGTTCAGAAACACATCCGGATACAGCAGGTAACTCAACACCTCGTCATGGCGGACATCCCGTCTGAGCTTTCGCTGCAGCAACTTCCGAGTCCTGACGAAGTCGGCGGGCGGCAGATCGGCTCCGGGGCGCGTGCAGCTCGGTTCAGCGCCCCGCAAGATGATTGTCTGCAAGCGAGGCGGCCATCCTCCCGGGGGAGTTCCCAGCGAACCGGCAAAGAGATCGATCACCGAGTTGGGAAGTGCGAGATCGTGCTTGACGTCCAACTGGAGTAGATCCTCCGGAGCCATCCCCTTGGCCAACAGGAACAGCGTCAGGTCTCCCACCACTTTGCTGGAAGGGGTGACCTTGACGATGTCGCCAAAGAGCCGATTCACCTCGGCGTAGGTGGACTCCACCTCGCTCCAGCGGTAACCCAGACCCATGGCTGCCGCCTGCTGGCGCAGATTGGTGTACTGTCCGCCCGGTATCTCATGCAGATAGACCTTGGCGTCTCCCGACCTCGGACCGCTGTCGAAGGGTCGATAGAAGTCTCGGACGAGCTCCCAGTAATCCGAGTAGCCGCCCAAGGTCCCGGGGTCGAGCCCCGTGTCCCGCGGCTGGCCGCGCAAGGCTTCCACAATCGAGTTGAGATTGGGCTGGCTGGTCTGACCGCTCATGGACGAAACGGCGCCATCGACCACATCCACTCCAGACTCGGCAGCCTTGAGGATGGAAGCCGCGCTCACGCCGCTGGTGTCGTGGGTATGGAAGTGAATCGGAATACCCACCTCCTGGCGCAAGGCCTTCACCAGTTCGGCGGCGGCGTAGGGTTTGCAGAGACCCGCCATGTCCTTGATGGCCAGAACGTGGGCGCCCATCTCCTCCAGCCGGCGGGCCATCTCGAGGTAGTAGTCGAGGGAGTACTTGGGCCGTCGGGGATCGAGGATATCGCCGGTGTAGCAGATGGCGGCCTCGCAAACGGCGTGGGTTTCCCGCACCGCAGCCATGGAGACTTCCATGTTCTCCACGGAGTTCAGGGAATCGAAAATGCGAAAGATGTCAATGCCCTGCCGGGCCGATTCCTTGATGAATTCGGCCACTACGTTGTCCGGGTAACTGGTGTATCCCACCGCATTGGAAGCCCGCAGCAGCATCTGGAAGCAGATATTGGGGACGAGGTCTCGAAGCCGCCGCAGCCTCTGCCAGGGATCCTCGTTGAGGAAGCGCAGGGCGGTGTCGAAGGTGGCCCCACCCCACATCTCCAGGCTGAAGAGCTGGGGCAACCGGTGAGCCACGGCCTCGGCAATCCTCAGAATGTCGATGGAACGCACCCGCGTGGCCAGCAAGGACTGATGGGAATCCCGGAAGGTGGTGTCGGTGATCAGCAGGCGCTCCTGCTTCCGCATCCACTGGGAAAACCGTTCCGGGCCCAACCGAAGCAGGCGCTGGCGGGATCCCGGAGGCGGAGCGGTTCCCTTGGGGAAGGGAATCTCCGGCAGGGGCGCCGGCTGAATATCCCGGCTGGTTCGTGAAGTGGCGAATGACTCGGGCCAGGGCTTCCCCGCAACTTCCCGATTTCCGTTGACGATGACTCCGGCCAGGTAGTTCAGCAGTCGGGTGGCCCGGTCCCGTCTTTGCACAAAGTGGAACAGCTCGGGATACTCATCCAGGAAACGGGTGGTGGCCAGTCCGGCCTGAAACACCTGGTGGTTGACGATATTCTCGAGAAAGGGCACATTGGTCTTGACGCCGCGGACTCGAAACTCGCGCAGGGCTCGATCCATCCGCTGGCAGGCTTCCTTGGGTGTCCGTCCCCAGGCCGTGGCCTTGGTCAGCAGGGAATCGTAATAGGGAATCAGGACCGCGCCCCCGGAGACTGCGCCTCCATCCAATCGCAAGCCGAATCCGGCCGGAGAACGGTAGGTGGTGACCTTTCCGAAGTCCGGCGCGAAGTTGTTTTCCGGGTCTTCCGCGGTAATGCGGCACTGCAGGGCGTTGCCGTAGAGAGGTATGTCCTCTTGGCCCGGCAGCGAGATCGGCGGCTCGTGCAGCCGGCCGCCCTGAGCAATCAGGATCTGCGAGCGCACCAGGTCGATCCCCGTCACCCTCTCGGTCACGGTGTGCTCGACCTGAATTCGCGGGTTGACCTCGATGAAGAACCACTCCCGGCTGTCCACGTCCAGCAGAAACTCGACCGTTCCGGCATTCACGTAGCCGACTTCACGCGCCAAGGACACCGCCGCTTCACAGAGCTCCCGGCGCAGCTCCTTCGGCAGCCCGGCGGCCGGCGCCACTTCCACCACCTTCTGATGCCTTCGCTGCACCGAACAGTCCCGCTCGTAGAGGTGCACGACATCTCCATGCCGGTCGGCCAGAATCTGAACCTCCACATGCTTGGGGCGCTCGATGAAGCGTTCCAGGAAAAGGGCGCCGTTGCCGAAGGCAGCCTCCGCCTCGCTTCGGGCCTCGGCCAATTGCCGTTCCACATCCGCGGCGGAACGGATGATCCTCATTCCCCGGCCTCCCCCGCCGAAAGCAGCCTTGGCAATCAAGGGGAATCCCAACTCTCCGGCCGTTCGCAGAGTCGCCTGCCCTTCCTCCACGGGCTCGTCGGTTCCGGGAATGACGGGGATTCCCGCCCTCTTGGCCAGGCGGCGGGCAGCCAGCTTGTCTCCCAGCAACTCCAGCAGATGAGGCGGCGGCCCCACGAAGGTGATATCTTCCCTGCGGCAAGCCTCGGCGAACTGAGGGTTCTCGGCCAGAAACCCGTAACCCGGATGGATGGCGTCCACTTTCTTGTCGCGGGCAATCGCCAGAATGCCCTCGATGTCCAGATAGGCTTCCACCGGACCCTTGTCTCTTGGCAGGGCATAGGCCTCGTCGGCCTTGAAACGGTGCAAGCCGACGCGGTCTGCCTCGGAGTAGACGGCGACCGTCCGCAACCCGAGCTCGGTGGCAGCCCTCATGATGCGTATGGCGATTTCGCTGCGGTTGGCAGCCAGGAGTTTCTTCATCGCTGACCTGGAACGCCCCTGTTTCACCCCAAAAGACTCCTATTCTATACACAAGCTCCGGCTGACGGAAAGCGGAGTTGGGCGCAGGCCAGGGTGACCCCGCGCTACCAGATTCAGCGGAGAACCCGGTGAGCGGTTTCCGCCGGTCCAGGTCCCGCCGTTGTCATGTAGAATGCTGCTTGCCGATCCGGACGGACATGGTACACGGTGAAAACGGTGGAAGAAGAAATCCTGTATCGATCGCTGAGGCTGCCTCACAGGCCCGAAGGAAAGCTCGTCCTGCTGGTCCTGGACGGTGTCGGCGACATTGCAACCGCGGAAACTCGCTACCGGACCCCGCTGGAGGCCGCCTCCACTCCGAACCTGGACGAATTGGCGCAAACCTCGGCCATGGGTCGAATGACCCCGCTCCTGCCGGGAATCACGCCGGGAAGCGGTCCCGGTCACCTGGGACTCTTCGGCTACGATCCCGCGGAATTCCGAGTCGATCGGGGCGTGATCGAGGCTCTGGGGCTTGGCATTGGCCTGAGGACGGACGACGTGGCCGCTCGCGCCAACTTCTGCACCGTCAATGCCGAGGGAGTCGTCACCGACCGCAGAGCCGGCCGCATTGACAGTGGGTTGAACCGGGTCCTCTGCCAAAAACTGGGTGCCATCGGCAGGATCGGCGAGACCGAGGTCATCGTCCGCCATGGGAGATCTCACCGCTTTGTGCTGGTTTTCCGCGGCGGCGGGATCGCCGGGCCCCTGCCGGACTCCGATCCTCACAGGACAGGTCTTCCCATAAGGCCGATCGTGGCCGAAAACCAGGACGACAAGGTCAGGAGGGCAGCCGAAGTGATTGCCGGATTCTACCGGCGGGCCATGCCTCTGTTGGCGGAAGATTTTCCCGCCAACGGCTTCCTCCTGAGAGGCATCGGCAGCCAGCCCCGGATCCCCGGCTTCGAGGAGCGGTTTCAACTCAAAGCCGCGGCGATTGCCGTTTACCCCATGTACAGGGGCCTGGCCCAACTGATCGGAATGCGGACTCTGAAAGTGGCAAGGGACATCGGGCAACAGTTCCGACAGTACCGCGACGAATTCGAAGGCTTCGACTACTTCTTCATCCACGTCAAGGGTACGGACATGGCCGGGGAAGACGGCGACTTCGACGGGAAGGTGGCCGTCATCGAAGCCGTGGACCGGTTTCTACCCATCCTCCTGCAAAAACGCCCCCTGGTGCTGGCAATCACCGGGGACCATTCCACCCCGGTTGCGCTGAAATCTCACAGTTGGCATCCCCAGCCAATTCTGCTGAGCAGTCCGGTTTGCGGGAGCGACAGACTGAGCCGCTTCACCGAAACCTGCGCCAACCGGGGCTCGCTAGGGGTATTCCAGAGCAAATACCTGATGCGATTGATGATGGCCAACGCGGGCCTCTACGGCAAGTTCGGCGCCTGATGAACCGAGCCCCCGCCCTGTCGTGCGGTTCCTACGGGAGCGAAACCACCCAACATCATGGGGTTTCGGCAACAGGGAATTGTTCCGCTAAACGGGTCGGCCGCATTAGGGAACATGGATATACAGGATGGACAGGATAAACAGAATGAGCCTTTTGCAAAATCCTGCAGGCAAGGGTTTTGTGGGTCCGGAGAGAGGACAGGGCATTCGAGAGGCAGGTCCGCTCTGTGCCTGAATGGCCACAAGAGGCACAAGAGCTGGAATCGGCAGGTCTCGAATCTCATTCAGGAATCAGGGTTCACAGCACGCAGCTCTCCGTCGAAGGGCCACAAGAGGCACAAAAACGGGATGGGGCAAGACGGGAGCCTCATTTTGTGCCTTTTGTGCTTTTTGTGGTTGAGCCGTTTACCCCATTGGCCGGGCAGCGGGAGCTTTCCCGGGAGAAGCCAGGGAAAAGGTCACTCGCGGGGCCAGTCCTCTCTCTGTTGCTTCATGGAGATGCTCGATTCCGAAATTTTCAAATGCCTCAGAATGAAAATCGGATAAGCCGGTAGACCCGCACTGGTGTTTGTTCAAGTTGAGTTTGAACGGTCGAGCATGTAAAATCCCGACCGAATCGGCTAAAGCGTGAGACGGACTCGTGCTCTGACGATGTCCTTCAAGTGCCTGCACGGGAGGTTTTCATGGCATTTCCGGCCTCTGTACAAAAAGCCTTGGCTGCCAAGGGCAATCGCAAGACGGACTATGAGCGCCTCAAGGCGGCCCTGAACCACCAGGAGCCCGACTTTGTTCCCCTTTTTGAAATGGGAATCGAGCCGGAGGTCAAGGAACTGTTCATGGGCAAGCCGGTCCAGGGACACGCCGACGAGATCGAATTCTTCCGGGCCGCCGGATTCGACGCCTATCCCGTCTCGCTGAGCGTGATCAATGTCCACCTCAAGCCGGTTGAAGGCCAGGACAGCCAGACCGAGAAAGGCGCCGGCGGCGTCCAGGTGAGCAGCCACAGCGTCAGCACCTACAAGGCCGAACTGGAAGCCTATACCGAGCGGCATTGGGCGGAAATGCACAAGGGCGTCATTTCCAACAAGGACGAGTTTGCCGCCTATCCCTGGCCCGACCCCGACGACCTGGACTTTTCCGTGCTGGACGACGTGGGAGCGATGCTGCCGCCCGGGATGAAAATCGGCGTGGTCATAGGCAAAGTTTTTACGGGCGTCTGGTTCATGATGGGGATGGAGACCTTCATGCTGTCCTACATCGACGACCCGGAACTCATCGACATGATGTACGGCAAGATCATCCCCCTCCAGCAGCGGGTGATGGAGGTCGCCATGGAGCACCCGGCCGTGGGCCTGAGCTTTCACGCCGACGACCTCTCCGGCAAAAACGGACCCCTGGTGCACCCCGACCACTATCGCAAGTACGCCTTCCCCTGCTACAAGACCATGTGCGACATGGCCAGGGCCGCCGACAAGCCCTTCGTCTACCACACCGACGGGGACATCTCCATGGTGATCGATGAACTGATCGACCTCGGCATCCACGGCTGGCATCCGGTCGAAGCACAGGCCCACGACATCAATGAAATCAAGGCGAAATATGGGGACCGACTCGCCTTGCTGGGCAACATCGACCTCCAGTACACCTTGACCCTGGGGACTCCTCAGGAAGTTGAGGACGAGGTTCGCACTCGAATCAGGGATCTGGCTCCCGGGGGCGGCTACTGTGTTTCATCCGGCAACTCCATCCCCGAATACGTGCCCATAGACAACTACGCCGCCATGCTGGAGGCGACGTTCCGGTACGGCAAGTATCCGATTGCGTTCGATTGAGCGCGATCCGCCAGCCGGTGGCACGCCAGTCCGACGCCGGCCGCAACTGCAGGTTGCGGTCCGGCATCACCCCGTCAATCCACTTGAACAAGGAAGGGTCTCTCAATGCCGATTGTCAACGATGGCCTGGAGGAAGAACTGCAGTGGGTCACCATCCCTGAAGAGAGCAGTCGAATTCGGGGAGTCCTGGAAAACGCCGACCCCTTGATGCAGGACATCGCCTTTTACGTCATCGTCGGCGAGCACCACCAGACCGACCGCCTGACCAGGGAGGCTCTGGACCGGGAGTTCGATCCGAACACCATTCTTGACGACGGGTTGATCGCCGGCATGTCGGTGGTGGGGGTCAAGTTCCGCGACAACGTCATCTTCGTGCCCGAGGTTCTGGTGGCCGCCAGGGCCATGAAGGCCGGAATGAAGCACCTGGATCCGATCCTGTCGGCCTCGGGCATCGAACCCATCGGCACGGTGATCATGGGCACCGTCCAGGGTGATCTTCACGACATCGGCAAGAACCTTTGCGGGATGATGCTCGCGGGCGCTGGATTCTCCGTCCACGACCTGGGAGTGGACACCAAGCCTCAGGAGTTCGTGGAGGCCGCGGTCGAGCACAAGGCCGAACTGGTCGGCATGTCGGCGCTGCTCACCACCACCATGAGAAACATCGAAACCACCAACCGCGCCTTCGAGCAGGCGGGCTTGCGCCAAAAGGTCAGGACCATGGCCGGCGGAGCCGCGCTGAACCGGGAGCTGGCGCACAAGATGAAGTGCGACGGCTATGGGAAGGATGCCCTGGCCTGTGTCGAAAAAGCCAAGGAACTGCTGGAGCAGGTAAAGCTTTCCACTTCCGCCGCGACCTGAGAGGGGAGATCAGGCCACCCGGTACTTCTCGACACCCTCCGGGTTGAGCTCGATCCCCAGCCCGGGCTCTTCAGGAATGGCCAGGGTCCCGTCCCGGGCCGTGATGCGCTGCAGCGTGATCTCATCCCGCAACCGCGTACCCTCCTCCACGACAAACTCCGTGATGAAGGAATTGGGGATGGAGTTCAAAAAGTGGAGAGCGGCGGCCACGTTGATGTAGGTGGTGAACCCGTGGTTGACGCAGCGCAGGCCACGGTCGGCCGCCAGGCTGGCGATCTTGACTGCCTCGGTAAATCCGCCGCACCGGGTCAGATCCACCTGGACCACGTCGATCCCGCCTTCATCCATCAGCTCGACAAATGAGCGGCGTTCGCTTTCCTCCTCGCCGGCCGCGATGGGAATGTCGGTCGCCGAGGCCAGGCGTGCGTACCCCCGGTAGTCGTCCGGCAGCAGGGGCTCCTCCAGCCAGAAGATATCGAACTGGCTGAAGGCTCTGGCGCGCTGAATGGCCGTCTTGGCATCCCAGGCCAGCCCGGCGTCGATCAAGAGGTCGGCGTCCTCCCCCAGCCCCGCCCGCGCCTCCCGAACCAGGGCCACGTCCGCGGCCGCATCCTCCCCCATGGGCGCCCATCCGAATTTGACGGCGTCGAAGCCCTGGTCCCGGAAGCGACGGGCTCTCTCACCCGTTTCGGCAGGCGTGGCGCCGAACAGGGAGCTGGCATAGGCTCGAATTCTCTGGTGGAAGCCGCCTCCCAGCAACTTCCAGATGGGCAATCCCAGCACCTTGCCCTTGATGTCCCACAGCGCCATGTCGATCCCGCTCATGGCGTGAATGGCGATTCCCCGCCGGCCGGCATAGATGTTCTCGCGATACATCTTGTGCCATAGGAATTCGGTCTGCAGGGGGTCTTCGCCAATCAGGAGCTCCCCCAGTCCGCTGTTGAGAGGGTGGCAATAGGGGCCCTCGATCATCCCCTTGACGGCCATGGGGGCGGAGTCCACTTCGCCGATGCCGTGCACTCCCGCATCGGTCTCGACCCGGACGACGAGAGCGTCCTGGCCGCTGTCGGCCTGTTCCTTGACTTCGGGAAGACGCAGGTAGAGAGTTTCGACTTTAGTGATTTTCATGGTGGCTCCGGCGTCGGCGGGCGGGCGGGACAGGTACACCCTTTTCCAGCGCGGCTCGAATGATAGCAGCTACCCCCATGTGTATCATCTACAACTCTCCTTCAGACTTCAATGGTGCCCGTCAGTTTGTGCTACAGGGCGCTGGCGTTCAAATCTCAAAGAGCGGATCCCGGGACACACCGCGTGGGAATAGGCTTTCGCTCAAGTCGGTCCGGCGGAATGGATTCTTCGGGGTATGCCCCCTGAAGCCGTCCCCATTGTTCTTCAGCCAAAGAAGATTCCCGTAATCACTACTCCCCCGTTTGGTACAATTCATGGCACCGATGAGCACGCCATTATTCGAAGTCAGGAGCGAATGGTCTCCGGGTCCAATTATGCGCCCAGAGATAGCCGAGAACTTGTGTTACGGCACAGGACTTGGGGTGTTGTACGAGGGAGATTGCCAGCACCTCCTCCCACTTGTGGAACGGGAAACAATCGATACGGTCTTTGCCGATCCGCCCTTCAACCTGGCGAAGCATTATGGGACCAGGGTCAACGATAAACGGTCCGATGCGGAATATGTCAATTGGTGCCGCAACTGGCTGAAAGAATGCATTCGCATTCTCAAGCCGGGTGGATCGATCTTTGTCTACAACCTCCCGAAATGGAACGTCATCCTTGGCGCCGAGTTGGCCGCGTCGGGGTTAACTTTCCGGCACTGGATCGCCGTCAACGTCAAACTGTCTTTGCCGTTACCCGGTCGACTTTACCCATCGCACTACAGTCTCTTGTATTACACCAAGGGAAAGCCGAAGACGTTCCACAAGATTAGAGTACCAATCGAAACCTGCCGCCATTGTGGCAGAGAAATCAAGGACTACGGCGGGCACCGAGGAGCCATGAATCCAAACGGCGTGAACTTGACCGATGTTTGGAACGACATAACGCCGGTTCGTCACTGGAAGTTCAAGAGTCGCAAGCGATCAGCAAACCAGCTTTCGACGAAGCTTCTTGAACGAATTGTCCAGATTTCCACTGACAGGGGAGATCTCGTGCTCGATCCCTTTGGGGGCAGCGGAACTACTTTTGATGTGTGCGAGCGTCTGGGACGCCATTGGATCGGTATGGAGATTGAGAGCTGCCCAGTCATCGTTGAGCGACTCGAACGGGACGACCTGCATCGCCATGAGTCTGTTGACTACGTAGAACCATAGGTAATCAACTACTGTGCCAACACGGAGCATCACGGACATCCTGTGTGAGGACTACACCTCCCGACTCTTTCCGCCACAACGACAACTCATCCCTAATCTCGATGACGTTTACGAACTGGAATTGGCATTCTATGAAAACCAGATCCTCTCCGATTCAGAACTAATCAGTAACGGAGCGTATTTTGCCAAAGTAAGGCAGTCGTACACCAGGCACTTCCTCATGTGCACTGGTAGCTCCCTTAAACTCGCAAGACACTCGTCATCCCGGCTCAAATCCTTCTTTGCAAAGAACATCTTCAGAACTGGTTATGCCACCCACGGGTTGTTCCCTTATCGTGGCAAGTTTCACCCGCAAATGATCAAAGCACTCATGAATGTGATGGGTCTGAAACCTGGGGATCGGGTCTTGGACCCCATGATGGGTTCCGGGACCGTGCCTGTCGAAGCTGTGCTGATGGGGATGGATGCTTTGGGATTCGACGCAAGCCCGTTCTGCAAGTTCATGGCTCAGACTAAAATCGATGCGCTGACCATGCCATTGGAACGGGCTAGGAGAGCATTCGAGAACCGAGATGAAGTGTTTGACTATTTCGCAGATCGTGTCGGACGTGGAATTCCTGGCTCAAAAGCGAGAGTCCAACAGAAGCCAGGGAGTTTCATGTCTGTAATGGAAGAAACTGCCAACTATGCAGCTAAGCGCGATTCAGATAAGCTGTCCGCGAGGAAGAAGAGCAGCGTGGAAACCTACAACTTCCTTCTGCTCGCATACTTGGACAGCGTCGGATACTCGGAACGCAGCAAACGAGCCACTCCAAGAGAACAATTTGCCGCAATTCTGGAGAGGTACTTGTTCGTCGCTGAGAAAATTCAGAACGTTTTTGAGGGAATGGAAAGAGATTTCGGCACAGCAGAGATATTGCAGGCCGACGCACGCGATATGCCGACCGAAGATGAGAGTGTGGACGGAGTTATTTTCTCACCGCCCTACAGCTTCGCCATTGATTACCTCGAAAACGACTCGTTTCATCTCAAATTCCTCGGCGCGAATACAGAGAAATTGCGTGAGCAGATGGTCGGTCTGCGCGGGCGCGGTCTCGCCCAAAAATTCGAGTGGTATATAGAAGACATGGGTCGCATTTTTGCCGAATGCGCACGGGTGCTCAGAAAGGGCCGTATCTGTACCATAGTGATTGGCACGAATAGCAATCAACTCAGCAAAGTGCTAGGCGTCCGGCCTGAAGCAGTCAAAGGACTCCACGAAATCCTGGCCGAACAAGCTGCATCTCACGGGCTTGTGCAATTGAAGACGATAGACCGACCGATTACAGGTATTGCAAACACGATGCGGCGGGAGTTCATCGTATTACTGCAACGTGAGTAGGAACAGTTATTGGATTGCGCGACCGTCTGTTCGCTTGGGAATCCTCGGCACATTCTGGCTTGTCCCATCGTGCTCCACCACAATGATTCTCAATACTCCTTCTCTTATGGGTATCGAACGCCATAAACTCAGGTAAGGACGTAGTTCGCCGATGTTTCCGATGCGGTCGGTGAGGTAAACCTTCAATCTGTCGCTTGGCACAACGAGGAATCCGCCAATCAGACCACCAACCTGCATGGTTAGGAGCAGCTTGTTAATGGCCCGGTGACTTGACGATATGTTGCCTGTCTCCCATTCGAAACCAATCGCACCAACATCCGAAAAGAATAGCCCGTCGAGGTCACCTGGCTTCACCATTCCTGCCTGCAGCTTCGGCAGTTTCTCTGTGAGCCACTTGAGCTCCTTTAGACGTTGCAGGCATGGCTTCCTGATTGGATCGACACCGTTTCCTTGACCGCGCTTCTTACCGCTCTGAGGATAGATCAGGAATCTGCCGGTCCCATGAGGCCAGTCCACTATCTCGATAGCTTCTTCAACGTCTGAGCATGCCTTTATCCATTCCGCCGACTTTGGGAACTTTCCAACCGAAAGGACGTCGTGGCGCTCAACGATCTTCATGGTTTCTTCGAAGCTCGCGGGAGTCGCTTTGATACCAAGCGCACCATCTCTACTGGGTTGACCCGCAAGGCCTTAGCCAGCGTGAAAACTGTCCGAAGCGAAGGCCCCTTCACACCCCGCTCCAGAAGGCTGATATAGGTACGGTGGTAACCGGTCTGGAAACCGAGCGTTTCTTGGGAAATCTCACGCTTCATCCTTAGCTCTCGGAGTACAAGGCCAAAAGCCTTCTCCACACTGTCGATATCTCCCCGTCGGTCATGCTTTTCGTCCATGACAGATATATTCGAGCAATGCAGTGGTAGAAACTACAGACTATAGTCTGCATAATGATCGGCCCTGACAGCGTCATCCACCCGTAGGCCACCAGATAGCCCCCCATCAGTGGCGGGATTTGCTCGGAATCTGTCGGCGGGACGGTATATTGACGAGTGGGGGGCAAGCCTTCAGCTTGTTGAAAGCCTTATACCTATTTTTTATTCGAAAAGCCTGAGACGCAAAGAAAGGAGAAGCGAACCAGAAGATAGAAGCAGGTGTTGGTCAGGAGGGGGTTCTTGCTAAGAATTCGGTGGATACGGGCGAGAAAACCCAGTTTCAGGAAGAAAAAGGGGCCGATTCCTTTGACCCGACAATGCAGATCTCATTCTGGCGATGAAAGTACAAAGTTTATAGGGTGTCAGGCAAAGGCCTGGTCAATGGGTTTGATGATGAGCTCGGGCACATGGGCCCGCTGGGGAAGCGTGGCCACGAACAGAACTGCCGCCGCCACGTCTTCAGGCCGCAGGATCCGCGCTCGGTGTTCGGCGCTGACCGCCACCGGACGGACGTCGAGCAGGGGCGTATCCACCTCTCCCGGTGCAATCACGGTGGCGCGGATTCCCCTGGGACCCTCTTCCAGGCTCACCACCTTGGTGAAGGCGTCCATGGCGTGCTTGGAAGCGCTGTAGGCCGCCCCTCCCAGGTCACTGGCCCGACAGCCGGCCGTAGAAGTGACATTGACGATGAGGCCGTCCCCCCGATCTCTCATGTGGGGAAGGACCTCGGCAGCCACGTTGAAGGCCCCGGTGGCGTTCACGGCCATGATGTAATCCCAGCTCTCGGGCTCGATACGCTCCATGGTCCTTTCGACCACGTTCACCCCGGCGTTGTTGACCAGGATGTCGATCTTCCCGAACCGGTCGATGGCCTTGCCCACCAGTTCGCCGACCTGAGTGCGATCGGTGACGTCCAGCGGCCAGGGGTGCACGGCTCCCGCCCCACCGATGCCCAGGGCTGCCGCCTGAAGTCGTTCCCGATTGCGGCCGCAGATCACCACCGTGGCCCCCTCCGCGGAAAACTGCCGGGCTACGGCCAAACCGATCCCGGTGGCGCCTCCGGTAACCAGGGCCACTTTATTCTTGAGTTGCATGGGTTTCCTTTCAACTACCGCTGGGCGTCTGCCGCGCCCGGCGACAGGCCAAAGCAGTACAGGTGCCGGCTGGTCCGCAGGTAGATGCGCCCCCCGGAAATGGCAGGAGTGGCATAGGCTTCCTCCTGAAAATCGGCCTGGGACAACTGCCGCCATTGGGGCTCGGCGCTGATCACGCTCAGCTCTCCCTTCTCGCTGAGCAGGTAGATCTTGCCGTCTCCCGCAACCGGAGAACTGAAATAGCGGGATTGCCCGGCAACACGACCCACCTTCAGGGGCTTTCCCGTTTCCGGGTCCAGGCTGGCCACGATGCCCCCCCGCTTCACCCAGAAAAGACAACCTCTGTAATGGATGGGAGAGGGAACGTAGGGCAGATAGCGGTTCTGCCTCCACAGCACGTGGGACTCGGTGACGTCTCCGGTCCCCCCCGGCCGAATGGCCAGAGCCACATTTTCCACCGTCTCGAAAATGTGCTTCATTCCGTCGTACTCGGCTCGGGTGAGCTGGTCGTCCTTGTCTCGGTCGAACTGGTTGAAGCGCGCCTTGAGCGATCCTTCCGGCAACTCCTCCAGCTCCAGGCGGCCGTTCCGGTTGTGGTCCAATCGAGCGGCAACCTCCGGGAAGGGTTGGAGCTTCTCCCGTTCTCCCGGCTCGGCCCCGGGAGACCAGGTGGCGCTGAAGACGACTCCTCCATCGCCGACGATCGGGGTGGTGTTGACGATGCGCGAGAGACCCCGAACGGTCCAGACCTCTTTCCCGGCGTCAAGATCGTATGCCACGATTCGCAAGGTCCCGGAAACCACGATCTGTTTCTTCCCGTTCACCTCCAGGCCCACCGGGGTCGAAAACCCCCGGGGAAACTCCGGGCGCTCGGTCTTCCAGAGCGTCTTGCCGCTACTCTTGTCCAGGGCCATGAGAAACGAGTCAACGTCATGATCCTGGTTCAACACCACGCGGTCGCCGACGATGATGGGCGAACTGGCGGCGCCGAATCCATTCTTGAAGGGACCCATCCGGCGCCGCCACAACAACTTGCCGTTGCGGTCGTAGCAAAAGAGGCCACCCGACCCGAAGAAGCTGATGATCCGCTGTCCGTCGGTGGCCGGGCTGGACTGGGCGCGGCTTCCGTCTCGGTGGATCTCTTCCAACTCCCGGTATTCCGCTTCGGCCTTCCACAGCACTTCCCCGGTGTCCCGGTGCAATGCCAGGGTAAGAAGCGATTCGTCCTCGACAGCCGTGACAAAGACGCGATCGCCGTGGACCACCGGGGAAGAGTGCCCCGGCGGGAGCGGCACCCTCCAGAGAAGGTTTCGATCAGGGCCAACGGATGCGGGCAGCTTGTAGGATCCCGCGGCCACGCCCGAAGCATTGGGACCGCGGAACTGGGGCCATGAATCCGATTGAGCCGATTCAACCGAGCAGCAAAGCATGGCCAGCGACAGGCGCAAGAGTATCTTCACGTTGGACCTCCCTGGCCGGAACGACAAAAGGGCTGTGCCCGACCCGGAACACTGGTTGAAGGCCGCCATCCCCACGCGGCCCAAACGAAAGAACGATTATATTCGTTTCACGAGGGGCATCAAGCCCGCGAATACCGGCGAGGCGGCGCGTTAGGCGAAGGCTGATGCGGTGGGGGTGGACGCTGAGCTGCCAGGGTGGGCACGCGGGGCGAAACACGCAGAAGAAGAGTGCGGGATCTTGCAGATCATTTGCCTCAAGTAAAGCGGTCTTTCGTTTGTTTGAGCCGACCCGGCGAGAAATGCGGGCTCGTCTCGGTATAATGGGCACACCACCTTCTGGCAGAGGAGATTCCAACAGACATCGAGGACGGGGCCGATGAGCAATATCAGCTACAGCACTTTGGGTTTTGTCGACCGGGATCTGGAGGCTGCCCTGGACGGCGTGGCTGCCGCGGGGTTTACCCAGACGGAAATCATGGGACAAGCGCCTCACCTGGCGGTCCCTCCCACGGGGAAGGCCTTGGCGGACTTTCGAGCCCGCCTGGCGGCCCGAGGGCTCCGGGCCAGAACGGTTCACGCTCCCCTGACCCGCAATGTCCTGGGAGCCCCCGAGGAAACCTGGCGGCTGGAAGTGGTCGAGATATTGGCCGGCTACCTTCGGCTGGCCGCCGCACTGGAGGCCACCGAGGTCATTATCCATCCGGTACCCAATCCCATTTTCGTTCCCGAGGGCGACCATCCCGAGGTGGCTCGACGCATCGCCGAGGCGGTCCCGAGGTCCCTGGATCGACTGGTCCCGGTCGCAGGCCGCGAAGGCGTCCGCATCCTGCTGGAAAACCTGCCCTACTCCTGCGGCTATCCCTACCTCGACATGCAGGAATTGCGGCCGCTGGTGGATGGTTACCCCGAGGAGCAACTGGGGCTGGTGATCGATACCGGACACGCCTGGACGATGAAACGGGATCCTTCACTGGAAATCGAGCTCGCCGGCTCCCGACTCCAGGGAACCCACCTGCAGGACGTCGACTACGACCAGCCCAACGACAACCACTGGGTCCCGACCCATGGAGGACTGGACTGGCCGGCCATCCGCAAGGCGCTGGCGTCAGTAGGATATTCCGGCCCTTGGACCTTTGAAGTCGCCCGGGGAACCCGGGGGGAGACCCCTGAGCAGTTGGCGCGTATGACCCACCGGGTGGCGCGTTCCTGGGGCCTCTAGAACAACGTGAACCCATGAAGATTACCGACATCCGTGTCCGTGGCGGCCGCCATTCCAGCCTGACCTTCGTGCAGGTGGAAACCGACGAGGGCCTGACCGGAATCGGGGTCACCGGCTCCCCCTCCTGGATCATCGGGCCCATCGTGCTGGACCGCCAGGGAGGATTGATCCGCTTTCTGCTTGGCCGGGACCCCCTGCAACCCGGCCGCCTCTGGGTGCGCATGTTCCAGGACTGGCAGGCCCTCAGGGGTCGGGGAGGCGAGGGAGGCATGGCCGTCAATGCCATGGGCGCCATCGACATGGCTCTCTGGGATCTGGCCGGAAAAGCCTTGAAGCAGCCGCTCTACAAGTTGCTGGGGGGAGCGGTTCAGAGCCGGGTCATGGCCTATGCCAGCGGCACGGCCTTCGAACCCGAATCCCTGGACGGAAAGGCCCCGCCCCGTCTGAAGACCCCCGAACGGTTGGCGGCGGAAAGCCGTGCCTTTGTCCAGCAAGGGTTCCGGGCCGTCAAGTTCGGCTGGGGCAACCACTTCCGCAGCGAGGACGAAGAGAGGCTGGCCGCCATCCGCCAGGCCATCGGGGCGGAGACCCGCCTGATGCTCGACTTCGGCTGCCCGGCCTACTGGACCCCCGGATGGAACCTCAAGGAAGCCATTCGCGCCACCCGCCTTCTGGAAGCCTTCGACCTCTACTTCCTGGAGGAGCCCATGCCTCCCTTCGACGTGGACGGCTACGCCGCGCTGAGCCAAGCCTCTGAGATCAAGATCGCTTCCGGGGAGAGTCTCGGCACCATCCATGAATTCCAGCACTTCGTCGACCGCCGGGCGCTGGACATCGTTCAGCCCGACGCCGCCCAGATGGGGATCACCCAGTGCCTCTATGTCGCCCGGCGAGCCGAGGAGGCCGGCCTTCTCTGCATCCCCCACAGCCCCTGGTCGGCCACGGTGGTGGCCGCACACCTCCATATTCTCTCCACCGTGAGTAACGGAGCCATGGTGGAATATCCCGGCTGGGAGGCCCTGCGCGACGGGTCGACCTCGGCCTGCCGGATCAGCAGGATGGCCCACGAGGAAATCATCGAGCGCCCGTTGGAGCTGAGCGACGGCTACCTCCGGCTTCCGGAGAGCCCCGGCCTGGGATTGGGCGACTACGTCCCGGAAGCGCTTTCGCGGATGGAACATCTGGCGGCACAAGGAAATTGATATGGCGGGAAAACCCCCCTGCCTGGCGGTGGTCAGTTGGCTCCCGCAGGGACTGGAGAAGATCGAAAGCTGCGTGGACGGCGTCCGGGTGGTTGCCGGCGAGGACCGCGACTTCCTGATGGAGGCCTTCGCCGAGGCCGAGGTGGCCTTTGTAGGGGCTTTCGACGCCGGGCTTCTGCGGGTGGCCAAGAAACTCCGCTGGGTCCACGCCGGCTCGGGCGGCGTGGAAGGCTACATGTTTCCGCAACTGGTGGAGAGCGCCATCACCTTGACCTGCTCCAAGCCCTGCTTCGATTCGACCGGGGCCGAGTACGCCTTGGGAATGATGCTGGCCTTCAGCCGCCGTCTGCATGTCGATTTGAGACACAGGCCGGACCGGGAGTGGGAATGGTCGGTTCCCGGGACCCTGCGCTCCCAAGGCCAATGGCCGACCGAGCTGAAGGGCAGGACGGTGGGCATTCTCGGCCTGGGCGTGATGGGATCGGAAATCGCCCGGGTGGCCAAAGGCTTCGGCATGCGAGTGATCGCCATGGCCAGAACGCAACGAACCCCTCCGCAATCCGTGGACCGATTGCTGGAACCGGCTCAAATGGACGAGCTTCTGGCAGACTCGGATTTCGTGGTTCTGAGCCTCCCGCTCACTCCCGAGACCAGGGGACTGATCGGCGAGCGGGAGCTGGGGAGGATGAAAGACAGCGCCTGCTTCATCGATGTCTCCGGGAGGCCGGCGCTCTATGACCTGGAAGCCGTTCGCCGGGCCCTGGTGGAGAGACGCGTCGGCGGAGCCGCCCTGCAACTGGAAGTGCCCGACCCCGATTCGGCGCTGTGGGGGGTGGAAAACCTGCTGATGTCCTTCCACCGCGTCGTCACCCGCGAGGAATACCAGCGGTGCGTCGAGCTGTTCTGCGAGAACCTGCGGCGCTACTGCCGGGGCCAACCCCTGCTGGGACTGGTGGACAAGTCGGCCGGCTACTGAAGAGACCGTCTCCCGACCGATCGCCCCCCCCGCTACAGCAATCGCTGTTTCTTGAGGAAGTCCCCCAGTTGTTCCATCTCGGCGTCGCTGAGGCTGTAGTATGGTGGCCTTCTCCAGCGCCCGCAGAGGCCGTAGTGCTCGTACATCCCGTGAAACCAGGCGTCAAAGGCTCCCTGCCGCGCCATGATGAACTCGAAGAGGGGCAGATCGAAGGTCCGGATGATTTCCACGGCTTTGGCCATGTCCTCCGCCTGGATGGCCTTCCAATAGTCGTGGGACACCTGGGGCTTGAAGGTGATGAAGGTCGAAAGGTACCCGTCACAGCCAAAGGGATGAAGGTTCAAGTGGTTCTGCTTCTGTCCGCCGGAAAAGACGGCCCAGTGGTCGTGGACCAGCAGCGCCATCTTGCGGCCGAACTCCCCGCACCAATCGTCCTTGATGGCCACCACTCCCGGCACCTCGTCCCGCACCCGTTTGAGCGTCTCCAGGCCGAAGGCCTCTCCCCGGGGCACGAAGGTGGCCGTGATGATCATTACCGGCAACTCGGCTGCGGCAGCCGCGTAGTGGTCCACCAGGGTGGAGGTGGTGCAGGACCCGGCCCAGTCGGGCGGCATCACCATCAGGACGCCGGCCCCGGTCTCCTTGGCATAGCGAGCGAATTCCACCAGCTTGGGCGTTCCCCAGTTCCTCTCGGCCGCCACCACCATGGCCCGCCCGGCGGTCTGCTCGCATACCACCCGGGTGACCTCGGCGATGTCGTCATCGGTCAGGAGCGTATAGAGGCTGTCCCCCCAGGTCAGCAGCATGGTGGGGCTGCCGGCCTCGATGGAAAAATCCACATAGCGCCGCAGGCCGGCGTAGTCCACTTGACCGTCCCGCAGAAAAGGGGTCCGGATGGAAGCCACCGGACCGGTCAGGCTGTTTCGAATCTCCTGCTTGAGAGCATCCATGGTCGTCTCTTTCTGTCTATTGTTTCGGTTCACCCTCACGAGCCGGAAAAAACGCCCGCGCAAGGCTCTTCAACACCTCCAGCCGCTACAACCTACTCCTTGACGATCAATCCCATCAGGGCGCCGGCCACGCCCCCCTGCACCACCGTGCCCAGGAACCAGACCAATGCGATGGTGTGGGTAAAAGGCATTACGGCAAAGCTGCCGTAGCCCATGCCGATTCCAATGGCCACACCAAAGAGCAGGCCGTATTGAACGGCCCGGCCCAGCTCCTTCCGGCAGATCAGGAACTTGTAGATGCCGACGAAAACCGCCGCCGAAATCAGCGTCACCAGGTAGATCAACCCCATCATGATCTCGGCCGGAGGCCGCCAAAGGTGAGCCGTAGCCCCATATTCACCCATGAGGATCAGTTGATGAATGACAAAGTCCAGCAAGGACCAAGCCAGAAAAACAGCTACGACGGCCAGGATTGTTCTCTTATCCATCCGTTCTCCCTTTCTTTACCCTGAATCATGCACTGACGACGTGACGCGACCTGTCTCTTCCAGGATGAGTCGATTTGGATCGACCGGGAATAGCAGGAACTCGGCAGACTCGAGGAACAGCAACGGCTGCGCCGTTCAGGAAGCAGCCAGGCGCAGCTCTCCCACCGAATCGATCATCCGACGCACCCGGTCCACGAACCAGGCGGGCGGATGCCTCAACGGCAGTCTGGCGGGCCCGCAAGGAATCCCGACCAGCGGCATGCAAGCCTTGATGAAGTTGCCCTCCCCGGTGATCCCCTCACGCAACACTTCAGCCAAAGCCCGATTGTACACTTCTTCCGAGGCCATATAGAGATGAGTGGCCTCCTCGTATTGCCTGGCGCGCAGCGCCTGGAGGATTCTGAGGTTGGTCCTGGGTGCAAAGTTGGCAGCCTGGGATACATACCCACGAGCACCCAGGATAAAAGAGGAGGCCACGAAGGCCCCGTGAAAATTACAGACGATGTTGAACCGATCCTTGAAGGCGGACAACACCGCCACCAACTCGCTGTCACTGCTGCTGGACCATTTCAGCCCCACCACGTTTTCCAAGCCGGCCAGTCGCTCCACGAATCCCAGGTCCATGTCGAAGCCGCAGGTCCAGAACGTATTGTAGGCCGTCAGTCCCAGGCTCACGGATTCACTGACGGCGCGGAAGTATTCGAAGGCGTCATCGGCTGTGCTGGCGAAATACCAGGGAGGCTCGACCTGCAATCCGTCCGCCCCGATTCTTTCGGCGTGCTCCGCCAACTCTACTGAGGTTCGAGTGGTCTGATGAGAGATGCCCACGAAAACGGGCAGGCGGCCGGCCGAAGCGTCGACGGCGGCCTCGGCAACCGCCTTGCGTTCCTCGGTGGACAGATGCATCTGCTCTCCGCCCGCACCCAAGGCCACATACACCGCCGTTCCGGTCCGCAACCCTCCGCTGACGAGATACTCGATACAGGTCCTGATCCTGGGAAGATCCAGTGAATAGTCTTCCTTCATGGGAGTGCAGGCCGCCACAAAAATTCCCTGATACTTCGATTTGGTCTCTTCGCTCTTCGTCATGGTTTCTTGTCTTCCCGGGCTCCGGTCGGTTGGTGAACGAGAGTTTCCCCCCCGGACAGGAGTGTTCACACAGGTGAGTATTTCCCGTGGGGGCTCTTGTGGATGACGGGGCGACGGCCGCCCTGGATCTGTGCCACTTCGTCTTCAACGGCCGCCACCTGTTCCCGGCTGGTGCAGACTTGCAGCTCCAGGCGGCACTGGTAGCTCTCACCCGGCGGCAGGACGACGACGCGGCCTTTTTCCCGCTCGAATCCCTTCAGGTTGGGGTAGTTGGTTCCCGGCTCCAGCCCGGTGACGTATCCGTCGGACAGGCCGACGGTATTCTTCCACTGGGTGAAGTGGGGAAGCTCTCTCTTGTTGAATCGAAGCACCACGGCGCGGTCGCCGGAGGCATTCCGCAGGGCCACCAGGGTGCGGCCCGACGCATCCTCCGCCAGGTCATAGAAGTACACCTGCTCCACGTATCCGGGGGTAGGTGGCAGGTAGGTATCGATCTCCCCGATCCCCTCCACCGCCCGGGCGTCCCGGGGAGCCACCTCCCGCACGGCCGCCAGCAGCTTCGAGCCGGCCCCAAGGAATGGACGGCCGAAGTTGCAGTGGTAGACCAACTCCAACTCGGAGGGAGTGGTCTTCAAATTGGTGATGGTGTCCTGGACCGTCAAGCGGTTGGAGCGGGGAGTGGTGCTGACGGTCGAGCGCAGGCGGAGGCCCGGAAGGAAGAGAGAGGATTCGTCCACCTCCCCCACCACCGAAACCCTGCCGCTTGCGGGATCGGAACGGACCTGGAGGTAGTGAGCCGGCAGATTGGCGATCTTGCCGTGGAGGGTGAGGTCGACCGAGACCCGGTTTCCGTTGTTGTCGACAATCACGTCTTCGCCGGGAGATCCATTGGAGTCCAGGCCGCATCGCACGATGCATTCATCGAAACCCTTCAGCCAGCCCAGCCCGCCCCGGTCCCCTTCGTCCACCCACTTGGGATGCACCGGGCCCTTGACCGGAGATTCCCAACCCACCGGAATCCCGCGGCAGGAGCCTTTCCAAAGCCCCATTCCACGAGTCGGCAGAATGGAGAAGGAGAGCTCGGCATTGGTGACCTCCACCAGGTCGACACCGCTTCTCAAGCCTCCCTGCAGGCGAGTCTTGGAGACCGTGCAATCCGGGACTCCCAGGTCCTCGTGGCCCAGAAAGAGCGACTCCTTCCAGACGTTGGCGCCCACGTCGGTCAAAACCCAGGACTTCTCCTTTGCCATGGCCCTTCCTCCTCTCGACTGCGATTCGGGTATTCTAATGAAAGGCTCGTCCGGGCTGTCAACTCATTCCTGGCGCCAACCCGGATCAGCCGGGCGGGAGCTGGACTTGTTCAAAGCAATCGATGCAAAGGATGCACAGGATTAAGTAGGACTAGAGGCTCCTACAGGGGAAGCCGGCTCGCGCGATACGACAGGCTCGATGCCTGCTACTGGGGCAGGGCGGTCGATGACAGTAATCCTGTATATCCTGTGCATCCATGTTAATTAGAAAAACAAAAAACATGGATTAACAGGATAGACAGGATAAGCAAGACGAGACGCTGCGCAGGGCCTGCAACCTCTCAATTGTAACCCTCTAATTATAATAGACTTATTGCGGACCAGCTAGCTGCACTTCCCTCATTAGATCCCTTTTTTTGAAAAGGAAACTCCTGGACCCTCCAGGACGTAGAGGGACGTAACGGTTCGGCCAAGCCGTGGAGTCAATCTGCCGTCCGAGGGAGGCCCAGCGAGCAGAACCGACGGATCGCCGGTGATTGCAGGCATCCCTCAGCGTCGAATTACCATGCGGCACCGCTATTCGGCTCGCCAATCTGTCGATGGGCATCGAAAGTGGCAGGACGACCTCCCTCGGTGTAATCCTCCAGGATCAACTGGTCGTTTCAATCCACGCCCCCGCACGGGGGGCGACTTGAGAGATTCGATTGAGGGGTATAGGGGAGAATTGGTCGGCACTGGGGATCGGAGCCGAAGAAAGCAGTTGGCCGCCGCGAGGAAGAATAGGGACATTGTTGACCAACTGGGATAACTCCAGACTCTCATTCAAGAGCCTCACTAAGGGGAATCATCGGAGAGATGGTCGAAAATGGCCCAGAAGGGCTGAACCTGAGTCCGAGCAGTTGAAAGCCGAAGAGAAAATCACGCGTAAACTTGATCTGAACGACCATGACCCCTGCCTGTCCAGCGAGGGCCGGGATTTGATCGGTAAGCGAGAAGGCCCTGTGATTTCGGGGCCCAAGGGTCAGCTCTCTTGTAGCGATTAAATTGCCCCCCTCATTAAAACATTCAATGGCGAGGGTCATGGCCTCATCCGGCGATGAGTTGACGATGGCGACCCCGGAAATATATCCGTTGCGATGGTCAAAGGGTAAGTTGGCCTTCCTTCGGAAGCTACTCTCGAAGGGCACCGAGGCTTCATAGGTGGGGATTCCCGGCAATGACCGCCGAAAAATGGCAGTGGCTCCTATTCGGTTTTCGAATGGATCCTCCGGCTCCAACAGCACGGAGCCTTGGGTCAAGGTTCTGCCGGTTCCAAGAGTTTCCATCCTGACTGAACCGTGAGACGGGAGAGATACAGTCCAAGAGGAGCTTCTGCCTCCACCCTTTATGTCCACGGGCTGACTCTCCCCGAAGCTGTTATAAAAGAACAGAGATGCCGATTGGCGGGTGTCGGAAAGATTGACAAATACAAACTCGGTAGTCCAGTCCTGCCCGTCGGCAAAGTGAGCCCCCACGACGTCTGCAATGGAAACAGAGATGGGGCGCGAGTCACGTTCAGAGTGGTTGTTCTCGGCTGGTGCCGGAAGCGCCAGCACCGACACCAACACACTTATGCTTATCCATCGCATAGTTGTCCCCCTTTTTGAGCCACTTACAGTCAGTATACCCTGAAAACCGTCCTTGAGAGTGCAGCCCCTCGGCTGGGTTCGCGGGTTCATTCCTGTTTCAATCCACGCTCCCGCACGGGGGGCGACATCAGTTCGATTGGGCCTTCCCGCAGGTCAGGGACCTCCTGGTCCTTCCCAACCTTTGGCAGACCCCTCTTGCGCTTTCTCCAACCCCGTCATAGCCCTTCGTCGACATCTCTTTTTGAGCCTTTGTGTTCTTCCCGGAGGCCTTTTATGGATAGTCCCTCGGTAGTTTCAAGCAGTTTCGGCTTCACCTTGATACCCGGGAGTCGGTTCGACTAAAATGAGCGGGTTCCGACAGGCCCGATTCTCTCGCGCCCATCCGACTGAAACCCCGGAAATTCTCGGCAGTTGGCGGCAACATCCGGGCACCGAGATTCCACTTTCCCCCCAATGAGGAGGCGCCAGCCAACCATGAGTCACCTGCGACCCCCAAAGGCGCTGTTTCTCAAGGGAGGCGCCTGGATCCTGACCTGCCTGGCAACGGCGGCTTTTGTCGTCAACCCCCTGCGGGCGGCCGGACCCGAGGAGAGCCCTCCTCTCGATTTCAACCGCGACATACGGTCCATCCTTGCCGACAACTGCTATGCCTGCCATGGACCCGACGGGAACCAGCGCATGGCCGGTTTGCGCCTCGACTCCCGGGATTCCGCCCTGGGCCGGCTGGACTCGGGCAATCTGGCCATCGTTCCCGGAAACCCGGAAGAGAGCGAGCTCATCCGGCGAATCACCGCCGAGGACGATGCCTTCAAGATGCCTCCGACCTATTCGGGCAAGGAACTCAGCCCCCGGCAAATCGATCTGCTGACCCGCTGGATTCGCCAGGGGGCTCCCTGGAGCAGGCATTGGGCCTACATTCGCCCTGAGAGGCCGGCACTCCCGAAAGTCGCGGACAAGAGCTGGCCCGCCAACGCCATCGATTCCTTCATTCTGTCCCGGCTGGAACGGGAAGGCATCAGTCCCTCGCCGCAGGCAGACCGCAGGACCCTCATCCGGCGCCTGACCTTCGACCTGACCGGACTCCCGCCCACCGCCCGGGAAGTCGACGACTTTCTCTCCGATCAGAGTCCGGAAGCCTACGAGAGACTGGTGGACAGGCTGCTGGCTTCGCCCCACTTCGGCGAGCGCATGGCCATGCACTGGCTGGACCTGGCTCGCTATGCCGACTCCGACGGTTACCATGTCGACTTTCCCCGATCGATGTGGAAGTACCGCGATTGGGTGATCGCGGCATTCAATGCCAACAAGCCCTTCGACCGGTTTACGGTCGAGCAACTGGCGGGAGACCTGCTGCCCAACCCCACCCTGGACCAGAGAATCGCCACCGCGTTCAATCGCAACGGAATGACCAGCACCGAAGGCGGCGCCGATGCCAGGGAATACCTCTCCAAGTACGTGATAGACCGGGTCAACACCACGACCACGGTCTGGTTGGGCTCTACCGTGGCCTGCGCCGAGTGCCACGACCACAAGTTCGACCCCTTTACCCAGCAGGAGTATTACCAGTTGTACGATTTCTTCCACCAGATCCCCGAGAAGGGTCTCGACCGCGACCCTGCTCCTCCCTACCTGTGGCTGCCGTCCGAGGAGCAGCGCTCGAGGCTGAGCCAACTGGAAAAAACCATCCAGACCCTGGAGGCGAGCCGGCAAGCCCGACTCGACATGACCCATGACGGGCTGGACGAGGCCCAGGCCGAATGGGAGGGAGAGCTGGCTCGAATTCATCGGACCCGCCAGGAACTGGAGCTGAAGGAGTGGTCGATGATCGGGCCCTTCATCACCCGGTCCGCCGAAGAGGCCTTCTCGCGGTCGTTTCCGCCGGAATCAGAGCTGGACTTCTCCAGGAGCTATCAGGACGGCAAGTTGTCCTGGAACGCTCGCCCGGAATGGAAGGACGGGAAAGCTCAATCGCTGTTGGGAAACAAGGCCGCCACCTACCTGCACCGCCGGATCCTTGCCCAATCCGCCCGCAAGCTGAAATTCTTCGTAGCCACCAACGCCCCCTATGCCGACGGCCTCAAGGTCTGGTTGAACGGAAAGCTCGTCCTCGCCAAAGCCGTGGAGGGCTGCGAGCCGGCAAAATCGATCGAGGTGCAGGTGGACCTGCGGTCCGGAGCCAATGACCTGCTGCTGAAGGCGGTCAACTATGGTGGCGGCTACGGATTCTATTTTTCCCTGGATGCGCCCCTGGAGGATAAGGCGCTCATGCAGGTGATGTCGGCGGCAGCCAAGCCGGTGCTGGAGAGAGACGGCGCGGAAAAGACGGCCTTGAGGCACTATTTTCGCGAGAAAAACTCTCCACGCCTGCAGGCCCTCGGCCGGCAACTGTCCCAGTTGCGCAAGGAAAAGGAGGAACTGGAGCAAGACATCCCCACCGTGCGGGTGATGGAGGACATGGAGTACCGCAGGCCCACCCACATCCTGATACGGGGAGACTACCGGAGCAAAGGGGAGCAAGTGTCGGCGGGCGTCCCCGAATTCTTGCCCTCCTTGCCCCCGGGAGAAAATGTGGATCGTCTGGCCCTGGCCCGCTGGCTGGTCGACCCCGACCATCCCCTGGTGGGCCGGGTCGCAGTCAACCGCTTCTGGCAGCTCTTCTTCGGCACCGGAATCGTTCGAACGGCCAATGAATTCGGCACTCAGGGCGAGCCGCCCTCTCATCCCGGGCTACTGGACTGGCTGGCTCGGGAGTTCGTGGACGGGGGTTGGGATGTCCAGTCCATGCTGAAGACCATTGCGATGTCGGCTACCTACCGGCAATCTTCCCGGTTCCGCCCGGATCTTCTGTCCAGGGACCCTGCCAACCGATTGCTGGCCAGAGGTCCCCGGCTGCGACTGCCGGCCGAGGCCATCCGGGACAACGTGCTGGCCATCAGCGGCCTGATGGACCGGAACCGCCCTCCCGGAGGGCCGAGCGTCTATCCCTATCAACCGCCCGGACTCTGGGAGAACAAGGCCTTCTACTGCCGCACCAAGTACGAGCAGAGCCGGGGAGAGGACCTCTATCGCCGCAGCCTGTACACATTCTGGAAGCGCTCGGTGCCCAATCCCGTCCTGCAAACCTTTGACGCACCCGACCGCGAGGTCTGCACCGTCAGCCGGGAGCGCACGGTGACTCCCCTGCAGGCGCTGATCACTTTGAACGAGACCACCTACGTGGAGGCCGCGCGGGTCTTTGCCCAGCGAATTCTCAAGGAGGCCGGACCCTCTGTGCAGGAGCGCATCCGTTTCGCCTATCGAACCGCCCTGGCTCGTCCGCCCGAACCGGAAGAGGAGAAGATCACCGAGCGCACCTTCCACAGGATTTTCGAGACTTACCGGGGAGAGGCGGCCAAGGCCCGGCAGTTGGCGAGCATCGGGGAGTCGCCCGTTGACGCCGATCTCGAGGTTACGCAACTGGCAGCCTGGACCGGCGTGGCCAAGTTGATTCTGAACCTGGATGAAACCATGACCAAGGAGTAGACCCATGAGCCTTGAACAAGAGCTGGCCCTTCAGATGACGAGACGGCGCTTCTTCGGTCGAGGAGCCAAGGGCATCGGGTCGCTGGCCCTGGCAACGCTTCTGAGGGAGGACCTCTATGGCGACACTCCTGGAAAATCCCACGGTGCGTTGAACCGGCTCCACTTCGCACCCACGGCCAAGCGCATCATCTATCTCTTCATGTCTGGGGCGCCATCCCAGTTGGATCTGTTCGACCCCAAGCCCAAACTGGTTGAAATGACCGGGCAGCCCATGCCCGAAAGCGTCACCAAGGGCCAGCGGATTGCTCAGCTTGCCGGCCGCAAGCTGGTGTGCGTCGGGTCCAAGTTCCAATTCGGGAAACACGGGCGGTCCGGCGCAGAAATGTCCGAACTGCTGCCGCACACGGCCGGCATCGCCGACGACCTGGCCATCATTCGCTCGATGCATACCGACGCCATCAACCACGACCCGGCCGTGACCTTGATCCAGACGGGGGGGCAACAGCCTGGGCGTCCCACCATGGGCGCCTGGTTTTCTTACGGCCTGGGCAGCGAAAACCATCAATTGCCGTCCTTCGTGGTCCTGACTTCGGGGGGCGGTCAGGGCCAACCCCTTCTGTCCCGCTACTGGGGCAGCGGTTTTTTGCCCAGCAGCCACCAGGGAGTCGAGTTTCGCTCCCGGGGAGAGCCCATCCTCTTTGTTTCCAACCCCGGAGGCGTCACCCCCACCTCGCGCCGCCATCTGCTGGACGGACTGCGGGATCTCAACCGGCTCAAAATGGATGCGGTGGGCGATCCCGACATCGCGGCCCGGATCAAGTCCTTCGAGATGGCCTACCGGATGCAAACCAGCGTTCCCGACCTGATGGACACCGGCCAGGAACCTCGGAAGGTCCTGGAGCAGTACGGCGCTCAACCCGGTGTTCCCTCCTTTGCCAACAATTGCCTGCTGGCCCGGCGCCTGGTCGAGCGAGGAGTCCGATTCATCCAGCTCTACCACCGCGGCTGGGACCACCACAACAGCCTGCCCTCGAACATCGCCCTGCAGTGCCGCCAGACCGACCAGCCGGCAGCCGCGCTGATTCGGGATTTGAAGCAGCGAGGCCTATTCGAGGACACGCTTGTGATCTGGGGCGGGGAGTTCGGGCGAACACCCATGAACCAGGGAGACATGACCCGGGGAAACTACGGCAGGGACCACCATATGAAGGCCTACACCATCTGGATGGCGGGCGGAGGCATCAAGCCCGGGGTCACCATCGGAGCCACCGACGACCTGGGCTACAACCCGGTGGAGGATCCGGTGCACATCAACGACTTCCAGGCAACCGTCCTGCACTGCATGGGGATCGACCACGAGAAGTTTACCTACCGATTCCAGGGCCGCGACTTTCGCCTGACCGACGTGGGCGGCAAAGTCATTGGAAAGGCAGTGGTTAGTGGATAGTGATCAGTGGTTAGTTGTGGATAGAAAATCCCATGCGCCGGTAGCTTTGTGGGTCAGCCCGTCTTCCCCCCACCGCATCAGCCTTCGCCATTCGGCTCGGCTCCTGCGACTCCCACTCAACCCACCCTGCAGGTGATGCCGCCGTCCACCAGCAACTCGATCCCGGTGATGTACTTGGCCTCGTCCGAGGCCAGGAACAGCGCCGCATAGGCCACATCCCAGGCGTCTCCCATCTTGCCCATGGGAACCAGGGCGTCCCGTTTCCCCACCATCTCCTCCACGCCTCCCGGCCCATAGGTATTCTTCAGCGGCTCCACAATCATGGGAGTGTTCATGAAGCCCGGCAGAATGCAATTGGCCCGGATGTTCTTGGGCGCGTACTGGAGAGCGATGCTCTGAGTGAGCTGATTGACGGCCCCTTTGGATGCGTGATAGGAAATCGCCGGATAGCCCGTGTAACGAATCGCGGCAAGCGAGGAGATGTTGACGATCACGCCTTTGCCCTGACGATCCATGACCGGCAGGACGTATTTGCAGCTCAGGAACATGCCCTTGACGTTGACTGCGAACAGGTGGTCCCACTGCTCCTCGGAAACTTCTTCCGGCCCGCCCACCTCCAGGATCCCCACGTTATTGTGAAGAATATCGATCCTGCCGTAGACCTCCAGGCAGCGATCCGCCATGGCCTTCACCTGTTTCGCCCGGGAAACATCCGTCCGGTGGACGGCGCACTCTCCGCCTTCCTCCACGATGATGCGGCGAGTCTCCTCAGCGGCGGCTGGATTGATATCCACCGCCAATACCCTGGCGCCCTCCCGGGCAAAGAGCACGGCGGCAGCCTTGCCGTTGCCCCAACCGGGCCCGACCGATCCGGCTCCGGTGACGATGGCTACCTTGTCCTTGAGACGGTCCCCCATGGGATTCCTCCTGCCGCTGATCGGAAAAAATCTCCGCTGCCCCCGCGTCATCCGGACTTGTGGAACTCCACGAAGGCCTGGCCCAGGGAACGGATCACCGCCGCCAGGTAGGCTCTTCCCCGCTCCGCATCGCCTTGGTCCGGGCTGTCGGTATACCCGTCCAGGCCTTCCAGAAACCGGTGTTTCTCCGACCGATAGGGACCGTAGAAACTGCGGGGGTCGGAGCCGTGGTCTCCCTCCCGACGGGGCAGCGGCTCCACCACCAGATCGGGGCGCAGGGCCATGATCTGAGAGGTTTCATAGAAGCCTGCATGCCCGGGGAGATTTCCGCTCAGGTGAGCCCCCTCTTCCACCAGGGCATCCCAGGCCACGGTCCAATAGGACATGGCTGCAAATTTGACATTGTGCTTGATGGCCAGGTCGCGAGCGACGAGCTGGATCAGCTCGTGGTTGCCCCCATGACCGTTGATCAGCACCAGGCTCCTGAAGCCGGAGACAATCATGGATTCCCCCAAGTCGGCCAGAACTCGATAGTAGGTTTCGGTGGCGAGCGACAAGGTGCCGCCAAAGGACAGGTGGTGATGGGAGGAACCAAAGGGCAAGGTGGGAGCGACCAGAACGGGAATCGTCTTGCCGGCCTGTGCCGCGGCTCGCCGCGTCACGTGCTCGACGGTCAGGAAGTCGGTCCCGACCGGCAGGTGGGGTCCGTGCTGCTCAACGGCGCCGACCGGCAACACCAGAAGGGTTTGAGGAGCCAGTTCCCGGGCTTTCTCACGCGTGAGCTCGTGAAGCAGAATAGGGGTGTTCATGAAAGAGTTTCTCCTTTCCAGACGAGGCAGTAGCAGTCTCTCGGACTTACAACCTCGGAGCTTTGGAAGAACTTGAGAATACCAGATTTTCAGCAGCTCCAGGTTTGAACTAGCGGCGCAAATCCCGTCTGATGAATGATAGGCTTTAGCGAAGTTCTTCAGTAAGCGGGATTCATTGCCGGGAAGGGTTGTGATCCCCGGGAGGTGGCGTCCGTTCCCCAATTCCCCTTAACGTCCTTCAAGAAACTCGAGTATCACTCCCCCCTTGAGGGGGAGTCGCAGAGCCGAATGGCGAAGACTGATGCGGTGGGGGGCTGACGCCGGCGCCACCTACCCAGCGCTGGATCTCACTTACGGGACGCCGCGTTGGCCCCCCACCGGCTCGACGGCGGGCTTCGCCGACTCCCCCTCAAGGGGGGAGTGATTGTTGAGCGCTGAATCAGTCCTCTTGCCCGATTCCCGGGCATGATGTAAACAACGTTCCCGGTTTATGGGGAGGATGCCATGAAAAACAACGATCCTATCGATCATTCCATCAGCGAATCTCCAGGACCATCGGCGCTCATGACCAGTCGTCGGGGCTTCCTGGCTACCAGCGTTGGAGGGTGGCTGGCGGCCACGACATTGTCCGGCGGCTGGAAACCGTTACGGGCAGAGGAATCTCCATCGGACCCGGCTCCCAAAAAGACCCGGATAGTGGTCACTGTCAACGGGGAGAGAATTCGAACCGTTCCGGCTCAATTTGTGGTGGTCCCCTTCGGACGGGGGGCTCCCATCGGCAGGACCCAGGACGGCGTCCTCTACGCCGGTTTCTCTACGGAGGGTCCGGGGCTCGAAAGCATCCTGCTGGCCTCCAGCGACGAGGGACGGACCTGGCGGCAAAGACGTTTGGATTGGTGGCAGTTCTTTGACCAGACCCTGGCGAGGGACTCGTCGCGCTGGCTCTTTTTCGACAATCGGTGGGCACTGCGAAGCGACTCTTTCGGGATCCTGAGAGACGGCACCCTCCTCTGGGCGTTCCGCCAGGCAGCCGATGGCTGCGGGGTCGCGGGACTCGAAGCGGAGTGCTATGTGATTCGAAGCCAAGACGGCGGCAGGAGCTGGCAAGGACCGTTCAGGGTCGACAAGTCACCCTTCCCTTCGATTGGAAACTCCTCAAACCGAATGACCGAATTGACGGACGGAACCGTGCTCTGGCCCCAGCGCCTGGGCGCGACTTCGACCCGTCAGAAAGAGATCAGGCAAGCGGCTGAACGGTCTTTGCAGCCCTGGACGGAGACTCCCTATACCGCTACCTACGTTCTTCGGTCCACCGACGGCGGCCGAAGTTGGGGCGAGCGAACCCCGTTACCGGACTGGTCTGCCGAGACGACTCTCCTGCGGTTGCGTTCCGGGCGGTTGATCGCCGCAATCCGTTACCAGCCTGCCTTCTGGTCAGCCGAGATGTTGGAGCGGCAGCTCCGCGCTCGTCCGTCCCTGGTTGAGGATGGATTTCAACCATCCAAGCGGGTCTACCTGGCCGACTCGGAGGACGCCGGCCATACCTGGACCCGTTTCCGCCCGGTAAGCCGGACGCTGAATGGACCAACCGACCTTGCGCTGGGACAGGCTCACGGGGAACTGTCCCAGTTGTCCGACGGAACGCTCATCCTGACCACCGATCACCGCTACCCGCGCGACGAGGCCCAAGTCCTGGCACGGATCAGCCACGACGAAGGTCGAACCTGGAGTGCGGAGGTCTATCACCTCACTCGGGCGGGGGGTTCGGTACTGGGGTCGTCGCTCAAGGGATATGGGACCGGCTACGCCTCCAGTGTGGTCTTGCAGGACGATACCATCGTCACCATGACGGGAGCAGGCACCTGCCTGCGTTGGAGGGTTTAACCCGCATTCCCCGCCAGGTCGCTGAGCATACGGTAGAAAGGGGTTCGTGTTTAACCCGCGTTTCACACCGGATCAGGTTGTGATAGGCTCACCGGCAAGCGAGTTCATGATGCCGACTGGAGCGCAGCAATAGACTGCAGGGAAGCCCTGACCGTGTCTCCCCCGATCTTGACTGCGGTTCGGTTGACTGAATTCAAGTCGCCGCAACCGCGGGTGGCGCGCCGGCCGGTGCCGTACTCCGTCGCACCCGGGGACGGAATCGGCAACCAGGCGGAATATCGGCCGGGAGAAAACCCATGAAAACCCCACTCCTCAGCGTCCTTGCGGTCTCACTCCTGCTATGCGGGACGGCCTTCTCCAACGATCTCCCTCAGGTTGGAAACGTGGAAGCCCAGCCCCTTCTGGCCCAGGCGCTGCGGCTGGATGACGCGCTGACTTTCCTGGGGAGCGGACTCTCGGCGGAGGACTCCCGCCGACTGCAAGCGCTGAGGGATGAAGCGCCCGGCCCGAAGACGACTCGCGGCATCCAGCAGATCCTGGATCCCTATTGCCTGGCCATGGTGGTGATCAACCCGGAAGCGCGGGTCAAGGTCCTGCGTGGTCCCACCCAACCCGTCCTGGTGCAGAACGGGTGGAAGAGCTTCCTGATCAAGGTCCACAACCAGGCCATGGTCACCACCCGGCTCGAAGCCGAGAGCCCCAACGCCGAACCGGTCCTGCACCGCTCTACCGGAGCCAAGCGGGCCAAGCCGGAGAACCTCCTCTCTTCCGGCCAGGTCGCCAATCGCTTCTTGGAACTCTACATGTATCGGAGGCGGCCGCTGCTCAGCAACCTGTCGGGGGTCGAGCTCGAATATGCGGTGCTCCAGATCTACACCCGGGAAACCGGGCGCCGGGAAGCCAAAATCGGCTTCCACGTCGGCCAGGGCACCCAGGATATCGGTTTTCGCAGCACTGTCGATATCCTGTTCGACTGCCAGGCTGCAACCAAGGTGGTGTTCAGGATCAAGGATCATGACGGCTCTCCGGCTCCCATGGCCTCCCTGGTCATCACCGACGGGATCGAACGAATCGTGGAGGGTTCCGATCCCATGCGGATCAGCGGGACCGCTTCCTCGGGAAGACCGCCGCTGCCCGAGGATTATCGCCTGGCCCTGGCGCCCCGCCAGACCTGGGAGGAGCGTGGCGGCTCCGACCTGCCGGCGTCTTCCAAAGCCAAGCGGCTGACGGGAATCCGCCCCCTGCCTTCCCGCCGCCTGGCGGCGCTGGACGAGTTTCCGGATTTCTTCTTTCATCCGCAGGTTTACCGCGGGGACGGCGAACACGTGTTCCTGCCGGCAGGGGAGTATGAAATCACCCTGACCCGAGGTCCGGAGTACCTCCCCCAGACGAAACGCATCCGCGTGCCCTCCGGGAAAAAGGTCCACGAGGTCCAGCTCCAGCTCACGCGCTGGGTGCATATGGCCAAGCTGGGCTGGTACAGCGCCGACCACCACGTGCACGCCGCCGGATGCAGTCACTACGAGAGCCCGGAAGAGGGCGTGCGTCCCGAGCACATGTGGCGCCAAGCCCAAGGGGAAGACCTGAATATCGCCTGCAATCTGACCTGGGGGCCCTGCTGGTACTACCAGAAGAGCTACTTCACCGGCAAGGTGCATCCCCTGTCGAATCAGCAGAACCTGCTGCGCTACGACGTGGAGATCTCGGGCTTTCCGTCCTCTCACGCGGGACATGTCTGCCTGCTCCGTCTGAGAGAGGACGATTATCCGGGAACCAGCAAGGTGGAGGAGTGGCCCAGTTGGACGCTGCCCATTCTGAAATGGGCCAAGAAGCAGGACGCCGTGGTGGGCTACGCCCATTCCGGATGGGGATTGGAACCCATGGAGCCCACCGATTCGCTTCCCAACTATGTCCTGCCCAAGTTCGACGGCATTGGAGCCAACGAGTACATCGTCACCGTGACCCAGGACGCCGTCGACTTCTACTCTGCCGGGGACACCCCCGCTCCCTGGGAGCTCAACATCTGGTACCACGTCCTGAACACCGGGTTCCGAACGCGCCTGAGCGGCGAGACCGATTTCCCCTGCATCTTCGACGACCGGGTGGGAATGGCCAGAAGCTACGCCAAGCTGGAGGGTCCGCTGAATTTCGACCGGTACATGGACCGGATTAAAGCCGGGCGCAGCTATGTGTCCGATGGGGCGTCCCACATCGTCGACTTTTCCGCCAACGGGCTGGAACTGGGAACCCGGGAGAGCGAACTGAACCTGCCGGGAGCGCAAACGGTCGAGATTCGATCCAGGGTGATCGCCTATCTGCCCGATCGTCAGGACGAGGTGGGAGCCATTGTCGCCTCCAGGCCACTCGACCGCCCCCCCTACTGGCATATCGAGCGGGCTCGTCAGGGAAAGACCCGCCAGGTTCCGTTGGAGTTGATTGTCAACGGCGAGCCCGTCGCCAGAAAGATGGTCGAGGCGGATGGGCAGTGGCGCGAGGTCAGCTTCGAACACCCCGTTGAAAAGTCCAGTTGGCTGGCCCTGCGAATCTACCCAAGCTCGCACACCAATCCCATTTTCGTCCAGGTGGCGGGGAAACCGGTTCGGGCATCACTCCGGAGCGCCGAATGGTGCCGCCGCGCCGTGGACCGGTGCTGGAAAATGAAGAGTCCGCGGATTCGTCCCGAGGAACGCGAGCAGGCTGCCGCGGCCTATCAGCGAGCGCGACTCATCTACGACCGCATCATAAGGGAGAGCCGGCCGTAACCCCATCGGAAGGTCATTCCCGTTCGTGGGCGGTTCCATGGGAAAGGAGGAATGAAAGGTGAGCGATCTGCAAGTGGGCATTGTGGGCCTGGGCTGGGTGGCCGGCGCCCACATCGATGCCTTCAAAGCTGTTTCCGGAGCCCGGGTGACGGCTGTCTGCTCGCGGCGGCAGCTCGACGAAGCCGCGCTAAGCCGGGACTACGGCACCCCGCTTCGAGCCTTTACCAGCTACGAGGAGATGCTGGCCGATCCTGCCATTGACGCGATCGACATCTGCACTCCCCACCCGCAGCATGCCCGGCAAGCCATCGCCGGCGCCAGGGCCGGCAAGCACCTCATTATCGAGAAGCCCATCTGCCTGTCCTTCGAAGACGCCCTGGAGATGCAGGCTGCCATTCGGCAGTCCGGGGTTCAGACCTGCGTCTGCTTCGAATGCCGCTATAGCCAGCACTTCGACCTGATCCGCTCCTGCATCGACGAAGGCCTGCTGGGCGAGATTCACTATGCGGAAGTCGATTACTACCACGGAATCGGCCCCTGGTACGGGCAGTTCGGCTGGAACGTCAAAAAGGACTTCGGCGGCAGCAGTCTCCTCACCGCCGGTTGTCATGCCCTGGACGGTCTGCTCTACTTCACCGGGTCCCAGGTCGAGGAGGTCACCAGTTGCAGCACCAGATCGGGCAACGCGATTTTCGAGCCCTACGAGTACGACACCAGCACGGTCACTCTGCTGAAGTTCAGTGACGGCAAGATCGGAAAGGTGGCCTCCATCGTAGACTGCCTGCAGCCCTACTACTTTCACATCCACCTGGTGGGAAGTGAGGGCAGCCTGCTCGACAACCGCATCTACAGTCAGAAGCTGAAGGGGATGACCAAGGCTCGCTGGAGTGTCCTGGAGACCGCCCTGATCGACTCGGGCGATGTGGTGGACCATCCCTATCAGCCCCAGTTTCAAGCCTTCGCGGACAGTGTCTCCCGGGGGCGGCCCATGGCGCTCACCGATTTCGAGACCGCCTTCGAGACTCATCGAGTGGTCTTTGCGGCCGACCGCTCGGCGGCCGAAGGGCGCACCGTGAAACTGTCCGAGTTCTCCTGAGTTTGAAGTCGCCTCCAACAATCAGTGGATCGACCTGGCCATCGACCTGGAACGGGGTCCCGTGACGGACGCCGGCTGGGACTCCGGCTTCGCCCATGCCACCCGGGTCGATGAGAACATGAAGGAATGGACCTGCGAGATGAGCATTCCCGCCGGCGCGATGGGTGTTGCCTCCATCCGGCCCGGAATGGAATGGCGGATCAATTTCTTTCGGTGTGACGGAGTGGGGGAGATCCGGCAGCGCCGACTGCTGGCCTGGAGCCCGCCCCTGGAGGATTCCTTCCACGTCCCCAGCCGATTCGGCACGATTCTCTTTCAACCGTAACCCGCGTTTCCAAATCAATCCAAGGGCACGACCCAGATATTCCGGTACTGGACGGGGTCGCGGTGGTCCTGCAGGAGCAGCGGTCCGCGTTGGCCCTCTTCGTTGCTGACACCCCCCGGGGTGAGCCTGGGGAGCTCCCGGTTCCAGTGAATCACCTCGCCGTTATGCCGGACCGTGATCCGGGCATTGGCGGTCTTGCTGCCGCTGGAATCGAAGCGGGGGGCCCGAAAGGTGATCTCGTAGGTCTGCCACTGCAGCGGAGCCAGCGAGGCGTTCACGCGAGGCGGGGCGATCCTGTAGACGGCTCCACAACCGTTGTCCATCGGCTCCAGGCCGAAGCTGTCCAGGACCTGAACCTCGTAGCGGCCCTGGACATAGACGCCGCTGTTGCCCCGGGCTTGCCCACGGGCCTCCGGCATCAGGGGAGTGCGAAACTCCAGGTGGATGCGAACGTCCCCGAACGACCGGCGAGTGAGAATGGCTCCCCGGGCCACCTCCATGCTGCCGTCTTCCCCCAGCTTCCATCCGGCAGGCTGTCCGTCCCGCTGCATCCACTCCTCCAGGCCGGTTCCGTCGAAAAGGACTACCGCCTTCTCGGGAGGCCTGGCTCCCCGGCGAGGCGGCCGGCGCTCCATCCCGGCCAGGGAGAATCGGGCCGTCGAGCCGGAGTCGGCGCACGTGCCCCTGAACCCCCCGGAGTCGACCTGACCTTGAAGTTGACACCTACCGCCGGATTCCTGACCCAGGTTCAGCCGGCCCGAAAACACAACCGTCTCGCCCTTGCGGCGACCGGTGGATTCACCCGCGTTCCAGGCCCCATCCTTGTCCAGTCTCATCACGGCCCGATAGCGGTCTCCGCCCTCGGCCACAATTTGGGCCTCCAGGATCCGTTCAACCCCATCGTCGCCGCGGAGCTTTCCTTTCCATTCACCCATAACGGAATCGCCGGCAAGGACCGCTCCGGTTTCAAGGTAGAGAGAGCCCATCAGGATGAGCATCAGTGAAATTCGCATGGCTATTCAGAGGCAGAGACAAGTACCGCCCCCGCCCCCGACGACGGGGCGGATCATTCGAGAGTGAAACAGGGTTGTTTTACAACCAGTTGCCGGTTCCGAGAGCAGGCAAGCGCCCCGTGACGTGGTTGCACTCTATTTTTATGAACATGGATGCACAGGATTAACAGGATTGACAGGACGAGAGGTTCCTGCACCGGAAGCCGGCTGGGGCGATAATCCGGTGCGGGCTTGCCGATGCCCGGGATGCCAAGCCAGCCGTTTCCTGAAAAATCCTGTGCATCCTGTGCATCGATGTTAATAATCCTTACCGTGGCGGTGCGGGCCGTTGACGCAGACCCGTCCCGCTTCGTGGCCCTTCGTCGTTCTTCGTGTGTCTTCGTGGATTCCTCTTTTTTTCTGTTGTTTCAGGCAAGAAAGGCTCGCGTCTCAGTTCATGACGTTTCGGGGATTTCCCTCCAGAAACGCCAGCACGTTGTCCACCACGCCCTCGTTGAGAAGCTCCACTCCTTCGGGAGTCATATCGGCGCAGTGGGGCGTCAAAACCACCTGCTCGCAGGCCCGCAGGGGATGGCCCGGCGGCAGCGGCTCCACCTGAAACACGTCAATGCCGGCGCCACCCAGACGCCCCGAGCTCAGGGCTGCCGCCAAGGCTTCCTCATCCACCAGGGCTCCGCGGCCGACGTTGATCAGGACCGCTCCCGGCTTCATGCGGGACAACTCGGTCTCGCCGATGAGATGCCGGGACTGTTCGGTCAGCTTGAGATGGAGGCTGACCACGTCCGAGCGGCGCAGCAACTCCTCCAGCCCCACGAAAGTGACGCCCAACCGAGCGGCTCTCTCAGCCGAAGGATGAAAGGTCCAGGCGATCACCTTCATGCCGAGGGCGTGCCCCAAACGCACCATCTCGGCACCGATGTTGCCCGTCCCCACCACTCCCAGGGTCTTGCCCTGCAGAAAAAGGCTGTCGACACGAACCCAACCGCCCTCACGAATCGAGGCTGTCTGGTATGCGGCCCGCTTGGCGACCGCAAACATCAGCCCGAAGGCGTGCTCGGCCACGATGGGTGCGGTCTTGCCCGGCACGTTGCAGACGACGATTCCTCGAGCCCTGGCGGCCTCGATATCGATGGCGTCGATGCCGATCCCGCAGACGGTGATCATCTTGAGTCGGGGCAGTTCTTCCAAGACGTCGGCCGGCCATTTGACCGAGTTGCGGGAGTTGATCAGCACGTCGGCCTGCCGGGCCCGGCCTATCTTCTCCTGGACCGACTCGGGGCGGGTGGGATGGAGAACCACCTCCGCCAGGGACCGGAGCCGATCCAACTGTGGCGAACCCTGGCATTGGGGAGGATCGTCTCCAGGAATGACAACGACCGGTTTGACCATATTGGATCCTCTCGGCAACGGGTTTCTGTTGGGGGAAAGACGGGGACCGGCTTCAGTTGGTGGCGGGGGCCTCCAGCGCCACCAGGGTCTTGCTGGACATTTCGCCGGCGGAAAGGTCGATCGAGGTTGAATCGCCTTCCAGAAAACTCAGGTATTCCGGCTCACTCTCGCGGCCGGGTTCATGCTCGACCAGGGCGCACACCAGGTATTCGGCAGGCGCCAGGCCCTCAAGAGAATATCTTCCGGCCTGGTCGGTTTGAGTCGTCCTGGTAAAGCGCGAAAAACTTCCCCTCTGTTGCGGGTCGGCGGCAAAGACCAGGACGGTGGCTCCATCCACGGCCCTGCCGTCCTCCTCGCTCTCCACCCTGCCGCTGATTTGAGATCCGTTGGGAGACACCCGGACTTCCACACCCGACAATTGGTCATGGTCGTTCAACTCTATCAGCCGGTCGACAATGTCCTGTCCCTGGGCGCGGATGGACTCGACGTAGTGATTTCCGGGTGGAAGGTTGACAGATAAGCGATAGAGTCCTCCGGGAAGGTTTGAAATCCTGAAGCTGAAGTCCTCCTCAATGGGCCTTCCCCCTCCACCCGGGCGCCCCCTTCCACCGAACCCGAATCCCCGACCACCGCCTTCAGCGGGCCTGGTGACCACCGAAATACGGCGCCAGTTCAGCGTGGACTCCTGGTTCTCCGAAACAATCCTGCCGGTGATGGAGGCACCCGACCCCAAGGCCAGTGTCAACCCCTGGATGTCCCGGTCGATCACATCCACAGACGCACTGGCAATCTGCGGTTCCTGCCCGCGTCCCCTGCCGGCGATCAGACGATACCTACCCGGCAGCAGACCGTCCACCCTGAATGTTCCCTGAAGGTCCGTGGTGGCGCCTCCCCTCAGGGAAACCTGCCCCGGGGCGGACCGGTTGACCGTCATGATTCGAACCGACTGAGCCAAGCTTCCGTCCGATGCCAGCACACGCCCGCTCACACTGTAGGTGTAGGCCTCGATCAGGGTGAGATGAAAGCCGCCCACTTCGCCACCGGCGCTCACCTCTATTTTGGTGGCTTGTTCCGGACTCGGGACGCCGGGATAGTAGGTGGGGGGGAAGGACTGTCCCCGCCGTCCCCTGCGGCCGAAAAAGGGACGACCACCGCCTTGCGTCGCGCTCAGGAAATAGCTTCCGGGCGGAATGTCGAAGAGGCGAAACCGACCCCGGTCATCGGTCTGGGCTCGGCTCACCGGGGTCAACTCGCGCTCGCCTTGAACGGTCTGGTATCCACTCAAGGTTACGATGACTCTCGAAAGAGGTTCGTAGTCCTGATCCGCCACCCGTCCCTCCACGACGCCCCCCCGAATCAGATTGAAGTCGATCCCGCTCAACACCTGCCCGTCCCCCAGGGTCAGGGGAGTGCCACCCTGCTGTCCTCTGAATGTCGGGACTCTCTTCTGGCCGTAGTTCTGGGGGAGAAAGCCGTTTCGGGTCACGCTCAGCAGGTACTTGCCGGCCTCGAGGTCTTTGAACTCGTATTGGCCACGATCATCGGAGCGAGCGGTTCGCTCCCCGGCGCCGCCGCGGCTGCCCGACTTCCGGAGCAACACCGTGGCCTTGGCCAGCCGGCTTTCGCCGTCAGCAGCCAAGACCGTTCCCCGGATCACTCCGGATTCCCGGTCCGCCCTGTCCTGATCGGAACTCCCTGCAACCTGGCCGCGGATTTGACCGCTCAAAGCAACCACGCCAACCATCAGGTAGACAACCAGCGCCGGCAACTGGGATCGCAGTCTCATCGCTTACTCACTCGGACATCCACTCAGAACCTTCGGATGAAGATATTGAGAATAGGGAGGGGGTGGAATTCGGAAGGGCGAAAATCAATCGGGCCGGCCGTTGAGCCATTGAAACAGGGCCATTTCGGCCACAAATCCCGGACCGAAGGCGACCATGAGACCCAGGTCCCCCACTCGAGGAGCCGAACGGTTCTGGATCTCCTGCATCACGGCCAGAACGGTGACGCTGCTCATGTTTCCCTTGGTGAACAGAACCTTGAGCGTGGGATCGATGTCTTCACGCCTCAGACCCAATTGATTGGCGATGATCTCCACGATTCGCACGCTGCCGGGGTGCATGACGAAGTGGCTCAGAGATTCGGCGGAAAGCTGGCACTCGCTGAGGAAGCCCTCCAGGGTCGGCTTGATCCGATTCTTGATGAAGGAAGGAATTTCCGGGGACAGAATGATTCGCAATCCCTCGTTGCGGAGCTCGAAGCCCATGTAATCCAGGGTGCCTGGAAAGAACCGGGTGGTGCAGCGCTGCATGGCCGGCAGCGGTTCGGGGCTGTTGAGCTTGCCGGAAATGACGGTGGCGGCCACGCCATCGCCAAACAGAGTCGAGCACACGATGTTGGTCATGCTCAAGTCATCCAGCAGAAAGGTCTGGGAGCAAAACTCGTGGGCCAGCAGGACCACCGTTCGTTCCGGATATGCGCGACAATACTCCCAGGCCCGCATCAGACCGACCGCGCCCCCGGCACAGCCATGCTCGGTAAGAATCATGCGTGAGGCATCGATTCCCAACGTGTTCATGATGTGGGCGTCGACGCCGGGAATCACGAAACCGGTGCAGGATACGCTGATGAACATGTCGACATCGGAAGGATGGATCCGGTTCAGCTCCAGGGTCTGCTGAACGGCCTCGGTCCCCAGTTTGATGGAGGCCTCGACATATTGATTGTTGGTGGTATGGAAATCTCTGGTCTGGAGGACCTCGTCCGGCGAAAGGAGGATGTAGCGGGATTCGATTTGGGTCTTGTCCAGGACGGACTCCAGCTTGGCAATCAGTTGTTCGCTCTTGCCGCGATCCTCCAGCCATCGCCGCAGATAGGCTCGACTGACGTCCACACTGACCTTGTGGGGAGGATGGGTTACGGCAACTTTGCCCGTCTGGACATGACTTGGCAACGTGCGGCCCTTTATTCGTTTACGGGAATACCCAGGTCACCGCATTGAAGCTCGACGGTGTTTCTGTCGGAGGCAAACTCCAGGGTTCTCTTGTCTAATCGCCCGAGTACTATAACCGCAATGCCGGTCGTTGACAAAAGGTTATTTGTCTGGAGACGGTGACTATGGGGCGACGGTGGACCGGCGCGGCTCAACGGTTGCGTAGTAGCCGCTTCGCGCTCTCACTTGGGCTTCGGCCAGGTCCACCTCGATGCGGATCCTGCGGAATCTTTCCGTTTCCCGGTCGCGCCGGGGGTAGTACCCCAACAGGTATTGGGTCCGCAACTCTTCTCCGATCCGGGCAAGGGATTCCCGCAAGGCATCTGGAGATGCGACCAAAAAGGTCCTTCCTCCGGTTTCCCGAGTGAGGTAGATCATGCTGCGCTCCCCGGCCAGATTCCGTCCGGCTTCGCTCTTGACGGGCTGTACCAGCAAGACGTAGACAACGGCTTCGGACGCAAGCACCTGTCGGAGGCACTCCTCCATTGAAACCTTGCTGGTGGTATCCGTACCATCCGAGACAATCAGGATTACCCTGCGCCCTCGAGACAAGGAAAGCGCTTGCGAGGCCAGATAAACAGCGTCGTACAGCGACGTTCCACCTCGCGGACGGATGGAGCGGAGTGCCTTGGCCATGGCCTTGGGACGGGAGGTCTCCCGCACCAACTCAACCACATTTTCGGACACCTGCAGGATCGATACACGATCCCCGGGTTTCACCACCACTCGCAGAAAGTCGATGGCCGCCTCCTGCTGAGACCCCAGCTCGGTGGTGACGCTCAGGGAACTGTCAAACAGAAGTTGAAGCCTCAGGGCCCGGTCGGACTCCCTGGCGAAGACGGCGATCTCCTGAGGAGTTCCGTCTTCGAAAAGGTGGAAGTCCTTCCGGCTGAGCCCCGCGGCCAAGGCGCCCTCGTCCGTTGTCACCGAGGCCAGCACAGTGACCAGGTCAACGTCTACAACGAGCCTGTAATCGTCATCCGTGGATGCCTGGGAGAGCACAGGCGACGCACCCGGACCCAACAGGCAGAGTGCCGTCCAAAACAGGAAGGGTGTGAGTCTCGAACTCCAGGAGGGATTCGTGGCGGGCATGGCTTGACGACCTGGCGTTTCTTCAAACCTCAGATGAATCGCCAAGTGGCCGGGTTGCAGCAAGAAACGAGTCAGGAAGGCGCCGGACGACATTCGCCTTCCACCCAGACTTCGCCGTCTTCGAAGAACTCCTTCTTCCAGATGGGAACTGTCTGTTTCAACCGGTCGATGGCGTACCGGCAGGACTCGAAGGCGATCCCCCGATGCGGTGAAGTAATGACAATGGCGACACTCACTTCTCCGATCTCCAACCGTCCCAGCCGATGGATTATTCCCACCTGTCCAATCTGCCAGCGTTGCCTGACGGACTTGCCGATCTCGCGCATCTCGCTTAGCGCCATGGGCTCATAGCCCTCGTAGTACAAGTGAGTGGTCCGGCGCCCACGGGTGTTGTTGCGGACAATCCCGAAAAAGGTGACGGCGGCCCCATCCTGGTCGCGAGTGAGCTGAGATACCAATCCTCCGGTTCGAATCCTCTCCCGGACGATCTGGTAGATGTCTCCGGCGGCATCGACAGGATAGTCGACATCGGTTGGTGCCTGGCCACCGCTGACCGGTGGAAACAGAGCCAACTCATCCCCTTCCACAACAGGTGTGTTCCAGTCTGCAAATTCCTGATTCACGGCCACCAGGAGGCTGCGGCTGAAGGCTTCCAATTCAGGGTGTCGGGCACGCAGGATTCCATAGGCATCCCCCACCGACTCGATATCCGGGCTGTCCAATTCGATACTATCCGCACCCAGCAGATCCCTCAGCCGTGCGAAAAGGAGGATTCGAACTTTCATGGGAACCATTGGAAGGCAATATCCGGCCTGCCGTCAAGCCAAAATCCACTGGAGCCCACAGTGTTCACGGACTATCCGGACCTTGAAACACCCCGGTTTCGCGCTGTATGCGACGGGAATGATCCACCCGTCGGGAGGGCGGGGGCGCTCCTTGCCTGATACAATTGGGTGCATCACCCAGGCAGCATCCCTTCGCCGGTGTCCGCGCGGTTGGGAACTGTCTGATTTGGAGCTGTGACTCATGTCAGGGTCCAATTCCCACGGCTTCCAGAGAAACCTGCGGCCAGGGAGTCCGGGCAGGTTCGTCTGCAAAGCCTGCGGCGCACGCTTGGAGGTCGTGGTGCACTTCAATGGACGCATCGTCTGGCCGGTGGAGCCCGGAAACCCTGAATTCGGCGAAGAGCAGCCGTTCTTGCGAGGCGAAACTCGAAAGGTGTCGGTAGTGTGCACCGCCGATATCTTCCACTCCAGCGGCTACAGCGTGGTGGACGGCGTGTTGGCCGAGACCCGGGACTCGCGCTCCGCCCAATCGACCCGTCAAAAGCGGAAAGACTGAAAAACAAGCCTCGAATTCGCTGCCCGCCGGCCTGGAAAAGCCGCCGTGATCCGGGTTTTCAACGGCAGTCATTGGTGGCGGACCGGTGCCCGGAATAGACCTTGACAAGGCTCAACTCAGGAATATATAAAGCTCGCACCTAATACCCAGCGACTCGGTGAGCGATGTGGAGGCCAGGCCAGCTTTCCGCACCACATCGGGCCAACCAGGAGGGAACAACGTGAATAAAGCCGACCTTATTGAGAAAATCGCCAAGGATGCCAAAATCAACAAGACGCAGGCCGATGCCGCCATCAATTCAGCCGTGGCGGGCATCCAGAGCGCGCTCAGAAGAGGCGATCGTGTGACCTTGGTCGGCTTTGGGACTTTTTCAGTAGGCAGTCGGAAAGCCAGAACCGGTCGAAATCCCCAGACAGGCACCTCCATCAAGATCGAAGCCAAGAAGGTCGCCAGGTTCTCCCCCGGAGCCGACCTGAAGGCTGCGGTCAACCGCAAGAAAAAGCGCTAGCGACAAGCCTTGAATGCCGGAAAATCCTGAACCCAACCGGATCGGACATCATTCCAGGAACGGACGTCGGGTCCGGCTTCCGATCAAGGGGGTTTTCCTGTGCGCCCTTCTGCTGCACCCCGACGGACTCTTCAAAGCGCAGGCTCGCTCCGGCGACAGGCCCTTGCCTGTATCTCTCCATGTGGCGGTAACTGACCGAAACGGGAAACCGGTCGAAAACCTCCAGGCCGCCGACTTCGAAGTATTCGAGAAAAAGAAGCTGCAGAGGGTTACCCAGGTCCGTTTCGAGAGAGACGTCCCGGTTTCGCTCGGCGTCCTCGTCGACGTGAGCAAGAGCATGGAGGGGGATGGAATCCGATTGGCTCTGAAACTGCTGAAGCGTTTGGCGGCCAAGCTGGAGAGCCCGGACGAACTGTTTGTCAACGCTTTCAGTAGCGAATCCGAGGAGCTTCTCGATTACATGGCTCCGGAAGATTATCCGGAGGAAGCCATCGACAACCTGTCAACCGGCGGCAGACCGCACATGGGCCTGGCTCTGGATTTGGCCCTGATCAAGTTGCGGAGCGCCAGCAACACCAATCGCGCCATCCTGTTCATCTCGGCAGGGCGGGATATCGCCGGCCCCGCAACCCTGGGTCACATTGCCAGACACCGTCATCCCGTCTACGCATTGGGAATAGTCGGAGCCATCAGTTTCAGGACGCGCATCAAGATCCTGAACGTCAAGGGCTCAGCCCTCAAGGTATACGCCGACCATTCCGGTGGATCGGTGTTTTTCGTGGAAACGGAAGAAGAAGCCGCCGGTCCCCTGGAGACGCTGCCCTACCAGCTCAAGAACCGGTTCGTTCTGGAATACCTCTCGACCCACCCCCGGAGAGACGGCAAGTCCAGAAAGATTCGGGTGGCCGTGAGTCATCCCCAATTGCAGGTCCGGCACCTGAAAAGGTACGAAGCCCCGCGGCGCTAGCCCGCATTTCCTTTTGCGGCACCCTCAATACCCGGCTCCCATGGCTGACACCGCGAGCAGAAGTGGCTGCCCCGCTGCGATACGATGATCCGGGAAACCGGACTGCGACATCGACGGCAGGGCTCCCCCGAACGCCCGTAAACCCTGAGCCTTTCCTGATTGGCCCCGGCCTCGCCCCGGGCGTTGACATAGTTTTGAAAACTGGTGCCACCGTACCTGAGGCCCCGTTTGAGCACCCTTGGGATGGACCGGAACAGCCGTCGCTTCTCCTCTTCCGTCAACGACTCGCAAGGCCGCAGCGGATGGAGACCCGCCTCGAACAGCGCCTCGTCCACGTAGATATTCCCCAGACCCGCCACGAAGTGCTGATTCAGCAGCAGGCTCTTGATCCGGGTCTTCCTGCCCTCCAGTCCAGCCAGGAAGCGAGCCCAGGAATATTGAGAGGTGAAGGGCTCGATTCCCAGGCTCCAGTATTCCCTGGCGTGCTTGAATTCTTCCATCCCATAGAGGCGCCACTTGCCGAACTGGCGAATATCCCGATAGTGCATGGCATTGCCATCGGTGAAATAGAGGCTTAGATGGGTATGCTTGTCGACGGCGTGTTGCCGCGCCTTCTGCAGGCCGGTCAGGGGATGGACAAAGAAGTTCGTGTCATCGATCCTGCTCTTGTCGCGGTAGGTCAACTGGCCCGTCATGCCCAGGTGCGCGAGCAACTGATATTGATCGGTAGTGAAAAGGAGGAACTTGCCCCGGCGCGAGATTCGCCGGATGGTTTGAGCCTTGAGCGCTCGAGACCAGCGGCCGGGAGGCGGGCGCACCACGATTCTCCGTTTTCTGATGGTCACCCGGGAGATGGTCTTCCCCAGGACGCTGCCGGCAAGTCCGATTCGGATCGTTTCAACTTCAGGCAACTCCGGCATGCGGTCCCCGGCGATGGTTCAGTGACCTGCCTCGCAGGGAGGCCTCAGGGTGGACCCGGGTCGAATCGAGCCGATACCCAGGCTTCGGCCTGCCGGCGAGTTTTCACCCGATTCTCCAGTTGAGCGTCTCCCAACGAACCGAGAATCTCACGGAAAACCGGCCCGGGAGTGTATCCCATTTGAATGAGGTCGTTGCCGGTCAGGATTGGACGAGGGTGGAACTCCTCAGGTTCCGAACGATCCAGCGTCGCTACGGCCAGCCTCCAGTTGTCGAGATTTCGATGGCTCCCGAGGCAATCCAGGCGGTGCAGCTCGAGATGTTCCTCGAAGCCCTCCTGGCCCAGGAAACGCTTGAGCGTCGAGGCTCGCATCCGCGGCAAGTCGATGAACTTCAGATGGTCTCTGACCAACGCAGTAATTCTTTCCTGTTGCTTCCTGCTGAATCGGAGGCGTTCACAGACCCTGAGCGCCATCCGGGCTCCGACGTCGGCATGGCGATTGAAGCGGATTCTATCCTTGCGCTCAAAGGTCGAAGGCTTGCCTATGTCGTGCAACAGGACTCCCATGGCCAGGGTGACCGAAGGATAGGAGGCCCATGCCATTCCATACGGCACACTCGACAGGGCAGCACACCGGTCCCCCGGCAGGTCCGGGCGTTCAACCCCCCGGAGCACTTTCTCCCTGTTTGCTCCGGACCGGTCCATCAATTCCAGCATCAGCAGCGTGTGAACCCAGCAATCCCCTTCGGGGTGAAACTCGGGGGGCTGTGGAACTCCTTGCAAGTCGGCCACCTCGGGAAGCAGGTGAACCAGCAGCCCTACCTCTTGCAAACTGCGAATCCCGGCGGCGGCATAGCCTTCCGTCAGCATTCTGACCAGTTCCTCCCGAATGCGCTCGGGGCTCACCCGAGTCGCCTCATGGGCCTGGTCTCGCAATGCGGCCAGCGTCTCCTTCTCCACTTCATAGCCGAATCGAGCCGCGAACCGAATGGCTCTCACCAGGCGAAGCTTGTCTTCCCGGAAACGGCGCTCGGCTGAGCCGATGGTGCGAATGACGCCGGACCGGATGTCCTGCTCTCCTCCCACAAAGTCCAGGACCTGCCTGGAGGAAGGATCATAGAGCAGTCCATTGATGGTGAAGTCCCGACGCTGCACGTCCAGCCTGGGGTCGGAGGAGTAGGTCACCCGGCTGGGGCGCCTGCCGTCGGGATAGGCGCCGTCGGCGCGAAAGGTGGCCACCTCGTAGCTGCCACCCTCCTCCAAGACCCGGACCACCCCGAAGGCCGCGCCAACGGCGACCGTCCGTGAAAACAGCCTCCCCACCTCCTCGGGCAGCGCGCTGGTGGCGATGTCGTAGTCCTTGGGGACAATGCCCATGAGACGGTCCCGAACACAGCCCCCGACGAAATAGGCCGAAAATCCCGCGGCCTGCAGCTTTTCCACAATCCGGGCGGCACAGGCCGCAGGGTTCCCGAAGGGTTTTGAGGGCGGGGATTCAACCATCGCGCCAGCCCGCATTTTTCAGCGGGGACTGCAATCTTGAGTGATGTTGACGATAAACTGCCTCGAACGAGGTATCGGGCGACACAGCAACGATTCAAGGCTAATACTTGCGCAGGACCCCGATGACTCTGCCCTGAATCTCCAGTTCTCCTTGCTCCATGAAGATTGGCGCCATGGACGAGTTGGCCGGTTGAAGTCGAAGGCGGCCATCTCTCTCGCGATAGAAGCGTTTCAGCGTGGCTTGGTTCCCTTCCACCAGGGCAACCACCGTATCTCCGTTGTCGGCGCGACTGGTGCTCTCCACCACCACAAAGTCCCCATCGCAAATGTGGTCCTCGATCATGGAGTCTCCCTTGACCTGCAGGACGTAGGCATTCTTGTTGCCTACCAACTCCTGCAAAGACAGGGACTCCCGGTTGGCGAAGGCCTCAACCGGTCGGCCGGCGGCGATTCGACCCAACAAGGGCAGGGACCTGGCGCTCTTTTCCGATCCAGGTTCCTTCTCGGACTCTGCCCCCAGGGCGCTGGCTTCGATCATGGGACGCCGGTCGATGACTTCGATGGAACGACTCCGATTGGGACCCCGCCGAATATAGCCCTTTCGCTGCAGCGTATTCATGTGCTTGTGCACCGTTGCCAGCGAAGCGAGACCCAGTGCTTTTCTCACTTCGTCGAAGCTGGGGCAATAGCCGTTCCGGCGCACAAAGGAATCCAGAAAGGCAAGCACCCGAAATTGACGCTTGGTTAGAGCCATACCACTTCCCTCGAATGAACCCGATACCCATCTCCATTCTAGGAGAATCAAAAGCGAAACTCAAACGAGTTGTCAGTGATCAGTGGATAGTGGTCAGCCGCGCGACCGCCCTGCGGTGCGGATCATTCGAGGGTGAAACAGAAGATTGGCAATGAAGACGAACCATCGGCCGTTCCTCCTCCAATCAACCGCACAGGAGGGCAGAGGCCGAACCGGCGATCAGAAGGGAACCGTCGGGTTCAGAATCAACGCCCCTTCAGGTCACCTGGTTGCCTCTGGCCATGACGACCTGGCCTGTCCTTACCAGCTCGATGATGTTGTACTTGTGAACCATGCGTACCAGAGCGTCGATCTTGTCGGTACCGCCGGTAGCCATCAGGATCATGGAGGACTCGGTGAGATCGACCGTCTTGCACTTGAAGTGTTCCGCCACCTGAAGGGCTTCGCTTCGATCGTCCGACCCTGCGGCGATTTTGATCAGGGCAAGTTCCTGCACAACGGCGCTTTCGCCCGTATGGTCCACGCAGTGCAACACGTCGATCAACTTGTTGACCTGCTTGATGATTTGTTCCAATCCTCCCGGATCGCCCTTGGCGGTGATCGTCATCCTGGAAAATTCGCCGTCCACCGAAGAAGAGACGACCAATGAATCGATGTTGTAGCCACGCCGGGCAAACACCTGGGCGATCCTGGCCAGCACGCCGGGCTTGTTGGAAACATAGACACTCAAGGTATGGGTGTCGCGACTCAATAAGCTTTCCATAGGGCTTCTCTCGGGGAACGGCCCGACACTCGCCGGGGCCGCCAAATGGGGCGAACACACCCTCTCAGGTAGATCCGGTGGGCTTTTCCAGTCTTCTCTTGGGCTTTTCGATCAGCATGTCTTCAAGGGCACTGCCCGCGGGAATCATGGGATAGACATTGTCGGTCTTCTCGCACTCCGCGTTCACCACCGCCGGGCCCTGATCGTAGTCGAGCGCCCGCTGGAGGATCTTTCTGACATCGGCCGGTCGCTTCAGGGTGAACCCTCTTGCTCCCGGATAGGCGCCCGCCAGCTTGGCGAAGTCCGGGTTGCCCTCCAGGTCCACTCCACTCTCGCGCTCTCCGTAGAACAGCTCCTGCCACTGCCGGACCATTCCCAGGTAGTGGTTGTTGAGGACGATGACCTTGATGGGGAGCCGGTGAACGCAGGCGGTCGACAGCTCACTCATGGTCATTTGAAATCCACCGTCTCCCACCACTGCCACCACCAAATCCCTGGGACGGCCGAACTGGGCGCCAATGGCGGCGGGAAACCCGTACCCCATGGTGCCCGCGCCGCCCGAGCTGAGCCAGTTCGACGGGTAGTCCGTCTTGTAGAACTGGGCCGCCCACATCTGATGCTGCCCGACATCGGTGGAGACGATCGCCTCTCCGCCGGTCAGCTTGTACAACTCATCCAGAACATGCTGCATTTTCAGGCCGCCGCGCCTCTTGTACTTGAGGGGGTACTTTTTCCTGTACCCCTCCAGATGTTTCAACCAGTCGGAAGTGTTCAAGGGCGCGACGTGCTGGACCAGGTCCTCCACGATCTCCCGCGCGTCTCCAACGCACCAGTGGTGGCATTGAATCATCTTGCCGATTTCGGCCTCATCGATGTCGATGTGGATGCGCACCGCGTCCTTGCAGAATCGATGCGGCTGACCGACGATGCGGTCGTCGTAGCGGGACCCGATCGACATGACCAGATCACATTCCACCATGGCCTTGTTGGCATAAGCCGTCCCATGCATCCCCAGCATGCCGAGAGAAAGCGGATGCGATTCCGGAAACGCTCCTTTCCCCAGAAGCGTCGTGGTCACCGGAGCACACAATTTTTCCGCCAGCCTCCTGACGGCATTGGAGGCATTGGCAACCAGAGCGCCGTGACCCGCCAGCAAGACCGGCTTCCGCGCACGGCTGAGGGCTCCGGCGATCTCCAGAATCCGGCTATGGTCCGGACTGCTTCCCACCCGATATCCCGGCAAATCCATTTCAGCATGAAGATCCCCCGAAAAGGGATTCTGGCTCACGTCCTTGGGGACGTCGATCAGCACCGGTCCGGGACGGCCCGTACGAGCAATGTGGAAGGCTTCTCTCACGATTCTGGGAATGTCGTTGCTGTCCTTGACCAGGTAGCTGTGCTTGACGATGGGCATGGTCAAGCCGAAGACATCCGCTTCCTGGAAGGCGTCCTTGCCCAGCATGGGTGTCACGGTCTGGCCCGTCAGGACCACCATGGGGATGGAATCCATCTGAGCAGTCATAATGCCGGTGACCGTATTGGTGGCCCCTGGGCCGCTGGTGACCAGCACAACCCCGGGTCTGCCCGTGGCTCGAGCGTAACCGTCCGCCATGTGGGAAGCCCCTTGCTCGTGTCTGACCAGAATCAGCTTGATCTTGGTTCTGGTGGTGATCAGAGCATCGAAAATGGGAATCGCCGCTCCGCCGGACAACCCCCAAATGTACTCCACCCCTTCGTTTTCCAGACCCCTGACCAAGGCCTGAGCTCCATCCATCGTTTTCTGAGTCATTTTCTGTGATCAACTCCTGAATTGATCGTCATGTTATCCAATATTTTATTCATATAGCTCCTATTCTTCAAAGAAAAATAAAAATATTCCTCTCAATATGTAGATTAGTGTCAAAGATCACGCAAAGTTATCACAACTTTCCAATAAATCAACATGGTTCCACTTGGATGTCTCGAATATATCCCTAAAATTCCAGAAATAGAATCTGTTTCAAATATCCTATGGTATCTTGGGAGAACATTACTTAGAAAATCTGCTCTCTTCTTCTCAAAGTTCCGAAGGAACCGATATTTTTGAGAAAAAAGCTGAACCGTACTTGGGACTCGTTGTCCAGTCGAGGGTTGAACTGCCTCAGACCGACATGGCGAAGATGAACGGCCACTCCGCAGCAATCCCAATTGTAGGCCAACTGTGCCGCGGTGTACTGTCTGCGCCGGGTGGTGAAATTGTGGACGAAGCTGAGGGCCGCGCTGATCCCTTGAGGGGAGGATCGGCCCATCCTGGCGCGGATCTGGTTGGAAGGAAACTGGTTGGGAGGCAGGTTTCGGGTATTGTAGTAGGTCAGGCCGAGGAAGTACCGGGAGAGGTTGACTCTGCCGGCGACGCTGCTGGCTCGCAGGCGCCGTACTTCGGGATCATAGTCGGTCCTGAAGTCAACCGTATAGCGCTCGGCAGGGGTAAAGCGCAGCCGGGAGGTAACGGGAGACACCTTCCTGGTTCCGTCCAGGTAAGCGAAAGCCGACAACGTGTTGGCAGGAAACAGCACGTTTCGTCGTCCGGGAATCAGGGCGCCGCCAAAGGTGGGATCGAAGAAGACCTTCTGCCCGATGCTCAAGGAAAGAACCTCTCCGGTCGTCGAGCCTCCGTCAGAAGTCGGGCGGCGAGCCAAGAAGCGATTGGTGAAGACATACTCGACTTCATTGGAGTTGCTGAAGATGTCCTTCTCATCAAAGAGTATGGTATCCCTGAATTCGTCGATCCCGGAGATGTAGCGGTAGGTGATCGACGGTTCGATGAGATGCTTCAAGCGATGCTGACCCACCTGAAAGATCCTCTGCAACCCCGGACCTCTCCAATCAAGTTCCAAATCGAAGGCCGAGCGGTTCAGATTGCCGGGTCCGACTCCTGTGGGGCTTTGGGAATCCAACCGATTGGAATAAAAAGTCTCCCGCCAGCCGACGCTGGGGGTCAGGCTGATTCCACTCCACCTGATGATGGGAATGGAGAGCCTGGGATGGAAGTCGAAGCGCTGGACCACGCTTGGCGTCGATAACCGGGCGTCCGTGCGGCCCATGCCTTCCACGGAGGCGCCGTAGGAAAAGTAGATCGGCCAGTCTCTTATCCTGCGCCGGTGGCCGTTCAAGTTGAAACTGGGAAACGTCCGGCTGGTGACCGCTCTTTCCCCGGAAAAAATTGTCGAGCGGCGTTCCCCGAAGACGTTGAGGCTGTCGCTGGAAAAGTTTCGGGTCAGAAAGGCCGAGGACACCTCGTCGGGTCTGGAGATTGTGTTGAAAGTGCGTCCATACACCTGCCGAAATTCCTGGGAGCTGACCACATCCACGTCGGCTACCGCCCTGAATCCGTTGTCCCAACGGGTTTCCGCCTTGACCTGCGCGCTTTGGCCGCCGAAGCCCTTCCGATCTCGGGCAAGGTAGCCCACGGCGGAGATGGAACTGTGCCGGTTGGGCCTGGCCTTGAAGTCCAGTCCGCCGGCAGGCCCGCGCTTGGAGTAATAATCCGCGCGTGTCAACAGATTGGCGCTGCGCCCCAAGGTCAAAAAAAAGGCTCCGCTGACGGAGCGCCCGCGGCTTGAGGAATTGCCCGTGGAGGGCAAGAGAAATCCCGTCTTTCGCTGCCTTTCACTGGTGGGCGCCCTGAGAAATGGACTGTAGAACAGGGGGAGCTTCTTGATTCTGAATACTGCATGCCGCAGGTTTACGGGCTCGTCTACCTTGAAATCGGCGCCCTTGGCCGAGAAGCTCCACTTGGGAACCGGATCCTCGCAGGCCGTGACCGTTCCATCCACGATACGATACTTGTCGGCCCCGACCTTTCGAACCTCCTTGGCCTGGAAGAGGAATCCGGTGTCGGATCGACCCTGAAACTCAACCTGGGTTTTGCCCCTGACGTCGTAAAAGGTCCCGGTCCGGCTGTCCAGGTTGAACCTGAAGCGGGAGGCGTGAAGGCGGGCAGGTCCCTGCTCGAAGTAAACGCTTCCTTCGCCTTCAACCTCTCCGGTGCTGTCGTTGCCCCAAATCCTGTCGGCTTTCAGCAGCAGGTCTCGGTAGCTGACCTCTACATTGCCTAGGGCGAGATAGTCGTGTTTTCCCGTTCGCGACTGCCGTTCAGCCCGGACGGTGATGACTTCTTCACCGAGCCGGATGGCAAGAGGTTCGGGTCCGGAGGAAGATGCAGGCGGCTCCGACTCGGGCTGCTGTACCCGGGATTGGCCGGATCCCGGGAGAGCCGCGAGCAGAACCAGCAGTCCGGCCAGTATCCCCATCCGGACGGGATTGGCCCGAATTCCGAAACAACCGACAATCGTGTCCGTTCTTGAGTGAATTGGGTTGAAGGAATGCACTGAAAATCCATTGGAAGCGGCTTGGGAGGCCCCGCACGTAAATGCAATGTCGCATCCGTCATGGAGCGGCCCCAAGGACAGCTTAGCACAATGTGAACCTGCCCAGAGGGCTCCCCGCAAGACTGGAATATCGCCGGCACGTTCTGTTAACATCTGCCCCGTTCACTCGGACCGGGACTCTGTCTCATAGACTTGACGACCTCCGCCGGCCGATCGATTTCCATGATTTGTCCTTCCTGCGGCCTCCATAATCCATCGAACGCCGAGATCTGCATCGGGTGCAAACACCCCCTGCCCTCTTCCTCCGCAGAACCGACCCTGGATCCGAACCCGCCTGCCGGCGGGCCGACCGAAAACCCGGCTGCAGTGGACGAACCGGTTTCCTCTCCCGGCACATCTCCAAGGGCGGAGGATTCCTGGCAGCCCCGGGCGGGTCAAGTCCCCCTCCAGGACCTGCAGCAGCAACCAATGGAAACCGTGGTGAAGGACTTCCTGGATCGGGACCTGGTCAGAGCGGAGGCCCCCCCTACCAGCCTGGCCGAGCAAACGCCCGAAAATCGGGAGTCTGCGCCCACAGAGCCAACCTGGCCGGAAACGGAACCCCCTGCCGACCACCACGCGGGCGCCCGGGAAGAAGATGCCCGTTCCACGCAGGTCCCGGCAACCCTCCAATCCGGCGCTACGATGGTTCCCAAGAGCCAGGGAACCCTGTTCTCCGACAAGATCCAACGGATTGAAATCAAACTCAACCAATCGCCCCTTCCATTTGGCGAAAGCAAGCCCCGGGATGACTTGCTCGGGGATTCCATCCACCAGGAGTTGCGATCCGCGACCGTATCGGATCGTTTCGGCGCCGGGATTCTCGATACTCTACTGGTTGTCGGCTGTTGGCTGATCTTCAGCCTGGTGGTCATTGCCTTTACGGATTTCAAGGTGCTCTCCCTTTCCGCCGGCTTGGGGCTCGGACTGGTGTTCCTCTCCATTGCGCTCTCCTACTTCTTTCTTTTCACCGTTGTCGGCGCCCGGACACCTGGGATGGCCTACATGGGCCTGGCGGTCATTCGCTTTGACGGCGAATTGCCCTCTTTCCGGGATGTGGGTTTGCGAATCTTCGGTTACTGCATCTCCGCGGGTTGCTTTGGACTGGGCTTCCTCTGGGCCTGTTTCGATGCGGAGCGACTGACCTGGCACGACCGTATTTCCAAGACCCTGGTGATTGAGTCCGCCCCCCCTCCGGGCGATTGATCCGCATCTCTGAAATCGAGTCTCCGCTCGGGGCTCAGCCGTCTTGCCCGGAGATTTTTTCGTGTGCTAGCATCTTTGGATCCGGAGTCGACCTTGACTGGTAAATTCACCGTAGCTCTGGCCCAGGTGTCGCCCAAGCTGGGACTGTTGAGGGAAAACCTGCAGCTCCACCTGGACACCATCCGGAGGGCACAATCGGAAGGGGCGGATCTGGTTGTTTTTCCGGAACTCTCCCTGACCGGCTATATATTGCAGGACCTGGTGCCGGACGTCGCCATCGATCCGCTGAACACCCGAAGTCTTCAGCCGCTGCTGCAGGTCTGCAAGGATATCGCCTGTGTTTTCGGCTTTGTGGAAGTCTCGGATCGCTACAACTACTACAACGCCGCCGCCTACGTGTCCGAGGGCAGGATCCGACATGTGCACCGGAAGTTGTATCTGCCCACTTACGGCATGTTCGACGAGATGCGCTTTTTCGCCATGGGCGAGAAGTTGCGGACGGTCCGGACTCCCTTCGGCCCGTTGGGATTGCTGATCTGTGAAGACCTCTGGCACCCTTCCACCCTTTATCTGCATGTCCAGGATGGAGCCCGCGTGGTGGTGACGCTCTCCTCAAGTCCCGGCAGGGGCGTGAGGACCCATGAAGGGTTCCAGACGTCTCAGGGATGGGAAACTCTGCTGAAGGCCTTGTCGCAGTTTTACACCATTTACAACCTTTACGCCAATCGGGCCGGGATCGAGGACGGGGCCTACTTCCCCGGAGGATCGATGGTTGTCAATCCTGTCGGAGAGGTGATAGCCCGGAGCCAGACCTCCGGAGAGGACCTGGTGCTGGCCGAACTGGATCTGGACGAGATCCGCCGGGCACGGCTTTTCACCCCGGTCCTGCGGGATGAGCGCCTCGATCTGACCCTGAGAGAACTGACTCGAATTGTCCGCCAGCGGTCCCAGTCCTAGCCACGCGATCACCGGATAGATCACGAAGGGAATAGTGGCCAGTGGTTAGTTATTTGATCGACACGTTAAGCAACTGAAACAAGCCTGTTTCACTCTCGTATGATCCGCCCGCCAGGGCGGGGGCACGGCTATCCACTAGCCACTATCCACTTGTCTGAAACCTCCCCGGTTTCATCCTGTATGATCCGCCCCGTCTTGTGGGGCGGCGGCTGGGCTGACCACTAAATAAACGTCCATGCAATTGAACTGCCCGCTGGTAAACCAGGTTCTGCAGGGCTTTATCCGTGACGAGCTGAGCAAGGCAGGATTCCACCGAGTGGTGGTCGGACTGTCAGGCGGCATCGACTCGGCGGTCTCCTGCTTTCTGGCGGCTCGCGCTTTGGGTCCCGAGAATGTTCTGGCCGTAATGATGCCCTACAGGACCAGCAGTCCGGAGAGCCTCTCCGACGCCCGGGCGGTGGTCGAGGCGCTCGAGGTCAAAAGCGAGATCGTCGAGATCACCTCCATCGTGGACGGCTACTTCGAGGCGCAATCGCAGGCGGGCTCCCTGCGTCGCGGCAATGCCATGGCCCGAGCCCGCATGATCGTCCTCTTCGACAAGTCGATGGAGTTCAACGCCCTGGTGCTTGGCACCTCCAACAAGACGGAGCTGCTGCTCGGCTACGGTACGCTTTTCGGAGACATGGCCTCCTCGATCAATCCGATCGGGGACCTTTACAAGGCCGATATCTTCAAGTTGGCCCGTTATCTGCAAGTCCCGCAATCCATTCTCGACAAGAAGCCCACGGCCGATCTCTGGGCGGGACAGTCGGACGAGGATGAGTTGGGTTTCACCTATGCCGAAGTCGATGAACTCCTGCACGAGCTCATCGATCGCCGCGTCTCCCGGCGAGAGCTGTTGGAAAAAGGCTTCAAGAAAGACTTTGTCCAGCTCGTCGTCAACAGAATCCGAGGCTCCCAGTTCAAGCGGCGCGGGCCGGTGGTTTGCAAGCTGTCCCCCCGGTCCGTCAGTCACGACTTTCACTATCTCCGGGACTGGGGGATGTAAGCTCCCAGCGCATTATGGCAGGAACACTCTTCGTGGTAGCCACACCGATCGGGAATCTGGAAGATATTACCTTGCGCGCACTGCGGGTCCTTCGTGAAGCTGACCTGATCGCCTGCGAGGACACCCGCCACACCGGAAAACTGCTGGCCCACTACCAGATTACGACTCCGACCTCCAGCTACCACGAACACAATGAGCAACAGCGAACCGGCTGGTTGGTGGAGCGGCTGGAATCGGGAACAGACATCGCCCTGGTCAGCGACGCGGGCACGCCATCCATCTCCGATCCGGGCTATCGCCTGGTTCGGGCCGCCCTGGAGCGCGGGGTCCGCGTTTCTCCAATCCCAGGAGCCTGCGCGATCATTTCAGCACTGAGCATCTCGGGGAGACCCACCGATGCCTTTGCGTTTCTGGGATTTCTTCCCGGCAGGAGAGCGGCGCGGCGCAACCGGCTGCGAGCCTTGCGGTCGGAATCCCGCACGCTGCTCTTTTTCGAGTCTCCACTGAGGCTGGCATCCACCCTGAGCGACATCGACGAGATTCTGGATTCACGGGACGTAACCGTCGCCCGGGAGATGACCAAGGTTCACGAGCAACTGGTCACGGGAACGGCGGCTGAGCTGGCGTCCCTCTTCCGAAGCCGACGCCCAAAGGGAGAGACGGTGGTGGTAGTGGAAAAGTCATCGCGGGAGGCCGCCGCCGAGTCGGTCAGCGACCGGGAACTGGATCTTCGTTTTGAAGGATTGGTGGACCAGGGGCTTTCCAGGAAGGATGCCATCAAGCAATTGGCCAAGGAGTTGGCTTCGCCGAAGCGGGAGCTCTACCTTCGCCTGCTTCGGGAGAAAGAGACTGTGGATGGGAAACGGTAACAACCCAACAGTTGGAGGAAAGACGAAAGGAAAGAGAGATGATGGAAAAACTGGCTGGCCGCATGGGGAGGCTGGGAACGGAAACGGCCTTTGATGTCCTGGTGAAGGCCAAGGCGCTGGAAGCAAAGGGACGCAGCGTGGTCCACCTGGAACTGGGTGAGCCGGACTTCGATACGCCCTCCAACGTGATCCGGGCCGCCGGTACCGCCATGGAGGAAGGATACACCCATTACTGCGCTTCGGCGGGCCTGGTGGAACTGCGAGAAGCCATTGCCGACCACGTGGGGCGGACTCGCTCGGTAAACATCGATCCGGACTGGGTCGTGGTCACGCCGGGAGCCAAGCCCATCATGTTTTTTCTGATCCTGGCCCTGGTGGAGGAAGGCGACGAAGTCGTCTACCCGAACCCGGGCTTCCCCATCTACGAATCCATGATCCGCTTTTGCGGGGGCACCCCCGTCCCCTTGCCCTTGCTGGAGGAGTTCGAGTTCCGTTTCGACCCCGAGCAACTCGAATCGAAAGTCTCGTCCAAAACCAAGCTGATCATTATCAACTCCCCGCAAAACCCGACCGGAGGACTGCTGACGGAGAACGATCTGGCCACCGTCGCGGATCTGGCCACCCGGCATGACATCACGGTTCTGTCGGATGAAATCTACTCCTGCATTATCTACGAGGGAGAGCATCGCAGTATCACCTCGATTCCGGGGATGATGGACCGCACCGTCATCCTGGACGGGTTCTCCAAGACCTTTGCCATGACCGGGTGGCGTCTCGGATACGGCATCATGAGGCCGGAAATGCAGACCCACATCTCAAAGCTGGTGACCAACAGCGTTTCCTGCACGGCGCCATTCGCCCAGCGGGCGGGGTTGGAGGCATTGGCCAACGCCGAGAGCGCCACGGCTTCGATGGTGGCGGAGTTTCGCAAGCGCAGGGATTTTCTGGTCGAGGCGCTGAATGGAATACCGGGAATGAGCTGCCTGAATCCGCCTGGAGCCTTCTATGTATTCCCGAACGTTCGCTCCTTTGGCAAGAGCAGCGACGAAATTGCCGACTATCTGTTGCAGGAAGCCGGTGTGGCCTTGCTCTCGGGAACAGCCTTCGGAGCCTTTGGAGAGGGCTACCTCAGACTCTCCTACGCAACCTCCATGGAAAACCTTGCCGAGGGCAGCCAACGGATAGCAGACGGTCTGGCCCGGCTGTGACATGAAGCGGATCAGGGAACGCCGTAAATGAAGAACGCGTCCCCGGAGGACCGGCTGTCCTGGATTCCGTCGGAAACGACGGCAAAAGCCACGAAGGGGTTGGACCCGGATATTCGGGAAACGCGAACATAGCCCTGTTGGGTGTCCGGCGCCATCTGCTCGAGAATCGACTCCAACCGCATCGACTCTTGGGCCTCCAACTCCACTTCCTCGAGCGTATGGGCCAGCATTCCGGTTTCTCCGTCGTAGATCTCGACGCTGAAGAGGCTGGTCGCGCTGCTCAACTCTCCCGTATTGACGATTCCCAGATCGGTCCGCATCTGCCGGTCCTGGCGCAACCCGTACACCCAGGCCTGGGAATGGTGGGAGTCTCCATAAGGCACGGCCGCGTGGACAAATCCGTTGCGGCGGCCGTCGACGAGAGTTGAATTCCTCGCACCCACGTAATAGCCGCTACCCTCGCCGGTTCCATCGATGGCGACAAAGATGGAGCCGGAAAAATCCTCACCGGGAGCACCCAGTCCCGGGAAAAAACTCGGGAGTCCGCCCTGCCGGCGCAGCCAGCTCACGAATCCGGGCACAATGATCTGCTCGCGAGGTCTCAGGGAGACAAGCCGGGAACCCAGCGGGTTTTGAATTCCATCGGAAACAACCGAGAACCCCACCACCCTGTGGGATTCCGACCAGTTGGTCATCACCAGCTCGCTGTCGAACCGGGCGGTTTTCTCTACGGCGAGCAGAATCTGTCCCTTTCTGCCGACGGTCGCGTTTTTCAGAACCGGCGCAATAAAGGAACTGTCGGAACCGCCCGGGTCGGTGAGGAGGGCATAGGCATAGTAGGGCGCTCGCCCTTCGACTTTCTCAATGCGCACATAGCCATTTTCCAGCGACAACCCATTGGACCTGAGCACGTTGTCGATTTCACTGAATGAACCCGGCTCCAGCGTCTGATCTTCAAGAACCAGGGAATCCGGCTGCAGGGGATCACCGGAGATGACGGTCAGCCTCAGGGTGATTTCTCCGCTCTCCTGGGTGCCCAGGTTGTGAACCAAAAGGCTGCTGCGACCCGCGTCGTCGTGGCGGAGCCCACAGAGATACACCGGCTGGTGAAATCCGGTGGACACGCCTGGATAGGCCCACCCGCTTCGGACCCCGTCAACCGTCCTGGTTGTCCGCACGGTCACCGCCCCTTCCGATTCGGAGTTCAGTCCGGAGAAACGAACCGTCAGCGTTCCCGCCCGGCTTCCTGTATCCGGAATGGGAACCCCCAGTTCTCTCAGGTAATCCATGGCATCGGGCACGATGCGCTGCCGGCCCGCCGGCAAGGGGTCGGTGGCGGTGCCGCTTCCCCCGCCGAAGGCGGCAGTGTAGGTATATTCCAGCGTGGCCGGCTGGGTCCCCCGATTGCTGAGGGTCAGCTCCGAACCGACCGCGGCGCCATCGGATTCGGTGGTTGCGAGCACAATGGGCAGGAAGACTTCGGCATCGCCACGGAGCCTCGCCACAAAGGCCCCATTGCCTTCCGGAGCCTGATAAGCCCCTGGGGTCAAGGTGAAGTCGGAGCCCGCCTGCCCCGTGATGGTGGCGCTTCCCCGAGGGCTGACCCAAAGACCGCTGCCTCCCTCGAGGCTGTCACCGCTTCCCGCCCTGACCGAGTAGACAAGCTTCTCCCCCCGGGGGTCCAACTTGCTTACGAAAACCTGTCCGTTGGAAGATCCCGGGGCCTGGACCTCGGGAAAGTCGGAGGAAAGCGTCACACCCGTCACGTAGGCGTTCCCCAGCAGGTCCACCCCCACGCCGTTGGCGTAATCGATGGAACTGCCGCCCAGGTAGGTGGAGTAGACCAGTGCGGTCCCCTCCCGGTTCAGCTTGGAGACGAAGGCATCCAGGCAGAGGGAGGTGCCGCAGATGCCGGCTCCGGGCGCCGTTTCGGAGTAGGCGCCGGCCGTCGTGGGAAAATCCTGATAGGCCGTATACCCGGTCACATAGGCGTTGTTCCGCCCGTCGACAGCAATCCCCGTGATCCCCTCCAGTTCCTGGGGGGACGCTTCCACGGGAACGGAGGTCCCGCCAAGACGGAAGTTGTAAAGGATCTCCGCTCCCTCGGGACCCAGCTTGGTCACGTAGGACTCGTTTCCGTTTCTGCCGGAGAGATAGGCATTGTTCCCGGAATCCAGCGCCACACCGGCGCCCCCCACGCCTTGGACCGAATAGAGCAGCGACGCCCCCTCCGGATGGAGCTTGGCCACAAACCCGCCGCCGGCGCCATCGCCGGTGACGTAGGCGGACCCGTGAGCGTCGACGGCAATCCCGTTGCCGCCCAGTCCGCCCTCGTTGCCGCCCAGATAGGTCGAGTAGAGCAGAGCCGTCCCGGTCGCATTCACCTTGGCGACAAAGGCACTGTTGCAGAACCGGCCCGCAAGGTCCGATCCGCACTGCTCGCTCGAGAGGGCCGCTTGCCAGGCATCGGATGAAACGGGGAAGTCGGCAGAACTGGTGGTGCCGGTGATATAGGCATTGCCCTGAGAATCCACGGCAACTCCGTACCCGTAATCGAACCCGGAACCGCCCAGAAAGGTGGAGTAAACCAGTTCCGTTCCCTCGGCGTTCAGTTTGGCCAGGAGAACGTCGGGGCAGCGAACCAGGTTCGGCCCGTCGTAACATTCCCCTTCGCTGTGCAGGCTTTGAAACGCTCCGGAGGAGGTGAAAAAAGCGGGGTTGGCAATACCCGTGACGTAGGCGCTGCCCTCCCGGTCAACGGCGACGGCAAGACCTCCAATCCCGCCGGCCGCGTAGGTCAGCACGGGATCGATCACCAGAGGCCTGTCGCGATCGTAGCGACCCAAACGGAATCCCACCTCCCCGTCGCCGCCAAGCTCGTACTGCACGGGGACTTCCTGACGAACGCCACCCTCTTCCTGAAACGCCAGGGGACGCATCAGTCGAAGATCTCCGGGCAGAACCAGATTTCCCTGTTCATCCAGCGACAGCCCAGGATGGGCCGGAAGGGCGCCCATTGCCGCAAAGTGGAGGCGGATCGCGCCGGGGTCGATCCCCGAATCGAGCCGGAAATCGAACTCCAGACGCCGGCCGTTGCCATAAAAGATCAGGTCGATCCCCGGGTAAACCTGCTGGTAGCGGACTTTGGAAAAGGTCGGAACGTCCAATCGCCACTGCCGTGGGTCCGTGCCGCGCAAGTAGTGACTCTTGCTTCGAAGCCGGTTTTCGCCACGGATCCCGGGCCGAGGCCTGCCGTCGACGAGCCGCATCCTCAACGCCGACATCGCCCCGGTCGCCCCCGGCAGCTTGGACCCTCCGGGGGACCCGCCGGACTGAAACTGAAAGACCAGCTCGCGGTCGAGCAGAAGGTAGCTGTAGCCGGGCCCTCGAGAGAGGAAGCGAACCCGGTTCCCGGCCTGCCCCCGGTTGGGTTCGAAGCTGAGAGGCAACTCGCCATAGGTCCGCCGAACCTCGCCCTTGCGGAGGGATCGGCGCGCATCCGGCAGACTCCGGGGGACGGCAGCGGCCGGCCGGCCTTGGGTTCGGACGAATGGCCGCGGACCCGCAACCTCCGCCGCGAGCTCTCCCGCCGCAAGCGGAGCCATGCCGCCGCCGGTTCCAACCAGGACAACCCAACCCAGGGCAACCGCCGGGAGTAATCCTCGGCAATTCAATGGCACCATGCTCGTCTCAGACACTACTATTCGACCCTTTATCAACCGCCCCGCCGCACGTGACGCCGGCGCGGCCAAGTGAAGAGTGGAGAGTGGCTAGTGATTAGTGGATCGTTTATTGATCGACCCGCAAAGCATCCTTCACTCGTCCCACCTCCCACTTCCCACTTCTTACTTCCCACTTCTTACTTCTCACTTCAAACTTCATCCTTCAAACTTCAAAAGATCAGTTTTGCGGCCAGGACGACCTGGCGCGCTTCCTGGGGAAAACCCGCGGGCGTCCCAAAGGAGGCCACCACTCCGGGAACTCTGGACCCCAGATCCGTATTGAAGGATGAGGCCGCCACGTTGGTTGTCGCCGGCTTCACATACAGGTTGGAGTGGTTGAAGAGATTGTAGAACTCCGCCCGAAACTGAAGCTGCATGCCTTCTACCCCACCCATCTCGGGGAGATCGATGTTCTTCGCCAGCGCGACGTTCTGGTAGTGCGTTCCCGGCCGCCGGAAGGTGTTTCGACCCAAGGACCCGTCAAAGGGTCCATTGACGGAGAGTTGACAGCCGAAGGGCTCGGCATCGGCAATACAGCTCCCATTGGAGTTGCGGACACGGTTGACGGGCAAGACAAGAAAGGCGTTCGGTGTTCTGACATCGACCTGACGTTGCCCGGCGCCCAGCATTCCCGGCGCCTGTCCCGTGAGTCGCGGCCGGGTGTTGTCGGACAACTCTCGATCGATGACCCGGCCGTCCCAAAGACTGAAGGGCTGGCCGCTCTGAAAGGAAACGATCCCGCTGAACTGCCAGCCTGCCAAGACCAGGCGCGCCAAACCGCTTGTTCGAGCCGCACCCGGAATCTGCCAGACGAAGTGGCCGACCATCCGGTGGCGAACGTCGTGATCGGAGGGGCCCTTGTCCAGATGGGGATCAAAGGCATCCAGCGGCAGCCCGGCGCCGCCGCTCACGCTATCGTCACCCACCAGCGAGCTCACGTTGTCCAGGGAGTGGCTCCAGGTGTAGTTCAGACCGTACTGCAGCCCGAACCTGCGCAGGCGAAGGCTGTCAATCCTGAGCTGCATCCCGTGATAGGAAGACCGGGCCTGGTTCCCCACGGTGATCAATGCCGCGACGTGTTTGACCAGTCTTTCCCCCGGGCGTCCCAGGAGCCGGCCGCTGGCCAGTCGATTGGCATTGATGGGACGGTATAGATCCTGGCCCCGGGAGCCCACGTAGGAAGCGGCCAGCAACAGCTTGCTGGCCCAGTCATGTTGCAGGGTGGCGTTCCAGGCCCAGGTGGAGGCGGTTGTCAGATCCTGGTCCAGGTGGCTGACGGCACTGGGAGGCAACGACAAGGGTTGCGAGGCAAACAGCGAGTAGGGATCTTCGAACAGGGCCGGCGCCAACGGGACACCGGAAATACGGACGACGCTGAAGGCCGGAGGATTCAGGTTCTCGTAGACAAAGCCGGGCAGTCGCTCGTAGAAGCGCCCGATCCCGGCCCGAACGACCAGTCGGCCTCTGCCGGTCAAGTCATAGGCAAGACCCATTCTGGGAGAGAGGTTGGTCTTGCTGGCGGGAAAGAAGTGGTCCCGGTAACGGCCGGGAGCGTCGACGGTGCGGAGCAAGCCACCATTGGCCATCCGCTCCAGGAAGGTGGTTCCGTCCCCTCGATAGAAGTTGGTTTCCAAGTGCTTTTCCTGGCCGATGCGATGGCCGGGACCAAAGTATTCGTACCGCAGACCCGGCGACAGGGTGAGCCGGGGGCTGACCTTCCAGGAGTCCTGCAGAAAACAGCCCAGATCGTTGAATCGATGGTGCCGGCGAGGGTCGAAGGCTCCGAAGGGAGGCGACAGCAGTTCCCCGGGAACCCTGCCCCTCGGATCCAGGTGAATTTGAAAGGAGGACACCCGGCCATTCACGAATCGCTGCAGGTCCCTGAACTCCACGTGATTGTGGCGAGTCAGCGTGGACTCGGCAGGGGTCTGGTTGTCCCGGAGATGGACCAGGCTGGCGCCGAACTTCAGGTTGTGCCTTCCTCTCACCCAGTTCGCCATCTGTTGAAACTGGTACTCGTTTTGGGCGCCGCCGTCGCCGTTGCGGCCGGAGGGCAGCGCCAGAGAGCCCACCGCGCCGCTGATCTCATCCCCGGTTATGACGAATGAGGGAAAGCCGCCGGGAAGCCGGATCGCTCTCTGCTGAAAGAGACGGTTGAAAACCAGGCGTGACTCGGTCAGGAAATTGCCCGACCAGAATCGCGTCAGGTTGACCGTCATGGTTTGATTCCTCAAGTGATAGGACCTGTCCAGCAGGGAGGAATAGGGCTGATCCACGGTCGCCAGCCGGGCATGATCCTGAAAGGCGTAACGGGTGTTCAGCACCGTGCGGGAGTCGATGCTGGTGTCAACCCGCGCAGTCCAGAGGTAGGTGTCCTGGGGCGGTCCGGCGCCGGCATCCACCGGCCCGGTGCGGGACGTGGAGGCCAATGCCGGCAGGGTGACGAAGCCTGCCCCGATCCTGGACCCGCAGGCTCTTCCGAAGGGACAAACGGTGCGGGTGCTGATATCGGTGTCGGAGAGGTTGGCGGGCAGGGGAAAGCGGTCGAAGATGGAATTGGTCCCGGGCGAGCTCACCGAAAGCAGTTGCGGGGTCGGGACGTAGTAGCTGAGCGCTGCCGAGCTCCGGACCAGGATGGGTTCGAAGGCCCCGAAGAAGAAGACCTTGTCCCGGTAAACGGGCCCACCCAGCGTGCCTCCGAGCTGCTGGCGGTTGAAGACCGGCCGGGGCAGTCCCCTGGAGTTGTTCTCGAACGTATTGGCCGCCAGCCTGGAATTGCGAAGAAAATAGTAGGCGTTCCCGTGAAACTCGTTCACGCCGCTCTTGGTGATGGCGTTGGCGATGAAACCCGCATTGCGACCATACTCGGCGGTGAAGTTGTTGGTGAGCAACCGGTACTCCTGCACGGCGTCCAGGGGAACGATCTGGCTTGGGCCGGAGTTGTAGGGATCGTTGTTGGCGCTTCCGTCCAGCAGGAAGCCCCCGCTCTCGGCCCGTTGTCCGTTCAAGGCAAAGCCGATGCCCCGCCTCACGCTGGCCGGTGTGGCCCCGGAACTGACCCCCACAAAATCGTAGGGATTGCGGGTCAACGAGGGGAGCTCGGTCATGACCTGCGGCCTGATGGTGGTGTCCAGTGTGGCGGACTCGGTGCGGATGAGCGGGATCCCCCCCAGTTCGGTGACGCTGGCGATGACCGAGCCGACCTGCATCGAGAAGTTCAGAACCACGGAATCCTGGACGTGGAGCTCCAGGTCCGGCTTCACGATCGTGCGGTAGCCCAACAACCGGATAATCACCCGGTAGCGGCCCGGCGGCAGGTTGGAGAGCCGATAGAGTCCCAGCCGATTGGTCCTGGTCCGAAGCCTCTGGTTGGTCTCGATCTGGGTGGCGGTCACCTGGACCTCCGACAGAACCTGCCCCTGCCTGTTGGTTACCCGGCCACTCACTGTCGCCGTGGGGCTGGCCAGCAGCGCGACGGCCAATGCCGCCCACAAGGTTGGGACTAGAATCAGACGCACGGTTTGGAATTACCTCCCGTGTGGAGCCAGGGGACAGGCCGGCTCACACCCGAGTATGCCACCCTCGGTTTCCAACTGCGTCACTGGGATCTGGCGATGTAGGCGAACGGAATGACTGGTGCCAGGCAGGGTGGGTCCTGGGGTTCCGATCCGCGTGTTGGGAAAGTGACCGAGTCAAGGGAGATCGTCATCTGTGGTCAGATAGGAATACAGCAGCTGTGTGTCTCCAGGCTTCAGGCTGCCTTCCTTGGGCTCCAACGTAACGAAGACGGAATCGATCTGGGAAAGAACCTCGGGATCGTCGAACTCAAGGATCCAGCCTTCATCGTTCCTGGCGTCCTCATAGAAGATCCCCAGGCTCTCGGGTGAACCCGTCAGCGAGGAACTGCGTTCCCCCCAGGCTTGCAGCGAGAAATTTTCCAGCGATTTTCTCCCCCTTGGCGTCTCGTGGGCATAGACGAGCAGGCGCCTGCCCTCGGCATAAAACACGTGCGCATCCACGATTCGCTCTCCGGCCGGATCAAGGTCCTTGACGTAACTCACACGCAGGTTGCGGTCCGTCAACAGGTCCCGAATATTCCGGTCCGCGGCCAGCAGTTTCTGATCCCGTTGGATGGTCTCTGCCTGCTCGTTCACCTTCCGAGCCAACTCTCCGATCTGCTTTTCCTGAAGCGCCAGGGCCACCTCCCGGGTGACCCCCTGTTTCCGCAGAGCTTCCAACTCGCCGGTGCGAGTCTGAAGAGCCCTCTCCACCCTGGCCAATTTCTCCGACAACTGCGTTTCCGAATTCCTGGCCTGCTCCAGCGTCCGATTCAAGGCATCGGCATCCTCTTGGGTCTCCACCAGCTTCCGGCTCTGACTCCGCAACCTGGCCAGGGCGCTGCGCCGCTCCCTTTGGGCCTGAGACAGTTCCTCAACCAGCCGATCCATTTCCGCCTCCGACTGATCGGGGACTGCGACAGTGACAGGAGCCGGTGACAGACGGGCCAGGGACCGGTCGGAAATCTGAAGGTTGAGTCGGCTGATCTCCTGGCGGAGTTGACTCACCGTGGCCGTGGCGCTGGACAAGCGCTCTCCGCCCCGATACCACTGGAACCCGTTCAGACCCAGAGCCGCCGCCAGGAGGCCGGCCGCCACCGGCAGAGCGTATCGGGCCATTCGGTTCGGCCGATACCATTGCCCCGCCCCAACTCCTGAGCGGGTTGCGTTTCCGGCACTCGTGGAAATAGTGGGTGAGTTGCTCTGATGCTCGGTGCGCTGCAGAAACCGCTGCCTGTAGCTGGATTCATGCAGGGCAACCTTCGAGGAGGTATCGGCAGGTTCTCCCGCGGCGACCAGCGGAAGGTGTTCGTGAAGGATCTCCAGGTAATCCTTACGGCTTCTCCGGCAATCCTCGCACTCCATCAGGTGGGAGCGAAGTTCTGCGTACTCCCCGGCAGAGATCTGGCCAAGTGCCGCCAGGGCACACAATTCCTCGAATCGTTCACAGTTCAATTCATCATACTTGGACATGGTGACATCCCCTGGGCTTCAACCCGTGGTCCGGTTCATGCAGCCGTGGGCCTGCAGGAAGGACCGCAACTTTTTAAGACCCCGGTAGTAGTGGTTCCGTATGTTGGACAAGGGTTCCTCCATTTGGACGGCGATCTCTTTCAGGAGCAACCCCTGAAAATAGGCCAGGTCCAACGTTCGGCGTTCCCTTTCCGTCAAGGTCTGCAATCCCTTCTCGATCATCTGGCCCCAATCCTGATAGGTGAGGCCGTTCCACCCCTTCATGGAGTGGGCGAATTCATGGCTTTCCAGGTCCGTTTCTTCCGTCTGGTCATAGAAGTTGCGCAAGGCCAGGTACTTCTGCCGGTTGAGACTCCTGTGATAGGCATACTGAAGAATCCAGGTCTTGGCGCTCCCCTTGTCGGGATTGAAGACTTCAATCCGCCGGTAAATCTCAATGAATACCTCCTGCATGAGATCTTCCGCTTCGCCCCGATCACGAAGAATCTTGAGAGCCACGCTGAAGACCAGGCGGTAGTAGCGGTCAAACAGAAAGCCCAGAGCTTCCTGACGACCCCGCTTGAGCTCTTCCATCAACTCTTCGTCGGTCCTGGTATGGAGCTGCTTGTCTGTCAACATGAACCCGAAACCTGGATCGGACCGACAGCGCCCGGGGCACGGCAGCAGAAGAAACCAACCCTTTAAAGTATGCCGCCTGTGCGACGGGTTTGTATCAACCGGCGGGACTCTCCATGGGTCCGCCTTCCGTGGAACCCGCCGCGGTCCAGAACCCGTATTGTCACTCGGAACGTTCCGGAAGGGCAACCACTTCAGCGGTACCGAAGCGGTCCCACCGGGAACGGACCTCCGGATTCGATCCCGTCACTACCGCAACCGCCCTGGTCGTGCTGAGGTGGGCCTTGGCGGCTCCCTGTATGTCATCCGGGGTCAAGCTCCGAACATGGTCGCCGAACCGGTGCAGGAAATCCTTGGAAAGGGAAAAGAGCTCCATCTGCGTCAACTCATCGGCAATCGCTTCCGGGGATCGCATTCTTTCCCCATGGCTGGCGATGAGTTGTGTCTTTGCCGACTCCAGCTCAGCCTCCGAAACCGGCGTTTGCTTGAGGCTTTCAACAGCCTCCAGGATGGCCGTCAGCGCACCCGGGGCCGCCCGCGTGGGAACCTTGGCCAATACCTGCAACATGCCTCCGATCCGGAAAAACCGAATCCGACTGTCGAGAAATCGATAGTTGATCCGGTGAGTCAGAAACACGCGGCTGAGGCGGGAACCGGTGCCCAGGCCTCCCAAGAGCAAGTTCAGAACCTCGAGGCTGTAGAAGTCGCCGCTCGATCGGCGTGGAGTCCTGTGGCCGAAGACGATTCCCGCTTCCGAACCGTCCTCTTCTTCACCCACAAGCTGGATCGACAGACGATCCAATCGCGGGAACTCGGGATAACCGGGGTCCTGAGGGACCCCCTTGGTCCAGGGTCCCAGCTTTTCCCGGGCTGCATCCAGCAGTTCCCTGCCCGGAACGGGACCGACCACGATCAGGGAGGCATCGTTGGGAACGTAGTGGCGACGCCGGAAGTCGTCCAGGTCACCGTAAAGGATGGCCTCCGCGCCTTCCCTCCTTCCGGAGCCGTTCCCGTAGGGGTGATCTCCGAAGATCGCTCTTCTGAAACGGCCGTGGGCCAGACCATCCGGGCTCTTTCCGGGAGGATCTTCCTTCACCGGCGCGGTGGCCTGCGCGACCTTGTCCTCGAACGGCGGCGGAGCCAAGGCGGCTCCCAGCAGGTCCAGGAAAGTGCGCAGGCGGCGGGGTGGCATGCCGGCCCGGAGAATGGTGGCATCGGGTTGGACGTCCACCTGCAATCCGATACCCAGCACCTGGAGTTCCCTGGTGTCGTCGGGAGTTTGGACCAGCAGCCGGCGGGCCGACATGCGCGCCAGTCCAGACTTATGGGCCGGGTCAAGGGTCGATCCCGACCTGATCAGAAGATTGACGACCAACCGGTCGCCACCCTGGCGATTCAGGAGCAGGATTCGCAAACCGTTGAGTAGCTGGAAGCGCTGAACAGTTGCGTTTCCTCCGGCGTCACGCTCCCTGCCCTCGCCGAAACCCGATTCCGGCAGGGCGCCCAGGAGGAGTCCGCTCGCCACCCCCGCCCCCAGCCAGACCAACTTGCTGACGGCTGAAAGCCCCCTTCGATCGGGCCCGATCCGCCGGGTGATCGGTCTCCGGGAAAACCCGCCAGAGTAACCTTGCAACGCCTGACCTCCTGAAATGCCCATCCTGGCCCGGAGACGACCGCCGGGCCGATTGGAGGATCCGCGGGCCTGTTTGAGCTTCCCCCAAACCCCGGGTCAACCTGCCTGTTCCCAGTGTATCAGACCGGCTGCCTGGCTGAAACAACGCCTGGAGAATGGTGCAGGATGATCCCACGCTACCCCCTCCCACTGTAGGGGCAACCCTTGTGGTTGCCCAAACCCTACCGTACGGGCGTCCCTTGTGGGTACTCAAACCGGGGATAACCGGGCGAATGCGAACGACGGGCAACCACAAGGGTTGCCCCTACGGTCCCAAACGGAATCCGGGCGTGATTCGGGACCCTTGACCCCCATGTCCCCTGAATCTGGTAGCGTGGGATCACCCTGGCGTCACCGGCAGGGCCATCTCACGCTAAAAGACCGGCAATTTTCCGGGAGGGCTGGCTTTTTCATGCTGGGTGTGGTATTGCTCCGGCATGGAAAAGTCAGACTTCATTCTGCCCCCCTCGGTCAAGGAGGTGACCCTGCGTCTGGCGCGCGCCGATGAGCGCCGCCGCTGGGATGCCACCATGGCCCAGCGTCACTATCTGGGGTTCCAGCAATTTGCCGGTCGCGGTCTGCGCTACGTGGCCGAATACCAGAAGTGTTGGCTGGCCCTGATCGGTTGGCAATCGGGCGCCTTCAAGTGCCGTCCTCGCGACCGCTGGATCGGCTGGCGCCCGCAAGAGCAGTTTCCGCGGTTGCGGCTGATTGCCAACAACACCCGCCTGCTGGTGTTGACCCGACCGGGGGCGATCCCGAACTTGGCCACCTCGGTGATGGCGGCCAATTTGCGGCGCCTCAGCGCCGACTGGCAGGCGACCTTCGGCCATCCGCTGGAGTTGGCCGAGGCCTTCGTCGACCCCAAGCGGTTCGCCGGCACCCTGTATGCGGCTGGAAACTGGAGGTTGGTCGGGCGCACCCGCGGGTTCTCGCGCAGCAACGGCCGCTACACCGAGCCCCACGGCCACCTCAAGAAGATGTACGTCTATCCCCTCCGGCGAGGGGCCCGAAAACGCCTGCGGGCTCGACAGCCGTGCCCCTGCTGGGAGCCACAGCGCCCGGACCCGGTCTCTCCCGAGGCGGTCCCGTTGCCGTCGTTGCTGCAAGAGTTCGCCTCCATCCCGGATCACCGCCGGCGCCAGGGCCGCAAGTTCCAGTTGCCAACCCTGCTGGCGATCTGGGAACTGGCGCGTCTGTCCGGCTACTGCGGCGTCGACGCCACTTGGCGCTATGCCTGCGCTCTGAACCAGGAGGAGTTGCGCACCCTCGGCGCTTGGCGCCACCCGGGGACCGGTCGCTACCACCCGCCGTCGCGAGCCACCCTGCATCGAGCCCTGATCGAGACCGCCCCGGAGGCCCTGCAGGCCGCCGTCAACCGTTGGGCCGCGCGGCGTCAGCCTTCCAATACCGCGCTGGCGACCGACGGCAAGCGCCTGCGCGGAGCCAACCGCCAAGGGGAGGCCCATTACCAGACCGTGTCTCTGGTCAACCATGCCAACGCCATGCCCATCGCCACTCGCGCCTACACCGAACAGGGAGGAGAGATCGCCGCCGTCCTGGCCCTGCTGGAGGAGGTCGACGTCCGCGGCTCGGTGATCACTCTCGACGCCTTGCATACCACCCGAAACACTGCCCTCGCCATTCGGCACCGCCACCGGGCCCACTACCTGTTCACCGTCAAGGGCAACGCGCCGGAAACCTTCCAGACCCTGGAGACCATCGACTGGGACCAGGACGCCTCTTCCCACTTCTGCGAAAACGATGAGAAGGCTCATGGCCGCATCCAACAGCGCCGGATTCAGGTCCTGAAACCCCTTCGGGGTCTGATCAACTACCCGTCGGTCCGACAAATGTTCCGTATTACCCGCAAGCGGCATCGGGTCAAGACCGGCGAAGCATCCACCGAGGTGACCTATGGCCTGACCTCGTTGCCCCCGCAACAGGTCGACGCCGAGCGGCTGTTGGCCCTCAACCGTGGCCATTGGGTCATCGAGAACCGGAACCACCGCCCCCGGGACACGACCTTCGGCGAAGATGCCTCTCTGATGCACACCGGCCACGGACCCTCCAACAACGCCATCGTCAACCACACGGCGCTCGCCATCATCTTCCATCGCGGCTTCCGCCAAGTCCAAGCCGCAGTTCAGCACTTTGCCATGGATCGGGCCGAAGCGATCCGCGCGGTCGCCGAGCCCGGCTAAGAGCCTTTCCTGAGCCGTCTCCTATCCCAACTCCACCCACCGTCCCCCCGACCTTGCGATCCTTCGGCTGGGTCCCGGCCGTTGCCGCCCCATCAGAGCCCAAACGGGTCCCTTCCGGCCGGACTCGACTCGATGTCGATGGCCACCAACACCGCATCACTCCTCTACCTCAGCCAAGAATCCTGGAGAACCTACCTCCCCTCCCCAAACGTCCTGGAGAACACGCCACCAATGACAAGCATGAGATGACCCTGCGTCACCGGGAGCCCCGGTTGACGGGCCGGGATGGTTTTTGATATGAGTATTGCCCGTTTCAAGCAAGGGAGACATGCCCAGAACTCAGCCGAAAGCCAAGGTGAGGACTTCGTCGAAAACCCCGTCGCCCGAGGTCAACCCGATCCCTGGTTCAATGGCCGCCGGGTCCACCGGGGACGCGACCGCTAGGCTGGCCCTTTCCGCCAAAGCCGGCAGCCCCCGGTCCTCGCGGCGTTCCAGAGCCAAGACGGCCCAGCCGCGATCCGGCTCGGCCCGCCCCGGCCGAAGCACCCTGATCAAGCGATACGAGACGGCGGTTCGTCTGCTCTATCGTCAACAATTCGAGCAGGCGAGAGAAGCATTCGAGAAAGTGATCTCCTCCGACGGTCAGGACAAGGAGATTTACGAGCGGGCTCTGACCCACATCAGGCTGTGCCAAAACAAGATGGCTCGCCGCCGACCTGTCCCCAAAACCACGGAAGAACTTTACAACCTCGCCATTGCCCTGATAAACGACGGCCGATTCCAGGAGTCGTTGAAGCACCTCAACCGGGCGCTGAAGCGGAGCCCCAAGTGTGACTACGTGATCTACGCGCTCGCGGTCTGCTACTGTCGACTCGGAAACAGGGACCGCGCCCTGAAACACCTCAAGCTTGCTATCGACCTGAAGGTGGAGAACCGCTTCCTGGCCCAGCGCGATGCCGACTTCGAGCCGCTCCTGCGAGACTCCCGGTTTGCCTCGCTGGTCTTTCCGGAGGAACCCCCCGTGGCGACATCGTAGGCGGTTCGCACTCAGTGCTTTTCAAGATCAGCCCATTCTCCCCAGCCATCGGAATCGTCTCCATTGGAGGAGGAACGGGCATCTCCCCCCTCCCTTCGGGGCTCAAGCATCTTGTTTGGAGCACCGATTCCAAGCCCGCTTTGGCGGTTTTCGCTGCCCGCATGACCGTCGATCGCCACCAGCCGCCGCTGACGGAGCCTGCGTCGGCCTCGGCTCCAACATGAATCCCACCCACGTCCTGATCATGGCGGCCGGAAAGGGCACGCGCCTCAAGTCATCCCTGCCGAAAGTGCTGCACCCTTTGGCGGGACGGCCGCTGATGGATCACATTCTGCAGACCGTCGAGGCCTTGAACCCCCGGCACACTCTGGTGGTCGTAGGACATCAGGCCGCCTTGGTGAAGTCCAGGCTGAGGCACCGGGCCGTTGAGTTCGCCGAGCAGGTTCCGCAACTGGGAACCGGACACGCCGTGCAGGTTGCCCGGGACTGGTGGTCCGCCAAGCCCGGCAACCTTCTGATATTGTCGGGCGATGTGCCATTGATTTCTGACGGGACCCTCCGGAAAATGATACAGGTGCATGATCGAACCCGTGCCGGCGTCACGCTGCTTTCGACCCGGCTGACCGACCCCACCGGCTATGGCCGGGTGATTCGGGCAGGAGACGGGAGGGTTCGGGATATCGTCGAACAGAAAGAGGCCGGTCCTTCCGATCTGCAGGTCAAGGAGGTCAACACCGGGCTCTATTGCTTTCGAATTCCGGACTTGTCCGAAGTTATCGATCGATTGACCGCCGACAATCGCCAGAAGGAGTATTACCTGACCGATTGCGTAGGCCTCTTGAGCCGCCGGGGGAAAGTGGTCGAGGCCGTGGTCTGCGAGGATTGGCTGGAGGTCATGGGAGTCAACAGCCCGATCGATCTGGCTCGCATGGAGAAAGTCCTTCGGGAACGCCGCTAGAAATTCGGTTTAAGGCAACACTGCCATGTGCGGAATCATAGGATACGCTGGAACCTCGCCGGCGGCCCCCGTGCTGTTGGATGGACTGAAACGCCTGGAGTATCGAGGGTACGATTCAGCCGGAATCGCGGTCATCGGGGGCCATGATCTGCATATCCGCAGGGCTTCGGGCAAGGTCGAGAACCTTGAAGAGGCCGTCAGGAAGGCCCCCTGCGAGGGTACCGTCGGCATAGGCCACACCCGCTGGGCAACCCACGGTAGACCGACTGAAGAAAACGCCCATCCCCATCGCGACTGCCGGGGGGAGTTCGTGGTGGTCCACAACGGGATCATCGAAAACTACCTGCCCCTCAAGAAGGCCCTGGCGGCCGACGGACATCGATTCGTTACCGAAACCGACACCGAGGTCATCGCCCATCTGGTCGAAAGGCACTACGAGGGCTGCCTGCAGGAAGCGGTCCGCAAGGCCGTAAGGGAAATGACCGGCCTCTACGCTCTGCTGGTGCTCTCGCTGCATGACCCCGGCACGCTGGTCGCAGCCCGCCAGGGCCCGCCGGTCGTCATCGGCGTCGGCAATGGGGAGTCCTTTGTAGCCTCCGACATCCCGGCAATCCTGAGACATACGCGGGACATCGTTTTCATGGGCGACGGCGATCTGGCCGCTATCGGCCCGACCGTTCTCGAGGTCACCAATTCCCGGGGCCGCTCGGTGACGCCCCGGGTGCAGCCCATCACCTGGGACCCCGTCATGACCGAAAAAGGTGGATTCAAGCATTTCATGCTGAAGGAAATTCACGAGCAGCCCCGAGCCGTTCGAGACACCACCCTGGGGCGTATCTCACGAGACACCGGGAAAATCATCCTCGACGAAATGAAAATGACGGCAGAGGATTTTCGACAGGTGGAACGGATTCGCCTGGTCGGTTGCGGCACGAGCTGGCACGCGGCCCTGGCCGGCAAGTTCATGATCGAGCGCCTGGCCCGCCTGCCGGTCGAAGTGGAGTACGCCTCCGAGTACCGCTACCGGGAACCCATCGTTCCACCCCACACCCTGGGTATCCTGATCACTCAGTCGGGAGAAACCGCAGACACCCTGGCGGCCCAACGGGAAATCCGGAGACTGGGAGCCGCAAACATCGCAATCTGCAACGGCGTGGGAAGCATGATTACCCGCGAGGCCGACGGCGTTCTCTACACTCATGCCGGTCCGGAAATCGGCGTGGCTGCGACCAAGACCTTCACCACCCAGTTGACCTCCCTCTTCCTCTTCGCGCTGTTTCTGGCCGGCGTGAGGAAGACCGTCAGTCCGGAGCAGACCCAGGCCCTGATCGAAGAACTGGCCAGGGTGCCGCACATGATGGAGTCCTGCATCGGACAGGCATCCCGTCTGGAGGCCCTTGCCAAGCGCCTGTTTCGAAGCGTGCACGTCCTGTTCCTGGGACGCGGCATCCACTTTCCCATCGCTCTGGAAGGCGCGCTCAAGTTGAAGGAAGTCTCCTACATTCATGCCTCGGGCTACCCGGCGGGGGAAATGAAGCATGGCCCCAACGCCCTGATCGACGAAGACCTGCCGGCAGTCGTGATCGCGACCAGCGAAGCCGGCAACCCCCGGTCCACGCTTCTCTACGAAAAGACCCTCAGCAACATCAAGGAAGTCAAGGCCAGAGACGGACAGGTCATCTCGCTGGTGACTCCTTCCAACACCGAAGCCATGGATGCCTCCGACTTTCATATTGAAGTCCCCTCCAGCAAAGACCTCCTGCTTCCCATCCTGGAGGCCGTTCCACTCCAGCTCCTGGCCTATTTCATCGCGGTCCGCCGCGGCTGCGACGTGGATCAACCGCGAAACCTGGCCAAGAGCGTTACCGTGGAATAGACCATCGGTCAGCAGAAAATTCGACTCCCGACAATGCGGTTGTCAGCCCTGGGGATGGCGCTATAATCAATATCATCGAGCGCAAATCCACTCTTCGGATGGCACGGACGCAGCCGTGCCGGCAGGACCTTTCCCATGAGTCGACCCAGGACGTTAGGTGAGTTGAAGAGAACCGGATGGGCGGCGCCCGGAATGCGGAAACGCACGGTCAAGGAGGAGATGCGGGCCAACGTCATTCGCGAACTGGAAACCGGAACCCGGATGTTTCCGGGAATCGTGGGGTATGACGATTCGGTGGTTCCCCAGGTGGTCAACGCCATTCTGTCCCGTCACAACCTGATTCTTCTGGGGCTTCGCGGTCAGGCCAAGTCCAGGATTCTGCGGGGGCTCACCCAATTCCTGGACGAGGCAATCCCGGTCATGGCCGGCTGCGAGATCAACGACAATCCTTTCAGGCCCCACTGCCGGGCCTGCCGCACCCTGGTGAAAGAGATGGGAGACGAGACGCCCGTCTCCTTCCTGTCCAGAGGAGCCCGGTACGTGGAGAAGCTGGCCACGCCCGACGTAACCATCGCCGACATGATCGGGGACGTCGACCCTATCCGGGCCGCCCGTAGCGGGCTCAACCTCGCCGACGAGTTGACCATCCACTATGGACTGCTTCCACGAGCCAACCGGGGCCTGTTTGCCATCAACGAGCTCCCCGACCTGGCCGGGAAGATTCAGGTGGGCCTTTTCAACATTCTGCAGGAGGGGGACGTCCAGATCAAGGGTTACCCCGTGCGTTTCGAGCTGGACGTGGTGATGGTTTTTACGGCCAATCCCGAGGACTACACCGCCCGCGGAAAAATCATTACTCCCTTGAAAGACCGCATTGGGGCCGAAGTGAGAACCCACTATCCGGTCGCTCTCAAGGAGGGCATCCGGATCACCGAGCAGGAAGCCTGGCTGAACCGGCCGGGGAGTGCAAGCCGATTGCGGATTCCCCGCTTTATCCAGGAAGTGGTCGAGACCATAGCCTTTATGGCCCGCCGGGACAAGAAAGTGGACAAGCGCTCCGGAGTGAGCCAGCGGCTGCCCATCACTGTCCTGGAGAACGTGGTCTCCAATGCCGAGCGCCGGTGCATCGCCAGCGGAGAAAAGAAGGTGGTTCCCCGCATCAGCGACGTATACGCTGCCCTGCCCTCCATGACCGGCAAGCTGGAACTGGAATATGAGGGGGAATTGCGGGGGGCCGAGAAGGTGGCCCGCGACCTGATTCGCGGCGCCGTGGGAAAGGTTTTTTCCCGCTACTACGACCCGGCGAACCTCAAGCACATCGTGGACTGGTTCGATCTGGGAGGAGCCCTGAAGCTTTCCGACACCGCCCCGACCGGCGAAACCTTTGAGCAGTTGAACCAGATTCAGGGACTGATGGAAAACACGGCCTCTCTGGAGCCGCGCCGGAAAGGACGCAAAGACCCGGCATTCCTGGTTTCCGGCTGCGAGTTCATCCTGGACGGGCTTCACGCCCTGCGCAAGATCGATCGCAGCGAGGACAAGGGCTATTTCGCTTCGGAAAAAAAGAGGCCGCAGACCTTCATCGACGACCAGCCCGCCCGGCGCCGGAGATCGTTCAACTAGCCGTGAAGAGCATAAAATACTCCAAATATACGGGTCTGGATTGGGACTCCCTGAGTCTGGAGGATCTGCTCAACCACCTCTCCGACTTCCTGCTGCAGAGTGGTTTCTTCCAAGACCCCTACGGCCGGCACCCCTTCGACCAGGACCACAACCTGCAGAACCTCCACGACGCCATCCTGGAAGCCCTGCTCAACCAGGACATGCTGTCCGAGGAGATGCTGGAAAAGCTGATGGAAGGTTCCGGCGAGGACCTGGAAGCCAGGCTGTCCGAGTTGGTTCAGAAGCTGATCGAACGCCTCGCGGAAGAAGGATACCTCTCCTATTCCGAGGACCTGCAGGCCGAGGGCGGCGCTCCTGGTCCGGGGCCGGGCCACGAGAGCGGCCAGTCCGGCCAGATTCGCTTCGAGCTCACCAACAAGAGCCTCGACTTCCTGGGGTACAGGACCTTGAAGGACCTGCTGGGCTCTCTGGGCCGAAGCCAGTTCGGACGGCACGACACGCGGGAGATGTCCACGGGAATCGAAGCCAGCGGAGCCTCCAGGAACTATGAATTTGGAGACACCCTGAACCTGGACGTCAGCGGCACGCTGCTGCAGGCCGTCCGGCGCGAGGGACTGGGAATGCCCCTGAAGCTGGACTATCCCGACCTCCTGATCCATCAGTCGGAGTACCAGAGCTCATGCGCCACCGTCCTGATGCTGGACTGCAGCCACAGCATGATTCTCTACGGGGAGGACCGGTTCACTCCGGCCAAGCGTGTGGCCATGGCGCTGGCCCATCTGATACGGACCCAGTACCCCGGGGACTCGCTCAACCTGGTCCTGTTCCACGACTCCGCGGAAGAGCTTCCCCTGAGCCAACTGGCCCGGGTCCAGGTGGGCCCCTACTACACCAACACCTGCGAGGGGCTGCGCCTGGCCCAGCGCATCCTGGCCCGACAGCGCAAGGACATGAAGCAGATCGTCATGATCACCGATGGCAAGCCGTCGGCTCTCACCCGGGAAGACGGCCGGATCTACAAGAATTCTTTCGGCCTGGACCCGGTGGTGGTCCGCGAGACCATCCGGGAGGTCGCCGCTTGCCGCAGATCCGGCATCATGATCAACACCTTCATGCTGGCCAGGGATTACGAACTGGTCAGCTTCGTCAAGAAGGTCACCGAAATCTGCCGCGGCAAGGCCTACTTCACCACTCCCTACACCCTGGGCCAGTACCTGCTGCTGGACTACATGCAGAACAAGGTGAAGACCATCCACTGATTGCCGGCCAGCGGTCAGCCGAAATCTGCCGCCCCATCGCTCTCCTGCATTCAACTGGATTTCGCCGAAACGAACGTGCTATAAGGTCCCACCAAAGTCCCACCCCACGGAGAGGTGCCGGAGTGGCTGAACGGGGCTGCCTGCTAAGCAGTTGTACGGGGAACCGTACCGAGGGTTCGAATCCCTCCCTCTCCGCCACGATGTTTTCATAGTGAATTCAATGCATTAGCCCGAATTTCTCGCCGAGGGGCGCGATCACGGCACAGGATTTTTCCTCAGCCTCTTCGTGCGAACGATCTGAACAAACCACGATTACAAAATGGGCTTCAGAAGTCTCTTCATCGGAATCGACAAACACCAGGACGCATCCATTTCCGATCTTTGCTGTTCAGCAAAAGATGCTAAAGCACTCCATGCCCTTTTCTGCGACACGTTTGGAACTGGTGACTCAGTGCTTCTGACCAACCGACAGGCCACGAGGTCAGCGATTCTTGGCAGCATCACCGAATTGAGCAAATCAGATCCCGAGGATATCGTGGTCATCGGCTTCTCCGGTCACGGATCGGACTTGCACCACCTGATCACAAGCGACGCCGACCCATTAAATCTCGACGCGACAGCCATCCGTCTGGATGAGCTGACTGAGCTGTTCGCTCGCATACCCGCGGAAAATGTAATTCTCTTTCTGGACTGCTGCTTTTCTGGAGGTGCCGGTGCCAAGGTCTTTAGTGCACCGATTGCAACCAGAATCCCACTATCGGCCGAGGAAGTTCTTTCAAGAATCAGTGGCAAGGGGCGCGTGATTTTCGCTGCTGCAACTGCAACGCAAGAAGCGATCGAGGATCGGCGGAGAGGACATGGGCTCTTCTCCTTCTACCTGATCGAGGCGTTACGGGGTTCCGGGAGCATCGCAAAGGGTGAGCGCATCGCATTCTTGTCACTCGTTGAATTCGTGACGCGGTCTGTCGTCAGAGTCGCAAGAGGGATGAGGCATGAACAGGAACCAACAATGAAGGGCATCATTGAGGGCGATCTGACCCTCCCGGTTCTGCAGGAAGGACCGGTTTTCCGTTCGTTCTTCCCAGAGCCCGGTCCAGTCCAGATGGGTCCCCATATAGATAGTCTTGTGGAGTTCGGATTCCCTGAGCAACTGCTACAGCCATTGAGGAGTGCCATTCCATCGCTCAATCAATTACAACAGGATGCAATTAACGTTGCGGGGCTGTTCCGCAATCAACACCTGGTTGTCTCCGCACCGACATCTTCCGGAAAGACGCTGATCGGCGAACTTGCTGCGCTTCATGGTTATACCAGGGGTGAGCGCAGCTACATGCTTTTTCCTTTGCGAGCTCTGGTCAATGACAAACATGACGAATTCGTCAGGAAATACGGGCGGTTCGGACTCAGGGTGATCCGATCGACTGGGGAGATTTCCGATCAGAACGATGCCTTGGTGAGAGGGAAGTTCGACATCGCCTTGCTCACGTATGAACGATTTGCTTCTCTTGCGTTAATCCTTCCGCACATCATGCGTCACGTCGGTGTCGTCGTCATCGACGAATTGCAGATGATGACGGACCGCCACCGTGGTGCCAATCTGGAGTTTCTGCTTACGCTCCTGAAATCCCAGCGAGCAGTTGGAATTGAACCACAACTGATTGCGCTTTCGGCAGTGATCGGTGATGCGAACGGCTTTGAAGAATGGCTGGGAGCAAGCCTCCTGAGGAGTGACAGGAGGCCGGTGCCCCTGGACGAAGGCTTGATCCAAAGGTCCGGATCATTCCGATTTATTCCAGAAAACAGTGCCGAGGAACGGATAGACAACTTTGTGAGCGTCTGGGTTCGAAAGGGAACGGCGCAGGACATCATCATTCCACTGGTCGCCAAACTCGTGGCTGATGGCGAAAAAGTGCTGGTCTTCCGAGAAACAAAGTCTATTGTCAGGGCAACCGCCAGCTACCTCCAAAGGAGCATGGCACTGCCGCCTGCAACGGAAACTTTGAATCTTCTACCGACTGGAGATCCATCCGCATCATCAATACGACTCAGAGAGTGCCTCTCGTCAGGTGTGGCCTTTCACAACGCCGACCTTGACCGCGAAGAGCGCCAGGCCATCGAGACGACCTTCAGGGATCCTCACAGTTCTCTAAGAGTGATCGTGGCTACCACAACGCTGGCGATGGGAGTGAATACGCCGGCGTGGTTGGTCGTCATTGCCGGTCTTCAGCACCCGGACTCACCCTATTCGGTAGCCGAATACAAGAACATGGTCGGACGGGCCGGTCGTCTGGGATTCACGCCAAGGGGGAAATCCTTTCTGGTAGCACCCTCGGATGCAGAGGCTTATCGGTCTTGGAACACATACGTTCTCGGCGAACCGGAACCACTCAACTCGCGATTCGCTGATCTGGAGCCCCTTTTGCTTATCTGCCGGGTCCTGGCGACGGCGGCCAGCTCACGGGTCAATGGCCTCACGCAACGGGAATTGCTCGACTTCGTACAGTCGACCTTTGCAGCCCATCAGAGGGGCCCACTGATGGAGTCCGCAACTGTGGAGCATCTGATCGCCAGGCTTCTGAATTCCGGTCTGGTGGAAATGATCGAGCACCGCTATCGGTTGACAGCGCTGGGAAAAGTTGCCGGGGAGCTTGGTATTCAAGTTGAGAGCGTCGTTCGAATCGCTCGTGCTCTCAGGGACTTGCCGAGCCGAGCATTAACCGGCACAACGCTGTTGGCGGCTACGCAAACCTCCGTCGAACTGGACGATGTATATTTCCCGGTCCACAGGTCCTCCATGCAGGAACGAGCGCGTTGGCAAGGCGCCGTTGACCGACTGCATCTGCCACCCTCGGTCACACGCGGGCTTCGCGCAACTGACGATTCCGGCTACACGGCCCGATGTAAGCGTTTATCCGCGGTTCTGATGTGGATTGACGGCATTGAACTGGAACGTCTGGAAGCGAGTTTGCTAAGGCATTTGCCGAACAGGGACGCCGCCGGGCCGATACGGTCAACTGCGGAACGCACCCGAGACCTGCTCGGAGTTGCACTACGAATATTTCTGTTTGTGTCAAAGGATCATAACGCCGATCTCGAGGTCGAGGTCAAAGGCATCGCAGTACGACTCGAGTTGGGAATCCCCGAGGAAATGGTGTGGCTCGGCTCCGAAGTCAGGCGCGACTTGACACGTGGAGATTACCTGAAACTGCGTCGGGCTGGTCTGACCACTCTCGAAACAATCGATTCAGTCAGTCACTCTTCATTGAGTCGGATCATTGGCAACGATCACAAGGCCAAGAGAATTCGTGACGCCGTGGAAGCACTAAGGGAATCGAAGCCTGAGCATGACAACGACTTGCCAATGCCCAGATGAACTGATCCATGCTCGTGACGGTCAACGGAAAATTCAGGACTCAAGTTCAAGTATTGCGAGATAATGCAACACCACAGTACAAACCCCGTGCGAAGAGTTTTGTTTGGCGGATAAGACAAACAGTATGACCGTTCCGACGATTTTCGACACTTGCCGTCCACGCACCGATGTGCTCAAGGGAAGGATCTCTGAAGCCGATTTCGCGGCGGATCTGGCCCAGGTCATCCTTGGAAAAGGAAACGAGGAATACCTCGATCCGAAACACTTCTTTGCGAACACCTATCCTACGAGGGGACTGAAGAATCTGCTCGCCAATGTATGCCAGCGATTGAACGGTATAGGTGACGAAGTCGCTTCTATATTTCGACTGGATACGTCCTATGGAGGTGGGAAGACCCACGGATTGATTGCATTGACCCATGCCGCCCGTGGCATGCAGGGTGTGTCTGAAGTCCAGGAATTCGTCGATCCATCCCTGATCCCGAAAGGGCATGTGCGCATTGCCGCCTTCGATGGCGAGAATGCTGATCCGGCTAATGGCCGAGACATGGGTGACGGCGTTTTGGCACATACTCCCTGGGGTGAAATTGCCTATGCGTTAGCCGGAAAGGACGGATACAAACGTGTCCGCAACAGTGACCTGAGTCGTATTGCGCCCGGTGCTGAGACACTACGCGAGCTGTTTGCAGGCGAGCCAACATTGATCCTGCTCGATGAGCTTTCAGTCTACCTGCGCAAGGTGCGCAATATCGAAGGTGCGCGATACCAGCTGACCGCGTTTCTGACCTCGCTGTTCAAGGCAGTTGAGGGCTCTCCCAACGCGGCTTTGGTCTACACCTTGGCAATCGGTAAGGACGGTCGGGCGATCGATGCCTATACTGAAGAAAACCAATTCATCGCCGACAACATGGCGGAAGCGGAAAGCGTCTCGGCCCGCAAAGCAACACTCTTGAATCCCACCGAGGAAGACGAGACAGTCCAGGTGCTGCGCCGCCGCCTGTTCAAGTCCATTCACCAGGAAAGAGCCGAGGCGACCGTCCAAGCTTACAAGCATCTCTGGTTGACTAGCAGAGACTCATTAGCGGACGAGGCGGCCCGCTCCGAAACCTTCGAAACCTTCCAGGCGAGCTACCCGCTGCATCCTGAGGTGTTGGAAACCCTGACCTCCAAGACGGCGACACTGGGCAACTTCCAAAGGGTGCGCGGCATGCTCCGCCTTCTGGCGCGCACCGTGTCACATCTTTGGAAGGAAAAGCCCTCCGATGCGACTGCGATTCATCCTCACCATATTGATCCAGGCTACGAGCCGATCCGCCAGGAGATTGTCACTCGTCTTGGACAAACGGCATATGTACCTGCAATTGCCAACGATGTCGCAGGCAGTGGTGCCGGAAAGAAAGCGCTGGCACAGGAAATCGACAACAATTTTCACAGCGGCATGCCCCCTTACGCGGTCTATACCGCCCGCACCATCTTCTTGCACACTTTGGCATTCAACGACCCACTCAAAGGCCTTTCGCCCGAGCAGTTGCGTTACTCAGTCCTATGCCCTGCAATGGACATCACCTTTATTGAAGAAGCACGAAAAAAGTTCATTGCGGACTCTGCCTATCTTGACGATCGGCCCGGCGCACCAATGCGCTTTCTCGCCGAGGCGAATCTGCGTCAGATCATCCGGCGTGAGGAACAATACGTCGATGCCGGCGAAGCCCGCGCCGAGCTCAATGACCGGATCCGACAGATTTTTGCAGGCAGGCCCTTCGATATGAATGCTTTCCCTGGTGGGCCTTACGACGTTCCTGACGAAGTCGGCAACGGCGGCCCGCAGTTGGTGGTTCTATCCTATGATGGAGTGACAGTCGGAGGATCCGTCGAGAGCGTTCCCGAATTGATCGAACGCATCTACTCGCGGAAGGGCTCCGAGGGTTCTGCGCTCCGGGTGTTGCGTAACAATCTGGTCTTCGTGGTTGCTGACGATGCCCGCAAGAACGAGATGCGCCGCACGACATATCAGCGTCTCGCCCTGCGGGAGTTGAAGAAGCCCGAGCGAATCATCGATCTGGCTGAGCACCAGCAGTTGAAGGTCCGTGAGTTGGAGGCCCGATCGGAACAGGAGCTCGCAATCGCCATCCAGCAATGCTACCGGCACATCTTCTACCCATCCCGTAACCGGGTCGGCAAGAGCGAGGTCGATCTGGCGCACTCGGCCATCGACATACATTCCGCCTCGAATCAGCCAGGGGCAGGCCAGCGGCAGATTGTTCGGGTACTGCGTGATCTCAGGAAGCTACGACTATCCGAGGATGAACCGGACTCGCCCGCCTATGTTCGAGATCGCACACCACTAAAAAAGGGTCAGATCACGACTCTGACGCTCAGAGACGAGTTTCGACGCGACCCCGCATTGCCCATACTGATTGGCGACGACATTTTCATTCGGGGAGTGCGACGCGGCATTGAACATGGCGAGTACGTTTACCGGCGAGGCGATTTGCTTTTCGGACCCGGGGACCCGGCTGCTGAAATTGCCATTGACGAACAGTCGGTGGTTTTCACAATGATGTACGCGAAAAATGCAGGTGTCTGGCCGCGCGCGGCGAAACGTAATGGGGAGTACCCTCCTCCAGGCAAAGAATCCGATGGCAAACGGCCAGGAAAACAAACAAAAGAAAAGGACGAACCACCTTACCTTCCCGGCAAGAGCTCGGATTCGTTCAGTGCAGAGGGTTTGCTCAAGGAGGCGCTGGTTCAACTGTGGGAAAAAGCACGGGCCAAGGGGATAGATCAGATTGAGATGCTCGTGATCGATATGTACGAGGCAGGTGACGCCTTTCGTCTTCTCGGCACTGTTGGAGCCGTCTCGGGAGCGAGCAAGATTGTCACTATTGAAGGAGACTACGAAACCCGTGAGGGCGGTTCGTTGAGTCTTAAATTCGAAGGACCGGTTGCAGATGCACAGCCGGTGAAGGAGTTTCTTGAACCGCAACTTCGGGATGCCGCTGACAGGGATCTGAAGGCAGGTTTCAAGTTAATGTTCAGTGCCGGTCTATCCATGGATGGTGAGGTGGCGGAAAAGTTGACCGAGCGCCTTGCAAGGTTTGCGAGAGGGCCGGCCTATGTGTCAGCCACGGCAAAGGTAAAAGCCTAGATGGCGAGGATAGAGCCGATTGCATTAGTGGAAACAACTGATTCGGCTCCGCGATATGAACTTCGGGTGCGGATTCATGGCCCGGGCGACTCCGAGTATGCAATCTGGCAATTGCCTGCACCAGCGACACCGCAGGTGAACACCACAACCCGTATTGCCGGTCTGCGGGGACGTAATCTGGACCTGGTCGAGCATCGTGTGCTGAAGCATCTGACACAAGTCGGAATCAAGTGGATTTCAGGAAGGAATCTCAAGACGCGAAATTACAGACTGAACGAGGATCTGGCCCTGATGCTGGGGTTGCTTTTCCGTACCCTTGCTCCGATGCGAAACCGTGATAGACTGCGGGACGTGGCCGCTGGTATCGAGGCCATGGGACACGAAGAAGCATCCTATTGGATCGGCATGGCGATGCATCGCAAGAATCCGCGTCGTGTGCTCATGGCGCTGCGAATTCTACTTGCCATGCCGCATTCGAGACACTCAGTGTCCCGAAAAACACGCGGGAAGTAACTATGTTGGACAGGTGGGCTACTGAACTCTCCAACCTGTGGTGTCTCCCCCTCTGTGCCAAGTCTTCATCCCCGCAAGCCATTTCCGAACAGTAGTAACATCAAGGACAAATGACACGAGGTCATCATACCTGGAAACATGACCCTAGATTTCACCCTCTGATTTGGAGATGACGGGTAGAATGCGGATCGAGCCAGAGATCAGCGGTGTGAGCGTTGTCCTGCTCGGGAAATTCAATCCGGCAATCTTCACCCCTGCCTGGTTTGCACTGCATGATCTATTGCCGAAGAATGCTACGGACAACGCCACTTTGCAGATTGCCCATGAGCAGGTCACCGAATTTTCCACCGACTGGCTTCGCCTACAGGTTACCGGTGAGCGTTTTTTAGTTGAGACGTTACAAGCTCCCTATATACGCCTGCGTGATCTGGTTGTGCGCATTTTCGGGGAACACCTGTACCATACGCCCCTGAACGCACTAGGAATCAACCGCAATGTTCATTTTCAGGTTTCTGATCTGGCTGCAAGAGATCGAATTGGCAGAACGTTGGCGCCTGTGAGACCGTGGGGAGACTGGGGCCACGACCTTGGATTGGATGGCGAACAGGGTGGCATGACGTCGCTGACGATGACGCAATGCAATCCCGAGGGGCGTCCCCCAGGAGGCTCTATAAACGTCAAAGTCGAGCCGTCCAACCGGATCGGCCAGGGAAGATTCGGAGTCTACGTAAGGGTCAACGATCATTACGCAATCGATGACACCGGTCCGGATTCCGGGCAGCGTTTGATCGGTCTTTTCGAAGCAAACTTCGAAAAATCACTCAGTCGTAGCGACGGCATTATTGATCACATCATGTCCTTGGCTCAGAGTCAGAAGGGGTAATTCATGCCACAGTCGGAACGAATCTCAGTGGACAACCACGGCACAGCACTTGAAGAGCTCAGTGTTGTAGACGACTATTCGCCGGAAGAAACTCTGATTCAGTATGTAAACCAACCCGATAAGCGAATTTTAAGATATGGATCGTTCCCTTTGACGACGGATGTGCACGGGCTGGACAGCAAGGCGGACGTACAACTGGAGTTCCCCATCCGAGAACAGGAAGACGATGGATTCTTCCAGATCTTGGAGTTTCCACGACCACGGCCGCAAAAGCATTCACTGACCACTCTCCACGCACTTCAGGAATGGGAAGGGTACGTCGTTGAAGTCCGGAACACAGATTTCGTGGCTCGGCTAGTTGACTTGACGGCTGTGTCGACTCATGAGGGGGAAGAAGCCGTCATCCCTTTGGCCGAAATCTCGGAAGAAGACGCCGCCAAAATGAGTCCGGGGAGTATTTTTCGCTGGGTGATCGGTTACGAGCGATCCCCGTCCGGAACGAAGAAACGTGTTTCCCAAATCGTGTTTCGCGACCTGCCTGCAATCACCAAGACCGATATCCGAGAGGGTGAGTCTTGGGCACTTGAAACGATTCGTTCACTAAAACTGTGACGGAAGTGGGAGTTCCTCCAGGGAAAAGAGAGCTTGAGCTCACACTTCTCGGTCCGGGGTACGGAGAGAGCATCGTCCTGCATGTCGGCGACGGAGCTTGGGTTGTTGTCGACTCCTGCCTGGATGGAGACGGAGCACCGCAGGCTCTCCGCTATTTGGAGGGACTCGGCATTGATCCGGCCCAAGCAGTCGATCTCATCGTAGCAACCCACTGGCACGACGACCACATACGCGGGATTTCAAACTTAGTAAGGTCCTGCAGGAATGCGACGTTCTGTTGCGCCAGCGTGCTATGCCGGAAAGAGTTTCTGGCAGTTGCCCATGCACTGGAAGGCCATCGCCTTTCGGTTGCCGGCTCAGGACTTCGTGAGATTCACGACATATTCTCGCACTTGGTAACCGCCAAGTCGCACCCGGTGTTGGCACTCGCAAATCGTCGTATATTCATGAAAGGCGAGTGTCAAATCTGGTCGCTCTCCCCCAGTGACTCACATTTTTGGGACTTCCTGAGGACTATTGGCAGCATGTTGCCCAGCATAGGAAAGAGCAAGGCGCGGATTCAGAGCCTTTCTCCCAACAAAGTTGCCCTTGCGCTCTGGATCAAGGTTGCAGACATTTGTGTGCTGCTTGGTTCAGATCTGGAGAAGCAGGGCTGGGTTGAGGTTCTACAGGACCCAGCGCGTCCGAAGGACAAGGCGTCGGCCTTTAAAGTACCGCACCACGGATCAGAAAATGCCGATGAGCCGGGCGTATGGAAGCAAATGTTGGGTCGCGAACCCTTCGCGGTCCTCACGCCTTGGCGTAGAGGAGTTCGCGATTTGCCGAGTCAACGAGACATCCGGCGAATTCGTTCCCATACGCCGAACGCATATGCCACTGCCAAACCCGGTTTAATGGCATCAGCCCCTGTGAGAAGGAGCAACACGGTGAGGCGAACGATCCGGGAATCAGGGGTTAAGCTTCGAAGGATCGCGATGTCACGGGGTGCAGTTCGACTACGGCGTACCATCGGCTTGCAAACACGGTGGCAAGTCGAGATGTTCGGGTCGGCGTATCACCTTTAGGACTTCAGTGACTATTAGGCAATTTGCACGACCTACGGAATTAGATCTGAGCCAATGCCTGATACCCGTCTGATTGAACGCTGGCTGCCGATTGCTGAGCTTGGCATAGAGAGCACGCGCGAGCGAACTCCGATGACACCGTTCCCCGCTCCAAACCGCCTTCACGTCTGGTGGGCACGGCGCCCGCTGGTGGCATCGCGTGCGGCCATCCTCGCCTCGCTGCTTCCGGCTGACGCCGACCGGGAAAAGTTTCTGCATGTGCTTGGAATTCATGGAGATCCGGTGGCGGCCCGCCGCAGGATCGATGCCGCTAATAGAAACAATGAGAACCTTGGACCTAACCCGTATGGTTATCGCCGCGCTTTCATGTACGCACCTGATAGTGCAGACAAGAAGTGGGCTGAACTTGCCAGAGGGCGTCTGCTTGATACTGTGTCGATTTTAGACCCAACTGCTGGAGGCGGTAGCATCCCGTTCGAGGCCGAACGAATCGGCTTGACAGCAATTGCCAACGACTTGAATCCTGTTGCCGCACTACTACTCAAAGCCACTCTAGAGTGGCCTGCACTACACGGTTCTGTGTTGTCGAAGGAATTCGGCAAGTTAGCGCAAGATTTCGTTCAACGAGCTGAACTGAAATACAAACGTGTTTTCCCCTCAGAACCACAAGGAGTGCGTGTTGAAGGCTATCTCTGGGCGCGCACTATTTTCTGTCCCTATTGCGATGGTCTTGTTCCACTATCGCCGAACTGGCGCCTCGCACCCAATGGAACTGGTGTCAAACTCGAGCCCCATCTTGCTTCTGGCCCAGGGACGGCAGGCCGAATCTGCTCATTTGAAGTTGTCCAATCTGCTGTGGAACAGTCCTCCGGCTCGGTTGCAGGGGGTGATGGCATCTGTCCATATTCCGATTGTGGCCGGGTAATCGACGGCGATGAGATCAAGAAACAAGCCCAAGCCGGCCGGATGGGCGAGCAACTCTTTGCAGTGGTCTACAAGAAACGGGTGCTCGCCACGACGAAAACGGGAAGAACCCGAGAGAAATGGGTCCGTGGCTATCGCTCACCTCGACCCGAGGACGACAACAGTGCCGAAATTCAGGCGAAGCTCGCCGAAAAGCTGCCCGAGTGGGAGGCATTCGACATCGTTCCGAGTGAACGGTTTCCCAAGGTGAGTAATGACGATCGTCCCATACAGTATGGGATGCCATTGTGGCGAGACCTATTCTCGCCGCGGCAACTCCTTTGCCATGGAACGAGTGTTGAGGTCTTTCGTGAAATGCTCGATGACGACCGCGCCGACGACAAGCTCAATGAGGTTCGGCGAGCAGCATATGGGTATCTGGCCCTGGCCTTGGACAAACTACGTGATTACAACTCCCGCATGACCAGATGGCATGCGAATCGTACAGTGATGGTCAATACGTTTGACCGGCACGATTTCGCCTTCAAGTGGTCCTATGCCGAAATGGCACCATTGATCGTCGGACTCGGCTACGACTGGGCCATCAGACAGACTGCCAGATGCATCAAGGAACTCGTCGCACTGATTCACCCCGAAGCCAATGGTGATATTCGTAATTTGTTCGACAATATCGACGCTACAAGGGACACCCCATCGTCTGTCACAATCACCTGCAAGCCCGGTGATAGTCTCGATCACATCGAGGACGGCAGCGTCGACGTTGTGGTCATGGACCCCCCCTACTACGACAACGTCATGTATGCGGAGCTGTCGGATTTCTTCTACGTCTGGCTCAAGCGGACCGCCGGACATGTCTTTCCCGACTTGTTTCGACGTCACCTGACCGACAAAGACACCGAAGCGGTTGCCAACCCGGCGAAGTTTCGGGGGCGGAAGGGCGCCAGGGGACTTGCCGGACGCGAATATCAGGAGCGGATGGCTTCGATCTTCGCCGAATGTCGCCGGGCACTGAAGCCCGAGGGTGTCATGACCCTGATGTTTACCCACAAGGCGACAGGCGCCTGGGACGCACTCACCAAGGGACTGATGGAAGCGGGTTTCATTATTACCGCATCCTGGCCTATCAATACGGAAGCAGAGGGCAGCCTGCACATCAAGAACAAGGCGGCAGCCAAGAGCACGATCTTCCTGGTCTGTCGTCCTCGCGCCGATCGGACAAACGTGGCGCACAATCTCTATTGGGAGGATGTGGAACCACAGGTCGCCCAGGCAGTTCGCGAGCGGGTCAAGGCATTCCAGGATGCGGGAATTGCCGGAGTCGATCTGTATCTGGCCTCCTTCGGCCCTGCCCTTGAGGCGTTTTCCCGCCACTGGCCGTTGAAGCGGGGTACGCCGCGTGAAGTTCCCAAGAAACGTCGCCGTCGCCAACAGAATCTGTTCGAGGAAAAATGGGATCCCTACGCCGCGACACCGGAAGATGCTCTTGATGCCGCCCGTCGCGAGGTCAAACGGTGGCGTCTGGAGCAGTTGACCCATCTCAAGGCCAATGCCGATCTCGATCCGGCTACGGCCTTCTTCGTGCTGGCATGGGACGCCTTCAAGGCGCCGGTCTTCGCCTACGATGAAGCGCTCCGGCTGGCCCGAGCGGTCGGCACCGATCCGGACAGCGATATCATCGGGCGCTTGGCCGAAAAGAAAGGCAGTGACATCCGTCTTTGGGATAGTGCTAGCCGCGCCGCCAAGGGAGCACTGGGACCGGCTGACGGCTCACGCGGAATGATAGACACCGTTCACCACGCGGCCAATCTGGCCCGCATCCGATCCCTGGGGGCGGCTCAAGAAATGCTCCAGGGAGCAAATGTCGAGCAGGATCCTCGGTTTTTCGCCGCACTTGAAGCCGTTCTGGAAGTGCTTCCGCCGTCGAAAGCCTGGACAGGGATCGAGCTGAAAGATGAACCGGCCGCCGCCGCCGCCGACTTCGAGGTTCTCTATAATCTTGCCAGACTCGCATACCGGGAGGAGATCGACGAGCCCAAGCAGCTGACCTTCTGGCGAGAAGACAGTCTTTGACCGATGCTCCGTGATCGCGAGTGGAAGCTCAAATACACCCCCGACGATGGCGATCTCGCCAAACTGTTCTATATCCCCGTTCTTGAAGAAGCCGAGCGCTATGATCGGCTGACCGGGTACTTCAATGCCGGCGCGCTTGCGCTTGCGGCGCGCGGCATCGAGGGACTGGTCCGCAACAATGGCCACATGCGCCTGGTCGTCGGCTGCACCCTTGCTGCCCCTGAGATCGAGGCAATCGAAAAGGGGCAGCGGCTACGCGATCTCGTCGAACAGCACATGGCCAAAATCCCACTGGCTCCGCCGAATTCGTCCGCTATCGATGCACTGGAACTGTTGGCCTGGATGGTTGCCCGCGGCCATCTGGAGGTGAAGGTAGCCGTCCCCTGCGACTCCCACAACAAACCCATTCCATCCGAAGGCATCTTCCATGAGAAGTCCGGAATTATCGAGGACCGTGTCGGTGACAAGATTGCTTGGAATGGAAGCCTGAACGAAACAGCCTCCGGATGGCGGTTCAACTGGGAGAGCATCAATGTTTATACAAGTTGGGGGGCCGAACCTGAGCGGGTGACCAGCGAGGAAGTCAACTTTGCACGCATTTGGGCCAATCGGTCAAAACGCGTGATTGCCTTCGACGTGCCCGATGCGGTGCGCCGAGACCTCATGCGTTTCATGCCGAAGGAAGATGTTCCAGCTCGCCTCAAGAAAAAAGGAAAGCCCCCGGAGAAGCTGCCCCGTGAATTGCCAAAACATCAAGGGACGGACTCGGAAAAAACGGACGAACTAAGCGATAAACGCAATCGTGTCTGGTCTTTTCTCCAAAGAGCCCCGTCCTTGTCAGGAGGGGGCGAGCTGGTCGGCGAAGCAACATCGGCCATTGTTCCCTGGCCGCATCAAGTCAAGGCTTTCGAGCGCCTCTATCACAAATGGCCGCCGAAACTCCTGATCGCAGACGAAGTGGGCCTTGGCAAGACCATCCAGGCTGGAATGCTGCTGCGACAGGTGTGGCTGGCAGGACGGGTCAAGCGAGTCCTCATCCTCGCGCCCAAGGCCGTCCTCAAGCAATGGCAGATTGAGCTCCGTGAGAAGTTTAACCTCAATTGGCCCATCTATGATGGCCACAAGCTGGTTTGGCGTCGATCGCCGGCACTACGTGGGAAGCACGAACGCCATGTCGATCAAGGCGAATGGCACAAGGAACCAGTAGTTATCGCATCAAGCCACCTGATGAGACGTCGAGATCGCTCTGAATCGCTCCTGAGAGACGCCGAAGCTTGGGATTTGGTGGTGCTCGACGAAGCTCACCATGCCCGCCGCCGTGGTGCGGGATCTCAGCAGGAAAAGGGGCCAAACGCATTACTCCGCTTAATGCAGGGTCTGAAGGGACGAACACAGGGCCTGATCTTGCTGACGGCAACGCCGATGCAGGTGCACCCCATAGAGGTCTGGGACTTGTTGAATCTGCTCGAATTGCCGCCCGAGTGGTCAGCCAAGGCATTTATGGAATTCTTTGACGATATTGAGCAGCCAAACCCCTCTTCCGAGGCTGTCGAACGGATGGCTCGGTTGTTTCAGGCGGTAGAGCGCCGCTATGGCAGAGTCCGGATGGACGGCGTTCCCAGATTGAGCGAGTTGTCCCGCTTGAAAGTCAGGAAGGTCTTTCGTGCCCTGCGGGATGGCTCCAGTATCCCGCGCCGCCAGTTGGAAACTGCGGAGCGGCAAGCAGCGGTCAGGATCGTGCGTGCGAATACACCGATCCGCCAGCTTGTTTCGCGGCACACTCGAGAACTGCTGAGACGATATTTCAAAGCGGGTATGTTGAGTACACCAATTGCCGACCGCCGGGTCGAGGATCGGTTTCTGGAGATGACTGCACGAGAGAGGGACCTCTATGAAGCTGTGGAGGACTACACTTCCAGTACTTACAACAAAGCCAAAGAGAATGAGCGCTCGGCAGTAGGCTTTGTCATGACGATCTACAGGCGACGCCTCGCCAGCAGTTTCAGTGCATTGAAAAAAACACTTCAGAACCATCTTGAGGCCATCGCCAACACCGGACATTCACCATTGACGGGCTTGGACGAAGACGCTCCAGACAATGAAGCCGTCGACGAGGTTCTGGATGCCGATGAGGTTGAAAAGCTGGAGCGCGAGTCTCTGGCCGTGGAGGAACAAGCCGAAATCCAGGGTTTGCTGTTCCAAATCGATCAACTGCCGCCGGACAGCAAATTCGAGAGCCTTGTGACGGCACTCACCGAGCTCTTCGAAGGCGACCAGCGCCAAGTGATGGTCTTCACTCAGTACACGGACACCCTGTACTTTCTGCGTGATGAACTGATAAAGAACTCGGATTGGCGGTTGATGTGTTTCTCGGGACGCGGTGGAGAAATACCCTCTTCTGACGGGGCTTGGCACCAGATCGGACGAGAGGACACCAGGAGACGCTTTCGCGATGGTGAGGCGGACATCCTGCTGTGCACCGATGCTGCTTCCGAGGGGCTGAACTTCCAGTTCTGCGGAGCCCTGATCAACTATGACATGCCGTGGAATCCGATGCGGGTGGAGCAGCGAATCGGACGTATCGACCGCCTTGGCCAAAAGCACGAGATCATTCGAATCGTCAACCTGCATTACGAAGGAACGGTTGAAACCGACGTCTATAGGGCCCTGAGGAGCCGTATTGGGCTATTCGAATCCGTAGTCGGCCGTTTGCAGCCCATCCTGGCTGGCTTGCCACAAAGAATCTCGACGGCTGTTTTGTCGGGCTCGGACAGGGACGTGAACGATCGTGGAAACATAGTGGAGGATATCGAACGGCAGGCCCGTGAAGCCGAGGGAAGGGGGTTTGACATCGACACGGTGACCGAGGAAGATCTCGAAATGCCTGAGCGACCGTCATCAACTGTCACGATGGACGATCTCGACAGGATCATCACTTCACCCGAGCTGATGCCTCCTGGCATTGATATTCAGCCCCTGAGGCACCGGGAATATGGATTCTTGGCACCCGGCATGTCTGAGCGCCTACGGGTCACCACCGATCCTGAATTTTTCGAGGAACACTCGGAGAGTCTGGAACTCTGGTCGCCAGGCAATCCCTTGTTCAAGCCCCCTGAGTTCTTGAGGTCTGATGAGAAGCCACCACCCGGTGAATCACTGAAGGACCTTTTGGATCGATGAAGAGCGAAATGCATTGCACCGACCTTGAGCGACCGCTGCAAACAATATGATGAAATTCACCTGACGGTTGGCAATTACTTTCGCTGTGCAGGCTATGGGTTCAAGGAATTCAAAGAGTGGATGCAGTTTCTCCCATCATCATTTTGTAGTGAGCAATATGACCGGTCTTTTCGAATATCTGCTTGAATACTCTCAGATAGTTTTCGACCATCGAACTATCAATTGACACATAGAGAGAATCATGAACGGAGTGGGAGCCGTCGTTAACCCATGAGAATAGTGACTTGCAGATCAGTTTTTCTTTTCCACTAAATTGATTACAGATATTGTCCGGGGCGACGTTCCCGAGAATCTTGTAGTAGTTTTCCAGAATCCTGCGTAGCGCATTCTGAATCGCTAAGTTGTCCCTGTCCGAGTTTCTGACCTCGTTCCAAAGGAGCTCGTATGAAGTCTTTATTGGATTGGTCTCGTGGCCTAAAATCTTCGACTGCTGATTGGCCTTTCTGACCGTCCAGAACGATTCATCTTCCAGCTTTCGATCGGCAGACCGTAGGTTATTGAAGGAAACCTCTTTATGGAAATACACGTTGTGGGTCAGAACGAAAATCTGCTTAATCGTCCCGTTCTGGCTTCTCACTTCAGCAAAAAGGTCTTTAATCAAGCTGCTGACGATGAAAAGAATGTTGCTATCAAGGCTGGAAACCGGGTCATCGAATACGACGACTCGTTCTGAAGTCATTCCAGTTTCAGAATCGCTCCCTCTGAGCAAATGGTAGAAATACAGGAACGATATAAAGCTCCTCTCGCCTTCGCTAAGGGTCTCCTTGGCATCCGACCCGTCAGGGCGCTTGATCTGGTAGAACCGAATTCGCTGAGACTTTGCAAGTTTGAAACCCGTGAATCCAAATGATGCCAAGAGATTGTTGATGCCGTCGATAGTGGGTTGAATGCTGGTTGTATTCTTCTCCAAGGACTGGATTTCTTGATCTTTCCTTTGTATCTCCCCATTCGTGTTTGTAATTTTCTCCCTGAGGTTAGCTAACGCCTTTTCGATATTCGCCTTCTGGGCTTTGTATCCGGCCAAGTCTTTCTTGATCTCATGATCGAGAAGAAATCGCCACACTTGGCTCGTCAGCTCACGCCTTTTGTGGCCGAGATTCGCGACCATCGTGTTGTGACTATGAATCTTGGTGTTTGCGTCATCGATTAGAGTCTTGATGTTGTCCAACACATTCTTCAGAGAATCAAGTTCCACCGATTTACTTGGTTCGCGCTGTTTTTCTGCAATGCTTTGAATGCTACTTCCAATCTTTAGGGCGAGTCGTTCGTTCTCGGCCTGAAGCCTATTTATATCGATGTGCCTGGAGGGGTTGCTAAGAAGCCCCCGGAAACATTGCTGAAGGGTTTCAGCCTTCGACTTGTAATCCGCGTATAGCCTCCTAATCTCGGCGGAATCCTTCTCGAATGCTTCGTCAAAGTATTCCTCAAGGCTCTTTTCCAAGGATTCCTCAGTTTCTTGTTGGCAAAAGGGACAAACACGTTTTTCCGGATCATAGAATTGCCGACCTTGTTTAACCCAATCGCTGTTGCCGAGTTTCTGAATAAGAGCACCGATATCTACATCCGTTTTCCCGATGATCTTCTTCCTTAGAATTGGATTCTCTTCATGGGTAATGAGATTCTCCCAGTTAGGCACAGTAATTGCCTGCTCAGTCGTAGGCGCACTGCTAAAAACTGTTTCAGCCTCCTGCTCCAAGTCAGCAAGCGGGACCGATGTCGCGGAGTTGTTGATTGACTCATGGAGAAGCTTGGATTTGAATTCCCGCTTACTATGTCGATATCCAGTGAATGCGCCCTTGAGCTTAGTGTCGTGCTTCTGTTTCAGTTCCCAGCATCTTTCTTCAAAATTGGATTCAAGTGTTTGAAGTTCTCTAATCTTTCCGCCAGAGCCATCTTCACCGCCAAGAGTGTTTTTCAAATTTGTGATTGATTGCCTTGCCGAAACCAGTTGGCTCTTTGCTGATTCGATTTTGTCGAGTGTTTCCTTGTCTTGCGCTCCAAGGGTGAAAATTCCTCTGAGTTCGTTGGGTTGATTGAAGTTGGATTCGATGAAATCACGATTGTAGACCAAGGCCTTAAGTGGCGCGCCGGCACGCCATGAAACTCTGCAGCTCGGGTAGGCTGCTGCATCCGCAATGACGCGGGCAATTGTGGTTTTGCCCGTTCCGTTTGAGCCATACGCAAAGTTGATTTTCTTCAGGTCAGACAGCTTTTCAGGAGTTCGACCGTCGTAGGTTGCAACACCTTTAATTTCAATTTCTTCGATCATATCAAGTCCTTGCTACTTGAGATGGCCCTGGTTCTTGGATTGCTGAACGGCAGTCTTAAGGGAACTTCCTGACTGGGGACAAAAAGGGGACGTTGTTGAGTTACTGGAATAAATCTCCCAGTTTCTTATTTCTGAGCGAGCAAAACAAGGAAACAGATGCCTTCCCGAAAGCTTCGGCAAACTCGCAGGCACAGACACCGCGATTCTTCCTCAAAACGCGTCCGAATGGTTGCACCAAGCAGTTCCCCCAATCGTATCCTGGATTTTCCCTCCGTCTTTCCTCCCTCTCCAGGCATCGACACTATCGCCAGACAGAGTAATTCCACTAATTCAACAACGTCCCCTATCGACAGCTAGCTCACGAGCGTCCGCAATGACACCGCCACATCTGCGGCGCCGCGCAGGATTGCGCTGTCCAGAGTAGCCAAGGGTACGCCCAGTGCCCGAGCGAGCGCGACGAACTCGGCATCGTAGGCGGTCAGGCTGCACTCCAACGCGACATCGATCACCTGGTGTCCGGACACGTTGGCGATGCGGTCTCCCAGAACGACAGCAGCATCATCGCTCATCGCTTTGGCCTGATCCGACGTTATCGCGCCCCGTCGCACGAAGCCGACCAAGACATTATGCAACTCACTCATGAGGACGACGGGGGCCGCCCACTCGGTCTCCCGCTCGAACAACATGGCCGCGTCGGCGCCGTCAGCTCCGCCCACTACCAGACGAACCATCACATTCGTGTCAACGACGATCATGTTCGTCCAGTGTTCCGCATCTCGCGAAGCGTATCCTCACTGAGATCGACCGGTCCAATAGTCCGGTTTCGTCGCCGGATGCGATCCAGGAGAGCCTGCGGGTCTACCGGCTCGGGGCTAACCGACTTTGCCAACCGCGCGAGGATCTCCCCGTTCAGGCTGCGGTGGTTCCGACTCGCGGATGACTTGAGTTCCCGGTGCAGGGGTTCGGGGATTCCACGAAGCGCTATGTCTGGCAAGCTAGCCTCCTTCGGCAAGTATAATACCATAATGATATCATTATAGTGTCGGACGGTACGCCGGTTCGGCGACCTTCCATGATGGTCCCCATCAAAACCGAGTCGACGCGAGCAACACACCTCGTTAGCCCAGTGTCATACATGGGGTGTGCTGTAATGGAATTCACCTGACTGTTCCTTGCCAAGCCATCTTGATGGGCTATGACGAGCAAAGGAATCCCACACATAGCTGATACAGCCGCTACTTCAGTCGGCGGTTGAGACGGACAGCCTTGAGATGGGGCGAGCGGGCGATGACGGACAACTGGGCGCCGGTGGCTTCGGCGGCAAAGGCTCTTGAAGCTCGCAGCCAGCGCGGGGGCGAATCGAGAACCGTCTCGAGGAATGCACGGGTTTGGGCGGCCTTCTCTTCGAGGTCCGAGAGGTCCCGGGGGGCTTCGGGCATGACCCGGTCGGGCGCGAGGCCTCCGGCGCCGGCCGCTGTCGACTCTCTGAATCCGACTTTCTGGGAGGGAACGCCGAGCTCAATGATGACGCTGGCCTTTTCTTCCAGCCTTTCCCTGGCCATGCGCTGGAGCTCTTCACCCTGAAGCTTGTCCAGGCGATTGGTCTTGCTCACCAATATCCTCTCTGGGTTGTTCCCCTCATTATACTGCGGCTCAGAATCCCTTTTCCCTGGCGAATCCGATGCCCTGCAGGATGTCGAGCCGCCCGAACCCGAAGCGGTGATCCTGCCCGGTTTCTCCCAACTCTTCAACCGATCCGGTCAGCAGGTCCTGAATCAGAAATGCACGGTTGGTGGGCGCCACCCGCTTCTTGATGGAAGTCGCACTCAGCAGCAGCGCCATGGCGCCGGCCACATGAGGGGTGGCCATGGAGGTTCCGTTGAAAGCGGCCCACCTGCCGCCCGGCACCGACGAGTAAACCGCCACCCCTGGAGCGGAGATCTCCGGTTTGGAGTAGACGAGAGGCAGGTTTTCCGGAGAAACGAAGTTGGACTCCCGGATGACATGGGTTCGACCTCCGCTGAAAGCGGCCGCGCAGTCCCGGTAGTCGGTCGCCCCCACTGAAAACGAAAGCAGATCGTTGCCGGGTGACCCGGTGACCTGCTGGCCGTCGTTGCCGATGGCGGTCACCACGGGGATTCCGGCCCTCAGCGACGTCAGAATCGCCTCGGTATAGGTGCTCGGAACCTCGGGGCCCAGGGTCAGTCCGCCCAATGACAGGTTCAACACGTCGACCCCGCGCTCGACGGCCCAGTCGATCGCAGCCAGCACCTGAGCATCCGTCCCTCCCTTGGCTCCGTCCAAGGCCATCGCAACCGCCAACCTGGCGTCCGGGGCCATGCCGATCCAGCGGCCGCTGGCTTTCCCTCCGGCAATGGTGCCGGCCACGTGCGTTCCATGCTGGCCCGTGTCGTGCGGCTGTGAATCGGGGACCTCCTCCCCGTTGGCATCGAATCCCGCCCAGTCCGCCACCTTTCCCTTCAGATCGGGGTGGCCGGCGTCCACACCGGTGTCCAGCACTCCGACCTTGACTCCTTTTCCGCTGGCGCCGTAAGCCCCCCGGGCAGCCAGGGCTCCAACCGCATGAATCCCCCAGGCGCTGGCCTTGTTCTCGACCACCCTTGAGGGAAGCGTGTTCAATTCCACCAGGCGGGGGACATGCAGCACCCGGTTGGGGTAGATATCTCCGATCAGCGACTCCTCCACCCATTGATTCCACCTGGCCAAGTCATCCTTGGTCGTTTGCAGGACCGCGCATCTCGACGTCCAGAAAGACTTGGCGCCTCCAGCGCCCCGACCGAACTTGAGCAAGCCCGAGTAGAGGGGCCTCAGTGACCTCAGCCCCCTGGACCGAAGAACCCGCTTGCTCACCTGTCGGATGGCCGTGGCGGCCACTTGGGCGGCCAAGCCGCCTTCTTGCCTGAGTGTTTCCCTGTCTCGATCGGAAGGGTCCCCTCGATCCGGTCCGGCCACCAGGTCCGGGCGGGCCGGCAAGATGTCCCGGGCCGTCAGCAGGAGCGTACGCCGCTGAATGGCGCCGGCAACCACTCCCAGGAGTGTCTCCTCATCCCTTTCCGGGAGCTTCATGCGCACGATGACACTGCGGTGGCTCCCGGACCCCTCGTCCAGAATCCGTTCCACCTGTCTGGCAAGTCGCTTGGTCATTTCCCCATTCCTCCTGTGGTTCAGCCAGGGTTGTACGGATCGAAAGTCTTTGACAACTCTCGCCCCAGCGCATGGCCTATCGTCTTTACCTGCGCTATCAAGCAATGCCTAATAGAACCAATGTTGGTTTGCGTCTAGAACCGAGCGAGGCCGACTCGTCAACGATTCCTGATGATCATCGCAATCCTTCCTACGATGGTTGGGTCTCTGTTTGTTGCTGCTGCCTGGGTAGTTAACCGAATCGACCGCTTTGACGAGCGTCTTACTTTGCAGATTGAAAAGCTTGCCATACCAGCTCAAGCCACCAAGCTATTGGCAGAAGCGGAACCGCGCTCCCTGTCCGCCAGGGCGCTTCTCACAGCCTCGATGATGCGATCGTGCTCGGCCTGATCCTCCGCCCGCACCTCACCAGTATCCCCCGACGCGTAGATTATCACCAGCTTCTCCAGAGTGAGCAGATGCCAGAGCCAAAAGCCACCAACTGATGAAGCGGGCGAGATCGTGGTGCGGGCCCGGAACGTGTCACCGGGTAACCTCGACCGACCCGAGGAGACGGCGGTCGTCTTTCGAGTGGGCTGGTGCTTCAGGGGGGACGTCGGACGACTGGACAATGCTCAGAACTGGAACCGGACGCCCAGCTTCATCACCAGGGGATCGAGGGCGGCAATGATGCGTTCCCGGTCGCCGGTCCGCAGCGAGAAATTCGTCACCGCGTTGGAGTTGAACAGGTTGTAGACGTCCAGCAACAGGGTGAGCCGGCGCCCGTTTCCGACCGAGAACGCCTTGTCCAGGCGGACGTCCGCGATCGTCACGTTTTCGGAACGGTTCTCGGACAGATCGCCGAGAAAGATCGGCTGGTTGGTGCCGGTGCCCGGAATGTCCACCCGCTGGATCAGGGCATAGGGCCAGCCGCTCTGGTGCCGGAGGTTGGCGGACAGGCCGAAATCTCGCGGCAGCGTATAACGGGCCAGCAGGCGGCCGCCCCAGTTGGTGGTCGCCTGCCGGGAGCCCACCTCCAGGCTGTGGTTCTGCCAGATGCGCCCATGCCCGCCGGAGCCGACGACCAATGGGTCGGCGAAGAGCGGACTGCGGTTTTCCGCAGCCGCCGCCCGGAACTCGTCCCGCCACTGGTAGTCGAAGCTGGCCTGCAGCAGGAAGCCGCCCCTGAAGCGCCGGTTCACCGCTACCTGGAAGGTGTCGTAGGCGGCATCCATTCCCGGGAAGGCGGCAATCCGGTTGTCCACCGCCCCCGCCACCTCGTCCGGGACGCGCTGGAGGTTCAGCGGGGAGCCGGTGAGGACGTTGACCGGGCAATCCCAGTCGGGATCTGCGCTGCAAGTGATTCCGCGCCCTGCCAGGAGAGCGGACTGCTGGGCCAGATTCCAGATGCCGCTGTCGCCGTTGCGGTCCTTGCGCACGTAGGAAACCCGCACGGCCGTGTCCGCCACCAGCTCGTGCTCCAGGGAAACGTTGATTTCGTCGACGTATTCCGGTGGCAGATCCGGGGCCACCGGCGTCCCCCCGACGCCAAGATCCGCACCCGTGGCGCCCTGCTCGTCCAGCTTGGCGCCCAGTTCCTCCGGACCGTCGTAGATCCCGTTGCCGTTGGGGTCGAGGAAGGCGTACCGGATCCAGGCGGTGCTGGCCGGATTGGCGACCTGGTGGGCGTCGGCCAGGTTCAGGTAGTAGCGGCCGTAGTGCCCCCTCAGCACCGTGCGCGACGCCAGCGAGAACGCCAGCCCGAGCCGCGGCGCCCAGGTGTTCCAGACGGTATTCGTCCGACCTCGGGCAGTGCCGCTGGGGAAAAAGTCGGCCAGGAAGGGCATGGAGACCGCGTCCAGGAAGTAGGTGCGCTGCTGCTCGTAGCGGACGCCCAGGTTCAGCGACAGCCAGTCCAGCGGTCGCCAGGTGTCCTGGACGAACACCGCGTGGTGGCGGTTCCGGTTGTCGGAGGCGATCTCCCCCCGGGCCGGCATGCTGAAGAGCATGATCCGGTCCACCTGGAACGGGCGGTCGTTGGCGCTGTCGTCGAGGTATCGGATGTGTCCGGAATTGGCGTTCGAGCCGAAGCGGCTGCTGTCGATCTGGAACTCGTAGCCCACCTTGAAATCGTGGCTGCCGCCGAAGTCCGGCAGGTAGTGGTGGGCGGCTGCGGAGGCCTGCGGCTTCCAGCGAACGAAGGTGAAGGGCGGCGGGCCGTTGAGGCCGGGAAACCAGCCGGCTCCGCTCAGGCGGCCGGTGGCCGTGTCGAGCCGCGGTGGCTGCTGTCCCGGATCTACCTGCGGCACCATGGGCCAACTGAACCCGAAATGCTTGGCGGCCACGATCATGAAGGTGCGGTCGTTCCATACCCGCTGCCACTCCGCCTTGTGCGCCCAGCTCCAGCTTGCCTGGGCCAGCACCGACTCGGGACCCACGTCGGTGGACAGTCCCCGCTTGGGCTTCTCTTTCAGACCCCAGTTGGTGTAGCCGATCAAGCGGTCCCGGTCGGTCAGCCGAAACGTCACCTTGCCCCCGAGCTGATCGAAATCGCCCAGGTCGGTGGCCACGGAGCGGTCGACGCCCGAGACGGCCTTGTCGATGCGGAAGTGGTTGTAGAAGGCGTAGAACCAGGCGCGGTCGCTCAGGATGGGCCCCCCGATGTCGGCGTGGGTCTCGAAGAAGAGCAGGTTCGGATTGCCGGTATGGCCACGCGCCTCCAGGTCGGCATCGGTGTTGTCGCCCACGAATTTCTCGTGCTCGTAATCGGCGTGCAGCATCCCGCTGAATTCATCGCCACCGCTCTTCATGGTCATCATGACCAGTGAGCCGGGCGCGGTCATCTCCACGTCGGCGCCGGCGGCCGCGGTGGTGAACTCTTCGACGGAATAGTAATCGAAGTAGAATCCGGTGCCTTCGTCACTCTCGGTGGTGTCGACGCCGTCGGCCAGGATCCGGTTCTGGCCGCGGATGCCGAAGCTCTCATAGCCGGTTTGCTGGCTCTTGTGTGAGCCGCCGACATCGAAGCCGCGCATCCGCACACCGGCCGTCTGGCCCAGCACGGCCCAGACATCGGTGGCGGAGGGCACGTCCTGCAGCTCGGCCACGCCGAAGTCGTTCACCAGCGCCGTCCTCTTCAGATCCAACACCGGCGCGTCGCCGGTCACGGTGATCGTCTCGGCCACGGCGGCCACCTCCAGCGCCGCATCGATCCGGATGGCGCGGCTCCCTTCCACCATCACCCCTTTTCGAATCAGCGTCCGGAACCCGGCGCGCTCGAAGGCCAAGTCGTATGACCCGCGCCCGAGGGCCCGGAAACGGTAGGAGCCGTCGCCCAGGGTCACGGCCGCCAGCGGCGCGATCAGCCCATCGCCTTCGAGCGTCACCGTTACGCCGGGCACCGCCAGACCCTGATCGTCGGTCACCGCGCCACCGATTTCTCCGGCCGTCTGCGCCCCCAACGACCCACCGGCCAGTGTCATCAGCAACAAGGCCGCCCACTGTCGGCTCCGCTTCATCCGCATTTTCTCCATTGAACGAGCATCGGGTTGGCCCTGCCTCCTATCCGTGATCGAATCCGGTTCGCCCGAAACTTCGGCCGCGCTTTCTTGGCCGAAAGTGATTCGGCAGTTCTGACCGGATCTCCCCGCCGGACGGTGCTCCTTCCTCCGTTTACCACTCATCCCAGAGTCGAGCGGCGGCGGGACAACAACCGGGACAACTCCGCCATGGCCGGATGCCTGGCCGAGGTGGCAGCCGGCATATTCTCATACCGTTCCAGCAATTCCGACTCCGAAAACTGCTGCGGCCAGTCCAGGTTGACCCGGAGGCGTCCGTCATCCATGGCGATGGCGCCAAGCCCAAACAGGTCACCCAGATCCCGACCCAGCGCGTTCACGGGAAACTTGAGGCCCTCGTAATGGACAAGGGATTGATTCACCAGGTCAAGCCCGGCAATTGAACCGCCGTCCAGCAATATATCGAGGATTTGCAGTTGCCGTTCCGCCAGAACCCGGCGGCGGGGGCTGCGCAGTCGCCCGAACAAGGATCGGGCGAATTCCCGGAACAGCGTCCGCCGATGGTGGGCGACGATGGCCTCCGCGACCGCGTCGCACCTCTCAGCCACCCCTCGCAGCCCAAACCGGAGGAAGGGCGTGAGGTCGTGTCCGTTCCTCCGGGACGCAGACAGAACCGCCAGGTACTCTTCCTTGTGGTCATAGTAGTAGTTGGACAAGCTGACCAACACCACCTTGTTGACTCCGGCCCGACGCAGCATGAACGCCTCCAGCGCCCGGGCGGTGCGGCCGTTGCCGTCGCCGAAGGGGTGCATGGCGCCGATATGGTAGTGGGCAGCCATGGCCTGGATAATGGGGTCGTGCCGCTGGAACTCCCCGGCGATGGCCGCGCCAAGAGCATCGAAGGCGGCGCGGCAGCCATGGCCGCCTTCAACCCCGCGGCAGCGCGGCGTCCCGAAGGTAACGTTCCACCCGTCAGGACGAAGGCCCCCGGGCTGGCACCGGTCATCATCGCAGCCGGTCACGATGCGCCGGTGAATGGCCAGGATGAACTCGGAGGTCACCGGCCGCTCAGACGGCTGCGAGCGCAGCCAGCGACAGGTGGCGTCAGCGGAACGCAACTGCCTCTGGGAACGAGTCATGTCGGAACCCTCGGGGGCATCGGGAGCCAGAGCTTCTTCCTGTTCGCGCTGGGTGAATACGGCGCCTTCGATGCGCGAGGTGCCGGCCGCTTCCAGTCGCAACTGCTCCTCGTGAACCTGCTCGATCCATTGAGGAAGGTAGGGCATCCGATTCAGAACGCCCGCGGCGGTTCTGGCCTGAACCAGCAGGTCCATTAGCGCTGCGGCATGGTAGCCAATCCAGAGCTGGGGGACTGCATATCTGCTGACGCTTTCGGGAGTCATTTGGAGCTTATTTTAAGATCATTGTTAGTTTATTTCAAATTTATATTTCTTGATTACATTGCATTTACATATAGTTAACTACATAGACTGTACCGTCAGCTATAGCTTATTTTTAGTCTATTTTTAGACCATGTCGACTCCGTCCGCCTGTCGATTCCGCGCAGCGGGCAAGACAGCAACCGTGAGAATGCTCAACAATGGGAAGTGAGACGCTTGAAGCAGGGCGTCACGCCCTGTGATGTCGAAAGGGGTTGAGGCCGGCCAGCCGCAGGTCGCGCAACTTGCGAACCCGGCAGTCCTCAAAACAGATCAGCAGGACGTCAACCAGTGGCGGTACTCGGGCAACTCCCCTCGGGTAACTTGCAGGTAGGTATTGCGTATGGCCAGGGTCAGCTCGCCGGCCCTCCCCTTGCCCAGAGGAAAGCGGTCAATCGACAGGATGGGGGCCACCTCCAGGCCGCTGCCGCAGACGAAGGCCTCGTCGGCCACGTAGAACTCGGTGCGGTCGACCTCCCGCTCGATCACCTCCACCCCGTGCACTTCCCGAAACAGATGCATCAGGGTGGCCCGGGTGATGCTCTCCAGGATGTCGCTGGTGACGGTCGGCGTCACCACCTGTCCGCCCCGGCAGAGGAAGACGCACCCCCTGGGCTCCTCGGCGACCTTGCCGGCCGCGTTGAGCAGCAGGGCGCTGTCATATCCGTCCAGGCGGGCCTGCAGCAACGAGAGGCGGGCGTTCTGGTAATTGGCCGCGCACTTGACTCTCGGGGGAATGGAGCTGTCGGAGATCCGCTGCCAGGAGCTGATGCAGGCGTGGATTCCCAACTCCTTTCCCTCGAACCATCCCCCCTTGGGAGTCACGATGACGGCGTGGCTGACGGGACCGGTCACGAAGGCCTCGCCCGGTCCGTCCACGTAGACCATCTGCCGAATGTGCGAGGTGGCCTGCACCCGGTTGGACCGCAAGGCGCGCATCACGGCGGCGCTGTAGTCACCGGCGGTCAGGTCCGTATCCATCCGCATGACGCGGACCGATTGCTCCAGGCGCCTGGAGTGGTCACCCAGCCGGAAGACGCTCAGTTGCCGGGTCTGCTCGTTCCAGTAGGCGCGGAGGCCCTCAAAGACCATGGCCCCATACTTGAAGGCCACGGTGTCCAGGGGAATCACCGCCTGGCTCTGCTCCACCAGGCGGTCGTTCAGCAGCACCTTGGGAGCGGAAGATTCGTCCATGATGCATTGGGGATTGCCGATCTTGGGCCGGGGGCGGCAGCCGGTGCCGCCTTCGCCCTCCGGCGCCTTCAGATCAGCTCCTTGATGGGAACGCCGGTGGCGTCGCCGATGGAGTTGGCGATCTTGACCGGCCGGCCGATGGGCGTCATGTAGGTCTTTTCCCAGTCGATGCCCAGGGCCTTGTAGAGGGTGGCGAAGAGGTCCCCGATGGTGACCTGCCGATCGGCGACATAGCCTCCCCGCTCGTCGCTGGCGCCCACCGCCTGGCCTCCGGCAATGCCGCCGCCGCCCAGCACCACCGACCAGCACTGGGGCCAGTGGTCGCGCCCGTTTCCGGGGTTCACCTGGGGGCCCCGACCGAATTCTCCCATGGCGATGACCAGGGTGGTGTTGAGCAACCCGCGCTGGTCCAGATCCTCCAGCAGGGCCGAGAAAGTCTGGTCGAAAGGCGGAACCAGGATGTCGCGGTGCCGCTGGTCGTTATCACTGTGAGTGTCCCACTCGTTGTACTTGTATCCGGCAGCCGTCACGAAGCGGCTCCCCGCCTCCACCAGCCGCCGGGCCAGCAGGGCGCTCTGGCCGAATCCGTGCAGCCCGTAGGTCTCCCTGGTCCTGGTGGACTCCCTGGAGAGATCGAAGGCATCCTTGACCGCAGGGTTCAATACCATCTTGAGGGCCTGTTGGGTGAAGGTGTCCATCCGCCCCGATTCGGCCTTCTGCACCTTGTCCCGGTAGACCTTCTCCACCACTTTCCGAAAGGAGAGCCGATCCTGCAGGCGCTCCGGAGTGATCGACTTGGGCAGCCGCAGGTCGGGAACCTCGAAGTCGGGTTGACTGGGGTCGGGAAGCACCATGGGGTCGTACTGGTTGCCGACAAAGGCGGCCCCGAAATGGTCGATGAAAAAGGTGTCGTTGCCGGTGTCCGGCTGCAGGACGTAGGGCGGCAGATGGTTCCTTGGACCCAATTCCTTGGCCACGATCGAGCCCAGGCTGGGAAAGCGCATTGCCGGATTGGGCAGGTGTCCGGTGGCCGCATAGTGGGTGGCCTGGGGGTGGTTATTCTCCAGGGTGTGGAGGGAACGGATGATGGCCAGCTTGTCCATGTGCCTGGCGGTCTTGGGCAGCAGTTCGGACACCTGAATTCCAGCCACGTTGGTGGCAATGGGCCTGAATGAGCTGTTGGGCTTGGGGTCCCACATGTCGACCTGGCTGGGGCCCCCTTCCAGCCACAACAGGATGCAGGCCTGGGCCTTGCTCCCGGCCGCCGCCGACGTGCCGCCCAGGGCTTCCTGAAGCCTCAGGAACTGGCTCAGGCTTACGCCCAGCAGGCTCAGAGATCCCACCCGCAGGAAGTCCCGCCGCCGCAGAATCGGGTCGTCACCTGCCAGACACCCTATGTTTCGCATGGGTGCAACCTCCTCCGGTTTCCAGCCTCTCCACCCCGGCTCCCGCGCCGGCGCGGATTATTACGAGAGTGAAACAGGTGGTCGTTAAAAAGACGAACCACCAATGAACACGAATAGGCACGAATACGAATGGACTTCCTTCAACGACAAGCGACACCAAAATGCGTTCGCAATCTTGTTGCTAATGATTATGGTAAAACTCCGGGGAATTCAGCAATCCCCACAACAGATCCTCCAAGGCTTGCCGGCGTGAGGGGTGCCGGCCGACCATGGCTTCCAGTGGTTCCCGTTCTTCCTCCCCGGGAAAGCGCACCAGCGCTCTCAGGTAGAGCTCCTCGATGATCTCCCGGTCCGAGCCGCCCCCGCGGATCAAGCGGTCGATGACGCCTCCCTGGCGGGCCAGGTGCTCGGTAAAGGTCGTCCCGGCCAGGCTGTGCAGGGCCCTGCTCAGGTTGGGACGCGGACGCTTCTCCGGAAGCATGGACCGGGGAGCCTTGCCATAGTTGTCCAGAATCCGGGAGCGGAAGATGTCGGGCAGCTTGACGTTGATGGCCCGGGTGCCTGGAGGCAGCCTGCCCTCGCCGTCGCCGTAGCTCTCCTGCTCCAGGATCAGGGGAACCCCGGTTACCGAGGCGATGGCGTCGAACAGCACCTCGGCATCCAGGGCCCGCGGCAGCGCGTGAGAGTAGTGGGTGCGGTCTTCCCGATTGGTCCGGTTGGGCCGGCTGCTGAGCTGGTAGGTCCTGGAGCCGACGATGGTCCTGATCATGCGGCGAAGGTCATGGTCGTGTTCCCGGAAGTCCTTCGCCAGGGCCGCCAGCAGCCTGGGATGGGTCGGGGGATTGGCCGCGCGGAAATCGTCGACCGGCTCCACGATGCCTCGCCCGAAAAAATAGCTCCAGATCCGATTGACCGCCGCCTCGGCGAAATAGGGATGGGCGGTGATCCACTCGGCCAGCTTGACCCGCGGGTCGGCCCGGTCCGTCTCCGCCAGCAGGGAGCCGTTCAGGAAGGCCGGGAACACCTCTTCCCGGGTGCGTGGATGGAGCACTTTCCGGCTCCTGCCCTTGACGAACAGGTCCACCTCCTGACCGGTCGGGTCCTCGAAGATGACCGTGCCGACCTCCTCCCCCCGGCCCCCCACCAGGTTCATGCGCCCGAAGAATGCGGCCAGCCCCCAGAACTGATCCTGGCTCCAGGCCTCGAAGGGGTGGTTGTGGCACTCGGCGCAGTCCAGCCGGCGCCCCAGGAAGACCCTGACCTCTTCGGCCATCTTGTTTTGCGGATAGCGCACCTCCCCATTGGGCAGGAAGTGCCTGGAAGGCGGGCTGTAGCCGATGGCGGCAATGCGCTCGCGGGCCACCTGGTCGTAGGGAGTGTTGCCGGCAACGTGGCCGCGAATCCACTCCCAGTAAGCCTCGGTCCACTGCAGGTTGATCCCGTTCTCGAAGAGAGCCACCCGGAAAAGCTGCGACAACCGATAGGTCCAATAATCCACGAACTCGGGGGTCCGCAGGAGCGTATCGACCAGCTTCTCCCGCTTGCCCGGGTCGCTGCTGTTCAGAAACTCCCGGGTCCTTTGGGGCGGCGGCAGCGTGCCGGTCAAGTCCAGGCACACCCGCCGCAGGAATTCCGCGTCGCCGGAAAGCTCGGAGGGGATCCGATGCAGCCGGCTCAGCTTGTCGAACACCAGGCGGTCGATGAAGTTGTGGGCGGGAACACCGGGATATCGGGCCAGGGTCGCCTCGATGACGCTGACCCGGGCGGTGGTGGAATGGCCGGCCGTGCGAACGGTCACGAAGGTCTCCCCGGGACGCAATGCCCGCAGCCGTCCATCCGGTTCGACCGCGGCCACGTCGCTGTTGTCGGACAGGGTGCGCACCCGGCCGGTGAGATCCCGGCGGGTTCCGTTCTCGAGCAGCGCGCTGACCAGCAACTGCTGCCCGCCTCCCACCTCCAGCACGGCCTCGGCCGGGTACACTTCGATGGCCCGGACCCCGGGGCCCGAGGCTGCCGCCGGCTGAAAAGCCGCTCCCTCCTTCACCCACCGCAGCAGCGTCCTGTAATCTTCCGATTCCAACGGCAACTGCAGTCCACCCTGATGGGGCTCGGCCAGGGAAGGCTTCTTCAACAGCAGGCTCTTTTCAGGTTCTTCCCGATCGATTCGCGGAATCTCGGCCCCGGGGTCGGGCGACAGGACCTGGTAGGTTCCCCCCTTGACGATCCAGCGGTAGTCCTCCTCCGGGTAGATGCCGTAGAGAGACAGCTTGAATCCTCCTCTTCCCTTCACCCCTCCATGGCAATGGGTGTCGTTGCAGCCCCGGCGGGTCAATATCTTTTCGACGTCCCAGGCAAAGCTGAGCGGCGGATGACCGGCCCCGCCCTTGACCCGGAGCCGCACCGTGGCCGACCGGCCCTGCAGGCGAGCCGTCACATCGGTGACGCCCTCGCCCAAGGCCTCGGCCTTGCCACCGGGCGAAACCGTCGCCACGCCGGCATTGGAGAATTCCCATCGGCTTAGCCCGGTTACGTCCCGATCCAACCGGTCGCTGTAGCTCCCCATCACCAGGAGCTGGCGGGTGGCGCCGGCCCCCTCCAGCTCCACCGCCTCGGGCACGATCCGGACCGACAGCAACTCCGGTTCGGAAGTCTCGGCCCCGAGCGCGATGGACCCGGCTGCGACCAGGGTCCCCAGCAGCAGGATGGGACTGCGTCTTGGCTTCATTGGAAAATCAATCTCCCAACACCATCACCAGCAAGTCGCCGGCTGCGATCGCCTCACCCACCTTGCCCCCGACCACGGGACGGGCGCTGAGGCGGACCCGCTTCGGCATCCGGGTGGCGGGCGCCCCGGGCGCCGCCGCCAGCAGCACGGTGGTCTTCTGATTCCCGGGCACGAACCGTTCCTTGTGAATTTCGGGAAGGGGGGGCTCCTTGTGGGGCTCGACCTCGGCGCCCGGCAAAAACTGCACCCGGCTGGGCAGGCCGTCGGCGCCGAAGAGAATGTCACCGCCGAAGCCCTCCTCCTGATCGGAGAGAATGGTGATTTTTTTGGCCTGACCCGGCCGCAGGTTCACCACCTCCGGAGTGGCCTCGATCCGGCCCACGTGGGGAACCTGGGGCCGCAACAGCAGGCGGTAGCGGAAAGCCGGCTCCCCCGATCGGGGGGTGATGTCGCGCACCTGCAGCTTGTAGAGGCCCGCCCTGTCGAAGGTATAGAGGGTCTTGGCCTGGATGATCCGCACCCAGTCGTCGCCGTCGCCCGCGATCTTTCTGAAATAGTTGGTCAACAGTTCCCGGCCGTCCGCATCCAGCACGGCCACCCTGGGATTGAATCGGGGCGGGGCGGCATCGGGCGTCTCCAACTCCAGGGCCAGAGAGGTCCCGGCCTCCACTTCGAACCGGAACCAGTCCACGTCTCCGGGATTTTGGATGGATCCTTCCAGCAGTTGAGGCGGAAGGATCGGGGCGGCCTGCTCCGGCAAGTCGTTGGGCTCCACTTCGCTCAGCAATCCGGTCCCGGCGGCCTTGGCAGGCACCGCCCTCTCGGAGGAAACGCCCGAGCCGGGGGCAACGGCGGTCGAGCCTGCGCCGAGTGTGTCTCGAGGGCCTCCATGCTTCCGGGCCTTCCCGGCCGGAACCGTTCGCGACTCCAGCCAGCCCATCCTGGACCGGTCCAGCTTTCTGCGAAACGGCTGCTGGATTTCCGCCAGGGCCGATGGAGCGATGAGCGCAACCTCCGGTGCCCCGGGACCGGCCGGCTCGGCATTCGTCACCCGAAGCTGGTAGAAGAAATCGGGGCCTCCCACGCCCAGGTTGGAACTGACCTCAACCAGGTAACGACCCGATTCCCCGCACAGGTGGGTGATTCGCGACCGCGGAGAAAACAGCAGCCGCTCCGGCCGCTCCGGATCGAACCAGCTGCCGCCTTCCCTGTAGAGCGTCAGGCGAACCCCGTCGAACCTGGTGACGGTGGTGTTGGAGAGGGCCTGGATGACCAGCCTGTCGCCGCTCGAGGCCCTGAACGAGTAGAAGTCGACCTCGCCGTTCCGGCTCAACTTGCCGTTGAGCAGGGTCGGGATCTCGACGGGCTGGGCCTGGGCCGGACGACCGTGGGGCCCGGAAGCCTCCAGGCTGACCGGCTCGTCGACCACGACCATCCCCAGTGCGTTGGAAACCCCGGCCGGAGTGACCAACCGGAGTTCGTGCTTCCCCAGCGGCACCTCCGATGCCACCTGCACCTGCAAGGACACCCGCTGCCCCTGAACCCAAAGCTTCTGGGCCCGCAGGCCCTTCTTCTCCTGGAACTGCATCCCCTCGATCCGGGTAACCTCGCCGCTCAGTTCCCCGGTCTCGAACCACACTCCGTAGCATTTTTCCAGGTCCTTGCCCCGGACTTCCAACTCGAGTACCCTTCCCCGCTGCACACTGACCGGAAACAGGGAGCGCAACTCCGGCGCCCGAGGCTCTTCGGGCGCTTCACCGGCCCGCAGGCCCCGATCGGACGCCAAAGCGGAACAGAGGATCCACCCCGCCAGAGCCACGACCCACTTTCGGGCGTTCCAGGAATCATGGGACGGTCGATTGGCGAAGGATGGACGGCGGGGGAGTACGAGCACCGGCAGCTCCCAGTCAGCGGATTAGGCGGGAAACACAGCCTATAATGTACCTTGAGGCTCCGCCGGGGGTCAAGGAGAGTGCCCGTGCACCTGCAAGAGTTCCTGGAAACGTTGGCCAACCTGGTGTGGGGCCCCCCGATGCTGGCCTTGACGGTGGGAACGGGCCTGTTTCTGACCCTTCGGTTGCGGGGACTTCAGTTTCGAAGGCTCTGGTCCTCCCTCTACCTGGCCCTGGTGACCCGCAGGGAGAGCGGAGCTCAGGGAGACGTCACCCACTTCCAGGCCCTGATGACCGCCCTCTCGGCCACCGTGGGTACGGGAAACATCGCCGGGGTGGCCACAGCCATCGTCTCGGGAGGTCCCGGGGCGCTGTTCTGGATGTGGGTGACCGGGCTGGTGGGCATGGCCACCAAGTTTGCCGAAGCCCTGCTGGGGGTCAAGTTCCGCGTCCTGGGTCCACGCGGCGAGATGTCGGGTGGCCCCATGCACTACTTGAGCCGGGGATTCAATCAGCCGGTGCTGGCAGCCCTCTACGCCTTTCTGGCAGCCTTCACCCTCACCGTCGGCGGCAACATGACGCAGTCCCACTCCATCGCCGAGGCCATGCAGGCCGGACTGGGAGTGCCCACACTCTGGACCGGAGCCGTGACGGCCGCCGCCACCGCGGTGGTCATCCTGGGCGGCATCCGCAGCATTGCTCGGGCGGCCAGCGCCCTGGTGCCCACCATGATCGTGATCTACTGCCTGGCCGGCCTGCTGGCCCTGGCGCTGCATTGGCAGGCGATTCCCTCGGTGCTGGCGGAGGTCTTCAAGGCAGCCTTCACTCCGGCCGCGGCCGTGGGAGGATTTGCCGGCGCCACCGTCCTGAAAGCCATCCGCTTTGGCGTGGCCCGCGGCGTCAACAGCAACGAGAGCGGAATGGGCACGGCCGCAATCGCCGCCGCCGCCGCCCAAACCCGCCATCCGGTGACGCAGGCCCTGGTGTCCATGACTCAGACCTTTATCGATACGCTGGTGGTGTGCTCCGTCACCGGCTTCATCATCCTGGGAACCGGGGCCTGGAAGAGCGGAGCCAGCGGAGCCGCCCTGACCGCGGCCGCCTTCCGGGAAGGACTTCCCTTGTGGCTGCACGGGGATGTGATCGTCGCCATCACGCTGCCCCTCTTCGCATTTTCCACCATCCTGGGCAACAACTACTATTCGGAGAAGGCTCTGGAATACCTGTTCGGCCACGGTCGCTTCGTGCCCTGGTACCGCTCGATCTGGGTCTGCCTGACCTTCCTGGGACCCATGCTTTCCCTGGAGACGGTGTGGACGTTTCTGGACGTGGCCATCGGCAGCATGGTCCTGCCCAATCTGATCGGGCTGTTGGGGTTGAGCGGCATCGTCGTGGCCGAGACCCGAGGCTATTTCGCGGTGAGACGGTAGCGGTTGGTACTAATGACAGTTCCAGCAAAATGGCAGTTCCAGCAGGTCGCCGGCCCTTTCGGGCTTACCGAGGGCCCTGCCTGGGACGGCGAGGCCCTGCTGTTCAGCAATCTCCCCAACAGCCGCATCCTGCGATACCACCCTCAAACCCAAGAGACGGAAACCTGCAGGCAGGGCACCCGCATGGCCAACGGCCTGATGCTGGACGGGCGCGGTGGTCTCTATGCCTGCGAAGCCGCTGGAAGATGCATCGCCTGTTACCACCCGGACGGGACCCGCACGGTCATCGCCGGCACCTTCCAGGGCAGGAGGCTCAACAGCCCCAACGATCTGGCCATCGACCTCAAGGGCCGCATCTGGTTCTCCGACCCCCACTACAGCAGCCACTGGGCTGAAGCCATCGGTCCGCCGGAACTGGAACACCAATCCATCTATCGGCTGGATCCCCGAACTGACGGAAGCTGGTCCATTCAGCGGATGACCCATGACACCGCCCGTCCCAACGGCCTGCTGGTGACACCGGACCTCCGCACACTCTACGTCGCCGAGAGCGACTTCCAGGGCAACCGCCAACTGCGAGCCTATCCCATTCTGGAAGACGGCGCCCTGGGCCCCTGCGAGATCCTGTACGATTTTGCACCCCACCGCGGCATCGACGGCATGTGTTTGGACCTGGAGGGCAACCTGGTGGCGGCGGCCGGCTGGGAGAGGAGTGGCCCGGGCGGCATGATCTACGTGTTCGACCCTCGGGGGCGGATCCTGGAACGCCATCCGACCCCGTGCGAGCGCCCCACCAACTGCAGTTGGGGCGGCCAGGATCTGCGGACGCTCTACCTCACCTCCGTCTGCGGCCGGCTGTACCGTATCGAGACCGGGCGGAAAGGCTGGCTGCTCTACCCCTGAAGGAGGATCGCGACGTGCGGGCCAACAAGACCAGGGCCAAGCTCAAACAAGGAGAATCGGTCTACGGCTGCTTCGTGCGCTACCCGGACCCCGCCCTGGTGGAGATGCTGGCCCGTTTCGGGTGGGATTTCATGGTGTTTGAAAGCGAGCACGGCCGGCTGGACCCGCGCACCTGCGAAGAGATGGTGAGGGCGGCCGAGTTGAACGGCATCACCCCCATCGTGCGGGTGACCGCCAATTCCCCCTCGATCATACTGCGATTTCTGGACACGGGCGCCCAGGGCATCATCGTTCCCCAGGTCAACTCGGCCGAAGAAGCCCAACAAGCGGTGGCGGCCGTCAAGTTCCAGCCTCGGGGCAATCGGGGGCTGTCGGGGTCACGGGCGGCCGACTACGGCCAGGGACGCTCCTTCGGGGATCACGTCCTCCAGTCCAACCGGGACACCCTGGTCATCCTCTACGTGGAGACGGCGGAAGCGGTGAGGCAACTGCCGCGGATTCTGGCGGTGGAGGGCGTCGACGTGGTCAACGTGGGCCGCACCGATCTCTCCCATTCGCTGGGCGTGCCCGGACAGCCCGAGCACCCCCGCATGCGGCAATGCCTCCAGGAGATCCTGGCCGGCCTGCGCAACTCGCCGGTGGCCCTGGGAATCATGGCGGCCAACCCCGCGGCGGCCCGCCAGTGGCGCGCCCGGGGGGCCCGCTACCTCAGCATCAACCTGGAGTCGCTATTAAAGCAATCGATGCAGGAGTTCCTGAGCGGCGCCCGGGGGTGAGGACCGCCGAGCCCACAGTTCCGTTAGGGTTTGCAGAAAAGCCAGTCTGGACTACGTTCGAAACCGAAGCGCTGGAAAACTTGCCATTGCTGTACAATATGGAAACGGCAAGCTTGCCGTTTCTGACGAGGAGTAAAAACCCAAGATACGATGTCACTGCTGAAGAACATAAATGGGGCGAATGACCCCAGAGACCAAGCTGCCTACTCGGTGACTGAGGCAGCTCGGTACGTGCGAATTCCCGCTCCGACACTTCGCGCCTGGGTAGCTGGCCAGTCCTATGCCCAACATTCTGGACGCCCTCCTTTTCGTCCGCTTATCACTGCCCCGGGAAACAACCCTCCTCGCCTTACTTTTAATAACCTCATTGAGGCGTATACATTGCGGGCGTTGAGAACCAAACATGGGGTGTCCATTCACGCGGCACGCAGAGCAATCCATTTTGCAGAACAGTACTACAGCATCAACCGACTGCTCCTCCATCGAGATTTGCGCACGGGTGCAGGAGATTTGTTTCTCGAGAAATATGGGGAGTTTGTCAATCTCAGTCAATCGGGTCAACTCGTGATTGCAAAGCTTTTCAGGGACTACCTAACGCGGATTGAACTAGACGGGTTATACCTTCCCGCACGCCTCTATCCGTTTGACAAGGATGTAGATAAAACAATCGTGATCGACCCTCAAGTTGCCTTTGGGCGTCCATTCATTGCCCATCGTGGCATCTCAACTGCGGCGATCGTTGACCGTGTCAACTCCGGGGAAAATTATATCGAAATCGCAGCAGACTACGGCCTCGATCCAACGGAAGTGGAAGACGCGTTGTTTTATGAGCAGGCAGCCTAAGCGTGACCTTCTTTACAGACCGTGATCTGGGCTCGCAATTCCCGCAGGTACTTTCCGACGCAGGCCTTCAAGTAGAAAAACACGACGACCACTTTCCTGATCGCAAGACTCCAGATGCCTTCTGGTTGTCTGAGATAGGCCGCAACGGGTGGTTTGCCCTCTCAAGAGACAAGCGCATCCGCTACAGGCCAAATGAACAGGAAGCAACCATGCGGGCTGGTGTCGGTCTTTTTATCATCGTCGGACAAGCCAGCCATCAAAGACTGGCAGAACACTTTGTCGCCTGCGTCCCCAAAATCACTCGTTTCTTGAGGAAGCATCATCCCCCCTTCATCGCAAAAATATATATGCCTTCCCCCAGCCAGAAAGATCCGAACCGTCGCAAGACGGGACGCGTCGAAATGTGGCTCTCGCATCAGGAGTGGTCGAATCGAGCGCTCTGAAAAACGACAATGGGCAACCAGGGGGACGTTGTTGTGGGCAACCAGGGGACGTTGTTGAATTATTGGAATAAATTGGATTGATGGCTCTGTAATCCCTTAGCGATGAGGGTGTCGAATTGGTTTACCTGGTGCGGGATCCATGTCCGATCTCCATTCGACCTCGTCCAACAATTGGCGTGAGCAAAGTTTCTCCAGCAATTCAACCACGTCCCCTTTCCCTTCGCCCGCGAGGAGATCTCCGGGCATACCTATGATTCGACTTTCCGCGGCCAGAAAACACTTCGGCTCCAAGAGCTTGTTCGAAGATCTCGACTGGCTCATCACGTCGACGGATCGCGTTGGACTGGTGGGCGGGAACGGGACAGGCAAGACAACACTGCTGAAGATCCTGGGAGGGATGGAGCCCCTGGATGGCGGTCTGTTTTCTGCGCCGAAAGATATGACTGCCGGATACCTTCCTCAGGATGGACTGTCACTGTCAGGGCGCACAGTTCTGGAAGAATGCCTCTCTGTCTTTGGCGATCTGCTCGAACTCGAGGAAGAAATGAAAGCCCTGACTCACCAGATGGCGGAAGTGGATCCGCGCAGCGATGCATACCACCGGATCACGGATCGCTATCACCGGATCGAGACCGAATTTCAGGGTCGGGAAGGCTACTCGTTGGAGGCGCAGGCCAGCACAGTGCTGAATGGCCTGGGCTTTGCGCCCGCAGATTTGAACCGTCCGACGGAAGCACTCTCCGGCGGCTGGCAAATGCGCCTGGTGCTGGCCAAGCTCCTGCTGATCAAGCCCAAGCTCCTATTGCTGGACGAACCGACGAATCACCTAGATCTCGAGGCCCGCAACTGGTTGCAACAGTATCTGAACGAGTATCCGTACGCCTTCGTCCTGGTCTCCCACGACCGTTACATGCTCGATGCCACAGTGAACAAGATTCTCGAGTTGTGGAATCGTCGCGCCTACTTTTACGTCGGGAACTACGAACGCTACCTGGCGCAGAAATCCGCACGCCAGGCCCAACTTCGTGCGGCCTATCGCAACCAGCGGGACAAGATTGAACGCCTTGAACGCTTCATCAATCGCTTCCGCTACCAGGCCACCAGGGCGAAGCAGGTACAGAGCCGAATCAAGGAACTCGAGAAGATTGAACGGATCGAATTACCTGCCCAGGAAAGGACCATCCAATTCGCCTTTCCTCAGCCACCGAGGAGCGGAGGCATGGTGGCGGAGTTTCGCGGGGTCGCCAAGAGCTATGCAAGCCAACAGGTGTTCCACGGCATGAGTTTCGTCATCAACCGAGGGGACCGCATCGGCCTGGTGGGGGTGAATGGAGCGGGCAAATCCACCCTGATCAAGATACTGGCCGGAAGCGAGCCGGCAACGGCAGGTGAATTTCGGCTGGGACACAACGTGGAAGTCGACCATTTCGCACAGGACCAGTACAGGGAGCTCGACCCGGGCGCCCGCTTGATCGATGATGCCTCGAGCATCGCACCCGGTGCCCTGAGTGGCCAGACGCAACTGCGCACTCTGCTCGGCAGCTTCCTGTTTTCGAATGACGAGGTCTTCAAACAGATAGGCGTTCTTTCGGGTGGCGAGCGCAACCGCTATGCGCTCCTCCGCATGTTGCTGCGGCCGAGAAATTTTCTGTTGCTCGATGAGCCCACCAACCACCTCGACCTGCGAGCCAAGGACGTACTGCTTGAAGCACTGCAAGCGTTCAGCGGAACGGTCGTCTTTGTTTCCCACGATCGTTACTTCATTGACAAGCTGGCAACGCGAATCTTCGAGCTCGACGGCGGCGAGTTCCAGGACTATTTCGGCAATTATGAAGACTACTTGCGGCAAAAGAGCCCCGTCACGCTCCAACGGGATGATCGAGAGGAGCCGCCGCGCGCGGAGAATTCAGAGGGACCCGGCGACCGGAGTGGAACACCGTTGCGACGGAAGAGGATCAATCCTGTTCTTGTCCGGAAAATGAAGGAGCGGCGCCAGGGGCTGGAGGAGGAAATCACCCGGTGTGAAGTGGAAATCGCCACCCAGGAGTCGGATCTGGGCACTTTCAAAAGTGCAAGGGAATCCATCCGCCTCGTCAAACTGGTGGAGCACAATCGCAGGCGGTTGGATGAACTGATCCAAGAGTGGGAGGAACTCTCGAGTACTCTGGAAGAATCGGACAGGAAGTCTTCCCTACTACCTAGTTAAGGGGCGTCCAATGGGTGTTGTCGTACCCCCTATTCCTCAGGGAAGGCATACCCCCTCAGCGCGCGAACCAGCGGATGGGGTAGTGCCCCTGGCTCCGTTCGAACTTCAGGGTATAGGGGTTGAGCAGCAGGCGGGCCACAAACCCGTCGGTGCGGGCCATCAGCCATCCGAAGTCCCACCCCCGGCTCCGGTACTGCAGCGGCACCCCCGGCTTGACCCGGACCAGGGGATGGGTTCCGGCGATGAACAGCCGCTGCTCCGTATAGTAGTAGCAGGACCCGGTCTTGACGAAGACCTCATGGTCGATGCTCTCCCCGTCCTTGCCCGCCAAGTCGGCGCAGAGGCCCCGGACGGCCACCTTGACCTCCTTCCCGTCCGCCACCTGCCGGCCCAGCTCCTCGGCTGAGCCGGAAAGCACTTTCCCCTCGGCAGAGTGCGACAGCACCTCCTCCCAATCGTCTCTGACCAGGTACTTGAAGAGATCGAAGTCGTAGATGAAGTTGCTGCTGGGCGCGTTGGTCCCCTGGTCCCAACTGTCCAACTGGTGGTACTTGGGCATGCTGCTGTGGTCACTCAGCTCCGAGGGGCCCGGCTCGGCCGTGACCTCTCCCCCGTCCAGAAAGGGGCGGGCGATGGCCTGCCGGCCGTCCTGGTTGTAGAGGAAAAAGGACATGGAGGGCCGGGACCCGAAGCCGTCCGGCAGGCTGATGGGCTGGCGCAGGGTCATGATCCCGGCCACCCACCGGTCCTCGATCAGATAGGTGCCGGCAAACTCCGCCACTTCCTCGATCAACTCGGCGCTGTCCGAACTGGTGTCGATGTGCTCGTTGTTCTTGAACTCCGTCCGGATGCGCAAGTCGGCTCCCCGGCGGATGGCCGCCGCCAGCGCCTCCTCGCTTCCCGAGACACGCTGTCTGGCGGCGTTCAACTGGAGGGCGGACTTCCAGGGATTTCCTTTCTCCGCCGGTTTGCCACAACCGGCCAGACCCGCCAGGGCCGACCCCGCCAAGCTCCCCAAACCGGCTCCCAGCAACCGCCTGCGACCGCGTCCCTTGAATGTCATCGAAAGCACCTCTCTTTCCGGCAGGTCCACTCAACCTGCAACTCTCACCGAGTCACTCCCGTGCGATGAAGACTCAAATTTGCCCCAGCTCCCGCAAGGTCGCCGCCAGCCCCAGAAGGAAAAAGAAAATGCCTCCCAGAGCCATGGCGGCCCGGACGAACCAGCCCGGCCTCAACTCCCGCGGAAGCAGGACCGTGTTGAGGATCAGGGTATGGCAGCAACTGATGCCCAGCGCGAAATTGTAGCTGATGGTGGCGAACTTGATCAGAGCCGTGGGGGCGTTCATCCAAAGCATGGCCAGCCCCAGAACGGAGTAGCCCATGATCAGCCCGAAGTAGATCGTGCCGATCCTGGCCGGGTCCACCTGCCGCAGCCTGGAGCTGGAGGTCCAGATGGTATCCAGCCAGCGGCGGACCACCCCGTCTATGTGTCCCGCCATGGTGGGAGCCAGCACCAGAAACCCGCAAAAAAGGGTCCCAGCCCAGAAGAGATTTCCCCAGGCAGTGCCTCCCAGGACTTCTGACAGACCCGTCATGGATGCCAGCACGCCCTCGGGAGGGTTGGCGGCCTGCCTGCCCACCCCCTCGGCCGTCAGCGCCGCCGCATTCCAGCGGTCGGCCTCGGTTCCGCGCCGCAGGAACTCCACCGACAGCATGCTGGGCAGGGCCAGGCCGACGAAGCAGGCGGGAATCCAGATGGCGCACTGGTCGCGCACCACGTGCCGGTACCAGCGCCGCCAGCGCGGCAGGGATTGCCGGTTCACCTCGAAGACGGACCCCACGTGGGACAGGGTGATCCCCTGGCCTCCCACCATGCTGGGGATGGCGCCCACATGGTGCCCCATGCCCCAACCCTGGTCGCGGGTGAAGTTGCTGATGGGAGTATTGCTCAGCCCTCCGTTGCCGGCGATGGCTGCCATGGCGGCGATGAAGGCGATCAGGGTGAAATCGATGGTGGGCAGCACCCCCTTGCCGAACCAGGAGACGAACACGTTCTCCACGTTGGGTCCGTCCAGAAATCCATCCCCGTCCAGATCCTCGTGCTTCACCAGCTGCCCCTGAGGACCCCGCTCCCAGGTGTCGGGCCGGCCGTCGCCGTCGGAGTCGACGGTAGGCTCCAGCCTGCGCTCGACCACGTCCAGGTGGCCGTCCCCGTCCCAGTCCTCGCCGGGGTCCAGCCTTCCGTTGCCGTTGCGGTCCTCGCCGCTGAGAACGGGAACGGTCCCGAACTTGAAGAAGCCGCTCCCGATGTCGACCCAGGTCGAGGGACTGGAATAGAGCAGCGCCACAATCAGCAGGAAGCCGAACACCGTGACCAGCTTGACCGACATCACCGCCTTCAGCGAGTTGTAGACCTTGCCTCCGAAGATCAGCGGAATGACCGAGGCCACGAAGATGCCGGTGGCGGTAAGCTTGTGCATCCACCAATGCAACGGCACCGCGTCCGGATCGGGCATCCGGCCGCCGAGCAGGAGGATCATCACCGGTGTGGCCGCGGTAGCGGCCAGGTAGGGAAAGACCGACCCGAAATCCAGGATCAGGTAGACGGCCAGCCAGAATCGCGGGCCCGGCGCGGTCCGGAACTTCCCGGTGAAGATGGGCTCTCCGGTGTAGAGGGTGTAGCGGCTGATCTCGATGTTGTAGAGCCCCTGGGCCAGGATGCTGAGGGTGGCCAGCCACAGCAGAGCCCCCCCGTAGCGGGCCGTCACCAGCGGACCCAGCAGCCACTCGCCGCCGCCGATGGCTCCCGCCCCCGCCACCAGGCCGGGGCCCAGGAAGGCGTACCAGTGCTTCCGGACGAACCTGGGGGCGTCGATCAGCTCTCCGGGGTTCCAGCGGGGCATCTTCCGGGAACCGGGATGGGGAGGAACGAATCCGGTTGGGACCGGGGTGGCCCCTCCGCCGCCGGAGGTCTCCGGCTCCTTCCGGTCATCGAGTCTCCGGTTGCTGTTATCGGTCATTTGTGGGGGAATTGCAGGACGAGGGTCGATGACGATCAACCAGCCTGGTGCTTCGCGATCAGTTCGCGAACCTCCGGAACAAGATCAACCGGCACTTCGATCGCCGTGTGAGTGGGGCTTTCGAATGCAGCTTCGTCCTCGGCTACGGCTTCTTCGTCGCTTTGCGCTTTGTAGTGATCGAGCACTCGTTGGACCCGGTTCTCATCCCATCCGGCTGGAAAGTGTCTATTGCTCATCGCGCCCTCCTGCGTCTCCGGCGAAGCGCCTTCTTCGCCTTAGGTCCAAGCTCATACGCAGTGATTACAAAAACCGAATAGCGTACCTGCATCTTACCATTTTCCCACGCCGCCGCCACACGACCTGACCTCCGGATAAGCCGGCCCGGAGCCCCGATCAGAACCCCGCCCGCTTGTCGCAGACATTCAGCAGGGGCTCCCCCTTGAGGTAGCGCGCCAGGTTCTCCTTGAAGATCCGGTAGCGGCGCTCCCAGGTCTGGGGAGAGTCGCCCGAGACGTGAGGGGAGATCAGGACGTTGGGCATGTCCCACAGCGGGCTGTCGTCGGGCGGGGGTTCGGGACTGGTGGCGTCGAAGCCGGCCCCGGCGATGCTCCCCGACCTCAGCCCCTCCGCCACCGCCGCTTCATCCACGATGCCGCCCCGGGAGATGACGATCAGGCGGCTGCCCTGCTTGAGCCGGCCGATCCTCTCCCGGTTCAGCAGCCCGGCCGTGCCATCGGTGAGGGGCGCCGTCACCACGAACCAGTCGGAGATCTCGAGCAACCGCTCCAGGCCGTCGAGAGTCCAGGCCTCGGTCACTCCCTCCGGCGGCTCCATGGGCTTCAGGTCCACGCCATAGACCCGCATGCCGAAGGCCTGGGCCCGCACGGCCACGGCCCGCCCGATGGCGCCCAGCGCCAGAATTCCCATGGTGGCGCCGTCGAGCTCCGTAATCTGGGCCCGGTACTTGGCGACGTCCCAGCGGTGGGCCCGCTGATCATCCAGCATGTCCACCATCCGGTGGGCGAGCATCAGGATCATGGCCATGACGTGGTCAGCCATGGCGATGGCATGGGTGGCGGGCGCGTTGGTGAGGACCACGTCGCTGGCCACGAAGGCGGGATTGCCCCGAACCAGCGGGTCGAATCCCGCTCCCACGAAGTGGCACCAGCGCAACTTCCCGGCCGCCTCGAAGACGGCCGGGGTGATGGCCCCGAACAAGACCTCTGCGTCGGGGATCTCCCGGATCTGATCGGCCTGGGTAGGGGCCTCGCAGAATTGGACTGATGGGAACGAGTTCCTGAGCTCCGCGACAAACTCGCGGTCGGCTTCGCTGTCGAGGACGACTTTCATGGATTTGAGCCCTCCGATGGTCACTTGGCATGCAAGAAAACGCGAGCGAAGTTACCGCACCGCCGGGCAGCCGTCAAGCACGGCGACAGTCACCCGGCGTCCCCGCCCGTTCCCCCATCCCAAGGTTCGGTAACCGAACCGTCGAGCCAGGGTGTACAATGCCGTTCCCGCCTTCCCCGAAAGACGGTCGGGTGACGACCACCCCGGGAGGTCTTGCCGTTGGCTTTTCTCGGCCAGATTCAACTGCAGTGGATGGACTACGGGCTGATCGTGGCCTACGCCCTGGTGGTGCTGGCCATCGGCTTCGGATTCTCGCGCCAGCAGGCCAGCTCGGCCAACTTCCTGCTGGCCGGCCGATCCATGGGCTGGGTGTCGGTCGGCATCTCCCAGTTGGCCAGCCTGCTGTCGGCCATCAGCTACCTGGGAACCCCGGGCGAGGCCTACGGGTACGACCTGCAGTACCTCCTGTTCAGCATCTGCGGCTTTCTGTGCGTTCCCCTGGCGGTCTACCTGTTTCTGGACTTCTTCTATCGATTGAAGGTGACCTCCATCTACGAGTACCTGGAACGGAGGTTCAACTTTCCCACCCGGCTGCTGGCCAGCGCGGTCTTCATCATCTCCCGCCTGGCCTGGATGGCCACCATCGTGGTGGCCGTCTCCCTGGCCATCGAGGAACTCACCGGAATCGAGCCCGCCGTTTCCATCGTCCTGACCACGGCGGTGGCCACCGCCTATACCCTGGTGGGCGGCATGAAGGCCATCATCTGGACCGACGTCCTGCAGTTCTTCCTCTTCACGCTGGGACTGGCTGCCGCGGTCGCCCTGATCTTCTGGAAGGACCCGGCGTCCGAGCTGCTGGCCGTGATGGTCCGCGACGACAAGCTGAGGATGTTCAACTTCAGCCTGGATCCCACCACCCGCATCACCGTCTGGATGGCCATGACCGCGGGCGCCGTCAACGGCGTCGCCAACCTGACCGACCAGGTCAGCATGCAGCGCTACCTCTCCTGCGGCTCCCTGCGAGACGCCCGGCGGGCGGTGTGGTTCAAGCCCTTCCTGTCGATCCCGGTCACCGTGCTGATCTACGGCCTGGGGCTGGCTCTCTACGCCCACCACCAGTTGAACCCGGAGCTGGCCGTGGGGATCGGGAGCGCCGACCGCGCCTTTCCCCACTTCGTCCTGAACGAAATGCACGGCGGCCTGGCCGGCCTCATCCTGGCGGCCATATTCGCGGCCGCCATGTCGAGCATCGATTCGGGAACCCACACCATCAGCACGGTCTGCGTGGAAGACTACTACAAGCGGCTGATTCGGCCCGATGCTCCCGACAGCCAGTGCCTGCGGCTGGCCCGCGGCCTGACGCTGATCTGGGCCGTTGTCATCGCCGTGCTGGCGCAGTTCCTGACCGGCCAGGACACCATCGTGGGCACCATGGCTACGGTGGCGGCCCCGTTTTTCGGGTGCGCGGTCGGCATGTTCGTTCTGGGAACCACCACCCGGCGGGCCACGGGCTGGGGGACCTCGCTGGGAGCTCTGGTGGGCTACGGACTGGTGCTGGTGGCCAAGTACTGGCTGTTCAAGATCGACGGGCAGTGGCTCCTGCTGCCGGGTGGGCCGGACCCCTACACCGCTGCCGCCGTCGAGCAGGTCTCCAAGTTCTGGCTGACCTTTATCAGCTTCGCGGGCACGGTCGTTCCCGGCTACCTGATCAGCCTGGCGTTCCCTCCTTCCTCCAGGGCCGCGCTGCGGGGTCTGACCTTGTGGGACGGGAAAGGGAAGTCCCGGGCCGAGGCCGGGCCGGGCGCCGAGCAAGAGCAGGGCTGACATGCCTCATCCGGAAAGTGCTCTCTAACCTCGCGCAGAACCCACTGGTAGCTTCACACCAAGGTTGCGAGGCGGGGTAGGCACACCTCCTATAGTGACCCACTGATCGCGGCAAGCCAAGGTCACTCCTGATTGAGAACCAACAGGAGATGAGTGAACAGATCATATTCAGCGCAGAGATTGGTGCACAGGCGATTGGAGATGAGAACCTCGCGGGAACAGACCGAGTCCTGCGATTACACCCACCTCAAGGATTGAATAGGAGCTCCCAGCGAATCGGACGATCAACCGCTTTTCTGATTCGCTATGCGACCGACAGGCAGCCCTCGATCCGGTTGCACGAAGACATCAGCTACTTTTCCTGCTCGGTCCGGCTTCTGTCAGGTTGTGCTCGGTTCCGGCATTTCGTCCCCCCCTGTGGAAAAACCGAGCCGTCATCGCAGGTCGACGGCGGCGGTCCATCCGGATAATCCCTGGAGCCGAAACGTGAGCGTGAGTACGCGAGCCCCGAGGCCCGTTCCGTAGCCGAGCTCGAGCTCGGTATCGAGACCGTCTCCGCCATGGTGGAGGCGGTCGATGGATTCGTGGAACAGGCGTGTTTTGCCTCCCCGGGGACCTCGTCCGGAAGCGAAGCGGACGACAAGGCCCCGTTTTTCGGCACCGGGGTCCCAGCCGGCCTGCAAGCCGGCCCCCCACATCCGGAACGACGATTGGTGCCGGAGGAGAGATCGGCCGTGGGCTGAGATGTCGAGGCCCACTTCCGGTTTGCGCCAACTGATGCGGCCCGCGGCTTCAAGCGCGGCGCCGCGATGAGCCGCACCGCGGTCGACCCGGCCTCCGGCTTCGCCGGTTGCCATAAGGGTTTGGCCGAAAAGACGCAGGGTCTGGACCATTTCGGCAAGGAGGCGGACACGTCCTGCGAGGCCGCCGATGGCAGCGGAGGCCTCCTCGAGGTCTGCGCCGACCCAGGCTGCGTCTGCGTCGGTGCGAACGGCGAGTTCGCGGCCCTTCCAGCTCTTGGCGAGAAAACGAGCGCCCCCGCCGGCGAGACGGCCGATGGAGCGCAGCTCGTGGTCGCGGTCGAGCTCGCGCACAGCGACGGGGCCGGCGGCGAAGCCGCCGAGCGCCCAAAGGGCGATGCGATCGGTGGCTCGGACGTGCAAGTAGGGATGGACGGAGTAGAGGGTGGCGCGGGTTTCGCCGTCGAGGGCTGCTCCGTCAGAGTAATCGATCAGCGATTGCCCGCGCATGAGGGAAGCGCCGAGGAGGGTCTTCTTGCCGGAGTGGAGATCGAGGCCGACATGGGCGGCCTGGAAGCCTCCCTGGTAGTCGAGGGTGCGAAGATTTCCGGAGAAATGATGGGTGTTGCCTTCGGCCCAGAGGACGGGCCTCCAGCCCCGGATCTTGGCGAGGAGCTTGCCGAGCGACAGCCGGGGCCGGATCATGCCCATATTGCGGCGCTCGTTCCGTTGTCTCCAGGAAGCGAGCCAGTCCCCGGGAATGACGCGATCGGCAAGAGAAGAAGGCGATTTCAAGCGGGTCGTTGCGGGTAGGGGTGAAACGGGCGGGGAAGGCTCCCGGGGGGCGGTCTGCCAGCCGACCCATTCCTCGGTCTGGCGGGCGCGGCTGAATCGTTCCTCGAGAGTAGACTGAACGCTGCCGGACCAGGCGCGGGCCGAAAGGGCGAGGACGGTCTGCAATTCTCCGGAGAAATCCTGGAGGGGGCGCTGCTCGATGAGGCGGACCGTCGAGGAAGGGATGGGGTCGAGGGCGACCTTGGCGGACAAGGTGGCCAGCCGAAGGCGAATGGATTCGCCGGATTCGTAGTGGTCGTCAGGCAAGGCTTCGACCGAAAAGGTGAAGGAGTCGTCGCCCGGGCGAAAAACGACTTCATCGGGGACGCCCGCATAGTCGTCGGGGCCGGCGCCGCCAGCGAGGACTACCGAAAGGGAGATCGCCTCGCGGCGATCGGCCGCAGGAGTGACGGTGACGACGACCCGGGCCGGGGCGCCGTACTCATTGGCAGCGTAGTCGGCCCGGCTGAAGCTGACGGTGAGGTCCTCGCCGTCATCGTCGATGAGAGAGATTTCCGCTTGAACGACGCGAACGACGGAGGTTCCTGAGATAAGGATGTGCTCGACACCCTCGGGAAGGGTGTCGTCAAGAGGGGCGATGGTGATCTCCCGGGAGGCGGTGAGGCGGCCGGCGGGGATGACCAGGGGGGCGGCGAGGCCGCCCACGTCGTAATCGACGGCGGGAACGGCCGTGCCGGCAAGGTCGAGGAGGACTTCGGTGTCTGAAGAGAAAGCGGTGTTGCCATCGACGGTGGCTGTCAGCGTGACTCCCGTGTTTGAGGGGTCGGCTTCCTGAAGGGTGTCCGGGGCGACCGAAAGGAAGATCCTGGCGGGCGGAATGTCGTTGTCTTCGAGGAGGATGACGGCGGGGCCGGTGCGGCCAAGGCCGGCGTTCCCGATGATCTCGATGGTCTCGTCGGGCTCATCGAGGCTATCGTCGATCGGGGTGAGGGCGAGCGTAGTGGAAGCGCTGACCTGCCCCGCCGGCAAAGTGAAGGTCAAGGCGCCGGCAACCGTGTAGTCGGTGGCTCTGATGGCGGTGCCTGCAAACTCCAGCGCGACTGCAAGGGACTCGTCGTAAGGGGTGCCGCTGCGGACAGTGACGGTAAGCGTTACGGTTGCCGGTCCGGCGCCTTCTTCAAGCCTCCGGGGCTCGGCTCGAAGGGTGAGCAGAGATTCATCATTGTCAAGCACAGTCAACGAAGTCGGGTTGACCGGAAGGCCTGTGGGGGTGGTTCCCGCGATCTCGATAATTTCGTCGAGCTCGTCTCGGGAGTCATCAATGGGTGTGAACATCAAGGTTGCCGTTGCCGCTCGAGCGCCGGGGGGGATTGGGATCGAAGCAGGGCCGGAAACCGTATAGTCTCCCTCCCGCCCTTCCGTGGCGGTGCCGCCGAAGGCAAGCGTGACGGTCAGAGGGCGAGCGAAAGTGGTGCCTCCGTCGACGGTGGCCGTGAGGGTGATGTCAGTGGCCGGCTCGCCTTCGGCGATGTCCGGATCATCGACGGAGAGGGAAATGCTCGTCGGAGGGGCGTCGTCGTCAACAAGGGCAATAGTAGTGGAGGTGATCGGGACAGGGCTGGCGACCGCAGCAATGGTAAGAGTTTCGTCGGTCTCGTCCACCAGGTCGTTTTCGGGTCGCAATACGAAAGTGGAACTGGCGGTGGAAATATTGGACAGCAAGGTGAGCGTAAGGGGTTCAACGGGAGCGAAGTCGACAGCAGCATCGTTGCCGGTTCCGCGAACGGCGACTTCAAAAGTGCGAAGCTCGTCAAAGGTGAATCCGTCCTCAAGAGTAAGGATAACGGTGACGAGGGTATCCCGAGCGGATTCAGCAACGCGATCGATGTCAACCGACAGGCTGCCCACGGCGGCGCCGGCGGCGGTGTCATCGTCAACAAGGGTGAGAGTGGCCTGTGAGACAGTCAATCCGGGAGAGGCGCCGTTGACGATGATGGTCTCCTCGCCTTCAACCAGGGCGTCATCATTGGGAACAAAGGTAAGAACAGTCTGGCCGGTGTTTTTGCCGGCATCGATGGTGATGGGCTGGACGCCGCCGACGGAGTAATCCTGCTCGGTGGCGGTGCCTCCGAGCGAGAGGGCGATGGACAGATCGGTGGCGGTGACGGCGTCGAGGGTGGCCGTCACGGTCACCAGAGCCGAAGGCTCGCCCTCGGCGATTTCCTCGTCGCTCAAGGTGAGGACGGCGGAAGTAACGACCTGATCGTCGTCTCCGACGACGATCTCGACATCGTCGATGCCGATTCCGGAATAGGCAGGGTCGGGACTCGATGCGGTGTGGCGCATCAGAGCCACGCCGGAAAGGACGTCCGGATCCTGCCGGACGCTAACGGCGACCCTCTGAGGCCGGTTCCAGTCAGCGGCGGAGAAGGTCAGCCGCCTGGGATCCCAGTCAAGATTTTCGACGTTGTCTCCGAGCCTGGAGATCGAGATGACTACGGGAGAGAGAGGCTCCGAGGTGAGTTCGAGGGTGTAGAAGGCGTGCCCGTTCTCGGTGACCTGGAGTTCCTCCGGATCAACCTTCACGCCGGCGGTGTCGTCATCGGTCAAGGTCACACGCACGCGGGCGGGCGTGACATCCGTGTAGTCGGCCCCGCTCAGCCTGTGGGTGATGGTGGTGCGGCGGTCGCTGTCCACCCGGTCGTCCACTCCAGTCACCGTCACCGTCTGAGGCCTGCTCCAGGTGGTCGTCGTGAAGCTCAGCGAGGACTTGTCCACCGTGGCCACGCTCGGGTCTCCGCTGGCTACCCCAACGGTCACCGTCCCGGTGGGCTTGCTGTCGAGCACCACCGTGTAACGGTTTGTCCTGCCCGCCCCCGGCGCCTCGGTCACCGTCACATGGGTCTTGCCAAGGGTCAGCCCCGCCCTATCGTCATCTGCAAGCGTCACCTCGGCAGGACTTGTCGATTGGTAGCCGGCCGCGGAAGTCCCGATCTCGATGGTCTCGGAAGCCCCCTCGTCAATGGAGTCGTGGGTGGGTGTTATGGTGAGGACGGTCTGCCCTGAAGCCTGCGTAGCGGGGATCGTAACCGTCTCCTTGCCGGTCAAGGTATAGTCGGGGCCCCGGATGGCGCTGCCGGCGAGAGTCAGAGGCAGGGCGAGATCGGCCGGCAAGGTCGTGCCGCCCTGCAGTTGAGCCGTCACCGTCACCTCGGTGGCGTTGTCTCCCTCACTGAGGCTGTCCGGCGAGGCAAAGAGTCTTATTCCCGTAGGGGCATCATCATCGTCTCGGAGGGCGATCGTTGCCGAGTTGGCTGCGAATGTCTCGGCAGCACCGCTGACCGTTAGGGTCTCATCCGGGTTGTCCACGTTGTTTGGCACCGGCCGCAAGGTGAAGGCTTTCGACCCGCTTTGCTGATCGGCCGGGATCTGGAGGGTGAACGGGTTGACCGGCTGGAAACCGACGGCAGCCGGCGTCCCGCTGCCCTCGACCGTGATGGTCACCGTCTTCGTCGAAGGAAAGGTCCGACTGCCTTGCAGTCGGGCCGTCACCGTCACCTCGGTATCCCCATCCCCTTCGGACACGTCGTTATCGCTCACGCTCAGGTTGATCACAACATCGACCAAGGTCACAGCGACGCTGGCGGCGGTAACGGTCGAGTAGTCCGCCCCGGACACGCTATGAGTGACACTCGTACTGGTCCCGCCGGTTCCTGCTCCGGCCACCGTGACCGTCTGGGCGGCGCTCCAGGTGGCGGTCGTGAATTCCAGCGAGGACTTGTCCACCGTGGCGACGCTCGTGTCTCCGCTGGACACCCCAACGGTCACCGTCCCGGTCGGCTTGCTGTCGAGCACCACCGTGTAGGTTCCAGCCCCTCCGGACTCAGCGAGGGCCAGACTGCTCTTGCTGATGGTCACGCCCTTCTCGTCGTCATCCGTCAGGGTGACGCTCACGCTGTCAGCCGTCTCGGAGGCGTAGTCCGCCCCGCTCACCGTATGGGTGATCGTGGTCGAGCGGTCGCTGTCCACGTCGTCGTCCACTCCGGTCACCGTCACCGTCTGGGCGGTGCTCCAGGTGGAGGTGGTGAAACTCAGCGAGGACTTGTTGACGGTGGCGACGCTGGTGGCCCCGCTGGCCACCCCGACCGTCACCGTCCCGGTCGGCTTGCTGTCGAGCACCACCGTGTAGGTTCCAGTCCCTCCGGACTCAGCGAGGGCCAGGCTGCTCTTGCTGACGGTCACGCCCTTCTCGTCGTCATCCGTCAGGGTGACGCTCACGCTGTCAGCCGTCACGCCGGCGTAGTCCGCCCCGCTCACCGTGTGGGTGATCGTGGTCGACCGGTCGCTGTCCACGTCGTCGTCCACTCCGGTCACCGTCACCGTCTGGGCGGTGCTCCAGGTGGAGGTGGTGAAGCTCAGCGAGGACTTGTTGACGGTGGCGACGCTGGTGGCCCCGCTGGCCACCCCGACCGTCACCGTCCCGGTCGGCTTGCTGTCGAGCACCACCGTGTAGGTCTCGGTCCGGGCAGCTCCCGCGGCCTCGGTCACCGTCACGCTGCTCTTCGAGACGGTCACGCCCTTCTCGTCGTCATCGGTCAGGGTGACGCTCACGCTGGCGGCCGTGACCCCGGCGTAATCGGCCCCGCTCACCGTGTGGGTGATCGTGGTCGAGCGGTCGCTGTCGACGTCGTCGTCCACTCCCGTCACGGTCACCGTCTGGGCGGTGCTCCAGGTGGAGGTGGTGAAACTCAGCGAGGACTTGTTGACGGTGGCGACGCTGGTGGCCCCGCTGGCCACCCCGACCGTCACCGTCCCGGTCGGCTTGCTGTCGAGCACCACCGTGTAGGTTCCAGTCCCTCCGGACTCAGCGAGGGCCAGGCTGCTCTTGCTGACGGTCACGCCCTTCTCGTCGTCATCCGTCAGGGTGACGCTCACGCTGTCAGCCGTCACGCCGGCGTAGTCCGCCCCGCTCACCGTGTGGGTGATCGTGGTCGACCGGTCGCTGTCCACGTCGTCGTCCACTCCGGTCACCGTCACCGTCTGGGCGGTGCTCCAGGTGGAGGTGGTGAAGCTCAGCGAGGACTTGTTGACGGTGGCGACGCTGGTGGCCCCGCTGGCCACCCCGACCGTCACCGTCCCGGTCGGCTTGCTGTCGAGCACCACCGTGTAGGTCTCGGTCCGGGCAGCTCCCGCGGCCTCGGTCACCGTCACGCTGCTCTTCGAGACGGTCACGCCCTTCTCGTCGTCATCGGTCAGGGTGACGCTCACGCTGGCGGCCGTGACCCCGGCGTAATCGGCCCCGCTCACCGTGTGGGTGATCGTGGTCGAGCGGTCGCTGTCGACGTCGTCGTCCACTCCCGTCACGGTCACCGTCTGGGCGGTGCTCCAGGTGGAGGTCGTGAAGCTCAGCGAGGACTTGTTGACAGTGGCGACGCTGGTGGCCCCGCTGGCCACCCCGACCGTCACCGTCCCGGTCGGCTTGCTGTCGAGCACCACCGTGTAGGTCTCGGTCCTGCCGGCACCCGCCGCCTCGGTCACCGTCACGCTGCTCTTCGAGACGGTCACGCCCTTCTCGTCGTCATCGGTCAGGGTGACGCTCACGCTGGCGGCCGTGACCCCGGCGTAATCGGCCCCGCTCACCGTGTGGGTGATCGTGGTCGAGCGGTCGCTGTCCACGTCGTCGTCCACTCCGGTCACCGTCACCGTCTGGGCGGTGCTCCAGGTGGAGGTGGTGAAGCTCAGCGAGGACTTGTTGACGGTGGCGACGCTGGTGGCCCCGCTGGCCACCCCGACCGTCACCGTCCCGGTCGGCTTGCTGTCGAGCACCACCGTGTAGGTCTCGGTCCGGGCAGCTCCCGCGGCCTCGGTCACCGTCACGCTGCTCTTCGAGACGGTCACGCCCTTCTCGTCGTCATCGGTCAGGGTGACGCTCACGCTGGCGGCCGTGACCCCGGCGTAATCGGCCCCGCTCACCGTGTGGGTGATCGTGGTCGAGCGGTCGCTGTCCACGTCGTCGTCCACTCCGGTCACCGTCACCGTCTGGGCGGTGCTCCAGGTGGAGGTCGTGAAGCTCAGCGAGGACTTGTTGACGGTGGCGACGCTGGTGGCCCCGCTGGCCACCCCGACCGTCACCGTCCCGGTCGGCTTGCTGTCGAGCACCACCGTGTAGGTCTCGGTCCTGCCGGCGCCCGCCGCCTCGGTCACCGTCACGCTGCTCTTGCTGACGGTCACGCCCTTCTCGTCGTCATCGGTGATGGTCAGCGTCTGGTTATCGGGATCGCCCACACCTTCGGTGTTAGTTGCTGTGGCTGACACGGTCACGCTCTTGTTAGCCGTATCCACATCGTTATTAGCGGCTGTGATGGTGACGGTGCCGGTGCTGGAAGTGGCCTGAGCCGCTATGGTCAGCACCTTGTTGGCGCTTAGGGTGAAGTCGCCCGTAACAGCCGGGCTGACCGGCGTGGCTGCCACCGTGATCGTGGTTGACTGACTCGAAGTGGCACCGAGGGTTGCGGTAACCGTGCTCATGCCGCCATTCTCGCTGATGCTGGCAGGCGTCAGCTTCAGGGTAACCTTGGGCGGCGCATCGTCGTCATGGACCGTGATATTGACGCTGGAAACGGAGCCGCCGGCGCTTGAGCTTCCGGAAAAGCGAAGAGTCCGGATCCCGTGATCGGTTTCGTCTTGATAGCCGCAATAGGTTAAAGACGTATTCCCCGAGGTGTCGCCAGAAGAGATGGAAATGGAAAGTGTGCCGTTGGAAAGGGTTCCCGGTCCGCTCGCGGTAAGAGTGATCGTCGTGGGTGTCGAGTCACCACTCTCGACCCGGGCGGTTATGGAAAAAGCGGCGCAATCTCCCTGGCTCTCGTAAATGTTGGAGGGAGTAGCCTCAAGGGTGTACGCAAGGGCTTGCTCAGCGCCAGCGGACAGCGCGCCCAGCAGGACGACGGATCCCAGGAGCCAGCGTGATGAGAGAAGGGCAGGAAGTGCGCGCGGTAACGATCGAATCCAAAGGCGGGGAGAGAGAGAAGGCAGCGGGGATGGCAGCATTGAAAGTCCTCCCGATCTATTCAAAGGGAACCCTCCCGTATCCATCCAAATCCTTGTGCGAAGAAATGCCGTGAAAGGGAGGTCGGCTTCATCGCAAGTCTGGACACAAGAGAATGAAATCAGAGCCCACTTGGCTGTCGCTCCGACCCGGAATTGGTCGAGCGTTGATTTCGGCGGTTCAGCGGAAACTCAACCGTCCGTTTGTGTTGTCGAGGGAGCTTGGTTGCGAGGGAGACTTGCTGAGATCAGGTTTCGGTCAGCCTGCATCGAAAACCTGATCGTCTACGGCGTCAGGGTGCACCTGTTTTCGGGAGATGTTCCATCATGGGAGGCTCAATGATCTTTTGCGGTTCATCCACAAAGCCCGACTCCGAGGAAAGTGGCTCTGTAGCCCGCATTTCTCACCAGGCGGCTGCACAGTCGGGCTGGAAGTGGATGCTTGAAGTCTACGAATCCGTGCAGCGGAGCTGCCCGGCATTTCTGACCGCCGGAGGCTGTCCGTTCCAAATTGTCTTCACGTCCCAGCAGTCAGTGGCGGCATCGTAACCCTCTACAAACAGAGCCTCCTCCGCAAACCGCATACCCTGGCGCCGCGTCATTTGCACCACCATGCGGACCCCGTCAACGATGCTACGGCAGGTCACGCTCCAGGGAAGCCGGCCGGTTGCCTGGGCGGCGCAACTGGCAAGCCTGGCAAGGGCCGTTTGAGCGCTATTGGCATGGATGGTAGTCAGCGACCCGCCGTGGCCGGTATTGAGGGCTTGCAGCAGGTCCGCGGCTTCCCCGCCACGAACCTCACCCATGACGATATGATCCGGACGGTGGCGCAACGCATGTCGCACCAGGTTCCGAATCGTCACCGTATCCTTCAGTCCACGAGCCTCGAATCGAAGACAGTTGCTGCGTTCAATGTGCAACTCCAGCACATCTTCGATGGTAATAATGCGTTCCTTCTCGGGCAACAATCCGATCAGGGCATTGAGGAGGGTCGTTTTTCCGCTCCCGGTCCCGCCTGAAACAAGGATGTTCTGCCGCGCCCGCAGCGTGTTCTCGGCGGCATTCAGGATCTCTTCAGCCAATACCCCCTGTCGCATCAGATCGCCCGTCGAGAACGACCGTCCCCCAAATCGTCTTACCGTGATTGCTACAATCGGACTGACCGGAGGCATGCAGATCGCCACCCGGGAGCCGTCGTCCAGGCGAGCATCCACCAGGGGAGAGAGAGCAGGATCCAGACCAAGGGGGCGAGCAATATGGATGGCGGCTCGTCCCAGGGCTTTGGAGTCGAGGCCCGGCGCCGGCAAGGGATCCAGTCTGCCATCCTTTTCGATCCAGACGTTATCCGGTCCGTTAATCATGATTTCGCTCACCTCTTGATCCTCAAGCACACTCTCCAGTCCCGGCAACAAGGGCTTGAGCATTTCGATTCCACTGGCATTCATGCTGTTGCATCCCTTGCTTGTTGCGTTGTCATTCCGATACCAGAGCCCTATCCGCCTGCAAATAGGTGATGACGATGCCCATCGGATTATGAACCATCAAATCAGGAGGGATTCGGGCGACATGGGAAAATTGCAGGGATAGAGACCACTTTTCCCGCCCCACTTCCTTCTCCTGACGGATGCGCACCATTTCAAAGTCGGCAGTCGCTCCATGGGGCGGCGACCGATTGGCATGGATTCGCAAAACGATGTTCTCAACTCTGGTTTCTTCCGAGGCTGCCCGAGCGGCCACCAGCGCAATATTCCGGTTTTCAGCCTGAAATGCGGCGTTGGCCAGATCGGTGGTCAGAAAGCGCAGGCTGCGGGTCCAGTGTTCTTGCACTGTGGCGGCCCGACGGGAGAAGTGGTCGTGGATGAAGCGATTCAAAAAGTACTTGGTGGTGGGATCGAGAGGGTCGGATTTGGCCTCGACGGCCTTGTATTGGAGGGCTTCGGCCCGGCCAACCTCGTCCACGCGCACCACGATAGGACGGGGCATCTCCCGAAAACCGAGGCGCACCACTGCGACTGCCAGCAAAAGGGCGAGTCCGCCAAGCCCCAGGGAGAAAAGGCGGAGATGACGATTGGAGCTCACGGTCTCGCCCCATATTTCGGCGTACTCACGGTCTGTGTCCTTGAACGACCTCATCTTCTGGAAACAGTCCTCGATAGACTCCTGGCGACTTTACCGGCTCCCTGGACGGTGGTGGAAACACTCGCGGATCCGGTGAACCCGGCTCCGGAAATCAGCAGCGAAGCCATCTCTCCCACTTTGAAGGCCGCCAGGATTCCGGCCGCACAGAGAGGGATGAGAATCAACGACCAGTAGACAGCGGCGGCAACGTTGTCCAGAGGCGGCGAATGACTGAAAGTGGTGACGTAACCCAACCCAACCCCTCCCCAAATACGAAGGATGGCTCCGGCGATTGCGGCGTAGAGAGAATAGGTGAGCACCGTCCGGAACCAACCCCAGAACAGGAAGGCCATTGGCTCGAATATCAGCCAGGGGATGAACATCGGGCCGAGCAGGATGGAGATGGTTACGGCCAAGTGGCCCCAGAGGACTTGCGCATAGGTGATGAAGAACAGAGCCAGGAGGAGCAGGCCGAAGAAGACGAAGGCTATGGACGGCGCTGCTTGTGCGACCACGGCATATGCCGTAGAGGGTGACAGGTCTTCGATATCAATTCGGTGCCAGGCCGCCAGGATAGCGTTACCCTGCTGGGTGAACAGGGTGTTGAGTTCCGTGTGCATACCGGAGACGATGTCGGAGATAAACAGACTTTGAAGCCAAATGCCCTGTTCCACCACGATCTGAGGGAAGGTAGAGGAGGTGTTGGGCAAAGCCTGGGTGTAGTAGTACAGCATGGTTTTTGGAATGCTCAAACCGATGACGAGCTTCACCATCTCCCAGGGATGGAAGGTGCCGCTGAAGGCCATCTGCAATCCGGCCCAGGTCACTGCGATGGTGGCTATTGCCAGCCACAATTCGTCACCTGCCTGGATGATGCCGGGCGAAGCCGCACCCACAACGTCATCCAGCACCCTGTCGAGGAACACCTTGAAATCCTGTTGCTGCTCCTCGGGGATAAACACCGGGACGTTGGGATCGATGGATCGTGGCGGTTGGAGTTGCATGGGGCCAGAGGCTTACTGTGAATCGCCGGACAATCCGCCAAAGGCGGAAGGCATTCGATAGACCAGGCCTTCCCGCATCCCACCTGCACTGGCGGCAATGTCCTCCTGGTGCTTTTTGAACAGCTCCTTCCCGGCTATCTGAGTTTGCTCCCACTGCTTCCATTGCTGCCGGCGCTTGAGTTCGTCCTGGTATTCTTGAGCGGCTCCCCGGGCAGCCTCAAAGGCCATCAGTTGCGCCATGGCCGAAAGGACCTCTCCCTGGGTAGCCAAACCTGTCACCTGAGCCTGAGCCAGAGCGGTGTCCGAGACATTGGTGTTGGACCGCAGTCTTTGCAGGGACTCCCGTGCGCTTGCCGTGGTTTCGATCAGGGCCGTCGCCGAGTCGTCAACCAGATAGGTGGTCACGCGCCGCTTGTCGGCATTTTCCTGATCCTGGCGGTAGTGATCCGACACCTGGGCCGTCACCCGGGAATCCAGGTGGCTCAACAGGTCCACGATGTCTGCCTGGCTGGTTCGATATTGATTCAGGATCGTCCTCCAGCTTTCTCGCAACGGCCTGCCGGAAGCCAGCCCCCTGGCGGCGGCAACCAACTCTCTGGCCGACCCCGTGAACTCCGTCTGCCACTGCATGGCCTCGACCACAAGGTCGGTGGGACCCGCAACCAACTCGGAAAAGGACTCCTCGAGAGCTCCGATTTCTCCCAATGCGGCCTCCTTCATGTGGGTGATCTGTTCCCGCATCCTGGTAAGTTGTTCGGTAAATTGCCTGATCTGGGTGACTTGATTGGCAATCTGCATTCTCTCGTTCAGCCTTTGAAGAATCTGGTTCGCGATCATCTGGGCCCGTTGGGCGGCCGCAACGGGATCAATGCTGTAGAGGGGGGCGGCGCACAGGCTGACGAGCAGCACGAGGGAAACGATTTTCTTTTTCATGGCTGTTCTCTTCCTTTCTTGGCTCTCGATGTGGGCACAAGCACATCGGAAGCAAACCAGATTCGCAACCGATGACCGGCCCGGATGGTAATGGTGGGCAGACGATTGAGAAAACGCTGCAGTATTTGAGTTGCGGCCAAGCCAAACCCCTGGCCGGCCCCGGCTCGAAATCGCTGGATCCCCCCGCCGTAGGGATTGCTTCCCTGCAAGGTGAGTCCCGACAGCACGCCTAAGGCTCCGGCGGCTGCAAACATCGAAACATAGTGACGGTCGACCTGGTCCTTGAGAGCCGACTCGCCCACTTGGCTGAGGCCTCGGAATTGAAGCGAAATCCACCGCCCGTCGGGGAGAAGCAATCGGTCGAAGGTCACGGCCAGCCGTTGCTGGTCGCTGTGAGCGACCTTCCGCGCCGTGCCGACCGCCCGCGCTCCCCGCGGCACCAGGATTCGCTGGCGATCCTGAGAGTAGAACGGCACCGAAACCATGGCCAGCACCGGTCCGGGGAAGTCTCCCGAGAGTTGTGTCAATAAGACACCTTCCAGGAAGGCCCCCTGGTAGATCCTCTCCCAACCCGGCGGGTCCGAGGATTGGATCAGTTTGGAAGGGTGAGTCGGGTCCGCGGAGGACTGCTGGGAAACTCCCGGGGAAGGACCCGGAACTGCCGGTCTCTTCAGGGCGCCGGACGGTCCGTTCGGATTGGCGCTAAAGGAGTTCAGTGCGGCACTGAGGTCGGCCACCACATCCCGCAGTTCCGATTCCTCGGCCGAGGGCGCCGTTGAGGCTTCCGGAGGCTGCATTGCAGCCGAACCAGGCTCCGGCCTGGAGGATGTATCCTCCGCTCCCCGATCGGATCGATAGGTCTGGGCCAGCGGCCGGGAGCGAAGAGACCTGGCTCGCCTCTCGATATCCTCCAGCCGCAGGGTCTCACGCAGCTCGAGCTCATCCCGGCTCGGTCCCGGATCCGAGTCGACAAGCGTCACCGCAGCTTCCCGGAGAACCGGGACCATCGCGGCCCGGCTCCGTTCATCGAGGGTTGCGGACGCTGGCGTTCGCCCCGGCAGTCTGTCCAATGCCGCTGCGGCAAGCCTCTGCTCCTGTCTTTCGGTTTCCCTGTCGATCAGAGCACCGAGGTGTCGCTGAACGCCCTGATTTGCGGGTTGTGGGCTGCCGGAGCTTGCAGCGGAGTTCCCGTTCGTCCTGGTGAACGAATGGGTGAGCATCAGCGCCCCACAAAGCACGGCAATGGCGCCGACGCCGATGCGGGTCATCAGGTTGCCGGGGAGTGCTCCGGCCGGTTTAGAGTGCACTTGTTTCCAATGAATCACGGGGCTAGTGTCCTGCATCCACAAACCGCCACTTGGCTCTGTTCTTCCCTATGGCAAGCCAGCCATCGCCCAAGACATGCCGCACCACATACAGTCCATCCTGGCTGAGGTCATAGGACACCAGGCTGGGCGATCCATCCTTCAACTCGTATAGCGCCGGGGCTTCCTGCGCCCGACAGCGCAGATAGGTAAATTGACCGTCGTGCCAGAGGGCCTCTACCAGGAAGGGTCGTTCAAATGCCCGTTTCTCAAGACGGTATGGCCACTTCAAGCGAGCCGGATAGGCAGAGCGAAACCGGTCGATTGTCTTGGCAGCCTCTTGCTCTGCCTCGTTGACCCGGGCTTCCGCATCGCTCTTGGCGGCCAGTGCGGCCTCGTTCGCTTGCCGAGCCGCGTGCTGGTATCCCTCCACCATGCTGCGGGAAACAAACGCCGGCTTGTGCGGTGACTCGCCACCACGGCCGTCCCCGCCTGCGGTTCTTTCGATACGAACCACAAGGTGAGGGGACTCGGCGCCTTCACTCGCCAGAAAGGCGTAAATCCGACCGCTGGCGCATACCAGCGTCACGTTGGTGCGCACACCCGTGGCAATGGGTTTGAGGTAGGCCAGGTTGGCGGCTCCGCTGAGGTGCCAGTAGTCGGAGTCGCCAAGCACGAAGTCCAGGATGTTCTCCGTCTCCGGAAGAACCAGCACGGTCGTATGTCGAACCTTGGTCCGTATTTCGATAATTTGATCCTGCCGCTCTTGGATCCGAAGCACGCCGCTTCCGCCGGCGACGCCTGACGGCAACGTCCCACAGACCAGCAGGAAGGCGACGGTGGGAACGGGGACTCTCCCGGGGAACCTCACATTCACCCTGCCACCTCCTCGGACAACCGTTCAATGCCCTGCTCCAACCCGTATCGCTTCACGAATTCGCCCCGCTTTTCAGCATCCGGCGGCGAGGAGGTATACAGCCAATAGCTCTTTGGATCCACGTTCAGCCGCAACACCCCGGTTGAATTGGGACGCCGCAGATAGAGCTCCCGCTTGGGAACCAGTTCCCTGATGAGTTCAAGCTCCCGTTCATTGAGCCGAAACACCTGGCCGGCCTGAGAGGGCAAATCCGGGTTGGCGAGAAATATCTTCGTCGGCATGGACTCCAGGAGCGCTTCGGCTCCGGCCGTTCCGGTGATATCCACTGCTGACTGGGTGGCCATGACCAGGGCGGCATTGCGCTTGCGCCAGGTTTTTGCGGATTCGGCCAGGTAAGCCACCACGGCAGGATCGCGCAGATAACGCCAAGCCTCGTCCACCACCATGAGCTTCAACCGGGCGATGTCGGCGGGGTCTTCCAGCTCCAGGCGCAGGCGCTCCAGCAGGTAAAACAGGGCTGCCTCACAGAGGTCTTCATGTTCCGCCGCTCCAGTCAGATCGATGACCTGCCAGTCTTTCAGATCGAGGTCCGACCCGGCGGCGGAGTGGTCGAAATAGCTTGCCCAGGCTCCATCGCCATGCCAGCGCGACATTGCCGGCCACATCTTGCTGGGAAGGGCCCGCACCAGGGCGCTCAATGTGCGCCGTTCCGGCGAAAACAGATAGAGGTCCTGAATACGGCTGCGAATTTCGTTGGTATCGTCGCCTTCCACCGTCCACCCACCCAGTCGCAACAGGCGAACCATCCAACCCGTGAGGAACTGCCAGGTTCGCTCAGTGGGAGGCAGGGAGAACGGCCTCAACCGAAAGGCCGGATTGAGCGCGCCGGACGGAGCCATCTCCAGGTAGCTTCCCCCCAGAAAGGCCGTGAGCCAGCGGTAGGATCCACCCAGGTCGAGTATCAGAACCCTGGGATCGTACTGAAGAGCCGAGACCAGCAGGAAATTCAGCAGGAACGATTTTCCGCTTCCGGTCGTCCCGAGCACCAGCGTGTGACCCACGTCGCCGTCAAAGAGGTCGTAGTGATAGGGAGTATTCCAACAGGTTTCGAGGACTGCCAACGCCGGACGCCGCAAGTGCCTGCTGGTCGAGCACCCGACCGGAGGACCGAAGATGGGAGCCAGACAGGCGGCCAGGCCGGCGGAGCCGAACAGGGTGCGAACCTGACGCTTCCTGGGCTGAGCCGGCCAGCGGCAGAACCAGGCCGGCAACTGCCCGTAGCCCTCACGGATGACTTTTGCGTCGTGGGAGGAAAAGATGCGCCGCACGTCGCCGTCCAGGCATTCGATCTTCTCCAGGTCTCCGTGCAGTGCAATACAGAGCGCCATTTCACCATAGGCAATCCCATCGGCTTCGAGCTCCACCAATGCTTCCCCGAGCCGCTCGGACTCGACCTCGGCAGCCGAGTCCACCATTGCGGTATCCGTTCCTTCCTTCTCCTGCATGTGAGCCGCCAGGGAGTAGCGCTTGGCGAAATAGTGGCGGCGGGCCGATCGAATTCTTTTCCGAGCCTGATCCAGCTCAAGAGGCCTCCATTCCAGGGAGACCGTCAGAGTGGCGTCCAGGCAATAGAGATCGTTGAGAAGATTCGCGGAGGCTTCGCCAGGAGGGGACAGCAGGGAGTAGAGAATGACCGGCTCGCCGTCCAGGCGCAGATGGCGGCGTTCCGCCTCCAGCTCCGAAAGGGCCAGACGCCAATTGAGCCCGCTTCCGGTGGCTCCGTTCCAAGGAATGCCGGGACGGTTGATCAACTCGCTCAACAGGCGCGATCCAGCCTGGGGAGTCAGCAACTCGATGGGAGTGAGATCGTCCACCAGGGCCCGATGGGCTTGCACGAGCTGACGAAAACGATCGGCGGCGGTTTGAATGGCCGAATAGAGGTACGCCGATTCAGGCATTCTCCCCCGGCGGGTCAACCAACTGCGAGCGTAGGACATCCAGCCGGAATCCCGATTGACGGCAGACCTCAACTGCGGGTCGTGGCACCACACCAGAAGGGTTTGCATCTCCCGGACCCGGTCCGCCAGAAACAGGCGCCTCTGATGCCGGGAAAGCTTGCTGACGTCGCTGCCGGACTGCTGGATTTCATTCAACCGACTGGGCCGGCGAAAGAGATAGAAGTAAAGCCGGGTGCGAGGACCGATGCCGGACAGCAACCGCTGCCAGCGATCCAGAACTCGATCCAACTGCTCGGGCCGGCGTCCGTCGATCCCCATCGGCGCCAACCGGCCGGCGGTCAGGAGCTCACCGGCGCGCGTGAGGCAGGTTTGTCCATCCGGCAACCACCCCCAATAGGGGATCTCTTCGGCGAGCCCTCCCGATCTGCCGTAATCCCGAGCTTCAGCATTCATGTTCATGGAGGTCACCTACCGGAGATCCAGATACCAAGGCGTTTCCGTCCATTTGCCGGGGTCGTACCGCACTCTGGACCGGGTTGCCTCTCTCAACAGGCTCAACATATTGGGATCCTTTTTCCACGCCAGCCGACCGGCAGCAAAGAGCAGCGCCAGGACGAAGATCCCCGCCAGAAGGGAGTCGCTGGCATTCCAAAGCGACACTGCCAGCGTTGTGCTCAAGAGAAACCAGCGCCGTTCCACACCCAGAATCATCAGCGGACGGCTCAAGGCCGGATAGCCGTTCCATCGACGTTTTCCCGTCATTTCGCGGTCACACCCCAAACAGCCATTTCATGAAATTGGCAGCCCCCAGAGCCATGCCCAACCCGAAAATGATGCCGGCCAGGGCTCGCTTGGATCCGCCTTCACCGTAAGCGAACATCAAGCCCCCGACCACGATGGCGACGAGCGACAATCCCTTGGCCAAGGGCCCTGTAAATGTCTGTGACAATTCGTCGACAGCCGTGACCCATGGGCTGGTACCGGTCCCTTGAGCCAACAAGACACTCTCTTGAAGGAGCAAGAGCAGCGCTGGAATCCCCCTGCGAAGAGGGACACAGTTGGACAGACTGCGGCACGTACCGGAGACAGTCGGCATAACAACCTCCGCCGTTCTCTTTCGGCAAGATTTTGTTCGGAAACTGTAGAATGTTGCTTGGAGGGAGTGGGTAAAACTTACAATGACTCCCTACCGGATTGCAACAAATTTTTTCGAGCCGGCCATTCTTCGTCCAGTGGATTGGAGAGCACGGTGAGACTGTGCCGGAGTCAACGAAAGGAACGCCATGAAGATCGTTGCCAGGGGCACCCTGAACCGGGGAGAGGTGGGAACCAACCGGGCCGTCGGCACCTTTCCCAAGGTGCTTGGGCTGAAGGACGGAAGGGTGCTGGCCACCTACAAGGTGGGCCCCAACAAGGACTCGGACAAGGCCACGGTCGAGCTCCGCTGGTCGGAAGACCTGGGGCAGAGCTGGACGGAACCGACCACCCTGGAGTCTCCCGGGATCGGGGGGAAGAAGGGGGCCCTCTGGACGGCCTATCCCACCCGGCTCTCGTCCGGGCGCCTGGTGCTGATTTCCATGTGGGTGGACCGGGAATCCTTCCCGGGGTCCAAGATCTTTCATGCCGAAACCGAAGGCTGCCTGCCCATGACGGTGCTCTGGTCGGAGTCGGATGACGGCGGCCGGAGCTGGAGCGACTGGCGGGTCATCCCCACCCCGGCCGAGCTGGGGCCGCCCAGCGTGACCAGCCCCCTGATGGAGCTGGCCGGCGGCAGGCTGGCATTGAGCGTGGAGACCAACAAGCCCTACCTGGACGCTTCCAAGTGGTATCAGCGGGTGGTCTATCTCTATTCGGAGGACGGGGGGCGGACCTGGAGCGCTCCCCACACGGTGAGCCAGGACCCGACCGGCAGGATGTTCAACTGGGACCAGCGGGCGGGAGTGGCGCCCGACGGGCGCATCGTCACCTTCACCTGGTACTTCGACAGCAAGACGGGAGCCTACCTGAACATCCGGCGCCGCATCAGCCGGGACGAGGGCCGGAGCTGGTCCGAGCCCGAGGACCTGGGCTTCAGCGACCAGGCGGCCAGGCCCGCCATCCTGCCCGACGGCAGAACGGTGCTGGCCTGGGTGGACCGGTTCGGCACCCAATCCATCCGGGCCCGCATGGCGCCCGCCATTGACGGCGTTTTCCCGCCCGAGACCGAGGTGGTGATCTACGACCACGCCGCCGCCCTGAGGAGCCGCCCCTCCACCGGAGAGAACATGGCCGACACCTTGGCGGTCATGAGCGACTGGAGCTACGGGCTGCCCTACGCCACCATCCTGTCAAACGGGGAGGTGCTGATCGTCTACTACGCGGGGCTCACCGAACGGATGGACGTGGAGTGGGCGCGCCTGTCCTGCTGAGAAATCTCACCAGCGCTTGCGACGGACCGGGCCGGACTTGCGAGGTCCCCAGCGGGTCAGAAAGCGCTTGAACCTGCGGGCGTGGCGGGACCTGCCCTTTTCCGGCTTGGCGGCGGCCTGTGAGCGCGGCAGCTTCCCCCGGCCGTCCAGCACGAAGAACAACAGGCCTACGGGATCAGGATGTTGCTGGCGTACCGTCCCGTCTCGCCGTCGATTGCGATCTCCGCAACCAGCCTGAATTCGCCGGGAGCCGACGGCGCATAGGCGCAGAGCTCACCCATCCTTTCCGTTCCCTCGATGTCGTTCCATTCGGCCTCCGGACCGGCCCGGGTCTGCCACTTGGAATGGAGGACGGCGAAGTGGGTGTCATCGACGAACACGTTTTCGACCGCGATGCAGCCTTCGCTCGAAACGGGACCGAACCTGACCTGGCCGGGCGACACCGAGAGCCCTTCCAGTCGCACGAATCCATCGGCGCCCACTCCGATGCGCTCGAAGATGAGGAGCCCCGCCTCTTCGGTGCTCAGGTAGACATGCCGGCCATCGGAACTGGCCACCAGGTGTCGCGCGTGGCCGAACCGGGGAATGGGGTTGTTGAAGCGGTCCGGCTGCCAGGGTGCGATGAAGTCGGTCGGGGCCAGGACGCCGGTTTCCGGTTGCCACTGCACACCGAAGGCAGAATCCTTGCAGAACAGGTCGACCGCCGGAGCTCCTCTTCTTGTGATTCCTCCACACCGGTTGTCGAAGCCGAAGTACCCCGGAGGCCGGTTCCAGAATTGCGGCAGGCTGGCAACCAGGCGCGGACTGGAGGGATCGTCTTCCAGTTGGAACAGGTTGGATCTCCTGCCGTTGTCGTCGAAGGCGAACAGATAGCGGTCGTCGCTGCTGATCGCAATGGATTCCAGGTTCCACAAGCCCGGTTCGGTGGCGCCTGCCTGCCTGAGCTCCCCTGTCTCCCGGTCGCGCTCGAAGACCAGAAGCGAGGAGTGGGTGGCCGCGTAGACGTGGCTGCCGCCGTTGGAGATCAACGCGCGTCTCAGCCCGGGAGCCGCCAGGGTCTGGACGTGGCGCAGATCGCTCGGCGTATCGAAGGCCAGAACCTGGAGCTGACCCAGGATGGGATCGACCGTGTGGATGAAGGATCCCCCGGAGTCCATGAAGACATCGCCGCTGCAACGGGCGGCGCCGGGCAGATCGGTGACCGACAGCAGGCCCTCGTCCCGAAGTTCCCGGTGGGTTTCATCGACCGGCGCGAACCGGCGCCAGGCTCCGCAGCGATGGGCATAGAGCGCGGCTCTGCGTGCATCCCAGACCAGCGAACTGTCTCCCAGATCGTAGTCTCCCATCTCCTGGAGCAGGGTCAGGTTCCCGGTCGCCGGGTCGCGTTCAAACGCCTGAAGGCCACGCTCCGAAGCCAGGTAGAGCACCGTGCCCCGGCTATTGAGGGCCAGGCTGGACGGATCCCCAAGCGCCACCGGGTTCCCGCGGGCGTCCGGGTCTCCGTCGGCCAGGCCCCCGACGTGCTTGAGCCAGACCGGGGGCTCGCTTTCATCCCAATGCAAGGTGAACTCGTCGCCGGATCCTTGGCCGCGGGACCCGAGCCGGATCCTGTAGCTGGACCCCGCCTGGGCGAAAAAGACGACCTCGACGGCGTCGGACCCGAGACCTTCCGGTTGATGGCTGCTTCTCACGAACTCGAGTGGTCCGGCTCCGTTGGGGGCTTCCCTGTAGACGGCCAGCACCCAGGGAGCGAAGGACTCATCGATCCGGAATCTGTACCATCCGGATGCGGGCGCTTCGTATGTCCACCAGAGCGAGGAGTGGCCCAGCGGGCCGACGCGTTCGCTCGGTTCCATGGTCGCAAACCGATTCGACCCGGTAGTCGAACCCCCGGCTCCCGACAGCGGCGCAGCGCTGTAGAAGCGGTCGTTGCCGGGGGTTGGCCCCCAGACAAGTTTCGCGGCGGCCCCTGGTTCCGAATAGGCTGAGAGATCACCCGTCGGAAAGCCGGCCGCGATCCAGTACCGTTGCCCGCCCGCGGCCTCAAAAATGAAATCGGACGGATCCGCATCCATCCGGCTCTCGGCGACCAGGTGCAGGGCTTCGATGGAGCTTCCGGTAAACACGGTCACCCGCAGCCTCGAATGTGTCGGGAACGGTGACAGGGACAGCCCGCCGGGATCCTTCAGGCTCCAGGTATAGAGGCCGTCTTCCGGAGCTTCCCACACCCACCACCTCGTCCGGACTCCGCTCTCGGCCGGCTCTCCGGGCTCCACGGTCGCCAAGGGGTCCACCGCGATGAGATGTTCCGACGACAGCACGCTCTCGATCGGTTCCGCACCCGCAATGTCGTCGTTCGGGGGGCGGGGAGCGAAGGGCAGCAGCGACCATCTCAGTGGGTAGGCGCCTCCGGATGAATAGGCCGTGAGCTCGGCGACGGCGATGAGATACTCCCTTCCTGCCCCGGCGGTGACAACGGAACCCTCCACGGGGAAGCTCGACACCAGCCGGAGCCGGGGAATGCTGTCGGTGGCGGTGGTGTCGGATGGGAAGAGGTCTCTCTCGTAGACACCGGTCTCGGGCGCGTCCTTCTCGAACACAAAGACACGCCGCGGGGTGTCGGTCTCGAACAGCCACAGGCCGTCGCCGGGCGCGATCCAGCGGTACCAGGTCGTGGCCGCCGCGAATCCGAACCACTCGCCAGGCTCCAGGGTGGCCCCCCGGTTGTTGCCTTGGACCACGCCGGCTGGGCCCTCGATCAGGCTGGCTTCGGCCAGGTTGTCGTTGGCGGGGCGGGATCCTCTGGCCCAGCGGAGCTCGAGGGCAGAGCCCCTGGCGCCTTTGCTCACCCGGATGCGATAGGTTTGACCATTCTCGGCGAAGAATGTCGCCCCCCACTGGCCGGAGGCGACCTTTTCCAGCGCCGCGATGCGGTCGCCCCGAAAGACGTGGATGCGGTCGTTGCGCATGTCCCCGGGACCCGTAGGCGGGGGAATGTCGAAATGGACCGGACCGTCGGCCGGCGCCGTCCACGCGTACCAGACCGAACCGGCCGGACGCCCCCGGCGGGCGCTGAACAGCGGTTCTCCCGGCTCCGGGGTGGCCAGCAGCAGATCGAGAGCCAGTGCCCCCTCCGGGCCCTCGATGGGGGCTGCCGCCGCGAAGTCGTCGTTGGGAGGCCTCTCGGCGCTCCCGGACGGGCCCCGGCTTGCCGCACCCGGCCCGACCGACACCGATGCCGCCCGCGCGTTCCAGGCGCTCGCGCCAAAGGTGAGGCGCGCCATGTCCGACTCCCCGCTGTAGGAAATTCTCAACTTGATTTTCCGGGACTCCCCAACCGAGATCTCGCCGAGCGGGATCGAGGAGCCCAGGGGAATGGGGGAGGGCTCGATGGCCTCCGGTCCCGGAAACGCAGGGGTCTCGGGTTCCGGCGCATCGAGTTCACCCGACAGATCCACCGTCAGTCCATCCTGGCGGGACACCTCCACGGTGTGGATCCCCACCCGGTCGCAGCCGGACGGGTCTCCGGCATCCCGGCAGTCGATGTGGAGTCGGGTCCCGGAGGCCACGTAGGCGTCCGCGCTCAGGGTCAGGGTCAGTTCCTGATCCCGATGGCCCTCGAGGGCGCTGCTGGCGGCGGAGATCCTCAGGTTGGGGGTGGAGGCGCCCCGGATCACCGTCCAGGCCAGCGCCGCCCGAGGCGGGGCGGTGTAGATGCGGTGGCCCGCCACCTTCGCCCGGTAGAGCCCAGGTTGCGGATTTCTGAGGATGATCCACTCCACGTTGTCTACTCGCGAAGACGAAACATGCTCGCCGCAGGCGACCGGGCCGCAATCGCCGTCCCGGTCGAGCCACAGGTCGAGATCGTTCAACACGGCGCTGCCGATGGTGTCGGCGGGCGGCTCGTCCCAGGTCAGCACCAGGTCGAGTCGGCTGGCGCCTTCCGGCACCAGGATGTCCTGAAAGGCGTACTCGCCGTCCCGCGGCTCGGAGACCGCGGCGCCGCCGCTCCAGCCGTCGGGTCGATCCCGGTTGAGCACGCTGGTTCGGGCGGAAACCTTGCCCAGTCCGTACCGGGCATGCAGTGTTCCCGGCCCGTCGGTGTTGGTTGCCGGGAAAGCCGCGGGGGCCTCGAGCCAGGCGTCCGGCCGGATGGCGCCGGCCATCAGCCGCGCCCGGGTCAGTGCGGGCTGCTCCCGGAAGGCGGGGACCGCATCCATCAGCAGGGCGGCCACCCCTGCCACCGCAGGCGAAGAGAAACTGGTGCCGTTGGAACGGACATAGCCACCGCGGCTGCCCGCGCCCTGGGCCGAATGCATGCCGACGCCGGTGGCGACCACCTGGGGCGCCAGGCGTCCGTCGAAGGTCGGCCCATGGCTGCTGAAGGCTGCAATGTCCCCGCTGTCCATCGCGGCGCCGACGGCCAGCGAGTTCTTTGCGGCGGCGAAGTCGGAAAATCCATTGACCCCCTCGTTCGATTGCGCGACGACATAGAGCTGGCGCTGACTCCAGACGATGGAATCGAGCTTGCGCTCTTCGACGCCCCTTCCCTCGAATTCCCTGGAGGAATCACCAAGGCTCACGTTGACGATCAGGGGTTTGACCGGAAGCGACGGGCTGGCCGGGTCGGCGCACTCGGTCGGGCGGGCGAGAAAATCCATGGCTCGATGGACGCTGTCCCCGAATCCGAAGCCGAAGCTGTTCAAGACCTTGGCGAAACGGATGTGGCGCACCGAAGGCGCCATGCCGGCAAAACGGGGTTCGAGGTAGCCGTTCCCGAGAATGGTTCCGGTGACGTGGGTTCCGTGCAAACCTGCATCGATCCACAGGTCTTCGGACTCGCCGGCCCCGCCACCGAAGCCGAACAGGTCGAGGCTCAGCGAGAAGTTGGCCCCGCACACGCTTTCGCGGTGGGAGGCGATGTCGGGATGGTTGATATTGAGGCCGGTATCCATGACGCCGATAGGGACCGAGGCGCCGCCGATGCCCGAGAAGAGGCCGGGAGCGCCATCGAATCTTCTCAGGGCATCGGCGCCCATGGCGGGAACAGCCGTGTCGAGCCTGGATTCGAAGATGCCGATGGGCTCGACGGCCAGCACGAAATCGGCAGCGGCGATCCCCTCCAGCCGAGCCGGGGGCACGTTGGCCGCATAGACCCGGATGCTCGGGTCGAAGCGGCCCACCACCGCCCCCAGCGCCTCGAGCTCTTGCCTCCAGCGGGCGTCGGGATCGCCGGTCATCAGAGTGATGAACACGGGCGTCGCTTCCCCGGGGGAGGCATCGGGCGATGGAGTCGCAAGCTCTTGGGCGAGTTTCCTCTCCCGGGCGAGGGCGCCCAGCCCATCCACCTCCGGCAGGGCCGCGATCGTTTGCAGACGGGCCACGTCGCCTGGGAGCCTGGCGCGCACCAGCACTCCCGAGGAACCGACGATCCTGGCCCCCGTGCCTTCGAGCGCCTGTGCCAGATCATCGGCCGTGGCCTCCCCGGCGAGTCTGATCCAGCCGAAGGACCAGTCACGTCCGGCCTCGGCGGCCTGGGCGGACAGCTTCCGGATCGAGGTCTCCGTCCCCAGCCAGTCGAGATCCGTCAGGGGGCGGTCGCCCCCGGCGCCCACCCCGCCCTCGATTCGCTCCGGGGGCATTTCCCCCCGGTAGGACACGAACGAATAACCGGCGGGCGGCGATGGAGTCGGATCGGGTTCTCTCTGTTCGGAAACGGCTGCCGTCGCGGAAGATCGAGGCGCGGCTTCAACAGCCGGTTCCCAGGGATCTCCACGGCTTTCCTCGGAAATCCGGGCGGCGGCTCGGGTCATCATGGATGCCCGCGCCGGGGCCAACCGTGCCCTTTCCCGGCCCTCGCCAGGGGAAGACTCGGAAGTGGCCAGGTCAGCCGCCCCTGCGATCATGCAGAGGACGGCAAGGATTGTGAGACTTCTGCTGGAAGCTGCCCGCATGGTCGACTTCTCTTGGAGGCCGTTCAAGCCATGGGTCTTGCCGAGCCGGCTGACCGCTTCCCGGATGTGCCCTTTGAGACGTTCGGTCACCTGTTGTTACCCCGATATCGAGATCTCGGAAATTGTCCAGCTCCCGTCGTCGTTCCTGCCGGCCACGAAGGTGATCCGATATTGGTTCACCGCGGCATTGCTCAAGTTATGGGCTGCTCCCGAACAGGAAGTGAATCCACCGATACTCAAACAGCTTGTGCCGTTCGGGTTCACCGTGAACGTCCCGATCCGGCTGTCCCCGCTGTTGAGGCCGCATTGGCCTCCGGATTGAAGGACGGTTCCGGCAGTGCAAGCCTGGGCCTCGCCGGATCCGGTGGGCGGGGCGGCGCCTTCTTCGGGTTTCATTGGATAAACCAGGGTTCCATCGTTGGTTCGGTTGTCGACCGTCACCGCCCAAAGATAGGCGCCGCCGCTTGTTTTCCATTGGATCCATCCGAAGTCCACCGTGGCGCTAATGGATTGCTGCCGCCAGGAGTAGGGCGCCATTTCAAAGTTGAGGGTTTCGACCGGCCCGGACTCGTCGGAAACCTCGGCTTGAACCGAAACAGGCTCATCTCCTGGATTGAAAGCGCCAATGTTGGTTCTTCGATCCTCATTGACGGTGATTCCGAAATTGTAGGCCCGGTCTCCTTCGTCGACCAGCGGAGCGGTCCCATTGACGACCGGCGTGCTGAAACGGCCTTCCCCCGAGTCCGAATAGACCTCGGCCGTCAAGTGGAATTTGTAGCGGGACTCCGTTGCATCGCCGGCTTCACTGTCACTCTCGGACCGAAGCACGACTGATCCGTTCCCCGTGTAGTTGAACACCGACCTGAAAAAATTGTCCCACCCTCTGTAATGAGTCGCCGGCATGGAGATGATTTCCCGACTCACCAGGCCATTCGGACCGTAGAGAGTGGCCGTAATGGAATATGCATGTGAAGTCAGGTTGGCAATCACGACCCGGGTCCTGAAGCTCTTCACGTGCGCCGCCGTGGGAATCACGGCATGCGAAGTGGGTCGAGCATATCCCAGCGCATTGACGTCTCGCTCCGAAACCGACGTTTCCGCAAGGGCAAGCGTCCCGAGATGAATCAACAGCGCAAAACAGGCAATGAGGTGTTTCATGGCTCTCTCTTGTGTCTACTCTACGGATCCTCTCCGACTCGAGAGCGGCGGAGTCCTTGGAATTACTGGGCGAGAACGGGGACCGGCTGCTTCAGCGGCACCCGGAAGCCGACCCTGGTGCGGCCGGTGGTGGATTCCACCTGGAGCCGACCCTGCTCCCCGTAGCAGAGGCGCAGCCGGCGGCGGACGTTCGCCAGGCCCTGTCCTTCGTCCCGAGGTGCGTCGGACTGAAATCCCGGGCCGTCGTCAGAGACGGTGACAACGAGGCCGCCGTCCTCCAACGCGGCTTCCAGGCCGATGTGTCCGCCCTCGGCCTTTCTGCTGATCCCGTGCTTGACGGCGTTCTCGACCAGGGGCTGGATCGACAGGGCCGGAATTTCCACCCCGAGGGATTCCCGGCTGACGTCGATCCGGGTGGCCAGGCGGCGCCCCAGGCGCAAGCGCTCCACCTCCAGGTAGGCCCGGACGGTTCGAAGCTCCTCTTCCAGCGGCACCTGCTGGCGATTCCCCTGCAACAGGTAGCGAAAGATCTCGGCCAGGTTGACCACGGTGCGGCGGGCTTCGTCGGCCGCTCGCGGAATGAGGCCGTAGAGGGCGTTGAGGGAGTTGAAGAGGAAGTGGGGATTGATCTGCGCCCGCAGGGCCTGCAACTCCGCCCGGGTGGCCAGACCCCGGAGCTCGGCGCGCCTGCGGCGAGCCACTTGCGCCACCACCTCGGTCGCCAGGCGGTTCAGATCCTCCAGGTCTTCACTGAGATAGCGCCTGCCGGCCTGCCGGGCGCTCAAGAGCAGCACCTTCCGGTCTCCCTCGGCAAACCGCAGGGGCACCGCCACTTCGGCCCAGCGCCTGGGGCCAAGTTCCGAACTCTGTCCTCGGTCCAGAATCCGGGGGCGCAGCCGTTCCCCGACAACCGCCTCCGCAATTTCACTTTCGTCCAAGAGCTCCACCCGGCGGGCCTTGGCGAAGGAGGCCGCTTCCTCGGCCGCCTGTCGCAGGAGTTCTTCTTCGTTCCGGGCCCCACCGGACAGGGCCTGCAGCCGCTGCAGCGCCGCCCTCAGATTGCCCCTGCGGAAGACACGCCGCTCCACCCATCTCTGAAGGTGGCCGCGAAACGATGAAAACCCGAGCAGGGCCAGGCCCACCCCGGTGATGGTCACCGCCAGTGAAAATCCTCCATGCGGGGAGGCGGGATCGAGCTCCAGCCGGCTCAACAGCCCGATCAGGCCCACCGCGAAAACCACCGCCAGCAGCGCATTCCCCAGAAAGCGAATGAAGACGTCCAGCAGCAGAAAGCGGTAGTCCTGCAGCAGCACCACCAGCGCCAGCGGGATGCCGGCATGGTGCACCAGGAGCTCATGGGCCCAGGCATCGGGTCCGTGGGCCTCGCCGAAGTGGGCGAAGGAGACGGCAAACAGAAACAGGGCCATGGCGCCCAGCATGCGCATCCCCGCCCCCTTGCGCTGCTGCTGGTCCTTCCAGAGGACCAGGGCCGCCAGAACGGCCAGGGCGCCGAATCCGAAGGTGATCAGCCGCAGGCCGAACTGATGGGAAGCGACCTCGGGGCCGAAGATCTCGGCCAGGTGGAAGCCGCAGGCCAGCAAACCCACTCCGTAGCCGATCCCGCAGAGCAGGGATCGCCGGGAGCCCAGCGAGACGTGCAGCAGCACGCTCGGCAGCAGGCTCAAGGTGGCAAAGCTTCCCGCCACCATCACGCGCCGCGCCAGGCTGGGTGAATCCGCCGCCGCCAGCACTCCCAGCGAGCCGGCGTTCCATAACAGCGCCAGCAGGGCCGCCCCACCCGGCAGCCGGATGTCCCCGAGGAGAGACCGGCGGCGGCTGCGCCAAAGGAAGTAGAGAAAGCCGCTGAAGGCCGCCAGACCGAAGATGTGACCCAGGGTATTGACCAGCAGCGGCAGGTGAATGGTGGGTGTATTGTCCATGGATCGCGCCTGCTCTCATCAGTATACGATTTGAACGGTCACTTTGCATTGGGTCGGCGCCACTGGTGCATAATAAGGACTTTGGGAGGAAGGCCGGCACGCTTCTCGATTTGCCGGCAGGGGCGGCCCCTGAGTCATCCGGCGGCGGGCAACGACATGCGCCGGCTCCGCGGGCCGAGGCGATCGCCCGGGCACGGGTCGGCACAACCATCCCCGGGTTTTCCGCCCGCGGCTTGGATGGGGTCGCTGATGGGGCAGATCCTCCCGCCAGTGGAAACCCGCTCGGCCCTGAACACGCAATCGGCTTATAAGACCAAGCAGTTATGTCTGCGAAACCCCTTCGAACGCTGGTGGTGGACGACGAACCCGTCTCCCGGCGGGTGTTGCTGGAGGATTTGGTCGAGATGGATGACATCTCGGTCGTCGGCGAAGCCGAAAACGGCCAGCAGGCCCTCCGGCAAATCGAAAAGCTCCGGCCGGACCTGGTCCTGCTGGACATCCAGATGCCCCTGATGGACGGCTTCCAGATGCTGCGACAACTCCGGGGGCCGCTGCCCTCCATCATCTTTGTGACCGCCTACAGCGAGCACGCCCTCAACGCCTTCGAGGTCGGCGCGGTCGACTACCTGCTGAAACCGGTCAGCCCGGATCGGCTGCAGACGGCCGTTGAGCGCGCCCAGGCGACCCTGGGCAATCGGCAGGAAGCCGTGGAACGGGTCGCTGAAACGCTGGGGGCGGCCACGGCCGGGGAAAAGCGCGGGGTGGTGAAGATCGTGGCCAGGAAGGGTGAGGACTACTATCTGCTGGATCCGGATGAAGTCTTTGCTTTCCAGGCCGACCGTGAAATCGTCTGGATCAGGACCCGCGACAAGAGCTACATGGCCACTCAGACCCTCCAGGCCATCGACGAGCGCTTCAGCGACACAGGGTTTCAGCGGGTCCACCGTAGCGTTCTGGTCAACCTCGACAAGGTCCGCAGGATAAGCCCTCTCAGCAGCCAACGCTGGCTGCTGACCCTGACCAACGGGCTGGAATACACCGTGAGCAAGCGCCAGACTCCCCTGCTCAGGGACATGCTGCGGTAGGCCGGATTGCTTGCCGGGGGGTGGTTTGGGAACGGGTCACTGGAGGTTCCGCGGTCGAGCCCGATCCGGCGCATTCTTCTGACGTTTGATGGTCAGTGGAGTGGATCGCCCGCTCTGCTTCCAATGGCCCACGATCTCGGACCCGTCGGCACTGACGGTTCCTTCAAATGACGCAGGCGGCCTATCGAGCCTGAGCCGCACGGAGTTGTCCTTGAACCGTATCCGCGAGATTTTCAGCCCCATGGCCCCTTGATCCACGCTGTCAACCGTCCCACCAAAGCCTCCGTGCTGGTCATGGGTGATTCGGAAGAGAAGGCGCAGGCTGATCTGCCCGAATTCGAGGCGCCCGAACCAGATCCCGGCCAACCCCTCCCCTGATATTCCTTCGATGGGCGGCGGCGGTGGCTTGCGAGCCGCAACGGCGGCCGGGTCCACGTCGCCCTTTCGTTGGAGCTTGAACGGGAAGCGGCCACCTCCTTGACTGAAGATGCCTTGAAGCTGCCGACCGTCTTTAGAGAGCTTACCGGTGAATTGCGGGAACCCCGGCACGCCCTCCATGGCGAACGACACTCTGGCCTTGTTGACCCTCACGTTTGAGAGAACAAAGTCCGATAGCCCCTGCATTGGAATATTGATCTTGCCGGCCCAGGCGCCCGCCGAGGGCCGGGCAAGATCAACGATGATTCCGAGCGCTTGACCGGGCGTTTCGATCACGCCTTCCCAACGGCCCTGGGGCATTGGCTCCTGCGCATGGAGGACCCAGTCCAAAGCTAGAAACAGGAAGCAGAGACGAACGATACGTCGCTTCGCGAATGAGTTCATTCTTCGCTTCTCCTACACCTTCCATAGTCCGATCTACCCGATTCGCCCCCTCAGAAGAACAGTCACAACCTCGCCGATCAGCACGGCCAGGATGAAGAGAGCGATGGCCCGGCCGCCCTTCATGTTGCAGGAGATCGAGAAGGCCTTCCACATCAGGGCCACCATCCAGACCACCCCGGCCAAGGTCACCACGGCCCCGACGGCAACCCCCATCCAGGGAATTCCGTCCGGTTGACCGCTCAGCAGGGCCGCCGCCAGCCCGTCAAAAGCGTCACGAATCCAGGGAAGCGCGCAGATCGCGGCCACCGGAAGCAGGGGAATCCGGGCCATGGCCTGCGTGCCTGCAATATCGACCAGCCGAACGGCGCTCTTGCTGAAGAGCAGAGCCACCACCATCAGCAGCAGGGTGAACACGACCCAGTTCACCATCCCCTCCACGACCGGCACCCACAACGCAACCTCATTGCCGGCATGCACGTCGAGCAACCCGTCGAAGCGTATGCCGGCGCCGGCGGCTACCAGTCCGGCAGCCACAATCCCGGCGAGTCCGATAACCAGGGACCGGATTCCGGCGATTCGAACAAAGGGATTGAACATCCACCGGCCGGTGGTCATCTCCTGTTGCATTGCCTGATGGGCCGAGGGGTTATTCTGCAACTTTGACCTCGTTTCCGTGGGGCGCCTCCATGACATCGCTCAGCAGGGAAATCAGATCGTCCAACCGGTTGCGGACGGTGGGATAGGATACCCCGTAGAGCCTGGTCATCTGCTTGAGGCTTCCACTGCTCAATATGAATGACAGGACAAACTCCTGGTCGCTGCCGGAGAGACGGGCGAGCGCGGGCAGCGGGTAGCTCCCGCTCACCAGGGTCTCACACGCCGGGCAGGCGAGCCGGGCCACCCGCAGGCCGGCGCCGCAACTCGGGCACAATTTGGGCAACTGTCCTTTCATGGGAGACATGAATACCACAGATATAAATATTATTCAATCATATATTGATTATATGAACTTAAAAGTCAATTATATTAACATCAAAGTTTTCGAACAGGATGGGGAAACTCACCTTGAGCTCGTAGCGGAAGGGATGCCGGGGGCTCAATATGAGGAGGGGAACGTCTGTTCAGGCGTTTCGGGAGGGATTGCCCAAAGCCTCCAAAAGGGGGGACCAGCAAGACCGCTTAACCGACCATCCCTGGCAGGCGGACCTTTCAGGCGGACTTTCAGGTGACCACTGTTTCTGTATAGCTATTCAGTCCCGCATGATTTCGAATTGTCATCAAGATTATCGAGTATGTGCTGGCAATCTGAAAAAAAGTAGGTTCTTTCTTGACCCAAAAGCGGCTCTACATACGTGCTGCTTTGGCACGATTCCTTTTGGAATCCACGCCGAAACTTCAGCGAGTAGAAAAAGTCCTTGTCCATATATACCTCAGCTGCACCGTGCTTTTTATTCCGAAGAGCTTCCCTTGCAGCAAAGTCTATGGATTTCAATTGAGCGAATGGCAGACCCAGGCTATTGAGACAGATATGGTTTCTCGTGTCGGATATATGCAACAACGAATCTTGGTAGTACGAGTTAGATCCTTGCGAGAGCACGGCATACACGTTTAACCCAAGAGTGTCTTTGTATTCAGATTGAATTCTTGATATTAGCCGAATGAAGATCTCAGGTTCGTAGAGGTGTGCGACTTCTCTCTTAATGTTGCCAGCATACCAATTACTCTTCATGATCAAACTATCTGCGAATGACACAAATGAAATACTCTGGTATTGCTCCGCAATTAGATCGATTCGATTTCTCATTTCAACGAGCTTATCCCTCGAAAGAGTGCCAGCGCGAAGTGATTCTTTAACATCAATCGCGTCTATCAGAGCAAAAACAGAATAAGAACGGAGATACAACTCCTTTAACCACTCACTCTTGACGAAGATTCTTGCTCTTGAGTCGTAGTTCCAACAATGAACGCAGGCTACGAACTGACTCGGTGGCAGCGATATCGAAATTTCATGGAATCTATAATTGATATCCGGAAACCAAGACAAAACAGCTTGCGATTCATCCACACTTCTAAGCACTGCGTATTCAACGTAGCCTGCTGGCTCAACCTGTTGGTCTCGAGACGTTGCTATCATCTCCTTCTTGAAATCATTCATCCACTCCTCATCCATCAGAACTACCTCTCTGTCGGTAGGCATTTCGCTAAACTCGTATTGAATGAAGATGTCATGATCGAACAACTGTCAATACCTCTGGCCCTTGGCCTACATACATAGGATCGATTCCGCGTTTTTGTCTGGGTCTTTCAATTTCAAGTTGGAGCACCCTTGATCCGACCCCCGACAAGGGCAATGTCAAGTGCATGGCACCGCACTAACACTACAGCACGTGATTCAAGATTAGACGGCAAGCAAGGGGAGACACAATGCTACTTCGGATCGATTCACAGTCCCGAACAGCCAGCCGCGTAGCCGGGCAACGGCTCAAGGAATTTGGTTTCGATGAGAGCGCATTACAAGATACCCTCTTTAACTCTCTTGACCGCTTACTCCCAGACGAGGAGCTTCTGCTCATCAGCCAATCTCGGCCTGGGCAGGAGGAACCGGATCTGCTCGCTGTAGACGAAAAAGGGAAGATGTACATCTTCGAGATCAAGGTGTGGGAGTCCCGTTCTGAAAACCTGCTACAGGCCCTCCGATACGGCCAGATCTTCGGGTCACAAAACTACGACGAGTTGGACTACCGATACCAACAGTTCGACCAAAATGGTCGGTCGCTGGCTGATGCCCACCGTGCAAAGTTTGGCACATCGCTGGGTAAGGCTGAATTCAACCGTCATCAGGTCTTCGTTATTGTCACAAATGGCCTTGATTTCCGGACTCGGCAAGCCATCCTGTATTGGAAATCGTCGAATCTTGACGTCAGACCATGGGTGTATCGTGTATATCCAGACCAAGCCGGGTCATTTCTTTTGGAAATCAACCGCTTCGCTGTCCAAGACAATCCATATGAGGACGTTACCACCAGCTTCTATGTACTGAACACGAACTATAACAACGATGCTGCTGACCACGATGACATGATCGAGAATAAGAAGGCCGCCGCATACTTTGATCCATGGAAGAAAAAAATCGACCGAATTAGCAAAGGCGACACCGTTTTCCTCTATCAGTCTGGAGTTGGCATTGTTGCTATGGGAAGAGCCTCCGAAAGGCTGCAGAAAGCACCCTATCAAGGAGATCCAAGAAACAAAGACCAAGAACACTTCAGAACCCTCCATCCGTTCCAACGGATTGAGCCCCCGCTGTCCGCTGCGGAAATCAAGAAGATAACCGCAACAAACTATTCCTTCCGTGGCACCATGTTCTCAATCGACGAAGAGAGTGCCAATAAACTGCTTGAGTACGTTAGGAATCGACCGAGGGTCTAAGGGCACATTGAGGTGAACTCGTTACACCGACCGCTGAAGTTTAGCCCGCATTTCTAGCTGCGCATGGCAAATGAGTCGTGAGAATAGTAACCGAGGGGTTTGATGCTGCGTTTGTCATCTGTCAGATCGGGAACTGAAGAGAAAAGCCAAGCGCGAGATCTCAAAGGCGATTGGGGCGCGTTTCTGCCTGCGGGTAGCGACACCCCTGCTGCCGGGCTGCGTGGGCGAGGGCAAGGATCGGCGATCAGGATAGCTTGTGTTTCGGGGTGAGTGTCGAGCCCACGCCAACCGGAACTCCCACAGGCAGGAAAAGCCAGAAGCAGTGTCTACCCTGATGCTCTGGACCGAAATGGTGACAAGACGCACGCAACCCAATCGTAGGCGGGCTTTTGCCACCGCATCTTTCTACAGTTCGTTAGGGCGGGCCGTAGCAATCCAATAGGCAGTGTCAACTAGGGCCTGTTAACACTAGCGAAGCGCCTCGAAGATGAGAGCAAACAAGATAAATCCGAGGAAGAGGGCATCGAGTTTCTCGTAGCGAGTGAAAATGCGGCGATAGCCCTTCAACCGACGGAACAAACGCTCGACTTCGTTGCGCCTCTTGTAAATCTGGCGGTCATACTCCCAGGGGTCCACCCGGGTCCGTAGCGGTGGGACCACCGGGGTATAGCCCAATGCCGAGGCCAGTTGCCGCGTCTGGTTGTCTTGATAGGCACGGTCCATCACCAGAAACGGGGTCTGGAACTGAGGACCCAGGTCTTGGAGAAGCTTGCGGCCTTCCGGGGCGTCGTGAGCCTGTCCGGGAGACAGCGACACCCTTAGAGCCGTTCCAGCATCCGAGGCAACCAGATGAATTTTGCTGGTCCAACCCCCTCGGGACTTGCCGATGGACTGAGGGCCGTTTTTTTTAAGGCGCCGGTCCCATCGGGATGGACCTTGACTGCGGTGCTGTCGATCGATAACACCTCCAGCTTGATGTGCAGGATCTTTTCCCGCTGCAGGTGTTCGAAGACTCGGTCCAGGACCCCGTTTTTCGACCAGCGATTCATTCGGGTATAGATGGTATGCCAGTTGCCGAACCGAGGCGGCAATCCCCGCCACTTGCAGCCGTGTTCGGCCATATAGAGAATGGCGTTGAGCACCTGCAAGTTCGACAGGCTGACGTTGCCTCGTTGCACTGGCAGGACCGAGGCGATCCGTTGGTACTGCGCTTCGGTGAGTTCCATCCGTCAAGGATAGCATGGTTTTGCTGTTTAGTGTTAACAGGCCCTAATACAAACCACACCCTTCCCTGTCACCGTACAGGTAGTAATCCAACCGGTCTGTCAGGTCTTCGGAGACACCATCCCAATCTTCGGCGGTGGCACCCTTCAATGCCTCAGCGATCGCATCCTCGATTTCTGGCCCCTGCAAATCTTCACTTGACTCGTCGTTGATCGGAATAATTCGAAAAGCACCTCTATCTCACTCGAGTTGGTTGGAAACCTTTTTGACCGCGCAAGTCACCGATCACCCGCGCCCTACGGCCACAGCCAGCCGAAGGTTCCGGCGGTCAGGAGGGCGTAGATCAGGCCGTCGAACATGGTGCGCAGGGTGTAGCCCCAGCCTCGATACCACCAGATGGCGTTCTGCAGGATGGCCAGCGAGTATCCGGCGAAGGACACCGCCGCGACCACCCGGAAGACGGTCAGGTATTCGGAGCCGGGACCCAGGGTCAACCCGGCCGCGTAGCCGGCAAAGCCCCCCACCACGATGGAATAGCCGAACCACATCCAGAGACTCTTCGCCATCGAAAAGGGACCGTTGGGAAGCACCGTCATCAAGGCCACCGGTCCCTTGTTCATCTTCTCCACGAACTCCGGCGTGGACATCTCCTTGAAGTCGGAAGCGCAGGGGACGACGTAGTTGCCCGGCGGGATCTTGAAGGGCCGGAGCGCATCCATCACCTTGGCCTCTTCGGGGCAGGCTCCCATGTCCCCCTTGTGAGTTTTCAGGACCATGTGAATGACGGAACTCACAACGAAGACCAGCACCGCCGAAATCAACACCGGCAGCCAGAGCGACAGGATGGAAACCATGACGACCTCCTTTCAGAAACTGTGCGGGACGCACGGCAGCCTATTGCCGCCGGCGCGGGACTTCAATGGAATCGAGACGCAGCCTGGAGAAGGGGAGCGATTCCCCGGGGTGCACGGCAAGGTGGGAGAGGCGTTTGCAGGGCCAGGCGCCGGAGACGTCAGGCCAGGACTTCCTTGATGGGCCTTCCGCCCAGGTCGGTGAGCCGCTTGAGGCGTCCGGCATGGTAGTAGGTCAGTCGCATGTCGTCCAGACCCATCAGGCGAAGGATGGTGGCGTGCAGGTCGTGCAGGTGGTAGACGTTCTCGGCGGCCTTGATGCCCAACTCGTCGGTGTTGCCGACCACCGTGCCGCCCTTGATTCCTCCGCCGGCGAACCACATCACCATGGCCTCCTTGTTGTGGTCGCGGCCGGGGTTGGAACGGAAGAAGGACATGGAATTGTCGGCGGTGCGTCCGAACTCGCCGCCCCAGACCAGCAGGGTCTGGTCCAGCAGGCCCCGCTGCTTCAGGTCCTTCAGGAGGGCGGCCACCGGCCGGTCGGTTTCATAGCCGCGCATTCGATGCTCGGCGGCGATATTCTCGTGGGAGTCCCAGCCGCTGCAGTAGACCTGCACGTAGCGCACCCCGCGCTCCACCAGGCGCCGGGCCATCAGGCACTTGCGGGCCATGGGCTCGGTGATCCTGTCGTTGAGCCCGTAGAGCTCCTTGGTCTTCTCCGACTCGCTGTCGATGTCCAGGGCCCCCGGAACGGCGAACTGCATGCGGAAGGCCAGCTCGTAGTTCTTCATGCGGGTCAGCAGGCCGCTGTTGGAGGGGTCCGACTCCAGGTAGGGCTCGTTCAGCTCGTTCAGAAGCTTGACGCTGGCCTCCTGTTCCTCCCGCCCCATCCCCGCGGGTGGCTGCAGGTCCACGATGGGGACACCGTCGGGGTTGAGCATGGTGCCGTGACAGGCCGCCGGCAGATAGGCGTTGGAGTAGTTGACCGCGCCTCCCGAAATGCCCCGCCGCCGGTCCGGCAACACCACGAAGGAGGGCAGGTTCCGGTTCTCGTTGCCCAGGCCATAGACCAGCCAGGAGCCCACCGAGGGACTTCCCGGAATGGAGACCCCGGTGTTCATCAGGAAGCAGCCCGCCGGATGGTTGTGGGAATCGGTGTGCAGCGACCGGACCACCGCGATGTCGTCCACGCAGGTCGACAGGTGGGGAAAGATGTCCGAAACCTCCATGCCGCACTGCCCGTGCCTGGCGAACTTGAAGGGGCTGCCGACGTAGATCCGTTTTTCCATGCTCCCGTAAATCCGGGTGACCGGCGTGCCGTGGTGCTTGTCCAGAGCGGGCTTGGGATCGAAGGTGTCCATCTGGCTGGGCGCGCCTTCCATGAAGAGGAAGATGCAGGACTTGGCCTTGCTCTCAAAATGGGGAGCCTTGGGCAGGAGGGGATCCTCGAGCGTGCGGCGAGAGCCGAGAAGGGTGTCCTGGAAGAGCAGCGAGGACAGGGCCAGGCTTCCGACGCCGCGGCCGAACCGGAACAGGAAGTCCCTGCGCCCCAACCCGCCCAGGCGTGGGTCGGGTCTGGGCTCAACCTGTCCGCAGAAGCTGAATTCCGGTTTTGGCATCGGGGACTCCTTTTCGATTCCGTTGCCCTTCAGGCTATTCCAGGAACACGAATTCGTTCATGTTGAACAGGACCAGGCAGAGACCGGCCAACGAATATTTTCGGGATCCTGCTTGCGACGGCGCTTTCCCTTCAACACCGGCGCTGTCCGCAAAGGAAATCGTCTTCAGGGTCAACTCGCGGCTCCCGCCGGGCAGATCCCGGCTTCCGCCCAAAAAGGACAGGCACTTTTGCCTTTCCGAGGGGGAGGGCGGCCGCTGCAGGGCCAGTTGGAAGGCCCGCTCGATCTGCCGCTCCGGATCGGTCCCCACCTCTCCGACGATGCGCCGGGCCATGGCCCGGCTCTGCTCATGGGAGAAGTCGCTGTTGAAGAGGGCGAACACCTGGGGAGTCACCGTGGTCACTCCCCGCACGGGACAGGTCTCCTGGATATTGGGCCCGTCGAAGGCGCTGATCATGGGCGACTGCAGGGAGCGGCACTGCAGCATGTAGGCGGTCCGCCGGTTGCGGTCCTCGACCGGAGAGGGCTCCCACCAGGTGCCGGCCCGGTCCATGACCTCCTGGTCGATCCTGGGGAAGAAGGGCGGCCCCCCCTGCAGGGCATTCAGCTCGCCGCTGACCGCCAGCAGGCTGTCGCGAATGACCTCGGCCTCCAGGCGAATGGGGCTGCGCTTCCACAGGTAGCGGTTTGCGCTGTCGATTTCCTCGTAGGACTCCCACCGGGGATGGCGCAGGGCCTGCTGGTAGGTGTTCGACTGCAGAATCAGGCGATGGATGGCCTTCACGCTCCACCCGCTCCGGATGAATTTCCAGGCCAGCCAGTCGATGAGCTCGGGATGGCGGGTCCCGCCTCCGTTCTTCCCCAGGTCGCTGGGCTGGGGCACCAGCCCCGTGCCGAAGTGGTATTGCCAGATGCGGTTCACCATCACCCTGGCGGTGAGGGGGTTGTCGGGACTGGCGATCCACTCGGCCAGCACCTTGCGCCGGCTGGACAGCCCTTCCAGATTCACCGGATCGGAGTGTCCCGTCACCGCGCTGAGAAAGCCCGGCTGCACTTCCTCTCCCCTCAAGAGGTAGTTGCCGCCCTTCAGCACGTAAGTGCCCACCGTGTGCCGAAGGGGGGAATCGGAAGCCGTGAAGGCCATGGGCTTGAAATAGCCCGGGTTGTTGGGGTTGGCGAAGCGGGTGGTCTGCTTGCGCAGCAACTGGTAAAGGTCCTGCTCCTCCTTGCTGAAGAGCACTCCCCGCTTCATGGCCCATCTCAGATCGGTGTCGGTGACCTCCAGGGCCCAGTCCTTGAGGTCCTGGGCCATGACCGGCGAGCGGTGGGCCTTCATGCGGGCCTTGAATTCCGCCTTCTTTCGCTCCCCCAGGGCCTTGCGGGATTCCAGGACGCCGTCCCAGGCGGCAGCCTTCTCTTTCCAGACCTCGGGCTGCCGGCCGGCCAGTTCGAACTCGGTAAAGGGGACGGAGGTGGCCTTGAGCAGCAGCGGGGCGAAGAAAGCCTCCAGCCGGTAGTAGTCGCGGGTGGGAATGGGGTCGTACTTGTGGTCGTGGCAGCGGGCGCAACCCAGGGTCATGCCCAGAAAGACCGAACCGGTGGTCCCGACCACGTCATTGAGGACATCCCGGCGCCGCTCCGGCCCCCTGTCCCGCTGCACCGGAATCCATTGATAGAGGAACCCGGTTCCCAGCCTGGCCTCATCGCCGTAGTGGCGGTAGGCGTCGCCGGCGATCTGTTCCTTGATGAAGCGGTCGTAGGGTCGATCCTGGTTGAACGCCCGGATCACGTAGTCCCGGTATCGCCATAGATGGGAGCGGGCATCGTCGGTCGACTCTCCCCCGGTGTCGGCGTAGCGAACCAGGTCGAGCCAGTGGCGGCCCCAGCGGACGCCGTATTCGGAACGGGAGAGCAGGCTTTCGATCTCCCGGCGATAGGCCTCGGAGGAGGGGTCGCCCAGAAAGCGCTCCGCCTCCTCCGGGGTGGGCGGCAGCCCGATCAATCCGAAATAGAGGCGCCGCAGGCGGGCGCGGTCGGAGGCGGGCGGCGCCGGAACCATCCCCTTCTCTTCCAGCCTGGCCAGGATAAAGGCGTCTACCCCGTTTCCGACCCAGGAACGGTTGCGCACCTCGGGCAGCGGTGGCTCCGCCAGGGGCGTCCAGGGCCAGGAGAGCGACTCCTCCCGGGCCTCTCCGGCAGTTGTCGCCGGCAACTGGTCGATCCATTGGGAGATGGCTGCGATGTCGGCTTCCGGCAGCGGACTGCCGGTCAGGGGCATGCGGGGCTGCTTTTCCCCCTTGAGGTACTGGACGAGGGGGCTGGCGCCGCTCTGCCCGGCCAGCACCGCGGGACCCGAAAGGGCGCCTCCCTCGAGGATATCGGCCACGCTATCCAGCACCAGTCCGCTCTGGCGGGTTTCGCCGTCGTGACAGGCGAGGCAGTTCCGGCTCAGGATGGGCCGGATCTCACGCTGGAAGCGTTCCTCCGACTCCGGCGGGACGGCGGCCACCTCGCCGGCGGCGGGAAGCGCCAGGACCGGCAGAAGACAGGAGACCAGCAGAGGTCGAAGCGAAAGGGTCATGTGGCCGTCAGAATCCAAGGGAAGATGAGCTTTGTCGGAAGGGTAAAGTTACCTCCAAGGGCTTGAAAAGTCAACCTCAACGCCGGCAGTGTCTCAGTTTGACAAGAAATCGTTGGGTGGGGGATCCATGACACTCAGCGCACTGTTCAATAGCCGCTCTATCCCGGCGAAACAGTTTCCCGTCCGCCAAAGGGTAGTGTATTCCCTCTTATACTCTGCGCGGCTTGGTGTCATGCCGTGGGTCTACGTGACAGGTCCAGATGAGCGGGAGGGCGGTAGGGAGCAAGCTCATGCCCAGGTCGAGACGGCTCCATGAAGGTTATTGAAATGAAAACCTTACCCATGTCGATTCATCTTTCAACTGTCGTCAATCGCCCTCAGATCTTACTTTGCTCATCCGATCCTCGCAAGATGGATCGCCATGTTGTAGACCGACGCACCAGCGGCACCCGCTTCAGTCCAGGCCGGCCCGCCCTCTCCAGATCGTCAGCCCGGCCAGGTTCCACTGCTTGCGGCTGCCCATCAGCAGGCTGGCGAAGGTGGCTATGCCGAAAAGCATCAGGTTGGCGAAGGTGCTGACCCAGAAATTGCCGGGCATGGCCGCGGCCAAACCCGGGAACAATCCCCGTCCCAGCGGCGTATCCATGAAGAGCCAGCCGGCTACCGACAGCACGGTGACGGCGGTGGCCGTCATGGCTGCCCGGCTGTTGACCCGGAGCGTCACGAAGCCGACCAGGAACAGGCTGAGCAATCCCCCGCCCATGACCGAAAGCAGCATGCGCTGAAGGTCGTCCAGGGTCTCGGAAACGCGGTAGAAGTGGATGCCGCAGGCGGTGGTGATCATCACCAGACTGAACAGCAGGCTCACCAGCTTCCCTACCCTGCCGTAGTGGAGCGGATCCCGGCCCTTGACCCAAAGCCTCCTGTAGAAATCGGTGGTGACGGTAGCGGCGGTAGCGTTGATGCTGGAATCCAGGGTGGACATGGCCGAGGCCAGCAGTCCCGAAAGCACGAAGCCGCCCACTCCGGCCGGAACCTGAGTCAGGATGAAGCGGGGAAAAACGGCATCGGGAGGCAGGCCCTCCAGCCCCGTCCCCGGCACCACCTTCACATAGACGTAGAGGCAGGTGCCCAGAAACAGGTAGTAGCTCCAGGTCGGCACCGACAGCCAGCAACCGATCCAGGCTCCCCGGGCCGCCGCCTTGTCGCTGGCCGCGGCGGCATAGCGCTGCACGTTGGTCTGATCGGTGCCCATCAGGTGCATCAGGATCATGAACTCGGCAAACAGGTAGGCCCAGAGGGTCTTCCCCTGCAGGCTCAAGGTGGGATCGCCCAGGTCGAACTTGTTGTCGGCGGCGGCCACCCGAATCAACTCGGAGAAACCTCCGGGAATCTGGGACAGGATGATCGGCAGGCAAACCAGGCCGCCGCCGATCAGGGCGATTCCCTGGAAGACGTCGGTCCAGATCACGGCCCTGAGGCCACCCACCACGGTGTAGATGGAGACCAGCACGCCCCCGGCTACGATAATGGCCGGCACCGAGGCCTCCCCCGTCCCCAGGATCGACTGGATGGCCAGGGAGACCGTATAGAGCACCATGCCCGTGCGAATGAAATGAAACAGGACAAAGGTGCCGGCGGCATACATCCTGGCCCAGAGCCCGAACCGCCGTTCCAGGTACTCGTAGGCCGAACTGACCCGGGTCGACCGGTACATCGGGATGAACAGGTGGACTGCGATCGCGATGGCGGGGATGTAGCCGAAATGGCCCACGAAGTTCCGCCAGTTGCCCTCTCCGTAGGCGAAGGCCGGCAGCGCCAGAAAAGTGACGGAACTGACGATGGTGGCCATCAGCGAAAACCCGATCACCCATCCCGGCATGGACCTGCCCGCCAGGAAGTAGCCTTCGTCGGTCCGGCTGGATCGCGCCGAGCGCACGCCGATCAGGACGAGCACCGCGAAGCCGGCGGCCACCACCAGTTGATCCAGCAACCTGATTTCAATACCGATCATTCCGCTCTATCCGCTGCCTGCGTTGGAGACCGGCGGACCCATTGCCTGCCACCGGTGTTTTCCGACTCTAACGCCGCGGCCACACCAGCGCGCCCAGCGGCACTGACGCCAGGACCGCCCAGACCAGGGCCGACGCCTCAAGTCCCGCCTGTCCCCGGGCGAGCGCCTGTAATCCGACCAGCAGACCCACCGCCATGCCGGCCAGAACCCGGGCCGAAGAAAGGGGGTTTCCGCTGACGTCAGCCAGGGATTTCACCCTGCGGGTTTGCCACATCGTCAGACCGTACCCGACCCCCACGATCAGGAGCAGTCCGGCCGCGGTTGCCGGCAGGCTCTCCGGAAGCCACCACTGTCCCTGCCTGTCCAGGGAGAGCCCGGCAGCCGCCAGGCAGATGCCGGCGAAAATCCAGTGACGGCGAAAAGGCTCCTTCATGGAAGCATCCAGTCCAAAGGCCAGGGCGCCGATGAGCGCCAGTCCGGGAGAGGGACCGGCCCACGTCGCCCAGAGGGTGAGCCCCGCGACGAAAGCCGAATCGATAATTCGGGCCGGCAGACCGACGCTGCGGTTGACGATGCGCACCAGAAACTGGGCCGCAAACAGGAGCACCAGGCTGGAGGATTCCACGGCCAGGAAGGCGCCGAAGGTCAGCAGCATGCCGAGGAAGGCAAGCCGTTCCAGATCGGGAGCCAGTTCTCGCGCAAACGACCAACCGGCCACCGCCGCCGCCGTTCCAAACAGAGCCGATAGCGCAATATCCGGCAACCCGCTTCCCCGCAGCAGGGCCATGGCGCCCGCAACGCCGGCGGCCACCGGCAGCAGGAGCAGGACGGCGCGGTTGGTGGGGTATCGGGGATCGAGGACCCGAGCGATCGAAGTGTAGCGATTGAGGAGGTTCACAAGTTCCTGCCGGGCGGGGTTGGGGCAAACTCCATTCTACCTGCAACTTTTGTCTCAGTGGAACCGGGCGGCGAGTTTACAATGGAGCCTTTTGCAAAATTCTTCCAGTAAGCGGGACTTGTTACCGGGAAGGGTTGTGATCCCCGGGAGGTGGCGTCCGTTCCGCAATTTCCCTTAACGTCCTTCAAGAAACCCGAGCGCTGAAACAGGCGCCTTGCTTGATTCCCGGGCATGATGTGGACGATATTTTGCAAAAGGCTCAAAGTCGAGCATCGGCAGTTGGTTTATAAAGGTCGTCCCATGTACGCATTCCTGGACCTCTTCTTCATGGTCCTCCACACCGTTCAGATCGTTTTCAACCTGACGGGATGGATCTGGAGGCGAACCCGCTGCTTCCACCTGGGGTTGATGATCCTCACCCTCTTCTCCTGGTTTGGCCTGGGATGGTTCTACGGCTTCGGCTACTGTCCCAGCACCGACTGGCACTGGCAGGTCAAGGAGGCCATGGGCGAGACCGGCCTTCCGAATTCATTCATCAAGTACTACATGGACCGGCTGACGGGAAAGGATTGGAATCCGGACCTGCTGGATGCCTCGGTGGTATTGTTCGGCGTGGCCGCCCTGGCCATTTCAGCCTGGGTCAACTGGCGGGATTGGAGGCGCCGGACCCGCCCATCCGGACCCGGCCCGCATCCCAGCCAAGGCTAAACCGTCAGGCAGCGGTCAGCGGTCGCGGGCAGCCACTTCCCAGCGCTCCAGGATGCGTCCCCGGCTGACCACCACCACTTCCCTGTTCAAGGCGGTGGTGGGACAGATATGCCAGGGAATGGCGGTCAACTCGTCTCCCGGGCGCAGGGTCCCCGCGCGGGAAGTCTCAATCACCAGGTGCTCTTCGTTCTGCAGGACCAGCTCGGCATCGGGCAGTTGGGGGAAAACCGCCCGCGTTTCCATGGGTTGGTCGGAGGCCACCGCCTTGTAGCCCAGGTCCAGCGTGACCCGGTTCTCTCCCGGCAGGCTGATGACGCGGGTCAGAACGACCGCCGCCGGCACGAAAGGGAGATCGGGAAAACCGGTTCCGTATCCGGCGTCGTGGAAAATACAGGCGCCCGGGCTGAGCTCGATGGCCGGATGCTCCATCCCGGCATAGACGGGAAAGGTCACCGACCCTCCGCAGACCAGGCGCGGCACCTCCCGGCCGGCAGCCGTCAGCTCCCGGCGAAAGCCGTCCACCTCCCGGAACTGCTTCTTCACCGCAGCCGTCCGTTCCGCCAGTGAAGGATGGCGCATGTGGCCGTCGTAAACGTGGAATCCCCCCGCCCGCAGTCCCGGGCTCTCGGCGATCTGCCCGTAGAGCCGGCGGGCACGGTTGCCGACCGGAAGGCCGGTGCGTTGCTGGCCGGTATCCAGGTCCAGCAGGACCTCCACCTGCTGTCCGGCCTCGGCCATGGCCCCGGACAGGGCTTCCACCGGTTCGGGGTGGTCGGCGATCACCATGAACCGGACCTCGGGAAAGGCTTGCACGAAGCGCACGGCCCGCTCGATGTTGCGCCCCACCAGGTGGTAAGCCAGCATGATGTCCCGCGCGCCGGCCCGAGCCACCATTTCGCACTCGGCAAAGGTGGCCGCCTTGAATTTGTCGATTCCCTGCTGCATCTGCAGTTGGACCACCTCCCGGGTCTTGTGGGTCTTCACGTGGGGCCGCAGCCGGGCCGGGTCTCCGGCCATCACCACCATCCGGTCCAGGTTTTCCCGGACCAGCTCCAGAAAGACCACCAGCGCCGGCGTGGCAAGCTGGCGGCTGTCCTCGATGCGGTATCGATCGGGCATGCATCCTCCCTACGCCGGGGATTCGGCGGCGCGGGCGTGGTCGACCTCTCCGGTCTTCACCAGGAACAGCAGGAAGACCGGGGCGACGGTGATGATCCCCGCCAACCCCAAAGCCCACTGGTAGGAAACCAGCGGGTCGGCCGCGCCCCCCTGCAGCGCGAGCAACCACTCCCGTATCGGGCCGGCCAGCCAGTTCCCGATGACGTGGGAAACGTTGGACAGCGTCATGTAGGTGGTGAACACCGTTCCGGCGGCCACGGTCCAGGAGATCCTCATGGCCATGGAGAGGAACCCGACCGAACCGATGGCCGCCAGGGTCTCGTAGGACAGCAAATAGGACATGGCGAACCAGACCTCGTTCCACAGGCCGGGGAATGCCGCGAAGATCACACAAGCCGCCCCATAGCCGATATAGCCGACCGAGAGGATCAGCCGCCTCCCATAGCGGTCGGCCAGATAGCCGCCCCCCACGGCGCCCAGGATAATGGGAGCGGTGGCATACAGTCCGGAAGCTCTCGAGAACTCCACATCCGTCCAGCGGGGACTCAGGTGCTGGGTGTACAGCACGTTGGACAGGACCTCGTTGACTCCCAACCCGATCAGCTTGGCCAGCGTGAACAGGATGAAGACCCAGGTGGTCGTCAGCGAAAACGCCCTGAGAACACTGCCCAGGACCCGGAGCGGGTTGCTCACGCTCCCAACGGCCGCGGAGGCGGCCCGGCCCACGCTCCAGGGGAACCGCTTCTCGCCCCTCCGCTCCAGGAAGATTATGGGGACCAGCATGATGGCCAGCAGCAACAGCACCTGGACGGCCGCGCAGGCCTCCAGCCCCCACACGTTGATTACATGGGAAAGACTCCAGGCGCCCACCCCTTTGCCGATGAGCTTGGAAGCCCACATCAAGCCGTTGGTCCGCCCCTGTTCATGGGGAGGCAGAATGTCGACCGCCAGGGCGTCGGTGCAGACGTCCTGCAGGGAGGCAAAGCAGTTGTGCAGAAAGTACATGTAGAGGATGAACTTCAACTCCTGGGAGGGATCGACGATGCCGATGAATCCCAGCAGCGTCAGGGCCATCATCAATTCGGCCCCGATGATCCAGGGACGTCGCCTCCCCATGGAGCGAATGGTGAAGCTGTCCATCAAGGGAGCCCAGATCAGCTTGAAGGACCAGGGCACCAGGATGATGGCCTTGAGGGCTCCGATATCGCTGTCGGGAATCTGGTAGTTGTAGGAGAGATAGGAGGGCAGCGTTATCAGCATGAATCCCCAGGGAATCCCCTGGGCGAAATAGAGCGCGCACAGGGTCGCCGTTCGCTGCCATCGAGTGTCGACCAGGGCCATGGAAAGGATTGACCTCCTGGGTGTCTTCAGATCAAGCCCCCGCGGAGCAGCCCAAACTCTACCAGCCGCCTACCCTTCCCGCAAGGGACTACTCCTTCACCACATAGATCGGGCTCGACCAGGCCATGTGCCCGTCTTCCTGAACCACTTTGACGAAGATGGGATTGTCCCCCCGGCGGCAGTCTCCGGCGGGAAGCCTGAAGGTGAACTCACAATCGGCCGGACCGCCGGCGGCCGGCAGCCGGTAGAGCGAGATGCGCTTGTCCAGGCCGCCCAGGGGCCAGGTCCTGCCTTCCACGCCCAGGCCCTGGAGCCGCGCCTCGAGACAGGTCTGACGGGTGTCCACCCGGATTTGGCCGGCTTCCGGACGGGCCAACTCCAGGATCAGGCCGGCCACCCCGCCGGTGGTGATGGATTCCCATTCGAGCCGGGTGGGGCTGGTTTGCCGGCAGGGTAGATCAGGATTGTGGAAATTGAAGGGGGTCACCCCCTGAATCCGATTACCGGACAGGGTCAATGACCCCCTCCAATCGACCTGCCGGCCTCGCCCCCGCACCTCGGCGCCTTCCCAGAGCAGCTTGATGCGATTGGAAAGATCGGCGGCGGCGGTTCGAAAACACTCCACCACCTGGGTTCCGTTACGAACCTCGACCCGCTCAATGGGGGCGGTTCCGCAGACCCGGATGCGAAACTCGGGATCCGAACCGGACCCAAGGGGGAGCAGGCCCCCCATCGGAACTCCACCGTCGGTTTCGACATCCAGATCCATGCGAGCGCCGGTGGTCGCGTAGACCCGCCGGGCCCGGTAGGCGTCCCATACGCTTTCGCGGGTCAGGGCCTCGGCCAGGACGCAGGTGAGCCCCCCGTAGCTGCCGAAGTTGCCGGCCCCCGGATAGCTGGCTCCGGGGCGGCCCTTGTGTCCGTCGGAATTGGCCACGATCGCCGGACGATGCCCCCGCGCGAAGGCGTCGGCCAACATCCATTCGAACGTCCCCCAGGCCGAATGAACCTCCACCGCCCATTCCAGTCCGGGGTCGTGGCGGGTCAGGTCGGCATAGCGTCCGCCGACGTGGGGGATGACCATCACCTCCCTCCCGCAATCCCGCAAGCGGGCAAACAGTTCCTCCACGGTCGGGCAGCAGGGTTCCCGGGCCTGCGCCGGGGAAAGCAGGGCGCGGGAGCTGCGGCCGATGGGCCCGCCTTCGTCCCGGAAAATCACGTTGCGGTCCCCGCCCAGAGCGGTGTTACCGCTCCACTCCCAACCGGGAAAGGTCACCAGCCGTCCCGGCTCATGGAATTCACGGGTGGTGGCCTGGATCTTCCGCCAGAAGCCGTCGGTGATCTGAAAGTCGTTGCCCTGGTGGGAGCAGATGTCCAGGAAGGCGTAGTCGCGGGCAAAGCGGAAGTAGTCCCCGATGGAGTTGGTTCCGATGGTTTCCTCGCTCTGGCCATGGAGATCGGCCCAGAATCTCCCGAACCGTTTCCCTCCGCCGACCCGGATGGGATTGGTTCGCCCCGCCAGCCCGGTTCGGGTGTCTTTCACGGAAAGGGTGTGGTTTCCGGGCTCGTCAAAGGCGGGGAAGACTGTTTTTCGCGGGCGCCCCACCGGATTGCCCCAACGATCCTCCAGCTTGCTGCGGACCGGAATCGGCTCGCCGGCGGCGGCCAGGGTGGGAGCCACCGCCACCAGGCGCACCGGCTTGCCGGCCACCACCCGGAACCTGGGAGAATCCGGCAAGCGGTCGAAGGAATAGGTGGCGAAGCGGTCGACCAGCACCCGAAGCTCAAAGGTTTTTTCAACGAAGGTCTGAATTCGCCAACCGGGTGATCCGCCGCTGCGGTCTCCCAGCGTCAGGTCGATCCGATCCCCCTGGCGCAGGAACCCCTGGACGACTCTCAGGTGCAGCGTCCTGCCCCAGGGTCTGAGGTTGTCCTTGGGATCGTAGCGCAACTGGAGGCGGGCGCCGTTGGACGCCCGGGCGGTGGTGTAGTTGGGGGCGTCGGGCCGATCGAACTGGGGCACGCCGCAGTCGGTGGCGTAGCGCATCGCCACCTTGATGGAGCCGGTGTCGTCAATGCCGTAGAAACCGGCCGTGTAGGTCAGCCGGCAGGTCCGGTAACTGCCGGCAACCACTCGGCCGCGTAAGCTGCAACTGACATGACCGAGCAAATCAGAGTTGGCATCCATTTTGGTTGGCACACCCTCCAATTGACAACTCGAGCCTTTTGCAAAATTCGGAATCGGGCATCTCCATAAAACAACAGAGGAGCGGACTTGCCCCGCGAGTCACCTCTCCCCCGGCTTCTCCTGGGAAGGCTGCCGCTGCCAAGTGAATGGGGTGAACGGCTCAACCACAAAAAGCACAAAAGGCAGAGCCTTTTGCAAAAGTCCTCAGGTAGCGGGATTTTTGGGTTGTAAAGGATAAGAGGATCGGTGCGAGGAGGGACAAGACCACACTCTGTTGTATCATGAAGGTGCCAAAACCACATGATGAGCGGAGGCAGACCTTGTCCCTTAAACAAACCCTATCACGACACTGGTTCACCTTTCAACGGGAGCTGTTCCCCCGGCTGGAGGAGGCTCTGGGCCCTTTGGGGGAGCGCTACCAGCGGCTGGTGCGAGTGTTGGAACTGGTGCGGGTGGAGGAGCGGCTGCCCTACCCGAGGGGCTGGCGGGGGCGGCCGCTGGAGGATCGGGCGGCGCTGGCGCGGGCCTTCCTGGCGAAGGCAGTGCTGGACGTGGCGACCACGCGGGGGCTGGTGGAGCGGCTGAGGAACGAGGCGACGCTACGCCGGCTGTGTGGCTGGGAGAAGGCCGGGAATGTGCCGAGCGAGGCGACCTTCTCGCGGGCCTTTGGGGAGTTCGCTGAGAGCGACCTGCCGGGGCGATTGCACGAGGCCCTGCTGGAGAGGACGCTGGAGGGCCACTTGGCAGGTCACGTGTCGAGGGACTCGACGGCGATTGAGGGACGGGAGAGGCCAGCGCTCAAGCCTGCCGCGAAGGCGAAGCGGAAGCGGCGGCGGGGCCGGCCGCCGAAGGGTGAGCAAAGGCCGAAGGAACCCCGCCGGTTGGAGCGGCAGGGGTCGATGACGCTGGAGGAGATGCTGGAGGACCTGCCGAAAGAGTGTGACATCGGCGTCAAGCGCAACGGGAAGGGGCATCAGGAGCGCTGGACCGGCTACAAGCTGCACATCGACGCCATCGACGGCGGGATTCCCATCAGTTGTCTGCTGACCTCAGCCTCGGTGCATGACTCTCAGGCCGCCATCCCGCTGGCGACGCTGACCGCCAAGCGGGTTGACAGCCTCTACGACTTGATGGACAGCGGCTATGATGCGCCCGAACTCCGAGCCTACAGCCGACGACTGGGCCATGTGCCGATCATCGACACCAACCCCCGCAGGCGGTCGGAGTTGAAAGCCGAGCGGAAGCGGGAGGCGCTCGCAAAGCGCTTGATCGGTCAGGTGTCCCCCGAGGCGCGGCGCTACCGGGAACGTTCCACCGTGGAGCGGGTCAACGGACGGCTCAAGGACGACTTCGGCGGGCGGCACGTAAGGGTTCGCGGCCATGGCAAGGTCTTTTGCCACCTGATGTTCGGCATTCTGGCGCTGACGGTAGAACAGTTGATGCGCTGGGTGCTTTGAGCACCGCCACTGACCCCAAACCGCAGGAGGAACACCCGCTGAAAGACAGGGAGAGGGTGAGTTGTGCCTGCATCCGGAGAAAACCTGCCATCCAGCCTTTGGATCCGGGTATTCCCATTCAAAACGGTCTTTGCTGTCGGCGATTCATCAGCAGAACATCACCTTCACCAGTCCAAAGCCTTGCCCCGCTCCGAGTTTTGCAAAAGGCTCGGCACAAAATCAGGCCCCAGTCTTGCCCAATCCCGTTTTTGTGCCTTTTGTGGCCGTTCGACGGAGAACCGCGTTCTGGAAATCCTGATTCCTAAATGAGATTTGAGACTTGGCGATTCCAGCTTTTGTGCCTCTTGTGGCCACTCAGGCACAGAGCAGCCCTGCCCCTGGAATTTCCTGTCCCCTCTCCCGATCCACTAAACCCTTGTCTGCGGAATTTTGCAAAAGGCTCAACTCATCAATCAGTATATTCGTGTCCATTCGTGGATATCTTCACTAGAGATCCGGGGGGCAGGGTGATTCCACGCTAATTTTTCTCTCTCCGGGAGGGCTGATTCCAGTCGATTTGGGTGGTTTGCAAGCGGTTCGCGCCTGGAAACCCCCCGGAGCCGAAAGTCATTCATCATTCATCACTCATCATTCATCATTGTCCCCTGAATCTGGTAGGGTGGGATCATCCTGATCCAGGGGGAACTTGTCCTGGCCGAAGGCCGTATTCTATAGGACAATACAAGGCCGGGCGTCCCGCGAACGCCACCCCGACAGTCTCCAATGATTCCACGAATCTTCCTCCCCCTGCTGCTGGCGGGGCTGATCTGCTGCAGGCCCATGGCCGCCGAAAACCCTCTCCTGGTGCTGGATCGCCCGATGCCCCCGCCGGCCTGGGCGCTAATGGAGCGCGAGCTGCTGCGCCTCAACTCCGAAGCCTGCGAGATCTTCGCCGCCAAGTATGTGGATGAGCGAGGCCACCTCCTGCACACGCCCCGCTGGGGGACTCTGGACGGACCCGACGACGCCATCGAGACCTTTCACAACTGGACGCTGCTGCATGCGCTGGGGGCATCCGACGCCGTTCTGGATCTGTTCAAGAAGGCGCTGGAGGGCCACCTGCACCAGTATGGCCAGCTTCGAACCACCCTGACCGACCTGGCCCGGGAGGGCGCCTACCACCGCGACTTCATCACCATGTCGGACTGGTTCCATACCGGGGAGGGGATGCGGGGGTTCATGTTCCAGGGGCTCTCCGAACCGGGTTCGGCCCCTCTGCGGGAGCGCATGAAACGCTTCGCCGGACTCTACATGAACGAGGATCCCGAAGCACCCAACTACGACCCCGAGCACAGGATCATCCGCAGCATATGGAACGGCAGCAAGGGCCCCATGCTCCGCAAGGCCACCACCTACGACTGGGTGGGAGATCCGGTCCCGGGCCGCTTTCACCTCCTGCACAGCCCTTTCGGCCGCAGCAGGATGCTGGACCTGGAAGAGGTCTACCCCAAGATGCTGGCTCACTGCGACGAATACCTCGACAGCGTGGGAGACCATCCGCTCAACCTGGCGGCCACCAATCTGGCCCTCAACGCCTACATGCTCACTCGGGAACCGAAATACCGGGAGTGGGCGCTGGAGTACGTGGATGCCTGGAAGGAAAGAATCGAGGCCAACGGGGGCAACATTCCCACCAACATCGGTCTGGACGGCACCATCGGCGGGGAGTATGGCGGCAAGTGGTACAAGGGAACCTATGGATGGAACTTCACCATCTTCGACGGGGAAATCGAGCGGATCGCCCACCGGAACACCTTTGCGGCGGGCAGTTGGCCGGGTTTCGGCAACGCCTACCTCCTGACCGGCGATGCCGGCTACATCGACACCCTCCGCCGCCAGATGGACAACATTTATGCTCAAAAGAAGGTCGTCGACGGCCAACTCATGGTTCCCCAGATGTATGGGGACCCCCGAGGCTACAAGTTCAGCGGCCGGGAAGAGTGGTACCGCTGGACAACCAACCTGTTCATCGACCGCCTGATGGAAATCTACCTGTGGTCGATGGACCGCAGGGACCTGGAGCGCCTGCCTCGGACCGGTTGGATCGGCTTCCTGGAGGGAGCCGACCCGGCGTACCCGGAGAAAGCTCTGCGAAGAGACTTCGAGAGCCTGCGCGCCGCCATGCAGGACATCGAAGAGGATCCGACCACGCCCGAGACCCGTTTGGCCGACTGGCTCCTGGATCTCAATCCGGCCAGGACCGGCAACCTGGTCAACCTGATGCTCGGCGGCCATCTGGCCGGCAGGATCTGGACCCTGCACACTCGCGTTCGCTACTTCGATCCGGAGCGCCGCCGATCCGGCCTGCCCCGGGACGTGGCGGCCCTGGTCGAAAAGCTGACGGGGGACAGCCTTACCCTCACCCTGGTGAACATCAGCCCCCTGCATCCCCGCGACCTGATCGTCCAGGCAGGGGCCTACGCCGAGCACCGGTTTCAGAGCGTGACCCTGAACGGGAAGACCACCCCCATCGACGGGCCGTCGGCCAGGTTGCGGCTGCAACCCGGCTGCGGCAGCCGGTTGGTCTTTTCCATGCAACGCTACGCCAACCAGCCCACCCTGGCCATGCCCTGGAGTGCGCAATAGCCCCCCCAACAGGTCATCCCGCCCACAATCCGACGAAACCTCCCATAAGAAAACTCAAGTATCACTCCCCCCTTGAGGGGGAGTCGCAGAAGCCGAGCCGAATGGCGAAGGCTGATGCGGTGGGGGGTAACCACCACCTGCCCCATCAATCTCCGGCCGAAAGCCTCACGGCCCGGATGCGATTGTTGTAGTGGTCGCTGATGAACAGGAGGTCATCGCCGCAGAGACAGAGGCCCAGCGGTTCATTGAGGCGAGAGGCCGTCGCCGGCCCGCCGTCCCCGGAGTCACCGCCCTCCCCGCAGCCCGCCACCGTCTCCAGCAGGCCGTTCGGGGTGATGCGCCGCACCCGGTGGTTGTGGCGGTCCGAGAAATAGAGGGTGCCGTCGCCGCCGATCGCCAGGCCGCCGGGCGCATGGAGGCGGGCCTTCAGGGCCGGGGCGCCGTCGGGAGAAAACCCTGCCTCGCCGCTGCCGGCCACGGTGCTGATGCGGCCCTCGCGGTCTACCCTGCGGATGACGTGGCAGGTGGAATCGGTGAAGTAGAGGTTTCCCGAAGCGTCGAAGCGGATGGCCGAGGGAGAACCGATCCGGGCCCGGCGGGCCGGGCCGCCGTCGCCGCTGTAGCCCGGAAGACCGCAACCGGCCACGCTGTCGATGATTCCGGTGGATCGATCGATCCTGCGGATTCGTCCCGCTTCCCCGTCCCCGACGTAGATATTGTCCTCGGTATCGTGGGCCACGGCCGTAGGGGCCACCAGGCAGGCGCAGTTGGCCGGGCCGCCATCGCCCTTGTCCCATTGAAAGGCGGCTCCCGCAACCCCCCGAATGGTGCCGTCCGGCTCCACCCGGCGCACGTGACCGTGGCGGTGGTCGGCGATGACAATACGACCCGTCGAGTCGACCGACACGTCGTAGGGGTTTCCCAGGTAGGCAGCCGTGGCCGGGCCTCCGTCTCCCCCGTAAGCCCGGGCGCCGTTGCCGGCCACCGTGCGGATAATCCCGGTCTCGGGATCGATGGCGCGGATGCGCTGGCTCCAGACGTCGGCGAGGTAGAGGCGCCCGTCCGGCCCCAGCGACAGGCCACCGGGACCGCACAGGAAGGCTCGGGTCGCTACTTCACCGTCATGCACGCCGGTGCCGCCCAGGGCGGTCGTCACGATTCCGGTCCGCCCGTCGTAACGCCTCAATCTCCCCGAACAATCTCCCCAGTGCACGGTGCCGTCGGGATCGGCGAAAATGGCGGCCTCGCAGGAGTTGCACTCGGTCACCGAACCGTGCAGCCCCTCCTGTCCGAAGCCGGGGACACCGGTGCCCACCAGGGTGTTGACGACGCCCGTGGCGGCCTCTACTTTCCGGACTCGGAACCCATACTTTTCCCCCACGTAGAGGTTATCGTGGACATCCAGGCAGATGGCGTCCGGCATCAGCGTGGCGGCTTCCACGGCCGGACCCCCGTCCCCGTTGGAGGCCCGCTGGCCGTTACCCAGGACGGTGGTGATCACGCCGGTCTTCCGGTTGATTTTCCGGATGCGGTCGTTGGAGTTGTCGCAAACATGGAGATCGCCCCTGGAATCGAAGGCCAGGTGCTCGGGGTGGTGGAAGGCTGCCTCATCGGCCGGCCCACCATCCCCGTGATACCCCATCAGGCTGAGGCCCGGGCCGAAAAAGGGTCGGCTTCCGCCCCGCTCGGAGGGGTAGTGACGCGCGCTGCGGCCCGCCCAGACCCGGATGGTTCCGCTTCGAGGATCGACGCGGCGGATCGTGCAGGACCATTCGTCGGAGATGTAGACCCGGCCCTGCTCGTCGACCGCCAGGCCGCAGGGACAGTCGAACTCGGCCTCCAGCGCCGGCCCGCCGTCACCGCCCCGCCCCCGCCGACCGGAGCCGGCGACCCGGGTGATGAGCCCGGTCCCGGCGTCGATCCGGCGGATGGTCACATTCCCCAAGTCGGTGAAATAGAGGTTTCCTTCCCGGTCCAGGCACAGATCGTGAGGGTGGCGCACCCGCGCCTCCAGCGCCGGCCCCCCGTCGCCTCGGCTGCCGGCTACTCCATCCCCCGCAAACCGATGCAGAACGCCCTGGCGATCGATCCTCCAGAGCCGATGGGCGAAATAGTCCACGACGATCAGTTCCCCGTCGCCGCGGCGCACCACCCCCATGGGCCAGCCGGCGTCGGCGTCCCGGGCAGGAATGCCCTCTTGGTAGCCGACCCCCGCTACCGTGACGATCCGTCCCGGCAGCAGCTTTCGAAGAGCATCAAAAGGAGTCATGAGCGCCTCCCGGCAGGTCCGGTCCCCGCCGTGCCGTGCGGATCATGCGAGAGTCAAGCAACGGACCTTCATGGCCTATCGGGAACAAGGACCCTGTCGCGCGAATCGGGATTCCCGGATTATTGAACATGGATAGACAGGATGCACAGGATAATCAGGACGAGACGCTACGGCACAGGAAGCGGACTCGCTCAATGATCGGGTGCGTGTTCCGATTGACCCATGAGCCTTTTGCAAAATTCGGAATCGGTCATGGGGGGGAAGCCCACCCGGGAGCGCGGGCGTCCCGCCCGCACCTTTTTTCTGCAAACAGGATGCGAGCCACCGCCACTGCCTCCGACTGTGCGCCGGACTTGCCGTTGCGGGGTGCTCTTCCCCAAGGCGAATGCGGAGAATCGGCGCCCTTTGCGTGAATCGAAGGCAGAGCGGACCGGCCGGGCTGCGCCCGGACCGATGCGGGCGGGACGCCCGCGCTCCCGGGGGGCACGACCCTTCCCGATAATAAATCCCGCTTACTGGAAGAATTTTGCAAAAGGCTCCCATGATTGTCGTCGGAGCAGTCCGAGGAGAAGAAGCTGTGGATCTGCTACTGGCGCTTGACACCCGCCATGGGGGTTTGCTCACAACCATCCATGCCGACGACGCCGAGGCTGCCATTTCGCGGCTTCCCAACTGCGCCGTGGGGCCCGTCAGGGCGCTTCCCTGGCAGGTAACTTGCCTGAACGTTGCAGGACTTTGGGTTCTTCAGCTTCAATCCTGGAGGGAGGTGGAAGATTAAACAACCGCGACTGTTCTCCCTCATACGGCAATCTCACCGCTCCTAACAAGCTCTAAATGAAGAAGAGGCCCGTATTGGGCCTCTTGGGTAGCTGAAGGCTCTGCGAATGATGCCCCAGCGAGAGAGTTGTCAGGCAAACTCAATTATGCGGCGCTGCCAGGGCGGCTGAACAAAGAGATCAGCGAGTCGATACGGGCGTGAATCGCATCAATGCGAGAATTCAGCCGGGCCTCCGTTTCCCGTAGGTCCTGGCGAACCGACTGCACCTCCTGGCGCATGTCTCGCATGTCCTGACGCAACCACCGGAACAGATACAGGACAAGCCCTGCAAGTGCAAGGCCGGTGGTTATGATCGTGGCAATGATGGTGCCTGTCTCACTCATGGATTGATTCTAACACAGCCGAGACGAGCATTGTTTGCACGACTCATGGCGTCATATTCTCGTAGCGGATCGAATTCCTCCCGCCAGATCATCCCCTCTCCTAATGCTATTCCTACTCGCTTTCACCAACTCGTCGCGACTCTTCAATCCCCTTCCATCGCCGGACTCCCGACCCAAACCCGCTCCGTGGCGGCCGCGCCCTGCCTCGACAAATGAGGCAGGATCGAGACTCACCCAGCTCCATGGGGCGCCGCCGTCAGCACCCTGGCCTATCGATTCATCAAGGTTCTTGTCGGGGGTAACCCTGCCGCACGGAGCGGACCTCACGCGGCGGGGTCTTTGTGATTGAAGAGCGCCTGATAGAGAGCGTCGATCCGGCCGTGGAGGGCGCCGATATCGGTGCGCAACTCCTGTCGGAGTGCAGCCATATCTTGTCGACTTTCCTTATGGCGGGAGTCAATTTCTTGGCGAAGCTCCTTGTGGCGGGAGTCAATGTCCCGGCGAATGTCAACGATGTCCTGGCGAATGGTGGCAATCGCACGCCAGAGGGCCAGGCCGACCCCCAGGATCGCAACGATGATGGCGATGGTGTCCACATTCATAACGCCTATCTTATCACGTAGTGACCCATCCCTCAGGTTTTCCCGGGTGTGCGGGTTGCTGGACCCTGGGAAAGTCCAGCACAGGGCATCCTACGGCCTCTTCTTTTGCCCGATCGGGCTGAAAATCGCACAGGAGGCGTTTTCAGGGTACTGAGGCACGCTGGAGGGAGAGAAATCGCAGCCTGCGTCGGGGGTTAACCTCGACCGGTGGAAATTATGATCGGCGATCCCGGCGTACGGGCCGGCCTTGAGAAAATGGGTTTTGATTCGACGCCCTTGTCACAGTCGACCAAGGGATCGAGCATCAACAGGAGGCAGACCATCGACCTGCAGATGGATATGGAAGAACGGCCTTCTGGTCGACTTCGAAGAACGACACGTCGGCGTTGTCGAAGAGGTGGGACCGCATGTCGAAGCCGCCTCCGAGCAGGATCACCTGCCGGGCTCCGTCGGCGATTCCGCGCTCGATGAATCGGCTGAAGTAGCGCGTGCGGAAGCGTACCATCGTGGTCGAGGGCGGGAAGGCCTCGTCGAGTTTCCGCGCGGCTGCCAGGGCTCGCTCATTCGAGAACCACTGCGCGTCGGGGTCGTTGAAGAGTTGGTGCGGCTGTTCCGGCTCCAGGAATCTTATGGATGCTATTACGAAGGCGGTAGCGCCGATTTCGTTGATGTCGATCATTGCTTCCTCTCAAGCAGGCAGTTAGCCTGCATTTCTCAGTGCGCTGTGGAAAGGCGCCTTCTTCTAACCGGTGCGAAACCCGTCCAGCAACTGTCGCTCCGGTTGGTAGCAGCCAGGGCGGATCATGGAGTTGACGATAGGGTCTGAAGCCCCTTGGTGTCAAAGGGCCGCTAAAGGCGGTTCAGCGACCATGCGGGCCGGAACGCGAGTGAACGTCGAGCAGGCGTGGAAACGGGCGATGCGGGGGCCGACCCACCTGAGAAATGGGCCTGATACGGGGCTCTGACCCACAGGTCAACCTGAATCCGGCAGCGTGGAATCACCCCCGAGCCGAATTCGTTCATCATTCATCATTTGTTAGCGTGGGATCACCCTGGGGTTTAAGGCGGAACGGCTCACATGCCCAGCATGGTAGAGTAGAATGGATGTCTTGAAACCGTTTGACAAGTCTATTTGCCGGTCCGGGTTCCATGCCGGTTGCAGGGCCAACCCGGTTTTCCTTGGCGGCAAACACCAGGAACCATGAAATACGACCTTCTGGTCTGCAACGGCAGGGTGGTCGATCCTTCCCAAGGCCTGGACGAACGGCGGGACATCGGCCTGCGGGGCGGCAAGATCGTCGCACTGGGGACGTATCTGGACCCGCGGGAAGCCCGCGATTCGGTTGACGCCCGGGGACTCCTGGTGACTCCCGGCCTCATCGACTGCCACGTGCACGTCTATCCCGGTGTCTCCCACTACGGGATCGACCCCGATCCGAACTGCCTGGAACGGGGGGTGACGACGGCAGTGGATGCCGGCTCGGCCGGCGCGGCCACCTGGGAGGGGTTCCGGCGCTATGTCATCGAAGTCAGCGCCACCCGGCTCTTTGCCCTGCTCAATATTTCCTCGGTAGGCATGGTCACCGGCGTCGAGACCGATCCTGCCGTTGGTGAGCTGGAGGATCTTCGCCACTGCAGTGTCAGCGCGGCGCTGGAAACCGTCGAAGCCAATCGGGACGTGATTCTGGGAATCAAGATACGTCTCAGCGCCAACCTGGCCGCCGGCGGCCGCAACGAACTTCCCGCCTTGAAGCTGGCCCGCGAAGCGGCCGAAGCGGCCCGGCTGCCCATGATGATCCATACCCCCGGGTCTTCCCTGCCCCTGCCCCGAATTCTGGCCGAGATGCGCAGCGGAGACCTGATGACTCACTGCTTTCACGGCCATGCCGCCGGCATCCTGGACGAGCGCGGCCGGGTCCTTTCGGAGGTGCGCCAAGCCGTCGGCAGGGGCGTCCGCCTGGACGTCGGCCACGGAAAGGGAAGCTTCCGCTTCCCCGTTGCCGAGCAGGCCATGCGCCAGGGCGTGCTGCCCGGCACTATCAGCAGCGACCTCCACAGCTACAACCTCGAGGGGCCGGTTTACGATCTGGCCACCACCGTCTCCAAGTTCCTGCTGCTGGGAGTCTCCCTGGATGAGGCTCTGAGGATGGTTACGGCAGCTCCGGCCGAAGTGGTGGGGATGCAGGGCCGCCTGGGAACCCTGAAAACCGGCGCCGAGGCCGACCTGGCTCTATTCGAGTTGGCGGAGGGCAGGTTCGAGTTTGCCGATGTCGCCGGAGAAACCCGGACCGGCCGCTGGAAACTGGTCCCTCGCGGCGTGATCCGCGCCGGCCGGGTCGTCAAGCGTCCCGAGGAAATTTCCTGATTCCCCCTGAAAAGACGATAGCTCGCAATTCTCACCCGGTCGCGGGCCTACGGTCATGACACCGTCGTCGCTCTGTGCGATGCGGGGACGCGGCTGTCAACCCCTATTGATCAGCGTCACCTGCTCGTTCAGGGTCCAGTAGTCGTAAGGGTGGAGTGGGTGGTCTCAGCGGGCAGCATTGTCAAGTGTGCGCGGCCCCAACCGTGAGCGGGACTTCAGGAGGACCGGCTCTCCTTCTTGTCCTCCGAGGCAGGCTCCTTCTTGGAGGGAGGCTTGACCGGGACGGTCTCTATTCTCTTGTTCCTGGCGTCGACTCGCCGCACCCTCTTGTTGCCGGTGTCGGCGATAAAGAGGTTGCCGCGGCGATCCACCGTCAGATCGAAGGGATCGGCCAGGCTGGCTCTCCCGGCCGGGCCGCCATCGCCGCTGAAGCCCCTTTGGCCATTGCCCGCAACCGTGGTGATGACGCGATTTCTGGCGCCCACCCGGCGGATTCGGTGGTTGCCGCGATCGGCAATATAGAGGTTTCCGGAGCGATCCAGGGCCACCGAGAAGGGATCGTACAGGCTGGCCTTGGCCGCAGGCCCCCCATCGCCGCCGAACCCGCCCTGCCCGTTGCCCGCGTAGGTCGAAATCAGGCCGGTCCTGGCATCCACTCTGCGGATGCGGTGGTTGCCCGTATCCGCGATGAACAGGTTGCCGCGGCGATCCACCGCCACGTCGAAGGGCACTTCGAAAGCGGCCTCGGTGGCCGGGCCGCCGTCACCACTGAATCCCGTTCTGCCGCTGCCGGCTACGGTGGCGATTTGGCCGGTCTTGGCGTCCACCCGGCGAACCCGGCGGCTGCTCTGCTCTACGAAATACAGGTTGCCCTCCCGATCCAGAGTCACGCCCACGGGGGTGGACAGGCTGGCTTCGGTGGCGGCCACATCGTCATAGCGATAGCCGAACTCCCGGTTGCCGGCCACGGTGGTCACCGCCCCGCTCTGTCGGTCGATGCGGAAGATCCGATGGGTGTTCCGGTCCGTCAGGTATAGATTATCGGCTCCATCCAGGGCGATGCCGACCGGTCGGCCCAGGTCCACCTTCCGGCCGGACCCCGGATCGACGGTTCCCCGTTCCAATTGGACCGAAAGGATGCCGGTCGGATCCAAACCCAGGATGCGGTACTTGACGTCGTCGCTGATGATCAGGGTTCCGTCGGACCGAACGGCCACTGAGCGGGGTGTGAAGGTCGCAACGTCTTCGGCCAGCATGCCGGAGGAGAGCACGGCCCAACTCAGCAGTAGAAGAAAAAAGCGCATGTTTGAACTCCCTCGTCGTTCCAGGTGGCCCTAATGTAACGCCGGAGTGGCGAAAATGTAAAGAACCGGATCGGGTCTGGCCGCAGTGGGACCTGGATTCCTGGGGAGCCGAGACGGGATACCGCCAAGGAAGCGCTTTTTCCTGGGGAATGATCCTGATTCGCCTGATTTAAGCCACCTGCGGGAAGGGTTGGCAAGTGTATACTGAACGCCGCACCAGGGAGTTGCAAAACAGCGGAACGAGGGACTATCAGAGGAGGAAGCCCGATGAAATGGATCGCCGGAATTGTCATTGGAGCCGTTGCGGTCGGTTTGTGGCTGGGGATGACCCCGACCCCGGCGGATAGCCGCACCAATTGGTCCCAGTGGAGGGGTCCCGATGCCACGGGAGTTTCTCCCGACGGCGACCCGCCGGTGGAGTGGTCGGAGGACCGTAATATTCGCTGGAAGGTGGCCATTCCGGGCAAAGGCCACGCCTCCCCGATCATCTGGGAACAAACGGTATTCGTGGCTACCGCCGTTCCCACCGACAGGCAGAACCCGGTGGAGGGGGAGGGACAGGTCAAACCGACCCAAGTGTTGAAATTCGACCTGCTGGCGCTTGACCGCAAGACAGGGAAGGTCCTCTGGCAGCGAACCACCCGGGAACAGGGCCCCCACGAGGGGACCCACGGCGCCAACACCTGGGCATCCGCCTCGCCCGTCACCGATGGCGAGCACGTCTACGCCTATTTTGGCTCCTTCGGTCTCTACTGTATGGACATGAAAGGGAATCCGGTCTGGGAAAAAGACCTGGGCGATATGACGGTTCGATTGCATTTCGGCGAAGGCAGCTCCCCCCTCCTCTACGGAAACAAGATCGTCATTATCTGGGACCACCAGGGAGACTCCTTCATCGTCACCCTCGACAAGCGGACGGGGGACGAATTGTGGAGAGTCCCCCGGGACGAGGAGACTTCCTGGTCGAGCCCCATCGTGGTCGAGCACGGCGGGCGGCAACAGGTGGTCACCAGCGCCACCAACCGGGTGCGCAGCTACGACCTGGAGACCGGAGACCTGCTCTGGGACGGCAGCGGCGTGACGTTGAATGCCATTCCCTCGCCCGTGGCCTCGGAGGAAATCGTCTACGTCACCAGCGGCTTTAGAGGAAACGTGCTGCAGGCCATTCGGATCGGCGCTGCTCAAGGAGACATTACCGGCTCAGAGGCGATCGCCTGGGAACTGGACCGCGACACCCCCTATGTCCCCTCCCCGCTGCTCTATGGGGACCTTCTCTACTTCGTCAAGGGCAACAACGGCATCCTTTCCTGTCTCAACGCCAAGACCGGGGAAACTCATTACGGCCCCCTTCGTCTGGAAGGGATCGAGGGTGTCTACGCCTCTCCGGTAGGGGCTGGAGACCGTGTCTACCTGGCTTCTCAGAACGGAACCACCATAGTGATCCGGAAAGGGTCTGATTTCGAGGTGCTGGCCAGGAATGTCCTGGATGATGGATTCGACGCCTCGCCTGCCGTCGCCGACAAGGAGCTCTATCTGCGGGGCCGAAAGTCTCTCTACTGTATCGCCTCCGATTCCTGACGATGAAGAGACTGGTTGTAGTCCGCCACGCCAAGTCCAGTTGGAAAGACCCGGGGCTGCGGGATTTCGACCGTCCTCTGAACAAGCGCGGCAAGACCGACGCCCCCGAAATGGGCCGGCGGCTGGCCCAGCGGTCCCTGATCCCTGACCGCCTGCTCGCGAGTCCGGCCAGGCGGGCCATCCGGACTGCCGAGATCATTGCCGGCGCCATTGGATTCCCGGCCGGACGCATCACCCGCATGGACCGGCTCTACGGCGCCGGGGTCGCCGACCTGCTCGGTATCCTCCAAGGACTGGACGATGCCGAGCAGACGGTCTTTCTGGTCGGACACAACCCGGGGTTGACGGACCTGATCAACTTCATCTGCAGCACATTCCTGGACAACCTTCCAACCTGCGGCCTGTTCTGCGCCGATTTCGAGGTTTCTTCCTGGAAGGAGATCGACCGGCGCCGGGGAAGGTGCGTCTTTATGGATTTCCCCAAACATCCTTCGGCAGGACCGACGGCCTGAAATCCATGGCACGCGAGGCTGTGCCTCAGTATCGAGAAGCAGGGAGAAAGGCACTGAGCGCCGTGCAAGCCCTGCCATGGAGGACAGACAGCAAACTCCATTGGAGGAGGGAGAGACCCGCTTCAGGAAAGGGAACCGACTGCCTGCTGAGCGGGACGGCGGAAGCGGTAGCCTACGCCGGTGACGGTTTCGATATAGTCTTTGAAGTTCGGCCCCAGCTTTCTGCGAATCCTTCGAATGTGGACATCCACCGTTCGGGCGTCTCCGTAGTAGCTGTATCCCCAGACGGCGTTGAGAATTTTCTCGCGGGTCAACGCTCTTCCGGCATTCAGGATCAAGGCCTTCAACAGGCCGAATTCCTTCAGGGTAAGTTGCCGGTTCTCACCCTCAAAGCGAATCTCGTAGTTCTCGAAGTGCATCTCCAGACGACCGTCGTCGTAAGACTCCACCTGCTGTCCGTCGTTTTTCCTCAAGGTGGAACGGACCCTGGCCACCAGTTCGCGAACCCCGAAAGGCTTGGTCATGTAATCGTTGGCCCCCAGTTCCAGGCCCAGGACCTTGTCCGACTCGGTGCTCCTGGCCGACAGGATCAGGATGGGAATATGCCGGGTTTCGGGATCCCTCCGAAGGATTCGGCAGACCTCGAACCCGCTCACGCCCGGCAGCATGAGGTCCAGGATGATCAGGCTCGGCTTGAGCTTGAACGCCAGGTTGACCCCTTCTTCCCCGGTATGGGCTTCGACGACCGAGAAGTTCTTCTCCTTTTCCAGGTTGTAGCGGACCGCTTCACAGAGGTCCTTGTTGTCCTCGATGGCGAGAATGCACTGTCGCATGGTCTGAAACAACAGTGAAGAGTGGCTAGTGGAGAGTGAAGAGTCTGGTGACCGACACGTTCAGCATCCTGTTGATCTTGGCGCAGAGGTTATAAGAGTGCGGCGACGTCACAAGGCGCCCGCGTGAAACAACCCCCGTCTCTTCACCTTTGGATGATCGGCCCCGTCGCGGCGGGGCCAGACTTACTTGAAGGACTGCGCCGAGACCGACGAGATGCTTCGCGTGTCGATCAAGCAGTTCTCCACTCTCCACTCTTCACTCTTCACTCTCCACTTAGAAAAGCGAGAAGCTGGTGCCGACCTTGAACGTCCGTCCCAGGCGAAAACGGCGCTGCAGATGATCGGCCTGCGTCCAGCGATATTCGTTGTCGGACAGGTTTTCGATCGTAAACTTGACGCCCCAGCGCTCGCCGATGGCGTAGAGGTAGGCCAGGTCCATGAAGAGGTTCCCCTCCTGAAAGATATCGGGGAGGCCGAAGGTGCCCACGTCGCTGATCTTGCGGGACACCGAATTCATGAAGAACCGGACCGTGCTGCGCCACTGAGGCTTGTTCCACTCGGTGCCGAAGTTGTAGATGAAGCGGGACTGCCCCAGCAGCGGCCGCTGCTTCGAGGTGGCCAACAGCGCCAGTTCGGGCGGAATGTCGACGTTGGAGTCCACGAAGGTGAAGTTGCTTTGCAGGCTGAAGGGCTCCAGCCCGCCATGAAAGTAGCCCAGGTGCTGCCGCCACTCGACTTCGAAGCCCTGGTTCCGGGCACTGGTGGCGTTTACGAAGCTGCGGCGCTGGTTGATGGTCGGCTGAATGGTGGTTTCGATGGGATCGGTGAAGTCCTTGAGGAAATAGCTGGCGGCAACCACCTGGTTTCCACCCAGGAACCACTCCCAGCGAGCATCGTAATTGTCGATCTTGGCCCGCCTCAGGTCGGGGTTGCCGGCCGTATCGTAGCCGCCCAGCACGTTGAGGAAGTCGAAGGGAGAGAGCTCGCGAAAGTCGGGCCGGTTGAGGGTGCGCGCATACCCGAACCTCAGGTTCTGCCGGGGGGTCAGGGCATAGCTCACGTTGATGCCGGGCAGAGGGTCGCGGTTATCCAGCTCGGCAACGGCCGGAACCCCGCCGGGAACCAACGGATCGATGGTGGTGACCTGAATCAGGGCGTCCTCCAGGCGAAGGCCGCCCACCAACCGCCACTTGGAGCCCAATGAGATATCCAGCATGGCGAAGGTGCCGAAGACGTCCATGTCTCCCCGATAGGTGTCGGTGCCGCGCGTGTTTTCGCGCAGGACGAACCGGTCGGGAGCGATGTTGTCGGGCCCCAGGAGTTCATTGGGGGCAAGGCTGGTATCGATGTGGCGGAAGTTGGTGGGCTTGAAGCGGAAGCGGCGGGCTTCGAAATCCCGTTCCCGGAAGGTGGCCCGAACCCCGACACTGAACATGCCGGTAATGCCGCTGCCGAAGAAGGGCTTCCCCCACTCCACCAGGGGCTCGTGGATCTTGTCTTCGAGCGTATTGTAGAAGCGCAGGGCCGATTGGGGCAGCGACAGGAACCCCAGGCTGTCATCGTCCCGTCGCTGGTAGATGGTTTCCCTGAAATCGGGCTCATCCCGGCCCGACTGGGAATAAGTGTACTGCCAGCGGATCAGGCTGTTGCCCAGTGCCGGCAGGTTGTGTTCCCCTTCGATCCCCGTAGAGAACAGCCCCCGTTCCACCCACCGCAGCCGTTCGGCCACGATTTGCAGATCGATCCCCCCATTCAGACCTTCGAAGCGACGGGCTTCCTTGTCGGCGTCATGGGTGTAGGTATTGCGGAAAACGATCTTGTTGTTGCTGTTCAGCCGCAGGGCTGCATTGAAGACTGCCCCCACCCGGGATGCCTCCACGCCCCGGGCGAAATCGGGATAGTCGGTGCGGATGCCGATATTGCCACTGCCGGTATTTACCAGGTAACGCCGGGCCTCCTGATAGATCTGGGGCTTGTTGGTGAAGGTGAAGGCTCCCACCAGGCCCAGCGGACCCACCGTATCGCCTCCGGCAAAGGAGTAGGTCTGAGAGGGACGGGCGCTGTCGATGGAGGCACCCTCCCAGTTGACGGGGAAGGCCCGGCCGAACTCCTGCATTTCCTGCCGGCTGAAGCTGCCCGGGAACAGCCTGGTCTGCGGAATCCGGCCGGGCACATCGCGGGTCCCGTCTTCGTAACCCCAGTAATCGGACTCGCCGCCCCGGTAGCTTTGGAACTCCTTGAAGGTGGTTCGGCTGTTGAAGCCGTAACTCATGCCGGCATTGAAGGTTCTCCCCACCGGGAACTCGATGGTCTGCATCTGAACCAGGCCTCCCGAGAACTCGCCGGGCATGTCGGGCGCGTAGGTCTTGATGACCTTGATGTTCTCGATCAGAGCGGCGGGAAAGAGGTCCAGAGGCACCACTCGTCGCTCGGGGTCGGTGGTGGGAACCATGGCCCGGTTCAGCATGGTGGCGCTGTAGCGTTCCCCCAGGCCTCTCACGTAGACATAGCCGTCGTCGACCACGGAGACGCCGGTCACCTTCTCCACCGCTCCGGCGGCATCGGAAGCCACCGACTTTCTGATTTCGTCCCGGCTCATGCTGTCGCTGACGGTGGGCGCCAGCTTGCGCACGGTGAGCATGGCCTCTGCGGTGGCGGTGACGGCGTCGATATCCGCGGTGACGTCGACCACCGTCTGGGTGGCGACGTTGGCCAGGACGGTGCTGACCTCCTGGACGGCGCCGGCCGCAACCACGATGTCGCTCACCGTGGATTCATGGTAGTTGTCTGCGGTGAAAAGCAGTTGGAAGGTGCCGGGGGGCAGTTGCAGGGAATAGTATCCGTCCAGATCCGTCACGGTCGAGAGTTCGGGCCGGCCCTCCACTTCGACTCGGGCCTGCCGCACCAAGGAGCCGTTGTCGGCATCCAGTACGGTCCCTGCCACGGTACCTGTTTCCTGACCGGCCAGATTCTGGGCAAGCAGCAATAGCAATGACAGAACGGTTAGAAAGCGGAACACTCCAGTCACTCCTTCTTTAGGCGCAGGTAAATATCCAGGACGAACATGGCCGACGGTCTGAACGTACACCGACCGTGTGAACACCCTGTTAAGAGCAGATAAAGAGTTGGTTAAGATCGACTGACGGAAGACTTGAGGAAAGACACCGTGCGGATCAGCCAACTACCGCGAGTCGCCGGCTGGAGAATCCCACCGGCCTGAGTCATTGCCGAGCAGGCGCCGATTGAGCCAACCACAGAAAAAAGCGCCCGGGACTTTGGAAAGTCCTGGGCGCTGAAACCCAACCGGGGCCGTTGTCGGAGCAGGCCGCCCGCTACGACAACGGCTCGGCAGAGATCAGGGATCCAACGCTCCTACTAAGGTCCCATTTCTTCTTCAACGTGATACTGAACCCACTCCTCGTCCCATCTCTCGTCACCGAAGGCGCCGAGATAGTTGGCGGACTGATCGAAGAAACCGTCGTCCGGGGGCAGGATCCAGTTGGCGCGGAAGATGGGCCCTCCGCCGCGAGGCCTGAAGTCTGGGTCGCTCAACTGCAGGGGGCGCACCAGGTCGGGGTCGGCAATCATGACGTTGGCCTGACCCGCCAGAAACTCGGGACCCAGGTTGTCCTTGCTGCCAAGAGGGTCGAGGACCTGGTCGGCCATGGTGTTCATCCGGCCCGACACCAGCCCGTTGTTCCACATCAACAGGCCGTTTACCGAAAGCGCTCCATTGTCGACCGACTCCTGGTCCAGAACGACGAATCCGGTATTGACCCAATTGTAGAGGAGGATATTGTTGTAGCTCCCACCGGAACCCCGGCGAAAATAGGCGCCGGCCACGCCGGTGCCTTCGTCGAAGCCCTCGGTGTAGGTGTCTCCGGCTCCAACCATGGTGACGTTGTAAACCTGGGGTTCGGTCACCGGAGTGGCGGCGTAATCGTCCTCATTGTTGTCCGACTCGATGCCGCGGTTTCCCTGTTGGTCCACACCGGCCACGCAGACCGCGTGCTGCAGGCGCCCGGTCCAGCCGATCTGGATATCCAGGAAGTCGTCCTGGCCGTAGGTGCCCACCAGGTAGCTGGCGTCCATGGTGCCGCCGAACCACTCGAAGAGATCGTCCAGCCCGTACTTGGCCTGAAGGTGGTGGGCCACCGTATCCGAGCCGCAGCCACCGAAGGTGATGGCGTTGATCTCGTCGTTGGGGGCGAACTCGGCGCCGGCAAACTCGACCCGGACGTAGGCCAGAGTTCCGCAGTCATGGGTGGGGTCGTCCCCGCCGTACTCGGTGTCGTCCGAGGGAGGAAGTCCCTCGATGTTCCCGAAGCCGGTAGGCCAGTTCACCGGGGCGGCCCCCAGCAGGACCAGTCCTCCCCAGTCACCGGCATTGCGCTGGCCGAAGGGCAGCTTGCTGGTGAAGGTGATGGGACGGGAGCGGGTGCCGGCGGCCATCAGCCTTCCCGTGGTGGTGACAAAGAGGGAAGAGGCCGGTTGGGAACCGGGCTCGCCGGTGACGACGGTTCCGGGCTCGACGGTCAGGGTGGCCCCATTCTTGACGAAGACAACCCCGTTGAGATTGTAGGTCTTGGTATTCACCCAGGTGGTATCGGAGGTGACGTCGCCGCTCACTTCAACGGTTTCATCCACCACCGAGATCTTGAAGTAGGCGTTCTTGAGGACGCGTCCCCCCCGATAGTCCCTCAATTGGACCACGACGGTGTGCATGCCGAGCTCGTTGGGAATGGTGTAGGCTCTCGACGAAGCCGAACCGCCGGACCCGACAATCACGGCCTTGTTTACTTCGGAAACTCCCGCATCCAGACGAGTGAGCCCCAAGCCGCTGTCGATATCGTCGGGGGTCTGGCTGAATATGTTCTGCGGGACCATCGTGGTGTGTTCTCTCTTGGTGAAGAACGTCCTGACGCCCGTCTGGTTGTTGATGATGTAGGTAAACAGCGCGTAGGGCTGGACGTCCTGGTTGACGCGGTAGGACCCCCGTACCGTCATCTGCTCACCCGGACGGTAGACATACTTGTCGGCCCAGATCCACATGCCGATGTCGGAGTCTTTTTGAATGAGTGTGGCCGCGTGGGCATCACTGGAAACGCTCCCGCCGCGGGCGAGTGACGCCGGAGCCAGGCCTAGGGCGGCCACGGCGGCAACAGCGGCGAGAGAAAACAGGATACTCTTCATGGATTTCCTTCCTTGGTTCTGGTCTTGATTTCGATTTGCAATAGCCAAGCGGTTTTCCCCGGGTGAGCCCCCTGGAGAAGCACCGCCTCACATGGCCGCCCAAGCTACCAGCAAGGAATTTCCGGGAAATGAAATCCCGATGAAAAGTTGATGAATTCATTTGCTGCATAGTCCTTCGATCCCATGAATTTTCCTGTTTAGAACGATTTTCAACTTCCAGGTGCGGCCAATATTCCTTTCGAGTACCTCGTTCAGAGTGAATCATTTCAACTTTGGTCGATCCCTTAACCTATGTAAGAATACGTGTTGCACCCACCTTGTCATGAAACTGAGGCGCGAAGGAGAGAACCATGCCCATGTATTCTCCCCCGCATCCTGGAGAGATCCTGATTGACAATATCAAGGGTTCCGGCTGGACAGTGACGGAGTGCGCCAAGCAACTCGGTGTGACACGAAACACGCTATCGAGGGTGCTGAACGGTCGCGGTGGCATTTCACCGGCGATGGCTCTGGCCCTGGAGCGCATCGGTTGGTCTGAAGCTACCTTTTGGGTTCGCCTTCAAGCCAGCTATGAACTGGCCCAAGAGAAACGCAAACAAGCGGCGGCCTGAGGAGGTGGAGCATTCCTGAAAGAGGATAATGCGGGACAAGCCGTTTCCGACGATTCCGAAAAAGCGCCTGAAGCAAACCGGGATCTGCCGGGAGAGGAGATCAAATGCCAATGAAACGCCGTTCGAAAACGACCAGGATGCGGGTGGGACTCTTGCTGGCTCTGCTGATCGGGATACTGGGCAGCCACTGGAAGGACATTCTGCCGGCCTCCGAACCCGACCCCGACGAGATTCATGTCCTCCGGCAAGGCGGGAAGTTCGGCAAGCTCTCCCTGGAAGTCAAGGAAGCCGGGTCCCATCTGCACATGCCCGCCCGGCTCTACTTCACCTATGACGATGGCCGGGAAGAGCTGCCCGTGGTCGGCCGCTTCCAGCACTTCCTGGTGACCGCCTCCGGCCGGGATCTGAAGACACTCCCCGTCGGCGAATACCAGGTCTACGTCTCGCGCGGGACCGAATACTCGCTGGACCGGCAGAAGGTCAAGATCGAAGAAGGAAGGACGGCCTATCTCAGTTCGACGCTGGAGCGCGTGGTGGACACCAGCGGGTTCATCTCGGCCGACTTTCATCTCCATCTCCAGTACGCCATGCGCGACGGGGCCATGACGTCGGCTGCCGAAGGAATCGACCTGCTCACGGCCACCGACCACAACATTCTGAAGGACTATTCCCCCCACATTCGCGCGCTCAAGCTGGAGCGCTTCATCACCTCCACCGTGGGTTCGGAGATCGACACCGCCTTCGGCCACTTCAACAGCTTCCCCCTGGAGATCGATCGCTGGAGACGGCGCGAGTTTCGCCACGGCATCCGGACCCCGGGGGAGTTCCTGCGCATCGTCCGGCAGGAACCGGGCGAGCAGATCGTGCAGATCAACCATCCGAGGCGGCAGACCTCCAGCCCCATCAGCGGCTATTTCGATGAGCGGCTCAACGCGGAAACCGGAGCTTTCGACTACCCCTATTTCGAAACCGGATTCGACAGCTTCGAGATCCTCAACGCCATCACCGACAAGAGCGAAACCATTATCGGGCGCACCAGGCTGGTCGATCAGAAACTCCAGGACTGGTACCGATTGCTGAATCGCGGGGTGCTGATGGCCGGCGTGGCCAACACCGACGCTCATCGCTATCCCCAGGACTCCCTCGGCTACCCCCGCAACTACGTGGCTTCCGAAACCGACAACCCCTGGGAAATCGACGCCCGCAAGGTCGTCCAGGCCGTCAAGCGGCGGGCCGTCACCGGCAGCCTCGGGCCCTTCCTCCATTTCACCGGCAACGGCGCCCCGGTGGGATCGGTGATCACAGACCTGGATCGCTCGGTTTCCCTCAGAATCCAACTGCAATCAGCTCCCTGGGTTCCGGTCGATATCGTGGAAGTGATCCGAAACGGTGAAGTCATCAAGACCTGGTCGGTGCCGCCCCCGGAAGAAGAGGAGCTGCCCTGGAAGTTCGACACCGAGCTGGTGGTGGATTGTGGGCAGGATAGCTGGGTTCTGGTGATCGCCTCTTCCCGGACCCCTTGGGAGAAGCCCTTCGAACACTACCGCTCGTTCTCCTTCACCAACCCGGTCTTTGTCGACGTTGACGGCAACGGCTACTTCGATCCCCCCAAGGGAGGCTTTCCGTTGCAGGAGACAGGGAACTGAGCGGGGCTTGGGGAGGGGTGATTGGCACTTCTGGGAGCGCGGTTTCCATCCTGCCCGGGAATCGGGCGAGGAGCCAGGTTCAGCGCAGTATCACTCCCCCCTTGAGGGGGAGTCGGCGAGACAAGGGCGCCAGCCCGCAGTCGAGCCGGTGGGGGGCCAACGCGGCGTCCCAAAAGAGCGCAACCCGCCGTCGATCCGGTGGAGGGTATACTCCCCGTCCCAATTTCTCTCCCCGGGCGGGAAGAGGGGGACGGCCGCTTCCTGGCAAACTCCAGCGTCGGCCCCCCACCGCATCAGCCTTCGCCTGGCCGGCTCGGCTTCTGCGACTCCCCCTCAAGGGGGGAGTGATTGCATTTCGTGAACGACGTTTTGCGAAATTGGGGAGCAGACACTCAACAAAAATATTTCGACCCCTGGCGTAGGGCTAACCCATCTTTAACATAGGGACAGACGATTGGAGGTATTTTACCCCTATTTTGGCCTAAAACCACCCGTAAGTTGTTGATTCCTGGTTGAGGGACCTTAATGTAGTGCCATAATCGTATGGGATGGGCTTGACCCCCTTCCCTCCCTCTGGTAGCGTCCCTCCCATGTTCATCCGTCGCACCCAGACCCGCTCTATTTCTTCCGGCCAGACCTACTTCACCCATCGCCTAGTCCGCTCCCATCGCGTCTCCGGCAAGGTCCGACAGCAGACCCTCCTCAACCTGGGCAGCCACTTTCCCATCCCCCGCGAGGACTGGCCCCTGCTGTGCCGCCGCCTCGAGGACATCCTCAGCGGCCAGTTGCCCCTGCTGGAGGAGGTCTCCACCCCCTTGGAGGTGGAAGCCCAGCGCATGGCCGAGCGCTTGCTTCAGGGCGAAGCCGACGTCATGGGCGCTGGCAGGGAGGCTCCTTCAGAGGATCTGCAGACGGTGGAGGTGGGGTCGGTGGAGTTGACCCGTCCCCGCAGCGTGGGGGTGGAGCAGGTGGGCTGCTGGGCGCTGGAGCAGTTGGGGGTGGGGGATCTGTTGGAGGAGTTGGGGTTGAACGGACCGATGCGGGCGGCGGCGATGGGGGCGATCGTGGGCCGTCTGGCGCGTCCCGGTTCGGAGAGGGCCACCTGGGGTTGGCTCTGTCGGCGCAGCGGCTTGGGGGAGTTGCTGGAGGTCGACTTCGAGACGCTGCCTCTGATGCGGATGTATCGCGCCTCAGACGCCCTGATGAAGCATCGGGAGGCGATTGAGCGTCACCTCTTCAGCCGGGCCATGGGGTTGTTCGACCTGGAGCCTACGGTCACCTTGTTCGATCTGACCAACACCTTCTTTGAAGGGGCGGCCACCCATCAGCCCAAGGCCCAGCGGGGGCACTCCAAGGAGAAGCGCAGCGACTGCCGGCTGCTGACGCTGGGGCTGGTGCTGGACGGGGCGGGGTTTGTGCGCCGCTCGGAGGTCTTTGCCGGTCGGGTGGATGAGCACAGGACGCTGGCAGGGATGCTGGAGGCGCTGGAGGCGCCCCGGGGGGCGCTGGTGGTGATGGATCGGGGGGTGGCGACCGAGGACCGCATCGGGTGGCTTCAGCAGGAAGGGTACCGTTACCTGGTCGTCAGCCGCCAGGGCCGGAGGCAGTTCGAGGCCGAGGCGGCGGTGACGGTGGAGACCGCTTCCAAGAAGACCTTGCAACTCCACAAGCAGGTCTCAGACGACGGCAAGGAGGTCCGTCTCTACTGCCGGTCCCAAGAGCGGGCCGAGAAGGAGAAGGGCATCCTGGAGCGTTTCAGCCGGCGCTTCGAGCAGGGGCTTACCCGGATCTCCGAGGGGCTGAGCCGGCCGCGGACTCCCAAGGGCGTCGGCAAGGTGCGGGAGAGAATCGGGAGGCTGAAGGAGCAGAGCCGGGGGGCGGCTCAGCACTACGTCATCGAAGTCCTCACCGACGAGAGCGGCCAGAAGGCCACGGAGCTGACCTGGAAGCGGCAGCCCCGCCCCGGCTCGATGGCCACCCATCCGGGAGTCTACTGCCTGCGCAGCAACCAGACCGACTGGGATGAGGAGAGTCTCTGGCGCACCTACACCCTGCTGACCGACGTGGAAGCGGTCTTTCGCTCGCTGAAGTCCGAGCTGGGCCTGCGGCCGATCTACCATCACAAGCCGGTGCGCTCGGAAGGCCACCTGTTCCTGACGGTCATTGCCTATCAACTGGTGCAGGTCATCCGCAAGCGCCTCAAGCAGCGGGGCAATGACTCCAGTTGGACCACGTTGCGGGGCATCCTGGAGGGACAGCAGAGGGTGACGGTGACCTTCCGGCGCGGAGATGGGCGCACCTTGCACGTCCGCAAGGCCACTCGGGCCGAGCCCGATCAGAAGGCCATCTACGATGCCCTGGGCATCGATCCCGCCCCTGGTGGCGTCCGCAAAATGATCGTCTGAAACCCCCCAATCTCCGGTTTCAACCCGTTTGTAGTGCCACTTGCGGTTTTTAGTGTCTGTAACGTGTTGATAATAAACGTGCGATCAGAAACGTTGTTAAAGATGGGCTAATCGGAGGACATGTCGTATTCGAGGGTGAACTGGCTGTCGGCGTCCCTCTCGTACTTGTCCAGGGTCGGCGAATAGGTGCTCACCTCGATCCGGTTTCGGGTGGGTGAGAACTTCATGAGCCTCAGCCAACCGTCGCCTCCCCTTGCCCGCCCCTGATAGTCGGACAAGAGGCTGTAAACCCGGTTGCCGTTGTAGGTGTCTTCCCTGAGAGCCTCGCCCAGGACGTGCCCGCAGAGCATCAGGAAGAAATTGGGATTGTCCTTCAGCACGTCATAGGTGGCTTGCCCCTGGTGGCTGAAGGTCTTGTCGAGCTTGAGCAGGCTGTGGCTGACGACAATGGCCCGCCTGTCGCCGTGTTCCTTCAGGAGTTCATCGGCCCATCCCAGCACGTCGCTGCCGGCAGCGAACTCCAGGAAAATGAGGATGAAATCCAGCCCGCCCGCACTCAACAGGTGGTAGAAATTGTCGTTGTCGTCCCCGTGGTTCTTGCCGAACCAGGGTCTGTCCTTGAAGCGGGCCAACCCGAAGTAGCGGTTGTAGAGCTGGGTGGTCTCGATACGGACGCCGTCGATGCGGATCGGAAGCCTGCGGTAGATGTACTTGTCATGATTGCCCACGGCAATGCCGTAGGGAATCGGCGGCGTCCCCTCCAGCTTGCGGAAGGCAGCGTCGGCGTGCCTCCACTGGTCCTCGCGATCGGCATGGTTGACGCAATCACCCAGGTGAGCCACGTAGACGATATTGAGAGCCTCCCGGTTCTCGGCGATCCACTGCGTCTGGGCCTTGAAAATCTCGGGAGTTCCCCCGCCGTCGCCGGACGCATAGTTCTGGGTGTCGGGCATTACGGCGATGGTAAAGTCTGCCTGGGCCCGGGCGCCGGCCGGCCAGAGGAAGAGGGCGAGGATCAGAAACACCCCCCAAATGCCATGTAAGGAACCACATCGCCCAACTCTGAAGTCTGTTCTCATGTCAATTTCCTTGGATTTCGACCGTAGGATGCCGGAGAGCAGCATCAGCACTGAAATCGTCTGAAGCGGCTGCAAGCGAAACGCTGTTCTCGAGCCAAGTGTGGGAGCCGCAAATGAACTTCCCGTGATCAACCCGTGAAGCGTGGATGAACCGGGTCCTGGATCCAGTGTCCTGTCTCCAGCCGACCGGTCAGGCTGGATTGTCCGGAACCAATATACTGAATCCAGGCGGGGCGGCCAAGGCTTTCAATCCCATCGGGGAAAGGTTATGATCCCTTGCCACAGGATACAGTTTTTGGAAGGACGGACGCCGGCCTTCCCGGGGAGACGCCGGGATCGCCCCTCTAAACCAAATCCGGCCGCCGGACCCTGGCGCTCACCGGACAGTCGTCCCCTCCGAACAATATTTTCCCACTATTTCAGAAGAGGAACCTCCATGCCACGACTGATTTTGCTCGGCGGTTTTTTCCTGTTGACGATCTACGCCTTCTCGGCCCGACAAGCGCAGGTCGAAGTCTTCGAGATCGGCAAGCACAACGTAGACCTCTTGCCGGGCGGCAAGGAAGCCGACGGCATCATCGGCGACTTCGTGATGCGGAATGACCGGATTCAGCTTCTGGTGGCCGGCAACCTGCCGCTGAGAAGGCCCAACATGACCGTAGAGAAGGACTTCGAGACTCCCGGCTGCCTCTACGATCTCGACTTGGCGGGAGAGAGCAACGATCAGTTGACGGTTCTCCGGCCCGGCCAGTTGGGCGGCCCGCTTTCCCTGGTTCAGATCGGCAACCCCGGCAGAGGCGGAATCGCCCGTCTGGAAGCGGTGAGGACGGCCGCCAAGGGAGAAGGCCTCGCCATCAGGCACGAGTACGAGCTGGCAGCCGGCCAACCCTATGTCAGGATCACCTCCACCTATCGCAACCAGTTCGGCGACAACAAGACCATAAATCCTCGGGCTGCCTGGAAAGAATTCTCCCAGCGTTGGAACGTCGGCGGCATCCAGGTGGGAGACAGCATCGACGCGTTCGACAAACGCGCCTATGCCTGGGCCGCTCTTCAAACAGGCGGCCGAAAGGGTCGGTCACCTCGCCTGCTGGCATCCCCCCTGCCGAAAGAGGTCGATCTCCCACCGGGCGAGGCGCGGCAGTTCGCCATTGCCGTGGCCGTGGCCGCATCCCCCCTGGAGGCTTATGGAATCCTGGCGAGCCTGGGAACGAAGGCGGGACAGGTTGCCGGGAACGCCGCCAACCCGGGTGGAGCGCCCGCGGTCAATGCGGGGATCCTGGTCGAAATTCAAGGTACGAAGCTGCCCTCCTATCCCGATGCGCAGGGCAACTTTCAGTTTCGGCTGCCGGTGGGGACATATGACGCTCAAGTCGTCGACATCGGCCGCGAAGAGACCTCCGCTACACGCCGAAACTTTTCCGTGGCCGCCGGACGAACCGCCCGGCTGGACTTCAAGCTGCCGCCGGCCTCCAGGGTCGAGTTCGACATCCGGGACCAGGACGGTAATCCTTCGCCGTGCAAGGTTCAGTTCATCGGCCGCAACGGCACCTCCACGCCCGACCTGGGCAGCCCCTATCGGGCTCACGGCTGCGACCACCAGTACCACTCCCACAATGGCCGTTTCACCCAGCAGCTCCCTCCCGGGAACTATCTGGTGAGAATTACCCGGGGGCCCGAGTTCGACCTGTTGGAGAAGACGGTGGATGTCCGGCCCGGCCAGTCGGTCAAGGTCAGCGGGACGCTGCAGCGCACCGTGGATACCCGGGGGTGGATCAGCACCGACTACCACTCCCATTCCACTCCCAGCGGCGACAACTACTGCAACACCGACGATCGCATCATCAACCTGGTGGCCGAGCACCTCGAATTCGCTCCGGCAACCGAACACAACCGCATTTACGACTGGCAACCTCACATCGACCGCCTCGGCCTGACGCAACACATCAAGACCATCGTCGGGCTGGAGCACACCGGCAGCGGGCAACACTTCAACGCATTCCCGCTCCGCAGCTTCCCTTACCTGCAAGATGGCGGGACCCCGCCCTGGCAGTACGATCCACGGCTGAATGCCATTGTGCTGCGCAATGCCTTTGGGGGCGGCGCCGACCGCTGGGTTCAGATCAACCATCCCGGCGTGGGGATCGTCTTCAACGACCGCAACCAGGACCAGGTCGCCGACGGGGGCTTTGCGGGATTCGAGCACCTGATCGATGCCGGAGAATTCTGGAGCGACCAGATCCTGAACCCCGATCCCGTCGTTATCGACAAGCGCGGGGAGCGAACTCGAATCGGGGAGAATCGAATCTTCGGATGGCTGCAGCTTCTCAACCAGGGACGCACTATCTGGTGCGTGGCCGTCAGTGACGCCCACGGGGTATTCTCCAGCCCGGCTGGGGATTGGCGGACCTACGTTCCCAGCTCCAGCGACCGGCCCGACCGCATCGATCACCGGGAAATCATCCGCAACTCCAAGGCCGGCCGCATGATGATCTCCAACGGCCCCTTTCTCCAGGTAGAGACCGCCGACGGCATGCCGATCGGCTCCCGGGTGGTGTCGGAGGGATTCATCGACCTGCAAGTCAAGGTGCAGACCGCCAACTGGCTGGAGATCGACAGGGTTCAGGTTCTGGTCAACGGTCGCCAACACCCCGATTACAACTACACCCGGTCCGAGGACCCTTCCAAATTCAAGGGGCGTCCCCTGGTATTCGAGGAGACCATTCGGGTGAATCTCCAGGAAGACGCCCACCTGATCGTGGTGGCGACCGGAGAAGAAAGCGATCTGAGCAAGGGCTGGGGACGAGGCGGCCCTGCAGGCATGCACCCGGTCGCCTACACCAACCCGATCTTTGTGGACGTCGACGGACAGGGATTCAAACCCAACGGGGACAACCTGGGCCACCCGCTGCTGGTGGCGCCACGCCGACAATAGCGCCGGGGCAAGGAACTCCAGGAATGATCCGCTCTCGCTTCTCCTGGAAGCTCGCTGCAGGGCTTCTTTTGCCGATTCTCATCTCCGCTGCAATCGTGGGAGGACTCTCCATCCGAAGCATGGAGGAGGACTCCAGGGAGGAGATCCGCAGATCGCTGGCCGCTCAGGCCGCGCTTCTCAGGAATGTGGCGGCGGCCCGGCTGGACCAACCTCAGAAGTCGGTCTTGAAGCAGGAGGTTCGATCGCTCGGAAAGGAAATCGGGACTCGGCTCACCGTAATCGATGCGCAGGGCCTGGTGCTGGCGGATTCGCAAGAGGATCCCTCCTCCATGGAGAACCTTGCCAGCCGGCCCGAGATCATGGCTGTTCGCTCCCACGGTTCGGGCATCGCGACCCGATACAGCCAAAGGCTCGGTGTCTCCGTCATGCATCTGGCCTTGCCTGTCCAAGACAACGGCCGCTTGTCGGGTTACGCCCGGGCCTCTCGGTCCCTGTCCGAATTCAACCAGAGGCTGACCCGTCTCAGGACCGTTGTCGCGCTCGGGACTGCTCTGGCGATACTGGCCGCTGCCGTGCTGGGACTGGTCCTGGCGCGCAACTTTGTCAAGCCGGTGAAGGCGATGACCGCTGTTGCCGAAGGAATGGCCCGCGGTGACTACAACCGCCGGCTGCCGGCCACCAGGACCGACGAGTTGGGAGAGTTGGCTCGGGCGCTGAACCAGACGGCAAAAAGCTCTCAAAATCGAATGGAAACCATCATCACCGACCGCAACAAGCTGCTCTCGCTACTCAAGGGCATGGTGGAAGGTGTGGTCGCGGTCGACCGTGATGAGCGCGTCCTCCAGATGAACTCGGCCGCCGGAAAAATCCTGGGAGCTTCGCCTGAAACCAGTGTGTCCAAGCCCATTTGGGAAGTGACCCGGGTCCGTCAGGTCTGCGATACCCTGAGCCACACCCTGAAAACCGGACGGGACGTGAAGGATGAACTGCGGCTGGCGACACGATCCCAGGATCAAGTTGTAGAGATGTTGGCGTCCCCGCTGTTTGACGGCGAAGGCGAGTTGGTGGGAGCTGTGGTGGTTCTCCACGATGTCTCCGATCTACATCGCCTGCAAACGGTTCGCCAGGACTTCGTCGCCAACGCCTCCCACGAACTCAAGACGCCGATCGCGGCCATCCGGGCGTTGGTGGAGACCGTCATCGATGACCCGTCCATGCGTTCTTCCGATCAGGCGCATTTTCTGGCCAAAATCTGGAACCAATCGATGCGCCTGTCGTCATTGGTAACCGACCTCCTCACGCTGTCCCGCCTGGAATCCTCGCCCGGCGGTCCGGAGCTGCGGCCGATCGATCTACGCGGGTCTTTCAAGGGCGCGGTACAGGCTCTCTCATCCACCGGCGAAGAGCGAGGCATCGCCGTCCATACCGAGATTCCTGAAAATCCCGTTCGGGTCCTGGGCGATCCCGAGGCGCTGGGGCAGTTGACCACCAACCTGCTCGACAACGCCATCAAGTACACCAGTCGGGGAGGGCAAGTCTGGGTTCGCCTCAAGACCGGGAACGGGCAGGCCCTCATTGAAGTGCAGGATACGGGAATGGGCATCGCACCTCAGGACCAGGCCCGGGTCTTTGAACGATTCTATCGAGTGGACAAAGCCCGCTCCAGAGAGCTGGGCGGCACCGGCCTGGGGCTTTCGATTGTCAAGCACATTGCGTTCATTCACAAGGGCCAGGTCTTCGTCGAAAGCACACCCGGCATCGGCAGCACTTTTCGCGCTTCCTTTCCGATCTCACCCCAGGAATCCGTTCACACGGACACACCTCTGTAAGTCGCTCCTCGCAGGAAATTACCCCGATTCCAATCAAAAAGCCGTCTGAGCCTTTTGTAAAATTCGGAATCGAGCATCTCCACGAAACAACAGAGAGCGGACCTGCCCCGCGAGTGACCTCTCCCCTGACTTCTCCCGGGAAAGCTCCCGCTGCACGGCGAATGGGGTAAACGGCTCAACCACAAAAAGCACAAAAGTCACAAAATAAGGCTCCCGTCTTGCCCAATCCCGTTTTTGTGCCTTTTGTGGCCGTTCGAGGGTTTTTCCACCCGAGTCGGTCAAGGATCACGTGACACTGAAACCCGTTGCCGTCTGGAGCTTAATGGCCACAAAAGGCACAAAAACACAAAAAGGACCATGGGATCGGCAAGACTCGAAATCAAGAAACTCGATCGGTGACTGTTGTGCTTGTTGTGGTGAAACCAGGAGCCTGCAGCACATCACCTTTGCCGCCTCGATGCCATTCCCGATTGCGAATGTTGCAAAAGGCTCATCATAAACATGGATGCACAGGATGCACAGGATAACCAGGACGGGAGGCTGCTGCACGAGAAGCCGGCTCCGGCAATGATTGTGTGCGGATTTGCGGATGTTCAGGACTGCAAGCTGGCCGTTTCAAGAAAAAATCCTGTGCATCCTGTGCATCCATGTGAATCAAAACCTGTTCCGAGCCTCCATGAAACCGTTGCCTGCGGAATTTTGCAAAAGGCCCGCCTCTTTATTGGATCTTTACAAGAGCCCTGTATACGTCTTGCTGGAGAAAGGAGAGGCTGATGAAGCAGACTAGGCACTGGACAAATGTGAAGGACATCATTGTTGCCATGGGTGCGCTGTACGCGTCGTTTTTCCTGTTCGGCTGTGCCGGGGGTGAGGGAAACAGGCCAACTACCGTGAGAGTGGACGGTTCCAGCACCGTCTTCCCCATTACCGAAGCCGTGGCGGAGGAGTTTCAAAAGCTGAATCCGAACATCCGGGTTACCGTCGGCATTTCGGGTACGGGTGGAGGCTTCAAGAAATTCTCTGTCGGTGAAACGGACTTGAATGATGCTTCTCGGCCAATCAAGGCCAAGGAAATCTCGATGGCCTCCGAAAACGGGATTGAATTTGTCGAGCTTCCGGTCGCGTTCGACGGGATATCCGTCCTGGTCAATCCAGGCAATGAATTCGTCGATTCCTTGACCGTGGACGAGCTTCGGAAGATCTGGCAGCCGGGGAGCACGGTGAAGAAGTGGAGCGATATCCGGGCCGACTGGGAAGACCGTGCCCTGAATCTCTATGGGCCGGGAACCGACTCCGGAACCTTCGACTACTTCACGGAAGCCATCAACGGAAAGTCTCAGGCCTGTCGCGCCGATTTCACCGCCAGCGAGGACGACAACGTGCTGGTGCAAGGCATTGCCGGGGACCCGAACGCCCTGGGTTTCTTTGGCTACGCCTACTACGGGGAGAACCGCTCCCGACTGAAGGCGGTGCCGATCGATGCCGGCAAAGGCCCGGTTGCGCCATCACAACAGACCATCAACGACGGAAGCTACGAACCCCTTTCGAGGCCGATTTTCGTCTACGTCAGCAAGAAAGCCTCCGAGCGTCCGGAGGTGGCTGCCTTCGTCAAGTTCTATCTTGAGAATGCGCCCCAACTGGTGACAGAGGTCGGATATGTGCCCTTGCCGGATCGCGTCTATCAACTGGCGCTGGAGCGATTCGAGAATCGAGCCACGGGCTCGCTCTTCGCCTCGGGACACAGGGTCGGCATGAGTCTTGAAGATCTGCTCAGCCTCAAAGAATAGGAAGGCATCTTGCCGCAGGCCTCAACGGCTGAACCACCACTGGCAGGCGCAGGCACCAGGAAACACCGGACGAAGGAGGAGTTGATCCGATTCGTACTCTTCCTTTGCGCCTTCCTGTCCATCCTGACCACGCTGTCCATCATTGCCATCCTGGCGTGGGAGGCCTACTCCTTTTTTCGAGAAGTACGAGTCTTCGATTTCCTCTCGGGAACCCGATGGACACCGCTTCTGGAACCCCGATCTTTCGGTGTGCTGCCTCTGGTCGCCGGCACGGTGCAGATCGTCGTCGGTGCTTCTCTGATCGCAATCCCCGTGGGACTGGCCAGCGCCATCTACCTGGCGGAGTTTGCCTCTGCCCGGGTCAGGAGGATGCTCAAGCCGATTCTGGAGATTCTGGCGGGAATTCCCACCGTCGTCTACGGCTATTTCGCACTCACCTTCGTGACTCCGCTGATTGCCGCCATCGTCCCCCAAACACAGATTTTCAACGCCGCCAGCGCCTCCATCGTGGTCGGGATCATGGTACTGCCCATGACGGCTTCCCTGTGTGACGACGCGCTGCGCGCAGTCCCGGAATCTCTGCGTCAGGGAGCCTTCGCCCTGGGAGCTACCCAGTTTGAAGTGACCTTGCGGGTGGTCCTGCCGGCGGCTCTTTCGGGAGTCATGGCATCCTTCGTCCTGGCTGCTTCCCGCGCCATTGGAGAAACCATGGCGGTGACGCTGGCTGCAGGAGCAACACCGAAGATGACACTGAATCCACTCCAAAGCATTCAGACCATGACGGCCTATATTGTCCAAGTGAGCCTCGGCGACACCCCCGTGGGCACCGTCGAGTACCAGACCATCTTTGCCGTGGCTGCCCTGCTGTTCGCCATCACCCTGAGCATGAACATCATCGCCCACAGAGTGCTGGCGAGATTCCGCGAGGTCTACGAATGAGTTCCGACCGCCTCCGGCGCCGGCACGCTACCACCAGATGCTTTCGCCTTCTGTGTGCCGCGGTGGCGTGGGCCGGAATCGTCATCCTGGCAGTGTTGCTGTTCCACGTCACTCGCGAGGGAATTCGTTGGCTCGACCTTCAATTTCTCACGGAGTTTCCCTCCCGGTTTCCGGAGCAGGCAGGCATCAAATCGGCGCTCTGGGGAACCGTCTGGCTCATCACCCTTACGGCCGGAATTTCCATTCCCGTGGGGGTTGCAGCAGCCATTTATCTGGAGGAATTTTCCCCCAGGAATCGGCTGTCACAGTTGATTGAGGTCAACATCGGCAATCTGGCGGGGGTACCCTCCATCGTCTACGGGATTCTGGGGCTGGTTCTCTTCGTGCGATTCCTGGCCCTGGGACGAAGCGTTCTGGCCGGAAGCCTGACCATGACACTGCTGATTCTCCCGGTCATCATCATCGCGGCGCGAGAGGCGCTCCGCGCCGTGCCGGATTCCATTCGCCACGCTGCCTTTGCCCTGGGAGCGACTCGTTGGCAGGCGGTGAGGGCGCAAGTCCTGCCCGTGGCGCTCCCGGGCATTCTGACCGGTGTGATCCTGGCATTGTCGCGGGCAATCGGCGAGACGGCTCCCCTGGTGATGATTGGCGCCCTGACCTACGTCGCCTTCGTGCCGGAAGGGCCAATGGATGCCTTTACGGCCCTGCCCATCCAGATCTTCAACTGGGCCTCCCGCCCCCAGGAAAACTTCCATCAGTTGGCCGCAGCCGGAATCATCGTACTGTTGGCGACACTGCTGCTCATGAATGCCACCGCGGTATGGATTCGACAACGCGCCGAGAGGACAGGTCGATGAACACCCAGACGAAACCCGATGCTCAAATCTCATCGGCGGCACAGCCCCGGTCTGTCCTGGATGTCATTGACGTGACCATACGCTATGGGACAAAACCCGCCATCCAGAAAGTCTCGCTTTCCATTCCCCAACATCGGATTACGGCGATCATCGGGCCCTCGGGCTGTGGCAAGAGCACTCTGCTGAGAGCCTTCAACCGGATGAACGACTTCATTCCCAACGTGGACATGGAGGGACGGATCCTCTATCTGGGTTCGGACATCTATGCTCGCGAGGTCGATCCGGTAGAGGTTCGCCGCCGCATCGGAATGGTCTTTCAAAAGCCGAACCCCTTCCCCAAATCGATTCTTCAGAATGTCGCCTGGGGGCCCTCCATCAATGGATTTACCGGCAATCTGGAGGACCGTGTCGAACAATCCCTTCGACGCGCCGCGCTTTGGGAAGAAGTGAGCGACCGGCTGCACGAGTCGGCTCTGGAGCTGTCCGGAGGCCAGCAGCAAAGACTCTGCATCGCCCGCGCCCTGGCCATGGAGCCGGACGTCATCCTGATGGACGAACCCTGCTCGGCGCTCGACCCCGTTTCAACGGCTCGCATCGAAGACCTGATGTTTGAGTTGAAGGAACGATACACGATCGTGATTGTCACCCATAACATGCAACAGGCGGCCCGGGTATCGAACCTGACGGCCTTTTTGGAGAACGGCAGCCTGGTCGAATTCGGGGAAACCGACCAGGTCTTCACGCGACCCCGGAATCAGAGAACCGAAGAGTATGTGACCGGGCGTTTCGGGTAATTCCCCTGCGAATTTCGGACAAGCCGTGATTCGCCGGGACGGCTGTTTACGAACATGCCGGCCCGCTCACGGTCAAAAGCCGCAACACAGGGAGGACACCAATGTCCATCCACTTGCAGAAGGACCTGGAGCACCTGGACAAGGAACTGTTGATCCTGTCATCGATGGTGGAGGATGCCACCAACAAGGCAATATTGGCCTTGGTCGATCGACGACTGGACCTGGCCCGCCAGGTGATGCGCGAAGACGACCGCATCAACCATCGGGAGGTCTTGATTGAAGAAGAGTGTCTCAAGATGCTGGCCCTCCATCAACCGGTGGCGGCGGACCTTCGTTTCATCGTGGCGGTGCTGAAGGTGAACAACGACCTGGAGCGGATGGGAGATCTGGCTGTCAACATCGCCGAACGGGCGGCCTATCTCGCCACCCAGGAACCGCTGCAGGTGTCCCTGGACTTTCCCAAGATGGCCGAGGGTGTCCGCGACATGGTGCGTGAGAGCCTGGACGCCTTGAGCAACATGAATCCTCGACTGGCCCGGCACGTCCTGACCATGGATGACGAGATCGACGAGGCCAACCGCGGCATGTTCGACATCCTGCAGGAACTCATGCACCGGGATCCGTCAACCATCGAGAGGGCGGTCCATCTACTGTCGGCGTCTCGTCACCTGGAGCGAATCGCCGATCTGGCCACCAACATCGCCCAGGACATTGTCTACATCTCGGAAGGCAAACTCATTCGCCATTTGACTGAAGACGACCGCAAGAGATTAAAGGACTGAAGAGGCCCCCCCCCAAATGAGGATGCTGTGGAAGAAGAGGAGCATTGCCGGAAGGATGATTCTGACGCTGACCTGGTGTGTCGTGAACGGTTTCGGCGCCGACAAGGAGGTCGAGGTTGAATGGAAGGACGGGGTGCGCCTGGAAACCAGAGACAAGAGCGTCCGGTTCCAGTTCGGTGGCAGAATCCACTATGACTGGGCCGCCATGTCCCAGGATTCGGGCGTTCGGCAACGCCTGGGAGCACTTCAGGATGGCACCGAGGCTCGAAGAGCGAGACTTTATTTCTCCGGCGCTCTTCATGAACAGGTGGAGTTCAAGGTTCAGTATGACTTCGCCGGCGGCACCACCAAGCTCAAGGATGTCTACCTGGGCCTGACCGGAATTCCCTACCTGGGAAAGATCCGAGTGGGGCACATGAAGGAGCCTTTCAGTCTGGAGGAGATGACCAGCAGCAACAACGTCACTTTCCTGGAGCGTGCCTTGCCCAACGCGTTCGCTCCTTCTCGAAACACGGGCCTGTCGATTACGAACCATGTCAAGGAAAGGGTGAGCTGGGGGGTGGGTGTCTTTCTCGACACCGATGACCTGGGAGTGGACCAGGGAGACGGAGAGTTCAATTTCACCGGGAGGTTGACGGGAACGCCCTGGCGGGCGGAAAAGGGGAATGACATTGTCCACCTGGGACTCGGCTACAGCTATCGGAGCCCGAGTGAACCCAGTTTTCGCTACCGTCAAAGGCCCGAGGCTCACTTGGCGCCCCGGTTTGTGGATACGGGAACACTGAGGATGCAATCGGCCCATCTGGTGGGACCCGAGTTCGCTTGGGTCAACGGTCCGGCATCCGTGCAAGCCGAGTACATCCGAGCCGGGCTGAACTCGGTCGCGACCAACGGCAACTCCGATTTTCACGGCTATTACCTGCTGGGAAGCTACTTTCTCACCGGTGAGCGGCGAAACTACCGTGCGTCTTCAGGTCAGTTCCGAGGAATCAAACCCAAGAGGAACGTCAACATCCGCCAGGGGGGAACGGGCGCCTGGGAGGTGGCGGTTCGCTATTCGTCCCTCGACCTGAACCACGGATCTGTTTCGGGTGGACGGCTGAACGATTTTACGGCAGGACTCAACTGGTACCTGAACCCCAATGCTCGTCTGATGTGGAATTACATCCGCGCCGAGCGCGACGACCTCGGCAAAGCCGACGTTTTTCAGATGCGATTTCAGGTTAATTTCTAGTCGAGGTCTTCCGACGAACCGTTGGGAACGGCTTGCGACTCAACGGCAGCACGGGCCGCACCTTGCGCCTTGCGGATAAAGATCTCCTGGGCGTTTCGGACCGGCTCCCCCTTGGCCGGACGGCGGCGAACATAGGAGCCGTCGGGTCGAGCGTCCCAGGCGGAGCAGTTGTCCTTCTCGTAGACCTTGATGATCCCGTCCAGTTGGCGTTTCAACCTCGAATCCCGGACAGGCACCACCGTCTCCACCCGGCTGTTCAGATTCCGTTTCATCCAGTCCGCCGAACCCAGGTAGTATTCGGTATCCCCTCCGTTGCTGAAGCGAAAGATCCGGCTGTGCTCCAGGAAACGACCCAGCACGCTGCAGACCCGAATGTTCTCCGAGAGGCCGGGGGCCCCTGCCCGCAGGCAGCAGAGTCCCCGGACGTTGAGAGTCACGGGGACTCCCGCCGAGCCGGCTGAATACAGCTCCCGAATGATGCTGGGATCCTGCAACTGGTTCAGCTTGGCATAGATCCCGCTGGGTCGACCGGCGCGTGCATGGTCCGCCTCTCGGCGGATCAACTCGGTGAAACGCCGGCGCATCGTGACCGGCGCCACCAGCACCTCCCGATAGTTGCCGTGAGGAAGGCCGCCGGTCAAGGCATCGTAAAGCACAGCCACCTCCTCGCAGATGGCGGGATCGCAGGTCAACACCCCCAGGTCTTCATAGGCCTTGGCCGTACCGGTGTGGTAGTTCCCGGTGCCGATATGGGCGTAGCGCCGAATCCCCTGCTTTTCTTCCCGGATCACCAAGGCCAGCTTCACGTGGGTCTTGAGCCGCTCCACCCCGTAGGCAACGTGAACACCCTCTCTTTCCAGGAACTTTCCCCAGGCGATATTGGGAGCTTCGTCGAAGCGCGCCGTGATCTCCACCAGGACCGCCACCTGCTTGCCTCGTCGGACCGCCTCGGCCAGGGCGCGCACAATGGGCGAGTCGCTGCTGGTACGGTAAATCGTCAGCTTGATCGCCAGCACCTCGGGATCCACCGACGCCGCCTCCAGGAATCGCAGCACCGAGGTCTCGAAATCGTGGTAGGGGTGGTGCAGCAGGATGTCTCCCTTCGCGATCTCGTCGAAAATCGCCGAGGGGGCCTGGGCGGCGAGGCGCTGCAACCGAGGATGGTCGACCGGTGTATGGGGCGGAAAATTGATCTCGTCGCTATCGTCTACCTTTAGCTGAAGAAGGTCGCTGAGACCCACCAGGGGACTGGAGGAATAAACGTCGTCCGGATCGATCTTGAGCTGCCGGGTCAACCACTTCACCAGTCCCTTGGGCATGTCGGGCTCCACCTGGAGCCTGACCACGCCGGCGAAGCGCCGCGCCTTGAGCTCACTGCCGACCTGCTGCACCAGGCTCCCCGGCTCTCGCAGGGTTTCCTCCTCTTCGGGGCCGGGCTGGACCTCCCCCTCGGCCCCACGAGTGACCTGGAAGAAGTAGACTTGCGGCGAACGGTCGGCGGGGTACATCAGATCCAGGTTGGCGGCAATCACCTGCTCCAGGGGAACGTAGCCGCCGCCGGGCAAGGGTACCCAGCGGGGCCGGTTGTTGGGAACCTTGATGCGCAGGAACTGTTCCCGTCCGCCTTTCCCGCCGGAGAGAACCACTGCCAGGTTCAAGCCCAGGTTGCTGATGAAGGGAAAGGGATGCTCCGAATCCACGGCCAACGGGGTCAGGATGGGCCTGACCGATTGCTCGCAATAGGTGCGCATCGATTGCCGCTGCTCCGGTGGCAATTCCCTGTATTGCAGAATCGGATGGCCGACTTCGGCCAGGGCCGGGAGCAGTTCCCGATTGAGAATACCGGTGAGAATGGCCGTCTGATCCAGCATTTCCTTGCGGCAGGCCTCGAATTCCTCCCTCGGAGTGCGGCCATCCAGGGAAAGCTTGCGGGACCCTTGCTTGATCTGGCGCTTCAGGCCACTCATTCGCTTCATGAAGAACTCGGCATGGAGCATGCCCATGATTCCGGCGAACTTGATCCTCTCCATCAGTGGAAGATCGCGGTTGGCAACCAACGACAAGACCCGCCGGGCAAACCCCAGCCAGCTCAGCTCCCGATTGATGTAGGCCTCGGGCGATTCGATGTCTATTGTTCTTGGTGATGAGGTCGCCATTGCGGCATCCCCCTTCCGGGACAACCGGGGGCTGAAGTTCAAAGGCCGATAGACATTCGGTTTTTCAGGACAGCCACATCTTAAATAATACGAGCGCTCCCGGAACGCCGAAAAATACGGAGAGAATATAGGAGATGGCCAATCCCTTCCGCTCACTCCCGAGCCGGGCGATCCACTCGGCTCCTGCAATCGGAACCTCTCGAAGCCACGGAATACTGTAGACGACAATTACGCCCAGCACATTGTAAAGCAAGTGCCCAATTGCGATCTGGTGCGCGATGGCATGGGTAGCGCCGGTAATCGCCGTGGCAGCCAGAAGCGCAGTGACTGTCGTCCCGATGTTGGCGCCCAGAGTGAACGGATAGACGTGACGAAGCCCGATCATGCCGCTCCCCGCCAAGGGCACAATGATGCTCGTGGTGGTTGAGGACGATTGCACCAGCACCGTAACCAGAGTGCCGGAAAATATGCCGGTCACCGGACCCCTGCCGACGGCTGCCTGAAGGAACTTCCGGGCCCTGCCTACGAACACGGTTCTGAGCGCATTTCCGAGATACATGATCGATAGCAGAATAAACGTGATTCCCCCGGCAATCAGAAACAACCCGCCCCAGGGATCGGGGAGCGAAGCGGTCAGCGATTCCACGAAACTGGTGCCGGAACCGAGCACGATCTTCACTATGCCCTTCCCCGAAGCGTCGACAGATCCAGTGTTCTCCATGCCATGGGTTAGAGCGCCGCTCAGTTTCTCAAGAAAACCGAATGCGAGTTCCAACGGCAGGAAAATGACGATGCTCAGAAGATTGAAGAAGTCGTGCACGGTGGCGGCTGCAAATGCCTTTCTGAACTCTCCCGGTCGATTCACGTGGCCGAAACTGACAAGCGTATTGGTGACCGTGGTTCCGACATTGGCGCCCATGACCATGGGAATCGCTGCGGCAATGGGCATTCCACCCGCCACAAGAGCAACGATGATAGAAGTGACGGTGCTGGAAGACTGGATCAATGCGGTCGCCAGTATGCCGATCACCAGTCCGATGAACGGGTTCGTTGCAAACGCGAACAGAGATTCGACGCCCTCCTCACCGCCGAAGACGTGTCGAAAGCCCCTGCCGATCACGCCAACCGCCACCAGCAGCACGTATACGGACACTATGACGGTTAGCCAGGGAACGAACCTTGACCGGATGGTATTCAGATTGTTCGGCTCCACGTTTGGAAGACTTGCCTGGTTCGACATTTCGCGTTTGGATGGATGTTGCAGGGATTACTGCATACCGGCCTCAAGAAACGCAAGTATATATGGATGCTCCCCGACTGGGCGGGAAACACCCGCTCGCCTCGGAAAGCAGCCGTGAACGGGTGGCCCCAATGCGGTCGCCACTTGAACTTTTCGTCTGAGATGGTATGCTTTGGCCCCTTCGAAAACCGAGAACACTGGACGGAAGAAGCTGTCCGAGTAGGAAAAATCAGCCGCTACGGCAGCATGAATGGTTTGGAAATGGTCCCGATCGAGTTAGCCCCCAGGAGCACCTATGACCGCTGAGGCGAAGATAACAGGACGCAAATACAAGGCTTACACCCGCAAAGATATTGACCGGATTCCGGAACTGCAAGCTCTGCCTCCCAATAAGATCCTCGGCATCAAGGCCGTGTCGGCGGTGCTGCCGTTCCGTGTCAACCGCTATGTTATCGAAGAGTTGATCCGCTGGGAGGACGTGCCCGACGACCCCATCTACCAACTGACATTCCCGCAGCCGGGCATGCTGGATCGCAAGGATCTCTCCAGAATGATGGAGCTGGTCTGGAGCAAGGCGCCAGCCCAGGAGGTCGAGGCGGAGGCCCGCCAGATCCAGGTCGGACTCAATCCCCATCCCGCCGGGCAGATGGAGTTCAACGTCCCCCGATTGGGTCAGGAGCCTCTTCAGGGAATGCAGCACAAGTATCGCGAGACCGTGCTCTTCTTCCCCAGCCAGGGTCAGACCTGCCACGCCTACTGCACCTATTGCTTCCGCTGGCCCCAGTTCGTGGGCATCGACGAGCTGAAGTTCGCTTCCAAGGAAACCGAGAAGCTGGTGGACTACCTGAAACAGCATCGCGAGGTGAGCAGCGTGCTCTTCACCGGCGGGGATCCGCTGATCATGAAGACGGCCGTGCTGCGACGATACCTGGAACCGCTACTCTCCCCCGAGCTTCAACACCTGGTCAGCATCCGCCTCGGGACCAAAGCCACCGCCTACTGGCCCTACCGTTTCCTCACCGATCCGGACGCCGACGACCTGCTCCGGCTCTTCGAGGAGATACGCCGGGCAGGCAAGCATCTGGCGGTCATGTCGCACTACAGTCACCCCAGAGAATTGCGAACCCCCGCGGCCCAGGCGGCCGCTCGCCGGATCCTGGCTACCGGAGCGGCTATTCGCTGCCAAGCTCCCCTCATCCGGCACGTCAATGACGACCCCGACGTCTGGGCCGATATGTGGCGATCCCAGGTGCAAATGGGAGCCGTTCCCTACTACATGTTCGTGGAGAGGGATACCGGCCCCAAGAACTACTTCGAAGTGCCCCTGGCCGACGCCGCCGAGATCTTTCGCACCGCCTACAAGCGGGTCTCCGGACTGGCTCGCACCGTCCGCGGGCCCTCCATGTCGGCCACTCCCGGAAAGGTAGTTGTGGACGGCGTGGCCGAGGTCTACGGACAGAGAGTCTTTGTGCTCAAGTTCCTCCAGGGAAGGGACCCGGACTGGGTCGGCCGGCCCTTCTTTGCCCGATACGATCCCGAAGCCACCTGGCTTGACGACCTGAGTCCCGCCTTCGGCCAGAAGCGGTTTTTCTTTGAGCAGGTCCTCAGGCAAATCAAGAACACGGGAGAAACCCAGCCCTGGCGCAAGCGGCGCCCCTCCCAACGGCGTTTGAAGATCTTCGGGGACGTGGACCGGGAATAGGCACACTCAACACTCCCTCACCTCTCTATTCTGAACGCGGATTCTGGCGCTTCCCGGCCAGGATTTCCCGCCATTCGCCCGGACAGCCACCCATCTGCGGTCTCGGATAGTCCCTTCAACTGTGCGGTCACTCAGGGAAAGACACAGGACGTCGTTGAGCGACGCCCCGAGTGGAAGGCCGCCACTATTGTAGCCCAGGTGAATCTCAGTACTCGATGGGCCGTTGTTCGAAGTGGCGGTGGAGCCGATATTGGATCTTGCAGTCCACCCGCAGGACCGAGGGATCGAAGGCGACGTCGGGGTCTCTCTTCAACAGCCTGACCACGACAAGATTACGCCCCCTTTGGGGAAAGTGCTCGGGCCCCAGGTGGTAGTCGAAGGCGTAGCCGTAGGATCCGAGGGAATGCGAACTGGACTGGGGACCTATCAGTCGATAGGTCATGTCGACCTTTTGGAGAATCGATTCGGGCAGAAGCCGCCGGTTGAATTCGACCTCGACCCGATCGTAGTCCGGGATCAGGTTGCCCAGGCGCACTCGCAGCACCACCGACTTGACCCGGCCCAGCTTGTGCCAGTGGTGCAATCGGTCGGCCACGTAGAAGGATACCTGGACCGGGCGATCGGCCTGGATCTTCTGAGGGAGAGGCTGGGAACGGCCAGGCAGCCAGTTCAGGGAAGCATCGGGGCGCCGGTTGGAATGGGCCAGATAGACCTTGTCGGCGGTTTCCAGCAGTTTCGGGTGCCCCAGCGGTCGCAGCGTTTCGTACTCTTGAGCCGTCCAGGGCCATCCGTTGGGCGCCCATAGGTGGTCTCCGATCCCGAATCCGTCCACCCCCTGGTCCCAGGCGTTGGCCGCACCGGCCCAGATCATGGAGGGCGTGGCGTAGCGAGCCAGGGGCCGGCCCAAGCCATTGTGAAAGACGGCGTAGACGCGACATCCGGTTCCTCGAGCGAGCTTCACCACCGCGCTCAGATCCACATCCTGATCCAGTCCTTCCTCCTCGCTCTGGCTGCTCTCGCAAAAGAGTCCGTCCACCAGTTTTTCCGATACCCAGGTGGGGACCTGGTATCCGCCCAGCTTCCAGGCCTCCGGATGAGCCGGGATGCGGGCGTAAATGCGTTTGGGCCGTCCCTGGCTCTGCCCGGCCTCGTCGGCCACCTTGCGCAAATCCCGTATCCACCGGGTCATGACCGGGGCCAGCTCGCCAACCTGGTCGAAGCGGCAAAAGGGCATTCCCCAGGTCAGGTTCAGCTCGATGCCATCCGTTTCGTATCGGGCCAGCAGTTCCCGGAACAGCAGAAAGCGCTCCCGCCGCACCTCCGGGTGCAGGAAGTTGAACCGGTCCTTTACCGGACCCACGCTTCCATCGGCGAAACCCAGGGCGTCCGGCGCCCTCGGATCCGGGTCCTCTCCCACCTGAAACCGAGGATTGTCCATGGCGAAGGCGGACTTGCGTCCCAGCCCCTCGTTCTTCTCCCGGGTCCCGCCCTGCACGCACACCCAGGCGCTGGCGATCATGAACAGTCCCGTCTCATGACAACGATCACACAGGATCTTCAAGGGGTCGTGTCCGTCCCGGATGAGCTGGCGCAGGATTTTTGCGGCTCGGTACCAGACGTAGTGGGTCCACTTCTTGACCTCATCGCCCCACAACTGGCAGACCTGGCTGTCGTACAGCACCGTTCCGCCTTCGGTTCCGGCAAAGTAGACGAAGGTATCGGCTCCGCTGCCGGCCAGTTGATCCACAATGGCGGCGTGGTCGGCCGGAGTCACCGGCGGCTCGAAACAATACAGATCGGCGGCATGGCGCCCGTCGTCGTAAAGAAAGACGCGGGGCTCTTGCCGCCTCTTCGAATGCCTCTCGCCGGACGGTTTCGTCTTTGCGGAGCTGCCGGTTGCGACCAGGGTTGCGGGAGCGCCCGCTCCCACCGTTTTCAGGAATTGTCTTCGTCTCATGGCCAAACTCCTCAATTCAGTCTAAAGCTCCTTCACCTCCAAATTCCGAAAGCGGATCCTGGCGCCGGCGGGCCAGGACTTCCCCCCATGCACCTGGACCGCCACGAATCCGCGGTCTTCCAGCGTCCCTTCGAAGGTCCGGTCACTGGTGTATTCGGTGATGAAGTGGCCGTTCAGGCTGGTGGTGATGGTGGGCGGGTTGCCCACGATGCGGGCTTTCAGCCTGTTCCAGTCGTTCAGCTTCCAGATCCTGGCCCAGTCCTCCACGGGGAATCCGGGCTCACCGCCCGCGCCGCGCCGGTTGCTTTCGGCGGCCCGTGCTTCGATGCCTGTCAGGGTTTTGCCAGCGCCCTCCCCATGGATGCCGTGAAGGCGAAAGGTCGCGTTGGTTCTTCCATCCAGGCCTTCGCGGTAGATTTCGCCAATATTCCCGTTTTCGCGGTAGTCGATCATGACCTGGTAACACTCTCCCTTTTCGGTGCTGCGAAGGAACAGGCCCGAACAGACACCCCAGTCCGGCTTGACCTCCAAAGTGACTTCAAAATCGCCGAAGGTCCGATCCGTCAGCAGGATGCCTCCGTTGCCGCTTCCCGGGGGGTCCTGCTCACCCACGATGGCCCCCTCTTCCACCGTCCAGCGCCCTCCCGTCCCGTGACCGATCTTTTCGGAATTGGTGTGCCACCCCTCAAGGTCCCGTCCGTTGAAGAGAGCCTGGGCGGCGACCCCCGCCGGGCCGGGTTGGCTCTCCGATTCCGCCTTCTGCGCCGGTGGGCCGGGAGCGCAGGACATTGCCAGAAACAGTGAAGCCGTAGCCGCAACCCAAAAAAGCATCGGAGGCTTGATGATGGTATTCATGATCCACCCTTGCAAGGTTTGAAGTAGGAGAGGACGGCGATCCGCCGGTGACGCTTCCATTGTAGCAAGCTGATCACCAGGGGTTCCAATAGCTTATGCCCACGGCTACCGGCGGAAGGAAGGTCTATAGGCGACCTTGTCGCGGGTAACCCACGCCAACCGCCGCATACGCGGCTCTCCCTTAACCCACGACACTGCCGGTGGACAGGATTTTCAACTGATTATCTTCGGGCGTCCGCTGGCCAATTCCGCAAAACGTCCTTCAAGAAACTCGAGTATCACTCCCCCCTTGAGGGGGAGTCGCAGCAGTCGAGCCGAATGGCGAAGATTGATGCGGTGGGGGGCAGACGCCGGCGCCACCTACCCAGCGCTGGATCTCACTTACGGGGCGCCGCGTTGGCCCCCCTCCGGCTCGACTGCGGGCTGCGCCCTTGTCTGACTCCCCCTCAAGGGGGGAGTGATTCTTGAGCCGAATGGCGAAGGCTGATGCGGTGGGGGGTTCGCACAAGGCGAGCCAAGGGCGAGATCCTGGGCGCCGTCGCGGGTTCGCAAAGGCCAAGCTACAGGCGATGGCCGATGCCGTGGGGGCGAAGCCGGCTCTCCGGTTGCGGCAATACTTCCACCTGGGATAAAGTTGCTCCGACAACAGCGCCTCCGGCACCTCTCAAGGAGATGACCCATGCAACTGGCATTGGATCCCCTGATGCACTGTGACCGGCCCCTTCCCGAGGTGGTCCGACTGGTGGCGGACCTGGGTTGGGAAAACCTGGAACTCTGCTCGCGCGACGATTTCTTTCCCGAATACTGGCCTCCGCGAGCTGACAGGACCCGGATTCGCGAGTTCAAGCAGTCGCTTGACGAAACCGGAATGAACCTGGTCAGCCTGCTGCTGACCTATCGCTGGGCCAGTCCCGACGAGGAGGAACGCCAGGCCGCCGTACGTTACTGGAAAAGGGCTCTCCCCATAGTCAAGGAGATCGAGTGCCAGACGGTGAACTCCATCTTCGACCGCGGTCCTTCGCCGCAGTCGACGGCATTCGCCGGACCCGAAGCCCACGCCGAGGCCAGTGAAGCGGCCTTCTGGAAATCGATGGAGGAATTGCTGCCCGTCTTCGAGGCCGAGGAACTGCCCTTGCACATCGAGGCCCATCCCGACGATTTCGTGGAAGAGAACAATCTGGCGGTCGACATGATCCGGTCGATCGATTCCCCCTGGGTCAAGTATCTCTACTGCGCCCCTCACACCTTTCACCTGGGAGAGGACGTGGCTGCCATGCTGCGCTACGCCGCCCCCGTCCTGGCCCACGTCCACGTGGCCGACTCCTTCAACCACAAGAGAGGGTGGCGCTACATCCTGAACCCGGCCGGAACCCCGGCGCGGATTCACCAGCACCTGGACATCGGCGCGGGCGAGGTGGACTGGGAGGCGTTCTTCGGAACGTTGGGGGAGATCGACTTCGACGGCATCATGACCAGCCAGGTGTTCGCCTGGGACGGCGAACGGGCGGTGCAGTCCTCACGCTTCATGCTCGGCAAGATGCAGGAGTACGTGGACAAGTACTGGAACAGGTAGCAAAGTTGGAGAAGCGTTTTGGTGCCGTTTTTCGTTCGAGTGGGTCCACCTGTCTTCGTGTTTATTCGTGGTTCGTCTTTATTGACAATTGGGTGTTTCCCCTCGAATGATCCGCAGGGCGGGAGGCTGGTTCAACTTGCCTGAAACCTCTCCGGTTTCACCCTGTATGATCCGCCCCGTCTTGTGGGGCGGCGGCTGGGCTGACCACTAACCACCCACCACTGGCCACTGACCACTCAACACGACAGCCGGTCCAGCAGGTTGCGCGTGATGCGCTCCACGGTCTTGTCCCGGCCCCTCAGGCCCTTGGCCCACTCGGTGCATCCGGTGGCAAACACGGTTCCTCCCCGGCTGTAGAGGCCCATGACGGCAGCCCCGGGCTGGGCGATTTCCCTGGCAGTCCCCTCTCCATAGAGAGCTGCCGAGGCCAGGCGAACCGAGTCGTCCGCGTGAGAGAGGGCCGCCGGGGCCGTGGCCAGGATGGAGAAATTCTCCGGAGTCCCCTCACGGCCGGTCGGAACCGGCCGGCCTCCTTCCCACCGGAAGTCGCAGCCGTCGCACTCGTAGCCCACCAGCCTGTCCATGGCTCCCAGAGGATCGCCGTCACCCAGCCCGGTGCCCTCGAAGACCCAGTGGTCGGACCGATGGACGGTGTAGTGGCCCGGGCCGTCGCGGTACTGATCGAAGAAGTCGTGGTAGCCCCCCCGGGCGAAGCTCACTCCGGTGAGCCGGTTTTCCGGCCTGCCGATCAAGTGGTGGCACCAGAGGGTGGTGAGCAGTTCGTGCCGGCCGGACGCAAAGCAGGGATCGCGCTTGAAGTCCTTCCAGCAGACCAGGGCCCGTCCCCGGTCTTCGCTCCGGACCTGCCACCAGAGGTTGTTGCCGCTGAAGAAGGCCACGTTGCCTCCGCCGGCGACGAATTGCTCCAGGTGGTTCCGCATGGGCGCAGACCAGTATTCGTCATGCCCCACGCTCAGCACCAGGCGATAGTTTCGAAGGATTTCCGGGCAGAATTCCAGGTCGGTGTTGACAGCGTATTCCAGCCGATAGCCGGACCGCTCGGCCCAGGCCACGAAGAGCCGCTCCCAGTTGCGCCATCCGCTTTCCCAGCTGGTGAATCCATCGTATACCCTCAAACCTTCCCCTTCCGACTTCAAGGTGTAGGTTATGCCCGGAACCACCAGGTACCAGCGGCGGCCCGGGTGGGTCACCTGAACGAAGGAATGGGGGGAAATCTCGATTCCGACTCCCTGGAAAGCCGCCTGCAGAGGGTCGGAGATGCGCCGCTCATTCAGATCGTTCTCAAACCGGCCTTCGAGGGTAAACAGGTAGATGCCGTCCTCGTCGAACCCGGCATAGGGCCGGTCGAAGGAGACCCGGTGGGCGGGGCCGTCGGGACCGCTGTAGAGCGTGTACCCGCCCCAACTGTTGTAGGCGGCGTCGGTGTTGGTGGTGCGCTGCAGGAGGATCCTGGACTCCCGCCCCGGCCTGGCCGCTTTGACCACGAAGGAGATCTCGCCGCGCACGCGGCGATGGGCTCCCTCGCCACGAAGGATCAGGCTGTAGTACCCCGAGGGCCAGTCCCGGGGCACGGTGATTCGGAATGCGGGAGGCCAGCCGCAGCCGTGGCTGGAGGCATCGGCCGGGACCGGATGAGAGGCCCCCGACAGGTTGTCCCGGGCCCACACGACCTTTCGCTGCGCTCCCAGACGCGCGATCTCGACGGAGTACCGGGGCAAGCTGGTCGAAACGTGAAAGCCGATCCCGTCGCCGGCCGGGACGCTCAGTCGATCCGCATACCCCTCGACAAACAGCCCCGCCGGACTCGGCTCAGGCAAGTACCGCCCCCGACGCCGACGCCGGGGCGGATCATTCAGAGTGAAACAGGGTTGTTTTACAACCAGTTGCAGGCTCCGGGAGCAGGCAAGCGCCCTGTGACTTGGTTGCACTCTATTTTTTATGAACATCGATGCACAGGATTAACAGGATTTACAGGAGGAGAGGTTCCTGCACCGGAAGCCGGCTGGGGCGATGATCCGGTGCGGGCTTGCCGATGCTCAGGATGCCAAGCCAGCCGTTTTCTGAAAAAATCCTGTTCATCCTGTTCATCCATGTGAATCAGTCTTTTCGCTCTCGAGGCCGATACCCGACGCCGGGAATCACAGGGTGTCATTTGCTGTCCCTGGTGGACCCTTCCTCAACCCATTTTTCCTTCACTCGAACCCGGGGGGCGTTCCCATTGAGTGGGTCAAGAATACCGTCTTTCTTCGTGTGTCTTCCTGGTCCTTCGTGTGCCTTCGTGGATAGCTCTTTTTTCTGTTGTTTCAGACTAAGAAACAGGGGCTACCCCCCGGCCTGCGAGCTCAGATAGACCATCAGCGCCGACCCCGCCCAGACCAGGGACACCATCAGGGCGCAGCACAGGGCAAACCAGAGCAGACCCCGGTAATACCACTCCAGGCCCGGTTCCCGGACCAGCTCGATCGAGCTCTCCCGCCCGCAGATCTTCCGAGTGGAATAGGATCGATAGAGCTGAGCCAGGGCCGGCTCATCCAGCCTCTCTTCGGCCTGGGCGCCCCCATCCGAGCCCTCCATGGCCGGCAGCCGGATTCCCACCGCGCTCAATCGCTCATCTTGTCCCAGCGGAGTGTTCAGGATGCAGTAGAAGCGCTGCAGGCGCGTCTCCGACTCGGGCCTGGTCAGCCGGCTGACCAGGTACATGGTCAAGGCGGCTGCCCCTATGGGGGGAAAGACGCTCATCGGCACCTTGGTGCTGGGCGGCCCCTCATGGAAGATCTGCACCATCCAGAGCAGGCTGATCCCCACCGCCAGCGCGGCCCAGACCCCGCGCCGGTTGGCTCCTCTCCAGGCGATCCCGAAAAACAGCGGGATGCCCAGGAATCCCTGGAGCGGCGCCAGGAACTCGACGATCTCCTTGAGGGTGGAGAACTGCAGGGTAATCAGGTAGGCCAGCAGGACGGCCACCACCCCTCCCACCCGGGCATAGCGCAGGTAGAATGCCTGGCTGCGACCCGGAAACCAGCGCTTCTTGAACAGATAGTCCACCGTCATGGCGGAGCTGGCCGTGGCCACGGTGTCCACCGTGGACATCAGGGCGGCGAAGAAGCTGGCCACCAGCAACCCCAGCAGGCCGGCGGGAACGATCTCCTTCATCACGATCCCCCAGACCAGCTCGGTATCCTGGGGCAACGGCTGGGTGTGGAGCCCGGGCTTGTAGATGGCGAACATGATCCCGTAGACGGCAAACAGCACCGTCATGATCCGCTTCCAGATGTGGCTCCATGCGCACTGGGTGGCCGCCCGCTCGTCCCTGCCCACCACCATGAAACTGAACAGGATCGGCGTGGCCACCGCCCCCAGCCCGCCCAGGATCAAGGCCAGTACGTAAGTCAGCGGTATTTCCTCCGAGAAGAGGGACCAGCGTTCCGGCGCAACATTCACCAGTCCCTGAAACCCTCCCACTTCCCCCCAGAGGAAGGGCAACAGCAGGAAGCAGAAGACCGTCAGCGACAAGACTCCCTGGAACAGATCGGTCAGCAGCGATGACATCAGGCCGCCCGATCCCACGTAGAGGGCTACCACGACGCAGGCGGCCAGCAGGGTGATTTCCACCGGCCATCCCGTCAGCCCGGCAATGGTCTTGGCCACGGCCAGAGCGAAGGTGCCGATGACAAACAGGCTGAGAACGCTCCCCATGATGGCGATGCAACTGGCCACCCCGGGGCCGAAGCGCATCTCGAAGACCTCGGCCAGATTGAACACCCGCACGCGCTTGTAGATCGGGGCGAAGATGTAGTAGACGATCAGGCCGACGCCTCCGGCAAACCAGAGCCAAACACCCGAAAGCCCGCTCCGGTAAGCCGCACCGCCCACCACCACCGCCTCCGCTCCCCCGACCGACGAGGCAAAGACGTAGATGAAGGCCACCAGCGACCCCCACTTGCCCCCGGCGGTAAAGAAGTCGCGAAGATTCCTGGTCTGTCTCTTGCCGACCACCACTCCCAGAAAGGTCACCACCAGGAAGTAGACGGCCAGGACGGCCAGGTCGAGCGGATGCAGGGATGAGAACATGGGCGGTCATTCTATCACCCGGACCGCATCCTTATTGCCGCCGCCCGGCCTCGGTGTTAGGCTTTTCCGAAAAAGACCCACTGGCGCCGAAACAGGGACTGCGACGCTGCAACCGCGAAAGGGCACTCCATGCACCGCCGGGAATTTCTTTACCTGGGTCCGCTGGCTCTTGGCCTCAGCCGCTGCCGCTCCGGCGATCCTCCCACCGCTTCGCTCCCGCCCATTCCGGAGCCCCATTTCCCCAATCGTGTTTTTCAGTTCGTGTGGCGCAACTGGGAGCTGGCCAACACCTCCCGGATCTCCGGGGTGCTGGAAACCAGCGACGCCAACGTGCTGGCCCTGGGCGAAGCCATGGGCCTTCCGCCGAAGCGCCATTTGAGTCCCGATCAGCTCAGGCGGCTTCACATTACGGTGATCCGCCAGAACTGGCACCTGCTCCCTCGCCATCAACTCATCCAGCTCCTGGACTGGGACCGCGCCAAGTTCGAGTTCGCCCTCAAGGAAGACGATTTCCTGGATATCAAGCTGGGGCTCAAGCCCGACTGCGGGGCACTGCTCTATCGCAGTCCCACCGGTGAAGAACTGCGCCGGGCTGCTCATATCCGCCAGGTCCTGAAGGAAACGCTGGGAAGCCGGCTTCAGGAACCGGGTCAGGAGCCCTTCCACTTCGTCCGCGAACTGAGCCTGACCCGGAGGCCCCGGCTGCGGGATGCCACCCGCAGAGCCTCCCGGGACGAAGTGGATCTCAGCGATGGCTGGAGCCTGATTCCGCCCTCCCGGCCCAGGCTGGGCCAGGCCGCCCGGCGCTTCCGGGATTACCTTGCCGGCTCCATGGAAGCTCGGGTGGAGATCGCCACCGCCCCGCCTTCCCGCCGGAAAGTCATTCGGCTGGAGGCGGATCCCTCCGTGGCCGGCGCAGCTCGAGGCTTCGAAGTCCGGGCGGGCCCTCGGGAGCTGCAGATCACCGGTCAGGAGGAAGAAGACGTCCTGCAGGGCCTCTACTGGCTTCAGGACCAGATGGAGCTTCGAGGCGGCCCCTTTGTGCCCACTGGAACTCTCCGGCGCGAGACAGCCTGGGACCCCCGCTACCTCTATTCCTACCTGGCGCTCTTCGGAGATCCGCTCCTGGAAGAGGATATCGACCCCTTCCCCGGACCCTACCTGGAAGCGCTGTCCCGGGCCGGCATCAACGGGGTCTGGATGCACTCCCTGCTCAGCACCCTGGCCCCCTCCCCGGAGTTTCCGGAATTCGGCAAGGGCTGGGAAAAACGCCTGCAACGGCTCAACTCCCTGGTGGAGCACGCCCTCGGGTTCGGCATCCGAATCTATCTCTACCTGAACGAGCCGCGGGCCATGCCGCCATCCTTCTTTGACCGGCATCCCGACATCAAGGGTTCACCCGATCGGGGCTTCTATGCCATGTGCACCAGCGTCCCCAGAGTGCGCCGGTGGATCGCCGACAGCCTTGCCCATGTCATGCGTCAGGTCCCCGACCTTGGGGGATGGTTCTCCATCACCATGTCGGAAAACCACACCAACTGCTTTTCGCACGGCAGCAGTTGGGGCCGGGAAGCTCCCCGGGCCGACGGGTGTCCCCGCTGTTCCCAACGGAAGAGCTGGGACACCATCGGCGAGCTGATCGGCACCTTTCGGGAAGGGGTTCGGAGAGCCGGCTCCACCGCCGAGGTCATCGCCTGGGACTGGGGCTGGGGAGACGACCTGTCAGCCGAGCTCATCCCGCTGCTGCCCAAGGACGTGCGCTTCATGAGCATCAGCGAGTGGGAGCAGCCGGTGTCCAGGGGTGGAGTCGAGACAGAGGTCGGAGAGTACTCGATTTCGGTGGTGGGGCCCGGGCCCCGGGCCAGGCGCAACTGGGCCAGGGCCGACCGGGAGGGAATCCGCACCATGGCCAAGCTGCAGTTCAACAACACCTGGGAAATCTCGGCGGTTCCCTACATCCCCGTGGTGGATCTGATCCTGCAACACTGCGAGAAACTCTCCAAGGCAGGCATCAGCGGCATCATGCCCTCCTGGACCTGCGGGGGCTATGCCTCGCCCAACCTGGAGGCGGCCAAGGCCTACTACTTTCGGCCCGCGGGATCCAACCCGGACATCCTCATGGAGCTGGCAACCCGCCGTTACGGCCCGGCGGCGGCCCCGCTGATGGTCGAGGCCTGGCGCGAGTTCAGCCAGGCCTTCCAGGAATTCCCCTACGGGGTCCGCATCTACAACATTCCCACCCAACACGGGCCGGCCAATCCGCTGCGTCTCCACCCCACCGGGTACCGCTCCAGCATGATGCTGTTCCCCCAGGATGATTTCAGGAGATGGTCGGGGGCTTACCCCCCTGAAGTCGTGCAGCAGCAGTTCCGCAAGCTGGCCGCGGGTTGGAGCCAGGGGCTGGCCCGCTTTCGGCAGGGCGCGGAGAAAGTGACCCCGACCAGAAAGGCTTTCACAGAGATGGATCTGGCGATCGCCCGAACCTGCCAGCACCACTTCCAGAGCACGGCCAACCAGGTGGAATTTTACCTGTTGAGGGAAAAGCTTCGGCAGAGCCAGGGGGAGGAGCGCCTGACCGTCCAGCGGATGATCGAGATCGCCCGGGCGGAAATCGAGTTGGCCCGGGCTCAGTTCTCCATCGCCCGGCACCACTCCACCATCGCCTTCGAGGCCTCCAACCACTACTACTACCGGCCGCTGGACCTGGCTGAAAAGATCTTGAACTGCCGCCAGGTGATCGAGGCTCTCTCCAACTACACCCCGGCGACAAAGGGGGTTCGGGGGAACCCCATCAGAAGTTCCGGTCCGTCGTCGGTCAGATGGAAAACGTCGCCGAGCGGGACAAACATCTTGCCGGTTCCGGGCAGGCCGAAGACGGCGTGCATCACGGCGGTCATTCCGGCCTGCATGGGAGCCGGGTTGCTGTCGTCGAAAGGAACGGGCTGCTCGCTGTAATCCATGCCGATTCCGTGTCCGATTCTGCCCCCCAGAAGATCCAGACCATGGGGCTCCACGTGCTCTCGGATGGTCCGGCCCAAGTCGGCTACGGGCGTGCCCGGCTTCAGAATCTCCTGTGCCCGATCATGGGATTCCCGGGTCACCTGACACAGCCTGGTGAGGGCGTCGCAGGGCTTTCCCAAGGTGCCGGTGCGATGCCCGTGGCACCAGTACCCCTGGTAGACGATGTAGGAGCAACTGGCCATGAGGTCGCCGTATTGCAGGATGCGCTCATGGGGCTTGATGTCGAGGCGGGTGTCGTTCCAGTCGGGGGGCGGACCCGAAGCCATCCAGTACTTGGCGTGGTCGGCGCCTTCCCGGCGCGCCACCCGCTCCATCTCGGCCACGATTTCTATCCCGGGCAGTCCGGGCCTGGCAACCTCCAGCATGGTTTGAAATCCCAGATCGCTCAGCTCTGCCGCCCGCCGCATCAACTGCAGCTCCGCCTGGCTCTTGACGGCTCGCAGTTGAGAAACCACGTCGTCCACCCGATGGAGGCGGTCCCCCAAGCCGCGAGCCAGTCCCTCGTAGAAGGGAGCCGGCATGGTGCTCACCCCGACCACTCCCACTCCTTCTCCTCCCAGGCCGTTCTCTTCCAGGACGGAAAGGGTCTGACCGGAAAAGTCGCGGGGACCCTTGTCGTCAGCTCCGCCCCGATGACCCGCCACCGCGTTGGGGTCGACGGCTTCGACCAGCCGCATGTCCTCGATCGGAGACACCTCGGCAGCCTGCTCGAACATGAACTGCATGCCGGCGGCCAGCATCACCGGATCGCCCCGGCGGGGCACCACCACCACCGTTTCCACGATCCGGTCATCGTTGGCCCATCCCGACAGGTAGGAGACATGGCCGGTCTGTCCCCACTTGTGCTCGCGCGCCGGGGAATAGGCCAGCAAGGCCCCCAACTGCCGGTCCTCCAAAAAACGCTGCACACGATGGTAGCGACTCTGAAACTCCTGCCTGGAAATCGCTTGAGATTCCATCCCTGACCTCCCCTTGCCGCCGAACTCGCCGGCAGTAAAATTGGCCCGGCCCTGACCCGGGGCTCTGCATTCAGTTCCGCTTGATGCGGAAAGGTTGCCGCGACCGGCCCGTGCCGAAAGAATAGCACCGGGCGAAGGGGATTTCACCTCCGTTTCACCGTCTTTCCAGCCGGCGGCAGTGCAGTGCTCCGTGCCCGATAGGCGATACGCTTACCTGAACAAACGACACAAGAGCGAACCACGAAGGGACGCGAAGGACCCCGAAGGAGGTCGATCGGTATTCGTGTCCATTCGTGTTCATTCGTGGTTCTTCCTCAAGAACGATCTGCAGTTTCTTCCTCGAATGGCCGGCCCTGCAGGCCAGGGGCCCAGCTAAACACCTGGACCGGCGCCAAGGTCTTCCGTGGTCGTGACCGGCCAAAATAATTACTCGGGCAGCACCAAACTGAATTAGACTGAGCCCGCGGCGGTTCTGGACTCAGCCGATCGAAGCTGGGGATCGACTCCATCCGGGAACCGCGTCGTGCAACAATCCCAAGGAGGACGGCACCGGATGGCAACTACAACCTTGGAGCGCTCCAGGGATGAGCTGTGGCGAAGCCGGGGATATCTGACCGGCCTGGAGATTTTCTCGGAATCCGAGATCAGGGGCTACCGGTCGCAGTTCGACGCCCTGGAAGCAGACCAGGGACAGGGCAAAGCCGAAATCGGGCTGAACAATCTGCACTTGACCCACGAGTTCGTCTGGAGGCTCAGCACCCATCCTCCGGTCCTGGACGCGATCCGTTCGGTCCTCGGCCCCGATGTCCTTCTGCTGGGCAACCATTTTTTCTGCAAGTATCCCTCCGCGTCCCGGGGCGACAAGTTCGTGGCCTGGCACCAGGACGTGACCTACTGGGGACTGGAACCGCCGCGGGCGGTCACCGCCTGGCTGGCCATCGACGACGTGGATGTCGACAACGGCTGCATGCGGGTCATTCCCGGGTCCCACCGCCACGGCATTCTGACCCACGGAACCTCGGCAACGGCTGGAAATCTGCTCAGCATCAACCAGGAAATCCCCGAGGAGAGCTTCGACTCGAGTCAAACGGTGGACCTTGTGCTGAAGGCGGGCCAGATGTCGGTCCACGACGGCATGCTCATCCACGGAAGCAACCCCAACCGCTCGGCCAGACGCCGCTGCGGCCTGGCGATCCGATTCATTGCTCCGCGGGTGAGGCAAGTACGAGCCAACTCCCTGGGAAGACACTACCGGCCGGTCCTGGTTTGCGGGCGGGACCGATACGGCCACTTCCCGAGGACTCCCGTACCCTTCCGGCAGTCCGAGGAACGCGGACTGAAGAACTGATGACACCCAGCAGCCAAAAGGCCGGACCCGCAGCAAATCCCGGCGACTCGGTGGTGGTCCTTTTCAAGGGCGGCCGACTTCCGGCCTGGCACGCTCTCTCCCAAAGGGAACAGGAGGCCTTCTCGCAGGAACACGTGGACCTGATGTTGTCGGTGTCGCGTCGATTCGGGCTGATGCACCTGGAGGGGTTTCGACTACTCGGTCCCCAAGACCACTGGCAACGTTTCTGGGTGATCGAATTCCCCTCGCTGGAGGGAGCCGAAACCTGGATTCGGGCGGAGATGGCGCCGCCCTACGGGCGCTACGGCTACTACGAATACCATCTCGCGCGGCGGGTGTGCCAGGAGGACTTCAATGACCGGACCTCCCGTCCCACCGCACGGAAATCGCCTGACTCCGGCAAGGACCCCCATCGGATTCCATCCCTGCGGACAGACCCCACCAGCCTGGTTGTTCTCACCTTCCGGCGCTGGTTGCCCGGGGCCGCCGAGCTGTCGGCCGAGGAGCGCGGACAGGTTGAGCACACCCGCCGGTTCAGTGCGGTTGGCCAACGCCACGGCTTGATACGGCTGGAGCTGTTCCGACTCATGGCTCCCCAGGCGGACTGGCATGAGGTGGGACTCATCGAGCTGCCCTCCTTTGCCGGAGCCGAGGCCTGGATGGAAACGGAGACCGCCCTCCCCTACAGTCGTTTCACCCTTCTGAACATGCACCTGGCCCGCAAATGGGCTCCCGCCTACTTCGCCCAGTGGGAATGCGCTGTTCCGTCCGATTAAGAGGTCAGCTCACCCGTTCCCAGCGGCTGGGGTCGATGCCGGGGGCTGCCAGGGGCATGTTGGGAGGCTTGTTGCCCCCTCCATAGTTCCAGATACGGGTGTTGCGGTCGCCCATTACCTCTCGGACGGCCGGGGAGACCTTGGCCAGCTCTTTCGGATCCCAGGGGTCGATCTCGCTCCCGGGGCCGGCCCAGGCGGGCCGGTAGGCGATGGCCAGCATCTCGCGGGCGTAGGCGCCCACGTTGGGAAAGTTCCCGTGGAAGACGTTCTGGTTGATGAGAGCGGCCGACCCCGCCTTGCAGGTGACCATCACCTGCTCGGGATGGTCTTCGTACCGGAGGTAGGGGTTGCCGTCGTTGTGGAAGCTCAAATGGGATCGGGGAATCACCTTGAAGGGAGAGACTTCCGGCGTCAGGTCTTCCAGGTAGTAGAGGACCCGCACCAGCCGGGGGCAGCTCAGGTTGTACCCGAAAATCCTGGAGCCCCAGGGCTGGCCGTCGCTGTGCAGGCTGATCCCGGGATGGCCCGGCTCGGAACGGTCGTAGCCGTAGCTCATCATGATGATCCGGTCCCCGAAAAGCTCCTTCAGGAAGGCGATGGTGGGCGGGTGGGCGATCAACTCGGTAATGGGACCGCCCCAGAACTGGACGCTGGACCGGCCGCGCTGGTGAATGCTGTAGTCCCGGGGCACGGTCTCCATCCTGGCGGTCTCGGCCCTCAAGCGCTCCAGGTGCTGGCTGTCCAGCAGGTCGGGCAGAACCACGTAACCTTCAACCTCCAGGTGCCGGATGCGCTGTCCCAGCGTCAGGGCAGACCAGTCGGTATCCACAATCCTGTCTTTTCGCGTTGCCATGGGTATCCCCCGGATGTTTCGACGTCAACTCACCCGACCCGCCTGCCCGACCGGGTGGCAGACTCATGCTAGCGAAGGCAACCCGCCGGGGTCAAGCGGCGCCCGGCCGGCGACAATGGGCTTCAAAGCGCATCCCGCGACCCGGTGAGAAATGCCGGCCCGGCTCGACAGGCGCCCCGACTTGGGAGATAATCGCGGACAGGTCCATTCGGGAGTGCGGCTCGGTTCCCGGAAACCCCTATCGGTCATGACCACCCTCAACTTCCAAGCCCGGGTGCCTGTTTTCGACGCCAACGTCGGCGTGGGACATCTCCGCAATCGGGCCTCGCCGTTCGAGAGCCCCGAGCAGCTCCTGCGGGAGATGGACCGGCACGGGGTGGCGCGGGCGCTGATCTACCACCTCCAGGGAGAGGCGATGAGCGCTCTCGAAGGCAATGAGCGGTTGCTGTCCTGGGTGGATGGGCAATCGGCCCTGCACCCCCAGTGGATGGCCGACCCCACCTCCGAGAGCCTGGCCCAGTTGCAGCAGTTGCATCGCCCCGGCCAACTCGCCAGTGTCCGCCTCCACAACACCCGGGAATGTGGACTTCCCCTTGTGGACTGGATCTACGGGGAGCTGCTGGAATGGCTGGCCGCCGAGCGCATCCCCCTGTGGCTTTCCCTGGCCGACACGCCTGCGCCGGAGGTGAGGGAGACGTTGCGCCGGTTTCCCGACCTGGTCACGGTTTTGCTGGGAGCCCATTACGCCCACTCCCTGATCGTCGGCCCGCTTCTGCGGCAGTTGCCCCGGGCCCACCTGGAGCTGAGCCGCTACGAGGGACTGGGAAAGATTCCTCCGCTGATTCGGGAATTCGGCATCCGGCGACTGGTCTACGGTTCGTTCTACCCTCGCTACGCCATGGGGCCGATGCTGTTCTCGCTGCATCACCTGGATCTGGAGACGAGCGATCTGGAACTGCTCTGTTCCGGGAATCTCGAACGTATCTTGAAGGAAGGGGAGGATCGATGATCGCCGGAACCCGGGTGATCGATTTTCACGGCCATGTCGGCCGCTGGGATGGAACGGGCATGAGGGACGATCCCGACGAAATGCTTCGAGCCATGGACGCCGTCGGCATCGACCAGAGCTGCCTCTTCAACATCTTCCATCCCGACGGCCGCACCGGCAACGACCTGACCGCGCGCTTCGTGGCGCGCCATCCCGATCGCTTCATCGGCTTCGCCTACGTGTCCCCTCTGGTGCCGGAAACCATGGCGCCCGAGTTGGAACGGGCCGTCGACCACCTCGGGATGCGGGCCATCAAGATCTATCCCTCCTACACGCCCTTCCCTCTGGACAGTCCCGTCTGGGACCCGGTCTACGACTTCGCCCACCGGCGCGGGCTGGCGATCATCACCCACACCGGCATCGAACCCACCACTGCGCCCCGCTTCCTCTCCCAGGTCGCGCCAAGATTCCCCGGGACTCGCTTCGTGGCCGGTCACGCCGGCAACGTCGAGCCCTTTCGCGCTCAGGCCATCCGGGCGGCCCGGACCTGTCCCAACGTCTTCCTGGAGACCTGCTCCTCCTTCCGTAGTCCGGGAGTCGTGGAAGAACTGGTGAAAAAGGCCGGAGCGGAGCGGGTCCTGTACGGTTCCGATACCCCTCTGATGGACCCGCGATGCCAGATCGGCAAGATCCTCACGGCAGACATCAGCGACCAGGCCAAGCGACGGATCCTGGGAGAGAACGCCTGCCGGCTGCTCGGGATCTGAGATTCGAGGGACGGGCCCCAACACCGGCCGGACAGGATCGACGGTCGGGATTGACAAGGAAAAACCCGAAGCGTATAGTGGCCGGTGACTCTGGTGAGGCGAGTGTCTGTTCGGTACTGAAGCAGCCGCCGCGGTTTGAGGCGGCTTTTTTTTGTCCCGGCACTCGGAGGTCCGGGGTGTCAACTATCTGGAGAAGGAGTGAGTGAAGGGCTATGTCAGAAAGAATTCAGGGAACAGTCAAGTGGTTCAACTCAAGCAAAGGCTACGGCTTCATTTCCCATGAAGGCGGCGAAGATGTCTTTGTGCATTACTCGGCGGTGCAGGCGGACGGCTACCGGTCACTGGATGAGGGGCAGCGGGTGGAATTCACCATCGAGCGCGGTCCCAAGGGGCTCAAGGCCAGCAACGTAACAGCCGTGCAGTAAAGGCTAGGCAATAATATCCTGGACGACGCGGGCGGGAAACTCGTCCGTCAGTCTTTCGCTTCGGCCCTCGCGCTCGAAGATCAACTGCCGGTGGTTCATGCCCAGCAGGTGAAGGATGGTGGCGTGCAAGTCGTGCACGCTGACGGGGTTCTCCGCGGCCTTGTAGCCGATGTCGTCGGTGGCGCCGTAGACGGTGCCCCCCTTGATGCCGCCACCAGACAGCCAGACGCTGAATCCCGAGGGGCCGTGGTCGCGGCCCACCTCCCCGCTGGCAGGCTGTTGGGCGATGGGAAGCCGGCCGAATTCTCCTCCCCAAACCACCAAGGTGCGGTCCAGCAATCCCCGCAGCTTCAAGTCCTTTAGCAGGGCCGCAGCCGGCTTGTCGGTCTTGCCGCAGGCATAACCCAGGTTCTTGACCAGGGCGTTGTGGTTGTCCCAGATCTGGCCTTCGATGTAGATTTGAACCAGACGGACCCCCCGCTCCACCAGTCTTCGAGCCATCAGGCAGCGTTTGCCGTAGGAAGCGGTCAACTCGTCGTCGAGGCCGTACATCTCCTTGGTGGCCTCGGATTCCCCAGACACATCCAGAGCATCCGACGCCGCCAATTGCATGCGGGCCGCCAACTCGTAACCGGCAATGCGGGCTTCCAGCTCGGCTTCGTCCGGGTGCCGGCTCAAGTGGTTTCGATCCAGGTGCCTGAGCAGCGAGCGGGACAGCTTCACCACCGGATTGGGCCATTCCTCCCTGGGATGCAGGTTGAGTAGCGGCGAACCCTCGGACCGCACCCGGGTCCCCTGGTAGACGGCCGGCAGAAACCCCGCCTGCCAGTTCTGGATGTCGTTGATGGGCAGCCCCTTGGGGTCGTCCAGCACCACGTAGGCGGGCAGGTTCCGGTTCTCGGTGCCCAGGCCGTAGACCACCCAGGCCCCCAGCGATGGCCGCCCGGGAAACATGCGCCCCGAGTGCATGACAAACAGCGAGGATTCATGGGCGATGTGGGGGGTGAACATGGAGCGAATCACGGTGATATCGTCCACCTGCTTCGCCAGGTGAGGCATCACCTCCGACACCTCGATGCCCGATTCACCCTGCTTCGTGAACTTGAACGGGGACGGCATCAGACCACCGGCTTCCCGCACCGCTCGAATTTCACTGGCCAGGTCGCGGCTGGGCGGCTGACCGGCAAATTTCTCCAGGGCGGGCTTGGGGTCCAGCAGATCCACCTGGCTGGGCCCGCCGTTCATGAACAACTGAATGACCGAGGTGGCCCTGGGCTCGAAATGGGGTTGCTGCCTTTTCAGATCGTACACCTGCCGCGATCCCGCCGCCCGGAGGGAATCCGGTCCCAGCAGGTCCGTCCCCAGCAAGGTGGCCAGGGCGGCTCCCTGGAGGCCGTCGCCAACCTGGGAAAAGAAGGTCCGCCGGTCAATGGGCGCGGGGCGACTCCCGGAGGCAGCTTGCCGTTGTCTGGATTTCATCGGACTTGTTCCTCGATTGCAGTTTGTGTCCTGAGCCTTTCGCAAAATTCCGCAGGTAGCAGGTTTTCGGGGAGTAGAGGGCGCGAAACGACGAATTTTGCAAAAGGTTCGTCCTGTCTCCCTAATTCACATAGAGAAATTCGGCGGAGTTGAGGAAAGTGTGACACAAGGATGCCAGCGCCAGCCACTCGGCTTTGCTGGCTACCGGCTCCGCCGGGACCTCCACTTCCAGATGCCGCTTCCATTCTCGAGTCAACCGGTGGAGGGCTTCTTCGGCCGTCGCGGACTCCTCGCCGGTGGGCGGTCGGGCCAGCGCCAGCAGGTAGACCCGCTCGATCTGCCTGGAAGGATCCTCCCCCACCGCGTCGATCACCCGGCCGGCCATGTGTCGTGCGCTGAGGCGCACCAGCTCGCTGTTCTCCAGTTGCAGGGCCTGGGATGAAACCGTGGAATGGGGCCGCTTGAGGCAGTTGGGCACCAGCAGCGGGGCATCGAAGGACTCCAGCAGGCTGAGGGGCCGGGAACGCCTCTGCCTCACGTAGATGCTTCTCCGGTAACCCTCGGGACTCTCTTTGGCGATCACCTCTCCGTCGGGCTTGATCTCCAGCTCGTCGGCGGGACCGTAGCGGGTCGGGTCCAGCCGGCCGGCGACCTTGAGAATGGAATCCCTGAGAGCGTCCGCATCCATCCGCCTCAGGGGAAAACGGGACACGAGGCGATTGTCGGGATCGCTCTCCCGGGAGAGCCGTCCGGCGCTGGAGGTCTGCCGGTAGGCCGTGGAGGTCATGATCAAGCGGTGCAGGGCCTTGAGGCTCCAACCGCCGTCCGCGAATTCGCGGGCCAGCCAATCCAGCAGCTCGGGATGGGACGGCCGCGCACCGGTGCTTCCGAAGTTGCCGGGCGTGCTCACCAGCCCCAGGCCGAAGTGATGCTGCCAGATGCGGTTCACCATGACGCGGGCCGTCAGGGGATGGTTGGGTTGAGTCAACCACTTGGCCAGGGCCAGACGCCGCCCGGTGGTTTCGGTGCTCCAATCGGGCTTTTCCACCCGGTAGGGCGTCAGCTCGCCGTTGAGCACCGCCGGCACTCCCGGCAGCACCTGGTCCCCGGGATTGGTGTATTCGCCCCGTCCCAGAATCCGAGTGGGCGTGGGACGACCTCCCATGTCGAAAAGCGCCCGTATCTTGGGCTTGGCCTTCAGCTTTTTCTTCTCGTCCTTGATCTGCTCCTCGATCTCCTTGGAGGTCTCGGCAAAATCCTTGAACTTCTGAAGGATTTCCGCCTGGGCTACCTGAAGGGTCTCCGCAAACTTTCCCAACAGATACTTCTGAACCGGAGTTCGTTCCTGGGGCTTCGCCTGCGAAGCCTCCTTCAAATCCTGCCGCAGGGACTCGGGCAGGGCCTCCATCTTTTCCTCGAGGAGTTGCTTGCGGAGGGGACGGGCCTTCTCCTCCAGTTGCCGTTCCAGCTCCGCGATCTTGCGCTTGAAGGGCGCGTTGTGCTCCTCCACCTCCCGCAGCTCGCTGTCGGAAGGCAGGGGCAGCAAGCGGGTGTTGGCGTCGTTGCAGTCGGCTCCCACCCCGATGCAGCCCATGCTGGGCGACAGCCAGTCGTAGGGATCGTAGGAGGTCCTCAAGATGGCGCTCAGCCGATAGTAGTCCCGTTGGGACAGCGGATCGTACTTGTGGTCGTGGCAGCGCGCGCAAGCCAGCGTCAACCCCATGGTGGAGGAGCTCAGGATCTCAATCTGGGTGGCCACCACGTCCAGGCGTTCCGGCAGGTTGTTCTGCTCGGTGCTGTAGGTCGAGTCCGGTCCCATTCGCAGAAATCCGGTGGCCACCAGCAGGTCCAACTGATCGGGGCTGTAGGTCTCCACAGCCTTGTAGTCGAAGAGCTCATCCCCGGCGATCTGCTCGATCAGGAACCGGTCGTAGGGCTTGTCCGCATTCAGCGACCGTATGACGTAATCGCGGTAACGGAAGGCGTGGGGACGGATTTCGTCGGAGGAAACCCCTCCTTCGGAATCGGCATAGCCCACGGCGTCCAGCCAGTAGCGGGCCCAGCGCTCACCGTAGTGGGGAGATTCCAGCAGACGATCCACCAGGCGTTCGTAAGCCCGCGGGTCAGAGTCGGCCAGGTAGGATCGGATCTCCTCGGGGGAAGGAGGAAGGCCCACCAGGTCGAGACAGGCCCGCCGCATCAAGGCGAGGCGGTCAGCCGGCGGGGAAAAACCCAGGCCCTCCGCTTCCAATCGAGCCAGCAAAAAGGCGTCGACCGGGTTCCGGATGCCATCCTTCCCCTTCACTCCGGGTTCGACGGGCCGGCGGGGCCGGTGAAAGGACCAGAACCGACGGTCCTTGGAGCCTGCCGTTGAATCCCGACCCGGGCCGGCTTCGGGAGGCTTTTCGGGATCGGGCAGGGCGCCCGCGGCAATCCAGGCTTGCACCTTCTCGAACTCGGCCGAGGTCAGGCCGCGCACCGAGAACTGTTCCTGAAGCTGGGGCGGCGGCATCTCCCGGGCGCGGATGCGCTTGACCAGCAGACTTTCCTCCGGCTTGCCGGGAACGATGGCGGGACCGGACTTTCCCCCTTTCAACAGGCCTTCCCGAGTCCTCAGGTCCAGGCCGGCCTCCTGGCGCCTGCGCCCGTGGCAAGGCAGGCACTTGGCTCCCAGAACGGCCGCCATCACTTCCCGCTCGCGCACGGGGGGGGCGGCCGCGGGAACGGGGGTCTCCGAGGTTTCCCTGGGCATCCCGGCTTCAATCCAGCGCCGAACCAGGCCGATGGCGTCCGGCTCCAGCGGTGGCCCTCCCATGGGCATGCCGCCGGAGTTGATCAGCACCAGCAGCCGGCTCTCCAGAGGTTGGTGGGCCACCACCACCGCACCCGAGTCTCCGCCGGCCAGAACCCCTTCCAGGGTCTCCAGGGACAAGCCCCCTTGGCGTGCCTGGTCACTGTGACACTGCAGGCAGTGCTGCCGAAAGATGGGCAGGACGTCGCCATCGAAGCCGGGAGGACGGGACTCTTGAGCCGGCAGGGGCAGGACCAGCGTTGCCATCAACCCGAGGATGGGCCGTCCCTTTCTCAATACGGAGCCGGACGCCCGTGTAATCCGGGCTCTCTGCCGCAGCCCCGCGTTCTGCGCGGTTCCTTGCATGATGAAAGCCTCTGAGGAGTGATTATATCACCCCTGCAGAAGGGCTGTCGGGTGTGGCGCTCGCAAAGGGGAGACATCCTCTTTAAGGGCAGGGACCCCTACGTGATAAGATAGGCTTCATGCACACGGACAGCATCGCCATCGTCGTTGCAATCCTGGGGGTTGGTCTGGCTCTGTGGCGAGCGATTGCCACCATCCGCCAGGACGTAGACTCCCGACACAAGGACCTGCGCCATGACCTGGGCGAAATCCGCCAGGACATCAAGGAAACCAACGCCCGCATCGACTCCCTCCGCCAGGAAATGCGCACCGACATCGCCGCCCTGCACGCCCGGATCGACGCCCTCTATCAGACGCTGTTCAACCACAAAGACCCTGCCGCCTAGCCCACGCCGGGCACTGCCCTGGCGCTGGTCCTCAAACCCCGGAATTATCCCGATCGTGATAGGGGATGGCAGCCCTGGTGTATGATCTTCGAGGTGCATCCGGAAGCAATCCGGTTCCGCGAGACCCATGGCCGCCGACGTCACAATCCGCTTGCAGGAACTCTACCGGCAGTGGTGCGGTGAACCCGCCGAGACGATGGCTCCGGTCTCGGCCGATGGATCGGTCCGACGCTATTTCCGGATCACCGGAGGGCGGCGGACGGTCATCGGCGCCTTCAACCCCGACCGCAAGGAGAACCGGACTTTCCTGAACCTCTCCGGCCACTTTGGCCGTCACGGCCTGCCGGTGCCCGAAATCCACGCCTCGGACCCGGACAGCCACATCTACCTGCAGCAGGACCTGGGTGACGTCACCCTCTTCTCACTGGTCTCGACCCTGGCCCGGAAGGAGGGATTCTCAGACCGCCTGGCAGGTCTCTACCGGCAGGCCCTGGAGACGCTGGCCCGATTCCAGATCGTCGGGGGCCGTGACCTCGACTACGCCGAGTGCTACCCGAGACCCTGCTTCGACCGGCAGTCCATGCGCTGGGACCTGAACTATTTCAAGTACCACTTCCTGAAGCTGGTGGACATTCCCTTCGAGGAGCAGGCGCTGGAGGACGACTTCGACACCTTGATCGATTTCCTGATGGAGGCCGACACCAGCCACTTCCTCTACCGCGACTTCCAGTCCCGCAACCTCATGTGGTTTCGGGAACGGCTCTACTGCATCGACTACCAGGGAGGCCGAAAGGGCGCGCTGCAATACGACGTGGCCTCACTGCTGCTGGACGGCAAGGCGGACCTGCCCTGGTCCTTGAGGAATCGGCTGCTGGACCATTACCTCGGGGTGGCCGGCAATCTGACCCCCCTCCAACCGGAAACCTTCCTGCGCTTCTACCGGTCCTACGCCCTGTTGCGCCTGATGCAGGCCTTCGGCGCCTACGGCTACCGGGGGCTGCATCAGGGCAAGAGCCACTTCGTGGCCAGTATTCCCTATGGACTGCGTACCCTGGAAGGACTGCTGGCTCAAGGCTCCCTGCCCGTCCGGCTGCCGGCGCTGTCCCAGGTATGGCAGCGCATGATCCGGTCCGATTCCCTCTATCGAAAAGGACAGCAGCAGGATCCGGGGCTCACCGTCCACGTCAAGAGCTTTTCCTACAAGCAGGGCCTTCCCCGGGACCGGACCGGACATGGGGGAGGATTCGTGTTCGACTGCCGCATCCTGCCCAACCCCGGGCGCAATCCAGCCTACGCCCCTCTCACCGGCAGGGACCGGGAGGTGGCTCACTTCCTGGGAGAGGACCGGGAGGTGCAGCGCTTCCTGGGTCAGACCCGGACGCTGGTGGACCAGGCGGCGGATCACCACCTGGGGCGAAACTTTACCGATCTGACCGTCGCCTTCGGCTGCACCGGCGGCCGCCACCGATCGGTGTTCTGCGCCGAGCGCCTGGCTGCCCACCTGCGATCCCGGAAGGATCTGCGAGTCGATCTTCACCACCGGGAGCTGGAATCCCTGTCATGAAAGCCATGATCCTGGCAGCGGGACGGGGAACGCGCCTGGGCCCGCTGGGGCGGCAACGGCCCAAGGCGCTGCTGGAAATTCAGGGGATCCCGCTTTTGGCCGGGGTCATCTCTCGATTGGCTCAACAGGGCTTCCGGGAGATCATCGTCAACACCCACCACCTGGCCGACCAGGTGGCTGACTTTCTGGCCGATTACCGCCGGCGTCACCGCCTGGCCGGACTCACGCTGGCGGTCTCCCGGGAAGAGCAACTGCTGGACACCGGCGGGGGCGTGCAGCGAGCCGGCTGGTTCTTCGACGACGGGGAGCCCTTCCTGGTCCACAATGTGGACGTGCTCAGCGATCTGCACCTGGGACAGCTGCTGCAGGCCCACCTCGATTCCGGAGCCCTGGCGACCCTGGCGGTCCGCCAGCGCAAGAGCTCCCGTCACCTGCTCTTCGACTCCGGCGGGCGCCTGTGCGGCTGGCGGTCCCCGGCCACCGGGCAAGAGCGCCTGGCCCGCTTTCCGGACGGGCCCCTCATACCCCTGTCCTTCATGGGTATCCAGGTCATCTCCCCCGCCCTGCTGGACAGGCTCGCCCTCTCCCCACCCTTCTCGCTGGTGGACGCCTACCTGCAAGCGGCGAGCCGGGGACAGCCTGTCCTGGCCTATCGGGCCGATGAGGCCAAGTGGGCCGACCTGGGGAGCCGGGAACGGTTCAAGCGGGCCGAAGAGCTGTTCGAGCCGGCCTTCTTCGCCTCGCTGAGGAAGGACCCCTGAAGGCTGCCCGCGAATGAAATGCTCAGTTCATGGCCGCCCCGCCGTCCACGTGAATGGTTTGGCCGGTGATATTGCGGGCTTCCTCCGAGGCCAGGAAGGCGGCCAGGTTGCCGATGTCCTCGGGTGTCTGCTCGCGCTGGAGGGGCGTGCTCTTGTGGAACCAGGCTTCAAACAACTCTCGGGGCTCCATCCCCGCAAAGGAGGGCTCTCCGGCGGCCACCAGGGGGGCCAGGCGCTTCCAGAAGTGTCCCCAGACCATGCCCGGGCAGATGGCGTTGACGTTGATGTTGTAGGGGGCCAGATCCTTGGCCACGATGCGGGTCAGGGTGAGCAGGGCGTTCTTGCCGGCGGCGTAGGCGGGCACGATCTGGGGATCGCGCCTGGCGGCGATCGAGGAGATGTTGATGATCTTGCCGGAACGGCGCTCCATCATGGGGGGAGCCACCGCCTTGCAGAGGAAGAAAGGACCCTTGACGTTGATGGTGTAGTTGTCGTCCCACTCCTCCTCGGTTTGATTGGTGAAGGGCAGACCCAGCCGCTCGCCGAAGTGACCGGCGTTGTTGACCAGGATGTCAATGCAGCCGAACTCCTTCAGGGATGCCTGAACCAGCGCCCGGCAGTCCTTTTCCAGGGTGATGTCGGCCTGAACCGCCAGAGACCGCCGGCCCGTCCCGCGGATCTCTTCGGCCCGCTTCTCCGCGGCCTCCAGGGCAATGTCGGCGACCACGATGTGAGCGCCCTCTCGAGCCAGGCATCGGGAGATGCCGCCTCCCACGGCCCCGGCTCCGCCGGTGACGATGGCGACCCGATCCGGTATGCGCATGGAAATTCCTTTCAGTTCGAGCCTTTTGCAAAATTCCGCAGGTAGGGAACGTCCCCAGCGCTCGACGACGAATTTTGCAATAGGCTCAGTTTATGTACTTCCTTCTCCGGAGATCGACCAGTCCTCGCAATGGAGACCCTCCACCCGAACGAACTCCTGGGTGTTAGCGGTCACCAGTATCAAACGCCGCGCCAGCGCTTGACCCGCAATCAGGGTATCAAGAGGCCCGATGGGGCGTCCAATGGCTTCGAGGTTCGCCCGAACCGCACCTGCCGCACGTGCGTCTGCGGCATCGAAGGGAACGACTTCAAAAGCGATGCAATCGAGCAATTCAAGATTCCGGTTCGTGTATTTGCTCTTGAAGGCACCGGTGTAAAGCTCGTAGGTCACCGGAGCCGGTAACCCGAATTCTGAAGCTGTGTGGCGCCGCACCCGATCGACAAGCGAGAGTGGCGAGCCGTTCAATAACGCGATGCAAGCGTTTGTGTCGAGCAGATAGCGCATCACTCGAAGGCTGCGTCCAGTGCAGGCCGGACCTGATGGCCCTGCTGTTTGCGCCCTTCGGCCAAGAAATCCTTTGAGAACTGCCCTTCAATGGCATCGAGCCAGGCCCAATCAGTGGCAACAGGCTCGAGGACGACGCACGCCCCCTGCTTGCGGATGCGTACTTCCTTGCCGTCCATGCGGAATTCCTTAGGCAGGCGAACGGCCTGAGAGCGTCCGGACCAAAACAATTTCGCCGTCTTCGACATGGGGAACTCCCCGGATAATGGTATATAGCATAGTAATATATCACGACCCTGGTGGACGGGCAAGGGTCACCTCCAAGACGGTGGAGCTGAATGCCTGCAACTGCATCCTCACTTCGGACCGGGACGCGTTGAATCCAGCCGCGGGTTCCGCTGGACTGGACGAAGGGGTACAATCCGTTTCCATCGGCGTGTCTACCGGGCGGAGCACACGAAGGCCGCCCCGAGGGCCTGGTCGGGATGGCGGCCCTTGGGTTCGGTTCCGGTTGGCAGTGTCTCTTGGGTACGGATCGACAGAGAATCACCGGAACGATTAGTTGCTACAGGACAGGAAACGAGCGACGGCGGCCGCCCCATGCGTCGCAATGTTCCCGTCGTTAGAGGACCTCCGGAGAAACCATGGGCCAGCAAGGCAGCGCCAATCCCACCCAAAAGCCCGGCGGCAGGCGTGGCCGCCGCCTCTCCCTGATCGACACCGACGTTCACAACCAGCCCCGCTGCTGGGACGATCTCAAGCCCTATCTGCCCCCCGGAATGCGCGAGCGCGGATTCCCCATTCCGGACACGGCCGGCACCGGATACGCCAACCCGATCGGGGTGCTGCGGCGCGACGCCTTTCCCCCCAGGGGCGGGCCTCCCGGCTCCTGCTACCGGACGCTGCGCAAGCAACTGCTGGACGCCTGCGACATCGACTACGCCATCCTGACGGGCGCCGAGATCGTGGGCATCGGCACCTCGGCCGACTACTACTACGCCCCCGTGATGGCTGGGGCCTACAACGACTGGCTGATCGAGGCCTGGCTCGGCCAGGACCCGCGCCTGTTCGGCTCCCTGGTGATCGCACCCCAGAACCCGGCCGCGTCGGCTCGGGAAATCCGCCGCCTGGGCGGGCACCCGCGCATCAAGCAGACCATCATGACCTCGGCCTCGCGCATCCCCTACGGGAACCCCTTCTACCATCCCATCTACCAGGCCGCTCAGGAATGCAACCTGCCGGTGGCGATACATCCCGGCCACGAGGGATCGGGCATCTCCGGCCCGCCCAGCTCGGCCGGATACCCGTCCAGCTACTTCGAGAAACACACCAACATCAGCCAGAGCTACATGGCCCAACTGGTCAGCCTGGTCTCGGAAGGGGTATTCGAGAAGTTTCCCAAGCTCAAATTCGTCTGCATCGAAGGCGGCTTCGGCTGGGTCCCCCACTTGATGTGGCGCTTCGACAAGAACTACAAGGCTCTGCGGATTCAAACCCCCTGGTTGAAGCGCCTGCCCAGCGAGACCATTCTCGACCAGGTGCGCTTCACCAGCCAGCCCATCGAAGAGCCCCCCAGGACCTCGCAGTTGCTGGAGCTGTTCGAGATGATGCGGGCCGACCGTGTCCTCATGTTCGCCAGCGACTATCCCCACTGGGACTTCGATTCTCCTTTCGCGGCCTTTCCCAAGCTCCCCAAGGAACTGGGTGAACGCATCTTCTGGCGAAATGCCCAGGAACTCTACGGCCTGGGCGACCACCCCCCGGAGGTCGAGGAGCGACGGAATGGCTAAGCGGTACCGGGTATGCACCACCGAGGAGCTGCAGCCGGGAGAGCGAAAGATCGTGGATGCCGGCGGGCGTTCCATCGGCGTCTTCAACGTCGGGGGCAGCTACCATGCGCTGCTGAACCTCTGTCCCCACCAGAGAGGCCCGCTCTGCCTGGGGCAGGTGACCGGCACCATGCTTCCCTCCCCGGTCGGGGAGTTTCGCTACGGCCTCGAGGGCCGGATCATCCGCTGCCCCTGGCACGGGTGGGAGTTCGATCTGACGACCGGCAAGTCGTTCGTCAATCCGGACCGGGTGAAGCTGAAAGTCTATCCGGTAACGGTGGAACCCGCCTGTTCCGAATCCCAGGCGGAAAATGAGCCCCGGGTGGAGACCTTTCCGGTGACGGTGGAACGCCAATGGATCGTTCTGCACGTCTGACCGGCGGCCGTCACACCAGTGTCTTGAGGTAAGTAATGCCTTGCCGGACCGATTCGTCGTACTCCTCGGCGCTGATCACGCCCGACCCGTGGTCCTGCAGGAATTTCAGCATGTCGGCGGAAACCTCTCCCGACCCGGCCTCCTTCCGGACTCCAAGGGGGGTTCGATCGACGGGATTGACAAACTCCTGGGTGAGGTAGGAGTCGTACCCCACCTCGCGCAGGGTCCGGATCACCGCTTTCCAGTCGTAGCTTCCCTGTCCCGGCGGGCGCCGGTTGTTGTCGGCCACGTGGAAATCGATCAGGCGCGAGCCCACCTTGCGTATGGCCTGCAGGGGATCGACTTCCTCGATGTTCATGTGAAAGGCATCCAGCGCCACGCCCACTTCCGGCCCCACCTCGTCGGCCAACGCCAGGGCCTGATCGTGGCGGTTGATGAAATGGGTCTCGAACCGGTTCAGGGCCTCGACTCCGACGCGAATACCGCGCTCGGCCGCATATTCGGCAATCTGGCGGACCCCTTCGATCCCCCAGCGCCACTCCTGGTCCGGACTGGCCACCCGCGCGAGCCGGTTGCACTCGCTGGGGAAAATCACGAATATCGATCCGCCAAGCTCATGAACCATGCGCACGCAGGCCTGCATGTATCTCACCGTGTCGGCCCGAACCGATGCCTCCTCGGACACCAGGTCCCGCCCCGGCAACATGATGCTGTGTGAGCCCCAGCAAGCCAACCGGTACTTTTCCAGCAATCCGGCCACCTGGCTTGTATCATATTGGGTCGGTTCTCCGCTGATCTCGATCCCGTCATAACCGAGGCGGTGGAGGCGCTCGATAGTGGTTTCAATGGGTTCCTGGCGCATCCAGTTGTGCATGGCGAATTTCATGGCAGGGTTCCTTTCGCAAACGGGTTGGCTGGAACTGCATTATCTCAAGAGCGGACGGCCGCCCGCAAGGAACGCTCCTTGCAGCGGTGCGCGCGGGAGGCCGTTTCCGAACCTCGACATCGGATTCTTCCCGTGAGCAACCATCAACCCTCCATCGTGGTGGTGGGCGCCGGGTTCGCCGGAGCGGCCACGGCCTTTCACCTGACCCGCATGGGCATGGAAAGGGTCACCATCCTGGAGCAGGAAGCGGTTCCCGGGATGCACGCCTCGGGAAGAAACGCGGCCATGGTCCGCCAAGTGGTTCCCCATGAGTCCGTCGCCGCCCTGGCCCGGGGAGGAGCGGCCTTCCTGCGCCACCTGCCCCCGGATTGGCCGCTGGAGACCCGCTTCGAACAGAATGGCTCCTTTTTGCTGGCCTCGGCCAAGGATTCAACCAGGCTGAAGCAGGACGGCGACCGCAGCCGCGGGGCGCCGGTGGAATGGTGGCCCATCGAACGCATTGTCGAGGCCGTGCCGGTCCTGGAGGGTTCTCCGGCCGAAGGGGGTCTATGGTGCCCGACCGATGGAGTGGTCGACATCCACGGCCTGTTGCACGGCTATCTGAAGGCGGCTGCCTCGCTGGGAGCCCGGTTGAAAACTTCAAGCCCGCTGCGCGGGGTCGTGGTCCGTCGGGGCAAGGTCTGCGCCGTCCAGACCGAAACCGAAGAACTCACGGTCGATGTCGTGGTCAACGCAGCGGGGGCCTGGGCCCGACAGATCGGTCAGTTGGCCGGGGCCTCTCCGGTTCCGCTGGTCCCCTATCGGCGCCATCTGTTCGTGACCAGGCCGCTTGACTGGGTCGAGCCTCAATGGCCGATTGTCTGGGACCTCAGCCAGGACCTCTACTTTCGCCCCGAATCGGGCGGCCTTCTGCTCTGCCCGTGTGACGAAGTAGCTCAAGAACCCGGGCCCGCGGCCGACGATCCGGCGGCCCTGCAGATGCTGGCCGACAAAGTGACCCGCCATTACCCCAGGCTTGCCGATCTCCCCATCCGGCGATCCTGGGCCGGACTCAGAACCCTGGCTCCCGACGGTCGATTCGTGGCGGGATGGGACTCCGCTGTGAAGGGGTTCTTCTGGTTGGCGGGGCTGGCGGGGCACGGCGTGGCCGCCAGCTACTCGGTGGGGCTTCTGGCCGCCAGCCTGGTCCTGCAAAAGACTCCCGGCGCGGCCCCCAACCCCTTTTGGCCGGGTCGATTCCTCTGATGGGCAGAGGCGTTTCGTCCTCGCTTTCTCGAACTACCTCAAGTCGAGGCTGACCCTCACCACCCCGGAACTCTCCGTGACGGTGAACTTGGCGCGCTCCCATTTTGGCGGACCGAACCTGACAGGCGGGTTGTTGGATATTCCCCAAGGCTCCTTCGGAAGACCCAGCCAGTTGTAGGTCATGAATCCGTCCCCGTCGAAGTCCTGCATCACCTGAACCGCGTAATCGCCCGGGGGCACATCCTTGAACGTGAACTGAACCGACTCGCCCAGCGGCTCGACGATGCCCTTCTTCAGGGGCTTTTTCAACTTCTTCCGCATCAGAAACTGCGCCTTGTTGACCAGCGCAATGTGCAGCCGGCCTTTTCCGGGCCTGACCTTGTTGACGGTGACAGCCACGCCGGAGGCCGCAAACAGGGGTCCGGGGATGCAGGAAAATAGCAGCAGGAGGACAACTGAGACGGGCATTGAGTGTCGCATGGGTCTGTTCCTTCCCCTGAATGAAACGAGTACCCCACTCGGTTGAAGGTCAGGTCAATGATGCAGCCCGCATTTCTCACCAGGCTGCTGAGCATACGGTAGAAAAGTGTTCGTCCTTAACATCTTGCAGCGCTCTGTTGGAAAGCTTCAGCCCACAAACTGTGCTGGGCGCCCCCTGGTGAGAAAGGCGTGCTTCCTGAGCCTTTTGCAAAATTCCTCAGGCAACGATTTCATGGAGGCTGGGAACAGGTTTTGATTCACATGGATGCACAGGATGCACAGGATTTTTCTTGAAACGGCCAGCTTGTCATCCTGAGCATCCCCGAGTCCGCACACGATCATTGCCGGAGCCGGCTTCTCGTGCAGCAGCGTCCCGTCCTGGTTATCCTGTGCATCCTGTGCATCCATGTTTATGTAGAAAAACCCTTGATCTGAATAAGGATCGCCCGACTCCGATTCTTGCAAAAGGCTCTCCTGAGATTCTCCGGCGAGCGGCGAGGGGATTCCGGGGTGCGTCCGACTTGAATCACTCTCCACTCCCCAAGGCCGCGGCGTGGCGGCCCGCCTTGGGATCGCCGGCCACCAGAACCGTTCCCTCCTCAGGGTCCACCTGAAGCATGACCGGGCTGGCCACCCGCTCTACGAACTGCAGGCGGTGGCCGCGGCTCTCGAGCTCGCCGGCGACCGCCTTGCCGGTGCCCTCATAGAGGCTCAGGCTTCCCAATTGGGGAGCAGGCTGGCTGAAGGATCCGGTGTGATGGGCGGTGGCGAAGCGTGGAGCGGTGACGGCTCGAGCCGGCTTCATCCCGAACTCGATGGCGTCCAGCAGCAGTTGCAGGCTCACCTGGTCCTGGTGATCGCCCCCGGCCACGCTGATGGCGATGACCGGCTTGCCCTGCTTGAGGACGATGGTGGGCGTCAGGGTGATTCGGGGCCGCTTGCCGGGAGCCACCACGTTGGGGTGGCCCTCCCAGGTATTCAGGCTGACCAGGCGGGTCCCGTGGGTGATGCCGGTGCTTCCGCCTTCATCCACCAGGCTGCCCCAGCCGCTGGGCGTGGCCGCCACCACGTTGCCCCAGCGGTCGGCCACCACGCAGGTGGTGGTATCGCTGGACTCGCCAACACGGCGCGGAGACCGCTTGCCGGACACCTGGACCGGGCGCATGCCGTAAGGATCTCCCGGGCGGACCTCGAGCGAGGCCTTGGCGAGGTCGATCAGCGGACGGCGCAAAAGGGTGTACTCATCCGACAGGAGGCTGTCCAGCGGCACTTCCACAAAGCGCGGATCGCCGTAGTAGCGATCCCGGTCGGCCAGCGCCAGCTTCATGGCCTCGGTGACGACATGAATGTAGTCGGCGGAAAGATGGCCCATTTGCCTGAGGTTGTGCCCCTCCAGCAATCGCAGGGTCTGGGAGAGATAGGGGCCTTGGGTCCAGGGCCCGGCCTTGCAGACGGTATAGCCCCGATAGTCGACGGTGACCGGCTTCTCCACCCAGGTCCGGTGGGCGGCCAGATCCTCCTTCCGCAGCAGTCCGCCGTGCTTCCGGTACCAGGCATCCAGCTCTGCGGCAATGTCTCCCCGGTAGAAGCGGTCGGACACGGCGCGCAGCCCCTGAAGCCGCCCTCCCTCGGCCTGGCTTTCGGCCTCGACCAGGCGCCGCAGCGTTCCGGCCAATTTCGGGTGCCAGGATTCCCGGCCGGCGTCCAGGATCTCCAGCACCGGCCGGGCGGCCTGGGCGAAGGTTCGGGTGCCGTACCGCTCCAGCGCGGTCACGCACAAGTCGACGACCGCCGGCACCGCGGCCGACTGCAGATTGTTGGGGTCCCCTCCCTGGGGAATCCCGCCGATCTTCTCGTAATGCTCCAGCGTCGCCAGCTTGGGAGCCGCACCCTGGCCCGAGAGCACCTCCACGGCTTCACGCCGGACGTCGTAGATCAGAAACGGAACCTCTCCACCGATGCAGTATTGCCCGTAATCGGTCACGCTGAGCGCCAGGATGACGGCGGCCGCGGCATCGGCCGCGTTGCCCCCCTCGCGCAGAATTTCGATCCCGGCGTCCACCGCGCGGCTGTCGCCGGCGGCCACCGCCCCAACTCGACCCGAAGCCTTCCAACTCATTTCAGTATCCGTTTCCGCTGGTTTTTCCTGAAAACAGGCGACGCCTAACGCGAAAGCGACGCCCACCAAGCCAATCCATCCCAACTTCATCAGGGCCTCCCTGTGCCGATGGCGATCAACTCCGCGCTGATTTTCATTGCCGATGCTCCTTCCACTTTGACGGACCTGCCGAGAGGGAGATCAGACCAGGTGAGGGGGTGTTTTGTTGACGACTCTCCCGGTCAGTGTACCACGGCAAATGATGAATGATGAGTGATGAATAAGGTGTACAATGCGGCCATCTTCAGCGAAAGGAGAATCGCCATGAGCCACAAGGGGCTCCCGACCGCAGCACTGATTGCCACCGTCATCGTCTTGGCTTCCTGCAGCCAGGTACAGCTTCCCCAATCCAACCATTCCTTTCCCGAGGGCCGGTGGCCCCAGTGGCGGGGACCGGAAAGAACCGGCCTTTCCACCGAAACCGGACTGCTCGGGCAGTGGCCCGCCGGCGGCCCCGCTCTGGTCTGGTCCACTTCCGACCTGGGAGAAGGCTATGGGAGCGTCGCCATTCAGGGTGGCCGGATCTATGTGCAGGGCACCCGTGGAAGCGACAGCATCCTGCTGTGCCTGGAGGAAAGCAGCGGCCGGACGCTCTGGACAGCGTCCCTGGGGGATCGATTGGACCACGGCCGCGGACCCGGCCCGCGGGGCACCCCCACCATCCACGAGGATCGCATTTACGTGCTGACCGAAAACGGCGACCTGGCCTGCCTGCAGGCCGGAGACGGCAAGACCGTGTGGCGCCGCAACATCCTGAAGGACTTCAAGGGCGAGAATCCCAAGTGGCTCATCAGCGAGTCGCCCCTGGTGGACGGCGACCGGCTGATCGTGATGCCCGGCGGCGCTAAGGCCAGCCTGGTGGCTCTGGACAAGGATACCGGAGAAACGATCTGGACCAGCCAGGAGCTCAGCGACCGGGCCGGCTACTCCTCCGGCGTGGTGGCTGAAGTCCAGGGAATCCGCACCCTGCTGGCCTTTACCGCCGCCGCGGCCGTGGGGCTGAGGGCCGAAGACGGGCAGCTTTTGTGGCGCTATGAGCCGGTGGCCAACCGCACCGCCAACGTCACCACGCCGGTCCTTTACCGGGACCAGGCCTTCTACAGCTCCGCCTACGGCACCGGCTGCGCCCTGCTGCAACTCACGGCCGACAACGGCTCCATGGAGGCCAAGGAGGTCTACTTCAACCGCGACATGATGAACCACCACGGAGGGGTAGTGCTGGTCGACGGCTACCTCTACGGGTTCTCCAACGCCATCCTCACCTGCATGGAATTCGGGACCGGGAAGGTGATGTGGAAGGACCGTAGCGTGGGCAAGGGATCGGTCACCTATGCCGACGGCCGTCTCTACCTGTTCAGCGAGAAGAACGTGGTGGGCCTGGCAGAAGCCACCCCCGAAGCGTACCGGGAGACCGGGCGCTTCGAAGTGGCCGACCAGGGCTGGCCCAGTTGGGCCCACCCGGTCGTCAGCGGCGGCAGACTCTACATCCGCAACCAGGGCGTCCTCAACTGCTACGACATCCGAGCCGGCAAGAACGGCGGGGCGCCACCGAGCCTGGAGTACTGAGGATTTTTCGATGCCACTGAACATCATCGACATTGAGACGTACGCCTTGGCAAAACGGCTCGCAAGCCTGACCGGAGAATCGCTGACCCAAGCCGTCAAACAAGCCGTCCAGGAAAGACTGGCGCGGGTGGAAAAAAGCCGGGTCTCCAGCCGGCTTGCCGACGAGCTGGATCACATTGCCCTGCATTGCGCCGGTTTGCCCCGCCGCGACAAGCGGAGCGCCGAACAGATCATCGGTTATGACGAATGTGGTCTTCCCGTCCGATGACGGTCGATACATCAGTCACTCATCGCCACCGTGGACAAGAAAAGCCTGAGCGAGCGCGACATCTGCACCAAGTTCATCACGCCTGCCCTGCGCAAGGCCGGCTGGGACCAGATGACGCAAGTCCGCGAGGAAGTCCACTTCACCAAGGGCCGCATCCTGGTGCGCGGCAAGCTGGTCAGCCGGGGCAAGGGCAAGCGGGCCGACTACGTTCTCTACTACAAGCCCAACCTGCCCATCGCTCTGATCGAAGCCAAGGACAACAACCACGCCGCCGGCGACGGGATGCAACAGGCCCTCGACTACGCCGACACCTTGAACATTCCTTTCGTATTCTCTTCCAACGGCGACGGCTTTGTCTTTCATGACCGCGCCAGCACCGGCGCCAAGGAAACCACGCTCGCGCTCGATGCGTTTCCGCCACCAGGCGATCTGTGGACACGCTTTCGCGCCTGGAAGGGGCTGACGGCCGATTCAGAGAAAGTCGTTCTTCAGGATTACTTCAACGACGGCGGCGGCAAGGCGCCGCGCTACTACCAGGTCAATGCCATCAACGCCGCCGTCGAGGCCATCGCCAAGGGCCAGGATCGGATCCTGCTGGTCATGGCCACGGGAACCGGCAAGACCTACACCGCCTTTCAGATCATCTGGCGGCTGTGGAAGGCGGGCCGCAAAAAACGCATTCTGTTTCTGGCCGACCGCAACGTATTGGTCAATCAGACCATGGTCAACGACTTCCGGCCCTTCGGTCCGGCGATGGCCAAGCTCTCGACCCACTCCAAGACCATCGAGCGCGCGGACGGGTCCTTTGAGGATCTGTCCACCGCCATCAGCAAGAAGCGCCGCATCGACACGGCCTACGAGATCTACCTCAGCCTCTACCAGGCGATCACCGGGCCGGAGGAACACCGGAAGATTTTCCGTGAATTCTCCCCGGGCTTCTTCGACCTGATCGTGGTCGACGAGTGCCACCGGGGCAGCGCCGCCGAGGATTCGGCCTGGCGGGAAATCCTGGAATACTTCTCTTCGGCCACGCAAATCGGCTTGACGGCCACGCCCAAGGAGACCCGTTACGTTTCCAACATCCACTACTTCGGAGAGCCGGTCTATTCCTATTCCCTGAAACAGGGCATTCTGGACGGCTTCCTGGCGCCCTACAAGGTCATCAAGGTCCATATCGACCGGGACGTGGAAGGCTACCGCCCCGAGCAGGGACAACTCGACCGGGACGGCAACGAGGTCGAAGACCGTCTCTACAATCTCAAGGATTTCGACCGCACCCTGGTGTTGGACGAACGCACCAGGCTGGTGGCTCGCAAGGTCACCCGGTATCTGAAGGAAAGCGGCGATCGCTTCCAGAAGACGATCGTCTTCTGCGTAGACCAGGAACACGCCGCCCGCATGAGGCAGGCGCTCGTCAACGAAAACTCCGACCTGGTGGACCGGAACCACCGCTACGTCATGCGCATCACCGGCAGTGACGCCGAAGGCCAGGCCCAACTGGACAACTTCATCGATCCGGAATCCAAATATCCCGTGCTGGTCACCACTTCGCGGCTGCTCTCCACCGGGGTCGATGTCCAGACCTGCCGCCTGATCGTGCTCGACCGCGAGGTCGGCTCCATGACCGAGTTCAAGCAGATCCTGGGGCGGGGCACCCGCGTGCACGAGGACACCCGCAAGCTCTACTTCACCTTGATGGATTTCCGGGGCGCCACCAACCATTTCGCCGACCCGGAGTTCGACGGCGAGCCGGTCCAGATTTACGAGCCCGGCGAGGACGATCCCCTCACGCCGCCGGACGAGGATGATACTCCGCCACCATCGGATGAGGACGAAACCAACGGCGATGTTACGCCGGACCCGCCCCCGAAGGGTGGCCGGGACAAGATTTACGTCGACGGCGTGCGGGCGTCCATCGTAGCGGAGCGCGTTTCCTACGTGGACCAGTACGGCAAGCTCATCACGGAATCCCTGCGTGACTTCACCAGGAAAGCCCTCAAGAGACGCTTCGCCAGCCTGGACGACTTCCTCAGGCGATGGAACGCGGCCGATCGCAAGCAGGCCATCATCGACGAGCTGGCGAGCGAGGGACTGGAACTCGACGTGATTGCCGAAGAACTGAACAAGGACCTCGACCCCTTCGACCTCATCTGCCACGTCGCCTTCGACGCCAGGCCGCTGACCCGGCGCGAGCGCGCCGCCAACGTCAAGAAGCGAGACGTGTTTCACAAATACGGGGACAAGGCCCGAGCCGTGCTCGATGCGCTCCTGGCCAAGTACGCCGACGAGGGCGTTTTCAATATCGACGACGTCACCGTGCTCCGCATCCCGCCCTTGACGGAACTCGGCACCCCGGTGCAATTGCTCAAGGCCTTTGGCGGCAGGAAGGGCTTCGTCGAGGCCGTCCGCGAAATGCAGGATGCTCTCTACCGGGAGATCGCGTAGCCATGGCCGTCCGCACCCTGGTCAAGTCCATCCAGAACGTCATGCGCCAGGATACCGGCGTGGACGGCGACGCCCAGCGCATCAGCCAACTGTGCTGGATGTTCTTTCTCAAGATCATCGACGATCAGGACCAGGAACTGGAGTTGATGCAGGCCGGCTACACCTCCCCGATTCCCGAGCAGTTCCAGTGGCGCACCTGGGCGGCCGACCCCGAGGGCGTCACCGGCGACGCCCTGCTTGCCTTCATCAACAACGACCTGTTTCCCGCTCTGAAGAATCTCCGCCCGAGCGGCCGGCCCGGGGACCGCGGGCGCGTGGTGCGGGACGTGTTCGAGGATGCCTACAACTACATGAAGTCGGGCCAGTTGATGCGCCAGGTGGTCAACAGGATCAACGACGTCGACTTCAACGACCTGACTGCGCGCCAGCACTTCGGCGACATCTACGAACAGATCCTCAACGATCTGCAATCGGCCGGCAACGCCGGCGAGTACTACACTCCGCGAGCCGTCACCGCCTTCATGGCCGACCGCATCGACCCCAGGCCCGGCGAAACCCTGTTCGACCCAGCCTGCGGCACCGGCGGGTTTCTGACTTGCTCGCTGCGCCACATGCGCGACCGATACGTCAAGCGTCCCGAGGACGAGCAGACCCTGCAGGCCGCCCTGCGGGCCGTGGAGAAAAAGCAGCTTCCGCACATGCTGTGCGTCACCAACATGCTGTTGCACGGCATTGAAGACCCCAGCTTCGTTCGCCACGACAACACACTGGCCCGGCCCTATATCAGTTGGGAACAGAAGGACCGGGTGGACATCGTGCTGACCAATCCGCCCTTCGGCGGCAAGGAAGAAGAGGGCATCGAGAGCAACTTCCCCCAGCACTTCCGAACCAAGGAGACCGCCGACCTGTTCCTGGCCCTGATCGTGCGCTTGTTGAAGCCCGGCGGGCGCGCCGCCGTGGTGCTGCCCGACGGCTCCCTGTTCGGCGAGGGCGTCAAGACCCGGCTCAAGGAACACCTGCTGGAGGAGTGCAACCTGCACACCATCGTGCGCCTGCCCAACTCCGTCTTCCGGCCCTACGCCTCCATCGGCACCAACCTGCTCTTCTTCGAGAAGGGCGAGCCCACCCGGGACATCTGGTTCTACGAGCACCTGGTGCCCCAGGGCCAGAAAGCCTACTCCATGACCAGGCCCATCCGGCTGGAGCACCTGCAACCCTGCATCGACTGGTGGGGCGGTAGGGAACGCAAGGACCGCAAGGAAACGGACCGCGCCTGGAAGGCGACGGCCGAGGAAGTGAAGGCGCGCGGCTACAACCTGGACATCAAGAACCCGCACACCGCCGAAAGCGACCACGGCGACCCGGCAGAACTGCTGGCCAAGCTGAACGCCGCCGAAGCCGAAACCGCCAAGTTGCGCGATCAGTTGAAAGCGGCATTGTCGGAGGCGCTGCTGAAGTGACGGAAGCTCTTGCCAAACAAACCGTTATCCGCCATGATCAGCCAACCGGAACAATCGCTGAGAATTTGCCATGCACACCGCCATTGCTGACAAGAAGGCCGAGCTGATTGCACTTTGCCGCCAATACGACGTGGCGCGCCTCGAAGTCTTCGGCTCAGCCGCGCGCGGCACGGACTTCGATCCACAAACAAGCGACGCAGATTTCCTGGTCGAATTCGAACCCGAAAGCGACCTCTCGCCCTTCGATCAATATTTCGAGACTTCGCCGAAGCCTTGAAAACCGCCCTGGGCCGTCGCGTCGACCTCGTCGAAACCGCTGCCATCAACAACCCTTACCTCCGCACCGCCATCAACAAATCCCGCGAACTTGTCTATGCATCCTGATCCTCGCGTCTTGCTCGCGGACGTCGAACAAGCAGGTGAAGCCATTGAGCGTTTCACGGAATAATGATCCGGTAATCGACGAGATCCGCGAAGTGCGGCACCGCATCTCTGCGCGCTTTGGCCACGATCCCGCACAGTTGGTGAACTTCTACCTGCGGATGCAGAAGCAGTACCAGGATCGACTGATTGAGACCTCAGAGAATACTGAGCGCAGAGACCAGTCAGCCACCTGATACGGCACTTCGGCGAACGCGGACGAGGCGCGTTGTGCGCTGTGTCAAGCCGTACGGCAAAGACCTGAACATCAAGAATCCACACACCTCCGAAGACGACCACGGCGACCCGGAAGAGCCGCCGGCCAAGCATACCGCCGCCGAAGTTGGCGAATCCCCTGTCCTCACAATGAACGATTCTGTGATGATTTTTACGGGGATATCAGGCTACGCATCCGGCTCATCCGACCTCCAAAACCACGAAACGAGTTTGACGCATAGGGCTATTTCTTGTAAATTTGACTAATCTGGTCAAAAGGAGATACACCCTTGAATCCATCTCGTCAATCCAGGCAGAGCACCCCGATGCCGACTTCCGGCTGGAAGTTGGGAGAAGCCAAGGCAAGGTTCAGTGAACTCGTCAGACTTGCCAAGTCCGGACACCCGCAACGGGTCACGGTTCACGGCAAGGACGCCGTGGTCATCGTTGCGGCGGACACATTCGAAGCCCTCCAGGCACGGGAGCAATCGACCAGCCTGCACCAACTCCTGTCCCAATCTCCTCTGAGCCGTATCACGTTCGGTGGCGATGGTGTTCGGAGCCCAGTCCGTGAGGTCGAGCTGTGACGGGATGGTTGCTCGATACCAATGTGGTCTCCGAACTCCGCAAGAAGCATCCTGACAGTCATGTAAAAGCGTGGTCGGACGCGCAAGCCGCAGACAGCCTCTTTCTCAGTAGCGTTACTCTGGCCGAAATTCGATACGGCATCGAAAGACAGCCGGACCTCAAGTTTCGCAACGAGCTTGCAGTGTGGCTCGATCACCTGTTACGGCCGTGGTTTGCCGGTCGTATTCTGCCTGTGGATGAGGAGGTAATCCTGGAATGGCGTCGTATGGTCGCACGGGGTCGAGAACATTCGATCACTTTCAGTCAGCCTGACCTCTTCATTGCGGCCACCGCGCAGGTGCATTCTCTCGTGGTGTGCACCCGAAACCAGGACGACTTTCGCCAAACAGGCGTCCCGGTCTTCAATCCCTGGATGGAGTAACTACCCATTGGCTCCGTCGAAACGCCCGGAAAGACAATCTTGACGGTCCGCACCGCCTGCTGGCCAAGCCCAGCGAAACCGAGGCGGACATGATGGACTTGCGGGACCCGTTGGAGGCCATGTTGGCGGAGGCGCTGTTGCGATGAACGCCCAACAACTGCTGACGCACTTCGACCGCATCGCCGACGCGCCTGACGCCATCCCGCGCCTGCGCCGCTTCATTCTCGATCTCGCCGTGCGCGGCAAGCTCACCCCGCAGGACCCGAACGACGAACCGGTGGACATATTTGGGGCTGAAGGAAAGCGATGCAAACCGCAAGAACTACACCCCGCAGATACTCCCGGTTGGATGGTTGCTCCCGTCGGCGCGTTGTTGGAATTTCGGTACGGCAAAGGCATGAAGGCTAGCGAACGTTTAATGGAAGGGCCGGTGCCAGTGTTTGGATCAAATGGGATCGTAGGGTACTGCGAGACACCGCTGACCGAGGCGCCGTCAATAATAGTTGGCCGCAAGGGATCAGCCGGAGCGCTTAACCTATGTAACAGCCCTTCATGGACCACGGACGTCGCATATTTCGTGGAGGCGCCCAACTTCTTCGATCTCCGGTATCTGTTGATTGGACTACAGGCGCTTGATCTCGGATCGCTCGGGAAGGGCGTCAAACCCGGTTTAAGTCGTTCAGACGCGTACGATCTGCCGCTAAGCATCCCACCCCTTGCCGAACAACATCGCATCGTCGCCAGAGTCGATGAACTGATGGCCCTGTGCGACCGGTTGGAGGCGGCGCGGACCGAGCGGGAGTCCACGCGGGATTGGCTGGCGAAGGCGAGCCTCGCCCGTCTCAATGCGCCCGATCCCGACCCGGCGCCGTTCCAACATGATGTCGGCTTCGCCATTAACAACCTCACCCCTCTCACGACCCGCCCCGACCAGATCAAGGCCTTGCGCCAAACCATCCTCAACCTGGCCGTATGCGGCAAGCTGGTCCCCCAAGACCCAAACGACGAACCGGCATCGGAACTGTTGATGCGAATTGCGGCGGAGAGGGCGCGGCTGGCCAAGGCAGGAAAGACTCGGAAACGAAATATGTCCGAACCGGCACCGCCAGAGAAGCTGGTATTTGAACTGCCCAGTGGCTGGGCTGCGGCAAAGTTCTCGGATGTTTTGATTGAGTTGCAGACCGGTCCCTTCGGTAGCTCACTCCATCAAAAAGACTATGAGATCGGCGGAGTGCCCGTCATCAATCCTGCGTCGATGCGAAATGGGAAAATTGTTCCGATTGAAAAGATGGCTGTGGGGGCCGGCAACCTTGAAAGGCTTGCGACTTTCAAACTTCAAGTTGGCGATATTGTCATGGGCCGCCGTGGTGAGATGGGACGCTGCGCGGTAGTGACGGAGCAAGAAAACGGTTGGCTCTGCGGAACAGGAAGTTTGATTCTCCGTCTTCCGCAGTGTCTCTATCCCAAATATCTCGCCATGCTAATCAGCTCGCCCTACGTGCGTGAGTACCTCGATGGCTTCGCTGTCGGCGCTACTATGCAAAATCTGAACCAGTCTATTTTGCTGAAAATGAGTATGGCCCTCCCACCCCTTGCCGAACAGCACCACATCGTCGCCAAGGTCGATGAACTGATGGGAATGTGTGACCGACTGGAGGCGAGCCTTGCCAGAGATAACGAAAATCGTGGCCAGATGATCGACGCCCTGCTGCACGAGGCGCTATATTGGGACAGGAACAGTGCAGAATTGACGGGTTCACGCTGACCACCTTGCCTAACAAAGTAGCATTCTCACTCTCGCCAGCACTCGGCGATGTTGATTCACAAAATCTCCGAGGGCTTTGAGCTCGCTTCTTCAGCACTCTGAGCCCAGGGAACGATTTCAGGTTCCCACCTGCCTTCATATTTGTATGCCAGTCGATTTGCATACCGGCCCTCGTATCCGAAGAGCCTTAACAACAACAATTCCACATACCATTGTCCCAAATCTCGCGCTTCCTGGTATGCCTCCAAGCAAACGTTCGCGCGCATTTCAGCGTGCACGAGATCATTACGAATCTCTGACAGGGTTTCGGGTCCATCGCACAAAGCCTTCGTCTTACGGACCGTCCTTAGTTCTTTGCAGCACTGGGGAATTGCTGTATCTATTCCAGTTTCTTGGAGCACTGCGCGTAATCTGCAAGCAGCCTTGTCCTTCGGATTATATTTCTCTTTTGGCAACAGTTGACGGGCCAAACGTTCGAGAGCCGCTTGTGTCAAGATTATTGATGCCTGTAGAGCGTTGGTCTCGTTGCTACGCAGATACCAATAGAGTGCTATGCGTACCGGATCGTCTGGAGCACCGATGTTCTGTCCCACTTTCCGCCAAAAAACTGGGAACGCCGTGGAAAGTTCAGCGTCATTGTCAAGTCGATGGTCTAACCAGGAGGACAGTTCAAACCACGGGAATGCTGAATAGGTGCCCCATTGTTCCCACGCTGGCTCACCATTTCCATTGCTACCCGATATGAGAGTCACCCCGCAATCTCCACCTCCCGCAAACGACAAAAACAAATGGAGTCCATCCAGAAGCTTTTGAGCTTCTTCGACAGAAAACGGTTCGCCATCGGAACGTCGGATGGACCCCTCGTGAGTGACGGCATACCCACTCTCCTTCTCCAATGTTCTCTTTATTTTAGAGAGTTCAGCAACCGGCTTGATTTCGATACGCCAGGGATCTATACACAGATGTAGGGGACGCGCTCCTTGGTTTAATCCCGGAAAGTTGATGACGCTAAATTTTACAGACTGAAGAGGTTCCGCCGTTTTTCTTGCCGTGACAAGTTGCTGGTTTGGGACCAAAAGACTCCGCCAAACGTCGCTAACACCCCACTCCACTACGAATGCTTCTATTTCTGGACCCGAAGGCAGACGTAACTTCGCTTCTGCGCCAAAACGGTACAGGCTGTTTTCAAGTGCGAGCACCCTACGACGGGTTGTGATTTCAATGAAAACTCGAGGTACCGGTGATAGGCGAATAGTCACTTTTGCCGGCACGGAGCGCCAACTTGTCCCGCGATCACAGCACACCTCGATGTGAGTTTCTTCTAGCGGAATCGCGCAATTCACGTTGTCCATTTCATGCTCTCCTTTGCCTTCATTCAATGCCTCAGTCTCTGTTCGATTCTTGCTTGAGTGTCCCACCACCCCGCCTGTTGGTCGTAGTCGGCTGCAACGCTTTCGAGAACACCACCGACATAGGGATAGTCGAAGGAGCGTTGCTTTGCCAAGCCCAGGTACTTTTTGGCGAGCTCGCGCTCCTGTCCGCCGCTCTCATCACGTAACTGAGGTCCCCTCCCGCAGACAATGCCGTTGTTAAAACCAATGCCAACGTGCCGGGAAGCAATCCTCTCCATCGCCTCGCAGACCGGAAGGCACGGCCAAGTGTCGTCCTCCTCGGGAGGGGCCTTGGACAGAAGTTGACCGATCATCTCATCACCGATCTCAGTGCGGCCATGTTCGGCGCAGAGCCGGCGTACTTCTGTGATCCAACTCAGCAATGTTTCGGCGTTGATCTTGCCGTCATCCCCTGTGCCCGGAATTCGCCCGATTCGACCGAGAAGTTGATAGGTTGCGGAAGTCAGCCCCGCGCGGCGCCTGAGGTCTTCAATCCGCCACTCGGGCGGATCTTGGCCGTTGTCTTCACGTTTGAACACAACAGCCACCAATTGAACGAAAAAGTTCGGAGACTCGGCGATCTGCCGCTCAAGATTCGGGATGCCGTATTCACTGTGGTCAAGGGCCTCTACAAAAAGGAACTCAAGCTTTGCCATCTCGTCCGGGCTGACGCCGGTGCGGCCATCAAGCGAACTCAACGCTTCGGAAAGTCGATGAGCCTCCAAAAGGTAGTGATCTGCCTGCTCGTCGTTCGCAGTGGCAACAGCGAAAAGGAGACGCTTCAGCCGCGAGGTCTCGACTTGGCTCCAGTCCAGTCGGACTGCATGGAAAGCGGCGCGAGGGCGTTTGGCTTCAAGCAGGCGATCGATGATCTCCATCAACTCCGTTTCGCTGTGGCGATTCCATTGTGGGTTGACCTCCTGCCAATAGCGATTCCGGATTTCTTCGCCGTATCGGTCGAGCAAGCGCCATGTATCCTGTCTGAACGGAGCGCAACGGAACAGTCGCACAATCCGATCATTGTCCATGTGCTCGGCGAGAGCCGAGAGAACTGCGCCGCACGCTTCGTCATCCACAGCCGCCAGAAATCCCCCAATACAGCCGTCAACTTTGCTCTCCAGGTCGCCACCAGTGGAAAGACATTTCCGCAATAAACCGGTTCCCGCGGTTGCGTCTGCAATGCTCAGCGCCAACGAGCCTCCGACGATATCGGGCGCATTTCCCAGGGACAGGAGCGCTGTTACACCTTCAAACCCACGCTTCGCCCATATCTCCTTCATTGCCGCGACGCGAAGCTTCCGGGTCCTCTTGTTGTGTTTGGAATAGTCAAAGTTCCCCTCCTCGACCTCGTCGTCGGAAGGTTCGATCCAGTGTTGGGCAAAGAGCCAGGCATAACGGACAACGGGGTCGCGCGGTTGCAGCTTTTCCAAAGCCAAGTGCGCCCGGTCCTTGGTCTCGTTCCTAAGTTTTTGCAGCCGACCGAGCCGGGTAAACGCGAACCGGCGAATCTGTTCTCGGAGACCGGCTTTGGCCTTTTCATCGGCTTTCGAACCTGCCCACTCGTCGATCAATTCCCAGACCCGGGTCTGATCTTTCTCGGGCATTCCTGGAAGCCGTGCCACAAGGTCGGCGAGCGTCTCTTGATTGTGCTTTGGCCATGCAAGTGCAAGGTCGAGCGCCTTACGGGTGAACTCGTAGATTTCTCTCTGCGCCACCGACTGGCCGGCCCCTGAAGCGTCATTGCGCCAACGCGGCCGGTAGGCGTAACTGCCAAAGGGGGGGGCGATATTCCACTGAGCGATACAAATCTGCCAGCCGATATCTGGAATCCTCTCGGTCAGCATCTTAAGGGCTTTCATCCGATCTTCAAGTGAAGCGGCCGTCTGCGGTAACCCGAACCGGTAGACTGCTTCGAGACTGGAAATTGGCTTGTTGGTCCAGTTGTCGTTGATAACGGTTCTCGACAACTGAGCCAGGATCAAGCTCACACGGCCGAGGTGTTTCCAGGCAAGGCATTCCAGCGCCCACAGGAGTCCTGCCCTCGTCGGCGAACTGAACGAACCGCTCTCAACCGGCTTCAAGAGACCGATCACGACCGGCTGGGGCTGGCGCAAGTCCTCCTCAATCAACTGCAGAAACACTTCCGGCGCTGCTTCGGCGTAGTGCGGTAGGTCTTTGTCGTGAGAGAGCAGCTTGTCGAGGGAGAACGGCGTAAGCAAACCACTGATAAGCGAGGAGACATGAGCTTCGACGTCGATACCAAGTCGGTCTTGGAACAGGTTGTTTCCGTGGACGGAGAGGACGACGAGAGTATCGCAGACACCCTCACGTAACGCGGCAGAGTGTTCGCGTACCTTTCCATGCAGTCCGGCGGTCCACCTCCGGTCCTCCGGAAGATCAAGTGCGGGATCGCTCTCAGAAAGCACACATTCAGCAAGCTGGAAGAATTTGCTGAGGTTCCCTTCGGTCACCTGCTTGTTGACAGCGAACAAGGCATCGATTTTCGAGGCGACGCCGCGATGCTGACCGATGGACCAGACAGGGGAATCGTGAAGTGGCAAAAGATCAGCGACATTCTCTTCGATCTCTTGATAGGGCCTATCCGCGAGTGCGGAGACGATTTCGCGGTCGGCCCTGGACTCTGCGCGCCATGCTCCGACCAGCGCCATTGGGATCAGGCTCCTTGCAATCTCTACCTCTCCGGCCCATCGGGGCTTCCTGACGGCGTCGATCTTTGAGAGCCGCCGCCGCAAAATGGTCGGCGAGCGTCCCGACTCTCTGGCAAGTCGCTCGACGCTGTCGTCCTCGATGCCCATCTCGGCCAGGGCTTTCCTGAAGGCATCGTGATTCGGCAGGTCAAGAGCAATATCCGTCTTCCGGTCAACGGCATTGCGGAGGCGAACGATGATGCAGCGGAATCGGCGATAGACGGTTGTCAGTTCGCGTTCCACATCTTGGGTATAGACAATTGGAATTAACGGTGACGATGAATTTGCCAGGGTCCGCAACGGCTCAGCCGACGTGAACACCGCCGCAAGGTCTCTTGAGGGCCGTGGGGTGGTGCTGTCCTGGAACAGGCATGAAAGGAAGGCAAGCGCCTCATCTGTGGAATCGGCAGAAACCACGAACGGTTTTTCGATTGGTTTCGCGAGCCACTTCTCGAAGGTCTCTCGGAACGCGTTAATGGAAGGCTCGAACAGTGCGGGTGTCATCTTCGGCTCGCTCGCCTCCGCCCAGCGCCGCCAGCATTCATCGAGTGTCTCGAACCCGTTGACCGGCAGGGCCAGTTGCTCGGCAAGCCACATCTGTGCGGGGATCGACTCTTCCAGCCACTGTTCCAGATCACTCGCATCGAATGCCCTGACCGCCTTCCAGTCACCGGCCGCGGTCTTTGCCTTGGCCCAGTCGGTCTTGCCGGGCCAGTTGCGCGGCGTGACGAACACAAAGGTGCGTTCAGCCCGCTCAGCCGGAGGGACGGAATTAAGCCGGGCTGCATAATCGTTCTCAGCCTTGCTTCTCGGTCTCTGACTAGTGCCAAACTCCCAGCCTGATTTGCCTTCGGGAACCCAGGGCGTGGCCGCGTCGGACTCGACCAGACCATCCCAGCCCTTGCGCTCTGCGTTGTCGTACCCGGGGAAATCAACTTGGCCCAGTCCATGGCCGGTTGAATGAACCAGCTTGCGCAAAAGCACCGGCAACAGGTGGCGAGCGTCGTGATTGCTCTCTGCCCAATTTTGGATCTGCCGGGCCTTGATGGTCAGGAAAGCGGGAACGTAGGTTCGAACCGCGACAGTCTTCTCTTTACCGCGCCGATTATGGCTGTCGAACTCGGACTGAAGTTCTATTAGCTTCTGGCGATCGGCGCCGAACGACTTTTCCAACCTGAGAGCCATAGTGGGGGACAGCGACGAATTGCCGTTCAGCAGATTCGACAGGGCTGGCCGTCCCACACCCAGCCTCTTTGCGGCATCCGTCACCGACATGTCCTTCGGGATGACGTGCTTCCTTATAAAAGTTCCGGGATGTGCGGGCTTTTCCAATTTTTTCGACATAAGATTCACCTCCAAGTCGTCTTATGATCGAAGATTATATTCTGTAGCGTTACACAATACAATACCTTTTGCTTTATTACTTGTGGAAGAGGGTTGGGGGGAGAAAGAAACTGCTACCACGGCAAGATCACATCCCATCTTGCCAAGTTCATTATCATCTGGATCGATTCAGGTTTCTTGGGGGGTAAAAGCGTATCCGCGAACCGGCAAGGGGCGGTTGAAGATGACCATCGAGTCCATCTATGCAGATTGGCAGCGGCTCTCGCAGCGGGTTAACCCGAACGAACGGATCTCGGCAACGACTCGCACTGTTTCGCACAGTCCGAACCTATCAGGCTGACGACCCAGTCCAGGTGGTGCGGCAGAACCCGCATGCGGCCGAAATACAGTGCATTGAAAACCGCGCTGGCGAGCCTGTCGTGTCCAAGAGCCGCCTGGACATCGTCTTGAGCCAGGAGATCAACGGTGCTGCCTGTTACAAGGTCAGCGAAACGGTGGGCACAGATGCGGTTTGCCTTGCGCTCGTCCATGAGGGGGACGGCAGGGGGATCGGTTTCCAACGCAAGCGCGATCGTTGCGGCCTCCCCGTCATCGAGGGTTTGAGACGCGGGGCCGGACACGAGGTTAAAGAAATGGCGTGTCCCAGTGTCTCCAAGCGGCACGATTTGCACTCGCCCCGAAGCATGCCACCCATCCAGCGCGGCAGCGTCGTTTCGGCCCGTTTGCAGACCGCTTTCAAGCTCCAGCATCACTTCCGTCACAACGAGAAATGGATTCGGCAAAGCGTCCAGAATCGTTTCGGCGCATTGGGTGGCATTCAGATTGATCACCACGCTGGTGTCTGCGATAACGGAACCGGTCCGATCACGCAGGCAGCTTTGGCGCACCATCCGCCTCAACTCCTTCCCTCTCCACTCCATCCAGAATCTCACGCAACTGAACACGGTCGAGATGGAGAAGGCGGGCAAGCTGTCCCTCGCTGAGCAGTTGCTGCCGCCATGCTTCAGCAGCGAGCAGACTCAAGCGCAGCGTCGTGGGCCGCTTTGCATCCGTCGAGTCTCGATCCATGTCCACCAGATCGCCAAGGACCTGTCGAGCCTGTTGGTTGGTGATGCCGCCGTTCCCCTGAAACCAATCCCACGTACCAGGCTTGGTGAGGTTGAGTTCTTCAAGCCGCCGAACCAGGGCTTCACGCGAGACGCCGAAGGTGTAAGCCAGCACAATGACGTGCCGCCGCGTCAGTTGGGAAGCTCCTTGCGTCACCTCTCCGAATCTCTGCATGACCGTCCGCGCCGGGGTCAGAAAGGCGCGGCCGAAAGCGTTCGCGTAACGCTCCTCACGCGAGCCCTCACCTCCGTCGCGGTACTGAACGTCCGGGGACCGCCGGTTCGAAACAAGGTGCCCGAGCTCATGGGCCGCGGTCTGCGCCCTACGTTCTCGCGGATGGTCGGCATTCAGCAACATGCATGCACCAACCTGCTCCTCAAAGGCGAACAACCCGGACACCTGAGGAGCGAGACGCCGCACGTACAGGCGAATCCCGAGGTCGAGCTCCAGCAGGCTCATCAGGTCTCGGACCGGCGCCAATCCCAGCCCGAGCTTGTGCCTAAGTTCCGTCGCGTCATTTTCGGCCTGGGTGCGCACGTCGTCCGGCAGGAGCAGCCGCTCCGGAGGATAGTTTCGGGGATGCATGATCCCGAGAAGGTTCTCGAGTTCCACTTCGGCTCGAACGAGGTCTGCCAGCAACCGGGCTGCCTCGCCGGATGCCTGGTCTTTGCAGCCGGGGAGCTTTCGAAACCGAGGCACGAAATCGGTGTATACGGATTCTCGTCGCAGCAGCGCGTTGACCGACGTGCCGTATTGCCGGGCCAAGGGCAGAAGTTCAGCGACCCGAGCCGCCCGCTGACCCTTCTCGATGGCAACCAGCGTCGTGCGGGCCACTTTGATGTTGGCGGCCGAATGTGCCTGAGTCATGCCGGCTGCCTCACGCGCGATTCTCAAACGCCGGCCGACATCAACGACATTCACCTCCGGGCGGGACATGTTTGCCTCTCCTTTCAACTTCACGACTGAACGCCTGGTTATAGGCGCGCTCTGTGAAATTCTTCCAAGCGCGGGACATTGGCAGACTTCTGTGAGGTCCATCGCTCATTGAATCCTCCAATGTCAACTGTATAGATATATATAATGACAATGTCAAATAAATGGGACTTGATCAACATGGCGAACGCCGCGTCATGGCAGGGTCGGCGCCGATTGGCTGCAATGAGCCCGGCATTTCCAGCGAATCCCTGTTCCGGCGGCTATTCAACAACTTCGATTGTTTCGGGTGGCGAGCCCGCCGTACGAGGAGCCGTACGACAGAGAAGGCGAGGAGTCCAAGCGGTTCGTGCCCCTGACGTTCCGCGCTCTTGCGAGGAAGCGATTTCCGAATCCAAGGCAGCCGAATTGCTTGGTGTGCCGGTGTGGGAACTGAACCGGCTGATGGAGGAACCGCCCACTACGCCACACCAGGCGGATTGAGACTGAACCCCGTGCACGCACGGGTCTCGGACGCCACCGTTTGGGTTGATCCGGAACGCGGGCCCCTTCCGGCAATCAACTTCCGCCTCAGTCATGACAACAACTCCTCTCTCAATCGTCCCAGCCGCGCCCGATGCAGACACCCTTCTCCCCAGCCCTCTCCCGCCAGGGGAGAAGGAATAGGATGAAGCCAGTGGCGTGGCTGTCGATCTGCGCCGCCAACGCATCCGACCTACGGAACTCTCTCGAAGCCGTTGACGACATGTCCCATATTCGGGACACTATTCCTCCGTGAAGCCCGCCTTCTTTCATCCCAAAGCGAGAGACATCATACGGACTTTTCCAGAGACGGTACAAAAGGAGTTGGCAAGGCCATTATGGATTTGCAGAAAGGGGCTTCTGTAGGCCCGCCCCTCTCTCGGCCTATGCCGTCCGTGGCTCTAGGGACAAATGAACTCAGAATGCGCGACCGTGCGGGAATTTATCGAACCTTTTACTATACAAAGGCAGCGCGTGGGGTCTTGATCTTTCACGCGTTTATTAAAAAGACGCAGAAAACGCCGTTACGAGAGATTGAGATCGGAAGGAAGCGGCTTAAGAGATGCGCCATGAACTCAGCTAAGCCTGTCGTTGCAGAAGACGCAACTGCGCTGGCAGAAATTTTAGGATTGACTCCCGTTGATGGAGCGGGAATCCAGCTTCGGAGCAACTTGAATGATAAAATTATTGAGGTTGTGGAGCAAAGCGGACTCACCCATGCTCAGGTGGCCAAACTGGCGCGGAGTTCCCGGTCCCGTATAACAGCAATTCTCAACCGCAATACCCAAGATGTCTCTACTGACCTGATGCTTCGCATCATGGCCAGCTTAGGCTATCGGGCCAAACTGACCTTCTCAGGGGTGGCGAGGAGCAGGCCGAGGATGGATAGCAACAGGGTTGATTGAGTCGTATTCAACGTCGTTTCTCGGTAACCCCTTGCCGAATTTCGGTCACGGTATCCCTGATCTCCGCGGGCAGGGGTTCAAGTTCTTCGCCCAATTCTTCCCGTACAGCGTGCCAGAGCGGCTCCATTGGTTCGGCCAGCCCGGCTTCCTCCATTATTCGCTTGACGCGCGGCCCATGGCCGGCGGCGACGGCCCAAATCAACGACTCCGTCAAATCAGGCCGGTCTTGTTTCTGGAAGTCATCGCCGCCGAGGCGTAGCGCGTGTTCGATCCGGTCCAGTGCTTCTGTCCACTGACCGCGACGAGCCAAAACATCGGAGAGCGTATGAAAAGCGCTCGGGTTCTTCGGCTCCAGTTCTATCGCGCGGCGAGCGCACTCCTCGGCCTCCGACAGACGCGCGTCGTCCGCTCGTAACGCTGCCAGTGCCGCCGGATACATCATCCGCATCCCGGATGGACCAAAGAGGTCGTGGAGGAAGGCGACGAGCCGCTCCAGACGGTCTCGACCCGCGCGCGAGAAGCGCAGCAGATAGTAGATGTTGTAAAACCGGTCACTGACTTCATAACGTGTCCGCTTTGCTCCCCGCAGCCGGATTTCTCTGGCATAGCCCTTTTCCACGAGTTGCTTGAGCTGGGCGCTGGCGTGTGAGGAGTTCAGCTTCGCGGCGTCGGCAACCTCTCGCGCCAGCATCGGCTTCCATCCCTCCGCGAGACAGTGAAACAGCTTGCGGGACTGAACCGGTAATTCTTCGATTCGGGCTTTGAAATACGGTGTCTGTTCGTCGATCAGGCGTTCCAGGTCCTCGAAGGCAGAGCCGAGTGGCGATTCGAGCAGCAACCGACAGGCGAGAACCAGCAGCCGAGGGTTGCCGCCCGTCAGCCGACGCAGGGTTTCCAGCCGTCCCCGCTCACGGTGCAGGGTTTCCGCCATTTCCGGCTTGTCTTCACCACCCGCCAGTGCTTCGAGTATCTGGAGGGTCTCTTCCTGCCCCAGACCTTCGAGAATGAAGACCCGGAAGAACTCGTAAAACGGCTCGCCGTGGCCTCGGATCGCTTCAAAGACGGCGTTGGCAGACCCGACCAGCAGGATATTCGGACACTCGATCAGCGTAGCCCGTAGCGCGTGCACCGCGCGCTCGTCGCGCAACTGCTCGAAGATGGTGTCGAGGTTCTCGACGAACAGGATCAACCGTTTTCCGCTTTCCTGGCAAAAGTCCATAAGCGCCGCAAGCGCATACGCGGCGAGCCGTTCCGTGTCTCTTTCGTCCTGGGCCAGGGCTTCGGCTCTGGCCTCCCACCGCAGGTCCTCGGTGGCGCGGGTCAGATGGCGCAGAGCGGCAAGCCAGAAATCCGCCAGGTCCCCGACGTTGTAGCTCTCTTCGTAGAACGGGACGGGTTGCCAGTTCTCAGCCAGGTCGGGCGATTCTCCAACCGCGTGTAGGAACCGTAGCCCAAGGGTGGTCTTTCCCGTGCCGCGTGGGCCGATGAGCATCAGGTGCTGGCACGGCCGTCCACGTTCCTGTTCGCGGAGCAGGCGGAGCATATCTGCAAGGGTTTCCTTGCGAGCGACGAACGACGCCTTCAGCTCGTCGGGAGTCAGTTGGGCCGGATTGTAAAGGCGCTGGCGGATCATGGTGCAGCGCTCCTGTGGTACTTCCGCCACCATTCCCGCAAGAGATTCGAGCGGAATTTCAGTCGGCTGTCTTCATGCTCTACGTAACCGTCGGCCTCCAGATCACGCAGCACTGACCGGAACGTTTGCTCGCTTCGATAACCTGACCTGCCGGGCTGGAAGACCAGTGTGCATCGGATTCCGGCCTGCGCCGGAATGACGAATGACAGAATAAAGACCCAAGGCCCCAGAGAGCCATTCAGGTCGCTTTCGGGGACAAGAACGCATCCACGAAACGCCGAGGGGAAGTCACAGAGGCGTTGCTCGGAGGGTTCTCGATAAGAAGCCGGTCACCCGTAACCCGTTGTGCCTGCGGATGGGTGGCGAGCAATGCCCATAGGTGAGCGTCCCCGGCGTTGGGCGCATCGCCGCCGGCGACAGGCTCTCGCCACATGGCGTTGGCGACCAGGTCGGCAAGGAGCCGGTCGATTTCGTCGTCTGTCAGTCCGTGCAGCCGGACGAGAGCCGGATGCCGCAAAACCGAGGAGTACTCATTGAGAAGGTCGCCGGACAGCAGATAGACGAGTTTGCCATCGAGCATGGCGTCCAGGATGAGCGCCGGAGGGCTGTTCGATTCTGCGCCGATCAGACCCGAGACGATGACGTTGGTATCGACAATGCAAGGCTTGAGCGTCATCGGCTCTCTTCCACACCTCCAGGATTTTGCCGTTGGCGCCGATCAGCGTGATGGCTCGTCGCGAAAGCGTCTTGTTTCCTCAACCGCCAGAACCATCGCCTCGTCAGCGCTCAATCCGGACTTCGCTCGCGCCTTGGCAACGATCTCTCTGGCAGTGTCGTAGGGTCGGATACCTCTCAGTTCCAAGCTCTCCTCGATGATTGAACCCATGGAACGATTCTGCCGGGCCGCAGCTTCCCTCAATGCGCGGTGGGTCCGGTCAGCCAGACTGATGGTCAGACGGGGCATGGCATGGACTCCAATTCAGTAACTGTTACACCATAGCACCAACACACCAACGAGACAACGCTTTCCCCTCCAACCAATAGCCGGGAAGGTTCGATCAGACTGAACCAATCCGACATTTTCACTCGCGTCGCGATACACCAAAACCGCTGAATCACCAACCGCTCACCTATGATGCCGCTCATTTCGTTCAGCGTCTCAGCCCCCACGAGGCTGGTGGAGACCGAATCCCACGCAGACACGGGTCTCAGACACCTCCGTTCCGGTCGAACTGGAACGCGGGCCCCTTCTGACAACAACTTCCGCGGCTCAGGCGATTTTAGCCCGTGGCGTAACACTGAGCCGCAGGTCCAGTTGTCCGAGAACGCTGTTCAACGTAGAGAGCCGGGGATTGCCGTCTTCGGAGAAGGACTGGTACAAGGTCTCGCGGCGTAAACCGGCCCCTTGCGCGACTTTGGCGAAACCCCTCGATTTGACGACGTTGCGGAGCGCAACCAGTAGGAGTTTGTCATCCCCCTCTTCCAGAACGGCGTCCAGATAGGCGGCGACCTCCTCGGGGTTGTCAAGGTGGCCGGCGACATCAAAGGGTCTGGTCGTTACACCTGCCATCATGTCTTCTCCTTGTCCAGGAGCCTGGTGAATGTCCGTGCTCGTTCAATGTCTCGCGTTTGGGTGCGCTTTGTGCCGCCCCACAGCAAGACCACCGTTCGACCGCCGACGCGGAAATATATCCGGCAACCTGGGCCGGTGTCGATGCGATACTCAAACAACCCCGGCACTCCCTTGATGGACTTTGCACCGCCGAAAATGCCGACCGACATCTTGCTGATCGTAGCGACGATCCGAGCCTTCGTGCCAGGATCACGAAGCCCGTCAAGCCACTCTTCAAAAGGGACCTGACCGCCAGCCAGCTCGAAAGCACGCGTACCCTATTCCACCTGGAAAAGTTAATTATAATTAACGTCTGTGTCAAGTTCACAGGATAGGCTTTTTCATAGGCGCCACACAACTCTCATGCTGTCAGCGTAACGGCCACGGCCTGCGCGGATGCGCCGAGTTTACACTCAAGGGTCGCCAGATGCTGCTGTTGCCGGACGGATAACTTCAGGCACAGCACGTCACTTGATTACCCTTCACCCGAAACTTATAGTTTACAATAAAGAGATTAATACATATATTTGTAAACTCTAATTTTGGAGGAGCACACGATGATTGGACAAAGACTCAAGATCTCTCGATCTGCGTCCGGCTTATCTCTGAGAGGCTTGGAGAGCAAGATTGAAAATAGAGTTACGGCACAGGCAATCGGAAAATATGAGCGCAATGAGTCCATGCCCGGCTCGGGTGTGCTGATCGCGCTTGCTGATGCGCTCGAAGTTTCGGTGGATTATCTGGTTGGGGACCCCGAAATGGTCCTGGAAGCAGTGGAGTTCAGAAAGAAGAAGATCACGAGCAAACGAGAGGAGGCCCAGGTAGAAGCCAAGGTCGTTCATCTTCTGGAGCGCTATCTATTGGTTGAAGAGTTGCTCGGCCTGCGGACTATCGAATGGCATAGGCCTCTAGAGGCCCCCTACCCAGTCATCAGTGAGGTTTTCGAGGGCGACCGCGCCGCACTAAACCTGCGGGATTACTGGGACCTCGGCAACGATCCGATCCCCAACCTGGTCGAGTTGCTGGAGGAACAAGGCATCAAGGTGCTTGCCGTCGATTTGACGAACATCGATGGTCTGACGGCGCGGGTCCGCTACGGCGGCAACAGGTCTGTGCCCGTCATTGTGGTGAACCGCAAGGACTGGAGGGAACGCCAGCGTTTTACTCTGGCCCATGAGCTTGGACACCTGGTCATGGACGTAGCCGCCAATTTGGACGAGGAGAAGGCCGCCCAATGTTTCGCTGGAGCCTTCCTGATGCCTGCCAATGCCCTTTGGCAAAAAATCGGCAAACATCGGAAATCCATCGGTTGGAGTGAGCTTTTCGAGTTGAAGCGACTCTTTGGCGTAAGCGTTCAGGCGATCACGTATCGATGCAGAGAGCTTGGCATTTTCAACGAGGCTCTTTTCCGGAGGTTGTTCAACAGCTTCGGTCGCTTCGGGTGGCGCCAGCCGCCGTACGAGGAGCCGTACGCAAGGACGGGCGAGGAGCCAAAGCGATTCACGCGCCTGACGTTCCGCGCTCTTGCCGAGGGAGCCGTTTCCGAATCCAAGGCAGCCGAGTTGCTTCGTGTATCAGTGCGCGAACTGAACCGGCGGATGGAGGAACCGCCGACAGCCCCCACGAGGCTGCTGGGAACCGAACCCCATGGAGATACTGGTCTCGGACACCTCCGTTCTGGTTGATCTGGAACGCGGGTCCCTTCTGGAGGCCAGTTTCCGCCTGGCACACCGGTTCGTTGTCCCCGACCTGTTGTACGAACGCGAGTTGAAGCGCTACGGCGGTGAGAAGTTGATACGGCTTGGCCTCTGCATTGAGGAGTTGGATGGCGATGGCGTCAATCGCGCCCTCGCCTACCGGCGGCGGGAACCTGCCCTTTCTCTCCCTGATTGCTTCGCTCTTACACTCGCAAAAACCCGGTCCTGGGTGCTGCTGAGCGGCGATAGCGCGCTTCGTCGACTCGCGGCTGAGGAAGCGGTCGAGTGCCACGGTGTGCTCTGGCTTTTCGACAAGATGGGCAATTCGTCCGTGGTGAGCATCCGGCAATTGCACGACGGCCTGACAGCGATTGCTAGGCATCCGCGGTGCCGTCTTCCCAAGCGGGAGATCCACCAACGGTTGGCCGATTACGCTGACCGACTGTGGTAACTACCTATAATCCCCAAGAGTCTACTATCCAGCCCGGCGGCTGTTCTCAAGACCATCTCAATGGCCTCCTGAGCGTCCGCGACAATCACTGCCCGTCCCGTTCTTCCCGGATCAACCGGGCCGGCGGCACCGTCGGACGAAACCCGGTTCGAGCCCGGAGCCGCTTGCGTAGCTCTTCTACGGTCGGATACTCGGCATGACGTTGAAGCTCCGCAATCAGGTAATCGGACAGAGACTTCCCCGCCAAGGCGGCCCTGGACTTGAGAACCCTGTGAAGGTCATCGGGAACATTCCGCAACTGAATCGTTTTCGACATGGGAAAACCCTCCCTGCATGCCTGGCACCATTTAGGCCGTGGATTCTTCCCTCGCTCATTTCGTGCCAAACAGGGCCTCTTGTGGAGACTCAACCTCACGCAGCAGCCCGCAGCCGCCCTCGGGCCAGCGAGGCCAGGATGCCGGCCAGGCAGAGCAGGCCGGAAACCAGGAAGGCCATCTGGGTGCTTTTCAGGAAGAGCGGATACTGCTCGGGCGTGATCTGCACTCTCCCGATATAAACGGCGAAGATCAGGGTGGCGATGCCCATGCTCAGCATCTGCCCGGTCAACCGCATGGTGCCCAGGGTGCCGGAGGCCACTCCGAAATACTTCTTGTCCACCGAGCTCATGACGGCATTGGTGTTGGGCGAGGAAAACAGGGCGAACCCGATTCCAAGAAGGATCAGGTTGGCAATGACCATCCCCACGCCGGTCCGGTCGTCGATCAGGACCAGCAGGAACAGTCCCAGGGCCGTCAAGGCCATTCCGATGGAGGCCACCCTCCTGGGCTCGATGCGGTCCGAGAGCTTGCCGGCATAGGGCGAGAAGACTGCCATGACCACCGGCTGGGCGATCAGGATGATGCCGGCGTTCTGGGCCCCGTAGCCCTGAATGTACTGCAGGTAGAGGCTCAGCAGGAATCCCACCGAAAAGGTGGCGCCGTAGTGAATCAGGGCGGCCAGGTTGGAGTAGGCAAAGACGGTGCTGGTCCGGAACAACTCGATGTTCATCAGGGGACTGGCGGTCCTGAGCTCCCATCCCACAAACAGGATCAGTCCGGCGGCTCCGGCCAGGGCCAGCCAGCCTCCCAGCGCCTGCGGCAGCAGGGAGAGCCCGTAGACCACCCCCATGAGGGAAAGGGTGTAGATCAGAGAGCCCGGCCAGTCGAAGCTTTCCCCCCGGGCGTCGGCCCACTCCCCCTTGAGCTTGGCCGCGATCAGGGAAACGATCAGCAGGCCGATGGGGACGTGCACCAGGAACACCGAGCGCCAGCCGAACTGCTCGGTCAAAAACCCGCCGATGGAGGGACCGAAGCTCAGTCCCAGGTAGACGGCCCCCACGCTGAATCCCAACACCTTGCCCCGCTCCTCCTGCGGGTAGACCGAGGTCAGGATGGCGATCCCGGTGCTGAAGATCATGGCGCCCCCCAGCCCCTGGAGCCCTCGAAAAAGGATCAGCGTCAATCCCGAGGGAGCAACGGCCGAAAGGAAGGAAGCCAGCGTGTAGATGGCGATCCCCCAGGCAAAGATGCGTTTGCGGCCATAGATGTCCGCCAGCCTGCCGAAGGGCAGAAGAAACGTGGCGGCCGCCAGCAGAAACGAGGTGGCCACCCAGCTCAGCGAGACCGCGTCCATGCCGAAATGCTCGCCGATGGTGGGTATGGCGATATTCACCGAGGAGCCCATGAAGGGGATGAAGAAGGCGGCCAGGGTGGCGATGAGCAGGGCGACTCTTTGATCGGGGGTCTTGCTCAAGATGGCTCTGAGGGGGCTATGCGCATACGGACGCTTTGGGAGGGCTGCCCGCGCATTCCTTCAGGCAGGGGAGACGGGCGATTGCCGGCGGGCTCCCGCCCCCCATTCTAAAGGCAACTTCGGATTGCTGCCGGGGAATTTGCAGTGCCGCCATCCGCCGCGGAAGGCAACCGATGGATGGCGGGCATCGTCCGGGACCTGTGCTAGACTGTGGTTCCATGACCGTTGCAGACGCAGTCGCCCGCATTCTGATCTTGGAGGGCGTGGATGTCCTTTTCGCCTACCCTCTGAACTTCCTCATCGAAGCGGCCTCCAAGGCCGGCATTCGACCCGTCATCGTACGCCAGGAACGAACCGGCCTGCACATGGCCGATGCCTTCAGCCGGTTGCACAGCGGGGAACGGATCGGGGTCTTCTGCATGCAGAACGGACCCGGCGCCGAAAACGCCTTCGGCGGCGTGGCCCAGGCCTACTCCGAATCGGCCCCGATCCTGGTTCTGCCGATGGGCCATCCCCGGGAATGGGCCCAGGTGCAGCCCAACTTCAACTCCTCCCTCAACTACCGCCAGGTGACCAAGTCCTGCGAGCAGGTCACGCTCCCGGCTCACCTGCCGGCAACGCTCCGCCGCGCCTTCACCCAGGTCAGGAACGGCCGCCCTCGTCCGGTTCTGGTGGAGTTCCCCTCCGACCTGCTGTCGGAGGAAGTCCCCGAGGCCTTCGCCTACCAGCCGGCGCCACGAATCCGCTACGGTCCCGACGGACCATCGGTGACGCGGGCGGCCGAGATGCTGCTCCAGGCCGAACGACCGGTCATCTACGCCGGCCAGGGGATCCACTACGCCAAGGCCTGGCAGGCCTTGCGGGAACTGGCGGAGCTGCTGGAAGCGCCGGTGACGACCAGCCTGGGCGGCAAGAGCGCCTTTCCGGAAAACCACCCGCTCTCCCTGGGTTCGGGCGGACGTTCCACCACCCGGATGGCGCATGAGTTCCTCAACCGGGCCGATCTCGTCTTCGGGGTGGGATGCAGCTTTACCACCACGCCCTTCGGGCTGTCGATGCCGAGCGGCGCCAAGTTCCTGCACGCCACGCTCGACCCTGCCGATATCAACAAGGACGTTGCGGTGGAGCACGGGCTGGTCGGCGACGCCCGCCTGGCGCTGGAGGCCCTGATCGATGAAATCAGACCCCGACTGAATCCGGAGGGGCGAGGACGGGCCGGGGGGATCGCTCGACGGATTCAAGCCATCAGGAAGGAATGGATGGCTGCCTGGATGCCGAAATTGACCGCTTCCCATCAGCCCCTCTCCCCCTATCGGGTGATCCGGGACCTGATGCGGACGGTGGACGTTGCCAACACCATCATCACCCACGACTCCGGCAGTCCCAGGGACCAGCTCTCTCCGTTCTGGGAATGCGCCAGCCCCCTGTCCTACATCGGCTGGGGCAAGTCGACCCAACTGGGCTACGGGTTGGGCCTGGCCATGGGAGCCAAGCTGGCCCGGCCGGACAAGCTGTGCATCAACCTCTGGGGAGACGCCGCCATCGGGTTTACCGGAACCGACCTGGAGACGGCGGTTCGAGAAAGGATCCCCATCCTCTCCATCCTGCTCAACAATTTCTGCATGGCTGCCGAGTTGCAGTTCTACCCCACGGCCAGCGTGAGGCACCGGATTACCGACATATCGGGAAACTACGCCGAGATGGCCCGATCGCTGGGTTGCTATTCCGAGCGGGTGGAAGAGGCCGAGTCCATTGTTCCGGCCCTCGAGCGAGGAATCCGAAAGACCCGAGAAGGCGTGCCGGTGTTGCTGGAATTCATGACCACCCAGGAAACGGACATGTCGGTCTTCCGCTAGCCCACATCCGGGTCAGGCTGAAATCCCGGCAAACGGGCCTGGCCCCCAACCAGGAGGTTAATGCTTGAATTCTCAGGAGTCTATTGAAGCCATCCCGCTCGGCGGCCTGGGGGAGTTCGGGATGAACATGATGGTGTTCCGCTACGGATCCCAGATGATCGTGGTGGATTCCGGCTTGATGTTTCCCGATGAAGAGCTCCTGGGCATCGACGTCATCGTCCCCGACATCTCCTTCCTGATCGAAAACGCCTCCCAAGTTCAGGCTATCGTGCTGACCCACGGCCACGAGGACCACATCGGGGCGCTGCCCTTCGTGTTCCCCGCCCTGAGCCATGTTCCCGTTTACGGCACCCGCTACACCCTGGGTTTGGCCTCCGCCAAGCTGGCCGAGCACCAGTTGCTGGACCAGGCCGAGCTTGTCACCGTCGAGGCCGGGCAGACCCGGCAAATGGGCGACTTCCAGGTGGAGTTCATCCATGTCACCCACAGCGTGGTGGATGCCGTCATGCTGGCGATTGCCACTCCGGCGGGAGTGATCCTCCACACGGGGGATTTCAAGATCGACTCCTCGCCCCTGGACGGCCGTGTCACCGACCTTCCGCGAATTGCCGAGTACGGGCGCCGGGGCGTGCTGGCCCTGTTCTCGGACAGCACCAACGTGGACCGGCCCGGGATCACTCCCTCGGAAACCGCCGTGATCGAAAAGCTGGACGAGATCTTTCACCACGCCCCGGGCAAGGTGATCGTCTCCTGTTTCACCTCCTCCATCCATCGCATCCAGACCGTGTTCAACCTGGCCCAGCGCTACGGGCGCAAGGTGGCCATCGCCGGACGGAGCATGCTGTCGACGACCCGGGTTGCCCACCAACTCGGCTACCTCAACATTCCGGACGGACTGCTGGTCAAGATACAGGACGTCAGAAAAATGCCGCCGGAACGGGTGGTCCTGATGCTGACGGGCTGTCAAGGACAACCGTTGGCCGCCTTGCCGCAGATGGCCGTGGACAACTTCAAGAACATCAAAATCGAGCCGGACGACACCGTAGTGATTTCGGCTCGCATCATTCCCGGCAACGAAAAGACCATTTCCCGCATGGTCAACCATCTCTACAAGAGGGGTGCGGCCGTCCACTACGACGACGGGTCCCAACCTCCCATCCATGTTTCCGGCCACGCCAGCTCCGAGGAGCTCAAGCTCCTGCTGAACCTGGTGCGCCCCAGGCATTTCGTGCCCATCCACGGAGAATACCGCCAGCTCTATCGCCACGCGGAGCTGGCCAGGAACCTGCACGCGGTGGGAGACACGGTGCTGGTGGCGGAGACCGGCGATCGCATTCAACTGAGCCGGCAGGGGGCCGAGGTCACCGGCAAGGCTCCGGTTGGCCGCATCTTCATCGATGAGGGCAGCCTGGACGAGCTGGAGGAAGTGGTGGTGAGGGACCGCCGCCATCTCTCCGAAGACGGCATTGTGCTTCCCATTCTGGCCATCAACAAGGCCAGCGGCCGGATGGAGACTCAGCCCGAGATCATCACTCGGGGATTCGTCTTCGTGGACGAAGACGACACTCTGCTGGAGGAGGCCCGCGGCCGCGTGCTGGAAACCCTGGAGGATTCCAGCGTTGAAGAGAGGACCGACTGGTCCCTCATCAAGGAGAAGATCCGCACCGACTTGCGCCGCTTCCTGTTCAAGCAGACGGCCAAGCGGCCGCTGGTGCTGCCGGTTATCCTGGAGATTTGACGACCCGCCGGGCAGCCCTGATCGAGGGGACCCGCAGCCGCACCTTTCCCCGGGGAATTCCATGACCCTGAAGCAGGCGATCGTGCTGGGCGCCGTGCAGGGCCTGACGGAGTTCCTGCCCATCAGCAGTTCCGCCCATTTGATCCTGGTTCCCCGGTTAACGGCTTGGCCGGACCAGGGACTCACCTTCGACGTGGTTCTGCACGCCGCCACCCTGCTGGCTATTCTCACCTGCTTTTGGAGAGACATCGCCGGCATCCTCCGGGAGAGCTTCCGGCCCTCCGGAGCCCGTTCCCTCGAGCGGCCCGAAGGGCGGCACATGCTGTTGTTCCTGTTCCTGGGAACCCTTCCCGCCGCGGTTGCCGGGATGTTGGCGGAGGAATGGGTCGCCACCCAGCTTCGGACTGCCGACATCATTCCGGTAACACTGATTTTCTTCGCCCTCCTGCTCTGGCTGGCGGAACGTCGAGCCACCTTGAAGAAGGGCCTGGAAAAGACTTCTCTGACGGATGCCCTGTGGGTGGGGATGGCCCAGGCCGTGGCCCTGATTCCGGGGACTTCGCGTTCCGGCATCACCATAACGGCCGGACTGTTTCGGGGCATGAGGCGGGAGGCGGCCGCCCGGTTCTCCTTCCTGCTTGCCGTCCCCATCCTTGCGGCAGCCAGCCTGAAAAAGCTCCTCGAAATCAACCAGTTGGGAATTTCCGAGGGCGAGGCCACGAGCCTGGCGGCCGGCTTTCTCACAGCCCTGATCGTTGGCCATGTCACCATCAAGGTCTTCATCCGTTTCCTTCAGAAAAAAACGCTTTATGTTTTTATCCATTACCGTATCCTTTTGGGTATCGTGATTCTCATCCTCCTGCAACGGGGTGGACCGTAGGCATGAGTTTTCTGGCCCCCACCGCACATCCGCGTCTCAATGAAGCCGTAGGCCTGATGCTGCTCAGTCTGGCCCTCCTGCTCACACTCAGCCTGTTCTCCTACCATCCGACGGATCCTTCGTTCAACGTATCCCGCCACTTGATCGGCCAGGATACGGTTCACAACTTCATCGGCAAGTATGGGGCCCTCCTGGCCGACCTGTTGTTGATGATTTTTGGATACGCCTCTTTGCTTTTCCCGGTCGTTTTCCTGGTTTTTGGCTGGAAATGGTTGCGCTCTCAGGCCATCAGCACACCGGCCACCAAGATTTTCGGCCTGCTTTGCCTGGGCGGCTCGGGGTGTCTTCTTCTGGCGTTGCTGTTTCCCCAGCCTGTGACAGTGGGATGGTCGATCCAGGACGGAGCGATTGCCGGCACCGGCGGCACCGCCAAAGCCGGAGGGGTGGTCGGGGACCTGCTGGCGGAATGGTTTCAGGGACGCTTCAATTGGGCCGGCGCCTGCATCCTGGGCTTCATGATCTTCATGGCCTCCCTCTTTGTCGCCACCCGCTTCTCCTTCAGGGTTTGTCTGGACTGGATGGGGAGACGGCTGCAATTCCTGAGCGTATGGCAGACCCGATGGCGGAATTGGCGAAAGACGGCGGAAAAAGAGCGACAGAAAAAGAGGCTGGAGGCCAGACTGAAGCGGGGCGGGGAGAGGAAGGCCGTCACCACGCAAAAGGTTTCCGAGATCAAGCAGTGGGAAACTGCGACGGAGGAGCCCTCCCAGCCAACCTTGTTCACCGGCGAAGAGGACTCCGGCGAGGCCGCTCCCGAGGCCGACAAGAAGAAGACCCAAGCCAGGCGGACGGCTGGGAGATCACGGACCGACTGCCCGATGCCCTCCATCGACCTGCTCCAGGCCCCCGGCCGGAAAGCGGATGTCGGAGAGGAGGAATTGCTGGAGCGAGCCGGCCAATTGGCCGAGAAGTGCAGGGAGTTCGGCGTTCACGGGCAGGTTCTGCATATTCACCCCGGCCCGGTCGTCACCACCTACGAATTCAAGCCGGAAGCCGGAGTCAAGTACAGCCGCATCACCAACCTGGTGGACGATCTGTGCCTGGCCCTCAAGGCAGAGTCGGTGCGCATCAACCGATTGCCGGGGAAATCGACAGTCGGAGTCGAAGTCCCCAACACCGATCGGGAGCAGATTCTGCTGAGCGAAGTGATCCGGTCCTCCGAGTTCCAGAAGTCCCCCTCTCGGCTGACCATCGCCCTGGGCAAGGACATCGTCGGGAAAATCGTGGTTGCCGACCTGGTCAAGATGCCTCATCTGCTCATTGCCGGACAGACCGGCGCCGGCAAGAGCGTGGGGATCAATGCCATGATCCTCTCCATCCTCTACAAGTCGGCTCCGGAAGAAGTGAAGTTCATCATGGTGGATCCCAAGCGCCTGGAGCTGGGTCTCTACGAGGATATTCCCCACCTGCTGACCCCGGTGGTGGTGGAACCCAAGCGGGCTTCCAATGCCTTGAAGTGGGCGACCAGGGAAATGGAAAACCGGTACAAGCTGCTGGCCTCGGTGGGTGTTCGCGGCATCGAGCAGTTCAACGCCTTTGTGCGGAAGCCCCGGAATATGGAGCTGTTCTCGCAAGAGCAGAACGCCGCTCTCACGCCCCTGCCCTACATCGTCATCGTGATCGATGAACTGGCCGACCTGATGATGGTGGCCTCAAAGGACGTGGAGGATTCCATCATGCGCCTGGCCCAGATGGCCCGGGCGGTGGGGATCCATCTGATCGTGGCCACCCAACGCCCTTCGGTGGACGTGCTCACGGGAATCATCAAGGCCAATTTCCCCTCCCGCATTTCCTTTCGTGTCGCCCAAAAGGTGGACTCGCGCACCATTCTGGACCAGATGGGCGCTCAACAGCTCCTGGGGAAGGGAGACATGCTGTTTATTCCACCCGGAACCTCGAGGATGACCCGGGTCCACGGCGCCCTGGTAACCACCGAGGAGATCAACCGCGTAGTGGAGCACCTCAAGACCCAGTCGCAGCCGGTCTACGATCAAAGCGTGGTGGAAGACCGCTCCGAGAAAGCAGGCACGGAAGAATCGGAGCGTGAGACGGATGATCTCTACGACGAGGCGGTCCGCATCGTGGTGGAAATGGGCAAAGCCTCCACCTCCACCCTGCAGCGCCGACTACGCATCGGCTACGGCCGGGCGGCCCGCTTGCTCGACATCATGGAAGGCGACGGCATCGTGGGTCCACCCGACGGCAGCAAGCCTCGAGAGGTTCTGAAGCGCCCGGACTATTTCCGCGAGATGGACGAATCCCGGGTGGAGTGAAGCACTCTCATGCGCGGGTCCTCCGGGGTTTGCTTCCCTGCCGATCAACCCACCGGCTTCTTCCGCCTGGAAGACGTGGAGTTTTTTCTCCTGGAGCCTCCTCTCAGCTTCCATAGAACCACGCCGCCCAGAACCACTGCCGCCACGCACCCGTATTGCGCCGGCGTGAAGCCCAGGTATCGGGCGTCACCGACCCGAAGCTCGTCCAGGAAGAAGCGGACCGGGCCGTAGAGCAGGAAGAAGAGTCCCAAATAAAAGCCGTTTCTCCTGGGACGTCGATCCAGCCACTGGAACAAACCGGCCAGAATCAGGGCGTAGAAGAACTCCAAGAGCCCGAGATCGAAACGCGGGCCATCCGGATATTGCACGGCCCACCACCCCTGGGTGGGAATTCCCGGATGGTCGTGGGCCACGGCGCAGCCGGCCCGCCCCAGGATCCAGGCGAAGGGGAAAACGAAGGCGACCAGATCCAGATAAGCCCAGCTCTCGGAGGGCTTCAAGCCGGAACGCCCCATCCACCAAAGTCCGGCCAGAATTCCCGCCACGATTCCACCCACCGACGACAGCCCCTCCCACAGGCGAATCAATACCAGGGGATCCCGGACCACGTCCCTCGGGTCGGTGAGAGTTACGGCGACAAGATGGGCTCCCGCCAGGCCGCAGGCAACCATCCAGAGGACAAGCCGGGAGGCCGTCTCCCCGTCCAGTCCTCTTCGCTCCGCCCGCCGCACCAGCATCCAGCGACCCAACAGGATGGCGGCCGCAACCAGCATCCCGAAGGCGTGCAGGGTGACGGGACCCAGTGTGATGGCCGGAGCTTCGAAGTAGGGAAACATGAGAATTCCTTCAGGAACGGCCGTCGACCGATCGAGAGGTCGCGTCTTTCTGGAACCGACTGCGTTTGACGGGCCAGCCTGAACCCGGGCGGAGTTCCGGGACGTGTCTGGGTTAGACTGGGTACTGGCGACTACCGCCTGTCAATCTCTATCACAGGAGGAAGCAAGCATGGGCAAGACCGTTTACAATCCCCCGACCCTCTGCCGTCCTTTCGGCATCTTCTCGAACGTCGCCTTGGCGGACCAGGGCCGCACCTGCTTCATCTCCGGCCAGGTAGCCATCGATGCCGAGGGAAATCCGGTAGGCAAGGGGGACATCCGGCTGCAGACCCGGCAGGTGCTCCGCAATATCCTGGCCGGCCTGGAGGCTGTCGGCGGCGCCTGGGAGGACATTGCCTGTATCAACGTCTTCCTGGTGAACATGGAACACCTGCAGGCCGTTCACGAGGTGAGGGCCGAATTCTGGAGTGGCGACTATCCGGCCAGCACGCTGGTGCAGGTGGCGGGCCTGGTTCACCCCGACTTTCTGATCGAAATCAACGCCACCGCCATCATTCCTTGAGGCACCGTGACAAATCTACCTTTTTTTCAATGACTTAAAGGGTTTTTCGGAGAGAAGCGCGGGAAGGGCGAAGCGTTGGTTTTCGCCGGCGGTGTCGCAGCAATCCAATACAGCCGGCATGCTGCCGGCTCTTTCAACCCCGCTCCGCCAGGAAGCGCTCGGCCTCCAGCGCGGCCATGCATCCGGTTCCGGCGGCGGTTACGGCCTGACGCCACACCTTGTCCTGGACGTCGCCGGCCGCAAAAACGCCCTCGACCGAAGTGCGGGTGGTCCCCGGAGTCGTCACGATATAGCCGGCATCGTCCAGCTCCAGCTGTCCGTCCAGAAAGCCGGTGTTGGGAAGGTGGCCGATGGCGTAAAAGAGTCCCTCGGCCTTTACCACATGGGTTTCATTCGACTTGAGGTTGCGGATGCGAACGCTCTTGAGCGCGTCGTCACCCAGGGCCTCCTCCGCCACCGAGTCCCAGCGCATCCGTATCTTGGGGTGGGAAAGGAGCCGCTGCTGCATGATCTTGGAGGCTCTCAAGGTGTCCCTGCGGTGAACCACGATGACTTCGGTCCCGAACCTGGTCAGATGGGTGGCCTCCTCTACCGCGGTATCGCCGCCGCCGATGACCATCAATATCTTGTTGCGGAATATGGGGAGGGCGCCGTCACAAACGGCGCAGGCGGAAATGCCCTGCTGCCAGAAAAGCTCCTCCCCGGGGATGCCCAGCCGCCGCGCCGTGGCGCCGGTGGCCACGATCAGGGTCTCGGTCAAGGTCTCCCCGCTGGAGGCCGTCACCCGGAAGGGCCGCCGGCTCAGATCCACCGTCTCCACCGTCTCCGTCACAATACGGGTGCCGAAACGCAGCGACTGTTGACGGAACAGGTCCATCATCTCGGGCCCGTTGATACCCTCGGGGAAGCCCGGATAGTTTTCGACGTCGTTGGTGGTGGTCAACTGACCTCCGGCCGCCACGCCGCCTGCCATGAATCCCTCGAACATCAAGGGGGAGAGCTCGGCCCGCGCCGAATAGATGGCGGCCGTATGCCCCGCGGGGCCCGACCCCACAATTACAAGTTTCTCGACTCGATCTGACACCTTTTGCCTCGTTGCCTTTGTGTCCGCCTATAGAACGACCACCGCCGGCTTCCCGAACCGGGAGATGTAATATAACCCGCGCACTCGTGGATGCAAAGACGCCCCAACAGGAAATGCCCCTCTTTTCTGCCTGGAACAACAGAAAAAAAAGTTATCCACGAAGGCACACCAAGGACGACCAAGGGCCACCAAGAAAGACAATGTTCTTGACCCACTCCCAGGGAACGCCCCTTGGGTTCGGGTGAGGGAAAACGCAGAGAGTCAGCTTCCCGTGCAGCGCTACCGGGCGCCAGGTTGGCCCTTGAGTTTCTGGTGCTGACGGCGGCCAGGTGGGGTGAGGTGCGGTGGGCCGAGTGGGAGGTGATCGAGGCGGCTCTGGCCCATGTGGTCCGGAAACCGGTCGAGGCGGCCTACGCCCGCTCCGACCTGTTCGAGCGCCGGCGCCGGCTCATGGACGACTGGGCCGGCTACCTGGCCGGCCCGAGCCGAGGGCCGCAGGCTGGAGCAGCGCTCGATGGCCGTGCGAGGCGGGGACAGCGGGGCCGGCGCCGCAACGCGAAGTGCCGGGGAGCCAGCCTACCCATCGAGCCGCTGTTTCTCAATGACCTGAGAGCAGAGATGGCTTCATCTCTTATTCCCAGAACCACCATGTTGCCTTCCGAACCCCAAGCGAAGTGCGAGGTAGCTCCGGTTCGACTTACTTCACCAAGCCTTTCTTGCGCGCGAGCTCACTGGCGGTGTCTTCTGTCTCCTGAAGGAATACGAAGAACGCATCGAGCTTGTCCAGATAGTGGCGCCACTCGGATGTTGAGGCCCCTTCCCAGGAATACCGCTTTTCCCACAACTGCGCATCGCCGTCAAGGTATAAACAAAAGTCTCTAAGTGTATCGAGGGGTACGTTTTTCGGCGACTTGGGGGCTTTTGAGGTCTTCGTGCTGCAAAACGCGATCAGTTGAAACGGATGTTTTTCGACCGCTTGGCGAAACAGGCGTTGGCATTTCGTTGCCGTGGGCTCGGGAATCAGCGGCAGGAGCAAGGCCAGCCAATGCCCCTTGCTGCCGTGTGGGATCTTTGATTCCAAGCCGTGCAGGTGCAGCAGGCACTTGAGCCCAAGCTCAAGCGCTACGGCGAGGTTGTAATGGCTGGCCGTCTTCAGCGACTCCCAGACCATCTGCGAAGGCCAGCCTTTCGTTCGGCCGATCGGGGCCTGGATATCCCAGCGGGCGTCAAGCCGACGGATCTCGCCCTCAATCAGCCAGGCGGTCTGACGAAAGGCCCGGGCACCGCCCACCAGGTGGAGATACTGTGCGACATCCATGCTTGGGTTATCCTCGCGGCTCATGAATAGGCCCATTGCTGCGGCTGGACCGTGTTTTCCTGCCCGCTCACGAAAGCGCGAACTTCAAAGGGGCGCGATGGTGCAACAAACGCGTCCTCCCAAAGGGTATTTGAGCGGGGTGGAATCGGTTGCGCCATGCCGGTGGGAACGGATCGAATCAGCTGGAAGCCTAGAGCCTGCATGACCTTGACCACCGTGGCGAATTCCGGGTTGCCTTGCGGTGAAAGCGCCTTGTAGAGGCTCTCCCGGCCCAGGCCGGCTCTTGCAGCAACCCGGGTCATGCCGCGGGAACGGGCGACATCCCCCAGCGCGGCCGCGATCAACTGCGGATCCCCATCCTCGAACGCCGCATCCAGGTAGGCGGCAATATCCTTATCATCCTGCAAATGATCCGCCGCGTCCCAGCGGAGCGTCTTAATCGGTTTTCTTGCCATCTTCTTGTATCCTCCGCGCCATTTTTCGGGCTTTCTTGATGTCCTGCTCCTGTGTGCGTTTATCACCGCCGACGAGTAGGAGCACCTCTTCGGGACTCGCCTCCACGAAATACACCCGATAGCCTGGGCCGTAATCGATGCGAAGTTCTGACACCCCTTCTCCAGCGGGGCGGACATCGCCGGGATTACCCAATTGCAATCGCCGAATCCGCACATTAACTCGTGCCCGCACGTGTCGGTCCCGAAGCTTCAGGAACCATCGCGCAAAGGCATCGGTCTGGCGGACTACAAGCACTCAAGGATTATATCCTGTAGGATACAAAGAGGCAATCCAGCGAATGAGAGGTTCCGAGGATCGTCGACAATCACGCGTGAGTCAAGCAATGCCCAAGGTGCTCAGAATTTCGAGTAACCACAACGCTTCTCTAAGCGATTGACCCGACCGATTGGTGACGATTAGCCGATGGTTGGCAGGCGTGCCCATTCGTGTTCATTCGTGGTTCGCCTTTATCAACGCCCCCGGTTCCACCCTCGAATGATGGGCCCCGTCGTCGGGGCAGGCCTCGTCAGGGTTTGAAGGGTCGGCCAACCGCACCCGTTGGGTCCGGAGAGACCATTCACGGGGGATCCGAAGGCCGACCGGTTTCCTGCAACGAGCCAAAGAGCTGCAGGAAGTGGGCCAGGGAAATCTTTTCCGCGCGAACCGTTCCCGGATAGCCGAGTTCGCGCAAGGTGCCGGCCAGCCGCGCCCGGGCTTCCGGCTGAACCCCACCGAGGCAATTCCTGAGAGTTTTTCGCCTCTGGGAGAATGCCTGCTTGACGAATCCGAAGAACCGGCTCTCCTCTGCCGGCCTCAAGGGGCGATGGAGGCGCGGAACGAGACGAACCACCTTGGAGTCGACTTTGGGTTTGGGCTTGAAAGCCTGCGGTGGGACCACAAAAAGCGGCTCGGGACGGAAATGGTACTGGACGATCAGAGACAGCACTCCATAGTCCCGGCCCCCGGGGCCGGCCGCCAGACGATCGGCGACCTCGGCTTGCAACATGACCACTGCCAAGTCGATGACGCCGGAGTGACGGGCGAGATGTTGCAGAATCGGGGACGAAATGGCGTAAGGGAGGTTGCCCACCACCTTGAATCCGCTGCCGGCATGGCGCTTGCGCAGCTCGCCCAGGTCCAGGCTCAGGATGTCGCGATTGAGGAACTCGATCCCGGGTCCGCCGTAGCGCTCCCGCAACCTCGAACAGAGAACGGCATCCACCTCGACCCCGATGTAGCGGCAGCCCAGGCCAACCAGGTTCCCGGTCAAGGCGCCGGTACCGCACCCGATCTCCAGGACAGTGCCGCCCTCTTCCGGACCCAGGCCGGCCACGATCTTCCTGGCCAGGGAGGGGTGTTTCAGGAAGTGCTGCCCCAACCTCCTTTTGGCCCGCACGGGTTGCTGTTGCATCGATGGTCGAGAGCTTGTACCCTGCACTGTCGGAGCTGTCCGGCTCCTGCCTGTCCGGCCCACCGGTCAGGCAGCCAGGCAAAAGGGCTGCAGCCGTTTGCCCTGGGTGAGCTTAACAGGGATTCGACCTTCTTCCACATGCCGCCCCCAAATTCATCGCTGAAGGCTTTTCCATGGTGGTCCTGGGTAGGGGCGACGAGAGATACTCCCGCTTCTTTCGCGGTCTCCCGCAAAAATTCCCCGACTATGTCTCCGTCAAAATTATGTATCATGACGGTTTGGCCCCCAAGGTGGAGGCGGGGGCCGATCTCTTTCTGATGCCTTCCCGCTACGAACCCTGCGGGCTCAATCAACGGATCAAATCCTGAAGCGGCTGTTGGGCCGTTCGCCAGGAGCCGCACTCCAAACGGACAGAGGGAATGGCTAACATCGTCATCATCGGCGCACAATGGGGGGACGAAGGCAAGGGGAAGATCGTCGACCTGCTGGCCGAGAAATTCGACATCGTCGCCCGCTACCAGGGGGGACACAATGCCGGTCACACGGTGACCATCGACGGCAAGCAGTTCATCCTGCACCTGATTCCCTCGGGCATTCTTCACGGAGGCCGGTTGTGCGTTATCGGCCCGGGAGTCGTCCTCGACCCCAAGGCCTTTTTTGAAGAGCTCGACATGCTGGAGGAAGCCGGGATCCAGGTCCGGGGGAACCTCTTCATCAGCAACCGCGCCCACTTGATCCTGCCCTATCACCGCGCCGTCGAGAAGGCTGCCGAGGAGGCACGAGGCGCCAAGAAGATCGGGACCACCTCCCGGGGGATCGGACCCGCCTACGAAGACAAGACAGGCCGGCGCGGCCTGCGAGTGGTCGATCTGTTCGACGCGGAGAGTCTGAGGGAGACGATCTTCGAGCTGACCCGGGAAAAGAACCGCCTGATTCAATCCCTGTACGGAGGTCCACCCCTGGATGCCCTGCAGATCTACCAGGAGTACCTGCAGCATGGACACAGGTTGAAGGAATTCGTGGTGGATACCGCCTTTTTCCTGAACGATCAGATCAGACGAGGCAAACGCGTGTTGTTCGAAGGAGCCCAGGGAACGCTGCTGGACGTCGACCACGGAACCTACCCTTACGTCACCTCCTCGAACGCCACTGCCGGGGCGGCTTGCGTGGGGTCCGGAGTAGCCCCCTCCTGGATCACGGGGGTGATCGGTATTGCCAAGGCCTACACCACCCGAGTCGGGGGGGGGCCCTTCCCCACCGAAGCCAACGGCGCCATTGGAGACGAAATCCGAAGACGGGGAGCTGAATACGGAGCCTCTACAGGCCGGCCCCGCCGCTGCGGATGGTTCGATGGCGTTGCCACCTCCTATTCGGCCATCCTGAACAACCTGCAGGCCATGGTCATCACCAAGCTGGATGTCCTGGACGAATTCGAACAGATCCTGGTCTGTACGGGGTATGAATATCAGGGAAGCCGACTCAAGGAATTTCCACCGGAGATCAAGGTCCTGGAAGGCGTCAAGCCGATCTACAAGTCGGTCCCCGGTTGGCAAAGTGCGACGGCAGGCATGCAGGACTACGATGCGCTTCCGGTGAAGGCCAAAGACTATCTGAAGATGCTGTCGGATATCACCCTGACGGAATGTTCCTTCATCTCGACCGGGGCCGATCGGGAACACACCATAGTGCTCCCCGATTCCTGGACCGCCAAGACCCTCTATCAATAAAGCCTTTTGCAAAATTCTTCCAGTAAGCGGGATTTATTATCGGGAAGGGTCGTGCCCCCCGGGAGCGCGGGCGTCCCGCCCGCATCGGTCCGGGCGCAGCCCGGCCGGTCCGCTCTGCCTTCGATTCACGCAAAGGGCGCCGATTCTCCGCATTCGCCTTGGGGAAGAGCACCCCGCAACGGCAAGTCCGGCGCACAGTCGGAGGCAGTGGCGGTGGCTCGCATCCTGTTTGCAGAAAAAAGGTGCGGGCGGGACGCCCGCGCTCCCGGGTGGGCTTCCCCCCCATGACCGATTCCGAATTTTGCAAAAGGCTCAGCCTTTTGCAGAATTCTTCAGTAAGCGGGATTTATTGCCGGGAAGGGTTGTGAACCCCGGGAGGTGGCGTTGGCCCCCCTCCGGCTTGCACACGGCTTCTTGCCCGGTTCCGCGGTGGGCTGAAGATCAGCGGCCGAGCACCCGTACGCGCAGTCCGGCCCGAGCATAAATGCCCGGATGCGGGAATCCTATGAACTCCTGGTAGCTGCTGTCGAAGACGTTGTCCACCCGTCCGAAGGCCTCCAACCCATGAGGGAGCTGATAACCGAAAACCAGGCTGGAGGTCGAATACCCGCCCACGGTCTCCATTTCCGGGACTGGAAGCTGGAAATCGAAGCGCTCGCCCACCCAGAGGATCTCCCATCGCAGGTGGGCCCCTGGATGGATTTCCCAGTCCGCATAGGAGCCTCCCCTCCAGCGGGGACGGTCCCTGAGAGGCTCGGTGGTCCCTTGCAGCTCCCAATCCAGGAACTGCAGGTGGCCCCCCAACCGCCCCTTTCCGTTCAGCGGCAGGGCGGCTCCGAATTCCATTCCCCGGGTGGTGGCTCGGCTTCGGTTGACGAGCTGAAACAGCCGGGGACTGAAGTCGACCAGGTCTCTGAAGGAGTTGTAGAAGACAGCTCCGGACAGATGTAACCGAGACTCCTCCAGCGTGTGCTCGAAACCGAGGTCAAAACCGCGACTCCTCTCCGGCTGAAGCTCGGGATTGCCGATATTGGGTTCCCCCAGGGCGTAGAAGGAGGGCAGCTTGAACCCGTCTCCCCAACTGGTCTTCAAGCGGGTCCGCTCTCCCAGGGAAACCACCGCGCCTGCTCTGGGGGAGAACACGGCATCGAAGCCCTCGGCGCCGTCCACCCGGCCGCCGAAGCTCAGGGTGAGCCGACCGGCCCGATAGAGGATTTCTCCGTTGCCGGCCAGGGTCTGGCGCTCCAGCTCGAAGATACTGGGAATGAAACCGGCAATCAGAGTGTCGTTGGACCCGTCTTCGTTTCTGACCCGGGCTCCCAGGTTCAGCGACAGCTCCGGGGTCAGGTCCAGTTGAGTGGTGAAACCCGCCCGCAGCCGGTGGAAGCCGGTTCGGCTGCTCAGCGGGGGGAGGGAGCGAGGGGATGGAGGCAATCCGTCCAGGACCGCTGGAGCCGTATCGTCCTGTTGGCGGGAGAAAAGGTCGACGTCGAAGCCGTAGAGCCAGTCGGGAGAGACCTGCTGCTGGTACCCCATTCTCAGGGTCAGTTGCTCGACATCGGCCACCTTGGGGTCGCGCAGAATGGAGAATCCGGGGCCGCCGCCGTTTTCCGGGAACCCGCGGGAGCGGCTGTCCTGGTAGCGGGTGGTGAACTGAAGAGCCTTGCCCTCTCCCATGGGGACGGCGGACCTGAATGAGACCGTCCCCACCGAGAAGTCGTCGTTTTCGACCTGCTCGTCGATGTTGAACCAGGATCCGGACAGGGACCAGTCGATTTCACCCAACTTGCCTCCGGACTGAAACCCGGCTCGGCCGGAGCCGAAGTTGCCCAACGCTCCCTCCACCGAGAAATGGGGCTCATCCCCTCCGCCTCGGGTGAGGATGTTGATGACTCCGCCGATCCCCTCCGACCCGTAAAGGGAGGACATGGGGCCGCGAACGATCTCGATTTGCTCGACGTTGTCCGTGCTCAAGGTCGAGAAGTCGACCGCGCCCCCAAGGAGGTTGGTGATGTCGTTCACCGGAACCCCGTCTATCATGACCAAGGTGAAGTTGGCCTCGCCTCCCCGCAGGGATACGGTCGTCAACCCGCCACGCCCCCCGGTCTGAGACAAGTAGAGAAACGGGACCTGGCGCAGCAGGTCGGCCATGCTTTCGGCCCGGCTGTTTTCCACGAACTCCCTGGTGAGGATCGTCACCGAAGCCGAACTTGCCGAGAGCGGAATGGCCTCGGCCGAGACCGTAACCACGATGGGATCGGGCTCTAGGGAGGGAGATCGGGCCGGGGGCGCATTCTGGCAGAGCCCCTCGGCGGCCAGGAGCAGAAGCACCGCCAAAGGTGTCACCGGGACCGACCTGAAGCCGCAACGCGCCCTGAATGCCAGCAGCCGCTGCAGAACGATGGCGGGTGTGGCACGAACGCGACAATTCATGATTTCACCGTTGCAGCGAGGCTATGCCGCTCTTAGTCGGCCGACCGCTTCCGCGAAAACTCCTGCAGAATGGAGAGCGCGTCCACCGGAGGCAGCCCGGGAGTTCCCATGGCATCCTGCACGTAGGACACCCGCCGCATTCCATTGAGGACGCAGGAGACCCCTTTGAGATTCAAGAGCAGGCTCATGGCGATTCGGCTCAGCGAAGCCCGAGTCTCCGGATACCCGCACGCCTCCAGCAGGCTCCGGATCCGGTCGGAAACCTCCTGCTGCCGGGAAAAGGTATAACGCTCCAGGTCTTCCAGCACGGCTCGGATGTTCTGGAAATAGCGCTGCTGCCATTCTTCCCAAAAGTCCTCGCCTTGACAAACTTTTCGGCAATCCTGGATCCACTGTTGAAGAGGAGGAGCCACATATCTCTCCACTACCCAGTCCCAGTCGGAGGCGGCGCGCACCTGGGGGGCGATCTGGAGGATCAATCCGGCCAGGCCGAAGTCGGGGCCGCCGAGCAGGGGGACTTTCAGCCGGTCAACCAAGGATTGCTCCAACCGGCGCAGCGGCTCAACCAATAGTTCCAGATCCCTTGGGCCGCCGTTCCCCTGACCATCACCGGAGAAATCGGCCAGCCGGTACATCCTATTCCCGGCGAAGGCGTTGAGAGGGCGATTGATGAGCACCCCCAGTCCTTCCCGACGGCAGAATTCAAGGGCGCTCAGTCCGTCGTTGTTGCGCTCCAGGGCGCCGCCGCTCTCGTAGAGGTTGAGCGGCAATTGGACCACTCGGAAGCGATGGCCGGAGGAAATCCCTTCCGCCTGGCGGAGACACCGCTGGACGCTGGTCATGGTTGGATCCGAAGGGGGCAGGCCGTAATGGTTGGAGCTGATGCCGTACCAGCCGATGCGACCCTCCTTGGACTGATCCTCCAGGAAACTGAAGGCCTGTCCGATGCGGCGGTAGAACTCCTGGTGGTCCTGGGGGGTCGGCGTGTGGTGGTGGGCCTGGTGGCTGAGAAAGTACTCCGGATTGTGCAGTAGAAACACATCCACCCGATCTCGCTTCAGCCGCCGGCAGGAGGCCCTGAGCTGAGTCTCCAGGAACCGGGGGTGAATGCAGTGCCAGATCCCCTCGCCGTACTCCACCACCTCCGGGAAGGATTGCTGTTGGGCCAGGGTCATGTTCTGCCCCTGAATGTATCCGGCCTTGGTGACCACCACCGCCCCGGAAGCTCCGTCCCCGGAAAGGAGCTTGCCCACCAGCGATTCCGACCGGCCGTCGGTGTAGTTGGCGCTGGTGTCGATCAGGTTCCCTCCCCGCCCCAGGTACTCCCGAAGCGAGGATTCGTGTTCCCCGACGCCCTCGGCGATGCGATAGCAGCCGAATCCCAGAGGATGGCAACGGATCCCGGTATCGCCCAGGGGTCGAAAGGGTTCCGGAACAGGATGGCTCAATGATGGAAACCTCGTTGGAACTGCCAGATAGCGGTCAGAGGTGGATCGCCCGGCCAAAAGCGGCGGCGCCGGCTTCATGAACGGCTTCACCCAGCGTGGGATGGGCTTGAATGGTGGCCTCGATGTCTTCGAAGGTGGCTCCCAGCGTCATGGCCAACCCGAGCTCTCCGATCAGTTCGGTGGCCTCGGAGCCGATCAGGTGAGCACCCAACAGTTCCCCCTCGGCCTCGCTGAAAATCAGCTTCACGAATCCCTCGCTCTCTCCAACCGCCAGGGCCTTGCCGTTGGCTCCGAAGGGGAAACGGCCGACGCGGCAGGGCTCGCCCGATTCTCTGGCCGCCCGTTCGGTGAGCCCGACGCTGGCGACCTGAGGATTGCAGTAGGTGCAGCTCGGATAGTGGGGGAGCGGCCGGGCCTTCCCGTTTCCGAAAAGGCCCTCGACGGCCTGAACGGCCTGGTAGCCGGCCACATGAGCCAGCCAGGGCGGCCCAATCACATCCCCGGCTGCATAGACGCCCTCGACCGAGGTCCGATAGTTGCCATCCACCTTGATAAAGCCCCGATCGGTTTCCAGTTCCAGCCCGGGGGGAAGCAGTGCATCCACCCCCACAGCGACCAGCACCCTCTCGGCTTCGACGCTGCCGGATTTCTCGCCACTGAAGCTCACCTGCACCCCTTCCCGGGTAACCACCCCGCCTTCCACCCGGGTGGAGGTGTGGACGGCGATGCCCTGCCGGCTGAAGGACCGGGCCAGGGCCTGCGACACTTCCTCGTCTTCCACCGGAAGCAGATGCGGCATCATTTCCAGCAGGGTGACACGGGTGCCGAAGGCGTTGTAGAAGTAGGCGAATTCCACCCCGATGGCGCCTGCACCGATGATTACCATGGATGCCGGAGGGGCGTCCAACACCAGGGCCTCCTTGCTTCCGATGATCCTCTTTCCATCGAAGGGCAGACCCGGCAACGGACGGGGGCGGACCCCGGTGCTTACCAGGACCCGATCGGCTTGCAGCGAACGCCTGGAGCCGCCGGAAAGTTCGGCCGTGACCAGACCCGGCTCGGTCAGCTCCGCCTTGGCCACCAGGTAGTCGACCCGGTTTTTTCGGAACAGGTAGGCGATGCCTCCGGCGAGCTGGTCGGCCACTCTTCGGCTCCTTCCCATGATCCCGGACCACTCGAAGGACAATCCCTCGAACCTCAGGCCAAAGTCTCCGGCGCGATCCTTCAGAAGCCGATAGAGCTCGGCATTGCGCAGCAACGACTTGCTGGGGATGCAGCCCCAGTTCAAACAGGTTCCTCCGGCCCGGTCCATCTCGATGCAAGCCACTTTCCTGCCCAACTGCGCCGCCCGAATGGCGCCCACGTACCCCGCGGGGCCGCCTCCAATCACCACCAGGTCGTAGCGCTCAGACATGGTGGGCCTCTCGAGATCGATGAATGGATGGAGGGGTCTGGCTCAAGGAAGGCATTCGTTGGGCTTTCGTTGGGACCGCCTGCAACCGGCCTCGGTCTATAGCAGCAGCAAGGCCGGTTGCTGGAGCAGCCGCCGCACCTGGCCCAGGAATTCGGCGGCCACGGCGCCGTCGACCACCCGGTGATCGCAACTCAAGGTCAGGTTGACCCGATGACCTGGACGGATTCGATCGTCCTTGTCGACCACAGGCTTTCTGACGATGGCTCCCACTCCAAGAATGGCTGCCTGAGGCGGGTCGATGATGGCCTGGAAACTGTCGATGCCCCTGGCGCCCAGGTTGGAAACGGTAAAGGTGCCGCCGCGATACTCATCCGGGTTCAACCGCTGGCTGCGCGCTCTTTCGATCAGATCCCCGGCCTCCCGGCTGATCTGTCGCAGGCTCTTGGATTCGGCGTTTCGGATCACCGGCGTCAACAACCCCTCTTGCAGGCTGACCGCAAACTCCAGGTGCACCTGAGCATGACGAAGAATGCCCTCCCCGGTGAAGGAAGCATTGAGTTGCGGCACCCGGGTCAGGGCCACTGCCGCCGCCTTCAACACCAGGTCATTGAGGCTCAGCTTGCCGCCACCCCACTCCTCCAGGGCGGAGTTGACCTGGCGCTGCAGCTCCAGCAGGGGTTCGGCATCGATCTCCACCTGCAAGTAGAAGTGGGGGATGCGGGTCTTGCTCTCCACCATGCGTTCGGCGATGCGCTGCCGCATGGAACTCAGGGGAACCGGTTGGCTCGCGGCCGCGGAGGACCGGTCCGAAGGGGCCCCGGCGCCGCCTGCAGCCAGGACGTCTCGATAGAGAATGCGGCCTGAAGGCCCGGAACCCGCCACGCCGGCCAGGTCCAGATTCATCTCCCGGGCGGCTTTTCGAGCCCGGGGCGAGGCCTTGACCCTCTCCGAGGGAGCCGCTCTGCCGGCAGTCTCCACGGCTGTTTCAGGAGACGCGCCCTCCGCGTCCGGGCCGGCGGATTGCGATGGCTGGCCGCCGACATCGATCGAAGCCATGGGTTCGCCGACGGAAACCCTTTGGCCTTCCTCAACATGGATTTCCGACAGGACGCCGTCCTCCAGAGACTCCATCTCCATGGTGGCCTTGTCGGTCTCGATCTCCGCCACCACCTCTCCCCTGCAGACGGCCTCGCCAATGCCCTTGAGCCAGCGCACCACCACACCGTCTTCCATGGTGTCACTGAGTCTCGGCATGGTGATCTCAGCCATGGCTGCTCCCGGCGCTCAGCCCCGACCCACTGCGGGGAGGCCTGCCCCTCCTACTCCGCCGCCCCTGCTCAACCAGCAAAAACCCAGCTTGTCGAGCCTTTTGCAAAATTTGCAAAATTCGGAATCGAGCATTTCCATAAAACAACAGAAGAGCGGACTTGCCCCGCGAGTCACCTCTCCCCCGGCATCTCCTGGGAAGGCTGCCGCTGCCAAGTGAATGGGGTGAACGGCTCAACCACAAAAAGCACAAAAGGCACAAAATCAGGCCCCAGTCTTGCCCAATCCCATTTTTGTGCCTTTTGTGGCCGTTCGACGGAGATCCGCGTTCTGGAAATCCTGATTCCTAAATGAGATTTGAGACTTGGCGATTCCAGCTTTTGTGCCTCTTGTGGCCACTCAGGCACAGAGCAGCCCTGCCCCTGGAATTTCCTGTCCCCTCTCCCGATCCACAAAACCCTTGTCTGCCGAATTTTGCAAAAGGCTCTGTCTTCAATGTTCCGCCCGTATTGTACAGTAGCACTGACTCCAATGAACACTAACAGTAATGGACCTCTCTGGCCGACAGGCGGCGCCATAACCCTTCCGCAATCCGTTGCCCTTCGTGGTCCTTCGTGCCGCTTGGTGGATTTCTTTTTTGTTCTTTCCTCCACGATTCTCAAGCGGCACTGGCCGGTTCGGGATCTCGACCCGCCCCCGCAGCGGTTGGACCCAGGGCATAGGGCGCCGAAACCAGGAACAGAAAGACCATCAATACTTCGGAGTCCCCGAAATTGAACTCGAACAGCCCGGCCAGAAAGAGCGCCAGCAGGCTGAGAAAACCCCCGGCATGGACGGATTTCTCCAGGGAGGGGAACCTGGCCCGCCTGAAACCCAGCCAGTGGTCCCTCCCCATCCGCAGGATGAGCCACAGCCAGGCGAGGGCGCAGGGAATGCCCCGCTCGGCCGCGAACTGAAGCAGGTTGTTGTGCATGTGGATCCAGAAAAATCCCCCCCGTTGACGGGCCTCCTGATCGGGGTGATAGTCGAAGAAGACCTTGGAGACTCGCTGGGGACCGACTCCGACCCAGGGGTTTGAACCCACCATTTGCGCTCCCGTCTTCCAGATCTCCAGGCGGGCGGCGTTGGAGGGGTGCGCCGGATCCCAGATGCTGGCCAGCCGCTTCTGAAGGGAATCGGGCAGGCACGCCGCCAGTACCAGGATGCCGGCGCCGCTGACGAGCACGGTCTTCAGGGTGGGAAACCTCAGCCAGGCGGCCACCAGCAGGCCGGCCAGACTGGCGATCCAGACGCTCCGGGTCAGGGTCAGGAGCAGCGTCACGCCCAGGAAGCCGACGGCCAGCATCCAGAGCGGCCGGTGCTTGGTGGCGGAGAAGAGCAGATAAGCCAGCATGGCCAGGAACACCAGCATCAGCCCTCCGCTCAAGGTCATCCAATGGCCCATGAAGCCGGTCAGGCGCCCATCGACACTTCCCAGGGAAGGCACCAGGTATTGGACCAGGGCAAAACCGGCCGCCACCAGGCCGGCTGCGAATAGCGCCTGGAAGGCCGGACCCACCCTGCTTCCGGAGCAATAGTTGGCCACCAGCAGGATGATGGCGAACAGCCAGAACTTGTAGATGGGAGGCAAGCCGATCGCCGGCTCGGGAGAGACCAGCCAGGAGGCCAGGGTGGTCCCGACAAAGAGCAGCAGGGGCAGCTTGATGGGAGGGAAACGAAGGATCGTCCGCCGATTCAGGAGGCAGTCCAGCAATAAACCCAGAATCGCCAGCCCAAGGAAGACCTGAGATACCGCAATGCTGATCACCGGAAAGACGACCGCCAGGGTCGTCAATCCGAAGACGATGGGATCAAGACGACTCCTGAACCCTTGCATGGCGGCGGAAAAAGCCACTCGGGCGGCCCCTTGGGATCAAAGAGGGAAATTGCGGCCACTCGCTTGCCCCGGACGCCTACTTGCGAGCCACCACGACCTGCCGGTCGAAGCCCCAGCCGGTCACGTCTTCGCCCCGGACCAGGCGGGGCCGGCTGAAGCCGGCCGCGCCCAGCCGATCCAGAATATCGGTTCCATAGTTGCGAAAACAGAGAACGGCCGCGGAACCTCGAATGCGGTCCCCGTGATATTCGGGCGGCAGCAGATGCTCCAGACGGCCATTCGCCAACCGGGCTCTCTCCACCGTCTTCTCACCGCCGTCCATGGGAACGGTGAACAGCAGGACTCCGCCGGGCCTGAGCACCCGGTGCAGCTCCCGAAAGCCCTCCAGGTCGCGGGGAACGTGCTCGAAGACCTCGGTGGAGGTGCAAACGTCGAAGCAACTGTCGGGGTAGGTCAGTTGCTGCACATCCTGACATTGAACCCCTGCCTGGTATTGCCCGGGAGGCACGTCATCGAAATACTCGGAAAGCGTCAGCCTGCCGGCATGCCTGCGAAGAAAGCCCACCAGGGGCCCTCTCGAGGACAACTCGTACACATGCCGGTGCGACAGGTCGGGGAGGACACCCTTCAGCACGCTCACAAAGGAGAGGGTGGCCGCGCTGGCGCGGCACCTGAGACAGCGGACGGCCATCTCGTAGTCATCCAGCTTGATGAAACCCGTCCGGCCACACACGGGACAATCGCCGAGCCTGACGCCGACCTTGCGCCAGTTCAGCAGCTCCGCGGCTGTCCGTATCTCCCTCAACATGGTCTTGCCCTGAGCGAGCGTCGCCGAAGGGCTACTGGAGTCGAGTGCGCCCCTTCATGGTCTTGGGGGTGTCGAAAAAATCCTCGATCACCCGGCGCGCCGACTTCAGATCGCGGCAGCGGTTCACCTGGGTGGAAAGGTAGTGTCCGAAATGGATCCACTTGTGTCCCCACGCCAGAAACAGCCGCAGACGAGGCAATTGCTCGGCCGGAGTGAACCCGGCTTCCAGCCGGTCGCAAAAAAACGACAGGGCCCTCTGGTATTCCCGGCCTTCCTCCTCCGCCGTCCGGGGAGCCCGCTGCCCCTCCCTTCCCCCGGGCCGGGCAAACCCCAACTGCTCGGCCACCTGCCAGAAAATCCAGGGCCTGGCGGTGGCGGCCCGAGCCACCATCACGCCGTCACAACCCGTCTGCTGCAGCATGCGCACGATATCCGAGGCCTGCTGGACATCCCCATTGCCGATGACCGGGATTCGCACGGCATCCCGCACCCTGCCGATGTACTCCCAGTTGGCCTGGCCGCGCCGGTGCTGAGACTGAATTCGGGGATGGAGCGTGATCCAGTCCGCTCCCGCCTTCTCCAGCATTCTGGCAAAATCCACCAGGTACTCGGGATCGTCCTTGAGCCCGGTCCTCATCTTCACCGAGAGCGGCAGGGAGGTGAGCCGCCGGGTGGTGCGCACCACTTCCTCGGCGTACCGGATGTCGCCCATCAGGGCCACTCCCCAGTTGTGCTTGAGGACCTTGCTGACCGGACAGCCCATGTTGATATCGATTCCGGCCGGCGAGAGGGTCATCAGCTTTCTGAGCGAAGGCGCGATCCAACGCTCATCGTTACCCAGCAGTTGGGGAATCAGGTCCCGCTCCCCGGCGGCTACCCGGGTCTTGGGTGTCCGGCCGACCTCCTCCCCGGGCAGAATGCGCGTGGACAGCATCTCCGTAAACAGCAGGGTTCCGGCATTGGACGGCAGGTAGGTTCGCACGAGTTGGCGAAAGGCCAGGTGCGACAATCCCGCCATGGGCGCGAAGATTACCGGAAAGTCGACCCGCACCCCGTTGCCGAATGGGATGCGAAACAGCCGGCTGTCCCGCACGCTGGCGGTCGTCGCCTCCGGGACCGGGACGGGTCTCGACACGGGTTCTTCCACGCTGATCATGCCTTGGTGCCCCTTCGTGGAAATCTCTCTTGTTCTGTCTGTCGATCCGGGCTAATGGACGGTCAGGTCCATCTCGCCGATGGCTTTCAGGGCTACCTCATTCTCGGGATCGATTTCCAGAGCCTGCATGTACTCGTCCAGGGCCTTCATCTGATCGCCCCTGGCCAGGTAGATGTGCCCCAGGTTCAGGTAGGGGAAGTGCTTGGGATCGTATCGCCTGGCCTTCTTGGCTTTCTCCAGCCAGTCGATGGCCTCGTCCATTTGCCCCTGGCGCATCAGGTAGACGCCGATGTCGTTGTAGGGATTGCCGAATTCGGGATCGACCGCAATCGCCAGGTGGCAATCACGGATGGCCTGGTCGAGCATGCCCAGAAAAGATACGGCCCAACCCCGGTAGGTGTAGCCTTCGGCGGTTGGATGGACGGCGACGCTTCGGTTGAAGAGTCCGACCGCCGTCAGAAAGCGGCCCTTGACCAGATGTTTGACCCCCTCTTCCCAAAGGGTGCGTGCCTGTTTCTGGTTCTGATCTTCGGAATTCATGGCTATGGCGACTAGGATAACCAAAGCTGCGAAGCAATGCTAGAAATTGATTTATAGGAACTTAAGTGCTCTCATGGGAATGAGCCCCGGACGTGGTTGGCGTGGCTGTTGCGGAAAGAAGGGGACGGCCGCATCCTGGTGAACTCCGGCGTGGCCCCCCACCGCATCAGCCTTCGCCATTCGGCTCGACAAGGGCGAAGCCCGCAGTCGAGCCGGTGGGGGGCCAACGCGGCGCTTCGTGAGTGACTACCGGCGCCACGGATAACTCCCCGGCCATTGCCGCAGGCTTGACCCGAAATCGGCAATTCCTTTACCCTGTGTTGGCAATAGTCTGACCCCAAGCCAACCACGGGCGGAGAGACATCGGATGAAAAAGATCCAAAGGCGGCAGACGGTGGCGGTCCGGGTGGGATCGGTCATGGTGGGCTCCGGATACCCGGTGGCGGTCCAGTCCATGACCAACACCGACACCGCCGATGCAGCCGCCACCGCCACCCAGGTGGCCGCTCTGGCCCGGTCGGGCTCGGAGCTGGTTCGGATCACGGTAAACAACGACCAGGCTGCTCGGGCGGTCCCCGAGATTGCATCCCGGCTCGGCGACCTGGGGATCGAAGTCCCGCTGGTGGGCGATTTTCACTACAACGGGCATCTTCTGCTCAGCCGCTATCCGGACTGCGCCCGAACTCTGGCCAAGTACCGCATCAATCCCGGCAACGTCGGGGCCGGCAGGCATCGGGACGACAACTTCCGGCGCATGATCGAGGTGGCCAATGAAAACGCCAAGCCGGTCAGGATCGGAGTGAACTGGGGGTCCCTGGATCAAGTGCTGCTGGTCCGCCTCATGGACGAAAACGCAGCCTCCTCCCAGCCGAAGGACTCCGCCGAGGTGACTCGGGACGCCATCGTCAGGAGTGGGCTGGAATCGGCCCGGTTGGCGGAAGAGTACGGGATGCCCCACGACCGCATCATCCTGAGCGCCAAGGTCTCGGGAGTACAGGACCTCATCCGGGTCTACCGGGTCCTGGCGAGCCTCTGCGACTATCCCCTGCACCTGGGACTGACCGAGGCGGGCATGGGGGCCAAGGGCATCGTTGCCAGCACGGCCGCCCTGGCCGTGCTGCTTCAGGAGGGGATCGGAGATACCATTCGGGTCTCCCTGACCCCTGCTCCCGGGGGAGACCGCACCGAAGAAGTCCAGGTCTGCCAGCAGATTCTCCAGTCCATGGGAATTCGCAGCTTTCTGCCTCAAGTGACCGCCTGCCCGGGATGCGGCCGCACCACCAGCACCTTCTTTCAGGAAATGGCCGAGGAAATCCAGAGCTATTTGAAAAACCGCATGCCGATCTGGAAGGACCAGTACGAGGGTGTCGAAGACCTCAAGGTTGCGGTCATGGGCTGCATCGTCAACGGCCCCGGGGAATCCAAGCACGCCCATATCGGCATTTCCCTCCCCGGAACGGGAGAAGACCCCAAGGCCCCCGTGTTTGTCGACGGTCGACTCAAGACCACCTTGCGGGGCGCGGGACTGGTGGCCGAGTTTCTGGAACTGATCGATGCATACGTGGACTCGCACTACTCCAGGAAAGACGCCGCGCTTCCGGTGGGGCAGGAACCTGGCGGCTAGCCCGCATGGCTTCCCGCCTCGCCGCCTGGTGGCGAAATAGCTCATCGTCTTTTCTTCGTGTCCCTTCGTCGTTCTTCGTGGCCCTTCGTGGTACTCTTTTTTCCTTGGTGCCGATTCCTGGATTGAGAACAGACATTTCCTCCCCCTGGTGAGATATGCGGGCGAGCTCCCCAATCTTGGCACCCGTCCTGCTGGCGGCCTGGATGCTTGCCTTGCCGGGATCGACCCCACTCCATTCCTCCGATCTGCGGAACCCTTCCGAAGTCATTCCCGGCGGCGAGACCCTGGTCTACGAGGTCCGCTGGGACCCGCCGGCCTGGCTGTTCTTCATCCCCACCATCAGCGCCGGCGAGATGACTCTCAAATTCGAGAAGGAAGTCGGCGACGGGGGCAGGCCGATTTTCAGGATCACGGCCGATGCGGTCTCCGCCGGAGTGCTGCCCAGGTTGACGGGCATCACCGTCAAGGACCACTTCGAGTCGCTGGTGGCGGCCGAGGGGTTCTGCTCCAATCGGTTCACCAAGATCACCCGGGAAGGCAGGCGGCACCGGGACGTGGTGCTCACCTTCGACCAGGAGACCCATCGGGGCCGCTACCTGGCCTACGACGCTGCCCAGAAACCACCCAGGGAGTTGAAGAACGAGGAGTTGGAAGACCTTCCCCCCTGCGTCCAGGACTTCCTGTCGGCCATCTATCGCACTCGATTGCGAGGACTCCGGGTGGGAGAGAGCTATCCGCTGCACGTGAGCGACAACGGGGTGGTCAAGGAAGTCGACATCCGGGCGGTGAGGCGCGAGCAGGTGGAGGCCATTGCGGGAACCTGGTCGGCCATCAGAATCGACACCGTTTCGGTGGGAGGGCTCTTCAAGGGGGGAGGAAGCTTCGTGCTCTGGTTCAGCGATGACGGAACCAGAATCCCCGTCAAATACGAGGCTCAGGTCAAGTTCGGGAAGCTCTTCGGCACCATCAAGCACATGGAGGGCGCCGCGGCCAAACGAGCCGGTCCGCCCGCTGCGAAAGCGGAGCCGCCATCAGGCAAGCTACACCAGTTCCTCGATGGGCGTTCCGGTCTCGTCGTTGATGGAGTTGGCAATCTTGAGAGGACGGCCGATGGGATGCATGTACTCCTTGGTCCAATCGATGCCGAACGCCTTGTAGATCGTCGCCAGCAGGTCTCCCACGGTCACCATCCGATCGGCCACATAGGCGCCGCGCTCGTCGCTCGACCCGATCACCTGGCCGCCTCGGATTCCGCCGCCGCCCAACACCACTGAGAAGCAGTGGCACCAGTGATCCCGGCCGCCGCCGACATTGAGGTCATGGGTCCGGCCGAATTCCCCCGTCACCACCACTACGGTTGACTCCAGCAGGCCCCTCTGCTCCAGATCCTCCAGCAGCGCCGACAGCGTCCGGTCCACCACCGGCACCAGGTAGTCGCGGTGCTGGTAGTCGTTGCCGAAATGGGTGTCCCAGTCACGGCCCGTCTCGGGCCGGTTCAGATCCAGAGCCGTCACGAAGCGGCTGCCCGCCTCCACCATGCGCCGCGCGATCAGCACGCTCTGGCCGAAGGTATTGCGGCCGTAGGCATCCCGGGTCGCCTCCGACTCCTTGGAGAGGTCGAAGGCCTCGCGGACGGCCGGTGAAAGGATCATGTTCCAGGCCTGAGCCCGAAAGGCATCCATGCTGGCATGCTCGGCGCTTTCCACCTTTCGGCGGTAAAGCCGGTCCACCACATCCAGGAAGGTGCGCCGCGACTCCATGCGCTCCACCGTGAGCCAGTCCGGCAGGCTCAGGTCGGGCACCTCGAACCCCTGGTCGTTGGGATCGGGGATCTCCAGGGGTTCATACCGGGCCCCCAGAAAGTGGGCCTTGTAGTAGTTGCGGTACCCGGGATGGATCTTGGGGACGATGATATTGGCCGGCACGTCCTTGCGCGGCCCCATCTCCTTGGTGATGATGGAGCTGAAGGCCGGAAATTTCATGGAGGGGTTGGGCCGGTGCCCGGTCATGACATAGTGGTGCCCCATGCCGTGGTTGTTCTCCTCGGTATGCATGGAGCGAATGACCGCCAGCTTGTCCATGTGTCTGGCCGACCGGGGTAGAAGTTCCGAGATCCGAATGCCCGGCACGTTGGTCGAGATGGGCTTGAAGGAGCTGTTGGCCTTGGGGTCCCACATGTCGATGTGGCTGGGACCCCCGTTGAGCCAGAGCAGAATGCAGGCCCGAGCCTTGCCCGGCGGAGCCGCGCCGCTAGAGCTTGCGAGCGGAGCCGCCTGCAGGTAACGGCTCAGGTTCATTCCCATGAAGCTCAGGGCGCCCACCCGCAGCATGGAACGGCGGCTGAGATCGGCTCCGTCGACTATCCAACGACTTGGCTTTTTCATGGAACTTCCTCAATGGTTTTCCGCAAATTCGCGGGAGGTGATCAGTGCCCACAGCAGATCTTCCAGGGCCTCCCCGCGCTGGGGGTGGGAGCGAACCAGGGCGGTCAGCCGGTCCGACTCCTCGTCCGTGGGAAAGCGGGAGAGGGTGGCCAGGTAGAGTTCCTCGATCGCCTCCCGGTCCGAGGCCTGACGTTTGAGCAACCCCTCCAGGCGGCCTCCCGGCCTACCCAGTTTTCGGTTGTAGGTCGAGCCGACCAGGATGTGCAGCGCCTGGCTGAGGTTGGCCTTGTTGTCCCGCCCTCCCACCGAATCCCGCTGAGGCCGGCCATAGATGTCCAGGAACCGGGACCGGTAGCTGGCGGGAAACTTCAGATTGATGGCCCGTGTTCCCGGAGCCGCCGTTTCGTAGGCGTAGATTTCACCCCCTGGAGGCACGAAATTCTCGGGAACGCCGGTCGCGGTCGAAATGGCGTCCAGCAGCACTTCGGCTTGCAGGGGTCGAGGCAGCGCGTGGGAGTAGTTGACGCTGTCGTCCCGATTCTCCGGACGGTCCCGGCTGGAGAGCTGATAGGTCCTGGAGAGGACGATGCGCCGGATCAGGTGCTTCAGATCGTAGCCGTGCTCGCGAAAATCCTCGGCCAGCCGATTCAGCAGACGGGGGTGGGTGGCCGGATTCCCCAAGCGGAAGTCGTCCACCGGTTCCACCAACCCTCTTCCGAAGAAATGGCCCCAGTAACGATTGACGGTGGCCCTGGCAAAGTCCGGATGGTCCGTCATCCAGCGAGCCAGCTCCAGTCGCTGATCGGTTCTGGAAGTGGGGGCCAGGACCGTCCCGTCCAGGAAGGCGGGTTCCACCCGGGTCTGGCTCCGGGGATGGGTGACCGGCTTGAAGACCAGCGCCGTCTGTCCCATCTCACCGTAGTCCTGTTCGACTCCTGCCGGATCGTCAAAGACGACCATATTCGACCCGCTGCCGATGTGGGTGGCTCGACCGAAGAAGGCGGCCAGGCCCCAGAACTGGTTTTGGGTCCACAGGTCGTAGGGATGGTTGTGGCACTGAGCGCAATCCATGCGACGCCCGAAGAAGACCCGGAACTGCTCCGCCACCACCCGTTCCACGTTGGCGCCGGCCCGAATGAGATGCTTGGAGGCCCCGGCGGCTCCCTGGGCGGCGATCCTCTCCTGGGCGACCAGGTCGTAGGGCTTGTTGGAGGCCAAACTCTGCCGTATCCACTCCCAGTAGTCGTAGGCGGAAAGTCGGACCCGGAAGAGATCCGACCAGCGGAAGGTCCAGTAGTCAATGTACTCGGAGGAATCGAGCAGGACCTCCACCAGCTTTTCCCGCTTTTTGGGGTCCCGGCTGGCCAGGAACTCCCGGACCCGCTCGGGAGGCGGCAGCGTCCCCGTGACATCCAGACAGACGCGACGCAGAAACTCGGCATCGTCCGCCGGCGGAGAGGGAAGGATGTGGAAGCGCTCCAGCTTGTCAAAGACTTCCTCGTCGATCAAGTTGTTCCGAGCCACCCGGGGGAAACGGTCCAGGGTCCGCCGGATTACGCCGAAACGGGCATGGCCCACCTTGCCTGCCGCCCGAACCAGGACCACGGCTTCGCCGACGCGCCTGCCCTGCACCCGGCCGCCGGAACTCACCTCCAACACCTCCCGATCCAACGATTCAAAGCGAACCTGGTCGGTAAGGTCCTGGCTGCGGCCGTCGGAGAAATAGGCCGTGACCAGCATCTGGTAACGGCCGTCCTCCAGCACCACCGCCTCTTCCGGAAACACCTCCAGCCGCTGGATAACCGGGTCCGTCCCGGCGGCCCGGCCGTAGGGAGCACCGGCTCGAACCCAGCTCAGGATCGTCCGGTAGTCGGTGGAACCCATTTCGAACCGCATCCCCCCGCCATGGGGTTGCGCCATGGTCGGTTTCAGCAGGAGGAGGCTGTTTTCGGGTGCGTCGCGGTCGATGCGGGGATTTCGGGGACCTCGGGGCTCGTCGGTGAGAACCTGGTAGCCGCCGCCCCGGACAATCCAGTCGTAGTCTTCAGCGGGATGCATGGCATTGGAGGAGAGTCGAAACCCGCCCCGGCCTTTCACGCCCCCGTGACAGCTACTGCCGTTGCAGCCCTGCCTGGTCAGTATTCGGGTGATGTCGGTGGCGAAGCTGACCGGCTCCCTTCGCCCGGATTGGCTGGTCCGAACCGCGGCCAGGGCGCTCCGGCCGCTCAGCGTCGCCCTGAGAGTTGCGTCACCATCGGATTTCGAAACCAGCTTGCCTTCAGGACCCAGGCTGGCGACCTCGGGGTAGGAGATCGAGAGGCTTGCCTGCGCCGTGACCTCCCGCTCCAGGCCGTCGGCACCCGTCGCCAGCACCAGAACGCGCTGGCCGGCGCCGGCTCCCTCTAGCACCACCTGCTCCGGCACCAGGCGCAGGGAAACGATTTCGGCGGAGGACTCTTGCCCCTCGGCCAAGGCGCGGCCGGGACCGAGGGTTGCAAGCAGGCTGAGGGCCAAGCCAAGAGACCCGGCAAGGAGGTTGGCCCGAAACGGCCGATTGCACTTGGCTGGCGCCACCATCATCGCCATCACCCTATTGGAAACAACAGAAAAAAAGAGGTATCCACGAAGACACACCAAGGACGACGAAGGGCCACGAAGCGGGACGGATCTGCGTCAACGGCCCGCACTGCCACGGAACGGATTATTAACATCGATGCACAGGATTTTCAGGAAACGACTGGCTTGCAATCCTGAGCATCGGCAAGCCCGCACCGGATTATCGCCCCAGCCGGCTTCGGGTGCAGGAACGTCTCGTCTTGTTAATCCTGTTAATCCTGTGCATCGATGTTCACAAAAAATAGAGTGCAACCACGTCACAAGGAGCTTGCCTGCTCCCGGAACCTGCAACTTGTTGTAAAACTACCCTGTTTCTTCACCTTTGAATGACCCACCCCGTCTCGGGGGGCGAGGGCGGTACTTGCCTGAATAACTCCTGTTCGGCTCTGCATGGTCCGTACCCTCGTATGCCGCGGGGGTTTGGCTAATCTCCCGCTGCTACTTGACTGACGGCCTTGGGAATGAGGGGATGGACCACCGTCAGGAAGAGGTTCTTCAAGGGAAAGGGTGGACTTGGCTGCCTCTCCGTCACCACCCGTGCAACCAATCTCACCGGATGAGGCTGCAAGGGACCCGGAGTGTCGCCCTCCACCAACAGGGTCAAGGATACTTCCTGCTTGCGCGGGAAAAACCGGTCCCGGTGGACTTCGTTCCGCGTACGCTTGCCCTTCCCCGATTCTGGCTCCGGGACGACCGTCGGGAGCACCTGAATCCCCGGAGGCAGATTCTCCAGATGCAGCGTCACCATTTGATCCAACCCCTCTTCCCTCTCCAGGGTCAGCTTCAGGGTTCTGGCTTCACCCGGAACCAAGTTGATATGATCTCCGCCCGCCAGGCTGACCTCGCCGATGTGAGGCACCTGGGGCCGAACCAGCACCCGGTAGTTGAATTCTTCCCCTCCTCGCCGGGAGGTCAGGTCCCTGAGCCGCAAAATGTAGTCGCCCCCTTCCTCGAAGGCAAAGATCGTCTTGGACTGGAGAAACTTCTGCCAGTAGGCGGAATTGTTCTCCACGTTTCGATAGATGTTGGAGCAGACGGCTTTTCCGGAGGCATCCAGCACCTCGAGCCAAGGGCTCAGCTCCGGGAACATCCGGTCCACGGTCTGGATCTCGAAGGCGACTCTCTCCCCCGCCTCCACCGAAAAACGGAAGTGGTCCAGGTCGCCGGGAGCATCGATCCTGCCTTGGAGAATGACGGGAAGAGAGATGGACGAAGCCGACTCCGGGGTTTCGTCGGGTTCTGATTCCGCAAAGGAAGGATACTCGGCCACAGGAGAACCCTGACTGCCGGGGCCGGCATCGGATCGGCCCGGCCTTTTCGCGCCCTCTCCCAACGGAGCCACACCGGCATTGCCGTCAGGGCTTCCGGCGGCGCGGGCCCGGAGTTGTTGCCGGCGGCCCGGATGGATCTCCCGCCCAAAGCTTCTCTCCCGCCAGTCGAGAAGGGGAGCGTCATGGGCCGGGCGGTAACGGGTCCAGTGATCTTCCCCTTGTCGGGCGCGTGACTCGACCGGTGCGATCCGCAACTGATAGTTGTGGCCGGGGCCCCCTTTTTGAGCCAGGCTTCCGACGGCCACCAGGTAGCGACCCGGGTTGCTGAAGCGATGCCGCAGCCGGGGCCTCAGGATCCCACCCTCCACCGGCAGGAGAAAGATGGTGGAATCCACGCGGGTTTCCAGGCGCCGGGCCTTGCCCTGGAACCAACCGAGGGAAGGTTGGTAGAGAATCAGTTCGGGATCGCGGAAGTGAATGGGAGAGCCCGGCAGGATTCCGCCGGCAACCAGGACTTCCAACTGCAGCTCCTGGTTCTCCAGCACCTCGAAGGCGTAGAAATCCACCTCCCCGTTCCGCCCGATCCTGCCGTTGAGATTGACCGGCAGCTCCAGCAACTGCGCGCTCTCGGGTTCCTGATGGGGTTCCGGCTGTTCCTGAACGACCTTCCCGTGGCTGACCACCAAGGTCACCGGCCCCGACAGACCCCACTCGGTAAGGAGCCGGAGGGAATACGCGCCTGGGGCGGCATCCTCGGCGATATCGACCTGGAGGAACACCTCCTGTCCCGGGGAGTAGGTCTTGCGCGAAAATCTGGCCTTTTCGAGCTGGATCTCCTTGACCGCCTTCACTCTGGCGGTCAAGCGATCGCTATCCAACCAGACCGACCGGATCCCCTCCAGATCTTCTCCGCGCACACGGAATTCCAGGGAGGAGCCCGGCGCGCCCCCCATGGGCGTCATGGAGAGCAGTTGCGGATTTCTCTTCCGGTTCTCCGGAGATTCCTTGGCCCAAAGCTCACCGGCGGCCAGCACCAGAACAATGGAGAGCAACCCTGCGACCCGCTTCACGTTGACCTCCCAGCCCGTGTTTTTCACCCGGGAAGTGAAGATTCTACCGAACCCTGCACTTTCCCATAACATGTGCGCCCGCTCCGCGAGCACAGCCGCGATGAAAAATGCAAGGCCTGAAAATGGAATTGGGAAGTAGGAACGGAACGGGCTGCGGGTGCGGCAGCGAGAAAGGCTATCAGCGCACAGCCTCACCGGGACAGGCCGAACTCGGCGCTCGCCTGACCCGGGCTAGACCAACTCGTGAACCGGATGGCCCTGCTTGTCCCCGATGGAATTGGCGATGTAGAGGGGCCGACCGTCCAGACCGGTATAGGTCTTGGTCCAATCCACCCCCAAGGCCTTGTAAACCGTGGCGAAGAGATCACCGATGGTCACCTGGCGCTCGGCCACGTAGGCCGCCCGATCATCGCTGGCGCCCACGATCTGGCCGCCCTTGATTCCGCCACCTCCCAACACCATGGACCAGCAATGGGCCCAGTGATCTCGACCGGCCCTGGCGTTGATCTTCGGGGTTCGCCCGAATTCACCCATGGCCAGGACCACCGTCGTCTCCAGCAGACCCCGCTCCTCCAGCTCGGTCAGCAGCATCGAAAGCGCTTGATCGAAGCGAGGGGCCAGGTTTTCCGACAGCTTCTTGTCATTGTCGAAATGGATATCCCATTCGCTGTGGTTGAAGCCCTCGGCGGTCACGAAGCGGCATCCCGCCTCCACCAGGCGCCGGGCCAGCAGCACCGATTGTCCGAAGCGCGTCTTGCCGTAGGCTTCCCGCACCCGGTCCGGCTCCGCCGACAGGTCGAAGGCCTTCTTGACGTTGGGCGAGAGGATCATTCTCAGGGCCTGCTCCTGATAGGTGTCCATCTTGCTGAATCGGGCAAACTCCTCCTGCTGCCGGTAATGGTGATCGACCACCTTCAGGAAGGACTGGCGGTCCTGAAGCAGCTCGGGGGAGAGGGACTTGGGCAAGGTCAGGTCGGGAATCTTGAAGTCTTCCTTGCTGGGATCGGGAACGATCATGGGGTTGTACTGCGGGCCCATGTTCCCCGCCATGTAGGAGTGCCCGTAGGAGAGGGGCGGAGTCACCACGTAGGGCGGGATATTGTCTCGCCCTCCGAGCTCTCGTGAGACGATCGACCCCAGGCTGGGAAAACGGAAGGCCGGGCTGGGACGATGCCCGGTCATCCCATAATAGGTGCCTTCGGGATGATTCCCTTCTTCGCTGTGCATGGAGCGGATGATGGACAATTTGTCCATGTGCCGCGCCACCCGGGGAAGCGTCTCGGAGATCTGAATCCCGGCCACGTTGGTCGAGATGGGTTTGAAATTGCTGTTGGGCTTGGGATCCCACATGTCCATGTGGGGCGGACCGCCGGAAAGCCAGATGAGAATGACCGACTCGGCCTTCTTGCGCGCACCGGTGCCGGTGGCTGCCAGCGTGTCGGCCAGCCTGAAGTAATCGCTCAGCGTAATGCCGAGGAACGTCAGGCCGCCCACCCTCAGGAACTGGCGCCGCTCAAAGTCGCCTCCGGTGCAGGAAAAACATTCCGGCAGGTTCATCACTACCCCCCAAAGTTGCCGCTTGCGAAGGGGCAAGGGCTGAATCGCCCGAACCCCCTGATTCTCATGGAGCTTGCCAGCCCCCAATTATCAATGATTGTGGGCAAATTGTCGAGAACTAATCAGACCCCAGGTCAGACTCTCGATGGCTTCTCTGCGAGGGCGCTCGGCGATCATTGCTTCCAATTGCGTCCGCTCCTCGGCCGTGGGAAACCGTGACAGGGCAGCCAGATAGAGCTCGTCGACGATCTCTCCGTCTCCGGCCCCGCTCCGGATCAGCCGGTCCACCCGCCCGCCCTCTCGCGCCAGCTTTTCGGTAAAGGTCTTCCCCGTCAACATGTGCAAGGCCTGGGCCAGGGCGGGCTCGGGCTTGCCTTCAGGCAGCGTCTTGCGCTCATTGCGTTCAAAGACGTCCATGAACTGAGAGGGCATGCCCGGCATCAGAGCGATGGCCCGAGTTCCCGCGGCAAAGCCCCGATCGCCGGTGGCGAACTTCTCGGGAACCTGGGTCACCTGCGAGATGGCATCCAGCAGCACCGCCGCCGGCAGCGGTTTCGGCACTGCGTGAGAGAAGTTCAGGCGATCGCCCCGGTTGGTCTGGTTGGGGATGCCCGACAACTGGTAGGTCCTGGACTGGACGATCACCCGCATCAGGTGTTTCACGTCATGGCCGTTGACCCGGAAGTCCTCGGCCAGGGCCTTGAGCAACTCCGGGTGGGTGGGCGGATTGGTGGAGCGGAAGTCGTCCACGGGATCGACGATGCCCTTGCCCAGGAACCAGTCCCAGACGCGATTGACAAAGGCTTCGGCGAAATAGGGGTGGGACACGATCCACTGAGCCAGTTTCATGCGCAAATCGGTTCGCTCGCCTTCCGGCAATTCCCGCCCATCCAGAAAGCGCGGCTGGACCACCTTCTTGGTCCTGGGATGAACCACCTGATCCTGGAGGGCGGGGTCGTCCACCAGCAGGGAGTCGTCCATGACCGAATCCCGCAGATCCACCATCCTGCCGTAAAAGGCGGCCATCCCCCAGAACTGATCCTGGCTCCAGGCTTCAAAGGGATGGTTGTGGCAGCGGGCGCAGTCCAGCCGCCGGGCCAGGTAGACCCTCACCTGCTCGGCAATCATTTCGGCCGGGGGAATGATGAACCGCAACTGGTAGAAGAAGCGGGAAGGACCATCGTAACCCTGGGCCGCAATCCTGTCCACCGCCAACTGGTCATAAGGCTTGTTGATGGCGATGCTCTGTCTCAACCACTCGCCGTAGAGCTGGGTATCCTTGCCCAACTGGGTGGCTCCGCCGTACCAGCGGAAGATCTCCCCGTACCGAAAGAAGAGAAACTCCTCGAACTCGGGTGAATTCAGAAGGATCTCGATGATCCGGTTGCGCTTGTCGGGATCCTTGGAAGCCAGGAATTCGCGGACCCGGTCGGGCGGCGGCAAGGTCCCGGTCAGGTCCAGACAGACGCGCCGGAGGAACTCGGCGTCGCTGGAGAGCTCCGAGGGAACGATGTTGAATTTCTTCAGCTTGGCGAAGACGTGCCGGTCGATGAAGTTGTTTTCCGGCACCTGGGGATAGCTGGGCAGCGGATTGGCGATCACGCCGAAACGGACGGCGGCGGCCCGGCCCGGCGCTCGAATCAGAATGCTGGTCTCCCCGGTCTTGTGGGCCTCCACCAGGCCCCCTTCGTCGACGTCCACCACCGACCGGTTGATGGACTCGTAGACGACCTGCTGGGTGACATCCTCCCGCCGGCCGTCGCTGAGGTGGGCCGTGACCAGGACCTGCTGCTTGCCATCCAGGTCCAGCACGCTTTCCTGGGGATAGACCTCCAGGCTCTCGATCTGGATGTTCTCCGACTCACCTTCCTCTCCGTAAGGGGCCCCTGCCTGGATCCACCGGAGGATCCTGGCGTACTGGGGGGAGTCGGAGCCGAATCGGAGCCCGCCTCCGTGGGGTACCTGGAGAGTGGCCTTCTGCAGAATCAGACTCTTCTCCGGATTCTTCAAATCCACACGCGGATGGGGAGGTTCCTCCATTTCGGCCGTGAGGACCTCGAACTTCCCTCCCTCCACGATCCACTTGTAATCGTCGCGCGGATAGGTGGCATTGGTGGAAAGCTTGAAACCGCCCTGTCCGGGAACGGCGCCATGGCAGGTGGTGTTGTTGCAGCCCTGTTGGGTCAGCAGCGACCCGATATCGCGAGGAAAGCTGAAGGGGCGCTTCTCCTGGGAACCCCGAATGGCGATGGTGCTGGTGGCTTCCCGACCCGCCACCCGGGCCGTGAGGACCAGGTCGCCGTCCGCCAGCGGCTGGATGCGGCTGTGGGAGGCGAACCGGATCAATCCGGACTTGGAGCCGGAAAACTCGGCCTGCGCGGTGAGGTCGCGCTCCAGGCCGTCCGAGAAGATTCCCATCACCAGAAACTGCTGAGAGGCATCGCCCCCCTGCAGCCGGACCTCGGAGGGCACCAGGCGGAGTGACGACGGTCGAGGAGCCGTTCCCTGGGCCGTACCCTCAACTTCTGCAGCCTGGACGAAGGCCGCCACGAAACAGGATGAGGCCAGGGCCAACGCCGCGATGAGAGCGGCCGGCGTTCGGCGGCTGGCGGCGGTCTTCCTGCAGGATCTCGTTTCCATGGGCGTCATCTTTCACCCCCGGCTGGCCGGCTCGCCAGTTGACTCAGTTTTCTGGCGGGATTCGGATCCAGGATCGCCAGTGGAATCTTCTTGACCGTCAGCCTGGGACCGAGCCGGCCCCCGACAATCGGGCGGGCCGTCACCGTGATCCAGGCCGGAAGATGGGTGGGCACCGCATCCTCCCGGGAATGAAGGACCACGCTGATGGTCTGGACCTTGGGCAGGTGGTGGTCGGCCCCCTTGATGACCGGGGGCCTGGGACCTCCCGGCAACCTGTAGCTGCTGGCGCCGGGAAGAGCCTCGACCCCTGCCGGCAGGCCTTCGACCGACACCGCAATCTGATTGGAGGGCAGGAAGAAACCTTCTTCCTGCTCCATGATCAAGGTGAGCTTGGCGGCTTCACCGGCCAGCAGATTGACTCGGTGGGGATCCACCCGTCCATCCTCGAAGTCCCGCGTCCGGGTTTCCAGATGGATGTCGCCGACGTGGGGGATCTGCGGCCGGACCAGCACCCGGTAGCGGAATCCGGGATCGCCCTTCCTGAGAGTCACATCCCGGACCCTCAGGTAGTAGTCCCCCCCTTTCTCAAAGGTGCCGATCACCTTGGCATCCACCGCGACCAGGTGAACGGCGGTGACGCTCCGGTACTTCTCGGTTCGGCGCAGGCTGCTGAACTGGTCCCGTCCCCGGGAATCGATGATTTGCAGCAAGGGGTTGAAATCGGGCCGGGTGGCCTGGGGTGTCTCGACCTCGAAGGCCAGCTTCTGCCCGGAGCGAACCTTGAACTTGAAGAGGTCGCTGTCCCCCGGGTGTTGCACGACCCCCTCCACGATTGACGGCACCGGGATCTCGACGGCGTCTTCCAGCCGGTCCCCGGGTTCCGTTTCCGAATGGACGCCGAGGGCAATGGTCGGGTCGGAGAGCTTGAGATCGAGCTGGGCCGGGTCGGGCTCCTTGGAGCTTTCGTCTTCCTGACCGCCCTCCGGCTTTTTCTCCAAGGCCGGCCGCTCGTCCCGGACTCCCCTCGACCACAACTGCCTGAGCCGGTCACCGGTGAGTTTCCGCACGAAACTCCGCTCGCTCCAGTCCCCGAGCCCAGGAGTCTCATGGGAGGGTCGATCCGGCGGCGCCACCCGCAACTGATAGATAAAGCCGGCCTTCGCCTGCCCACCCAGCGAGCCAACCTCCACCAGGTATCGGCCCGCCTCAGCGAACCGGTGGCGCAGGCTGACTCGAGTCCCGGTTCTCTGCCTGGGGTCCCGGGCCGCGATGACGCGCTCCCCGGCGTCCTTGTCGCTGAACGCCAGGCGCACCACCCGATCGGGATCGAACCAGCTTCCCCGGCGCGCATGGATCGAAATCTGCGAGCGAAAGACGTTGGCCGCCGATTCCTGGCTGCGAGTCACTTCAAACAGGAGCTCCTGCCCCCCGGCCACCTCAACCTGGTAGAAATCCATCTCGGCGGGAGTGTCGATCTTTCCGTTGACCACTACGGGGTAGTCGATTGCCTGGGCCCTGTCGGGTTGGTCATGGGAGTCGGCCGATTCCCGGATCACACGGTCCGCGTTCACCCGAAAGTGGACCCGGTCGCTGATTCCCGCGGGAGTGACCACGCGCAACCAGTGGTTCCCCGGACGGGCCGCCGCATCGATTTCCACGCCCACCCGCACCCGGTACTCCGGCTCCTTCTTGTCCGGCTGCTTCCGGGCACTATCGTCGCTCTCATCCACGATCTCTTCAACGGCGCGGAACTCGGTCCGGATTCCCTCTTCCTCGGCAACCACCGCATAAGCCGACTGCAGCCCCTTCCCCCGGATCTCGACCTCCAGGGCGGTCCCGCGCTGTCCCCCCAGGGGAAACAGCCACATCGCCTCCGGCTCCGGCTTCGACGCGGACTCCTCGGCCGCCCCTGGGCCGGGACCTACCCAAAGAAGACAGCAGAGGGTCAACAGGACAGGGATTCTGAAGCGTAGCGCCATGGAATTTCGATTCGCGGGAAAGAAGCCGTAGGGGCAATAAAGATAGTGAAAGTATATCAAACGGGGTGCCCGGCGGCAATCGGCCATGCGGCCGATCTTGCTTGCCTGCTTCTCTACAAAAAAGTCGTAGACCGTGTTCCCGGTTTCTTGTGTAAGCGATTGCGGTTTGTACTCCCAATCACTCTCCCTCGAAGAGAAGAGTGATGTCATGGGATGACGACTTCCCGGGAGTGCGGGCGGCTCCGCGTGGGGGATATCGGGCGGCTGACTTCTCAGAAATCTGACGACCTCGGGTCCATGCTTCGTGGTCCGACCAACCACTGTCGAAGCATTGTAGACTTGGAATGATGCTTTGGACGAGAATGAGGGTAGTGGAATCCTCAAATGTGTGTGAGATATTCCTTGTTTGTGATTGGAGACAGCCAATGGGAGTCTCGGAAAAGATCAGGAAGGTTGCCCCCGCGGCAGGAGCGGTTGTTTTTGGCTATGCCTTGTGTTCAGTACCGGTGACACTAGCAGGAGGCAAGTTCAAGGAAGAAGACAGCAACAAGAAACTCAAGTCAGGGGCAGTGGAAAAGGCGCTTTGTCGCATCAGCAAGTCACCAGTACTTAGGCATATAACTCCATCAAGCCGGTGGGGAGACACTCATTTTCAAGGCATTGCTTTGCGAGAGAATCGCATCATTGTCACATCAAGTGCTGACGACGGATTTATCAGGTTTGTGGAGAAGGACGATAACGGAAATTTTCATTTCAAAGACCAACCTGTCGGTAATCGTTACAGCCACCCAGGCGGCATTCAAACCATCGGTGATTGGTTGGTGGTGCCTGTCGAAGGCAACGGCACGTCGGAAATTCGATTCTACAAGCACAAGAAAAATAAAGGATTCCATCAAGAAAAGAAACTGACGATTCGCAGAGTCAAAGCACTGGGGGAGGCCGGATCAGTCGGCATCACGAACTATACAAGCCAACAGGGAGAGAGATACCTCTTGGCGACCATTCCCGCGCAGAAGGAAAAGGGAGAGCAGGAAGTTCATTTTTACTGGACCCCGGAGAACAAGTCGTTGAGCGAACTCAACTCCCCTTTCGAAGGCCCAATGAAATGGAAGCATGGTTGCCAGCCCAATGATCTTCAATGCAGGTGGGGAGACTACGTCAATAGTATATCCTTGGTGGCGGGTAAGGCTGGCGGCATCTATTTCATCGGGATGGATGAACGTGATGGGAACGAATATGTTGATCTGTTTAAGATCGATATTTGCGTGAACGATGAGCAAGCAGAACCGAAGCTGAAGTTTTTAAATACTTTCATGTTCAAGCGTCCTGACCGGTCGAAGTTGAGGCGTTGTGACCGCAAGAATTCCAAGGTTCCTAATTGCTCGATATGCAAGGATGCTGACCGCTCGATTTGGAAGAAGGAACCCAGCTTTCGGTGGGGAGGCAGCGTTCTGGTGACATCGCCTACGTCTGTCCAGGTTTTCGCCTGCGCCCATGATACCCTCGTTGGTAACCGGTTGGCGTTTAGCATTTATGACGCTGGCAACGCCTCGCATCAATCTGGACGTCAATCCGGTGCGCAGTAGTGTATGGTGGCGGTAATCGGCTGACAGAACCACTGCCAAGGCGAGTCCCTTGGACCCCATCGGAACTCCGTTGTGCTTGAAAGAACACTGATTTACTCGTGCTTTGGAAATGGGATCTTCGGGGACAGATCATCTAACGTCCAGGAGTATTGCAAATAGCTCACTATTCGCCGAAATTTCTACCAATCACGTCCCCGCCCATCTCTGAAAAAAGTTGACAAAAAGGCAGTTTGCACTCACACTTTCTCCCGCGACCGACAGAGTTGCCTGAGTGACTCGCCCAAGTCAGTTGCCTTTAAAGCTAACCCGTAGCGGGTTAGCTTTTTTTTTAGACCTCATTACTGAGGCTGATGTCATGTACCTGTTGTACCTTGACGAATCTGGCAATGAAAGTGACCCGAACGATCAATATTTCGTCTTGGCGGGTATTGCGTTGTTCGAAAGACAAACTTACTACTTATCAAGGGATGTTGAAGCGATTCAGAACAAGCATTTTCCCAACCATCATCCGATCACCTTTTGGGGATCAATCAACAACCTCGCCGACATCCCCTATTTTGCAAGTATGCAGGAGCCCCGCCTGTTGCAATTGGCAGACTTGGTCGCGCACGCAGTTTGGCTTCTATATGAGAAGCGGAATCCCAGGTTGATCCAGCCACTGTTAAGGTCATTTGACCGCAGGGCCGGCACGCTCCATGGCCTCGTGCACATTGGAGATTCACGCGGCAATAAATGCGAGTGCCCAGCCTGCGCAAGTCGTCGTTTACCTGGAACAATTGGAAAATGGATTGGAACCTCATAGGCGGAACTTCACCGAACAAAGGACGATTCCAGTATTGGGTAAGTGCGTGTATTTATTCGGTTGTCTCCGTCTCCCTCCCTGCGAACACTCCCTCCAGCCCGCCGGAGGCCTTGCGCTTCCAGGCGCTCACCTGATTCGGGTGCATCTGATGTTTCGCTGCCGACTCCTGAACTGCCTTGGCTCCGGGTAGCGCCTCCAGCGATACTCGTGTCTTGAAGGCTGCGGTGAATCGTCGGAGCAAAAAAAAGCCAGGCAGCCGAAGATCGACTGCCTGGCGGGAGAACAACTCACTCGGCTTGCTAGAAACCGAGACGCAAGCGGAAGAATACTCTCCGAGTGTGCCAACTGGCGGCATACTGCCCGAATCTCGGATCATTGAAGGTCAGAGAATTGGGCCCGCTGGGGTTGGTGTGGTTCAGCACGTTGGTGATATAGGCCTCCAGCTTGAAGTAGGGGCCGTTCTCGTAAGGCGTCAACGGGAACACCTTGAAGACGTTCATGTTGAACTGAGGATTCCGCGGCTGCTGCAAGACGCCCCGGGTTGCCGTTCCGTAGGTTCCGCTCTTCGGAATGCTGAAGCAGGATGCATTCCAGTAGGAGGTGTAGGGAACGGTGTTGTCCCCGAATCCGTTGGGATTGCAGCCCGGCGTAATGTCCGGACGGCCTCCCGAACGGCCGACGTTGGGTGAATCGAAACCACCGAAGTTCGGCGTGCTGCGTCCGCCCATGTCCATGGTCAGGATAGGCGTAAGGGTCCACTGGCTGACCAGCGTGTTGATCACGCCAGAGGCCCCCGAGAGGTAGCGCTGCCCCTTGCCGAGGGGCAAGGCGTAGACAGCCACGAGGCGAGACCGGAAGGGGAGGTTGCCATCCGTCCAGCCCTTGTCGCGGGAGCGGTTGTAGGGATCCTCGGTGGCGAACCCACCGGGACCCACCCAGCCGAAGCGGCCGCCTTCGACGTCATTGAGAATGGACCGGTACTCGGCCCAGGCCCGAAGATAGAGGCCGCTGGAGAACTGCCGCAGCAACTCGGCTTCCCAACCGTGGTAGTTGGAGTTTCCACCCAGGCGGTAGTCGATGATGGAACCGTAGGGTTCCGCCCCGAACACCTTGCGGGACGCCGTGAAGGGAATGGTGCTGGCCCGGGGGATCTGCACGTTGACGTTGTAGGGCCAATGGGTCCCCTTGGAAGCCACGTAGGAAAGTCGGCCGGTCATGCCGTTGCCCAGCTCCCTCTCCAAGGTCAGGTTCCACTGCTTGTCGGTGGGCCAGTTCTCGCTACGGGTGTTGAGCAGAATGGCTCTGGGCGACTGCAGCGAAGTGGCGCCCGTCCCGGGAGCCGGGAAGGCCTTGCTGAAGGTCAGCGTGGGAACACCGTTGACGATCTCGGTGGGCCCAAACTCCTCGGTGAGCTCGAAGGGACCGCCGGTGAACCCGGCGATGGCCTGCTGCATGTTGTCCGGAGGGGTCAGAGGCACGGTGTAGACCCCGAAACCGGCGCGAATCACCATCTTGTCGGTCAGGCGGTAGGCCACGCCGACACGGGGCTGGACGTGGACCAGCTTGTACTGCATCAGATCGGCGGGAAAGCCCGCGTCGCCGTTTCCGACCACCGGAATGCTCGGGGCAAAGCCGGGCGCGACCCGATGCAGCGACTGCTGGGGCACCACGAACCGGCCGGTGCCGCCATCCAGCAGGTGCTGGAGGTCGAAGTTGTACCACTGCCCCTGGGCATCCCGACCGGCGGTGTAGTGCTGGAAGCGGATACCGGGGGTGATGGTCAATCGCGGCGTCACCTTCCAGTCATCCTGGAAGAAGATCCCGAACTGTTGCGACCGCGGGCTCAGCTCCCCTCGGGCCACGGCGATCTTGGTAGAGCGGGGCAGGCCCAGCAGGATGTCGCCGTAGTCCCAGCCGGTGTAGTTGCCGGAGAAATCCCAGCGACCGTACACATTGTTGGTGGGCCGGTAGCGATCGTCCAGACCCCAGATGTTGGAGAACCCCATCTTGAACAGGTGGGTGCCCTTGGTGACGGAGATGTTGTTCTTCAGGTGAACGGCGTTGGCGTCGGTCCGGCTGCCGTATCCGGCGGCGCCGCCCCCCAGCGCATTGGTCAGACGGGCGTCGAAGGCGCCGCTGATGTTGGAGAGGTTGCCGATCGAACGGGCCGTGATCTGAGGCGCTCCCGCGAAGCCCTGCGGAATCTTGCCTTCCCGTCCGCCGAAGTCGATCAGCCCCTGGGGGTCGATCAGCCTCAGCAGATCGCTGCCGGCGCAACCGCTCTCGATCAGGTAGAGCTGCTCGTTGTAGCCGATCGAGAACTCGTTGATGACCGAAGGCGAGAAGACGTGGCTGTCCAGAATGCTCCAGGCGCGGGTGGGGTCGTGACCGGTACGCCCGCAATCCAGGGGCCCGTGGTCCCACTTGGTCTCGCTGCTGTTGCGGGTGTAGCGGAAGTGGTTGAACGAAATGGTGTTGGACTCGTGGATCTGGTGGTCGAAGCGGTAGTGCCAGTACTCCTCGTCACCGCTGTTCTCGTTTATCCCGGTTCGGTTGGTCGTCAGACCGGGTCGTTCCGGCAGGGGCATCAACTCGGTGAAGCGAACCCCCAGCGGATGGAACATGTCGCTGGGAATGATGTTGTTGGGGAAGGGCGTCATGGTGTAGGGATTCATGATCACGCCCTTGCCGTTGGCATCCCTGATCCCCGAGAATTCGGCGACTTCGCTCAAGTTTCCCGTTCTCATCTGAGGAGTGGGATAGGTGAGGTTGGGGTTGATCTCCAGGGTGAACCTGCTGCTCGGCTGCCACAGGAAGTGGAAGAAGCTCCTGTTGCGGCCATCATAGATCTTGGGGATCCAGATGGGCCCGGCGGCTTCGTAGGACCACTTCAAGTTGGGCGTCTCCGGCTTGGGCCTGCTCTTCAGAGAACGGTTCTTGCCGATCAGGCGAGCATGCCTGAAATCGTTCCAGATCTCGCCGTGGAACTGGTTGGTTCCGCTACGCCCCACGCCGATGATGTTGTTGGCGTGCTGGAACTCGGCCGGCGCGTTCAGGGTCTTCAAATGGACTTCCTGCAGCACTTCCTGCGGAAAGCGGAAGGTGCCGTAGGCCAGAGTCAGAATCCCGTCCTGGGAAGCCGAGACGTTGTTGGCGTAGGCCCCGTGAATCTCGTTCCGGTTCTGAACTCCGGGGGCCGCCCCCACCGTGTAGATCAGGCTGGCCGCCACGTTGGTGTAATAGACTTCCTTGTTCGGAGTCTTGTAGGTCACCGAGGGCGTATCGGTCTCGATGCGAGCCCCTTCCTCGGTCACCGTGATGGCATCGGCCAACTCGCCGATCTCCATGGTGATGTCCACCCGCCGGGGCGACTGCGAGTAGACGATCACGCCCGTGTTCTCATAGCGCTTGAACCCGGTGGCCTCGGCGGTCAGGGTGTAGGTGTCGGGCAGAATGCCGCGCAACTCGTACTCCCCAACCTCGTTGGTCACCGTAGAGTAGGTCAGACCCTTGGACTCGTTGATAGCCGTAATGCTGACGCCGACCATCACGGCCCCGGTCGTGTCAACGACCCTGCCGCGAAAACCGGTGACGTCCTGCGCTACCGTCAAGGTGGGAATGACCAACAGGCCCAAGAGAGCAATCAGTCCGAAACTCCAGACCGATTTTCTTAGTGCTTGTTTCGTCATTAGCGAAATCTCCTTGTGTTAATGAGGCTCCCAAGCTGAACACCAGCTAGAAAGCAAAGACTGGTCAGGCGTCCAACCCGGAAACCTGTCAGAACGGACTAAACCTCACGTGCGCGTAAGTTGCAACCAGGCTGCCAAACTTCCTGTGTTTGGAAAGTTTTTTTAAGGCGTTTATTCTTAGTAAGTTGCAGAGACATCCAAGGGGATTCGGATTCCCGTAATACTCGCCTTGAGGCTCCCCCCCTGAAATTTCGGATTTCAATACGAAATTTCGTAAGGTTTCAGAGGTCGAGACAGTAATGTTTGGGGCGGTGAGTTGGTAACTATAGCGAGTCATTCTACGCACTTCATGCGTAGAACATGCCTCTCGTTCCCTGCATCTTCAAACCCATTCTTCGCAATCCGAGCGGTAGGCAGAGGGAGAGGATGCGGGCGGGACGCCCGCGTTCCCGGGGGGTGTCGTCCCGATGGTGCGGTCGAGGGTATCCGGCGGGCGACTTCTCTGAAAGTCGGCCTTCACCGGGAGGGTTTGGGCCTTGAACCGCTCTGGGCCAGGGCTCGCTTTCGATGCCACAGTTCGGCCCGAATGTTGGCTATCGGATTCCGCCGTTCCTCCGGGGTCATGTAGAACCGGTAACCGAAATCCTGCAGGCGCACCTCCAGCATCCTGTCGAGCCACCTCCGGGTGAATTGGCGGTTGATCAGATAAGGATCATCCAGCACTCCGATCAGCTCCGGCAGCGCCCACCGGGCGCCGGTGCGGCTAAGGACGTCGGCCCCCACCAGGCGGACCGCCGGGGTCTCGCTCTGCAGCCAGCCCAGCGCCGCCGACCGCTCCCGGTCGGGGTAGTTCTCGGCCAGCTTTTCTTCCGAATACCCGGCGCCGTACCATGCCTTCAGATAGCCCACGGTCCAGTCGATGGCCCGGTCGGTGTGGCACATGTTGCAGGCATTGGGATGGTTGGCCTCGATCATGGCCTTGTCGGTGGGAGAGAAGATGGTGTGGGTCCGCACCAGGTCCTGGATGCCTTCGTTGATCCGCGGACGGTGGCAGTTCATGCAGCGGGCTCCGCTGCTGCCGGAGGGATGGCGGGTGTGATTCCGCCTGGCCTGCGCCGGCTCCAACTGCTGGTGGCACCTGAGACACAGCCGGTCATCCTGGTCGGGTGATCTGGACCAGCGAGGACCAATGGTCTCGTGGGGGTTGTGGCAGTCGATGCAGCGAAGCTGCGAGAAGCAGCTCCCCTGGACGGCGTCGCTGTACTCGGTGGAATTCCAGGTGGAGATCCCGTTGGCGTAAGTCGGCCTGGTCCCCACGTGGCAGCGGCCGCAGGCCCAGTTGAGGTTGTCGTGGGTCCGCCCGAAGGAGACGTCTTTTTCACGGGCATCCACGTACAGGAAGGGACTGGAAGGGAAAAAACCGGGTGGCTCCTTGCCCCCGGAGACGACATGTTCCCTGCCGCCCAAATGGCAGGCCTCACAGCTCACCCCCAGGGTGGCCGCGTGCTGCGGCGCCTCCAGCTTGACCAACTCCTGCCGCACTTGCAGGATGTCCTGGTCGCTGGCTTCGGCGGGGCTTTGGAGGAAATCCACGATGCCCGGCTGGTTCTGATCCAGATAGTGGCCCAGGGAGAAGTGCAGAGGCACCGGAACGTGACGGGCCATGCGGGAGGGATTGCGGGCCAGCATGTCTCCCAGCGGGAAGGTGGTGTGGCAAAAGTTGCAGCGGCTGGAGTAGCGGGCCAGGAAGGGCTGGGAGGTGGGCGGATCGAAGGGGTCGGGCCTTTCCCCGTCGGGCAGCTCGGGACCCACGTGGACGATGGGCACCCACTGCCGCTGCTCCAGCCAGTAGCCGAAGAACAGCACGTGATCCTGATGATAAAAGTGATGGTTGCGGGGTTCGGGCCCTTCGGTCTGCTTGCCGATATAGTATTGGAAGAAACGGGAGCCGATGGTCTGGTTCACCTGGTAGACGCGGCGGACCTCGCCCCGCTGCAGCCGCATCTTGTAGCGGCCGTCTTCCTTATAGAAGACCGCATTCCCACCGAGGTAGGAAATCCGGGCCTTGCCGGAGAAGTCTCCCTCGACGGTGGAATCGTCGGCCAGGGCGTTCATCCGGCGATGGGCGTGCTGGAACCAGGACTGGTACTCCGCCTCGTGACAGCCCTTGCAGGTCTCCGGGCCGACGTAGTCCTCGGGATGGATGTTGCTCGTGCTGCCGGTCGCTCGGGAATGGGTGCGAACGTCCTCCGGCAGGTCTTCCCACCACAGGGTGACCTGCTCCCGTTCGTCCGTGTCGCCGACCAGGGAACGGATGCCTCTCGCTGATGCCTTCCGCTCAACCAGCAGTTCTTCCAGGACGGCCCGGTATAGGCCGTTTTGCGGGTCCAGGGCCACGGCTTGGCGAAGGTGCTCCTCGGCTTCGGAATACTGCTTGAGCTTCAGCAGGATGGCTCCGTACAGATGCCGGTAGGCGGCGTTGCCTCCATCCTCTTCAACCGCCTGCCGGGCCGGAAGCATGGCCGCCAGATACTCCTGCCTCTCATATTTCTGCCGGGCTTCCCGGTAGGTGGAGGATTGGGCCTGCAGGGGGCCGCTGACCCAGAGGAGGCACATGAGCCCGAGGAGCATTGCGGCCGGTATTGGAGACCTGATGATGGAGCCGGCCGCATAGGAAGGAGCGCGGAACCTGCCGGCCATCGATGGGTGCTTCTGAGGTTTCATGGCCACTGCCAAGTGCGGTTGAGCCTTTGGAATCCCCCGGTTTCCGCCTCGATTATGGGACCCTGCCGGTCTCAAAATCAAGGCCAAGGCACCCCATTGCCATTGCCGGCATCCTGGACGTCGCTACCTCGACCTCTGGCATGCTCCGCCTGATTCTGCGGTGGACGGTCACAGGAATATTATTCAGAGCACTTATCGGGGACTATTTCAGAGGCCTCGGGGAAGGCCTTCGGGCCGGACTCGAGGTCGCTTCATGCGGCGGGGTCCTTGTGGTTGAACAGCGCTTGATAGAGCGCGTCGATGCGGGCGTGCAGGGCGGCGATGTCGGTGCGCATTTCCTGGCGGAGCGAGTCGATGCGGGCGTGCAGGGCGGCGATGTCGGTACGCATTTCCTGGCGGAGCGAGTCGATGCGGGCGTTGAGGGTGCCCGCCGTCGAGTCGATGCGCGCGTTGGTTTCCTTGATGTCCTGGCGCAGAATACGAAACTGGGATACCAATAGACCGACCAGTATCCCCAACAGGGTGATGCCGGTTCCGACGACAGCAAGGATGATTTGGCTGGTGTCGCTCATGCACACAGTCTATCACAAACGCCATGGTTCGACTCGCCGGCCCCCAGGACTATCCCACGCTAATTTTTCTCTCTCCGGGAGGGCTGATTTGGGTGATTTGCGAGCGGTGCCCACCCGGAAAATGGGCCTGATACGGGGCTTTGACCCACAGGTCAACCTGAATCCGGCAGGCGCTCGACCCGGGGCGCCCGTTCAGAGCGAGGAAGGCTTGCCGTTGGCCAGATCGAGCCTGGCCTGGGCCAGCAGATCCTCCAGGCCATCCAGGGACCCCTGGTGAATGGCCCGGTAGACCAATTCCAGGTTCTCGCGAGCGATCTCGCCGAAGCGGCCGTTGAGAACCACGGCCTTGGCCAGGGGCTCGATGGCTTCAATCACCTGATTGCTGGCGCAGAAGACAATACCGAGCTGGAACTGGGCAAAGTCGGAGCGGGGAGCCAGTTCGACCGCCCGGGAGGAGTAGAGGTGGGCCTTCCGGAGGTTCAGGCCGGCATTGGGGTTGGCGGAGTCGCGCCGGCCCGCCTCGTACTGCGAGAGATAAGCGCTGCCCATGTAGGCGTAGTTCTGTGACATGAGACCGTCAATCCGGGACTGCCAGTGCTGCGCGTCCATAGGGCCGGGGCGTTCCAGGCCTCGCAGGCTTCGAACCGCCCTGGAGGCCCGGCGGATCGCCTTGGCAGGCTCATCCAGCGCGTGATAGGCGACCGTCAGCATGGTCAGGACCTGGGGGTCGGAGGGAGAATCCGACAAGCTGGCCTCACCGTGCTCGATGGCCTTTTGAAAGTGATTGAGCTGCCAGTAGATCCAGGTGGCCTGCCGGCGCAACTCCCGACCCCTTTCGGACTCGGGATGACGGGCCAGGAAAGCTTCGATCAAGCCCACCCGCCGGGCCGAATCCTCGGCGCCGGCAATGGCCAGCAAGTCGATCTCTTCCTGCACGTCCTTTTCACCCGGTTCGGGCAGATCCAGGCCCGGGGTCTCGACCGGGGATCCGTTCCCCTCCAGACTGGAAGCGACCGCCTCGACTTCCCCCGGGAGGACATCGATACTCTCCGATCGGGTCATTACGGCGCGGGACCCCGAAACATTCCGGGTTTCCACCTGCAGGGAATATTTGCCCGGCTCCAGGTCTCCGGTAGGTAGCTGGAAGGCCACACCGACTTCCCCCTGGGTGGCGGCTTCCACTCCCTTGTTGAGGAGCACCGGTGGATACTCCTTGGAGCCTCCGCTTGCCCTATCCAGGGAGACCTTGGCCATCAAGGGGTTTTGACTGTCCTCGGGCGCAAGGTTGTAAATCCTGTAGAAGACGATCAGCGGTTCGCCCCGGGTCAACCTGGGGGAGGCCGGCGCCCGGACTTGAAGGCCCTGATGGATGAAGGGATCGAATTCGTCGCTCAACTTGGCCTGCACCGCAAACACCGAGGGCGGAAAGGTCTTCAGTTCCCTGGCCGCAACCAGGCTGCTGGTGGCCAGCCGATCCTCCGGCAGCGCCGGAATGACCAGCTCTTCCTCGGCGGCGCCCACTCTTCCGCCGATATCGGCCACGGCCAGCTTCAGGCGGTAACGCCCCGGAATCAATTTCATCCGGCCGTCGAATCTCACTATCCTGCCTGCACGGTTGGCATCCACCGAGCTGCCAAACAGGGAGGCGATTTCTCCGTCCTCTCTCAGGGCCACTGCCAGGACCTTCAGCGGCTCCAGGGATGAAGCAGCGAGGTCGCCGTCCTCAGGCAGCCGCGCCTCGGCCGAAAAGCGAACCAGAGCCTGATCGGGATCCGGGTAGAAGGTGTAGGTGGTGAAGCTCAACGGGATCGCGGAGGAACCAGGCGGAGCTGCCAGCGCAGCCGGCAGGCGGTCCTTGGGGCCGGAGGGCTTCCCGGCAGGGAGGCGCTTGGCCAGGACGACCCTTTCCTGGACGGAGCCAATGACGGCATCCACGCTTTCACGCACCACTGCCTTGAGTTCGTGCACCCCGGGCGGCGCTTCCAGGGTGACTTTGGAAGTCGCTCCCAGGACCGCCAGCTCCTGCCGGCCGGACGGGGTCAATCTCAGGTCCAACTGCTTCTCCCGCCCCCCCAGGAAATCGCCCTTCTCGGCGTAGGCGGCCGTGATCAGATGCAGCAGATTGGTCTGGCGGTCCTGCTGGTCCAGGAAGGGCAGGCGCTCGAAGTCGATGCGGGTAAATACGTCGACCCGGTAGCGGTCCTCGCCGACGGGAAAGGCATTGTAGGAAAGACGGATGGGAATCTCGTTCAGATTTCCGGGAGCCCGCAGGGCGTCCAGAACTTCCCTCTTCTTGAGCGCGATATAGGTGGGGTCCTCTCTGGGAGCATAGTAGCCCTTGCGGTGGGTCACCTCGAGGCCGGGACGCGAAACCTTGACGTTGATCCGGTGGTAGCGTCCGTCCGATGTGGTGGCCGGAGAGGCATAGGTCAGCACGTAATAGAAAGACTGATTGTCTGCGATCTGCTTCAGCCCGCCGAAGAGATCGTTGTCGTTGTGGAAATGGACGCCGCCCGTCTCCAGGGCCAACTGGGCCAGGGGCTCGGATTGCACGCGCATATTCTCCACCCGCATGGACATCTGGGACAGAGTGGCCTCGGTCGCCAGGGCAGCCACCTCCGAGGCGCGGTAGGAGGTGGTGTAGAGCCCCCGCATGTCGACCGTGCTCAATATGGTCCCCGACCGGAGCGCGGCGTGAACCACCCCCTGCATCTCGTAGGGGAGGTGCTGGGCCAGAAAACCGTCCGAGACCAGCACCAGGCTCTTTCGGCCCTCGAAGTGCTGGAGCGAGCCAAGATGCTGTTGAAGCGTGTGCAGCAAATTGCGGCTCCAGTACTCGTTCTCGCGGTGGATGCGGGAAGCCTGGGCGCGGACCACCACCTCGGCGTTGCGCCGCTGTTCCGAGTTGCCCTGGGTCAGGTCGAAACTCAGCAGGGTGGTGTCCCTGAATGCCCGGGGATTCTGGTCACTGCCACCCTGGCTGGAGCCCAGGACTCCCCCTGAACCCATCTGATTGCAAAAGATCTTCTCCGAAATGGCCGTCTCCAGCGCCAGGGCATCGGTGTTGTTGTGGATTCTCTGGGCCTGCAGGTCGCTGATGGCCGGACAGTCGGATCTCACCACTCGCCTGCGGTTCAGCTTCCTGGGCAGGAGCCGAACCACCTGGAGGAGTCTCTCGCGGTCGGCGGTGAAGGCTTGGTGAAACTTGCCGGAAGCCGTCACCAGGGCGACCCTGTCGCCGGGCTGCACGCGTTCCTGCACGAACTTCTCGATGGCGTCCACGGTGCGCTTCAAGGCTCCGTGGGAGGGCGAGGTGACGTCGTCGATCAACAGGCTGATGAAGTGAGGTCGGCTCAAGGCAGAACCGGCAGACGGAGCCGGCGGCGCTTGAGCGTCGGTTGCATCGGCCGGGGAGGTCTCCGGTTCAACCCCAGGCTCATGCGGACGGATGACTTCGTAGGACTCCCGGGTGAAACTTTGAATGGGGAGTGGCTTGCCGTCCTCGAAGACGGTGAAGTCCTCGACGGCGAGGTCGGTGACCGGCTTGCCTCTCTCGGTGACAATGGCCCTGACCACCACCACGTCGACCGGCACGCGAAAGGTAAATTCCGCGGCCGGATCGGCCTGGGCCGGCTGCGCCTGCTGAGGCCCTGCCCGGCCTGACAGGCTCAAGACCAACAGGAGCAGGCCCGCCAGACTCAGATTCTGTCTTGACCAATGGGAATGTGGAGAGGCGGTAGCGAACATGTCAACACCCGCGACTTGAAATTCGGTCCGGCGCCTCTGGTGGGAGTGCAGAATATCCCGACAAATCGCCGGTGCGATGGACAAACCCGGTCATACCCCGCAACTGCGGGATTCGGGACCGAAAGACGTCCAGCAGCTCAGCCGCAAAGCTCCGGCAGCTACTGAACCTTGAACTTGGCCACCGGCGACACGGTTCGGTTGGCGAGGTTGTCGGTGATGTTCAGAACCAGGCTGTAGTCGCCGGGTTGAAGGTAGTTCAATGGAAACAGCTTGGCCAGCGTCACCTGCCGCAGGGCGCCTTCCGTTGCACTCTTGGCCTCCCGGAAGCGGCGGATCTCCTGGTCGCCCTTCTTCAGAATGTACTCGATGGTCGCCGAAGGCTTCTGAGTCTCTTCGTCCAGGGACAGGTTGTACACCTGGAAGTAAATGCGCATGGGCACGGCCCGATGAAAGGTCTCGGCCACGTTGGGAAAGACCTTGGAGCCTCCCAGCACAAAGGGCCCGGCGGCCGCCTGGTAAGCCGGCAGGGGCTCGATTCTGTCCGCCAGGATGATGCTGCTGGTGGCCAACTGGTCTTCGGGAAACTTGGGAACCCGAATGCTGCGGTAGACGGTTCCGACGTCGCCGCTGTTGATGTCCTTCAATACCAGTTCGACCTTGTAGACGCCGGAAGACAGGGGCACGGTGGTCTGATAGAGAGAAGTCCGCTCCAGGGCTTCCTTGTAGGTGGAATCCGGGGTCATCTGGCGGATGGGTTCCTCGAAAAGGTGCACCCTGCGCCCGGTGATGGTGGTGATGCGCCCGAAGACGTTGACCGAGGCCTCGTGAACCCCCTCTCGCGCCTTGAAGGTCATGTCGCTGTTCTTCATGGCCACGGTGATGGCCGTCAGCACGGTATCGTCGGTGATCCTGAGGTAGTCCGTCTTGAACTCGAAAGGAAAGAGATTGTAGGACAGCTTGGTGTCCACCACCGTCTCCAGGTCCTTGAACCGGATCTTGGGAGCCTGCCCCAGGGCGACCGTCTCCATCAACTTCTCGTTCTGGAACGCGTGGAAATCTTCGACATCCAGCCCTCCGGGCAAACGGTTCCGGCTGATCGGCTCCACCCCGCCCAGGATCAGCCTCTGGTCGATGTCGTAGCCGGGCGCATTGGCCAGGGCGTCCTTTTCGAAAGGATCTCTGGCGATGCGGTATTCCCCGCTCAAGCCGCGGTCCACGAACTCGATGATGACCTCGGCGCCGAGGTTGGGACCTTCAATGTGGCGGTAGCGCCACTTGATGTGTGGGTATTTGACCGACCACCCGCCCCCTTCATTGAAGTCCCGAAGGGTCATGTCTCCACCGTGAAAGGTCTCGATGGAGTCCGGCGGACCCCAGGTGATGTAGATCCTCCCGCGGTCGGTCTTCCATCCGGGCTTGCCCGAGGGAAACCGCTCGTTGGCGTAGGCGATGCGGCGGTAGTGCTCGTCGCGGGTCTCGTTGACCATGGTGTCGGGAGTGGGATCCCTCCGCAGCCAGAACTGCTCCACAAACTGGTAGCGCTCATCGTCCGTTTGCAACTGGTCGAAGGCGGCTTTCTCCTGGGGAGTGATGATGTACAGGACATCCTGCTCCAGCCACTTCTTGAGGTAGCGGTCGGAGGTCTCGGATCGAAGAGACTTTTCGCGCCGTTTGTCCCCCTTCTTCCTGGCCAGCAACGTCAGGGAGCAGCCAAGGATCAAAACCGAAACAAGGAGAAGAGCGGGGATGCGATCGAGATATCTTTTTTGCATGAGGCACCTGCCGGAATGGCAAACGGGACAAGACTACCAATTTAACGTTTGATCGATCTTCCGAATTATAGTCCCGAATGGTCGTTTGTGAAATGAATTTCAGCGGCGTCCCCTTCGCAGGGGCCCCAGCGTTCTCTGCCGCTTTTCCCGTTGGACCCTGCGAAAGGTATCCATCTGCTGGCGGGCCAGTTCCGCTTGTCCGGCTTGTTCGTAAAGCTGAGCCAGCAGGTAGTGACCGTCGGGAAAGTCGGGATCCAGCTCCAGGGCCCGGCGGGAGGCAGCCAGGGCCTTCTCCAGTTGGCCCAGGTCCCGGAAGGCCTTGGAGAGTGAATGGTTCAGCGACACGCGGTCGGCCGGCGACACATCCTCCTCCTCGAGCCGGACCAGGTGCTCGACCGCCTGGGCCGTGTCGCCGGACTTCAGCAGGGCCTCTCCCAGCTCCAGCCTTGCGGAATGGTGATCGGGATAATTCCGGAGTTCCGTCCGTAGCGCCTGCACGGCCGATTCGACGGCGCCGGCGTTCATGTGAACCACCGCCAGGGAGGAATGGATCCAGGGATAGCGGGAATTCTTGTGGGCGATGGCCTCGAATTGATCCAGGGCCAGATCGTGCCGGTTGAGGTCATAGTAGGCACGGCCAAGCCTCAGGCGGGCCTTCAGCAGGTCGGGATCCAGCTCAACCGCGCGCTCCAGGGCCTTGAGCCCCTCGGCATCCACGTTCCGCATCCTGGGCTGCCCCACCCCGGAGCGGGTCTCCTTGAAGATGGCCGCCTCCAGGGTTCGCGCCAGCAGGAGTTCACCCAGCGAATAATGAAACTCCGCCCGATCCGGCTCGGAAGCCACGGCTTGCCGCAAGTGCGGCTCGGCTTCCGAAAATTGCTTCAGTTCCAGCAGGACGGCGCCGTACAGGTGGAGATGCTCCGCCTTGTCGCCGTCTTCTGCCACGGCCTTCTGAGCGGCCAGCATGGCCAGCAGGAATTCTCCCTTGTCGTACCGTTCCCGAGCTTCCCGGTAGTGGGCCGACTGGCTCCAGCCCGCCTGCGCAAAACCCAACAGCGCGGCAAGAGTCCAGACAAAAGCGCCCGCCCACCGGGAATGCACCCGACGCCGATTGGCGATGGCGTTGCCCGCGGGATTCCAGTCCTCGATCATCTTCCTCGACCCCGTATCCATGGAGGCAACCCCTTTGGAACGGTCCTGGCCATGCGATTTTCCACGAAGATTACTCTAGCGGGAGAGACGGTCGCGCGCAACCGGGATTTGGTTGACAAATGGTCCACCCCTGTCCATGATGGCGGTAAGGCTTGAAGATGCCGGCGTTTCCCCGAACCGCAATGGGAATGCCTCAAAACCCTTTTAAAATCAACCCTTCCAGTCAACGAAAGGCTGCTGGGCCGCAACGCCTGACCCTTTCCGGGAAATCCCTGGCGCGGCTGCTGCCGGTGCTGCTGGCGGCAGGGCTGCTGCCGGCCGCGCTGCCGTCAACCTCTTCCCTTCCCGATTCCGATTCGGCCGATAACGGCTCCGGGCAATGCGCCGCCTGTCACCAGGACATTGCTTCCAGGCAACTGGCCAGCGACCACGCCCATACCATGATGAAAGTGGAAGACATCCCGGAGCTGATGCGCGCGCTGCCTGTCGAGCACGTGGACCAGGCCAGCGGTGTCGCCTATCGGATGGAACGATCGTCCGCACAGCCGGCGGGGGTGGACCTGGTGGCCCGGATGGGAACGCGGGAGGAAACTCTGCGCCTGCTTTGGGGAGTGGGAGCCGGAAGGAAGGGAATCACCTTTATCGGCCAAAGCGACCAGGGAGCCTTCGGACAGAGCCGGGTGAGCTGGTACCAGAAGATCGGGAAGCTGGATGTCACCACCGGGCTGGAAAAGCGCCCGGTGGATGCCTATGACGCCCTGGCGGGCTGGTTGAACCCGCACGAGAGCGCCCACTGCCTGAGCTGCCACATGACCCGCAATGAGAACACTCCGCCCGACTCGATCCCGGAGGCGGATGCCGGTGTCCACTGCGAGCGCTGCCACGGCTCGGGCGAGCAACATATCCGGGCCATGGCCGAGGAAACGGGCAATCCCTCCCGCGGCATCGACAATCCGGGCCGCCTGGGCGCCCTGGAGCAGGTCTACTTCTGCGGCGCCTGCCACGGGATCCCCCCGGGAGGAGCCGACCTGAGAGCCCTGGGCCATGCCATGGCCATGAATCACAGCGTCCGCTTCCCGGCCGAGCGGCTGGTGCTCAGCCGCTGCTACAACGAGAGCGGCGGCCGCCTCAAGTGCACCACCTGCCACGACCCCCACGAGAATCTGGCCGCCTCCTTCGATCGCAACTGCCTGAGCTGCCACGGCCGCCAGGCCGATTTCGCCGTCCCCTGCCCCCAATCAAATAATGACTGCGTGAGCTGTCACATGCCCCAGGAGACCGGCTTCATGACCCATTCGGCCTTTGCCGACCACTGGATTCGGGTCGTGCCGGCTTCCGACTGATTACAGACCGGTTTCTGGTTTGCCGATGCGTTGTCACCTGCGGGTGCCTGCAAGGAGCGACTTCGCCGCCGACTTCGATAAACCGCGCGTGGTTCACCTTTTTTCGACACATGAGAATTTCCGCTTTACGATTCGTCTCTTATAAGGGACAATCCCTGAATGGAAGTCCTTTACACCGGCACCTTCGAGAAGTGGCTCAAGAAGCTACGTGACCAACGCGCCAAGATCGCGATCGCCTCTCGAATTGAAAGAGTGGAAGATGGTAACTTTGGCGACTACAGATCGGTCGGCGGTGGAGTCAGCGAACTGCGAATTGGCGTCGGCAAGGGCTACCGTGCCTACTACACGATTAGAAGAAACACAGTAGTGATCCTGCTTTGCGGCGGCGACAAGTCAAGTCAGCAACAGGACATAGAACTCGCCCAACAAATGGCAGATCAACTCTGAGGAGGCACTATGGAACTCAAGAAATTCGACGTGATCGATTTCCTCGAGAGCGATGAAGCATTGATCGAATATCTCAACCTGGCGCTGGAGGGAAACGATCCAAAATACTTTGCCAAGGCTCTCGGCAACGTCGCACGCGCCAAGGGAATGTCCTCTATTTCCGATGCAACCGGTTTGGGCCGACAGGCCCTGTATCGGGCGCTTTCCAGTAACGGCAACCCACGGATTGACACGCTGTTCAAGGTTCTGGACACGCTGAACGTCCGTCTTGCCATCACGCAATAGTTGCGGCCGTAGCAACTTCCATGTCAGCCAACGAGGATCAATCCGCCTTGGGGGGACGGTAGGTGGCAGACTGCCGGTTTCTCAACCCTTCAGCGGCCGCCAGCTCCCGCCGCGCCAGATCGGATTGACCGTTGCGGCGATGGAGCTGGGCCAGCAGGTAGCGAGGAGCCACCGCATCCGGCGCCAGCTCGACGCACTTGCGGGCCGAGTCCAGGGCTTTCCCGGGCTGGTCCAGCGCCCGGTAGGCCTTGGCCAGGGCGTAGTGAAGATCGGGAGTATCCGGGCTCTCCCGCTCGGCCGCAAGCAGGTGCCGGAGGGCCAGCCTGGGCTGAGCCAACTGCAGCAGCAGGTCACCCAGATCCAGGCGGGCCATGGCGTTGTCGGGAGTGTGCTCGACTTCGGCCTGCAGCGCCTGGATCGCCTGGATCACCCGTCCCATCTTGAGGTAGAGCACCGCCAGATGGGAGTGGATCTCGGGATAGCGGGGATCGGCCTCGGCCACCGCCTGGAACTGCTCCAGCGTCTCGAGGAATCGATTCTGGTCGGTGTAGGACCGCCCCAGGCGGACCCTCGCCGCCAGCAGGCCGCCGTCCAGCTCGACGGCGCGCTCCAGCAGCGCCAAGCCCTCGGCATCCACGGCCTCGCTGCGTGACATTCTTACCCCGGCGCTCCTGCCTCGCCGGATGACAGCTTGCCGCGACTGTTCCTGCAAGACCCGCCCCAACTGGTAAAGGGTTTCCGCATTCTGGCCGTCCAGGGCCACGGCCTTCCGCAGATGGGTTTCGGCGTCCGAATACTGCTTCAGCTCGGCCAGGACGGCGCCGTAGAGGTGCCGGTGCCCGGCGTTCTCCCCGTCCTCGCGCACGGCCTTTTCCGCGGCCAGCATGGCCAGCAGGTACTCCTTGTTTTCAAATCTCTGCCTGGCCTCCAGGTAGTGGGATGACTCGACGGCAGAGGCGGCCCCGGCATCGCAAAGGCAGGCGACCAAGAGGAATAGCAAAAGCCGGCTCATGAATCGTAATCCTGTCGAGTATCGCATCGGCCGGTAGTCTAACTGCTGATTCCTCCTTGACAGCCATTCAAATTACAACAACGTCTATCTTCGTCCAATTCAGTGATCCGGACGGTGCGGGCATCGGCAGCGGTGCCGGTTGCCCGGCTGGCATTCGAGTTCCTGGTGCTGACGGAAGCCAGGTGGGGCGAGGTGCGGTGGGCCGAGTGGTCAGAGATCGATCGGATTGGAGGTGTGTGGACCATCTCGGCCAAGCGGATGAAAGCGAACCGCCGGAACTGGTGAAGCTCTTGGCCGGTGGATGGAACACGGTCGACTTAGCCACTCAAGCAAGGGCGGGCGGCTTCAGCTACGAATTTGCCGCAGCTGCTGACGGAATTGCCCTGCGCGGATGAACGAGCAGGGGCCGAGCGTCGGTGGCGGGTAGCCCTGCCTATATGTTACCGATCTGTACTCAACCTGTTGGTGGTTCCGAAGACGTAGCCAAAGCGTTTTTGACGTTAATTGGCATGCCCGCTAGGAATTCTCGGAGCGTTTGAGTTCGGGCATTACCAAGCGATGCACCTCTTCGCCGTCGCTGGTTGACGACAGGATGACGCGTCCAGACGAGGTTTCCTCAGATGCCCAATCGAGGAGCGTGAGTGCCGATCGGGCGATGTCCGTTCCTCGTTCCACCTGTAGCCTTCTTTGGAGCTTATTCAAGAAATCGGTGTTCACGGTAAACCGCACTTCGGTCAAAGGTCGTGGTTTTGACACTGTTGATTTCCTTTCCTTGACAGTCCAGTAACTCCGTATAGATTCCAAATATTATCCGAATATAATCCGCCGCGTCAAGTGTTCCTGCCTCTAGCCCGCACTATTCATGAAGGGTGAACGGATCACTGGTTGAGGTTTGATCTCGAAGCCTCACCGTTTTCGGACGGTTATTGGGCCTGATGTTCTGTCTCGACGGGTCTCCCCACAGAGGATGACGGGAATGGCCGACATTGGTTGACGTGATCTATGCAGTCCCTGCTTCACCGGCGCATTGCCCGCCCGCAACGCCGCTCACACCAGCTCCGGGGCTACTCGAGCTCGCCCCCTTCCTTGAGTCGGTAGGCCCGGTTGGCCGCCAGGTTCTCGAAGTCCTGGGTGGTTCCATCGGTCCAACGAACGGTCAGTTTCTTGACGGTCTCGAGCCGGCCCAGGCCGAAGTGGACCCGGAAGTCGTGGGTGGATTCGTAACTGGACCCGCCCCGGACCTCCCTGATCTGCTTCCCCTCCGCGGTCTCGAGGGTGACCCTGGCTCCGATGGCGCTGCGATTGGTTCGGGTCCCCTCCAGAGAAAGCAGGAGCCAATTGCCCGCCTGGCTCGCCTTTTGATTTTTCAAGAGCCAGGGAACTCCGTCCAGGTTGTTGACGGCCACGTCGATATCGCCGTCGTTGTCGTAGTCGGCGAAGGCCACCCCCCGGCTGGACCCGGACTTGAGCTTATCGAGCCCGGCCGACACCTCCTGGAACTTGCCCTTGCCCAGGTTGCGGAAGACCTGGCTGCGCTGGTGGAAGCTGGTGCCGATCTTGTATCCGTCCACCTGGGGAAACACGTGGCCGTTGGCGGCGAAGATGTCCTCCCAGCCGTCATGGTCCAGGTCCACGAACCCGGTACCCCAGCCCACCATGGGCCAACTGCTGAAGGTCAAGCCGGCCCCGCGGGTCATGTCACGAAACCTGCCTTGGCCCAGATTGCGGAAAAGCGTATTGTAGTCGTCCGAAAAATGGGTGATGTAGATATCCAGAAGGCCGTCACGGTCATAGTCCCCGAAATCCACTCCCATGCTGCCCTGAGCCGTCCCGTCATCGCTGAAAGCCGCGCCCGAGAAGAGCCCGGTTTCCTCAAAGGTGCCGTTCCCCCGGTTTCGAAAGAGAAAATTGGCCATTTGATCGTTGGCCACGTAGAGATCGAGGTCTCCGTCGTTGTCGTAGTCGCTCCAGATGGCCCCCAGGCCGTAGGAGGGGGGCACGTCCGAAACGCCGGCCTTCTCGCTCACGTCCCGAAAGGTGCCATCCCCGTTGTTGCGGTAGAGGATGTCGGAATCGCCGGCCATCCCCAGGGGTCCGCACTGCACCGTGATACCCCGGTAGTGGCACTCCATGGGATCGGGGTCCTTGTAGTCGAACTGGACCGTGTTGGTGACGTAGAGATCCAGCCGGCCGTCGGCGTCGTAGTCGCCAAAGGATGCGCTCACCGCCCAGCGGCCGTCTCCCACCCTGGCCGTGGCGGTCACGTCCCTGAAGGTGCCGTCCCCGTTGTTGCGGTAGAGGGTGTTGGGACCGTAGTTGCAGACGAACAGGTCCACCCAGCCGTCGTTGTCGTAGTCGCCGGCGGCCACCCCCATTCCCCAGTGGCTGTTCCCGACTCCGGCCTTCCTGGTCACGTTGGTGAAGGTGCCGTCCCCGTTGTTGCGGTAGAGCGCGTTGGAAACCGTGCGCTTTCCCTGAACCAGCTCCTCCCAGTGGCCTCCGTTGACCAGATAGAGATCCATCCAACCGTCCCGGTCGAAGTCGATCCAGGCCACGCCTCCGCTCATGCTCTCCAGAATGTACTGCTTCTCCGGGCTGCCGCTGAAGTGCTGAAAATCCAGGCCCGCTTCGGCCGCAACGTCCTCAAAGACCAGCGAGGGCGAGGCGGGCAACGACTTGTCCGAGCGGGACAAGTCGTTGGCGGATATCCCCGACAACGCAGCCAGGCAAGCAATCAGGCTCAGGGTTATGGGCTTGTTCATCATCTTGGATTGGAGCAAACTGCCTGCAGGAGTCGCCGGAAGAGGTCCCTACGCGGAAAGCGACGGTTTCATCGCCCACTCTGGGTTGATTTTAGCACGGATCGGGTTTGATCCCCGGGCGGCAGCCTCCTGTTGGTACATGAGACTGGAATTGCAGAGGCAGGATCACTAAGATAGGGCCGGTGACGGACGGTTCGTGCCGTCCTCCCGTTGCATTGCCGAGGTTGGGCTCAACTTTCCGCCGGCGGAGAGGCAAAGCCATGAAAGGGATCATCGTGACTTCGGCGGCCGGGTTCCTGCTTCTTGCCGGAGCCGCCTGCGTTCTGGCGAAGGATCCCGCCGCCCACGTCTCTCACCTTCAAGCCGGCACCGTCAGGTATGTCAAGGGGAAACAGCTTCTGCTCGCCGGCGGGCAAGGGGCGCCCGCTGAAATCGCAATCGGACACCGATTGGAGCCCGGGGACATTGCCCGGACAGGGCGCGGGGACCGTCTCGAAATCATGTTGCATCCGGGCGGCTACCTTCGCCTGATTGACCAGGCCCGACTGGAAGTCCTCGACACGGCATACCGAAGGATGCACTTCCGCCTTTCGGAAGGAACGGTCGTTGTCGACTCCAGGCGCTTCAAAGGCCGGCGCCACGCCTTCAGGCTGTCCACTCCTGCCGGGGATCTGGAGCTTCTCAAAGACGGATTTTATCGAATTGAAGCCAAGGAGCCGTCTTCACTGGAAGTTGCCGTCCACTCCGGCAAGTTGAACTGGCTGAAGCGAGACGGACAATCGCTGAACCTGACCCCCGGCAAGCGGTACGCTCTACGAAGTGCTGCAGAATACACTCCGGCGGTGGCCGAACTGGGCAAGCACAGTCGGGATCACCTGGACCCGTGGGGACAGGTGCGTTCGGCTTTCCTGTTGAACAGCTTCTGGGGAAGACCGCCTCAATATTCGTTCGCGGGCAGCAACCGCTGGCTGTTGACCGCCGGCCACAAGTTGAACGCCGGAGGGCAGCTGAGAACCCTGGAGAACGGTCGCGCCGAACTGCTCTTGAATCCGGGCAGCTACTTGCGGCTCGCCGAGAGCAGCCTGGTCCGATTCATCAGGACGGGTTACGCGACGATGGAGTTCGAGATTCTACGGGGTGAAATCATCCTGGAATCCGCCGTCTTCAATCCCACCATCCACTCGCTGTCCATCTCGACTCCAAGTGGTGATTTTCAAGTGGCCGCCAAAGGGCTGTATCGCCTCGGCCTCGACCCGGCGTTGCGCGTCTCGGTGTACAAGGGGGCTTTGGAATGGATGGGGAATAGCCGGAAGAGGCGACGGCTTGACGCCGGCAGAAGCTACCAGGTCGAAGCGGCCGACTCCAGGCTTCACTCGGGAAAGCTGAGGAAGAAGGACGACCTCAACCAATGGAGCAGGAAACGGGCCCAACAGTTGGCCCAGTCCAATGCACGCCTGTCGGCCCGATTGCGCCGGGCGGCCTACCCCAGCTTCGGCTACCAGAACCGTGGAGGATGGGTACTCGGCAGCCGGTCCCAGTGGTTTACCTTTGTGCCCTTCGACTCCAAGCCCAAATCTCCCTACGGGTTTCGATACGCCAACGCCCTGTGGATCAAGTCCAAGGATCTCGGGGAAATACGCAACGGTCGAAGGCAACAGTCGGTGGGACAGGACGAACACGATCGCGCTTTGCGGGACAATCCTGCCAATCGTGCGCAAATGGGGATAGGGAGGTGGAACAACTGATGCCCCTCACTATCTGCCAGCGCGAAGATTGTAGGCTCCATCGTGAACCAGCAGATAGCGCCCCACGGCCCGCAGGGCCTTCTCGACCTGGCTGATGTGGGAGCGGTGGCCCGGATTCAGCAGTTTGCGAACGGCGGACTCACTCAGTCCAAGCCGGGCAGCCAATGCGACCCTGGTGATGCGCTGGCGGCGCATGGCCATGTACAGCGCCAACTTGGCAGCCAGGATGGGCGGGACGGCAACCACCTCCTGACCGTCGGCAACCGGGCTGGGGATAGGGATTTCCTCGTGGTTCTCGACGTAGGCAGCCAAGGCGACCGCCAAGGCGTCGTGGGCCAGGTAAAGGGATTCTTCCCGGGTCCGGGCGCCCGTGATGGCCTCAGGAACATCGGGGAAGGTTACGACGTACCCCGCCCCTTCTTCCGTGTCGGGGGTCAGCAGACATGGGTAGGCAAATTGCATGGCTCAAAACTCCTTCTTGCCAATACCAAGTTGCTTGAGCATGCCGGTAAGCATACCCTTGGAAATCTCACCATGTTTGACAACCGCGCGGTGCTGGCCAACATAAAGCAATCCATGGCTTCCCTTGCCCCGAGCCGGCACGTAGCGGAATGCAAGGCCGTGCCGCCGCGTGTAACGTTTGGCTCTTCTTATGAACTCCGTACCGTTCATGAACCATAGTATCGTGTATTAAAGGACGATTTCAAATAATAAGTGTATTTTAAAGGACGATTTCGGGGAGGAGAAGAGTCGGATTATCGAGCTTGATCCCATGAGAAATTCGATAGGGATGTTGATGGGCAAGTCTACCCGCGGGCGACAGTCGGGAGCGAGGGCTCTGAATGGAAAACCGGGCTCCCTGTGCTTGGCGGCGGTTGCTCTGGCGGCTTGCCTCTGGATGAGTCCCTCCCGCGCACAAGCCACCGACGAATCGGGCTACGTGGGGTCCAGCCAATGCGTGCAGTGCCACCGGGAGATTGCCGAGGTCCAGTTGGAGAGCGGCCACCCGCTGACCTTGAGGCGCGTGGGCTCCATTTCCCGCTTGGTGGAATCGGCGCCCCTGGAGTTTTCCGACCCGCGCAATCAGGTGGCCTATCGGATCGAGCGGTCCCCCGACCCCGAGTTCGCCCTCGACCTGGTGGCCGCCAGGGACGGAGAAGCCGACCGCATGCACCTGCTATGGGGCATGGGGGCCGGAAGGAAAGGCATCACCTTCGTGGGCATGACCGAGGCCGGCGCCTACGGCCAGAGCCGGGTGAGCTGGTATGAGTCCACCGGAGGGCTGGACATCACCACCGGGTTGGAAGACCCGGTCGACAACGCCTACGATGCCTTGGCCGACTGGATGAGTCCGCCTCAACGAGAACACTGCTTTGCCTGCCACACCACCCGGAACGCCGACCTGCCGCCCGAGAAAATGGACCCCGCCTCGGCCGGCGTCCACTGCGAACGCTGTCACGGACCGGGGCAGGAACACGTCCGGGCCATGACCCGAGGAGATTCCGATCCCGCCGCCACCATCGGCAACCCCGGCAGGATGCCGGCCATCGAGCAGCTTTATTTTTGCGGCGCCTGCCACGGAGCGCCGCCGGGGGGCAGCGACCTGCAGGCGCTTGCCAGGTACATGGTCGACAAGGAGGTGTCCCGTTTTCCGGGCCAGCGCCTGGTGTTGAGCCAGTGCTACAGCGAGAGCCGGGATCAACTGAAGTGCACGACCTGCCACGACCCGCACGAGAGCCTGGCGCAAACCCCTGCCTCCTACGATTCCAAGTGCCTGTCCTGCCACGGAGGCGACCACGCCACGGCTTCCGGATGCAAGGTGGCCGCCAGCCAATGCAGCTCCTGTCACATGCCCTTTGTAGAGGGCTTCATGACCCACTCCGAATTCGCCGACCACTGGATCCGAATCGTCGCCGAAAAGAAACCCTGAACATCGGGGAATGGCCGGTCGAGAACGCCAAATGGTTACGCCGCTCATAGCCGGAAACAAAGGAGGGATCCCGCCGGCAGAGCGGGCGAGCCGCCGGCCTTGGAGGGAGCGATGCCGGCTGTCGGCCGTTCCGGCGCTTGCCCTTGTCCTTCTCTGGGCAGTCCAGCTCGGGGCCCAATCGGCCGACTACCTGGAGGCCAAAGACCGATATGAGCGCAAGGAATACCTGCTGGCCATGCTGGCGGCTCAAAAGGCCGTGCAGCAGGACGGTGAGAACGCCGACTACCGGCACCTGTACGGCATGACGCTGCTGCAGCTCAATCAGTACAGCGACGCCGAACCCGAACTGCGCAAGGCCCTGGCTCTGGACCCCTCCAAAGCCGACGTCCACTACGGCGTGGCGGCTCTCATGCTCCAGCAGCGGAGCGAGACCGAGGACCCGACCGATCCCATGGGGATGGGCGCCAGAAACGAGACCAGCGAGCCGGTGGAAGAGGCCATCCGGCTCCTGGAAAAAGCCCTGGAACTGGACCCCGGCCACCTCAAGGCCAGGATGCACCTGGGGCGGACCTACCACCAGCAGAACATGAGGAGCAAGGCTCTCCGGCAGTTCGAGGCGGTGGTGGCCAGGGATCCCCGTTACGCCTGGGCTCACTACCACCTGGCCGCCGTCTACCTGGACGCCGGGAAGTTCCGGGAGGCCCTGCAAGCCTTGCAGCAGGAGGTTGAAGATCACCCCGACGCCGGCCAGGCCCGGCTGGAGCTTGCGGACCTGCTGCTGCAGCTCGGAAAACCCAAGCGGGCTCTCTCCCACTTGACTGCCGTTTCCCCGGAGAGCCAAACGGTCTCGCTCCCCGATCTCCACTTCGGTCTGGCCAAGGTCTATCGCAGGCTCGGACAACTGGACAAGGCCATTGCGGCTGCCCGGCAGTCCATCCGGCTCCTGCCCGACAATCCGGTGGCTCACCGCCTGCTGGCCAGACTCTACAGGGATGCCGGACAGTCCGAACAGGCCCGGCAGGCGCTGGAAAGCTACCGGGAGCTGAAGGAGCGGATCGAGCGCTTTGCTCGATGATCCCTGCCGGATGAGACGAAGGACTACGAAGGGGTTGGAGAAAGATCGAGAGGATTCCGCCAATGGTCGGGAAGGGCGAAGCGATTTCCACCGAGGGCCCTATAAGGATCTGTTGAGGGGCAATAGATGAATCCACGAAGGGGAACGACCAACCACCAATGGACACGAATGAACACCAATCAACGAATGGATGCGTTTTCATGGGGGGGACAACCGAGTCACGTATGGGTAGATGGTTTAATAACATGGATGCACAGGATGCACAGGATTTTTCCAGAGACGGCTGGCTCGCAGTCCTAGACATCCGCAATTCTGCACCGAATCATCGCCCGAGCCGGCTTTTGGTGCAGGAAGCTCTCGTCCTAATAATCCTGTGCATCCTGTGCATCCATGTTCAATAATCCGGATTCACGCGACAGGGCACTGTTCCCGATAGGCCATGAAGATTGGTTGTTTCACCCTCGAATGATCCGCGCGGCAGGGCGGGGCGGAACTTACCTGTTTCTTTTCGCCCCGATCGATCGGGCGGAGGAGGTTCAAGCATGACTGACCGAAGCCCAAAGGATAGACGGAGACTGGCAACGAGCTTCGCCCTGGGAGCCGGCATCTGTCTGGCCCTGGCTGGAATCCTGTCCTGCTCCGGACCGGTTCCGGACCCGCGGGCCAACTGGTCGGACGCCAAGAAGGCCCGGGTGGAAGCGGCGGCCAGGCAGCGCCGCATCATCTTCAATGACGACAGCTACGAGCTGTCCCGCGACGACGCCGGCACCCCGGAAGGATTCCTGAAGCGCCGGCTGCAACCCCTGGCCGGGACCCAGGTCGATACCGTTTCCTGGTCCATCCTGGGGGGGTGGGCCGACGCGCCGGTGTACGACAGCAAGATCCAGCCCATCTACGGCGACGCCCACGGCGGGCCGCCCGCCTATTGGTCCAAGGTCACCGCCAACGTGAAGCGGTTGATCCGGTCAGGCCGCGGCCCCCTGCAGGTCGTCATCGATTTTGCCCGATCTCAGGGGATGGAGATCCTGGCCTCGGTTCGCATGAACGACGTTCACGACAGCTTCATCGAGGGTGGCCTGACCACCTGGAAGAAGGAACATCCGGAGTTTCTGGTGGATCCCCTGGGCAGGCTCACCTCTCTGGATCTCTATGTCACCTCCCAGGACTTCTCCCACCCGGAGGTGCGGCAGCGCAAGTTCGAGATCATCGAGGAGGTCGCCCGCCGTTACGACGTTGACGGCTTCGAGCTGGACTTCATTCGCCACCCGGTGTTCTTCAGCCCCACCATGCAGGGAAAGCCGGTGAGCGCCGACCAGGTCGAAATCATGACGGCCTTCATGCGCCGCATCCGCAAGCTCACCGACAGCCAGGCCCAGCGGCGGGGCCGTCCGCTGCTGCTGGCCACTAGAGTGCCGGACAGCTTTCAACTGGCCCTGAACATCGGGCTGGACCTGAAAGGCTGGCTGGAAGAGGACCTGGTGGACATTCTGATTGCCGGAGGCGGCTATGCCCCCTTCAGCCTGCCCCTGGCCGAGTTCACGTCCGCGGCCCACCCCCACGGCGTGCTGGTCTATCCCTGCATCAACCAGAGCGCCGCAAACAACGTGTCCGGGGGAAGCTTTCTGGAGGGGGTGCGGGGCATGGCCAGCAACTGGTTCCGGACCGGCGCCGACGGCATCTACCTGTGGAACCTGGGGACGCCCTTCGAGTACAAGACCGGTCAGGATCTGGTCGAGACCCGCCGGCGGTCCTATGCCTGCCTGAGCGATATCGGCGAGCGCCGCACGCTGGCGGCCAGGAACAAGCTCTTTTGCGTGGATAACCACACCGGTGGAGTGATCGACTACTACGCACATATCTCCAGCCCTCGGCCGCTGCCTGTAAGCCGGGACGGAGCCATCAAATACGGAGTGGTGGGAAGGGTTCCGCTGGTGGTCGGGGACGACCTGGCCTCGGCCAAGGAAAACGGATCGCTTGACGCCATGAGGCTGGTGCTGGATGTGAGGGGCGCTGCCCGGCCGGAGGCGGTGGTCTGCCGGGTGAACGGCAAGGACCTGGCCGGCGGACAATCGACGGTCATCGACGCCGGCAAGGGCGAGTATCGGATGAGCTACCCCGTGGATGCTCCCCCACTGCGCCAGGGAATGAACTCCGTGGTGCTGGCGCTCAAGGGCTCGCGCCCCAGGCCGGGGGCCGTTCGGCCGGAGCGGTTGCCCGGGATGGCCTCCCGGGCGCAGTTTCAAGGCGTGCGGCTGGAGGTCAACTACCGATCGGAGTGAAAGACCGGGAAGAACGACAGACAAGAGCACCGGCGGGTGCTATAGTTTCAAAACATCCTGGCTGCGTTGGAGCGAAGTAAAATGAGCCTTATGCATACGGAAGTCTACGAGGCACTGATCGATGCCGGTGCTTCTGAAGAGAAGGCAAAGGCCGCCGCTACTTCGATTCCCGTCGGAGAGCAACTGGCTTCCAAGAACGATCTGGACAACGTGAAAGCCGACATCGTCGAGATGAAAGCCGACATCGTCGAGATGAAAGCCGACATCGTTGGGATGAAAGCAGACATCGTTGGGATGAAAGCCGACATCGGTGCCGTAAAGGACCAAATCGCCAGGGTCGAAGTCAGCGTGGCCAACGAGTTCAAGACACTCTATCGCAATCTCTGGCTGATGGCCGCCAGCATCGTGACGCTGATTCTCACCCTGGGCAAGTTGATCTTCTGAGGCTACTCGCCCAAGCTGCGTCCTTTCCCACTACCTCGGATCGTGCAAGCCGAAAAGCACGAAATGCCTTCAATACCGGATACACTTCAACTGGCCGCCCGGTTTCAGGAAGACGGGTTCGTAGTGGTGAAGGGATTCCTGGACGCCGGGGAATTGAAGCAGACGGAGCAGGAGATCGACCGCTACATTGCCGAGGTCCTGCCCTCCGTCCCCCGGATTCACGTGGTCTATGAATCGGGCTGGAGCGGGCCGCTGAAGCAGTTCTCCAGAATGGAACTCCATGATGAGTACTTTCAGCAAGCGCTCCGGCGGCCGGCCACCCTGGATCTGCTCGGCGCCTGCCTGGGAGAGCCGGTGGAACCCATCACCACTGAAGTCTTCTACAAGCCCGCACGCGTCGGTTCGCCGGCCCTCTACCACCAGGAGAACGCCTACTTCAATTACCTGCCCCCCTACGGCCTGGTGATCTGGATCGCCCTGGATGAGACCACCCTCGAAAACGGCGCCGTCCATTTCGTCCGCGGCAGCCATCGGCTGGGAGAAATCCCCCACGTCCGGACGGGAATTCCCCTGTTCACCAAGGCCCTCTCCGAGCCTCCCGACCCCGAACTCTATCCGGAAGTCCCGGCGTTGCTCCAACCGGGAGACGCCTCCATCCACCACTTCCTCACCGTCCACCGCAGCGGCCCCAACAACACCGATTCCCATCGCCGCGGATTCGTGCTCGACTACCGCGGGCGCAGCACCGAGGTCAACCCGGAAGCCCTGCAACGCCACGAAGCCTACCGGAAACGCATCTACCGCAAGGCGGGAGCCTTGTAAGCCCGTTCCTCAGAACTCGTCCGAGAGGCCGTTCTCTTCATCAATCCGATAGTGCCGGTCGGCATCGAGGCCGCGAAATTCCTGCACCACCCCGCTGGGCCACGTCACCTGCACCGTGTCGATTCGCTCGGCGACCCCCAAGCCGAAATGAGCCCTGGGGTCGCTGGCCGAAAAGATCCCGACGGTTCGCTTGATCTCCCGGACCTGGCGGAGTTGGCCGGCAACCACCGTGATGCGGGCGCCGATGCCGTCACGGTTGCTCCGCCCCCCCCTGGCGCGGAACATGACCCAATGGTTGGGACGGGCGCCTTCATGCCTGAAGAGCTGGGGAGTCCCGTTGAGGTTCCCGATAATGAAGTCGATGTCGCCGTCGTTGTCCAGGTCTCCAAAGGCCATGCCCCGGCCCGCCAGCTCTTTCTGCAGATCCGGTCCAGCCGACTTTCTCACATCCCTGAAGGTTCCGTCTCTTCGATTCAGGTAGAAGGACGAAGGCTGGTAGTAGCGGTCGGACCAGCCGGCCGTCAGCACCAGCGCATACACGTGACCGTTGGAGTGGAAGATGTCTTTCCAGCCGTCGTGGTTCAGGTCGTAGAATCCGGCCCCCCAGCCGACCAGCATCCACTCCGGCTGGCTCAGCCGGGCCTGTTGGCTCACGTCCTCGAACAGGAGCTCTCCTCGATTGTGATAGAGCGTGCTGTAGTCGTCGGCGAAGTTGGTCACGAACAGGTCTGGACGCCCGTCGTTGTCGTAATCGGCCGCATCCACCCCCATGCCTGCCTGAAAACGCCCGTCGGCGTCGGTCGCCAGGCCGCTCAGGAATCCCATTTCCCTGAAGGTTCCGTCTCCCTGGTTGACAAAGAGCTGATTGGGCGTGCTGTCGTTGGCCACGTAGAGATCCGGATCCCCGTCGCTGTCCAGATCGGCCCACACGACCCCGAGGGAGTAATAGCGGTTCTTCACGTTCAGCCCCGCTGCCGCGGTGACCTCCGAGAAGGTGCCGTCTCCGTTGTTGCGGTAGAGGCGATTGGCCGCCCCCTCCAGCCCCAGTGGACCGCAAAAGGCCGGAGCTCCCCGGTAGCTGCAGATGGGCTTGGATCCCGGCGGGGGTAGACGGTCGAAGTCGTAGCGAACGTAGTTGCAGACGTAGAGGTCCAGGTCTCCGTCCAGGTCGTAGTCGCCAAAGGCCGAAGAAGAACTCAACCCGGCGTCTCCCACGCCGGCCTGCGCGGTGACGTCCCGGAAGGTGCCGTCTCCCCGGTTCCTGTACAGGACGTTGGCCTGCAAGTTGTTCAAGTAGACATCCACAAAGCCGTCGTTGTCGTAGTCCCCCAGGGTGACTCCCATCCCCCAGGCCGGCCGGGTCAATCCCGCCTCCCGGGTCACCTCCTTGAAGGTCCCGTCCCCCTGGTTCCGATAGAGGGCGCCGTGCGGGTTGTCTCCCTTGCGGAAGCGTTCCAGGGTGGACCCCTGAACCATGATCAGATCCAGCCAGCCGTCGTTGTCGTAGTCGAAGAAGCCGGCCCCGCCGCCCTTGGCCTCGAACAGGTAGGGCTTGGTCTTCTCGGGGCCGTTGATATGGAGGAAATCGATGCCGCTGGAACCGGTGACATTGGTGAACCGGGGAACCGGATCCGCCCAAAGGAGCCCCCCGGCCGCAAGCGCCGGACACAAGCCAAGCCAAACCCCTATGGCTTTGCGAAACACGCTCATGGCCTCAGCCGGCCCCGTCCTTCCCGGTCGCGTATCTTTTCGAACCGATCCATCTGCTCCCGAGCATCCTCGGAGCGCCCGGTCTCCAGGTAGAGTCGGGCCAGCAGGTAGTGTGCGTCCGGAAAGTCGGGTTTGAGGCCAATCCCCTGCAACAGCGCTTCAATGGCCTGGGCCGGTTGCTTCAGGCGGTGGTGGGTCTTGGCCAGGAAGAAGTGACGTTCCGCCTGGTCCACCTTCTTGCCCTGGAGCGCCTGCAAATGGCCCAGAACCTCCTCGGTGCGGCCCATTCTCAGCAGGGCCTTGGCCAGGTGAAAACGGGCCTCCGCATGTTCCGGATGAGCCTCCAACTCCGATCGGAAATGCTCGACGGCCTCACGGTCCTTGCCCTGCCTGAAAAGAAGTCTCCCCAGGCCGAAGTGGACGGCGGGATAGCGGGGGTCGGCCCTTGCCACCTCGGCAAACTGCTGCAAGGCCAGGCTGTCGAGATTGAGTTGAAGGCAGTAGACATTGCCCAGCAGGAGACGGGCTCTCAGATTGCCGGGCTCGACGGCCACAACCCGCTCCAGCGCCGTGGCGGCTTGGCGGTGCTTCTCGTCCCGCAGGAAAAGAACGGCCAGCTCGAAATGGGCCCCGGCCAGATCGGGCTGCAACTCGACCGCTCGGCGCAAGGAGGCCTCGGCGTCGCTGAACTGACGCAGGGCGCGGCAGACCTCGCCCTGAAGCAGGTAATAGCTTGCCTTGCCGTCCTCCGCCGCCACTGCCTGCTGAATCCAGACCAGGGCCTCCAGGTAACGCTTGTCCCGATAGCTTGCCAGCGCCTTGCGATAGTGCTCCGACTGGGCGAGAAGCTGGGGGGCGATCCACAGAACAACCATGGCCAGGAGATGCAACGGAGACAGAACCCGTTTGATCATACGGCCTCGCAAACCCGGATCCTGGATCTGAGACAGAACACCGGGAGACAGGCAGGACCCGCTTACTCGGCCAAGCCCAGGGGATAGTCGTTCCGCTGGCTGAGCAGGCGATCGAAGGCCTGTTGCCGGAGCTTGCCACGGCCATCGAACAGGACGGCAGACCCGTTTGCGTTCCGATGTCGCCGGCCGGCTCGGCGCCAGATCTCCAGGGCCTCGAGGCGAGCCTTGGCGCGCCGCTGGGGAGAGTCCACGTAGTCGTACTGGAAGTCGCTGAAACCGGGCAGTCGGCTGAGCGAGCGGTAGGCGATGAACCTGACGGCATCGTAGGGGTCCTCCAGCAACTGGGCCAGATAGGGCGCCATCCACCCGGAACCGGAGGCGGCCCTGGCGGACTCCCACCCCAGACTCCAGGCCATCAGGGCCCGCTGGCCGGCATCCCCCTTCAAGGTCCAGAGCACCGAGGCCGCGATGGTTTCTTGTTCCTTGGACAGCTTGGGCCTGGGCACCCCGTACCACTTCTGCAGGTTCCGGGCCGCCCAGTCCAGGGTCTTGTCGAGGTGGCACTGGTTGCAGGCGTTGGGCCGGCCCGTTTCCAGGCTGGCGGCCACCGTGGGGCTGTTGATCTGATGGCTGCGAATGGCCTTCAGCAGGGCGTAGGAAGTGTGAGGCATATGGCAGTTGTAACACTCGCTTCCGGGAGAACCCGGCCTGTGATGGGTGTGCTCCTCCAGCCTGGACTCGAAGGCGGGGTGGCACTGCAGACAAGCCTGATTGGTGTCCATCCCCGGTTGCAACTGGTCGTTGGCCCAGGACTTCAGGGAGCGGGGATCCTCCGGCGCCTTGTGCAGGCGGTGGCAGGACAGGCAGGACATCTGACCCATCTGGTAACACCCCGACTCCAGAAGACCGCTGTATTCCCTTCCAGCCGTCCGAACCATTCCGTCCGACCAGAAGACCGACTCCAGGAACCGTGGCTGAGCCTTCAGAAAAGCTTCCATCTGGGGAGCGTCCCGACTCTGGTCGTATCGGATCAGAAAGCGGCTGTCGTTCAGATCCTGGCCCGGCCGGTAGGAAAAGCCGTGGTTCAACCACTGGACCAGTTCCTGCCGGTCACCAAAGGTAAAGACGCTGTGGCACTGTCCGCAGACCTGGGAGGAGCGGTCGTGGGGCAGCTTGGCGGGATTGACGATATTCAGCTCGAGTTTGCCGCTGCGATAGGCTTCCAGGCTGCCCGGCCGGCTCATGACCTGGACATGTTGCGCCCCCGGACCGTGGCAGGCTTCGCAGGCGATGCCGAACTCCGCCACCTGGGTATCCATGTTGTTCTGAGTCGCTACCCGGGGGCGGCCCAGAGTGGTGTGGCACTGCAGGCAAGCCTGGTTCCAGCGCCCCGGCTGAGTGGAAATGCGGGGTGAGGGCGGCATGAGGAAGGTGGATTTCTCGGGGATCCAGCGGCCTTCCTGGATGGCGTAGACAAAGGGAAACAATTCCAGCTTGCGCGTGGCGCCGCTGGAAAACCAGTACATCTGGAAATGGTGCGACCCCGTGGTCAGGACGATAGGCCTCTGGATGCGCCCCATGGACGGGTGGGGCATATCCGCCCATATGCGATCCTCTTCTCGCTTCAAATGGTAGGTCTGGCCCTCCAGCTTCAACTCCACCTTCTCGATGGGAATGGCCAGCGCTTCCGGGGTCGCCACCTGGGTCATGGTCCGATGGTAGGAGGCATGCCAACTGGCGTGGTTCTCCGGATGGCACCGTTGGCACTCCTCGGATGAGACGTATCCGTAGTCCAGGACCTGCACCGGCCGACCCTGCTCCTGAACCGGGGCCTCCCGGCCCAGGGCCGTGCCCGGCCACAGCAGGGCCAGCAGAGCCAGCGTTGGAAGAATCACAATCATGGGGCCTTGGTTTCAGGGGCCTCCCGCAATCGGGCGCCCCGGTCATCCGTCGAGGCCAGCCGCAACAGTCACTCACTGTACTTCCACTATGGCGATTATGGCACACTGTCCCGGCCGGTCCCAACAGAAGCCGCGGGGCGTCCGGACTGTGTCCCCGCCCAGGTGCGGATGATTCGAGAGTGAAACAACAGACCTATGTGTTTTGGGGGAGTGCTCCAAGGTGAAATACCACGACAGCATTCCGTACACCTTATTGAGCAGGATCGAAAACGCACCGAGGAACCTTTCCGCCGCCTCCCTCCGAGGATCTCCATCCGCGAGTGCCAGCCAGCGACACCGGGGACCGTGTCACTGCCCACGGTGACGTCTTGCCGATGTTTGGGTTGAGCGAGGGTGTGAAACCTAGTAAGCTGGTTTTGCGATCACAGTGGCTCACGGCGTTGACCAAGGCTTTTTCTAACACCAGGGAATCTGACTGTGGCGAACACAGTGCTCGGGCACTATCCCAACTACTTGGCGCTGGCATCAAAATTGGATTGTGCGAGATCGTTTAGCATTCCAGCAAACAAATGGAAGAGAATGAGTAAACGGCAGCAATGGTCTGCGAACAAAGCCTTTCTGCGACCTGTCATTGCTGGCCAGGATCGGCTTGTCTTTTCGCATGACCCTTCGCAAACTCCGCTGGGGACTTGGTTGTATCGTGAGATCCTTTATCTGAAAAGCTGCGGCATAGCAGTGCTGCCCACGCAGAACGCGTTCGTGCCGTAGTGGAGGCTGGCATGAGTACGAGTTCATTTGCGGAGTCCATCATGAGGGACCTCTCAACTTTCGCAGGGGGGCTCCCGAAGCTGATTTCAGACAGCTTCGATGAGGAGTACTTTGGAAACGCAGAGGCGATTATTGTGCTTGATGAGGTGCGACTGAGATTCGTCGACGACCGTGGGCTTCGAACAGTGGCAATCGGGCTGCCATCTGTTCCTGGTAGTACGGTTTTTTATGAGTGGCCCCTCGAAACACTAGCTGTGGCGTTGGGCTGGATCGGGTTGGATGACCTTCTTGCGCATTATCGGTTGAGAGAAACCGATGCTGGTGACATTTGCGAGAAAGAGTCGCCACCTGGGCCGTTCTACGAATTGGATATCGCCCTGGCGGTAATGAAGGACAGGTGGAACGACTTGGTTGCGGCTCGCGACAATCCTGATGTAAGAACCGGAGCGGATTTAGTTCACGAGCAACTTACACAGAAGTGGATTCATTTCCTGAATAGTCGGCCACAGTCTGCGAAGGCAGCCCACGCCTGATTCGTCTTGGATCACTCCACAGTCGAGCGGTCCGGTGCACCCTCATACTGGCTCGATTTCGGCTTAGGTCAAGGCGACGGCCTCCCCGACCCGAAGCATTTCCTCAGGCACGACCCAGACAATGGCGCAATCGGCTCCGGGCTGGCGCCTCATGGAGCCTATCGGCCAGCACGACAATCGCAGGATGTTGGGACCGCCTCAATATCCCGGCCGACCGCTGCCCCGATGGCTGGCCCTCAATGCCAGTTTTCTGTAGAAATGTCCCTCCAGACCGAAACACAGACCAAAAACCCATTTCAACACGGTAGCGTGTCGAGATCATTCCCCCACCAGCCATTGGCCCACCCTTCATGAATAGTTCGGGCTAGCCCTCCGCCAGCGAGTAGCTGGTGCTCCTCCCGCCTCCCGGGTCCTTCTTGAGGACGTCGCGCGCCACCAGATTCTGAATGTCTCGGATCGCCGTGTCCTGGGAACACTTCGCAATCCTGGCCCACTTTGAGGAGGTCAGTTTTCCGTCGAATCCATCCAGTACCTGGTTGAGGAGCAAACGCTGTCGGTCGTTGATGTTCAGGTCTGCGTGTTTCCGCCAGAACCGGGCCTTGTGAAGCACGGTGGCCAGCGTCGACTCGGTTCCTTGGAACGCGCGTCCCAGGCAGGCCAGGAACCACGCCATCCAAGGCGTGACATCCAGCCTCCCCTTCTGCGTCCTTTCCAGAATCTTGTAATAGGCATCCCGTTCCTGGTGGATTTGGGAGGACATGCTGTAGAAGCGCTGCGGGCTCTTCTCGGACCGCGCCAGTGACCAGTCGGCAATCGCCCGCGCGATGCGGCCGTTGCCATCTTCGAACGGGTGAATGGTCACAAACCACAGGTGCGCCAGTGCCGCCCGGAGTACGGGATCGGTACCGTCGGGCTCGTTGGCCCAATCCAGGAACCGAGCCATCTCCTGATCCAGCATTGGAGCAGCCGGCGCCTGGTAGTGTACGCGTTCCCTGCCGGCGGGGCCGGAGACCACCTCCATGGGTCCATCCGCGTCGTCGCGCCAGGCACCGACGATGATCTTGCGCATGCCGCTGCGCCCTGCAGGAAACAACGCCGCATGCCATGCAAAGAGGCGATCCTCCGTGAGGGGCTTGTCAATGCTCCGGGTGGCATCCAGCATCATTTCGACAACACCCTCGACGTTCCGGCTTGCGGGAATCGCCCCGGCAATGTCCATGCCCAACCGCCGGGCAAGGGACGAACGTACCTGATCCGAGTCCAGGTTCTCGCCTTCGATTTCACTGGATTTGACGACATCCAACGTCAGTGTCTCCAGTCCGGCTTCTTGCCGGAGAGAGAAGCCCAGACTCTCCATCCGACCCAACAAGCGCCCTTGCCGGTGACGGATGTCGGCCAACGGGGCAGCCAAGGCATCATGATCCCATGCAAAACCGGGCCATTCAGCGAACTGGTAAATATAACGACTCATTCTACGCACTCCATGCGTAGATAATGCCTGCCATTCTCCGCATCGTCAAGCCTATTCTGCGCACTTGACGCGAAGAACAGGCTTGATATTCTCCGCTGCTCTTCCACGGCATTCGCCCTCAGGCCTGCAGGACTCGTAGTTCCGAAGCCACCTTCAACAAGGCCCGCCGCGCCGCTTCTCCGCTGTCGTAGCCGGACTGCTTCAGCCGGGCAAGACTCACGTGGGCGCCTTCGTTGCGCCCACCGCTTCCGAACCACCACACTCCCCGGGGCTTGAATCTTGCAATGTCCTCGATGTCCATCCGCCAACTTTGCTCCAGGGCCATCGGCAAGGGCCAACGGCTTCCCCAGGTCATGACGCCTCGGGGCAGATAAAACACCTGGAGCCCCTCGCGCTTGGGGTGGTCGATGCACAGGTCCATCATGCCGTAGCGGTGGTTCCACTTGTCGTACTCGTAGGTGGTGGCGACCCAGTCGGGAAAGCGCCGGTGGAACTCCTTCAGATTGACGGCCTGACCCAGGGCGTAGGATGACGAGCCCGTTTCGCAGATCGTGGCCAGGTCCCCCCGAAAACCCTTGGCCCGCACGGCATCCTCAACCGCTCGGAGCACCCTCAGGCGGGAATCGGTGGTGTAGTCCCGCCAGTCAGGCACATCGAAAGACCGGGGATTGAACGGGTGGCCCAGTTCCACAAATGGCGGTCGCCCGTTTTCCCTGGCCCATCGATCGTAGAGCGGTATGCGGCGGGGGTTCTCCACTCCGGCCCCTTCAAGCTCCACTTCCAGGCCTCCGGCGCCTGGGAACAGTTCCACCAGCTCCTCATAGATCTGGACGATGCGCTCGCTGATGCCGGGAGTGTCGGTGTCGTACAACCCCACCTCGACCGGCAGATCGAACCCGCTCAACCGGGTGTAGGTTCGGTAGGGATCGGCTCGAAACCTGGAGGTGTCGAAATAGGTCACGGCGCCGCCCAGCCAGACCTTGATCCCGCGTTGAGCCGCCTCCTCGATGGTCCGCTGCAGCAAGGAGTTGCCGGAGGCGATGACCGGGTTGTCGGGAGACTGGTCCTGAAACGGCAGGCGGGAGCGATAACCCGTGGTCAGCCACTTCACGTAGACCATCAGGGAGTTCATGCCCGCCGCGGCCATGTCGTCGAGCAGGGAAAGATAGTCGTCCTGCCCGTAAGACTCCATCCCCCCGGCCCCCGGGGTGGTGTAGTCCCAAAAGCCGTGCTCCATCAGGAAGCCATCCCGACTCCTGGTGGCTTCCCGGCCTGCTCCGGTCCGGGCAAACAGCAATGCCGGGGCGGTGGTGGAAGCAGCCAGGAACTCTCTCCGTTTCATGGGAACCTTCCGAATGTCCTTACCGCAGATGGCATGCCGCACAGCTCTCCTCGAAGGTGTGGCAGGTAAAGCAGGAACGCAACTGCAGGGTAGCCAGGTCGGCGTGGGCTCCGGCCTTGAACAATCCGAGCGGAAGGTGGCTTCTGGGAACCTGGTTGTGGCATCGCGAACAGGTGTCGGCCGTGTGGCAAACAGCACACGCCTGGCGATCCAGGGCCGCCTGCTTTCCGTGGATGGCATCCCGCCAGCGCGGGGTGTGGGAAAGGGGCCGCATCACCTGGTGGCAAGCCGCGCAATCCCCTCCCCGGCGAACGGCAGGGGAAACATGGGCGTGGCAAACGAAGCACTTGGCATTCTCGGCCGAGGCTTCCTCCTGGTGGTGCCTGCGGAAACCGGCGCTGTGAGACAGGGGCTTGACACTGCGGCTGTGGCTGGCAGGCAGGACCCCGTCCCGAGGCTCCAGGTGGCAGGCCTGGCAGTCCTCCATCCTGAAATGGGATACCAACTCCTGCCGCCCGTCGTGGCAGGCCACACAGTCCAGAATTTCCGGATGGCTGAGATCGGCCAGGCGCTGACTCTGGGGGATTTCGTAGTGGCAGGTAACGCACGAGATTCGCTCGGCCTCATTGGATCGCAGATGGGGCAGATGGGCGAATTTCAGGTTCACTGACGATGCCGGGGCCTGGTGAGATCCCGCCAGCCGCCGCTCCTTGCTGAAACCCGGGTTGTCCCGCTCGGCCGCGCCGTGGCACTGGCTGCAATCGGCGCTGGTGGAACGGGCTGTGAGGCTGGGCAGGATGCCGGGCTTGGAATGGCAGGCGGCGCATTCGGCGTGACCCGGAAACCCGGCGAAAACCCCCTCTCCCTCGAACTTGTGGCAAAAGGTGCAGTCGGCGCGAAACCCCGTAGCCGGGTCCAGGCGCTCCTCCTTGTCCAGGTGTTGTGCGTGCGAGAACCGGAACAGGAGCGCCTGAGGCTTGCCGAACTCGGGATAGGGACGCAGGTCGTCCGAGCCCGTGGGCTGGAAGGAGGCATGGCACGCCTGGCACAGGCCAACACCAGGTTGGCCCTGAAAGTCCTCCTGGTGGCAGGAGATGCATTGAGGATGGCCTGGACGGGCCAGGACCACCGATTCCGGGTGCTTCGGCACATGGCAGTCACTGCATTCCAGGCCCAGTTGACCCACGTGGTGATCATGCAAGCGGTATTCGGCCGGAGGGGCTCCGGTTTCCTCGGCGCCACCGTGGATCAGGGTCAGCGCCACCCCGGAGGCGGTGAGCAGCATCAGGCCGACCAGCCGGCACCTGCGCTTTCTCATGAGCTTTTCGCAAGTTTCGGAATCGAGCATCTTCATCAGACAACAGAGAGCGGAGAGGCTCGAATCAGAGCCTCCAGTCCAATCCCATGCGATAGGTTTGGAATCGCAGCAGGCTGGGCCTGAAGATGGCGAAGTCCTCATCCAGCCCGTAGCGAAAGTATAGGCGGGTGCGCTGATCCAGCCGAAACCAGGCCCCGCCGATGGCGCCCAGCACCTGGGCCCTATCCATGAAAAAGAATCGATTCTGCAAGTCGATCTCTCGATGGTAGCCCCCGAAGGTGAGCCCCAGCCGATCCTCGCCGAAAGAGCGGCTGACTTCAAGGCTGATGTCCCGAGTGCGAGTCTCACCGGCGTTGCGCACTTCGTCGAAGCCTTGGGCTCCAAGCGGGCTGGGGCGATCGGTGCGGCGGCGGTGGAACTCCAGCAGCACGGTTGTCCGTCGCAGAGGGAACAACCGGAGATGGGTTCGATAGTCCTCGAACGAGGTGTCGAAGGGGCCTGCGTCGCCTTCCCGGTTCAAGCGACGCACCCAAACGGCTCCCCCCACAGTGGCCGCCTCGAAAATCTGCCGGTGGGCCTCGAGGGATAACTGCCGGTGAGGCGAAATGACGCCGAAGTTCAGTCGCCTCAGGCGATTGAAGGAATCTCCGTCTCTGACCCACAGGGTGTAGTCATAGATGAAGTCGTGTTCGGACAGCTTCTGGGCAAAGGCGAACCGTGCTCCCGTACGCCCGTCGGCAGGCAGGTAACTGAGATGAGCGCCCAAGTCGACCGGCCTGGAACCGACCGATTTGTAGTGAGCCCCCGCCATCCAGGAGGGTTGCAACGGCTGGCGAAAAACCAGCCGGTGGATCCCTTTGACATGGAACAGGCCCTGGTACTCGAAGCTGCCGCCTCCCGGAAGCCGAAAACCGAGGCTTCCGCCGCCGATGGCCCGTTGAAGCGGGTTGGAGTAGTAGGTAAAGCGCCGTCCTCCGAAAAGGCTGACCCGGTACTTCGGCCGATCCAGCGAGAACGAGAATCCGTCCACCGTCGCCATCTCGGCCCCGTAGATGTTCTGCCGACCCAGGCGCAGGGCCGAATCGGAAAGCGTCCCCTGGCTGGTCAACCCGTTCAACTCGACCACACCGCCGGTCAGCTCGAACAGCCGATTCCGGGAAAAGGTATTCAGCACCGAGCGGGCCGGCGAACCGATGTCCAGGGCCGACAAATCCTGGCGATAGCGGAGGGAAAAGTTGGTGTTGATCCGCGGTGAGAGCCACCCCCGGGTCCCCCAGTTCATGGACGAGAAGAGATGGCCGGAGCGAGGCTGAAAGGCTCCGGGAAAGGGAACGGCCGTGGGATCGGCCACCGGTCCCGGTTCACGGTCGACGACGCCCGTCAGGGTGGGCCGGCCGCTGAAGGTGGCCTGCTGGTGAACATACTCGGAACGGGTGTTGTAGAAAAAATGGTCGGCAAAATCCCGAGAAGCGCTCTCGGGAACCGGAGGTGCCGGGGAGACCAGGAGGCTCCGGGTGCCCTCACCGGAAGGACTGCCCAGCAACTCATTCCAGGCGTCTTCGATGGTGAGCCGGGAGGATTGGGAGTAGGCGACCAGGCACAAGCCGACCACAGCGGCAGGCAATGTGAGGGTGCGGAGCGCCATGCTGGCTCACCAGACCTTTCATTCGCCCGAGGAGGGACCCAGGCGTGCTCTCAATTGCTCCATGCGTCGTTGGGCCAGTGGAATCCGCCAGGGATAGACGTCGCTGTGCCAACGGGTGGCCTTGAGATACTGATCGAGCGCAAACAGCGCCTCCGGAAGGTTGCTCAACTTCTCCTGAATCCTTGCCAAATTCCAATGGGCATGGGCATTGTTGGCCTCGTCGCCGGTCAGGCTGCGGGTCAGCTCGGTGACCGGTGAGAGGGCCAGCTCGGCCTTCAGCGCACCGACCGCTTCCAGATAAAAGGTCTCCCTGTCCTCGGCGTCCGAGGCCTCGTCCCCCAGGAGTTCGTAGGCTTCGCCAATGAGCGCGTTCACCTCCAGCCGCTGCGGATCGATGTCGGTCACCTGGCGGAAGAGCTCGATGGCCTGCATGGCGTCCTCATGGAGCAGGAGGTAGCCCAGCCTGAGTCGCGGGGTGAAGAGGCAGGGGGCTGGGGTGAGTTGCTGGAACTCGAGGGTGGTCGAAGGCAGGGTCTTCACAATCTGGCAGGTGCCGTTTTCCGGGTTGTTGCGTTCGATGGCGGCGCGGTAGTCCTGAATGGCTCCGTCTCGATCCTCCAGATCGTCCTGGCGGTGGATCCCTCGTTGCATGAATTCCCAGGCATCCACCGGCTGATCAATGCCCAACAACTCGTAGTCGACCTTTCCCTCGAAGTAAAAGGGGTTTCGATCCAGGTAGTTGGGGTTGCGCTGCTGCCCGCCGGCTTGACCGTTCTGCGACCAGGCTTCCCCGTAGCCGATCCAAAGGGAGAGGGCCGCGATCAGCAATCCCAGGATGGCCAGCAACTGTATTTCCCTTCTGATCATGGCGCCTCCAGGTCGATGGTGAGGTCGGCCGAGGCAATGCCGCGCACGTTCACCAGGAGGTCGTCGATGAGCTTCTCGTCGATCAGGTGGTAATCGCGTCCCCCAGGACCCTCCGCGCTGGTGGTCCTGGCCATGAAGCGCAGAAACAGGGGAGGAAAGTGCAGGAAGTTGACCTGGGCCTGGACGTGCAGAGGCGATTCCAGCTCTCCAACCCCAAGCAGCTCCAGTTCCTCCCGGGTCGGAAGCACCACCTCATAGGCGTAGGTCCTGGGCTGCAATGGGGGCAGGGAGCGATAGTTGTCGACCGAGTTGGCCAGGACGGCGCTGAAGGTCTCCTCCATGTGAGGTCGGGTCAAACGAATCGGCTCACCCTGCTCGTTGAAACGCCCCAGGCTTTCCCCCGGCAGGAAGACCCGGGTCAATTCGTTGCGCCACAGCACCAGGCCGCTGGGTCTCCCGAAGAAGATGCGGGCGTCGGGTCCGTTGTCCGGACCCGACTGAAACACCTGGTTTCGATGCCCGTTGGTGAACTGTCCCACCCGGTAGACGGCCGCGGGATGCCCGGGGTCGACCACGGCATGAAGGTGCTCGGGATCTTCATCGTCCAGGTTCCCATCGGGCGCCATCTCGCCCACCTCCGGGTGGGGCTTGTCCACCACATACCCGGACTGGTAGAGGAGGAATCCCCGGTTGTCCCTGATGGAGAGCTGAATGTAGGCGGTTCGTTCCTGGGAGAATCCGGCCGGGAATCGGTGGCCGGTCAGGGCGACGGCCGTCACCCTGACCATCAGGGGCCGGCCGGGTTGGGCCGTCCGGTCCGACTTGTCCAGGTCGATTCGAACCGAAGCCTTCAGGAGGTCCTCGCGCCGCTGGGCCAGCGACAGCGGAATCCCGTACTCATCCGTTCCGGGCTCATCGACATCGGGGTAGTCCTGGCCCAGGCGGGCCCGCAACTCATCCGTCCTCAAAATGGGAACATCCACCCCGGTCATGTAGTGAGTCACCACCTGTCGCTGTTGCAGCGGATAGTTCCGGTCCGTCGAAACCCCCGGCACGGCCGAGAAGTTCAAGGGAAATTGGCCCGGGGTGGGACTGGTGACTTCCAGTTCCCCCACCTGGTAGGTGCTTTCCTGGCCGTAGGGAAACAGGGACATGTGGCAGTCCTGACAACGAATGACCCTGCCGAACGGGTTTTGGGTGCTGTTGTAGGGGCCCGTCATCCACTCGGTGTTCAGGTTTTCGAGGCGGAAAAGACTGACGCTCCGACTCTCCGGATTCAGGCTGATTTCCCGGTGGGTCAAGGATCCCGATCCGTCCCCGGGAACACGCACATCATGACAACTGCCGCAGAAGTCGCTGCTGCGCAGATAGCCGATCTGATCGGGATCGCGGCTGGCGACGTGAAAATTGTTCTTGACCGGCGCAGGGAAGAGAAAGGGACCGATCTTGCTGATGGAAGGGATCAATTCGAAGCTGGAATTGGCGAGACCGTCTCGGTTGGGGCTGCGGTCCAGGTCCGGGGCGGTGATGTCGTGACAGACGTCGCAGTTGATTCCCTGTGCGCCCAGGGAAGGCCTGGCCCCGGGGGGCGCCGGTCCACCGATTTCCTCCGGCAGGATCTGTCGATTGGAGCTGTCCACGAAATGGAAGTCCCGCAAGGGACGAATCAGATCGGGACGAAATTTTCCGCCCACTCCTTCCAGCTCGGGTATTTCCCTTTGCTCCGGATCCTCCCCCATCAGCACGATATGAGGGGCGTGGCATCCGATGCAGAAGGCCGCCTGAACCTGGTTGATGTGGGTAAAGGTGTCGGCGCTGTTCATGTTGGTGTTCAGGGGCTTTCCCTGACCGGCCACTCCGGTGACGTCGATGGCGGTGATCTTGTTGCTGTCTCCGTAGACCGGCCGCAGCCGCCCACCGCTCAGAAAATTTCCGGACAACTCCAGGGCATTGAACACCGAGCTGACGCTTCGGTAGCCGGACTTGACCGAGCTGCGCAGCTCGTCGTACTGGCGCCGGTGACAGGGCAGGCAGGCTTCGGCGCGCTGGTAGGGCTGAGGCCGCAGCGAGGGCTGGTGGGGATTGCCGACCGGCCTCTGCGCCTGCATCGGCAGACCACAGAGCAGCCAGAGCAGCAGAAGGCGCCGGGATCGACGGACGATTCGGCCGAAAATCACCGGACGGGGGTGGGACGAGAAGGAACCGGCAAGGAACTCAGGCCTTCTCGGATCGGGCCGGTCGCGATGCTCCGCAGCCGGAGCGTTTGAGAGCGGGGTTGGTGTGGTCAGGAGATGGCGGGGGTCCAAGGGACGAATGAGCAACGGTTCTATTGGGCGATGTCCGCAACTCCTGGGACAAAGGCCCCATCGTTACTGCGCTCATCAGGCTTTCCCCCGTCGTTGATCACCGCGTAGGTAATAAAGTCGTTGGCTCCAGCCGTTCGCTTGACGTGGGCGTAACCCTGGGATATTTCGGCCTGCTCCAGAATCATTTCGATCTGGGCCCATTGATTGACGGAAACTTGCCGGCTGAGTGTCTTCACCATGAGCCCGGTGGCTCCATCATAGAGATCGATTGCGTAGGTATTGGCCTCGCTGTCCGCACTCGAAGTCGTCAGCAGGCCCAAATTGGTGCGGTCTTCGTCATCCTGCTGCAGCCCGTACAACCAGGCCCCGGTGCTGAACTCGGTCCCGGCAGGCACCCCCAGGTAGAAAAAACTGTACTGTCCGCCTCCTCCGGGAGTCATCGTTCTGGCGCCCAGAAACAGTCCGTCTCCGTCACCCTCGGCGTCACCGTCTCCGTCGATCGTGAGCATCAGGGGGCCGGCATAGGAACCGTCACTCGGCAATTGAGCTTCAAACCCGGACTGCCGGACCTGATCGATGAAATCTCCCAGGATCTGCTGCGAGCCCGCCTCGATGTCCATCGAAAAGGAGAGTTTCCCACCGTCGATGTCGCTATCGACGAAATCGAAAGTCAGCGTCTTGTCGTCGGAAGACCAGTTGGAAACGATCACCTCGCTGTGGGACTCCCCGGTCTCGACGACAACCGGAAGGGTCAATCCGGAACGCCCGGCCATCCAGTCCTCGCGAACGGGAGCCACAAAGGAACCATCGGAATTGACCTGGTCGTTGATCACCGCATAGGCATAGTAGGGCGCTTCCCCGGAGATCCTTTCGATTTTCGCATAGCCCTGGTCCAGCGTCAGACCGTCAGAATGCAAAATACTGTTGAACTGCTTGAACCCCCCCGGCGGCAGCGCCACTTCCGACACCAGTTGGGGGTCGGAGAGCATGTCATCCCCCGAATAAAGGCTGACACGCAAGGTGATATTTCCCGAAGTCCCCGCGTGCTGCACGGCCAGGTTGGTGCGGTCGGTCTCATTCTGCCGCAGGCCGCAGAGGTAGGACGGACCGGTGAGACCATCGGTGGCCACCGGCACAGCCATGTAGGAAAGCCCGGCTCGTCCTTCGGGAACGGCCGAACTGATTCTGACCGTTATGGCGACGTCCGCGGGCGAAGTAGTCCCCAAAGCCCGCACCCTCACCGTTCCCACTCGATTCCCCGAGGATGCAATCGGCAGGCCCAGGCCTTTCAAATACTCGATGGCGTCGGACTCGATTTGCTGCCCCGGGGGCAATTGAACATCGGTGACCTGCCCGGTTACATTGCTGGGCGTGGCGGTGTATCGGAAACTCAGGGTGACCGCGGCGTCCGTCTTGTTGGTCAGGGTCATCTCCGAGGTATGGGTTGGGCCGTCGGCTCCCGACAAGGACACCACCACCGGAACGAACAGATCCAGAGACGGTTCCGATTCCGTGACAGTGAAGGTCATCGAGGTGGAGCTCCCGCCGCCCGGCTCCGGATTGAAAATGGTAATGGCGACATCTCCCGGGGTGGATAGCCGTTGTGGGGAGATGCGAGCCGTGAGCTCACTGGTACTCTCGAAGGTGGTGGGCAGGTCTTCCCCATCCCACTGCACCAGCGAGGCGCCGTCCACGAACCCGTCGCCGCTCACGGTCAGGGTGAGGGTGGAGTCGCGTGACGGGGAGGAATTGGGGGAGATGTTGGAGAGAGCGGGAACCGGCTTGATGACCCGGTGGACGTTCCGGTCCGTCTGCCTCAATTCCGCCCATAGAGCGCCCGCAACGACCAGAGCCGTTGTGGGGACAACCAGAAAAGGCAGCCAATTGGAACGGATGACCTTCATTGAGGAACCCGGAGATAAAGCCAAAATTTCGATTGAATGCTAGCATTTTTTGAGCGCAACCTCCACACCAAAAATGTATGCTTTGCAGAGATCGATTGCGACCCGAGAGTCTCGTCCCGACGGCAGGTCCTCCCATGAGAGTGCTCATTGCGATTGGCGTCCTTGGGCTGTGGTTTCACGGTACTTCCCTGGCATTTGCGGGATCTCCGGACGCTTCCGCCGCGGTGACCAACGCCCCTCCCGGCTTTGTCAGGCACGTCAGCGGAGACCCTGTCGTCCTGGGCGCCGGACGCCGGCAATCCGAGCCCTTGCAGGCGGGGCGGCGGCTCAAGTCGGGAGAGCAGATGCACGCGAGGATGGGCGACCGCGTGGAAATCGTCCTGTCCGCCAACAGCTACCTGCGCGTCGCCGGACAGGCTCGACTGGAAGTCTTGACCGCTGACTACCCCGCCATGGATTTCCGTCTGGTGGAGGGAGAGGTGGTGGTCGATTCGGAGGGAGCCAAGGGGAAACAACAGGTCTCTATTGTTTCCACCCCGGCGGGAGACTTGCAGGTGGTTCGCCCCGGCTTCTACCGAATCCGGGTGAACCGGGAACGACCGGTCCGGGTCACGGTCTTCTCAGGCCGGCTATCCTGGCAGGATCTCAAGGGCCGGCGATCCGAGTTGAGCCGGCGCAGGCACTATTCACTGGATCCCTTGTCGGAGACTCCCTCCTTCAGCCGCATGGACAAATATGAGTGGGCCACACTGGATTCCTGGGGAATGGAGCGCTCCGCCTTTCTGCTGAACTGCTTCTGGGGACGGCGTCCGCTGGTCTCCGTCCCGGCGGTGACCCAGCCGATACGGGCCAATGCCGGCTATCAGATCAGGGCCGGTGGCGGTTTGCGGACCGCCGGCAACAGCCGGGCGGAGTTGCTGTTGAGCCCGGGAACCTACTTGAGACTCGCCGAAAACACCGAGATCGAGGTGACAGGCACAACCTACAGGGGCATGCGCTTCCGGGTGGTCCGGGGCACCGTCATCATCGAATCGGCAAACCTGAACCCCAGGATCCACTCGCTGACCCTGTCCACTCCATCGGCCGAGCTTCAAATGGGGACCAGCGGCTTGTACCGGCTCGATGTCGTGCCGGGTCAGGAGTCGGCTGTTTCCATTTACAAGGGCAGAGTCCTGTGGGCAGGAGGGGAAAGGAGGAAGACCCAACTGACATCCGGCAGGCGCTGGCTCCTCGGCGATTCATCGTCTTCGTTCGAGCCGAGATCGTCGGCCCTCGACAAGAATGACCGAAAGGACCCGCTCAACCTCTGGAGCCGGCTGCGGGCCCGGGAACTGGTGCAGGTGAACGCCGGTCTATCCCTGGCAAGCCGGGATTCCGCCTACCCCGGTTTCGGCTATCAGAACCGAGGTGGCTGGGTTCTCAGCTCCAAGTCCCAATGGTTCACCTATGTTCCCTTCGACTCCTCCCCTCGCTCACCCTATGGATTCCACTACACCAACATCCGTTGGATTCGGGGACGCGACCTGCGGGAAAAAACGATGGCGGGGCGTCGTTCGAACTCATACCTCCTCAAGTCCGATCGGGCTCAGTACGAGCCGCCCATGAAAGTAACCAATTCGGTACGGTAGCGGGTTGGGGCCACGGATCACCGTCTTCCATTGGTGTCATTCTCGGTGGCCCTTCGTGCTCCTTCGCGGATACCTCTTTCATCCTTCCCGGACAACCCCTCAACGGGCTTCGGACGAGAACTCCCTTCCCAACCCCTTGGCTTCGTCGATCAGGTAGTGCCGGTCGGCGGCCACGTCCTTGAATTCCTGCACCACCCCGCTGGGCCACTTGACCTCCACCTGATCGATCCGGCCGGCTTTCCCCAATCCGAAATGGGCTCTGGGATCGCTGGCCGAGTAGATCCCGACGGTTCGCTTGATTTCCCAGACCTGCCGCAGCCGTCCGGTGACCACGGTGATGCGGGTCCCGATACCGTCCCGATTGCTCCGTGCCCCTCTGGCCCGGAACATCACCCAATGGTTGGGGGACGCCCCCTGGTGCCTGTAGAGCCGGGGGACGCCGTTGAGGTTGCCGATGAGGAAGTCCATGTCTCCGTCGTTGTCGAAGTCGGCGAAAGCCATCCCCCGGCCCAAGAGCTTCTTTCGGAGATCGCCTCCCGCCATCTTTCTCACGTCCATGAAGGTCCCGTCCCGCTGGTTGATATAGATGGAGGAGGGCTGGAAATAGGTCTCCGACCATTCGGCGTCCAGGATAAAGGGATACACGTGTCCGTTGGAATGGAAGATGTCCTTCCAGCCGTCGTGGTCGAGGTCATAAAAACCCGTGCCCCAACCAACCAGCAGCCATTCCGGCTGGATCAACCCGGCTTGCTGGGTCACGTCCTCGAACATGAGGCCGCCCCGGTTCCGGTAGAGCGTGCTGTAGTCGTGGGCGAAGTTGGTCACGAAGACGTCCAACCGACCGTCATTGTCGTAGTCGGCCGCGTCTACGCCCATGCCGCCCTGGAAGTCTCCGGCCGCACTGGTGGCCAGACCGCTCAGCAGTCCCATTTCCTTGAAGGTGCCGTTGCCCTGGTTGACGTAGAGCTGATTGGGGGTGCTGTCGTTGGCCAGGTAGAGATCCTGGTCTCCGTCGCCGTCGAGGTCGGCCCAGACCACGCCCAGAGAATAGAAGCGGTTGTTCTCGTCCAATCCGGATTCCGCGGTGACGTCGGCAAAGGTGCCGTCGCCGTTGTTTCGGTAGAGCCGGTTGGACCCGGCCTGGAGTCCCAGCGGTCCGCAGGGAATGGTGGTGCCGCGGTAGTGGCAGACCAGCTTGGGATCGGGTGGCTGCAGGTTGTCGAAATCGTAGTGGATGTAGTTGCAGGCGAACAGGTCCAGGTCCCCGTCCCCGTCGTAGTCGCCGAAGGCCGAGGAAGAGGTCCACCCGGAGCCCGCCACGCCGGCCTGCTCCGTAACATCCTCGAAGGTGCCGTCTCCCCGGTTCCGATAGAGGAAGTTGGCTCCCAGGTTGTTGAGGTAGATGTCGGCGAAGCCGTCGTTGTCGTAGTCGCCGAAGCTGACTCCCATCCCCCAGGCGGTACGGGTCAGTCCCGACTTCCGGGTCACGTCCTCGAAGGTGCCGTCTCCCTGGTTTCGATAGAGGGTGCCGTGGGGGTTGTCTCCCTTGCGCAACCTCTCCAGGGTGGATCCCTGAACCATGAAAAGGTCCAGCCTGCCATCCTTGTCGAAATCGAAGAAACCGGCGCCGCCGCCCTTGAGCTCGAACAGGTAGCGCTTGTTCCGCTCGGCGCCGTTCATGTGCCGGAAGGCGATGTTGCTGGAGCCGGTGATGTCGACAAATTGGGGGATTGCCTCCGGCAGGGCCGGAACCCGGATCAGGTGCGCCGCCAGCAGCACCCCCCAGCCTATTCCGAACCCGATCGAGCCATGGGCCGAGCGTCCGGCGGGCGCGCCGGAACCGGTCCGAACCGGCAACCCGACCGTCACCACAGGCGCGGGCTTCCCAGACGCCGGCCGCTGCCCGGGCCCTCGGTCAAGCTTCACCCGCAATCCTTCTGTTGGGACCGCCACGGTCGGAAGTCCGCTGTTTCCGGCGAACGTCATCGGATCCCCTATTGGCGCTGAAGTTTGCGCAGAAGCTCAAAGCGCCGGGCGAACTCCCGGCGGTCCAGCCGGCCGTCTCCGTTGCCATCCAGTCCCTGGAAGAACTCGCCATGCCTTGCAAATCCCTTGACTCGCGTATTGACGAAGCCCTCGAATTCGGCCGGCGTCAACTTGCCATTGGAATCCCTGTCGGCTTCTACGAATTCCTGATCTTCCCTGTCGAACCTCTTGGGGTCGACCGCCCTTCCCCGCCCTTCTCTCTGCCGTAATTGCTCGAACATGGCCATTTCGTTCCGGGCCAGGTCGGGTTGGTCGGTTTCCAGGTAGAGTCGGGCCAGCAGGTAGCGCGATTCATAGGAGTTGGGATTGATCTCGATGCTCCTCTGAAGCGCTTCCAGAGCCTCTGCCCGCTTCCCCTGGCGGCGGTAGGCCGCACCCAGGTAGTAGTGCAGTTGCCCCTGACCCACTTCTTTTCCCTGAAGCCTCCGCAGTTGCACCACCGCCTCGTCGGCCCGGTCCGTCCTTACCAGCGCCTTGCCCAGAAGAAACCTGGCCGCGTCATGATCGGGGTTGTGCGCCAACTCGGTTGTGAAGCGCTCAATGGCCTCGGTATCCCTGCCCTGCCGAAAGTAGATCCTTCCGATGCTGTGTTGAACCGCGGGGTAGCGCGGGTCGGCCGCCTCCACGGCCTTGAACTGCTCCATGGCCGCACGGTCCAGGTTGATCTGCAGATAGCTGACACCCAGAAGAAAGCGAGTCTTGATGGAACCGGGTGCGAGCTCGACTCCCCTGGCCAGCGTGGTGGCCGCCTCCTGGAATTCCTCGCGCCTGACCTGGAGCATCCCCAACTCGTAGAAAGGCTCCACCCATTGGGGACGCAGTTCGGTGGCCCGCTTCAGGCTCTTCTCGGCGTCGCCGTACTGGCGCAGCTCCGCCAACACCTTGGCATGCAGCAGGTGGTGGGAGGCGTTGCCTTCATCCTGGCTCAGGGCTTTCTGCACGGCCACCAGCGCCTCCAGGTAACTCCCGGACCGGTAGCTTGCCAACGCCTCCTGGTAGGCATCCGCCCGCAGAAACAGCGGGAGGCCAAGCGTCAGCATGAGAAGGACCGGCAGGATTGGAGTCGCGTTGAACGGGGGTTTCAAAGCTGTCGGCGGCGTTAATCCGAGAGTGTTGTCGAAACAGGTGGCAAGGACGGCACTTGCGCTACACCAGACTGGGAATGTCCCGAGATCCGTGCAACACCCGCACGACTTCCAATGGCATGGTCTCCGGGCGATAGATGATCGAGTATGCTCCCACCGGCCAGAACAACACCGGTTGATCTGTCAAATCCTCACGACTATGTCCCATTTGCGGGTTCCGTCCAAGTCGCTCGCACGCTGACCGAAGTTGAGTGACCACTCTCCGGGCTGCACCGATGCTGTCCTGTGCAATGTAGGCCTGAATCTCCCTAAGGTCTTGCGCTACGGCTGGGGAAAGAACGAATGGACTCAATCTTCGTGCCGGGTTTTTTCCAGGATGCCCAACTCGACTCCGAGCTCGGAGAATATCTGCTCCCCGGCAATTCCTTCGCCGCGTTCCAATTGCTCCATTCCTTCGCCAATTTTCTTACGTAGCGCATGAATTCGGAGGGCTCTCACCTGTTCACGCTCTTCCAGCAGCCGCAATGCCTCACGAATCACCTCACTGGCCGAATGGTAGCGCCCACTCCGTACCTTGGACGCAACAAACGCTTCAAGTTCCGACGTAAGAGAGACATTCATTCAGCGGTCCTCCACGGGGTGCATCAGCCATCCATCCTAGCAGGAATAACGAATATGGTCAAAATTGGTTACTGCCTGGGAGGAAAGGCAATGGTGCCGTTCCCGGTCGATCGAAATGGGGAAGAGAGACGAAGCGGTGCCGGGTCTTGTGCGGGCGGGACGCCCGCGCTCCCGGGGGGTGTCCCTGGTGGGCGTCCAATCCAGAGATTGCCGGGTGAACGCGAACAACGGGCAACCACAAGGGTTGCCCCTACAGGGGGGGGACTTGGGGTAGTCGTGTTGAGACGAGTGACGGAGCGCAAAAAAAGCCCCGTGCGGGATGCACGGGGCTTTTGTAAAGGATCCGGCGCTCGGTCCTGCTAGAAGCCAAGACGCAGGCGGAACACGATGCGGCGCGCTTCCCACCCGCTGGGTTGGAAGAGTCCGAAGTTGGCAGCCGAGATGTTGGTCGAGGAGGGACCCGAGGCGTTGCGGTGGTTCAGGAGATTGGAGATGTAGGTCTCGAAGTTGAAGTAGGGTCCGTTCTCGTACTGGGTCAGGTTGAACCGCTTGAACACGTTGAGGTCGGTGCCCCAGTCACGCGGCGCAATCAGCATCCCCCGGCTGGCGTTGCCGTAGCGTCCGATCCCCGCCGGTGGAATGGCGAAGCAGGACTTGTTCCAGCCGATGCCCGGCGTTTCGCCGAAGCCGTTGGGGTTGCACAACTGGTCGGGCCGGCCGCTGGAGCGTCCGGTGTTGGAGGGATCCGAACCGGAGTAGGAGGGGGTGAAGGCCGTTCCCGAGCCGCCGGTGAACTTGAAGGCGGCCGTCCAATCGCCGATCAGGGTGTTGAGAATACCGCCGATGTTGCTGGCGTACTGCCTCCCCTGGCCCACCGGGAGATCCCAGACCCCGCCCACGTGCCAGCGCTGCCGGCGGATTCCGTTCTGGATGCCCTTGTCGCGCTTGCGGTCCAGCGGATCTTCGGCCTCGAAGCCGATGGTGGAGGAAAACAGCCCCGGGATGACGTCGGCCAGGTTCTTCTTCCACTCGTACCAGGCTCGCAGGTAGATGCCCCGGCTGAACTGGCGGGTGGCTTCCACTTCCAGGCTGTGGAAGCTGCCGGTCCCTCCCAGGTCGTGCCGGTCCACGAAGGAGAAGTTCGGGCCCCAGGGGAACTTGTCGGTCCGCTCGTCGAACGGGATGGTGCTGGGCGTCGGCGTCTGCAGGTTGCTCCGATAGGGCCAACTGGTGCCCTTGGAGGCTACGTAGGAAATCCGCGAGGCCCAACCGTCGCCCAGGTCGTTCTCCAGGGTCAGGTTCCACTGCTGGTCGTAGGCCCAGGCGTCCTTGCGGCTGTTGAGGGGAATCCCCCGCACGCCCTGCTTGGAGGTGGCGCCGCTGCCCGCGGGCAGGAAGGGATCCGTGAACGTCAACTGCGGCACGCCGTCGGTGATCACGTTGGGCCCGAACGACTCCCTTCCGGCGAAGGGTCCGGCCTCGCGGCCTCCCAGCCAGCCAGCCCGCCCGAGGCCGCTCGTGCCTGCCCCGGCGATGGCGAAGGGCACGTGGTAGATGCCGTAGCCGGCCCGGATTACGGTGAAGTCGTTGATGCGATAGGCCAGGCCGAAGCGCGGAGAGATGTGCGCCGCGGTGAAGTTGACCAGGCTCTGGGGATAGCCGGCCTCGCTGGCCTTGACCACCGGAATGGCTCCCTGCGGCCACACCGGCACCACGTGGTGGAAGGACCGGTCGGGAACCACCACCCGCAGGTTGTCGAAGTCGAAGTTGTAGAAGAGGCCGTTGGCGTCCGTGGGCGCGCCGAAGTGCTGGATGCGGGCGCCGTAGGTCATGGTCAGACGCGGGGTCACCTTCCAGTCGTCCTGGGCGAAGACCCCGAAGTCGAACCCGCGGGCGTGAACGGCGGCTCGGGAGGTCGCAATTTCCGTCTCGCGGGGGATTCCGAGCAGGAAGTCGCCAATGTCGCTCCCGCTGTAATGGCCGGTGAAGCGATACACACCCCAGGCGTCTGCACTGTTGGCCGACCCGAAGGGCCGCTCCCAGTTGGCCTCCACCCCGAACTTGATGAGATGGGTGCCCTTGTTGACGGAGACGCTGTCCTTCATCACCCAGACCTTGGGATTGCTGCTGTCACCGCCGGCGCCGCAGCGTCCCAGGAAGGGGAAGGTGAGCTCGGTGGCCGAGAAGGAACCGGAGAGGGCGCCCGGCTGGAACCCCCACAGCCCCGTGTAGATCTGGGGGCATCCGGGACCCTCGGGCGAGGTGCGCCCGCCCAGGTCGATGCCGAACTCCCGGAGCAGGGTGTTGCCGTCGGTGGTGGCGCCCTTCTGGTCGTAGCCCTGGTCGTTGGTCCCGAAGGTGAACTCGTTGATCACCGTGGGGGAGAACATGTGGGAATCCTGGATGCTCCACATGCGGGTGGCGTTGTCGCCGAACCAGGTCGAAAGCGAAATGGTGTTGCCTTCGTCCAGGACCCGGTTGTAGCCGTAGTGGTTGAAGGAGATGGTGTTGGTGTCGGTGATGGCGTGGTCGAAGCGCACGTGCCAGTCCTTCTCCACGTTGCTGCCGAACTGGAACCCATGGGTGTTGTCGACCAGGGTGCCCAAGGGGCTTGAAGCATTGGGCAGGGGAGCGTAATTCAATGCCCCCCTCGCCGCCGGGCTGATCAACTCCTGCGGAATGATGTTGTTGGCGAAAGGCTCGCCCGTAAAGGGATTGATGACGGGATTCCCTCCCAAATGCTGCTGCACCACCTCGGTCAGGTCCCCGCCGCGAATGGCCGCCGTGGGGTAGACGTAATTCCGGATGGGAGCCTTCTGGTCGCTCCTGTTGGGCTGAACGTAGAAATGGAAGAAGGTCTTGTCTCGCCCGTCGTAGACCTTGGGGATGTAGATGGGCCCCGAGGCCATGTAGTTCCAGCGGACACCCGGCTTGGCGGGAGGATGGCGCGTCTGGCCGACGGTCAAGGCACGCAGCCGGGGGTGGTCCAACTGCATCCAGATCTCGCCGTGGAACTGGTTGGTGCCGCCTCGGCCCACCCCGTTGATGGTGGTGGCGGTCTTGTATTCGGCCGGGGCGTTCAGCGAGACCTGGTTGATCTCCTGGACCAGTTCCTGAGGCGCCCGGAAGGTGCCGTAGGCATTGGTGGCCACGCCGTCCTGCAGCGAGGTGGTGTTGTTGGCGAAGGCCCCGTGCACCTGGCTCCTGGACTCGGCGCCGGGGTTGTTCCCCACCGTGTAGATCAGGCTGGCGGCAATCCTGAAGGCTTCCACCTCCTTGTAGGGCAAGGTGTAGGTGATGCTGGACTTGTCGGTTTCGATGACGGCGCCTTCCTCGGAAACCGTGATGGTGTCCTGGATGTCGCCCACCTGCAGCACGACGTTGACCCGGCGGGGACGCCCGGCGTAGATGATGACGCCGCTGTTGGTATAGGCCTTGAAGCCGGCCAGCTCGGCCCCGAGCGTGTAGGTCCCGGGCGGCAGGCCGCGCAGCTCGTAGATGCCGACCTCGTTGCTCACGGTCGAGCGGGTGATCCCCGTGGCTTCTTCGGTCGCGGTGATCTCGACCTGGGTCACCCTGGCGCCGGTCTCGTCCTCGACGTTCCCGTGAACGCCGGTGAACTCCTGGGCCAGCGCGGGCGTAAATGAAAGGGCCAAGGCCAGGAAAACGGCCAATCCAGCCACTGTCAGAAAGCGTTGCATCAGTGGTTACCTCCTCAAGTTAACGTTTGCCACCAGTTGAAGTCGATATGCTCAAACGGACTTCGAAAATTCAAGTCAAAGCAGTTGTTTACCTGCAATCAGCTTGCCAAATTTCGGAAGATGACAATAAATTGAAGTAAGCCGCTATTAATCAATGCTTTAGAAGAGAACTCCACCGGCGTCTGCCCAAACCGCCGGCCGCCATTCTACGAAATATTGAAGTCAGCGGCTCCGGCTCCGGCCGTCAATCCGCCGCGGTAACGGCGCTTCACTCAATTAAGTCTAATGGAATGAATCTATTATGTCGATCGGCCGGCCCTGTGGCCTCCGGCGCCCCGGGTCGGATACCAATTACGGTATCTCGTAGGGGATTGGGGAATCCGGAAACCGTCGAGGGGCCCTGCCGGCCGGAGTCGGCCCAGTTCACCCAGGCTGGCCGGCTACCGCACCACGAATTTGGCCTCGGGGGCGACGGACCGGTTGGCGACGTTGTCGGTGACCTGAACCACCAGGCTGTACTGGCCGGGTTCGAGCTCGTCCAGGGCCACCAGCTTCTGCAGGGTCATCTGCTGGGCCGCTCCGGCCAGCTTGTCGTTGGACTCGAGGGCTCTGCCGATTTCCCTTCCGCCCCGCTTCAGCACGTATTCGATGGTGGCCGAGGGCTGTTGGGTCTGCTCGTCTCTGGCCAGGTTGTACACCTGGAAATAGACCCCCATGGGCCGGTCTCTGCCGAAGGCCTCCTCGACGCTGGGCAGCACCTTGGAGCTTCCGATCACGAACTGGCCGGAACCCACCTGCTTTCTGGGCAGCCGCTCCAGTTGATCGGCCAGGATGATGCTGCTGGTGGCCAGCACGTCCTGGGGAAACTTCGGCACCCGGATGCTGTGGTAGACGGTGCCCAGGTTGCCGCTGTTGAGATCCTTGAGCACCAGTTCCAGCTTGTAGAGGCCCGAACGCAGGGGGATGCGGGTCTGGTAGAGGGAACGCTTCTCCAGGGTGCTCTTGAAGAGGGCGTCGGGCGCGATCTGCCGGACAACCTCCTCGAAGACCTGAACCGAGCGGCCGGTGATGGTGGTGATCCTGCCGAAGACGTTGACCTCGGCCTTCTTGACCCCCTCCTCGTCCTTGAAGGTCATGTCGCTGTTCTTCATGACCACCGTGATGGGGGTCAGGATGGTGTCCTCGGTGATCTTGATGAAGTCGGTCCGGTAGTCGAAGGGAAAGGTGTTGTAGGTGAGCTTGGTGTCCACCACCGTTTCCAGGTCCTTGAACCGGATCTTGGGAGCCCGGTTGAGAGCCGCCACCTGTCTCAGCTGCAGCATCTGGCTCATTCGGAAGTCCGAATAGAACAGCCCCGACGGGAAACGGGTATGGCGGCTGATGTCGTCGCCCCGCCCCATTCTCTGGTCCTCGGTCAGGTCGGCCACCGGCGTGTTCTTGAGGGCGTCCTTCTCGAAGGGATCGAGCGCCATGCGGTATTCGCCGGTCAAGGTGCGATCCACGAATTCGATGATGACTTCCTGTCCCAGGTCCAGCCCGTCCAGGTAACGGTATCGCCAAGTGATGAAGGGATGGGTGCTGGTCTTTCCTCCCCCTTCCCAGTAGGGCCGGTAGTAGGTGCCTCCCCCGTGGTGGGTCTCGATCTGATCCGGAGGACCGTACATGATGTAGATGCGCCCGCGATCGGTCTTCCAGCCCATCTTGCCCGAAGTGAACCGCTCATTGGCGTAGGCGATGCGGCGGTAGTGCTCGTCCCGGAACTCGTTGACCATGGTGTCCGGATTGGGATCCCGTCTCAGCCAGAACTGCTCGATGAACTGGTAGCGCTCCTCGTCGTTGGTCAAGCTGCTGAACGCGTCTCTCTCTTCCGGCGTGATGATGAAGGAGACATCCTGCTTGAGCCATTTCTTGAGGAACCGGTCCTGAGTTTCCCGGCGCAGCGACCGCTCCCGCTGCCGGTCCTTCTTCTTCTGAGCCTCCACCACCGCCAGCGGTGAGAGCAGAAGTCCACAAACAAGCCAGCAAGTCCATTTCGCCAGTTTCATGAGGCACCCGCCCGATTCCGATTCAAAGGGTCGAATTCAAATAGCCAATCCATGTTGGCCAAGGAGCGCTGGAAAGTCAACAGGAGAACATGCATCGGGATAGCGCTCTGAGGCTTGTTCTCTTCTTGGGGGAGATCTCGGGTCTCTGAGAGGGTGTGCTAGACTCTAATGAACGGAAGAGACCAGGGCCACCTACACCATCGATACCCACGCCACCATCCGGGAACTTGAAGACGCCGGCATGGATCCCCGCCAGGCCGAAGTCGTCGTTGCCGCCATTAGCCGTTCGGATGCCGAGCTGGCCACCAAATCCGACCTGAAGGCAGAGAGCGCTGAACTCAAGGCGGAACTCGCCGAGGTGAAAGCGGATCTGAAGATTATCAAGTACTTCTTCGGTCCGGCCATCATCATTCTGCTGCTCAAGATCGCCTTCTTCTGATGCTGCTCCAGGCGGTCGAATCCACCACCGCAACATCTTGCGTTTCATCGTCTTGTTGAGACCGAGCTCCTTTGTCAACGGGTGGACAAGGGGCGGGCCTTCTCAGCGGCTGGGGCTCTTCTTTACCTGCCGAAAGGTCTCCAAGGACTGGCGGGCCAGCTCCGGTTGCCCGGTCTCCCGGTAGAGCTGGCCCAGCAGGTAGTGGGCGTCGGAGAACTCGGGGTCCATCTCCAGGCATTTCCGGGCGGCGGCCAGGGCCTGTTCGGGATTCCCCAGGCCGCGGTGGGCCTTGGCGATGGCGTAGTTCAGGTCGACCGGATGGACTTCGTCCTGCTTCGTCTGCGAGAGATGGGCCAGCCCGCTTTCGAACCGGCCGATCTTGACCAGCCACTCCCCCAGCTCCAGCCGGGCCTGCGAGTGTTCGGGGTGAAGCTCCAGTTCCTTCTCAAGCTCCCGGATGGCCGCCTGCACGTCTCCACGATTGGAATGGAGCATGGACAGGTGGTAGTGAAGCCAGGGGTAGCCGGGATCTTTCTCCTGGACCGCCTCGAACTGCCGCCGGGCCTTCAGGTGCCGATTGTGCTCGTAATAGTTGCGACCCAGGTGAAGCCGGGCCTTGAAGTGGCCGGGGTCGAGCTTGACGGCCGCTTCCAGGGCATCGAGGGCTTCCTGCTCGGTTCCCCGCACCACGCGGGTGCTGGTGTCCCGGCGGTCCAGTCCCAGCGTGGCCTTCCACTCCATCTTCTCCTGCAGCAGCAGGGCGGCCAGGCGGTAATGGAATTCAGCACTGTTCGGACGCAGGCTCACGGCCTTGCGAAGCTGAACCTCGGCTTCGCTGAACTGTTTCAGGTCCGTGAGGATCACACCATAGAGCAAAAGATGGTCGGCATTCTCCGGATCTTCCTCCACGGCCTTCTGGGCCGAGAGCATGGCCATCAGATTCTGCTGCTTCTCATGCCACTCCCTGGCTTCCCGGTAGTGGCGGGACTCCGCTCCCAGCCGGGGACTGAACAAGAAGACCCACAAGACCACGGACAACCCCAGCGCAGAGCCCAGGGACTTGCGGAAATGGCCTCCCTGTTTCCGGGGCGGTCCGGCAATGATCCGCTTTCCCGCCGGGCAGTCCGGGGATGGAGCCCGCCCGGGGCTCTGCGAGTCCTGGCGGGTGGCCGCTCGGGTTGGACCGGTTTTCTCGAGACGCAACCAATTGGATTGTGGATTGTGGATTGTGGATTGTGGATTTGAGGCAATATCAGTCGTCATGACTCCCCAATCAACGATCAGAAATCGGCAATCAACAATGCATCAGCCGTTCGGTCCCAGGCACAGCCTCATTGCTTGTCCCGCTCGAGACGGCCTCCTTCCTTGAGCCGGTATCTCCGGTTCGAGGAGACGTCGGCAAATCTTTGCGCGCTGCCCTCCGGCCACCTCACCTCCAATGACCTGACCTTTTTGGCTTTGCCCAGACCGAAATGCACTCTCAGGTCGTGAGTCGACTGATAGCTGGACCCTCCCCGGACTTCCCGGATCTGGACCCCCGTGTCCGTCAGGGCCGTCACCCGGGCCCCCACGGCGCTGCGATTGCTGCGGGCGCCCTCCAGGCGCAGGCTCAGCCAGCGTTGCCGGCTGCCGCCATCGTTTCGCAGCAGCCAGGGGTTGCCGTCCAGGTTGCTGACGGCCACGTCGACATCCCCGTCGTTGTCATAGTCGGCAAAGGCCGCTCCCCGGCTGGACCAGAGCTTGACCCGGTCGAGGCCGGCCATGACCTCCCGGAATCTCCCGTTGCCCAGGTTGCGAAAGAGCTGGCTGCGCTGGTAGAAGCTTTGGCCCATCTCGTAGCGGTCCACCTGGGGGAACAGGTGCCCGTTGGCGATGAACAGATCCTCCCAGCCATCGTTGTCGAAGTCCACGAAGCCGGTGCCCCAGGCCAGGTAGGACCAACTGGGGAAGGCCAATTCAGCCAGGTGGCTGACATCCCGAAAGTTCCCGCCGCCCAGGTTGCGGTAGAGGGTGTTGTAGTCGTCGGCAAAATGAGTGATGAAGATGTCCAGCAGCCCGTCGTGGTCGTAGTCGCCGAAATCGACGCCCATGCTGCCCTGGGCAATGCCGTCGTCGGAATAGCCGGCTCCGGAAAGCAGCCCGACCTCGGCAAAGGATCCATCCCCCTGGTTCTCAAACATGAAATTGGCCATCTGATCGTTGGCGACGTAGAGGTCCAGATCCCTGTCGTTGTCGTAGTCGGTCCACACCACCCCGAGTCCGTAGGAGGGCTTCACCCCCCCCACTCCGGCCTTTCGGGTCACATCCTCGAACCCACCCCTGCCATTGTTGCGGTAGAGGATGTCGCCGTCGCAGGGCAGGCCCAGGGGACCGCATTGCACGGTCATGCCACGATAGTGGCAGTTCATGGCGGGCGGATTCTTGTGGTCGAAGGTGACGGTGTTGGCCACGTAGAGGTCCAGGTGGCCATCGGCGTCATAGTCTCCGAAGGCGGCGCTGACCGCCCAGCGCCCGTCTCCGACTCCGGCTCGGCCGGTGACGTCGGTGAAGGTGCCGTCCCCGTTGTTGCGGTAGAGGGTGTTGGGTCCGTAGTTGCACAGGAAGAGGTCCGGCCAGCCGTCGTTGTCGTAGTCGGCCGCGGCCACCCCCATGCCCCACCGCTTGCCGCCGACGCCCGCCTTCCGGGTGACGTCAGTGAAGGTGCCGTCCCCGTTGTTGCGGTAGAGAGCGTTGGAGACGCTCCGCTTGCCCTCCAGCAGCTCCTCCCAGTGGCCGCCGTTCACCAGGTAGAGGTCCTGCCAGCCGTCCCGGTCGTAGTCGATCCAGGCCACCCCCCCGCTCATTCCTTCCAGAATGTAGGTCTTCTCGGCGCTGCCGCTGAAGTGCTGAAAGTCGATACCGGCCTGCTCGGCCACGTCCACGAAGGTCATGGCGATCGGCTTCCCGTTGGCTGGAGGACCGCCGGCTCCGTGGCGGGATACGGTTGCCGGCAGAGGCAGGAACAGCGGGACCAGGATGGCGATATGGAGTAGCTGCTTCATTATCCTCACCATGGCAGTCCGCGGAAGGCGGAACCGGCCGACCTCCGCGCAGGACCTGTCGGCCCCGCAAGGAGGCCGCTCGCCGGCCCCCTTCCGATTCCCGGTTATCTTACACTGAATCGCCGCCGGCCGGAGGATATTGGCCTCCGCCGACCTTCAGTTCGATGCGACCGCCCGCCGCCCACTCACAGATCCCCCCGATGGGGCTTTTCCCATTCGCCGCTGAACCCGGGCACCCCGTGAACCCGGCACAGCCCCTTGGCCAGGTCGAAGTCCGCCTTGACACCGTTGGCATAGGCGACCTGCTGCAGAGTCCTCTCGGCGTTGAGGAACCGGTGGGAGACCATCTCCGACCAGGCCACGGCCCGATAGAAGGCGCGCCAGCGCTTCAGCCACTCCAGTCGGGCCTCCACCCTGGGGTTGTCCCAATCGGCAACCGGGACCTCCGTGAACGCCCTGCCCGGATGGACATCGCTGTAGGGCAGCATCCAGTTGTAGGCCGGAGCCGCTCCGAACAGCAATTCATACAGCCTTGGCTGCCGGTCCCGGGGCCAGTCGTAGCGGCCGTAGCCGCCGCCGGAAAAGCAGCCGGCATAGCATTCGTGGAAGACCAGTTGAAACAACGGAATGGGTTCTCCCACCCCCAGGATCTCCGAGGACCATCCCGACCGGAAAAAGAAGAAGTCGCACTCGGCCATGGCCCAGAACCTGGGCAGCTCCGCTCCCGCGATGATTCCGCGGCGGCGAGCTTCCCGAAAACTCTCCAGCATCCTCCGGATGGCCAACCGCCGGGGCAGCGGATGGCTGCTGGAGTGGTCCTCGGGCACCCCGGCATGGGCGGCATAGCCGTCGAAATAGAGCGCATCCAGTTGAAAGCCCTTGGCCAGGAGGCTCTCCAGGGCCTGCCGAGTCAGCTCGGGCGCGAAGTAGGGACTGATCTGAGGCCAGCGCCGCGGCTTTCCCGCCTCGTCCAGGGCGCGCTTGGCGGGATCGTAGGAGGGTGCTCCGGGAGCATATTGGGTGGGATTGATCATCACCTTCACCAGGGCGCCCTCCACTCTGGCGGCTCTGGAGAGGCGCACCAGGCGTTCCCATCCCCCCGGAATCGGATTCCTCTCCAGCATGAAGGCCTGCCAGGAGGCGGTGGCGTTCCAGATTTCTCCCCGGCCGGAGTCGTATTCCTCGGTACCCCACTTGGGAAAGAAGAAGTTGACCGGCAGATCCCGGTGCCGGAATTCCCGCAGGTCGCGCAGGGATTTCCGGTCGGCCTCGGCCTGCCACAGGATCCGATATTCGATCCCGTCGATATAGCGGCGCAGCGCCGGGACCTCCTCCGCCTTTTCTTCCAGGGTGCGCAGCAGCCCCCGCGCCTTGGCATAAGCGCGGTAGCTCTTGGCGATGCCGACGTGGTCCATTCCCCGGGCGAACCGCATCAGTGACCTGCGCGGGTAGGAGAGCCGCCCCAGGGAGGGCAGCCAGTTGAAGTCCAGAGCGGACCGTTCTCCCGGCAGATGCTCGACCGCAACGCTGCAATCCCACCAGGTCTCCACGATCTGGTAGAGGCAATCCCGGTTCCGGTTGACCATGCCGAAGACCGGCAGCGTGTAGCGGTACCCGATAATATTCCGGCTCCTGCGCGTGTTTCCGCCCAGGGAGCCCGGCCGGGCGAAGTAGTCGTCCAGGGGTCCCAGCTTCCTGGCGCTGTCGGCGGGAATGAGATAACCCGAACCGTGGGGGACCACCAGATAGCCTCCGGCCGCCGTGGGCTTCTCCAGGCAATAGAGGTGGTCAACCTGTTTCAGGCTGTCCCCGCCTCCTTCCTGGCGTACCTCGACGAGCAACTCGTCGCTGTCGGGATCGAGCGCCAGCACCAGGGCCAGGACCAGGTCCGACTGGGGGAACCGGCTCAGCCGAATCAGAAAGCCTCGGTGGGCGCCGTCGCTGAAGGCTTCCTGCTGCCGGTTGCCCGCCGCTTCGAACGCCGCCCGTTTCTCCTCCCCGGAACCGGAAGAAACCCATACCGCTTCCGGTATTTTCCGGGTGGAGGTCGCCCAGACCGGCTGCCCGTCGCGATCCGCGATGATCAGGCCCAGGTCTCCCCGGAGCCTGACCGATATCTGGCGCCCCGCCAACTCCAACCCGGGATCGACCTGAGGCCTGGCCTGCAGTCGGCCGATCCGCCCCAAACCCGCCAGGGCGCCGGCCTGCAGAAAACCCCTGCGGCTGATCCCCGCAAGGCGGGATGACCCCGACGGACGACTCCTCTCCTCGTTGTGACGACCGGCCATGAACTCTTCCTCCTGTGGCGGCTGCGGCGGCCAAAATCCTGACTCCCAGGCAGCGCCGCCGATCCTGCGGCGAGATAATTATAGACGGTAAGGCTAATGGTCCGCTGCTTTCGGGGCCTATTGGAACACCCGAATTGGCAGCCGCGATGTGTTCAATGGGATTGGGAGTGATCTGGGAGGCTGTGCGTTCGGGGACGCGGCTCTCAATTCGCCGCCTACGCGGCTAGGAAGGATGACCTGTAGGAAACCCTGTCTCAGGCAACCCGCGCCAACCGCCGCATACGCGGCTCTCCCTTAACCCACAACACTGCCAGCGGACAGGATTTTCCAAAGGATTATCTCCGGGCGTCTGCTCCCCGATTTCGCAAAACGTCCTTCAAGAAACTCAAGTATCACTCCCCCCTTGAGGGGGAGTCGCAGAAGTCGAGCCGAATGGCGAAGGCTGATGCGGTGGGGGGCCGACGGCGGGCCGCCATACTCCCGCGCCCCGCCATGGAGCGCCGGCCGCCTGTGCTACAATCGGCCCGTCCTGGGTTCCGGGGGAATTCGTGCCGAAGCCATTCTACCGACCGCGCCGCCTGCGGAGCAGCCGGCGGCTGCGCGCCACGGTGCGCGAGACCCGGCTCTCCCCGCTCAACTTCATCTATCCCCTCTTCGTCTGTCCGGGCGAGGGTGTGAAGCGGGAAATCCCCTCCATGCCCGGGAACTACCAGTTTTCCGTCGATCGACTGGTGGAGGAATGCCACGGCGTGCGTTCGCTGGGAATCCCGGGCGTTCTGCTCTTCGGGATTCCGCCCTCGAAGGACGAAGAGGGCAGCGGGGCCTACGACGAAGAAGGCATCGTCGCCTCGGCGGTGCGAGCCGTCAAGGCGGCCGAGCCCGACCTGCTGGTCATTACCGATGTCTGTCTCTGCGAATACACCTCCCACGGCCACTGCGGCAGCCTGCGCGACGGAGACGTCGACAACGACGCCACCCTGGAGCTTCTGGCCGAGACTGCGCTGGTCTACGCCCGGGCCGGCGCCGACCTGATTGCGCCCTCGGACATGATGGACGGCCGCGTGGAGGCCATTCGGAACAGGCTCGACGATCACGGATTCGAAAAGACCCCGATCCTGTCCTACGCCGCCAAATACGCCTCCGCCTTCTACGGGCCCTTCCGGGAGGCGGCCGGCTCGGCCCCTCGATTCGGCGACCGGCGTTCCTACCAGATGGACCCCGCCAATCAGCGGGAGGCCCTGCGCGAGGTGGCTCTGGACATCGAGGAGGGAGCCGACATCGTGATGGTCAAACCGGCCATGCCCTACCTGGACGTCATCCATCGGGTCAGGACCGAATTCAATCTGCCGGTGGCGGCCTACCAGGTCAGCGGCGAGTATTCCGCCCTGGTGGCCGCCCACAGAAACGGCTGGCTGGACGAAGCACAGACCATACTGGAGTCGCTCACCTGCATCCGGCGGGCCGGCGCCGACTGGATCATCACCTATTTCGCAAAGTCGGCCGTGAAGCTCCTCGAGAGGGAGGTCGGCTCCGAATCATAGGTGGGAGAGCATTCCGGGGAGGAAACTTGTACGGGAAGTCCCAACAACTCTACGAGAGAGCCCGGAAGTTCATACCGGGCGGAGTCAACTCGCCGGCCAGAGCCTTCCGGGCCGTGGGAGGCAACCCCCTGTTCATCGATCGAGGCAAGGGGGCGCGCATCTACGACGTGGACGGCAACGGCTACCTGGACTACGTGGGCTCCTGGGGACCGCTCATTCTGGGCCACTGCCACCCGGAGGTCATGGCGGCCCTGCGAGGTGTCCTGGAGACCGGCACCAGCTTCGGCGCCTCCACCGAACGGGAAGTGGAGCTGGCCGAACTGATCCACCAGGCCTTTCCATCGGTGGAAAAGGTACGGCTCACCAGCTCCGGCACGGAAGCCAGCATGGCCGCCCTGCGGCTGGCCCGCGCCTTTAGCGGCCGTCCCATGATCCTGAAGTTCGAAGGGTGCTACCACGGCCACGGAGACAGCCTGCTGGTGAAGGCGGGGTCCGGGGTAGCCACCCTGGGGCTGCCCGACAGTCCCGGCGTTCCCTCCGAACTGGCCCGGCTGACCCTGACCTGCCCCTTCAACCACCTGCCCGCTGTCGAGGAAGCCTTCTCCCGGCACAAGGACAAGATTGGGGCCGTGATCCTGGAACCGGTGGTCGGGAACATGGGTTGCGTCCCCCCGCAGCCCGGCTTCCTGGAAGGGCTGCGCGCCATCACCCGCCGGCACGGTGCGCTTCTGGTTTTCGACGAGGTGATGACCGGCTTCCGCATCGCCTACGGCGGCGCCCAGGAACGCTTCGGAGTCCGGCCCGATCTGACCATCCTGGGCAAGGTCATCGGCGGAGGCCTTCCCGTAGGAGCCTACGGCGGTCGAGACGAGATCATGAGCCGCCTGGCTCCGACCGGGCCCGTCTACCAGGCCGGCACTCTCTCGGGGAACCCTCTGGCGGTGACCGCGGGATTGACCACCCTGAAGATCCTCATGCGACCCGGGACCTACCAGGGGCTGGGTCGGCTGGCCGACCGACTCCGGGACGGACTGATCCGGGCAGCCGACCGAGCCGGTGTCTCCGTCCGTGTCAACCACGTCGGCAGCATGTTTACGGTTTTCTTTACGCCGGGGAATGCCGGCGCCGACCCGGCTCGGCCCAATCAGGGCGCCGGCGCCGCGGTCACCGACTTCCCTTCGGCCAAACGGTCGGACCCGGACCGCTTCTCGCGGTTCTTCTGGGACATGCTGCAACGGGGAATCTATCTGCCGCCCAGCCAGTTCGAAGCCGCCTTTCTCTCCACGGCCCACACCCCCGCCGATATCGAAGCGACCGTGTCTGCCGCCGACGACGTCTTTGCCGGCTGGTCCCGCTGACGCCGGCGGGGCCGGACTGTTCCTAAGGGGTCACCCCTCGAGGCGTTCGATGGCGAGGCCCCCGAAGCGGTCGAAGTCGCGATCCTCGGTCAAGAGCCGGGAGACGCCGTTCTCCCGGCACAGCGCCACGATCTGAGCATCGAAAGCCACGTTGCCGATGGCGTTTGCCTCGCGCACCGCTTCCACCAGGAGCTTCGGATAGGCCGAACCGGGACAAAGCACGGTTACACTCGGTGAGGCAAGCAGCCTTGCCAGCGCCTCGCAGGCTTCGTGGGCGGAGTAGGGAGGATTGAACAGCTTGGAGTGGGTGATGACGCGAACGAATTCCCCAATGCAAAATACCGGGATACCCCAGCGGGCAGGGGACTCGGCGAGGGCGACCACCCGTGCGTGGGCGGCGGGATGCTTGGGCGATTCCTCGCGGTGCGCATGAACCAGAATGTTGGTGTCGACCGCGATCAATCGGGCGCCTCCATCCGCTCGTAGAGGGCGTCCCGGTCGTCCAGATTGACCCCGGCGACCGCACGGCCTCGCCTGGTCAGCAACTCGGCCCGAAACGGACGCGCGGAGTCGCGTGGGCCGGCCTGAAGGTAGTCTCGCAGGGCGCGTTCGATCAGTCTCGTCAGGGTCTCCCCTTGCTGAGCGGCACGGACCTTGGCAGTGCGGATCAGGTGGTCGTCAAAGTTGAGAGTCGTTTTCATACAGAAATCTGTATCACGTTCACCAGATTTCTGTCAACCTGGATCCATGATCAGGAAACTCTACCTGGGGCTGGGACTGGCGGCTCTCTCGATTGGATTCGCAGGCATGTTCCTGCCCTTGGTTCCCACCACCCCGCTGGTATTGCTGGCCGCCTACTTCTTTTCCAGGAGCTCGCCTCGGATTCACCAATGGCTGCGAGCCCACCGGCGCTTCGGACCCATTCTGCGCGACTGGGAAAACGGGCAGGCGATCCGCCCCGGGGCCAAGGCCGCCTCGGTGGTGCTGATGTTCGGCCTGGTCGGCTACAGCCTGTGGTTCGTGGTCCGCTCGCCCTACCTGCAGGCGCTGCTGATCCTTATCAGCCTCGGCGTGGCCCTGTTCGTTCTCAGCCGTCCCTCCACGACCCCGCCGCGCAGCCCCAGGTAGCCGTGCCGCCGTCCTGCGGTGCGGATCATGCGAAAGTGAAACAACGAGCCTTCAGGGTCTTTCTGGAACAAGGACCCTGTCCCGTCAATCCGGTTCGTGTCACTTCGTGGATCACTCCTTTTCCCGTTGTTTCAGGTTAGCCAGGCTCCGCTGACTCGGATTTTGAGCTTGTCAAGGCCGAAGGAGGCGTGCCAGAATCTCCGGTGAGGATTTCAACCCGGATCGGGGCGCTTAACTCAGCGGTAGAGTGCCATCTTCACACGGTGGAAGTCACAGGTTCAAATCCTGTAGCGCCCACCATCCCTTTTCTCCCGAAACACCTCATTCTAAAGCTCTCCCGCCTTCAGGCGCCCGCAAGGCAGGGTTCGTTGCCGTTGGCGGCCACAGGCGAACAAGGCGCGTTCGGCCGGTCGCTTCCGACGGCGCACGGTCCTCATTGGGAGGCGCCCGCTGGTGGGCCGGGAATTGCGTTGACAGCCTTTCGCGCAGCCCGTTAACATCTCTGCCTTTCTACCCGTGACCCGGCGCTCGGCGCCCCCTGGCATGACCTCCCAACTGCTCACTCCCGCCAATCAGATCACCATCCTGAGAATGGCCTTCATACCCGTGTTCGTCAACCTGCTGCTCTACAACCACCTCGGCTGGGCCTTCTTCGTCTTCCTGCTGGCCGGGGTCACCGACGGCCTGGACGGCCTGATGGCACGGTGGCTGCAGCAGAAGACTTCCCTGGGAGCCCTGCTGGACCCCATCGCCGACAAGTTGCTGCTGACCACCGCTTTCGTCGTCCTGTCCATCAAGGGCATGGAATTGCCCAACCTGATACCGCTATGGCTCACCATCCTGGTCCTCAGCCGGGATGTGTTTCTGATCGTGAGCACTCTCATCATTCTGTTGATGACCGGTCATCGAAACTTTCCTCCCTCCATTTACGGCAAGGCCGCCACCCTCATTCAGATCGTCACCCTGACCCTGGTGCTGCTGTTCAACTACCTGGAGACCGTTCCCCAGTGGCTTTGGGTGCTTTACCCGGTCACGGGAGCCATTACGGTCTTCTCGGGACTGCACTACATTTACAGGGGGAAGAGAATGGTCTCCGAGGGACCGGCTCCGGCCTGAGCCCCGAGGCGGGACCCGCACCGCCCTTCCGCCATGCCTGAAAACAGGTCCATTACGGGAGTTGCCGTCGATAGGGTGGAAGACGGCTCCATCGCTCAGGAAGTGGGCATCGAACCCGGCGACCGCCTGTTGTCCATCGACCGGCGTGCAGTGGAAGACGCCCTGGACTACCGCTACTTGAGCTCACAGGTCGATCGGGAACTGACTCTCTCGGTGGCCAAGAAATCGGGAGAGCTTTGGGATATCGAGATTGAAAAGGAGGAGGACGAAGAGCTGGGTCTCGAGCTGGAGCCCATCCAGACCCGGATCTGCAAGAACAACTGCATTTTCTGCTTCGTGCACCAACTGCCACGCGGCAAGCAGGTTCGCCGCACCTTGAGGGTCAAGGACGAGGACTTCCGGCTCTCATTCCTGTTCGGCCACTACCTGACCCTCACCAATCTCTCCGAAAAGGACTTTCAGCGGATTTTCGAGCAGCGGCTCTCGCCCCTCTATGTTTCCGTTCACGCCACCGAACCCGGACTGCGCCAATATCTGCTGCAGAACCGCAAACCCGACGACCTGATGGGAAACATCCGGCGCCTCATTCAGGGAGGCATCCGGCTGCACACCCAGATCGTGCTGATGCCGGGGATCAACGACGGAGCCCACCTCGAGAGAAGCATCGCGGATCTGCTGGCGTTTTATCCGCAAGTGATGACCCTGTCGATCGTCCCGGTCGGACTGACGGGCCACCGCCGGGGGCTGCCGCGATTGACGCCGGTCGACGCCGACTACGCCCGCAAGACCATTGCCCACGTCTCCGCCATCCAGGAGCGCATTCGAAAATCCCACGGCACCCCGTTCTGCTTTCTGGGAGACGAGTTCTTCATCATGGCCTCGCAGGCCATTCCACCCCGTTCCCACTACGGGGATTTCCCGCTGGTCGAGAACGGGGTGGGCATGGTTCGGACCTTTCTGGACGAGTTCCACCGGGAGATGCAAAACCCATGGGAGCCTCCCACGGCCTCGATTCGCGGGACGGTTGCGACCGGCAGGATCTTTCACCCGATCCTGCAGGATTGCATTGAAAGAATGAACGCCGTTCTGGGAACCGACCTGCGGTGCGAGCTGGTGGAAAACCGCTATTTCGGCGGCGGGATCACCGTGGCGGGGCTGCTGACGGGATCGGATATATTCGCCGGCCTGAGCAACCGGGTCCACGGAGACTTCGTCGTCATCCCCTCGGAGTCCATGACCGGGGAAGACGGCCTGTTTCTGGACGACTGGGTGCGGGCAGACCTGGAGGAACGACTGGGCGTGCCCGTGCGGGGCGGCGGCTTCCGCCTGAACGAATTCTTCGAGGCCGTCCTGCCGGGCGCTGGGGCGGGAATGGGGGCAAATCCGGTGGGGGCAGGCCGTTGAATCAGGATTCGAAGACGCTGTGCTTGAGCCCTCGCTTGGCCTGGTTCAGGGCCGAATGAATGCTGAGAAACTCACCCACGTTCTCCATGGTCAGCAGACCCGACAGGCGGCCGTTTCGAATCACGGGCATGGTGCGGCACTTGCACTTTTGCAGCCTGGCAAAAGCCAGCTCCAGCATTTCCGTGGCCTCGACCATCTGAAAGTCCCGCCGCATCACCGAGGACACCGGGGTGCTCAAGCCCTGCCTGGCCAAGGCGACCAGCAGGTCGGACCGTGTCAGGACTCCCACCACCCGGTCGCTCTCAACCACCGGAAAGTCCTGTTGAGAACCGGCCAGAATCTCGTCCACCGCCTGGCCCAGGGAGTCGTAGGGAGAAAGCGTGCGAAACTTGGTGACCATGGAGTGGCTGACCGGAATCCCCCCCAGGGCCGACCTCATCCCCACCAGGGATGCTTCCTGCTGGGCTCCCATCCAGACGAAGAGGGCCACAAACAGCAGGAAGGGATTCCAGGAATAGAGTCCGATGAATCCAAACAGAAAGGCCATGCCCTGACCGAGGCCGGAGGCGATCCGGGTGGCCCGCAGGTAGTCCATTCTCATGGCCAGCAGGGCCCGCAGCACCCTGCCGCCGTCCATGGGGAAGGCCGGCAACATGTTGAAACCGGCCAGAATCAGGTTGACCGCCATCAGAATCGGCAGGAACGACCCGAAGGTGAGTTGATCGAAGGCGACACGATCCAGAGCTCCCCACTGATTGGTTGCCATCAGCACGGCGGCCAGCGTCAGCGAAATGACGATGTTGACGGCCGGGCCGGCCAGCGCCACCCAAAGTTCCTGCCAGGGGTCCTCCGGCATCCGCTCCAGCCGGGCCACGCCCCCGATGGGCAGGAGCGTGATGTCCCGGGTGGCGATCCCGTACCTGCGGGCGGTCAGGGCGTGACCGAACTCGTGAAGCACGATGCAGACGAACAGGGCCAGGATGAAGAGGACTCCCGACAGGGCCGCGCCGGGGCCTCCCGCCTTCCAGTGGACAATGGCGAAATAGCCGATGATCAGCAGGAAGGTCGCATGGATGTAGACCCCTATGCCCGCGTATTCGCCGATTTTCCAGGACCACTTCATGGGAATCCTGTTCCCCCCTGAGGATCTTCGCCGGCACGACTTTGCCGGACCGTCCGGCGCCGCTGGCCACCACCGGCGAAACACCATTTTAGACGCGTCGGGGCCGATTCGCCACCCGGTGCGCGGCCGTGGCGGGGCCGTGGCGGGGCCGTGGCGTGGGATAACCTGTGAAGCGCTATTCGGGAAGCGCCGTGCGTTCTGCAGGCAGGCTCCTGATTCGCCGCATACGCGGCCAGGTCGGCATGAAATGCGGGAAGACCCTTCCACCCACGGGACTTCCGGCGCCTTGCTGATGGCGCTGGCCACCCTGCTGGTGACCTGCATGGTGATCTGTGTTCGGATGGTCCCCGGCCGGCTGCACCCCTTTCAACTGGCTTTCTTCCGCAACTTTTTCGGATTGGCGGCGCTGGTCGCCTGGCAGTCCGGCAGCGGGCCCGGATTCCTGAAGACCCGCCGGCTCCGGCTTCACCTCGGCAGAGGCCTCTTCAACCTGCTGGCCATGCTGGCTTTCTACTCGGCCGTATTCATCACCCCGATGGCCTCCATCGCGGCCCTCAACTTCACTTCGCCCCTTTTCGCCTCCCTGCTGGCCATCCTGGTGCTGAAGGAGCCTTTCCGGCTGCGCCGGCTGGCGGTGATCGCGGTCGGAATGGCAGGCGCCGCCATCATCCTGCGACCCGGGATCCAGGCCATCGGTTGGGGACCGCCGCTCATCCTGTTTTCAGCCATGATGTGGGCCGTCTCGCTGATTTTCATCAAGGCGCTGTCCCGCACCGATTCCAGCCTGACCATCGCCACCTACATGGTGGTTGTCACCACTCCTTTTTCTCTGCTGGCGGCCGTCCCGGTGTGGCAATGGCCCGGCGGCGAGCAGCTTTTCTGGATGCTGCTGGTGGGTCTGCTGGGATCCGCGGGACAGATCTGCCTGGCCCAGGCCTTCAAGATGGCCGAGGCCTCGTCGGTGCTTCCCTTCGACTTCCTGCAGCTTGTCTGGGCCGCATTGCTGGGTTTCCTGGTCTTCGGAGAGGTGCCCGACCGCTGGGTATGGGTGGGGGGAACCCTGATCTTCCTCAGCTCCACCTATCTGGCCCTCAAGGAATCGGGAGGATCGGAGGTCTCCGTGCCTTGACAGGGCTGGGGCGTTCGAATGCCGTTGGCCGGTGCCCGGCCTTGTGTCAGAATGGGGACCCTTCACGGGGTGGAAGAACTTGCCAAACGAGGTCGAGCGCCAATGAAACTCAAGAACAAGGTCGCCATCGTCACCGGTTCATCCCGCGGCATCGGCCGCGCCACCGCCATCGAGCTGGCCAGGAACGGCGCCGATGTCGCCGTCAATGCCTACAGCCACCCGGACGAGGGGCGCGAAGTGGTTCGGGAGATCCAGGGGCTGGGACGCCGCTCCTTCCTGTTTCAGGGAAGCGTGGCCGATCGGGCCCAGGATGAAGCCATGGTTCGGGAGACGGTGGAGAGGCTGGGGCGGCTGGACATCATGGTCGCCAACGCGGCCTACAGCATCCGCAAGCCCTTCCTCGAAATGGAGGTCGAGGAGGTGGAGAAGACCTGGGGCGTGACGCTGTGGGGTGTCTTTCACTGCTGTCAACTGGCCGCCCGCCAGATGGTGAAGCAGGGCGACGGCGGCAGCATCGCCATCGTGAGCTCGGTGCACGCCTTTCGACCCTACGCCCTTTCCACCGCCTACAACGGCGCCAAAGCCGCCATCAACCACATGTCGGCGACCTGGGCGGCGGAGCTGGCCCAATACAGGATCCGGGTGAACGTCCTGGAGCCGGGCTGGATCGATACTCCGGGAGAACGGGCCTACGCCTCGGACCGGCAGATCAAGGAACGGGGAAGCAAGCTGCTGATGGGCCGCCTCGGCACCTCCGAGGAGATGGCCAAGGCCGTCCTGTTCATGGTCTCGGAAGAGGATTCCTCCTACATGACGGGAAGCGTCCTTCGGGTGGATGGAGGATTCGTGCTGCCTCGGCCCTGACCAGCCAGGCCACCGCCCTGCCGAGCGGGTCACTCAAGGAAAAACGATCGATCGTTTCAATGAATTTGACCCACGAATGAACACAAATAGACACGAATTCAGATGGATCTCCCCGAGCAGCAGGAGCTGGGAGAGCTGACGCCGGCCATGGAGCGCCGCAACGGCGTCCTCTTCTTCTGCTCTTACGTGCTGATCTACCTGGCCGCCCCGGTGACCTACATCGGCATCGTCCAGGCCGCCCTGTGCGACAAGCTGGGGGCCAGCTACGCGGTCGCCAGCCTGCCCGCATCCTTCCACCTGCTGGGCGGGCTGGGGCCGTTGGTCTGTTCCTGGCTCATTCCCTACCGCCGGGAACGGGCCACCGTGGTCTGGTCCTACGGCATCAGCACCGCCGTGCTGGCCGCGGTGGGGACCACGCTGCTGCTGCCCTTCTCCAACGCGGTCCGCATTGCCGCTCTCCTGGCCCAGGGCCTGATCCAGGGCGTTTCCAACTCGGTGGCCCACGCCTTCGGTTTCCAGTGCCTGCGCCGCGGAACCACCACCCCCGGGCGGGCCAAAATCTTCGGTATCGCCTTCGGGTTCACTCCCCTGGCCGCGGTAGCCGGCTCCCTGGGAGCCCAGTTCATCCTGAACCAGGGACTGCCCTTCCTGCCCTATCCCCTGGACTTCGCCTTCCTCTATGGCATCGGCGTGCCCTGCATGGCCACGGTGGCCTTTCTCAGCAGCCGCTATCAGCTGGTCCCGGTGAAAGAAAAGAAACAGCGTCCCCCGCTGCTGCCTTATCTCCGGCGCAGCATCGGGGCCTTCTTCTCCTCCCGTCCGCTGGCCCTGACCTGGATCGCCTACGTGCTCTGGTACTTCTCGCTCTCATCCATGCCCAACCTCTCGCTCTACACCAAGGTAGCCATGGGGAGGGAGCCGAAGGAGTTTTCGGGACTGGTGATGGCCCTTCGCTTTGGATTCAAGTCGGTGGCCGGCTTCCTGCTGGGAGCTTTGGCCCTACGAAGGGGAATCCGCTCTCCGGTGACCACCACGGTCCTGCTGGTGGGAGCCGGGATCGCCTGGGCCTGGCTGGTGCCGGGCTACGGCTACCTGCTTTCCTTCGGGCTGCTGGGTGCGGGAGAGCTGGGAGGCGCCTACCTTCCCAACTACGTGGTCAGCATGTCGCCGGCGGCGGAGGGAGCCCGCAACATGTCCGTCATGGCCCTGGCTCCGCTGGCTTCCAGCGTGGCTCCCGCCACCCACGGAGCCTTGACCGACGGGTTCGGATTCGCCGCCAGCTTCGGCTTCGCCATCGCCACCATCCTGGCGTCGCTCTGGCTGGTATTCCGGCTGCCCATCGTCAGACCCGCCAAACCGAAGGGCTGATTCCGTAGCTGTCCATTGGGAAATTCTGTCTTACCGCAGTGTGAGAAATGCCGACCGTCCGCTCAGTACTGGATGGGCGAGTCCTCGAAGTTCCGATGGAGGCGATAGTCGATGTGGCAGTCCACATCCACCACGTCGACCGGGGAATTGATCCTGGGATCACGCTGGACCAGGGTCACGCCGACCTGGTTGGTTCCCTTCCCGGGGTAGTGTTCGGAAGGCAGGTGGTATTCCAGAATGTAGCCGTAGGGCCCGACTGCCATGTTCTTCAGAACTCTGAAATGCAGATCGATGTCGTTCCTGATGGCGTCCGGCAGAGTCCGGCCATTGAGGCTGACGGCCAGCTTGTCCAGGGAGGGTTCGATGGAGGTGACCCGGACTCGCAGCCGCACCGACTCGACGCGTCCCAAGGCCTGCCATTGTGACAGGTCGTCGGCCACGGCCAGGGGCAGGGTCACGGGTTTCCCCTCGGGCAACCGTTGGGGAAGGATGGGGTCCTGAATCGGGAACAGGGGCTTGGGATCGCTTGCGGCGCGGTCCAGCGAGCGGACCCGATAGTTCTTGTCGGCGGTGGCCAACAGCTCCGGCTGCCCCAGCAAGCGCAAAGTCTCGTATTCCGACTCCTGCCAGGGCCAGCCGTTCGGCGCCCATCCTCCCGAGCTCAGACCGAACCCGTCGGCTCCCTTGTCGTAAGCCAGGGCCGCGGCCCCCCAGAGCATGGGAACCGTGGCCGTACTCTCCAGTTGACGCCCCAGGCGGCTGGTGATCCCCGCCAGCACCCGGCAACCGGTTCCCCGGGTCAGCCTCACGGCGGCGGACAGGTCCAGATCCTGATCGAACAGGAGCATGTTGTTCCTGGGAGTCTCCTTCTTGTAGGGACTCATGCAGACCAGTCCGTCCACCAGTTTTTCCGACACCCAGGTCTCCACTTCGAATCCGGGAATCCTCCACATGGAGGGGGAACCCGCGGGGATCCGAACGTAGACCCGCTTGCGCCGGCCTTGAGACCGCTCGGCCTTGCGAGCCACCTCGCTGATATCGCGGATCCACTGCGTCAGGACGGGGGCCAGTCGAGCCACTTCGCCGAAACGGCAGAAGGGGCCGAATTCGTTGTCCAGCGAGAAATCCAGCTCCACCCCGTCGGACTCGTAGCGAGTCAGCAGCTCCTCGAAAATCCGGAACCGCTCCCGGCGCACCTCGGCGTGGAGAAAGTTGAGCCGCCCGGTGCTGAACATGCGTCCCAGCAACTCGGCCTGCGGATGATCGTCCTCCCCCACGTAAAACTGGGGATTGTCGAAAACGAAATCGGACTTCCTGCCGTAACCCCGCTCCGATTCCGCACCGCCTCCGATGATGCAGACCGGACAGGTGGGAATGAACCAGATCCCCTTCCGGTGACTGCGCTCGGCCAGGATGCGCATGGGGTCGTTGCCGTCGGCCACCAGTTGCTTGAGGTTGCGTGAGGCGCGGTAGAAGATGGGGTGGACCCAGACATCCACGTTGTCGCCCCACAATGGGGCCACCTGGCTGCCGTACTGGACGGCGCCCCCTTCCAGTCCTGCCGAATAGAGCAGGGTGTCCACACCGCTGTCGACCAGTTGGTCCACGGCATAGGTCAGGTCGGCAGCCTCCAGCGGCGGTGCGAATTGATAGAGTCCGGAATAGTGGCGCCCGTCGTCGTAGAAGAAGACCCTGGGTTCGCCCGCCTTTCCCTCCCCCGAGGCTCCCTGGTGGCGCTTGGCGGTCGAGGCCGCGGCCGGCGGGGCCAGGGCGACGCCGGGGGCCGCCATGCCCAGAGATTGCAAGAAATGTCTGCGCTTCATACCTGCCCGTCCTTTCCAAAACCTTCCATAGATATCCGCCCAGTCAATATTCGATCGGACGCGGCTCGAAATGCCGGTGCAGCCGGTATTCGATGGAGCAGTCCACGTCCTGGATCTCGAAAAGCAGATCCACATCCGGGTCCTTCTCAAGCAAGGTCACCTTGACCACGTTTTCCCCGGGCTTGGGGTAATACTCGGGCGACAGCCGATATTCATAGATCTGGCTGCCCTGGTAGGCCACTCCTTCCTTGACGAAGCGGTAGTTCAAGTCGGTGATCTGCAGCATGGAGTCGGGCAACGGCTTGCCGTTGAGCGCGATCTTCAACCGGTTGAGCGAGGGCTCCAGGTTGTTGATGCGGACCCTCAGCCTGGCAGACCTCAGCCGATCCAGGGAGTGCCAGCGCCGGAGATCGTCGGCGACTCGCAACGTCACTTCCTGAGGCTTTCCTACCTCCAGCGGCTTGGGAAGAAGGGGATCGAATCCCGGCAGGCCCGACCCGAAATTCCCGGGATTGCGAGGCTGGTCGCGCACATGGTAGATCTTGTCGGCGGTTTCCAACATCTCCGGAGACCCCAACGGCCGCAACGCGTCCACCATGGGCTCCAGGAAAGCCAGTCTCTGGCTTCGGACCATGTCGTTGAGTCCAAAGCCGGCCGCTCCCTGGTGGTAGGCGTTGGCGGCAGCCCCCCACACCAGCCTGGCGGTCGGCTTGTCGTCCCTCCGCTTCCCCAGGGTGGTCCCACACTCCACCAGAATGCGGCAGGAACTCCCCCGGGTCAGCGAAACGACCTTGGATATGTCGATGTCCTGGTCGAAAACTTCCGGATCGGTGGAGGCGCAGATCAGGCCATCCACCAACCCCTCCGCGATCCAGTCGGCCACCTCCAGGCCCGCGGCTTGCCAGGCCCGGGGGTTGGCCGGGATGCGCATGTAGACCCGCTTGCGCCGGCCCTGCTCCCTCTCCGCCTTCACGGCAATGGCCTTCAGGTCCCTCAGCCACCGGGTGAGCAGGGGCGCGCATTGGCTCACCTGGTCGAAGCGGCAGATGGGGAGGACCTCCGAGTGCACCTCCACGCCGTCGGTCGTGTAACGGGAGAGCAGTTCCTCGAAGATGCGGAGGCGCTCTTCCCTGACTTCAGGATGGATAAAGTTGAGCCGGACCGGAGAGATATACCGGGCTCTCGGGTCGTCATCCACGCCCACCCGCAGGTGGTCGCTGTCGAGCACGAAGTCGGAGAGCCGGCCGGTGCCTCGGGCCTGCTCGGCAGCCCCGGCCCCAAGGTTGAGGTGAGCGCTGGCGAAGAACAGCATCCCCTTTTCATGGCAGCGGTCGCAGAACAACTGGGGCCGATCCCAACCCTCGCGCACCAGTTGACGCACGTGCAGGCCGTCCCGATAGTTCACCGCATGGTTCCATTTGCGCACGTTGCTCCCGTGCATCTGTCCGACCCTGGTTTCATAAATGCACATGCCCCCCCGGGGAGCCAGTTGAAAAATGAGGGTGTTGACGGAGGTGCCGGCAACCAGGTCCACCGTCTTGGTCACGTCCGCCCTGGTCAGGGGCGGCGCGATCCCCGACATGTGGTGAAAGTCCTCCCGCAGGAACACGCGAGGCTCGTCCGGCGCCGCACCGTCATCCTGGCGCCCGGCCGACAGGCCTCCCGCGGCTGAAACCATGGATACGGGTGCGGCGGCGCCCACCCTCTGCAGAAACCGCCTGCGATTCAGCATGATGTCTCACCTTTCCTGAGCAACGAGGCTTAGCCGGGCTCGGCGTCGGCGTCGCCGACATAGGTATTGGACAGCTTGGCGTAGTCCTCGCGGACGGGACTGAAAATATCCAGCGCCCGCACCGGTCCGCCCACCGCCACGGCCTTGTGGTAGACGTTGGGAGGAACCAGGAACATCGACCCCGCCTCGCAGATCCGGGTCTGGTCTCCAATCGTCATCTTCAGCTTGCCCTCCAGCACGATCCCCCCCTGCTCGTGGGGATGGTTGTGAAGAGGTACCGTGGCGCCCTCCTCGATCTCCAGGTAGGAGAGCATGAGGTTCTTGCCGTAGGGCGTACGGAGGCGGACTCCGGGCTGAAGCTCGAGGGCCGGAAGCTCCTGGATGTCGATAAAGGGCATGTCGTCTTCTCCTCTTTCCTTGGTTTCGAGATTTTGGCCAGGGAGGGAGGAACGATGGCCGGGTCCTCCGCGCAGGGCTGTGACACGACCGTCGCCGATCTCCAACCGGCGATCTCTCACCTGCCCAGGGCCTGATGCACCTCGTCCAGCCAGACCACCATCTCGGCGGTGGCGTCGTTGCTGCTCATCTGGCCGAATTTCCAGCAACCGTCCTTGGCCTGAGAGGCCAGCAGATTGTCGCCCACCCGGGAGGCCATTTCCGCGTATTTCCGCTCACCGGTGAGGGTGTAGAGGTTGGAGGCGGCCCAGGCCACCTTGCCGGCCCTCAGGCTCCTGTAGTTGAAATCGCTGGCAATCTCGGCCAGCCTCAGGTAGTCCTTGGCCAGACGGAGCCACTCCCCCTGCCCGGTCGCCTTATACAGGTTCGCCAGAAAGCCGGCGGCGATACCGGGATGAAAGAAGTATTCGTCCCGCTCGGCAGAGGCGTTCAGCACGAAACGGATCTCTTCCTCCGGATCGAAGTTCGACTGGAGGCCGCCCGCACGGCTGTAGACCGAATAGAGCTGCTCCGGGTAGTTGGGCTGCAGCCCCATCAACCGCTTCATCCAGCGGCCGACCCCCAGGCTCTCCCGCATCCGGCCGGTGTAGAGGGCGGCCTGGCCCCCTCCGCTCACCACCCATAGATCCTGCAGGACCCGAGCGGTTCTCTGGGTAGGGCTGGAATAGAATCCGCCGCTTTCCTCATCGAAAAAGCGCAACACGAAATCCATGCCCCTTTGAGACAGGTCGAAGTGCCCCTGGCGATGGGCCGCGATGATGACCCAGATGTTGTAGTAGATGTAGTAGTACCCGTTGGTTTCGGGCAAGCGGGGCCCAAAGTCTCCGTCCGGGCCCTGGCCGTACCGGCGAATCCAGTCCAGCAGGCGGTTGGCCTCGGCGCTGGCCCCGCCGACCATCAGGGCCAAGGGGACCTTGTAGTAGTCCGCCAGCCCGCGTTCCGGCGAACCGAAGCCCCCGTCCGGCCTCAACTGTCGCATCAGAAAGCGGCAGCCTCTGTCACGGCCTCGCCGGAAGCGGTCCTTGGACTTGGATCTTGATTCCATGGGTCATCACCTCCACTTGGAAGGCCGCCGTCAAATCAGGTCCTGCCAATGGGTGGGGTCCACCAGGGCCGGATCGGACAGCGACATCCCGGCCAGCGCCGGCATCATCGCCTCCGGCAGTGGACCTCGGCAAAGTCCGGAAACATTGGACTCCAACTCGGCCTCATTCTTCAACCCCATCAGGACCGACGAGATCTCAGGCAGGGAAAGGCAGAAGCGAACAGCCGCCTCGGCCAGACCGTCCACCTCCGAGCCGAGAACCTGAAGGATCTTCGAGGCCTGCTCGCGGAGCGGAGCCAGCCTCTCGGGCAGGAAATCGATTTGAGGCGTGAGTACTCCCCGCAAGAAAACGGACCGCACAAAGACGCCCACTCCCTTGCGGGCGGCTTCCGGAAAGACCCGCCGCCTCATTTTCTGGTTGAGCAGACTGAAGGGAACCTGCAACACCTGGAACAGCGGGTCTTTCAGGGTGGCCAGGGCGTCCTCCTCCCCATAGCAGGTGGCTCCCGCAAGCCGGATTTTCCCCTGGGATCGGGCTTCCTCCAGCGAATCCCGGATGGCGGTCTCTCTCAACAGCTTCTCGGTGGCGTTGTGAATGTAGAGCAGGTCGATGGCATCCACCTGAAGGGCACGCAGGCTGGATTCAATCGAGTGGAACACCTGGCCCCGCTGTGCAGCGGCGTCCATGTCGCTGACCGGGTTTTCGAAGATCACCTTGCTGGAAATCCGCGGCCTGGGGAACAGGTCCTTCAGAGCCCGTCCGATCACCTCCTCGCTGTCGCCATAGGCCCGAGCCGTATCCAGCCAATTGATCCCCCGATCCACACACCGGTGAATCAAACGGATCGAGTCCCGAACAGCAGGCCGGGAATACTGAGGCGAGCCCTTGAATCCGTAGTCCAGGCCGATCTCGGCCGTCCCCAGCGACACCTCGGAGGCCGTCAACCCGGTATTACCCAGCTTGCGAAGTCTCATGACTGGCCGCGATCTCGAGTCCCGGCACCGCTCCGGGCTTGCGTCCAGGAAGAAGGTTGGTCCACTTGCGGCTTGCCGAAGAAGAGGACGACTCTCAGAGGCAAAGTCCCGTTGTTCTCGAAGCCGTGGGGCACCCCGGCAGGCACCAGGATGGCATCTCCGGCGGAGACGTCCACCTGGTCGTCCCCGATCCACATCCGTCCCCGGCCCTGGGTGAAGTAGTAAATCTCCTCCAGCGCCCCCTCTTCCTCGTGGGTGTGGGTGCCTTCGCTGGTCCCCGGATCGAGTTCCCAGACGTGGAAGCGCGTCCCCAGCCGGCTCTGGCCGTCAAAAAAGGACCGCACCTGAATGGCGCCCCGACCCTCATGGACACCCTCCACTCGCCGGACCCCGGTCGAATCGTTTTCCTTGAAGTACATGGTCGAAGTGAACCCCTTTGGGCCAAAGGCGAGAAATTGTAACAGAGTGACCTCGGGAAACTCAATTTGGAGGAAGCAATTGACTTCCCGCTGGCGTACCGATTCCGATCTCCTTAAAATGGAGTCTTTCACTTTCCCGTCAGGAATCAGGAGGTTCGCGATGCCCTTGACCAGTGACACCTTGAAAGGCATGTGGGCCGGAATGCCGGTCCCCTGGACCGCACAGGACCAGGTGGACGAGGAGGCCTTGCGGGAGAACGTCCGGCGGATGTGCCGGGCCGGCGCTCACGGGGTTTACTCCCACGGAACCACCGGAGAGTTCTATGCCCAGACGCCGGAGGAGTGGCGGCAGGTGGCCCGGGTCACGGTCGAGGAGTGCCGGCCGTTCGGAACCCCCACCCAGGTCGGATGCACCGCCCTCTGGACGGCCGAGGTGGTTCGCCGGGTCCGGTTCGCCCAGGAGATCGGAGCCGGCGGGGTCCAGGTGGCCTTCCCCTTCTGGCTGGCTGTGTCCGACGCCGAGGCCGCCCGATTTCTCAAGGAGGTCACTCGCCAGGCGCCCGGGATGCCGCTGATTCTCTACAATACCGGGCGTTCCAAGAAGCCCCTGACGCCCGACCTGCTCAAGCGCCTGCTGGATCAGGACCTTCCCTTGATCGGGTGCAAGGGAGTCGCCAGCCAGGAAGAGGCCGCCGCCTTCCTGAACCTGGCTCCCGGGCTCAGGATCTTCGTGGGTGAAGACCTGCTGGCCGATTGGTGGCATGCCGGCGTGCGCGGCTCCTACAGCTCCCTGGTCTATGCCTGCCCCAAGCTGATGCTCCGCTACTTCGAGCTTTGCGAAGAGGGCCATCCCGAGGCGGTCGAGATCGGCAAGGGGCTGCAGCGCCTCTTCCGTGAGTTCGTGATCCCTCTCCTGCAGGAGGGCTTCACCGACACCGCCTTCGACCGCACCTTTGCGGCGGCCACCGGACTCCTGACCGGGGAACTGCTTGCCAGTCGTCCTCCCTACCGTGCCGCCACCCGGAATGACGTGGACCGGTTTCTGCAAATCTGCCTGAGAGTCTTCCCCCGGTTTCTGGAGGAAAGCCGAGTCGCGGCCCCCGCCGGCTGAGGTGCGCCCCGGCGGCCTGAAACACCCCGGTCTCGCGCTGCATGCGACGGAGTAAAAAGATTGATTCACATGGATGTACAGGATGCACAGGATTTTTTCAGGAAACGGCTGGCTCGCAATCCTGAGCATCCGCAAGCCCGCACCGGATCATCGCCCGAGCCGGCTTCCGGTGCAGAAATCTCTCGTCTTGCCAATCCTGTTAATCCTGTGCATCCATGTTCATAAAAAATAGAGTGCAACCACGTGTCGTAGCGTCACGTCCTTCTCAATCCTGTGCATCCTGTGCATCGATGTTCAATTTTTAGTCTTTCTCCATGGATCTGCCGCGTCCCGGTCGGCCGGCGGCCCGCCGCCATCTCCCGGCTGGCGGCCTGGCTTGCACTGGCCGCCCTGACCCTTTCGAGCGCCCAGGCCCGGCAAGCCCCGCCCGAAACCCGGACCTCCCACTACACCATCCAGGTCCAGCTGCTGCCCGAGCAGCGCCTGCTGAAGGGAAGCCAGGTGGTGGAATGGCGCAACGCCACCGGGAAGCCGGCCGCCGAGCTGTGGTTCCATCTCTACTGGAACGCCTGGCTGAACAACCGCAGCACCTGGCTGCGGGAGGACTCCCTGCGCTCCCGGCGGCGTTCCTCCCTGCGAAATCCGCAGCCGGGAGACTGGAGCTACCTCCGGGTGGAATCTCTGAAGGTGGAGGCCGGCGGGCCCTTCCGGGAATCGGACCGCACCTCCGCCATGGTCTTCGCCTCCCCGGACGACGGCAACCAGGACGATCGGACCGTGCTGGTGGTTCCCCTGGAGCGGCCGGTGCAGCCCGGGGAGACCATCAGGGTCTCCATCGGCTGGAAGGCCAAGATCCCGCGCACCTTCGCTCGAACCGGCTTCCGCGGCAATTTCTTCTTCATCGCCCACTGGTTTCCCAAGCTGGGAGTCTTCCAAGACGACGGCTCCTGGAACTGCCACCAGTTTCACGCCGCCACCGAGTTCTTTTCCGACTACGGGAATTACGACGTGAGCATGACCGTCCCCACCGAATGGAGGGTCGGCGCCACCGGCGTGGAGCTCGGGGTGACCGAGAACGGCGACGGCACCGCCACACACCGCTACCAGCAGGATGATGTCCACGACTTCGTCTGGACGACCAGCCCGGACTATCGAGAGGTTCGCCGCCGTTTCGACCATCCCGGCCTCAAATCGGTCGATATTCGCCTGCTCTACCAGCCCGAGCACCAGGGCCAGGTGGACCGCCACATTCGGGCCACCGAGGAGGCCTTGAAGTACTACGGCCTCTGGTTCGGGGAGTACCCCTACGGTCACCTGACGGTGGTGGACCCCGCCTGGCGAAGCGGGGCCCGGGGCATGGAGTACCCCACCCTCTATACCTGCGGAACCCGCTACCTCAACCCCTTCGGCGGCGGGGCTCCGGAAGGCGTCACCATCCACGAGGCCGGTCACCAGTTCTGGTACGGGCTGGTGGGGAACAACGAATTCGAACACGCCTGGCTGGACGAAGGCATCAACACCTTTGCCACGGCCAGAGTCTTTGAAGTGGCCTACGGCAAAAGGGCCCCCGTGTACCGCTTCTTTCGGAGCTTCTTCCCGGTCATGATCCCCGAGATCCAGGCGGGGCGCATTCAGAACAGCCGGCGCCATCGGTTCCTGGCAATGGCCCGAGGCGAAATCCAGGCCACGCCCACTTACCTCTACCATCCCTCCACCGCCGGCGCCACCAGCTACACCAAGACCGCTCTGTGGCTGCTGGCTCTGGAGCGTCGCCTGGGATGGGATGTCCTGAAGCAGATCCTCTCCACCTTCTTCGAGAACTCCCTTTACCGCCACCCCGGTCCGGGAGATTTCTTCCAGGTGGCCAATCGGGTTTCGGGCCAGGACCTCGGCCTTTTCTTCGAGCAGGTCTTTCACCGGGACAGGGTCTTCGACTACAGCGTCGAGTCCGTTTCCAGCGTGAAGGTGGAAACCAGGGGCTACGTCGACAAGGACGGGCAGTTCCTTCTGCTGGCGGAAGCGCCCGATTCCCAGGATTCGGAAAATACCTCCGTCCTCTACGAAACGACGGTGCTTCTCCGGCGACTGGGGGACGGCATCCTTCCTCAAGACGTTTTGCTGCGATTCGAGGACGGCGAGGAGTTCAGAACGCAGTGGGACGGCAAGCATCCCTGGAAGCTCTACCGGCTGGTCAAGCCCTCCAGGCTGGATTACGCCTCCGTGGACCCCGAGTTGACCAACCCGCTGGACATCGACTTCACCAACAACAGCCGCCGGCTGGAGCCCCAGGCCAACCTGCCCGCCGCCAAGTGGACCCTCAAGTGGCTGATCTGGCTCCAGGACTACCTGCAGACCGTGCTGGCTCTGCTGTAGACGACACAGGAAGGCCGATGCACCCTCGTATCCACTTGTGGGCCGGATTGAGACTGGTGCTGCACACGCCGTCGCTGCTGGCCTGGGTCTATTTCACCACTCTGGTGGTGGCGCTTCCCCTGGCCCTGGCCGTGAAGCACCTGCTGCAGGGTTCCTTTGAAGGCAGCCTGGTGGAAGACAACCTGCGCCGGGGACTCGACCTGGCCTGGTACGAGGAATTCGCCGCCGGCAGTTCCGGACTGGGAAAGACCTTCGGGCCCCGGGTGGTGGGAGTCCTTCCCGTGCTGAGCAACCTGGAGCGGCTGCTGGACGGAAAGCTGCACCAGGTGGACCCCACGGTGGCCGGGGCCGGGATTCTGATGGTGCTGGCCTGGTCCCTGCTGCTGGGGGGAATCCTCAGCCGTTTCGCTCATAAGGAACAACCGCACTCGCGGAGCGGTTTCCTGGCCCGGGGAGGCCTGTTCTTCTGGAGGTTCCTGCGCCTTGCGGTGATCTCGGGACTGCTCTACTGGGGGATCTTCCGGGGCATCGCACATCCCCTGCATGACTGGATCGAATCCGCCACCCGGGACACCACCGTGGAGCGGACGGTCATGATCTACACCGTCCTGGCTTACGCCCTGGTGGGGCTGTTGTTCCTGGTGACGCAACTGGTGCTGGACTACGCCCGGATCTCCCTGGTGGCGGAAGAGCGCCGCAGCGTCCTGCTGGCCCTGTTACGAGCCCTGGGTTTCGTCAAGGACCACCGGCGCGCCGTGCTGGGCCTCTACCTGCCGCTGGCCGTCGCAGCCCTCCTCTGGTTTCTTGCCTATGCCTGGCTGGCCCCGGGACCCAACCAGTCCACCTGGACTGCGGTCCTGCTGGCTTTCTTGCTGGGTCAGGCCTACCTGTTGGGACGGTGGGTCCTCAAGCTCTGGTTCCTGGCAAGCCAGACCCGCCTGTTTGTTTCCTCGCGAACCGGGCTCCTCCCGACCGAGAAGATCGAAGAAACTCCGTCGGCAGACGATCCGAGCCGCAAGGAATCCGGGCGTGATTGGGGATCACTGACCACCCTGTCCCCCTGATTTGGGTCGCGTGGGATCATCCTGGCAGGACCTGCAAGGCGCGGTGGCGATTTCAGGAGTATCCGTTACGCCATGATCCGAGCGCTTGAGGGAGCGTGGAAGTTTGTCACACACGCTCCGCCACCATCCACTGCATCCCCCGTCGGGGCACCCTCCAGCGAAAGGGGCCCCTGCCCGGCTCGGTGAGGTAGCACTCGATCTCCCCTGAAGTCGACGGGCGCATGACGCAGAGATGGAGGCCGTCCTTCCAGGTGAAGGGCCAGCGGGGTGGTCCGGCCAGCACCAGATCGCAGTTGGACAGCACCTGGCCATCCTGGATCACCGGTTGCATGGTGCTCACGAAGGAGATGTGCCGGGGGCCCTGGGGATCATCGCTCCCCAATCCGAAGAGTTGCCGGATGCCCACCTGCAGCGTCCGTCCCCGCCTGACCAGTTGTTTCAGCTCTTCCAGATCGCCGAACAGGGGCTGTCCCCCGGCGTCGTGCTCGTAGACCAGCCTCCAGCGGTCACAAAAAAACCAGCGGTAGACTCCATAGGGATAGTCGGCGCTCTCGTCGAGAGTCCGATGGTCCAGCATCCACTTGAGGAGGGAGAAACGACCCGAGAGGTCGTACTTGAACAGGCAGAAATAGGGCTGCTCGGCGACCTTCCCGCGATGCACCAGGGAGTGGTGGTGGGTCATGAGGCCGGCAAAGGCCTCGCCTTCCCCGGCGTAGGTCTGTTGAAAGTAGAGGGTTTCTTCGTAGTGCTCGGTGGTGAGGTAAAGGCGAAGGTCGGCGCCCCGCCGGACCGCCGCCGCCAGTTCTCTCGGAGAGCCTGAAACGACCTTTCGATCGGCATTCTGCTCCAGACCCAGCACCCAGTCAGCGGCCATGGCGGATACCTCCGTGGGTCGAAGTCGTAGCCTCTACCCCCACGGCTCCCCGGTTCCAGGAGAGGGCATGCCGTGAGTCATAACAACATCGACAGTCGAGTCAAGTTTCGCACACGGGTCAAGTTCAGGCCGCCAGCCTGCGAGGGGTGCGGACAGAGGCGACGGGGGCCGAGCTTGCGCTCGTGGGCAGAGAGGCGAGCCCGGGCAAGACCTTGACGAAATCTACACAAATGGTATACGCTCTGAGTCCTGCCACACCCGAAAACATCCTGGTTTAGAAGGACGGTCCAATGGCCCAAGTGAACTTCCGAATGAAGGACGAGCGTCTCGCGCTCATTGACCGAGCGGCGGCGATTCGGGGCGTCACACGCACCGAGTTCGTGCTACGGTCGAGCGAGGCGGCGGCGATCGAGACTTTGAATGAGCGTCCCGTCATTGCGCTCGACGACGACGCCTACGATGCCTTCGTTGCCGCGCTCGATGCACCGGTAAAACCGAATGACCGCTTGAAGAAACAGTTTGCGCGCCAGCCGCTGTGGGAACGATAACCACTCCGGAGCCGATCAACGAACATCATGACCTATCGCGATTCGACTCCGGAATAGACAGCCTCAATACGTGGCTGCAGCGCAAGGCCCGGTTGAACGAATCGAAGGGGGGCGCACGCACTTACGTCGTTTGTGACGGCGACCGTGTGATCGCATTCTACAGCCTCGCCGCCAGTTCGGTGGAAAGGCGACGGGTGTCGTCGCGCGTTGGCAGAAGCATGCCCGAACCCATTCCGGTGATCCTGTTGGGACAACTGGCGGTGGACACGAACTACCAGGGACGGGGCTTGGGGGCCGACCTGGTGATCGACGCAGCCAGGAGAGCGTCGACAGCGGCCGATTTGATTGGTGCGCGAGCCATTGTCGTCCAAGCACTCAATGAAGAGGTGAAGGAGTTCTACGAGCAGTTCAGCTTCTTGCCATTCTCGGATCGCGAACCGCTCATGCTGATCCTCCGGATCTCTGAACTGAGAGCTGCGCTCCGGGGTTAGCCACGCCCCCGCCCTGCCGTGCGGATCCTACGAGGAAAAAGGCTGAGCCTTTTGCAAAATTCGGCAAAAGGCTCGTCTATTGGCCGTGGTTCTGGAAAAGCTGTGCGTTTGGAGACGTCGCTGCTGATTCGGTTCGGGGTTTGCCTCCGGGAAGGGTCGTGCCCCCCGGGAGCGCGGGCGTCCCGCCCGCATCGGTCCGGGCGCAGCCCGGCCGGTCCGCTCTGCCTTCGATTCACGCAAAGGGCGCCGATTCTCCGCATTCGCCTTGGGGAAGAGCACCCCGCAACGGCAAGTCCGGCGCACAGTCGGAGGCAGTGGCGGTGGCTCGCATCCTGTTTGCAGAAAAAAGGTGCGGGCGGGACGCCCGCGCTCCCGGGTGGGCTTCCCCCCCATGACCGAGTCACACCAAGGGGGCAAAATTGCAGGAGTGTTCCGGAACCGCTTGTCGTTGAAGGCAGTCCATCTGTATTCGTGTCTATTCGTGTTCATTCGTGGTTCGTCTTTTTCGACGGCCACCTGTCCCGCTCACACCTGCCTGCTGTCGCCGCGTAGGCGGCGATTCAAGAGCCGCGTCCCGAGACCACACGGCCTCCCCAACGTCATGCCCGATTCCGAATTTTGCAAAAGGCTCGGCTGATCGTTAATGAAGATGAACCACGAATGAACACGAATACAGATGGACCCTTAAAGTCACAAAACGAGATTCTTGATTTCGAGTCTTGCTGGTCCGACTGAGACGGTTCACCATTCCCGGTGGTAGCCGGCCGTCCATCCGCCGTCGACCACCAGCACGGCCCCGTTCACGTAGCTGGCTTCCGGGGCCGCCAGGAAGAGGACGGCATGGGCGATTTCCTCGACTCGGGCCGGCCGGCCCAGGGGAATGTGAGAGATGAGGCTGGCGGCGTTTTCCGAGTAGGCCCCGTCGGGACCGTAGAAGAGGGCCCTGGTTCCTTGAGTCAGAGTGGATCCGGGCGCCACCGCATTCACCAGGATGCCCTGCGGCCCCAACTCCAGGGCCATGGAGCGGGTCAGGTTGATCACTCCGGCCTTGGCGGCCACGAAGGCGCTTTGCAGCCGTAGCGGAACCAGGCCCGCAGCCGAGCTGATATTGACGATCCTTCCCCCGGAACGCCTGAGAATGGCCGGAATGGCGGCCTGGCTGGCCACGAAGACACCGTTCAGATCGACACTTACGATCCGTTCCCAGTCGCGGCTGGAAAAACGGTGGATGGGAACCCGGTCGCTCAGGGTGTTGATGCCGGCGTTGTTGACCAGGATCTGCAAACCGCCCAGCCGCTCCTCTGTCTCGGCAACCGCCTGCTCCATCTGCTTGCGATCCGAAACGTCCCCTTCGAGGGCCAGGCAGGTCCCGCCCGAACGGCTCAGTTCACGGGCGGTGCGTTCATTGGTTTCCCGGTCAACGTCCACGCTGGCCACCCTGGCGCCGTTGTCCACCAACGACTCCGCAATGGCCCGGCCGATGCCCTGAGCCCCGCCGGTGACCAGGGCGACTTGACCGTTCAGATCGACTTTCATCGCTACCGTCTCGCGTTCGGGTTCCAGCGGCGCTATCCTTCCTGTCTCGCCTTGGCGTGATCCCGAACCATGCCGCAAACCAGGTCGGCTCTCTCCACCATCAAGCCGAAGTCCACTCCAAACTGCAGCCAGTGGACCCCCTTCTCCATCCACCGGATGGCCTGCTCCGGGTCCGAGCCGATGGCAATCCCCACGTAGACCGAGCTGCGGCGAACCCTTTCGATGACGGACTCGATCACTTCCACCACCTCGGGATGGCCGGGATTGGCCATATGCCCCAGCGACCCCGAAAGGTCATTGGGACCGATCACCACGCTGGTCAGACCGGGGACGGCCACGATTTCGTCCAGGTTCTCGACCGCCTCGGCCGTCTCGATCTGGACCACCGTCAACACCGATTGGTTGGCTCTCCTGCAATAGTCGGGTCCGCCGGTCCGAGTAAAGTTGGTGGGACGGCGGGGACCGTAGCCGCGAATTCCTTCGGGCGGGTAACGGCAGGCCGCCACCGCGCCGCGCACGTCCTCGGCGGTCCGAATCATGGGAAAGATGACGCCGTCGGCGCCCAGGTCCAGAACGGGCTTGACCAGCACCGGATCGTTCCAGGGGACCCGCACCAGCGCGGTGGCTCCGCTGACCCGGGTGGCCACGATGTGTCCCTCGACCCTCTCCAGGGTCATGCCGTTGTGCTCGGTATCGATCCAGGCGAAATCGTAAACCTGGCAGAGGGCTTCGGTGATGGCCCCGTCGTTGAAGCTGATCCCTGCCCCCAGGCAGAACTGACCCTGCTGCAGCTTCTGCTTCAGCTTGTTGGCATTTTCCATGGCTTGGCACTCTCCTCTTGATTGACTGTTTGGGGCGATGCGTGGCAGCTTCCGGAAAGGCGCTGTGAACCTAGCACGCCTGCCGGGGGGAGTCAACCGCGGCCGTCCTGGGGCATCATCCGCACCCAATTTGGGGTTGAGGGAGCCCAGCGAGAGAGATACACTTAAGGATCAACGTCAGGGGCTTGTTCACCTTACCGGCGCCAGGATGCGACTGTGGCCGCGCCCGTGCCGGTGGGGGAAACGGCGGAACCCGCCTAGCCCGGACGGACGGAATGTTGCCAGAGAGGTCGGTCCATGAAAAGGAAGGCTAGCTTGAGGCTGGGATGGTTTTGCCGAATGGTGTCGGGCCTGGTCCTGGGGGCGGGAACGGTCGCCTGGGCGCAAAGTCCCGATCCCGAGCAGCCGGCGGTGGAATTCGACCGCGACATCCGGCCCCTCCTGACCGACCGCTGCTACGCCTGCCACGGGCCCGACGAGGCGGCCCGCCTCACCGAACTGCGCTTCGACACCAGGGAGGGCGCCTTCGCCGACCTGGGCGGATACCGGGCCATCCTCCCCGGCGACCCGGACCGGAGCGAGATGTTCAAGCGTATCACCGCCGAGGAGGAGGCTCTCCGCATGCCCCCGGCCTACTCCGGGCTCAAGCTCGACAAAAAGGAGATCGATCTCATCCGCCTGTGGATCGAGCAGGGGGCCCGGTGGCAACGCCACTGGTCCTTTATCCCCCCCGAGCGTCCTCCGCTGCCCGAGGTCGCCGATGAGGGCTGGACCCGCAACCCGATCGATTTCTTCGTGCTGGACCGACTGCGGAAGGAGCGGTTGGACCCCTCCGCCCCGGCCGGCAAGACGGTTCTCATGCGCCGGGTCACGCTGGATCTGACGGGGTTGCCCCCCACGCCGGAAGAGGTGGATGCCTTTCTGGCCGACGATTCTCCCCGAGCCTACGAGAAGGTGGTGGACCGCCTGCTGCGGTCCCCGCGCTACGGCGAGCACATGGCCCTGGGCTGGCTGGACGCGGCCCGTTATGCGGACAGCAACGGCTATCAGACGGACGGGGAACGGACCATGTGGCGCTGGCGGGACTGGGTGATCGAGGCCTTTAACGCCAACATGCCCTTCGATCGCTTCACCGTGGAGCAACTGGCCGGGGACATGCTCCCCCAACCCACCCTGGAACAGCGGATCGCCACCGGCTTCAATCGCAACCATCGGGGCAACGGCGAGGGCGGCATCATCGCCGACGAGTTTGCGGTCGAGTACGTGGTGGACCGGGTGGAGACCACCGCCACTGTCTGGCTGGGCCTCACCCTGGGCTGCGCCCGCTGCCACGACCACAAGTACGACCCCTTCAGCCAAAAGGATTTTTATCGAAGCTTCGCCTTCTTCAACAACATCCCCGAACGCGGCAAGGTCTACAAGTACGGCAATTCTCCTCCGATGATCAAGGCGCCCACCCGCCGGCAACAGAAGCAGCTTGCCGACCTGCAAGGGAAACTGGATCAGGCCGAGCGGGACTTCAAGGCTCTGGAACCGGAGCTGAGCCGGGCCCAACAACAGTGGGAAGCCTCCTTCAGGAAGCGCCGGCCGCTCCACTGGTCCATTGCGGAAGGACTGTTGGGGCACTTCCCGCTGGACGGAAAGGCTCGCGGTTGGCGGCGTCCTCTCCCGGCATCCAGCAAAGGGAACAAGGCCAGGTCCGGATTCAAGGACGGCCGGCCGAAATTCACCCGGGGTGAGATCGGTCAGGCCGGCAGTTTCGACGGCCGCCGTTTCATCGATGCCGGAGACCTCGGCAACTTCGGCTTCTACGACCGTTTCTCCCTGGGAGCCTGGATCTACCCCGAGGGCGAGCAGGGCGGCGCCATCGTCTCGCGGACGCTCGAGTTGGAAAAGGAAAAGGGCTATCGGGTGGCCCTGCTGGATGGCAAGATCCACGTCAACCTGGTGGTGCGCTGGCTGGACGACTCCATCCGAGTCGAGACGGAGAGGAGTCTGGCCCCCAATCGGTGGCACCACGTCATGGTGACCTACGACGGGTCCCGCACCTCCAAGGCGATCCGAATCTACGTCGACGGCAAGCCGGAGAAATTCAAGGTGCTGGTGGATGACTTGAATCTTACCTTCAAGAACGACGAACCTTTTCGCATCGGATCGGGAGGAGGAGCCGGAAGTCGTTTCCACGGGTTGATCGACGAGGTGAGAGTCTACGATCGGGCCCTGCCGCCGCACGAGGTGAAGGTGGTCGCCACATCGACGGCAATCAACGACATCATAAGGAAGCCGCCGGAGCGGAGAAGCCGAGCCGAGACCGACAAGCTCCGCGCCTACTTCCTGCAGAAGCACGCGCCCAAGCCGGCGCGCCAAGCCCACCGCCGGATCCTGGACCTCGAGAAGCAAAAGACAGCTCTATTGGAAACGGTTCCCACCACCATGGTGATGCAGGAGCGCGAGAAGCCTCGGGATACCTTCATGCTGCTGCGAGGCGCCTACGACCAGCCCGGTGACCCGGTGAGTCCCGGGGTCCCGGAAGTCCTCGGCGGCGGCGCCAGCGGAAAGATCCGCAATCGCCTGGACCTTGCCCGCTGGCTGGTCCATCCCGGCAACCCCCTGACTCCCCGCGTGGTGGTCAACCGATACTGGCAGAGGCTCTTCGGCCAGGGACTGGTTCGAACCGTCGAGGACTTCGGCTCCCAGGGCGAGCGGCCGACTCACCCCGCCCTGCTGGACTGGCTGGCCACCGAGTTCGTGAGTTCCGGCTGGGATCTCAAGGCCCTGCAGAAGACCATGGTCATGAGCGCCACCTATCGCCAGTCGTCCCGGGCCGCCCCGGAAATGCTGGCCAAGGACCCGGAAAACCTCCTGTTGGCGCGTGGCTCCCGCCAGCGGCTCTCGGCGCAGGCCATTCGGGACCAGGCCCTGTTCGTGGGGGGGCTGCTGGTGGAAAAGCTGGGAGGCCCCTCGGTGAAGCCCTATCAGCCGGCGGGGCTCTGGGAGGAACTGGCCGGGGACATCGCCTACAACCAGAGCACCGGGGAAGATCTCTACCGCAGGAGTCTCTACACCTTCTGGAAGCGGACCATCGCACCGCCCTCCATGCTGAATTTCGACGCCGCCGCACGCGAGATGTGCACCGTGCGCGTCAGCCGGACCAACACCCCCTTGCAGGCGCTCAACCTGATGAACGACGTCACTTTTGTCGAGGCCGCGCGCGGGCTGGCTCAGAGGGTGCTGGCCGAGCCGGAGAGCCAATCCCACTCGGACCGGATTACTCGGGCCTTTCGCCTGGCCACCGCTCGCCCGCCGACTGCCGGGGAAGAAATGATCCTGCTGGAAAGCCTGGAAGCCCACCTCGCTTCCTATCGTTCCAGCCGCAAGGCCGCCAGGGAGTTGTTGAACACCGGAGAATCCCCGGTCCCCAAGGGCTTGGACCCCCGCGAGGTGGCTGCCTACACGGCCGTCGCCAGCCTGATTTTGAACCTCGACGAAACCATTACCAAGGAGTGAGCCATGAATCCCTTCCTGGAAAGCCAGCTTCTGCTCACCCGCCGCCACTTTTTCGGTCTCTCCAGTTGGGGACTGGGGACAGCCGCCCTGGCATCGCTGCTGGAGGGAGACGCGGCCGCGGCCGGACCCGACCGGACCGCTCTCCAGCCGCTTCCCGGTGAGGCAGGGCTGCCGGAGCTTCCTCACTTCGCCCCCAAGGCCAAGAGAGTGATCTACCTGTTCCAGTCGGGGGCTCCCGCTCAAATGGACCTGTTCGACCACAAGCCCGGACTGCTGGAGCGCCGCGCCCAGCAACTGCCCGATTCCGTGCGCAAGGGCCAGCGGCTCACCGGGATGACCGCCACCCAGGACAGCCTGCCCATCGCCCCTTCGATCTTCAAGTTCGACCGGCACGGCCAATCGGGAGCCTGGGTCAGCGAAATCATGTCCCATACCGCCAAGGTCTCCGATGAGCTGTGCTTCATTCGGACCATGCACACCGAGGCGATCAACCACGACCCGGCCATTACCTTCTTCCAGACCGGCGCCCAGTTGGCAGGCCGCCCCAGCATCGGAGCCTGGCTCTCCTATGGTCTGGGAAGTCAGAACCGGGACCTGCCCACCTTCGTGGCCATGATCTCGCAAGGGACCGGCAAGTCCGACAGCCAGCCTCTCTACGACCGCTTGTGGGGCAGTGGCTTCCTTCCCACCCAGTACCAGGGGGTCAAGTTTCGCTCGGTGGGCGACCCGGTGCTCTACCTCTCCAATCCTCCGGGACTCTCGTCCTCCGGCCGCCGCCGCTTCCTGGACGACCTTTCCCGGCTCAACCAGTTGAAGCTGAAGGATTTCGGAGATCCGGAAATCTCCACCCGCATCGCCCAGTACGAGATGGCCTATCGGATGCAGACCTCGGTACCGGACCTGATGGATCTGTCCGGTGAACCGGAGAGAACCTTCGAGCTCTACGGCCCGGCGTCTCGCAAGCCGGGAACCTACGCCGCCAACTGCCTGCTGGCCAGGCGACTGGTGGAACGCGGCGTGCGTTTCGTTCAGCTCTTCCATCGCGGCTGGGACCAGCACTCCAAGCTCCCCGAGCAAATCAAGGGGCAGGCCATGGATACCGACCAGCCCTCGGCGGCCCTGATCCAGGACCTGAAGGAACGAGGACTGCTCGAGGACACGCTGGTGATCTGGGGCGGCGAGTTCGGTCGCACCATCTACTGCCAGGGAAAGCTCACGGCCGACGACTACGGCCGCGATCACCATCCCCGCTGCTTTACCATCTGGATGGCGGGAGGAGGCATCAAGCCGGGGACCACTTACGGAGAAACGGACGACTACAGCTACAACATCGTCCGCGATCCCGTCCACATCCACGACCTCCATGCCACCATCCTGCACTGCCTGGGAATCGACCACACCCGCTTGACCTTCAAGTTCCAGGGACGTCATTACCGACTGACGGACGTGCACGGCAAGGTGGTGAAACCGATTCTGGCCTAGCCGGCCGGCGCTCTTGGGAGTGGGTGTCGGACTGGCAGGCGACCTCCGGTGGCGGTGAATCGGTGTAACCGGCACCTTCGCGCAGCCACCATTCAGCTACCGGCGTTCCCGACAGAATCGAGGAAGCCTTGAAGAATCATCCGACAGCCTCCGAGCGGGCTTCAGGGGGGAGGGTTTCCAGAAGGAACCTCTGCAAAATGGGCGCACTGGCCCTGGGGAGCCTGGCCCTTCCCTGGGGCTGCCGTCAGGCGCCCACCTCGTCCGGCCGGCAATGGAACTCCTCGGAGGAACTGATCGAGGCCCTGGACGGTCCCCACAACTACCTGCCCACTCCATTTCAGGCCGACTACTCGGTGGACGTGGAGGGCCTTCGCCGCAACGTGGCCTACCACGCCGAACGGGATCGCCTGACGGTCGTGGTCGGAGGCGGTTATGGCGAAGGCTGGAAGCTGAGCCTGGAGGAGCACCGCGGGGTGGTGGCCGCCGCGGTTGCCGGGGCCGGGCGGCAGATGCCGGTGATGGCGGGCGTGATCGGCGGATACAAGATTTCCATGGAGATGGCCAGGAACGCCGAAACGGCCGGCGCGGATGCGCTGGTGATCTTCCCTCCCCGAGGGCAACACTGGAGTGCTGAAAGCTTCTACGAGTTCTACAAGGACATCGTGGCTTCGGTCTCCATCGGCGCGGTCGTCCTCCCCACGGGCCAACACGATTTCTGGCCGGAAGTGCTCATCCGATTGGCCGAGATCCCCAACATGATCGGATTCTTCCCCTCTTTGGGCGCGGATGCGGACTACTATCCCAGGACCGGAGGACAGATTCTGGAGGCCGTGGCCAAACCCTTGCTGTTCATGGCGGAAAACGAGCCGGCCGCCTCCGATTCATTTTCCCGGGGAAGCCGCGCCTACTCCACGGCGGCGGCCGCGCTGGTTCCGGAGGCCTCCAGGCGCTTCTGGAAGCACGGTGTGGCCGGAGAGACCGCCGAAATGGAGGAAGTGCTGAAGACCGAGTTGGACCCCATTCTCAAGATCCGCGGCTACAAGCCGGGGTACGGCATCAGCGGCATCAAGGTGGCCATGGAAGCCTTGGGAAGGGCCGGGGGGCCTGTGCGTCCACCCGGCACCCAGGTGGATGCGGCAGATCGGGCGGGAATCGCCGAGATCCTGCGGACGCATCCGGAGACCCGTGGCCTGGTGGTCGAGGACTTCGCGTAGAGGATCCGGCAGATGGGTCCGGTGAGCATCGCCCGGGTTTTCCGTGCGCCCATTCAGTGACCCTCTTCACGAACCCCATCAGTTGCCGACCCGGAGACCCCCCTCATGGTAACCAAGACAGCCGATGAGCTTCGCCGGTTGACCCGGCAGATTCTGGAAGCGGCCGGAGCCGTCCCGGACCAGGCCGAGATCGTGGCCGAGCACCTGGTCCTGGCCAACCTGAGGGGGGTGGACTCCCATGGCGTCTGGCACATCCAGGGCTATGTGCAGGCCATCCGGGACGGACACATCCGCGTGGCGGCCGAGCCCAAGATCGCCCGGGAAACCCCGGCCAGCGCACTGGTGCGCGGAGACTGGGCCTTCGGACACGTGGTGGGGCGTTTCGCCATGCAGACGGCCATTGAAAAGGCTCGGGAGCAGGGCGTGGCGGTCGTGTCCCTGGTCCAGACCCACCACATCGGCCGACTGGGGCACTACGCGGAAATGGCCGCGGCCGAGGGCATGGTCTCAATGGTGTGGGCCGGAGGCCAGGGGGCCGAGAAGCCGGCCGCGGTCCCTTACGGCGGGCGCAAGGCCCTTTTCCACACCAATCCCATCGCCATGGGCTTGCCCGCGGGAAGCCAGGCCCCCGTCATCATCGATTTCGCCACTTCCGCCACCGCCGGTGTCAAAGTGATCAACGCCTTCAACCGGAACCAGCAGCTTCCCCCCGATTCCGTTGTGGACAAGGAGGGGAATCCCACCGGCGACCCCCGCAAGTTCATGGACGGCGGCGCCCACCTGCCGTTCGGCGGCCACAAGGGCTATGCCCTGATGCTGGCCACCGAGATGCTGGGCAGAACCTTCAGCGGGGCCGACGACGGAGCCGATCTCGACTATTCCGATCCCCTCTTCCGACGCCACGGCGCCACCCTGATCGTCTTCCGGGCCGACCTGTTCCAGCCGCTGTCCCAATATGGCCGGCGCGCCGACGAGCTGGCCCGCCGAGCCCTGGCCATTCCACCCGCCCCCGGCTTCAAGGAAGTCCTGCTGCCCGGAGTGCCCGAGGACCGAACCCGGCAGGTCCGCCGGCGCGACGGCATTCCCATCGCCGACGACATCTGGAAGACCATCGTCCAGGCGGCCTCCTCGGTGGGTGTTCAGGCCTGAGTGTTCGCCAATCCCTCCGTATTCGACCTGAGCTTCCATGGCCCGCCGTGGCTGCGCCCAAGCGCAATGCAGTAGCGGTCTTCGGGATCGAACGGGGAGCGAATTGGGCAATAACGTTGGCCGACCTCTACTCTGGCAGAACGTACCACCGTCCCCTTCCACTAGGGCCGAGACATTTCGCCACTTCTGTTGCGCCGGATCGTAAAGGACACAGGACTCACCCTCGGTGAGTTCCTCGAATATCAATAAGGCAGGATGTTCCGTGGGGGCGAACGCTATGCAGCGCTGCCTGTCCGGGTGAACAGCGAATCGATCCGGGAGTTTACCGAATCGATCCGGGCGGTCAGGGAGTCGATCCGGGCGTTGAGGCGGGCTTCCAGGGCTTCCATCCGCTCGGTCAGGCGTACTTCCAGGGCTTCCATCCGCTCGGTCAGGCGTACTTCCAGGGCTTCCGTCCGGGTATTGAGGCGGCTTTCCATGTCGCGCATGTCCTGGCGCATGTCGCGCATGTCCTGGCGCATCCATCGGAAGAACACCACCAAGGTTCCAATGACGGCCACTCCAACGCTGACGATGCTGATCGCTTCAGTACTCATAGCCGAAATTCTACCACTCCAGTATGGCGGATTCAACGCTTACCGTAGCGGGCGCAGGACGATCCCGACGCTGCCCAACGTTCACGTTCGCCCGGTTATCCCCGGTTTGGTCATGATGTAATGGTCGCCACGCTGGCGATCAAATCGGCAACCCTCGTCTTCACAAATCTTGACAAGCTCTTTCCAGCTAATCGCGCGCAAGAGCTACCTCTCCCAGTTGCTCAGCAGCAATATGGGCTGGGATGATCCCCTCGATGCAGTCTGCCCCTCTACCACTAGTGTTCTGTCTCTGAAGTCATGTTAACTTTAGCGTCGAACCGCCTTGGCAACAATATCGGCTGGTTGCTGAGTCCACACGAAGGGTGTGGGGTTGCGATTCCAGTGATTGATGTAGTTGCGGATGTGCTGGGTCAAGGCACGGACCGAATCGAACGAGCCCCGGCGAACCGACTTGCGGGTCAGGATGCTGAACCAGGCTTCGACCATGTTGAGCCAGGAGGCTCCCTTGGGGGTGAAGTGAAACTGCACCCGGGGATGCTTCTTGAGCCAAGCTTTAACGGCCGGAGTGGTATGAGTCGAGGAGTTGTCGACAATGACGTGCAAGTCCTGTTTGCGGTAACGCCGCTCCAGCCGTTTGATAAAGCGCAGGAAATCGCTTCCCGTGTGGCGGGCGGAACACTCGCCCACGACGGTGCCGGTGGCTACTTCCAGGGCCGCATAGAGGCTGGTGAGCCCGTTGCGCCGATAGTCGTGGGTTCGGCGGGCCGGTAGGCCGGGTCTGAGCGGAAGCAGGGGCTGGGTGCGGCTGAGGGCTTGAATCTGAGTTTTCTCGTCGACGCTCAAGACGACGGCGTTGTCGGGCGGGTTCAAATAGAGTCCGGCCACGTCATAGATCTTGTCTTCGGCCTGGGGGTCGGTGCTGAACTTGAAGGTTTCGACCCGGTGGGGCTTGAGCGCATGGGCCTTCCAGATCCGATAGACGGTGCTGTGAGAGAGACCGAGCTTGTTGGCCAGATCCCGGCTACTCCAGTGGGTGACGCCTGCCGGTGGCGGTTTCAAGGTCATGGCCACCACCTGGGCGGTCTTGCGGGGCTTGAGGCGGCGGGGACGACCGCTACGGGGTTGATCCGGCAGACCGGCCAGGCCGGATTCGACAAAGCGACGCCGGATGCGGCTGACTTGCACCTGAGTGTAGCCGGTCCGACGGGCGACCTCAGCACCAGAGATGTGATCGGCGATCAACAAGACGGCTCGTGCACGGCGACTGAGTCCGGCAGGGACCGACGAGGACCGCTGCAATCGTTGCAACTCCCGACGGTCATCCGGGGACAGAATGATGGGACGCGAATGGTTGGCCATGATCCCTCCCATGAAGGTAATTTACATGGCCTATATATTAACATAACTTAAGATACATTACACTAGCGACGGAAAAAGACGGCTTCTCACTATCGTCAGGAAGTTGTTGAGGAATGTACTCTATTACTTTTATTTGGTCGGCATCAGGAGGGAGGGCGTCACTATGGGCATCCTTGGCAAAGCCTGATTCCTTCAACGCCCCATCGAGGACTTCTCGTTCAATACACGATTCAAACCACAACTCAACAGCCTCTCTGAGCGATTCCAGGGCGTCTTTCCTTGTTCGGGATTGAGTCATGACATCAAGTGCCGGACACCAGACGATCCATTGTTGGCCATCCCTTCGAAACCAGGCCCGGAGTCTGACCTTATAACCGGTCCTTCTCATTGCTCTTTTCCCTCCTTGTTTCGTATTCCGGACCAGTCGCGGGACCCAGTCGGTTGGGTCGGGAGGTCTTTCTCGAGGTAATCTTCGCCCGTCCTGAACGGTCCCTGCATGACGGCTCAGGCAGCCCTGATATTCTTGTTCGCCCAACTTGCGGGGAACGTCTTCAAGCCCATGGCGGTAGTAAAGTACTGACCCGGAAGTTGGACAGTAATCCTGCCGCCTTCTATCGCCCTGACAATACCTTTAATCGATCCGTGGCTCTTATCGGTTGGTGAGGGAGCGACATATTCCACTTGGACAAATCCTGAGTATTCACCATCTTGTGCTTCAAGAATCACCAGGTATTCGCTGGGGAAAGCCCCTGGGTAAATGTTGCACGGGACGTCGACATATTGCCCCACTTTAAATGGCGTCATGTTTCCGTTCTCCTCACGTTGCACACATCGGACGCTACGCTTCAACATATAGAATATAGCCCTGGTCCGGCAAGGGGCATTTCTTGATTCCGTCGCTGGTTGCGTGACCCGTCCCCCGGCTCGCTCTGGGTGAACCTCTCAGTCTGGTCCAGATCTACAGAGAAGGTATCCGTACCATGAAAGAATACACAGCGGTCGTCGAACAAGATCCTGAGACTGGCCTCTACGTGGGCTACATTCCCGGATTCCCTGGAGCCCATTCCCAGGCCGACACACTGAATGAGCTCAACACGAACCTTCGCGAAGTAGTGGAAATACTCTCGGAAGACGGAGAACCGATCCTTGAAGGAGAGTCTGTCGAAACTCAGCGAATGTCGCTCTGCTTAATCATGGCAAAGGGGAAACGATGGTCATGATTGAACAAGCCTTCCACACATACATCAAGGCTGTCGAGATCAGGCTCGAGGCGAGACAACGTCCGCCCACAAAGAAAAGAGGGTTGGAGGTATTGCCCAACAAGTCACGTCACTTATGCGACTTGGTCGAGCAACTGGAAGAAGGTCCCGAATTCAGAGCGTTGCTAAAAGAGACTATCTCAGCGTTTCGCAGAAAGGATTGGCACAGCAGCAGGAGTGAATTGTCCTGGAAGGGTCTGATCTGCAATTTTTTTTGCCGCACAGGCTTTTACAACGACACCTTCTTCAGGGGCTCGGACACGTCGCGAGACTTGGTCAAAAGGTATGAGAAAGCATTCCAGCGTCGCCATGTTCAGGCAACGTATCTGGCTCCGATGGAATTTGTGCAATTTCCGAAGCCGGAGCTGAGGTTCCCAGGGTTCGAGATTCGCAAGTTTGATCGTGATGAACTCGACGCAATCGCTGGCAATGAAGTAAACCGCGTCTTCTACCCGCAAGCGGTTGTCGATACGGACATCTTGCAAGAATATTGGTTCGTCGTGGTAAAGACCCCGGAGGAGTTACGGCGTTGGGGGATACTCACCATATCAAGAGAAGACATGGGATGGGTTTCGGCGAAGTACACCCGGTTTCCGCCCGCAATCGAGCGCGTTTTAGCGCGGCTGGTCCTTTGCGATTGGATTGAAGTCAGAAAGCCGCAATACGAAAATCCACACGACGTTCCACGGTTCGGTTTCAATATTCCGTTCGTCGTTCGGGTAGACGACAATGATCTGCAAAGACCGCAAAGTATGCCGGACTCCTCGACGCTGAAGTCCTATCTTGGGGAAGAGTACAAAGCCCACCGTACCATCTTCGACCTGAACGAGTCTGGTACTGTCGCATTTGAGGAGTGCGTTAAGCGCGCCGAAGAGTGCCTTGGGCATCTTAGACTGGAGACTGACGACACTCACTCCTTCCTCAAGGTGGCGATAGACAATTTGATCAAGGCGTTCTTCACTGAGGAGCTTGAGCAACTCTTGTGGCACATCACCGCTTTGGAGGCGCTGTTGGGTGAACGGGGACCGGGCCTTACCGCTTCGCTGGCGAGAAGAAGCGCCACCATTCTCGGCGGGACCGAAAACGCAAGGAAAGAATGGAAGAACAAGTTCAATGATCTCTACGATCTCCGTAGCGCTTTGGTGCACGGGCGCCAGTTCAAGAAGGATGTCCACCGGAAACAATTGTTTGAGGCCCGAGTGATGGCCATGCGGGTCACGATCTGGTTTGTGCACTACTTCGGCGAGATTGCGGTGAGGATCAATGAGGGATTGTGGAAAAGCAAGGCTCCCACGCGCGAGGATTTTCTCGCCCTCTTGGACCGCAGCAAAGCCGATCGAACCCGTTTGAAAGCGCTTCTCAACAACCTTCCGACTGGTTTTCCAAGCGGTCCCGATTGGTCTCCGTGACATCGAGCAGGGGAACGACATCTACCTGTGTGGACTGCCGGGCATCAACGTCCAGCGGACTCGATGGAAAATTGCCAAACGGCGCCGGAACGTGTCATGGCAGAGTTCGCCGGCAGATAGAACCCGCAAGCGATAAACACCAAATACATTGTCCCCCAGTGCAGGAGTATTAGTTGCTCTTGGCAGGTAGCTGCCGATACCGTAGGCTTCCTTCCACGATGGACAAAATCAAGCGAGATTCCCGGTAAGCACAATGGCAACAATCAAGGAACTGGAAGAACAGATTCGAAATCTCATCAATGCCCCTCGAAAACATTCGACCATCTTCCAAGACTCCGCGAAATACCACAAATTGTGCAGTTGTCTCGATGTCATAGGCGACACCGAACTCGCACTTCGGGCGTACGAAGAAATGCCAGACTCCGTCCGGCCAGGATCAAGCTACATCCTCGTCTACGGTTTTCTTCAGACGCTTTTCGTACAGCAAGATGCCGTCAGCAATCTGCACGAAGCGCTTCAGATTCGCTATAAACCCGATCCGCTATTGGTGAAGATTCGCGAACTTCGCAACGACGCCATCGGACATCCAACGAAGCGCGGCGGAGGTGAGGGCAAAAGCTTCAGCTTCATTTCACGTCCGTCGGTCACCAAGTCCGGGTTTCAGTTGCTGACAATCGTGCCAAATCAGGGGCATCCTATGTTTCGTCAGGTGCGCCTTAAAGAACTCCTGCACACTCAGCACAATCAGTTGGAGACGGCACTGACGGCGTTGCTTCAGGCATTAAGAAAGGAAGAAATGGAACACAGAGAACTATTCAAGAATGAGAAGTTAGAAGCGCTGTTTCCCGAAACGCTGCACTACTACTTAGAGAAGGTGTACGAGTCCATTCTAGGCAATCACAGCTGGGAGTATGGGGCTATTCACGTTTCGCAGATCCGTGAGATCATTACGAAGTTCAATGCGGCCCTTGAAAATCGTAGGATTGCCGGGGCGTACCCGGGTGTCGAGTATCAGCTTAAATTGCTCGAGTATCCGTTGAGCCAGCTTGCTGAGTATTTCGCCCATAAGGGAGCGTGGCGGCTCAACGCGAATGACGCTGAGATTTTCACTTCGTTCGTTCAGAGTGAAATCGCAAAGCTCCGGAAAATGGCGCTTGAAATCGACACGGAATATGCTACGGAATCGAAATCACCACCTGACTGAATAGATTCCTTGAGGGTTCCATTTCGGCCTGTATTTAAACAAGAACGAGCCTTTTGCAAAATTCTTCTAGTAAGCGGGATTGATTACCGGGAAGGGTTGTGATCCCCGGGAGGTGGCGTCCGTTCCCCAATTTCCCTTAACGTCCTTCAAGAAACTCGAGTATCACTCCCCCCTTGAGGGGGAGTCGCCGAGCCGAATGGCGAAGGCTGATGCGGTGGGGGGCCGACGCCGGCGCCACCTGCCCAGCGCTGGATCTCACTTACGGGACGCCGCGTTGGCCCCCCTCCGGATCGACTGCGGGCGGAGCCCTTGTCTCTCCGACTCCCCCTCAAGGGGGGAGTGATACGAGCGCTGAAACAGGCGCCTTGCTTGATTCCCGGGCATGATGTAGGCCATATTTTGCAAAAGGCTCGAACGACAAAGGTTTTCAGCCACAACCAATTTTTCGCGTATACGTGAAAACGGTGTGCTCTTCAAATACAAGAATGATACGCATGAACAGTTGGCTTTAACTCCACAAGAGTTCGACCCGAATACAACTGAGTACCCGATCGACATGCTCATCAGAGAATTGGAAGATATCAAGCGTGAACTCCGTACCAAGTTTAGAGCTTACGAGAGAATCATCACGGCAAAGGAATCGGCACCGATAGCGTGCCGTCGTTGGAGCGATTATCCACGCTCACCACCCACAAGTAGGCTTCTCGGGGTATTCTCCAGAAGATATAACCTCTAGCCCCCCTTGCAGATACCGCCTTTTGCATCCATCCCTTCGGTGGCAGGGAGAAGGTAATGGTCTGGTCGGGACCCTCGCTGTCGCTGTCGGGATAGTACACGTCGGCAGTGACGGTTTGACTCCGATTTGAGTTGTTGAAGACCCCAGCATTGGTTCGAGTGGAGCCATCAACCGCGACCACCCCCACGCTCGCAGCCCTTGACAAGTAGGGTGTCAGCGGGGCCGGTCCGTTGTGAACGACCGTAGTATAGGTGCCGTCGTAAGACGTTGTGTAGACCTCAGCCGAGACCGTGAACGGGGCGTTACCGGAAAACTCCACGGCGCCGGCCCCCTGGTAGTCGAAGATTTCCTCAAGGAAGTTGTTCCAGGTCCAGTAGTAATTCGCCTCTATCGAGCGGTGGCGCCAAGCCACTGCCCCACCAGGGCCATAGAGCCGGATCGTCAGGTCTAGGTCCTCGTCGAAATTCGATAAGATAACCTTGGTGCGGTAGTAAGCTCCTCCCTTTCCGGGAGAGTTGGCCATGGTGGGAATGACCCACCGGGTCAGGTCACGAGATTCCCCGCCCCCACCCGGGTCCGAATACAAGGTCGTTGCCGTGACTATATTCGACTCTCCATAGACAGGCTCGCCGTCAGTCCCCTCCGCAAAAGCAACAACCTGGTAACTGTAAGTGGATGCGGGGAGCAGCCCGGCATCGACGAACACTGTTCGGTCCGGCGGCAACAGCACCAGCACATCCCAATTTTTCCCGGGGGCACGCCTCGCAATCGTAAACGTGAGTTCGTTGCTGCTGTTGTCCTGCCAAGTCAGACTGATTTGAGAGGAGCCAATCGCTTCGGCGGTAAGGTTGGAGGGCGGGTTGACCGTGATGGTTTCGGCCTCGGCCTCCAGGCAAGAATTGTAGATTGAGACATGGTCTCTGACTTCGTTGCGGGAAAATTGGCAAAAGGTTAGCCGCTCGTTGGGAGCCTCCCTCTTGCCACTCTGCATGATGCTTCCGGTGCAGCTTGCAACCGGCGGGTCTTCCTCATCCGGGTGAACGGCATCGAAGTTGTGGCCGATCTCATGGGCGGTGATAATGAACTTACCGGGACCGTATGTGAAGCGCTTGGAGAGTCCATAGCTTTGAGGACGATACCTACAAATTGCACCTGTCCAAGCTATCCCGCCTAGTTGTCTTTCTTCACCCTCTTCGTCCTCATCCGTCAGTGTTTCCCTGCCCGTCCAAAGATGGGCCAAGTCGTAGTCTTCCGAATCATAGAAGTTGGTGTTCCAATACTCCTTGAACTGGTCCAAGAGATCACTGCCGTCTGTTCCGGAGTAGGGATCGTTACTTCTACTCCAAGCGTGCTGATAGACAATCTCCAGCTTCAGTTTCAACTGGGTCTCATAAACCCCTTCGACTTGGTTCATAATGCTTATGATTTCCCGGTTGGCCGCCGTAGCCCCGCCCCAGTACTGCACATACTCATAGTCCGCCTCCGTCGCCACTTCCGCCGTGTAGGTGGTGGTTGTGTTTCTCGCAGCTTGAACCGCCGCCCGGTCAACTTGGTCGATGCCCCGTTTCAGCTTGGACGTCCCGCAACGCCACTCCTGCTCGGGCTTGATGTCCGAGTGCCTGTAAACCACATGTTCAGCCACCTCGGCACTGGGGACGTAGTTTCGCAACGGCTCAATATAGTGCCAGTCCCCGGGAGTGAATACCACGCCTTCAAACCTGTCGTTCGTGATGGTGAAGCGGGCCCGGACGACCTCTTGACCGACCACGGCCGATCCCTTGTAGGTAGTTACCGGAGGGGGAGGAAGCTGACGCTTCACCCCGTCCTCCCCGGTAACCTCAGCCCGGTAACGAGGAGAGAGCAGGTTTCGCTGCTCGATGCGAAAATCAAGCAAGCCCAAGCCGGAGCTGAGTTGCATTCTTAGTCTGTTGGAAGCCTTGACCCTCGCGCTAACGTTACCCGGCTCCATACGAATCACTTCATAGTTGGATAAGACGGGCTGCAATGCTCTTTCTACGGCCGGCGACTTGGACCAGCCTTGATGAGGGCTGAGCCATATTCCAAGACCGATAAGGATCAAGACTGCCAGGTTTCTTCTCCCCACAATTCATCCTCCCTGCTGGATATAGCAGCTATTGCGCTGGAAGATTGCCCGGGCAGAATGGTGCCGGGCTGTGTCAACGTCACCTGGAAAGGAGATGTTCCTGCTTATTCACCGCTTCACGGGGAGCGACCCCATGATGGGTAAGGAGGGTTGTTGTATTCAGCAGGCAGCCCGACCGGGTCGGGAAGCCAGATAACGTTGACGGCGGAAAGATAGCACTTTATTAACCGACCCTGTTAGCGATAATCAGCCAGCATGCCGATACCATTGGAGAAAATCCGTGAGTACAGCGGCAGAACGCTACCAGGCTCTTGTTGGCGTTGAGCCTATGAAGAAGAATCGGAGGCAGGGCGTCCAAGCGGTTGGCCTGAGTCGAGGTTCACTTTACAAACCCACCTCTGGCCCCTCCCAGTAGGGGAATTTGGCTAAAATGGTGAAGTGGTAGATGTTGACTTGGTCGATTACCACTGAGGAGACAGCAATGGCGATGTTGAACCCGGCGCATCCCGGCGAAACCATCCGAATGGCTATTGAGCAAACCGGCTGGAGCGTCACCACGGCAGCAAAGCGGCTCGGTGTTTCGAGAAACACCCTCCATCGGCTCTTGGCCGGAACCGGAAGAATCAACCCACGGCTGGCGTTGGCGTTGGAGCGTGTTGGCTGGTCGGAAGCCGACTTCTGGATGCGCCGGCAAGCAGGCTACGACTTGGCGCAGGAGAGGCGCAAGCAAGCGGCGGCCTGAGTTGAGGCTCACTTCATGGACCCACCCCTGGACCGGCCTGCTTGACCTCTTCTCAAGAGTACAGTCTCAAGAGGCTAATCTCAAGGAGGCCAGCCCGTCCCAAGAGGGGAATGATGAAACCACCCCGCACTCCTCGCAGGAGCGCAGCCGCTCCCGGGAGGGGAATGGGCTGAATCGGCTCTTCAAGAGGGGGTTGGCAGGATGACAGGGTGACCTGAACCGGGGCCAACTGCTTGGAGCCATCCCTGTCGCTGAAGGTCCGGCACCCGGGCGGCCCTGCGGCAAGCAGGAAATCACCGAGCTGCCGATTGGCTAATTCCAATCGTTCGATATATGATTTGCATAAGAAAAACTTATGGTTCGCGAATCGTGCTCGCCAACCCGGACTTAAAACCGGGAAAGCGGGCATGGCACCCCTCTCCACTCCGATATGAACCTCGACCAGATCCGCAACTTCCACGCCGTAGCGGTCCACCGGAGCTTTACCCTTGCCGCCGAAAAGCTCTTCCGCACCCAGCCGGCCATCAGCACGCAGGTCCGGATGCTGGAAGAAGAGTTGGGAGCCAGGCTCTTCGATCGCATCGGCAAAAAGGTTTACCTGACCCGGGCGGGCGACGTGCTGTTCAACTATGCCGAGCGGTTGCTGAATCTGCACGATGAAGCCAAGCTGGCGGTCACCGAGGTGAACACCGTTCCCAAGGGGAAGATCCTGATCGGCGCCAATGAGTCCACCTGCCTCTACGTGCTGCCCCAGATCTTCGCCCTCTTCAAGGAAAAGTTCCCGGAAGTTCAGATCAGCATCTACCGCAACTTTTCAAGGAAGGTTCTGGACAAGGTGCGCGGAAACCAGTTGGACTTCGGAATCGTCACCCTGCCCGTTCCGGAGCAGGACCTGAACATCCTGCCCATCGCCGAGGACGAATTGTGGCTGATAACCAGTCCGGACCATCCGCTGACTCTGCAGACGACGCCCGACCTGGAGGAGGTCATCTCCTATCCCTTCATTTTCCATACTGCCGGAACCACTCGCGAACGACTGAGAAAACACTTCGGGAGCCGGTGGGACCGCTTGCATATCTCGATGGAACTCGCCAGCATCGAGACGATCAAGAAATTCGTGTCCATCGGCATGGGCATTTCAATTGTGCCGAAGAGCTATGCTGAAGAGGAATGCAGGCAGGGAACCCTGTGTCTGCTGCCTTTGAGGAAACCGAGCCTGATTCGCAAGCTGGGACTCATCTACCGGAAGAATCGCTATCTCTCACGGGCTTGTATCGTCTTTCTCGAGGTCGTGGAGGAATCCATGCAAGCCCTGGCAATGGAACGAAGTGGTTAGTGGGGAGTGGAGAGTGATTCAAATAGCGGGTTGAGCATTATCCATTGATGGCTGCCTAACGATCAATTCCCAATACGAGCTCTGCGATGTCACGAGAAGCTGCCTTACTTCCGAAACTATCCACTGACCACTAGCCACTGATCACTATCAAAAGGGTGAACCGGGATGGAGAACGAGAATCGAAACGCCAACGATGAGGCTCCCCAGCTCCCCTCCGAGAGGGAGCCGGAGGGTTTTCGAGTCGAGATGGTCGGACCTTCCAGAAAGCGAACCTGGATCCTGGCGGGAGTGGTGGTCGCAGCCGTTCTTTTCCTGATCGGTTCGGTGATCTCATCTTCCGGGGTGATGGACGCCTGGCTTCCCTGGACTCAGGAATACGCTCAGCGAACGGTCCCGCCGGTGCCTGACGGGGGCGAACCCATTGCGCTGCTGGAGTTCAACCAGGAACGAGGCGAGGACGCCATCACGGTGACGGGGAGAGTCCTGAACCGAACCGAAGGGAAGCTCGAGGATCTCATCGCCACCCTGACCCTGATCACCTCTCTGGAGCTGCCGCTGGAAGAGGACGTGCCGTTGACTCCCCAGAGCCTGGAAGCCGGCTCGGAGGGAACGTTCGAGTGGGTGAAACCACTGTCCGGGGAGGCCGGGGGGATCAAGCTCAAGTTCAAGCTGGCCAACGGAGCCGTCATTCAGCACCGGGACAGTCGCTATGAGCAAACGGAGGAAACGCCGGAGGAAGCGCCTGAAGAGGCACCGGTGGATTTGACCGGGGAGGCTCCCACCCGGTAGATTTCGTTTGGCCCGAGGGGATTCGTTTGCATATATTGATGCCCCGGCTGCTGCGCAATCGGCTCACTCCGGGAAACCGATCGGCCTCGGTTGGTCCCGCGCCGAGCACTGGTACGAAAGAATGAACAGGGGTAACGGAACAGGGATTCGCAGGACATTCCTGGCGGCGCACCGCCGCGTCAGGGAATGGCGCATGGTTGCCAAAGCCCTGCTCACCACCAGGCATCCGGTGCTGGCCCACCTCATCCCCATTCGCCGCTGCAACCTTTCCTGCACCTACTGCAATGAGTTCGACAAGGTTTCGGCGCCGGTGCCCATCGAGGAAATGGTGCGGCGGGTCGACCATCTGGCCCGGCTGGGCACCACCGTGATCACCATCAGCGGAGGGGAACCGATGTTGCACCCCGAGCTGGAGGCCGTGGTGAAGCGGATACGGCTGCGAAACATGATGGCGGGGTTGATAACCAACGGATATCTGCTCAGTGTCAAGCGCATCCGACAGCTCAATCAGGCCGGCCTGGAGCATCTGCAGATCAGCATCGACAACGTCAACCCGGACGATGTCTCCAAGAAAAGCCTCAAGGTTCTGGACCGGAAGCTGGTGATGCTGGCCGAGCACGCCGACTTCGCGGTCAACATCAACTCGGTCATCGGTTCCGGAATCCGCTTCCCCGAGGACGCCTTGCAGGTGGCCCGCCGGGCTGTCTCCCTGGGCTTCTCCAGCACCCTGGGCATCATTCACGATGGGGACGGCCAACTGCGAGCCCTGAACGATAATGAACGATCTGTCTACCGTGAGATCCAGAAGCTTGGCAAAAAGTCCTTTGCGCGCTTCAACAGGTTCCAGGAGAACATCTCTCGGGGGAAACCCAACCAGTGGCGCTGCCGGGCCGGTGGGCGGTACCTCTACGTCTGCGAGGACGGCCTGGTTCACTACTGCTCGCAGCAACGCGGCTACCCGGCCATTCCGCTGCAGGACTACACCCGAGACCACATCCGGCGGGAATTCAACCTTCGCAAGACCTGCGCCCCTTACTGCACGGTCTCCTGCGTCCAGCAGGTCGGCGTGCTGGACAACTGGCGGTCACCCCAGACCGACGGCTCCCGGGTCGACCCTGCATTGCTCACCGCGGGGCATGACCCTGCAGCAGGCCCTTTCTCTCCGGCGGGCACTCGCGACCGAACGGCATAGCGGGCAATGCGTTCGACCCGTCGAGCCACCCGGATCAAACCGTGGCTCGATGGATCCTTCTCTTCAGAACGTGGATCTGGCGGCGAATGGACTTCAGCCCGGCGCGGTCCTTGGCCTCCAGCGCCTGGTCCCGCTTCTTCTTGAGCTCCTTGATCTCCAGCTTGATGGCTCGCTTGTCGATACCCACCACCTCGTGGTGCTCGTGCATATCGACGCCAAGAGCTTCACAGATCGCTTTCAACAGAGGCTCCTTGGTCATCTGGGTAAAGCCCTTGACGGCCTCGTGCTCGATTTCACCGGCTATCTGGCGAAGCTGGGCAACGGTCTTGTGCCTCAGATCGCCGAACGTGTAGGCCATGGCAACTCCTTCTCCCCTCTCGGATTCGATCACGGCATGCTCCCGGTTCGAATTGTACATGATGTCTTTGGCGGCCAGTGCGCCTCTCTGTTTTTTCGCCCGGAAATCTGCTAGTCTCATCTCCGCATCGGGGGGAGGGTTTCCATGTTGGAGGGCAAATTCGGGGTTGTCTTCGGAGTCGCCAACAAGCGCAGCATCGCCTGGAGCATCGCCGAAGCCTGGCACAAGGCCGGAGCCCGGCTGGCCTTGACCTATCAGGGAGAGCGGTTGCAGCGGAACGTCGCCCAACTGGCCGCGCGCTTCGGTGACGAGGCTCCTCTCTACCCCTGCGACGTCACCAGGGATGACGAAATCCAGAACGTTTTCCGTTGTCTCGCCCGGGATTTCGGCAAGATCCACCTGGTCCTGCACAGCGTTGCCTTTGCTCCCAGGGAAGCCCTGGAGGGGCGCTTCGTCGACACCACCCGCCAGGCATTCGCAACGGCTCAGGATGTCAGCGCCTACTCCCTGGTGGCCATAGCCCGGGCTGCCCTTCCCTTGATGACGGAAGGCGGAAGCATCGTGACCATGACCTATTACGGGTCGGAAAAAGTGGTGCCTCACTACAACGTCATGGGAGTCGCCAAGGCTTCCCTGGAGGCAAGCGTCCGCTACCTCGCCCATGATCTCGGCCCCCACGATATCCGGGTGAACGCCATCAGCGCCGGCCCCATGAACACCCTGGCCGCACGGGGGATCCGCGGTCTGGGCAGCATGCTCAAGCACCATGCGGAGCAGGCTCCCCTCAAGCGGAACGTTCAGCCCGGGGAACTGGGCAATACCGGGCTCTACCTGGGAAGCGATCTCTCCGCCGGCGTTACCGGCGAGGTGCTTTACGTCGATTGCGGCTACAACATCATGGGCATGTGAGGAGCCGGCCTTCCGGAGTCAGGCCGCGGGAGAGACGAGCCCTCTTCACGTTCCGGTTCCGGCCCGATCCGTTCCGGGGACAGCGCCGGCCCCGCCCGCCCGGCAGCAAAGGAGAAAGAGAATGAACAAGTCAAATCGTCGACGACCGGCGGTCCCGGGAATGAACCGCCCCGATCCCGGCAACGGAATCGTTCGGGCCTGTTGGGCCGGGATGGGACTCTGCCTGCTCCTGTCCGGTTGTGCCGGCGAAGGCGTTTCCAATGCCGGAAACGCTCCGTCAGCGCCGCCAACCGCAGGCTCGGCCGCCCCTGCCTCCGATCGCCAAAAGGTTCTGGGGCCCTTCACTCTGGAAGTCCCCTCCGGCTGGGTCGAGCAGACGCCGCGCTCCCGTATGCGCCGGGCCCAGTTTGCCCTTCCCGGAGCTGGCGGAGACTCCGAGGATGGTGAATTGACGGTATTCTATTTCGGCATGGGACAAGGCGGGTCCACCGATGCAAACATCAGCCGTTGGATCGGCCAAGTGGGCCAACCCGACGGTTCCTCTTCCAGAGACAAGGCCAAAATCAGGCAAAGCCAGGTCTCGGGATTCCGGATGACTGAAGTGGACGTGAGCGGAACACTGAAGGCATCCAACATGCCGGGCGCTCCTCAGCGGCCCGCCCGCCCGGGCTATCGGTTGCTGGGAGCCGTTCTGGAAGGCCCGCAAGGACCCTGGTTCTTCAAGTTGGTCGGGCCCGAAAAAACCATCTCCCGCTGGGCCGACAGCTTCCGCCAGTTCATCGCAAGCGCCAAGAGCCAATAGTCGGGGGTGGGGTCAGATCCGAGGCGAGGTGGGATTCGAACGGATCAGTTCGTCGAAATGCAGTTCCAGAACATCGCCGATCTGTTCCGAGGTGAACTTCCTGGGAACGACCGAGACCGGAGCCGACTCAACGGCGCTTTGGAACAAGGGGTTCTCTCCAGCCAAATCCGTGACCACCACAAACACCAGCTTGCGGTCCAGGCTTCGGAGCTCCCGCAGTGTCTCCACGCTATCCATCCGAGGCAGGTTCAGATCCAGGAATACCATGCGGAAAGACTCCCGCCTGGCGGCCTCCAGGGCCCGGGGGCCATCCGGCACGGCCACCGTTGCAATGCCGTGAAGTTGGACGATCCCCTGGAGACTGTCTCTGACCGCTCTCTGATCCTCCACGATGAGCACTTTCCCGGGACCGTTCTTCGAACGGATCTTCTTCGGCTCCGCCAGCAGCCAACCATCGATCTGGGACTTCTTGAAACGAAGACTGCCCCCCACCTTCAGGGAGGGAATCTTGTTCTGCCGCGCCAGGAGATAGACCGTCTGCTCCTTCAACTTCAGGTACTCGGCAACCTCCTTGACGGTTATCAATGAATCGTCCATCAGGCCTCCTCAACATCCATCAAGCTATGCATTTTGCAGTATAAGATTTATCGATTCATTTTGTCAATTACTAAGTAATGGTATAAACAACTGTATTTTATCTGACCAGACATTACCGGCCCGGTGACTCCCGCCAGCGCTGGAGGGCCGTGGTTCACTGACCGCTAATCCCTGACCTGTCCGACCCTGACCCTGGCGGGGCGCACCAGCTTGCCGTTCAAGCGATACCCCTTTCGGACCACTTCCAGGATCAGGTTATCCTTTTCCGACTCTGAAACCTCGGTCACCGCAACCGCCTCGGCCAGCTCGGGATCGTAATACTCTCCCTGCCCGGCGACTTCTTCCAATCCCAACTCGGCCAAAATACCACCAAACTGAGTGTGGATCAGCTCAACCCCCTTCAAGAGTCCCTCACGGTCGGGACTTTTCCGGGCGTGCAGCAGTGCCCTCTCGAAGTTCTCGAAAATGTCGATGAACTTCTCAACCGTCTCTCCCCGCGCCTGTTGAAGCCGTTTCTCGTACTCGTTTCGAATGCGCTCTCGGGCCTGCCGGTTTTCGGCCTCGGACTGGTCCCGAAAGTCCCGATAGGAGGCGATAACCTCTTCGACTTTCTTCTCGGCCTCAGCCCGTCTTTTCTCCAGTCCCTCCACGTAGGTGGGCTTGAGCGATGAGGAGGATTCCCGTGCCGGCGTTTCTGCTTCCTCCCGAGCCCAAAAACGTTTGTCGGTGACGCGGATCTTGACTTCCTGGTCCTGGTCTCCGGTCTGGGGAACCTCGGGCGCGTCCGGGCTATGGGTCGGCAACGACCTGGATTTCTTGGACTTCCGCATGGGGAACTGCCTCCTCCCTGGGGATTGTCAGTTTAAACGAGCGCCCACCCCGGCAGAGGGTTCATCCGAGGGGAAACAGCCGATCGTCAATGAAGACGAACCGCGAACGAGCACGAACAGACACGAAGACCCATGTCCCGTCAAACCGGTATGTTGCATCAGGAAACATGGATAACCAGGATGGACGGGATCATCGGGACGAGACGCTGCCGGGGGGAAGCTGACCCGCTCGATGATCGGGTGTCCGTGAAGTGATCCTGTCAGGCTTGCTCGGTGACCGCTTCCGTCTGGAAGACCAGTGCCTCTCGTCCGGCGTCCGCATCCACTCGAAGACGGTCGCCTGAATGAACCTCGCCGTTGAGCAGCTTGAGCGCCAGCGGGTCCTGGATGAGGCGCTGGAGGGCGCGCTTGAGCGGGCGGGCTCCGTAGTCCGGATCGTATCCCTGGTTGAAGAGAACCTCCCTGGCCTGCCCGGTGAGCTCCAGGTCGATCTTGCGCTCCGCCAGCCGCGCCCGGAGCCGCTCCAGTTGAAGATCGACGATCCGGCTGATTTCCTCGCGTCCCAGGGCATTGAAGATGATGATGTCATCGATGCGGTTCAGAAACTCCGGCTTGAAGGAGGCGCGCAGCACCTCGAAGACTTGTGTCTGAATCTCCTTGGGACCCCGCCCGATCATCTCCTGAATCGTCGCTCCGGCAAGGTTGGAGGTCATGACGATCAGCGTATTCCTGAAGTCTACCGTTCGCCCCTTCCCGTCTGTCAAGCGCCCATCTTCCAGGATCTGAAGCAGCAGATTGAACACCTCCGGGTGGGCTTTCTCGATCTCGTCGAACAGGATTACCGAATAGGGTCTCCGCTTGACGGTCTCGGTCAGGAATCCGCCCTCCTCGTAGCCCACGTAGCCCGGGGGGGCGCCAATGAGCCGCGCCACCGAATGCTTCTCCATGAACTCCGACATGTCCAGACGCACCATGGCCTTCTGGTTGTCGAACAGAAACTCGGCCAGGGCTCGCGCCAACTCCGTCTTGCCCACCCCGGTAGGACCCAGAAAAATGAAGGACCCGACGGGCCGGTCCTGGTCCTGCAGTCCGGCACGGCTCCTGCGAACGGCGTTGGACACCGAGGCCAGAGCTTTTTCCTGACCGATGACCCGGCGGCCCAGCCTCCCTTCCATGTGAACCAGCTTGCCGACCTCTCCCTCCAGCATCTTGGCCACCGGAATACCGGTCCATTTGGACACCACCTGAGCGATGTCCTCCTCATCGACCTCTTCCTTGAGCATCCGACTGGACTGCTGCACCTGTTCCAGCTTCCGGTTGGCGGCATCCAGCTCCTTCTGAAGATCGACCAGAGATCCGTAGCGGATTTCCGCGACCCTGCCCAGGTCGCCGGCCCGCTCCTGCTTCTGTTCCTCGATTCGCGCCTGCTCGATTCTCTCCTTCAGGTTCCGGATATCGGAGATCAGGACACGCTCGTTCTGCCAGCGGGCCTTCTTCTCGGCCGAGGTTTCCTTGAGATCAGCCAATTCACGCTCCAGGGAAGCCAGCCGTTCCTTTGAGGCCTGGTCCTCTTCTTTCCTGAGGGCCTGCCGTTCGATTTCCAGTTGGAGAATCCGGCGCTCCACTTCATCGATCTCCACCGGCATGGAGTCGATCTCCATCCTCAGAGAGGCCGCCGATTCGTCCACAAGGTCAATGGCCTTGTCGGGCAGAAATCGGTCGCTGATATAACGGTCGGAGAGGGTGGCCGCGGCCACGATGGCCGCATCCTTGATCCGGACTCCGTGGTGCACTTCATAGCGGTCCTTGAGGCCGCGCAAGATTCCAATGGTGTCGCCGACGGTGGGTTCCCCCACGAACACCTGCTGAAACCGGCGCTCCAGGGCGGCGTCCTTTTCGATGGTCTTCTTGTATTCATTCAGCGTGGTGGCGCCGATGCAGCGCAACTCCCCCCGGGCCAGGGCCGGCTTCAGCATGTTGGAGGCGTCCACGGCCCCCTCGGCGGCTCCGGCGCCGACCAGCGTGTGCAGTTCATCGATAAACAGGACCACCTGGCCCGCGGCTTCCGTCACCTCCCTCAGCAGCGCCTTCAGCCGATCCTCGAACTCTCCTCGATATTTGGCGCCGGCAACCATGGCGCCCAGATCCAGGGCCACCAGCCGCTTGTGCTTGAGGCTCTCCGGAATGTCCCCGGCGACGATACGCTGGGCCAGGCCTTCGACAATGGCCGTCTTGCCCACCCCCGGCTCACCCATCAGGACAGGATTGTTCTTGGTCCGCCGCGACAGGACCTGAATCACCCGGCGGACCTCTTCGTCCCGGCCGATGACGGGATCCAGCTTGCCCTTTCTCGCCAGGTCGGTGAGGTCGCGGGCATAGCGCTGCAACGTCTGGTACTTGTCCTCCGGATTGGCGTCGGTGACCCGCTGTGAACCGCGAACGTCCACCAGAGCCCGCAAGACATTGTCGGGGTCGACACCCTGGGCAGCCAGGATCCGTTGGGCGGCCGACCCTTTGGAATCGGCCAGGGCCAGCAGCAGGTGCTCGGTGCTGACATACTCGTCCTTGAGACGGTCGGCCTGACGAAAGGCGGCTTCCAGGACGCTGTCGAGGGCGCCGGAAATCGGCCGATTGCCGACGCCCTCCACCTTGGGCAGCCTGGCCAGGGCTTTCTCGATCTCCCCGGACAGCACTCCCCGGCCCACCCCCAACTTGCTCAGGACCGGCGGAATGACGCCTTCAGCCTGATCCAGGAGCCCCCGCAGCAGGTGCTCCGGTTCGATTTGAGGATGGGCATGCTCACTGGCCAGCCGTTCCGATTCGACCAGGGCTTCCTGAGCCTTCAGTGTCAGCTTGTCATGGCGCATTGGCGTCTTCCCCGAGCCCGTACGGGAAATAAATAAGATGGGCGCAGGTGCTTGTCAAAAGGGCTCACCGGACATGCAAGCGTGGATCTCGACAGGGAATTCTTTGGAGGGATCGGTTGCGAAGGCCTCCGGCAACCGGGTAACGGCGGGTGTAATTATCTCCTTAGTCCTCTTCCTTGGACTCATCGACCAGCATGATCGGGATGTCGTCCCTCACGGGAAAGACCCGTTTGCACCGGTAACATTTCAGGCCGTCGCCGTTGGGGGTGGGACTGACCGAATCCTTGCAGAGGGGACAGACCAGAATTTCCAGAAGCTCGGGGCTAAGTGGCATAGTTTGCTCTCCCTGCAGCGATCCGGCCAGCCGGGAGCTTGCAACTTCCTCTCGTCCTGGCCAGGCCACGGGCGGTTGGCTTGCCGGCAGGGTGCGATGCCGGCGTCTTTCCTAGTCGCTCGTTTCCAAGAGGTCCTCGACCTTGAAGGCAAGGTCCTCGAGAACCTTCTTGTCCACCTTGTACAGGGTCGGGTCGGCGTTGGCTTTGCCGAAAACGACCTCATCCTCCGTCTTCCCCAACACCACTTCGATGACCCGATCGTCCTTTCTCACCACCCTGACCTCGGCCGAAGGTTCACTGAAGCCATACTTGGGGTCATCCAGATTGGCCCGGTCGACGATCTCCTTCCCCTCCAGATCCTCCAACGGCCAGAAGAGCTTGTATTCCAGGACCGACTTCTCCTCATGACCGGCCGGCGACCGCAACCGCCATTGGTCTTCGGTGTCCCTGGCGAACTGGAACTCCCGGTCGGGCAGCTTGACTTCGACCCGTTTCACCTCATCTCGCTCAAAGCGAGCCATCTTGCGGTCGCGGAGCTTGGAAAGGTCCAGGTTCAACTTCTCCACCAGGTCTTCCTTGATCCTGAAGACATCCTCGCCGGCGTCGTCCTTGGCGTAGAACTGGGCGCCGACCTGCTTGCCGACCAGCAGCGATTTCCTGGCCCGATTGTCGCCCAGATAGAGGTCGACACGCGAGGAAGGCGCGTGCAGTCCATAGGTCTTGAGTCTGCCGTCTCCCCGTTCCAGGAATTCCTCCACTCGGGCGAACTCCAGGTCACTGAGGAGGGATCTTATCTCGGAGCGGTCGGCCCTGGCTTGAATCGGCTCTCGGATAGACCAGTCCTCCCCCTCCTTCTGCAAGCGGTAGGTCTTGCGCCTGGCCCGGATCCGGACTTCCCGGACCTGGTCCCTGTCAAAGTCCAGCACCGACTTGTCCCTGAAATCGAAGAGCTCCTTGTCGGCGCTGGTGTACAGCAAGCCGGGCAGCACCAGCACCTTCTCCTGGTCCGGGGTCCTGCCGAAAACCGAGGCCTGGTTGAAGTCCTTGTCTCCAAGCTCCAGATCCAGCCTGCGGCCATCCTTCAAACCCACGGTGATTTTCAGATCGGCGTTCTCCAGGCCATAGTCCTTCCAGTCCACCGAATCCGGCTCCAGAGATCTCTCCACCTGGGTGGAACTCAACTCGGAAGCCAGCCCATCCACCGCCGCCTCGTCGGCCTTGGCTTCGATCGGAGCAACCAGCTTCCAGCCACCGTTCTCCCTATTCAGGACGATGGAACCGTTGCTGCGAGCCAGGGAGATGGAATTCACCTCCTCCTTTTCGAACTGAAAGAGCTTCTTGGCCTTTTCGGCAGCCTCTTCGCGTTTCTTCCCGCCCTCGATCTCGTAGAAATAGACAAAGGCCCCCAACCCGGCGAAGAGCACAGCCACGATGCCCAGGTTTCTCCAGATCACGACTTGCGCCTCCTTGACCAGACCAGCACGCCCAAACCCAGCGCCGCGCCGGGCAACAGGACCATGGTCACCCAGAACAGCGTCCTGGAGTCGGCAGCGGTCATTTGGACACTGCGGTTTTCCGAATCCTTGGGTCGAACCGAAATCAGGTCCTCGTCCTCGGCCAGCCAGCTCACCGCATTCAGAAAGAGGTCCCCGTTTCGCTGGAGCCGCAGAAAGGCGTTGTTGGCAAAGTCGGAATCGCCGATCACCACCACCCGGGCTTCCTTGCCGAAGGATTCGTCTTTCTCCGACTCGGTCGGGTCCGGATCTTCGCCCCCGTTTTCGTCTCGAGCTCCGTTCGAATCGGAAGTCGCCGAACCCACTGAAAGGGTGCTGACCACCCCAAGGACCACCGGGCCTTCGATATCCACGGCCGAATTGAATTCCGCTGATCCGTCCACCAGGTTCTTTTCTCCCCAGCTTCGCTCCGAGGTGCGAAACAGCTCCCTGGAGCTGAAGGAAGAATCCTCGTGGTCGAGCGCCTTCAGCGAGCGAGCTTCAGGAAACAGGGTCATGGTGTTGTCGAGGTCATCGGTGATGGGATGCGACTCGTAGGAGGTCACCAGGGGAGCCGCGGGACCCATGCCGAAAAGCTGCCCCAACCCGCTGGAGTCGACCACGATGTCGTCCTCCACCCCGATCTTCCACTTCTCCAGCAGTTCCTTCAAGCCGGAGTCGAGGTCAGGGTCGAGCAACAGGAGAACTTTCCCCCCCGCGTCGACATATCCGTCGATGAGCGCCGTCTCCGTGGGGAGCAGGGCCACGGCCGGACCGGCGATCACCAGGGCGGAGCAGTCTTGCGGGATGTTTCCGGCCTCGGCCAGGTTGATGCTTTGCACCCGGTAGTTCTGGTTCTCGATGGCCTGCCTGGCGGCCGCGTACCCCCTCTCTTCCTGGCTGTTTTCGATGTCGGCCTCGTTGTGCCCCTTGGTGAAGTAGATGACCTTGTCCTGCTCCCGCGTGACCTTCAGGATGGTGTTGGTAATGTCTTCTTCCCGGGCAGCCTCCACGCTCTCCCGCTTCTCTCCCGAAACCACCACGATTTCTCCAAAGCGGTTCACTTCGTACTTCCGGGCCAGCCCCGGCTCGGCCTGGGGGTCCACCTTGCGGTAGCTCAGGGCAGAGGGGTTGAGGGCCACATACTCCTTCATCAAGTCGTCCAGAACCGGATCGGGATCCTTGTCGAAGTGGATGACTTCCACCTCGGCTTCCAACCCACCGACCAGTTTCTCCGTCTGGTCGGAAAGGCTGTAGCGCTGGTTGCTGGTGAGGTCCCAACGCTCCTGGTATTTCTTGGCCAGAAAGTTGACCATCGCCAGAAGACCCACCACCATCACCACCATCAAGGCCGTGTTGGCGCCATACTGGGCGGAGCGCCGCCGAAAGCCGGCCTTGAGTTGCCCGAAGTTCAAGGCAATCATGGCCAGCGTAAGAATCAGGCCTCCGTAGAGGGCGATCTGCACCCGGTAGTCCCAGATCCCCTGAATGGAGTACCAGACGTAGGCCAGTATGATCAGTACCGGACCAAAGGAGGCGATGTTCTTCAGAATGTTCATCCCGTTATGTCCTCCACCGCCAGGATTCAATGGATCGATAGGTCAGGAAGAGCCCCAGAAAGACGAAGCTCAGGTAAACGACCAGGCTCGAGCTGTCGACCACCCCTTTTGAAAAGTCGTCAAAGTGGTTGAGAATGGAAACGTAACCGAGAATCTCCTGCACCAGGGGTCCGGCAGCCTGGGCCGAGAGGTCGATCACCCAGAGGATCAGGAGAGCGCCAAAGGTGATGCTGGCGGCGACCATCTGGCTCTCGGTCAGGGTCGAAATGAAGATGCCCAGGGAAATCAGGGCCGCACCCAGCAGCAGCAGGCCCAGATATCCGGAAAGGACCGGTCCCAGAGCCATCTTGGGAGAGCTGTAGAGATAGAGGAAGGCATGGTAGACCAGCGTCGGCAACAGCATGACCACGAAAAAACCCATGGCTGCCAGGAACTTTCCCAGGATGAGCTGGACATGGGTCAGGGGAGAGGTCAGGAGAAGCTCGATGGTGGCCCGGCGTCTTTCGTCGGCAAAGGTCGCCATGGTGATCATGGGCACCATGAACAGGATGACGGTGCTGACGATGCCGAAGAAATTTCTTTCCACCAGCGCAGGAACGTCCATGGCCGGGGCGCCGCCGCCGAACTGCTGGGCCTGGACGGCCATCATCATGGACCGCTGGATGAAGACCGACAGGATATTGTAGAAAAAGTACCCGCTCACCAGGAGGAACACCGTCAGCACGCCGTAAGCGACGGGGGAGGCGAAATAGACCTTCATCTCCTTGTCAATCACAGCCAACAGGTTTCTCATTGAGTACGCACCTCCTCCTGAGTGGTGAGCTGGGTGAAGACTTCCTCCAGGCTCAACTGCAGCGAGCGAAACTCCAGTAGCTCAAAGCCTCCCTCGATGACACTCCGGGCTATCGGGCCTCTGACATCCTGCTTCAGCTCCGTTTCAATTCGATGGGAGAATACTTCCCCTTCTCCCAGCGGCCTGGATTCTACACCCAGCACTCCCTCGATCTGCTGCAGCCGCCGTTGCACCTCGACATCGGAGCCCCTGGCTTCCATGTAAATATGGGCGGCCCCCTGCTGCTGCCGGGTCAGGTTTTCGGGGGTGTCCACAGCTACGATCTTCCCATCGGAGATAATGACCACCCGCTGGCAGGTCATGCTGACCTCCGGCAGGATATGGGTCGAAAGAATAATCGTGTGGTTCCCTGAGAGGCTTTTGATGAGCTCTCGCACCTCCTTGATCTGATTGGGGTCCAACCCGACCGTGGGCTCGTCCAGGATCAGCACCTCCGGGTCGTGGATCAATGCCTGGGCCAAGCCGACCCGCTGCTTGAAGCCCTTGGACAGGTGCTTGATCAGCTTCTTCCCGTAGCCCTCGATACGCACGGTCTCCTTGACCTCCTGAAGGCGCCTCTTGCGGTCTTCAGGAGCTACGCCCTTGATCCTGGCTACGAATTGAAGGTAGCTGTCCACCGTCATCTCGTCGTAGAGTGGAGGATGTTCGGGGAGGTAGCCGATGCGACGTTTCACCTCCATGGCATCTTCAAAGACGTCATACCCGGCCACCCGAGCCGTGCCGTCAGTGGCGGGCAGGAAACAGGTCAGAATGCGCATGGTCGTGGTCTTGCCGGCGCCGTTAGGTCCCAGGAACCCCAGGATTTCTCCCTTTTCCACCTGAAAGGACACCTCGTCGACAGCCTTCAGGTTCCCGTATCTCTTGGTCAGTCGGTCGACTTCAATCACAAGAGCTCTCCCTTTCCGAATTCAAAGAGACGATCCTGAGCGAGCCCCGCCGAGACCGGCACAGGGTTGACCCTGCGGGCCGCTCGAACAGATTATTATAAGGAAAACGCTTCGGCTGTAAAGGGGGGCGCCGGAGGGAACCCAGGGTGATCCCACGCTACCAGATTCAGGGGACATGGGGGTCAAGGGTCCCGAATCCCGCCCGGATTCCGATTGGGACCGTAGGGGCAACCCTTGTGGTTGCCCAAACCCTACCGTACGGGCCTCCCTTGTGGGTACCCAAACCGGGGATAACCGGGCGAATGCGAACGACGGGCAACCACAAGGGTTGCCCCTACAGTGGGAGGGGGTAGCGTGGGATCACCCTGCCGGAGGGAACACACCCTCTGTTGCGGAGATCCGGCGCCTCTGGAGACCCGGGAAACGAACGATGGTTTCAGGCTGCGACCGTGGGCTGCGAGACCTCAGTGGACCGTGCCCGGCAGCAGCAGGCTGTTGCGGTCGCTGCAGGTGGCCCAGCCCTGATCGACTCTCGTGATGAGTCCATGGAAGAGAATGTCGCTTCCGGACAGCACCACCAGCGCGTCTCCCGGCTTGACTTCAGGGTTCCTGAGCTCGAACCGGATTACCGAGGCCCGTCCATTCTGCTGCTGCACGGTCTGATAGGAGAAGTCTTCCACCTCGACCGCCAGGGTCCTTGAATGGGGCGGAAGCTCGTTGCTCTCCTGCCGATCGGACACGTTTCACCTCAAGGGATTGGTAATTGGTATAATCCGGCGCCATGAGCGAAGCGGTCAGCAAGCGTCTGGGAGCAGCGGCAATCCGGGCGGCCGCTGTGGCCCTGGCGCTGCTGGCTCATTCCGGGCCGGCAACTTCGGGTGACAGGAACCTGGTGGTCAGCGGGCGCCTGGTGTGTCTGGGGGCAAACCTGAAGGAAGCCTCCTGCGAAGACGCCCCCGCCAGGCTGGCCCTCAAAGCGGATACCGGCCGACTCCATGCTCTGGCCGCCGGGGACGCCGCCACCACCCTCCTGCAGGAAAAGCGACTGCAGACAAGACAGTTCCGCCTGACCTTGAGAAGCCTGGATGGCGGCAAGACCTTTCAAATCGTCAAGACCCAATTGATCCGCGGCGGCAAGGTCTACGATTTTCACTACTTCTGCGAGATCTGCAACATCACCACCTACACGCCCGGACCCTGCATGTGCTGCCGGGCCCCCACCGAGTACCGCGAAGCGCCGGCTGAAACGTAGAGTAGCCAAGCGGTGAGCGGAAGTACCGAGCCCGCATTTCTCACCGGGACGCCGGGTCCGGAGAGGCATCTTCCGCTGACTGGTGGAGATAGTCGAGCACGGCCCGCACGGAGACGATCCTGGGGGGCTGGTCGAGGCTGACGACGGGGATGTGGCGAAATCCCTCCACCGACATCTGGTGGAGGACAAAGCGAATGGATTCCTCTGCCTCCAAGGTCACCGGATTGGGAGTCATGATCTCGGAGACCTTGACCGAGCTGACGGGGTCTTCCATACCCCCGAGCTTGTAGAGCACGTCTCGTTCCGACAGGATGCCAACCACGATTTCCTCTTCCATGACCAGGACACACCCCACGCTCCTGTTCTTCAGGAGCCGGACCGCCTCCTCGACCGGAGCCTCCGGCGAAACGGTGACCGCGGGTTGGGGCTTCAGGTCGGCGATCGTATCCTCCATGAGCCGCTTCTGCAGCCCCTCGGTGGGCAAGGGGATGTCCAGCTTGCTGAAAGGCAACAGACAGTCTTCGCACCGGTCCGCACCGGGAAGATTGACCGAGCCGCAAGCAGGACAGATCATGAGATTCCTCGCAAGATGGCAGGTCTGCGGCTTTCCCCCGCCGGCACTTTCGCCGAAGGCCGGCAACGCCCGAACGGCGGTTCCATCGGAAGAAGGAATTCAGTTCACCGTCCAGACGTCCCCGCTGTTGAGCAGTCGTTCCAGGTCTCCGTCTCCCGAACGGCTGATTGCGTCTTGCACCTGGGCTTCCATCAGCTCGTCGTAGGTCGGTTTGGCCACGGAGCGGAAAACTCCCAGAGGCACGGGAAAGTCAGGATAGTCCATGCGGGCCAGCAGGTTCGCCAGATTGGGCTCCGGGGCATGAATATCGTGGATCAGGAGATCCTTTTCGGAACTGCCCCGGCGAAGATCGACGACTTCCAGTTTGAGACCATTCAGCCGAATTCCCTTGTCCCGGTCCCTGCCGAATACCAGTGGCTTGCCGTGCTCCAGCCGGATGGTGCGATCGTCTCGAAACTCCCGCTCCGAGAAGTGCTTGAAGGCCCCGTCGTTGAAGATGTTGCAATTCTGAAATACTTCCACAAAGGAAACTCCCTTGTGGTGGGCCGCCTGGGTAAGGACCGAGGAGAGGTGCTTCACATCCACGTCGATGGAGCGGGCCACGAAGGTGGCCTCGTTGGAGATTGCAATGCACAGGGGGTTGATCGGATAGTCGATGGACCCGAGCGGAGTGGATTTGGTCTTCTTGCCGAACTCGGAAGTCGGAGAATACTGGCCCTTTGTCAAACCGTAGATCCTGTTATTGAAGAGAACGATGTTCACGTCCAGATTTCTGCGAACCGCATGCATGAAATGGTTGCCCCCGATGCTCAGGGCATCGCCGTCTCCGGTAATCACCCAGACCGACAGCTCCGGGCGGGAGGCCTTGATGCCGGTAGCCAGGGTCGGAGCCCGGCCGTGAATTCCGTGAAAACCGTAGGTGTTCACATAGTAGGGGAAGCGGCTGGAGCAACCGATGCCGGAAACAAAGACAAAGTTCTCCCTGGGGATATTCAGATCGGGCAGCATCTTCTGAGTCTGGGCCAGAATGGAGTAGTCCCCGCAACCCGGACACCATCTCACCTCCTGGTCGCTCACGAAATCGCGGCGCCTCAAGGGGAGCACTGCCGACCCCTTCCGTCCTCTGTCGCCGTCATGGCTCATGGCTGACTGCTCCTGGTGTCCTGTCTCGGAAATAAGATTACCATCTCGGATCGAGGATCCACAGGGAAAGGCTTCCGAGAGAACCTCTGCAATCAGAGCATCTCTCCGATGGTTTCCCGCAGTTCGGAAATCTTGAAGGGCAGGCCTCGCACCCTGTTGAAGCCGACGGCATCCACCAGGTAGCGAGACCGCAAGATCATCAGCAACTGGCCCAGATTAAGCTCGGGCACCAGCACCTTGTCAAATCGGGAGAGAACCTCTCCCAGGTTCCTGGGGAGCGGATTCAGGTACTGCAAATGAAGGCTGGAGACGGGATGGTTCTGCTCCCGCATGCCCTCCACGGCCGAGGTGATTGCCCCGTAGGTCGAACCCCAGCCGACCACCAGGACTCTTCCTTCCGGACTCCCGAACACCTCGACCGGGGGAATGACGTCGGCTATCCGGGCAATCTTCTCGGCCCGCAGACGCACCATGCGGTCATGGTTGTCTGGGTTGTAACTGACGTTCCCGGTAATGTTCTGCTTCTCCAACCCGCCGATGCGGTGCTCCAGCCCCGGAGTGCCCGGGATGGCCCAGGGCCGGGAGAGGGTCTTCTCATCCCGCAGATAGGGCTCAAACCCCTCGGGGTCGGTCCGGAAGCGGACTTCAATGTCGGGAAGATCCGCCACGGAAGGAATCCTCCACGGCTCCGAGCCGTTGGCCAGGTAGCCGTCGGAGAGGAAGAAGACCGGGGTCATGAACTGGGTGGCCAAACGAAAAGCCTCGAAAGCCATGCGGAAGCAGCCGGACGGCGTGGCCGGCGCGACCACGGCCGCGGGACACTCCCCGTTCCGCCCGAACAGGGCCTGCAGCAGGTCCGCCTGTTCGGTCTTGGTGGGCAGACCCGTGCTGGGACCGCCGCGCTGAATGTTGGCGATCACCAGGGGCAGTTCCGTCATGACGGCCAGCCCGATCGCCTCCGATTTCAGCGCAACTCCCGGCCCACTGGTTCCGGTCAGTCCCAAGCGACCCGCAAAGGAGGCGCCAATGGCGGCGCCCACGGCCGCAATCTCGTCTTCCGCCTGAAACGTCTTGATTCCGAAATTCTTGTGGCGGGCCAGCTCGTGCAGAATATCGCTGGCCGGAGTGATGGGATAGCTGGCGTAAAAAAGGGGGCGCCTCAGCTTCTGAGAAGCCGCGATAAAGCCGAAAGCCGTGGCCTCGTTGCCGGTAATGTTGCGGTACTTGCCCGGAGCCAGCTTGGCGGTGCGAACCCGGTAGTGGGTGGTGAAGAGCTCGGTGGTGTCGGCGTAGTTGTAGCCGCTTCGCAAGGCCAGGCTGTTTGCGGCCAGGATCTGGGGCCTCATTTTGAACTTGGCTTCGATCCAGGAAAGCGTCGGCTCCAGGGGACGATCGTAAAGCCAGTAGGTAATTCCGAGAGCAAAGAAGTTCTTGCACCGGTCCGCATCCCTCTTGGGAAGATTCAACTCCTGGAGCGCCTTGCCGTTCAATTCGCTCAAAGGAACCGCAATCAGGCGATACCCCGACAGGCTCCCGTCCTCCAGGGGGTTGGACCCATATCCCGCCTTCTTCAGATTCAAGGGCAGAAAGGAATTGGAATTGGCAATGACGATTCCCCCCGGCTCAAGGTCCGACAAGTGCACCCTGAGAGCCGCCGGGTTCATGGCCACCAGAACGTTGGGCTGATCGCCGGGAGTTCGAATATCTCGACTGCTGAAGTTGATCTGGAAACCGCTCACGCCCGGCAGGGACCCGGCAGGCGCGCGAATCTCAGCCGGAAAGTCGGGGAGGGTGCTGATGTCGTTCCCAAAGATCGCCGAGGTGTTGGTGAACTGGGTTCCGGTCAACTGCATGCCGTCGCCCGAGTCCCCGGCAAACCGGATGGTCGCGTTCTCTATCTCGACGATGGCTCGGTCCGGTTTGTGGTCTTTTTCGGTGGTTATGGCAGGCACGGTGGTTGAGATTTTCGCTCCTTGAAGCTCGACTTCCCAGTGGGGCCCCGATACCGGCGGAATTCCTCTTCAGGCTCCGTCCGGCTCGCTGAAATTCTGATCGGCCCTGGGAGGAAGAGCAAGTACCTCCTGGGGATAGCACTCCAATAGATAGTCGACGATATTGATCACGGACAGACAATCACAGACCCGATTGGCCGAATCGACCAGCGGAATATGACGGTAGCCGCCCCGGTTCATCAGACGAACCGCGTCCAGTAGAGAATCTTCGGGACTCAGGACCGCCGGCTCCGGCGTCATGAGGTCGCGAATCGGCCGTTCCAGACCCGGCCGGCTGCGTCCGACCACCTTGCGTATCAGGTCTCTTTCGGTAAATATCCCCAGGAGGTCGGAGCCCAACGCCACCAGGGCACAACCGTTGCGCCGTCGCTGCATGGTCGAGATGGTGTCCCCCAGACTCGTCTCCGGGGTCACACAAACCATCTCCTTCAGTTGCAGGTGCCGAATCTTGGTCTGGCTTAGGGTCAGTTCCACGCTCATGGCTTCAAACCCTGCATCCTCCATCCACTCCGGCCTGCCACCATCGAACCCGGTTAGTCCGATCATAACACATATTTACCGCTTCAATCGGCTTGCGCCAACGCCCACATGCGAGTGCCTCTCAGGTCAATCGACCACCAGAACGGCCGTGCCCTGAATCGTTCCCGAACGCAGCGCCGACAGGGCCTGGTTGGCGTCGCTCAGAGCAAAGGGACTGACGTGAGTTGCGATGGTGACCCGAGTCGCCAACTCGAGAAACTCCTCTCCATCGCGCCGGGTGAGATTGGCGACCGAGCGCACCGCACGCTCTCCCCAAAGGATCGAATAGGGGAAGGCTGGAATAGTTGGGGGGAATGGGGAAACAGTAGCGCTCGTCAGCCGCCGCGTATTCGGCATAGCCTCCGTCCCGATGATACCCCGTGAACCGGGCCCGATCGCACAGGTTCTCTCTGGAGGACCGGCAGTAGCCGCAACGGTTGCAGGTCCAGCCCAACCAGGGAACCCCCACCCGGTCTCCCAAGCTCAGGCGGCTGACCCCTGGACCGCGGCCGGCTACCGTTCCCACGATCTGATGACCGGGAACCAGTGGCAGCCTGGCCTCCGGCAGCTCGCCGTCCAGAATGTGGAGATCGGTGCGGCAGACCGCGCAGGCGCGAACCCGGAGGAGCACCTGGCCCGGCCCGATCCGGGGCCTGGGCAGGTCCCGTTCAACCAGGGGCCGCCCCGGAGTCTCCAGAACCATGGCCTTCACGACGAAGCTCCGGGGTTTCCAGCCCGCATTTCTCGCCGGGGGGCGATGCACCCGCCGAGGTCTTGGCTTCGATAGTTTATCGATGCCCGAGCGGCTCTTCAACGGTTTTGGCCGGCGAGGCGACGAAGCCGGCCGGCGGCCGGAACAGGGGCTCGAAAACTGCACTATAATGCAGACGCCATGTTATTGAGTCGCGACGGATTCAAGCTGTTCGCCTACCTGAGCATCAGCGCTTTGCTGAGCTTCACCGTGTGGACCATGATCCTGGTCCCGGATTACCTGTCTCACCAGGGATGGCCGGCGCAGAAGATCGGCTGGGCCATGGGACTGTTTTTCGTGGTTGCCCTCATCTCTCAGATCTCCTCGGGCTATCTGGCCGACCGCATCGGGAACGTGCCTACGGCCCTGATCGGCACCGGCATTGCCTTGAGCGGATGTATCTTCTATTGGGTCGCCCTCAGATGGCCGGATGCCATCTTTGCGGCTCGCGCCCTTCACGGAGCCGGGGCTGCCATGGTCGGCGCCGGCGCTCTCTTCCATCTGGTGAGATCGGTGCCCCAGAAGCTCAAAGGGCGGGTGATGGGCTATTTCGGCCTGCCCGGGTTCGTGATGATGGGCGTGGGGCCCTGGATTGCCGAGAGTTTGCGTCATTCCTGGGGGATGGCCGGAGTGTTCACGCTGATTGTGGTCAACTTCCTGGCGGTTGGCGTGCTCCTCCGCTGCCTGCCGCGTCCGCTGGCCCCCAAGGGCACTCGACGAGAACCGTTCAGCCGCGCCTTCAGAGCGAGCTTCCCCAATTTGAGGCCGGTCATCTTCTTTGCCTTTTGCTTCGGTTTCGGCTTGTCCGCCTGGAACAGCTTCCTGGCTCCCGCGGTGAGCGAGATCGGAAGCGGCGCCGTCTCCGCCTTTGGCCTCGGCTACGGTTCAGGAGCCCTGGCGAGTCGCCTCGGCCTGAGTCAAAAGCTGGACAGGGGCAAGAATCGCCTGATCGCCATCTCCAGCCTGACCCTCTACGGGGTGGGGCTTGCCTTGATTCCGCATGCGGATCAGGCCTGGCAGCTGGGCATGATCGGGCTCGGCTGCGGGGTGAGCCACGGCCTCTACTACCCCGCCCTGAGCTCGTTTGCCGCGGCGCGTTTCCATCCTCTTCACACCGGAAACGCCATGAGTCTGTACATGTCCGCGTTCAGTCTGGGGATGTTTCTGGGTTCTCCCGTTTGGGGGTACATCGGCAGCCAATGGGGATACCTCTGGATTTTTTCGGTGGCGGGCCTGTTTGTGTTCTGCTCGACGCTGATATTCCTGATTTCGCGTTCCTGGCCCAGGGCAAGATGGCTGATTTGGCCTTATAGTGGTGTGCAAGCCCGCTGATTCAGCAAGGAAGGCCTCGGCCGGGAGGCAAAACAACTTGGAAACCTGGGAGGAACAGGCTATGGAGACACCATCCAGGCAGAGACTTGAGACGGGCATCGGTTCCTGCCCCTTCGATGAACTCGACACCGTCACCGTTCTGATGCCGATGCCCTTCCGCGGGGGGCGGCTGGACGGGCGGGCGCACGCCGGAAACGTGGATTACCTGCTGGGCAACTGTTTTCTCGACGACGGCAGGCGGCGGGTCATCGGAATCGGGGGGACCAGCCTGATTCACCACCTCGACCGGGAAACCCTCTTGGAACTGGTTCGGTCGACCGGCCGCCAGTTGGGCTCCGAGGCGCTCTTCATGGCGGGGGTCATTCCCACGCCCCCGTCCGAAGCCAGGCGATTCATCCAGGAATGCCTGGACCTGAAGAGGCCTCCCGACTACTTTCTGCTCATGCCCATTCCCGGTCTGTTCAATCCCGAGGGTGTCGAAGCCGAGCTTTCCGCTCTATCGGAATTCTTCGAAAAGCGAGGAGCGGGGCGCTTCGTCCTCTACCTGCGCACTGGCCGCCTGAACGCCGCCTATGCTAGACTCGCCTCCAGACTTGCCAACATTGCCGGCATCAAGGTGGGCACCCGGCCCGGAGACGTGCAGGTGCTGCAGGCCGCGGTGCCCCCATCCAAACGGGTCCTCTGGGGAGTGGGCGACCGGGTGACGGCGGCCGCCCGTCTGGGCGCACGCGGCCATACCTCCGGATTGACCCTGATCTGCCCGCGCCTCTGCGATGCCATCAACAACGCCTGCCGGCGCGAGGCATTCGAGGCCTGCGCCGAGCTGGAGCAAGTGGTTGCGGGTCTCGAAGAGATTCGCTTCATGGAGGATCGGATCTACAACTACTCCGCGGTGGTTGCCGCCAGCCAACTGGGCGGATTCCAGGACATCGACCTGGGAGAAGGGGGGCCCTTCAACGCCCCTCCGCCGCCACCGATCCTGCAGCAAATTGCTCACTGCGTGGAGCGGTTGAAGCCCTACCACTGACCGGCGGCAGGCGACAGAATCGGAGCAATCCACCGAGTCGGCCAATAGCCGCCCGTTTTCGGGCGAACGGATGCAGGGATGACCGGTAATTCCCCAGAACTCACCAGCAAGGGCCAAGGGGCCAAGGTCGCGGTGGAGCTTGCCGACAACCTCGCGGACTCCGAGGTCGCCGTCCTGGAGCAGATTCAGAAGCGGGTTCTGTGGCTGAGCATGCAGATCGTGCACTACGCCAATTCCCGGCGGGAAAACGGCGCCGGCGCCAAGGTGGGGGGGCACCAGGCCAGTTGCTCCTCCATGGTCAGCTTGATGACGGCTCTCTATTTCCACTCGCTGCGATTTGGAGACCGGGTCTCGGTCAAGCCCCACGGCTCCCCGGTTTACCACGCCATCCAGTATCTCCTGGGCAACCTGCCCGAAGAGAAGCTCCGCCAGTTCCGCAGCTTCAAGGGACTTCAGTCCTATCCCAGCCGCACCAAGGACGTGGACCAGGTCGACTTTTCCACCGGGTCGGTGGGCCTGGGAGCGGTCGTTCCCAACTTCGCCCGCCTGACCCGACAGTTCGTGCGCGATCATTTCGGGTACCCCCGGCCCAACCGCTTCATTGCCCTGATGGGCGACGCGGAACTGGATGAGGGGAACGTGTGGGAGGCCTTGGGCGAAGAAACCCTGCAGGAACTGGGCCAGGTCCTCTGGATCGTCGATCTCAATCGCCAGAGCCTGGACCGCGTCGTCCCCAGCGGCAAGGCCCAGAAGATCGAGGAGATGTTTCGCATCAACGGCTGGCGGGTGCTCGAGTTGAAGTACGGCCGGAAACTGGAAGCGGTCTTCGGGCGTCCCCACGGCGAGAAATTGAGACGGCGCATCGACCTGATGAGCAACGACGAGTATCAGAGCCTGTTGCGCATCGAGGACGGCGAGAAGATCCGGCGTCGGCTGGTCAACACTCCCGAGGGTCAGGACGAAGAGCTGCTGGAATTGTTGAGCGACTACTCCACCGAGGAAGTCAAACCTCTGCTGGCCGATCTGGGCGGCCATGACCTGCGCAAGATCCTGGAGGGGCTGGACGAGGCCGACCGGATTACCGACCAGCCGGTCGTCATCATCGCCTACACCATCAAGGGCTGGGAACTGCCGATCGCCGGAGATCCCCTGAACCACGCCAAACTCCTGACCTCGGATCAAATGGCGGAGTTGCAGTCCCGACTGGGGGTGGTTTCGGGAGAAGAGTTCGCCCGATTCACCTCGGGAAGCCCCGAAGACCGGTTCATCCAGTCACGCCTCAAGCTTCTCAACGGCAATGCCAAGGCCGAAACCGCCTCCGAGCCCGCGCCTCTCCCGATTCCCGCCAGCCTGGAGTCCGGCTACCGGGGCGACCTCTCCACCCAACAAGCCCTGGGGAGCCTCCTCACCGCCTTGAGCCGCATCCCGGAGGTGGCGGCCCGCATGGTGACCACTTCCCCCGACGTGTCCATTTCGACCAACCTGGGGGGATGGATTCACAAGATGCGGGTCTACAGCCCCGAGGAGAAGATCAATTTCTTTCGCGAGAATGCCGTGGCCTCCATGCTCAACTGGGAGCAGTCCCCCAAGGGACACCACATCGAGTTGGGCATCTCGGAAAACAACCTGTTTCTCCTGTTGAACATGCTGGGACTGTCCCAGGAATTCTCCGGGGAGGTGCTGCTCCCGTTCGGAACGGTCTATGACCCCTTTATCGGACGGGGGCTGGATGCGCTGACCTACGCGGCTTACACCGAATCCAAGTTCATTTTTGCCGGCACCCCGTCGGGGATCACTTTGAGTCCCGAGGGAGGCGCTCATCAATCCCTGATCACGCCCTCCATCGGCATGGAAATGCCCAACCTGGTCTACTACGAACCCACCTTCGCCCAGGAACTGGAATGGATCTTCCTGGCTGGCCTGCGGAACCTGCTGGACCGCAAGCGAGGTCAGATTCTCTACCTGCGGCTCTCCACCCGCCCGGTGCCGCAGAAGCGCTTTCCGGCCGACCGTCAAACGGCTCCCCAGCAGTTGGATCGCCTGCGCCGGGACGTCCTGCGGGGCGGATATCGACTCCTGGATCACGGGTCCGCTCCCGGGTACTCTCCCGGCACCAACGTCCTCAACATCTTCACCTGCGGGGTGATGGTGGTCGACGCCCTGGAGGCCAGCCGAAGACTCGCTCGCGAAGGCATCTTCGCCAACGTGGTCGCGGTCACCAGTCCGGACCTGCTCTTCCGGGGCTGGCGGCAGGCCAGCAAGCTCAGGATGAAGAACCCCGGAAACCGGTTCACCTTTCACCTGGAGGGCCTGATTCCACCCTCCGAGCGCCGGGTCCCCATCGTCACCGTGCTCGACGGCCACTCGCACGCCCTTTCCTTCATCGGGAGCGTGTTCGGCACCCGGGCACTGTGTCTGGGCGTGGACGAATTCGGTCAGTCGGGTCAGTCCGAGGAGCTCTACGACCATTACCAGATCGGCGTCAAGGCCATCGCGCAGGCCGCCCGCCAGGCGATCCATGGAGGGGCTGTTGCAGGGTGAGGCAGTGAAGGGTGCCGAATCCCCAGGCCAGATCCAGGCTGTGAATGCCGACCACGGAACGGTCCGGGAACAGCCGGCCGAGCCGGCTCAGCGCCAGGCGGTCGTTGGGGTCGTTGAAGGTGGGGACCAGGACGGTGCGGTTGGCGATGTAGAAGTTGGCATAGCTGGCGGGGAGGCGCTGCCCGCTGAAAAACAGGGGCCGAGGCATGGGAAGCTCAACCACCCGGAGGGGCCGGCCGTCCTGGTCGGAGGCCTCGGCCAGCCGCCTCCGGTTTTCCCGCAGGGGCCCGTAGTTGGCATCCCGCCGGTTTGATTCAACCGAGACCACCAGGGTGGTCGGGTTTACGAAGCGGGCGATGTCGTCCACGTGGCCGTGGGTATCGTCGCCGGCAATCCCTCGACCCAGCCACAGGACTTTGCTGACGCCGAGACAGCGCCGAAAGATGTCTTCCATCTCCGGCCTGGAAACTCCCGGGTTGCGGGCCTGGACGGGGCTGAGCAGGCACTCCTCGGTGGTGACCAGGGTTCCCCGGCCGTTCACGTCGAAGCTGCCCCCCTCCAGGACGATCCTGCGCCCGCCGGATTCCATCCTGGGCTGCCGGCATTTCAAGCCGAGCAGGCGAGCGACCGCGGCGGGAACCGCATCGTCGCGCTGCCAATTGGGGTACCTGCCCCAGCCGTTGAATTTCCAGTCCAGAATCCCCAACCCGGCCGGCCCGGAACCGCAGGGCCGGACGAAAATCGGACCGGTGTCCCGCAGCCAACTGCGGTTGGTGGCCACCGGGTGGAACTCGACGGCGGCCAGATCCACCTCGACCCGTGAAAGCAGCCGGCGGGCCCGCTGTTCCAGCCGCCCGTTCTCCACCAGGATCCTGACCCGTTCATGGCGGTGCAGGTGACGCACCACTTCGCCGAAGACCCAGGGGATGGCCGCGAACTTCCCGGGCCAATCGGCCCGGTAGTGCGGCCAGGCGATCCAGGTGGCCTCGTGAGGCTCCCACTCTGCCGGCATGCGGCAACCCGCATTTCTCGCCAGGTCGCCGGAGTCACAATGAAAGTCCATTTATTTTCAGCAACCGGTTGGTCCGACTCACAACTGCTTCACGGTGTATCCCTGCTTTTTCAAGAGTTCCACAACGCTCTCCGCGCCCACCAGGTGGAGGGCTCCGACCACCAAGAGGGTGGTTCCCGGCCGATCCAGCAGGGGCTTGAGCCGGATCAGCCAGTTGTTGTTGCGCTCGACAATCAGCCTTTGGTAGAGGCCGGGGAAATCCTCGAAACTCTCGCGCATCAACGCTGCCAGCGCCTCGGCCTTCCCGCGGGACCAGGCTCGCACCAGTCTTTCCGTTTCTTCCTCAAGGCCATCCAGGTCTTCCAGGGTCTGCACGAGCATCTCCTCCTGCAACCTGTCGGGCATTCCATCGAACCGGTCCAACTGGTACTCCATCGTCTCCAGGGCGCCCATTTCCTTGCCCGCCTGCTTGCCCCTGTCGAAGTAATAGCGGTCGACGCCGTGCCTGGGATCGAATCCGAGCGCCTGCAGCTTGAAGAGGGCAAGAGACAGACTGAGAGACCAGGGCTTCAGGGAGCGGAACCGGTCAAAGGGCAGGCCCATCTCCCCGGTTTTCTCGACTGCCAGAGCCAGGGTCTCGGAGGAGACCTTGTCCTCGAGCGTCTCCCCCTGGAGCAATGCCTTGCGGGCGAACAATTGCCGGCTCGCCGGTGACTCGGCTTCGTCCAGGTCCAATTCCAGCAGAATCGTTTGGGCTTGCTCAAAGGCGGCTTCCGCCGCCGGAGAGACGGTGTGGCTTCCGGGTCTCAGCAAGTGCACGGTCCCCAGCAGGAACAGGGTGCCCTTCTCGGAAGAAACTTCCCACAAACAGCCCCTGGAGGCCTGCTCGGTTGCGGGCGACTCCCGGGCGGCACCCGCGGCGGCTCCCAGGCTGAAGCTGAAAACGATCGCCAACAAGGCAAGGACGGCCTGCTTCGGCTTGCGGCCCGTGGTCCACCGGTTGAATGACATCGGTCCCTGTCCTTTCCGATTGTGGCCGTTCAGGCACAGATGGGAGAAACGGCTCAACCACAAAAAGCACAAAAGGCACAAAAAAGACCCCAGTCTTGTGTCTCTTGCGCCCATTCAGTCACGAAGCCGACCTGCCGCTCGAATTCCCTGTCCCTTCTCCCGACCCATCAAACCCTTGCCTACGGTATTTTGCAAAGGGCTCCCTGTTTTTTGATTCTTGATTCACATCGATGCACAGGATGCACAGGATTTTTTCGGATCGGCAAGACTTGAAATCAAGAAACTCATTTTGTGCCTTTTGTGCTTTTTGTGGTTTCTGTTGTCTCTTGTGCGTTCTGGGTGAGTGCCGGAGCCTGCGGCACATCACCCTTGCCGCCTCAATGTCATTCCCGATTGCACATTTTGCAAAAGGCTCACCGGTTTGCTCCCGCTCATTCAATCCGCCGCCGGACGGTCGAGGAGACGATTGACGATCGGCGCGTAACTGTCGATGCGGCGGTCTCGCAGGAAGGGCCATTGGCGCCGGACTGCTTCAATCCGGGACCAGTCGCATTCCGCCACCACCAGCTCCTCCTGCCGGGAAGCTTCACTCAACACCACTCCGAAGGGGTCGCAGACGAAGGAGCCTCCCCAGAACTCCAGGCCCTCGCCGCCCGGGGGGCGCTCGCAGCCCACGCGGTTGACCGAGGCCACGAAGATCCCGTTGGCAATGGCGTGGGAGCGCTGCATGGTCTTCCAGGCCTCCTGCTGGGCGGCTCCAAACTGTTGTTTCTCTGAGGGATGCCATCCGATGGCGGTGGGATAGAAGAGGATCTGGGCCCCGCCCAGGGCGGTCAGGCGGGCAGCCTCCGGATACCACTGATCCCAGCACACCAGCACGCCGATGCTCCCGTAACAGGTCTCGAAGGTGGGGTAACCCCGGTCCCCCGGGGTGAAGTAGAATTTTTCGTAGTAGCGGGGATCGTCGGGAATATGCATCTTGCGATAGCTTCCCAGCAGGGAGCCATCCGCATCCAGGACGACCGCGGTATTGTGGTAGACGCCGGCCGCCCGTCTTTCGAACAGCGGAACCACCATCGCCATTCCATGCCGCCGGGCCAGCGCCGACAAGGCTTCGGTGGTGGGGCCCGGGATCGACTCGGCCAGATCGAAGAAGGCCTCGTCCTCCGTCTGGCAGAAGTACCGCGACCGGAACAGCTCCTGCAGGCAAAGGATCTGAACTCCCTGTTCGGCCGCCCGGCCAATACCCTCCCGGGCCTTCTCCAGATTGTCCCGAGGTTGCGGGCGGCTCGCCATCTGCAGCAAGCCCACCTTCACCTTGGCGGATGGTTGTGTCCTGGTCATACGGGTGCTTTTGGCCTCCCCTGCCCGGTCGCCGGCGACACTATATGGGGCCGGCCTTGGAATTTCAACGGCCGCCGCTTGGGCCTGCAAGCCCTGACAACCGGGCCGACTCCCTGCACGGGATAAGCCTGTTTAATGGACCATCGGGCGGCCCCGGAGGGAGATGCGTTCTAAACTTGTGATAATATGGCATTTGTCAGTTCACGCCTTGCCAGGAGTTCATGATGGAGATATTGGGTGGCCCCTTGTACGGGGTTGCCGGCGCCGGGGAATCCCACGGGCCGGCCATTACGACCATCGTTTTCGGTTGCCCTCCCGGGCTCAGGATTTCCCGCGGGAGGATCCAGCGCTACCTGGACCGCAGGCGCCCGGGGAGCAGCAAGCATGGAACCCCCCGCCGCGAGCAGGACCGGTTGATCCTTCTGTCGGGGTTGTACCAGGCCGATACCGATCGCCTGACGGCCGGCCCACCCATCCGGGTCGGCGATGCGGACCAGTCCCTCACGGCTTCCTCCTACGAAGAGGGCTGCTGCAGCGGCGAACCGGTGGCGGCCCTGGTGCTCTCCTCATCCAAGCGGCCCCAGGACTATGAGCAGTTTGCAGGACCCCAAGGGGAGGTTCGTCCCGGACACACCGACCTGGTCAAGTATCACCAGTCCCGAGGCTACGCCGACCCCAGGGGAGGGGGCCGCTCCAGCTACCGGTCCACCATCTCGGACGTGATCGCCGGCTCCATCGCCCGGATCTTTCTGAGGGACCATTTCCGGACGGTGATCCTGTCTTCCATCTGCCAGGTGGGGCCGTTGAAGAGCTCGCTGACCCTGGCCGATCGGGTCGAAGACCTGCGGGAGCCAGGCTCGACGCGCTGCTCGCCGGACGCCCTGGAAAGCCTGGAGGACTCCCTGGAGGGATCCGAGATCCACACGCTGGACGCGGCCTTCGCCCGGAGTGCCGCCGCAGCCATCAGGGAAACCCGCAAGAAGGGAGATTCCCTGGGAGCGTCGATCGAGGTGGCGGCCGTCAATCCGCCTCCGCTGGTCGGCGAACCCCTCTATCAGAGCCTGAAGCTGCGCCTGATGGGTTCTTTGGGGGGATTGCACGCGGTGCAGTCGTGCGAGGTCGGCGCGGGTTCGGCAGCCGTCGAGCGCCGGGGCAGCCAAAACAACGACCCCATCCGCCGTTCAGGCTACCAGGGCAACCGCCACGGCGGATTGCTGGGTGGAGTGACCACCGGCAGTCCCCTGATCTGCCGGGTCGGGTTCAAGCCGACCTCCTCCATTCTGATTCCCCAGCAGTCGGTCCGCAAGAACCTGGAAGAGATCGAATTCAAGCTCAAGATGGGACGCCATGACCCCTGCGTGGGCATCCGCGCCGGCATCACCCTGGAGTCGCGCCTGGCGATCGAACTGATGAACGCGGTGCTCATGCACCAGTCGCAACGGCTGGACTTGAAGGCTCACCAACTCTTTTGAATCCACCTGCCCGACCGTCCCGCGACACCTCTCGGCGGACCCCGGGGCGGCCTTTCAAGGAAGCCGGAGGACAGCCCTGCCGGCCGCTTGACGCCCTTGGAATCGGTGGTAGACTCACGGCATCTGGGCTGGTTTCACCGGGGGTGACCCTCTGCCATGAAATGGATGTTCTACTTCGCCATTCTCCTGGCGGCGCTGATGTTTGTCCGGGGGGTGCTGCGGGCGTTTCTGGCACCCATGCGGGGGCGCTCCAACTTCGAGAACCCCGGCCCTTCGCGCAGCCGCGGGCCGACGGTCAAACAGGGAACCATGGAGAAGGATCCCGTCTGCGGCACCTACGTCGACACCGACTCCGCCTTGCGCCGCTCCTTCCGCGGAGAAACCCAATACTTCTGTTCCTCGGAATGCCTCGAGAAGTTCAAGCAAAGCCTTTAGGTTTTGGTCGCGGTCTTGTGTTGGGCCGGGATTGCAGATAACCGACTCAGCCACCCCCCGTCTCCTTTCCGAGATCGTCGTCGGTCAGGCCGTTCTCGATCAAGTAACCCCGAATTCGTTCGATGAACTCCCTTCGATTCATAGCACCGAAACCCCGTCGCGCTCCACCGAGTTCTGGAACGGGTTTCCTCTCTCCTTCCTTTGCTGCCACTCATCCTGCGTATAGGCCAGAATCGACGGCACGGCGTAGGAGGTCGCTGCCAATTCGTAGCCGATATGGCGCAAGGTGCGTTTCAGGGGACCGGCCTCGTTCCTGACGATGAGGAGCACATCGAGATCGCTGTCCTCGTGCGGGTCTCCCCGCGCCTTCGAGCCGTAGATGAGCATCCGCGCGACGGCTCCAGGTTGTTGCTCCAGGAGCGCCTTCCGGTATTCGTCCAGCCAGGTTTGTTCTTCGGGATGGAGTTTCAACATGAGTTCATGCCTCCCAAGACCACAGCCGGGGCCGTGCGACTCGACTCAGCCTTTGAAGTATTCCGAACTCTGATAAACGATCTTCCCCGCCACGACGGTAGCGGCCACGCGCCCTTTGAGGGCCGTTCCGTGGAAGGGGGAATTGCGGCTTTTGGACCGGGTCTGTCCGAGGTCGTAGATCCACTCGGCGTCCGGGTCGAACAGGGTCAGGTCGGCGGCGGCGCCTGCTTTCAGATGGCCGAGCGGCTGGTTGATCAGTTGGGCGGGTTGGGTGCTCATGAGCTCCACCACGCGCCGGAGGCTGATGAGACCGGGATGGTAGAGGCGGGTCATGACCAGGCCCAGGGCGGTCTCGAGACCGATGATTCCAAAGGGGGCCTGGTCGAATTCCAGCATCTTTTCGTTGGGATTGTGGGGAGCGTGGTCGGTGACGATGCAATCCACCGTGCCGTCGACGATGGCTTCCAGCAAGGCCTCGATATCGTCCTCGGTACGCAGGGGGGGACTCATCTTGGTGTTGGTGTCGTAGTCACGGCAGGCCGCGTCGCTGAGGGTGAAATGGTGGGGGCAGACTTCGCAGGTGACATGAATGCCCTTCCGCTTGCCCTGCCGCACAAGGTCGGCCGCGCCGCGGGTGGAAAGGTGGGCGATGTGGATGTGGGCGCCGGTCAACTCGGCCAGCATGATGTCCCGAGCCGCCATGGCGTCTTCGGCCGTGCGGCTCATGCCCTTCAGGCCCAGGACCGTGGACTGGTACCCCTCGTTCATGCAGCCGCCGGCCGAGAGGTTGAGGTCCTCGCAGTGTTCGATGACGGGGATCTTGAAGGGCAGCGTATACTCCAGCGCCCGGCGCATGAGTTGTCCGTCCATCACACCCTTGCCGTCGTCACTGATTCCGATGGCTCCCGCGTTGACCATTTCTCCGATTTCCGCCAAACGCTCCCCGGCGCTGCCCGCGCTGATGGCGCCTATCGGAAACACCCGAGTCACGGCCCGCCGCTCAGCCTCCTTGAGGATGAAGCTGGTGACCGCGGGATTGTCATTGACGGGATGGGTGTTGGGCATGCAGCAGATGGAGGTGAAGCCGCCGGCCGCCGCCGCCTCGGAGCCGGATTGGATGGTTTCCTCGTCCTCCCTGCCGGGTTCCCTCAGGTGCACGTGGATATCGATCAGACCCGGGGACACGACCAGCCCGGAGGCATCCAGAACCGGGCTCCCCGGGACCTGCAGGCCGGGGGCGATACGGCTGACCCTGCCGTCCTCCAGCAGGACATCGCTGATCCGGTCCAGCTCCTGGGCCGGGTCGATGACTCTTCCGCCTTTAACCAGAAGGGATGCCACTCGTGACTCCTCCAGTCGTTGCGCCCAACAACACCCAGCCCTCCAGGGGCTAAGTCGGTTGTTCCCTTCCTCCGATGACCAGGTAGAGAACCGCCATTCGAATGGCCACCCCGCTGGCCACTTGTCCCAGGATCACCGAATAGGGCCCGTCGGCCACCTCCGACGCAATTTCCACGCCGCGATTGATGGGGCCGGGATGCATGATGATGGCGTCGGGCCGGGCCGATCTCATGCGCCTGGCAGTAAGCCCGTAGTAGCGGAAGTATTCCCGCACCGAGGGGAAGAAGGCTTCTCGCTGGCGCTCCATTTGAATGCGCAGCATCATCACCACGTCGGCTCCCTCCAGGGCTTCGTCCATCCGATCGGTCACGGCCGGCGATCCGCTTTCGGCGCCCATCCGTTCAAAGCCTGCCGGGAGCAGGGTCGGCGGTCCGCAGACCGTCACCCGGGCGCCCATCTTACCCAACAACAGACAATTGGATCGAGCCACCCGGCTGTGGGCGATGTCGCCGATGATGGCGACCCGCAATCCTTTCAAGGCGGGCTTGTGGTCCAGAATGGTGAGCGCGTCCAGCAGCGCCTGAGTCGGGTGCTCATGGGCTCCGTCACCGGCGTTGACGATGCAGGCCGTGCAGCTTCCGGCCAGTTGATGGGGGGCTCCGGCCGAAGAATGTCGAATCACGATGACATCCGGCGCCATGGCCTCCAGGTTCCTGGCCGTATCCACCAGGGTCTCTCCTTTCACGATGCTGCTGGAGGAGGTGGAGATATTGATGGCGTCGGCACTGAGTCGCTTGGCTGCGATCTCGAAGGAGGTGCGCGTCCGGGTGGAGGCCTCGAAGAAAAGATTGATGACGGTCTTCCCGCGAAGCGTGGGAACTTTCTTGATGGGACGGGTCGAGATTTCTCGAAGAGACTTGGCCGTCTCCAGGATCAATTGAATCTGATCCACCGACAGCGGCTCAATGCCCAGCAGGTGTTTGGCATTGAATGACACCGGGCCTCCCCGGGAGGCGGGTGGGGTGGACGCACCGGACGTTGGGGCGATGGCTTCAGGACTCATGAAGCAGGTTCAACCAGCAGAACTCCCTCTCGACGATCGATCTCTTTCAGCCGCACCTCCACCATCTCCGCCGCCTCGGTCTCGACCGTCTTGCCCACGAAGTGAGCCTGGATGGGCAGCTCTCGATGGCCCCGATCGATCAGGACGCAGAGCTGAATGGCCTTGGGCCGGCCGTAATCCACCAGCGCGTCCATGGCGGCCCGCACGGTGCGCCCCGTGAACAGGACATCATCCACCAGCACCACGATCTTCCGGCTCAACGGGAAATCGATTTCGCTGCTCTGTACGATCGGCTGGGTGGCTACCGAGGAAAGGTCGTCTCGATAGAGATTGATATCCAAATGACCGACCGGGACCTTGACGGCCTGCATTTCCCACAGGGCCCTGGCCAGCCGCTCCGCCAGGGGCACCCCGCGGCGGCGGATCCCGACCAGCGCCAGTCCCTGCTGACCCCGATTGCGGTCGAGGATCTCCCGCGCCAGCCGGCGAATGGTGCGCGCGATCTGATCGGAGCTCATAAGTTCTTCTTTTTCAATCGGTCCCATTAGAATCATCATCACTTGGCCGGCTGCCGCTCCCCGCAAAACCGCTCGAATACTACCACAGCCGGCGCCAGTCCGTCACCTCGGCTGGGGGATGGGCCTGCCTGGCAGTTGTCACCTGAAACAACCCCTGGGTCGGGTGAAGGGGAACGGGGTTAGGGGTATTCCACGACGGACACGAAGTTACACCCACCAATTCCCGGCGTCGAGCATGAATCCATCCCTGATTTAACTGCATAATTGAAAATGCTTGTTAAGATCCTAATCACTTGTCGAGTAGCGAACTCATCTGACCCATGAAGCCCGAAGACCTGCTGCTGGCACCCGATCTTTCCACGGAGGAGGTGACGGAATTCCTCGCCCGGTATGGATTCACGGATCCGGAAGCCGCCGACCGCAACCTGCAAATGATGGCCGAGGACGTGACTACCCGGCTGGCGCTGGCGCGCATGGTGGGCAAATTGCTGGAGGCGGTCCGGGAGACACCCGACCCCGACGGCGCTTTCAACCACTTCGAACGCCTGCTCGGGGTGGTCAGCCACCCCGTGAACTTCCTGGGCTTCCTGGGCGACACCGCCGAGGCCCTGGAGGCCGTGCTCCTGATCTGCGGCTCCTCCAGCTACGCCTCCGAGATCCTCATTCGCGACCCGGAGACCTTCTACTGGCTGCTGAACGAGCTGGGCGCGCCTTGGCCCAAGTCCCTGGACTCCTATTGCACGGGAGCCCGTCAGGCCATCGACCGGGGTTGGGCCGAAGACGATCGATTGAGGGCTCTGGCCCGCTTCAAGCGCCGGGAGATGCTGCGCATCAGCGCCCGCGACATTCTGAGAATCGTCGACGTGGGCGACACCGCCACCGAGCTGTCCCGGCTGGCCGAGTCCGTCATCGGCCGTGTGTACGAGCTTTGCCGAGCCCGCCTGGTGATCCGGCACGGAGTCCCCCAAACACCCGATGGCCGGGGCGGCATGAGGGAGGCCCGCTTCACCGTGCTGGGAATGGGCAAGCTGGGCGGCGAGGAGCTCAACTACAGCTCCGATATCGATTTGATCTATTGCTACGACGGGGAGGAAGGGCACACCGTCGCCACCGAGGCCGACTCCGATGCCCCGCTCTCGAGCGGTCCCCCCAAGACCGTTTCAAATCGTGACTTCTTCACCAAGCTGGCTCGCATGATCACCCAGGCCCTGTCGGAGTCGACCGTTGAAGGAGCCTTCTATCGGGTGGATTTGCGGCTGCGGCCCGAAGGCGGCGCCGGAAACATTGCAGCCTCGCTGACCGACTACCGCAACTACTACGGCAGTTGGGGGGAAACCTTCGAACGACTGGCACTGATCAAGGCCAGGCCGGTGGGCGGGTCCAGGGAGTTGGGAAAGACCTTCTGCGAGACCTTTCGACCCTTTACCTACCGCAAGTTCCTGGATTTCGCCTCTCTGGACGAGCTTCAGGAGATCAAGAACCGCATCAACGCCAAGCTGGATTCAGCGGGAAAACAGGGGCGGAATGTCAAGCTGGGAGAGGGCGGCATTCGCGAAGTCGAATTCTTCGTCCAGGCACTCCAACTCATCTACGGAGGCCGCCAACCGCAACTGCAGCAGGGGCAGACGGTGCGCGCCCTGGAAGCGCTGCACCGGGCCCGATTCCTCAATGCCCGGGAACATCGCGGTTTGCAGGAAGCCTACCGGTTTCTGCGCGACCTGGAGCACAAGCTTCAGATGGTCTTTCATTTTCAGACCCACGAATTGCCGCAGAAGGAAGAGGACCTCTACAAGTGCGCCCGGCGAATGGGGATTGGCGGCGCCGGCGTTTCGAAAACCGTGGAAGGGTTGCGAAAAACCTACGCCCGGCACACGGCGCTGGTGCACCGCATGTTCGGAGACCTGGTGGCCTGGCGTCGAGGAGGCGCTGCCGGCGTCGAGATCAGGGAAGCGGCTCTGGTGCTCCAATCGGAACTTCCGGAGCAAGAAGCCCACCACATGCTTGCCGGCCGCGGATTCTCGGACTTGAGAACCGCCTACCACCAGATCACCCTGTTGAGGGATGCCCCCTCCTTCGGGCATGCCCCTTCCCGGATGCGCAATCTGCTGGCCAACCTGATGCCCGGTCTGCTGAGCGGACTGCAGGCCAGTCCCGACCCCGACGCCGGCCTGTCCGCATTCGAGAGTTTCGCCGATGCCCTGGGCGATCGGGATTCGCTCTACGGGTTGCTGAACGAGTCCCCGGGGGTTCTGGCCCGACTCCTGAGATTGCTCGCCTCCAGCCGATTTCTTTCGGATTTTCTCTGCAGGCGGCCCGAATTCTTCGATACCCTGGTTCGCCCCGGGGAGTTGAAACGGCAGAAGACACTCTCGCGCTTCTCGGCCGAGTTGGGCTCCCTGCTTCGGGAAGCCGGCAATGATCGGGAAAAACGCGGCTGTCTGAAACGGTTTCAGCAGACCGAGATGTTCCGAATCGGGATGAAGGACGTCCTGGGCGAGTTGAGCCGGGACCGGGTCGGAAAGCAGATGGCCGCCCTGGCCGAGTGCTGCCTTCTGGCCGCCTTCGATCTGGCCTGTGAAAGCCTGGAAGACCGCTTCGGTCCGGGCTTCACCGGCTGGGCCCGCGAGCAGGTGGCCATATTGGCCATGGGGAAGCTGGGCGGCAGCGACCTCAGTTACCACTCCGACCTGGACCTGGTCTACCTCTACGCCGACCAGGATGCCGCGGCAGCCTGGGAGAGCCAGCGACGCTGTGTCCGTCTGGTCGAGCGCCTCGACGAAATCCTCTCGGTGTCACAGGGCGAGGGAACCATTTACCGCATCGACACCCGGCTGCGGCCCATGGGGAGCAAGGGGGAATTGGTCACTCCCGCATCCCGTTACCGGGATTACCTGGCCACGCGGGCGGAAGCCTGGGAGCGCCTGGCGCTGTCCCGCCACCGCTTCATTTCGGGTGGACGCCGCCTGCGACGGCAGATCGGCGCCATGATCGACGGGTTTGTCTACGAGCCGGAGTTGAGGCCGGAGGAGGTCTCCCGGATCGCCCACCTGCGCCGTCGCATGGAAGTCGAGTTGGGGAGAGAGACCCAGCGGGCCCGCTTCCATTTGAAGGCCGGGGCCGGAGGCCTGCAGGATGTGGAATTCGCCACTCAGTTGTTGCAGCTCAAGTATGGAGGAGAGTACCCCGAGATCCGCATCCCCCAGACGCTAACGGCCATGGGCCGGCTGGAAAGACTGGGGCTGCTGGGCGAGGATGCGGTTCACGACCTGTCGGAGGGCTACCGATTCCTGCGCCGGCTGGAAAACAGCCTCCGAATTGCAGCCGCCGACGGCGTCTCCACGATTTCTCGCGACCCCGGGCATCTTCGCAAGCTGATCCTTCTGCTGGGGGAACCCAAGGCTCCTTACTGCCAATCGCCGGAAGCCTTCACCGACCACTACCTGGCGACCACCCGCCGGGTTCGAAGCCACTACCGGGAAATCGTGGCCAGACTGGGTGGAGAATTGTGAATTCTGGACTGGAGAAAAATATTTTCGAGCCGACAATTGCCGTCAACTCTTCCGCCGGCATTGTCTGTCCCAGATCCAGGATCCGAGATCGACAATCCCTCATCGGATGATCGGGTCAATTGACGTCCTTTTCTCCGGTGCGGATGTTGTATCCCTCATCTACCGGAAGGACGAAAATCCGGCCGTCTCCGATCTCTCCGGTTCTGGCGGTCTCGATGACGACTTTCAATACCTCGTCCACCTGATCATCCGGCAGCACCAAATCGATCATCATCTTGGGCAGAAGGGTCACGCTGTATTCCCGGCCGCGATAAATGGCTTTATGGCCTTTTTGGCGGCCATGACCGCGTACTTCCGATACGGTCATCCCGGAAACGTTGACCTGCGACAGAGCTTCCCGGACTTCCTCTACTTTATTGGGCCGAATGATGCATTTCACGAGCTTCATGGATTTCCCCTTCCTCGTAGAAGTAACCAACAATGCGAATTCCGAAACAGATGACTACTCCAGGTCCAACTTGACGGAGCCACCCCTTGGATGCCGGCACTTCGTTGCCGGGCTCTTGCTCCTGTCCTCCGATTTGAGCCGAACCGGGATCAGGACCCATCCAGAGCCCGATGCAACGACTCTTCCAGCGCCTGCTGAGGCAGAGAGGTCAACTTCCCTCCTGCCCGAGTCAAGTAAAAAACGTCAATGGCTTTGTGTCCTTCGGTGGATATCAGGGCGACGTCGATGTTGCAGTCGTTCCTCGCCAGGGTGGTGGCAACAGTATACAAGAGCCCGAACCGATCGCGGGTCACGATTTCCATCAAGGTGTACTTGTCGGAAGCATGGTCATCGAAACCCACAAAGGTCTGAATCGGGCTCCAGCTCTTGGACCGGAAAAGAATACTACTTTCCCTTTTCTTGAGCAACACCGCCAGATCCCGGAGCCCCAGCACCACCTCTCGCAGGGTATTCTGAAAGGCATCCATCTCGCTCCGGTTCATCTTGAAGGTGTGCAGCCGGTCTTCGAACTCGATCAAGTCCAGGATCAGGCCGTGGCTGTTGGCGAAGGCCTGCCCCCGAACGATATTCATGCCGTAGCAGGCCAGGACCCCGGTCAGTTTGGCGAACAGGTTGGGACGGTCCAAGGCCATGAAAGTGAGCCGGTAGGTCGACCGATGCCGGGTCAGTCGGCTGACAATGTCGGTAGCGGATCGGATTCCCTCGGACAATCGATAGTGCTCGGCGATGTGTTCCCTGGGAGTGAAGCGCAGATAACGCCGCGGAAACCCATCCAGGAAAACCTGCAGCCGGGAGTTGTCGGGGCTTCCCCCCACCAGGGCGGAAACCTCGTGCATCAAGCCGGAATCCTCGTTCAGGTGCCAGCGCTCATCGGCGAAGTCCCGGGTCAGTTGAGCATTGGTCTCCACGTAGAGCTGCCACAACACGTCTTCCTTCCATGGAGTCAGCGCCTCGGGACTGACGGCGGTAATGTCGGCGTAGGTCACCAGGCAGAGCAGGCGGAGGTTTTCCTGGCTACCCACAAACTCGGCAAAACGCTTGATCACGGACTCATCGGTCACATCCCTCCGCTGAAAGGTGTTGGACATTTCCAGGTGGCCGCTGACCAGGAACCGGACCGTTTCGAGATCCGCCCGGGGCAGTTGAATCCGCTCGGCAATCCGGTTGATGGCCGCCAGGCTCTTTTCGCAATGGTTGCCCGGCTCGGCCTTTCCGACGTCGTGGAACAGCAGGGAGAAGAGCAGCAGATCGGGGCGTTCCAGGCCCCTGAGAATCTCGCCGAAGCGAGGACGTCGCTCGCGATAGAGATCTTCCAGGTTCTTGACGGTCAGGAGGGAATGCTCGTCCACGGTGTACTTGTGAAAGAAGTCCCGGGTGACGTGGCAGCGAATCCGATCGAACTCCGGAAAAATCTGTCCAACAGTCCGATCTCGTGCATCAGAAACAGAGCCTCGTAAACGCCCTGGCGCTGGCGCAGCAACCTCAGGAAGTGATCCCTGACTTCCGCCGAGGCCCGAAGCCTTTCACCGATCAGCGGCAGATTTCTCCGGATCTGGTCCAGAGCCTCTTCGCTGACGGGAACCTGGTACCTCACCGAACGGGAGAACAGTTTCAGAACGTTGAGAGGATTCTCGTGAATCACTGCTTCCCGGGGAAAGGCCAGAGCGCCTTTCCTGACTACGGTGGTGGTCCAGGTCTTTTTCAGGGAGCGCCTGTGGCGCTTGACGGGGGGGAAGGCCCTCCGAACCATGGATTCGCAAAAGGCGTGAATGACCTTGGCCCTCAGGAAATAGTCCTTCATCAGGTTTTCCACGGCCATCCAGTCGGTATCGGCGGAGTAGCCCAGGACCTTGACCATCTCTTCCTGGGATTCGTGCGACAAGACGTTTCGGTTGCGTCCTGCCAGGACGTGAAGGTAGGTCCTCAACTGCATCAGGAACCGTTGCGCCTCTCTGAGATCGCCCCACTGACCTTGGCTCAGAAGGCCCATCTCAATCAGACCCTGCCCCGATTCGACTCCGTACAGGAGTCGACTCAGCCAGCCGGCCACCTGCAGATCTCTCAGGCCGCCCGGCGCCTCCTTGATGTCGGGTTCCAACTGGTAGATGGTCGAACTGAAACGCTTCTGCCGCTCTTCGTAGCTGTCCACCAGAACGCGCAGGAATTGCTTTCGCTGCCGCTTGAGGAGCCGCCTCACGTCCCGTTGCAGGAATTGTTGATACAGTCGGGAGTCACCGGCCACCAGGCGCGTTTCCAGCAGGGCCGTAGCCAGCTCCAGGTTTTCCGGATCGAAGCGATAGCGGTTCAGCTCCAGGATCTGGTGGCCGATGTGCAGCCCCAGATCCCAGAGCGGATGAAGCAGCCTCTTGAGGAAGGTTTCGTCCTCTTCCCGGAGCCGGCCGGCAAACAGCACCAGGATGTCGATGTCCGAATAGGGGTGAAGCTGGTTTCGGCCGAATCCCCCGGTAGAGAGCAACGCGACCCCGTTGCGGCCGGGCGGCAGCGCGGTCCGAGCCTCACGGTAGGCATCCTCGACCACGCCCCTGATGATCGCGGTCATGGCGCCCAGCGTGGTCTCCACTTTCAGGTGGCTGCAAAAGTCCGTTTTGAGCCGATCAATCTGTCGGTTCAGCTCTTCGCGTCTCATGGTTGACAGCATTTTTTCCCAGATAAAGTCGGGAAAGCAAATCATTGTTGACCGAGGGCAAGCGGAGGGCAATCGCATTGACAGCGACCCGGGCCTGGGCTAAGCTGCGCCTGTTTCGAAAACACCGAACTCCCGGCAGGCCTGCCCAATCCATGGACAATCCCACCTCACCAGGGGACGAGCAGCCACGGCTCGATTCCAACGCCAAGCGGCTCTTCTGGGCCAGCTTCATCGCCCTGGTGGCCACTGCCTTCGGCTTTATCGTGCGCACCCAGGTCATCAACGAGTGGGGCGTCCAATTCAACCTCAGCGAAACCCAGAAGGGCGAGATCTTCGGCGTCGGGCTATGGCCCTTCGCCTTGAGCATCGTCCTGTTCAGTCTGGTGGTGGACCGCATCGGTTACGGCAAGGCCATGGCCTTCGCATTGGTTTGCCATCTGGCATCGGCCATGATCACCATCCTGGCCCAGGGCTACTGGGGTCTCTATATCGGGACCTTCATCGTGGCCTTGGGCAATGGGACCGTGGAGGCGGTGGTCAATCCCGTGGTGGCCACCATGTATCCTCGGGACAAGACCAAGTGGCTCAACATCCTGCATGCGGGCTGGCCGGGCGGACTGGTTCTGGGCGGCATACTGGCCCTCCTGATGGGCGGCGTGGACTGGCATTGGAAGGTGGGCCTGATCCTGCTGCCCACGGCAGTCTATGGACTGATGTTGCCGGGCTGCAGGTTCCCCGTGCAGGAGCGGGTCCAGGCCGGCGTCTCCTACAGGGCCATGCTCCAGGAAGCCGGCATCCTGGGCATCCTGATCGTGGTGGCCCTGATCGTCAGCGAGGTGGGGCGCGTGTTCTCCTGGCCGCTGGCGGTTCAACTGGTGGTGGGTGGCGTTCTGGTGGGCGGCTACACCCTCTACGTGCGCTCCTGGGGCAGGATGATGTTCTTCTTCCTTCTCCTGCTGATGATCCCTCTGGCCACCACCGAGTTGGGCACCGATAGCTGGATCACCTCCCTCATGGCCCCCGAAATGAGCCAATTGGGAATCCATCCGGGATGGGTGCTGGTGTACACCTCCCTCATCATGATGATCCTCCGCTTTTTCGCGGGTCCGTTCGTGCACAAGCTTTCTCCGTTGGGCCTGCTGGCCGTCAGCAGCCTGGTGGCGGCGGTCGGCCTGGCAGCCCTGTCAAAATCGACCGGGATCGTCATTCTGCTGGCGGCGACCCTTTACGGCTTCGGCAAGACCTTCTTCTGGCCCACCATGCTGGGTGTGGTTTCCGAGCAGTTTCCCCGGGGAGGGGCCCTGACCCTGAACGCCATCGCAGCCGTGGGAACGCTCAGCGTAGGAGTGGTCGGCGCGGCTTTTCTGGGCCACGTTCAGGACCGGGTGATCGAACGCGAGCTGCACGCGCAGAACCCCGCCCTGCACGCCCAGGTGGTGAGCCGGGAAAAGGTGAGCGTGTTCGGCAGGTACCGCCCCCTGGACCAGGAAAAGCTTCAAGCCGCAAGCACGGACGACCGCCGCCTGATCGGAGAGGTGCAATCCGGCGCCAAGAAGGATGCCCTCATGACGGTGGCCATCCTGCCTCTCGTCATGCTCGGGGGGTATCTCGTCCTGATGGCCTACTTCAAGCGGACCGGAGGCTACCGGGCCAGTGTTCTGTCTCGGCCCGCCCGAAGCTGACGCCGGCGTATTCCTTCGCCTACCCGTGACCGCTGACAGCAAATTTGTGTTTGGCGGATCATCAGCGGCCGCCGACGGACAAATTCCCGATCCACAAGGAGGAGACCATGGCCGACTACATTCGGGTGGCCGGAGCCGACGAGATTCCGGCCGGGGAGGGCCGAACGGTTGAGGTCGAGGGCAAGACAATCGCGGTGTTCAACGTGGATGGCAATCTGCATGCCATCGACGACACCTGTGTCCACCGGGGCGGCCCGCTGGGCCAGGGCGCGTTGGACGGCAACATCGTGAGCTGCCCCTGGCATTCCTGGCGATTCGATGTGGCCACCGGCGCCTGCCTGACCAACCCGCGGGCCCAGGTGGAATGTTACCCGGTCAAGATCGAAGGGAATGACATCTGGGTGAGCTGCAAGGCATGAATTCATGCTTTAGTCATGCTAACGTCATGACATGGCCAACCTTCAAGTAAAGAACATCCCGGAAGATCTTCACGAGCGCCTGCGCCGCCACGCGAGAGAGAACCACTTCACCCTGAGCGCGTCGGTACTCGCCGCACTCGAACGCGAGTTGGCAAGGTGGGAGTGGCGGAAGCGCTTGGCGCAGCGCCCCAACACCAACCTCGGAGTACCGGCGGCGGCGCTCCTGGAGGAACGTTCCCACCGAGACCTGGAGATCGGGTGACCGGGTACGTTATCGATGCCTCGGTACAGCACGTCCGCATTGGGTGACCTGCAGCTTCTTCCGAAATCAGAGACTCTCCGTGCCAGGCGAATGGGGGAAACGGCTCAACCGCAAGATCTCCGATTCACATGACCTGGCGACCGGCACTGGCAAGCCCGGGCTTCCACTCCGCCCCCTGCGGGTGAGATGCCCGCGGTCGCAACCCATGCATGAGGGGCCTTCTCCCTTTCCTGACCTTCCAGATCCAAACAAAAAATGGCCGTGGCCTTAAACTTGCCTAAAATCGCGGCTGGCGGGTAAAATATGGCTGTCGGGTTTTCGCCGGCTCTCAGGAAACGCGGATCGTTGGCGGCGGGAAGGAACAGGGCATGGACAAGCGAAAAATCAAGTTTCTGGCCGGCTCTCTGGTCATCGTACTGGCGGTTGCCTGGCTGGGGTTCAGCAGCTTCGACGAAAGCGTGGCCTACTACAAGACCGTCGGCGAATTGCAGGCCATGGGGGACGAAGCCTACGGCCGCCGGATCCGGGTAGCCGGCAACGTCGTTCCCGGGAGCATCCTGAAGGCAGACCAGGGAGTGCGGTTCACCCTGGAACAAGAGGGACACAGCCTGAATATCCGCTACGTCGGGAAAGATCTGCTGCCGGACACCTTCAAGGACGACGCTCAGGCCATGGCGGAAGGCAAGCTCATGCCCGGCGGAGAGTTTCAGTCGACGGTGGTTCAGGCCAAGTGCGCCTCCAAGTACGAGGCCACCTACAGCCAGGAAGCCCTCAAACAAGCCGCCGGTCAAAAGCAGTGACCCTGCCGGCGCGGACCGGACAGTGAAACGCCGAGTGTTGTTCCTTCCGGTGTCTATCCTCAGGTCGATTCAGCACCGAACTCCTATAGAAATCACTCCATGCAAGTCTTCTTGACCGATGTCGGACAGTTCACCATGCTGCTGGCCTTCGGTCTGTCCTGTTATGCGCTGGTAGCCTCGCTGCTGGCGGGAAAGTTCGGGCACCGGCGTCTGGCCGCCACCGGAGAGAGAGCCGCCGTCGCGGTCACCGCCCTGGTGACCGTCGCCGTGATGAGCCTCTGGTATCAGCTCGTCACCAGCAATTTCCAGCTCCAGTACGTCGCCTCTTCCAGCAACCAGGCCATGCCCTGGTACTACAAGGTGGGGGCGCTGTGGGGAGGACAGGAAGGGTCGCTTCTCTTCTGGTGCTGGATTCTGACCCTCTTCTCCATGGTGACCGTCCTGGTCCATCGCAGGAGAAATCCCGTCCTGATGCCCTGGGTGGTGGGGGTGGTGGCCATGGTGACCACCTTCTTCCTGCTGGTCAACAACTTCGTCGCCAACCCCTTCGACGCCATCGGCGTATCGCAAGGGGGGGCAGCGCCGGTGCCCTGGGCTCCCCCCGACGGCCAGGGACTCAATCCCCTGCTGCAATACTGGGCCATGGTGATCCATCCGCCCATCCTCTACGTGGGCTACGTCGGATTCACCATCCCCTTCGCCTTCGCCATTGCCGCCCTGATCACCCGGGAACTGGACGAGGAATGGATCCGGACGACCCGGCGATGGATGATGGTCCCCTGGCTGTTCCTGGGCACGGGGATCCTTCTGGGCGCCATGTGGGCCTACGTGGTGCTGGGCTGGGGCGGCTACTGGGGGTGGGACCCGGTGGAAAACGCCTCCCTCATGCCCTGGTTGACCGGGACGGCGTTCCTGCACTCGGTCATCATGCAGGAGCGCAAAGGGATGATGAAGGTCTGGAACATGGTCCTGATCCTGGCCACCTTCCTGCTGTGCATTCTCGGCACCTTTCTGACTCGCAGCGGGATCGTTTCCTCGGTCCACTCTTTCGCCCAGTCACCGATCGGCCCTTTCTTTTCCACCTTTCTCATCCTGATGACCGCCCTGTCGCTCTACTGCCTCTTCACCCGAATGGAAGAGCTCAAGAGCGAGAACCGGCTGGACTCGGTGGTTTCCAGGGAGAGCAGCTTCCTGTTCAACAACCTGGTGCTGTTGGCGACCACCTTCGCCGTGTTGTGGGGGACCATCTTTCCGATCCTGTCGGAATGGGTCACCAACGAGAAGAGAACCGTGGGGGCTCCCTTCTTCAACCAGGTCAACATCCCCATCGGGCTGTTCCTGCTCTTCCTGACCGGCGTCGGACCCTTGCTGGCCTGGAGAAAGACCTCCCTGCGCAGCCTGAGGAAGAACTTCACCATTCCGCTGGCGGCCGGACTGGGGGCGGGAGCGCTGTTTGTGGCCTTCGGAATGCGCCACTTCTATTCGACTGTCTGCCTCATTCTCTGCGTCTTCGTATTGGTGACGATTCTGGCCGAGTTCCATCGGGGAGCGCGCGCGCGGCGCCGGCAGGGCCAGGGCTATTGGCAGTCGCTCTGGATCCTGACCTTCCGCAACACCCGGCGACATGGCGGCTATATCGTGCACGTGGCCATGGTCTTCCTGTTCGTGGGATTCGCCGGGGCAGGCTTTGACCAGGAACAGCAGCAGGCCATGGTTCCGGGGGACAAGCTGGAAATCGGCCCCTACACGCTGGAGCTGAAAGAGGTCGAGAGCGCCGACAACCCCAACTACTCCTCCGCCATGGCCCGCTTGCAGGTCTGGAAGGAGGGTCAGGCCCTTTCCGAGATCAGGCCGGAACAGCGGCTCTACAAGACCAGCAAGCAGCCCACTTCCGAGGTGGCCCTCCACCGGACGCTCAAGCAAGACCTTTACGTCGTCTTTGCCGGCCCCGATCAGGATGGGTCCAGGTTCATCATTCACGCCTACATCAAGCCGCTGGTGGCCTGGATCTGGATCGGAGGAGCCGTCTTCATCCTGGGGACGGTGATCTGCCTGATCCCCAACCAGCACGAGCGGGCTGCCCAGAGGATTCCACTGAAAGTCGAGGCCAGGTCTTATGCCAAAGTTTAGGACAGGCCTTGGGGCGCAGACCGAACCGCCCGCGGTTATATTCCAGGCCCGGAGTTCTGCTTGGCTCCGGCGCCGCTTTTCGGCCCTGATTCCGATATTGGGAATCCTGCTTCCCTCACCGGCTTCCGCGCAGATCTTTTCACCCGAGGTCAAAAAGGTTTCCGAGAACTTCATCTGTCAGTGCAGCTGCAACCACCAACTGTCGGGCTGTGGCATGCTGCATTGCGGGTCCGCCAATCCGCTCAGAAGCGAGATCGACCAGAAGCTTCAGGCGGGAATGACGGAAGAGCAGATCGTCGACGACTTCGTGGCCAAGTATGGTGGCGTGATTCTATCGGCCCCCACCGGCGAGGGCTTCGACCTGGTGGCCTGGACCTTGCCGGTGGTGGCTCTGCTGGCGGGGCTGATGGTGCTCTATCGGGTCGTCAGGGTGTGGACCCGGCGCCGGCCGCTGCCGGCCTCGACGCCAGCCGATCCGGAGGGCATCCCGGAAGCGTATCGAAACCGGCTGGAAAAGGAGTTGAAGGATTTCGACTGAGTCCCTGTTCCGGAGTCGCGCCGCCACCCAAACAGGGAGCATCCCTTGAGATTCGAGGTCCAGTGCCCATGGTCTGGCTGGCTCTGACATGCATTCTGATCGCCCTGGCAGCGGCCTTTTACGTCTTTCGCCCGCTGTTATCGGCCGCCGGCAGCCCCTTCCTGGCAGATATCGACAGCCGCTCCACCGGCCTGAAGCGCCTGCTGAGAAGGAAGGAGACCATCTACGAGAACATCAAGGACCTGGACTTCGAGTACAGGATGGGGAAACTCTCCGACGACGACTACCAGCGGCTCCATCAGGACTACCTGGCAGAAGCCTACGGGGTGGTGAGTCAGATCGAAGCGATCCAGCCCGAGCCGCTCGACCGGACGGGCAATCCTCAGGTGGTGGCGGTGCTGAAGAGCGGCAAGCGCCCGGGCAAATCCAGGAAGCCTTGAACCGATATCCCTCCAATCCTCCCCATCCGTCCGCGTTCCAATCGACGCATCGCCCCTCCTTCCGGCCTTTCCAGGGCAGCAAGTCTTCGGGGGCTCGGCGAAATGGGGCCGAGCGACTTCCATGATAGCCACCGTTCCCGGCCAATGGCCCCCCCGGCGACGCAAGGCAGGTCCTTTCCCGGTCTCCCGCGGCCTTCGACTGCTCGCGGCCTTTCTCTGGGCATCCAGCCTTTGCTGGCAAGCAGCCTGGGCCCAGACCTCCGTCTCGGGGCAGGTGATCAACGGGACCAGCGGACGGCCGGCGGTCAACCAGAAGGTGGAGCTTCTCACGCTGGGAGAGGGAATGAACGCCACCAGGGAAACCTTCACCGGTACCGGGGGCCGGTTCACCTTCGAGCAGGTCGAGTTGGCCCCTTCGAGCCCGCACATCCTGCTGCGCACCATCTACCGGGGAGTCAACTACAACCGGTCGCTGTCCACCACGTCCGAGCTGGAGGATCCCCAACTCCTGACCATCTATGAAACGGCCCCCCAGCTCGCCGAAGTCGGCGTATCCATGCCCTTCATGGTGGCCCTGGCTAACGGCAACGAGTTGCGGATCGAGCACCAATACCTCCTCACCAACGACTCCCAACCCAAGCGAACGCTGGCGAATTCCCTGTCGACCTTCGAGTTCGACACGCCGGACTCTCCTCTCGATCTGAAGGTGTCGGTGCTGGGCCTGGGGAGAATTCCCCTGCCTCAGCAGCCCCTCATCCGGGACGGAGGCGGTTACCGGATCAACTACCCCATGAAGCCGGGAATCAATGAAATCTGGGTCGCCTACAACGTCCGCTTTCCCAGCGACGACCGGCAACTGAAGTTTCGACTGCTCCACGGGACCGACCACTCTCGACTGTTCGTGAAGCCCTCCACCCTTCAAGTCACCGGCACGGGAGTAGTTTCCACCGGCATCGACTCCCGGACCGAGTCTGCAACCTTCCACATCACCCAAATCGCCGAGGGAGAGTTTCTCAACCTCAGGATCGCCGGCGAGGCCCCCCAGCACTCCCCCGATGACGGCCACGATCACGGGGAGGGCTCCCAGTTCCGGACTGTCCGACTGCCGAACCGCGTCTATGAACAGCGAACGCTCATCCTGGGAACCCTGGCCGCCCTGTCCCTGGCCATCATCTTCTACGCACTGGGACAGCAATCCCGGGAGCGGCTTCACCAGCAGGCGCGAAAGCGCAAGAAGAAACGCTCCTGACAGCGCAAGGGCCGGCTTGCAACAAAGTTCGGTCCACGCCCCCCACGATGGACCGGATCATACGAGAGAGAAACAGGAGCCCCTCTTGGCCAATCGCGAAAAGGCAAGTGTTCCGTTAAGCCGGTTGGTTGCATTAGTGAGCCGATGATGGACGACGCCGTGGTCGTGGAGAACGCCGAAAAGTGGTTCGGGCTCAACCCGGCCCTGGCGAACCTTTCCCTGCGCGTCCACCCCGGTGAATTCGTGGTGTTGCTGGGTAGAAACGGCGCCGGGAAGTCCACCTTGTTGGGGGTCATGGCTCGACTGGTGAAGCCCAACCGGGGCCGGGTGCGGATTTGCGGCGTGGACGTCGTCCGCGACCCCGAGCGCGGCAGGGAGAGGATCGGCCTGGTGGCCCACCAGACCTTTCTCTATCCCGGCTTGACCGCCAGAGAAAACCTGCGGCTGCAGGCGCGGCTGCACGGGCTCGAGGGAGCCGGCGAACGGGTTGCCGCCGCCCTGAGCGATGCAGGGTTGGACCTGAGCGCCGATCGTCCCGTGCGCGGCTTCTCCCGCGGGATGCAGCAGCGCCTGGCCATTGCCCGGGCCACTCTGCACGGGCCCGAGCTGGTGCTGCTGGACGAACCCTTCACCGGGCTCGACCTCGAAGCATCCGATCTCCTTTCGGAACGGCTGCGGCAATGGGCGGCAGCCGGGCGAACCATCGTCATGGCCACCCATAACCTGGATCAGGGCCTGGAGGGAGTCACACGCTGGGTCCTTCTGGACCGCGGCCGCATTGCGACCGAATGGACCGGCGACTCTACGGCGGCTCGCAGCCGCTACCGGCAGTTCCTGAAAGGAGCGCCTCCCGGCTCGGAGGGGTGAAGGCGCCGAGAACGGGGCGTTCGAGACGGCAGATCGGTTGCAACCGGATTCCCACGCATTTCAAGAATCGCCGCTACAGTGAGGCGCGAGCGTGAAGTTCTGGAGCCAGACGGCAGCCATTTTGATGAAGGACCTCCTGACGGAATACAGGACCAAGGATGTTCTGACCTCCATGCTGCTGTTCGGGCTGCTGGTCATCCTGATGTTCAACTTCGCATTCGAACCCGATTCGGAGGAAATCAGAAGATTCGGGCCGGGGCTCCTGTGGATGACCTTCATTTTCGCGGGACTCCTGGGAATGAACCGGTCCTTCGCCGGCGAAAAGGAGAACGACGCCCTGGAGGGATTGATGTTGTCTCCGGTGAAGTGGAGCAGCATCTACCTGGGGAAGATGCTGGCCAACCTGCTCTTCCTGCTGCTGGCGGAGGCCATTATCCTCTGCCTGTTCTCCCTCCTTTTCAACTACGGCATCTGGCCCAGGATCGGCTGGATGGCGGCCATCACCTTCCTGGGAACTCTCGGATTCGCCTCGGTGGGCACACTGCTGGCTGCCGTTTCCGCCAACACCCGCATGAGCGAGGTCATGCTCCCGGTGCTGCTGGTGCCCCTGGTCCTGCCCGTGATCCTGAGCGTGGTCCTGGCAACGGCCGCCAATTTTGCCCAACCTCCGGAGGAACGGGTGATGTTTTTCTGGATGCAGGTGCTGGCGGCCTACGACATCATCTTCGTAACCCTTTCCCTGATGACCTTCGATTACGTCCTTGAGAAATGAGGTTCTTGGTGCTGGGCTCCAACTTTGGGTAAACTGTCCCGATTGTTCGGTCGGCTCCGGCTCCGGAGCGGAAGGACCCCATGATCGGCTTGCACAGAGGACTAGGGCTCGTGGCCCTGCTGGCCATGATGGCGGCTCTCTACGCCATCTTTGTGCTGGCGCCGGTGGAGCTCACCATGGGAATGGTGCAGAAGATCTTCTACTTCCACGTTGCTTCCGCCTGGGTAGGCTTCCTGGCCATCTACCTGGTGTGCTTCTGCAGCCTCCGCTTCTTGCGGAAACGGGACCGCCAGTGGGACATCCGGGCAGTTTCGGCAGCCGAGGCCGGCGCGGTCTTCCTGACCCTCACCCTCGTCAGCGGCCCCATCTGGGCCAAGCCCGTCTGGGGGATCTGGTGGACCTGGGATGCCCGGCTCACCACCACCTTCGTTCTCTGGCTGATCTACATGGGCTACCTGATGCTGCGCCGCCTGGTGGATTCGCCCGAGCAACGGGCCAGATTGAGCGCTGTCGTCAGCATCTTCGGCGCGGTCAACGCCCTGGTCGTCTACATGGCCAACCGCTGGTGGCGGACCCAGCACCCCCAGCCGGTGATCGGCGGCGGCGAGGACTCCGGCCTGCACCCGGACATGCTGTTGGCCCTGCTGGTGACCGTGCTGGCATTGGCGCTGCTCTTTTTTTGCCTCTGGAAAATGGGGTGCGACCTGGAACGGAGCCGGGAATCGCTCGAAAGTCTCCGGCGGACCGCCCAGCGCCACCTGAGGGAGGTCTGATGAATCACTACCTGCTGGCGGCCTACGGAATCATGTGGCTCATCCTCTTCGGATATGTCTTCAGCATCGGCCGGCGCCAACACGGGTTGCAGCAGGAGCTGGCCCGGCTGCGGGACGCCCTGGAAAAGGCGGAAGAAGAGTAACCCCTGTTTGCGGGATCGGAGGGCAGTTGGACATGAACCATTCGGCCGGCCTGAAGATCGACGTCCGGGAGCGGGGAGCCGGTGGGCAAAGCCTGGACCGCCGCCTGTTCCTTCAACTCCAGGCCTTCGGCAACTGCACCGCTTCCACACCGGTCATTCGAGTCCTGGAGCAATGCTCCGACGACCTGGTCCTCTACCAGGACCTGAATGATCCCAAGGGCATTGCCGTGCTGGGCATGAGCGAGGACCCCGCCTATTTCGTGACGGGATGGCGGGAACTGTTGAACTCTCCCCCGTTGGCGGGGCTGGCGCCCAAACCCGAGCTGACCATGCTGGGGAGAACCTATGCTTCGGGATTCGAGCCCGACCTGGAGCACTGGCTGCTGCAAAAGGCTCGCAGAACCGTGCTCAATCCGGACTGGCCCTGGGCCATCTGGTACCCTCTCAGGCGTTCCGGGGCCTTCGCCAGGCTGGAGCCGGCCCAACAGAGCGCCATCCTGCGCGAGCACGCCACCATCGGACGGGCCTATGGAGAGGCCGACCTGGCTCACGACGTTCGTCTGGCCTGTCACGGGCTGGACAAGAACGACAACGACTTCGTGATCGGGCTGGTCGGCCGGAACCTGCATCCCCTTTCCCACATCGTGCAGACCATGCGAAAGACCCGCCAGACCTCCCAGTATATTGAGTCCCTGGGACCCTTCTTCATCGGCAGGACCCTTTGGCAGAGTCCCCGACCTGCCTCGGGATGACTGCTTCAACCTCCCCGGACGCCGGAACGATCAGGGAGAGGGCATCGGGCTGGAGGGTCACCGACTGCGGCAAGCAGCCAATCAGCTCACCGTCGATCTGGACGCCTATTTGCGGGCTGCCCTTGACCAGGACGGAGCGGGCGCGGAACTGGAGCACGTCCGGAAGACGATGGTGTCTGCGCCGAAGCACGTTCCAGAAATAGCGGGGAAAACGCCATCGGTTCCCGGTCTGAAAGAGACACACCTGGAAGTCTTCCGAAAAAAGGTCTGCCTGGCCGGCGATCTGAAATCCACCGCCATAGTTTCTGGCTCTGGCGATCACCCCAAAGGTGGCCCGCCTGGACTCCCCCTCCGCCTGCACCTCGAAGGGCGTAAAGGGATAGCTCAGGAGCTGCCGCAAACTCGCAATCCAGAAGGCTCCTTGTCCCACCAGGGACTTCAGTCCTTCGTGCACCGAACCCACAACGGCGGCGTCCACGCCGAACCCTGCCATCAGCACAAAGGGCCGGCTGCCGACACGGCCCAGGGCGATGCGCCGGATCCGACCGGTCTGGAGCAGCCCGGCCGCCTCGACCCAATCCAGGGGCAGGCCGATCTCCTTGGCCAGGACATTGGCCGTGCCGGCAGGGATCACCATCAAGGGAACCCGGGACCCCGCCATGCCGCCGACGACCTCGTTGACGGTGCCGTCTCCCCCGCATGCGACGATCAGGTCGCAACCCCGCTGCAAGGCCGATCGGACCAGGCCGGTGGCATGGTTGGAGCCAACCGTTCCATGGACCTCCACCGTCAGCCCGAAAGAGCGAAGGCGCTCCAGCACCGCCCCAAGCCTGCGGGCCCGCCGCCACCGCAACCGCCGTGCCGCGGGGTTGTAGATCAGGGCCGCCTTCGAAAAATGCAGGGCCGCCGGATGACCGCTCTCCGGCAAGGCAGGTGAGTCACTCGCCGCCAGGCTTCCCGCTCTGCCTGCTTTCAATTCCAGGTTCCCTCGGTTTCTGGCGCAAGCTCTGCCGGTGGAGCCCGATCCGGGCGGCCGTCCGGCTCGGGTTGCCTCCGTAAGGAGGGTTCCCCGATGGGCTTGCCCGAACTTCCCGGCCCGCTTCCGGTAAGCCCCCGTAAAGGCGCCCTTTTCGTACCCGAAGAGCTCGCTCTCGATCAGGGTTTCAGGGGGGCTGAGGGAAGCCGCAGAGGTCAGGGATCAAAGCCGCCGGCCTGCTCGAAGGCATGCGCCGCGTTCAGAACCACCTGCTCGTCGAAGTGTTTTCCCAGAAGCTGAATCCCGACGGGCATGCCCTCGGGCGTGCGGCCGCAGGGCAGCGAAATGCCGGGAATGCCGACGAGGTTGGCGGTAATGGTGAATATATCCGAAAGGTACATGGCCAGCGGATCGCTGGTCTTCTCGCCCAGGCGAAAAGGAGGAGTGGGAGAGGTGGGTGAAATCAGGAGGTCCGCCTTCTGGAAAGCCGCTTCAAAGTCCCGCTTGATCAGAGTTCTCACCTGCTGGGCCTTCAGATAATAGGCGTCGTAGTAGCCCGAGCTCAGGACGAACGTCCCCAGCATGATCCGACGCTTGACTTCAGCGCCGAAGCCGGCGTCTCTGGTCTCCCGGTACATGCCGGAAAGATCGCCCTGTCCGGGAATCCGCAGCCCGTAACGGACTCCGTCATATCGGGCCAGATTGGAACTGGCTTCGGCCATGGCAATCACGTAGTAGGTGGCAATGGCGTAATCGGTGTGGGGCAGATCGACCTCGATCAGGTGGCACCCCAGATCCTGAAACAGCTTCAAGCCTGCTTCGATCCTGGTCCGGACCGGGTCGGAGATGCCGCTCTTCCGGTACTCGCGGGGCAAGCCGATCTTCAGGCCCTCTATCGGTTGACCCAGCCCGCCCGCATAGTCGGGCACGTCCACCGCCAGGGAGGTGGCGTCGAGCGGGTCCTTGCCGGAGATTACCTTGAGTATTCCGGCCACGTCTTCGACGCCATGGGCCAGGGGACCGATCTGATCCAGAGAAGATCCGAACGCCACCAGCCCATAGCGCGATACTCGACTGTAGGTGGGCTTCATCCCGACCACACCGCAAAACGACGCCGGCTGCCGAATCGAGCCTCCGGTGTCCGTGCCCAGCGCCGCTACCGCCATTTGGGCGCCCACGGCCGCGGCCGACCCGCCGCTGGAACCGCCGGGGACGTGGTCGCGGGAGTGAGGATTTCGGGTCGGGTGAAAGGCGGAATTCTCCGTGGACGAGCCCATGGCATACTCGTCCAGATTGGCCTTCCCCAGAAACACCGCCCCGGCGGATGCCAGCCGGTCAATGACGGTGGCGTTGTAGGGAGCGACAAAGTTTTCCAGGTTCCGGGATCCGCAGGTGCAGCGGAGACCCCGAATCAGGAGGTTGTCCTTGATCGCCATCGGCAGGCCGGCCAACTCGGGCAGCGGCTCTCCGGCATGCTTCATGCGATCGATCCGCTCGGCCTGGTTGAGGGCGAAGTCGTTGTCGTAGTGCAGGAAGGCCTGAACCTCGGGATCCTGCTCCCGGATGCGATCCTGGAAGGCGCGGCATATCTCCACGGCGGAAGCTTCGCCGCGCTCGATCAGCCCCTTGATTTTCCTGGCGGTCAGGCTCTTGAGATCCATGAACACCCTCGGGACGAAGGGTTGACGTTGGGGGGCTATTTCTCCGAGATGACTTTCGGCACCTTGAAGTGGCCCGAGCCGGTTGCGGGACCATTGCCCAACGACTGCTCCTGGGAAAATCCCGGCCGGGAGCGGTCGGCCCGCCAGCTATAGTTCCGCTCCGAGGTATGGACGACCTGCGCGGTAGGCTCGATACCACTGGTGTCCAGCCGGTTGAGCTGCTCCACGTAGTCCAGTATGGAATTCATCTGTCCGATGAGTTCCCGCTTTTCCTCATCGGTCACCGCCAACTGGGCCAGATTGGCGATGTAGTCCACCCGGGCGCCATCGATCTTCATGGGGGAATCCTCACTTTGGCCGATCCAGGCAGGCCGCGGCAGCCGCCTGAATCCGGGCTCGAAGCTCCCTGTCTGCAATCCCCTGAAGGGGCAGGTTTACGGGAGTCGAAGTTCTCTTGGGAGGCGGCGGAGGCGGTGTCGGCGGCGCCTGCTCCACCGTGGCGTCGATGCGGAACGCCACCCGGGAAATGTCGGTGCCGAGCGCCTGGTTGAGCCGGCTCGCGATCTCCCCCCGGAGGGCGCGCAACTGCCGCTTCCAACTGGACGAGGGCACCAAGACCACCAGCCTGGATCGACTGATTTCGACAGGTCGGGTGCGACGGGCCAGGTGTTCGCCCACGATCTCATTCCAGAGAGCTGCCGCCGCCTGCTCCGGCCAGTGACCGTCGGCCGCGTACCGGCGGAAGAGATCGGGGAGCAAGCTGGTGAGCGGTTTCATCTTTCTTGTCAGTGCTTGATGGCTTCCCAGTAGGACACGAACTCGAACTCGGGGCTGTTGGACGGATTGTGGCAGCTCACACAGGAATTCGGCCCCAGAGGCTCCATCTTGAATACGGTCGGCTGCTGACTGTGCTCCCGCCCCTGACCGTGGCAGGCCTCACACTGAACGTTGGCCAGGTGGGCGGTGCGATAGAGGTCTTCAAACCCTCCTGGCTGCCCCGAACCGGTCACGTGGCAGATGACACACTGGGTATCGAACTCCTTCCTTTCCCTGATAAGGATGTCGATGGCATGGGCGTGGGCCGAGTGTTCCCACACCTGAAAGGCATCCACATGGCAGGTCCCGCAGGTTTGAGAGGTCACGAAATCGGAATCGACGTGATCCTGGTGGCTGCCCTGGCTGTGGCTATGGCCGTGATGGTGGCCGTGGTCATGGGCATGGGCGGTTTCTCGAGCCATCTCGGTCTGCCTGGCCGAGATGTCGGCTTTGGCTTTCACCATGAAGGCGGCGATTTCCGGGTCGTCGGGCACACGCCGGGTCAAGCGATGATTCAGGGGCTGCACTGCCGCCTGCCCCGATTTCAGCGAAAAGCGCAACTCCCCCAGGCTCTTGGCTTCGTCTTCGGCGTAAACGATGGTGGACCGGCTTATCTTTATGGGCGGCATCGCCGTTTGATGCTCGAATCCGTTGAGAATCATATCGATGCCTTTATGATCGATAGCCAACTGGATGGCGTCGCCAAGGGGCATGCAGGCCAGCGCAACCACGTAGTCACACTTCCCTCTCAACTCGGGCAGCCATTTTGCGGCGCTCTCGGACGGATTCTCCCAGCGGTAGCTCGCACCACTCCCGGAGGAATGCTTGCCGACCGCAAATCCGATGAAGCCGATCCGGAAAGCGGAGGCGGAGGACGCCGACGGCATGGTCCTGATCACATAGGGATCGAGCAGCGGATCGCCGGATTGGCCGGAAAGCAGGTTGGCGGAAATAAACCGCCCGTTCTTGCCGAGCTCCACACCCAGGGCCTGAAGTTCCTCAACGTCGTTGCCCCCGATGTTGAAGACATCGATTTCCAGCAACTCCATCCCCTTCCACAGCCACTCGTTCTTGACCGCCCGATCGGGGCCCAGCCGCTGCATGAAGTTGCCGATCTCCACCTGGAGGGCCGGACGGTCGGGGAACTCCCGGGTCCCCTCCCTGATGACGTGTGCTCGGCGAGCAAGACCGCCCGCGGGATTGCGCGGTCAGCCGCAGGGTTCGAGATTCCCCCGAACGTTTCCGGTAAAATAGATGCTGAAGTCGAAGTCGGAACTCTGGAGTTGCGGCGCCGATCGGACCTGGCCAATGACCGCCAGCACGGCCAAGACCAGGCCGGCGCCATTGCGCAAACGCCTATCGATCAATGGAAACATCCTCCTCGCAGGCAGGCCCGTACCGGGTGGCTGGAACCACGGAATGGACCTGTTCTATCATACCGCCCGGAAGTTTGTAAACCGGACCGCCAGGCAGGCGGATCGGCAGCCCGGACTCTCCGCGCCGGCTGCCTTCGGGAAGCTCTTCGAGGACGTCCACCCACATGCCCGCCGGACTCGACTCTCGCTCTCCACGCCTGATTCTAGCATCCGCCTCGCCCAGAAGACAGGCGCTGATGAAGCTGCTCCGGTTCGACTTCGAAGTCCGGGCGAGCGGCGTGCCGGAGGAACCGCAGCGGGGTGAATCTCCAACCCGACTGGTGATGCGTCTGGCCCGGACCAAAGCCGAAGCCGTCTCCCACGCCCGGCCCGAGGCCTGGGTGGTCGGAGCCGATACGGTGGTGGTCTGCGGCTCCGAGGTCCTGGGAAAGCCGGAATCTCCGGAGGCGGCGGGCGAGATGCTGCGGAAACTGAGCGGCCGCACCCATGAAGTGTTGACGGGCATCTGCATCCGGCACCGGACACTCCGGCATGCCAGCTTCGTCGAGACAACGGTCCGCTTCGCGGCGCTTTCCGACAGAGACATCCAGGAATACGTGTCCACCGGCGAGCCGCTGGGGAAGGCCGGAGCCTATGCGATTCAAGGCTACGCCTCCCGATTCGTTCATCATATCCAAGGCTGCTACTTCAACGTCGTGGGGCTGCCCCTGGCCCACCTCCATCGGACACTCATGCAATTGGGGTTCCCGGCAGATGGATAATTTCTGCCTGCAGGTGCTGGTGCAGGAACTCGGGGAGTTGCTGCCACAGAAGAGAATTCGCAAGGTCAGGCAGCTCGATGACCGCCAATTCCTTTTCTCGCTGCATCGCCCCTGCCCTTTCGACCTGGTTGTGGTGCTGGAACAGCGACTCCCCTGCCTGTACTTGCGGCCCAAGGCATCACCGGCAGGCTCTCCCGCCACCGCCGGCGACTGGCTTCCTTCGATTCGGAGCCACCTGGCGGGGGGCACTATCGTCGCCGTCGAGAAAGAGATGGAGGATCGGGTGGTCACCCTCGCGGTCGAGGATGGGCGGTGGCCTCATCCACCAAGAACCGTCCATCTGCGCCTGGAACTGATTCCGCTTCGGGTCAACGCCTTCCTGCAAGACGACCAGGGGCGGGTTCTGCGAGCCTTCAGACCCCGTCAGCCGGCCGCCGGCCCGGTGTCCGGCGCCGGATACGGCCTGGGAAGCCTCGACAGGCAGTCGCTCCACGACCTGGTCCTGGAGGTCTGCCGAGAGTCGGCAGAGAAAAGTCCAAGGACCCCCCAGGCCCGCCGCTCCGGGAAGGGGGTCCGAGGTCTGAGTCCGCTCTTCCTGCGGGAGATCGCCCACCGACGCCAGGCGGACCCGGAGGGGGCGTGGGAATGCTTCCGGCAGATGATTGGACGGGTGCGGCATGGGCCCGTCACTCCGCGGATCTACCCGCCCGCCAAGGACAGCCAGCCCTGGATCTGCACTCCATTCCCGCTGACCCATCTGGAGGGTTGTCCTCATCGGGAATTTCCCGACATGAACGCCGCCGTGGCCGAGACCTGCCGGCTTTTTCAGGATCGGCAACGATGGCTCCAAGGGCGTCAGGCCCGGCTCTCGCGGCTCCGCCAGCGAGGCAGGAAGCTGGCCCGGCTGCTGAAAGACCTGGAAACGGACCTGGAAAGGAACCGCCAGGCCCAGGGCTTCAAGAAGTACAGCGACCTGCTGCTGGCCCAGGCTTCGGGGTTGCCCGCGGGCCGGACATCGCTTCGCCTTGCGGACCTGTTTCAGCCGGGTCGGCCCGAGATGACCATTCCCCTGGAGCCCCGGCTCACGGCGCTCCAGAACGCCACCCGCTATGCGCGGCAATTCCGGAAGTCGAGCCGCGCCATCCCCAGGATTCAGACTCGGCTGGAAGCGGTGCGGCAGGAGCTTGCAACCCTGGAAAAACAACAGGAGCAGCTTGACCGGACCACCGCTCCGGCCGAGCTGGCCCCGGCGCCCACGCCACCGGATCCAATCCCTTCGCCGGCGCCGCCCGGGACCGGACCGCGCCACTCTCCCAGGGAAGAGGCCAGGCCGGAACTTTCGAAGCTGGCTCGCCGGTTTGTTTCATCCGATGGGCTGACCATTCTGGTGGGCAGAGGGAACCGGCAAAACGACGCCCTGACGGGCAAGGTGGCCCACGGTCACGACTTCTGGCTGCATGTGGCGGGGTATTCGGGATCTCACGTGGTCCTGCGAAATCCCGACAGGCGCTCGGTGCCCTCGGAGCCTTCGCTGCTGGAAGCGGCCCAGTTGGCCGCCTATTTCAGCCAGGCCCGCAACGCGCCCCGGGTCGAAGTGCACTACACGCAGAAGAAATTCGTCTCCAGGCCCAAGGGCGGGAAGCCCGGCCTCGTCCGGCTCAGGCGCTACCAGTCCGTTGCCGTCCGCCCCTGCATCCCCGACCTGCGGCCTACTCCGTGAACTCGTAGACCAGACCGTCCTCGGGAACGCCGTCGATATCGAGCGCAACCCTGCCCGCGCCCGGTCCGTAAACTGCCCGGTACCGTGCTCTGACGAGGGCGAGGTCGAAAGCGTACGACTCCGTCAGGAAGGCTTCGCACGGGTCGCCGTTCGCGTCGTGTCGAAGCACGGCAGGCAGCCGCACCGGCGACGAGTCGACGAACAAAGCGGCGATGACGAGGGTGAACAGGTGCGCCCTGCAGCCTCCGCCGTACGACACCGAGACCGTCAGCGTGTCACCGGTGATCGTCGCGCTGTTCAAGACGTAGTCGTCGTTTCCAAACGTCGCGTCGGTGCCCGCCACCACAACGCGGCCAGCCTGCGAGGGAGCCGGTGCTGTCCCGTCCGGCCTGCCAACGGACACGGACGTCGGCTCTCCGTAGTAGCCGGAGCCGATCAAAATCGGCAGGCCGGAGACCACCACCCTCTTGACGAATGCCACCTTGCCCTGCATCGTTCCGGCCCAGGGATTGCGCGTCGAGTAGTACAGAAAGGTTTCTCCAAAGGCGTCGCCGACGCTCACCACGTCCCGGCCCTCAAAGGGTCCGTCCATATGGTCGGTCAACTCCGGAATAAGGCCGCCCCACCACGACTGGCTGTAGGGATTGCCGCTGAACAGCGGGCTGCCGTTGGTATCCAGGCCGAACAGGTAGATGGATTGGTTGCGCCACCGGGGATCGCTGGCGAGCGCCCGGATTCCGAAGTACCCATTGGCTTCCAGCTCCATGGCGGCGCAACGGACGAACTCCTGCAGTCGCTCGTTGGAAGGATCGGATTCCAGCAGGCCGGCGTTGACCTCTTCTGGTTCGCAGGTGCCAGGCAGGTCGCGCGGGTAGATGCCTGCAACGATCGCGGCCGGATTCCCTTCCCAGTCGATTGCTTTGAAGTAGGAAATCTTCAACTCATCCCTGCCGGCCGCGGGGTTTGTGGTGGAGTAGTAGAGCCAGCCCGTGTTGAAGCTGTTCAGGATACGGTGTAGTTCCACCACATAGTCGTTGCCGAAGACATCGACTCGGCCTCCCGGTGACCCTTCCATTGAGGGGGCAGGCGGGAAGACGAAGAGCCGAGCCGTCTCGGGCATTTGTGCTACTTCTGTGACGACGACATAAACTGGGCCGCTTCTCCAACGCTCGTCCTCGTGGAAGGCCCGGTGGGCCTCCTCGAATCCCATTTCCTGAACGAACTCGTAGGCGCATTGTACAAACGCCTCAACGTCCTCCGGTGTGCGCAAAGCGTCGGCAACGATGGAGCGATCCGCGCAAGGCACGGGTTCATCGGCGCCGAAAGCCTGCGTGGCGTCCACCAGGGGAATCAATAACAGCATGAGGAGCCGAAGGGGTTTCATCCGACGGAGCACGGTACGTTTCATTATCATCATCATCCTTACCATCTCCTTGCCATTATATACCCGCCGGAACGAAGGGTGTCGAGGGGGAGTAGTCCTGATCCCGGAGTGCCCCGATGCCGTCCAGCCACTCCCGGAGGGCCACCTCAGCCGGCACGCTCAGACCGGGATTCTCATAAAAGTAGAAATGCTCCAGCGTCAGGTTGGTGAAGCTCTGAGGAATCGGTCCCCTCAGTTGGTTGTTGGCGAGACTCAGTGCAGCTGCCTGGCGAGCGTTTCGCGGCATGACGCTGAGAGCCCTGGCTGAAGAGACGGGGCTCGCCAACGGGTATCTCTCCGAAATCGAACGAGGTCTCAAGACCGGCTCGGTGAAGGCCTTGAACCGCATCGCCCAAGCGCTGGACACGAGGATTGACACCCTCATGGATTGATGGGGTGCCTGACCCGAGCTTTTACTGACCATCCAGCCACGGAATCTTGAAGTTCAGGGACTGAAGCTTGGCCTCCAGTTCCTTTCGCTCGCGGTTGGGTTTGAGGCGGGGACCGTCATAGTTGAGAAGCCCGAATCGAGCGGCCAGTTCCCTGGCCTGCCCGGGGCGGCCGGCAGCCAGCATGCGGATGATCTGCTGCTCCCGTCGGGAGAGGGCGGTGGAATGAAAGCGGTAGTCCTGGAAGGCTTCCCAGGTGATGGGGCACCAGCGGCTGAGAATCTGCTCGCCGATGACGGTGGCGTAGCTGCGGATCTCCCACTGGGCGTGGGCATCCATTCTCAGGGCCAGGAAGTGCAGCAGGTTGTGGAGGTCGATCTTCCAGTAGGCCTCGGTATAGGTTGAGAGCGGAAGGTCCTTGCGAGCCTGCTCTCTGGCGACTCCGGCCTCCAGTCGTTCCCGGTAGAGCCGGCGGCTGTCCTGAATCAGAGTTGACTCTCCTTCGGAAAGCTCCGAGCCGACCTCCCGTGTCAGGAATCCCGTGCTGCCCTGGCGGTTGCCCCGGGATTGCTCCCGCCACTGGTCGTCGCCGGTCAGTTGAGCCGAATCGATAGCCTCGGAATAGCGTGTCGAGTACTCGTTGACGCTGGCCGTTCGATGGCGGATCCACTGGCGCCAGCAGTCCATGGGCACCCGGACGTGCAGCTTGATCTCGCACATCTCGAAGGGAGTGGTGTGCCGGTGCCGCATCAGGTATCGAATGAGGCCGCGGTCCTGGTGGACCTTCTTGGTTCCCTTGCCGTAGGAGACCCGGGCGGCCTGCACGATGGACTCATCCGAACCCATGTAGTCGATCAATCGGATGAAGCCGTCGTTCAGGACCTTGAAGGGCTCCCCCAGGATTTCGTCCAGCGCCGGAACTTTGACGCGCTCGATCTTGCCGCTGCCGTCCATCTAGAGGAGTTTGGTCAGACCGACAATCAAGGCGACAATTCCGGCTCCCTGGACCCACAGCGCCCTGAAGAATTCCGCCTTGAGGTTGGCCATGTCCGCTTTGAGGTTGGCCATGTCGCCCCTGAGGTTGGCCATGTCGCCCCTGAGGTTGGCCATGTCGCCCTTGAGGCTGGCCATGTCGCCCTTGAGCCCGGCCAGGTCTTGTTTGGTGGCCAACTGCTCACTGAGCGGAATCGATTCGGCGGCGGCCTTGGCCTTGGATTCGGAGGCGCCGGCTTCGATCAGTGCCTCGTAGACTTCGCTGACCATGATTCCCATCAGACACCCCCCCAAGTCCGTGAGCATTGCCGGGTAGGCTGTATTTTCCCGGACTCCGGCCTACGCCGGCAAGCCAGAAACGGCCGCAGCATTGATTTTCGTTTGCTGGCGCAACAGGTCCCAATCGCCCAACTCCTGCGGCGGGGCGAAACCCACCTTGCAGGACAGTGGGAGAAGACCGGGAATCGGGTTCCACCGGCAGGATGACTCGGGGACCGATCAGGGCAGCTCGGTCGATCCCATCAGGAACCGGTCCACGCCACGAGCGGCCCGGCGGCCCTCGGCGATGGCCCAGACCACCAGCGACTGTCCTCGCCGCATGTCACCGGCCGCAAAGACTCCAGGCTGGCTGCTCATGTAGTCGTCATCCGCCTCCACGTTGCCGCGAGCGTCCAGCTTGACCCCCAGTTGTTTCAGCATGCCGTCGGACTCCGGTCCAAGGAAGCCCATCGCCAACAACACCAACTCGGTCTCCAGCTCAAACTCGCTTCCCGGCACTTCCCGCATGGGACGGCGTCCGTTTTCGTCGGGCTCTCCGAATTCGACGCGAACCGCATGCAGCTTCTCCACTCGACCGTTGGAGCCGCTGAACCGCTTGGTGTTGATGCTCCAGTCCCGAAAGCCGCCCTCTTCGTGGGAAGAGGACGTTCTCAGGATCATCGGCCAGTAGGGCCACGGCATGGAGGAAGTCCGTTCAGCCGGGGGTTTGGGCAGGAGTTCCCAGGAGTGCACCGAGCGGGCTCCCTGCCTGAGAGCCGTCCCGTGGCAGTCCGAACCCGTATCCCCGCCGCCCAGGATGATCACTCGCTTGCCCTTGGCGGTGATGGCCTTCCCCGGAATCTTCCGGTCCCCGGCCACCCGCCGGTTCTGCTGCGGCAGGTAATCCATGGCCAGGTGGATGCCGTCCAGCTCCCGGCCCGGGACGGGCAGGTCCCGGGACTTGGTGGCCCCGCCCGCCAGCACCAGAGCGTCGAAGTCGCGCCTCAGATCCGCCACCGCCACGTTGAATCCGACGTTGGCCCCGGTCTTGAAGAGGACACCCTCCTCCCGCATCAGATCGAGGCGGCGGCGCACCACCCACTTTTCCAGCTTGAAATCCGGAATCCCATAGGTCAGCAGCCCCCCGATGCGGTCGGCTCGTTCAAGCACGGTGACCCGGTGGCCCACCTTGTTCAACTGGTCGGCACAGGCCAGGCCGGCCGGACCCGAACCCACCACGGCCACCTGTTTCCCGGTACGAACGGCGGGAGGCGTCGGCTTGATCCAGCCTTCACGAAAGGCATGCTCGATGATGCTGATTTCGATCTGCTTGATGGTGACCGGATCGTCGTTGATTCCAAGCACACAGGCCGCTTCGCAGGGCGCCGGACAGACCCACCCGGTAAACTCGGGGAAGTTGTTGGTCTTGTGCAGTACCTGGATGGCTTCCTGCCAGCGGTTTCGATAGACCAGGTCGTTCCAGTCCGGAATGATGTTGCCCAGAGGGCAGCCGGTGTGGCAGAAGGGAATGCCGCAATCCATGCACCGAGCCCCCTGGCTCTGCACCAGGGGGTCGGCAGGTTCCCGGTACACCTGGAACCAGTCCTTGAGGCGCTCCTCGACGGGGCGGCGGGGGGCCATCTTCCGGCCGATTTCCATGAAACCCGTCACTTTTCCCATGGCTTCTCCGCCTCGGAGCCACTGAAAGGGACCCCGCGGCCGGCCCGGAACCCGGGCTGGAACCGCTGGGTCTCGATTGGTCTTTCCGGTGACCGAGCTAACGCAACAGGGCCGGGGCCTGCTCGCGGCCGGCTTCGGCATCCCGGGCCTTCTCCAACTCCTGGAGGACTCTCCGGTAGTCCACGGGCATCACCTTCACGAACTTGGGTAGCAACGCCTCCCAATTCCGCAACACTCTCTCCGCAACCGCACTCCCCGTATGGCTCCGGTGCCGGGAGATCATCCCCTTGAGGGTCTCCAGGTCGGCGGGGTCCACCACCGGCTCGAGATCCACCATGCTGTGGTTGCAGTTCCGGCTGAAGTGTCCGGACTCGTCCAGCACGAAGGCGATGCCTCCACTCATTCCGGCGGCAAAGTTGCGCCCGGTATCGCCCAGCACCACGGCCACGCCGCCGGTCATGTACTCGCATCCGTGGTCCCCCACCCCTTCCACGACTGCCCGGGCGCCGCTGTTGCGCACCGCAAACCGCTCCCCGGCTACCCCCCGGAAGTAGGCTTGGCCCCCGGTGGCGCCGTAGAGCACCACGTTTCCGACGAGGATGTTGTCCTCGGCCCTGAAGGTCGCCTCCCTGGGCGGAAACACGATCAACTTGCCGCCCGACAACCCCTTGCCGACGTAGTCGTTGGCGTCGCCTTCCAGCCTGAAGGTGACACCGGCCGCCAGAAAAGCTCCGAAGCTCTGTCCGGCCGACCCGCGAAAATCCACCTGGATGGAGTCTTCGGGAAGCCCCGAGTTGCCGCGGCGCTCCGCCAGAGCGGAGCTCAGCATGGTGCCCACGGTGCGCTGGGAGTTCCTGATGGGGTAGCTGAGGGAAATCCGGGTCCCCTTCTCCAGGGATTCCCGGCAGTCGGCAATCAACCGATGGTCCAGGGCCTTCTCCAGACCGTGGTCCTGTTCCTGAACCTTGTGGGTGGCGATTCGCTCCGGAACCTGGGGCCTGTAGAAGATGCGGGTGAAGTCCAGCCCCATGGCCTTCCAGTGCTCGACCGCATCGGTCACGTCCAGGCGATCCGACCGGCCCACCATCTCCTCCACCCTGCGAAAGCCCATTTCCGCCATGATCTCCCGCAGTTCCTCGGCTACGAAGGTGAAGAAGTTGATGACGTACTCGGGCTTGCCCGCGAACTTGCGGCGCAGCACCGGATCCTGGGTGGCGACGCCCACCGGACAGGTGTTGAGATGGCACTTGCGCATCATGATGCACCCGGAAGCCACCAGCGGAGCCGTGGCGCAGCCGAACTCCTCGGCACCCAGCAGGATGGCCACCGCCACGTCCCGGCCTGTCTTGAGCTGGCCATCGGTCTGAACCACGATGCGCCCCCTCAGGTCGTTGAGCACCAGCGTCTGCTGGGTTTCCGCCAGGCCCAGTTCCCAGGGAACGCCGGCATGCTTGATGGAGGTTTGCGGAGAAGCGCCCGTCCCTCCGTCGTGCCCGCTGATGAGCACCACGTCGGAATGAGCCTTGGAAACCCCCGCAGCCACCGTGCCCACCCCCACCTCGGCCACCAACTTCACCGAAATCCTGGCCCGCGGGTTGGAGTTCTTGAGATCGTGAATCAACTGGGCCAGATCCTCGATGGAGTAAATGTCGTGGTGGGGCGGAGGCGATATCAGCGAAACTCCCGGGGTGGAGTGGCGCACCCGGGCGATCACCTTGTCCACCTTGTGTCCGGGCAACTGGCCCCCTTCTCCCGGCTTGGCCCCCTGGGCCATCTTGATCTGCAGCTCCTCCGAGTTGACCAGGTACTCGGCCGTCACTCCGAAGCGCCCGGAAGCCACCTGCTTGATGGCGCTGCGGCGCCAGTCTCCGTTGGGATCGCGGACGTACCGCGCCGGGTCCTCGCCTCCCTCGCCCGTGTTGCTCTTGGCCCCGATACGGTTCATGGCGATGGCCAGGTTCTCGTGGGCCTCCTTGCTGATGGATCCAAAGGACATGGCTCCGGTAGCGAACCGCTTCACGATCTCGGAGGCAGGCTCGACCTCGTCCAGCGGAACGGGGTCGCCCTGCTTGAGCTTGAACAGGCCCCGGAGCGTGCACATGTTTCTGCTTTGGTCGTTGATCAAGGTGGAGTACTGCTTGAACAGGCGGTAGTCGCCGTGACGGGTGGCCACCTGCAGCTTGGCCACCGATTCCGGATTGAACAGGTGGAACTCGCCGTCGCGCCGCCACTGATACTGTCCCCCCACATCCAGCAGGTGTTTCCGGGACTGCGCCTTGGGGAAACCCTGTCGGTGGCGGACGATGGCCTCCCGTCCCAGAACCTCCAGGCCGATGCCCTCGATGCGAGAGGCGGTACCGGTGAAGTGACGTTCGACCAGGCGTGAATTCAGTCCGATGGCTTCGAAGATCTGAGCTCCCCGATAACTCTGGATGGTGGAGATCCCCATCTTGGCGATGATCTTGAGCAGGGCCTTGTTGATGGACTTGATGTAGTTCTCGAAGGCGAGCTCTGCGCCGACTTCGGGACGAAAGAGCTTTTGCGCCACCATGTCGGCCAGGGTCCGAAAGGCCAGGTAGGGGTTCACTGCCCCGGCCCCGTATCCGATAAGGAGCGCGAAGTGCATGACCTCCCGAGCCTCGCCGGTTTCCACCACGAGGCCCACCTTGGTCCGGGTGCCTTCCCGAATGAGGTGGTGGTGGACGGCCGAAGTGGCCAGCAGGGCTGGGATGGGCACCCCTTCGGCATCGACGCCGCGATCGGAGAGAATGATGATGTTGTGCCCCTGGCTCACCGCCCGGGAAGCCCGGCGGCAGAGCCCTTCCAGGGCGGCCTCCAATCCGCCGCCTCCGTCGCCCCCGGAGAAGTGCATCTTCAAGGTCTCGGCGCTGAAGTCCCTGACCGAGGCGTGCCGGATTCGGGCAAGCTCGGGATCGGTCAGTACGGGGCACTGCAACTTGAGCAGGCGGGCGTGCCTGGGGGTTTCGTCCAGAAGATTCTGCTCGCTGCCGATATAACTTTCTACCGACATCACCATCTCTTCCCGGATGGAATCGATGGGCGGGTTGGTCACCTGGGCGAAGAGCTGCTTGAAGTAGTTGTAGAGCAGCGGCGACTTGTTGGAGAGAACCGCCAGCGGCGTATCCGTGCCCATGGACCCGACCGCTTCTTCGCCGTTTCCGGCCATGGGAGCCATCAACAACCGAAGATCCTCCACGGTATAGCCGAAGGCCTGCTGTTGGGCCAGCAGGTCTTCGACCCCCGGTTCTCTGTCCGCCGGCGCCGGCGGCAACTGGGAAAGCTCGATCCGGTTGGCTTCCACCCACTGCCGATAGGGCTTTCGGGTGGTGAGGGCCTGCTTGAGCTCCGAGTCGTCGATGATGCGGCCCTGCTCGGTGTCGACCAGAAACATCCTGCCGGGTTGGAGCCGGCCCTTGTACAGGATTCGCTCCTCGGGTATTTCCAGCACGCCCACTTCGGAGGCCATCACCACCAGGTTCTCCTTGGTGACCACATAGCGGGAAGGACGCAGACCGTTCCGGTCGAGCACCGCGCCGATGCGGGTTCCGTCGGTAAAGGCAATGGAGGCCGGACCGTCCCAGGGCTCCATCAGACAGGAATGGTACTCGTAGAAACCCCGCTTGTCGGGATCCATGCGGATGTCCTTGTTCCAGGCCTCCGGGATCAGCATCACCACCGAGTGGGCCAGCGAGCGGCCTCCCTGGACCAGGAACTGCAGGGCGTTGTCGATGGTGGCGCTGTCGCTGGCCGTATCGGACACCAACGGGAAAATCTTGGGAAGGTCATCCCCGAAAAGATCCGAAGAGAGCGTCTTGGAACGGGCCCGCATCCAGTTGCGGTTGCCGCAAAGCGTGTTGATTTCTCCGTTGTGGGCCAGATAACGGTAAGGATGGGCCAGCTTCCAGGAGGGGAAGGTGTTGGTGCTGAAGCGGGAGTGGACCAGACACAGGGCGCTCTTCACTGCAGGATCGGCCAGATCCCGATAGTAAGCCGGGATCTGGGGAGCGGTCAGGAGGCCCTTGTAGACGACGGTGGCGGCCGACAGGCTGGCGATGTAGAAACTCTCGCCCGGGTCCAACTCCTGTATCTCCACCTCCCGCTCGACCCGTTTGCACACCACGTACAGCTTGCGCTCAAAGTCGGCCAGCCGCTTCAAGCCGGCATTTTTCCCGATAAAGACTTGGCGAATGACCGGCTCCGACTCCCGTGCCAGACTGCCGATGGCCTCGCTGTCGACGGGAACATCCCTCCACCCCAGGAGGTGCTGCCCCTCAGCCGCGATCACTGCCTCCAGGACCTGCTCCAGGCGGGCGCGGGCCTCTTCTTCCCGAGGAAGGAAGACCATGCCCACCCCGTATTCCCCTGTCGGGGGGAGCTGCAGCCCAAGGGCCCGGCAGTCTCGTTTCAGGAATTCATGGGGGATCTGGATGAGGGCTCCGGCCCCGTCTCCCGTCTCCGGATCGCAACCGCAGGCGCCTCGATGAGCCAGGTTGGAAAGCACTTCCAACCCCTGGCGAATGATGAGGTGGCTGTGTGTCCCGTCCACGTTGACCACGAAGCCGACGCCGCAACTGTCCCGCTCGAAGCGAGGGTCGTACAACCCCTGTTTTTTAGGCAGTCCGTCCTGATGCATGGAAATCGTCTGAACCTCAACCGAGTCTGCCGTCAAATGGCGACAGCTACACCTCCGAAGCCGGCACCGGCGGATCCTGGAACGGCCCCGCGGTGCTGCCTTCCAGCTAAATCAGTTGGCTAAAGGTGCTTGAGTTGGGGAAGCCAGCAAACTTGATTGACAGCCGGAAAGGGCATCTTGACTCATCGAACCAAGGATTGTACCAAATTCGGACCCGAGAAGTCTTGCTTGTCCTGCCTGACGCTCGGTTGAAGCGAGCTGCAACCGGGGGACAATCCTGATGAGGAAACGGCTCCCGCCGAATTCTAGAAGAAAGGCGCCGGTTAGATAAATTTATATTTTTTATATCTTTGATAAAATATTTTAATGCATCGATGTTGGGCCTCGCCGTCGAGCCGGGGGGGAACTTCCGACCCGTGAGCGAGAAATGCGGGCTCGCCCGCGAGCTTTCGGTAGCGTATAATTTACCCTCCATGTCCAAAGGCACCCGGATCCTCATCGCCGTCTCCCTTCTGGCCGTCCTGGGCTATATCGTCTATTCCTCCATGGCATTGGACCAGTACAGTTGCGAGGTCTGCATGGAGTTCAGAGGGAGGACGGACTGCCGCAAAGCCGTTGGAGCCACCGAGGCCGAGGCCCTGCGTACGGCCCTCGATACTGCCTGCGCCCAGCTCTCCTCGGGAATGACAGACACCATCGCCTGTTCCCGAACCCCTCCCAAGAGCGTCGCCTGCGAAAAGCGATAGACGGGCGGAGCCGCCTGGACTCTGAAGCCGAAGGGGCCGGTTGCCGCCTTCCTGACGCCCATTTTCCCTGTGTTAAGATTAGCGCCCGGAGAAACGGGTCCGGTGGAGGCAGGCATGGGCGATCCGCGTAGCGCTCGAGACGACGATCGGCAATCCCGGGACGGTCTTCTGGGCAGGTTCAAGGCGGCCGTGTCGTCGACCCGCAGGAACCTGGTGGCCCGCATGGAGCAGGTGCTGCAGGGCCGGAAGGCGATTGACCCGGAACTGTTTGAGGAGCTCGAGGAAATCCTGGTGGGGGCCGATGTGGGAATCGATACCACCACGGTGGTCCTCGACAGGGTCAGGAACCGGGTAGAGCGGAACCGCACCAACGATGCCGGCCAGCTCAGAAACTGCATCCGCTCGGAGCTCCTCGATATTTTGCAGGCCGGGTCCGCCCCGAGCGACGGGCCCGCTGTTTCCGGCCTACAGGTCCTGCTGGTGATCGGGGTCAACGGCGTGGGCAAGACCACCACCGCCGGCAAGCTGGCGGGCCTTTGGGTCCGGGAAGGGCGGAAGGTGCTGGTGTGCGCCGCCGACACCTTTCGGGCGGCGGCGGTGGAGCAACTGGAGGCCTGGGGGAAGCGCGCCGGAGCCCAGGTCATTCGCCAGCAGTCGGGCTCCGATCCGGCCGCCGTCCTCTTTGACGCCATTCATGCCGCCAAGGCCAGAGGGGCGGACATCCTGATCGTGGATACGGCAGGGCGACTTCACACCAAGAGCAACCTGATGGCCGAACTGGAGAAAATGAAGCGGATTGCCGCACGGGAGGTCCCCGGAGCGCCCCAACAGATCCTGCTGGCGGTGGATGCCACCACCGGACAGAACGGGGTGGTGCAGGCCCGGGAGTTCACCCGCTCCACCGGCGTCAGCGGGATCGTATTGACCAAGCTTGACGGGACGGCCAAGGGAGGCGTCGTCATCGGCATTGCGCGGGACCTCGGCATTCCCATCCGATACGTGGGGGTGGGCGAGCGGATCGAAGACCTGATTCCCTTTTCAGCCGAGCATTTCATCGACTCCCTTTTCGACGGAGAAGCGTGAGGTCCGTCCCGGGGCCGTTTATCGACCGCTCACCGGCGCGGGTCGCTGCAGAGGATCCCGGCGGGATCAATCCGGCCTCAAACCCACCCCACCCACCTGTTGCCGGCTGACGCCGGCCAGCCGTCAACACTCCACCATGTCCGAACGTGACCATCACTACATGGGGCAGGCCCTGGAGCTGGCCCTGCAGGGAAGGGGGCTTGCCAGTCCCAATCCCATGGTGGGGGCGGTCCTGGTTCGGGACGGCCGCGTCGTCGGCCGGGGCGTTCATCGATACGGCCAACGCAAGCACGCCGAGGTCTGGGCCCTGGAGCAGGCCGGCGACCGGGCCCGCGGAGCCACCCTCTACGTCAATCTGGAACCCTGCTGCCACCAGGGCCGCACCGGGCCCTGCTGCCGGGCCATCGTGGACTCGGGCATCGCCCGGGTGGTGGTGGCCATGAGAGACCCCAATCCGCTGGTGGCGGGCAAGGGCATGGAATGGTTGGCCTCGGCCGGCCTCCAGGTCGTTGCCGGCGTCCGGGAGGACGAGGCGCGCAGGCTCAACGAAGCCTACGCCAAGTACATTTCCAGCCGGAAACCTTTCGTGACCGCCAAGGTCGGAGCCACTCTGGACGGCAGAATCGCCGCCGCCAGCGGCCCTCCCCAATGGATCACCAGCCCGGAGTCCCGCCAACGGGTGCACCGGATGCGCCTCCAGGCCGACGCCATCCTGGTCGGCATCGGAACCGTGCTCCAGGACGACCCCTACCTGACCGACCGCAGCGGCCAGCCGCGGACCCGGCCCCTGCTGCGCGTGGTCCTCGACTCTCGACTGCGGCTCCCGCTGAACAGCCGCCTGGCAAGCACCCCCGACCAGGGTGATATAATCGTTTTTTGCGGGCGGCGGCCGAACCCGGACCGTCGGCACAAGCTGGAGCAGGCAGGGATCGAGGTCATTCCGACAGGCGGAACCGGCGGCCGAATTGCCTTTGGACCGGTCCTGGAGGAGTTGGGGCGGCGTCAGGTCATCGGCCTCCTGATCGAGGGGGGCGCCACGATCAACTTCGAAGCCCTGCGCAGCCGGGTCATCGACAAGCTGGTCTGCTTTCTGGCTCCCAGGATCCTGGGTGGAGCGGCAGTCCCCATGTTTGGTGGCGCCGGTTTCCCGGGGCTGGACCAGGCGCCCCCACTGGCCTTCACCAGAATCGAACGGATCGGGCCCGACCTCATGATCGAGGCTTACCCGAAGCCCTCGGGCCCCGTCTTGGACTAACCGGACTGAGCCGGGGGTGGGATGTTTACCGGAATCATCCAGGACGTCGGTCGCGTGAAGTCGCTGAGGCGGCTCGGAGACACGGCCCGCCTGGAAGCCCTTGCCCCCGGTTTGAGCACGGAACTCCGGCCCGGCGACAGCGTTGCCGTCAACGGCGCCTGTCTGACCGTGACCGGCCGGGACGGCAAGGGATTCAAGGCGGACCTGTCCCGGGAAACGCTGGAGCGGTCCAATCTTGGCAGTCTGAGATCAGGGGACTCCATCAACCTGGAGTTGCCCTTGCTGCCCACGGCGCGATTGGGGGGGCACTTCGTCCAGGGCCACGTGGACGCCGTTTCCCGCGTAGTCCGGATAGAGAAGCAGCGGGCCTTCGCCCTGTTTCGCTTCTCGCTGCCCGCGGGGATGAGAGCCTACGTGGTGGAGAAAGGGTCCATCGCCGTCGACGGCATCAGCCTGACGGTCTCCGGACTGGGGAAGGACTTCTTTGAAGTGGCCATCATCCCCCACACGCTGGAGCACACCAACCTCTCCCGGCGGAAACCCGGCGATCGGGTGAACCTGGAGTGCGACATTCTGGCCAAGTACGTGGAGGCCGCCCTGAGCCGGCGGCGACACGAAGGCAGCCGGGACGGCCTGACCGCTGAGTATCTCCGCGACCTAGGGTATCGATAGACGGGTCCCGAGGAAACCTTCCATCCGGTACCTGCCGAGGAAGCCATTGGAAAGCTTTTTTTCAACCATTGAAGAAGCCATCGAGGACATCCGGTCGGGGAAGATGCTCATCGTGGTCGACGACGAGGATCGGGAAAACGAAGGCGACCTGACCATCGCCGCCGAGAAGGTGACACCGGAAGCCATCAACTTCATGGCCAAATTCGGGCGGGGCCTGATCTGTCTTTCGCTGACGGGGGAACGCCTGGACGAGCTGCAGATTCCGCTGATGGTGAACGAGAACAGCTCCCGCTACGGCACCGCCTTTTGCGTTTCGATCGAGGCCAGGGGGAAAGTGTCCACGGGTATCTCGGCGGCTGACCGCTCCCAGACGATTCTGACGGCCATCCACCCCGAGACCCGGCCCGGCGATCTGGTCAAGCCGGGTCACGTGTTCCCCCTGCGGGCCCGCCGAGGGGGTGTCCTGATACGGGCCGGCCAGACCGAAGCGGCCGTCGACCTGGCTCGCATCGCCGGCTTGAGACCGGCAGGCGTCATCTGCGAGATCATGAACGACGACGGCAGCATGTCCCGGGTTGGAGAGCTGCACCGGTTTGCCACGGAACACGGGCTGAAAATGATTACCGTGGCCGATCTGATCAAGCACCGGCTGCGGACCGAATCGTTCGTGAAGCTGGTGGCCGAGGCCGACCTGCCCACCGAGTTCGGCACCTTCCGGATGCTGGCCTTCGAAAGCGAGATCGAGCAGGAGACCCACGTGGCCCTGGTTTTCGGCACCATTCGTTCGGAGGAACCGGTGCTGGTCAGGGTTCACTCCCACTGCCTGACGGGGGACGTCTTCCATTCGATCCGCTGCGACTGCCGCGCTCAGATCGAACGCTGCATGCAGGTCATTGCCCAGGCCGGCAGCGGCGTGCTGCTCTACCTGCACCAGACCGGGAGGGGATTTCAGCTCAAGAAGGAGGACGGCCGCCACCGCATCGCCTACCACGGCATGACCTCCACCGAGGCGGAGGTCTACAGTTGGCGTCGAGCCCAGCGGGACTACGGAACGGGCGCCCAGATTCTCTCCCGGCTGGACCTCAAGCAAATTCGGCTGCTGACGAACCACCCTCGCCGCATCGTCGGACTGGAGGGTTACGGGATTCGAGTGGTCGAGCAAATTCCCATCGAAGTACCCGCCCAAGTCACTCCAACTCAGCCCGAGGCGGCCGAGGAAAACCGGTAGCCGAACGCCGGCCCGGGGATCCGCCTCAAGAAGACAGGAGGCGGCGGTTGGCCGAGAGGCGGGTATCGTCTCCCAGGACCACCCCTTCCCCTACCACGGCGCCGGCGCCGATGCGGCAACCGCTGCCCAGGATGCACCCCCGCAATTGGGCCCCTTCTCCCACCTGCACTCCCTTCCAGAGCACTGAGCCCTCGACGATGGCCCGTTCGCCCACCTCGCAGTCCTGATCGATGGCCGAGCCCAGGATCCGGGCACCCTTCCCGACCTGGGCCGAAGAGGCGATTACAGAGTTCCGGATGGAACTGTCGCAATCCTCCTGCTCAGGAGGTTCCGCCGGGTTGAACCGGAACCCGGATAAAGGCGACATAAACCGCCCTTCAAAAATGTCCCGGTGAGCCTGCAGGTACTTTTGTGGGGTTCCTATGTCGATCCAGTAATCCGGAGAGACATGGGCATGGACGGGGCGTCCACTGGCCACCAGGCCCGGGAACACGGTCCTTTCGAAGGAGGTGTTCACACCGGCCGGGATGGTCTTCAGGACTTCCGGTTCCAGCACATAGAGCCCGGCATTGATGGTGTCGCAGGTGACCTGGTCCCGGCCCGGCTTTTCAAGAAAGCGGGCCACCCGGCCATCGTCCCCGGTTTCCACCAATCCGTAGGCGGAAGGGTTGTCGACTCGGGTCAGGGTCAGGGTGGCCGTTGCCGCGCGCCGGCGGTGGGAGCGAAGGATCTCCGTCAGGTCGAAGTCGCAGAGAATGTCCCCGTTAAACACCACGGCGGGGCCGTCCAGGAATGGCTCGGCATTCTTGAAGGCCCCGCCGGTTCCCAGGGGAGACTGCTCGACCACGTAGCGGAGCCGAATCCCGAATCGGCTGCCGTCTCCCAATTCCGCTTCGATCTTGTCGGGCCGATAGCCCAGGCTCAGGACGGCCTCGGAAATGCCGTGGCGGCGCAGCAAGTCGAGCTGATATCCCAGAAAGGGGACGTTGGCGATGGGAACCACCGGCTTGGGCACCTGGAGCGTCAACGGCCTGAGCCGGGTTCCTTCGCCGCCCGCCAGGATCACCGCCTTCATGCAACGCTCCCCTAACTGGAACGGTCCGTATTCAGGACAGCCAGGACCGGCGGCGCTCCACCTGGACTCCGACGAAACCCAGCTTCTCGCTGAAGGGGCTGGTCTTGCCGATTCGAACCCTGACCTTCCTGACCGGGAAGTCCTTCAGCACCTCTCTGCAGATCTGCAGAGCCGCTTCCTCCAGCAGGGTAAAGGTTCGACTCTGGCACAATTTCTCGACCCGGCTATAGACCGCGCTATAGTCCACCGTCTTGTCCAACCGTCCCTTCCGGGCTTTCTCCAGGGGCCGCCACAGGGTCAGATCGGCCCGGCAGGGTTGGGCCCGCCCGCGTTCCTCCCGGGTGGTTCCCACTTTCATCTGCAGTCGAATGTCCCTCAGCAGAATCTTGTCCATGGCCGGACGGCCCCCGCGGGCTCACAAGGGTCCGATGATAGCATGGGGGATGGGATGTCGGGGCGTGGCATAATGGACCGGGAATTCCCTATGCAAGCCCTGGAAGAAAAGACCGCCGATCTTCCTGTCGAACCGGGAGTGTACCTCTACAAGGACGCCAGGGACGACATCATCTACGTGGGCAAGGCCAAGTCGCTGCGTCACCGCGTCAGAAGCTACTTCCAGGACTCCCGCCCCTCCGACATCAAGCTGGACCAGCTTCGCTCGGAGATCGCCGATCTCGAGTGCATCGTGGTCGACAACGAGATGGAGGCGCTGGCCCTCGAGAACAACCTGATCAAGCAGCACAAGCCCAAGTACAACATCCTCCTCAGGGACGACAAGACCTACCCCTGCATCAAGCTGACCGTCAACGAATCCTTTCCACGCATCCTGGTCACCCGCCGGGTCAAAAACGACGGAGCCCTCTATTTCGGTCCCTTCTTCCCCGCCAGCCTGGCCTCACGGATCTTCAAACTGATGAGTCGTCATTTCCAGATCCGTACCTGCTCCATCGAAATAGACGGCCGCCGGCCCAGGGTGTGCCTCGACTACCACATCAAGCGCTGCATGGGGCCGTGCGTGGCTTCAGTGTGCAGCCGGGAGGAGTATGCCGGAAGGGTCCAGGACCTCAGGTGGTTCATGGAGGGGAAGCGGCGAGAACTCATCAAGAGTCTGCGCGGCAAGATGCTGACGGCTGCCGATGAGGAACGGTTCGAGCTGGCGGCACACCTGCGGGACATGATCAGGACCATCGATCAGCTCTCCGAGCCGCAACGCATGTCCTCCAGCCGAACCGCCGACGTGGACGTCTTCGCGCTTCATCGGGAGGAGAACAAGGCGGCCGTGCAGTTGTTCCATTTGCGAAGCGGCCGCGTGGTGGACCGGCACCAGTACTTTTGGGAAGACCTTACCGGCACCGCCGCCAACGGAGATATTCTGGCCTCTCTGCTCAAGCAGTATTACTTCGGCTCCAGCTTCACCCCCGACGAGATCCTGGTTTCCTGCGGCTTCGAGGATCAAGCCATCCTGGCTGCCTATCTTTCGAGCCGGAAGGGAAGAAAGGTGGTTGTGAAGGAACCTCTCCGCGGTCCCAAGAAACACCTCGTCGGTCTGGCCCACAAGAACGCCCGTCTGACCTTCGACCAACGCTTCCGCACCCTGAACCCCGGCAGCCGGATGATCGGCGAGGCTCTGGCCGAGTTGATGGACCTGGAAAATCCTCCCAAGCGGATCGAGTCCTTCGATGTTTCCAACCTTCAAGGGTCGGATTGCGTGGCCTGCATGGTGGTCTGGGAGGAGGGCCGAATGAAGAAGGCCGACTACCGGAAATTCATCATCAAGACGGTCAGTGGGCCGGACGACTTCAAGAGCATGGTGGAAGTCATCTCTCGCCGTTACCGCCGACTCCTGCAGGAACGCCGCGCCCTGCCCGACCTGGTCCTGGTGGACGGTGGAGTGGGACAGCTCCATGCCGCCGCTGCCGCGCTGGACGCCCTGGACCTGACCACCCAGCCTCTGGCCAGCATCGCCAAGAAAGAAGAGCTCATCTACGTCAGAGGCAGCGAGCAGGAACCCATTCGCCTGCACAGGCATTCTCCGGTCCTGCGGCTGATCCAGCGCATCCGGGACGAAACCCACCGCTTTGCCGTGACTTTTCACCGCCGGCGCCGCTCGGGCCGAACCCTTACTTCGGTGCTCACCCGGATACCCGGGGTCGGCGACAAGACCGCCAAGCGGCTGCTGCAACGTTTGGGAAGCGTCCCGCAAATCGCCGCCGCGCCGCTGGATCGCCTGATCGCCGAAACCTCTCCCCGAATCGCCAGGAACGTCTACGATCACTTTCGCCAACCGGCGGCCAGCGGCCGCTGGTCGCAGGAAGGGTGATTCAGTTGGAGTCGGCGGAAACCGTCCGGGGTCGGCGCAGGCGGGTCTCGGCGGCCTTGGCCTGCTGGGCCAGGGCGGCGCCTTCCCGGAGGAGCTCATGGATTCTCTGCAGGGTGCGGGCGATGTCCGTCTGGCGCGAGAAGCTGGCTTCGGGCTCGCCGGAAATGAGGTTGGCCAGTTTTTCGATTTCCTGCTCCAGGGACCAATCGTGGGCTTCCCGAGAAACCAGGCCCTCTCTGAGTAATCCGGTTCGCCGCTGCTGGTCGGAAAGGGAAGCCTTGAGCTTCCGGATCTCTTCCTGGAGACTCTTCGATTCGTTCTGCTTTTCGGCGGTCAGCCGCGAGAGAGTTCCCCTCAGTTCCTCCTGGCTTTGCCGGGCCAGATCCAGCCTGGACTCGGCCGAGCGGAGTTCCTGCTTCAACTGCAGGGAGTCCTGGACAGCCGCCTCCTTTTGCCGTTGAAGCGCCTCCAACAGCCGGTTCAATTCAGCCAGGCTTTCCTGGAATCCGGCAGCCGCCTGCTGTTGCCCGTGAAGCGCCGCTTCCAGCGACTTGGCCTGTGCCGCCAGCTCGGACTGGCGGCGGCCGGCAATCCGCTGATATTCCTGTTTTTGCCCGGTGAGCTGCTGAACCTGTGCCTGAAGATCCTGCAGCGAACGGGCTGCTACCTCCAGGCGGGCCAATCGATCCCTGGCCTCCTCCTGTGCTCCCTCCAATTCCGGCTGCAACCCGCGAATCAGGGAGTCCTGCCACCAAAAGGAATAGGCCAGAAAAAAGAGCGCCAGCGACACTGCCAGTACCGCCAACGCACCCAACCGGCTGTGTACTCCCAACCCGAAGAGCCGGAAATCAGGCCTCTCTTTTCCCAGCCGGACCAATCCACCCAGGGCCAGACAGGTTGCTCCCAGTCCCAACAGCACCAGGACAATCGGCACCACGATTTCCATACAGGCTCCCGGTGGAAACTGGCCATACTCGGCTCAGTCTGACAACCTTTTCCCCAATAGCACGGGCCAAACTACAGGAAACAAACCCGATCTTGCAAGCAAAAGGCAATCCGAACGCCGGTGCAGGGCGCCCATTGGACGGCTCCGGGACCTGTGCTATGATAGGGCGTTTATTGCAGATAATCGGTTTTCAACCCTGCCTTGACCCGGAGGATGGATGTACCCACTGGACGAAATCTCTTCCCTGCCCAAGCTGGAGCCCAAGTCTGAAGGAATAGAAACCCCACGCAAGAAAAAGCCCCGCGCCATCGCCGTCATCACGGAGTGCTGCACGGGCTGCGCCGGCTCCCCGGCCTGTGTCCCCTATTGCCCCGTGGCCGACTGCATGTTCTGGGTGCCCGACGAAGACCATCCTCCCTTCGGCCACATCGAGGTAGACCCCTTTCTCTGCATTGGCTGCAAGAAATGCACCAGCCAGGGACCCGACGGGGCCTTTCTGGACGGCTGTCCCTGGGACGCCATCGAGATGCAGCCTACCGACGAAGTTGAGGCCGTGGTCGGAGAGATGTCGATATAGACTGCCCCGCGGAAGAATTCCCAACGACCACCTCTCAGAGATCGCCAACCTGCACGTTCCAGTTGCGCGGGCGGCCTTGGACAGCAATAATCTCGCCGAGCACTGACTGCCACCCTTTTGCCCGAGGAAACATTCCAGGACGGGATAACGCATCTTCGCGTAAATTCGGTAGAATGAGTAGACTGAAACATCTACTAATAAGATAGCCCCTGACCACACCCAAGCCAGTGGGAATGTTCGTCTATCAGCACTGTATCCTCATCCGACCTCGGAGTCATCCAATGTAGAATAAAGTATATGAATACAAGCTAAGGATTCCTGGAGGTACACCATGGCAGACAGAAAACAGTTTCTGGGCGATATGTCGCCAGACCCGCGCTTGATGGAATTGCTGGAAGCGACTGCTGCAGACACTGTGACTGAAGAAGTATTGAAAGAGCAGAAGATCAGCTTTGCGTTTGGCAATGCTCCTGCCGATGCACAAGAGATCACAAAAGACAGCATAAAGTTGGCCTGTGAAAACCTCCGATTGAGGCGATCATAGCACTGCGCTGACAAAGCCCGCACTTCGTATGTAAGTCCTTTCCACACCCTCCATCCTGCGGAATTTGGTCTAACCGGATGTCTGTTCGCGAGAGAGAGCACCCTGATCTGTACAGGACAATCCAGGAACGGAATCTCTTGCGACAGTATGATCTATTGGTGAATTGCATCGAGATCGGGCTGGAAAAGGGCATCGAAGCCTTTGACAAATATATGCTGTGGGAACTCAACCACGTGGCCGTGGCAAACATCGCACAGCAGGGTGGAAGATTTCGCAAAGAGCCTATTTTCGTAGGAAATCACATTCCCCCGCATCACGGGAAAGTTCCGGATTTGATGGATCGGTTCTTCTCCCTCATTCATGAGAACTGGACAATCATTGACAATCCCACCGGTCTGGCCGCATACGCCCTGTGGCGGCTCAATTGGATTCATCCATTCGTGGAGGGAAACGGCAGAACAGCGAGGGCGGCGTGCTACTACCTGATTTGCATGAAGGTGGGACGGCTGCTTCCGGGTCGAAAAATTGTGCCAGAACGGATTCGTGAAAATCGGGCTCCATACTACGCGGCGTTACGGAGTGCCGACCAGGCATGGGAGCAGGGTCAATACAACATCGCTGATTTGACACAATACCTGGGCCAATTGCTGGCCGATCAACTGTCGGACTCTTGAGCAATCTGGCCGATCCAGGGCCTTTGTGGCAGCGTGTCTCTGGCTCCCGACTGGTCCTGGCGAACTTGCGCAGCGCTTCCCGCGAGCTCGGTTAGTCTTCCCCGGGCTTTGCCGGGCCGGCTCTGCCGCGGATGGCGCTGATGGTGAAACCCGCCTGCTGCCGCACTCGATCGGACAGCATTGGATTTTCAGACAGAAAAGGCTGAATGAGCGGCAGGTCTCGCACTTCGCCGATGAAGTACAGGGCCCGAAGCGCTTCCCACACCTGGTCTTCTTCAGGCGCCAAGGAGAGCAGCGGCTGACCCGCCGATACCGCCGTCCCTTCCTCCGCCAGCCGCTCTTCCACAACCCCCGGCACGGCAGCGCGAACCTCCTCGTGGGCTCCGGCATCCACCTGAATGCGAGCCACCAGGGCTCCCGCACGCACGTTGTCTCCCTCGCTTCGCCGGAAGAGCAGCTCGCCGGACGCCGGAGCCACGATGCGACGGCCGGACAACATGCCGCGCACCTCCTCCCGGCCGCTTGCCTCCCCGAAAGCCACCAGAGAGAGGGCGGCATTGCGTCGAACCAGCGGATCGGCATCCTGAAGCAGTCGAGTCAGAAGGTTCCGGAATTCAGCGGCGGTGGGGTCCTGCCCCATCAACCAGGCGACCGTCATGCGCACTTCAGGGGTCGGGTGCCCCGCCAGTTTCCCTACCTCGGGGTACCAGGCAGCCACAGCGGCCGGACCGGAATCGGTCAGCCGCTGCGAGAGTTGCACCAGGGCATGCTGGATCTTGCGCGGCTTGGCGCCAGGATCCAGATTTTTGCGGAGTTCCTCGTTGTTCAGGGCGGTGCCGAACCAGGTCTGCTGCCAGAAGAGGAAGGGGACCAATATCGCCAGAAACACGAAGGCCACCGCCAGGAGGTTGGCTCCCCATCCGAGACCAGGTCGCTTGGGGGTCTCGAGTTTGTCAGGTTGGTTCGACATTGGATCAGGCATGGAACTCAATGATAGAGCATCCAGTAGATAACCACCCCGGTTACCGAAACATACAGCCAGATTGGGAGAGTCCAGCGGGCCAACCGCTTGTGGGACTCGAAGCGCTCATTCCAGGCCCGATAGACAGTGACGGCGGCCAAGGGCAGGACCGCGGCGGCCAGCACGATGTGGCTCAGCAAAATCGCATAGTAGACCGGTCGAACCCACCCTGTCCCGGTAAAGGCGACCGACCCCACTTGAAAGTGGTAGATGAGGTAGGAGGTCAGGAAAAGGCTGGAGAATCCCAGCGCAGCCACCATGAACCGCTTGTGAATGGCGACACGCCGGCGACGGATCCAGTAGTATCCCCCCAGCAGGCAGCAGGCGGCGGCGGTATTGAGGCCGGCGTTGAGGGCCGGGAGGCCGGCAGGTTCAATCATGCATCCCGACTGGAGGAGTCTTTCCGGAAAGTGTAGACCAGGATGGTCCCCATGATGGCCACAGGAGGAGTCAACAGGAAGAGGATGGCCCGTCCGAGAGCGGAGATCGCCGGCTCCGGCTGAGCCTCGGCGGCCGTCTTGCACATGGCGCAGCCCTGGGCGGCCGCCTCCGGCTGCAAGAGGCAAACCAGCACGACTCCCGCCGCCAGAAACGGCCAGGTCTTTCGCAAACGGCTGCTGCAGGTTTCAAGCATGGCGCAAACCGCCTCCCGTCACGGGCGCAATTCCAGCAACCGGAAGCTGTCGGGGAAAAAGACGGCCAGCAGACAGATCGTGACCACCATGGCAGGCATCAGCGTCCACACCAGGCTCCTCTTTTCGAACCGCAGGTGCATGAAGTAGGCGATGATCAGGGCGGCCTTCACCACCGAGAACCCCAGCAGCAGGATCAGCATGGCGGTCACGCCCAGCTTGATGTATGCCAGAAACACTTCCACCAGGGTGATGAGCACCAACCAGAACCAGACCGTAAAGACCAGCCGGTTTCCCATGGCGCTGTGCGCACCATGGTCCAGGACCAGGGGCACCTCCTTGCGAACCACGGGGTGAGCTTCGGGTTCCTCCGATTCCTTCCTCTTCGGGAGCAGCCGTTGCAGCAGCGGACTCAGTTCCTGGCTGCGCAGGGTCCAGTAGCCGTTGAGAAAGAAAACCAGGGCCAGAACCATGCAGGAGATGGACAGGAACAGTCCGTCGAGTGTCAGCACGTCCTGGGGCGTCTGGCGCAGCACCGCAAATACGCACCCGGCTCCCAGGAGCAGGTTCAAGGCCAGCAGCAGCAACGTCTCAACCATCGGCGAATCTCCTCTTCTTCATTCTGCGCAGGTTTTACGCTCCCATGTCGACGGACAGCAGGTAGACCAGGGGAAACACGAACATCCAGACCAGGTCCACGAAGTGCCAGTACAAGCCGCAGACCTCGACGTGTTCGGAGTGAAACCGCTTCCTGGCGACTCCCCCGGCGATCACCACCAGATAGACCACTCCGGTAAACACGTGAAACATGTGCATCCCGGTGATCCCGAAGAAAGTGGCTCCGAAAAGCGGCGTCCCCCAGGGATTCCCGGTCAGAGTCATTCCCTGGTTTATGAGTCCCATCCATTCCATGCCATGCAGCACGATGAAAGCGGCGCCGAAAAAGGCCGTCCACAGGATCCAGCGAATGGTCCATTTGCGATCGCCCCGCTGGGCCGCATTGACGGCGAGCACCATGGTCAGGCTGCTCGACAGCAGAACGGCGGTCATCAACGTGGCAAAGACGATGGTCGGCCAGATTTGGAAGGGTGTCGGCCAGTCCGGGGTGGCTATCCTGACATAGCTGTAACCGAACAACAGGGCGGAGAAGGTCAGGGCATCGGAAACGATGAAGAGCCACATCCCCAACTTGATGTGAGACACCGAGTAGGGCAGGCTCCCACCTCCCCACACCTGCAATCCCGTATTTTCCACACGAGCGTCTGCCATCCGCGCTTACCTCCAGAAAAACAGCAAGACCAATAGATAAATCCAGAGCCCATCCATGAAGTGCCAGTAGAGCGCCGTGACGTTCAACGAGGCTCTTGCCGGGATCCTGGCCGCCGAGCTCCAGGCCCTGGCCGTCAGGGTGGCCAGCGCCGCCACGCCCCCCAGCAGATGCACGCCATGGACTCCCGTCAACAGGTAGAAGAAAGAGCTATGGGGATTGCCGCTCAGGTAGATGCCCTGATCGGCCAACAGCCCCCAGATCCAGAGCTGGCCAATCAGAAAGGCCGCTCCCAGCAAACAGGTCACGGTCATCCATCGCTTCAACTCGGTGGCAACCGCGGCTCTCCGAGCCAACTCCAGGCTGAGACTGCTCGCCAGCAGAATCACCGTATTGATCCAGACAAAGGGCGGCGCCGCCATGGCTCGCCACTGGCTGTTGGTCCCCTGTCCCAGGATATAGGCGCTGCTGAAACCGATAAACATCATGGAAATCGAGGCCAGAGCCAGCCACATCCCCAACTGATAGCTGTCGGGACGGAGCCGCCTGCCGCCACCGTCCCCCCACCTGCCGGATCCCCTGTCCGATCCTGAACCGCCTCCCGGCCCCCCCGGTTCCGGGAGGCGGTCTTCCCTTTCCGTTTCCGGCTTGACTTCAGGGGGTGCAATGGCCACAGGCATGGCCGGACCTCCACAAGCGACCCGACGGCCGCCCTATTTGCTGGACTCCAAGGGCGGATCGGTCTGCATCACATAGTCCCGAGGCGCTCCCGGAACCCCATACTCATAGGCCCCGTGGTTGACCGCCAGTTCTCTCCCGCCAAAGTTGTCATGAGGCGGCGGAGAAGCCGTGATCCATTCCAGGGTGGTGGCCTCCCAGGGGTTTTCGGTGGCCTTCTTGCCCTTGAACATCCCCCAGAAAAAATTCACCAGGAACAGGAGCTGGGCGGCCGCCGTCACGAAAGCCGCGATGGTGACAAATTCCTGATAGGGTTGGAGCGGTTCCATGAACTTGAACTCGGTCGATTCCGCGTAGCGGCGCAGTTGCCCCATGACCCCCATCAAGTGCATGGGGATGAAGATGGCGTTCACTCCGATGAAGGTCAACCAGAAGTGCAGCTTGCCCAACCCTTCGTGAAGCATGCGCCCGAACATCTTGGGGAACCAGTAGTAGGTGGCCCCGAAAATTCCGAAGATGGCCGCCACCCCCATGATCATGTGGAAGTGGGCAACCGGGAAATAGGTGTCGTGAAGTTGCACATCCACCGAGGTCTGTCCCAGGAAAAGGCCCGTGATGCCGCCCGAGACGAAGAGCGAGACGAAGCCGATGGCGAAGAGCATGGCGGTGGTGAAGCGGATCTTGCCGCCCCACAAGGTTCCCAGCCAGTTGAAAGTCTTGATTGCCGACGGCACGCCGATGGCCAGGGTCAGGATGGAGAACACCAGGGCGGAAAAGGGACTCAAGCCGCTCACGAACATGTGGTGCCCCCAGACGAAGAAACCCAGCATCCCGATGGCGAAGATGGCCACCACCATGGCGTGGTAGCCGAAAATCGGCTTGCGGGCGAAGGTCGACAACAACTGGGAGGCCACGCCCATGCCCGGAAGGATGGCGATGTAGACTTCGGGGTGTCCGAAGAACCAGAACAGGTGCTGCCACAAGATGGGAGAGCCGCCCGAGCTCTCGATGACCGTGTCGCTCACCACCAGGCCGGCCGGGATGAAGAAGCTGGTTCCACCGAGCCGGTCGAGCAACAGCAGGATTCCGGCGGCCAGCAGCACCGGGAAAGAAAGGAGGGCCAGAATGGCGGTCGTGAACCAGGTCCAGACGGTCAGCGGCATCTTCATCAGCGACATGCCCTTGGCCCGCATATTGAGAACGGTGGTGATGAAGTTGAGGGCGCCCAGCAGGGAGGCGACGCAGAAGAGGGCAATGCTGATGATCCACAGGTCCTGACCCGATCCCAGCCCGGGTCCGGCCACCTCACCCAGGGCGCTGAGCGGGGCATAGGCCGTCCAGCCGGATATCGGCGCCCCTCCGGCCACAAAGAAGGCCGCGAACATCACCCCCATGCTCAGGAAGGTGACCCAGAAGGACAGCATGTTCAGCACCGGGAAGGCCATGTCGTGGGCCCCGATCTGGATCGGCAGGAAGTAATTCCCGAATCCGCCCTGAGGAGCCGTGGTCAACACGAAGAAGACCATGATGGTGCCGTGCATGGTCAGCATGGCCAGATAGAACTCGGGCGACATCACCCCGCCTTCGAACCCCACCGGGAAAATCTTCTCCAGCCAGGGCCAGGACTCGGCGGGCCAGGCCAACCGCAGCCGCATCAGCACGGAAAGCGCCAGACCGGTGAAGACCGCGATCAGCGCCAGGAAGTAATACTGGATCCCGATGATCTTATGGTCTGTGCTGAAAACCCATTTGCGAATAAAGGTCGTCGGCGCCGGATGGACGGCAGGATGGGCTGAATCAGACATGAACACTCTCCCTTGTTGGCTGGGACCGCGGGCCGCAGGTTCGGATCAGAATTCGGCGCGCTCCTTCAGCCAGGCTTCGAATTCCTGGTCCGACATGACCATCAGGAACCCTTTCATCTTGTAATGCTGCAACCCGCACAACTCGGCGCAGGCAATTTCATATTCCCCCGTCTTCAGTGCCTTGAAATGCCCCGGGATGGCCAGCCCCGGAGTCGTATCCTGCTTGAAGCGCAGGGCCGGCACAAAGAAACTGTGGGTGACGTCCTTGGAACGAAGGGTGAGCCGGACATCGCGGTTCACCGGGACCGCCATGCGATTGAGGGTAACGACGTCGTCGCTGGAAGCAGGGTCGCGGGAGTCGAGTCCCACCGGGTTCAACTGGTCGTTGATCAGGCGGGTGGCGGTTTTTCCGAACTTGCCGTCGGGACCGGGATAGCGGAAGTTCCAGGCGAACTGCTGAGCCGTCACTTCGACCTGGACGGCATCCTCGGGCATATCCTCCAGATGAAGTCCGATCCAGACGCGCTGACCGATGATGGCAAGGGTCACAAAGGTGACCGCGGTGATCAGGACGGTCGCCACCTCGACCTTGGCGTTGCCGTGTGTATAGACGGCCCGCGCGCCGGAACGGTCGCGGTAGCGCCACACGTAGTAGCCGAGAGCCACCTGAGCCAGAATGAAGCCGATGGCCACCACAATCAGGGTAAGGTTGAACTGGGCGTCCATGGCATCGCCATGCTCGGAGATCTGCGGCGGGAACCATCCGAACTTCCCGGTAAACAGGACAACGGACGCCAGCACAATCGCCCAGATTAGAATTGCCAATGCAAGGGCCATAAATGAATCTCCTTGGAAGACACCCTTTCAGCACACGCTGACGACGATTTCAAGCTCCCACCTTGTCGAGCACCATCACCAGGTAGAGCAGCGGCAGGTAGATGACGGTGACGTGGAGCAACAGCCGGGCCCGCTGCTTGGTGCTCTGGGCGTAGGCCCGCCAGGCGAAATATAGAAATCCGGCGCCCAGGCTGAGCGCCGCCGCCAGATAGATGGAGCCGGCCATCCCAAGCCAGTACGGGGCCATGCTGGCGGGAACCAGGGCCAGCGAGTAGCCCATGATCTGGCGGAACGCCCGCCTTCCCCCGGCATCGTCCCGCGGAAGCATCAACAGGCCCGCCCTGGCGTAGTCTTCCCGATACATCCAGGCGATGGCGATAAAGTGGGGGAACTGCCACAGGAACAGGATGGCGAACAGTACCCAGCCTTCCAGCGAGAGAGAGGCGGCCGCCGTCCATCCGATCAGCACGGGAGCCGCTCCCGGGAACGCTCCCACAAAGGTACACCAAGCCGTCTTTCGCTTCAACGGTGTATAACCGCCCAGGTAGGCCAGGCAGGCCGATAATCCGATCAGGCCTGCCAGCGGACTCACCCCCAAGGCCAGGTAGGCCGTTCCGGCCAATGAGGAGACCACTCCCAGACCGTAGCCTTCCCGCAGCGCCAGCCGGCCCGACGGAATCGGCCGGCGGACGGTCCTGCGCATCTTGGCGTCGTCGGCCCATTCCAGGCAGTGGTTGAGGGCGGCTGTCCCGGCGGCCAGCAGGCCCGTCCCCAGCAGCACCCGCATCAGGCCCGGTAAATCCAGCCGGGGAGAGGCCATGGCAAATCCCAGCCCGGCCGCTACCAGAACCAGGAAGGTCACTTCCGGCTTGGCCAGCTCCAGGTAGGCCGACGCCCGGGCTCCGCAGGCGGACAGAACCCTTCCGCGGCCGGCCGCCTTGGCCTTGGCGCGGTCGGGGCCGAGCAAAACCGGCAGTGCCGGAGCCTCTGCAACCGCCATTTCTCCGACCTTCAGGATTTTTCCGGCGCTGCTCATGGATTCACCGGGGTTGCCGGGGTGCGCGACTCGGCCCGGCGTCCTTCGGATCGGACACGGAAGGACTGCAAGGCCAGGATCACGGCGGCCGCCAGGATCAGGGCGCCCACGGCGACATGGGCGGTGGTGACGGCCACCACCGGAGCCTGCGGTTGTACGGCATCGGCAGTGGCCAACCGCAACAGCCAGGAGGCCAGGCCCAGCAGGAGTTGAAGCGCCAGCAGAATCCCCAGCGAGGTTGCGGTGACGGTCAGCCCCGAGGGGAGCCGCTGAGATTGGAACACGTGAGCTATCAGCCAGCCGCCCAACAGCGTGACCAGGAGAGCCCCCAAAAGGTGAGGGAGGATCCCGGATTGCGTGTGGCGAAAAATGGCGCCCAACAGAAGTTGGAGGTAGATGGCTCCCGCGGTGGCCATGGCCAGCCGGTTGAGCGCGAGGCCGCAACTGGCGTCCCGGCGCCGCCGGGCCCAGACCGGAGAGGACAGCCAGGCCAGGCTGACCACCAGGCAAAAGAACGTCTGGGCCAGGCAGGCGTGCAGGACCGATATCGGAGCCGGCAGATACCACAGCACGGTAACGCCTCCCAGGATGCCCTGGGCGACCACCACCCCGAGGGCAATCCATCCCAGCTTGCGCACGGTTCCGCGGGTTTCCTTCTTCCACACCCAGACGGCCAGCGCAATGGTCAGCAATCCCACGAAGGCCGCTACCAGGCGGTGCCCGTGCTCATAGCGGATGTTCCCTTCCCAGGGCGGGTTCAACGACCCGTAGGAAAGGGGCCAATCCGGAACCGAAAGGCCCGCCTCGTTCCCGGTAACCAGGGCCCCGGCAACGATCAACAGAAAGGTGAAGCAGGCCGTGAGCACCGCAAAGTAGTGGTAACTCCCGGCGCTACCGATGCTTGTCGCCATTGAGTGGCTCATCAGGAACTCAGCGGGCCCGCGGGATGATGGATTCCACACCGACGCCCTCTTCGAGAAGCCGGCTCCTGGAAATTCGCCGGTCTCAGGAAGCCTGCTTCAGGGTGAAATCGACCGATTTGGACTCGCTGGCAGCCAGAGTGACCTTGTGGGTGGTAACGCCCTCTTTCAGGAACTCGTGCCAGATCCCGATCGTGTATTCGCCGGGAGGCAATCCCGTGATTTCGAACGAGCCATCCGCGCCGGTCACCGAGAAGAACGGGTGCGGCAGAACGCCGATATAGCTCTTCATCCAGGGGTGGACGTTGCACTTGACCGGGATCATGACCTCTTCTCGAGGAAACTTTTTCATCTTCGGCGGCACGTTGGGAGCCATGGATTCGTTCCACTCGCGATTGTTCCTGGGGGTCGGATGGACGTTGTGGGTGGTGGGATCGCTGTTCAGGATTCTGACCGGCTGATTGACCTGGACGCCCAGCATGTGGGGCAGGTAGATGCACCCCTTCTGATCCAGGATTGCGGGTTCGGTGGGCGTCTCGAACATCATGCCCTCCAGGCCCTCCTGGACGTACACGAAGACGTGCCTCAGCGTATTGTTGTCGTTGGGAACCACCACTTCGGAGTAGACGGGTTTGGTGTGCAGACCGGCGCAAGCCGGTTCCGCGTCCATGGCCAGCCGCCTGGCCCTGGGCAGGTCGCCTTCGAAGTAGACCTTGCCGTTGACCGTGGCCGCCGTGGCGGGATCCACCCGGGTGACCACTGCCGGAGCTTCGGACCCGTCGACTTCATCCAGATCTTCATCGTCGATGTCGACACTGCCGCAGGCCCCCGCAAAAAGAGCCGCCAGCAGCGCAACGGGCAGGCACAGGTAATTCTTGAACCGCATCATAAAGACCTCTCTGACCTGATGATAAAAAGTTGGGGGCGGGGCAGGACCCGGGGGAGCGGCTACCCCATCACCCGATGATTAATGTAACACTTCCGGCCCTCAAATTCGAGGGCGGTCCCGGCGATTCCCAGGCGCCCCGCTAACGGCCGGCCACCGTGGTTGCCGCCGCGGGCATCCGCGACATCAGTCGGCGCTGTTCCTGAGGCGTCAACTGGAACATGTAGCGCACCAGCAGTTCCGCATGGTCCTTGGCGTAGTCCCTGAAGGCGCGAGGCAGCGACCCGGCAAACACCCAGCGCTCGCCATCTCTCTGGAACAGCCCGGACGGCATGGCTGTGCCCGGAGCGATCATTTCCGGCGCCACCATCCACCGTTCCGTCCAGCCGGGCTTCAACCTTTCCCCGGCCAACAGGAAATTGGGTGCGGTGGCGTTTCGGTCGTGAGCCGGGTCCCCGGTGGCGTGACACCTCAGGCAGGGCGCCGCCTTGGAGGTGAAGAGTTGCCGGGCCAGTTCGAGCTCCCGGTTGCTGAGCGGTTCCAGTCGGGTTGGAATGTAGGGCCGATCCTGAGCCGCCAGGGCTTCGAAGAAGCGAACGATCTTCTGAATCTGGCTGTCGGAAAAACGGAAGGTGGGCATGCGAGCGTGGAGATAGCCGCGCACGCCGTTGCGGTCGGTGCGCACGGCGTCCATGGCCGGGTTCCTGAGAAAACGCGCCAGCCAGTCCGGGTCCACCCGAGCGCCCTCGCCGACCAGAGTCGGCGGAAGCTGCTCCTTCCAGTCCGGGTCCTGATAGCGGGCCATCCCGAAAAGGTCGGACTGCTGTCCGGGCCGCACCTGGTGGCAGCCCATGCAGTTGTAGCGCTTCACCAGCCACCAGCCTTCCCGAATATCCTGGCCCCTGTCGCCGGGAGCGTAGAAGAAATGTTCCGGCAGCGTGGAGTCGACGCTTCCCAGCAGAAAGGTGGTCAAGGCCGTGATTTCTTCGTCGGTCAGCTTGAAATTCGGCATCCGGAGCTTTTCCAGAGGGGTCTTGATCTTGCCCTGGTCGAAGATGGCCGGGTCCTTCAGCTTGCGCTCGAAGAAGCCCTTGTGGTTGTACCAGCCGTCATGCTTGGCCTCGTGGGTCAGCAAGGCGAAATCCAGCCGCTCGATGGGTTTGCTGCCCTCGCGGGTCAACTCCGTTCCGATGCGCCCTTCCTCATCGAAGCCGGCGATTTCGTGGCAACCGGCGCAGCCGAAATGCTTGACCCACATGGATCCTTCGCTCCTGAGCCCAGGATCGTCCAGGTAGTCGGCTTCCGGATAGGAGGCGTCGGTCTGTTTGAGCGTCATGAGGTAGCTGGCGATGTCCCGGGTCTCCTCCAGGCTGAGCCGCAGGCTGGGCATGACCGACAGAGGCTGGCGCTCCTGCGGGTTGTGGATCCAGGGGACCAGGTAGTCGTAGTGCACCTTCTCCCCCACCCGCGACAAGTTGGCCGCGAACGAGCTTCCCTGGGCCGCATCCCCGTCGCCCACGGCGTGGCAGCCCATGCAGCCCCGGGTCTCGAACAGCTCCTTGCCCCGATCGGCATTCCCCCGGGGCTGGCCGGGCAATTTCCCTTCGACCCCCGTCTGCCAGACGAAGGCGGCAATGGCGCGGCGCTGCCCCTCGTCCAGGCGAAATGCCGGCATCTTGGTGGAAGGCCGGTAGGCGTGCGGGTTCTCCAGCCAGACCGGGATCCACTCCTTGCGCATCTTCAAGCGGACCTCCTTCAAGCTGGGTCCGATCTTTTTCTGTTCGATCTGCAGGTCTGCGGAACGCACCTCCAGACGCTCCATTTCGTGGTCCAGGTTGCTGATCTGCTGCTTGAGCTCGTCCGCGCGAGCATAGAACCGCTGGGCTTCCGCGTTGTCCTGGGCGTTGTCGCCGGCCAGAACGCTCTGCTCGATCTCCTTGCCCATCTCCTTCCGGTCCTCCACCAACGCGTGAATGGAGGACTGGACCTCGGTCAGCGCCTCGGCTTCGGTGTCGAAGCCCTCGAAACGATGGCAGCCCACGCAACCCTCGACGTAGTAGATCTCTTTCCCCCGGTTCATGACCTCGGCGTGATCGAGCACCAGGTCCCGGGCGTGGCACTGGTGGCAACCCGCCTCGAAATTCTCCCTGTAGAACAGCGGCCACAACCAGTACTTGTGGCGCCCGTGGCCCTTGCGAACACTGGTGGTCGCCCTTCCGTTACCGTTATGGCAGGTGGAGCAACCGAACTGCTCCGGATCGTGCAGGGCCAGCAGGGCGGGATTGGGGTGGCTGACAAAAACTTCCTGGCCCCCCATGTCGGCCTTGGTCAGCACCAGCGGCTCCCTGATGCCCAGGTGACAGGATTCGCACCGGTCCACCAGGTCTACCTCGGCCACGTGGATCTGCCGGATCCCCAGCTCGAAGTTTCGCATCTTCGCCCGAAGCCCCCGGACTTGCAAGGCGGTCAAACCGGTGAGGCGGTCGCCAAGCAGGGTATCCCTCTCCCCTCGCAACTCGTTGTAGGGCTTCACCAGTTCCGCCCGCTGCTCTCCCAGCTCGGCCCGCCTGGCCTGCAACCGGTTGAACTCCGCTTCCAACTGGTCGAAATTGAAGCGTTCCTCCTCCTCCACCACTTCCCCGGAACCGTTGGCGGACGCCAGCCTCAGGGTCACCTCTCGGGCCTTGATGGCGTCGATCTGACGCTGCAGGGCGTCTCTATCACTCTGGCTGGCGGAGGTTTCGATCTGATAGATGAGGGCTGCGATCTCGCTGCGGGTGATGGCGAAGGGCTCGGTAATGACGCTCAACCGCCTGCCGACGATCTGGTTGGTCTCGCGGTCCAGATCGGAGATCCGAGGGGCGATCGAATCCTCGGCCTTGGTGACCGCCTCACTCAGCTTCCGGTACTCCGCTGATTGGCGGACGGCCTGTTCGGCCCGGGCCTGGGCCGGCTGGATCCGCCTCAGGTGCCGGCTGTAGAGGCTGACGAAGCGCTTCTGGTAGTCCTTCCAGGGCCTGAGGCCGTAGGTCTCGTCGTACAACGCCCACAGGAGAGAGGCAATCATCAGCAGAGATGAGATCAAAAGAATGCGACCGAGGGATCGGTTGAGGACCGGATCATCTCCAACCGGGGGTTTCTTCGGCACCGATTTCTCCTTGATAATTAGTGATCAGTGGCTGGTGGTCAGTGGTCAGTTCCGAGAACGGCACCTCTGGCCACTTGTCACCAGCTCTGAAAGATTCGACTCACTTGTCAAAAGTAACGGTCTCTCAAGCAGTCCAGCCACTGATCACTGACCACTGGCCACTGATCACTGGCCACTAGATATTGAACCAGGGAGTGACCCACACGTACTTGATCCGAAACAGCAGCCGCGCCACCATCTTGGCCGGCAAGAGCATCATGGTGACCAGGAACAATTGCAGGAGCACGTATTGAATCAGGCTCATGCGGTTGTAGATTTTCCGGTTGAACGCGTTCCAGGTAAACAGCTTGTGCACTCCCAGGGCGGTCACCAGGGCGAACAGGCCAACCACTGCCGCTCCGAACAGGCTCTTGCCCAGCATGCTGGTGATGCCGAACATGTCGGGCAGATCCCGATTGGCCTCGAAGATCAGCTTGTTGTGGTCCCAGGTCTGACCCGGCCAGAACCAGATCCACCCCGGACCCCGAATGAATGTGCCAATGACCACCATCGACAACCACAACACGATAAAGCCGAAGCAGAAGGCCCAGATGGCGAACTTCCGCTGCTTGTAGGTGTAATAGCCGTTCCCGAGCGGGTTGGCATCCATGTAGGGAATCACCATGAGCCCCACCAGAATCAGGGTCGGGAGCACCACGCCGGCCATCCAGGGATCGAAATAGACCAGCATCTCCTGCAGCCCCAGAAAGTACCAGGGCGCCTTTGCCGGGTTCATGGTCAGGGAGGGATTGGCCGGCTCTTCCAGAGGCGCGTCCAGGGTTATCGACCACACCATCAGAATGAAGGTGACGATGATGGCGACCAGGAACTCCATGCGCAACAGGTAGGGCCAGACCTGAACTTCCCGAGCCCAGCCCGGTTTCCAGGGCTGCGTCTTGCGGTGGTGGGTCTTGGCCATCTCCGGGTCGGCTTCCAGCCTGTCGATCAGCCGGTCGTTGGCGAATGCCTGCCGGAGGCCGTACCAGGTGTAAAAAGGGATGACCAGGATGAGCAGGACGATCGGAACATTGTCGGGCAGGGTGGTGATTTCCCAGAGCTGAACCCAATCCACTGATTTCCTCCTTATCCGTTTCCGAGCCGTTCCCGGTCAGTGGCCCTCGAACGATGGCCGCCCCAACGAACGCTCAGAACCTTCGCGGCTTTTTGATTTCGGATTCGAGCATCACGGGAGCCGGTCCCGAGATGCCGCCGTCCTTGCGGACCCTCCAGAAGTGAACGGCCATGAATATCCCCGCGATCAGGGGAATGGCGATGCAGTGCCAGATATAGGCGCGCAAGAGCGCATTGGAGTCCACGATGGAGCCCCCCAGCAGCGCAAAGCGAACGTCGTTGAAGGCGGTCATGCCGAGCTCCGGTCCCAACGGACCCTCGTGCCCCAGCAAAGGTGTCGCCCGAGCCATGTTGGTTCCCACGGTGACCGCCCAGAAGCCGAGCTGATCATCCGGCAGCAGGTATCCGGTAAAGGACAGCAGCATGGTGAGCAGCATCAGAATCACGCCCACCATCCAGTTGAACTCCCGCGGCTTCTTGTAGGACCCCGTCAGGAAGACCCTGAACATGTGCAGCCAGACCGTGATAATCATCAAGTGAGCGGCCCAGCGATGCATGTTTCTCAACAGCTTCCCAAAGGGCACGTCGTGCTCCAGGTAGAGAATGTCCCGGAAGGCCTGAACCTTGGTGGGGTGGTAGTAGAACATCAGCAGGACGCCGGTGAAGGTCAACACGATGAACAGATAGAAGGTGATCCCTCCCATGCCCCAAGTGTAGTTGTAGGCGACCGCGTCGCGGTTGATCTTGGCGGGGTGCAGATGCAGGAAGACGTTGGACAGGATCCCCAGAGCGCGATTGCGCGGCTTCTCGTCGTGGGTCACCCGAAAGATCGACTTGTAGAGTTGCGTCTTCTGCGGCTTCTTGAGCGACTCGACATCGTCGAGGGCCTTGTCCTTGAGGTTCTTGACCTCCTTCAGGACGCCGTCGATCAAGGCCACCCCCTTGCCCGCCGGTTTCTGCTCTTTCAGATCGTCTGCCATGGATCGACTCCTCGGATGGATACTTGCAACTCCCGTTACGAAGATCGGCTACCGGCTACAACTGCAGGAACGCCCCCTGATCCCGGAACTCCGACCGCATTCCCTTGGGCCATTCGTAGAGGACGCTGGTGTCCACCACGATCTGCCCTTCGGCGTCGAGCTCAACCTTGGCGCGGTCCAGGGGCCGGGGAGCCGGGCCTTCGAAATTGATTCCCTCGCTGTCGTAACCGCTTCCGTGGCAGGGACACTTGAACTTGTTCTCGCTGGGCTTCCAGTCCGGAGTGCATCCCAGGTGCGTGCAGCGGGCGTAGACCACAAAGAGTCCCTCGGCATCGCGCACCACCCAGATCCGCTGTTTCTGGAACTTGGTATCCACGCCATAGCCGAAGTCGGAGGGGTAGCCGATGCGGAATACCGTCTTGGGTTCGAACAGGGTCCTGGGAAAGAAGAACCGCAGGAACATGAAGAAATTGATTCCCAGGAACCCCGTAACCAGGGCTTGCACCGTGCGGCGGCGGCGCTTGGCGGGATCGACCGGCTCACCTCTCCCGAAGAAATTCAGGATCCTCGATACCAACCCCGCCTTGGGTTTTTCCTGAACCTTGGCGGGCGGTGTCCGCCTCGGAGGCACCGCTCTCGGAGTCGCACCGGTTCGGGGTTGCTTCGGTCCGTTACTTTCAGTATTTGGCATCCACTCCTCCAAGGGTTCCGAGGGGTGACTGACGGAGTCAGGCTGAATTTTGAATGCTAGGCAAAGTGTCGCGCGGCGAGCAAGAAGGTGCGCCGACTACGGAAGTATCCAGATTTTAGTCTAAAAACGGGGATTGTCAATAGCCCGGTGACGGGGATTACCCGCGGAAAATGGCTCTGAAACCTGTTGCCCCCATTTCTCAGCGTGGCTGGAGCCGCCGGCCCGTCAATTTTTTCTTGCCCCGTCCTTTTCCATTCAAAGTATAATGCCCCGCAAGCGTGACCAGTCAGCTGATGATTCCCCATCCCAGGTGCTGCTGAGCAAGTGAGCCGACACCCGGGCACCCGTCCGGGCCTGCCTGCAACCGCGAGAACCTGATGTCGAGAAAATACCGCCAGCCCGGTTATCAGGACAACGAACGGGAGTCGCGGCCCCGGGTCCGAAAGCCTTCCAGGCCCCGAGGCGCTCCCGAGTTTCGCGCCAAGCCGATGCCCAGCTTTCAGGAGGTGGTCCGCTGCACCATGTGCGGGGCGACCACATCACACGATATCGGGCTGGAAACCCAGTGTCCCAAGTGCGGGGCCGACCTCCATACCTGCCGGCAGTGCGTGTTCTTCGATACCTCGGCCCGTCTGGAATGCACCCAGAAGATTCCCGAACGCATTCCCAGAAAAGGGGTACGCAACCAATGCGGCCTGTTCGTGGCCAAGAAGACCATCGAACGACAAACCACCTCCTTCACCCCGGCTGCTCCCGGCCCCAAGACGGCTCGGGAAGCCTTCGACGCTCTCTTCAAGAATTGAACTGAAACCCACCGGCGGCCGGGACACCCGCGCCCCCTGCGGATGGAAGCGAAGCTGTGGCGGGGGCATCGACGACCGGCTCGGCCGCACCGCGTGCTGAGCGGCGGGTCCGACGGACGGGGAACCGTAGCGGTGGTTTCTGCGGAGATGCGTCCAACGCGAGAAGGAACGGATAGAGTCTTGGTGCGGAAGGCGGGACTTGAACCCGCATGGCTTGCGCCGCCACCCCCTCAAGATGGTGTGTCTGCCAATTCCACCACTTCCGCACGCCAGACTGGACTCCCTGGCAGGGCGGGTGCTATTCCGCCCGCCGGGAGCCGGACTCATCCTCCTGGACCGGTGCTGCCGGGCTCTCGGACGACTGAGGGGCTGGAGCGGCCGCGGGGCTCTCGGGGGGAGCCTCTTCCTGGGGGGCGGTCGCGGCCGCGTCCTGCATGATGGAGCGACCTTCGTCCTGAGACGTCAGCAGCGACAGGGTGAAGGAGGTAGCCATGAATATGATGGCCGCACCGGTGGTCAGCTTCGAAAGAAAGGTGGCTGTTCCCCTGGCTCCGAAGGCTGTCTGGGAACCGCCCCCGCCGAAGGCGCCTGCCAGGTCCGCACCCTTCCCCGACTGCAGCAGCACAATCAGGATCAACATCAGGCAGACGATTACATGGATGATTTGCAGTAGTAGTGCCATCAGGCCTGGAAGTTGACTATGGCGGCAAAGGATTCGGCCTTCAGACTTGCCCCGCCCACCAGGGCGCCGTCGATGTCGGCCCGGGCCATCAAACCGTCCACGTTATCCGGCTTGACGCTGCCGCCGTAAAGGAGGGGCAATTGCTCTGCCGCCTGCCGACCGAAGACCTCCGCGGCCAAGCCCCGAATGAAGGCGTGGACATCCTGGGCCACCTCCGGACTTGCCGCCCGCCCGGTGCCGATCGCCCACACCGGTTCGTACGCAATCATCGTACGGGAAAGGGCATCCCCTGTCAACCCGGCCAGCGACTGGCGAAACTGGGCGCCGACGACCTCTTCGGTCCGTCCGGACTCGCGCTCCGAGAGATGTTCTCCCAGGCAGACGATGGGGGTGAGACCCGCTCCCAGAGCCGCCGCGGCCTTGCGGCTGACGGCCCGGCTGGTCTCGCCGAACAGGCTGCGGCGCTCGGAGTGTCCCAGGATGGCATAGCGGCAGCCGGCCTCGGCCACCATGCCCGGGGAAACCTCTCCGGTAAAGGCCCCCCGGCTCTCCCAATGGAGATCCTGAGCCGCAACCGCGATGGGGCTGCCCTCAGCGGCTCGGGACGCGGCCCAAAGAGCGGTGAAGGGGGGCGCCACCACCACGTCGCAATGGCATGAGACCTCCACCAAAGGTCTCAGTTGCCGGATCAGCTCCACGCTTTCCCGAACCGTACGGTGCATCTTCCAATTCCCGGCGATGACCGGGCGCCTGCGGGGGGTTGCGGATTCCATGGGACTGCTTCTCCGAAGCCGGGGATGGCTCAAGTTTTGTCGCTCAACGATTCCACACCCGGCAGTTTCCGGCCACTCAGAAATTCCAGCGACGCCCCGCCGCCGGTCGAGATGTGGGTGATCCGGTGGGCGACACCCGCCCGGCGGACAGCGGCGATCGAATCGCCCCCGCCCACGATCGTGGTGGCCGTGCTGGCCGCCGCGGCCTGGGCCAGGGCCAGGGTGCCCCCGGCAAAGCGGTCGATCTCGAACACGCCCACCGGCCCGTTCCAGAGAACCGTTCCGGCCGTGGAGAGGATCTTCTGAAAACGGGAGCGGGTTTCAGGACCGATATCGACCCCCATCCACTCCGGCCCGATCTCCCCAATGGAAATCACCCGGCTCGGGGCGTCGGGCCCCAGGTCACCGCTCACGACGTGATCGACGGGCAGGACCAGGGGAATCCCGGCCTGCTCCGCTTTCCGCAGCAGACCCCTTGCCAGCGGGATCTTGTCCTCTTCCACCAGGGACTTCCCCACCTCCACCCCCCGGGCCCGCAGGAAAGTGTAGGCCATGCCCCCACCCACCAGCATCCCGTCGACCCTCTCCATCAGGTTCTCGATGACCTCGATCTTGTCGGACACCTTGGCTCCTCCCAGAACGGCCACAAAGGGACGGTCGGGACGTTTCAGGGCCTTGCCGAGATAGGAGAGTTCCCGTTCCATCAGAAGGCCGGCCGCTCCCCCGCCGACGAACCGAACCATGCCGGCCGTGGAGGCATGGGCTCGATGGGCGGCCCCGAAGGCGTCGTTGACATAGCAGTCGCAGAGGCCAGCCAACTGCCGGCAGAAGGATTCGCAGTTGGCTTCCTCCTCCCGGTGGAAGCGCAGGTTCTCCAACAGCAGCACCCGGCCCGGGGCCAGTCCCGCGCTTTGCTTCTCCACCGCTTCCCCGACGCAATCCCGAGCCATTTTCACCGGCCTGCCAAGGGCCGCTTCCAGAGCACCGGCCACCGGCTTCAGGCTCAGGCCCGCATTGAACCGCCCCCGAGGCCGTCCCAGATGAGAGGCCAGCAGCACTCCGGCCCCGCGGGACAGGGCGTATCGAATGGTGGGCAGGCCGGCTTGAATCCGGGCGTCGTCGACGACGCCGCCCGACTCATCCAGGGGGACGTTGAAGTCGGCTCGAATGAAGAGCCGCCGGCCACCGAGGTCCAAATCCCGAATAGAGAGCTTGCGCATCATGAGGGATTATCCACGAAGGACACCGAGAACGATGAAGAAATATGGTTATCTTCGGGCGTCTGCTCCCCAATTCCGCTTAACGTCCTTCAAGAAACTCAAGTATCGCCCCCTACCCGGCCGTTCTTGACCTTGGCAGCCGCAAGACATCACAATCGGACCGACAGGTTGCTGGAGACAGACACTCTTTCCTCATGCATGCGGCGACCCGGAGAGAAATGCGGGCTCCCGGTCGACGGCAGAACGGACAGGCTTTGATTCGGCGACTCTACAGCCTGGGCTTCACACTGGCCTTCCTTCTGGCGCTGCCCTACTTCCTGTTTCAGGCCCTCCGTCATCGCAAGTACCTCTCCAGCTTGTCCGAACGATTGGGGATCCTCCCCACGGAGATCGGGACGGGTCCGGCGGGCGGCATTTGGGTACACGCCGTGTCGGTTGGCGAGGTGCTGTCGGTACAGCCGCTGATCAAGCAGATTGGCCGGCGGTGGCCCGGGCGGCCTCTGTTTCTCTCGACCACCTCACGGACCGGTCAGGAACTGGCGCGCAGGAACCGGGAGGGATTGGCGGGGGTCTTCTACTTCCCCCTGGACTGGAAGTTCGCCGTGCGGCGGAGTCTCGACCAGGTGCGGCCCGGACTGGTTCTGATTCTGGAAACCGAGATCTGGCCGAATTTCCTGCATGAGTGCCGGCAGCGGCGAATCCCGATCTGCCTGGCCAACGGACGCATCTCCGACCGGTCCTTCAGAAAATATCGCCGCTTCCGCCGCTGGTTGTCCTGGGCTGTGAGCCTGTTCGACTGCTGCTGCATGCAAGACCCGGTGGACCGGGAACGCATTATTTTCCTGGGAGCATCCCCCGACAAGGTGGAGGTGTGCGGCAACCTGAAATACGAAATCGAGCCGCCCCGGCAGCTCCATTCCAGGCTGGCCCAATTCCGCTCCCTGATGCGGCTCTCCTCCACGCCTTTCCTGGTGGTGGCCGGCAGCACCAGGAGCAACGAGGAGACTCCCGTTCTGCACGCCTTCCGGTCGCTGCAGCGGGAGTGCCCCCAGTCCCGACTGCTGCTGGCTCCCAGGCATCCGGGGCGCTGCGCCGAAGTGGAGCAGTTGTTGACCTCCCAAGCCTTCCGCTTTGTCAAGCGATCCGAGCTGTCCGACATGGTAATACCCAATGAAGGAAGTCCGCCCGCGGAGGTCATCCTGCTGGACACGCTGGGAGAACTGCCGGTGCTTTACGCCCTGGCCGACCTGGTCTTCGTGGGAGGGAGCCTGATCCCCTGGGGCGGACACAACCTGCTGGAGCCGGCCCTGTTCAGGAAGCCGGTGCTGTTCGGTCCCCACATGAACAATTTTCGTGAGATGGCCCGACACTTTATGCAAGCCGAGGCCGGCATAATGGTTCAGAATGAAGTCGAGCTGGGTGAACGTTTCATCGAGCTCTTTCGGGACGGCGCCTCGCGCCGGCGGCTGGGCGCCAACGGCTACCAAATCATCCGGGCCAATCAAGGGGCCGGAGCCAGGATCCTGGATCGGGTCACCGGTGTTCTGTCTCAGGAGTGACGATGCCATTGCGGCTTGTCTCCGCCGCCTACGAGCAGGTTGTCCGTCTCCGCAATCGAGCCTACGACGCCGGCTGGCTCCAGGTCCAACGCCTCGAACGGCCGGTGATCAGCGTCGGCAATCTGACCCTGGGAGGCACCGGCAAGACCCCCACCGTCATCGCCCTGGGCCAAATGCTTCAGGGTGCCGGCTACTCGGTGTCGGTGTTGCTGCGGGGTTACAAGGGACGCCACCGGGGAGGACCGCTGCCGGTTTCCGACGGTCGCCGCATCCGGAGCGACTCCGGTCTGGCCGGTGACGAAGCCCTGGTCATCGCCAGAAACCTGCCCGCGGCCCTGGTCACCGTAGGCAAGGACCGGGCCGGGGCCGGCCGCTGGATAGAGAGTCGGGAAGCGGCCGACCTGCATCTGCTTGACGACGGCTTCCAGCACCGGCGACTCCACCGCTGCCTGGACCTGGTTTTGGTGGACGTGACCAACCCCTTCGGAGGTGGGCGAATGGTCCCCTCGGGTCAACTGCGGGAGCCCCCGGAAGCTCTCCGCAGAGCCGACGCCGTCATTCTGACCCGCACCCGACCCGGACAGGACTACGACCCGCTGACCCGCGAACTCCGGCGCTTCAATCCGAAACTGCCCTGCTTCCTCTCGACCCAGACCGTCGAGCCGGTTGCCCTCAGGACGGCCCGGGAAGAAAGAGCGGAGGCCCCGCTGGCGGGATGCCGCGCCCTGGCCTTCGCCGGGCTTGCCAACCCGAACCAGTTCTTCGACTCCCTGAGACAGCAGGGGGTGGAACTGGTTCAAACCCTTCCCTTCGGTGATCACCATCGCTACTCCACCCGGGAGTTGAGCGCCATTGGCGAGCGCTGCCGGGAGTTGCGGGTGGACACGGCCATCACCACCGAAAAGGACACCGAAAACCTGCCGCCCGCTTCCCTGCTTCCAGCGGCCCTGCGAGTGCTGATCGCCCGGGTCTCGTTCGAGTTCGTGGGCGATGGCCTGCGGGAATTGTTGTTGCGAACCTTGAGCGAGGAGTCGAGGTGACAACGTTTCTGGAAGATGACCGCATCCGACGGCTGCTGATTCGGGGAACCAACTGGGTGGGGGACTCGGTGATGGCCATCCCCGCACTGCGAGAGGTTCGGCGGCTCCTTCCCCGGACTCACATCACCTTGCTGGTGCTGCCCTGGGTCAGCGACATCTACCAGGGCAGTCCCTGGGTGGACGATGTCTGGCTCTATGATCGCAAGGGCCGGCATGCGGGGGCGACGGGACGGATCCGCTTGATCAGGAGCCTCGCGCAAGGCGGCTTCGATGCCGCCCTGCTGCTGCAGAACGCCTTCGAGGCCGCCCTGCTGGCTCGGCTGGCCGGCATTCCCCTGAGGGCGGGTTACCGCAGGGATGCACGCGGTTGGCTCCTGACCCATGCACTTTCGGTCGATCCGAGACTGAAGGCGCGGCACCAGACCTGCTACTACCTCGACCTGGTGGAACGGCTGGCAGGCCGGGAGAGGGCGCTGGACACCCCCTCGTCGGCTCATCAGAAGACCATACCGGAGCTGCCGCTGGAACCGGAGGCCCGCGCCCTAGCCAGACGGCAACTGGAAAAAGAGGGCGTTCGATTTCAAGGCAAGGTGGTCGGGGTCCACCCGGGCGCCGCCTTCGGTTCGGCCAAGCGCTGGGTGGGCGACCGGTACGCCCAGGTCCTGGACAGGCTCACCCGAGCCCAAGGCGCCGAAGTGATCCTGTTCGGCTCCCGGCAGGAACGACCCATCGCGGAGGCCATTTGCGGGCACATGGCGACCCACCCGCTGGTCCTGTCCGGCAGGACAAGCCTCTCGGACCTGATCGCCATGATTGCCTGCTGCGACCTCTTCATCACCAACGATTCCGGCCCCATGCACCTGGCTGCCGCGCTGGGAATCCCCACGCTGGCGCTGTTCGGCTCCACCGACCAGATCGCCACCGGGCCCCTCGGCCCCGCCGCCGTGGTCCTGAACAAAAACGTTGAATGCAGTCCGTGCCTTCTGCGAGAATGTCCCATCGATCACCGCTGCATGACCCGGATCACGGTTGAGGAAGTCTTCCAGGAGGCAGTGCGGATGCTCCGGGCAGGTAGCTGAGGGACGCCGTTGCTCGGAGGAACGGCCGTTCCCGTCAACCTCGGGGCCATGCCCGGCCCTCCCGCGGGCTTGCGGGAGCGGCAACCCCGCCAGGGATCTCCCCCAAGCCTCGATTGCCCCACTCTAACCCAATCTCACACCCATGGCTGAAATCGCGGCCTTCATCGATCGGGACGGCACCATCAGCGAAGAGGTCGGGTACGTGAACCATCTCTCCCGCTTTCAGGTCTACTCATGGAGTGCCGAGGCCATTCGCGGGTTCAACCGGGGGGGAGTGAAAGCCATCGTGGTGACCAACCAGGCCGGGGTGGCCCGCGGCTACTTCAGCGAAGAACTGGTCGCTCAGGTCCACTCGAAGCTTGCCCGGGAAATGGAGCGTGCCGGAGCCTACTTCGACGGCGTCTACTATTGTCCCCACCATCCCACGGCCGGCGAGCCCCCCTATCGCCAGGTGTGCCAATGCCGCAAACCCAAGCCGGGCATGTTGTGGCGCGCGGTCGAGGAATTCGGGGTCGACGTGGGCAGATCCTTCGTGATCGGAGATCGCTACAGCGATATCGAGCTGGCCCACAACGCCGGCGCCCGATCCGTCTTTGTCCTTTCGGGATACGGCCGGGGGGCCTACGAACACCAGAGGAACCAGTGGAAAGTCCGGCCCGACTGGGTGGTGGAGAATCTGCTGGAGGCCAGCCGGGTGGTGCTGGAGGCGGTATGACTGCCCCCGACGCCCGCCGCTACACCGAGATCATCGACGGCTTTCCCGGCTGTTCCATCGTCGTCTACGGCGACCTGGTGGCGGACGAGTTCGTGTTCGGAGAGTTCTCCCGGATTTCTCGGGAGGCGCCGGTGCTCATCCTCAAGCACAGGGAATCGCGCATTCTTCCCGGGGGCGCGGCCAACGCCATCAACAATCTGATCGCGCTGGAGGCCCATCCCGTCCCGGTCGGAATCCTGGGCCGGGACGCCGCCGGAGAGGAGCTCCACCGACAACTCCAGGACACAGAGCTCTCCATTCCCACGATTGAAAGGGACGGGGACTACCCGACTCCCGTCAAGACCCGCTTCCTGGCCGGCTCGGCCCACTCCACCCGGCACCAGGTCCTGCGGCTGGACCGCGAGAGACGCTTTCGACACACCCGGGAGACCGAGCAGGCGGTCTGGGGGCGCCTGGCGCCTCTGTTGGGATTCTGCCAAGGCCTCATCATCTCCGACTACGGGCTGGGCTACGTCAGCCCCGCACTGGTGGCCCGGCTGGCCGGGATGCGAGAGGAGTTCCCCATCACGGTGGATTCCAGGCACCAGTTGCTGCAGTTTTCCGGACTGACCGCCTCCACCCCCAATGAGCCCGAGGTAGAGGCCCTGTTGGGGTACGAGATCGGAAACGACAAGGACCGGCTGGAAAAGGCGGGCAGGCGCCTGTTGAGAAAGTTGAAATCAAGGGCGGTCCTCATCACCCGAGGACGGGAGGGGATGGTGCTCTTCACTCCCCACAAGCCCTCCCTTTCCATCCCGATTTTCGGGAGCGACGAGGTCGCCGACGTCACCGGCGCCGGGGATACCGTCATTGCCGTTTTCACCCTGGCCCTGGCCGCCGGAGCCAGCTTCGAGGAAGCGGCCCGGCTCTCCAATTACGCCGGCGGACTGGTGGTGATGAAGCACGGCACCGCCACGGTGAGCCGCCAGGAACTCAAGGAAGCTGTTGCCCGGGATAGGGCCCGCAGTTCTCATGGATAGTGGAGAGTGGAGAGTGGTCAGTGGAGGACTTCGGGAACCGGTACGTGCCTGTCGACTTGGTTGCGTTCTTTGAACGACCGCGCCGAGACCGACAAGATGCTTAGTGTTTGGGTCTGGTAACTATCCACTATTCACTAGCCACTATTCACTTTTCACCTGGCCGCGCCGCCGTTCCATACGAGGGACCCGCCGATACAGAGTGAAACAGAAGTGTTTCAGACAAACGCCAAGATCCTCTCCCTGGAGGCCTTGCAGCCTCTGGTGACAGACCTGAAGAAGCGTGGGCGCAAGGTGGTGCTGGCCAACGGATGCTTCGACTGGCTCCACGTGGGCCACGTCCGCTACCTGCGGGAGGCGCGGCAGTTGGGGGACTGCCTGGTGGTTGCCGTCAATGCCGACGCCTCCGTGCGCGCGCTCAAGGGACCTCCGCGTCCCCTGATGCCCCAGCAGGAACGGGCCGAAATCCTGGCAGCCCTGTCGTGCGTGGACTACGTGCTGGTCTTTGAGGAATTGAACGTGGAAGGGGTGCTTCGTACGCTGCGGCCCCACATCCACTGCAAGGGAACCGATTACAGCGAGCAGACAGTTCCCGAAAGAGAAGTGGTTCTCTCCTACGGGGGACGGGTCGCCATTGCCGGCGACCCCAAGGACCACTCCACCCGGAGCCTGCTGAAGGGGCTGCTGCGGACCCAGGGGCCGCCTCCCCCCAAGGGGAAGAAGGATCGATGAATCGGATCCTGATCATCAAGCTGGGTTCGATCGGTGACGTGGTCCACACGCTTCCCGCCCTGTCGGACTTGAGGACCTCTTTCCCCCGGGCCCGGATCGACTGGCTGGTCGAGAAGCAAGCAGCAGTCCTGCTGAGAAACCATCCCCGGCTCGACCGGGTGATTGAAGTCGATACCCGCAAGTGGAGGCGGGCGCTGTGGCGGCCCTGGACCTGGCGAGAGATCCACCGATGTCAGAGCCTGATGAAGCAGCAACGGTACGAGGTGGCCTTTGACTTCCAGGGACTCTGGAAGTCGGCTGTTTTCGGCCTCTTTTCCGGCGCCCGCTTGCTGGTGGGATTCGACAAGCCTCACCTGAAAGAGCCCGGTTGTCGAATCCTCTATGGCAGGCGGGTGTCGCCGGATCCCGAGTCCCCCCACGTCAGCGACCTGCATCGAGCGTTGGTGGCCAGCCAGGGAGCCACCCGAGGCCAAGGCGGGATTGAGCTGGGAGTGGAAGAGTCGGATCGGGCCTATGTCGAGGTGCAGTTGGCCCAACGCAGCCTGAGAGAGTTCATCATCCTCAATCCCGGAGGAGGCTGGGTGACCAAGAACTGGTCTCCCTCCAACTATGGCCTGCTCCACCGTCGAATCCGGCGCGAGCTGGGTCTGAAGACGCTTCTGACCTGGGGCCCGGGAGAAGAGGCCCTGGTCCGGGAAGTGATGGCTGCCTGTCCGGGCGATCCGCCCCCGACCTTTTCGACCACCCTGCCCCAGTTCATCGCCCTGGCCCGGCGAGCCCGCTTGTTCGTGGGGGGCGACACCGGGCCGCTGCACCTGGCCGCGGCCTGCCGGACGCCGGTGGTGGCGATCTTCGGCCCGACCGATCCCCGCCGGAACGGGTCCCCCCACCCGGACGACCTGGCGGTTTTCCACCCGGTTCCCTGCGGGCCCTGCTACAAGAGGACCTGTCGCAAGTACCGGCGCCAGTGCATGACTCTGGTCACGGTGGATCAGGTCTTCGACGCGGTGGTGAGGCGGCTGGAGCAAGCCCGGGGCCAAGCGTTGCCTCCATTCCGGTCCAACTGAGTCGGAACGCCTCATGCTGCCGATCCTCACCCGCCTCCGAGTCCCCGCCGGCTTTCTCCTGGCCGGCCTTTATTTCTGGCTGGCGCGCCCCACCTGGCCCCTCTGGCCGGTGGGAATCGCTCTGGCCTTCCTGGGAATGCTCTTTCGGGGATGGGCCGCCGGCCATGTCCGCAAGAACGACCAACTGGCCGTCTCCGGACCCTACGCCTTCACCCGTCATCCTCTCTACCTCGGCAGCCTGGTGATCGGCCTGGGATTCAGCCTGGCCGGGCGCAGCCTGCTGATCCTGGTCCTGTTTCTGGCCTGCTTCTTCCTTCTTTACCTTCCGGCCATGCGGGCCGAGGAGGAGCGCCTGAAACACCTGTTCCCCACCCGATATCCGGATTACCGAAAAACCGTCCCCTTCTTTCTCCCGACTCGCTGGCCGACCGGCCGGGGACGGTCGCCGTTCAGCCTGCAACACTACCGCCGCAACCGCGAGTACCGGGTGGTGCTGGGATTTGCCGGCGCCCTGGGCCTGCTCTTCTGGAAGGCGTGGTGGTTTTAACCCGCATTGCTCACCAGGGGGCGTGATCATGACAGCAGGCGGCATCCCGGTCACGAATTTCCTTCCCACAACCGAGGGCTTTGGTTTAGAATTCCCGCCTCGCTATCAGACCGCGTGCCCCGTTTCGGGCTGGCCCCGCCGGTTTTCCCGCAGGAAGCACATCGCACGGTTACTTGACAGGACGGAGAAGGAGTGGTGAATGTCCAGGTTTAAGGAAGGCTTGCAGGATGTTGTGGCGGCGACCTCATCCATCTGCTACATCGACGGACAGAAGGGGATTCTGTCCTATCGAGGCATAGACATCCACGATCTGGCGGAACATTCGACCTTTGAGGAAGTCTGCTATCTGTTGTGGTTCGGCCGCCTCCCCAAGCAGACGGAGCTGGACGAAATGAAATCGGACATGGGTCGCAGCCGGGCCTTGCCGGAGCCTGTGCTTCAGTTGCTGAAGAGCTTGCCCGCGGACGCTCCCCCCATGGATGTTTTGCGCACGGCTGTCTCCGCCCTGTCCCACTTCGACCCCGATGCCGCGGCCAACGACAAACCGGCCAACCTGAGAAAGACCTATCGCCTGACCGGCCAGATCGCGTCCATCGTGGCCACGGCTGACCGCATTCGCAACGGCCAGGAACCCGTCAGCCCCGATTCCGGGCTTTCCCATGCCGCCAACTTCGTCTACATGCTCACCGGGAAAAAGCCCGATGCGACCGCCGAGCGGGCCCTGGACGTGGCTCTCATCCTGCATGCCGACCATGAATTCAACGCCTCGACCTTTGCGGCCCGGGTGACTGTCGCCACCTTGACCGACATCCATTCCGCCATTGCCTCGGCCGTCGGAACCTTGAAAGGCCCCCTGCACGGCGGCGCCAACCAGGATGTCATGCGCATGCTGATCGCCATCGGGGAGACTGAGCGAGCCGAAACCTACGTCAAGGAAGCCCTGGCCAGAAAGCAGAAGATCAGCGGCTTCGGGCACCGGGTCTATCGGACCGAAGACCCGAGAGCCACCCACCTGCGCCGAATGTCCCGCGACCTTTCCGAGAGCTCCGGCACCCGCAAGTGGTTTGAAACCTCCCGGGTGATCGAAGAGGTGGTGAAACGGGAGAAGAACATCAACGCCAACGTGGATTTCTATTCCGCCACGGTGTACTACAACCTCGGGATCCCGGTGGACCTGTTCACCCCGCTGTTCGCGGTCAGCCGCATTTCCGGTTGGGCCGCTCACGTGCTCGAGCAACTGGACAACAACCGCCTGATTCGGCCCAGGGCCGATTACACCGGCCCCTCTCATCCGGCGCCCTACATTCCCATGAACGAGAGGTAGTCCCCTGCTGCCGCCACCCCTGTCATTCCGCACCCCGTTGTTCCGCGGGCTGGTTGCCCTCGGCATATTGGCGGCAACTTTCGGCCTGGCTCACCATTCCTCGGCCTCAGAGGACGTTTTCTCCCCCGAGGAGTTCTCTCCATCGGAAGAGGAGGCCCTTCAGAAGGCCAAGAACCCCCGAAAGCGATTGGGCGTATACCTGGACATCGTTTTTGACCGGCTGAAACAGTTCCGGGTCCTGGTTCGGAAATGCGATCAGGACCAGGCCGGGAGGTACCTGACCGGGTACGCCCTGGCCCTGAACCGAGCCGACGACCTGGCTGCAAGCGAAGATCCCGACCGGAAAGAGGGTCAGAAACTCCTGAAGGCACTGTTGAAGGCCACCCAGAAGATCAACGCCTCCCTGATCCAGACCATCGAAAAAGTGCCCCAGGATTGCCGCCCCGTGGTCCAGGAGGCCCTGCAGGTCTCCCAGCAGGTCAACGGCGCCGTCCACGTCCAGCTCCTCAGAGCCGGCACGCCCTGAGAATCCAGGATGATTTTTCCATGAACGGGTTTCGGATCTTTGCGCTGCTGGCGCTGGCTGGCTGCCTTGCCGCTTGTGCCTCCTCTCGCAAGCTCAGCCCCGACACCGCTCGAAGCAGAATTCTGAAGTTGGGGCTGATGGAGATCGAGGGCAAAACGCTGGAAGTCCTGAAAGTCCGGCAGGTCGGAGGCAAACAAGCGGTTGCCGAAGCCAGCTTGAACATGGTTTTTCAGCTGACTCGGAACTCTCGGGGGAGGTGGGAGGTGGAAGCCGTCCGCTTTTCGGACGGGAACTGGGTTCAGGTCGAGACCCTGCGCCAGGCCCTGGACATGACCAGAGACCGGCAGACCCGCCAGGACCTGAGCAAGCTGGTCAAAGCCGTCAAGGAGTACAAGGCGGTCCATGGGAAGTACCCCCAGGCCGATAACCTGTCCGGGCTGAACGATCTGCTTTTCCCCCGGCACATGGCCACTTCCATTCGCTTCGACGCCTGGGGGCGTCCGCTCATTCTCCAGCGCACCGGTCCGGAGGGTCTGCAGATCCTGTCCTTGGGCGCCGACGGCGTCCGGGGAAACAAGGATGACATCTCCCTGTCCCCGTAGGGATTTGGCGATAGGAATCGTGGCTCGGATTCGGAGAATTCACTGATGCCAAAGGCGTCCTCCTCCCAAAGACAGCGTTCGGGGGCCCGCGGCAAGTCCGGAGGGCGAAAGAGCCCTTCGATCGCCAAACCCCTGGCCGTCCTGGCCGTGGTGGTGGTCGTGGCTCTTGGGGCGGCCTTCTACTTGCAGCGAAGCGCCAACGATCAGGCGGTCTCCACACCGGCCGCAAGCTCCCACGACACCCTTTCCCCGATCAGTCCGCAGGGCTGGAGCAAGGGAAACAGCCTGGCCAAGGCCGTCCTGGTCGAATTCGTCGACTTTCAGTGCGGGGCTTGCGCCGCCGCCAGCAGCCGCATGGCCAAGATCGCAAGAAAGTACGGCTCCGAGTTGAAAATCGTCTTCAAGCACCACCCCATGCAGAGGGCTCACGGCAACGCCATGATCGCCGCCCGGGCGGCCGAGGCCGCCGGACTCCAGTACAAGTTCTGGGAAATGCACGACCTGCTCCTGCAGCGCCAACACGAGTGGGCCAAGGTGCCGGATGCCCAAACCCACTTTCTCCGCTACGCCGCCGAACTACAGCTCAACCTGGCCCGCTTCCGGCGAGACCTCTGGGCTAAAGAGGTGGGGGACAAGATCTACCGTGACATCATGGAAGGCCGGATGGCACAGGTCCGCTCGGTTCCCGCCTTCTTTCTGAACGGAAAGCCCATCCCCAACAGCAGGGACGAATTCGAGTTCGAACAGAGAATCGTCGACGGCATCCGGTCTCTCCAGTGAGCGGCAATCCCTGGTCGATTCGCGTGATGGTGCTGGCCGGCTTTGCCGGAATGGTCGATTCCGGCTACGTAGGCTTCCACAGCCTCACCGGCTTGCTGATCCCCTGCGGTCCTGCCGGCGGCTGCGACCAGGTCCTCAACAGCGCCTATTCCCACTGGGGCGGCGTCTCCATCGCCTGGTTCGGCTTCGCCTTTTATCTGGCCATTACCGGCGCCGGCATCTTCGGCCTGTCGGGCTTCCGGCAGGTGTTCCGCTTCAGCCTGATCGCCAGCCTGGCGGCCTTCCTGGCAACCCTTTACCTGCTGTATGTGCAGGCGTTCATCTTGCGGGCCTTCTGCGACTACTGCCTGCTCTCGGCCCTTCTGGTTTTCGTGATACTGGGAGCTCACCTGGCATTGCGGCCCTGGAACGCCCCGGCCGACCCCCACTGATCGGCGGACTTGTCTGAAACAACCCCTGATTTAACTGCCTGATTAACATGGATGAACAGGATATACAGGATTCCTGGTAGATGGGCCTGGACAGAGTGCTCCGGGACGAACGTTCTCTCTCCCCCCCTCGAGTTCGACCGTTACCCTTTCTTCAACAACGATTCCAATGCCCGTCCCCATGGTCATGGATCACCTTGAATGAGCATCCGATCAGCGAGCCCGTCCGCTGCCCGCGCAACAGCGTCTCATTCTTTTTATCCTGTTCATCCTGTCTATCCATGTTCCCTAATGCAACCAACCGGTTTAACAGAACATGGGCCTATTCCCGATAGGCCATGAAGACACCCTGTTTCTTCACCTTCAAGAGACCGGTGGCCCCCGTTGAGAGCCGGGCCGCCGCGGTTGCCCGCTCCATCACCCAGGCATCCTCCGGGGGATCCCGATAGTAGTTTTGGCGGCTGGAGACGATCCGGAATCCGTTGCGCCGGTAGAAGCGGATGGCGCGGTGGTTGGAATGGCGCACCTCCAGGAAGATGCGGGTCAACTGCCGCTGCCGGGCCACCTCCAGACACTGCTCCAGGAGCAGCCGGCCCACCCGCTTTCCCAGGTATCGGGGCGGAACCATCAGGTTGCAGAGCTCGCCGTGATCGACCATCAGGGCCAACACGGCTGCCCCGGCCAGGGTCCCCGCTTCCCCTGGTGACGTCCTTCCGCCAGATTGCACCTCCGCCACCAGGGGGCAGAAGAGAAAGGGCTTCCCGAGCACCTGCAGATAGCCCTCCTCTCTCCATTTGCTCAAGTAGTCCCAGCAGTTCTCCATGGCCACTACCCGGGCCACGTCCGCCTCCACCATCCGGCGAATTTCAACGTTCAAGGGCCTTGCCCAATAACGGCGCCAGGAGACTTGCAAGCAGGGAGTTAATCCCCCGTGCCAAAAACTCAATCCGACAGAACAGCAGGCGGATCGCTTCCCGTTGTCCGTCCGGAATCGGCGGGCCAGGAAGCCTATACTATCGAGGCATAAACGCCCAACGATGCCAATGGATGCAGACAGATGGCCGACTGATTAACCATTCCTCGCAAAACCGTTCCTCGCAGCTGGACAAAGTTTGCTTCGTGCTGCTTTCGACGGCAGTTTAGGAATCGATTTTCCACTTGATCATCTAACCACCCTCGCAAGAGCAAATACCTCGGTGGCCACTTCAGCGTCAGAAGATTTCGGTGGTCGTGGGAGGTAAAGTGAAATCTTCTTGTCTTTTGAAACATAGTCAAAGCCACTCTCATCATTCAGACTGGCGAAGACAACTTTGCTAAGGTTTCTTCAATAAAACCGACGGCCTCTTCAACGTCCTCGTCGCTTGTGCCAAAGCCGAGACTGAAACGGATAGATGCCTCGGCATCGTCACTGTCCAAGCCAATGGCTCTGAGGACATGCGACGGTTCCGGGATTCCTGTAGTGCACGCGGAACCTGTCGAGGCCGCGAGACGCGGCTGAAGCGCACCGAGAATATCGTGCGCAGAAAAGCCCGCAAATCGGACATTGGCGTTGCCGGGGTGACGGTGCTCGCCACGCGGGCCATTCACAGCAACGGGCCAAGCCAGATTGTTCAGCTTAGCGAGGAATGCATCGCGCCGACGACGCAATTGCGAGCGCTTTTCGTCGGCATCGCACTGAGTAAATAGATCCGCTGCGGCAGCCATTCCAACACAAAGCGGTACAGGAACAGTACCGGAACGCAATCCGTTCTGTTGGCCCCCACCGTATAACAGCGGCTCGATCTGATCTTCCAAGGCGCGCGATATGCAAATAATTCCGATTCCTTTCGGTCCGTACATTTTGTGAGACGATAGGCTCAAGATATCCACGTATTGCAATATGGTGTCAAGGCGCATTGCAAGGGGCGCTTGCGCAGCATCGCAGTGATAAATCGTCCCCTGACGTCTTACTACGTCTGATACCACTTTAATGTCCTGAACTGTCCCGATTTCGTTATTCACCACCATCACAGAAACCGCGAGGACATCTTCGTCCAGCATTTCTTCCAGGGTCGATAGTTCGACGAATCCTTCGCCATCGACCGGTATTGTTTCAACTGTGAAACCGTATTGCTTTTCTAGGACTCTGCCAGCTTCCAGCACGCTTTTGTGTTCTACTGCACTCAACAAAATGCGGCGGCGCTTGCCACCAGCCGCGCGGCGTCCTAGGCCAAGTAACGCCAAGTTGTTCGACTCGGTTGCCCCTGAAGTAAAGATAACCTCATCGGCATCGGCACCGATCAGCCGAGCGACGCGACCAGTGGCGTCCTCGACCGCACGCGAAGATTCCCATCCGAAGCAATGCTCCGACGAGTGCGAATTCCCGAACAAATTACTAAAATAAGGGATCATTTCGTCCAAAACATGTAGATTGACCGGTGTTGTAGCCTGATGGTCAAAATAAACGCTGTTTCTATTTTTCATTTCCTCTTTATGAAACTGAGTCTAAAATTCTTAAGGCTAGCGGGTTCGAAAGCTAAGTAGGATTAGTGGGGAGCAACTCCGGTCACTGTCGAACATAGCACAGTTTGTCAGCTACAGTCGACCTGGAGGTATCATCCAGTAGCCGGAGTACGCATGGCGCGCGGACCACTTTTTCAAGCAGGCTACAACCCTCAGTTTTCGGGCCATGAAACCTTTCCACTCCGCTACGGATGGCTGAAAAAGGCATTGGACCGCGTCGTAGAAACCGAACATCAAGCTGACAACCGAGTCACATGCTGGGGCGGAGACGCTATCGCACGTTTTGGCGTCGGTAAAAATATGGTGGCGTCTATGCGCCATTGGGCCAAGGCAGCCCGAGTAATCATTGAACCCGCAAAAAATACGGTTCGGACCACAGCACTCGGCCGCCTACTGTTTGGACGGACGGGAGTCGACCCGTATATGGAGCACCCCGCAACGTTGTGGCTAATCCATTGGCAGTTGGCGGCCTACGAAGAGAAGACTACATGGTATTGGGCGTTCAACCACTATTCTGCTGTGACCTTCGACCGTGAAGCGGTGATCATAATGCTCAAACGTCTTGCTAAGGACCGAAATTGGCTGAGAGTTGCCGATACGACAATCAAGAACGATGTTGCGTGTTTCGTTCGCACATACGTCGCGTGGCAACCGTCCAGCAAGACTGGCCATGATGACGTGCTTGAGTCACCGCTCACAGAATTGGGGCTAATCAAGGCCATCGGCAAAAAGGACGGTTTTCGCTTTGTAAGAGGCCCCAAGACGACATTGGGCGATGGTGTATTTACTTATGCCTTGGTCGACTTCTGGTCACGGTATGCACCAAACTCAGCCACATTGTCCTTCGAGGCCATCGCTCATGCGCCCGGCGGTCCGGGCCGCGTATTCCTTTTAGACGAAAACGATGTCGTCGACCGTCTTGCTGCACTTGATGAGGTTACAGGCGGTACGCTGAGATGGTCCGAGACTGCCGGTCTGAAGCAGGTTATTCGCACTACCGAAATGGAAGGGGGTTCTGCCCTGTCCTGGGTCTACTGCGATTTCAACACGCCTACCGACATGGAGCCAATGTGATGTCATTGAACGACCGTGTTCGGATAGCCCGGCGCTTCCTTAGATCGATCCGCATCGATTCTGATCTTGGCCATGTGGCGGCCCTTGAAGGATTCGTATGTCCGCAGTCGTCCTCCAACATTCTTTTGACAATGGCACGCCACGTCTCCCAAACGGGACAGGGCGCATTCACTTGGACTGGCCCCTACGGCAGTGGTAAATCAAGCCTTGTCGTCGCCCTAAGTGCTTTATTAAACGGCGATACAGGACTGCAGGACGAAGCAGCAAAGATCTTCGGCCAGGAGTTGACGAGGACGATCAGGGACACTTTGCCGATTGGAACAAAGGGGTGGCGTATTCTTCCCGTCGTCGCACGACGCGACGATCCCGTCACTGTCATCGGAGAATCCGTAAGGCGGACAGCGCTCGTATCCCGTCGGCCGCGTGGCGGCTGGACCGAAAGCAACCTGATCGCCACACTGACCAAAATCGCTAGCGAAAATCCCGAGACACACGGCGGGCTCGTTCTTTTCATCGATGAGCTAGGCAAATTCCTAGAGGCAGCCGCCCGCGACGGCTCCGATATCTACATTCTCCAGCAGCTCGCCGAAGCGTCGTCACGGAGTCAGGGGCGGTTTCTTGTCGTGGGTGTGTTACACCAAGCGTTCGAGGAATACGCCCATCGCCTTTCATACGAGATGCGAGACGAGTGGGCGAAGATCCAGGGCCGTTTCATCGACCTTATTGTCAATACAGTAGGCGAAGAACAGATCGACCTGATCTCACGCGCGATCGAAAGCGATCATCACCCAAAGAAGCCTAGCACCCTAGCAGCCACCGTCGCGAGCTTCGCATGTCGGGATCGTGCATCTGATGCGGGGCGCATAGCCTCCATTCTGGAAACATGCTGGCCGCTGCACCCTGTCGTAGCATGCCTTCTTGGACCGATTTCGCGTCGGCGTTTCGGGCAGAACCAACGAAGTATATTCGCCTTCTTGAACTCATCTGAGCCTCACGGGTTTCGAGACTTTCTGTGTCACGCTAGGGAAGGTGAACTATACGGCCCGGACCGGCTTTGGGACTACCTTCGCGCCAACTTAGAGCCATCCATTTTAGCTTCACCCGATGGTCACCGGTGGGCGTTGGCAGCGGAAGCGCTTGAACGCTGCGAGGCAATCGGCGCCGACGCCGTTCACATCCGGTTGCTCAAAACAATTTCCGTCATTGACCTGTTCAAGGAGCGTTCGGGACTCGTCGCGAATTCGGCCTTGCTAGGCAGCTGTTTCCCTGAAACCTCAGCCAATGGGCTTGAAAGGGCGCTTTCGCAACTAGGTACATGGTCGTTCACGATCTTCAAGAAATTCCTCAACGCCCACACCATCTTTGCAGGGAGCGACTTCAACATAGACGAGGCGGTCCGCACCGCACTCGACGAGATCGACGAGTTTGATTTAAAGGCGCTCAAGTCGCTCGCCGGGCTGCACCCGATCCTCGCCAAACGCCACTACCACGACACAGGTGCGCTCAGATGGTTTGACGTGAACATCGTCTCAGTCAGCAGCCTTGTCGATTTCGTCGCCAAACATGAACCGGAGAACGGCGTGATCGGCCAGTTCCTTTTGGCGATTCCAACGGAGGGAGAAAGCCGCGACTACGCCGAGGACGTATGCCGTAAGGCCACGCGCCATAGTGACGCATGGGACATCATTGTAGGGATATCGAAAAGTTTCTGGGCTATAGTTCCACTAGCGCGAGAATTGTTTGCACTGGACAGCGTCAGCAACAATCACCCAGGGCTTGCGGGAGATTCCGTCGCGCGACGGGAAGTCTCCGCACGTCTCGTTACTCTACAAACATTGCTGGAAGCGGAACTGCGCAAGGCATTTGACAATGCGCTATGGTTCCAAAAAGAACACAGGCCCAAGCGGTTACGGCAGGCCGATCTGAACGGTATAGCTTCCGAGCTAGCGGATCGTCGTTTCGGTCAATCGCCGCGCCTACATAGCGAATTGCTAAACCGCCAGAAACCATCAAGCAACGCAATCGCAGCTCAGAACGCCCTGTTACGGTGCATGGTAATGAATGAGGGTGCGCCGCGGCTTGGGATCGTGGGGTTTCCAGCCGAGGGTGGTCTGTTTGCTTCCATTCTGGAAGCCACAGGCCTGTACGTTACGGAGGAAGCAATTGGGCGTTACGTTTCACCGATAACAAGCACTGATCCTTGCAACTTAGCCGCGATCTGGAAGAAGGCGATTAACCACGTCAAGGAATGTGCCAACCGCACGGTAACCTTCTCTGAGTTGTTCGAGCAGTGGTCTAAGCCGCCCTTCGGCGTGAAACAGGGCATGATGCCAGTCCTTGCGGTCGCCTTCGTGTTATCGCATCGCGACAAAATTGCGGTGTATCGTGACGGTATTTTCAGGGCGAAATTCGACGACGTGGATGTCGACTATCTGGCCAAAGACCCGACGTTTGTCCAAGTGCGCTGGATGGACCTTAGCTATGTTGCGCGTCGACTATTGTCGGGACTGGCTCAAGTTGTCCGCGATCTTGACACGGCGAACCAGCTTATTCACCTTGAGCCCATCGATGTCGGACGTGGCCTTGTCGCAGTGTACGAGCGGCTTCCGAAATGGACCAAGAGGACGATGCGGCTATCTTCGAATGCCTTAAGAATACGCGAACTGTTCAAGCGCGCCCACGATCCAAACCAGTTCCTGTTTAACGATCTTCCGGAAACACTCGGCGAGGACGTTTCGTTTGGAGACGAAAACGATCTGCGCCTTGTTATCGAAAGCGTTCGTGAGGGGCTGCATGAGCTAGTTGGAGCGTACACGTCAATGCTGCACCGCTTGCGGGAAATCATGTTGGCAGAGTTGCAGGTTCCTAACATTTCGCCCCGGTCTTTACAGGAGTTGCGCGTCCGCGCTGAGAATATAAAACAGCTCTCCGGTGATTTTCGACTCGAGGCTTTCGTGGGCAGACTATCGCAGTTCGATGGTTCCGACGAGAGTGTGGAGGGTATAGCCAGTCTTGCCGCAAATAAGCCGGCCGGAGAATGGTTCGATCCCGACCTTGATCGGTGCGCCATAGAGCTCGCCGAAATGGCCCAAAAATTCCTACGTGCCGAGACGTATGCTCGCGTTAAAGGCCGTCCTGACAAACGGCAGGCGATAGCCGTTGTGATCGCCATGGACGGCCGACCTCAACCGCTGTTGGAGGAATTCAACATCGCGGATACGGATCGCACTGCCGTCAAAGATCTAGTTGAGCGTGTCGCTAACACCATCGGACAGACCGCCACCAGCCAACGCGGAATAATTCTGGCAGCGCTAGCGGAACTCACGACGCGCTATATTCAGACAGCGTCGACTGGGCACAATAAGAAAGAAAGAGCAGCCTCATGACCAAACCTGCTGTGAAGCATGTGCTCGGGCTGTCCGGTGGGCGAGATAGCGCGGCGCTAGCCGTCTACATGCGGCAAAACCATCCCGCAATCGATATCCAGTTTTTTTTTACGGACACAGGCAAGGAACTGCCCGAAGTGTATGAATTTCTAGGGCGACTTGAAGGTTTTCTTGGTAAACCGATCTTGCGGCTGAATCCTGACCGTGACTTCGATTTCTGGCTTAAGCAATACAACCACTTTCTGCCATCGCCGCAAACGCGCTGGTGCACACGGCAGCTTAAACTGCGCCCGTTTGAGCACTGGCTTCGCCCATTGCTTGCCAATGGAACGATGATCTACAGTTATGTTGCTATTCGCAGTGACGAGCAGTTCCGTGAAGGGTACTCCTCTAAACATAGCAATTTGGTTGTCAAACTGCCGTTCAAGCAGGCCGGGATCGATAAAGCTGGTGTGCTTGAAATCCTAGATGGAGCCGGGCTTGGCCTACCGAATTATTATTCTTGGAGAACGCGTAGCGGCTGCACTTTTTGTTTTTTCCAGCAGAAGATCGAATGGGTTCGGCTCAAACAGCAGCACCCGGAGGCGTTCGAGGAAGCCAAGGCGTACGAAAAAAACGCCGTTGAAAACGGTTCACCTTTTACATGGAGCCAAGGTGAATCTCTCCAGCAGCTTGAAAAGCCGGAGAGGATCGTGCAGATTAGGGCGGATCATGAACGACGTTTGGCCCGCATGCGCTCCAAAGCCAAGCCAAACCCGCTTAGGCCGGATAGCGAGCCTCTAGATATTGACGACTTGTACGGAAAAGCCAAAGTCTGCCTCGCATGCCACAAGTAGCTAAAATATTGACTGAAATCAACTAAGAGCGTGTAGGGACATCAGCCTTGGGTAACGCTTAGCGATATCGGGATGCCGTCGCAGTCGATCTTCAAGATCCCGAGCTTCCCACCATTCGGCTTGAAAGACCTTCTTCCTTCTCATACCGTCCAAATGATCCACAAGTGAAGAACTGATTCTCGGATGTGCGATCAGGAGAAATCCGTCCGCCTGATGGCGCTCAAGCGTGTCTCTGATGTCCTGAACATCGCTTTTGCCAATCGTCCGTTGTCGGGATTTCACCTGCGCTATGAAGCGCAAAACTCTTGTTCCTTTGAAACAGACTGCGGCACCACCCTTAGACGTGGAGTCTTTTGCTCCTGTCGAATGGGGAGCGGGAACTTTCCTGTCAATCAGAATATCACGTCCGCTATCTCTGTCGTTGACCGTCCCAACCGGTTTCGCTTGAAGGACTCCTGGTTCCCTCCGAACCAAATCAACACAAAGGTCTTCAAAGTCGCCTGGAGACATTGGTGTCTTCCAGTCAATAATCGAATCCGCAAAAAATACGCTATTTTCCCCGCTTCGTCGCTCAAGTAGGTTTTTTCTTTCCCGTTCATAAACGACGCGTCCACATTCGCCGCGAATTGCAACAATTGTCTTATCTCCGATGAAGAGACAGTGACTATCTAGTGGCATCACAACTACGTTCTCACACCCATCGGCAGTGAGTGAAAACAGTTTGTGCGCCTTCTTGGTTAAAGCGAATGGAATTGCATTCGGTATACCATTTGCGAGGATCGCCAATGATTTTTCGCCCTTTACCATCTCGGGTGAATAGGGGCTCAAAGCGCCTCTCAGAAGAGCTAAACGGTTCTTCGGCATCCGAATGATTGTCACGCCGCGATCATGTGACGCGAAATACATCCAAACCGGAAATGTTCTTTTGCTGATCGTCACATCTTTCGGATTTCTCAGGTACCTTGTGACAGGAACCACCCATACCGGTTCTTCGGTTTTGTGTACCACGGTCAAATCTGGACGATTTTGCAATCGGCCTTGATCCCACTGGAACACATCGCTTAAGAGGTGAAAGGCGAATGCGGTCCATGCATTCATGGATTTTCTTGCGGCCTCGAATGTGTCATCCGAGATGTTCCAAGGGCATTGCTCAAATATCACGTAACGTGCGCCGATCTCACCTGGAACAAAGCCGTGAGGCTCATCAATTAGCCGCACAGAACCAAGCCCAAATGCGCGTAGCACTCCACCCCAAATCAGCGACAAGACGTCATGCACGTCGGTCCGGTCGCCATCGAATTGAGCGCCAGATGTGGTGACTACACCCCAAAGCAGTAGCCGTTTCTCACAGTCTTGACCAGCCGGCAAGTCAAGCATACGAAAGGGTTCGTGTGTTAGACCTGAACATTCAAATACGGGAGGTTTGTATAGTGTCTCTTGACCGCCAACTGACAACGCGGAGGCCGCCCTTGCAAATATGCTGTCAGCTTCCATCTATTCTCCCTCTGCTGAGAGGATATCGGTGATTTTCATGACGAAAGGCGCCTTGCGGTAATTACTCTTTGCAGAAATACCTTCTTCGACTCCCTCATTTCGCACGAGGTAAAGGTACGTCCGATTGTCTTTACCCTTTTCCGCATTCCATTTTCCATTCTGTCGCGGAAGTTCCATCAATCCCCGTTCAAATCGCTCGAAGAAGTCAAGATCGGTCTTCATGGCTGAGAGGCTTTCCTTCGCCGACGTGCGTACATCCTCAAGCGGATAACTCTGCATAGTTTCCCTCAACGCATCGCACACGTCTTCTCCAAGCACCAAATGGTCGACTCTCCTTCCCTGTGCGTCTCGACCCACGAAGCAGCTCGCGGTTTCCATCGATTCAACCGGAACTGAGCGCGTAGTCGCATCAGGGGAAACTACATATAAGGCAATTGAAACCGGAAACGTCGCGGGAGGTTTTGCAGGCTGACCAATACGCCCCATATCAGCCAGCAACTTCTGCTGAAGTTCCGTGGCAAAGATCTCACGAATTCGACCTACGCGTACGTAACTGCTACTGTGCTGGAGCCCCTCGCAAAGTGTTGCAAGAGGGATTGTTTGTCGTTTTTTAAGATGCCACCTGATCCAATGCCTTGACCCATCTTGCGATTTGAAGATCGGCGTCTTGGTTACCGTAGCTCCATAAGACCAATCTTTCGCCACAAGGGGCATTAGAGTACCAGGCAGAACGAACACATTTTCTGTCTCAGCGCGCGCTAAATCGCACGCGGGTGTTGCAACGAGAAATACCTCACTTGTCAATTTCCCAGTTTCTGTGTTCTTGCGTCGCAAAACGTCCCCGTATTGAATTGTTGGCACGTCCTGACCGACTGAGAGTTCCAACCTTCGGACGTGTTGAAAGATCATGCGATGCACAAGGTCTTGGAGATCAGATGAACCTGCCAAATGCGGAGCAGGGTACTGGCCCAACTCAATCTTGTTTAATTCTTGAGCCGCGGATATTGTTCCAACTTGGGCTTCTATCTCGTGCTGTAAGACACGATCTGAAACATCCAAGAGATACTCGCCGAGCTTTTGCCCTTCGAAATCCAGCAAAAGTGTCCGAATCTGTGCCAAATCAGATAAATCTAGGCGGCGTAGAATTCTTACAAAGTTGTCTCGTGCCTGCTCCAAACCGTCATTCCACGATTGGACGAATGCAGCAACCCGTTTGGCATCTTCATAATGGTTTGCCAGCCGGGTCAGCAAAGTTTCGAGCCTGCCATCCTTCGTCAAATCAGCCTTGCTTGCGATCCGAAATGTTGAACCGAGAAGTCCCGCCTTATCACGAAAATCATTGCGCTTCTCCCAGAGCCGAGTGCTCCTTGACATCAATACTACTAGTGGCGGCTTGTGCGCACGATTCGTAACGAGTTGCGAGACACGGGAGACTGCACGGTCCATATCCTGTTCAGACTGATGAAAGCCGAGGAACAAATCGATGAAGATTAGGTCCGCCTCTCTCGCTCTCTCATCGAACTCCTTCCCCATCGTTGAACAGGTCAAGCCGAAACCTTCAAGGGCCACGATAAGTGCCTCTAAGATTTTCCGCTCTGCCTCCTGGGTACTCTCGTAGTCTCTGAATAAATGCTCACGCGCTTCAGTTGGCAGCTTGTCCCGGTATTCCCACAAGATACTGATAAACTCCTGAGATCCGATCAGATCGCCCATAGACGTGCGTTCATATCCCGGAAACAGGTTCGAAAGTAACGCGTTTCCGGAAGCGCCCAGGTCATCAAAGAAATTCGACCAATCGCCCTCGGTGAGTTCGTCAGGACGCGGTATATCGTCGAAGACGTCATCGATAACAACAGCGTTTTTGACAACCCTCTTTTTCAACAGCTCGCGCAGTTTCTTCATGAGACAACGACCTCGTCGGGCAGTTGCAGAATGAAACGATGGAGGCGGCCTGTTTCGGGATTGAACTCGTCCTGCAGTGTCAGGCTTCCGCCGTGGTATTCGGCACAGTCGCGGGCGATGTAGAGACCGAGACCCCTGCGTTTGGATTTTTCTTTCAGCGAAAAGAACGCCCGAAAGACCTTCTCTCGGTTCTCCTTCGCGACACCACGGCCATTATCTTCATAGTTGATCGTGAGGGGATCATCTTCCATCGCAATGGTGATAAACGGCTGGAAGCCCGGCTGGTGCTGTTGGCGAAGGTCCAGCCAATAAAGCGAGTTCGATATCAAGTTTTCGATTATCTGCACGATCATTCCCTTGACGGCGCGAATACGAACAGCACGCTCAGGCACGATAACCTTCAGCTTCACATCATGACGTGCAAATTGCAGCTCGTGACCGCTCAAAATATCTCCAATCAGGCTACCCAAATTGAACGTTTCCTTTCGTTGACGGCCCGAAACACTAAGCGGATCAAGAACACGAAGGCGCTTACTTACCGACTTCATCTCCGACCGCAACGAATTCAGCAATCCGTCTATCTGGGCCGGAACGTCTTCCTCACGTAAGGCCTCAAGTGCAGCAAGCGCATTTTCCGTCGATCGGGCTAGTTCATGGGCCACGACTTCGACTAGCAGCCCAACACCCGCCATCTGCATCATCTGCCGATTCTCGCTCTCGACCTCGGCAATCCGCCTTTCAGCACGAGTGAAGAATTCTTTTATTTCAAAGAAGGTGTGCTGCAATTCATCAACAATACTCGCCGAGACTGGAGCTATGTGCCTTATTTTCTTTAGTGCCACGCTTGCCCTTTTTTCGAGGCTAGACACATCCGTCTTGGCTTCCGTCATATCGATGGGCTGGCCTTTGTAACGCCGTTGCACGTCCTTCAAAAACTCACGGAGGTGGTATTGAATGGCAAATTGCAGCAGGCCAATGAACGCTTGCTGTTCGGGGCAAACACGCAAGCCTTCGCGGTTTGTCTGGTCAGTGAGTGGCGGGTTGCCTAGCCGTGAAATCTTAACACGGCCGCAGAATTGTGCTTTGTTGAGGAGGTACCCCATACTACCGAGCGCACGCCGGTCCAAGCCTAGCCAATCGTCGTCGTCGTCTCCGTAAGGCAAAATCCGGAATCCATCACGGAATAGTAGGATCCCGGACCAGCGCTTTTGCAGTTCTCGCACAACGTTCCGATTTCCAATGCTGTCGATGGCTCCCAAGCGCCGCCGATTAAACCAATACGCCTCGAATTCGAATTCACCCAAATCGTCTAGTGCTGACGGCGGGATTTCTCTCGATGTGCCGGTAATCGCCCCTTCAAGGTCGGGCGGGGTGAATACCCGTTTTTCAACTTCACGCGGGTGATCGAATCCCAGATTCAAAGCTTCGTAGCTGCATTCCAGAGTTGGGCCGGAATCATTGCAGACATAACGTCCCTTTACCGCTGCATGTCGATGCGCCAAGAGAAGATGATCCATGCGAGCTATAGAAACGCGCGCACCATTCCAAAATAAAGCAATTCGGGGTCTCCGCTTGGCATCAGCGAACGGATCGGTAAGCCGCGCAAAGTCATGCTCACCTAAGTATTTGACTCGCTCATATGTCCAGTCCGCTCCTAGAGCACCGATGATCAACCGTGTGCCGCTCCAGTCTGGCTCCGGCTTCGCCGAACCGCACTCAGGTATGATGTCGATCTCATCAATCATCGCTTCTAGGTCGCCAAAAGCAGACCAGTCAATTTTGAGCAAATTTAGGTATTTGTCCTGTTTCTCTGCCGTTTCGACCGTAAGCTTGTCGCCTAGGCGCATGGCGGAGAGTCGTCCGATCCCCTTTTCACCTAGATAGGGTGCGCGCTGTTTTTCTGCGTTAGGACTCGCGAGCGCGGCGTCTATCACGCGTTTCCGAGAAGCTGTTCCCACTACGAGATAGTTATCGATCAAATCCTGATGCGACATCCCCGTGCCCCTGTCGGACACGATAATTCGATTTTCAACGGTGTACGCATTGTCAAGGGCCTGAACAAGAGATGCTGGATCTTCGGCTCTGTCGATCGCCCTGCGGAAACGATTCAGTGAGCTCTGTGGGGCAGACGGATTGAGAACATGCTCAACATTCACCTTCAGACCGTTGATATCAACCGATCCGTCAGTTGCCCTCTGGCGGATCCTCAAATAGTCATTCCGCCGTAGGACGATTTCAAAATGAATTTCCACACCGTTCGTAGACTTAGCGTCAAACGCGTTCTTGATCAGCTCATAAAATGCAATAATATCCGAACTGATAAGTTCAGCCCCGAGTTCCAGAATTGTCCGGGCGCAAATCTTGAACAACCTGTTTACCTCCCTTTGTTGTTCGGCTTGCTGGTCAACGGTCAGGCGATGATGCAAAGAAACGCGCCCGACTCCGATTTCCCCCAGCTACCAATCTGATCATCCGTGCCGTCCTATGCTACCTTTGCATTCCTCAAAAGCGCGTCAATACAATCCGAGAGGTTCCAGATCGGCTCCGCATCACCGTCATTGAGCATTTCAATGATCTTGGGTAGCCCAGCTACGGCAAGTCCGCTGGCGAGCACCATCATCCTTCTCGGTTCCGATACGATCTGCACATCGCCAGTCTTTCCGATCGCGATCAGCATAAGGGTATGCACGCGCCACGGATCGCTGCCGAATATCGATCCGTCGATGATCTTCTTCGTTTTGAATTTAGAGGGGTCTCTAGGTTCCAGACCAAGCCGCGCTGCGACGCAGACAGACAGGAACCAGAGATCGACCATGCGCGGAAACGGACTCTGATCGATGATCGCATCGGCGCTCCTTTGGCAGTAACGAGTAAACGCCTCGTGGAATTCCTCTGGGACGTTAATGTCGATCGCCTGAAACGGATTGAAATAACGGTCCGCCATCACCTGTCTCCTATGATTGACGCTATGTCTCTGTCGACCTGCGCATCGTCATGGCGTTGACAAAGTTGGCATTCCTTGCGGTGATTGCATTCACAGCGCAGAACCTTACGTTCAGCGACGCCCGGATCGTTGACGAGCATTTTCGGGTAATGCGTCGTATTGGTCAGCGTGAAAACTACACCCGCCGTCTCATCGATGATGTCCTCGCACCCGGCGATTTCATCGTGAGTGAGAAAGAGCACGAGCTGTGTACTTTCGCGTACTGCCTTTCGCAGTATCGAGCGCTTGACGTACCCGCTTGTCATCCCGAGCGGCGTGTCGATGACATTGGGCGCTTCGACCTCGCTGACCCTCGTTAGCGCAAGGATGAAAGCCAGTGTCAGTGCGCGTCGCGATGCCCCGTTGAGGTCACGGTCCGGGTTGAGCATCCTGTTGTTCGGCCCGTAGACGATTATGTCGAATTCCCGGCTGATTTCGGCGTGCCGGATAATCGCGCCCTGTTGCGGGTCCGCGCCGATCATTTCGAGAAAGATGTAATTCATCCGTTCGCTGACCTTGGCGAGTTCCTCATTCGCCATCCGCCTATACGCGCTCATCAATACCTTCATCACATCCTGAGTGACTTCAAGTTCGGCCAGTATGCGTGCGCCTTTCTTCTGCTCGCGCAGCAGTCGGTCGCGTGTGTTCTCAAGGATTTCGCGTTCACGGTGGAGCCCTGTGAGCTGTGTTTCGATTGCAGCACGCTTTGCCAGACACCGGTCGCGCTGGTCCTTGTATTGCCGCAGGGTTACCCGCAGGCCTTGGATGTCTGTGTTCGGCAATGCGTCGAGTTGTAGTTCCAGCCCTCGGTATTTGCGTCCCGCTTCATCGCGAACGATCTGGATGCCATCCCGACGTTCGACGACCTTCTTGTACTCTTCTAGCCATTCGCTAGTCGCCGCATTGCCAGCACCTTGCAACGGCTTAGCACTGTAAAACAGGTCAGTAATAATCTCTTGAATTTCGTCGGCGCGCTGGCTGTCATCGATCAGCTTCTGAATATAGGCGCGACGCTTGTCACCTTGCAGGTCTCCCGGTTCAAGCGTTTCACCACAAATGCAGAGTTCGGCTGAGAGGCGCTCTTGCAAGACCGGGATCGTCGTGTTAGGGATCTTGCCCTGATCGTGTAGTTCTTCGAGTTTCTCGTAGGCCTTGCCGAGCAGGGGCGCAAGCAGATCGGTCGCGATTGAGCGGCTACGGAAAAGGGCCGAATGTTCCTTGTTGGCTGTAGCGAGCTGGTAATCGAGTTGCCCTATATCTTGCCTGGTGGTTTCAAGCTCCTTCCGTAGCTTCACCTTGTCACCTTTTTGAAGGGCGGCTGCGATTTTGCGGTCGGTTTCGTTCACCTTCTCTTCGAATGCTGCGAATTGCTGTTTCACATCCTCGAGATCGTCTTCCAGTTTGTTCCAGTCCTCATTAATTTCTTCGAGGCGTGAAGCGGTGCTGTTCAGCTCGCTGTCACTTCCGACCTGTTTCGCGTTCCTGTTCACTTCTGCTGCAGATTTGCGGACATGCTTAATCGCATCGCCGATCACACCGACGCCGAGAAGGGAACGGATAGCGCGCTGAACGCGCTCGCGCTTGGTCGAAAGTGCTGCATCGGCTTCGATGAAGCTGAGCGCGCGGTCGCCATCCGTAAAGAAGACCTCACGCAGTTCCGGCGGTAGTTCGTCGTTGATAAGGGATTCGGGTGCAACGATGGGAGCTGCGCCGCTGTCGTTCAGCGCAAACAGCTTCACCGTTGATGCTGAACGGTAAGATCTGCTTTCCACGTCTTCGAAAGCGGAACGAACGAGGCGATAGTGCCGCCGCGTTTTGCGTAGTTTACCGGCCAATCTCCGGTAAGTCTTTAACTCGAACTCCAACGTCGCAGTGATTGGAACCCGTTTGCGCTCATTCGCATCCCAGTCGATAGGATGCAAGCGAAAACCATCGCCCTTGCCCGGCAAGGCAACGTCGCCGTAGAGCGCCCATTGCAGCGCATGAAGGATCGTCGTCTTACCTGATTCGTTCGCCGCACGTATGATCGTGAGGTTCCTCTCGGCATCGCTGGCGAATTCAAGCTCCAGATTCCGGAGCAGCCGGAAATTTTCAAATGAGGCGCGAAGTAGCTTCATGTGTCCAATTCCTACTTACCCGCATTTTGGGCTCGCTGGTCCGCCAGGAAGTGCGCAGCGGCGTTGCATTTGTCATTGATTTTCTTCTGGATAGTCGTCGCAGAAACGCGATGACCTCGTTCGTATTCAAAAATGTCTGAAATCACGTCGATAATCTCTTCCCTGTAGCCATTGCAGCGTTCTTCGATCTCTGCGCATTCCTCAAGGATGATCGAGATTATCTTCTTGTCATTCAGTGGCATCTTGCAATCCTCCAGCCCTACAAGTAGGCAGCATCCACCATCTTGTCAATTGTTGCCAACGGCCCGTCCGGACGTCCAGCATTGCCAGCAAGCCGCGCGAATTCCTGTGCGCGGCGCAACTCGGAGCGCACGAGGCTACGTGCATCGGGGTCGAGCCCGTCTTCCATCTTGGGTGGTAACGCCAGTAAGTCATGAATGACACTAAACGTCTTTCCGATCGCACTGCAGGTTCGCAGTAATCGTCCGCGCCGCTGCACCCATTGCCGCTCCACAGTAGTGCTCGCGAGAATGAACGCCTTGCATATTTGCGGAATGTTCACGCCTTCATCGAGTACGCGCTTGGCCGTCAGAACCTGAATCTCGCCGTCTTGGAAAGAGCCAATAATTCGTTTTGTCTGGTCTCTGCTCGCGGTTTCTTTCGCTGTTAGCTGATGGAACAAAATGTTCTTGTCCCGTAGCAGTCGGTTCACATTGTCGAGCTGTTCTGGTCCTTTATCCGAAGCATACACAAGAGTATGCCGCAACCCGCTGGCATCCTTTTCTTCAAGCAGGGACTTCAGCATTGCCACTTTGCCTGAGGCAGTTTCCAGTAGCGCCCGCCGATCGCGTAGCAGCTTGGCGAGGTACTCGTCTGGCTTGCCGTCCTTTTCGCGCCAAGCGTTCTGCTTGATCTTACCTGTCATAAAGAACCACTGGTCCATTTCACTTTCAGTCAGATAGACCGGGTGCAAGTAGTAGTCGTATTCGACAAGGCAGCGCCCGATTGCTTCTTCAAGCGTAAAGCGAAAAACTACCGGACCAAAAAATCCTAACAGCGCTTCCGTTCCCTTTTCGTCATATTGGCGGCTCGGTGTTGCTGACAGACCGATCCTATGCTCGAAAAACTCCGGCGGTCCTCCGGTGAATGAAACGCGCCCGAGATTGTGAGCTTCATCTGCGATTAGCAGCCTCGTGCACTCGAATCCATCTACAACATCGAGAAATTCTGGTGTGCACAGAGTATCGTGGCTGACGACGACTGCCTCGACCTGCGACAGACCAGTGCGCAAGCGCCGTTTGATTTTGTGAAGCTCTCTCGCACGGTTGTTAGCGCCACCTGCCGTCGTAAGATTGATTGGTTTCAGTCCGAAGGGAACGATTTCATCGCACCACTGTTCGATCAAGGGTACATAGGGCGCAGCAATGACAATCAGAAGGGTATTGCACCTTTGATAAAGGCGGTGTGCAGCGATCATCGAGGTGATGGTTTTCCCAGAGCCAGTCGCCATCTCCAGGATGCCGCGAAATCCTGCCTTGCACCAAGCATTGACCGCCTTGCCCTGGTGTTCAAACGGACCGTCTTCGTATCGCAGAAATCTCGGTATCGCAAAGTCTTTCTTCAGTGCGGGAACGGACCCGTAAGATTCGGGGGGTTCCGCAACCCTCGTGGCGCGACAGTAGAGCGTGCGAAGTTCGTCTTCGGTCGGTGGGGTCTCCGCGCTGTAGGTACGCAGCAGGCGCAGCTTCACGGCCTCCGGCATCGCGATTACTATGCAATTATCATCCCTGTTCTCCCACAAGCCTCCGAATTTATAGCTCAGCTTGTCGGTAATGTAGCGCTGGTTCGGGTCCTGCCAAGAACGCGAGATTGCTATTTGTTCTATGTTTTTGCGAATACCAGCATAGGTTACATTGCTCGATCCGTGAGCCGCGACGATATCGGTACCATTTTCGAACAACCAAACCTTCGGATGAAAGAGCGCTTCTTTCATCAGGGCAACCTTGATTTCGATACGATGCTCACGTACTAGCCAGGTCAAACATTTCAACGTGTGGCGCTGCAGCAGATCTTCCGTGACTGTCAGCTCTTTCAAAATCCTATCGGCGACTGTTTCCGGGGAGTGTAAACCGTCCCTGATGGCGGCCTGGTCTTCGGTCCGTAGCACTGGACTGATGATCAGCCTGAAGCTACTCTCCGAACAGGCAATATAGGTTGCAAGGCCAGGAGCAAGCGAGGCTAGCACTTCACTTGAGAAAAAACCAACCATACACGCAACCCTTTCCGCTGCCTGGAAGCTGGGAATCAACACTTCTTCGGCGAGCGGATCGCCCGGGAGTATGTAAAGTGGTCTGGCTTCGTCCAGCGACTGCAAACTCCTCACTTGTGTCAATGTGTTCGGGTCTCGCCGCACTGGCGGTTCATTTGTCATATGAATTCCCTTCATTCGTCGTTGTCGAATTGACCGACTCGATCGCGCGTAATGAAGTGCCGGTTGCAATGCCGGCACCATACCAGGTAATGAATTCCCATAAAGCTCGCCAGATCAATCAACCCACAAATTGGTTAAGCGCTTCCATGTTCAAACCGCTTGGGGACGTGCTTAACTGTCTCGCTAGTTTCAAAAAAAGAGTGTTGACTCCTATGAAAGTCATCGCCTACGGCGATTGCTACGCACAACCCAAGTTGGGGCGGATGCTCCGCAAAAGGGGGGTTAACGTTTTGTTTGAGGGCATGGACGGGGGGCACCACCGCTGTGGTTCCACTAAATCAGCGCCCTAATAGTGTTCTAAGTTTCTCTATTACGTGCCATTGTCTGGATCGCCTTAGATAACCCGGATGGTACGTTCGGAAGGATTTCCTATGCTCTTTGTCGTGGTTCAAACGGTTCAAGCAAGCTAAGCAACGCAAATTGAATCCCTTGACCTGTTCGAACTCCACACAGGGGAAGGTTGCTTTGATTCGGTTATCATACCAATGCCCAGTGAAGAGAATGACAACATCTGGTTTTGTTACGCACAGTTCGTACTGGCGAAGACAGGTCGAGCAGATTAGCTCCTCAAGCTCATGGTGAGGCTTCTGCCCATTGTCATCAACTTTGATCAGGTTTGACCAAAGGAATCCCCGCGGTGGTCCGTCGGGATTCAGAAAATTGTAGACCTCATAAGCCGCTTGCCAGAAAGGCGATTTCATTTTCCTTTTCCCCATCTCGAAACGACGATACTGGTCGAGGAGAGCCTCAATACCATCTTCTGGGTGGCCCCACCCGTTCGTTTGCTGGCCGACCACCATCAACTTCACGCTTGCTTCGTGGTACGCGTGGGGAACATGGATAAGCAATGGTCCTCCAAGATTCCGTTCCTTAGAAAGCTGGGACCAAACATCATTATCAAGAACCGTCGAATACATCTCGAAGAGCTTACGATTCATGTCGAACATTCGGTCCCCTTTATTGGCGTCCCAGGTGCTCAGCGTGCGGACCACAATGGGATCAGGAGGCTACGAACAACCTTGAGTCCCATCTCAGCAATGAACTTTGCAGATGTTGCTGCCTTCCAACCGACTGTCATGGAGTTGCTAAGTTCAATGGTCAAGCTGGAATAGCCCATAATATGGGTCCGCGTTTCTACAGAAACACCACTCGCATGAAAGTGAAACGATTCAGAAGCAATTTATAACCCCTGACACACACTATTTCGCACACTTCCAAGAAAACATCCTGGCTGAGATCCCATAGGTCGTGAGTTTTCTCGTTCAGGATAAGTGATAAATCTGGCACCCATGGTTTGTTCGCCCCACTTCAGGTACAGACTTCACCTCACGGCCACTTCCAATTGACTTTCGCTTCGGACCGCCGCACGGTGAGGGCGCGTAGGTCCGGGGCCGCGGTCTAATACCCGCGGCCGGCCTTTGGCCCAAAGAGCCTTGATTTCCTGGACGAGTGCCCCTGACGGATCGTTGCACAGGTCACCCGTCGGGATCCCACGGTCGCAGCCTGGGGATCCAGCGCGGCACGTTGGCCTTGTAGCACCGATAGCTGTCTCCGAATCGCCTTTCCAGGCCCGGCTCCTCAAACCTCAGGAAATAGAGCATCTTGAGCAGGAAAAAGACCGCCATCCACCCGGCCAGGTGCCACGAGCCCAAGAGCAGCGATTCGGCGCCGAGGAGGAGAAGCACGCTCGTAATAATAGGATTTCTGACGTGGCGGTAGGGGCCGTAAACAACCAGTCTGGTTGGTGGAGCCCAGGGCGCGGGAGTCCCCCTGCCGACCTTCACAAACAGCTTGGCGCACCAGGTAGACAAAACCAGGCCGGTGGTCGCCAAGGCAATGCCGCTCCAGAATCGGACCTGTTCCGGCCCTGCCGGAGCAATGGCGCCCGGCCTATCGGCCACCAACCACAGGATCGCGCCGGGAATGTACACGAGGATGGTGCCCGGAAGGATGAGGATGTGCTTGACCCACTGCAGAATCATTCCCGTCCCAACGGCCAGACTGCTCTCAGGGCCCTTTCCAATTGACCTCCGCGTCGGGCCGCCGCAGGTAGAAGGCGCGCAGGTCCGGGGGCGCGGTCCACTCCCCCCGGTCCGCCTTGGAATACGCCAGGGCGGCCAGGGCGCGGCCCAGAAAGGGATCGGTCTGGGCTACCCGCCACCGGGCGCGGTTCCTGGACCGGATAAGCTCCCGATATTTCTGGGCCCCGCCTCCCAGGAAGAGCACGGTCTCCTCGTCCAGGGCGTCCAGCAGTTCTCCCGGGGCGCCCACAAACCCGGAGTCCCGCTGAACCAGGCCGGTCCGGCCGCGCTCGAAGACCGCAGCGTACACCTCGCCCCGGCGGGCATCGATCATGGGGACCATCACCCCGCGCCACTCCGGGAACCTTTCCACCCAGGCCTCGAAGGCGGTAACGGCAACGGTGGGCCTGTCCCGCGTTTCCGCCAGACCCTTGACCGTGGTCAATCCGATCCGGACGCCGGTGAAGGAACCGGGACCGCAGATGACCCCGAAGGCCTGAATGTCATCAAGAGACCATTCCGAATGGCTGAGGAGGTGCTGGATGCCGGACAGCAGTCGAGCGGTGTGGGTAAGGGCGGAATCCAGGTTGATCTCGCCCAGGATGGTGTCATCCTCCGATAACACAATGCTTCCGGCGCTGCCGGAGGTGTCCAGGCAAAGGAGTTTCACAGTGGGAATCTCCCCGCGGACCAGCGCGCCGCCGGCCCGGCTTCAATGGGGGTCGGGGGTTCGTTGACACCCCCCGGGGCAGATTATATACTCCGGGATTTTGACGGAACAATCGCCAATCGCATAGAGTCCAGCGCGTGCCGCTCCCGCCCGGGAGGTCCACACCCGGCACGCTTCCAGCACCTCTCGGGGCCGCTCTTCCCGACCCATCTCAGCGGACTTCGGCATGCAACCCTCCACCCCCATGATGGCCCAGTACCATCAGATCAAGAAGTCGGTCCCCGGCGCCATTCTGTTCTTCCGGCTGGGCGACTTCTACGAGATGTTCTTCGACGATGCCGTCGTGGCCGCCCGCGAGCTGGAGATCACCCTGACCTCGCGCAACAAGGAAAAGGGGACCCCGATTCCCATGTGCGGGGTTCCCTACCACAGCGCGGACGCCTACGTCTCCAAGCTGATCCGCAAGGGCTACCGCGTGGCCGTGTGCGATCAGGTCGAGAACCCCAAGACCGCCAGGAAGCTGGTGAAGCGGGAGGTGACCCGGGTGGTGACTCCCGGCACCCTGAGCGACGGCAATCTGCTGGAGCCTCGGGAGAACAACTTCCTGAGCGCCGTTTTCTCCGACGTCTCCGGACTGGGCCTGGCTTCGGTGGACGTTTCCACCGGCGATTTTCGAATCACCGAGTTTCGGGACGGCGCCCGGGAATCCATGCTGCAAACGGAACTGGAACGGCTGGGCCCCAAGGAACTGATCTGGTGCTCGCGGCTCAGCGACCAGAATCCTGCCTGGGCCCGAAACCTGTCGGCTCTCAAGACGGTGGTGGAGGAGTGGATCTTCGCCTCGGACTTTGCCCGGCGCCTGCTCGTGGATCATTTCAAGGTCGCCAGCCTGGATGGATTCGGCTGTCAGGGGCGGGACCTGGCGGTGGCCGCGGCCGGCGGAGCCCTGCACTACCTGCAGGAGACCCAGCGGGGCGAGTTGCTGCACCTGGACAGCCTGCAATTCTACGAGCTGGACCAGTCGATGCTGCTGGACCAGTCCACGGTGAAGAACCTGGAGTTGCTGGAGTCTCTCTACGACGGTTCCCGCAACGGCACCCTGCTTCAATGCCTGGACGAGACCGCCACCGGAATGGGGGGACGTCTTCTCAAGACCTGGATGCTGCGGCCGGAAATCGACCTGAAAGAGATCGCGAGCCGCCAGGAGGCGGTGGCCGCGCTCACCGAAAACCTGGTCTTGAGGGAGGAGCTCAGGGAGCAGCTCAAGCAGGTCTACGACCTGGAACGGCTGGCCTCCAAGGTGGCCCTCTCCAGCGCCAACGCCAGGGACCTGATCGCGCTCAGGCAGTCGCTGGAACAGATCCCCGGAATCAAGCAGCGGCTGGAGCCGCTTGCCCCGGCCCGGCTCCGGAGCCTGGAGCAGGCCAGCGACCCCCTGGCCGACGTGGCGGCAAAGATCGGGGAGGCCCTCAACGACGATCCTCCGGTGGTTCTGACGGAAGGTCGGCTGATTCGGCCGGGGTTCAACCCGGAGCTGGACAGCTTGCGCAAGGACAGCTCCTCCGGGAAGCAGACCATCGCCGAGCTGGAGGCCGGAGAACGCGCCCGCACCGGTATCTCCAATCTGAAGGTCAAGTTCAACCAGGTCTTCGGCTACTACCTGGAGGTCTCCAAATCCAACCTGGGACTGGTGCCCCCCGACTATGAGCGCAAGCAGACCCTGGTGGGAGCCGAGCGCTTCACCACCCCCCAACTGAAGGTGTACGAACGCCGGGTGCTGGGGGCCGAGGAGCGCCTGGTGGAGCTGGAGTATGAGCTCTTCTGCCGCCTCCGGGCCGCCGTGGGCCGGGAGTGCCGGCGCATCCGCAACACGGCCCGCGCCCTGGCCCAACTGGATTGCCTGGCGACCCTGGCCGGCGCCGCCCATCAGTTCGGTTACGTGAGACCCCGCCTCCACTCCGGCGAGGAGCTGGCGGTCAAAGGGGGGCGGCACCCGGTCATCGAGCGTCTGGCCGAGCAACTGCCCACCGGCCGGTTCATTCCCAACGACCTCTATCTGAATCAGGGCGCCGATCAGATCCTCATCATCACCGGGCCCAACATGGGGGGCAAGTCCACCTATCTCCGCCAGGCGGCGCTCTTCTCGGTCATGGCCCAGATGGGCTCCTTCGTTCCGGCTCAGGAGGCCAAGCTGCCCGTCGTGGACCGGATCTTCACCCGAATCGGGGCCTCCGACAACCTGGCCCGGGGCAGGTCCACCTTCATGGTGGAGATGACCGAGACGGCCGTCATCCTGAACTCGGCCACGCCCAGGAGCCTGGTCATTCTGGACGAGGTGGGCCGCGGCACCGCCACCTTCGACGGACTCTCGATCGCCTGGTCGGTGGTCGAGCACCTCCACTCCCGCAACCAGGCCAAGACCCTCTTCGCCACCCACTACCACGAGCTGACCGAGCTGGCCCAGCTGCTGCCCAGAGTGAAGAACTACCAGGTGACGGTCAAGGAGTCGGGCAACGAAATCGTATTTCTCAGGCGGGTCGAGCCCGGAAGCGCCGACAAGAGCTACGGCATCGAGGTGGCCCGGCTGGCGGGCCTGCCGCGGCCCGTGATCCAGCGGGCCCGGGAGATCCTGCGGGGGCATGAACAGGGGGAGCACCAGATCAGCAGCCATCTGACCCGGAACTACCAGCGCAGAAAGAACAACTCCGGCAAGCAGCTCAACCTGTTCGTGGTCACCGAGCACGAGGCGCTGGAGCAACTGCGCCGGATGGACCCCGACCGGATGACTCCCTTGCAGGCGCTGCAAGCCATCCACCGACTCAAGGAAAGCCTGTGATGAGTGGATAGTGATCAGTGGCCAGCCCAGCCCCCGCCCCACAAGACGGGGCGGATCATGCAGGGTGAAACCGGGGAGGTTTCAGGCAAGTGGATAGTGACTTGATCGACACGTTAACCCGCATTTCTGAAGCACTCCTGTTTCACAGGGTATGATCCGCCGGGCAGGTGGGGGCTCGGCTGACCACTGATCACCAGCCACTAAACCAGGCGTTGGCCCCATGAAAAACTCCAGGCTGGTGGTCGGCCTCATGTCGGGAACTTCGCTGGACGGCGTGGATGCCGCCCTGGTGCGGATTGTCCGGTCGGAGCCGGACTGCTCCGTTCAACTGAAGCATTTCATTACCAATCCCTATCCGGAAGAGGTCCGACAGGCGCTTTTGAGGGTCGCTTCCGGCCAGACGGTTCCGGCCGGCTTCATCAGCCACCTGGGGATCCTGCTGGGCCGCCTCTACGCGGAAGCGGTCAAGGACCTGTGCCTGGCCAACGGGGTCCCCCTCGACCGGCTGGATCTGATCGGGTCCCACGGCCAGACGGTTTTCCACCAATCCGAACCCGGCGACTTCTGCGGCCGGCCAGTCGCCTCCACCCTGCAGATCGGAGAGGCGGCCGTGCTGGTGGAGGAGACGGGAGTGACCACCGTTTCCGACTTTCGTCCCGGCGACATGGCGGCCGGAGGGACCGGGGCTCCGCTCATTCCGCTGGTGGATTTTCTGCTGTTCCGGGATCCCCGACGGGGACGGGTGCTGCTGAACCTGGGCGGCATCGCCAACCTCACTCTGCTGCCCCCGGCATGCCGCATCGACGAGATCGTCGCCTTCGACAGCGGACCCGGCAACATGGTGATCGACGCCCTGGTCCGGCGCCTGGGCGCCAATCCCCGGGGGTTTGACGCGGGCGGCTGCCTGGCGCTGGCGGGCAGGCCCATCCCGGCCCTGCTGGAATCCCTGCTGGCCGATCCCTACTTTGGCCGCAAGCCTCCCAAGTCGGCGGGGCGGGAACAGTTCGGCGAGGCCTTTGTGGAACGGATCTTGGCGGCGGCGTCCGGCGCCCCGGACCTGGTCTGCACCGCGGCCGAGTTGACAGCCCGCACCGTCGGCGACGCCGTGCTGGGCTACACCGAGGCTTCCGAGGGCTGGGACCGGGTGCTGGTTTCCGGCGGGGGCGTCCACAACGCCTACCTGATGCGGCGCCTGCAAGAACTCCTGCCCCACCTGAAGGTGGCGCCCACCGACTCCCTGGGGGTTCCCGCCGATGCCAAGGAGGCCATCGGATTCGCGGTTCTGGCCAATGAGACCCTGGAGCTGGCTGCCGGAAACGTTCCCTCGGCTACCGGCGCCCGCCATCCGGCAATCCTGGGGAAGGTCACTTACGGGCGGAACTACGGTCGGCTGAGAGGGATCTCCTGAAGCCGCGCGGACGGAGCCAAGGCCTGCAGGTCAGGGGGCGAGCCAGGTGTTGTCGATCAGGCGGGTGGTCCCGATGAAGGCGGCCAGGGCCAGCAGCGATTCCCCTTCGAGCCGATCCACCGGCTCCAGCTCGACCGGGTCCACGACGGCGGCATAGTCGACTCGGACCCGAGCCTCGCCGGCCAGGCAGCGCCGAACCCCAGCCAGCAGCGCCGGCGCCCGGCGTTCTCCCCGGGCCACCTCCCGCTTGGCCCATTCCAGGGACCGGAACAGGATCGGAGCAGCCTTTCTCTCTTCACGACTCAGGTACCGGTTTCGGGAACTGACCGCCAGGCCGTCTTCTTCCCGGACCGTCGGACAGACCACCACCTCGATGTCCAGGTCCAGGTCCCGGACCATTCGTCGAATCAGGATGGACTGCTGGCCATCCTTCTGTCCGAAGAAAGCCGCCCGCGGGCGCACCAGGTGGAAGAGCTTGAGCACCACCGTGGCCACCCCCTGGAAGTGGGTGGGGCGGCTGCGGCCGCACAGCTTCCGGCCCAGCCCCTCCACCAGGACCTGGGTGCGGTGGCCCTCCGGGTACATCTCGCCGGCCTCGGGAACCAGGACTGTTCCGACGCCCAGCCGCTCCAGCGCCTTCAAGTCGCGTTCGAGAGGCCGGGGATAGCGCTCGAAGTCTTCTCCCGGAGCGAACTGGGTGGGATTGACGAAGATGGAAACCACCACCCGGTCGGACCTTTTGCGGGCCGCTTCGACCAGGCTGAGGTGGCCGGCGTGAAGGGCCCCCATGGTGGGCACCAGGCAGACTTCCGGGCCTTGATCCGGCCAGCTCCGGCGGAGGCACCTGAAGGCCTCCAGCGATCGAACCACGTCCATCCTAGCGTTTCAGCGCCTCTTCCAACCGGGGGAACTCGGCTGGATAGTAGGTCTCCTTGCGGGAGGGGAACTCTCCTGAGAGGCAGTCGCTGATGTACTGGCGGGTGGCTTGGGAGAGGATTTCCCTGAGATCGACGTACTGCCTGACAAACTTGGGTTTTCGTGAGAAGGACAGGCCGAAGAGGTCGTCGCAGACCAGGATCTGCCCGTCGCAGTGGGGTCCGGCACCGATGCCGATGGTGGGAATTCTCAGTTCCTGGGTAACCTGAAAGGCCAGAGCCTCGGGCACGCCCTCCAGCACCACGGCGAAGGCGCCGGCTTCCTGCAAAGCCAGGGCATCCGCCATCACCGCCTCCGCCGACTCGGGGCTCTTGCCCTGCACCCGGTATCCCCCCATCACATGCAGGGACTGGGGTGTCAGCCCCACGTGCCCCATGACCGGAATTTCAGCTCGCACCAGCTTCCTGACCAGGCGGCTTCGCTTGGCTCCGCCTTCGATCTTCACCGCCTCGGCGCCCGCCTTGACGAACTTCAAGGCGGCCTGGAGGGCTTCCTTGCTGCTCAGGTGATAGGAACCGTAGGGCAGATCGGCGACCAGCAGGGCTCGCTGCAGCCCCCGGCGAACGGCTTCGAGGTGCGCCAGGAGATCCTTGACCCTCAGAGGCAGGGTCGAATCGTGACCCAGGCGGGTGGTGGCCAGAGAGTCTCCCACCAGCACCAGATCAATGCCCGCCTGATCCAGGATACGGGCAAAGGGGTAGTCATAGGCGGTCAGACAGACGATCCTGCCGCCCTTGTGCTTGCGACTGAGGAGGTTGGGTACGGTGACCTTGTCGGTCCGAGGGGGAGGGGTAGCGCTCATTCGATACGCTCCTTGTCATCGGGATTGAATGCTTGCATGGGGCCTGAAGGCCCGGAGGGCGTCCCGGTCAGAGCACTGATCCAGGCGCCGGCGATAGCCTAACAAATTCACGCCAATCGGACAACCTGGGCCGGGTCCCGGCAGCGCTCCAGCAAACCGGCCACCGACAGGCCGAGGCGCGGGTGCTTCCACCCGGCGGCGACCTCTGACGCCGGCGTCAGGGCAAACCGCCTGAGGTGGAATCGGGGGTGGGGGATGGTCAGCTTGCGGTCGCTGAGAACCCGGTCGGCGTAGAGCAGGATGTCGACGTCAATGGTGCGGGGGCCCTTGGGCAGCCGGCGCTGCCGGCCGTGCACCTCTTCCACCCCCAGGCAGCGGGCCAGCAGGCCGTAGGGCGATAGCCGGGTGCGGACCAGCAGGGCCTGGTTGAGAAACCAGGGCTGGTCGGGAAAGTCCACCGGCTCGGTGAGATAGAGGGAGGAGGTTTGGACGATTTCCAGTCGGGATGATGCGAGATCCCCAATGGCGCGTTGCAGCTGGGAACGCCGGTCGCCGACATTGGAACCGAGACCCAGGACCGCCAGCGAGGCCGCTTCCCGGGTTCCGGCGCCGCGATTCCGCATGGTCGGGTTCCATTTGCAGACTGCCACTCACCGCGACGCGACCGTTTTACCTGTTATCTCTGTGCCTCGACGAAGGCGCTCCAGTACGTCCGCGGCAAGGTAGTAGTCCTCCATATCCTCAAGGCCACGCTCAATCAACTCACGCAGGTAGAAGGCCTTGGTGCGCCCGGTCTGCGAGGCCAGAAAATCAAGCCGTTGCTCCGTTTCAGGAGCAAGTCGAACCGAAGTCGGCATGTCGCTGGTCCTCCGTAGTCCTCTGAATATATGTATTCATCGTATCACACCCTTGAGATAAGACGGCTGACCAGGACGCATCAGGGTTGCCCGTCACAGCAGGCTGAGTTGGCCGGGGGTGGGGGTCAGACCGAAGTGTTCGTAGGCCAGCTTGGTGGCCATCCGGCCTCGCGGAGTGCGTTGCAGCAGGCCACGCTGAATCAGATAGGGTTCGTAGATGTCCTCGATGGCGTCCACTTCCTCGCTGATGGCAGCCGCCAGGGTGGCCACCCCCACCGGTCCGCCGGAGAATTTCTCGATGATGGTCTTGATCAGCTTCTTGTCGTTCTCGTCAAAGCCGGTGTCGTCGATGGCCAGCAGGGCCAGGCTTTGGCGGGCCACTTCCCGGTTGATGAACCCGTCGGCCTTCACCTGGGCGTAGTCGCGGACCCTTCGCAGCAGGCGGTTGGCCACCCGGGGCGTGCCGCGCGAGCGGACGGCGATCTCCCTGGTTCCCGCCGCGTCGATCCGGATGCCCAGGATTTCGGCCGAGCGTCTCACGATCACCCCCAGCTCCTCCTCGTTGTAGTAGTCCAGCCGGTGCACGATGCCGAAGCGGGACCTCAGCGGAGAGGAGATCAACCCCGCTCGGGTGGTGGCGCCCACCAGAGTGAACGGAGGCAGATTGAGCGCCACGCTTCTGGCGCTGGGTCCCTGGCCGATGATCAGGTCCAGCTTGAAATCCTCCAGGGCCGGATAGAGGATCTCCTCGATGTGAGGCAAGAGGCGGTGAATCTCGTCGATGAACAGAACGTCGTTGGCCTGGAGATTGGTGAGAATGGCCGTCAGATCTCCCTTGATCTGAATGATGGGACCGGTGGTGGTCTTCAGACTCACTCCCAGCTCGTTGGCGATGACGCCGGCCAGGGTCGTCTTCCCCAGGCCGGGCGGACCGTAGAGCAGCACGTGGTCCAGGGCTTCGCCCCGCGAGCGGGCCGCCGCCACCGAAATCTCCAGGTTCTGCTTGACCTGGGTCTGGCCGATATACTCCTGCAGAACCTTGGGGCGCAAGCTGAGCTCGAAGCTCTGCTCCTCCTCGAAGGGAGCCCCGGAAATGATTCGATCCTGGTCCATAAAGAGACTGGGGAGGGTGAGAAAGGGAGACTAGCCCCAACGGTAGCACAAAGATCGAAAGGCATTCAACCGGAGGCCGCGGCCGGCCAGGGTGATCCCACGCTACCAGACTTGAGGTGACATGTACGTCAGAGCGCCCGAATTACGCCCATTTCCCATACACAAACCGCTTGCAAATCACCCAAATCGACCAAAATCAGCCCTCCCGCAGAGAAAAAAACTGGCGTGAGAGCCTTTTGCAAAATTCCTCAGGCAACGGTTTCATGGAGGCTCGGAACAGGTTTTGGGATAGTCCTGGCGTCCGGCTAAGTGGGTGCCGTATAGGCGGGGGCCCGCCTAACTTCGCTTCGGCCGGGAGAGCACCTTCAAGGCCGCCTTGATCAGCAGCTCCATGCTTCCCTCTGCCGGGGCCTCCCGGGCGGCTTCCTGAAAAGCCCTCAGGGCCGAGGCTTTGGGGTAACCCAGGTTCACCAGGGCCGAGACCACATCCTCCTGCAGGGAAGGCGGTCCCGGCGACTGCGGGCGGGGCTCATCCGGGGCAGTCCGGGCCAGCTTGTCCCTGAGCTCCACCACCAGCCGCTCGGCTGTCTTCTTCCCCACCCCCGGGATCAGGCACAGCCGGGTCGCGTTGCTCTGGCGGATGGCCGGGATCAGCTCCTCCACGCTCATCCCCGAAAGAATGGTCAGGGCCAGCCGGGGACCAACGCCCGAAACGGAGGTCAGGTGCTCAAAGGCCGACTTCTCCTCCTGGCTCTTGAAACCGAAGAGCTGGAGAGTGTCCTCGCGAACGTGGGTGTGGATGCGAAGCTGAACCGGGGACCCGAGCTCGCCTGCCTCGTAAAAGGTGGAGAGGGGGACGTGGACTTCGTAGCCTACGCCGTTGACGTCGATGACAACCTGTTGGGGTTCCTTGGAAAGAAGCGTGCCCGAGAGGTGAGCGATCATGGGCAGAGGTCCGGGAAACCCGGGCTATTCCGACAGATGCACCTGATCGATGACACCGACCACGGCCATGTCGATCGGAGAGTAGGGTTTCCCCACCGATGTCATGGCCGACCACCCTTCCTGGGCGACCAGCACGTCGTCCCCCACCCCGGCATCCACCGCATCCACCGCCAGGTAGGGCGAGCCCCGCTCGCTTCCGTCCAGGTTGAGCATCTGGACGCACAGAATCTTCTGTCCCTCGTGGGAGGGGTGCTTGCGGGTGGCGACGACTTCGCCGATGACTTTGCCAATCAGCATGGTGGCCGGACCGCCGCTTCAGGAATCAATCGATGGTTACCGAGTCGACGATGCCGACGACGGCGCATTCCGTCGGCACGGCATGATGGGGATGCCAGGCCAGGGAAGCTTCCCGGCCGCGGCACCAGTAGATGGTCTCTCCTGCGCCCGCGCCGACCGCGTCCACTCCGACCAGGGTCCTGCCCCGGTCTCGTCCCTGCTTGTCCAGGGGCTGAATCAGGAGCAGCGTCTTGCCCTCGAGCGCGTCGTCCTTGCGGGTGGCCACCACTTGTCCGACCACGCGACCCAGTTGCATGGCGGGGCTCCTCCTAGCTGTTCACTTCCACGGAGTCGACAATGCCGACGATGGCCGTGTCCACCGGACAATCCCTGCACCCCCCCGCCATGCGGGCGGAACTCCCGGAGACCAGCAGCACTTTTTCCTTGAAACCGGCGCTCACGGTATCCACGGCAACCAGGTAACCGGCCTGATCCTTGCCGGAGGGATCGATGGTCCGGACGACAAGCAGCTTCTTGCCCTCCAGACGCGGGTCCTTGCGGGTGGCGACAACAGTTCCAACAACCCGACCTAAAAGCATGGGGCACCCTCAGGGACTGGGCCGCTGGTCCCGGCCCGGCCCTCCTCAACCGAATCGGGCTATGCCCCCGCTTTGCCGATAGGGAGGACTTCCTCCAGGTTGGCATGGGGCCTGGGGATCACGTGAACGCTGATCAGTTCGCCGACCCTCCGAGCAGCGGCGGCCCCGGCGTCGGTGGCCGCCTTGACCGCGGCCACGTCCCCGCGCACGATGGAAGTCACGTACCCGGACCCGATCTTCTCCCACCCCACCAGGGTCACCTTGGCTGCCTTGACCATGGCGTCCGACGCCTCAATCATGGCCACCAGCCCGCGCGTCTCGATCATTCCTAGAGCTTCACCCATCTTCCCTTCCTTTCCGTGGTGATCTGTCGACAAGCCAGTTGCTGCGAACGACCCGGTCCGAGTCCGCCGAACTCACCGGGAACCGGCCTCCGGCCGCTCCGCGAAACAAACCCAAACCCGCCTTTCTCGCCTGGGACTGCACGCATCACAAGTGCGCAGCCCGGCCAGTGCGGGTTACCTCCCTTTTTGCAGAGACACCAACGCCGATTGGATGATATCGACCAGTTGACTTCGGGTCAACGTTATCCTTGGCTCGGACTCTTCCTTGCCCAGGGTGGGACACCCCTCCCCCACCGGCGAGGGGCCCTGGATCCCGTACTTTTCCCGGGCAACCAGGAGCTTGTCCACGTCTTCTCCGCTGAGCAGCGTTTCCCGACCCAGAACCTTGGTGGTGAGACTGATGCGGGCGAAGTGCTCCACCGTTTCCATCTTGGCGTGAGCCAGGAACAGATCGCTTCCGTAGGTGACCACGCCGTGGTTGGCCAGCAGCAAGGCGTCGTGACGGGGGACGTAGTCCCGAATGGCATCCGTCAGCTCGGAAGTCCCGGTGGTTCCGTAACGGGTGAGCGGGATGCAGCCCAGGACCAGCACCACCTCGGCCAGGATGGCCTTGGTCAGGGGGACGCCGGCGGCAGCGTAACCGGTCGCGCAGGGGGGATGGGCGTGCACTACCGCCTGAACGTCGGAACGCAGCCGATAGATCAGCAGGTGCATGGCGATTTCCGAGGAGACCTTGCGCTTGCCCTCCACGGCCCGCCCGTCGGGATCGACGATGACCAGATCCTCCTCGGCCATGAAGCCCTTGCTCATGGCGGTGGGGGTGGCCAGCACGTTGCCGTCTTCCAGCCGTACGCTGATGTTGCCGTCAAAGGCCGCCACGTAGCCGAGCCGGTAGATGCGCCTGCCGATCTCGACAATGTCCTTGCGGTGTTGCTCCAGAGTCTTTGTCATCCGAGCCTTCCGCCGGGTGCGCTCGGTCAGGGTGGAGACGGGCCTTCGAGACCCGAGTCGGAAAGGAAGTAGGACAGGCTCTCGAAGGAGATGGCCAGATCCATGGTCTTGAGCTGAACCCCGGGTCGGGTGCTGGGACGCACCGGCGCAAAGTTGAGAATGGCGCTGATTCCGGCCTCTGTCAATCGGTCGACCACCTCCTGGGCGTTTTCGGCCGGCACCGCTACCACCCCGATGACGATCCGCTCGCGGGCCACCACTTCATCGAGCTTGTCGATGTGGTGGACGACAACGCCGCTGCGGGAGGTGATTCCGAGTCGGGAGGCTTCCTTGTCGAACAGGGCCGCCACCTGAAAACATTCGTGCTCGAACCCCCGGTAGTTGGCCAGGGCCATCCCCAGATTGCCGGCGCCCACAATGCCGATCCTGTGCTGCCTGTCCAACCCAAGGATCTCGTTGAGATGTGCCCGCAGCTCGGTCACGTTGTAGCCGACGCCCCGCACCCCGAATTCGCCGAAATAGGTCAGGTCCTTGCGGATCTGCGCCGAGTTCAGTTGAAACTGTTCGGCCATGGCCTGGGAGGAAGTGGTGGTCACCCCGGATGCGGCCAGCAGATTCAGACATCTGAGATAGATGGAGAGGCGGTTGATGGTGAATTCGGAGATTTTTTCTGTCTTCATGCGCCGGGTTGGCTATAGTACTCTCAAGCCGGGGCGGGCACCCTGTCGGGTCGGCCGAAAGTGCCGTTCAGTATACCATAGGGACAGTCGGCCTCCCCGTTCAGCCGACTGCGACCCAGGGCCATTCTTTGTTCGGTTTGCTAGGGTCTAGGAGGGCAGGAGCAGGGCGAAGCCTGCCAGTCATGCCCGGGAACAGCGGCTTTTTTTGACGGTTTCCTGCTCACGGGTGGCCCACTCCGGTGCCTTTCAGTCGACGTCGGTGAACAAAAAATGGCCTTGGACTGCGACCGGACCGAAAGGGGAGCCGGGAGTATTCCAGGGCCGGGACTCGGGCATCAGCCGGCCGATGCCTGCCAAACGGATGCAGCCGCATGAAAGACCATTTCGTCAGCGATCTTGAACCCAACCAGAACATCACCACCACCTTTCTGGTGAAGGACAAGGAAGTCCGCACCGCCAAGAACGGCAACTCCTACCTCTCTTTGACCTTGGGCGACAAGAGCGGGAGCCTGGACGCCAAGATGTGGGACAACGTGGCTGAGGTGGAGCCCACTTTCGGCAGGGACGACTTCGTCAAGGTGAAGGGCCAGGTCCGGCTCTTCAACAACAGGCAGCAGCTCACCATTCATCGGATCCGGCGCTGCCAGGAATCGGAGGTCGACCTGGGGGACTATCTTCCCAGGACGACCAGGGACGTGGAGCGGATGTTCGGAGACCTGCTCGCTCTGGTGAGCCGGATCGGGAATCCCCACCTTGGGAAGCTTCTGGAAAATCTCTTGAACGACTCGGAGTTCGCCGCCAGGTTCAAACAGGCGCCCGCCGCCAAGTCCCTCCATCACGCCTGGCTGGGCGGCCTGCTCGAACACACGCTGTCGTTGTGCCGGCTCTGCCAGGGGATGGCCGAACACTATCCGGAACTCGACCTGGACCTGCTGTTGACCGGAGCCGTCCTTCACGATATCGGCAAGACGGAAGAGTTGAGCTACAGCCGCAGTTTTGCCTACACCACCGAGGGCCAACTGCTCGGCCACATGATCCTGGAACTGGACCTCATCAATCGGAAGATGGCTGAAATCGAGGATTTTCCTCCCAGGCTGAAGACCCTGGTCCAACACCTGATCATCTCCCACCACGGCGAATACGAGTTCGGCAGCCCCAAGCTCCCCATGTTCCCCGAGTCGCTGGTGCTCCATTACCTGGACAACCTGGACAGCAAGCTGACCTCCATGCTGGATCTGATTGCCGGCGACACCAGCGCCGACCCGGAGTGGACCGCCTATAATCGAATGTTCGAACGCCCCCTCTTCAAAGACTCGAAAATTAAATGAACCGCCCAGACAAGACGACTCAAGCCACCGCCGGGGCCGGGCGCGTTTCGGCCGATGAAGGCTCACCGGCATCGGCAAGGCTCACCGCGGCCGAGCTGAAATGCATGAAGGCCCTCTGGTTCGAGGGAGCCACAACCGTGCGCGACGTCCATCGGGTCCTCCAGCCCGACCATCCCCTGGCCTACACCACCGTCCTGACGGTCATGGACCGATTGACCCGGAAGGGCTTCCTGGCTCGAACCCGGCGGGGCAGAGCCCACACCTATCTCCCCCGATGCTCCTTCGAAGAATCGCGCAGCCGGGCGGTTTCGGAACTGGTCCAGACCTGGTTCGACGGATCGGCCGACCAACTGGCGGCTTCTCTCACCGGTGCTCCGCCGCAAGCCGTGCCCGTCCTTTCCCGACCGAACGAAAAGGTCGAGCCGGGGCCTCAATTGAACGAACACCTGCTTTAGCCAATCTTCCGGGATGCACCGTTCCGACTTCGAATACCCGCTGCCCAGCGACCGGATTGCTCTCTACCCCTCCGAAAAGCGCGACCGGTCCCGCCTCCTGCGGCTGGTTCGAGCTACCGGTCGGATCTCCCACCACCGATTCGCCGAACTGCCTGAGCTGCTGACCCCCCGCGACCTGCTGGTTTTGAACGACACCAAGGTCTTCCCGGCCCGTCTGATCGGAAACCGAGCCGGACTGACCAGCGACAAGCCACCCCCGGGAGGAATCCTGAAAGCGCCCATCGAGGTGCTCCTGGCAAGGCCCGTGGGACCGGATACCTGGGAAGCGCTGGTAAAGCCGGGCCGCAGGATTCGGGTTGGCGAGCGCCTGCTGTTCGGCGACGGCCAACTGAGGGCGGTGGTTGCGGGGCGGGGCGAACGGGGCTTGCGGGTGCTTCGCTTCGAATACGAGGGCGACTTCGACACCATCGTGGACCGGCTGGGCCACGTCCCCCTGCCCCCCTATATCCGCCGGCCCGACGAGTTCCACGACCGTGACCGCTACCAGACCGTGTACGCCCGCAAGCGGGGCGCCGTGGCGGCCCCGACGGCCGGGCTGCACTTTACCCCCCAGGTCTTTACCGATTTGAGCCGCAAGGGAGTTTCCCGCTGCGAGGTGACGCTGCACGTCGGTCTGGGCACCTTCCGGCCGGTGGTCAGCGAGCGCATCGAGGACCACCGCATGGAGACCGAGTCCTTTGAGATGACCCCGGAGGCCGCCCGCGCCATCTCCACAGCCGGTTCCGCCGGGCAGCGCATGGTGGCCGTGGGCACCACCGTGACTCGTGTTCTGGAATCGGCCTTCCGGGGAGCGGAGCCCCAGCTTCGCGGGGAAACCGACCTGTTCATCTATCCCGGCTTCCGCTTTCGCAGGGTGGGAGCCTTGCTGACCAACTTCCACCTGCCCGGCTCCACCTTGCTCATGCTGGTGTGCGCCTTCGCCGGACGCGCCCTGGTACTAGAGGCCTACCGGGAAGCCCTCAAGATGGACTACCGCTTTTACAGCTACGGCGACTGCATGCTGATCGAGTGAAGGCGGGGGAGGCGGGCCAGACCCGCTTCAGAGGTTCACGTAGTTGGGACCGCCGCCGCCCTCGGGAGGCACCCAAGTGATCACCTGGTAGGGATCCATGATGTCGCAGGTCTTGCAGTGGACGCAGTTGGAGGGATTGATCTGGAGTCGGCGGCCCCTGCCGTCCTCGCGGGAAACGACCTCGTACACGTTGGCCGGACAGAAACGCTGGCAGGGGCTTCCGAACTCCTGAGGGCACCGGTCCCGGCAGATCCCGGGGTCGCTGATTCGCAGGTGGGAGGGTTGGTCTTCCTCGTGCCTGGTGCCCGAATAATAGACGTTGGTGAGCTTGTCGAAGGTGGTCTTGCCGTCAGCCTGCAGCGGACTCGGAGGAACCGCGCCGGGGCCGTGGTAGGCGGCAATGGACCGCATTCGCCGGTGGCCGGGCCGACTCGGGAGCGGGTCTTTCCAGCCCCGTCCTCCGGTCGCCATCTGGAGCCCCGCCTGGAGCAGCCCCCAAACCAGGCCGCGCTCGAACCCCTGGTGGAAATTGCGCACCCGGTAAAGCTCCCGCCCCGCCCAGCTCCTGTCGAGCAGCAGGGGGTAACGGCTCAGTGTCCGTTCCGAAAAGTCATCCCTGAGCAGGGCCTCCAGAATGGTCTCGGCAGCCAGCATGCCCGACTTCATGGCCAGGTGGATGCCCTTGAGCCGCATGGAATTCACCAGGCCCGCCGAATCGCCGATGAGCAGCCCGCCGTCGAAATGGCTCCGCGGCATGGCGTAATGGCCGCCCTCCGGCAAGGCCTTGGCCCCGTAGGCGGCCAGCCGGGCTCCCGCCAGCCGGGAGGCGATCACAGGATGGGTCTTGAAGCGCTGGAACTGCCGGTGCGGGTCCAGGAACGGGTCCTTGTAGTCCAATCCGACCACCAGGCCCAGTGAGACGGTGCGGCCCATGTGGTAAAGGAACCCTCCCCCGAATTCCTCCTGTCGGAGCGGGTAGCCCAGGGTGTGGATCACCTGCCCCCTTTCCGGGGACTCCTCGGGGAGTTCCCAGACCTCCTTCACGCCGACGGCATAGACCTGGGGGGCCTTGCCCCGGTCCAGCCCGAGGCGCTTCACCGCTTGCCCGGCCAGCGAACCGTGGACCCCTTCCCCCAGGACCACCACCTTGGCCAGGATGTCGACACCGGGTTCCCGGGAGGACTTGGGCCGGTTTTCCCGGTCGATGCCCTTGTCTCCGGTGCGCACTCCGATCAGGCGCTCGCCCTCGAACAGCAGCTCCGTCCCGGCGAACCCGGCGAAGAGGTCGACCCCTCGGGCTTCCACCAGTTCCCCCAGCCACCTGACGAACCGGCTGAGCGAAATCAGGCTGTTGCCGTGGTTGTTGAGCGCAGGAGGCACCCAGGGAAGCCTGAACCGGTTCCCCGCGGTGAGGTAGTAGATGGAGTCCCCGGTGACCGCCGGACCCAGAGGCGCATTTCGTTCCCGATAGTCGGGGATCAGCTCGGCCAGCGCGATGGGGTCCAGGATGGCCCCCGACAGGGTGTGGGCTCCCACTTCCCGGCCCTTCTCGATGAGAGCGATGCTGACCGATTCCAGCCGCTCGCCGGGAGGGGACTTCCGGTTGTGGGACCGGATCAGATTGGTGAGGTGGAGAGCGGAACTCAGACAGGCGGGGCCGGCCCCAACGAAGAGGACGTCGACCTCCAAACGCTCGCGGGTCTCACTCACGCTGGATCCCTTCTCCCGTCCTGGAATCGACTTGCAGACCGATGGCCTGACTATAGCACACGGCCGGAGCACTGTTGCCGGGCGCCCCTGGAGAGGATGACGCCGCGCCTGGACCAGAGCGGTGGCGAGGTCGGCTGCCGTCAGACGGCCCTCCCTTGAAAATCCGCCCGCCCCGAGACTACTATGCCGATACCATCACGGCGTCAGGCATGCGACCGGGAAGCGAGTTCCCTTAATGTTTCTGGTTCCTGCTGATGACCGCTTCACGGATGAGTATCCCGTTCACAGTGGTTTTCTCTCCATTTGATACAGCATCCTTTCCGTTTGTCTGATCTTGCTGACCGCTCTGATTTCGAAATAGCGGCTGAAGGCCTGCTCGAAGACCTCCTGGGTGTAGCTGGGAAAGATGTCCTCCCTCGAAGCCAGCAACCGTTGCACCTGCGAGTCGGCCTTGGGGACGAACTCAATGATCAGTGAGCGGCACAGTTCACCGAAAAAGCCGGCCAGACGGGATAGAGGCAGGTTGTTCGCAATGGCCAGATGGTGAATCAGAGCCAGGGCCAGGACAGCGTCCGGGGAGCCTCGCTCCAACAGGGACATTCGTTCACGGCCATGCCAACCCAGGTTGGGGCTCGGATTGGTCAAGTCGACCCAAAGGGGCAGGATGTTGGTATCCCCTTCCTGCCGGCAGACCCGGTAGTTCCGCTCAACGCAGGCGGGGTCCTGATCGAAGGCGATAGTGGTCATCCCGCGGCTCGCGGCCAGGCGACTGAACAGCCCCGTGTTGGCGCCCAGATCCCAAACCATGTCGGGTTTGGGGGTGATTCGGTCCAGATACCGGCCCACCAGTTGCTCCTTGTGGCCAAAGGCTTCTCTGGTGTAATTGGTGTCTTCATAGTAGGAGGCCCATTCCTGTTGGGGCGGCTTCCAATCGAGCGCCGCCACGCAGGATTCCAGGTTCTCGATCAAGCCCTGCAACGCCCTGCGGCTGACGGACCGGCGGACCTGGCGCGCCGGCTTGTCGGCAAAGTGCGTCTGGGCCTTGGCGTGAAGATGAAGGTGGGTCAGCAGGGAAAACCGGAATCGGGTGTGAAAGGGTAGCAGTCGACTGGCCAGGTCCAAGGGAACACCGTCCAGGTGAATCCGGAGCAACTGGCTGAGTCGAATATCGGAATAGCTTGCCAGAGCCAGGGGCGCCAGGAAATGCTGGCAGAATTGGCGATAGGCTGTCCAGGGCCGGCCTTCCGAGTACTTTTCAAAGGACAAGGTATCGATAAACAGGGGTTTCCCATTGCGGAACTGGATATTGTAGGCGGTGCCGTCCTTGAGGGACATGCCATGTTCCAGGCTTCGCTTCTGGATCGCCAGCGTGGTCAGGGCGGCATCCTGGAGCTGGCTGAAGCTCCACTCGAAGGGATAGGAAATGAAGGGTAACCGATCCGGCCTGAGAATCTTGAAACATTCCAGCGGCTCCGCTGGTGGCAAGTCCACTTCTTCATGAGCCACCAGGAGCCCTGTATCGACCAGGCTCGAACAGAGCCCCGAGTCCACCAAGTGCTCAAAATCTTCCCGATAGCTGCGATTGACCTGGCGGTAGAGCACACCCCGATCGAGAAACAGAAATCCGCTGGGGTCGCGAAAGGAGGAAGGCAGACCCTCGATCGAATCATTCATGCTTGTCCGGATCGTTTCCGCCGAATGGCGGGTTTCCCTTGAAGAAGGCCTTGATCCTTGCCCAATAGATCCTGAGGGAAACCAGGGCTCCCAACAGGCCCGCGATCACAACCTGAAGAATGTAGCTGCCGGCCCCGGGGTCGATGTAGGCGTAGGTGGGCGGCGGGAAGAGAAGCCAGCAAAAGCCCAGCAGCACACACCACGCCAGGCGCGGCCGGAAGGATGGCCGCCCCGGCCGGGGCGGGCCGAACGGGTTGGCCGCAACTCCATTGGACATCCCGGAAGTTCGACCCGCCATCCCGGAACTCGGCCTCAACGGCAACTGGTTCGATCGGCTCATCATCGAGACCCTTCCCTGAAATCAAGTCGGTCGGGCTTCCTGGTGGCATTCCTTACCCACCAACCTTGCGTAGGGGTAGATTATATGATTGTCTGATTTCCTCCCAAGCAGGAAAAACCGGTTCTTTCTTGAGCTTTTTTTGTATTTGTGTCCATTCGTGGTTCGCCGTTCATGCGCGTGCCGTCCGGATGGATCGCCCAAGCACGCAAAGTCATGGCCCCTCACCGTCGTGCAGCGTGATGTCAAAAAAGGTCGCAGCCAGAGTGCGGATATCGCGACTCGCCCCGATCTCCTTGGGGGACGCCGCGTTGGGAAATCCGAAATCGATCACGACTTCGTTCTCATTGAAATGGGTTGCAGGGACAGCGATCGAATGGGTTCGAAGCCTCCTCTCGGTCAGTAGCCATTCACCGATGGGTTTGTCATTGATGTGGACCAGAATGCGTTGGTGTGGAAGCTTGTCCTGCACAATGAAGGGGAACAGTCTTGCGCTCAGCAGCACCGTGTCGCTTTCGGGAGGATCGACCTCCAACCTCAGTCTTGCGGCTTTGGCTGCTGTCCAGGTTCCGTTTTTTTCAGGTGCGCTCCAGCCGCCCTGCAGAAATCGATGGACGTTACCCTTCGATCCGAACTCCAGTGGAGTGCCCCATAAATACTTTCGGTTCCTGTGCGCGGTCGGCTTGCGATAGATCTTTCCGACTTGCCATGAGGATTCCCGGAATACGCTTCCCGAAATGACGTATTCCTGCAAGCTTTCGAAATATCCGATTCTTGCAGCCTGACCCCGTTCAGACATCTCACGATAGAATTTTCGCTGCCTCTCCTCTCCACTCTTGACTGCGAAAACATTACTGCCGCCAAAGTCATGGGGCAACCCCAGCTGCGCTGTGATCGTTGCCGGGATGTCGTTGAGTTCAACCGGAGCCTCGGACACCTTGAGGGGTTCGCCACTATTCGCAGGCTTGACCAGAAGCAAAGGCAAGACACCTCCCCATACCCGCAGCCTGGATTTCAGACTATCTATCCAACGTCCCGAACCCGCTTCCCGCATCTGAAACGACTCCCCGCTTCCATGATCCGACTGGATGATGATCGTCGAACGATCGTAGATTCCGAGCCCTCGCAGTTTGTCAAGCAAGGCGACGATCCTGGAGAGAGTAAAAGCGGACTGCCGCTTGTGGTTCTCTCGGGTACGCGGCAGGGGTTTCCTGGCCGGGACGTCCCCTTCGGCAACCACCAGCGGGGGGTGGGGCGTGATGAGGTGAATGTACTTGTAGACGACCGCCTCTCGGCCCAGCGATGACTTTTCAGTGAAATGCCGTAGGAACTCATTCCCGGAGAAGTGTTTATGCTGCAGGCCGGACAGGTCCAGTATCGCCGATGAGACCCTCCAGGCTTGTTGGTTGTAGATCGCTCCCTTGATGAAATGGGGGGTGCATCGAAACAGCGAAAGGTCCAACATGAAACCGGCGTGCCATTTCTCTGCTTCCTCCTTCCCCCGAAAGGGTCTCGGGATGTGGTAGTAGTTTCCGTTTCGATGAAAGTTCAACGAGAAATCTGTGGCCGAAGCCATATCGACCTGGTAACCGGCGTTGGCCAGAACCTGGACCATGTTCCTGCCTTCCAACGCCTCTTGCTTGAATCTCCAGACGGGAATGTGATTCAGGTAGGTGGTGGCGGTCATGAAGGATGGAACGCTCAAATAGGTGACGGTGGACGAGGTAATGGCTTCCTTGAAAAAGGTGAAGCCACGCAGGGCATCCCGATAGCGTTTGGAGTCCGCGACGATCTCCTCGAAAATGTCCGACTGAAATCCGTCCAGGACAATGTGAATCACATTCCCGGTGGCTGAGAACCGGAAGAGCGTCTCGGGAGGATCAAAGCGAGCAAGCGAGCTCCCGAGTTTGTCACCCGGTTCAGCTCGTGGATCCGGTTCCAGGAACCACAGGGAGCCCACCTGAACCGCCAACAGGAACAGGCAGAGTGGCCGGACCATCGGGAGCACTCGGCGCCGCCAATAGACGGCAGCTACAATTACCGCCACCCATATGGGGGTGTCGACATAGCCCTTCCACGCCTCCCGCCGCCAGTCTATGGGGGTTCCATCCAGCGCACCGTAATCCCAGAGAAGAACGTCGCCCTGCAGCCAGAGAAGGACGCCGATCGCGGCCAGAACAGCCGCGTAGAATTGGCGCGGACCACGCGGCAGGGCCAGTCCCAGACCGGCAACCAGGGCGGCGCATGCCAGGAACGGGAGGACATAGAGCCAGGCCAGAGTCTGGAATCCGACTCTCATTTCCTCCGCATTGGTGATGTGGATGGTAAGAGGGCAGAAGAGAAAGATCTTGAGATTGATCCAACCCGACAGGAGTATGAGAGAAATGGCTGCGCTTCTTCTGTCAGTCATCGCGAGATGTCCGGGGAACGACCACCTCTATCCCCTGAGCCTTTTGCAAATACCCTCGGGTAACGGCATTTTGGGGGGTGGGGGATAAGGGGCCCGATGCGTGAAAGGGCAAGATCGCTCTCTGTTATATCATGGAGATGAAGAGTCCACCTGATCAACGGAAGCAGAACTTGCCCCTAAAATGGCTCAAAAAGGAGAAGCACGGCATCCCGACAGCCCCCCTCGAGAGGTGAAACCATGGATCAAACAGCCCAGGGGCCAAGCGCCCCTACCCACGAGACGCGAGTCCCCGAATCCACCCGTCTTTATCGACGGGCCGACAATCTGATTGCCGGTCGCACCCACCTGTTCGGAAGGCGTGCCGAACTTCACGCGCAGGGGATCTCGCCCGTCTACAGCCACCGCCAGCAGGGCTGCCGGCTATGGGACGTGGACGGCAACGAGTATCTCGACTTCAATCTCGGCGCCGGCTCGGTCCTTCTGGGACATGCCTTTCCCAGCGTGGTCCGGGCCGTCCGGGAGCAGGCCGCCAGGGGTACCGGGCTGACCGTCAACCACCCTCTGGAGTCAGCAGCGTCTACTGGGCCGAAGCCACCGGCCTGGCGGCCTGCAAGGCCACCCTGCAGGAAACCGCGCCCGCAACGTCAGTGCGATCATCCAGGACATCGGCTGCAGCTTCATGAAAGGCCTGAGCGGGATTTTCGGGGAGTTGGGGCTGTCCTTCCGCATGATCGGACTGCCCTCCTTCCCCGCCATGGTCTTCGAAGGGGTTCCTGCCGAGCAGAATCCCGCCGCGGCCACCCTCTACCTGCAGGAAACCGCCAAGAGAGGCGTGATTGGCGGGCCGGGCTTCATGTTCTGCATGCAGCACTCCCAGGCGGACCTGGATTTGGCGCTGGAGAGAATCGGAGAAGCCCTGGAAGTGGTGGGAAAGGCGGTGGACGAGGGCGACCCGGTCAAGTACCTGGAGTGCCCCGTCAAGCAGTCGGGTTTTCGGCGGCTGGTTTAGCCCGCATTTCTCGCCGGGTGGGTAAGGAGAAGCCCTGGCCTCAGACAGTCGGCATAGCCGGAACCACTTCCTCGGCCAGCAGTTTCATGGAACGGCGCCACTTGTCCTCGTCGTCCCAGTCCTTGGAGGTCATCAGCAGGGTCCCGAACCCACCCGTCACCTCCCAGACCTCCTCCAACTGGCGAATGCAATCCTTGACGTTGCCCATGATGCAGAGGTGCTTCACGGCATACTCCGGAGTCACCTCCTCGTCGGGCACCTCGGGATCGTGCTTGGCCAGGTGAAGCATCTTGGCCGACTTCAACAGCCCCAGAAGGTACTCGAAGGAGCGGGCCACATTGCCGTTCATGAGGTGATCCCAGGCCTCGTCCTTGGACTCGCCCACGTAGACGCTGCGGGAGACTCTCCAGACGTCGCGGCTGGGAGGCGGCTGGCCGGCGTCTTCGGCGCCCCGGCAGTAGTGGCGCCAGTGCTGGGCCGCCGTGGAGTCCGGAATCAGGTTGGTGCTGAGCGGGAGATAACCGCGCTGGCCGGCCATGAAGGCAGCCCGCGAGTCTCCTCTCACAATGCTCATGCCGATGGGAGGATGGGGCTTCTGGTAGGGCTGCAGAATGGTCCCGATCCCCAACTCCTGCCTGGGACTCTGAATCCTGATACGCCAGAACTTCCCCTGAAAGTCGAAGGGGACTTGCGTTTGCCAGAGCTTCAGGATCATGTCGATGCCCTCGAGCGTCATCAGGCCCTGGGTCTGGGGGTCCGGCAGGTCGAACAGCTCCCAGTCGGTGGGCACGCCCCCCTGACCGAAGCCGCAGTTGAGCCGCCCCCTCGAGAGGTGATCCAGCATCGAAAGGCGGATGGCGATGTTGGCGGGGTGGTGCTGGGGAATGATCGAGACCCCGGTCCCCAACCGGATCTTGCTGGTGAGGGGCAGAATGTGGGCGATGAACAGATCGTTGGAGGGAATGGGTTCCCAGGCCAGCGTGTGGTGCTGGCCGATCCAGGCCTCGGTGAAACCCAGGGCTTCGGCCAGAAGAACGTAGTCCACGTCCTCCTGGAAGCACTCGGTCCGGGATTTCTCCGGAGGATGCAGCGGCATCATGAAAGTTCCCAGCTTCATTGAGCGAGTCCTCCTGTGGGTCCGGTGTCGGACGGGGTTACTGAGGCAATCCAGGTCCCGGGCGGGCCTTCATGAGACGCACTTCCCGCCGCCTGATGGTGGGTCGTATCTTGCCCACGATCTCGAGCCACTCCGGGCTGCCGTAGTAGGCATCGACGGCCTTCTGGCGCTGTTTCAGGGACGAGAAGGAACGCATCCAGATGAACTCGTCCTCGCGTTCCAGGTTCTCCCAGGCCGTGACGAAAGTGACGCCGTACTTCTCCATGAAGGTGCGAGCCACCTTGAAGTACTTCAGGAAGGTGGGCTTGCGCCCCGGGTGAAAGCGGTAGATTCTGAGTTCGTAGATCATTCCGCGGGTTCCTTCTAGTGTTGCGTTTGGAAACCGAGTTCTTTCGACAACGGTTTGTATATTTTTGAATTCGTTGCCTTTGGCCTACTGGAGCAGGTCAACGGGGTTTCCAAACGCAACACTAGTTAACCGGTGCGTGGACCTAACCCTTCTCGGATGGTGATTGGCCGAGTATCTCCTCCAGGCGAGGATCGAAGATTTGTTTGAGTTTCAGCAGATGTTCACGTATCCATTCCCTTATCTGATTTAGCTTCTCAGGCGGATCGTTTATCCAAGCTTCCTCACCCTGTAGAATTAATTGGATCTTCTTCGTGTCTTTCCATATAAGCTTTCGCCCCAGGCTCTCCTCAATGTCACTTTTTTCTAATTCGAGAGAACCGAAGATTTTCTTTTCGTGTTCTCGGTCCCCCGTCTTCATCTCCAGATAAACCGCAACTGGTTGAGCCCTATTTCGCTCCATCGACCAGTAATATCTGAAGCCTGAAACACTTGACGGAATTGAATTCCAATTCAAGAGTGCCCCAGTGGTATCGGCGAGCCCTTGCTCCCTCAGTCTATCAAGGATTTGCTGGTTGAAATGACGCTGTTTCTTATTATCTGGAGATACAGATCTCCTGGTCTGCCTTGACCAAGTGTTGGGACGTGCCACGAGACGGAAATCCGGTGCGGGAAGCGAATCACCGATCTTGACGACGCGGACCTCAACCCCGTAGAAATCGACCTCGTCGCGCGTCCGGGCGTTGAGCCAGTCTATGGCTGCGAGATGCTCATCCGTGAAGCGAGCCGCAACCCATATCACGATTCGCGCTTCATATCCTGCAGCGTAAATCAGCAGTCGCGCCAGATGATCGTGATTGGTCGCATCTAGCTGGTTTTCTACAACAACCGTCTGGCCTTCTCGATCCTTTGCGCGAATGTCCAGGCGATTAGGTCCCACAGGTGCTTCCTGCTCAACTGCCTCCAAGGCTATTCCCAGTGTTTCACTCAGCAGATTCAGTTTTTTTGCAAGCCAAGGCGTGAAGTCACGCGCCTCATCCGGCCATATTGTTCGGATCTCCACTTCCTGGATCCTTCCCAGTTCCGCCACTCCCATTGCTGTTTACCTTCCTCGTTGGCCGGCAGCACCCGTCTGAATCACGACGTCCGCGCGCTGATGGCCGAGGGTATTGCGGTCCTCATCCAGAGGGTTGATTGGGCAGCGAATTATGTTCCCCCGCCACGGAGGTGTCAAGGGACGGGAGGCCGAGTTACCCCATGACCGGTTACCGGAATTCACCCCCTGACCGCCCGCAGGGAAGGAACCTTCAAGTCTTTCTTCGTGGTCCTTCGCGTCCCTTTGTGGATAGCTCTTTTCCCTGGTGGTCCGTCCCGCTCCACTAGTGCAGGTAAGCCGAAGGGGCCTCGGCCGCCTTGAGTCCGGGCGGCATGAGCAGCGGCGCCAGAGCATGGCCCGTATGGGAGCCGGGAACCCGGGCCACCTCTTCCGGAGTCCCCTGGGCAACGATCCGTCCGCCCTGTTCGCCACCCTCCGGACCCAGGTCTATGATCCAGTCAGCCGTCTTGATGACGTCGATCTGGTGCTCGATGACGATCACGGTGTTGCCCCGATCGGTCAAGCGGTGGAGCACCTCCAGGAGCCTCTTGACATCCTCGAAATGCAGGCCCGTGGTGGGTTCGTCCAGGATGTAGAGGGTCCGCCCCGTTGCCCTGCGACTCAGCTCCCGAGCCAGCTTGATCCTCTGGGCCTCGCCTCCGGACAGGGTGGTCGCCGACTGTCCCAGGTGGACATACCCCAGTCCGACCTCGCTCAGCGTCTGAAGCTTCATGCGGATCGAGGGGACGTTGGCCAGGATTTCGAGCGCTTCGTCCACCGAGCTTTCCAGCAGATCGGCAATGGAGCGCCCCTTGTAGCCGACGGTCAAGGTCTCGCGGTTGTAGCGGCGGCCCCGGCAGACGTCGCACTGGACGTAGACATCGGGGAGAAAGCTCATCTCGATGCGTCTCAGTCCGTCCCCCTGGCAAGCCTCGCAGCGCCCTCCCTTGACGTTGAAGCTGAAGCGGCCCGGCTTGTAGCCGCGCTCGCGCGATTCCGGCAGCGAGGCGTAGAGCTCGCGGATGGCTGTAAACAGGCCGGTATAGGTGGCGGGATTCGAGCGGGGCGACCGCCCGATGGGTTGTTGGTCGATCTCGATGACCTTGTCGATCAGAGCGGCGCCGGAAAGACTCCGGTGCCGGCCGGGCTCGGCCAGCGAACCGTACAGACGCCTGGCCAGGGCGCGGTAGAGGATGTCATTGACCAGAGAGGATTTGCCGGAACCGGAGACTCCGGAGACGACCGTGAACAGACCCAGGGGAAAGCGCACGTTGATTCCCTTCAGGTTGTTCTGGCGGGCACCCCGGACGACCACGGCCTTGCCGTCGCCCTTGCGCCGTTGGTCGGGAACCGGAATCTCCAACTCTCCGGAAATGTAACGCCCGGTCAGGGAACGGGGATTGTGCGATATCTGCGCCGCAGTGCCCTTGGCAATCAGATCGCCTCCGGCCTTGCCGGCTCCCGCGCCCAGATCGACCACGAAATCGGCCCGGCGGATGGTGTCCTCGTCATGCTCGACCACCAGCACCGTATTGCCCAGGTCCCTGAGATGCTGCAGCATTTTCAGCAGTTTCCGGTTGTCGCGATGGTGCAACCCGATGGAAGGCTCGTCCAGGACATAGAGCACCCCTCGAAGCCTGGATCCGATCTGGGTGGCCAGCCGGATCCTCTGAGCTTCTCCTCCGGAAAGGGTCGCGGCGGAACGGTCGAGACTCAGATACTCCAGACCCACCGCGCACAGGAACTCGATGCGGTCGATCACCTCCTGAACCACCCGGCCAGCCACGGTTTCCTCCCGGGGGGTCAGCTTGAGATTCCGGATGACCTGCAGGGTGTTCCCCAGGGGAAAAGCAGTCAGGTCCGCAATGGACAGCCGCGCCACCTTGATGGCCAGGCTTTCGGGTCGCAGTCGCCGGCCCCCGCACGTCGAGCAGGGCCTGGGGGTCAGATCCGGCTCCAAACGGGTGCCCAGACCCGAACAGCTCGGGCAGGCTCCATAGCGGCTGTTGAACGAGAAGGTCCTGGGCTCGACCGCCGGGATGGAAATGCCGCAGTCGACGCAAGCCAGCCTCTCCGAGTAGAGCCGCTCCTGGCCGTTGACCACCGCAATCAGCACGATGCCCCCGGTCAACTTCATGGCCGTCTGAATCGCGCTCTCTACCCGGCGCTCGATGCCGGGCTTGATCAACAGCCGGTCGACCACAACCTCGATGGTATGGTTCTTGTGCCTCTCCAGACGAATCTCCTCATCCAGCGGCCGCAGCCGGCCGTCGATCCGGGCCCGGACAAATCCCTGGCCGGCCAGATCCTCCAGGAACTGGCGGTATTCCCCCTTGCGGCCGCGCACCACCGGGGCCAGCACCATGATGCGTTCGCCCGGGGGAAGTTCCTGAATCCGCTCCAGAATCTGCCGAATCGACTGGCGGGCGACCAATCGGCCGCACCGGTGGCAGTGGGGGACCCCGATGGAGGAGTAAAGCAGGCGAAGATAATCGTAGACCTCGGTGATGGTGCCAACGGTTGAACGCGGGCTGCGGCTGGTGGTCTTCTGCTCGATGGAAATGGCCGGGCTGAGTCCCTCGATGGAATCCACGTCGGGACGTTCCATCTGATCCAGGAACTGGCGGGCATAGGCGGACAGCGACTCGACGTAGCGCCGTTGACCTTCGGCGTAAATGGTATCGAAGGCCAGACTCGACTTGCCGGATCCGCTCAGGCCGGTGATCACCGTCAGCCGGCGGCGGGGGATCTCGACCGTGATGTTTTTGAGGTTGTGCTGCCGGGCTCCCCGGACCACAATGCTGTCTAGACCCATGGCGCTCGACCCAGGAATGAAACAGGGGCTCTATCGAAACCAGCCATCATAGTCCTGGCGGCGAAACACCGTCAAGCGCGGTGCCGGAGACGGCTGCGCGGAGAGGCCGCAGGCTTCGCCCGATCACTCCTCCGTTGAGGAGGAAACAGGATGCGGGCGAGACTCCCGCGCTTCCCGGGCGTGCCGCCCGGATGCGCGGTGGGGGATGTCTCTCGGGGGACTTCTCAAAAATGTGACGTGCATCCGGCGATTTTGACTTCGACGCCGGCGGCGCCCTACAATTTTGGGGAATGTGAAGTTCGGGATAAATCCAGGGCAGAGGAAGGAACCGCAGAATGGGGAATCGGTGGTACAGGCCTTGGCCATTGGCATTGCCGGCGCTTCTCGTCCTTGTGACGGCGACTGCCTCTGCCCAGACGACAACTGGCCGGGAGGAGCCTATCCACCATTCGGTGGCCGGACGGGTCCTCACCCAAGACGGCCGTGCCAGCCAGAACATCAGCGTCGTTCTCTCCCGGTCGGACGGCAGTCAAGTGGGCCGCAAGACCGTGGGGTATGACGGCTCCTTCGTCTTCGAATCCCTGACCTCGGGAGACTATCTTCTCACCATCGAACGCCCCGATTTCGCCTCCGTCGGACGTCCGCTGGAGATCAGGAAATACAAGGAAGCCCGCACGGTGGTCCTGGACATCCGGCTCAAGGGCAACGAGTCCGCCTCCTTCCGGGAGGTGGTGAAGGCCTACGGATCCCTCCCCTCGGACCGCAAGGCCGAAGAAAAGTCAAAGAAAGTCAGCAGGAAGGCGGGCCAGGCCTACTTGAAGGCTTCGGCGGCCGCGGCCAAGGGAGACCGAGCCAGGGCCATCCGGCACCTCCGGAAAGCCGTGCGGGAGCAACCGGAATTCTTCGAGGCCCACTACAACCTGGGGGTGCACTACCAGGCGCTGGAACAGTGGGAGAATGCCACCCAAGCCTATCTGAGGGCCATCGAGCTCCGCAGCAATTCGGCCAGGCCCAATTTCAATCTGGGGGTCATCTACCACAACCAGGGCAAGCTGGATCAAGCCATCCAGCGATACCGGCAGGCCCTGGAATACGACCCCAGCTTCGCCGAAGCCCACCAGGCGCTGGGTGAAGCCCGCTTTCAGCAAGGTCGCCACTACGCCGCCGAGCAGCACCTGGAAACGGCCACCCGGCTGGCGCCCGCCCGAGCGGCGCCTTCATTCGGTCTGCTGGTGAAGATACAGCTTCTCAACAAGGATCCGAGCCAAGCCCAGTTCTACCTGGACCAGTTCCTGCAACACCACCCCGACGCCCCCATCGCCCCAACCCTCCAGCAGGAGATCGACAGCCTGCTGGCTGCAGGCCAGGGAGGCGCTACTCCTGGTACTGCAGCAGGGAACGGACCTCGACGTCGGGCAGGCGGGCGCGGCCGTTGAGGAATTCCAGCTCCACCAGGAAGGCCGCCCCCACCAACCGCCCCCCCAACCGCCGAACCAGCCGGACGGTGGCGGCGGCGGTGCCCCCGGTCGCCAGCAGGTCATCCACCAGCAGAACCCGCTGACCGTCACGGATGGCATCCTGGTGGACCTCGAGGCTGTCCTGGCCATACTCCAGGTCATAGGTTTCCACAATGGCTTCGGCGGGGAGCTTCCCCGGTTTTCGGACCGGAACGAATCCGGCGCCCAGCTCGCAGGCCACGGTGGGAGCAAAAATGAACCCCCGGGACTCGATCCCCACCACCAGGTCGATGGCCTGGCCCCGGTAGAGATCCACCAGCCGCTCCGTCACCTCCTTCAAGACCCCTTTCTCCTTGAGCAGGGTGGTGATGTCGTAAAAGAGAATCCCCTTCTTGGGGAAATCGGGAACGTGACGGATCAGCGACTTGAAATCATCCATTGGGGTGGCCTCCTGAACCCAGGGGAGCGGCAAGTGAAATGCGCAGCAGACTATATCACGGTCGCCGGACCCCTTTCAGGCGCTCCATTCCGGAGCTATTTGCCTTTGACAACCCTTTTTGCACTGTGGTACCTACCTGCTCTCACGCGATCGGCGCCCACGCCGGCCTCTGAAACGCTACCGGCCCGCGTTTCTGGTCGCGTCGCCGGGTACAGGCCCCTTTCGATTCCGGCGCCCTTTCCCCACTGGAGCACACTGAACCATGATTCATGCGTCCTTTGACCTGAGTGGAAAAGTCGCCGTGGTCACCGGAGGCAACCGCGGCATCGGACTGGGGATCGTTTGGGGCCTCGCCGAAGCCGGGGCGGGAGTGGTCGTGGCCGCCAGGAACGAGGAAAAATCCCGCCAGCTGGTCCGGGAAATTCAAGAGGAAGGGGGAGAGGCGCTGGCGGTAAACGTGGACGTCGGCGACGAGTCTTCGGTGGAGTCCCTGATGCAATCCACCCTGGAACATTTCGGGCGCCTGGACATTCTGGTCAACAACGCCGGCATCAATATCCGCAAGACTCCCGAGAAACTGACCCTGCCCGAGTGGTCGGAGGTCCTCCAGGTCAACCTTACAGGAATCTTCCTCTGCTCCCGGGCGGCCTACCCAACCATGAAGAGCGCCGGCGGGGGCAAGATCATCAACATCGGCTCGATGCTGTCCATCTTCGGCGCCTCCTTCAGCCCGGCCTACGGCGCCAGCAAGGGAGGGGTGGTACAGCTCACCAAGTCGCTGGCCTCGGCCTGGGCGGCGGACGGCATCCAGGTCAACGCCATCCTTCCCGGCTTCATCGACACCGACCTCACCCGGCAGGGCCGCCGGGACGTCCCCACCCTGCATGAGCACGTCTTGAAGAGGACTCCGGCCGGCCGCTGGGGCACCCTGAAGGACTGTGCGGGAACGGCCGTTTTTCTGGCCTCGCCCGCTTCCGACTTCGTGACAGGCGCGGCCATTCCGGTCGACGGCGGTTTCTCGATGCAGGTGTGACGGACCGATCCCAGCCGCCGACTCCCGGCCAAACAGCCCGTTCCGCTTCAGTTGTTCTTGGTGGCCCTTGGTGGTCCTTCATGCAACTCCGCGGATAACTCGTTTCTGCCGTTGCGGTCAGTTTCTCAAATGCTTCCGTTCACCGGGTGACCCGAATCTCACGGGCTTCGATGACGGTGCCGGACTTGTCGTGCCAGTCGTGCCATTGGCTCTCCCATTTCTGAAGGACCTCTTCTCTCGACAGGCCGTCGATCACGATGCGGCGGGACAGTAGCAGGCAGGTGTCGGGACCGGTGGGCGCCAGCAGCGTATAGCCCACCGTGAGCGGATCGGCGACCTTGACGGGCCTGCTCCAGGTGTGCCCCTTGTCGAAGCTGGCCATGACGTAGTCCCCGGCGGCCGCCGAGGGATCCTCGATGCCGACCAGCGACCGGTACCGCTGCCGGTAGTCCCTGAGGGCCCCGACATAGGCCCCGCCGTCCACTTGGGAGGGAATGGCCTTGAAGGGCCTCCACCCGAAGCTGCACACCAGGGCGCCGTTGGGCAGAACCGCCATCATGGGCGAGAGCCCAAGGGTCTTCAAGGGTTCCGGAGGCCCCCAGGTCTCTCCTCCATCCATGGAGCGCGCCTGGTACATGGGCGCATAGCGCCCGGTCCTCATGACGCTGAGAAGCTCGCCCCCTCCCAGGTCCACCAGGGCCGGCTCGCAAAAGCTCTCCTGCCCGCTGACGCCGTCGTAGGCGACCGTGGAGCGATAGTGCCAGCTCCGGCCGCGGTCGGTGGAAGCCAGCAGGAAGGTGCGATACTTGAACCACTTCTCCCCCCTGGTCGGAACGAATCCGGGCATCGGCGCCGTGTCGCCCACGAAATTCCCGCCCTTGGCGGTCAGCAAGGTGCCGTCCTCCAGTTCCAGCATCGGCCCGCCAAACTTGAAGGTGGTGACGGGACGCCCGTCGTCGCCGTGCAGGTCGGTCCAGCGCTCTACCCTCACCGGCAGCTCCGTCCACCGATCCTCGGCCCAGGAAGAGGCGTCGTCCAGATCGGCCAGTTCCAGCCGCCGGCCCACGAAGTGCCCGCGCTGCTCGGCATGCCGGGTCAGGGGGTCCAGCACGCAAAAGGATCCATCCCGAAGCTGCAGCAGTTGGCGGCTGGGAAGTTCCGGCGCCCGCAGCCAGGCGCCGCCCCCGTCGCTGGACCGATGGGAGAACCCGGAGTCACCCAGAACCAGTGTTCCGTCCTGAAGAGCCAACAGCGGTCCCACGCTCCACCGTCCCTCGGCGGCAGCCCCGGGAACAACCCGGCTGTCTCCGACCTCCACCACGGGCTGGCTCCGCGGCGGCGGCTTCGCTCCCGAGCAACCGCCTCCAGCCAAGAACAGGACCAGGGCCAGACCGGAAACTCCTTTTCTCGCTTGCATGATTCCTCCTGATGATCGATTCTTGCAGGGTCCTGGTTACCCGAGGGAGGCCCCGTTGCGGACCGCACCCGCGCAGGCTGGAAGTCGGACCGCCGAATTATGCCGCATCTCCAGGGGGAAGCCAACCCGGACGGGAAACCCCGGAGAAGACCGGTCGTCTTTAATCCAACCATAGGAGGACTGTCATGTTGGCCTTCGATCGCCGCCACTTTCTGTCATCGTTGACCGGTGCGGCCGGCGCCCTGCTGGTGGGCCCCGGTCACGATCGGAATTCCATGCATGCCGCGGGAACCGAGCCGAAGCCCGAGATAAGCATCACCGACGTGAAGACCACCATGCTGGAGGTGGACTGGGGCTGGCGGCGGCGCTGGATGCTGATCCGCATCGATACCGACCAGGGGATCAGCGGCTACGGCGAAACCTGGGCCAATGATGCCGCCCGAGCCCATGTGCGGGGCTACCGCCAACTGCTATTGGGCGAGGACCCCACGGAGGTCGAGAGGCTGTTTCGACGGATGATGGGCCGGGCCTACGGCAATTTCGGCGCCGCCCATTTCGACAGCGGCGTGGCCGCCCATGCCGCCAGCGGCGTGGAAACCGCCCTTTGGGACATTGCCGGGAAGGCCCTGGGCGCCCCGGTATACAAGCTGCTGGGGGGAAAGCACTGGGACCGGGTGCGCCTCTATTGCTGCGTGGGCGGTTTGCAGGACTATCTACCAATGGCCGACGTCTATAAGGAGTTGGGCATCACCTGCCTCAAATTCGATGCCACGCCCCCCAAGGTGCTTGGGGTCCCGGGCGCCGTCATGGACAGCCATCTCACCCGCAAGGGCCTGAGCCGGCTGGTCCGTCAGATCGAGGACATTCGGCGGGAAGTCGGCGAGGAGGTGGAAATCTCGGTCGAGGCCCGCTGCGGAACCCTGTCCAACGCCATGCGCTACCTCAAGGCCGTGGAGCCCTTCGACCTCACCTGGGTGGAGGATCCCATCCCGGCCACCGACGTCGAGGCCTGGGCGACCCTGACGGCATCCTCGCACACGCCCACCCTGGTGGGGGAGGGACTCCACCTGCGCCACGAGTTCCTGGAGTTCTTCCGGCGGTCGGCCACCCGCCTGGTGGCTCCCGACATCCAGGTCAGCGGCGGCATTGCCGAATCCAAGAAGATTGCGGACCTGGCCGACATCCACCACCTGCAGACCTGTCCTCACAACGCCTCCAGCGCCATCGGCATTGCCGCCGCCGTTCACTCCTGCGCCGCCATGCCCAACCTGCTGGCGCTGGAATTCCACGCCATGCCCGGTTGGGACCGCATTCTCAAGGGATACCGGCCCAGGATCAGCAACGGGTTTATCGATATTCCCGAGGGACCGGGACTGGGGGTGGAGCTGGACGAAGAGGAATCCCGCAAGTACCTGATGGAAGGGGAAACCTGGTTTAGGACTTAGCTCGGCGGCGAATGTCTGCGACTGAGGATCGATTCCCACTCCGCCGGCTGGCGGCAAACTTCACTCACCGCTTACGCGCGTGGAACTATCGGACTGGTTGCCTTCCCGAGCCGCCCTCAGTCAGGCAGTCCCAAGCGGGCCTGCACCCAGCGGACCCTTGGGAGCGCTGTCCGGCTTGGATGCGGATTTCCCTATGAGGCGTGTTGCGGTTCGGTGAGGTGCTGGAGGTGGGCTTCAACCCGGGAAAGACGCTGTTGAACGTCCTTCGTGTCCTGACGAAGGTTGTTGATGGCGTTTTTGAGGTCTTGCTTCAAATCCCGGTTCATGCGCCAAAGCGCAACAACGTTGGCAATACCAATCCCGAGGACAGATAGAACCGTTTGATAGTCCATCGTGCGGTAGACCCTATCGTTCCATGAGGCGATTTCGCCTCCGACTTGCCACTTATTCGGCCTTGCCCTTCCCAACCGACCTGGCCCGAAGGCGGCACACGAACTGTGTCATTGGTCCGACATCCCGTTCGACCGGCGGAGCACCGCGTTTGCCCCTGGACCGGACTTGGCCGCTCAGCGGGGCCGGGGGCTAAACCAGCTCGTGGACGGGCTCTCCCTGCTTGTCGCCGATGGAGTTGGCGATGTAGATGGGCCGGCGCCCGGGACCCAGGTAGGTCTTGGTCCAATCGATGCCCAGGGCCTTGTAGACGGTGGCGAAGAGATCCCCGATGGTGACCAGGCGTTCCGCCACGTAGGCCCCCCGCTCATCGCTGGCTCCCACCACCTGACCTCCCTTGATGCCGCCGCCGCCCAGCACCAGGGACCAGCAATGACCCCAATGGTCTCGCCCCCGACCCGGATTGATGTGGGGGGTGCGGCCGAACTCACCCATTACCAGGACGATGGTGGACTCGAACAGGCCTCGTTCCTTGAGGTCGACCAGCAAAGTGGAGAGGGCGCGGTCCAAGGGGGGAACGAGCTCTTCTTTCACATAGTAGTCGTTTCTGTAGTGGGTGTCCCAATCGTGCTTGGCCTCCTTGTTCCATCCGTCGATGGTCACGAATCGACATCCCGCTTCCACCAGGCGGCGGGCCAGCAGGGTCCCCTGTCCAAACCTTCCGGGCCCGTAGGCCTCCTGGGTCTTTTCCGATTCCTGGGAGAGATCGAAGGCGTTGCGGACCGCCGGCGAGGTAATGAGGTTGAGCGCCCTCTCGTTAAAAGAGTCGACCTTGGCGAAGTTGGCGTGGTTCTCCATCTGCCGGTAGCGTTCGTCCACCAGATTCAAAAAAGCGTGCCGGGCATGGAGGGCGTCCACCGAGACCTCATCGGGCAAGACAAGATCGGTGACCTTGAAATCCTTGGCTCCCGGCTCCGGGATGATGAAAGGCTCGTAGTGGGGCTCCACGAACCCGGCGCTGCGGCAGTTCAGCCTTCCCCGTCCGGTGGTCACGTAGGCCGGAATGCTGGTGCGCGTGCCCAGTTCCTTGGCGACCACGGTGCCCACGCTGGGAAAGCGGGTGGTGGTGGTGGGCATGTGCCCCGTCATGGCGTAGTAGGTGCCTTCGGAGTGGGCGTTGGACTCGTTCTTCATCGAGCGGATGATCGACAGCTTGTCCATGTGTCTGGCCACGCGGGGCAGCAACTCCGAGATCTGGATGCCGGGCACGTTGGTGGAGATGGGCTTGAAGCCGCTGTTCCCCTTCACGTCCCAGGTGTCCAGGTGGCTCTGCCCTCCGTGCATCCAGATGAGAATGCAGGACTGCGCCTTGGCCGGTTTGGCGGTGGGGGAGGCCATAAGATTGGACAACTGGAAATACTCGCTCAGGCCGAGGCCCAGATAGCTCAAGGCGCCCACCCTCAGGAATTCCCGCCGTCCCCAAAGGTGCGGCCAGGGCTCTTGTACCGTTCCTTGCCTTTTCATCGGATTCTCCTGTTCTTGTCCGGCCAAGCCGGCACGCAAGTCTCAATGATTATGGACAAACTCCCGCGAACTCACAAGCGCCCAGGTCAGAGACTGCAACCCTTCCCGGCGCGACGGCTGCTCGGCCAGCTTGGCCTCGATCCCGGAGAATTCCCGGTCGGAGGGAAAGCGAGTCAGAGCCGAGAGGTAGAGTTCCTCGATGATCTGCCGGTCGCCGGCCCCCTGCTTCAACAGACGGTCCACCCGGCTGCCTTCCTGGGTGAGCCGGGTGGTGAAGGTCGGTCCCGACAGTCGGTGCAGGCTCTGCAGCAGGGTGAGCTGGGGCTTGTTTTCCGGCACGCCCCGGCGATCGTTGCGGTTGTAGACCTCGAAGAAGGGTGAAGGAACCATTCCCGGAATCAGGCTGATGGCCCGCGTGCCCGGAGGAGCGCCGCTGGAGGCATCGGGCTTGTCGGAGACAACGAGCTCCGAATCCACCCCCGTGGCTTGAGTGATGGCATCCAGCAGCACCGGCGCTTCCAGCAGACGGGGCAAGGCCCGGGAATAGTTGACCTTGTCGTCCCGGTTGGTCTGGTTGGCCTGCCCCGACAACTGATAGGTTCGAGAGCGCAGGATGGTTCGCAACAGGTGCTTCAGATCGTAGCCGTAATCCACGAAATCCCGGGACAACGCCTTCAGCAGTTCGGGATGAGTCGGCGGGTTGGTGGCGCGGAAGTCATCCACCGGCTCCACCAGGCCCCGTCCGAAGAAGTGGCCCCAGATGCGATTGACGATGGCCTCGGCAAAGTAGGGGTTCTCCGGAGCGGTCATCCATTCGGCCAATCTCATGCGCAGGTCCCGCCGCTCGCTGTCAGGAAGAAGGCTGCCGTCGGGGAAGCTGGGCCGGACCTGCTCCTTGGTCCTGGGATGCAGGATCTTGGCCGGACTTCGATCCTTCCGCCGGCCATGCCCCTCGATGTCGTCAATCACGAAATAGGGCCCGCGTATCTTCTCGACTTCCATGATCTGGGTCATGTCGCCGAAGAAAGCCGCCAGTCCCCAGAACTGGTCCTGGCTCCAGTTCTCGAAGGGGTGGTTGTGGCACTGGGCGCACCCCAGCCTCCGTCCCAGGAACACCCGGATCTGCTCGGTGGCGATTTCGGGAACCGGGGTCAGGTCCCGGAAGGTCCAATAGGACCAGGCCGGACCGCTGAAGCCCTGGGCCGCCAGCCGCTCTCTCGCCATCCGGTCGTAGGGAGCGTTGCCGGCAATGTTCTTTCGAACCCAGTCCTCGTAGATGAGCGCATGCTCCGCATTGAGCGTCGCCCCGGAATACACTCTGAGCACCTCACTGAAGAAATAGGTCCAGTACTCGACGTACTCGGGCGAGTTCAGAAGCGTCTCGATCAGAGCATCCCTCTTGTCGGGATCCCCGCTCGACAGGAATTCACGGACCCTGTCGGCCGGCGGCAGGGTTCCGGTCAGGTCCAGGCAGATGCGCCGCAGGAACTCGCTGTCGCTGGAGGTCTCGGAGGGAATGATGTTGAAACGCTCCAACTTTCCGAACACGTGCTCGTCCACGTAGTTTCTCTTCGCCACTTCGGGGTAGCGGGGCAGAGGCTTGGCAATGACTCCGAACCGGGCGCTGGTGGCCTGCCCGGCCGCGCGGATCATCACGGCGCTCTCACCGATCCCCTTGGCCCTCACCACTCCCGACTCGTCCACCTCCACGATCTCGTGGTCGTTGGACTCGTAGAGCACCTGCTCGGAGACGTCTTCTCGGCGTCCGTTGGACATATGGGCGGTGACCAGCAGGCGGTGCCGTCCCTTGCGGTCCAGGACCACCTCTCGGGGCAAGACCTCCAGCCGCTCGATGCGGGCGCTCTCTTCGCTGCCCTCCTCGCCGTAGGGCGCGCCATCCCGGATCCAACGCAACAAGGTACGATAACTGGAGGACTCCGCGTTGAGCCGCAGGCCTCCTCCGTGGGGCACCGCCAGCGTGGGCTTCAGCAGCAGCAGCGACTGTTCGGGATCCTTCAGATTGACCCGGGGATTCTTCTCTCCGGCCGCCTCGGCCGACATCACCTGGTAGATCCCCCCTTCGGTGATCCAGCGGTAGTCCTCCTTGGGAAAGAGCGCGTTCACCGACAGCTTCAGGCCTCCCTGGCCCTTGACGCCCCCGTGGCACTCGCTGTTGTTGCATCCCGTCTTGGTGAAGATGGCTCCGATATCGCGGGCAAAGCTGAAGGGCCTGGCCTCGGAGATCCCGTCGATCACGACCCCGGTGCTGGCCGTCCGGTCCCGGAAGGCGGCCGTCAGCACGACCCTTCCGTTGGAACGGGCCACCACCTTGCCCTCCCCATCGACCTCGGCCACCTGCGGATCGGAGAGGTCGTAGCGACCCTGGCCGGTGACGTCCCGCTCCAGGCCATCGGCAAACCGGGCCAGCAGCAGGAACTGCTGGGAAGCTTCAGCCCCCCAGATTTGGGGATCGCCGGGAAGCAGCCGGAGCGACACCACCGGCTGCGAAGCCTCGGGGGGCGTCGCCGCCCGAGGCTCTTCGCCGACGGCCACGCCGGGCAGCGCCTGAGCCGCCAGCATCGATCCCGCCAGCAGGACGACTCCCGGAATCGGCAACCGCCAGTGGCTGCCCCGACCCTCTGCCTTCCCTCTCTTCATGACCGCCTCCATTTCCCTTTCACCGCCGCCAATCATCCCTGACTATTTCCCGACCGCATCCCCGGGAACGGCTTTTGCCACCGATCCGGCAACCACCATCAGGGGCACCTCGGCCACCGGGATGGTTGGACCGGGCCTGCTCCCGATCAAGGGCCGGGCCGTGAGGCGGACCGACCCCGGCAGGGCCATGGCCCGGGCGTCGTCCTCGGCATGGAACACCATCACCGCCTGCAGCACGTCGGGAAGATAATTGTATTTCCGGAGGGTCTCGTAGCGCGGTTTCCCCTTGATCTTCAGGATGCCGGTGCCCGGCAGCGCCTTGACTCCCTGGGGAAGCCCCTCCGCCTGCAGGATCATCTCTCCGGTTCCCCAGTCGAAAGCCCGTTCACCCAGAGAATCGGTGATCCTGGCGTCGATCTCCTCGACCCGTGCCGTGATGACCAGGGTCTTGGCTTCTCCCGGTGTGAGATTGATCCGCAACGGGTCGACCCGGCGGTCTTCCGTCCCCCGTTTGAGCGTTTCCACGGTGAACTCTCCCAGGTGAGGAATCTGCGGCCTGATCAGCAGTCGGTACCGGCTTTCCGGACTGCCGTTTCTGGAGGTCACGTCCCGAACCTCGACCGTGTATTCTCCTTCCTGGTCGAAGGTCTCGATCACCTTGGACTCAATGTCCTTGACCACCCACTGACCCTCGCTCAGCGTCGACTTCACTTTGTGCAGGTTGCTCACCATCGACCGGCCCGCCGCGTCCCTGATCTCGAACCGGGGAGTGAAATGGGGGGGACTCAAGCCGGGAGTCTGGATCTCGAAAGCCAGGCGCTGGGCCGATGACAACTTGAATCGGTAGGTATCCACGTCTCCCGGCCGGTCAATGGACCCCTGAATCAGACCGGGCAGGGTCACCTCGGTGGCTCGACCCGATCCATCGTTGGGTTCTTTCTCCGTCCAGTGGGTCACCCGGTTGGGAATGGGAGCCGGGCGCTTCCCCTGCTGGTTGTCGTAGGCGGTTTCCGGATCGGGGCGGCCGGAGGCGGGCTGTCCTTCGGCCCCCGGGTCGGTGGGGCGATTGGAGGTCACCGTCCGCGCCCAAAGAGCTTCCAAACGGTCGGCGCCGATCCTGCGCGTGAAGGTTCGCCCCCACTCCGAGTCCTTGAGGCGGCTCTGGTAGTCCACTCCCGCCGGGGCCATTCTGAGCTGGTAGGCGTACTCCGGTTTCCCCTGAAACCGCTCCGAAGCCACTTCCACCAGGTAACGGCCAGCCTTGCCGAACCGGTATTTCAATCCCGAGTTGATCGGCGTGGTGCCGGGGGGCGGTCCGGCTTCGCCCGGGCTCAAGTTGATTTCTCCATGGACTTCACTGTGAAAGGCCAACTGGGTGAGCCGACGAGATCCCAGCCAACTGCCCGCGGTCTCATAGATTCGCAGTTGCGGGCGAAAGCCCCTGGACAGGGTTTCGTGGCTGAAAATCACCTCGAACGCGACTTCCTGACCCTTGGAGGCTTCCAGGCTGTAGTAGTCCAGTTCCCCTTGCCTTGCAATGGCGCCGTTGACCACCACCGGAACCGAAACCGGCTGTGCCGTGGCAGGTTGCTGGTGGGGCCGGGACGACTCGGCAATGACGGGGTCCTGGTGGATTTGCAGGTAGAGGCGGTTGGAGACTCCTCCCGCAGCCACCAGTCTCAGCGGGTGCGGACCCGGGGCGGCGTCCGGGGCTATATCGATCCGGAGCTTGACCCGGTACTCACCGTCATCCTTTGACTCGGCCTTTTCGTCGCCTTTCGCGTCCGGGGCGGCCACCGGCTCCACCGATTTCACACGAGCGTCAAAGGCATCGTGGTCCATCCAGGCGGCGTGGGCGCCGGCCAGGAACTTGCCTCGAACTTCGACCTCCAGGCTCGAGCCGACTCTGCCGCCCAGGGGAGCCAGCGTGTGCAGTTCGGGCTCGGAGTAGGATGGCTTGGGCCGGTCGGCGCCGGCCGCCAATCCCGCCGCCAGACTCAGCAGAAACAACCCGACCATGAAACGGTTGAAACTGTGGAACGCCATGCTCTGCTCCTCGACTTTAGCGGCCCTTCGGCAAAGGATTCACAACTCGAGAAAGAGCTTTGCCGACAAGGCCCTGGGCCAACCTGTAGATGTTGCGGATACACTCCTCCGTGGGAAACTTAACTCTATAGATCTCATGGAAATTTGTCAACGAATGGAGCGGTGCCTCTCCAGGCGTCGCTGCAGAGGCAGGCCCATGGCGGCGGTCAACACGCACAGGGCCGTATAGAACGCGCTCGGAATGGCCGCCGCCTGCCCCAGGTGAGCCATGGCCAGCACGGAACCCAACCCGGCATTTTGCATGCCCACCTCGATGACCAGGGTCCTGCGCTGAGCCGGGGGCCAGCCCAGCAGCCCGCCGGCCAGGTAGGCCACGCCATAGGCGCTCAGGTTCAGGGTCACCAGGGCCGCCATCAGGAAGGGACCGGTCTCGGCCAGCCTTTCCCGATTGGCTGCCACCACCACCATGATGATCAGGACGATGGCCACGGAAGCCGCCAGCGCGGCCATCCGGTCCCACCACGGCGGAAATTTCGGAAGGTACGTTCGCAGCAGGATCCCGGCTGCTGCCGGCAGCAGCACCATCCAGACCGCGCTCACGGCCAGGGAGCCTGCCGGAACCTCCAGGCGAGCGCCGGCCAGGAGAGGGAGCCAGAAGGCCAGGATCAGCGGGCAGGTCAAGGTGGCCAGAGTGGTCAGGGTGATGGAGAGGATCAGGTCGCCCTTGAACAGCAGGGTCATGACGTTGGAAGCGATGGCGCCGGGCATGCAGCCCACCAGCACGATGCCGATCCGCAGGGTGGGTTCCTGGAAGGCCAGGGAAATCAGCCAGGCCGTCAAGGGCATCACGGTGTACTGGCAGATCAGGCCCAGGATGGGCCTCAGGGGGGCTCGCCGGAAACTCTTCCTGTGCTCGGCCCGCACCAGGCTTCCCACCAGGACCATGGTCAGCGCAAAGGCGGGCGCCAGCGCCGGTTGCAACCGCAGGACGGCTTCAGGCAGAAAAAGGGCGATGGCGGCGGCGATCAGGACGCTGATCAGGACTCCCAAGCCGGACCTCCGGGAAGCAGGCTCGGCATCCGAGGATGCCCAAACGATCAAAGGCTGGATTCAAGCTCGAAGGGGGAGGAAGGAACGTCCCTGCACCTGAAAATGCCTACAGGCGGACGCTGATGTCGGGACGTTGAGCCAGGTGGACGGTGTCCACGAAGCGGACGTGCCGGTTGGTCAGGTTCATCAGCAGCGACTGCGTCCGGGTACCGTCTCCGAAGAACCGCACGCCTTTCAGCAGGGTGCCGTCGGTGACGCCGGTAGCGGCGAAGATGATGTTCCTGCCCGAGGCCAGCTCGGTGGTGGCGTAGACCTTGTCCGGGTCCTTGATGCCCATGCTCTTCATCCGCTCGGCCTGCTCCTCGTCCTTCACCACCAGCCTTGCCAGGATCTCCCCATTGAGGCATCGGAGCGCCGCCGCCGTCAACACCCCTTCAGGAGCGCCGCCGATTCCCATGACCGCGTGGACTCCGGTCCCGCGGAGGGCCACGCTGATGCCGGCCGAGAGGTCGCCGTCGGAAATGAGCCGGATGCGGGCGCCGGCGGCCCGAATATCCTGGATCAGTCGGGCATGCCGCGGGCGGTCCAGAACCACGACCACCAGGTTCTCCACGTCGCGGTCCAGCCTCTTGGCGATGGCCCGAAGGTTGTCCTTGACCGAGGCGTCGATATCGATGACCCCCTTGGAAGACGGGCCGACGATGATCTTCTCCATGTAGCAGTCCGGAGCATTCAGCAGCCCGCCCTTTTCGGAGCTGGCCAGCACCGTGATGGCTCCGGGCGCCCCGGTGGCGCAAAGGTTGGTGCCCTCCAGCGGGTCGACGGCAATGTCCACCTCGTGGATAGCCTGCTCGCCTTTGGCGATGTCCTTGTGTTTGCCCACCTTTTCCCCGATGTAGAGCATGGGGGCCTTGTCCCGCTCGCCTTCTCCGATCACGATGGTCCCCTTCATGGGTACGCTGTCCATGATCTTCCGCATCACCTCCACCGCAGCCTGATCGGAGAACTTTCGGTCGCCTATGCCCATGGTGCGGGCAGCGGCGATGGCGGACTGTTCCACCACCTCGAGGAATACGCGGGAAAGGTTCTGCGACGGTAAACGGATACGGGCCATCAAGACCTCCTGGCGTTCTGTCCAGATCCGGGCCAAGGCTCAGGGATTCACCACGTTCCGGGTCCGGTTCTCGAGAAAACTCCGCACATTTCCGACCACGGTGTCCATCAGCCGTGACCTGGCCTCCCGGGTCGCCCACGAGATGTGGGGGGTCACCAGGCAGTTCCTGGCCGAGAGCAGGGGGTTGGTCTCGAGGGGAGGTTCGACTGACAGCACGTCGAGTCCCGCCCCGGCAATCCGACCCGCATTGAGGGCGTCGGCCAGATCCTGATCGACGATCAAGGGCCCCCGGGAATTGTTGAGAAGAAAGGCGGTAGGCTTCATCATCGCCAGCCTCTCGGCATTGATCATTCCCTCGGTCTCAGGGAACAGAGGACAGTGCAGGCTGACCACATCCGCTTCCTTGAGCAGTTCTTCCACGCCGGTCCAGCGAAACCCTTCATAGTCGGGAGGGTTGACGGTGATGGCGTCATGGGCGATGACCCGCATGCCCATGGCGTCGGCGATGCGGCCGACCTGCCGCCCGATGCGTCCGAATCCCACGATCCCCATGGTCCGGCCGGACAGCTCGATGAGAGGCGTATTCCAAAAACACCAGTCGATGCTTCGGGACCACTCTCCCCCCCGGACGGCATCGCTGTGGAGCTGCACATGATGGCAGAGCTCCAGCAGCAGCGCGAAGGCGAACTGAGCCACCGAGGCCGTCCCGTAGGTGGGCACGTTGGTCACGGGAATTCCCAGTTCCCTGGCCGCCTGGATATCCACCACGTTGTATCCGGTGGCCAGCACCCCCACGTAACGAAGCCCCTCGCCATTGAGCCGGCGCAACGTCTCCGCGTCCAGGGCGGTCTTGTTGGTCAATACGACCTCGGCGCCCCCTGCGCGCTGGAGGGTGAGCTCGGGTTCGGTCCGATCGTGAACCTCGGTGGTTCCCAGCTTCTCCAACCCCTCCCATGAAAGATCTCCCGGATTCAGGGTGTAGCCGTCAAGCACCACGATTCTCATAAGTTTCCTTCCTTCCTTGGTGTCCTGTCAGTCAAGACTCGAACAGCTCGTCACAAACCTCCGGATTGACACAGTAACGGGGCCGCCGTCCCTGGAGAACCGCCACCATGTCGGTAGCCATGGACCGGTAGATGCGCTCCATGGCCAAGCGGCTCACGCCCAGCAGATGGGGAGCCCCGGTAAAGTGGGGATGTTTGAACAGGCGGTGGGAGGTGTCGGGGGGTTCGGTGGGAAACACGTCCAGACCCACCGCTCCCAGGTGGCCGCTCTCCAGGGCATCGGCCAGCACGTCCAGGCTTTCCACCACCCCGCCCCGGGCGGTGTTGATGAAGACGGCTCCCGGCTTCATCCGGCCGATCCGCTCCCGGTTGATCATGCCGCGCGTCTGCTCCCCGAGGGGAACGTGCACCGAAATGAAATCGGAACGTCGCAGCAGGTCATTCAGCGGCACCAGCTCGACTCCCATCCCCTTGGCTGCCTCTTCGGTCAGGAAGGGATCGTAGCCCAGCACTTCCATCTCAAAGTTCTGCACCAGCCGGGCCAGCCGCCCCCCGATTCGACCCAGCCCTATGATCCCCAGCGTGTGCCCGGTCAGGTCCCCCGTGCTCAACTGGTAGCGGCGCCGCCACTGCCCCTGCTTGAGGATGGAATCGGCCAACTGGACCTTCTTGACGATGGCCATCAGCAGCGCCAGGGCCGCTTCGGCGACGGCGAACCCTCCAATGGGAGCGTACACCACCGGAATCTTACGGCGGGAGGCAAAGGCCACATCCACCGTATCGTAGCCGACCCCGGGTCGACCGATGACCCGCAAGCCCGGGCTGCTTTCGATGATCTTCCGGGTAATGCCGCCTTCGGTGCCTCGGGCCACCAGCCCGATGGTCCCCTCCAGCAGGGTGAGCACCGTGGGTTCATCCGGAGAGGGCGAGACCTCGACCGGAGCCGCCTGTTGCAGGATGTCGATGGCTATCCGATCGATGGGAGCGATGGATACGATGCGTTCAGGCTGCATGTGGGACTGTTTTCCTTTGACTCCGTCTCGGGATTCCGTCCGAAGCACCCGGACGCCCGGGGACCGACGGAGCGGCTACACCGAGTGGGTGAGATAGTCGATGCGCCCGCCGTCCACGGTGAGCACCTGCCCCGTCATGAAGGACGAGTCGTCCGAGGCCAGAAAGAGGGCCGCCCCCGCGATGTCCACCGGCTCGCCCACTCGACGCAGCATGGTCCGTTCGGCGATGCCGTCGACGTAGGTCCCGCTGGCTCGGGCGCCCTCCCGAGACATGTCGGTGAGGATAAATCCGGGCGCGATGGCGTTCACGGTGATGTTGCGGGGGCCCAACTCCCTGGCAAGCCGCCGCGTAAACACGTTGACCGATGCCTTGGTGATGGCGTAACCGGTCACTCCGGGCATGGAGGTGCCCAGAGCGGCAATGGAGGAGACGTTGATGATCCTCCCCCGGCCCCGCTGCTTCATGCCCTCCGCTACGGCCGCGGTACAGCGGATGACCCCCTTGACGTTGACCTCCACCATCCGGTCGAACCCGGCCCCGGTCGCCTCCAGCGAAGGCTCCTGGTTGAGGAGCCCGGCATTGTTGACCAGGATGTCGATCCGCCCGTACTCCTGCAGTACCTGACGGACCATGGAGTCCACCTGTTCGGCGACTCCCACGTCGGCTTGAACGCAGAGGGCGCGTCCCCCGGCCGAAGCGACAGCTTCACAAACCTCTTCGGCCAAGCGGCCATTGGCGGCGTAGTTGACGGCCACCGCGGCTCCCTCCTCGGCAAAGGCCAAGGCGATGGCCTTGCCTATGCCGCGAGAGGCTCCCGTGACCAGGGCCACCTTGTTCTCCAGTCTCAGTCTGCCTGCTGCCATCGGCTACCTCGCTGAATCTTTCCCGGACTTGCCTGAACGTCCGGCACGCTTGCGCTTGCGGGCGTCGAACTCCCGTTCGAGCTCCTCGGACAGACTCTCCAGGACCTCCCGGGGGGTTCCGGACCGTTCCTGTTTGGCCGTCCAGTGCCACTGATCCAGGTAGTCATCCGTGCCCGCCAGACCCTCGGCCATGGCTACCCGGTCGATCTCGACCTGAAAGCGGTCGGACAACGGCCTGGAAACGCCGCGACGGCCCTCGTAGACCTTGATCTGGGCCGGAATGTCTTTCCAGAACAGAATCTGATACTGCGCCATGATTCCAGCCTGCTCCCTCTCCGCCGCCTCGGTTCCATGGGCATACGCCCACGGCTGTCTGCCGCCGCCCTGCGGCTCCACTCGAATCCTCGGGCTGGGGCCCGGGGTCGTTCGATCCCCTGAGCCCTGCAGCCGCGCAGGCGACGAATGGACTCCCTCTCGGGGACCCGATGCCATCCCCGAACAACGCCGAACCCCTGCCCTGCCGCGCTATTGCAGTTCTCCCTTGCGGTAGGCTCGCAGGAAGTTCTTGCAGTGGCGATCCCTGCCCAGCAACAGATCCTCCGTCATGCGATAGGGCTTGGCCTGGCGGTCCATGGAAAGGATCGCCTGCAGGTTGCTGGCCACCGGATCGATGATGCCGCTGTCCGCTCCCGCCTCCAGGGACAGGAGAATGAAGACGTCGTTGATCAGCCTCCGGCGGGGCAGTCCGAAGGAAACGTTGCTCAGTCCCCCGGTGATATGCATCTCCGACCCGTACCGGGCCCGCAACTGCCGGATGGTCTCCAGGGCATGGTGGCCGAACTGACCGTCGACCGAGATGGGAAACACCAGGACGTCCACGTAGATGCTGTCCAGGGAGATCCCCCTGGCCAGGGCGGCCTCCACCATGCGCGAGGCATTCTCCAGACGCTCCACCTCGTTCTGCGGCATCCCCTTCTCGCCGGCCGCCGTCACGATGACCCTGGTGTCGTGCTCGCGGGCCAGGTCCAAGGCTTCCAGACGCTCCAGGGAGGCCGAATTCAGCAGGTTTCTCCCCGCCTGGTCCTGGCAAGCCTCCAGGCCGGCCTGAATGATCTCGATGTTCGAGGAATCCACCGAAACCGGCACGGGGCTCATGGACTGCACCGTTCCAACCAGCCACTGCATGGCCTCCTTCTGCTCGTTCAACTTGAGGGACACCTCGTCCACGTTCAAGTCGAGGAAGTCCACCCCCGCCGATAACTGCCGCTCCACCAGGTAGCGGAGATAACTGAGCCCCTCTTCCGACTCGGGGCCACCTGCCTGGGCCGCCAGAACGGCGATTTTCACATGCTTGACCCGACCCTCCTGGTAATCCTGGGTCTGCTTGACCGCTACCGGGATGGGCAGGTAACGGGTCTCTCCCGCGGAAGTCCTGTAGAGGACCGATTCCACGCCGCCGGGATTCTGGACGATGCGCTTCCCCTTTCTCAACAAGATCCGCGTGGTGTGAATGTTCTCGCCGATGGTCGTGAACTGAACCTGGTTCCCATTCCTGTTCATGGCCCTGCTTTCTGACCGCGTCGCTGGATGCAGCCTGCAATTACCGTCCGTCTTCCCTACCGCTTCAGCCCTGCCTTGAAGGCTTTCAGGAGCCTTTTCGAGGGGCCACCGGGGAGGCCTCCCGAGCTTCCTCCGAGGCCGCATGGTGGTCACGCCCCAGGAAGGCGTTGGCCCAGGCGCTGGTGCCTCTGAGAGCACCGTTGCGAAAGACCACCGGACGCTCCAGCATGCGTTCTTCCTCGCCGTAGGCTTTCAAGCGATCGTAGGCCAGCGCCCAGATGCAATCCTTTTCACCCACCTCGCATTTGCCCTGCCGGGTCCCCCCGCAGGGGCCGTTCCGCTGGTTCTTGGCGCACTGGGACTCCGGACATAGATAGGCGATGTCCGGCAGAGAGCAATCCCCGCAGTCGCGGCAATCGAAGCCCACTATCTTAAAAGCATGCTCCATCCCGTGCAAGGCCTTCCGAACTCCCGGGCCGGACCGCTCCACCGCCCGATAGAAGCCCTGACCCAGGGGAAATCCGGGGCTGCCGCTCTCGAAGACCCGCTCGTGAACCCGGCGATTGAGCTTGTAGCTCAGGGGAAGTGGCCCCCGCAGAGCACCGAGGGCCTCCGGCGTCTTGGAAGCCAGGTAGGAGGGGTTGATCTCGGTGGAGCTCAGGCCGGTCTCGGGATCACCGTCAAAGAGATGGAACTCGTCCTCTTGCGGAAACCGGATCTCTCTGGCGAAATCCTTCCAGTCGTTCTCGCCGAAACTGTCGGCGATGGAGAGCACCCGGGCATAGTGTTCCAGCTTGAGGTGGCCTCCCAGGTAGACGCCCCGATAACCCAGGCCGCGGGCGATGGCGCACTGCTTGGCCGCAAGCTCCAGGAAGAAGGCCCGTCCCTTGTCCGGAGACTTGGCCTGCTTTTCCACCAGGCTCAGCAACTCGTCGGTCACGACTACGCCTGGGATGGCGCCGCTGTTGAAAAAGCGGGCCGCGGGCCGGCTGAGCACGTAGACATTGGCCAGCACCGGAGCCTGCAAGCCGTAGTGGCTCATGGCCTTCAGCAACTCGTCCTGCTTGCGCGAGTCGTAGCCGATCTGATTGATAATGAATTGGGCCCCGCTTCTGACCTTCAGCGCCAGCTTGAAGTACTGGGGCATCACCTCGCGCTCGTGGCGCTTGAAGTTGGTGACCACCGCCCCCAGGAAGAACCGGGTGGGTTCCATGGTGGCTTCACCCCGCCCTTCGCCGGTCAAGCCGGCGTTCATGTCCGAATACATCTTCAGCAGCCCTACCGAATCGATGTCGAAGACGCCGCTGGCCTGACCCGCATAGCCGCCGGTGGGACAGTCTCCGGACAGGGCCAGAATATTGTTGAATCCCTCGCTGGCCAGCTTCCACCCCCGGCTCTGAAGCGCGTTCCGGTTCCAGTCCTTGCAGGAGAGATGGATGATCACCTCCTGCCCCCGCGCGATCAGGTCGGTCCCCAGAGTGTCGGCGCTCAGCATGGCGTTGCCTCCGGGATTGTCGGTGATGCTGAGGGCATGGACCTGCGGATGCCGGGCCAGGCCGCGCGCCAGATCCAGAACGCGGCGCCCGCTGCGCTCGGTGATCAGGCCCCGGGAGGTCACCAGTTCGACGCAAGTCACAAAGGTGTCGGTCTCCTGCAGCAGGTGGGCCAGCGGCTGCTTCACCCAGGAACTGCCGGCGGGGCTGGAGTTCAAGGCGGACGGATTCATGGCTACCCCACCTTCAGGTCGGCGGTTTCTGGAGGCATGGGCTTGAATTGACAACCCTCCACGAAGACTTCGAAGAAATCCGGCGTGGTTTCCAGTTCGACGTGCTCGATCCGCCCGATCAGGCGTTCCAGGGATTCCCGCCGGCTGCGGGAGAGCAGCACCACCTTGGCCCCCTGCACCGCCGCATTGCCCACCTTGACGATGCGGTCCTGGTCCACCGGCGCCAGGAATCCGATATCGATGGCATTGGCTACATTGACGTAGTTGGCGAAGCCCCCTGCCAGGTAGAGACGGCGGACGTCTCCCGGAGCGATGCCGAAACGCCGCATGACAATGTACTGTCCACAGAAATTGGCCGCCTTGGCCTGCGCCAGATTGCTGGCGTCCTCTCTGGAGAGCGTGATGCGGTGCTCCGGAACCACGTTGATTTCGAAGGCCCTGTTTGGGAAAACCCCCTTGGGTGTCATCTGATCGGTACGCCGAAGCTCGGCCAACAGGTCGATCAACCCGGACCCGCAGATCCCCAAGGGCTCCACGCCGCCTATGGTTCGATAGTCGAAGCGTCCGTTGACGGCACCGATGGACTCAATGGCCCCCTCGCATCCCGGCATGCCGTATTTGACCAGGCCCCCTTCAAAAGCGGGGCCGGCCGGACAGGAGGCCGTCATCATGCGTTCTCCGTTCCCCACCACCACCTCGGTGTTGGTCCCCACGTCCACCAGCATGGTGACTTCGTCCCGACATTCCATGTCGATGGCCACCAGGTCGGCAGCCGTATCGGCCCCCACGTGGCTGGCGATCAAGGGCAGCCCGAAGATTCGGGCCCGGGGATGGACCTGGACGCCCAGACTGCCGGCCTCGACGGTGAGAGCCATGCTCCGGCGCTTTCCCTCGAGAACTTCGTGCTCGATCAGAGACTTGTAAGGCTTCTGCCCGATGCTCTGAACGTCCAGACCGAAGAAGAGGTCGCGCATGGTCGAGTTGCCGGCCACCGCCACCTCGTAGATCTCCCGCCGACGAACGCGCAACCGCTTGCAGAGCTCACGGATCTCAAAGTTGAGGCCCTTGACAATGGCCTGGTGGAGCTCGCCTTGAAACGGCCCGCCATCGTAGGAAATCCGATTCATGATGTCGCTTCCTCCGAATCGCTGCGGGTTCTCGAAGGAAGCAACCGCCAGAGTCTCGCCGTTTTCCAGATCCACCAGTTCGATCACCACGGTGGTGGTTCCCAGGTCCATGGCAAGCCCGTACAGATGTCCCCGGTAGCGGTCGATGACCTGCCCGTCGTAGACAACCTCATCTCCCTGACGGACCACCATCGGATCCAACTCCAATGTCCTGAACGGCGTTGCCCGGGTGAGAATCTGGGGTTTGCGTCGGAGGGGTGCGAAACCGATATCGTCGCTGTCGTCGACTACGGCGGCCTGGCAGGCCAATCGGTAGGGGTCGCGCAGAAAGGATTCGCTGGGGCTGCGGGGGCAGAGCGCCTCCATCCCCTGCTGAACGTCTACAATGCACTCATGACAGGATCCGGTCCTGCCGCAGGAAGTGGGCACCTGGACCCGCAACTCGTCGGCGTAGTCGAACAGCGTCCTGCCCGCCTCCAGATCCAGGCTTCGATCATTGTGCCGAATGGTGCCCATCTGGTATCCCCGCCACAGTCACCGCCCGGGCTCGCCGCCGTCCTCGGCCTGGGTCTCCCAGGCGCTGCGGTAGTCCAACTTGTCGTCTCCGGCACAGAGCAGAAGGTCCCCCTTGACCGGGGGCCGTCGCTGGTTGCGGCACCCGAACTTGGCCGTACACTGATCCAGGCGGTTCTTGTAGGGGCAGCGGTAGGTGGACAGTTCATCGGCATGAACGACAATGCTCGAGAACAGCTCGCTGATCCGCTTCAGGCGCTTTTCGTATTCAGCCTTGTCGATTTTCTGCATGACGGCTAGGGGACTTCCACTTCAGCGCTCAGCAGGTTCTTGGCCAACTCGACGCAAGCCAGCGCATCCTTTCCGTACCCGTCGGCGCCCATGTCGTCGGCGAACTCCTGGGTGACCGGCGCTCCACCCACCATGATCTTGACGTCGTCCCGCAGGTCGGCGTCGATAAAGGCCTCGATGGTCTTTCCCATGTTGGGCATGGTGGTCGTCAACAGGGCCGACATCCCCATCAGCGAGGCCTCGTGCTCCTCGATGGCATCGATGAACTCGTCGGCCGAGGTGTCCACCCCCAGGTCGATCACCACGAACCCCGCCCCCCGAAGCATCATGATGCACAGGTTCTTGCCGATGTCGTGGAGATCGCCCTTGACCGTCCCCATGATGACCCTGCCCAGCGGCTCGACGCCCGAAGCCGAAAGAATGGGCTCGATGTGCGCCATTCCCGCCTTCATGGCCCGGGCGCAGGCCAGAACCTCCGGCACGAAGATGAAGTTCTCCCGGAACTTGATCCCCACCACGCCCATTCCGGCGATCAGGCCGTCGTCCATGATCTCCAGGGCGCCGATCCCTTCCTCCAGGGCCGCGCGGGTCAGCCGATCCACGGTGTCGTTTTCGCCCTCGATGAGGGCGGCGGCAATGTCCTGCATGGCGGGTCTCGCCTTGGAGAAGATGCCGACCGTCCGCTCGATCTCCTCGGGGCGTTCAAGGAATTCTTCGATCTCCTCGCGGAGGAACTCGTTCCGGATGTCTGCGATATTGGCCATGATTCCCTCTCGGTCGTCTACCCGCCCTCAACCCGCATTTCCGGCGGCCTGCTCCCGGGTCCAGTCCCTCACCGCCAGCGGGATCTCCTTCAGGTTCTCGATGGATGTCTGCAGCGGGATGGCGCACTCGGGTCCCACCATCTGAACCCCCGCGTCCAGATTCTTGACCACCTCCTGGCGGACCTCGTCAGGCCCCTTGGAGAAGAGCGTCTCCGGATTGTTGACGTTTCCCACCAGGGAGATGCGGTCCTTCATGATGTCAACGGACTCCCGCGGCTCGTTCTTGGAGTCGAAATGGAAGGCGGCCATTCCCGTCTGGGCAATGTATTCCATGCGGTCCAACGTCTTTCCACAGATGTGCAGAATGATGGGGATCCGTATCTTTTCGGCGAACTCGATGTGGAGCTCACGGAGGTATCTCCTGTAGTACTCGCCGCTCACCAGGTCTCCGGTAGCGTGATCGGGCAGCGTGATGGCGTCGGCTCCGGCCTCCACCTGAGCGATTCCGAACTGGATGGTGGCCTCCTTCATTCTGTCCAGGCAGAGCTTGGTCTTCCCCGGATCGTCCAGCGACATCAGCAGAAAGGGCTCCACCCCCATGCAGTGATAGCCGAGCGACCAGGGCCCCATGGTCTTGCCGATGACGGCCACTTCGTTGCCGTACTCCTTCTTGAGGATCCTGATGGCTTCCAGGACGCAGCGGGTGTCCCGATGGGTCAGGAAATCGGGAGGAATCCGGATGTCGTCGGGGGTCTCCCAGATGGGCTCGCGCATCTTCACGGTGGGCCAGTTGTCCTTCTGCTCCCACTGGATCTTGCACCCCAGAGCCGAGGAATCCTGAATGATGGTAAACACCGGCATGATGGTATCGAACCCCAGCTCGGTATACGCCGTGGCCGCCAGGCGAGCCATGAGCTCGGGCTGCTGGTTGGCTTCCGGAAAGGGGGCGTCGACCAGGTCCATCAGCTCGACCGTGGCCACAGAGGTGGGGCTGCAGACAGGGGTGCGATCCACCGGCTCGCGCCGCAGCGCAGCCATGACTCGCTCGCGGCCGCTCATGGATGGAACCGATTGAGATCCGCTATCCATAGGACTTCCCTCCTGGAAGAAATGTTCCGGCTAGTTGTTCTGGGCGCTGGGAGCGGACAGGACGCCCCGGGAAGCCGCCGCTTCCTCTGCCCGAACCACGGCCCGGACGTTGAGGGCCCGAACCAGCAGCAATCCGACCAGCGGGTCTATGGACTGTCGATGCGGCAAGGCCACCCGCGCCGGATGTCCGCCCACCAGCCCGGCCCCGCTGAGCTTGACGATTCCGCCGGCGATATGAGCGGACCGTCTGGCAGCCCGCTCCCCTTCAGCTTCCAGCGTCACCTCGTACAGTCCCTCTCCCAGGCTGGCCACGTGTACCTGACTCTGCAATTTCTTGTCGAAGATGGTGAGGGGACGGGGGACGACCTCCTCGCCCGTGGGACGCTTGCAGGCTTCCAGGAAAACCCTTCTGGCGGCCACCGGAAGATCGCTGCCCGAGGGGAAACGCAAGACCAGGGGTTCCCCGGGCAAGGCCTCCATCCCTCCGAGAACCGTCATGGTCTCGGCAATGAACTCCAGGCGCTCGCGGGTACCGGGGCGCCGGCTATAGCTGTGGACCAGCACCTCCAATGCGGCCACTCCCGCCCGCCTGTAGAGGCCGATGGAGATGTCGTGAAAATGCGGGTCCATCGGGACCAGCTCAATCCGCCTTCCGAGATCGACGGTGAGACCCATGACAAAATCCCCTCGGTTGCATCGCTGGACCGACGGCCCTGCATACCGGATCCGCCTGCGATCCACCTGCAGATCCGCAACGCGCTTGACAGCCTGCCCCTGAACAGCCCGCCCAGAAACAAAGCTGATTTACAGGTTGTCTGACAACCTAACTATATGATATTATACTCCTGGCCTCCAAGTAAAGTTTTTTCCAGCTCCCGGGGAGATCTGGATTCCCGCCTGAGGGAGCGTGGACGCGCCCTGGACACAACCGAACCCATGACCGTCAAATCCGCCCGGCCCGAACCCCTGCAGGAAGTGAGTCCCATTCGCCGGATCTCCCTGAGCGACAAGATCATCGAACAGATCATCGATCTGATTTCTCGCAACGTGCTCCAACCCGGGGAGCGACTTCCATCGGAGAAGGATCTTTGCAAGCGCTTCGGAGTGGGGCGGGCGACGCTCCGCGAGGCCTTGCGATCGCTGGCCGTGATGGGGATCCTGGACGGCCGGGTCGGGGAAGGGACCTTCGTCTCCCACAACAACCAGCGATACCTGGAGCGGAATCTGCAGTGGGGTCTTCTGCTGGATCCCAAGAAGGTTGAGGACCTTCTGGAAACCCGGCTCATGCTGGAGACCCAGACGGCCTTCTCGGCTGCCCGCAAAGCCACCCCGGCCAACCTGGAAGCCATGGAAGCGACGATTCAGGGCATGGAGAGCTCCGTGGACCGGCCGGAGCAGTACCTGCGATTCGACCTGGAATTTCACCTGCTGGTGGCCCAGGCCACCCAGAACACCATTCTGCACCACCTTGTCAGCATGACCCGAGGCTATCTCCAGGCCTGGATCAAGGAGAGCCTGGTCTCCCCCCCCTCCAGCCCCGAAGACCGGCATCGAGCCCAATTCTCCATCCGGGAACACCGGGCCATCCTCGAGGCCCTGAAATCGGGCCGGGCCGAGCAGGCCCGCCAGGCCATGAAGGCCCACATTCTTTCCAGCAGCGCCGACCTGCACCAGCACCTGGAACAGACATCGGCTTGAGGGCTTCCAGCAGTCCCGCCACGCCCTCACGAGGGTCATCCGACCCATTGTCACGCCCAGACGCCAGTATCGAATTTTGTTGATTTTTGACTGCTCCCAAGATAGAATTCGTGACCCGAGTGGGCGAAAGCCCACTTTTTTGTTGCCTTTCAGCCTGCGGGAATTGAAGGATCTGCAGCTTGTTGTCCCTCGAGAAAACACAGGCCCTGATCGACGAGGTGGTCCGGGCCGAAGGGTTCGAACTCGTAGAGGTTGAGCTGAAGGGTTCCCCGGGGCGACGAGTTCTGCGGATTTTCATCGACCGGGCGGATGGAATCAACCACGACGACTGCGCTCGAATCAGCCACCTGGTGGGACCGCTGCTCGAGGTCGAGGAAGCCATTGCAGGGAGCTACACGCTGGAGGTGTCCTCGCCGGGCCTCACCCGACAGCTACGGACGCCGCGTGACTTCCAGCGTTTTGCGGGCCGCCTGGTCAAAATTTCCACCAGGGAAGCCGTGGAGGGTTCGCGGCATTTCCGCGGAACGCTGCTCGGCATGAAGGGAAACCGGGTGGCCGTGGAACGGAGAGATGCAACCCCGGTATTGATTCCATTGGAAGTCGTGGCCAAGGCCCACCTGGATTTCGACTTCTAGCCCGACTGCGCAACGGAGCGTTCATGAGCACCCTGCTCTACCAACACATCGACCTTCTCAGCAAGGAAAAGGGGATCGATCCGGAGATCGTGGTCAGCGCCGTCGAAGATGCAATCCTGGTGGCCACCCGCAAGTACTACAAGTCCACCGAGGAACTGACCTCCTCCTTCAACAAGGACACGGGCCGGGTCGAGGTTCACGCGGTCAAACAGGTCGTCTCCACGGTCACCGACCCCACCCACGAGATCTCCCTGTCCGAGGCCCGCCGAATCGATCCCAATGCCGAGGTCGACGGAGAGGTGAAGATAGAGAAACCCACCGATGTGCTGGGGCGCATTGCCGCCCAGACGGCCAAGCAGGTGATTCTGCAGAAAGTTCGCGAGGCGGAACGGGAGAGCATCTTCGAAGAATACAGCCAGCGACTCGGCGAGGTGGTCACCTGCCTGGTGAAGCGGACCGAGGGCCCCGACGTGATTGTCGACCTGGGAACGGCAGAGGGGCGACTTCCGAGGCGGGAGCAGTCGCGCCTGGAAAGCTTCACCATGGGCGACAGAATCCGCGTGGTCATCATCAAGGTGGAGAAACCCTCCAGAGGTCCCCAGGTTATTGTTTCCCGCATCGACCCGGCCTTGCTGGCCAAGCTGTTTGAAATGGAAGTACCGGAAATCTACGACGGGACGGTGACCATACGGGCCGCTGCCAGAGATACGGGCGAGCGATCCAAGATCGCCGTGTCCTCTCGCGACAAGGACGTCGACCCGGTGGGGGCTTGCGTGGGAATGAAGGGGTCGAGAGTTCAGGCCATTATCCGCGAACTCCACGGAGAGAAGATCGACATTATTCCCTACTCCGAGGACACCATCAACTTCGTGATGAACGCCTTGAGCCCCGCCAAGATCAGTCGGGCCTCCGTTCTGGATGCCGAGGACAGGCACCTGGAAGTCATCGTGGAAACGGATCAGCTGTCACTGGCTATCGGGAAAAAGGGCCAGAACGTGCGCTTGGCGGCAAAGTTGACCGGGTGGAAAATCGATATCAAGAGCGAAGAGGAAAAGCGGGCCGAGATTGAAGATCAGATGGCTCTGCTGTCGGCCAGGACGCCGCTCTCCGAGTTGCCGGCCCTTTCGCCGGGCATCCTGGCCAAGCTCACGGAAAGCGGTATCGAGACCATCGAGGAACTGGCTGACACGCCCATTGCGGATCTGACCGACATCAAGGGGGTTGGCCCCAAGAGCGCCGAAAAGATTATCGCTTCGGTGAAGGACTACTACATTCAATATACCGAAGCAGTCGAAGCCAAAAGGGCGGCCGAAGCCGAAAAGAGGGCCGAAGAGGAGAGAGCCAGGAGGGAGGCCGAAGCCCGCGAAGCCGCGCAGCAGGCTGAGGAAGCCGCAGGCTCGCACGAGGCCTCGGACCCTTCGGGGGCCTCCTCGGAGCAAGCCGACGGCGCAGAGGCGGAGAGTTCAGCGGAGCGGTCAGGCTCGGACGAAAACGGCCCTGGAACTGATGAGGAGGAAATCGGGGGCAACTAGCCCGCATTTCTCACCAGATCGCTGCATACACATTGGAAGGCGATGTATATTCAACTCTTTATCGAACCTGTTGGGACTTCTTGCCCATACAGAATGTGCTGGGCGCGCCATCATCGCGCCCACTGGTGAGAAATGCGGGCTAATGACTGCCCGCGGAGGTTTCGTGAGCGAAAAGACCCGGTTGTTAAAACTGGCTCCGGAGATCAAGGTCGAGGTCAAGGAAATCGTCGCCTACCTGAAGCAGAAGGGGATGAAGAAAGTCTCGGCCAGCAGTTTTGTGGGGGCCGAAGTCGTCCAGGATATCAAGGACCACTTCTCCGGCAAAAAGGCGCAGAAGGCAAAAGCAGCCGCACCAGAAAAACCGACCCAGGTCGAAACCGCGGAGAAACCCCAACCCGCGGCGGCGGCCGAAGTCCCGGCCAAGACCGAGGAGGCTGCTGAGCCGGCCACGGTCGAGACGGCCCCGACGGACGCCCCTGCCGAAACCGCTCAGCCAACGGTCGTGGAGGTCAAACCCAGGCCTCCTGTTCCCGAGATTGTCCCCACGGCGGTACCCCCCACCACCCCTCCCCCGGCCACTGACCAACCGGCCGTCGTTTTACAGCCGGCCGCCAAATTGGAGCCGGGGAGTCCCAGACCGAGCCCCGCGACCGGCCCGGTTGCGCCGCCCAGGAAGCCCGCGGGCGTAGAGCGCCCTTCGCCGACCGAAACGATCCGCCAGCACCTTTCCAGATCGGGCCAGATCCGGACCCGGCCTTTTCTTTCCCGGTCCCGGCAGGGAGCACCGCCCCGGCCTCTCAGCCTGCCCACGGGCACCAGGCCGTCTTCCGGCTTCCCTCCGCAGCGCAGGCCTCTGACCCCTTTTCCCGGGCGCCCGCCCGGTCCAGGCGCGCCGCCCCGGGACCACCGACGGGGCAGGCCGGGACAGCGGCGTCATGGCGGGCGGCATGAGTCTCGGGACGGCAGCTTCGGTGCACGGCAGGCGCCGACCGCGGCCCGGCCCGAACCCTTCCAGCCTATTCCCATCAATCGCTCCGTCACCCTGACCGAGGGCGCCACCATCAAGGAGCTGGCCGAACGGCTGGAAGTCAAAGCCAAGGATCTGATCAAGCGGCTGCTGGACAAGGGCATCTTCGCCACCATGAACCAGACGCTGGACGAGGCTCTGGCCAAGGACCTGAGCTCGGATTTCGGCGCGGAAGCCTCTATCGTCAGTTTCGAGGAAGACGCAGAGTATGAAGCCATTGCCGAGGAAAAGTCGGAGAACATCGCGCCGCGACCGCCGGTGGTCACCATCATGGGCCATGTCGACCACGGCAAAACTTCCCTGCTGGATGCGATCCGTGAAACCGACGTCACCTCCCAGGAAGCCGGAGGCATCACCCAACACATTGGAGCCTACCAGGTCGAAAAGAACCAGCGCCTGATCACCTTCCTGGACACTCCGGGCCATGAAGCCTTCACCATGATGCGAGCTCGGGGAGCCAAGGTGACCGACATCGTCGTTCTGGTGGTGGCGGCGGACGACGGCGTGATGCCGCAAACGCTGGAGGCCATCAACCATGCCAGGGCCGCCAAGGTTCCCATAGTCGTGGCCATCAACAAGATCGACCGACCCAATGCCCAGGTGGACACGGTCAAGAAAAGCCTGGCGGCCAACGGGTTGACACCTGAAGACTGGGGCGGAGACACGGTAACCGTGGAAGTCTCCGCCACAAGGAAAACCAACCTGGACCTCCTGCTGGAGATGATTTTGCTGGTCGCCGACCTGCAAGCTCTCAAAGCCAACCCCCAGCGAACGGCCATGGGAACGATCGTGGAAGCCAAGCTCGACCGAGGCAGAGGACCGGTGGCAACCGTCCTGGTTCAAAACGGCACCTTGAAGGTCGGGGATTCCTTTATCGCCGGTCCGGTCACGGGAAAAGTCAGGGCCATGCTGGATTTCCACGGCAAGCCGGTGCAAGCCGCCGTTCCTGCCATGCCGGTCGAGGTCCTGGGGCTTGAATCGGTTCCCCATGCCGGCGACCTGTTCCAGGTGCTCAGCGATGCAAGCAGGACCAGGCAGATCGGCAACCTGCGCCAATCGAAGCTTCGGGAGAGTCAACTGGCCAAGACGGCACGCCTCACGCTGGAACACCTGCATGAGCAGATGAGCGAAGGTGTGGTCAAGGAGCTTCCCATCATTCTGAAGGCCGACGTGCAGGGTTCGGTGGAAGTCGTGTCGGAAACCCTCTCCAAGCTCAGCAACGACAAGGTCAAGGTGAAGATCATCGACCGCGGTACCGGAGCCATAACCGAAACCAACGTGCTTCTGGCCTCGGCCTCCAATGCCGTCATCGTCGGATTCAACGTCAGGCCGGAGAAAAAGGCGGCCGAACTGGCCTCGCAGGAGGGAGTCGACATTCGCCTGCATACCGTGATCTATAAAATCAGTGAAGAGATCCGGCATGCCATGCTGGGCCTGCTTGACCACACCTTCAAGGAGATCTGGCAAGGCACCGCCCAAGTCAGAATGACATTCAAGGTTCCCAAGACAGGCGTGGTGGCCGGCTGCTATATTTCTGACGGGAAAGTGTCCCGAAACTCCAAAGCGCGTTTGCTGCGAGACAATGTCGTGATCTACGAAGGCAGGATCGCCTCCCTGAGGCGCTTCAAGGACGACGCCGGGGAAGTTCGCTCGGGACTGGAATGCGGCATCGGCCTGGAGCGGTTCAGCGACATCAAGAACGACGACGTCATCGAAGCCTTCACCATGGAGAAGGTCGCCCCGCAGATGGATTGAAGCCGGCCCGGCTCCACCGAAGCCCGCCATGAACATCGGTTTGCTCACCCTTGAAGTCGTCATCCCCTATGCCCAGTCGCTCAAAGACAAACGCCAGGTGATTCGCAGCCTGCGGGACCGCCTCAAGAAGTTCAATGTCTCCATAGCCGAGTGCGGACACCAGGACCTCTGGCAGCGATCGACCCTGGGTATCGTTGCCATCTCTTCCGATCACACCATCCTCGAACGCACCCTGCAGACGGTGACCGATGAAGCCGAAAAAATCCTGGACGGAAATCTGGCTCAATGCCAGATAGAGTTTCTATGAAATCCCCCTCCAGACGGCCGGGACGAGTCGGTGAAATGCTTCGAATGGCCATCAGCCAGATCATTCTGCGCGGATTGAGGGATCCGCGAATCGGCTTGGCCACCGTCACCGAGGTCAAGATGAGCGCCGACCTCAAGAAAGCCAGAGTCTTCGTCAGCGTGCTGGGAAGCCCGGAAGACCGCGAACAGACGCTGCTGGGCCTCAACCGGGCCTCTGCCCACATTCGCCATGAAATCAGCTCCCAACTGAAGCTGAGAGCCACCCCCGAACTGGACTTTCAATACGATCGCTCCATCGAGTACGGAGCGCGGATCGAAGAACTGCTCGACCAGACCAGAACCGTCGATACCCCCGACCAGTAGCCCCCATGAATGGACCGCTCACGGGCTTCCTCGTCATCGACAAAGCGGAAGGCATGACCTCGCACGCGGTGGTTCAACGGGTCCGCCGCCAGTTGCAGATCAAGAAAATCGGCCACCTCGGAACTCTCGACCCCATGGCCACCGGGGTGTTGCCCCTGGCAGTCGGTCGCGCCACCCGATTGGCGCGATTCCTCATGGGCGGCAGGAAGGTCTATGAGGGAACCATCCGATTGGGCCTGACCACCGATACCTATGATCGCCTGGGTCAACCCACCTCCGAGTTCCAACAGCCCCCTCGTGCACCGGACTGCCTCCGGGCCGCGGTCGAGTCCATGGTTGGCGAGCAGATGCAGGCTCCTCCCCCCTACTCGGCCAAGAAGATCGGAGGGCGGCGTGCCTACCGGCTGGCCCGGCAGGGGCTCCAGGTTGAAATTCCTCCCCAGCGGGTCCGCATTCATCAATTCAGGTTTCGCCAAGACGCGGCGGACACCGTCGATTTCGAAATCCACTGCTCGCCGGGAACCTATGTCCGCGCACTGGCCCACGAACTGGGACAGAAGCTGGGATGCGGGGCCCATCTCTCCAGGCTGCGGCGGCTCTCCTCGGGAAAGTTCTCGCTGTCGATGGCCTGTCCGCTGCCCCAGGGCCGAATGCCCCAGGACTGGACCCGGTTCCTGCTTTCCATGAACTCCATGTTGGAGGATATGCCCGGCATCCATGTCTCCGCGGAAGACCGGGAAGCCTTTGCCCATGGAAGGACGCTGGGAGCCCGGAAAGTCCCCCCGAATCATTCGGGCGCCCCCATGATCCGGGTCCTTTCCGACTCGGGCCTGCTGCTGGGACTGGCTGAGATGGCTTCCTCCCCGCCCCCGGGAGGGCACGGCGAGCAGGCCGCGGTCCGCCTTCTCCCCAAGCTGGTCCTGTAGGCGCATGAGGCTGTTTCGGCCCTGAATTCGCTTTACTTCGGGGAGGGGACTATGCTACATTCCGCCTGCTTTATCGGCTTGGAAGGAAAGGATCCTCTCCTCGAATTCATGGTACTGACACCGGATCTCAAGAGCTCAGTGATTCAGAAATACCGGACCCACCCCACGGATACGGGGTCGCCGGAAGTCCAGATTGCTCTGCTGAGCGAGCGGATCACCTACTTGACGGGCCACTTCAAGGCACACAGAAAGGATCACGCCTCTCGTCGCGGTCTGCTGAAGATGGTCGGGCACCGCAGGCGTTTATTGGACTATCTGAAGACGAAGGATGTCGAACGCTATCGAACGGTCATCCAAAGACTTGGAATACGCAAGTAGCGAGCCCGGAAAGACAATTCGAGCTTGAACAATGAAATGGCGACTCCGAGCATTGCCGAACGTGATGCCGGCAGTCGCTATTTTAGTTTGGGCGGCAATCCGGGCCGGGAAACACATCAATGATTGAGAAAACCAGCACCCTCATCGGAGGCAAGGAAATCACCATCGAAACGGGCAGGATCGCCCGCCAGGCTGACGGCGCTGTTCAGGTCAGTTACGGAGACACGGTGGTGTTGGTGTCCGCCTGTTCCAGAAGACAGCCCCGGGACAACGTGGATTTCTTTCCTCTGACCGTAGACTACCGAGAAAACTATTACGCCGCGGGACGCATTCCGGGCGGCTTCTTCAAGCGCGAGGGCAAGCCGAGCGAAAAGGAGGTTCTGACCAGCCGCCTGATCGACCGTCCCATCCGCCCGCTGTTTCCGTCCGGCTATCGCTGCGATACCCAGATCATCGCCCTGGTGCTCTCCGCAGACGGAGAGAACGATCCCGACATCCACGGCATCACGGGGGCCAGCGCGGCCCTGATGGTGTCCGACATTCCCTTCGAGACCCCCATCGCCGCGGTTCGCGTGGGTCTGGTAGGCGGCCGCCTGGAGATCAACCCAAGCAGCCGGGACCTGAAAGAAAGCCAGCTCAACTTGATCGTTGCCGGCAGTGAAGAGGGCATCGTGATGGTCGAAGCCGGCGCTCGGGAGGTGAGTGAGGCGACCATGGTCGAGGCATTGGCTTTCGGGCACGAGCACATCAAGCAGATTGTCCCGCTGCAGAGGCAGCTCGCGGCCAGCCTCGGCGTCCGGAAACGCACTCTGGAGTCGCGTCCAGTCGACGAAAAACTTGTCAGTCAGATTTCCCAGCAGGTTTCAGTGGATCTCAGGGACGCTCTCGACACCACAAAGCATGGCAAGAGAGGAAGCTACGACCAGGTTGACAAGGTCAAGGAAGCCCTGCTGAGCAGCTACCCGGAGGAGTCGGCCGACTTGAGAAGCGATGCGTCGGCTATTTTCGATCGCATCAAGGAACAAATCTTCCGCGACGACATCCTCGAACGGAAGAAACGCCCGGACGGTCGTGAGTTCGACGCGGTCCGACCCATCACCTGCGAGGTCGGCCTTCTGCCCCGCACCCACGGTTCAGCCCTCTTCACGCGCGGCGAGACCCAGGCACTGGTCACCGCGACCCTGGGCACTTCGGACGATATTCAGAAGATCGACATCATGGAGGGAGAGTCGTCCAAACGTTTCCTTCTCCACTACAACTTTCCGCCCTTCAGCGTGGGCGAAACGGGATTCATGCGAGGCCCCGGGCGGCGGGAGGTGGGCCATGGCGCCCTGGCGGAACGATCCATTCTGCCGGTGGTTCCCTCCGAAGACAAATTCCCCTACACCATCCGCATTGTCTCCGACATCCTGGAGTCCAACGGTTCTTCCTCGATGGCCAGCGTGTGCGGCGGCATCCTCGCCCTGATGGATGCCGGCGTCCCCATCAAGGCGCCGGTCGCCGGCATTGCCATGGGGTTGGTCAAGGAAGGAGACCGCTACGCCGTCTTGACCGACATCGCCGGGGCCGAGGACCACTACGGAGACATGGACTTCAAGGTCACCGGGACCCGATCGGGAATCACGGCCCTGCAGATGGACATCAAGATCGGCGGCTTGACCATGGAGATCATGAGTGAAGCCCTCCAGCAGGCGCTGCGGGGAAGGCTCTTCGTCCTCGACAGAATGCTGGACACCATTTCAGCCCACCGGAGCAATACCTCGAAATATGCTCCCAAGATCTATTCCCTTCGCATCAAGCGGGAGAAGATCCGCGATGTCATTGGGCCCGGCGGCAAGGTGATTCGCGGTATCACCGAACAGACCGGAGTCAAGATCGACGTGGCGGACGACGGCAAGGTCGACATCGCCGCACTTGACGAAGCGTCAGCCCGAAAGGCCATTCAGATCATCAAGGACCTCACTGCCGAGGCGGAAATGGGCAAGATCTATCTGGGCAAGGTGGTTCGCCTGGTGGATTTCGGCGCCTTCGTGGAAATCTTTCCCGGGACAGACGGTCTCCTTCATATCAGCGAAATCGCCGAGCATCGGATCCGGCAGGTCCGGGATGAGCTGAAGGAGGGAGACCAGCTACTGGTCAAGGTCATTGGGATTGACGGCCAGAAGATCAAGCTGAGCCGAAAGGCCGTGTTGCGGGAACAACGGCAAAAGTCGTCCTGAGGCAAGCGCCCCGTGCACCGGGCAACCGGGTGAGTTCCGTGCCGGTCAAGCCGCCAGCGGCGGGTGAAATTCACCGGTCAGGTTGGGGAACCTGCCGAAAATCTCGTCCCGCAATTCCTTGGACAGAGCCTGTTCCCGGCTCTCCACAAGCCTGTCGCCCTGACGAACAAACAGCCTGAAGCGGTCCTTTTCCTCGTCTTTTTGCCTGATCAGAACCCAACGGGTCTTCGGGCCCGGCTCGATCCGATAAACATCGACTCGTGTCTGAACCAGGGGCACAGAGATGCTGTCGAGATATCGAGCCCGGCAAGGATCGTTTGAAAAAACCGAGAAGCTCATCTCCTGCCCCCCGTAGAAGAACTTGCAATCCCTTAGCTCCATAACGCCCTCCCGTATCAGGAAATCGTGTGAGAGACGAGGCGCGCGCCCTGACCCGCGGGTGTCGAACCCAAGCTGCCTTTCGACGCCCAACGCAACTGCCAAATACCTCTGATGCGCAACACCGCCAAAAGGGTTACCCGGGAATTGCGGTGTTCTTTTCAGGGACGCGGCGAGCCCCCATTTCCCGCGGGGAAGCTGTGCTTGTTGGGAAAACCGCAGATTCGTTGCTGAAGCAGAGGAGGGCGGGTGAGGACACGTTGGGAGAATAGGCCAGGAGCCTGCTCGCACCCGAGGCGCTTCATTCGAGGCGGTAGTTGGGGGCCTCCCGGGTGATGATGACATCGTGGACGTGGCTTTCCTTGAGGCCGGCGGAGGTGATCCTGACGAATCGGGCCTCTTCCTGAAGTTCCTCGATCCCTGAGCACCCGACGTAGCCCATCCCGGCTTTCAGCCCGCCCACCAACTGAGCCACGACTCCCGCCAAGGGACCCTTGTAGGGCACGCGGCCCTCGATGCCTTCCGGGACCAGCTTCTGTGCGCTGGCATCCTGACCGATTCGATAACGGTCCCGACTCCCCACCTGCATCGCTCCGAAAGATCCCATGCCCCGATAGGCCTTGAAGCTTCGGCCCTGGTAGAGCACGGTTTCCCCGGGGCTCTCGTCCGTCCCGGCGAACAGGCTTCCAATCATGACGCTGTCGGCGCCGGCGGCGATGGCCTTGGTGATATCTCCGGAGAACTTGATCCCCCCGTCGGCGATGACCGGGATTCCGGCATCTCTGGCAGCCTGTGCACATTCGGCCACGGCGGTGATTTGCGGGACCCCGGCGGCCGAAACCACCCGAGTAGTGCAGATGGAACCGGGTCCGATCCCCACCTTGATGCCGTCGGCGCCGTAGCGGATCATATCGGCCGCGGCCTCAGCGGTCGCGATGTTGCCGGCGATGGTATCCGTCTCCGGAAACTTCCGCTTGATCTCCTTGAGCACATCCATCACCCGCTGAGAATGGCTGTGGGCCGTATCCACGGCCAGAACGTCCACGTTGGCGTTCACCAGGGCCTCGGCCCGCTCCAGGTAGTCGCCGGTGACACCCAGGGCCGCGCCCGCCAGCAAACGCCCCTGGCCATCCTTGGCCGAAAAGGGGTACTGGAGCTTCTTCTGGATATCCTTGACCGTGATCAAGCCCTTCAACATGTACTTGCTGTCGACCACCAGCAGCTTCTCCACCCTGTGCCGGTGCAGCATTTCTTCGGCTTCGGCCAGCGTGGTCCCGACGGGAACGGTGATCAGGTTTTCCTTGGTCATCACCTCCGAGACCGGCAGGTCCAAGCGGTCTTCAAAGCGCAGGTCGCGATTGGTCAGGATCCCCACCAGCTTGCCGTCCTCGGTGATGGGCACGCCGGAGATCTTGTAGTGCCTCATCATTTCCAGGGCCTCGTAGATCCGGTTCTCCGGCGACATGGTGATGGGATCCACGATCATTCCGCTCTCGGAACGCTTGACCTTATCCACTTCCGAGGCCTGACGCTCGACCGACATATTGCGGTGAATGATGCCGATGCCGCCCTGCTGGGCCATGGCAATGGCCAAACGGGCTTCGGTGACGGTATCCATGGCCGCGCTGATGATGGGCACGTTGAGGTGGATGTGCCGGGTCAGCCGGGTTCGGGTAGACACCTCGGCGGGGGCGATGTCCGACTTCCGGGGGACCAGCAGGACATCGTCAAAGGTCAAGCCTTCGGGCACCTCCCTGGTCAACATGGATACTCCCTTACCGGTTCCCTCTTCAGGCTGGAGTCAGAGCGCAGCACTTCTTGTACTTCTTGCCGCTACCGCAGGGGCAAGGCTCGTTGCGGCCGATTTTCGGCCCCCGAACGACGGGCCTGCGCGGCTGGGGCGCTTCCTCGGCAGGCCCCATCACCATTTCCTGCTTGCGCTGGCGGCGCTCCATCTCGCGAACCTTGTCCCTGTCTTCAACCGGCTGGAGCAGATAGAGATACCGTAGGCTCTGCTCCTCGATACCGTCCATCATCTGCTCAAAGGTAGCGAAGGATTCCTTCTTGTATTCCACCAGGGGGTCTCTCTGGCCGTAGCCCCGCAATCCGATCCCTTCCTTCAACTGGTCCATCGCCAGCAGATGGTCCTTCCAATGGGCGTCCAGGACGTTGAGCAAAATCAGCCGTTCGTACTGGCGCATCTCCGGCGAGCCGATTTCCTCGTCCTTGCGTTCGTACTTCTCCCGGGTCCTGGCGCCAATGGCCTGCAGCAGTTCCTCCCGATTGAGCTGCTCAACCTGGATGTTCTCGTGACGCAGGTCCAGGCCGAACTGCTGGGCCACGGCCTTGCGAAGCCCTTCGCCGTCCCACTCCTCCGGATCGCTGTCGGCGTCGCAGTAGCTGTCGATGAATCCGCCGATGACGTCCTCGCTCAACTCGAGCAGGTACTCCTTCTGGTCACTCTTGCTCAGGAACTGTTCCCTCAATCCGTAGATGGTCTTGCGCTGCTGGTTCATGACGTCGTCATATTCCAGCAGGTGCTTTCGGATGCTGAAGTTGTGGGCCTCGACCTGTTTTTGAGCCGATTCGATTCTCTTGCTGATCAGACGGGATTCGATGGGAACGTCCTCCTCCATCCCCAAACGCTGCATGATGCTGGAAACCTTGTCGCTGGCGAAGATCCTCATGAGATCGTCCTCCAGCGACAGGTAGAACCGGGAGCTTCCGACATCCCCCTGGCGCCCTGAGCGGCCGCGCAACTGGTTGTCGATGCGCCGGGACTCGTGGCGCTCCGTTCCCAGAATATGCAGCCCTCCGGCAGCGATCACCTGCTCCCGCCCCTGCTGAAACTCCTGGTCGACCTCGTTGAGGGCCCCCTCCCACTCCTCCTGGGTGAGCGCCGCCAGGTCCACGTTCTGCCTGTGCAACCGTTCCCTGGCCAGGAACTCGGCGTTTCCGCCCAGCACGATATCGGTGCCGCGGCCCGCCATGTTGGTGGCGATGGTCACTGCCCCCCTGCGTCCGGCCTGAGCCACGATCTCGGCTTCTTTCTCATGGTACTTGGCGTTCAGCACCACGTGCTTGACCCCCGCCCTCTTGAGCAAGCCGCTCAATCGTTCCGACTTCTCGATGGAAATGGTGCCCACAAGCACCGGTTGGCCCTTCTCGTGCAGCTCCCGGATCTCCTCCACCACCGCTCTGAACTTCTCCGGTTCGGTGCGATAGACCACGTCCGGGTAATCCATTCGGATCATGGGCCTGTTGGGGGGAACCACCACCACTTCCAGTTTGTAGATCTTGTTGAACTCCATGGCTTCGGTGTCGGCCGTTCCGGTCATTCCCGCCAGTTTCCCGTACATGCGGAAATAGTTCTGGAAGGTGACCGTCGCCAGGGTCTGGTTCTCCCTCTCGATCTTGACCCGCTCCCTGGCCTCTACGGCTTCGTGCAGGCCGTCGCTCCAGCGGCGGCCCGGCATGAGACGCCCCGTAAACTCGTCCACGATGGTGACCTTGTTGTCGTTGACGACGTAGTGCACGTCTTTCTCGTAGAGCCAGTAGGCCTTGACCAGTTGCTGAATGGTGTGCAGGCGCTCGGTGACTTCGACGTAGCGCTTCTCGCTGTAGTTCGGGTCGTCCGGGTCGGGAATGACGTAGTCCTCCATGCGCCCGCCCGCCAGAAACTCCTGGCCTTTCTCGGTGATCTCGACGTTGTGGGATTTCTCGTCGATAAAGCAGTAGAGCTGGTTGTCGAACTCCGAAAGCTGCTTGTTGCTCATGAGCTGGCCTTCGACCTGATCGATCTTCTTCTTCAGATCCCGATGCTTGACCAGCAGGTCCAGATACTGCCTGTTCTTGGGATCGCCGCGCTTGACCAGCAGCAGTTTCTCCAGCGTCTCCTCGCTGGCCTGGCCATCGGAGTCGATCTGCTGGATTGCCTCCCGCAGGGCGCGGCCCAGGAATTTCGTCTGCTGGGCACGGATGCGTTCAGCCAGCGGCCGCATGGCCATGTAGGTCTTCTGCTGGGAACTCTCGACCGGCCCCGAGATGATCAGAGGCGTTCGGGCCTCGTCGATCAGGATGGAGTCGACCTCGTCCACGATGGAGTAGTGATGCCCTCTCTGGACCCGGTCGCCGATTTCGAACTTCATGTTGTCGCGCAGGTAATCGAACCCGAACTCGTTGTTGGTGCCGTAGGTCACGTCGCAGCCGTAGGCCTTGCGGCGCTCGTCGTCGTCCATGTCATGCTGAATCACTCCCACCGACAACCCCATGTAGCGGTAGACCCGGCCCATCCACTCCGCGTCGCGGCGTGCCAGATAGTCGTTGACCGTGACGACATGGACACCCTTCCCCTCCAGGCTATTGAGGTAGACCGGCAGGGTCGCAACCAGGGTTTTGCCCTCCCCCGTCTTCATCTCGGCGATCTTGCCCTGATGAAGCACCACGCCGCCCATGAGCTGCACGTCAAAGTGCCTCATCTTGAGCACCCGCCTGGCAGCCTCCCGAACCACGGCGAAGGCTTCCGGGAGCAGGTCCTCCAGGGTCTCGCCGGCGGCCAGCCGTGTCTTGAACCGGCCGGTGTGGTCACGCAGTTCCTGGTCCGTCCGTTTGGAGAGGGAGGGTTCCAGGGCGTTGATCCGATCAACCGTGGGTTGAATGGCCTTGATGTCCCGCTCGTGCTTGCTGCCGAAAACTGTCTTGAGAAGGGAATCGATAACCAAAGAATGGCCCCTTGATCTGCCGTCAGGAATCTTAATTATGAGGGGATTCAAGACAAAGTCAAGGAGTCAGCCGGAAGGCCGCCAGGGGTGCGATTGGAGGACTGCGCGCCCCCTTTTCGATGGGGTCGGCGCCGTTCCGAATTCCTGCGCGGACAGCGGATTTGCGTCCGGCCAACGAGTTTGACAGCGCCCTCGACCGACTCCTATAGTGTTGAATTGACGGCTGCAGCACGTTCCACACCCCTCCGAAGTCGGCCAATCTCCCATGAATTCCGCATCGAAGCCCGCTTTCCGGTTGGTTGTGGTTGGAGGAGGAATTTCCGGGCTGGCGGCGGCTCATCGATTGCTGGAAAGAGCTTCACGGCTGAACCAGGCCCTCCGCCTGGACTTGCTCGAAGCCGGCCATCGCCTCGGGGGTGTCATCCACACCGTAAAGGAGCAGGGATTTCTCCTGGAAGGAGGACCCGATTCCTTCATTTCCGAGAAGCCCTGGGGGGTGGATCTCTGCCGGCGTCTGGGTCTGGAGACGAGCCTCATCGGCACCTCTCCCCGCCATCGCCGGACCTTCATCGCACGGGGCGGGAAGCTGCTGCCAGTTCCGGAGGGGTTCCACCTGATCGCTCCCTACCGATTCGGTTCCTTCGCCGCCTCTCCCCTTCTGAGTTGGTCGGGCAAGATCCGCATGGCAGCCGATCTGGTTCTGCCGCGGCGACGGCCGAGTTCAAGCGACGACGATGAGAGCCTGGCCGCATTCGTTCGCCGGCGCCTGGGAGAGGAAGCCCTGGAACGGTTGGCCCAGCCCCTGGTGGGCGGCATCTATACCGCCGATCCGGAAAAGCTGGGTCTCAAGGCAACCTTCCCTCAGTTCCTCGAAATGGAAAAACGCCACCGCAGCCTCCTGCTGGGCATGTGGCGGGACCGCAAACGGCAACAATCTCCGGCGGACGACCACCCTGCCGGTCCTCGCTATGGTCTTTTCGTCTCCCTGGATCAGGGGTTGCAGCTCCTGGTGGATCGACTGCGGGAATCCATACCGGCCCCGTCAATCCATTTGGGTTGCAAGGTCGTATCGCTGCGGCGGCCGGACCGGGCCCGCCGGTGGGAGATCGAACTGGAGAAGGGCCCCCCGATCCGGGCGGACGGAATCTGCCTTGCGCTTCCCGCCCGCCGGTCGGCTGACTTGTTGGAGGACCTCGACCCCAGCCTGGCGGCGCGATTGAGAAGCGTGGTCCATGCCTCCACGGCAACCGTGAACCTGGCCTACCCGGCGGCGGATGTTCCAGCCGCCATGGATGGTTTCGGCTTCCTGGTGCCGGCCGTGGAAAAGGGGGCCATGCTGGCCTGCAGCTACAGCCACCGCAAGTTCGCCGGACGCGCCCCCGGGAACGCGGCGCTCTTGCGTGCATTCGTGGGCGGAGCGCTGCACCCGGAAACGCTGGAGGGTGACGATCGGGATTTGATTGCACGGGTCCGTCGGACCCTTGGAGAATTGCTGGGCATCACGCGCGCGCCGCTGCTGAGCCGGGTGGAACGCCACCCCGAGGGCATACCCCAGTATGGCGTCGGGCACCTGGACCTGGTGGCCCGGATTGAAAGCCGGATGCTCCAATGGCCCTCCTTGCAGCTAGCGGGAAACGGGCTCACCGGCATCGGCATCCCGGACTGTGTTCGACGGGCCGAGGAGTGCGCCGACCGGTTGCTGGAGGAGTTGGCGGGATGAGGTCCGTGCCGGCCGCGGCCTACTTCAAGACCATACCGGTTCGGGACCAGCGGGTTCTGCTGAAGAAGTTGAGGGCCTTGCTTCCGTATTCCCTGGCGTGCTGCAGAACGGATTTGGGGCTTGGATCGTAAGGGTCGTCGTCGTAGGACCAGTAGATGAACAGGGGTTTCCCGATGATGTTCCTGCTCGGCACCGGCCCCCAATACCGGCTGTCGTGGCTATTGTCCCGGTTATCGCCCATCATGAAGTAGTGGTCCGGGGGAATCGGGACAGGCCCGTGGGAATCCTTGGGCGCGTAACGGTCCTCCCCCAGGTCGAAGTATTGATAGGGTTCCTCGAGTCTCCTGCCGTCGATGTAGACTGCCCTGTCCCTGACCTCCAGGGTCTCTCCGGGAAGGCCGATCACACGCTTTATGAAGGGCACGCTGGGATCATGGGGAGGCTTGAAGGCCACGATGTCTCCCCTCTCGATTTCGCGATTCGGCAGAATTTTCAGGAGGAAATCCGGGTAATTGGCCGGGAAGGCGAACTTGTCCAGGAAGAAATGATCCCCAACCAGAATGGTTGGCTTCATCGACTCGGTCGGAACCTGAGTGGCCTGAGCGATGAACTTGGTGAAGAAAAACACGAAAACCAGGCTGAATGCCAGGCTTTCCAGCCACTCGCGGGCCGCGCTCTTGCGCCGCGCCTTCCCGGGTTTCAGGTCGGCTCGGTCCTCGGCGGGGCGGTCTTGAACGAGATCCTCTTTCTCCTCTGGCATCCTTCCCCCAAGGCTCCGCGCGGGCCGGAACTCCTCTGAACCGGTTCTGCTATTATAGGGGCTTTCGAGTGACGGCTTCAAGCCGCCCGCGGGGTGTTGCGGGATGTGGCCCGGTTGCGGGCAGGGGTGATTCGCCGCGGTCACGACTCCGGCGGGACAACCTTGAAGACTGGTGCCGGACGATGTCTGAACCTGGGCGGCCCGGTCAACCGGTTCTCGGATTTTTCGGAATTTCTCCATGGGCAATTCCACGTTTTCCATCCTCAACTTCGGCTGTCGGGCCAGTCAGTCGGATGGAGCTGCGCTCGAGCAGGCGCTCCTTGGCAAGAACCTGGAGAAGGGCCGGGCGGGCGCAGCCTCCGACGTGGTGGTCATCAACACCTGCACCGTCACCCGCACCGCCGACGCTCAGGCCCGCCAGGCGATCCGGCGGATTCACCGCCACAACCCCGAGGCCAGCATCGTGGTGACCGGTTGTTACGCTCAGCGTGCGCCCGAGGAAATCGCCCGAATGGAGGGTGTCACCTGCGTTGTCGGCAACTCCCACAAACAGCAACTGGCGGCCCTGGTCGCAGAGAAGCACCTGCCCCACCGCGTTCCGGCCGACTGCGCCGAGTCGGAGAGGCGATTGCCCGGTGGGGCCGAGGTTTACTGCAGCAGCATCTTCGAGTCCCGGGAGCTGCGATCCATTGCCGACATGTCCGGCGGTGGTAGAACCCGGGCCTTTCTGAAGGTGCAGGACGGCTGCAGCTATCGATGTTCCTACTGTGTGATCCCGTTTGTAAGAGGAGACTCCCGCAGCCTTCCCCTGGCGGAGGTGTTGCGACAGACCAGGCACCTGTTGAACCAGGGCTACAAGGAAATCGTACTGACCGGCATCCACCTGGGAGGCTATGGGAGGGATTTGCAGCCCGGCGCCCGCTTGGCGAGCCTGATCCGCCGGCTGCTTCTGGAAGAGCCCCTGCGGCGGTTGCGGCTGAGTTCCATCGAACCGCTGGAAGTCACCGACGAGATCATCGACCTGGTGGCGACCTCCCCCGGGATGGCCAAGCATTTCCACGTGCCTCTGCAGAGCGGCTCCAGCCGCATCCTGGGTCTCATGCGCCGGCCCTATCGAGCCGCCCGGTATCTGGAACTGCTCGAAAAGATCCGGCGGCGGGTTCCTGAAGCGGCCATAGGAGCCGATGTGATGGTGGGATTCCCCGGCGAGACAAAGGAGGATCATGCCCTGACACGGGACTTGATTCGGAACTCACCCCTCACCTACCTGCACGTCTTCCCCTTCTCCCGGAGACCGGGCACCGCCGCCGCCCGGCTCGAGCCGGAGGTGCCCAAGGCCGTGGCGGCGCTCAGAAGCCTGGAGTTGAGGACGATGGGCGAAGTCAAGAACCGCAGCTTTCGGGAATCCCAGGTCGGGCGAGATCTGCCGGTGATCACGCTCCAGGACGAATCTCCGCTGTCGACCAGGCGAGCCCTGAGCTCCAATTTCCTGCAGGTCGAATTGGCCGGCGCCGAACTGCCGCCCAATCAACTGCTGCGGGTGCGTGTCACGGGACTTACCCCGAAGGGTGTCACGGGTTGCGCTGCCGCCGCCCCGGAGGGTGGGACGTTCAGTCCTCGAGGATGACCTGGGCCACCGCGTAGCGGTCGGTGTGGGACAGGCTGATCCGATAGCGGGCAGCCCCCCGTTGGCGAGCGACCTCCAGGGCCTTGCCGGAGAGCAGAAGGTCCGGTTTGCCGTTGGTCCGATTGCGAACTTCGGCATCGCGCCAGCCGACGCCACCGCTCCATCCCGTCCCGATGGCCTTGAACAGCGCCTCCTTGGCGGCGAAACGAGCCGCGTAGTGTTGAAAGGGGTTTGGGCGCCCGTCACAGTAGCGGATTTCGCCGGGCGTGAATATCCGGTTGCGCAAGCGGTCACCCCGCCGCTCCATGGCTGCTCTCAGCTTGCCGATCTCGACAAGATCAATGCCGGTTCCGACGATCACGACTCTTCTGCCTCATCACCGGGGAGACCCTTTTTGCCTGGCCCCAAGCGGCTTATGCCTGCAGCACCCGGCGCTGGCGGCCTGCCCTTGGCTGGTTCACGGGTTCGGCCTGCGAAACCGCGAGTCCCGGGACCATTCATTTTCCGGCGCTTCGAGTTTCGAGCAATCCGGAGAGGATGTCAAATCCCTTCCGATTCAGAACGCCTTGGTCACCAGTCTGGCCGGAATGACCATGACCCTGGCGCGGTTGCGCCAATGCCATTCCGACGGCGTCGTTTGCCTGGATCGGGTTGCTCCGGGAGACCTGCCGGTGGAGGGGGATGCCGTAATTACCCGTCGCTCCGGGTTGCTCTTGGCCGTCCAGGTGGCCGACTGCCTGCCCGTGCTCATCGTCGACAAGGCCAAACGGGTCCTGGCGGCCGTGCACGCCGGCTGGCGAGGCCTCCTGGCAGGGGTCGTACCCAAGACCCTTGAGGCCATGCAGTCCCGATACGCCTCCGATCCCCGGCACTGCCTTGCCGTTATCGGACCTTCGATCGGACCCTGCTGCTATGAAGTGGGCCCGGATGTGGCCATGCCTTTCGAGGAGGCTTTCCCCGGCCATCCCCAGTTGTGGAGAAACTTCCAGCCTCCCGGACGGGCCCTCTCCGCCGGAACCGGTCCTTCAGACGCCCCCCCGAACCACCGGCGAATGCTGGACCTGTCGGCAGCCTGCCGCTGTCAACTGGAAACCGCGGGGCTGCCCGACAGAAGCGTCTTCAGCCATCCACCCTGCACTTCCTGTCATCGGGATGTCTTCTATTCCTATCGGGCTGAGGGAAGAGGCACCGGACGAATGCTGGCCGCCATCGGCAAGATCCGTTGACCCGCATCAGGCTCAGCGGCCTCTGGTAGCGTGGGATCACCCTGGCCATCGCCGGGCTTGGTATTCCAACCGATTTTGGGTAGAATGACGCCCTCCCCACAGGGTGCCTCCCTCGCCAAACCCCCAACCATAAATCCGCCCCATGGACCACAAACACATTCTGGTTGTGGACGACGACCCCCATATTCTGGTGCTGATCCAGACTATCCTGACCCAAGGGAACTACCGAGTGACCACGGCCGGCGACGGCCATCAGGCCCTGGACAGATTGAGAGGATCGCACTTCGACGCCATGATCACCGACGCCCTCATGCCGGGCCTGGACGGCCCCACCCTGACCGAGAAAATCAAGGCCGACCCCAACCTGAAGGATCTTCCGGTTATCATGATCACGGCCAGCAGCCAGCCCGGCATGGTCCAGAAGAGTTTTTCCTCGGGCTGTATCCTGTTCCTTCCAAAGCCCTTTACCGGCGCCAGCCTGATGTCCATCCTTCAGATGGCTCTCAGGTAGAAGACAGGAATCGAGACAGTCCCGATGGAGACCAATGGCGTTGTCCGGCCGCGCCGATTCGGAAATACTGATTGGGAAGGAGACACCGCCGGAACCAAAGGAGACCCCGGATGAAGATCGCACTCTGCAACGAAGTCCTGCGAGACCTGCCGTTCCCGGACCAGTGCCAACAGGCGGCCGCGCTGGGGTATAGCGGTCTGGAGCTGGCTCCCTTCACCCTGGGAGAGCAGCCTTACCGCCTCTCGGCCGACCGACGGGCCCGGCTTCGCCGGGCGGCTTCCGACGCCGGGATAGCCATCACCGGCCTTCATTGGCTGCTTCTGACACCGCCGGGACTGTCGATCACCGCCGCCGACCCCGGCGTACGCGAGGCAACCATCGAAATCCTGAAGCGGCTCGTCGACCTGTGCGCCGACCTCGGCGGCAAGGTGCTGGTTCACGGATCTCCCAGGCAACGCCAGGTCGGGGCGGACGAAGATCCCCGGGAAGCCCGGAATCGAGCCCGCGATCTTTGGGCAACCGTCGCCGGCCAAGCCGCTCAAGCCGGCGTCCTGTACTGCATCGAGCCCTTGGCGCCGCACGACACCAACTTCATCAACACCATCGGAGCCGCCGTGGACATGGTGAAGGCCGTGGGCAACCCCTCCCTGCGCACCATGCTCGACACCCGGGCCGCGTCGCACTCGGAATCGGCCTCCCTCCCCCTGCTGGTGGATCGATGGCTTCCTTCGGGAGCCATCGCCCACGTGCACCTGAACGATCCCAGCGGCCTGGCTCCTGGCCAGGGAGGCCTGAACTTCGGCCCGATCCTGCAGGCCCTGCGGCGGCACCGGTACGAAGGCCTGGTATCGGTGGAACCCTTCGAATACAAGCCCGACGGCAGCACGGCGGCAGCCAGAGCCATCGGTTATCTTCAAGGCGTCCTGGAGGGCCTGGATTCCCCATCCTCCTGACCTCGTGCGGAACCGGCTATAATGAAGCATCCTGCAACCCCGACCCGGCATCAGGAGAGAGGAACCCCGGCCCGTTCGTCGCCGGCGACCCGGGAGAAACGCGGGCTTGGATTCATGAATGGAAGCGGGGCCATCGGAATGCCGCATCGCCGACCGGACGGACGAACCGCCCTCCGCGAGGTTGCCTTTCTGTGCCTCTGGTGCTTGCTGCCGGCTTGGTCGGCCTGGGGGGCCTACAAGAATCTGGCCGTCAAGGTGGGCCCGGTGGAAGGCTACGCCTCTCGTCAAAGCCAGGGGCCGGTGACCATAGCCGCCGACCCCTATCCATCGGAAACCAGGATACGCACGGCATTCGACGTCAAGGGCCTCTCCAAGCTGGGCCTGGTTCCGATCAACCTCATTATCAGCAACCAGGGCCCCGACTCTCTTTCAATCGACGGCGCAACCATCACCTTGCTGGATCCCGAATACGGGTCTCTGCAGGCCCTGCCGCCCAAAGAAGTGGTCGGCATGATCCTGAGACAGGACCGCCGTAACCGGAGTCCTCTCAGTCGCATTCCCCTGCCAAGGTCCGGCATCGGCAGGGGCAGGAGCCGCCTGGAAAAACAGGTCTTCGAGATCGAGGACGACTTCATTCGAAAATCGCTCAAGCGCCGTATCCGACCCCGAGCCACGGCCTGGGGGTTTGTCTTCTTCCAGCTTCCGGAGAGAAAGCCACGCCTGACCGGCTATAAAATAATTATTCCTGACGTAGAAAATAATAGAACCAAACAAAATTTATTATATTTCGATATTGAGTTAAAGTAGACTCCAGCCCATATTCCAACCATCCACTGAAACACCGGGAGAACGCCATGAGAAGAGATTTTGTTCGTTGGGCTGTTGCGATCCTGATGGCCGTCCATCAACCGGTCGGACTGGTGGCCCAATCACCCCTCGCCCGCGGCGGCGCTTCCGACCAAACGCTCACCATCCAGGCCGGAACCAGGTTCAAAGCCTTTTTGCAGACCCCGGTCAGCACCAAGCTCTCCGAGGTGGGCGACCTGCTCTACTGGACGCTGTATGAACCGCTCCGGATCGACAAGGAGCACGTGCTGCCCAGAGGCATGGAGCTCTCCGGGCGGGTCACTTTGGTCAAGCGGCCTGGCAGAGTCAAGGGCAAGGCCCAGCTCTACGCATTGATGGATGGCTTGGAGACCTACTACGGGACTGAAGCGATTGCGGTATCGGTGGATGCAGCCGACAACGTCATGGAGGACGAGAAGCTTCGGGCCGACGAGGAGGGAAAGCTGAAAGCCAACCGAGACATCGGCTACGATCTGGGAAAGGCTCAGCAGGGCGCCTCGATCGGGTCCATGGCATCGGTTCCCATCGCCATTACGACGGGCAGCCTGGGGGCCGCCATCGCGGGACCTGTCGCCGGGGCCATCGTGGGGATTCTGCTGACCCGGGGCAAGGAAATCCGCCTTCCGGCGGGGACGGTGTTTCGAATGAAGTTTGTCCAGGATGTGGCCATTCCGGCTTCCATCGCCGACTTTCGGCCCGGCGGGCCGCCGGCACCTAATTCCTGAGCAAGCGCTGGTAGAGGCGTTGCAGGTCTTCCTGGGAGTAGTACTCGATCTCGATCCGGCCCCGGTTGCCGCTGGGGACGATGCGCACCCTGGTCCCCAGTGAGGTCTCCAGCTTGGCCGCCGCTGCCTTGACATTGGGGTCCTGGCCTTTTCCTTCCTCGGTCTTTCCGGTGGCTTTCCTTTGCTGCGAAATCTGTCGCTCGATCCGGCGGACCGACCATCCCCGCTTGGACGCCTGGGCACCCAAAGTTTGCTGGGCCTGGGGGTCGTCCAGCGCCAGCAGCGCCCTGGCATGGCCCATGGAGAGCTTTCCCCCCTTGACCAACTCCTGGACGGGAGCAGACAACTTTAACAACCGCAAGAAGTTGGTCACTGTCGAGCGCTCCTTGCCGGTCCTGCGGGCAACTTCCTCCTGAGTCAATCCGAATTCGTTGGCCAAGCGGGAGTAGGCGCGGGCTTCCTCCAGCGGATTGAGGTTTTCTCTCTGCAGGTTCTCGATCAGGGCGGCCTGCATCAACTGGTCGTCGTCAAGAGGCCTGACAACCGCCGGAATCTTGCGCAGTCCCAGGAGTTGAGCCGCCCTCCAACGCCGTTCGCCTGCAATGATTTGAAATCGGTCCCCGACCTGGCGAACCGCAATGGGCTGAACGAACCCGTTCACCTCCAGCGAGCGCGCCAACTCGCGCAGCCGCTCCTTGTCAAAGATCTCTCGAGTCTGGAAGGGATTGGGTTCCAGCAACCCCACCTCCAGCTCGCGCAAGCTGCTATCCAGCTCGGGCTTGGCCGCACCCAGCAGCGCACTAATTCCCTTTCCGAGCGCCTTTCGTGCCATGATCGATCACCTCCAGAGCCAATTGTATGTAGCTGCCGGCCCCCTTGGACTTCACGTCGTAGAGAATGATGGGCTTCCCGTGACTGGGAGCTTCCGCCAGCCGAACATTCCTCGGGATGACGGTCCGGAACACCTGACCCGCAAAGAAAGCGCGCAGATCCGCGGCCACCTGCCGGCTGAGATTTGTGCGCTCGTCAAACATGGTCAACAGAAATCCCTCCACGGACAAGCCCGGATTCCACTGGCGGCGAACCTGCACGAGCGTCTCCAGCATTTCCGAAACTCCTTCCAGGGCAAAGTACTCGCACTGGATGGGAATCAGGATGGAGTCTGCCGCTACCAGGGCATTGAGGGTCAACAGATTCAGTGAGGGGGGACAATCGAGCAGGACAAACTGGTATTTCCCGCGGAGAGGCGCGATCGCCTCTTTCAAGCGGAACTCGCGACGGTCGACGTCAACCAGTTCCACCAGTGCACCGGTGAGGTTCTGATCGGCCGGCACGACATCCATCCCCTCCAGTTCGGTTTGGAGCACCCCCTGTTGCCAGCGGATCTCTCCCGACAGGAGATGATAGAGGCTCTTTCTGAGGGCGTTTTTGGAAAAACCCAAGCCGCTGGTGGCGTTGGCCTGAGGGTCGCAGTCCACCAGCAACGTTTTCATCTCGGCCGCGGCCAGGGATGCAGCCAGGTTAATGCCGGTGGTGGTCTTCCCGACACCACCCTTCTGGTTGGCGATGGCGATGACTTTCGCCAAGGGGGGTCCTTTGTGGTTAGACCCAGTGAAGGAGTTCGGAGTGCGAGTGTCGCCTCTGGACACAGTGGAAGCAGGCAACTTTTAACAAAACCACCGGTAAAACTCAACCGATCCGTCTTGCGCCGCCCTGATGTTTCACGTGGAACATTGCCTTTCCCTTCTGCCACTCACCAGCAGTCGCTGTCGGCTCCAGGGAACCTGGATGGGAACCGACCACTCCACCCCTGGCCATTGCCGGATTTCTCCGTTCCAAACCCTCCTGGTGGTGAACAGCACCAGCTTCACCCCGCCCTGAATCAGCCCGTCACACCAAGCCAGCTTGGTGTCAATGGCGCCCAAGCCTCGCACTGTTACCGTGCGAGGGGAAAGAGCGAAGTCGTCCGGGCGGCACTCCTCCAGTCGTTTGCGGATGACCACCACCCCTTCCAGGCCCAGCCGGCGGCGCACCGTTTCCAGGAAGCTGGCCCTTTTCCTCCGCGGCTCCAGAAGATAAACACTGAGTTCCGGGCGGTATATCTTCAATGCCATTCCCGGGAATCCGGCCCCGGAACCCACGTCCAACAGGGGGCCGTCCTCTTCTGCCAGCAATGAGGTGGCAAGAAACGACTCTGCAAACAGGTCTCTCAGTATTTCCACCCGGCCCCGGAGTCCGGTCAGGTTTATCTTCCGATTCCACTGCTCCAGCAAGCCCAGGTAGATTTCTACCCTTTCCGCCACCGGCCCCCTACATTCAATTCCCCACCGGCCCAAAAGGGTCTCCACTCCCAGGTCTTCGGCGAAACCTCCGGCTTTCATCCCTTGCCCACGCCCTCGTGTCGCTTGCGCCGATCGATCTCCAGATGGACATGGATGATGGCAAGCGCCGCCGGCGTCACCCCCGGAATCCGACTGGCCTGACCGATGGTCACCGGTCGGATTCGGGAGAGCTTCTCCACAATTTCGCGCGAAAGACCGGCAATGTTTCCATACTCGAAATCAGCGGGCAGCGCCTTGGCCGAGGCCCGTCCCATCTTTTCGATGTCTGCTTTCTGTTGCCGCAGATACCCCTCATACTTGATCTCCGTCTCCACACTACGCAATTCTTCTGCGCTTAGCTCCTCCCGCAGCGGTCCGGAAAGCTCCGAGACAAACGGTCCGATGCGGTATTCCGTACGCTTCAGGGCCTCCTTGGCCGAAATCCTGCCACTCCCCACGTGAATGCGCATCTTCATCAGGGCAGCTCTCAATTTCTCCATGCGCTGCTGCTTGGCCTCGTAATTCTCCAGATCGTCCCTGCCGATCAGTCCCAACTCCCCCCCGAGCGGAGTCAGCCGCCGATCCGCGTTGTCGATTCTCAACTGCAGCCGGAATTCGGCCCGGGAGGTGAACATTCGATAGGGCTCGTCGGTACCCTTGGTGACCAGGTCATCGACCAGAATTCCAATATAGGCCTCATCCCGTCCCAGCACGACCGGCTCCTCTCCCCTCACCCAGCGGGCCGCGTTGATCCCGGCCATGAGCCCCTGGCAGGCAGCCTCCTCATAGCCTGTGGTCCCATTGATCTGGCCTGCATGAAACAATCCGGCCACGCGCTTGGTTTGCAGCGACGGAAACAGTTCACGGGGGTCCACGTAGTCGTATTCGATGGCGTATCCCGGCCGAATCAACTCTGCCTCTTCCAAGCCCCGGATCGACCGGACCATCGCCATCTGGACATCGGGCGGCATGCTGGTCGAGAGGCCATTGACGTAAATCTCGTTGGTGTTGAGTCCTTCCGGCTCCAGAAAAATCTGATGCCGCGGCCTTTCGGGAAATTTCACCACCTTGTCCTCGAAGGAAGGACAATAGCGGGGGCCAATCGATTGAATCCGTCCACTATAGAGCGGTGACCGCTTCAGATTCTCCCGAACCACCTGGTGCGTCCGTTGATTGCTGTAGGCGATGAAGCAGGACACCTGAGATCGGTCTATCCGCTTGGTTCTAAAGGAGAAGGGCGTGGGATCCTTGTCCCCTTTCTGCTCTTCGGCCAACCGGAAGTCGATCGTCCGTCCATCCAGGCGCGGAGGCGTTCCCGTCTTCATGCGCCCCCAACTGAAACCTATGGCCTTGATCGATTCGGCCAGCGGGACCGACGGCGATTCACCGCTGCGGCCGGCAGCACTCTTCCGCTCGCCGATATGGATCAGCCCGTTCAAGAAGGTGCCGGTGGTCAACACCACGGCGCGGGCGCCCACACGGCGGCCGTCTGCCAATTCGACTCCGCAGACCCGCCCGTTCTCTCTCACAATCTCCACAACCTCGGCCTGCTTGATTCCGAGGCGAGCTTCACCTTCCAGCAAGCGCCGCATGGCGACACGATACCGCTGCTTGTCAGCCTGGGCTCTCGGCGACCACACGGCCGGGCCGCGGCTGCGGTTCAACAACCGAAACTGAATCCCGGTCCGATCGATCACCTCTCCCATCACGCCGCCCAGGGCATCCAGCTCGCGCACCATATGGCCCTTGGCGATGCCCCCGATGGCCGGATTGCAGGACATCTGCGCGATGAGGTCGGCATTCATGGTGTAGAGCGCGGTATCCAACCCCATCCGCGCCGCCGCCACTGCCGCTTCCACGCCGGCATGCCCGCCGCCTATCACTACCACGTCATGATCTTGAAAGGTGCCGCTACCCATCTCTCGTCCCCGTCGGCAGCTTCCCCAAGGTCACTTGCCTACACAAAACGTTTGAAAGATGCGTGCCAGAATATCTTCAATGCCCGTCTCTCCGGTCAGTTCGTTCAGTGCTCTCAAGGCCGTGTGCAAGTCCAGCAATATCAATTCATGAGGCAACCCTCGCTCGACCGCGCCTCCCGCCCGCGTCAACGCCTTCAACGCCTCCCCGATCCGTTCCTGCTGGCGGAGGTTGGTGACCAGCGCCCCTCCCTGCTCCACCGCCTTCCCCTGGCCCAGGTCCTCGAGCAGCACCTCCCGCAACGTTTCCACTCCTTCTCCGGTCAACGCGGAGACCCGGACCACGGGCGCCTCCATATCCCCCAGCCTCTCTCCGGACAAGCGTTGCGGCAAGTCGATCTTATTGATGACCAGGCAGCAAGCCTGCTGTTTCAGCTCCTCCAACAACCTGCGGTCCTCTTCCGTGTGCTCGACCGATCCATCCAGCACCAGCAGCAACCTGTCGGCATCGGCCAGCACCTCACGGGTCTTGTCGATTCCAATGCGCTCCACCGGATCGGTCGAGCGTCGAATCCCTGCCGTATCCAGCCAACGTACCGGAATCCCCCCCAAATGGGCTTCTTCAGCAACCACGTCGCGGGTGGTTCCGGGTCGCTCGTTGACAATGGCGCGCTCCTGACTTAGCAAGGTGTTGAAAAGAGTAGACTTGCCCACGTTGGTGCGGCCGACCACGGCTACCGTGATTCCGCCGCTCAGCAACCGTCCCCGCCCGAACCCGACCTCCAGATCCTGCAATGCGGCAACCACAGGCTGCAACTGGTCCAGTATCGCTTCCTCCGCCAGAACCGGCACGTCGTCGTCGGCAAAGTCGATGCCGGCTTCCAGCAACGAGATCAACCTCACCAGCAATTCCTTGATCGGCTTCAACCGCCGGGACAGCGATCCCTCTGACTGCTGGCGCGCCACTCGAGCCTGAAACAGTGTCTTGGCCTCAATCAGGTCCCGAATAGCCTCCGCTTGCACCAAGTCGATTCTGCCCCGCAGGAAGGCTCTCAGCGTGAACTCGCCCGGCGTTGCCAGCCGGGCGCCGGCTTCCAGCAAGGCCGCCATCACGGCCTCAAGCACCACCGGACTGCCATGACAGCCGATCTCCACCACGTCTTCGGCAGTATAGGACCGTGGAGCCCGAAAATAGGTCACCATGGCCTGGTCCAGAACCTCTCCGGTTTTTGGGCGCCTTATCCGACGCAATCGGGTGGTCCGATCCCGAAAACCAACGCCCCGACAGCCACAGACTGCCTCCGCGATCTTTCGGGCATCTCCCCCGCTCAAGCGAATCACCCCGATGCCGCCCCGGCCCTTCGGGGTCGCAATGGCTGCGATGGTGTCGTCAATCAAGGTGGGCATGTTGTCCGCCTACCAGATTGTGAGAACCGATGCGCCTCACCCTTGGCGAGCAATGCGGATTGATCCGCACCCTTGGTCCAGAAAGCCCGCAAGGTGTTGATTAAAATGCACTTCCAACTTGCAGTCAGTTCTCTGTTCGTGCCTTTTTGCGATGTTGGGGGGCTACAGGTTGCCGCCGCCTACGCGGCCCTGGGGGCGCTGATCCGCTGACTGTCCGGGATGGATGACGACCTTTCTGTTTTCGCCGTACCCCTCGCTTTCCGTTCGGATGGCTTCGTCTCCGGCCACCGCCAGGTGGACGATACGTCGTTCCTCCGGCGACATTGGATTCAACGGAAAGGGTGTGCCCAGCCGCTTCACCTGCTCGGCGGCGGTAACCGCCATGAGCTGCAGTTCCTCGGTCCGCACCGAACGATACCCCTCGGAATCCAGCACAATACGCCACCCGCTTCGTTCAAACATGCGGTTGCACAGGGACTCCAGGGCCTGAAGGACTGCTGCCGAACGAGCCAGCAGAATCCCCCGATCCTCTCCAGTGAAGTTCACCTCTACCTGGTTGTCCCGTTCCGCCACCTCGAAGGACAACTTCAGGCCTGCCGAACGAACGAAAAGGTTCAGAAAATCCTGCAGGGTCATCGGATTGCTCACCGCGCCGACCGCGCTTTTCTCCTCTTGGACCTGCGGGGCACAGCTTTGGGCTCGGGCCTGGTCTGCTCCACCTTGGCTGCGTTCTTGCCTCCCCCTGCCTCTTGCTTCGCCGCCGCTCCGGGACCAAAGCGATTCATGGCCAACTGCTGAAATATATTGACGATATTGCTGGTAAACCAGTAGAGCACCAGGCCGCTGGACTGAGTGGCCATCATGAAGCCGAAGATCAACGGCATGAACAGCATCATCTTGGCCTGCAACGGGTCCGCCGACGGCATCGGCGTCAACTTTTGAGTCAACATCATGGAGCCGACCATGAGCACAGGCAGGATGTAGGTCGGATCCGGAGCCGACAAGTCCTGGATCCAGGCGAAGAAGGGTGCCTGCCGCAATTCGATGGCCACGTTCAACAGATTGTAGAAGGCGAAGAGAAACGGCATTTGCAGCAAAAGGGGCAGACACCCTCCCAACGGGTTCACACCGTGCTCCTTGTACAGCGCCATGACCTCGCTGTTCATCTGCTGGCGCTTGGGATCGGTGGGTTTGAGCTTCTTGTATTTCTCCTGGATGGCCTTTATTTTGGGTTGAACCTTCTGCATCTTCTGGGACGCGACAACCGACTTGTAACGTAATGGAAACAGCGCCGCATTGATGACCACCGTCAGCAGGATAATGGAAACTCCGTAGTTCCCCACCGCGCCGTAAATCCAGGTCAGCCCGACGAACAGGGGTTTGCACAGGAATGCAAACCACCCGTAGTCAATCAGATCCCGCAACTCTTCGGGCAACACCTCGGTGTCCTTGGGACCCACGAACAGATTGAAACGTCCTTGGGACGCCGCGCTGTACACCCCTGCCCTGAGGGAAAGCGCTTCCGAGTCCTCAGCCGAAGGGCCCGTGTCCCGGGCCAGCTGGATCCGCTGGAGGCCGCTTGGCCCTACCGGCAGAAATACCGCCGCAAAGTAGTGGTCTTCCACTCCCAGAAACCTGAATCGGCCTTCCATCTCCTGCTTGCTCTCGAGGTCCCCGGCCTCGTTCCGTTCGATCGCTTCCTGGCCTCGATAGAACACCTGGCGTTTGGCCCAGGTGTTTGCCAGGGTGGCGTCCCCGAATCCACCCTGCCATAGCAGGAAGTAATCCACCGGACGGCCGTCGATGGAGACCTGGCAATGGACCTCCACCTCGTAAGAGCCCGACCGAAAGGCCAGGGTCTTCACCACCACCACACCATCCTCCACGTACTGGAACCGGAGACGTCCCGTGCTTGCTCCGCCGCCGCTCAGGTCGACATTCTTCGGGGATTCGCTGGAAAAAAGCGCGGTTGGGAGGCGGGCCGAGACCTCGGGCGCACTATCGACCATCAAGGCCATGGGAAACACGGCCCGCGGCGAATCGACCGTGTCGATCAGATTCAAGGGGTCACCATTGGCGTCGAGGTAGCGCTTCAGCACCCATTCCTTCACCACGGCTCCCCGGTTCGAAATGGACAGCCTGTACAAGTCGGTTTCTACCGAGTACGCCTGCTCCTTGACGGCTTTCCGGGTTCTGGCAACGTCCGGTTTCGACACTTCCCGGGGAAGCCGGGGAAGCGCCGGGGACGGGGCCGACGCGGGTTCCGGAGCAGGACTTGGCGGCTCTACATCCGCGGTTGGCGCAGAGGGTTCGGGTTGGAGGTGGGGCTCCAGAAAGTAGCGGGACGCCAGCAGAACGAGGAAGGAAAGCGCTATGGCTAGGAGAAAGTCTCTGTTCATCGGCGATCCGACTATTCAAGCGGGTCGTAGCCGCCTCGGTGAAGCGGATGGCAACGCGCAATTCGCCTCATGGCAAGCAGTGTCCCTCTCAAGAGACCATATCTACTGATGGCTTGATGGGAATATTCCGAGCAGGATGGCCAGAACCGGCAAGCTGGAGGTAGAAGCGGCGAAACAAACTGCTTGTAGCAGCAAATAATGCTGAGCACGCCTCTCTTGAGGAGTTCCAAGGGTCCTCGTCAACTGTCCCACAAGACGGTGCAATTCAGAAAAGATCGATCGAGACCCCACCGATGCCGCCCCGGGCCTCGGATGTACCACCACATCCACACCACATTGGGCCAAGCGGGCTCTGTTCAGGCGTACTGCCTCTCTGATACGACGCCGTAGCAGGTTCCTCCTGACGGCTTTGCCCAACTTGCGGCCGACCGAGACGCCAAAGCGGGGACGTCGAATGCCGTTCCTCAAATAGAATAGTTGAATCTGCCGCCCGCGAAGCGCCTTCCCGCCGGAATAGACCCGCCGGTACTGTTCAGCCGTCAACAGGCGGCTCGATTTTGGAAAACTGCAGTCCAAAGTCCTACGCCATCAGGGGGTCAAGCGCTTGCGGCCCTTGGCGCGACGGCGTTTGAGAATGAGCCGCCCCGACCGGGTCCTCATCCGAGCTCTGAAACCGTGGGTCTTGGCGCGCTTGCGATTGTTGGGACGAAAGGTCGGCCGCATAGGTACCCCGAAGGATCGTCTCCTGTGCTCCAGTTCAAGGCCACTTTTTATAGCACAGGCCTCTTTGGACTGTCAATCCAGCCGGACATCCAGCGGAAGGATCCGCGCACCCTCAAAGGATCCTTTTGAGTTGAACCCCTACCCCCTGCTGTGGTATCGTTTACGGGTTTTCAACATCCTCTTTTTTTTTCTTTATTTATCTGTTTAAGCTTTATTTTATTAAATTATCCAAGAACCCCCTCTCCCCGAAGCTCTGGCAAGAATCGGCAAGCCTCTCCCTATGAATGCTTGGCAACAGATCTTGAAGTGCGTCGAGAACAAACTCAACAAGCAGACCTACACAACCTGGTTCAAGCCCACCCAGTTCCAGAGTTTGCAGGCTGACAACACCCTCCACGTGACCGTCCCCAACCTGACTTTCGAAAGCTGGATCGTGGAGCACTTCTCCGACATTCTCGATGACGCCGCTCGCGAGTCGCAGCTTGAAGACCTCACGATTCGTTTCCACGCCAAGAACGCCGACCACCCCGAGCCCGCCTCGCAAAACACTCCGTACCAAAGAGAACTGGATTTCACCGCCGATGAGAACCTGCTGAATCCCAAGTACACCTTCGATCGATTTGTGGTCGCCTCCTGCAACCACTTTGCCCATGCTGCCGCCCTGGCCGTGGCCGAGGCTCCGAGCCGTATCTATAACCCACTTTTCATCTACGGCGGTGCAGGCCTGGGAAAGACCCATCTGATGCAAGCCGTCGGCCACAAGGTCCGCTCGGTCTCCAAAGCAGCTCGCTTGAGCTACGTATCCTCGGAAAAATTCACCAACGAGGTCGTCAACGCCATTCGCTACGACAAGACCCTGGCCTTACGGGAAAAATACAGGAACGTCGACGTACTTCTCGTCGATGATATTCATTTTATCTCCGGCAAACAGGCCACACAGCAGGAGTTCTTCCATACCTTCAACACCCTTTACGATGCCCAGAAGCAGATTGTCCTCTCCAGCGACCTGCTCCCAAAAGAGATTCCGGATATTCAGAACCGGCTGACGTCGCGACTTGAGTGGGGTTTGATTGCCGACATTCAAATGCCCGATCTGGAAACCAAGGTCGCGATCTTGAAAAAAAAGGCGGATTTTGAAAATTGTGAACTCCCGGACAACGTGGCCTTTTTCATTGCCAGCAAGATCGAATCGAACATCAGGGAACTGGAGGGGTCCCTGAATCGGCTGATAGCCTTCAGTTCCCTGACCGGGGAGCCCATCTCTCTTGGAATGGCTCAAAGAGTCCTGAAGAACACCCTGAAGACCAGAGAAAGAACCGTTTCCATCGAGCGCATTCAAAAGGTGGTCGCCGACTACTTCAGTGTCAAGGTCTCGGCTCTGAAGGCAAGGAGCAACTCGAAAGCGATCACCCAACCGCGACAGATCGGGATGTACCTCTGCAGGAACCTGACCTCCGCCTCGCTGCCCGAGGTCGGCCGCGCCTTCGGCGGCAAGCACCACACTACCGTCATGCACTCCATCAGGAAGGTGGAGGCCAAACGATCGAGCGAAAAAGATTTCAACAACCTTATCGACATGTTTCTGGAGTCACTGGAATGAGTCACCGCGTTTTCCACAAGGAGTACCGGCAAGAACCCTGTGGGAATCGTGTGGATTTCTTCGGAAGCACTTTTTTCGATCGTTTTCCACGGAGTTCTCCTTCGGATTTTGCACAGGCTTTGTCGTTGAAAAGGCATCCCATTGGGGATTTTTCCTCGTTTTCAACAACACTACCAACACTACGATTGGTTATTACTAAGAACTAACTCTCATGGAATTTACAGTTAGAAAATTGGACATTCTCCAAGAGGTCGGATTGACCCAGGGGGCTGTCGAGAAGAAGACCACCATTCCCATTCTGGCCAATTTGTTGCTGGATGCCGGTTCGGGCGAAGTAAACCTTGCAGCTACCAATCTGGATTTGGGAATCAAGAGTTCTTGCGTGGCAGAGGTTGAAGAACCCGGTGCGGTCACGACGCCGGCCAAGAGCTTCCTGGATATCCTTCGGTCTCTGCCCGATGCGGAAGTCCGGATCAAGAAGCTGGAAAACAACTGGCTGAGGATCGAGTGTTCTTCGGCCTCATTCAAGCTGGTAGGCTTGCCGACCGACAATTTTCCTACACTGCCTGAGTTTGAGACGGCTTTGGTGGAGATTTCGGCCAGGGATCTGCTCGGCCTGATCAACAAGACCATCTTTTCTGTGGCTGAAGAAGAAGTCCGCTTCGCTCTCAACGGGGCTCTTCTTCTGGTCAAGCCCTTGAGCCTGACCATGGTTGCGACCGACGGGCACCGATTGGCACACGTGGAGAGGCCGGCCAACTTTGAGCACTTGTCCAGCGAAATCAGTGCCTTGATTCCGAAAAAAGCCTTGGCGGAGTTGCAACGGCTGTTGTCGGAAGCGGGCGAGAAGGACACGGTGAGCTTTGGCCAGGACGAGACCCACCTGTTCTTTCAAATGGGCAGGCGTTTGCTGGTTTCCCGAATGGTGACGGGACAATTTCCCAATTATGAGGCGGTGCTTCCCAAAGATAACCATCGGAGCGTCGTGTTGGACCGTGAGGAACTGGCCACTGCCGTCAGGAGGGTGTCGCTATTGGCTGACAACAAATCTCACACGGTCCAGCTTGTATTGGACAACAACAAGCTGGAGATCCGATCGAGCAACTCCGAACTCGGGGAAGCCAGGGACGAGCTGGATACCGATTATTCCGCCGGGAAGATCGACATCGGATTCAACTGCCAGTACATTCTGGACTTTCTGGCAGCTACCGAGGATCCCTCCGTAAGCTTCGACTTCAAGGACGATGAGAGCGCCGGACAACTCCGTCCTGCTGGCGCGGAGGATTATCGCTATCGGTATGTGGTCATGCCGATGAGGGTCTAGCCCCCTCGGATGCTTTTCTTGGCTGAAGAGATTGGGGTGGATCGTCCTCCGGGTCGGAATGGTTCTCTCTCGGTTGTCAGTCAGGTTCTTTCGGAATTTCTCGGAATGCCGACTCGGATTCTCGTCGGGAGCCAACTGGATCCTGGGCGGGAACGGTCATGGCAAGACCAATCTGCTGGAAGCCATCCATGTCCTGGCTTTGAGTCGGTCTTTCCGGACTCACCAATCCAGCGACCTGATTCAGTGGGAATCCGGGCAGTCCTACCTGGGGGGTGAGGTTAGAAGCCGGGACAGCGACTGCTGGCTTTCCATCGAGCAAAAACCCCTTTCGCGCAGGTATTGCGTCAATCGGTCCCGGGTGGATCTGCTGGAGTATGTCGGCCGCCTGAGCGTCGTCGTTTTTTCCACGGCCCAGGTGGAGCAGTTCAAGTCTGGCGACGCCAGCCGCCGCCGCTTGCTCGATCGAGGGCTGTATCCTCTTCAACCAACTCATCTGAAAAGGGTTTTGGACTACGGCAGAGTTGTCAGACAGAAGAATTCTCTACTGCGGGAAGGCCCTTCCGGCTATAATAACCATAGCCGTGATTTGTTGGAAAGCTGGAACCTGCAGATAGCGGTCCTGGGAGCAAGAATCATCCAGTCACGACACGGATATATCGAAAAAATCCGGAGCAAATTACTCCTCCGCAACAACCGCTTCACCCCAGAAAACCTGACTCTGCACTACGTCGCCCCATCCGAGGTGGATGCCGGGGCCGGCCTGGCACAGATCGAAGAACAATTGACGGCAATGCTGAACTCGGGGCGCGAAAGCGAATTTCGGGCTCGCAGGGCCTTGATCGGGCCTCACCGGGACCGCATTTCCATGGATGTGGACGGCAGGTGCATGCAACGTTTCGGGTCGGCAGGGCAGCAGCGGAGTTCCTTGATCGCATACCAGCTTGCCCAGATGGAGGTCCATTTCGACCTGCGCGGCGAATATCCGCTGTTCCTTATGGATGACCTGGATGCCGAGTTGGATGAACAACGAATCGATCGGCTCCTGCAGGTGCTGGGGGCCAAGGCACAGTTGTTCATCACTACCAACAAGCCCGACTTTATACGAGGCCGATCGGTTGAATTCACCGAGGACAGGGGGGCGAAGGTGTTCCGGGTCGAGTCGGGGCGCTTTGCGGAAACAGCCTCTGTCCACTAAACCTTTCCTGGAAGGAAGGCACTGTCCATGAGCGAGGCCAGCCAACCGAGTCCGAAGCCTGAGCCGAGCGGGACCGGCAGCCCGCCCGGGCGCAGGAAGTCGAACGGTGGAGAGCTCGAATACGATGCTTCCAGCATCAAGGTGCTGGAGGGGCTGGAGGCGGTTCGAAAGCGTCCGGCCATGTATATCGGTTCGACTCGCGAAGAAGGTTTGCACCACCTGGCCTACGAGGTGGTGGATAACTCCATCGACGAAGTGCTGGCGGGGTTCTGCGACCGGGTGGACGTGACCATTCACGTGGACAACTCCATCACTGTGGTGGATAACGGTCGGGGCATCCCGGTCGACTACCACGAGGGGGAGAAGAAGTCGGCGGCCGAAGTCGTGATGACGACGCTGCACTCCGGCGGCAAGTTCGACGACAACAGCTACAAGGTCTCCGGAGGCCTGCACGGCGTGGGGGTCTCCTGCGTGAATGCTCTCGCCGAGGAGCTGGAGTTGGAGATCTGGAGAAACTCCAGAGTCTACCAGCAGTCCTACCGGCGCGGGCAGCCGCTGGGCCCGCTGCAGGAGACCGGGAGGACCGATCGCCGGGGCACCAAGATCACCTTCAGGCCCGATTCCACCATCTTCGATACCGTGGACTTTCACTTCGACACCTTGTCTCAGCGGCTGCGCGAACTTTCCTTTTTGAACAAGGGCGTGGTCATCACCGTCACCGACGAACGGACCGACAAGGCCCACCAGTTCAAGTACGCCGGTGGGATTTCCGAGTTCGTCAAGCACCTGAACCGAAACAGGACGGTGCTGCATCGCCCGCCGATTTACTTCGAGGCCGAGCGGGAGACATCCGGCGGGGAATTGACTCGCTTGGAAGTGGCCATTCAGTACAACGACGGCTACGCCGAGAACGTCTTTTCCTTTGCCAATAACATCAACACCGTCGACGGAGGCACCCACCTCTCGGGCTTCCGGTCGGCGCTTACCCGTTCCATCAACAGCTACGGGCAGGCATCGGGGCTCTTCAAGGATCTCAAGGAAAACCTCAGCGGTGAAGACGTCAGAGAAGGCCTCTCCGCCGTCATCAGCGTCAAATTGCCTCAACCGCAGTTCGAGGGTCAGACCAAGGGCAAGCTCAACAGCGACATCAAGGGATTGGTGGAAGCCTTCATCAACGAGCACTTGGCCGACTACCTGGAAAAAACACCGGCGGTGGCACGGAAAATCATTCTCAAGGCGGTGGAGGCGGCACGCGCTCGCGAGGCCGCCCGCAAGGCCCGGGAGTTGACCCGGCGCAAGGGGGCCCTGGATTCAGCGTCCCTGCCCGGAAAGCTGGCCGACTGTCAGGAAAAGGACCCGGCTCACTGCGAGATCTTTATCGTGGAGGGCGATTCCGCCGGCGGTTCGGCCAAGCAGGGCCGAGATCGGAAGTTCCAGGCGATTCTGCCCCTGAAGGGGAAGATCCTCAACGTCGAAAAGGCCCGCTATGACAAGATGCTGGGACATGAGGAAATCCGGGCGATGGTTACGGCTCTTGGTACCGGAATCGGCAGCGACGACTTTGACGTGGCCAAGCTTCGCTACCACAAGATCATCATCATGACCGATGCCGATGTGGACGGCTCCCACATCCGCACGCTGTTGCTGACCTTCTTTTTCCGTCAAATGGTGGGGTTGATCGAGAGAGGACACGTCTTTATTGCCCAGCCGCCTCTGTTCAAGGTCAAGAAACGGCGGAAGAATTGGTACGTCAAGGACGAAAAGTCCATGACCAGGGAGCTCATGCGCGGCGCCACTGAAGACCTGGTCGTCAGGGTGGGAAAGACGGGACAAGTTCTGCACACCCGCCGCCTGAACTCGTTCCTGGAAAAGCTGGTGGACTTTCGGAAGTTTTTCGGAAAGCTTGAAAAGCGGTTGGGTGACCGCGCCCTGGTCGAGACGCTGCTTCAAGCCGGCCTGCACAACCGGAGGCAGCTTCGGGATGAGGCCTTTCTCACCGGCCTGCTGGAGCCGATTCGGAATCTGGGGTACCAGCCCAAGGTCGTGCGGGATCCGGAACACAGCCTGTTCAAGCTGCTCATCCCCGCAAGGACCGACAATGGCGCCTCAGGCAGGGTGATCGACCTTCAGCTCGTCACCCTGCCTGAGTTCAAGGGCGCCGTGAACCTCAAGCGTGCCTTCGAGGAAGTGGATCAGCCTCCTTTCGTGATCGACGGCAAGAACGATTCCAGGGTCGAACTGGCCAGTCGAGACGAGCTGCTGGACGCGGTGGTTGCATTGGGGAAAAAGGAATTTCAGATTCAGCGATACAAGGGACTGGGCGAGATGAATCCGGAGCAACTGTGGGAAACCACCATGGATCCGGAGGCCCGCTCGCTGCTGCAGGTGCGGATCGAAGACGCGGTGGAAACCGATGAAGTCTTCACCATTCTCATGGGAGATGCCGTAGAGCCTCGCCGCCGGTTTATCGAAGACAATGCCCTGGAGGTCAAGAACCTGGATGTATAGCCCGCATGCCTCATCAGGGGGCGCCCAGCACAGTCTGTAACCTGAAGGCAGCCCATTAGACCCGTTTGACGCCGTTTTGGCGTCACCTCCCAGCCGGACAAAGTCCCCCCGGGATCCTCATGGAAAGCTCAATACCCCTCAATCAAGCGCCGGTCAGCATTGAAGAGGAGATGAGACGCTCCTACCTGGACTATTCCATGAGCGTGATCATCGGGCGTGCCCTGCCCGACGTCCGGGATGGACTCAAGCCGGTCCATCGCAGGATCCTGCACGGCATGCGGGAGATGGGGCTGACGCCCAACAAACCCTATCGCAAGTGCGCCAAGATCGTCGGGGAGGTGATGGGAAACTTTCACCCTCATGGCGATACGGCCATCTATGACGCCCAGGTGCGAATGGCTCAGGGCTTTGCCATGCGCTACCCGCTGGTGGACGGCCAGGGGAACTTCGGATCGGTGGATGGGGACCCTCCCGCGGCCATGCGCTACACCGAGGCGCGGCTGGCCGGCATTGCCCGGGAGATGCTGGCCGACATCGAAATGGACACGGTGGACTTTGTTCCCAACTACGATGAGAGCCAGCTCGAGCCCGCCTGTCTGCCTACCCGGATTCCCAATCTGCTGGTGAACGGTTCGGCCGGCATTGCGGTGGGGATGGCCACCAATATCCCCCCGCACAACCTGACCGAGGTGATCAACGCGGTGATCCGCCTGGTGGAGAAACCCGACACCACGCTGGAGGACCTGGCGAAGATCGTGCCGGGCCCGGACTTCCCCACCGGGGGGGTGATCTACGGGAGGGAAGGAATCGCCAGGGCCTACGCCACGGGTCGGGGCTCGATCGTCATCCGGGCCAAGGCCGCCATCGAGATGCAGGCCCGCGGCGATCGTCACATGATCGTGATCACGGAAATCCCGTTTCAGGTCAACAAGGCCAAGCTGATCGAAAAGATCGCGGACCTGGTCCAGACCAAGAGAATCGACGGCATCGCCGACCTGCGAGACGAGTCGGACCGTGACGGCATGCGCATCGTGGTGGAACTGCGGCGCGGCGAACAGCCGGAAGTCATCTTGAACAACCTCTACAAGCTCACGCCCATGCAAAGCAGCTTCGGCGTGATCATGCTGGCGATCGCCGACGGCCAACCGCGAGTGCTGAAGCTGGTGGATGCCCTGCGCAGCTTCGTGAATCACCGCAGTGAGGTGATTCGGCGCCGCAGCCTCTACCTGCTGAAAAAGGCTGAAGAACGGGCTCACATCCTGGAGGGCCTCTTCAAGGCGCTGGACCATATCGACCGGGTGATCCGGATCATCCGCCGGTCCAGGTCTCCCCAGGAGGCTCGGGACCGGCTGATGGCCGAATTCGCGCTCTCCGCCGTCCAGGCTCGCCACATTCTGGATATGCAGTTGCGGGCCCTCACCAGCCTGGAGCGCGAAAAGCTGGATCAGGAGTACCGGGAACTGTCCAGACGGATCGCCGAGCTCCGGGAGATCCTTTCCAGCGATCCCGCCCTCAAGAAGCTTCTGGTGCAGGAACTCAAGGCGGTCCGCAAGCAATACGGGGACGAGCGTCGCACGGCCATCGTGGACGAGGCTGCCGAGATCACGCTGGAGGATCTGATCGCCGTCGAGGACGTGGTGGTCACCGTGACCCATACGGGGTATCTGAAACGAACCCCCATCAGCATCTATCGCATGCAGCACCGCGGCGGCAAGGGCCGTATCGGGATGCGCACCCGGGAGCAGGATTTCGTCGAGACCCTTTTTGTGGCTTCAACCCACAGCTATCTGCTGATCTTCACCAATCAGGGAAAGATCCACTGGCTCAAGGTCTACGAGATCCCGGATGTGGGCAGCAGTGGCAAGGGCAAGGCCATCGTCAACCTGGTCAAATTCTCACACGGCGAAAAGGTTGCGGCCATGCTGCCGGTCACCGAGTTTGCCGAGGACAAGTACGTCATGTTCGCCACTCGGTGGGGCACGGTCAAGAAGACCCGGCTGGATGCCTTCAGTCGCCCGATGGCGCGATGGATCCATGCCATCAAGCTGGACGAAGGAGATGAGTTGATCGGCGCCGAGCTGACCTCGGGAGACAATCAGATTTTCCTGGGGACCCGAAATGGCAAGTGTGTCCGCTTCCACGAGAGAGACGTCCGAACTGTGGGTCGGCCGGCACGCGGCGTCAGGGGCATCAAATTGGCCCGCAGCGACTATCTGGTGGGCATGACGGTGGGAGGGGATGAGGGCCTGATCCTGTCGGTCACCGAGAACGGCTACGGCAAGCGCACCCCGATCGGCGCCTATCGCCAACAGTCCCGGGGCGGGCAGGGCGTCATCAACATGAAGACCACCGATCGCAACGGGAAGGTAATGGCGATCATGAAGGTGAACAAGAGTTCGGGAATCATCCTCATCACCGCCCAGGGAAAGCTGATCCGCCTGGAAGCCGCAGACATCAGGGCCGTGGGCCGAAGCACCCAGGGGGTGAAGTTGATGGACCTCCTCGAGGGAGATCAAGTCTCAGCCGCCTGTCTGATCACCCACCAGTCGGAAAAACTGCAGGACGGTCAGTCCACCGTGGTTCACTGACCGATCCGCCGCCCGCCCGCATCCATCCAACCATCAAGCGGTTTCCACCCGCTCTTTCCTCCGGTTCCACTTCAGGTACTTCCTCCGCCGGAAGGACTGCACGCCCATGGCCGTGACCACGGTGCCGTAGTAGCCCAGCATGACGTCGCACTTCAGTTTTTCCCCCAGGCGAATGGCATTGTGCAGATTCTGATGATGCAGTCGGATGTCCTCGCCCCCCGTCCTGCGGTAGACCTTGGACCAGGTCTCCTGAGCCCTCAACTCTCCCGGCCGAACCCGGTCTTCCAGGCTGACCGATTGAGGATTGATCACGAATCCGTCCCGGGTGAAGCGGAGGGTGGCCTTGTGGCCGCGAATCACGTGGGCCACCTTGAAATTATTGGCCATGGAGGAGATCAGGGCCACCGTGGGGCCTCCGGGGTAGTCGCAGAGCATGTTGAAGGTGTCGGGGATCTGGGCGACGCTTTGGGTGAACTGCCAGGTCCCGCCGCTGGCAACCACCCGATCCGGGAAAGTCAACCCGGCCGCCTTGATGATTCGGGTCACGCGGTGGATAAAGAGGTCGGTCGCGATGCCGCCCGAATAGTCCCAGTAGCGTCTCCACTGGAAGAAACGGCGCGGATCCCACGGGCGCTTGGGGGCCGGACCCTGCCAGGCGGCCCAGTCCAGATTGGTCCGCGGATTGGCGTCCGGGTCGATCTCGTAGGCCCAGAAGTCGTCGGCGTAGTTTCGGGAGTAGTCGATCTGCGCCATGACCAACTTGCCCAGGACTCCCTCCCGGATATAGCGGCCGGCGACCTCATAGGATTCGTCCGACATGCCCTGCACCCCCACCTGCAGCTTCAGCTTGGAGCGCCGCACCCGTCGCACCACCTCCCTGGCTTGCCGGATGGTTTGGGTCAGGGGCTTCTCCAGGTAGATGTGCTTGCCGGCGTCCAGGGCGTCCAGAGTCATGCGGTGGTGCCAGTGCTCGGGCGTGGCGATCAAGACGTAGTCCAGCTCCTTTCGGGACAGAAGGGACCGGTAGTCGGAGTAGGCGGTGCCGCCGGTCAGTGCGGCGGCGGCATCCAGGCGTTTGCGGAAGACGTCGCAAACTGCCGCCACCTTGATGCCGGCGCTGTCCTGCATGTCCAGCAGGGCCCTCAGGTGCGAGTTGCCCATGCTGCCGCAACCGATGACGCCGACCCGAAGGCGCTCATTGGCCCCCGGGATGGCCAGATAGCTTCGGGCGCTCCAGGCCGGGGCCAGGGCGGCCCCCATCCCCACCTTTCTGAGAAATCCGCGGCGATCCACTCCTGGGTCCTTCATGATGATCTCCCTCCTTGGCTGATCGCAAAAATGGTTTGCCGGCCGCTGTCCCGGGGATTCAAGCCGTTGACCGGGTGGCGGCGCCGGAAGGCCGCAGCAGGCGTTCCAGGTTGCCGGATAAAATGAGCCGTCTCTCGCGGGACGAGACCCCCAATCGATCCAGCGCCGCCCGCTGAGCCAGATAGATGTCTTTTCTCCATCCTCGGGGAAACACGGTGGAGTCGGTCCCAAACAGCAGGCGTTCGGGCCCGAAGGCTTTCTCCTCCAGCATTGTGCCCAACACGGTCTCCAGATCGGTGGGCTGCGGCCCTTGCTGCATCCAGGAGTTGGAGCTGGAGGTGTCCAGGTAGAGGTTGCGGGTTTCCCGGGCCGCTTCCAGAAGGGCGGCCAGACGGCCGCAGCCGAAGTGGGGAACGATAAAGGGGACCTCCGGAAAGGCTCGCAGGGCGTTGCCCAGGCGCCGGGGGTCTCCATAGCTCGGCTGCATGGCGCGGCCGCCCCCGAGTTTCTCCTGGATGACGATTCGCAGCGGGCCGACGTGGACGAAGACCATCAGCCCATGCTGTCCGGCCAGGCGGCAGGTTTCCAGACAGGCCGGGTCGTCAGGGAAAAACCGGTGCATGGCCGGAAAGAGCAGCAGGCCTCGAAGCCCCCTGGAGGCAATGTCGGCGGTGGCCCCGCCAGCCTCCGGGTCCAGCGGGTTCAGCATCTGAAAGCCGGCGAACTTGTGCGGGAAGGCGGCAACCGCCTGGGACACGGCCTGCTGCTCGCCCGGGACGCTTCCGAACAGGAAAGCGCGGGAGACGTGGTGACGATCGAGCTGCTCCGCCCACAAGGCGGCCAGGTCTTGCGGCTCCCCGGGCGGCAGTGAGACGCCCAACCGTTGCGCCACCTGGGCGGCGGGATCCTCGAGTGTCCGGTACTCCTCGGACTGCCTCGCGTAAAAACACAGCACCTCCCGGGTGAAAAAATGGAGGTGAGCGTCACACAGAGCTTCCATGAGGGCCATGATAACCAGCCGAAGCAGGAGAAACAATGACCAAAGAGTGCCTCTCCCGTCGGGAGGCCGGCCGCGGGAACAGGCCCGCCGGATGCCGGCTTCAGCCCGCCTGTGCCCGATAGGCCAGGTTGCGGAACGGAGGCCAGGGGGTGTGAATCCTGAAAGGCTGCAGGTTGCGGAAACCCTGTTCCTCAAGGAGGGCGACCAGTTCGGCGGCGCTCCGGAGCTTGTGCGAGCCGCTGCCCCGCAGGATGGTGCGATTGATCGGACCCCAGGCATAGGGCCTGAACTCCCACAGCACGAACCTCCCTCCCGGACTCAGCAAGTCTCTCACCTGGGCCAGCACCTGGCGCAACTGCGGGTCGGTCAGGTACTTGGCCACGTGGGAGAGCAGGACCACATCGAAACAGTGGCGGCGGAAGGGCATCTGCAGGGCGCTGGCGACCAGAAAATGGAGCGACGGTCGCCGCGATTCCAGTCCTCGTCGGGCTCGCCGCACCATCTGGTAGGACAGGTCAATCCCGAAGTAGGGCTGCTCGGCGCCGACGCGACGTTGGCTGGCAGTAAGGATTCTTCCCAGGCCCGACCCGACCTCCATCACCCGATCCTCCGGGCGCAGGGCGGCGGCCTGGATGAAGCGCCCGGCGTAGACCGTCCCGCTCAGGCTGAAAACCGTCCGCCCCAGGTGGGAACGCAGGCCGGTGCCGCCGATCCAACGGTCGTAAAAGGCTTGAGCCCGAGACTCCGATTCGCTGAGACGGAGGCCGTCCCCGGATCCACTGCCGTCGGGTTGATGAGGGCGTTCCATGGGGGGCGAGAGGCCGGAGCTTTTGGGGCTTTCAGGGAAAGCCGTCCGCAAAAAAGGGACAAATGGGGTTTGAACAGGGAAGAAGGCCCTTTTTCGCCAGAACTACGGCCAAATACAGGGATTATATTCCAGAGCAGGTCCTTGTCGGCGTGCTGCCGCAGGGACGCCGGGCAGACGCCTAATAGTGTTTCAGGTTGAGGTTGGCTGCGGCGATATCGGTCACATCCACCACTGCCGCGGCGTTGACACCCATGGCGATGGCGATCGTTTCGCTGATTTCTTCCTTGGTAACGCCCAACTTGAGGGCCTTCTTGATGTGGCCCTCCAGGCAGCCCTGGCATTTGGCCGTCAGCGATGCGGAAATCGCTATGAGCTCCTTGGTCTTGCGGTCCAGTCGGGATTCCTTGTAGGTCTCCGAGTAGAATTCGAAGTAGATCCTCTTCATTCGCGGAGCCAGCATGCTGTAGCTTTCGATCTTGCGAGCCGGCTCGTTGTGGTGAGAAGGCGTGGGGGCGTCCTCCGAAGTCCGGTCAGTCTTGCTGTTCAAGTGCCAACTCCTTTATGGGGGTTTGGGGCGCCTTGGTCCGTTCCGAGGCGGAATCCAAGGGATTTTATAGCATCGAAGCGGTCGATTCCGAAGCCCTTTCGGCGGCCTTTCCCGCGGCGGAGAGTTCCCGGCGGGGCCGGCGTGCCCCCTGCGCCCGAGTTGCATGACTATTGACAGGCAAGGGGCAAATCCCGATAATGCCCCTTACCTGTATGAAACCAGTTAGGAATGCTCTTCGTGGGCCGGCCAGGAAAGGGCAAGGCCGATGAAGTGTCGTCGGGAGGACATCATGCTAAAAGTCGCATCCTTGGTTCTGGCGCTGTCGCTGGGGTTGGCGTTGACCGTCGATTCGTTGATGGCGGCACCGGTGCAGGCGGACCCGAACGCAAAGGCCCGGAAGGAATATGCCGTGCTGGACAAGGCGCTGAAGGCCAACGGTTGGAAAGGGAAGTCCGATGCGCTGAGGGCGTTCGTCAGGGCCCACCCGGACTCGCAGTACAAGGACTACGCGCAAAAACAAGCCATCAACGCCACGCACCAGTGGGTGGTGGAGCTCTACCAGAAGAAGGACATGGCCGCGCTGGGCCCCGCGTCGGAGCAGTTGCTTCGAATGCAGCCAGGCAACGACACAGGTCTGGGAGCAGCTCTGGAGGCCTATTACGCCACCAAGAACTACGCCAAGGCGGCCAGGTTTGGGGAGCAGCTCTATGCCAAGAAGCCGTCTCCGGGCATTGCCGCTGCCCTGGCCGATTGCTACGACAAGCTGAAGGACGCCAACAAATTCGCCACCTATGCCCGGACGGTGACCGAGGGGAAAAGCGACAAGGAAGCGTTCCCCTACAACATCAAGCTCTTCGATCACTACTCCCGTCGCAGGAGTGTCGGCCGCGCGGCCGGCTATGCCCAAAAGATGCTGGCGGCTTACCCGGGAGAGGAGCTGCCGCCCGGCTTTACCCAGGAGAGTTGGAATCAGGTCAAGGGCCAGCTCTATTCAACCATAGGGCTGAACCACTTCAATCGAAAGCGATGGCGCCAGGCGCTGGTCAGCTACCGGAACAGCTTGAGGTTCAAGCCAAGAGATTCCTCGGCTTATTACCACATGGGAATGAGCCAATGGCAACTGAAGGAGAACCGGGTGGCCATGAAGCTGCTGGCCCAGGCCGAGGGCCTCGGCGGCAGCTACGGGTCCCGGGCTACCAAGGCCCTGGAAGCCCTCTTCAGGGCCGCCACCGGGGGGTCGCTGGACGGTCTCGACCGCATCAGGAATGCCGCCATGGCCGAGTTGAATTAGTCCCTCGCCGGTTCTGGTCTCTGACAACGACTCGAAGCCGGGGCGGCAGCTGCTCCGGCCACGAGTCGCCCTCCTCACTGCTCGCCCGGGCCTCAGCCGTGTTCGGCCTCAAATGCGCCGGGCGCGCTCTCCACCTCCATCGAGACAGTCATCCGAGCCTCTTGCAAAATTCCGCAGGCAAGGGTTTTGTGGGTCGGGAGAAGCCAGGGGCTGGGCATCGGGAGAAAGGTGTGGAAATCGGCATCGTCGGCTTTGGAAGGTTCGGCCGGTTTGCGGCGGAGATTCTCGGGAAGGATTTCCCGGTTTCCGTCTTTGACCGCAAGAGTCCCTCCGCACAATGCGACGTTCGGTTCGCCACTCTAAGGGAGGTGGCCCGCAAGCCCTGCCTGCTGATATGCGTTCCCATCTCCCAAATGGAGCGGGTATGCCGCCGCCTGGGGCTCCTGCTGACCCCCGGTCAACTGGTCATGGATACCTGCTCCGTCAAGGAAGAGCCGCTCAGGCTCATGCTGGACCTCTTCCCCGAGTCGGTTGAAGTCCTGGGAACCCATCCCCTCTTCGGTCCGGAAACGGGGCGTCAGGGGATCGCCGGGTTGGAAGTGGTTCTCTGCCCCGGCAGGGGCAAGCGGGTCGGGAAAGTCAAACAGTACCTGGAAACGCTGGAACTGAAGGTGACCGTGACCACCGCAACCGAGCATGACCGGGCCATGGCCAGGACCCAGGCCCTCTTCCACTTCCTGGCCCAGGGATTTTCCCGGATGAACGTGGGCCCCGACTCCCTGGCCACGCCCGGCCCCGCCCAACTGTTCCGGGCTTTTCAGGATGTGAGGGGCGATTCCAGGCAGCTCTTCCGCGACCTGCAGCAAATGAACCGCTTTGCCCCGGCCCAGCGGAAAAAGCTCATCGACAGCCTGGCTGCGTTGGACAGGAGCCTGTCCAAGAGGCAGGGCTGAGTGGCCCCCTTGGCCGCACCGGCCGGCCCGCCGGCGTTCAGATCAGTCGTATCTCCTGCTGGATGGGGTCCCCGGTGACCAGCAGTTCCTCCTCGCCCAGGTAGACGTTCAACTCGCTGCGGATGCCGAAGTCCGGCAAGTAGATTCCCGGCTCTATGGAAAAGCAGGTGCGTGGAATCAGGAGCCGTTCGTCCCGGGTTTCCAGTCCATCCAGGTTGGCTCCATTGCCGTGGTCCGACTCTCCGATGCTGTGGCCGGTCCGGTGGATGAAATACTCGCCGAACCCGGCCTGGGAGATCACCTGGCGCGCCACGCCATCCACCTCCCATCCCCGTACGGCGGTTCGCCGGCCGGTCTTGGAGCGCACGAACTCCAGGGCGCGATCCCGCGCCTCCCGGACCACGTCCCAGACCCGGACGATTCTTTCGGGTACCGACTCCCCCAGGAAGGCGACCCAGGTGTAGTCGGCGTAGACGGCATGTGGCCGGGAGAGCTTGGCCCAGAAATCGATGAGCAGCAGGTCGCCCGGCAGGATGGGAGCCGAGCCTTCCGAGGAGGGCTCGTAGTGGGGGTTCCCGCTGTTGCGGTTGACGGCCACAATGGGAGGAGAAGAGGATTCCAGGCCCCGCTCCCGATACCGTTGGCACATGCTCTGCTGCAACTCGTACTCGGTGAGATGGCTGCGGTTCCCGGTGGCCTCCCGCACCTGATCGAAGGTCTCGAACAGGACCTCCATCAGCAGACGACTGGCCTGCAGGTGGGTTCGGAGCTGCTCCCCGCTCCAGCGGGCCTCGAAGTGCTGGACCAGGTCGGCCGAAGAAACCACTGTCTTGCCCAGACTGCGCACCAGCTCCAGCGTGCCGGCATCCACCCTGGAGACATAGGGGATGAAGCATAGGGGAGAATACTCCATGGCCACCCGACCGCTCCCCTGTAGCAGGCGTTCCAGCCCCGCCTGCATCTCCTCCCAACTGCTGAAGAGAACCGAGCGCGCCGGCAGTTGCTCGAACCCCTGGCGCTCGATGGTGTGACAAAGGAAAGTCATGGGGCCCTGAGAGGGGATCCAACAGAACCAGCGCCGGGTCAGCATGGCGTCCTGCAGACCGAGCAGCTTGCGGGCAATCGGATTGAGGCCCTGAAAGTCGTATAGCAGCCATCCATCCAGCTTCATGGCTTTCAATTGCGCTTGAACTTCCTGGAGATCCATGGTCATGGCGTCGTCTGCTCCTTGATCGGACGAACGGCAATGGGCTTGACAAACCGGAAGGCCCAAGACTATCGTTCAGCCGCTCGCCCAAAGGGCCGGAGACCGGGCCCACCGGTCCTCTGCATGGCTGGAGTGAAATTATATGACGAGTTTGCGGTTTACGTGCAGCATTGGATTGCGGCGATTGTAACGAAACTATGGAGGGAGCAGGCAATCATGGCAGACAGGGAAAGAATGCTGTTCACCAGCGAGGCCGTTTCGGAAGGACATCCCGACAAGGTTGCGGATCAGGTGTCCGACGCCATCGTGGATGCCTACATCACCGGCGACCCGGAGTCGCGAGTCGCCTGTGAGACGCTGGTGACCACCGACTATTGCCTGGTTGCGGGCGAAGTGACCTCCAAGGCCAAGGACCGGATCGACGTCGAGCAGGTCGTCAGGGACACGATTCGGGAGATCGGCTACGTGGACGTCGGTATCGGGTTCGACTATCGGAGTTGCCGGGTGGACGTCAGGATCGATCCCCAGTCGGAGGATATCTCTCAGGGAGTCACCGAGGGGACGGGGCTGTTCAAGGAGCAGGGAGCCGGGGACCAGGGCATGATGTTCGGCTACGCCTGCGACGAGACCCCGGAACTGATGCCCACCCCCATCGTTCTGGCGCAGAAGCTGGTGGAAGAAATGGCCAGGCTGCGCAAAGCGGGCACCCTGGACTACATCCGACCCGACAGCAAGAGCCAGGTGACGGTGGAATACGAGGGCGGCAAGCCGGTGCGCATCGACTCGCTGGTCATCTCGACCCAGCACCATGAAAGCGCCCCTTACAGCCGGATCTATGATGATGTACTGGAGCAAGTTGTGCGCCCCGTCGTCCCTGCCGGCCTGCTGGACGATCGGACCAATTACTATGTCAATCCCACGGGCAAATTTGTCCGAGGAGGGCCCCAGGGAGATACGGGATTGACGGGTCGCAAGATCATCGTGGACACCTACGGGGGCTGGGCTCGGCATGGCGGCGGAGCTTTTTCAGGGAAGGACCCGTCCAAGGTGGACCGAAGCGCCGCCTACGCGGCTCGCTATGTGGCCAAGAACCTCGTGGCGGCCGGACTGGCGGAGAAGTGCGAGGTTCAGTTGGCTTATGCCATCGGCGTGGCGCAGCCCGTTTCGATTCTGGTCGACACCTTCGGCACCGGCAAGCTGAGCGATGAGGAGCTGGTGAAGGTGGTTCGAGAGGCCTTCGATCTTCGGCCCAAGGGGATCATCGACGCGCTCTCTCTCAAGCGCCCCATCTTCAGGGCCACGGCCGCCTACGGTCACTTTGGGAGGCCTGCCGGCGCGGACGGATCCTTCAGTTGGGAAAAGACCGATCGGGCCGAGGCCCTGGGAAGTGTCGCCCGGGCGGCGGCGTCCAGCTCGGGCTGAGAGGCCCCAGCCGTACCCCGTACGCGCCGCCGCGTCGGCCCCCCACCGGCTCGACTGCGGGCTTCGCCCAGAATCACTCCCCCCTTGAGGGGGAGTCGCAGAAGCCGAGCCGAATGGCGAAGGCTGATGCGGTGGGGGGCAGACGCGGCGCTGCCAAGATGCGGCCGCGGCCACGCCGGGTCGCTTCAGCATTGCCTTCATGGACCGAAACTTTTTGGGCGGCGCACCGCGCTTTCCCTGCCTCTGAAAGAGGACATTGGTTATTCGGGCATTTATCCTGCATCCTTCCGGAACAAAGGCCCCGTCCCAAACCTGCCAAGCACTTCCGTCCCCTACGCTGTAAGACACGTACGTCTTCTCAAGAGCGAGATCGCCCGGCTGGAAATCCACCCCCGCCTGTCCGGCCGACCCACCTGTGCTAAGATGCCGCCGGTATCGTCCGCAAACCCGGAGGGGCAGTCCCCAACCTGCAGGCCCCGCGCCAAGCTGCCTGGAAGACGCAGACTCCATGATTCCCTCGGAGACCGAATCGTCCCCTGCCGACTCGAGGAAACCGGATCGGAAAGACCTGGAGGAGAAGGTTCTCCAGGTTGTTCGTGATCTGTTGGTTGAAATGGGGTCTCAGCGGGCCCAGCGACACCTCTCGCCGAATGCGTCACTGGAGCGAGAGCTGGGACTGGCCAGCCTGGAACGGGTGGAACTCCTGCTGCGCCTGGAAAGAGATCTCTCGCTCAAGTTGCCGGAGCATCTCCTGTCGCGGGCTGAGGGAGTCGGCGACCTGGTCCGAGCCGTGATGACGGCGAAGTCTCAGGCAGGCGTATCGGCATCGGGCTCCCCTGGGACGGGCGGAATCGATCCCCTCCTGTTTCAGCAGACCGGGAAACCCACGCCGCGGCCGGGGGGAGTGGATGCCTGGAACCGGGAGGGGGGCTGGCCCACCACCCTCGACGAGGCGCTCTTCCATTTTGCTCGGCGGGACCCGGAGCGGGTCCACATTCAATTGCGCATGGAAAACGGGGAGATGCGCCCGATCACCTATGCCGGCCTGCTGTCGGAGAGTTCGGCGGTGGCGGCGGCGTTGCAGCAACGGGCGGGTGTCCAGGCCGGGGACCGGGTTGCGCTCATGCTCCCCACCGCCCCCGACTTCTTCCCGGCGTTCTTCGGCGCCGTTCTGGCCGGCGCCGTTCCGGTTCCCCTCTATCCCCCCTGGCGGCCCGACCGCATCGAGGATTACGCCCGGCGTCAGGCCAGGATCATCGCCGATTCCGGGGCGCGGGTGCTGGTGACCTTTCAGGAGGTTGGCCGCCTGGCGCGTCTGTTGGGCAGCCAGGTCCCCGGAATGGAAAGGGTGGTGACTCTGGGGAGCCTGGGCAAGGCCTCCGGGATTCCGGTGCGGCCGCTGCCCCGGGATGTCGCCTTCATTCAGTACACCTCGGGGAGCACCGGCGACCCCAAGGGGGTGGTGCTGACCCATTCCAATCTCATTGCCAACATCCGGGCCGTCGCGGGGGCGCTGAAGATCGACTCGCGGGACGTGGGAGTGAGTTGGCTTCCCCTTTACCATGACATGGGCCTGATCGGAGCCTGGCTTTCCTGCCTTTATCTGGGGGTTCCCATCGTGATCCTGTCTCCCCAGGCCTTCTTGACCCGGCCGGAGCGCTGGCTGTGGGCCATACACCGCTATCGCGCCACCCTCTCGGCCGCACCCAACTTCGCCTACGAACTCTGCATGCGGCGGGTCGACGATCGAAACCTGGAAGGACTCGACCTCTCCTGTTTGCGGGCCACCCTGAATGGCGCCGAGCCGGTTCAACCCGAAACCCTGGAGGCGTTTGCGCGGCGGTTCGAACCCCATGGCTTCCGGGCCGAAGCCCTGATGCCGGTCTATGGCCTGGCCGAGTCCTCGCTGGCGGTGACCATCCCGCCCCTGGGCCGAAGGCCGCTGCTCGACCTCATCGACAGGGGTGCTCTTGAACGGACCGGACGAGCGGAGCCGGCCTCCGGTCAATCCGTGAACCCGCTGACCTTTGCTTCTGCCGGCCGGCAGCTGGCCGGCCACCAGGTCAGAATCGCCGGCGATGCCGGCAATCCCCTTCCTGACCGGGTCCAGGGCCACATCCAGTGCCGGGGGCCCTCCGTCATGCAGGGTTACTTCGGAAGAGCCGAGGCCACTGCCGAGGTCTTGCAGAAGGGCTGGCTGAAGACGGGTGACCTGGGCTACCTGGCGGATGGAGAGCTCTTTGTCACCGGCCGGGTCAAAGACATCATCATCCAGGGAGGGCGAAATCTCTACCCGCAGGAACTGGAGCATATTGCGGGGGATGTCGAGGGCGTTCGGCGTGGCTGTGTCGCCGCATTCGGGATTAGCGGAGGACGGGTGGCGGGTGAGCGCCTGGTTCTGGTGGCCGAAACCCGTCGAACCGAACCCGAGGAGAAGGAGAAGCTGGCGGCAGCCATCAGGGAAAGGATGGACGCTCAATTGGGCATCCCTCTGGATGAGGTTGTGCTGGTTCCCCCGCAAAGCGTCCCCAAGACCTCCAGCGGCAAGATCCGGAGGGACAACTGCCGCTGCCTCTACCTGCAAGGCAAGCTCGATTCTCCGACCTCGGCGGTCTGGCTGCAGGTGGCGCGGCTGGCACTGCGGAGCCTGGGGCAGCGGAGCCGCCGCGCGGTCCGGGCCGCGGCGAGGTGGCTCTATGGCGGCTACGTGTGGATGGTGCTGGTTGCGGTGGGCCTCCCCTGCTGGGTGTTGCTGCTGTTGACGCCCGGCCGGACCGGACCCCAAGCCGGCCCTGCCCTTCTCAGATTGATCTCGCGGATCACCCTCCGATTGGCGGGGCTGCAGCCGGTGGTGGCCGGACTGGAGCACCTGCCCGCGGATCATCTCTCCGGACACTCGCGCTTCCTGATCGTTTCCAACCACGCCAGCTATCTGGATATCCTGGTGTTGATGGCGGCCCTGCCCTTCGACTTTTCCTTTGTGGCCAAGCGCGAGGCAGCCTCCTGGCCCTTCGTGGGCACCTTTATTCGTCGGTCCGGCTACCTCACCGTCGACCGCGAGAATGCTCCCGAGGCCGTCGAGGACAGTCGCCGCATTGAGGAGAGGTTGCTGGGCGGGACCCCGGTCCATGTATTCCCGGAGGGCACCTTCACTCATGCCAGCGGACTGCGGCCGTTTCAGATGGGAGCCTTCAAGTTGGCGGCCGATACCGGATCCCCGTTGCTGCCGGTCACGCTAAGCGGGACGCGGCAGGTGCTCCGCGACGGCCGGCTGCTGCCCTCGCCGGCCCCGCTCCGGGTGGTGATCAGTCCGGCCATCCGGCCAGGCGGAAAGGGTTGGCCGGAAATGATTCGCTTGAGGGATGCGGCCTACGCGGAGGTCTTGAAGCACTGCGGCGAAGGCCCCCTGGATCTGGTGCTGGCGGGGCCGCCCAGGGCCGAGTGAGACCGGCATGAGGCCGGGCGCTGACTCCGCCCGAACTGCGCACCAGGGAAGGACTCGGCCGCCTCGGCCGGGAAGCGTCATGATTCCCCTGAAAGACACCAACCGAACCCGGACCGTTCCGGTGGTCACGCTGCTGCTGTTGGCGGTCAATGCGGCCGTCTTCGTCTACCAGTTGTCCCTGGGGTCCGGGCCCGTGTCGACAGGGTTCTTCTACCAGTTCGGACTGGTTCCGCGGGCGCTGCTGAGTTTCGGCTACTGGCAGGAAGCCGGGATCCTGATGGGTCTGGCTCCCTTCTTTACCTCCATGTTCCTGCATGGCGGCTGGATGCACTTCCTGGGGAATATGCTTTACCTGTGGGTGTTCGGCGACAACGTGGAGGACTGGCTGGGATCGCTGCGCTTCCTGCTTTTCTACCTGGTTTGCGGTCTCCTGGCGGCCCTGTTGCAGATTGCGGTTCGTCCCGGCTCACCCATACCCATGATCGGCGCCAGCGGCGCCATCTCCGGGGTGTTGTCGGCCTACCTGGTGCTGTTCCCGGGGGCCCGGGTTCTCACCTTCGTGCCCATCCTGTTCTTCTTTTATCTGGTCCGGCTGCCGGCCCTGATCTTCCTGGGACTGTGGTTTCTGCTGCAGTTCTTCAACGGCGCCGTTTCCCTGACGGCGGGGGATCTCTCCATGGGAGGCACGGCCTGGTGGGCTCATATCGGCGGCTTTGTCGCCGGCCTGGTCCTCATCCTGAAGGCTCGCAAGTCGCGGCGGCGAGCAATGGTCTATTACTGAGGGTCCGGCCGCCGGAGGCCGGGCAAGTGAGACATGCTCTCCAGCGATCCTCTGATCCTCACCATCGACGCCGGGAGCTCCTCGGTTCGGGCCACCATCCACGATCGTTGCGGCCGGGCCCTGTCCGGGCTGGAGGCCCGAAGACCCTACCAGTTCGCCACCACCTCGGATGGCGGCGTGGAGGTGGGCGCCGATGCCCTGTTCAGGCTGGTGGTGGAGGCGATCGACGAGATCCTGCTGCGAAGCGGCCGCCTGCGCCGGGGGATCGCCGCCGTCGCCATGTCGACCTTCTGGCACAACCTGGTGGGGGTGGATGCCGGGGGGCGGGCTCTGACCCCGGTCTACTCCTGGGCCGACACCCGCAGCGCCGCCGCCGCCGAGGAGCTTCGCAGCCTGGTGGACGAAAGCCTCTATCACGCCCGCACGGGCTGCCCGCTCCATCCCAGCTACCTGCCGGCCAAGTTGTTGTGGCTGTACCGGTCCCGTCCCGAGCTGTTCCGCGGGACCCCCCGTTGGATGTCGTTCGGGGAATATGCCCATTTGAAACTCTTCGGCGTCAGCCGCTGCAGCTTCTCCATGGCGTCGGGTACGGGATTGCTGGATCAGGACCGCCTGGAGTGGGACGAGGGAATTCTGCAGGTCCTGCCTCTGGAGCGGCCCCAGTTGTCCCCCCTCATCGACCTGGACGCTCCGCTGTCGGGCCTCGGCTCGCCCTTCGCCGATCGCTGGCCCGACTTGAGGCGAATTCCCTGGGTTGCAGCCGTTGGAGACGGGGCCTGCAGCAACGTGGGCAGCGGGTGCTGCACTCCCGATCGCCTGGCGCTGATGGTGGGCACTTCGGGGGCCATGAGAGTGATGGGGAAGACGGACAAGCCGCCGGTCCCCTGGGGGCTGTGGTGCTATCGGGCCAACCGGAGCCGATTCGTCATGGGAGGCTCCCTGAGCAACGGTGGACTCCTCTTCGAATGGATGACCGAGACCCTGCGGCTGGAGCGGGACCCCGAGGCCGTCGAGCGCGGACTGGCGGAGATGGCTCCGGATTCCCATGGACTGACCCTTCTGCCCTTCCTGGCCGGAGAGCGCAGCCCGGGCTGGCAATCCAAGGCCCGGGCGGCCGTAACCGGCCTGAGTCTGCACACCCGTCCCATGGAGATCCTGCGGGCTTCGCTGGAATCGGTGGCCTACCGGTTTGCAAAGATCGCACGGCTGCTGGAGCCCGTGGTCCCGGAGGATCGAGAGATCGTGGCCTCCGGCGGAGCGCTCCTGCAATCGCCTGTCTGGCTGCAGATCATGGCGGACGTGTTGGGGCAGCCGGTGGTGGCCTCCGCGGTGAAGGAAGCCTCCAGCCGGGGCGCAGCCTTGCTGGCCCTGGAAGCCCTGGGTTTTCTCGACGGCATCGAGCAGGTGGAGACCCCTCTGGGGGCGCGCTTCGATCCTTGCCCGCAACGGCACCAACGTTACCGTAGCGCTCTGGAAAGGCACGACCGGCTCTACCGCCGGCTGCTGCCTTAGCTTGCCTGTCTCCCCGGGTGGCGGGGTCATGCCCCGGGGATTATGATTGTCTCGGCAGCGGCGCGGCGATTAAAGTGGCGATTAAAGTCTGGTGCCGATAGACGTGAGGGACGCGGGAGTCCCGACACTCACTCTGGGAGGGTTCGATGGACAGTCGGAATTTGGGTGGTAAGGGCACCAGTCCGCTCCTGGACTTGCAGCGCCAGGGTCAGAGCGTCTGGTGCGATTCAATCAGCCGATCCCTGCTGCATTCAGGCGAGTTGCGCCGGATGATCGCCGAGGATGGCTTGCGCGGGGTGACCTCCAACCCCTCCATCTTCGAGAATGCCATCGACGGCGGCACCGATTACGACCGGGAGATCCGCACCATGGCCGGGGCCGGCTTCTCCGCCGAGCGGATCTACGAAGTGCTGGCCATCCAGGATATTCAGGTGGCCGCCGATCAGTTCGGGGCGCTTTTCGAGACCACCGGAGGTGGAGACGGCTACGTCAGCCTGGAGGTCTCGCCCCATCTGGCCTGCCGGACCCGGGAAACCGTGGAGGAAGCCCGCCGCCTCTGGAAAGCCGTGGCCCGACCCAACTTGATGATCAAGGTTCCCGCGACCCCGGCCGGCATGCCCGCCATCCGCCAACTGCTGGGAGAGGGGATCAACGTCAACGTCACCCTGATGTTCTCGATGGAGCACTATCGTCAGGTGGCCGAGGCCTGCCTGCAGGGGATCGAGATTCTGGCCGCCTCCGGCCGCACCGCCCCGGTCGCCTCGGTGGCCAGCTTCTTTGTCAGCCGGGTCGACACCGTGGTCGACAAGCTGCTGCACGACATGGAATCACGAGCCGGCGGCGCCGCGGAGAAAGAACGCTGCCGGGCCCTGCAGGGCCGCGCCGCTGTTGCCAATGCGCGCCTGGTTTATCGGAAATTCAGGGAGATCTTTGGCGAGAGCCGCTTCCTCAAGCTCAAGCGACAAGGCTTCCGGGCGCAGCGCCCTCTGTGGGCCAGCACCAGCACCAAGAACCCCCGCTATCGGGACGTGCTCTACGTGGAATCCCTGATCGGACCCGACACGGTAAACACCATGCCCCTGGGGACGCTCGCGGCCTTCCGCGATCACGGAGTGGTGAGAGCCACCCTGGAAGAGAACCTGGAGGATGCCCGGCAGACCTTTGTTCGGCTGCGGGAGTTGGGTGTCGATATGGACGCGGTGACCCTCAAGCTGCAGGAAGACGGCGTCAAGCTCTTCGCCGACGCCTTTGACCGGCTGCTGGCCTCCATCCGGAGCAAACAGCAAGCGATCCTCAGCGCTTGAGGCCCCGCCGGCCGCGTTCCACCGTTCCCCACCGCTGCTGTCTTCGCCATTCGGCTCGCCGACTTGAGTTTCTTGAACGACGTTTTGCGGCGTGGTCAGGTCGCCGCAGGAGCCCTCTTCTCGCCGGCAATCCTGGAGATTCTGCTCCAGGAGAGGCCTTCTCGATGGAGCAGTACGAACCCGAGCAGCAGGAGCGGGACCATGGAAACCATGTAGCAGCCGTTGCTGATGCCTGCGGCCTGGGAGTTCGGATCCTGGGTTGAGAGGAAGGGCGCAAAGAAGTGGGTCAGGGCCAGTTGCATGAAAAACTGGAACCCGCCCACCCCTCCCGGCGTGGGAATGGCCACCCCCACAACCGTGATCACCGTCAGCAGAAGCGCCCCCGTCAGAGGGAAGTCGCTCAGGTAGGCCCTGGCCAGAAACCAGAGCTGCAGGCTGATGGTGGTCCAGATGGCCAGGGAGAGCACCGTGACCTTCACCCGTTCTCCGCCCTTTTTCAGAGCCCTGAAGCCATCCCCAAAGGAAACAATGATGCGGGACAGCCGTCCCGGAACCCTTCCGGTCCAGTCCCAGCGGCCGGCAAGGTAGACCATGGCGAGCAATGCCAGGGCCAGGACGGGGGCCCCGATCAACGAAAATCTCTGAAGGGCCAGCATGATTTCCTGGCCCCTCTCGGAATCGGGTGGGTGTTGGCCGGAGAACAGAGCCAGGTAGACCGCAAAGATCCCGACCACGGTGATGAGGTCCAGGATTCGCTCCAGCAGTGAGGTGGCGATGACCGAGGCGGCCGGCATCTTCTCCTTTCTGGCCAGCACCACCGAGGCCACCACCTCGCCGGCGCGCGGCGGAATCAGGTTGATGACGTACTTGGCGACCGTCAGGGAGAAGAGGCCCTGGTAGGCCAGGGGATGCTTGACGGGGGAGAGCAGGACTCCCCACCGCCAGGCGCGCAGGCCCATGTGAAGCAGCGTCAGGCCCAGGCCGGCCAGCAGAAAGACCGGTCGTCCCTGCAACATCACCCTCCAGGACTGCCCCCAGTCGGGGACGCTGAGGTAAATCAGCGAACCGACCAGAAGCGTCAGGCTCAGGCTGACGATCCAGGGAAACAGCACTCTCATTGCGGTCGATTCCGGATCCGGGCGCTTCCGGGGCGGCAGGCCCTGAGATTGCGGCCGCGGGAGCCGGTTCCGGGGATAGGCGCCGCCGGGCCGCCGCGGTCGGGCCCGCATGGCGCAGCAACCCTAACACGCCGGGCAGGACATCTCAAGACGAGTGATCAGTGACACCATCCCCCATGTTCCTACGAATTTACCCAAAACCCGCTCCCAGGCGAAGGCTAATGCGGTGGGGGAATCCGAGCTGTCGGAACATGCCGCGCCGCCGCTGCCCCTCCCATCCCCTGTGGTATACTCGCGCTCCAACCGGGCACCGGAACGAGGTGAGTACCGGGCCCGCTGGTGCCGCCGGCGGCGTGACCGCGGCGGGAGCGGGCCGGTTGCCGAGGGGAAATGAGCCAGTTCGAGCGTCTCAAGAGCAGGATGGCGGAGGTCTCCGATCTCAAGGCGGCTGCCGCGCTGTTGAGCTGGGACCAGCAAACCCATATGCCGCGCGGCGGCGCGGCGGCGCGTGCCGAACAGATCGCCACCCTGGAGAAACTCGCCCACGGGCGCTTCGTCTCCGAGGAAGTGGGCGCCTGGCTGGAGGGAGCGGCCGCCGAGACCCGGGCCCTCGGCTACGAATCGGACGACGCCAGCCTGGTGCGACTGACCCGGCGGGACTACGACAAGGCCTGCAGAATTCCGCCGCCGCTGGTGGAGGAGCTGGCGCGACAGACCTCGCTGGGGATGGAGGTCTGGGTAAAGGCCCGCGCCCAGTCCGACTTCGGCCTGTTTCAGGGTGCGCTGCAGACCCTGGTGGACCTCCAGCGGGAGCTGGCCGACTGCCTGGGATATGGGGAGAGACGATACGACGCGCTACTCGACCAGTATGAGCCGGGCATGCGATCGGCAGACCTGGACCGGCTCTTTGCCGATTTGAAGAGCGGGTTGGTTCCGCTGGTTCAGGACATCTTCCGGAAGCTGGACAGCGTCCAGGATGAAGTGCTGCGCCAGCGCTTCCCCATCGACAAGCAGACGGCCTTCGGCCTGGAGCTGGCGCAGGAGATGGGATTCGATCTCAGCGCCGGACGCCAGGACGAGTCGGTCCATCCTTTCTGCACCTCTTTTTCCAACCGGGACGTTCGAATCACCACCCGCTTCGACGAGAGGTTTCTGCCGTCGGCCCTGTTCGGCACCCTTCACGAAACGGGCCACGCCCTCTACGAACAGGGAGTGAGCACGGCCCTGGAGCGCACCCCCCTGAGCGGGGGCGCCTCCCTGGGCATTCATGAGTCCCAGTCGCGAATGTGGGAAAACCTGGTGGGCCGGAGCCGGGGGTTCTGGAAATTCGCCTACCCGCGGCTCCGGCGCACCTTTCCTCAAGAGTTGTCCGGGTGCTCCCTGGAAGGCTTCTATCGGGCCATCAATCGTGTCGAGCCTTCGCTCATCCGGGTGGAGGCGGACGAAGTGACCTACAATCTGCACATCATGCTGCGCTACGAGCTGGAATCCCAACTGGTCGACGACAGCCTCCTGGTGGCGGACCTGCCGGAGGCCTGGAACGGCAAGATGCGAGACTATCTGGGGATCACTCCTCCCAACGATGCTCTGGGGGTGCTCCAGGACGTCCACTGGTCGCACGGCCTGTTCGGTTACTTCCCCACCTATTCCCTGGGGAATCTGATTTCGGTGCAGCTTTACGACCGCGCCCGGAGAGAGATTCCCGGCATCCCGGCGGATATCGAACGCGGGGAATTCTCGCCGCTGCTGGGTTGGTTGAGGGAGCGCGTCCATTGCCACGGCCGGAAATTCATGCCCTCCGAACTGGTCCGCCGGATAACGGGAGAGGCGCTGAGGGCCGAACCCTTCGTGAGCTACCTGAAGGCCAAGTATGGGGAGATATACAACTGATCCACCACCTGCGGCCATGGAAACGCCCAGCGCCTCCAGGCCGGTATCCCAACCGGAGCCAAGGAAGAGCCCCGACATGAAGCAGGCCGATTCAAGCCCCCTCCGTCATGACTGGAGCCTGGAAGAAATCGGGGGCATCTACACCCTGCCCCTTCCCGATCTGATCTTTCGCGCCCAGAGCCTGCACCGCCGGCACCACTGCGTCGAGGAGGTGCAGGGGTGTTCGCTTCTCAGCATCAAGACCGGGGGGTGTCCGGAAGACTGCGGCTACTGCCCGCAATCGGCCCGTTACGATACGGGCGTTGCCGGCCGGAAGCTCCTGAGCCCCGAGCAGGTGCTGGCCTCTGCACGGGAGGCGCGCCGGCAGGGGGCGACCCGCTTTTGCATGGGGGCGGCCTGGCGCCAGGCCCCTGAAGGTGACGAGTTCGAGAAGGTGTTGGTCATGGTGCGCGGCGTCAGGGAGCTGAGCATGGAGGCCTGTTGCACCCTGGGGATGTTGTCGCAGCCCCAGGCGGAGGCGCTGGCCGAGGCGGGACTGACGGCCTATAACCACAACCTGGACACCTCGCCTGAATTCTACGGCCGCATCATCACCACCCGGACCTACCGGGATCGTCTGGAAACCTTGGAGCGGGTGCGCAATGCGGGCATCAGCGTCTGCTGCGGCGGGATTATCGGGATGGGGGAGAGCCGGCGGGACCGCTGGCGCTTGCTGGAACAGTTGGCCACCCAGGATCCCCACCCGGAGAGCGTGCCCATCAATCTGCTGGTTCGGGTGGAAGGAACCCCGCTGGCGGATCAGGCGGCGGTGGATCCTTTCGAAATGGTCCGCATGATCGCGACCGCCCGGATCCTGATGCCGGAGGCCATGGTGCGATTGAGCGCCGGCCGCCTGTCGCTCTCGGATGAAGCCCAGGCGCTTTGCCTGCTGGCCGGCGCCAATTCGGTCTTTATGGGGGAGCGGTTGCTGACGACTCCCAATCCCCAAACCGACCTGGATCGAGATCTGCTGGAACGCATGGGGATGCGGCTTCGGGAAGCCGAGGTCTCAGCGGACACCGGTCTTCAAGACCTGCCATAGGGCTGTGCTATAATCCCGGCCTGCCATCCCTGCTCCCTTCCTCCGATCTCCCCGTCGGTCTCCAACATGTCCGTGCAGAAGATTCTGGCTCTGGAGGACCTGCTGGCGCAAAGGGCTCGTTTGCGTCAGGAGAACAAGCGGGCGGTCTTCACCAACGGATGCTTCGATCTGCTCCACCCCGGCCACATCGATACCCTGAGCCGCGCCCGGCAAATGGGAGACGCCCTCATTGTCGGAGTCAACAGCGATCGTTCGGTCAGAGAGCTGAAGGGACCCCTGCGGCCCATCCTGACCCAGGATGAACGGACCCGCCTACTCTCGGGGATCGACAGCGTCGACTACATTATCGTCTTTGACGAGGATACGCCCCATCGGTTGATCGCGGCTCTGCTTCCCGACGTGCTGGTCAAGGGGGGCGACTGGACGGTGGAAACCATCGTGGGACGGCAGGAGGTGGAGGCGGCCGGCGGCAGGGTGGTGCCCCTGCCCTACCTGGAGGGCCAATCCTCCACCGCAATCATTGAGCGCATTCTTCACCGCTACGGTCGGAAGGCTTAGAGGTGGCTACCCGACATCTGCTTTCCCGACTGGCGCAGGACTCTCTCCTCCAATCCATTCCTCGTCAAGTCGAAGCCGGGCCCTGCCGGATCACCCTTTCCGGCGTCACCCCGGCTGCAAAACCCGCCTACCTGGCTCTCCTGCATCGGATCCTGAGTCGGCCGATTCTGTTCCTCAGCGCCGGCGTCCCGGACCTGGAAGCCATGGCCGCCACCACGGCCTTTTATCACCGCAGCCTCTCCGGAAAGCCGGGGGAGCGGGTGGCCGCCTTTCCCGCGCTGCAGCCGGGGCCCTATAGCGGTCTTTCTCCCCACGCCGAGGCTGTGGAGCAGCGGACCCTGGCCCTCTGGAAGATGCACCGGCGGTCCCTGGATATTCTCCTCAGCGGCCCCGCCGCCCTGGTGACTCGCCTGCCGGAGGTCCTTCCCGACCTCCGGCAGGTGCCCGAGCTGGCTCCGGGCAGAGAGATTGCCCTGGAGGAGCTGATCGGCTACCTGAAACGGGCGGGATACGTCAGGGAAGAGCCGGTGACGGGCGTGGGGACCTTTTCCCGCCGGGGAGGGATTCTGGATGTCTATCCCCCGGGCAGCCCCAATCCGGCCCGCATCGAGTTCTTCGGGGACGAGGTCGAATCGCTCCGGGAGTTCTCCGTCAGCTCGCAACGGTCGGTGGGGCGCCTAGAGAGCGTGACTCCCGTTCCCATGAGAGAGACCTTTGTGGATCCCGACGCTCTGCGGGTGTGGAGCCGCGAGGCTTCCGAAAGGTGGGACCCTCAGGAGTTTCCCGGCTTCTTCGAAACCCAGGTGGTCCAGGCAAGCCGGGGGGAGCACTTCCAGGGGTTCGAGTTCCTGCATGGGCTGACGCTTCCCCTGCAGGTGCCGTTTCTGGACTACGCCGCCGATTTCGTGGTGGTGAGGGATGAGCCCGACGAGTTGGAGGAGGGATTGCGCCACTGGTGGGAGGGCCTGGCCGGAGACCGGGAGGCGTTGAGCCGGCGCGGGTGGCCCAGCCTGAATCCGGAAGAACTCTTTCTGTCCCCGACCGAAGCCTGGGAAAGGCTGGAGGACCGACCGGTCATCGACCTGAAGCAACTGGGAATCGCGCCCGGTCAGCAGTCGGCCCCTTCGTCCTCCTCGATTCCGGTCGCGGGCGAGACGCCTGCCCGCCCGGTCGATTCAAGGTCTCGAGCGGCTGCCTCCCCGGGCCCGATCCATCTGGACTGTCAAACGGCCTCTGTCCGAAAGTATCACGGCGACATCGCCGGCCTGGCCCGGGACCTGCGCCAGTGGCTGGAAGCCGGCGTTCGACTGCTGTTCGCCCAGTCATCCCTGGGACGAGCCGAGCGCCTGGGGGAAATGCTGCGGGAATACGATCTGCCGGTCGTTTCCGATTTCGACGACAGGGACCGAGCAGCCGATGGGACGAGCGATCGGATTACCGTCGTGGTCGGCCACGTCCTGGAAGGGTTCCGCCACCCCTCCTCCGGGGTCTGCATCTTTGGGGACGAGGACGTTTTCGACGAAGTGGAGTTCCTCTCCCATCCGGCTCCGACCCGGTCCAGAAGCGGGACCTTTGTTTCGGACTTCCGCGAGCTGAGCCCCGGGGACACCCTGGTGCACGTCGACCACGGCATCGGTCGCTACCGGGGTCTGAAGCAGATCGACCGCGATGGAGTGAATCAGGAGTTCATGATCCTGGAGTATTTCGACGAAGCGCGGCTGTACGTGCCCCTGGAGAGGCTGGACCTGGTGCAGAAGCACAGCACCGGCGACAGCGCTCGCCCTCCCCTCGACAAGCTGGGAGGAGTGGGCTGGAAAAAAGCCAAGGCCCGCGCCAGGAAGTCCATCCGGGACATGGCTCAGGAGCTGCTCGATCTCTACGCCCGCAGAAAGATCGCGCCGGGATACCGCTTTTCCGCCAACGGGCACTGGCATCGGGAATTCGAGGATGCCTTCGAGTTCACCGAGACCCCCGATCAAAAGGCGGCCATTCTGGACCTCTACCGGGACATGGAAGTGAGCAGCCCCATGGACCGGCTGCTCTGCGGGGACGTGGGCTTCGGCAAGACCGAAGTGGCCATGCGGGCGGCCTTCAAGGCGGCCTTCGACGGCAAGCAGGCGGCGGTCCTGGCTCCCACGACCATCCTGGTCTACCAGCACTACCTGCGTTTCAGGCAGCGCTTTACCGCATTTCCCATCACCATCGAGATGTTGAGCCGATTCCGCAGGCCCAGGGAACAAAAGGCCATTCTGGAGCGGGTGGCCACCGGCAAGGTGGACATCCTCATCGGCACCCATCGCATGCTTTCCAAGGACATCCGGTTCAGACACCTGGGCCTGTTGATCGTGGACGAGGAGCAGCGCTTCGGTGTGGCGCACAAGGAGAGATTGAGGCAGTTGAAGAAGAACGTCGACACCTTGACCATGACGGCCACCCCCATTCCAAGAACACTGCACATGTCGTTGACGGGCATCCGGGACATGTCGGTGATCGAGACGCCTCCCCAGGATCGCCTGTCCATACAGACCGCAGTGCTGCCCTTCAGCCGCCAGGTCATCCAGAACGCCATCAGAAATGAGCTGGAGCGCCAGGGCCAGGTCTATTTTGTCCACAACACGGTGGAGACCATCGATTCCATTGCCGCCCTGATCCGGGACATCTGCCCTGAAGCTCGCCTGCTGGTGGCTCACGGCCAGATGAAGGAGAAAGATCTGGAGGCCACCCTGCTGAAGTTCCTGAGGCATGAGGCCGACGTGCTTGTTTCCACTACGATCATAGAAAACGGTCTGGACATCCCGCTGGTCAATACCATGATCGTCAATCGAGCCGACCGGTTCGGACTCTCGCAGCTCTACCAGTTGCGGGGACGGGTGGGTCGTTCCAGCCGCCGCGCCTACGCCTATCTGCTGGTTCCGCCGCGCCAGACGCTCTCCGGCATCGCACGGCAGCGCCTGGCGGCATTGAAGGAGTTCAGCGAGCTGGGATCCGGATTCAAGGTGGCGGCCCTGGATCTGGAGTTGCGGGGCGCGGGCAACCTGCTGGGAGGGGACCAGCATGGGCATGTCAACGCCATCGGCTTCGATCTTTTCTGCCAGATGCTGGAAAGGACCATTCGGGAGCTGCAGGGGCAGGAGGTCCTGCCCGAGATCCAGACGCGGGTCGATCTCAGGGTGACCGTCAAGATCCCACCGGACTACATCCCCGAGGAAAATCAACGACTGAGCGTCTACAAGCGTATCTCCTCCCTGAAGCTGGACTCGGAGATGGACGCCCTCCGGGAGGAGCTGGAAGACCGCTACGGGCCCTTGCCCGAGGAGGTGGAGAGGCTCCTGGACTACATGAGGGTGCGCCGTCTGGCCGAAAGGATTCTGGTAGAGTCGATGGAGAGAGATCGACAGGGCGTCGCCATCACCTTTCACCCCAGGACCCCCGTTTCGCCCCACAAGCTGGTGGAAACCGTCTCCAGTGTCCCCGGCCTTTCGGTGAGCCCGGGGGGGCAATTGAGGCTTCGGTCGGCAGGGGTCTCCCAGGGGGAGGTGCTTTCCTCGGTGCGGGCGCTGCTGGGCGAGCTGGCTTCCTGAGGAGTCCCTCTCGGTGTTACAATCGCACCCCCCGCCGACACGGGCGGGTTAACTTCCGCGCAGTTTTCGGTTAACATCGGGTATGTATTTGTAGGGAAAATGCGGAATCCGCCCGGCGCGGGCGATCGAGGAGGAGGAACCATGAAGCCAAGGCTTGCTCACGGGGTGCTGGCGGGAGTGCTGCTGCTGTCCGGCACGTCTCTGGCGGAAACCACCATCTTCGAGGAGATTATCTGCCGGGTCAACAACGACATCATCACCAAGTCCGAATACGAGGAGGCCGTAACCCTTCTCAAGCTGCGGACGCAGTCGCAGCAAAAACTCTCCGGCGAACAGTTGGCGCAGGCGGTGCGCGAGGGCGAAAAGGATCTGCTCAAGAACATGATCGAGGAACGGCTCCTGGTTCAAAAGGCAGTGGAGCTGGGGATGACCGCCGATACCGACGTCATCAAGTACCTGGACCGTCTCCGAAGCGAGAACAATCTCCCCAGCATCGAAGCCCTGGAACAGGAAATGCGCGGGCAGGGCATCAATCCGACCGAGTTCAGAAAGAGAATCAAGGAGCAGAGCCTCAAGGAACAGGTTCTGGGGCGCGAAGTCTACTACCGCATCCAGGTTTCGACCTCGGAGATCAAGACCTTCTACGAGGCCAACCGGGAAAAGTTCGATCGGCCCGAGCAGGTGCGGCTCCAGGAGATTCTGATCGCTTCCAACGGAAAGGATCCTTCCGAAGTCGAGGGACTCCGGAACAGGGCCGAGGAGGTTCTGGAGAAGGCCAGGGGCGGAGAGGTGTTCCGCGACCTGGTGGCCCAGTATTCCGCAGGGCCGACCGCCAAGCAGGGAGGCGACCTGGGGTTTTTCCGAAGAGGAATGCTCCTGAAGGAGGTCGAGGATATCGTCTTCTCCCTGCGACGAGGCCAGATCACCGATATTTTGGAGGGCCAGGGCGGCTTCCGAATCTTCAAGGTGATCGAAAAGAACACCGCCGGCATTCAGCCCCTGGACCTGGTCAAGGATCAGATCCGCGACAAGCTGGTTCAGGACAAAGCCGTCCCGGCCGTCCGGAAGTACATGGAGACGCTGCGCCGCCAGAGCTACATCCGTCTCAAGGACGGCTACGTGGACAGCGGCGCCGAGGTGGAGACGGCCTCTGCCGACGGGGATCAGCCGGCCGGCGAGGCACTCCCTCCAGCAGCCTTCGAGGGCGAGCAGAAGAAGTAAGCGCCCGCATTCCCCTCCATTCCCCCCCGAATCCATGCGGCTTGACCTTTTTCTGAAGCGGTCGCGGCTGATTCCCCGCCGGACCCTGGCTCAGCAGGCCTGCGCGGCGGGAGCGGTCTCGGTCAACGGGCAGGTGTCCAAGGGGGGAAAGCCGATCCAGGTCGGGGATCTGATCGAGTGCCGGAAGAGGAATGCAACGCTGAGGGTGAGGGTGGCTTGCCTGCCCGGCTCAGATCCCCGAAGGAACGAAGCGACGTCGCTTTATGAGGTCCTGGGAAGTGGGGAAGCCGACCGGGAGCAGGAGGGGTGAGGCAGGCCCCGATGCCGAATCCCTACCGGTCTCCGGAGTCCTCCGGCCCACCCTGCCGGACCCGGCCCACCGTGCATTCATCCACCAGGTAGGCAATCGACTGATAGGGGATGTCGGCGTGCAGCGACAGCCCGATCTCGCAAGTCTTGCTGGTGGAGTAGCCCCTGGAGCAGCTTGAGGGCAGGGAGGCCTTCAGGGGGCCGAGAGCAGAGGCGGTCAGCTCGGGGTGGCTGAAGCCCCGGTCTCCGGCGAACCCGCAGCAGCCCACGCTGTCGGGGACGATCACCGCCTCGGCGCAGAGTTCGGCAACCCGGCGCAGTGCGCTGTCCAGCCCCATCTTGCGGGAGCTGCAGGGGCTGTGCAGGGCTACCCGGCCGGCACTCTTCCTGAAGGCGAGTCCCGGCCGCAGAACCTTCAGAATGAACTCCGCCGGCTCGTAGATGGGAAAATCCGCTTCGAAGAGAGCCGACTCCTTCAGACGAAAGAGGCAGGGGCTGGTATCCACCAGAACGGGGTAGAGGCCGTCGCGGGAAGCCCGGCTCAAAGCCCGGCGCAATTCCTCCTGCTTGCCGGCTCCCTGCCGCTCGAATCCCTTGCTGGCAAAGGGCATCCCGCAGCAGAGGCCGGCCAGGTTCTTCGGATAGACCGGCTCGACTCCCGCCTTGCGCATCAGCGACTCCATCGTGCGGTTCTGAGAGGGCTTGCCCGGGCCGTGGCCGGAAACGCCCAGCGTGCGGCTGAGGCAGCTCGGGAAGTAGACTGCCTTCAATGGCGACCCGCCGTCCTCCCCCGAGGGGGCAATGACCTCGGCGGCCCTGGGCAGATAGGGATTCCACCGCGGCAACCGGTTTCCCGAAAGCTTCCGCGCCCAATCCGCGACTCGCCGCATGCCTTCCGCGCCCAGCAGCCGATGGAGCTGGTGGGTGGCGGTCAAGAGCATGCGGAGCGAGGCGGTGGCCAAGCCGAAATGGTCGGCCAGCAAGGTGGCGGCCCGGTCCTGCCAACCCGGGACCTGGAGGCGCCGCAGGTCCTTGATGAGCTTGCCGGTGTCGATGCTGACCGGGCAGGCGATGGCGCACAGGCCGTCGGTGGCGCAGGTGGCGTTGCCCTGGTAGGCGTAGCGGCCGGTCAGCTCGACCAGTCGGGCGGGGTTGTCGCCTTTGGATCGAAGCCGGGAGATTTCTCGCCAGACGGCGATCCGTTGGCGAGGGGTCAGGGTCAGGTCCCGGGAGGGACAATTGACCTCGCAGAAACCGCATTCGGTGCACTTGTCGACCACCGAGTGGGCTTTGGGCAGGGGCTTGAGGTTCTTGAGGTGGATCTGAGGATCGCCGTTGAGGATCACCCCGGGGTTGAGGAGGTTTTCGGGATCGAAGATGGCCTTGATCTCTCGCATCAAGCGGTAGGCTTCGGCTCCCCACTCCAACTCCACGAAGGGGGCCATGTTGCGGCCGGTGCCGTGCTCCGCCTTGAGCGAGCCTCCGTAGCCGTGAACCACCATTTGGGTGAGGTCGCCGATGAAGTCCCGGTAGCGCCGAACTTCTTCGGGCCGGTTGAAGTCCTGGGTGAAGACGAAGTGGAGATTGCCTTCCAGGGCATGCCCGAAGATGATGGCTTCCGAGTAGCGGTGCTTGCGGAACAGTTGCTGGAGCTGCAGGGTGGCTTCGGCCAGCCGGTCGATGGGGAAGGCCACGTCCTCGATGATGACGGTGGTCCCGATTTCCCGGATGGCCCCGATGGAGGGGAACAGGCCCTTGCGGATGTTCCAGAGCCGGAGCTGCTCGGTGGGATTCCGGGTGAAGGCGACAGGCTCCACCGTGGGCAGATCGGCCAGGCTTCGGGTGGTGGCTGCCAGGTGTCGGTCCAGCTCTTCCGGTGTTTCCCCCCGGACCTCGACCAGCAGGGCCGCCACCGACGGGTCCAGATGCTTCAGGTCCAGGGGCAAACCGGGCTTGTCTTCCACCGAGCGCAGGCCGGCCCGGTCCATGATCTCGACCGCCGAGACGGGGCAATGCCTCAACAGGGTGGTGGCTTCACAGGCGGTTCGGATGTCGGGGAAAAGGATCAGGGCGGTGGCCTTGTGGGGGTGGTCGGGTACGGTCCGGTAGGTGATTTCGGAGATGAATCCCAGGGTGCCCTCGGAGCCGATCATCAGGTGCTGGATCACGTCGATGGGATCTTCGAAATCGATCAGAGCGTTCAGGCTGTAGCCGGTGGTGTTCTTCATCTTGAACTTGCGGCGAATCCGGCCGGCCAGCTCTCCGTTCTCCCGGGTCCGCTTCGCCAGGCGCCCCACGCTTTCGACCAGGTCCGGACGGGCTCGGCGAAACCGATCCCTGCTGGCGGCGTTGCGGGTGTCCAGAACCGTGCCGTCGGCAAGGACGATTCTCATGCCCTGAAGGGTCCGGTAGCTGTTCTGGGAGGTGCCGCAACACATGCCGCTGGCGTTGTTGGCGGCGATTCCGCCCACCATGGCGGCGTTGATGGAGGCGGGGTCGGGGCCGATCTTGCGCCGGTAGGGAGCCAGGCGGGCATTGGCATGGGCGCCGACCACGCCGGGCTGCAAGGTGATGAGGCTGCCCTCCTCCTCGATCTGGATCCCCCGCCAACCCGTACCCAACTGCATCAGCACCGAGTCGCTGAGGGACTGGCCGGACAGGCTGGTTCCCCCTGCGCGGAAGGTGAGTGGAAGCCGGCGCGCGCGGCACTGCCTCAGGACTTCCCCCACCTCGGCTTCGGTGTCGACCCGGACCACCAGCTTGGGAATCAGGCGGTAAAAGCTGGCGTCCGTCCCGTAGGCCAGGGTGCGCAGGTCGTCCCGGATGAGCCGTTCGCCCGGGATGACTCGGGAAAGGTCCTGGAACAGTTCGAGGTAGCGCCCTTCCAACATGTGCCGGCAACAGCTCCTTCCTGGTTCTGCTCAGGGGGTGACGACGGCAGTTCCAAGTTCCGGGTCAGCCGTTGCCCCGCCCTGCCGTGCGGACCCTACGAGAGTGAAACAGGGGAAGTTCATGGCCTGTCGGGAACAAGGACCCTGTCCCGCGAATCGGAATTCCCGGATGATTGAACCTGTAAACGGATTTTCTGTCCATGCTCGGCTTTGAACCGGTTTCGCGCCACCCGGTGCCGGCCATCATACCGTGACCCGGTCCGGGAACGCCTGAAGAAACGCTTCCACAGCTCTTGGCGACTCCCGCCGGCCAGGGCCCGGGAAGCCTTGGACGCGAGCCGACCGTTTGTTCGCACCGTCAGGTTGGAGAGGCGCGAATCGCGGCGGACCGCAGTTCAGTATACTATCAGGAGGCCGCACCCCGTTTCGGGCCCCGCCGGCGAGGAAGCGGCCCCGTTGACTCCATCCCGCGCGCTGCATCGAGCCATGTCGAACGTGTGCACTTTCAGTCCCCTGCGCCGCCTCATCTTCGCTCTCGCCGCCGCCTTGCCGGCCGCCCTGCTTGTCCATCAGAGCGCTCCCGAGGCGGCCGCGCAGGCCGGGACGACCACCGGCACCATCCGCGGCACCGTCCGGGATCCGCTCGGCGATCCGGTGGAGGGGGTGGTGGTTGCCCTGCAGCACCGGGAGACCGACTTCCGGACCACCGTGGAGACCTCGTCGTCCGGGACGTTCGCGCGCACCCTGCTGCCGCCGGGGACCTACGACCTGACCGTGAAGGCGGCCACCGACGTCTTCAGCACCGAGCGCATCGAGGGCGCGAGGCTGCGCGTCGGGGAAATGCTCGACCTGGCCGTCGCGCTCAAGATCGTGACGGCCGAGACCATCACCGTCGTCAGTGAGCTGCCGGCGACGCTCGACACCGCCGACGTCACCAGCTCGCAGCGAGTTCTGGAGGATGTCGTGGATGGGCTCCCGAGCAACGGCCGCAATTTCATGCGGCTGACGCTGCTCACCCCCGGCACGTCGATCTCGCAGGGACCGGACGGGGACGAACTCAACATCAGCGGCCAGCGCGGCATCTTCAACAACTTCATCGTCGACGGGGCGGACTTCAACAACCCCTTCTTCGGCGAGCAGCGCGGCGGCCAGCGTCCGGCCTTCACCTTCAATCAGGACGCCATCGAGGAACTGGTGGTCGTCAATCAGGGAGCCACCGCCGAGTTCGGCCGCTCGGCCGGCGGATTCGTCAACGTGATCACCAAGTCGGGCACCAACCGGTTGACAGGCTCCGCCCACTACTTCGGGCAGTGGGATGAGATCGCCGCCCCCTTTCCGGAGCCGCGCGGAGGAGGGCGGCCCGACTTCCATCGCAATCAGGCAGGCACCACACTGGGCGGCCCGCTGGTTCGCGACCGGACCTTCTTCTTCCTGGCCTACGACCATCAGGAGGCCGCCGAGACCAAGCAGGCGACCCGCCACGTCCGCAATCCGGCCAACCTGCAGCGTCTGGAGCGCTTTCTGCAGGAGCGCTGGCCGGGCCTGTTCGACGACGAGTTCGGTCCCATCCGGCGCACCGACGACGCACGCTCGCTGCTGGCCAAGCTCGATCTGAACCTCGGAGGCCGCCAACAGGCCTCGGTCAAGTACAACCACACCTGGTCGGAGCAGGTGAACGGCACCTTCGACGTCGATTCCTGGGGCGCCTCGGCCAACGGGATCGAGGGGGATCGCTCCCATGCGGTCAACGCCAGTCTCCGGTCGCTGCTGAGCGACGCCCTCTCCAACGAGCTGCGCCTGCAGGGGGCGCGCGAGGAACGGCCGCGCGGGTACCGGGGCCCGCTGCTCCCCGGAGCGCGCCCGCCCGGTCCACCCCAGTTCACCGAGCTGGGCGGCCGGCCGTTTCCCGACATCGCCATGGACTTCGATGACGGCTTCCGCATCGGGCTGCCCTTCTTTCTGCCCATCGATCCCGCCTTCGACACCCGGTTTCAACTGGTGGACAATCTCTCCTTCGCCGCGGGCTCCCACCTGGTCAAGGCCGGGGTGGAGTACAATCGGACCAGCGTGGAGCAGCAGTTCATCGGGATGGCGAACAGCCGCTACGTCTTCGATTCGGTCGAGGGCTTCATCGGCTTCGCCACCCACGGCAACCGCTACGTCACGTGCTCGGACGGGTCGACCGGCCTGCAGGGGGTCTGTCCTCCCGGCTCCGCCATCGCCGGGCCGGTCCTGCTCTACCTGCAGTCGGCCACCGTGCCCGGCGTTCCCGCGGAGCGGCTGGGGATCCAGCAGTTCAACATGCATGAGCTGGGACTGTTCGTTCAGGATACCTGGCATCCCCATGATCGGGTGACCCTGGACCTCGGGCTGCGCTGGGACGGCGCCTGGCACCCGGACGTCTTCGTCGAGCCGGCCGACACCTTCTTCGCTCCCTACCTGGACGATCCGCTGTTCCCGTCCGATGGCCGGATTCCGAATGACCTGGACAACCTGCAGCCCCGCCTGGGGCTGGCCTGGGACCTGGGCGGCAACGGCCGCACCGTGCTGCGCGCCAACGCCGGGTCCTACGTCGCCCGCATCCCCATGCTCGTCTTCGCTCAGCACCGAACGACCAACGGCGCGTTCCAGCAGATCCTCTTCCGCAGCAGCAGCGCGCCCGGGCTCGGTCCGGTTCCCGCCGTCGACCGGCAGATCGACGCCTCGGCTTCGCCGCCGTTTCTGCCGGACATCCAGGTGGCGGACCGCGATCTGGAGCTGCCGCGCACCTGGTCGTTCGGCAGTGGCGTCGACCACGACCTGGGGCGAGGGGTTGCGGCCAGCTTCGGGTACATCCACGCACGCACCGACAACCTCTTCCGCTTCGTCAACCGCAACGATGCGGTCCTGGGGGCGCCCTTCGGGATCGGGACCCACCCGGCCGGCGGAGGCATCAACACGCTGACCGTCACCGAGAGCAGCGCCCGCTCGCGGTATCATGCGCTCACCGCGGGGCTGCGCGGGCGCAGCGGCCTCCGGGGCTGGCCCGTCACCTTCGAGACCCACTACACACTGGCATTCGATCGCTCCGATGACGACAACGAGCGCGACCCGTTCGTGCTCCGATACGCCCGGGCGGACAACCTGGCGCCGGAGTATGGCTGGTCGGATCGCGACCGGCGCCACCAGGTGAGCGGGTACGTCATGGTCACCCTCCCGGCGCAGGTGCAGTTGAGCCAGGTGGTAAGGGTCCTCTCCCCATCGCCGGCCTCCGAGCAGTGCCGCAACCGGGGCCAGCGGGCCGCCCAGCCGGCCGACCGGATCTGCGCCGGCGGTTCCATCCTCACGCGCAACACGCTGCGGCGGCAGAACGGGTTCTTTTCCTGGGATGTGCGGGTTTCGCGGCGTTTCGCGCTCGGCGCCGCCGCCCTCGAGCCGATCTTCGAGATCTTCAACCTGACCAACACCGACAACTACCTCGACCCCGCCGTCGGCTCCCTCCTCTTCAACTTCGACGGGACGCTCCGCAGCGGGCTCGGCGACACCCGGCGCGCCCAGGTGGGGCTGAGTGTGCGCTTCTGAGGTGCGGTTGGACGGATATGCTGTAGCTCAGCCCGGGTTGCCGGCCCCCGACCACGCAGGGACGGGAGCCCATGTGCCGGCGGCGGGGAGTCGAAGAAACGATTTCTACGGTCGGCGGGCGGGGTTCGAGGGCAATGCCTTGCGAACGTCTCTCTCAAGATCCTCGGCGTCGAATACTGCCGGAACCTCCAGCAGGCGGATGCCGGCCTTTCTCAAGACTTCCCGTTTTACGGCATCGCGCATGAAGGTCGTGTCACTGAAGTGTCCATGCCCCTGATACTCCACCGCCAGAACCGGCATGCCGTAAGCGTCGATCACCAGGAAGTCCAGGCGCTTGCTGTTGATGGAGCGAAAGGCCAGGTCGCGTGCTTCTTGCGAACCGGAGGCCGGCTGGGGCGCCAGAACTTCACCCAGACTGGTCTGAGCCATGACGCGAAGGCCGCCGGGGGTATCCTGGGCGACCGCCTCCAGAATCCGGAGAATCCTGTATTCCGGCCTGTTGAGAAGGGGGCGAGCCTCGAAATCGACTTTGGAGATGAACTCCATTTGCGCCGTGGGCTCGCCCAGGCGGTTGGATGGGTCAGGCTTTGGAGATGGCGCTTCTTCGGCTGGCGTGCTTTCTGATTCCTTGGGGAGCGGCTTGGCGTAACTCGGTGGTTGGGGAATGAGGCCCCGCCCACTCGTCGGTTCGGGCTTGGGATCGTCCGGACGCTTGAATGCGGCAGGTGGGGGCGATGGCGCCTCCTCGGCCGGGGGGCTCTTTGGAACCTCCGGGTCCGGCTTGTCGAACGTCGGGGGCGGCAGAATGAACCCCCGCCCACTCACCCGCTTGGGCTTCGGACCGCCCGCGGGTTTCGATGCATCGGGCCGCGGCGATGCCCCCGTTCCGCCTGTGGTGCTTCTCGAAATCTCCGGACGCCGGCTGCCGGTGCTCGGCTGCGCGGGAGTGAGCCCCTGCCTCCGCACCGGTTTCGCTTTCGGCCGGCTCCGCTTCACGATGCCGGAAAGCCTGCCCCCGAACAGGGCCCACAAGAGCAAAATCGGCATCAGGGCCACGCTGCCCCACAGGCACACCCGCAGGATGATATCCACGGCGTCCATTCTCTATTCCCCTCTCCGTCCTCTGTTCAGGCTGCCGGTTCCATCCCTTCCGAGCCTCTCTTGCCGTCTGCAGGTCCGCCCCATGCCGAAGTTCCCTTGGCAGGCACTGAGGGTCCATCGCCATCCAGTGTTATTTTGGTCCCGATCGGCCTCGGAAACAAGTGCCACCGTTTCCCTGTGCCGCAACTTCTGCGGGTCAGGAACCCGGACAAGAGAGGAGCGTGACTATTGAACTCAAGAAACACTCATGTCCACTCGGGGGGTGTGCTAAACTATATTCGCTTTATGTTCGCCTTTCAGAGCCGAGATTCTGGCTGGTGTGTCTTCGGCCCTGTTAGCCGGTGGCAAATTCCCACTCGGTCGATGGATCGAAATTGGAAGCGAGCGAAGCGGAACCGGCGTCACCTTGTGCTATAGACTGTCACCGAGGACGCAAATGGGAACCAACTCAGCCATCGAGTGGACGGATGCCACCTGGAATCCGGTCACCGGATGCACGAAGGTCAGTCCGGGGTGCAAGTTTTGCTATGCGGAGCGCTTGGCTCTGCGCCTTGCGGCCATGGGCAACCGGCGGTACCGCAACGGCTTTGGTCTGAGTTTGCATCGGGACCTCCTGGAGCTACCCCTGAAGTGGCGTCAGCCGAGGCGCATTTTCGTCAACAGCATGAGCGACCTCTTTCACGAAGATATTCCCGATGAATACGTCAAGGCCGTCTTCAAGGTCATGAACCGCGCTTCATGGCACAATTTTCAGATCTTGACCAAACGTTCCGAGCGCCTGGCTCAGCTTACAACCCACGTCACCTGGACTCCCAACATCTGGCAGGGCGTGTCGGTGGAGAGCCCTGAATACCTGTGGCGAATCGCGCACCTGAGGCAGGTGCCGGCGCGCATCAGGTTCCTGTCCCTGGAGCCCCTGCTTGCCGCCATTCCACAACTGCCGCTGGAGGGCATGCACTGGGTAATCGTGGGCGGAGAAAGCGGACCACGCCGAAGGCCGATGACCCCAGACTGGGTGCGTGGCATCCGCGACCAGTGCAGAAACGGGCGGGTCCCGTTCTTCTTCAAGCAGTGGGGCGGCTTCAACTCAAAATCCGGGGGCTGCCTGCTCGACGGCCGGAAGTGGCAAGAATGGCCGGAATCCACACGCGCACAGCTACTTGAGAGCACAGCCCACTGAATCCGCGAATTCCCAATGGCAATTCCGACGGAAACCCTATGGCCGCTTGAGCCTCATACGCTCGGCAAGCACTTGGTACTGAAGTCTTATCTGGATGCGTGGCTTCCCATCAATGAACTCAACTTTTGGAATACGCCCGTCGTCGCTGGGGTGAGGCAGCGTTGATTGAGTGGTCCATTCAGGAGCTGTCAAATTGAAAATCACCGATCTCGCTGTTCAGCCTGGAATGATTCGCCGGCAAGCGGCTGAACACCCAGCCGTCCAGCACCCGGCTGCGGTGCACCGGCGATCGGTGGCGTAGCCTCGCATAGGCGGGATAGGGATTCCGGATTGCCTTGGCCGACACCGGGTTGAAGGCCACGCCGCTACGCCGGTACTCCGGCATCAGCAGGGCGTCGATGACCAGCGACCGCAGGGTCCATCTGAGCTCGTCCAGCATGATCGCTCTCCGGATGAGTATGGAACAATAAGCCCCGTTCCATTTTTCCGACGGTTCCAACTCGATGATTCGCTCGGAGCCTGCGGAATCCTGTGGATAGTTTGAATTATAGCGCCAGGGCGTTGTGACGCACGGCGGGGCTAGGACGACTGTCCGGCCTGGATCAGGGCCTGCAGCTCGCAGGTCAGCAGGTCGCCGACTCCCTCCAGGCTGAGGTCGGCCGGGGGGTATTGAGCCAGGATTTCGGGGTCCAGGGCATAGTGGCCCTGCCGGGGAAAGACGGTGGTCACACGCCCGCCCCACACTCTCTTGGCGGCGGTCAGGATGCGCAGCTTGTCGTCCACCAACACGTAGTGGTCCGCGGGAAAGCGCCTTTCCACTTCCTCCAGCTCCTCCTCCTTGTGCACGTAGATCAGCACCTTGCCGCCGGCTGCCGCCGCCAACCCGGACTGCTCCATCTTGCGAGGCTGGAACACCATGTCGCCGTCGGTGAGGATGGCCACCACGCCCCATTGCTGCAGGTGGCGCACCACCTCCAGCGACCGGGAGTAGAGACGATCGGCGAAGGGATAGTTGAGCATGAAGGAGGCAATCGACATCAGGCGCGGCTCGTGCGGATATCGATTGCGATAGCCTTGCAGGGCTCCCAGGTAGTCGTGGTATCCCAGCTCGTCCCGCAGCTCCTCGAAGACGGCCCAATAGCGCTGCTTCCCCTGGTGGCCCACCGTCTGCTCGATGTGGCCCATGAAATCCGCCAGGATGCGGTCGTTGTCCAGCAGGGTGTTGTCGGCATCGAGAAGGAAGGCAACGGAATGTTTCATGGGGGTTGGGGGCCTCTCCGTGGTCGTGAATTCCCAAGCCCGGCGGGGGCGGCTAAGGTTACCACGAATCGGGGAGGGAGCGGCGGGACATGAGGGTCAATCGTGCCGCAAGGAAGTGCCGGAGGTTCTCCACTGAATCTCGGAGTAGCGAACCGGGCGGCGCTCCCGGTAAGCCTCCAATCTCTGCCGGATCTGGTCCGCCAGCTCGAGCCGACCCATGGACGAAGCCAGGGACGCGGCCCGCGTCGCCGTTCCCAGCGCTTGAGGAAACCGTCCCGTCTCGGCGTAAGCCGCCGCCAGGGTGTCCAGGAACATGGGGTTGGCGTGGTTGGGCGGCCGGCAGAAGCGCTCGGCCAGATCAACCGCCTCGGCGCCGGCCCGCAGCGCCGGGTCGGGATCGGTGGCCAGAATCCAGGCCAGGCGGTTGGCCACGTGGACCAGGCCCGGATGGATGCGAAGAGCCTGGCGGTAGTGGTGGACCGCCTGCCGGGTGTGGCCCTGGTGCGCCAGCGCGTTGGCCAGGTTGGCGTGTCCCTGCTGGTTCTCCGAGTTCAGGCTGATGGCGCGGGCGAAGTGGGGAATGGCCTGCTCGATTCTGCCCTGTCCCAGCAGCAAGGCGCCCAGGGCGTTGTGGGTGGCGTAGGAGTCGGGGTCCAGGCGCAACGCTTCCTGCAGGAGGTCATGGGCTTCCTGAAGTCTCCCCTGCTGCAGGCGCAGGTTGGCCAGGTTGCTGCGAGCCTGGGGGTTGGCGGGCGCAATCTCGAGAGCCTCTTCATAGTGACGGCCGGCTTCCTCCAACCGGCCGTCCATGGTCAGAACCACGGCCAGGCTGTTGTGGGCGTTGAGCGACTGGGGGTCGGTCTTGACCCACTGCCGGCAAAAGGCCTCGTAGTCTCGATAATAGGCGCCCCGGGCAACGGTCTGGGCGGCCATCAGCAGCAGCACCGCCACGGCCAGGCCCGTCCATAGCGTCGGCCTTCCATCCTTCTCGCGGTTGGAGAGAACCCGGGCCAGCAGAAAGAGGGGGCCCAGCGCGGCCAGAAACACGTAGCGCTCGGCAAAAGGGGCCTCCTGGTCCAGCAGGTTGGCGGTCGGCAGCAGGGTCAGAACGAACCAGCCCAGCCAGAACCAGGTCAGGTCCCGAACCGCGGGCCAGGACCGCCGGAGCCACACCACCGCCCAGCCCGCGATGGCCAACGCGATGGCCAGCCGCCAGGGGCTGAACCAGACCCGGGCCGTGGGCTCGTAAACCATCTCCCAAAAGGGGACGGTCACGACCTGCAGCGCGTAGAGGTAGGAAAGAGCGAATTGCCCCAGGTCTCCCAGGCGGTACTCCCCGCCTGCAAACAGGAAGTGGCGAATGGAGAAGTAGAGGGCGCCGATGGCGGCCTCGGGCCAGTAGCGGACCACCCAGCGGCGGAGGCTGCGGCCGGGCGCGGCCGAGGTCAGCCCCAGAGCATCGGCCAGCACGAAGACCGCCAGGGTGACCACCGCCTGCTCCTTGCCGAACAGGGCCAGAGCGAAAGCCGCGGAGGCGCCCACCCGCCACCAGGTTCCGCGTCTCAGGAAGCAGTAGAGGGCCAGCAGGACGAACAGGGCCGGCAACAGGGTCTCGCGTCCCGAGGCGATGGGGTAGACGCAGGAGGAAGCCACCGGATGCAGGGCAAAGACGGCGGCGGTCAGCAACGCCCACCGCGGCCGCAGACCGAAGACCGGCAGCCTCAGCAGGGCGTAGGCGATGAGGGCGATCAACCCGGCAACGCAGGCGTTGAACAGGTGAAAGGGCCCCGGCTCGTCTCCGTGGAGGGATCGTTGCAGCAGCAGCGAGGAGCGCACCACCGGCCGGTAGTAGGGGAGGCTGAGGAAGTGCCTCTCCGTCAGAATGCGCCCGAGATCCTGAATCGAGCGCAAGGGCGCGTTGGAGAGAATCACCTCGTAGTCGTCATAGAGAAACCCGTGGCCGACCGACGGCAGGTAGACGGCTACGACCGCGACAAGCAGCAGCAGCGGAACCCACAGGCGCCAGCCACCAAGGGAGAATCGGGATCCAGGGGACGAAGTCCGTGCGCCAGATTTGCGTTTGGATCTTCCTGATTTCTTCGCCAAGGCGTACCCCCGATCGGGCACCTGGTTCCGGCCGACCAGACAAGCATCCATTATGGTACGATTTTCACCTCCCTCAGGCACGTCAATCAAGCCGAGCGGCGGCCGAGATGGTAATTGCCGCAATTACGTTGATTTGCTCAATGGCCTCCTGACAATGGGCAAAACACCAATGACCAGATACGTCAAGCTGATTACCATCGGCAACTCCGAAGGAATCCAAATCCCCAAGGTTCTTCTGCAGAAGCATGGATGGAGCGGTTGGCTTGTCCTGGAAGAGAGGACGGACGGGGTCTTTTTGTACAGCAAGGAAAAGACCAAGCTCTCCTGGAAAGAAACCTGTCGCGCCATGGCTGCTGAACGAGAAGACTGGAGCGATCTGGACGTGGCGGTTGCCGACGGCCTGGATAGATAGGGATGCAATACACGATCGTTATCGAAAAGGCGCCCAGCAACTACGCGGCCTACGTTCCCGACCTGCCCGGTTGTATCGCAACCGGAGCTACCAGGGAGGAAGCGGTCAGGGAGATGCGCCAAGCGATCGAGTTTCACATCGAGAGCTTGCGCGAACACGGTGAGCCCGTGCCGGAACCGCAGTGCACCGCAACTGTAGTCGAGGTGGCGGCTGTCGCCGGATGACGGGATGCGGAGGGACGTAGGCATGTTGAAGCGCGTCGTTCACCCTGGCGAGATTCTGAGAGACGAGCTGGCCGAGTTTGGCGTGAGCCCTACGGCATTCGCCCGTCAGATAGATGTGCCGCCCAACCGGGTAAGTCAAATTATCGCCGGCAAGCGTTCCGTAACCGGCGATACCGCGCTGAGGTTCGGGCACTGGTTCGGAGTAGACTCCCAATTCTGGCTGAATCTCCAGGCACAGTTCGACCTCGCCGTTGCTCAGCAACGGGCCGGTGCTGCCGTGCGTGAACTGCCCACGGCGGCGGCAGGCAGGTAGCACCGGGGCGACCTCAGCCTGAGGAAACGAAGACTATGGCGAGAGTACAACCGGGAAAGACACGCTCCCCCGTGAACGCAAAGCCCGGCGGCGACGGCGCCACCACCGGCTATGAGGCCGAGCTCTGGCGCATGGCGGATGCCTTGCGGGGCAGCATGGACGCGGCCGAGTACAAGCACGTCGTCCTGGGCCTCATCTTTCTGAAATACATCTCCGACGCCTTCGAGGAGCGCCATGCGGCGGTTCTGGCCGAATGGGGCCCCGAGGCCGCCGAGGACCGCGACGAGTACATCGCCGAGAACATCTTCTGGGTGCCTCCGGAGGCCCGCTGGGTCCATCTCAAGGCCCAGGCCCGCCAGCCCACCGTCGGCCAGCTCGTCGACGGCGCCATGGCCGGCATCGAGCGCGACAACCCGGCGCTCAAGGACGTGCTGCCCAAGGACTACGCCCGCCCCGCCCTCGACAAGCAGCGGTTGGGCCAGCTCATCGACCTCGTCAGCAACATCAGGGTGGGTGACCAGGAAGCCCGCTCCAAGGACGTGCTGGGCCGCGTCTACGAATACTTCCTGTCCCAGTTCGCCAGCGCCGAGGGCAAGAAGGGCGGCGAGTTCTACACCCCCCGCTGCGTGGTCAAGCTGCTGGTGGAGATGCTGGAGCCCTGGCTGGGCCGAGTCTACGACCCCTGCTGCGGGTCCTCCGGCATGTTCGTGCAGTCGGTGGAGTTCATCCGGGCTCACCGTAGCGGAAACGGCAACGGCGGACAGGCCAGGGCCGACATCTCCATCTACGGTCAGGAATCCAACTACACCACCTGGCGGCTCGCCAGGATGAACCTGGCCATCCGAGGCATCGAGGGCCAGATCGCCCACGGCGACAGCTTCCACAACGACCGCCATCCCGACCTCAAGGCCGACTACATCCTGGCCAATCCGCCCTTCAACGTCTCCGACTGGGGCGGCGAGCGGCTCGCCCAGGACCAGCGCTGGCAATACGGCGTCCCGCCCAAGGGCAACGCCAACTTCGCCTGGGTGCAGCACATGGTCCACCACCTGTCGCCCACCGGCGCGGCCGGCTTCGTGCTGGCCAACGGCTCCATGTCGTCAAGCCAGTCGGGCGAGGGAAAGATCCGCAGGTCCCTGGTCGAGGCCGACCTGGTGGACTGCATGGTGGCCCTGCCGGGCCAGCTCTTCTACTCCACCCAGATCCCCGCCTGCCTCTGGTTTCTGGCGCGCCGGCGCAAGCGGAGCGGTGATGTCCTCTTCATCGACGCCAGGAAGCTGGGTCGAATGGTGGACCGCACCCACCGCGAGCTGACCGCTGAGGACATTGCCCGCATCGCCGGCACCTACGACGCCTGGCGCGGCCTGGCACCCTCTTCCTCAGAGGCAGAGAGCCAGGACGAGGCGGCTGAGCCCTACGCCGACGTTCCCGGATTCTGCAAGAGCGCCACCCTGGAGGAAGTCCGCAAGCACGGCCATGTCCTCACCCCCGGCCGCTACGTCGGGGCGGAAGCGCAGGAAGAGGACCGCGAGCCGTTCGAGGACAAGATGAAGCGCCTGGCCGCCCAGTGGCGGGAACAGCAGGCCGAAGCTGCGAAGCTGGACGCGGCCATCGAGAAAAACCTGGCGCGGTTGGGGTTTGGGGGCACCCCTGAGCCTGGACCGGACGGACGAGTCTGAACCCTCGACCGCGCGGTTGTCGTGCAGCGCCTGCCCCACAAAATCGGGGGCGGCCCTTCGCAATCACGATCCTCGGCTTCAACGATGCTTGTCCCCTGCCACATTTGGCGCTGTCACCAACGTCGCAATGCAGCTTGAGGCGGCGCCTCGTCGAAAAGCCCGGGACCGTTACCATGGCAGGTAGGATGAGCAAGGACCTCGCACCTGCAACATGGAACAGCATTCTGATACAGGCTGGGCTTGATAAAGGAGATTTGCCATGAAATACGCTGTTGTCATCGAGAAAGCCGGCAATGGCTACTCGGCATATGTGCCGGATTTTCCAGGCTGTATTGCTGCCGCAGATACACTCGCGGAGACCGAGGCTCTGATTCGAGAGGCCGTCATTTTTCATCTTGAAATGCTTCGTGAGAGCGGTGACCCGATTCCGGAACCGCATGCCACTGTCAGCCTGGTCGAGACGTGAGCCTACCTGTGTGCAAGGAGAAGCTACCTTGGCTGACGGCCCAATGGCGCGTGCAACAGGCCGAGGCTGCCAGGCTGGATGCGGCTGTTGAGTGAACGTTGCGATTCTTGGCTTCGGGGGCGATAAATGACGATACAGGACCTGATCGGAATTCTCGGAACCTATCCGGCGGACATGCGCGTGGTCGTGAACGGCTATGAAGAGGGCTTCGATGACGTGTCGCCCGAACGGATCGCCGTGGTCAAGGTTCAATTGAACCGCGGCACGAAAGACTGGCAGGGACGCCACCTGGAACCGGAAACGCAGACCGACGAAATGGCCGCTGACAGCGATATCGTGGACGCTCTTGCGCTTCTCCGGGAGTCCAATTGATGTGGGGCGGCGCCCATGGGTCTTTGCGACGGCCCGGACATGAAAGATCGGAGGCGTGAGCCGTGATCGAATACGACAAGTTTCGGATGTCCCTCAAGCGTCTCGAGGAGCAGTACGAAAATTACCGGCAAGCTGACGAGTCCCTGCCTGAGTTGATCCGGGAAGCCATCGCCGAGTCGGTCATTCGTCGCTTCAAAACCTGCTATGACTGCCTTTGGAAGGTGTTGAGACGATATCTGATCGAAGAACCAGGCCTTGCGGACACGCCCAACAGCCCCAAACCCGTCTTCAGACTGGCTCATGAGAACGGTCTGTTTGCTGCACCGCTGGAACAATGGTTGGGTTACGCCGACGTCCGAACCGGTACGGCTCACGACTACAGCGGCGAGAAAGCGCAAGCCTGTCCGGACATCATGGGCGACTTTATTGACGATGCCGTTGGCCTCTACCAGACCATGACCAAAGAGACATGGGACTAGACGTGCCCATCGACATCGCCGCGGAGCAGCGCAAGACGGTTCTAGCGTTGCTCGCAAGATACCTGCCGAACACAACGGCCTGGGTCTACGGCTCCCGCGTGACGTGGACTTCAAGCCCGAAGTCCGACTTGGACATGGTGGTTTTCTCAAGGCCAGAGCAAGCCGGCCGGGTTTCCGATCTCAGGGAAGCCTTTGAGGAAAGCAACCTGCCGTTTCGGGTGGACCTGTTCGTGTGGGACGAAGTCCACGAACAGTTCCGCAAGCAGATTGAGGCTGAGCATGTGGCGTTGGTGGAGAGAGAAGAGCGAAGGGCGGGGGGTGAATGGTCCTTTATGTCGTTTCGCGACGCAGGTATTTCACTGATCGACTGCGAGCACCGTACGCCGCCGGCTTCAGAATACGGCTATCCCTACGTCGCAATCCCACAGGTCAGGGACGGTCGAATCAATCTAAGTGGTGTTCGTCGCATCAGCCGCAAGCACTTTGATGAATGGACACGGAAAGCAGCCCCCGAGTCTTTCGATATTGTTCTCTCTCGACGGTGCAACCCAGGAGAGACTGGATTTGTTTCGGAAGGTCTCAAGTTTGCACTGGGTCAGAATCTGGTCTTGCTCCGATCTGATGGGACAAAAGTCTTCAAGCCCTTTCTGCGATGGCTTGTGCGTGGTCCTCAATGGTGGGATCAAGTTGGCAAGTACATTAACGTCGGAGCCGTCTTCGACAGTTTGAGATGTGCCGACATTCCAGGTTTCCGTGTGCCGGTCCCACCCCTGTCAGAACAGCGGGCCGTTGCGCACATCCTGGGAACGCTGGACGACAAGATCGAACTGAACCGGCGCATGAACCAGACGCTGGCGGAGATGGCACGGGCGCTGTTCAAGTCCTGGTTCGTCGACTTCGACCCTGTCCGAGCCAAAGCCACTCTCAAACAACGCGGCGTGAATCCCTCTCAAGGGGGTAGCGATTGGAGCGTCGAACGCGCCCGTGCTTATCTCGACAGCATGGACCCCGACATCGTTGCCCGGTTCCCGGACAGCTTGGTAGACTCCGAACTCGGACCAATCCCGGTAGGGTGGGAATTCGGCGGTCTTGAAGACGTAATAGAACTTCTCAGCGGGGGTACGCCCAAAACATCGGTAACCCAATACTGGGATGGAAACATCCCCTGGTATACGGCGAAGGATGCTCCCTCTTTGAGCGACGTGTTTGTACTGGAAACCGAGAGAAGTATTACGCATGCAGGGGTTGATAACAGTGCGGCAAGAATCCTTCCTGCACATACAACGATTATCACTGCGAGGGGAACCGTCGGAAGGTTGGCTTGTCTCGGCAGGCCTATGGCCATGAACCAAACCTGCTATGGAATTCGCGGTGCTTGCGGCTATCCTGCATTTTTCACATATTGGAAAGTCAGGATGACCGTGGATGAACTGCGACGACGAACCCATGGCACGATATTCGACACAATCACACGCCAGACATTCAAGCTGGTCGACTCCGCAATTCCCCCTGTCGAATTAGCTGGTGAATTCGAGAAAACGATTCAACCAGTGATGAGTGGAATTCTTCGCAACCTGCACGAGTCCCGCACCCTCACTGCCCTTCGCGACACACTTCTGCCGAAGCTGATGTCGGGGGAGGTGTATGTGGGGGAGACGAACAAACTCCCTCAGAGGGCTGGAGCATGACTTTTTCGAATACTTGGGATGCCGATGGATAAGGCTAACCAGCCCATTCCTCTCGGAGAAATGCGGATCGAGTTCATCATAGATGGGCGATCTATAGGTACTCCTGCAAAAGCCGTTCTAAACCTTTTTCCGAATCCGCACGTTGTCTTCGAGGTTTCGGATGTTCCCCGAAATCCTTGGTCTGTTGAACCTGCAGCTCAATGCCCCAAAGTCACAGTACGAAGCGCTCCAGTAACGTCTGAAGGCCCTTCCGCTATAACGCTGGAGAATGGCATACCATTGAACGTAGTTCCGCTTTCGTGGATGGCTACCCAGAGCAAGGGCTCTTTCCACCCCACGCAATCGCCCTGTGTTGTATTGCAAACGGACAGTCCGATTAGGTCTATGCGGTTTGGAGTTTTGAATTTCTCTGGGTCTGGCGGGAACCAATCCCTTTTCTTGCAGGCACCGCCATGGTCGGTGAGAATCGAACCAGCGTCAAACCTGAGGGAACTGGAGAGGACGCTCAGGGTCGATCATGGATACGCGATCACTCATCAGGGAATCATCAGCCGTACGGACGAGAAAACGTACTCCGCCGAGGAGGCTGGAGACCTGCTTGATGCGTTGGATCATTTTCTTTCATTTGTGTGCGGTTCGTGCTGTTCTCTAGCGACTGTGACTGGTTTTGACAGTGAGGGCAATGAAGCCTGGAAACGATGGGGATCCCATCATGTGTCGCCGTGGCGTTGTTGTCGCTCCTGGTTTGACATTACTGTCAGCGGTGCACTTGTAGATATGTTTCCGGTCTTCTGGGCAAAATTTATCGCTAACAAGAAAGATCTCTGTAGGGCAGTCGATCTCTACGTAGGTGCCAACGAAGCCGAGGTTATAGACGTGAGCCTCATCCTCACTCAGGCTGCCCTTGAATTGCTGTCCTATTTGACAGTCGGTAGTAAATCAGGAAGAAAGACAGGACAATGGATTGCCGATAGTCTTGGCAACGCAGGAATCTGCCATCGGATTCCTATTGGTTTCAAGGCACTGGAAGCACTCCGGAAGCGGGAAGGATGCCATCATGGTCCGCACACGATAGTTCAACTTCGCAACTCGGTGACTCACGCAGAAATGATTTGCGGTCCTGTTTCACTTGATGCCTTTTATCAAGCCAGGTGTTTGGGCCTATGGTACTTGGAGCTTCTGCTCCTCAATTTCTTCAAGTACAGGGGTGAATATGCTTCTCGACTCGATCCGGTGCAAAGAGCAGGCGTGACCAAACCAGTCCCTTGGGGTCAGGGAGGTACAAGCAAGCCATGACAACCCTCGCCAACGCCGATATCACCCAGACACCCTCGATTGACTGGTCGCTGGCGGGGCAATGCGAGCCTTGAGTTAAGAGGTATCAACACGGCGCTCTTTGGCATGCTTTCGGCGTTCTTGGTTCACGACATCCAAAATTCCGCTTCCTGCGCCGCCGACGGTTCCCGAGGGCGCACACTCACAGGACGCAGCAACACACCGCCTTCCATGAACTGGGGTTCCAAGTAGTCTCCCTCTCCCAGATTCATGGCTTCCCGCACGTTGCGGGACAGCGTAATCTGTCCGGCCCGCCGGACCCTCACAAGATCCAATCCGCCTTTCCTGGACAAGGAGACCTTATTTCTTTTCATATGAGCCTTTTGCAAAATTCGTCGTGCAGCGCTGGGAACGTTGTTGAATCAAGGCAATTCAGCAGCAGCTGATCGATGTTATTCCGGCAATTCAACAACGTCCCCTATTCACACTTTCTGGGAGAAAAAAGTGTTTACGCAAGTCGAACTCGGAGATACACCGGCTGGTTACTTTGTTACATCTGGACGTTCGGGCGAAGATGTTTTGGTGCGAATCCGTGAATTCACGTCCAGTGAGGATGGGCAGGACTTCATTCAACGGCTCGAAGGAATTCCGAACAAGCTTCTGCAACTGTTGCCATCTCCGATTAGCCCTTCGCAAGTGGATCACATGCTTGCCATCTGCCGTCGTGACGGAAAAGCCGATGTTTGCGTAAACAAACTAAAGTTCTGTGCGTCTGTTCGTGTAGCAAGGCCAGTTGACGCCGGGACGGTCGCCACGAGAGATGACATTGCAGATGTAGAGCGGCTTGAGCTTGGTGTGTCGATACCCGACAACGCCGGTGTTGTGTTTGTGTTCTCCGTCGGATGGCGAAAGGGGCTATTCTACGATTTTGGCCCCATCGCAGGGCCAAATCCCCAGCCACGCCAATATGAGATCGCCGCCGTTTTGGGTCAAGTGTATTGCCATGTCCTTTTTCAAGAAAGGTTCAGTATCTCCGACCCTGAATGGGACTGCTTGTTCGCGGCGAAATGGTTTCCGTTCGTCGGACTTCGCAATGAAACTATCGACTCCTTGATTAGCCATATCCGATCTGGCTGGGACCCAGATGAAATGCTCGATGACATGGCCTCCGAGATAAAGAGCCGACTTCCGCAAATGCTGGATAGTTGGCGCTGCAAATCCTCATTTCTGCCACATATGACGATTCTCGAACGGGCCGTAGAACGGTTTCAAAACGACGACTCTGTGAGTTGCACAGCCTTGTTGTTTCCTCGCATTGAAGGAATCCTACGCACTCAGCACACCAGTCTGGACACTCCGGCACAACCTTCTCCCAACAATTTGACGGAGTTGGCCGTGGCCTCCAAAATTGAAACTCCTAAGAGCCTGCTCTTGCCACATCAATTTTCTAAGTACCTTAAAGATGTATACTTTGCAGATTTCGATCCTAATGCCGCTGCCATCGAAGTTTCTCGACATAGTGTCGGCCATGGTGTTGCGACTGCATCGAAGTTCAATCAAAAATCTGCGGTGATCGGGTTACTTACGGTTCACCAGTTATCCTACTTTCTAGAAAATGTACGGAGCCAACAAACTCAAGTTGTTGAGGACGCAGCCCTAAAGGAAAGTAAATAGGGACTGCCATGACCACCCTCACCGAATCCGATGTCGAGCAGGTCGCCCTCGCTTGGCGCATCGTCCACGGGCCGGCCCTCGCTTAGCAGTGGACCGAGGGCTATCACGATAAGCAAGCGTACGTGCCGGAGGACGTAACTGCGCCTTGGGATCAACCGATAGAGGTGTGGAAGCAGTTCTGCGCCGAGGCAGGAATTCACCATAGGGGCAGGATGTTTCGCCCTGTCGTTCAAGAGGAATTCAGCTATGAATTACGATGAACTGTGTTCAGCTATCGGTGAGTCCCTCCCCGCCCTCTTCGAGTGCACGCCTGCTCCACGAGAGGGCGTACGTGTGCGCACGCCGCTGATGTACCCGGACGGGGGCGTGGTGGACGTGTTCGTATTGGAGCAAAGTGGGCGCTACCGCGTCACCGACTTCGGCGAGACCTTGGGCTGGCTGCGGATGCAATCCGTGAGCGCTCGGCGATCCCCCAAGCAGAATCGCATGGTCCAGGACACCTGCCAGACCTTGGGGGTGGAGTTGCACCGCGGCCAGCTCATGTTGCGGTCGGGCGCGGCAGACGGACTCGGGGAGGCCGTGCTGCGTCTCGCCCAGGCCGCCGTGCGCGTCTCTGACCTGTGGTTCACGTTGCGCACTAGAGCGGTTGAAACGGTCGCGGACGAAGTGACCGAGTGGCTTGTTGAAAAGGAGATATCCTTCGATCGCGCCGTGAGGCAGTACGGCAGATCGGGACAGAGCTGGATGGTCGATTACCAGACCCGTACTAATGATCGAACGTCGCTCATTTTCCTGCTGAGCACGGGTTCTCGCGGTGCGGCGCGACGTATTGCGGAACACGTCCTGGCGGGGTTTGTTGACCTGAGCCACCTGAAGGTCAGCCAATCCCATCTCGCGTTTGTTTCCCTCTTCGACGATACGGAAGACGTTTGGAAGGAAGAGGATTTCAGCTTGGTGGAGCAGCAATCTCAGGTAGCCTGTTGGTCTCGGCCGGATGAATTCGAACGAATTCTGCTGGCGGCCTGACAGCTTCGGACATCACCGGGTCCATCGTGGAAGACACCGCTGAGTGCGCACCGCCCCCTTCTGGGGAGCCGTGACTACCGTCGCCGGGCCCCATGCCTCAGACCGCTCCTACCCACTCTTGAGTAATGGACAGACATAGTCTATAGTGGACTATATTCTTTACGCAGGAGTGTGACTATGAACAAGACTGCACCCAACCGCGTCTGGACCGTCTCCGAGGCCAAGGCCCGTCTATCCGAGGTGCTGCGTCTGTCCGAGCAAGAGGGACCGCAGCGCATCGGTACGCGGAAGCCGTTCGTCGTGGTTCCCGCGAAGATATGGGAGGAGAAAGCGCGGCCCCGCAAGCCTCTTGGCCAATGGCTTATAGAGAACGTGCCACGCGGGACGAATCTGGAGGTGCCGGACCGAAGTTCCCATCGCCCGATTCCCTTCATTGACGAAGAAGCCGAATGACTGGCTACCTTCTGGATACCAACGTGATCTCCGAGTTGACGCGGGACATTCCGGACCCCCGGGTTGTGGAATTTCTGGCTGAGCGGGACGATGTGTGGGTGTCGTCTATCCTCATCTATGAAGTGCAGTTCGGGGTGCGCTTGCTCCCAGAGGGGGCCCGACGCAATCGGCTGTCGTCCATGCAGGCGGCGATCCTCTCGGGTTACGCCCATCGCATACTGCCGTTGGACCGGGCAGGGGCCGAGTGGGCAGCCGAGTTTCGGGCCAACGCCCGGCGCTCTGGACACATAGTCGACATGGTGGATGCCCTGATCGCCGGAATAGCCCGAGCCAATGCCCTTACCGTTGCCACTCGCAACGTCGCCGACTTTCGGCCCTTCAACGTCGAGGTCTTCAGTCCCTGGACTTTTCCATGACCACCCTCACCGAATCCGAGGTCGAGCAGGTCGCCCTGGGGTGGCTGGCGAACGTCGGCTGGCAGGTGGCCCACGGACCCGACATCGCCCCTGATACGCCGGGTGCGGAGCGGACTGATTACGGCCAGGTGGTGCTGGCGCGGCGGCTGCGCGATGCACTGGCCGCAATGAACCCGGACCTGCCCGCCGAGGCCCTGGAGGATGCCTTTCACAAGCTGAACCGACCGGAGGGAGCCACGCTGGAGGCCCGAAACCGCGCCTTTCACCGGATGCTGGTGGAGGGCGTGACGGTGGAATACCGGGCGGCCGGAGGCGCCATTCGCGGGGCTCAGGTTCAGGTCATCGACTTCGAGGAACCCGCCCGCAACGACTGGTTGGCGGTCAACCAGTTTACCGTCACCGAGAACCGGCACACCCGTCGACCCGACGTGGTGCTGTTCGTCAACGGCCTGCCGCTGGGCGTCGTCGAGCTCAAGAACCCGGCCGATGAAGACGCCACCCTCTGGACGGCCTGGCAGCAACTCCAGACCTACAAGGCGGAACTGCCTGCCCTCTTCTCCATGAATGAGATGCTCATGGTCTCCGATGGGGTCGGGGCCCGGGTGGGCACCCTCACCGCTGGGAGGGAGTGGTTCAAGCCTTGGCGCACCATCAGCGGGGAGACGCTGGCAGGAACGCATCTGACCGAGCTGCAGGTGATGCTGGAAGGCATCTGCGAACCGGAGCGATTTCTTCCGCTGGTCCGCGACTTCATGGTGTTCGAGGACGATGGCGGCGGGGCGCTGGTCAAGAAGATGGCGGGCTACCACCAGTTCCACGCGGTCCAGGTGGCAGTGGACGAAACTCTGCGCGCGGCCGAGCTGCAGATTGGCGACAAGGGCGGACGCTATGAGGCAGGCCGCAAACCCGGTGGCGACCCCGGCGACCGTCGCATCGGGGTGGTCTGGCACACCCAGGGTTCCGGCAAGAGCCTGACCATGGCCTTCTACGCCGGGCGCATCATCCGCGAGCCGGCCATGCAGAACCCGACTATCGTAGTGCTGACCGACCGGAACGACCTGGATGATCAGCTCTTCGGCACCTTCTCCCGCTGCCGCGACCTCTTGCGCCAGCCGCCGGCCCAGGCCGAGAGCCGGGCCGATCTGCGCGGCAGGCTCTCGGTGGAAGCCGGAGGGGTGGTGTTCACCACCATCCAGAAGTTCCTGCCCGAGGAGAAGGGCGATACCTTCCCGGCGCTATCCCAACGCCGCAACATCGTGGTCATTGCCGACGAGGCCCACCGCAGCCAGTACGATTTCATCGACGGCTTCGCCCGCCACATGCGCGACGCGCTGCCCCGGGCATCCTTCGTGGGCTTCACCGGGACGCCCATCGAATTGCAGGACGCCAACACCCGGGCCGTCTTTGGTGACTACATCAGCATCTACGACATCCAGCGCGCCGTTCAGGACAAGGCCACGGTCCCCATCTACTACGAGAGCCGCCTGGCCAAGCTGGCCCTGGACGAGAAAGAGAAGCCGACCATCGACCCGCGGTTCGAGGAAGCCACCGAGAGCGAGGAGGTGGAGCGCAAGGAGAGGCTCAAGACCAAGTGGGCCCAACTGGAGGCCATCGTCGGCGCCGAGCAGCGCCTGAAGCTGGTGGCCCGGGATATCGTCGCCCACTACGAGCAGCGCCTGGAGGCCCTGGAGGGCAAGGCCATGATCGTCTGCATGAGCCGGCGCATCTGTATCGAGCTCTTTCGCGAGCTGGCGCGCCTGCGCCCCGATTGGCATCACGCCGAAGACGACAAGGGATGCCTCAAGGTGGTCATGACCGGGTCCGCCTCCGACCCGCTCGACTGGCAGCCGCACATTCGCAACAAGGCCAGGCGGGAAGGGCTGGCCAAGCGATTCCGCAGTTCTGCCGACCCGCTCCGGATGGTACTGGTCCGCGATATGTGGCTGACCGGCTTCGATGCCCCCAGCCTGCACACCATGTACGTGGACAAGCCGATGCGGGGCCACGGACTGATGCAGGCCATCGCCCGCGTCAACCGGGTCTTCAAGGACAAGCCGGGCGGCCTGGTGGTGGACTACCTGGGCCTTGCCCACGAGCTGAAGCGCGCCCTGGCGACCTACACCGAGAGCGGCGGCACCGGCAAGACGGCGCTCGATCAGTCGGAAGCGGTGGCAGTGATGCTGGAGAAGTACGAGGTCTGCCTCGGCCTGTTCCACGGCTTCGACCGGTCCAGGTGGACCAGCGGCACGCCGGCGGAACGGCTGGGGCTGCTGCCCCCTGCCCAGGAGCACATCCTGGCCCAGGACAACGGCAAGGAGCGATGCCTGCGGGCGGTGCGCGAGCTCTCCCAGGCCTTCGCGCTCGCCGTCCCCCATGAGGAGGCGCTGCGCATCCGCGACGACGTGGCCTTCTTTCAGGCGGTCCAATCGGTGCTGGCCAAGCGCACGCTACGGGACGTGCGTACCCAGGAGGAGCTGGACCATGCCGTGCGCCAGATCGTCTCGCGCGCGGTGGCCTCGGAGGGGGTCATCGACATCTTCGCCGCCGCCGGGCTGAAGAAGCCCGACATCTCCATCCTCTCCGATGAGTTTCTGGCCGAGGTGCGGGGGATGCCGCGGCGCAACCTGGCCGTGGAGCTGTTGCAGAAGCTGCTGAAGGGCGAGCTCGCCGCCCGCCGCCGGAAGAACGTGGTCCAGGCCCGCTCGTTCGCCGAGATGCTGGAGCAGACCCTTCGCCGCTACCAGAACCGTGCTATCGAGGCCGCCCAGGTGATCGAGGAGCTGATCCGGCTTGCCCGGGAGATGCGCGAAGCCGGCGCCCGGGGCGAGGAACTCGGTCTGTCGGAAGAGGAACTGGCCTTCTACGACGCCCTCGAGACCAACGACAGCGCGGTCCAGGTCCTGGGCGACGAGACCCTGCGCGACATCGCCCGCGAGCTGGTCGAGACCGTGCGGGGCAATGTCACCATCGACTGGACCCTGCGCGAGAACGTCCGGGCCAACCTGCGCCGGCTGGTCAAGCGCATCCTGCGCAAGCACGGCTACCCGCCCGACAAGCAGGAGAAGGCGACCCGCACCGTCCTGGAGCAGGCCGAGGTGCTGTCGGAAGGATGGGCGGTGGCGGGGTGAGAAGTGCTGGGAACGGCCGGTCCGATTCCCCATTGGAACGACCAATTACAGCTATTCCTTGGCGTCCGGCCGGGTGGTGCGCATGAAGAAGCGAAGAAGTCTTGCTGCCCTTCTCAGAGCGGTTGAAAAGGCCGGTGGCGACGATAGCCGCGCCCTGGCGCACTTCGAGTTGGCGGTCTTTCACGACAACAACAGTCGAGAAGCGGAAGCCGTCCCTCACTATGAAGCCGCCATAGGTCTGGGCCTGGACAAGAAGAGAAACGCCGAGGCCCTGGCCTGGCTGGCGAGCAGCCTCTACAAGACCGGTCGTCCGCACGACGCCATGGGGAGGTTGAGGCAGGCCCGCGGCGAGGCCCGGGATGCCAAACTCAGCCGCTTCCTGGATGGCATCGAGGGTCGAATCCGAAGGTGTTTGACCGACTGTGGGGTTCTTGCGATCTATTTGCTCTGTGGCATATGCTCGTGATATACATCTGGATGCAGGTCCGGTGTCAGTCTGAGTCGAGGAGTTGTCATGCAAGCTACCGCCAAGCTGTTTTTCAACGGTCGCAGTCAGGCCGTTCGGATTCCGAAGGCATATCGGTTCGAGGGTGTCGATGAGGTGATCATCCGCAAGGAAGGCGATGCATTGGTGATTGCGCCCGTTCGCAAGACGTGGAAGTCCTATGCCGACGAAGCTCCTCCCGTGGGGGAGGATTTCATGGCTGACCGTCCCGAGTTGACGGATAGCAGCCGAGTCGCGTTTTGATGCGATACATGCTGGATACCGATATTTGCAGCTACGTCATTCGGGCACGCGACCCGAAGCTGCTTGCAATCATGCAGGAAAAGGCCGATTCGGGTGCTGAATTATGCATCTCCGCCGTTACCTATGCAGAGTTGAGATCAGGCGCGGAGCGGTCGCTCAGCGTCGGAAGGTACAACGACTCCATCCGGTTGTTCTGTGACCGGTTAAACAGCGTCCTTGCCTGGGACGAGGCCGCTGCGGACGAATTCGCGACTCTCCAGGGCAAGTTGTTCAGAATCGGTAAGCCCATTGGTCGTAATGACACCATGATTGCCGCCCACGCTCTGACTCTCGGCTGCATCCTGGTGACCAATAACCGGAAGCACTTCTCCAGGGTTCCCGGGCTTGAGACGGAGAACTGGATAGAGTAGCCCGCGTGTACGGCATCGTCGCCCTGCACGACACCGTAGGGACACCCCTACGGTGGGGGTGGAGGATACATGGAAAGAAATGATGGAATCGTGCGACAGCCGAAGCCGGCGCCCTTGAGCCGGCGGCGTTTTCTGGGGACGGCCGGGGCCCTGGTGGGGAGCTCCTGGCTGGCGGGACTGCCGGGCTGCTCGGGGAAGCGGGAGGGGCTCGACCAGGCGCGCCGCAGGGCGGTGGAACGCAGGCGGCGGCTGATCCTGGATGACGACGGGGACCTGGTCTACGACCCCGAGGCGGCCCAGGGAGCCGAGGCCTTTCTGGGGCTGCGCCTGCGGCCCGTTCTGGGAACGCCGGTGGACAGCATCGCCTGGTGCATCATGTGGGGCATCGCCCAGGGCCCGGGGCAGACCCGCTATTGGCAGACTCAGCAGGAGAACCGGCCGCTCAACCAGGCCATCCACGATCCGACGCCCATCATGGTCGAGGGCATCCACCGGCACGGCCTGGAGGTCTTCGGGTCGATCCGCATGAACGACACCCACGATGCCTTCGGGATGCCCGAGGGGAAGCTGGTCTATCCCCCGAAGGTGGCTCGTCCGGAGTGGCTGCTGGGAGAGCAGAGCCAGAAGGGAAGTCCCTTCACCACCCTGGAGGCGGCCATGTGGTCGGGCCTGAACTTCGCCAAACCGGAAGTGCGGGAGGACCGGCTCTGGTGGGTCCGCCACACCGCCGAGAACTACGACCTGGACGGGATCGACCTGAACTTCTTTCGCATGCCCTGGTACTTCAAGCCCGGGGAGGAGGAGGCGGGAGCGCCTCTCATGAACGACCTCATCCGGGGAGCTCATCGCATTGTGAGGAAGGTGTCGGAATCGCGCCAACGGCCCCTGCTTCTGGGCGTCAGGGTGCCGGGGACCTTGCAGGCCTGCAATCGCATCGGCCTGGACGTGGAGACCTGGCTGGAGCAGGGTTGGGTGGACCGGATGCTGATCGGCGGGGGATACACGGTCTTCACCAACCCTGCGCAGGAGCTGGTGAATCTGGGCCACAGCCACGACGTCCCCGTCTACCCCTGCATCAACTGCGGCCTGAAGGTGTTCGGTTCGGACGAGACCATGCGGGGCGCGGCTGCCAATATCTTCTCGGCCGGAGCCGACGGGATCTACCTCTGGAACTACCACTACCGCCAGGTGCCCATGCTGGCCTACGGCCGGCCGGTGCCGGAGGCCTATGGCCTGCTTGAGGACATTCAGTCGGCCGCCAGCCTGCAGTTTCGGGACAAGCGCTTCGGGGTGGACTACATCCAGGAAATCGGACCCTACGCCATCGCCAGCCACCCGGGCCAGCTTCCCCTGGAGCTGAGCCGGGGCAATCCGGGGCCGGCCGCCGCCGTCGAGCTTCCGGTGGGCGACGACCTGGAGGCCGCCGGGCGCTCGGATCGCCGCGTCTCGGTCCGCCTGGATCTGGACCTGGAAGGCCTGAACCGGGGTGAACGCATCGCCGGCCGGCTCAATGGGGAAGGGTTGGCTCTGGAAGCCGTCGAGCCCGCCGGGGCGGATGTTCCGGAAGGTCTGAAGCGCCTTGGCGGCCCGGTTCAGGCGGCAAGGGTCCGTCAGGGAATGAATCGGCTGGAGGTCCGGGTGGAAAAGGGCGGCAGTCGCCGGCCCGGGCCGAGGCTGCGCGGAGCCTGGCTCACGGTCAGGTACTCGCCGGCTGGCTGACCGGGAGCGCAAACCGGGGGCTGAGACAGGCCCGCTCAGGGCCGGCGATAGATGGACACGATCCCCCCGTGGGCGTCGTGGAGCCAGAAGGACTTGTCGTCGATCACACCGGCCCGGGCCGAGAAGTAGGTGGCCGGCAGCACGTAGTTCCAGCTGTGGCCGTAGTTGTAGGTGACCGCCAGCCCCCAGCCGCAGGTGTTCTGAGCCGACAGGGCGATGCCTCCGTCCGGCAGCCGCAGTCCGGCCGTCACCCCCGCCGCGGCCGTGGGTCGGGGCGGGCTCCAGGTCCTTCCCCGGTCGGTGCTGAGGGTCCGGGAGATGACGGCCCTCATCACCGGGACGTAGCTGCGGTTCTCGCTGCGGAGAAAAGCCACCCAGGTGTCATCGGAAAGGGCCATGACCTGGGTTTCGCTGTAGGCGGTGTAGCGATTCTTGCGGTCGTAGGCGATGGTGCTCCAGTCGCCCCAGGATGCGCCTCCGTCATGGGACCTCACCAGGGCGGAGACGTAGAGGGAGACCGACATGTCGCCCTGGTTCAGGTAGCCGTAGACGGGAGCCACCAGGGTTCCGTCCGGCTCTTCGAAGGCCACGCCCCCCAGGTGCACGGCGGCAGCCAGCGGCACCGGGTCCTCCACCCTGGCCTCCTTCCAGGTCTTCCCCCGATCATCGGAATAAGAGCCCTGCAGGTGCGTCCGGTAGTGGAGTCCGTCGATCGACTTCCAGACCCAGTAGCCCCGCTCCCGCCCCAGGATCCTGCCGGGTCCGTGCTGGTGGGGAACGGTGTACTGGGCCTTGAGGCGTATCCAGCGCCCCGACTGGAGCACCAGGGTGACGTCGTTGGGCGGCTGCCCGACTTTCCGGCGCCACTCTTCCTTGGGCCATCGCTCGGCCAGATACCATTGGCCGTCCGGCTCTCCATGAGTCCGCGGAGGTTCGGCGGCCGGGGCCGAAGGGTCCGGCACCCGCTTCATGACAATGGTCTCGATCCGCTCCTTCTCGATGGGAAGGTTCACTTCGTGGGGCGGATCGGTGTAGCCGCTGCCCTTTTGCCGCTGTCCCAGCACCAGCATCAGGCGGTCCCCGTCCAGCGCCAGGCCGGAAGAAAAACCGTAGTGGCCGGCCTTCCAGTCCCCTTCCAGGTTGGGGACCACCGGAGGCAGGGGAATGGGATCCCGGGCCCAGCCTCCGCCCCAGCCGCTGGGTCCGTAGCCGGGCAGCCAGTTGTGTTCCACGAAGGGGGTCCGGTGCCGGATGGTTCGAAAGCCGTCGTCGCTGAACATGACTTCCATGCTGCCCCAGGCCGCCCAGAGGGCGAAGGAGCAGGCCACCGTGCCATTGCCCATGGGGGTCAGGCTGGCCCAGGAGCCGACGCACAGAGGCTCCGGCGGGGTCCAGCTCTTGCCCCGGTCGGTGCTGTAGGACCGCACCAGCGTCTGCGGAATATCCAGGGGAAGCCCGGGACGCTTCTTCAATTGCCTCCGGGTGAGGACCGCCAGCCAGGTCCCGTCCTCCAGGGGAAGCACCGCCGGAAACTCGTAGCTGAGGTCCGCCTCCGGGCCGGGAACCGCAATCGGGATCCAATCCCCCCAGCTCCTGCCGCCATCGGTCGACTGCAGCAGTCCCGACTGCAGGCGGCTGGCCGCCAGGTCCTCCCGGCTGACGGCCCCGTGGACGGGCATCAGCACCCGGTCTCCCGCCTCGAAGGGCCTTCCATAGGGCACGGCCCAGACCAGGGGGTGGGTCCCCAGGGGCGCAGTGGCAGTCCAGGATTCGCCGTGGTCCTCGGAGGAGAGCAGCCGCAGCCGGCTGCTGGCGGCGCCGTCGTTCAGCTCGGCGAAGGGGGCGATGATGCGGCCGGATTCCAGGGTGGTCAGGGTGCCCATAGCCCGGGGTTCCCCCTGGCGGCCTTCGAAGACCGTCTCCGGATAGAACCACCAGTCCCCGTCCCGGGTCCGGCGCACCAGTTGGAGCTCTCCCGAACCGTCCCGCTCCTGTTGCGCCGTCTGGTGGGTGTACAGGATCAGCAGGCGGCCCTCGGCGCTGCGGGTGATCCCGGCATAGCGGGCGCGTCTCTCCGAGAGGTAGACGAAGCTGCGCTGGTCCCGCTTCCAGTTCTCCGCCCCATTGCTGCCCGCCGGGGTGCGGTCGTCCGAGGTTGGGGCGCAGGCGGCAAGGGTCAGGCAGAGCAGCAGGGCCAGACTGGGTTTGGTTGAGGGAGTCATGGGTTTCCTCGGAAGGTTGAGGCAGCGGGCCAGGCTCGAAGGTGGCCGTCCGGTCAGTTCTTGCCTTCCCCCTTGCACAGGCGGCGGTAGAAATCCATGCCCTGGCGGATGGTGGCCAGGGCCTGGTCCTTCCGGTCCCGATCCTCGAACCAGGCTTCCTCCCGGGCCCACTTCTCCAGCGGCTTCAGGAAGTCGAGCAGATAGCATCCGCTCTCGGCCTCGGCCAGGTCCCTTCCGGGGTAATCGACATGGACCGGGTTGGCGTGGGCGAACAGGGGATGGGTCCAGATGGAGGTTTCCTCGGGGGATCCCCCCATGCAGCGAGCCGCGATCCACAGGCTCTGGTCGGCCGGATAATCGAGACTGAGCTCCGCGCGGTGCCCCTGACCTTGTGCCGGGACACTGGCCGCCACCTTCCCGTTGACCACGATCTCCAGCCGCTCGAAGGGCCTCAGGGAATGCGCCCGGGCTTGGATGGCAAGGACCTTGCGTTTGCTGAGGGTCAGTGTCTCACCGGGTCCCCGGCCGTCCACCGAGAAGCTGACCATGGGTCCGTTGGTCACGAAAGAGCGGCCCCGGCGCAGTCCTTCCATCCATGCGGGGTAGGTGAGCGGGCCCTCCAGCTTGACGTAGACCCGCTGGTGCCCCACCGGTTCCTCGGGCCCGATGCGGTCGGTTCCGGCGGTGGCGGGCAGGCGGAAGCCGCAGTTCAACAGGCTGTACCAGAGCTTCAGGGTCTGCGGCAGCCGGGTGTGGGTCAGGATGTCGGCGGTGTCGATCTCGCCGAACACCATGTCGATGGGGAACTCGAGTTGAGCGGGACGCAGGTGGGCCCAGTTCACCAGCCCCCCCTGCCGGTGGGTCTCCCGCATGGCGTCCAGCACCAGAGCGTCGGGCCAGCCGGCCTGGCCGTGGCGGGGGAACCCTTTTCGGGAGGGTCTCAGGTAGGAATAGCGGTAAACGGTGGTCTCGGGAACGGCCAGGCCGCCGGTGGAAATGGGCTCCACCAGCTTCTTGAGGTTGAGAAGGCTGACGTGGCCCAGGGTCTGGTTGCGGTACTCCTGGTTGTAGTAGACCAGGTGCCGGGGATCGGATATCGGGTCCAGCTCGCCCCGGAAGTGCTCCGCGGAGTAGGTCTTCCCCATGTGCTCCAGCACCAGTATATTGCCGACCCGCAGGTCTTCCGCCTGCATCTCGAACAGCGCGCTGGGCGGGTCCAGCATGTGGATGTGAGTGTCTCCGGAATGCCATCCCTCTCGCTCCATGTGGGCCCAGCGCTGGAGCGCGAAGGTGCGCCGCAGGGTCCGGCCGGCCTCCAGCTCTAGCTCCTCGTCGACGGGGAGATATTCCAGGCCTCGCCGGATGGAAATCCGGATCTTGCCGGCCGGAGCGCGCAGGCGGAAGTTACCGGAAGCATAGCTCCAGCGGGCGGGGTCCCTCCGCGGACGCAGGATCAGACCGTAGTCTGCGGCGAACGGTGCTCGGTAACGCCCTTCGGCATCGGTCACTCGAATCCGGCCGATGGTGGGGGCGCCGCCCTCCGACTCCAGCAGCCGTCCTTCCAGCAGACCGGTTTCCCGCACCCGCAACGGGATGCTCCGGGTCGCGCTGATTCCCTCGGACTCCACGGCCAGCCTGGCCGACGCCTCCCCGGTCTCCGGGGAGGCGATTTGAGCCGGCAGATGCCGGGTGGCCGAGGGAGCCACCTCCAGGGTGTCCACCTCCAGCCTCAGACCGGAACTCCGGAGGGAAAACCGTCTGGGCGTGGCGGTGGCGTTGTGAAACGTCAGCAGAACCGGCTGTGGGATCTTCCGGTAGAGGACGAGTGGGGAGGGGTTGTCGAACTCAACGGCCTCTGCACCCAGCTTCACCCGAATGCGTGGCCAGTCCAGGGATTCTTCCAGAGCGGCAAAGGCCTCTCCGGCTTCCCGGTGGCTTCGGGGCAGCAGCCGTTCCCGATCGGCTTCGGGCAGGCGGGTGGTCTCCTGCAGGATGTCGTAGGCGTTGAGGGCTTTGAGGACGGCGGCGTAGAGCTTTCCCTCGAGCTGGAAGCGATTGCCCACCGCCCGGTAGACGTTGCCGACCGCCTCGGGTCTGATCTCATGGCTGAAGATGGCGTAGAGGTCCTGCAGAGCGGCGGGGGCTCTGGCCGGATTGGGATCCGGCGGTGCTTCCTGGCGATGGCAGAAGGCTGCCAGGCCGAGCAGCAGCAGAGCCAGCAGGAGTTGACGGCGACCATTGCTCTTGAGTCGAAACGACATTGACAGTGGAGCCTCTTGTACAAGGCTTCCTCGATTGCTCGTGGGAAGCAGCCCCCGGGCCGTCAGGACCCTTTCAACTCCGGGATGCTCAAGCGCCCGTCCACCAGGGTGACGTAGGGATCCAGCCGGGCGTGCCGCTCCAGCAGCTTGATCTCCAGGTGGTTCTCGCCGGGACGGAGATCGGCGGGATCCAGCTCGAACTCGAATTCGTGGCTGTCCTTCAGGATGATTCCGGCAAAGGCCTTGGGATCAGGTTGAATCGGCTTGCCGTTCCAGGCGAATTCCAACCGGTCTTCGGGACCGAGATCCACGATGCGGACCCAGGCCCGCGGAGACCCCTTGGGCTTGGACCGGCTGAGGTCGTCGGCGATGTCGAAGGCGACCTTGTGGCCGATGCCGTCGCTGGAGAGCCCGATCATCATGGGGGTCTGACCGGGCCACTCGGCGTGGCCGAAGGTTGCGTTCAGTATTCCGGTGTGAGGGGTGCCGTCCAACAGGTACTTCTTGGGACCGTTCTTCACCAGGTCGGGATCGACCAGGTCGTGGGTAAAGCTCAGGTCCAGGGGATTTTCTCCCGGCCGGTGGTAGTGGGGCATGCGGTAGAAGTAGTTCCAGAACTGGATGCCGCTGATCCCGGAGGAAAAGGCGCGGTGGGTGCAGGCCCGCAGCGACTCCCTGCCTTCCCGGGTGGGCCGGGCGTGGGTGAAGCAGGCCAGGGCCGGAATGCCGTGCCTGGCGCCCAACCCGGCCAGCTCCTTCCACGGCGTGCTGAAGGGGGAGAGTCCGTTGCTGACCACCACCATGTCCAGCAGCCCCTCCTCGAACCAGACGGGCAGATCGATCCCGATGCGCAGGCAGAGGTCGACGGTGGCCGGGACCCGGGCCGAAAGAAAGATGGGCCGGCCTCGCTTGGCTGCCTGCTCGTCGGCGACCCGGCGAATCCGGCGGACCAGCTCGGTCATCACGTGGCGCTGCACGTAGGCTTCATAGCTGGGAAAGAGAAAGGGGGACCGGAAGTAGTCCAGCTCGAAACCGTCCAGGTCGTATTGGGTGAGAGTCTCGGCGGCCAGGTTGAAGATGAGGTCCCGGTAGGGGCCGATGGCGTAGTTGCCGGCGCTGGCCTGCATGTACTCGAAGCTGGTGTCGGGATGGGAGGCGTGGCGGTCTCCGATCAACCACTCGGGGTGCTCCTTCTTCCATTTGGGCGTGTAGAAATAGGGTTCGGCCGGATGGTCCTTGGGAAGCCGGGAGGGCTTGTCCAGGCCGATTCGGTCGCCCCAGCGGTCGTGGTGATCGTTCATGCGGAGGCGCAGGAAGACGTCCAGGCCGGCCTGGTGACCGCCGTCGCACATGAGCGCCAGGGGGTCGTGCCCCGCCTCGCACAGCCGCTGCACGGCTTGCATCATGCGCAGCGTATTGCCGCTCTTCAGCAGGGGCTGCTCTTCACCGATGATGGGGTAGAGCTTGGAGCAGTGGGTGGTGCCGCCGGCGTGGTTGATGCCGAAGGCGTACATGCTGACCGCCGAGTCCTTCAGCGGTCCGATGGAGCCTTCCACCAGGCCTTCCGGACTGGGCGGCCAGGGCATGCGCAGCAGCGGGTCGCCGATGTCCTGCAAGACCACTCGATAGTCTTCCGGCCGCTTTCCCGTAAAGGACTTGCCGGGCCTCCGGGTCTTCTTCAGGGGGGTGGCGCCTGCGGCGGCCGGCGCCGACCCGGGCGCCGCGGGGTTGAGGCCCAGGGCCGTTCCTGCCAGGACGGTGGTTCGCATGAACCGGCGGCGCGATACGTTGTTAGCGGAATTTTTCCTGTCAGGCATGCATCCTCCTGGTTGAATTAATGGGTTCGCCGGCTTGCATTGGGCTTGGCTTTCGTGCTTGACTCACTCTGTTTGCCGGAGCGGCCGCAAGCGGAGATGCCGCCGGCGGGCGGGCTGAACGCAGTCGAGTCGGCGTGGATGGAATCCTCGGGAACGCCGGCCTGTCGCCGGCAACTGTTGGCGGCAGGCGACGCCGTGCTGTCCGTCCGCCGACAGCCCTGAAGGTCTGTTCTGGACCGTAAAGGACAGCCATTCTAACAGAGAATCGCCGGGGGAGAAGCCGGTTTATACCGGTTGGATCCCGGCCGGGAAAGGGCCCGGACTCGTGGCCAGGCAGCCGGAGGTGGTGATCATCGGTGGGGGCGCCATCGGCTGCAGCGCCGCCTACTACCTGAGGGCGGAAGGGCTCCAGGTGGCGCTGGTGGACAAGGGGCCGCTGGCCCGCGAGGCCTCCTGGGCCTCGGCGGGCATCATCGGTCCCTCCACTCATCCCCGGGGGGACCCCTGGTTCCGCCAGGCCACCCTGCTCTCCAGGCGGCTCTACGACGAGCTCGACGGGGCCCTGTTCGAGGAAACGGGCCGCAGGATGGGCTACGGCGGCCGGGGAAGCATGACCCTGGCGATGAGCTCCGGGGAAGCCGCCGAGGCTGCCGCCGACGCCGAGCGGGAGGCAGCGGCCGGCGTGCCGCTGGAGGTCCTGGCCGGGTCTGAGGCCCGCCGCCGGGAGCCGGCCCTTCCGGAGAACGTGGAGGCGGTGATCCTGCACCCCGAGGGCCGGTTCCTGGACGCCCGCAACTACACGGCCACCATCGCCAGGGCCGCCCGGCTCAAGGGCGTGACGATGCGCCCGGGCTGGCCGGTGACCGGCCTGACCTGGGAGGGCGGCAGGGTGGCCGGAGTGCGGTCCGGCCAGGAGCGGCTGGGCGCGGGCTGGGTGATCAACGCCGCGGGCGCCTGGTCCGGCATGCTGGATTCGAGACTCACGGTTCCCATCACTCCCGATCACGGACAGATCATGTCGCTGGAGGGGCCCGCGCTCGGCCTGCGCCACACGCTCCACCGCTGGGGCCGCTACGGCTACATCACCCCCAGGCCGGACGGACGGGTGGTGGTGGGAGCCACTCATGAGGAGATCGGGTTCCGCAGACGGATCACGCCGGAGGGCTTGAACTATCTGGCCGGGGTGGTGAGCACGGTTCTTCCGGGGATCATGGAGCAGGCCATGCTGGACATCTGGACCGGGCTGCGGCCGGCCAGTCCCGACACCTTGCCCATTATCGGCAGGGACCCACGAGCCGCGGGCGGCTTCCTGTGGGCCGCGGGCCATTCCAGCTCCGGCATCATGCAGGCGCCGGCTACGGCGCAAGTGCTGGTGGACCTGGTCCTGGGACGCCAGCCCCGCATTCCCCTGGACAAGGTGGGAGTCGAACGGTTTCTGGGCTGAAGGGGGAAGGCCGCGGGCGGTGGCCGGAGCACCCTTTCGGAGAGGCTGCGCTTCCTGGCCCCGGAGGGGGCATCGGATTATACTATTATTATAGTAGATAATAATGGCCGAGCGGTTGCTCGGACGGGACTTTCAGAGTAATAAAACTATAAAAATAGTATAAGTTGATGGTCGGTCCCAACTTTCTGCAGTTCAAGGACTGGTTGCTCAGTGAGTCGCCAATAGACTACTATTATTGTAGTATTATGGAGCCTGCATGCCCAAGTACAAGATTGCCTGGCTGCCGGGAGATGGCGTGGGTGGAGAGGTCCTGGAGGCCGCCCGGATCGTGCTGGATCGTGTGGGGTTGGACGCGGAGTATCTCCCGGGCGATATTGGCTGGGAGTTCTGGCGCCGGGAGGGAGACCCGCTTCCCGGCCGCACCATGGAACTGTTGAAACGGGTGGATGCCGCCCTGTTCGGAGCCATCACCTCCAAGCCGGCCCGGGAAGCCGACCAGGAGTTGGCTCCACTGCTCCGCGACAAGGGATTGGTCTATCGTTCCCCCATCGTACGCCTGCGCCAGCTCTTTGATCTCTACGTCTGCCTGCGTCCCTGCCGGGCCTTTGCCGGCAATCCCCTCAACACTCGAGAAGGGATCGACCTGGTCATCTTTCGCGAGAATACGGAAGACCTCTATGCCGGGGTGGAATTTCACCCGGTGCCGGAGAGTATGTCCCGCCTGCTGGAGGAGATCTCGCCCTCCTTTGCTCCCTTCAAGGGGCTGGCTCCCGACCAGTGGGCCATCTCCTGCAAGATCAATTCCCGCAAGGGCTCGGAGCGCATCATCCGGGCGGCCTTCCAGTTTGCCCGAGACCACCGGCGCAAGCGGGTGACGGTGGTGCACAAGGCCAACGTGGTGCGGGCTACCGACGGGCTCTTCCTGGAGGCTGCCAGGAGCATCGCGGCGGACTACCCCGACATCCCCTGGGACCACGCCAACGTGGACGCCATGGCCATGTGGCTGCTCAAGAACCCCCTCGACTACGACGTCCTGGTCGCGCCCAACCTGTTCGGGGATATCGTCTCGGACCTGAGCGCCCAGATGGTGGGCGGCCTGGGATTCGCCTGCTCCGGCAACATCGGCGACCGGCTGGCCGTCTTCGAACCGACCCACGGCTCGGCCCCCAAGTACGTGGGACAGTCCAAGGTCAATCCCATCGCCACCATTCTGGCGGCCAAAATGATGCTGGACTACCTGTCGGAGGACGGCAAGAGCCGACGCCTGGAGGAGGCCGTGGGAGAGGTGATCCGGGAAGGCCGGGTTCGGACCTACGACATGGGAGGCGCCGGCACCACCCTTCAGATGGCCGAGGCCATCGCCGGCAAGTTGTAGTCTTTTCGGCAGATCAGGCCTTGCGGTGACTCAGACCTCTGAGGCGTCGCTCCAACTCCCGGGTCAGATCCTGGGGAGAATCCGAAGGCGAAGGCCGCAGTGGTGGACCGAAAGTCACCGAAACCTGGCCGGGACGGGTGAAGGGCCAGCGGATCCCTCCGAATCTCCTCTGCTTCAGCTCATACAGTCCTTCGATCCTGGCGGGGACGACCGGGGCCCCGAGGCCGGCCGCCAGCAGTCCGATTCCGGCCAGGAACGGCTGCATTTCGCCATCCGTGGTGCGTGCTCCCTCCGGAAAGACCAGGACGCTGTAGCCGCGATCCATGGCCTCCCCGGCGTAGTCGAAGCTGCGCCGGAACCCGGACTGCTTGGGCAGCGAGAAGGCGTTGAACCCGCCGGCGGTCACCCCGTAGGCCAGGGTGTCGGCGTAGCGGGCCGGCCCGCGCCCCGGCGGCGGGTAGCGGAAGTCCCTCAGCCTTTCGCCGATCATGGCAATGGCCAGGCGGTTCCGGTAGCGCCAGGGCAGGTGGGCCAGGATGAGCGCCGGATCGAAGAAGGTCACGTGGTTGGCAATCACCAGCACCGGTTCCCGAAGTCCGTGCCAGTGTCTTCGCCCACTCACCCGGGTCCAGCAGAGCAGGTGGGTGAGCGGCCAGATGAGACAGTTTTGGAACAGGAATCGGATCCAGGCGGCGGGCCGCCTCAGGGACCAGTAGGGATAGGGATAGGGGCGCCAGGATCTGGCGGAAGGTCCCGGGACAGCCCGGGAGGAACCTGGGTCCGGGAGTGGGTCCGACGGAGCCCGCCGATCGCCCCCGCTTTCGGGGCTTGAAGGAGCCGCCTCGGACCGGCCGGCCTCGGGGAGAGCGTCCGGGCGGCGGAGCAACGCTTCCAGGTCGCCCAGGGTCAGAGCCTCGGTGACTTTGGATTCGTCCAGGTCCATCTGAAAGCGATCCTCCAATTGGGTGATCAGTGCGACCCTGGCCAGCGAATCCAGCTTGAGATCGGAGGTCAGACTGGCCTGGCGGTCCCGACGCTGTGGCGAGCTCCCGGTGATGCTCTCGACGATGGTCAGGATTTCGCCCCGCAGGCCTTCCGGGTTGTCTCCGACCTGGCCGGCCGGTTCCCTTCCCCGCCGGCTCGCAAACCGAACCAGGTCCCGCTTGCGCACCTTGTGCGTGGCCGTCCGCGGAAAGTCGCGCTCGGGCCAGACCACCCAGTGCCGGATCTGCTGGTAGGGACTGAGGCTTTGGTTGGCCCGTTGGACCGCCGTGGAAGGGTCCGCCTCCGGACTTCTCAGGATCAGCACGGCCACCGGTTCGGGACCTTGCGCGCCGTCCACGCCGACCACGGCGCTGGCGCCGATCTCGGGCTGCCGATTGAGAGAGGCTTCGATATCCCCGGGGTAGACGTTCAAGCCGGCCGAGGTGACGATGACTTCCTTGCGCCTGCCGCGGAAATAGAGGTTTCCCTTTTCATCCCGTTGGCCCAGGTCCCCGGTTCGCAGCCAACCCTCGTCGTCGGTCAGGCGCGCCTCCTCCGCCCCCCAGTAGCCGGGCGAGATGTTTCGCCCCCGCACCAGGATTTCGCCCCCTTCGTCCAGCTTGATCTCCTGGCCGGGCATGGGTTTGCCGATCGAGCTGCGACCAGGCCGAAGGGGGTGGGTAAGGCTGATGACGGCCGCCGCTTCGGTCATTCCGTAGCCCTGCACCACGGCATAGCCCAGCCGCTTCCAGAACTCCTCGGTGCCGGACTCGAGCGTCGCCCCTCCCGAGAGGAAGGCCCAGAACTTCCAGCCGAATCGGCGGCGGACGTGGCGAAAGGTCCACCAGCGACGCAGCCAGTGCCGCCCGGCGCTGCAGTCGATGAGCTCAGCCAGCGGGGGGCGGTCATTGCGGGCGGCCTCGTCCCGCTCGATCTTGTCCCGCAGCAGCTCCAGGATGCGGGGAACGGTGGCCAGCACCGAGATGCGCTCCCGGCGAATGGCGGAGATGATCTCCGAGGGATTGAGGGTATTGAGAAAGAGGGCCTGGCCGCCAAGCAGAGGCGGCACGAACATGCCCATCATCTGGCCGAAGACATGGCTGAGGGGCAGCAGGCTCAGGAAGCGGATGGGATGGACCGGAGCCGCCCACTTGACATATTTCCGGATCTCGGTTTCGAGAGGGGTGAGATTGGCCAGCAGGTTCCGGTGGGTAAGGCGAATCCCCTTGGGCGCCGCCGTGGTCCCCGAGGTGAACACGATCTCGGCCAGGTGATCGCCGGTGACCTTGCCGGCGTAGCTCCAGTCCGGGGTCGGGGGCTGGCTGGCCGCGCTCCGGCAGAACGCAGCCACTGAATCCGCCGGCGCCTGCAGGTCTTCGAGCGAGGCGCCGGGACTTCCTCCCAGAACCAGCCTGGGCCGGGTCTGGCGCTCGATGCCGGCAACGAACTCGGGGGAGCTCTGAACATCCAGGGGAACCACGACCACCCCCCGCATCAGGCACCCCAGGAAGGCGGCCACCCATTGGGGGGAGTTGTCTTCCCACAACAGCAGCCGGTCCCCCTTGACAAGACCCCTGGCCCCCAGCTCCCGGGCCACCTGGAAGGCAGTCTCGGCCAGCCTGCGGTAGGACCAGTAGTCGGTCCGCAGCCCGGAGCGGCCCATCAGCGCGGTGTCCTCGCCGCGATCCAGAAACTCGGGCAGGTAGCTCAGCAGGGTTTCACGCATTGAGTGTTCCGGAGTCCGAAAGGCTGCGCGCGGAGGGAAAGAGGCTCTGGGGTTCAGGCGAGATTGACCTTATCGATAAGCTGCTGGCGCACGTCCCTTCCGTCAAGCATATTTTCTGCGACGAGAAAAAGGCCCTTGCCGTCGCTTTTCCGCTCCCACAACTCGCCAACGGTCCGCTTCTCGGCAGTGTCCGAGCTGTCGGCACCGTACGCGCCCTTGTACTCGACAACGAGCAGACGCCCGTCGTCCAGCAACGCCACAAAATCCGGGTAGAACTTGTCGGATGCAGTCGGCAGCCAAAACGAGTCCGGATGGCGCGCCACGTTGCGGACCCAATATCTGAGTCCCGGGAGGAAGTCCAGGGCCTGAGCGCACTGAAATTCTTCGCCGTCAGCGGTGCCGTCAAAGGCGGGAACGTGGTCAGCTCCCAGGAAGTGTTTCTGCGGCCTCCAGCGCCCTCGGTAGCGTCGTTGATTCCCGAACATGCCTTCCTTGAAAGAGAAGGCGTTGTCGAATGAAACCGCCGCCTTGGCTCCTGGCTCGAAGAGATAGCGCTGATAGACGCTGTGGCGTTCCTTCCGGCGAATGCCGTCGATCTTGTCTTGTATCTTTCGCGCCAGGATGAACTTGCAGCGCATCAGGGCAGAGGTGCTTATGCGACGCACTTTGATCAGGTAGTCAACCAGATCCCGCAGCCACTTGAGCAATATGCTCGGGTGAATATCTATCTGGCGTACCTGCCGGTCCAGCCACAGAACCAGTGCTTCCGGATTCTGCCAAGTGTCGTGCTCGGAAAGCATGATGGGCAGCTTGACCATCTCTTCGGCTTTCAACTCCTGAGCCGTGACGCTGTACAGGATGTTCGACCTGAGGCGTGGGGTCGCCGTGAATTCGACGATGGCGCACGGATTCACCCGCGCCTGCATCTCGCGCGTCAGTCTGGTGACGGCGTTGTGGGCCTCGTCGACGATCATCAGCGGCCGGTGGATGTGGAGCAGGTTGGCGAAGGAGAACTTGACCCCGCCATTTTCCAGCTTCTCCAGTCCCGGAGCGTTCGCGGGCAGCGTGGAAAAATGCGGCTCCATGTCTTCGTTGTGGGCGTAGACTTTGCGGCCCTCGGTGCTCTTTACCCTCAGGGTTTGAATCGTACCGACCACAATGCAGCAACGGTCGCGGAGGTCGTGCGGTCGGATATGGGTAAAGTCGGCGATGTCGAACACCCGAATCCGACCGTCGAACGCTACGTCCAACACCTTCCGATAAGCGTGGCGGCTATTTTTCAACGCCTCTGCCGTCTGCCGTCGAATGGTGTTCGTCGGTACCAGCCAGAGGACAAGGGGATAGTCCTTCTCGATCCAGGCGTCGCGGGCAGTGCGGATGGCGCAAGCACCCAGGATGGTTTTGCCGCCGCCCGTAGGGAGACGCAGGCAGACATAGGGAACGTTTGGTAGACCGGCCAGTGGGTTGTAGGCTCCGGCATAGCGCCCCAGCCGTCCGGCTAGTTCCTGCTCCTTAGTGATCGCCTCGTAGACGTTCTTGGGCCCAGCCGTGCGTGCCTCTTCAAAAAAGCGGCGCAAGAGGGAGAGGGTGTCGGTCTGATACTGCTTCAGCTTCATGAAGCAGGCTGCCTGGGCTCGCTGGCCTCCGGCGCGCACAGTTGAAGAGGGAGTTACGGCCGGGAGGTCCATCTAACCGCGTCAGTCGCTAGCTACCGGTAATTCGAGGTCGCTCAGCAAAGCGGTGGCTTTCTTGATCAGCTTGTCAGTCGCTTTGAGAGGTTTGCGAGTTTTCAACTCCTTGATGGGTGGCTCGCCGTAACCTTCTTCCTTCAGATAAATGATAGTGGCGGCAAGCTCCAAGACTATTTCGGAAACCGCCGCCATCTTTTCCAGCCGTGCACGAGCATCGGCAGCCGGCAAATTACCCAGGTTGTCTGGACCGCTACAAGGCTTCTTCAACTTGAAGAGCGAATATGAGACACCATACCTGCGAAGCTCCTCCTCGATTTCAATCCGACCTTCGGCCAGTGCATCCTCCCATCCATCAGCAAGCTCAAAGGAGTAGGGACCGTAATAGTGATAGGTAAACGGCAGCCCCAACTCGGCACCGCATCGATCCAGAAGGTAGGCCTCCTTCTGCAGCCGCGTCCGGCCGACCAGTTGTCCAGGACTCAGCTTGATCAGATTGACTGCAATTTCTTCGGCGTTCATTGTTGGATCTCCTCACGCATGATCCTACGAAGTGTATTCACTTGGTCTGTGTCCGAAGCATAGACGCGCTGGATTCTTTCCGCATCGCGGAGCGCACGAACAACACCCGACACGGTGGCAATGTCCTTTGGTTCCGAGTCGTCGTCGCGTGTTTTTACCAGAATTTTGTTGAGGGCGGAGGAATCGTCAAAACCGTACCACTTGTATAGTGCGGCCGTCGCGTCGTCGAATAGAAGGCTGCCAAACTTCTCGGCATGACGGTTGCGCAATGTATGTCGGAAGCGTTTGTACAGATTGCCACCTGGCTCGTCAAGGACACCTACGTCGAAGCACTTGTATAGCTGTCGGTCGAGCAGACGTCTTGCAAGCTTGGAAACCTGATTGTGTGACGACGAAGCAAGATTCGCCAGGGTGGACCATACTGCGGCATCGTCGAGTTTTAGGTATGAATCAAATGACGGTTCGTCTGATGTAAAGTAGCACAACGTCGGATCCCGCCGTGCGAGTTCGTCGCCTCTCAAATCCGTCGCAGCAATTCTCAGCAGAGTCTCGAGCATCTTCTCCGCAGCTCTTGTGGTCTTGTGCATGTAGACCATTGTGTAGAGGCGAAAACGGGACTCCAGATATTCCTCCGCAACTCGTACTCCCTTGAAGTTGAGGTAGAGGCAAGGTGCCGCGACCGGCTCATCTTCGCCGATTGTGACAGACCCCACCTCAAGGCAGTCGAGCAGCCAATCGCGGTCGAGATGCGCGAACTCGACTCCGGTCATCAGACGATCTCGCTGCACATAGTCCAGCCGGTCAGCATCGAATTGACTGGCAACGACAGTGGCGTAGATATCCTTGGGTTCTTCCTCCTTCAGCAGTACGCTGATGTGACCGGGCAGCATCTGGTCTACCTGTCGCAGTACATGGTTGACCTCGGTATCTTCTTCAACGATTTTTGCTCCCCAGTCCTCATGACGTTTTTTCAAGCGCACTGCACGGGCGATGTGCTCGAAGACGTGACTGAACGGACCATGGCCGATATCGTGCAATAGCGCAGCAAGCAAGACGACTCTCGCCCGGTCCTCGTTGTACGTTTCCAGACGACTTCGGATCACCTGTATGAGCTGTCGCGCGGTATGATAGACGCCGATGGCGTGTGCAAGGCGGCTGTGCGTAGCGCCTGGAAATACCAGATCCGAGAAGCCCAACTGACGAATCCGGCGCAGTCTCTGAAACTCGCGGGTGTTGAGCAAACGCCATGCGATTCGGTCCGTCTCGTTTTGATGTGCGTCGTACCCGCCACCGAAAACGACAAGCCCGTGGACCGGATCTCGGATGCGCCAAGTTTCTTTGTTACTCATGCGGGGCCTAGACGCCGATCGGATTCTGCTGTAGCTTCATGGAGAGGATGATTACTGACTTCCGAATGCGGATTGCCGCCGTGCCGATTCCACTGTCGCAAATCCTCAACGACTCAGGTCCCAGCCTTTACGTCGTAGGGCGTTTGCTTGAAGGTGATGCCCGCCCGCTCAAGCGTGAGAGGTGTCAGGCGCGATTGCGCAGCGTAGACTGTCAGTGGATAGTTGGGGTTGTCCCTCACGAAGCTGGAATGTGCCTGGGCAACCCTTTCTCGGATGGCGCCAAGCGTCGCACGGGTCAGCACGTTACCTCCACCGGGCCTCTTGTCTCCGAGGATTCCGTTGTATAGCAGCCCGTAGGCCCGGCCGTCATGCAAGCCTAGAAGGGGTGAGCCTTCAGTGCCGCTCCAAGGTCGGTCCGTTTCGCTAAACCACACGTGGGCAGCCAACACGGGGAAGCGGATGTCCGATCGTATACGACCCTCCACGTCGAATACCGGAGGCCCGAGACGACAGAAGCGGAAGCCGCCGCCGCCCTGCCAACCAACGCTCTTGGAAATGCCGCCCTGCTCGCCTTCGATGACGCTGTTCAATCGGGCGACGCAGTGGGTGACGGCGTGCTCGCCCATCTCCACTCCGATCCAACGCCGGCCCATCTTGTGCGCCACCGCCGCTGTGGTCCCAGAGCCGAGAAAAGAGTCAAGGACGAGGTCGCCGGAGTTGGTGGCAATCTTGAGTATATGTTCAACAAGATTTTCTGGCTTTGGCGTCACGAAGGTAATGCCTTCATTGAACAATTGGTTTATGTGGATTTTTGCGGTCCTATTGCTGCCGGCCACACTATGAGGAAAAATTGTTTCAGGTGGCCGGCCCCCGTCACTGTCCGCGAATACGCGGTAATACGCTGTCCAGCCTGAACGTCCTCTTACCCATTCAATTCGAGATTGTTCTTTCCTGAACTTGTCAGGCCCCCATCGCCATCGGCCATAGGATCCATCAGGTTTCATGGGGTAGACGAGTTGTCCGTCAGGTGTAGTCAACGGAAAATACATGCTCGGTCTTGCGTCGCGTGTATCTTCACCACTTCCCATGGCCCTCAGTGGCTTGAGGTAGTACCTTCGCCCCGATTCATCCGTTTTGTCATAGTGCTTTGGAATCTAGCCCAAGATTCGACTTACAGAGAAGCTATCGATACTCCGTGCGAAGACAATCACATGGTCATGTCGGGAAGAAAAAAGTCGAGAGTCCATTTTTGGACTATCTGATTTTTCCCAGATCACATTTGCCACAAAATTCGAGCGGCCAAACAGCTCGTCCATAGCAACCTTAAGATAGTGTCCTTCGTTATCGTCGATCGACACCCAAATCGAGCCATCCTCTGCCAGTAGGTCGCGCAAGAGCTCGAGGCGTGGCCACATCATCGCCAGCCACTTGCTATGTTCGAGATTGTCGTCGTAATGCTCGAAAGCCGAGCGGGTATTGTAGGGCGGGTCGATGTAGATGCACTTCACCTGCCCGGCATAGAACGGCAACAGCGCTTTCAATGCCTCCAGATTATCGCCCTGAATCAGGGTGTTCCCCGAATCCGGCTCCCCCGCGGACAAGTCGCGTGCCTCCTCCAACAACCGATAGGGCACACGCGACGTCGCGCGGATATCCTCATTCCTGGTCAGCCAGTGCAGAGTCGGCATGGGTTACATCTAACCTCTGGCTCACTTGGTGGTGCTTCCGCTCCGCAACGCACCTGCTGTTTCATTCTCGATCCCTCCACGAACGAATCCCCTAACGGGCACAGGTGCGTTTCGGCTCACTTGAACCGGTCTTGGACACCGACCTTTACGAGTTTTTCTCCTATGAGGTGCAATTCCTGCATAATCTTGCAGGCTTGAGTGGCGATTTCTTCCATTTTGCAGATGTAGTGGTCAAAGCGTTTGCCTCTGGCAAGGAACGGAGTCGCTTCTTGATCAAAATCGTGTGCGAGCCAATTTCTCCTGTCCTTAAATTCCAATATGCGCTTGGTGATACCAGGACAAAGTGGTGCTTCCCTGTTGATAGAGTTAATAACGTTTCCCATTGGCGTCGAGAGATGCTTTTCCAGTTTTTGCTTTGCCCGCTCCTTACTCAACGTTCCATGAGTAACGTGGAAAACAGAATAGTAACAGGACAATGCAAAGTGCACTTTTTGCCCCAACATCAAAGCCAGTCCAACTTTTTCACACAATTCCCTGAAGCGTTTAGGCTCTTTTGGAGCGTTTAACTTTTCTGGGTTCATTAAGAATTATTCCCCCGGCTGGCTAGAAGTAATTATCCCGTATATGTCCAAACGTCTGGCGCTGACAAGCGCGGCCTGCGCTGCCGCGGTATCCTCAATTCTGACCATTTTGCGCGATTCCCTTCAAAAAGGTTTGTCCTGGCTTTCCAGCCGATCAATTCGGCAGCGATCGAGATACCTTCCCGCACGTCTTTTGAATTGATTTGCAGACCCCTGGCCGTGCGCCACACCGCATCGCCGATCTCGTGGGCCACAATCGGAACTCCACCGGTAAACTGGACGAGCTGACGTATCTCCATTGCGCCGATCTTCGCGCCCGCCGAGCCGAACGACTTCCGGTAGAAGCCCATGGCTTCATCCTCGGACCAGGGAGCGATGTCGATCAACTCGAAAACGCGGGCAAGGGACGGTTGCTTCGATACCAGTTCCTGGCGTCTCTCCTCCAGTCCAACCACCAGAATGCAGAGAGGCATTTTCCGTCGGGATGTGGAGATCTCGTCCACGGTGCTTTTCAGCCAGTTGGCGAAGACTTCGGATCCCGCGAGACCGTTGACGCCGTCCAGAATGAGAAACAGAGTGCTCTTGTGGCCCTTGAGACTGTCCAGAAGACGGGTGACGGTCGGCACAAAGTCATGGGCGAGTGTCGACAAGTCACTGTCCTTGAGACTCAGTTCCAGTGTGACTCCGAACAGGCCGACCTTGCGGACGCGGTTTCCAAAAAAGTTTCTGATTTGCTCATGCCACGGCTTGTCCATGCTTTCCTTCAACAGCCGGTCGAAGGTCCTTCGCAGCATCTCCTTAAAGTCCTCGACGCCGCCGAGAAAGACATGGCATCCTGCGACTTGGCTCTCGTGCTCGGAAAGGTGGCGTACGAAAGAAGCCAGGGAACTCTTGCCAATGCCTCTTTCGCCACTGACGAATCCGATTCGGAATTTGCCTTGGGTGCCGGCTTTCACCATGCTTCTCAGCCGTTCGATTTCACGGATGCGCCCGATAAAAAACTCAATCGGCACGGGTTGTCCGGGGCTGAACGGACTCGTTTCAGGATTCATCTCGCACAGTCCTTCATTGGAACTTGAACTGCCGCCATCAACTCAACAGCCAGGATGTTTTTGGTGGAAAGGATAGCATACCCCGGCGAAGCCGCTTCGTGGGAGCTTGAGCGGCTGGGAAGGGAACCGGCGCCGCGTGGACGTTTCCCCAGTGGCCGATAGGGCACACCCGAAGCCGCGAGGATGTCCCCATCTCTCGTCAGCCAGTGCAGAGTCGGTATGCGTGTCAGGCGGTAGCAGGCTCCACTCGCCTGTCTATTTCCGCACCGCGGTCGCGTTCCACCAGGGCGATGTCGTATTGACTCTGAAGTTCGAGCCAGAAGCGGGGTCGGTTGCCAAAATAGCGGCCAAGCCGTACTGCAGTCTCGGCAGTGATCGACCTGCGGCCGTTCAAGATGTCCGTGATGCGGCCGGAAGGTACACCGAGTGCCAAAGCCAGTCGGTTGGCGCTCAGGTTGCGCGCTTCCAACTCCCGCTTCAGCAATCTGCCTGGGTGTGAGACTGGATGCATGGTTCTATCCTCTGTGGTAATTGACGATCTCGACATTAAATGCATCGCCCTTACGGAACTCGAAACAGATCCGCCATGGTCCGTTCACGGTCATAGCCCATTGTCCCTTGCGCGTACCCTTGAGTTTGTGCAACCCGACACTCTGAAGCGGACTCAGGTCCCGAAGGGTCTCGACGGCGTTCAGCGCAAGCAACAGATCAATGGCCGCCTCGAAATCGAGGCTGCGAAACCGGTTTGGTCGCTGGCCTTCCCAAACTTTAAGGCTTGCCGTGTTGCGCCATGACTGGATCATGGCAGAAACATACTACGTATAACGGTGAAACACCATCGCTCAGTTCGCTTTGCCGGCCCACGGATCGGGTGTTTCCTCTCATTTACCGATTGGGTATCCAAAAGCCGGTCCGTATTTCCTCGTCAATCGTTTCCCAGTGCAGAGTCGACATTAGTTGTCGTCCTCTGAGACTTCTGACAGGGCTTCTTCGTATTCGGCAATCCATTTTTCGGCTTCTTCTTCGGTGTAGGTTCCGGTAATGGCGCCGCTGTTCTTGGGCAGTTTACGACTTATACGTCTACCAATGTGTGGCTCCAGTTCCTCCCGCAGCCTTTTTCTTGAATCTTCATCAGACAAACTCTCTGCGATTGTAGGTGTGCTTCAGAAAGATCGGCTAATCGCAGTTCTGTTCCGGAAAGCTCAGCCCCGTTCAGCCAGCTTCCTTGCAAGTTCACGGGGAGATTTGTGAAAACTCCGTGTTCCTGTACAAATAGCAATGTCAACAGACTTTGAACTTCTTCCGACGGTTTCGAATTGTGCATTTCTCGGTACTCGTTTTCGCTCGTCGTCCGGCGAATATGGGCGCATAGTATGTCGAGCACCGTAAGGCACAACTCAGGGTTGTCTTCTGCCAGATGGAAGAGTTCGTAAGCCCCACCCAGCCGCACCGAGTCCGAATTGTGCCCCAAGTGCTCAATGGCGTTTTTCAGACGTTCCTGCCGCTGTCCTTGGTCGATGTTCCGGGTGGCCTTGGCTTGCTGGTTTGCGGCATCCTCCATGGCCTTGGCGCGTCTGTGAGATGCCAGGGCTTGCAATGCAAACAAGATGCCGCCCATGCCGATTCCCAGAAATTTCAGAACCTCGTATTTCTGGCCTACCCCGACAAGTTCGAAAGCCCATGTGGGGTTCTCGGAGAACATGGCAACCACAAAGGCCAAAGACAACACGACGAGGAGGAAGACCAGAATACCAAGGAGGATAGAATGAACGTTGGTTTTGGCGTTTCGGGGCATTGGAGATCCCGTCGGACCATTTAGTTTATGATGGGTACGGGAGGGACCGATAGATTGCGGTCAGGTCGCCAACCTTACACTTAAGTCCCCCGACGGCTTCAGATATTTACCTTACATGTAAAGGGCCTCAGTCAACCAGCTCCAGGATCGTCTCCTCTTCAATTTCCAACAATCTTCCTACTTCGAGCAGCCGGCCCTTCGAAATCTCCCCGCGCCACCAGGTTTCCAATGCCAGCGATAGAATCTGCTGATGCAACTCGTGGTCCTGATGTGCGCCGGCTTCAGATCCATCAACATCGGACATTGCTCTGACAGCGCGCAAATAGCGGAGGGCATCTGTGGCCTGATCAAGAAGGGTTTGGGTTTGTTCGGCGCTCACGAGGTTCAAGCCGCGCAGACGCCATACTGCCGCTGGATAGCTCGCGCCAAAATGCCGGGCCAACAGCACCGCATCCGCGTAGGTGACATGCTGTGAGCGCGCCGGGCTTCTCAGCGCGCCCCGAATACCCTTTTCAGTGACAGCATCGACCGCGGCTTCCTCACGGCGGGATCCTCTTCCTTTGCCCAAGTGATGCAGGAAGCCTCGCACACCCTCTTCAGGCATGAGAAAGGCGGCCGCAAAAGCGTTGGCCCGCTGTTCCGTCCTTGTCTTGGTGTTGTGGACACTGGTAACGGTAGCGGGCTCGTTGCGGTCCATCAGCGCATGACAGTATTCGTGCGCGTAGGAAAACCGCCGCCGTACCGGCGATTGGGAAAGGTTGGCCAAAATAGCCATGCCGAACTCGGGACTGCTTAGAAACAGGCCTGAAACTTCACCCGGAAGCTGCAGAGCGGCTGTCCAAATATTCTGGTAGGCCAAGGTCTCGGGTACTTTTACGGGCGCGTTACCCAAGTCGAGCCGTCGCCGTTCCTGCTCGGCCACAAGCCGCCCTTGTGCAATGGCCTGTCCGACCGATCTGGGGTCCGACAACTCGTAGCGCGGCAGGGAGGCGGTGGACCTGCGGCCGATCAGTTTTCGAAGCGAAGCTCCTTCTCTCAACAAACGCAGGCAACGCGACGCTTGTTCTTGCACGACCTCGCCTTGCAGGCCTGGATCGGCGCGAAAGAGCGCGACCACCGGGTCTTCCAGTTCAAGCGGGATATTTGGGTTGACGAACCATTCAATCGACCGTCCGTACAAATCCGCCAAACGGGTCAACTCAAGCGTGGAGATCTGCCGCTGGCCGGATTCCATTAGGCTGATCGCCGACCGCTGCACACCGAGCACCGCACCGGCCCTCTCTTGGGTGATCTGCCGATTTTCGCGTGCGACTCGCAATCGTCGCCCAATTTCGTCGAGGGTAATGACCATGCAACACCTCCGCGTTGGTAGAGGTTTTTTTGTGGATTTCGCCAATTCCGTATGCGGCTGTACGAATGGATTAAGTTTAGATATTCCTACGTAATATGTCAATACTGGATATATCTACGTGTGATTATCGCATTCACTTTAGAAAATCGTGGAGTTGTTAGTGCATACTCGTGCAGGGAGTTTCAAGGTGTCGGCACAGATCGGAATCAACTTCGAACCAAAGAGTTGTGCCAGTCAGCGCTTTGGGCCAATAGGAGACCCAGTTCTGCGTTGGACAGCCGACTCAACAGGTGCGGCTGCCATATTCAGTCGGGCGGGGTGTGTGGCCCCTGGTTGCTGAGGGGCAACTGCGGGAATCGGTTGTGAGGTTGTTCTGACTTAAGGAAGAATCTCCGGCAGGTCGCCAAGGCTCTGGATCACGCCGTCCGGTGGCGGATCGAGATTCTTCTCGTCTTTGGGCTGATACTTGCCGGTTCGGACCAGGATGGTTCGCAGGCCTGCGCCTTGGGCGCCGCCGATGTCGGATTCCCAGTCGTCCCCCACCATGGCCGCCTGATGAGGGGGCAGTCCGAGGTGGGAGAGCGCCAGGCGGAAGAACTCCCGCGAGGGTTTGCCGACCACCCGGGCGTTGCGTCCGGTGGCGAACTCCAGGGCGGCTACGAACGGCCCCATGTCCAGCGTGAGCTTGCCCCGCGTCAGCCAGTAACGGTTCTTCTGCATGGCGATCAGCTCCGCGCCTTCCATCAGCTTGCGGAAGACGCGGTTGAGCAGGTCGAAGGTAAACCCTTCCATCAGATCGCCCAGGACCACGAAGTCGGGCTGGTCCTCGTCCAGTCTCAGGCCCTGGAACTCCTGGATGGAGTTGCCCCGGGTGACCACCCAGCAGCGGGCCTCCGGATGACGCCGCAGCATGAGGCTGGCTGCCACCGGAGCCGTGAATATCTCCGAGGCATCGGACTCGATGCCCAGGGCATGGAGCTTGTCCCGGATGGTTTCCCGCCGCTTGTTGGTGGTGTTGGTCACGAAGCGAAGCCGGAACCCGCGCTCCCTGAGGGCGGCAATGGCCTCGGCGGCTCCGGGAATCAGGCGGTTGTCTTCATAGACAGTGCCGTCCAGGTCCAGCATCAAGCCCCGCAATCCGGTGAGTGTCGCCTTCATCGGCCTTGCCCTCGGGAATCTTCCATTTCAGGCTAGAAACGATATCCGATTCCCATTTCAAAGGAGCGGGAGGCGGGTGTATCCAGGTAACCGACAATGTGCGAGTAGCCGCCTCGCAAGACAAGGCTGGGAGTCAGGCTCACAAGCAGACCCGCCCGAACAAGCAAGGGGGCTGCGGATACCGAATCCCTGCGGTCCGCGAATTCTTCGGCACGAACCAACAGGCTGCTTCCATCGGGCTGCGCACGTTCATCAACGGGCCGATACCGGATCCATTGACGCTGATGCTCCCAGCCAAGACCGCCGCCCAGGTAGAGGGAGAATCGGTCCCGTCCCCACAACCGGACGATCGAAGGCAGAACGGCGATCAGTCGTTGAGTCGTGGCATCTTCATTGCGAACCTGAGGGTTCGCTCTGTAGAAATTTGAGTACGGGTGGTCGGAATAGGGGCCATGGGGCCCTGCATTGACCTCCAGGCGGCTCGTGGCGACATCCGTCAACACGGCCCAGCGGGACCCCAGGGGGAGCAGGAACCCCGCCCCGGCCAGCGGATTCCATTCGCCCCCCTTCAAGAGGTTCGACCGGTTTCCAAAGTGGTAGGCGCCGGTCAGTCCGTACACCTCCACGGCGGGACCGCGCTGTTGTGAACGAAGCGGTCCCCCACTGAGCAGCAGCAAGGCTATCGTTGCAAGGATGGCTGGCCACCCAGGAAGTCGCTTTGCAGCCACGATTCGCGCCGGATTTTTCATGGGCTTCTTCCCGACTCTATCAAATATCCTCGGATGAGCGTGAAATAAGAGGCTCAACGTTACCCAAGGCGGACCCTTCACGGGCGACTCACACCGGTCACTTCACATGTTACCGACACCGCCCCGGGGGAGGTTTGACACCCCCCAACCGCTGTGCTACCTTCCGGCCATGCCTGCCAGCCGTCAATTCTGGGTGATTTCAGCCCTGCTGTTGTCATGGGCCGCGGTGAGTTGCGGGGACTCCAGCCGCCCCCCCGCCGACCCGGAAAAGGCGGCCCGGGAGGAGGCCTACCGGGAGCAGGTGACTCTCTCCGGTCTGGGGCTGGCCAAGGGGGAAAACTTCCTGGGGGACGAAATCTTCTACGTGGAAGGGACGCTGACCAACGATGGGGAGGGCACCATTCGGAAAGTGGAGCTGACCTTCCTCTTCAAGGATTCCCTGGACCAGGTGGTCTTGAAGGAAGCGCGCACCGCCCTGGAGTATCGGGGGAAGCGCGGGATCGCTCCGCAACAGGCCGCCGAGTTTCAGGTGGCCTTTGAAAACCTGCCCCGGGACTGGAACTACGTGGTTCCGGAGGTCCAGGTCGGCGGAATCGGCCTCCAGTAGGCCTTTCAATCCCACCGCGGCCTTGTCGTGATTGCCGCGAACCACCACCGCCGGACGCAGTTGCCGCACCGCCTCGATCACCTCGTTGGGATCGGGGCCGTAGCCCACCAGGTCGCCGCAGCCAATCACCGGGTCACACTGCCCCCGGGCCCTCTCCAGGACCGCCTCGATCGCCTCCAGGTTGGCGTGGATGTCAGCCAGGATCGGAAATCGCAAGTCAATGACTGGTATCGGCCGAGCCTGCTCAACCGGCCGGCGTCATTCGACGACCACCCCGGCTTGCCCCAGAGCGAGCCTGAGCTGCTGCTCGGACTGGAAGCAGGTGGCCACAATCCCGGCCTGCCGGGCGGCCTCCACGTTCTCCGGACGGTCGTCGGCAAAGAAGATCTCTTCGGGGCGGACTGCGGCCCGATCGATGGCGATCCGATAGATGGCGGGCTCCGGTTTCAGGCAGCCCAGCTCATAGGACAGGAGACGCTCCTCGATATGGCGGACCAGGGGATAGTTTTTCCAAATGAACTCGAAGTGGACTTCATTGACGTTGGAGAGCATCAGGAGCCGGTAGCGGCGCTTCAGGCTGAGCAGAAAGGACTCCGGCAGCAACGGCTCGGGCAGGAACAGCGAAGTCCAGAGCTGCTCGAACTCCTCGGTGGAGACATCCAGCCGCAGGCGGGCGCACATGGTCCGGTAGAAGTCGGATCGGGAATAGTGGCCCCGGTCGAAAAGCAACAGGGGTTCCCTGTCGGTCAGGACTTGCTTGATCTCCGGCAATGACAGTTGGGAGTGTGTCCCGAGCGAGGCCAGCGGAATGGTTGGGTCGTAGTCGATGATGACTTTGCCCATATCCAGGCAAATCACTTTAATCATGGCGGGGATGAAATTGAAACATTGTCTGGTGGGTCATCCGGCAGCACCGACGGCCTGCATCAACCCTCGCATGTAACCCACGGCAAAAAGCCGGCCCAGCGTGGTGTAGCCGGCCTCACCCTCTTCTTCGCCCGCCAGTTGGGGAACGTGGTCGGGCCGTATGGGTCCGTCGAAACCGATGTCGCGGTAGGCCCGCATGGCTTCCACCATGTCGGTCTGCCCCTCGTCGTGAAAGGTCTCCACGAACCGGCTGCTGGTCCCCCGGATGTCCCTGAAATGGACGTACTTGATGTGAGGTCCCAGGCGCCGGATGGTGGAGGGGATGTCCACTCCCATTTCGGCGAAGGTCCCCTGGCAGAAGCAGATGCCGTTGGCCGGGCTTGAACTCAGGCCCATCAGGCGTTCGAAACTTTCGACCCTGTTCATGATGCGCGGATAGCCCTGGAAGTTGGGAATGGGGGGATCGTCCGGATGCATGGCCAGCGCGACCCCGCACTCTTCGGCCACGGGCAGGATGCTCCGGAGAAAAAAGTCCAGGTTCTCCCAGAGGCGGTTGGCCGAGGGCAAGTCCTCCGTCGAGGAAGAGGCCTGTGGCAGGGCGCTCAGGTCGAAGCCGGTCACGAGGGCGCCTCCGCGCCCCTTTTCATGGACCGAAGTCCTGGCCCAGTCGCCGCCGGCAATGAAGTTGTAGCAGAGCAGGCCGATCCCGGCTCGCCCCATGTTGCGGATCAGTGTCTTCATCTGCTTGATCTCGGCATCCCGCTGGGCCCCCCCGAGCTTGATGTCCTCGATGGGCAGGTAGCCCTCGACGACCGAGACCCGCAGGCCGAAGGACTCGATTCCGGCCTTCCGGTCGGCCAGATCGGAATAGTCCAGTCCCGGGAACCGGATGACCACGTCTGAGACCCCCACCTGGCTCGCCAGGCGGAGGTGGTGGTCGGAAATGGGGGTCAGCACGATGCCAATGCGCATGGAGTTCCTCGGGAGATGGGCCGGCTCGGCTCGAAGCGGTCGAACCGCGGTGGCGGCGGTTGGGCGGCCCTATTGTAACCTGTCTGGGCGGCGAGAGGACAAGGCTTGTAGAACCGCGGCCGCCGGTTCCACCGGCGCCGGGAAGCTGTTAACCTTGGTCTCTCTCGATACGCAAGTCTGCGCTCCACCCCGTCCCCGGGAGTCCCTTCTCGGAAGGCCACTGGTTCCTGACCGTCATCGCCGATCAACTGGCTCAGGTCATCCGCAAACGCCTCAAGCAGCGGGGCAACTCCTCCAGTTGGACCATGCTGCGGCGCATCCTGGAAGGACAGCAGCGGGTGACGGTGACCTTCCGGTGTGGAGACGGGCGGACCTTGCACGTCCGAAAGGCCACTCGGGCCGAGCCCGATCAGAAGGCCATCTACGACTGTGAGGACCCAATTATTCGTAACGCAATACCGTTGCAGGGTCGACCCGACTGGCGCGGATAATCGGCCTTGTGGCGGCAATGAGAGACGTGAATAGCAAAACACCGATCGTCACCGACTGTGTGAACAAGTCGATTCCCTGCACACGATACAGTAAGGATTGCACCAGATCTCCGGCCAGGAAAGCACAGACCAGCCCGATAACAGCTCCCGTGACGGTCCAGACCAACACTTGCGATAGAACGACTCTCACGATATGCCAGCGGGTCGCTCCCAGCGCCATTCTGATCCCGAGTTCGCGGTTTCGCTCTTCTACCACGAACGAGATCAGCCCGTAAATTCCTACCGACGCCATCAGCAATGACAGGACAGAAAAGTACCCGAGTACAGTTGCATTGAAACGCGACGGAGTCCTCAGACGAGCAATAATCTCATCCATGGCCTCGACGTTGACTGGCAGCGTCGGATCGAGTTTGGCGATTTCAAATTGAATCGACCTCCCAATCGCCTCGACGGTTAAATCACTCCGGACCACAAGAACAGCTCGACGGCTCGTGGCCTCAGTCTGAAGAGCTCCAAGGCCCAAGTCCGGGGCGTCCTTGCGCACGAGGTAGAACTCGGGTCCAGGTGAGGCAGTCAGACCCTCATTCCTTACGTTTCCAGCCACCCCAACGACTGTCCACCATGGCTCCTCGGGACCGAAACGCACATGCTGCGAAAGCGGCTCCGCGCCTGGAAAGAGAACCCCGGCAAGACGCTCGCTGAGAATGACTGCCTTGTCGCTGCTCTTCCTGTCGTCGTCCACAAACGGTCGGCCCCGAACGATGGGTATGCCTAGAGCCCGAAAGTACCCGGGAGTTACGGCTCGCCAGTTGACGGTTCCGAGTTGGCCTTCTTCCGCTACAGGGCGCCCGTAAATCTGAACGATGGAAAGTGGCTTGCTGCGGACAGGGCCATCCGGGGGCAACGTGTCACTGACGCCGACAGCATCAACCCCCGGAAGCTGGAGAATTCGGGATTCCAACGTCCCGAAGAATCTTTGCCGTTGTTCCGCGCGAGGGTAAGGGGCGCCCAGTACGATCTCTGCGGTGAAGACTTTTTCCGGGCGTATTCCAATCGGCTCATTCTGTATGTTCACAAAACTTCGTATCGAGAGCCCTGCCAGCGACAGCAGAAACATGGAAATTGATACTTGGGCGATAATCAGTAACTGACGGAGGACCAGACCGGAACGAGTCGTGCGAACGCCCGACAACGTGCCAAGTTGTGGTCGCTGCAGCGCGATGGACACACTGGGAAGAATCGTTGCGAGAACAGACGCTCCAATCGCAAACACCAGAACGCGCCAGTTGATGCTGGCCTGATCCAGGTAAGGAATTCCATCCGGGGCGAGCCTGATGAGAGCCTCCAATAGAATGCTTGCCAATCCCAGTCCAACGATACCCCCAGCAAACCCAAGCATCAGATTTTGCGCGGTGCTTTCGGCAAGCGACCTTGCCGTCGTCGCTCCGAGAGCATGCCGTATCGCTCGCTCCTGTTTCCGGCCCGCATCGCGAGCGTAGAGCAAGCCGGCAACATTCGCACACGCGACCAGAATCACCGCGATGATGCCGGCAAGGAGAAGCCAGGAAGCCATCCGCGCGCTGCCGAGATGATATTCCCTGATGGGACGGATACGAAGACTCACTTCGTTTCGGAGATTTGGCGGCACCAATCGAAGCAGCTCCAGGAACCGGGATTGCAGCTTTGCGTGGGCTTGTTCCCATGTAGTATCGGGTTGCAGTCTCGCAAAGGCCCTCAGCATGTGTGTTGCCTTGGGGCTGTGCGCCCCTTCAGAGAGAGACTGCGGTACGAGAATGTCAAAAGGCTGCAGGTTCGGTAATTTGAAGTCGGGCGGAAGAACCCCTACAACTCTTATATGCCCGCCTTCAGAGGAGAATTCCGTGCCGATGACCTCACGGCTCCGACCAAATCGGCTGCTCCAAAGATCATGGGACAATATCGCCACCCTCGGCGCCCCGGGGCGATCCTCTGCCCAGTCGAAATCTCTTCCCAATGGAAGGGGTACACCGAGGACCCGCAAGAAATCCCACTCGACCCTCGCGCAAACGAAACCCACGGGGACTTCGTTTACAAAGGAGCAATCCGTGACGCCGGTCCAAGACGTCATTGCAGGGAAAGCACCGCTGTTTTTCCATTGAAAGTAGGTGCCGCTCATCAGGAACTCGACCGAATCGATTGGAGCGACAACACCGACTGAAACAAGGGTGTCCTCGTGGGAATAAGGAGTTGCACGAAACAGGATTCGATCAACGACGCTGAAGATCACGCTTCCTGAAGCAGTGACCAGCGCTATCGTTGCGATCACCGTGAGAGAATGCACGCGGTGTTTCCATGTTGACCGGAGCGCCAGCCGAAATTCTGGGCCGACACGGTCAAGCAGGTCCGAGAGCCGCGACAGCAATCCAGGTTGTTCTCTGTTGAAGTTCACCGTTCGCGGCCGCCTTGGGATTGGCGTGTTGTCAGCTTACATGGGAGCCAGGCTCGGCGATACTCATGTCTAGCCAGCGTCGACCATAAGTACTTGACCATCGGTCGCCAGTTGTTCGTCCACAACCCGTCCATCAAAGAGGTTGACGGTTCGTTCGGCGTGACGCGAGTAGCGAGGGTCATGAGTCACCATGCAGACAGTCGTCCCTTCTTGGTGGAGGTCGTCAATCAGTGCCATAACAGCCTCCCCGTTCCTGGAGTCCAGGTTGCCCGTCGGTTCATCGGCCAGAAGAATGAGAGGTCGACCGGCCAAGGCTCTTGCCACGGCGACACGCTGCTGCTGACCACCGGACAGTTGGCTGGGCAGGTGTTTGGAACGATGCTCCATTTCGACCCTTTCGAGAGCCTGGCCAACGCGGTCACGTCGCTCGGAAGATCTGATCCCGCGATAGGTCAGTGGCAGCTCCACGTTCTCGAAGACGGTGAGATCGCCAATGAGGTTAAAGCTCTGGAAGATGAAGCCTATTCCCCGGTTGCGAATGCGCGCTCTTTGGGAGTGGGAAAGGCTTTCCACCGGCCTGCCGTTGAAGATGTAGCTGCCTTCCGTGGGCGAGTCCAATAGACCCAGAATCGACAACATCGTCGACTTGCCGCAACCGGATGGACCCGCGATGGAAACGTACTCGCCCTTGCTGATTTTCAGGTGGATTCCTGAGAGCGCATGAGTCTCGATCTCTTCAGTCAAAAAGACCTTGGTCACGTCATCCAGTTGAATCAATGGGTCATTGGCGCTCATGGATCTTTCTCCCTCAATCCAGCCGAATGCGGTCGTAACCGTCCCAGGCCGACATGTCCGATAGTATGACCTCATCCTTGACGTCCAGGCCTTCCCGTATCTCGATCTTATCCACTGAGCTTCGGCCCAGCCTGACTGAAACACGAATTGCTTCGCCGCTCTCCTCTACAAGCTTGAAGAGTGTTACGAGACTCATTTCGTGTCCAATGGCAGGGCGGTCAACATACAGCACGTTCTCAAGCCGTTCCAACTCGATGATTCCTTCCACATTCAAGTCCGGGCGCGCTCCTCTCGGCAACGGCCCTTCAAGCTTGACATCCACAGCTACCGTCCCGTTCTGCGCGGCGGGATCAATCCTCACCACAATTCCGCGTATCACTCCATTTCGAGTATCGATACTTGCGGGCATACCGAACTGAATATCCTTGGCCTGCGTCTCCGCAATCTTGATCTCGGCTTTCAACCGAGAGGGATCTGACACGCGGGCCAGGTTCGTACCGGGAGTTACCTGCTGACCCACCTCTATTGGAAGCTCCTGTAGTACTCCTTCGATGTCGGCTCGCACTTTCAGGGAGGCCAACTGACGCAGCTTCAATCGGTGGACCGCTCGAAGCTCCTCTACCTTTACAAGCTGAGCCGCCAGTTGTGCCTCTACGGATTCATCACTGATTTCCATCCTCTTCTCCTCAAGGACAACTCGACTGGCCAATTCATCCGCTGTGACCCTGGAGAGCTGAACAGTCAGGTCAGGCGCCAGACCCTCTTCGGCGAGCCTCTCATCCCGGTCCGCCCTTAATCGGGCCTGCCGATATTCGGCTTTAATCCGCGCGGTCGCGGCTAATTGATCCAGTCGTTCGCTCTCGAGCGTTACCTTGAGATCCGTATATTCGGCTTCAGCAGCCTTCAATCGGAACTCTGCCTCCAAGGCAGCCAGATTCAGTTCGGGATTGCTCAACTCCACCAAGACGGCGTCTTTGTTGACCGCAGCTCCAGGCAGGACACGAATCCGCTCGACTCGGCCGTCGGTCGCCGCCGGAATCCAGCGAATTTTTTCGGGCACCAGGTAACCGAGGCCACGGACTCGCCTCAGCATCGAACCACGCTTTACGGTATCCGTCCATACGGTCCCTCGGGTGACTATGGGTGCAGCCGGCTCCAAACGTGACACACCAACGCGGATCAGGACTATGGAAACGATTATGACTACCGGGTATAGGATGCGTCGCAGACGACGTTTGAAAACAGCGTCTTCGCGAGGGATATCCAAGCCGCTACCCTTGCCAACTGATGACCTCGAAGAGAGACTGTTCATAGGCTCACGGTCAGCTTCCAAACGCTTGGTTTTGGTGCTCCAGCGGCAGATAGAGACGGGCTTCGCAACCTTGGCCGGTTTTTCGATTTTCCAACGAGAGCCGTCCGCTGTGAGCTTCGGCGATTTGGCGACTCAGGACCAATCCGATCCCCAATCCATTGGGTTTCGTCGTATAGAAGGGCACAAACAGGTTGGCGGTGTCCGAAAGCCCTGGACCATCGTCTTCTACCCAGACTTCCAATCGATTCTTGTTCTTGATCCATCCCATTCTTGCCGCACCCTGTGTTTGCAGAGCGGCATCGACGGCATTTTTCACCAGGTTGATCAGCAGTTGTTCCAACTGATCCCCGTCGGCCTGGATGGTGAGATCCGGGCCCGCCTTCAGCACAACCGGAAGGCGGGTTTCCAGACTCATGACGCGATGGATCAAGCCCCCCAGTTCTACCGAGCCGATCTTTGGCCTTGGCAGCCGTGCCAGCCTCGTATAAGCCTGCATGAAACGGTTGAGCGAATCACAGCGAGACCGAATGACTTCCAAGCCGCGATGAAGGTCGTCCTCCCAGTCTGTTGGCCGGGGCTTCCGGAACATCACGCTCTCGAGGCTTCCGGTTATGGACTTGATGGGTGCGAGAGAATTATTGAGCTCGTGGCCCAAGACCCTGACCAGACGCTGCCAGGCAAAGCGTTCCTCCTCTCTGAGGGTACGACTCAAATCTGACAGAACCAGCAGTTGGTGCGGCAACCCCTGGGATCGAAAGCTACTGCGCCGTACACCCCATCTACCTGACTGTCCAGCAAAGGACTTGTTCAGGATCGCCACAGGCTCGCCTTGCAGGCAATCGGCCAAGCCAAGTTCCTTGGCTCGACTCTCCAGAATCCTCTCTGAAGTTTGCCCCAACAACCTTTCTCCAGCTCTATTCACGAGCTGCAACCGCTGTCTATCGTCGAAGGCAAAGATAGCCACATCGATTTCCGCCATCACACGATGGAGCAGATTGGTGGCATCCAGTGTTTCCAGACGCTGCTCTCGGAGAGTCTCACCAAGAGTGTTGACTTCCAACATCACCTCACCCAAGGGGTCATTTCTTCTCGCATCTCTTGCCCGAAATGAATAGTCTCCTTCCCGCAGTGCCGCAAGAAGATTGGACAGAGTCTGGAGCCGGGAAAGCACCCACCCGCGCACAGCAAAGGAAAATCCCCACCAGAGCAGGCAAAGAAACAGCGTCAAGGTCCACTGCGTCCTGGAGCCAAAATCTCCGGTCCAAAGCAGGATCAAGGCCACGGCCGTTGCCGGCACTCCCGCACCAACCGCCAGAAGCGTGATCCGCCCCTGATGAGTGAGTCTTCGTTTTGTGATGGGTGTTCGCTCCGTCATAAGATCTGCCCTTTGGTCAACAGGCTCAAACAAATTGCTGCCCTGTTTATCCATGCGGAAAGGCTTACAGACCGTGTCGCTGCAGCCTCCTGTAGAGAGCGCTCCGACTCAACCCCAAGACCTCTGCCGCTCTGCGGACATTGCCTTTACACCGGACCAGTGCCTTCTGGATCAACAGTCGCTCGACTTCTTCCAGATTGAGGTCTTCCAGAGCATTGGCTCCGCTGCGGGGAAGACCGAGGCCAAGGTCGGCAACGTGCACCCTCGTACCCTTTGCCATGAGGACTGCTCTTTCTACGGCATGGTCGAGCTCGCGGACGTTTCCCGGCCAAAGATAGTCACGCATGGCCCGTGAGGCGGCGTCATCGAATCCGACCAACTTTTTGCCGTAGCGCCGCACATGCCGCTGGAGAAAGTACTCTGCAAGCAGCGGTATGTCTTTCTGTCGCTGGTTCAAGGGCGGCAGGTGGATCTCGATGGTATTCAGCCGGAAATACAGGTCCTGCCTGAACCGGCCTTCGGCTACAGCTATCTTGAGATCAGCGTTGGTGGCGGAGAAGACTCTGACATCGACGATGCGAGTCTTCGAAGAACCGACAGGTTCGAACTCTCCACTCTCCAGGACCCGCAAGAGTTTGGCTTGCTCGTTGAGGGAAATGTTGGATATCTCGTCAAGAAAGAGGGTGCCCCCGTCGGCCATCTCAAAGCGTCCAATACGATTGGCTTTCGCATCGGTATAAGCGCCCTTGATGTGGCCGAACACCTCGCTTTCGAATACACCTTTTGGGAGCCCGCCTGTATTGACCGTCACGAGCGGCTTTGCAGCCCTTCGCGAAACCGCGTGCAGATGATGCGCCACCACCCCTTTGCCCGTGCCGTTGTCTCCGGAAATCAGGATATTCGCATCCGAGGGACCCACACGTTCAATCATCTCCAGGACTGGCTCCATGGCTTCGGAGTCCGCGATCAGCCTGGGAAGCTTCTGATCCCGTAGTACTTGATTCTCGGCCTCGAGACGGCGGCTCTGACGCAGTGCGCGACCCAGCTCGATTTGGGTCCGCAATATCGCTTCCAGACGCTGATTTTCCCAGGGCTTCTGAATGAAATCTCGAGCGCCTCGTCTCATGGCCTCTACCGCGAGCTCAATGCTTCCCCATGCTGTCATCACCACCACTGGAAGTGTCGCGTCAAGCTCGCGAATTTCTGTGAGCAGATCCAGTCCCTCCTGACCGGATGTGGTGTCCCGCGTGTAGTTCAGGTCGATGAGCAGGACATCAAACTCCCGAGACCTCAGAAGACCAAGGACTTGCCGTGGGCTCCGGGCGGTCTCTACGTGAAAGGCTTCCCGCTTGAGCAACAATCGAACAGCTTCCAACACAGCCGATTGATCGTCAGCGACCAGGATTCTCGCTGATGGATTCTCGTTTGCACTCACTGTGGATTCTCTCCCATCCCTCCTTCACCCACATTCCTGAGCACTTGGATCATCTCAATGCTCTGAAAGTGGTACTTCTCCGTGTTCTCGATTCGAATCAACGGTGAGACACTCGTCGCCGGGCCTCTGTGGGCTATCCACTCAGTTTCAGAGTTCTGACGGCTGGTTCGGCAGTTTCAAGATAAACAATTGCCGGATTGCTGTTCCATAGGTCGTTCCTGTACATCACGGCTACAACCAATGCAGGAATTGCGAAGGCATTAAACAGTATGAAATAGAGCGGGTTGTCGAACAGCCACGCCTCGAGCTTTGCCATGGCATAGGCGTAAGTCACAAAGAAGAGAAAATAGGGGAACCATAAACCCTTGAGGTTCGCTCTGCCGGGCAGGTAGGAACAGGTGAACGGGATCTTCGGGAACTTGAAAAGGAGGATCTCGATGAGAATCAGTGCAAGGGTAAGCCCATAAGTAAGGTGAAGTAGTGCGGACGTCGCGTCCCACACCATCAAATAGGAAGGGAACAACATCATGAATAGAGGCATGATGCCCAAAACCAGCATGGCTTTGTGGACCCCTGAAATCGCGCTGGCGTTCCCCTTGTTTTCAGCCAACCTGAAGATCCAGTTGGCTTCCAGTTCTGACGGAACGGTGAAGGCGTATCGCATTCCGGCCAGGACAAAAAAGGACAGGATCAGCGGCACGGATAGCAGCGGGATGCTTTGCGGATTCCAATCTTCGGGTCCACTCCTCGAGAGTGCATCCATCAGCACAACAAGTACCAATGCCATTCCCACACTGAAATACCCACCCAGAAAAATACGGTGCTTCTGGCTTCTCAGGAGCGTTCCTGCGACAAAGTAAAATGTGGCGCGCTCTGTTGCGTTCCTCAACACCAGGCGATCAAAGGTGGCGGCCAAGAAACGAATACCCTTTGCGGGCCGGCGCACTGTCTCCATGGACTCCCACGACTCCTGAACCTGTCGCTTGTAGGCAATCAGGGTTGTCAGGAGACAGCAAAGGGCCGTCATCGTCAGTGCTGTCAGACCCATTCGGCATTCAAGCCGAAAGTCTCCACTGCCAAGAAGCCATTGATAGAGACCGAGGTACCACATGGGGGGGAAAAGGGTCCGAAAGAGTTCGTTATGCTGCAGACTCTCGAAACTGAAGATCAATTGGGGGAAAACGAAGAACACCGAAAGCAGACTCATCAGCATCAGCAGCTGTACCGCACGAGAAACACACCGAAGCATCTCGCTTCTGAACAGATGAATCAGAATTCCCTGGATCGAAACCACCGATAAGAAAGCAAACGCACTTCCGGCCATAACGCTCAAAGCGTGCGCCAAAACAAACCACCCCGCAAACACCAACGTGGCTTGCTCCTGAATCTGTTCACGCTCACCGGACTCCAGAATGAACCGTCCTTCATGAAGCAGTGAACCCATGTTGGCATTGACAACCAGAGGAAACAGCACTGTCGGAATGGCGTTGACTGTCAGTGTGAACAGGAGAAGCAAGAGAACGAGAGCCAGCCCCTTGCATGCGAGCAACGTTCTCATCCGGACGGGGAGTGGAGTGAGAATATTGTAGTCTTGGCGAGTGGGGAACAAAGTATCCCAATTGAGCACCGCCACAAACGCGATCACAAGCATGGAGAATGAGAGAAAGAAAAACTTGTCCTCCAAGGTAGCTTCCTGATGAACAGACAGAGGGAAGTGGGCCAGGAGAAACGGGTACTTGCGAGCCAGGCTAACCGAGATGAAGATCCCTGGAACCATCAGGAGAGCCAGGACATGCGTCAGGGTTACTTCCGTCCCGGTTTGTGGGGTCAGCAGGTCACTGTGAAAAAACTGTCTGAAGAAGTGGCGGGTGAGTAGAAAAACGGGACCCCGTCTTTCCGGACCCAGGAAGTTTCCAGAAAAGCCCATGATCACATCAGTATTTCATGACGTCCACAATGTCGCGCGCCACATGGTTTGCGTCCTCTTGGCGCACCAGCTCGGTGAACACCTCCTCGAGTGAGGGTCTTCGCATCAAGGTTCTCAAGTGGTCGATCGAGTCATTCGCAACAACCCTTCCCCCGTGGAGAATCACCACTGTCGAGCAAAGCTTCTCGACGACATCGAGGAGATGAGAACAGTAAAGGACGATCTTGCTCTCCTCAGCCAACGTCTGAACAAGGCTCCTCAGAACCAGGCCCGACCCAATGTCCAGCCCGGAATCCGGCTCATCGAATATGACAACGTCAGGGTTGTGGAGCAAAGCAGCAGAGATCAAGATCTTTCGTCGCATTCCATTGGAGTAGGCTGAAGTGGCAGAGTGGCGGTAGGGGTGGAGCGAAAACAACCGCAGAAACGCATCGATTTTTTCGTTCAGCAACCTTTCCGGAATAGAGCGCAGTCGACCGACCAACTGCAAGTATTCAGTTCCCGTCAGATAGGGATAGAGATGGGACTCCTCGGGAACATAGCCCAAGCGCTTTTTGTATCCGTTAAGGTCAACTTGGATGGGTTGGCCGTTGAAAAGGATCTGTCCGTGAGACGGTTCCAGCAGAGTGGTCAGCATCTTCACGGTTGTGCTTTTGCCCGAGCCGTTCGGTCCCAAATACCCAACGACTTCTCCGGGCTTGACCTCAAACGTCACCTGGTCAACTACCGGAATGCCGCGGTATCGCTTGGTGAGTTTCTCGGCTCTTAGCACAGTCACTTCCCTCGAGGTTATGGAGTCAGGCTCTGCGGTTCGGCTCAGATGACTTACTGCAATTACCTTGCCATCTGTTCCAGAGCATTAACTCTTTGTGAAACAGAGGGATACGGGATTCAGGACCAACCGCCTGGCCCCACCCCTGTCCGCATCCGGGACTCACACGTCCCAATTCCGGACACACTTGAAAAGTTTACTCTCAGAGGAAAGCGAGTTGACCAGGAGGGAACATCCAGAGCGGATGACGGTGACCTTCCGGCGTGGAGATGGGCGGACCTTGCACGTCCGCAAGGCCACTCGGGCCGAGCCCGATCAGAAGGCCATCTACGACGCCCTGGGCATTGATCCCGCGCCCGGAGGGGTCCGCAAGATGATCGTCTGAAACCCCTCAATCTTCGGTTTCAACCCGTTTGTAGTGCCACTTGCGGTTTCTTGTCTTTCCTGCTTACCCCACGCTCATGGCACCCGCCACTGACCAAAAAATGCTCTTTCTTGTCGGAAGTGGAAAAATTACTGTCGGAAATTTTACTGATTCTGTTCTGTAGAGTGCAGTAAACTTCAACCACTGATTCCCACAAGATCAACATTTACAAACCCCGGGGGGAGAAATGAAATTCTTTGCCTCACGAAGAAAATTCGCATTGCTTTGCATCGCGGTTGGGCTGCTTGTCTTTGGCGTATCGTACACGCTGTTAGGCCTTCCCCCTAAAGCGTAGTATGTGCCTTGTGTATCTTCATGGCCCACGAAATAACGGAGAATTGCAATGACGACCGTAGTTCAACTCATTGTGGCCATTCTGTTGTCAGCAAGTGTTAGCAGTGCATACGGCCAAGCATCTACAAATCTGGCACTCCCTTCAAATGCAAGGGCCAATGTCTTGAAAGTCCTTCCCAATCAAAGCGTGCGTGCAGTTTCTAACCGTAACGATTTCCTATACCTCTTCAATTCCTCAGGGCAACTCACGCGAACCGTTGATCTTAATCAGAACAGAACATCTGGGACCGAGTATGGGGATTTTGATCTCTGGGTAAATGCCCAGGGAGACATTTTTGTGCTGTCCGTCTGGAAGGATCAAGCGCTCAAGTCCGGCGTTTTAATCTATGACAATCAAGGGAACTATCAACGCTCTGTGTTGCTGGGTAAGCCTGTTGTGGCTCGGCGAATACTTGTTGACGCCAGCGGTGATCTGATTGTGGCGGGTTTGAGCAGCGACCGATATTTTGGTCGGTCTGATCAGTTGTTTTTGTTGCACAAGTACCGTGCAGACGGCACCCATGTCCGCTCATTTCTACAGTTGGATACCAACTTGTATGATTCGTCTGGAAGCATACAGAATGTCTATAGGACTCTGTATCCGTTGGTCGATCTAGCCGCAGTTGGAATCTGCCCGAGGGGTATTTTCGCGGTGGTCCCCGGGACTCGCAACGTCAATTTCTACCACCCCAGCACTCTGGCATTGACAGAAGTGGTTGCGTTGCAAGCACCGTCAGGATCATGGTTGAACGTGTCTCAAGGCATGACTGACGAGTACGGACAACTGAACGACACATCGCTGGTTATCCGGAAGCTCCAGGTCACAGCAACTGGGATTGAAGCTGAGTTTCTGCAATCCCGGTTCTACGGCAGCCACGCCCGACGCAACACCGCAGTTGCTTGCCGGTACAACCAATACGGGAACCTGCTAAGCGAATACCCGGTAAAGTACCGAGAGTCGGGAACCTTGATCCGAACGACCGGAACCACCGCCTATGCAAGTGTCGTAAAACTACGCACTCGAGACGGCAATTCAGTATTGATTCGCAGTGACTGATAGGGCAGCATCTGCTGTCTTATTCCCATCGTTCCCATCAGGCACCCCTGAATCCTTCCAGGGCTCGTCTCACCTCGACACAAACCCGTTCCCCCGGATCGCAAAGCGCCACGGCTTGGAGAGCCAGGGCTCGGGAGTCTGGCCCAGTCCGATGCGCGGCGTGGCTACCACGGAGGAAGGCGGAACCACCTCCCCTCGGTTCAGGGTGAGCGGTGAGTCGGGCCGGCAGCAGTCCAGCCCGTTTTCTCCCCGGGCGATCCCCAGGGCCTGGGTCAGCTTGGCCGGACCGCTGGCCAGTTGGGACAGGGGCTTGCCGCCGCGGAGTTCCTGCATGCGCGCAATCCCCTCCAGAGGCTCGAATGCCCGAATGAGAACGGCCGCCGGGAATCCTTCCGCCTCGGTGACCAGATTCAGCATCCAGTGCATGCCGTAGGTGAAGTAGACGTAGGCGAATCCCGGGGGGCCGTACATGATCTCGGTTCGCGGAGTACGGCCCGCCCTGGCGTGACAGGCCAGATCCCTCTCGCCGATGTAGGCTTCCGTTTCGACAATGGCCCCGGCCAGCAGAGACCTGTCCAGCTTTCGGACGAGACGGCAACCCAGCAGCTCGCGGGCGACCGTTTGGGTGGGGCGGTCGAAAAAGGATCTTGGCAGGAGATCGTGTTGGCGGGGAGGAGCCAAGGGTTGCTTCCCGGTCGGGCCTACTCCACCCAGTCGGCGATGAAGATGTTGGTCTCGCCGCGGACTTTTCCGTGGCGGTTGGAGGCGAAGACCAGTTGCTTGCCATCCGGGGAGAACATCGGGAACCCGTCGAAAGTCTCGTCGAAGGTGACCTGTTCCAGGTTGGTTCCGTCGATGTCGATCAGGTAGAGGTCGAAGTTGCGGCCCCTGGGGTCGCCCAGGTTGGAGGCGAAGATGATGCGCCGCCCGTCCGGATGGAAGAAGGGACAGAAGTTGGCGGCGCCGTTGCGGGTCACCTGAACCCGGCCGCTGCCGTCGGCATTCATCACGAAGATGTCGAGCTGGCTCGGCTGGATCAGGTTCCGGCTCAGCAGGTCCGTGTACTTGGCCTTGGCGGCCTCGTCGGTGGGGTGAGAGGCGCGGTAGACGATCTTCCGGCCGTCGGGGGAGTAGAAGGCGCCCCCATCGTAACCGAGGGTGTCGGTGAGCCGTTGAACGCCCGACCCGTCGATGTTCATGGAGTAGAGATCCAGGTCACCGTCCCTCATGGATGTAAATACGATCCTTTCCCCATCGGGCGAGAGGGTGGCTTCGGCGTCGTAACCCGGAGAGTCGGTCAACCGGGTGAGGGCCTGGTTGAAATCCGAAAGAAATATGTCGTAGTCGGGGTAGACGGGCCACACGTATCCCTGGGAAAAATCGGGCCGGGGCGGACAATCTTCGCTGCCAAGGTGGGTGGATCCATAGACGAACTGCCGGCCGTCCTTGAGGAAATAGGCGCAGGTGGTGCGGCCCTTGCCGCTGCTGACCCGGGTGATGCCGCTGCCGTCGGTGCCCATCACGAAGATCTGGTCGCACCGGCCGCCGTCGCGGGTGGCTTGAAATATCAGGCGCTGGCCGTCGAAGGAGAAGTAGGCTTCGGCATTCTCGCCGCCAAAGGTCAGTTGACGCAGGTTGCTCAGGTGTCGTTCGGCAGTCGCGTCCGCGGTTGCGGGTTCATCCGGCGCCTGGCAGGCGACCAAAGCCGGCAGCAAACACGCAAGCGCCATCCGTTCAACCCAGTGGAATTTCATGTGGCGTCGTCCTTTTGCGGTGGGTGGGCCGGGGTCACTCCTCTTCCCAGGCTGCCTGGATGCTATTGTAGGTAACCTCCACCAGCGTTTTCAATTGGGGCCGGCTGATCGACAGCGGGGGCATCAGCACAACGGTGTCGCCGAGGGGCCTCAGGAGGACGCCTCGCCGCCGGGCCTGCAGGACCACCCGATGGCCCATGCGGCGTCCCAGCGGAAAGGGCTGCCTGCTGCCGCGGTCCCGGACCAGCTCGATCCCCACCATGAACCCCAGTTGCCGGACGTCCCCGACGCAGGGCAACTCCCACATGCGCCGCAGCGCCTTGGTCAGATAGCCGATCTTTCCCTGCAACTTCTCCAGAGTCTTCTCCTTGCTGAAGACCTCCAGGTTGGCCAGGGCCGCCGCGCAGGCCAGCGGATTCCCCGTGTAGGTATGCCCGTGAAAAAAGGATTTGAATTCCTCGTAATCGCCCAGAAAGGACTCGAAGATCTCCTCGCTGGCCAGGGTGGCTGCCAACGGCAGCGTGCCTCCGGTGATTCCCTTGGCCAGGGCCACAAAATCCGGTCGGATGCCCTCGTGTTCCAGGGCCAGGAACCGGCCGGTTCTGCCGAATCCGGTAGCCACTTCATCCAGGATCAGGTGCACTCCGAAGCGCCGGGTCAGCTCGGCCAGCCCTCCCATGAAGCCGTCAGGCATGGGCACCATTCCGCCCGCTCCCTGGATCATGGGTTCCACCACCAGGCCGCAGATCTCGCGATGGCGGGTCCGCAGCACCTGCTCGACCTCGTTGAGGTGATCGATCTCAGGCTGCGGCGCCGGTTGTCCCGGGGGGTAGCGGCAGGAATGGGGGTAAGCCACCTTGAGGGTGGGAAACAGCAGGGGCCGAAAGATCTCGTGGAAGAGCCGGACGCCGCCCACGCTCACCGATCCCAGGGTGTCTCCGTGATAGGCGTTGGAGAAGGCCACGAACTTCTTCTTGGCGTCCCATCGCCGGCCCCGGTTTCTCCAGTACTGGAAAGACATCTTGAGGGCGATTTCCACGGCCGTGGCCCCGTCGTCGGAAAAGAAGACCCGGGTCAGGTTCGGGGGCGTGAGCTCGACCAGCTTGCCAGCCAGTTGCACCGCGGGAACATTGGTCAGTCCCAGCAGGGTGCTGTGGTCCAGGCGATCCAGTTGGCGGCGGATGGCCCGCACGATGTGGGGGTGGGAGTGGCCGTGGATGTTGGCCCAAAGCGAGGAGACTCCGTCCAGATACTTCCTTCCCCGGGTGTCGTACAGGTAGACTCCCCGGCCCCGCTCGATCACCAGTTGCGGGGATTCCATCCACTCCTTCATTTGAGTGAAAGGGTGCCAGAGTGTCTGCTTGTCCAGCCGTTCGAGATCCGTTTCCGTTCGGTCCGTGGGCGGTGCGTTGGTCATGAGACAACGGTTCCGGGTAACCCGGGCGACGGGGAGTGCTTGCGGAGCCTGACGGATTGGGCCGGCAGCGGGCGCCCCCGAGTGTCATCGGGGCGTCGCCAGGCGCCGTCTCCGAAAGACGAAAGTATGCCCGGGCCGGTCCTCTGGGCCGGTCGGGTCACGGCCGGGGCGGGTGCAGCCTGCCGGCATAGGCCAGCGTGTCGTAATGGAAGGCGACCCTTCCTTCGACCTGCCACTCCTCGAAAATCCGGTCCAGCGCCCGCATCAGGGACAGGTGCCCGGGGTGTGCGGGCAGGGGCACGAAGGAGCAGGAGAGGGTGCGGCCGATGAGACCCTCGCGGTCGAAGACCTGAGAGTTGGCCAGAGTCTTCCTGTGGAACGCCTGCGGACCGAAGAATGCCTGCAACCGGTCCTCGCCGATGTTCTGGTGGCGAACCCGGGCGTAGTCGGTTCCGTGGCGCAGCAGCAACTCTTCGTAGTCCCTCAGGAATCCCGTGCTCTCGGTCTTCCGCTGGTTCCAGACCAGCACAGTGAAGGCTGACGGGTCCAGGATGCGTTGGAACTCCTCTCGGGCCCGGTCGATCCGGAACCAGTGAAAGGACTGGCCGGCGACGATGAGATCCACCGACCGGTTGCCGAGGGTGGTGCCTTCGGCGCGCCCGTCGATGCTCCGGAAGCCGGGGTAGCGCTTGAGGCGGACTTCAGCCGTCTGCCGCATCTCGGGATTGGGCTCGACACCCGCGACCGGGTAGCCGTGCCGCAGGAAGAGCTCGGCCAGCAGCCCGGTCCCGGAGCCGATGTCGGCGACGCGGTGGGCAGGCTTCAGGGCCGACAGCTCCCTCAGCCATGCGACCAGGCCCTCGGGGTAGCCCGGGCGGTACTTGCGATAGTATTCGACCCGCCCCAGGAAGCGTTCCGGAGCCTTGGCCGGGGAAGACAATGGGGGACTCATTCTGACCGTTCTGGGTTCACTTCCTGTCCTTGGCAGATAACCTTCTCGATATCGGTTGTCCCCCCGATTAACGACTCGTCACTTCTTTCCGTCTATTGGTGTTCATTCGTGTCCATTCGTGGTTCGCTGTTCCCCTTCCCGGACTCCCGGTGAATTTCCTTGATTCGCAGGTTGCGGAACTCGACTTTGGTCCCGTGCCCCAGGAAGCCGATATGGCCGCTGCTCCGGGCCAGGCCGGGGTGTTTCTCCAGGACCTCGGGGTCGGTCACCGAATCCATGTCGAAGTCGACGATGACGGTCCCGTTGAGCGTCACCGTGATCTGCCGGCCCAGGGCGCGGATCTCCTCCTGGTTCCACTCTCCCGTCGGTCTCAGGAAACCCCGCCTGGCCGGAGCCAGGTCATAGACCGACCCGTGATACTGGGCCGGGCGGAGCTTGTCCCTGTAACGGGGCGAGTGGTTGTCGAGGACCTGGATTTCCAAGCCCTGGTAGGCGGCGTCCCCAACCAATGGGGAGCGGATGCCGACCCCGTTGTTGGAGCCATCCTGCAGGCGAAACTCGAAGCGCAGGACAAAGTCCGCGTACTCCCGCTCGGTGAAGAGGTTGCCCCCGCCCTCGGCGGGACAGATCAACACCCCGTCCTCCGCCAGGTAGCCCTCGCCCACCTTCCCCACCGGCTGCCAACCCTGAAGAGACTTGCCGTCGAACAGCGGCACGAAGCCGGCCTCCGGAGCCGATGAACGGCCGCAGGCCAGCCAACTGGCCATCAGGAGGACGAGGACGGTACGTTTCATGGCGGATGTTCGCCGGATGCTTCAGGGATGGAGGCTATTTCTCAGACAGAACACTGGGCCCTTCGGGAATCTGGTGGTCCATCTCGACCGCCGGCTCATCCACGTCGGGACATCCCACCACCTTGGCCGGAACCCCGGTGACGGTGCAGTGGGGCGGAACATCGGCCAGGACCACGCTGCCTGCTCCGACCTTGGCGCCCTCGCCCACATGCACGTTCCCCAGGATCTTGGCTCCGGCCCCGATCAAGACCCCGCGGTGGACTTTGGGATGCCGGTCTCCGCTCTCCTTGCCTGTTCCTCCCAGCGTTACCGCGTGCAGCATGGAGACCATGTCGTCGACCACGGCCGTCTCGCCGATTACCACGCCCGTGCCATGATCGATGAAGACCCCCTTGCCGATGCTGGCGGCCGGATGAATGTCGACGCCGAAGACTTCCGAAATCCGGTTCTGGAGCAGCAGAGCCAGCTGACGACGCTCCTGCGTCCACAGCCAGTGGGCCACGCGGTAGGACTGGAGGGCATGGAACCCCTTGTAATAGAGTAGAGGCTCGGCGTAGCTGCCGCAGGCGGGGTCTCTGTCGCGGAAAGCCCTCAGATCCTCCCGAGCCGCGGCTCGAATGGAAGCGCTGTCGGCCAGCGCCTCGTCGATGACGTCCCGAATCAGCATGGGAGACAGGCTGGGACTGGTCAGCTTGGCGGCAAGATGGAAGCTGAGCGTGTCCTCCAGGCTCTGGTGGTTGAGGACGGTGGAGTGCAGAAAGCTGGCCAGGATGGGTTCGCGCGCCGCTTCAAGCGAGACATCTTCACGGATATCGCCCCAGACCGTGTCACTCCCGACAGCCTCTTGTTTGAGCAGGCTCATGTTCGGTTCCGGATGCGGGCTCACTCGGCCGCCGACCGCCCCCCGCCCGGCGGAAAAAGATACCCACAATTCCCTTGATCCGCGGATAATTGAGTCGGTTATTTAAGCCGAAAATCCGATTGAAGTCAATTCGCCCGGCCTTTCCCCTACCCGAAAAGAACCACGGGGGAGATGAATCCCGCCGCTATTCGGGGTATACTAATTTGGCGGGAAGGATCGGTAACCCGTCAGTTTGGGAGGAGGATGCGGTGAAGACCAGAATCCGTGCTGTCCACAGCCTGCTTGGTCTGGGAGTCGCCCTGGCCTGTATTCCCGCTGTCCCGGCGCTGCCGCAAGGTTCGCACATCTACGTGAAGGATGGAGTTGGCCCTGGAGGGACCGCTCCCTACAACCCGAACTCGAAGTTGGATTTGAACCTGGAGAAGGTAAGCTTGGATTTGAGCTGCAAGTACATGAGCGTGGATTCGAATCTCGATAAGGTGAATGTGGTGAAGGCATTCATGGGCGCCAGGACGCTGAGGCACAACGTCGAGGCCCGCAAGCTCATGACGGCCGGGTTGGAGAAGCGCTATCTGCGCGGCAAACGTCTCTCCATCCGGGTGCGCAGCGGGCGGATCGCCGCCTTCAACTTCAGTCCTGCCGCCATATTCCCCCTGGGCAAGGACAAGTTCCAGGTCTCTGTGGAAAGCACCTGGGTCGACCTCAACAACCAGGTGAGCAGCCGGGTCAACGAGCAGATCCGCTTCGTCAACATCAGGGGAGCCTGGCTGGCCGAAGATATCAAGTTCCTGAGGTCCGATCCCCGCCGGCCCATCATGCCCTTCAACGTGGCCAGCGAAAAGCGGGCCAAGTTCGCCATGATGGTGGCCAAGCGATTCATGAGGCACCTGATCGACCGCAACGTCGAAGCCGCCAGCCAACTGCTGACCCAGGGGTTTCAGAGCCGTTTCGAGAATCAGGGGGTGATGAGCGAATACCTGCTGGGCTCGGAAGACCCGGCCTACGTCGCCTTCGAGGTCACCTCGCTGGTTCAGACCGAACCCGATCGCATGAGGATGGGGACCACCATCTATCTGGCGGCCAGCGGCGAGACCGGGTTCGAAAGGTTGGACGCCTCGTTGATCCTTCACAGAGGCAGCCTGGACTGGGTGGTGGACGAAGTGGAGTTCAAGGAAAGCTGAGCCTCGCCGTCACCCTCGCCTGCTTGTTCGTTATTCCTCGCTGAATTCCGTTTGCACGCTGGCCGAGAGGGTTTGGATCATGGCCTTGGCCTGTGCGGCAAACCTTCCCTCGGGCTCATACAGCAGGTAATTCTCGAAGGCCTCAACGGTGCCCGGGGCGGGAATCGTCTTGCCGTCAGCAGTGAACGTGGCCGTGGCTACCAGGCCCATTCCGATCTGGTAGTGGGCGTTGGCGTGTTTCGGATCGGCTTCGACGGCCTTCTTGAAGGCCTCCAGGGCCTCCGCGTTCTTGCCGCTGTTGCTCAGCACCACGCCCAGGTTGTAGAAGGACTGTCCGGCCCTGCCGGGGTCGAGTTGGGCCGCCTTCTCCATCGCCTCGACCGCAAGGTCCGACTCACCCTGGCTACCGTAGACAAGGCCCATATTGAAGTAGTACTCCGACTCCGACCGGGGATCGGGTCTGTCGGCCAGAGCGGCAAGGGCGTTCTTGTAGGCCTCGATCGCCTGATCGTACTTCCTCAGCCTCTGGTAGGAAATTGCCAGGTTGCCGTGAGCCACATGCTGTTTGGGATCGATTTCCGAAGCCCTCCTGAAAGCCACCGAGGCGGCCTCGTAGTTTTTGGCCATGAAAAGCTTCCGCCCCTCGTCGAAAGCCGACTTCATGCTGGTGAACTTCTTTTCGGCGGCTTCCCTGCGTTTGCGCTCCTGCTCCATGGCCTCTCTTTCCTCGTCGCTCAACTGGGCCAGGGCCTGCTTTCTGATTTCGGCCAGGTCGAAGTCCAGCGTGTTCTCGTTTCCCAGCTTGATCTGGAACTCCTTGTAATGGGCCACGGGCTGGCCGTCGATGGCCAGGACCACCTTGTAGAAGGCCGGTCTGAGCCCCCCGATAGAGTAGCGTCCCTTCTTGTCGGTCTTGACCTGGTAGTTTTTTTCGACCTTGAGTCGGTCCAGGCTGATCACGGCTCCTTCCAGGGGCTGTCCATCCTCCCCGATGACCTCTCCGGAAAGGACGCTCTGGGCCGACAGGGCAGCCGGCAGCAGAAGGGTTGCGGCGGCCAGCATGGCGAGGGTTGGCAGGGAGAGTATCTTTGTATTCATGGAAACCTCCAGCGACGGATTCTGGCGGCTCGCCCGCATGTCTCACCAGGGGGCTCGCCAAGCTTTCCCTTTTGGATAAACTCTACCGCAATAAAGCCGTCCGGGGCTAGATTTTCTCGGAGTGAAGATAGGGGGTCGGGTCCTCCACGCCGGCTTCCCGAAATCCCCTTCTTCGCAGGGCGCAACTGTCGCACCGCCCGCAGGCGACGTCCCCGTCCCGATAACAGGACCAGGTCAGGTGGAGGGGAGCGCCCAGCCTGAGTCCGGCGGCTACGATTTCACGCTTTTTCATCCGAATGACCGGTGTCCGGATCTGCAGGCGGGTCTCGGGGCGGGTTCCGGCCTCGATCAGGCGGTTGAAGGCCCGGTAGTACTCGGGGCGGCAGTCCGGGTATCCCGAGCTGTCCTCGAAGACGGCCCCGATGAATATGGAGCGGGCGCCCAGCACCTCGCCCCAGGAGGTCGCAATGGAGAGAAAGTGGGCGTTGCGGAAGGGAACATAGCTGCTGGGAATCTCCCTGCGCTCCAGGTCGGGCTCTTCGACCGCCATGGCGGCATCGGTCAGGCTGGACCCTCCGATCCTTCCCAGGTGGGACAGCTCGCACACCAGCACTCTCTCCGTCCCGTAATATTCGGCGATGCGGTGAAAGGCCCTCAATTCCTGGCGGGCGGTGCGCTGCCCGTAGGAGACGTGGAGGAAGGCCGCCTCGTGCTGCTGCAGAGCCATGGCCGCACAGACGCAACTGTCCATGCCCCCGCTCACCAGTACCACTGCCAGTTCTTCCTTCATGGTTCGGCCTGTTGGGAACTCGAACCGGCTACTTCAGCACCCGCAGTCGGAAGGACATGACCTTTCCGCGGATCAGGGTACAGAGGTACTGTTCCCAGAACTTTCTCAGGAAGCGGAAGCGGGGACTGCGGTTCTGCAGATTGATCAGGAACTCGAATCCCAGGCAGCGATAGAGCTTGAGCAGCCTGACCTCGGAATGTTCCACGGCAAAGCGGGCCTTCGAATAGTAGTTGGTCCGGGATGCCGGTTCGAAGTGCTCGAAGGAGCGGCTGTTGAGGTGCCAGCGGTGGGAGGGGTCCTGCCAGGACGAGCTGTCGGTGTAGTGGGGCGTCACCACTTCCACCAGGGCTCCCGGGCGGGCAATGCGATGGACTTCCTCCATGGTGCGAACGATGGACTGGATGTGTTCCACCACGTGAGACATCCGAACGTGGTCGAAGGTGTCGGGGGGGAAGGGATAGGGGAACCGGTCCAGATCGTGGACTACGTCCACCCCCTCCAGGGGCACCACGTCCAGGCCGATGCTTCCGGGAAGCTTGAAGCGGCCGCAACCGATGTCAAGGCTCTTTCGGCTCAAAACCGATATCCTTCAGGCATTCCAACCGGGGAGTCCTGCCCCGCTCCTGCCAGCGGAATTGTAGTCGATGTCCGAGACGGGTCGCACCCCTATTAATGCGGTATACTGAGGCAAGTCCGGAGATCTTCCGGAGGCGATTCCCTTGAGCCAGCCCACTGTTGCCATTATCGGCCGTCCCAACGTCGGCAAGTCCACCCTGTTCAACAGAATCTGTGGGCAGAGGCGATCCCTGGTGGGCAACGAGCCCGGAATGACCCGAGACCGGGTGGTTGCCCGGGCCGAGTGGGGCGGACGGCAGTTCGAGATCATCGACACCGGAGGCATGGTCCCGGGCGATCGGGATCCGATGCCGGGATTCATTTTCGAGCAGGCCGAGACCGCCATCCGGAAGGCGCAGGTCCTGGTGCTGGTGGTGGACGGGCGCGCCGGGCTCACCCCCCTCGACCGGTCCCTGGGAAAGCTGTTGATCGAATGCTCCAAGCCGGTGGTGGTGGCCGTCAACAAGTGCGACAGCGCCGCCCTGTCGATCCAGGCTCCGGAATTTTCCGAGCTGGGCCTGGGTGAGGTCATACCCCTGTCCGCGGCTCACGGCTTGAACGTGGGCGACCTCCTGGACGAAGTGGTGCAACACCTCCCCAGGGGCAGCCGCTCCAAACGCTTGCCGCCCGGCGAGACTCGGGTCGCCATCGTGGGCAAACCCAACGTGGGCAAATCGACGCTGCTGAACCGCATCCTGGGAGAAGACCGCACCATCGTGTCCCCGATTCCGGGAACCACCCGCGATGCCATCGATTCCCGGGCCACCCGCAACGGCAGGGTCTATCGGTTCATGGACACGGCCGGCATCCGCAAGAAACGTCAGACTTTTCTTCAGGCGGAAAAGCTCAGCGTCATGATGGCACGCAAGAGCGTGCAGCGGGCCGACGTGGCCCTGGTCATGATGGATGCCACCGAGGCGCCCTCGTCGCTGGATTCCGCCATCGCGGGATACGTGCAAGAGGTTGGAGCCTCCGCCATTCTGGTAGTCAACAAATGGGATCTGATGCGGAAGGACAGTGGTACCATGGTGGCCTTCGAGAAACAGGTGCGCTCCAGAGTGCGGTTCCTGGCCTACGCTCCCATGGCGTTCATTTCGGCCGCCACCGGCCAGCGCGTACCCAAGCTGATCTCGCTGATCGACCAGGTCTTCAAGGCCCGGCGCACCCGGATCGGAACCGGGGAGTTGAATGCCTTCCTGCAACGCGACGCCCTTCGGGACACGGCCGTGCCCTTCAGCCGGCAGGTCAAGGTGCAGTACATGACCCAGGTGCACGATTCTCCGCCGACCTTTGTGCTCTTCACGGCTCGGAAGTCGCCGCTGCACCCCTCCATTCACCGCTATCTGGTCAACCGCATCAGAGAGCGCTTCGGGTTTGTGGGCACTCCGGTGGTGTTGAAGCACAAGGTGGAGAGGAAGGCGGGCTGAGGTTGCACTGGTCTGTCGCCGGACTGGGGAGCGACCCGCATCGCCGGTCGATTCCGAAGTATCCGCATTGGGCCGGGACTTCGACCCTCATGGATAGTGACCCGATTCCGGTTCTGTCTTCAAGAGTATAAGGTTGCAGTAGTGGGCAGGACCGAAAGGACTGACGGCCCGATCATGCCGGAACGATCTCTGAAGCTCGTGAATCGCCAGCGGGGAAGCACGGCTTCCGAGGCTCCCGTCGAAATTCCCGACAAGTTGTTTTTCAGTATCGGCGAAGTGTGCAAGCTGGTGAGGGTGGAGCCCTACGTCCTGCGCTTCTGGGAATCGGAGTTTCCGCGCCTCAAACCCGGCAAAGGGCCCAACGGCCGCCGCATGTACCGCAAGCGGGACATCGAGACGGTTCTCACCATCAAGAACCTCCTCTACGACCAGGGGTTCACCATCGCGGGGGCCCGCAAAGCCCTCGCCGCCGGAGCGGCATCCGGCGGACCCCGCCAGGGCGATCGGGAGTCTCCTCGGGAGTCGGGAACGCCGCCTTCGGAGGCGGCCTCGGCCGCGTCCGCGGGGTCCGCGGAACGGGTCCACACCCTCAAGTCGGAGCTCCGGGCCATCTTGACAATCCTGAATCGAAGGTGTTAGATTCCGAGTCGGTTTCGGGACGTAGCGCAGCCAGGTAGCGCACACGCTTGGGGTGCGTGGGGTCGGAGGTTCAAATCCTCTCGTCCCGACCATTTTTCTTCAGAGTCCATCATTGGCTGCAATCTTACTGACCAACGACGACGGGATCCACTCCGCAGGAATCACCTCACTGGCTCGCTCTCTTGCCCACCTGGGACAGGTCGTCACCGTGGCGCCCGATCGGGAGAGGAGCGCCTCCAGCCAGGCCCTGACGCTGTGGCGGCCCATCCGCTACCAGGAGGTTGGAGTGGATCGCTACTCGGTGGAGGGAACACCGGCGGACTGCGTGATCCTCGCCCTGAACCACATTCTCCCGAGCAGGCCGGATCTGGTGATCTCCGGAATCAACCGGGGCTCCAACCTGGGCCATGACATCGCCTATTCGGGTACGGTGGCGGGGGCCATGGAAGGCGCCAGGCACGGGATTCAGGCGGCAGCCGTCTCATTGGCGCGGCGGGCGGACTTCGACTTTGAAGAGGCGGCCCAGTTCACGGCCCACCTGGCGGGGCAACTGCTGAACAAGCCGCTTCCGCCGGGCTTCATCCTGAACGTGAACGTTCCCGCAGGGGGATGGCAGGGAGTGCGGGTGACTCGCCAGGACACCTGCCCGATCGACAACCTGATCGTGGAGAGCCGGGACCCTCGGGGCCGCAAATACTTCTGGCTGGACCAGGAGCCGGAACCGCGCGACCTGCCGGCCGACGGGGACTCCGATTACGTGGCCGTCCGCTCCGGCTGCGTTTCCATCACACCGCTCAAGCTCGACCAGACCGCCCTGGAGTTGAGTTCCGAGTTGAAGTCCTGGGCGGAATTCCTTTCACCTGCGGCTTGCCGCTGATTCAATGACGGGGCGTGGCTCAGCCTGGTAGAGCACCTGGTTCGGGACCAGGGGGTCGGAGGTTCAAATCCTCTCGCCCCGACCATTTGAATCGGCGAGTGCCGCTGAACTTCAATCATCCGACAGCCCGCACCATCACTCTCCCCTCGAGGAGGCGTCGCAGAAGCCGAGCCGCCAGCGGAAGGCTGATGCGTCAGGGGGCGGAAGCCGGACCGCCGGAAGCCGGAATACCCCAGGACAGGGACCGCCATGGCCAATCTCTCCGTAGCTCCTCTCCAAGCGGTCGAAGCCTCGACCAGAGACCACGCCCTCCTGTCCCGACAACTGCAGGCGGACGGGTACCTGTTCGTTCGGGGCCTGATCGATCCGGGAAGGGTCGGGCGGGTGCGATCGGATATCGGGCAGCTCCTCGTCCAGCACGGTTTCGCCGTCGACGATCCGCAACAGGAGTTGAAGTGGTCGGGCAGGATGCCGGAATCCACTGAGCTGACTCCCAGCGGCCCCATCGGCCGCATGATCGGTGACCTGCCTTCGCTGGCCGAGGTGATCCATGACCGGGATCTCTTCAGGTTCCTGGGGGCCCTGTTTGACGGCGGCGTCTTCAGTTGGGTCGAGAACGCCGACCGCGTGCGGATCATCTTCCAGGATCTCGCGCCCGGCAAGACCCGAGGGCAGCACTTCGACTACGTCACTCCCGCCCACCAGGACGGCTACCATTTTCGGGTGTCGTTCGTGACCTGCTGGGTGGCCCTGATGGACATCGACCGGAACACCGGCGGGCTGGCCCTCTGCAAGGGGTCCCATCGAAAGGGAGTCCATCAGCACTGGTACCGGGGAGCCCACTACCTGGGGATCCCGCAGAACCCCGACCACGCCCGGGAGATGGCTCGCAAGGGAGCCGTCCCGGTGGCCGGCGAGTCGGCTCCCGACGACTCGGCCAAGACCTGGCTGCGGTCCGACTATCGCGCCGGCGACGTGCTGATCTTCCACCCCCACATGGTCCACTGCGGACTTCCCAACCGGTCGCCGCAATTGCGGGTCTCGGCCGACTTTCGCTACCAGCGCCGGGGCGATCCCACCGTGTGGCAATCCGGCTGCCGCCTCTTCGAGTGCCACAAGTTCCTGGACGAAGCCCGCGCCTGCCTGGAGGGGATGGACATCGATCAGGGCGTGGCCGACCGGGCCTGGGAGCTGATGCGCCGCCACGGGCCCAGTCCGGAGATGGACCTCCCTGCCCAGGCGCTACAGATGGTGAGTCGAGTGGCGTAACGGGCCGCCGGGCTGTTACCCTTTTTGATCCTTATCATGCGTGTACCGCGCTCGCGCGCCGTTCAGCGGCAGCCCGGTTCCGGCGCGCCTGTGCAAGCTCGTAGCTCGCCTGCATTCGCATCCAGTGATTGGCGGTGCCCCAGCCGATTTCCTCCAGCGCCAGCGCCATGTTCGCCGACACCCCAGACTTGCCGTTCAGCAGTCGCGACAGCGTGCCGCGCTCGCAGCCGAGCCTCGTCGCTGTCTCGGTCACGTTCCAGCCAGCATCGTTCATGCTTTCGCGGATGAGTTCGCCCAGATGCGGCGGGTTCAGCATTGGGCCGACACGATCATTGTCAATGTCGTTCATGGTCAACACTTCCTCGCGGTCAGTGATAATCGATCAGGTCCACGTCCACGGCTTCGCCGTCCTTGAAGCGGAACACCACGCGCCAGTTGGCGGACACGCGAACGCTCCACTGGCCCCTGCGGTCGCCCTTCAGGCGGGATTGTAACGCGTCGCGATACGCGCCGCAAATGCCCGACGTGAGCGTACGACATCCTTGGTCATTACTTCAGGATTGATGGATGTGCATACTCTCTTGGTGTCAGCGCAACTTTATGCTGCCGTCGGAACCTGCTCTGAGACCGTGTCTCGAATTCCTTCGAGCAGAACTCGCGCGGCAGCGAGACCTGTTGCGCGACGTTTGGCGTTGGTAGCTGTTGCCATTCGCACCGGGAATGATCATGATTTTCGTTGCAGCGAGCGGGCGAATGCTTTGGACTCAGTGGGTTGGGAAACTGGCGTTGTTATCGGTTTTTTTCTGGTCGGTCGCGATGTTGAATCGGTGGGCAGCTCGCCGACTTCAACGCGAGATCGACGCTCTGGATAAGGAGTCCTGAACCTTAGCCGGAGCAAGGGTGAAGCACTCCCTGACCGAATGAGCCCACAGTCAACCGAAGAGGTTCCTTCCATGAAGCAAGCCGCTGTCTCCTTACTGGTTCTCCTGGTCTCTATCGTTTTGCTTCCCGCCATCGCCCCGGCCGAGGAAGGCATGTGGCGGCCCGGGCAGCTCCCGGCTCTGGCAGACAAGCTGAAAGCCTTGGATCCCGGGGTGGACGCCGCGGCGCTGTCGGACCTGACCGGCCACCCCATGAACGCGGTGATCTGGCTGGGCGGCTGCACCGCCTCCTTCGTCTCGCCCCAGGGTCTGGTGATCACCAACCACCACTGCGCCTACGGGTCCATTCAGCACAACTCCAGCGAGGAACGGAACCTGCTGGAGGAGGGTTTTCTGGCCGCCGGCCGGGCCCGGGAGCTTCCCTCGGCTCCGGGCAGCCGCGTCCTGGTGACGGTGGCGGCGGAGGACGTCACCCGGTCGGTGCTGGCGGCGGTGCCCGGCGGAGCCGGCCCCCGGGAACGCTATCAGGCCATCGAAGACCAGCAGAAGGCCCTGGTTGCCGAGTGCGAGCAGACCCCGGGGCATCGATGCCGGGTGGTTGCCTACTCCGGCGGGCTGGAGTATGAGCTGATCAAGCAGTTGGAGATCCGGGACGTTCGCCTGGTCCATGCGCCGGCCCTTTCCATCGGCAAGTACGGGGGCGATATCGACAACTGGATGTGGCCCCGCCACACCGGGGACTACGCCTTCTATCGCGCCTACGTGGGTCCGGACGGAAAGCCGGCGGACTACGCGGAGGAGAACGTTCCCTATCGGCCCCGGCATCACCTGAAAGTCTCCACCCGGGGCGTCGGCACCGGCGACCTGGTGCTGGTGGCGGGCTATCCGGGGCGCACCAGCCGGTACCGCCTGGCCAGCGAGGTCGAGGGGGTCATCGGGTGGGACTACCCCCGCCGCATCCGGGCCTTCCGGCAGTGGCACGACCTCATCGACCGGGCGGTGGCCGGACGGGAAGAAACGGGCCTCAAATATGCGTCGCTGCAGGCCAGCCTGAACAACGTCATCAAGAATTACCGGGGAATGCTGGAGGGCTTCGCCAAGAGCGACATCCTGGAGCGAAAACGGGCCTTGGAGCAGGATCTGCAGGCTTGGATCGAAGCCGGTCCGGCCGCGCGGTCGGGGCTGAAGACCGCCGCCGCCGATTTGGGGAAACTGGTGGCCGAGTCGCAGTCCGGCCGGGAGGCGGACCTCTACTACGATTTTCTCGGAGGCCGGTCGGCGCTGCTGAGAGCCGCCCGCAGGCTTTACCGGCTCAGCCGGGAGCTTCAGAAACCGGACGGGCAACGGGAGCCCGGCTACCAGGAACGCGACCTGGCCCGCATCCGGGAGAGGCTGAAGCGCATCGATCGGACCTTCGACCCGGAAGTGGACCGCGCCTGCTGGCGCCAGTTTGTCCTGAACTACGCCAAGCTCCCGGCAGAGCAGCACGTCCCGGCCTTCGACGACTGGTTCGGGATCGGATCGAGCGGGTTGCAGGAAGCGGATCTGGACCGGCGCCTGGACGAGATGTACGGCCAGACCCGACTGGGAGATCTCGAAACCCGGATTTCCTGGATGGAGGCGGCCCCCCGGGACTTCGAGGCCAGCCGGGATCCCTTCATCCGGATGGCCGTCAGCCTCTACGACAGCGATATGGAACGGGAGGAGCGCGACAAGGAGCTTCAGGGACGATTCGACCAGGCGCGACCGCGCTTCATGGAGGCTCTGATCGCCTACAACCAAAGCCGGGGCAAGTCGGTCTATCCCGACGCCAACTCGACCCTCAGGGTCACCTACGGCACGGTCAAGGGGTACTCGGCCAGGGATGGAGTCCGCTACCTTCCCTTCACGACTTTGCGCGGCATCCTGGAGAAAGACACGGGACAAGAACCCTTCAATGCCCCGCTCGGGCAGCTCGAGCTGATTCGCGGCCGGGAATTCGGCAGCTACTACGTGAAAGCGATGGATTCGGTGCCCGTGAATTTTCTGAGCACGCTGGACGCGACCGGAGGCAACTCGGGCTCCCCCACCTTGAATGGACGCGGAGAGCTGGTGGGGTTGCTGTTCGACGGCAACTGGGAGAGCATCGTTGCCGACTGGGATTTCATTCCGGCCATCACCCGGTCCATTCACGTGGACATCCGCTACGCCCTCTGGATCATGGAGCACCTGGACGGCGCCCAAGGCCTGCTGGCCGAGATGGGGGTGGAGGCAGTTGGCTCAGCTCGGTAATTGAGTTCAGCCGGGAGCGTCCGTAATACAATGGGAGCAATGGAAGCGTTTGAATAGCCGCTCTGTTTTCGTCGGAGACTGCTTAACCTTGGACGCCGTAATCAAAGTCAAATCGTAATAAACAAGCACGGCGCGAGTTTTTGCCTTGCCGTCGTACTACCCTGGATGCGAATTGAGACACTATGCAGATTGCTGAGCTTGCCAAGGCTTTGAATCGCGACTCAGTTGATTTCGAGATTGGGAGTCTTCAGAAGATAAGGGTGCGTTTGCACGGGCTCAAGCGTGCACCGTGCCACCACATATTCAGCAATCAATCGATCCATGACACTTATGCCTTTCATGCGGGTGGTCGAAAAGAGTTGCAATTCAATTTCGGTGAAGAGCTACGCAACGGCAGCAGAATGATTCGATACGGGGTCGCGTTTTCGCTTCAGTTGAGTAAGACACTTCACACGATTGAGCTTTTGTGGTCAAAGATTGTCCGATTCAACGACTATGTACACAGCCACCCGGAGGATTTTCCGGGTTTCTTGATGTGGCACTACCAAGGCAAAGGGCAAGGTCCAAGCGACGACCGTCCGGTTGGTTCAATAACCGACGCTTTGTTCAAACCGGATACCTTCATCACGTTGGGTAAAAGAGTTGTCGACAATGCAGTAGACGTTCGGGAAATTCTGGCCGCTTTTGACAGTTTACTCCGACTGTATGTTTATGTAGAGAGCGTCGAACAGGATCCGCCATTCCCCAAGAGGTCGGACTTCACGCCTGGGTGTCCGAGGTTTGTTGAGAGCACCACCTCCAGCCAAACCGCACGAACGGTAGAAGTGGCGTTGCGGCACAAGACACTCCAAATGGAGTTGTATAAGCACCTGTGCCAGGAAGCCGGGAGCAACAATGTCCGAGTGGAACGTCATCTCGCCCTCGGGGTTTATGTTGACGCTGCCGTCAAGTGCGACGGTAAGGAATCATTCTATGAGGTTAAGGTCGCCTCCACCGTACGCTCCTGCGTCCGTGCCGCGCTGGGTCAATTGATCGAATACTCCTACTGGCCCTCGGCTAACCGCGCAAGCGAACTCGTTGTTGTCGGTGAAGCCGAATTGGATGCGGACAGTAGAGCTTATCTACGCGTCTTGCGTGAACGATTCGGCTTACCGCTCTGGTACCGCCGCATCGACATCAGCGGCGACGTTCTCGAAAAAAAGTCGTGATACAAGCGTTTGACCCTGTTGTTCAACCGGGCCTTTTCCCATTCCACAAACCCGTTGGGCTTGAGGCTTGAAGCTACGTACAACATCCGACGATTGCCCACCCCAGACTGGGCGGTAACCATTTGACCTACCTCCCTTTTTCAAAATTCGGCAGGCAAGGGTTTTGTAAGGCGGGGGAGGGGACAGGGTTTCGAGGGGCAGGTCCGCTCTGTGCCTGAATGGCCACAAGAGGCACAAGAGCTGCAATCGGCAGGTCTCAAATCTCATTTGGGAGTCGGGGTTCACAGAACGCGGCTCTCCGTCGAACGGCCACAAAAGGCACAAAAACGGGATGGGGCAGGACTGGACCCTATTTTGTGACTTTTGTGCTTCTTGTGGTTGAGCCGTTTACCCCATTCGCGGGGCGGCGGGAGCCGTCCTGTCAGCGGGCAGTCTGCCCGCGTCCCAGGGGAGGCTGGGGTTTGGTGGGTTCGTCCGGGTAGAGGTGGCCCACCTGGTCGGCGTAGCCGTTGAAGATGAGGGTGGGACGGCGAGGTCCCCGGCGCGGCGCCGCATTGGCCACCAGCATGTAGTCCCATTCCTGGGACCATCGGGGATGGGGAACGTTGGGGTTCACGTTGCTCAGGTAGCCGTATTCGTGCTGGTAGGGCTTGGCCGACCAGAAGGTTCCGGGCTTCTTGGCGACCAGCTCGATCTTCACGATGGACTTGGGGGACTTGTAGCCGTATTTCCAGGGCACGATGATCCGCACCGGCGACCCGTGCTGTTTGAGCAGCGGCTTGCCGTAGACTCCGGTCACCGCCAGGGTCAGGTCGTTCATGGCCTCGTCCAGGCGCAGGGCTTCGTAATAGGGCCAGGGGTAGTGCTTCTGTCCAAGTCCCGGCATCTGGCCGGGCCTGTTGGCGGTGATGAAGCGGACGTGTCGGGCCTTGCCGGTGGGCTGAACGGCCTTGAGCAGCTTGCTCAGCGAGAATCCCGTCCAGGGGATGTTCATGGCCCAGGTCTCCACGCACCGGAAGCGGTAGACCCGCTCTTCCTGCTCGAATCCGAACAGGTCATCCAGATCGAAGGTTCGGGGCTTGTGACACTCGCCGCTCACCTCCACCCTCCAGGGCTCCACTTCAAACCTGCCGGTATATTTCCAGACCGGACCCCCGCGATTGGGAAGAAACTCGTAGAAATTGTTGTGGGTCGCCGCCACCAGGCGGTCGGTCAGTTCGAGGTTGGGGGGATCGAACCCGGCGTTGCGCTTGGCGGGGAACACCTCCGGTCGCTCGAAGGGAACCGCTAGGGGGCCGCCTTCCGGAGGCGGAGGCGGTTGGGCGCAGCCGAGGGAAGGATGCAGGCAGGCGCCGGCGCCCGCCAGCAGGGCCGTCTGTACGAACCTGCGGCGGTTCAGGAACACCGACTCCTCGGTTGTTTCCAAATGCGGAAGCTGAAGGCCCTTGCTCACTGTCCTACCTCCACTGGTTCCCGGTTGGAGACCGGAGCATCCGGCCGGCGGCTGCTTCCGCTCTTCCGGGGAGTAGGAAATCAGGGGGAAGCCGCTTCCCCTGATTGAATCTTAGCACGGCAGAGAGACGAAGATGACGCCAACCGACCGATCTCCCGACACCGGGCCTGTCGAGATCCTTCCTCCTCCCGGGAACTTCCTGGGCCGCCTTCGCCAGGTCGGGCCATCTCTCATCCTGACCGCCGGGATCGTGGGCTCGGGTGAGCTGATCGTCACCACCACGCTGGGAGCCAGGCTGGGATTTGCGGCGCTGTGGCTGATCCTGTTGAGCTGCGCCTCCAAGGTGGTCCTGCAGGTGGAGATCGGACGCTACGCCATCTCCTCGGGAGACTCCTCGCTCAGGTCCGTGGACCGGATTCCGGGTCCGCGCTGGCGAGCTTCCTGGGTGGTCTGGGGCTGGCTCTTCAGCACCCTGATTTCCGCCAGCCTGGTTGGCGGAATCGTCGGTGGCGTGGCTCAGTGCCTCCACCTGATCCTTCCGCACCTGAGTGTCGCTGCCTGGGGAGTCATCGCCTGCCTGGTGACGCTGGGGATCCTGCTCAGCGGCGGCTACAGCGTGGTCGAGCGCGGGGCCATGCTGATGGTGGTGGCTTTCAGCCTGACCACGGTGGCGGCGGCGGGGGCCCTGCAATGGTCCGGCCACGCCCTGTCTCCGGAAAATGTCTGGGAGGGGCTGACCTTTCAACTGCCGGCTCAGGGGGGCCTGGCCTTGGCCTTTGCCCTGTTCGGGCTGACCGGGGTGGGTACGGCCGATCTGTTTGCCTATCCCAACTGGTGCCTGGAGAAAGGATACGCTCGCCACATCGGGCCCCGAGGCGGCCGGCCGGACTGGAACAGGCGGGCGCGGGGCTGGATCCGGGTGATGCAACTGGATGCCTTGCTGGCGATGGGCATCTATACCGCCATCACGGTTGCCTTCTACCTGCTGGGCGCCGCCGTCCTTCACGGCCAGGGTCTGGTGCCCGAGGGCGGCCAGATGATCGCTACCCTTTCCAGGACCTTCACCGGAATTTTCGGCCCCTGGGGCTACTTCGTATTTCTTGCCGGGGCCCTGGTCACCCTCTACTCCACCCTGTTCGCCTCGGTGGCGGCCAACGCCATCATGGGACTGGACTGCCTGACCGTCTTCGGCTTGCTTTCGCGTCACCGCCCGCGGCAGCGGAGCCGCTGGCGAAGGGGCCTGCAGGTCTTCTGGGCGGCGGTCTTCGCCACCATCTTCCTGGCCTTTCCGGAACAGCCGGTCCAGCTCATCGTTGTGGGAGGCGTGGTGCAGACCGGCATGTTGCCCGTGATTGCCTGCTCCATCCTCTACCTGCGCTACCGCCGGCTGGATCGGGGGATCGGTCCCTCCCCCTGGATCGACGGGCTGCTGTGGCTGTCGGCGGGACTCACGCTCTGCGTGGCCGCCTATACGCTGCTGGGGCGCCTGGCTGGGTGAGAAGCGGTGGGGGCGGTAAATCGGCAGGGGCTCAGGAACTGCCGGGCGGGTCTTCGGACGTTTCCGTGGCCTCCTGTCCGGCCGGCGTCAACAGGACGGCCCGGCCCAGCACCTTGCCGGACCGGAGATCCGCCATGGCCTGGTTGATCTCCTCCAGCGGGTAGCGGTGGGTGACCAGGGGCTTCAATTTGTTCTCCGCCACCAGTTGGACCGCGCCGACCAGGTCCTGCAGGCGGCCGCAACGGGTGCCGACGATCTCCAGCTCATTCTGCGCCAGCCGTTTTCCGTTCAGCCCGTAGGTCTCGGGCGTGTAGCCGACCACGGTGAGGCGTCCCCCGGGGCGAAGCACGTCCACCCCGGCCGCCAGGGTCTGCTCCACCCCGACGCAGTCGATCACCCCGTCGGCCCCCTCGCCCCCGGTGAATTCCCGGACGGCCTCCCGGACGTCCCTGCGGGTGGAGTCGATGGCCAGGTCGGCTCCCATCCGGAGGGCGAAGTCGGTCTTCTCCGAGACCCGGTCCACGGCCAGGACGGCGGCGCCGGCCAGCTTGGAGATCTGAATGGCCGAGAGGCCCACGCCCCCGGCTCCGAAGATGACGATGCGGTCGTTCAGCCCCACTCCGGCCCGGTCCACGGCGTGCAGGGCCGTGATGCGGGCATCGGCCAGCACGGCCGCCTCCGGCCAGGGGATGTTGTCGGGAAGCGGGACCAGTTGTCGGGCCGGAATGGCCAGGAATTCGGCGTGGCCGCCCCGGTCCTTGGCTCCCAGGACCCCCGTCATGTGGGGACAGAGTTGTTCGCGGTGGGTGCGGCACAGGCGGCAGCGGCCGCAGGTGGAGAAGTTGTAGACCACCACCCGGTCGCCCGGCTTCACCCGGGTGACCCGCCGTCCGATGCCGGAGACCACGCCGGCCACCTCATGGCCCAGGATGGCGGGGAGTTCGGGGCGGTAGCCGAAACCGTCGACAATCTTCAGGTCGGTGCCGTCGGTGCCGCAGGCCATTACCTGAATCAAGGCTTCCTCGTCCCCGTAAGCGGGCTGCGGCCTTTCCTCGATCTCCAGAGGCCGGCCCAGACGTTTGAGAACGGCGGCGATCATGGCGTCGGTCCTTGGTCCGGCGGATCATCGAGGTGCGGCACCAGTCCAAATAACCCATCTGAAATCACTTACAGGGTGGACAGATACCTTGGGCTCGTGTTTGCTTCCTTTCATGAACAGGAAGTAGACGGGAACGAATTTGTCCTTCGGCTACGCTTACGATAGCCCCTTCTTCCAGGAGACTCTCATATGCGGCGATGGTGTCCTGCAAGTAACGGTTGACGCGGTCGGGTTGCATGTTGCGAAGTCGAACAACAACAACACTAGGCAATCTGGCTCCACTTGCCGAGACAATCTCTCCGAAGTCCAAGTCATGCGTGAGAAGAATACGTTTCTCGTGCCGCGCCTTTTCCAGTATTTCCGAATCCGTAAGCCGGTTAAGGCCTTGCTCATGCAAATGCACAGTGTCGTGTCCCATACTTGCGAGAAACGCCACTGATCTTGGCGAGATTCCCATATCCGCCAGAAACCTCACGCCGGCTCCCGCTCCAATGGATGGACACTTTCTTCGGCAAGTAATGCAGCGTATTTTAGTGCTTCGTGGATATCCTCGCGTTCGAGGTAGGGGTAGGTTTCTACAATCTCCTCTGCGGACATTCCATTGGCAAAGAGGTTAAGTACGAGAGAGACAGTGATACGCATGCCTCTTATGCACGCTCTCCCGCCCATTACGTTCGGATCGAAGGTTATTCGTTGAAGTCCCAACATCAGTTGTCTCCTGAACAGCTACTTCGAGTCCCCGATTCTATCGACTACCCTCCGAGGTGGGCATGATCGAGAGTGGCATTCGAGTCGACATCAGAATCGGTTTGGGTACGCTTCATCATTGCGATTCGACCAATATAGGGCAGGGAACTTGCGATGTTCGAGTTCATTTACAGCATTAGGAAAGTGACGACTTTATTTGCGTTACTGAGCGAGTATGGTAGCGAAGCTGCCGATGTGTCAAGGACTCGAATGTCGTGCGAATCGACATGGCGGACGGGGGTGACAGTCATGAGGAGGGGCCGTCGACACTACCAATTGGAGTGTCCCGGGTTCAACGGGCATTCTGCTGGTCAATGCCCCCTGATCTATCAACGAGCCTCAACCGTTGACACTCCCCGGTCAACCCCCTAGTATTGGCCTTTTCGGCTCACATGACTCAGCGGCAATTGCTGCAAGCAAGTGTTCTGCGCACGGGCCAATTCCAACAGGGAGGAACGACACCATTGAAACTTGGATCCGGTCAGTTGACATTTGAAGAGGCGGAGGGTTGGGCAAAGCTGCCCGAGGGTTGGGACCTGGGAGAAGTCCCCGGGATTGCGGTGGACTCGCGGGACCGGGTCTACGCTTTCTGCCGCGCCGAGAATCCGGTGGTCATCTTTGACCGTGATGGTGGCTATGTGAGCTCATGGGGGAAGGGGCTCTTCGTGAGACCGCACATGATCTTCATCGGCCCCGACGACTCCGTCTACTGCGTGGACGACAACGGCCACCGGGTGCACAAGTTCACCACGGAGGGAGAGCTGCTGATGACCCTGGCGCCCAGCGACGGCGTGGCCGACACCGGCTACAACGGCACCGACCACACGTCCATCCTGCGTTCGGGACCCCCATTCAACACCCCCACCGACGTGGCCCTGGCTCCCGACGGCAACCTGTTCGTCTCCGACGGATACGGCAATGCCCGGGTGCACAAGTTCAGCCCCGACGGCCAACTGCTGCTCTCCTGGGGAGACCCTGGAGACGGACCCTCCCAGTTCAACCAGCCTCACGGCGTCTACGTGGATTCGGAGGGGAAGGTCTACGTGGCCGACCGCCAGAACTCACGCATCCAGATCTTCTCGCCCGATGGAGAATTCCTGGACCAGTGGACCGAAGTGTGGTGGCCCAACGATCTGTGCCAGGATCGGGAGCAGAACTTCTGCGTGGCCGAGATCGGCGGCATCTTCATGTATGGCCGCGAGGCCCGCCTGGACAAGCCCGCCGCCCGCATGACCGTCAGGGCCGCCGACGGCAGCATCCTGGCCGAGTGGTGCGAGGAGGACCCCTACGGCACGGGACGCTTTTTCTCTCCCCATTCGGTGGCGGTGGACTCCCACGGAGACATCTACGTCGGTCAGGTCACCTATTCCTACACCAAGCGCCAGGCCCCGCCCGGCTCCAAGGTGCTGCGCAAGTACGTGAGGCAGTAGCGTTTGGGTAGTCCCAGCGCGTAGCTTGCGGAACGCAAGATGTCCGGGTGCTGCCGCCCCGAGGCGACCCGCGACAGCCTGGAACTCCCGATCCGCAAGTGTTGTGGTCGGAGCCACGACCACGAGGCCAATGCTATGGTAGAATTCACCTGATTCACAGAGGCGAGGCGGGGCCTGTCTGAAGGAGGTCCGGCCGCTTGGATTGTGATAGTCTGTAGTCAAGAGAGAACCCCATGACCACCGCTGTTTTCGACACCTTGAAAGTCAGCCAGAATCTCAAGGCTGCCGGCTTCAACGAAGCCCAGGCCGGAGCCATCGTGCAGTCCATGGCTGATGCCTTCGAGGATACGGTCGCCACCAAGGCCGACAACAGGGCAGATATCGCTGCCGTCAGGTCGGACATTGAAGGACTGGCGGCCTCCACCAAGGCGGACAACGCCGATCTCAAGGCCGAAGTCTTCAGGGCCTTGTGGATTCAAGGGCCGGGATTGTCGGCATCCAGTTGGCCACCGCCGGATTGCTCTTTGCAGCCATCCGGTTCCTGGACTGACCGCCGAATCCAATACAACCCTGTTGAGCAACGGCCATGGAAGTGAGCTGGAGGCCTTCCGTGTGAGAAGGCCCTGCGTGCCGGGGAGGCCGCTGTGACAGGATTCAGACCCATGACCCACCGAAACACCCACCCCGGAGTGTTCGCGCTTTGGCTTCTCGCCGTTGCCATTCTTGCAGTGTTTCAACCCAGACCCGCCGAAGCCGGGGACATCGAACTAACCCGCAAGGCCGCTGAGCAGGGAGACGTTGATGCTCAATTCAACCTTGGCATCATGTACTTCAACGGCATGAGTGTGCCCCAAAATTACCAGGCGGCGGTGAAGTGGTTTCGCAAAGCTGCCGAACAAGGAGACTCAGGGGCTCAAAAAGCTCTTGGCGCTACATACTACATCGGTGATGGAGTACCTCGGGACTACAGCGAAGCTCTGAAATGGTACAGCAAGGCTGCCGAACAGGGAGACGCCGGGGCTCAGTTCTTTTTGGGCCGCATGTACGCCCTCGGCCAAGGCATGCCAGAGGACAACTGGGAGGCAGTGAAGTGGTATCGCAAGTCCGCCGAACAAGGAAACTCAGGGGCTCAGTCGATGCTTGGCAGCATGTATTCCGCGGGACTGGGAGTGCCTAAGAATGATACCGAGGCCGAGAAATGGTATCGCAAGGCCGCCATTCAGGGAGACTGGTTCGCTCAGTTTAACTTGGGTGTTATGTACGCCAATGGTGAGGGGGTGCCCAAGGATCACGTTAAAGCATACGCATGGTGGAACCTTGCGGCTGCTTACCCTGACCCTCGTGAAGAAGAATCGGACTTGCCGTGGAATCCCGCTAAGAATCGAGACAGTCTCAGCAAGATTATGACGCCCGCACAAGTAGCCGAAGCCCAGCAACTCGCTGCGTCGCTGTTTAAGCGCATCGAATCCTCGAAATCGGAGGCACTTCCCCTATCCGCAGACCAATCCATCAACCTCCCGGTCCGTTAGACACTTGTAGGCCGGAAGATCTTTCCTGATGGGCGTCTCCAGCCCGCGGGCACGAGTTTCCACGCCGTATTGGTGTCACTCGAAAAACCTGATTTTCGCTGGTTGCCAATATTACGGAAAGTCATATGCGAACGAAGCGAGACTTTAGCGTCTGCTGCAGCGCTTGGTTATGGAGCAAGCGCTGCAGCAAACTCATCAATACCCACGTCTTCGAATCGTTTGCTCATGATCGAGATCGAGCCGTTTTTCTTCCACTCAGGCCAATTATTCTGTATTGAACCGCGTGCATTGTCGACGAGGCCATCAGGATCCGGGTGAATTATTAAGAGCCGTCGCCCTCGCCTACTGTAAATCCAGTCAATTATCTCGGTGTTGATTCCTTTGTCTCCGAAACCGTAGCCACAAACGACCATTTGATCGGCCTCCATAATTGTCGACCGGAAGCGATAGTGAAGCTCTCGAAAAATCCCTGAACTGTATTCTGAGATCTTGTTGAACGTACCGATCAGCAACAATGGCCGGCCGTCAACTGCAGTTTGTAGATTGCCATCGACCGTTCGCGTGCGCTGGTAATAGTCTAAGGGAATGCCGATTTTTTCGTCGTGGAAGTCTCCTGAATCGGGACGAAGGCGAAACCAGTTGACGGAGCCGTGTAGCTTTAGAAACGGGGTTTTCCCGCTCGAAGAGAAATCACCGTTCCAATACCGGACACCGGCTTGCGGTTCGGCATCAAATCCATCGGCAAGCGAGATGCCCTTCTTTTCAAGAATAGTCTCGACATGAGTGTCGTGACAAAGCGTCGAGACACTCGTGACGCGGTAGTTGACAGAGTTGCAGACATGCGCAATGACTCCAAGATGACTGAGAGACTCCGGTTTCGGCTTGTGGCAGAGAGCCCTCCAGACGATGTCTGCGATGTAGTGCCGTGTTTCTTCTAAGAGCTGGAGCTCATCGAGGGAGAGTCGATTTGTGCAGTCTGCGTTTTTTGCAGCTTCAATCAACGGCGACATGTAGGCTCTTAGCTTGCCGACGAAGGAGTTAACGGCCGGGTTCTCCATTTCGCCTAGCAAGTCATCAGACGCTTGATGGGCCAAGTAGAATAGATCTTCGTAGTTGGTCCGTCTCTCTGCGTATGCCGAGTAGTAGCGTTCCGCCTCCGCGTGAAGGCGTCGCACCATGCAGTTGGCAAGCCGTGTTTCTTCGTATGACGGGCCATCGTCGTCAATATAATATGAAGAGTCGCTCCCTCTCGTAACTCCATTGCCGGACAAAATCAGGTCCGTCAAATCCTTCGTAGACGGAAAGCCAGCCGCTAACGACGAACCGGCTCCCAACAAAATCGCGGTGTTCATGCGTGATGCTCTGGCTTTGCCGCACAATGCCTGCAGCAGCACATAGATGTCTTGGTTAAGAGACATTGATCCCAGCGTGGGAACATAACCCAGACAGAAATTCCTGACACGCGTCGATTAGGTCTGGGAACTTATCTTGACCCAAATAGGTGCATTCATGAGCAAGCAAGTTTCTGTATTCTACTGCGTACCCTACCAATGTATATTTTTCAGCCGCAACAATTACATCTGATTTGATGTCATGCTGCTGAAGATATTTCTCATAGAGCTGACGCACGCCACATCTCTTGTATTTATTGTATATTTCAATCTCTGGTCTACCTGAGACCGTTTCTTTCCAGACAACCAAAGATCTTAGAATCCCCTCAATCGCCGACACGTATGTGACAATCAGATTGGGGCCATGACTTGGATTGCTGATCCGCTGCTTTGCAATCTTGACCCTCTGTCTAGGAAAGAACCTCACGTACTGTTCTCTCAGCTTCCTGAGATGCTTTTCGTAGTCATGACTCATAGAGTGTGCCTCACTTCCTTGTGGGGGCCGTTCGTTGTTGGGTGATTCTGGTATCTGCTTCTCCAAGTGCGACGAGAAAGTCGATCTTCTTTGGTTGAGGTGCGGCAGGATTCCAGGCAAGACCCGATTCCGGCAAGGAGCTCCGGTCGAGGTGACAACTTGCCGACATGGCTCGGTTCCGGGTCAAGTCGCAGAATGGCGCGTGGCATATTATAGAAAGAAATAGATGAGTTCGCCGGTTGAAGGAGAGAATCCTAATGCCGGGGATTCACCGCTCGCCAGCGGCCGTGGTCCGATTGCGGTCAGGAAGGAGTGGGACAATTGCGTTGGAAACACGGATGCCTGCTGGGGGTCGTTGTGGCGCTGGCAGCCTGTGGCGGCAGGAAAGAGACGCCCCGAGCCGCTTCGGATTGCGTCGATTGCCACCGTGAGGTGACGCCCGGCATCGTCACCGACTGGGAACTGAGCCGGCACAGCCAGGAAGGGGTGGATTGCTCCCTTTGTCATGGGAAGCAGCATCGCTCGGCCGAGGATGTGGCCTTGGTCCAGACGGCCACGCCGGATGTCTGCGGGACTTGCCATCCGATCCAGACCGAACAGTTCGCAGGCGGCAAGCACGCCTTGGCCTGGGTCAGCATGAAGGCCATGCCCACGACCCATTGGCTGCCGATGGCGATGACCGAAGGCATGAAAGGATGCGGCGGTTGCCATCGCCTGGGGCTCAAGAGCGAAGAGGAGATCCGGGAGTTGAAGGCGGATGGGGTGATGTTCGGGCTGGCCTCCTGCGACGCCTGCCACACGCGTCACCTGTTTTCGGTCAAGGAAGCCCGCGAACCGCAGGCATGCCGGACCTGCCACATGGGCATCGATCATCCGCAATGGGAAATGTACTCTTCATCCAAGCATGGCGTTCGGCACCTGCTCAAGCAGAACGGAACGCTGCCGGAGGAGGCTGCGGCGCCCACCTGCCAGACCTGCCACATGCCGCAGGGGGACCACGGCGTACGGACCGCCTGGGGTTTCCTGGCCGTGCGATTGCCCTTGCCGGAAGACCCGCAGTGGGCGGCCGATCGCGTTACCATTCTTCAGGCGCTGGGGGTCCTGGACCCTCAAGGGAATCCGACCGCGCGTCTCGATGCCGTCAAGCAAGCGGACGTCGCCCGCCTGACCCAGGAGGAGTGGCAAGCGGAGCGTGACCGCATGACCAAGGTTTGTGAACAGTGCCATTCGGCGAACCTGGTGCGGGCGGAGCTCGAGAAGGGCGACGAGATGATCCGGGAAACCGACCGGTTGCTGGCCGAGGCGATTCGCATTGTCAGCGCACTCTATCGGGACGGTGTGTTGCGCAAGCCGGATCACTACGCCTACAACTTCCCGGACTTGCTGGCTTTCCATGACGCGCCCTCGGTGATTGAACAGAGACTCTTCAAAATGCACCTGGAGCACCGGATGCGGGCCTTTCAGGGTGTATTCCACAACAATCCCGACTACGCGCTTTGGTACGGCTGGAGCGAGATGCTGCAGGATCTGACTGAGATCAAGACGCTGGCGGCGGAGCTGCGCAAGAGCCGGTAGCGGAGGCCGCGGGGTCCTTTCCCAATGACCGGATTCGCCATAAGCCTGGGGTTGCTGGCGGTCGTGACCATCGCACTGATCGGGTTCCTGGTTCGCAGGCCCGAGTCAACCGGCACGCTCGGGGGCAGGATACTGGCATTCCTGGCTCTCTTCGTGCTGCCGGGGCTGCTGCTTCTGGGTGGCGCCGGACGACACTACGAGCAGGCGAAGTCAACCCGGTTCTGTCTCTCTTGCCACATCATTCAACCCTACGGTGAGAGCCTGTACATTGACCATGCCGGCTTTCTTCCCGCATCGCACTATCAGAACAAGCGCATTCCTGCCGACCGGGCCTGTTACACCTGCCACACCAACTACACCATGTTCGGCGACTTCGATGACAAGGTGCGTGGCGTGAAGCACGTGTGGCACAACTTCCGGGGCTCGGGTTCCAACCCTGTGGAGTTGTATGAGCCCTATGAGAACCGGGCCTGCCTGGAGTGCCACCACGGGGCCAGATCCTATGAAGAGCAGCCAGTTCACGCACCCTTTCGGGCCCAGCTGCTCAGTGGCGAAAAGTCATGCCTGATGTGCCACAACCTGGTTCACGAGGTCTCGAAGCTCGACCGGTTCCGGCGATGGGACCCGGAGGCGACGCCATGAGCCTCTTTCGATTGCCGGGGTTGAGACCAGGGTTCCTGGGCCGGTTGCAACTGTCCGGACTGCTGATCGCAGCCGGGCTGGGAATCGAAGTGGCCACCCTCTACTGGAACCATCCGGTTTCGTTCTTCCTGTTCCTGTGCCTGGGGAGTCTGTTGGTGGGCGCCGGCATGCTTCTCTACCTGTGGTCTGTCGTGAACACGAGAGATTGACGGTATCTCGACTCAGGGTATTTCAGGGATTCCACACCTTCTCGAAGAGCTTCAGCCAGTTTCCGCCCAGCAGCTTGGCGATGTCTTCGGCGCTGTAGCCGCGATCGGCGAGGGCGCCGGCCAGGTTGGGGAACTCGGCCGGGGTGTCGATCCCCTTGGGTTGGAAGTTGATCTCGGTGTAGGGCACCGAGCCGTCGGCGAAGGTGGAGGGGAACTTGGTGCCCTGCTGGGAGACGATGTAATGCCAGAACTCCAGCGGCTGATCGTGGGTGGAGTCGGTTCCGATGGCCACGTGGTCCAGGCCGATCCGCTCCACCATGTTGTCGAGGGCATCCACGAAATCCTCCAGGGTGGAATCGTATCCCTTGGGAAGGAAGGGGGTGTACGAGGTGGCGCCGACCACGCCTCCCTTTTCGGCCAGAAGCTTGAGCGCGTCTTCCTCCTTGTTGCGCGGGTGGTTGTAGAAGCTGCGGGCGTTGGCATGGGTGATGGCGACCGGCTGCTCCGACATCTCGATGGCCTCCAGGGTGGTTTTGGGCCCCACGTGGGACAGGTCGATGAGGATGCCCAGCCGGTTCATTTCACGCACCGCATCCACCCCGAAGTTGCTCAAGCCGCTGTCGAACCGCTCCCAGCAGCCGCTCCCCAGCAGATTGGTCTCGTGATAGGTGAGCTGGATGACCCGCACCCCCAGGGCCAGGAAAAGCCCCAGGCGGTCCAGCTCGTTCTCAATGGGCGAGGCGTTCTGAAATCCCAGGATGATTCCGGTCTTTCCCAGCTTCTTGGCGCTGTGGATATCGGCCGTTTCCTTGACCTGCAGGATGTCCTGGCGCTCGCGAAAGCGCCGCATCCACTTGGCCAGGTGGCCCATGGTCTGCTGGAAGTTCTCCCAGGTGGCCACGGTGGCGTTGATGGCGGTGATGTTGCCGGCCTGCAGGCGCTGGAACACGGCATCGCTGTTCCAGTTGCTGATGCTGAGGCCGTCGATCACGATGGCTTCGTCGTAGACCTTCCTGGCGTCCATGACAATCACTCCTTTTCTCCCTGATCGAACCTGTTTCCAATCCGGAACAGATCCCCCAGGGGATTCTCCCGATCCTCCAGTGCGTCGGCGATCACCGGCCCGATGGAGCCGCCGAACTTGAAGCCGTGGCCGCAGCCGCAGCCGGCGATGAGCACCCGTTCCCGCCCCGGCGCCCAATCGATGACGAACTGCTCGTCTTCCATGTCGGCCATGTTGGTGTAGAGGCAGGAGCGGCCGCCGGCCAGCTCTCCCCGGCTGAGAGCCGGGATGTGCCGGGCCACGAACTCCCGGGCCCAGTCCAGGAACTCGGCGGTGGGCTCACGCGAGACGTCGGCCCGGGTGTCGTCCACCCTGCTGTCTTCGGCCACCTTCACCCATCCCTCGTGCAGGTAGGGAAAGCCGTACCAGAGGTTTCCGGGAGAGAAGATCGACCAGACGGGGAAGCGTCCCCGCCGGAAGGGTGCCGGATCGGTGGGGACGAAGAAGGCCATCTGCTGCCGGGTGAGGCGTATCCGGGTTCGCATGGCGGGCAGCAGCTCCGCCAGCCAGGGGCCGGCCGCCACCACCACCCGGTTGCAGTCCTGACGGCCGGAATCCCAGCAAATCCTGGCTCCGGTGGCGGTCTCCTCCACGGCCTCCACCGGAGTGTCTTGGCGGAGGGTGACTCCCGAGTCCCGGGCCAGCCCGGCCAGGTCCTCCAGCGCCTGGCCGCTGCGCAGGTAGCCCGCCCAGGGATCGTAGAAGAGACGGTCCTGGCCGGTCAGCACCAACTGGGGGAAGCGGTCTTCCGCCTCCTTCGCCGTCAACTCCCGGATATCGGTCGCCAGCCGGCTCAGCGTCTCCCAGCCGGTCAGGGACGGGTGCTCCGGTCCAAAGCCGCTCAGCGCGATCACCTGGCCGGTCTGGAAGTAGATGGAACGACTGGTGCGTTGGTGCCACTCCTGCCACTGGACGGCCGCCCGGCTCGCCAGCTCCACGTAGGTCTGGTGCGGGTAGTTGGTGCGGCGAATGCACTTGGATACATCGGTGCTGGAGGCCTCGGGGTTGGGGATCCGGCCGCGTTCGAACAGGGTCACCCGGTGGCCCCGCCGGCGCAGCTCCAGCGCGGCCGCCAGGCCGAAGATTCCGGCTCCGACGACGCCAATGTTCATGGAAGCATTCCGTTGAGTTCAAGTGCTTCCGAGAGCGCTTCCGCAAGGCTTTGCATCAACTCCTCATGTGTGCGTTCTTGGCAATTCACGCCGGGGACTTCCTCAATCCAGCCAATCCACCACTCGCCGCGATGCTTTACAACAGCCGTGTATTCCATTATTGCTCCTTCTTTGCCTTTTCGTGTTCCTCCGGCCAAGGCAAACCGGGGCAGAAATTACCAGCGACACTACGGGGAATGTGGTGACGATGCCGTTCGCCGCTTTCATTCCCCTGATCGACAAAGGTGAACTTCTCCTGACCTTCCCGAGCCGTGAAGCGGATGGACCCGGCAAGGCCCGCAGCGAGGCAATCTGCACACCTTCCGTGGATGAACCTGGCATCCTGTCCAACAGACCGGCACACCTCTCCGTTTGCTACTCATCCTGCATGCTGGTGCGAACATGTTCAGAGCGAATGTCCAGGAGCACGGTGCCTGCGCGGTCCTTCAGGATAACCGTCGATTCGTATTTGCCGTCGCTGGTGAATCGATCCACAATTTTTCCTTCGATGCCTGCGCCGAAATCGACGTACTTCCAGGTCATGGTCGAGGCTTCTTCGTCCCAATTGCCAATCCAGAAGCTGTGCGAGCCATCGGAATTGAATGTCCACTTGTGGTACTTCCTGCTGCCGGCGTCATAGCGATGAATTTCATGCGTTTCATGCTTGCCGCTCCGGCTGGACGTCTCCTGAAAATGGCCGTCAAGAATCCTGGCCGACTGTGACGTCCCCGAAAGTTCCTGAGACTCGGGCGACCAGGCTGCAGGCTTGAGAAGGGTGAGTGACTTCCAGGTGCCTAGCCATTTGTCCAGTATCTTCGCATTGGCTGGCTGCGGTGGAGTTTCCGCGGTGGCGTTCAACGCCACTGCGACCAAAAGCAGGGCCGTCAGGACCCACAACCGTTTCATGTTTTGCTCCTTCGTTTGATGTGCTTTATCAGACCGGTGCGGAAACTGCAAACGCTCCAGGGAGTGATATGGTATCGCACTCCCCTCTTTTTCGCTCTCCGCACTCCGATTTCTGCTAGGCTTTGATGGCCTTGACTCCTGCTTTTTCCATTGCCCGCTCCCCCTTGGGTGCTCACATGTTTCCTCGAACGCCACTCCCCCTTTTCCTGGCTGCCCTCCTCCTTTTGCCCTGCGGCGCGATCGCCCAGGAAAACCCGCTCACCAGCCGGGCCGACCCTTCCCTGGACTATCCGATCCGCGTGGTCGAGGCCGAGCCCTATCTGAGGCCGGGAACCGACATGTCGGGCGAGGGGGATTTCAGGCCGGTGCACCGGGAGTTGGGCACCCTCCCGGCGGAACGCCTGCGTCTGCCCGTTCCCGGCTCGACCTGGCGGCTGGACGGCCGGGTGGTCAGGACCGAGGATGGAACCCTCTACGCCGGTTTCGGCACCTATCTCTACCGGTCGGATGACGACGGCAGGAGCTGGACCGGCAGGCGGCTTCAGGGGTTGCCCGACACCCGCGGCGAACCGGTTGCCGCCCAGGCCTTCGGCGCGGCCGGACCCTACCTCCTGGTGTGCCACGCCGCCTCCGCCTTGCCGCCCGTGATGTCGGAGCTGGTGGAAAATCCGGCGGTCACCGCCGGCAAGCACGAATTGCGTCCCCTGGTGGTCTCCCGTTCCAGGGACGGAGGAGAGCAGTGGGAGCGCAGCCATCCGCTCGGCCCGCCCGCCGGCTATCGAGCGCTGACCGGCGACGGCAACTCCATCATCGCCCTGGGAGACGGAACGCTGCTGGCGGCCCTGGACGCCTACAATCCGGGAATGGATGGGGAACACTCGAGCCAATTCGCTGAAGTGTTTATTCGCAGCCGGGACCAGGGGCTCACCTGGGGAGAGCCGACCCTGATCCGGGGCACCGCCGCCGAAACCGGCCTGGTTTCCCTGGGTGGGCTGCGGGTGTTGGCCGCCATACGTGGCGTTCCCAACTCCCGGCTGGGCGGCAAGACCATCCAGTTGGCCAATTCCAGCGACGGCGGGCGCAGCTGGCGCCACTTCAGGCCCTTGACCCGGACCTTCGGCCAGGCTCACGGCACCCTGGCGCGGCTTCCCGGAGGAGGGATCGTGGCTGTCTACGAAAACCGCTACCCCTACCATCAGGGGGGCGATGTTCGGGCCAGAATCAGTTGGAACCGGGGCAGGACCTGGGAACCGGAGGTCTACATCCTGATGAAGGGACACGGCTACGGCAGTGCCGTGGCCGGCAGGGACGGAACCCTCGTCACCGTTGCGGGCGATAGCGCGCTGGCAAGGAACGGACGCCCTGGGGACAGAGGTCACACGCTGCAGGCCGTTCGCTGGAAGCCGTGGCGCAAGAGCGGCAGGATCGTGCACTGACCCTGGCGTCGGGACGGCGACCGCCGGCACGCTTATCGACAATGTGAACTGCCCCCAAGGGAACGCGGGGAGGAACCATGCGGCAAGCGAGCTCATTCGTTCGTCCGGCCGTGGCAGCGGCTCTGCTGTGGTCGATCGGCGTCGGTCAGGCCCTTCCCCAACAGCCGGTCCGGGAAGAGCTGGTGGAAAAAATCCGAAAGGTGCTGGCCGAGCTTCCTTACTACGGCATGTTCGACCACCTGGTCTTTGAACTGGAGGAAGACCGCGTCACTCTGGGCGGTTACGCCTTTCAACCCGTCCTGAAGGCCTGGGCGGAGCGGGAAGTGTCCAGGATCGGGGGCGTGGCCAAGGTGGACAATCAGATCGAAGTGCTGCCTGCCTCAACCAACGACGACCGCATACGCATGTCCGTCTTCCGGGCCATCTACCAGGATCAGGGTCTGGCGGGCTACGGATTTGGCGGCCAGACCTGGAGAGCCTTTACTCGCAACGAGCACGAGATCCTCTATTTTCAGCGAGAGCCCCTGGGAATCTTTCCCATACACATCATTGTCAAGCACGGCAACGTCATCCTGGTGGGTCTGGTCGCCAGCCAGGAAGACAAAGACCTCGCCGGCGTCAAGGCCAACGGAGTCAGCGGGGTCTTCACGGTGACCAACAACCTTCGGGTCGACCAGAGGATGAAGGCGCCGTAGCACCCGGGATCGAAAAACCCCGGCTTGGGGGCGATGCCTCCTCATGCAGACCGCGGTTCGCCGCCCGAGCCTCCTGTCGCATGTCCCAACCGATTGGGGAAAGGAGAACTCCATGATCAGAAGAGACTTCGTGAAGCGCACCCTGGGCGCCGGCCTGGTTTCCAGCCTGGCGGCTTCCGCCGCCACGGCCGGCGCGGCCGTCCCCGCGGCCAAGCGCAGCAGCTCGGGGAAAAGAAAGCCCCGCATCCTCTACTTCAACGACAGCCGTCACGACCTGGTCTACCACTACGAACCGCCCATGTCCAGGCGCCAGTTCGAAGCGCCGGTGGACGAGCTGGTGGGCACCTCGGTGGAGGCCGTCTGTCTGGGCCTGGGCGACGGCCGCACCGTCTTTCACGACACCAAGGTCAGCGAGGTGTGGGGGGATCCGGTGGACAAGTGGACCCACGCCGTCTTCCACCGCGCCGGGCAGAACGTGAGGCGGGCGCTGGACCAGGGCGTGGATCCCCTGCGGGTCTGCTGCGAACGAGCCCATGCCAAGGGGATGCTGCTCTATCCCACCCTGCTGCTCAACCAGGGCCAGCGCGGCGACTCCATCGAGGGGGACGTGCGCACCTCCAACTATCGCCTCGAGAACCGGCACCTGGAAATCGGGGCCAAGGGAGATCTGCCCAAGTTCCCGGGGAAGACCAATCAGGATTTCAAGCACGAGGAGGTGCGCCGGGAGCGCTTCGCGCTGATTGAAGAGGTCGCCAGGAATTTCCCCATCGACGGCTTGGAGCTCCAGCTCAACTACATCAGTCCGGGGCCCTACTTCTTTCACCCCAACGAGGTGGCGGCAGGCCGCTCCATCATGACCGCCTGGCTCAAGAGGGTCCATGAGGCGCTGAAGGCCGACGACCCGGATCGCGAGCTGGTCTTGCGCGTCCCCAACGACATCGACCAGGGGTACTCCCTGGGACTCGACTACCGGGAATGGATCCGGCAAGGCATCGTCGATGTCCTGGTGGGGGAGACCTATTGGGGGCGGCTGGACACCATGGCCGATTTCCGGCCGCTGGTGGAAGCCGTCAAGGGGTCCGATTGCCGCGCCTTCGCCGCCATCAACAGCATTGTCAGCTCCGACCGCCTGTTGAGCGGCACCATCGAAATGACTCGGGCCACGGCCTGCAACTACTGGCAGCAGGGTGTCGACGGGCTCTACCTGGCTCAGTGGTTCGCGGGAGCCAACTGGCCCTATCGAGCCGACTTCTACGCCCAGTTGCGAGAGATCGATCATCCCGACATCATGGCGCCCAAGGACAAGTTCTATACGGTGATGACCCAGGGGGACTACGGGGGGACCCGGGGCCTCCCGGCGTCCGAGGCGCAGCCGACCTTGCCGGTCGAGCTGAAGCCGGGGAAAACGGCCAAGATCGAGGTGACCATCGCCGACGACCTGATGCAATGGGACCGGGAGGGTATCGTCCGGGAGGTCCTGCTGCGGTTGCGCATTGGGGTCAACGAACGGGAGCGGTTGAAGATCACCCTCAACGGCAAGGTGCTGCCGGAATCGGCGCTGAAGAAGATCAACCAGATGTACAAGATGTACGCTCCCTGCAAGCGGATCGGAGGCTACTGGTTTGTCTATAAGCTGGATCGTCAGTACTGGCCCAGGCAGGGGAGCAATCGGCTCGAGGTGACCCTCACCCATCGGGACCCGGATCTGGCCACCGGCCACGTTCGGCTCGGCGACGTCGAACTGGAGACCAAGTATCTGATCAGCAGAAACTTCTGGACGGACGACGATCCCGATGTCGGCCCCTACGAAAAGACGGGACGCAATTCCAGGCGTTAGCCCGCGGTTGTGGATGGGATAGATGGGCCTGCGCATCGCCGTCGCTCAGATTTCATCCGAGTCCAACCATTTCGTGACGGGCCTGGCCGGTTTGGACTTCTTTCGCACCACCGGCTACCTGCTGGAAGGCCCCGAGTTGCTGGGGCTGGGCCGGTCGGACACCGAGGTCGGCGGGTTTCTTTCCATCCTCCAGTCCGAGCGGCAGGTCGAGCTGATCCCGCTGGTGGCCGCCCGGGCCAACTCCGGCAATCCGCTTTCGGCGGAATGCTACCGCTCCCTGAAGCAGCGGTTGCTGGAGGGGTTGCTCCGGAACCGGCCCGTTCAGGGTGTTCTCCTTTCCTGCCACGGCTCCATGGGGGTCCAGGATCTGGACGACCCCGAGGGGGACCTGGCCGGAGCCCTCCGCGACATCGTCGGGCCCCGGGTTCCACTGGCCCTCACGCTCGACCTCCATGGCAACCTGACGCGGTCCATGGTTCAGTCAGCGGATATTCTGGTCGGCTACCATACCTATCCCCACCGGGATGCCTTCCAGACCGGTCAACGCGCGGCCAGGCTGTTGCTGCGGGCCGCCGGGGGGCAGAGCCGCCCGGCCATGGCCCTGGCCCGCCTGCCCCTGATTCTGACCAGCTTCAACGCCTCCAGCGAGGGGGACGGCCCCTTTGCCCGGCTCCGGCGTGAGGCCGATCGGATGGAGCAGGCGCGGCCCGAGGTTCTCTCGGCCTCGGTCTTCAACGTGGGCGCCTATATCGACGTTCCCGAGATGGGTTGCAGCTCGCTGGTGGTTGCCGAAGGCGATGAGGCCCTGGCCGGGGAGTTGGCCCGCCGGCTGGCGCTACGGCACTGGAACGAGCGTGAGGCCTATCGAGTCGAGCCCCTGACCGTGGCCGATGCCGTGGAGCGCGGCCGCCGCATTCAGGGAGGCCCCATCCTTCTGCTGGATACCGCCGATACCACCGGGGGCGGCGCCGCCGGCGACGGCATCACACTGGTCAGGAACCTGATCGAGCTCGGAGTGGAGGAGCCCTGCCTGGCCATGGTGGTCGATCCCCGAACCGTTGGCGACTGCTGGCACCGGAAGCCCGGCAGCCGTGTCCAGGTGGAGGCAGGCCACCGCCTGGACCCCCAGTGGGGCAAGCCCCTGGCGGTCGAGGCGGTGTTGCGGCGGAAGTCGGAGGGCCGCTTCCGTTACCGGGGCGGCATCCTGGGGGGCACTGAAGTCTCCATGGGGCGCTCGCTGGTCCTGCAGATCGGCAGCCTCCAACTGCTGGTCATGAGCCGTCCGACCTACGAATGGGCCGACGAGCAGTATCGGTCGCTGGGCCTGGACCCCCGCCAGTTCAAGTTCGCCTGCGTCAAGAACATGATGAACTTCCGGGTGGGCTACGGCGGCATCATGAAAGCCTTCTTCGTGGTGGCCGTTCCCGGACCCACGCCCGCCGATATGGGCATGCTGCCCTTTCGGCGCATCCGCAGGCCGGTCTACCCGCTGGATGCCATGCCCGAGACCGTCGAGCCTGAAATGACCCTTCGGCGCTATCCCGGTCCGTGAAGATGGTTTCTCGCTTGTCAGGCTGCGGATTCGCTCTTGAGCAAGGTCTCCCGCTGGCGGCGGAAGAAGTTGACGAGGTGATAGCCGGTCAGGTAGCTGAAAGGCGGCCTTCCCCCCGTATAGTGCCCGCAGGGAAGAAAGACCTTCCGGACCCGGATCCCCTCCCGGTCCACCCGATCGAAGAGCCGGCGCGAGAGGTCGGGAGGGAAAGACAGGTCGTAGAGAGCCGACAGCATCAGCATGGGGCGTGAATTGCCCCTGAGCCTGGAGACGTAGGCAATCGGGCTCAGCGCCAGCCAGGCCTCGCGCGCTTCCTCCAGGGTCATGTGCCGTTCCAGGGTCTTGCGGATATGGGAGGTGGTGATTCCCCGCCACACCACGTCCCCGAAGTAGCTCGACACGTGGTTGAAGGCCCCCAGGTCGAGCCGCCGATCGTGCACGAAGGCCAGCCATCCCACGCAGGAACCGATGCTGGTTCCCAGCAGTCCGATGCGGCGAATCCCCCGGCCCGCCAGCCAGTCGGCGGCCCGACGCACGTCCAGGACTGCCTGCCGGACGGCCTGGATGGTGCGGCCGATGTTGGGACCCACCATGTAGTCGGCGCGTTCCAGGCCCTCCGGCCGGCGCCGGTCGTGGTAGGGCAGGCTGAGACGCAGGGCCCCGACCCCGAAGCGCTGCAGCGCCTTGCAGAGTCCCACGTGAGCCTGCTCGTCGCCGTTCCACTGTGGAAGCACAATCGCCGCCATCTCGCCAGCCGGAAAATAGCGGGCATGCACCGTGTTGTTCTCGGGATAGGGCGTCCGGATGGCGCTGGGGAAGCGCAGCCGGAAGCCGTCGAAGTCGAATTGACCGGGCTCCGAGGGTGGAGGGGCGAAGTAGGCGTGGCTGCCTGCCAGGGCCTGACGGTTGTGTTCCTGAATCCGTTGGAGAGGGCCGCTGCCCCGGCAATCGTCACCCAGAAATTCTTCTCCCCACTCGAAGGGTCTGACCAGGCGGCGGTCGATGTCCCGCTGGTGGAACCGCCTCTCCAGAGTGTGAATGAGTGGGCGCAGGAGCATGGAGTCGGATTTCCTCTGTTTCCAAGTCTGTGGGCACCTTGCCGGCCCGGGTCTCGGGCGGCGGTCCGTGCCGCGTCCATCGCGCCTCGCCGCCCCAGAGCCGCGACAAGGCTATGCCAACGAGCCATGCCCATCAAGCCCAATCGGTGGGGTTACCACCTCCCATGCCAAGCGGTTCCTTAAACGCTTGTTGATTCCCAATTGGCCATGAAATATAGCATCATATGATGTATTATTTGGTGTATGCGACCCATGTGTGCGTGGTTCACACTTGGAGATAAGGGGATCGAATGAGGACTACCGTAAACATTGACGACCGGTTGCTGGAAGAAGTCCAGCGCCTTACCGGCAGGAAAAGCAGGACAGCATTGGTCCGGGAAGGTTTGCGTGCTCTCATTGAGCGTGAAAGCGCCCGACGGTTGGCGCGTCTTGGTGGAAGCGAGCCGCAACTGGAATCAGTGCCGCGCCGGCAGGTTAGCTTGACATGATTCTGGTCGATACTTCGGTCTGGATTCGCCACCTGCGTTCCGCGGACAAGAAACTCACCACCCTGTTGAATGGGGGCAAGGTACTCATGCATCCCATGGTGGTGGGTGAATTGGCTTGTGGCAACTTGCGCAACAGGAAAGCAATATTGTCCTTCCTTGGAGGACTGCCACGGATGCTGGTTGCCAATGATGATGAAGTACTCTTCTTTATTGAGCGACATCAATTGATGGGGAGCGGTATCGGATATGTCGACGCCCATCTGCTGGCTGCTACCGCACTGACTCAATCAGCGCGGCTTTGGACGCATGATCTGCGGCTCGCGCAAGTGGCTTCTGAGTTAAATCTTACTGATTTGATGTCACCCGGCACCCTGTGACGATCCTGGCTTGAACGCCGTCCCGTGTCCGAGTTGAATGCCTGGCCTCGGCGGTGACCGTGACTTGAGCTGTCTGTCCCTCGCCGGCCTCTCCATCCTCAACTTTCGGTTCCTCGTCCACCAATGACATTTCGGGCAGACTGGATGAGCAAGTCCCTTTTCCGGCTTGAACAGATCGAGACACTGGAAAAACGCCTCTGAGGCGTACTATTACGGGAATAGGAAAGGTCCGGAAGTTCAGGGGAGCCAATCAGGAGCAGACTATGAGGGTTTCAGTTACCGAACTGGGGGACTACAGGAGGTTCAGGGACACCGATCAGACCTTCGAGGAGTGGCTGGCTCGCTGGAAGCGACTGATTCCGCCGACGCCGGCGATGCGAGCGGGCACAAGGTTTCACAGGTTTCTGGAAACCGGAGGTCGCGACTACGCCGACCGAGTCAAATTCGAACTGGATTTCACTCCGATCAAACCCGATTCCTGCGAGCTGCCCTTGTCCCGGGAGTTTGCCATTGGCGGAGAGACCGTGAAGCTGGTCGGCCGTCTGGATGCCATTCAGGGCAAGACGATTCTGGATTACAAGTTGCTGAGTCGTTACCCCAAGGTGGAGAAGTATTCCGGGAGTGTTCAGTGGCGCTCCTACTTCGTGCTCTATCCGCGGGCGGAGAGGTTTCGGTATCAGTTCTTCATTCGTGGTTATACCGCCGACCCTCAAGTGGTTGTGGTGCGGGACGTTCGGGAATGTGCGTTTTCCCGATATCCTGATGTTGAGCATGACGTAACCGCGTTGTTGGCGGACTATCGAGCCTTTATTCGCGAGATGGAAGCCATAGGCAAGATTACCCCGGAAGATCATGCGGCACGGAAGTCGCGTCGACGCCGTGTTTCGAAGGCGAAGTCGAAGCGGAAGATGAGCGGCACGGCCCCAGTTCTCTGGAGTTGGTAAGGCGGGCCGCTGGCAAGTATCCGGACCTTTTCCGACAAGCAAGCCGAAAGCTTGAAGGGGTCAACGAAGCTGATTTTCGTCAAGTTGTCGAGCGAGTTCCCTCCGGCTGGATAACGCCTTCATCTCGGGCCTTTGCCCTGGAATTGCTGAGCTATAATTTTAGACAACTACAGGAGTTGCTCCCATGAGTGAGAAAACCTTGTTCCTGGCGTGGCAGGACAAGAGAAAGGAAAGTCGGCTCTGGTTCCCGATTGGTCGGCTGGACGCCGCGCTATCTTGTGACCGATCTGACGGCGGCAATGGCCGAAACCGCAAACTGTTCGGCGCATGTCGTGCGGATCAACCCTCAACCCGCTCCGTCAAGGCAGCGCGTTCTGGTTGAGATGGGCGGCTCTTGGGACCAGCATGAACCTATGACAAGCGAAGATTTTGTACCGCTGGTTGAATCATGAGGTGGGACGGATGAAGTCGGATTTTCCAGGACGAACGTTTGAGTATGCGTACGACGATTCATATCGATGACCATCTGTTCGCCTACAGACTGACAGAATTGAATCGCGAATCAATAAGGGACTCCAACGCTTACTATTTTGCCAGGGATTTGTCGAAGTGTCCGAAGCGCGAATTTATGAGTCGTCCCATAGATCGGTTAAGAGATGTGGACGCCAAGAAACGGCTTTGAGATCCTCAAGAGAGGTGTGTGCATGGACTACAAAGTACCCTTTATCCTGACGCCTCAAGCCGAGGGTGGATACACAGTGACCTCTCCCCTGTTGCCGGAGTTGGTAACAGAAGGAGACTCCATGGCGGAAGCCTTGGAGAACGTTAAAGACGCGCTTGCTGCGGTTATCGAGTTATATCAGGACTCGGGACGGCCATTGCCTCAGAATACTCGGTTAATGTAATGTAAAGAACGGCTTGCCAGACTGGTTCGCATCGTCGGGAAGATAAAAAGCTAAGGAAGATAAAAAGCCAACGGCCATCACTTTCCTCTTTTTCTCCTTCACACTATCTCCTGCACTCATCTCCCTACCTGACAAACATCGCTAATTTAGCTGGGTTGGAGTTCCAATGAAGAAAGTCAACATGCACGAAGCCAAGTCGCAACTCTCGCGCCTGGGCAAGTTGGCCTGGGAGGGCGAGCAGATTGTGATCGCCAAGGCGGGCGAACTCTATTTGCGCCTGGTGCCCTATCGCGAGCAAAAAACTAGGCGCAAGCTGGGGGCGCTGAAGGGGCAGATCTGGATGGCTCCAGACTTTGACGAGACTCCGCAGGAAATTGTCGATTCGTTTCACAACTCAAAAATCTTCCCGGATGAAGCCGAATAGTGGCACGTCTGCTGTTGGATGCCCACATCCAGCTCTACGGAATTCGCACGATGAGCGCGTAGGAAAGTTTGATGGTTGACGTGGTGGGACTGGGCTGTTGCTGCTTCGACCTGCTGGGCGTGGTGCCGCACATGCCGGGGCCGGATGAGGAGATCCGCATGCTGGAGACCCGGCAGCAGGGAGGCGGCGAGGTGGCCACCGCCCTGGTCACCCTGGCGCGATTGGGGTGTTCGGTGGCCTGCGCCGGCAAGGTCGGTGACGACGCCTTCGGCAACTTCATCCGCCGGGAATTGGGCCAATACGGGGTCGACACCCGGCACCTGCTGGTGGAGCCCGGCACCCTCTCCCAGGCCTCGGTCGTGCTGGTGGACCGAGCCACCGGGCAGCGCAGCATTCTGGCCTGCGTGCCTACCTTCAGTGAGTTGTTGCCGTCACAGTTGGCGCCCGGGTTGATCGAGCAGGCCAGGGTCCTGCACCTGGACGGCGTTCACCGGGCGGCCGCGGTGGCAGCCGCCGGGCGGGCCCAGCGGGCAGGGGTGCCGGTGGTGCTGGATGCCGACGTGCTGGCCCTGGAAGGCGACGTCTCCGAGCTTCTGCGGCGGACCGACGTCCTGATCGCCTCGCTGGCCTTTGCCGGCTCTTTCGCCAAGACCGAAGACGTGGACCGGGCCATCGACCATCTCCTGGACTATGGCCCTTCTGTTGTGGTGGTCACCCTGGGGGAACAGGGCTGCCGGGGGCAAGCCGAGGGGCAGCGGTTCGACTTTCCCGCCTTTCCCGTGGAGGTGGTGGATACCACCGGGGCGGGCGATGTCTTCCACGGGGCCTATATCTACGGGATGTTACAGCCGTGGGAGCTGATGAAAACGGTGGAGTTCGCCTCGGCGGTGGCCGCCATCAAGTGCACGCGGCTGGGGGGGCGAACCGGCATTCCCGATCGGAAGCAGGCCCTTCGATTTCTCCGGGACAGGGATTCCCGCTCTCACCCTGATCAGCAGCGTGGAGTACGCCCTGAAGCAGTCGGCCGACGCCATCTCGGTTCAGGTCATGGTGGGTTCGCCCCACGAGAGGCACATGCTCGACAACTTCCGCCAAGTGGCCGAGGAGTGCCAGCGCTGGAGCCTCCCCCTGCTGGCCATGATGTATCCGACCGAGGAGTTGCTCACGCAGCGGGGCGCCGAGGCCGAGTTGCTGGCCGCCCGCGCCGGGGCCGAGCTGGGCGCCGACATCGTCAAGACCTCCTATACGGGAGACCCCCGGACCTTCGAAAAGCTGGTGGCAGTCTGTCCGGTGCCGGTGGTGGTGGCCGGCGGCCCCAGGAAGGGGACCACCCGTGACATGCTGGAGATGGTCAGGGAGGCCATGGATTGCGGAGCCGCCGGCGTGGCTCTGGGCCGCAACGTCTGGCAGAGTTCCGACCCGGCCCGCACCACCCGCGCCCTGGCGGACATCATCCATCGGGGGAAGACGCCGGACAAGCTGGGAGGTGGGTTGGATTGATCGGGGGGTATCTACTCCTCGGGTGGTGCGGCGCGGCCTTGCTTGAGCCGCCCCCTGAGCTTCTTGCCGGCAAGCCGCCGCTCGTGGCTTTCTCCGGTGGGCTTGGTGGGGAGGCGCTTCCGAGGACGCGCCAGGGCCTGCCGGACCAGGGTCTCCATCCTGTCCAGGGCCGCTTCCAGGTTTTGACCCTGGAGGCGGTGCCTGCTGCTGACGACCCGCAGATTGCCGTGGCGGTCGAGGCGGGTCGCCAGCCTGTTGCGGATGCGTTCCACCGAGGGCCTGCCAATCACCTCGGCGGCGCCTTCCAGATCCAGCCGCAGTTCCACCCGGGTCTCCACCTTGTTGACGTTCTGGCCCCCCGGCCCTCCCGAGCGGGAGAAGGTCGCACGCAGCAACCGGGCCGGAAGCAGATGCCTCGGTGAAACCCGCAGGTCTCGCAGCTTCGATGCCATCACAACCGCCTGTCAATCGATCGTCCGCAACGGACAAGTTCCTCACCCTGAATGATCTGCACGGCAGGCCGGGAGACTAATCCGACCCCCCGGGGGCCGAGTCGTCAGCCGGAGGATCCGCCGGCAGCATCCGCACGCTGGTTCCGAAACGCCGGTAATCGGAGAACTCGCCGGCCATCCTCATGTTGAATCCCTTGAGCAAAAAAATCCGGCCGTTCATGGTGAGCTCGAACCGCCGCGGGAACCAGATGTCGTCCCGGACTTTCTCCTGCCGCACCCACAGGGTCGATCCCTTGTGCAGCCTGGCCACCAGCCCGCCGGCAATCTTCACGGGCTTGATGAACTCCATCTCGACCTGACTCAACTGCAGGTCCTGCCTGTCGATCCAGATCCGACCCTGAAGCTTGTCGAGAATCCACAAGTCCTTCTCGGCAGGCTGGTATTTCTCGCGGGGCAGCAGATCCACTACGGCCACGGGCCGGCCATTCAGCACTTCCTCGCCCCGATAGTGAAAATGAAAGGCCCGGACCGCTTCCTCCCAGAAAAGGGCCTCCTTGCGGCGGCGCTCGGCATTCTTGCGCTCCAGCCTGGCGCGCCTCGACGGCGAAGGGCTCCTCTGGCGGCGCAGCCGAGCCTCGGCCTTTCTCTCCTGCTTCCGGGCTTCTTTTTCCGAGAGGGGTTGGCCGTTCCTGCGGATCAGCTTCCGGTAAACGCCGTCGTCCAGCGGAATCACCTCATAGGTGGAAGAGGTTCTTTTCTTTTCGCGGCCCCTGCGGTCGAGTATGATTCTGTCCCTTTGCAGCCGGTAGAGATAGCCCATCTCCCGGAATCTGTTCTTGCGTTCGTTCTCGGCCACCTGGGCGATGAACCGGCGTAGCGTGGCCTCCTGGTTCAGGTCGGCTGCAGCCAGAAGGATCGGGTTGGCCAGCAGGACCGCCAGAATCATCTTGAGCATCTTGCCCTCCGGGAGGTGTCCAAACCCATTATGCCATGGATAGCGCACCCCGGATGAGCCTGCCCAGTGTCCGGGAGCCAATCCCGGCTGGAACCCGTCCATGATGCAACGCACCCTGATTCTGGAGACGCCGCCCGACTTCGGCTTTTGGCGGACCGTGCGGAGCCACGGCTGGTGCACCCTGCAACCCTTCTATCCGGATCCTCTCCGACAACGGCTGCTGCGGGTTCTGCAGCTTGCCTCCCAGCCGGCCCTGGCCGAGATGCGAGAACAGAGGGATGGCAGAGTCCGAGTGCGGGTATGCTCCTCGAGTCCGCTCGACGGCCGGGACCTGAGAGCCGCCAGGGCGGCGGTGGCTCACATGCTGCGGTTGGGAGAGTCCTTGGAGGAGTTCCATCGGGAGCTGGCCCGGCGGGACCGCCGGGGCCGGTTCACCTGGGTCCCCCGGGCCAGGGCGGGGCGGTTGCTGCGGGCACCCTCCTTCTTCGAGGACATGGTCAAGATGATCTGCACCACCAACTGCTCCTGGAAAGCCACCCAGCGCATGGTCACCGGAATGGTTCAGAAGCTGGGGACACGTCTGGATTCCGACTACTGCTGCTTCCCCGGCCCCGAGCAACTGGCGGGGTCCACTGCCCGGTTCCTGAGCCGCGAGATTGGCTGCGGGTACCGCAGCGGCTATCTCATCGAGCTGGCCGAGCGGGTAGCCACCGGCCGGCTGCCGAGCGGTGATTGGCTGAACCTGACCGCAGAAGAAGCCCACCGCCGCCTGTTGGCCACCAAGGGCATCGGTCCCTATGCCGCCGGGAATCTGCTGAAGCTGCTGGGCCACTACGATCACCTGAGCCTGGATAGCTGGGTTCGCCCCAGGTTCGCGGCCGTCCATGGAGTCAAGAGGGTTCCCAAAGACTCTGCCATCGAGAGGCACTACCGGCCTTTCGGCCGCTGGCAGGGGCTGGTGCTCTGGCTGGATCTGACCCGGGACTGGTTCGAGGACGGGGATGGGCAGTCTCCCTGATGCGGGGCTTGCCCGGAAGCCGGCTATTGGATCCCGCCCCGGGAATTGCCAGGGGTGCCGGCCCGGCTATAATGGGACACTTCGCGGAAAGCACAGGCGGCTCGATGGGCGGCTCGACCGCTGGACGCCGAACCTGGAATTCTCCGAGGGAACATGCTGCCATTGGCACTGGTCAGTCGATTCAAGGACCAATGCGTCCTCATCACCGGCGACACCCACATCGACCGTGAAGTCTACGGGGACGTGCACCGCCTGGCTCCCGAGGGCCCGGTTCCGGTGCTGCAGATCACCTCGAAGCGCTCCATCCCGGGCGGGGCCGCCAATGTCGCCAGGAACATCTCCAGGCTGGGCGGCCGGGCGGCTCTCTACGGCTTCTTCGAAGGGGATGAGGCCGGTCGGGAGATTTTGGGCGAACTGCGAGCCGAGGGCGTTCAGGTGTTGAGCGCCCCGCCGACTTCTCCCTTCCGCCTGCCGGAGCGCAGCCGTTTTTTCGCCTCCAACCACCAGCTCATCCAGATCCTTCAACGACCGGCCATCGACCGTTACGCCGACTCCCTGCCCCCCCTCGGCGAGTTCGCGGCCGCACTTCCCAGCCGTCCCCGGACGGTGGTGGTCTACGATCAGGGCTACGGCCTGGTGACACGGTCGCTTCTGGACTCGGTGGAAGCCCTGGCCCGCGACCAGGGGCTGAAGATCGTCATCGACGCCCATCCCGAGCATGTCTCCTGGTATCCCCGGGCCGATCTCTTCACCTTCAATGCCAGGGAAATCGAGGCAGCGGCCGCTCAACTGGGGCAGCCCGACTGCGGCCTGGAGGGAGCGGGCCAGCGGGTTGCCGAAAGCCTGGGCTCGGATGTCCTGGTCACCCGGGGAAGCCGGGGGATGATCATCTTCCCCGTTTCGGGCGCCCAGCACACCCTTCCCGCCGACCCGGTGCCACTGGCCGACCGCGCCGGAGCCGGCGACAGCGTGACCGCCGTTCTGGCACTGGGCCTGTCTGCTGGCGCCGACCTGAAATCGGCGGCAGCCCTGGCCAACAAGGCCGCGGCCACGGTGGTCTCCAAGCCCGGCATCGCCTACCTGAATCCGGAAGAGCTGCTGAATCTCTTTCACCCCCAGATCAGCAGCCTGCTGCGCGAGAGCGTCGCGGTGAAGCAGCGCCTGATCACCGAGCAACTCCCGGAGATCGAAGGCGTGGTCAGGGCCATCATTCAGACCTATCGCGACCACAAGACCGTCTACGCCTTCGGCAACGGAGGGAGCGCCGCCGACGCCAACCACTTCATCACCGAGCTGGTGGGCCGTTTCCGCATCGAGCGCAAGGGACTCCCGGCCTTCTCCTTCTCCACCAACGAGATCCTGATGACCTCCATCGCCAACGACTACGGGTACGAAAGCACCTTCACCCGCCAGGTGGATACTTTCGTCAAGCCCGGGGACCTGGTGGCGGCCTTTTCGACCAGCGGAAAATCGGAGAATGTCGTGCGGGCCATCCAGTTGGCCAAGGAAAAGGGAGCCACCACGGTCGGCTTCACCGGATCCTCCGCCGGGAGCTTCCCGGGACTCTGCGATCTCTGCATCCGCGTGCCTTCCGACAACACCCCCCGTATCCAGGAATCCCACCTGGTGGTCGTCCATATCATCTGCGAACTGCTGGAGAAGGAGCTGGCCCTGACGGATCCGAGCGAAGACCCCCCGGTTCCGGTCCGGCACACGGGCCACAACCCCCATGGAAGCGCGAGTCCATAGCAGCCTGGATTGCATTCGGCGGATCTCCGGCGTACGGGTGCTGGTGGTCGGTGACGTCATGCTGGACACCTACCTCGCTTGCCGGGCTCTGGGCGTGGCCGACGAAGCCCCGGTCCCCCTGCTGGAAATCCGCGGCCGGTCCCAGGCCCTTGGGGGAGCCGCCAACGTGGCCCGCAACCTGGCCCGTCTGGGGGCCCACACCGCCCTGGTGGGCTTGGTGGGAGGGGATTCCGAGGGAGAAACGGTCAGAAGCCTGCTGCGGGAATCGGGCGTGGACGGGTGGTTGCTCCAGACCCAGCGGCCGACCATTCTCAAGACCCGGGTGCTGTCGGGAGATCACTACTACCTGCGGCTGGACGAAGAAGATCTCTCGCCTCTGACCGAAGCCGAACAGGCTGCCTTGGCCGCCCGGATCGAAGCTCGATTGAGCGAGGCCGATCTGCTGGTGGTCTCCGACTACGACAAGGGGTTGCTCTCCCCGGGTCTGGCCGAGCGGATCGAGCGGTTGGCACGGGAGGGCGGCCGCAGGATCGTGGCCGACCTCAAGCCCCGCAACGCCCTCGACTGGCGACACCTGGACCTGATCGCCCCCAACCTGAGCGAAGCCCGCTCGCTTTGTGCTCTGCTCGAGCCCGGGGCGGCGCCGAGCGAGGATGCCGAGCCCATGGTTGAAAGCCTCAGATTCCGGCTGGGCTGCGCCGTGGTTCTGAAGATGGGCAGCCAGGGCATGCTGATCGCGCCACCCTCCGGCTCCCCCAGCCGCCTGGAGGCCCTCTGCCGTTCCCCGGTGGAGGTCTCGGGAGCCGGCGACACCGTGCTGGCGACCCTGGCCGCCGCCCTGGCCCAGGGCGCCGATCTCCACCAGGCCGCCTGGCTCGCCAACCTGGCGGCCTCCATCTCCGTCTCCAGGCCCGGCACCCACGCCGTCTCGGCCGCCGAACTGACGGAGGCGGTCACTAAATCAGCCAGATTGTCCTGATCCTCAATAAATCGCTGCCCAAACACGAAAGCCGCGCCGAACCGGTCGTCCTGTCGAAACCGTCCTTCCGAACGGGAGGAACGCACACAAGCGCCACCTGACGCGGCAGGCATGAGGCGCTTCGGTTTGACAACAAGGACCGTTGACAGTAAAGGCGCTCGGGATTAGACTAATGTCTGTGACATTAAATGACATCGATTAGGATCACATGTAATTGAAAAGAGGATCGGAATGAGCCAGATCACCGCACGCGTGCCCGATACGCTCATCGAAACGCTGGACGCTGCCGCCATGGAGTTGAAGCGAAGTCGCGCCGACATCGTTCGTCAAGCATTGGAACGTTATCTGGAGGACTTTGACGACCTCACCGTGTCCCTGGAACGACTGCGCGACCCCACCGACCCGGTATTGGACTGGGATCAGGTCAAACATGAGCTACTCGATTCGGATTAAGCGGAGCGCGGCCAAGGAATTGGCTCGCATTCCCCGACAGGATCGCCTGCGCATCGTGCATGCTATCGATGGCCTCGGCGAGGACCCACTCAAGGGGAGCCCACTGAAAGGGGAAACCCGTGGGCTTCGACGCGTACGGGTTGGCGACTACCGAATTGTTTATGAGGTGCTCGACGATGCGCTATTAGTGCTCGTGGTGCGGGTTGCGCATCGACGGGAAGTCTATCGACGTCTGCCTACTCAGGCAGGTCGGTGAGGATTTGCGGGCTCCGGGGTTTGGCAGCGACCCAGGCCACGCAATCTGAACGGTTCAATCCTCAGGCCCAGCCACTCCCGCCAAATCCGAATTCGCGATTCAGAAGAGGCACAAGCCGCCTGAGACCAACAGAAAGACCGCCACCCACCTCCGAAACACCTTCTCCCCCACGCGAAGATGGACAAAGTGACCCAACAGGGTCGCCGCCACCAGAGCCGGCAGCAGGCTCAGAGCCAACTGCAACCCCTCAATGTCCAGCAGCCCCTGGTGGGCATACAGTCCGAGCCGCCAGGCGTATTCGATGGCAAACAGCACGATCAGCGTCGCCCGAAATGCTCCCTTGTCCAGGGCCTGGCTTGAGAGGAAAGCCACATAGGCCGGGCCGCTGGTTCCGAACATGCCTCCCAGCAACCCTCCGGTAAACCCCGCCGCCAGCCCCCATCGGCTGGACACGACCGCCCGCGAGGGCGTATTTCGCAGGAAGAACAAGCCGACCCCAATGACGGCTGCACCCAGGATGATCTCCATAGGCCGGCTGCCCCAGGAGGCCAGCAAAAAGACCCCCGCAAGGCTGCCCGGGACCGCCCCGGCCAACAGCCGCAACAGGTTGGCCCGGTCGGCCTTGCCAACGGCGCCGGGCACCAGCAGGATGCTGAGAGCCACCTCCAGAACCGATTCGACCGGCACGATGAACTTCAGGGGAAAGAGCAGGGCCAGCAGGGGGATGCTGAGCAAGGCCCCTCCGAACCCGGAAAAGGATCGGAAGAAAAAGGCAAACAGGATGATGGCCTGAGCAGCCAGCAGAGATGGATTCATGAAATCAAGAGGCTTGGCCGACCTTTGACGTCAGGTGTTGAATTATGCATAATCATATGCGTTATTTCCATGCGCGAGGCGGACAACCATGAAAAGCTTCTCTTCTTCACCAACCTCTGATGATCACGATGAATATCCCAAAGTCACCCAAGCGGACTTGGACCGAGCGACATTCCGTGTCGGACTCAAGCCTGCCCCGCGCAAGCAACGCATCACGATCTCACTGGACACAAACCTCATCGAATATTTCAAGGCGAAGGCCGGGAAGCGCGGGTACCAGACCCTGATTAACGAGACGTTGCGGCAGGCGAAGGAACAAGAAGAGTTGGTAAGCACATTACGCCGAGTCATTCGTGAGGAATTGCATCACGAAAAGCGCTACGGCGGCACCTGACGAAGGCGTCCACGCGGAAGTGGTTCCGCCACGTCGAAGTTACGGTAGTTACCTGGCAGTTCCTCGTGCCAGCGCAGTTTGGTCAGGCCTCCCCATCAGCGGAAAAACCCCTCCAGGCGATATCGACCAGAGTGTGGCGTAGACCGGGCGCCATCAGGTTGCGGGTCCCGGAGCCTTCTTCGACCGAAGAGAACCCCACATATACTAACGGCCGAGCGTGATCGGCGTCTTCGCCATTCCTGTCTCCGCTATAATCCGCCTATGCGCTGATACTGGGGAGTAGACATTCTTGGAATCCAGCCGATAGCGCCGCGGAATCGCAATGATCACGCAACGACTATCCTCCTTCAGGTTTAGACGCTGAGAACCTGACATGGCCGGCCAACTGTTCACCCATTACTTCCTCACCGAGGGCATCCGGGCCACCTCCGAGTGGAGAGCTTCCATCGCCCAGCCGGAGACGTTCGGGCGTTTCAGGAGCGACATCCTTCAATGTTACGAAACCTTGGGCGGGTTCCAAGACCCGAACGAAGCGGTGACGGAACAAGAGCTGATCCGTCCGGTATTGGAACTCCTGGGATGGGCTGACTACCTTCCGCAGCAGGGAGTCGCTCGGAACGAGGACATCCCGGACCTGTTACTGTTCCCGGACAGCCAGTCCAAGGGGCAGGCCGCAGCCAGAGCTAAACCCGACCAACGTTACCTCGATGCCTTGGTGATCGAAGAAAGCAAGCGGCTTGGGGTCCCCTTGGATGTCAGGGACCAAAGCGACGCGGCCAAGGCTGGCACTCCCCACGGTCAAATACTCCGCTATCTTTCAACGGCGGACATCGTCGCCGATGGCCGCGTCCGATGGGGAATACTCACCAACGGCAGGGTTTGGCGCCTTTACGACCACCGCGCCCGGCCTCGCGCCAGCGGCTACTTTGAAGCTGACTTGGCTCAATTGCTTCGGCCCGGAAACGAACATGATCTCAGAGTGTTCTACCTGTTGTTCTGCCGAGATTCCTTTACTCTCAAGGACGGCGCAACCGCTACCTTCCTGGAACACGCTCTGGCGGAAGGCAAGCGTTACGAAGAGCAGGTGGCCCAGGATCTCTCAGGTGTCGTCTTCGAGAGAGCCTTTCCCAGACTCGTGGATGCGCTGGCGAATGGCACAGGCGCAACCCTGCCTGAAGTTCGCCAGGCGGCGCTGATCTTCCTCTATCGGCTGCTGTTTCTCCTCTACGCCGAGGACCGCGACCTCCTGCCGGTCAACGACTCGCGCTACGACGACTACGGCCTGCGCAAACGCGTTCGGGACGACGTCGCCCGCAGGATGAGGGACGGGGACGTCTTGTCGTCCTCCGCCACCGACTACTACGACCGCCTGATGACCCTGTTCAGGCTCGTCGACCAGGGCGATCCGTCCATCGGGCTCCCACCCTATAACGGGGGATTGTTCGGTTCGGCCGCAGCGCCTCTGCTGGAGCAGGTTCGCCTGGCTGACGCGACCATCGCTCCTATCCTCTACGACCTCAGCCACGCCAGGGAGCCGGGCGGCAACGGACGCCGCTTTGTCAACTATCGAGACATGTCGGTCCAGCAGCTCGGCTCGATCTACGAGCGCCTCCTGGAGCGCGAGCCGGTCCGTGACAGCGACGGCAAGATCCTCATCCGCCCCAACCCCTACGCACGCAAGGACAGCGGCAGCTTCTTCACTCCCCAGGAACTTGTGGACCTGATTGTCGACCGGACGCTGAAGCCCCTGGCGGAAGAACGTCTCAAGGCATTCGAGGACAAGGCCGCCGAACTCGAGAACGACCGCCGGCCCAAGGCTCAGCGGAAAGCCGAGCTGCTCACGCTGGACCCCGCCGAAGCAGTTCTGAATCTGAAGGTGCTGGATCCGGCCATGGGAAGCGGCCATTTCCTGGTTACGGCGGTGGACTTCCTGTCGGACTACATCGCCGATCTGATCGAATTCGTTCCCGTGGTGCCCGAGTGGCTCGACGGCGACTACGTTTCGCCCCTGGTGAATCGCGTGGCGACCATTCGACGCGAAATCCTTCAACGAGCCGAGGATTCGAACTGGGTCCTGGACGAGGCCCAGCTCACCGACCAGGCCATCATCCGCCGCATGGTGCTCAAGCGCTGCATCTACGGCGTCGACAAGAACCCCCTGACCGTCGAGCTGGCCAAGGTGTCGCTGTGGCTGCACAGCTTCACCGTGGGCGCGCCGTTGTCCTTCCTGGACCACCACCTGCGTTGCGGCGATGCTCTGATCGGCTTGAGGGTATTGGAGGCCTCCGACTATTTGCGGGAGATTGCCGGTCTGTATTTGTCGAGCGCCATCGCCGGAGCCGAGCAGGCTGCCAAGGGAATGCAGCTCATCGAGGAATTGTCTGACGCCGATATTGCCGAAGTACGGGAGTCCACCGAGCTCTTCCAGGGTGTTGACGATATGACCGCGGAGTTGCGCCGCTTGCTCGATTTCCTCTGCAGTATCCGGTGGTTGACGGCAGGAATGAAGAAGAAAGAGCGCATTGCCTTCGAGGCAACCGAATTGGTCGAACCCCTCGGCCGGGCACCGGACCAAGCCTACAAGCTTCTCGCCAACGGGCCGAACGCCGTCAATGCCCCATCGTCCGGTGACGAAGAAGACCCTTACTCAGGGTTTAAGGAGTTGTGGGACCGAGTTGGCTCCATTGTCGGCCGGGAGCGCTTTCTGCACTGGGAGGCAGCCTTTCCAGGGGTCTGGCGCCATTGGCAGAACGTGCGTCCGACGGGAGGGTTTGATGCCATCATCGGCAACCCGCCCTGGGATCGGATCAAACTTCAGGAGGTAGAGTGGCTTGCGACCCGTGATTCGCCACTCGCCCTGGCTCCGACGGCTGCTGCCCGGAGGACCGGCATTCAGCGGCTGCGAGAACAAGGGGATCCACTTGCGGATGAATTCGATGCGGCCAAGCAGCGGGCGGATGAGCTGGGACAACTGGTTCGCGGTTCCGGCCACTACCCCTTGCTGGGCCGCGGTGACATCAACCTCTACTCGCTGTTCGTGGAACGGTCCATGGGCCTCATCAAACCCACTGGCTTCGTCGGACTGCTGACGCCGTCAGGCATCTGCGCCGACAAGACGGCGGCCCGCTTCTTCCAGTCCGTCTCCACCAGCGGACGGGTGGCTGGCCTGTTTGATTTTGAAAACCGTCGCCTCGGAACCAATCTGACGCCGTTCTTCCCGGATGTGGACTCACGATTCAAATTCTGCGCCCTCATCTTCGGCGGAGAGAGACGGCGTTTCGATGAGACGCGGTGCGCCTTCTTTCTTCACGATACCAAGACCATTAGAGACCCCGAACGGTGCTTCCCGCTGGCGAGCGAGGACTTCAGGCGGGTGAATCCCAACACAGGCACGGCGCCCGTCTTCCGCACCCGCCGGGACGCCGAAATCACCTGCCGCATCTACGAGCGCCATCCGGTGCTTGTGGATCGCTCAGGGGGTGGGGAGCGCAACGCTTGGAACGTGAAGTATGTGCGCATGTTTGACATGACCAACGACTCTCACCTCTTCCGCACCGCTGCCCAACTGGATGCCGAAGGGTTCTATCCGGTCCAGTGCAACCGCTGGAAGCGAGGTGAGGAACTGTTTTTACCGCTGTACGAGGGCAAGATGGTGCAGGCTTTCGATCACCGGGCCGCCAGCGTCGTCGTCAACCCGGAGAACCTGAACCGGCCTGCCCAATCGCGTGATGCCACCAGCGAAGAACACGCCAACCCTAACTGGTTGCCCGATCCGCAGTTCTGGGTGAGCAAGGACGAAGCGGGATGGCCGGAGGGGTTGGAGTGGGCTGTCGGCTTCAAGGACGTAACCGCACCAACGAATGTCAGAACCATGATTTCATCGGTGCTACCGAGGTCGGGGTTCGGTAACACACTGCCACTTCTAATGCCTGACGAAAACGGGATCGTCACTTATCGAGAAAACGCATGGCTCTGGGCTGGATGCCTCAATTCCTTTGCATTTGACGTCGTAGCGCGACAGAAAGTCCAAGGACAACACCTCAATTTGTACTTGGTTGAACAGCTTCCTGTTCTGACGGTTGATGATTACAGCAAAACATTCGGGGGCAAGCCTGCCCGCGACCTTGTCCGTGACCACGTTCTCCGCCTCACCTACACCGCCCACGACATGGCTCCGTTTGCCCGCGACCTCGGCTACCACGGACCGCCCTTTGCCTGGAACCAAGAGGAGCGCCGCCACCTGCGCGCCCGCCTCGACGCGCTCTATTTTCACCTGTACGGACTCTCGCGAGAGGACGCCAGCTATGTGCTGGATACCTTCCCAATCGTCCGCAAACAGGACGAAGCCGCCTTCGGCCGCTACCGCACCCGCGACCTCATCCTGGCCTACATGAACGCCCTCGCCGCCGGGGACCCAGAGACCGTAGTGGCGCTATAGGATAATGCCTGGCTACGGTTGGGAAACTGATTGGAAACTGATTGAGGTAGACCGAAAGATGACAATAGAGCTGTTTTGTGGCGACCTGCCATAAACGATTTGCAAGAGAAATTTGCATGTCGCGGATCTGCTTGAATCGGACCGGAATACAACGCAATCAATCAGGATCGATTGCCATTCATTAGCTGTTCTTGAGTTCCCATAGGTGGTCGACAATGACGAATCTGGAAAATAGGAGATATAGAGCCTACGAACGCCTCAAAGAGCTCCATGCGGAAGCCGACTCCGCAAAGTACGCATGGGCCAGCTCCGGCAAATTCACTGAATGGGAGCAAAGCGTACAATCAGCGCTACGCCACCTGTTCGGTGACCAATGCGAACAACTCAAGGCATTTAATGCAATTCGATATTCGCCGTCAGTACTGTCCCGTTAAAGATGCAAGGCAGTGGTGTAAGTATCAGTGCGGCATGAAGTTATAGTCGTTTGTGATCGTTTTCGATTTCAACTCAATCACGTTTGGGTCATCCTCATTCCAAGGGAAAGGAGGATGGCAATGAATACCGGAAAGACTCTATTTTCTCAACTGATGGACTTCCTACCAGCGCACGAGTTCAACCGTTGCGTGCGTCGCTACCGAGGCAATCACCGAGTGCGTCGCTTCTCCTGTCGGGATCAGTTTCTGTCGATGGCCTTTGCCCAACTGACCTTCCGGGAGAGTCTTCGCGACATCGAGACCTGCTTGCAGTCGATTCAGCACAAGCTCTATCACTCTGGATTCCGTTCCACAGTCGCTCGCAATACGCTGGCCCGGGCCAACGAGAAACGCGACTGGCGCATCTACGCCGATCTGGCCCATGGGCTGATCCCCCGCGCCCGCCGATTGTATCGGAACGAAACGTTCGGGGCGGCTCTAGAACAAACCGTTTACGCCTTCGATTCCACCACCATCGATCTCTGCTTGTCGTTGTTTCCCTGGGCTCAGTTTCGCCGCCGCAAGAGCGCTGTCAAGCTCCACACTCTGATCGATCTGCGTGGCAATATCCCTTGTTTTGTACATGTTACCGGGGGCCAAGTAGCGGATATGACCTCACTGGATCTGCTGCCCATTGAAGCCGGTGCCTTCTATGTCATGGACCGTGGCTATACCGACTTTGCCCGCCTTTACCGATTCACTCAAGCTCTGGCCTTCTTCATTCTTCCGGCCAAGCGCAATCTGCATTTTGCCCGTCGGATCTTCCGTAGCGTGGACAAGTCCACCGGGCTTCGTAGCGATAACACCATTCGATTGCTGGGACCGAAAACCGCCACACGCTACCCACAACCCCTCCGCCGGATCAGCTATTACGCTGCCGATCTCGACCGGAGGTTTGTCTTTCTCAGCAACAACTTCTCCCTGCCTGCCCTCACCATCGCGCAACTCTACCGGTGCCGTTGGCAGGTCGAACTGTTCTTCAGGTGGATCAAACAATACCTGAGGATCAAGGCTTTCTACGGGACCTCCATTAATGCCGTAAAGACTCAGGTCTGGATCGCTGTCTGCGTCTACCTGTTGGTCGCTATCGCTAAAAAAGAACTCAAAATCGACCGTAGCATGGGTGAAATGCTGCAAATTCTCAGTATTGGCCTTTTCGAGAAAACCCCTTTGTTACAGGCATTTACAAATGAAGGCGTCACTATTTCAGAAGGCCTCCCCTCTAACCAGTTGATTTTGTTCGACTTTTAACGGGACAGTACTGATTCGCCGTCGGTATTTGTTCCTGGCATGTCGGAGAGATTGTTTCACCAGCCGTTCATGGGTGGCATTCGGGGAGGGGGATAAGGGACGTTGTTGAATAACGGGAATAATGGTCTGCGACGATTCCGTGAAGTCTCGGTGAGGCTGGATCCGATACCCCCAGCGGGCCGACATCGGATGTGATGGGACTGCGTTCGAAAGCATCCGACACGCGGCGGTGGCTTTTAAACTCCGGGGGTTTGGTGTTACACTCTGTCAGCATCGGTTCTCCTTCCAGAATCTGGTCAACTCCTTTCTCAAGAGTATCTTGCCAGATTCCGAAAGCCGATGCAGCCTGCCTGTGGTGAAACTTCCGGGCTAGGGTCGCTTTCGTGCTGAACAACTCCTTCATGTCTGGATTGCGAGAGGATTTCGCATGACCGACATCGTGAGCAGCAGCAGAAGAAGCGAGTTGATGGCGAAGATTCGCACACGCGACACGGTTCCCGAACTGGCCGTTCGCCGCATCGCTCACCGGATGAGCTTGCGCTTCCGCCTGCAACGCAAAGACCTGCCCGGGTGCCCGGACTTGGTGTTCCCGAAACACCGTCTGGCCGTCTTTGTGCACGGCTGCTTCTGGCATCGGCACGAAGGCTGCCGGTACGCCTCCACCCCCAAGTCCCACATTGCCTTCTGGACGGAGAAGTTCGTGGCCAATGTTGTCCGGGACGCGCGCCAAGCAGCGGCCTTGAGGGCGCTTGGCTGGCGGGTCCTCGTCATCTGGCAATGCGAAACAAGGGACGAAGCGGTAGTCGAGCGCAAGCTGGCTGCATCGATCGACCGCAAGCGGGTTGCCAACGAGAAGGACAACTCCCCATCGGTCTCGACCAGGGAAGCTCGATCTTCGAGACCGGGACCCGAATCACCGATGCGTCTTTCCCTTTCGACCGATAGTGCGGACGTCGCCTTGTGCGCCGCAAGTGCTTTGAAACCAGACTGCGCGGTGACTGAACGTGACCAATCGCAGTAACCCGGCAACTGTTCAGGTATACGACTTTTTCGCGGGCTGTGGCGGCGCAAGCTGTGGTTTTCAGGCCGCTGGGATGAAGATTGCGTTCGCGCTAGATCACGATGTGGCCGCTAAGGCGAGCTTCGAAGCCAACTTCCCCGACGCACATTTCGAGTTTGCGGATATCCGTAAGGTGAGCGTTGATGCAGTCCGATCCCGGGTAGAAGCTGAGCGATCGAACCCGGTACTGTTCAGTGGGTGCGCACCCTGTCAGCCATTTACAAAGCAGAATACGGCACTGCCGAAGCTCAATAAGGATGAGCGCGTCCCGCTGCTTGCCCATTTTGCACTTATGGTGGAACGTTGCCGGCCGGATCTCGTGTTTGTGGAGAATGTTCCTGGGCTGCAGAAGCTGGATGCGGACAGTGAGCCCTTCGGCGGTTTCCTGAGGCGACTGCACGGGGCGGGTTACGAAGTGCGCTACCGACTAATCACACTCGCAAAATACGGGATACCGCAAAGTCGCCGTCGGCTTGTCCTGGTGGGGAGCCGCCACGGAACAATCGACCTGCCGAAAGAGACGCACGGGCCGGGCTCACCGAACGAACGATACGCCACGGTCCGAGACTGGATCGCTCATCTTCCACCGATTCGGGCGGGGGAGGAGCACCGGGAGGTGTCGAATCACAGGGCAGCGAATCTTTCGGCACGCAACCTGGAGCGTATCGAAGCGACGCCGGAGGGCGGCGGCAACCGGGATTGGCCAATACACCTCAGACTCCGATGCCACGAGGGATTTTCGGGCTATAGCGATGTCTACGGTCGGATGTCTTGGGACGCACCTGCATCGGGGCTTACCACACGGTGTACGAGCTACTCGAACGGGCGTTTCGGCCATCCGGAACAGGACAGGGCTCTCAGCATTCGAGAAGCAGCTTGCTTGCAGACATTTCCCGAGGACTTCATTTTCGAGGGGAGCATGGCGTCGATGGCGAGGCAGATCGGAAATGCTGTCCCGGTCCGACTAGCGAAGCTCATCGGTTATAAGTTCATCAAGCATCTGAGGGATGAGGGAAGACTGTCCTGATGGCAACGTTCAAGACCCGCGCTCGCACACTCGACATGCTCGGAAGACAACAGATTGCCGGCATTCCGACGGCGATCAGCGAGCTGTTCAAGAACGCGCACGATGCCTATGCCGATCGCGTCGAGATCGACTATTACCGCTCGGATGGTCTGTTCGTCTTGAGAGACGACGGTGTCGGGATGAACCGGGACGACTTTGTGACGCGATGGCTGACAATCGGCACGGAAAGCAAGTTCGATCCCGATCGACGACCGCCGCAAGACCCCGACAAGAAGCTGCGTCCGATGCTAGGGGAGAAGGGGATCGGGAGGCTTGCAATTGCGACCATCGGTCCGCAGCTCCTGGTCCTCACTCGCGCGAAAACCGACGACGGAGGGTCCGACCTTACTGCGGCATTCTTGAACTGGGGGATTTTCGAATGGCCCGGCATCGACCTGAACGATATCGACATTCCCCTGCGGTCGTTTTCGTCGGGCACGTTGCCTGCCGCACATGACGTGGCCGGGATGGTAGAGGAGTTTCGCGCTAAGGCTGAAGCGGTCGGTCGCGGAGTCGAACGGCGATTGTTGGAGAGGCTTTCGGGTGAGCTCGACCGATTCGATATCGATCCGCAAGAAATCGATTCCTACCTCCGGGAACCATCACTCGTCGGGAACGGCAGTGGAACGCACTTCATAATCAAGCCGGCCTCGCCACTACTGGCAGACGACATTGACGGGGATCCTTCGGCGAGCAGGGCGGTCGCGCTGAAAAAGGCGACGCCCTTGAAGAAAGCGTTGCTCGGCTTCAGCAACACCATGACGCCACGTTCGCAAACCGTGATCCGCACCTCGTTCCGCGATCACGAGACGGACGAGTTGGCAGAGGATCTGATCGCGGAGGAAGAATTTTTCACCCCGGACGAGTTTCGGAATGCAGATCACCGGATGCGGGGCAGGTTCGATGAATTCGGCCAGTTCCGGGGCGAAATTTCGATCTACGGCGAGACGATAGCCGATCACGTCATCCCTTGGAGAGGCGGTCGTGGTGCACGGACGCTCTGCGGTCCGTTCTCCATCGACTTCGCAGCCTTCGAGGGCGAGAGCAGACACTCGACGATCCCGCACCACGAACACGCGAGATTGGCAAACAAAGCCGAACAGTTGGGAGGATTGTACATTTACCGGAACGGGATTCGAGTGCTGCCATACGGCGACACCGACTACGATTGGCTGGACATCGAATTCAGACGAACAAAGAGTGCTTACTACTATTATTTTTCCCATCGGAAGATGTTCGGGGCGGTGGATATAGATGCGGATGGGAATCGTAATCTTCTGGAAAAGGCGGGGCGAGAGGGATTCCAGGAAAACAAGGCCTATCGTCAGTTTCGATCGATTCTTCAGAACTTCTTCCTTCAGATGGCAGCGGACTTTTTCCGGGCCGAAGGGGTGCACTCCGAGGCATTCGATTTGCGAAAGGCCGAGCTCTCGAGAGAGGACGAGGCCAGGAAACGGCGAGAAAAACAGGTTTTGGCGAGAAGGAGAACGTTCGAAGCCAGCTTGAACACTTTTTTCGACAGGATCGAGAACGACGAACCTCGGCAGGAGGCCCTGGCGTTGACGGAGCGCGTGGAGAAGGATCTGCGGTCGGCGTGCAACATGGAGGACAGCCGACTAGCGGCAAGCAAGGTCCTCGATCTCGAACGTCGGGCGCAAGCGGACATCAGGGATCTGGAGACTCGTTTCCGTTTATCGCGTCCGCGAATCGGACTGAGCAAGGCCACGCTTCGCGATTGGGGCGTGTACAACACGGAGTTCGCATCACTTCAGGAGAATGTGTTCGGGCCTGCGCGCAAGATCATTGATGACCTGATCGGTGAAGAGGCCGAGAAGGCAGCCTTGTCGCTTGATCGTCGTGTCAGAACGGAAGCCGCACTGGATGGCCTTGGACAGGAGGCCCGAAAGACCACAGGCAAATCGGGCCAAGAGGTGAGGGCGGAAGCGGACAAGGTCGCATCGAAAGCACGCGAGGTGGCAGGACGGTCCCTGAAGACCGTCGAGTCGGAGTTGCGGGAGGTGCTTAGCGAGATTCAGCGCACCGATCTCTCGGGAATGCCCGACGAGCTTTTCGTCGAAACCAGGGACGCGCTGGAGACCAGGGTGCTGAAGGTTACGGAGGAACAGGGAGCATTGTTGCGCTCGGTGTTGGAGCAGCTTCAGGCAGTGGACGTAACGGGCACGACCTCGACTGCCGAACAATTGATGGCGATCGAGCAACGCAATCTCCTGCTCGAAGAGGAGGCTGAGGCCGATGCCCAGTTGGCGCAGTTGGGAATGGCTATCGAGATCATAAACCACGAGTTCTCGGGCACGATACGGTCGGTTCGGACTGGTTTGCGAAAACTGAAGGCCTGGGCCGATGTGAACGAAGGGTTGGGCAAGTTGTACGACAGTATTCGAACGAGCTTCGATCACCTTGACGGCTATCTGACACTGTTCACACCGCTGCAACGGCGACTTTACAGGAGGGCGGTAGAAATCCGCGGTTCCGAGATTCGGGACTTTCTGGAGGAGTTGTTCCGTGCGCGTTTGGCGCGTCATGGCGTATCGTTGACGGCCACCAGGGCTTTCGTCGACGCCAAGTTCATCGGCTTCCCGTCCAGCTTTTATCCCGTCTTTGTGAACTTGGTGGACAACGCGATCTTCTGGTTATCGCAACAGCACCCCCGACACGAGCGAAACATTGAACTCGATGAGCGTGGTGGCGCATTGCTTGTCGCGGATACCGGACCAGGGGTCGATGTCCGTGACCGGGAAGCGATCTTCGAGTTCGGGTTCAGCAGAAAGCCCGGTGGACGGGGGATGGGATTGCACATCGGTCGTGAAACTCTGCGCCGGGTCGGGTTCGATCTGCAATTGATCGATGCCGACAAGGGCGCGACATTCGGCGTTGTACCGGTGAAGGGGTCATAGGGAGAAGCGATGGGTTCGGCGGATGAAACTGGAAGTCACAACCGTGACTTCGCGCAGCGATTTCTCCAGACGGCGGTAGTGGTCGACGACGAAGCCTACATGGCGTTGGGTGGGGTCGATGGACCGCAGACGGAAGTAGTGGCGCCCGGTCGACACACACGGGTGTCGAGCCAAGACGATCGATCTCCGGTTGATCGTGGCTCGGTACACACGCTGAACGCAAGTTCCGTCATGGATTCCTTTTCGGCTCTCGGTGTCATCTGCGGTGTGACCGGTCCGACGGATTCGGCGATGGAAACGATGAGGCAAGCCGACATCGTGATTTTGGATTGGCTATTGCGGGATGGCGAGCCCCAATGCGCGCTGAAGTTGCTTCGGGATTTGCTGACTGGAGAAGTAGAACGGAACTCGCTTCGCCTCGTGGCCATATATACCGGCGAGGCACAGCTGGAGGAAATATGCGCGGCTGTATCCGCCGAACTGAAGGAAGCCGGACTCGATCCGGTTGAGAACGCGACCAAGACAGAAGTCTCGTATCGACATGGACGTATGGTCCTTTACGCAAAGTCGGGTGTCAATCTGGCGGAGCCCTTGAAACATCGAAGCGTCGCGGAAGAGGATCTACCGGGTAGGTTGGTGGACGACTTTGCGTCGATGACCAGCGGATTGCTTCCCGGCATCGCGCTTGCCTCATTGACGGCGGTGCGAGAGGGGGCGCACAGGGTCCTGGATCGATTCTGCGCCGATTTGGATCCCGCGTTTCTTGCCCACAGAGCATGTCTTTCCAATCCGGACGATGCAGAACGGCAAATCGTGAACCATGTGGCCGAAGAGCTCCGCGGTCTTATGGACAACGCTGTTGCGGAAAAGTCTCCGGCAGGCGCGGATGCTGTCGAACGCTGGATACGAAGTAAGGCAGATGGAGCCGCAAGTTTCGCGTTCCGCAACCGGAATCTCGATCTGGAGCAGACCATCGCGATGGCGAACAAAGGCTTGGCGGCGAGTCAGTTGAGGGACAACGCCTTTGAAGGGCTCACCGCCGGCTTCTCCGGCAATGAGGTCGATGCACTTGACGAGCGGTTGGCCTGGATCATGAGCTTTCGGACGGTGTATAACGCGCCGCCGCCGATTTTATGGCTGGGATCAATTGTCACAGAATCGTCCGATGGAGACGAGCGGCATTTGATCTGCATGAGGCCTCGATGCGACTGCGTCAGGTTGGAGGAGAAAACCACGTTCTTTTTCCTTCCTTTGGTTACGCCGCGAGGGGTAACGGAACAGATTGTTGTAAGACTCGATGCCACATACAAGCGACTAGGCATTCAACTTGATCCGGCCGGATGGGTTCGTCGGCAATTCAGGCCGTTGACAGGTAACGGCCCGGTAACTGCGACAAAGCGACAATCCGGTGACGGCTTCGAGTTTACGGACACCTGTGGCAAGCGATACAGGTGGCGAGGCGAACTCAAGGCCGAATACGCTCAACGCATTGCGCAGACCTTTGCAGCGACTCTGAGTCGCGTAGCGGTCGCCGAGTCGGAGTGGCTCAGAAGAATGGCCAAGAGTGGTCGCTGAGTGTTCCAGTGTGGTTTGTTGAGGAGATCCGGAAATGGATAGATTGAGAAACGCTGCCTTGCTGACGCGGCTGATAGAGGGATTGTGCAGCAACGGAGATTGGTATGGCGAAACTCACGTTCAGAAAACGACATTCTTCGTACAGGAACTCATGGGTGTTCCACTGGGATTTCGTTTCATTCTGTATAAGCACGGTCCCTTTTCATTCGGGTTGAGGGATGAACTCACGGCCTTGCGAGCGGACGGTATGCTGGAACTTGAGCCGCGAACATACGGCGCACAGCAAACAGTTGGAACCCGTTCGATATTTGAGTCCAAGGAGGGCCCTCCGAACCACTCAAGCCGGTGGGCTAGGGCCTGTTAACACTAGCGAAGCGCCTCGAAGATGAGGGCAAACAAGATAAATCCGAGGAAGAGGGCATCGAGTTTCTCGTAGCGAGTGAAGATGCGGCGATAGCCCTTCAACCGACGGAACAAACGCTCGACTTCGTTGCGCCTCTTGTAAATCTGGCGGTCATACTCCCAGGGGTCCACCCGGGTCCGTAGCGGTGGGACCACCAGGGTATAGCCCAATGCCGAGGCCAGTTGCCGCGTCTGGTTGTCTTGATAGGCACGGTCCATCACCAGAAACGGGGTCTGGAACTGAGGACCCAGGTCTTGGAGAAGCTTGCGGCCTTCCGGGGCGTCGTGAGCCTGTCCGGGAGACAGCGACACCCTTAGAGCCGTTCCAGCATCCGAGGCAACCAGATGAATTTTGCTGGTCCAACCCCCTCGGGACTTGCCGATGGACTGAGGGCCGTTTTTTTTAAGGCGCCGGTCCCATCGGGATGGACCTTGACTGCGGTGCTGTCGATCGATAACACCTCCAGCCTGATGTGCAGGATCTTTTCCCGCTGCAGGTGTTCGAAGACTCGGTCCAGGACCCCGTTTTTCGACCAGCGATTCATCCGGGTATAGATGGTATGCCAGTTGCCGAACCGAGGCGGCAATCCCCGCCACTTGCAGCCGTGTTCGGCCATATAGAGAATGGCGTTGAGCACCTGCAAGTTCGACAGGCTGACGTTGCCTCGTTGCACTGGCAGGACCGAGGCGATGCGTTGGTACTGCGCTTCGGTGAGTTCCATCCGTCAAGGATAGCATGGTTTTGCTGTTTAGTGTTAACAGGCCCTAATAGATACTCCTACCTTGGTGTGGCACAAAAACACTGGACACCGGCAGTACGTGTTGGATGACGGCGTAGGCTTGTCTTATCGAGAGACGTGGTGAGTGTGGGAAAGCGTCGTGTCGCTAACCGACGCTACAAGTGTATCGTAAACGGAGAAACCGCTTTCAGGGTTGCGTCCTTCGGCAAAGTGCCATGAACGCTCAACCGATCGATTCCAGGTCGAACAGGGGCGGAGATGGCAGCGAACCGAATAAGACGGGAGACCAGGAATTCCATGGCCAAGATGCCGCTAGTCGCAACACGCCATTCGATTTGAAGGAGCCCGTCCGGAGTGACGCCAATCTGCGGTTCAGGCAGTTGTTTTTCAGTCATAAGGAAGCTGGCCAACGCTTTCACGGATTCAATCTCAAAACGCGGCTCATTGTCGTCCTCGGCCATAAGGCTTCCGAGTTGGTTGAGCCGTTCTGCCGCAGCCTCCAATCCATTCTGTCTGAGTACGGCCGAAACCTCCTCGTGGGTACTCGCGGTTTCGATCTCCTTCAAGTATGTCGCCATCGTTCCTCAATCCGCCCTATCCCGGCTCGGAAACGACTGAACTGGGCCTCGAGCCTCTCATCCAAGATCTCATCCTTACGTTAAGCAGACACCCTGTCAAAATACAAACGCTAACTTGAGTGCGGTAACACTGAATCCTTTGTCGCATGTCCTGCGAGCCACCCCCCATCACCGGAAAAAGCCGCGCCAGGCGACGTCGACCAGGGTGTGGAGCAGGGCCGGGGCCATCAGGTTGCGGGTCTTGGCGTAGGCCCGGCCGTAAGCCAGCCCGGCCAGGGTGGCCAGCAGGAAGTAGCGCCAGTCGGGGCTGGGACCGTTGTTGAGATGGGCGGCGCCGAAGATGAGCGAGGCCACCCCCAGGGCCAGGGCGGGGCGGCCGATCGCTTTTTCCAGAAGGTTCTGAATGATGCCTCGGAACAGCAGTTCCTCGGGAATCCCGATGAAGATGAAAATTCCCAGAGCCATCGGCAGGAGGGCGCCGGGAGAGGCAAGCTTCTCGGCGGGCTGGAGGAATCCGGTCAGCATGCCCAGCCCAATGGCCACCGGGGCGTACAGCGCAAAATACCCCGCCGCCACCCGCCAATCCACCGCCCGCCAGCGCCAGCGATAGCCCACTCCATCCAGGCCCTGCAGGCAGACCACGCAGAACACGCCCAGGCAGGTTCCGACCAGCGGGCTCATTCCATGGGCCAGCCCCCCACCGGGCCAGGTCCAGACTCCCGTCATCAAGCCGAAGTCCAGGGGAAGCCACAACACCAGGGCCACCAGCCACTCCTGCCAGTGAAACCGATTGGAACGGGCCCGGGTGGACAGGACGATCAGAATAGGGACCAACAGGTAGAGCGCCAGCGTGAGACGCGGCAGGGCTCGCAGGTTGTCGGTGGCCGCGCCGTAAATGGAGTAGGGAATCCAGAGAACGGACACAACGGCCAGCGTCCTGCCGGCGTTCCTTTCAAACCAGACCCCGAGAGCTTTTTGAAGGGGTGCGTAACCCAGAATCAGAAAGAGGAAGAAGTAGCTGTTCAGGCAGAGGGCCGCCAGCCCGGTTCGTAGGTCGATGGCGACCTGCCCGCCGGAGAGTCCCCAGGCCAGCAGATTGATCCCCGCCAGGACCAGAACGATCGTCAGGACCGCACGCTTCATCGATTGGACTCTCCTGGAGGCGTCCCGGACCGGCGACGGGTGGGGAAAGCGGCTCCACACACCGATCCGAGGCGCCCGCCGGCGCTGTTCCGGGACCCCAAACGAAGGGGTTGGTGTATTATGCCCTGTCTCCAAGAGGGGAGGCGGCGGCTTTTCTTCAATGATCCTGAAGTCCAAGACCCTGTGGCCGGCCATCGCCTGGACCCTGATCCTGGGGATCGCCTGTCCCCTGACCCTGCAGGCCTACATCGGCCCCGGCGCGGGTTTCGCCTTCGTTTCCTCCTTTCTGGTGCTGCTGCTGGCCGTCCTGCTGGCCGGCTTTTCCCTCCTCTCCTGGCCCCTGCGGCTCCTGTTCGGCCTCGTCTTCAAACGCAAGCGAAGGGGGCGGCACAAGACCGACATTTCCAGGGTGGTGGTGGTGGGTCTGGACGGCATGGACCCCAAGCTGGCCGAGGGCTTCATGCAGGAAGGCCTGCTGCCCAACTTCCAGAGGCTGAAGGAGCGGGGCGGCTTCACTCCACTGGCCACCAGCGAGCCGGCCATTTCCCCGGTGGCCTGGTCTTCCTTCGCCACCGGAGTGGACGCCTCCCACCACAGCATCTACGACTTCCTCACCCGGGACCCCTGCACCTACGCTCCCATCCTGTCCTCGGCCGACATCGCCGCCGCCTCCCGGGTGTTCTCGGTGGGCAAGTACCTGATCCCTCTGGGTAAGCCCCGGGCCACCCTGAAGCAGAAGAGCAAGCCCTTCTGGAAGATTCTGGGTGAACGGGGAGTCTTCAGCTCCATCATTCGCGTCCCGGTCACCTTCCCGCCGGAAAAGTTCCACGGAGTGCTGCTTTCCGGCATGTGCGCCCCCGACCTGAAAGGCTCTCAGGGAACCTTCTCGCTCTACACCAGCAACGGCAATCCCTCCGGGTCCAGGGTCGGAGGGATCCGCTACCGGGTCTCCCTCAAAGACAACCGCACCCGGACCGAACTCCATGGGCCAGAGAACCCATTGCGCCGCGAGGGGGGGGAGTTGACCCTGCCCATGGAAATCCGGCTGGACCCCTCCCGCGACCGGGTTCGCATCGCCGTCTCGGGCCAGGAGTTCGAACTGGACAGGGGCGGTTGCTCTCCCTGGATACGAGTGGTCTTTCGGCCCGGTCTGGGTATGAAGGTCCAGGGCATCTGCCTCTTCCACCTGGTTCGAACCTCGCCCCATTTCGAGCTCTACGTGTCCCCCATCCACATCGATCCCGAGCACCCCAGCCTGCCGATCTCCCACCCCTCCATCTACTCGGTCTACCTGGCCAAGCTGATCGGGCCCTACGGTACTTTGGGGCTGGCGGAAGACACCTGGGCTCTGAACGAGGGGGCGATCGACGAAGAGGCTTTCCTCAACCAGGCCTACCTGCTGTACGAAGAGCGGGAGAAGATGTTCTTCAAGGTGCTGGAGCGAACCCCGAACGGACTCTGCGCCTGCGTCTTCGACACCACCGATCGGGTGCAGCACATGTTCTTCAGGTGCCTGGACCCCGATCACCCCTCCAACCGCGGCAAGGAAACCGAGAAGTACCGGAACGTGATCCGGGACCTCTATGTTCGAATGGATGGCCTGATGGGACGGCTGCTCGAGGTCATCGACGACAAGACACTGCTGCTGGTCATCTCCGACCACGGGTTCACCCAGTTCAAGCGGGGTCTCAATCTGAACACCTGGCTGCGGGACAACGGCTATCTCTTCCTGGAGGAGGGCCGCGACGAGAGCGGCGATTGGCTGAAGGGAGTCGACTGGCGGCGGACCCGGGCCTTTGCCCTGGGATTGACCGGGCTGTTCATCAACCGCAAGGGACGCGAGGCCAAGGGAATCGTGGACGAGGGCCAGCCGCTGGCGGCCTTGAGACGGGAGATCTCCCGCAAGCTGACCGGCCTGGTCGACCCCGAGACGGGCCGGAACGCCATTCGGAGCGTGGTCGAAACCGAAAGCGCCTTTGCCGGGCCCTACACCTATGACGCCCCCGATTTGCTGGTAGGATACAATGCCGGCTACCGGACCTCGTGGGACGGCGCCACGGGACGGGTCACCCCGGCGCAGTTCGAGGACAACACCCGCCACTGGAGCGGCGACCACTGCGTGGACCCGGCTCTGGTCCCCGGCGTCCTGTTCAGCAATCGAAAGATCCGGAGGGACGATCCCGGGCTGACCGATATCGCCCCGACCGTTCTCAAGGCGTTTGGCGTGGAACAGCCGACCTACATGAAGGGCCGGCCTTTGACTTAAACCCCGGGAGCCGGGAGCGGCATCCCCTCATCGCATGGAGAGAGAGTCATGTTTGGCAGTCGGATCAAGCTGGACGGCGAGTTGCTGAGTCGATGCCGAAAGCAGGCGGAACAGCTCGGCTACAGCTCGGTCGAGGAGTTCGTCACCCACGTCCTGGAGAGGGAGTTGAGGTCCATGGAGGGAACCGGGGACGAGTCCGCGGCGGATGAAGCGGAAATCGCCAACCGTCTGAAGGGGCTCGGGTATATCGAATAATCCGAGTCCCGTCGGCCCGGCTCTTTCGAGAACCTCACCTCGACCCGACCGACCATGGAGCTGTTCAACCGCACAATGGGCCTGGCGACCGACCTGGTGATGCAGCCCTTGCAGGGGCTTTCGCCCTCGACCTCCCTGCTGCTGCTGTCGGCCGCCCTGGGCCTGCTGTTACTGCTGGTCTTCCGGCTCACCTCCAACCAGGCGGCCATCGGCAGCCTGCGCCGGCAAATGGCGGCCCACCTGCTGGAGTTCCGCCTGTTTCAGCACAGCCTGGGCATCCAGTGGTCGTCTCTGTCCCGCATGTTGCTGGCCAACCTGATCTACTTGAAGTATGCGGCCCGGCCCCTGTTGCTGATGCTGGTCCCCCTCGCCCTGTTGCTGGTCCAGTTCAACCAGTGGTACGGATACCAGCCCCTCAGACCGGAAGAGACCGCCCTGGTGTCCCTGAAGCTGTCGGGAGAGCGCGATCTCTCCAAGGTGCGGCTGAAGATCGGCGACGGCCTGGAACTGGTGGGGAGACCCCTGCGCATCCCCCAGGCCGGCGAGGTGAACTGGAGCGTCCGCCCCCAGAGACAGGGAACCCACCTGCTCACTTTCCAGTTCGAGGGCCGGCAGGTGCAGAAGGAGCTCATCACCTCCGGCCAGGGAATGGCGCGTATCTCGGCGGTCACTCCGGCCCATGACTTTTGGGAACTCCTGCAGCACCCGGGAGAGCCGCCGCTGCCGCCGGACTCCTTCGCACAACGCATCTCGGTGAACTATCCCGCCCGCAGGATCAACCTGCTGGGATGGGAAACTCACTGGGTGGTCTTCCTGCTGATCGTCTCCACGCTTACCGCGCTGGCCTTCAAGCGGCTTCTCCGGGTTCAGATCTAGGAGTTTCTACCCCATGACCAAGATCCTGGTGATCGGGCTCGACTGCGCGGCACCGGAGATTCTTTTCGGCGATGAGAGACTGACCCACTTTCGCCGGCTCATGGCCGGCGGCTGCTTCGGCAGGCTGGAGAGCGTGATTCCTCCCATCACCGTTCCCGCCTGGATGTGCCTGGCCACCAGCCAGGACCCCGGCTCGCTGGGCGTCTACGGCTTCCGCAACCGGGCGGACCACTCCTATGACGGCCTCCGTTTCGCCGACTCCCGGTCCATCCTGGAGCCGGCCATCTGGGATCAGGTGTCCCGGCAGGGGGGGCGCTCGAACATCATCGGCGTGCCCCCGTCCTACCCCGCCAGGAGAGTCGACGGCATAAGCGTCGGGTGCTTCCTGACTCCCGACACCCGGCGCAGCCGCTACACCCATCCGGCCCTCATCCAGGAGCGCATCGCCCAGTTGGTCGGCGACTACCCGGTCGACGTGAAGGGGTTTCGCACCCACCGCAAGGACTGGTTGAAGCAGCAGATCCACTCCATGACCCACAAGCACTTCGAAGTGGTTCGCCACTTCCTGACCCGCTCCAAGTGGGACTACTTCCAGTTCGTGGAGATCGGCCTGGACCGGATCCACCACGGCTTCTGGCAGTACCATGACCCCCGCCACCGGCTCTTCGAGGCGGACAACCCCTACAGGGAGGTGGTCGGCGATTACTATCGATTGCTGGACGTCAAGGTGGGGGAACTGCTGGAGCTGCTGGACGAGGAGGCGGTCATCCTGGTGGTCTCGGACCACGGAGCCAGGCCTCTGGACGGCGGGTTCTGCGTCAACGAGTGGCTCATCCGCCAGGGCTGGCTGGTCTTGAATCGCTATCCCGCGGAGACAACGCCCTTCGCCCGACTGGCGGTCGACTGGGACCAGACCCGAGTGTGGAGCGAGGGAGGCTACTATGCCCGGGTCTTCTTGAACGTCAAGGGCCGGGAACCCCGGGGAATCATTGCCCCACAGGACTATGAGCCCTTCCGCGACGAGGTGGCCGCCAGGCTGGAGGCCCTCCCGGACGACCTGGGCCGTCCCATGGGCACCCAAGTCTTCAAGCCCGAACAGGTTTATCGCTCGGTTCGCAAGGTGGCCCCCGACCTCATCGCCCACTTCGGAGGACTAGCCTGGCGCTCCATCGGATCGGTGGGCCGGCCGGAACTGCACTTGCAGGAGAACGACACCGGTCCCGACGGCTGCAACCACGCCCAGCACGGCGCCTTCATCCTCAACGCCCCCGGACTCTCGCGGCGCGGAGAAGTCCAGGGAGCCCACCTGCTGGACATGACGCCGACGCTGCTCCGGCTGGGCGGCTACGACCTGCCGGGCTCCATGCAGGGGACCCCTCTCTTCACCTGAATCCCGGTTCGGCAGCAGCCGGCCCCGACCCTATCGGAGCCACTCGTCCCGGCGCTCCCGCACGAATTCGTCGTCGTTGAGATGGGGATAGGCCCGATAGACGCGGTCGATCTCCTCCAGTTGTCCCGGTCCCAGGGTCTCTTCCGGATCCAGGCACCAGAGGCCCTCCAGCAGGCCCTGGCGGCGCAGCACTTCGTGCAACCCCGGCACGCAGCCTCGAAAATGGTTGGCCGCGTCGAAAAAGGCCGCGTTGCTGTCGGTCACCTCGATGGCCAGCCTCAGCACCGATTCCGGCAGCGTCCCGTCGCCGTTGCGGTAGCCGTGGCACTCCTCCAGGATCTCGACCGCCCGGCGGGTCCACACGGCCCAGTGCCCCAGCAGGCCCCCGACAATCCGAAGCTCCACCTCCCGCCCCCCGACCCGGAAGCGATGGGGCGTGATGAGGTCCATGACGATGTTGTCGTCGTTCCCGGTATAGAGGGCGATGTCCTCCCGTCCCGCCTCCGCCACCGCCCGCAGCACCTCCAGGGTGTGGTAGCGGTTGAAGGGCGCCAGCTTGATGGCGACCACCTCCGGAAGCTCCACGAAGCGGCGCCAGAACCCGTAGGAGAGCTCCCGGCCGCCGATGGTCGACTGCAGGTAGAAGCCGAACACCGGGGTGACCCGGGCCACCTCCCGGCAGTGGTCCAGCAGCTCCCGGTCGTCGGCCTCGCTCAAGGCGGCCAGGTTCAGAAGGCCGGCATGGTATCCCAGCTCCTGAATCAGTCCCGCCTCGGCCACCGCTTGAGAAGTGGGGCCGCAGATCCCCGCGATCCTCAGCAGGGGCTCCGGCCGGTTGGCGTCGGCCCGGTCCATCTCTTCCCGGGTCAGCTCCAGGACGGGTCGAAACAGGTCATGCCTGGGATCCCGGATGGCAAACTGGGTCATGTGAACGCCCAGGGCCAGGCCTCCCGAACCGGCCGCGATGTAATAGCGGGACAGGGCCCGCTGTCGCCGCTCGTCCAGCTTGCGCCCGGACGTCAGGGCCAGGGGGTGGGCGGGGATGACCACTCCCCTGGAAAGCAGGGAATGCAAGGGTTGATTCAACACGGCTACCTCCTGAAAGGCGCGCCGGCGCCTAGAATCGGCCGTCACGCACCTGGAAATGGGTGGGCTTGTCGAGGCTGGGGCCGCCGCGCATCACCCAGTCGGCAATCCAGCCCAGGAGCCGTTCAACGGCCACCCGGGGCCGGCCCAGCCGCTCATGGCCGCGGCGCCCGTCGCTCAGCAGGGCGTCGGCGGCTTCCTCTCCCACCAGATTGAGGGGACGGTTCATCAGCCTGCCCAGCTCCCGGCAGATCCGGCGAACCGACAGGCGCTCGGGCCCGGCGATGTTCGCCACGAAGGGCGGGGCGGCGCAGTGCTCGACGGCCCGCAGGGCCATGGCGTTGGCGTCACCCTGCCAGATCACGTTCACATGGCCCATGGTCAGGTCGATGGGCTGCCGCGCCCAGACCTTGCGCGCCAGGTCGACCAGGACTCCGTAGCGCAATTCACAGGCATAGTTGAGCCGCAGCAGCGACACCCGGGTTCCCCGGGTCCGGCTGAAATACTCGAACATCCTCTCCCTGCCCAGGCAGCTCATGGCATATTCGCCTTCCGGCCGGGGCGGATCCTCCTCGCTGGAACCGCCGCCGGAAACCGGGGTCATGGGGTAGACGTTGCCGGTGGAGAAGGCCACGATCCGACTCCGGGCAAACCGGCGGCAGACCATTGCCGGCAGGTAGGCGTTGACCGCCCAGGTGCGGGCCTCGTTGCCGGTGGAGCCGAACTTCATGCCGACCATGTAGATCACGGTGGGAGCTTCGGGCAGCTCCTCCAGCGCCTGCAGGTCCAGCAGGTCGCAGCCGATGGTCTCGACCCCCTGCAATTCCAGCCGTTCCCGCTCTCCTGGGTTGGAGAAGCGGGAGACGGCAATCACCCTTCCGGAACTCGACCCCGCTTCCAGCGCCCGCCCGGCCATGCGGGCCAGGGTGGGACCCATCTTCCCCCCGGCCCCCAGGACCAGAATATCCCCCGACAGCCGTCCCAGGCTGCTGATGACCTGGGCGGTCGGTTCACTCAGCAGGTCCTCGAGCCGATCGACGTCGTCAATACGTTCCGTCATGGGAAGCATCGTGGCTGAAACAACAGTGAATAGTGGCTAGTGAATAGTGGATAGTGATTAGACCCAAACGTTAAGCAACTTGTCGGTCTCGGCGCGGTCGTTCAAAGAACGCAACCAAAGTCGTCAGGCACGTACCGGTTCCCGAAATCCTCCGTTGACCACTCCCCACTCTCCACTCTCCACTCCCCACTCTCCACTCTCCACTCTCCACTGCCTTTCCAGCAGCCTGCCTCCGCTCAGTTCAGGCGCCCCTGCAGCAGGACGGCATCCACCGCCCGGTCGCCGAGTCGAATCGCCTCCGGCAGCGTCGCCACCGGCGTCAGGCCGACAGCCCGCAAATGCTCGACCTTGCCGCTGTCGGTGGCGGCGGCGTAGGCCTGAACCAGGGCGATGCCTTTTTGCCGGGCCGTTTCCACCAGCCGGTCCAGGAGCTGCCTCACTCCCCCGGGATAGTTGTCATGGGCCAGGGCGTCGACCACGGCGCTGTGGGCTCGCAAGGGAGCCGGCCCGGGGGTGATGGAGCCCAAGCCCAGCACCCGGTGGGGCCCCTCCCCCTCCAGGGTGAGCATCGAGCCGCCCAGGGCCTCCACCCCGTACCAGAGCGAGGTGAAGTTCGACACGCAGCGGAGGGGCGGTGCATACCGGGGAGACACCAGGCCGCGAAGGAAGTCCAGGCAGAGACTCTCCATCGGTTGGGCCATCAGGCAGGCGACCCCGGGCAGGTCGCCCCAGTTGGCCGGGCGGACGGAGGTCTGCTGGCCGGGGGCGAAGAAATCCTTTTCGGGCTCGGTCTCGCCTGGAGCCGGCCGACGCATGACGGCCCCGAACAGTCGCCGGAACCCGATCTTCTCGTAGACCGAAACCTGCCGCGGCGAATTGCCCAGATAGACCACCCGGCACCCTGCTTCCCACGCCTGCTGAACCAGCCCTTCGGTCAGGGTGGCGGCAATGCCCAACCCCCGGAAGTCCTCCCGGGTCATCACGTCCTCCACCACCCCGATCCGGGGGTGCTCGCGGGCGAAAGCGATCGAGGCGGTCCCCACCGCATCGCCCCCAACCCTTGCCAGAGCCACCCGCGTCCGCAAGGTTCGGCTGTAAGCGCCCCGCATGGACTGAAGCCAGTCCACGTCGGTTCGGGCCCACTCCTGCTGGAGCAGCTCGATGATGTCCATGCGGTCGGCAGCCGCGATGGGATAGGTGTGTTGGACCACCTCCATCTGCCGGCCGTCCCTGAGGGCAACGGTCCCACTCCGACTCATGAGCCTTCACTCCGCTTTGCCGAACGGTTCGATCGCGCTGCCGACTGCCGCTCCTGGCTGCCGCCCTTGCCGCACAACCCTCCGGAGCCTCACAATCGGCCTTCGAAACCGAGGGGCTGGGCCACGGCTTCCCCCTCTGCACCCGGTCGAACCGATTCCGCCTTGTCCACGCTCCAGATGGAATCGTTGAAGAAACGGCAGGAATCGAACAGGTGTTCCCGGACCTTGAACCCGGACTGGCGGGCGAACCATCGGATTTCCGAAATCGAGTACTTGCAGGAATGCTCGGTGTGGATCGGCTCCCAGGCCTCGAAGTCGAAGGAGCGGCCGATCTGTTCGATGAAGACCGACTGCCGCTCCTGGCTGACCAGGTAGCTCTCCATGGAGCCGGAGAAGACATCGTAGGTGCCGAAGTGGCGAAACTTGGCCACATCGAAGCGCCCCCCCAACTCGCGGTTGATGCGCTCCAGCAGATTCAGGTTGAATCGGCTGGTCAACCCCAGGGAGTCGTTGTAGGCCCGAAGCAGGACGTCGATGTCCTTCTTGAGGTCGAAGCCTATCAGCATCAGATCGTCGTGATTCAGGCACTTCCAGGCGCTGCGCAGAAAGAAACAGGACTCCTCCCGGGTGAAATTACCGATGGACGACCCCAGGAACAGCACCAGGTTGCGCCGCCGGTAGCGATGGTTCAACCACTTCAGGCCATGAAAGTAATCCCCCACCAGTCCTTGGGTCTTCAGGTCCGGGAACCGGGCGTTGACCGCGCCGGCCAGCCCATCCATGGAGGATGCCGAGATGTCGATGGGCACATACTGAAAATCCAGCCCGGATGCCGTGAACCGTTCCAGGAAGAGTGTGGTCTTCCGGCTGAGTCCGGGGCCGAGCTCCACCAGGTTGAAGGGCTGCCCCGCCACACAGGCGGCGATCCTCTCCCAGTGGCTCTCCAGAATCTCCAGTTCGCACCCCGTCAGGTAATATTCCGGCAGGCGGGTGATCCGGCGGAACAGCTCGCTGCCCTGCCGATCATAGAAATACTTGGAGGGGATGGACTTGCGCGCCGCCGAGAGGCCCGACAGGACGTCCAGGGCAAAGGCGTCCCGCTCGTCGAAGGAGTCGGCGTAGTCCTTCGCGCCCAGGATCTTGACGCTTACAGGCACGTTTGCCTCCCTTGATCCAGGTCCTTGGCCAGTCGAATGCCCGTGAACTGCCAGCGCTTGTCGCACTGAAAGAAGTTGCGGTAGCTGGGGCGGATGTGGCTCTCGGGCGTGGCGCAGGACCCGCCCCTGAGAACCATCTGGTTGCTCATGAACTTTCCGTTGTACTCGCCGAGCGGACCCCGGTCCTGCCGGTATCCGGGATAGGGCAGGTAGGCGCTTCCCGTCCATTCCCAGACGTCCCCGAACAGTTGGCTCACCTTCGGCTGCTCCTCCTCCGACCCGCCTCCCCCGGGCGCCGGATGGAAGCGGCCGCTTTCCAGAAAGTTTCCCTGCAGCCGGCCCCCACGCTGCCGGGCGGCCCTTTCCCATTCCGCCTCGGTCGGCAGGCGCTTATCCGCCCAACGGGCATAGGCGGCCGCTTCATAGAAGCTGACGTGGGCCACCGGCTCTTGCAGGTCCAGGGGGCGGGACCCGCAAAGCGTAACGATCTCCCAATCGCCGTCACGCCGCTCCCAGTAGAGGGGCGACTCCCAGCCGTTGTCGCTGACGGCGTCCCAGCCATCCGAGAGCCACAGCAAGGGTTCCCGGTACCCGCCGTCCTTGATGAAATCGAGATACTCCCCGCAGGTCACCGGCCGATCCATCAGGCCGTAGTCGGAGAGCCAGGTCTTGTGCCGGGGCCGCTCGTTGTCCCAGGCGAATCCCCGGTCGGGAGCTCCCATCTCGAACATGCCGGCTTCGAACTCGTGAAATGCTGGCAGGGAGGGCTCGATGGTGCGTCGGGTTCCATCCTCGTCACAGGCCCGATAGGTCGGCCTCAAGGGATTGCTCGCCAGGATGTGCTTGACATCGGTAACCAGCAGCTCCTGGTGCTGCTGTTCGTGGTGCAGCCCCAGCTCCACCAGGTCCGCGAACTCGGCATAGCGACCCTGCTCCAGCTCACCGATCAAGCCCACCAGCTTCTCGTCGACCTCGGCGCGGTAGGCGTAGACTTCCTCTACCGTCGGCCGAGACAAGGTCCCTCGAATGTCCCGCGCCACGCGCTGTCCAAAGCTCTGGTAGTAGGAGTTGAAGACGAAGTAATAGCGGGGATGACAGGCTCGATAGTTGTCGGCAAATTCTTCCAGGATCATGCGCTCGAAGAACCAGGTGGTATGACCCAGGTGCCACTTGGGAGGACTGACGTCGGGCATGGACTGAATCACGTAGTCCTCGGTGCAGAGGGGTTGGCAGAGATCCCGGGTGGTTTGCCTGACCGTCTGAAAAGCGCTCGAGAGATCGGATCGATTCATGGGGGGATTGGAGTCTGACGGCAATCGATGGGCCGCCGGCCGGCCTGCAACAGGCGAGACGGGGAACGCGGGGAGCCCTTGCCGCAAATTCGAAGGTGTGCCCGGCGGCGTCCTTGGCGGCCGAGCCTGCAACCGCTCCCGGCCGGCACCTTTCCTGCAATCGCAAAATGGCAGATCAGCCTACCACACAAGCCTGCCACGGTCGAGGGACGGCAAATGAGTCATCCACGACGTTGCACGAAGGGCCACTCGGGGCTGCAGGAGGCTCAAGACGGATCTGCCACGGGGAACCGGATCCCAAGAAAGATTTCCACGAAGGGGAAAGACGAACCACGAATGGACGCGAAGAGACGGATTGATGAGTTGAGGCGTTTGCAATGAATACATCATTCGGTCTTCACAGCCTTCAAGCGCGCTTTTCTGGGAGGAGGGTCTTTCGTGCAGGCGGGGCACGCTCCCGAGAGCCTGCCCCCGCTGCCCTCCGGTATCGGGCTGAACGCCAGCGAGGTGCCGGACTGCGCCAATGTAGGGCTCGAGCCCAGCACTCGGCTCCTCCCCGGAGGAGAGCAAGCCGGCCGCAGCCGCCTGCGGAAGTTTCTCACCGCCCCGGGCGATCTCTATGAGGGTCTTCGCCACCGCCTGGACCGGGAGGCAACCAGCCGCCTCTCGGTGGATCTCAAGTTCGGGACTCTTTCGGTGCGCGAGGTCTGGCAGCGGTCCTGGGAAATCCTTATGAAGTACCTGGCCGACGGCGACCCGGCCCAGAACAACCTGGGGTGGCAGTGGTCGGCAGGCTGCGGCTGCGACCCTCAACCCTACTTCCGGGTGTTCAACCCGGTCCGCCAGGGGGATCGATTCGACCCGGACGGCCTTTACGTAAGGCGATGGCTCCCCCGGTTGGAGCGGCTGCCCAACCGTTATCTTCACCGTCCCTGGGAGGCGCCCGACAAAGTCCTCAGGGAAGCGGGCGTCCGCCTGGGACAGGATTATCCCCATCCCGTGGTGGACCATTCCCGGGCCCGCGACCGGTTCCTCAAGGTGGCGCGGAACTACCTGCGGGGCCGGGGCGGCGATGCGGGAGGGTAGGCCCGCCTCACGAATTCAATCTCCAGATGCCGTAGTTCAGATAGGTGGCGTAGCCCACCCAGGCGAGGTAGGGCAGCAGAAGCAGAGCCGCCGCCAGGCTGTGGGATTTGAAGGCCAGAAACGTGATCAGGATCGCCACCCAGAGCAGCAGGATCTCAACCAGGGCGGCGCCGGGCTGGCGCAGGCCGAAAAACAGGAAAGACCAGGTGATGTTGAGCACCAACTGCAGCCCGAAGAGCACAAAGGCCAGCCGCGCGCCCTCGAACCCCGACCGCGTCCAGACCTGCCAGGTCGCCACCGCCATCAGCACGAACAGGGTGGTCCAGACCGGTCCAAAGAGGCTGTCCGGGGGCGTCCCGGGCGGTTTGATGAGCCCGGGATACCAGTCCTTGACCGATTCGGCCGTCGCCAGCGAGCCGAGAAAGCCGGCTCCCAGACACACCAGGAGCAGCCCGACCAGGACTGCCAGGGATTGCATTGTCATACCTCCAGCGTGGGGACGCCGGAGTGCCTGAGGATGCGGCCCACTTCCTGACGGCTGGCCAGGTGGCCGGAAAGATCCTCCCGGCCGCCCAGCCCTCCCAGGTAAACGATCCGCCCCACCCCTGCCTCACGGGCCGCCTCCGCGAAGGCTCTGGCGGCGAGGCGGTCTTCTTCGGCAAAGCTGCCCCCGGACGCCATGGAATGGACCAGGTAATAGGCTGTCGAGACGCCGCGCAGGGCGGCCGGAAGAGTCTCCGGCCGCGTCAGGTCCCCCCCGACCACCTCGGTGCCGGGTGCGACCCGCCCCCGGAGAAACTCCGGGTGCCGCGCCAGGCAGCGGACCGATCGGGACTGCTCCTCGAGTCGCGCCAGCAGCCGGCCGCCGATGTATCCGGTCGCCCCCGTAACCAGTATCCGTCCTCCGGATTCGACCGTACGCAATCCGGGTTTGCCGGATTCGACCAAAGGTACTTTCAGTTGCTGCCTCATGGCTTGCAAGGGGCTCAATTCGAATCCGGAAACCGCTCAATCAGCCGTTCCCGGCGATAGTGGAAGATCCGGGACAGATCCGGCGCAATCAACCATCGGTCGACCAGCCGGCCGCCCCAGACCGCGTACCGCACATGGTCCTCGACCAGCGTGCCGCCCTCCACCAGGCGGAAGCGGTGCTGGTGAATCCATCGGCGATAGGGCCCCCGGACCTGCTCGTCCACAAAGAGACTGGGAGGATTCCAGGCCGTGATACGACTCCGCCACCGCAGGGGAATTCCGCGGAGCCGGAGCCGGTAGTCGATTTCCGTGCCTGCCTGGATGGCAACCGGAGCCGGATCGACGATTTGAAAGTGCAGCCAGGGCGGGGTGAGCAGATCCAGGTTCCGTGCGTCGGCGAAGAAGGGGAAAATCTCCTCCGGCCTCCGCTGTAACAGGACCGCGCTGTGCAATTCGAAGGTTCTCACGCCGGTCTTCCGCAGAAGCATCGGGGTGCCGCTTGGAGTTGAAGGAGGTCCATCTGTTTCCCTATTCTCAGTATTTTAGCAGTAGTTTCCAGTGGCTCCACCCGCTCGAATGAGTCATTTTGGGCTGCTGACGCACGACGGAGATAGGGCAACCCCTGATCGAGTTGGCCTGGCATTGTTGGCGTCCCTGCGGACTATATCTGGAAGTGATGTAACACATTGTATATAAAATTCTTAGGGATTTCCATAGGGTGTCCTGCCCCCCATTATGCCCCCCAGAAAAAAACAGATTCCCCTGGCTCTTGGTGGCCCTGTCGGGACGGTTGGGCCGAACCGAATTGCGACCACAGGACCGCTGAGCGAGCCGACCATTCCGGTTTCCCCACAGGCGGCGGGACCTGCGGTCCCTGAGAGGGGAATTGGTCCAGGAGGCGTTTCGGGGTGCTCTGCTATGCCAGAGAGTGAGAAAGTCCAGCCTGCCCGGCAAGGCTCGCGGATTCAGGGTGTAGGAGGACACAGATCGGCATCGGCGATGGCCTGGCGGAGGAAGGTCGCTTGCCGGGAGGCCTCCCCCAAGGAGTGGCCTCCCCAGAACTCGAGCCGCCGCCCGGCGCGGTCGCGATGTTTCTGCTCCCAGGCCATCGCGACCACCTCCACGTGGCGGCCCCTCTACGGCTGCGCCAGCAGGTAGGCCCCGTCCCCGCTGCGCTCCCCGGGCCTGCCGCCGTCGTTGATGACTCCGTAGGCCAGGAAGGGGTTGTTGCCCGATGTCTTTCGTACCTGCACGTAGCCCTGACTGATGTTGCCCAGAATCCCGTTGATCTGGGTCCAGCGGCGGGCCCCGACCGTCACGCTCCTGGTCCTCGGCCCAGAGTCTCCGGCGCCGTCGTAGAGGGTGATCTCGAAGGTGCTGGCGGTGTCGTCGATTTCTCCCGTATTGACCAGGGCTAGGTTGCTGCGGTTCTCCTCATTCTGCTGCAGCCCGTAGATCCAGGCACTCTCGATCGAAGCCGAGCCATAGGGCGCCCCGTTGTAGAAGAGGCTGTATTGCCCACCTCTTCCGTCTGGAGATCCCGTGCGGGCTCCGATCACGATCCCGCTCATGTCCCCCTCGGCCGCCGTTGCGAACAAGGCTCCGACGAGAGACCGACCTGCCGGTCCGATACCCGCTATGTTCCTGCCGCGCAGGTTCTCCACAATGCCGGGCAGGATAGTCTGCTCGCCGGCCTCTAGCCTCAGGCTGAAAGTGGCGGTGTCGTTTGCGGTTTCGACGGCATCGGCGACAAAGCTGAAATCGACGGTCCTTTGCGAGGTCGAGAAGTTTGTTACGGTCAGCTCGCTTTGGAAGTTTGCAGTTTCGATGATGACCGGCAGAGTCTGTCCGCTGGTGCCCACCAGGGAAGATTCAGTGAGGGGAAGGACGAAGGACCCGTCCGAGTTGAAGTTGTCGTTGATGACTCCGTAGGCGTAGAAAGGCGCATCTCCCTTGACCTTTTCGACCCTGACGTAGCCCTGGGCCGGACGGCCCAATGCTTTCAGCACTTGATTGTACTGGTGGAACTCTCCCGGTTTCAGTTCCAGGTCCCCCAGGACGCGGGAGCGGGTGTCGTTCGCCTCTCCGGAGAAGACGGTGGTTCTCAGGGTAATGGGGCCGTCTTCGGAACCCCCAATGTTCTGGAAGGCCACGTTGGAGCGGTCCTGCCTGTTCTCGCGCAGCCCGCACAGGTAGACCGCTTCCTGGAATCCCTGGTCCTCGGCAATACCGGGATAGGCCAGGCCGGCGCGGCCTTCCGGCACGGCCGTGGTGGTCCGGGTTACCACACTCACTCCGGAAGACCCTGAAACGCCCACTCTCAGGGTCCCGACACGGTTTCCGGACCCGGGAATGGGAATGCCGAGGCTCTTGAGATAGCCGATGGCGTCGGATTCGATTCTCTGCCGCCCCGGGGCCAGCCTGTCGGTCCCCGTTCCGCTGCCGCCTCCCGAACGGGCCGTGTAGGTGTAGTGGAGGGTTGCCGCCTCGATTCCCCGGTTGGCCAAGGTCAGCTCGGAGGTGAAGAAGGCATTGTTGTGCCCGGCCGAGGTCAGAAGAACGGGCACGAAGAGGCTCTCCTCCGGCTCGGGTTCCGTGGTAATGGGCATCTCGGGCTGCCTCACCGAGGCTACTGCTGTTGAGGCGCCCGTGGCGTTGCTGACCCGGATCTCAATCCAATCGTAGTCGCGGGGCAGGCCTGTCAGAGTCCACTCAATTGTGACGCCTTCCCCCCGCTTCAGCATCGTCGCTGGATCGTCAATCGGGGCCCGGTCCGTCAAGCCTACAGTCCTATCCCCAAGCTGGTACTCGTACGAGGCGGCGGGGTCGCCCGGGTCGTCCCAGGTGGCCTTGATCCGGCCCCGCCCCGCCCAGACAGCGGTCAGATTCAACACATAGACATCGGGCAGGTGCCTCAACCCCGCCGGGACCGCTCCCGTCAACCAGTTTCCCCGAAAGCTGAACTCCCGCAGGTTGGAGAGCCGGCCCAGTTCCGGTGGGATCGGACCCGTCAGTTGGTTGTGCTGCAGATGCAGCCTCACTAGAATGGAGAGCCGGCTCAGTTCGGGCGGGATGGGACCGGTCAGCCGGTTGTCGGAGAGGGACAACCCTTCCAATCTGGAGAGCTGAGCCAGTTCCGGCGGGATGGGTCCTGTTAGTCGGTTGCCGGAGAGCCACAGCCGCGTGAGGCTGGAGAGCTGACCCAACTCGGGCGGAATCGGCCCCGTCAATTGGTTGCCGGAGAGGTCCAACCCTTCCAATCTGGAGCTGACCCAACTCGGAGGGATCGGACCCGTCAGATGGTTGCCGGAGAGGGACAACGCTACCAATCTGGAGATCTGTCCCAGCCCAGGCGGGATCGGCCCCGTCAGTCGGTTGCCGGAGAGGATCAACTCTTCCAATCTGGAGAGCTGACCCAGTTCGGGCGGGATCGGCCCCGTCAGTCTGTTGACTTCGAGCAGCAGCACCTCGAGGCTGGAGAGGTTTCCCAGGTCAGGTGGAATGGGTCCCCTCAGTAGGTTGCTTTCGAGATTCAGCCGCGTGACGCGGCCGTCGATGACGGTGACGCCGTACCAGTCCTCAAGCGGCTCATCGCTCAGCCAGTTCTCGTTGTTGTCCCAGTTCGCGCCATCGGTGGCGTTGTAGAGCGCCACCAGTGCCGCCTTGTCTCCGGTGTAAGTCCCGGCTTCTCCTCCCAGACCCATCGTCACGACACTGGACAGCAGGCAGGCCAGCACGGTTCGGAATCTAAACCGGCAAGGGTGCTTGACAGGCGGTGTGCCGTTGTTCGTCACGATAGTTCTCCTGATTCCAGGGAACAACCGAAGGCGTGCCGTGTTGTTGAAAGACATGCATGTCAGGTAATGCTAGCTGATCTTGAATGAAACCACCAAGACCATGGTGTTGCATCTTGAACGGTTACGCGGAGTAGCGTTCATTGGCACCGGCAGGGCTCGTCGCTCCCGGTCCTTGGCGTTGCACGGCTTGAACCCGGCCTCCGCTTTTCGGTCCATCCCGCTTTTGGACCGCTCCGAGATCCGCAGGGGATGGACACTCAGCCTTCTCTCCCCTCGGGAACTCCCCAGCGGAACCTTTGGAACAAGCTGCGGCAGAGGGGCCGCCGCGTCGAGGCGGTGGCGATTGGGACACCGTTGAACGCCATGGAGGTCGTGATGCCGCCCTCAAAAAGATCAACCAATGGGAGCAGGAAAGCCCGGCCTACAATGGCCGCGGCATGATCGACGATTTCCGCCTCTGGGGGTCAAGCAGATGCCGTCAGATGGACCGCCACCTTTCCGACGGGGGGGTGGCGGTCTAACATGGCGGCGCTCCCGCTACCCGCAACGCCTCTCTCTCAGAGGGCAGAGCCCTCGCCGTTGTGGCCGGAGACTTCCCCGAAGTGTCCCATCAGACGGGGGACAACCCGGATTGCCCGCGTCGGCTGCGGAAAGGCGAAGCGAGGCAGCGCCTCGCGTGCCCCCCTCCCGCCCGGCGAAACGGCGCGCCGCACGAGAGGGGTGCTGGTGGTGAGAGCGACCCCACCCTTTTGAACGCTGGTGCGCCACGGGGGCGGACAAAGGTGGCGGCCAAGATGGCAGCCCTTTGCCCCCGTGCGGGGAGGTCGCTCTCACCACAGTGATCCCTCGCGGGAAGGCCATCGAGCACTGCCGAGGTCAGGGCGGATCAACCGACCGGTCCGGTCTCCGGCCCTCGACTCCCGCCGGCCAGGTAGCCGGTCCAGTCATCCATGAGCCGGCGGCGACGCTCGAACAGGTCCGAGCGCCGGTAAGCGGCCTCGATCTGGCTGCGGACCCTGTGCGCCAGGGCAGCCTCCGCCACCTCGCGAGGATGATCCGTTTCTTCATGCTCGCCGAAATAGGGGGGATGCAAGGGTATGGCGCGGAACGCAATGGGAATGGATGGATGCTCAAGCATGCTCATAACAGACTGTATATAAGTCAGTTATGCACGTTATGGGACTTGGTTGGACGATCAGGTCATTCTGAAAGGGCATCCCCTGCGGGAAGGCAGGCGCGCGGCGGGGACCGAGTTGAACTTCGAGACGCAGTGAATTCGAGATCTCGAATGACAGTGTACTACTTCTGGGCCGGCAAATAGGCTCCATCGCTGCTTCGTTGTCCGGGAGATCCTCCATCGTTGATGACACCGTAGGTCACAAACGGGTTGTTGCCCGAAGTCTTGTGCACCCGAATATACCCTTGACTGATATTGCCTAGAATCCCGTTTTCCTGAGTCCAGCGGCGGGGACCGAGCGTCACACTCCTCGTTCTCGGCTGGGTATCCCCGCTGCCGTCGTAAATGGTGATCTCGAAGGTGCTGGAGCTGTCGTCGATTTCACCCGTATTGACCAAGGCCAGGTTGCTGCGGTTCTCCTCATTTTGCTGCAAACCATAGATCCAGGCGTATTCAACCGGAGCCGAGCCATAGGGCACTCCATTGTAGAAGAGGCCGTACTGTCCCCCTCTCTGGTCCGGCGCTCCCGTCCTCGCTCCAATCACAATCCCGCTCATGTCTCCCCCGGCTGGGGTGGCGAACAGGGCTCCGACGAAGGCACGGCCAGACCGACCGATGCCGGCCACCTCCCGCCGGCGCAGTTCCTCCACGATATCGGGCAGGATGCGCTGCTCTCCGGCTCCTAACGTCAAGCTGAAGGTGGCGGTGTCGTCGCCGGTGTCGACGGCATCGGCCACAAAACGGAAATCGACGGTTTTCTCCGAAGCCGAAAAGTTGGTGACGGTCAGCTCGCTTTGGAAGGATCGGTTCTCGATGATGACCGGCAGGGTCTGTCCGCTCGTACCCACCAGGGAGGCTTCGGTGACGGGAAAGACGAACGATCCGTCCGAGTTGAAATTGTCGTTGATGACCCCGTAGGCGTAGAAAGGAGCGGTTCCGGCGACCCTTTCCACCTTGACGTAGCCTTGGGCCGGACCGCCCAAAGCTTTCAGCACTCCATCGTACTGGTGGAACTGTCCCGGTTTCAGCTTCACCTCACCCAGCACCAGGGAACGGGTGTCGTTCGCCTCCCCGGAAAAGACGGTGGCCTTCAGGGTGATGGGACCATCATCGGGAGCCCCCATGTTCTGGGAGGCCAGGTTGGAGCGGTCCTGTGCATTCTGCCGCAGGCCGCACAGATAGACCGCCTCCTGGAAGCCTTCATTCTCGGCAATGCCGGGATAGGCCAGGCCGGCCCGGCCTTCCGGAACGTCGGTGGTGGTCCGCGTCACCGCCCTTACTGCGGAAGAGCCCGAAACCTCCACCCGCAGGGTTCCGAGGCGGTTACCGGAGTTGGGAATGGGGATGCCGAGACTCTTGAGGTAGCCGATGGCGTCGGACTCGATTCTCTGGCGCCTCGGGGGCAACCGGTCGGTGGCGCTACCGCTTCCCCCTCCCCGATCGGCCGTGTAGGTGCAGAGCAGGGTTGCCTCCTCCGGTCCCCGGTTGGTCAGCGTGAGCTCCGAGGTAAAGAGGGCATTGTCACGCCCTGCCAAGGTCAGCAGGACGGGGACGAAGAGGCTCTCCGCCGCGTCGGGGTCGGGAGCCCCGATGGTCACCAGTGGCTTCACCTCGGTACGCGATCGATGGGTACCCGTGTCGTTACTCACCCTGACATCAATGGAGAGATAGACGGCATCGGTCCGGATGTCTGTCAACGTCCATTCGATCGTCACCCCTTCCCCTCTCCTCAGCATCGTCTCTGGATCCTCGATCGGGACCCACTCAGTCCAGGTCAGGGTGGTCACATCCCAAAGTCGGTACTCGTACACGGCGGCCGGGTCCCCCGGGTCGTCCCAACTGACGTCCATCCGGTCCGCAGCCGACCGGGTTGCGGTCAGGTTCAACACGTAGACATCGGGCAGATGGTTCAGCTCCTTTGGGACCGATCCCGTCAACAGGTTTCCCCGGAAGCTGAATTCTTCCAGAAAGGGGAGCCGGCTCAACTCTACCGGGATCACTCCCGTTAACCGGTTGTGCTGGAGGTGCAGCCCAAATAGGCTGGTCAATTGGCCTAAATCTCCTGGGATTGCTCCCATTAACTGGTTATTGTGGAGCCACAACCACCACAAATTAGCCAGTTGGCCCAACTCCCTCGGGATCCCTCCCGTCAGTTGGTTACCGGAGAGGTCCAACGTCCGCAGTCGGATCAGTCGGCCCAGCTCCCTCGGAATCTCTCCCTTCAGTTGGTTGCCGGAGAGGTCCAGCGTCCGCAGTTGGATCAGTCGGCCCAGCTCCGCCGGGATCCCTCCCGTCAACCGGTTATCGGAGAGGCCTAACCAATCCAACTGGGTCAGTCGGCCCAGCTCCGCCGGGATTACCCCCGTCAATTGGTTGCCGTTGAGCACCAATGCCCCGAGCTGGGTCAGTTGGCCCAACTCGGGGGGAATCGTTCCTGTCAATTGGTTGTCATGGAGCACCAATCCTCCGACACGGGGCAATCGGCCCAGCTCCGGGGGGATCGCTCCGGTCAGTTTGTTGCCGAAGAGTTCAAAATTCCGGACGTTGCTCAGTTGGCTTAACCCCGCCGGGATCGCTCCCGTCAACTGGTTGCCGGAAAGGTCCAACCAATGCAGTTGGGTCAATTGGCCCAATTCCGGGGGAATCGCTCCTGTCAACTCGTTCGAGGAAAGCCGCAATACCAGCAGTCGGCGGAGTTGGTGCAACTCGGGCGGGACCTTTCCCGTCAGTCGGTTGTCGTGGAGTCGCAATGAGTGCAGATTGCGCAGTTGGCCCAACTCTCCCGGGATCGCTCCCGTCAACTGGTTTTTGCTGAGGTTCAACTGTTGCAACAGGGCCAGTTGCCCCATCTCCGCCGGAATCGCTCCGGTCAATTGGTTGTCGTCGAGCCACAACGTCTCTAGCCGGTTCAGTTGGCTCAGCTCCCGCGGAATCGCTCCTTTCAGTTGGTTGAGCTGAAGGTATAGCTGCTCCAGTCGGATCAGTTGCCCCAACTCGGCGGGAATCGTTCCCGTCAACCGGTTGTTGGAAAGATCCAGCCTCCACAGTTGGGTGAGTTGATCCAGCTCCGCCGGGATCTCCCCTGTCAGCTCGTTGTTGAAGAGTTCCAACTCCTGTAACTGGACCAGTTTGCCCAGGTTTGGCGGGATCGTTCCCGTCAGTCGGCTGTCGTATAGCTGCAACTTCGAGACGCGAAGCGGTGCTCCCGAGACGGTAATGCCATCCCAAGTGGCAATGTTTGACCCAATTTCCCAGTTGAGGTGACGAGTGCCAGCCAATTCTTCGCGGATTTCCAAGAGGGTTTCGCAGTCCTCGACCAGGCCGGTTTGGTGATTTGGATTCTGCACGGTCCTGCCGTCATCGCAGCCCAGCAGGGGTGAACGGCTGCCCACGAGAATCAAGCCTGCCGTGAGGCCCCAAACCGCTCTGGCCCGGAAACAAGATCCCCAATCTTTCCCAATCGCTTTGGGCCTCATTTTGTGTTCCCCATCAAGACGCCCCCTGGCGAGAAATGCGGGCTCGTCAGGAATCGCTCCCCTCGCCACCCTTGGCCGGGGACGATAACCCGACGGCCTCCAGCAGAAAGCGGGCGGCCTGGGAGGGCGACTCCCCATCCACGTCCACCCGCTTGTTGGCGGCTCTCATGGTCCCGTCATCGATGACCCCGTCAAAAACCTCCAGCGCACTGACCAGCTCGGCCCGGCGGGCGGCAGCCGGGGAAAGCACCAGCACGGCGTCGTAGGGCGGCAGCGCCTGCAGCGGATCGGCCAAGACGGACAGGTCGTACTCGATGATGCGGCCATCGGTGGTATAGGCGGAGATGACATCCACCACTCCCTCGCGGGCGGCGGCGTACATGAGGCTGGGGTCGAAGGTCCGCTGCTCCCCGAAGTCGAGACGGTAAGCCTCTCGCAGGGCTGCCCATTCGGGCCGGACAAAGAACTCGAAATCGGCCCCGATCGTCATTTGAGGGGCGTGGCTGGCGAGGTCCTGAATGGTGGCGAGCTTCAAGGCCTCCGCCTTGTGCCTGGGAACCGCCAGCCCGTAGTTGTTCTCGAACCCCAGCGCCCCCAGGACCCGGACCTGGTGTTCCCGCTGGAGCCAGGCCGTCATCTGGTTCAGCAGATCCCTCCGCGGGGGCAGGTCCTGCCGCTTCATGACGTTGGCCCAGAGGGTTCCCGAGTAGTCCACGTAGCAATCGACGTGCCCGGCGGTCAGGGCGTCGAACAGGATCATGGAGCCCATGCTGGATCGGTTCTCGGCTCGAAGGCCGGCTCGGGTCAATCTCTGGGCGATTGCCTCCGCCAAGACGTACTGTTCGGTGAAGGGTTTGGCCCCGACCACCACCACGGCCGACCCCCTTGCGGCGGGAATCTGCAGAATCAGGGTGGAGAGCAGGATGAACAGCAGGCCGGCCCCCGCCAGCCAACCCTTGGTTCGGCTGCGGCCGGCCACGGCCAGCTCCCCCAGGCGAATGAGCTGATCCAGCACCATCGCCAGCGCCGCCGCGGCCGCGCAGCCGACCAGGACTGCAGTCGAGTTCTGGGTCTGCAGGCCGCTGAAGATGTAGTTGCCCAGGCTGGTGGCGCCGACCGGAGTGGAAAGGGTGGCCGATCCCACCACCCAGACCGTGGCCGTGCGGATGCCGGCGATGATCACCGGGGCCGCCAGCGGCAGCTCCACCCGGAAGAGTCTCTGCCGGGAGGTCATGCCCAGGCCCTCGGCGGCTTCCAGGATGTCCGGGGCCACCCCCAGGATGCCGGTGACCGTGTTGCGCAGGATCGGCAGCATGCTGTAGAGCAGCAAGGCGATGAAGGCGGGAAGGAAGCCGATCTGACCCAGCAGGGGAACCATCAGGGCCAGCAGGGCCAGCCCCGGGATGGTCTGGGCCACGCTGGCCACGGTGAGCACCGGCCATTGCAGCGATTTCACCCGGGTCACCAGAATGGCCAGGGGCAGGCACAGGGCGATTCCGCTGGACAGGGCTACCAGGGTCAGGGCGAGGTGATGCCCCAGGTAGTCCGGAAGAAGCCTCAACTGGTCCGCCAACGCCGTCTCGGTCATTGCCCCTCCCCCCCGGAGCGCAGCATGGATTCCACCTGGTCCGCCTGGCGCCTGGGGGTCTCCATCAGGGCGGCGATATAGGGGTGGCTCGGATTCCGCAGGATCTGCCTGGGAGTGCCCGTTCCCACCAGAACGCCCTGTTTCATCACGGCAATGCGATCGGCCAGCAGCAGGGCTTCGGTCATGTCGTGGGTGACCATCACCACCGTCAGGTTCAGGGTCTGCTGCAGGCGCTTGAACTCCCGTTGCAGGCCGTCGCGGGTTATGGGGTCGAGGGCGCCGAAGGGTTCGTCCATCAGCATGATCCTGGGTCGGGCCGCCAGCGCTCGCGCCAACCCCACCCTCTGGCGCTGCCCCCCCGACAGCTCAACGGGCTTGCGGTCGCGGTGGGTCCGGGGAGAGAGCCCGGTCAGGCGCAGCAGTTCGTCGACGCGGTCCCGGCAGGCGGCGGGTTCCCAGTCGAGAAGCCTCGGCACCACCGCCACGTTCTCGGCCACGGTCATGTGGGGAAAGAGGCCGACCCCCTGAAAGACGTAACCGATTCCCCGGCGCAGAGCCACGGGATTGACCTGGGAGACGTCCCGATCCTCCACCAGGATCCGGCCCCGGGTGGGCTCCACCAGGCGGTTGATCATCTTGAGCAGGGTTGTTTTTCCGCAGCCGGAGTCGCCCAGCAGCACCAGCAGTTCCCCGGCGCCAACCTCCAGGTCGACTCCCTGCACGGCGAAGCTCCGGCCCCGGTCGTATGTCTTGGATACCTGCTGAATGCGAATCATGATGGCGCGGTGCTGTTTTTGGGGACGGCTTCCCCGGCCGAGCGGATGAGGGCCTCCGTCTTTTCCCTGCCGGTTCGGGCCACTTCCTCCAGGTTCCGCGTCCAGTATTGGGGATTGAAGAGCTCCAGGGACAGATAGCCCCCGTAGCCGATGGCATCCAGATCCCTCACCAGAGACTTCAGGGGGAGAATGCCGTCGCCTGGATAAACGCGGTCGGCGTCGGTCTGCTCGAACTGGGGAGGGGAGGCGGGTGCGTCGTTGAAATGACACACGGCAATGGTCTTGGAGGACAGGTCTGGTACGCCGCTGAAACCGGAACCGCCCCGGTAGAGGTGAAAGGGATCCAGCACCAGGCAGCCGTGGGGGTGGTCGGCCTGCCGCACGATGGCCAGGGCCTGTTCCAGTTGGAAGACGTTATGCTGGAACCCCAGAAACTCCATGGCCGGGCGCACGCCGAAGGCTTCGCCCTCCTCCAGCAGCTCGCGGTAGCGCGCCGCGGCCAGGGGAATATCCAGGTGAGGGGCGTCGGGAACCGGAGAGGCCACCATGTGGGCCGCGCCCACGGCTGCCGCCTGCCCCAGCCGCCTGCGGGCCTCCCGGTAGGCGGCTTCCTTGTGGAACCCGCGGCTCTGCATCCAGTCCGACAGGGTAATGATGCTGGCCACCGCCAGGCCCGAGTCCTCCAGGATCCGGCGCAGCTCGGCCAGGGGCCGTCCCGACTGCTCGAATCGGGTCAGCTCTTCGGTCCAGACCTCGATGGCCGAGTAGCCGGTCCGGGCCGCGATGGCGATTTTCTCCAACAGGCCCGCGGGCCGGATGGTGCTGGTGTTCAGACAGAGAGGCCACTGGCGCATGGCATTATCCATGGAGAGCGCGGACCGCCGAGCTCCGAACAGCTTTCGGGGCCCGGGGGGACCCGGGTTACTCCCGCGCCCACCGATCCAGTTCGCCGACGAGGGGGTTGGCCGCCAACTCGGCTTTCCATCCATCGCAGAGAAAAGCGATGGGGGCCTTGAGCGCGGGCAGGGGGTCCGCTCCGGGGGTCATGGCGGAAGCCTGCCGGCGCAACCAGTCCAGAAGCTCCTGCAGGCCGCCCTTGCCCGACCCGGCCAGCTCCGAACGCAGTTGCGGCTGGATGGTTTTCTCGAACTCCCGTTTGCGGTCCACGTCCACGATGTCGGGAAGCAGCAGTCCGGCCGGGCCCAGCTCCAGGTCGAGGCGGGCCAGGAGTTCCCGGTACACCTGGCGGGCCAGGCTCTCGGCCCTGCTGCTCACCTCGGTCAATAGATCCATCCCCTTCCGGGACGAGCGGCCCCGAGGCGCAAGCTGGCAGTAGAACTTCAGCTTGGGCTCTGTTCCGGAGGGGCGAACCGTGACCACGAAGTCGTCCATGGACATCCGGATCACATTTCTGGGCAGCTTGTCCGACTCGCTGGCGAAGGGCCCGAACCGTTCCCGATCCCAGTAGTCCAGGATGTGGCGCACCGGATGGCCCGCCAGGGTCGGCGGCGGCGAGTCTCTCAGAGAGGCCATCAGCCGATCCCTCCTGGACACGCCCCCGGCCCCGGCCATGGCGATGGAGCGGCCCACGTCGGCATAGCCTCCCAGTTGCTCCAGGATCCCGACGTAGTAGTCCAGAAGGGTGCGCCCCTGCAACCGCAGCCTCTGGTAGAGTGCCGCCAACACCATGCAGGCCGGAGCCGCATCCTTGTCCCGTATGGTGGGGATCATGATCACCCCGTGGCTCTCCTCGGCAGCCAGCACCAGGTCCCGCGGCCGGGCAACCACCCGGCCGTACCTCCCCGTCCGCTCCAGGGACTTCAGCACGTCGGCGACATACTTGAAGCCGACCAGCAGGTCATCCACGATTTGGGAGCCACCGGCCTTCTCCACGATTCTGCCCAGGATGCGGGTCGTTACCAGGGTCTCCACCACCAGGCCCCTCCTGCGCGGCCCCTCGGGATCCAGCATCAGGAAGTATCCCAGAATGGCGGCAATCTGGTTCCCGTCCAGGTGGACCCAGGAACCGTCGGCCTGCCTGACCTCCAGTCCGACCCGGTCGGCATCGGGATCGCTGGAGAGCACCAGGCCCGAGCCGATCCTGTCGGCGAAATCCCTGGCGGGTGCGGTGGCCTGGGGCACCTCCGGATTGGGGGCCTTGAAGGGGATGACGGCGAAGGAGCCGTCGGCGTCCTGACGGGGCGGGGTCCGAACCGGAAAGTTCAGCCGGCCCAGCAGGTCGCCCACCGTCTTCAATCCGCAACCGCAGAGGGGCGTGTAGACCACGGGCAGGTCGGGCCGGGGGGTGAAGGTGTCCCCATACAGCTCCAGGTAGGCGTCCAGGTAGTCCTGGTGGAGATCCTCGGGGATGGCCCGCACCAGGCCCTCGGCAAGCGCCTGTGGGAAGGGTATGCTCCGGATGGCGGTAGCCTCCCCCATGGCGTCCATCAGGGCCTGGTCCTCCGGCGCCACCGGCTGGCTGCCGAAGGCGTCATAGACCTTGACCCCGTTGTCGTCGGGGGGGTTGTGGGAGGCCGACAGATTGATTCCTCCGGCAGCGCCCAGACGGCCGATGACAAAGGACAGCTCGGGAGTGCTGATCGCCGCATCCTCGACCCGCGGCTGCGCGAAATAGGCCGTGATGCCGTTGCCGGCGTAGATCTCGCAGGCCAGCCTCCCCAGCGAGCGCGAGGAGGTTCCCAGCAGCGGGTGGTCCTCTCCCAGAAAGCGGTAGGTCCCGGCAAGATCTCTGAAGACCCTGACATCGTTGGCTACCACCGCCGTCAGGTCGCGACGGCCCGGAAAGGCGGCCCGCAGGAAGTGGCAATGCCCCTGGACGGTCATGGCCACGGTGGCGGGATTGAGCCTGTTGGCCCCATATCCGACCCTGCCCCTGCGGCCGCCGGTCCCGAAGGGAAGCACCTGCCAGAAGGCGTCGAAGAGCAGGTCCACCTGCCCGGCCCGGAGGTGCCGCCGGAGCACTTCGGGCTCGGCGTAGGGCACCCGACCCGAAAGCCACTGCTCCAGGTTGTCGCCCGCCTCCCGTCCCCGGTTCCCGTACTTCCGAACCAGCCGGTCAACCGTGGATTTCAGTGCGTCGGCTACCGCCATTGCCTCGATCTCGAGAGCCCGTTCCCCCGTCACCGGATTCACCCCTCTCTCCTCCCCGCCTTTCCCGTCACGGCCTGAACCGGCGGCTCGCCCATCCCGCCGCCGCAGCCGCCTGAGTATACCGCAACGGGGGTGAACCCGCATTTGTCACCAGTCCGCCGCCAGGCCTGTCCCTTTCCGCATGCCTCCTGGCCGTCCGGAGGTAGGATATAATTCCCGATCCCGCTTCAGCCGGACCGATACCCAAAGTGGACCGGCAGCGGAAGGCGACCCCTGGAAAGGAGATTCCCATGACCGGCGGTCAAGCCCTGGTTCGGTCCCTGGAAGCCCACGGAGTCACCACCGTCTTCGGTATCCCGGGCACTCACAACCTGGCGGTATACGACGCCCTGCTGGACAGCCCCATCCGCCACGTCAGCGCCCGCCACGAACAGGGAGCGGCCTTCATGGCCGACGGGTACGCCCGGGCCGGCGGAAAGGTCGGCGTCTGCCTCAGCACCACCGGACCGGCGGCCCTCAACACCCTGACCCCACTGGGCACCGCCTACGCCGACTCCTCCAGGGTCCTGTGCGTCGCCAGCCAGATCCAGGCGGGCTTTCTGGGCCGGGGAAAGGGCATGCTGCACGAGTGCTCAGGCCAGTCGGGAGGTTTCCGGGCAGTGACCAAGTGGTGGCAGCAGGCCACCACGGTGGAGGCCATTCCCTGGCTGGTTCGGGAGGCTTTCGCCCAATTGGGTTCGGGGCGGCCGCGGCCGGTGGCCCTGGAGATCCCCTGCGACGTGCTGGACTCCGAGGGCCGGCCCTCCCTGCCTGCACCCCTGGAAACGGAGCCCGAGCGACCCCGGCCGGAGGAACTTTCCAGGGCCTGCCGACTGCTGGAGAAGGCCCGCCGGCCGGTCATCTGGGCCGGGGGCGGCGTCATCCGGGCCGGCGCCTCGAACGCTTTGACCCGGCTGGCGGAGCGGCTGCAATCCCCGGTCTTCACCACCACCCTGGGCAAGGGAGCCATCCCCGAAGACCATCCCCTCTCGGGCGGCAACACCCTGCTCCATCCTGCCGGCCGGGCCTACCTGGAGACCTGCGACCTGATGCTGGCGGTGGGAACCCGCTTCATGGAGATCGAGACCGAACGCTGGCGCCTGAAGCTGCCGGAGCAACGGGTTCACATCGACATCGACCCCGCCGAGATCGGGCGAAACTACGGGGTGAGCGCCGCCGTGGTCGGCCACGCCAAGCCGGCCCTGGAAGGCATGCTGGAACTGTGCCGAGGGGCGGCGCCCTCCCGGGACCGCGCCCGGGAGGTCAAGGAGCTTCGCGGCCGGATATGGAGTGAATGCCGGCAACGGGCGCCAGCGGCGGTGGAACTGGTGGAGTGCCTGAGAGCGGCGCTTCCCCGGGAAAGCATCCTGGTTTGCGACCTGACCGCGGCCGCCACCTGGTGCCACCATCTGCTGGAGGTCTACCGGCCGGCCGGCTTCCACAGCCCCTGGGGATTCTGCACCCTGGGATTCGGACTGCCCGCGGCCATCGGGGCCAGACTGGCCCAGCCCCGGCGTCCGGTGGTGCTGCTGTCGGGGGATGGAGGATTTCTCTTCAACTGCCAGGAGCTGGCCACGGCGGTCGAGTGCGGACTGCCCCTGGTGATGATGGTCTTCAACGACAGGGGCTACGGGGTGCTGCGGCCTCAGCAGATGGCCCGCTATGGCCGCACCCATGCGGCCGACCTGGTCAATCCCGATTTTAGGGCCCTGGCCGGAGCCTTTGGAGCCGCCGCCCTGCGGGTGGATCGCCTGGAGGATCTATCCCGGAACCTCTCGGAGGCGCTGCGACAGCCAGGGCCCTGCCTGATCGAGGTGACGGCCCAGGTCCCCTGGCCGCCCATCGAGACCACCGCCGGCATGTTCGCCCAGGCGGAAGTGCCAACTCAATGAGCCCAACTCATGGACGGTCGAGAGGGCCTGAATCAAACCCCTTGCGACTGGTGGCCGGAAACCGGTTCAAAGTCGAGCATAGGCGGATTTTTGATTCACATGGATGCACAGGATGCACAGGATTTTTTCTGGGCGGCGGGCTTGCAGTCCTGAACATCCGCGAATCCGCACGCGATCATCGCCGGAGTCAGCCTCTCGTGCAACAGCGTTCCGTCCTGATTATCCTGTGCATCCTGTATATCCATGTTCCTTTATGCAACAAACCGTTTGAACGGAAACATGGCCCCTGATAGCGATAAGCCACAAGGATCCGTTGTCCCTCTCTCGTATGATCCGCACGGCACGGCGGCGGCCCGACTTACTTGGCATCGCCGCTCGCCGGCGCCGGCTTGGCTTTTTTGGGGGGCGTGGCCGAAACCCCTTCCAGGCCGCCGCTGACCCTGAGAACTTCTCCCGTGATCCAGCTCGCCGCCGGACTGCAGAGAAACGCCACTCCCTGGGCGATCTCGTGGGGTTCTCCCCAGCGTCCCAGGGGAATCGAGCTGGCGACCCGCCGGATGATTTCCTCCTCCGAGATGTTCAGGCTTTGGGCCCGTTCCGCCATGTTCTGCCGATTGAAGTCGGTGTAGACCGGCCCGGGACTCACGGCGTTGACCCGCACCCCGTAGGGCGCCAACTCCAGGGCCAGCGTGCGGGTGAGGCTGATCACGCCCGCCTTGGCGGCATTGTAGGCCGCCACCAGGGCGGCCGGGCTCTGCCCGTTCACCGAAGCCATGTTGACGATGGCGCCCGACTCCTGGCGCTGCATGGCGTCCGCCGCCGAGCGGCAACAGTAGAAGGTCCCGGTCAGGGTCACCCCCAGCACCCGGTCCCACTCCCGGTCGCCCAGCTCGGCCACCTCGGTCACCGATTGCCGCGAGCCGGCATTGTTGACCAGGATGTCGAGCCTCCCCCGGTCGCCTTCCAATGCCTTGAAAAATTCCCTCACGGCCCGGCTGTCGGTGATGTCCAGGGTGGCGGCTTCCACCCCCAGTCCCTTTTCCCCCAGCCCGGCAGCCGCTTCCCGGACCTTCTCCGCTTGCACGTCGGCCATGGTCACGTGGGCGCCCCGCCGGCCCAGCTCCTCGGCGATGGCCAGACCCAGCCCCTGGGCGGCTCCGGTGACCACGGCATTCAGGCCCTGCAGGCGGCCCTCCGGGAAATCGGCGGCAGTATCGATCATGATTCGCCCTCAAGTGGAAGATTGGAACGAGTATAGCACCGACGGCGTGACGGCGGGGTGGCGCCCTCTCGCGACGCCGCGTTGGCCCCCCACCGGCTCGACTGCGGGCTTCGCCCTTGTCTCTCCGACTCCCCCTCAAGGGGGGAGTGGGGTAGTGCGTTCGGGAACGCAGCTCTTTATCCGCCGCATTCGCGGCTCTCGCCCAACTCACGACACTGCCGGCGGATAAGATTTTCAATTGATTATCTCTGGACGTCCGCTCCCCAATTTCGCAAAACGTCGTTCAAGAAACTCAAGTATCACTCCCCCCTTGAGGGGGAGTCGCAGAAGCCGAGCCGAATGGCGAAGGCTGATGCGGAGGGGGGGGCCAACGCCGCGTTCCAGGAATGACGAGCAGCGGCGCAGGCGGCGATGGCCTGCCCCTGCGCTCGCCCCGCCTTGCCAGGTCGGATCGATTGGTCTACTCTCTCCACCGATTCCTTGAGGCAGATAAACCCATGGCAACGCTGACCGATTCCAACCCATCTGCCGGCGCCGGCGGACCGGCACGACCAACCGGCGTTAGGCACGGCGTGCTGGGCCTGCTGGCCCTGGCGGCCGCCAGCGCCTACCTCACCCGTCACTGCATCGCCGTCGCCAATACCACCATCCAGATAGAGCTCCAGTTCACTACCGAGCAGATGGGCTGGATACTGAGCGCCTTCATGGTGGGCTACCTGGCCTTTCAGGTCCCGGGGGGCTGGCTGGGCACCCGCCTGGGACCGAGGTGGGCCTTTTCCCTCATCAGCCTGCTCTGGTCCCTGTTCAACCTCGGGTCGGCCAGGGTGTATTCCTTTCTTCCCATGCTGGCTTCCCGGGTGGCCTTCGGGGCCGCCCAGGCCGGACTGGTGCCCATCGCCACCCTGGTCATCAACGACTGGTTCCCCGAACGGCGGCGGGGCTTCAGCAGCGCCACCGTGGAGACCTCCATGTCCATCGGGGGCATCGTCACCATGGGATTGACGGCTTCCCTGATGGGGCGCTTGCCCTGGCGGGAGGTCTTCGGCCTCTACACCTGGGTGGGCGTAGCCTGGGCGGTGGTCTTCTTCTGCTACTTTCGCAACCACCCTCGCCAACACCCCTGGGTCAACGAGGCCGAGCGGGACCTGATCATCCGGCCGCCTTTCGCCAGGCGCACGGGAGCGGCCGCCCCCGCCTCGAGCCCGAGCCGGCCCGAATCGACCGAGGAAGGGAGTCCCCGTCCGAGTCCGGACAGCCCGGCGACCCTGCTGGCCAGGATGATCGGAAGCCGCAGCCTGTGGGGGATCTGCTCCCAGCAGTTCCTGAGGGCGGCGGCCTACGCCGTCTTTGTTTCCTGGTTTCCCGCCTACCTGGAGAAGAGCTACGGCATCACCCCCGTTCAGGCGGGATGGTTCGCCGTCTGGCCTCTGGCGGCCGCGGTGACGGGGTTGATGGCGGGCGGCCTGCTGGTGGACGGGTTGTTGGCTTGGACCGGCAGCAAGCGGATCAGCCGCAGCCTGGTGGCCTGCTTCGGCATCGGCGCCGCCGGCCTGCTGACGTTGTCGGCCCTGGGGGCCACCTCGGCGCCGGTGTTGGTGGCGTTGCTGTCGGCGGGGTCGCTGGCCGGTTCCTTTTCCGGCCCCCCTTCCTGGACGGCGACCATGGACATCGCCGGCCGCTACAGCGCCCTCCTGATGGCCGTGATGAACATGGCCGGAATCGCCGGGGCCCTGCTGATGCCCATCGCTCTGGGCTACCTGATCGGACACATCGAGCGCACCGGCGGCGACTGGAACCTGGTGCTCTATCTCATTGCGAGCACGCAGTTGACGGCCGCGCTCTGCTGGCTGGCCGTCAGGCCCGACCAACCCCTCATGAAGCCGGCGGCCCCCCAGGGCCCGCCGCCCCTGCAGGCGTAACCCGTCCCTCGACGAGGTGTCTCAGCGCCATGACCTTCGACCTCATCCTCACCGGCGGGCGGCTCCTCGACGGCACGGGAGCCCCGGCCGTCGCGGCCGACGTCGGCATCATCGGAGAGAAGATTGAAGCCATCGGCGACCTCTCCGAGGCCCAAGCCCGGCGAGTCATCCCACTGCAGGGTCTCACGGTGGCCCCCGGATTCATCGACACCCACACCCATTCCGAGGGAGCGCTTCTCCACGATCCCCAGCACGCCTGCGGGCTGCGACAGGGAATCACCACCGAGATCGTGGGCCTGGACGGGATGTCGTGGGCGCCCCTGTCCCCTCCCAATTTCAGGCTCTACGCGCGCTACCTGGGCGGAATCCTGGGAGATTCCCCGCCCGAGCTGGACACCAGCAGCGTCGCCGCCTTTCGAGCGCACTACCATCGCAAGGCAGCCGTAAACGTGGCCTGCCTGGTTCCCCACGGCGCCATCCGACTGGAGATTCTGGGCTTTCGCGACCTGCCGCTCCAGGGAGAAGCGCTCCAGGCCGCCGGGCGAATGGTGCGGCAGGGAATCGAGCAGGGCGCCGTGGGGTTTTCCACCGGAGCCGCCTACTATCCCGGCTACTGGGCCGACACCCGTGAACTGGTGGAGCTGTGCCGGTCGGTGCGCGAAGCCGGCGGCGTCTACGTCAACGAGCCCCGGGTGGGGACGCCCGGGCGCGCCTTTGCCGGCGGTGGGGTCCAGGAGGGACTGGAAGTCGCCCGGCAGTCGGGGGCGCCGGTTCACTTCGCCCATCTCCGGACGGACGAGCAGACCGCCGGCCGACTGAAGGAGCTGACGGACCCCATCGACCGGGCCAGGGACCAGGGGGTGGACTGCACCATGGACATCTATCCCTACCCCAGCGGAAGCAGCATCGCCGTGAGCTTTCTGCCCGGCGACATGCAGGAGGGCGGCCCCGATGCCATTCTGGAGCGGCTGGCCGAGCCGGGACGCCAGCGGGCCCTTCGGGACCACCTCGATAACCGGCTTTTCGCGCCGCTGGAGCCGGTCACCTTTTCCTGCCTGCCCCGAAACCCTCACCTCGAGGGAAAGAGCCTGGCCGAGGCCGCCCGCCAGCGCGGAACTTCCCCGGCTCAAACGATCTGCGACCTGCTGCTGGAGGAGGAGCTCAAGGTCGGCTACGTCAACGCCCCGCCTTCAAGCCGGGCGCTTTGGGAGGCCATTGACAGGGATTGCCTGCAGTTGCTGGCCCGGCCTGACGCCATGGCCTGCAGCGACATCACTCCCTTGGGAGGCGCGCCCCATCCCCGCTGCTACGGGGCCTTTCCCAGGTTTCTGGGACGGCTCCGGCGGCGCAACCGGACTCTGAGCCTGGAGACGATGGTCGCGCGGATGACGGACGGGCCGGCGCGCCGCTTCGGACTGACCCGGCGGGGCCGGCTGCAACCGGGGTATTTCGCCGACCTGGTGGCCTTCGACCCGGACACGGTCACGGACACCGCTACCTATGAAGACCCCAGGCGGTTTCCCGCGGGCATCCCCTGGGTGGTGGTCAATGGCCGGGTGGCGGTGGAAGAGGGGCGATGCACCGGGGTCCTGGCCGGCCAGGCAGTCCCGTGACGGAGCGGTTCGCTCAGGTCGGCCCAGGGGTGGGGTGCCCGAGACAGCCCCGCCCCGTTGCCGCCTCAGCCTTCGCAAGGACACTCTTTGCGTTTGGGGCGAATGTCCAGACCGGGCACGCCCAGATCCAGGCGGAAAAGCGCGCCGGGCCTGCCGCCCGTGACGAAGAGCTGATCCATCCCGGGACCGCCGAAGGCGCAATTGCTGGTGGTGAGGTTGCCCCCGGGATAGCGTCGGATGAGCTTGCCCTCGGGGTCCAGCACCTGAACTTGGCGCATCCCGTAGTGGGCCACGTAGAGGTTCCCGGCGGCATCCAGGCAAATGCCGTCGGGCTGGTTGTCGATCTGCTCTCCCTCCTTCGACGGCAGATCGGCAAACACCTGCATGGGACCCACCTTCCCCGGCGACAGCACCTCGTAAAGCAGGATGCGGTTCTTCTGGCTTTCGGCGACCAGCAGCCGCTTCCGATCGGGGGTCAGCACGATGCCGTTGGGGTAGGCCAGCCCTCCGGCCACCCAGTGGGTGGTGCCCTCCGGGTCGACATAGTGGACGGTTCCGATGGGATTGGACAGGCCCGTGCCCTCCGGGTCGGTGAAGTAGAAGCCCCCCTCCGGATCCAGGGTCAGGTCGTTGGGTCCCTTTAACGGCTTACCCTCGCATTCCTTGGAAGCCGGTTCCAGCATGTTTCCGTCGGCATCCAGACGGAGCACGGCGTGATGGGTCGCGTCGCACACCAGGTAGGTGCCGTCCGCCAGAATCTTGTGGCCGTTGGGTTCCCCGGTCTCCGCCCAGACCCGGTGGTTTCCGTCGGGGGTTACCACCGTGATCACCCTCTCGTGGGAGAAGTAGATGTTCCCCTCGTGATCGATCACCACCCCTTCGGAGTAGTCATTGGTGCGGACGATCTCCACCGGTTGCACAGCCTCGGCTTCCGGGAGCACCGACGTCCCCGCGGGGGGAACAATCCCGGATTCCGGCTCTCCGGCGGGACCGCAGCCCAGGCCCCAGCTCCAGACCATTGCCAAAACCATTACCCGGAACCCGGCCGAGTGATCTCGAATCATGAGGGTCTCCTGTCTTTCTTTGTCGCAGGTAGGTGCTTTGATCCTATCCGTTCCCCCCTGGCGTGATCAACGACGGCGAGGCTCCGGGGAAGCGTAGCGGCGATGGAGCCCATGTTCCGGCGCGGCAGCAGGATCGGGGGCCAAGGTTCTTCCCTGGTTCCAAGGACAGTTTCAGCCCCATCCCCTTCAGGATCAGAAGCGTCGTGCGGTTTATTTACTTGACGAAACTACCGCATGATATAGATTTATAGCTCCTCATCACAACATTGTCACAGTGGAGGCTCAAAGAGAACAGGGAGCAACTGTCATGAAATCCAGAACGCTGATGATTGTTTTGGGGTGCGCCATTCTGGTCGCCCTCTTTGCCGAAGTGGGCCCCGTCTCGGCCCAGGAAGCGCCCGCTGTTACGGCCCGGGATGTGGTGGATAAGGATACCCTGAAAGCGTTCGTCCAGGGGGCGATTGCATGGTTGGGGGCGCAATTCGAGAGTGGAGAGGCTGTGGACATTGACGCCCTGAAGGCGGTGTTCAGGATCGATCCGGGGCCCTGGAAGCACGGGTCCACCTACTTCGTTGTGCTGGTTAATGATTACTTTGGGATTGAAGGTGCAGTACTGGTATTCTTTGACGCAGGCAATCCGGACCGTGATTTCACGCTCCTGACGGCAATTGAAGACGCCAGCGTGGCGATGTTCATGCAAGATCTGGTCGCTGCGGCAGTTGAGAATGCACCCATGATGGAAGGAGACTTTGTTGAGTCTGAAGAGGCAGGTGTGAGCAGAGTCAGCTATGCTCAACTGGTCGTAGCGCCGGCGAACGCGGGAGTTATCGCAAATGCTGAACTGGTCATCAGCGCCGGTTTCAATCCGGGAGATGTTTCCACTCCGCCGGACGCCATGACGACCTTGACAACCTTCGTCCCGGTGGTGCTGGACGCGACGGGGAGGAACAACTCCCACTTTACCTCGGAGCTGGCCCTGACCAACCGGGGTTCGGATGCGGCCATGCTCAACTTCACCTACACGGCCGAAGCCGGAGGGGGCAGCGGCAGCGCCGCCGACATGCTCGGCCCCCACCAGCAGATGATCGCCTCCAACGCCATCGACTATCTGAGGGGACTGGAGGTTCCCATTCCCGCAACCGGCAGCCGGGTCGGGACCTTGCGGGTGGATGTGTCAGGTTCTTCCGACGTGAGCGCGGTGGTCCGGACCACCACCCCCACGGCCGTGCCGGAAGGGAGCGCCGGACTGGCCTACCTGGGAGTTCCGGAAAGCGAGGGCTTCCACGACGAGATCGTCTACCTGTGCGGGCTGCGCGACAACCCCGGGGACCGCTCCAACGTGGCCGTTCAGAACATGGGGTCCGAGGGTTCGATCACCGTGAGGATCACGGCCTTTTCCGGGAATCCGACCGATCCGAGCGGCGAGGTGGCGTGGGAAGACACGCTGGGACCGGGTGAGTTCCACCAGGTAAACACCGTGCTGACGGGGGCCGGCAAGGCCGATCCCATGTTCGGGGGCTACGTCGAGGTGGAGCGGGTGGAGGGCATGGCGCCCTTCTATGCCTACGGGGTCGTCAACGACAACGCCAACTCGGACGGCTCCTTCGTCTTTCCGGTCAGCGCCGGCTCGCTGATGGGAGCGATGGGGCAGACCCTGCCGGCGATAGTGGAGAGTGGAGCCTTCACCACCGAGCTGACGCTGACCAACTTCTCGGACCAGCAGAAGCAGGTGATGTTCAGCGTCACCCATGAAAGAATCCAGACGGAGGACAACACGGCCGGCTTCGGTCCGGTGCCGATGTTGCCCGGCCAGCAGTTGATCATTCCCCATGCGCTGGCCTACGCCCGCCAGAACCTGGGGCTCGATGTGCCCAGGGGCCTGGTGGCGCCCCTGATCGCCAGTCCGGCGGCGGGAGACCTGAGCGGGATCGTGATCGGAGCCCGGGTGGTGGCGCAGGCGGATGTGGAAGACAGGACCAGGGGGCAGTACGGCGTCTTCTACACGGCGGTGCCCCGGGGCATGGGCTTCACCGGCAGCGCCTGGGTGGACGGGTTGCAGCAGAACGAGGAGAACCGCAGCAACCTGGCCCTGATCAACACGGGAGAGGTCGACGACCGGGACCTCGTCTTCGAGATCGACATCTACGACGGGGAGACGGCCAGGCTGAGCAAGACGGTTACCATGGCGGAGGACGACAGGCTGGTGGTCCCGGCCAAGGGTTTCAAGCAGATCAACCAGGTGCTGAAGCACGCCCCGGGAACCACCCAGGGCTACATTGAGATCCGCAGGGTCTCGGGCGCCAACCCCTTCCTGGCCTACGGGGTGGTCAACGACGGCGGTTCTCCCGGTGAGAGAACCGGTGACGGCGCCTATATCCCGGCCCGGAAGTAGGATGCCGGCGTCGAGCACTCGTGGGGGTCTTCGTGGAGGACTTCGCCCGGGTTTCTCGTTTCCTCTCAGCAGCAAGGGAATGGCGTGGTTTCTGTACTTGGCGAAGAAACGGCAAGGAGCCATTACCATGAGATCCCCAACCGCGTATGTCCTGTTGGCGTGCGGTCTGATTCTGACCGGCCTCTTTTCCGAGGTGCACCCCGCGACGGCGCAGGCTGAAGAAGACTGCTTCCGCCCGGAAGGGGTTGCCGAGGCCCCTACCCCCAGCATCACGGCCGCCGAGGTGGCGGCAGACCCGACCCCCGAAAACCTGAAGGCTTTTGCTCTGGAGGCAAGAAACTACGGCGAGGGCCTCGACCAGACCGCGTTGACCTATGCCATATGTCATTTCAAGCAGGAGGGAAACTGGAAGTCCGGCTCCATCTACGTCACTTCGCTGACATTCGTGGCCGGGGGTAGAGTGGAAATCCACGCGGGAGACATGGCCTTCGGAGGCAGAAAAGTCCGTGAGGACGTCTTGGTGGCCGCTGCTGCCGCGGCCGGCTTCGATCCGGAGACCCAAACCTTCACAAACCCGGACGGCGGCGCTTTGCCGGAGGAGTTGGGAGGTTACGCTGTCGGAATGCATGTCGGTTTCGGTCCCATACAGTTCCCGTTGATCATGACCGCCGGTCTGGATCTTCAGGAGGCTCACCTGGTGCCCGAAGTCGTCGATCCCGCCGACGCGCCGGCGATAACCGCCAGTGAGGTGGTGGACCGGGAGACCCTCAAGGCCTTTGTGAACGGCGCGATCGAGCGCCTGGGAGAGCTCTTCGTAACGGAAGGCTTTGGTGGGCTTACCAGGGCCAGGGCCGTTTTCAGGGCTGAGAACGGGCCCTGGAGAGAAGGTTCAGTCTACCTCTATACCCTGGATGCTACCGGCTACGTCTGGTTTCACGGGGCCTTTCCGCATCTGTACGAGTTCACCATCGGCGGCAAGGCCAGAGATGCGGTCACTGGAGAAGTCCTTTTGGACCTGATCCTCGAGGCAGCCCAATCGGATCCGGAGGGCGGCTTCATCGAGTATCATTTCGACGATCCCGACGATGATTCCGACAGCGCGGAAATTCCCAAGACCGCCTTTGTGCGCCAGCATACCTATCCGGGATTTCCATTGCCGTTTATCTTTGGCTCCGGCTTCTATGCGAAAACAGGTGCGCCGGACGCCATGACGACCTTCGTCCCGGTGGTGCTGGACTCGAGGGGGAAGCACAACTCCCACTTCACCTCGGAGCTGGCTCTCACCAACCGGGGTTCAAAGTCGGCCATGCTCAACTTCACCTACACGGCTGAGCAGGGCGGGGGGAGCGGCAGCGCCACCGACATGCTGGGCCCCCACCAGCAGATGATCGCCTCCAACGCCATCGACTACCTCAGGGGACTGGACGTTCCCATTCCCGAAACCGGCAGCGATCATGACCACGATCATGACCATGATCATGACCACGATGATGGCCACGAAGAGGGTCATGATGATGACCGCCGGGTCGGGACCTTGCGGGTGGATGTCTCGGGTTCTTCCGACGTGAGCGCGGTGGTCCGGACCACCACCCCCACGGCCGTGCCGGAAGGGAGCGCCGGACTGGCCTACCTGGGAGTTCCGGAAAGCGAGGGCTTCCACGACGAGATCGTCTACCTGTGCGGGCTGCGCGACAACCCCGGGGACCGCTCCAACGTGGCCGTTCAGAACATGGGGTCCGAGGGTTCGATCACCGTGAGGATCACGGCCTTTTCCGGGAATCCGACCGATCCGAGCGGCGAGGTGGCGTGGGAAGACACGCTGGGACCGGGTGAGTTCCACCAGGTAAACACCGTGCTGACGGGGGCCGGCAAGGCCGATCCCATGTTCGGGGGCTACGTCGAGGTGGAGCGGGTGGAGGGCATGGCGCCCTTCTATGCCTACGGGGTCGTCAACGACAACGCCAACTCGGACGGCTCCTTCGTCTTTCCGGTCAGCGCCGGCTCGCTGATGGGAGCGATGGGGCAGACCCTGCCGGCGATAGTGGAGAGTGGAGCCTTCACCACCGAGCTGACGCTGACCAACTTCTCGGACCAGCAGAAGCAGGTGATGTTCAGCGTCACCCATGAAAGAATCCAGACGGAGGACAACACGGCCGGCTTCGGTCCGGTGCCGATGTTGCCCGGCCAGCAGTTGATCATTCCCCATGCGCTGGCCTACGCCCGCCAGAACCTGGGGCTCGATGTGCCCAGGGGCCTGGTGGCGCCCCTGATCGCCAGTCCGGCGGCGGGAGACCTGAGCGGGATCGTGATCGGAGCCCGGGTGGTGGCGCAGGCGGATGCGGAGGACAGGACCAGGGGGCAGTACGGCGTCTTCTACACGGCGGTGCCCCGGGGCATGGGCTTCACCGGCAGCGCCTGGGTGGACGGGTTGCAGCAGAACGAGGAGAACCGCAGCAACCTGGCCCTGATCAACACGGGAGAGGTCGATGACCAGGACATCGTCTTCGAGATCGACATCTACGACGGGGAGACGGCCAAGCTGAGCAAGACGGTTACCATGGCGGAGGATGACAGGCTGGTGGTCCCGGCCAAGGGCTTCAAGCAGATCAACCAGGTGCTGAAGCACGCCCCGGGAACCACCCAGGGCTACATTGAGATCCGCAGGGTTTCGGGCGCCAACCCCTTCCTGGCCTACGGGGTGGTCAACGACGGCGGTTCTCCGGGTCAGCGAACCGGCGACGGCGCCTATATCCCGGCGAGGGAGTAAAGGAGCAATGACCATGAGATCTACATCTTCGGTTGTCCTTTTGGGGTGTGCCCTGCTTCTGACCGGGCTCTTTTCGGGGGTGCACTCCGCCGTAGCGCAGGCGCAGCCGGAATGCCCTCGCCCGGCAACGGTTGCGGAGGCGCCTGCCCCCGGCATCACCGCCAGTGAGGTGGAAGCGAATCCGACCCCCGCAAACCTGATGAGCTTTACGCTGGAGGCCAGAAACTACTGGCGGGACTTGAGCGCGAACGAGTTGGCCTATGCGACGTGTGTTTTCAAGCTTGAGGGGAATTGGAATTCCGGTTCCATCTACGTCGCTACCCTGAATGCCCATGGCACCGTGTTGCGTCATCACGACAATATGGGCTTTTCAGGACGGCAACTCCGTGAGGACGTATTCATGGCAATCGCCGCTGCAGCCGGCTTCGATGCAGAGAGTCAATCGTTCACAAACCCGGACGGTGGCGCCTTGGATATGCCGTTGAGCGGTTACGCTGTCGGATTCCATAACTTGTTCAACACCCCGTCAATCATGACCGCCGGCTTCGATATTCAGGAGTCTCACCTGAAGCCGGTCGTCCACGATCCCGCCGACGCCCCGGCGGTCACCGCCAGTGACGTAGTGGACCGGGAAACCCTCAAGGCCTTCGTGAACGAGGTGATCGATTTCGGTCGGGAGCGCTTGGCGAGGGAAGGCGGTAACGCTCTTATCAGTATGAAGGCCATTCTGAGGGACGAGATGGGGCCTTGGAGAGAGGGTTCCGTCTACATCTATATGCTGGACACCACCGGCTACATCTGGTTTCACGGGGCCTTTCCGCATCTGTACGAGTTCACCATCGCAGGCAGAGCCAGAGATGCGGTCACCGGAGAAGTTATTTATGACCTGGTCCGCGAGGCGGCCCAATCGAGCCCGGAGGGCGGCTTCATCGAGTATCATTTCGACGATCCCGACGATGATTCCGACAGAGTGGACATACCCAAGATCGCCTTTGCGCGCCAGCTTGCCCGTCCGGGGTCGGTGCCCTTTATCTTTGTCTCCGGTTACTATCCGACAACAGGTGGGCCGGGCGCCATGACGACCTTCGTCCCGGTGGTGCTGGACTCGAGGGGGAAGCACAACTCCCACTTCACCTCGGAGCTGGCTCTCACCAACCGGGGTTCAGAGTCGGCCATGCTCAACTTCACCTACACGGCTGAGCAGGGCGGGGGGAGCGGCAGCGCCACCGACATGCTGGGCCCCCACCAGCAGATGATCGCCTCCAACGCCATCGACTACCTCAGGGGACTGGACGTTCCCATTCCCGAAACCGGCAGCGATCATGACCACGATCATGACCATGATCATGACCACGATGATGGCCACGAAGAGGGTCATGATGATGACCGCCGGGTCGGGACCTTGCGGGTGGATGTCTCGGGTTCTTCCGACGTGAGCGCGGTGGTCCGGACCACCACCCCCACGGCCGTGCCGGAAGGGAGCGCCGGACTGGCCTACCTGGGAGTTCCGGAAAGCGAGGGCTTCCACGACGAGATCGTCTACCTGTGCGGGCTGCGCGACAACCCCGGGGACCGCTCCAACGTGGCCGTTCAGAACATGGGGTCCGAGGGTTCGATCACCGTGAGGATCACGGCCTTTTCCGGGAATCCGACCGATCCGAGCGGCGAGGTGGCGTGGGAAGACACGCTGGGACCGGGTGAGTTCCACCAGGTAAACACCGTGCTGACGGGGGCCGGCAAGGCCGATCCCATGTTCGGGGGCTACGTCGAGGTGGAGCGGGTGGAGGGCATGGCGCCCTTCTATGCCTACGGGGTCGTCAACGACAACGCCAACTCGGACGGCTCCTTCGTCTTTCCGGTCAGCGCCGGCTCGCTGATGGGAGCGATGGGGCAGACCCTGCCGGCGATAGTGGAGAGTGGAGCCTTCACCACCGAGCTGACGCTGACCAACTTCTCGGACCAGCAGAAGCAGGTGATGTTCAGCGTCACCCATGAAAGAATCCAGACGGAGGACAACACGGCCGGCTTCGGTCCGGTGCCGATGTTGCCCGGCCAGCAGTTGATCATTCCCCATGCGCTGGCCTACGCCCGCCAGAACCTGGGGCTCGATGTGCCCAGGGGCCTGGTGGCGCCCCTGATCGCCAGTCCGGCGGCGGGAGACCTGAGCGGGATCGTGATCGGAGCCCGGGTGGTGGCGCAGGCGGATGTGGAAGACAGGACCAGGGGGCAGTACGGCGTCTTCTACACGGCGGTGCCCCGGGGCATGGGCTTCACCGGCAGCGCCTGGGTGGACGGGTTGCAGCAGAACGAGGAGAACCGCAGCAACCTGGCCCTGATCAACACGGGAGAGGTCGACGACCGGGACCTCGTCTTCGAGATCGACATCTACGACGGGGAGACGGCCAGGCTGAGCAAGACGGTTACCATGGCGGAGGACGACAGGCTGGTGGTCCCGGCCAAGGGTTTCAAGCAGATCAACCAGGTGCTGAAGCACGCCCCGGGAACCACCCAGGGCTACATTGAGATCCGCAGGGTCTCGGGCGCCAACCCCTTCCTGGCCTACGGGGTGGTCAACGACGGCGGTTCTCCCGGTGAGAGAACCGGTGACGGCGCCTATATCCCGGCCCGGAAGTAGGGTCGCGGCTCCTTCAAGCTGCGGCAACCCCTGAGGGTCGAACCCTCTGCGGAGCCAGGTCCATCTGTCTTTTGGTCTATTCGTGTTCATTCGTGTCCATTCGTGGTTCGTCTTTCCCGCCGTCCTCCTCGCCGGACTGGCGCTGTCCTCCGCTACGTCCGGGGCTGATCGAAGCGAGTTCCCCACCTTCAAGGCTGACGTGCTGCCGATCCTTGCCGAGAACTGCCTGATGTGCCACGGCCAGGAGCCGCGGCAGGGCGGGTTGGACCTTCAGTCAGAGGCGGCCCTGCTAAATGGCGGCGAGTCGGGCCCGGCCATTGTGGCCGGCAGCCCCGATCGAAGCCTGCTCATGGAAAAGCTGGTCAGCGGACAGATGCCGCCCGGCGAGGCCAGCCTTTCCCCCGAGGAGATCGATCGCATCCGCGGCTGGATCGAGCGCGGCGCCCCCGGGGAATACGGCCTGGAGGCCGGCGGGGAGGGCGCCCCCCATTCAGGCCTTCCCGCCGTCAGCGAAAAGGACGTGCTGCCCATCTTCCAGGTGCGCTGCGTGGCCTGCCACGGCAAGCGCCGGCAGGAGGCGGGACTGGATCTGCGGACACGGGCCTCCAGGCTGAAGGGAGGCCGTTCCGGTTCGGCCGTTGTTCCGGGGAATCCCGACCGGAGCCCGATCATCCAGAAGATCGAGTCCGGGGAGATGCCGCCGGTGGAGTTGCAGTTGGCCAACTCGGTGCGGCCTCCCACCGCCGCCGAGCTGCAGTTGCTGCGCCGCTGGATTGCCGCCGGCGCCCCTCCCGACCCGCCAGTTTCCACGGCCGCGGAAGCCAATGGAGATCCTGCTGTCACCGAGGGGGACCGCAGCTTCTGGTCCTTCCAGCCCCCGGTCCGCCCGCCGGTGCCTCGAGTCCGGTCAAGCCGGCTCGTCCGAATGCCGGTGGACGCCTTTCTGCTTGCCAGGCTGGAGGCCAGTGGATTGAGCTTCTCGCCGCCTGCCCCGCCGCTGCAGTTGTTGCGGCGGGCCTACCTGGACCTGGTGGGGATGCCTCCCTCGGCCGGCGAAGTCAACGCCTACCTGCAGGATGAGCGGCCCGATGCCTACGAGCGCATGATCGAGAGCCTGCTGAGCTCCCACCATTACGGAGAGCGCTGGGGGCGATACTGGCTGGATCTGGCCGGCTATTCCGACTCGGAAGGCTTTGGAGCCCACGACCGCTTCCGGCCCTACGCCTGGCGCTACCGCGATTACGTCATCCGGTCCTTCAACCGGGACAAGCCCTACTCGCAGTTTCTGATGGAGCAGATCGCCGGGGACGAATTGACCGACTACCGCAAGGAAACGGTTACCCCGGAGTTGATCGACCGGCTGGCGGCCACCGGGTTTCTTCGGACCACGCCCGATCCCACCGACGCCCCCGAGCGGGGGTTCATCGCCGAGCGCATGAACATCATCGCCGACGAGATCGAGGTTCTGACCTCGGCCGTGATGGGTCTCACGGTGAAGTGCGCCCGCTGCCACGACCACAAGTACGATCCCATCTCCCAAAGAGACTACTATCGCCTGAGCGCCATCCTGCAGACCAGCTACGATCCCTACGAATGGCTTCCACCCAGGAAGCGAAGGATCCTCGTCGGGCTGGAACGAGAGAATGAGGAAGTGGCGGCCCACAACCGGCCCTTGAAGGCCGAGATTCGCTCCCTGGAAAAGGGCCTGCTCCAGGAGGCGGGGCCTTTCGTCGACAAGCTGCTGGAAGAACGGTTGGCCGATTTGCCGGAAATGCTGCAGCGGGAGCTGCGCACCCTGGCCCATACCCCGCAAGACTATCAGGGCGGGGAGCTCAACCGAAAATTCCTGGCGGTCCGGGAACTTTCGGAGGACGAAAGTTCTCAGGTGCCCCGTTATCTGGCCGGGAAATTCAGGAAGATGCTGCAGATTGGACTGGCCGATCTGAACCGGCGCTTCCCCGAGTTCGGCCCCAAGACCGAGAGCGTTCGCAAGCAGTTGGACGAGGTCAAGGGCAGGCTGCGTCAGCAGCCCTACGTTCGGGCCCTCATGGATACCGGCGGCCGCCCCTCGACCACATTCCTGCTGAAGCGGGGCAACCACCTGTCACCCGGAGACGCGGTCACTCCGGGCGTCCCGGCTGTCCTGACCACGGGCTTGACCCCGTACCGGGTCCATCCGCTGAAGCACGGCCAGGATTCCAGCGGCCGCCGCCTGGCGCTGGCGCGCTGGCTGACCCAGCCCGGGCATCCGCTGACCTCCCGGGTCCTGGTGAACCAGGTCTGGCTCAGGCACTTCGGCCGGGGACTGGTCCCCAGCCCCTCCAACTTCGGCCGATCGGGGGAGCCTCCCACCCATCCCCGGCTGCTGGACTGGCTGGCCACCGAATTCGTGCGCCGGGATTGGAGCATCAAGGACCTGCACCGGATCATGATGAACTCCACCGCCTATCGTCAGACCTCGCGGATCGGCCCGGAGGCCCTGGAGAGCGACCCCGAGAATGTCCTGCTGTCCCGAATGCGGAGGGGGCGGCTGGATGCCGAGGCTCTCTACGACTCCATCCTGAAGGTGACCGGGCGGCTGGACCCAAGGCCCTTCGGACCGGCCGACCCGCTGGAAACCAGGCCCAACAAGGAGGTGGTGGCCACGGGTTCCAAGGCGGGCTTCCGGCGCAGCATCTACACCCAGCAGCGCCGCTACGATCCGGTGTCCCTGCTGGAAGCCTACGACATGCCTCGAATGACTCCCAATTGCGTGGAGCGCGAGAACTCGACCGTGGCCACCCAGGCCCTGCACATGATGAACGGCGCCACCGTATGGGAACACTCCCGCTACATGGCCGGCAGGATCATCGACCGGGTGGGCTACGACCCCAAACGCCAGATCGCTCAAGCCTACCTGCAGGCCCTGTCCCGAGAGCCGACCGAGTGGGAACTGGAGCGGAGCCGGGCGGCGCTGAAGGAGTTTGCCGATCACTGGACGTCCCGCCTTCGCGACGACCGGGACCCGACCCCCGTCCGTTGGGCCGCCCAGTGGCGAGCGCTGTCCAGTTTGTGTCATACTCTGTTGAATTCGGCCGAGTTCAGCTTCGTGGATTGAGGTGGTTGTGCGGCGCCAGTCCCCTCGCAAACCGGAACCCAGAGCCAAAGCGGCATCGCTTGCCGACAGCCCCCGGCTGTCGCGGCGGGAGCTGTTCGCCCGCTCGGGGTCTCTCCTCTACGGCACCGCCCTGGCCTCCATCCTGGGCAAGGAACTGTTCCCAACCGATCCCCTGCTGGCTTCCGGCGGCGGGAACTACGATCTGAGGCCGCGGACTCCTCACTTCGACCCCAAGGCCAAGGCCGTCATCCACCTGTTCATGAACGGGGGGCCCAGCCAGGTGGACCTGTTCGACCCCAAGCCGCTGCTCCAGAAATATGCCGGCACCGTTCCCAACCGCGACCTGACCTCCGACATCACCTCTCCCACCCAATCGGGAGGACTGCTGCCCTCGCCCTACAGCTTCTCAAGGCACGGGCAGTCGGGCATGGAACTGTCGGAACTGCTGCCCCACCTGGCGACCCGCGTGGACGACATCGCCCTGATCCGATCCATGTACGGGGCCCACTTCAACCACGAGCCGGCCATTTTCTTCATGCAGACGGGACGCACCGTCGCCACCCGCCCCTCGGTGGGCGCCTGGGTCGCCTACGGGCTGGGAACCGAGAACCGGAACCTGCCGGCCTACGTGGTGCTGGACGATCCCAAGGGGCTGCCGGTCAACGGCATTGCCAACTGGCAGTCGGCCTGGCTGCCACCGGTGTATCAGGGCACCCGGTTCCGCGCCGAGGGACCTCCCGTGCTGAATCTGGATCCCCGCCCCGAATGGCCGGCCTCGCTGGCCAAGGCCCAGCGGTCGCTGTTGCAGGACCTGGACCGGGCCCATCGGCGGGAGCGTCCCCACGAACCCTACCTGGAGGGACGGATCGCCAGCTATGAACTGGCCGCCCGCATGCAACTGGCGGCCAGCGACGCCTTGGACCTTTCCAGGGAAAGCGAGCAGACTCGTGAAATGTACGGCCTCAACCGGGAGGAGACATCCTCCTACGGGAGGCGCTGCCTCATGGCCCGGCGGCTGGTGGAGCGCGGGGTTCGGTTCGTGCAGCTCTACATCGAGAGCCAGATATGGGATGCCCACAGCAATCTGGACAAGATGTTGCGCTACAGTTGCGGCAAGACCGACCGACCCGTGGCCGCCCTGCTGACCGATCTCAAGCAGCGCGGCCTGCTGGATTCCACCCTGGTGGTGTGGGGCGGCGAGTTCGGACGCCTGCCGCTGTCCCAGACCCAGGCCTCCGGCGTGGCCGGCCGCGACCACGGCCCCAGCGGCTTCAGCGTCTGGATGGCGGGCGGCGGCGTCAAGGGCGGCACCACCTACGGGGCCACCGACGAGTTCGGACACAAGGCCGTGGAGAACCGGGTCAGCGTCCACGATTTCCACGCCACCATCCTGCACCAGTTGGGCATGAACTTCCGCGACCTGGCCTATGAGCGCCACGGCCTGCACGAGCGCCTCACCGACCAATTCCCCGCCCGCGTCGTTTCCGAAATACTGGCCTGAGCCAACCTCTCCGCATTCAACCCTAATCCGCCAAGCCACGCTTCCTGGCGAAACGATCCATCAGGTAGAAGGGCGCGTAGGCCGCCGCGAAGAAGACCCAGGCAAGACCCGCCACCGACAGCATGTACCAGGGCCAGGGACCCAGATAGTCCAGCAGGCTGGCTCCGGCCGGTTTGTAGCGCATATAGACGTAGTTGGTGTCGATCAGATAGTTGAGGGGGAGGATGAAGACAAAGCAGTAGATGGCGGTGATGACGTAGACACGCACAATGGAGCCTGGTGACGGTCGAAAACGGAAGACCAGGGTGGCGTAGAGCGCTCCCAGGATGATGAGCCCATGGGTGAAAAAATAGCTCAAGTAAAGGGGGTGAGGGAAAGGCTCCTCCAGATCGGGAGTGAGAATGGCCTGCAGGGTGCCGCTGAATCCCCAGAAGTAGGTCAGCTCGTAGGCCAGGCGGTTCCGCGACAACATCAGCACCGCCGTCGCCATGATGGCGGTGCTGCATAAATGAAAGGGCAGCACATCGGCGAAGCGGTGATCGTAGACCGTGACCCGAATCCAGGCTTTGACGATTTCGTGAGCCACCACGACGAGGCCCAGCCCCACCGCTACCTGGACCCCCGCGCGCTCGGAACAGTGGCGGCGCACCCACAGCGGCAGCAGAACGCTCACCCCCAGAACCACGGCCATGGTCAGCATATGGAAAGGACCGAAGAGAACGAAGTTCATGGTGAAAACCAGGTCACGCTCCGTTGACCATTAGTCTGGCCTGAAACAACACCCTGCTCCGGGTGGCGGGAAACCGGTTCCAAGTCAAGCACGGGTAGTTGGATTATTGACATGGATGGACAGGATTAACAGGAATATTCGGCGGGAGTTGTCACCCATCCCTTTCACATCAGACTGGTTGCGGAGTACCTCAAGGAAAGGTGGGGCAACTCGCTCATTCTTCATCCAAAAATCCAATACCTTCGATTTGTCTTCACATTGGTTTGGTAAAGTGCATACGCATGACAGCCAGACAAGACTTTCGAGCCTGTCTGTTAAGGCAGGAGAGAAAACGGAACAATCAACTCCAATGTGGGAAGAGAACGGGCGGTGCTGCCCACAATGCTCTAGCATTTTGCCCTTTGTAAGACGTGGAGAGCAGCGCAGTATTTTTGATTAGTGACCTTGGGGAGGGACAGCCCCTCCCTGGCCGGTATAATCCACTGGTTGGGGCCATTAGCCTTACGCGCTTGCAGATACTCGTTGACCGCAAGAGGGAGGGCAACAAGGAGGTTGTCTAAAGACACTCCCCGGAGATTGTTCTTCTTGAGATGAAACGGGGACGAGGAGGTCATGGCTGACAAGAGTGCGATAGAGTGGCCTGATGCAACGTGGAATCCTGTAACGGGTTGCACGAAAATCAGTCCCGGTTGCAGGAAACTGGGCCGCCGCGGCCCTACCCAGGCTTGCAGAACAACTCCCCTACTCTCGGATCACCCTCAATTCCGCGAGCTTTCCGGCCAAGGCTGCCGTTGCTCGCCCTCTGACGTACCCTAATACCCTCGAATAGTATCTCAAATAGCGGTTTCCAGGTCGGTGCATCCTTCAAGCAGGCGAACGCATCCCCTCGAATTGGCAAGCGAAGCTGAAGTAGTATTGAGTGGCCAGCAGGGATGGAGGCCGCATGGCGGTCGTGTATTGGAATCGAATCTTTCCCGAGGAGGGAAATACCATGAGAACCTTGATTTTGACTGTTTGCAGCTTGTTGCTTTGGAGTTTCCCGGGGTTTGGCGAATCGGAAAGCCCGCAGAGAGAGGAATGGGCCGTTGGATTCGAGACATCGATACCTGACTGGATCGTTCCTGCCATGGCAAACACGGGTGGAAGGTCCGGAGCCTTTTTCAAGACTCGGGTCGTGATTCACAACCACACGCCGTCCAGCTACTTCGTCCATGCCCTGTTGTTCGGAGCAGAGGGATTTGTAGACAGCGCCACCATCCCATTGGAACCCAACGCGTCCAGAATATGGGACAATTTTCTGGGTGATGTTTTCGACTACTCATCCAATGGGGCGGTGGTTTTCTACTCCTTCGGACTCGATGACCCCAACCAGGATTGCTTCATCGGTTCCGACGACCCGATCGCTGAGATAGGAGATTGCGGAAGCCCGAGATTTTTTTCGGTGACGGCGGAGACTTACACGGACTCACCCGGTGGGCGAATCAAGACCATGGTGGTCAACGGGGTTCCCGGTCAATCACCATTGGCCATGGGGCTCGACTTTCTGAACGGTATCCTGGAGGATTTCGCCGGAGGCGGAGCGGATATCCCCGACTCTGATTTTCCATTCGGCTTTCCGGACTCAATGCCGCCGGCTCCGGCAAATACGGGAATCAGCGTCAGTGAAACGGAAAGAACGAATCTTGGGGTTTTCAACTTCACCGGCGCCGCCGTTTCAATCCAGGCGGAAGTCATGGACGCATCCGGGAACCTGGTTGAAGTGGTTGATTTCGGCATGGTCCCCAAGTGGTCCTGGCGCCAGAAGGCAATCACCGGACCGGTCGAAAACGGAGTGGTGCAGTGGAATGTTCAAGACGCAGCTCCGGTTCACCTCTGGGCCGTGATGGTCGATAACAGGTCCAATGACGGGAGTTTCTTTCCGGCAATCAGAATGTTCGAGGTCGGTGGATGGGCTACACCCATTCCGGAAAATTGAGTCCCGATAACCGGAGCGACGGGTGTTTCCACTCATCCAGCCGCTGGCGGCTCAGGGAGCCGTGGCGCCAACTCACCCGAACAGGCTCCGCCGAGCGGCGGTTCGTGGTAGGATTCGGAGTCTGGCATTCAGTGGGTGCGGCATCGGATTTTTCTTGGACCGGGAGGAGGTCCCATGACGGACCGGGAGAAGGTGGCCATTGTGACCGGAGCCGGCACCGGGATCGGCAAGAGCGCCTCCCTGCGCCTGCTGGAGGCGGGCTACCGGGTGGTCCTGGCCGGCCGACGCCGGGAGCCCTTGGAGGACCTGGCGGCCCATTCCGGATCCTCGGCCGATCGGACGCTGGTGGTGCCCACCGACGTCGGGTCCCCTGCCTCCGTCCGGGCCCTGTTCGACCGGTGCCGGGAGAGGTTCGGCCGGCTCGACCTGCTCTTCAACAATGCGGGAATCGGAGCCCTTCCGAAACTCCTGGAGGACCTGAGTGTGGAAGAGTGGCAGGCGGTGGTGGACACCAACCTGACCGGCTCCTTCCTCTGCACCCAGCAGGCCTTTTCCATCATGAAGAGCCAGACGCCCCGGGGCGGTCGCATCATCAACAACGGCTCCGTCTCGGCCCAGGTGCCTCGACCCAACTCGGCTCCCTACACGGCCACCAAGCACGCCATTTCGGGTCTGACCCGCTCCACCTCGCTGGATGGGCGCAAGTACGATATCGCCTGCAGCCAGATCGACATCGGCAACGCCGCCACCCCCATGACGGCCAAGTCCAAGGACGGTGCGCTCCAGGCCCACGGGGCCGTCGTGGTGGAGCCCACCATGGATGCCGACCACGTGGCTCGGGCGGTACTCTACATCGCTGAGCTGCCACTGGACGCCAACGTGCAGTTCATGACCGTGATGGCCACCAAGATGCCCTATATCGGCAGAGGATGACGGTTTCTACGCCACCTTCGAAGACAGCGAGGGGAACCGGGTGGGCTTGCACTCGTCGGCCTGAGCGGGAGGCGCAGGCGCCCTGGAGCGGCCGATCCAAGCAGAAACTGATTGAATCGCAGCCTCCGCGCCCGTGGCAGGCCCGAAAGCGCTGATCCCAGGAAAACCCGTCAGGATAAATCAACTCAGGAGTAAGCCTGTGGCCCGTCCAACCGATCAAGAGCTGATTGCAGAGCTGAGAAAGTTCGATACTCCCTCCATCACCAACGTGGTGGCCACCTATCCCGGCCATCCCCTCTGCCTGGGACTCTACAATCCCTGGACCGAGAACTGGTACACCGATCAAACCATCCGCTGCATGTTCCCGGAGCTGGGTCCAACCGTCGGCTACGCGGTCACCTGCGTTCACGGGCTGCCCGATCCCAGCTACGACTGCCTGAGCCTGGCCGACCTGGTGGAAGCCCTGGGCAAGTCCCCAAAACCCACCATCCTGGCCTTCCAGCAGAAGTTTCCGCCGGAAGTTGCCGGCAAGGTGGGGCTGGCCGGAGGCGTCTTCACCACCACCCTCAAGGCGCTCGGCTGCGTGGGGGCCATTTCCAACGGACCGTCCCGCGACATCGACGAGATCCGTCCCATGAAGTTCCAGTACCTGCTCAGCGGAACCACGCCCGGGCACGGTCACATGGCCTTTCGCGCCATCAACGTGCCGGTATCGGTGGCGGGCATGGACGTTGCGCCCGGGGAGATCATCCACATGGATGAAAACGGGGCCTGCAAGTTTCCGGCCGACCGAATCGAAGAGGTTCTGAACAACGTTCGGGCGCTGCAGAGGGAGGAAGCCGCCCGCATGGACCTCCTGAACCAGGCCCGGACGCCCGAGGAGGTGCTGGCCATCGTGAGGCAGAACCCCTACGGCAAGACTCCCGGCGATTCGAAGCAGTGACAGTTTGAGTCGAGGGACGGCCAGCGAAACCGACTGCTCCGTTGCAGGATTGCAATCCCTCGCCGCTGTTCAGCTCCAGCCGGAACCGAAGGAAGGAATCCCATGGATGCACTGGAACAACTTGGCCTGGGGCTGGGGGGACTGCCGCTGCTGAGCCAGGCGCGCACCCGTTCGGTTTCCCCGGAGAATCCCGGTGGAGAGAAGGGCCGGGGAGGGATGGCGGTGCCCGATCCGGCGCGGCTGCCCTTCAGCGAGGCTGCCAGCGACCTGGGACAGGGATGGAAGGTCAGTCCCTTCTACAAGGTGAAACCCGGTGAGACGCTGACCCTCATGGACGTCGAAGGGCCCGGACTGATCCAGCACATCTGGCTGGTGGCCGATCCCGCCAGGGGACGCTCCCACGTTCTGCGCTTCTACTGGGACGGCGAGGAGACCCCCTCCATCGAGACTCCCGTCTCCGACTTCTTCGCCGTGGGCCACAACCGGTTCGCCCGGGTCAACTCCCTGGCCGTGACCGTCAACCCCAAGTCGGCCTTCAACTGCTACTGGCCCATGCCCTTCCGCCGCCGGGCCAGGATCAGCTTCACCAACGAAGACCGGGAAGAGCTGGGGCTTCTCACCTACCAGATCACCTATGCCGAGACCGAGGTCCCCGACGGCGCCGGCTACCTGCATGCCCGGTGGCGGCGGGCGGTCACCGACCGCGCCCATCCCGAGTACGTCATCCTGGACGACGTCCGGGGTCAGGGCAAGTACGCCGGGACCTTCCTGGCCTGGACACAGCTTTCGGACGGCTGGTTCGGCGAAGGGGAGATCAAGTTCTTCATCGACGGGGATGGGGAGTTCCCCACCATCTGCGGCACCGGCACCGAGGACTACTTTTGCGGAAGCTTCGGCTTCCCCGAGACCTACAGCACGGCCTACGCCGGCAACGTGCTCAAGCATCCGGGGGAAGACGGCCCCCCCAAGTGGAGCCTCTACCGCTGGCACATCCGGGATCCCGTCTGCTTCCAGCAGGATCTGCGCGTCACCATCCAGGCCTTGGGCTGGTGGCCCAACGGCAAGTACCAGCCCCTGGCCGATGACATCGCCTCGGTGGCCTACTGGTACCAGGCGGAACCGCACCTGCCCTTTCCGGAACTGCCCGGGCTCGTGCAGCGCTGGCCGCGCTGATCAAGGGCTGGCGCGCAAGGGCGTCGCGGCCAGCCCAGGCCGGCAATCAAAACAGCGGCCACCGATCCGAGGTCCCATATTCAAGGAGTTCGACATGGCTCAACTGACCCTGGCCACCTGCCAGTTTGAAATCCGGACCCAGGTCGCAAAGAACCTCCGCTCCGTCACTCGCCAGATGAAGCAGGCCAAGTCCAGGGGGGCGCACCTGGTTCACTTCTCCGAGGCCTGCCTGACCGGCTACCTGGGGAGCGAGCTGAAGTCCGTCCGGGAAATGGACTGGGAAGCTGTTTCCTCGGCCATGGAAGCAATCATGGGGCTGGCCGGAGAGCTGGGCCTGTGGGTGGTGGTCGGGTCCAACCATCCACTGTCGGGCCGGCGCAAACCCCACAACTCGCTCTACGTGGTGAGCGACCGGGGGCGCCTGGTCAACCGCTACGACAAGATGTTCTGCACCGGAGACCACGACGACGACGGCGACCTTCACCACTACAGCCCCGGTCAGGCCTTCGTGACCTTCCAGGTGCGGGAGGTGGTTTGCGGACTGCTGATCTGCCACGACTTCCGGTACCCCGAGCTGTTTCGCCAGTACAAGCGGCTCGGGGTTCAGCTCATGCTGGTCTCCTTTCACAACGCCGGAGGAAGTCTCGAGAGCTACCACAACTACAAAATCTGGGTTTCGACCACCATCCAGGCCGCGGCGGCCAGCAACTATTTTGCGGTCAGCGCCAACAACGGCACCCGCCGCCATGCCTGGCCCAGCTTCGTGGTGAATGCCGAGGGAAAGGTGGTCGACCGGGCCCGGCCCCACCGCCCCGCGGTCCTGATCAACCCCATCGACACTGAAGTGGACCTGTACGACGCCTCCAAGGCCTGGCGGGACCGCTGCATGCAGGGAACCTTTCACAGCGGTACTCTGACCCGGGATCCTCGATCCAGCAACCGGATCGGACTTTGACCCAGACGGGCCAGGAATGCGATTCCGCGTCACCACCATGCCGCCCGCTCTTCCAGGGGGACTCTATTGGCTCTGCCTCCCGGTGGGCCTGCTCGTCCTGCTGGCCGCCTTTCGGCCGGGTTTGGCCGGGGCCGACCGGAACGGACCCAACACCCTGCAGCAACTCAAGAGCCGGTGGAGGTCGGTACCCTCGCGGGTGGTGGGTTCCCCCGACCCGCCCCCTCCCTACCGGGTGGTTCGGGCCTTCCCCAAGCTCTCGCTGACCAACCCGGTGGTGGTGGCGAAGGAGCCGGGAAGCCGCAGGTTGTGGTTCATCGACCAGGACCCCAGCAAGGCGCAGCCGCGCCTGTGCCGGACCAGCGGAGACCCGGTTGACGGCGCCTACCAAATCCTGCACCACTTCGGGAAGTCCCTGGCCTACAGCATCGCCTTTCATCCCGCCTTTGAGGAAAACGGCCACCTCTTCATTGGAAGCAACGACCGCGTTGCGGAGGGCGACAAGCGCGTTCGCATCACCCGCTATCGGGTGGACCGCGCGCCACCCCACCTCTTTCACTCCGATTCCGCCGAGGTGATCATCGAATGGGAGTCCAACGGACATGACGGCGCCGCCATCGCCTTCAGCCCCGAGGGGCTGATGTACGTCACTTCCGGCGACGGGACCAGCGATTCAGACACCAATCTCAAGGGCCAGGGACTGGACCATCTGCTGGCCAAGGTGCTTCGAATCGACGTCGACCGCCCCGATCCCGGGCGGTTCTACTCGGTGCCCCCGGACAATCCCTTCATCGACATGGAGGGGGCCCGCCCCGAAACCTGGGCCTACGGCTTTCGCAATCCCTGGCGCATGTCGGTGGACCCCGGGACCGGGCATCTCTGGGTGGGCAACAACGGACAGGACCTCTGGGAACAGGTCTACCTGGTGGAACGGGGAGCCAACTACGGCTGGAGCGTCTACGAGGGCAGCCACATCTTCTATGCCAACCGCGAGCTGGGACCGACTCCGGTCTCCAAGCCCCTGCTGGAACACCCGCACTCCGAGGCCCGCTCCATGACCGGCGGCCTGGTCTACTACGGCGCCCGGTTCCCGGAGCTGCGGGGAGCCTACATCTACGGCGACTATTCCACCGGCAAGATCTGGGGCGCCAGGGTGGAGGGCCGGGCAGTCGTCTGGCACAAGGAGCTGGCCGACACCTCCCTGGCCATCGTCGCCTTCGAGGTGGACGCTGACGGCAACCTGCTGGTGCTCGACTATCGGGACCAGGGAAAGGGAGGACTCTACTCCCTGGAAGTCAACGACGCGCCCGACCGCAGCGGCCGGTTTCCCAAGCGCCTGAGCCGGACCGGCCTGTTTGCCTCGGTCGCAGGCCACCGCTTGACGCCCGGCATGATCCCCTACTCGGTGAACGCCCCCCTTTGGTCGGACGGCGCCTTCAAGGAACGGTCTCTCTATCTGCCGGCGGGCGAAGGGAAGCACGAAGGCCGGAGCCGGTCCGGCGCCCCTGTGGACATGACTTTCAACCTGGGCTGGAGCTTCCCGGACCGGACGGTGCTGGTCAAGTCGTTCGGATTCGACTCGGACAGCGGCGAGCGTCGCCGGATCGAGACCCGCTTGCTGACCCGCCAGCAGGGCGAATGGGTCGGCTATTCCTATGCCTGGAACCGGGAACAGACCGAAGCTTACCTGGTCGGGAGCGAAGGACGGGATGCGTCTGTCGAAATCGATTTGGCAGAAGGCGGGAAACGCCGGCTGGACTGGCGCTTTCCCAGCCGGAGCGAGTGCATGGTCTGTCACAGCCGGGCGGCCAACTTCGTCCTGGGTCTGTCGACGCTCCAGATGAACAGGGAACTCGACTATGGAGGAATCAGGGCCAACCAGTTGGAGGCGCTGCATTACCTTGGGGTGCTGAAGCCGGCCTGGTCGGACGAGGACAAGCGGGCCCTGCGAAAGCGGTTGCAGGAGAGCGGGGTGAACCGCTACCGGCTGGACTCGCGGGTGGAGCAAATCACGGCCGCAGCCAGCGGTCAGGCGGTGCTGCCGGCCGAACTGCCCTTTCATTGGTCGTCAGCCTTCCGCCGCCTGGTCGATCCCTACGATCTGCAGGCGCCGCTGCAGGCCCGGGCCCGCTCCTACCTGCATTCCAACTGCGCCCAGTGCCACGTTCAGGCGGGGGGAGGAAACTCCCGGATCTCACTGGAGTTCAGCAAGAGCCTGGAAGACATGAAGATGGTGGACCTGCCCCCCCTGCACCACAGGTTCGACATCCCTGACGCCAAGCTGGTGGCTCCCGGCGATCCGGACCGCTCCGTCCTGCTCCACCGGATGGCTACCCGCGACCGGGGCAAGATGCCCCAACTGGCCACTTCGGTGGTCGACCGGCAGGCCGTCGAGCTGATCCGCGAGTGGATCCGCCGGATGGAGGGAGGGGCGACCCCGGGGAGCGATCATGATCTTTGACCTGTCCGGCTTCGACACCGTGGTCGTCCTGTGGGCCGCACTGGCGGCACCCGTCTTCATCTACAGCCTGGTAGGGACCGACCCTGTCGGCCGCGCCGGCGGAAATCCGCCCGGCCCGCGGGTGGCGGCGCGCTGGGGCTGGGTGGTCATGGAGCTGCCGGCGCTGGCCTTCGCCCTGTGGACCGCCGCCAACCTGACTCCCCGCGCGCTCTGGCGCCACCGCTGGTACCGACAGACATTCCCCGACTACCCGCCCTCCCGCCGCGCAGTCATCCCCGGCGTTCTTTAGGGTGGCCGGGAGCCGCATCGCAGGGAAACTGAGCGGCACGCAACGGGAGTGCATGCGGGCGGGACGCCCGCGTTCCCGGGGGCGCCTCCTCCCAGCCCTGTTGCCTCCTCCCGGGGGCGCGCGCCGGCTTGCCGGGCCGCAGCCCGTGCCGATGCGGCAGAGCCGTCACGCTTGGTGGCCCTTCGTGGTCCTTCGGGTCACTTCGTGGATCACTCTTGTTTCGCTAGTTTAGAGCAGGTTTGGTGAGGAAGCCATCCGGTCTACTTGCCTTCGGAAGACGGAGAGCCGGAGGAGTTGCCCTGCTTGATGATGTTCATGGCCATGGCCACCATGGATCCCACGTCGCTGACCGCGGCCGGCATGATCAGGCTGTTTCCTTCCTGGGCCAGCTTGCCGAATTCGGCGATGTACTGCTCGGCCACCCGCAGTTGGAGGGCCTGAACTCCACCGGGGCTCTGAATGGCTTCAGCCACCTTGACGATCCCGTCGGCGGTGGCGCCGGCCACGCTGCGAATGGCGGCTGCTTCTCCTTCGGCCTCGTTGATCTGCTGGGTGCGCTTGGCTTCCGAATTCTTGATGACTTCCTGCTTCCGGCCCTCGGCCTCGTTGATGGCCGCGTCGCGAATGCCCTCGGAATTCAGAATGACCGCCCGCTTTTCCCGTTCGGCCCGCATCTGCTTTTCCATGGCATCCAGAACGTCCCGGGGAGGCTTGATGTTCTTGATTTCGTAACGCAGGACCTTCACCCCCCAGGGGTCGGAGGCCTTGTCCAGCTCGCTCACCACGGCGGTGTTGATGTTGGTCCGCTCCTCAAAGGTGCGGTCGAGCTCGATCTTGCCCACTTCGCTACGCAGGGTGGTCTGAGCCAGTTGGGAGATGGCGAAGACGAAGTTGGTGATGCCATAGGAAGCTCGCTCCGCATTGAGCACCTTGAGGTAGAGGACCCCATCCACCGAGACCTGGACATTGTCTCGGGTGATGCAGATCTGCTCGGCGATATCTGTGGCGACCTCTTTCAGGGAGTGCCGGTAGCGGATGACGTCCAGGAAGGGAATGAGAATGTGGAATCCTGCGTTCAGCGTGCCGCTGTAGCGCCCCAGCCGTTCCACGATATAGGCGCTCTGCTGGGGGACCACCACGGCGGTCTTGGCCAGAACGACAAGAACCAGCAGCGCCAGCAGGAAGAGTACGATCAGCTCGGTCATTGGTGTTTTCCTCCATTCACCCGTTCAAAAGAATAGGGCTTGCGAACCCATAGCACCACGCCCTCGACCCGGTCGACCTGGCAGCTCTCCGCCTGGGCGACAGGCTCGGAGCCCACGTTTTTGGCTCTCCAGGAAGTCCCCCGCAGTTCGACCTGTCCGTATCCGTCCACGGCGATGTTTTCCAGAGACTGGGCCGTCCGGCCCACCAGGTCGTTGTCCGGCTGAGCGGGAGCGGCGCGCCTCATTCTTTCCTGCAAGCGCCCCCGCAGCAGGAGCAGGCTGCCTATGGAGAGCAGGGAAAAGAGCAGCCATTGCAACCAGGCCGGTCCCTCCAGACCTACGGCGGCCAGCAAGCCCACCAGGACCGCGGCCACGCCGAAGAACAAGAGGTAGAAGCCGGTGGGCGTGACCAGTTCCAGAAACAGGAGCGCAAGCCCCAACAGCACCCAGAACCACCAAGCCGTTGCCCAGCCACCCATCGCGGACCTCTCAGCAACCTGCTTCTGTCAGCGCGGAAGTGAAGCGTAGAGACCATACCACTTTCCGTCGCTTGGAGGCCAGTCGCGAGCGGGTATTCCCTTTCCGCCGAAAACCCTTGCCACGGCAACTCCTTGATTCCCCATGGCCAGTCCCTTCCATGGGGAGACTGCACAGTCAATGCGGAGTTAATGTGTTGAAAATGATATTCATGTTCACTATAATGCTGCTCCCTGTGGGGAGCGTCTTCATGATTTTTTGGATTAGCGGAGGTATCAGAATGGCAACGCTGCGCATGTTGGGGTTGATGTTGGCTTTTGTCCTGGCGACCGGTTCCGCCCGGGCACACTTCGTTTGGGTTGCGCTCGAGACCGGGGACGGCAGCAACCCGGAGGTCCAAGTCTATTTTGGAGAGTCCGCTCAGCCGGATGCAGCCAAGTACCTGGACATGGTGACCCGATTGGAACTTGAGACCGATTCCAGGGGGGTTGCCAGTCTGAAAGCACCGTTGCCGGGAGCCTACCAGATTCGAGCGCGGCAGATCGTGAAGGAAAGCGGGGAGTTCGACGGTCGGAAATACGACGAAGCGCAGCATTACAGCACGCTTACGTTTGCCGTGGCGGAGGCCGGCGCCGGGAAGCTGTCGGGCGGCGAATCTCTGCCCTCAACGCAAGACAGGCAATATCCCGATCTGCCCAGGGGAATCACCAGTTTCGGGGCTGCGGTCATTGGCGATTGGCTGTACGTTTACGGGGGACATTTCGGGCGGCCGCACCACTACTCCAACACGAGTCAGTCGGACCAGCTCAGCCGCCTGAATCTCAGCAAGGACTCGACCTGGGAAGTCATCGCCACGGGTCCACGACTTCAAGGACTGGCCATGGTAGCCCATGGCGGCAAGCTGTACCGGCTGGGTGGATTCACGGCTCACAACCAAGAGGACGACGACCACGATTTGCGTTCGGTGGCCGATTTCGCCCGCTTCCATCCGGAGTCGGGAAGGTGGGAGTCGCTGCCATCCTTGCCGGAGCCCCGGTCCTCTCATGACGCCGTTGTGATCGGGGACAAGCTCTACCTTGCCGGTGGCTGGCGCCTGGGCGGTGAAGATCCCGAATGGCACCAGACGGCCTGGGTGACCGATCTGTCTCAGGAGAAAATCGTCTGGGAATCACTTTCCGAGCCGCCTTTCCTGCGGCGAGCGGTTTCCCTGGGACACCGAAACGGCAAGCTGTACGTCATCGGCGGTATGCAACAAGAGGGCGGGCCGACCACCAGGGTCGATGTCTACGACCCGGCCAGCGGCCAGTGGTCCCAGGCGCCGAGCCTGATCGATCCCAAGGCCGACGCCGACCGCGGCAAGGGGATGGAAGGCTTCGGGTCGTCCGCCTTCACGGTCGGCGGTCGCCTGTTCGTCAGCACCTACGGCGGCAATGTCCAGGTTCTGGACGGCAACAACGACGCCTGGCACATCTCGGCCAAGCTTGAAGACGACCGCTTCTTTCACCGCATGCTGCCGTTCAACGGCCGCCTGCTGCTGGTAGGCGGGGCCAGCATGCGCGCCGGCAAGCGTCTTCACTTCGAAACGGTCGAACTGTCCAGCCTGAAGTGACCGGCCGGCCTCCTTCCCCGTCCCTTTGATCGCCGAACCCGCTTGAGGCATAATGAATCCGGGAATTGAGACGCCTCCATCCCGGAAACATGATCCTCACCAGCCAGCGAATTGGGATCCTGGCCGTAATGGCCTTGCTGCTCCCGGCGACTTCCAAGGCATCGGAACCCCAGGCCCTCTCCATTGCGCCCCTGGGCGGCCAGACGGGCGCCCGTCTCGAGGCCACGCTGCGGGGCCGGTCCCTCCAGGGGGCCTATGCCGTCCGGTTCGATCGGAAGGGCGTCGCCGCCACCATCGAGCGCATCGAGGAGTTGGCGGCCGATGGCGAGGGCGCCCCTTCGCAAGAATCGCCCAAGGCTCAGAAACTGACCCTGAGGCTGCGGATCGATCGGTCGGCCGAAACGGGCCGCTACCAGTTGCGGGTGGTCTCCCCGCAGGGCGTTTCGGGGCCGCTGGCGTTTCTGGTTCACGACCTTCCTTCGGTGGCCGAGAGCAACCCGCCCTCGGGCGAAGCGCCCAGGCCCCAGACGGTCGACTTCCCCTGCGCCATCAACGGCGTCATCAGCCGGCCCGGAGAGAGAGACCGCTACGCCGTGCAGGCCGGTGAAGGCCAGCACCTCCGGTTCGAGCTGATCTCCAACCCGTCCGGAACATCCATGGGGGGACGCGCCGGCTACAGGGGCGGCTTCGACTCGGTGCTGACGCTCTATCGGCCCCGGGGGAGCTGGTTCGAGGAGGGCCGCCTCCATCGACTGGCCTATGACGACAAGTCCAAGGCCAATCCCCGACCCAACCCGCTGATCGAAGCCAGGCTCCGCCAACCCGGCCTCTACCTGCTGGAGGTGGGATCCTTCTACAACCTGGGCGGCGACGAGTTCAGCTACCAGCTCCGAGTCGAGCCCAACGGCCCGGCCGACCCCCAACGGCCACCGGCCACCGCCAACGGCTCCGCACCCCAACCCTGGCGGGAAAGAAGCTTCTCCCGGCCCATCCGGCCGGATCACATCCGGAGGATCCTGGCCAGAACGGTGGAGCCCGGCAACCGAGCAGGGACGGCCACTGCCGGCAGCGGCAAGCCTCTCCAGGAGGAGGGGAGGGGTATCGACCCGACCGCATATTCAATCATCGGGGAGCAGGAACCCAACGACCATGGCAGCCCGACCGCGGAAGCGACGCTCCCTTTCCTGGTGGAGGGTGCCATTGACCGGCCCGGCGACCTGGACAGGCTGGTTGCCTTCCGGGTCCAACCCGGCCAGAGGCTCGGCTTCGAGCTGGAGACCCCCGAGGCGACCCTGCCCGACTTCAACCCACGGTGGGCCCTTCTGGATGAAGCCGGCCGGGTGGTGCTGAGCAACGTCTACCGGCGAGTGGTCCGCCAGGCCCTCTCCTACAGCAAGACCATCGAGCCCAAGACGATTCATACCTTCCTGCGGGGAGGAAACTACACCTTGCAAGTCCGCGACACCACCCGGCGAAACGGGGCTTCCGACTTCCGCTATCGCCTGCTGGTGCGCCCCCAGATTCCCCACGCCGGGGAACTCACCGTCCAGGAGGACCGGCTCAACCTGGTTCCGGGAGAAGCCGGCAAGCTGACCGTCACTACCGGGCAGGAGGAAGGATTTGCCGGGCAGATCCTGCTTCAGGTCGAAGGACTGCCCCCGGGCGTGCAAGCCCTTCCCGCCACCGACTATCAGCCGGAGACTCCGCCTCACCTGGATCAGGGTCCCAAGGAGCGGTATATGCCGCAACAGGGCGCCACCTCGGTCATGATCGTGGCCGCTGCCGACGCTCCGGCCACCCGCATGCCCCGCATCCTGCGCGTCCGGGCCCGTCCCGTGGTTTCCGGAAAGATGGGCCCGCTCCTGCCCGTAGGAACGGTGCAACTGATGGTCCTGGAAGGGAATCGCCGCCAGGTTTCCGCCAATTCGCCCTGAACGAGCCCGCATCCGGAGGCCCCGGAACTCGGGCCGGCCAGACGGAGAATGGGGTGCCCGATGACCGCTACGATCCGATGAATGTTTCTCGCCGCGACCATCGACCCCACCGCGGAGCCCGGTCGGCCCTCCGGCTGACCTTGCTCGGAATGGTGCTGGCGGTCGGACAGCCAAGCCATGCGGAAAAGGAAGCGAGCGAATCCGCACAGGCTCCGGGACACCCCGAGGCCACCGCTGCCCCTGAACTTCTTACCCTGAGCCTCCGGCCCCGGGCCGTGATCCTGCGGGGCAAGGACGCCTCCCAGCAGTTTCTGCTCACCGGTGCTTACAGTGATGGGGTGGAGCGGGACCTCTCCCGGCAGGCCCGTTTCTCCCTGTCGGATCCACGGGTGGCCCAGGTGGACAACCGGGCTCGGGTCGTTGCCCTGGCGGGCGGCGAGGCTCGCTTGACCGCCGAATTCGACGGCCGCTCGGCGGAGAGCACCATCCGCGTCCAGGACTCCGCCGGGACCCGCGCTCCCAGCTTCGCCCTGGACCTGGAGGGCATCTTTACCCGGCACGGCTGCAACGACAGCCATTGCCACGGCAGCGTCAAGGGCCGCGGCGGGTTCAAGCTCTCCAGCCAGGCCGGCAATCCCCGGGAGGACCACCGCTGGATCGTGCGGGGTGGCGCTTTTCAGATTTACAGCCAGGAGTCGGCCGGTCCCGAAACCCCCCGAATTCGTCCGGAGAAGCCCGAGGAGAGCCTGCTCCTGTTGAAGCCGACCCTGCAGGTGCCCCACGGAGGCGGCCGCCGGCTGGACCCGGGCGGTCCCGACTATCAAACCCTGCTTCAATGGATCGGCCAGGGGGCGCCCTACGGAAACGGCGGCCCGGAGGTCGTTCGCCTGGAAGTCATGCCCCGGCAGTTTGTGCTGGAACGGGAGGGGAGCCAGCAACTGGTGGTCACCGCCTGGCTTTCCGACGGCAGCCGAGAGGATTTCACCCGCCGGGTGCGTTACCACCCCACCGCCGAACGGGTGGTCGAGGTGGACGAGAGCGGCTTGATCCTGGCCCGGGAGCCGGGCGAGGCCACCATCCTGGTACAGGCGCCGCGCCGGGCGACCCGCGCCTCCCTGGGGGTGGTGAGCAGGATCCTCGAGAAATTTCCCCGGGAGACCCCCCGGAACTTCATCGACGAAGAGGTCCGGCGAAAGCTGCGCCGCCTCGGCATCCTGCCCTCGGAACGCTCCAGCGACCAGGAGTTCCTGAGGCGAGTCTGCCTGGACCTGACGGGAACCCTGCCCCCTCCACGGCGGGTGCGGGAATTTCTGGAAAGCCGCGATCCGGGCAAACGGGACCGCCTGATCCTCAACCTGCTCAATTCTCCCGAATTCATCGACTACTGGACCTTCCGGCTGGCCGATCTGTTCCGGGTCTCCCATGAGCAGGGCGGCCGGGAAAAGGTCAAGATCTACTGGGAGTGGATCCGCGAGGCTGTTGCCCGCAACAAGCCCTTCGACCAGGTGGCCCGGGAGCGCATGGCCGGCCAGGGCTACAATGGCCCCACTCGCCACCTCTGGGGCGCGGACGAGATTCGCCTCCCTCAGGACGTCATGACCGAGCAGGCCCGGGTGTTCCTGGGCCGGAGGCTGGACTGCGCCCAGTGTCACGACCACCCCTTCGACTCCTGGACCCAGGACCAGTTCTGGGGCCTGACGGGCTTCTTCAAGAACCTGACCTATTTCTGGACCACCATGGCGGCCGTGGACGATCCCAGCGGGCACGAGGAATTCGGGGCCGACCCCCGGCTGCTCCATCCCCGCACCAGGCGGGAAGTGGAGGCCGTCTATCCCGACGGCAGGGCTCTGCCGGTCGAGGACAGGAGAGACCCCCGGCCGCGGCTGGCCGACTGGTTCACCTCATCGGAGGAGTTTCTCTTCGAAGAGGCCATCGTGAACCGATTCTGGAGCACCTTCTTCGGGCGCGGGATCGTCGACCCGGTGGACGACTTTCGCCTCACCAACCCGCCCAGCCATCCCGCGCTGTTGCGGAAGCTGGCCCGCTATTTCCGCTCCAGCGGCTATGACCTCAAGGGCCTGATCCGGCTGATCGTGCAGTCCAACACCTACCAGCGCTCGGGCCGGCCCAACCGCACCAACCGGGGGGACGGCGCCAACTACTCCCGGGCCCTGCCCCGGAGCCTGGACGCTGAAATCCTGCTGGACATGATCTGCCAGATCACCGGCATCCCCGAGGTGTTCGAAGGCAAGGACGAGCGGGACTACGGAGGCCGCCAGCCCGCCGGCACCCGCGCCATGAACATCGTCCATCCGGATCTCCACCCGTCCCGGTTTCTGGATATCTACGGGCGGCCCAGCCGGACGGCCGTGCCGGAACGCAAGGGCGGAGCCAGTCTGGCCCAGGCCCTCCACATGCTGGCCGGTCCGACCTACACCGACAAGCTGTCGAAAAAGGGAGGACGCATCGATCGGCTGCTGCTGGCGGCGGCTACCGACAGGGAAATCGTGGAGGAATTCTACCTGGCCGCCCTGTCACGGTTTCCCAGGCCGGAGGAGACCACACGACTGGTGCGCATGGTCGGGACCTGGCCTTCCCGAAAGCAGGCTCTGGAGGATCTTCTCTGGGGAGTGATCGCCTCCCGCGAGTTCGCTTATAATCACTAGGAAAGACACGATGGGCAGCAAGTACAAAGCCAATGACCCTATCGCTCGTTATGCAGGGCTCGGCCTTGTTTTCGGTGTGGCCATCGGTGCTGCTGTGGACGAGATTGGGACCGGCGTGGCGCTGGGACTTGCCATCGGCGCTGGGTTCGGGGCGTGGATGAAGAAGAAACAGGATACAGAAGGCCGGCCCGCGGAAGGCGATAGTGAAATCGATTCCTGATCCCTGTTTGAATGAAACCCACCTCACTCGCAGGGGCTTCCTGCGCGCGGGCTCATTGGGTCTCTTTGGCCTCAGCCTGAGCCGCTACCTGCAGCTCAAGCACCTGGTGGCCGCTTCCGGCTCCCCGGTAAAGCCGGCCGCCAAGGCCCAGGCCTGCATTCTGCTGTGGCTGGAGGGCGGCCCCAGCCAGGTCGACACCTTCGATCCCAAGCCCAACAGCGCCTTTGCGCCGATTTCGACCAATGTCCCCGGCATCCGGATCTCCGAGCTGCTGCCCCGGGTGGCCCGGCAGATGGACAAGCTGGCCATCATCCGTTCCATGTATACGGAGGAGATCGATCACCAGCAGGCCACCTACTACGCGATCACCGGACACCGCCCCAACTCGGCCCTGGAGTCTCCCAGCCTGGGGTCCATCATTGCCAGGGAGCTCGGTCCCCGCCGCAACATGCCCCCTTACGTGATCGCTCCGCCCATCGATCGACCCTACCTGAACTACTTCAACGCGGGCTTCATCGGAGCCCGCTACCAGCCCATGGTGGTCCCCGACCCCGCCCGGGAAGACTTCCAGGTTCCCGACCTGGTGCTTCCCAAGGAGATCGGCATGGACCGGGTGTCCCACCGCCGCTCCTTCCTGGAGGTGGTGGATCGCCTCTATCGCAACCAGGAGCAGCAGGCCGAGTTCGCGGCCCTGGACGACTTCAGGCAGCAGGCCCTGACCATCCTCGGTTCCCCGCAGGTCCGGCAGGCGTTCGACCTCTCCCAGGAATCGGAGAAAACCCGGGACGAGTACGGCCGCCACCGTTTCGGGCAGAGCGTGCTGCTGGCGCGCCGGCTGATCGAAGGGGGCTGCCGGTTTGCCACGGCCGCCGGATACGACATGACCGAGTGGGACCTCTGCCACGTGGAGAACGACAGGTACAATCGGGACCTGCTGGCTCCTCCCTTCGACCAGGCTCTGTCTGCCCTGATGAAGGACCTGGACCAGCGGGGACTGCTGGAATCGACGCTGGTTGTGGCCATGGGCGAATTCGGCAGAACTCCCCATGTCAATCCCCGGGGCGGCCGCGACCACTGGCCCCACTGCTGGTCGATGGTGCTGGGTGGCGGCGGGATTCAAGGGGGGCAGGTGATCGGCGCCAGCGATGAACGCGGAGCGCGGGTGGCGGATCGGATGGTGACGATCGGGGACCTGTTCGCCACCGTCTACAAGGCGCTGGGGATCGACTGGACCAAGGAATACATGACCCCCATCCAGCGGCCCGTCAAGATCGCCAACTCCATCGGCGGAGAGAGCGGCCTGCCCATCCAGGAGCTGATGTGAGCCGTCCCGCCCGGCTTGCCTGAAACAACAGAAAAAGAGTTATCCACGAAGTTACACGAAGGGCCACCAAGGCGTTGGAGAAGGCTCAAGAGGGATGCGCCAAAGGCCGGCAAGTGGGTCAACGAAGGACACAGGGGAAAAAAATTTGGCCGCGAAGGGGCAACAAGGACCGCGGCAAAGCCAGTAGGGGGCGCTTCCCACCGCATCGTGATTTACAGAAATTATTAACATCGATGCACAGGATGCACAGGATTTTTCAGGAAACGGCTAGCTTCCAATGCGGGGAATCCGCAAATCCGCATCGGATCATCGCCCGAGCTGGCCTCTGGTGCAGGAAGTTCTCCTCCTGTTAATCCTGTGCATCCTGTGCATCCATGTTCAATAGGTAGATTACCGGATCAACGGGACAGGGTCCTTGTTGCCGACAGGCCACGAAGAAAAACTGAAAGAGATCCATTCGTACTCGTGTCTATTCGTGTTCATTCGTGGTTCGTCTTTATTAGCGACCCCCTGTTTCACTCTCGAATGATCCGCCACGTCGTCGGGGGCGGGGGCGCCAATTGCCTGAAACCATTGATCGACAATCCCTTCGTGACCCTGGTGTCAGGTCGAGCCCGTCGCGGATAACCGCAGCGCTTAGCGGCCCTTCGTGAGTCTTCGTGTCCCTTCGTGGATAACTCTTTTCCCCTTCGCGCTCTTCGTGGACTACTCTTCCTGGTTCTTCGCGAATCGTCGCTCAGTTGCTCCAGGCAAGCCAACGCAGCCGTAATCGCCCTGGTCTTGTTGGCCGTCGCCGGTTGCCGGCAGCCCTCCCAAGAGCTTGTCCCAACCGGCTACACCGGCAGGCAGGCCTGCCTGCCCTGCCATCCCGAGGAGTACGCCGCCTACATCGGTTCCCACCATGATCTGGCCATGGATCCGGCCAACGACCGGACCGTACTGGGGGACTTCGAGGACGCCGCCATCACCCACCTCGGAGTCACTTCCAGGTTCTACCGACGGGACGGCAAGTTCCTGGTTTCGACCGAAGGGGCCTCGGGAACCGTCGAAGAGTTCGAGGTCAAGTACACCTTTGGAGCGGACCCCCTGCAGCAGTACCTGGTGGAGTTCTCCGGGGGGCGTCTGCAGTGCCTGCCCCTCTGCTGGGACTCCCGTCCCCTGAAAGACGGCGGCCAGCGTTGGTTCCACCTCTACGAGAGCGAGCGGATTGCTCCCGAGGATCTCCTCTTCTGGACCCGGGTCTCCCAGAACTGGAACAGCGGCTGCGCCGAGTGCCACTCCACCGGTCTGCGCAAGAACTTCGATCCTTCGACCGGAACCTACCAGACCCGCTGGACCGAAGTGGACGTCTCCTGCGAGGCCTGCCACGGACCGGCCGCCGCCCACGTGCAGTGGGCCGAGGCCCGGGCTCGCGGAGAGGCCGGGATGGATATCCCCGACCTGGGATTGACCATTCGGCTGAAGGAGGCCGAACCTGCCGCCTGGATCCGCGACGAGAGCACCGGCAGGCCCCGGCGCACTCCCCCGCTGGCCGCCCACACGCAGGCGGAAATGTGCGCGCGCTGTCACTCCAGGAGGGGTCTCATCAGCGAGGACACCGTCCATGGAGCCTCGCTGCTGAACACCCACAACTTGAGCCTGCTGGAAGAAGACCTCTACTACCCAGACGGCCAGATCCGGGAGGAGGTCTATGTCTACGGGTCCTTCCTGCAGAGCCGCATGGCCCAGGAGGGCGTGGCCTGCACCGACTGCCACGACGCCCACAGCGCCCGTCTCCGCCAGAAGGGAGATGCGCTCTGCACCCGCTGCCACGCCGCCGCGACCTATGCCTCGCGCTCCCACCACCACCATCCGCCCGGCTCCCGCGGGGCCCGTTGCGTGGAGTGCCACATGCCGGCCCGGACCTACATGGTGGTGGATCCGCGGCGCGACCACAGCTTTCGCGTCCCGCGCCCCGATCTGACGGCCAGCCTGGAGACGCCCAACGCCTGCAACCATTGCCACGGGGACCGGTCCGCCCAATGGACGGCAGCACACTTTCAGCGATGGTACGGGGCCGGCCCCGGAGACAGGCACTTCGGCGAAACCCTGGCCGCCGCCCGCAAGGCAATTCCCGGCCTGGGAGCCGATCTCATCCGGTTGGCCCAAGCCCCCCGCCAGCCCGGCATCGTTCGGGCCACCGCCGTCTCGCTGCTGGACAACTATCCCGGAGGGAGCGCCGCCGAGGCGCTTGGAGAACTGGTGAAGGATCCCAGCCCGCTGGTGCGGGCAGCGGCAATCGAAGCCCTGGGAACGTTGCCGCCCCACCAGCGGGAGCCTCTGCTGCGGCCGGCGCTGGAGGATCCGGTGCGGCTGGTGCGGACCCTGGCCGGCCGCTCCCTGGCCGGGCCTGCCCCGGCCGGGCTCTCACGCCGGCAACGCCGGCTCAGAGCCGCGGCCGTCCGCGAGTACGAAGAGGTGCAGCGGCTCCACGCCGACCATCCCGGAGGCCGCCTCAACCTGGGGGACCTCTACCGGGATCAGCAGGACTTCCAACGGGCTGAAGCTTCCTACCGGCAGGCAATTGCCCTGGAGCCGGCCTTCATCCCGGCCTATCTGAATCTGGCAGACCTCTACCGGGAGACGGACCGGGAGGCCGAGGGAAAGAAGCTGCTGCTGGCGGCGCTGAAAGCAGCCCCCCGATCGGCTTCGGCGCAACACGCCCTGGGCCTGCTGCTGGTCAGGACCGGCGAGCGCCGGGCGGCCCTGAACCACTTGGCCCGGGCCGCGGAGCTGGATCCGGACAACAGCCGCCATGCCTACGTCTACGGGGTAGCGCTCAACTCCCTGGGGAAATCGGCCCAGGCGACCCGCGTCCTGGAACAGGCACTGAGATCCCGACCTCACGACCGGGATCTTCTGTTCGCACTGGCCACCATTCATCGCGACCGGGGGGAGTTGGGGAAGGCGTTGGTTCACAGCCGCAGGCTCCTGGCGCTTGATCCGGAGAGCGCCGGCTACCAAAGGTTGGAGAGGCAGCTACGCAACCTGGCCCGCGTTCCTCGACAGGTCGCCAGATGAATGACGACAGGAAGCTGATATCGAGTCCCTTTATGGACTCTTTTGAGGGGACTTGCAGGTACTGACTGTGTCGGATCACCGGCTTTTCACGAAGACCCTACCCAAGGAGGAGCCATGCTGAACGTAATGATGGATCAGATAACCCAGGTGGCCGGCCCCTATATCCCTCGGATTGCAGGTGCGCTGGGCATCCTGATCGTGGGATGGCTGATTGCCCTGATCGGGGGCGCCCTGCTGCGGGCCTTGACGCGGCGCACCGGCATCGACGACAAGGTGGCGGCCTGGTTCGGAGGAGAGGAAAAAGCCAGAGAGGTGCACGTCGACAACTGGGTCGGCAGGGGCGCCTACTATCTCATCATGCTGTTCGTGCTGGTGGCGGTCTTCCAGACCCTGGGACTGACCATTCTGACCGAGCCCCTCAACCGGCTCCTCACCAGCATCTTCGAATTCGCCCCCCGCATCCTGGGCGCAGGCTTCCTCCTGATCATCGCCTGGATCCTGGCCTCGGTCCTGAGACTGGTCATCGCCAGGGTGCTGACGGCCGCCAGGCTGGACGAGCGGCTGAGAGGCGGGATGGGAGAGGAGGACAAGCAACGCCCCCCTCTGGCCAGGAGCCTGGCCGATGCCGTCTATTGGCTGATCTTCCTGCTGTTTCTGCCGGGGGTCCTCAACGCCCTGGCCGTGGAAGGGCTGCTGGAACCGATTCAGGCCATGGTGGGAAAGGTAGCGGGTTTCATTCCCAACCTGTTCACGGCGGCGGTCATCCTGGGCGTGGGATGGTTCGTGGCCCGCATCGTGCAACGGGTGGTGAGCAGCCTGCTGGCAGCCGTGGGACTGGACGCGCTGAGCGAGAAAGGAGGCCTCTCCACCGCCCTGGGGCCCCAGCGGCTCTCCGGGGTTGTGGGACTGATCGCCTATATCCTGATCTTCCTGCCGGTGGTGATTGCGGCCCTCAACGCCCTCCGGATGGAAGCCATCACGGTGCCGGCCAGCGTCATGCTCACCATGATCCTGGAAGCCATTCCGGCCATTTTCGGCGCCGTGCTGGTCTTGACCATCGCCTACCTGGTGGGGCGGGTGGTGTCGGGCCTGGCAGCCAACCTGTTGGCCGGCGCCGGCTTCAACGGCATCCTGGCCAAGCTGGGTCTGGGCGAGGAAACCGGCGACGGAGAGCGGACACCCTCGGCCATCGTCGGGACCCTGATCCTGGTGGCCATCATGCTGTTCGCCGTCACCGAAGCGGCCGGTCTTGTCGGCTTTGAGGTGTTGTCTCAATTGACCTCGCAGTTTCTGGTATTCGCCGGCCGCATCGTCGTCGGGCTGGTCATCTTCGCCATTGGTCTTTTCCTGGCCAACTTCGTGCACCGGACGGTGCTGGCGGCCGGGACATCCCAGTCCCGCCTGCTGGCGCTGGGCGCCCGTGTCGCCATCATTGTGCTGTCGGGCGCCATGGCCCTGCGGCACATGGGCCTGGCCGACGAAATCGTCAACCTGGCCTTCGGCCTGATCCTGGGCGCGGTGGCGGTGGCCCTGGCCATTGCGTTCGGTCTGGGGGGGCGGGAATTTGCCGCACGCCACCTGGAGGGCTGGCTGCAGTCGATGAAGTCGGAACAGCCGGCGAAGTGACCAATCACTCCCCCCTTGAGGCGGAGTCGCAGTAGTCGAGCCGCAGGCGAAGGCTGATGCGGTGGGGGAGACGCCTCGACAGGTCAGCTGCCATGGAGAGCAGCTTCTGCGGGACGATCGGATTCACCCCAGCCTCACTACACCTCGAAGGCCGCGTCGGGCTGCATGGGGTAGATCTTTCGCCCCAGGCGCTTGAAGGGCAGCTTGGAGAAGTCCTGGGTGAAGACGCTGCCGGCATCGACGTTGAAGATCGAGCCGGCGATGGGTTCGAAGCCGCTGCGGAAGTGGCCGGTGGACTTCACGCAAATATAGCGCATGCGGGCGCAATCCAGCCCCAGCTCGCGGCTGAAGGCCAGATCCATGGGCTGGTGGCCCAGAGTGATGACCGCCACGTACACCCCGTCCTGCCGGAGCAGCACCGAGTCTCCGTGGTCGCCCTCCAGGCCGGCAAACATGGGACCGTCATAGATGAAACGCCCGTCGCTCACCGCCACCACTTCAGCCCGCATGGGGACCGGCGGTCCCGCCAGCGGGTGAGACTTCCCTCCGACCTCGACCTCGACCCGGTTCCCGACACCCGCCCGGAGAGCCGTCCTGACGGTTTCCGGGTCGACGATATGGAGCACGGCCGCATCCTGCAGGCGCCGCTGCAGGAAGAGGCGCAGAATCTCGGTGCTGTCGCTGGGCGCGCCGCCGCCCGGGTTGTCGGCCTGGTCGGCCAGGATAATGGGATACTTCCCCAGGGCCTCGCCCTGAGCCAGAGCCTGGCCGGGTGAAAGCGGGGACCGCTGCCAGGTTTCCTTCCGCTCCCAGATCCAGCGGGCCAGATCGTCGGCCTTTTGCTGGGCTCCCGCCGGATCGTTGTCGGTGACGACCAGGGTGGAAGCCCCGGCGCAGTTCACGTCGGCCCACTGGTACCCGACTCCCACGCTGGCCGTCAACACCCCGGGCTGTTCCTCCAGAGCATGCAGGCGGTCGATGACCAGGCTCATGGGCTCTTCGGCGGTGATCATCCTGGCCGCCGCCCAGAAAAGGGGAATGGAGCGCCAGCCCAGCGTGGGGCGGATCTCGCCCCGCACCGTCCTCACCATCATGTCGGCCGCTTCCACGCCCCGCTCGGCCATGTCGACGTGGGGATAGGTGTCTTCCACGATCAAGGCGGTGGCGTTGTCCACCATGGTCTGGCCGATGTTGCAATGGAGGTCGTGGACCCCAATGACCGGACAACGGGGGCCCACCAGTTGGCGGACACTCTTCAGGATGTCCCCGTCGGCGTCGTCCAGGCCCTCGGCGGAATAGGCCCCGTGCACGCTCAGGAGCACCCCGTCCACCGGGAGGGCCTTGCGCAAGGGCGCCAGCAGGGTCTCCTTCAGGGCCTCGTGCGTCTCCCGGCTCGGCTGCTTGCCGGACGCGGCGTGGCGCCAGACCAGCGGGACCATCTCCACCTTCTGCCGCCGCAACTCCCGGATGAACCCGTCGATGATGGTGTTGACCTCACCCGAGCGCTGCCGCAGCTCCTCGGCCCCGCTGGAGCGGGAGTGCCCGTAAAACTCCTCCAGCGGCGTCTCCACCGTGGAGTAGTTGCTGCTCTCGTGCTCGATACCGCCGATGGCGATGCGCATCCGAAGCTCCTCTTATCCAACCGAACCGGTACGGTCCGCCGCCGGGGACCTGAAATTCCGGTGTCGGTCACTGCATTCCCGAACGGCGGCGCCAGTCGCTGGCGAGCATCCCGTAGACAACGAGGTCGACGAAGTGATCGTAGAGCCACTCGGCCTCGCGCAGCACTCCCTCCCGGCGGAAACCCAGCCGCCGCGGGATGGCGCAACTCCGCCGGTTTCCGACCGCACAGCGGATCTCCACCCGGTTGAGCCGGGCGACATCGAACGCATGCGCCAGAAGCGACCGGCAGACTTGGGTGACCAGACCGCGCCCCTGGTACTCCTCGCCGAGCCAGTAGCCGAGCGAGGTGGAACGGTTGGGCCAATCGATCCGGTGGTGGCCAATGACGCCGGCTATGTGGCCGTCGACCCGGATGGCGAACCCTGCACCGTCGTTCCGCGACGCTTGCATCTCGGATTTCCGGATGAACGCACGAGTGTCCTCGACGCGGCGGACGGCCTCGACCCACGGCAGCCATTGCCTCAGGTGCCCGCGGTTGGCGTCGGTCAGGGCGAACAGGGCGCCGGCGTCGGCGCCGGTGAGGGGCGTCAGCCGGATGTCCTTCGAGATCTCAATCGCTTCCATGAGCCAACCCCGATCCATGCCGAACGCTTGCGCCCGGCCCTCTCCTGCAGGCTGCCGATTCACAAGGTATCATCCTATCGTCCTGGCCGCAACGGCAGTAATCCAGGGCTATAGGCAAGGGTTTGATGGATCGGGGGAAGGGACAGGGAATTCGAGTGCCAAGTCGGCTCTGTGACCGAGTGGCCACAAGAGGCACAAAAAACGGGGATGTCGGCTACTCCCGCCCGGCCTGGCGGGCCTGGTTCTCGTCGACCAGGACCAGCAGGACCAGTCCCACCAGGAAAAAGGCCACCAGCGACAGGATGGCCGTCCGGGCGCTGCCGGCCATCAGGGTGATGGCTGCAAAGACCCAGGAGCCCCAGATGGACGAGAACTTGCTGAAGAGGGTGTAGAATCCGTAAAACTGGGCGCTGGCCCGGGGTGGAATCATGGAGCCGTAGAGGGACCGGCTCAGGGCCTGGGACCCTCCCAGGACCAACCCCACCACCACGCCCAGGGCGAAGAAATCCCTGGCGCTCTGAATGAAATAGGCCGCCACGGCCACCGCCGACCAGATCACCAGGGTCACCATGACCGCCTGCCGGGTTCCCAGCCAAAGGGCCACTCGACTGAACAGCAGCGCCCCGGCCGTTGCCACGATCTGGATCGTCAGCAGAGTGGCCATGAGCGCGGTGGTGCTCAGGCCCAGCTCGTCCTTGCCGTAGATGGTGGCCATGGTGATGGCGGTCTGAATCCCGTCGTTGTAGAACATGTAGGCCAGCAGGAAGGTCGCCAGGTGGCGATAGCGGCGGACCTGGCGGGCGGTCTGCAGGGTGCTGGAGAAGCCGGCAGCCAGGGTGGCGAGCCAGTGCGGCCGCGCGGACTGCCGCTGAGGCGGGGTTTGCCGAACGGGCGCCTCGGAGAGACGCCGCGCGGTCACCAGGGTGAAGCCCGCCCACCAGAGGCCGGCCATCACCATGCCCAGGCGTGCCGCCAGGCCTTGAGCCATGCCGAGCCGGCGATGGCCGGCCACCAGTCCCAGGGCGAGAGCGAACTGGAGGCCGCCTCCCACGTAGCCATAGGCGTATCCCTTGCCCGAAAGCCGGTCCATGGCGTTTCGGCCGGGGGCGATCTGAGGCAGGAAGGCGTCATAGAACACGTTGCCGCCGACGTAGGCAACCTGGGCAATCAGGAAAAAGAAGAGCGTTCGGAAGACGTCGCCCGACTGGCAAAAGTAGAGCAGACCCGTGAACAGGGAGCCCGTGTAGGCGCAGGCCAGCAGGAAACGCTTCTTGGAAGCCGTCATATCGGCGACGGCTCCCAGGGTGGGAGACAGCAAAAAGGCCAGAAAGGCGGCCAGTCCGGCGGTGAACCCCCACAGGGTGGTGGCCCTGTAGAGGGTGTCTCCGAGTCGGACCCCCTCGGGCCCCACCACCGCCTGGGCAAAATAGGCGGGCAGCAACCCCACGGCCACGGTGGTGGTGTAGGCCGAGTTGGCCCAGTCGTACATGCACCAGCCGAAGGTGCTTCTGCGTTCGCCGAATTCGGACATGAGAGGCGTCCCCTCCGCGAAGCGAACCGGCGGTCACCGCGGAGAGCCCGATGCCGGCCGGTTGGCGTCGCGTCCGCGTTTCAAGCCTGCTAGAATACAGCCGGAGTCTATCATGTCGCGAAGCCGCCCCCCGGGAATGCCTGAGCCGAGCCCGGCGAGGCCGGGTCGTTCCCTCAACTGCAAACGAACCGACCGGACCCGTGGTCGGCCCCGGTCCTGCATCCTCACGAGTCACCCATGAGTGACAGGAATCGACAGCAGGCGATGGCGCGCGGCGCCATGGTGATCGCGGCTATTGTGATCATCATTGCCGGAATACGGGAAGCCTCGGCCATCCTGATCCCCTTCCTGTTGGCTGTCTTCATTGCGGTTATCGGCGGCCCCTCCGCCTTCTGGCTGAAAAGGAAGGGAGTCCCTTCCTCCCTGGCCGTGCTGGTGGTGGTGCTGGTGTTCTTGGGAATCGGCGTCGGCATGGGAGCCGTGTTGAGCACCTCTCTCAACGGCTTTTACCTGCAGATGGATTCCTACAAGGCGAGCTTGAATCAACAGATGGACGTCCTGTTCACCTGGTTGAAGGGCATGGGCATCCATCTGGACTGGGAACTGTTGAAGGAAGTGGTCAACCCCGGGGAGGCCATGCAGCTTGTGGCCACCTTGCTGGCCGGATTTGGGGGTGTGCTGACCAACACCTTCCTCATCACCCTGACAGTGGTCTTCATCCTGTTGGAGGCTTCGGGCTTCCCTGCCAAGCTGCGGGCCGCCATGAAAGACCCCAAGGCCTCCTTCCCCGCATTCGAGCAGTTCACCCACGCCGTGAAGAGCTACCTGGTGATCAAGACGGTGGTGAGCCTGGCCACCGGTGTCGTGGCAGCCACCTGGGTCGCACTGCTCGGATTGGACTTCCCGCTGCTGTGGGGACTGCTGGCCTTTCTGTTCAACTATGTGCCCACCATCGGCTCCATTGTGGCGGCCGTTCCGGCGATGCTGCTGGCGCTTGTCCAACTGGGACCCTTCCCCGCCCTGATGGTGGCCGTTGGCTACCTGTGCATCAACTTCATCTTCGGCAGTTTGATCGAGCCGCGCTTCATGGGCCACGGCCTGGGGTTGTCGACCCTGGTGGTGTTCCTTTCGCTGGTCTTTTGGGGATGGGTCCTGGGGCCGGTCGGAATGCTGCTGTCGGTGCCCCTTACCATCACGGCCAAGATCGGATTGGAGAGCCGCGAGGAAACTCGCTGGCTGGCCATTCTGCTGGGTTCGGAGAAATCCGCCGCGGCCGCCCTGGAACCCATCGCCCGGGAGACCGCAACGCGAGAAGACGAACCCGATTCCGCTCAGGCCGCGACCTGAACTCCCTCTTCGCCTCACCGAAACCGGCCGCCGCAGGCTCTGCTTGGGGCCGCAGGCTCGGCTTGGGCAATCCCCTCAACCCGCATGTCGCACCAGAGTCGGAGGTTACTTCCGGGAGCCGGATCCGCCGGCCTTCCGCCGCCCCTCCCAGTCCCGCACCTTGCGGTTGGCGGCATCGAAGATGCGCTCGTAGTTGCCGTAGCGGATCTTGCGGCTGGCCGTTTCATCCAACTGGTCCCAGAGCGGCTGGTAGTCGCGATAGGTTTTCAGGTAGGCGTCGCGGCTGGCGGGCGCCACCGAGTCGCTGCCGAAGAGGAATCGCTCAGGGTGGTTGTTCAGCAGGTCGGCCCAGGCCCGGACCGACCGGGGGCTTTCGACAACCCACTTGGCGACCTCGTCCCAGGAGATGTCGCAATAGACGTGCGAGAAGGCCGGGTCGCGAAAGAGTTCCTCCAGCAACTCCAGGTGGTTGGGCGTGGGCCCCACGAAGCGGCCCAGACCGGAGTGGGCCCAGATGATGGTGGTGCGGGGATGAGCCCTGAAGATCTCTTTCAGGGGGTCGAAATGGGCCGGCCGGTCGCCCTTGACCGGCCTCACGGTATTGATGTCGCAGTGCAGATTCACCACCAGCCCCACCTCCCCGGCAAATTTCAGGATCTTGTGCAAGGCGGGGTTGCGCAGACTGGCGGTGTGCCCCAGCACCTTGGAGGACACGAATTCCTTGTGGATGGAGAACTCGCCGATGCCGCTGAACACGCCGGGATAGAGGGTCAGCACCCGCCGAATATGGTCGGTTGCATACATGTCGGTCGGGTTGAAGCCGGTGATCATGGGATCGAAGCGGCGCCGGTCCCGGGGCGAAAGGCCCCGGTAAGCCTCGGCAACCATGGCATCCACAAAGGAGTAGTAGTAGAGGGAGGAATCCGAGAGAAGGTAGTAGTCCGGCGCCCGTTTCCCGGACTCGAAGTAGTCCCACTTCTGTTGCAGCGGAATGCCGAACAGCGACACGCGGCCCACCTTGTCTCCCATGATCTGCAGGAAGTCCGCCAGGCCGATGCCCCGCTGAACGTAGTTGGCGATGTGGAAATGGGCGTCGTGGAAATCGACCTCGGCGGCCGGCGCCGGCGCAACCCACAGGGTGCAGACGGCCAGGACGGCCACGGCTCTGAAAAGTGCTCTCATGGGACTGGTCTCCTGTCTTTCCCGATGTTCCGAACCCCGGCCCGGTAGGAACGAACCCCAAGCCGAAGTCGGCGCGGCCGGCCGGGTCAGAAGGTGGCGATGGGGTTGAGCGGCGATCCGGTGCCGCCGCCGACCGGCAGCGGGGCCGCCGTGATCAGGAACTCCCAGCGGTGGAGGCGGCGGGCGGTGGCGCTGAGGGCTTCCAGGTCGCAGTTGTCGAAGATGGGGACCCCCATGGCAATGATGGAGAGCTGGTGAATGGGCGAGACCACGCCTTCGATGCGCGAGGGAGCCACCTCGCTGGCGGCGTCGCTGCCCACCACGGCGATCTGCCGCTGGTGAAGCCAGCGGGCGCAGGACGCATACATCCCGGCCGCCGTTTCGGAAACGTCCCAGGCGCCCTCGGCGTCGCGCCTGGCCCAGCGTCCCGTCCGCACCAGCACCACGTCCCCCCGGCCCACTTTCACCCCGGCCTTCTTTTCCCAGGCGTCCAGGTCTTCCGGATAGATGGCATCTCCCGGTTCCAGGTAGTCGACCCCTTTGAGGGCTGGGATGTCCATCAGGACCCCGCGGGTGAAGATGCCGTCCTTCACCGTCTCGATACCCAGCTTGCCTGCGCCACCGTCGGTGACTTCCATTTGAGAGAACCCGTTGAACATCCTGCCCCCGTAGAACATGTGGCACAGGGAGTCCATGTGGGTATGGGCCCAGCCGTGGTACTGCATGCGGTAGGCGTCATTGGAGAACATCCCGGGACTCTTGCCGGTCAACAGCATGTCATGCTCGACGGGGAAGGGATTGTCCACCGACTCTTGCTTCTCGACGTCCCGGGCAAGGGAAACCGAAACGCCTTCGCGAACCAGAGCGGCAGCCTGCTTGCGCTTGGCCGGGGTAATGAAGTTCAGGGCGCCCAGCTCATCCGAGTCGCCCCAACGCCCCCAGTTGGACAACTCCTCCATCCACTGGTCGATATCGGCCTTGGTCAGGCTCCGGCCTTCCTTTGCCGACATGTCCGGGACCTGGGAAGGTCTTTGCCAAAAGAACCAGATGGCCGACAGAGCCACCAGCAAGGCGATGGGCCGCCAGTAACAGCATCCAAGAGGAATTCTCATCAGACCGTTCTCCTTGATCGACCTTCAGGCAGGCCGTAGCTCGCCGGCGGTCAGGCGGTGCACCACCGTTCGCAGTCCCTGCTCTCCAAGGGAGATCACGCGGTAGCCGCCCGGCAACGACACCGACTTTTCGGACCAGGGACCCTCTCCGAACTGGAAAGAGATGGCCGGCACCGACATGAAGTGGATGCCGGCGTAGTGAAGGTGGCATTCGAAATGGATATGGCCGAATAAGACCGCCTCCACGCATTGGGATCCCTTGAGGATCTCCAGCAGCGGATCGGCATTCTTCAACATCAGCGCGTCCATCCAGGAAAGGCCGATAGACAGGGGATGGTGGTGCATGAAGACCAGGGTGGGTTGGCGTTCTCGGAGCAACCGATCCAGCCATTGCAGTTGCTCCTCCTCCATGCTTCCCCAGACCTCCCCGGGGCACGAGGTGTCCAACACCACCAGCCGCCAGCCCGATCGATGCAGGCAGTAGTAGTAGGGGTCGCCGTCCGGCTGTTCCCGGTTCAGCAGGTGCCGCCGCAGGCTTCCGCGGTCGTCGTGGTTGCCGGCGGCAAAATGGACCGGAGGGCCGACCGTTTCCATTTGGGCCTTGAAGAGCAGGTAGGCGGCCTCGGTCTGCTCCGAGACCGAGTCGCCGGTGTAGATGCACAGGTCGGGACGCGGCCGGATGGCGTTGATGGAGGCGATGGCGGCCTTCAGGGCGCGGGCGGGTTGCACCCCGTAGATCACGTGGGCGGGATCGCCGAACAGGTGGGCGTCGGAGAAGTGGACGATCGAGAACTCGGACTCGGCGGTCATGGCGCAACCCCGGCAGGCCGGCGCCGGAAAGTCGATTGAAGCGTCCCCTCGAGGCCGGCTGTCGTCCCGCGGCCAACTCTATCACGACCCGGGTCGGGAGCCAAGCCGGCGAAAACGGCGGCCGCCCGGTCCCTGTCGGACGAGGCCCAACCCTGCCGGGGAGATGGTTTGACTTCCCCGGGCGCGGGCCATATGATGTCCGCCCCGACCGATCCGGAACCAGAAACAGGCCCGAATGGTCGCCCCGATCCGGCCTCCGCAAAGTGTCGAACATGAAAGGGCTTCCAAAGCGTAGTCAGCGACCTGGCGAGACATGCGGGTTGAGCCGGCAAGCACTGCAACAGTACCGGCAGCAGGGTTTCGCCAGGGGCGGGAAGATTCTGTCCGACAGCGAGTTGGCTCGGCTGCGGGAGGAGATCGACCGACTCATCGCCGGGCTGCCGCCGGGAACCCGGCCCGAGAACATGCCGTCGGTGCACTACCGCAACCGCTACTTTCTGGATCTCTTCCTCAGCGAGCCCCTGGTGGACATTGCGGAACAGATTCTCGGCCCGGACGTCGCCCTCTTTACCTCCTACGTCATCAGCAAACGCCCGGCGGACGGACTGGAGGTGGAGTGGCACCAGGATGCCGCCTTTTTCCCCATCGACCCCATGGAGACCTTCACGGTGTGGCTGGCCGTGGACGACTCGGACCGGAGCAACGGATGCATGCAGGTCATCCCGGGGTCCCACCGCAACAAGGTGCTCCTGAACCACCGGGTCGATACGGACCGGCGGACCACTCTGCCCTTGGCCTTCGGGCAAGCCGATCAGACCCGGGCGGTCGACGTGGAGCTCAAAGCCGGGGAGTTCTCCGCCCACGACGTCTTCCTGTGGCACGGGTCCAACCCCAACCGTTCCCGGCGGCGTCGCTGCGGCATCACCATCAAGTACATTCCGACTTACGTCCGCATCGACCGCACCTTCGTGTCTCCCACCGGGTTCGATTGGTCCGGTCTGAGACTCTATCTGGCCCGGGGGAGTCCGGGCGAGCGGAATGAATACGTCAACCTGTAGCGAGGCGGTGCCTTGAACCCATTGGCAAGGGAGCCTTTTGCAAAAGGCTCAAGGGAACATGGATATCCAGGAAGGAAGACAATGAATCAACCCATCGACGACCGTCTCGGGAGACTGGGGGCGGGCGAGTCCATCCAATCCCTGTGCGCGGCCTCGGGCCTGTCGAGGCAGCAGTTCGAAGAGTGGTGGCGGGACCAGGTCCGTTCCAGAGTGCCCGATATGGAAGCCCATCATGAGCTGGCGGTGCAGCGTCCGGTCCGGATCGAGCGCGACTCCTGGGGAATTCCTCACATCTCGGCCGAGAACGACCTGGACCTATTCTTTGGCTACGGCTTCGCCATGGCCCAGGACCGGCTGTTTCAACTGGACTACCTGCGGCGCAAGGGACAGGGGAGGCTGGCCGAGATTCTGGGCCCGGAAGGAAGCGAGTCGGACCTGCTGGTCAGAACCGTGGGACTGCCCGGCATCGCGGCCGAAGAGGAGAGCCGCCTGCCGGAAGAGGCAGCCCTGAGGCTCCAGGCCTTTTCGGACGGGGTCAACGCCTGGTTGGAGCGCAGCCGCACCTCGCCGCCCATCGAGTTCGACCTGCTCGACTACGAGCCCGAGCCCTGGTCGCCCGCTGCAAGCTTGGCCATACAGGTCGAGTTCCAGTGGTACCTGACGGGCCGCTTCCCGGTCATCGTCATTCCGGAACTGGCCAAACGGTGCCTCCCCGGCTCGACTCTCTATCGGGCCTTCCTGCAGGGAGAGTCCGACGAAGAGAGCATCCTGCACGCCGGCGACTATCCGGCCCGGCCCCGGCAATCTGCGGCCGACCCGGCGGTGGGCCCCTCCGGCGGCGACCCCTGCGAGGGGGAAGGCAGCAACAACTGGGCCATTGCAGGCTCGAGGACTCGAAGCGGCAAGCCGCTGCTGGCCAGCGATCCTCACATCGCCTTTGCCGCCGTCTCCTGCTGGTATGGGGTGCACCTGCGCAGCCCCTCCCTCAGTGTGGCCGGCACCGGATACGCGGGCGTTCCCGCCGTGATGATCGGCCGCAACCAGCGAGTGGCCTGGGGCGTAACCAATAACATCTGTTCCCAGCGGGACCTCTATCAGGAGAAGACCGATCCCGGCCATCCCGGCTGTTTCCTCCATGACGGAAGCTGGGAGCCGGCCCGCGAGCGAACGGAGGAGATCGAGGTGAAGGGAGCCCCTTCGCTGACTCTCACGGTGCGCCATTCCAGAAACGGTCCCATCGTAGACTCGGTGCTGCCCCCGTTGGCGAAGGATACGGGACCGGTATCGCTCCGTTGGCTGGGAGCGGAAGGCTCGGGATGGCTGCCGGCCCTGCAGCGCATGAACCGCGCCGGCAGCGCCGACCAGTTTCGCCAGGCGTTGGAGGACTGGATCATGCCCACCTGGAACCTGGTCTTTGCCGACGTGGAAGGGAACATCGGACAGCAGTCCACGGGGCGGATCCCGATCCGCCGACTCTGGGAACGAGGCTACCGGCCGGGTTGGGACCCGGCCCATCAGTGGGAGGGGCTCATTCCCTTCCAGGGCATGCCAAGTTTGAAGAACCCGGAAAGAGGCTGGATCGCCACCGCCAACAACCGGCCGGCCCCGGACGATTATCCCTACCCCCTCTCCGGCACCTGGAGCAGCGGCCACCGGGCGCGCCGGGTTCGGCAAAGGATCGAAGACGGGAGGGACCTGTCACGGGAGGACCTGGTGGGGATCCAGCACGACGTTCTCTCCCTGCGGGCCCGGGAGTGCCTGCCCCACCTGCTGCAGATCCTGGACGAGCACGGTCGGGAGAATGCAGAAGCGGTGGAAGAGCTCCGGGGCTGGGACGGCCGCATGGAGACCGACAGCGCCGGCGCCTCCATTTTCGAGACCTTCTTTACCCACTGGAGCCGCGCGGTGGCCGGCGAGCGGTTTCCCGAGGACCAGGTGGAGCTGGTTTCCGGGGCCATCGGCGGACTGGCCTCGCAGATGCTCAGAGAAGACCGGGTGGGCTGGTTTCAGCGGCAGCCGCGCCGGAGCGCGGTGGTCCGGGCCTGGCGCGCCGGCCTGGCCGAGCTGTCCCGGAGGATGGGTGCCGAGGTCTCGAGCTGGACCTGGGGACGGGTCCATCGGATCCACCTGAGGCACGTGCTTTCCGGCCGGGGCGATCTGGGACAACTGCTGGATCGGGGCGGTCGACCGGTGAAGGGCAACGGGATCACCGTTTGTAATACCGGGTATGACCCCAACTGGGGCGCCACCATGGGCGCCAATTTCCGAATGATCGCCGATCTGGGCAGTCCGGAAGCCGGGTTGTGGACGGTGGACGCCCAGGGGCAGTCGGGACATCCCGGCAGTCCTCACTACGGCGATCAGTTGTCCCGGTGGCTGGGAGCCCGTTACCACTACCTGGCTCTGCAACCCAAGTCTCCGGATATCGAGACCACAACGACTCTGAACCCGGCCGGCGGGTAGCTGCGGCAGCCTCCCCAAAAGAGAACGAGTTGCCTTGGAAGACATCTACCAAAGCCTGGGCGTGCGGCGGGTGGTCAATGCCGCCGGGACGCTGACCCGCCTGGGCGGCCCCCCCATGGCGGCGGAAGCCGTGGCGGCCATGGGGGAGGCTTCCCGCTGGAGCGTATCCATCGAGGAACTGCAGGAACGGGCGGGGAGCACCCTGGCCGAGGTGACCGGCGCCGAAGCGGGATACGTCACCTGCGGAGCCGCCGCCGGGTTGCAGCTTGCCGCCGCGGCCTGCCTGGCCGGCCTGGACATCCACCGGATGGAGCGCCTTCCGGACAGCGGCGGCATGCCCAACCGGATCGTGGTGCAGCGCTGCCAGCGCAATGCCTATGACCACGCCCTTCGGTCTGCCGGCGCCAGGCTGGTGGAGGTGGGGCAACTGGGAAACCCCGAGGCTCGGCCGACCGCGCCCTGGCAGATCGAGGCGGCCATCGACGTCCGAACCGCGGCGGTCCTGTGGGTGGACATGCAGGCCCCGGGAGCCGTCTCTCTGGAGGACACGGTGGCCGTGGCGCATCGCCATGGACTGCCGGTCATCGTGGATGCGGCCGCCTCCCTGCCTCCCAGAGAAAACCTGAAGCGCTTCGTCGCCGCCGGAGCCGACCTGGTGGCCTTCTCGGGAGGCAAGGCCCTGGGCGGCCCCCAGGCGTCCGGGATCCTGGTGGGCCGCCGGGACCTGATCGATTCGGTGGCCTTGCAGCACCAGGACATGGACGTCTGGCCCGAGACCTGGATGCTGCGCGGCCGCTTTCTGGAATCGGGCAGGCTCCCGGGGCCGCCGCTGCAGGGAATCGGACGGCCGCTCAAGGTGGGCAAGGAGGAAATCGCCGGCCTGGTGGCGGCCGTGAGAGCCTACCTCGAACAGGACCCCGAGGCCTGGCGCCAGGAGCAGGCCGGCAAGATTCAGACCCTCCGGGCCGGCCTGGAAGGGCTTCCCCGCCTGAGGGTCACCGTGGTGGACGGCGGGCAGTCGGGTTATCCGCTGCTGGCCGTGGAGCTCGAAGAGATGCCCGGGGGGCTGACGCTGGTGGACCTGGTGCTTGGCCTGCTGGAGGGGGACCCGGCGGTGGCGGTCGGCCAGCAGGAGATGCCCCGGGGCCGCCTGATCCTGAATCCCGTAAGCCTGGGCATGGACCAACTGGAGCTGGTCATGGATCGCTTCCGCTCGATTCTGGCGGGCTGAGAGACCTGAAACGAGGAGGCTATGGAACGCAAGAGCTACCGGTATCAGCAATACACCTGGCAGGAGCTGAAAGCTCTGGTGCCCAGCCAGCCGGTGGTGGTCCAGCCCATCGGCTCGGTCGAAGACCATGGACACCACCTGCCTCTCGACACCGACAACTTCCTGATCCAGTCCATCTGCGAGGAGGCGGCGCGCCGCGCCGATGGAGAGATCCTGCTGCTCCCGCCGATCCCCTACGGGTTTGAAACCCACCACATGGACTTCCCGGGGACCATCGACATCCGCATGGAGCACCTGCTGAACTTCGTTCTGGACGTCACCAAGAGCGTGGCCCACCACGGATTCAAGCGCATCCTCATCGCCGACGGGCACGGCTCCAACATGCCCATCCTGGAGCTGGTGGCCCGCCGGACCATCCTGGAGACCGACAGCCTCTGCGGCGCCTTCATCTGGCCGTCGCTGGCCGCCGAGACAATCCAGCAGGTGCGGGAATCGGAGCGGGGAGGCATCGCCCACGCCGGTGAACTGGAGACCTCGGTCTACCTGCACCTGGACCCTGACCGAGTGCAGATGGACAAGGCGGTCAGGGAAATGGGTCTGCCTCCCTCCAACTTCATCTTTCTGGATCTCATGGCCAGCTCCCCGGTGCTCTTCATGGATATCTGGACCCGCTTCAGCAAGACGGGGGTGGTGGGAGACCCCAGGCTGGCGACCGCAGAAAAGGGCCGGGTGATCTTCGAGGCGGTGGTGGAGGCTTTCCTGCGCCTGGTCCGGGAGTTCAGGAACCGCCCCGACGGCCAGCGGGTGGACCACCATTAAGGAGGACAGCCATGACCGACAACCGTGGAAGGTCCCAAGGGCGGGGCTGGCGCCCCAATCGCCGTCAGTTTCTGGAAGCGGCGGCGCTGGCGGGTCTGGCTCTGCGGTTTCCGACCCAAGCCTCGGGCGCCGCGGCCGAGGCGCCGATCACTGGGGACGGAGCCGTCTACCTGACCGACCTGGACCGCTGCCGGCCTGCTTCCGCCCTGGCTACCCGTCTGAAGCGCGGAACCTGGAAGACGTTGGAGTACGAAACCGACGACTTCGGCGGGACCATGCTGGTGGCCTTGGAGGAGAGCGCCGCTCCCGACCTGACCTACGCCTTGAACCGCAGCGGCTGGCACAGGATCTACGTCGGCATCTACCGAAAGCCCTTCGAACAGCCCAAGCAGGTTGAGGTCAAGTTGTCGGGGGACCCCGCCTACACCCCTGTCACCGGCCGGCGGGGAGAAACCGACCATCGCGAGAACTGGATCGACGACATCTACTGGAAGAGCGCCGATCTGAGCGGGCGCGAGCTGCTCATCCGCCAGACCCGGATTCCCCGCACCCGGCACGGGTGGCTGGCTTACGTCAAGCTGGTCCCCCTGTCGGCGCCGCAGGTGGAGAGTCTGCAGCGGGACCGCGCTCAAAAGGCCACCAAGCGCCTCTTCGCGCACACCGACGCCCACTTTTCCAATGTTTCCGGATCGGCCGAGGAGGTGCTCAAGTACCTGGAGCCTCTGCGGCATACCGACGTGTCGCGGGTCTACTGGGAGGCGGGCGGCGGGGACCGGGCCCTCTACCTCTCCAGGATTGCCGAGGATTACGGCCGGGCCTTCAACCGGCCCGACCCGGTCTTTCCCCGGGCCATCGATCGGGAGTGGGCGGTGACCTGGAGGACCTATCGCCGGAAAGGGGTGGACCCCTTGCGGGCGGCCGCCGAACTGGCCCAAGACATGGGAATCGAGCTGCACGCCTCCTACCGCACCGCCGGGTTCGTCTACCCGGCGCCCCACGACCACATTGCGGGCAGCTTCTACGAGAAGCACCCGGAGCTGGCCTGTCTGGATCGACAGGGCAGGCCCATGCCCCGGATTTCCTACGCCTTCCCCGAGACCCGCCGCTACGTGATCTCTCTTTTCAGGGAGATGGCCCAATACCCCATCGACGGGGTGGGAGTCCTCTACAATCGCCGGCCTCCCCTGGTGGCCTACGAGGAACCGCTGGTCCGAGGGTTCCAGGCCCGCTACGGCCAGGACCCCCGCAGGCTGGATGAGCTGGACCGCCGCTGGCTCACCTTCCGCAGCCAGGCCCTGACGCGATTCATGCGGGAGCTGCGCCAGGCGATGGATGAGGCCACCCAACAAACCAACCGCCCCAAGAGGCTGGCTATCTCGGCGGTGGTGTTCCGTCCCGAGGAAAACCTCTTGCACGGCATGGACCTGAAGACCTGGATCAGCGAGGGCCTGGTGGACACCATCATCCCCTATTCCTCCACCATTCGGCTCAACAGCTATCAGCCTGCCTGGGACAAGCCCGAGGACGTGGATTACTACGTCTCTCTGGTGCGAGGGACCCGGTGCCGGCTGGCGCTCAACCTGATGCCCAGAGGGCTGACGGCCGAGGAGTATCACCGCAAGGCGCACCGGCTCTATGGGGCCGGAGTGGAGAATTTCTTTTTCTGGGATGGCATCAGCCGGGTCCGCAAGGTCCCGAGACTGGGGCACAAGGAGGAGGTGGCGGCCTGGTCGGCCGCCGGCGAGCCGCCGATTCTGCCCGCGGCCACCCGCCTGCGCAAGCTGGGAGAATGGGATCTCACCCTGGAGACACCGGGGTAGCCCGGATTTGTTCCGGGGGCTTCACTGAAACAACAGAAAAAAGGAGTTATCCACGAAGGCACACGAAGGACGACGAAGGGCCACGAAGAAAACAGGAAGAGGAAAAAATCCGCGAAGGACACGAAGTGATGCCCTTCAAGTTCCGGCGTTTGGTCTCGGCCCTGAGCGCAAAAAGACTTATTTACATGGATGGATAGGATGAACAGGATGGATTGGTTCGAGGTTTCAGCCTCTTGAGTTTGCCCCTTGCCCACTATTGAATAAGTGAATAAGAACCCCGAAAAACCTGCTCCCAAGCGCATGGATGTCCTCAAACGCCCACCCGATCATCGACCGAGTCCCCTTCCTGCGCAGCAACCAGACCGGCTGGGATGAGGAGAGTTTGTGGCGCACCTACACCACTCTGACCGACGTGGAAGCGGTATTCCGCTCCCTGAAGTCCGATCTATCATCACAAGCCGGTGCGGTCGGAAGGCCACTTGTTCCTGACGGTCATCGCCTATCAACTGGTGCAGGTCATCCGCAAACGCCTCAAGCAGCGGGGCAACTCCTCCAGTTGGACCACGTTGCGGCGCATCCTGGAAGGACAGCAGCAGGTGACGGTGACCTTCCGGCGTGGAGATGGGCGCACCTTGCACGTCCGAAAGGCCACTCGGGCCGAGCCTGATCAGAAGGCCATCTACGACGCCCTGGGCATCGATCCCGCGCCTGGAGGGGTCCGCAAGATGATCGTCTGAACCCCTCAATCTCCGGTTTCAACCCGTTTGTAGTGCCACTTGCGGTTTTTTGTCTTTGTAACGTGTTGATAATAAACGTGCGATCAGAAACGTTGTTAAAGATGGGCTAAGGTCTTCCAGTAAAATCTGATGGCGATAAAGGAACTTTTTCAGTGTATTCTTGACTAATGAAAAACAGGCAATAGACTCCGTCCAATTCTTACAAATCCAATCCATGTGCCAATGCGGCAAAAGCAGTTCCTAGAGAGGATAAAGGGGTAAGAAATGAGGCATATAAACCGAATTTCATTGAAGTTAGCAAGGAATTCGGCCCGTCTCCCAAGACCTCGGAAAATCCGTGGGCTTTCGGGTGCCGCGATGTTTTGGTTGGCTATGACCGTGGTTGCGTTACCCGAGGCTAGTGCCCAGTCGCCAAAGAGCAGCTCGGAGGATGCATCCGCAGTCATAGCCCGCGCTCACCAATGGGCGCAAGGCTACCTGGAAGCATTGCCCAATTTCACCTGCCGCAAGACCAACCGAATCTTTATGGGTCCGGCCATTCCGAAGCCCAAGTTGCGAGAGTGGGTGCTTAAGATGCCCAGATGGGCGAATTCCAAACAAGGCGCATGGAGACGGGAACGGCCAAGGGTATATATGCCGGGTGTTAAACGGAGAGGAGGCTCGACCCTGGGACCTAAAGGCAGGAATCGGAGGATCCACGATTCGGAGTGGTTGGTGCGAATGGTAAAGGGGGAGGGGGAGAGTTACGAATGGATCCGCGGCAGTAGAGATGGATATGGACGGGGCTATTTCGCCAGTTGGCTCACCGAGCTGTTTCGAGAGGAGTTGCAGACCCGGTTCGAATGGATCGAGGACGCGCAGTTGAGAGGGTATGGGGTCCATGTGTTCCGGACGGTGACGCCGAGGGATTTATACCAGTATGGTGAGTACGGAGTGGATGAGGTCATTCTGGTTGGGTTCGAGGGGACGATCTATATCGACCGCGACACGGGCAGGGTTCTGAGATACGTTGCCGAGGAACCAATCGGATTGACAAAGGGACACAGAGTGAAATCGGGAAGGATGCTTTTTGACTACAATTACTTCGAGATTGGAGAAGAGACGGTGCTTCTTCCTGCGAGATCCCTGATTTACACAAAGTATCGACGAAACTCTACACTGGAGGAAACCGAGTTTCACGACTACCAGCAGTTCAAGTCCGAGACCAAGCTGGATTTCGGGGGGCAGTAGACCTGAATGGGTCGAATGTGAGTTTTGTGTTCGTTGTGTATCGCGGCAACACGGCAGGTGCGGTTAGCCACTCCCTAAGTTTGTCCAAGTCTGTTTGCAGGTCAGCCTTCTCCTGCTGTCGACTGAGGTAGGACAAACCCCCAGAAACTCCACCCACAGCAATCCCCTGACGGTATCCCTTGCAACGCAACGCGCTGACCGGGCCTTAGAAACCACAAAAAGAAGAAAAGCGAAAGAAACACCCCCGGAACTGAGGTATACGGGACCCCGAGAGGGTGCGAGCGATCCAGATCACCGACGAGATCTACTCTACGACCATGATGGTGGTCTGGAGACCCACTGATTGCCCGCCGGCGGCTGGTGCCCTCGTCATCAACGTCAGCTTGTACCTACCCGGCTGCACGTTCTCAAGAGAGAGATCAAAGGTCACATCGACGATTCCAGATCTCCGGAACTGGGTGTTGCCTTGCCCCAAAGGGATCAGGGGGAACCGGCTGACCCGGCCGCTTTCATCGGCGAGTTGGATCTGAGCCGTCATCTTCTCACTCTCTTCGGGATACTTGAGGTTGTAAATTCTGTAAAAGATCGTGACCGGGTAATGGCGATCGATCTGATCATCAATCGGAGGAAGAATCAAGGTGTCTCCGAAGGTCACCGATTGGCCGTCCTCCAACAGGCTTTGCTGCTCGTCGGCGCTCAGATCAGCCAGGGGAATGAGGTGCTGGCTCAGCACGAGATCGCCGTTCTCCAGACCATCCGGGGCAAAGGAAGGAATGGGATCTGGTTCTGCAGAAACTGCATCGGCGGGATTCGCTTCTGCCCCGCTTTTCGGAACGGATAGCTTGTCCACCTGCGCACCCTCTGCCTTTGCCATAGAATCCGGGGAGCTTGCCTTACTCTCTGGGATGGGAACCTCGACCGTTTCTTCAAGTGAACCCATCTTGGCCTGATTGCCTTCTCGGACTATGGCCTTGATCCTGTACTGGCCGGCGGGAAGCTCCACGTCCATCTTGGAAGTGAATCCATGATGGAGCATGGTGCGATAGCTGGACTCGCTCAGATTGAGTTCTACGTTCTTCTCGAAACCCTCCACCTGCTTCTCGTGTTCGTCGTAGACCATCACGACCAGATCGAGCAGATTCTGGTGTTTCCCTGCCTGATGAATAAAATGCACTCCCTCAATCTTGACGTGGGTCAACACGCTCAAGCGATAGCGCTCCTCGTCGAGCTGTGAAGACTCATAGTCCAATTGCACGGGAATATGATTGAATTCGACCGGTGCTTCAAGGGCGAGCTGAAGATCTCTGTTCTTGCGGTTCTCAAGGGACAGCTTTTCCCGGGGCGCAAAGTAGCCCATGCGGTGTTTGAGTGTCAGGCCGGGCCGGTCCACTTCCACTTTGATTCTGTGATATTTGCCGCCGGAACTCTGATCGGGGGCAGCATAGGAAAGCACATAGTAAACGGACTGGGTGTTGTGGATCTGTCTTAGGCCCTCCAGAAGATCGTTGCTGCCACGAATGTAGCTGCCCCCGGTGTCTACGGCCAGCTTTTCCAGGTAGCGTTCCAGTTCAGCCAAGTATCGGTTTAAGTTAGCGATGTGGCTACGACGTTTACGGTCTCGGCTTAAGTGAGCGGTGTGGAGACCCTTTGTGTCGACGGTGTTGAGGGTCACTCGGGATCGCAGGGCTTGGTCAATCAACCGATCCAGCCTCCATCGCATGGCGTGCTGGGGAACAAACCCCACGGACAACAGGACCAAGGTCTTGCGCGCCCTGACATGCTGCAGAAAGAGAAGATGCTGATCCAGGCTGGTCAGGAGTGTGCGGATTGCCGCCTGCCTGAGTAGGAGAGGGCGGGACAATGCCAGTTGTCCTGCTTTCAGATCCTCAAGCTGGTCCTGCAATCGCTTCCGGTCACTGGTATAGGGTATTCGGACGTTCCCGGAGGCCGAGAAGATTCCCACCTGGTCCTGAGGCCCCATTTCTTCCGCAGCGAACTTCTTGAGCGCGGAGAGGGTCCGAGCAAAGTATCCGGGTGAAACCGTAGTCAGGTCGTCGATAAAGCAACCAAAAAGGTTGGGTTGCGCACCCTGGGCGTCTTCCAGAGATCCCAGCCCCCGAATTTGTCCATCAGCTTGACCACCGGCTGGATTTCCCTCGTCCGGAACGACGGTCGGTCGTCTGGTCGCCAACTCGAAGCTTTGAATCTCTTGACGTTTGCCGTCTTCGTAAATCTTGAAGTCATCGACGATTAGATCTGCGACTGGCTTGCCCGCTTTGTCGGTGACAGTCACAGGCACCAACACGGTGTTCACTGGCACTTTGACGGTAAACGGCTGAGATGACTCTGATTCCTTTGCGGAATCGGGATCGCTCAGCAGATTCTCCGGCGATCCGGTCGCGGAAGCCAGAGCTGTCAAGTTCACGACCAGCCACAAGGCCGCGAGGTGGATGGCACCACGATGGCATGCTCGAAATGGCATCATGGACTAATTCTCCGCTGAAAACGCTTTCATTCGAAGCCGCGCCGAAGCGCCCGGTGCGGCTTCTAACGGTTCCGGCATCAGCAGTATACATGAATGCCGAGTTCATAAGGTTGACCACACTTCCAAGGATGAGAGCCTGCCTCGGAACTGAACCATTGAGGGAGTGATTTCAGCAAACTGTGAGAGGAAAGAGGATGTCAGTTGAAGCGCAAGCGATTCTCAGTTGAGCAACTCGTGGCAGCCAAAAACAGCAGACCACAAGTGGCCCTAAGGCCGAGAGAGGCACGCCTGAAGGGTGCCTACCACCAACGCTCTCCGGTTCGCAGCATGCGCAGCTTGCCATTCCACTCGACGGACCCAGACTCAGGGTTGATACTCGGCTGACCGGCTGACCTGTCCGCCAACGTCCCGAACGGTCCAGTGGATTCCCTTTCAAAAAGAGGGATATATTGAGGAAATGCAATCGGCTTATCCTTATTAAATCTTTTATAAGTAATGGTTTACAACTATGAGGTTGCAGTCTCTGCGCAGCGTTTCGTCCTCTATATCCTGTTCATCCTGTCTATCCATGTTCCCTAATGCAGCCGACCGGTTTGACGGAACATTTCCCGGTTGCCGAAACCTCATGATGTTGGGTGGTTTCACCCTCGAATGATCCACCCCGTCGTGGGGGGCGGGGGGCGGGCTTGCCTTGTGCCACCCTCAAGCCGGGCTCTCGCCCCAACCCAGGACGCCGCGTCCCCGCTCCACCACCCGGGCGGCCACTTGCTGGGCCCGGGCCACCGCCTCGGCCAGGGGGCAATCCTCGATGAGGGCCGCGATCAGGGCTCCGTTGAAAGCGTCCCCGGCTCCAATGCTGACGTTGCTGGATGCCACCCGGAACGGGGACTGGTGGGTATAGGGTTCCTTCACCGACTGGTAGGCCGCCCCCTCCGGGCCCAACTTGAGGACCACGGTGTGAGGTCCGGCGACCAGCACGCGTTCGGCCACCTCGCGGCCGTTGCGCCCGGAGGTCCAGAAGGTCAACTCTTCCAGAGTGCCCACCACCACCTCGGCCCGGGCCCACAACTCCGCCACCTGCCGGGGCTCGGCCTTGCCCGTCCAGCCGAGACCCGTATCCAGCACCCGCACCCGGTCCGGCCCGCCGAAGTCCCTCAACAGATCCAGGACCCGGGGCAGCATCTCCAGCGGGATCTGTCCCGGCAGGCTGGCCAGCAGCCAGGTCGCCGTTTCGTCCCGAGCCGACAGGCTCCAGTCCAGAGTGGGGCCGACGTGCTGGAGGGTCCCCAGCCGCCTTCCGGAGGCGTCCACGGCGGTGATGGCCTGCATGGTGGAGCGGCCGCTTGGCGTGGTGCACTTCACCCCGGCCCCCTCCAGCCAGCCTCGGACAAGCTGCCCGGCCGGGTCCCGGCCAATGGGAGCGTTCAGGTGAACCTTCCGGCCCAGTTTCCCCAGCACATAGGAAGCCGACCCCCCATTGCCGCCCAGCCCCATGTCGGGGGGCCGGTGCAGCGGCAGCAGGGTCCGGTGGGTGTAGACGTCCCGCCCCACCTCGCCGATCCAGTGGCGGGGAGGATCGCGCAGGGTCACGTCCAGGCCTGCCGACCCGGCCACAGCCACCACCGTGGCGGGGATTTTTTCAGTGGACATGGCTGGATGAAATTGAGAACCCGGCTGCCTCAGTCGCCCCGGTCGATGCCCCCCAGGATGTCGGCGGAACCGCGTTCCAGCAGCAGGGTGTCGGAGCCGGCGAGAATGATGCGGTACCCCCGGCCGATCATCCGGTTGGCAGTGGCGTTGTCGAGGGCCAACCCGCCCAGGGTGGTGGGGCCGGCCAGGATGACCTCCTCGGCCCGACCGATGGCGTCCTGGACTTCCGGGTGGTCGGGACCATCCCGATAACCGTAGCTCATGGCCAGGTCGCTGGGGGCGATATGGCAGGCGTCCACGCCCGGAACGTTCACGATCTCCCGGATGTTGTCGATGGCCTCACGGTGCTCGATCAGCAGCATGCACAGGATCTGGTCGTCGGCCGGGTCCACGTAGGCTTCCCGGGTTATTCCAAACCTGGCAGGGGCGTAGAACGGGCCGTAGCCGCGGTTGCCTCGCGGCGGGTAGCGAACGGCCCGGGCGGCGGCCTCGGCCTCGGCCCGGTTGTGGATCATGGGAAAGACCACCCCCATGGCGCCGGCGTCCAGCACCGTCTTGACCTGCCAGTGCAGGTTCCAGGGAACTCGAACGATGGGGGCGGCGCGGGTCCCCTGGGTGGCCGTCACCATGGCATGGACCGAGGCGATGTCGATCGGTCCATGCTCCATGTCGAAGAAGAGCCAGTCGAAGCCCGCGGCAGCCAGAATCTGGGTGGTGGCCACGCTGGGCATGGAGACCAGCATGCCGATGGCCGGCTTGTCTTCAGCCAGACGGGCCTTCAGGGGGTTGATGGCGGGGGTGGAGGGTCTCAAAGCTCCAGCTTGTCGTTGAAGACCATTTTCTTGAGCTTGAACTTGCGCTTTATCTTGAAGGGGCCGACCTGGGTTCGCACTTCCACCTCCTTGTCCTCCAGGGCTATGGCTTCGTCGCGAGGGAAGAACATGAAGATCTCGACGAACTGATCCCGGGGCAAGACCTCCACCGAAGCGGCGGCGATGGGGTCCTTTTTCTTCCGATGCAGGACCGTCATCTGCTTGATGCGATCGGTGCTTCGTTGCAGGCCGCGCGCCATCCTGCTGGGCAGACCACTCAACAGGACCACATACTGCTCGTCCTTCATGTTGAGAAGCTGCTTGTCCTGTTCCGATTCCTCGAAGTCGCCCCGGTAGCGGGCCCGAATGATGGCCTGCTTCACCGGCAGGGCGCTGGCCCAGCGGACGGTCACGTTGATGGGAGGCGGTCCCCGCCGCGCCGCGGGGCGCCGGCCGCCCAGACCGGGGCCGCCGCCACCAAGCGGGCTACCGGATGGGGGGCCCAATCCGCCGCCGGAACCCACGCTGCCGCTGGGAGGACTGCCACCGCCAGCGCCACCGCCGCCGAACCCGACATCAGCGCCTCCACCGCCCTGAGACTGGTCCGGGTCGCCACGCCGCGCCGACGGATCCTCCGTCGGACCGCCTTCGATGTTCTCGAATCCTCCCCGTCTCATCCGCATGGCGTCGAGGGAGACATTCTGGGCCCAGGGAGATTTGGTCAACATCTTGTGGACGTCCTTGGGCTTCCACTGCTTGTATTCCTTTTTTTCCCAGAAATCGGCGGCCCGGATCCCCGCGCTGCCCAAGAGGAACAGCAGGGCCGGAAGGATAAACTTTTTCATGAGACTGACCTCGATGGTTCGGCGCATCCAGGGATGCGCCCTGAGACGAAATCCGGACTCTCTGCACTCCGAATCGGGCGACAGCGGTATCCCTACCAGCCATCGCGCAAATTCGAACGGGGTCCTTGCCTGGTATTCTAGCCCATCCCTCCGGCATTCTTCAAAGGAAAGGAACCGCCCGATCCCGAGGCCCCCATCTTCAAGCTGCCGACGGTGGTGACCACGCCCCATATCGCCGGCGTGACCGACGGCACCTCCCGAAAGCGGGCCCGGGTGGCGGCCGACAACGCCGACCGGGTGGCGGCTGGCCTGGAGCCTCTCTACCGCGTGGACCTGTAGGCGGGTTTCGCCTCAGCCTCCCGGCCGCAAGGCGGCACCAGGGACAAGGTTCGGAATGAGATACCCGTTGAGCCTTTTGCAAAATTCCGCAGACAAGGGTTTTGTGGATCGGGAGAGGGGACAGGAAGTTCCAGGAGCAGGGCCGCTCTGTGCCTGAATGGCCACAAGAGGCACAAAAGCTGGAATCGCCAGGTCTCAAATCTCATTGAGGAATCAGGATTTCCAGAACGCGGTTCTCCGTCGAAAGGCCACAAAAGGCACAAAAACGGGATTGGGCAAGACTGGGGCCTGATTTTGTGCCTTTTGTGCTTTTTGTGGTTGAGCCGTTCACCCCATTCACCTGGCAGCGGCAGCCTTCCCAGGAGAAGCCAGGGGAGAGGTGACTCGCGGGGCAAGTCCGCTCTTCTGTTGTTTTATGGAGATGCTCGATTCCGAATTTTGCAAAGGGCTCCGTTGCGATTCAGCCGACAGGCACCGTTCTGCTTCCCCTCCCCGGAACCTCCATCGGCCCAAGGGGTTCGGGCGGAACGGCGCCGTCTTCGTCGTCGCTCCTGGAATCCGGCGCCGCTGCGCTCCGAAATCTGGCAACCCTATTTCTGAGACAGAACACGGGCCGCCCGGGCCGTGTCCACCACCCAGGGTCCTTCGGAGCCTAATCGGATCTCCAGCTCTTCCCCGATGCCGGCCAGCCGGTCCCGTTCTCCATCGAAAGCCAGGGTTACCGGCTCTCTCATCTCCAGCGGCTTTCTCTCTTCCAGCGCCAGGCGGTGCACGGCGCTGACGGAGATCTCCCGGAACAGCCCCGGCCCCAGCGGCGCCGTCACCCGCCGGCCATCCGGGCCGAAGACCAGGTGGAGTCCCCGGGGACTTTCGGCGGTCACCGTTTCCACGAAACCCCCGATGGCCGACAGGCCGATGCTCCAGGGCTGGGCGCGGGTCAGGAAGAGCTCCTTCAGGTGATCCACTTCCCAGATGGCCCGGGCCCCGATAAAGGTCCGGGTGGTGACGGCCAGGTCGACCAGGGCCAGGTCCACCACGCCCGAGGGGTCGTGCAGCCAGAGCACCTTGGACCGGGTGCAGGCCGTTTGGCGGTCGGTCCGGCCCGTGGCCAGCAGTCCGGCGGCAAGTCCGGCGGTGGTGCCTTCCTGGAATTCGGAGAAGACGTTGTTGGTCCCGGTGGAGATGGGCAACAGGGGAACTTCGCTCCCGCTGCCCTTGAAGACCGCTCGATTGGTCCCGTCGCCGCCCAGCGTCACGATACATCCGACGCCGGCCTCCACCATGGCCGCGGCCGCCCGGGTGGAATCCTGGGGACCGCCGCTGACCGGGATCTCCAGCGGAGACACCCGCAACCGGGTCTCACCCATTTTCTGGCAGGCCTTGGGGCAGATTCCGGCCGGCTCCGGCATGTAGATCACCTGCTCCACTCCGGCTGCCTCCAGGCCGCGCAGCAGGCGAGCGGTCAAGGCCGATTTTTCCTGGTTGGAGACCACCCAGGCCTGGGCCACCAGGCGGCGGATGTCTCTACCCGACGCCGGATTGGCCACGATCCCGACTTTGCTCATGTCGAATCAACGGGTTCCAGGAGAATGCCGGCTGTCCGATCAGACGAACTCGGCCAGCAGGCGGGTGACCGGGGCGGGTTGCTCCACCGGGGCGGCGTGTCCGCAATCGGGCAGTTCGTGCAGTTGAGCGCCCTCGATGGCGGCGGCCAACTGGCGGGAAAGGTCCGGCGGCGTGAGGCTGTCTTCCGAACCCACCAGGACCTGGGTAGGGCATTTGAGGCTGCCCAGGCGAGGGCGCAGGTCGGCTTTGGCCACCATGCGGGTGGCGGCCACGATGCTGGCGGCGTCGCTGGAAAGGATGCTGCGGCGGATGGCCTCGACCACCTTGGGATTGGCGTCGCGAAAGGCCGGTCTGAAGGTCAGCTCGATGAGTGGGTCGGCAATGCCCTCCATGCCGCCGAAGGTGGCTGCCGATGCCAGCTCGAAGAGGGTGTTTCGGGTTTCCTGGGGGAAGGCGGCCGTGGTGGACAGCAGCGAGAGCGAACGCACGCTCTCGGGCCGGCTGGCGGCCAGCTCGACCGCAATCATGGCCCCCAGCGAGTGGCCCACCAGGCTGGCCTGTTCAACCCCGAGCGTTTCCAGCAGAGCGCCCAGGTCGGCGGTGTGTTTGCGGAGGGTGTGGGCGCCCGGTGTCTGCTCGGAACGGCCGTGGCCGCGCAGGTCGTAGCTGATCAGGGTGCGGCCCTCCAAACCCGCTTGATCCAGGCCGGTCCAAAGCTCCATGGAGCTGCTCAGGCCGTGGATGAAGACCACCGCCGGCCCCTCGCCGGTCTTCTGCACGTTCAGGGCGATGCCGTTGGCCTGCAGGATCTCGGCGCTGGGACCCTCGGCCGCGCCCGGAGCCCGGGGCCTGGCCACGGCCCCTTCGGCGGGCTCGATCCGACCCAGGACCGTCCCCACGTCCACCACCTCTCCCTCGGCCACCACCACGCTGATGACCCCGTCCACGTCGGCCGTCATCTCCGCCGTGGCCTTGTCCGTCTCCACCTCCAGGACGACCTGGCCGGCCTCCACCGAGTCTCCGTCCTTGACCTGCCAGCGGGACAGCTTGCCTTCGCTCATTCCCATGCCCATCTTGGGCATGATGACGTCAATAGGCATCGGACCTTTCCTCGTTCCCTGTCGATCAGCGGCCACCCACTCAAGATGCCTTGGAGCAGGTCTCTTTCACGGCGGCCACCACCTTTTGCGGATTGGGCAGGTAGGCGTCCTCCAGCACCGGGCTGAAGGGCACCGGGGAGTGGGGGGCCGTTACCATGCCCACCGGCGCCCGCAGCCAGTGGAACCCCCGGCTGGCCACCATGCCGGCGATGTGCGAGGCCAGCCCGCAGAGAGGATTGGCCTCGTCGACGATCACCAGGCGCCCGGTCTTTTGCACCGATTCCAGAATGGTCTCCTCGTCCAGCGGGGACACGGTGCGCAGGTCGATCACCTCGGCGTCAATGCCCTCCTTGGCCAGGGTCTCGGCGGCGTTCAAGGCGTGCACGGCGGTGAGGCTTACCCCCAGCAACGTTACGTCGCTGCCCGGCCGGGCCACGGCGGCCTTGCCGATGGGCACGATGTGCTCTCCCCCGGGCACCTCGCCCTTCAGGGTGTACATGGTGATGTGCTCGCAGAAGATGACCGGATCGTCATCTCGTATGGAAGCCGTCAGCAGGCCCTTGGCGTCGGCGGCGTTGGAGGGGGCCACCACCTTCAGGCCGGGGATGTTGGCGAACATGGGATAGAGGGTCTGGGCGTGCTGGGCGGCGGCCCGGAAGCCGCCTCCGATCATGGTGCGAATGGTGACCGGAACCGTGGCCTTTCCGCCGAACATGTAGCGCAGCTTGGAGCCCTGGTTGAGCAGGGAATCGAGGCAACTCCCCAGGAATCCGCAGAACATCAATTCGGCGATGGGACGCAGCCCGGTGGCCGCTGCCCCAACCGCGGCTCCGATGAAAGCAGCCTCGGAAATGGGGGTGTCCAATACCCGCTCGCGGCCGAACTCGTGCACCAATCCCTTGGTCACGCCCATGACGCCACCCCAGGCTTCGTCATCTTCCAGGTGCTCCACCTGAGCGCCTCCGGCGATGTCTTCGCCCATGATGACGATCTTGGGATCGGCGCGCATCTCCAGTCGAATGGACTCGTTGAGAGCCTCGGCGATAGTGATGGTTCTGGCGGCGGTGACTACAGCCATTTCAAGACCTCCTTGGTGGTACGGTGAATCGGTGTCCTGTCTCGACTAGGGGTAGCTGACGTAGACGTCGCTGGTGACCTCTTCCACCCCGGGCAGGGGACTGGATTCGGCGTAGGCCAGCGCTTCTTCAACGGCCTGCCTGGCCACCCGGTCGATGGCATCCAGCTCCTCCGAGGTGAACCAGCCGTGCTGGGTGACCAGGGCCCGGAAATCCCGAATGGAGTCCTTGCCTTGGGACACGCTCTTGTAGAGATCATCCTTATAGGTCTGCTGGTCCCCCTCGAAGTGGCCGTGGTGACGATAGGTCTTGCATTCCAGCAGGCTGGGCCCCTGCCCGGCTCGGGCCCGCTTCACGGCTTCCACGGCGGCTTCATGCACGGCGAAGACGTCGCTTCCGTCCACCACCGCCCCCGGGATGCCGTAGCTGGCCGCCCGCTCGGCGATGTTCTCGATGGCGCAGTGGTAGCTGGCAGGGGTGCTCTGGGCATAGCCGTTATTCTCGGCCACGAAGATGACCGGAAGATTCCAGATGGCCGCCAGGTTGGCGCTTTCATGGAAGGTTCCCTGCTCGCAGGCGCCGTCCCCGAAGAAGCAGGCGCAGACGTCCCCGCTGCCGGTCACCACCGAGGTCAGACCGGCGCCGCAGGCCAGGGGCGGCCCCCCGCCCACAATCCCGTTGGCGCCCAACATGCCCTTTCCCACGTCGGCGATATGCATGGACCCTCCCTTGCCCTTGCACAGCCCGGTGGCCTTACCATAGATCTCGGCCATCATCGAGTTCATGTCGCAGCCCTTGGCGATGCAGTGCCCGTGCCCCCGGTGGGTGCTGGTGATGGTGTCGCTGGGGCGCAAGGCGCTGCAGACACCGGTGGCAATGGCCTCCTCGCCCACGTAGAGGTGCACGAATCCGGGAATATGGCCCTTGGCAAAGGCCTGCTTGACGGTTTCCTCGAAGTTTCGGATGGACACCATGGTCCGGTACATGGACCGAAGCTGGTCCTGGCTGAGGTTCATGACCTGATTCCTCCCCTATACTGGATCAGACACCAAGACGGGGCCGCTTCGCAAGAGCGGGCGCCGGCGGATCCCCATCGCAGACAAGATAGAGGGAAACCATACGCGACCGGCCCCGCGACTTCAACCCTTATTTGCGGACCATGGCCGGGGCTCGATCCCAGTCCGCGTAGGGTGGCGGTTCCGACAGGAAAACGGTGGGCTGCAGCCCGGGAATGTCCGAGTCCAGCGGGAAATCAGGTTTCGTCCTTGCCCATCCGCATCTTCACCCGGCGGTAGCCCTGGTCCACGTAGCCGGCCGCCTCCCGGCCCAGCGACTCCAGGCTGTCCGTCCACAGCAGCGCGCTGGCATAGGCGGGCACACGCTCCCTGGATCCCCCCAGCAGCTCCTGCACGGTCTTGCCCAGGGCCTTGCCTCGCAGGTCCCAAAAGGCGATATCACTCCCCTCCCCAAAGCAGTCGCCCCGGAGACCCGGTGACCCATGCAACTCGACGCCGGTTTCCCCCCTGAAAATGGCACGCCTGTTCAGGACTTGTTTCGAATCTGCGGCCGGATGGGGTAATATGGCCCGCACCATTCGAAAGGTTACACCACGGGGGAGGCAACCTGCGCGCCACCGGCCCGCAGGCGGAACCTTCCGCGAATCTGCGTCGGCTGCCGACTTGCGGCTTTACAACCATACCCGTTCCGTGAAAGATTTGAGGACCTGGCGGGAGTCAGGGAAATAGAGCCGAGACGGAACCGATCAAGAAGGAACCACGATGCATATCCTCCTGTACGTGCCTGACAATCAGGTGACCAACAACTTTGTCCCGCAACTATGGCCCTTTGTCCTGCAGAGACTGACGCCGAAGGAGCATCGGGTCAGCATCATCGACGGCAATGTGCGTCACCTGAGCGCCCGAGAGCTGGTCGACTTCATCGTCCGGAACGATGTAGACCTGGTGGGCATGGGCTTCATGACCCGCATGGCCCAGAAGGCGTATCACATGGCGGCGGCGATTCGAAGTGAAACAGACGTGCCCATCGTGATGGGAGGTCCCCACGTAACCGAAGTCCCCAACGAGCCCCTGGGCCTCACCGGCCATCCTCAATACGCCGACGCGGTGGTGTTGGGCGAAGCGGACGATACCTGGCCTCTGGTGGTGCGGGATGCGGCCGCCGGGACTTTGCAGCAGGTCTACCAGCCCACCGTCATCGACGGGAAGGATGTCAAGCCGAGTCTCAAGAACTATCCGCAGGTGAGGTGGGACCGGATCGACCTCTCGCTTTTCGATCTCATGCGATTCGTGCCGTCCACGGCCAAGCGGATGCTCAAGCGGCTGGGCCTGAACTATGACGAGCTCTACGTGGTGCCCGTGGAATCCGGGCGGGGCTGCCCCTACGGCTGTGAATTCTGCACAGTGACCGGATTCTTCGGAGACCAGATTCGCTTCCGCGACAACCAGAACGTCATCGACGAACTGCTCTGCCTGAAGGCCTTGGCCAAGGAAAGGAACGCACTGGTCAGTGTCTTCTTCATCGATGACAACTTCGCGATCAATCGCAAGCGGACCAAGTCCCTGTTGCGCGACATGATCGCCCAGGATGCCTGTGTTCCCTGGATTGCTCAGATCAGCATGAACCTGTTGCGAGACGAAGAGCTGGTGCGGCTCATCGCCGAAAGCGGCGGTCGCTGGATCTTCATGGGCCTGGAGTCCATTGATCCCGACAGCCTCAAAGTCGCCCGCAAAGAGTTCAACAAGCCCGCCGAGTATGCGGAAATCCTGAACCTGCTGGCCAAGTACGAGCTCTACGCCATCACTTCTTTCATCTTCGGCATGGAGGGGGATCGCCCGGGCGTCTCGGCGAACACCTACCGCCAAGTCGACGCCTGGCCTCCGGGCCTGCCGGTCTTCGGGATACTCACGCCCTACCCGGCCACACCGCTGTACGACCGCTTGCAGCGCGAGGGGCGGCTGACCCGGCCGGAACATTGGCTCGACTTCCAGGCCTTCAAGGCCGCCTATCTCCCCAAGGGACTGACGGCAGACCAGGCGGAAGAAGAGGTTCGCCGCGCCTGGGAACATTGCTACAGGCCGCGAGCGTTCCGCAAATCTCAGGACTGGCTGCTCCGCAACGGGAAGACCTTCGGGTATCAGGTCATGCACTTTGTGGCGCGCATCCTCTTCCGAGGCATCTATTTCCCACAGATGACCCGCTGGGCCTGGATCAAGCTCCTGGCCCGAAATTACAGCACGATTGGGAGCTTGGTGTTTCAGGGACTCAGGAAACAGCGCGGAGCTCGCCGAAGACCGGCGGCGGCGCTCGCACAGACTCCGGCGGCGGGGGAATCTTCCGTGTTGGGCGAGAGCGACCTCAAGGGAATGGCCAGACAAGCACCGGTCTGGACGGCTTCGGAGTCCCTCGGGGAGGGGGAGGAGCCGCGTCGAGAATCCCCCCGCACTCCATCCAGGGTTACTTGAGCAGGAACTTCCGAACCCTCCAGCCAACCCCTTCGGCGACCTGGAGCTCGCCCGCTTTGCCCAAGGCAAGGTGGTGAGACACGGACAACCGCCCCGGCCCCTTTCCCGGCTGGCCAAGAGCACCCGGCACAGGTCCCTCCACAATAGTTTCAGCACTCTGTTTCGGAAACACATCCATGACGACCCAGCTCACGGCGGACCCGCGACGGCGGACCCTGCTGATCTTCATCTTTGTGATGGCCTTCCAGCAAGGGGTGACCATCAACCTGCTGCCGGTCCTCTTCGAAGGCTTTGCCGAGACTTTCCAGTTGGACTTTCAACAAAGGGGGCAGATCCAGTCCTTCTTTTTCGTGGGAGTCATGGTGGCTCTGTTCGCCTCCGGTTTCGTGACCGAGCGCATTGCCGTGCGCCGCTCGGCGCTACTGGCCTTGGGGCTCTCCGGCCTGGGGTCGATCCTGGTGGCCATGGCGCCCGACTTTCTCCTGCTGCGCCTGGGGGCCGCGGTGATGGGGATGGGGACCCTTTGGGTACTCTCGGTCACCAGCGCCACCATCGCCGCCCACTTCGCTTCCCAGAGCCAGCGGCTGTTCATGTGGACCATGGCGGTTTTTGCCGCCACCGGGACGGGCGCGCCCTATGGCCTGGGGCACCTGGTCTCCTTCCTGGAGGTGTGGCGGCCCATTCTGTTCGGGGTCGGTCTCTACCTGTGGGTGTCGGGAGTTGCCGTCGCCCTCCTGTTCTGGGGGAGCCTGGGGAATACCGGTCTTCGCGTCCGGTTGGCGGGATCGCCTCCGGAGCCCGGGCCGACCGCAGATCCGGCCGCTAGCGCAACGCCATGGGACACCGTGGCGGGTTGGCTCACCGGGCTTTTCCGGTGCTACCGCAGCTCGCTGCTGGGACAGGCAGCCTTGCTTCTCATCGGCTTTCTGGTGGTCCTGGACAACCTTGCCGCCGGCAACATCGTGGCCTGGACGCCCAACCTCTGCGAAATGCGCTTCGGGCGAAGCACCGCCCTGGCCGGTGAGATCATGGGCGCCAACGCGTTCGGCTACCTGGTGGGTCGCATCATCCTGGGTCTGTTCCTGACCGGCCGCTATTCGGACAGGGTCCTGCTGGGATTGTGCTATGCCGGGGGCATGCTGGCCTACAGCCTGCTGCTTTGGGTTCCCGATCCTCGAATGGCCATCGCCATGATGGTGCTGCAGGGAGTGTTTCTTTCAGCCCAGGCCCCCACCGTCTATTCCCTGGCCTCCACCAGGTTCGCCGATCGGGCTGGAACGGCCGTGCCTCTGGTCGATGCGATCGGAAGTATCGGAGCGATCGCCGGACCCCCGCTGATGGGTTGGGCGGCGCAGCGAATGGGCGGCCTGGAGCATGCAGCCTGGCTCATCCCCCTGACGGGATGCCTGCTGATAGCCATCAGCCTGGGCTGGGAAGCAAGGGAACGGTCGGCGAGGGAGCGGAAAGGCTAACCGATCGCCTCAGGGAGAGGCTTTGGTAATCGGCGGGGCTTCTGGAGGCTTGGCGCGCGGCGCCCCGGCTGGTTTGGCCTTTGCGGGCGGAGATTTGGGTGCCGCCGGCTTGGCGGCCTGGACCTTGGGCGCGGCTTTCACCATCTCGACACTGCCCTTGAGCCGGGCGCCGTCGGCAATCGAGATCCGGCTGGAACGGATGCTGCCCACCACCGAACCCGCCGGGGTGATCTCTACCCTGTCCCGGGCGACCACGTCGCCAATCACGGTTCCGGCGACGATGACGTTGGCGGCATGAATGTCGGCCTGAATCCGGGCCTTGGAGCCGACCCGAAGCACCTGGTTGCGCAGGTCGATCGTTCCTTCCACCCGCGAGTCGATGGTTACGTCCTGGCTGCCCGACAATTCGCCTCGGATGACGAAAGTGTCCCCCAGGTAGTTCTCTTTCCTGGGCCTGGCGGGAGCGGGCGCCGGCTGGGGGGAGGCCTGCGCTTGCGGCTGCTTCGGGGGCGTGCTTTCCCGAGCATCGGAGACGGTCTGCTTCTCTCTTCCGGGGAGGATGCGGCCCGCCCAGCCCTTCAGCGGCCCGGTCTGCTTTGCCTTGGAATCCTTGGAAATGTCCATTTTTAGTCCCAATCAGACCGAAAGGAAAATTGCCTGGGCGACACGCCTCTTGGACCTGACTTGCCGCTCGCCGGCTGGAATCAGCACATTATAACCCGCTCCAACCAGGATCGAAAGCTTGAATGCTTTCAGAAATTCAGGCGCAGCGACAACTGGAACTGTCTCGGATCGAATGCCGAGGTGAAGGAAAAGGGCTCGGTGACCGGTCCACGGCGGCCCACCAGCCGGGAGGGCAGCTCATCGATGCTCACGTCGCCGACCGTGCTGTTGATCTGCTTGAAGTTGGTGCGGTTGAACAGGTTGAAGGCCTCGGCGATCAGCCCCAGAGTCCAGGTCTCGGTGAGCGGAATCTCACGGTTCAGTCGGAGATCGAAAGAGAAGAAGTCGGGCCCCATGCCCACGTTGCGGCCCACGCCCCAGGGACGGTGGGTGTCGTTGTGGCGGTCGCCCACGTTGTCGAAGCCCGAGTTGAGATTGAAGGGCGCCCCCGAGCGCGCGCTCGCAATGGCCGAGACCGTGAAATCGCGGATCAGGGCGTGACCGAATCCGCTGCCGGTGCCCGATCTCCAGGGGAGATCCACCACCGTGTAGGCCACGAAATTGTGTTTCCGGTGGAAGGCGGAAAGCGCCCACTCCGACCTGGCGTCCCACTGCAAGTGCGGCTGGAACGAGGAGTTGTAGTCGGTGTTCTCGTCCATGGTCTTGCTCCAGGTGTAGTGGGCCGAGAGGGTGAATCCGTCGAAGAAGCGTTTCCGGAACTGGGCCATGAAGGCGTGGTAGGAGGAATTGGCCCAACTGCCGTAGATGTTGTCCTGCAGCACCAGCGGATTGTGAAAGCCCACGATCGGGCGCCCCAGCTCGTTGGTTCCCGCCTGGTAGACGTTCTTGTCCAGGGGGCGGATGATGTGGACGCCCCGGTTGAGGTTGTATCCCAGCGAGACGGTGTAGCCGTCGGCCACCTCGCGCTGGATCTCGAGGCTGGCCTGCTGGGAATAGGGATTGACGGTGTCGTCGGCCACATCGAACTGCACCCGCAGCGGAAGACCCGGTCCAGGAACGATGCCGTGGAGGGACAGGTCCTGAGGTGTGATGGAACGAGTCCCCAGGATGCCCCGCTGCAGGGCGGTCTGGTAGATCTCGGCCGAGGTGAGCAGATCGCCGGTCAGGGCGCTGTTGATTCCCTCCAACCCGGTCAGCGGGATAAAGACCTGGAAGATTTTCCCCTGCTCTCCCAGCAAGTCCCGGATGTAGGTGATATGGCTATCGATCCTGGCGTAGTAGATGCCGAAGCCCCCGCGTACGACCATGCGCGGGTCGGGGCTCCAGGCGAAACCCAGCCTGGGTGCGAAGTTGTTCTTGTCGGTCGGGAACTGGGTCTTGACCTCGAACTCGTGACGGCCCCCCAGCGTCAGTTGCAGATCGGGCCTCAGGCGCCAGGAGGCTTCGGCGAAGAAGTTGAGATAGTTCTTCCATCCGATCCAGTAGGGCTCGCCGAAGCCCTGCTGGTAGATCAGCGGCAGCCCCAGGGCATAGGCCTGCAGGGACGAGATGGGTTCGTCCATCGCGGCTGCAAGCCGGGGCTGTCCGAACTGCGTCAGAGCGCCCTGCAGCAACTGCGCCCCTCCTGCACCGATGCCGTTATCGACGATGACGGAGAGTGGTATCGCCTCGCCGAACTGAAAGCTCCCTCCAAAGAAGGTTTCCGACCTGACGCTGAAGCGCGAGCCCCCGGCGTCGACGCCGAACTTGTAGGTATGCGGGCCCGAAGTGCGGGTGAAATTCTGCCGCACCTGGCCGGCGCGTTCCACGACGCGGGCCGGCAGGATCAGGTTCCGTCCGAAGAGGCCGAACCCGTTGATGTCGATCGCCGGGCCGTAGGGATCGGTCGGATACACGCCGAAGTCGTGATAGTTGAATCCCACCAGGGTTTCGCTGGCCAACTCCGGGTTGATCAGCAGCGTATTGCCCAATGCCACCCCGAAATCGTTGGTGTGGGCACTCCGGCCGCGGCTGTAGGAGGCCAGCGATCCGAACTGGGTATTCTCGCTGTCCGAGCCGGTCCAGTTGACCCGGGTGAACAGCGTGTGTCCATCCCCCACCGTGTGGTCGACACGCCCCAGGAACTGCTGGCGTTCCTCCCCGAACGGAAACACCCCGCTGTTTTGCTCGAACAGGGAGACCAGGTGGGGATAGTTGCCCGGAGTCAGAGCCGCCGTGAACTCGTCCAACAGCGGCGCCGGGATCAGCCCCGTCGTGCCCAGGCCCGCCATCAGGGCCTGCTGCGAGGGCGTCAGCTCATAGAGAAACGAGTCGTCCCGCAGCAGGGGAACGAAGACCGATTCGTGGCGGTCCAGCCGTTCGTAGGCGCCGTAGAAAAACGTCCCCTCCCGTCCCAGCGGTCCGCCGACCGAGGCGCCGCTCTGCGCTCGGGTGTAAGCCGACTTTTGCGGATCGAAGTAGTTGCGGGCCTGGACGTGGCGGCTGCGCAGCAGCCCGAACAGGCTTCCGTGCAACTGGCTGGTGCCGCCCTTGGTCACGATGTTGATGGCGCCGCCGGGCGCGCCGCCCAGCTCGGCCGAGAAGGTGTTGCGGTTCACCTGGAACTCCTGCACCGCCGCCTGGGTGATGGTCGACCGCACCGTGCCCGTGTCGAAGACGTTGTTCAAGCCGTCCAGCATGAAGGTGTTGTTCCGCCCGCTGCCCCCCCCGATGCCCAGCCCTGAGTGCGGAGTGACCACGATTCGGCCGTCCCGGTCATCGACCATGTCGTTCGTGCTGACGACTCCCGGCGTCAGCAGAGCCAGGTTCAGGTAGTCCCGCCGGTTGATGGGGAGGTTCTCGATGCGGACGGAGTCGATATGGTCGGCCTGGACCGTCTGATGGGTGTCGATCGCCGGGCGCTCGCTGACCGCCGATACCACGATGCTCTTGGTGGCCGTGCCCAGGGTCAGCTCCGGCGAAAAGGCCGCCGTCTCTCCCACCCGCACCTCGAAATTCTCGGCCACGTAGGGAAGAAAGCCCTCCGCCTCGAAACGCAGCCTGTAGAGGCCCGGCATGAGGTGGCTGAAGACATACTTGCCCAGCGGGGAGCTGACGGTTTTCCGCTCCACATCGCGTTCCTGGTCGGTGGCCGTCACGGTAACGCCCGGTATGACGGCTTGCGTCTGATCGAACACGTACCCCTGGATGCGGCCGCCCTTGGTCTGGGCTGCCGACAGGGAAGCGCCGGCCAGAATCAGAATGACGGCCGCCGCCCATCGACGGCACCCGGCGTGAAGTGGTGGTTTCAATCGCATGGCAATCCTATTTCTGAGACGGACTAACTGTCCATTCTACGGCCAAAGTCAAGCAGGAGGCGGTTTTTCCACCGAATTCTTCCGTTTTTGGGGTATTGTTCCGCACAATAAGGAGTACCTGTGGCCCGAAACCTCTGCCAAACAGGACTGCTGCGATGGGTTGCGACCACCTGCCTGGTGCTGGCGGTCCCCGCCACTGCAGCCGCCCAGGCCGAATTCCACTACCAGTACGGCAAGCTGGCCAACCCCTTCTCGGGCGCGCAGGAAAATACCTCCATCCTGACCGCGCAGCATGCGACCGGATGGCGGTTGGGGGACAGTTTCTTTTTTCTCGACATTCTGGATGATGGGCTCCAGGACGGTTTCAACGACATGGACCTCTACGGTGAATGGTATCCGACCCTGAGCCTCGGCAAGGTGTCGGGCAGACAGTTCCAACTGGGCCCGATCCGGGATATCTCGGTCATCGGCGGCATCAACTTCGGCGCCGACGCCAACGTACTCAAATATCTTCCCGGCCTGCGAGCCTCCTGGAAGGTGCCCGGTTTCGCCTTTCTCAACACGGACGTGATGGCATACATCGACGGGAACAGCGGCGCCGCCAGCGGCGGCGCTCCCCGGACCAGCAACAGCTTCACGGTTGACGTCAATTGGGCGCTGCCGTTCCGACTGGGCGGCCAATCCTTCCTGATGGGCGGTCATGCCGAGTATATCGGCGCCAGCACGGACGAGTTCGGCAACCGTGTCAAGGGGTGGGTGCTGGCGCAGCCCCAACTCACCTGGGACCTGGGCGCCGCCTTCGGAGCGGCAAACCACTTGCTGGTGGGAATCGAGTACCAGTACTGGCGCAACAAGCTGGGTGTGGAGGAAGATGAGTACGCTCCGCAACTGCTGGTGATCTGGCGGTTTTGACAGATGCAGGAAATAGAGTTTGCGGCGCGACGGGGACGCACCGCCCCCCTTCGCCGCCGCCCGAGTTTCACCTGTTGGGGCCGCCTGCCCGAGGTTCCGCCAAGCGTCCCACGCGTATATAAAGGATGAACGACTATGGCTGCTCAAGACACCATCCGGAATACCGCCGTCCGCTATGAACCCGACGAGAAGCCGCCCGCGTTGCTGTCCCTGGGCCTGGGACTGCAACTGGCCGTCCTCTGCGTTGCCGGCGTCGTACTGACTCCGGCCATCGTGATTCGGGTGGCCGGAGGAACCGAGGCCTTCCTCTCCTGGGCCGTGTTCGCCGCCTTGGCCGTCAGCGGGGTCACCACACTTGTCCAGGCGGTACGTCTCGGCCGCATAGGCGCCGGCTACGTACTGTTGATGGGGACCTCGGGCGCGTTCATCGCTGTCTGCATCACGGCCATTGCCGAAGGAGGGCCGGCGATGCTGGCCACGCTGGTGGTCGCTTCCTCGCTTTTTCAGTTCGGACTGGCCGCCCGGCTTTCCCTCTTCCGGAGGATCCTGACACCGGCGGTGGCGGGGACGGTCATCATGCTGATTCCGGTGACGGTCATGCCCTTCATCTTCAAGATGCTGAACGATGTGCCGGAAGGGACCCCGTTGAGCGCCTCCGGGACCTCCGCCCTGGTGACCCTGCTGGTCATCGCCGGTCTGGCGCTGAAGGCCCGCGGCAGACTGCGGCTATGGGCGCCGGTGGTCGGCGTGGCGACCGGATCGGTGGTGGCCGGGTTCTATGGAATCTACGACACCAGGCTCATCGCCGAAGCGGCCTGGATCGGACTGCCTTCGGAAGGATGGCCGGGGCTGGATCTGAGCTTCGGACCCACCTTCTGGGCTCTGCTTCCGGCATTCGTGTTCGTGACCCTGGTGGGCGCCATCGAAACCGTCGGGGATGCGGTCGCCATCCAGCGCGTCTCCCACCGGCGGCCCCAGGCCATCGATTTCCGGGCGGTGCAGGGTGCGGTGGCTGCCGATGGATTGGGGAACCTGCTGTCCGGTCTGTTCGGCACCGTGCCGAACACCACCTATTCGAGCAGCGTATCGGTGACCGAGCTCACCGGGGTCGGGGCCCGCCGGGTCGGCATGGCGGTGGGCGCCGTGTTCATCGCGATGGCGTTTCTGCCCAAGGCGCCCGCGGTGCTGCTGGCGATTCCGGGGCCGGTCGCGGCCGCCTACATCACGGTTCTGCTGGCGATGCTGTTCGTGATCGGCATGAGGATCGTGGTCCAGGACGGCATCGACTACCGCAAGGGGGTCGTGGCCGGCGTGGCTTTCTGGATTGGCGCGGGCTTCCAGAACGGCGCCATATTCCCGGAGTATTTCAACGACTTCGCGGGCGGACTGCTGCAGAACGGGATGACTGCCGGCGGCTTGGCCGCCATTCTCATGACGATGTTCCTGGAGTTGACCCAGCCTCGCCGCAGGCGGATGGAGACCGAGTGCCATCTGTCCTCCCTGCCGGAGATCCAGGAGTTCCTCAAGTCTTTCGCCGCGGACAACGGCTGGGCGCAGGCGATGCGCAACCGGCTCGACGCGGCTGTCGAGGAGACCCTGGCGACGCTGTTCCATCGGGGAGATTCCGTCGAGGAGCGGGAGCCTCGCCGACTGCAGTTGGTGGCTTTCAAGGAGAACGGCGGCGCCGTCCTGGAACTGATCGCCTCCACCCGCGAGGAGCAGAACCTCCAGGATCGAATCGCCCTGCTGGGTCAATACGCCGAAGGTCCAGGGGTCGAAGGGGAAATCTCGCTGCGGTTGCTGCGGCACGTCGCCTCCTCCATCCGTCACCAGCAGTACCACAACACCGACATTGTCACCATCCGGGTGAAGGCCCCGGAGCCGGAGGCAGGCCAAACTGCCGAAAGCGGATCCGCCGACGCTGAATAGTGGAAGCATACGACGCCATTGCCGAAGAGTACCGGGACTCCAAGCAACTGCCGTTCCGGGAGCACCTGGAACGCCACACCCTGTTCCAACTGTTGGGCGACGTGCGCGGGAAAACGGTCCTGGACATGGCCTGCGGCGACGGGTTCTACACCCGCCTGCTCAAGCGAGCGGGCGCCTCGGAGGTCACTGGCGTCGACATCTCCGGTGAGATGATTCGCCTGGCCCGGGACCGGGAGGCACGGCTTCCGCTCGGTTGCAGGTACGTACGAGCGGACGCGGCGGCGTTCCAGCCCCAGGGACCGGTTGACCTGGTGGTGGCCATGTATCTGTTCAACTATGCCGGAAACGCCGGACAGCTCGGCCGCTTTTGCCGGGCCTGCCATGACGCCCTGAGACCGGGCGGCCGCCTCGCCGGCGTCAACGACAACGTGCGGAACGTCCCTCCCGGCACGGCCTCGCTGACGAAATACGGACTGGAGAGATCCTGCCCCAATCCGGCGGCCGAGGGAGACGTCATTCGCTACACCATCACCAATGCCGACGGACGTCCGTTCCGGTTCGACAACTTCTACCTCACACCCGAGACCTACGGGTCTGCTTTCCAACAGGCAGGATTCCGGGGATTTCGGTGGGTAGACCTCCGGCTGTCCCCCTCCCAGAGGGACAATCCCTTCTGGGACGATTTCTTGAGCAATCCCCCCATCGCCGCTTTCACGGCCAGCAGGTGAGCTGTCGGGCCGCCCCCCTACTGCGCCGGCTTTGTGATCCGAACAAGCATGGTGGACTATCGCCCTGGATCGAAATAGAGGCCTCCGGACATCGGACTCGACGTCAGTCGGAGACAGACAGGTCCCGCCCCGGCCTGAGCGCCGTAGCGCGACCCCCAGGTGGACCGTGGATGCGGTCGGTTTCTGGTGCGCGCTGGGGTACGCGGCGCTGGCCGTGCTCGCGCGGCAGCCGGGCGAGCCGCCGCTGCCGGCGTTCCTGCTGCTGGTCGCCTGGACCGGCCTGCCGGTGTTCGGGCTCTATCTGCACTTTCGCCGGCGAGAGGAACCCTTTCCGCTCGGCCGCCTGATTTTCTGGGCAGTAGCCTTCCGCGTCTGCGGTCTGGCGGGCGGCCCCTTCTACGAGGACGACTTCTACCGCTACCTTTGGGACGGGTACCGGTTCGCCACTACCGGCAGCCCCTACGGACCGGCGCCGGAGGCGTTTTTCGTCGACCCCTCCGTGCCGCCGGCCATGCAGTCCGTCCTCAGCGGCATCAACACTCCGGAACTGCCGACCATCTACGCCCCGGTGACGCAGGCCATCTTCCTGCTTGCCTACTGGGTGCATCCGGGCAGCGTCGCTGTGCTGCAGGCGATCCTGATCGGGTTGGACCTGGCCTTGGTGGCGCTGCTGCTGCGCCTGGCACCGGCGCGCAACGTGCTGCTCTATGCCTGGTGTCCCCTGGTGATCAAGGAGATCGCCTTCACCGCCCACCCGGACGGCGCCGGCGCCTGTCTGCTGCTGGCGGCCGTGGTGTTGTCTCGGGACCGCCGCGGGCAAGCCGCCGCCATCGCCCTGGGGCTGGCCGCAGGCGCCAAGGCGTTCGGACTGGTGCTGGCGCCGCTGGTGCTGGCCGGCGCCCGCTTACGCCACTGGTTGCTGTTCGCCGCCACGGTGGCGGCCGTCTACGCGCCCTTCGCGTTGCGCGGCGGGAGCGAGCTGGCCTCGCTGCAGGTGTTTGCGCGGGAGTGGGAATTCAACTCGTGGCTGTTCGGGCTGCTGAAGACCGCGCTGCCGCCGTTTGAGGCCAGACTTGCCCTCGGGCTGGCTTTTGCGGCATTCTGGGGCTGGTATCATGTCAACTACCGTCGGGACCCCGCGCGGGGAATCCCGCGGGGAGACTGGATCTTCGGCGGGCTGCTGGCGGCATCCCCGGTCATCAACCCCTGGTACCTGCTTTGGCTGTTGCCCTTCGCGGCGGTTTATCCGACTATTTGGGCCTGGACGGCCTCGCTGGCCGTGCTGCTGAGCTACGTGACCGGGCTGAACCTGCAGGACTACGCGATGCACCCCTACGGACAGCCCCCTTGGGTGCGCGGGCTGGAGTTCGGACTGATTCTGTGCGGGCTCGGCTGCGACCTGATCCGACGGCGGTGGACAGACGGCTCAGGCCGTGCCCGCGCCAAGGGATGAACGACCATGAAAGCAAACGGGATTGAAACGCCGCCGGCACGCACTCGGCCTGGTGATCAGTGCGGGCTGGCCTTGAGCCTTCTCGCCACGGCGTTGCTGGCCGCGGCCTGCGCTCCACCGCAGCCGGAACCGATCTCGGAGTGGGATGTCAGTGACGAGTCCAGTGTCGAGGCCATCGATCACGGCCCCTGGCAGGACATCCTGGACGGCTACCTCGACCCCGACGCCCAGGGAGTCAATGTCCTCGACTATGGGGCGCTGGCGGCCAGTTCCGATGACGCGGCCAAGCTGGCCGGGTACGTGGAGCACCTGGAAGGGATCGATCCCCGGGACTACCGGCGCGCGGAGCAGATGGCCTACTGGATCAACTTCTACAACGCGCGCACCGTCAAGATGGTCCTGGACTCCTATCCGGTGGATACGATCCGGGAGATCCACCAGGGCGACGCCCCAATGACGGGCCCCTGGAAAGACGTGTGCGCCAATGTCGCCGGCCGGGATCTGACCCTGGACCAGATAGAGCACGAGATCCTGCGCCCCATCTGGCGGGACAAGCGGATTCACTACGCGGTGAACTGCGCTGCCTACAGTTGTCCTCAATTGATGGACACAGCCTTCACCGCCGCCAATACCGAGTCTCTGCTGGAAGCAGGGGCGCGGGCCTACGTGAACAGTGCCCGGGGCGTCGATGTGGTCGACGATGAGTTCATCGTGTTGTCCAGCATCTACCAGTGGTATCCCGAGGACTTCGGCAGCACGGAGGAATCAGTGTTCCAGCATCTCGTCAACTACGCCGACGCCGACCTGGCGGCGTTCCTGGAAGGTTTTCAGGGCACGATCGACTACGACTACGACTGGAAACTGAACCAGCCCCAGCGCTGAGGAACAAACTGCACTCATGCCGGCGGCAGAGGCCAAAGACCGCTCCACCGTTACTTCGCGAATTCTCGGCGGCTGCGACCCAAACCCCGCACTCGCACCTGGTAACAAGACTGTTCAAATTCCGTCAGAATCTTTTTTCAGCATCCGTTCGGCTAGCGGTTCTGAAACCTCATTAAAGGGTTTGAGCGCTATAAGGAGAGAGTGACGCCATGAAGAGATTCCTGTTTGCAACCCTCATCCTCGCCGCGGGCGTCGGGCTGTTCCAACTCCGGGTCTCGGCCTCCGGCTCCATCGGACCGGGATCCGGCAAGGTGAGTCCCCGTGCGGCCTATTCGAAGGGCAAGGCTCTGACGTTCGACCTGCTGGTCTGCGATTCCTGTCCAATAAGGAAGGGCGAACTCGATCGTGACCGCGCCAGGAGCCTCACGGCCAGCCTGATAGCGGTCTACAACGGCAAGAAGACGGGATCGGCGGACGACCAAGCGGTGGCCGCGCTGTGCGGCAAAGGAGACGTGCAGGGCGAGGAATGCAAAACGAGGATGGAGGTGGTCCACTACTTCCTGACCCGGCGCTTCAAACTGTAGTGTCCTGCCTCGGAAAACTGCTGTTCGTCTTCCCGGAGATCCATTCGGCGCAAAGGAAGGTACCCACCCAATGATCCGCAAAAAGTGTTCGTTCGTGCCCGTTTTGGTCGGCTCGGGACTTGCCCTGTGCCTGTCCGCCCCTCCCTCGTTCGCCCAAGGCACGCCCTGGTTGGCCGAGCCGGGGACCGGTACCGTCAACATTGCCTTCGTCAACCAGAACGCCACCGAGTTCTACCGCCAGACCACCAGGGTGAAGGGACCGCTTGAGGCGACCGGGGCCAACCTGGCGCAGAACACCATGTGGTTCGGGGTCAACTACGCCATCAACGACGCGGTAGCCATCGACCTGCAATCCGCCTGGGCGCGCAGCTTCGTGGCGGGCGGAGTCGGACCGTCGGGCGGCCAGGAGAGCTACAGCGGGATATTCGATTCCACTGTCGCCGTCACCTGGCGAATCGTCGATGAACTCATCAGCGACGCGCCCAGCGTCGCCGTGCGGGTGGGCGCGATCATCCCCGGCAGCTACGACACCGGCTACATCAACTCGCTCGGGGATGGCGGAGCCGGCTTCGAGACCTCGCTCATCGTCGGCAAGTTCGGCAGCGCGGCAGGAGTCTCGGCCGAGATCGGCTACCGGAACCGCACCAGCACCGAGGTCAACACCCTGGCGGTGGGCGGAGCTGCGTCGGGCGGGGAGACGGTCGACATCCCGGCGGACGTATTCCTCAACCTCGGCCTCTTCATCCCGGCCGGCGACACTCTGACCGTCGGGGCGGACTATCGGATGGTCAATGCCCTTTCCGGCATCGACATCGGCGGGCCGGGCTTCTCGCCCAGCCGCTTTCCGGGGTTGCAGGAGGACGCGCACATCGTTGGCGGGCGGCTGATGGCCGATGTCACCGACAACGTCAGCCTGAACGGGTTTGTCGGACGCGTGGTGGCAGGGCGCAACACGGCAGCCTCGCTACTCATCAGCTTCGGCGTCAGCTTGGGCTTCGGCGGAGGGGGAGTTGGGTTCTAGCCGGAGTATCTGCCCAAATACAGCATTCTCAGGGACAGGTTTTCAATGCGGGACCGATTACGTGCCCTGAATAGGGCTGAATGTCCTACCAAATGCCATGTCATTGCCGATAGCAGGGATCATATCCTACCGTCATCCGGAGCCCCGGGTAGCCCTCTGAGTATCGGCGCTTGCTGCTGTCCTTCCACCTCCCCTGGTCGCAAGACAACTTCCCCAAGACTGATCCCGCGGGAGACTTTACGCGCCGACCCGTCCAGACCAGGCGAATGATTCCGGTTAGCGGTAGATCGCGGGGGGTCGGACCGAATCGGATCCGGCTCGTCGGCTACGAGCACCCGAAAATGCAGCCAGGTGCACCACAACCTTGTCCACCAGGAGGGCTCCGGCCACCAGGTTCTCGGCTACACATCCCAGGTCGCGCCCCAGGCCCAAGGCCGGACGGTCATCGAACGACGCCTTGAGGATGCTGTTGAGGAACGATTGCGCCTGGGAGGACCGCCCGGACAGCTTTTGAGAGATGGGGCGTTCGATGACGTCGACGGCGTAGCTGCGAACGAGCCGGGGAAGCATGGAGGCGAAGGTTTCGGGTTGATCGAACAGATCCAGGCCGAGGCGCTCTTTCCCGACCATGAAGACGGCGCCCACCTGGCCGGGAAGCGAATTCACGGATTCGACGTATTGGTCGAGCGTTGCGGCATGCCGTTCAAAGATCGAGCTCATGGCTCTGCTGGGCGATGCCGCATCCATGGCGGCGGCTTTGGCCGCGATGGAGTGCCAGACCTGGGCCTGGTCGGAGACCCTTGCACCGGTCTCGGTCATCGAATGGAGCACGCTGGCGAGCCTCTCCTTCCTGCCCCGTGCGTACTGCAGTTGCTCGGTTACGGCGAAATCGTCTCTCTCATAGTCCCAGCGACCCTGCTCCACGCACGACACGGGAATGACCACGGTGTGCTGCGCCGGGATGAGCATGGTGAGATTGGCGACGCGGTTCTGCTTGGCTCCCACCAACTCTTCCCCGTCCAGGATCAGCACCGGCAGCTTCGATCGGTTCTCCACCGCGAGGTCGGGCACGCTGCCGGCCCGAGACACCTCCTTGACGGTGACCAGGCCGCCCCGCAGTCCGTCGGCCAGCATCAGGTATTGGAGGCTGCTGCGGACCTCCGACAGCAACGGAAACATCGTCAGTCCTTTCCAAGCCTGGGGATCTCCAAGCTTCAGGTTGGAGACGGCCGTTTTCAATGGATGCATAGGCAACTCCTTGATATGGTCAGCCAAAATCAGTAAAGTGCATTATTATAGGTGGCGGAGTGCCTATGTCAACAGTAAAGACAACTAATTAACATTAAAAATCACTCCCATGGCTATTGACCGGGAAACGGAGAGCTACACGGCCGCGGAACTCCAGCGGGAGACCGGGTTCGATCGCAGGACCATCGCCTACTACGTGCACGAAGGCCTGCTGCCCAAGGTGGGACGGCGCGGGTCGCGAACCCGCTACCCCAAGCTGATCCGGGACCGCCTGCTTTTTGTTCGGGCAGTGAGAGAGGCGGAGCAGCGGGGAACGGTGGCGCCCGTGTCCCTCCGGGACCTCCGCGAGATCTTCGAACAGGCGCCGGCGGCGCTGATTTCGGCCGTCGCGGACGGGCGGACCTCCGTGACCCCGGAAGTCGTGACCGGGATATCACCGAGCTTCCGGTCGCTTGCCCGGCGGCGAGCGGCCATCGAGGATCGATGGGGCCCCGTGCGGGAGGACCGAGACAAGGCCGAGTCGCCTCGGAGGTTGGCCGATTCAAACTTCCACGAACCCGGCCAAGACGACAGCGAGTTGCCTGAGGCTCCCTACCGGCGGGACAGCCACCCGGAGGACGAAGGGAACCGCCGGGCCACGGACGGCGACCCTTCGGCCGCCTCCTACCCGCGGGAAGGAGTTGGCGACTCCGAACTCAGTCCCCAATCGGAGCTCGGCGAACTGCTGGCCGCCCTGCAGGAAATCGCCAAGGGGCACAGCGATCCGTCCTCCGCAATGGACCGCTGGTTTCAAGTAGAGGTGTCGCCGGATATCACGCTCTCGGTCCGGGGATTAAACGACGAGGCGGCCCCGTTGCTGGAGAGAGCCGTGCACTGCCTCCGCCGCCTCATGGGCGGCCGAGCGGAAGTGGCGATGGATGAGGAGGAGTCGTGAGGGGGGGTGACGTGGACTGGCGTGCTTCCCGAGATGAGACGTTGTTCAGCCCAATAGGAAATGTGGGCGCGTTTCGGAGGCGACGGCAACGGTACAAAGGACCAGGTTCGCTCACCGCAGACGCTCGTCACTCCATGGCTGCCGGCCTACCGGCGCCGCAGGAGGGGCAGTCCTTATTTACAGTTTCTCAATAACGCCATTTACTATTTAACTTTAGCCTTGAAATTACAATAGCAAAGGTGCCCATACTCAACTAAAGCGGTCCGCCCAGGCCGAAGTCAACCGGCGTGTTGTGCGATACGGCATGGCCTCCAATGACGAGTCCAGTGCTCGTTTGTCTGCACATGGCCGACGCGAACGCTCTTGCAGACGTTCTCCGAAAATTCCGATGCGGGGAATCCTCGCGCCAACCGCAACACCATACCCTCCCGTTGGCCGCCGAGCACCGACGGCTCGTTGTGGGCATGCTCCACGAACGCCCGGATCTCGGTGACCGAACTGAAGTATCCCTCGAACAGGACCGGAACTACCGGGATTCCCCTCTGCTTTGCATACGACTGCATGTCGGCGAAAGCCGCAAACGCACCATTGCCGTCCCGGAGCGCAAAAGCATAAAACGTTTTCTGCTCCTCCACCGGACCGTAGGTGATGCTGTGGACACCGTAGATGTCCTCGCCGTAGAGATAGACGTTGGGATCGGTCACCTTCCAGGCGTGGTGCTTCTTGACCATCGCCATCCATTTGCCGCTGGAAGGCGTTGACACGCTACGTCCGTAGACTTTGCCGGCGTGCAGCAGCGTGTTGCCTCCGTCGAGCTTCTCGGTCACGACCACGGCCTGTCCCACGAATCGACCCGAATTCGTGTGCACACCGTCGCCCCGACCGATGGCCGGAGACCAAGGCCAATAAGGCGTGGATGGATATTTGGCGATTGAGGGCAGATTCTCCACGATCACTTCCGGCGGCGCCCGGTTTTGGAGGCATGCTGAGGACAAAGTTGCTCGACCTGAACTCCAAGGGCCTCCGTAAGCGCCTTGTGTTCATCCCAATCGCTCCTGCCGAGTATTGTAAACACTTGTGCCTGGAAGGACCTCGGATTCTTCGTTGAGGACCGAAAGATACCGGTCATAGACGAACAGTCGGTTCCGGCGCTTTCCGGTGATCTCCCGTGCAACCCCGTGAGTGGCGAGCAGTTCCATGGCTGAGGCGGTTGCCTGAAAGGACAGTTTGGTATCTCGGCGCGCCACCGGCAGCGACAGGATAGGCCGCGCCTTGAGTGCGTCGTGTACGCGTAGCGCCGACCCGGTCTTCCGACCAGCGGACACTTGTATGCGGTTGCGGTCATCCTGGAACATTCGGGACAGGCGTTGTGCACTGGAGACTGCCCCCTCAGCCGTTCGCTTCACTCCTTCCAGGAAGAAGACAATCCACGCCTCCCAGTCGCCGGTCCGGCGCACGTGGTTCAGCAAGTCGTAGTAGTCACCCCGGTGTTGCTTGAAATACAGGCTCAGATAGAGGAGCGGCTGGCTTAGCAAACCGGCGTGGCACAGCAGCAGCGTTATGAGCAACCGACCCACGCGGCCGTTGCCGTCGAGGAAGGGGTGAATGGTCTCGAACTGCACGTGTGCAAGCCCTGCCCTCAATAGTACGGGCAAGCCGTCGCCGGTGGCGTGGAGAAAGCGCTCGAGCGCCGACATGCAGTCGGGTACGCCGGTGTGGGGCGGCGGCACGAAAGCGGCATGGCCCGGCCGGCTGCCGCCGACCCAGTTCTGCGAGCGGCGGAACTCGCCGGGTGTTTGGGTCTGTCCGCGCCCGCTCGACAACAATACACCGTGGATCTCGCGGATCAGGCGATTCGACAGGGGAAAATTCTGCCCCAGGCGACGCAATCCGTGGCTGAGCGCCGCCACGTAGTTCGAGACTTCGGTCACATCATCGAGCGGAATCCCGGGCACTTCCTCGAGCTCGAAGAGCAGAAGATCCGACAGAGATGACTGCGTGCCCTCGATTTGAGAGGAGAGCACCGCTTCCTTGCGCACATAGGCATACAGAAAAAGTGAGTGGTCCGGCAGGAGAGTCGAGACCGCGTCGAGGCGGCCCAGGGCAAGTACCGCCGATTCCAGAAGCTGTTGCAGCGAGCCGTCCAATACCAAGGCAGGTGTCGGCGGTAACGGCAGCGGCACGAACGCTCGAACTCGCTCGCCGCCGACGCTGGTCACTTCATAGCTGCCGCTTTCTCCGCGCCTCACGATGGATTGTCCTTATTCTCGGATGTTCAATAACACTATTTGCTATTTAACTTTAGTGTCTAAATTACAATAATGAAGGCTTCAACGCAAATTCAGCGGGGACAATCAGGAACTCTTGAACTAATGCGGGTTGGCGTCCGGCAGCTTGGAGATCAGGAGACTCGGAAAGATCGAGAGATCACCCCGCCACCTCGAGGCGAAGCACAGGGATTCCCGGGCAATACGGCGGAGATGAGGTGTTCCAGACCACGTTCGTAAGGATATTGCCCAAAAAGTTCGGCTGACATGTTTCACCGATCCCCGAAGTCCTGAATGCAACGAACCTCACGGCGAGCCAGCCTGCTCGTAAGCCAGTTCGAAGACCCGGTCGGTCATCCAGCGCTTGAAGCTGGCGTTGTCCACGTACTGCTTGAACAGCTCGGTGTCGTCTTTCATCAGGGAGGTCATGACCCGCAGCAGAGCCTTGTCGTGCTCGATGCGGGCGTTGGCTTCGTCCGAGTTCTGCCGGGCGTTCCTGAAGGCGGCGTCCGCGGCCACGCGGGAAGGGATCGTCTTGGTAATGAGATCCCTCACGCGGTCGCCATCCTCCCAGGCGATGTCTCCGAACAACTCGTTGAACGCCTTGACGATGTTGGAGAGCCGGTCCATCTCCGGCTCGGCCCGGTGACCGCCGGCGGCGGTCTGCCCCGAGTCGATCTCGGCGTCCTCGTCCGGCAGCAGGATCTTTCTCACCGCCCCCTTCTCCACCCGATAGCTGTCCATGTCGATGGCCTCGAGGATGCCCTTGGACAGGTCGTCCTCCTCTGGAGCCGGCAGCTTGGGGATCAGGAAGTTCAGGAATATCGAGAGCTTCTCCCAGGCGGCATTGGTGTAGGGCAGGACGCAGGAGAGGAAGGCGTAAGTCCTCACGAACGCCTTGGCGCTGCCCTTGAACTCCACCTGGCCGTCTTCGTCCAACTCCTGCTTGTAGACCGCCACACAGGCGTCGAGGATGGGGTCGAGCCGGTCGCGGTCAGCCCCACCGAGGTAAAGCCGGACGAAGTCGTCGATCTGCCCGGGGCCATAGACCTGCGCCCGGTCCAGGTCGGCCTGCAGGTCGTGCAGCTTGTCGGGGTCGGTCTCATCGGCCAGGATGGTGGCGCGGTAGTAGTCCGCGAAGGCGTCGCCGATGGTGTCGGTCTCGTTCAGGAAGTCGAGAACGAAGACATCGTGTTTTTTCGGATGGGCCCGGTTGAGGCGCGACAGCGTCTGCACCGCCTTGATCCCGGTCAAGGTCTTGTCGACGTACATGGTGTGCAGCAGCGGCTCGTCGTAGCCGGTCTGAAACTTGTCCGCGCAGACCAGGAAGCGATAGGGGTCTTCCCGGATCTTCTCGGCGATCTTGACGGAGGGGAAGCCGTTCAGCGAGGCCTCGCTGACCTTGGCCCCGCCGTACTCGTGCTCGCCCGAGAAGGCCACGATGGCCCGGGTGGGGCTCTTGCGTTCCGCCAGGTAATCGCGAATGGCCTGGAAGTACTGGATTGCGCGCTCGATCCCGCTGGTGACCACCATCGCCCGCGCCCGTCCTCCGATCTTGTTCTTGTTGAGGACCTGATCGTGGAAGTGGTCCACCATGATCTCGGCCTTGAGGCCGATCGCGTGTCCGTGTCCCTCGACGAAGCGCCGCAGCTTCTTCTGGGCCTTCCCGACGTCGAACTCCGGGTCGTCCTTCACTGTCTTGGCCAGCCGGTAGTAGCTCTTGACCGGCGTGTAGTGGCGAATCACGTCCAGGATGAAACCCTCCTGGATCGCCTGCTTCATGCTGTAGGTGTGAAAGGCGCGATGCCGGACGGTCCCGTCCGGCTGCGGGTCCGGATCGCCGAAGATCTCCAGGGTCTTGTTCTTGGGGGTGGCGGTGAAAGCGAAGTAGCTGGCGTTGGAGAGCAGCCTGCGCGACTCCATCAGCCGGTTGATGTGATCCTCGAAGGTCTCTTCCTCGCCCGTCTCGCCATCCGGCGACAGCGCCCTCGTCATGGCCGTACTGGTCCGGCCGCCCTGGCTGGAGTGGGCCTCGTCGATGATGATGGCAAATCGCCGACTGCGCTGCCGGTTGCCGATTTCGTCGAGGATGAAGGGAAACTTCTGGACCGTGGAAATGATGATCTTCTTGCCTTCCTCGATGAACCGCTTCAGGTCGCCTGACCGCTCCGCGTGCCCCACCGTTGCCCCAACCTGGGCGTACTGCTTGATGGTGTCGCGGATCTGCTTGTCCAGGATGCGGCGGTCGGTGACCACGATGATCGAGTCGAAGGCCGGAGCGCCGTTCTTCTCCAGCCGAATCAGTTGGTGGGCCAGCCAGGCGATGGAGTTGCTCTTGCCGCTGCCGGCCGAATGCTGCACCAGGTAGCGCCTGCCTGCCCCGTGCTCCGCAGCGTCGGCCAGAAGCCGGCGCACCACCTGGAGCTGGTGGTAGCGGGGCCAGATCTGGGTCCGCTTCTTTCGGCCCATCTTCTCGTCCTTCGACTGCACCACCTGGGCGTAGTTCTCCAGGATGTTGGCCAGGCTTTGGCGGGCCAGCAGGCTGCGCCACAAGTAGTCGGTCCTGATCCCCTTCGGATTGGGCGGATTGCCCGCGCCGTCATCCCATCCCCGGTTGAAGGGCAGGAACCAGGACGCCTTTCCCTTGAGGTGGGTGCAGAAGCGCACTTCGTTTTCGTCGAGAGCGAAGTGCGCCAGGCAGCGGCCGAACTCGAACAGCTTCTCGCGCGGGTTGCGGTCCTTCCTGTACTGCCAGACCGCGTCGTCCACCGTCTGCTTGGTGAGGCTGTTCTTCAGTTCGAAGGTAAAGACCGGAAGGCCGTTGATGAACAGGCCGATGTCCAGCGCCCGCTGGGTTTCGTCACGGCTGTAGCGAAGCTGGCGGACCACGGTGAAGCGGTTCTGCTCAAAGCGTTGCTTGGCCGTCTCGTTGCCGGGTGAGGGAGTGCCGTAGAACAGGTCCAGCTCGTGCGCCCCGTGCCTGATTCCGTGGCGCAACACCTCCACGGTGCCGCGCTTGGAGATCTCACTCTGCAGCCGGGCCAGGAACTTGCGCTGAGACGGGCCGTCCGCCTCCAGCGCCAGCGCCTCGGCGGCCTCCGGCTGGGTGTCGCGCAGAAAGGCCGCGAGTTGAATCCGGTCGACGCAGAACTCGCGGTCGTAGTCGTGGGAACTGCCGCAACTCCAACCCACGCCGCCGTATCCGGAGTGTGTCTCCGCTACGCTGCCCGCCTTGGGCGGATCGCACGGATGCCCGGTCAGCGCCATGCAGATGAGGCGTTCCAGCCCGCGTTCGGAGATGTCGGTTGTCATGGGGAATGCGGAATGCCGGCAGGCTCAATCCAGCCCTTTTCCGATAAGACATCCAATGCGAGCTTGATCTGCCGTCGGGAAAACTGTCTCTTTCTCTTGCAGGAAATACATGAGCTTGTACGCCTCCAACAACGTCAAGAACGGGTCCGGCAAGCCGCGAAGAAAGCGTTCCATGAGCCCAACCAAGGCGGCGCGCCCAACCGTCATTCCGTGAACGTCACTCGAACGATTGGCCCGCTCGTCCGCCGGTCCCCGCGCCCGGCTCGAAGATGACGACCTGAACGTCCTCGAATTCCTTCAGAGCTCCTTCCACACGGACACGGACTTCCGCGTGTGGCAGGCCAGGAAATTTCCCATGGAGTGGCTCCTTCCACACGGACACGGACTTCCGGCCAGCTCAAGCCACCCAACCCGCTGCCGAGCGCAGGGATGGCGACCGAGCGGATGCCCCGCGAGCGGATTTCCCGTGCGAGCGACACCAAGCCGGATTCAATGTCCTCCATGCGACTCTTGCCGCGCCAATGCCGCTTGGTCGGGAAGTTGATGATGTAGCGGGGATTGGTGATTTGGCCGGTCACGAAGACAAATACGTGCCCCGGTTTCATCGCATTGCGCCGGCACCGGGCCGCATAGGCCTTGAAGTTCTCGGGAAAGGCGCGTTTGAACTGAAGCGCGATGCCGCGCCCCATGACCCCGACGCAGTTGACCGCGTTGACCAAAGCTTCGGCTTTTTCGGCGAAGATGTCGCCGGTCTTGTATTCGATCATGGACTTATACTGCTTATGAACGATGTGGCAGATCTTCGGTTCGGCGGGGGCCGTCCCACCTTGATCGAACAGGACTCTCATGAATCCATTGAAACGTTGCCCCCCCGGGTTTCCTGGTAGAGAACGGTTTGGATCTGCCAGCGCTCCACCCCGGGGAACCAGTCCAGGAACTCGTCAATGGTGGCGCCGTCCTTGAGGTTCTCGAAAAGCGAGGCCACCGGCACCCGAGTGCCGCAAAACACCCAGGCCCCGCTGACCTTCTCCGGGTCCCGCTCGACGGCAGGGCAGTTCTTCCACGTTCTCACAGATTCACCTCCTGCACGGCTTCGTGTTCTTCGGGATTCGAACCAACATCGGTATCGCCCGCATTGTCCACGTCCTCTTCTGCGAGCGGATCCACTTCCGGCAGTCTGGCCGCCGCTTCACGCACGTCAAGTTTGCCTGTGACGACATCGGCAATGAGGCGGGTTCGGTATTCGCGGAGGAGGCCGATTTCACGGTGCGACCTTTCTATGGCCGATCCGGTACACATGGTGACTCTGTCGAGAGTCTCCGCAATCAACTGCTGTTCTTTCTTCGGAGGGAAAGGCACATCGACCCGACAGAAGTTCTCGAAGTTCAGGTCTTGCCCATCACGAATGAAATTCGCGGTCGACTGCAAAGCGGCAATATAGCCAACGGACTTGAAAAGGTGACCGAAATAACCTACGACCAATTCCGTCGCAGCCTTAAGAACAATATACGAGGATCGAATGCATCCGCTTTCCCACGCTCTTTCCAGGCCCCCTTGAAAACTCCGCATGCTGATTACAAAGTCGTCAACCTCCACATGGCGTCGCTGTTCAAGATGGCGCAAAATCTTGACGACTTTTCTCCCAACTCTTTTTTCGTATTCCTCCTGCGGAATTACACCATACGCCTGAGTAGCCGAGAGTTGAATGTCGTTGGGCCTCGCCAACTCTTGACGTGGCGTGAATGTGCGCTTGCTCCGCCGCACTTCCCAATGTTCCGGCACCTTCCCCAGCCACTCCGTGCCGGAGGGCTTGTAGGCCGGGTAGGGCCAGCCGGTTCGGACGTCGATCCGGCCGGTGACGGCCTGGTGGACGATGAACTGCTTCTGCTCCTCCAGCAGTGCAATCAGTTTCTGCTTGGCACGGATGTATCGCCGGATACGCCGGTCGTTCTGGTCGAGGAACCGTACGATGGCGGATTGTTCGAAGAGGGGTGGGCGAACAACTGACATTCCTCCGATGAACTGCCAGTCTGCGCGAGGCATTTTCGCCCCAAAGGTGGAATTGTTAACCGCATCGATTACTGGTTTAGAGCGCAAGAACACCGCGAGGAAAGGCCCCCTCAAGTCTTGATGCCGCGGTCGAAGAACTAGAAATTCCCCGACGCAATAACCGCTACTCTTCGGTCGAGCCACCTTTGCCAGATAGGGACGGAGCTTTCCGAACAGGACATCCCCAGATCGAAAACGTTTCAACTGACTATCGAAGGAGGAGTTTGAATCAGCGCACCTGATTTTACCAGTCCAACTCTCTACATGTTCCAGAGCGATGTGGACATCGGCCGCGTGCAGCTCAGTTCCTTGATCCAAGATATTGTCAACGGAACATTTGAGTCTTTCGACCACCCAATGTTCCGGCACCTCCCCCAACCAAGACACACCGGAGTCCTTCATCGCCGGATAGGGTTCAAGACCAGCGATCATTCCGCAGGCTCCTCAACGACAAGCGTCCACACGCGTTTCAGCGGCAACTCCGCCTGAATCTCAGCCGGCAGTCGTTCGTAGTTGCGATAGATGGCTCCCACCAGATCGCTACTGTTCCACAAACGGACCATAAAGTGACTCTGCTTGGACTCTTGAAGAACTGTCTTATTGAAGCCGCCCCAGCAGACAAGCAACCCCTGTTCCGCCTTAAAGCTCTGCATCGTGCCCTGCAAAGTTCGGTACACGGTGACGTCGGCAGGGGAGTTCTGAGACTTCACCTGCACACAAAGGCGGGGCCCATCCAGCCCCAGCGATCCACGTCCGGCGAGGATGTCCACCCCGCCGTCGGGTCCCGGCGCGGAAACCGCCGTTGCCCAGCCATCGGCCCGCAGTACGGCATCCACCAGTCCGGCCATTGCATGGCCGGTGAACCGAGACTGGATGTGGGCGACGATCTGGTCGTGGGCCATCTGGGGCAAGTCCAACGCGGATTCGCTTTCGCCTGTCGATTCTGTCGGGGTAACAATCTTCGGTAAGACAGAGGGCCCAGAGTCAGGCTTGCCTTCGAGCACGGCCGCTACGCGGCGGGCGGCGTCGTTGCGCGAGATGTTGCACACGGTCATGAATGCGCCGAACGAGTAGAGCAGATCTTGTGCGAACGTGGTGCGCGGAATGTCGGAGCGCACCCATTTCACGGGCCGTGTGTGACGGAGTTCGGCATTCGCCTTACTATACCGGTAAGGGCCTGTCACCCGGCCGATTGCGATCTGAGAGGTGCGCTTGCGTGGTAGCACGACGATGTCATCAGTCTGCATTGCAAGCGCGAACGCCCAGAGTTGCCCGGAAAAGTTACCAGCAGCACGTGACTTAATGTCTGGATACGCGTTTTTTACGAGTTCGAGGATAGAGTCGAAGTCGTTTGCTCCTTCGAGTGTTGGAACATCCCGAAAACCAACAATAGCGACATTATTCTCCAGAGCGTAGTCTTCATCTTCACCGTGTCGCCCCGCTCTGACGAGGTAAACCTTGGGCGATTGCTTCATTGCTTTGTCTCCGAATGGTTGAGAATTTCACCCAACAACCCCTCCGTCTCCTTCTCCAGCGCAAGGATGTCGGCCCGTATCTCCTGCAGTGTGCGCATCGGCTTGGGTTTGTAGAAGTATCGGGTGAAGCTGATCTCGTAGCCCACCTTGACGCTGTCGGCCCGGTACCAGGCGTCTGCGGCGTAGGGTAGCACCTCGCGCCGCAGGAAGGCCTCGATGCCGCCGGCTTCCTGGAGCGGGATCTGCTCGGTGTCGCGCAGGTCGGTGTCGGGCTCGTACTCCACCACGGCGGGCCGGCCGTTGACGGTGGCCGCAAACAGGCCGCGTAGCGGGTCGGCTTGGGCGCCCCGCTTGTGGATCTTGCGTATGACGGGCGGGGCCTCGGCGCTCCGCTTGCCCTTCTCCTTGAGCTCTCGGATCTCGGCGGCCTTGTAGACCCGGTCGGGGTCGGCGCCCTCGATGCGCAGGGGCCGCTCCACCGTCACCTTCCAGTAGCCGAGGGCGGCGTTGTCGAAGATCTTGCTCTGCTCGCTCTCTTCGAAGGCCAGGAAGGTGTCGCAGATGCGGGCGATGTCGTCCTCGCCGAGCGCGCAGTTCTTCTTGCCCAGGTTCTTGCGGAGCGGCCGAAACCATGCGGTGGCGTCGATCAGTTGGACCTTGCCGCGGCGGTGCTCGGGCTTGCGGTTGGTCAGGGCCCAGACGTAGGTGGCGATGCCGGTGTTGTAGAACAGGTTGAGCGGCAGGGCGACGATGGCCTCCAGCCAGTCGTTCTCGATGATCCAGCGGCGAATATTGCTCTCGCCCTGTCCGGCGTCGCCGGTGAAGAGCGAGCTGCCGTTGTGGACCTCGGCGATGCGGCTGCCCAGCGGCGTCTTCTGCTTCATCTTCGACAGCTTGTTCACCAGGAACAGCATCTGGCCGTCGCTGGAGCGCGTCACCAGGGAGTATTCCGGATCGCCCGCATGTTCGATCAGAAAGCGGGGATCACGCATGTCCTTCTTGCCGCCCATCCGCTCCAGGTCGCTCTTCCAGCTCTTGCCGTAGGGCGGATTGGAGAGCATGAAGTCGAACTCGCGGGAGGGGAAAGCGTCGTTGGAGAGGGTGGAGTGCTCGGGGCCGCCCACGATGTTGTCGGCGGCTTCACCCTCGCCCTTCAGCAGCAGGTCGGCCTTGCAGATGGCGTAGGTCTCGGCGTTGATCTCCTGGCCGAAGAGGTGGGTGGAAACCTCCTTGCCGTGCTCGGAAGCGAGCCCGCTCAGGGTCTCCTCGGCTACTGTCAGCATGCCCCCGGTGCCGCAGGCTCCGTCGTAGAGCAGGTAGGTGCCCGACCGGATCTGGTCGGCCACGGGAAGGAAGACCAGTCTGGCCATCAGCCGGACGGCGTCCCGCGGCGTCCAGTGCTCGCCCGCCTCCTCGTTGTTCTCCTCGTTGAAGCGCCGGACCAGCTCCTCGAAGATCATTCCCATGCCGTGGTTGTCGAGGCCCGGGTGCCGGATAGAACCGTCAGTGTTCTTGACCGGATGCGGACTGAGGTTGACGTCGGGCGAGGTGAGCTTCTCGATCAGCGTGCCCAGGGCATCCGCCTTGGAGAGCCGGGGGATCTGGTTGCGGAACTCGAAGTTGTCGAGGATGTCCTGCACGTTGGGCGAAAAACCATCCAGGTAGGCCTCGAAATCGGCCCGAAGCTGCTGCCGGCTGGCGCGGGCCCGCAGGTCGCGCAGGGTGAACATCGAGGTGTTGTAGAAGTCTTGAGCGGAGGCGGATCGGAGGGCCTGGTCCTGTTCGATCACGCCGGCCTTGTCGAGCGTCGCTTTCAACTCCAGCACGGCCGGCTTGCTGTCTTCCAGCACCGCGTCCAGCCGCCGCAGCACGGTCATGGGCAGAATCACGTCACGGTACTTGCCGCGGACGTAGAGGTCCCGCAGGACATCGTCGGCGATGCTCCAGATGTAGCCGGTGATCCAGTGCAGGTCTTGGTGGTTCATGGTAACGGACTTGGCCTGCCGGCCGTGCGACGGGTCGGCCCCTCTTTTTGCCTCACCCCGCAAAAACTTCCTCCAACGCCGCGCGCATGACCGAGCTGTCGGGGTCCTGGCCGGTCCAGTAGCGGAAGCTGATGACGCCCTGGTTGACCAGCATGCCCAGGCCGTCCAGAACGGTGCAGCCCCGGTCGGCGGCATCCTGCAGCAGGCGGGTTCGAGGGGGGTTGGCGATGACGTCGGCCACCACCAGTCCCGGCGTGAGGGTGTCGGTGCGGAGGGGGATGCGGGCGCCGGCATCGGGGTGCATGCCGATGGAGGTGGCGTTGATGAGGATCTGCGTATCGTCGGACACCGCGTGGTCTCCCTGCCAGGGAAGGAAGCGGGCCTCCACCTCGGTTCGGGTCTGGAGCAGCTCCACCAGTTGGCGTCCCCGCCGGGGGCTGCGGTTGACAACGGTGATGCGGGAGGCTCCGGCCAGGGCCGTCTCGACGGCGATGGCCCGGGCGGCCCCACCCGCGCCCAGGATCGTCACCCGCTTGCCGGCCGGGTCGGTCACCTCCCCCAGCGACTGCAGGAACCCCTTGCCGTCGGTGTTCTCGCCCACCAGCTCCTCGCCGTCCACCACCACGCAGTTGACGGCCTCCATGACACCTGCGGATTGGCCCAGGCGGTCCAGGTGGGGGATGACGGTGACCTTGCAGGGCAGGGTGCAGTTGCCGCCGCGGAAGCCCAGCACCCGCACCGCCCGCACGGCCTCGGCCAGCCGCTCGTTGCCCAGCTCGAAGTTGACGTAGCGCCAGTTCAGGCCGTGATGGCGAAAGGCCTTCTCCAGCATGTGCTGGGTGGGATTGTCGGCCAGGTGGTGGCCGAAGCAGAACACCAGCTCCTGTCTGAAGTTCCACCGCTGGGCCATGGGTTCCTCCGGTTGTGTAAGCCTGTGGATCGAGACTGGGCTGGCATTCTAAATGGGGAAGCGGAACCGCGTCAATTTGGGCTTGACCTCCCGGCAGGGATGGCGGTTAACTCTAGGGGCTCCGATTTTCCAAGCGTTTCAAACCGATTCAAGCCGTGGAAGGGACCGGATGTCTGGAATCCAACGATTTTTCCGAATGCGCCCCCGCCGGGGGGCGGTTGCGGCCCTGGCGGCGCTGGTTCTGCTGTGGGGATGCGGTGCCGACCAGGACGGCAAGACCCCGGGAGACGGGACCCCTTCCCGGGGGACCATCGGACTGTCGGTGATGACCCTGACCAATCCCTTCTTCAAGGTGATTGCCGACACGCTCACCGATGAAGCCCGCAAGTACGGATACGAGGTGGTGGTGACCAGCGGCGAGTTCGACGTGGCCCGCCAGCGCAACCAGGTCAAGGACTTCATCGTGCGCAAGGTCAGCGCCATCGTGCTCTGCCCCACTGACTCCAAGGCCATCGGAACCGCCATCCAGGAGGCCAACCAGGCCGGCATCCCCGTCTTCACCGCCGACCTGGCCTGCCTGGCTCCGGGCGCCAGGGTGGTCTCCCACATCGCCACCGACAACTACGCCGGGGGCAAGGAAGCCGGCAGGGCCATGATCGAGGCCCTGGGCGAAGCCGGGGGCAAGATCGTGGTGCTCCACTATGAGCAGGCGGAGTCCTGCCTGCTGCGGGTCAAGGGATTTACCGAGATCATCGACGAATACAATCGCGATCGCCGGGCCGGCGCCATCGACATCGTGGCCGTGCTGCCGGGCGGAGGCGCCAAGGACGGCGGCTACAAGGCCGCCGAGGACGCCATCCAGGCCCATCCCGACCTGGTCGGGATCTTCGCCATCAACGACCCTTCGGCGCTCGGCGCCCGGGCGGCGCTGGAGAAAGCCGGCAAGGCCGACCAGGTCCGGATCATCGGCTTTGACGGCCAACCCGAGGGCAAGCAGGCCATCAAGGACGGGTTGATCTACGCCGACCCCGTCCAGTTTCCCGACCGCATCGGCCGGCAGACCATGCAGACCATCGCCAGGCACTTCGAAGGCGAGGAAGTGCCCCCGGAGATCCTGATCCCGACCGCCCTCTACCGCAAGGCCGATGCCGACAAGGACCCGGCGCTTCAGTAGCCCTGGTGCCGGCCGCATCGCGGGGTCCGCCTCGGCCCGCCTCCCGAGCCTGCCGCTGTCGGCTGCCCTGGAAGCGGGCGCCTCGGCCCGGAAGGGGACCCAGGGCCGTCTCCCTGGCTGAGACCCGGTTGCCTAAAGTGGACCCCATGGGCCATCCCCGCTTGCATCGGCTGTTGTCCCGACTCCTCTCCGACTACGGCATGGTGCTGGTTCTGCTGCTGCTGGGGGCCTGCTTCAGCTACGTCACCTGGGACGAGCAGCACCCCACCGGGGTCGAGGCCGCCGAGCAGTTGACCGACCGCATCACCGGAGAATTTTCCCCGGGCGCGGCCGTCCTGGTGGTGGCTCGGGAGCACCGGGAGGACGCGGACTTTGCCGATTCTTTGCAGCAACGCCTGACCGCCGCCGGACTGAAGGTGCTGGGCACCGTCAAGGGCCAGCCCTCCGACGCCCGGGAACGCCTGGAGGGGCTGGCACGGTCGGAGGCGGGGCTGGACGCCATCGCCTGCACCGACGTTACCGGCCGCTGGGCCGTATTCGACCGACTGGGGGAGAAGTTTCCCGGCCTGGCCGGGGCTCGGGTCCTGACCCCGCCCAGCTACCGCTGGCCCAACTTCCTCAAGCGCGACAACCTGCTGAACGTGGCCAACCAGATCGCCGTCATCGCTATTCTGGCGGTGGGGATGACCATGGTCATCATCACGGCGGGCATCGACCTGTCGGTGGGCAGCCTGATCGCGTTCTCGGCGGTGGTGTGCACCTGGTTGATCCGGGAGGCGGCCGCGGCCGAAGCCGCCGGCCCTCTGGACATGGTGCTCTGCGGCCTGGGGGCCGTCCTGCTGTGCGGCCTGCTGGGGGCCTTCTCCGGTGTGATGGTCACCTGGTTCGCCATTCCCCCCTTCATCGCCACCCTGGGCATGATGCTGGTGGCCAGCGGGTTGGCCTACATCCTGGCCGAGGGCCAGTCGGTCTACCAGGTCCCCGACTCCTTCGTGTGGCTGGGCCGCGGGGCCGATTTTTTGAGGATCCCCAACGCGGTGGTGCTGATGCTGGCGCTATACTTGTCGGCACACCTGTTGATGACTCAAACCGCCCTGGGGCGCTACATCTACGCCGTGGGCGGCAACCGCGAGGCCGCCCGGCTTTCGGGAGTCCCGGTCACGGCCGTGCTGATCTTCGTCTACACCCTGTGCGCTGCCCTGGCCGGACTGGGCGGGGTGGTCATGGCTTCCCAACTGAAGAGCGGCTCCCCGACCTACGGGCTGATGTACGAGCTCTACACCATCGCGGCGGTGGTGGTGGGCGGGGCCAGCCTGGCGGGCGGCGAAGGCAGGATCTTCGGGACCCTCATCGGGGCCTTCATCATCGCCGTGATCCAGAACGGCATGAACCTGACCGGGGTGGAAAGCTACACCCAGAAGGTGGTGCTGGGCGCGGTGATCCTGGGCGCCGTGCTGCTCGACATCGCCAAGAAGCGGGGCTGGGGAAGGCTGCAGCGGGCCAGCCAGGTGTGAGAGGCCGCGGGTTTCCGAAGCGGTGCGCTTTCAGGGCGGGCGCCGCGCCCCCGGGCGTCCGGAAAACGAAATTGCAGGAATTGCAAAGGCAGGTCTATGGCAGGTCATTGAACAAAGGAGGAGTTTCGACCATGAACATCAAGCAACCGGGCAGGACAGCCATCGCCGGACTATTGCTGAGCGGGCTATTGCTGGCCCTGGCGGCCCCGGCCGCGGCCGGGGAGGGAGACGGCCAGAAGGAAGTGATCTTCTATTCGGATGGACGCCACTCCAGCGTCTACCTCTATGAACCCCCCATGAGCGTTCGCCAGTACGTGGAGCCCATCGACGAGCTGCTCGACCTGGGCATCGATACCATCACCTACGCCGTGGGCGACTGCAGCGTGCTCCTCTACGACACCAAGGTCGGAGAACGCTGGGGACACAACCTGAACCTGGTCAACCACATCGTCTGGTACCGGGCCGGCCAGAACGCCCATTCCCTCATCCAGCGGGGCATGGACCCCCTGGAGGTGGTCACCAAACACGCCCAGCGCCGGGGGTTCAAGTTTCTTCCCAACATCCTGCTCAACATGCTGCACACGCCGCCCAACAAGGTCACCAACAGCCGCGTGGCCGACTTCACCACCCGGCATCCCGAGTGGCAGGTGGGTCCCGAACCCGATTACCCGGCGGCGGTGCACGACCTGCCCCACCGGCTCTCCTACGCCCGGCCGGAGATCCGGGCCGACCGCCTGGCGGTGATCCGGGAGTTGGTGAGCCGATACCCCACCGACGGCATCGAGATCAATTTCGTCGACTACGCTCCCTTTATCGCCCGCCGGGAGGTCGCCGAGCACACCGAAACCATGACCGGCTGGCTGCGTGAGATTCGCCAGGCTTGCGACCTGGCGGCCAAGGAGCAGGGCCGGGAAAAGCGGCTGGTCATTCGCATTGCCGGTTCCCTGGAGGGCAACCGCTCCCTGGGGATGGACCTGGAGACCTGGATCCGGGAGGAGCTGGTGGACTCGGTGATCGCCATGCCGGTGACCCACGGCTACGAAGCCGGAACCCCCGAGCTACGCAAGGTGGTCGAGGCCACCAAGGGCACCCGGGTCAAGGTGCTGGCCGGGATCAACAACTCCCGCAACCCCCATGACACCCGCGAGGTCTTTGCCGCCGCCGCGGCCAACGCCTACGCGGCCGGAGCGGAAGGCGTGCTCTTCCACACCTACTACCCCGATCCCGACCGCTATCCCTACGACGACTCGGCCATGGAATCCATGCGCTTCATGGGCTATCCGGACGTACTGGCCCACCGGGACAAGCGCTTCCGCATCGGAAGCAATCCCAAGGCAGACACGCCCCCCAAATACGGGGTTTCTTGGCAGCTCCCCCTGGAGCTGGTCCCCGGTGAGAAGGGGAAGGAGATCCACCTGGACGTGGCCGACGACCTGTCAGCCAAGGCAGGCGAGGGCGAGCTGTGGCGCTGCGAGCTGCAGGTCATGGTGCAGCACATGATGCACACCGACAAGGTGAAGCTGTGGTGGAACGGGCAGGAGCTCCCTGAAGCCAGGTGGCGCAAGGCTGACTGGACCTACCAGATGCGTCCCCGGCCCGAGCGTTACCGGGGATACCGACTGCACGTGGACCTGCGCGGGGAGGACCTGCCCAAGATGGGCAGGAACACCATCCGGGTCGACGTCCTCGAGAAGGACAGCAAGCTGGTCTTCCCCATCGTGATCAGCGACGTGGAGTTGGTGGTGGAATACCTGCCCGGCCGCAACGGCTTGCGCCCGGGAGAAGGCGGACCGGGACTAAAGCAATAGAGGGTTCCACGAAAATGAAGGATCGGCGAGACTAGAAAAAGACCCGCTGGATCATCCAGTAGGCGCCCATGGCGGCAATGGCCAGGGAGCCGGGGACGACCACGGCCCTGCGGTAGCGGTCCGGATCGCGCAGCCAGATCGTCAGCAGCAGGCCGGCGGCGATCACGGTCAACTGGCCCAGCTCCACCCCCAGGTTGAATCCCAGCAGACCCACCAGCAGGGCCGATGCCGGCAGGTCCAACCGGCTCAGGGCTCCCGCGAACCCCAGGCCATGCACGAGGCCGAAGACGAAGACCACCAGCAGCCGCCAGGGGGTGTACCGGGGATAGAAGATGTTTTCCAGGGCGATCGCCACGATGCTTCCGGCGATGATCGGCTCCACCACCGAGCTGGAGACGTGCACCATCCCGGTGGCGGCCAGGCCGAGGGTGAGGGTGTGGGCCAGGGTGAAGGCGGTTACCTGCAGCAAAAGGGGTTTCCAGCGCCGGCTGAGCAGGAACAGGCCCAGAACGAAGAGGATGTGGTCCATTCCAAGCGGCACGACGTGCACGAAGCCCGAGCGGATGAAGCTGGTGAAGGTGGCCCAGTTTCCGGGGGCGGTGATGCCTTCGATCAGGTTCTGGTCGGGGTCGCCGGTTTCCGACGCCGCCAGGTTGGAGAGGTCGAGGACTCGGCTGGTCTCACCGGGAAACAGCACCTGGATTCCCCGCAGGATCTCCCCCCGGTAGTAGTTGAGAAACAGCAGGCTCAACTCGGCCTCGGGCAGGGAGCTTGCCTGGTAGCCCGTCAGGCCCGAGAGGTCCTTCAGACGCCAGGACCCGGTCAGCATCACCGGATCGTCGGCCCGGGTGAGGGGCTGCGACCGGAAGGTGGTGAATTCGAATTCCCACTGGGGCCGGGCCGCGCCCCCAGGCTCGAAGGAGAGCTGCAGGACCTTGTCGGCGTAGGCTCGCGCCTGGGCTCGCAGCCGGTCCCGCTCCGCCTCGCTCAGCAGCAGGTACTCCTCCAGGAACAGGTAGGGCTCGGGTTCCGGATCCTGGCTGAAGCAACGGGTGTCCAGCTCGATCTTGATGACAGCGGATCCGTCGGCCTTGAAGAAGGCCCTCAGGGGCACATCGGGGATGGGATGGGCGACGGCGATTGGGACGAGGGACAGCAGGAGCCAGAACCCCAGCGCCACCTGTTTCAGGGTGGCCGGACCAGGGGTTCTGCCGGAATCGCGGCCACGGTCTGGATCCAGGGCATTGCCTGAATTCGGGGCGGCACAACTTGGGTGTTGTCTCATAGTGCTCCCTGTGCTTTACTATGAGTTGTTAGGTTCCAAGACATTTTGTGTGTGGCTAGTATGCGGCCTGACCGCTGTTCAGTAAACAAGGAGAATCCCATGAGACTCGTCGTTTCGATGATTCTGGCCTCCGTTCTTGCCTTTGGCGTGAGCCTGGGTTCGGCCTACGCCGGCTGCGGCAAGAAGGTGACCAACAAGGGCACCCTGAAGAGCCTGGATGCCGACAAGAAGACCATCGTGGTCGCCAGCAAGGGTGAAGAGACCAAGCTGTCGCTGACCGCCGGCACCAAGGCCATCGGCGCCGACAAGGTTGCCGACATGAAGGGCAAGAAAGTCAAGGTGATCAGCGAGCACGGCAAGGTGGATTCCGTCGCCTTGCTCAAGAGCTACTAACCGGACGCAGCCACTGGAGCCGGTCAGTGGTTGACACCGACACTTCTAACAACACCAGGCGCGGATGAACTCGGCATAGGTGTCCGCGCCTCGGTGTAGCTGCTCGACCGAAATCCACTCGTCGAAGGTGTGGGCCTGCTCCACGTCTCCCGGTCCGATCAGGACCCGCCTCTTGAGGTCGGTGTAAACCGAAGCCTCGCTTCCGTACCCCACCGTACGGGCGCTCTCCCGCCCCGTAACCCGCGTTACTTCCCGGACGAAAGACGACTTGGGGTCCACGTGAAAGGCTCCATGCCCCCGGTCGACCTTGAGCTCGACTCCGCATTCCCGCGCCGCCCGGGTCACCCGCTCGATCAAGCGGTCGGTGCTGGTGCTGGGCATGGGACGGAACCCGATGCGGCAGATGCTGATCGGCTTCTTGACGTTCATGGCCTCGGGGTAGTCCTCGATACCGATGTTCCCTCCCAGGGTCGGAGGGTCGAATTCCGGGTCCTGCCACTCGGGACTGCTCTGCGTTTCGTCGTAGAGCTCCTTCATCCTGACCAGGAAGGGAATCATGATCCAGTTGGCGTTCAACCCCACCCTGGTGCTGGAGTGGGCCGACTCTCCCCGGGCCGTGGCCTCGAATGAGCACCCGCCCTTGTGGGCGTAGACCACGTCCAGCAGGGTAGGCTCCCCCACGATGGTCCTGGTCTGGGCTTCCACCATCTCACGATAGAAAAGGGATTCCTCCTTGACCTGGATGGCCCCGCCGTACCCGATCTCTTCGTCGGCGGTGCAAGAGACGTAGACGGGTTGTTTCAGCTCGCCGGCCTCGAAACGCTCGGCCGCGGCCAACATGCTGGCCACCGAACCCTTCATGTCGCAGGCCCCTCGTCCGTAGAGCCTTTCCTGCCGAACAGTCGGCGTAAAGGGTCCGTGATCCTCGGTGAACCAGTTGATGGCCGGCACCACGTCGGTGTGCCCGAAATAGGCCATTCCGCCCCGCCCCTCTCCCTTCTTCCCCACCACGCTGGCCTTTCGGACCCCGTTCTCGTCCTCGTACTCCAGGCGCTCGGTCCGGCAACCCATCTGCTCGAGACGATCCTCCAGGTAGTCGGTCAGGGCCACGTTGCTGAGGCTGCTGGTGGTGTCGAAGGCGATGATGTCCTTGGCGTATTGGAGGGCGTCCACGAATCGGTCCTTTCTGTTGACGAGGGGAGAGACATTCCCGCGGAAGGAGTAGTTTACAACCGCAGGCTGCCGGCCTCAATCGCTATTCCGTCTCCCCGGTGCATGCCGGGCAACCCGGGCCCGCGCCCTGGGTTCCGTCTCAGCCGTCGCTGACCTGGAGGGTGACCTCCTCCAGCACCGGAGTGCTTCCCCCGTCGGGGGTGGTGAGCAGGACCCGGTACTGCAGCCAGCGATGGCCGGGAGGCGACGGCGTAAGTTCGGAGGGCTGCCGGTAGTAGCTGCCGGGGCCGTCCGGCCCTGCCCAGGCTGCGGTCCTGACGGCCTCCGGAGTCGGTCCGCTGCGCAGTTGAAACGTCACCGCCGTCCCGTGGGGCGTTCGGGACCGCCATTCCAGTCGGGAGAGACGTTTTCCCGGCGGGATGCTCAACAGGGACGACCGATACTCCTCTTCCAACTTTCGGTGATAGATGTTGCCCACGTCGTGGCGGACGCTGAAGTGCGGACCGAAGGTCTGGATCCAGAGTCGCCTGGAGAAGGAATACCCTTGGGAAGATCCCCAGAAGATGTTGGTGCCGACCCCGTGGTCGCCGTCGCGCAGGTGGTTGAAGGGGACGATATCCATCCATCCGTCCCGGTTCAGATCGGCCACCGTGAGGGCCAGGGTCGATTCTCCGGGCAGTCCCGTCCTGCGGGACTCGCTGTAGCCCTCCGGGCCGCCCCAGTAGATGAAGCAGGGCAGCTTGCGGGTGGTGTAGGCGTGATAGTTGGTCATGACGATGTCCAGGTAGCCGTCCTTGTCGAGATCGGCCACCGACTGCTCCTCCGACTCGTAGGCCTCCAGCCTCTGGCTGCGGGAGAGGTCGAATCCTTCCGCGCCCCCCCAGAGCAGGGTGGCGTGGCGCATGGGGCGCCCGTGCCTGGCCATGTCGTAGACGCCGCCCAGAATCAGGTCCAGCCAGCCGTCGGCGTTGAGATCGGCGATCTCCACCGTGGAGGCCGAATGCACCTTGAGCAGGCTGTGGTTGTCCCGGCTGTAGTCAGCGCCGGCGCTGCCCCAGAAGATGTCCACCTTCTCCCGGTCCACGTCGGGAAAAATCAGGTCCAGAAACCCGTCCTTGTTGAGGTCGGCGATGGCGGCGCTCTGGCTGATGTTGGTGTTCAGGCTCAGCTCGGTGCGGCGCCGGCTGCTGAATCCGTCCTCTCCGCCCCAAAGGAGGATGCCTCGGGATGAAACCTCCTGGCTGTAGGCCGAGCCGGCGGGAATGACCAGGTCGAGGTAGCCGTCGCGATTGAGATCGGCCGTCGAGGCCCCGTGCCCCTCTTCCAGGTTCAGCTCCTCCCGCCGCTGGGCTCCATAGCCTTCGGCGTGCCCCCAGTAGATCCAGCCGTTGGGAAAGGCGATGTCGGACCAGCCGTCCCGATTCAGGTCGGCGATGGCCGGCACCGCGCCGATGGCTCCGGGCACCCTTGAAACGGATGCCGCCGAGTAGTGGTGGCGTGGATTCCCCCAGTAGATCAGGGAATCGATGGCGTCGCGCGAGCCGCTGTTGCGATTGACCAGCACCAGGTCGGACCAGCCGTCCCGGTCCAGGTCGGCGCCCTGCAGGCTCACCGGGCCAAACCCCTGCAGGTGGCTGCGGTAGGCCGGGTCGAATCCCTGAGGACCGTTCCAGTAGATGTAGGAGGGCACGTCGAAGGTGCGGGCGTCGCCCTCGTTGGCGAAGGCGAGGTCGATCCAGCCGTCCCGGTTGAAGTCGGCCGCCACGGCGTCGCTGGCGTCCAGGGTGGGCAGGTCGGTCCGCCGTCTGCTTTCGAATCCCTGCGGGCCGCCCCAGTAGATGGTGGAGGGCTTGTCACCCCGATTGGCCAGGATCAGGTCGGGATAGTCGTCCCGGTTCAACTCGGCGACTTCGCAGCGAACCGCGCCCGCGGTGGGCAGTTCCGTCCAGGGCTCCGCGGGGAAGCCCCCGGGAGTGCCCTTGAAGAGCTGGGCCCGGTCGTCACGGTGAGTCACCACCAGGTCCGGGGCGCCGTCCCGATCCAGGTCGGCCAGGCGAAGGCCGACCGGGTCCCCGCCCGCCATCCGGTCGCGCCGCTCGACGGAGAAGCCCTTGGGGCCGCCCCAGTAGAGATAAACGCTCTTCTCCTCGGAGTTGTTGTTCACCAACAGCAGCTCGGGGTAACCGTCCCGGTTGAGGTCTCCGGCAGCCACGTCCAGGGCGCTGATCGAGGGCACGACCGTCCGCCTGCTCTTGCCGAAGCCAGTCGGGCCGTTCCAGTAGATATAGGATTCCAGGTGTCGAGCCGTCCCGAAGCGCTTCCAGCCCTCGATGCCGTGGTTGGCGATGGCCAGGTCCACAAATCCATCCCGATTGAAATCGGCCGCCGCCACCGCGCTGCCCAGCAGGGTGGGCAACAGCGTCCGCCGGTCGGGCCGGAACCCCTCCCGGGATCCCCAGTAGATCATGGCGTCGGTCTCGACCCCGTAGTTGTGAATGAAATTGCAGAAGACCAGGTCCAGGTAGCCGTCCTGATTGAGGTCCTCCAGCAGGGAACGCCCGCCGCCCTTGCTGGGAAGCCGGGTCACGCCGGCCTCGCGCTTGCGAATCTCGCTGAGCAGCTTGCCCAGCGGCTGCTGGTCGGGCAGGTCGGGAAGCAGGGAGCGGAACCCCTGAGGGCCTCCCCGGTAGATGAGCACGTCCTCGCTCTCGACCTGGTTGTGGTCCTGTCCCACGAACAGGTCCAGAAAACCGTCGTTGTTCAGGTCCCAGCGGTGAATCATCTCGACGGTACCGGCCCGGCTGACGTAGAGATTGGCGCCCCCGTCGGCCAGGGTCCCCCGCGAGAAGTCCTCGAAGCTGGAGTGACGCACCCAGGGCTGGTAAGAGATCGGGCCGGAGGCAGCCGTCAGCAGCAGCCCCGCCCCCAGGCAACCGGCGATGAAGGCGATCCTGGTCATGGTTGGGACGGGGCGGGCGGCGGCCCCTTGAACTGCAGGGGACCGTAGACCTCGTAGGAGTGGAAGCCGCCGCTTTCGGTCACGGGAGCGGTGGCGGTATTGAGCGGCTGTTCCCAGCGCCCGTCATAGTCATACCTGCAGGCCGCCGCCTTCCAGGCCTCCCCCTGCTTGGGGATGGAGTTTCCGGCGTGATGCAGATCGGCCAGGGGAAGAGCCAGCTCCAGGGACCACCCCCGGTCGTCGTCTTCCGGATTATTGAGGGTGCCGTCCACCGACACGGCCACCCGGAGTTGGCTGTCCCAGGCCGTGGCTTCATCCAGGGGGGCGCCGCGCTTGACAAAGTAGGCGTCGAAGATCTGGCTGCTGGGACTGAACTCGAACTCGTAGTAGAGCGGGGAGGACTCCAGCGGCTTGATGAAAAGCTCCAGCACATCCTCCTCCCACAAGCGGGCGTCGCGGCCTTTCAGGGTGGAGCCGACATCCCGGTCCCGGGCCGTCATGGCCACGAAGAGGTCCTTCCCGTCCCAGAGGAACCTGGCCGAGGCCCGAGTCGGGGACACCGGATTGCCCACGCCGTCGAACCGCAGCGGGATCTCCGGCGCCTGCTGCCAGGCCGCCTCGTCCGGGCGCCCGTCGATCTCGATGGGATCGCTGGTCAGATAGCAGGGAATCGGGTCGGCCTCGGCCGACGGCGGGGAGCTGACCTCCGGAGTCGGATCGCCCTCCGGGGCCGGAGAGCAGGAAACGCCCAGCAAAACCACAAGCAGCGGAACAAGGAATCGGGTGTTGACTCTCATGAATTCTACCTCTCCAAGCAGCGGACGGTCTTGTCTGAGTTTCCCGGGCGGCGGAAGCGCCCCCCAGGGCCCTGAGCAGCTTCGGGATCGAACGGAAGATCCCCCATTGTCTCCAAAATCGACCTGTTCCGCCAGAACTGCCGCAGTGCTCCAAACTCAATCCGTTCGAGATTCGTCTTTGCCCCCCTGACGGATTACTCCGTAACGCCGGCCTCTTTCATGGCGGCCTCGGCCCGCTTTGCCATCTCCTCCTCGGAGACGTCCTCCACGTGGCTGCTGATCGTCCACATGTGGCCGAAGGGGTCGCTCAGCGTTCCGGACCGGTCTCCGTAGAACTGATTCTGCAGCGGGCGCAATTCCTTGCCCCCGGCTGCGATTGCCTGCCGGTAGACCTTGTCGACATCGGCGACGTAGACCATCAAGCTCACCGAAGTTCCACCCAGCGACTCGGGACCCTTGTAACCCATGTCGGGATACTCGTCGGCGAGCATGACGGGGGAGTCCCCGATCCTGATCTCGGCGTGCCCGATCTTGCCGCCGGGAGCCTCCATGCGAAACAGCTCCACGGCCCCAAGAGCCTTCTTGTAGAACTCGATGGCGGCGGCCGCGTTCTTCAGGATCAGATAGGGCGTGACCGTGTGGTACCCCTCGGGAATCGGTGAAACCGGCATGATGCTTGTCCTCCTTGGTAAGTCCCCGATGGCAGATGACGCCACCGCGGTATTGGGGGAATAGTGCCTCCGGGTGGCGAATTGTACTTGGCGGGACTTGCACTTGGCCAGTTTGTCCCGGAATACACGACGATTCCGGGACCGCAGTCCTGCCTCAACGCCCACTTGCTGTCGCCGCGTTCGCGGCTCTTTGGAACTCCCAGGCCACCTACGGGGGGAATCCAATGGAAAATCCTATCCCCTGGCAGTGTCGTGGGTTGAGGGAGAGCCGCGTATGCGGCGGCTAACGTCGGTTGCCTGAGACAAGTCACCTAAAGGTCATCCCTATAGAGCAGCGTAGCTGCGGCCTCGTGTCGCCTTGCGGGAGAGCCTCGAGCGGCCTTGGTACGCCGCGTTTGGCAGCGAAGGTAGCGTACGGTTGGCAACGGAGGCGGAAGCCTGGGGTCGTGTGAGTTCTGCGCCAACCCAGCCGCGTATGCGGCGAATCAAGAGCGTCCTCCCGGAAACCACCGCCTCTCCAAACTGAACTCAAACACGTCCCCTCATTGCCTGCACTCCCATCAAGACCACGCTCCCCAGCGAGAAATCCAGTCTACGAGCGGTGCAGCACCGTGTCCCGCAGGGGCAGGCTGGGACCCAGGTCCGGGTCCTCGTTGCGGTGGTAGTTCCTGCCCATCAGGTAGCGGATTTCCAGTTCCACGTCGTGCAGCAGAATCTCGGGAACGATGGTGGCGTCCCTGTGTTCCAACAGGACCTCCACTTCGTTGTTCCCCTTCCGAGGCCAAAGGGAGGGGTCCAGGCGGAAGACGAACCAGTAGCCGAAACCCCCTCCCCGGTTGGGCGTGCTCATGCGATAGAGCTGGTTGATCGTGCGCAGGCTCGAATCGGGCAGGGTCCGGCCGTTGAGGCGGAAGACCAGCCGGTCCAGTTGATTGGTGTTCATCACCCGAAACCTCAGCAGCACCTCGTGGACACGTCCGGCCCGGTTCCAGAAGGGGAGGTCGTCGCTGACGGGGAGTTCCAGGCGCAGCGTCCGGCCTTCGACCAGCTTGCGGGGCAGCGGCATCGCCGGTTCCCAGGGAGGGGACCGGTAGCTGCCCGCGGTCGGGACGAGATAGAGCTTGTCCTTGGGGGCCATGATGTCGGGATGGGGAATTTCCCGAAGCTGTTCGTAGAAAGCGGCGCGATAGGGCCAGTTGGCCCCCTGGAACCACTGGTTGAGGTAGATGCCGTCGACTCCCTGATCCCAGTAGTTGCAGGCCGCTGCCCGGATGACTTCGATGGAGCCGTTGGAAAGTCGGTCGGAGTCGACCATGCTGTTGAGCACGGCGAAGACGCGGGTTGGGGTGCCCTTGGCCGCCTCCAGCAGCGGCCGGTAGTCGGCCGAGTGGTCCACCCGCCCCCAGTAGACCCCGAAGGTCTCGCCGATGACCACGTCCACAATCCCCTGCCGCATCCACTCCCTCACGTCCAGGCCCAGATCCAGGCAGGTGTCGAGGTCTCCGGGGACCCGGATGGCCAGCTCGCGATCCTTGCCGTGTTCCTTCAGGGTCCGGTGGATCCGCTCGATCCAGGCCGTCATGAGGGGACGGCCGGCCTCGACTTCGTCGGGATGGAAGAAGTGGGGCGAGGGACTCTGGTAGGCCAGCGTCAGCTCGAATCCATCCACCGGGTAGTTCCTGAGCACCTCCTCGATCAGGGCGAAACGCTCCTCCCGGACCTCGGGATGCTTGAAGTCCAGACTGGTAAGCCCGGGGAAATCCGGGTCCAGGTCGCCGCGGGCGCCGATCTCCAGGTGCCGGTTGTCCAGGCGAAAAAGGGAGCTGCGCACGTCCTCCTCCCGGGAGCCGCGCCGGCCCTGGTTCACCAGCAGAGCGGGATAGAGCAGCATGCCCTTTTCGTGGGCCCGATCGCAGAGCACTTTCAACGGGTCCAGCCCGGCGTCCAGCAGCGACCTGGCGTTCTGGTGGGCCCGCTGGAACACCACGTGGGGCCACTTGCGGACGTGGTGTCCGAACACCTCTCCCACCTTCGTGTCGTGAAAGACGGTGCGGCCGTCCGCCAGGCAGAAATTGAGCACTTCCACCGAGGTTTCCACCAGCTCGTCCACGGCAGCCTCCACCTCCTGTTTCCGAATGGGGGGCTCGTACATGTACATGAGGGGATGGCGGCTGTCGTGGTAGAACATGATGCGCGGCTTCTTGCGGGCGGCTCCCGACGGCGGCCGAATGGGCCGGGCCGGCGCCGGCGGGGCCAGCAGGCCCGGCGCCAGGCCGGCGGCCAGAGCGGTTCTCACGAAATCGCGTCGTTTCATCGAGGCCTCCTTGAAGGGTGGTTGAAATGGGCGTCGGTCGTGTCCATATTTGGTGCTGCGGGTGATTCGTCTTTCCGACGATTGGTGATGGTTCCGGAACAGTACGTCCTTGATTGCAATGCAATCATAGTGTATCATCGGCGGTGGTCAAATCGGATGGAGGCTGGATCATGGCAAGCATCACGATACGCAATCTCGACGACGAGGTGAAGACCCGGCTGCGTGTGCGGGCAGCCGACAATGGCCGTTCCATGGAAGAGGAGGCGCGGATTATCCTGCGCGACGCGGTCGATTCCGAATTGTCCCCGGCCAAAGGGCTGGGGACGGCGATCCACGAATTGTTCAAGCCGTTCGGTGGCGTGGAACTGGAACTGCCGCCGCGGGACCCGATGCGGGACCCGCCCCGGTTCGATTGAGGCGAGCGCGATGATCGTCCTGGATACGAACGTCGTTTCAGAGTTGATGCGCAATCACTCGCACCCCGCGGTTCTGGCTTGGCTGGATGCCCGACTCGCTCGCCAGCTATTCGTCACTGCGGTGACGGAGGCAGCGGTGTACACCGGCCTGGCATTCCTTCCCGAAGGCAAGCGTCGGCGAGGACTCACTGAAGCAGCCGACCGCGCGTTCGGCGGCCTGTTCAAGGGTCGCGTCCTCCCTTTCGAGAGCCGCGCCGCGCGGTCATTTGCGGAGATTGCCGCTGCGTGTCGGGCTGCCGGGCAGCCGATGTCCCAGGCCGATGCCCAAATCGCGGCCATCGCCCGATCACGCGGTATGGCGGTAGCGACGCGGAACATCCGAGACTTTGAGGACGCGGGAATCGATCTCGTCGATCCGTGGGCGGGCCCATGAGCGGACTGAGGAAGAGGACAATGTCGTTCAACCCGTTCCAGTCAATCCCATGAAGTGCTGCAGCCGGGAGCCGGCCCGATTTGTCTTGATTGCCCTCGCCGCAACGGTCCTGCTCTGGTGGGTTCTGAACCCCTCGGACTGGAGCCGGCTTTCGGCCGGTCTGCAGGCCGCCGGGGAAGCGACAGGCGCCGAGTCGGAATTGCGCCCGCGGCCGGCTTTTCCGCCGGACAAGGTGGTGCGCATCCAGATCGAGGCCCTGGGAGACAATGACCGGCCCCACGCGGATGCCGGGATCGAAATCACCTTCCGTTTCGCCTCGCCGGCCAACAGGAAGGTCACCGGCCCCCTGCCGCGCTTTATCGAAATGGTGCACAATCCGGCTTACCGGCCCATGCTCAATCATCGCGGGGCCCGCTATGGTAAACTCAAGCGGGAGGGGGATCACGCCTCCCAGGCGGTCATCCTGAAGACGGGGGACGGCAGCCGGGTGGGCTATCTCTTTCAGCTGTCCCGGCAGTCCGAAGCTCCCTACAAGGACTGCTGGATGACCGACAGCGTGATGCGCTTCGAGGTTCGAGACGATTACCGGCAGGTCTGAGTGCGGCTGCGGCAGCCTGTCCTTGGGCTTGGGACCGATGACGGCGAACAACCCAATGCGGACGAAATTCCTTCCAGTTCTGGCCCTGATTGCCGGGCTCTCGGTTTCGGTAACCGGCGGCTTGGCCCAAGAAAAGCCGGCGCTGTTCGAGTCCGTGCAGGCCATCCTGGCCGAGAGCTGCCTGAGCTGCCACGGGGCGGCCCAGATGTCGGGCCTGGACTTGAGGCAGCGGGAATCCTTCCTGAAGGGGGGCTCCCGCGGACCGGCGCTGGTCCCGGGAAAGGCCAAGGACAGCCTTCTGTTCCAGGCCGCGGCTCATATCGGGGAACTCCAAATGCCCCCCGAGTCACCCCGCCTGCCCCAGGAAAAGCTGGACCTCATCCGCCAATGGATCGACTCCGGCGCTGTTTGGGAAGACAGCACCGGCGACGGCGACACTGCCGTCGAGGAGCCCGACTGGTGGTCGTTCCGCAAGCCGCGGCGCCCCACTCCGCCACTGGTGGGCGGTAGGGAGTGGCAAGGAAACCCGATCGACGCCTTCGTGCTGGCCAGGCTGCGGGAGAAGGGCTTGACCCCGGCGCCTCCCGCCGACAAGCGCACCTTGATTCGGCGCGCCTACTTCGACCTGATCGGCCTCCCCCCCACGCCGGAGCAGGTGGATCGATTCCTCAAGGACGACTCGCCCCGAGCCTTCCAGGCGGTGGTGAGCGAGTTGCTGGACTCTCCCCACTACGGGGAACGCTGGGGACGGCACTGGCTGGACGTGGTTCGCTACGCCGACTCGGCCGGGTTCGAAACCGATGCCTTCTTCCCCCACGCCTGGCGCTATCGGGACTACGTCATCAAGTCCTTCAACGAAGACAAGCCCTTCGACCGCTTCCTTCAGGAGCAGATCGCGGCCGACGAGCTCTGGCCCAACAACCTGGACCTGGAAGGGAGCTACGCCATCCCGGTGGAGAAACTCCGGCACCTGGAGGCCCGGGTGGGGACGGGGCTCTACGGGTTGGTGCCGCAAACCGGCGAGTCCAAGATGGACGCCAGCAGGGAGCTCAACGAAGTCCTGACCGACTGGGTGGATACGACAGCCTCGGCATTCATGGGGCTGACGCTGGGCTGCGCCCGCTGTCACGACCACAAGTTCGATCCCCTCTCCCAGCGGGACTACTACCGCTTCCAGGCCATCTTCGCCGGCAGCGACACGATGGAAATTCCGGTGGTCACCAAGCTTTCCATGTTTCACCGGTCCGAATCCTACTCCGGCTTCCTGACCCTGGCCGAGCTCCGCTGGACGCACCGACTATTGGAGAAAAGAGTCAGCCGGCGCGTGTTCGAAGCCAAGAAGGCGGAGTTTCCGGCGGAGGTGGTGCAAGCCTTCGAAATTCCGGACGACGATCGCACGCTGGAGCAGGAAAAGCTGGCCGCCCCCCTGGCCGAGGCCTTGAAGAAGTTGGGCAACCCGAACGGATTGACCCTTCTGGACCTGGAAAAGCACCTGACCCCGCAGGAAAAGGTCCAGCGCAGGGAACTCGTGGAAAAGCTGGGACACGCCGTGCTGAAGGTGCCGACCACCGAAGCCTCCCACCAGACCCATTACGACGCCCTGTTCGACATTCCCAAGGCGGTGGTCATGGGTCACCGCCAAGCCGAGCTGGTTCCGGCGGTCCACGTCCTGGATCGGGGTGACCTGGGCAAGAACCTGGAGAAGGTGGAACCGGGGCTTCCTCGTATCCTGGCCAACGGAATGGACCTGGAGCAGCCTGCCTCGGAGCTGGCCGTTCCCCGTTCCCGGGCCAAGCTGGCCTTGTGGCTGAGCCGCCCCGACCATCCCCTGACCGCGCGAGTGCTGGCCAACCGCCTCTGGCAGTGGCATTTCGGATCGGGCATCGTGAGCACACCCAACGACTTCGGGCGAATGGGAGCCGAGCCCAGCCATCCGGAACTTCTGGACTGGCTGGCGACCGAGCTGGTGCGCAGAGGCTGGAGCCTCAAGTCGATGCACCGTCTCATCATGGCCTCCGAGGCCTACCGGAGGACCAGCCAATATTTCGATCCGGCCGCCGCCCAAGCCGACCCCAACAATCTCTACCTGTGGCGCATGAACCGGCGCCGCCTGGAGGCCGAGGCCCTGTGGGACGCCCTCCACGCAGCCGCCGGAACCCTCAACCGGAAGTTGGGGGGGCGGTCCTTTTGCCCGACGCCGGAGGAAGGGGACCTCTCGGGCAAGAACTGGATCCGGGTCTATGCCGATCCGGAGGAGCAGAATCGGCGGGCGGTCTACATCCTGGTGCAGCGGAATTTCGGGTTTCCCATGTTCGAGACCTTCGACACGCCCGATCCGGCCGTGAGCTGTTCGGTGCGCGAAGTCACCACCGTCCCTCCCCAAGCGCTCTTTTTCCTGAACGACAAGATGGTCTTCAGCCAGGCGCAGGCCTTTGCCAACCGCCTGGTGCGCGAGGTCGGAGACCATCCGTCCGGCTGGATCCGCCGAGCTTGGCGCGTTGCCCTGGGGCGGGAACCCACCGCCAAGGAGCAGGAAGAGGCCGGGACCCTGCTGGAGTCGCTGACGGAATCGGAGGTCGGAGCCGGAAAACCCGATTCGCTGGCCGAGAAGGGTCGGGCCCGCACCCGGGCCCTCACCCAGTTGTGCCTGGCCGTCTTCAATTTGAGCGAGTTTTCCTACGTGGACTGACAGTCCTTGTTAATCCCGGCCAGGGGCTGTTACCATGTCGGGTACGAGGAGCCAACACTCATGGATCACACCTGCTGCAACCGGCAATGGACCGTCAGGTCGCGGAGGGAGTTTCTGACCACCTCCGGATTCGGATTTGGAGGTCTGGCCCTGGGCTACCTGCTGAATCGTGAGCAGGCCCTGGGAAGCGTGGGGTTGTCCGCCCCCGTCAATCCACTGGCTTCCCGGACGCCGCACTTCCCGGCCAAGGCCAGGAGTGTCATCTGTCTGTATATGAAGGGCGGCCCCAGCCAGATGGACAGCTTCGACCCCAAGCCCCTGCTCAGCCGGCTTGACGGTCAGCCCATTCCGCCCAGCTTTGTCACCAAGGACCTGGACCTGCAGTTCGTCAAGGTCGAGGACATGAGGCTGCTGGGGTCCCGGCGGAGCTTCCGCAAATATGGGAAGTCGGGCCTGGAGATTTCCGACCTCTTCAGCCGGGTGGGTCAACACGCCGACGATCTGGCGGTGATCCGCTCCTGCTACCACGACTCCTTCATCCACGGGCCCGCCATGAGCGTCATGCTGACGGGATCGGTCCGGCTGGGGCATCCCAGCGTGGGAGCCTGGGTGGTTTACGGCCTGGGCAGCGAGACCGAGAACCTGCCCGCCTACGTGGCCATGTCGGAGGGAACCGGCGTGTCCACCAAGGCGGTCTACGGAGCCGGGTTCCTTCCGGCAGCCTACCAGGGCACCTTCATGCGGACCGAGGGAACTCCCCTGCGGAACCTGGCGCCCCCCATCGACCCCGGCAATCAGCGAAAGATCCTGGACCAGGTGGGCCGCTGGAACCAGAGGCACCTGGACCAGCAGCGACAGGACGACTCCCGCCTGGCCGCCCGCCTGACCAACTACGAGTTGGCCTTCCGCATGCAGACGGCAGCCCCCGAGCTGATCGACATCTCCAGCGAACCGGAGCATGTGCAACAGTTGTACGGGTTGAACTCCGAAAACACGGCCAAGTTCGGGCGAATGTGCCTGCTGGCGCGCCGGATGGTTGAGCGGGGAGTCCGCTTTATCCAGCTCTACAAGAGCGGCTGGGACGGTCATACCGAGAACGATCAGCTCCACGTGGGCAGCGCCGCCAAGATCGACCAGCCCATCGCCGGCCTGATCGCCGACCTGAAGCAGCGCGGGCTGCTGGACAGCACCCTGCTGGTCTGGACGGGCGAATTCGGCCGCACTCCCATAAACCAGGGAAAGATGGGCCGGGACCACAACCCCTACGGCTTCACCACCTGGATGGCCGGTGGCGGAATCCGCGGCGGCAAGGCCATCGGGGCCACCGACGAGCTGGGCTTCCGGGCCGTCGAGGACCGGGTGCACGTCCACGATCTGCATGCCACCATCCTTTCGCTGCTGGGTCTGGACCACGAGAAGCTGACCTACTTCTTCGAAGGCCGCAACCGACGGCTGACCGACGTCGGCGGACAGAACGACCTGTCCGGCAAACTGGTTGCCGGCTGAACCGGTCGGCGCATCGCTTCCAAGGCCAGACAAGCTCCCGCCACGCGTCGCTCCCGCCGTCAAGACCTTCCGGAGGCTGCCCCTCATTGAGGCTTCCACCATGCTGGTGACGATATTTCTCCTTCTCTGGATCTTTCCCCTGGTCGCTTCGGCCCAGGAAGCTCCACCGACCTACAAGGGAAGTCTCCGCCTGCCGATGGAGCTGCAGACCCGGCAGGGTCAACGCCTGGCAAAGGGGAAAGTGGATCTGGAGGTGCGCCTCGAGCCAAAGACCTGGCTACTGTTTTCCCAAGGGGAGCAGGCAGTGGCCCGGGTGGATGGGAAGGTTCTGGAAGGCGAAGCCCAGGACCTGCCGGGCGCGGTTCCCCTGTTGGGAACCGTATTCCTGCAGTCCTCGGCCGTGCCTCTTCGCAGCGACTTCGACCGGCGCTACAGCAAGACCGGAAAGCCGCAGTACCGGGAAGAGAGCTACGACTGGAGAGGCACCCTCAGGGTGCACCGCCCGCTGAACCCGCAGAGCCGGGAGGTCTACTTCATCTTTCACGAACGCGGCCAGGACGAAACCCACCGGCGCATCCGGTTCACCTTGCTTCGAACGGGGAATGGGGAGTGAGGAATGCCGGCATCATTCCGCGCCCAGGTCAAAGGCCACGATCTTTTTTCTGCTGCGGACGTAGAGCGTGTCTCCGACCAGGGAGGGCACCGTCCAGCAGTTGTACTCCAGCGGCTGAGCCTGGGCCAGGACTTCGATTCCCTTTTCGCCCGGCGCGGCCAGGGCCAGGGTGCCGTCCTCATCCAGGATGATGAACTTGCCGTCGGCGTAGAGCAGGGTTCCCTTGGCGAACCCCCGGTGGCGCCAGACCACCTCGCCGTCGGAGACCCGGATGGCGGTGAGAAAGGCCGGTCCGAAGTCGCCGCTGAAGCCGTAGGCCATCCCGTCCAGGCGAACGACGTTGCCGTGGTGCACCCGCATCCGCTTGGTGAACCACAGCTCCTCCACCGAGGTCTTGCCGTTGCGGCGGCTGAGCTCGAGGGCCCGGCTTCCCCCCTTGTAGGCCGTGGAGAGGAACAGGCGGTTGTCCGCGCCCCAGGCCGGGGTGCTGACCGTCAGGCCTCCGGCCAAGCCGTGGGTGTGGCTCCAGAGCAGGTCTCCGGTCTCGGGATCCACCCCGACCACCTCCTCCTCCATCATGCCCACAAACTGGTCCTGTCCGTCGACGTTGATCAGGATGGGCGAGGAATGGGAGCGCTTGAAGTCGTGCCGGGTCCAGACCACCCGGCCGTCCGCGGCGTTGAAGGCCATCAGGCCGTGACCGGGCCCTCCCACCAGGCACAGGACCAGGTCCCTGTAGGCAATGGGACTGGAGGAGAACCCTCGGCTCAAGGGGGTGCTTCTGAAATCCCCGGCCAGCTCGTACGACCAGAGAACCTCCCCGGTGTCCTTCTTCAGGCAGTGCAGGGTGCCGTTCCAGCCGATGGTCACCAGCCCTTCCCGGGTCAGCAGGGGGGTCGCCTGGGGTCCCACGCCATATTTGCGGTGGGTGCTGTCCAGCTCCCTCAAGATGGGCGCCGCATAGCGGTGCTGCCAGAGCGTGCGGCCGCTTGCGGGCTCCAGGGCGACCACGACTTCCTCCTCTTCCTGCCGGTACAGGGTGTAGAGCCGTTTCCCGTCGGCCAGGATCCCCGCGTAGCCGTCCCCCACCTCGCGGCTCCAGAGTTGAGGTGGCCCCTCGGAGGGCCATGAGGTCGAAAGACCGGCCGCCTGGACCTTGAAGTCCCCGCCGGGCCCGCCCCAACCGGGCCATCCCCCGGACGGGTGGAAGGTGCAGCCGGACGTCCACAGAAGGACTCCGGCAGCCGTCCATGGCCACAGGCGCCAGGGCCGGCAGCGGCCTGCGAATCGTTTCTCCGTCTCTCGGGGTTTCACCATTCCGTCCTCCTCAGGGGCCGGCCGTGAGCATTCGGCCCGTTCCCGTCTTCAACACTCATCGATTCCCAGCGATTCTGCGGTCTCCACCACCCGCTGCCAGACGTCCTCCGCGACGGGGATGCCCTCCCGCTCCCGTCGCGCCTGCGTCTCGACCTCGGGATCTCCCGGAACCCGCACCTGGTCGAACCCGGGCGCCGCGGGTACTGCCCGCACCCGCTGCTGCATCCGGTCGGCGCGCCGGGCGAAGGTCGGGTAGGACTGGAACAGGTCGGCGCGAAAAACCAGGAAGGTGTCTCCCTGGTGGCGCAGCACGTCGTCGGAGGTCTGGGGGTCGGCATGGGAATCGGAGCCCAGCAGGATGCGGCTCAGGAATTCGGCCGCCAGCATGATGGCCCAGCCCTTGTGCTGCCCGAAAGGGGTGTGGCCGCCCCCGTCGAAAAAGTCGGCCGGGTCGGTGGTGGGCCGGCCTTCCTTGTCCACGATGCAACCCGGAGGCAGCGATTCCCCCCGGCTGTAGGCGTTGTCGACCTTGACCCCGGAGATGGCCGATGTGGCGAAGTCGGCCACCATGGGAGGTTCGTCACCCGCGGGGATTCCCAGGGCGATGGGATTGGTGTGCAGCAACGGGCGGCTGCCCCCGAACGGCATCACCCTGGGCTTGTTCTCGCTCAAGCCCCCCACCCAGACCATGGAGATCATCCGCTCGGCGGCAGCCATTTCCGCGTAGTGCCCCAGGCGGCCGACGTGGTGGGCCTGCACCAGGCCCACCAGAGCTACCTGTTCCCGGCCGGCCTTGCGGATGGCGGTCTCCATGGCGAACCGGGCCGCCACCTGCCCGAAGGTCCAGTTGCCCGAGATCAGGGCCGTGTTGTGCCTCTCTTCCAGAATCCCGGGCTTTTGCTCAGGGGCGAGCTCCCCGGCCCGGATGGCCTTCACGTAACCGGGGATGTGCCAGACGCCGTGGGTGTCGACTCCTCTGAGGTTGGCCAGCACCAAGTGCTCGGCAACCTCTTGGGCGTTGGACCGGTCGGCGCCGGCGGCTGACAGGATTCGGCAGGTGAGTTGGCGGAGTGCTTCCGCCGTTCGAATGACCATGTTGGTGTCCCGTCTCAGAAAATGGAAGCGGAAACGACGGCCCCGCCAGCCTACCGAATCAAGCCGGCCTGAACGGCCAGTCCAAAGACCACGCATCCCATGATCACCCCGGCCGAGGCCAGCAGCAGCACGGCTACCGGCCAGCTCATTCGCAGAGACCGCTCGGTGCGGAAGGCCAGCCAGCAGATGGCGATGGTGGCCAGGGGCGTGCCGGCCACGCCGATGATGTAGTGGCTGACCAGCACCATCAGGGCGGGCCGGGTCGGGACCAGCAGATAGAGGGTGAGCACCGACACCAGGAAGGCGGTCTGAACCACCTGCTGGGACTTGCGCACGTCCTGGGGCCTGCTTCGGTCGACCAATCCCAGGCTGCACAGGAAGTCGGTAATAATCCGCCCGTTGACGGCCGTGGCCGCCAGCAGGGTGGAAAGCAGGGTGGCCATGGCGCTGACCAGGAAGATGCTCTTGGACCAGGGACCGTAGCTCTCGGTAAAGATGGAGGAAATCTGGTCGACCACCCCGATGCCCGCAGGCGTCATGCCCAGGGGAAAGAGAATGGCCGCTCCCAGGATGAAGTAGGCCGCCGTCACCACCGTGGCCAGCAGGGTGGCCAGGCCGGCGTCCACCTTGAGCATTCGGATCCAGCCCCGGGCCCTTTCCAGCCATCCCTCGGAATCCCGCGGCCCCAGATGCCTGCCGTAGCCCTTCTCCAGCACCCAGTAGGGATAGACCACCAGTTCCGATCCGGAAACCCCCAGGGCGCCGATGAGGCTGATGACGGCAAAGGCCGCCAGGCGAACGTCGGTATCTCCCAGGGAAAAGCCCAGGCCTGACCACAAGTCGGCTCCGCTCACCCGAAAGGGCGTGCCTTGAAGCATGACCAGGCCCACCAGCGCCGAGACGCTCAGCAGCAGGGCCAGGCCGATCAACATCTTCTCCAGCCGCCCGTAGACGCCTCGCCAGAGAAGCAGTTGGACCCCGGCGACCACAATCACCGCCCAGATTTGAACCGACCCGATGGCGTCGGAGGCAAGCGGCCGGATCCCGTGCATCAGGCCCGCCATGGCTCCCACCAGCCCCGAGGAGCCCACCTGGGCCAGCAGCCATCCCAGCATGAAGGCCCACACCAGCCAGGATGTGTTCCGCAAACGGGGGCCGGGGAAGGGGCTCAGGGCCTCGAAGACGGTCCGGTTGTGGACCAGGCAATAGCGGCCCACCTCGACCTGGAGAAAGTACTTGATCACGCAGGACAGCAGCACCGCCCACAGCAGCACGAAGCCGAACCGGGCCGCCTGCAGCGGCGTGTTGATCAGCTCGCCCGAGCCGATCACTCCGGCCGCCAGCACGATTCCCGGCCCCACGGCAAGCAGCATGGGCCAAGGCCTCACCGGTGCGTTTCTGATGGGAGAATCGGTACTCATGGGGGGTGAGGTTGTGGCGCGGCAAGCTTGCCGGCTCAGGGTTTGTCCGGTCGCATGCGCCGTTTCAATGCATCCAGGCTAAAGCGGTTTTCCACCAGGTCGAAGAATTCCGCCTCCTCATCCTGCACCTGCCGGGCCGCGTCCGCCAGGGAACCGACGGCCTCTTCCGGGATAGTGATCAGGCCGCTCTCGTCTCCGTGCAGCAGATCGCCGGGGTGGATGGTGAGGCCGGCCACGGTTACCGGGGTGTTGAAGCTGAGGTAGGCCGGATACCCGTGGGAAGCCACCCAACCGGCGCTGAAGACCTGGAATTCCGGAGTCCTGCGGGCAATTCCGCTCTTGTCCCGCGCGTTGACGTCGGTGACGATGCCGACGCAGCCCAACTTGTCCAGAACGCAGCAGAACATGTCGCCGATGACACAGCAGCGCTCGCGTTCGTGGCCATTGTGCTGGATCACCAGCACGAAGGGCCGGGGAGCGGCCTCCAGCACTTCCAGCAACTCGTCCACCCGAGGCGGTCTGCGGTCCCCCGGAGTGGTGCTGTCGGCCGTCGCCGTAACCGCGCAGCCGACCATGGGTTCGAGATGGGGAAACTGGCAGCTGATCCGGTTGGAGGCGTAGCCGGTGACCCGGTCCCGCAGGGCCAGCTTTTCGATGGCGTTGGAAACCGTGGCCGTATCGAAGGCCCGCAGGGCCTGAAGCACTTCCGGCGAAAGGCGCGAATTGGGGGGCATGGGGTCTCCTGGGTCGAACAAGCTCAGACGGCTTTGGCGATTCTCTCCTGCAAGGCCGCCGTATTCTCCATCTGCTTCATGAAGTCGATGGTGCCGGTGAGAGCGGTCCTCCAGTCGGGCTTGCAGGGAACGCTGTCGAGTGAAATGTAGCCCGAGAAGTTCATGGCGTTGAGGGTCCGCACCACACCCAGAAAATCGATGTGACCGGTCCCGGGAGTCTGGCGGTTGTTGTCGGCCAGGTGGATGTGCATGAGCCGGTCGCCGGCGGCCCTCAGGGCGTCGTTCAAGGGACCGTCCTCCATGTTCACGTGGAAGAAATCGGCCAGGACTCCCAGGTTGGGGACGTCGATCTCGTCCACGATCCCCTTGCCTTCAACCAGGCTATTGAGGAAACCGGCGTACCCTTCGAAGCGGTTGATGGGCTCGATGGCGATATCGACGTTCCGCTCGGCCGCATACTCGGCGATCTCCCGGGTGGACTCGATGAAGTTGGCCCGCAGCAGGTGGATCGGCGTCCTGGTCACCGGGTACTCGGACTGGGCCGGCGAGGCCACGATCTCGAAGACGGGAGGCTCCTCGAAGGTGGCGGCCAGGTCCACGCTCTTCTTGGCGTAGTCCACCCCGTGACGCCGTTCCGATTCGTCGGTGGAGGCCAGGTCCCGGACCTCCCCGGCGTGCCAGGGCGCCCAGGCGCCGATCAGGGCCGGCACTTTCAGGCCCAGCGAGAAGGCCATTTCCTTCACCTGGTTGAACAGGCTGGCCGCGATGCGGTCCGGCTCGGCATCCAGGTCCACCCCGTCATAGCCGGCTTCGGCCACCGCCTCCAGCACCTCCCGGGGCTTCTCCCAGACATTGCCGCCGGTGGACGCCAGTGTGCATAGAATCACCGAGTACTTGTGCCCCATGGCTCAACCTCCGCTCGCTTCAGATGGGTCTGTGACGGGTCCCTCTGACCCTGGCTCGCCGGCTCTGCGGCCGCCACGGCAGTCTAATCGAAAGCCCGGCATCCTTCAAGGATTGGAGGGGATCTCTTTCTTAGCCTCGGGTGGGCATCGCGTGGCTCTGCCGGTGACCGACACCCCCGTTCTGGCAACTGTCCGGATGCTGGGATAGACTGGCGCGGTTGAAGCCGAGTCAGGCGGGCAGAGGAGCATGGCGTTGAAGCGAGGATTCATCCTGGCAGGTCTCTTGTGCTGGATCTCGGCTTCAAGCTGACAGCCGCCGCCGGGTCGGACGTGCCCTTTGCGGGGACGGTAGGGGAGGTCCGATGCGCCTGGTCTGGAAGAGGGAAGGGACTCAAAGGGAAGGGGTCCGTTGAGGGTTCGGCGGCGAACCAAGCTACGGATCCTGCTTGCCCTCCATGGGGATTGCCTGTAGCCTGACTCATTGGAAACGGAGGGAAACATGCTGAGCCCAGAGCAGGTCCGCCAATACCACACCGACGGCTTTACCGTCTGCCAGGGGTTTCTGCCGGAAGGGGAGGTCGACCGATTCCGGGAAGAAATCGAGGGCATCTGCGCCGGGAACACCCTGGCGAATCACGACAGCACCCTGATGGAAATGGAACCCGCCCAGCCCGCGGAGGGAACCCGGGTACGGCGGATCTACCAGCCCTGCCACCACTTTCCGGAATTCGGCCGCCTCTCGCATTCGGACAGGCTGCTGGACTGCGTGGAGCAGCTTCTGGGGCCCGACCTGCTGATCCAATACAGCAAGATCAACATGAAGCCCGCCGACGTGGGCTCGGTGGTGGAGTGGCACCAGGACCTGTCCTACTATCCTCTGACCAACCGGGACTCGCTGGCGGTCCTTTTCTACCTGGACGACGCCAGCCGAAGCAACGGCTGTCTGAAGATCATCCCGGGCCGCCACACCGGGCCCCTGCTGAGCCACAGCCGGGACGGCCTCTTCCAGGGACGGGTTACCGAACCGGTGGACGGCTCCGGGGCGGTGCCTGTGGAGGGCAGAGCCGGAACCGCCATCTTCATGCACTGCATGGCCCCCCATGCCTCGGCCCCCAACACCTCCTCCCGCCAGCGGCGAACCCTCATTCTCAGCTACCGGGCCGCCGATGCCTTCCGCATCTACGACGGCCAGAACACGGCCTCCAGCGAGGTCTTTGTCCGCCTGGTCCGGGGGCGCCACAGTAGTGTAGCCCGCTTCACCATGAACGAGTTCCCCATCCCCACCTATCCGGGGAAATTCGTCTCCCTCTACGACCTTCAGGACAAGTCCCGCCAATCCGAAGCGCAGCAGGAGTCCGTTGGATAGCCGGGGGCGGCGAGACCTGCCCTGCCATAGGCGGGGCGGCGCACTCTCGCGACGCCGCGTTTGCCCCCCTCCGGCTCGAAGACGGGCTTCGCCCTCTCGCCGACTCCCTCTCAAAGGGGGGAGTGATACTTGAGCCCTGCAAGAGACGCTCCCATCACTCCCCCCTTGAGGGGGAGTCGCAGAAGCCGAGCCGAATGGCGAAGGCTGATGCGGTGGGGGGCCGACGCCGGGCTGCCAAACCGCGGCTCAGAGAAACCTCTCCAGGTATTTCAGGGGTTGAGGCGACAGCAGCAGTTGGTCCAGGTGGTACTGCCAGCAGCACTCGGTGTCGGTGGACTCGAACTCCACCCGGCACCGCGAGCAGTGGACCAGGGCCACCCAGTGGTGGGGGTGGCTGCCGAAAAAGGCTTCGGCGAACTCTTCGGAAAGCAGAATCCGGTCGGGGTGGTTGAACAGCCAGCTCTTGCTGTCCAGCCGGGAGGCGTTGACCCGGACCGTTCCCTGGCGGAGGATCACCCCGTCGTAGCGGTAGCCCATGTCCCGAATGCCCAGCCATCCCTGGGCCACGGCCCGATCGACGGCCTTGATCAGGATCTCTCTTTCGGTCATGACCTGCGTAGGGAGACAGCCCGGCGGGGAATGAAGCAAGCCGGAGCCGGGTTCGGCCGGCTCCACGGCTCACGCCATGATTTTCTTGGCGACCACGCCGTGGACATCGGTCAGGCGGAAATCGCGGCCGCCGTGGTGGTAGGTGAGAGCCTCGTGATCCAGGCCGAGCAGGTGGAGGATGGTGGCATGCAGGTCGTGGAGGTGCATGCGGTCCTCCACGGCGTGGTAGCCGAATTCGTCGGTGGCCCCGTAGATGGTTCCCGGCTTGACGCCGCCGCCGGCCATCCACATGGTGTAGCCGTAGGGGTTGTGGTCGCGGCCGTCGTGCTGGGCGAAGGGCGTGCGTCCGAACTCGCCTCCCCACACCACCAGCGTATCCTTCAGCAGCCCGCGGGCCTTGAGGTCGGTCAACAGTCCGGCGATGGGCTGGTCCACCTCGCGGGCGTTCTGGGCGTGCAGCCGCGCCAGGTCGCTATGCTGGTCCCACTTGTAGCTGTGCCAGCAGCGCACCACCCGCACACCTTTCTCCACCAGCCTGCGGGCCAGCAGCAACTGCCAGCCGTAGTCATGGGTGCGCTTGTCGTCCAGACCGTAGAGCTTGCGGGTGGCTTCCGTTTCCCCCTTGATATCCAGGATCTCCGGGGCGTCCATCTGCATGCGGAAGGCCAGCTCGAATGACTGGATGCGAGCCTCCAGCTTGGGATCGAAATCGTTGTCCAGGGCGTTGCGCCGATTGATCTTCTGCAGCATCTCCAGCTCGTAGCGCTGCTGCTCCGAGGTCAGGTTCCCGCTGGTCAGGTGCTCGATGGGGTTGTCCTGGATGTCCGGCACCTTGACCGTGTCGTTGCCGATGGGAGTCCCCTGATAGGCGCCCGGCAGAAAGCCGGAATGCCAGTTCCTGGCCCCGCCGTGGTAGTAGGAGGGCTTGATTTCAATATAGCCGGGCAGGTTCTGGTTCTCGGTTCCCAGGCCGTAAAAGATCCAGGAGCCCATGCTGGGCAGGGTGAAGTTGAGCGTGCCGGTGTTGAGCTGGAGCAGGGCTGCCCCATGGTCCACGCCCTCGCCCACCATGGAGCGAATCACGCAGAGCTCGTCGGCGTGGGCTCCCACCTGTCGAAAGAGATCGCTGACCGGAATGCCGCTCTCACCGTAGCGGCGGAAGGCGAAGGGCGACTTCATCAGCCCGCCCAGGTCCTCGGTAGAGAACTGGAGCGACAGCTTGAAGGGGATGGGCTTGCCGTGATCCATGTCCAGCCGGGGCTTGGGGTCGAAGGTGTCGACCTGGGAAGGACCGCCGTGCATGAACACGAAGATAACCCGCTTGGCCCGGGGGCTGAAGTGGGGAAGCTTGGGAGCGAGTGGATTGTGAGGCACGGAGCCGGCCAGCAGGCCGGAGTCCTGAGCCAGCAGAGCCTGCAGTCCCAGGGCTCCGAATCCGCAGGCCGTCCGGCGCAGCATGGCCCGCCGGGAAATGGGTCGGGATGGGAGATTCATGGTTCCCTCAGTTGACAAAGTTGAACTCGTTGGAGGTCATCAGAATCCGGCAGAGGCTCTGCCAGGCGTCCAGGCGGGAGTCGCCGTCCTTCTCCGAACCCGCCGGATAGTTCCGCAAGTAGGCGAGGGACTCCTCCACCTCCCGGGGCGTGGGCTGCCGGGTCAGGGTGATGAGATAGGCCCTGCGGACACGCCCGGAGTCCTCCTCATCGGCCGCCGTCAAATGCCTGGCCAGGGAGCGCGACCGTTCGTCCACGTTCTCGCTGTTCATCATGTAGAGCGCCTGGGTGGCGACGTTGCTTTCGGTCCTCCTGGCCGAGCTCGAGGAGCTGTTGGCGAAGTCGAACAGCTTCATCACGCCGGGAATCTTGTTGCGAATGACCGGAACGTAGAGGCTGCGCCGGCGGGTTTCGTCGGGATGAAAGGCCTGTTCCGGACCCTTCTGGGCGTAGTCCATCTTCCGGGAGGCCAGCGTGCCGCCCAGGGTCAGATCCAGGGAACCGTCCAGCGCCAGGAAGGCATCCCGCATTTCCTCCACCGAGAGCCGGCGGCGTCTGGCTCGGGACCACAGCCGATTGTCCAGGTCCGACTCCATGGTCCTGCGGGAGGCCTGGCTGCTCTGCTGCCAGGTGTTGGACAGCAGCAGCAACCGGTGCATGGGCTTGATGGACCATCCGCTCTCAACCAATCGGCGCGCCAGGTAATCCATCAACCGCGGATGGGTGGGCTTCTCGCCGGTGGTGCCGAAGTTGTTGGGAGTGCGCACCAGGCCCTCGCCGAAGTGCCACTGCCAGATGCGGTTGACCATCACCCGGCTGGTCAGGGGATGGTCCGATCGGGTCAACCACTCGGCCAACTCCCTGCGCCCGCTGCCCCGGGTGATCGGCGCCTGCCGGCTTCCGGCCAGCACCACTGGGAACTGCTTGGCCACCGGCTCACCCGGAGTCTGGTAGCTGCCGCGGACGAAAACCTTCTGATCGACGGGTTCCCCCTCGGCCACGGCCGAAGCCAAAGGCGGCTCCGGAGGCGAGGACTCCTCCAGACGCTCGACCTCTTTTCTCAGTTGGGCGATGCGATCCAGGGTCTCCTTGGGCAGCAGCTTTTCCCTGTCCTCTTCCTGAATCCCGAAGGGTCCGCTATCCGCCTTGGTCCCCTCGGCCTTGGGCGGAGGACTGATCACCGAGTTGAAAAAGCGACCCTCCACGGTGATGAACCCGTCAAAGAAGGCCGGTTTCTTGCGGGGGGCCTTGCCCTCCCGAACGGCCACCTCCACCTTCTGCTTCCATTGCCGCAGGCGCTGGTGCCACTCTCCGGACAACCTGTCGAAGAGATCCTGGTATTCGTCCGCAACCCGGGCGAGCTCGGAGGACTCGGCCCGGTGCCACTTCTCCAGGTAGGGACGAAAGGCGTTGCCCGGTTGGAGGTATTCGATCCAGCGCTGCAGCAGTTTCGGGTCCAGATCCTCCGCGTCCGCCACCTGCTTCAGGGACTCGCCTTGCAGGTAAACACGCCGGGCCGCCAGCATGTATTCGGCCAGAAGGGGATAGAGCTTTTCTTCGAGATTCCCGGCGACTCCTGTCAGCACCAGGGCCTCGATCAGCGACTCCCGCCCCTTGATCTTGTCCTGGTGGCTCTGGTAGCGCTGATGGACCTCCTTGGGAACCAGGGGCTCGAAGTAGAACTTGGACACGAAGGGCGGCTTCTTGTCGGGCGGTATGAGGACGGAAAAGCTGCGGGTGCTGGCGAAGATGGAAGCCAGGGAATAGTAGTCCTTGGTCGAAATCGGATCGAACTTGTGGTCGTGGCAGCGAGCGCAGGCGATGGTCAGCCCCAGGAAGGCCTTGGAGAGGGTGTCGATCTGCTCGTCCACCAGGTCGTAGACCATCTTGGTCTTGTCCTGCTGGGCGATGGCGCGGGGGCCGATCGCCAGAAACCCGGTCCCCAGCAGGGCTCGAACGTTGGGGTGCCCCGGCCGGCTGGAAGGATAGAGGTCTCCCGCGATCTGGTCTTTCACGAAGCGATCGTAGGGAAGGTCCCGATTGAAGCTGTCGACGACATAGTCCCGGTAGCGCCAGGCATAGGGCATGGTGATGTCTTCGTCCAGGCCGCTGGAATCGGCGTAGCGGGCGATGTCCAGCCAGTGCCGGCCCCAGCGTTCCCCGTAGCGGGGCGAGGCCAACAGGCGGTCCACCAGGCGGGCGAAGGCCCCGGGAGCCTCGTCGCCGAGAAACTGCTCGATCTCTTCCTCCGTGGGAGGCAGTCCGTGCAGGTCGAACTTGGCTCGCCGGAGCAGCGTCAGCTTGCCGGCGCGGGGCGCCGGGTCCAGGCCTTCTTCCTCCAGCTTGCGCAGCACGAAGGCATCCACCGGCGTGCGAACCCAGCCCGGATCGCGCACCTCAGGCGCCTCGAGGTCGCCCAGGGCCTGAAACGACCACCAGGTGGAAAGTCCGTTGGAACCATGGGGGTCTTCTTCCCAGGGAGCGCCAGCCTGGATCCATTCTCTCAGGACCTCCACGTCCTCCGGCGAGAGCGCGCCGCCCACCGGCATCTTCAACTCTCCGGTCTGGAGGACGGCCTGGTAGAGCAGGCTCTCTTCCGGGTGCCCGGGAACAATGGCGGGACCGCTGTCGCCGCCCTGGAGCAGGGACGCCCGCCGGCGGAGGTCCAGGCCCGAGATGCGCGTCTCCCCGTGGCAGGACAGGCAATGCTGCTGCAGGACAGACCGCGCTTTTTCAGGCAGCGGGGCGTCGGCCGCCATTCCCTGGGCTGGGCCGGCGGACAAAATGAAGACAAGGATGGGAAGGGCTCTCGGATTCAAACCAGGTTCCCGAAGTTTTGGTTGGACTCGGGTCCATTTGCACCTGAGCAGGGGTTCATTCTAGCATAAGGGCAGGAAGCGGCGGGCGGCCTTCCAATCCCCGAGGTGCATTCTCCGATGACCAAAGACCAAGAGTCCGAACCCCAGCGCTGGGTGATGGTATTCGAGACCACCGACGTCTCTCTTCTGATGCTGATCAAGTCGGTGCTGGAGGATGCCGACATCGACTACACGGTGCAGGGCGAGGAAGCCTCGACGTTGTTGCCGCTGGGGCCCTTCGGAGGGGGCCTGAGCCGCCACGGCTTCGGAGCCAGAATTCACGTGCCCGAGAACCAGGCCGCGGATGCCGAGGAAGTGCTGGCCGTGCTGGGCGACGAGACGGCGGAGGATGGCGGCGCAGAAGATTGAACGGCAGGCTTTCCCGCGTGAGAATCCGAGGCTCCGGAACGACTCGCGGTTCTCGCGACAGATCCGTTTGAGCGGGTCCCCGATGGCGGCCGGCGACGACTCCGGCCACCGTTTCCGCCGCTTCACGGAAACCGAGGAGGTGCTCTTTTGATCGATTGGACCCAAATCGGCGAGTACGCGACTCGCTACACGGGGATTGCCGGCCTGCTTCTGATGGCCTGGATCGCCTCTCGCATGATTCATCACTACGTGCCCAAGGTGCGGATGCGGCTGGTCAAGGTCATGCAATCCCGAAGGCAGGAGCCGGACGTCGAGCTGGAGAAACGGGCGGCCACGCTGGGCGGCATTTTCCGCAAGACGGTGGTGGTGCTGATCTGGGTGGTGGTCTTGATGATGGCCCTGGAGGAAGCAGGCTTCAACGTGGGGCCGCTGCTGGCCGGCGCCGGGGTGGCGGGTCTGGCCGTCGGCTTCGGGGCTCAGAACCTGGTGCGGGACGTGATTTCCGGGCTCTTCATGCTGCTCGAGAACCAGGTCCGGGTCAACGACGTGGCCATCATCAACGGCACCGGGGGGCTGGTGGAGCAGATCAACTTGAGGACCACCGTGCTGCGAAGCCTGGACGGCACTGTTCACATCTTTCCCAACGGCACCATCAACACCCTGTCCAACATGACCCAGGAATATTCCTACTACGTCTTCAACATCGGGGTGGCCTACAAGGAGGATACCGACCACGTCTCGGCGGTGGTCAAGGAGCTGGCCGACGACATGATGCAGGAGGAGTCCTATCGACCGTTCATTCTGGCGCCGCTGGAGGTGATGGGGGTGAACGAGTTTGCCGACTCCGCCGTCATGATCAAGGCCCGCATCAAGACCGCGCCCATCAAGCAGTGGATGGTGGGCCGGGAGATGAATCGCCGCATCAAGAAGAGGTTCGACGAGCTGGGCATCGAGATTCCCTTCCCCCACCGCTCCCTCTATTTCGGCGAGGCCAGCAAGGCCTTCGCCACCCGGTCGGTCAGCGCCGATACCAGCGAAATCAAGGCCATGATCCGTGCAGTTCTGGAGGAAAAGGGACTGGAGGCCGGAACGGTGGAGCCTCTAGCCCCGGTAACGGTGGATCCTGGTGCGCCCAGGCCGAAGGCCCGCCCGAAGCCGACGGCCCGCCCCCAGCCGGCCAGGCCCCCCGCCGAGCGGCGCCCCCACCGGCCCGCTCCCCTGGGAGAAAGCACGGCCGACTCCGAGGGCTACGAATGATCGACGGCCGGTTTCCCGGCAATTCTCAAGCAGGTGTTTTTGGGCGAAGCAGGCATTGGCTGGGTAGAGCGGTGCTGCTGGCCGAAGCCCGAGGAGGAAGGCCCCGAATGAATGGGGCCGGGAAGGTCACTCCTGATCCTGGGCTTGAGCTGAACATTCCTTCTCGTCTTTTCTTATGCAGCCCTGGTGGAAGATGTATCCATCCTTGTCGACAGCGGCGAATCGCACTTCTTTCTCACTGACCTCGAAGTGCAGGAAGTGATGGGTTACTTTTCCAAACTCAACCTCGGGGTGATTCTTCTTGATACCTTTTCGTATCTTGCCGGCACCGCCGGACACGAAGTAATGAATGCCCTTCTGTTTCCTTATTTTTTGAAAAAAGTGGTCATGCCCTGAAAGAACGATGTCTATGCCTCCCTTGATGAATCTTGGCTCCCAGAGTCGCCGCAATTGTTTGTCTGATCCGTGTCCCCAACGGTAAATCACCCATCTGAATGGGAACTTGGAATGAGCAAAGGAATAAATCGGACGATGAAAATACACAAAGTTCCAATGAAAGTACGGCGATTTCAAGAGCCACTTGTCAAGGCGCTTCTTGCGCGCCGGCAACTCGTCCCTGTCTCTCCAAGCCTCCGAGTTCAGGCAGATGAAGCGTGCCAGTTGCTTTCCGCCGATTCTGGGTCCCCTACGAAACTCATACTCATCCTGGTTCCCCACGTAACCGAATGCGTCCCATTCAACCTGTTGCCTGCCTTTGTCCGTCCACATGTCGTGGTTGCCGAGGGTGGCATGAAATGGGACCTCGAGTTTTTTGTAGATGTTTTTGAACTTCTTGTCGAAATCTTTTGGGTCACCCTTCTCGTAAACGTTGTCACCCAGCATGAGAATGAACTTCCAGGGATGGTTCTGGTGGAAGGCCGCCATTTGGGAGGCGACGGCCTTTTGGTCGTCATCTCCCGTACCGCTGTCGCCAATCACGGCGAATGCAAGTGTCTTCTCGCCGAGGACCGAAGCGGGTGCTCCCAGCAGCAGGGCAATGAAGAGAATCAGTCGAGCTCGCATGCAAACTCCTCCTGGGAGTCTGTGCCGTGGATTCCTGCCGAGGCCTTCAAGTAGACCATGGTCCCTGTAATGGGTGATCGATCCGCAGGGAAAGAGATGCCCTCCCCTGGTCGCGGTAAACTATCGGCCGTTTCAGGGAAGGCTGTCCCGGAAAATTTTGCGGCGCAGACTCATGGAACTGTATTCTGAGCTTGTCAATGACGCCGCGGGGACATTCGCTCTACTATACATTCGACGAGGCCTGCTGCGCTTCTACTGTCAACCCCATCACGTCGCTGACATGACCCAACCGTGCGCCTGGCGAAGGTGCGCAGGTTTCGGTCGCCTGCTGCCCGGTGCGGGAGTACAATTCCTGGCTTCGGCGGGGGTGCGGGCAGCCGCTGTCGGATCAGAGCCTTTCCGGACGTCCCCTGGAATCGCGGTCGCGTAACATGCGAACCCTGCAGAACATTCTGAAGCAGAAGGTGAGGGAGGGCGAGCTCTGGGAGCGGCTGGATGAGAAACGCATCCGCTGCACTGCCTGCGGGCACTGCTGCCCCATTCCCGAGGGCCGCCCGGGAGTCTGCCGGGTCCGCTTCAACCGGGGCGGCAAGTTGATGGTTCCCTGGGGATACACCGGAGGGGTGCAGTGCGACCCCATCGAAAAGAAGCCCTTCTTTCATGCCTACCCCGGAGCGCTGGCCTACAGCTTCGGCATGCTGGGCTGCGACCTCCACTGCGCCTATTGTCAGAACTGGGTGACCTCTCAGGCCTTGCGAGACCCGGCTGCAGTGGCGCCCGCTCGCAGGACCACGCCCCAGGCCCTGGCCCGGGCGGCGGCGAGGCAGCGGGCCCGGGTGATCGTGAGCACCTACAACGAGCCGCTGATCACCAGCGAGTGGGCGGTGGCGGTGTTCAGGGAGGCCCGCAAGGAGGGCCTGACCACCGGATTCGTCTCCAACGGCAACGGCACTCCGGAGGTGCTGGAATACCTGAAACCCTGGGTGGACCTCTACAAGGTGGATCTCAAGAGCTTCCGGGATCGCCAGTACCGCAGACTGGGGGGGCGGCTGCAGCCGATCCTGGAGACCATCTCCAGCCTGCACCGACAGGGATTCTGGCTGGAGATCGTGACGCTGCTGATTCCCGGCTTCAACGATGCAGAGGACGAAGTCCGGCGGCTGGCGGCCTTCCTGGCGGCCGTGTCTCCCGACATTCCCTGGCATGTGACCGCCTTTCACCAGGATTACAAGATGACCGACCCCGACAATACCAGCGCCGAAATGCTGGTGGCGGCGGCCGAGATCGGCCGGCAGGAGGGATTGCGCTACGTCTATGCCGGCAACCTGCCGGGCCGGGTGGGGGATCTGGAGAACACCCGCTGTCCGGATTGCCGGACCCTGCTGATCGAGCGCTTCGGCTACCTGATCATGGGGTACCATCTGACGCCGAAGGGGGACTGTCCGAGCTGCGGTCTGGCCATTCCGGGGCGCTGGGCCCAATCCTTCCAAGGCCAGGTGGCCGCCCACCCGTTCCTCCCCCGTCAAGGAATCAACCCGCGCGCGCTGTCTTCCTGAAACCCCTTTCTTTGGCTTTTCTTCGTATCCCTTGGCCGACCCAGGGTCCCCTACTCGATTTCCAGGGGAGCGAATCCGGTCTCGCGGGCCAGTTGGTTGAAGGCAGCCGCCTCGCCCCGGCACAGCTCCCGCAGCCGGGCGATCTCAACGTCGATCTGGGCGCAGATCTCGTTGAAAACCTCGTAGGCCTGCCTGGGTGGCGCGGCATCGGCAATGCCGACGACGGCCACCAGTCCCCCCAGCTTGGCGTTCAGGCGGTTGGGGTGGCGCAGCCGGTCGAAGGGAGTCTTGTCCTTGGTCTGGATCAAGGCCTTTTCGATGGAATCCAGTTGATCCCGCAGGGCCTTGGCCTTTTCGGAGACGGGACTCGACCCTGCCCCGTCGCCCCGGCTCGCCTTTCCGGCCCGCCGCGACCACTCGTCCAGTTGGGCTTGCAGGCGGCGGGTGTGGTTGATGGCCCGATTGGTCTCAGACAGCTTGTCCCGGATTCCGGTCCACAACTCGAACTGCGCCTGAAAGTCCTCGGGCGTGGCTTCCACCCGGGGGTCCTTGAGGATCTCGAAGCTTTCGGTGCAGGTCCGGCCGCCCGCGGTCAGACGGACCCCATAGGCGCCGGGCGGGGCCAGGGGACCGTTCCCGCTTTTCTCACGCGTGCCGAAGAGGGTGGACTGGTCCTTATCCCGTTCTTCCACTGTCTCGGCGTCGGGGTAGTGCATGTCCCAGACGAAGCGGTTCAGTCCGGGGGAAGCGGTGAGGTAACGGTCCGCCCTGGAAGAGGCGTCCGCACCTTCGTCCTGCTCCGACTCCTCCGGCTTGCTGGTGAAGGTCTTGATCTCCCGGCCGTCGGCGTCGAGAAAGGTCAGGGCGATGGGCTCGCCGGGCGCCTCGGCCAGCAGGTAGTAGACGATGACTCCCGGGGGCGGGTTCTGCCCCGCGTCCAGGAAGCGGCGGACGGCTTCGCCCTCGGGGGTCTCGTCCTGGTAGTAGCAGGCGTTGCCCCCCAGGCCCAGCATGTAGTTCTTGCCCTTGTCGGCGAACATGTTGACACTCCAGTTCAGCCGGGTGCGGTAGGTGGGACGGGGAGGGAGCAGGCCGGCGGCGGCCCCGGCGGCCTCGGCGTCCAGCCGGCGCAAGGGGGTCAGGTCGTCCAGGATCCAGAAGGAACGCCCGTGGGTGCCGGCCACCAGGTCGGAGTCCTTGATCTTGAGGTCGTAGACCGGCACCACCGGGAGATTGTTCCGCAGCGGCTGCCAGTGTTCGCCGTCGTCGAAGGTGACGAAAACCCCGGTCTCGGTGCCGGCGAAAAGCAGGCCCGGACGAACCGGGTCGGCTCGCACCACCCGGGTGATCTGGTCCTGGGGAAAGTCTCCGCTGAGGCTGCGCCAGCTCCGGCCGTAGTCCTCGGTCTTGTAGAGGTAGGGCCGGTAGTCGTCCAGCTTGTAACGGGTGGCGGAGACATAGGCCGAGGCCGGGTCGTGGGGGGAGACCTCCACGCAACCGACATAGGACCATTCCGGCAGCTCGGGCGGAGTGATGTTGCCCCAGTTGCCACCGCCGTCTCGGGAAAGATGGACCAGTCCGTCGTCGGTGCCCGCCCAGAACACGCCCGGCTGGTGCTTCGACTCCACGAAGGTGGAGAGAGTGGCGTAGCCTTCGGCCCCGCTGGCGTCCTTGGTGATGGGCCCCCCGGAAGCCTCCAGCTTGCCGGGGTCGTTCCGGGACAGGTCCGGACTGATGGCTTCCCAACTGCTGCCGCCGTCGAGGCTGCGAAAGAGCATGTTTCCGCCGGCATAGAGCACGTTGGGGTCGTGGGGTGAAATGGCGATGGGATAGGTCCAGGCGAAGCGGTATTTGAGGTCCTTGGGCGCCCAGCCCGTCGACTCCTCGGGCCAGACGTTCACCAGGCGGATCTGCCCGGTCTTGCGATCGTAACGCTGCATCACGCCGTTGCCCCCCGGCGAACTCCCTATCGCTCCCAGGTAGACGATGTCCGGGTTCTCGGGGTGGACGGCGATGAATCCGCTCTCCCCGGTCCCGGGGGAGTAGCAGTGGCTCCAGGCGATGGCTCCGTACTCGGTGGCGCTGGGAACGCAAATGGAGGCGTTGTCCTGCTGGGTGGCGTAGACCCGGTAGGGGTATTGGTTGTCGATATCGATGCGGTAGAGCTGCGCCGTGAGCTGATTGTAGATGTTCGACCAGCTCCGGCCGCCGTTGAAGGAGACACAGGCGCCCCCGTCGTTCCCCTGAACCAGGTGGCGGGGATCGCTCGGGTCGATCCACAGGTCGTGGTTGTCTCCGTGGGGGGTGGTCACCTGCTCGAAGCGGCAGCCGCCGTCGGTGGACTTCCACATCTTGAGGTTGGTGACGTAGACGGTGTCGGCGTGGCAGGGGTCGGCGAAGACGTGGCAGTAGTACCAGGGGCGGTGGATCAGGTCGCGGTTGTCGCTGACCCGCCGCCACTTCCGTCCGCCGTCATCCGACCGGTAGAGGCCTTCCTGCTCCGATTCCACGATGGCCCAGACCCGGTCCGCCTGCGCCGGGGAGACAGCCACGCCGATCTTGCCCTTGATCCCCTTGGGCAGCCCCTCGTTGTTGCTGATCTCGGTCCAGGTGTCGCCACCGTCGGTGGACTTGAACAGGCCGCTGTCGGGTCCGCCGCTGGAGAGGGACCAGAAATTACGATAGGTCTCCCAGATGGAGGCGTAGAGCAGCCGGGGGTTGTTGGGATCCATGGCCAGATCCACCGCGCCGGCCTTGGGGCTGCGGTAGAGCACCCTCTCCCAGTTGCGACCGCCGTCCCTGGAGCGGTAGACGCCCCGTTCCGGGTTGGGGCCGAAGGCGTGGCCCAGGGCCGCCACGTAGACCAGGTCGGGATCGTTTGGATGGACGCGGATCTCGCCGATATGGCGGGTCTCCTCCAGCCCCAGGTGGGTCCAGGTCTTGCCTGAGTCGGTGGACTTGTAGACCCCGTCCCCATAGGAGACGTCCAGGCGAATGGTGGTTTCGCCGGTGCCGGCGTAGATGACGTTGGGGTCCGAGGGAGCGACCGCCAGGGCGCCGATGGAGGAGGTGTTCAGGAAGCCGTCGGAGATGTTCTCCCAGTAGGTGCCCCCGTCGGTGGTCTTCCACACGCCACCGGCCACGGCTCCGAAATAGGCGGTCATGGGGTCCACCGGATCGCCCGCCACGGCCACCACCCGGCCGCCGCGCGGGGGGCCGATGCAGCGCCACTGGAGGTCCTGCAAGAAGCTGGGATCGTAGGGGGGGATACTCATGAATAGGGCTCCCTTCTGAGGACGGGCGACCCGCCTGGCCGCGGGGCCGCCGGATGCATGACGGGAACCTTAATATATCCGCTGCGGGGCCGCTTTACCAGTACCACCGGACCTTGGCGCTCAAGGTGCGGGGCTGCACCACGCGGGTCCCGACAAAGACCGATTGGAAATTGTAGAGCGCCGTCCGGTTGGTCAGGTTGGCCGCCTGGAAAACCAGGTCCCAGAGGCGGCGGTCGCCGCTGATATGCCGGTAGCCGACGGTGGCATCCAGGATGGTCCTGGCCTTTACCCGAGGAGGGTCCGAGGTCAGGTTGACCAGGGGCAGCAGGTCGAAGTAGTCCGGGTCGCGGGCCACCTGGGCCGGATCGGAAGGATTGGGCACCAGGCCGCTGTCGTAGCGAACCTGCCAGCTCGTCCACCAGTTCCTGCGCGGACGGTAGGTCAGCAGGCCGCTGACGGCCAGCTTCTGGTCGTGGTCGATCACGAAGGGCCCCTCGCTCAGGAGGTCCAGCGCGCCGCTCCCCAGGAAGAGCCCGCCGGTAAAGGGAGGGGTGACAACCACGTGATAGTGGGTGGTGCTGACCGAGCCGCTGAAACGGCGAATTTCCGGAAGGGTGAGCCGGGTTTCGAAGCCGTTGACGTTGGAGCGGGCCAGCGAGGTGGGGAAGATGATTCCCGTATTGAGGAAGTTGTCGTTGTCCTGCAGACCACGGGAATCCTTATGAAAATAAACGGCGTTCAGGCTGGCGCGGTCGCCCAGCCTCTGTTGCAGGCCCACCTCGTAGACGTTCTGGCGCTGGGGGCCGATCAGGATGACCCCGCCGTTCAGGTCGCGCCTCACGTCCGGCGGGGCCAGACGTCCGGCCGCCGCCGAGTTGGACAGCAGCAGATTCTCGTTGGGCGGGGTCTGGTAGTTGCGATTGTAGGAAGCCCGCAGCACCGTTCCGGTCTCTCTGAGGTGGTAGGCCACACCCAGCCGGGGCTGGAGCTGAGATCCGACCGTCAGGAAACGGTAGCGGTCGTAGCGCCCTCCCAGGTTGAGCTGGAACCGGCCCAGCTTGATGCGGTCCTGCAGAAAAATGGTCTGTAGTTGGCCTGCGCCCTTGTCGGAAAACCGGAACCAATGCCCCCCTCGGGCGAGGTCGAAGGGAGCCAGGTTGGGGTTGAAGTCCCGCGACCCGGGAGGGTTGAAGCGGGGGTCGGTGATTCCGAAGAAGAAATTCTCGCTGACCGGAAAATACTGGTAGTCGAAGCCGATTTTCCAATGATGGCGGCCGTGCAGGAGGTTGAAGCGGTTGAAGGTGGAGAAGGTCGACAGATGCCGGGCCAGCGAGGCCGTCACCGGGGTGTCTCCCGGGCTGGGGAAGAGCTGGGCCATGGTGGTTCGGTAGGAGGTGGTGGAATCGAAGGTGGTCGAGGGCGAAATCAGCCGGACCCAGCCCAGCGACACCGCTGCGTCGCGCAGGTGGCGCCTCTGTTGCTGGCCGTTCAGGTGCTGGGACCTCAAGTTGGCCAACTGGAAGGATGAGCGCCCGGCCAGCAGGCTCACCCGTAGATTGTCCTTCGGGGTGGCGTGGTAGTCCAATCGCAAGAAGCCGCGCTCGGCGTTGCCGCCGTTGTGGAGATTGTCGAGGGAGGGGCTGTCGAGGAAACGGTTGCTCTTCACCGCGGACACCGAGCCGAAGTAAGCCAGCTTTTCTCCAGCCCCTCCCATCTGCAGGATCGCCGAGCCGGTGTCGAACTGTCCGGCGCCGAGTTCGAGCATCCCGAAGAAGTCGCCTCCCCCATCGAAGCCCGAATGGGTGGTGATGTTGGCCACTCCCGAAACCTTGCTGCCGTATTCCGGTGGAATATCCCCGGTATGGAGCTCTAGGGATTGCACCATGGATGGATCGATGGAGGTGGCGAACGATCCGGTGAATTGATCGCTGATGGGCATGCCGTCGATCACGTAGGTCATCTGATTGTGGGCTCCCCGGGGATGAACGGCTCCGTTGGCGTTGGCGGCGAAGCCGGGGAAGTTGAGCAGGATCCCTTCCAGTCCGCGGGCCCCGGCCTGGACGGGCATCTGTTCGATGGCCGTGCGGTTGAGTTCGGTGCGGGTCCCGGTGGCCTCGGTATCGATCAGCGTGATTCGCTCAACCAGGGAGACCTCAATGGCCTCTCTCTGAGTCGCCAGCGAGAGCCGTACCGGGATGAGGACGGGAACGTTGGAGCGAAGCTGGACGGCCTGGGTGTGGGTGGCGAAGCCGGAACGGCTTACCTGCAGCTCATAGGTCTGGAAGGGAATGTTGAGGACCTGGAAGGAGCCGTCAGGCCGGGTGGCGGTCTGACGCTCGAACCCGGTCAGGAGATTGGTCAAACGAACACCGGCTCCGGAGACGGCTGCTCCCAATGGATCGACCACGGTTCCGCTCAGTTGGGCCGTCGCCTGAGCCCCCGCCTGCCAGGGGACGATGGGAATCAACAGGATTCCCAGAAGGAATGAATAGACCATCGCCCGGTGCCGGCCCGCCGCGATGGCGGGAGACAGGAGCCTTTCCCGGCTGGAAGGCTGCCGGAAACCACTGCTGAAACGTCTGCCTGGGACACTCCGCCGCATCCCCCTGTCCTCCTGGAGCCACCGGGCCGAACCTCTTCCTCGGAAGCATGATTGCCCGCCTGTTCACCCAAGCTTTTGCAAGCTTAAAATAAAGTTTAGATAAGACTAAATATTTTGTCAACGGCTATGTGAACAGGGGCTGCCCGTGCTCCTGATCGTCACTCCTGGGACGCCGCGTTTGCCCCCCCTCCGGATCGACTGCGGGCTTCGCCCTTGTCTCTCTCCGACTCCCCCTCAAGGGGGGAGTGATACTTGGAGCCGCGAACCGACGGTTAACTCGTAAGAAGGGACAGCAGCCACCCCAGAGCGCCGCCCCCGACCACGACCCAGGCCAGGTTGACCTTCCAGCGGAGACCGATCAGGGTAGCCGCCGCGGCGATGAGCCAGGCCGGCCAGGCGGTGAGAGTGGCCTGACCCAGCTTGACGGTGACGGCCGCCATCAGCGCCACGGCGCTGACGTTGACCGCATCCAGAAAGGCAGCCGTCCAGGGGGACTTCCGCAGTCGGGGGACCCAGGGATTGACCAGGGCGACAAAGAGGAAGGAGGGAGCGAAAATGGCGGTGGTCGCCACCGCCGCCCCGCCGGCGCCGGCGATCATATAGCCGATGAAGGTCGCGGTGGACAGGACGGGTCCGGGGGTGAACTGACCGATGGCAATGGCGTCCAGAAGCTGGCGCTGAGTCAGCCAGCCGTATTCGTGGACCAGGCCGCCCTGCAGAAAGGCGACCAGCACGTAACCGCTTCCATAGAGGACGGCGCCGACCTTCAGAAAGAACAGGCCCAGCTTCCACAACGAGGCCGAGGCTGTACCCGCCCCGCCGGCACCCGCCGCGGCCGCCAGCAGCACCCCGGCGTTTTTGCTTGACCATTGGCCCAGCCAGGCTCCCGCAACCACCGGAAGAATCCTTCCCCGTCGAGAACGAACCGCCTGGGGCACCCGCAACCAGAGCATGCCGGCGACGCCCCCCAGCAGCAGGGCCGCCACCTCGTTGACCTGCAGCAGGGAAGCCGCCAGCACGGCGGCGCCGATGGCCCCCAACGACCAGGTCTTGCAGGCCTTGTTCCCCAGCCGCCAGACGGAAACCGCGATGATGGCCACCACGGCCGGCTTGATCCCCAACAGCCAGGGCGCGACCTGGGGAAGTTGTCCGAAATGGACGTATATCCAGGCCAGGCCGGCCGTCAAGCCCACGGCAGGCAGAATGAAACAGATCCCCGCAACCGCCAGGCCGCTCCAACCGGCTCTGACATAGCCAAGATGGATGGCCATCTCGGTTGAGTTGGGACCGGGAATCAGGTTGGTGGCGCCCAACAGGTCCAGGAAGCGCTGGCGCGTCAGCCAACCGCGCCGCGCCACCACCTCCTCTTCCATCATGGCGATGTGGGCCGCCGGCCCCCCGAAGCCCAGGACTCCCAGCTTCAGGAAGACCAGGGCCAGGTCCTTGAGGCGGGCAGGGGTGCTTGGATTGGAGGTCATGGCCAAGCGAATTGGGGTTCGACAAGGGTCGGTCGGGATGCTACCACAGATCCCGCTCCTGGAAGCGGCAAGAGCTACCTGACAAGTCGGCGTTCGCCCCCCCCACCGCATCAGCCTTAATTAACTTTGAGTCGGTCGATCGAACTCGACTATGATGCGGTCGGACCCGATGGTTCCGGGGGTTCGGAATTTCCGGGACAGAGTCCCGAACCGACGAGGACAGGACAATGACGCTGGCCAATTGGAAAACTCAATCCTACAACGGGATTCAAAGCCTGCTTTTCAACAACCCCCATCGAGTGATCGAGTTCAGCCTCGCTCAGAGCGACGGCAGCCGGCGCAACCGGGCGGAAATTCCGGCCCCGGTAAGAAGACTCTACGAAACCGAGGCGCCGGAGGAACGGACTTGCCTGCAGACCACCCAGTTCGTCCACCACATGATGATCCCTCCCGGGGGGCGCCACGTGGCCGAACTCCACATCCACCCCGATGCCGAAGAGATCCTGGTGGTGACCCGGGGGAGCGGCCAGGCTCGCATTGCCGGCCGCAGCCATCCGGTGACGAGGGAGGACGTGCTCTACGTGCCTCCCGGGGCCGAACACGAAATTCGTAACACCGGCGAGGAATTTTTGGGTATACTGTTCGTCAACGTGCCGACGGGAGAAGGTTTGAAGAAGCTGCTGTCGGCCCAGGAGAAGGCCAAGAGCCCTTGATCCCCTCGCACCGCCGGCTCAAAATCGGACCGGGGCGGTGCATCGCCGAAGTGATGTGGCGATCGACCCTGTCCGGCTGCAATTCGGTTTTCCCACCGACGACGAGCATGAGTTTTTAGAGAGACCCTCCCGGACAGGATCCTCAGCGCTTCCCCGCCAGGCAGCCGTTCCTCCCGTCAGGATTCATCCTGAGACGATGCAACTTTCCGCACGGGAAAGACATCAGGGTAGGAGGCACGTCGCCGTCTCGGTTGAAACGGGACAAGCGCCGGCGCCTGCCGGCATGACTTGACAGATTGAAGGAGAGTATTGAATGTTTGTGACCTGCCCCAAATGCAATCGGGGACTTACCGTCAAGGAACTGGTGACCGATTCTCACCAGTGCAGCCCGGAGAAGCCGTCGAACCAGGCTTCCAACCGGGCGGCGCGGTCGACCAGAATTCCCCGCAACCCGAAGTACATCAAGGACAACTTCGATTCCCTGGTTGCGGCGGCCCTGAAGAACTCCTGAAGGTTCTCCTCCCCCAAACCCCGGCGGCCGTCGGTCGTCAATGTTCGGAAACGGACTCGATGGCCACCGCCGGGGTCTCGCCCTCGGGCTCGCGCACCGAATCCACCAGGTTCTTGACTTCGTCGCTGGGCTCCCGGCAAAAGGGAGTCAGGCCGAGCGTCACCAGGAAATTGAGGGCCATGCCGATGGCTCCGATGCCCTGAGGGCTGATCCCCCGCTCGAAGACGCCGAAGGTCCAGGGGGCCATTCCTCCATAGACGCTGGCCACAATGTAGAAGCTGGTGAAGGCCAGGCCCACGATCATCCCCGCCACGGCCGGCACTGTCCCCACCCGTTTGTGGAAGATGCCCAGCACGATGGCGGGAAAGAAGGAGGCGGCCGCCAGGCCGAAGGCGAAGGCCACCACCTGGCTGACGAAGCCCGGAGGGAAGATGCCGAAGAGTCCGGCCACCACCACCGCAACCCCGATGACGCTGCGCCCTACCAGCAGCCGCTGCTTCTCGCTGGCGGCGGGGTTGATCACCCGGGCGTAGAGGTCGTGAGCCACGGCCGAGGAGATGACCAGCAGCAGTCCCGAGGCGGTGGAAAGGGCCGCCGCCAATCCTCCCGCGGCTACCAGCGCCACGATCCAGGCGAAGAGCTCCGCCATTTCGGGGGTGGCCAGCACGATGATGTCGCGGTCCGGGCCGGAGAGCCTGGCCTCCCGAAGCAAGGGGCGCCAGTCGCGCCCTTCCGAACCGCCGGATGCGATCCACTCCTGATGGCTCCGGGTGATCTGAACCAGGGACATTGATTCACCCTCGACCACCACCCTGCCGGCCTTGTAGCTGAAGATCTCGTTGTCGGAGCCCCCGGAGTAGCGCAGCCGGCGGTCGCCGTCGTCCAGCCACAGGATCAGGCCGGTCTTCTCCCAGTTTCGGAACCAGTCCGGCAATTGCGCGGCCGTCCGTCCCTGAAGCGAGTCGATCATGTAGTAGCGGGCGAAGGCTCCGGTGGCCGGCGCCGTCAGATAGAGCAGGGCGATGAAGAACAGGGCCCAGAAGGCCGACGTGCGGGCCGCCCGAACGGTCTTTACGGTGTAGAAGCGAACGATGACGTGGGGAAGGCCGGCGGTGCCGGCCATCAAGGCCAGGGTCACCAGGAAGACATTGGCCTTGTCCCAGGGCCCGTCGAAGGCCGCCGTGTAGCTGGAGAAGCCGAGGTCGGCATGGATCTTGTCCAGCTTGTCCAGCAGGTAGCCGCCCTCGATCAGCTCCGAACCCAGTCCTATCTGCGGAAAGGCGTGCCCGGTCAGGCGGATGCTGATGGCGATGGCGGGAATGAGAAAGGCCGTGATCAACACCCAATACTGGGCCACCTGGGTCCAGGTGATCCCCTTCATGCCTCCAAGGGTGGCGTAGATGAAGACGATGGCCATGCCGATGGCGACGCCCACGTTGATGTCCACTTCCAGGAAGCGGGAAAAGACCACGCCCACCCCGCGCATCTGTCCGGCCACGTAGGTGAAGCTGACGAAGAGCGCCGAGACCACTGCCACCAGGCGCGCCGTGTTGGAGGCGTAACGGTCGCCGATGAAATCGGGGACGGTGAAGTGGCCGAACTTGCGGAGATAGGGGGCCAGCAGGAGTGCCAGCAGCACGTAGCCGCCGGTCCAGCCCATCAGGTACATCCCGCCGGCGTAGCCCATGAAGCTGATCAGCCCGGCCATGGAAATGAAGGAAGCCGCGCTCATCCAGTCGGCCGCGGTGGCCATGCCGTTGGCCGCCGCCGGAACGCCCCGTCCGGCCACGTAGAAACCCTGGGTGTCCCGCACCCGGCTGAGCCAGGCGATGAGCAGGTACAGACCGAAGCTCAACCCCACGAACACGAAGGTCCAGCCGCTGACGGTCATGGCTGCTCCTCCCCACCGCCTTGCCTCAAGCCTTGAATCTCGGCGTGGTGCCTGGCGTCAAGCCGGTTGAGCAGCAGCGAATAGATCAGTATCAGGAGCACGAAGACGATGATGGACCCCTGCTGGGCAAACCAGAACCCCAGGGGATAGCCCCCCAGGCGGTAGGCGTTGAGAGCATCGGCGAAGAGGACTCCGCAACCCAGGCCGGCGACCGCCCAGACGGCCAGCAGCACCATCATGATCTTGATGTTGGAGCGCCAGTAACGCTTCAGCGACTCCTGAAGAGCCGGGCCCGGGCGCGCGGGCCGGGTCGGGTCGGCTGCGTCCTCCGACGGTTTCTGGTGGGACATGTCTTTCCTCCGGTTGAGCTGAAGGCTCGACGCAAAGACGCCCATGTTACCAGCATTTGTTGGGTTGCGGTGGGGGCAATTACTCCTTGCGTTGGGACGGGGCAGACGGCAGTATGGGGGCTCTCACATATGGCGGTTGGCTGAAGGCGTTCCGGTTGGGTTGGCCGGGAAGGCTCGAGTGCCGTCCGGACTGTCGTGCAGAACCAATCTTGTGCGAATCAAAGGAGCTGAAAAGACCATGAAACGCCGAACTTTCTTAAGGACCGTTGGCGCCGCGGCCCCCGGGGCTTTGGCAACACCATTTGTCTCTGCTTCGGCAGCCGGCCCGTCATCCACCAAGGACTCCCGGCGGTCCGGAGACCCGCGGGTCTTCTTCTTCGACGACGGGCGCCACGCCGCCGACCTCTACTGCTTCGAACCCCCGGTGACCCCGTCCGATCACGCCTTCATCGTAGACCAGCTCGCCAGCAGCGGTGTGGACGCCTTTGTCTATTTCGCCGGCGTCGAAGGGGGCACCATGCTCTACGACAGCAAGGTGGCCCAGATGTGGGGAGCGGAGGTCAAGCAATGGACCCACTATGTCTGGTATCGGGCGGGCCGGATATTGAAGCAGCTCGTCGAGGACGGCCACGACCCCCTCAAGATCATGGTGGACCGCTGTCACCAGCAGGGACTTCTGATGATCGCCAGCACCTGGGTGAGCCTGCAGGGAGGGACCCGGGAGAAAAACGAAGGCCTGGGCCGATGGTCGGCCTTCGCCATGGACAACCCGCAGTTCCACGTGGGAGAGGATCCCGACCCCCGGGCCAAAGATATCAACAAGACGCGCTTCAATTTCATGCACGAGGCAGTACGGGAGGAACGGTTTCCGGTTTTCGAGGAGCTGCTTTCCCGCTATGAGACCGACGGCATCGAGCTGAATCTGACCTCGTCCACGCCCTTCTGCCGCTTCGACCAGGCCGGAGAGCTGGCCCCGGTGATGACCCAATGGATTCGGGAACTGCGCAGGGTGGCCGACAAGGCCCAGCAGGCGCAGGGGCGGCGAAAGCGCATCTACGCCCGCGTCCCTGCCCACCCGGATGCCTGGAAGCTGGTGGGCTACGAGGTCCCCACCTGGATTTCGGAGAATCTGGTGGACGGTCTCTTCTGCGAGGGCAGCTACACCGAGGACGAGGGAATCGTGCAGGACGTGGATTGCACCCAGGTGGTGAAGCTCACCCGGGGAACAGGAACCCGGGCCTACTTTTCCATGCACAACGGACTGGGCCGGCAGTTTGCCCGATGGGCCACCCCCGAAATGGTCTGGGCCGGCGCCGCCACCGCCTACGATCAGGGAGTGGACGGCGTCGCCATGGCCGACCACCTCTGGACCCCCCAGGGGTGGCCCTGGACGGCCCAGGAATACGATACCCTGCGCCTGCTGCCCCACCCGGAACTGCTGGCCACCGCCGACAAGCTCTACATGGTTCGGACCCGCAAGGAACGGGACACCTCCATGGATTGGTTGCCCGACCGGTCGAAGGGTCTGCCCCAGGAGATCGCCGAGGGGGCGTCGACCGAGGTTTCCTTTCCAATGGCCGATGATATAGAGCACTGGCGAAAGCTGGGACGGGTTCGCTCGGTGGTCCTGAGGGTGCGCTTCGGGGGCATCGTCCCGAACATCGATCGGGTCCGGGTCGAGTTCAACGGCCAGGTGCTCCCCGATTCCATCCTGCAGAAGGTGGACATGACCTATCGGCTGGTGGGCCAGGATTCCATCTCCCATTCCATCGGACCCTACGGATACGGCTACGACTACCATCTGGGTCCGGAGTTCACGCCCAGGAAGGGGCGCAACACCCTGAAGGTCACCGTCCTGAAGCGGGATCGCGACATCCAGGGGAACCTCTCTCTGGACCGCGTCGACTGCCGAGTGGCCTATCGACGCCACCGGCACTTCGAAGAGCGGCCGATCGAGTATTGAGGTTCGATGATTTTTGCACAGCTTGCCCAAGCCAGACACTACCCTTCCATTGGTCCTTGGGGTCTCTGAAACAGGGGGACGACAACAGGGACGACAACATGCTTTATCAACCGTCACGCGCGCCCTTCCAACACTCATGGTTGAAAGAGGCTTTTGCAGAATGTGGATCTACAAGATGGACGAGATCTCCGTGGTTTAGGTAGAGCCTTTTGCATAATTCGCAGGAAGCGGGAATTTTTGTGGTGAAGAGATAGCCTCCGACCAATGGCCAACTGATATCCCAACGAAAGTCAAGGAGACCTGTTCACTTACCGGCTCAACTTCGTTTTGTTCTCTGGGCCTTGGGTGGCAGAAGACGAACAGCCGAAGTTGAGTCAAGCCCGGCTTAACGGCCCTGGTTCGAAGCTCACCCTGTCAAACTACGCGTTATCCAGCCCTTCCGGCCATTTCCAAAGCATTTCAAATGCGGTGATGCGCAGACTGGCCGCGCTCAGCTTGGAGATGCGGTCCCGTAGCCCCTTGATCTCCCGCATCAGCTCGTCGCGACTCTTCAATCCCTTTCCCTGGTTGGACTCCCCACTCAAACTCGCTCCCGGACAGCCGTATCCCATCTCGACAGAAGAGGCAGGATCGAGACTCACCCAACTCCATGGGCGCCGCCCTCAGCAATCCGACCTATCGATTCATGAAAATAACATAAAAATAGCCAATTAGTCACACTAATGACATGGATATTTCCCGTATTATGGAAGGCGATTCCGGGTTGGAGGTAATCGGCCAGACTTGATTGGAAGACGCAGGGTATTGAACTGTCATTATCGAATCGTTCTTGCTGGTCATAGATTTCCCCCTGGGAGCGCGGGCGTCGCGGCCGCGCTCCCCAGGGATCGCAACCCTTACCGGTAACAAATTCCACTGCCTGACGAATTTGCAAAAGGCTCGGATGTTTTTCTTTTTGTATGGGGGCCAAAGGAATCTTTGCGGTTCAAACTTGGAGGGGGTATGAGTAACGGAAATGTTCTACGTAAGATCGAGGAATTCTGTGAGTTGCGGAGGTCTCCGGCCCAATCTCATTGGCGAACGCAACGAGTGTTGTGCCAAAGGGCAGTTGTGCCTGGCAAAAAGCGTCTCGCACGGCTCAAGGATTATGTATGCATTCAAATCGTTCGGTGGATTTACCACTATTTAAAAAGTCGGTTTGGCTCCAGGCATCCCTTTAAGGAATACCAGGGGAAAAAGGCCGGAATCTACAACATCGCTCCCTCAATGCCCAACAATAATGAGGTCCGCATCAGTCTCGCAGGAGATTGGGCTACAGGTACTGATGAGTCCCGGAAAATAGGGAGTCTAATGGGGTCATTCAAGCCACACGTCACGATTCATTTAGGTGACGTTTACTACGTGGGCACCAAGAAGGAAATCGACGAGAATTTCTTTTCCCTAGTGAAATGGCCTTGCGGTTCGGTGGGGAGCTTTGCCCTAAACGGAAACCATGAAATGTATGCCAAGGGCAAGGCCTATTTTGACTTCCTTTTGCCTAGACTTGGGATAGTGGGTTCTGGCACCGGACAACAAGCAAGCTTTTTCTGTCTTGAAACTGACCATTGGAGGTTGATCGGATTGGATACGGGATATAACTCGGTGGGTACCCCAGTTTTGGAAAAGATCCCCTTGTTTAAGAAGGTGTTCAATCCCGGATGTACTCTTCCAAAGAGCCTCCTCAAATGGCTTGATCAAGAGGTGAATCCATCTGGGGACAAACGAGGACTCATCTTGTTAAGTCACCACCAGTATTATTCCGCCTTCGAGGCTGGATATAAGAAACCGGCTAAACAGCTAGAAAAATCTATCGACCGACCGGTCCTGTGGTTTTGGGGGCATGAGCATCGTATGGCTGTCTACGGCAAATCCTGCGAAGTGGGTGGGATCGAAGCTTACGGCCGCTGCATTGGCCACGGTGGAATGCCTGTTGAACAGTATGCGAAGAAACCCGGAAAAAAACAGCAGGCGAAATACAAATTGGTTGGTTACGATAACCGATGCAAGCGGACCGCAGGCAAGACACGGGTGGGCTACAACGGTTACGCCAATCTGACCTTTCAGGGACCCTATCTTTGTATAGAATACAGAGATATAGACAACAATGCCGTGTTGTTGGAAAAGTGGAAGGTTGATGTGTGCACGGGAGCGCTACAGTCCGTTTGTTTCGATAACAGGCTCCTGACACTTTGCCCCTAGGAGTCTGCGCCGCAGAACATTTTTCAGGGACAGACTTCCCTATAACGGTTGATATTTTGCAGAGAACAGGGGAGATCATTCCTATCTGAGTGGGTTAATCGCCCATTTCAGGGACCATGGTCCACTTGAAGGCTTCGAATGTGTTCCACGGCGCAGGCTGCTAGCCCGAACCTTTCATGACGGGTGGGCCAATGGCTGATGGGGACATGATCTCGACACCCTGGAGTGGTCAGATTGTCTTTTGGCCTGTCTTTCGGTCTGGCGGAACATTTCTACAGAAAACCGGCGTTGACGGCCGACCCTCGGGGCCGTGATCGGTCTGGAGCGGGGTGGGGAAATCCCGTCCAGCCGATGGCCTTCCTTCATCAAGGACACTCCCTCCTCTCTGTTTCCCTCCCGCGACGGTTGATCCGCCCCCGGTCCCCCAAGTCGGCGCCGTTCCCAGACTTCTGGCAATCTGCAGCCACTCCGACAGGCAAGGGGCCTGCCGCGACATGCTCAGCACCACCCGCCGCCTCGAACTCCTCACCCACACCCAAAAGTTCAACAGGGACAGCCGCTGCCCCTCCACCTGAGTCCTGGCGAAACCCGTCTCCTGAAACCGGCACCGCAACTCCTGCAACAAGGAGTAGGCGGTCGCCGACAGCAGCACCCGGAACTGGTTGGCATAAAAACTCGTACAACTCGCCCGGTCCATCTCCACCTCTGCCTTGAGTTCCTTGATGCGGTTCTCCACTTCCCCTCCCTGGCAGTAGATCCGTTGGTAGATCCTCCGCACGCTGACACCGACGTTGGTCACCACGAACCGACGGTTCGCCTTCGGTTGACGCCCCACATGCAACGCCAGTCCCGCCTGCATCACCACCCGACGACGCTTCTAACTCCTCGCTCCATACAGACAGTGCCGGTAGCGCTCCTGCGGGCGTTTCCCTGTTTGCTCGTATTCCTTCCACGCCAACTCCATCAGTCGCGTAACCAAACCAACTCGGGTTGACCAAGTTACCAATACGCTCAATGGTGATCCACAGGCCGGGGGCGACCTCAGTCGGCCAGGGCGTGGTAGACCGGTTGGAGCTGCTGCTGGATCTCCCGGTAGCGCCGGAAGAGCGTGGTGTAGGTTCCGGCCCGATCCGGATCGGGTGAAACGAGCTCCAGCTCCTGCCGGGATCCGGCCAGGGCCTGGGAGACATCCGGGTAGAGGCCGATTCCCACCAGCCCCAGCAGCGCCGCGCCGTACGCGGAGTCCGTCACCCGCGAAACCTGCAGCGGCTTTCCCAGCACGTCGCAGACGATCCGGGTCCACAGCTTGCCCGCCGTTCCGCCGCCGACCACCGTGATGGTCCCCCGCGGGCCCCCCAGGTCATCCAGCACCCCCAGCGCGTCCCTCAGGGAGAAGGCCGTGCCCTCGTAGGCGGCCCGAACGAAGTGGTCCGGTCGGTGGCCGAAGGTGGCTCCGGTAAAGCTGGCCCGCAGCCGGCCGTCCCAGTAGGGGCAGCGCTCGCCCGACAGGTAGGGGTGGAAGAACAGCCCCTCGGCCCCCTGCGGAACGGTCTCCACGCCTGGGTCCCACTCCTGGAAGGTCCCCGCCCGCCCGGCGCCGACGGTCCGGAACACCCACTGCAAGGCCGAGGTACAGGAGTTGGTGCCGGCTTGGGAGTACCAGAGCGGAGCCACCGGATGAGGGTAGGTGATGAGCCCGGGGTGAGGGCGGGCCTCCTCCAGGACCAGGTGAATTCCACCCGCCGTGGCCAGCCGCAGCAGGCAGTCGCCGGGCCGCACCACCCCGGCCCCGTAGGTCTCAGCCGCGCTGTCCAGGGTCCCGTTGACCACCGGCACCCCGGAGGGGATTCCCAGGGCCTCGGCTGCCGCCGCCGCCAGCGAGCCGACCTGCGCCGTGGAAGGGCGCACCCGGGGCAGCACCTCGGCCGCCAGCCCCAGCGGCTCCAGCAAGGGCCCGGACCAATTTCCGCCACGGGCGTCGAAGAGCATGGAAGACAGGGCGGTGGCGGGATCGGTGGTCCAGCGGCCCGTGAGCCATTGCGACAGGTAGTCCTTGGAAAGGGCCACCCGGCGGACCCGGGACCACACCTCCGGTTCCCGCCGTCGCACCCACAGGAGCTGGGGCAGGGTCCAGGTGGGAGAGACGCTGTTGTGGGACAACCCGAAGATCTCCTCGCCCCGCTGGGACTTCAACTCCTCCACCTCGTCCAGGGAGCGCTGGTCATACCACAGGATGGCGTTTCTCAGGGGACTGCCGCCCGCATCCAGCAGCACCGGAATGTGGGCGGCGCTGGAAAGGCAAATGCCGCCGACCCGATCGGACGGGACAGGACTCTCCGAGAGAAGCTTGCGGGTAGCCTCGATGGCCGCGGGCACCCAGTGCCGGGGGTCCTGCTCGGCCCAGCCGGCCCGGGGGGTGAGGGTGGGATAGCCGGCGCTGCGCGCTCCCAGGTGACGGCCGGAAGCATCCACCGCGCACACCTTGCAGGAGGAGGTGCCCAGATCGATCCCCAGAAGGTAGGGAGGGCGGCTAGCCTGCATTTCTCACCTTGAAAAAGACACAAAAGAAAAAAACATGGATAGACAGGATGAACAGGATAACCAAGATGACAAGCTGTTGCGTGGCGTGCTGACTCGCGCCATACGACCCGCTCGGCGCCGGCTATCGGGACAAGCAGGTTGGTGTTGAATAATCCTGTGCATCCTGTGCATCCATGTGAATAAAAAAAGCCTTTTGCAAAATTGGGAATTGGGCGTCTCCAGGACACAAAAGAGAGTGGACTGGTCCCGCAAGCTGCCTCTTCCCGTCAAGCTCCCGGTGCCCGGCGAATGGTGCAAGAGGCTCCTCTTTCATAATTTCGCCAGCGGCCCGGTGAGAAGTGCAGGCTGGCCCGGCTGGTGCCGGTGCTCATTGGCCCTCGGTCGTCAGCCCGGAAACCGGCGCATGACCGGAGGCAGTCCGGCGGGAAGGAGGCTCCGGGTTCGGCAGACCGGGCTTACCGGCCCGGCTCGGACCTGGCCACGCGGGTCAGGCCGTGCCGCTCCAGGAATTCACTGATGATGGTATGGGCCCGCAGCGTTTCTTCCGGACTGAAGGGGCCGTGCGGCCCCTCGGGTATGGTCACCAGGCGATTGGGAACCCCGGCCTCGGTCAAGGCCCGATGCAACCGAACCGCCTGCTGGTAGGGCACCAGCGGATCGTTCTCTCCGTGAACCGTCAGGATGGGGGGCAGGTCCGGGCGGACGTAGGTCAGCGGAGAGACCTTCCTGGCCAGCGACTCCCTGTCCGGCCTTACCCCCAGCCAACGGAGCGCGTAGCCCTGAACGTTGTCGCCCTGGATCAGGTCCAGCACGTCGGTGATGCCGTACCAGTTGACGATGGCCGCCACCTTGGGCTCTTCCTTGCCCAGGCAGCGGTAGTCCAGTCCGGCCGCACTCGTCAGCATGCCGGTGGTCAGGGCCAGGTGCCCCCCGGCCGAATGGCCGGAGACCACGATGCGGTCGGGATCCAGGTTGTACCGGCCGGCGTGGTCCACAACCCAGCGCAGGGCGCAGCGGCAGTCCTCCACCGCGGCCGGCGCCAGCGAAACCCCGCTGCGCCGATATTCCACGTTCACCACCGCCCACCCCATTTCGAGGTAGGGTAGCAGCCGCAGTATGGGCTCGTCCTTGTCGCCGGTATACCAGCCTCCGCCGTGAAAGTAGATCAGCGTGGGCGCGGGCTCGCTCAGCCCGACCGGCTGGTACAGATCCAGCTCGGCCTGCCAGTTGTCGGCGGTGAGATAAACGAGGTCCGGCTGCACCCGGTAGTTCTTGAAGGCGGTGGCCGCCCAGGCGGCCCTGGACGAGAGCTGGCCCCAGGCGGGCAAGGCCCAGAGCGACGCCGAAAGTACTGCCGGAATGCACGCTCGCAGGATAATTCTCCGGAACACTTCTCCTCCTTCCTCGACAAAATCGGAAAACGAGACTGAAACGCGGTCCAAGTCAACGCCGTTCAACCCTGGATGCGGGCGCTGCGTCGATGCCGCTGACGTGTCGCTGCCCATGCAGAGGACATTCACTTATTGGGCGTGGCGTTGGCCCCCCTCCGGCTCGACTGCGGGCGGCGCCCTTGTCTCGCCGACTCCCCCTCAAGGGGGGCGTGATTCTGGAGGCTTGCACACGGAACCTCTACACCAGGATGTCATGCACCACGTTGCCGTAGACATCGGTGAGGCGCATGTCGCGGCCGCTGAAACGGTAGGTCAGACTGGTGTGGTCCAGACCCAGCAGGTGGAGGATGGTGGCATGGAGGTCATGGACGTGCACCTTGTTCTCGACGGCGTAGTAGCCGTACTCGTCGGTGGCTCCGTAAACGGTCCCGGGCTTGACCCCGCCTCCCGCCAGCCACATGGTGAAGCCGAAGGGATTGTGGTCCCGCCCCACCTGGGAGAGATCGCCGTCATCCGGGACCTGGGCCGTTGGCGTCCTCCCGAACTCGCCGCCCCAGACCACCAGGGTCTCATCCAGAAGCCCGCGAGCCTTGAGGTCCTTCAGCAGCGCGGCAATGGGCTTGTCGGTGGCCCTGGCGTTGATGCGGTGGCGCTCTTCCAGGCGGATGTGCTGGTCCCAGCGGTCGATCCGCCGCTGAGGGCTGAGGCATTCGATGAAGCGGACGCCCCGCTCCACCAGGCGGCGGGCCAGCAGGCACTCCCGGCCGAATTCCTCGGTCTCGGGCTCATCCAGCCCGTAGAGCTTCCGGGTCGCTTCCGATTCGTCGCCGAGTTCCAGCAGCTCCGGGACCGCCGATTGCATGCGGAAGGCCAGCTCGTAGTTGGCGATGGTGGCCTCCAACTGGCTGACCGCGCCGAAACGGTCCACCACCCCGGCATTCAGCTTGCGGATGAGGTCCAGTTTATCGAGCTGCAATTCGGGGGCGGCCTCGCGAGGCCGGATGTCCGCGATGGGGTGGCGCCCCTTGCGAAAAAGGGTTCCCTGGTAGGAGGCCGGCAGAAAGCCGCTGCCGAACAGATCGAGACCTCCGGGAGGAATCATTTCGCTCTCCAGCACGATGAAGCCGGGGAGGTTGTCCGACTCGCTTCCCAGTCCGTAAGTTACCCAGGAGCCCAGGCTGGGCCGGCCCTGAAAGCCGGTCCCGGAATGCATGAAGTAGTTGGCGGCGGTGTGCTCGGAGTGGTCGGCCACCATCGAACGAACGAAGGTCATGTCATCCACGCAGCTGGCCAGGTGGGGAAAGAGCTCGCTGACCGCGGCGCCCGAGTGGCCATGGCGCTTGAAGCTGAAGGGCGACCCCAGCACCATCCGGCTGATCTGGAAAACGGTGGCGGGCGTGTCCATGCGGATGGGCTGGCCGCTCTCCTTCTGCAGCCTGGGCTTGGGGTCGAAGGTATCCATCTGCGACGGCCCCCCGTCCATGAAGAGAAAGATCACCGACCTGGCCTTGGGCGGGTGGTGAGTGGCTCTGGGAGCCAGCGGAGAGGTTGCGGTTGAGGCGGCCAGTCCCTGCTTCTCCGCCAGGAGGCAGGACAGCGCCAGGCCGCCGAATCCGTTGGCGCACCGCCACAGCATCTCCCGGCGGCTGATTCCAGGCAGGAAAGAATTGGCCCGATGCATGTCAGTCCCTCACCGCAGATAGATGAACTCAGCCGAGTTTATCAAGGCGTGCCCCAGGTCGGCCCACACCCTCTCTTCCACGCTCTCCGGATTTTCCTCTTTCTCGTCCAGGCCGCGGTAGCGGTCCCCCGCTGACGCCGCAAACTGCAGCAATTCCCTCAGTTCCCGCGGCTCCGGGCGCCGGCCGTAGGCCTCCAGCACCATGCGCTCGGCTCGCCGGCCGGGGTCGGTCTCGTCCGCGACCATGCGCCGGGCCCAGGCGCGCGCTTCCCCGGCAATGAACTCGTTGTTCAGCATCATGAGGGCCTGGGAGGGAACGGTGGAGACACCCCTGCGCCCGATGGTCGAAATGGGCGGGGGATAGTCGAAAGCCAGGAACAGGGGAGTCAGAAAGTTGCGGCGGACCTGCACGTACAGGCTGCGCCGGCCGTTCCCGTCCAGCGGCCCCGACTTGGGTTTGCCCCGGCCGTCCTGATAGGGGCTGATGTGGGGTGGCACGCTGGGACCCGACAGTTGGCGATCGAGGTTGCCGCTCACCGCCAGGATGGAGTCGCGGACCGCCTCGGCTTCCAGCCTGCGCACCGAGACGTGATGGAGAAGCCGGTTGTCGGGATCGAGCCGCAGGGCCGGGGCTTCCGGCCGGCACGACATGCGGTAGGTGCTGCTCAGCAGAATCAGGCGCTGGATGGCCTTGACCGACCACCCCTCCCTCATGAAGCGATGGGCCAGATAATCCAGCAACTCGGGATGGCTGGGCCGGTCGCCCGTCTCGCCGAAGTTGTCCACCGAGCGCACCAGGCCTTCGCCGAAGTGGTGCTTCCAGATGCGATTGACCATCACCCGGGCCGTCAGCGGGTTCCGGAGGTCGACCAGCCGGTCGGCCAACTGCAGTCGGCCGCTTCCCTCCAGGATGGGGGGCTGATCCCTGCCGGCCAGGATCTGCAGGAAGCGGCGCGGAACCTCCGGGCCCAGGTTCTTGTGATCCCCCCTCAGGTGGACACGCACGTCGCGCGGATCCCGGTCGTGGCTGCTCATGGCGAATCGGGAGGGCGGAACCCGGTTGTCCAGAGACCGGCGTTGACCCTGTATCCGCGCCACCTCTTCCCGCTCCTCCTCCCACAGCAGAGCGCCCAGATCTTCCAGGCGCCCGCTCGGACTGAGGGAGGCCAGCAACCAGCGGTGGGCCGGGGTCAACGGGGCCGTAGCGCCCAGGGCCTCGAGGAAAAGATCCCGGTAGGATCGAGCCAGCTCCTCCAGTGACCCGGGGTTCCCCGAGAGGATCCTCTGCTGCAGTTCCCGGTGGGAGGCGTCCAGGTGGAGAGGAGGCTCCCTGGAGTTGGAGAAGACGATCTTGTCCACGGCGATATGCCGGTCGGCGCTTCGGTCCAGGATCTCGAAATGGCAGATTCGTCCCACCTGGATGGTCATCCGGGAGGTCTTCCACTGCAGTCGGCTCGCTTCCGGAACAAAGGTCGAGCTTCGGACCCCGTCCGCGATCAAGTTCAGGCTCAGGGGAGGGAAGGGTTGGTCGCCGGCCGGCTCCCGCGGTTGGTTGCCGGCCAGCCTCACGTGCAGGTAGATGCCGTGCTGCCGGTAGTCCCGGGGAAGCTCGGGCAGGGTGAACTTGCGGGAGGTCAGGCTGCCCATGAACCGGTCGGACCCGGCGCCGAAGGAGCTGGCCAGGGGTTGGCCCTGGAAATTGCGGAGGGCCTGATTGGATGGAATCCCCCGAGCCGGACCGGGCCCGAAGGCCTGTCCCTGCGCGGTCCATCCCTCGAAGCCGGCTTTGCCGAAATCCTCGAAGAGCACGTCCACCCGCTCCGGGCCGGGGTCTTCCTCACTCCCCGCCGGTTCGCCTCTGCTGCCCAATTGGCCGCGAACCGCCTCCACCCCCTCGGCAAAGGAGCCGAAACGCCGGCTGGCCAGGCCGTCGATCAGGGAGGCCAGCGGGTAGAACAGGTCGTCCGGATCTCCACAGGCCTGCCGGAGGGTTTCGACCCAGGCTTGCAACAGGCCGGCATCCAACAGCCGCCGCCCGGCCAGCTCGGCCACCTCCTCGGGCCCCGCCGAAGCCCGGGGGGAGGCCAGTTCGGCCGCCGCCAGCAGGTAGGGTTCGATCTGCCGGGCCATGCTCCAGCGGACCGGTTGCAGGAGAGTGTCGATTTCGGAGGTGCGATCCCGGATCTGTTGTCGGAGGGAGGCGATCTCTTGCCGCCGGGGGGCCGAATCGATGACCGCCTGGGCAAAATCGGTGCTGTGCAGGATACCGGCCAGGGCGTAGTAGTCGCTGGTGGGAATGGGGTCGAACTTGTGGTCGTGGCAGCGGGCGCAGGCTACCGTCAGGCCCAGGAAGGCCTTGGACAGAACGTCGATCTGGTTGTCGACCTCGTCGGCCCGGGCCTTGACGGAGTCGATGGCGCCGTTGAGGCGTTCCCCCAGCCAGAAGAAACTGGTGCTGACCGGAGATTCCCAATGGATCCCCCCGGGGCCCAGGCGCTTTTCCGCCAGCAGGTCTCCGGCGACGTGCTCGCGAACGAAGCGGTCATAGGGAACGTCCTGGTTGAAGGCCCGAATGACGGCGTCGCGGTAGCGCCAGACATCGGGCTTGGTGCGGTCGAACTCGTGACCGTCGGTTTCGGCAAAGCTGACCAGGTCCAGCCAATGGCGGCCCCAGCGCTCGCCGTAGTGGGGAGATGCCAGCAGCCGGTCCACGACCTTGCGGCAGCTCTTGGGGGATTGATCGGCCTCGAACCGTTCGATCTCGCTCGCCGAGGGCGGCAGGCCGGTCAGACCGAAGGTGACCCGGCGGAGCCAGCTTCGCTTGTCGGCGGCCGGTGCCGGCTTCAGTCCCTTGGCCTCCAGCCTGGAGAGCACGAAGCTGTCGATGGGAGAGGAAACCCAGCGGCTGTCTTTCACCTGGGGCAGCCGGGGATCCCGGATCGGCCGAAAAGACCAGAACCGGCGGGCCGCTTCCCAGTCGATGCCGCCACCGGGGTCGGAGGCGGTCGCCCCGGACTCGGGAAAGTGAGCCCCCGACTTCACCCACTGGACCAGGTCGGCGATTTCCCGATCGCTCAGCCGGCCCGTGGGCGGCATCTTGAGTTCGGAGTCTTCGAAAGAGACGGCCCGGATCAGCAGGCTCTCCTCCGGCCTGCCGGGTGTAACGGCCGGGCCGCGGCTGCCCCCCGCCAGCAGGGCCTCGGCCGAATCCAGCCTCAACCCTCCCATGGGACTGGCGGTTTCCCCGCCGTGACAGGCATGGCAGCGTTCGATCAGCAGCGGACGGATCCGCTTCTCGAAAAATTCTGCCTGGCCGGAGTCCGAGGCTTCCAGCCCGAACGGCGCCGCAAAGACGACCAGCCAGGCGGCGATACTGAGCCGATGGAGCGACATGCCGAGGGTTCCCCTGGGAAAAGGCGCTCGCGAGTCCCCGACTCTCCGGCGCCACCTGAATAGTCTAACCAAGCCCCTTCAAGGGCTCAAGGCCGCTTTTCGGCCTGTCGCGGGCTGCTTGACTCGCGGGACGGCCGTTCCTAGAATCCCGGGGCTGACGGCCTTGACAGAATCCGGATCGGAGTTGTGCCCTTGGGATTCCTGCACCCCCTGGACTGGACCCTCTTTGGCGGCTACCTGGTGGCGGTGCTGGCCTTGGGCCTTTGGTTCGCCCGCGAGCAGCACTCCAACGAGGACTTCTTCCTGGGAGGGCGGAAGATGTCCTGGCTGCCGGTGGGCCTCTCCATGTTCGCCTCCATCTTCAGCTCCAACTCCTTCGTGGGCCTTCCCACCCAGGCGGCCTTCGGCAACTACCACATCTACTTCGCCATTATCAGCATTCCGCTGCTGGTGGTGCCGGTGGTGGGTTGGGTCTTCGTGCCCCTGTTCCACCGCCTGGGCGTGACCAGCGCCTACGAATACCTGGAGCTGCGCTTCAACCGGCCCATCCGGCTGATCGGCAGTGCGCTCTTCATGATTTACACCTTCGCCTGGATGGGGAACCTGCTCTACGCCGTCAGCCACGTCATCGAGCCGGTGCTGGGTCTGAGCACGGACGACCTTGCCACCACGGCCTGGCTGCTGGTGGGCATCGGCGCCTTCGCCACCCTGTATACGGCCCTGGGAGGGTTCAAGGCCGTGATCTGGACCGACATCTTTCAAGCCGTGGCTCTCGGCGGCGGCATGCTGGCCGTACTGCTGCTGGCGCTGGGCCGGATCGAGGGAGGCTGGGCCGGAATGATCGAAGTGGGGCAGGCCCACGGCAAATTCGAGATGTTCGATTTTCGCTTCGACATGTCTCCCGGCGTGGACAACGTCTATTCCTCCCTGGCCATCGGCCTGTTCGCCTTCTTCCCCTGGTACGCGGTGACGCTGACGGCGGTGCAGCGGTACGTGTCCATGCCCACGCCGCGAGCGGCCCAGCGCTCCCTGATCGTCAACGGGGTGATGTCGGGGGCCGTATGCCTGATCTTCTTCCTGGTGGGCTCCACCCTCTATGCCTTCTACCACCAGGACGTCCCTGGCGCCGCCACAGCCGCCGCGGGGTTTCCCCCGCTCCATCAGAACCAGATCCTGCCCAACTTCGTGCTGACCGAGATCGCCCAGGTGGGCCTGCTGGGACTGTTGCTGTCGGGGCTGTTCGCGGCCGCCATGAGCAGCATCGACAGCGGCATCAACGCCCTGACCGCCACCGTGGTCTGCGACTGGATGTCCAACCGCCAACTGAAGGTGGGGTTCAGCCGGCTGCTGTGCGCTGTTTTCGGCGCCGGCGGCATCCTGGCGGCGGTGCTGATCCTCTACCAGCAGTCCGAGGTCTACCAGCTCATCATCAGCCTCTCGGGAACCTTTCTGGGCCTGCTGCTGGGCATCTTCCTGCTGGGAATGCTGTCCAGGCGGGCCAATGCGCCGGGCGTGCTGATCGGCCTGGCGGCGGGCTCCCTGACGTTGGCCCTGGCCTGGACCCATGTAGGAGGCCAATGGTACGGCGCCTTCACCTGCCTGCCCACGGTGGCGGTGGGCTGGCTGGCCAGCCGTTACTTCGAGGCGCCGCCGCCGTCCAAGCTGCAGGGGCTGACCCGTACTTTCCTGCGGGGGCAAGTTTGTGAGAACGGCGCAGCCCGGGAATGAAGTTGATGACTGGCGAGTTGACTGAATCAACGCACTGATTCGATGGCGCAAACATGCAAGAAGAACGACTCGGTACGATGTGGCTGACAGACACGGAATTGGAAGAGACGATTGAGAATGCCTTTGTCCAGGCAACCATCTGGAGGCGCTCACCGTGGCCATCCCCGTACTGACCTTTTTCAACAACAAGGGCGGCGTGGGCAAGACATCCCTCGTTTACCACCTGGCCTGGATGCTGTCGGAGACCGGTGAACGGGTGCTCGCCTGCGACCTGGATCCTCAAGCCAATCTATCGGCCGGGTTCCTGGACGAACAACGGCTGGAAATGCTTTGGGACGGGCAGCCCGGGCAGAACGGGAAAACTATTTTCGAATGCGTGAAGCCTCTGTTGGAGGTCGGCGACTTGTTGTCTCCTGCACTTCAGAAGATCTCCGACTCTCTCGAACTCATTCCCGGCGACCTCGCGCTTTCCGGCTTCGAGGATACGTTGTCCGGTGAATGGCCGAATGCGTTGGGCTCGACCAACCTGTATCGACCGTTCCGCATTTTGACCGCCTTCTGGACCGTGATGCAGGAAGGCGCGAAAGCGATGGAGGCGACAGTCATTCTGGCTGATGTCGGCCCCAATCTCGGAGCAATCAACCGCTCCGCCCTCATAGCCACCGACCATGTCATCGTTCCGCTCGGAGCCGACCTGTTTTCCCTCCAGGGCCTGCGCAACCTTGGCCCGACTCTTCAACGTTGGCGCCGCGAGTGGAAAAAGAGAAAAGAGAACTGGTCAGAGGCGTCGTTTTCCTTGCCGGAGGGCGGCATGAAACCGCTGGGGTACATTGTGCAGCAGCACGGTTTCCGGCTCAGCCGACCGGTCAAGGCCTATGATCGATGGATCAATCGCATGCCGGAGGAGTACGCCAAGAATCTGTTCAATCGGCGCAACGGGAGGTTTCCTGCATCGCCGAACCAGGATCCGGCTTGTCTGGCCACGGTCAAGCATTTTCGCAGCTTGGTCCCGATGGCCCAGGAGAGCCGCAAGCCGATCTTCGAACTCACCCCGGCCGACGGGGCCATCGGGAGCCACGCGGCCTCGGCCCAGGTTGCGCGCCATGACTTCAAGCAGCTCGCAACCCAAGTCATCCAGGAGGCTTTTGAATGATGTGCTTGACCCTTCGTCAGGTCGGGGCAATCGTTGAAAGGCGAGGCATGATCGCTACTCTTCTACCCGGATGTCTCGCCAACTCCGGGCTTCCACGAAAAGCGAAAGATGCCCGATGTTGTCTGTGACGACAGTCGCTCCAACTACCCGAGCCTGGGCTGCAAGAATCACATCGCAATCCAGTTCTTTTGGATCAGCAGTCGGGCGCCCTCGTTGTCTTGCCTCGGCCCATAACCGGGCAGCGTGGAGCATAACGTCAGTGGTGAGAGGCAGGTACGGCAAGGCCTCCTTGAGTTGGTCCAGGCGAAGAATGCCCACAGCGCGCTGGGCCCGCAGTAATTCACGACGCACTTCATAGTCGGCAATTTCGGGAATCATGACCACTGTCTCAGTTGTCAACAGTCGGTCGAACCATTGGGCGAATGTGGGATTCCGCCGTGGATGGGAGGCCTGTCCCAAGACTCCAGCATCGAACAAGAGCACGTCAGTCACGGAACAGCCTTCGATGACCCGAGCGATTGACCCCTAAATCTCGCTCAAGGCAGGGCCATGCCTCTTCGTCATACCCGGAATCGTCGGCCAACCAGGCATGCAAGAGCCGTCGCGCCTCGGCGTTGCGCTGCCGCTGGACCCTGCCCTTCGGAGGGGCTGACGGCCTCTCCACCGTTTCAGTTTGCGGGTTCGTCTTCATGGTATCTCCTCGTGAGGACAGCGTACCGCTTGGCATTTTCTACAGTGTACTACGCCACAACGTGTTGTAAAGCAACATGACCAAGGCTCCTGTTGCGTGAGTGATAGGATGGGAGCTTGGGGAAAGCGTCGTCACGCCGACTCAGGATGGCAGTTCAGCCAAACTGTCGGCAAATGCCCAGGAGATTTGAAGTGACGTCTGCAAGCGACGCCTCCAACACCTGCGACGGTCATTGCCCCCGATGCGATCAGAACCTCAACGCTGACATCGTTGCATCGGAATCGCGCAGGGAATCATGGAACGAACCAGGCATGGGCTCATTGTCGGAAATTGACACCTACCAGATTCTTCGATGCCGAGGCTGCAAAACGCTCTACGTTCAGCGCGCGTACTGGTTCTCCGAAAGTCAGGGGCCCCCACATGTGACCCACTGGCCGCCACCACCGGCACCGGACTGGGTACACCAACTTGACGACGGGACGCTCCAAAATCTGTTGCGCGAGGTATATGGCGCTCGGAATGCCGGTCACCGGGTTGTTGCTGCAATCGGAGTCCGCACCGCCCTGGACCGTGCGATGGTGTTGAACGGAGCCGAGGGGGCTTCTTTCAAAGAGAAACTCAAGACACTTCGAGAAAAAGGGATCATCAGCGAAACCGAGAAGCGGATGCTCGATAAGCTGACTGACGCGGGCAGCGCAGCGGCTCACCGTGGCTGGAGACCCAAACGGGAGGAACTGACCACACTGATTGATGGCATGAAGTCTTTTCTCCATCGCACCCTCGTACTCAAGAGCGAGGTCAACGCTATCAATCATCCTTCCAGACCAAAGAAGTCCAAAGGCAGTTCCGACAGCAGCAGACCTCCCTGATAAGAAAGTTCGACGAATTCACGGGAGTGCTTATGACCAGAGATGAAGTCCTGAAGGTGCTTCGCGCGCACAAGGCGACCCTTTCGCAACGATTCGGGGTTACCGACCTCGTCCTCTTCGGCTCCGTGGCTCGCGACCAGGCATCGGAAGACAGCGACATCGATCTCCTGGTTCGTTTCGACGGGCCAACAACCTCCAAAGGGTACTTCGGCACCCAATTTTACCTGGAAGACCTGCTGGGGCGTTCCGTCGATCTGGTAACTCAGAAGGCGCTACGGGAGGAACTGCGTCCGTACGTTGAGCGAGAGTCCGTCCATGTCTAGCAAATTACCCGACATACTGAACATAGTGGACATATTGCGCAGCCTAACTCTATAATCTGTCGTGAATCGACCCGATAAACATGGCTAAGGAGCGGGGCAAACAGGATGGCGAAGCAAGCCGATGGATTCCGTGTCGAGGGGCTCTCGGGCCTATCGAGAAACGCGACCAACTTTCTTAGACAGCACCCAAACGAAGCAAGCGTGGTTGTCGCCGTCGCCCTGGAAACCGTCGCTACTCAGTATGAGGTACTGGCCGGGCTTTCCTCCTCGGAGGTGCCTGAGAACCTCAAGCCGTTCATTGTTCAGAGACCGCCGGGATCGGACACGATCGGCGTATCGGAAACCGCCGCGCGCCTGAAGGTTTCGCGTACGACGGTCTATGACTGGGTTGAGAAAAAGATCCTTCTCGCCTGGAAATCGACCAAGCGTGGTCTGACCATTCCCTCCGAGCAGATCCTCGGTCCAGGCAAGGTCGTCCCGGGGATCGCACGCGTCCTTGAGATCATCGACGACCCCGAGCTGGCCTGGGCGTTCCTGACTCAGGAATGGCCGTTTGCCGACAAGGCTGCACGTCCTCTCGATAAGCTGAGAATTGGTGAAATCGAGGAGGTCGTCGACGCCGCTCCCGGTTTCGGTTCGGCTTTCACATGAGCGGACCAGCCTATCCGCGCAACCGGATTGAGAGTTGCGTTATTGAGTAGGAGAGAAATAGAGGAGCCGACAATGAACCATTCCAGAATTGCCGACCTGACGGTCGCCGAATTCAAGGAACTCGTTCGACAAACATTGACTCAATCCTTCGCCGAGTTGCTCGGCGACCCCGATGAAGGATTGGTCCTGCGTGATGACATCGCCGAAGAACTGCGGCGTTCTCTTGCCGAGGTCGGCGCCGGCGGACAAACGTCGAGCTTGTCAGAGGTTGCCAGCAGATTCGAGTCGACCGAATGACCTACGACGTCGCACTGACTCCCACGGCGAAGGCCGACCTCCTCCGTCTGAATCCGGACGTCGCACGTCGTGTGATCGACAAGGTGCAGTGGTTGGCAGACAACGTCCAGACAATCAGAGTCGAGGCATTGACGGGCTCCTGGCGCGGCGTGTTCAAGCTACGCGTCGGGGATTACCGTGTACTCTACACCCGTGAAGCGGGGAAGCGGCGAATAGTCATTCATTTCGTCAGACATCGACGCGACGTGTACAAGAGACCAGAAACTTGATGGTGCCCGGCGCGAAGAGAACCTGTGAGTTTGCATCAGACCTATGCTTGGCTCACCCGTAGGCTAAGGCTGGTGAACACCGATTCGCAGTCCCCAAGTCCATGATTCGTATCGTCACGGGAGTCATTCTTACTGCACCGTTCAGCGATTGAGCCGGTATTCAAACGGCGTGCCGGCCAATAGAACCCCGGAGGGCGAATGTCGAAACAGGCAAACAGTGCATATCCCCTAAAGGTGGTTTACGAAAAAGGGGACTTGATCGAACACGACCCAGGGACAAATGAACCTGTCCGGCCTTCGAATTCGGGTAATTTTGCGGATAGTACTTACACTGAGGTAGGAAGCAACAAAAGCTGCATGCTGAATTTGAAGCAATTAAATGTTGTCGGGTTCGTAATATACGAGATGGAATATACAGGCGATATTTCCGATTGGGGCAACCCGGACCGGACCCCAGAAGAAACACAGAGAAGGCGTGAAACAGAACGGATATCAGCAACGGGAGAAGTTGTGGGAGAGGACACCTTCTCCTTTTTTGGATCGCCTCGAACCACCAGTGAACTTGAAGTATGGATTGAGATGGCAACGCCGAAAAGCATCGAGGAGTACTTGGGGTTGGCGCAAAGCAGTGTGTCCCATGCCACGAGGAAGAACAACGCGACTGTTGAAGGGATCGGGACGGAAATGGATGCACTCCGTAAACGATTGACGGATAGGGATATAGGATTTTTTCGGTTTTGGGCGGACAAAGAGACGGCAGGGGAATATCCTGATGATCCGTTGGAGTCGAAAGAGGCTTTAGGGGTGACGTTCTATCTCTTGCCAACACATTATGAAACGATCAAGAACGCATGCGTTACGGGAAAACGTGTGACGGCAACAATCCAAATGGAAAGGCTTCCTGGCTTTTTCTATCCTACGGATTACTGCTCATCTCGAACGATATTGCCCAGGTACGGGCCAGTGCCCTACAAAATTCTCCATAGCGTCGATGATGTTCAAGAAGTCCCCCAGGAGCACACGTTTCTACGAGGATTAGCGGACAGTGTTCCCGCCACGGGGTTTGAATTTTCGTTTTCGGTCACAGAGCATGAGGAACAAAAAGACGACCGTGAGACCAAGGCAGAGGTTGCGGAACCCCAGGAGGCCCAATTGTCGGAGCCAGAGGCCCCCTACACGGACACGACGGAACCGTGGCGGTGGGACGGGGATGCCGGAGTATGGCGGTCCGGATCGGATCGCCAATCCGTACGCGAGGGATGGGGCGACCGCCGCAAACCCTTCACAGGCGTGGCGTTCATGATCGTGCTTCTGATCGCCACCTTCGTCAGGGCTGAACCGGTCATCATTGCTGTTCTAACCACATTCCTGCTCGCCACGTATATTGCGGACAATACGATCTCGGGCATCGTGTCAAGTATACTCACAGCAGCTACATTTGCTTACGGTTCAGACCTGACCGCGGCAGTGCTCCTCGGCGTGGCAGTTGGCACGCCGATAGGTGCAATCGTAAAGGCGTGGGTCCCATCAGCGCGCAGTCCGAGATCTCAATTTTAGCCAATCATTCCTTGATGCCCAGTACTGCGATACCGTTTGATGGGTTGGACGAGCAGAGCATCTTGATGGCTGGCCACACTCTGCCGAACCGATTACCCTCGGTGACGAGGAATCCGTATTTTAACCGGAACTTCACTGGGAAATAGACGCTCCAGTATCAGGTAAGTGCCTCTATTTATGGGACATATCTGTCTGGTGCGCCCACATCAGACTGTATAAGTGTTGCCATGTAGCTGCGGCCGCCCATGTCCATCCGCGTCCACGTCATCCCCAATCGCTCCAGCCCCCCGGCCATCCTGCTGAGAAAAACCTGGCGTGAGGGCAAACGCATCCGCCGACAAACCCTCGCCAACCTCTCCAAAGTCCCTCCACCCCTGGTCGATGCCATCCGATCTTTCCTCCAGGGCGTCGTCGTCTTCTCTTCCCTCGATCAAGCCGTCACCCTCCAGCGGTCGCTGCCCCATGGACACGTAGCGGCCCTGCTCGGCCTGGCCACCCAACTCGGCCTTCCCCGCATCCTTCACCGCACCCCGGCCGCCAACGCAACCTGGCCCTGGCCGCCCTCATCGCCCGCCTCATCCACCCCGCCTCCAAGCTGGCCACTGCCCGGGGACTCTCCCCCGATACCGCCGACAGCAGCCACGGGGTCCTGCTCGGCCTCGGGCCTGTCTCCGGCAACGAGATGCTCGACATGCTCGACTGGCTCAGGCAGCGGCAACCCTGGATCGAGAAAACACTGGCCCGCCGTCACCTCCAGGGCGCCACCCTGATCCTCTATGACGTCACCTCCACCTACCTGGAAGGGCAGCACTGCCCGCTGGCCGCCTTCGGTCACAACCGAGACGGCAAGAAGGGAAAAAAGCAGATGGTCTTCGGCCTGCTCTGCGCTGCCGACGGCTGCCCACTGGCCGTCGAGGTCTTCCCCGGAAACACCGCCGACCCCACCACCCTGGCTGCCCAGATCTCCAAGATCCGGACCCGATTCCGGGTCGGTCGCATCGCCCTGGCGGGCGACCGCGGCATGATCACCACCGCACGCATCCGCCAGGATCTGTCGCCGGCCGGACTGGACTGGATCTCGGCCCTGCGCACCGTCGACCTCCGCAAGCTGCTGCAAGCTTCCAAGGGCCATCCGGCCCCCTTGCACCCCGAGTCGCTGGTTGCCGACACGGTCGCCAAAATCCTCAGCCCCCACTTCCCCGGCGAACGCCTCCTGGTCTGCCTCAATCCCCGGCTGCGCCAGCGACGCGCCCGCAAGCGCGAGGAGCTGCTGCGGGCTACCGAAGCCACCCTGACAAGGATCTCGACTGCCGCCGGCAAGCACAAGCCCGGGGCCCAGAACCGGGACCGAACGCTGAAGGCCCTTGCCCGCCACGCCCAGCGCCACCGGGTGGAGAAACACTTCGACCTCACCGTCACCGATGCGGGGCTGCAATGGTCCCGCAACCTCCAGAAGATCCAGGCCGAGGCCCGCCTCGACGGCCTCTACGTCGTCCGCACCAATCTGGATGCCCAGGCCATCGGCTCTCACCAGGCGGTGGCCGCCTACAAGAGCCTCTCCCAGGTCGAGCAGGCCTTCCGTTGCCTGAAGATGACCCGGCTCGAGGTGCGGCCCGTGTTTGTCTACAGCGAAGAGCACGTGCGCGGGCATGTCTTGCTGTGCTTGCTCGCCTGGTACCTGGAATGGCATCTGCGCCGGCGTCTGGCTCCCTTGCTGTTCGAGGATGAAGCGCCCACCGTGCCTGACTCACCCGTGCAAAAGGCCGAACCATCCCCTCAGGCCAAGGCCAAGGCTGCCGCCCGGAAAACTCCTGACGGCGATCCCGTGCACAGTCTCACCACCCTGCTGCACGATCTGGCCACCGTGACTCTCAATCAGGTCACGCTCCCCGGCTATCCCGACAGCGCCTTCACCCTGGTGACACAAGCGACACCACTACAGGCCAAAGTGTTCCGAATGCTTAAAATCGACGCCGAGAAAGGTGTTGCCATAAACAAGACAGGTTGATTCTGCGTAAGCTCCTATTTTACAATCAATTACGCTTGTTTTGCTCGTGAAGTTCCGCTTAAGGGGGTAAGAACAATGAAATGGTCGAGGTCAATGGGAGGCAGGATGATCGTCACCGCTGGGACGATCGGGATGTTGATGACGACCCAACCGGCAGCCAAGCCTGGAATCAAGGTCCAGGAAAACACCACGACGATTGTCACTCGCTGCGGTTCAGCGTCTGGACATAGCTTCTTTTTTCCGGGCGGCGTGGTGTCATTGGACGAGAGTGGGTGGGAGAAAGACACAATATCTTCTGGCCAAGTCCTGCTCATCTACAACGGCGGCAAGCCCGACATCATTTTTGCGGACGCAACAAAGCAAATCACGAGCGCGAGGGGCGAAGGCGCTACCGTCATCGAAGTAGAGGGCAGCCCTGCGGGACTTCGCTTAATCCTGGTCGTATATCAGGGTTATGGGACAATCGAACACTACCTGTTTGGATTGGACGAGAACGGGTCCGGTAAATTGGCTTGGGGGACGGCTCGGGCCCATGCGCGATTATCGAAAAGCTCCCTCTATACAGCGAATTGTCAAGCACCTTGACAGGACTGCGAGTAAAAATGGAAACACATACAGAACAATACAACGTGGCCAAATCGTACTTGGATATGGCGCGGGCAGTCATAGATACCCAGTTACACAGACCACGGCATGGCTCAACCAACGACGCCGTGTTTGGGCTAGCCAGTTGTACCTACACTTACAGCTATATGGCTATCACAGCTTTTGTCTCCGGTCAGCTCTACACCTGCTGGAGCAGAAAAGACAGCGATCTTGGAAAAAAGTACCCCCAATACCATAATTTTACAGATCTCATGTTCAAGGAATTTCGAGAGATTAAGGAAGCCCTGAAACAACTTTGCGATGAACTGAAAATAAAGAAGCACCATGAAACGTCACCCGAAACATGGCAAAAGTTGAACGAGTTTTTAAAAAACTACCGGGACTACTTCGTGCATCCCACACCTGAGGATTTCGGTTCCATTATGGAAAAAATTGTTAGCACACCCTGGAACTTCGCTTCCAATACAGCAGTGGCCGTAGTCGGTCATTATTACGACGAACTGAAGAAAGAAAGACCGGAATGGTTGAAGAAGGGGGCCTTGGTAATTCCCAGGATTCGCGTTGATGTCGAGGAGACCAATTCTATGGAAGCATTGAAAATACTCGAGAGCAAGCGGGATTTGAACTGGGATTACGATGGCGAGGCAGATGTGTTGTACATCTCCGTCGCCTCACCAAAACCCGCCGTGGGCATCGATATCGGGGAGGGAGTCATTGTTCGATACGATGAGGGGCGCAGTCAGGTTGTTGGACTTTCAATCGTGGGGCTCCGCGAGAAAATGCTTCGGGAGCTTTCGTCCCACACCCGCTGAAGTCAAACCATCTTCAGACCAAGATCCTCGAATCAATGGAATAAGGAGGTGGCTCCATGCGCAAGATCTACTTCGATGAAGACGTCGACCTGGCCCCGCTGAAAGACCGCCTCATCGGCGTGATCGGGTACGGCAACCAGGGAAGCGCCCAGGCCCGCAACCTGCGGGACAGCGGGCTGGAAGTGATCGTGGGCAACCGCCGGGATGCCTACTACCAGGAAGCCCAGCGAGACGGGTTCCCGGTCTTCTCCATCGCTCAGGCGACCTCCAGGGCCGACTTGGTCCTGGTGGGCATTCCGGACGAAATCCAGCAGCAGGTCTACGAGCGGCACATGCAAAAGCACATCCGCGGCGGGCAGGTGCTGGACTTCGCCAGCAGCTACGGCTACCGCTTCCAGTGCATCCAGCCCCCTCCCGACGTCGACGTGGTGATGATGTCCCCCCGCGCCATGGGCGTCACCGTGCGCGAGCTGTTCGTGGAGGGGAAGGGCGTTCCGGCCTTCGTGGCCGTGGGCCACGACGCCTCCGGCCAGGCCCGCCCAATCGCGCTGGCGCTGGCCAAGGGGGTGGGGTGCACCCGCGCCGGGGTTCTGGAGTGCACCTTCCAGGACGAGGCCGACGTGAACCTCTTCGGCGAGCAGGCCTTGTGGCCGCTCTTCAATCAGGCCCTGCTGCTCTCCTACGAAGTGCTGGTGGAGGCGGGGGTGCCCCCCGAGTTGGTCGCCCTGGAGTTTTATGCCTCCGGAGAGGCCGGCGAGATTTTCCACAAGATGGCCGTCGAGGGCATGTTCGAGCAGACCCGCTATCACTCACCCACCTCCCAGTATGGAACGCTGACCCGGCATGAAAAGCTCCCCGCCGAAGAGGTCAAGCAGCGCATGAAAGACACCCTGAGGGACATCCGCAACGGGCGTTTCGCCGAGGAGTGGGCCCGCGAGCAGGCCGACGGCTACCCCAATCTCAAGAGGCTGCGGCGGCAAGCCTTCCGTCATCCCCTGAATCGGGTCGAGAAGAACATCCGGCCCTTGACGCCGCGCTGACCTGCCAATGATGCACGCGACCGGGCGCAGAACCTTACGCGCCCTGCTGATGCTGCTGGGCCTGGGCCTGGCGGCCTACCTGGTCTATAGGCTCGGTCCCGGGCGCATTCTGTCTCTGCTGCTCCAGATCGGCTGGCACCTGGCGGCCCTGGCGGGCATTCACGCCCTCTACCAGGGCGTGCGCGCGGCAGCGCTCTCCCGTTGTCTGCTCGGAATCCAGGTGTCCTATCGTGATGTCCTTTGGATTCGAATCTCCGGCGAAGCCGTGCGGGTCCTGACCTCCACCGGACCTTTGCTGGCGGAGCCCGCCAAGGCCTGGCTGCTCAAGCGGAGAGGTTTGGCCCTCCACCAGGCCTTTGCCTCCACCCTGTCCGAGATCCTCTTCTACAATCTCAGCGCCACGGCCATTGCCGCCGCAGGGTTTGCCGCCCTTGCGCTCCAGTTCCCCCTGGAGCCTTCCCTGCGGGCGGCGGTCTGGGGCGGGGTGCTCCTTCTCGGCGGCATCCTGCTGGTGGCCGTAGTCGCCTTCGTCCGCCGGTCCTATCTCTTTCATTCCATTCTCAAGCGGCTCAGCCGGCGATCCTGGCTCTCGAGCCGGGTGACGCCCCATCTGGAACGGGTGAGGCAGATGGAGGAGGTCCTTTTCAGGGTGGTCTACGACCGGCCGGCCCGGTTCCTGGTGGTTGTCGCGCTGCAAGCCGCGGCCCACCTCCTGCTGATTCTGGAGGTGTACTGGGTGCTGGCGGTGCTGGGGGACCCGCCGCCGCTGCTCCATCCCCTGTTGATTGAAACCGCCAGCAAGTTCATCAGCCTCCTCTTCGTGTTCGTTCCCATGCAGCTCGGCGTGGCCGAGGGAGCCTACGCCCTCGTGCTCGCCCTGCTGGGTCTTCCGGCCGCCGTGGGCGTGACTCTCTCCCTGGTACGCCGCCTGCGCAGCCTGTTGGTTGCCGGAGTGGGCCTGCTCTGCTGGTGGGCGCTGGGCCGGCGGTAATCCGCTCCACGGACAAACTGGACAGGAATTGCAAAGCAGCAGAGCGCATGCAGCCGGGGATGACGTAAAATCTGGGCGCCAAGTCGCCGGCGGAGGGACGTTCGCCCAGGACATTCCTACACTCCCAACGTTCGCACCTGACTGACCAGGAGAACCATCATCCATGGATTTCGATAAGACTCGGCAACGCTTGTGTGGCTGTTACGTCACCGTCCCCACGCTGTTCCACGATGACTCCGAGCTGTCATTGAACCTTGAAGGGATCCGGAGGCATGTGGGTTTCCTCCTGGGGGGAGGCCTCAAGAGCGGCAACGCCGTCTTCCTGGCAGGGGGCGCTGCCGGCGATTTCTCGACCATGACCCTCGAGGAGCGGGTGGCCGTGGCCGGAGCCGTGGTGGAGGCGGTGGGGGGCCGGGCCCCGGTGGCCATGGGCGCCCAGACCACCAGCACCGCCGAGCTGCGCCGCCTGGCCCGGGCCGCCCGGGACCTGGGGGCCGACTACATCCAGGTCTCCTGCCCCTATTACTTCCACCATTCCGAAGAGGATTTCTACGAATACGTGGTCGCCGCCGCCGAGGCGGCCGACATCGGCATCATCGTCTACAACACCTTCTGGACCAGCACCGGAGTGACTCTGGGCCTGGTCGGCAGGCTGTCCGGAATACCCAACGTGGTGGGTCTCAAGTGGGCCACGCCCCACCCCGGCTGGATGACCTTCGAGCAGGTGGTGCAAGCCTACGGCCGTCGGTTTTCGGTGATCGACAACCAGATGCACTTCGTGGCCAGCCACATGCTGGGGGCGCGGGGCTTCGAGGTCCACGTCTGCAACTACTGGCCGGAGTGGGGAGCCCAACTGATCGAACAGTTGAACCGGAAGGACTACCCGCGGGTTCAGGACATGTTGACCCGGGCGGCGCAACCCTTCATGAAGCTGTGGTCGCAGATCGAGCAGGAGTACACCTCGGGCGACGGCTACCTGGACAAGCTGTGCATGGAGCTGGTGGGCCTGCCTTCCAGCCGCTGCCGCCCTCCGACCCGGGACGTCCGGGAGCGCTACCGGGAGGAGGCCCGTCGCATGCTCCTTCAGGCCGGAGTGCCCAGGGTCCAGGGGGCTGCCTGAAGGCCGCCGGGCAGAGTGCCGAGAAGAGAGGCGTCCGACAGTTCCGTTTGCGGAAGCCATTCACCAACATAACCTGCTAGGATTGGGCCGGACCGCCGGTTTGAGCCGAAGATATTCACAAGGAGAGGGAACGATGGGGAAAGCCTGGACTCGCAGCCAGAACGAGGTGCTGGCCACGCTACAGGACGTAGTGGCCATTGATAGCGTCAATCCCGGATTGCCCGGCGGCCGGCGGGGCGAATCGGGGATGGTGGAATACCTCTCCGAATTTTTTCGCCACGCCGGAATGGGCTGCGAAACCCGGGAGGTCCTGCCGGGGCGCAGCAACTTCATAGGCACGCTGGAGGGCCGGGACCCTCAACGGGCGCTTCTGTTCGAGTGTCACATGGACACCGCCTCGGTGGGGGTCATGACCATTCCCCCCTTCGAGCCCCACATCCGGGACGGCCTCCTCTATGGACGGGGCTCGTGCGACACCAAGGCCGGCGGCGTGGCCATGATCCATGCCATGAAGCGCCTCAAGGAATCGGGCCAGGTCCCCCCCTGCACCATTCAGTTCGCGGGCGCGGTGGACGAGGAGTATCTCTTCCGAGGCGCCTTGAGCCTGGCGGCCACGGTGAAATCGGAGGCGGTGGTGGTGGCGGAGCCCACCGACCTGGCGGTGATTCGCGCCCACAAGGGATTGGCCCGTTTCCGAATTCGGGTGGAGGGAGTGGCGGCCCACAGCTCCAAGCCCTATCTGGGCATCAACGCCATCGTCAAGATGGCCCGGCTGATCACCGACATCGAGAGAGAGCTCCAGCCCAGCCTGCAGCGGAAAGACCACGCCCTGACCGGTGGCCCCACGCTCAATATCGGCGTGATCCACGGGGGAGCCCAGGTGAATTTCGTGCCTCACGAGTGCGTGGTGGAGGTGGATCGGCGCACCATTCCCGGGGAATCTCCCCAGGATACGCTGGCGGAATTCGAAGAAGCGCTGACGCGGGCCCGGGCCGCCGACCCCGACTTGAAGGCGAGTCTGGAGGAGCCCTTCCTGCTGGACAACGCCATGGAGACTCCCGAGGATTCCCCCGTCGTGCAAGCGGCCTGCGAGGCCACCGAAGCGGTCCTGGGGAATTCCACCATTGCCGGCGTCCCCTACGGCACCGACGCCAGCAAGTTCACCTCGGTGGGAACCCCGGCCATCGTGCTCGGTCCCGGCAGCATCGACCAGGCTCACGGGGCCGTGGAATGGGTGGAGTGCCAGCAGGTCCTGCAGGCCACCGAGATCTATCAGTCCATGATGATGAACTTCAGCTAGCTTTCCCCAATCGGCGGCGGGTTTCGCCCTGGAGAAGCCGTCGGCCTCCGGCTGTGCCCGGGTCGCCTCTTCCGCCACACACTCGATCCTTGTCTCATGACCTTGCTGGATTGGCTCATCGTGGTTGCCGCCAACGGCGCCATCGTCGGCTACGGGCTGCTGATTTCGGGCCGCACACGGCGCTCCTCCGACTGGATGCTGGCCGCCAAGAGCCTGCCCTGGTGGATGGTGGGACTGTCGATGTTCGCCACCGCCGTGGACAGCGGGGACTACGTGGCCGTGGTCGGCGGCGCCTACACCTTCGGGCTCTCCAACCTGGCCACCTGGTGGCTGGGGCTGCCCATCGGTTGGCTGGTGGCCTCCTACTTTGTGATCCTGCCGCTCTACCGCGGGGGCATGTTCACCAACGCCGAGTACCTGGAATACCGCTTCGGTCCGGCCGCCCGCCTCTTGAGCGCCTTCATTCAGATCCAGAACCGCACCAATGTTCTGGGCAATATCGCCTTCTCGCTCTACCTCACCTTTTCGATCCTGACCCATTGGGGGAGCTACGCCTGGTGGCTGGTAGCGGCCATCTCCTTGGCGGCCGCCCTCTACACGGCCACCGGCGGACTCAGATCGGTGGCCGCCACCGACGCGCTCCAGTCCATCGTGATGCTGATGGCATCGATCATCCTATGGTGGGTGCTGTGGAGCGCGGTCGGGGGGTGGTCGGGCCTGGAAAGCCGATTCCAGCAGATCGATCCCCAACTGGCCGACAGCATGCTGCACATCGGACGGGACGAGCCGGGTGTGCCGGCTCCCCTGATCATCTTCAGCTGGGTCATCGTCCTGACGGCCTATTGCCTGGTGAACCACTCCCAGTCCATGCGTCTGCTGGCCGCCCGCTCGGAGTGGGACCTCCGGACCGCCGCCCTGACCGCCAGCGTGGTGACCGTGGGAGTGATGTGGTTCAACATCACCCTGGGAATTCTCGGGAGAGCGGTCATGCCGGAGCTCGCGGCCCCCGATCAGATCTACCCGCTCCTGGTGCAGGAGTACCTGACCCCCGGACTGGTGGGCCTGGTGGTGGCGGGGGTGCTGGCGGGAGGGATATCCACCTACGACTCCATCGGCTCCTCGCTGGCCGCCGTCTTCACCCGCGACGTCTACGCCCGATTCCTGGTGAAGGGGCAGAACGATGCCCACTACCTCAGCGTATCCCGCTGGGCAACACCTTTCATCATCGCTGCCTCCTTCCTCTACATTCCCTTTCTACAGGACGGCATGGTCCGCTTCTATCTGCGCATCACCAGCGTGACCGTGATGCCCCTGTTCACCCTGTATGTCATGGGAACCCTGACTCCGGTCCATCGCCGCGCCGGGCTGGCGGGCCTGCTGGCCGGAATCGGCTACGGCCTCAGCTCGCTGTTGGGAGAAGCCTTGGAATGGCCCCTGCCCCTTTGGTGGACCAATACCTGGTGGGCCTATCTCTGGAGCCCGCTGGTTACCGCCGGGACCATGCTGGGGCTCAGTTGGCGATGGGGGTGGATGTCGGGCCGGGAACTGCAGGGGCTCACCGTCCGCTTTGGCCATCGGGATCCCTCCGAGCGCCGGGACCGGACCCCGGAGCCCCTGGCAGCAACCCGGGGGAGCTGGCTGGAGCAATCCCGGCAGGAACTGTCGGCCGCGCCCGAGTATCCTTTCAACGTCCCGCCCGGGGGATTGCCCTGGTACGGTCAACCCTCGACCTGGTACGGTCTGTTTCTGGCGCTGGTCGCCTATCTGGCGCTGGTGGTGCTCTGGTGATGGCGGCCGGACTGGGGAACTGCGCCGGCCAAGTTCGCAAAAACGGGCCCGGAACCGAAAGATTGCCGGGCCCAAGGGAAGGAAGTCAGGCAAGGGAGCGGTTTCACTGGCTCGCTTTGGCTTCGCAGACCACGTGGTTCTTGAGCCGCTCGAACTTCTTGTTGCCGATGCCCTTCACGCGCTTCAGTTCCTGAATCGACTTGAAGGGCCGGGCCTCGATGATGCGCTTGGCCATTTGCGGTCCGATCCCGGGCAGCGACGACAGTTGCTTTTCGGTGGCCGTGTTGATGTCGACGGCCTTGGAAGGCATTTTCCCGGCCCCGTTCTTCTGAGGCGTGTTGGCTTGACTCTGGATCGGCTCCGCCTGAGCGGTGCCGGCGATGCGCGCCAGCGCAAGCAGCAAGGTCAAACAGACGATTGTCAAAGTGTGCTTTCTCATGCAGATCCCCCTTTGGCTTCAGTTGGCAGGGAAGCATCGGCCCGCGGACGCACTCAGGCGCAAACCGGGCGACCGGCCTGAAGTGCAGGCCGCAAAGACGAACCTCACTGCCGAGTGATGGAAGGTGTATGGTTTTTGAGGGAGGAGCGCTAGGCTATATCCGGCCCTTCGGGATGTCAACAAAAAAGGCCGCAAGAATGACCGTGGAAAGGGGGAAGGCCCAGCCGCTTCCCCTCTCTGTTTCCCGTTCCGTGTGACCGATTGAGTTAACCCATGGCACCTGTCGATTGGATCGTGGTCGCAGCCTACCTGGCAGTGGTTGCCTGGCTGGGAACCCGCTTGGCCCGACGGCAGACCGACACCGAGGCCTACTTCATCGGCGGGCGGGCCATCCCCTGGTGGGCCGTCGGCTGCTCCTTCTTCGGAACCTCCATCAGCACCGCGACCTTCATTGCTCTCCCAGGACAAGCCTACGGCGGAGACTGGCGGCCCCATCTCGCCAACCTGATGCTGCCGCTGGCCGCCATCTTCATCGCCCTGGTGGTGATCCCTCTCTACCGGCAGCACGTCCGCATGAGCGCCTACGAGTTCCTGGAGGAGCGTTTCGGCTACGGCGCCCGCTGCTACACCTCCTGCTTCTATCTGATCAGCCGCCTTTTCCGCTCCGGCCTGGTCCTCTTCCTGATGGCCAAGGCCATCGGCGCCATGACCGGATGGAGCCCCTTCACCATTGTCCTGGTCAGCGGCGTCATCGCCCTGGTCTACACCATTCTGGGGGGGCTGGAGGCCGTGATCTGGACCGACGTGATCCAGTCGGTGACCCTGTTCGGTGGAGGCCTCTTCTGTCTGGCTCTCCTGTGGTTCGGAGAGAATGGGAGCGCCCAGCTCCTGAGCGTGGCCCAGGAGTCGGACAAGTTCAGGATGGTGGACTGGTCGCTGGACCTGAGCCAGATGACCGTCCTGGTCACCATCGCCTACGGCGCCTTCGGCTTCCTCAGCAACTACACCGTCCAGCAGGACGCCGCCCAGCGGTACCTGGCCTCTCCCTCGACTCGGGAAGCTCAGAAGGCCATCTGGTTCGGAGCCATCGGCTGTGTGGTGACCTGGAACCTCTTCATGCTGATCGGCAGCCTGCTCTTTTCCTACTACAGCCTCCACCCTGCCGAGCTGCCGGCCCACATTGCGGCCAGCGAAACCGAAGTGTTCCCCTGGTTCGTGGTGACCCGGATTCCGGCGGGGATGACCGGGATCATTCTGGCCGGGATGTGCGCCGCCGCCATGTCCAGCCTGGACACCATGATCAACAGCATGGCCATGGTGACGGTCCGGGACTTCTACCTCCACTTCCGGCCCAAGGCCAGCGACCGCTCCCAGTTGGTCCTGGGCAGAGTCGCCTCGGCGTTTTGGGGGCTGCTGGGTCTGGGGGTGGGACTGGTGCTGCTGCTGGGCGTGGAGCAGGCGCTGCAGTTCAGCTTTACCGTCTTCTCGATTCTGGGCGGAGGGTTGTTCGGACTGTTCCTGCTGGCCTTCTTCGTAAAGCGGGCCCATGCCCTGGGGGTGTATGTCGGCCTGGCCTTCGGAGTGCTGATCTCGGCCTGGACCCTGATCGACCAGGCCCTTGCCTGGGCGGGCGCCGAGCTGGGACTGGCCTGGGCGACCCTCCTGGCCGAGACCCTGCGCTACCCCTTCCATCCCTGGTTGACCCTCTTCCTGGCCAACCTGGTCTCCTTTACCGTCGGCTGGGCCGCCAGCCTCATCCTCCCGGACATCCGGAAGCGGCGGCATTCCAAGTGAGTGCGGTCAAGCTCAACATGCGACCGAAGTGCCTGGTGGCGGGATCGGTTCTTCTGCTGGCGAGCTTTGCGGGGCGGGCGCCGGCCGGCCAGGCAGACTCCACCGGTGTGGTCGATCCGTCTCTCATCGACGGTCCGCCGGCTCCCCTTCCCCCGGCGGTGATGAACCGAGACGAACAGGGCCGGACGACGGTTCGTGCGATCAGGCTGGATGAGAGCATCGACCTCGACGGCGTGCTGGACGAGGCCGTCTACGGGACGGTTCCCGCCATCGGCGGCTTCATTCAACTGACGCCGGACTCGGGAGCTGCGGCGACCGAGCGGACGGAAGCGTGGATTCTGTTCGACGAGGCGAACGTCTACGTCTCGGCGAGGGTCTGGGACTCGGCGCCCGAGAGCCGGTGGGTGGCCAACGAGATGCGCCGCGACACCAGCCAGCTCCGCCAGAACGACACCTTCGCCGTGCTGTTCGATACCTTCTACGACCGCCGCAACGGAGTCCTCTTCTACACCAATCCGCTCGGCGCCCGCGCCGATGCGCAGTTCACGAACGAGGGCAACCCCAACTCGGACTGGAACCCGGTGTGGGAGGTGCGAACCGGCCGCTTCGACGGCGGCTGGACGGTAGAGATGGAGATCCCGTTCAAGACCCTGCGTTACCGGTCGGAGCCGCCCCATATCTGGGGCGTGCAACTCAGGCGTGCCATCCGGCGCAAGAACGAGTGGGCCTATCTGACGCCGCTGCCTGTCGCGGCCGGATCCGGCAGCGGCGCCCGCGGGATGTTGCGCATCTCCGCGGCCGCCTCGCTGGTCGGCCTGGAGCCCCCGTCAGCGGGCCGCAACCTCGAGATCAAGCCCTATGTCATCGGCGGCTTGACCACGGACATGGCCGCAGCGCCGGTTAAGATCGACGAGCTGAGCGTCGACGGCGGCATCGACGTGAAGTACGGCATCACCCGGAACCTGACCGCCGACTTCACCTACAACACGGACTTCGCGCAGGTGGAGGTGGACGAACGCCAGGTCAACCTGACCCGCTTCCCCCTGTTCTTTCCGGAGAAGCGGGAGTTTTTTCTCGAGGGACGAGGCATCTTCAGCTTCGCCAGCGGCGCCATCACGCGCGTCGCCGGACCGGCCGGCCGGTCGGCCGGCGGGTTCTTGGGCGACGTCAACGTGCCGCAGCTCTTCTACAGCCGGAAGATCGGGCTGGAGGAGGGCCGGGTGGTGCCCATCCTCGGCGGCGCGCGCCTGACCGGCAAGGTCGGGCAGTTCGATGTCGGCGCCCTGAACATCCACACGGGGGATGAGACGGTCTCCGGGTCGGACCCGACCAACTTCACTGTCTTCCGCCTCCGGCGTGACGTCCTGCGGCGCAGCTCGGTCGGCGCGATCTTCACCAACCGCTCGGTCTCCCGGGTGGCGCCCGGCTCCAGCCAGGCCTACGGCATCGACGGCACCTTCTCCTTCTTCGAGAACCTCAACCTGACGACCTACCTGGCCCGGACCCGGCTTCCCGGTCCCGATTACCGGGGCAAGGACCTGAGCTACCAGGGCAAATTCGATTACGCGGCGGACCGCTACGGCTTCCAGGTGGATCACCTGGTGGTGGAGGGCAACTTCCTGCCGGAGGTGGGCTTCCTGCGGCGCGACAACTTCCGGCGCACCTTCACCTCGGCTCGCTTCAGCCCCCGGCCGCAATCGATCCGGAGCGTCCGGCAGTTCAGCCTGGAGGGCAGTTTCGATACCATCCTGACGGCCGACGAGAACCACCTGGAGACGCGCCAGACCATCGCAGCCTTCCAGACCGAGTTCGAGTCCAGCGACCGGCTGTCCCTCACGGTGACCGACAGCTATGAGCTTCTTGCCAAGCCGTTCGTTCCTGCCGGTGCCGGTTTCTCGATCCCACCGGGAGGCTACCGCTTCGCTGACGTTCAGTTGGCCTACTCCATTGGCCAGCAGCGGAGGGTGAACGGGTCGGTGGCAGTGAGGCGGGGCGCCTACTTCGAGGGCGAGCTGACCACGGTGGAGCTGACGCGGGGTCGCATTGCGGTGCTGCCGCAGATGTCGGTGGAGCCCACCGTCTCCTTCAACTGGATCGACACGCCCTACGGGGCGTTCCAGACCAACCTGGCGGTGATGCGGGTGAACTACGCGTTCAGCCCGCGCATGTTCTTCAGCGGGCTCATACAGTACAACTCGGCCAGCAACTCGTTTGGCAGCAACCTGAGGCTGCGGTGGGAGTACAGCCCGGGCAGCGAGCTGTTCGTGGTCTACACCGACGACCGCGACGTCACCGGCGGCTTGCGGCCCGACCGGGGCTGGGATTTGCGGAACCGCGGCCTGGTGGTCAAGTTCAACAAGCTGTTCCGGTTCTGAGAGGGAAACGAGGAGGGAAGCAAAGACGACACCCGGACGGACGCGTCTCAAATCCTTGAACGACCCTCGATCAGACCCGCCTGAATCGCCAGCCGTACAGGGTTTGGCCGTAGAAATTGAACCACTTCCTGGCTTCGGGATCTTCGAAGGGATAGCCGGCGCCCATCTGTCTGGCCGCGGCAAGACCGGTCACGAAACAGGTTTCCTGGCTGTTGATCAGGGTGTGGGCCCCGCAGTGCCAGGATCTCCGCTTCCCCTGAATGAACCGGAACAGGAACACCAGCAGGGCAATGTGCCGGACATCGTGAACGATGTGCTGGAACCACCGCTTGCGGATGATTTTCCCCTCATCCACCGGCTTGACCGGATTGTAGGTCACCAGGCAGGGCTTGTCCGAGTTGTGAGCCCAGGGCTGCTGGTTGTGCATGATGTAGGTGATTTCGTAGTTGTCCGGCCGGGCTCCAAATTGCTCGATGTGGTTGCTTCGGGTTTCCAGCGGTCGGGCCTCGTTCTCGGGCAGAACCGACGCATCCGAGTGAACGATCGTATGGTTATGAAGTTCGCTTTCGTAACGTATGGTCGAAAGGAGGAAGGTTTCGAACCGGGTCGGCTTGTCCAGCATCATCAAGGTTTGATTGGCGTTGCAGGCAAAGACCACTTCATCGAAGGTTGTGGTTTGGCCGCGCGCATCCTCCACCTCTACCCCCGTCTCCCCTCGATAGACTTTTCTCACCGGGCGGTTCAGCAGAATCTTCTCCCTGAACTCGGCTGACATGGCCTCATAGATGCGCCGGGTGCCCTGATCCCAGGTCTTCATGGGGGTGGCGCGCTCGATGTCGAAAAACTCCAGGTAGTAGGAAAACAGCGCCGCCGGCATGTCGAACACGTTGGTCGCCATCAGGAAATTCACGAACATCGGCTTCAGGACCTTGTACCGGAAGTCCCCGGAAAACCTTCCCCAGTTGAGAACGGTACCCATGCTCACGTAGTTGAACGGATTGAGCATGGCCAGAAGGGTAGACCTGGAGCGATTCAGCCAGTTGAAGGTTTTCAGAAATGCCAGCACCTCTTGAAACTTGACGATCTCCGGCTGCAGCTTCCGGCGAATGGTCGAATCCAGATCGTGGGCGTAGATTTCATCGTGATACTTCACGCTGTAGCTGAACCTGGTGTCGATGAGTTCAATTCGGTGCTGCTTCATGAATTGAACGATGTGGTGGTACACCCTCGGGATGCAGGCAGTCACCGATATGTCGAACGGGATGGAGGTCCCGTCGGCCTGGGGCATGTCGACCGTAACCGCATTGCCGCCGATGCGGTCGTTGGCTTCGTATAGCCTGAAGTCGAATCGGTCCGGATGCCGGTTCAGAGCCCAGGCGACCCCCAGGCCCGAGATCCCGGCGCCGATGATGGCTATTCTCTTCGGCATGGAGCACTCCAAGGGCTTGCGCCCGGGCGACCATCGTTTGAAAATTTATTGATGACCATTCCGCAGGTGCATGCCGTGACCGACCCTCAGGGCTTCACCAGGGAGCCGTCCACTCCCCGGACGGTGGTCCAATCGGCGTTGCGGTGGTCGTCCACCAGGGGGTAGCGGCCGGCCATGGCCTCGTCGATTTCGATGCCCAGGCCCGGCCCGTCGCTGCCGTAGAGGTAGCCGCCGCGAATGCGGGCCGTCCCCGGCATCAGCTCGTGAACTTCTTCCGGGAAGACGTTGTCTTCCTGGATGCCGAAGCTGGGGATGGTCAGGTCCACGTGGTAGGCCGCCAACTGGTTCACCGGATCGTTCTCGCCGCCTTCCTGCCAGGCCGTCCGGACCCCGAACTGCTCGCAGAGGGCTGCAATCTTCCTGGCCTGAGTGATCCCTCCAATGGCGCAGACGCGGCAACGGATGAAGTCGATCAGGCGCTCGGCAATCAGGGGCCGCCATTCATGGGGGTGAGTGAACAACTCCCCCATGGCCATGGGGGTGGAGGTGAGAGCCCGGATCTGGCGAAAGTAGTCGATCTGCTCTGGAGGGAGAATGTCTTCCACAAAGAACATGCGAATGGGCTGCATGCGTCTGGCGAACTCCAGGGCCAGCGTCGGCGTCAGGTGTTCGTGGACGTCGTGGAGGAGCTTGACCTCCCAGCCCAGCTTTTCCCGTACCTGCTCAAACATCCTGGGGACCGTCTCCAGGTAGAGTTCCTCGTCGAAGGCCGGGCCGCCGAAGCCGCTCGCCGGTCGACTCCCCTCTCCCGGCGGCACGAAGCCGCCTCCACCGTAGCCTCCTCCCATCTGAACCCGAATGTGCCGAAAACCCTGCTCCAGGTAGGCCTGCACGCTTTCCACGCAGGCTTCGGGGGTCTCGCCGCTGGCGTGGGCGTAGAGGGGCACCGCGTCCCTGACCTTTCCGCCCAGAAGCTGATAGAGGGGCATGTTGGCCCGCTTGCCCTTGATGTCCCACAGGGCCATGTCCAGAGCCGCCTGGGCAACGTTGGTGATGCTCCCGTTGCGCCAGTAGGAACGGACATGGGTCCACTGCCACAGGTCCTCGATGCGCTCGGGATCCTTGCCCACCCAGAAGGGACCCAGATGTTTTTCGATGGCGGCCTTGACGGCCCAGGACAGGTAGGCGTTGTTGGCCGACCCCAGCCCGTAGAGTCCGGGCTCGCTGGTGATGACCTTGACGAAGACCCAGGAATAGTGGGGTCGCGGGCTGGTGGCGATGACCTTGACCTCCCGGATCTTCAGCGGAGGCAATCCGCGGATGGCCTGTGCGTAGGGCTCGCCGGCCCACCAGGGGTTCACCAGGGCCGTCTTGAGAATCTCCCTGCGGTTGAGCATGAGGCTTGCCTCCTTGAGGAGGGTGGGGGCGCGGTAGAGGCTACGGCTCCGCCAGCACCTTTTCCATGACGGCTTGGACTCGCCGCAGCCAGACTTCCCCGTGTCCGTTCAAGCTCTGTACCGAGCGCCGCCCCCTGGGATCGATGAGCCAGTTCTGGGGAACCTCGCTGACGGGGTGAATCTTCTCGGCCAGCTCGAAGGACCGGACCACCGGAAAGGTGTAACCGCCGGCTTGCATGTATCCCGGGACCAGATTGGGGTTCTCATCCAGGTTGAGAGTCAGCACCTGCAACCCGGGGACGTTCTCAAGGGACTTGTGGAGCCTCTGAACGTAGGGGAGCTCCACCCGGCAGGGGCCGCACCAGGTAGCCCAGACGTTGATCAGGGTCACCTTCCCCTTCAGGTCCGACAGCGTCCAGGTCCGTCCCTCCAGGTCCTTCAGCTTGAACTCGGGCAGCGGTCGATCGAACCTCAGCCTCTTCGAGCGCTCGGGCCTTCGACTCTCGGCAGCTCCGGAGGGAGGAGCCGCGAGCAACAGCAGCAACGGCACCAGAGCCGCCGCCGTCAGAAAGCGGAAGGTGGGACGAGGGTGCTGGAGTGTCATGATCGCAGTCGACCTGGGACCGGGATGGAGAGGCGTCGCACCTCGGAATCAACTACCAAAAAACTCTAGCATAAGGCTTCATGTGCGGCTGTTCCAGGCACCACTATTCACTTTTCACCTGGCCGCGCCGCCATCCCGTACGACGGGGTGGTTCATAAGGGGGGAAACAGGGATGTTCCAGACGAGTCCCCCGGCCGGTATGGGCAGGTGGAGCTTTTCGCGGGCCGCATACACGGTGTATCCTACCACCTCCCGTAGCGAAGCCCGCAGGCGGCGCTTCCAGTTCGATTCGATGGGACTGTTGGGAACGGGGGATCCGAAGACAATGACCTGGCGGTCCTGGAAGATCTGCTTGATCCGGAAGAGGTGGAACCCGTCGCTGACCACTACCACCTGCCGGATTCCCTGACGACGCAAGACCTCCACGATCTGCTGAATGCTGGCCAGCGTGGTCAGCCCTCTGGCTTCCATTTCAATGCTGTCCTCCGGGACGCCGTGCTGGATGAGGTAGGCCTTGCCGACCTCGGCCTCGGTAAAGCGAGGGTCCATGCCGTATCCGCCCGTGGTAATCATCCGGTTTGAGAGCTTCCGCTTGAAAAGCTCCACGCCGTGATCCAGCCGCGCCCTGAAGACCGGCGAGGGCCGGCCGTTGTACTGGGCGGCGCCGAAGACGATGATGCGGCCGGCCGGCCGGGCGTCGTCCCGGTTGGCCTCGGTTCGGACCAGAGCGTAGATCGCCAGAGCATAGACCAGGATGGCGGAGGGGAGATATCCGGCAAAGACCTTGAACGCAAACCGCTTCCGTCGGGGTTTCATGATTCTATTGGGAGAGGTATTCCGCCAGAACTTCGTTGGGAATGGCCCCTTCCCGAACCACTCGGGCCGGTTTCGAGGTCAGGTCGAGAACGGTCGAAGCAGCCGTTCCCGGAGAGTCGCCGGCGTCCACCACCAGCTCGATCTTGCCCCCAAGCTGGCTCAACACGTCCTCCGCCGTGGAACAGGAGGGATGTCCGGACAGGTTGGCGCTGGTGCCGATGATGGGAAGGCGAACGCTGTCAATGACGCTCCGGGTAAAGGGTTGGTTTGGAATCCGCATGCCCACCGTTCCCGTTCCCCCGGTCACCTTCAGGGGAACCCTCTTGGCTGCCGGAAGGATGAGGGTAAGCGGGCCGGGCCAGTAGCGCGCTGCGATTTCGTAGAATACCGGTGGGATGTTGTCGCTGATGACTTCGGCCTGATCCACCGAATCGATCAGCACCAGCAGGGCCTTCCAGTCCGGCCTTCCCTTGATTTGAAAGATTCGCTCTACGGCTCGCAGGTTATAGACGTCCGCGGACAGCGCATAGAAGGTCTCGGTAGGGAGGGCGATCAGGTTGCCGTCGAGAATGGCTGCCGAGGCGGTCTCGAGCGCGGTCTGGTGCGCGCTTGCTCCGTGAAGTCTGATTCTTTGCGTTAGCATCAGGCTGAAACTAACATAAACACCCGGGTGGGTCAACGCGGCCGGGAGGGTGGCTTGGAGGGTGTGGAACCGCGGCAAGGAGACGGGGACGGAGAGGCCTGTATTCTCCACCACCGGCGCCCTCGGAACACGTCCGCCACCTTTCCCTCCGGCGCCTGGCGTTCGGTCTCAGAAATCGGGTTGCCATCTTTCGGAGCGCAACGGGGCCGGATTCTTGGAGCGACGACGCCTTGCGCCGTACCGGCTTTCCTGCCGAGAACCAACGATGAGGCCTGAGACCATCACCTCTTCCTCGAATCGAAGGATCCAGCGGTTGAGGGCGCTGATGCGCCGCTCCCCCCTGGACGGTGACGCGCTGGCCGTGGTGGAAGGACCCAAGCTGGTGCGCGAGGCCGGCCGAAGCGGTCTCGAGGTCGAGGAGATCCTGGTGGCCTCCAGCAAGCTGGCTGCCTTCAGGGAGGAAGACTGGTCCGGGACGGCAGGGGCCGAGCTCTGCAGGGTCTCGGACAGACTGTTTCGCTCCTTGTCCGATACCGTGACCAGCCAGGGGATTCTGGCCGTGGTGCGCATCCCCGCTGCTCCCCTGGATTCCCTGTTGAGCGGCGAGCCGTTGCTGCTGGTGGCCCACCAGGTGCAGGACCCCGGCAACCTGGGAACTCTGGCCCGTTCGGCCGAGGCCTTCGGGGCCACCGGGCTATTGCTTACCACCCGCACCGTCAGTCCTCTCAACCCGAAGGCCGTTCGAGCCTCCGCCGGATCGCTCTTCCGACTTCCCATCGCCGGCCCGGCGGCCCCTGCATCCCTGGCCCCACGACTGCGCCGGAACCGGGTCCGCTTGATGGCGGCCGTTCCCAACGGAACAACCGACTTCCGGCAGGCCGACTACCGGGGCGGCCTGGCCCTGGTAGTAGGGAGTGAGGGTGGGGGAATCCCGCCCGGTTTGGGCGCCTTCGATGCCGAGGTCCGCGTGCCCACTGCCAAAGGGGTCGATTCGCTCAATGTGGCGGTTGCTGCCGCCATCGTCTTGTGCGAAGCCGCCAAGCAGAGAGATTGTCGCGGAGATTTCACCCAATCGACAGGTCCGGGGGAGCCGTTGTAGCATGAGCACCATGAATCTCTTTCCCGAATTTTCCTCGCCCCGGCAGGGCTCCGCGGGCGAGGGGGCTCCTCTGGCGGACAGGATGCGGCCCACCCGGCTGGAGGGCTTCGTGGGCCAGCAACACCTGGTCGGGCCCGGCAAGCCGGTGCGCCTGCTTCTGGAAAAGGACCGCATCGGTTCCCTCATTCTCTGGGGTCCTCCGGGTACCGGCAAAACCACGCTGGCCCGCATCATCGCCCGGGGCACCCGGATGGACTTCGTTCCCTTCAGCGCGGTCCTTTCGGGAATCAAGGAGATCCGCTCGGTGATGCAGGAGGCGGAACGGAACCGGCGTTCCGGACGCCGGACCTTGCTGTTCATCGACGAGATTCACCGTTTCAACAAGGCCCAGCAGGATGCTTTTCTGCCCTTTGTCGAAACCGGGGCCATTGTCCTGATCGGCGCCACCACCGAGAATCCTTCCTTCGAGGTGAATCCCGCCCTGCTTTCCCGTTGCAAGGTCTACCAACTGGAACCGCTGTCATCCGAGGAGGTGGTTCAACTGCTTCGGCGTTCTCTGGAGGACCGGGAGCGTGGGATGGGGACCGACCCCGTCGAGATTGAGGACGCCCACCTGGCCATCATCGCCGACTTCGCCAATGGAGACGCCCGGGTGGCCTACAACACCCTGGAGATTGCCGTTCAGATGGCTGCAGCCGAGGAAGCCGGCAGGAAACGGATCAGCGAGCAACGGATCAGAGATGCGATGCAGCGGCGGGTGCTTCTCTACGACAAGGCCGGCGAGGAACACTACAATCTCATCTCGGCGCTGCACAAATCGCTTCGCAACAGCGACCCGGACGCTGCAATCTACTGGCTGGCCCGCATGCTGGAGGCTGGAGAGGACCCGCTGTACATCGCCAGGCGACTGGTCCGCTTTGCCTCCGAGGACGTGGGCATGGCGGACCCTCACGCTCTGACCGTGGCCGTGCAGGCCAAGGAAGCCTTCCACTTCATCGGTCTTCCGGAGGGTACGCTGGCGTTGGCCCAGGCAGCGGTCTATCTGGCCACCGCTCCCAAGTCCAATGCTCTGGACAAGGCCTACGCCGCGGCCGTCGCGGACGTGAAGCACACCCTTGCCGAGCCGGTCCCCCTGCACCTGCGCAATGCCCCCACCCAACTCATGAAGACTCTGGGCTACGGCAAGGGCTACCAGTACGCCCACGATTTTGCCGATCGGTTGACCGCCATGAGCTGCCTTCCGGAATCGCTGAAGGATCGAAGATACTTCCGGCCTTCGGGGGAGGGATTCGAGGAGGTCATCCGACAACGGCTGCGGACCTGGCGGGAGAGGATCGCCAGGCTCCGCCAGACGGGAAAAGAGGAGAGTTCGAGTTCGAGTTGAAGTGGATCGGGGGTAGCGGGATCGTAGTGTGACTACTGTGCTGGACATTCTTCTAAAGAATACCGGTTTCTCACAACAGTCGAAAAAAAGTCCCGTGATACGGTAAAATTCTTTCGAGTTGCGGTTCAAAGACCAGGAACAGAGTTTTTCAGTCGATTGGGAGATCTCGTGTTCTGCTCCCTGGAAAACCTTATAAAATGCAGGCGACCACTCGCATCACCGGTGCGGGTCAAGTGGATGCGGCCGAATCGGTTTCCGGTCCGGCGTGTCGCCGCCGCTTGCGGATAGCCCCAGCCTTGAAAGAAAAGGATACCCCGCGATGACCCAGAAACGCTTCGACTCAGTCAGCGCCGTGAATACCTGGAGCGGCAGATCGGAATCCCGGTCGGGCGACCGCGAGCTCCTCCCCCGAATCTTCGGAGAAGATACTTTCGGAGTGAAGGAGATGCGCGCGCGGCTGCCGGACAACGTCTTCAAACAGCTTTTCAGGACCATTGAGCACGCGGAAAAACTCGACATGAAGAGTGCCGACACGATCGCCGCCGCCATGAAGGACTGGGCACTCTCGCGGGGCGCCACCCACTATACACACTGGTTCCAGCCGCTTACGGGGAGCACCGCGGAGAAGCACGACTCCTTTCTGAAGGTTGATCGCGACGGGCGCGCGATCACCGAATTCGGGGGCGAGGAGCTCGTTCAGGGTGAGCCTGACGCATCTTCGTTCCCCTCCGGGGGGCTGCGCGCCACCTTCGAGGCCCGCGGCTATACGGCTTGGGATCCGACCTCGCCGGCCTTCATTCTGGGCGGGGAGTCGGCCACCTATCTCTGCATTCCGACTGCCTTTTCCAGTTGGGCGGGTGAAAGTCTCGATGCCAAGATTCCCCTGTTGCGGTCGATGGACGCGCTTGACCGGGTCACGCGCCGGGCGCTCAAGATCTTCGGGGTGGAGGCCGGACGGGTCACGGCCAGCCTGGGTCCCGAGCAGGAGTTCTTCCTGGTGGACCGCGAGTTCTATTACCGCCGTCCGGACCTGTTGACTTGCGGCCGCAGCCTCTTCGGAGCCAAGCCGCCGAGGGGACAGGAACTCGACGACCACTACTTCGGTTCGATCCACGATCGGGTGATGGCCTACATCCAGTCCGTCGAGATGGACCTTTACCGGCTGGGTGTCCCGATGAAGACGCGCCACAACGAGGTGGCTCCGGGGCAGTACGAAGTGGCGCCGGTTTACGAGAACGCCAACGTGGCATCCGACCATCAACAGCTCGTGATGCGGATCCTGGAGCGGAACGCGCGCGACTACGGTCTGGTGTGCCTGCTGCACGAGAAGCCCTTCCAGGGGATCAATGGGAGCGGCAAGCACCTCAACTGGTCCTTCGGGACTGCGGACCGAAACCTGATGGACCCGGGGGACACTCCCCACGAGAACCTGATGTTCCTCTTTTTCTGCACGGCGGTTATGAGCGCGGTGGAAAAGCACCAGGATCTACTGCTGGCGTGCGTCTCGAGCGCGGGGAACGACCACCGTCTGGGCGCCAACGAAGCCCCGCCGTCGATCATCTCGATCTTCCTGGGCGACCAGTTGCAGGACATCTTCGAGCAGATCGAGGAGTCGGGCTCGGCGGAGGAGAAGGAACGGGAGGGCCTCGTCGGCCTGGGGGTCTCGGTGCTGCCCGACCTGCCGCGCCACTTCGGAGACCGCAACCGCACCTCGCCCTTTGCCTTCACCGGAAACAAGTTCGAGTTTCGCGCGGTGGGCTCTTCGGCGAGCATTTCGCTGCCGGCAACGGTGCTCAACACCATCGTGGCCGAGTCTATCGACCTCTGGGCTGACGTGCTTGAAGCGGTGGTCGAGTCCGGCGCGTCCATCGAGACCGCGCTTTGGAAGCTCCTCTCCAACGAGATCCCGTCGTTCAAGCGTATTATCTTCAACGGCGACAACTACGCTCCCGAGTGGGTGGAGGAGGCCGAGCGGCGCGGACTGCTCAATTCGGGGAATACGGTGCAGGCGCTTCCCGCGCTTGCTTCGCCCAAGAACGAGCATCTCTTCGACAAGTACGGGGTCCTGACGCCCCGCGAGCTCGAGGCTCGGCTGGAGGTGCTGACCGAGCAGTACTTCATCAAGATCAACATCGAGGGCGAGACGGCCGCCCACATGGCGCGCTGCATGATCCTGCCGGCGGCGGTCACCTACCTGAACCAGCTCGCCTCGGCTCGGGGCGGAACGCAGGCGGCCGAGGTTGGAACGGGTGGCCTTGACAGCAACATCAAGCTCGTTTCGGGTCTCATCGACGAACTGACGGAAGCGCTGGACGAGCTCGAGGCGCAGAACGAGGAACTCGGGGGCGACGAAGTGTCTTCCAAGGTGGTCCACATGCGCAACAACGTGATTCCCGCGATGAACGCGGTGCGCGAAGTGGCCGACCGGATGGAGAAAGTGCTTCCGGACGATCTCTGGCCGCTGCCCAACTATCGGGACATGCTGTTCGTGAGATAGGCGGGGTCGGAAACGACGCGGGTATCGTGTGCGGTGGCGGCGGCCGGTCGGCCCGGCTCCCTCCCAACCGCATCAGTTCTCTCCTGACAGCCCGGCTTCAGCAAGGGAGGAGTGAAACGGTTCTGTCAAGGAGCTTCCCTACCAATCCACTACCGAGCCGTCGTCGGCGTCGTAGGTTTCCGGATTGTGCCAGTCGTGGCCGATCTTTGACGCCAGGGCTTCCTCGTCGATTTCGATCCCCAACCCCGCTCCCACCGGCAGATCGATGTAGCCCTCCTTGACCTGGAAGGGTTTCTTGAGATAGCCCTCTCCCAGGCTCACCTGTTCCTGGCAAAGAAAATTGGGAATCGAGGCCGCGATCTGCAGTCCGGCAGCCAGGGAAATGGGTCCCAGGGGGTTGTGGGGGGCCAGCGTGGCATAGTGGGCCTCCGCCATTCCCGCAATGAGGCGAACCTCGGTAATGCCGCCGGCATGGCACAGGTCGGGTTGCAGGATCGAGGCCGCGCCCTTCTCCAGAATTTCTCTGAAGCCCCACTTGGTGAAAATGCGCTCGCCGGTGGCGATGGGCAGGTGGGTGCCCCTGGCGATATCGGCCATGACCTCCACGTTCTGGCAATTGACCGGCTCCTCGATGAACATGGGCTGGTAGGGTTCCAGCGCCTTGATGAGCAGTTTGGCCGTCTGGGGGGAAATGGCCCCGTGAAAGTCGATGCCGATATCTCCTTCCGGTCCGGCGGCCTGGCGCAACTCGGCGAATTTCTCGGCCGCGTGGTCCACGAATTGCGGGGTTTCCACCGGGCGGGCAGGGCGTTTCTTGGCCGGTCCCGTCTTGAAGGCCGTAAACCCCTGCTGCATCTTGTCCTTCACTGCCTCCGGGGTGCCGGCATGGGCATACACTCGAATCCGCTCCCGGGTCGGACCTCCCAGCAATTCGTAGACGGGAACCTGCAGAGCCTTGCCCTTGATGTCCCATAGCGCCTGATCGACGCCGCTCAGCGCGCTGGTAAGAATCGGGCCTCCGCGATAGAAGGCATGACGGTAGATCGCCTGCCAGTGGTGGGCCACGGCCCGCGGATCCTTGCCGATCAGGTAGGATTCCAACTCCTGGACGGCGGTGGCGCAGGTCCGGGCCCGTCCCTCCAGGATCGGCTCTCCCCAGCCGGTGATGCCCGCGTTGGTGTGGATCTTCAGGAAGAGCCAGCGGGGCTTTACCAGGAAGGTCTCCAACCTGGTGATGCGCATGAGTTCCCGGGCGCGTGCTCTCTTGGGTTCCGGGGGAGAGGCGGCGGCCGCTGAGGGCGCCCCTGCCGATCCGGCCGACTGGGCCGCACCCAAACCGATCATTCCGGCAGTGCCCTTGAGCAGAGACCGGCGCGGCAGTTTTTGGTCGTCGAGCGAATTTTTCTTCAAGGCTCCATCTCCGTGGGAGGGACGGCTTCAGGTCGGAGGTTTCGGGGAAAACTTGGCCATTCTATCACTTGGCTACCTCAGCAGGCATCGATCACCTGCCGAATTCTCCGGAAGACGGAGTCGAACATGGGTCGGGTCAACTTTCCGGTAAAGGTGTTCTGCTGGCTGGGGTGAAAGGACGCCAGCAGCAGACGGTCGCCGCTCAGGGGGACCTCGAGGCCATGTGCGAAGCGGGGACGCCTGAGGCGGCGGTTTCCGCGGTATAGGTCCCAGACGTTATCGAAGGCGATTCGGCCCAACGCCAGCACCACCCGCGCCCTCTTCAACCGGTCCCATTCGAATTGCAGGTAGGGACGACAATTCCGGATCTCCTGGGGGCTGGGCTTGTTGGACGGAGGGGCGCAGTGGATGACGGCGGTGATATAGCAGTCAATCAGTCTCAATGGATCCTGGCGGTGGTTGGATAGGGGATGGCTGGCGAAGCCGTGGCGATGGAGGGCGCCATAGAGCCACTCCCCGCTTCGGTCCCCGGTAAACATGCGGCCGGTTCGGTTGGCCCCGTGTGCGGCCGGAGCCAGTCCCACCACCAGCAGGCGGGCGTCTTCCTGCCCGAAGCTGGGCACCGGCCGGCCCCAATAGTCCCATTGCCGGAATCGGGCCACCTTGTCCCGGGCTGTCTGCTCTCGCCAGACGTTCAATCGAGGACACAGACGGCAAGAGGGAATCTCCGCCTGCAGATGGCTGAGCCCGTATTTCTCACCAGGGGGCGTGATCATGGCGCAGGAATTTTCCCCTCAGCGCCTGCTCGCGAGCGAAGAGCGTAGCGATCACCAGGGTCGGGTGAGCCTGGATGCGCTGAGGGGAGAGGGGAGGGACAAGCGCTGTCCGGCAGGTCCACCCAAACGAAAACGCCCTGAAGCTGAACCAGCTTCAGGGCCTGGAAACAACCTCTTGACGGAAACCAGTCTATATGGCCGTCCCTTCTTCGTCGGACTTGACCACTTCCTGTGCCTGCAGACCCTTGGGTCCCTGCACAACCGCGAATTCCACCGACTGTCCTTCTTCCAGGGTGCGGTAGCCTTCGGACTGAATCGCAGTGTGGTGGACGAAGACGTCGCCGCCCTGACTGCGCTCAATAAAGCCGTAACCCTTGGAATTGTTGAACCATTTGACTTTTCCGGTCTCTCTACTCATGGACTTCGAGACTCCTTTCGCATCATGGGGGAGGTGTCGTAGATGTTTTTACAACTTGAAGAAGCCTCGAAAAAAAGGGGAACCTGCAGACAACCGGACCGCCAGGGGGAACAACCTCATTTTCGACATGCTTGCAATCTCAAATCCCTAAAAACATTACAACGGATGCGAAAGTATACGGAAACCACCCAAACTGTCAAGATTTTGATCGATACTGCTTCAACTCGAAGCCCCTCGCGAATACGTATGCCACCAGCGCCACCACAAAGACTACAAGGAGCATCCAGGCAATGCCCTGGAGCGTCTCGATGATGGTGCGATAGACCTCCAGCGTCCACCGCTCCGAAGTTAGGACCAGAATCTCTTCGTCCTTCTGGGGCGCCGAGATATACCTCTCCAACTGGTGGATGCGAACGCCTGAAGAGATGCCGACAACGTAGGCCGCGAACTTGATGTAGCGGTGCCAGGCCCCGCCCAAATCCTCCGCTACGATCCGGTGGAGTATTAGAGCTATGGGCCGGTCAAACAGGCGCACCACGCCATACGACGCTGCCAAGGCAATAAGAAAAGTGATGATCAGTAGTGTGAAGAACATAAGTCACCTGACCTTCCCGGTGAGGGTTTCCGAGTTGAAACAGGACGAGGGTCGCCGTGTCAACGACAATCCCGAATGTCGCAACATCCTACATCACCGACAGCTTGGAGATCAGCGAGAATAGCGGCAGGTACATGGAAATGACGATCCCGCCCACCAGCAGTCCCAACAGCAGGATCAGCAGAGGCTCCAGGGCGGTCAACAGGTCGGATACGGCGGCGTCCACCTCGTCTTCATAGAACTCGGCCAGCTTGGTCAACATGGCGTCCAGGGCGCCCGTCTGCTCCCCCACCGCTACCATCTGAGTGACGATGGGAGGGAATATCCGGGAATTCCGAAGGGTCTCGGCCATGGCCTTTCCCTCCCGAACGGCGCCGCGAGTCCTGAAGACGGCTTCCTCCACCACCGCGTTGCCTGCCGTTCCGGCAGTGATGGCCAGAGATTCCAGGATCGGCACTCCGCCGGATAGCAGCGTGGCCAGGGTTCTGGAGAACCTGGAGATGGCAATCTTGCGCATCACGCCTCCCAGGATGGGAATCTTCAGCAGGGCCCGGTCCACGGCATGGCGGCCGGCCGGGGCCGCATAGCAGCGCCTGAAGACGTAGCCGAGCCCGAAGGCGGCGAGCATGAGGAAAGGAAGGGAATGCCCGACCAATTGGCTGGCAGCGATCACCACCTGGGTCGGCCAGGGAAGCTCCGCCTGGAGGCTGGTGAAGAGGGTGGTGAACATCGGCACCACCTTCCACAGGATCAGAAGCACGATTGCCATGGCGACCGCCAGGACAACCGCCGGATAAACCATGGCGGACACCACGGCGCGCTTCAACTTGACCGCCTTCTCAATGTAGGTGGACAGCCTCCGGAGAATGGTGTCCAGGATGCCTCCGGCCTCTCCCGCGGCCACCATGCTGCTGTAAAGGGAATCGAAGACCCTGGGGTGTTGTTCCAGTGCCGAAGCCAGGGGAGACCCGTTCTCGACGTCCTCCCGCACTGCCTGCAACACGCTTTGGAAGGCGCTGTTCTCCTGCTGTTGTCCCAAGGACTCCAGGCACTGCACCAGAGGCAGGCCGGCATCGATCATGACCGAGAATTGCCGGGTGAAAACTGCAAGCTCCTTGGGCTTGACTCGTCCTCCACTTCGGGAAAAGAGGCGCCGCCTGCTCTTTTCCTTGATCGTCACGGGCCTGACCTGCTCTCTTCGCAGCATATTGGCCAATGCCAGCCTGGAGGCTGCCTGGCGCTGGCCGCGTACTTCGGTTCCTGCCCGGGATCTTCCTCGATAGAGGTATACCGGCATCGATTTCTCCTGAGAAATGCAGGCTGATCGTGCAGACTGGTCAGTTGCCACGGGCAGCGGAAGGGGACCGTCGGGCGGTTGGGTAGGCGGCTCGGGTCTGCTGATCCACCAGCGCCCCCGCCGTCCTTTCGGATCCGATTGCAGCCGCCCTTTCCCGATTGAGCATCTGGCGCAACTCATCCGGATTGATCGAGTATTCCAGGGCCGTATCGCGTTCGATCTGTCCGGCCAGGAACAGATCGGCCAACGATTGGTTGAAGGTTTGCATGCCATACTTTCCCCGACCCATCTGCATGACCGATTCCAGTTGATGCACCTTGTCCTCCCGGATCAGGTTGCGGATGGCCGCGTTGGGAACCATCACCTCCATGGCCGCCGCCCTGCCGGAACCGTTGCCCCGGGGAAGAAGGGCCTGGCAGGCGATGCCCTCCAATACCAGCGAGAGCTGGGCGCGGATCTGGGGCTGCTGGTGGGCCGGATAGACATCGATGACGCGATGGATGGTGGAGGCCGCCGAACGGGTATGCAGGGTTCCCAGGGTGAGATGGCCGGTCTCCGCAATCCGCAGGGCCGCCTCCACTGTCTCCAGGTCGCGCAGCTCTCCGATAAGCACCACGTCGGGGTCCTGGCGCAAAGCCGCCCGCAGGGCCGAGGCAAAGGACCGGGTATCGGAGTGAACCTCCCGCTGGTTGACCAGGCAGTTCCTGTGTTCGTGGAGGAACTCGATGGGATCTTCAATGGTCAGGATATGGGCCTGCCGATCGCTGTTGATCTGGTCGATCATGGCGGCCAGGGTGGTGGACTTCCCGCTGCCGGTGGCGCCCGTCACCAGGATGAGGCCCCGCGGCTTCCGGCAGAATGTCCTCAGTACCGCCGGCAGATTGAGGGAGTCAAGGCTTCTGACCCGAATGGGAATGGCCCGAAAAACGGCCCCCACGGCGCCCCGCTGGTTGAAGCAGTTGCCTCGAAACCGAGCCAGTCCGCCGATTCCAAAGGAAAAGTCGAGTTCCAGGCAGTCTTCCAGGTGCTGCTTCTGGTCGCCGGTCAGCACGCTGTAGACCAGCCGTCGGGTATCCTCGGCCGTCAGGAGCGGAATTTCCTTCAGGGGGCTGAGCCGTCCGTCCACCCGAACCCGGGGATGAGCGCCGGTGGCGAGGTGGAGATCGGACGCTCCCATTTCGGTCATTTTCTTGAGCAGTTCGGGCAGGGACGGATTTTGCATGGGAAAGCCTCGGAATGGCATGCAAGCGGTTGCGGGAAAGCCGGCAGCCGCTACCTGACGGTCTCGCGCAGGATCTCCTCCAGGGTGGTGACGCCGTCGCGGATTTTTTGCAGCCCGCTGGCCCTCAGGGTGATCATCCCTTCCAGGAGGGCCATCTGCTTGAGCTGGGCGGCAGTCCCGCCCCTCAGTATGAGTTCCCTCAAGCCATCGCCGATTTCCATCACCTCGAAGAGTCCCACCCGGCCCTTGTAGCCCGTGTGGTTGCAGGCGTCGCAACCCCGGCCTCGATAGGTGAGGATCTCCGGGGCTTCGGAAGAAGAGAATCCCGCGTCGACGAGGCTTTCAAGCGGCGGCTCGGCCGCTTGCCTGCATCGGCGGCAGATGCGGCGGACCAGCCGCTGGGCGCAGATCAAATGGACCGAGGTCGCCACCAGGAAGGGCTCCACACCCATATTGGTGAGACGGCTGACAGTGGAGGCGGCATCATTGGTGTGCAGGGTGCTGAGCACCAGGTGGCCGGTCAGAGCCGCCTTGATTGCGATCTCGGCCGTTTCCAGGTCGCGCACCTCGCCCACCAGCACGATGTTGGGATCCTGCCGCAGGAAGGCCCGCAGGGCAGTGGCGAAGGTCAATCCGATCTGCTCCTTGACCTGAACCTGGTTGATCCCCGGCAAGTTGAACTCGACCGGGTCCTCGGCGGTCAGGATGTTGGTTTCCATGCGGTTCAGGCGGGTGATGGAGGAATAGAGGGTGCTGGTCTTGCCGCTTCCGGTGGGTCCGGTTACCAGCACCATGCCGTAAGGCTTCAGGATGGCCGACTCGAACCGCCGCAGGGAATCCGGCTCGAAACCCAGTTGGGTCATGTCCAGCATCAGGCGATCCCGATCGAGCAACCGCAGAACCACCTTTTCACCGTGCAGGGTGGGCAGGACCGACACGCGAAGGTCGAGGTCTCCGACCCGGCCCTCCCTGGTCAGTCGGATTTTCATGCGGCCGTCCTGCGGCAGGCGCTTTTCCGAGATGTCCAGCTTGGCCATGATCTTGATTCTTGAGGTCACGGCGTCTTTCTGGCTCAGGGGAGGGGTCATGACGGTGCTCAAGAGACCGTCGATTCGAAAACGCACCCGAAGCTCCTGCTCGTAGGGCTCGATATGGATGTCACTGGCCCCCTGCCTCAGGGCGCTGGACAGGATTCGGTTGACCAGGTTGACGACGGGGGCTTCCTGGGCAGCCTGACCCAGGTCTTCCACGGCAACGGATGCTTGTTTGGCCCTGCTCCTTTCGGGCTCGTCGCGAACTGCCGGTCCGCTCTCGACGGAGGTGCCTGCGCCCCCCTGCTCGAGCTCCTGGGTCCGGCCGCCGCCATAGTGCTTGCGGATGGCCCCCCGGATGGCGGACTCGGCGGCCACCACCGGCTCGATGGTGAAGCCCGTCATGAATTGCAGGTCGTCCATGGCCAGGACGTCGGTGGGGTCGATGGTGGCGACGGTCAAGGTCGAGCCATCCCAACTCAGCGGCAGAACCTGGTATTTCCAGGCCGTCTCCGGCGGAATGAGCTTGACGACAGAGGGGTCGACCTTGAAGAAGGGGAGGTTTATGGAGGGCAGGCCGAACTGGCGGCACAGGATAGCGCTGATGTCCTCGCCGGTGACCCATCCCAACTGGATCAGGCAATGTCCCAGGCGGCCTCCGTGGACCCTCTGGTACTCCAGGGCCTGCCCGAGCTGCTGCCGGCTGATGAGGTTTTCTCTGACCAGCAGGTCACCGAGGTTGACCGCCATGAATCGAGACTCCCCCAAGCGCACCCGCGCCAACGACCGCAGGAAACGGGATTGAATCGGGTTGTGTGATGAGGGAGCTTGACTAGCCCCATGCTAAGGGGGCGCCCTGGCTTTGTCAAGGGGATGGGGGGCGTGTCTACTCCAGCGAGTTGAAGAACCGCGAGGCCTCGGCCTTCAGACTGTCCACCGCCGCTTGCACCTGGGACCGCTCGCGCCCTTCGGCCATGATTCTCAGCAGTGGCTCGGTGCCGGAGTAGCGAACCACCATGCGGCCCGAATCGGACAGTTGCGCTCGAGCGTTGCCAATCAGGCGCGACAGCTCGGGGGACTGGTCGATGGGGACCCTGCGGGACACCCTGAGTCCGTCCAGGACCTGCGGGAAGGGCCGGTATCCGGCAACCAGGTCGTCCAGGCTCGCGCCGCGGCGAACCAGCAGCTCAGCCAGCCTGACCGCCGTGAGGAGGCCGTCTCCGGTGGTATGCAGGTCCCTCAGGATAATGTGTCCCGAGGGCTCTCCTCCCAGGACGGCTCCCGAGGCTTGCATGGCCTGCAGGACGTGCTTGTCTCCCACCGGAGTGCGAATCAAGGGGATGCCTTCCCGCATCAGCGCCTTTTCCAGGGCCAGGTTGGTCATGATGGTTCCGACCACCTGCCCGCCCGCCAATGCCCCCGTGGCTTTCCCATCCCTGGAGAGGGCATAGAGGACATGGTCCCCGTCCAGACACGTTCCGCTGCCGGTGACAAAGAGAGCCCGGTCCGCGTCCCCGTCAAAGGCCACCCCCAGATCCAGCGAGTTGGCCTTCACGGCCCGGGTCAGGCCCTCCAGGTGCAGGGATCCGCAGTTGCGGTTGATATTTCGACCGTCCGGCCGGTCGTTGATGACGGTGATCTCGGCCCCCAACCGGCGGAAGAGCCGGGGCGCCAGGAGGTAGGCCGCGCCGTTGCAGACATCCAGGCCCACGCGAAGCGGCTCCAGACGGGTTTCCACTTGTCGACTCAAGAAGTCGAGGTAGTCAGACGCCAGCGCTTCCCGTTTATCGAGTCCGGCCGAGCCGTGGCAGACCGCCGCCGCCGGGGCAGTCCTCCAGGACTCTATGCTGCGTTCGATTTCAATCTCCCGGTCATCGGAAATCTTGGAACCCTGTGCTGAGAACAGCTTGATCCCATTGTCCCTGTAAGGGTTGTGAGAAGCGGAGATCATGATCCCCAGATCGTAGTCGCAGGCCCGGGCCAGGTAGGCCAGACCGGCCGTAGGGATCACTCCCAAGTCGTGAATGGCGGCCACTCCCCGACAGGCGAGGCCCTGGCTCAACCGGCCGGTGATCCAGGGGCCGGATTCTCGCGTGTCTCTGCCGATCAGGAAGCGGCCGCCGCCCGGAGGGCCTGCCGACTCAGCCAGGGCCAGGCCGATGGCGCAGACCGTCTTCTCGTCCAGAGGAAAGCAGCCCGCCTCCCCCCGGATTCCGTCTGTCCCGAACAGCTTTGTCATGGGGAATTACCTTGTGGCCGGGGATCCTGCCCGTCCGCCGGAGTTTCCAAGGGTTCGATGGCGACCTCGACTTCCACCCGTCGGCCCTCTGGAAAACGCACCACCCCGTCTTCCGCATCCAGATAGACCCGAGCCACAAAGCCGGTCGAACGACCCGTGACGTCGATGCCTTCGGTGGCCACACGCGTCATGCCGGACACGTGCCCTCCCGGACCTTCCACCAGCACACGGCCGGGGCGGGGAGTCACCGACAGGAGCCGGTAGCCATTACCCACCCGGCCTACGATTCGAGGGTCGATTTCGACCTCCTTGCTGGCGGTCGGTTGCAGATTGAGGAGCAACGTGGAGGGTGTGATATTGGTGACCGTGACCCCCTGCGGCCTGGAGATGTCATCGGGAGTGATGGAGTAGACTCGTTCGCCGGGTTGGGCGTTGGCCAGGTCGATGTGGGCGGAGATATCGGAGAGTTCCAGCCTGTTCAGAATGCTGGAGGGACCTCTCAGTCGTACATCCACCGAGCCTGCAGGGTTGTCAATCAGTTCCAGGTGGGGGGGCATCAGGTATTGAAGATTGGGTCTGAACCGGACCTCACCCACAAAGCGGGGCTCGTGGTTAAGCGCGCCCCACAGCAGCAGGGCAAGTCCCAGGGAGGCGAGCTTCAGCCCCGCGTTATCGAGCAGAAAACGGGTCAAAAACTTCCAATATCGGCTCATTTGCCTTCAGTCACCGGGGACAGGCGGGATGGGGACCCCGAGGACGGCGAGGCGGTACCCGCAAAGATGCCGGCCAAATGCCGGCGCAGGGACAGGCCGTCCAGGTTTCTCTGAATGTCGCCGCCGACTGCGGTGGAGATGATTCCGGTTTCTTCGGAGACTACCACCACCACGGCGTCCGACTCTTCGGTGACGCCGATGGCTGCCCGATGGCGGGTCCCCAGCTCCTTGCTCAACCTGGGGTCGAGGGTGAGGGGCAAGAAGCAGGCAGCCGCCGTAATCCGGCCTTTTTGGACGATGACGGCTCCGTCGTGGAGGGGCGCCCCGGGCAGGAATATGCTCACCAGCAGATCGGAGGAGAGGCCGGCATCGACGGACACCCCGCTCTCCCTGTAGTTCTTGAGTCCCATCTCGCGCTCGATGACGATCAGCGCCCCGACGCGCTGGGCGGACAGGCGGGTAGCCGCCGACACGATCTCCTCGTAGGTCTCCGTGATCCGGTTTCGGGAGAACCTTCTCAGCAAGGGGTTTTTGCCGATATTGGCCAGAGCCCGGCGAATCTCGGCCGCGAACAACACAATGATCCCGACCACGAAAAAGGGAAGAATGGTGGTCATGATCCATTGAACGGTCTCCAGGTTGAACCAGAGGGTCACGTAATAGAAAAGCACCAGGAATCCCACTCCGAGCGCCATTTGTACGGCGCGCGTCCCGCGGATGAACAGCAGGATGTAGTAGAACAGAATGCTGACGATGAGAATGTCGACGGCAGAGGACCAGGTCAGTCGGTCCAGGCGGAGAAGTTCAATCAAATTCATGGCGGATTAGCCGGAAAATCCCATTATAGCATCACACAATCGGACCACCTGGCGGGTCTCCCCAACGTCGTGGACCCGAATGATGTGCGCTCCCTGGATCACGGCAACGGCCGCGCTGGCCAGGCTCCCGATCAGCCGTTGCTCCACCGGCAGATTGAGCAGGTTGCCGATGAAGGACTTCCGGGAGGGGCCCACCAGAATGGGCAGCCGAAAGCGTTTTAACGCCTCCAGTCGGCGCAGCACCAACAGGTTGTCTTCCGTGCCCTTGCCGAATCCCAGCCCGGGGTCCAGCACGATCCGATTTCTGGGAATTCCGGCCCGGAGAGCTTTTCCCAGCGAATGCCGCAGGCCTGCCAGCACCGACTGCAGGGGACGCTTGAGTTCAGGCTGTCCGTGGAGTCGCCGCCGGCTGCCGCGGCTGTGCATGAGCACCATGGCGGCGCCGGCCGCAGCGGCGCAGGCGGCCATGTCCGAGTCGAAGCGCAGCCCGCTGATATCGTTGACCAGCGAGGCCCCGGCAGCGACGGCGCGGCGAGCGACTTCGGACTTGTAGGTATCCACCGAGATCGGGACGGTCAGGCGCTTGGCCAACTGTTCAATGACCGGGACAACCCGGTGGATCTCTTCGGTTGCAGAGACTGAACCGGGACGGTTCGGACGGGTCGATTCCCCTCCCACATCCACCAGGTCCGCTCCCTGGTCTTCCAGTTGCAGGCCGTGCTTGACGGCCCGATCGGTTCGCAGATAGGTTCCACCGTCGTAAAAGGAGTCGGGAGTCACGTTCAGAATTCCCATGACCAGGGTCTTCCGCCCCAGCTCCAGGGCGCCGTGGGGAAGTTGCAGTCGGAAACGCTGTCTCATGGGTGTCCTTGCCGGCCGGGAAGTCGGATCCGATGGAGAGGCTCCGCTGCTGCCCGGCGCAGCCGATCCGATAGGGCCCAAAGGCGTGGAACTGAGAGGAAGCAGATGGAGGAAACGGGTTCGGTGCTGTTGATGTTCCGGGGTCGAACGGGCAGAGAGGGGGTGCTAAGCGGGCGCCGGCTTTTCCCGCTGCTTGTCGACCAGGGGTCCGACCGGCGGGGAAACGGGCTTCTTGCCCCGGGGATTTTCCGCCTCGGGAGGGCCGGAGTCTTCTCCGGGGAGCGGGTCCACCTTCTCCTCCAGCGGGAGGTTCTGGATGACCATGCGCACCTCGTGGGCGTCCAGGACCTCTCTCTCCAACAGGGTCTCCGCGATTCGGATCAAGGTGTCCCTGTTCTCCTCCAGGATCTTGCGAGCGTGCTTGTACCCCTCGTTGACGAACCGCTTGATCTCCTGGTCGATCTTGATTGCCGTATCCTCGCTGTAGTCGCGGTGCTGAGCGATTTCCCTTCCCAGGAAAATCTGCTCTTCTCTCTTGCCGAAGGTCAGGGGACCCAGTTTGGACATCCCATAGTCGCACACCATGCGGCGGGCCATTTCGGTCGCCTGCTCGATGTCGTTGCCCGCCCCGGTGGTCATGTGCTCCAGAAACATCTCCTCGGCCACCCGTCCACCCATCATGATGGCGATCTGGCTCTCCAGGAAGTCCCGGGTGTAGGTGTGCTTGTCATCCTCCGGGAGTTGCATGGTCACCCCCAGTGCCATCCCTCGCGGGATAATGGTCACCTTGTGGAGCGGGTCGGCCTGGGGAAGCATGGCCGCCACCAGGGCATGGCCGGCCTCATGGTAGGCCGTGTTTCGCTTTTCGGCGTCGCTGATGATCAGGGACTTTCGCTCCACACCCATCAGGACCTTGTCCTTGGCGCCCTCGAAGTCCAGCATGGTGACCGACTGCTTGTCGTAGCGGGCGGCGTTGAGGGCGGCTTCGTTGACCAGGTTGGCCAGGTCCGCTCCTGAAAAGCCGGGTGTGCCCCGTGCCAGGACCGAGACGTCTACATCCTCCGACAAGGGGATTTTCTTGGTGTGGACCTGGAGGATGCCTTCCCGTCCTTTCACGTCGGGCCGTGCCACCATCACCCGACGGTCGAACCGTCCGGGTCGCAGCAGGGCCGGGTCCAGCACGTCGGGGCGGTTGGTGGCCGCAATGAGGATCACGCCCTCGTTGGACTCGAACCCGTCCATTTCGACCAGCAACTGATTCAGGGTCTGCTCCCGTTCGTCGTGCCCGCCGCCCAGGCCGGCCCCGCGGTGCCGGCCCACCGCGTCGATCTCATCGATGAAGACGATGCAGGGGGCGTTCTTCTTGCCTTGCTCGAACAGGTCCCTTACCCGGGAAGCGCCCACGCCCACGAACATTTCCACAAAGTCGGAGCCGCTGATGGAGAAGAAGGGAACCCCGGCCTCGCCGGCGATGGCGCGGGCCAGAAGCGTCTTGCCGGTGCCTGGAGGTCCAACCAGCAGGACCCCTTTGGGAATTCGTCCGCCCAGCTTCTGAAACTTCTGGGGGTCCTTCAGAAATTCGATGATTTCCTGCAGTTCCTCCTTGGCTTCCTCGGCGCCGGCCACGTCCTTGAACGTGACCTTCTTCTGCTGGGAGGACAACAGCTTGGCCCGGCTCTTGCCGAATGAAAGGGCCTTGTTGCCGCCACTCTGCATCTGCCGCATGAAGAAGATCCAGATCCCGATCAGGAGCAGAAAGGGAGCATAGGTGATCAGAGCGGCCAGCCAGGGGCTCTGGGAAGGTTCCTTGGCCTTGATGTGGACGTTCTTGGCCAGCAGGCGGTCGATCAATTCATCGTAGTCGGGAGCAACGGTTGTGAAAGGCGTGTTGTCCTTGGTCCTTCCCTTGACTTCACTTCCCACGATCTCCACTTCCTGGACGTTGGACTGCTCCACCTGTTCGATAAACTTCGAGAAGGTCCACTCCCTTTCTTCCTCGGAGCCGCTGCGCTGAACGAATTGCCACAGCAGGACGCCCAGGACGACCAGGCCGATCCAGAATAGCAGTGTCTTTGCCATTGCAATCAAAGGCGCCTGCAGAGTCGAGCGGGCGCGACCGGGGGGGCGGGCCAGACATGGTGCCTACCCCGGTTGGTTCGCCTCCAGACCTGCAGCGCCTCACTCCAGGGAGCGTTTCAAGGTGTCGAACGGCGCCTTTTCGTTTGTCCGGCGCCCGGCCGATTCTGCTCCGCCCGGCGCCGCCAGGGGACAACCCCGACACCAACAAGATAGCATTTCGCCGTGGAATTTACGAATCAAATCTGCCCTACGGGCTGCCTTAAAGGCAAAAGAATCTTTGACTAAGCGCGCATTGTCCCCGGGGGCCGGCCGGGATCGGGCAGGGGCCCTGCAGCCATGTCCCGGGCCCTGCGGCCGGCCGATGGCTCAGAGAGGGGCTCTCGAGTCGGGGCCGTCTTCGAGCGCCCGTTCCTCGATCACCACCTTGACCGCACCCTGCCGGGATCGGTGCCATTCGACGCCGGCTGCCACCGGAAGACTTCCGGCACAGACAATTCTTCCGGCGCAGGTCACGACCGGCCACCCGGCCCTGGCGCCCAAGCCGATCCGCTTTCTCAGGAACAGTTCCTTGATTTTCCTGGGTCTCAGGGACCCGAGCGGCCGGTAGGCATCGCCGGCCTGCCAGGACCTGACCTCAAGACCCTGAGCGACGGCCTGCGGCGAAAGTTGGATCTCCCAGCGGTCCAGCAATGGCAAGCCGCTGGATCCCTGGTTCAGGTAGGTTTCAAACACCAGCCCAATCTGATGGAGGCGGACTTGCCCGGGGATTCCGAGCGGGTAGCGGTAGGATTCCACAGAGGGGGAGGCCGGCAGCTCCCGGAAGAGCAGGCGGTCGAATTCCCTGGCGGCTTGAATGCGGCCGACGCGAACGGACTTGCCGCTCTTGTGGTCTTGCAGCAGCTCCAGGACCGCGTCCACCTGTTTCTTCAGCACCCGTTTCCCTGGGTCCAGGATGCCGAAGGCATGACGCACCAGTTGGCTTCTCAATCCGGGAGGAAGCGTGTTCAACCAGCTCCGCCGCCAGCCTAGCCGGGCGTCCGCCGGGTCAGCGTGCCTGCCGGCCAGGTCTCCGACCAGCCATTCCAGGCTTTCCGCGTCTCCGCGCAGATTATCGGCCGTCCTCGCCAGAACCTCCACGATAGCGGGATTGAAGGATTTCTCCAGCCAGGGAATGAGCTCATGCCTCACCCTATTGCGCGCGAACCGCAGGTCCCTGTTGGAAGAATCCTCCCGCCATTTCACTCCGCGGGATCGCAGATAGGTGCGCAGTTCCTCGCGTTCGATCGACAGCAGGGGCCTGATGAATCGGCCGGCGCGGGAGACGGGAATCGCCGCCAGGCCCGGGCTGCCGCTGCCCCTCAGCAGCCGCAGCAGGACCGTCTCCGCCTGGTCGTTGCGGGTGTGTGCCAAGGCGATCCGCTGCGCGCCCAGGGAATCGCCGATCCCTTGAAGGAACCGGTACCGATGTTCCCGGGCCTGGGCTTGGACGTTTCCTCCCTTGGGTCGCTCCCGGGGAGACAGCGTTTCCACCATGCAAGGGAGATGGTGGTCCGCGGCCAGGGAGCGCACGAATTCAGCGTCGGCTTCGGATTCCTTTCCCCGAAGTCCATGGTTCAGGTGAGCTGTTGCCAGGTCCAGATCGAGTTGAGAGCGAATCTCCAGGAAGAGGTACAGGAGAGCGGTTGAGTCGGCTCCCCCGGAGAGAGCCAAAAGCACTTTGTCGCCCGGAGCCACCAGTTGCCGGCTTCGGATCAGGCGCACGAAACTCTGGAAGACCATGCTTCAACTTTCCCTGGACAGGTGCAAGAGTACGGTGGTGACCCACTGGGGGATGATCTCCGATTCTCCCCGCAGGGGGGCCAACTCTGCGGCTCCGGACCGGCACCAGGATTCGACAAAGGGGTGCAGGACCTCCAGCCTGTCCCTGTCGGCGTCCAAGGTGTCCAGGCGGGCCTGGGCAACGGCCCTCAGGCCATCGGCCAGGTGCCGGGGATCCGTCCCTGGCGGCCCCAGATTTTTCAGTACACCCTGGAGCTGGTGGACACCGATGGGGTCGGGCCTGAAGGGCTTCCCCAGAACCTGATTGAGGGCTGCGGTTACAAAGAGAGTTCCGAAGCGCAACTCGTCCACATCCTGGTTCACCTGCCGGAGAGCCTCGGGCGTGAGCTCGGGGACGGGGCCGACCATGAGGCTCCAGAAGATTTGCCCCAGGGTCTCGATCTCGTTGAGGCTCCGTCTGGCCGATTCGACATCGGCCAGACCGCGGAAGTTTCGATAGCCGGCTCGTCGCGAGTCCTGCACTCCTTCGAAGAAGAGAGGCCTGTGGCGCCGCAACCCGTCCAGCAATTCGGCTTGCGGCGATTCCAGCAAGGTCTGCCGGGCTCCTTGCAGACGGAGCCTCTTCCGGCGAATGACCCGGTCGGCTTCGGCGCGCAGGTCCGCCAGCAGGCTGAACCCCGTCCGGAACAATCCCAGCATGTCCTGCTGCTTCAGAGCTGACGCCGCCAGGGTGGCGCGCCCTTGAGTCAATCGCTCCAGGCCCAGGTTCAGCGTGTCCCTCATTTCCTCCAGGGCCGGTTTCACCTTCTCGAGGTCTCCGGCAGTCACGGAGTTGACCGAGAGAATCCGATTGGCCAGTGCGGCCAGTTGCTGGCTGATCAGCTCGGCCTGGCGAGTGTCCCGTATGGCCCCGAGGGCTCTCCAGAGATGCTCTCCCGGCGCCAGCGAGGCCACCAACAGGGCCGGTAGAGTCGACGAGACCCGATGGGATTCATCCTCCTCTTGTAAAGCCCCCTGGAGTTGCGGAGACGCGGTCGTGCCGGCCCCTCCGTAGATGCTCAGGGCCTCGTAGTAATCGACGAAGCCGATCTCTTCCAGGCGCAGCCGTTTGTTCTGGTAGGCTTCCTCCTCCATGGAGACCCGGTTGTCCCAACGCATCCGGTCGATCAGGTCGTACCCCAGGGAGTCATCCATTCGAAAGATGGCGTCCAGCAGGAGGCGGGACATGGTCGCCCCCTCGGCTTCGCCGGTGACCTCGATGCCGAACCGCTGATCGGGCGTCAGAATGAGCGGCAGCTCCGGGTGAGGCTCGTCCGTCTCCAGAGCGTGAATGCGAATGTTGTTCCTCAGGAAAAGCGCCAGCAGGTTGGCGTCCACCGCCCTGGCGGCGGCTGCCGCTTCTTCGGGCCCGCATTGCATGTAGGCGGCCATCCACTCCATGAAGCTGGCCATGTGAAAGCTGTCCTTGCGCCAGCAGTCGAGGTCGATGAAGCCGCGGCGCTGCTTGGAGGTCGCCAACTGGAGCAACTCCCGGCTGTCAGCCAAACCGACCGCCTTGATGGCCAGGAACAGATCCTGGTAGGGGGCGCTGCGAACTCTCTCGGCCGAGCCTGGCTCGGCCAAAAACGCATCCAGATCGGCACGGCTGCCGATTCGGAGCGATCCGGAGAGGAAATCGGAGAGGGTTTGCCTGGACCGTGAGTTCTCGACCTTCATGCCATTGCCGTTGGAATCCAGAAATACGGTTGGAAGAGGAATGCTGTCCGGGTTTGGCGGCCCGGGATCGGCCGGCGGCCCCACCGGCCGGAGCGGCCGCCTGAAATCATCGGATCGCCGGTGCTTGCCGGAAAGGTCATACCGTCTTGGCTGAGCCCCGACCGACGTTGATCTTCAGGGACTTGAGCTTGCGGTGAAGGTGGCTGCGCTCGATCCCGAGTGCTTCTGCCGTGCGCGAGATGTTCCCCCGATGTTCCTCCAGTTTCCTGAGGATGTAGTCTCGATCGAAGGCCATGCGGGCCTCCGACAAGCTCCTGGCCTCAACCGGGTCTTGCCGGTCGCCGTCGTTGGGCTTCAGCAGACGGGCCGGCAGGTGCCGGGCTTCAATTCTGTGTGCGGGGGTCATGATCACCAGCCGCTCGGCCAGGTTCTTCAGCTCTCGAACGTTGCCGGGCCAGGTATAGGCCGTCAACAGATCCACGGCCTCCGCGCTCAGTTCCTTGGGTGGCTGCCCGTAATGGCCGGAGAAGTCTCCGATGAAGAATTTTGCCAGCACCGGAATATCCTCGGTGCGATCGCGCAGGGGCGGCACGTAGAAGGGGATGACGTTCAGACGGTAGAAAAGGTCCTCGCGAAAGTTGCCCCGTTGCATTTCCTGGTCGAGATTCTTGTTGGTGGCCGCGATGACGCGAACATCCACCGTAACCGTCGAATGGGCGCCCACGGGTTCGAAGCGCTGGGTTTCCAGTGCTCTGAGCACCTTGGATTGGGTCTTCAGGGTCATGTCTCCGACCTCATCCAGAAAGAGCGTTCCCCCGTCGGCCTTTTCCAGCTTTCCCACCTTGGTGCCGGTAGCCCCCGTGAAGGCTCCCTTGACATGGCCGAACAGCTCGCTCTCGATCAGCTCGTCGGGGATGGCGGCGCAGTTCACTTCCACGAAAGGCGCTGCTTTTCGCAGGCTCTGGTGGTGAAGGGCATGAGCCACCAGTTCCTTTCCGGTGCCGCTCTCCCCGTAGATCAGCACCCGGCCGTCGGTGGGCGCCGCAATGGCCAGTTGCTGGCGCAGGGCCTTCATGGGGATGCTTCGACCGATGATCTTGTAGTGCTGACCCAGCCGGGATTTGAGCGTTCTGTTTTCGTCCTGCAGACGCTTGTTCTCCAGGCCGTTCTGAACCACCAGCAGCGTCCTTTCGATGGACAGGGGTTTTTCGATGAAGTCGAAGGCCCCCAAGCGGGTCGCCTTGACCGCGGTTTCAATGGTGCCGTGGCCCGAGATCATCACCACGGCCGCATCCACCTTCCTTTTCCTTATGGCCTCCAGCGTCTCCAGTCCAGTGATACCGGGCAGCCAGATGTCCAGCAGAATCAGCTCGAAGGTCTTCTTCTCCAGCAGCCGCAGGCACTCCTCCCCGGAACGGGCCGTGGTCACCTTGAAGCCCTCCTCGCTCAGCACGGCGCCCAGGGACTTCCGAATCCCGGCCTCGTCATCCACCAGCAGTATGGAGTTTCTTGCCACTTCCTCACCTGGACTTGAAATGCGGCGATGTCGGGGCGCTGCCCGCGTTCAATCCCGCCGCCTTCATTTTCGGCCAAAGCGCGGCCGGGACCGTTCCCTCCCCCGGCAAATTACAGGGCCGGGAACTCGACCACGAAGCTGGCCCCCCGGGGAGAATTGTCCTCCACGTGAATGTACCCCTTGTGGTCGGCGACGATACGACTGGCGATGGCCAACCCCAGACCGGTTCCTCTCTTGCGCGTCGAGAAATAAGGAAGAAACAGCTTGTCCCGATCAGCCGCCGCAATGCCTTGTCCGCTGTCCCTGACGGCCAGTTGGATCGTCTCCCTGGTGGGAAAGAACCGGCTGGAGAGGGAGAGCTGCTTGCGGTCGGATTGATCCATGGCTTCCAGCGCATTGTCGATCAGATTGACCAGCACCCGCTTCACCTGTTCGGGATCCACCTGAGTCAGCGGGAGGTCGGGAGCCAGATGCTTGACCACCTCCACGCCGTCGAGCCGGCCGTCGTAGGAGGCCAGGGTGCTTTCCATGATGGCGTTGAGGTTGGAAGGCACCATGCTCGGCGAGGGCAATTGGGCGAATCGGGAGAATTCGTCCACCATGCCCTTCAAGGTTTTGACTTCCTGGGTAATGGTGTGCACGCACTCCTTGACGGTGGCCCGAAAACCGGAAGCAACCGGGGAACGGGGATCAGCCACATCCCCCGGTCCCCTGGTCCTGGACAGGTGCTTGAGGATTCGGTCAGCCGAGAGCTGAATCGGAGTCAGTGGATTCTTGATCTCGTGAGCCATGCGCCGAGCCACCTCTCGCCATGCGCTCGCTTTCTGGGCTCTGAGCAGCTCGGTCAAGTCCTCCAGAACCATGACGAACCTTTGAGGTCCGGCATCCCCCGGATCCAGCGAGCTGAGGGTCACGGCGCCGTAGAAGGTTCCCCGTCGGGTCGTGATTTCCAACTCCTTGGAAGCGATTTTCACACGGGCGGCCTTGGCCATCAGGCTATGGATCTCGGCCAGGTCCTGGGGTTGAAACAACTCCTCCAGCGACAGATCCATGTCATCCGTCCGCCCCAGCATCTGCTGGGCGGCCTCGTTCATGGTGCTGATGGAAGAGTCGGCGGCGATGGAGATGACTCCGGAGGGAATGTTCTCCAGGACCGCCTCGGTGTATCGCCTCCTGGCTTCCGAGGACCGGTGGGACTCTTCCAGATCCCGATTCTTTGACGCCAGATTTCGAGCCGCCTCATCGAGCTGAGCGGTCATGCGATTAAAGGAGGACACCAGGACGCCCAGCTCGTCCGGTGCGGGGCTGTCGACCTGCACGCTCAGGTTCCCTTGCGATACTTCGTTGGACGCTTCAGCCAGCGCCCGGATGGGCTTGGTAATCTTTCGCGACAGGAAGAGGGCGATCCAGACCGCCGGGAAGAGAACCAGCAGGGTGACCACCCCCAGGACCAGCATGAAGTTGGTCCGGATCATCTTGCGTTGATCCTTCATCTGCTCGTACTCGCGGCTGAGACTGGACAACTCCCGGGCGAAGCTCGCCATTTCCACCGGCGGGCGGGATCCGACAATCAAGCCTCCCGACTCGTTTTGCGCCCCTGCCAACAGCAAGGGCTGCACCTGCCGGTCCGCCGGTGAGCCCCCCTTCCAGGGAACGGTCCACACCTGGTCGTTCAGGGCTTGCGACAGTCCCTGTCCCGACCAGCTCTTGCCGACAACTTCCAGGGGGCGAACCATCTCGTGGAAGCGGGAATCGGTGGGGAAATAGGCCCGTCCGTTCCGGTACGCCAGCAAAGGGTTGCCGGAGCGGTCGAGGACGACCGCGAA
>OY762429.1:2750000-4912566 GCA_963665655.1 Terriglobia bacterium
AATGAATTACGGTGCGGTATGCGCAGGATAGGTGGGAGGCTTTGAACCATGCCCTTTGGGGTGTGGGGAGCCACCGGTGAGATACCACCCTTATCGTATTGTGGTTCTAACCTGTTACCGTTATCCGGTAAAGGGACATTGCTAGGCGGGTAGTTTGACTGGGGCGGTCGCCTCCTAAACGGTAACGGAGGCGCTCGAAGGTGTCCTCAGGCTGTTTGGAAATCAGCCAAAGAGTGTAAAGGCATAAGGACGCTTAACTGCGAGACGGACAGGTCGAGCAGATGGGAAACCAGGACTTAGTGATCCGGTGGTTCTGCATGGAAAGGCCATCGCTCAACGGATAAAAGGTACGCCGGGGATAACAGGCTGATCTTGCCCAAGAGTTCATATCGACGGCAAGGTTTGGCACCTCGATGTCGGCTCATCGCATCCTGGAGCTGTAGAAGGTTCCAAGGGTTAGGCTGTTCGCCTATTAAAGCGGTACGTGAGCTGGGTTCAGAACGTCGCGAGACAGTTCGGTCCCTATCTGATGTGGGCGCAGGAGATTTGAGGAGGGCTGTCCTTAGTACGAGAGGACCGGGATGGACGAACCTCTAGTGTACCAGTTGTCTCGCCAGAGGCAGTCGCTGGGTAGCTACGTTCGGTCGGGATAAACGCTGAATGCATCTAAGCGTGAAGCCCACTCCAAGATGAGATCTCCCAACCGCAAGGTAAGAAGACCCGTAGTAGACTACTACGTTGATAGGCTGGGTGTGTAAGGTCAGTAATGGCTTCAGCTAACCAGTACTAATCGGTCGTTCGGCTTGACCATCCATCTTTATCTTTAGCAATCAAACGAGCTTGCGAGGATTCCTGCAGTTGTCGATTTTGGTTTTTCCGGTGATTCCAGCGAGGGGGCCACACCCGTTCCCATCCCGAACACGGAAGTTAAGCCCCTCAGCGCCGATGGTACTGCCCGGGTAACTGGGTGGGAGAGTAGGTCATCGCCGGGATACTTTACCCCCATTTCTCACCAAGCCGCTGAGCATAGCGTAGAGGTGAGACATGCGGGTTAAAGCCTCGAGGCTCTCGAGGCTTTTTTTTTGGGCGAATCCGGTGTTCTGTCTCAGGAATAGGGCTGTCATGTTTCGGAGCGCAACGGTGCCGGTTGGCTGAAATGCGAAGAGTCTCTCGAACCGACCGTTTTCCTGTGGAGCCTCCATCGGAGATGGTAATCTTAGTGGTGAAACAGGAAACCGGACTTTCGGTCGACCTCGGTTGTGGCTGAGAGTGCGGCGGCCGACCGGGAGGGGGAAATGGCTCGAAAGTGGTTGATGGTTTCAGCGCTGATCTGGATATTGGCGAGAGGCGCCGGACCGGGAGTCGCTGCAGCGGGCTCCGGCATCCGCGATGAAGCGCCGCCGGTTCCCGTGGAGGAAATCATCCGCGAATTCGCGGCCAAGGAATCCGAGTTTCGACGGGCCCGGGAGAACTATACCTACCGCCAGAGCGTGAGCATCGAAGTGCTCACCCTGGACGGCAGAAAGACAGGCCAGCGCTACTACACCTTGTCGGACATCCTGTTCGACGACCGCGGCCGGCGGATCGAGCGCGTCCTGAGGGCCCCCCAGAGCACCCTGAGAAGCATTCAGCTCACCCAGGAGGACCTCCACGACATACAGAACATCTTCCCTTTTGTGCTCACCACAACCGACATCGGCAAGTATAGCCTGACCTACCTGGGCAAGGAGTTGGTTGACGAGATCGACACCTATGTCTTCGAGGTCATTCCCAAGCGGATCCAAGGGAGCGAGCGTTATTTCGAAGGAAAGATCTGGGTGGACGATCAGGAGTTGCAGATTGTGAAGACCGACGGGAAGACGGTCTATCGCATCACCAGGAAGAACCGGGATCAACGGTTCCCCCGCTTCGAAACCTACCGCAACATGGTGGATGGAAAGTACTGGTTTCCCGTCTACACCCGTGCCGACGACGTGCTGGAATTTCCGGGCCAACGGATTCGGATCCGGGAGATCGTCACCTACAAGAACTACAAGCGCTTCGAAGCCGACGTGAGGATCACGTCCACCGAGGAAATCCCCGACGAGAAAGACGAGTGAGCCGGCCCGCAATTCCTCATGCGGACATGTGGCTGGAGAATCGCCGGCACAACTCCACGAAGGTCTTGAGTCCGAATCCGGTGGCTCCCGCCCGGTAGTACTTCCAGGCCTTGCCGGAGAGAAAGGGGCCGGCAATGTCCAGGTGGGCCCAGGCCGCGCCCTCGGGAACGAACTCCTGCAGGAAGAGGCCGGCGGTAATGGCTCCGGCATAGGAGCCCCCTACGTTGTTGACGTCGGCGTAAGGGGTCTTGAGAAGTTCCCGGTACTCCTCCGGCAGGGGCAGCTCCCACAGCATCTCCCCCTGGCTCCTGCCGCAATCGATCAGGGCCCGGGTCAGGCTGGAGTCGTTGCCCATGATGCCGGCGTAGCCCGGCCCCAGTGCCCGCACCACGGCGCCGGTCAGCGTGGCGATATCGACGATATGAGTCGCCTGCCACTCCCCGGCCCTCTCGAATCCGTCGATCAGAACCAGTCGTCCCTCGGCGTCGGTGTTGTCCACCTGCACCGACTTGCCGTTCCTGGGGACGAAGATGTCACCCGGTCGCTGTGCCTTGGCGTCGGGCATGTTTTCGGCCGTGGGGATCACGCCCAGCACGTTGATGTCGGGCCGCAAGCGGGCGATGGCCTTCATGGCGTAGAGGACGGCGGCGCTGCCGGCCATGTCTCCCTTCATTTCCAGCATCCTGTCTCCGGGTTTCAGCGAGATCCCGCCCGTGTCGAAGGTGATTCCCTTGCCGACCAGGGCCAGCCGGACCTTGGATGGTCGGGCCGGCCGATACTCCAGGCTGACCAGCCGCGGCGGGTGAATGCTGCCGCTTCCCACGCAGAGCAGTCCGGCATGTTTCGCCTTCCGGAGTCCGTTCTCGTCCAGCACCGATACCTCGAGTCCGTGCCCCCTGCCGATCTCCTTGGCCAGGTCGGCTATGACCTCCGGATAGACCGCCGCCCCGGGCTCGTTCACCAGTTGGCGGGCGTCATTCACGCACTCGGAAATCAGGACCGTCCGATCCAGATTGGTGCGGCACTCCTTCAGCCTGGCGCCGCCCACCCGGAGCGTGATCCGGACCTTTCCCCCAAAGCTGTCCTTCTCCCTTCGGTACTTGTCGAACCGGTATCCGCCCAGGGCGACGCCTTCCGCCACTGATCCCACCAGCTCCGGAGCGTCCTTGCCGTTCAGCAAAAAGGTCACCTGAGCCAGGTCGAGGTCGCGAGCCTGATCCAGGGCCCGGGCCGCCAGGATCTTCACTTTCTCGGCAAGATCGTAAGGCTTCACCAGGCTGGTGTGCTGGACCAGCACATGACGAGCCGCCTCGATGGGGCTGGCGCTGAAGTATTCCCTCTTGATCCTGCCGTCCCCATAGTCCCGTAAAAGCCTTCCCATCAGCTCTCCCAGGGTGGCGTCGGCAGTTCGGCTGAATTCACGCTCCTTGTCCAGCAGCAGCACCAGCAGGTCGGTCGGTTTCCGTTTCGGCAGGGTGGCCTTGGCTTCGATTTTCATGAGGGTCTCCGGATAGAGATGTGCAACGGTGCCAATTTCGCTCCCCATTATCGGCATCCGCCGGGCCGCCCGCAAACAAAAACCACTGGAGGGGTCTCGGCCTGAAACCCTGATCCAGGTGGGTTGCCGACTGCCGGGCAACTCCGAATTTCACTGCCTTTTCAGGGGTTTTTCGCTATCATGTCCGCATGCTCTCGAAACGTTTTTGGGGAATCCCCGCCGCGGGACTTCTGGCCATTGCCGTTGCCTGCCTGTGGCTTCAGGTCACGCCCTCCTCCCAGGGTGCTCCGGCTGAGGCTTCCGGGGGGGTGGACTTTCTCCGGGATATCCAACCCGTCTTTCAGGCCTCCTGCATTTCCTGCCACGGCTCCGAACAACAGATGGCGGAGTTGCGGCTGGATTCGAGATCCCGGGCACTTGCCGGCGGGCAGTCCGGCCGGGCGATCGAGCCGGGCGATCCCGATGGAAGCCTGCTCTACCAGCGGGTGGCCGGCCTGGGCGAGCAGGCGCAGATGCCCATGGGCGGCAAGCCGCTCGATCCGGCAACCATCGGGCTGATCCGGGAGTGGATCGAACAGGGCGCCGAGTGGCCGGAGACGTCCGGCGAAAGCGGAGCGGCACTCGATCGCCACTGGGCTTATGTGCCCCCGTCGCGTCCGGAGCTTCCGAAGGTGAGGGGGGCAAGCTGGGTGGCCAACCCGATCGACGCCTTTGTCCTGGCCCGCTTGGAAGCCCAGGGCCTGTCCCCTTCTCCAGAGGCCGACCGGGTCACTCTGCTGCGCCGTCTGAGCCTGGATCTGATCGGGTTGCCGCCGACCATCGAGGAGGTGGACGCCTTCCTGGCCGATGACAGTTCGGAGGCCTACCGCAATCAAGTGGAGCGGCTGTTGGGGTCCCCTCACTATGGAGAGCGTTGGGGCCGCCGCTGGCTGGATGCCGCCCGTTACGCCGACTCCGACGGGTTCGAAAAGGACCTGCCCAGAATCGTCTGGTTCTATCGCGACTGGGTCATTGGCGCTCTGAACCGCGACCTGCCCTACGACCGGTTCATTGTCGAGCAGTTGGCCGGCGACATGCTCCCGGGAGCCACCCAGGACCAGATCGTGGCCACCGGTTACCTTCGAAATTCCATGATGAACCTGGAAGGGGGCATCGATCCGGAGCAGTTCCGGATGGAAGCCATGTTCGACCGCATGGAGGCGGTGGGCAAGGGCATTCTGGGCGTCACCGTCCAATGCGCCCAGTGTCACAACCACAAGTACGACCCCCTGACGCAGGACGAGTACTACCGGCTCTTCGCTTTCCTGAACAACGCCCACGAGGCCCAGATCGCCGTCTATACGCCGGACGAGCAGCGCCTGCGTGAAACATTGCGGCGGAAGATCCGAGACGTCGAGTTGGAGCTGCAGCAAAGCCACCCGGACTGGCGAAAGCGAATGGAAGCGTGGGAACGCGATCTGGACCGTGACTTGCCCCAATGGACGGTGGTGCAGCCCGAGGTGGACGACTTTTCTACCCAGGGTCAGAGGTACCTTCCACTGGAGGACGGTTCCTACCTGGCTCAGGGGGCCACGGGCGGGAGCCACCGGGTGAAGATGACCATCAGGACGGAGCACCGTCCTATTACCGCCTTCCGCCTGGAACTGATGACAGATGGAGACCTTCCCATGGGAGGCCCCGGGCGATCCATCAACGGCACCTGCGCCCTGTCGGAATTTGAAGTGGAAGCGGCGCCCGCGGACCAACCCGACCAGATGCGCCCGGTGCAGATGGCCTCGGCCAGCGCCGATATCGTTCCCGCTCCCCTGGAGCTTGCTCCCGCAACCGAGGGCGGCGAGCCTCGGGTCATCGGGCCGGTGGCTCTGGCCATCGACGGCAAGGAGGAAACCGCCTGGGGTGTGGACACCGGGACGGTGAACCGCAACCAGCCGCGAAAAGCCGTGTTCCGGGCGGAGCAGCCCATCGACCATGCCAATGGCACTCTCCTGACCTTTTATCTCACCCAGAAACACGCGGGCGGTGACGACCAGGGGACCGGAAACCGCAACCTGGGCCGGTTGCGGCTCTCGATCACCGGAGAGGCCGGCGCCAAAGCCGATCCCTTGCCCAAAAGGGTCCGGGAAATTCTGTCCATCGAGCCCGCCGGGCGCACCCCGGAACAGATCGGGGAAGTCTTCAGCTACTGGCGGACCACCGTGCCCGAGTGGAACCGGTTCAACCAGCGCATCGAGGAGCTGTGGCGGCAGCACCCCGAGGGGACCACTCAGTTGGTGCTTTCCGAGCGCCAACGGCTGCGGCCTACCCACGTGCTGGCCCGGGGGGACTTCCTTCGTCCCGGCAAGCGCGTCCGTCCCGGGGCGCCGGCCTTTCTCCATCCCTTGCCGGAGGACGGTCCCGCCGACCGGTTGGCGTTCGCCCGTTGGCTGGTGGACCGCAAGGCTCCCACAACGGCGCGCACCCTGGTCAATCGGGTCTGGCAGGGGTATTTCGGCATCGGCCTGGTGCGAAGCAGCGAGGACCTGGGGAAACAGAGCGAGACGCCCTCCCATCCCAAGCTGCTGGATTGGCTTGCGGTCGAGTTCATGGAGCGGGGATGGAGTCTCAAGTCCCTGCATCGACTCATCGTGACCTCGGCCACCTATCGCCAGTCGTCCCGGGCGACTCCCCGACTGTACCGCGAGGATCCCTACAACCGCCTGCTGGCCCGGGGCCCGCGATTTCGAGTGGACGCCGAGGTGGTCCGAGACATTGCTTTGGCCGCCAGCGGCCTGCTTCGGCCCGAGGTCGGCGGTCCCAGCGTCTACTCGCCCGCACCCAGGTTTCTTTTCGTTCGGCCGTCCAGCTTCAGTCCCAAGGTCTGGGAGGAAGCCCAGGGATGGAACCGCTACCGGCGGGGAATCTACACGTTCCGCTACCGCTCCGTTCCCTACCCCATGCTCCAGACCTTCGACGCTCCCAGCGGGGAGTCGTCCTGCGTGCGCCGGCCTCTCTCCAACACGCCTCTTCAGGCTCTGACGACTCTCAACGAACCGGTCTTTCTGGAAGCGGCTCGAGCCTTGGCCCTGCGGGCGCTACGCGAAGGTGGAGACAACCGGGAGCAGCGGCTCACCTACGCCTTTCGACGGTGCCTGGCCCGGCAGCCCACCCGGGATGAGGTCGGCCGTCTGCTGGCCTTCCTGAGTGAACAGAAGCATCGGCTGGCCGACGGATGGGTCAGCCCCTGGGACCTGGCCGGGTACAGTCCCGAAGAACGCCCGCGGCTGCCGGAAGGGACCACCCCGGTCCAGTTGGCCGCCTGGACGGCCCTGTCCCGCGTGCTGCTGAACCTGGACGAGACCATAAGCAAGGAATAAGGAAGAAGCCATGAGCAATCGGTATCGAACCGGAATGACGGATCCCCATGAAATCTCCCGCCGCTGGTTTCTGGCCCAGTGCGGGGTCGGCCTGGGATCGGTGGCGCTGGGTCACCTGCTGGGAGAAACCGGCTTGGCCGCTGCCCGGCAGCAGCGCAGTGATCCTCTGGCTCCCAAGGCGCCCCACTATGCGCCCAAGGCCAAGAACGTCATCTTTCTCTTCATGGCGGGGGCTCCCAGCCACCTGGAACTGCTGGATCACAAGCCCGAGCTGACCCGGTTCGATGGGACCATGCCGCCCGCCGAGCTGCTCGAGGGCTATCGGGCGGCCTTCATCGACCCCCATTCCACGCTGCTGGGCCCCAAGTTCAAGTACAGCCGCCACGGCCAAAGCAATGCCGAGATATCGGAGGTGCTGCCCCACCTCGGCAGTGTCGCCGACGACATTGCCATTGTGAAGTCCATGACCACCGACGCCTTCAACCACGCTCCCGGCCAGATCCTGATGAACACCGGATCCCAGCAGTTCGGCCGGCCCAGCCTGGGGTCGTGGGTCACCTACGGCCTGGGCAGCGAGTCCCGGGACCTGCCTTCCTTCGTGGTCTTCAGCTCGGGCAGCAAGGGACCCAGCGGCGGCAATGCCTGCTGGGGGAGCGGCTTCTTGCCCACCGTCCACCAGGGCGTGACCTTCCGGAGCGCCGGAGAGCCCGTCCTCTATCTTTCCAACCCGAAGGGCATCGATTCCGGCCTTCAGAAGGCGTCGCTGGACGCGGTTCGGGATCTCAACCGCATGCGGCTTCAGGCGATCGGGGACCCCGAGATCGCCACGCGCATCAATTCCTTCGAGATGGCCTTTCGCATGCAGTCCAGCGTGCCCGATCTCATGGATATCTCCACCGAACCCCAATCCATCCTGGATCTCTACGGGGCGGAACCCGGGAAGTCCTCCTACGCCAACAACTGCCTGCTGGCCAGGCGCCTGGTGGAGAGAGGGGTCCGTTTCGTGCAGCTCTTCCATGAGTCCTGGGATCAGCACGCCGACCTTACCAACCGCATTCAGACCAACTGCCTGGACACTGATCGACCCTCGGCGGCTCTCATCAAGGATCTCAAGCAGCGGGGGTTGCTGGATGAAACCCTGGTGCTCTGGGGAGGGGAGTTCGGGCGCACGCCCATGGTGCAGGGACCGGAAACCGACGGTCGCGACCACCATCCCAACGCTTTCGCCATCTGGCTGGCCGGCGGCGGCATCCGCCCCGGCACCACCTTGGGAGAGACGGACGACCTGGGGTTCAACGTAGTGAAAGACAAGGTCCACGTGCACGACCTGCACGCCACCATTCTCCATCTGCTCGGGTTCGACCACACCCGACTGATCCACCGTTTCCAGGGAAGGGACTTCCGGTTGACCGACGTGCACGGGAATGTGGTCAAGCAGCTCCTGGCCTAGAAGGAGATCCCATGTCAAAGGCTTTTCCGGCTCTCATCGCCATGGTTCTGTCCCTGGCTGGGTGCTCCTCCGAGGCCCCATCCCCTGTTGCGGAGGAAGCGGCCACGCCGGATCGGCCGCTGGAAATCTACTGGGTGGATGTCGACGGGGGAGCGGCCACTCTGATCGTCACCCCCAGTGGCGAGTCGGTCCTGGTGGATGCCGGAGAGGACAGGGAGAGCCACGCCGCCCGGATCCATCAGGTGGCCAGCCAGGTCGCCGGCCTGACCCGGATCGACCATTTCGTGGCTACCCACTGGCATGGAGATCACTACGCTGGAGCGACGCGAGTCAACCAGCGGATCCCCATCGGGAACTTCTATGATCGGGGTTTTCCCAGCGAAAGCGACTATGCCGCCAAAGGCGATTTGAAACGGGCAAGGGCGGGGATCGCCAAGTATCGGGAAACGACCCGGGGAGGTTCCCGGACGCTCGAGCCCGGCGATGAGATTGCGCTGAGGCAGTCAGCAGGGCTGCCCAGAGTGGGACTGCACTGCCTGGCCTCCGCGGGAGAGTTTCTGCCGACAAGCGGAAACTTCACTCGCAATCCGTCTTGCGACGCCAGGACCCCCAAACCACCGGATGAAACCGACAATGGCCAGAGCCTGGTCTTGCTGTTGAGCTACGGCGGCTTTTCGTTCCTGGACACGGGAGATCTGACCTGGGAGTTTGAAGCCGAGCTGGTCTGTCCGGTGAACCGGGTCGGAAGGGTGGACCTGTTTCAGATCAGCCACCATGGACTGGATTCCAGCAACAACCCGGTCCTGATTGAAAGCATTCGGCCGCGGGTCGTGGTCGTCAACAACGCTCCCAAAAAGGGGGCGGAACCCGAGACCATGAAAACCCTGATGCGGGTGGAGGGGATTGAAACCATCTGGCAGGTTCATCGCAACCTCCGGACCGGTCCCGAGTTGAATACCGATCCACGGTTCATCGCCAACCCCGAGGGGGAAGCCGGCCAGTTCATCAAGGCCTCGGTCCGGGCCGATGGGACCTTTACGGTGCAGATCGGCGGGGAAGGCGCCCCAACCAGCTACCCCGGCAAATCCTCCAAGACGACCGGCGGCTGAGTATCGCCGCGCTCACCCTAAACCGCAACCTCAAGAAAACTTCCACTGCTTCACCCTTGGCGGGTGGGCTCTCACCGCCTCCTCATTCACCTCGGTGCCCCAGCCCGGACCGCTGGGCAGGTGCAGATATCCCTCCACGATCCTGGGCCCTTCGGTCACCAGGTCGTCGTACCAGGGAACCGTGTCCGGGTCGATCTCCATGATCCGCACGTTGGGAGCGACCGCGCAGAAGTGCGCGCTCATCATGGTGGCCAGGGGGCTGTAAAAGTTGTGGGGAGCCACGTTTACCTCGTGGATGTCGGCCAGGGAGGCAATCTTCAGCGATTCGGCCAATCCGTTCCAGGGGACGTCGATGATGGCCACATCCATGGACTGCTGCTCCAGGTAGGGCTTGTAGTCGCGCCTGCCGAACAGACACTCACCCGAGGCCAGCGGAATTCGGGTGCCGCGGCGAATCCACTGCAGTGCCTTGGGGTCCCGGCTGTCGATCTCCACCCACAGCAGATCGAATGGCTCCATGGCCCGCGCCATCTTCAGGAAGCCCTCGGTCTTGAAGTTGAAATTCAGGTCGACCAGGATATCCATGTCGGGACCGGCGCCTTCCCTGAAGGCTTCCAACTGGTCGCACATGGCCCGCAGGACCGACCGTTCCGCGTTCAGGGCCGGAAACTCGTCGACCAGGGAGAAGCCGGGGATGTGCAGGCGCGGTTTTCCGTCCAGCAGGAAGATGTTGGTCTTCAGAGCCGTGAATTCCCTGGCCACCACTTCCTTGCCCGCGGCCACCACGTCAGCCAGCGTCTCCACCGGAGGGAGACCCATCTCCTCGTGCCAGGCCACCCGGTAGGTTCCGCAATGGGACCAGTAGAGGCGGATCCGGTCTCGCACCGGTCCGCCCAGCATCTCGCTGACCGAAATCCCCAGGGACTTGGCCTTGAGGTCCAGCAGCGCGTTTTCGATGGCCCCCAGCGCCTGCTGCACCAGTCCCCCGCTGGCCTGGCGCCGGACGGCATAGAGCATGGCGCCGATGGCCTCGTAGGCCCGAGGGTCTCTTCCCAGAAGCGTGGGCGCCAGTTGTTGGATGACGGCCGACACCCCCATCCCGCCAAAGGACTCATTGAATTCGCTCCAGCCCGTGATCCCGTCGTCGGTGGTGATCTTGAGGTAGTCGAAGTTGCGGCATCCCGCATCGGCATGCAGGCACTGCAACCGGCTGATCTTCATGGTCTCTCCTTTAAGATGTCTCGCGCGCCAGGACTCCGGCCCCGTCTTGCCTGCCATCCCCCACTCGGCTATAATCAGCCGACTTTTGAGCTACCGCACTTTGAGCGCCCGTAGCTCAGCCGGATAGAGCGTCGGCCTTCGAAGCCGCAGGTCGGGGGTTCGAATCCCTCCGGGCGCGCCAGCTCTATTGAGAAGTGCCGGGCTGCGGAACCTCCGCCCATCGTCCCCGCCGGATCCATCGGCAGGAAACCGGGAAAGGCCCGGGGGAACCGACCTCAATTGTAACCCGGCCTTTCCACTCGCATCGATCGTTGCCGCCCGCGATCAGGAAACCCATGGCATCTTACGACCAGAAGAACCGTCCTGTCCTGTCCCAGGGCGGCGCCTGCCGCGCCTGCCTGCTTCCGGCTCTGGTTTGCATCCTTCTGATCCCGGTCTTCCTGGCCACCGGCGCGGCGCGGTTCGTCGGACCGGCAGTGATTCTGCTGTTCAGCCTGCTGGCCATCGCCGTGGGCAAGAGCCGAAACTACTCGGCCTTTGCCTTCACGCTTTGGGTGGCGGCCTTCGTGGCCGCGGCCATGTTCTATCCTGCCGCCTTTCACACCTGGTCCGGGTTCGAGCTCAGCACGCTGATGGTGCCGCTCATTCAGATCATCATGTTCGGCATGGGCACCCAGTTGACTCCCGGTGACTTCCTCAGGGTGTTTTCCTTTCCCAAGGCCGTGATCATCGGCCTGGTTCTGCAGTTTTCGGTCATGCCCTTTGTGGGGAAGGGGCTGGCAATGCTGACCACCACCGATCCGGAGGTCGCGGCCGGCATGGTGCTGATCGGCTCCTGTCCCGGGGGGGTGGCCTCAAACGTAATGACCTTCCTGGCCAAGGGGAACGTGGCCCTTTCGGTCACCATGACCTCCTGCTCCACCCTGGCCGCACCGCTCATGACACCGGCCATGACCAAGCTCCTGGCAGGCACCTACGTGGAAGTAAAGTTCGTTGCCATGATGGTGGCCATCATCAAGATGATCATCCTTCCGGTGGCTGGAGGGCTGGTGGCCAACGCCATTCTGACACGGCTGGGAGCCACTCGGCCCAACCTCAAGCTGGTTTCCACCTCCATCATGAGGGCCCTGCCTTTCGTCTCCATGTTCTCGATCTGCTTCATCATCGGGATCATCACCTCCCTGTCCCGCGACTCTCTGCTGGCCGGCGGCTTCGTGCTGACCATCATCGTGGCCGCTGTGATTCACAACGTTGTCGGTTATCTCTTCGGCTACGGAGGCGCCCGAGCGCTGGGACTGGGGGAAACCGACTCCCGTACCGTGGCCATTGAAGTGGGCCTTCAGAACGGAGGCATGGCTTCGGGACTGGCGGTCAAGGTGTGGCAGAGCTCGATGGCGGCCTTGCCGTCGGCCGTTTTCGGGCCCTGGATGAACATGTCGGGAGCCATGCTGGCCTCCTGGTGGTCCAGCCGGCCGCCGCGGGATGAAGCAGTGATTTCAGAGAAGAGCCAACCGACCGCTCCAAAAATCTGACAAGCGCCCTCGACTACCTGTGGGGAACCGTCTGGCCGGGTTACTGCGCCAGCAGCTCCTCGATCAGCCTCTGGAAGGCGGGATAGGGATGGGCTCCGGTCAAGGTTCTCCGGACCCGGATCGTGGATTGGGTCTTGTCCGTCAAGCCAAAGAAAAAGGAGGGGGTCCCCCGGACCCCGACCCTCTTGCCCTGACTCAAGCCGTCCCGGACCTTCTGAGCGTATTTGCCGCTTTCGACGCAGTCCAGCAGGACCGGTTTATCGAGCCCCAGGCTGTCGCCGAAGGCTCTGAGCGTCGTCTCGGTGAGGGATTGGGGGTGCCGGAACAACAGGTCGTTCATTTCCCAGTACTTGCCCTGATCGCCGGCGCAGTGGGCCGCCTGGGCCGCTTTGGATGCCCCGGCGTGGGACGCCAGCGGGAAATCTGCAAAGACATACTTCACCTGGCCGCTCTCGACGTACTCCTCCACGATGCGGGGAGCGACCTGCCGGTCGTGGCGCCGGCAGAAGAAACACTGGTAATCCGAAAACTCGATCATGGTCACCTTGGCCTCTTCAGATCCCATGAAGGGCAGGCCCCGGGTGCTGATCTCCAGGAAGTGGGCTTGGCCGGCGCGCTGGACGGCGAGAAGTCTGCTGATCCGGAAGATGCCGCCCCCGGGTCTTTCCCTTGCCGCCCGCGCCAAGCGGTCGGGGGCCCCGTCTTTCTGGGGTGCCGCCGTTTGCACGGTTCCCAGGAAGAGAGCCAGCGCCATCCAGCCGCGAAGATTACTCATGAGGTTGCTCCCACCTAATAGTCCGGTTCCGGCAGGACCACCTGGCGAACCAGCTCCTCCAGCGGGAGCTGGGACATGGACCGAAGAGCGCCTCTCCAGTCGGCGCTGTTGTTCATTTGAGCGTTGAGAGCCAAGTGCCTTACGGCCGGTTCCGCCACCAGGGCCAGGGCTTCCAGGGGCAGGCCGGACCGGTCGGCCGATTCGGCCAGCGCCAGCATCAAGTGACCCAATCGCCTGGAGAGATGGTGAGTCAGCAAAGAGTTGTTGTACTCTTCGTAGGGTGGTGGCGGGAGCCGTTTGCCATAGGTGCGGTCACTCAACTCGGATCCTGCAAAGAATCGGTCCTGATGGGATGGAACCAGGACTGAGGCGCGCTCCAACGCCTCCCGGATCGGTCCGTTCCCCAGGTGAGCGGCCTGCTTTTCGTCCCACAGGCGATTCCCGAGGAAGTAGAGATCGGAGGAGCTCAGCATGGCGGATATGCCTTCCAGTTCCCGTGTGGCTACGGCTTCCAGCAACTCGGCTCTCCGGGTCGGCCCCAGCAATCCCTCGACAATCTGCGCCAGGTCCTGTTGCATTTCCTGCTGCAAGGCTGACCGGGCCAGGAATTCTCGGGCCAACCGGATCTTCAATGCCACCAGGTGCATGCTGAGCGGGTTGAGGTGCGACCAGGGCAGGGATCTCACCCCGGAAAGCTGTGCGGCCGCGAATCCCTCGACCACCGGGTCCGTTCCTATGGATTCCCCGGCTTCGGCCTTGACCAGTCCGATCTCTCCCGTCAGCGTTGCAATCTGGCACAGCGGGCCCCGCAAGTAGTTCCCGGTCTGGCGCCGCAACGTTTGCCGGGATGCCACCGGCCAGTAATTGCGCCCGCCGCTGCCAACGGCGACGTGGAACTGGTGCTTCCTGGTCAGCAGCGGATCTTCAGCGACCACCAGGTCCCGGGGAGAGAAGTAGTAGGCGTAGACCCATCCGACCAGGGCATCCTTGAAACTCCCGTCGAGATGGCCGACGATTTCCTGAGACAACTCGGGAAGGGCATCCGAGCGGTTGCCGCGGCTGCGGTTGACGATCGCATTGTTCAGTTGACGGACCCACCTTGAGGTCCGGCCCCGCTGCAAAAAGACCGCATTGCCCCGCTGCGCGTCGGTCAACTGATTCTCAATTTGTTGCTCCAGTTCATGGAGTTCCCCGAACCTCCTCTTGAAAGTGTCCAGGACGGTCTGGTCCCCATCCCCTCGGACGGCCTGGGCCGCATCGTATAGCTCCAGCAGACCGTTCAGCGAGGGGACCCGCTGCAGCCGCAGGACCTCCTCGAGCCTCTTTCGATTCATCGAGCCGGCATCGATGGTGGCCCTCCGGCCGTTGGACTCGAATTCGACCTGCCTGGATCTGCCCCCGAGGGCCGCCATCAATTGCCCGTCGAGGCCGGCCGGCTGTGGCGCCAGGATCTTCGAGCGCCCGGCGTTGCTTCTCGTGTAGGATGACGAATCGCTGTCCGCTGGGGGAGGTGGGACGGGCAAAGCCTGCTCCAGGCGTCGCAGGACAGCCACCGTGGCCCCAGCGAATTCCGCCTCGGTCCTGGCGCCGGCGAATCTCTGGCAGAAAGCCTCCAGAATCGAGGCAATTTCAGATTCCTCCAGGGCGCGGTTTTCCGAAAGGAGCACCAGGGTCTGGAGCAATCCGTGAAACAGTCCCAGGGTGTCGTTCAAGCTGGTGAGGCCCACGTCCTCGACATTGCGGGCTGCCTGGAAGAACCGCTGGAGTTGCTGGGTGGAGGGGCGCGGCAGAGACGCCAGGTAGGGGAATATCTCGCGATACTTGGCATAGTGCCTGGATAGCAGCAGGGCGGCCTCTTCCGAGATGGGACGATCCCAGTGGCGTTCCAGGTGCACCACCGCCAGAAAGTTCTCCGCCAAGCTGTACTTCTTCATGCCGAACTGATACTCCTCCAGGGGCAGTCGAAGCAGGATTTCGTCCTCGGCTTCCGGGGAGACGGCCGGGGCGGCCAGGCCCGCGGAGGTTGGGATCTCGTCCGGCCTGCCCGACCATCCATGGGAAACCGTCCAGACCCTGGCGCTTCCCGGGAAGCGAATCCGTCCCTCCCCATCGATAGGCAGTTCCCGCACCAGGGTCCTGAAGGGGATGCGATGGTTGACGATGCGTCGCTTGGCTTCCTCGGAACCCGTAAAGGGAAAGGCTGCATAGAACTTGGCCAATCGGCCCGGACTGCTGGTGAAAAAGCGCTGGTTCGAATCCGGCAGGTTGATGAGCGTGTGATAAAAGGCCAGCGGCTTGCCGTTGTCCTGGCTGAAGAGGCGCCGAACAAAGCGCTTGGGTCTATCGGGGCGGGTCCCCAGGAGCGACTCCCAGGCCGCCGCCGCACCGGCGCCGCCGGGTAGAAGCAGCCCTCCCTCGCGGACGGACAGGGCTGAACCGTAGGCCAGAAGACTGTTCGGGTGCACCTCCAACAGTTCCCGGCTGGTGTAGGTCTCCACCACCAGGCGGCGGGCCTCATCGTTCATTGCCGCCAGACCCGCGTAGAGCCGGGCGGAAGGGATATTCTCCGCGAACGCTCTCAAGAGGCCTCCGACCGGGCGGTTCCCGTCGAAGAAACGCCTCAACCAGAACCGTTCTTCGAAGATGATGGGCACCGCCTGATCGCTGAACGTCAACCGGTAAGAAGCTCCGGCCTCCAGTTGCGACTTCATTTCCATCTCGTCCACGCCCAGGGCCGAAGAGAAGGTCTGTCTGAGTGCGGCCAATTCATCGGTGCCCAACTCCACCCGGATCCTTCCCTCGGACCGTCTGATGGCCCACCCCAGGAGGGCCAGGACCTCCCGGGTCTTCTTGAGGCGAGATTCGTTCCCGGTCTCGAGCAGGATCTGAAACTCCAGCTTCTTCGAGCGGGCATAGGCCCGCAGAGCCGCCACCGAGTCGAAGTAGTAGCGCAGCGCCTGCACGTACCCGGCCCCGGCCTTTCCGTAGGTTCGGCGTATCAGGTGGGAGACGAAATCGGAAGCGAAGGTTTCGGGGGGCGTGTCTTCCCGCAAGCCGGCTGCCCGCGCCAGGCCTCGAACCCCGCCGGGAACCACCAACAGGCCTTTCTTTGACGCTGGTCCCGCGATCGGATCGATGGCCGGGATATCCCCTCTGCCCAGTTGCTTCAGACGCGCCGACATACTCGCGGCCCGGGCTCGATCTCCGTCCCGCAGGGCTACCAGCAGGCCTCGTTCCAGCACCGGCTCCAGTCGATCCGAATCGGCTTTCTCGGCTTCCAGAGCCTCGGCCAGGCTCTCATAAGCCTCGGCCGCCCGATAACCGAAGACGTCCCGAACCCGGGCCAGCCTGGCCAGGACTTCGACATTTCCGGGGAAGGTGGTGGCCGCGGTTTCGACCGCCCGCCGCATCTCCGGGATCCGGTGGCTCTGCTTCAGGAGATCACCCTGGAACTGGTGAAGTTCCACCGAGCGGGGGGCGATTTGCAGCCCCTGGCGTGCGGTGACCAGAGCGTCATCGATCTCGCCCAGATTCATCTGAACCCGAGCCAGCCCCAGATAGGCGTCCGGCAATCCCGGGTCGACATTCAAGGCCTTGCGATAGAAGTCGAGCGCCTGGTCGTCCAGGCCCTCCTTTTCGCAGAAGCCGGCAAAACGCATCTGGAGCCCGGGAGCATCGGGGATCTTCCCGGCGGCCTGCTGCAGTGCCTCCCGGGCCTGGTCCTTCCGATCCCGCGCCAGATGGATCCGGGCCAATCCAAGGTGTCCTTCTCCCAGTTCCGGCCTGAGCTCGACGGCTCTGCCGTAGGACCTGAGAGCCTCCTCGGCCCGGCCCGACTTCTCCAGCAAACTGCCACGACGGGCATGGAGGTTGGCTCCCTCCGGAAAGCGCTGCAGGGCGGGACCGATCTCCAGCAGCCCCCGGGCAATCTCTCCCTGCGCCTCCCGGATCCCGATGAGTTTCGCCAGCACGGCCGATCCGCCCGGATCGGCGTTCATGGCTCTCCGGTAGGCTTGCTCGCTCTGCTCCCAATCTTGAAGGTCGAAGTGGAGGTCTCCAATCTCAGTGAAGATGGAAGCGTTGCGTGGCATCAGCGAGGCCAGGGGGGTCATCAGTTGCAGGGCGGTTCTCAGCTCGCCCTGCCTGCGGTAGACCCCTGCGGCGAACCTCAAGGTGGGAGGATGAAAGGGGTTGAGGTCGAGGGCTTGCCTGAGCGAAGCCTGAAGCACTTCGCCGTTCCTTTGAGCCGCCGCCTGGCGAGCCTTGCGCAGGGAGCTCAGCAGCCGGGCGAAGTCTCCGGGCAAGACCGTGCCGCCATCCAGCGACCGGGAAAGCGCCGGGAACTCCGTCACAACCTGCCCGTCCACCCGGTCCACCAGCCGGGCCCGGTACTGAACCACTCCCTTGGGCAGGGCGACCTCCGGCATGGGGATCTCGGTACAGGAGGACGGCAGCAGGGCCTGGGTCAATTCGCCCACCGTTTCTATGACGGAACCGCAGGTGGATCGGGCGACGGTGGTCCAGACTCCGTCGCCGGCCTCGGATTCCTCCGAGGCCGCTCCCCCCTCCGATTTTTCGGCGGCGGATGGTGAGCCGGGAGCTGGATCGCCGGGGATCTCCCAATAGACCAGGCGGACCTTCTGCCGGCCGAAGCGGTCGGCAAGATAGGCGGAGCAATAGGATTTCAGCTCCTGGTCGGCGATCTCCGAATCCGGAGCGATCAGTATCAGGGTTTCCCACGGGACCGACGGCGCCGGCAGAAGTTGTCCTGTCTCCTGGTAGAGGCCGACCGCCCGTTCATCCTTTCGGGGCGGCGGCTCGGTCTCTCCGGCAGCTATGCCCTCGCGGCCGGATCTCAGCCCGGCCAGGTCGTGCGGCAGAGCTTCCGCAGAGGTTTCCCAGGAGCTGACCCTGCCGTCGGCCACAACGTGAAGCCGGAATCGCCCCAGCCGCTCCCCCAGCACAGCCAGTCGGCGCACCCTGAGCTCGACCTCCGGCCAGGTCCGCTCGGAGTAGCTGCCGGGCAGCAGCAGGACCGAAATCCTCGCCGGGAGCTGCAGGGGCGCCGCCGTCACCACCTGGGCTCCGGCGAACGTCTGAAACTGGTAGCGGTCGTCGTCGCCGGACAACACCCGCGGAGACAGGAAAGACCCGGCCAGGTGCAGGGAAGCCGCCCCCCAGGCCAGCACCAGCAGGGGTATCCAGACCAGGGGGGCCGCGGCCGGCGGCCGTGCCAGGCGGAATGGGCGAAGTGTCGGCCGCTTTCGGCGAAATAGGATCATGGGAATGTGTCGGGAGAAACAGGGAGCGACAAGACCACCCATTCTATGCCGGGGATGGGGATTATTCAACGGAAGAAGAGCCTTGCAACGGATTCCGGATGAGTTCCTCGGGGCCTCTCCCGCTCCTACGGGGCTTCCGGTGTCCGGGCAGGCCGGTCCAGCAGGTGCCAGAGGAACCCGAGCAGGGAAAGGGTGCCGATGGTGATGGGGATGACCCAGATCGCCTGCTCCAGGGTCCCGCTGTGGTCTCCCACAAAGCCGATATAGTAGGGTCCCATGGCCGCGCCCAGGTGCCCCAGTGCCTGGGTGATTCCGAAGGCCCGGGCGGCCTGGCGGCGGAAGCGCAGCGCCGTGAAGGACTGCAGGGCGATGGCGTCGCCGCTCATTCCCATCCCCGCCACGAAGATCATGGCCAATGCGAGCTGGTAGCTTCCGCTGAGAATGGTCAGGACATAGAAAGTGGCTCCCACGCCGGCGCTGCAACCCAGCAGGATGCGCTCGGGGATGCGCCCGCCCAACCAGGTCCAGATCACCCGTCCGGCGATGAAGCCGGTGATGTTGACGGCAATCATCGATCCTACCTGGGTCTCGGAGAGAAGCAGGCGCTTGGCGAAAAGCCGGCCCAGCCAGACCACCGCGCCCATCTGTCCGATCCCGTGCAAGGTGAAGGCCAGGCCGATGAGCCACAGCGAGGGAGACAGAACCAGACGCCCGCCGCGGGGTGGGGCGTCCCCGTTTGCCGCCGGGGGAGTCCACTCCGGTATCGAGGGCACCGTCAGACGGGTCAGCAGATAGAAGCTCATCAGGCCGGCGTAGGGAATCCACCAGGGCCAGCCTCGTTCCAACCAGGCATGGTCCACGTAAGCCCCCAGTCCCAGCGGAGCCAGGGTGCCGCCAACCGCCATGGTCAGGGCCAGGGCCGCGAAGACCCGTTGGCGGGATTCCTGAAACTGGTGGGCCGTGATGGTGGCATAGACCACGGTGAGCCAGACCTGCCCCGCCCCCATGAGAACGGCGCCGGCTTGCGCCATGAGCCAGTTCTGGGCGCCCCCCAACAAGAGAAAGCCCAGTCCTCCGACGGCGAGGCCCCGTTTCACCGACACGGCCGGACCACGGCTATGGGTAACCTGCCCGGCCAGGATGTTTCCGGCAAGGGCGCCCAGGAAAAAGAGCGCTTCGGCCCTGCCCTGCATTTCGTATCCGGCCTGGAACAACTTCTCGAACACCTTGAAGGTGACCGGCAGCAGGTTGATGGTCATGCCCACCAACAGGCTCAAGCCGATCGAGAACCAGAAGAGCCTGTTCCCTGTCGGAAGCGGAGGCTTTCCGGGAGGGGATGCGGGAGGGGAAATGTCGGGAGGTCGCTGGCCCATTGGACGCGTTCCGGACGCCAGGTTCAGCGGAGCCTAACAGAGGCCGGTCGAGAGCGTCAACCGGGCGGTGCGGGACCCCCTATCCCGACCCGCCAGGGATCCTGCCACCCACCCTCTGTGGAATCATTCCAGGGGACATGCTATAGATTGCGGCCGCCATTCGGCCCCTGGCCGCCTGGAGACTGCCAGCGTGCACGCCCAAGAAAAGACCGACCATCCGGAGGGGTTGTTCGACCTGGAGGTGATGATCCGCGAGCTCCACCGGCTTGGCCGGAATCTCTATCCGCTGTTTTTCGAGCGGGACTCCCGGGAAATCCCCAGGGGCTGGATCGCGAAGATTCGCCGGGCCATGCAAACCCTGATCCCGCAGTACAACACCGACCGCATGGTGACCGAGTACGTCGCCCGCTACTACCTGCGCAGGAAGTGACCCGTTCCGGGTCCGGCTTCTGCGGGGCCGTCTCGTCGGGAATCCGTAGTGCGGGTCAGCGATGGCCGGGATCCAATTCAGCGCAGAGGCAGTCCATGAACTGACGGGCAGTGCGCCCCGAGCGGGCGTTGTAGCGCTGGGCCCATTGCAGCGCGCGCCGTTCCAGGTCCCCGGGCTTCAAGGTGAGGCGGCGCCTTCCGGCCATGGCGTGAACGATGGCCAGGTACTGCTTCTGATCGGGGGCCACAAAGGACAACTGGATGCCGAAGCGGTCGGCCAGCGAGACTTTTTCCTGCAGAGTATCCTGGCGCCTGATCTCGTCACCCTGCAAGTCGTTGCGGTCCGAGAAGAACTCCCGAATCAAGTGGCGGCGGTTGGAGGTGGCGTAGACCACCACGTTGCCGGGGCGCGATTCCAGGCTTCCTTCCAGCACGGCCTTCAGAGTCTTGTATTGAGTCTCCCCTTCCTCGAATGACAGGTCGTCCACGAAAACGATGAAGTGCTGCGGCCTCTCCCGGAGCAGGCTCATCACCCGGGGCAAGTCGTCCAGATCGTCGCGGGAGACTTCCACCATGCGCAAGGAGGAGCCGGCAAAGCGGTTCAGGAGCGCCTTGATGGCGGACGACTTCCCGGTCCCTCGATCGCCGTAGACGAAGACATTGTTGGCCGGGTGGCCCGCCAGGAAGTAGCCGGTATTCCGGACCAGCCACTGTTTTTGGTCCTGGTACCCCACCAGGTCTTCCAGGGTGATGGGGTCGGGTGACGCAATGCCCTCCAACACGCCGCCCTGAGATCGCGGGTTCCAGTGAAAGGCCTGAAACTCGCCGAAGTTTCCGGTGCCGTTCCGGGAGTAGAAGGCGGCCAGCTCCGGCACCAGCGGACCCCAGTCGGGCGCCCGGCTCAGCCTCCGTTTCATCTCCAGGCGTTGGTCGGAGAGCGGCTCGCAGGGGGCCTCCTCGGCCCGCAGCCGGTCCCAGCCCGGCCAGGCTCCATCCCAGCCCATCAACCGGAAGGCGGCAGCCACCTGCTCGCTCCGCAAGGAATAGAGCTCCCGCAGACGATCCAGGTCCGCTTCCGCCTGAAGGACCAGAGAAGGACCCAACCGGTCCAGGCCGTGACCCTCGGCCCCTCGGGAAAAGGGATTCTCGTCGCGCAGCACCAGGTTCAGCAGGTGGTTCTGCCAGGGAGTGCCCACGGCGGTGTCTCGCCCGGGGACGGCCTGCGAAGCCAGGCCGGAGAAAAAAAAGGCGTAGCTGGCGGCAACTCGCCTGGAAACCTTGGCGGTGTGGAGTCGGCTGCCGGCGATTCCTCCCAGGAAATCGAGCAGAGCCGCCACCACCGGGTCTCTCAGGACAGCCCGGAAGATCACCAGTCGATGCGCTTGTCGAACCAGCGAGCGCAGGGATTCGATGGCATCGTCCACCTCGGAATCCAAGACCGGCTCCGCTCGCTTTCTCATCGGATCCTCCCTCCGGATGTCGAGTGAACTTAAACGTTTGGACCTGGATTGTCAATCGGAGGGGCTTGACGGTCGGCAGCCCCGCCAGGGTCGTGGCATGAAGGGGGCGATAGCAGCGTACGGCTTGCGGCAGGGACTGCCCACAGATTCCAAGTGAGGGGCCAGGAAGGTCGCTTAACCGACCATATCTGGCAGGTGGACCTGTCAGGCGATGGATGTCATTGCACTGTCGGCGCGGCTACCGGGAGCGAAACTCGGCAAGGCGCGTATATTCGACGAGTTGATGCATGTTTTGCAAAGTGAACACGTTCGTTTCGCTTGTTGTCGCACGGCGCGCAAGCTGATCGGGGTCTCCATAAGACCACATCACGGCGCGAAACAATGCGATCTTTTCCTTTGTCGAGTTGGACGGATTCCAGGTTTCTCGAAGCTTCCAGACAGCTATCCGTGTCAGGTGACCGAAAACAATGCATCTCGTGTCGCCATGGGAGGACCTCCTGCCCGTGGCGGCGAGGTCTGTCAGGTCCTGGCTGACGATTTCGACCAAGCGGTCGGGTGTGTCGAATAGCCAGCTTCGGCGAGTCGTGCCCGATTTCCGGCATACGAAAACGGTGTCGATGATGGACGAAGTAGTGCCGTGTATGTGAATCGAGCCGCCCATTTCCGCGGGACACGGCAACGACGCTGAGCAAACGACACCCGCATCCAGGATAGCGATGCCAATTGCACAATAAGCTTCGAGCCGGTTGTGATGATACGTGAAGACCAGTGGAGCGCCCGGCTTCAGGGCACCGACCATGCGCGAGTAGACCTCGGATAGCCCTTCGGTAAATCGCTCCAGTCCACGACCCTCAGTCACATTGCCGGTCAACTCATTCGGTGACCGTGTGAACGGACGGCTGAAACCTTCCGCTTCCTTCCCGACGAGGCGACGGAGCCAGACATAGCAGAAATCCATCAGCTCGCCATACTGCACGTTGCCAAAGTACGGAGGGTCCGTGAAAACGCCATCGAGACTGTCAGGAGTAAACTGGATCTCCGTTGCACTGCCGCAACGAATGGAAACCTTGCGGCGTGTGCCGTTACGGGTTTCGCCGATTTGCTCGCCCTCAATCGGAACCCGGATCTTGCGGGATCCGGTTTGGCGAACCTCGTAGGGTGCCTCGCAATAGCGTTTCGCCTTGACGTACTTGTCTACGATGTTCGACCAGCCCCCGGAGCCGACGCTCAGGCCAACGCTATTGGTAATACCAAGCAAGTTGGACTCGCACTGCACAAGCCCGACGGGGAATCCGTGCACAGAAAATATGTCGAGAGACTTGAGGCTCATCGTATCGTATCGACACAACATGTTCTGATAACGCAACAGGTCGGAAAGATTGGTCGCGAGTGCATGGCGCACCCGTTCGTCCTTGGTCTCGGCAATCAGCCGGCAGCTCAGTTCAAGGCCAAGCAGTTGACGCGGGTTGAACATTTCCCGGTATCGCTTGTAGCCCCACCGATGCAACCGAGCCGTTTCATCTCCGGTTGGGATCGGCTCGTCCGGAACAAATCGGGGTTCAATTTGCTCCCATCGTCTGGACGCATCCGCCAGTCGCGCCAGATCCTCGGCATCAGGTTTCTTGAAGAAGCGGCCCTTGTGTTTCGCCTTGCGTTTGGGGTTGTGATACTCGATGGCGACGAGGCGGTGGTCAAGTGGTTTCGAGACTACCCCGGGATAGGCGTTTGTATGCCCGCAGTGCGGGCAATGGCAGCGTCCGCGTTGCGCCGGTCCTTTTTGGTAAAGAGCCGTTCCACAGGCTACACAGTCTCCGGGGTTCTCAAGGTCGTCGACCTCATTGAGATCGCCACATGTCGGACAGAGCAGAACATTCTTTGGGTGACGCCGATTCTTGGCGACAAGGTAGCCGGGAAAGAGATCGAACGACCTGCCGCAGGCTTGGCAGTCGAGCACCTTGACCCACAGAAAGGACTTGACGGGTACGCCAGCGTCGCCATAGTGCGGGCAGGAGGTTCGGTACAATCGGTCGACCTCGTCCCCGAGCGCCGCCGTGAGTGCCTTGGCCTCACGTGCGTAGGCCTTTAGATCGAGGTGTTCGATCTCTTCCCGGACGATCCAGGTGGACATTGGGTTGACATCGACGCCCTGCACATTGCATCCGAGGCGGTTGGCTTCGATGAGTGGCGTACCCCCACCCATAAAGGGATCGGCAATGCATAGTCCGGGAAAGTCGTTGGATCGGAAAAAGACCTCGTCCAGACGGCCCACCCCGAATTCCGCAAGCATCAGGCCGCGAAACAAGGTTCCCGGCCTGCGGGCAAACCACTTGTGGACGCCGATGATCGGACGATAATTCTGCTGAATTTGTTTTTCCTTGAGCGCCATTTCGGCGATCAGGGAAACATCGAAGCGCTGTTCGATGCTCATCGCTGTTCTATCTCATCCATCTCGATCGGGTTAGCCCTTCGGCAACGTTCGCGCCAGTCCAACATCAGTGGGCCGGTCGTGTAGGCGCAGTTAGCCGGTGGGTTCGCGAACGACTCGAGCAGCGCAAGCATGCTCCCCTTTGGCTAGCTCGACAAGAGAAGCGTAGTTCGTAGGGTCCAATTTGCGCAGCAGTCTTGCGGGATTGGTTTATCCTCGGGGCCTCGCCGTGGCACCAGCATATCGCAGCACAAATCGGCACGCAACGTGGGCTCGCGGACATCGGCGCGAATCCGGCCGCTGCTGCCAAGGGCCGGGGACCGGCGCCTTGACATGCCAGGGGGTTTTGTCAATCATGGTGTGGCTTTGGCAGGGGGGAGACCTTCTCCGAGCGGGGACTCGGGCCAAGGGGACCGGACACTTTTTCGGGAGCGGCGGTCATGATTCATCTGAAGTCGGCCAATGAGATTGCGATTTTGAAGGAATGCAACCAGATCGTGGTCGACATTCTCAACACCCTCAAGCGACACTGCCACCCCGGCATCACCACCCTGGAGTTGGACAAGATTGCGGAGGATCTGACGCTCAAGCACAAGGCCAAGGCCGCCTTCAAGGGCTACAACGGGTTCCCCGCCACTCTCTGCACCTCGGTAAACCACCAGGTGGTGCATGGGATTCCCTCCAGGCACGTCCTGAGGGAAGGCGACATCGTCAGCGTCGACTATGGAGTATTCCACCGGGGTTTCTATGGAGACGCCGCCCTGACCCTGCCCGTCGGGCGTATCTCTGCGGCTGTCGAACGTCTGTTGCAGACCACCCGGGAATCGCTGATGCTGGGGATTGAGAAAGCGGTTCCCGGAAACCATCTGGGAGACATCTCGGCGGCGATACAGGCCCACGCCGAGGGCCGGGGCTATTCCCTGGTGAAGGAATTTTCCGGGCACGGCATCGGGAGAAACCTCCACGAGGAACCGGCTGTGCTGAACTACGTGGTCAACGGCCGCGGGATACTGCTGAAGCCCGGCCTGGTCCTGGCCATCGAGCCCATGGTGAGCCTGGGCACGGACAAGGTCCGGGTGTTGCCCGATCGCTGGACGGTGGTGACTCAGGACGGCAAGCCGTCGGCCCATTTCGAGCACAGCGTCGCCATCACCGAGGACGGTCCGGAGATCCTGAGCCTGGGAATCTAGGGCGTCCCGGCCCGGGACCGGCGCCGATTGGGAAGAGGGAATTCCCCGGGAACGGGGACAAGAGAAAAGGGGCGCCGGCGGACCCTGCCGCGGCGCCCCTTTTGGCTTTCGCAGCCGAACAACCTTCCGGCAGCCCCTCAGTCGTCCGACCTGCCACCCAACAGGCCGGCTCGCAGCAGGAAGTAAAGCAGCGTCAACAGCGTGCTCACCACGGCCGCCACGTAGGTCAGGGCGGCGGCGTTCAACACCTTGTCCATTCCCTCGCGCTCCCCCGGATAGATCAGGCCGCGCTCCATCACCAGCGCCTTGGCGCGTCTGGAGGCGTCGAACTCCACCGGAAGGGTGACGATCTGGAAGAGCAGCACCGCCGAAAAGAGGATCGCCCCGATCAGCACCAGGGCCGGATCGATGAACAGGCCCAAAGCCATCACAAGATAGCCGATGTTGGAGCCGATGCCGGCGGTGGGAACCAGCGCCGAGCGCAGGCGAAGCGGTCCGTAGTTCTGAGCGTGCTGGAGCGCGTGACCTGCCTCGTGGCTGGCGATGCCGATGGCCGCCACCGAAGTGGAGCCGTAAACCCCGTCGGAAAGGGCCAGGGTCCTGGTGACCGGGTTGTAGTGGTCGGAAAGCATGCCGTGGGAGCGTTCGATGCGGACGTCGCGGACGCCGCCCTGGCGCAGCAACTCCTCCGCCGCCTGGGCGCCGGTGAGCCCGCGCATGGACCGCACGGCCGAGTATTTCCTGAAGTTGGACTTCACCCTCCAACTCGCCCACAGGGCCAGGATCAGGCCTGGACCCACAATTATGAAATACATGGGGTCGAACATGGGAATCATTAGTGCAACTCCTTATTATTCTTCATTCTTATTCTTCTTTGCGCTCGGCGCTCGCTTGAGTGTAAAGGAGGAAGGGAGGAGCGTCAAGCGGCCCTGGCTTCGGCCTATTCTTCAGGTTGAGTGGCCGGTGGGTATCCCCGTCCCTGGAGAGGTGGCGGCCGCGAAGCGGCTGCCGGGGTGGGGTTGCCCCTGCCGGGAAAACTGCACACTTCAGGACCTGAACCTCTGGAGGAGTTGCCGCCGCCGTCGCGGCTCGTTGACCTTTGGGTGCACTCCTCTCCATGGGCTCACGCCCACGGCTGTCTACTGCCAAGGCTTGCACGGTTCAAAAGAGCTTGGACTCGTCATTCGCCTGATACCGAACCTGCAGTTCCAGTTTTTCGATCCGAATGGATTCCTCCGGATCGCTCGTAGACGGGCTGAGCACGGCACCGATCAGGTTGTCGCCGACGGCGAACAAGCGCGGATTCAGGTCGTGAAATACCAACCAGCCGTCTTCCAGGACTGGCGCGGGCAGCAGGCTATTGTGGATCCGTAGCTGCAGGCGTTTCTCGATGCCTTTCCTGGCCGGGCAGTTGTAGAGAAAGTTTCTGTGGCGGAAGGCGCGGATCGCACCGCGCTCGATTCTGGTGTCATCGGGGGGTTTGGGTTTCTTCGCGGAATTCGAGGATAGATAGTCGCCGGCGGCGGCGTCATGGAGCAGGATACGCAGGCTCAATTCCGAGATACGGTCGGCCGCGGCACTCAGCTCGTCACCCACAAACAGTTTCAGAAAGGTGTCGGTCTTGCCGTCGCTGGATAGAGGACAGGGCAAGGGTGCCAGCATGTTGGTGTAGCCGAACATATGGCGCGGCGTGTACCACTTCTCCGGGTTGGGAACCACCGGATCACCATGACCGCCACCCCGGCGGGACAGGACGAAGACCTTGTCCTTGTGCTTCATCAGTTCAGGATCACCCATTTCCCGGTAGGCCTGCTGGTGTACCTTGGACTGCTTGGCATTCATCGCCGGGAGGGGATAGCCGCGGATGGCTGGCGCCCAGGCGAAATTGAAGGTCTCGATGCCGTCTGCTCCTTGCCGGTACCAATTGGAAAACACGCCTCGAAACACCTCGATGGGCGGGTAACTGTAGCCGTCGGGGCCGTGGTGATCCTGAATGACGGGGTAGAGCTTGATGTGGGTTCCGTCAGTGATCCGGCGGAACGCGTAGACATCGACGTCCAGGGAACGGGTGCCCAACACGAACATGTCGACCAGACCTTCCCTTGCCCAGGTCTCCACGTCGATGCCGTCAAAATGGCAGCTCTCGATCCTATGGCTCAGTCGCACGGCCAGCAGATAGGGCCGGCCACGCTTCCGGGCAAGCGCCTGCAGCATGGCTCGAACCGAGCGCACGAACTGTGTCAGATGATGGCGGTTTTCCCACTGACGTCCAATCGGTAGCAGCAGTGGACTGCGTTGCATGTCCAGCTCAATACCATCAAATTCATAGTTCTCGGCTGCCTCCCGCAGCACGCTCAACTTATAGTCTCTCACCGGCTTGAAGGCAAAGTTGAACAAGATCACTTGATGAAGCGTGGGGTGATCCGGCCAGGGGCGAATGGTCCATTCGGGGTTCTCTTGCTTGATGGCAACCTGGGCGGTGGTTCCAAGGTCCGAGTCTCCTGCGTTGAGGCGGTAGGAAAAGAAGGCTTCCAAACCTCGTTTTCTGGTCGCCTGCAGATAAAGGCGCATGACATCGATGCCCTGATTCACCCAGCGCCGGTACTTTTCGCGATCGTATAGCGGTAGGATCTTGCTGGGGTAGGGCGCCGTCTGACCCTGGCCCCAACTCCACCAGATACTGTCGATGTGGCTGCCGGGTTCATCGGCAAACCCGAAGGCTTCATCCACCTGTGCCGGCAGATCCTTGACGAACCGGTCCACGTGCCAGGAGGCGTCGATGTTGACGATGACCCGCCTGGGTCGATTGACGGCGGCGATGTGTGCTTCACTGAGGCTAATGGTTGAACTCGTTTCAGCCACAGCCACGACGGTGGCAATAAACAAGATGAGAACCGACCGCTGTATCGAGATCATCAGGACCTCATCCCGCAACGTCGGGTCCCGGCGGGGCGGGCGAAAGTATGCTAGGATGGAACTCCCAGCGTGACAGTGTAGCATCGCACGACCTTCTCCGGTCGGATTTGAGTGCCGCTCCTCCCGCCCGCGCCAGGCAGCCATAGGATTGGCCACTTCCGAATCGCGCCCACGCGGGGTCGGAATAGGGAAATGAAAGGCATGCATCCTGACCCCGACGGCTTCCCTCCGCCACCCCGGTCGAACGCCGCAACCCCCGAAAGGGACAACGCCGCAACTCCCGAAAAGGACGCGGAAGTCCTGGCCCGGGTTCTGACCCTGAAGGAGCACGACGAGTCGCAGATATCGCTGGAAGACAGCCAGCGGGTCGAGCTGGTCCGCTACGATCCCGTTCGCCACTACCTGTTGGAGATCAGCAAGTACCAGCCGCTGACGCCCGGGGAAGAACAGCACCTGGCCCGTCTCTACAGGGACAGCGGGGACAGGGAAGCGGCCCGCCGGCTGGTCACCTCCAACCTCAAGCTGGTGGTCAAGATCGCATTTCTCTACAACAAGGTCTACTCCAACCTCATGGACCTGATCCAGGAAGGCAACCTGGGGCTGCTCCAGGCCGTGAGGAGATTCGACCCCGACCGGGGCACCCGCTTGTCCACCTACGCCTCCTGGTGGATCAAGGCCTACATCATCAAATTCATTCTGGACAACTTTCGCATTGTGCGGGTGGGAACCACCAACGACCGCCGCAAGCTGCTGATGAATCTGCGCAAGGAAAAGCAGAAACTGGAGGCCCAGGGAATCGCGCCCACGCCCAGGCTGATCGCCAGGAACCTGAACGTGAGCGAAGGGGACGTGATCGACGTCGAGAACAGCATCAGGGCTCATGATCTTTCCCTGGACGCCACCACTTCCGGCGACTCCGACCTCTACTACCTGGAAACCCTGGCCTCCACCGAAGATCTGATCGACGAAAAGCTGGCGGCCGGAGAGTTGAAGAGCCTCATCGAATCCAAATTCGCCCAATTCGCCGAGGACCTCGGAGAGCGGGACCGGGCCATTCTCCAGCAGAGGCTGATCGCCGAAGAGCCCCTGACCCTTCAGGCCATCGCGGACCGGTATGGAGTTACCCGCGAGGCGATTCGCGTGTCTGAAAAGAAGCTGGTGGAACGAGTCAAGAACTACATGAAGGAGGCGTTGAAGGGGGTCCCCGAAGTGGATTTCAAACTGGGAGGGGGGTAGCCTGGTCTAACGGTTTGCACCCGGCAGACTACCTTGCCTGGCGGTGTTGACTCGCAAAGAAGCCTGGCTTAAGATTCCAGATAGAAAGAAATCCGAAAACGAGGATGGAGGGTGGACGAAGCCATGATGACTTGGTGTCGGATCAGACAAATCGCACTCTTTGGAGCCCTGGCGCTGGGCCTGGTCCTTGGCGGCAGCCGCCTGTCGGCGGGCCCGGAAGAAAAGGAACCCTCCCAAACTGAGCGGCAAGAAGAGAGCGGGAAAGTAGAGAGGGGCGGCCCTCAGCAGCGGCAGTCCGACCCGGTGATCGTCCGCAAGAAGAAGCCCAGGCCGAGAAAACGCCGCCTGAACCCGGCTCGCCCCAAGGGCTCCAAGCCCGAAGAGAACTTCACCCTGGCGGTCGACATCGAGCTGGTCAATCTGGATGTGGTGGTCACCGACAAGAAAGGGAATTTCATCCCTGAACTGACCGCCAGGAACTTCAGGGTCTACGAGGACAAGGTCGAGCAGAAGGTCACCAACTTCAGCCCCACCTCGGCGCCGCTGACGGTGGTGATGGTGCTGGAGTCCACCAGAAACCTGGCCTGGTGGTGGTATGACGACGCGACCATGCCGGCAGCCTATTTCATCCAGATGCTGCGGCCCGAGGACTGGGCGGCGGTGGTGGCCTATAACCTGAACCCCAGGATATTGTCCGACTTCACCCAGAACAAGCGCGAGCTCTTCGGGTCGCTCACCCGCATGGCCTTCCCCGTCTCTCAGGAATCGAACCTCTTCGACGCTCTCCGATTCACCCTGGACCGCCTGGACGAAGTGGATGGCAAGAAGGCCGTGCTTCTGGTCAGCACCGGCGTGGACACCTTCAGCAGGATCACTTTCAGCTCCGCCTTGAAGCGGGTTCAGGCCACCGACGCCGTCATCTACTGCCTGGGTATCGGCCAGAGAGGGCGCATGAGCAACGAACCCTACATGGGAGCCAGCGCCCGGTTGACCTATCTGCAAGCCGACAACCAACTCAAGACCTTTGCCAAGGTCACGGGCGGCAAGGCCTGGTTTCCCCGCTGGCAACAGGACCATCCCGCCATCCTGCGGCAGGTCGGGATCGAGCTCAGGAACCAGTACAGCCTGGGCTATGTTTCGACCAATGCCGACCGGAACGGAAAGTTCCGCAAGGTCAAGGTGGAGATCGTTGACGAGAACGGGAAGCGCGTCAAGAAAGTCAAGGCGCGAACCCGCACGGGTTACCACGCCGTCAAGAGTTGACCTGAAACCAGACCGAAACTCGCCCGCCCGGATCCGTGACGCCGGACTACCGAAAGACCCGGGCTGGGGGATTCTCCCAAGCCGGTCTGCAATTTCCTTCGAAGTGACCGCTACGCTCTTCGCTCCCGAGCACGCGCCGAGGGGAAAATTCCTGCGCCATCGTCACGCCCCCTGGTGAGAAATGCGGGTTACGATGCAAGTGGGCTCGGGCTCGGGAGCGCACCGAACCATCACACACCCGGAAGCATCATGTTGCGAAAAGCCGCCGTTGCCGGCCGTTTCTATCCCTCCCAGCCCGATCGACTTCGCCGCGACCTGCTGGAGCACCTGGGACCGCCCCGGGAGCGACACCGGGCCCGAGGCGTGGTGGTGCCTCATGCCGGCTACCTCTATTCCGGCGGCGTCGCCGGAGCCGTATTTTCCGGAATCGAGATTCCCGAAAGGGTCTTGATCCTCTGTCCCAACCATACCGGATTGGGGGCCTCCCTCTCGATCATGTCCCAGGGAGAGTGGGAGATCCCGCTCGGCCGGGTCCCCATCGATGAAGAGCTGGCCCGGAGGCTTCTGCATCGCTGCCCGTTTCTGACGGAGGATGCCGAAGCTCACCGCTTCGAGCACTCGCTGGAAGTGCAGCTTCCCTTCCTGTTGCATCTCCGGCCGGATCTTCGCCTGGTGCCCATCGCCCTGGGCCGCCACGATTTTCCCACCTTCCGGCGCTTGGGAACGGGCATCGCGAAAGCCTTGCAGGACTTGCCCGGGCAGCCGGTGCTGGTGATTGCCAGCAGCGACATGAACCATTTCGAGCCGGATGCAGTGACACGCATCAAGGATGGCAAAGCCATCTCCAGGATCCTCTCCCTGGACGCCCCGGGACTCTACGAGGTGGTCCGAAAGGAGTCCATCAGCATGTGCGGCTACGGACCGACTATCGCCATGATGTATGGAACCGAAGCCTCGGCCCGGACCTGCCGGGCCGAGCTGATCCGCTATGCGACTTCGGGGGACGCCGGCGGCGGCAGGAGCGAAGTGGTGGGTTACGCCGGCATCGCCATTTACCCCAAGGCGTCGGGTTAGCCCGCATATCTCACCAGGCCGATCAGCCGGAGGAGTGGCGGTCGATCTGTCTGAGGAGTCTTCGGGCCGTCTTGCGGGCCAGGTTCATCAAGGAGGAGTCCTGGGAGATTCTCTTCAAGATGGGCGAGAACCGATGGGGGTCCACGATCGTTTTCCTGTCCAGGAACCCTTGCAGTTGATCCAGTTTCCTGGGAATCCCCAGCCGGTCGTGCTTCAGGGTCAGCTTCAGATCGAGGAGAAATCTCTCCTGAGCGGAGAGGTGATCGAAAAAGGTCACGATCTTGCGGAAGGTCTTGTTGCCGGTGTGGCGGAACACCACTTCGCGGGTTCGCGGGCCCCTGACCAGGCGTATGGTGCGTGTCCCGGTGTCGGCCACCCGCCGCGAGCTCACGAAGTTCTTGTCCCGGTTCAGGAAGTCGGCCTGGACGAACAGCTCCAAGAGGTGACGGAGGGTGTGGGGCTTGAGTTGGAAATCCACCGCCACCGGCTCTCCCTCTCCCAGTCTCAGCACATACCGGGTCCGTCCGTCCGTCTCCACTTCAATGCGGTGCAGCTCGGTGTTGCCCCGGGAGTAGTCCTTTTGCCAGAACACCCGAGTGGGCTGCCCGGCGCCGCTCGAACCGCCGGTCAAAAGGATCAGTGCGAGCGACAGCGGCCAGGCTGAACGGACTCGGGACGGGCGCATGGACTCAGATTGGGGAGGAACGGGGGACATTGGTCTTGGAGATCCCTCTCCTGATGCGGTTTTCAGTGGTCATGACCTGGGCATGACACAGGGCCAGAGCCAGTGCATCGGCCGCGTCGTGGGGCTGGGGCGGGCTGGCCAGTCCCAGCAGTCGTCCGACCATGGCCTGAACCTGCTGCTTGTCCGCCCGGCCGTATCCGGTGACGGCGTTCTTGATCTCCAGGGGACTGTACTCCACGATGGGAATGCCCGCCAGGGCCGCCGTGCAGATCACCACACCCTTGACCTGGCCGAGCTTCATGACGCTCTTGAAGTTGGTGAGATAGAACTGGTCCTCTACGGCAGCAACCTGGGGGGCGTGGGAGTCGATGAGTTGGCGAAGCTGCCGGTGAACGGTCACCAGCCGAGCGCCCAGGGAGTGTTTGGCGGGAAGAGAAATGGCCCCGAAGACGACCGGCCGCTGACGCCCTCCCTCGCTGTCGATGATGCCGTATCCGGTCGACCGTGAACCGCAATCGATACCCAATACTCTCATGGGGTCCCGTGGTCGCCGGCGTCTTCGGACATCCATCCACAGGCGGCTCAGCGGCCTGGTGAGAAATGCGGGCTAAGAGGCGGCAGCCTCCAGCTCCGCATCCTCGATGTCGAAGTTGGCGAAGACCTTTTGGACGTCGTCGTGGTCTTCCAGCGATTCCATCAGGCGCAGCATCTGCTGGGCGGGCTTCCCCGCAAGCTGCAGGGTGGTCTGGGGGATCATGGAAAGGTCAGCCGACGCCACAGCCAGGTCGTGACTCCGGATCTCCTCCAGCACGGCCTCATAGTCCTGAGGCGAGGTATGGATTTCGTAGACCTCGCCCCCATCCCTCATGTCCTCGGCTCCGGCCTCCAGAGCCACCGTCATCAAGTCGTCTTCGTCCGTGCTGGACTTGTCGATGAGAATCAAGCCCTGTCTTTGGAACAGGTGGGCCACGCATCCCGACTGACCCAGGTTGCCCCCGAACTTGGAGAAGGCGTGGCGGATCTCCGACACCGTCCGGTTCTTGTTGTCGGTCACAGCCTCGACCAGGATGGCCACGCCGCCGGGGCCGTAGCCCTCGTAGACCGCATCTTCGTAGCTGAGCCCCGGCAGCTCGCCGGTTCCCTTCTGCACGGCCCGCTTGATGTTCTCCGCGGGCATGTTGTTGGACTTGGCCGCTGCCATGGCCGCCCGGAGCCTCGGGTTCCCGTCCGGGTCCCCGCCGCCCAGCCGTGCGGCCACGGTTATTTCCTTGATCAGGCTGGTGAACAGCTTGCCGCGCCTGGCATCGGCCGCACCCTTCTTGTGCCTGATGCTATGCCATTTGGAATGTCCCGACATGGCTGATTTTCCTTGGTGACCGGCAATCAGAGGATAGCAAAAGCCCTCGGGGGACTCAAGAGTTCCCGGCAGGCCGCCGATTCACAAACGGTTGATGAGACTGGCGACAAATCCGGCCCCGTACCCGTTGTCGATGTTGACCACGCTCACGTTGGAGGCGCAACTGTTGAGCATTCCCAACAACGCCGCCACCCCGCCGAAGCTGGCGCCGTATCCGACGCTGGTCGGCACCGCCACCACCGGCGCCGAAACCAGTCCCCCGACCACGCTGGGGAGGGCTCCCTCCATGCCGGCGGCCACAATCACCACCCGAGCCGCCAGCAGCCGTTCCCGAGCGTCCAGCAAGCGGTGGATGCCGGCCACGCCCACGTCGTAGAGTGTTTCCACCCGATTCCCCATGGCCTGGGCGGTAACCACCGCTTCCTGGGCCACCGGGATGTCGGCGGTGCCCGCCGAAACCACCAAAATGGTTCCTTTGCCCCGAATCTCCTCGTCCTGAAGAATCACTACGGTGCCGGACTCCTGGTGGAAGCGGGCCTTGGAAGACAGGGCCTGGACTCGCCGGAAGATCTCCTCCCGGGTGCGAGTGACCAGGATGTTGTGTTTTCGGGGAAGCATCCGCTTGACGATGACCTCGATCTGGTCCGCCGTCTTTCCCCGTCCGAATACGACCTCGGCAAACCCCTGGCGAAGGGCGCGATGATGATCGATCCTGGCGAACCCCAGGTCCTCGAAGGGCAGATGACGCAGCCGCTCCAGTCCCTGGTCGACCGAGAGCTTGCCTCCCCTGATCTCCTCCAGCAGGTTCCTGAGGACCTTTTCATCCATGGGCGAATCTCCGGCCGGTCAACGGGTTCTCTTGAGTCGAAAAGACTATTGACAGATGAGCCAGGTTATTCAGATCTCGAATTTCGGATTGTCGATTCTGGATTTGGAGCAGAGTCAATGGTCCCAATGGTTCAATCAGCAATCAGAAATCAGCAATCAACGGAAGTCAAGCAGATTCCCGGCGCAGCCCTCGGGCCGCCATGAATGCCCTCCAACCGTTGGCAATGGCGGCTGGCCGCCGATTCGGGAGTTGAGGTACCATTGGGCTGAAGCGGCGGGATCGAATCCGATCGACCCATCCAGTCCATGATCAACCGGGAATGACCGACTTTGGAGATTACCCTCGCCATCACGGGAGCCAGCGGAGCCATTTATCCGCATCGCCTGCTGAACCTGCTGGCCGCGGACCCGTCCGTTTCCCGCATCAACCTGATTGCCTCCGGAGCCGCCCTGCGCGTTCTCAACGATGAGCTGGACCTCAAGCCTCTCACTCTCCACAACCTCGCAGAGAAGCTGGTGGAGAACCATCGACCAAAGATCGAGGTGCTCAGCAACGACGATATCGGGGCCAGAATCGCCAGCGGCTCCCACCCGGTGGACTCCATGGCGGTGGTTCCCTGCAGCATGGGAACCCTGGGCAGCATTGCCCACGGCATCTCCCGGAACCTGATCCAGCGCGCCGCCGATGTCATGCTCAAGGAGAGACGCAAGCTGGTGCTGGTGGTTCGGGATACCCCCTTCAACCTGATCCACCTGGAAAACATGCGTCTGGCAACCCTGGCGGGGGCGGTGGTTTTTTCAGCCACTCCCTCCTTTTACCACGGGGAAGCTACCCTTGAAGGCATCATCGACCAGTTTCTCTACCGGGTGATGCAGCAGCTCGGCCTGAATCCGGAGGCGGCCTTCCGCTGGTCTGGAGACAAGGGGAGCTGACGCATGGGCCCGGCCTTCGGTTTCCACCTGCGCCCGGAGAGCCGGCCTGCCACCGTTGCTGCTCGGCAGGCGAACTCCAACCCGACATGAGCCTTTTCTCCAGCACAAAGGTCACCTTGGCCATGATCAAGTTCGAGCACACGATCTTTGCGCTCCCGTTTGCCCTGCTCAGCGCCCTGCTGGCTTCAGAGGGATGGCCCGGCGGCCGAGAGATTCTGTGGATCGTGGTGGCCATGGTGGGAGCCCGCAGCGCGGCCATGGCCTTCAACCGCCTGGCGGACGTCCGGATCGACGCTCTCAACCCTCGGACCCGTAGCCGGGCCCTGCCTACCGGACACCTCAGCCGTCTGTTCGTCATCCTCTTCACTTTGGCCTCGGCATCCGTTTTCGTGCTGGCGGCCTACCAGCTCAACCCGCTCTGCTTCCGTCTTTCCTTTCCCGTGCTGCTCATTCTGCTGCTCTACTCCTACACCAAGCGATTCACGCGGCTCTCTCACCTCTACCTGGGGCTCTGTCTGGGCCTGGCGCCGCTGGGCGCCTGGATTGCCGTGCGAGGCGAGATGGGCTGGCCGCCCCTGTTGCTGGGCCTGGCCGTACTGCTGTGGACAGCCGGGTTCGATATCATCTACGCCTGTCAGGACGTGGAGTTCGATCGCCGTCAAGCCCTCTTTTCCATCCCCGAGGGATACGGCATCGAAGGGGGGCTGAGGGTGTCGCGCGGGCTGCACATCGGCATGCTTCTGGCCCTGCTGGCGCTGGTTCGGGTTCAAGGTCTCGGCTGGATCAGCCTGCTGGGCATCCTGGTGGTAGCCGGACTGCTGTGGCAAGAGCACCGGCTGGTTCGCCCCAACGACCTCTCCCGGGTCAATGCCGCCTTCTTTACGCTGAACGGTTACGTCAGCGTCTTGCTGATGCTGGCCCTGGGACTGGACGAGCTCGTCAACTGAGAATAACCTCGCGCGGCAGCGGACGGCCCGTTTGTCTGCGGATGCGCCCCTTCTTTCCGGCAGTCAACTCAATCACTCCCATGCCTGGAATGCCCCGCTTCTTCAACCTTGACGGAACGCAAGTCCCCGTGTGCCGTCTGGGGCTGGCCACCCGAGGCAATACCCATCTCACCAGGAAGGATGTCCTTTTGGCGCTGGACCGGGGCCTGAACTACTGGAACTGGTGCGGCCACCTGGACGGAATGGCTGAAGCCATCCGAGAACTCGGCTCCCAACGCAAGCGGGTGTTGATTGGCGCTATGAAGGTCTCCGCCCTGGATTCTCAAACAAGCTCGAGGATCCAAAAGCTGCTGTGGCTTAGTCCTGTACGTGGTATTACTTCGCGTGTGTACATTCCCGTTTGAGGGCCACATCTGTAAAGGAGGTACAAATCACCGATCATCGATGGACGATCTCTGATATGCTGGGAGTTTAAGAGGGTAGCGCGGAAGTCATTGATAAATTTACCTGTACGCAGCTTTGCCCTTCTGCTAGATTGGCGGTGGCTATGGCTATACGGGTCCCAAGTGAACACGTTCCTCTGCTGAAAGCCCTCATTGAACTCTCGCCTACAAAGATTGACCAGTTCATCCGGGCGCTTTCAAATGCAAGTCCGTCATTCAGCACACCTGCGGAGGTTTACTAAACTTATGTCTAGTCAAGGATCCGTACTCGAATGGCAGGCCGAACAAGAAGAGATTAAAGCGTGGGAGACCATCGAATCGGAATCCGATTCGGAGTCGCTCAAAGCTGAGATCGAATCTGCGCACGAGAAGCTGACTGCCTTGCCTGACAATTGGGATGGCGAGGGTAGTTCTGGATACAAAACAGAGACCGTCAATAGCGCGGCGGAATTCCTAATAGGTCAGGATCGATTGCTCCGCGAGTTGCGCGGAATTAGTCCCCCTGTGCCCCAAATCAATCCTGGCCCGGATGGAAGCATAGATCTGTTCTGGAAGCAGCCAACTTGGGAATTGCTGGTTAACGTTCCCAAGAAAGCAAACGAATCTGCATCGTTCTACGGGGAAGACCAAACAGGCCACACCATCAAGGGAAGCTTTGACACCTCGGTACCTAACCTCGGAGTCATCATGTGGCTGATAAACAAGTAGTGTGGCCGATAGAACACATTCCCTGATCCGAAATCTTCCCAAGGCTGCAGACCTCACTGAAGCGCGTTTCAAGCTTCGAAAGTGCGCTCACATCGTCATTCCCCTCGGTTAGCAACAAACAGGCAGGCCCCCTGAGGAGACCTCATGCCCAAGCTGCGGCCACGGGTGGAACCGATCAAGCGCTGGACCATCCAGGATTCCCTGGACGCCTACCACATCGCGAAATGGGGGCAGGGCTACTTTTCCATCAACCGGAAAGGACACATCACCGTTCATGCCGCCAAGGACCCCGAACGGGCCATCGACCTCAAGAGCCTGATTGACCAGTTGCTGCCCCGCGGCATTTCTCTGCCCATCCTGATTCGGTTCACCGACATCCTGAGGCATCGACTCGCCGAGATTCACCAGGCATTTCAGAACGCCATCGACGAGTTCGAGTACGAAGGCGCCTATCGCTGCGTCTACCCCGTCAAGGTGAACCAGCAGCGCCACGTGGTGCAGGAAATCCTGGACTTCGGACGGGAATACCAGGTGGGACTGGAAGCCGGCTCCAAGCCGGAGTTGCTGGCCGTGCTGGCCGTCACTCACGGCAGGGACGTTCCCATTATCTGCAACGGGTTCAAGGACGACGAGTTCATCGAAACCGTCATGCTGGCGCAGAAGATCGGCAAGAAGGTCATCCCGGTGGTGGAGCGCTTCACCGAGCTGGAGTTGATCGTCAAGTACGCGGAAAAGCTCCGGGTGAAGCCGCAAATCGGAGTCCGGGTGAAGCTGGCCAGCCGGGGGGCCGGGCGCTGGGAGTCCTCAGCCGGCTATCGCTCCAAGTTCGGATTGACGGCTACCGAAGTGGTGGAAGCCCTCCGATACCTGGGTGAGCGCGAGATGGCCGACTGCCTGCGGCTGCTGCACTTCCACCTGGGGAGCCAGGTGACCAACATTCGAAGGATCAAGGAAGCCATCACCGAGGCGGCGCGAGTCTACGCCGAGTTGATCCAGGCCGGAGCCGGCCTGGAGATGCTGGATGTGGGCGGGGGACTGGGAATCGACTACGACGGCTCCCAGTCCAGCTTCGAGTCCTCGGTGAACTACACTCTCCAGGAGTATGCCAACGATATCGTCTTTCGCCTCAAGTCGGTCTGCGACGAAGCCGGAGTCCCCCACCCCACCATCGTCTCGGAGTCGGGCCGGGCCGTGGTGGCCTATCACAGCGTCCTGGTCTTCAACGTGCTGGGGGTCTCGGGTTTCGAGGGGTTCCGCATCCCCGAGTCCCTGCCGAAGGATTCTCCCCAACCTCTTTCGGACCTCCACTGGATCGCCCGCAACCTTGGCGGGAAGAATTTCCTGGAGGCCTACCACGACGCGGTTCAGCTTAGGGAGGACGCCCTCAACCTCTTCAACCTGGGATACCTCAGCCTGGAGCAGCGCAGCATCAGCGAGAGTCTCTACTGGTCCATCTGCCGCAACCTGCTGGCGATCATTCGCGATCTGGACCACGTCCCCGAGGAGTTCAGCAGCCTGGAAGCCCTCATCTCCGACACCTATTTCTGCAACTATTCCGTCTTCCAGTCGATGCCGGACAGTTGGGCCATCGATCATCTCTTCCCCATCACGCCCATTCACCGCCTGAACGAGGAACCGACCCGCCGGGCCATCCTGGCCGATATCACCTGCGACTCCGACGGGCGGGTGGACCGATTCATCGACGCCCACGGCGTCAGACCGGTCCTCCCGCTCCACCCCTTTACGGGGAAGCCCTACTACCTGGCCGTGTTTCTGGTGGGGGCCTATCAGGAAATTCTGGGAGATCTGCACAACCTGCTCGGAGACACCAATGCCGTCCACGTGAGCCTGGAACCGAGTGGGGTGGTGCGGGTGGATCACGTGGTCAAGGGCGACCGGGTCAAGGACGTGCTCGGCTACGTGGAATATTACGCCGACGAGCTCCTGTCGCTCATGCGCCGGGACATCGAGCGCGCCGTTCGCGACAGGAAGATCTCGCTGGAAGAGTCGGGACGGCTTCTCCGCTTCTACGAGTCGGGTCTTCGGGGATACACCTACCTGGAAGAGTCGCCGGCTCCCTCCTCGAGGAAGGTGGCCCGCATCCGCCGCATGACGGCTTCACCTCATTTTTGAGGATTGGAATCGGCCTCAGCCCCAATTTCGGGCTCGGCGACTTCCGGAGCCCGGGTGGGCCGTTCACCCCTAGCCTGAATCCCCGGCAGATCCAGCGCCCACTGCCGCAGGATCCGATACCCCCGGTCGGAGGGCGTGTAGCGCCTGCCTCCCTGGTGGCCGTCCTCCTTGACCGTCTGGATGTTGAGAGGCTTGCGCAGCAGCTTGCTCTTCTCGAGATTCTCCGGATCCACCCGCGCCTGCAGGATCAGGTAGTTTTTCAGCATTTTGGGAGCGGAGAGGTAGCCGGTGCCGTCAGGGCGGGCCAGCTCCATGGAGGGTACCCGTCCGGGCACTCCATGACAGCTCATGCAGGCCATCTGGTCGTGGCGCTGCGGTCGATTGAGTTCCGGGGCCACGTGGTCCTGGAAATAGCGAAAGCTGGCCAGGAACTCCTCGGGAAGCGAGGAGGCCTGCCTGAGGCCCAGCCGCTCCGCCAGGGGTTCATTCCGGACCGCCTCCTGGAGATCCGCCATCCAGACCTCCGGCTCCGAGCGCAGGATGTTGCCGGCGGCCTCCTTGATTCCCTCGTTGGTTTCCGACTCGACCAGCGCCTTCAAGGCAGCCAACACGGCCGGGTCCTGCCGATAGCGGGTCAGATAGGAAAGGTTGACGGCCGTTCGTCGGCTCAGCTCCGGGGTCTCAACCTGCAGAAGCTGCAGCAGCAGCGCCCGCGCCCGCCGCCGCGCCTCCAGCAGATCCTGCGGCAGCCCGGACGACTCCTTGACATCCGCCGTCCCGGGTCTCACGACCGGCACCTCGTCCTGAAAGGTGGACAGCCAATCGATGCTGGGGAGCCAGAAATGAGCTTCCATGGGATTTCTGATGCCCTCGGGAAAGAGCCGCGCAAGAAACGGGGTCTGGAAGTCGGGGTTGGCGGCGAGCATTTTCCCCATTCGATCGGCAATGAACCAGGCCGGGCTCAACGGACTCTCGGTTTGAACCGCCTCCTCGACGACCCGCAGAATTTCCCGCAACGCCTGCGAATCGGCCGGGTCCCGGTAGGAGGGCACCAGCAGCGAGTAGAGGATCTGCCGCTGCTCCCGGGTTTCGGGAACGGTAAAGCCAGCCCGGCTCAGCAGCTTGAGCACCGGCTCCGCCAGCGTCTTTCGGCGGTCATAGTCCAGGGCCCCCCGATGAATCTGCTCCACCATCGGATGGATCAACTCCTGCGTCGCCGGCAGGGTGACGGCGCTGGGATCGGCCAGGGCAGCCGCGGCCAGGGTTCGCAGTTCCTCGGGACCCTCGGTGGCGAAACGCATCAGGCGGTCCTGCAGGTCCGGGTGGGGGATGCCGGCCGCCGCCTCCAGGGACAGGCGGACCCTCTGGGCGCCATTTCCCTGTGGCTCGCCATCCCAGTAGTGCAGAACGGCTTTCCCCATCATTTCACCGGCGCCCGGGGTGATGTATCCCATCTGTCCGGGGCCGCCGTCGCCGCCGGAGGTGTTGTAGAAGGTGGCCGCAATTTGCGCCAGGCGGCGGGCCAGGAGGTCTTTGCCGGCCGGCGGCCGGTCGGGGTCGTCCATCCGGGATTCCAGAGACCGAAACAGGGAAGTCAGCTCGGGATACTGGTGGATCTTGCTGCTGTTGGCCTTGTGGCCGTTGGCGATGAAGAGGGCATGGCTCTGGTAGCGCAGGCACTGTTCCACCAGGGCCTCGGCTTCGGGAGCCGACAGCCTGTTCAGCCAAGCCTGCTGGATGGCCGGGCGCAGGGGAGGATTCCAGACCCACCACTGCCAGGCGGCCTTGGCCGCCCAGGCCCGCACGCCCGGATGGGGGTCCCGGGTCAGGGCCCTGGCCAAGAGCCCGGACAGGCGCGACCGGTCGAAGCCGGGGCGGGTCAGAACGGCGTCGGCCCGCATCCCCAGAGCCTTGAGAACGGTTTCGCGCACACGGTCGTCCCCGGTGTCGTAGGCCTCGAAGAGTTCTTCAAAACCTCGATCGTCCAACAGCGTCTGTTCCATGGCCCAGGCGGCCGCATCCCGAACCATCTTGACGGGATCGCCCATGGCTGAGATCAGCGCGTCCACGCCATGTCTGCCGTGGATGCCCCCCAAGCCCATGAGGCCCCAATAGCGCACCAGGGGACTGTGGTGGGCCGCGGCCCGGACCATCAGATCCGCCAGCCCGGGGTCTTCCGAGTGCGACAGCTCTCTGACCCTGGCCAGGGTGGTTCTGAGGGAGTCTCCGGGCGAGAATTCGAATCGCTGCCGGGGGTGCTGCGGCGGTGACAGGGGAAAGAGCCGGGAAAGAGCGTGGAGCACGTAGGCAGTGGTCACGAAGCCGGTCTTGGCGCTTTGGTTCCAGAGTCCATAGGGCTTTTGCATTCCAAGCAGCGCCCGGATTCCCGAGTCCACCGCCGGATCACCGGCGCCATGGCCGAGTGCTTCCAGGGCGATCAGGGCCAGGGCCGTGGGGGCGGGATCCGACTTGCCGTCGGTTTTCCAGCCCGAGCCGTCGGGGAGCGGCTGTCCAGGGTCGAAACCCCAGGACCCGTCCGGATTCTGGATGGCCCTCACCCGCTTCTCGTCCTCGGCCACTTGCCCTTGGATCCGCTGCCACAGGTCCAGGGCAGCCTCTTCCGACAAGAGCTCATGGTCCGGGAACTCGGCCGGAGGCAGATCTTCTTCGGACTCATCGGTGGTCGCCGGTGGGTCGATCCGAGGCGGCCGGGGCGGGAGTTCTTGCTGAACCGAATGCATTTTTCGGCTGGCTTCGAGGTAATCCCGGGGAAAGAAGCGGCGGAAGAACTCGATGCGGTGGGAGAGATCGTCGCTGTACTTCGGTTGCACCTCCAACAGCTTCAGGGCCTTTTCCTCCACGCCCGCGAAGTAGCGCGGATGGCCGGTGCGGTCCCAGGCGGTGCGCAGGATCTCTCCGGCATAGCTGAAAACGACCGATTTCCCCACGTTGGAACCGGGACCGGCGGCATTGATCCCGCCGGGATCGGCGGTCTGAAGCACATGGTTGGCGGCACGAACCAGTTGCTGCGAATGGAGCTTGCGCGGAGGGAGCACCCGCTCGGCAGTACAGACGTTGTGACCGGCCACCCGGGTTCCGGCGGGACCGTCGCCGACGTCCAGGGGAGCCAGGCTGGTGTTGTTGGCGGCCTCCTTGAGGTAATTGGTCGGCCGCAGGGACTCATACATCAGGTTGACCAGCCGCCGGAAGTTCTGAATGTTCTCGACCGGGTATCCGTTCTCAACGGGAACCGCCGAGCCCCAGACCCCGGCCTGGGTATGACAGCTCATGCAGTGGGTCCCGAGCAGGTTGCCGGTGTCGCGGATGCGCCGCTCCACGCTGGCGCCGCGAGGGCGGTTGGTCAGCCAGGCGTCCACCTGGGCCAGGTGGTCGTAGAGGCCCTGGCGCACCGCCATCCGGGGATCCCGGTAGGGCGCCGGTTGGAGCAGCCGCAATTCGATCTCGTAGCCCGGCGCGTTGGCCTCTGCCCGCAGGAAGTAGACTCCGCCGGGCTGCAACAGGCGGTTGATTTCCGATCGGTGGTCCTCGGACTGCTGGTGAACCCGCTCATTGTCGTTGCGCCCCCGGGTGTATTCCACCAGCGGCAGCAAGGCCATCGTGCCGGGGGCGGTTTCTGTCCGGTCCTGGGAGTGCTCGGCAGGGGCCGGACCGACCTCGCCGGTCGGGTCCGGCAGCGCGTAGAATCGGAGACGGGCCGCCAGGGTGTGATCGGGAAGCGTCAGGTTGCAGGTCAGCAGCCGCGGCTCGGTGCCGGTGAACTCCAGGCGAAACCAGTCGTCTCCGGAACGGCCGACCTTGCCGTTGTCGAAATACTCCACGTCATCGGCCCCGGCGGTCACCAGAACCCGCTGCACGCCCTCGCCGACGGGAAGCGGAACAAGCTGAGCCTGCTCGGGAGTATCGTTGGGTTCCTTCTCGAGGTGGAAGTGAAGGTCGGGCGGCCCCTCCAGATCCAGAGGCCTGACCCGGGCGAGCATGGGAACCCGCGTCCCGGGGGGCCAGGGCGTATGGCGGGGGAAGGCGTCGACCTGGGGTGCGGTCCCGGTCTCGCGCCAGCGGGGCCCGCCGAAGACCGGGTCTTCATCGATGACCGGGGACAGGCTGAGGACATACCTTCCCGACACCGGAGCCCGGTAGATCAGGAAGACATCCGGATCCAGGGCATGGAGCACTTTTCTCCAGCGGGCGGTGGGCCGGGTGTATATGCCGAAGGCATCGGGCTCTCTGCCGTCCTGGCCGGAACCGGCGGTCTCTTTGGAGACGTAGGCGCCCTTGGCCCCATCGGTGTTTTCCAAGTGCCAGCTCACCGCTACCCGGCCGTTGGGTGGCAGTGAGGAGGGGCTGGAGACGGCCACCGAAATCTCACGGACCTCGCCGCGACGCAGGTTGAAGGTCCTGTCCCAGCGTCGGTCGGATTGAAGGGAAACCTCCACCCGGTCGGCGCCGGCGCCGGTGGAGGCCCCGCCGGCCCGACCGTCCAGCACGCCCAGGAAAACCAGAACCGCTGCCAGCCCGGCAGCGCCGCACTTCCCAATAACTCTCAGCTCGTGCATGGTTGTTTCCCGTGGTTTTAACATCCCCGAAGGCGGGACCCTCTTCCTGGCGTGCCGGGCGAAGCCGCGGGCCACCGGGGTTACGGCTTCCCGCTGAGGGAGAATTCGATCCAATTCAGGTAATTCTGAGAGCCGTCCACCACTTGGAGAGCGATCACTTCGGGCACCGCATAGGAGTGGAGACGGACCACCTCCTTTTCAAGCTCGGCCAACCGCTCCCGAGAGGTCTTGATCATGACCATGACTTCGTTGTCCTCGACCACCTTGCCCTCCCACCAGTACCAGGAGCGCACCCCGGGAACCAGGTTGACGCAGGCCGCCAGCCGCTTGGCCACCAGTTGCCGTCCGATCTTGCTCGCCTCTTCCAGGCTGGAGCAGTTGACCAGCACCACCACCTTGTCTGTCATGGCCGTCTCCTCGCCCCGGGGACGCTGTCGAGACGGGGGAACAGCGTCGTCCCGGCTAACGGGATACCGGTCAAAGGGATGTTCATTATATCCGTTTTGGGCTAGACTGGCTTCCTGCTTTGCCGGCCGACTGGTGCCAGCGACGGAAGCTTCATCGCAACCCGGCCGACCGGGGAAGGACGACTGCCTGCTTCCGTTCGGGAGCGATAGGGGCAATCTTGGCTTCCAGGAAAGTATCCAGCAATAACCCCAGGAAGAAACCCTCCCTGCTGAGATCCGTTCTGGCGGTCATCATGGGTCTGCTGCTGCTGGGCTTGGCGGTGCAGGCCGTTTTCGGCCCTACCGGTCAACTGGAAATGAACCGCCTGGAGGAGGAGATTCAGTCCCTGACCCGGGAAAAGGAAGCTCTCGAGTCGGGAAACCTTCAGGTCATGGGCGAGATCGAATCCCTGAAGACCGACCCCGCCACCATCGAGAAGATCGCTCGTGAAGAGTTGGGCCTGGTTCGAGAAGGCGAAATCAAGATCGTCACCAAGCCCGACTCCCAGGATTCTCCCGGCCCCGCGGCCAGCGGAAACGACTCGGCGGCCCGGCTTAGCGACCTGCCTTCCCCACAAACTCCTTGACTCCCGACCCCCCCGGAAAATAGTATTTCGGGGCGGGGTGGAGCAGTCTGGTAGCTCGTTGGGCTCATAACCCAAAGGTCGCGGGTTCAAATCCCGCCCCCGCAACCAAATCTCCCCCTGAGCCGTCCAACGACGGCTTTTTTCAGCGGAGTGACGCCCGTGGCAGGTTCCCGGTCTCGGGGATCCCTGAATGCGACGGGAAGTTGCGGGGTCGATCCCTACCTGACCCGCCGCTGCAGGATGGCGACCAGTTCCTCTCCGCCGAAAGTCGACCTCGACACCGTCATTCCCGCCAGCTCGAAACCGTTTTCGCCCTCCGGAATCAGCTCCTTCTGCATGGTCGAGGTCCTGTTGGTGGCCAGCAGCTTGTAGTCGAATCGGTCCGGAGCGCCGGCGGCTGTCGCCGATAGCAGACACCCGAAACAACCGGCGAGTACCATAAACGTTTTCGACCATCCTTGCCTCGATCCTTGGGGTCTGTTCATTTTCCTTCTTCCTCCCATGGTTTGGGTGGTATCCCAAAGGTGCTTGCTTCCGCCGCCCGGGTCAACCGGATTCTTGAAAGGCAGCCATTCTGGTATTCTGGATCAGTACGCCCTGGAGCGGCGATTATCCAAAGGATTCGGTTCTTTGCGGGTGCAGGCGGTGGGAACCCACGCCGGGGAGGCAGGCATGGCGCAGTGGAGAGGAAACGTCCGCAGTATCGTCCTGGTTGCAATGCTGTCGATCCGGGTCTCATTGCCGGCGGCCGCCGAGGTCATTTCGGTGTCGGTGCCGTTCGTTTCCCCCAAGGGAGGCTACGTCACGCACCAAGAGGGTTACCACACGTTCCGCATTCCGGGCATGATTGTTGCCCAGGACGGGTCGGTATTGGTCTTCGCGGAGGGGCGCCGCGGAGACGGTAGCGACCCGCGCCGCGACGAGAACGCCCCCATCGACCTAGTGATGCGCCGGAGCACCGACAACGGTCGAACCTGGCAGCCGATGGTTGTCATCGATTCCGGGTTTCGCCCGGGTGGCGACTTGCTCGACTTCTCCGATCCGACCCCGGTGCTCGAGACCAGGACCGGGACCGTGTTCCTGTTCTACGGGCAATGGCCGGACATTGCGACCCGTACCGTGGCCCCGGGTCAAAGCGCCCACCCCAAGGACCGCAACCAGGTCCTGTGGCTCCGTTCGAGTACCGATAACGGCCGGACCTGGTCGGACCGCAAGCAGGTGGTCTATCCGGACGAGCCGCACGAGACCGGTGACGGTCTCTATTGGCGGTATGCCGAGCCCGGTCCGGGCAGCGGCATCCAGCTCCAATGGCAGGATGGTGACCCATCGCGCAACGGCCGGCTCGTTGTTCCGGCCAAGCGCGGCGGTTCAAGCACGCCGGACGGGCCGGTCAGGGTCGAGCCGTTCGTGTTCTATTCCGACGACCGGGGCAGGAGTTGGCAGGTCGGCAACGTCACCCCGGGACCCGAGGCCAACGAAGATGAAGTGGTCGAGTTGACCGACGGCAGAGTGATGCTGGACGCTCGGCCAGACAGCGGCAAATACCGCCGCCGCCATATCAGCACCGATGGCGGCGTGACCTGGGGACGCGACAATCCGGACGCCATACCCATCACGGAAGTAGACGGCTCTCTGGTCCGCTATTCCGCCAGGCGCGCCGGGCACGACCGCGATCGGATCCTTTTTTCCGGACCGCGCGGCGAAGATGGCCTCAACCGCAACAACATCACGGTCTGGACCAGCTACGACGAAGGAAAGACCTTCACCAATCCGGTTCAATTCAACCACGGATTTGCCGCCTATTCGGTCCTGCAGCGATTGGCCGACGGCACCATCGGCATGGTGGTGGAAACCGCGAAGGGCACGGCTGCCAGGTACGGCGAGATCACTTTCTACCGGTTCGACCTGGCCGAGCTGGAAGGCGGCTTGCGGCGCCGGTAAACAAGGAACGGTTGCCACCATGGCCACCTCCAGGCTCGATGACCCCGTCCCGCCGGCGCCGATTCCCCGCAGCTTTACGGACTACGTGAAGTCCTTCGGCCCGGGATTCGTGGTCATTCTCACCTGGCTGGGCTCCGGAGACATCCTCTCGGCCGGCATTTCCGGAGGCAACTACGGCTACGCGCTCATGTGGGCCATGGTGTTCGCCCTCCTGATGCGGTTCTTCTTCGATTCTCTTCAACCTGGCGGTCTGGACCCTGGGGGCCGAACTCGTGCACGCCGGCGGCAGCCGCATCGGGACCCTGGACGACCTGACCGGCCTGCTGGGAATCGTGCTCGGCAACGGGGGGCGGCTGCTGTTCTTCCTGGGTCTGTTCGGCGCCGTCTACACTTCCTTGCTCGGCTGCGGTCTGGGACTGGGCTGTCTGGCAAGCCACGCCTACCGGCGTTGGCGGACCCCGGATGCGGCTCCGTCCGACCACCGCCTGCATCCGGTCTACCGCCTGGTGGCGGTCTGGACCCTGGTTTCGCCGCTGGTCTGGATCTTCACCGAAAGAGCCGACTTCGTCAGGCTGACGCTGCTGGTCAACACGCTGATGGTGGTCCTCATTCCGGCCCTGGCCGGCGGCCTCTGGTGGATCACGGCCAGCCGGCGCCTGATCGGACCGCGCTACCACAACCGCTGGTGGGAGAACCTTCTGATGGGATTTCTGTTTGTACTGGCGCTGTGGGGCGCGGTGGAATCGGTCAAGTCGGCGGCGGAGATGCTGGATTAGGTGAAGTTGTTCCCAACGGCGCCAAGCAGGTACACTTTTGAAGTTTGAAGTTTGAAGTTTGAAGTGGGAAGTGGGAAGTGTGGGGAGTGGTGAGCCGGGGGTTTCGGGGACGGGCAAGCGGCGGATGACCTGACGGCGCTTGCTTGAGGGACTGCGCCGAGACCGGCGAGATGCTTTGCGTGTCGGTCCAATAGCTCTTCACTCTCCACTCTTCACTCTCCACTTTTCACCTAGCCGGGCCGCCGTTTCTCCAAACGACGGCTCGGCCGATGCAGGGTGAAACAGGGGTATTTCAGACAGGGCGGCATGCCGGTTCCGATCGATCAACTGGTCCAGGAATTTCTGATCAACGGCTACGTGGTCTTTGAGGACTTCATTCCCTCCAGCAAGGCCGCGGCGCTTCATGCGGAGCTGCTTCCCATGCTGGAGAAGGTGCGGGCCCGCAATTCCAGGGCCCTGAGCGGGGACTTGGACAGCGGCCGGGGCCGGGTCACCGAGCCGTTGCGCTACAAGATGGAAACCCCCTGGAGAATGCCCTTCTCCGATCCCGCCCTCTATGAGAACGCCACCGTCCTGCAACTGCTTGAACGGCTGTGGGGCAGCAGCGATTTCCTGATCAGCGACTACATCTCCTACCATCCCTGCCCGGGTTGCGGCGTCATGAACTGGCACCGGGACGGGGAGCTGTTCGCCGCCAACGTGGTGCTGCCGGCCTTTCCCTCCCTGTCGCTGAAGGTCGCCCTGGTGGATACCAACGAGCGCAACGGCAGCTTCGAGCTTCTGCCCAGCACCCATCACTGCGGCGTGCCCGAGCTTAGCCACGTGCCGGGCTCCGGCGGCGGTAACAGCCTCAATCGGTTGATCGAGTCGGGGCGCTATCCTTCCAGGATGCGCCTGAACCTGAAGCGCGGCTCGGCCTACATCTGCGATGCGCGGGTGATCCACCGGGGGACGCCCAACCACTCCGACCACGTGCGGATGGAGCTGGACATCGGCTACCGGCTTGCCTGGTACGATCCCCGCAACCACCCCATCCGCATGACGCCTCGGGACTTCGAGGAGTTGTCGGAACGGGGGAAGCAGTTGCTGAGCCGAAGCCGGCGGCTGGAAGCCCTGAATTGAAGAGCCGCGCCGGGGATCGCAAACCGGCAACAGCCGTGATCGTTTTACCCGGCCAGGAGGCCGTGAAGCCATGAACCAGATCGAGAAAATCAGAAACCAGTGGAAGCGGGGAGAACTCTCCCTGGGCACGGCGGTTGCCCTGACCGACGCGGCCGTGAGCGAGCTGTTCGGGGAGGCGGGCTACGACTTCGTGTGGATCGATTGCGAGCACTCGGCCCTCAGCCTCTCCCAGGCGCTGGACCACATCCGGGCGGCCCGGGGCGCGGGCGCCGCAGCTTTCGTGAGGGTGCCCTCCAACGATCCGGTGGTGATGAAGCCCTACCTGGAGCTGCATCCCGCCGCCGTCATCGTTCCCCGCATCGAAAGCCTCCAGGATGCCGAACGGGCCGTGGCCGGCTTTCACTACCCGCCTCGAGGCTCGCGGGGGTTCGGTCCGGCCCGGGGGGTGCGGTTCGGGGCGGTGGCGCCGCCGCAGTACCTGGCAGAGATCGACCGGAACATGATGCTGGTGCTCCAGATCGAGCACATCCGGGCGGTGGATCAGATCGACGCCATCCTGGAACTCCCGGGCGTGGACAGCATCGTGGCCGGGCCGGGCGACCTGAGCGCCAGCATGGGACTGGGCGGCCAGGCCGGACATGCGGACGTGACTGCCGCCTGCGCAAAGATCTACCGGGCAGCCATCCGGAAGGGGATCCCCGCCGGCCATTCCACCGGCTATGACCCGCAGGGCATCCGGCGCTGGCTGGCCCTGGGGCTCTCCTGGATCGCGGTGGACGGCGACTGGATCACCCTCTACCGGCACGCCTCCGAGGTCGCCAGGCGGATTCGAGAGATCCAGCCTGCCTCAAGCTCCCGAGGCCCCGGCCGTTGAAGGCCATCCCCGGCTGAAACAACAGTGAATAGTGGATAGTGATTAGTGGATAGTGATTAGACCCAAACGTTAAGCAACTTGTCGGTCTCGGCGCAGTCGTTCAAAAAACGCAACCAAGTGGTCAGGCACGTACCGGCTCCCGAAATCCTCCGTTGACCACTCTTCACTCTCCACTCTTCTGAAGCACCTCTGTTTCACTCTGAATGATCTGCCCCGTCGTGGGGGGCGGGGGCCCGGCTTGCCTGAAACGGTTCCAAGACAATAAGGACCGGCAGTTTTCCCTCTGAATGATCCGTCCCGTTATGTGGGGCGAAAATCTGGCCAACCCGTAGATATGCCCGCGCAGCCTCCTCCGGCAACATCACAATGAAACCGGCCGAGACCCGGCCACCCCCTGTCCCTGAGAAAGCCGCCATGCCGTTCGAGGTTCCCACCGCAGTCGAGGCCGCCTATCACCGGCTCGAATGGCTGGACTACTCCATGATCGGGGCCTATTTCACCGCTACCGTGTGGATGGCGCTCGTCTTCTCCCGCCGGCAGCACTCCGCGGAAGAGTACTTCCTGGGGGGGCGCCGCATGCCCTGGTTCGCCGTAGGGCTGAGCCTGATGGCCACCCTGACCTCCACCGTGAGCTACCTGGCCACGCCGGGCGAAGTCATCAAGTACGGCATCATCGGCGCCATGGGCGGTCTCGTCTTCTATCCCTTCATCTACCTGGTGATTGCCTACGGGCTGATACCGGTCTTTCTGCGCCTGCGGGTCACCAGCATCTACGAGTATCTGGAACAGCGGTTCGACGTCGGCACCCGCATGTTCGCCTCGGCCATCTTCCTGGTGGTTCGTCTGAGCTGGATGGGCCTGGTGCTCTTCTCCTCGACCATGGCGCTGGCGCAGATCACCCAACTGGACCGGCTGCTCATCCTGGCGGGCATCGGGCTGATTGCGGTGGTCTATACCACTCTGGGCGGGATGCGCGCCGTGATCTGGACGGACGTGGCCCAGTTCTTCATTCTCTTCGGCGGCGCTCTCTTCACCGTGGCCTTCGTGGTTGCCGAAACGGGAACGGGCCCCGGGGCCTGGTTGGAGGCCATCGCCGCTGCCGATCGGCCCGGCCAGCCCGTTTTCAGCTTCGACCCCTTCGAACGGGTCACGCTGGTGGGGATGGGCCTGCTGGGCTTCTTCTGGTACGTCTGCACCTACGCCGGCGACCAGGTGGCCGTCCAGCGGCTGATGTCCACCGCTTCGGCCCGGTCGGCCCGGTGGTCCAGTGCCTGCGACCTGATTTCCGGCTTGCTGGTGACGCTGGCGCTGGTGGCCGTGGGCATGGCTCTCTACGGCTATTACCAGGGCCAGCCCCCGGCCGATGCCGACCAGGCCTTTCCCTATTTCATTCGTTCGCAGCTCCCGCGCGGCCTGGCGGGGCTGGTGGTGGCGGCTCTGTTCAGCGCCGCCATGTCCAGCCTGGATTCGGGGATGAACTCGGTGGCCACCGTCATCAGCGTGGACTACGTGGAACGCTGGCGTTCCACGCCGCTGGCAGCGGGGCCCCAGCTCCTGCTGGCCCGCGTGCTGACCGTGGCCGTGGGGCTGTCGTCGATCCTGATGTGCCTGGCGCTGTTTCTGATCCCGGAAGACATCCGGGGCAACCTGCTGGAGCTTGCACAACGGGTGAGCAGCTTCCCGGTGGGCGGCCTGGGAGGGTTGTTCCTGGCGGCCATCTGGGTGAGGCGCTGCACCGGCCCCATAGCCGTGCAGGCCACCTGCGCGGGCATGCTCTTCGGCCTGGTGGTGGGCTGGGGGCACACCTTCGGCGTCTTTCCCGAAGATCGGCCCCCGTCCTTCATGTGGATCATTCCCTCCTCCTGCCTGGTGACGCTGCTCTACGCGGTGCTGGTCAGCGCGGTCCGGCCCCGCGGGGATCGATAGCGGCACACCTTGAAAGAAAGGTCCGAGCCCACACTTTCTGCCGTCAGGGACCCTGGTCGGCGATCAGATCGGTCAGATAGATGGTGTTGGTCTGTTTGCTGATCAGGAAGAGTCGGCCCCTCTCATCCACGCCGAAGCGGGCATCGCCGCGATCCTTGCCGATCGAGTCACAGAAGAGTCCGGGGGGACCACCGTCGACACTCACCGCCATCACGCGCACGGGCGCCTGAGTATCGGATGCGTCGGCTGCCAGCAACTCTTCGAAGTCGGCGTGGAAGAAGGCGCAGCAAGCCAGGTCGCCGAAGACCAGTTGCTCTTGGAAACCCGGATCTCCAGGATCCGAGACCACGAACCCACCGGTAATGGCAGCGCTTCTCTTTGCGGGAGTCGCGCCGGGAAGGTTCGGTATGGTGTGGTCATAGACGGCAGCGGGAAACTCGAGTCTGGAGCGGGAGGGCAGGTTCAGTTTTGTTTTCGGATTCCCTTCGACCGGACCGCGGTAGCGCGTCCAGCCGTGGTTGTCGCCCAGGTCTACGAGGTTGACTTCTTCGAAGTCGGTGGCGCCGATGTCGAATACGATCAGGCGGGCGTTCTTTCGAGAGTTCCTGGCGAAGCTGAAGTTCTGGGGATAGCGCAGGCCCCAGGCGAAGATCTCTTCCACATTGTCGTCGTCGTCGAGCAGGGGTCCGCCATCCTGGAACGGATTGTCTGACGGGACGGAATAGGGGGCGTCGCCCTTCTGAAGCGGGTTGATGCGCAGCACCTTGCCGAACGGATTGTCCCGGTCCTGCACGAACTGGAAGTTCTTCAGAGCGCCTCCGGCAAAGGCGTCTCCCAGTGTGACGTAGAGATTCCCGTAGTCGGCCTGGCCCGGAAGGCTGAACGGGTTGAAGCTGATCTCTCCGACCGAGTGGACGGTGTCGCCCGGACCACTGAATTCGATCCTGATCACCTCGCGACGGGATTCGGTATCGATACGGTCGGGATCGTTCCGGTCGACGGTCCATTCGACCAGGGCGTACTGACTGAGCACGTTTCCCGGTCTTGTCGCAAGTGCGGCCCCGCTGTAGTCGGGGCCGCGGGTTCCCGGCATCCGGCTCTTGTAGAGGGTGTAGAGTTTGCCTTCTCCCGGAGCGCCGGCTCTGGCGTAGTCCGGATGGAAGGCCATGTAGGAGAGCCCGTTGGTCGTGAAATCCAGAGCAGCTTCAAAGTCGGCAACCTGAGCCGTGTTGAAATCCAGGAAGGTTCCGAGGGTCTTTCCGCTGGACGAGAAGGCATGGACCCTGCCCTCGTTGGTGCTGACGAAAATTCTTCCGGATCCGTCCCTTGGGTGGGTCAGGTCGATGGCGGCTTCCGGCGAGGAGGCTGAGGAATGGGTAGCGAAGGTGGTCAGTTTCAGCACCTTCGAGGAGTCCAGGGGGTCCTTGGCCTGGCCGAAGACGAAGGCTGGGCCGGAGGCGCCGACCACGATGGCAGCGGCAAAGAGGAGCCGAATGGCGTGAGCGACGGCTGAGTCTCTCGCAAAGCCGGTCTGTCGCAAAAAATCTATCCTGCGGCTTGTCAGGTCGCTTTGCCGTTTAATCTTCTTCACTCGCACCCAACCCATCCTTCCGCATCATCACAGGCTCCCCCTGCACCGGCAATCCCGATCGGCCGGCTTCAGGCCTCGTTCGGCTTCCAGCGAACCAGGCAGGCGCCCTTGGAGGGATAGTGCCCGTAGCAGGTGAGGATGTGGCCGTCGTCGAGCAGGGTGGAATAGAGGTGGCCGGTGGCCGTGCTCAGCGGAAGGCCGTTGGAATACTCGAAGTCGTCCAGGATGTAGCGGTGGGCCACGTCCCAGGTCTGGCCGTTGTCGCGGCTGATCACCGCCTCGCAGCCCCGGCGGTAGCTGACCAGCTTGCCGTTTTCCACGTCCTGTCTCAGGATGACCGTCATGACGATGTCGCCGTTGGGCAATCGCAACAAATGAGGGTGGTGGCGGCCGGCCTCGAAGAGCACCTTGATCGGCGACCAGGTGAGTCCCTCATCCTTGGAGAGGGACACGACCGTGCCCGCCAGACCCCCGTTGTTGAGGGTCCGAATCCGAGGATGAAGATCGGTCCTGAGAGCCGCCACCAGCCAGCCGTTGGCGGCCCGCACCAGGGAGCCTTCGTTGGTGGCCAGGGTGTAGGTTCGCCCGCGATATTCCACCGGCCACTGCCACTGGGGCGGCGCCACCTCCTTGCCCCAGGTCCGCCCGCCGTCCTCGGACCAGCGCACCATGCCGATGGAGGGCTCCGCCGGCCACTGGTAGCCGATCTGGGCGAGTCGGACGGCGACGCCCTCGGCATCGCGGTCGACCAGGTTGTTGCTGTCACAGGGTGAGAAGAGTTTCCCGTTCGAGCTCAGCGACAACTCGTTGGTTTCCCAGGTCCGCCCATAGTCGCTGCTGAAGTACTGCAGGATGGGCTTCACCCGATCGGTCTGGAACATCAGGTTCCCCTTGCCCAGGTAGGTCAACTGCACCGGACGCCCCTCACCTCCCTCGATCCGGCGGAAGTTGGTCCAGCTTTGCCCCTTGTCGCTGCTGAAGGCAATCATCAGCTTCTCGCAGGCGATGGGTCCCTTGAAGTCCTCACAGGTCGGGTCGGTCCCGTGAGTCTGGTCGTTGGTGGTGTCCCAACTGGCCAGCAGCACCAGCTCACCGTTGTCCATCTCGACCACGCCAAAAGCCCAGATGCCCTGTCCCTGGAGGGGATGGGGGCGGCGGCCCGGGGGAGTGTAGTGATGGAAATTGATCTCGGCCTTCCGAACCACCCAGCCTCCCTTGCCGTCTCCCTGTATGAGCATGTGCCGCTTCCAGCCCCGAGGCTCGAACTCCTTGAGTGCCCGGGCCATTTGCTCGTCTTCCGGCGGGAAAGGCCTGGCCGGCAACACTCCGCCCATCAGCGGCGAGACCGCCGAAACGGCGCCAATCTGCTTGAGGAACGCGCGTCGAGTGGTCATGGAACAACCTCCTTGCAGTATTGCGCCTGATTGAGGCAGGACACTGCCTTCAGTTTCGTATCTTCCCTCGATGGAAGCCGGTTTCAGGCGGGAAGCGGCGTTGAATCGGAATGAAAGAGCCGTTGCGGCCGACCCAGCACCTCGGCGCATATCCCCTCGGCCGTCATCCCTGCGGGCACCTTCTCGAACTCGTAGTCGGTCGTCGGACCCAGGAAACCGGAGACGTGCCTGGTGGCTCCGCTTCGCAGGGCCTCGTCGATAGGCTGGAAACGCCGCCACAGGCGGTCCAGATCCCGGTCGCTGAAACGCGACGCCAGTTCCTGAAGCTGCCACTCATAAACCGATTGTCCGGCCTGGTCGCCGCGCGCCGATCCTCTCTGCTGGTGGAGGGCCAGGGCCTGCTTGGCCAACAGGATCAGGCAGGTCCGCCGCCCGTTCTCCGGCGGATGCAGGCGGCTCAGTCGGGACCGAACGGCTTCCCCGTTTTCCGAGAGGGTCGCGCGGAAAAACTCCTCGATGGTGGCAAACTCGGCTTGAAAGAGTCCGAACCAGTGTTCAGCCACCCGCCGCTGCGGGGTCCCGGCCGCGAACCGCTCCCAGAAGCCCATGGGCAGGTTGCACTGCTGGCGAGGGAAGATGTGCCCGAAGGAGCGATAGCCCAGGTGGACGGTGCGGCGCTTCCTTTCGGGGCCGTACTTGCTGCCCCAGTGCAGCATCAGGTTGTTGTAGACGACTCCGTCGCCCGGCCCCAGTTCCACGGGGATGCTCTCCGGAACCGGGCTGGTGGTGCCCCGCTCCCCCTGAAGGTGGGAAGACTCGATCTCGGTGCTCAGCCGGCGGTGGCTGCCCGGGACCACGTAGAGGATGTGGTCCTCGTAAAGAGCGATGTTCCACTGCACGTAGGCCGGACCGTTGGCCAGTTGATCCTCGATGTGCGCGCTCAGCGGTCCATCCCGATCGGGCCGCACGTCACGGTGCCAGTTGCGGGGGTCGGTCCCCCAGTGCTGTCCCGGTCGCGGGGGGGCTTCCGGCGTAAACTCGGGATTGCAGATCACCAGGGCCTGGTTCGAGGCTACCGCCTCCACCGGGCAGTCCAGGACCTCGGCGCTGACTCCATGGGTGTTGGGGTGCAACAGGAACTCGAAAGCGCCAATGGTCTCCGAATCCACCTGGTCAACGATGGAAGCCCGCGGCTGCGGTGTCCTGTCCCATTCCGGGTCGCCTGCCCGCTGGCGGGCCACCACCGTCTCGATATCGCTTCGCAATCGATCCAGTTGCTCGGGGGGAACGACCTGGCGCAGGATCACGTATCCGTCAGACAGCAACTGTGCCCGTTTTGGGTTCATGCCGTTTCCTCCGTTGGGTGGGTGATGGGTTCCAGGCCTCGAAGACCGGCCCAGGAGGCGTGCGCCCGGTTTGCACGCCGGGGGCTGCCGTTCTTGTAGTGACCCTTGCCCGCTGTCTACTTACCGAAAAAGGGTAGTTTGGCGCAGTTGGGGAAGGCAGGTCAAGCCCTTGTGGTCTGGCCCTCGGGACCATTCTTTGTTTGTGCCTGGAAGGTCAGGAAAGGGGCGAGGCTCCTCATGCATGGGTGGGAGCGCGGGCATCTTGTCCGCAGGGGGCGAAATAGTCGACGCTGAAACCAGACGTCGCAACGAAGTGTTGGGCATAGCGGGCGTAGGAGACGGGGCAGATCAATCGAGAAGGACCATGAATTGAACATTGATGCACAGGATGCACAGGATAAACAGGACGGGACGCTTATGCACAAGAAGCCGGCTTGGGCGATGACCCGATGCGGGTTTGCGGATGCCCAGGATTGCAAGCGAGTCGTTTTCTGAAAAATCCTGTGCATCCTGTGTATCGATGTGAATTAGGCACACAACGGGATTGGGCAAGGCGAAGCGCTGTTTCGCTTGACAAGCGCCGGGCAGTGTGACACATTTCAATGTTTCCAAATTCAGCCCAAAAGGGGGTATCGGGGTGGTTTCCAGCGCACCAGCACATCGAGCCTCAACCTGCCTGCGTGGGTCTGGCGAACCCTGCCGCCGCCGGCCAGGCTCTTTCCTGACCTGGATCGGCCTGGGCCTGTTCAGCCTGGCTCTGAACGGAACCGGCCTGAGCGCCCCCAGCTCGACCGATGCCGCTCCCGGCTTCGAGCAGGAAATCCGGCCCATTCTGGAGAGCAACTGCGGCAGTTGCCACAGTTCGCAGTCCCACCGCAGCGGCCTGGTCCTCGAAACCGTGGAGTCGCTGCTGAAGGGCGGCGCTCTGGACGGACCGGCCGTCATTGCCGGCGACAGCAAGGCCAGCCCGCTGATGCTTCGCCTGCGGGGGGAGAGGCAGCCGGCCATGCCGTTGGGCGGCAATGCCCTGTCCGCGGAGGAAATCGATCTCATTGCCCGCTGGATCGACGGGATGGCAGTCACTGAAGAGGCCGGGGCCAGGCAGGAGGACAAACCCGGTTGGCCCTGGACCGAGCTCGAGGAGCCGGAAGTCCCCCGGGTCGAGCGGCAGGATTGGGTGGCCAACCCCATCGACGCCTTCATCCTGGCCCGATTGGAGGAGAAGGGACTGCGTCCGGCGCCCCGCGCTTCCCGCCGGGCCTTGCTGCGGCGGCTCTATTTCGGATTGGTCGGGTTGCCGCCGACTCCCGAGGATATGGCTCGCTTCCTGGAGGATGCATCGCCCCAGGCCTACTCCCGGGCTGTCGAGCGACTGCTGGCCGACTCGCGCTACGGCGAGCGCTGGGGACGGCACTGGCTGGACCTGGTGCGCTATGCCGACACCCGCGGCGGCGGGCTGGAATATCCGCGGGCCCACATGTGGCGCTACAGGGACTATGTCGTCCGGGCCTTCAACCAGGATCGCCCCTACGACCGCTTCATCAAGGAGCAACTGGCGGGCGATGCCTTCCGGGCCTATGGGGACGAGGGGAAAATCGGGGCCTCGTTCCTGACGCTGGGAGTTCGGGTGGAACGCAGTGCCGCCGAGGGCCGGCGGGACGTCCTGATCGACGTGGTGGATACCACCGGAGAAACCTTTCTGGGAGTTACGCTGGGATGCGCCCGCTGCCACGACCACAAGTACGACCCCATTCCCACCCGCGATTACTACCGGCTGGAAGCCTTCTTCGCTCCGCTGACATTCAGCGCCAAGCCCCTGAAGTTCACCCAGTACGAAGCCCCGCTGCAGCAGCCCGACTGGTGGAAACAAAAATCCGAGGCCTGGGACCGGGTGCTTTCCGAGCGCAAGAAGGCCGCCGAGGTCTTCAGGGCCGGGCTGAAGGCGCGGGAAGCGCCCCACCACGTTCTCATGAGTCCTCAGGACCTCAAGGATTGGGTGATTCCCGATCTCAAGCGGATGCCCTTCGCCAAGGGCGATTTCTACACCCGGGAGGAGAAGGATCGGCTGGCTCTGATCACACGGCAGACCGCCCGCTTCGCCAATCCCAGCAGCCCCGACTATTACAAGGCGATGGCCTACCTCACCTCCGACGCGCCCTTGCGAACAACGGTGGCCACCTACGTGCTGAAGGGGGGCAACCTGAAGCTGAGGGGCGATGAGGTCAAGCCGGGGTTCCTGAGCACGATCACCGGCCATTCCAAGCCCGCCAACATGGACGGGCTGGGGCAGAGCCGCCGCAAGCTGCTGGCGGAGTGGATCGCCAGCAGGGACAACCCCTTGACGGCCCGGGTCATGGTCAACCGCATCTGGCAGCACCATTTCGGCCAGGGCCTGGTGAGGACGGCCAGCGATTTCGGCAGGAACGGCAGCGGCACCCTCCATCAGGACCTGCTCGACTGGCTCGCCTGGCAGTTCGTGGAGGAAGGCTGGAGCGTCAAGGAGATGCATCGGCTGATCCTGCACTCCAGCGTCTATCGCCAGTCGGTGGAAAACCCGGAGAACGCCGCCTTCGAGGAGATTGATCCACCCAATCAGTTGCTGTGGAAGCGCAACCCCATTCGGGCCGAGGCCGAGGTCATCCGGGACAGCCTGCTGGCCGTTAGCGGCAACCTGAACCCGGTGATGGGCGGACCGCCCTACCTTCCGGCCGCCGAGGACGAGTGGCAGAAGCGCTCCCGGACCTGGTGGGAGCCTTCTCCCCAGGAAGACAGGAACCGGCGCAGCCTCTACATGCTGCAGATGCGGTCCTTCCAACTCCCGATGATGACCGTATTCGACGGACCCAACACCTCCGAGAGGTGCGCGGTCCGAAACGTCACCACCGTCACCAGCCAGGTTTTCTCGCTGTTCAACGGAGCCTTCGCCCACCAGCAGGCCGGTGCCATGGCGGACCGCATTCGACGAGAGGTTGGAGAGGACGTGGCCCTGCAGGTCAAGCGAGCCTTCCAGTTGGCCTTGCAGCGCGACCCCGACCCCTCGGAATCAGCGGATTGCCTGGCATTCCTGGAGCCGGCGCCGCGCCGGCTCTCCCTGACCCCGGCGGCGCTGGGCGATTCCTCCGGGGCCGCCTCGGGACTGCAAGGACAGCGGGGGACGTTGCGGGAACTCTGCCTGGTGCTGCTGAACATGAACGAATTCATCTACCTGGAATAAAAGGCGTTCGGAAACCATGAAACACGAAAGGCAAGCCTCAAGAGTCGGCAAGGGCCAACTGCTCCTGCGAAAGAACGGAGTTCAGCTCTGCAGCGACGTCGAGCCCGTGCCGGCCGCAAACGACCCGGGACTGGGCAGGCGGGAATTCGTCTATCGCCTCGGCAAGGGGTTGGGATCGGTGGCGCTCTCCTCCATGCTTTACCAGGACGGCATGCTGGCCGCTTCCAGGACCGCCGGCAATCCGCTGGCTCCCAAGCCTCCCCACCTGCCGGGCAAGGCCAAGTCCTGCATCTTTCTCTTCATGTTCGGCGCCCCCAGCCAGATGGACACCTTCGACCCCAAGCCGGCGCTGGACCGCTTCCACGGCACCCCGGTGACCCGCATTTACGGCAGCCTGGAAAAGCGCATCTACGTCGGGAGTCCCTTCAAGTTCGCCAGGCACGGCAAGTGCGGCACCGAAGTCTCCGAAATCTTTCCCCATCTGGCCACCTGCGTGGACGATATGGCCGTGGTCAGGTCCCTGCATACCGATTCCAGCAGCCACCCGGTGGGCAGCTTCCTGATGAACACCGGACTTCCCATTCCGGGCAGCCCCTCCCTGGGCTCCTGGGCGGTCTACGGCCTGGGCACCGAGAACCAGAACCTGCCGGCCTTCGTGGTCTTGCCGGACAAGCGCCGGGGGATCGAGGGAGGCGCCGTCAACTACTCCAACGGCTATCTGCCGGCCGTGTGCCAGGGAACCCTGTTGAGTTCCGAGGGCGTTCCGATTGTGGATCTGGAACCCCCGAAAGGAGTGACGCCCCAACGGCAGGAGGCCAGCATCGGCCTGCTCAACCGGCTCAACCGGAAGCTGTTGCAGTCCCATCCCTCCAACAGCGACCTGCTGGGGCGCATGCGGAACTACGAGCTGGCCTTCCGCATGCAGTTCGCGGTCCCCGAGGCCCTGGACATCGACAAGGAGCCGGAGGACATCAAGGAGCTCTACGGGCTCAACCACGCCATGTCGGAGCACATGGCCCGCAAGTGCCTGATGGCCCGCCGCCTGGTGGAAAGGGGAGTGCGCTTCGTCCAGATCTACTGCGAGGGCTGGGACTCCCACGAGAATATCGCCCTGGAGCACCGCAAACGGGGCCTGGAAACCGACCAGCCGGTGGCCGGCCTCCTCAAGGACCTCAAGCGGCGGGGGCTGCTGGATGAGACCCTGGTGGTCTGGGGCGGGGAATTCGGCCGCACCGCGGACAACTCCATGGACTTCTTCCGGTCCAACCCGGGCCGCGACCACAACAAGGACGCCATGATCATGTGGTTTGCCGGGGCCGGCATCAAGGGCGGCACGGTAGTCGGTGCCACCGACGAGCTGGGCATCAATGCCGCCGAAAACGTCTACCACCTGCACGACCTGCATGCCACCATCCTGCACTGCATGGGGCTGGATGACATGCAACTCACCTACTACCACGCCGGACGCTTCAAGCGCCTCACCGACCTGGGCGGCCGGGTGATGAAGGAAATTCTGGTCTGAGGCAGGCTGACGACCATCAGGAGTCGGACCGCAGGAACAGTACTCCCTCCCTGTTCACAGCAATGATTCTATAGTTTGGCGGCGGCCCTTCTGCCCAGCCAGAGGACGCCGTACCGTGTCCTGAGGGCGGTTCGGCTGCTCTTTCGATCCGGGACCTGCGGTCACGCTGTCCCCCTGAGGCGGTAATTGGGTCGCATTGGGTTGAAGCTAAAGGTAGAATCCTTACTCCGAATTCTACCCTGGAGGTCGTGATGAGTCTCAACATCAAGAATGAAGAGGCCTGCCAACTCGCCGGGGAGCTCGCCGAGCTTACCGGCGAGACCAAGACCGGCGCCATTACCGTTGCGCTGCGGGAACGGCTGGCTCGAGAGAAGCGCCGGCGTGATGTCGATGCCCTCGCTCAAGAGCTGCATGCCATCGGACAACGCTGCGCCAAGCTGGTGGGAGAGGGGGCCTCCTCCCTGGAACATGGTGACCTGCTTTACGACGAGCGGGGCCTGCCCAAGTGATCCTCGATTCATCCGCAGTTCTCGCGATTCTGTTCGGTGAGCCGGACGCGGTGTATTACGAGAAGACGATAGCAGCCGCTCAAGCCTGCCGAATGTCGGCGGCCAATCTTCTGGAAACCTCTATTGTCGTCGAGAGCCGCGGGGGTTCGGCTGCCGGCTATGAGCTTGACGTCTTTCTGGAAAGGGCAGGCATCGAGCTGGTTCCGGTCACGCCTCGACAGGTGGAGGCCGCCCGCAGGGCTTGGCGCCGTTTCGGCAGGGGCAACCATCCGGCAAGGTTGAACTTCGGCGACTGCTTCGCCTACGCGCTCGCCCAAGCCACGGGGGAACCCCTTTTGTTCAAGGGCAAGGATTTTGCCCAAACCGACATCGAGCCGGCCTGACCGTAGGGGTAGAACATTACGGACGCTGAAGGAGATCGCCGTGATTCCTATTGACGAACAGGATGTGCAACGGTCTCAGTCTCAAGTCCTCGATCGGCTCACTGGCGGACAACACTCCCTATTTGGCCATCAGTCTCCCCAACAGGTCCTCAAGACGGTCTTCGGCTACGACGAATTTCGACCGTTACAACTGGAGATCATCGAAAACGTTCGGAATCGGCGCGACACCTTGATCATCATGCCCACCGGCGGGGGCAAGTCCCTGTGCTACCAATTGCCTGCGCTGTTCTTCGATGGGCTGACGGTCGTGGTATCGCCGCTCATTTCACTCATGCAGGACCAGGTGACACAGTTGCTGCAGTTCGGAGTCGCTGCCGTTTTCATCAACAGCACCCTCGACCACGACGAATATGCTTCGACCGTCGATTGGCTCGGAACGGGCGAGGTGAAGCTGCTCTACCTTGCGCCCGAATCGCTTCTGCGTCCTCAAACACTGCGCCTGCTGGACGACTGTCGGCTGGACTGCCTGGCCATTGATGAAGCCCACTGCATTTCGCAATGGGGGCACGATTTTCGCCCGGAATACCGCCAACTGGACTCTGTACGGAAGCGATTCCCACAGGCCGTATGTGTTGCCCTGACGGCTACGGCGACCCCCCGTGTCCAAACCGACATCAGACAAACATTGGGTTTCCGCAATGAAAACGAGTTCATTGCCAGCTTTGACCGCTCAAACCTCTTCATCGCCGTCGAGCCGAAGACGAACCTGCTGCGACAAACGCTCGATTTCCTCGCGGCCCATCCCAACCAGTCGGGAATTATCTACTGCGCCACCCGCCGACAAGTGGACTGGCTGCACGAGGCACTGGTGGAGCATGGGATCTCCGCGCTGCCCTATCATGCCGGCATGGACGACGAAGCTCGCAAGAACAACCAGCAGGCCTTCATCCGCGACGATGTACGGTGCATGGTGGCGACCATTGCCTTTGGCATGGGTATCGACAAGCCGGACGTGCGCTTTGTGCTCCATGTGGATTTGCCCCAGAACGTTGAAAGCTATTACCAGGAAATCGGGCGCGCCGGTCGAGACGGACTTCGGGCGGATTGTCTGCTGCTGTTCAGCTACGGGGACGTAGACACTATCCAATACTTCATCCGGCAAGGCGCAGCGTCTGAACGCAACGGACGGCGAGAGCGCCTGAAAGCCATGGTGGATTGGGCGACCTCGGGCGAATGCCGCCGCAGCGAGTTGTTGGCCTATTTCGGAGAGGCGTACCAACCGGCGAACTGCCGAGCGTGCGACAACTGCCTCAAGAAAGAAGAGGAGCAGGTTGACTTGACCGTTCCGGCACAGAAATTTCTCTCCTGCATGGTGCGCACGGACTAGGTGTTCGGCATCGGTCACGTCATCGATGTCTTGCGCGGTTCGCGGGCAACAAAGGTGATGAGGCAACGACATGACCGCCTCTCGACTTATGGCATAGGCAAGGAGTATTCGGCCGAACAATGGAAACTCCTGGCGCAGCAACTGACGCAGCAGAAGCTGATTGCGCGAGACATGGAACATGGCAGCGTCAAGTTGACGCAGACGGGGTGGGCTGTTCTCAGGGGGAGGAAGGTGTCGGGGACACCGGTGGAAGCAGGCAGGAAGTCCTCCGGCCGCGGTGCACCGTCAAACGAAACCGCCGCCTACGACCGTCAACTCTTCGAGCAGCTCCGCGCCAGGCGCAAAGAGCTGGCGGATACTGCCAGCGTTCCACCCTACGTGATCTTCTCCGACCGGTCTCTGCAAGAGATGGCAACCTATTTCCCTCACTCCGAAACGACGTTGGAAAGGCTGCACGGCATTGGTCGGGCGAAAGTTGCAAGATACGCCGCCATCTTCCTACCCCTCATCGCCGCTTATTGCCGGGAACAAGGACTGGCGGAGAATCCAAAACCGTCTCGTCGCCCCACTTCCGCTTCAAACCCCACGAAATCTCGCAGCCGCGAAGTCGGCGAACGCTTTCGGAACGGCGAGTCGCTGACCCAATTGATGCAGGCCTACGAAGTGAAACGCCAGACCCTCATCTCTCACTTGGAAGGGTACGTGCAATCGGGAAACTCGCTACCCGTGGAACGGCTCCGCGCCGAGTCAAGGTTGTCGTCCGAGACGCAAGACCAGGTCCTGGCAGCCTTCGAAAATCTGGGCCCAGACTTCCTGCGCCCGATTTTTGATGCTCTTGACAAGACCGTGAGTTATGAAGAGTTGTACCTGATGCGAATAATCTATCGGCTGCAGACCCATGGCAGCGGGGAGTGATCCAAACTCAGTCAACCCGCTTGACCGGACGCCGGTCGCCCCCGATCTCGAAGATGAATCCCGTGGGGCGGCCTTCCCCATCCAGGTCGAACAGCACGCGGGCCGCCGTTCAACGAAGGCCGTTCGCCGTCGTCGACCCGGCCGCCAACTCAATCTCCGATTGCCGGTCCGCTGAAAGACCTCAAGCAACGGGGGATTCTGGACGAAACCGTGGTGGTCTTGGGCGGCGAATTCGGGCGCACCACCGACAACTCCATGGATTTCTTCCGCTCCCATCCGGGACGCGACCACAACAAGGACGCCATGATCTTGAGGTTTGCCAGGGCAGGCATCAAAGGGGCATCAAAGGGGACATGGTGGTCGGCGCCACAGACGAACCAGGGCATCAAGGCCGCGGAAAACGTCTACCACATCAAGAATAAGGAGACCTGCGGGCTCGCCGGAGAACTCGCCCGGCTGACCGGCGAAACCATGACCGGCGCCATTATCGTTGCGCTACGGGAACGGTTGGCCCAAAAAGGGCAACCATCCGGGAGGGTTAAACTTCGGTGACTGCTTTGCCTACGCGCTCGCGGAAGCGACGAGGGAACCGCTTTTGTTCAAGGGCAAGGATTTTGCTCAAACCGACATCGAGCCGGCAGGGGCAGAGGGCGAATAGAAATGCTTCATTAGTGCAAAATCGTCTTTATGTCCTGCCGATGGGTCTCGACAAACCGTAGACCTGTTTCTGATTTCCCCAATTCCAGTGGAATCTTACGCTCGTCTGAACTCTTCTGCGCATCGTGCAGGTTCTTCATGGCGATTTCTTCGCGCTTTATGAATTCCTTAGTACATCGCCGCGCATAGTGGGCATATAGCCAGGAACTACGTATCGTGCTGTTGGCTTGATTCTTCGACATCAATAACTACTCTCAAATCTTCGATATGAGTTTTCGTGAACTCAATAGCAACACCCTGTTTGGCTAGAGTAAGAGCCATCTTAAGTTGCTCTGGCTCCAAATTCTTGAATGAGTCCAACACAGAATTCTTCGAATCGTTGGCGTGCCGGTACATCGCGGCATGATTCGGGCAGAGAGCCAGATAGTTCTCATAGTGCCTCTTGTTTAATTCCAGAAACTCCACCATCTCGAAGTAGTGTTTTCCGTCACTGAGTTTGAACGGCATTGGCTGATGGCAAATCTGACAGAATAATTCGTCATTCTCGGTGTACAGGTTTCTAAGGTATGGCTCTGTTTCCGACTTTACCGCCTCGCGTTCGACCGAAACCGATCTCGGGCGTTTCACAAAAATTCGGTCAGGCGCATCTTCAGCTTGTTCTGCGACTCGTTCGCCTCTTCGTTCACTATTCGTGGGTTCACGTTCAGGGAACTTAGAACTACTTTGCTGCTTAGATTCGTCAAGCAACCTCTTTTGCTCTTCCGGTGACAGTGCACTAAATTCTTTTACTCGCTCAAAGCCCTCCTTATCAGTGCCCAAAGACTCGGCAGCTATCTGTTCCCGTTCGGCTTTTTGTCGATATTCTTGAGTCTCCTGTTCTTTTTCAGAGTGTTCCTGCTCCTCACGCTCTCGCCTATTTTTACCGAATTCAGTTGCTTCGAGCCACTCTGCCCCGGTTTTGAGCTTAAAACCATCTGGCAGCAATTCCACGACCGCATCGACAGGCTTCAAAAAGGCGTATTCTTCTTGGTCATTTTGTTTTTGTGGCACCCAGTCTTTTTTTCTCAGTTTGTGGACAAGCGTGGAACTAGCTGTTTTTATACTCTGCCAACTGTTTGAACGATATTTAGCCTTAAGGCAGTCATCAGACAATTCGTTCATTGTGTTCCAAACGAGTTTGGACTTTCTTGAGTTGGGCTCGGCCAATAATTCATCAAACTCGCGTATGTCATAGTCCTTATCTATCCCATTCTTAGTCCAACGCCCGGAATCTCGCAATTTAGACCACTCTGGGTGTTCCAAAGGGATAAATTGTTTTTTAGGACATAATTCTGTTTGCACACCAACCCTTTTGGCAAACTCCCCGATGTCCAAAAGCTTAATTTCGCTCTCTTCGTAATTTTGGGATAATGGCCAACGTTTAGCCTCGTCTCCCAATACCTCGTAATAGGCTGACAGTCCGGTGTCATCGAAAGGGGAATCAAGATAAACTTGACACGGTCTACCCCGCCTATCGTCAACCAGCTTGAAGATCAAATAATTCCAAAAGATAACTAAAGCTGTTTCCGTTGGATGTTCTACCAAGAACAAGATAAATCGTTTGAGATCTTTCCAATAAACAGCATCGGTCGGAATCTCAGCCTCTTTAGTGTATCTCTGCTTGAGTATCGCCTCGATTCGTTCGCGTTCTCCAACTTTCCTGACGCCAATCTCTTCAAGGAATTTTCGAGACCGATCTTTTTGACGTTTATTGGAACCGGACGAATAAACGCCTTCTGCAACCCTCGGAAAGTTCGGATCATCTTCTGTTTCTTCCGTAGGAAAGAAACAGTCTTTGCCCTTGCTGAAATCCCCGTTGCTCAGGCGGACGATTCGCAAAGATTTGACTTTCCACCAAAGGTCGTTTTCTTCACCAAGATCTTCACTAAGAAGCGCGTAGAGACGCTGATGCCACTCATCCAATTTCTCCGATAACCATCCGGGTATCGGCTCCGACTCGCCAGGCAATGCATCTACAAGGTTTTCGAAAGCCCACGTAGAAATATCCAGCATGGATAGAAAATTATCTTCCCGCTGGTTTCTTTGCGAAGGATTGGCAACCCACAGAGGCAGAGAACGGTCTTCTCCAAGAATCGTTGCCAAATCCTCATCCTTGATCAGGTCAGACAATTGCCTGCGTCCTCGATAGACACCGGCTGCTGGAGCATGGCCGCCACGTTTCATCGGCGTCAAAGATTCACTCTTGAATGCCTCTATCAATCGTTCTTGGATGGGCCGGTAAAAAGCGGGTATGTTGTCTCTCTCGTTGGGCAATACGGCCAGAAAGCCTACATCTAATAGCCCTTGATCTCGAATGGCGATCATGGACTCGGTAGTCAAATTTGCAAGGTGACCACACAGGTCTTCGTTCGCGTCAGAATCTCTTACACTATCGCGGGCAACGGTTGAGGCAAAAGGCGCATGCAGATGAAAACGCAGGTTGGATCTCTCCTTTTCGGCAGGGAAGTAGATGCAAACTTGGCCTCGATTCAGTGCCCTAATTTCCCATCCTTGACCTTCAGGCTTCTCAAGTCCAAAGGCAATGGCGATTCGGCACGACTTCGGCTTGTCGTCCTCATCATTCACAACAACCTCTTTTTCAAAGCGAAGAAAAAATACTGAAGTCTCCTCAGAGTCTTCGGGGTGCTCGATCAGAATCTTAATTCGGTTTCCATCTGTTTCTCGCCGCTCCAGAAAACCCGGGGGCGAGTCAGGCAGCAGATATTCTATTTTTCGGATATTGTTGAGAAAAAGCAGCGTGCTTTCGTTTAATCGCCGGAGATTCCTTTCTATTTCATCACGCGCTTTTTCTCGCGCTTTTTCTGGATTATTGAAAGGAAAGGAGAAGCGGGTTTCTTTTTCGCCAAGGTCGCAGTGAGCTAGTCCGTTTGTATCGGGCACGACCAAGTCGCGGATTCGGAAGTGAAATTCACCCGAGGCAACCTCGGGAGTCTCCGTATAGGCAAACACAGCCTTAAAGCCCACGCCGAACTTGCCGATATTGGTAGGATCATCTTTTTTGGTACTGATACCGATACTTGTAATGGCCTCTACATCCTCATCCGAGAAGAGACGGCCCCCATTGTGCTCAAATTCGACGCCATCCTCTTTGAGTATGAAGCGAACCTCCGTCGCCTTAGCATCCTCGGCATTTTGGAGAAGTTCATAGATGAAATGCGCGTTGTCCGGATACAAGTCCGCTAGCAAATGCTTGATGCCATCTTCAAAGCCGTTCTCACGGTTCGCCTCCACCCACTTCAAACGCTTCTTTCTTAATTCTTCCAAGCTCATAATTCTCCCTCAGCGATTAAAATCCCGTATTCCACCAGCTCAGCCACAACATCCGTTCTCTCCAAGGCGCTATCTAACCTAAATAGGCCGAGTGTAATCCGCCTCGGCAGCCGCAATTGGGGACTGTCGCATTCTTCGAATATTCTCATTTCTGACCTGTTCAAGCTGTTGCTCAAGAAGCGCCAACCGCGTCCGGTGGATCGTTGAGAGGCTTTCGCGTCGATAGACTGTACGTTCTCGGTTCCGTTCACCTGTCAAGCTTAAACGAACCGGAGCGAGGAGGGAGGTCAGTCGGTTGCAGCCGGTGGCCTCGTCTGCCGAACGGCCAAACGACGCGCGGGCAAGTTGATGTATGATCGGCCGCTTGCCTGTTCTTGTGCCTTTAGATCTCTTGCGATCAAGTCCAAGTCATTCTTGAACCGCGCTGCATGCTGCTGCCTGATTCGCCGCACTTCTGCGACGATGGGGTCGTCCTTCATGTTTCGTCCTCCAAGAGTTCCTCCGGTGTACAGATGATCGACGGCTCGTATCCTTTATCTCGACAGAATGCCTCGATTCGGGTCCTTACGCCTGCTCCGGCCAAGTGGCGATAGTTCCACGTCACCAGATACTTACAGCCATTGACCACGGCGACGGCAACATGCAAGGCATCCTCAAGTGAGGTGCCAGGGACGACTCCGTTCCCGATCAAAGCACGCGCCAGGTTCGTTGCCTCCGGAGTGATCTCAAGCAGCTCTACGCCTTTCAAAATATCCAGTCTCCGCTGAGCTGCAGGCATATCACCTCTGCCTGCCTCTTGAAGCACCAGTTGCGAGGCGACCACTCTGAAATCCTGCTTCCGATCCTCCCACCATTCTTTGGTTGATTGCTGATGCCCCGCTATGACGATATTGCGGCTCGGTTTGGCTGTAAGGTAACTCACCACGGTCGCCTCCAAGTATACGATGGGACGATCAGCGAGATCTTTATTCACAGTAGATTCCTCCAACCCTCAATGACCCGTACGTAAAATCCCATACGCCACCGGCTCGGTAATGATATCCGCTCTCTCCTTGGCGCTCTCCAACTCCCGGATACGCCGAGCGTAATCCGCCTCGGCAGACTCGATCTGGGACCGCCGCATTCTTTGAATATTCTCATTGCCGGCCTGTTCGAGTTGTTCCTGTAGCAACTCTATCCGCGCCTTGTGGCTGGTCGACAGGCTCTCTTTACGGTACGCGGCCAACTCTCGAGTCCGTTGCCGATGCTGCGCACGCGCCTCGGACCACAGTTGATGGTGCTGGCTGTCCAGTTCGTCCCACACGGTAGAGTCACCGATTTGTTGATCGTCGGTTGCAGCATCCCCCGCTTTTTCAAGAAGGCGGCCAAGGTGGGGCGTTATGGCCTCCGATGAAGCAATGGGCTTGAGCATCAAGTCTTCCTTGATGCCGTGGAATCGCCACTGGTAAATGGCAAACTCGTACCGGCCTGCGGGCACCTCATGCGTCTTTGCCTTTAGAGTGGTGATGACCCGTTGCCTGACATCGAATGACATTGCCGCCTGCTTCACCAAAGGGTGAAGCGGCATGATGAAAGCTGCCTTGGGATGCTGGGTGGCGCAGTCCGACTCGAAGGTAATGGACAGAAGAGGAATTCCACCCTTCAACCATGTTTCCCACTGGCGATAGGCAGTCGTGTTTTGTCGGGGAAGTTGCTGGCAGTCGCGCAACAGGATACTTCGAGCATCCTGTGAAAGACGGAGCGTTTTCAAAGGCTTCTCGCCAAGGATGAAGGCATGATCCGTCCCGCACTTGTCTTGCAGATAGAGCCTGACCAGCCGGAATACGGAAGCCGCAGCCAGCCAGAAGCTGGAAGCGTCGTTGATCTCCTTTTTCATCTGATCTTCAGGGAGGCGGATGCCGAATAGCTCCATCTGCCTCTGCTCCAGCTTTTCCTGTTCCTGGATCAACCGAATCTTGTTGTCCGCCAACTGCTGGAATTTGGTGCGCCGATCCTCTTCGCTCAGGGCGTAGTTTTCGCCGATGTTCCGGATCTCCCGGGTGACCTCTCCCAATATCTCCTCGCTCCCACCCAAGGCGTTCTTGAACACGCCAATGCGAACCAGGCAGCGTTCGTAAATGTCGGCGTCGACGGTGCCCGGCGTGACCAGGTTGACGATGGCGACGCTCTCGCTTTTCTGGCCAACTCTGTCAATGCGGCCTATGCGCTGCTCAACGCGCATCGGATTCCAGGGCAGGTCATAGTTCACCATGCAGTCGCAGAACTGGTAGTCCAATCCCTCGCAACCGATTTCCGAGAACAACAGGAGGTCGAGGCTGTCGCTCTCGTCTCGCGGCTTCTCAAACCGGCTCCGTAGTGCGAGACGCTCTTCGTCCGGCGTGTCGCCGTGAATCATGCCGACCCGCGCACCGTCGTCCCTGAGATGTTCATGAAGATAGCGTAGGGTGTGGCGAAAGCTGCTGAACAGCATGATCTTGTTGTTGGACAGATCCTGTTTGTCCCGGATGATTTTGCGAAGAGCCTCAAGCTTTGGATCATGGGGGTCGAGAGAGTGCGCTTTCTCGAGAATGCTCCGGATTTGCGATTCGATCGAGCTGACCGCCTCGTCTGATGGAGCCGGTCCCGTATCGTCGGCTTCCTCCCATTCCAGTTCGTGCAGATGGCGATTCAAAATGTCTTCAAGCAATGGGGCCAGCCCGTACAGGCAGCTTGCGGCCTGGCGTCTGATGGTGGTCATCATGAAGTTGACGTTGACGTCCGGGTGAATCCGGCTGAATATCTCCGCCTGAACCTGGAGCAACTCGTCGTGAAGTCGTCTCTGATCGGAGGTGAACTCGACGGTCACGGTCTCCGGCTTTCGAAGGGTGAAGGTCCCGATGTCGCGGCGGCGAGTTCTGTTGATGATTCCCGAGAACGTGTGCAATCCCTCGATGTCCGTGATGAGTTGAATCCTTGTTTCAGCGGCGATGTCCCCCTCGGCAAGTTTCGCCCTGACCCGGTTGAATTCAGGGTTGTGTCTGAGAATTGCTTGTCCCCAAGGGGTTGAGATTGCCTGTTCCAAGGCTCTCCCTGCCTCATTCATCCAGTTTGGCTCCTGGGCGCGTACGCGGTTCACCGCCCTGTTGATGTGCGGGTTGGGCTCCGCCATGTGTTCGAAACTCTCCTGATCCAGGACCAGGTCGGGGCGCAGCGTGTTCAGCAATACAAACAAGTCATGGCTGCCCAACTGGATCGGAGTCGCGGTCAGAAAGACTGCCGCATCGGCATGCTCGCAGAGAAATCGAACGGCTTGGTGAGCGTAGGTGTGGGTATTGCGGATATGGTGGGCCTCGTCCACGATCACGAGATCGAACCGCGGAGGCGGCTCCAAGCCCAGCAGCCCTTGCCCCCTTCTGCGCCTTCGTTTGCCCTCGGCATTGGAACCGTGAAGGAGCACCTCATCGAACAACGAATAGGGCAGGATCACTTTCCTGTACCGCTCCGGCCATACGCCTTCCAGATCCGTCTCGCGGATACAGTTTCTCAAGGTTTTTCCGTCCAGGTGGGTGAAACGTTCGTCGAACCGCTTCATCTCAGTCTGCCACTTGCGCTCGGTAACCAAGGGGCGGGGACAGATAATGAGGATGGACGTGATTTCCCGCCGGGCCTGCAACTCCCGGAGGATCAATCCTGCCTCGATGGTCTTGCCGACCCCGACGCCGTCGGCGATCAACATTCTTGGACGGTCCGAGCGAATGAATTTCAGGACGGGTCGGAACTGGTAGGGGATGAAGTTGACGCGAGCCGCGTTGAGCGAATAGAGCGTTGACAAGCTGGGATGTTGTATTTGAAGCGCGGTCAGGTAGGCGTGAAACCGATCTTGCGAAAGAAGCTGAAAGTCCTTGTCGGACTGGTCATCGGCCTGCAACTGAGAGGCGTAATAGGTCTGAACGTTCCCATTGACAAAAACCCTGACCCGGTCTTCGGGCCCGCCCGGCAACACTGAAACAACTGCTCCCTTCAACTCGGGATTGGACTGCAAGAAAACGATCTGACCCGGCGAAAATTCGACTTCGTCTGCCATTAGACTTTTCCCTTTTGCTGCTTTGCTGTGCGTAATTCCACGGATTTGGCCGGAGACGCCGTCCCGGTGAAGGTCCCGTTGGAACTCACCAGTACCCATGGAAGCGCCCCTCCCAGTAGGTCCACAACCAGGCTGTCAGGGAGTCGTGGTCGATCAGCTCGGTTTCCACTTTCCATTCCGGAGCCAGAGTCTCCCCTTCCGCGGGCGGCAGGATGAAGCGAAAGGTGGGCAGGTCCAGGGCTTCCAGGATGCGGCGGGCGGTGTCGGCCAGGGGCTCTTCGGGAAACCAGCGCTGGGCGCTGACCATGCCGCGGGCGTAGATGGCCGAGCGTCCCGACCGGTAGGGGCCGGGTCCCCAGCGTCCGCTCTGGAGAATGGTGCCGTCGGGTTGAATGCTGCCTCTGACGTTGCGGAAGGTGCCCAGCATCATGGGCTGCCAGATCTGGTGGCGCCAGGGATCGATCTCCATCAGCAGGCTGGGCAGGTAGAGCTCGCGATAGCTTCTTCCACTCCCCCCGGAGGGCAGGTTGTCCAGACCGCAACCGGCGTACCAGCGTTCGATCTGACGCAGGTACTCCGGATCTCCGCTGCTGCGCCAGGCGTGGTACATCAGGGTGACGTAGATGATGCCGATGCTCCAGGGCTTGGTCCCCGGCTGCCAGTCGGGACCCCACAGGCGGTAGCGCGGCCTCAGGGGCACGGCGAAGTAGGTACCGGGGTGGTAGTAGTCGTGGCGAATCTGGAAGTCGGCGAACCCCTGGAACATCTCTCCGATCAGCGCTTCGTCGTGGGAGCCGGCGATCCGGCGGTAGGCGTCCAGTCCCGAGGCCACGCACTGGAGCTGGTCCGGCGAGGTCTGGTTGCTGGCCTTGCCCCCGTAGGGCTTGCAGAGGAAACCGGGCTCCCTGGCCCGGGCGCCCAGGTCGTAGATGGTCTTGAGCGCTCTCAGGGTCCGACGGCAGCGGCTGAGCGCCAGGGGGTCGCCCGTGCAGCGGTACTGCCAGGAGAGCGCGGCCAGGTAAAAGCCGGTGTCGGCGGCCGTGTCTTCCCAGGCCCGCCAGACATGCATGGGCGGCAGGCCCAGCTCCGCCTCGCTCTTTCCTCGCAGGTGGCGGTGCCGGTAGGCCCCGGCGTAGTCTTCGGCGGTCGGCAGTCGGTAGTCGGAGGCCCGCACGAACATGGGGACCAGCCCGTGGACCTGAAGGGTCTTTTCCTCCAGGAGGGCCTGGATGCGTAGCGCCTTCCGCTCCAGCGCCCGCCGGGTCATGGCAAAGCCTTTCTCCGATAAGGGCTCCCTCTCCGGTCCTCCCGACGGAGGCACCCGTCCTCTCTTTTCCTCCACGGCGAAAGCCGAGGCCCGAAACCTGCCCGGCAGGGCCGCGGCCAGCGCAGCCGGGGACAGGCCCTGAATGAAGCGCCGACGTGCCCAGTCCATCACGAGCCTCCTTTGATGGGTTGGTCTCCTTGTTGACAGGGAACCGCGGAGGAATGGCGGGTCCGCCGTCCCCCGAGGTTTTGCCGAAACGGCCGGAAAGAGATCAGTCAACCCGCTTGACCGGACGCCGGTCGCCCCCGATCTCGAAGTTGAATCCGGTGGGACGGCCTTTCCCATCCAGGTCGAACAGCAGGCGGGCCGCCGTCCAGCGGAGCGCGAACTCCCGTTCCGAGCGCGGCACCAGCTCGATCTCCGGTTGCCGGTAAAAGAACGCCCTCAGGTGGTCCCCGTGCAGGGAGATCACGAACTCGTGTCCGTCCGGGGTCCGGTAGCGGCCGGCGTAGCGCTTCAACACTGCCGGCGCCAGAGAGATGGCGGGCGGGGCGGGCTTTCGGGCCGGACCGGGCTCGGCATGCTCCGGCAGTTCCCGCAGCCAGATATTGCGGAACCGAACCGGGTTGCCGTGGTCCTGCAGGGCAAGCGGCAGCTTGTCGGGGTGGTAGGTGTAAGGCGCATGCTGCAACCAGCCGGTGGGTCCCCACAGTTCCACGTTGTCCTGCACCAGGATGCCGTTGTGAATGACCGTCATCCGAACCGGCGAGGCCAGCCGTCCATCCCGGTGAAACCGTGGGCGGCGAAAGATGATGTCGTAGGCCTGCCATTCCCCAGGGGGAAGACTGGCATTCACCAGTGGCGGGTACTGCCCGTAGACGGCGCCCGCCTGCCCGTCGGGATAGGTGTCGTTCTGGTAGGAGTCGAGAACCTGGACTTCGTACTTGGACATCAGGTAGACGCCGCTGTTGCCGCGCCCCTGACTGCTGCCCTCCACCGGAAGGGGAGCCGCCCATTCCACGTGAAGCTGCACGTCGCCGAAGGCTTGCGAGGTATACAGGTAGCCGCTTTCGGGCACCGAAATCATAACCCCATCCTGCACTTTCCAGCGCGCCGGTCCGCCGTCCTCGCTTCTCCATCCCTCCAGACCGGTCCCGTCGAACAGCACCACGGCGTCCTCGGGAGGAGCCACCGGCAGCGACTGGCGTGCCGGCGCCACTACCGGCGGCCGGGGCCGCTCGGGGTCATGGGCCAGCCACTCCGAGGGCGAACGGGATTGGCTGAAGCCCAGGGCAAGCTGCAGCCAGCTCAAGCCCATCAGAACCAGGACGAGTTGGAAATGCCGAGAGATAAACACCGTGCCGCTCCTCCCATGGGTGCTCGAAAAGGGTCGGATCTGATCGTTTTTCAAGATCATACCTCAAGTGGTCCCGCCGGTTTCGGTCGAACCCGGAGACGGGGTGGACCCGGGGCAGGGTGATTCCACGCTAATTTTTCTCTCTCCGGGAGGGCTGATTCCAGTCGATTTGGGCGGTTTGCAAGTGGTTCGCGCCTGGAAAATGGGCCTGATGCGGGGGCTCTGACCTGCATGCCAGCCTGAATCCGGCAGCCTGGAAACCTCCCGGAGCCGAAAGTCATTCATCACTCATCATTGTCCCCTGAATTTGGTAGCGTGGGATCACCCTGGGATCCGGGGGGGCCAGCTTGACAGCCTTGGGGGCGCCCCCTATGATGCCGTGAGTTCAGGGTCTCACACACCAATCGTTTCTGCTGGCTGCCGGCAGGTTGGCCGGGGCCGATTACAGCCGCAGGGGAAGGGCTGCCCAGGCCGCCATGGCGCTCGCCACCGACAAGGTCCGCTGGGGTCTGCTGTCGACAGCCTGGATCAACGTCGCCATGGTGGGCCCCATGCAGCGCTCCCCCCGCAGCCGCCTGGCGGCCGTGGCCAGCCGCGGCCTGGAAAAGGCCGAGGCCTACGCCGCTGAGAACCGCATCCCCCGGGCCTACGGCAGCTACCAGGAACTGATCGACGACCCGGAGATCGATGCCATCTACAACCCGCTGCCCAACACCCTGCACGCCGACTGGACCATTCGCGCCGCCCGGGCCGGCAAGCACGTCCTGTGCGAAAAGCCTCTGGTGACCACCCTGGAAGAGCTGCAAGCGGTGGAAGCCGCCGCCCGGCGATACGGGGTTACGATCTTCGAGGCCTTCTCTTTTCTCCATCATCCCCAGATTCAAACCATCCGGCGGATCATGGCCGAGGGGCGCCTGGGCCGGGTGGAACTGGTGACCTGCTGGGACGCCTTCTTTCTGCCCCCGGAGGACCGCGGCAACATCCGCCTGCAACCGGAGCTGGCCGGCGGGGGATTGTGGGACGTGGGCGTCTACCCCAACGCCTTCGCCATCGCCCTGGCGGGCGGAACGCCTCCCAGCGAGGTCTGGGCTCAGCAATCGGTCGGGCCTACGGGGGTGGATCTGACCTTGATCGGCCAGATGCGGTTTCCCGACAACATGGTGGCGCAGATCTCCTGCGGCATGCAGTCGGCCCCTCGGCGCGGGGCCGAGATCATCGGCACCCGGGGAATGCTGACCGTCATGGATCACCTGTCGGGAGCGGATTGGCCGGGGAATCCCCCCAAGGAAGGACGCTTGACCCTTACCGGCACCGACCGAAGCCGGGAAGTGATCCGGATTCCGGCGGTGGACTCCTACGAGGCCGAAGTCAAGGCCATGGAGGCCTGTATCCTGGACGGCGCCGCCCCGATGGTTTCGCTGGATCTCAGCCGTGCTTTCCTCCGCAGCGTGCTGGCGCTGTACGAGTCGGCCCGCACGGGGAAACCGGTTGCCCTGAGCTGACCCCTGGACCCGGGACGCGAGGTTCCCTTTCCTCATGAACGAAACGCCTTCCGCAAGAACCGCCACCGCGGCCTCGGGAAATCTTCCGGACTGGACCACGGCCGACATGCCCGCCCCGCCGGCAATGGGCCTGCGTAGCTGGGTGGCCTTGATCGGTCCGGGGATGATGATGGCCGGGGTGGCCATCGGCGCCGGGGAGTGGCTCTTCGGCCCGGCCGTCGCCAGCCAGTACGGCGGCACCATCCTCTGGCTGGCCACCATCAGCATCCTCTGCCAGCTCGTCGTCAACCTGGAGGTGATGCGCTACGCCCTCTACTGCGGCGAGCCCGTCTACGTGGGTTTCCTGCGAACCCGGCCGGGACCGAAAGTCTGGACGGTCTGGTACCTGCTGATGGATGTCAGCAATATCTGGCCCTTCATGGCGGCCACGGCCGCGGTGCCGCTGGCTGCTGCGCTTCTGGGCCATCTGCCGGGCGAGGGTACCGTGCAGTTGCTGGGAATCTCTCTCTCCGAGGTGCGGCTGGTCAAGGTGCTCGGCTATGCCGTTTTCCTGCTGGCCTTTCTCCCCCTGATCTTCGGCGGCACCATCTACCGCAGCATCGAGCGCCTGATGTCCCTCAAGGTCATCCTGGTGCTGGGTTTCCTCTGCATCCTGTCGCTCTTCACCGTCTCCTATGCCAGCCTGCACGAAGTGGTGACCGGCTTCTTCCGGTTCGGAGCCTTGCCGCTGCGGGCCGATACCATCATCGTGGGGCCCCACTTCGAGCTGAGCGAGGCCCGAGACGGCCACCGCTACACCGTCAAGGGAACCGTCGAGCCCGGCGGGACACTGGTCACCGAGTTCGCGGCCTCACGCGGGCCCGAGCCGGAGCGATTCGGGATGCATGCCGCCGTGCCGGCCGATCTGGCGGAGGTGCGTCAAGGCCTGGTCGACCGCGCCACCTCGCTCTCCCGAGAGGACCGCTTCTTCGTGGAGGACACCCAGGACGGCGTCCGGCTGCGGCTGGCCGGACAGGTCCTGGCCGATCAGACCTGGAAGCTGGACCGGATCGAGGTCTGGCAGGCCGGACAGGGGCAAGCCTACGAACGCCTGGAAGATCTTCCGGCCGCGGTGGCCGGCCGGGCCCGGTCGCTGTTCGACTACCAGGGGGTGGAGAGAGTGGGCATCCTCGGCTACCTGTGGGAACACGGCGGCTTGCCCGACCTCAACTGGGCCATTCTGGCCGCCTTCGCCGCCATCGCCGGCATTGGAGGCACCGGCAACGCCCTCTGTTCCAACTATGCCCGCGACAAGGGCTGGGGGATGGGCAAGCTGGTGGGGGCCATTCCCAGCGCCGTGGGCGGCAGTTCGGTGACGCTCCTGCACGCCGGGAAGACCTTTCCTCTCGACGAAGCCAACCTGGGGCGCTGGCGCGGCTGGATGCGCTACGTCCGGCGAGACCAACTGGTGGTGTGGACATTCTGCTGCTTCCTGGGGATGGCCCTGCCCTGCCTGGTCTCACTGGAATTCCTTCGGAACGTGCCGGTGGAGGGACACCGGGTCGCCGCCATGATCGCCGACGGCGCCGCCCGCAGGTATCCCGATCTCCAGTGGCTTCTCTGGCCCGCCACCCTGCTGTGCGGGTTCCTGATTCTGGCGCCGGGGCAGATCTTCTCGGGAGAGGCCATAGCCCGCCGCTGGACCGACGTGGTCTGGTCGAGCAGCCGGCGGGCCCAACGCCTGCGCGGCCCCCAGGTGCGTTACATCTACTACACCATCCTGGGTATTTACGCCGTTTGGGGCGTTGTCTGGCTCTCTCTGTTCGAGCCCCTCACTTTGGCAATCATCGGAGCCGTCCTGGGGAACGTGGCGCTGGGGTCGACGGCCCTGCACACCCTCTACGTCAACCGTACCCTGCTGCCGGCCCGCATTCGGCCGCCCTGGTTCATGCAGGCGGGCCTGCTGATTTGCGGTGCCTTCTTCCTGGGAATCTCGGTCATCGTTTGGATCTATCTGTAGGGCTCGGGCGGGAGGCCCGTGCTGCCGCGGCTGCCCCTCCGCCACGGGAAAGCCGGTACAGGAGGAACCACGCCATGTCCCTGCCTCGCATCCTTCTGCTGTTCGCCGTTTTGGTCCAGGTCCTTGCGCACCCCGCCACGGCGCCCGAACTACGCGTAGGAGAGGCCGCCGGGCCGGTGCAACTCTCCGACCAGCACATCGCCGCCGCCGGCCGGGACCGCCGCATCATCATCAACTTCGACACCATCTCCGGGGACCGCGGTTTTGGGGGGCGGGACCCGGCCGAACTGGTGAAGTGGAAATTCCACGTCATCGACGCCGCCGGCGTCCAGATCGACAGCGTCTGGTGGTGTTGGGGGGAGGGCAACCAGTCACCCTGGCCGAGCTCGATCATGCCGCTCTATGACAGCGAGGGGTACCGCCGCTGGAAGGAGCAGGGCATCGACATCGCCGCCATCTTTGCCGAGGAGTCCAGGAAACGGGGCATCGAAGCCTTCTACAACTTCCGCATCAACGGCTCGGACAACGACCTGGGGCCTTTCAGCCGGCTTCCCATGAAGCTGAAGCACCCGGAATGGCTGATCCACACCTGGCCCGGACCGGTCGGCCTGTGGAACTACGCCATTCCCGGAGTGCGCCGCTACAAACTGAGCATTTTGAGGGAAATCGCGGAGCGGTTCGACTACGACGGCATCTCGCTGGACTTCGCCAGGGTGTGCCCCGTCCTGCCCCCCGGCAAGGCCTGGGCCTATCGGGACAAGATGACCGACTTCATGCGGAAGTTCCGAGCCATCACCCAGGAAGTGGCCCGGAAACGTGGCCGGCCCCTGCTCATCGGAGCTCGAATCCCTGAAAACCTGGAAGGCTGCCGCTTCGACGGACTGGATATCGAGACCTGGGTCCGTGAGAGGCTGGTGGACGTGCTGGCGCTGGGCATTCGCAGCTTCGACGTGGACATCGCCGCCTTTCGCCGCATCGTCGCCGGCACCCACGTCAAGCTCTATCCCTCGGTGGATGACCACCACGCCTCCGACGGCTATGCCACCCCACCGATCGACATCTATCGCGGCGTGGCCGCCAACTGGTGGCGCCAGGGAGCGGACGGCATCCAGACCTTCAACTTCAACCACGCTCCCGATTTTCCCTTCCGCGGGGTTTGGGAAACCCACCTGCAGGCCTACCGGGAAATCGGCAGCCCCGCGACCCTTCAGCGCAAGAACAAGCGGTTCGTGGTCCAGCGCCGCGGCGGCGGGCACGGTCCCACGGTCATCCCCAACCCCCAGGACTGGACCACGCCTCGCTGGATGTACTTCAACACCAACATGCTGGCCCCGCTGCCGGCGCCGCTGGACAACGACGGCAAGGCCGACAGCCTCTTGACCATCGCCGTGGCCGACGACCTGGACGCCGAGCGCGAGCACCTGGACCGGCTCTCGCTGCGCGTGCTGCTGTCGGACCCCTCGGCCAAGGGACTGCCCAAGGAAGAGCGTCTCCAGGAAGTTACCGTGGCCACCATCGGCCATCCCGACAGCCGCCTGGCGAATATCCCTGCCGCCAGGGGAATCGAGAAGCTGATCGAAGCCCGATTGAACAACGCCCACCTGGGCAAGCCGATCTCGGCCGGCGGTTGGCTGGTCTTTGACCGGCTGTCGCCGGACCTGTTTGCCCCCGGCCCCAACCTGGTCGGCCTCCGCCTCATCCAGCCCAGGCCGAAGGCAGCCGACCCCGTCCTGATCGAGAAACTGGAGGTGGAGGTGCGCTACCGCCAGCGCTGAGCCGGCTGTGACTCAACTGGCAGTCCGGCGGGTGATGACTTCGCGAAGACCTTCCAGCAGACCCTCAAGCTTGGCCTGACCGTATTCGAGCCGCCCGACCCGGTCTGCCAACTGCTTGATGTCGGCCCGCAGGTGCTCCTCAACCGTCACCAAGTCGGTTCGCAGCCAGGCAAACAGGCCGGTCGAAAGTGCGCCCAAGCCAATCCCCACCGACACGATGGCAATCATTTCTCCCTGAAGATCCCCGCCCCGGCGACATTCTGCTAGAATACGCCCCGGTAAATTCCATGAGCGATACGTCAGCGCTATTTGCGATCGATGGCCGCAAGGGCATTGTCTTTGGGGCGGCCGGCGGCATCGGGGCGGTGCTGTGCGATCGGATCGCCCGCCGAGGCGCCGAGCTGGCTCTTTGCGACATTCGGGAAGCCTCGGCCGTCGAAGGCGCCAAGCGAATCCACGAGGTGGGAGGACGGGCCATTGGGGTTGGATGCGATGTCAATCGGGAGGACGAGGTGGACCGGGCGGTGGAGCAGGCGGTGGAGTTCCTGGGAAGCCTGGACTTTGCCGTCAACCTGACGGTCAACCAGCAACTGAATCCCATCGTGCGCATGACCCAACAGCAGTTCGACCAGTCCATCCACACCAGCCTGGGCGGCAGCTTCCTGGTGTCGCGGGCGGTAGGGAGAGTCTTGCTCGATCAGGGGCGCGGCGGCAGCCTGGTGCATTTCAGCAGCATCGCCTCCTCAGCAGCTTTTGGGCGGGGCACGGGGGCCTACGCTGCCTCCAAGGCCGGCGTCAACGCCCTGGTCCGGGAGTTGGCGGTGGAATGGGCGCCCTTCGGGATTCGCGTCAACGCCATCGCCCCCTGCCAGGTGCGCACCCCCATGCTGGACTCGGTGCTCGACAACCCCGCGCTCGCAGACCGTGAGGCCCTGCTGGAGAAGATCCTGTCACGGATTCCGGCCGGACGCCTGGCAGAGCCCGCCGACCTGGTGGGACCCTGCCTGTTTCTGATTTCGCCGGCCTCGCTCATGGTGACGGGGCACGTGCTCTTTGTGGACGGGGGGTTCATGGCCCAATGAGTCCGACTGGAAACCACAAGCGCGGGTCGGTCCCAGCGGTGGATGTCGCCGAACAGCTCCGGCTCTATGAACGGATGGTGTTGATCCGACGCTTCGAGCTGCGGGTGCAGCGTCTCTACCGCGAGGGGAAAATTCCCGGCTTCATTCACCTCTACGTGGGCGAGGAAGCCACGGCCGTCGGTGTGTGCGCTCACCTGAGTGATCAGGACGTGATCACCAGCACCCATCGCGGGCACGGCCATGCGCTGGCCAAGGGCCTGTCGCCCCAAAAGGCGCTGGCCGAGCTGGCCGGCCGATCGACGGGATGCAACGGCGGCCGCGGCGGCAGCATGCATCTGTATGACGCCGAGACCGGGCTGCTGGGAACCAACGGCCTGGTCGGAGCCGGTATTCCGGCGGCGGTGGGTGCGGCGCTGGCGGAAAAGGCACGCGGCAGCGGCGGCATCGCCGTGGCCTTCTTCGGGGACGGAGCCGTCAGCCACGGCGCCTTTCACGAGTCTCTCAACCTGGCGGCCACCCTGTCGGCCCCGGTGGTGTTCGTCTGCGAGAACAATCTCTACGCCACCAGCACGCCCTTGACCACCTCCACCCGCAACACCCGCATCGCCAGCCGCGCCGCCGCCTACGGCATCCCCGGAGAAAGCGTCGACGGCAACGACGTGCTGGCCGTCCACCGGGTCATGGGGAAGGCAGTGTCACGGGCCCGGGAAGGGCAGGGACCCACCCTGATCGAGGCCCGCACCTACCGCACGGTGGGGCATCACGAGGGCGAACCCCTGGCGGGCACCTATCGGTCCCAGGAGGAGATCGACCGGTGGAAGCGCAAGTGCCCGATCCTGCGCCTGGGCCGGCGCCTGACCCGGGCCGGCGCGGCCGCCAGAAGCGACCTGGACGCCCTGGAGGCCGGCGTCGAATCGCGGATCGACGAAGCCGAGAGGTTCGCGCTGGATTCGCCGCTGCCGGCAGAAACCACGGTTCACGACTTCGTCTGGGGACCCCTGATCAAGGTGCCGGAGGAGCAGGCGCCACGCCCCGAGACCCGCAGGCAGGGCTGGCTGGAGGCCACTCGGGAAGCCATTGCCTCCGAGATGAGGCGCGACCCCAACCTGATCTACTTCGGCGAGGGCATCGGCCAGCGCGGCGGCAGCTTCGCCCACACCAAGGGGATGTGGGAGGAGTTCGGCGGCGATCGCATGATCGATACCCCCATCTGCGAGCTGGGCTTTACCGGGGCCGCCTTCGGAGCTGCCGCCCGGGGCTGCCGCGCCGTCAGCGACCTCATGTTCAGCGACTTCATGTTCGAGGCCGCTTCCCAGATCATTCAACAGGCGGCCAAGTTGCGCTACATGAGCAACGGCCAGTTCAGTGTGCCGCTCCTGATTCGGGCACCCATGGGGGTCATCAAGAGCGCCGGTCCCCACCACAGCGGCGCCTACTACCCCATCTGGGCCCACTGTCCCGGCCTGACGGTGGCGGTTCCCTCCAACGCGGCCGACGCCAAGGGCCTGTTCACCGCCGCGCTGCGCACCGACGATCCGGTCATCCTCATGGAGCCCAAGGTGCTGCTGTCCAGCGAAGACGAGGTGCCGGCCGGAGAATGGGTGGTCCCCCTCGGCCAGGCGGCCGTGGTGCGACCGGGGAGCGATCTGACGCTGGCCACCTGCGGGACGCTGGTGCATCGCTGCCTGGAGGCGGCCGGCCAACTGAAAACCGAGGGGATCGGTTGCGAGGTGATCGACCTGCGCACCATCGTTCCCCTGGACGTGGACACCGTCATCCGCAGCCTGGCCAAGACCCACCACCTGCTGGTGGTGGATGAGGCGTTCTCCATGTGCGGGCTGGGAGGCGAGATCGCGGCCGCGGTCATGGAGCATGGCTTCGACCTGCTGGATGCCCCGGTGGGCCGCCTGCATACCGAGCCGGTGGCCCATCCCTTCAGCCCTCCCCTGGAAGCGGCCATCTCCCTCACCGCTGACCGTATCCGCGCCGCCGCCGAGTCCGTCCTGGCCGGGGTCGCGCCGCCGCCCAGGCGTCTGGCAGGCAGTTCGGAAGCCTCGCCGGTTCTCGCCCCCTCAACCTCGCCTGCTCCCGGCCCGGCAACCCCGCCTGCGTCCGCCTCGCCAGCCTCCGAGGGGCCTGAAGATACCCTGCAGGAAACCCGGGAAGCGCCGCAACCGCCGCCGGTGGAAGGCGGCATCCCCATCATCATGCCCCACCAGGATCTCACCATCACCAAGGCCACCGTCATGCGCTGGCTGGTCGAGACGGGAGATGCGGTGACGAGCGGACAGGCCGTGGTCGAGGTGGAGACCGACAAGGCTCTCACCGAGGTCGAGTCGCCGGCCGAGGGCGTTCTGGTGCAGGTCGTCGCCCCCGAGGGTACGGTGGTGAGCCTCGGGGCGCCGCTCGGCATCCTCAAACCGCAAGCCTGACCCCTGAAGGCGCTCGGCGAAGGAGAGTGGAATGAGGCTCGGGGCCACTATCGAGGACTACCTTCGGTCCAAGGATCCCCGGGACTACGTGGAGGAGTGCCGCAAGCAGGGGTACCGGGCCGTCAGTTGGCCTGAAGCCTTCCCAGGCGCCCGGGGCGAGCTTGCCGAGATCAAGCGGACCTTTGCCGCCGCCGACATCGTGGTGGCCGAGGTGGCCGCCTGGGTCAACCCGCTGGATCCCGACGATGGGAAACGGCAGGCGAACCTGCGGACAATTGCCGAGACCCTGGCCGTCGCCGACGAGCTGGAAGCGGTCTGCTGCGCCACCGTGGTCGGATCCTTCGACCCCAGCGGCTCGCCCTTTGCCCACGTGGGCCACCATCCCGGCAATTTCGGAGAGAAAGCTTTCCAGGCGGTGGTCGAGTGGGTGAGGCGGGTCCTGGACGAGGTCAAGCCCCGCCGCACCCGCTTGACGCTGGAGATGTCTCCCTGGACCCTGCTGGACGGACCGGAGGCGTACCTCCGGATTCTGAAGGCAGTGGACCGGCCGGGGCTGGCCGTGCACCTGGACCCGGCCAACGCCATCCGGGATCCCCACGACTTCTATTCCAGCGGGCAGGTGATCCACCGCTGTTTCGACCTGCTGGGACCCTGGATCCGGTCCTGCCACGCCAAGGACATCCACCACGCCCTGGATTCCAGGACGGTGGCCATCCAGGAGGTCCTGCCGGGGCGGGGGGTGCTGGACTACGACGCCTACCTGCGCCGCATCGAAAAGCTCTCTCCCGAGACGCCCCTGATCATCGAGCACTTGGCCACCGAGCCGGAGTACGCCGAGGCCGCCGGATTCATCCGCCGGGTGGCTGAACAGGCCGGCGTCGGCCTGTAGCACCAAACCGCCCGGACGGTCACAGGGCCGTCTCCGGATGCAACCGCCCAAGGAGGACCCATGGGGAGCAGACTTGCCGGTAAGGTGGCCCTGGTCACCGGCGCCAGCAAGGGCATCGGTCGGGGCCTGGCCATTGGGCTGGGCGCCGAGGGCGCCCGGGTGGCGGTCAACTTCAAGACCGATCCCGAGGGGGCGGAGCAGACCGTCCGCCAGGTGTCCGAGGCCGGCGGCGAGGCCGACCTCTTCCAGGCCGACATCGGCTCCCGGTCGGACTTCGAAGGCATGGTGGAGGCCGTCTGCCGGCGGTTCGGCCGCCTGGAAGTCCTCGTCAACAACGCCGCCCGCACCCGCTTCGGCCCTTTCTTCGAAGTGACCGAGGAGGATTTCGAGGACGTGGTCTCGACCATCCTGAGAGGGCCCTTCTTCGGCTCCATGGCCGCGGCCCGCAGGATGATGGAAAAGGGCGGCGGGTCCATCATCAACATCAGCTCCATCGCCGTCAGGCAGATCATTCCCTTCCACTCCAGCTACACCATGGCCAAGGCCGGCCTGGAAGCCCTGACCCGGCAACTGGCACTGGAACTGGCGCCGCGCGTCCGGGTCAACTGCGTGGCCCCGGCCGCCACCAGCAACGACCGCAATCGCGCCTACGATCCCGATTTCGACCCCAAGTGGGCGGCTGTCACCCCCGCCGGCAGAGTGGGGCAGGTGGAGGACTACGTGGGGCCTTGCGTCTTCCTGGCCAGTGACGAAGCGGCCTATGTCACCGGCCAGATCCTGACGGTGGACGGCGGCTGGACGCTGCGGGGCTGCACTCCCGACATGTCGGATTTCGACTTCTCCGAAGACCGGCGCAGGGGCTGAGCCGGACCAACCCGCAGCTCGTCCGCAGGAGAACCGGGATCGACCACCATGCCCTCCTCCATTCTGCTGATCGACTACAACTTCGACTGGGTCCTGCGGGAGGGCTACCTCAATCCCCGCACCCGGGCCGGCTTTCTCACCCTGGAGGAGGTGGTCTCGGTCTGCGCTGAGCTCGGCGCCGACGGGCTGGAACTCATGCACCCCTACTGGGAGGACCGCCCTCCCCGGCAACTGGAGCGGTTGGCCGCCGATGCCGGCCTGCCGCTGGTCTGCCATATCTTCCATTCGGACTTGGTCGTTCCGCCGCGCTCTCTCCGGGAGGCGGTGGAACGCACCTTCAGGCTGCTGGACCGGACGGCCGAGATGGGCGCCCGGCTGGCCATGATCGTGCCGGGGACCGTCAAGCCGGCGGTCCCTCATTCCGAGCAGCAATACTGGCTGGTGGAGGGCTTGGCGGTCTGTGCGGAGCATGCGCAATCCATCGGGATCACCCTGGTGGCCGAAAACATCGACTATCCGCCGGTGCGGCCCCTCATGGGGCGGGGAGCGGACTGCGCCGCCATCGCACGGCAGATCGATTCCCCCGCCTTTCGCCTGATCTTCGACACGGCGGCGCCGCTGTTCGTCCACGAGGCGCCCCGGCAGGCTCTGGCCGAAATGGCGCCCTACCTGGCCCACGTTCATCTGAAGAACGCCCGCCCGCTGGAAGCCGGAGAGCCGGCCGGCCGCTACCTGGACTCCACCCGGGGCCGCCGCTTCCAGGGGACCTCCCTGCGGGAGGGCGTGGTTGATCTCGAACCCCTGCTGGCCGAGCTCCAACGCCTGGATTACGACGGCTGCCTGTCCATCGAGTACCAGGGCGAAGCCGACCCCCGCGAGGTCCTGGGCCGGGACATTGCCTGGGTGCGGCGCCTGCTCGGGAAGCACCGGGCGAGGGGCCGCGCCGGCGCCGATCGATCGGGATGATTGCCCGGGAGAGTTGGGGCAAGTGGGACTGAAGGGCTTCCAAATCGCCGCTACGCGGCTGAAATCGTTCAATTGTAAGATATGACTCCGATACGGAAACCGAGTCGACGAAGCCATGCCGGTCGTTGAGGGAATTGATCTGGGCTCGCCGACGCGAGTTGCGCGAAGCAAACGCACGCGGATTGGAGCATCACCGACCCCGCGGCGAGCCGCTCGACCGCGGGGCTCTGGGGCGTGGTCTCGTGGTCGCATTGCGGTCCGGGCCGACCGTCCCGATACGGCCACGAAGGGCCAACGATTCATGGAGAGGAGTCGAAGCACTTTGGAAACTCACGAGCGTAGCCCAGGGGCGCTGATTGGCTTGCTGGCGGTCGCCGGACTGTGTATTGGGACGGGCGACGCCTACGCACAGTCTTCCTTCTTCCTGCGTCTGGCTCCCGAGGTGGGTCGGGCCACGGTCGAACACACCAAGAAAGTAACCATCCAGGGAGGATCGAGTTCAAGCACATCGTCCTCATCGGGCCTCGCGCTGGCCGGCACCCTGTCGGGCGGACTTCGGCTGAAGCTGCCGGGACACTGGCACGTGGGCGGCGAGATTGAGGGCGTCGCCTCCAGCCGGCGCAAGCTCAAAGGCACCATTCTCCCGACCCCGAACGGGAACGTTCACGACGTCTGGCCCGGCCAGTGGGACTTCAGCGACCTGTCCGGGGTGGGTGGCAACCTCCTCCTCGGGCGCAGGCTCGGAGAGGGCCGCTCGCGGGTTTATGTCTTCAGCGGGATACGTCGAATGTGGACCGAGTTCGCTTCCGGAGCGACCAACCCTGCCACCGGAGTGGCCGGCGAAGACCGGGAGCGCCTCGGAAGAGGGCCGTGGACGATCGGCGCGGGAACGACGTTGCGCCTGAAGTGGCCGGTGGACTTCCGCGTCCGCTATTTCCGCTCGCTCACCAACTGGGCAATCGTCGAGGAGAGCGTGCGGCTCGACTACAGATACACGGCGAGCGGCGTGTTCATCTCCGTAGGCGTTCACATCTTCGACTGACTGCCCTGGTTCATCCAGCATGGAGCCGACGTCAACCACGTCAACAAGCTCAGCAGCACCCCGCTGCACAAAGCAACGTCCATGATCAACAGGGATGAGGATGCAGTCCGGGTTGTCGAGATACTGCTCGATGCCGGCGCGGATCCACTCCTCCGGCCTCAGCGCGAGGGGTTCCTTGGAGGCATTACGATGTGGAGTCCCTACAACCAGGCTTTGACCCGTGGGGAGTTTGAGCTTGCCGCCCTCATGAGAACCAGGCCGGGACACGTCGAGCCTCCCAACGTGAAAGACCTCATAGTAAGGGGAGAAGAGTCGTTGGTGGAGGAGCTAACCAGGGCCGACCACCCTGGAGAGGCCAGGCGCCTTGCCGAGAAGGTCCGTCGCAGGATGGACGCGGGAGAGTGGGTCACCGGAAAGGACGTGTTGCAATACCTGGAGCAGATGGAGGGGAAGGCGCCCGATGCGGCCAACCATTGAGTCTTTGTAGCGATCACACGGCAATGTCCCCCTTCACCTTTGCGATCAGCGCCTTCAGCTTGGCGTAGTTGATGTGCATGGCCTCGATCAGCGATCCGCTGGGCGGCCTGAAGTGGGTGGCCAGGGCCAGCACTGCATCCGAGCGGTGCTCCCGCAGGTTGCGCAGAATGGTGAGGTAGTCCACCTGGCCGTCTCCCAGGGCGCGCCAGCCGAAGTCGGCCCCGGGGCCGTCCAGGATCTGGACGTCCTTCATGTGGAGGCTGTGGAGGTAGGGCTTCAGATTGAGGAAGCCCGCCGTGGCCTGGTCCCACTCGGCGGAAAGCAGGGCATCGGCGGGCGACCACTGGACTTTGAGTCTCCTGGAACCCAGGCGCTCGGCCAGCCGGCGGAAGTTGCCGGTCGAGCTGACGTAATTGAAGGGCCTCATGCCCAGCACCAGGTCGACGTCGTACTTCTCGGCCTGTTCCAGCAACAGGGAAAAGGCCTTGACCAGCTTCTCCATGTCCATTGCAGCGATGATGCCCCCGCGGGTCGCCCAGCGCATGGGCCAGGTGGGACCCCCGTAGCCGCGCTCCCCCGGCCATACGAAGCTGTAGGAGAGCACCGCCGGCGCGCCCAACCGGGCGGCGATCTGCATGGACCGAACCACGGCATTGAATTCCTTGAGAAATTCGGGATGCCGGGTCATGTTCTTGACGTTCAGGTCCAGCAGCGGCAGGTTGTGGAAAGGAATCCAGCCGCTGAGCATCAACGGCTTGCGCCCGTAGCGGGCCAGGCGCTCGCCCAGGCGGTCCACATCGACATCGCTCATCTCGGGAATCGGCCTCACTCCCGGGACGGATTGGAACCAGACCTGCTCGATCCCGATGTCCCTGGCGACCTCCAGCTCCTGCTCCAGGGTCAGCTCGTCCGCGTCCCGCAACTCATCGATCCACATGGCCAGCTTGAACCGGTAGGGGCCTGTCCGGCCACTGGCCGCGGCCCGAGGTTCCGCCGAACCCGTCTTTGCCAGGAGTGTCGATGCCACGCCGGCCTGCAGCGCCCGGCCCACAAATCGTCTGCGATCGTGAATCATGTTGGTTCCTGGTTTGTCAGTAGTCTGCCTTCGCAAGTTTCAGCGCTCGAACCCTTCCAAAATTGCAGGTCGAGTCTCTTTGATCTCGGTCACCGCTCACAGGACAGGCCTGACTACCCTCGGTGCGCTTGTTGCGGAATGAATGAGCCCCGACTTGGGCCTTGGCCTGCACTGCTCAAGGCGGGGCTGTGTCTCGGAGGCTGTCGGCGCCGTCGGTCAGCCAGTCCAGGGTGAAGCGGGCCAGGAGCATCCTGGCGTGCCATTCGGACTCGTACAGGCACAGCACCGTCATGTCGGGGGCGATGGCCAGGTCCGAGTAGCCGGAATACTCCTGGTGGAGAAGCTTGGCCACCGGCCAGGTCCGGCACTCGTCGTAGCTCATCCGCACCGTCAGCCGGGCGCGTTCGGTCCGGCTGGAGGGATGGGCAAGCAGGATACGGTTTCGGCCGTGCCTGTCGGCAGTGGTGAAGCGAACCACACTGCCCTGCACCGAGGGCTCGGGCATCCCCGGGTCGAAGGCGACCTCCGACCAGGTCTCTCCGCCGTCGTCGCTCCAGGCGTAGGCTCGCAGGAGCTTCTCCTGCCGGCTGCGCATGTTCATGTAGATGCGCCCGTCCACCGTTTCCACCGACATGGACTCGTCCGAGAGGTCGATGTCCAGCGGCTGGCTGCGGCGCCAGGTCTCGCCCTGGTCGTCGCTGAACATGGCGTAGGAGAACTGCACCTTGCCCCAGCCGGCCGGCCTCCAGGTTCGGGGGCCCGGGGACAGGTCTCCCCAGCTCGAAACCAGCAGCCGCCCGCTTGAAAGCTGGATGCCGTGCCCCGGACCCGCGCCCAGATAGCTCCAGGAGGGATCGGCGACCTGTTCGGTGATCTCTCGCGGTTCGCTCCAGGTCGCCCCTTCGTCGCCGCTCTTCGACACGAACACCCGTTGGTTGTTCTTGCAAAAGACGAAGACCACCTCTCCCGTTTCCCGGTTCACCACGGGCACGGGCTGGTTCACCGACAGATCGCCGTCGTCGAAAAGAACCTGGAGCGGACCCCAGGTGCGTCCCTGATCGGTGCTGCGCTTCAGAACCAGGTCGATGTCGGCATCGTCGCGGCAACTGTCCCTGCGTCCCTCCGCAAATGCCAGAGTCGTCCCCCCGGGAGTCATCACCAACGCCGGTATGCGGAAGCAGTGGTATCCCGACTCGCCCTTGGTGAAGACGGTGATCTTCTGCAGAGGCTCGGGCCGGCCGTCCCCGGGGGATTCGGACGTCGTGCAGCCGGCGGTCCCAATGGCCAGAACACCGAGCAGTAACGAAGCTTTCCAGGCAGTGGCTCTCATCACGATTCTCCTGTCTCGGCTGCAGATCCCGTCAGCCGTTTCTCAGACGGTACTTGGTCGGCTTCCCCTCTCCCTCAACCCGCCAGGATGGATTCGGCGTAGAGCAGCTCGCCGGTGAGCCCGTCGTAGTACTGAAAGATCACCTGGGGACGACGGTAGGCCACCCAGCGGTCGGTTCCTTCCTCGACCGGGTTGTTGAAGGCGTTGTTGACCTGCACCACGCAGTAGACCGGCCGGTTTCGCATCAGGAGAGGCGTGTCCGGCTGCATGAAGCTGGACCAGCGTATCTCCACCCGGCGTCCCTGGGAATCGTAGGGGCCGTTGGTGGGACGCCCGCCCTCGCTGCTCAGCGGGTGGTTGCTGGAGTTGTGGGGTCCGGAAGCGAACTCCCAGACACGGTCGGTGATCTTGATGGCGAAACTGTTGTGCAGGTCGCCCGTCAGCACAAAGACCGGCTTGCCCAGCGAGTCCCAGAACCGGATCAGGTCCTCCCGCTCCTCCAGGAATACCGTCCAGGCGTCGTCCTTGTTGGGGACGGGTTCCGGCCCGTAGGCCCCCACGTGAGGGATGGTGAAGTTGACCGAGGAAACCACGAAAAACAGGTCGGCCCGGCTGGCTTTCATCTCCCGCTTCAACCAGTCCTTCTGAGGAGCGCCGATCATGGACACCCCCTTCTTGCGGGGCCGGTTCATGTCGTGCATCATGCGGTGGCTGCGCGTGTCCAGGAAGAAGAAGTCGGCGTTGCTGACGGACTTCCGGAAGTGCGACACCCGCCCAATGGAGTAGGCGGCCTTGCCGTCGGCCCTGGCAGCCGGCCGGATCTTCAGCCGGTTGGCGTCCAGCACCTCCACCATCCGGTAGACCCCGGCATTGGGATTCCCGCCCTCGGTGTCGCTGGGTCCGTCCATGACGCCGGCATCGGGCGTGCCCCAGTGCACGTGCAGGGTGGCCGCCTCCAGGGAATCCAGTTGGCTGAAGTCGGCTTCGGGATCGGTCAGGATGGGGCTTCCGGCGCTGAAGGAGGCCCGTCCGAACAGGATGTCCCGGGAGGGGTCCACCGGATTGCTCCAGCCCAGATAGTCATACCAGGCCTTCAGGGCGATATCCCGGAACACGGGACGCCGGTTGCGAAGGCCCACCTCTCCGGCTCCGTAGACGTCGTTGACGATCTCGTGGTCGTCGAAGGTGAAGTAGGAGGGGACCACTCGATGCCAGTCGCCCAGGTGCTCTCCCCGGTCCAGGTAGAGCTTGTAGTTCTCCCACACGCCCACGATGTTGGGCATCAGGTCCACCACCTCCGGGGTCCGGTCGGCGGGGAGGCCCACTTGCCGCAGCCAGTCCTCGGGCGGGTACCGGCGCTGCTCCTCATACAGCCAGTCCCCGTTGAGAATGGCGAAATCGATCCGAGTCCGGCTGTCGGGGCCCTGAAGTTCCTCGAGCATGGTGGCGAAGGCGGGCAGGCTCCATCCGTAGGCTGCCGGACCACCGGTATTCTGGTTGTTGCCGCAGGCAAACTCGAATCGGAAGTTGAAGAGTCCTTCCGGATTATGTTGAGGATGGCGCACGTCGTCGGCACTGGGCAAGGTATGGAAATTCCCCCCGGGCCCCGGGATCTCCTCCGTCCCCTCCAGCCAGACCAGCCGGTAGTGGTATCGGGTTCCCGAATCCAGGCCGGTGAGGTGAACCCAACCGGTGTTGTCCCGCTCGACCCGAGTCTCCACCGCCGGGGACAGGGAGTCCAGCCGGTCGTCCCCGGTTCCGTACCTGACGGCGAATTTCCCGGACCGCGCCGTGCGGGCCCAGACGCCCATCTTGTGGGCCTGCGCCCGACCCAGCATGGGACCGTGGGTGAAGGGGCTCCGCTCATCGGCTTCGGGCCGGGGCTGGGTCTGGCACCCGGGTCCGGCCACAAGAATCGCTGCGGGAATCAACCAGGCAAGAGATTTCATCGGACCTCCTCCAGACAATAATCGAAGGCTCAGCTTTTGAGGATTCGGATTCTCTCCATGTCCCAGGCGGTAAGAGAGTGAACCTGCGACTCATCCCTGGCGGCGAACAGCGAAACTCCCAGGCTGTCGCCGCGGGTCGGGTAGATCCGCTGGGTCAGGCACTGCCGTCCGTTGGCGAACACTTCCAGGACGGTGCGGTCCAGGAAGACTCGCAACTTCAGCCGCTCGCCCGGCCGCAACTTGAAGGGGGCGGTCTGCACCGGCACGTCCTGCGCCTCCGCATCCCTCCTCATGATGGGGAAGGGCCTCCAGACCTCCGGGTCCAGGCTGGACCGGGTGGAGTCGATGAGCAGGCATCCTTCCCGGCGGTCGCAGAGAATCACCGTCTGCTCCTCGCCTGCCGGGCTGCAGCCGACCTTGAGCGCCAACGCGCCCGCCTGCGCCAAGCCGGCCTCCAGTCCCAGTTCCAGGCAGTCCCCCCTGAGTTCGTCAAAGGAGAGCTCCCGGCCGGGAGCAAGCTCCAGGTCCAGCCATTGGCGACGGTGGCGGCGCAGACTCTTCAACTCTTCAGCCGGCTCGATCCGCAGGGAGCCGCCCCGGTCCAGCGACAGCACCCGGGGCAGGGTCATCACTCCGAGACCACGCAGCGGTCTATCCCGGCGCTGCTGGTCCAGGGCCCAGGCCCAGAAAATCCTCCGGCCCCGGTCGTCCAGCAGGCTCTCCGGAGCAAAGCAGGCGCCTCCCGGCCAGTTCATGCGGTGGTGCTCCTCCGGCAGGAAGGTCCCGTTTTCGTAACGGCCCAGGTAGCAGCGAGCGCCCCGGGGATGGCTGATGCAGAGCAAGGCGTGCCGATCGCCCAGGGGGAAAAAGTCCGGGCAGGCGCAGTCCTCTTCCTCCCCGGTCCAGCGGGGGTCGGGGCGGTAGAAGGGCCGCAGGTACTCCCAATGGACCAGGTCGGACGAGGTGAACAGATAGGCGGTGTCCCGACGGTCATCGGGCTTCACCCTGCCGCCCAGAATGGCGTAGTAGCGGTTTCCTTCCAGCCAGGCATGAGGGTCGAACACGTTGTAGACTCCCCAGCCGGGAGTTCCCTCCCTCGGCTCCGGAATCACCGGATTGTGTGGACTCTTGCGCCAGTGAAGCAGCTCGTCGTCGCCGGGGACCGCCAGGCAGGTTCCGGCTCCGACCCCGTGGTAGATGAGCACCGGCCGGCCCTCTCGGTCGAGGAGGGCGCCGCCGCTGAAGATGCCCACCTCCGGGTCCCCCTCGGCCGGTTTCAGGGCCGGCGGATGGACGGTCCAGTCCACCAGGTCGGGGCTGCTGGCGTGGCCCCAGCAGTGCCCGCCATGAGGCAGGCCGGGATCCTGGAAGATGTAGAAGAGGTGGTAGCGCCCCCGCCAGAAGATGGCCCCGTTGGGGTCGAAGGGCCGGCAATCCCCTTCGGGTGCAGTGAAGTGAAAGCTGGGAACTCGCGAATCGGAAGCCATTCTTCAGTATGCTATCGTTGTCCCCCGGCTGAATGCAACGGCCGGCGCCGCGGCAGGCGGGCTGAACCGGAAATGCGGTTCCGGGAATGTGGAACCAGGAATGACGTCATGAAGATCGATCGCATCGATACGGCCTGTTACCGCTTTCCTCCCCACCGGCGGATCGTGGACGCCATCCAGGAAGTCGAGTGCCTGGAGGTCATCGCCGCCACCGTCCATACCGACACCGGCGACGAGGGGTTCGGATTGATGATGGAGATCCACGTCCACCTGGTGTGCGCCACACCCAACGCGCTTTTCGTGGAGCAGGTCCCGATGCTGGAACGCTTTCTGCGGCACCCGCTGCGGATCGAAGACGGTTACGCGGTTCCCCCGGCCCGGCCATGGCGTGGCCTTCGACCCGGACAAGGTCGGCGGCTACTGCCTGGAGAAGAGTTGCTGGCCGTGAAGGAGAGGCCTCTTTACAATGTCGTTGAACACGCCCCTCACTCCCCGCGCACTCATCAAGAGCACAACCCCCCGGGAAAAGTGCGGACGTGAGCTCCTCTGGCTGGTTGCAGCCTTTCTGCTGCCGGTGTCGGCGCAGGCCCAGGACAGGGCGACCACCGCCAAGATCACCGGCCTGGTTTCGGACACCACCGGGGGCGTGCTGCCCGGCGCCGCGGTGAAAGTCGTGAACCTCGACAACGGCCTGGTCCGCGCGGGCGTGTCCGACGGCTCGGGGACATACGGTCTCTCACTGCTGCCCCCCGGTTCCTATGACGTCCATGTCGAATTGGCCGGCTTCGGTACGGCAGAGCTCGAGGCGGTGACGCTTACCGTCGGGGCCGTCCGGACGGTCAACTTCACCCTGGCTCCGGCCGGCATCGCCCAGACGGTCACCGTGACCGCGGAAACCTCCGTAGTCGAAACCACCACCGATACAACCGACGCAGCCCTCGACAGCCAGGCCATCTCCAATCTCCCCATCAACGGCCGGCGGTTCCACGATTTCGTCACCCTGACACCCACGGCCCAGGTCGAGCCTCAACGCGGGCAGATCTCGCTGGCGGGGCAGCGCGGTATCAACGGAAATGTCAGTATCGACGGGGCCGACTACAACCAGCCCTTCTTCGGGGGCATCCGAGGCGGTGAGCGCTCCCAATTCACCTTCACCATTCCGCAGGAGGCGGTCCAGGAGTTCCGGGTCGTCAAAGCCGGGTACTCGCCCGAGTTCGGGCGGTCCAGCGGCGGGCTGGTCAATGCCATCACCAAGTCGGGGACGAACACTGCGCGGGGGTCGGCGTTCTACCTCTTGCGGCCCGAGCGACTGGCAGCGCAGAACGCCTTCGGGCAGGACGCGGCCGCCACGCAGCACCAGTTTGGCGGATCCCTGGGCGGAGCGCTGGCACGCGACCGCACCTTCTACTTCCTCGCCTACGAGCAGCAGGAGTTCAAGGCGCCGCGCGAGGTGCGGTTTGCGCGGCTCGACAACTTCACGCCGACAACTGCCAGCCGGGAAGGGTTCGACCACTACCGCAGCCTGGAGACGCCCTTCCAGGTGACCAACGACGCCAGGGCCTGGATCGGCCGTATCGACTTCAACCTGCCTGGCGACAATCGCTTCAACGTCCGATACAACGGAAGTACCAACCAGGCGCTCAACTCCGACGGCGTGGGCAACGTCATAACACCCACGACCCACCGATCGCTGGAAACCAACGGAACCGAGGAGGACGCAACCCAGACGGTGGTCGGACAGTTCACCAGCGTGGCGTCGTCGAGCCTGCTCTTCGAGCTGCGCGGACAGTACTCGCGCGAGGACCGTCCACGTTCCGCAAACGCCCTCAAGCCGCTGGTCGATCTCTCCCTCGGTGAGTTCGGGACCCGCAGCTTCCGCCCGACGACCCAGTTCGACTGGCGGGCCCAGGCAGCCGGCAATCTGACCTGGATCGTCGGCGGCCACAACCTGAAGGCGGGATTCGACTACAACCATGTCTTCATCGATCAGGAGTTCGGCTTCTTTCAGAACGGCGGCTACCTGGTCTTCGGGTCGGATGTCGAGACGACACTGGACATCATCGGGGTCGGCGGGGCCATCCCCAACCGTTTCGACTCGCCGTCGTTGACCTATCTGCAACAGATCGGCAACCTGGAGGCGTCCTTCTCAACCGACGAGGTCGGACTGTTCATGCAGGACCGGTGGCGGGTGGCTCCCACCCTGACGGTCAACTTCGGCCTGCGCTGGGACGGCCAGCTCAACCCGCCCCCGGATGCCGAAAACGGGTTCCTGCTCGATCAGTTGCGGGGCGTGACCTTTCCCAGCGGCCGCCAGGTGGACCCGACCGCCATCCCGAGCAGCGGCAGCCAGTTCGGACCGCGGGCGGGCATGGCGTGGGACCCGTCCGGAAACGCCAAGACCGTCGTGCGCGGGTTCGCCGGCATTTACTACGCGCGGACCCCCCTGTTGCTGATGGCCGCTCCCATGAACAACTTCCGGGTGCCGCCGGGGGACCTGAGCGTTGCTCTGCCGTTTCCGGCGCCGGAGGGAAGCCCGCACCTCACGCTGTACGACCAGATGAAACTCATCGGGATCGATCTGAACCGGCGATCTCTGGACAATCTCCCGACGCTGGCTCCGGATCAGATCACAGGCATCGCCGAGGCACTCGGAATCGAGAACAACCCGTTTGCCGGAGCACGAGTCACCATGGTGGACGCAGGCTTCAGGAATCCGATGGCTCGCCAGTTCGGCGGCGGCCTGCAGCATGAGATCCGTCCCGGCTGGTCGCTGGGAACGGATGTCCTCGTGGTCGATACCACCCGCCTGGAACGGAACCGGGACCTCAACGTCCCCTTGCCGTCGGTGCGCCCGGACGACCCGGCCGAGCGCCCCTTCTTCGGTCTGCGCAGCGGAACCCGGCGTCCGGTTCCGGGGCTCGACAGCGTCACCGTGCGTGAGTCCACCGCGGAGTCGCTCTATCGGGCGCTGACCGTCAGCTCGGAAATCCGCCGGTCCTGGGGACAGCTCAGCGCCCACTACGTGCTGTCGAAGAACGAATCGAGCGACGACAACGAGCGGAACGCGGGTGAGATTTCCTACGAGAATGGGTATGACCTGGCTGCCGAGTACGGTCCCAGCCTGCTCGACCGGCGCCACCAGTTCCACGCCCACGGCGTCGTCCTGCTGCCCGGAACGGTGGACCTCTCGACCGGCATGTCCATCCTGTCGAGCGCCCCCTTCGACGCGCGCATGGGCGCCGATTCGAACCAGGACCGGGGCGGCGCCGACCGTCCCTACCGCGCTCCCGGCGTGCCCTTCACCAGAAACGCCTTCCGCAACAAGCCGACCGCCGACATCAACCTCCGGGTGCAGAAGCGGTTTCCACTGGGCGAGACCGGCCACGCCCTCCTTTCACTGGAGTTCTTCAACCTCCTGAGCCTCGACAACGTGACGCTGAACCAGTGGTTCCCGACAGTGGCCAACTACTGCGCCGACTCGAGCGACCCGGCCTGCGGACTGAGCGGACAGCCGACCAATCCAGACTTCGCTCAGACCCGGGGCCAGGACGGCCGGTACCTGACGGGGAACATCCCCGGACCGCCGTTCCAGGTGCAGATCGGCTTCCGGCTGCTGTTCTAATTGTCAGAAGATTCAGGAAACGGTGGGGCCGTCTCCGGCCAGGGTGGTGCGGTGCATGATGCGCTTGTAGACGCCGTTGTCCCAGGGGCGGCCGCGGTGGAGGCAGGTGCGGTTGTCCCACATCACCAGGTCAGGGAACGCTTGTCCCGGGGAGGGATGAGGCGGCCTTCCTCATCCACGTTGGCGATGCGGTTGATGGGACCGCCGCCTCCGTAGGGATCGCTGGCCAGGGTCATCTGCAGCCTGCCGAAGCCCCGGGTGAAGGCCACCTGCTGCTCGTCGGAGATGTCCTGGTCGTGGAAGACCAGCACCGAATACCTGTAGAGGGCTCGGCGAAGCTCGGCAAAGGTCTCCTCGGCGTGGGGAAAGCCCACGTCAACACCCCGCACCTCGGCTGCGATGTGTTCTTCCAGCGGCAGGAGGGTCATTTCCATGGAGCCATCCCTCGGGAAGCCCGTGGCCGCCCTCAATCGCCCCGGCGGCCCTTGCGATACTGGTCCCGGACATTGCGGGCAAAACGCTTGAGACCCCGGCCGGCTCTCTCAATTTCGGGGCGGGCCTCCCGCCAGGCCTCCTTGGCCCGGGGCTTGACCTCCTCTTCCAGAACCTGGCGGGCCTTGGCGCGGGCCTCCGGATTCTGGACCAGGACGCGTGCGGCAGTGATGACCAGGCGGCGAAGGAAAGGCATGGCAGGGTGTCCTTTCTCTGGAATCCCGAAGAGGGCCCGATTGCCGAAACGTTCGGGGAACGGCTATTCGGGATTATATCCTCTCCGGTGCTGCCTCGCGTCCAGCAACATGCGGACAAACTCTTTCATGTAGAGCGCGTTGTCGTGCCAGGTGCGGGCGCTCACCAGGTTGCCGTCCCGCACGCAGCCCTGGTCCACGAAGGTCGCGCCGCAGATCTCCACGTCGAATCGGCACTTGGGTACGGTGGCCATGCGCCTTCCCCGGACCATCCCCGACGCCGCCAGGATCTCGGCCCCGTGGCACACCGAGGCCACCGGCTTGCCCGCTTCAAAGAAATGGCGAACGATGTCCATCAGATGTCTGTCGTAGCGCAGATACTCCGGCGCCCGTCCTCCTGAAACAAAGAGACCTGCATACCCGTCCGGCTCTACGTCCCGAAAGGCGATGTCGGAGTTCCAGTGATAACTGGGCGATTCCCGGGTCACCTCCCACCCCGGCGGTATCTCGTGGATGACGAGATGGTAGCGGCGTTTTTCAGGAGCCGCCACCACCGCTTCGAACCCCTCCTCCTGCACTCGATAGTAGGGGTATAGAGTGTCCATGGCTTCGGACGCGTCGCCGATGATGATCAGGATCTTTTCCATCCGGCCCTCCCGATTGCAAATTTTTCCGGTTGCCCCGCCTGATGCCGTCTGTCAACCCTTGCGCAACGGTAACAGGAAGAGACCGCAGGCGGCCAGAAAGAATAGTCCCGCGATGTAATAGAAAACCGCATGCACGGCCTCGGGACGATACAGCCAACCCGCAATCACCGGAGAAGGAGCGCTCAAGGCCAACCGGGAGAAGAAGACGAACCCGATGGCGGTCGTGGTGGTGCGGCGCCCGGCCACGTCCAGGGCGGCGGCGGTCAGCACCGGCTGGTCGCTGTAGAGGAAGACACCCATGAGCGCCAGCAGCACCGGGAAGGCTCCCAGGTGACCGTACCAGGCCATCAGCAGGGTCAACACCCCCAGAGCCAGCAGATTGGGCACCAGGACCCTCTTTCGGCCGAACCGGTCCGAGAGATGGCCCAGCACCGGCGAGGCGGTCATTCCGACCAGGCCCAACAGCGAGAAGTAATATCCCCGCGCCTGGTCGCTCAAATCGAGCACGTCCTTGGCGTAGAGGGCGATGACCGCGGTGAAGGCCACAAAGGCCATGCCCCTCAGTCCTGCGATGGCGATGATCCCCCACAGGACGCCGTTCCTGAACATCTGCCGGGTGTAGCCGAGCTGTTCCGACAGACTGGCTCCCTCCGGAGCCGATGGGGAGCCTGGCTGGCGGCTTCCGATATCCCGAAATGCCCAGTGGACGGGAAACATCAGGAGCAGGGGAAGCAGGGCATAGGAGCCGATGATACTCTGCCAGGCGAGCGCTCCCAGCAGCAGGCCGGTGGTGGCCGGTCCCAGGATTTCGCCCACGGTGCCGCCGACCCCGTACACCGACAGGGCGAAGCCGCGGCGCTCGGCGAAGCGGTTGGAGAGAGAGGCCATGGCCGGTAGATGCCAGAGCGAGGAGGAGGCGGCCACTACGGCTATTCCTGAAAGGACTGTCAGGTACCCGGGAGCCGTCCCGACCACCAGCCAGCCTATTCCGAAGCCGCCCATGCAGAGGGTCATGACCAGACCCCAGTATCGCTTGAACAGGTCCATCGCCACCCCTCCGGGCAGATCGATCAGGCCGGCCACCACTTCCTGCACTGCCGAAATGGAAGTGGTCTGCAGATTGGAGAGGGCGAAGGTCGCCCGCATGTTGGGAAACAACACCAGCAGGCTGTGCTGGAAGGCGTGGAACAGCGTGTGGGAGCCGGCGATCCCCGCCAGGATAAAGCTGCGCTTCCCTCGCAAATCTCCCGGCCGGCCGCCTTGCGATTGGGGCGTGTTCATTCCGTAGTGGGTGAGGTGGGAGGGACTGGAATCGGTACCGGTCCAAACCGATTTCGGGGCGCAACCCTGCGCCTTGGGGGAGAATTGTATCGGAGACCGTTGGCTGGCGCCAACGGCCATATGCGGGGGCGCTCAAGGAGCAATGGCCGGCTCGGCCGCCGACTGGGCCAGCCTCACCAGCAGGAGAAACTGGGAGCGATAGCCGAAGGGGTCCTCGCCGCGGGCTCCCCGGGCCAGCTCGATCACCTGGTCGTAGTCGAACTTCTCCGTATAGGGGCTTCCCCTCAGCAGTTGACCGAACCCCGCCACCGCCGCGGCGAAGCGCACGTCCAGGGGAGCCAGCTCGATCCGCTCGTGCTCATCGCCGCCGGTCACCGCCCGGGAAATCAGGGTGCTGGTGTCCGATTCCGGCAACTTGTAGCGGATCTTCACAAAGCCGTATTCGCCGCTTGCCGCGCCTGGCTGCGGTTTCTTCTCCGGCCCGTAGCGCAGGGGCGGCACCCGCTCCCCCGCGGAGCCGACCGGGGTGATTTCATAGATCGCGGTCACCCGGTGGCCGGAGCCCACCTCGCCGGCGTCCACCCGATCGTTCCGAAAGTCCTCGCGGGCCAGCATGCGGCTCTCGTAGCCGATCAACCGATACTCGCTCACCCGGGCCGGGTTGAACTCGACCTGGATCTTGACATCCTTGGCGATGGGGAAGAGCGTCGAGGTGGCTTCGTCGACCAGGACCTTGCGGGCTTCGGAGAGGGTGTCGATGTAGGCGGCGACGCCGTTGCCGTTCTGGGCCAGAGCCTGCATGAGCCGGTCGTTCAGGTTGCCCATGCCGAAGCCCAGGACCGAAAGAAACACCCCGCTTTTCCGCTCGCGCTCGACATGGCCCTGGAGTTGGTCCAAGTCGGTGATCCCCACGTTGAAGTCCCCGTCGGTGGCCAGGATGACGCGGTTGACGCCATCGGCGATGAAGTGCTGCCGGGCCAGTCGGTAGGCGCGTTGAATCCCCGAGGCGCCGGCGGTGGAACCGCCGGCTCTCAGTTGGCCGAGGACTGCCAGGATCTTTTCACGTTCGCTTGCCGGGGTGGGCTCCAGGGCCGTGGCCGAGGATCCCGCATAGGTCACGATGGCCACCCGGTCCTCCGGTTTCAGGAACGTCATCAGCAGCAGGCGGAGCGAATTGACCAGCAGGGGCAGTTTGTTGGGCCGGCCCATGGAACCCGAGGTATCGATCAGAAATACCAGGTTCGCTCGCGGACGAGGACCCGCCAGCTCGAATCCGCGGATGCCGATATGCATCAGGCGGGTCGAGGGGTTCCAGGGAGCAGGCAGCACCGTCACCTGGGTTGCAAAAGGGGTGTCTCGACCCGATGGCGCCGGATAGTCGTAGGGAAAGTAATTGATCAGTTCCTCGATGCGGACGGCCTCCCTGGGCGGCAGCACGCCTTGCTGGAGCGAGGCGCGCATAAAGCTGTAGGAAGCGGTATCGACGTCGATCGAGAAGGTCGAGACCGGCTCCTCGGCAACCACCTTCAACCGGTTGGGATCGACGCGGGCAAAGCGGTCCCCCGCCGGGGCGCCTCTCTCCTCCAGCTTGTGGAGTTGCTCGGCAGCCATGCTCAAGCTGCGGCTGAGACCGGCAACGCGGTTCGAGAGTTCGGCGCGTGCCTTCATGGACCTTGAGGTGGAAAGGACTCCTTCGGCGGAGCCTGGGGCGCCACCTGTGAGGTTCGTGACTGTCCTGGGACCGGGAGGCGGTGGCGGAGGGAAAACAGCGGGCGATGCAGGGGCTGGCGGCTGGCTGGGATCTACATTGGTGATCACGGGGACCTCCATACCCAGAACCGCTTTCTCGCTCGGAACCTCGACGGCGATACCCTCCGTTTCCACCTCTGGAGCGGGTTGAACGACAGCAGCCGGAGCCGGGGTTGTCTCCTTGGCGGATGGGCCGGCCGGCGTTGCGGACGGCGCGGGCGCGGCGACCGCCGGATCACCGGCGGCCTCGGCCGGCAGGGCCTCTTGGGGAGGGGTGAGGGACTCTCCCGCGGCTGGCGGCTCCGACGGTGCGGATGCCAGGCCGGCAACCTGAGTGGTTCCCTCGGGTTCGCTGGACCCGGTGAGCAGCCAATAGCTGGCGGCGCCCCCGCCAACGGCTAGGCACAAGGCGCAGGCAGCCGCTACGTGGCGAAGTTGAAGGGGATGGATTCTCTGTTTCAGCCAGGACATGATGTCTACCTCCTGCCCTGTCTGACGTGGCTGAACGGACAATCCTTGGTGATGTCTGTCAAAGGCCTCCATGGCCTTCGAGAGAGTCTGCTTTCTCACTTCGGGCTTCGGCTCGGGCGCCCGGCGCTTCAGTTCCCTTTCAAGCCTTTCCGGTTCGTCTCTCACAGCGCCATCCTCTCAGTCTGGGCCTTTTGGCTGCGCAACTGCTTGCGCACCTGGTGCAGCCGCCAGGAAACCGTTGCTTCGCTGACACCCAGGATCTTGCCGGCTTCCCCGTGTCGAAGACCTTCGGCCAGCACCAGGATCACGGTGGCTCGCAACTCTTCGCTCAACTGGCCCAGCACCTGTTGCAGCCAAATGGAATCTTCGCCGCTGCCGCTCCGGCGATGGCCGAGGCCGTCACCCTCGCCGAATTCCTGCTCGTTTCGGCGGCGGGTGGCGTTGCGGCGCACGGAGTCCCGGGCCGCGTTCACCACCACCCGGTAGAGCCAGGTGGTAAATCGGCTCTGGCCGCCGTAGGAAGCCAGCCGGGTCGCCAGTCCCATGCAGACATCCTGGGCCAGGTCTTCCGCTTCCACTCGGTCTCCGAGCATGCGCGCGCCGACGCGGTAGATCAGGCCGTAGTGGCGCTCCAGCAACGCCGAAAAGGCGTTCCTGTCTCCCGCGGCGGCCCTGCGAGCCAGGATTTCATCGTCGACGTCAGTCATTCCATCGGGTGTGGCATACGTCCAATAGTCAGTCCCTGGTGAGAAATGCGGGCTAATGGATGGGACGCATCCGGACGCCGGTTCCTTTGAAGAATTCTTCAGGTAGGGGGCTGTAATCAGTGTTGCGGGAACGTTAAAGTTGCATCGACTCCTCAATGATTTCCGCCGCTCCAATGAGGGGGAGGAGCCTCAACAAGGTCTCGCGGAAATGTTCTCGATCGGCGGCCACGATCTTCTTGACGCTGCGATCTTTCCAGGAAAGGGTTTGAATCAAGCTCGCCACGATTACGGATGGTTTCCCGAGATTGGATATGGGCACTTCAGTGGCCGCGCCGCGAATGCTGGTGCTGATCGGGCAGCAAATCAGCAAGCCGGTCTTGCGGTTGTACTCTCGACTGCTGAGCACCAATGCGGGCCGGTATTTTCCGATTTCCGATCCCCGCCTCGGTTCGAAATCGAGCCACACCACATCCCTGCGTTCCGGGATGTACCGCTTGAACGCCATCTAGTCTCCAAACTCGGACGCTGTCGGTTCAGCCAGCGCATCGGCGTGAGCCTTCTCCGGGGTCATCTCGGCCAGAAGCGCCTGCTCGCTAAAGGGGAAACGGAATCCTCTCTCCTCAGGAGTCGCAGGCTTGACCGTAATACCCTCGTCCGTGACATCGACGATAACCTTGGTTCCAGCCTTGAACTTGGGCAGCTCGGCCATGATCCCGGTTACACGCAGGGCCAGGCTGTTACCCCACTTCTTGATTTCTGACTCGACTCTCATCACCCGCTCTATATCTACAACGTATCTACATGCCATTCTATCCGGTGCAGGTGCTCTGTCAAGAACCAAGGACTGACCCGGCAAGCCGGGTTGAACAGTCCGCCAGCATCCGAACAAGGGTTCGGGATGACGACGACTTCGGACCGGTTGGAATTACCACTCGCATCGTATCGAATGCAGAAGTCTCTTGCTACGCTGCTGCTCCTTTTGCTTCCAAACTCGTTTCCCTCGACGTTTCCAATCCCGATTCCATTGCCTGGCAAGACGCTTGGCTTCTGCCACCTGTCCGGAATTCATCTTGGCGCTCAGGGTGCGCAGATGTTTTTTGGCGAACCTCCGGTGCTTCGAGACTTTGAATGAAAGAAGGATCCATTTGTAAGCCTCCACATAGTGGTGCCGAGGTCCTTCACTGTACAAGTGGCCGAGGGCGGACATGGCGTTGTCGTAACCCTGTTCGGCGGCCAGGCGATACCAGTGGAGGGCTTTTTCAGAGTCTTTCGGGACTCCTTCGCCGTCCCGAAAGATCCTGCCGAGAGTGGCCTGGGCATGGGCATCGCCCTGTTCAGCCGCGCGAACAAACCAGCGGAGAGCCGCTTTGTGGTTCGGCAGGACCCCTTTGCCGTTCTTGTACAGGCCACCAAGCCAGTACTGAGCGAAAAGGTCGCCCTCCTCGGCGACAAGCCGAAAGCACAGGAAGGACCGCCGAAACCATTTGCCGGCTTCCTCCGGGTCCTTCGGCACCTCCCGGCTGCCCTTCTCATACATGTTCGCAAGCATGAATTGAGCAATGGCGTCCCCCTGCTCAGCCTTGCGGAGCATGACTGTAAGCCAGTCCGACTCCAACGGCAGAGCTTGGGCTGCCAGCGGACCAATGCAGGCGCTGAGCGCCAGGGTTGTCAGGATGGCGGCGCTAACAAGTCTCAACCGATACCTTCCCATCCGAAGCAGCCTCCGGAATCCGTCAGTTCGCGGTCCGTACCGTCAGGGACCCAAGGACTATCCAGACCCGGGTACTTCTCTATTCTATTCCGGCGCCGGGAGACAGAGACTCGGCACCAAGACAGATCCCGGTTCCCGCCGTCGATGAGATGTGGGCTTTGCTTGAGTGGCGTCAATCTATCCAAGCCCCGTCTTGCCTGTCAACCGCGGTTCACTTCCAGGGCGCCACGTGGGAGAATACACCCCGCCGGTCGATCGGGAAGCACGCCAACCGACAGCCGCCGAGAAGGATCCGAGAGCCCTTCACCCAAACGACTGCCCACCGTGGCTCCCATAGATACCAGCATCGTCGTGGTTTACCTGAGCGGGGTGGCTCTGCTGGGGGTCTACTTTTCCCGGCGGCAAAAGACCACCGAGGACTACTTTCTGGCGGCCCGCAGCGTTCCGGGCTGGGTGGTGGCCTTCTCCATCCTGGGCACCATTTGCGGGAGCGCCACCTTCGTGGGACATCCGGGCAACGTCTTCCACGACAACATGTTTCTGATCCCCGCCCACCTGGTGCCGCTGGTCGTGATGCTGCTGCTGGCCCGGCGCATCGTGGTGTTCTACCGGCACAACGTGCGCATGACGGCCTACGAATACCTGCAGCAGCGGTTCGGCTACCCCGCGCGCGCCTACGGCGCCGCCACCTTTCTGGTCAGCCGGGTGGCCGACGTCAGCGTCACCTACTACTTTCTGGCGCTGGCCACGGCCGTGCTGACCGGGTGGGACGTCACCGGCGTGATCCTGATTCTGGGTGCGGTCACCGTGCTCTACACCCTGGTCGGCGGCATCCAGGCCGTGGTCTGGACCGACGTGGTCCAGGGCATCTTCCTGGTGGGCGGGGGCCTGCTCTGCATCCTGCTCATCCTGTTCGGGTCCGACGCCGGTCCTTCGCAGATTCTTGCGGCCGCCTGGGAGGGAGGCAAGTTCGAGATCGGCCGCTGGCAATGGGACGCCACCCAAAACAACCAGTGGCTCCTGATCCTTGGCTCGATAGTCGCCTGGCTGCAGTCCTTCTGCTGCAACCAGCACAACGTGCAGCGCTACCTGCTGGCCCGCTCCGATCGAGAGGCCGTCCGCGGGGCCGTCATGGGAGCGGGGGCCTGCGTGCCGGTGTGGCTGCTGTTCATGTTGCTGGGAGCGCTCCTCTGGTCCTATTACCAGTTCAGCGCCGAGGTGGTGCCGCCGGAAGTCATGGCGGTCAAGGACCGCATCGTTCCCCACTTCGTCGGCACCCACTTCCCGGCGGGGCTCAAGGGCATGGTGCTGGCGGCGCTCATCGCCGCCGCCATGTCCTCGCTGGACTCGGATCTCAATTCGCTGGCGACGGTGGTGGTCAACGACTTCTTCGGCAAGCTGCGCCCCCGAGCCTCCGAGAGCCTGAGGCTACTGGTAGGCAGGACCTCGGTCGTCGGCCTGGGCGCCGCCTCCATTCTGCTGGCGCTTCAGTGGACCCGGATCGACAGCGCCTCCCTGGTCGAGTTCTCCCTCACCATGACCATGATCTTCACCGGAGGCATCCTGGGACTGTTCGCCGTGGGAATGCTGTTCCGGTGGACGCTGGCCAGGGGGGCCTACCTGGGCATCCTGGCCTGTCTCCTGTTTACCGCCTGGGCGACCCTGACCCAGGTGAGGCTGCCGGGGAGCGCCGAGCCCATCCTCGATCTGGGGAGCTTCAACTGCACTCTCAGCCTGTGGCTGACCGGGGTGCTGGGCCACCTGGTGCTGGTGGCGGTGGCCATGGCGGCCAGCCTGGTCCTGCGCCGCTCCGGGGGACGTCCGGAGTAGAGAGAATGAGCGTATTGTTTTAGAATCGTCCGAAAATAACCGTGATCCGGGAGGGAGATCCATGGCTCAAGCAAACATCGACTACCGCGACTGCGATCGGCAGGTCTGGGAGGAGGAACTGGCGGACTTCGTTCCTTCCCGAATCCTGGATGCCCACATCCATTGCTTCTGGCGCTCCGCCGTCACCGGAGTGGACCCGGGCTCGCTCAAGAAGGAGGACAACGACCTGGAGACCTTGAATCAATGGGCCGAGGTCCTCTACCCGGGGCGGCGCATGCAGTACCTCATCCTGGGACACCCCTTCCCGGGAACCGACGTGGCCAAACACGTGGCGTTGAACCGCAGCGAGATCGACGGAGTGCCCGGCGTGCGCCACAACCGCCTGGTGACCCCATCCTGCAAGCTGGCGGATATCGAGCGGGACCTCAAGCACCCCCAGTTCGTCGGCCTGAAGCCCTACCGCACCCACTCGGTCACCGGGGACATCGCCCAGTGCCGCATCCATGAGTTTCTGCCCCACGAGCAGATGGAGTTCGCCAACCACCACGGCTTGTGGGTGACCATGCACCTGTCCCGCTTTCACGGCTGCGCCGACCCTCTCAACCTGCAGGACCTGGAGGAGTACACCACCAGGCGCTACCCCAACCTCAAGTGGCTGCTGGCCCACTGCGCCCGCAGCTTCACCTACTGGCCCATGCAGGAGGCGGTGGAACGGCTCAGGGACCTGCCCAACATCCACTACGACACCTCGGCGGTGACCGACCCCCGGCCCTACATCTCCCTGCTCACCAAGGAGGACACTCGACGTATTTTCTGGGGATCGGATGGGGTGGGCGCGGCCTTCTTTCACGGCCACTACGCCGCCCTGGGGCGAGCCTGGGAGCACTACGATGCCGACCGGGGCGACCTTCAGTTTCCGCACTGCGACGGCCGGCCCATTCTTGCGGTCTACGAGCAGCTTCTCTCCATGAAGTTCGCGGCCGAGATGGCCGGCCTTTCCAGGGACCAGGTCGAAGGCCTCTTCTGGCGGAACGCGGCCACGGCGCTGGGTATCGGCGAAGAGGAAGGGGCCAGCAACGACTAGGACAAAACGCCGCACAACGGCTTTGGGACAAACTGAGGAGTCTCTTGCAAAATTCTTCAGTAAGCGGGATCTATTGCCGGAAAGCGTTGTGATCCCCGGGAGGTGGCGTTTGCCCCCTCCGGATCGACCGCGGGCTTCGCCCCTGGCGGACTGGTACAGCCGGGTGGTTTTCGGCGTCATCGCGGTTTCGCTTGCGATGCTCGCCCTGCAAGGGGCCTGCACGGTACAGCCGGTCGTGTGCGCACAAGGTTCGGAGTGCGGGGCAAGATTCAACCCGTGCTACGTAGAAGTGCTGGGTGTGGACGGACAGGTGGATGTGAATCAACCCTTGAATGTTGTTGTTTTGAACAAGTAAACGACTACGAAATTCGTCGGCGACCTGGTGAGAAATGCGGGTTCACTTCGTTCCAGCTTTGTTGTGCCTCTTCGGCCTTGGAGTATTCTGGAACGGCTGCGCCGGCCAGCCGGAAGCGCCCATCGAGATCGGATCCCGGCGCCAGCTCCTGGTGGACGAGTCCCTGATCGAGCGAACCGGCGGGACGTTCGAGCTGCGCCTGCACTCGCCGGTGGAACGGGAGGTGGTCTTCACCCACGACCGGCCCTGGGAAGGGGGGTATTCCGGATACAACACCCTGTTTCGGGACGGGAATCGCTACTTGATGTACTACCGGGCGGCCGGCTGGCCGGGGATCGGCAAGGATCCGACCCTGTCGGTCTGCCTGGCCGAAAGCCGGGACGGAATCCGCTGGGCGAGGCCGGAGCTGGGACTGGTGGAGTTCCAGGGCTCCAAGAAGAACAACGTCATCCTGTCCGGGGAAGTGGCCAACACCTTCGTTCCCTTCAAGGACACCAACCCCGCCGCCAGGCCCGAAGAACGCTACAAGGCCCTGGCGGCCCTGAGCGACCCGCGCGGACTCTACGCCTTCGCCTCCGCCGACGGGATCCGCTGGCGCAAGATGAGCGAGGCTCCGGTGATCACCCGGGGCAAGTTCGATTCCCAGAACGTGGCTTTCTGGGACAGTGCGCGCCAGACTTACCGAGCCTACTACCGGGAAATGCGCGGCCCCAACGACGAGATTCGCCCCGAGGGACCCCAGTTGGGGCTCGACCCCGCAGGGCCGGCCCGGGACGTGATGACCTGCACCTCTCCGGATTTTCTTCACTGGAGCGAACCCCGCTGGCTCCAGTACCCCGGGGCTCCCCGCCAACAGCTCTACCTCAACCAGGTCCGGCCCTACTTCCGGGCGCCCCATCTGCTGGTGGGGTTTCCGGGGCGGTTCATGGCCGGGCGGGAGATCGAACAGGGACTGCCTATCACCGAGCATCCCTCCTACCGCTACGGCTCCATCTCCGAAACCCTGTTCATGAGCAGCCGGGACGGCCTCTCCTTCAAGCGCTGGGGCGAGGCCTTCATCCGCCCCGGCCCAAGCAGGGAGCGCTGGATCTATCCCTCCTCCTTTCCCGCCTACGGGTTGCTGGTGACCCCGGCGGCAACGGCCGACCGGCCGGACGAACTGTCGCTCTATGTCAATGACGGCGGGTATTGGACCGCCAACGGGAAGGCCTCACGCCTGCGGCGCTACACCTTGCGGATGGACGGGTTCGTCTCGGCCCGGGCGAGCCTGAGCGGCGGCGAACTGGTGACCCGGCCGCTGGTGTTTCAGGGCAGGAAACTGAGCATGAACTACGCTACCTCGGCGGCCGGCAGCCTGCAGGTGGAAATACAGGATGCCGCCGGCCGACCGGTTCCGGGGTTCGGCTTGGCGGAATCGCCGGAAATCTTCGGGGATCGCATCGACGGCGTCGTGGCCTGGAAAGACGGCGCCGAGGTGGGCACTCTGGCGGGAATGCCCATCCGCCTGAGGGTGGTGCTGAAGGACGCCGACCTCTACGCCTTCCGCTTCGGCGAGCCCTGAGATTGAAGTGCTCAACCGCCACCATCGGACCAAGTCACTGCCTTCGCTGGGAATGCTCTGGGAATATGCGTCACTATTCGAAGATAGATCTTCCAATCCCAATTCTGATCTGTATGGCGCTTTTGTACCCAATCGTAGATGACCTTGCAGCGGACATGGAATTCAGTCCGGATCTGCTGATTACAATGGGCCCGGTTACTCTCTTACTTGCTCTGTTGTTGGTTTGCTTTCTCCCTGTCTACTACCAGATCGAAGCCTCTGTATTGACCATTCGGGCTGGATTCTTGAGGAGGAGCGTTCCGATCTCGCAAATAACGAAGGTTCAGCCCACCTGGAACCTGCTCAGTGCTCCGGCCCTGTCCTTGGACAGGCTTGAAATCAAGTATTCTCCCGACGGCGTTCTTGGGGAAATCGCCCTGGTATCGCCAAAAGACAAGAAAAAGTTCATCACTGACCTTGCTCAAAGCGACCCCGACCTCATCATCCAGGGTGATGGCTCTGTACTCATCCGACGTCGTGCGGATACTCCAACAATCCGGTGAGAAGTTCCCTTCAAATCCGCGCCTGGTAGGTGTAGAGCCGGTGGTAGCGGCCCTGGCTGGCGATCAGTTGATCGTGGGTCCCCCGCTCCACGATCCTGCCGTTCTCGATGACCAGGATCTGGTCGGCCTTGCGAATGGTGCTCAAGCGATGGGCGATGACCAGGGTGGTGCGCCCGCGAATCAGCTCGTTCAGGCTTTCCTGAATGAAGATCTCGCTCTCGGTGTCCAGGTTGGAGGTGGCTTCGTCCAGGATCAGGATCCTGGGGTCGGCCAGCAGCGCGCGGGCGATGGCCACCCGCTGGCGCTGCCCTCCTGAGAGCTTGACCCCCCGCTCCCCGATCAGGGTGTCCAGTCCGTCCTCCAGCCGGTCCGCAAACTCCTTGACGTGGGCCGCCTTCACCGCGCTCAGCAGGTCGGCCTCGGAGGCCCTGGGCTGACCGAACAGAATGTTCTCCCGGATGGTCCCCTCGTAGAGGAAGTCATCCTGCAGGACCACGCCCAGCCGGGACCGATAGCTGTCCAGGGTCACCCGTGACAGGTCGATTCCATCCAGTTCCACCACGCCCTTGTCCGGCGTCAGGAAACTGGCGGCCAACCCGGCGATGGTGGTCTTGCCGGAACCCGAGCTGCCCACCAGGGCGGTGACCGATCCCGGGGGAGCCTCGAAGGAGATGTCGCTGAGAACTTCGGTGCCCTGCTGATAGGAGAAGTGGACCCCGTTGAAGACCAGGCGCCCCCTCACCTCTTCCAGCCGATGGGTGCGAAGCGGGTTTTCGCTCTCCTTGGGGACGCTCATCAGCTCCTTGGTGCGGTCCAGACCGGCGAAGGCCTCGGTGAATTGGCTTCCGATATTCCCCATTTCGATCAGGGGCGCCACCAGGAACGCCAGGTAGGCAATGAAAGCCATCAGGTCTCCCCTGGTCATCTGGTCCTCGACCACCATCGAGCCCCCAATCCACATGATGCTTACCGCCGGCAACCCGATGAGCAGGGTGCCCGCGCTGGTGACCAGGCTGGTCGCCGTGAGGGTTTTCCTGACGTTGTCGAAGATCCGCTCTACGCCCTTCTTGAAGACAGCGACCTCCGACCTTTCGGCATTGAAGCCCTTGATCACCCGGATCCCTCCCAGCGATTCGGTCAGGCGGCCGGTGACGTCGGCATTGACCTTGGCCCGTTCCCGAAAAATCGGGCGCACGTATCCGAAGGCCTTCAGGGAGATCAGGCCGAACAGGGCCAGCGGCACCACCACGTAAACGGTGAGCTGGGGGCTGAGGTCCAGCAGCAGGAAAAAGACCACCACCGAGGTCAGGATGCCGCCGAACATCTGGACCAGCCCGGTCCCGATCAGATTACGCACTCCCTCCACGTCCAGCATGATGCGCGAAACCAGCTCGCCCGACTTGGTGTTGTCGAAGTAGCGCACCGGCAGATGGATCACGTGCCGCTGCACGTCCACCCGCAGGATGGAGATGACGTGCTGGGCCTCCACGCTCAGCAGGCGCGTCAGCACGAAGGAAGTGACGGCTTGAACGCAGAGGGCGGCTCCCACGCTGAGCAGCAGGATCTCGAGGAGCGCCGTGTCTCCCTTTCCGATGACGTCGTCCATGAGGTACTTGGTGGACCCCGGCAGAATCAGGCGGGAAAAACGGTTGATGATGATCAGGATCACTCCGAAGATCACCAGCTTCCGGCGCGGCCAGATGATGTGTCGAAGCACGTACTGGAGCGAGGAGAGGGAAAATTTTCCGCGTTTTTTGCGTTGCTTTTCCTGGCTCATGCCGGCTGCCTGTAGTCGTTTCCCGTCAACGCGGAGGTCGTGCCTGCCCGGTGAAGAAGGGGTCCCGCGGGAACGGTTGCGCTGCCGTCCCGTGGACCTGGGGGGACAGCCTGCAATTCCCGAGAGATATCTGCATTTTAGCATGAGGGCCGGAGCAGGGCGGGGAAGGGGAGACGAGCAACGCCGGCGCCTGCGTGGTTGAAGCGCGGGGCGATACAACCATAGCCGGACACCCGCCGAAAGACACTCCAATAGAAAATCCTGTCCCGATTCTCCTTGACAGCGGGCCGGCCTGGATTTAAGTTACCTTCTATCCTTAACTCTAGGGGAGATTGCCATGAAACGACGGGTCGACACGTCAGGCGCCGGATCGCATCTGCCAGGGCGGCGGGCTTTCCTGAAAGTAGGCGCACTCAGCTATATGGGGCTCAGCCTGAGCGACTATTTCCAGTTGTCCAGCCTGATGGCCGGCACCAACCCGAAGGCCAAGGCTCAGTCCTGCATCATGATCTGGATGTTTGGGGGCCAGAGCCACCTGGACACCTGGGACGTCAAGGGCAACAGCGGGTTCAACCCCATCTCCACCAACGTGCCCGGCATCCAGATCTCGGAGATCCTTCCCAAGGTGGCCAGGCACATGGACAAGCTCTCGATCGTCCGCTCCATGAAGAGCGAGTCCAATGCCCACTCGGAAGGCAGCTACTACACCATGACCGGCCACCTCCCCACCACGACCACGCGATTTCCCAGCGTGGGCTCGATCGTGGCCAGGGAGTTGGGCCAGCGCAACGAAATGCCCGCCTACGTGACCACCAGCCGCGGCCGCTTGAACTGTCGCAGCGCCGGGTTCATCTCTCCCATGTACGAACCCCTGACGCTGACTTCGTCGGATCGGATCAGCGACGGCAAGGATTTCAAGGTGGCCGATCTGTCGCTTCCCGGAGAGATCTCCGTTGAGGCCCTGCAGGCCCGGCACTCCTTTCTGAACCTGGTGGACGAGCGCTACCGCCAGATGGAGGCCGCCGCCAACTTCGGCATGGTGGATGCCTTTGACGAACGGGCGCTGAGCCTGATCACCTCCCCGACCGTCAGGAAGGCCTTCGACCTTTCGCTCGAATCCACCAAGACCAAGGAAACCTACGGGACCGACCGGTTCGGACAGGGAGTCCTGCTGGCCCGGCGGCTGGTCGAGGCGGGCTGCCGGTTCGTAACCGTCGACGGCTGGAACCCCGCCGACGGACACAACTGGGACACCCACTACAAGAACGACCACTACTTGAGGAATGTCCTGGTTCCCCCCCTTGACCGTTCCCTCTCGGCGTTGATGGAAGACCTGGATCAGCGGGGCCTGCTGGAATCCACCGTCGTTCTGGTGATGGGCGAGTTCGGCCGCACGCCCAACATCAACCCGGGGCGGGGCCGCGACCACTGGGCCCACTGCTGGTCTCTGGCGCTGGGAGGCGGCGGCATCAAGGGAGGCCAGGTGGTGGGAGCCAGTGACGAGCGGGGGGCCTACGTGGCCGAGCGAATGGTCACCATCGGAGACCTCTTCGCCACTGTCTACAAGGCCCTGGGCATCGACTGGACCAAGACCTACCTGGGTCCGGGGCGCCGGCCCATCTACATCGCCAACGCCATCGGCGACAAGCAGGGCCAGCCCCTCCACGAGCTGATCTGATCGGGAACCCTGCCGAAGCCGGCAGCATCCGCCGATTGGAAACTGCCGGGCCTGTCGAGCCGCTGCCGGCGGTTCTTTCGGCTCGGCGGGCGGGCAGGACACGACAGCACCCGATCCCCACCCCAACTGACGGTATCCTCCTTGCCCAGTTCCGTCCGCCTTCTCCGTTTGTCCCGTGACGTCCCGGCTCACCATTGTCTTCCCTGCTTTCTGCTCGCACCGGCTGCATTTCTTTTGCTGCTGGGGGCCGCCTGCTCCGGTCCTGGCGAGAAGGAACCGGCGTCCGATCCCTCCCGGCCTGCAGCCGCGGGACCGGCCCAAGGCTCCAAACCGCTCCCGAAGATCGCCGCCATCGTCACCACCTTCTTCCCCAACAGCCACGCCGGCGTGATCGTGGACAAGTTCCTGCGGGGATTTCCGACTGACGACGGCCTGGTTTCGCCTCGGACCAGCATCGCCTCGATATACATCGACCAGATTCACCAGCGGGACGTTGGACGCCAGTTGGCCCACGAGTTCGACATACCCATCTATGAAAGCATCCGGGCGGCGCTGACGCTGGGAGGCGACACGCTGGCGGTGGACGGGGTCCTGCTGATCGGGGAGCACGGGGACTATCCCGTGTCCAGGCTGGGACAGGAGATGCTGCCGCGCCGCTATTTCTTCGAGCAGATCGCGGGGGTTCTTGGAGAAGCCGAACGGCCGGTCCCCGTTTTCAATGACAAGCACCTCTCCTACCGGCCGGGAGGCAAGGTGCGCAGGCCCGCCGGGACACGGCCTTCGGGGGCCAGCGCCGCCGCCTGGACCACCCTGGTTCCCGGCGCCACGCCCGCCGCCGCCTCGATCCCCATCGGACGCGACGGCACCGTCCGCGGTCCTCGGCCAGCCGATCCAACTTCCGAACGGTGACCTCCCTTGTCCGAGAACGTCCTGACCACTCCCGACCTGACGGTTTTCTTCGGGTCCCTGATGGCCGTGCTGGCCATCGGCCTTTGGGCCAGCCGCAGAGAGGAGACCTCCGAGGACTTCTTCCTGGCCGGCCGCGACACCCCCCGGTTCCGGGAACGAGGGATTGGGGAAGCAGTCCCACGCCTTCCGGAATTGAATGGTGCAACAGCGCCGCCTACGCCACACAGGTAGTCTCACACTTCCAACATTCAGACGGTTTACAGAACATCAATTAGACGATACAATGACCGACAAATGGACGGTGATCCACTACTGTTCCCCCGTTTGCTGGCTCCAGTCATCCGAGAAGCGTTAGCCGATACGCCGGTGGTCTGCTTGCTTGGGCCTCGGCAAACGGGCAAGACCACACTGGTTCAGCAACTGGCGCCGGAGCGCGCTTATATCAGCCTGGACGAGACCAACTACTACCGAACCGCGGTCGAGGATCCTGAGGGTTTTATCGCAAGCCTGCCCGATACCGTAACCCTGGACGAAGTCCAAAGGGCTCCGGCGCTGCTTCCCGCCATCAAACGCACCGTGGACCGGGATCGTCGCCCGGGCCGTTTTCTGCTGACTGGATCGGCCAATCTCTTGTTCGTGCCGAAAGTCACCGAATCTCTGGCGGGACGCATGGAGATTGTACAGTTACAGCCGCTCACGGAAGCGGAGAAGGAACGCAAACCTGGCCGGTTCCTGAGCGTTCTGCTGGAGGGGCCTCTCAAGCCCGCCATCAGGGGCCGAATCGGAGGGGCCGAACCGGGGCTCGCTGAAAGGCTGGTGGCGGGCGGCTATCCCGAACCCCTCGGGCGCGCTCCCCAGCGGGCCCGGCAATGGCACCGGCAATATCTGCGTGGCATCGTCGAGCGTGACGTTCAGGACGTTGCAAGGGTGAAAGATGTTCATGAACTGGCCCGCCTTCTCGAATTGCTTGCCCTGCGGAGCGCGCAGTTGTTGAACGCAAGCGGTCTTGCAAACGACCTCGGCTTACACCGGGAGACCGTCGCCCACTACCTCGCCGTGCTTGAACGGCTCTTCCTGGTGAGACGACTGCCCGCCTGGCACCGCAGCACCACCAAACGGCTTGTCAAATCGCCCAAGGCCCACTTGCTCGACAGCGGACTCGCGGCGGCTCTCGCCGACCTGACGTGTGCCGACTGGCTTGGCCGGCGGGATCGCATGGGGTATCTGCTGGAGACGTTCGTGGTGCAGCAGTTGATCGCCCAGGCGGCCTGGACGGATGCGGACCTGCGTTTCTGGCATTACCGTGATAAGGATCAGGTCGAGGTCGACATCGTCATGACACGGGGCCGGAAGGTCTGGGGTGTCGAGGTCAAGGCCGCCGCATCGTTGACCCGCCGGGACGGGCAAGGGTTGGCCCGGCTGGCAGATCGCTGCGGCAAGGATTTCGAGCGCGGTATCCTGCTCTATGCCGGACTGGATCGTTTGCCCCTGGGCGACAAACGCATGCTCGCCGTGCCGCTGAACGAACTGTGGACGCGATAGGCGTTAAAGACACCCCTCTATGCAAAGACACTGAGATCAATGGAGACCTCCCTTGTCCGAGAACGTCCTGACCACTCCCGACCTGATGGTTTTCTTCGGATCCCTGGTGGCCGTGCTGGCCATCGGCCTGTGGGCCAGCCGCAGAGAGGAGACCTCCGAGGACTTCTTCCTGGCCGGCCGCAACACCCCCTGGTGGGGGGTGGCCGGGTCGATATTCGGCAGCAACGTCAGCGCCAACCACATGGTGGGGATGATGGGGATCGGGTTCAGCGTGGGTTTCGCCCAGGCCCACTTCGAGCTCGGAGCCATCGTGGGGCTGATGCTGCTCTGCTACGGCTTCCTGCCCGTCTACCGTCGCCTCAAGGTCTATACCCTTTCCCACTACCTGGGGGACCGCTACGACGAGCGGAGCCGGCTTGCCTATTCGCTCATCATGGTGGTCCTGATGGCCGTCATCCAGATGGTGCCGGCCCTCTACATCGGCTCGCGCTCGGTCTGCGTCCTGCTGGGCGGCGACGCCGTCAGCCGGGTGGCGGTGACAGCGGCGGCTGAGACCCGGGGGCCCGACGGCGTGGCCCTTCCCGCTGAAGGCGGAGTTTCTCACCCTGGCCGGGAACAGGCCCCGGAGGGTCGAGCCAAGCTCGATGTGAACCCCTTCTACTACGCCTTCTTCGTGATCGCCCTGGCGGCGGTCTCGGCCAGCTACACCATCTGGGGAGGCTTGAAGGCCGTCATCTGGACGGACGTGATTCAGTCGGTACTGCTGCTGGGGGCGGGGATTCTCCTGGCGTTTCTGACCTTCGGGCAGATCGGCGGCTGGGATTCCATGATGGCGCTCGACCGGCAAGGGGCCGGCAAGATGCATCTCTATCTGCCGGCCAGCCACCCCGAGCTGCCCTGGACGGGCGTGCTGACGGGGCTGATGGCCCTGCACTGCTTCTACTGGGGAACCAACCAGTTCATCGTGCAGCGGGCCCTGAGCGCCCGCAGCGACCTGGAAGCGCGCTGGGGAATCGTGGTGGCCGGATTCCTGAAGATGCTGATCCCCTTCTTCGCCATCGGAACCGGCGTGGCCGCCTTCTACCTGTTTCAGACCCGGCTGCCCGACCGCACCATCGCCCCCGATACGGCCTTCACCGAGCTGGTCAAGCTGGTGATCCCGCTGGGCACCGGAGTGGTCGGCCTCATCATGGCCGGAGTCATCGGGGCCATTCTTTCCTCCATCGACTCCATGATGAATTCGGCCGCCACCCTGGTGGCGGTGGACGTCTACAAGCGGCACCTGAACCCCAAGGCCGACGAGCGGCGCATGATCCTGGTGGGCCGGCTCTGCATCCTCTTCTTCGTGGTGCTGGCGGCGCTGCTGGCCATCTTCGTGCTCGATCCCAACTCGGAAGAAAACTTCTTCCTCCAGATCGTGCAGTACGGAAGCTACCTGATGCCCGGCCTGCTGGTGGCCTTCCTGATGGGGATGTTCTGGAGGCGCAGCACTCCGGCGGCCGGCTTCGCCACCATCCTGGGCGGGATCTTCTATTCCTGGCTGGTGGAGTTTGCCTACAACAGCTACCACCTGAGCCACCCCGGGGTCGCTGACACTTTTGGATCGGAGCTCAACTTCTTTCACCGGGTGGTGCTGGTGATCCTCCTGTGCGCCGCCACCCAGGTCCTGGTCAGTTGGACCAGCCGGCGCGACCCCGACAAGGAAAAGCTGGTCTGGACCGACCTCACCGGCCATTCCTCCCGGGACCTCTCCCGAATCGCCCTCGGCCTGCTGGTCTCCATCGCCTGGTTTGCGCTGCTGGGCTGGTGGGTCTACCGGGAGACGCTGAGCCCTGTTGCGGCGGCCCTGCTGGGAGCCGCCTGGACCCTGGCGCTCTTCCGGGTGGGCATGGGGAAAGGGAAGGAAACCCCGGGCGGGGTTCGGGCTCTGGCCGGGAGGCTGCGCGACGATCGCTTCTGGGCCGGGGTCCTCTGCGCCTCGGCCGTCTTCCTGATGTATGTCTTCTTCTGAGTCTCGTGACCAGGGACCGGCACACCTGGGCCGCCCTGGACTTCCGACCGACTCAGCTCCTGACCCTCAAGTAGGTCTCCAGCCACTGGGCCATTCTCCAGAAGGCCTGGGGCGGCAGGGTATGACCCTTGCCATGGTTGTAGATCCCCAGGCGCGCCGGTGAGCCATACAGCCGGTAGACCTTCAAGGCCGCTTCGATAAAGGGCCAACTGCGATCGCCGTCGGCCGCGTGGCGGCCCGATTCTCCGGCCAGCAGCAGAAAGGCCCGGGGCGCGGTCAGAGCCAGGAGCTGGTGGTGGTTCAGCTTGAAATCGGGGCTGCGGATGGCGGGACCCAGGAACCAGGGATCGTGCCAGTTGGTGAAGCTGAAGTCCAGGCCCGCTTCGCTGGCCACCGTCGCCTTCACTCTCTCGTCGAAGGCGGCCAGGTAGAGCGATTCGATGGCCCCCAGCGAATGGCCCGCCGCGCCGATGCGGGTGGCATCCACCTGGGGCAGGCTCTCCAGCAGATCCACCCCGCGCATGGCGTCCCACAGCATCTTGCGCATGCAGAGGGCCTCCGGGTGCCGTTGCTTGAAGCGCGCCATGGCCTCCAGGAAGTTGCCGGCGTCCTGCCACAGAAAGCAGCGCGGGCAGAAGACCACCAGGCCGCGGCGAGCCAGCTTCAAGCCGATCTGCTGCTCCTCGGGGCCGTTGACCCCCGCCACCAGGTCGATGGTAAGGCTGCTGGTCTGGTGCAGCACCACCACCCCCGCCCGCCGGTCCCGCCCCGAGGCCGCCGCCGGCGCCAGCAGATAGCCTTCCACCCGGACTCCGGCCTCGGCGTTGTAGCGAACCAGTTGCCGCACCAGGCCGCCGTCGAGCTCTTCCTCCTCCAGGACTTCCATTTCGAGAGGCGGCCTGTCGGCGGGCATGGGCCCCAGAAACCGCATCCAGTCCCGCTGGATCCGCCGGCGTTCGGACTCCCACTGAGCCCGGGAGCGGATGGGGGCTCCGCCCGGACCGACCAGCAGGGGAGGCAAATCGGGCGCCTCCGGAGGCAGGCTGGAGGGCGGCCGCTGCACCTCCTTCAGCCACTCCACCTCGCCGGTCCCGGCGCGCCCCTGCTTCGACGCCCAGGCCAGTCCGGCCAGCACCGCCGGTGCTGCGGCTACGAACCCCCGCCGCGAAACCCTGGCGGCCTCCCGGCTCGCTGCCTCAGTAGCAGTCATGGTCTGACCTCTCATATCGGCACGATACGAAAACCCTCGCTGTGCGCTGCCTGTTGCAGCCGCTTGTCGAAACAAGCAAAGCGGAGGCATCCCAGAAGATCATCGCGATTCTGCCCGTTCGTCGAGGAGGGCTTGGAGGGCGCGTCCTTCGGGATCGGGTGATCTTGCGTCGCTCCAGAAAGAAGCAGGGATCTCGCCGGATCCGAGTCGGATCAGACCGGCCTTTTCCAATTCCCTCAGGTGATGCGGCCAGACCGGGTCGTCCCGGGACACGGGAACGAGTTTGGCCACGGCCTTACCCCGGTCGGTAACCAGGACTTCTTCACCGGTGCGGACGATGCCGAGGTAGTGTCTGAGCGAGGCTTTGAGTTTGGAGATAGACGCAGTTTCCATACCAGTGCTCAAAACAGTCTGTTGTCAAGAAACAGAGTTTACTTATACTGGATCATGCCCGGTCGAACACATTGTGCACAAGAAACAACACCTGCCAGTTTACCTCCTGCCCCCCGTTGCGTCCTTTGGACAGCACTTCTTTTCGTTGGGGCTTGCGGTCACCCCGAAACCTTTCGCGAGCGTGCAGAACCCGCTCCCGACGCCCCGACCGGGCTTGCCGATCGGCTGACGGCGAGGGGCGCGGAGGTGCAGGCCGATGAGGAAGGGCACATCACCCTGCTCAACCTCTACTGGACCGACCTGACTGATGATGACCTCACCCTGCTGGGAGGCCTGGACCGGTTACGGACCCTGATTCTGCCGGCGGAGGCCACCACCGCCGGGCTTCGCCACCTGAAGGGCCTCACCGCTCTGGCCGAGCTCTACCCGCCCAATGAAATCACCGATGAAGGCCTGGCCGGCCTGCGGCACCTGCCCACCCTCAAGGAGCTGTTTCTCTACGGATCCAAGATCACCGATGCCGGGCTGGTGCATTTCAAGCCGCTGCATCAGCTCGAGTTCCTGGGCATTCAGCACACCAGGGTAACCGGCTCGGGACTGGCCCACCTGCAGGGCTTGGCCAATCTGGCTTGGCTCGACCTCTCCTACACCCAAATCGGCGACCCGCAACTGGAACAGCTTGAGAAACTCTCCCAGCTCAAGGCCGTGGGCCTCTACGGCACCCGGGTCTCCCCGGACGGCATCCGCAGGATCCAGGCGGCCCTGCCTGACTGCACGGTGCTATATCGCTGAGACGGTCGATCAGGACTCGCATCCGTCCAAGATTTTGGCGCGAGAGCGGAGTGGGAGGCGGCTTACGGTCTTAGCAGGTCTTGAAGTGAGCTAACAGCCCTTCTTCGAAGCACCTCATAAAGTCCTTAATCGAGAGGTTGCAGACCATTAGGTTCCCACGTTGATATCCTATCGACATTCCTTCGGACATATGCAGGACAAGCTTCCCCTCGTGAACGAACTTAGAGCGCATTTCATACAAGGACTTTGCAAGGTTTTCGATAGTAGAAGCAGTCCCCCTCACATTGAGCTTTGAAATAAGTTCATTTCTTGTGTCAAAGGGCAGTGCCTTGAGGAATGCGATACAGTGTCGAACTGAGCCAAACTCATCTTTGTATCTGCTGTAATGCTCACCAAGTTTCTTTTCATCTATTGGAAACTGGATCCCTGATTTCTTCCTGACCAAGAACGAGTAGAAGTCAATAAACTTCTCCTCCGATCTTAAGGATTCGATGAGTGAGAAAATCGTCACGAATCGGTATGAGTCTGTGAAATAGTCAATTACTTCGTTTGATCCGGGAACGTTGACAACCCAGTCACCCCGCTTCACCAGAAACAGATAGAATGAAGCCGTTCTCAGAAAGAGGGTCTTCGTTTCGTCTGTCTTGATAGCGGCGAAGTAATTGTCGAATTCGTTGCGGGAGGGAAAATGCTCATTCACAGCAAGATACGCATACTCCAGGAATGCAGCCCTTTTCTCAAGATCAAGACTACGAATGTCCTTCATCAAGTACCTTTGTGGTCAATTTCCTTGGAACCAAACGATTGAGTTGGCGGGGCGGCCTCCCATCAACATTTCACTTGAGATCCGCCGAGTGGCCACTCCTCTTCCGGCGCACGGTCGTTCAATGACATCCTTCCTCAAAAACCCGAACGCGATCCCTGGAACAGTTTCACGTCTCAATATGGTCCAAGGAACCGTTCACCGTTGAAGTGGATGAGATGCGAGGGAGCATCAGCACACCAGACTTCCGTTTCCCAGGCAATATCGCATAGATAGCGAGTCATTACGGACCGTGACGGAAACGCCGTAACGTACACCAGACCGGCCGTCGAGGCTGCGAACAATTCCGCTAACTCTTGATGACGCTTTGCGTCCACCGGTCCGTGGCTTGTCACAGACTCAACCAGTAACAACCATTCCCGCTGGGGGAAGTAGAATACAACGTCGGGCATCTTGCCGTGACCATCGACCGCCACATGGATCTTCTCCAGCAGACCTTTATCGAAATACCCCCATTTGTCGCCCGTGTCGCCGACATAGACCAGCACGCCACCCGGTACAAAGCGCGGCCCGAATTCTTCGACGATCGCCTTGATGAGTTCGCTATGTTGACCTGGGCTCAGCCTAATTGTTTCTCCTGTAGCGAGCTTGACCGGTAGTTTTTGCATTTCCCGCTCTTTGGCGTACCGTGCCGCCAGAGTCTGACTGTTCTCCAGATACGTTGCGAGGTTCTTACTCCACGCTGCTGTTGCAAAGCTACGCAGCAAAGTCAATGTGTCGGGCTCGATCCGGTAGACTGCCTTCGGGCTGTTGACAGGGCGGGCGGGGTCGTCGGGGTTATAAAGCGCGATTCCGGCTGCCACCAACTGATGCATCGTCTGACGCCGAAAGGTTTCGCGCGTGTTCGGCGCATACTGCCTGCCGTAGTGGCCACGGGCAAATTCCATCATCGGCGTGATACCGACAAGTGGGTTTTCTGCTTCCGACCAAGATTTCTCTTCGGTCACATTGAGCAATGCCAACAGGCAAAGCGCTGATCTATCATTTCGCTGCGCCCGCGGCATCCCGAGTTCCTCGAGAATCTGTTTGGCATCAGCGATCTTGCTTTCTTCTGTCATGCAGTATCTCTATCTGTTCATCAATCTGTTCTTGTTTGAGGCGACCAGTCGCCCGCATCCACCGACCGAGTTGCTTCAACTCGTCCAGTTCCGGATACCGTAGAAGTCTCAGATCTGTTGCATTGACTTGGGTATGCCCACTGAACCGCCGGAAGTACTCATCGACCGTCGTTGAGTTCAGGAACACGCTCAGGCCGTAGGCGACGTCGCAGTCGATGCCCCTCTTGCCAGAATGAAACACATTCAGGTGGTTTTCAAAGCCAATGGCTGTTGTGTCGAATGTAGCCGGATCAACCACATGTGCCACGATTCGCCGTCGCTCCTCTTTCGAGGAAAACCGCCGTACGACCGTATAGAATCCGTTCGGATACAACCACTTCCTTGTCTCGGATCGATCCATTAATGCATTCGGCTTTTTTGACTGCCGTGGCCATTCCAACCTGCCGCCGGCAAAGTGAGCCGGATACAAAAGTGGAACGGTGCCGCGTTCGGGTTGTTCACACAGAAACTGTCTAAAGCGAAAATCGACGACTGGCCCTGTTGAGACGGAAAGGCCGATCTCGTCTAGAGAACGCTCTGCCAACGGCACACTGCTGAGGCCGTTCTGGGTGGGTGCTGTGGGTACGTGGATGAACTTCTGCGCGTCACCGTCATGAACGATCTGAGCAAATGGGTACACGTGCGATTGAAGATCAGAAAAGCCGGTATCGCTTGATGTTGTAATTGTGACTTGTCCCTGTTTCTTGCCGCGCACGAGCTTGATGATGACGTTTTCCTGAAGGACGGCGTCGTCGTTGAATGCGCTCGTCCGGCTGTGGAACAGGTGGATCTGGTCGAGCGAAGCACGAGCAAGCATCCACTCCCGGAACGGCTTATAGTAAAGTCCGTTGCAGAAGCTTCGCGGAATTATCGCAACCAATTCCCCACCCTGTCTCATCAACTCGATCGCCAAGCCAACGAATGCAGTGTAGAGGTTGACCGTTTCCAATCCGACCGCGCGCAGCAACGCGCGATGCACCGATTTGCTGCTGATTTTCTTGTATGGAGGATTCAGGATCGCGTGTGTGAAGCCCTCTCCTTTCCGGCCAAGCTTGAGGCAGTAAACAGCGTCCTGAATGAAGTCCCGGTTGAAGATCGTTCTTTCAAAACCGGAATTTCCGTAGCAGGAAAGTATGTCTCGCAGGAATGAAGTCAAGGTCTCATCGATCTCGTACGCAATGGCATGCACTCTTGTCGCACCCCAGCGATCGATAAAAGCAGCCGTCAAAGATCCTATCCCCGCGCCCGCATCCAACAACCGGACAGGGCCATGCCTTTCTGAGAACAGCGTCGCCATGAACTTAGCGACGCTCGCCGGCGTCATGAATTGCCCCAACTCGATCTTTCGCTCAGGATGCAGCAAGCCATTCGCCGTTTTGCGCACTTGATCTATTGCGGCCATTGTCGCCTCTCCAACAGAAGAACGATCCTGTCCCGCGGGGAGAGGCGACTTCTCTGCCATGTACTGCTCGGCAGCATCGCGTATAACCCAGGCCAACGACACCTTCTCCTTGGCGGTTTCCTCTAGGGTTTGATACAGCGCAGGTGGAAAACTCATTGAGGAGCGCACTGATGCTGTAGGCTCTGTCATCACCGTCCTTTCCTTCCGTTGCTTTGTCCAGTTCATCGTTGCCGAACTGCGTCAACAACTCCATTCGTACCAAGTCACACCATGTCAGTGAACAGGCACAGAGGTTTAGTCGGCGTGATACATCACGTCACTACTGTCCGGTTAAACTTCCACGAGTATCTTGTAACTGATTTAATATCATCAGGTTACGAGTGTAAATGACTGTTTTCGACTTCAACTCGCTCCAAGATGTCAGCCATACTTTCTCCACGTCAATCATGAGGAAAGGAGTGGCTGATGTACACAGGACAATTGGTGTTCTCCCAGTTGATGGATTTCCTGCCCAGGCACGAGTTCAACCGGTGCGTTCGTCGCTATCGAGGCAATTACCGGGTGCGCAAGTTTTCCTGCCTCGATCAGTTCCTTTGCATGGTCTTCGCACAACTCACCTATCGGGAGAGTCTGCGCGACACCGAAACCTGTCTGCGCGCCGTCGATTCCAAGCTCTATCATGCCGGCATCCGTGGCCGCGTCTCCCGAAGCACCTTGGCCGACGCCAACGAGACCAGAGACTGGCGCATCTGGCCCGACTTCGCCCAGGTGCTCGTTGGCAGAGCCAGACAACTCTATGCCGAAGAGGACTTCGGCCTGGCCTTGCAACAGAGCGCCTACGCCCTGGATTCGACCACCATCGATCTGTGTCTTTCGCTGTTCCCCTGGGCGAGATTTCGAAGACGCAAGGGGGCCGTCAAAGTCCACACCCTGATGGACTTGCGCGGCAGTATCCCTTGCTTTATCCGCATCACACCCGCCAACGTGCACGATGTCAACATCCTCGACGAGTTGCTTCTCCAACCCGGCGCCTTCTACGTCATGGATCGTGGCTACATCGACTTCCGGCGTCTCTACGCCTTTACCCGGAGCTTGGCCTTCTTCCTGGTTCGCGCCAAAAGCAATCTGGTTTACCGCCGGTGTGCTTTCCGCCACGTCGACAAGTCCACCGGCCTGCGCAGCGATCAGAGGATCCGACTTCAAGGGCCGAAAACGTCTCAAGCCTATCCCGATACGCTTCGCCGCATCCGTTATGTCGATACCGATACCCGGAAGCGCTTGGTCTTCTTGACCAACAACTTCACCCTTCCGGCCCTGACCATTGCCCACCTGTACAAGTGCCACTGGCGGGTGGAGCTGTTCTTCTTATGTTGAGGGTCCAGTTATGTGGAGTTGAGCCGCACACGCCTTGATGGCACGGGGTATTGCGGGGCAAAGACTCCACATAACTAAAACGTCTAAGCTCGTGACCAGCGCCGCTGTCTATTGGCGCCACCAACCCATTTGGAGGTCACGATGCTCACCGATTTGTTCCCGCGGGCTCATGCCCGCTTCTCTTCTCTGCCTCTGCTCGGCCCGCAGTTGGACGGTCTCGCCCGCTGGCTCGGCGCGCAGGGGTTCTCGGCGTCTGCGATTCAACAACGGATTCGAAAGGCGCCCACTCTCGAAGTCCTGCTGCAAGGCTGCGGCGTAGGCAGTCCATGCAAGCTCTCACGCGCAGAACTGATGGCGCTGGCACCTCGGAAGTCCTGCGACGACCGCTACCTGTCCGCGCTGGTGCGCTCGCTGACAGCCTGCCTCGGTGAGCGCGGAGCGCTGGAAGAAACACTCGCGACCCCGAGTCAGCACTTGGTCGACGCCTATCAAGACCACCTCGGACAAGTGCGGGGACTCGCCGAATCGACGGTGAAGCAGCACGCCAGTACCGCGCTGGAGCTGCTCGCCTTCCTGCACTTCGACCACGCCCCGGGTGCGTTGCGTGCACTTGCCCCGCCACGAATCGAAGCGTTCGTCAAGTCGGTCGCCAAGCGTCGCTGTCACGTGAGCCTCCAAAGCACGGCTTCGCACCTGAGATCGTTCTTGCGCTTTCTGGCCGGCCGGGGAGAGGCCCCCACCGGTCTGGACGCATTCATCGACATGCCACGGGTCTACCGGGGTGAACGTCTTCCCCGGGCATTGCCTTGGGAGACCGTGCAGGCGCTGCTGGCCAAAGTCGACCGGACCACGGAGGCGGGACGGCGCGACTACGCCATGCTCCTGATCATGGCGACCTACGGCCTGCGCTCCAGCGAGGTGGCCGCCCTGCGGCTTGACGACATCGGCTGGAGAGTCGGCGAGTTCCGGGTCCAGCGACCGAAAGCGTTGGCGCCGATCATCCTGCCGCTGACGCGCGAGGTCGGCGCGGCCTTGCTGGACTACCTGCGCAACGCCCGCCCACGGACCGCCTGTCGCGAGGTGTTTCTTCGCATTCGCCACCCCTTGGCGCCGTTGTCTCGCACCGGCGTCCGGGGGGCGTTCTTGTCGTGGCGACGCCGCAGCACCCTTGACATTCCGTTTGCAGGGCCGCACTGTCTACGGCACTCCCTGGCCCTGCATCTGCTGCGCCGGAACACGCCGCTGAAGGTCATCGGCGACCTGCTCGGCCACCGCTGCATCCAGAGCACCTGCACCTACCTGCGCCTGCATGAGGAGGACCTGCGCGCGGCCGCGCTCGACCTCCCGACCGGAAAGGAGGTGGGACGATGAGTGCCGCCCCCATCTTCCAATCGGTTCTCAGTCCCGCAATCGTAGCCTGGATCGAGTTCAAGCGAGCCCTCGGGTGCCGCTTCCGGACAGAAGCCGCCGTCCTGGCGGATCTCGACCGCTTCCTCATTGCCCAGGGTATCGACGCGCTGACCGCCGAGGACTTTGCCGCCTGGTCGCTCACGCTCTCCCGCCTGGCGCCAAGGGTGCGGCGCCAGCAGATGCACATCGTCCGCAACCTGTGCCTGCACCGCCGGCGAACCGACCCGCTCTGCTTCGTGCCCGACCCGCAGGGGTTCCCGGCTCCCGGACCGTCGCGCCGTCCCTTCATCTTCTCCAAGGAGCAGATCGGGGCACTTCTGCATGAGGCGACCCGGCTCCCCGCTACTTTCTCCTCGCCCTTGCGTGCCGAAGCTCATCGCCTGGCAGTCGCCTTGCTCTACGCGGCCGGCTTGCGCGACGGGGAACTCGTCCGGCTCGCGATCAGCGACTACGACCCTCGGCGGCGGACGCTGCTGGTCCGCGAGTCGAAGTTCCGCAAGTCCCGCCTGGTCGCGCTCGCCGAGGGCGTCGTCAGGGAAGTGGACCACTACCTCGCAGTACGGCGACACCTCCCGCACGGGATCGACGCGCCCCTGCTCGCCAATGCCCAAGGTCGTCGGCAGGCCTATTCGCGGGATGGCTTGGCCCGCGGGATCCGTTGCTTGTTCTGCGCCGTCGGCATCCAGTCCGCGTCGGGGGATCTCCCCCGGGTTCAGGACCTGCGCCACACCCATGCGGTCCACATGCTCCTGCACTGGTACCGTGCCGGATTCGACGCCCAGTCGAAGCTTCCGGCGCTGGCGGCCTCCATGGGACACGTGTCGGTGACCTCGACGGCCTACTATCTGACCCTTCTCGAACCCATCGCCGAGGCAGCCTCCCAACGCTTCGCCCACCATGCCCGCACCATCCTCAATCCGGAGGAAGGAGGCGGCCATGTCTGAGATCCGTCCCAACGCGCTCGGCCGGGCCCTGCGCGGCTTCTTCGCCGAATACCTCTCCGAGGTTCGCGGCCTCAGCCGTCATACCGTCCTCGGCTACCGCGATTCGATCAAGCTCCTGCTGCGATTCCTCGAACAGCACCTCGGGCGCAAGGCGGCGACACTCGACTTCCCCGATCTCGCCCCGCAGCCCCTGCTGGCCTTCCTTGCCCATCTCGAGACCGAGCGGCGCAACTGCGTCGCCACGCGCAACGCCCGTCTCGCCGCTGTGCATGCCTTCGCCCGCTATGCGGCAGCACACCATCCTGAGCACCTCGCCTTGTGCCAGCGGATCCTCGCAGTGCCGTTCAAGCGCACCCGGCAACGCCTCGTCGAGTACCTCGAGGCGGACCAGATGCGTGCTTTGCTCCACGCCCCCGACACAGCGACGGCGGATGGTCGCCGTGACCGCGCCTTGCTGCTGGCCATGTACAACACCGGGGCACGCGTTCAGGAGATCCTCGACCTGCGACCCTGTGACCTCCAACTCGAACCACCCTTGCAGGTCCGCCTCTTCGGGAAAGGCCGCAAGCAGCGCCTCTGTCCTCTGTGGCCGGAGACGGCTCGGGCTCTGCAGGCTCTCCTGCGAGAGCTTGCCATCCCGCCGACCGACCAGAAGCGATTGTTCCGCAACCGCCAATCCCGGCCCTTGACCCGCTTCGGTGTGCGTTACCTGCTTCGCAAGCACGCTCGCACTGCGTCCTTGACGGCCAGAACTCTCGCGACCAAGCGCATTCACCCACACGTGCTGCGCCACACCACTGCCACACATCTGCTTCAGTCCGGCGTCGACCTCGTGACCATCGGGCATTGGCTCGGACACGCCAGCGTGGAAACCACCAACCGCTACGCCGCCGTGAGTCTCGAGTCGAAACGCCTCGCCGTGGAGAAAACCCGCCCGCTCGGTGCCATCGATCCCTCGCTGGCCGCGTGGCGATCAGACGCTGGCACTCTCGACTGGCTCGAGACCCTCTGAGCGTGCTCAACATGTTCGTTATGTGGAGTCTTTGCCCCGCAATACCCCGTGCCATCAAGGCGTGTGCGGCTCAACTCCACATAACTGGACCCTCAACATAAGAAGAAAGATGTGAAGCTTCACATCTTTCTTCAAATGGATCAAACAGTACCTGCGGATCAAGGCCTTCTATGGAACCTCCCCCAACGCCGTCAAGACCCAGATCTGGATCGCCATCAGCGTTTACTTGCTCGTGGCCATCCTCAAGAAGGAACTGAAAATCGAGCGAAGTCTCGGCGAAATCCTGCAAATTCTCAGCATCACCCTGTTCGAAAAAGTCCCTATGAATCAAGTACTTAGAAGATTCCCTTTGCAGCAAGAAGAAGCCCAATCCTGTAAACAGTTGATATTGTTCGAGTTTTAACCGGACAGTAGTGATTGGCGATATCCTTTTCCTCGATTTGTCGTCGAATCAACTCGTTGTCGAGGTCCAATCGTTCCTTCTCTGACGCCTCACGGAAATCTCGATCCTGCCTGCGGCGGTGTCGGTCATTCAGGTACTCTCGGATCTGCTGCAATGGGTTCAGGGAGGCAAGAAACTCCCAAAATCCCGGTGACTCAATGCGGACACGCTCAAGCGATAGTCTCGCACTCGGCGGAATTTCATCGACTTTCAACGGAACAATACCTAGTTGGCCGAAATGCCGAAATGGAATTCCCACCTTGAGCCACAGCTCAAGGGGAAAGTAGTGCCCCAATCGACGTGGGAGCCATAGATGATCAAATGTGTAGAGCGCCAAATAGGCATTCTCGAGATCCCGTAAGAACGCCGAGATCTCCGCAACAGAGCCACCACGCTGTGCAACGATTGTGAGTCTATCGGTTTCCTCAGACATGTACTTCGCCTCAATCTAGAAGTGGAGTGGGTTTAACCACCTAGCCACAGCCTAACAGGCAAATCTGTTAGAAATAGGATCCAGTGGGTAGGAAAAGTCATGAAGTTATGTCATTTTAGTACGTAACTACATGAAAGCTTGAGCGACCAGCTAAACACTCCCACCTCAACTCCGCAGAAAATGCGACTCCCTCGGGGCCTGGTAGCGGATCGCCAGGTGGGGGGTCTCCAGCCTCTTGCCTCCCTGGTCCAGGGAATGGACTCCGGCTGTCACCAGGCCGGAGGTCAGCAGCGTGCGCTCCACCGGGTAGGGAGCCTTTCCCGTCAGGACCATCTCTTCCACCTTGTGCATCAGGGCCGCTATGAAGACCACGTTGGGGACGGGTGAAAGATAGAACAGCGTGGAGAGGGGCTCAGGACGGCCCTTTAGCCGGACGGCAAAGGTGAAGTCGTCCACCAGGCCGTTCATCAGCATCATGGTGGCTTTCAATCCATCGGTGTGCTGGTATCGGTAGACCACCGGCTTCTCGACCCATTGCCGGATCTGTTCCGGGGTGGGGTAGCGATGATTCACGGTTTCCGCCTGGGCCAGGGTGAGGCTGCGGCAGAGGCAGGCGGAGAAGAGTTGCGGGTCCCAGCCGCCGCCGTCGTATGAGCCCTTTCCCATGGCTTCCCAGACCGGTTCCCCGCGCATGGCCTGGAGCCAGTCCACTCCGGTCTCGCCGCCCCGCCGGCGTTCCACCATGCACTGGATGGTCTCCAGGGCGTGGAAATCGTAGCTGTCCACCCCGCCTATGGCTACGCACATGACTTCCTCGATCTCGGCGCCATAGGGCATTTCGAAGGAGGGTATCCTCCAGGTGACCGGCAGCGAGGACCCGGCCAGAAACGGGAACCCCATGGCATGGGCCGTATCCACCATCTCCTTGGACCACTCCCACTTCCAGGACAGGTGCTTGTCGTTGAAGACGGGGACGCTTCGGCCGTCCTGCTTGAAGACCTCCACGATCTCCTTGAAGAATTCGTAGCGGGGATAGAGCGTCTGTCCCAGTTCGTTGCGCGGATACCTCCCGTGCTCCCCGATCAGAAGCACTCCGTCCACGTCCAGCTTGTCCCCGCCGCGGCGCAAGCTTTCGGCGATGGTGGGGTAGATGGGGAAGCCGAACTCCCGTGAGCGGGCGCGGCTCAAGTCATTCTCCGGAAACTGGTCCACGTAGGTCGATACCAGCTCGAGGGGGGACCGATGCCAGCGTCCCTCCACGGGATATCCCACCAGGAAGCGCTCTCCCATGTGCCAGGCGTGGGACGGGTACCGCCACTCGGTGGTCACCATGGCCAGCCGCCTGGGCTTGGCGGCCTCTCCCCAGAGCAAGGGGGGAACCGCCAGACTGCTCCCCAGGGCGCCGATAAAGGTGCGTCGATCGATCATGAGTTCTCTCCTTCGAATCGAAGTCCAATCAGAGTGCCCGGCCCGGTTTCCAGGGGCAGGCGAAGCTGAGCAGGGTGGCGGCTTCCATGGCCTCCCAGTCCACCTCGACACCCAGACCCGGACCGCCGGGCGCCGATACCATCCCGTCCAGCCCGGTCCGAATCACATCCTTCATTCCATGCTCGTACAGCGGAGCCTCGAACCAGGTGAACTCCAGGGCCTCCAGCTCCCAGGCCACCCGCAGCGCGCTGTCCCAGTCGTAGTTGTTCTCCACGTCCAGCATCAGGGCCACCCGGTCGGGAGCATGTTTCCCGCGGACGGCCCGGGCCAGCTCCAGGTCCCTGTCGGGGACGCACCAGCAGTGGAACTTGACGGCTCCGAACCCCTGCTCCAGCAGTTGGTCCACCAGGTCCAGGTAGGCGCCAACGTCCTCCAGCATGGGCGTGCTGGCATAGGAGGGAATCTGCCGGCGGCTCCCGCCCAGAAGCTGGCAGATGGGCAGATTGGAGGCTTTGCCCAGCAGGTCCCAGAGCGCGATGTCCACCACCGCCAGGGCTCCGGGGGCCAGGGGAAAGACGCGGGACCACAGGCTTCGCCACAGGACCTCCCGTTCCAGGGGGTCGCGTCCGATGAGCGCCGGAACGAGGTGCCGGAGCGTCTCGGCCGTGTACCGGTCGTGAGCGTAGGAGGTGTAGTTGGACACGCCCCCAAAGCCTTCGACTCCCTCGTCGGTGAAAATGCGCACCACCGTGTTGGTCATGTACTGTTCCGGCAGATCATGGGACCAGGTGAAGCGCTGCACCTGGGGGCCCACCACGCGGACCTCGACCCGGTCAATGCGCATGAAACCAGCTCCTTCTCATCCGGCTGCCTCGGCTTGTGCAGTGTGGCAAGTCACGGCCCCGACATTCTACCGCTTCCATGGGCTGACGCCCACGGCTATGTGGGGTGCGCCTGCGTGGCTTGCCCCCTTCCGAGTCGGCGCCCGGGTACGGGCCCATCGAAAGCCCCCAACAACGCGGTTCTCACTTCGCCTATAATGGACAGCCACGGAACAAGCTGCGAGCAGAGTAAGGATCCACTCCGTTTCCGGACTTGAACCAGCGAGTCTGGGCGGGGACCGGGGGCCGGATTCCGGCGGCGGAGGGACAGTTGCCATGAGCACCATGGAGCGCAGGGAGTTTCTGGCGGCGGCCGGAACCCTGGTGGGTCTGGCGGGGTGCAGCTGGTCGTCCGGGACCGCCATCATCGATTTCCATGACCAGCAGACCAACTATCCCAGGACTCCGGTCACCCGGGGCGGCATCAGCGACCGGCTGCTTTCCGACTATCCCAACTGAAAAGGGCGGATTCATTGCCAGGATCTAATCGCTCGGAAGACTGGTTGGAGCAGGCCCGCCGTGACTTGGAACAGGCCGAAGATTCCCGCCAGGCTGACCGGCACGAGTGGGCCTGTTTCGCCGCTCAGCAAGCTGCGGAAAAGGCAGTCAAGGCGTTGCACCTGGCGGCCGGCCAGGAGGCTTGGGGACATGTCGTTGCCCGTCTGCTTCGGGAACTGCCTGAACGGTTCGCCGCAGGCGACCAGTTGGTCGACAAGGGCCGCGTTTTGGACAGTTTCTACATTCCAGCCAGGTATCCCAACAGTCACTCGGAGGGAGCGCCCTTCCATCACTACGGCAAATTGCAGAGCACTGAGGCTATCGGCTATGCCCGTGAAATCATCGACTTCGTCACTGATCAAATGGCCCGATAGACCGGCGGTGGACCGGGCGGTGCGGGACTGGGCCAGGCAGACCGCCGAGCGCCGCGCCGAGGTCTTGCGCATCGGGTACTTCGGTTCCTACGCTCGCGGAGATTGGGGGGTGGGCAGCGACCTGGATGTGCTGGTCCTGGTCCGTCGTTCCTCGGCCCCGTTCGAACGGCGGGCGAGTCAATGGCCCGCTGAGGAACTGCCCGTGCCCGCCGATGTACTGGTCTACACGCTGCCGGAGTGGGAAGCTCTGGATCCGAAGGGAAGGTGGCGCCGGACCCTGGCTGCCGAAGTCGTTTGGGTATATGTGCGCTAACACGTGGGAAGAGCCAGCGCTCCCGGCCAGCCAGCGGCTCAATGCGTGCTGAAGCACTCCTTACGACCGCCGCCGCAACCCGAACGCCCCTGACCTGCCGCCGGCAGGCCTGTTCCCTGCCGCCGATCCCATGAAACCTCCCATGAATCTGCCAAGCCGCGGAGGACACCCTCTGACATCGATCTGGATCCTGGGAGTGTTCCTGCTGCTCCTGCCGGGCTGTTCCCGCCACCAGGACGCGGCGCCCCGCTCCCCCCGGGAGTCGCTGCAGAGCATGCAGGTTCATCCCGACTTCCGGGTGGAGCTGTTTGCCTCCGAGCCCGACGTGGTGGATCCCGTCGAGATGGCCTATCCGGTGCGGACCCGTTTTCAGGTGCTGGACCTGCTGCTCGATCGCAAGGAGCGCCTGGGGCTGCTGCTGGAGGCCCTGGAGTCCGGAGCCATCGAGGTGGGCGCCCTGGATTGGGCCCGCAAGGAAAAGCTGCTCAGCCACCCCGACCCCGGAGTAGCGGCCCGAGCCGCCGAGCTGTTGGGAGAGGCCGGCAGAGACCGTGAAAGAGCGGTGCAGGCCTACCTGCAGGGGGCCAACCTGCAATGACCGGCGGATCGCCGGGAGGTCCGATGGGAGAACACAGAGATCAACCAGGTCGGGTGGCCGCAGGTCTCCTCGGACTCTGCTGGGTGTTCCTGTGGCTGGCCGCCTGCGCGGCCCCGGAAGCGCCCGTCTACCCGGACAAGCGGGACCTGCTTCACTACCTGGACCGCCAGGGCAGGCCGCATCCGATCGAGAGCCGCACCCACTGGGACATTCGCCGAATCCACATCCTTCAGAACATGCAGAAGGTGATGGGGCCTCTACCCCGCCTTCCCGGCGACCCGCTGGAGGTTCAGGTTCTGGAAACCGAAAGGCTGCCGCAAGTCGAGCGGCGGAAGATCACCTTCGTCAGCCAGGTGGTGGAGGGACAACCGGACCGCGTTCCGGCCTATCTGCTGATTCCCGATACGCTGCCGGAAGGGCAATCGGCTCCCGCCGTGCTCTGCCTCCACCAGACCACTCCCATCGGCAAGGCCGAACCGGCGGGACTGGGCGGCATCGCCGACCTGCACTACGCCCTGGAACTGGCCCGGCGGGGCTACGTCACCCTGGCGCCCGACTACCCCGGGTTCGGGGACTACGAGATCGATCCCTACGCCATGGGCTACGCCAGCGCCACCATGAAGGGCATCCTCAACCACCGCCGGGCCATCGACCTGCTGCAGTCGCTGCCGGAAGTGGACCCGGACAGGATCGGCGTCATCGGGCACTCCCTGGGTGGTCACAATTCCCTCTTTCTCTCGGCCTTCGAACCGCGGGTGCGGGCGGTGGCCACCAGTTGCGGCTTCAATGCCTTCGGCCACTACTACGGCGGTGACCTGAAGGGCTGGAGCCACCGGGGGTACATGCCGCGCATCGCCCGACTCTACGGGAGCGACGCCGGCCGCATGCCCTTCGACTTCACCGAGGTGCTGGGGATTCTGGCTCCGCGGCCCGTCTTCATCTCGGCCCCGGCGGGAGACCACAACTTCGCCGTTGCCGGCGTCAGGGAGTGCATGGAAGCCGCCCTGCCGGTCTACCAACGCCTCTTCCACAGCCCCGACCGTCTGGTAGCCAGGCATCCCGAGGTCGGCCACGAGTTTCCGCCCGCCGTGCGCCGGGAGGCCTACGCATTCTTCGATCGGTGGTTGTCACTGAATTAAATCAAGCCCATATCCCCTGGAGGACTGCATGCACCGTAGAGACCTGTTGCGAACCGCGCCTTTCCTGCTTGCCGGATCCCTGGGATCTCACTTGGCGGCCAGCGCCGGCCGCTCCGAGGCCGAGGGCGTGTCCCGAATGCGGATCGCCATCTGCGCCTACTCCTTCAGAACCCCGCTGGGGTCGAAGGCCCTGACCTATGCGGACCTGGTCCACATGGCGGTCGAGCAGGAGATCGACGGACTGGACCTGACCGTCTACTGGTTTCCCGGCATCGGAGACGATTTTCTGCTGCCCTTGAAGCGGCTGGCCTATCGGAACGCGGTGGAGATCTACAGCATCTCGATTCGGACCAACCTCTGCCGCCCCACGCCGCGGGAGCAGGCTGGCGAGCTTCAGGAGATCCGCAAGTGGATTGAAGTGGCCCACAAGCTGGGCGCCGGGCATATTCGCATCTTCGGAGGGGACGCGCCCCCGGGCGCCGGCCTGGAGCAGGCGGCCGACTGGGCCGCCTCAGTGCTGGGCCGGGCAGCCGAGGAGTCGGGCAAGCGGGGAGTGATCCTGGGACTGGAAAACCACGGAGGCATCACCGCCAGAGCCGAGACGATGATCGAAATCCTGGAGAAGGTGGACTCCCCCTGGGCGGGCATCAACCTCGACACCGGCAACTTCCTGCACGACCCCTACGGGCAGATCGAGGCCTGTGCTCCCTACGCGGTGAACGTACAGGTCAAGACCCGGGTAATGGCGCCCGGGGGCAAGCCGGTTCCGGCCGACTGGGGCAGGATCCTCCAGACTCTGGCCGCCGCCGGCTACAAGGGCTACCTGGCGCTGGAGTACGAGGGCGAGGAAGACCCGGTCACCGCCGTCCCCCGGTATCTGCGTGAGCTGAAGGCCCTGGCGGCGCGCTACGGCGCCTGAGGACAGTCGCCATCCTCGGACGACCCCGCCTGCACCCCGAGGCTCCCACGCCAGGTTCAGAGCTGCAAGGGGCGGTCGGACTGCAGGCAGAAGAACTTGCGCACCGTTTCCTCGATGGTCCAGACCGAGCTGAGCCCTTCGTTGAAGTGCAGCATCTTTCCGGGCACGATCGGACAGCACTCCCCGTCCTCCGAGCGAATCTCGCCCTTTCCGGCCAGGACATAGATGGTCTCGTTCCAGGTGTACTCCCATCGAAACCGGCCGGGCTGACACTCCCAGATGCCGCTGCAGGAGGTCTTGTCCTCGGTGATGTAGACCAGGGCTCCGGTTGCGTCGGGGCTGCCCCCCAGAATGTTGCCGGCCGGAATCGGCCAGGGGTCCAACTTCAGGTCGTCCCAGGCAAAGGTGGACAGTGGTTTCATGGTTCAGCCTCCTTTCGGACCGGCGATTGCCGGTTGTCTCCGCATGCCGTCAATTATGGCCAAAAAGGGACTGAAAAACACGGTTCGCTTTTGGAGGGAAGCTTGACGGCAGCCGCATGGACGGCTCGGCAAAGACGCCGCCCGGCTGCCGTGCGTGAGGGATTGGAGACGATCCCGAACCTGTTTTTTCGTAGGATCGTTCCAGCTTGGGGGCTGCGAATCGGCTACTCCACGCCGAAATTCCAGCGCATCCCGATGCGGAAGCCGCGACCGGGGTCGGCTCGATAGAAGGTGGGATTGGGACTGTCGAGGTTCGAATCGATCGAATCGAAGAGGTTGTCGACCAGCCCAAAGAGCTCGATCCCGGCTCCCAGCGGCTTGGCGAAGTACCAGTCCCAGATCTGGTAGGCATCGGCCACCAGGGTGGCGCGACGGCCGACGATGGGCCACTTGCCCAGGTAGGTTCCTCGGAAGTTGGTGCGCAGACCTCCGAGCTTGTCGGTGGACCACCACACCCGGAAGTTGCCGTGGTGTTTGTGACGATGGCTCAGAAAGTCCCCGGTCTCCTTGTCCCTGGCCTCCAGATAGGTGTACCCGGTGGAGATCAGCAGGTTGTTGGTCAATCGCAGCTCGATCTTGTTCTCCAGCCCGGTGGTGTACACGTTTTCGATGTTCCGGTAAAGGTAGGTCAAGCGGTTCAATCCCGGACCGAATGCCGAATCGATGTTGAACTCCGATGCCAGGGCCTCGAGTTGCGCCGGTGTCCGCGGTCTTCCCAGCAACTGGGTGTCGATCAGGTTGGTGATCCCGTTTCGGAAATAGGTGGAGCTGAACTGCAGCCGCTCCGTGATGTTGCTGTCGAAGCCCACCTGGGTCGTTGAGGAGGATTCCGCTTCCAGGGATGGATTGCCGATGATCTGATAAGTGCCCGAACTCGTGAGAAAGCGGTAGTAGAGCTGTCCCAGGTCCGGGGCGCGGAAGCCGTGTCCGTAGGAAGCCCTCAGGCGGAACTTGTCCGACGCCCGGTACAACATGCCGAATCGGGGAACCGCGTGGGTTCCGAAGGCCGAGTGATGGGTGATTCGGCCCCCGACCGTCAGGCTCAACCGGGGATGGGCCTGGATGCGATCCTGGAACCAGGCGTCCACCATGCGGACCGACTGTCCGGCGTTGTCGCCAAGCACACGGTTGTATCCGCGGTACTCGTTGCTCGTCACGTCGATGCCTCCCTGGAGCAGTTGGCGTCTGCCCAGGACGTGAGAGACGTTGGCGTCGAACCGGTACAGGCGTTCGTTCAGGTTGGCGGTGTCATCCATGGTCCCTGGAATGTTGAAGAGATCCACCACCGAGTTCTCGTCGTACTTCCCGTAATAACCGCGGGTCTGCAACTGGGTGAACGGGGACAAGGCCGCATTCAGGGTCAAGCCATAGTTGATGGCGCTGTCATTGGTGGTGGTGGACTGACTTCCGGATCTGCCGGAGTACACGCTGATCTCGCGGTTGTCGAAGGCGTTGGCCAGCAGGCTGAGGTCCACGGTATCGCTGATGTCGCGTGTGATCTTCGCCATGGTGTCGTACCTGCGGTACCCTGGTCCGGTCGTATCGTAATTTTGGGGCGTCAGGTCGTAGGGGTTGCGCTTGTGGCGCTCGGCGGAAAAGAAGCCCGACCAGTCTTCGTGGACAAAGCCCGCGTCGGCGCGATGGTCGGCGGCGCCGCGGGATCCCATCGAACTGGTCAGGTTGGCATCGAACTTCTGACGGGGTTCCCGGGTGATCATGTTGATGACGCCGGCGATCGCGTCCGATCCGTAGAGAGCCGAGGAGGCGCCCTTGACGATCTCCACCCGGTCGAGACGATTGGTCGACTGCCGATTCATGTTGAGGATGCCGCTCTTGACTCCTCGCGCCCCGACAATGGGAAATCCGTCGATCAGGATCAGGGACTGCCTGGAGTCCACGCCTTGAATCTGGGTCCCGGCCCGGGAGCCCGGTGACCGGTCGGTGCGGGTCACGATTCCCGTTTCTTCGGACAGGACGTCGCTCACGCGTTCGTATCCCGAATCCAGCAGTTGGCTGCGCGCAATCAGGTCCACCTTGGTGACCGAATCCTCCCGCAATTCCTCTTCGCGAGAGCCGGTCACGATAATGGATTGGGTCAGAATCGCCGGTGCCAGATTCAGCACCAGGGGGCCGCTTGCGCCGCCGGTCAGGTCGACCGTCTCGGAAGCCGTCTGGAAGTCGTTCACGGCCGCGCTCACCCGGTAGCGCCCCGCCCGGACATCCAGCGAGAACTCACCTTGGGAGTCGACGTGCTGAGCCACCTCCAGCCCCGTCTCCAGGTTCTTCACGAAGACGGTGGCGTCCGGGAGGGGTGCGCCGGAAACGTCGAACACGCCCCCTTCCAGCGTGACCTGGTCTTGAGCAGGCGCGTTCAGAGGACCGATCGCCAACAGCGCCAGCACAGGCAGTATGCACAGCAGGTTACGATTAGTTCGTCTCATGAAATGTTCTCCTTATTACCGTTCGTTGCCTGTTTGACGGCCACGAAACGGTGTTATCCATCGCTTGCTTCTTCCAGCAGTTCAATGTCGTGCCATTCGATCAGCAGGGTGCTGTTCCGCCCGTCGCCTGTCCGAAGCACGTGTCGGGAATGGGGGAGATAGTTGCCGCCGACCTCCTGGAAACGGGTGATGTAGGTCCAGGCCTGGCGGACCGAGCCGGAATCGTTGTCGAACACGACCGCGAAGACATGCCGCGGCAGGTAGCGGCCGGAAGCCGTCTTCCTGGTTTCGAGAACCGTCAGCACCCGACGGAAGTCGCTCAGCTTTCGGTCGACCTCCAGGATCTGCCGGTCCTTGATGCGGTAGGCGGATTGGTACTTGTCGTCCAGCAGGACTTCCCTCCCGAGCGAATGGGCGTCCGGTGCGCCGTAGCGGGCTTCCGTGGTCACGGCAGTTGACGAGGGGACGCGATGCATCAGCATGTTCCGCACGGCGGCCTGGACGACCGACGGAGCCTTGCCTCCGTTCAGCGCGATCTCCAGAGTGCCGGGCACCCGAAACAGGCAGGTGCCGTGATGAACCTTGCCGTCCATGCGCACGGTCAGCTTGCTGCGAAATCCCCGAAAATCCTTGGTGAAGACTTCCCTGTTTTTGCGAGCCTGCTGCAGCAGATCTGCTGCCGAGACGGCGTCGAGCTGTCCGTTTTGCCCGGATGCCATGGGAGGCAGGGCTCCTGTTGCCGCCACGATGGCCAATGAAGCCAGAGCCCATCCGACAAGCGATTTGGCGCCCTTGCGGCAGGTACTCTTCGATACTGTCCTCCACCGTTGAATCGGATGAGTGAATCGGGACATTGTTTCCGTCCTCCTGTGTCCTTTTGACCTCTCCTGGCTGAAACCGCTCATCACCTCTGAAAAACAGGTTTGAAAAATGCGGTCACTGAAGTGCGTGAACGACCCGTTCCGTTAAACGGCTCAGGCGCCTTTGACTTGGGCACAATGTTCGCGCGGAGACGGCAGGGCGAGCAGGGGACACGACCTCCAGATCGAACGCAGAGGGGAAGATATCCCAAAGGCATCTAAATGTAAATGAAAATGATTTTCATTTTAATAACTATACTTCGGATGGAAATGGAGAGCGCATTGGCGGCGTTGGGATGGAGGATTATGGAATCGGGGGGGTGGGCTTGCAAGACCGGTTCGACCGGCAGAGATTGCAAATTTCGGGTGGACCTTGGAGTGGCGGGGACGCGGTTGGAGAATTGGCCGCAGGCGAGCCTGGCAGGGCTAGTCAGAGTTTCTCACTGGGAGGCGTGGCGGTGGCGCCCGGGGATGATCCCTACATTGCCTGGAGTTGGTTCCAGATCCAATCCGCCAGGACCCGGTGCCCCCGGGCAGTCAGGTGTATGCCGTCGGGCCAGAGCAGCCCCTCGGGGAGCCGGCCGCCCTGGTAGAAGGGCTTCAGGCAATCCACAAAGTTGACCCCGGCACGGCCGGCTTCCCGGGAAGCGCAGAGGCTGAGGGAGTGAATGGCTGCCTCCCTGGCCGGATAGGGCGTGGGGCCCAGGAGCACCACTTCCGATCCCAGTCGCTTGAGCCGGTTCATCATGGTCCCGAGGTGGTGGGCATAGTCGTCCGCGGAACCGGACAGATGGACGTCGTTGAGACCGAACATGATGAAGCTCAGGTCCGGAGGGGAGGGGCCGCGCTCGCACCAGTGAAGACGGCCGGCGCCGCCCGCGGCGGTGGCGCCGCCCACGGCGTGGTTGTAGATCCGGAACCGGTCGTGCCCGGCCAACGGCTTCATTTTTACCAGAAGGAGATCGGGATAGCCCTCCTGGCGGGAGACATAGCCGCACCCCTGGGTGATGGAGTCCCCCAGAAAATCGATGCGCCGGATTCGGCCCCGGCGAATGCCCTCCAGAATCGATTTCTGCCGTGAAACCTTATCCTCGCTCATGGTTCACCTATTCCTGGAAACCAGCCGGCGACGACATCAACCCATACACGGATGCCTAATAGCCGACGGCGGCGCTCGCCTTGAAGGGCTCCACGCCGCTCCGCAGCAGGCCGGATTCGCGATCGATCAGAATGCCGTTGGGCCGGGCGAAATAGGAGCTTAGAAAGTGCTCTTCCCTCACCGAAACCGGGTGGCCGAAGGAGCGCACCGTCTCAATCACCTCGGCCGGCAGTCGGGCATCCAGGTGAAGCGGGCTGCCTTCGCAATGAATGCGCGGGGCGCTGACGGCTGCCTGCATCCCCAGCCCGAAGTCCACCACGTTGTGGATGACCTGCTGCACCGCCGTCAGCACCTTGCGCCCGCCCGGGGAACCCACCGCCAAGTAGGGCCCCTCCCGGTCAAAAACCAGCGCCGGCGTGCCGGCGTGAAGTGCCCGCTTGCCGGGCGCCATCGAGTTGACCTTGCCCGGTTCGGGGTCGAACCACATCATTCCGTTGTTCAAGGTGATCCCGGTGCCGGGCACCACCACGCCCGAACCGAACAACTGGCCCAGCGAGGCCGTCAGCGAGACCAGGTTGCGCTGCTTGTCCACCACCGTCAGATGGGTGGTGTGCTGCTCGGCGGCGTCGGTCCTGCCGGGCGGACGCATGACGGCCGGCCTGCCGCCCGGCTGGAACGGCCAGGGGTCTCCCGACGGCTGGCTGACCGGAGGACCCTCGGACCGGATAAGACCGCGCCGCTCGGCAGCGTATTCGGCCGACTGCAATCCCTCCAGGGGAATGGGATCGAAGTCGGGGTCCCCCAGATGAGTGAAGCGGTCGGCAAAGGCCATCCGCTGGGCCTCGGCCAGCCAATGCAGGGTGGGAGCCGTGTTGTGGCCGGAAGCGGCCAGATCGTATCCCCCCAGGATGTTGAACATCTGGGCCACGCTGGGGCCGCCGCTGTTGGTGGAAACCAGCCCGATCCGCCGTCCGCGGTAGTCCACCCAGAGGGGATCGCGCAAGCGCACGCGGTATTCGGCCAGGTCCTCCGGCGTCAGCAGGCCGCCATGCTCGGCCAGGAAGCCGGCGATGGTCCGCCCGATCTCTCCCCGGTAGAAGCAGTCGGGGCCCTCCTCGGCTATCCGTTGCAGGGTTCGGGCCAGGTCTTTCTGGACCAGCCACTCCTCTTTGCCGATGTCGTCGGCGTTGGCCGTCTTGAGGGGGGTCCCGTCGCCATGGAAGAAAACCGCCATGGTGTGCGGGAAGGGCCGCAGCCGCCTCAGCCCGGCCGCACAGTTGGCGAAGACGTACCAATCCACCGGGAACCCTTCATCGGCCAGGCGAATGGCCGGCGCCATGACCTCGGCCAGGGAGAGCGTGCCCAGGGTTTCCAGCAGCCTGACGTAGGTGGCGACCGCTCCCGGCACGGCGACCGAACGGTACCCCGTTTCGGCGGCTTCGTCCCGGGTGGCGCGCCAGCCGTAGATCCCTCCGCCCTTGAGGCCGGGATCCAGCAGCTCGAACAGGTCCTCGCGGGCGGCCCGGGGCAGGACACCGGCGCCATCCAGCGTGAGCGTCCGGCCGCCGGCGGCGTCGTGAGCCACCACGCAGGCGACTCCGCCCACGCCGCTCATGAAGGGTTCCACCACTCCGACGGCAAAAGCAGCCGCCACGGCGGCATCGGCGGCGTTGCCGCCGCGCTGGAGGATCTCCACCCCGGCTTCGGCAGCCAGCGGATGCATGGCGGTCACCAGGCCGCCGGCGACCGCCACCTCGCTCTTGTCGATGAGAAGTCGGCTGCGCTGGACAGGCATGGGGTCTCTCCCTCGAAAGGTCGGCCTGGAAAAGCGAAATCTTAGAACAGAGGACGGCCGGGCGGCAAGCGCCGGGCCTGGGGCGCATGATTTTACGTTGCCTCCAATCGGGATATGCCGAACAATAGGCCCGGAGAGGGGAGACGAGCCCGGACTGGCACTGCCGGCACCCGGGTCGGCCGCCATCACGGGAGAGTGGAGACACTCGATGACCGATTCCCAAGGTCCCGCCAGGGAGGGCTGGCAGGGGCGCTATTACGAAGACTTCCAGGTCGGGGACGTCTACCGCTATCCCCATGGCCGGACGGTCACCCAACTGGACAACTCCCTCTTCACCCATATCACGCTGAACACCAACCCTTTGCACTTCGACAGCCAGTACACCCGCAAGACCCGCTGGGGACGGATTCTGGTCAACAGCACCTTCACCCTGGCGCTGGTCACCGGGATGAGCACCACCGACGTCAGCCGGAACGCCATGGCCAATCTTGGCTGGGAGAAGGTTCGGCTGCCGAACCCGGTCTTTATCGGCGACACCGTCTACTGCCAATCGGAAGTCCTGGCCAAGAGGGTTTCCAAGTCCCACCCCGAGGCCGGGATCGTCACTGTCCGCTCCCTCGGCGTCAATCAGGACGGCAAGGTGGTGATCGATCTGACCCGGCAGGTCATGGTGTATCGGCGCGCCCATGCCCCGCAACCCGGGGAGTTTCCCCCGATCCAGTGACCCGGAGAGCACGCGGCATGCAGTTGATGCGTTCATGGCTGTTCGTTCCCGGCAACCGGCCCCGGATGATCCAGAAGGCCCCCACCCTGGGGGCCGACGTGATCGTCTACGATCTGGAGGACGCGCTTCCCTCGGCCGAGAAGGCCTCGGGACGGCGCCTGGTGGCCGAGGCGCTCCAGGCCCCTCCGGCGGGCTCGCTACGCTACGTGCGGGTCGAGGCTGATCCCGGGCCCGGCCTGGAGGATGCCCGGGCGGTGGTCCGGCCCGGCCTGGACGGCCTGGTGCTGCCCAAGGTGTCCGAGGTCTCACACCTGCAGCAGACGGATGCCGCACTCGGAGCCCTGGAGGCCGGGGCGGGAATGGAGCCGGGAAGCGTGCGCATCCTGGCCATGATCGAGAGCGCGCGCGGATTGCTGGCGGCCCCCGCCATTGCGGCTGCCTGCCCCAGAATGGTGGGCCTCTTCTTCGGGGCGGAGGACTTTACCCTGGATCTTGGAGTCTTTGCATCGGAGGACGAGGGCCCCGACGAGATGCTCTACGCCCGTTCGGCGGTGGCCGTGGCCGCCGCCAGCCGCGAGCTGGTGGCCGTGGACCGCATCGTGCCCGAGTTCCAAAGGCTGGAGCCGCTGGCCGCCGATTCCAGGCGGGCCCGCCGGTTGGGCTTTGGCGGCAAGGGGGTCATCCACCCCCGGCAGATCGCCTGCGTCCACCAGGCCTTCACCCCCTCCGAGACGCAGGTCGAAAAGGCCCGGCAGGTGATCCAGGGCTTCGAGCAGGCTCACCGGGAAGGCGCGGGCACGGTTCAGGTGGAGGGCAAGATGGTCGATTGGCCCATCGTGGAAAAAGCCAGGCGCCTGGTCCAAATGGCCGAGGCCTCCAAGTCCAAAGAGGATGAATTGTAGATTGTAGATTGCTGATTGTTGATTGGGCGGCTGGGTCCACCGATAGTGCCCGAAATCATCAATCTACGATCCTCAATCCACAATCCTCGACTCATCCGTCAACCTTCTGTCGACCCAAGGGGTCCAGCCGCATGAAACCGCCCCCACCCCTGCAGGGCATTCGCATCCTGGCCGTCGAGCAGTTCGGCGCCGGTCCCTGGTCCAGCATGCTGCTGGCCGACCTGGGGGCGGAGGTGATCAAGATCGAAAACCCCCTCAGCCGAGGCGACATCGGCCGCCACGTGGCCTCCGAGATCGACGGCGACGACAGCGTCTACTTCCAGAGCTTCAACCGGAACAAGAAGAGCATCACCCTCAACCTGAACCATCCCGAGGCGGCGGACGTTCTCCATCCGCTGGTCGGCCGTTCCGACTGCGTCTTCAACAACCTGCGCGGCGACCTGCCTACCCGCCTGGGCCTGGACTACTCCAGCCTCGCCTCGGTCAAGCGCTCCATCGTCTGCGCCTCCCTCTCGGCCTTCGGCCGCAGCGGCCCGCGGGCCGCCGAACCCGGCTACGACTACCTGATGCAGGGCTACGCCGGCTGGATGAGCCTGACCGGCGACCCCCAGGGTCCGCCGCAAAAGGCGGGGCTGTCACTGGTGGATCTGGGCGCGGGCGCCCTGGTGGCTCTGGGCCTGGTGAGCGCCCTGATGCGGGCCCGCGGCACGGGAGTCGGCTGCGACGTGGACGTCAGCCTGTTCGACACCGCCCTTTCCCAACTGGGCTATGTCGGGGCCTGGCACCTGACCAGCGGCTACCGGCCACAGCGCACCGCCGACTCCTCCCATCCCACCCAGGTGCCCAGCCAGTTGCTGCCCACCCGGGACGGCTGGCTGGTGGTCATGTGCGCCAAGGAGAAGTTCTACCGCAACCTGGTCCGGATCCTCGGGGCTCCCGAACTGGCCGAAGATCCCCGCTTCGACACCTTTGCCCGGAGGCTGAAGCACCGCCAGGAACTGGGGCCCCTGCTGAAAGCGCGTACCCGGACCCGCACCACCGCCGAGTGGCTGCGGCTGCTGAAGGGCCAGGTGCCCTGCGCGCCGGTCAATTCGGTGGAGGAAGCCCTTCAGGACCCTCAGGTGAGGGAAGGCGGCATGATCGTCGAGACCGACCACCCGGAACTGGGCCTGGTGCGCCAGGTCGCCGGCGCCATCAAGCTCAGCGACCACGAGCCGGTCTACCGCCGCGGACCCGGACTGGGAGAGCACACCGACCAGGTTCTTGCGGATTATCTCGAGATGGCCCCCGACCGGATCGGCCGGCTCCGGGAGAAAGGCGTCATCTGACGGCAAGGAATCGATTGCCCATGCTTGACGCTCCCTTTTTCAGGAAATACCTGCTGCCGGGATTCGTCTTCCAGTCCATTGTCATCGGCGGCGGCTACGGCACCGGCCGGGAGCTGGTGGAGTTCTTCCTGAAGTTCGGGCCCCTGGGCGGGTTGCTGGGGATGGGTCTGTCGACGGCCATCTGGTCGGCCGTCTGCCTGGTGACCTTCGAGCTGGCGCGGCGGAGCGGTTCCTACGACTACCGGACCTTCACCCGGCAGTTGCTCCACCGCTGGTGGTTCCTCTACGAGATCTGCTACCTGGTCATGATGCTGCTGGGACTGGCGGTCATCGCCGCCGCCAGCGGCAGCATCGTCCAGGCCGTCTTCTCTCTTTCCTACCATGCCGGCGTCATCGGCATCATGGCCTGCGTGGGGTTCCTGGTCTTCAAGGGGACCGCGGTGATCGAGAAGTCCTTTGCGGTGTGGTCCTTCGTCCTCTACGCCATCTACCTGGTCTTCCTGGTCTGGAGCCTCTCCCAGTTCCTTGGAGACAAGGCCTGGCCCTCGCTGGAAATCAAGCCGGGGTGGGCCTTGGCGGGCGTCGAGTATGCCGGCTACAACATGGTGGTCATTCCGGCCCTTCTCTTCTGCATTCGCCATATCGGCAGGTCTCGGGAGGCCGTCGGGGCCGGCATCCTGGTGGGGCCCATCGGCATGGTCCCGGCCTTATTCTTTTTTCTGGCCATGGTCACCCAGTATCCGGCGGTAGTGGATCAGACCGTTCCCGCCAATTTTCTGCTGGGGGCCCTGGGCTCGACCACGTTCCAGGTTGTTTTTCAGGTGGTTCTGCTGGGAACGCTGATCGAGTCGGGAACCGGGATGATTCACGCCTTCAACGAGAGGGTGGCCGGTGTACTGGCGGAGCGCCGGGCGGTCATGCCGGCCACCCTGCGCCCGGCGGTAGCGATCCTGCTGCTGGTGGCGGCCGCCTTGGTCGCCCAACTGGGATTGATCGACCTGGTGGCCAAGGGCTACGGCAGCGCCACCTGGGGCGTGATTCTATGCTACGTCCTGCCGGTGCTGACAATCGGGGTGTGGAAGATCTGGCCCCGGCGGGGCGGGGGGTGAGGTGGTTCAGTCCATGACCCGCAAACAACCGCCGCCTACGCGGCTCGGCTCTTGCCTGAAACAACAGTGAATAGTGGCTAGTGATTAGACCCAAACGTTAAGCAACTTGTCGGTCTCGGCGCAGTCATTCAAAAACGCAACCAAGTCGTCAGGCACGTACCGGTTCCCGAAATCCTCCGTTGACCACTCTTCACTCTTCTGAAGCACCTCTGTTTCACTCCGAATGATCCGCCCGTCGTGGGGGCGGGGGCGCTGCTTGCCTGACGATCTCCATGGGCTTACGCCCAAGGCTGAGTGCTGCCGCCGCTCTCCGGCACCACCGAGAGATCCACCCTGCGGCGGAAGCGGTCGATGCGGTCCACGCACACTCTCAACCGTTGTCCCAGCCGGAAGACCATGCCGAACTGTCGCCCCACCAGGGACAGGGGCCGGGTTCGCAGCCGGTAGTCGTCGGCTTCCAGGGTCTCGATTCTCACGAAGCCTTCCACGAACAGCTCGTCCAGTTCGACCACCATTCCCTCCCGGGTCAGGTGGATGACCGTGCCTTCGAATTCCTCCCCCAGCTTGCCGGCCATGAACTCGAGCTTCTTCAACTCGATGAGTTCCCGTTCGGCCTCGTCGGCCCGCCGCTCGGCGTCGCTGGACTGGATAGCCATGCTTTCCAGGGCCGGGGGATCATAGAGCCGGCCGGCATCCGGCGCAACGGTGGAGTCACCGGCATCCCCATGGCCGTCCTGGTTCAGGCGATGCTTCAGGACGCGGTGGACGATCAGGTCGGGGTAGCGCCGAATGGGAGAGGTAAAGTGGGTGTAGCACTCCGAAGCCAGCCCGAAATGCCCCCGGTTTCGGGGGGAATAGCAGGCCTGCTTCATGGACCTCAGCATCAGGTAGGACAGGATACGCTCTTCCGGCCTGCCCAGGATCCGGTTCACCAGCTTCTGGTAGTCGCGCGGGGTCACCTTGAGGTTGAGTCCGCGCAGCTCCCTCAGGTCCCTGCCCCGGTCTCTGAACCCCCGGCCCCTGAAACGGGCGCGGTCCCTCACCCGGGGCACGGCGGCGGTGCTGTCGCCGGTGGGTTCGCCCAACTGGTAGCCGAAGCTCATGGCGATCCGGTTGAACTCCAGCACCTTCATGGGGTCGGGAGCTTCGTGGATGCGGTAGAGGAATGGAAGGCGTTGACTCCTGAGGTGGCCGGCGGTGACTTCGTTGGCCAGCAGCATGAACTCCTCGATGATGCGATGCGCGATGTTGCGCTCCGACTGGAGGATGTCGGTCAAGGTGCCCGACTCGTCCAGGGTCAGCTCGGCTTCGGGAAGATCGAAGTCGATGGAGCCTCGCTGCTGCCGTTTCCCGTGAAGCAGCAGGGCCAGCTCCCGCATCCGCTCGAACTGGGGAACCAGGGCGGCGTAGCGGGCGCACTCCTCCGGGTCGCGGTCCAACAGGACCCTGGCCACCGCGGTGTAGGTCATCCGTTCCCGGCTGCGAATCACCCCTTCATGGAAGCGAAAGTCGCGCACCTCTCCGGCATCGTCGATCTCCATCACCACCGACAGGGTGAGCCGATCCTCCCCGGGCCTCAGGCTGCAAATCCCGTTGGACAGCTCTTCGGGCAGCATGGGGACGGCCCGGTCGGGGAAATAGACCGAAGTGCCGCGCCGCAGGGCTTCCCGGTCCAGAGCCGAGTCCGGAGTCACGTAGTGGGCCACGTCGGCGATGTGGACTCCCAGCCGGAAGCGGCCCTTCTCCAGCCGTTCCAGGTGGACGGCGTCGTCGAAGTCCTTGGCGGTCTCGCCGTCGATGGTGACCACCGGCAGGTGGCGGAAGTCGGTACGCCGGGCCGCTTCGGCCGGCGGGACCTGCCAGCTCCCGGATCGGACCTCCTCCAGAACGGAGCGGGGAAACTCCACCGGGATCCGGTGCTTGCGGACCATGATCTCGATGTCCACGCCCATGTCTCCCGGAGAGCCCAGGACCTCGATCACCCGCCCTCGCAGGGCCTGCCCCAGTCCCGAGGGGAACCGCGTCACCTCCACATGGACGATCTTTCCATCGACGGCCGCTCCTTGATCCCCGTCCCGAATCAGGACGTCCTGCCCGATCCTGAAGTCGTGGGGAATCACCCGGTGGAAGGGCCTGCCTTCCCGGAACTGCCCCACCACCGTGGTGTTCCTGCGTTGCAGGATCTTGAGGACCCGGCCCTCGGCCCGATTGTCGCCCGGCCGCCGGTCCAGGCTGGCCAGCACCGAGTCTCCCTGCATGGCCTCCCCCAGGTGCCTGGCGGGAATGAACACGTCGCCCTCCAGGCGCGGCGGCCGCTTGTCGGGGACGACGAAGCCGTAGCCGTCCCGGTGGACCGAGATCCTGCCCGTCACCAGGGACTGCCTGGAAGGAACGGTGTAGCGGTTCCCCTTCAACTTGAGCAGCACCCCTGCCTTCACCATGCCGCTCAGCGCGGCCCGCACCTCCCGCCGGCTATCCGGGCCCAGGTCCAACTGGCGGCTGAGCTGCCGGAAGCTGCCGATCCGAGAGGGCGAGGCCTGGATCAACCGCATGAGGGTCTGTTCCAATGGTTCCATGTTGGGGCTCTCGACGATCTTGGGCGCCCGGCGGCCGGAGCCGCTGCGTGGCGCTTGGGAGATGTGGTGCAGGCGGCTCGGTTCGACAGACAGCTTGCGTTCAGGGTGATTCCACGCTAATTTTTCTCTCTCCGGGAGGGCTGATTCCAGTCGATTGGGGTGGTTTGCAAGCGGTTCGCGCCTGGAAAATGGGCCTGATGCGGGGGCTCTGACCCGCATGCCAGCCTGAATCCGGCAGCCTGGAAACCCCCCGGAGCCGAAAGTCACTCATCATTCATCATTGTCCCCTGAATCTGGTAGCGTGGGATCACTCTGGCGGCCCCGGCAGGGCCATCTCACGCTAAAAGACCGGCAATTTTCCGGGAGGGCTGGCTTTTTCATGCTGGGTGTGGTATTGCTCCGGCATGGAAAAGTCAGACTTCATTCTGCCCCCCTCGGTCAAGGAGGTGACCCTGCGTCTGGCGCGCGCCGATGAGCGCCGCCGCTGGGATGCCACCATGGCCCAGCGTCACTATCTGGGGTTCCAGCAATTTGCCGGTCGCGGTCTGCGCTACGTGGCCGAATACCAGAAGTGTTGGCTGGCCCTGATCGGTTGGCAATCGGGCGCCTTCAAGTGCCGTCCTCGCGACCGCTGGATCGGCTGGCGCCCGCAAGAGCAGTTTCCGCGGTTGCGGCTGATTGCCAACAACACCCGCCTGCTGGTGTTGACCCGACCGGGGGCGATCCCGAACTTGGCCACCTCGGTGATGGCGGCCAATTTGCGGCGCCTCAGCGCCGACTGGCAGGCGACCTTCGGCCATCCGCTGGAGTTGGCCGAGGCCTTCGTCGACCCCAAGCGGTTCGCCGGCACCCTGTATGCGGCTGGAAACTGGAGGTTGGTCGGGCGCACCCGCGGGTTCTCGCGCAGCAACGGCCGCTACACCGAGCCCCACGGCCACCTCAAGAAGATGTACGTCTATCCCCTCCGGCGAGGGGCCCGAAAACGCCTGCGGGCTCGACAGCCGTGCCCCTGCTGGGAGCCACAGCGCCCGGACCCGGTCTCTCCCGAGGCGGTCCCGTTGCCGTCGTTGCTGCAAGAGTTCGCCTCCATCCCGGATCACCGCCGGCGCCAGGGCCGCAAGTTCCAGTTGCCAACCCTGCTGGCGATCTGGGAACTGGCGCGTCTGTCCGGCTACTGCGGCGTCGACGCCACTTGGCGCTATGCCTGCGCTCTGAACCAGGAGGAGTTGCGCACCCTCGGCGCTTGGCGCCACCCGGGGACCGGTCGCTACCACCCGCCGTCGCGAGCCACCCTGCATCGAGCCCTGATCGAGACCGCCCCGGAGGCCCTGCAGGCCGCCGTCAACCGTTGGGCCGCGCGGCGTCAGCCTTCCAATACCGCGCTGGCGACCGACGGCAAGCGCCTGCGCGGAGCCAACCGCCAAGGGGAGGCCCATTACCAGACCGTGTCTCTGGTCAACCATGCCAACGCCATGCCCATCGCCACTCGCGCCTACACCGAACAGGGAGGAGAGATCGCCGCCGTCCTGGCCCTGCTGGAGGAGGTCGACGTCCGCGGCTCGGTGATCACTCTCGACGCCTTGCATACCACCCGAAACACTGCCCTCGCCATTCGGCACCGCCACCGGGCCCACTACCTGTTCACCGTCAAGGGCAACGCGCCGGAAACCTTCCAGACCCTGGAGACCATCGACTGGGACCAGGACGCCTCTTCCCACTTCTGCGAAAACGATGAGAAGGCTCATGGCCGCATCCAACAGCGCCGGATTCAGGTCCTGAAACCCCTTCGGGGTCTGATCAACTACCCGTCGGTCCGACAAATGTTCCGTATTACCCGCAAGCGGCATCGGGTCAAGACCGGCGAAGCATCCACCGAGGTGACCTATGGCCTGACCTCGTTGCCCCCGCAACAGGTCGACGCCGAGCGGCTGTTGGCCCTCAACCGTGGCCATTGGGTCATCGAGAACCGGAACCACCGCCCCCGGGACACGACCTTCGGCGAAGATGCCTCTCTGATGCACACCGGCCACGGACCCTCCAACAACGCCATCGTCAACCACACGGCGCTCGCCATCATCTTCCATCGCGGCTTCCGCCAAGTCCAAGCCGCAGTTCAGCACTTTGCCATGGATCGGGCCGAAGCGATCCGCGCGGTCGCCGAGCCCGGCTAAGAGCCTTTCCTGAGCCGTCTCCTATCCCAACTCCACCCACCGTCCCCCCGACCTTGCGATCCTTCGGCTGGGTCCCGGCCGTTGCCGCCCCATCAGAGCCCAAACGGGTCCCTTCCGGCCGGACTCGACTCGATGTCGATGGCCACCAACACCGCATCACTCCTCTACCTCAGCCAAGAATCCTGGAGAACCTACCTCCCCTCCCCAAACGTCCTGGAGAACACGCCACCAATGACAAGCATGAGATGACCCTGCGGCCCCGGGGCGGCCTCTTTACAAGGGCCGGAGGGCGTGCTAACGTTCAGACCGCCTACCCGAGCGGAAGTGGCGGAATTGGCAGACGCGCTAGATTCAGGTTCTAGTGGCCGCAAGGTCGTGGGGGTTCAAGTCCCCCCTTCCGCACCACCTGCTGCACACGCCTTACAAGATACCATCAACGGAGAGAAGGACATGGGGAAGAGGATGCAGAACCGGAGACAGTTCCTGACAACCGGCGCGGGAGGACTGTTGGCCACGGCAGCCCTCCAACAGCCCTGGCTGGCGCTGGCGGCCAAGAAGACCGCCGATTCGGTTCACGGGCGGATCAGGATCACCGACATCGAGAAACACACGATCCATCCCAGCTACGTGGACTGGCTCCACTACGAGCTGAATCACTTCTACGGTCCCACCAAGCGCAGCGTCTACGTGGTTCACACCGACCAGGGCCTGCAGGGGCTGGGCGAAGGGCGCGACGAGCCGGACGAGGTGCTCGAGAAATACATCGGCACCAGCCCCTTCGACTGGGTCGGGGACGAGACCTCCATCCCCATGGCCAAGGCCACCTACGACCTGATGGGCAAGGCGGCCGGGGTCCCGGTCTACAAGCTCTTCGGCCAGCGCTACCGGCGCTGGGTGCCGATGTCCTCCTGGACGGTCTCCACCCATCCGCCCCACATGGTGGAAGCCGTTCAGAAATACTCGTCCATGGGCTACAACTGGATGAAGTATCACCTCTCGCCCTTCGAGAACGTCTTCGATCAGCTCGAGGCCATGGAGCAGGTGGCGCCGGAGGGATTCAAGCTGCACTTCGACCTCACCCGCTTCCACCACTACGGGCACAACCCCGACCTGGTGGAGCGGGTGGCCCGCTCTCCCATTGCCGGCTGCTTCGAAGACCCGCTGGAAACCACCGACATCGACGCCTACATCGACCTGCGCAAGCGCATCCGGCTGCCCATCCTCATCCACGGCAGCAGGATCCAGCACAGCTTCGAGGTGCTGCGGCGGGCCGCCGACGGCTACATCATCGGACACAGCAAGCTGGGCCTGGTCATGCAGCGGGCCGGACTGTTCGCGGCGGCCGGCGTGCCCTTCACCGTCCAATGGGTGGGGGGCGGCATCACCCAGGCCATGTTGATCCACATGCAGGCCGCCTTCAAGACCGCCGACTTCCACATCACCACTGCGGCCGAGACCCTGGACGGTGACGTGACCAACGAGCGGTTCAGGCCGACCAACGGCTTCGTTCGCGTCTCGGAGGGCCCCGGCCTGGGAGTGACCCTGAACCGGGAAGCCCTGGAAACGCTCACCCGGAACCGGCCTCCCCAGCAGCCGCCCTTCATCCTGAGAACCCGCTTCAAGAACGGGGCCGTGATGTACAACCTGATGAAGCCGCCCGAGACCCGGCACCTGATGGTCCTGCCCCACCGGTGGCGGCTGATCCCCATGGCCTTCGACGCACCGCTTTCCACCGACTACTGGGACAACGACGGCTCCCCCGAGTTCCGGTCCATGATGAAGCGCCTGGAATCCGAGGCCATGGTGCTGCAGAACGAGTAGGGCCGAGTTTTTTTGACAATACCCGGCCTTCGAGCTGACCCGCCGAGGCAGCGGCAGCATGAAGCCGAGGGCGTGATCTCGGGGAGACCTCTTGAGTCCATCCGAATCCGATACAAACAAGACCGAAAGGCGGCGGCGCCTCCGCTGGTGGCCGGCGGCGGCCATCGGAATCGCCGCCCTGGCGGCCTTGACCTGGATCTGGTCGGCCGAGGTGAGCCACGAGGCCGTCCGAACCGTCCGGACGGCCCTGGTCGTGATCGTTTCCCTGCTGCTGCTCGTCCTGTGGTGGATGCTGGCCTCGGGCCTGAGCTGGAAGGCCAGGTGGTTGGGATTGGCGGCTGTGGTCCTGGTCGGGTTCCTGCTGCGCAGCCTGGTGGCCTATGAGGGAGTGGACGGCAACCTGGTCCCCATTCTGCGCTGGAGCTGGACCTCCCGGACGGTCCCGGACATTTCCGGCACCGCTTCGGGAACGCACACCGTAACCGTAGCCGGCGCCGAGACCGACTTTCCCCAGTTTCTGGGCCCCAACCGGGATGCGCGGCTGCCCGGACCCAGGCTGTCCACCGACTGGACCCGGCATCCTCCCGAACAGCTCTGGAAACAGCCGATCGGCCTGGGATGGTCCTCCTTCGCCGTCGCCGGCGAGTTGGCCGTCACCCAGGAACAGCGCGGCTCACGGCAACTGGTGGTCGCCTACCGGCTGAGCAGCGGCGAGGTCGTCTGGGCTCACACCGACGAGGGTCCGTTCCAGAGCGCCCTGGGGGGAGACGGACCGCGAGCCACGCCCACCATTTCTCGGGAGGGCAGAGTCTACACCCTGGGCCCCAGGGGCCTGCTCAACTGCCTGGAGCTCGAAAGCGGCAAGCTGCTCTGGCACCGTAACATCGAGACCGAAAACGCGGCCGGCGGCATGCGGTGGGGGCGCAGCTCTTCCCCGCTGCTGGTTGACGACCTGGTGGTGGTCAATCCGGGAGGTTCCCCCCATCGTTCCCTGGCCGCCTATCGCCAACTGAGCGGCGAGCTCGTCTGGACCGCAGGAAACGCCGTCACTTCCTACGCCTCGCCGACCCTGCTCACCCTGCTGGGCCGACCTCAGATCGTCATGGTGAATCAACAGATGGTCACCGCCCATTCGCCCGAAGACGGTCGCATCCTCTGGGAGCAGGCCTTTCCCAGCGGTCAGCCTCACTGCTCCCAACCGGTTGCCGTAGCCGACGACCTGGTGCTCGTCTCCAGCGGCTATGGAATCGGCAGCAAGCTGTTCCGCATCAGCGCCGGCGAAGATGGGACATACCGTTCGGAAACCGTCTGGGAAAGCAGGGGCCTCAAAACCAAGTTCACCAACACCGTGCTGCACAAGGGCTCGATCTACGGTCTGGACGAGGGGATCCTGGTCTGCCTGGACCCGGAGACCGGCCGGCGGCGCTGGAAGAGGGGCCGCTACGGGCACGGACAGCTCATTCTGGTGGGGGACCTGCTGCTCATCACTTCGGAGCAGGGCGAGGTGGCGCTGGTGGAGGCCAATCCCGAGCGGTTCAAGGAAGTCGCCCGCTTCCCGGCCCTGGAGGGAATCACCTGGAACACCCCGGCCCTCAGCGGCGACCTCCTCCTGGTCCGAAACCACCAGGAAGCCGCCGCCTACCGACTACCCGTAGTGCAGTGAAGGGCTGGGTCCGAATCCCCCGATCCTCAGCGGGTTACTGGCCATCGGCCGGCGACGTTTCCCAAGACAATCACTTGGAAAATCCTATCCACCGGCAGTGTCGTGGGTTAAGGGAGAGCCGCGTATGCGGCGAATTAAGAGCTGCGTCCCGTGTGTACGGCGCTGCCGTTCGGAGGCGCCGCGTTGGCCCCCCACCGCATCAGCCTTCGCCATTCGGCTCGACTTCTGCGACTCCCCCTCAAGGGGGGAGTGACACTTGGGTTTCTTGAGCGACGTTTTGCGGAATTGAGGAGCGGACGCCCGGAGACAATCACTTGGAAAATCGTGTCCGCCGGAAGTGAAACCAGAGCGCCGCGGCAGCGACCAGCCCCACCACCGCCAGCCCCCAGGGCCCGCCTTTCTTCCACACCATGATCAGGCTGCCGCAGCCGGCGACCGCGGTGGCCAGGGTCATCAGGCTGTTCCAGGTCCAGCGTCCCGCACCCCGAGGCATTTCCGGACCCAGCACCTTGCGCTGGTTCATCAGCAGCAGGAACGTCAGGTAGGCCAGCGGCAGCAGGATGAAGCCGAAGACCGAGGTGGGAATGGCCAGCCAGAAGGCGGCCTTGCTCCAGACGAAGGGTCCCAGGGCCCCTGTGGCCGCGGTCAGGGTGGCCAGCCGATAGGCCCAGCCGGTGGCGGGCAGGTTGAACATCTCGCAGATCACCAGCCCGGAAGCCAGCATCAGCAGCGTAATGGTCGACAGGGCCATGCCCAGCACCCCGAGACCGAAGACCAGGTTGGCGAAGGACCGGCCGCTCAACGGCTGCAGCGAGTCGGCCAGGTCGAAGGCGTCCCGGGTCACCAGCGTCGCCGCCAGCTTTTTCTCGGCCGGGGAGAAGGCCATGGTTTCCGCCGTCGCCACGGATGGGCCGGCTGCCGCTCGACCCTGCAACAACTGCCGGAACTCCCTCTGCTGAATGGGAGAGGCGCCGGCCATCCGCTGCTCGGCCGTCTCCGGTCCCAGACCCGGCTGCGGCTGCACGTGGAACTGGGTGGCGGCCGCGATGACCACGCAACTGGTGGCGATCACGAAGGGAATCAGCATGCCGCTGCCCAGATCGAAGATCACGAAGCCGCGAAAGGCCTTGCCCCACTTGCGCCTGAGCAGCGTGTAGGGAAAGAGGAAGGTCATGTTGATGCCCACGGCGGTGGCCGCGGCGCTGACCAGCACGTCGGTCTGCTTCTGCACGATGAGGTCGCTCCAGTAGGAACGATGCGCTTCCTTCACGGACTGAAGCAGCGGCAGATACTGTTCCGAGGGACTGAACAGCGATTGCGGATTGGGGATGAATCCCTTCCACAGCGACTGCCAGGGCAACCCCTGGGCAGAGAGGCTCAGGGTGATCACCACCGCGATGAAGCAGGCCACGATCAGGGCCACCGCGATCTTGAGAATGACCTCGTACAGCTTGACGCCCATGCGGCCGCGCCCGTAACTCCAGGTCACAGCCGTCGAAACCCCCAGGATCAGGAGCACCACCAGGACCTTGCCCGGCCATCCCTCCACCACCCCCGGAAGCAGGTTCTGCTGCACCACCGCCGTGGCCAGGGAATATTGGGGCATCGACCACACCAGGCTGGCCAGCAGCGAAGCCAGCGCCCAGCCCCACCCCAGCACGGGGTTGACCTGCCGGTTGACGGCCTGAAAGGGGGAAGCGCCGGTGGAGGTGGTGACATATCCGATGGCGCTCAGCATCACGATGCCCAGCACCATGGCCACCGGCTGCAACCAGAGCAGCGAGTAGCCGGCGAGCACTCCCAGGTAGAGGCTGCTGCTCAAGGAGCCGCCGCCCAGAGTCAGGGCGCTCTGCAGCCAACCGGGCCCCGACAGCTTGAAGTAGGCCAGCACCAGCGCAAGCCCGCCTTTCCCTTGGGCCTCCAGGAGGGTCTGCTCTTCCGGGTGGGGGGCAGGCGGGACGGCGGTATTCATGGCGGGGTCCTCGCTGAAGGGGGGTCGGAAATCGGGGGAAGAACGCTGAACAAGACCCGGAGAATATCGGGGGGCCTTTCACCTGTCAAGCCCCCGGCTTCCAGGTCCGAGGGACCGAACGGCGCCAGGGAGGCGGGGATCGTGCGCCCGGTAATCCCTCGGCGGGACCGGCCGGCTCTTGACTCCCTGAAAAGACTTGACAAGCCGCCCCGCCTGAAGGATTTTAGGGGCTCCCGGCAAGGCGGTCATCCACCGTCCGGGCCGCCGAAAGCCCGCCGGTCCAGGGTGTTCCCATTCAACGGCCGGTTTACTTTTTCCCGGCCGGCCGCGGTTTCGACTCCGACAACAGGCGTCGCCGCAATCGCCATAAAACCATTTCAGAAAGGTAGCCCTCAATGCCCCAACCGCCCCTGTCTTCGCATCAGGTCGACCGCCCCACCGATCGCAGGACCTTCCTCAAGGCCTGCGGAGCGGCCGCGGGCACGATGGTGCTGGCTCCGCTGTCCGGTTGCCAACAGGCCCCGCCGCCGCCCGAGCCCGCCGGCCGCCCCTCTCACCTGGTGCAGTTCGGCCACACCGACCTCTGGGTCTCCAGGCACTGCCAGGGCACGGCCTTCCGGCGCCATCTCAGCCGCGAGGGCGGGGACGTGGAGGCTCACAAGCTGATCCGGCACTGCATCGACATCGGCATCAACTTCTTCGACTCGGCTGAAGCCTACGGCCACGGAGGCTCCGAGACCGCATTGGGACACGGCATCGCCGGACGGAGGAGCGAGGTGGTGATCGCCACCAAGGCCGCTCAATCCGGCCCCGATGGGAAGCCCCTGGTCTTCACCCAGGAGGTTCTGACCCAAAAGTGCGAAGCCAGCCTCAAACGCCTGAACACCGACTACATTGATATTTATCTGCTGCACGGCGCCGACAAGCTCACTCCCTCCGACGAGCAATTCTCGCCGCCTCGCGACACCCCGACACTGGAACACATGGAGGAAATCGCCGACGCCTTGGACAGCTTGGTTCAGTCCGGCAAGATCCGCTACTGGGGAGTTTCCAACCACCTGCCCAGACAGGTGGGCGAGCTGATCGAGATCGGCATGAGGCCGGACAGGTCCGGCAAGTCACGCCTTGCCGGCCTGCAGGACTACTACAACATCGTGTCCGGCGCCCGCCGGGACCTCATGAGCGAGGCGTTGTTCCCGCTGATTCGCAAGGGCAAGCTGGGGCTGATGGCCTTCAGCCCTCTGGGTGAAGGCAGACTGGTGCCGGGTCGAGAGCCCGAGGAGGGATCTCCCCTGGTGGGCGTGATCGAGGAACTGGACCGGGTCGCCGAAGAACTGGGAGTCAGCCGCCCCCAGGTGTGCGTGGCCTGGGTGCTCTCTCACCCCGAGGTGACCAGCGCCCTCTCCGGCGGGGAAAAACCCGAGCACGTGGAGGACAACTTCAAGGGCACCACGCTCACCCTGCCCGAAGAGGCTCTCAAGCGGCTCAAGGCCGCCTCCGACACCTACAACGAACTGATGGCCAAAGCCGAGAGCTGAGGGTCTCGAGTCCGGCAACAGGCTTGGCCGCAACCGCAGTAGAACTATATCCAGAGAGGTAAACCACCATGCTCCAACGTCCCCTGTTTCCCCGACACATCGACTCCACGGCCGATCGCAGGACCTTCCTCAAGGCCTGCGGAGCGGCTGCCGGCTCGATGGTGCTGGCTCCGCTGTCCGGTTGCCAACAGGCCCCGCCGCCGCCCGAACCCGCCGGCCGTCCCTCGCACCTGGTGCAGTTCGGCCACACCGACCTCTGGGTCTCCAGGCACTGCCAGGGCACGGCCTTCCGGCGCCACCTCAGCCGCGAGGGCGGGGACGCCGAGGCTCACAAGCTGATCCGGCACTGCATCGACATCGGCATCAACTTCTTCGACTCCGCCGAAGGCTACGGCATGGGAGGGTCCGAAACCGCATTGGGGCACGGCGTCGCCGGAAGGCGCGGCGAGGTGGTGATCGCCACCAAGGGCTCGCCGCATCCCGCCGGTGAGAAGCCCCTGGTCTTCACCAGGGAGATCCTGACCCAAAAGTGCGAAGCCAGCCTCAAGCGCCTGAACACCGACTACATCGACATCTACCTGCTGCACGGCCCCGACGGGATGACTCCGTCCTCCGAACGTCCGGAGCCGCCTCCCGGCACCGCGACCCTGGAGCACATGGAGATGATCGCCGACACCATGGACAGCCTGGTCCAGGCCGGCAAGATCCGCTACTGGGGGGTTTCCAACCACCTGGCCAAGCAGGTGGACGAGCTGATCGAGATCGGAATGAGGCCGGACCGGTCCGGAAAGTCCCGCATCGCCGGCCTGGAGGACTACTACAACATCGTGTCCGGCGCCCGCCGGGACTTCATGACCCAGGAACTGTTCCCGCTGATTCGCAAGGGCAAGCTGGGACTGATGGCCTTCAGTCCTCTGGGCGAAGGCAGACTGGTGCCGGGTCGAGAGCCCGAGGAGGGATCTCCCCTGACAGGCGTGATCGAGGAACTGGACCGGGTCGCCGGAGAACTGGGAGTCAGCCGCCCGCAAGTGTGCGTGGCCTGGGTGCTCTCTCACCCCGAGGTGACCAGCGCCCTCTCCGGAGGAGAAAAGCCCGAGCACGTTGAGGACAACTTCAAGGGCACCCAACTCACCCTGCCCGACGAGGCTCTCAAGCGGCTCAAGGCCGCCTCCGACACCTACAACGAACTCATGGCAAAAGCGGAGAGCTGAGGGCCAGCGGCTATCTGCTCCTTCGGGGACCGGGCGAGAGGTCTTGCAAATCCGGTCTGCGAGAGGTAATCCGAGGCCGGCTTGGCACCCTCACTCGGGCTTCGGTTCCGTCAGGTTGGAACACCAATTCGGGGACGACCACTTCCCAGGAATCGCACCTCATGCTCTCCCGGTAGTCCGGGTCGGAGGCTTCGCGGCTCCAGCCGACTATGGCCAGCACTCCGGCTGACCGGCAGGATTTCCGGGATGGCGGCCTGAAGCCCTTGGCGAGTCGTCCCACAACCCTTCCCGAGCGGTTCAGCAACTCCCATTGCCCCTTCTTGCCAACGCGTACCTTCAGGGGATCTCCCGGTGACAGCGCGGCGATGGCCTGGTGGATCCGATTACCCGCCCATCGACGTCCGGCGAAGCCAAGGTCCACGTGTTGAAGGCTGACCCGGACGTAGTGGTTTTCGATCGCCTCGGAACTCGGGGGAAGCTCGACGGGCTCGCGGTGCATCACGGAGGAATGCCGGGCCAACCCGTCCTGGAGCCTGTGACGTCGATGGAGCCGCGCCAGCGCCAAAGTCTGCCGGGCGCGGGTCATGGACACGTAGTAGAGCCGCCGCGGGTCGTCCGGGCCCTCGCCGCGCCCTACACGGTCCCAGCCCCCGTCGAGCACGGCCACGTGGTCGAACTCCAGCCCCTTGGCCCGGTGGCCTGTCAGCAAGAGGAGGCCGTGCTGGCGACGGCGTATGTCCCGGCCCCACTCCGCCAGCCATTCGATGAAGTGATCCACCGGGACTTCCCCGCCGCCGCTTTCCAGCTTGTGCTCCCCGATGGCCTGACGCAGCAGATCGTGCCAGGGATCGGAGGGACGCCGTTCGGCCCAAGCCTCCAGCGAGGCGCTATCGACCAGCCGGGGATTCCGCCCTCGCAGCCATTCCACCAGCGCCCGGGTCTCCCGAAGGCGCCAGAAGCTCGGAATCTCCTCGTTTCCCATCTGCGCCGGAATGCCCTGCGCCTCGCAAAAGGCGCGCACCGGGACCAGGTACTCCCACTCGCGCGCGATCACCGCGCAACGCGACCAGTCCCAATCGGATGTCAGCCGCGACAGACGCAAGAGCTCACCCATGACAACCCGCGCCTGAGAAACGGGATCACCTCCGGCCGGCAGGATCTGCACCCTTCCCCGGGAGACGGGATCGAGGTCTTTCCAGGCACCGCCCGCGGGGGCCTTGCTGCGCGCCCGATCGACCCGGATGGGATGACCGGCCTTCATCCGCTCTCGCGCCGGCTCGATCACGGCGTTGGCCGCCGCCACGATGTGGCGGGTGGAACGGTAGTTTGCCGTCAGGTACATGGGCTTGGGGCCGTAATCCTTCTCGAAGCGACGGATGAATTCCACCGAGGTGCCGTTGAAGGCGTAGATGTTTTGGTCGTCGTCGCCCACCGCGAACAGGGTGAGCTTGCCGGCTTCGTCCTCCAGCGTTCGCCCGGCCAAGGCGGAGATCAGCTCATACTGGTCCGACCCGATGTCCTGGTACTCGTCCACCAGGATCCAACGGAAACCGGCCAGCAGGCGTTCCCGCCTCTCGTCCGCTTCCTCCGCAGGCAGGTCCTTCCCGTGCAGCAAGTCCACCGCGCGCCGGATCACCTCCCGGAAAACTTCGTCGTCGGGACGCTCCGCCCGCCCCGTGAAGCTGGCTCCGGCCAGTCGCATCGCCAGCGCGTGACAGGTAAGCACGGTAACGCCGCGCGCATCCTCTCCGATCAGATCCCGGAGGCGCCGCCGGATATCGACCGCCGCGTGCCGGTTGTAGGCCAATGCCAGAATGCCCCGAGGGCTCTCGCGACGCACCCGTATCAGGTAGGCGATCCGATGCACCAGCACCCGCGTCTTGCCCGAGCCCGGGCCCGCCAGCACCAGCACATTGGTCTCCGCGCGGTCGTCGGCGACGATGCGTTGCTGGACGGGGTTCTTCAGGTTCTCGACGATTTTGCGCCATGATTCCGGGGTCGCCTGGCGTCCAGTTTTCCTGTCCCGTCCGGGCAGCCAGCGTGTCAGAAATGCTTCCTCCTCCAGGGTGAAATAGTCCATCGCCAGACGCAGCGCCTCGCTCATGGCCTCCAGGCCGCGCTTGGCAAACTCCGCCATCACGTGGATCTGCAGGATCTGTCCGGTGTAGTGGACCGCAAGCGGCTCGAATTCGGCCCTGGCGAAGCCGCGGCGCTCGCGCTGTTGCAGGCGAATGGTCATGGCAGGACGGAACACCGCCAGGCCCTTGTTGAGCTGAATCACCTCCTGCTCGTGCAACCACATCAGCGCCCGTTCCAACAACTTGTCGGGGCGCCGAACCTGGTTGCTCAAAACCAGATCGGACTTTATGGCGCTTGTCAGTTTTCCGAGCGTGGTCTCGGCCAGCAGGTCGGTGCCGCGGGTCCCCGGCGGCAGGCAGGAAAGCAGGTGATCCAGCAGCCGGACAGCCGCCTGGCGCCGGAGCGTGGCGGTATCTTCGAGCTTCCGCCATTCGCGGCGCAGCGTCACCCGTAGGGTTTCGGAATCCACTTTCCGCACACTGAGGCTGCCGGCGGCCCCGTCCTCGCCGCGCCCGTCGTAGGCAATGCCCCGGATGATGCGCCAGAGCCGCTCCGGCAGGGGATCGGTTAATCCCTGGTCCCGCAGAATCTGGCAAGCAACACGCAGATGCAGGGAGGAGGTGTCTCCCTTGCCCAGATCCGGCGCCGCCTCCCGCATGTGCGAGATCAGGGCGATCTCGAGGTCGGCCGCTTGCTGCAGACGACGACTGGATGATCGCTCCACGCCGGCGTGAACGAATGCGGTCAGAACGGTGTCGTTGCTGGCAATGCCCAGCCGTTCCAGGTCGTACAAGGCGCCGCGCACACCCTCGGGACTCAGTCCTGAACCCTCCATCAGCTCATCGGTGGTGATGCCTTGGTCGGCGTTGGCCTCGATCAACACCTGGGCAATGCGCAACAACTGGCCGCGGTAATCGTCCCTGATGTCGTCTTTTTCAAGCCGCTTGCGGGCCTCTTCAACCGAGTTCACCCGTAGCGAGGAGGGAAACACCTGGACGGCGTTTTCCTCTCGGGTCAGCAACTCCGACTCCTCCAGCCAGGCGACGGCCGTGCGCACCCGGGTATCGTCGGTGGCGGAGTCCCGCTCGAAAGCCTTCTCCTCGTCCTCACCCAGAATCTCGCCCGAAGTGGCCACCACCTCGCCGCCCAGTCGCTTCTTGCGGTCCAGGTTGCGCAATGCCCTGAGGATGGCGTGGATCTCTCGCCGGGTCAGCCGCGAGCGCGCCGACATCCCGAACTGACGCTCCACGTCCTCCGGCGCGTACAACAACACGCAACGCGCCGATGCCCGGTCTCGGCCGGCGCGGCCGGCCTCCTGGAGATAGTTTTCCAGCGACCCCGGAATGTCGCCGTGAATGACCAGCCGAACGTCCGGCTTGTCGATCCCCATGCCGAAGGCATTGGTCGCCGCGATGGCGCGCAGGTCGCCGTCGATGAAACGCCGCTGCACCTCCTTCTTGCTTTCCGGCTGCAGGCCGGCGTGGTAGTACTCGGCCTCGACTTCCTTCACCTGCAGAAATTCGGCCACTTCCTCACTCTGCCGCCGAGTGGCGCAGTAGACGATGGCCCCGCCGGGCGTGTCGGGCGGCAGATGGGAGGTCAGGACCTGGTGAATGTCGCTGAACTTCTGGTCTCCCGAGGTCGGAATCACCTCGAAGGTAAGGTTGGGCCTGTCGGCCCCGCCATCGAAGATCTTCAGCTTGATGCCGAGCTTGTCACGAAAATGGCTTTCGATGTCCTCGGTCACGTCGGGCTTGGCGGTGGCCGTCAGGCACAACACCGGCGGCACCGGTCCGGTACCGGCCTTTTCCCGGATGAAGCGGCCCACATAGCGGTAGTCGGGGCGAAAGTCATGGCCCCAGCGCGACAGGCAGTGGGCCTCGTCCAGCACCCAGCCGCCGACCTCGCGCTGGTCGAGCATTCGGCGCACTGAGCGGGAGCGGAGTTGCTCCGGCGAGATGAGCAGGATGCCCGCGTCCCCCAGACGAACCCGATCCAGGGCATCACCCCGTTCGGGCATGGACAGGAGCCCGTTGACGGTCACGCAGGAGTCGATCCCCTGCTTCTTCAGCCCCGCCACCTGGTCCGCCATCAGCGCGACCAGGGGCGAGATCACCACCGTCAGGGCGCCGGTGTTGTAATAGCGGGACAGCGCCGGGACCTGGTAGCAGACAGATTTGCCGGCGCCGGTCGGCAGAATACCCAGAACGTGATTGCCCGCCATCGCCTCCTCCACGATGGTCTGCTGCAGGGAGCGCCCGTCTTCGTCCGCCGGCTTGGGCCGAAAGTCATCGAAGCCGAACCAGCGCTTCAGCTCCTTGCGGGCATCGTGCCGTTCCCGGCACCATTCGCAAGCGGAATCGGTACAGGCGGTGTCCCTCAGGCGGCGCACGAGGCGGCCTGCTTCGGGAAACTGATGCCGCACCCAGGGCGGCATGACCGAGTTGCCTCCCGCCACCGACAGCCATGCCAGCGTGTAGGCGAGAGCCCAGCCGCAATCTTTCGCCTCGCTCAAGACCTCCCACCCCTGAGTCACGCAGGCTGCACCCAGAAGTCGCCGGGCAATGGCCGCCCGGGCTTCGGCGTCCGAGGGTCTTGGTGCATCTCGAAGCTCGGAAAAGAAATCGTCCAGACCGCGGTCCAGGACATCCGCCTCCAGGGTGGTCAGCCAGTGCCAGGACGTTAGCAGGTTCGGCTCCGTCTCCTTCAGGGCTGCCTGCTCGTCCCTGAACACCTCCAGGGCAATCCGGGAGTCCAGCCCCGGGTCGTTCACGCGCCCGCGCTTGAGACTCCCGTCCTGATAATGCTTCACGAGGCCATGATAGGGGTTGCGGGGAAAGGCCAGCGGGCTGAGACGCAAGGTGTCCACCGCCGGCAGCCTGAGGAGCCGCAGGCCGGGCTGTGCCGCCACCAAATGAGGCAGGTCGAAGTCGATCATATTGTGACCCAGAACGAAATCCGCCCCGTCTGCGAGATCGTCGAGCTTCGCCAGCTCCGATTTCGAACCGCCGCCGGTAAACCCCTGCCCGGTATCCGCCCGCACCGCGCCGTAGGCACGGATACGACCGTTTTTCCTGTTTATCTCCAGATCGAGGGAAAGGCAGCACGGGGCGGAGGGTGGTTCTTGCAGGGGCGTCGGCGTAGTGGCTTCCGGCCGGGCATGGGACGAATCATGGACGGAATGATCGGCCGCGGGCTGCGAGGTCCCGGGAATTCTGTCTTGGTTGCCCAAACCGTTAGCCTATCCTTCGGGAAAGAACCTGAAATTCCGTGGGATTTTACCCCAAATTGCTCCTAAATCACTCGTAAGTTGTTGATTCCCGTTAGGACAGGTTGATGGAATGCAATTCGGTGTCGGAGTGATCTGGCCCTCTGCGCGGTCGCCTGTGACTTCGCCGGCGGGGACGAATGGTTGGCAGGAACAAGGATTCGGGCGGGACGCCCGCGCTCCCGGGTGGGCATCATCTCATGACCGGGTCTGACGCCCATGGGTACGTTCGAGGATGCGGAGACGCCTTGACCTTTTGTCCGGTTTCCCGAAATATATAGGCATGCGAAACGGATTTTATTTTTTGCCAGTGGTGTTGATCCTTGTGGTGGCCGCGCCGGCTGTCGGCTCGGAGGTAGGCGGTGAAGCGCCGACGTGCGAGGACAGCTCAGTCGTCGCCGGCTCCGTGCGTACGGAGGAAGACATTCGGGCGTTCGTTCAGTGCGCCTACGAGTTGGTTCAGGAAGTGGGCGCCGAGGCGGCCCGGCGGGCCTTCCACGACGAAGAGCGTTGGAGAAGTGGTCCGATCTACGTCTTCGTCGACGAAAATACGCCGAATACCCGCTCGGCTCGAGCGTTTGTCTATCCCCCCGATCCTTCAAGGGAAGGCATCCCTTGGGGCCTGTCGATCGATGCCTTCGGCAACGACCTGTTCCTGGACGCACATCGAATTGTGAGGGACTTTGGGGAGGGCTGGCTCTACAACTCCTTCCACAACCCAACCAGCGGCCGCGATGAACCGAAAGTGTCCTACATCAAGGGAATCGATTGGGAAGGCGTTCCAGCCTTCATCGGCGCCGGGATCTACCGCCGCGATATTCCCGGCACCTGCCACGGGGACGAGGTCAACGCCGCCATGCTGGACGCCGACCCATCCCAGCCGAGGTTGAAGGAGTTTGTCCGGTGCGCCGCCATGGATCTGGAATCGAGGGGATACTTCGCCACCTTCGCTCTGTCGTTCGATCTCCGCTGGAGAAGCGGGTCGGTCTACCTGTTCGGCCTGGATACCTACGGCAACGCGCTGTTCACCGGCGACCCCTACATTCACCCGTACGGCACCAGCCTGTCCGAGTTGGACCCGAGCTTTGTCGGAACGTTCGGCGGCCGGGACGTCACGGGCGTGGCCGATGCCTTCGGCGAGACCTTCCTCTACTACTCGACGCGCAATCCCTCGACCGGACTGCAGGCGCGCAAGGTGACCTTCGTCAAGAGGGTCATGGTCTTCGGGGTGCCTGTCCTGCTCGCCGCCGGTTACTATCCGCAAGACCTGGACCACCAAGACGACGGCGGTTCCGATACTCCACCCGGTGACGACACCCAGGTTGCGGGCCAGGGTGGCAGCGCCACACTTCTCTACTGGCAGGCACCGACCATTCTCAACCCCTACCTGTCCCGAGGCACCAAGGATGCCGAAGCCGCATCGCTGGTCATCGAGCCCCTGGCCGAGTACACCCCGGACGGGGAGATCGTCCCCGTTCTCGCCACCCGAGTGCCGACCAGCGAGAACGGCGGTTTCTCTGAAGACCGGACCCGAATCACCTGGACACTCCGGGAGGATGCTCTCTGGTCCGACGGCACCCCTGTGACCGCCAACGACGTCGTCTTTACCTGGCGCTACTGCACCGCTCCCAACGGTGCCTGCGCTCGCTCGCGGAGCTTCGAGAACGTGGCCTCGGTCGAGGCCGTCGACGAGCGAACCGTCGCCATTACCTTCGTTGAACCGACCTCATTCCCCTATGACCCGTTCGTGTCCAGCCTGAGCCCGATCCTGCAAGCCGCGCAGTTCGCCGACTGCCTGGGCGAGGCGGCGGCCGGCTGCACCGATGCCAACCTGGGACCCATCGGCACGGGTCCGTACGTCGTGTCCGACTTCGGCGCGGACGGCACCATCCTCTTCCGGTTCAATCCGCACTACCGGGGCGTCGAGTCCGGTCTTCCCTTCTTCGGTGAAGTGATCCTGAAGGGCGGCGGAACGGCCGAGGCGGCGGCAAGATCCCTGTTCGAGCTCAATCAGGCCGATTATGCCTGGAACCTGCAGGTCGAACCTGAAGTCCTGGCTTCGATCTCCGAGGGCGGCGGCGGAACCGTCGTCTCGGCTTTCACCACGACAGTCGAGCGCCTGGTGATGAACCAGACCAATCCGGACCCCGGCCTGGGCGATCTTCGTTCGGAGTACGCGGACGGCTCCAACCCGCACCCGTTCCTGACCGATCCGGTGGTCGGGCGGGCCCTCTCCCTGGCAATCGACCGCGACACCCTGGTCAGAACCGGTTACGGAGAGCAGGCCGGGCGTCCCACCTGCAACGTCTGGCCTGCTCCGGCCGCCCAGGCATCGACCAGCAACGACGAATGCCTGGTTCAGAACCTGGATCTGGCCAAGGAGATTCTGGACGATGCCGGGATCGTGGATTCCGACGGCGATGGCGTGCGAGAGCGGGAAGGGGTTCCGCTCAGGATCCTCTTCCAGACTTCGACCAATTCGGTGCGCCAGACCACCCAGGAGCTGATCCAGGGCTGGTGGGCCGAACTCGGCGTCGAGACCCGGCTGAAGCATGTCAATCCCGGCGTGTTCTTCGGTAGTGACATCACGAGTACGGACACCGTGGGCAAGTTCTACGCCGACGTTCAGATGTACGCCAACAGCGGAAGCAGCGTGGACCCGGAGAGCTACCTGGGCTCCTGGGTGACCACCGAGATCGCCGGAGCGGCCAACTCCTTTCTCGGTGCAAACGTCCCGCGCTTCCAGTCCGACGAATACGATCGGCTCTTCGCCCAACTCCAGAACACGGTCAATCTGGAACGGCGCAACCGGATCACCATTGCGCTCAACGACCTGCTGGTGGGCAGCTACGCCATCGTCCCCCTGGTTCACCGGGGATCCGTGTCGGCTCATGCCAACGACATCGAGGGTGTCTGGATGAACGCCTGGGATTCGGAGCTGTGGAACTTCGAGACCTGGAAGCGACGCCAGTAGATCAACTCATTCTCAGGGCGCCAGGCTGAAGGTGAAGAGATTGCTGCCGGCGGCCACGGCCACGATCTGCTTGCCGTCCAGCATATAGGTGATGGGGTGGGTGGTGATGGGCGACCCGGTCTGGAACCGCCACAGGCTCTTGCCGCTGTGGGCGTCCAGTGCGGTGAGATAGCCCTCCATGTCGCCCACGAAGACCAGCCCTCCCGCGGTGGAGAGCGTGCCTGCCCAGGTCGGCGTGTGGAACTTGAACTCCCACTTGACCTCGCCGGTGGTGGGCACCAGGGCCTTGACCACCCCCCAGGTATCTTCGTCGGGCTTGACCCGGGGAAAGCTCCCCAGCCAGAAATGCCCCGGCTCCAGTTCCTGCTCGCTGCTGAAGTAGTCGGTGCACTCCTCGCGGACCACCACGTAGAGCAGCCCGGAGTCGGGATTGTAGGAAGGCGCCATCCAGTTGGAGCCTCCTCCCATTCCCGGGCACTGCCGGTTGCCCTCCGGGGTGGGGGCGGTGTTGGGCAGCACCATGGGCCGCCCCTTGGCGTCGATTCCCGAGGCCCAGGTGACCCGCGCCACCGCGTTGGCATGGAGGAACTCTCCGGTTTCCCTGTCCAGGACGTAGTAGAAACCGTTGCGATTGGACTGGACCAGCAGCTTTCTGGGCTTGCCGTCCATTTCGAGATCCAGCAGCACCGGAACCTCGTTGGCGTCCCAGTCGTGGACGTCGTGAGGAGTGAACTGGAAGTACCACTGCATCTTGCCGGTGTCGGGGTCCAGCGCCACCACCGAGGCCGAGTAGAGGTTGTCGCCCAGGCGGGTCTCCCCGTTGAGATCGGGGGCCGGGTTGCCGGTGCACCAGTAGAGCAGGTCCAGCTCGGGATCGTAGGTTCCCGTCATCCAGGTGGGCGCCCCGCCCGTCTTCCAGGAATCTCCCAGCCAGCTTTCCGAGCCGGGCTCTCCGGCCGCCGGAATGGTCCAGAACCGCCACAGCCTCTTGCCGGTATCGGGGTCGTAGGCATCCAGGAAGCAGCGGACGCCGTACTCGCCCCCTCCGGTTCCGATGATGACCTTGTCCTTGACGATGAGGGGAGCCCCGGTGGAGCTGTAGCCGATCTTGTAGTCGGCCCGCTCGACGTCCCAGAGCACGTTTCCGGTCTTGGTGTCCAGGGCCACCAGGTGGGAATCCAGGGTGGCCATGAACAGCTTGTCCCGCAAGAGGGCGAAGCCTCGATTGATGGGGCCGCAGCAGAGACTCTGGTCGGGCAGGCTGCGCTGGTATCGCCACAGTCGACGGCCGGTTCGAGCGTCCAGGGCGTAGCCGTTGTTGTAGGGAGCCGTGATGTACATCATCCCGTCCACCACCAGGGGCACGGTCTGGAACTTGGCGGCAGCCCCCACGCCGGTCTGAAACACCCAGTCGACCCGCAGGTCGGCCACGTTGCCCTTGTGAATCTGCTTGAGCGGGCGGTAGTTCTGGCCGCTGTAGTCTCCCCGGTAGGTGAGCCAGTTCTGCGGCTCCTGCAGGGCCCGAACCAATCGTTGGCTGGTCACCTCGCCCGCCCGGGACAAGCCGGCCAAGCCGGCAAACGTCAGCGACAGGCACACCGCCGGCACAAACCATGTTCGCTTCATGGGTTCTCCTCTTCCTGTACGACGCCTCCGCCAGCCGGCCGGCCCGGAAAGGGACCGCCCGCGGCGGGTCTGCCTGGACAACATGGACACACGCTCCTCCACGCCTTCATTCCGCGGACGGCCGAGTGAGGAAAATCAGCAGGTCCATCAAGTCCTGGTCGGAAAGCGCGCTTTCCGAATAGGCCGGCATCAGGGAATGGTCCAGGTGGGCGAGGTCCCGGAGCTCGCTCTTGCGATAGCTGTGGTAGTTCTCCTGCTGGTCCAGCACCTGGATGGTGTAGGTGTCCTCGTTGCGGACGACACCGGTAATCTGCTCTCCCGCGCGGGTCACCAGCCGCACCGACTCGTAGCCGCCCGCCATGCGCCCGTCCGCCTGAAGGACGTTCTTGAACTGGGCGCTCGGCTCCCGCATGGCCTCCTGGAAAGACTCCCAGGGGCGAGTGTTTCCGAGGCCAGTCAGGTCGGGTCCGAAGCGGCCTCCCTCGCCGCGAACCATGTGGCAACCGGAACAAAACCCCTTGCCGCTGAAGATCTCCCGCCCCGATTCCCAGTCTCCGCTCAATGCCTGGGGCCGAGCCTTGGACCGGAGATCGGTGATAAAGGCGATCATGCGCCACAGGTTGCTGTCGGGAAGCGTCTGGGGAGGCATCTGGGTTCCCTGGATTCCGTTCCTGACCACCTCGAGCATGTCGTGATCGTCCACAACATGGGTGAGCCGCCCTCGAACCAGATCGGGCCCGCGGAATCCCCCGCCGCCCTCCATACCGTGGCAGCCGGCGCAGTAATAGCGGAAGAGGCCTTTCCCGACCAGAATGTCCTCCGGGTTCCCCTTGTAGGGATTCTGCTTCCTCTCCTCATCCTCCGCCACCGCCGGGGCCGGGATGGCAGCCGTCGATCCCAGGACAACAGCCAGGACGGCAAAACCCGGAAACGGCAACCGTCTCGCGAGAGTTCGCATACTCACCTCACCGGAGAATGGCCTGAATGCGGCCGATTTTATGGCAAGGCTCCCCGGAAGTCAAAAAGCCGGCGGCGCCTGGATCGTGGAGGTTTCTCTGGCGCCCGGGGGCGGGAAACTGGTACAAACGGCATGGTACTGTTCAGGTCAAACCCGGAAAGGGCACTATCATGACGGAGCAAGCGATCTCGGTGGAAGAAGAATACAGCAGGCGCACGCCCAACTCGGCCGACGCCTTTCGACGAGGCGGGCCGGTGACGGCCGGACCGGCCAAGGGCGCCTACTTCTTTCAGCCCTATCCCCTGACCATGGCCCGAGCCCGGGGGTGCATCCTGGAAGACATCGACGGGCACCGCTACGTGGACTTCGCCAACCACCACTCCACCCAGATCCTGGGGCACAACCATCCCAAGGTCATGGAGGCCGTTCGGGCCCGGATGGATCAGGGAATCGCCCTGGGCGCCCCCACGGGCATCGAGACCGACATGGCCGCCGAAATGTGCCGTCGGGTCGCCACCCTGGACCGGGTCCGGTTCGTGAACTCCGGCACCGAAGCCACCCTGCACGCGGTTCGGCTGGCCCGCGGATTCAGCCGAAAGTCCAGGATCGCCAAGTTCGAAGGCGGCTACCACGGCAGCCACGACGCGGTGGAAGTCAGCGTGTTTCCCCCGTTGGACCGGGCCGGACCCATCCAGGCTCCCCATTCCGTGCCCGGCGCCGGAGGGATGTCGCCCCACGCGGCCGGCGAGGTGCTGGTGCTTCCCTACAACGACGAGGCCGCTGTCGCCAGGCTGATCGAAGAACACTCCCAGGACCTGGCCTGCGTCATCTTCGACCCCAAGGCGGGGATGCTCCCGGTTCGGCCGGAATTCGCCCGCGCCGTGAGAGAGATCACCCGCAGGCACGGGCTGCTGCTGATTTTCGACGAAATTGTCGGCTTTCGGGCCGGCAGAGGAGGCCTGCAAGAACAGTTCGGCATCGATCCGGACCTGACCTGCTTTGGGAAGATCGTGGGGGGAGGGTTTCCGGTGGGGGCTTTCGGCGGCCGGGCCGACCTCATGGACCTGCTGGATCCCAGCCGGGGCCCGACCGGCTTTTCCCAGAGCGGAAGCTTCAGCGCCAACCCCATGACCATGGCTGCCGGCCTGGCCACCCTGCGGGAGCTGACGCCCGCGGCCTTCGACCACCTCAACGGCCTGGCCGACCGGTTGACCGCCGGGTTGAACGACCTCTTCGCCCGCCGGGGCGTCCATGCCCAGGCCATCAACACGGGCTCGGTCTTCAGCATCTACTTCGTCGAGGGCAAGCTGGAGACCTACCGCGACCTGGCCCGCGCCGACCGGGCCTTGAGCCACCAGGTCTTTCTGGCCTTGCTGAAGGAAGGGTACTTCCTGAGCCACACCCTGAGCATGTGCGCCTTGTCGCTGCCCATGAAGGAGGAGCACATCACCGGGCTGATCGCAGCCATGGAGAAGGCGCTGGACAGGGTCCTGGACGCCTGAGGCGTGCGCGGAGGTCAGCCGCTGTTCAGCAGTCGGTTACGGTCCTCTCCCTGAAGCGGCAGTTCCGTCCAGGCGCCCGAGCGGTCGTGGGAGGCGTGGAAGGCCACGATGCTTTCCAGGACCTGCAGGGATTCTGCGAAAAGATGGGTGCCGTCCAGGTTCTCCACCTGTTGCCCCAGGGCATCGCCGGAGGTCTGGTCGGCGGCTCCGATAAACCCCAGACCGATGATTCCAGCCCGGTAGGTTGCCGTGTTCACGCTTTCAGGCTCCCGGTCAGCGCTCGCGAGGCTTCACGCTCTTTTGGATCCAACTGGAGAAATAATGGACTCGAACCCGGCGCCTGCCCCACTTGCGCGCCGCCTCGAGGTCGTCACCCATATAGATGTCGATGCGCCGGCGCCATCGGTAGTGCATCCTGTCCAGCACGACGAAGCGCCGGCCGGGGAACCCTTCAATCCTCACCCGGGCCCCGCGAACGAAGCCCAGCGGAATCAGGTCCCGGGAGACGGCGATGGCCCTCATGCCCGGCTCCAGCCTGTCTCCCCAGGCAGCCAGGTTGGGGGTATCGTCGGTCTGACTCGAATGAGAGTTGTAGGCCGTGGCCGTGACTTCTATCGAGTCCTCTCCCACCGGAATGCAGGCCCCGTGCAGGGCCATGGCCGCCAACGCCGCCAGGGCCGCCCATCCAACCGGCCTCTTGGGGCCTGAAGCCACGCGGTTCCTCCGTCCGGCTTGGATTCGGCCGAGCCGCCCGGGACTTCCGCGGCCGGCAGGAAGACAACTTCCGGGAAACACTCTATACGGCCGTGGATTCGGACGCAAGCCGACACGCCTGGTGCCGCGGAGACCTGCATTGATCCCACCGGAGTCGCTCGGCGGTTGAGCCGCGCTTACGTCGACCGTCGAGATTTATTTTTTCGGGGTGATGATCTCTGGGAGATGGAGCGGTACTAGTTCATAGGTGCCGGTCACACCGTTGAGCAAGCCGCCTGGAATCAAGCCATGAACGAATCCGCAGCACGCCTTCATCTGGTGGAACAATCGAATCCAAAGGAACCGTCGCAACCTCCTGAACTGGAGGCCGACCTGCTGGACTTCCCGGCATTTCGGTTCCTGGAAGCCTTTTTTCGCATCCTCTCGCTGGCGATCACCACCGTCTGCATTCTGTTGATCATCTCCTCGGGCCTGGTGCTCTGGGTTCTGCTGGCGTTCTTCTCCTGACCGAACCGCGCACACCCTGAAACAAACGAAAAAGAGTAATCCACGAAGGGACGCGAATAGGGGACGTTGCACTCTATCAGCCCCCGGTCGCACGGTCCGGCGCCGAGCCTTGCCCCCCACCGCATCAGCCTTCGCGAGTAACTTGGCCGTGCGACCCCGCGACGGCGCACAAGATCTCGCCGTTGGCTCGCCTTGTGCGAACCCCCCTCCGCATCAGCCTCCGCCATTCGGCTTGGCTTCTGCGACTCCCCCTCAAGGGGGGAGTGATTCTTGGGTATCTTGAACGACGTTGGGCGAATTCGGGGAGCGGACGCCCGGAAATTATCAATTGAAAAATCCTGTCTACCGGCAGTGTCGTGGGTTAAGGGAGAGCCGCGTATGCGGCGGTTGGCGTGAGTTACCTGAGACAAGGTCGCTTATGGACCCTCCTTATACAGCAGCGTAGCTGCGGCCTCGGGTAGCCCCAGGCGGAAGCCTGGGGTCGTTGGAATTTCACGTGAACCTAGCCGCGTAGGCGGCGGATCAGTAACCGCTTTCGAAGCGCTTTCGCCGGGACTGGAAGGGGGCTTGATTTCGATCGAAGGCGGCGAGCCCGCATTCCTCACCGGGGGGACGTGACAACGCGGCCTAAGCCAGGATGGGCCGGATCAGGCTGCCGTGGACGTCGGTCAGGCTGAGGTCCCGCCCGCCGAAGCGGTAGGTCAACTTCTCATGGTCGAGGCCGACCAGGTGAAGGATGGTGGCATGGAGGTCGTGCACGGTGGTGATGTTCTCCACCGCTTTCTTGCCGATCTCGTCGGTCTCGCCATAGAGGGTGCCGCCCTTGATGCCCCCGCCGGCCATGAAGATGGTGAAGGCGGTCTCCAGGTGGTCGCGGCCGTCGCCGTTGGAGCTGTCGGGCGTCCGTCCGAACTCGGTGCCCCAGATGAGCAGCGTCTCCTCCAGCATGCCGCGGGACTTGAGGTCCTTGATCAGAGCGGCCACCGCCTGGTCCGTCACCAGGGCGTTGGCTTCGTGGCCCCGCTTCAGATAGGAGTGCTGATCCCAGGTCCCGTTGTTCTGCCCGAACAGAACCGGGCAGGTGACCTCCACGAAGCGCACCCCTTCCTCCACCAGCCGGCGGGCCCGCAGACACTGCAGGCTGTAGTTCCGCTTGTCCTTGTTGGTGGTGTCCAGGCCGTAGAGACGCTTGGTGGCTTCGGTCTCCTTGTCCAGATCCAGGACGTCCGGCACCAGGGACTGCATGCGGTAGGCCATTTCGTAGTTGCGGATGGCCGCCTCCACGGCGTCGTCGCTGCCGGTCGAGGCGCCGAAGGCCCGGTCCTGGTCCAGGAGCAGGTCCAGCTTGGCCTGCTGCAGCCGCGGGCCGTCGGAGGCCACCAGGTTGTCGATGGCATTGCCCTCGGCCTTGACGGGCAAGGCCTGGTGGGTGGCCGGCAGGAAGCCGTTGGAGAAATTCTCCAGGCCGCCGGGGGGAATATCTCCGGTGTGCAGCAGCACATATCCGGGCAGGTTCTTGTTCTCGCTGCCCAAAGCGTAGGTGATCCAGGATCCCAGGCTGGGATGCCCTCCCACGTTCCTGCCGGTGTGGAACAGGATGTTGCCCCGGGGATGGAGCGGGAACCCGGAGACCATGGACCGGACCACGGCCAGATCGTCGACGCAGGTGGCGATATGGGGGAGCAGTTCGCTGACGGGCATCCCGGACTGTCCGTAGCGTTTGAAGCTCCAGGGGCACCCCTGCCAGGTTCTCTGCCCGTCTCCCGAAAGCTGGCCGTGCAGCTCGTCCAGCTTGGGCTTGGGATCGAACGTATCCATGTGGGAGACCCCGCCCGGCATGAAGCAGAGGATGACGTTCTTCACCTTGGAGGGGAAATGAGGCATGGCCGTGGGAGTGGGAACAAGCCCGGCGTAGGCCTCATCGGCCATGAGCGACGACAGCGCCAGCATTCCGAAACCATTGGCTGCCTGCTTGAGCACCTCGCGGCGCGTCAGGGGAGCGCCGGCATACCCCGGACAACCCTCTCCGTTCCCTTTTCGAATCGACATGGTAGGGCCTCAGAACAGATAGATAAGCTCTTTCAGATTGAACATGGCGTGAGCCACATCTTTCCACACTTTTTTTTCGCCCAGTATATTCTCTTCAGAGACGCCGTGCAAGGCCGACAACCGCGAGACCGCGCCTCCGAATCGCCCCAGCTCGGTCGCGTCCGGGGAACGGCCAAGCGCCCGGCGGAACATTCGTTCCAGGCGGGCTTCCACCGTTTCATCCCCTTCAGCCAGCAGTCGCTCCGCCCAAAAGCCGGCCTGCTCGACCACAAAGGCGTCATTGAGCAGGGCCAGGGCCTGGGAAGGCACGTTGGTGCGGTCTCGACGGCCGCGGGTGGCCGAGGGCGCCGGAAAGTCGAAGAGTTCCAGAAAGGGCGGACTCTCCATGCGGGTCACTCTCAGATAGAGGCTGCGCCGCCCGTTTCCGTCCAGGGGTCCGGAGAGCAGCTTGCGATAATCCTTGGGGTCGTCCCGAAAGGGCTGGATGCTGGGACCGAAGAGGCGGGGTTCCAACCTCCCGGAGGCTGACAGGATGGTGTCCCGAATGACCTCGGCTTCCAACCGCCGCAGCGGATAGTGGTGGAGGCTTTGGTTGTCGGGGTCGACCCTGGTGGCCAGGGACGAGGGCCGGCTGGACTGACGGAAGGTCTCCGAGAGAACCAGCAGGCGCAGCAACCGCTTGACCGACCATCCCTCCTTGACGAAGCGGCCGGCCAGGTAGTCGAGCAGTTCGGGATGGGTGGGCTTGTCTCCGAATCGGCCGAAGTCATCCACGGTGGCCACGATGCCACGGCCGAACACGTGGTGCCAGAGACGGTTCACCATCACCCGGGCCGTCAGCGGATTGTTGGCCGAGGCGATGATCTCGGCCAGTTCCCTGCGCCCGCTGCCCGGGGTCCGGAAGGCCGAACCGGAGGCCTTCAACAGGGTCAGGTAGCCGCGAGGCACCGGATTGCCGGGACGCTTGGCGTCTCCCTTCTCCAGCAAGGGGGCATCGAATCCAGGATCGATGTCGCCCATCGAGCTGATGATGCTCGGATTCGAGAGGCGGGACTCCAGGTTGCGGTAGGCGGAAACCAGTTGGTTGAGCCTGGGGCTCAGGTCCTTGCGGTTCTCCAGCAGCTCGTTCCCGATCAGCCAATTGATCCAGCGCACCTCCGGCAACCCCGCCTTGCCCTTGGCCCAGGCGGTCAGGGACCGCCGGCTGGCGGCTCCATAGCGCCGGGCCAACTGCTCGGCGCTTCGCGGCGGAGCCCCCTGCAACAGCGGGGCCAGGTGGTCCAGTTCCTCCCGCGGCAGTTCCTCGATGTCGTGCAGCACCGCCTGAGAAATGCCGAAATAGGACCCGGGTCTGACGAAGTCCTCCTCCGTGTAGTCCTTCAGATGCCGGGGGCGCTCGGGTATGCGGGGATTCCCGTCCTTGGTGACCAGCTCGATATAGAGCGGAAAGGTCGTGTCGCGGTGCTTGATGGGGATCCGGTACCAGGACAGGCGATCGCTCTCCAGCGGCTTGTAGTCGTCGCCGAGGATGCAGTGATCCACAATGGTCCGGCGGGAAGCCAGCTTGCCTCCCATGAGCCGGAGACTCACGAATTTCTTGTCCTTGGGCAGATAGGGAGAGCGCAGGGCGCCGTTGAGGCGTTCCGAGAGGACGTGGCTGTAGAGGCCGGCGGAAAGAACCCCCGAAACAGCTCGAGAGCCCTGGTTGCCAAGGGTTAATGCCCCATCGGTTACCGTCCCCCCCATGAGCCCGAGACCGTCGGGGCGCCAGTCGCCCAGGCTGCCGGAACGAAAATCGCCGAAATTCAGGAAGTGGCTCCGGTTGAAGTCCTTGCGCTCCGCCATCTCCCGCTTGTAGTGGGTCTCCATCTTCGACCAGGCCCGGAGAAACCGCGCGGGAGACAACCCGGCCTCGCAGGCGATGGCCGCCCACGGATAGAGAATCCCCTCGGGGTCCATGCTCTGCTTGAGCAGGACCCGGTGCCATCGCTCCAGCCTTTCGGGCTCGAGAGCGGCGGCCCGGGCCGCCTCCGGGACCCCGACCGCCTGGGCCGCCTGGAGCGCCAGCAGGTAGTCGGGTATCTGTTCGGACTGCCGCATCCAAAGCCTGGCCAGCTCCTTGCGGATAGAGGATTTCAGCTTCTTGAGGCGTTCCTTGATCCATCGGTCGGAGTCCCCGACGTCCAGCGTCCGGGAAAGCTGGCGCGAGCTGTTCAGGATCCCGTAGAGCGCGTAGTAATCCTGGGTGGGAACGGGGTCCAGCTTGTGGTCGTGGCAGCGGGCACAGGCTACCGTCAGCCCCTGAAACGCCTTGGTGAGGGTGTCGATCTGGTTGTCGACCACGTCGGTGCGGATTTCACGGAAGGTCACGCAGTTGTCGTGACCCATCTCTCCCAGGCGGAAGAAAGCCGCCCCGGCCAGGGACTCGTTCAGTCCCAACCTGCGGTCGATGCGGGGTTGTTCCAGCATATCGCCGGCCACGTGTTCCCGGACCAACTGGTCGAAGGGCAGGTCCTGGTTGAAGGCCCGGATGAGATAGTCCCGGTAGCGCCAGGCAGCCAGCAGCTCGTAGTTCCACTCGTAGCCGTAGGTTTCCCCGTAGCGCATCACGTCCATCCAGTGACGCGCCCACCGTTCCCCCAGGTGAGGCGAGGCGAAAAGACGGTCCACCAGGCGCTCGTAGGCGTTGGGGGAGGTGTCCCGAACGAATCGATCGACGTCCTCGGGCTCGGGCGGCAGCCCGGTCAACACCAGGCTGAGCCTTCGAACCAGGGTCCGCCGGTCGCCCGGGGCGGCCGGCTTCAGCCCCCGGCGCTCCAACTCCGCCAGAATGAACCGGTCCACCGGATGCCCCGATGCAAGCGCGCCATTCCCCGGCGCCCGGGGTTCGGTCAAGGGTTGATAGGACCAGTGCTCCCGCAGCATTGCGGCGTAGAACTCATCCACTTCCCCGGGCCCTCCCGGGGCGGCGGCAGGCTTGGGCCAGGGCGCACCCAGGGCGACCCAGCGTTCCAGGGCGCCGATCTGCTCGGGCGACAGCCGGCCGGCCGGCGGCATCTCCAGCTCCTGGTGGCGAACCGCCCTGATCAACCAGCTCGACCCGGGCTCCCCTTCCACCACCGCGGCTCCGCGGCTGCCCCCCTTGAGCACTCCCTCCCTGGAGTCCAGCCGCAGCCCGCCCTGCTGCATCTGGGGACCGTGGCAGTCGTAGCAGTGGGAGGCCAGGACCGGACGCACCTTCTTCTCGAAAAACTCCAGGGCCTCGGCCGGGAACTGCTCAGACCCCAGTCCCGACCCGGCCAGGCAGAGCACCAGGGCCCCGGCTGCAATCAGTCTTGACTTCAGGGATTCAGCCGTCATGGCAGTCAGACCGTCGCTCCTATAGTCGAAACCGCGTGGGGGTCGCCGCTTGGTGCTCTCATTTTATGCCCGCGCCCTGCCGGGCGGCAACGGGAAGTTGATCGCCGACCAGGAAACCGCCAGACGTTTTTTCAAGGGGCTACGGACCGGGCTTACGCCCAACTTCGTATTCGTAGTCCCTTGAACTGCTGAAAGTCGCTCACATTCAACGTCACCAAGGTCAAGTTGCTGACGAAAGCGATCGCGGCAATCTGCCCGTCAATAAACGGTGGCGTCTTGCCGGCTGCGCCTAGTCGCGCACGTTCGATCGCATGCCAGTCAGCGGCTCGCTGGTCATACTCCAGCACTGGAAAGCTTGCCAGCACCACATCCTCGATATAGCTCTCGATGGCTTCCCGTTGTCGTGACGGGCTCAGCCGGGCGCAGCCGAACCGAAGCTCGTGCCAGACGGGCGCCGGAATCGCAATGTCGTTCTCATGCCGACGTAACTGCCGCATGACGCTGTTGGACGGCTTCGGCCTGAGAGGCTCCGAGATGATGTTGGTATCGAGCAGGTATTTCACAGTTCACAATCGGACGTCGCGTCCCGGTGTCTTCTCGCGTTGCCTGGCAAACAATTGGTCAGGGTCAAGTGCAAGCTCCGTGAGGTCGCTCTCATTCGTGAAGACCTGATACGCCGTAACGAAACTACGGCGGCTCGAAACGAGCCGCTCGAATCGCTTGCAGCCGATTAACACCGCCACGGGTTTGCCGCGCCGGGTCAACTCCACCTCCATTCCCTGTTCGACCACTCGAACGAGTTTCGGTAGATTGCGGCGCGCCTCGGCGATAGAATGCTTGTCAGTCATCGATCCACCTGGAATGTTCATATACATGTACATCATACTTGACTCTCTCATGGTAGCATCACCAAGTGGCTGGGGCATAGTCATGCTCCGGGAGAAACCCGGGGAACTTGTTCGCAGAGGCAAATTTATGTAATATTCATACACATACCTATAGATTATACAGGTGGAGGTCATGGCCAGAGTTCAGCTTGTCATCCCCGATGAAGATCGCGACCGTTTTGTGCATCAGGCGCAAAAGGAGGGCATGACGTTGAGCGCGTGGTTGAGGGCTGCCGCCCGCGAGCGCCTGCAGGAGCGACTGCACGCCAAGCCCTTCCAATCCCCGGAGGATGTGGAAGAGTTTTTTCGCGCCTGCGACAGTCTGGAGGGCCCCGAGACGGAACCGGATTGGGGCCAGCACCTGGACCTGGTCAACCAATCGCGCAGACGAGGTGCATCTCACACGTGATCTTTGTCGACACCAACCTCTTTATGTATGCGGTCGGACGACCCCATCCACTTCGAGACCGTGCCAGAAAGTTTTTCGTGGAGGTCAACCGGAACCGCACGCCGCTGTGTACTTCGGCCGAGGTTCTACAAGAGTTGGTGCAAGCCTATCTCCCGGTTGCGAGAATCGAAGCACTCGATGCAGCCATGGCGCTGGTCCTCAGATCTCGGGTGGAAGTGTGGCCGTTGGAAGAAGAGGACGTCACCCTGGCCCGACAACTCCATGAACGGTATTCCGGCTTGAGCCCCCGGGACCTTTGCCACCTTGCGAGCTGCCGCAGGCGCGGCGTAAGCGAGATCAAGACCTTCGATCACGCTCTCCGCGCGGTCTCGAGCGCCTGAACCCGTGAACAATTCCGTACTAACCCTTCGGCGACTGGGACCGGATACCGTACGGGACTTTGCAACGCTGCTGGTTACACCGCCGCATGACTGGTGTTGGTGCGTTGCCTGGGAAACCCCTGATTGGGAAGGATGGGAAGATCGCAGCGAGACGGACAACCGGTGCCTGCGTCGGACACTTTGGGAAGCCGGGCACTACCATGGACGGATTTTCTACCTGGAGGATCGGCCGGTTGCCTGGTGTCGAGTCGGTCCGCGGACGGCATGGCCAAAGTTGTGTGCGACCTTCGACCTGGAACCGGTCGACTCGGTTTACGCCTTTGTTTGTTTTGGCATCGCTGGAAGCCATCGCGGTCAAGGCCTTATGCATCAAGCGATGGCACTGGCGTTGAGGGATTTGGCAGCGGAAGGCGTGGTGGAGGTCGAAGGCTTTCCGCGCAGGAAGAGTCTGACGGACCGTCTGGATCCCGGCGACGTGTGGATGGGCCCGGCGCGCCTCTTTTCGACAGCAGGATTTGAAATCGTGGAAACCCGGGATACCGTCCTGCACATGCGCCGCAGGATGGTCAGCGGGAGTTCATAGATCGCCATCCCCGGTCCGGCGGCGAATGACGGTGCCCCTCCCGGAGAGGGCCTGGGTGACGGGATCGGGCAGCCGGGCATCGCCGAAGATGACTTCCCGGACTCCCTGCTGCACCGCCTCGACCGCTCCCAGCAACTTCTTCTTCATGCGGCCCCGGGCGAATTCCATGAATGCATCGGCCTCTTCCACGGGGATTTCCCGAATCAGGCTGTTCTCATCCTCCAGGTCCCGCAACAGCCCCGGGATGTTGGACAGGATGACCAGCCTGTCCACCCCCAGTGCCGCCCCAAGCATGGCCACGGCTCGATCGCCGTCCACGTTGATGGCTTCCCCCTGGCGGCTTACGGCCGGCGGCGTCAGCACCGGCGTGTAACCGTGATCCAGCAGAAGGTTGAGCAGATCCAGGTTCACGCTCTCGACGCGCCCGGTGTAGTCGTCGCGCAGCACCCGCCTCTTACCCTTCTCCACGATGGTGATGGTCGACTTGCGGCGACCCTGCCAGATGCGGCCGTCCATCCCGGAGAGCCCCACGGCATTCACCCCCAGCTTCTGAAACCGCTCCACGATCCCCTTGTTCATCTTGCCGCAATAGACCATCTCGAAGATGGTCAGGGTCTCGCGATCGGTGTAACGGGATTCATAGCCCGAAACCGAAGTCACCATGCGGGGGGGCTTCCCCAGCTTTTCGGAGAGCGCATTGGTTTCGGCCGAGCCGCCATGGACCAGAATGGCCCGGCGTCCCGACTGGATGAGGGAGGCCAGGTCGCGGCACACCGAGTCGTAGTCGATGCCGTGGCTGCCACCCACCTTGACCACCAGCATGGTTGCTCGATCTCCTCGATCTTGACTTGGCTTGGGGAAACGGGGTCAAGGCGCAACCCGGGGCTCGAGGCGAGTCCGGCCGCTACCGCCTGAATTCCGCGGCGGCGTTCAGCGCAGCCTTTTGTCCAACCACTCCACCACCAGGTCGGAGGCTTCCGGAATCTCCGCAAGCACCTCGAACCCCCTGTAACTGGAGCCTTCAAACACGCGGGTTTGTCTCGGGTATCCGGTCTGCCGCTCCAATCCGGCGATGGAAGCGGTGGAGGACTCATCCCCCTGGGTTGCCAGAAAGAGGATGGAGTGAGGTTGGAAGTCCTGAGCCCGCTCGGCCAGACCGCGGACATTGGCCAGGTTGCCGGAAACCACCACCGCCGCGCGCACGTTTTCGTACTTGCCGGAGGCCAGAAACGCCAGGTCGGCTCCAAGACCCGTGCCCACCACGCCGACGAGGTAGGGATCGATCGTTCCCCGGGCCTCCAGCCAGGCAAAGGTCGCCTCCAACAGTTCCAGCAAGGCATCCATCCGATCGGGATCCGCCCCCGAAGGAGTGGCCGCGTCCGCTGAGGACTCCTCGTCTCCGGCGGTCAGATCGAGGTTGAGCACCCCCACCATGTTTCCCGCAAGCTTCTCCCGGATGAAGGCGTCCCACACGCCGCGGGTCTCCCCGGAGCCGTGCAGCAGCACCACTGCCGGAAACCGCCCCTCCTCCGCGTCCGGAGGGGGGTACCAGTCGCCTGCAATCTGCAAGCCACCCTTGCCGGGGATCTCGACGCTCTGCATCCGAACGGGGACATCCGCGGGTTTTTCCTCGACCACCCTTTCCGCCAGCTTAAAGTTGAGGACGTTGTCGTAACGTTTGAGCATGGAACTGATGGCCAGAACTCTCGATCCGAGCTGCTGGTATTCGGCATGGACCTCGTAGTCGATCGCCGGCTCCAGGCCGAAAATGGCAAAGAGTCCCTTCTCGTCCGTGACGAGTATGGTGGTGGTCTCGTTCTTGACGTTCCTGACGAAGACCTTGGCCCCCGGCTGGGATTTCCCGTCGGGCCCGGCCACGTGGCCGCGAATCGACTTGGTCCGAGGCGCCTCCTCGTCGCCCTGGGGCCTGGCTTCCCCGGGAAACAGGCCCCAGATCAGAGCCAGCACCAGCAGAAGGGGCGCCGGACCCATCCCGCCGGCGGTTCGCAATCCCGCGTTCGGCTGGAGGCTTCGTTGAAAATGGGCTTTCATTATGAGTCCAGCGACCTGGTGAGAAATGCGGGCTTTAAGGAGGAACCGGCTACTCCGACTTGGGAACCGGCTTCATCTGGATGACGACGTGCTGCAGCTCGTCGGCGTAGAACTGAACGGACTTTTCCGTCTTCCGGTAGCCCTTCTTGCTGGCGGTCACCACCACGGTCTGTTCTCCGGCGGGAAGACGGACGGCAAATTCCCCGCGGCGGTCAGACCGCATCCGCCAACTCTTTTCCTTCTTCTTTCCGCTCTCCCCCGGCGGCAGCGTCACCTGAACGGCCACTCCCGGCAAGCTGAGGCCTCGCTGATCGAAGCAACTCCCCTTGAGCAAGGCAAAGGGTTGAACCTGCCTGGGCTCGTCCTTCGCCACCGCCGGCAGCGGCACCCGGGAAAACAGAATCACGGCGGCCAAGGCGATTGCCGCCAACAGCCCGAGCGCCTTCGACCTTCCCATCGCCATTGGAGGGCTCCACAAATGCGTTGTCTCCCTCATTATACGGGATGCAAACCGGGAAAGCCCAACCCCAGGGTCTCCTCCCAGCCGTGCATCACGTTCATGGCCTGAACCGCGTTTCCCGCCGCTCCCTTCATCAGGTTGTCCAGGGCGGAAAGCACCACCAGGCGTCCCTCGGCCGGGTCCAGCTCGAAGCCGACGTCGCAGTAGTTGGACCCCGCCAGGATCTTGGGTTCCGGGTAGCGGTAGACCCCCGCTCTTTCCTTGACGATTCTGAGAAAGGGCTCCGCCTGATAGGCCTCCCGATAGGTTCTCCAGAGTGCCTTCTCCTGCGGACAGCGCTCCAGAAGCACCTGGGCCGTGGCCAGAACGCCCCGCACCGAATCGGTGGAAGTGGCCGACAAGTGAATCCGGGGCCTGGCCCCGTTGAGAGCCAGCTCCTGCCGTACCTCGGCCGTGTGGCGATGGCGGGTCGGCCGGAAGGACCGGAGGGAACCGCTGCGCTCCGGGTGGTGGGAAGCCAGGCTGGACTTGTTGCCGGCCGCCGACGAGCCCACCTTGGCCTCGATGAAGATATCCTCCGAATCCACCAGGCCCGCCTTGAAGAGCGGGAAGAGACCCAGAATGGCGGCCGTGGCCAGGCAGCCCGCCCCGGTCACCAGCCTGGCCTCTCGAATCTCCTGACGGTGCAGCTCGGGAATGCCGTAGACCGCTTCGGCCAGCAGCTCCGGCCTGGAATGCTCGTGCTGGTACCAGGCGGAGTAGTCCGCCGGGGCGCGCAAGCGAAAATCGGAGGAGAGATCGATGACCCGACCGCCCAGATCGAGGAACTCCTCCATGCGATCCATGGCCATCCCGTGGGGCAGGCAGAGGAAGAGCAGGTCCACCTTCTTCAAGGCCTGGCTGGACACGAACCGCAGCTTGCAGCGCTTGCGAAGGTTGGGGTGCACCGAATGGACGAACTTGCCCACCCTGGATTCCGAGGTCACCTGGCACGGCTCAACCTCCGGATGGCCCAGCAAAAGGCGCAACACCTCTCCACCGGTATAACCGGAACCTCCCACGATGGAAGCCGAGATCATGGAAGCTCCTCGGACCCGGACTGCCCTTCGGCGGCAGTCTTCAGGACGTAGTCGACGATTCCGGCCGGGATGTCGACACCGGTGGTATGGATGGAATTCCTGAACTCCATGGTGTAGTTGACTTCGTTGACCTGAAATCCCGACTCGGACTCGAAGAGATCCACGGCAAGGACCCCTCCGCCGACGGCTCGGGCAGCCGCCTGAGACAGGCGGTCGATTTCCGGGGTCACCGGGCAATTCTCGGCGCGCCCCCCCCGGGCCGTGTTGGTAATCCAGTGGGAGGAATAGCGATAGATGGCGCAAATGGTCTCGTCACCCACCACGAAGCTCCGGATGTCCCGGCCCGACTTGGGAACGTACTCCTGGATGTAAAAGACGGAGTGTTGGTAGGAACCCAGGATATCCTTGTGTTCCAGCACCGCTTCGGCGGCCTCTCGATCATTGATCTTGGAGAGGAGCCGCCCCCAGGACCCCACCGCCGGCTTGAGCACGACCGGATAACCCAGTTCCTCGATGGCTTTCAAGGCGGACCTGGGCGTGAAGGCCATGACCGTTCGAGGGGTGGGGATCCGATTCCGGAGGAGCGCGCTGGTGGTCAGGAACTTGTTGCCGCAAATTTCGGCCACCGGATAGCGGTTGACCGTCCGGATCCCCCAGTCGTTGAGAACCTTCAGGGAATAGAGCGCCCGGGAGTGATTGACGCTTCTCTCCAGCACCACGTCGAAGTCCAGATGCCTGGAGTCCAGACGAAAGACCAGTTCGCGGTCGTCGACGATCTCCGGAGCCACCCCACGGCGGCGAAACTCCTGCAGCAGCAGCTTTTCTTCCTTGCGCAGGATGGAGCAGAGCAATCCAACTTTCATCGGTACACGCAAAAAAACCACAGGGAGCGGAATCGGTCAAGCAACTCTCGCATCCTCTGTGGTCGATCGGATCGGACGGTGAGTTGTAAACACTCCTTGCCGGGGGATCATTCCCCCCAATCTTCTTCTTCCTCCGGAGCCAGGTCCAACTCCACGGGATCCATGCCCACGACCTCCAGGTCGGCCCCGCAATCGGCGCAGGTTACGATCTCACCCTTTTCCACGTCGTCTTCCAATTTCAATTCGGCTTCGCATTCCGGACAGTGGGCCACGGTACCCTCCCTGGACACCGTTCATGATTGCAGCAATTTTGAATATCGTGGAGAATCCAGCCGGCGTTAGATGCGGCAGTATAGGAAAGGGCCGAAGAGACTGTCAAGCGCATTATGGGGCTCCCGGTGTCGTCCCCAGGCGCCCGGCGGGTGGCGCCCAATCCCGTCAGGCGTTGTATCTTTTAGGTTTACAAGCCAAGCCATCTTTTCCTATGATGGAATGATTCCGCTGTCCTCTCCGTGGACCCTCATTTATGACGGCTGCTCTGATCCGACACTTGCGACCGCTCCAATCCGGTCCCTGCTGTCTTGCAATCCTGGTTTTGAGCGCCTTCTGGCCCGCGGGCGCCAATCAAAGCAGCGAGCTTCGACAACCGTCGGCCCAACCGCTGCCTGCCCCGCCCCGGCAACTGGAAAGCACGGCCCTGCAGAATTTCTCTCGCCGAATCCGGAGGCATCGCTACAACCTGGACAGGCAGGGGATTCTGGTGGAATCGCTGGATGGTCGCGCCGTTCTGGCGCAACTGAACCCGGATACCCCGCTCAATCCGGCCTCGGTAATGAAGCTGGTCACCTCTCTGGTGGCTCTGGCGCAACTGGGCCCCGATCACCGCTTCGTCACTCGAGTCTACGGCGACTCCCCCATCGATCAGGAAAAACGGGTGCTGCCCGGCAATCTCTACCTGGTCAGCGACGGGAATCCCCTTCTCGGCAGGGCGGAACTTTACCGATTGACTCGATCCCTGAAGCGAAGGGGCTTGCGCCGGGTGACGGGAGACCTGGTGGTAACCGGACCCTTTTCGGTGAACTCCAGCAGCAACCGCAACTTTCCTGTCCGGTACCTGGCACGCTACTTCCGGCGAACAGGCATCAGGATTGGGGGACGAGTCTACGCCGCGCCGAAAGAGTGCGTCAGCGAGCGGTTGCGAATCGAGTATCTCAGCCACTCGTCACCGAGCCTCCGGGACATCCTGTGGAGGGTGAATGCATTCAGCGTCAACCATATCGCCGACAGGCTGGGGCGCGCCCTGGGAGGAGCCGAGTCCATGCGGGACTATCTGATCCGGGAGATGGGGATCCGTCCCTCGGATCTTTGGATAGAAAAACCGTCCGGCATCGGACGCAGCCGCATGACCGCGCGCGCCGCCATTCAAGTGCTTCACTGCCTTCGCGCCACCCTGCAGGGTCATGGCATGAAGCTGCAGGACATCATGGCCGCGGCCGGTGTCGACCCGGGGACGCTTCGCGGGCGTTTTCGGCACTCCAGGTACCGCGGCCGTGTCCTGGGGAAAACGGGAACCAATTCCTCCAAGGATGGGGGTGTCAGCACGCTGGCGGGCGTAGCCATGACCCAGGCCCACGGACCGGTCTTCTATGCCATTCTCAACAACGGCGGCGGCGTCATGGCCTACCGGAGATGGCAGGATGAGTTTCTGCGGAAGCTGATCCAGGAAAACGGCGGCACCGTCCAGGCCCTGAAGACCCGACCCAGGTCCCGCCTGCCCAAGGGCTCTTCGTCCTGGAATCCCTCCCCCTATTGGGAAGGGCTGGCCCGGGTTCCCGCCTATCGCCGAAAGATACGCAGGAGGAGCAGCCGGCCCGCTCGGACGAGCGAACTCCGAAGCTTCAGCGCCCCTTACTCCTCCTCGGCCTGACGTTATTGACATCACCCCATCGATTACCTATTCTTGGCCTTCTTTCGGCGGCTGCATCCATCTCGCCGCTCCGGTTCAGATCAGGGTTCCAACCCCGCTTTCGAGGCTCGGTTGGCTACCCGCACCACCCCGGCCATGCCTCACAGCGAGCCCTTCGTGTTCAATACGGAACGCCGGCTGGTGGTTCTGACCGGTCAAAAGGCTCGCAACTTGCCGGAGCTGCTGGCCATTCTCAAGCGGATCTCGGGATCTTCCATCTTCTACCACACCCACGAGGAGCATTTCCTCTCTCGGCAGTTCGCCAGGCACGAGTTCTACAACGACTTCGCCCTCTGGATCTCGGAAGCGCTCCAGGAGGAGCCCCTGGCGGAAAAGCTGGCCGCCATCGACCTGCTCGGCCTCTCTTCCATCCGCCGGATTCGGGAGGGCATGGTGGCCGAGATCGCCGCCTTTCTGGAGAGCACGGGAGGCCGCGCCCGCGAGTGTCCGCCCGGGGACGAGTTTCACTTCTGCAGGGCCAAGAGCTTCGTGGTGCCGACAGGGATCGTAGCTCGGGACCTGCCCGATTTCCTGAACCGGCTTCCCTCGGTCTCCAACACCTCCCTCTACTTCCACTTCTTCGAGGCCCGGCTCCGCCTGGAGCGGATTACCAACGATTTCTCCTTCTGGCTGAGCGGCATCGGGCAGGAAGCCCTGGCGGACGAGATCGACAGGCTGAACCCCTATGCCATGACCCTGGACGAGTTGCGCCGCCGAATCATCCAACTCGGAACCAGTCGCCTGGGAGACTGACATGGCCATCCGGCTGCAGGACTACGAGCAGATCGTCGGCCGGGAAGAAATCGCCGAGCTCTCCGTCTTCGCCGAGAGGGTTCGGAAGAAGCGGCTGCAGAACATCAACTCCACCGCGGTCGGCGGCGGAGTGGCCGAGATCCTCACCCGGCTGGTCCCGCTGCTCGGCGAGCTGGGAATCGAAGCCACCTGGGACGTCATCAAGGGAGACCAGGCATTCTTCAACATCACCAAGGCCTTCCACAACGCACTGCACGGGCATCCGGAAAAAATCACCCGGGAAATGCTGGACCACTTCCAGGCCAACACCGAAGCCAACCTCGGAAGCCTCGATCTGAACGGCGACGTTATCGTGGTCCACGACCCCCAGCCGGCAGGGCTGATCCTCAAGAAAAAGGATATCGGGCGCCGCTGGATCTGGCGCTGCCACATCGACGTCTCAACCCCCAATCCCGAGGTCTGGAACTTCCTCCGCCCGCTGATCGATCAGTACGACGCCTCGGTCTTTTCGATGCCCGACTTTGCGCGCGACCTGGCCGTCCCTCAATACATGGTCCCGCCTTCGATCGACCCGTTGAGCGACAAGAACAAGCCCCTGAGCCAGAGCGCCATCCAAGACGTGCTGGACAAGTACGAACTGGACAGCACCCGTCCGATCCTGACTCAGATCTCTCGCTTCGACCGGCTCAAAGACCCGCTGGGGGTCATTGCCGCCTACCGCCTGGTCAAGAGGAACCATGACTGCCAGCTTTTGCTGGCCGGGGGCGGCGCCCCGGACGACCCCGAAGGCGACGTGGTGTTGCGGGAGGTGGAGGAAGCGGCGGCCGGCGATCCGGACGTTCACGTGTGCCTGCTTCCCCCGTTCAGCGACCTGGAGATCAACGCGCTGGTGCGCGGGTCCACCGTGGTGATGCAGAAGTCGATCAAGGAGGGCTTCGGGTTGACGGTGAGCGAAGCCCTCTGGAAGAAAAAGCCGGTGGTGGGAGGACGAGTCGGTGGGATCAAGCTGCAGATTCTGAACGGAGTGACCGGTTTCCTGGTACACTCGCCTGAAGGGGCGGCACTGCGAACCATGCAACTGCTGGCCAACCCCGGACTGCGCCGGACCATGGGCGAGAACGGGCATCGGCACGTCAAGCAGAATTTCCTGTTGACCCGGCACCTCAAGGACTACCTGTTTCTCATGCTGTCGCTGGACCACCCGGATGAAGACATCGTCCAGTTTTACCGGAATTAATGCAGAATTAATGCGCCGGCGCCGGCAACTCGGTAACCACGCCGCTGCCCGGGAATGAATCCGATTGGATCCCAAGGAGATCACTGATGAGAAGAAACTGGGGATTGCTCGTTATTTTGGCGATTCTGTTCGGCCTGGGACTGTTCAATGGAATCATCGGCCTGTGGATGGACTGGCTCTGGTTCGAGGAGACGGGCTATCCCGTGATCTTCACCAAGCAGTTGGTCACCCAGTGGAGCCTGACCGGGCTGTTCGGACTCTTCTTCTTCATGGTGGTCCACGCCAACGCCAAGGTGGCGCGCCGGCTGGCCGGCGATCAACCTTCCTTCTCACCCGACAACCTGATTGAAATCCCTGAAGGCGTGGACCAGGTGTTCCGCAAGTTCCTGCTGGGCGGCACCATATTCATCGCCTACATCGTGGGGAGCTGGGCGGGCACCAAGTGGGACGTCTATCTCGCCTATCAGAACGCCGTGGCCTACGGCAGCGCCGATCCTCTCTTCGAGAAGGACATCGGCTTCTATTTCTTCACCCTGCCCTTTTACCAGTTCATCTACCAGTTCGGGTGGGCGCTGCTGGTCTTTTCGGCCATCGCCAGCGCCGCGGTCTACCTGATTCAGGGGGGAGTCCAGATCACCCGTAGCGGCCCCCGCATGATCACGGCGGCCCGTTTCCATATTCTCGGCCTGGTGGCTGCATTCCTGGCATGGCGGTCCATTCACTACCACCTGGAAAAATACAACCTCCTCTATTCCGACCGGGGCGTGGTCTACGGAGCCAGCTTCACCGATATCCACGCCCAGCTCCCGGTCCTGAGCCTGATGATCTTCATCAGCCTGGTGGCCGCGGGCCTGGTGATGGCCAGCGCCTTCCGCGCCAAGTTCACCCTGGCGCTGGCCGGGATCGGGATTCTGCTGGGGGTGGGATTCGTGGCAAACCAGGGGTATCCCTATGTGATTCAGACCTTCGAGGTGGCTCCCAACGAGATCAGCAAGGAGAGTCCCTATATCGAATACGCCGTCAAGCATACGCGCATGGCCTACGGGATCGACCGGGTGAAGGAAGAGGAGTTCCCGGCCCTGGAGAACCTGACCTCCGAGACCCTGAAGCAGAACGAGCAGACCATGCAGAACATCCGGCTGTGGGACCACCAGCCGCTGCTCCAGACCTACGGGCAACTCCAGATCATCCGCCCCTACTACGATTTCGTGGACGTGGACAACGACCGCTACTGGATCGATGGGGAATACCGGCAGGTGAGCCTGTCTCCCCGAGAGCTTTCCTCCGCAAGCCTTCCCAGCCGCATCTGGATCAACGAGCACCTGACCTATACCCACGGTTACGGGATCTGCCAGGGGCCGGTCAACCAGTTCACCCAGGAGGGCCTGCCCACCTTCATGATCAAGGACATACCGCCGGCTTCAGTCACCGACATCAAGGTCACCCGGCCGGAAATCTACTACGGGGAACTGTCCCATTCCTACTGCTTTGTCAAGACCCACGCCAAGGAGTTCGACTACCCCTCGGGTGACGAGAACGTCTTCACCGACTACCAGGGAGGGGGCGGCATCCCGGTGGACGGGTTCCTGCGCAAGCTGCTTTTCGGCCTCTATTTCAAGGAACCCAAGATCATCCTCTCGAGCGACATCCATGCCGGAAGCCGGTTGATGTTCGACCGCGCCGTGGAAACCCGCCTCCGCAAGCTGCTGCCCTTCCTGCGCTTTGACAGCGACCCCTACATGGTGATCTCGGAAGAGGGCAAGCTCTTCTGGATCGTCGACGGGTATACGGTCAGTAGTCTCTTCCCCTACTCCCAACCGGTGCGGAATCTGGGAAACTACATTCGCAACGCGGTCAAGATTACCATCGACGCCTACAACGGCACGGTCAAGCTCTACGTGAACGACCCCGAGGACCTGCTGATCAAGGTCTACTCCAGGATCTATCCCGGCGTCTTCCAGCCCCTGGAGGGCATGCCGGAGGACCTCAGGCAACACCTGCGCTATCCGGTGGACCTGTTTCGCGTCCAGGCCAACATCTACGCCACCTACCACATGACCGACCCACAGGTCTTCTACAACAAGGAAGACCTTTGGCGCATCCCCTCCCTGTCCCAGCAGGAGGGCGCCACCCCCCTGGAGCCCTACTACACCATCATGAAGCTCAACAGCGAGGCGGCGAAGGAAGAGTTCATCCTGATGATTCCCCTCACCCCGGCACGCCGGGAAAACATGATCGCCTGGATGGCCGCCCGCTGCGACGCCCCCAACTACGGCGAACTGGTGGTCTACAGGTTCCCCAAGCAGCGGCTGGTCTACGGCCCCTCCCAGATCGTGGGCCGCATCAACCAGGAAGCCGAGATCTCGCAACAGCTCACTCTCTGGGGGCAGGGAGGCTCCTCGGTCATCCGGGGAAGCCTGCTGGTAATCCCGGTGGAGGAATCGGTCCTCTACATTCAGCCCCTCTACCTGGCGGCCGCCTCCGACCGCAGCCTGCCGGAGCTCAAGCGGGTGATCGTGGCCTACGGCAACCAGATCGCCATGGAAGAAACCCTGGAACTCTCCCTGGCCAGGATCTTTGGAGGCACCGTGAGTCCCTCCGTCACTGGAGCGGCCGAGGCCAACGGCCGGCCGCGGGAGGCGGAATCGGTTCAGTCTCTCATCCGGGACGCGACTGAAACCTATAACCGGGCGCAATCGGCCATGAAGCAGGGGGACTGGGCTCGCTACGGTGAGGAGACCCGCCGCCTGGGAGACATCCTGCAGAGGCTTCGCCAGAGGCAGTAGACAGGGTGGACCGTTTGACACGGAACGGAACGTTCGCCGGGCTGGGGCCCAGAAGTCCGGGGTCAGCCCCGGGAAGGCGGCCGCCAGTCCGGAGGCACGGTCTTGAGGTGCAGGTCCCGTTGGGGGAAGGGAATGTGGATCCCGTGCTGCTGGAACTTCTCGTAGATGGCGAGGTTGAGCTGGCCGAAGAAGACCCCCCGGCGATGAAGCATTCGGGTCGTCCAGACCCTGAGCTGGAATTCCAGGGCGCTGTCGCCAAAGGCCCAGAAAACGACCCGCGGTGAGGGTTTCTTCAGGACATTTTCGTTGTCGCGGGCAACCTCCAGCAGAAGCCGTTCCACCAGGCGCGCATCGGAACCGTAGGCCACCGGAACCGGCACCCGAAAGCGGACCTTCTGGTCCCCGTGGCTCCAGTTGATCACGTTGGAGGAGGTGAAGCTGGAATTCGGAATGATGAAGTCGATGTTGTCGTTGGTTCGCACCGTGGTGGCGCGGGCCGCAATGTGCACCACGTGCCCGTGCACCTCCCCGACCTCGATGCGGTCCCCCACCTTGATCGGCCGTTCGAAAAGAATGAATATCCCGCTGATGAGGTTGTTGGCGATGTTCTGCAGGCCGAAGCCGACCCCTACGCCCACTCCCCCCGCCACCAGGCCCAGCATGGTCAGATCGATCTTGGCGGCGCTCTGAAGCAGGACCAGGAACCCCACGGTGACGATCAGGTACTGGGCGGAGGTGGCCACCGCGTGGCGAACGCTCAGATCCAGCGGGGTCTTGTCGAGGATGTGGTTGAGCAGCAGGCGGCGAACTCCCCGGGCCAGCAGTGTAATCACCGCGAAAGCCGCCACCACCATGAACAGGTTCTTGATCTTGAAGTCGGTTTTCCCCGGTACGATTTCGCTTTCGAAAAACCGGCCCAGCAGGGAAAGCCCCTGGGAAAGCAGCTCCAACATCTTGGTGGTGAGAAAACCGGTCTGAGGAATGGCGGCCAGCACTCCCGAAGCCACCGCAACCCATACGGTCAGGCTGAGCAGGACAAAGGCCCAGTCCAAGCCGCTGTGCAGCATCGGGCCGAAGGGATGCTCCCTTCGAATCAGCTCCTTCAGGCGCCGCCGCACCCGGCGGAAGAGAACCTGTGCCGCTACGGCCACCAAAACCATTACAATGGTGGCAATCAGTCTCCATTCCTGATCGAACATTGCGCCCAACCTCCTTCAAGGGCTCCTCGATCCTGATTTGCCCGTGTTTCTCACGGGGTCGGTCCATACATTATAGAAGATCGTTTATTTTCAGGTCCCAAGTATCCCTGTAATAAGATAGGAACCCATGTCAACCACCAACGCCCCCGAGGCAACCGAACAAGCCGGCCGGAGGCAGGTGTCCGGCATTCTGTCGGGCTTGAAGAAGGCCTATCCGGAGGCCGAGTGCGCCCTGAGGCATGCAGACCCGCTGCAATTGCTGATCGCGACCATCCTTTCGGCCCAGTGCACCGACAAGAGAGTCAACCTGGTGACGCCGGAGCTCTTTCGCAAGTACCCTTCGGCGGAAGCCTTTGCCCGCGCTCGGCTGACGACCCTGGAGCGGATGATTCATTCCACCGGATTCTTCCGCAACAAGGCCAAGAATATCCGGGAAGCCTGCCGCCGCCTGGTGAAAGACCACAGCGGGCAGGTGCCGCAATCCATGGGGCAGCTTCTTCAACTTCCCGGAGTGGCCCGCAAGACGGCCAACGTCGTGCTTGGGACGGCCTACGGGGTGGCTTCAGGGGTGGTGGTCGACACTCACGTGTTTCGGATTTCCCGGCGGCTTGGCTTGACCCGGGCGAGGACCCCGGAAAAAGTCGAGCAGGACCTCATGGCCGCGATCCCTGCCGGCGAATGGATCAACTTCTCCCACCGCCTCATTCACCACGGCCGCCGGATTTGCAGCGCGCGCAATCCCCAGTGCAGCCTGTGCGGGCTGGAGCCCCATTGCCGGAAGGTGGGGGTGGAACCAGTGAATAGTGGCGAGTGAAGAGTGGAGAGTGAATAGAATCAACACGTTAAGCATCGTGTTGATCCTGACGCAGCCTTAAAAGAGTGCAACTACCTCAGAAGGTGCGTGACTGTTCCCCAAACCCTCCGATTACAACTCTTCACTCTCCACTCTTCACTCTTCACTTGCCTCAAACATCCCTGTCTCACCTGGATGAGCCGCCGCGTCGTATGTGGCGCTGGGTCGGCGGAGTCGACTCTCCAGCATGTGCAGCCCGATAAGCGTCTTGGCATCCTGGATCTGTCTGGCGCGCGCCATTTCCAGGGCTTGGCTCAAGGGCACCCAGCAGGCCTGTATGTCTTCTTCTTCCTGGGCGACGCCGTGAACGCCCAGGGACCGCCCGGGATTCTCCAGGGTGCCCAGGAAAAGATGAACCTTGTCGGAGCAGCCTCCGGGACTGAAAAAATACTCGGCCAGCAACTCCAGCTCCGCCAGCTTCAGCCCGGTCTCCTCCAGAACCTCCCGGCGAGCCGCGGTCTGGATGGACTCCCCCTCCTCCTGGATTCCCGCCACGCATTCCATCACCCAGCCGTCTCCGGTGCGGGCGTGCACCGCGTAACGGAACTGGCGGATCAACAGCACCCGATCCCGACCCGCGTCGTAAATCATCACCGCCGCCACATCGCCGCGGTGGTAGCGGTAACGCCGGACGGTGCCGCTCATCTCCCCACTGAACTGCTCGAATGCGAGGTCGGCCCTCTCGATCCGGATAAAGCCGTCGTATTCCAACCCCGTTTGCATGATGTCGACTCTCACGAACCTGGCCTCCCTCTTTCCCTCACATTCCCGCGGAATCGGCTCCCAAGCCGCTTCCCTGCGATATGCTGGCCGCCCTCCTGATCCGCTCCCCGACCGCGGCAACCTGCTGCTCGATTCCCTCCACCCCGGAGATCACCACGTCGGCATGCCGCCGCGCCGGCTCGACAAACCGCAGATGCATGGGCCTCACCGTCTGCAGGTACTGGTGGACGATCGATTCCACGCTCCGCCCCCTTTCGCGGATATCGCGCCTGAGGCGGCGGATGAAGCGGATGTCGGGATCGGCATCCACAAAGAGCTTCAAGTCGAAACAGCCGGCCAGTTCCTCCGCCGCGAAGACCAGCGTCCCCTCTACCAGAATGACCGGATGCGGAAGAGCCGGCTCCGAGCCCTCCAGGCGAACGTGCTGCCTGAAATCGTAAATCGGCCGGGCAATTTCCAGGCCGGCTTGCAGTTGCTTCAGATGCCCGATCAGCAGCTCGAAATCCACCGCTTCCGGCCGGTCGAAGTTCTGTCGGGCCCGTTGCTCGGCGGGGAGATGGCCGGCGTCCCGGTAGTAGTGGTCCTGAGACAGGATCAGCACTCGCTCCGGCCCCAAGAACTCCGCCAGTTTTCGGGAGAGCGTGGTCTTGCCGGAGCCCGTTCCCCCGCCAACGCCAATTGTCAGGCTGGGCTTCATCGGTTACATCCCCGGCAACCAGGACCATGTCCCGTTGATCCGGATTTCTACCAAATTAAACATGGATGCACAGGATGAACAGGATAAACAACATGAGAAGCTGTTGCACAGCCTGCAATCTCTTTTTCTGTTGTTCCAGACAGGGCACTCCCGCCGCCGACCCGCCCCAGGACTATCCCACGCTAAGTTTTCTCTCTCCGGGAGGACTGATTCCAGTCGATTGGGGTGGTTTGCAAGCGGTTCGCGCCTGGAAAATGGGCCTGATGCGGGGGCTCTGACCTGCATGCCAGCCTGGATCCGGCAGCCTGGCCCCCCCCGGAGCCGAAAGTCATTCATCACTCATCATTCATCATTGTCCCCTGAATCTGGTAGCGCGGGATCATCCTGCGACCCGCCTGGATAGCAGTTGACAACCGAGAAAGCCTGCCTCTATGATGCAGACCTCTCTGGATTCATTCGGAATCAACGCCCATTCACAAAATGGCCGGCGGTCCGCTAGGGCTGGATCTCCGCCCGTGAGACTGCCGTCGGTCTACGCCTTTTTTCCGAAAGCGAAGGTCTTCTCTCTCAGGAGGTAACGCATGCCAAAACCCAAAGAGCCCGAAGGCAAGGGCGCGCTCGAGGTCTCGCGCAGGGGCTTCCTCACCGGCGCCGGCGCCGTGATTTCCTCCAGCCTGGTGGCCGGGACCGAGGCGCTGCAGGCTGCTCCGGAATCGTCGGGGGCAACCGTGGCCGGTCCGGGCAAGGTGGACATCACGCTCGCGGTGAACGGAAGCGAGAGAACGCTGGCGCTGGAGCCTCGCGTCACCCTGCTGGATGCGCTTCGTTTCGAGCTGGATCTCACCGGCGCCAAGAAAGTCTGCGACCGCGGCACCTGCGGGGCCTGTACGGTCACCATCGACGGAAAACCCGCCTATGCCTGCTCCGTTCTGGCCATCCAGGCCCAGGGGAGGGACATCCGGACAGTGGAGGGGCTGGCCCAGGGCGACCGTCTGCATCCGATTCAACAGGCCTTCGTCGACAACGACGCCCAACAGTGCGGCTATTGCACGCCCGGGTTCGTGATGGCCTGCAAGGCCTTTCTGGACAAGAACCCCAACCCCACCCTGGACCAGGTCCGTACCGGTCTGGGAGGCAACCTCTGTCGCTGCGGAACCTACGTGGGCGTGGCCCAGGCCGTACTGCAGTCGTCAGAGCGCCAAACCGGCAGCCTGGTTGGCGAAGGGAGGAATCATGCCTGAGTATCGATGGCCCGACAGGAACGAACGCCAGGTTCTGGGGAAACGAGTCAGTCGTCTCGACGCTCCCGACAAAGTCACGGGAAAGGCCAAGTACACCTCCGACGTCAACCTGGCGGGAACCTTGCACGCCAAGTTCCTGCGCTGCCCCCATGCCCACGCCAGGGTCACCAGCATTGACACCAGCGCCGCCGAGAGTCTTCCCGGCGTCAAGGCCGTGCGGGTGATTCAGGGTTCGGGGAAAGAGGTCCAATGGTCCCTGGATGACATCGCGGTGGTGGCTGCCGTGGATGAGGCCACGGCCGAGGATGCGGTTCGAAGGATCGTGGTGGAGTACGAAGTGCTGCCCCACCTGGTCAACGAAGACGACCTCGGCAAGGCCGGCGACCGCACCAAGCCGGCTTCGGAACAGGTCAAGGGCGACCCCGATCAGGCCTTTCAGGATGCCGATGCGGTGGTCGAGGGCGAGTATGGGATCCCGGTCATCACCCATTGCTGCCTGGAGCCCCACGGCCAGGTCATCGACTGGAGCGGGGAGACGCTGACGGCCTATCAGTCGACCCAGAACATTTCCGGGATGGCCAACCAGTTCGCCCAACCGCTGGAGATCCCGGCCGCCAACGTCTCCATTGTTCAGGACCACGTCGGCGGCGGCTACGGGAGCAAGTTCGGGGCCGATAGCTGGGGCCTGGAAACCGCCAGGCTGTCTCGGGAAACCGGCCGGCCGGTCCGCAACTTTCTGGAGCGGGACGCCGAACTGTTCGTGGCCGGGGTCCGACCCTCCGGTTTCGCCAGGATCAAGGTGGGTGCCAGGAAAGACGGTTCGCTGACCGCCTGGGAAGCGGAGTCCTGGGGAACCAGCGGCTTGAGTGGAGGGGGGATCTCCATGCAGGTCCTTCCCTACGTGATCAATCCGCCCAACGTCCGCAAGAAGCACACCGGGATTGCGACCAACACCGGCCCGGCGCGGGCCTGGAGGGCGCCCAACCATCCTCAGACCTGCTGGCTGACCTTCGCCGCCCTGGACGACCTGGCGGCCAAGCTGGAGATGGACCCCCTCGACTTCTACCTCAAGAACCTCAACCTCACCGAGCGCTCCGACCTCTATCGCAAGCAGTTGATCCGAGCGGAGGAACTGATGGGGTGGCGCAAGAAGTGGCGCCCCCGGGGACAGGAAGCGGCAGGTCCGGTCAAGCACGGGCTGGGTTTGGCCTTTCACACCTGGGGAGGACGGGGCCACAACAGCACGGCCCGACTGGTGATTGATCCGGACGGTTCGGTGTCCGTCAGCCTGGGCACCCAGGATATCGGAACCGGCACCACCACCGTCATCGCCATGGTGGCCGCCGAGACCTTTGGATTGCCGGTCAATTCCATCAAGGTCAAGGTCGGCCGCTCCCCCGACTATCCCCGTTCCGGCCCCTCCGGCGGCAGCACTACCGTCGGCGGGGTTTGCGCGGCCACCCGGCGGGCCTGCCAATCGGCCCTGGAAGAACTCTTCGAAAAGGTGGCGCCCCGGCTGGGGGCGGAGCCTTCCGAGCTGGAAGCCGCGAGCGGCCGCATCCGGGTCAAGGGCAAGTCCTACCGGAGTCTTTCCTGGAAACAGGCTGCCTCCCGGCTGGGGGTGGCTCCTCTGGAAGTGACCGGCAGGAACATCAGCGCCAGCCGCCGCGCCTCGGACGGCAAGCTGATCGACTCCGGGGTGGCCGGAGTGCAAATGGCCCAAGTCTCGGTGGACACGGAGACCGGAGTGGTCAAGATGAAGAAGTTCGTGGCCATTCAGGACTGCGGTCTGATCGTCAACGAGAAGCTGGCCGAGAGCCAGGTGTACGGGTCGCTGATCATGGGGATCTCCTCGGCATTGACCGAGGAGCGCATCATGGACGAGCGAACCGGATCGCTCCTGAACGGCGAGATGGAGTTCTACAAGCTGGCTGGCCTGGGAGACATCGGCCAACTGGTCGTGGAGATGTGGAAGGATGCGGAGCAGGACGCCCGCGGGGTGATCGGGCTTGGGGAACCTCCGGTGATCGCGCCGGTCGGGGCCATCGGCAACGCCGTGGCCAACGCCATCGGCGTGCGGGTGCCGCGGGCGCCCTTCATTCCCAGGCGTGTCCTGGCGGCACTGGAAGAGAAAGGAGGGCTCTACGCATGAAGGCTTTCGAGTATGCCAGTCCCACCACCAAGGAGCAGGCCATCCAGTTGCTGGGAGCCCAATGGGGAGAGGCCGAGGTCCTGGCCGGCGGCACCGACCTCCTCAGTCTCATGAAGACCTTCGGCTCCACACCCAAGCGGGTGGTGGACATTCAAGGAATTCAGGAATTCCAGGGAATCGACTACATTGCCTCCTCCGGCCTGCGCCTGGGAGCCCTGGCTACCCTGTCGGAGCTGATCGACCATCCGGCGACGCAAAGGAACTATCCTTCCCTGGTGCAGGCGGCCCGCGGTGTCAGAAGCCAGCAGATCCAGAGCTTCGGCACCATTGGCGGCGACCTTTGCCAGCGGCCGCGCTGCTGGTATTTCCGCAACGGCTTGGGTTACTTCCCCAAGGATGCCTCGGGTCAGGACCTGGTTCGGCAGGGAGAGAATCAGTACCACGCCATCCTGGGCAACTCGGGAGAGGCGGCCTTCGTCAGCGCCTCCAGCCTGGGCCCGCCCCTGATCGCCCTGGGCGCCACCCTGCGGATTTTCAGCAGGGACGGTTCGCGCGAGCTGCCCGTGGCCGAGTTCTTCCGCACCCCGCAGCAGGAATCGGATCGCGAGACGATTCTGAAGCCCGGTGAGATCCTGGGAGAGATCCATGTTCCCCTGGCCGGGCAGGTGCTCGACGCGACCTACGAGGTTCGGGAAAAGGAAGCCCTGGACTGGCCGCTGGTCACGGCCTCGGTCGCCTTGAAGCTGAGCGAAGGCAAAGTGGAGCAGGCCCGCATCGTCCTGGGTCACGTCGCCCCTGTCCCCTGGAACGCCGCCCAGGCGTCCAAGGGCCTGGTGGGCAAGGCGATCGACGAAGGCACGGCGGCCGAGGCAGGCAATGCCGCCGTTGCCGGAGCCACACCTCTGAGCAGGAACGGATACAAGGTTCAACTGGCCCGGGTGGCGGTGAAACGGGCGATTCTGAACGCTGTCATGGGAGGGGCATAGCCATGGCCGGACGATTTGAAGGCTACGAACACGAAGTCTGCAACTGCCTGCGCTGGAAGAGCCTGTTCTACGAGTCGGTCCCCGATCCCACCGTGCCTCCGGCAGGCGACGACAACTACTGGTGCGCCCTGACCCAGAGAATCCTGGGACCCGACGAGCAACTGGTGGAGCCCGAGGGCTGCAAGCTGGGGCGAACCTGCTTCCGGGGAGGCTTCTAGCCCGCATGTCTCACCAGGGGGCGTGATCCGCAGGTGAGGTGAGGGCTCAGCTCGTAAGGTTGAGTTGCATCTCGCCAGCATACTATAATGGCGGGGACGAGGGAATCAGGTACCATCCACCGGAGGGACAAGCAATGAAAGCAACCATCCTCTTGGTCTTGATCCTGGGTTTGGCGGGCCCCGGCTGGGCGGCCGTCATCTCGGGCGACTATGTGGAGACCCGCAGCGCCAACGTCTATACCGGGCCCTGCGTGGCCAATGCCGAGACCGGCCTGACCGGCGACCAGGCCATTCTGGCCTGGCGCATCCGAAAGGGAAGCTGGCAGGGAGTCGAGCTGGACGGCTTGGGCGTGGTGGGCGTCACCAAGGCCAAGGCCACCCTGGGCGATCCTTACGGCAATCCCTATCCCGCAAAATCGGTGCTCATCGTGGACGCCCGGGCCAACCCCAGGCAGCGCGAGGCTCTGGAGGTCTTCGCTCAAACCATGGCCCCCGAGCTCCTGCGGAACGTGGTGAACATCGAAACCGCACCCATTCACCTGGCGCTCGGAGAGGGCGAGGCGCACGGATCGGCCGAGCTGCAGGCTGGCAATCTGGCCAGAATCAAGGCCCGGCCCATCGGAGCCAAGGACCACCTCTGCGGCAACGAGCACGTCTACTATCCTCCCCTGACCCGGCTCTCCCATGCCATGCCCGCCTACACCATCAACGACGAGTTCAGCGGACGCGGACTGGGAGTGAACTGGAAAATCAACGGCAAGACCAACGCCTTCGTGGGACACTTCTCCTACGACTCCGCCCGGCAACGCTGACCGCAACCGGGCCTCAGCCAACCCAATGCGATGGCCGGAGCTCAGCCTCCGGCCATCGTCGCTGGAACGACCAAGCTCCTGCACTTACAAGAAGGCCACAAACCCTGTAAAAACAGTCTTTATTGCCTCCCGAGCCTTTTGCAAGATTCCGCAGGCAAGGGTTTTGTGGGTCGGGAGAGGGGAAAGGTCCGCTCTCTGTCTGAATGGCCACAAGAGGCATAAAAACACCCATAGACCCGTCTCGAATCCCATTTTGTGCCTTTTGTGCTTTTTGTGGTTGAGCAGTTTTACAACATTCGGTAGACAGTGGGAGCTTTGCCGGGAGAGGCAAGGGAGAGGTCCATCGAGGGACCAGTCCGCTCTCTGTCTGAATGGCCACAAAAGGCACAAAAACGGGAATCGGCACGCCTCGAATCTCATTCCAGGATCAGGCGCCACTGAATCGGTTCGCCGTTTGACACCCAATGGCCACAAAAGGCACAAAAGGCACAAAAAGAGCAACACGATGAGAAACGAGCAAGGCATGCGGGCTTTGTGTGATCAGGTCCGGCAGACGGCCTTCGACCTGCATGGCTATCTTCGCAACGGGCATCTCGAGAAGGTATACGAAAACGGAATGGCCCACCGTCTGAGAAAAATCGGCTTGGCAGTCGAGCGACAAAGACCCCTGCAGGTGCGAGATGAGGACGGTGCGATCCTTGGCGAATACTTTGTTGATTTGTTTGTGGAAAACTGCCTCATCCTTGAATTGAAAGCCTGCAAGGCGCTGGCTCCCGAACATATCGCCCAAGTTCTGGGCTATCTGCGTGCATCCGGTCAACGCGACGCCATGCTGATCAACTTCGGATCAGCAAAACTCGAAATCAAAAAACTCGTTTTGTGAAGAGCCTCTTGCAAAATTCCGCAGGCAAGGATTTCATGGGTGGGGAGAGGGAACAGCGAATTCGAGGGGCAGGTTCGCTCTGTGCCTGAATGGCCACAAGAGGCACAAAAGCTGGAATCGGCAGGTCCCAAATCTCATTCAGGAATCAGGGTTCCCAGAACCTGGCTCTCCGTCGAACCCCCACAAAAGGCACAAAAACGGGATTGGGCAAGACTGGAGCCTTATTTTGTGACTTTTGTGCTTTTTGTGGTTGAGCCGTTTGCCACATTCGCCGGGCAGCGGGAGCTTTCCCGGGAGAAGACTGGGGAAGGGTCACTCGCGGGGCAAGTCCGCGCTCTGTTGTATCATTGAAATGCCCGTTCCTCATTCAGATCCAGGTATTTCCGTCCCAAGTCCAAAAAAATGGTCGTGATCAACTGTGGAAGGTTTATTTGTCTGACCATATCTTTGAAAATACATGTGATTTTCGCGAGCCTCTTGAGGACCTCAATCATGACTACCCATATGATGACGACCCTGCGGAGTCATAGACTCATGATGCTTCGTTTCGCCAGCATCGGCCTTCTGCTGCTCACTCTCCCGGGGGCGCCAACGGCCCAGGGAGAAGACTTCTCCCTGGGGGAGGTCGAGCATCCGCCCGAGGGCGTGGCCGAATCCCTCGAATCCATCCTGAATCCGGCCGGAGTTCGTGTCCTGAACGGAGAGGGAACCCCGTGGTGCGAGGTCTGGGTCCGTCGGAAGATCGCCGATTCGGGTCGACCCGCCTCCCCGGAAGCCGTATACCCGGGGTTCCATTCGGGAGTCCTGATCGGGTTGATGCGGTTTCCCGAGGGTGGCACCGATTTTCGGGGCCTTCCCGTCGGGAAGGGGACCTACACCATGCGCTACGGCGTGATTCCCCAGGACGGCAACCACGTGGGGGCTGCGCCCATCGTGGACTTCGTGCTGCTGATTCCCCTGAGCGAGGACACCCGGGCGCCGGACGCGCACCTCAGTTCCGAGGAGCTGGTGGAACTCAGCAAGAAAGCTTCCGGGACCCACCATCCCTCTGTCATCAACCTGGCCTTCCCTCCCGACTCCGTAGAGCGCCCCCTGCTGGAGAAAGACGACTCCGACCATTGGATCCTGTCGCTGCCCCTGGGTCGGGAATCCGGCGGGCAATCGCCGCTGAGCATCATCGTCCACGGCCAGGCCGCCGGATAGCCCCTGCAGGCGGAGGAGTCGTTCCCCCTTTCCGACCGCCGGGAATTTTCAAGTTGCCATGCGTGCCGACTTCGTTGCATGATTTCGGTTCGTTTGAGCCAGCCTTACTTTCGGAGAGCACGCCGTGATCGAGAAAGGGACCGAAGTTGCCGAACCCCGGGGCAAGCTGGGAATCCTTCTGCCCGGGATGGGCGCCGTGGCGTCCACCTTCATTGCCGGAGTCGAGGCCATTCGCAGGCAGAAAGCTCCGCCGATCGGGTCCCTCACCCAGATGGGAACGGTCCGGTTGGGCAAGCGCACCGAAAAACGGGTCCCCTTGATCAAGGACTTCGTCCCCCTGGCTTCGCTGGACGACCTGGTCTTCGGCGGCTGGGACATTCACGGGGAGTCCTGCTACGAGACGGCCGTTCGCTCCGGGGTGCTCGACCCCCGGCAACTGGAAGAGCTGCGGCCCCACCTGGAGGAGATCCTCCCCTGGAAGGCGGTCTTCAGCCGCAAGTACGTCAAGCGCCTGGCGGGGCGACACGTCAAGAGAGCCGCCAACAAGCGCCAACTGGCCCTGGAGGTCATGGAGGACATCGAGCAGTTCCGGAAGTCCCACGACCTGAGCCGACTGGTGATGATCTGGTGCGGCAGTACCGAAGTCTTCCTGAAGCCCAGCGAGGTCCACTCCAGTCTGGCCAGGTTCGAAAGGGGACTGGAAGAAAACGATCCCAGGATCTCCTCCAGCATGATCTACACCTACGCCGCCCTTTCGATGGGAATCCCCTATGCCAACGGGGCTCCCAACCTCTCGGCCGACATACCCGCCATGCTGGAACTGGCCAGGAAGAACGAGGTTCCCGTTTGCGGCAAGGACTTCAAGACCGGGCAGACGCTCATGAAGACCATCATCGCTCCCGGACTGAAGTCCCGGCTCATCGGCCTGGCCGGCTGGTACTCCACCAACATCCTGGGCAATCGGGACGGCGAGGTGCTGGACGAACCCCAGTCATTCAAGAGCAAGGAGGAGACCAAGCTCTCGGTGCTGGATCAGATCCTGCAGCCCGGCCTCTACCCCGAACTCTACGGGGACTATCACCATCAGGTGCGCATCAACTACTACCCGCCGCGTGGAGACAACAAGGAGGGATGGGACAACGTGGATATCTTCGGGTGGCTGGGATATCCCATGCAGATCAAGCTGAACTTTCTCTGCCGCGACAGCATCCTGGCGGCCCCCCTCTGCCTGGACCTGGCCCTGTTCCTGGACCTGGCCAAGCGCGCCGGAATGCATGGGATTCAGGAGTGGCTGTCCTTCTACTTCAAGAGCCCTCAATGCGCGCCGGAACTCTATCCCGAACACGACATCTTCATCCAGCTCATGAAGCTCAAGAACACCCTGCGGTACCTGAAGGGTGAGGAGATGATCACCCACCTCGGCCTGGAGTACTACGACTGACCGGCGCCGTTCAAAAGGCGATGCCGACCGACACCACCGACCGCAGCCGCGTGAAATTCCCCAGACGCACTTCCGGCGCCGGGAGCAGGCGCCGGGTCACGGTTGATCACCCGTATCGGGCAATGAATTCCGGAAGCTGCTCCAGCTCCAGCCTGGACGAAATTTCCTGAATATCGGCCCGGCTGTCGGAAATTCCATTGCGGCCGATCACTTTTTCCAGTTTGGCGATCTCTTCCCGAGCCACCAGTTGCGGCGGCATGTGGCCGAGGCCGGAAAGGACCCCTTGCCAGGCCAGCCAGTGGCTGACGGTCCTCAGGGCCGGGTAGTAGAAAAACAGGTTCGGCCCGGGGATGGGAACCAGAACGGGAGCCAGAGGCAGCATGCCCAGGGCCAGCAGACCGTCGACGACCATCCAGGCCCCATGACGATTTCTTTGGCCCACCAGCAGCGACTTCAGCCTGGCCCGCGCCTCCGATTCCGTGAGGGAGGAGGAGAAGTGCACCCGCATGGGTCCGGCATCGCGCATGCGCTTGAATACCCGTTCCATGGGATCGAGCCGGTTCTGGAGCTCGTAGTACCCGTCCCGCACGGCGCGGATCAGACGGCTCATCCCGGTCGCCCACCAGACTCCCCGAGCGTCCAGCCTCCGGATGATACGGTCGACACCGTTCTGCGAGCGGCCCGCTTCCCCCTCGGGGACAGGCAGGTCCTCGGCATACAGGACCCAGCGCTTCCCTATTTGAATGAGATAGGAATCCATTAACCCGCAGTTCTCACCGGCAAGAAAGCGGGCGGGCCCCAGTGGTTGAAGCCCGCGTTCGTGGGGTGGGCATGAAGAGGGTTGATCCGGTCGTCGTTTACTCCGGCAGCTTGGGTTCGGTCAGTTGACAGTCGTTGGTCAGCGACCCCAAAAAGGCAATCAGGTTCTTCTTCTCGTCCTCGGTCGCCTTCCGCTTCTTGAGATTGGTGCGGTCCAGATACTTGTTGGGCTTGCCTCCTCCAATCATCAGGTCCACGGCCTCCTCCAGGGTGGCCACGCTGCCATTGTGAAAATAGGGACCCGACTTGGCGATATCCCGCAGGGTCGGGGTCTTGAAGGCTCCCGTGTCCTCCTCCTTCCCGGTGACCTTGAACCTCCCGACGTCCGGTTTTTCGGCGTCCATTCCGATGCCCACGTTGTGGTACTGCATGTCGGTAAGGAGGACTCCGTCGTGACAGTTGTCGCACTCCAACTTCTTGAAGACCTCGTAGCCTTTCTTGACCTCATCGCTCACCGCCGCTTCGTCCCCGGCCCGCCACCGGTCGAAAGGAGTGTTTCCGCTGATGATGGTCCGTTCAAAGGCGGAAATGGCCTGGACGATCCGTTCGGGAGTCGCCTCGCCGCCAAACACCGTTTGAAACTGGGCCCGATAGCCCGAGACGGCATTGATCTTGGCGGTCGCGACCTCCACATCGGCTCCCATGTTGCCACCCTTCCAGGCTGCCATGGCCTGCTTTTCCAGGGAGCCGCTGCGGCCATCCCAATAGAACTCCGAGTGGTATCCGATGTTCCAGAGAGTCGGGCTGCTGCGCGTGAGTTTCTTGTCAAGAGCCCCGATGGCCGTGGGCAATCCATCCGTCAACCCGTTTTCGCACAGATGACAGGAGTAGCAGGAACGGGACCCGTCCGCGCTGAGGCGCTTGTCGAAAAACAGTTGGCGCCCGAGGGCGACCTTCTCCGGTGTCATGGGGTTGTCCTCCGGAATCGCCATCTCCTCATAGGTCGCCAATTGCTCGGGCAAGGGAAGGATCTCCGGCTGATACTCCGGAGCCGGCGGTTCGCCGGGAGCGCATCCCGTCAGGGACACACCCAGAAGGAAGCCGATCGCCAGAGAGACGGCAACAGGACTGAATGGATGCATGGACCGCATGATTCCTCCTCGACTCTGATTGACGTTTAATCTGGTTCCAGACCGCTCGGCTGGCCTTCCCCGGACGCTCCCGGGGCCAGCGGCACGGATTCTTCCGGTAGAGTGAAAACGATCGTGCCCGAGGCAACCCCGGGCGCCAGCCCGTGGATGCACCTGTTACTTCTTTCCCTTGATCAATTCTCCCCTGGTGAAGCCTTCAAACAGCCCTTCCAGCCGCGCCATCCGCTCTCGCAGATCGGCTACATCGCCCCGGACATGGGCCACATCCCCTCGGACATGGGCCACATCCTCTCTGACATGGGCCACATCCTCTCGGACATGGTGAATTTCTTGTTTTAGTTCGTGTTTCAACTCGTGTCGGATATCGGATGAGACCTTCCATCCAAGGCTGACCAAGGATACGCCAAGAATGCCGATGGCGATCAACTCCGCGCTGATTTTCATTGCTGATGCTCCTTCCACTTTGACGGACTTGTCGAGAGGGAGATCAGACAAGTTAGGGTGTTGTCTTGTTGATGGCTCACGTGGCTAGTCTAGCACAAAAAGCCCGACTTGAAAGACGAGAGCATGGGCTGCCGCCAGGCTGATCCCACGCAACCAAATTCAGGGGGACAGGGTCGACAAGGTACCCGAATCACGCCCGGATTCCATGTGGGACCGTAGTGAACAACGGGCAAACACAAGGGTTGTCCCTACGGTGGAGGGGCAGCGGCGTCGGACAGTCCCGGGGCCTTGAAACGGCCGCCACGCCCCTGTCCGAGTGCGGCCCACTGCCGGCCGGCGGCCCCGGGTGGACGTCAAGAAGGGGATGTATCGGGATGACGATTTCCCGGGAGCGCGGGTGTCCCGCTCGCACAAGGCCCGGCACAGCCCCGGTGGTCTCTTCCACTTCAGTCAAATCCTGACGTGCAGCCGGTGGCCCTTTTGAGCTTGAAAAACCCCTGGTGCTCACGTATTCTTTCCGATTGCCGGTGGCGACCGGGCCTACATTCCGGGTCCGGGAATCGGCCAGCCCACGGGAGGACGGTTTTCCCGCCCGGGACGGATGGCAATCCTTGAATCACGGCGTCCGGCGGGGCAACAGCGATTCGGTGCAGAACACCATTGACAAGACTGGAAAGCTTGCCTTTGTGAGTGCCGACGGTGGGCTGTTCCGGGTCAACTCCTCGAGACTGGCTGCCCACTACGCCAGCAACGCCCAGACGTTTGCGGGCCGATTCCATCGCCTGCTGGGCGTCGGCCTGATGCGTTCCATCCATCTGATCGTGGGTATCTGGAACCCCCGGCTGGCCACTCGACTGATGCACTTGCCCCTGAGGGGCACCAGCCGTGACCGCCTGGATCTGCTGGGCGAAGAATATTTCCAGTACAAGCTGCGAAACCATCTCGAGCCCCAAGGGGTTGAAGCCATAAGGCAGTTGAGCGCCGCCGGCAATCAGGTGGTGCTGGTCAGCCGGGAACTGGATCATCTCCTTCGTCCCCTGGCCCAGCATCTGGGTGTCCGGAGCCTGGTCTCCAACCGGTTGGAGTTTCGGGACGGACTGGCCACCGGGCGCCTGCATTCCCCCATCATCCCCGATACCCTGCAACCCGAGCCGAACCGGGCACCGTTCGCTTCCCAGAGTTTTCTCATCGACGGCCTGCCCGGGCTTTCCCCCAGCGCCCTGGAACCGCACATTCAAACCACCGCCCGGCAAACCAGCAGCCCCGCGCCTCCGGTAGTGGACTTCCACCGGCGCCGGGCCAATCCCGAGAACCTGTCGGTACGCCAAGCCCTTGCCGGCAAGCATATTCTGCTGATCGGCGGGACGGGATTCATCGGCAAGGTCTGGCTGTCCATGCTGCTGGAAGATCTTCCGGAGATCGGAAGGATCTATCTGCTGATCCGAAGACAGGGCTCGCGTAGCGCCCTGCAGCGCTTCGAGAAGATCGTCGCCGAATCTCCCGCCTTTGTTCCCCTCCATGAACGCTTCGGCGACCGACTGCCCCGGATGCTCATGGACCGGGTGGAAGTGCTGGAGGGCGACATCGGGGACCCCGGCCTGGGACTGAACGAAGCCGCCCTGGGGCGCCTGACCCAGGATCTGGACCTGGTGGTCAATTCAGCCGGCCTCACCGATTTCAATCCCGACATCCGCCTGGCCATGACCACCAACGTGGACAGCGTCATGGGTCTGATCGACTTTCTGAAGCGCTGCAAACGGGCCGCCTTGCTGCATGTCTCCACCTGTTTCGTCAACGGTCGCATCGACGGGCGGGTCTCCGAGGAACTGCTTCCCAACTACACTCCGGCAGGCCGAGTGGATTTCGACGTCTATCGGGAACGCCGCTTGATCCATCAATCCATCGAGCGCATCACCGGCGAAGGAGACAGCCAGCCGGTAACGGAGGAAGTCAGCGCCCGGGTCTCTGCCCGCAAGCCGAATGTGAGCGACCCCTCACGCCTGGTTCGCAAGGAGCGCACCCGCTGGATTCGGGACCGAGGAATCGAATTCGGGGTCGAGAGAGCTCAGCACTGGGGCTGGCCCAACATCTACACCTTCACCAAGAGCCTGGGAGAATCGCTGCTGGCCACCCAGGATCTCCCCTTTGCCGTGGTCAGACCCTCGATCGTGGAGTCCTCCATCAGCCAACCGTTTCGGGGCTGGAACGAGGGCGTCAACACGACGGCCCCGCTGTCCTATCTGTTGAGCACCTACTTCCGGCAACTTCCCTCCAACAAGCGCAAGCGCCTGGATGTCATCCCGGTCGACCTGGTGTGCCGCGGACTCTCGCTGGTGGCGGCAGCCCTGGTGCAGCGGCGTCACGACAGGGTCTACCAACTGGCGACCTCGGCCACCAATCCTGCCGACATGCGCCGGACCATCGAGCTGACCTGCCTGGCCCATCGCAAGTACTATCGATCCCTGGAAGGCCTGGAGCACTGGCTCAGGGCCCGCTTCGACACCATCCCGGTTTCCCAGGCCCGATACCGGAACGTCTCCCTCCCCCGCCTGAAGGCGGTGCTGCAGGGTCTTCAGCGTGTGACCGGGGTGCTCCCGGTCAAGAACGACAGCCTCACCCGAAAGCAACGCGCCCTGGACCGGGTCCACAAGGTCATCGAGCTGTACCAGCCCTTCATTCTGGACAACGAGTACTTCTTTGCCGCCGACAATATTCGAAAACTGGGGGCGGCCCTACCCAGTGATGAAGTCGCCGATTTCGGATACCATCCGGAATCCATCGACTGGTACGACTACTGGGTGAACCTGCACGTACCGGCGTTGCGCCGCTGGACCTATCCCATCATCGAAGGGCGCCGTCCCGACACCGGCCTGCTCCCCCGCAACTTCAAGCTGGAGCCCGTCTCCACCGTAGCGGCAACCGCCAATGCACCCGGAGACCCGTTGGGCGGCGGGGTCTACCCTGCCGGTCAGAGCCAGTACTAATCGAAATGGGCATCTTCCTCACGGGGTCCACAGGCTACCTCGGCGCTCACATTGCCAGCGAGTTGCTGGAAAAACACCACCAGCGCCTCATTCTCCTGGTACGGGCTCCCAGCCGTGAAGCCGCGGCCCAGCGCCTCTGGAAAGCCTTTCAGCTCCACCTGGACTTCGACCGCTTCCGCCACCACCTGAACACCGGCATCGAGGTGCTGACCGGGGACCTCACCGAAGAGGGATTCGGCTTCAGTCCCGACCAATACCGTCAACTGGTCAAGAACGCGGACTCGATCCTGCATGTGGCGGCCTCGCTCAACCGCAAATCGGAAAAAGCCTGCCTGAACATCAATCTGCGAGGGACCCTGGAAGTCGTCAAGCTGGCCCAAGCCATCTCCGCCAATCACGGCCTGAAGCGATTCAGCCACATCAGCACGGTGGCGGTGGCTGGAGCCCGCCAGGATGAAGTCGTCGAGGAAGATCAGGCCATCGACTGGAACCGGTCCGACTACGATCCCTACGCCCGCACCAAGAAGTTTTGCGAACACCTGATCCGCAAGCTTCTGCCGGAGACTCCTCTGACCATCTTTCGCCCCAGCATCGTGCTGGGAGACAGCCGGCGGGCCGAAACCACCCAGTTCGACATGGTCCAGGCCTTCGCCTTCCTGGCGGGGTTGCCGCTGCTGCCGCTGCGAGCCGGCGATCGCCTGGACATCGTCAACGTCGACTTCGTGGCCGAGGCGGTGGCGTTTCTCCACCAGAAAGAGAGTCCCGGCTTCGACACCTACCATCTTTCTTCCGGCAGAAGCTCTCCCACCTGCCAGGACATCACCAACGCCTTGAGCGCCGTGCGAAACCGCCGCCGCCCCACCTATGCCCCCTCGCTGATCCGCCCCGTCAACTCCCTGGTGAGCCGGCTGGCCCGGCGCCGGGGAACTCCGACAGGCTATCTGGCCAGCCTCATGCAGGTCTTTCTTCCCTACCTGCATTGGAACACGGTCTTCGACAACAGCCGGGTGGTGCAGGAAACGGGCACGAGCCCCGCGCGTTTCACCGATTACTGCTATCCTCTCTATCGGTTCGCCACCCGGAACCACTTCACCTATCCCTACCGGGAATGGCCCGAGACGGGGGCTGCCCCATGATGGATCTGGGACTGGAACTGTGGGTCAGCAGCCTGATCGAGGTCTCCAAGCTCAGATGGATGCTGGGCTCCGGGGAGTCCTGGACGCCTGGAACCCCGTTGCGCCTGCTGTTTGCCGGGTACAACGGAAACCGCAATACCGGGGCCGATGTCCGCGTCCAGGAGATGATCCGCCAGGTTCGCCATGTTCTGGGCGACTCCAACCTGGAGTTGAGCGTGCTTTCGCACAACCTGGAGTGGTCCCGCGGTTATTTCGATACGGTGCGCCAGGTCAAGCTGCCGGATGTCTTTCCGCCCTTCCTCTTTCGCGAGGTCGGCCGCTATCACGGGGTCCTGGCCTGCGAGGGCTCGATGTTCAAGAGCAAGTTCGCCAACGCCCTCAGCGCCATGATGATCGGCTGCCTGGGAATTGCCGCCGCCCATAACAGGCTTTCGGTAGGATATGGAGCCGAAGCCGGCGACATGGACCGCGTTCTGAAATCCATGTGCCGGCGTTTCTGTTCCGATTCGCTGGTCATCACCCGCAACGAGGAATCCCAGGGCATTCTGGGCGGACTGGGCGTGCCCACCGAGTTGGGAACCGATACGGCCTGGACCTTTGAACCCCACGGACCCGAATACGGGGAAAAGCAGTTGAAGGCCGCCGGTTGGGACGGACGCACCCCGATCCTGGGGCTCTGCCCCATCAACCCCTTCTGGTGGCCGGTGCGGCCTTCGCTGGCCAAGTTCTCCGCCCGTACCCTGTTGGGGTCGTACAAGGCCAGCCACTACCGTTCCATTTACTTCCATCACGACAACCGCGAGGTCCGTGACGCCTTTCAGCGCTATATCGATGCCTGGAGCCGCGGCATCCAGGCTTTCCGTAAGAATCACCGGGTGTTTCCGGTATTGATCGGCATGGAGGCGCTGGATCGAATCAGTTGCGAAAAAATCAGTCAGGGCCTGGGAGGCGCTCCCTGCTTTATTGCCGACCAGTTTGACATGTACCAGTTGGTGAGCATCCTGCGGCAATGCCACCTGCTCCTCTCTTCCCGATTTCATGGAGTGGTCACCAGCATGCCGGCCGGGGTGGCCTCGGCGGGCATCACCATGGACGAACGCCTGCGCAACCTGATGCGGGAGCGCGGGCACTCGGAATTTCTGCTGGAGGTCGATGATCCCGATCTGGAAGCCAATGTGGAGGCGCTTCTCCCGAAGTTGCTGAATCGGGCTGAAGAGATGCGGGCAAGCCTGGGTGCGACAGTGGTGAAAAACCTGAAGGTGATGGCGCGCATGGGGGTCTATTTTCAGCAGCACCTGCTGGAGCGCTATCCCGAATTCCCCATGCGGAGAGGCCATCTCTCCTGGGAAGACTATCTTCCCCCGTTGAGCCCCAACCTGGTCAGCTTGATCGAGACTTATGAATGATGAACTTTCTACAGACAATTTTCTCCAATCTTGCCCAAAGCCCTCGAAAAACGGTCCTGCAAGAGGTTCGGGAAGAGGGTCTCCACTCGGTCAGTGGAGCCGGCCTGCTGAACTGGATCGGCCAGGCCCGACGCCGCCTGAGGGAAGCCGGACTGCGCCCCGGGGACCGCTGCGGATTGCTGGGCCCCAACAGCAGCCGCTGGGTCGCCATGAACCTGGCGATCATGGCCGAGGGCGCCATGGCCGTTCCTCTCTATTCCCGACAGGCACCGGATGAACTGGTGGCCATGATGAAGGACTGCGGGGTTTCTCTGCTCTGCTGCGCCGGCTCCTCCGAAATCGAAGCCATCCGCTCCTGTTGGAGCCACCCGCCGCCCGTTCTCGACTACTCGCAGGCTCTGGAAGAAGCCGCCGCCGATGCCGGAAACGGAAGCGATATCCCGGGCGGGGAGCCGCCCGGCCGACTCCAGGTGGTGACCATCATCTACACCTCGGGCACCTCGGGCGAGCCCAAGGGAGTCATGCTCAACGGCGACAACATCGACTTCATGCTGCAGCAGACTACGGCCCGTCTTGAAGAGCTGATGCAGGGCGTCCCCGGAAATGGAGATGACCGTGTCTTCCACTACCTGCCCCTCTGCTTCGCGGGCTCCTGGATCCTGCTGCTCACCTGCCTCTATCGCAACAACAACCTGATGTTGTCGACGGACCTCAACCGTCTGGCCGACGAGTGGAAGCTGGCGGCCCCCCAATACATGCTGAACGTGCCCGCCCTGCTGGAACGGATCCGGACCGGCGTCGAGGAAAAGATAAGGTCAGGCGGCGGCGTGGGATTGCTGCTCTTCAGCCGAGGTCAATCGGCCTGGTTGCGGGCACGGGAGAATCGAACCCGGCTGCTTGACGGGTTCTGGCTGCCCCTGGCGGGACACTTGGTCTTCCCCAAGATCCGAGACCGCATCGGATCGGGCCTGCGGGCCCTGATCTGCGGTTCCGCCCCCCTGGCGGAGGAAACCCAGCAGTTCTTTCAGATGATCGGGATCCCGGTCCTGCAGGTGTACGGATTGACGGAAACCACTGCCATCTGCACCATGGACGACGTGCACCGGGTGACGGCGGGCCGGGTGGGTCCGGCCATCCCGGGCATCGAAATGCGGTTGAGCGACGAGGGAGAAATTCTGGTGAAGGGGCCCAACATCTTTCCGGGATACTGGAATCGTCCCGAGGCCAACCGGGAAGTCTTCCGGGAGGGGTGGTTCCGTACCGGTGACCAGGGCGAGGTGGACGCGACCGGAAACTGGAAAATCGTGGGAAGAATGAAGAACATCATCATCACCACCGGGGGCCACAACATCAGCCCGGAACCCATCGAGCAACGCCTGCTGGAAGCCCTGCCGGCCTCGACCCAGGTGATGGTGGTCGGGAACGGGCGCAAGCACCTGTCCGCCCTGTTGACGGGACCGGTGAGCCGGGAAGAGTCGGCTCGCGTCGTCGAAGAGGTCAACCGGCAACTGCCCCACTACCGCCGGATCCACCGGTTCCACATCGCCGCCGAGCCTTTCAGCATCGAGAACGGCCTGCTTGCCGCCAACGGAAAGCAGCGGCGAGCAGCCATCGAGGCTCACTTCCGGGACGAGATCGACTCGCTTTACTGAAACAATTGACCCTCATGAGTTCTTTTCAAGGCAAGACGCTTTCCTTCAGCCTGTCCGACGAAATCTTCGAGCTGCGGCTGCACCGGCAGCCCTGCAACGAAATCGGGTCGCTGGCGCTGAAGGAGCTGGAGGGCTTCGTCCAGGCACTGGAGGCACAGGCGGCCGAGGCCAAAGCCCTGGTGGTCCACAGCTCGATGGAGGCCGGGTTCAGTGCCGGAGCCGACCTCAGGGAGCTCTATTTCGGGCTGCAGTCGCGCAGCAAGACGGAAAGAAACGCCGGGGTTCGCGATTTTCTGGAACGCATCCATCGGGTGTTCAATCGGATCGACCAGATCCCGCTGACCACGGTGGCGGCAGTTCACGGGGTCGTCTTCGGGGGAGGTTTCGAGCTGGCGCTGACCTGCGATATGATTGTGGCCGACCGTACTGCCCGGTTCTGCTTTCCCGAATTGAGGCTGGGGCTGATCCCCGGGTTCGGCGGAATTCCTCGACTCAAGCGGGACCTTGGCAACGCCCTGGTCCGCGACCTGCTGTTGACAGGCAGGAGCATCAACGCCGGGAAGGCAGCCGCTGCCGGGCTGGTCAGCCAACTGGTGGCGCCGGGTCATGCCTTGAGGGCAGCCCGGGGGATCGCGACCCAGGCAACCAAGTTCGACTCGCGCGCGGCTCGCGAGGCCAAGCGCTTCATCAAGCCGCTCCCTCACCTGGAGCTCGAACGGGAAATCGAGACCTTCTGCGCTCTCTTCGATCGGCCCGAGGTGGAGGCGGGGCTTCGCAAATTCGTAGAGAGCAGCCAGATTCAACCCTATCTGCCCTGAGCCAAGGAGATCCTTTCATGCCGGCGCAAGAAGAAACCCTCAACCGGATCCTTCAACTGGCCTCCAAGCGGTTTCAAATTCCCCTCGGCCAACTGAGCGGAGACGACGACTTCTTCGAGAAGCTGGGAATCAACAGCCTGCAGGCCCTGGACCTGTTGACCCAACTGGAAAACCACTTTAGCATCGAGCTTCCCGACTATGAGCTCCAGGGGGTGACCGACTTTCGAACCCTGGCGGAGCGCGTGGATTCACGACTCTGATGAAGACTCCCGCCCCCGATCTGACCCCCTACCGTTCTCTGGGAGAAGCCCTGCGCGCCTCCACCTCCAAGTGGACGGATCATCTTGCCCTGATCGAAGCCGACCGCGATCGGGAAAACTGCCGCCTGTCCTACCGGGACTTCAGCGAGGCCGCCCTTCCCATTGCCGCCGCCCTGCAGGCGGCCGGGTTCGTTTCAGGAGACCGGGCCAGCATCGTGATGTCCAATCAGTCCAAGTGGCTCATCGCCGCCTATGCGGTTTTCTACGGTGGCGGCGTGCTGGTGCCCTTGGACTACAAGCTGGGCCCTTCGGAACATCTTTCCCTGCTGGCTCACGCCAAGGCCAAGGTGTTGATCGTCGAGTACCCGATCTGGCGGGCCCTGGCGAAGGAATTCAAGCCGGAGGACTTCAGGCCCGAAACCATCCTGGTCACCGAAGCCCCCCCGGAGTCGGAACTCTCCGGCGCCCGGCGCTGGGAGGACTGCCGGCCCGACCCCGCGCCGGAGTTCGTCCCCCGCGACCGGTCGGATCTGGCCTGCATCGTCTACTCCTCCGGAACCGGCGGACGGCCCAAGGGGTGCATGCTGACCCATGACAACTACCTGAAGCAGTGCCAGTCGCTCATGACCTGGTATCCCTTCTGGCCGGGGCTGCGCTATCTCAGCATCCTGCCCACCAACCATGCCATCGACTTCATGGTGGGTTTCATCGGACCCTTCATCTGCGGGGCCACCGTCATCCATTTGAGGACGCTCCGACCCGAATTCCTCAAGGCGGCCTTCCCTCGCTACCGCATCAACTACGTCAGCGTGGTTCCCATGGTGCTGAAAGCCATGGAGACCGGCATGAAGGCCAGGTTCGGCGAGCTTCCACCCTTTCGACGCTGGGTCCTGAACCGCCTGATCGGAATCAACCGCCTGCTGACGGCCGGCAAGCCGAGACCCGCCCTGAGCCGGCGACTGCTGCCCCAGATCCACCAGGCCCTCGGCGGCGAGCTGGTCGCCTTTATCACCGGCGGGGCCTTTGCCGACCCCGAAACCCTGCAGTTTTTTTATGACCTGGGTCTGCCGGTCGCCAACGGCTACGGCCTCACCGAAGCCGGGACGGCGGTCACCGTAAACGATCTCGATCCCTTCCGCCCCGACACCGTGGGCAAACCTCTGCCGGGAGTGGAGATCCGGGTGCTCGACCCGGACGCCGGCGGCGTGGGCGAGATCGCCGTCAGGAGCGAGACACTGATGCGAGGCTATCTGGACGAGCCGGAGCTGACCGCCGAGACGTTCAAGGACGGCTGGCTTCTGACCGGGGACCTGGGCCGGATGGATGCCGATGGGCACCTCCGGTTGGTGGGCCGCCTCAAGAACATGGTGGTCACCGAGGGAGGCAAGAACATCTATCCCGAAGACATCGAGAACGCCTTCAGTGGCCTTGAAGTCAAGGAGCTTTGCATCTTTGCCGCCAACTTCGTCTGGAAGCGCCGTTCCCTCACCGGGGAACAGTTGATCATGGCGGTCCACCTGGAGGCGGGCGCCTCCCTGCCCTCCGAAGTGCTGGAGGAACTGCGCCGCCGGAACCGAAGGCTGCCCGACTTCAAGCGGCTCTCGGGCACCCTGATGTGGCCGGAAGACTTTCCGCGGACGGCATCGCTCAAGATCAAGCGCCAGGTGCTGGCCGATGCCATTGCGACCCGCATGGGCCCGGAGGACGTCCGTCCCCTCTGAGGGGCACGGCCAGACCATGAAACCCTACTTCGCCATCGTCAATCCGGCTGCCGGCGGAGGGCGCTGCGGGCGGCAGGCTCCGGCGGCCCTGGAGCGGCTGCGGTCGCAAGGCGTGCCCGTGGAGTCGGTGGAAACCCAAAGAGCCGAACATGCCACCAGTCTCTGCCGAGAAGCCTACCGGAGCGGTTACCGCCGCTTTCTGGCCGTGGGGGGAGACGGAACCGGCTTCGAGGTCGTTAACGGCCTCTTTCCGCGGGAGGATGAATCCGAACCGGTAACCCTGGGATTTCTACCCCTGGGCACCGGAAATTCCTTTTTGAGGGACTTCAGCGACCGGGGCCTGGATCATGCCCTGGAAGCGCTGGTGGCCCGGCGTTCACGCCGCTGCGACGTGATGCGCCTGACCCATGCGGCCGGTGCGGTGCACTACATCAATCTGCTCAGCATCGGCTTCACGGCGGACGCAGGCGACCTCACCAACCGCCGCTACAAGGGCTGGGGAGAGTTGGGCTACCTGATGGCCATCCTGAGGTGCTGGATGGGGCTGCGCTATCCCACCTTTCCCTTCCGGTTGGGAGAGGGGGGAGAGACCCAACGCCAATCCTGCACCTACCTGACCTTCTCCAACAGCCGCTTTACCGGAGGAAAGCTCATGATCGCCCCGCAAGCCGATATCGCGGACGGGTTGATCGAAATCACGCGGGTCGGCGCCATCGGACGCTGGGAGTTCGTGAAGACCTTTCCGCGGATTTTCTCCGGAACCCATATGTCCCATCCGCTGATCTGGCGAACCGCGGCCCCGCGGGTCGAGTTCGACCTCGAGGGGCCCACGCCGGTCATGGTCGACGGCGAGGTGATCGTCTGCCAACCGCAGTCCATCCAGGTCCTGCCGGGAGCTCTCCAGGTGGCGGCGTGAGTCGGAGAGGCTCAGGCCACCAGGCTTTCGACTCTCCGTCGGGCAAGCACGCTCGCGTGAGCCCATCGGATCGTAAACTCCCATGCGGCGAATCTACTTGACCCTGCGCTGCGGCCTGGTCTGGGCAGTCAGCAGCCTTCACTTCTTCACCGTCTGCACCTTTCTGGTGGCGCTGGGTATCTTCGTGGACCCGCGCTGGAACGATCGGCCCCAGAGGGTCTTGTGCCGCAATATCGTTCGATTGGCGGGCGTCCGTTTCCGGAGGCGATGGGCGCCGGGTTTCGACCGCGATCAAACCAGCATCTTCATCTGCAACCACGTGAACATTTTCGACGCCTTCGTGGTTTACTGCGGGATCCCTCAGTTCGTTCGAGGACTGGAGCTGGAGTCCCACTTCAAGATCCCGGTCTACGGATGGATGATGAGCCGTTTCGGCAACATTCCGGTCAGCAGGGGCGGAGGGCCGTCCCGGTTCAAAAGCCTGTTGAACCGGGTCCGCTCCCACCTCCAGGATGGAATCAGTGTGGTCATATTCGCCGAGGGGTCGCGGACCCTGAACGGCCGGGTGGGACCCTTCCAAAAGGGAGCCTTCGTCATCGCCCAGCGGCTGGGCGCTCCCATCGTTCCCATGAGCATTTGCGGCTCGTTCCAGTTCTGCCGCAAGGGAAGCGCCATGCTCTACCCTTCGCGAATCACCGTCCACCTGCATGACACCATCCAGACCAAGGGGCTGCGCCCGCAGGACATTCCCGCCCTGATGGATCGGGTGCACCGTGTCATTGCGGAACCGGTGGAGGAGAATCTGAGGAAGCACCCTTCCGGCCATGCGGGCACGGGCTCCTCATAGCTGCGCCCTCGCCCCTTACAACTTGGCGGATCATACGGAGCGAGACAGATGCGTTTCAGGTAAACGGTCCTGGCGGCGGGCCTCGAGCTCGCGTCCGACCAAGGCCGGAGCCAGGTCCCGCTGCGCAGCCAGCAGCCGGCCGGGCTGCTTCCGAAACCAGGCCAGGGCCGAACACACCAGGGCCTTGGCCAGCCGAAGCGGCCCGCGGCCCGAGACGTTGGGGAGCCAGGGATCCTCCCAAGCCAGCGGCCCCAGCCCTTTCCTTCCCAGCGGGGCCGCCAGCACCACCTTCTCCATCCGGGATTCGTCCAGAAACCGGAAATTGTGAACCCAACCCCGGCCGCTGGCCTGTCCTGGGCCGGGGCCCCAGGGCAGAGAGGTGGCGTAGGCCACCCCGGGATAGCTGTTGATGGCCACCACCCCGTGCTTGAGGCCGCGAGCCAGCTGCCGAACGGGCTCCGAGTTCGGAAACGGGGTAAACACCGAGGCGCCCAGGTCGCCTGCCGGAGCGGGCTGATTGGCCCGAGAAAGCGCCGCCCGGCTGAAGTCGCTGTCGGGCAGGCCCACCAGACCCACCACCGGACCGAAGGCCTCCTCGCGAAAGAGCCGCATCTCTTCGGTGATCCCGCTCAGGAGCGTGACCGGGAAGCGGCGCCCCCTGGCGCCCCCTCCGATAGAAGTCACCGAGGCCCCCAGACGGCGGGCGTCCTCGACCATGGCCGCCACCCGCGAGGACGCCGCCTCGTCGATCAACAGGCGATGGGGGCCGGCCGGGCCGCCCCTCCGGGAAACCAATGCCATCTCCCCGGCCAGCGCCTGACCCAGCGCGGCCCGCAGGGAATCCGGGACCAGGACTACCTGAAAGCTGACGCAGTGCTGCCCGTTGTTGGCCAAGGCTCCGAAAGCCACCTGCCGCGCCACCTGGCGCAGCAGACGACTGTCCTGTCCGACCTCGGGCAGAACGATAGCCGGGGTCACCCCTCCCAGTTCGCAGGTGACCTTGCCCTGACCGGCGATGGCCCGCACCGCGGCAGCCGTCCGTGCGCTGCCCGTCAGGTGGATCCGGTCGAACTCGGGACGCGCCGCCAGCCGCGCACCGATGTCGGGTCCACCCTGCACAAAGGACAAGGCCGCACAGGACACCAGAGGATCGAACATCTTCTCAAGGTGATCCTTGAGAAAGGAGGCCTTCTCGGAGATCTTGGCCACGACCCTGCTGGGGCCGTGGCAAAGCAGATGCAGGATGTCCAGGGCGCCGATGCCGGCCAGATTGAAGGGCAGCAGGCACAGGGCCAGTCCCGCTGTGGAGGGCTGCTTCGGCCGCGGCCTCGGGGACGGGCGCAGCAGGACATGCCCGGAAAAGCCGGGCAGGAGCAGGCGTTGGAATGGGTTGGCGGGAAGCAGCCGCAACGCCGGCGATCCGGCGAAGTCTTCGGTGGCTATCGGCTCCGAGGCAACGATCTCGCCCAGCGAGCCTTGCAGGGGCTTCAGAAAGGAGGCGGTGGAAAGCAGGCCCCACACCGCGGGGAAAAGGGACTCGAACCAGACCGAGGCCGGAGGCACCCCCATCTGTTCCGCGGTCTCCGAGGCCAGGGCGTCTCCCCGGGTGTAAAAGGCCTCCGCCACCTCGAACAGCCGGCCGGCCAGCTCCGGCGCCGGAGTTCGAGCCCAGGGGCAAGACCGCTCGGCTTCCATGAGCGCTTCCAAGGCTTGCATGGCGCTTCAGAGGGGGCTGGCGGAGGCGTGTGGGAATCGAACCCACCCGTCCCGACATCGTCGCGACGCACAGGTTTTGAAGACCAGGAGAGTCACCAGACCCTTTTCGCCTCCACCCGGCAATATAGCATAGCCGCGCTTCTGCCCCACACGACGCTCCCTCACGAGAGGTCGCGTCTGCCCCCCTCCGGATCGCAACTCCCTCTCAAGGGGGGAGTGATTTAGCCTTTTGGGAGGTGGTGCGTGCGGGGACTCGGCTCTTGATCCGCCGCCTACGCGGCTGAACTCTTTAAGTTGTAACCGTATAACTATAAAAGACTTATAGTGGTTCAGCCCACTTCGCTCCCCTCATTATATCCCTCTATTTGAAACGGAATCCACTGGACCCTTCGGGACGTTGGCGGACGTAACTGCCGGGACGATTCGCCCGGACCGGATCGCGACCGCGGGACCGCTGAGCGAGCCGGCCCTTCCGGTTTCCCCACAGACGGCGCGGGCTTTACGCCCTCTGAGAGGGAAGAGTTGTGGTTGCCAAGAGTGTGCACCATCGAGGTGAATAACCTGATGTCTGGCGATTTACACATTCTTGCCACCCCGAAGCTCAAACGATCCGCCCAAGGCTGTCCGCTCCTCGAATGCAACAGCGAAGCCTGGATTGCCTGCTGCTCGCGCCGCTTTTTTCTCCTCGCCAAGCGGATCGCCGGCGACGACAGTCTGGCCGAGGACGTACTTCAGACCAGTTGGATCAAGATTCTTCAATCCATCAATCATGCCTGCTTTGACGGACCCAAGGCTTGTCCCTGGGTGCATCGGATCGTCACCAACACGACCAAGGGTTACCACAGGGAACGGGTCCACCGGCGCGAGAATCTGCTCCAAGACCAGAGAACTCCGACCCTGGATCCTGAGACTCTGGCCCAGGAAAAGGAACTGCTTATTCTGCTCAGGGAAATGATCGATCTGCTGCCAGGGACCTACCGCCAGGTCATCAAGCTGCGTCTCTACCAGGGGTTCTCCAACAAGGAGATTACTCGACGCCTTCACGTCTCCCGCGGCAATGTCGCCGTCCGCTTGAATCGTGCCATCAATTAGCTCAAGCGCCGTATTGATGCACGCACTCAATCCTTACCACCAAAAGGCGCCTGCCAGTCCTGAACGCCTTCTCTGAAAAAAATTGTAATAAATCCCAGTTTCGAGTGTTTATAGGGGTAGAGGCACGAAAAATCGGGTATCCCAACGCAACCCCTGAAATGAGTGCCACTGAATGCAAGGATTAATACAGAGCCGATTGTGTGATCGAGAGGTGCTGGCGCGTGAACGGATTGGATCGATTGATAACCCGCTCATTAATGAAATATGCTCCGCTCACTGCCTTTTCACAACTCAACTAAATGGAGGAGAACATGAAACCGTTCACTTCGAAGTGGATTTTCCCACTCTGCCTTGTAGGGGGTATCGCTGTGTTCGGCGTCACCTACCACATGTCAGAGGTCGGGAACCAAGCAGTAACTCCACCGCCTGAAGAGTGGGGAGGACATAACCATCCTCCACCGGATATCTTCTTCGCAATCCAGACCAACAATGCGGACATGCTCAAGGAGCTTCTGGAGGATGGAGTTGACCCCAACCAGACCCAAGAAGACGGCTCTACGCCCCTGCACATCGCTCTTGGCGTACAAGAGAACCAAGGGGGCATATTCGGCATGGTCCGGTTACTTCTGGATCACGGTGCCAATCCCAACCAGCCTGACAATGACGGCTATACGCCCATGAACGTCGCTGCCGATGTCGATAGCGAGGCGGTAATGACTATCATGATTCAAGCCGGAGGGGATCCCAACCACTCTCATCCTGACTTTATCACCCCCTTTGAGTCTGCCTTGACCAATGGAAATACACACACCGTTGCCGCCATTGAAAAGCACACAACGTACCGCCCGGAGCATTACCAGCAGAAAAAGGCTTTGGGCATCGTGCTGAAAGCCATGGTGGAAGGCATCACGAGCGGTGCTTCCAAAGAAGCACTCAGGATCCGCCTCGAGGATGCTGTTGACCGCGTGGGTCACAACCTGAACTTGAGTGACCCCACAGCTTTCATCAACACCTTGATGGAGCAGGCAAGCAATGCCGCGGTTGAGTTGAATGAGTCAGATCTTGAGGAATTACTAGAGGCTCCAAATCAACGCTAAAGGGGGAGGCCATCAAGAAGTTTACAGCATACATTGCGGTGTTGGTCTTCGTGGTTCCAGCTATTCCAGAGAAGCTCAATGCCCAAAACGATTGTAGCCAGTGTACACCCTGTCAGAAGTTTGACCAAGCCTGGGGCACGTGCAACAGCGAACACGAAGGAAGGATGAGTGAGGCAAGAAAAAAGCGGGACCGGAAGCTCAGGGAATGCGACCGTCGGTATGGGGAAGGAAGCTCTGGTAACGGCAATTGCAAGGGCGCTGTACTAGCCGCTTACGCCGCATACCTGATCTACTCCATTGGGGTAAGGAACGGTTGCCGTCAAGACGCCTGCCGCGACAATCGGGACGCCGAGGGGTGCCCGGGTTACGGTGGGAAGTGTCGGCATCTGCTTTAGATTGGTGATCAGCTAATGTCTCGGGGACAAGCCTTGACTAGGTGAGCTAGCGTTTTCTTCCCTCATTGTCATTCACTTAGACAAAATGGAGGTCGAAGTCGGTCCGGACAGGGGAGCCCGACCACAATATATTGTGGTCGGGCCTCAGTGTGCATTGCGGAGAAGATGGGCGACGACGAAAAAGAAGCCCTCATATTTCGCCAAGCCATCGCTGATGCCGATTGGAACCGCCGTCGAAAGCAGCCACGAGTCGGCCTCGACGCAGGCTCGGCCGGAGCGGGAGGGTCGATAATTTCCGCCTCTGGGGGTTGAGCAGATGCCGTCAGATGGGTGTCGCTCTTTGAGACGGGAAGGGTGACATTGAGGGGTGACATGCTTTTGACAACCACAACGCTTTTCTCTCAGAGGGCGGAGCCCCTCGCCAGCCCCAATGTATGACATTGGGTAGGCTGGCTCCCTTTACTACGCGTTGCGGCGCCGGCCCCGCTGTCCCCGCCTCGCACGGCGCGCCGGCTCCGGCTGAGCACCTGTCCCGCTACCGGAATCGCGCCGAAGATCCGCTTCCTCCTCTTCCGGGGAACGCGACCCCATGGCGGGTCCCGATCCCGGACGGCGAGGTCCTCTCGCAACCTCCTCCTCTCCTCCAAGGCTGTGGAAGCAACAGCAATGGTATCGAGTCGCGATCGGATGAGTCAAGGCCCTGATTCGGGACAAGTGACTGATTCTGCAGACACTTATGGACGACATCGGATGCCACTGGACCGTATGGGCCGGCCATGGAAACACCGCCGGCCTGAAGACGGCTGCCCACGCCTCAACCATCGGGCCAAGGCGCCGTGGTCCGTACCGCCGTAAGTCGGGCTCTTGCGCCGCTGGGCGCCGAGGGACGGTTGGCCGAGACTGAATCGCGACCAGGCCCCAGTGTCCCACGGTCGAGCGGTTCACTGGCGGGGCCGGTCATTCCGGTTTCCCCACAGGCGGCGAGACCTGCGGTCTCTGAGAGGGAAACGGGTCCAGGAGGCGTTCCGGGGTGTTCTGGTATGCCAGGGAGTGAGAAAGTCCAGCCTGCCCGGCAAAGCTGCCGGATTCAGGGGGGTCAGGACGCCGTCGAACGCCACGGCGGCCTCGATGTCATCATGGAGAAGATCGTCCAATGGGAGCAGGAAACCCCGGCCACCAACGGCCGCCGAATGATCGACGATTTCCGCCTCCGGGGGTCACGCCCGTGCCGTCATATGGGTGGCCACCTTACAAACGGGGGGTGGCGCACGGAGGTGGCGCACGTGGTGGCGCGTCCCTTTAACCACCCCAATGCTCCACTCTCAGAGGGCGAAGTCCTCCCCCCTGTGGTCCAGGTTGTGCCCAGAAACCCGCATTGGACACGGGTTGGCACGGATTTCCCGAGTCTTCCGGGGTAAAGCCCCGTGCGGTGCCGACCCGCGTGTCGCGCGCCTCGCATGGCGCGTCGTGGCGCCACACGGGAGGGGGAGATGGTGGTGAGAGCGACCCCCACTTTTTCGGCGCTGGTGCGCCACCGGGCAGGGAGAGGTGGTGCACGCCAAAATCTGCCACCTCCCCTCCCCTCGTGGGGGTCGCTCTCACCACAGAGATCCCTGGCGGGAAGGCCTCCGGACGTCCAGTCGCGCTCACGGTGGATGAGTGTTGCTGCGTGTAGCTTTGTAACCTTTTTGTTGCTTGATGTGTTGCTATGTATCTGGATGTTGCACCGGTTCCTGGGCCAGGTAACGCGCCCAATCGTTCATCAGGATACGCTGGCGCTCGAACAGGTCCGAGCGGGCGCAGGCCGCCTCCACCCGGTTCCGGACCACATGCGCCAGGGCCGCCTCGATCACTTCCCGGGGATGGTCCGTTTCCTCACCCGCCCAGTCCCGGAAGCTGGAGCGGAAACCGTGCGGCACCGCCGCAATCCCAAGCTCGCGCACCATCCACCGCAGCTGATGGGCGTCGAGAGGCTTCCCGCCCCTATGGGTGAACACCAGGGGACCGTCGCCTTCCCCGAGTGCCTCGGCCGCTTCGAGAATCTCCAGGGCGCGTCCGCACAGCGGCACCCGGTGCTGGGACCGCAACGGGACTTGGTGCGGCACATGCAGGCGTTGCCTCATCGCGAGGTGGCGGCGGCGATCGAGACGGTGCGGGCTTCAAGTGCGAGGCCGGTGGTGAAGCTGGCCTTCGAGTTTCTGGTGCTGACGGCGGCCCGGTCCGGCGAGGTCCGCGGGGCGGTCTGGAGCGAGATGGATCGGGACGGCTCCGTGTGGACCGTCCCGGCCGCACGCATGAAGACCCACCGTGAGCACCGGGTCCCGTTGTGCCGGCGTGCCTTGGAGATCCTGGAGGAGGCGCGGGCGCTCGGCGGTGGCGGCCGGTTCGTGTTCCCGAGCGTGCAGCCTGGAAAGCAGCTCGGGGACATGATGCTGTCCGGACTGCTCAAGGACTTGAAGATCGCAGCCGTGCCGCATGGTTTCCGGTCGAGCTTTCGGGACTGGGCGGCCGAAGAGACCAATCATCCCCGGGAGGTGATCGAGGCGGCGCTGGCCCACGTGGTCCGGAACCCGGTCGAGGCGGCCTATGCCCGCTCGGACCTGTTCGAGCGCCGCCGCCGGCTCATGGACGACTGGGCCGGCTACCTGGCCGGCGGGAGTCGAGGGGCGGGCCGGCCGGTTGACCGGCCTTGACCTCGGCAGCGCTCGATGGCCTTCCTGCCAGGGATCACTGTGGAGGGAGCGACCCCGAAAAGGGGAGGGAAGGTGGTGGATTTTGGCGTGCACCACCCCCTCCCCGGTGGCGCACCAGCGCCAAAAAACCCGGGGTCGCTCCCTCCACTTCCTCCCCCCTCCCGTGTGGCGCCACGAACGCGGCGTGCGAGGGGGTGTACACGCGATGCCGGCGCCCCACGGGGCTTTACCCCGGAGGAGGCGGGCAATCCGTGCCAACCCGCGTCCAATGAGGATTCCCGGGCACAACCTAGACCACAACGGCGAGGGCTGCGCCCTCTGAGAGTGGAGCGTTGGGGTTGTTGAAAGGACGCGCCACCTCCATGCGCCGCCCCCCTTTTGTAAGGTGGCCACCCATATGACGGCACGGGCGTGACCCCCGGAGCCGGAAATCGTCGATGATTCCTGCTCGGGCCGAGGCTGACCTAGCCGCAAACCCTCCCACTCTGAACGCAGGATATGGGGTTGGGTCCTCTCGAATATCCGGGCTCCAGCGATTCTGCTTGACATTATAGTGTAAATCTGTTACGGTTAGTCCAAACCATAGGGTAATTACTATAACGACAGGGGGTCTCTATGAATAAGAGCCAGCATTTTTGGTTAAAGGCATCTAGGTTGCTGGCGGAACCGGAGTTTTTTGATTTAGAGCGGGAGCGTATTTTATCGGATTATCCCTTGCTCAGTTCGCATGGCTTAGGGCAGGTTCGTCAACGCCGTCGCATTTCTGGACGCTGGAAGATTGAGCGTATTCCTGAACATCTCGAGGCAGCACGAGATGAGTTGCGGTCCGGTGGACAGCATGAAAAAGGAATCCGAAATACGTTGGAGTACTTTGTAAAAGGGAAGGTGCCGCTAAGCTATCGGTTGAGGGGGTGCAACTGGGCGCGACCCATCAATGGACCAGCTCCAGAGAGACGTTCGAGTTATTTCCTAAAGCACCAAGTCGAGTCCTATCTTCGTGACAACGGCGAGCGTCGTTGGGCTGAGCGGAGTGATCGATATACGTCTAATGGGGCGTTTATTTGTGCGTCCCTCATGGCTGGATTGCGGATATGGACTCATCGGGATTCATTAAATCCCGATCTCCGGTTGGGTAAACCTTGGGCTATTGCGGGATTACAACCGGAAGATTATGAACAACCTGAAGATGAGCGCATGGCGAAGTTCTGGCGATGGGCTGTTCAGCAGGATATCAGTCACCCCTACGCCGAGGATTTTATTTCCGACACGGTGGACTTGCTTTATTCCGGAGCCAACTTGCAGAAGATGCAGGAGAATCTTAGACCAGCGTGCTCCGAAGCACGGGGGGTGTATTACCGGCTGCGGAGGGAGTTTGGTTTTGGAGACGAGGAGGACCGGAGTTTTTGGTCCGCAGAAATGCAGGAGGAAGATGCAGATGAGGGGATTACCGAGCAGAATCGAGATTAACAAGTATCGCGATATTGCGAAAGAACAACTTGAAACAGCGCTCCGACTGTATTTTGAGCAGAGAGATTTCTATTCGGTCATTACATTAGCCGGAGCCGCTGAAGAGATTCTAGGCAAGATGCTGAACCACAATGGGGAAAAGCATTTACTTGATTCACTTGTGGCCGCTGCCGTAGATCTCTCCAAGTTAGACGGTCATGAAGTTACAGCCAAAGAGATCTGGAACTATGCCAACTACGCCCGAAACAGGAGCAAGCACTTTGGAATAGATTTGGAAGACTTCGATGAGCGGGAGGAAGCAAAAGATCTGCTGATTCGAGCCATCGATAACTATTCCTCTCTGACGGGTGACTGCACTGAATCAATGAGCAAGTTCGACCAGATGCACGTGAAGGAAAACGCACACATCAGGGCATAGTCTTCGCCAACTGAGGAAAGTCTACATATAGGGTCCTATCGCAAGTAGGGGATGGTTACTTCGATTTCGCGGCTTCGATGCGCTCGTGAAGCTCGCCGGCGAGCTGCTGGGCGTCGGCTATCTGCTCGCGGGTCATCAGTTTTGCTAGTCCGTCCCGGGCTGCGGCTGCTCCTTCGTGTCCTTGGGAAGCCGCTAGGTTCACCCAAGCGTGGGCTGCTACGTAGTCCTGTGGTACTCCCTCGCCTTTGAAATACATGCGGGACAGATTGGCCTGACCCTTGGCGTTTCCTTGCTCAGCGGCCAAGCGGTACCACTTGACCGCCTCCCGATGGTCCTGGGGCACTCCCCGGCCCTTTTCGTACATCACGCCCAGATTGGTTTGAGCGTAGACGTCTCTTTGCTCGGCGGCTAGGCGGTACCACTTGGCCGCCTCTCGGTAGTCCTGCCGTATTCCCCGACCGTTTCCATATGCAACGCCCAGATTGAATTGCGCCTCGGCGAGCCCCTGCTCGGCGGCTGTACGAAACCACTTGACCGCCTCTTGGTAATCTTGTGGTACTCCCTCGCCGTTTCCGTATGCGACGCCTAAGTTGAGTTGAGCCTCGGCGAGCCCCTGCTCAGCGGCCCGGCGGAGCTGCTCGATGTCTTGTGCTTCGGCGTGGCCAGGTTGAAACCCAGCCAGAACGGCCAAGGTAACAAGGAAAAGGATCAACCTTTCTCTGGATGCCTTTCGGTCAGTTGCGATTCCCATCAGACCTTCCCTAATCCTTGCGCCTTGCTGGCCAGGCTGCATATTCTCGGCCCTTGGCATACCTCAGTACCCCCCAAAGGCTTTCCTGGGCGATTCTGGCTCTCTCAGAGCCCCCCTATTCTCTATCTGCCGCCATTCGCAACGCATCCCGGCCAACGACGATAATCCCCGCTTGGAGAGTGCTGCTGCCTAAGATCAAGAGGCCCCAGCCGCCGGCGAAACGCAAGAAGCCAATCTCACCCAATACACCCGTCCACCACAAGACTGGCCCAAACAACAACATTGGGATGAGGCCGCCGATAGCCAGTAGCCAGCCAGCAAGAGGTAACCTCGGGAGCACCCCGCCGACGGCGGGTAGGAGGGTGAAGACGGCCACGATAACCAGCGTACGGCCGATGGCAATATCTAGAAGCCACGCAACGGCAGGAACCAACGCACAGCTCCCCAGCAATGTGCCACCTATTCTCACCGCCTTGCTAGTTGACATAACCGAATATTATCGGAAGCTAGAGAGTGGTCGAACTTCGTTTGAAGTGCTCCTCAAGCGCAGCCTGGGCCTCCGTAAGGGTGGGATAGCGTCGCACCTTCACCTCCACTTCCCCGCAATTCCGACGCACCTCATCAAGCGGGTCTGTTGCTTTCCACCTCAACCCCGCCCGCCCACAATCCTCACACCAGGTCATGCGCGTCGGCCGCGGCGGCAGCCTTTTCCGCTTCCGTTTTCGGGGTCCATTCCCCGTTTGCTTGCAATCCACGCCGGCGGGGGCCTGGGCCTTGGCTACAGAGGCCACGGCTTCCACCAGTCCCTCGAAGACTTCGCCGGCCGTGATTCCCATCAGATACCCCTGATTGTCCTATCTTGGAGGTCCACCTCTTCTCCTCGCGTATACTATCTTAGATCACTGCCAAGAAATCGTGGGATTGGAGCGGACCGACGGGGCGCTGGAGGCGGCTGAGCCGGCGCAGGAAGGGCAAGCAGAAGGTGCTGTGGAGCCTTGCCGATAACGGAAATCGAGAGCGAAAAAAAGACGAAGACAAGCCGCCCAAAACCGGTTCCCGTTTTTCAACCGGTTCCCAAGAATCAAAAACTGCGGGAATCGGTTCAGTCGATAGAAAAGAAAAGACTTGCCCTGTGGAAAACAAAACGGTTCCCGTTTCTCTCCCCCCGTGCGCGCGCGGGGACCGGTTTTTGGGGAACTGGTTTACACACAGCCACCGAGAAAGAGGGGGAAATAGGAAGCGGAAAGCCCCTGCCGGACCCAACATTCATGCTCAATGAGAAGACCGATTGCCGGGACGGCAACCGTAGGGGAGTGCGTCCCTATGGGAAGACTTGACAATGTCGTGGAGAGTTCACATCCACGCGCTCAGCATAGACAGCAGAGCATGAATGGGATTGACGGTCGGTGCGCACGGTGTAGTATCCTATTGTATATTTGCTCCCCGCTCGACACGCCGAATGGCCTCGGGCGGGGTTATTCCTTCCCGATTGGCCATTGAACGGCGAGCCTCCAGTCAAGCGCGCAGTCGCCTTTGTGGATGGCCAGAACCTCTTCCACGCTGCTCACGAAGCATTCGGCTATACCTACCCCAACTACGACGTGTCGGCGCTCGCCAAGGAAGTTTGCGCGAGACAGGGATGGGAGCGCACCCAAGTACGCTTCTATACCGGGATTCCTGATGTCGGCGATAACCGCAGATGGCATTTCTTCTGGACCCACAAGCTCGCGACGATGGGGCGACAGGGTGTCTTCGTGTACAGCAGGCCGCTTCGGTACCGGAACCGCACGGTGGCTTTACCTGATGGTAGGCAACACTCTTTTCTGACCGGAGAGGAAAAGGGGATCGACGTTCGGATCGCGCTCGACGTGATTGCACTTGCTCATCGTCGCGAATACGATGTGGCGCTCATCATAAGCCAGGACCAGGACCTCTCGGAGGTCGCCGAGGAGATTCGAGCAATCGCACGGGAACAGCGACGGTGGATCAAGATCGCCAGCGCCTTTCCACAGAGTCCTGCCTCCCGGAACTGCAGAGGGATCAACAAGACCGACTGGGTCAGGATCGACCGAGAGATCTACGACCAGTGCCTCGACCGGCGGGATTACCGCCGTAAATCCGAGTGATCGTAGGCTTTTCCTCTCGCACACTGGCCACGACAGGCACCTGGAGGACCGTGGCCTCTACCCCTGATGTCCGAAGCGTGGAACGTCACGATTGCCAGCTGGCTGACGTTTTCGTGCCGAGTCGATCCGTAGCGATTCCACTATCGACGTTCAATCACGGCCAGGAAGGTCCACCGAAATCCGATTCAAAACGGTGGGTGTAATGAGGGGAACAGGAGCGCAATGGAACGTGTAGATGTTTATATCAATGAGGTTATCTCACAAAGCGCGGAAGTCGATCCGGTACTCCATCGCTACCGCCCACTACAGGACCGCCCGCAGGCGCACCCGCCGGGCCGTGTCCGCCTTCCGGTGCCAGATGGGCGTGAGGATCTCAAGCACGTCGGCGCTGCTGACCTCGGAGACCGGCACCTTGCCGATGCACGAGAAGGCGTACCGCTTCAGGCTCGACAGCCACTCGCGGGCGTGGTCCCGACTGCGCCAGCCGGCCTGCTTCTGTTCCAGCACAAGCGAAGCAGCTTCGGCGAAGGTGGGGATGCCCTGGGTGCGTCGCTTCTCGGCCAGCGGGTCCCCGCCTTCACGGACCAGCTTGCGGTTCGAGAGCGCCTTCTCCCGCGCCTCGGCCAGAGGAACGAGGGCGAGGCTGCCGAGTCCGAACTCACGGCGGCGGCCACGGATGACGAGGCGTTGTATCCAACTGCGGGTTCCAGTAGGCTGGACGAAATGGATTATCTCCGGGCGGCTGCCCCCCCAATTTCGCAAAACGTCCTTCAAGAAACTCAAGAATCACTCCCCCCTTTGAGGGGGAGTCTGCCAGGGCTCTTCGCCCGCTTGCTGGAAGCACGGGCGGGAAAATTCGAGGTTGCAATTCCCCGGGATCCTACCTAACCTCAAGCCTGGGTTTACGACCGGGGGGAGTCATGAAGGACGAGATGGTCCTGGGAGTCCCGAGCCGACTGCTGGAGACCTTGGAGATCGGGCAGGGATTCCAGCCGGAGGCGGAGGCCCGGCTGAACGTGTTGCTGGACCCGCGAAATTCCCGTTTCCGGCCCAGGTCCCAGGCTGAGCAGGACCCCGAGTTCAAGCAACTGATTCCCTATGTCCTGATCCAGAAGGGAGACCGCTGGCTGCACTACGTCCGGGGGAAAGCCTCGGGAGAAAAACGCCTGGTCCACAGGGGTTCGATCGGAATCGGCGGCCACATCAATCCCGGGGATGAAAGCCTGTTCCACCGAGGCCGGGAGTTTTACGAGGCGGCCTTGCAGCGGGAACTTTCGGAAGAAATCTCCCTGGAGGGTGTTTTCCCAACCGAGCCGCTGGGGCTTCTCAACGACGATTCCACTCCGGTGGGGCGGGTCCATCTGGGGATCGTGCATCGCTGCCGCCTGGACCACCGGGAAGTCAGCAAGGGGGAGGGCTCCATCACCGAGCTTCGCTTTCTCACCCTGAAGCAACTGGCGCGGCGGCGCCTCCAACTGGAAACCTGGTCCCAGCTCTGCCTGGACTACCTGCTGAGGATCGAGTCCTCCCCTGGCTTCAAACAAGCTGAAGAGTCTCACTGATGCCTTTCAATCCTGGAAATCGAAGTCGTTGCCGTTCACTCGGCCCAGCGGCTCCGGCACGGCTTCGCCGAACTGGAATCGCAGCCCTCCCCCGCGGCCTGGTGGCAGTGCTGAGCGGACTTCTCCTCTGGACTCTCGGCCCGGGGTGCGGCGGCCCGCGGCAGGCGGCGACATCGGAGGGGATCCACTATACCGCCGTGGCTGAGGGGGAAGTGTGGTTCCGCCACTCCTCCATACAGTTCCGCTTCGATCGAGAGCTCTACTGCAGCGTCTTCTTCCGGCAGGAGGGCCGACTCCTGGCTCTCAGCCACAACCCGCCCGACCCCACCCTGGCCAAACCCAGCCACTTCATCGCAGTCGAGGGGCAGGAAGTCCTGGATTTCTACGTCGACTACCGGAACATCGGCCTGTCCGAGGTGAGAGGCCGCTTCGGCCCCGGGAAGCGCCTCAAGATCACCGGCCTCGGAGAAACCGAAGAGAACATCCTGATCGAAAAGACCATGGTCGTCGAGCTCTACGAGGCCTACCCGGACATCGCCATGGTCTGGGCCGTCTACCGCAACCCGGACCTGGAACGCCCCATCCGCATCACCCGGATCACCAACCAGTTCTTCCGCATGGATGCTTCCCTGACCGATTCCCGGGCCCCCCGCCATGGCCTCCAGTGCTTTCACTACGATCAACTCGTCCACGGAGAGTCTACCCGGCCCCTGCTGGACCTCGACTTCGCCCGGACCGTGACCACCGCCTCTCCCGGATTCGCCCGGGTGGCCTTCTGGAACCGCGACATGGGCATGACCGTGGCCAGCCGTCCTCCCCAGGCGGGGACACTTGCAATACCCGTGGGGACCGCCCGCGACCGGCGGGTGGAGGTCTCCTTCCGCTACGACCTCGATCGGGTCCTGGAGCCCGAGGAGGAACTCGTGGGCCCCAAGGGCTTTGTCATGGTCTATGCGGGGGATTACGGCTCAGGCCGGGCCCGAGAGAAAGCCCTGATGGGCGGGGAGGGATAGCGAGAGGCCTTTTGATGATCTGACAGGCCCTGTCTTTTCCTGTATCTACATTGTAATTACTTTGGTCAAGGGAGGCTTGCCGTGAAAGCTGCGCTGATAAGGATTGGCAACTCGCGTGGCATCCGCATACCGAAGGTTCTCCTGGAACAGTACCGGTTCAACGACGAAGTCGAACTGGAACCCCGCCACGACCACTTGGTCATTCGTCCGGTTACACTGCCCCGGGACGGATGGGATGATGCCTTCCGCAAAATGGGTGAACACGGGCATGATGCGCTTCTTTCAGAATCCATAGCGCAGTGAAACCCAGAACCCTTGTCCCGACAGTTTTGCCTTCGTCTCGGCGAGACTGAGTTCCAAAGGTCCGCGGCTTCCATCATGCCAAACGATCCGTCCCGTGGCTCTGCCGGTCTCGGCGGCTCCTGAATTGGTGTAGCGATAGGCGAGATCGACTGTCACTGCCTCGGTCAGAGATACCCCGACGCCCCCCGTCAGCATCCGGGCGAAACCAATCGTCCGCCCACCCGGAACAATGGTTGCCGTTCTTGGAAATTCCATGCGGGTCTCGCCGATGTGAATACGAGAAACGCCGGCGCCACCCCCGAAAAACGGGCTGAACGGGCCGATCTTACTCAGGCCCAACCGTGGAAGATCCACATAGGCGGCAATCATGCCGGATAGAGAGGACAAATTTGCGGAGACTGACTGCCTGGCCGAAGTTTGGACAAAATTGGCGCGGCCCTTGAAGGAAAAGCTCGGACGGTGTTGCAGGACAGCTTCCAGCCGCAAGGCAGGCGCCACGGCGCGGCCAATTCCGAATTCGAAGCCGGCCATTGTGCCGAAATCGCCTGGCGCACTCAGGGGTGCGCCGTCGTTACCTGTCCCACAGCCGTACAAGGCCGCTGGAGAGGTGCTCGAACAGGATTTGTCCTTGAACCGCGTTTCCTCAGACTCTTCGAGGCTGCCCCCGACTCGCAAGTAAAAGTCGTTCGCTCGAGCCGCGGGCCCGGAGAGTATCCCTCCTGCCGCCACAACAAGAAGAGTGGCACTGACCCACCGCATTCTCATCGGGTTCTCTGTGATGGGTTTCACCTGGCAGCCGGATTTCGGATCACCACGCATCAATCGGAAACAGAGGCACGCATGACCTGGTCAAAGACACAGCGGCCCTTGTCTTGAGCCAGGCAAGAGCCCTTCAGCCCGGCAACTCATCCTCTTGCCGGGCGCTGCCCCTTTCTCAACAGCGAGACAACTTCTTTCGGGTCCGTGATCTTTTCCCTCACCTTGCCTCGTTTTCGGCCTCGTTCCCGCTCTTCCGCGTCGATGAGTTGCCAGTCCCGAAAGAGAATGGGCCGGATTCGTCGCTCCATGAGCAGACGTTCCAGGACCTCGTGATTTCCCTCCGGAAGGGGCCTGGCCTCCCGGCCATCGAGATCCTCCATCATCCCGCGGACCGTTTCGGCCGAATCCCGCTTGTTGGCTCCAATGAGACCGGAAGGGCCCCGCTTGATCCAGCCCACCACGTACTCGGAGGTCCCGGCGTCGTCGCCGGGCGGGCGAAGGACCCGCCCCGCCGCGTTGGGGATCAAGCCCCTGCGTTCATCGAAGGGAACGCCCGGGATCGGGATTCCCCGATATCCCACCGACCGAAAGACCAGCCCGACATCAATGCTCTCGAACTCTCCGGTGCCCACGCAACGGGATTGTCCCTGCCCATCCCAAACCAGGCGATTCCGCTCCATCCGGACGGAGCCGACCCGCCCCTGCTTCCCCAGGATTTCCACCGGTGAGGTGAAAAAGCGCAGGTGGACGCGGCGGCGTCCACGACGGGCCTCCTGGCAGACCTGTCCCTTCAAGTACTCGAAATTCCGGCGGGCGAACCCTCCCTTCTCCAGTTGGGACCGAGCCGACGGATCCAACTCCAGGTCCCGGGGTCTGACCGTCAGATCCACACCGGACAGGTCGCCGATCTCACGGATCTCCTTGGGAGTGAACTTGGCCTGGACCGGTCCCCGGCGCCCCAACACCACCACCTCTTCGACCGAGCTCCTGCGAAGGGCTTGCAGGGCGTGCCCGGCGATGTCCGTTGAGGCCAGGCCTTCCGGATCCTGCACCAGGATCCGAGTGACGTCCATGGCCACGTTGCCCACGCCCACGACCGCCACTCGCCGCGCGGTCAGATCGAACCGGTCGTCTCGATGATCGGGATGACCGTTGTACCAGGCCACAAACGCCGTCGCCGTGTGGCTGCCCGGCAGATGCTCTCCCGGGATGTCCAACCGCCGGTCCGACTCGCATCCGACGGCATAGACAATCTGATCGTAATGCTCCTGCAGTTCCTTCACCTGCAGGTCGCGGCCCACCTGGACGTTCCCGAAGAGTCGGAAGCGCGGATCCCCGGCCGTGGCTTCATAGATGCGAATCACCTGCTTGGTTTTCTGGTGATCGGGAGCCACACCGTAGCGCACCAGCCCGTAGGGCATGGCCATGCGCTCGAACATGTCCACGTTCAGGTGGAGATCCTTCTGCTTCAAAAGGGTGTCGGCAGTGTAGAACCCCGAAGGACCGGAGCCAACGATGGCCACCTGGAGGGGCCGCTCGCGACTGCCGATGGGAAAACGTTTCTGGGTGATCATTCCGACCGTCGCGACCGGCGTCTGACAGAAATGATGAGCGATGACCGATTCGGGTGGTGCTTGACGACTTTCAGCAACGGACAGTCCATGGGGGGGTCTATTGTTCTGCCGCTCTGCATAGACCAAGTGTTTGATGCCTTTCGGCATCTGATAGCCAATTACGAACCGATTGAGTGCATTGTATTCTCGTGAGTTTTCCCGCTCAACGCCTTTCGGCATCGCAGGAGAAACCAGGGGACGTTGTTGAATAACATGAACTCACTTGGTAAACAGCCTGGAGCCACATATAATATAGCTATGAAGACCATACAGATTACGATGGATGAAGAGTTGCTGGCCAGCCTCGACAAGTCTGAAGAAGTACAGCAGATTGGACGATCCGCGGTTCTTCGCCGTGCCACAGCCGAGTATCTTGCCCGTCAAAGCCGACGCGAGATTGCCCGTCAGTACCAAGAGGCATATGGTGCCGATGCCGACCTGGGGAATGAATTCAAAGGGTGGGAGGACGAAGCTGCATGGATGGACGGATAAGACGTGGTGAAATATGGTTGTTCTCCTTCTCTCGTCCAGATAAGCGGCGGCCGGTCCTGGTACTGACCCGTCCCGAAGTCATCGGGCTATTGCACACCGTGATGGTGGCGCCGGTTACATCCGTGATTCGAGGAGCGCCAAGTGAGGTTATTGTGGGAGCGGAAGAAGGGTTGAAGAAGGATTCAGCCGTTAACCTGGACCACGTCCAGACGGTTGAAAAGACCCGCTTGAAGAAATTTGTCGGTACGGTTGGGCCGGAGAAAATGAACGACGTGTGCCGGGCTCTTGCCGTTGCCACCGCCTGTAGCGATGGCTGATCTTTTCGGCGTCGTGACCTCGTAATCTTCGACTTGACCCCAAAAAAGAGGTTCCCCCGGAAACCAGGGGACGTTGTTGAATCATTGGAACAACCGCTCCCGTCCTCACCCCTTGACCTCGGCGGCCAGGATGATGGCTTCCGAGATCTCCCGCATCGACTTGCGCAGCTTCATGCTCTTTTGTTGAATGCGGCGGTAGGCGTCGGCCTCGGCCAGGCGCTCTTCCTTCAACAGAATTCCCTTGGCCCGCTCGATGATCTTGCGGGTCTCCAGGGCCTCCCTCATGGCGATGGTTTCGCTCATGAGCTTGGCGTTCTGAATGGCCACGGCCGCCTGGTTGGCCACCGAGGTCAATAGCTGCATTTCCTCGCGGGAAAAGCTTCGCTCCTGGGAGCTGTAGAGATTGAACACGCCAATCACCAGATCCTTGATCATCAAGGGAACGGAGACCAGGGAGCGGAGTCCTTCCCGGCGAGCCAGGTCCCGATAGGCATAGCCCCGCTCCTGGGTGACGTCGCGGATGACCAGAGGCTTGCGGCCCTTCACCACCCGGCCCAGCAAACTGCGGTGGACCGGAATGTTGGGCTTGGAGGCGTAGTCCTGACTGAGGCTGTGGGTGGCCTTGATTTCCAGCTCCCTGCCCTCGTCGTCCAGCAACATGATGGAGCAGATGGGAGAGTTCATGACCTTCGCAATCATTCCCACGATGAACTGGAGCATCTCGTCCAGAAAGTGGTGGGAGGTGATGGTCTGGCTGACGTTGGAGAGGGTCTCCAGTTGAAGAGCCTTCCGCCGGGCCTCTTCATAGAGGCGGGCGTTCTCGATGGCCGCGCCGACCTGGTTGGCGATGGTCATCAACAGGGTCTTCCCGCTGGCGGAGTGGCGATGGGGCCGGCGGTGCTGCACGTTGATGACTCCGATCACCTCGCTCTTGGTAATGACCGGCACCGAGAGAAAGGCCTGGTACCGATCTTCCGGGAGATTGTGAAACAGTTTGAAGCGGGGATCGTTGCTGGCGTCCTTTTGAATGGCGACGGGCTGGCGTTCCTGAGCCACCCAGCCGGTAATCCCCTCTCCCAGCCTTACCTTGATGCGGCCGATGATCCTGGGGTGGGGGTTCTTGGAGGCCCGCAGCACCAGTTCTTCCCGGGTGGGGTCCAACAGGTACAAGAGACAGGAATCGCCCTTGGTTACATGGGTAACCAGTTCGATGATTTCGTGCAGGACATCTTCCAGATTCAGGTTTCCGCTGATGGCCCGGCTGATCTGGTGCAGAACGGCGACTTCCTGCTCCTTGAGTCTCAGGGCGGACCGCAGCCGAGCGGGGTCCTCGACTGAAACGTTCCGGCTCCTTCGTTCCACGGTCGTCGACATCGGGATTCCCATCAAATGGAGGGGTACGGCGAGTGGCCGAATCATAGCACAGCACCCTGTCGATTCCCACGAGACAGGCACTGCCGGGAACTGCCTTGTCGTCCTCGACCACGCCCGGTCAGGAACAACTGCAAGCGCATGGGGGGGCGCCTTCCGAACCGGAAGGGGCTGCCTTTGTCCGGCAATGCCAGGCGCGAATTTGAGGGGTTGGGGGGAGAGGGAAGAGGGCGATGGCGAGGGAGGCGTCGCGCCCTCTTGGAGGCAGGCGGCTGCAGCCTATCGGATCAGCACCCGGGGCCCCTGGTACTTGTAGGGCTCCTCGATGTGCTTCTGGGCGACCTGCTGAGCGCCCTGGGTGTTGTCGTTCGTGTCCAGGGCCTTCTGGTACTCGTTGAGGGCCCGGTCCCGTTGACCCGCCATATCGAAGATCTTGCCCAGGTTGACGTAGCACCAGACTTCTATCCACTGCGGGTCCAGATCGCCGTTGAGGGCCTCCCGGAAGGAGTTGGCGGCGGATTGGGTGCTGCGCTGCTCCAGGAACACTTCGCCAATCCGGAAGAAGGCCAGCGAACTTCTCTTTTTCAGCTCGATCGCCTGTTGGTACTGGGTAATGGCTGCAGTGTACTCGCCCATCCTTCTGAGTTCGTCCCCCTTGGCGATGAGCGTGGCCAGCCGAATGTCACCGGAAACCCGCAGCAGGCGATGGTTGGGGTCGATGACCGCCTTGATCGGCTTTCCAAAGGTCGAGACCGAAAAGAAGGACTCCATGCCCATGACCTCGATCTGCCTGGTCTCGGGCTCACCCTCCGTCTCGATCAGAATTTCCATCGGCATCTTGAAGAGGTCCAGGTCCTGCCTGATGACCCCGTCCACCCGAAACCCGTCCTTGATGCGGTAGGTGGTGAATTCGTACTCGAACTCGGGCACTCCGGTCTGTTCAATCCACTGGGAAAAGAAATACCCCAGGTCCTCTTCCGAAATCTTCTCGGCCAGGGCCTTGAAGTCTCCAATGGAAGCGGTCTTGTAGCCGTAGTCGTAGACGAATTGCTTCATCAGCTCAAACCACTTCTCCTCGCCGACCACGGCGCGAAGCATGTGCAGGACGTAGGCTCCCTTGTTCTTGAGCACGGAGTTGTACTCGGGCGAGTAGAGGTCGAGAAGGCTGGCGTTGAGGATGGAGGACTGATCTTCATAGAGCAAGGCCGCCACGGCGACTTCCTCGAGCTGTTCGGCAAACTCCGCCTGGCTGGAGACGCTCTCCTGATAGAGCAGGGCCGAGTAGGAGGAGAATCCTTCTTTCAGCCACAGGTCCCGCTCGGTCCGGGGGGTGATCAGGAAACCCCACCACTGATAGGCGATCTCCTTGGCCAGCAGGTTGACGTTCGGCTCGGGACCGAAGGCCCGGTCGGCCAAGAACTGAATGCCTGGCGAGGAAAAACCCAAGAGGGAATCGTCGTCGATCACCGCCACTGTGAAGGTCCGGGAGGGATAGGGAGCGAACTTGTCGGAGTAGAGATCCAGCAGCTCGCCGATCACCCGGGTATGGGCATCCAGGAAATCCCGCTTGTGGTCCATGACGTAGTAACGCACCTCCACCTGGCCCGCCTGCACCGGAATTTCGTTGAAGGGGGCCGCCGCCAGCGAGCCGGGGAAGTCCTGCTGGCGGTTCACGATGGTGAAGGTCTCCTGCTCCCCCTGCCGTTCCCGGGAAACCACCTCCCCATCCATGGCAACCAGGTAGCCCCGGGGAACCGTCACCCGAAAGGTGGCCCTGGCCCGGTCCTGACGGTATCCGTGGGTGGGAAACCACCGACTGACGTCCAGCAGATAACACAACTCCTCGCTCATCCGGGCGGTCGTGACGCCGTAAAGGGGAGAATGCTCGGCAGAGAAGAGCCTGCCGTCATATTCAATCACCAGGGAGGCGGTCTGTCCCGAATCGAGCCACCGGGGGAATTGGACTTCCAGGAGGTGCTGGTCGAAATCCTGCTGAAATGCAAGCAGATTGGAATCCTGTGCGGCTGGTTCCGGAGCGGGAATTCCACGGTTGGAAGAAGGCTTGGGGGCGGAGGGACGTCGCCGCGACAGGTAGGGCACCCCTTCCTTCTCCGGCTCCGGGCCGGAGGCGACCCGCCTTTGGCCCGATGCCCGTGACAGGCTGCCGGGAGCCGGAGGCCGATCCGCAAGGTAGATCCGCTTTACGGTCAGATTGCCGTTGAAATCCAGGAAAACGCGGCTCAACCGGTCTTGGCTGGAGGAGAACTTGAGGGTGGCGGCGGCTCGCAACTCCTGCTGCGACGGTCGGAGCTCGACCGAGACATCGTACTCTTCAACGTCGATGGAGGGGCCCTGGTCGATCTGCTGGGCCGGCAGGACAGCGGAGCCGGCCAACAGCATCGCCGGGAAAGCAAGGAGCCATGGGCACGATCTATTGAACCATTCTGACATCGGCAAATCTCCAGTCGTTCCGGACAGGATCAAACTTCCAAGCGATTAGGACGAAAATCGGTCCGATGCTGTTGTCTCCGCGAACCTGGAAATCCCGGCCGCCTGCCGGGTTGACCGGGCTCGAACGGCATCATCCCCCTTTCGGTCCCGCTTCCATCCGGGAAGCGATGCTCTCGGCAGCCCTCGAGACGGCCCCTCCCCGACCCAGCCTTTCCCTGACTCCGGACAGCGCCATTTTAACACGGGCGGAACGACCGGATTCGGTGAGAAACTTCCGGATCTCGGCATGGAGACGGTCTTCGGTAAAGTCCTGCTGGTAGAGCTCGGGGATGATCTCGCGGCCGGCAATCAGGTTGACCAGGCTGTAGTAGGGTACGTCGATCAGATACTGGCCGACAATCCAACTCGGAATCGAGATCCGGAAAACCGCTATCAGGGGAGTTCCCAGCAGGGCGGCCTCCAGGGTGGCCGTGCCGCTGGAAACTACCGCCAGGTCGGAATGGCCCACGGCATTGTAGGTGTCATGCTCGACCAGCACCGCCGAGAATCCCGGGGCCTCGTCCCGGATGAGGCCCCGGATCAGTGGGGCATGCGAGGGAGAGGCCGACGGGACCAGAAACTGAGCCGGCTGCTCCCACTGGAGCCGCTGCGCCGTGCGGGCCATGGCAGGCAGATTGAACCGGATTTCCCTGGATCGGCTACCTGGAAGCAGGCTGATGGTCAGGCGGTCCTCGGCCAACCCGAGTGAGTTCAGGAACCGGGTCCGCGAGCAGGAAGTCTTCACGCGGTCCACCAGGGGGTGGCCGACGTATTCCACCTGCATCCCGTATCGCCGGTAAAACTCCGCCTCGAAGGGCAGAATGACGATCATTCGGTCCACCCATCGTCGCAGGGCATGCACGCGGCGCTTGCGCCAGGCCCAGATCTGGGGGCTGATGAAATAGAAGACGCCCACACCCAGTCGCTTGAGTTTCCTGGCCAAGGGGAGGTTGAAATCCGGGAAGTCGACCAGAATGGCCCAGCGGGGCTTCCTTTGCCTGGCGGCCGCCTCCAGTTGTCGCAGGGCGGCAAAAAACCGGCCCAGATGGGAAACGGCCTCGAAAGGCCCCAGCACGCTCAGTTGCCGGTTGTCTACCAGGATCTCCATCCCCGCCTGCCGCAGAGCCGGGCCGCCGCACCCGAAGAATGCGGGTCCGGAGGCGCCCAGCCTGGTTCTGAGAGCCTGGACCAGTTCGGCGGCATACATGTCTCCGGAAGCCTCGCCCGCCACCACCAGAAAGGGTGCTGTCGGCTCCTGTGAAACGGATTTCATGGGAAACGTCCTCCCCCGCCTAATAGGGCGATGCCTCTCCCGGCGGGCGGGTCTTCCAGCGGCGGTGCACCCAGAGCCATTGATCCGGGTGTTGCCTGACCAGGCCTTCCAGGATCTTGTTGAAGCGGGCCGTATTCTCCAGGATGTCGGCACGGGTGTCGCCCGTCCGGACGATCTCGACCGGAGGCTCGAAGCGGAGTCGGTGGATCTTGCGGGCGCTGTCCCAGATGAGCACGCCTGGAATGACAGTGGCCCCCGTTCGCAATGCCAGGGCGGCCAGGACCGTGGTGGTGCAGGCCGGCAGGCCGAAGAAGTCCACAAAGACCCCGGCGTCGCGGGTGGTGTTCTGGTCGATCAGGATGCCGACGCCTTCGTTCCGTTTCAGGGTCCTGAGCATCTCCCTCAGGGAGTCCTTCTTTTGAATGACCTGGTTGCCGGAGGAGGTGCGATAGGCGTTGACCAGCCGGTCGAGGTAGGGGTTGTCGATCGGCCGGACCACGAATTTCAGCGGGTGGCCATAGAGCGCGTGGGCAAAGGGGCACAGTTCCCAGGCCCCGTAGTGGGCGGTCAGGAAGAGGGTGCCGTTGCCCCGGCGAAGCGACTCGGCAAAATGGTCGAAGCCGTCATAGACCACCACCTGGGAAATGTTGCCGCGGTTGAGCCTGGGCAGCCTTGCAAATTCGACCAGCAATCTTCCAAAGTTCCGAAAGACTCCCCTGACCGCCGCCCGGGTCTGTCCCGCGGTCCAGTGGGGAAAGGCCAGGTTCAGGTTTCGGGTGGCGGTGCGGCGGAGATGGCCCAGGCACAGGCAGGCCACGCCGGCAACTCCCCGGGCCAGACACAGGGAGGCCCGCCGGGGGAGAGTGCCGAAGATTCCAAGCAAGAGCCGGGCCGCCAGGTACTCCGCCCTCAGACGAATCCAGACTGGCAGGGAGGGACGATTGCTGATGGGGTTGCTCCTTCGGAGTCGTCCGACGCCTCTCGAGATCGGCCCGCCGTTTCAGGAGGCCGCAGGCGGAGGGCGCGCCTCGCCCCCGGTGACAGGTGAGGGCTAACCCACCAACTCCAGGCTGCGGGTCTTGATCAGGCAGGTCACCTTCGAGCCCGGCTGGAGCCCGAGGTCTCGCACTGCCGCCGGGGTCACCTCGGCCCACAGGATCTGACCCACATCCACCGCCACGAAAAATCCGCCGGCCAGCTCCAGCATACGGCTGACCACCCCCCGAACATGGTTTCGGGTGCTGAGCCCCCGGACATCCTCGAGGCTCAGGGTCACATCCGAGGGCCGGAACTGGACAAAGAGCGGGTGGGAGGAAGCGCCGTGCACCGCGGGGAGCTTCATTTCCTGCCCCCCCAGCCTTCCGACCCACTGGTCGCCGCGCAGCCCGGCTCCATCGATCCGGAGCAGGTTGACCGGTCCGGCCGAATGGGTCCATCCCAGGGGGGTGGGCTGTGCCAGCGCCTCTTCCGGGGTGCCCTCCGCCACCGCCCTCCCTCGCTCCATCACCACCACCTGCTGCGCGAATCGGCGCACCTCGGCCTGTCCGTGGCTGACGAACAGGGTCGGGATGTTCCATTCCGTGACCACCCTTTCCAGATAGGCCAGGATCCGAAGCTTCAGAGCCTCGTCCAGAGCAGCCAGCGGCTCATCCATCAGGAGCAGCTCCGGGTGGCTCAACAGCGCTCGCCCCAAAGCCACCCGCTGGCGCTCACCCCCCGACAAGCTCCCCGGATAGCGCCCCAACAGGTCCTCCAGCTCCAGAACCTCCACCACCCTTTCGAAGCGAATGGGAGGACCGCTCCCCCGCCGCCGTTGCCCGTAGCCGAGGTTGTCCCCGACGCTCATGTGGGGGAAGAGCCAGTGGTCCTGGAACACCATTCCGACCTGCCGGCGCTCGGTGGGCAGGTGGATTCCGGCCGGACTGTCGTCGAGCCGGCGCGAACCCAGCCGAATCCGGCCGAATTGCGGCCTCAACCAGCCGGCGATCATGCCGAGCACGCTGGTCTTTCCGCTTCCCGAGGGACCGAACAAGGCGGTCACCAGGCCGGTGGCCTCAAAAGCAAGGTCGACCTCGAACCCGCTCGGGAACCGGTGCCGGCAGTTGAAGTCAAGCCGACCCATGCCGCAACCCCTTGCGTTCCAGAACTTCGCTGGCAACCAGCGCGCCGGCGGCCAGAAGCAGCGAAACCGCCACCAACGGCCAGATGGACGCCAGCCCGTCGGGCCGGTCCTTCAAGGTGTAGATCAACAGCGGGATGGTCCGGTTTCCCTCTCTCTGGCTGGCCAGCATGACGGTTGCCCCGAACTCCCCCAGGCTTCTGGCGTAGGCCAGAACGCAACCGGCAATGACGCCGTTGCGGGCCAGCGGCAAGCTGACGGTGAAAAACGTCCTCCACCATCCCGCTCCCAGGGTCCTGGCGGCGGTCTCCAGGTTGGGATCCACCGACTGAAAGCCGAGCCGGATGGCTCGGACCATCAGGGGGAAACTCATCACGGCGGCCGCCACCACCAGTCCCGGAAATTCGAAAGCCACCCTGAGCCCCAGCGCCCGGCCCAGGAACCCGCCCACCGGAGCCGCCGGCTTGAAGACCTGCAGCAGCAGGTAGCCGGTCACCACCGGTGGAACCACCAACGCCAGGTTGACGGCTACCTCCACCAGCCACTTCCCCGGAAAACGATGTCTGGCCAGCACATAGCCCAGGCATACTCCCGGGGGCAGGCTCACCAGAACGACGAAGAGGCCGACCCTGAGGCTATTCTGAATCGCAGACCACTCGGCGGTGCTGAATTCCATGGAGACCGTTCTCGGTGACGACGAAAAAGGCTGTCGACCCATGCGTCCGGAAATTCACGAACGCTACTCCGGCCTGGTTTCGGACAGGTGCGCGAAGCCGTGCTTCCGGAACTGGGCTGCTGCCTCGGCGCCCTGCAGGTATTCGAACAGATTACGGGCGGCGGCAGAATGCGCGCCACGGCTCACCAGCAACAACGGATACCGAATCCGCCGGTGCAGTCGGGGAGCGATCTCGAGGGCCAGGTCGACCCGAGAGCTGGCCAATGCGTCGGTTCGGTAGACGATCCCGGCCGCCACGCTGCCGGTCTCCACGTAGGCCAGCGCTGTCCGCACGGTATCCCCATACACCATCCTGGACCGCAGTGACTTCCACAGGCCCAGCCCGACCAAGGCCTCCCGGGCATAGAGACCCGCCGGAACCATGGAGTCGGGATTGGCCATGGCGACGGAGGCAAAGGACGCCTCCAGCAAATCCCGAGGGGAACGCAGGGAGCGCCCATTTCCCTTGGGGAGCACCACCACCAGGCCATTGCCCAGCAGATCGATCCGGTCCACCACCAGACCCGGGATGCCGGTCAGGACCCGGGCCCAACCTTCGTCCGCCGCCAGAAACAGGTCTGCTTCGGCTCCGCTGCGGATCTGCGTGGCCAGGGTGGCGGTGCTGGCGAAGTTCAACTCGACCGCCTGGCCGGTTTGACGGGTGTATTGATCCCGGATCTCCTCCACCACGCCGGTGGTGCTGGCCGCCGCGCAAAACAGCAGGGAGTTTCCGCCGGGCTCCTGAGCCCGGCAACCCCAGCCAAGCAGGCCCAGGAGCAACGCGGGCACGAGGAGGGGCCGACTCCAACTTCCCATGGCTTCCTCCATTCGGAAACGCGCCCCCGGTTGCGAACATGCCGACCTGCGCCGGCCCATATTAACATGGGGATTCCAATGGCCGCGTCCGGCTCCCGTCCACGGCTTCCCGCATCGGCCGCGTTCGAGGCTTACCTGTACTCCCAGGCCGGCGCCGGCTACGTGTTTAACCCGCCCACCTCGCTCCCATCGCTTCAGCCTTCGCCAATCGGCGCTGCCGTTCGCAGGCGTCGGCGTTGGCCCCCCACCGCATCAGCCTTCGCCATTCGGCTCGGCGACTCCCCCTCAAGGGGGGAGTGATAGGCGTCTTATGCAGGGCTCAAGTATCACTCCCCCCTTGAGGGGGAGTCGCCGAGACAAGGGCCCCGCCCGCAGTCGAGCCGGAGGGGGGCCAACACGGCGTACCCTAAGGAAAATCAACCCACCGGGCCGCAACGCGTTGGTGGCGCCGGCGTATGGGGAGCGGCCGGGGATGCTTGGGGCCGGTTCTTGAGAAAGTCTCGAGGCGGAATAAACTGGTGCCGACTCATGTCCACCCGCTGACCGATAAACAGGACTCCCTCCTGTTCCAGGAGCTGGCGCTGCTGCAGGGCCCCCCCGGGCGGATTGGGAGAACGAGTCAGGAGGCGTCCTCCCGCCCCCACCACGCGCTGCCAGGGCAGCCCCAGCGGACAACTGTGCATGGCCCAACCCACTTGACGGGCGAGGTAGGGAGCGCCGACAAGGGTGGCGATCTGCCCGTAGGTCAGCACCCTTCCGGGAGGAATGGCGCCTACCACGCGGTACACCTGTTTGAAAAAGGAAGCTTTTTTCGACTTCTCCAATGGAGGTTCCTGGTGGCCCTGAGTTCCCGTTGCAGGCGACGCCCGGCCCCTTACCGCTCGCCCCACTTCAGCTTGCGCCTCAGGATGTCGAAGAAGCTGTTGCCGGGAGACTCGATCAACTCGACCGTGCTGGCGGACTTGCGGACCTGAATGCGGTCGTCTCCCTGCAGATCCAGGCCGGTCTGTCCGTCCACGGTCAGAAATACCGACTCCTGGGTGGCCTTCAGACTCAATTCGATGGAAGCGGAATCGGGCACGACCAGCGAGCGGAAGGTAAGGGTGTGCGAGGCAATGGGAGTTACCAGCATTGCCCCCAGGGTGGGATAGAGAATGGGACCGCCGGCGGAAAGGGTATAGGCGGTCGACCCGGTAGGGGTGCCCACGATCAGGCCGTCAGCCTTGTAGGTGGCCACGAAGTGGCCGTCGATCCGGACGTCGATGTCGATGATCCGCGCCAGCACCGCCTTGGTCAGGACCGCGTCGTTCAAGGCCCGGTAGTCTGCGAAGGGTGTGCCGCCGCGAACCACCGCCACATCGATCATCATTCGACGCTGAACGGCGGCCTTCCCCTGCAGGATCAGCTCCAGAGTGGGAAACATTTCCTCCAGAGTGATCTCGGTCAGGAACCCCAGGCTGCCGAAGTTGACCGCCAGAATCGGAACCCGACGGGAGTCCAATACGCGCGCCACCGACAGCAGCGTCCCGTCGCCTCCCAAGACCACGATCAGGTCGCAGGCGCCAGGTATCTCCGACTTGGGCAACCCCCGCTCATTGACGATAGCCGCGGTTTCCTGCTCCAGGGCGCAGCCGACGCCCCGGGCGGCAAACCACTCCTGCAGCCGGCCGATGACGGGGGCCACGGTCTTGAGCTTGGGCTTGGCGATGATGCCGACCTGCTTGATGGTCCCGCCCATCGTTCACTCCCGGCCACAACAATATTTCACGAAGACGCCCTGGAGAGCGCCTTCCCCGAACCGGGCCCTAATCATACCTTGTCTATTCGTGTTCATTCGTGTCCCTTCGTGGTTCACTCTGCCGGCGGCGCGAGGTCAGCCCATACTCCTTGAGCTTCTTCTGCAGTGTCCTCAATCCCATTCCCAAGAGCTTGGCTGCCCGCTGCCGATTGCCCCGGCTGCGCTCCAACGCCTGCAGAACCGCCTGACGCTCGATGGTATCCAGATTCAGATCCGCGAATCGGGGCGGCTCGGCCTCCGAGAACGGTGGCGCCGCCGGCCGGCCGATGCGAAGTTCCGGGGGAAGATCTTCCATCCTGAGAGTGTCTCCCTTGCAGAAGACCACCAGGCTCTCCATCAGGTTTCGCAGTTCGCGCACGTTCCCCGGCCAGGAGTGCTGCACCAGCCTGTCCAGCAACTCCGGCTCGAGCCTGGAAATCCGCTTGCGATGCTCAGCCGCGAAGCCCTCCACAAACGACCAGGCCAGCCGCGGGATGTCTCCTGCCCGCTCTCTGAGAGAAGGCACCCGGAGGGTTACCACCCTGAGGCGGTAGTAGAGATCGGTCCTGAAGGCCCCCTGGCTGACGGCCTCGACCAGGTCCCGATTGGTCGCCGCGATGAGCCGGACGTCCGGCTTCAGCGGCGTATTCCCCCCGACTCGCATGATCTCCCGGGTCTCCAGGAACCTCAACAGCTTCACCTGCATCTCCGGTGGCATCTCCCCGATCTCATCCAGGAACAGAGTGCCCCGGTCGGCCATTTCCAGCTTTCCCAGTCGCCGTTGGCGGGCTCCGGTAAAGGCTCCGGCCTCGTAGCCGAAGAGCTCGCTCTCCAGCAGGGTCGGGCTGAGGGCGGCGCAGTTCAAGGGCAGGAAATTCCGGTCTCTGCGAGGACTGTTTTCGTGAATGGTTTGGGCCACCAGGTCCTTGCCGGAGCCGCTTTCGCCCAGCAGCAGAACGGTGGAGCGGGTGGGCGCGACCGTGCCGATCTGCTTGAGAAGATCCTGCATGACGGGGGAATCGCCCAGAATCCGGGTGGCGGCGCCGGCAAGACTTCGGCCGGCCGGGCCCTGCCCCCCGGCGCCAGGTGCCCGGCTCTCCAGGATCTGTCGCACCCTGTCCCGCAACTCGAACAGGTCCAGGGGCTTCAGGATGTAGTCGTCGGCTCCCAGTCTCATGGCCTCCACCGCGGTCTCCACCGTCCCATGGCCCGTTACCATCAGCACCCCGGCCTCCGGATTGACGGACCGCACCGCCCTCAGCAAATCCATGCCGGATACCCGAGGCATCTTCAAGTCGGTGATGACCAGGTCGAACTGCTTGAACCGGTCCAGTTGAGCCATGGCTGCCTGGCTGTCCTCATAGGAATCCACCTGGTATCCGACTCTCTTGAGAGCACGGGAGATCGCAGCCAGGCTCTCCCTCTCGTCGTCGATCACCGCAATGTGGTGCGTCCGATTCATTGGGCAGGTCTCAGCCTCCTCCGCCAAAGACTTCGAATTCCGATCAACGCCAGCATCCCCCAGAAAGGATAGTACTGCAACTTCAGAAAAAACGGGTCGCTCCGCCAGATTCCCAGGACAGACCAGTTGTTCAGAACCTCGTAGGACAGGACCGACAGGCCGGACAGCAGCAACCAGGCCGGATTGGGGAAAAAGCAGAGAAAGGGAACGATCCAGACCAGGTACCAGGGGAAGAGGGTCGGGGAGAAGAGAAGCACGGCGCCGGTCAACCAATAGAGTTGCCGCAGCCTGCAGAATCCTCGAACCCAGCAGACACAGAGCAGTGTCAACAGCCCGGCCCCCATCAGTCCCTCCACCCAGATCTGAGAGAGCCCCTGCCCGGTCAGCCAGGAATGGAAAAACCCGTTGAAACGCCATTGATCGCGGTAAAGGCTCAAGCCCGCCAGAAGCCGGCTTCCCGCGCTCAGGTAGGGCGCCAGCATCGCCAGCAGGAACCCGGCCAGCCAGCCCCAGTAGCGGGCCGGCAGCCCCCTGAGGAAAGCGGGCGCCAGGATCAGCGGATAGAGCTTGGAAAGAACGGCAGCCGCCAGTATACCCATGGCCGCTACCCTGCTTCGAATCTGCAGCAGTAACAGGGCCCAAAGCAGCAGTCCCACCACCAGCACATCGTGATGCCCGCTCCAGGCCGTTTCGATCACCACCAACGGATTCCAGGCGTAGACCAGCACGCGACCCAGTGGCCGGCCGCTCCGTCTCAAGAGAGCCAGAATGGCCGAGACCAGCCCGACCTCGACCCCCAGGAAGGCCAGCTTGAAGCCGGAAACGGAGCCGAAACCGAGATATAAGAGCGCGTGGACCATCTGGGCGAAGGGGGGATAGATGGCGGAGACCTCCTTGTTGTTGACGGAGGTCCAGACGGGGTTTCGGTAGTCCTCCAGTTCCGGCGATTGCGGGCTGTGTTCATAGGGATTGATTCCTTCCGTCTGCAGATAGCCTTCCCACAGATAACGGTAGACATCGTCCGACAGCGCCGGCGCGGCCGGCAACAGCAGCAGCCTGAAGGCGAGGGCAAAGAAAAGTATGAGGGGCAGCTTGGCTTTGAAGCCGCAGGGCGTCTGCAGCGACAGCCAAAGGGAGAGCAGATAGAGGAGGAACAGACCCAGGTAGAGGGTCACCAACTCCGGGATTTTTTCCTGGACCGGCGCCAGGCAAGACAGGCTCCGGTAGAGGATCGCCGACGTCAAGCCGCAGGCCAGCAGGCCCCACAGCGGCCAGCAGAGTCGGGCTATCCGCCTGATCCTGTTCCTGAAAACCAGTTGATCTTTATTGGTGGCAAGAGTATAGTGCGAGGGATTTTGGGGTTTCCTGGTTGCGGCGGCAAACGTATCAATTTTCAGAAGCTCACCCTGCGAATCGCGGTCCTGAGTCGGCCCAGCCTCCCGGCCTGTTCATCCGGGCCAAGCGCAATTGGGGGAACCGAATGAATTTCGTCCCGGCGGCGCCGGCCTTTGAGTCCCAGGCAGCCCTTGCGGCCGGCGCCTGAGCGTTGCCCCTCCTATCCCGCTAGATTAGGTTGATCCAGCCCCGTGTTCCACCTTGAGTATCCAGGACAGAGCTTCATTCGGGATCTTCAGGCCCTCCTGTTTCCCTCAGGTCCCTACCGAACCTTTCTGGATGGGGTGCGCGCCCAGCACGGCCTGGACGCGTTCGATTTCGCCATCCTGATTCCCTACTTTATCATACTGGGAATCCTGGCCACCTACGGGCTGCACCGCTATCAACTGGTCTACCTCTACTTCAGAAACAGGGATCGAAAACCTCGACTCAAACAGAAGCTCGCCAGGCTCCCGGTGGTAACCGTCCAGCTTCCCATCTATAACGAACTGTTCGTGGTGGAACGGCTGATCGAATCGGTGACCAGGCTGGACTATCCCCGGGATCTGCTGGAGATCCAGGTTCTGGACGATTCCAACGACGAGACCCGATTTGTGGCCCGGCGGTGCGTGGAACGCTTTCGCCAGTCCGGCTTCGACATTCACTACCTCCATCGACAGAACCGCCAGGGGTACAAGGCCGGGGCCCTGGAGGCCGGTCTGAAGGTGGCCAAGGGCGAATTCGTGGCCATCTTCGACGCCGACTTCGTGCCCGAGCCCTCCTTCCTGCGCAAGACCATCCACCATTTCGCCGACTCCAAGGTCGGAATGGTGCAGACCCGATGGGGACACATCAACTCCGAATACAGCCTTCTCACCCGGACAGAAGCCATGATTCTGGACGGTCACTTCGTGATGGAGCACGGTGGCCGGCACCGTTCGGGACTCTTCTTCAATTTCAACGGCACGGCCGGGATCTGGAGGCGCGAGGCCATCGAGAATGCGGGCGGGTGGCAGCACGACACCTTGACCGAGGATACCGATCTGAGCTACCGCGCCCAGCTTGAAGGCTGGAAATTCATCTATCTCCCCGATGTGGTCTGCCCCGCCGAACTGCCCGTTGAAATGAACGCGTTCAAGAGCCAGCAGTTCCGTTGGGCGAAAGGGCTGGTGCAAACCGGGATCAAGCTGCTCCCGACCATCTTCAGGAGTCGGCTGCCGCTGAGGGTCAAGATTGAAGCCGCCTTCCATTTCTCCGCCAACTGTTCCTATCCCCTGATGGTGATGTTCTCGCTGATCTTCCTGCCCGCCATGATCGTACGCTTTTATCAGGGCTGGTTTCAGATGCTCTTCATCGACTTGCCGCTCTTCATGCTGGCGACCATGTCGGTCTCTTCCTTCTACGCTCTCTCCCAGCGCGAGCTGGATGCCACTGGCTGGGTGCAAAAGGTGAAGTACCTTCCCTTCCTGCTGTCGGTGGGTATCGGCCTGTCGGTGAGCAACTCGCTGGCGGTGCTGGAGGCTCTCGTCGGCAGAAAGACCGCCTTTCGCAGAACTCCCAAGCACTGCATTGCTTCGGCGGGCGACGGTCTGGCCGCCAAGCGCAAGTACCGGGGGAAAATGGGCTTTACTCCCTTTCTGGAACTGGCGCTGGGCCTCTACTTCGCCGTCACCGTGTATTTCGCCTGGTCGAACGGGAACTACTTCACGCTGCCCTTCCTGATGCTGTTTCTGGTGGGTTATGTCTTCACCGGCTTCATGTCTCTGTTCCAGGCCCCCCTGGCCCGCTTCCTGGACAGCCGGCGACCACCGCTGCTGCCCAAGACGGCTTCCTGACAGAAAAACAGTGGTTAGTGATCAGTGGCCAGTGGCCAAGTGGCCAGTGGTCAGTGAGTGGACCGACACGCTCAGCACCCGGTTGGTCTCGGCGCAGTCGTTCGAGAAGCGCAACCAAAAAGGCAGTGACTGGTGGCCAGTGGCCAGTGGTCAGTGAGTGGACCGACACGCTCAGCACCCGGTCGGTCTCCGCGCAGTCGTTCAAGGAGCGCAACCAGGTCGTCAGGCACTTGCCTGCTCTTAGGACCAGCCACTGACCACTTGTCTGAAACCTCCCCGGTTTCATCCTGTATGATCCGCCCCGTCTTGTGGGGCGGCGGCTGGGCTGACCACTGACCACTGTTCACCTAGCCGCGCCACCGCCCCATACGACGGACCCGCCGAAACAGAGTGAAACAGGGGGGCTTCAGAAATGCGGTCCAAGTTCTTCAGCCATTTGTGCCTTTTCGGCGCTCTTCTGCTGCTGTCGGAGCCCGGCTCCGCTTCGGATTCCCAACTCAGGCAGGAGGCCCAAGCCAGACGAACCGCTTACCTCCAGAGGGTGACGGAGGGAGTGACACTCCTGTTCAACAGGCGCCACAACGACCTGAACGAGTATGTTCCCGACAAGAACTTCTTCTACCTGACCGGCTGCACCGAGCCTGGAGCGGTGCTCCTGATGATCCCGGGAGAAGACGGCCCCAGGGAAACCCTGTTCCTGGCCAGGCGGGACCCGAAACAGGAACGGTGGACAGGACCCCGAATGGCGCCCGGCCCCGAGACGGCCCGCCTCCTGGGAATGCAGGAAGTCCTGAGCCTGGACGAGTTGCCGGATGCCCTGGCTCAACGAGTCCCTGCCAGAGGCAAGGTCTACGCCAACCTTTCGCCCGGCCCGCACCGCCAGGCCGCCGACAAGTGCTGTCCGGAACCCTGGGTTCGCTTGCGCCGCTGGCTGCCCCAAGCGGAATTCCTGGATTCCGGTAACGAGGTGGCTTTCCTCCGCATGAAGAAATCACAATGGGAGATCGAGAAAATCCGCCGGGCTGTCGAGATCACCATTGCCGGCCACCGTCACGCCCTCGCCGCGATCGGCCCCGGTCGCTACGAATACGAAGTGGAGGCTGCCATCGAGTACCAGTTTCGCAGCCGGGGGGCCACCCGGCCCGCTTTCCCCTCCATTGTCGGCTCGGGGCCCAACTCCACCATACTTCACTATGCCGAAAACAATCGCCGAATGAGCTCCGGGGACCTGGTTGTCATCGACGTCGGCGCGGCGTTTGGCGGCTACAGCGCCGACCTCACCCGGACCTATCCCGTCAGCGGCCGTTTTACCCCCCGGCAGAAGGAAATCTATAATATCGTCCTGGCGGCGCAGCAGGCCGCCCTGAAGCAGGTTCGCCCCGGGGTGACATTCGACTCCATCCACCAGGCGGCTCTGGAGGCCATTGACAGCCGTGGTCGAGACCGGCAGGGACGACGTCTGGGACGTTACTTCATTCACGGGACCGGACACCACCTGGGACTGGACGTCCACGATCCGGTGAGCGATCGCAGCCGCCCCCTGGAGCCCGGAATGGTGATCACCATCGAGCCCGGGATCTACATTCCCGAGGAGAACCTCGGCGTCCGTATCGAGGACGACCTCCTGGTTGCCCGGGACGGCTACCGGGTTCTCTCCCGGGGATTGCCCCGGAAGGCGGAGGAAGTCGAGAGAATGATGAGAGACAGCCGTGAGCGAATGGGCTCCCCGGAAACCGGAGGTCTTGCCCGGGAACAGGCAGTGATGAAAACGCAAGAGGTTGGAGGACTCGGAAAATGATATCAGCCACCGGACTAAGGCGCGGAATGGTGATTCGAAAAGACGGCGAGCTGTTCTCGGTTTTTTCCTTCACCCACCTGACCCCCGGAAACAAACGGGGCTTTGTGCAATCCAAGCTTAGAAACCTGAGGACCGGAGCCCTCATCGACCACCGATTCCGTTCCGTCGACACCGTGGAAAGGGTAGCTCTCGAGCAGCAGGAGATGGAATATCTCTACAAGGACGGAGCCGACTACGTATTCATGAACACGACCACCTACGAGCAGGTCCACCTGGGCGAAAACCTGTTGGGAAACAGCATTCTCTACCTGGTTCCCAACATCACCATCCGGGTCGAATTCCACCAGCAGACCCCCGTCGGGATTCAGCTCCCTACCACGGTGGATCTGGAGGTGGTGGAGACCGAACCCGGCCTCAAGAGCGCCACCGCTTCCAGCGTCAACAAACCGGCCAAGCTGGAAACGGGGCTGGTGGTTCAGGTTCCTCCCTTCGTCAACGCAGGCGAGAGAGTCCGCGTCGACACCAACAGCGGCGACTACCTGGAAAGAGCGCGCTGACCCCCCCCCCCGCAATCCGTCAACCCCTCCGAATCCCGTTGGCCGAGAAGCCGTACAGGTAGCGTGCGGCGGGGGACATGCGCCGGGCCCGCTCCAGAGAAATGCTGCCGCGATAGTCTGAAAAGGGCTTGATCCAGGACCGCTGGTAGAAGGAAATGATGGCCCGGCGCGGCCGAGCGGTGGAGTTGGGGCCTATCCGGTGCCAGGTGCTGGCCAGCCAGATCGCCGCCGCGCCGGCGTCTCCGCACAGAGCCTTCTCCTCGGCCCGGTCCCCCCGCTTCCAGCCTGGCTTGCTGCGGGTCAGGTGGCTGCGGGGAACAATCCGGGTGGCCCCGTTGGCCGCGGTAAAGGGATCGATCATCCAGGCCACCTGAAACCCCAGGGGGAAATCGGGAAGGGGCTCGGGCATTTGAGTCAGGGGGTTGTCCAGGTGCCAGGGCCCTCCCGGCGTGCCCGGACCGATACTGGTGGCGGTGACGTCACCCAGCACGCAGTCTCGTCCGAGCAGACGATGGGCCAGGCCCAGCACCACCGGATGCTCGACCAGCGCATCGGCCAGGTGGGTCTTGGCCGGCAGATTGCGCACGTACTGCGAGCGGTCGTGATCGAAGAGATTGGGGATGTGCATGAAGGTCTTGTTGATTTCCCGCGGTCCCACCGGCCAGGCCGTATCGCGGTTCTCGGCCCGCGTGTGGCGGACGCGCTGCATCATTCGGTCCAGCTCCTCCCGGCTGACCGCGTAGGATTCCGCCAGGTAGGCTTCGATTTCCTCGTCTCCGGGATGAACCGGTCCATCGCCCGGAAGGAAGGGAGACCGGCGTTCCTGCTCCGCCAGCCTGTCAATGCAGCCGCGCCACTCCGTCAACCGGTCGGAGTCCAGCAGCCCCTCCAGGACGACGTAGCCCTCCCCACCCAACTGTTGAGCGATTCGGGTCAGATCGAACCGGCCTTGCGGATCCCTGGTCATCGGCACCTCAGAGGATTCGGATTCGGTGCGGGCTGACATCTTGCCCGAAGGAGGAGATCCGAGGCAGCCCTCACAGGTCAAGAGACAGAAGGTGACATGCGTATTTCCACCTATTGCCGTTTGACAGTATTATCGCTGTACAGGGCGCCTGACAGGCAGGATTTGATCAGGACGGCGCCAGGACGCTGAGTTTGTCCGTGAATTTGTTGAAGTGCCGCATGTTCCAGGTGAGCAGTGTTGATGCACCCGCCTTCAAGGCTGAGGCTGCAATGATCACATCGTACATTTGTCCTCCAATGATTCCGAGTTGCCGTGCTTCACGGAGTGCCTGCCAGGTTTCTTGTCCCGTCAGATGCACCACGAACGTCTCCCCCCAGTTCGCCTCAATCAGGGAAATGGCATCATCGGCTCGCAATCGATGGGGTGAGGGCAGTCTCGTGAGGACTGCGTAGAGCTCGGCAAGCGAATGGGCCGCGAGGACCAGTTCTTCATGGCCACGAATGCGGCGCTCGATTTCAAAACGGGTGCGCCTGTGGTGTTCATGCCATGCACACACCGCCGCAACCAGGCAACTGGTATCGCAGAGATACCGACTCAATCAGGAGGCCTCCTTGGCGGTTCCAGTACTGCGAACCTCAGCCGTCGTATCCTCGACCATCGACTGCTTCAAGATTGGTTGCTGTTGACGTGGAACTGCAACCACAAGGGGGCCGTGCTGCTCAAGGCTTACCTTGAGCGGTACCGGCTCGATCTCGACGCGGCCGGAAACCACCCGGAATTGGACAGCAGCGCCCGGTTCCAGTCGTGCCGCCGCGCGAACCGCCTTCGGGATAACGATGCGGCCTGCTTTGTCTATGGTTGTCACCATGGCATGCACTATACCACTACGGGTACCATTGTCAATGGCCGCTATCGCGTGTAACGATTTCAGACAGGGGTGACACTTCGATAGTGGTCGAAGGACTGTACCGATCCTGATTTCTTGGACAGATAAGACGCACCATACTCAGCGAAGGGCGGTTTCAAGTTGCATGAGCGCCATACACTGCGGCTCATGAGCCATGAGGGGCATTGCATCTCCTTGTATCCTGGGTTGTTTCGAGTGTTGCGTGGATACTGGTCCCCGAGCCGCTTGAACGTATTTGACACTCATCCATCGCCCAGGTCTTGTTTTATCGCCGCCAAATGCCCTGCGATGTCCACCAGCGCCTGAGATCGGACATACGCGTCCTTGATATGCATGGCAATTGTCATCGCGTGCTTGAAGTCTCCCTTTTCTGCCTGCGCAACGGCGATCTCAGAAAATAAGCGACTGCTATCAAACCCGGCATCTTCGACGCTTCGGGCGTTTTGGACAGCGGCGGCTGTGTCTCCCTTTTCCACCTGCACAATGACAAAATCCCTGATGAGTTTGCCCGAAATTAATCCGTTCAACCTGTTATCAGGTTTGTCGGTGACGTAGTCGGCGGCCTTGACGGCCGTGGCGAATGTTTGGTTGGCTTCCTGCCCATGCCCCGCTTCCAATTGTGCGGCGGCGATCTTGAGCAAGCCTTCGACCCGGGAACGGTTAGTGGCAGCGTCAATGCCGCGGGCGGCTCGGACGGCGTCCCCAAATGTTTGCATGGCTCCTGCACCATCCCTCGTTTTTGCTTGCACAGCAGCGATCTCGCGTAACGCCTCCGCGCAATCGTCCCTGACCCAACCGGGACACAAGGCGGCCTGAGCGGCGGCGATCTGTAGTGCCTTCTCACTGGCTGGAGATAGTGGATCCCACTGCTCCGCAATAGCCTTCAATTGTTCTTGAGTGATGTCCGTCGGCAGTTCAACTGTGAACGTCTTGCCGCTTTTCTCGTGTGTCCCGTCAACTTTCCTCATCGGAATGTCGATGGGCTGAGTAAGCTCAAGGGCGGCGGCAATGTCTCCCGCTTTCGCCTTGGCCACGGTGATTTCCTTCAAGGCCCAGCTACGGTCCATGGCGTCATCGGCGTCATGAGCGGCCTTAAGGGCAGAGGCGAATGTCGACCTGGCTGCTTGCTTGTCCCCGACTGCCGTCTGTGCGGCCGCGATATCGCACAACGCAAGTGCTCGATTTTTGGGCAAGTCTGTTTCGTAAGCAATCTTGAGGGCGGCGGCGAATGTTTGCTCGGATCCGTGCCGGTCTCCCAATGCTGCCTGCTTCCTGGCGATAACACCAAGCACCGGGGCCCGAAATCCGGCATATTCGATGGTGTGAGCAGCCTCTACGACAAGGGCGATATCGTCTGCTGTTCTCGCGTGCTCACTAACGAGATTGCGAAGCCCATAAATGAGGAAAACGTCATAGTCGGAACGATTGCGGGCGGTTGAGAGGGCAGCAGCTATATCTCCTGCCTCCGCTTGAATAGTAACGATTTCCCCCAAGTAAACGTCCCGAAACAAAACCGCGTCAGGTTCGATATCGTGAACCTTCTCCAAGGCGAGAGCGGAGTCGACTGTTCGTCCGGCCGCTCGCAAATCTCCCGCTCTTGCCTGCACCCTGGCAATTTTGTACAACGCATGGGCTTGTTCTTCGACATCGTGGATTTCGCGAGCGGTCCGGAGGCCGCCGGCGATATCGCCTGCTTCTGCTTGCTCTATGGCGATTTCGATCAAGGTATGAGCGTGAGACCCTGCTGCGTCGACAGCAGCGGCAAGAGTTTGCTTGGCGGCTTCTTCATCCCTCGCTTTCGCCTGCACTATGGCAATACTTCTCAATGCCTCGACGCGGGTCAAGACATTGTGGAAGCCGTAAGCGGTCCGGAGCGCGCCGGCAATATCCCCTGCTTCTACCTGGGCGGTGGCGATTCCTCTCAGGGCAACAGAGCGGAGTGTCCCGCCTATACTGCTGGCAATCTTGAGGGCGGCGGCGAATGACTGCCTGGCTGCCCTCAAGTCACCCGTTTTCGCTTGCGCTTTACCGATTTCCCGAAACATGACGGCGCGAGAACCGCTTTTGTCTATGCTGTTTGCCTCTTGCAGCGCAAGGTTCATGACGCACTCGTAGTTTGGGTTCTTCGGGCACTCAATGTGTCGCCCCGCTTCCATGAGCTGTGATCGGCCCTGTGCCCTCAACTCTTTGATCCACTCCGCCGGCAAGGCGAAGTTCAAACTCTCGCCCCGCCACTTGAAGGTTGTGATTCCCACCAGTTCGCCGGATCGATTGAAGAGCCCGCCTCCCGAAGAACCCGGAGAGATGGCCGCATCCGTCTGCACCAGAGGGGAGGACTGCTTGCCAAAAGCCCCCCGCAGTTGCGATACGATCCCACGCGACAGCGACAATTCCAGTCCCGCCGGAGCGCCCACCGCGTACACTTCCTCGCCAATCGACAACACCTTGGCTGCACCCAGTCGGACTGCCTGAGCGGCCGGGGGTTCGGGCAACTGGTCCACGAACAGGAGGCACAGATCGCGCTCGTTATTTCGCGCCAGCAAGGACGCGGCCATCCGGTAGGTCTCTCGACCGGACCAATCGGCTGCCTGGCGCACCGCGACATCGGCGGCGTCGCCGAGCACATGGCAATTGGTGACCACTTCGTAATCTCCCACGACCACGCCGCTGCCTTGGCCTGTCGTCTTGCCTTGCTCATTCAGCGCCAACACGACAACCACTGAGGGAGCCACTTCGGTAAAGACATCCTTGGCAGAGGCTCCCCAAGCACTGGCCGGCAAGGTCAGAACCACCCACGCAATGACGGCGGCGCGGAGAATGGACGTCACTTTCATGGGATCGATTATACCCTTCCGCGGTTTATATTTGAGAGATTGCAGGTCGTGTGCAACCTCTCGTCCTGATTATCCTGTGCATCACTACTGTCCCAACGTTTTACTGTGACACGTTCATAACTGATTGATATGAAATGAGAAACACGCATCCAAGGGGTGTCGGAGACTTGAACCAGAGAGGAGAATCCAGCATGGTAGCCGCGTATCGCCTGAGGTCAAACAGGAGGGCACATGTACGCTGGCAAGCTGGTTTTCTCGCAGGTGATGGATCATCTCCCCTGGCACACCTTCCAACGGTGTGTGCAACGTTACGACGGCAACCGCAAGGTGAAGTCCTTTCAGTGTTCCGATCACTACCGCTGTATGGCCTTTGCCCAACTCACCTACCGCGAGAGCCTCAGGGACATCGAGACCTGCCTGCGTGCGCAAGCGTCAAAGCTCTACCATATGGGAATCACCAGTCGCGTCTCACGCAACACCTTGGCCAACGCCAACCACACCCGGGACTGGCGCCTCTACGCCGATTTTGCCCAGCGTCTCATCCATACGGCACGGCGCCTTCACATCGACCCGGACCCCGGTCTGGATGTTGCCCACACGATCTACGCGCTGGACTCTTCCACCATTGATCTTTGTCTGACGCTATTCCCGTAGGCTCATTTCCGCAAAACCAAGTCGGCCATCAAGCTGCATACGCTGCTGGATCTCCGCGCCCACATTCCGGCATTCATCCATATCTCCGACGGCAAGCTCCATGACGTCAACGTCTTGGACCTTCTCCTGCCCGAAGCCGGAGCCTTCTACGTCATGGATCGCGGCTATCTCGACTTTGCCCGCCTCTACCGACTGCATCAAGCCCGCTGCTTCTTCCTCCTGCGGGCCAAGTCCAACACCCGATTCCGTCGCCTCTATTCTCATCGGGTCGATCGCTCCTCCGGGTTGATCTGCGATCAGACCATCCTGCTCACCGGGGTTCACACTTCCTCCCACTATCCCGAGAAGCTTCGGCGCATCAAGTACCATGATGCTGAACAGGATAGAACCCTGGTGTTTCTCACCAATCAACTCACCCTTCCCCCACTCACCCTTGCCCAACTCTATCGCAGCCGCTGGCGCATCGAACTCTTCTTCCGATGGATCAAACAGCACCTGCGCATCAAGGCCTTCTACGGGACCTCGGAGAATGCCGTCAAATCACAGATCTGGATCGCTGTCTCCGTCTATGTGCTGATTGCCATCATCAAAAAGCGGCTGCAACTGGAGCCCAATCTCTACACAATTCTACAGATCCTGAGCTTGACCGTGTTCGAGAAAACCCCATTAGATCAACTACTTAGAAAAAAGCCCTACATTCTTCACAGACAAGAACCAGCTAAACAGTTGATCTTATTCGAATAATGTTGGGACACTAGTGCCTGTGCATCAATGTTCAATGATCCGGAAAACCGGTTCGACCCGACTTGGCCCCTGCTCCCGACAGGCCATGAACGCCCGTTGTTTCACCGTTCCGTCGACACCGTAGAGAGGGTGGCCCTGGAGCAGCAGGAGATGGAATACCTCTACAAGGACGGAGCCGACTACGTTTTCATGAACACGACCACCTACGAACAGGTTCACCTGGGCGAAAACCTGTTGGGAAACAGCATTCTCTACCTGGTTCCCAACATCACCATCCGGGTCGAATTTCACCAGCAGACCCCCGTCGGGATTCAGCTCCCCACCACGGTGGATCTGGAGGTGGTGGAGACCGAGCCCGGCCTCAAGAGCGCCACCGCTTCCAGCGTCAACAAGCCGGCCAAGCTGGAAACGGGACTGGTGGTTCAGGTTCCTCCCTTTGTCGACGCGGGCGAGAAAGTCCGCGTCGACACCAACAGCGGCGACTACCTGGAAAGGGCTCGCTGACCCGCCCGGGGTCAACCCCTCCGAAGCCCATTGGCCGAGAAGCCGTAGAGGTAGCGTGCGGCGGGGGACATCCGCCGGGCCCGCTCCGGAGAAATGCTGCCGCGATAGTCTGAAAAGGGTTTGATCCAGGACCGCTGGTAGAAGGAAATGATGGCCCGGCGCGGCCGAGCGGTGGAAGTGGGGCCTATCCGGTGCCAGGTGCTGGCCAGCCAGACCGCCGCCGCGCCGACGGCTCCGCACAGGGCCTTCTCCTCGGCCCGGTCCCCCCGTTTCCAGCTTGGCTTGCGGCGAGACAGGTGGCTGCGGGGAACAATCCGGGTCGCCCCGGTGGCCGCGGTAAAGGGATCGATCATCCAGGCCAACTGAAACCCCAACAGAAGTTGACATACGTATTTCTGCCTATTACCGTTTGACGGTATTATCGCTGTTCGGTATTATCTGGCCATGATCAAGGGATTTTGTTGCAAGGAGACTGAAAAACTCTGGCGACGACGGCTGACGCGGAAGTTTCCCTCAAGCATCAAGCAAACTGCCAGAATCAAGCTGAGAATCCTGCATGTGTCCGAATCCCTCAATCAGTTGAGAGTGCCCCCCTCTAACCGATTGGAAGCACTGGCAGGGAGCAGGAAGGGTCAGTACAGCATTCGGATCAACAGACAGTGGCGGATCTGTTTCCGTTGGGGAAGCGGAGATGCCTACGATGTTGAGATAGTGGATTACCACTAGAGAAAGGAGGCCCAGGACATGAAACGAGACAAGAGCTTGAAGCCCATCCACCCCGGGGTGATTCTGCGCGAAGAGTTCATGAAGCCGATGGGCATTACTCAGTATCGGCTTGCCAAGGATCTTTCAGTAAAGCCGTTGCGAATCAGTGAAATCGTGCGTGGCAAGCGGGGGATCACAGCCGACACGGCCCTGCGCCTGGGTCGATACTTTCGTCTCTCGGCTGCATACTGGATGAATCTACAGGCACTTTACGAGATCGAGGTGGCCGAGGACTTTCTGGAGGACCGCCTCGAGGAGGAAGTAACACCTCGTGAGGAGGTAGCGGCCTAGATTGTTCCACACTTGACTCTGTTGATCTTCCAGGCGGCCGATTGCAAGTCAAGGCGTTAGCTTGCCTGAACCGGAGGATCGAGTCCCAGGCGCTCGATCAACCAGGGCGCGAACAAGCCTCGTATCTGCTACCGGCGGGGCCGCCTCCGTATGATATGTTAAGATTCCATAAAGAAATGATCCGAACCGGGCTATCGACGGGCAGCGGCCTCCGGCGGAAACGATTGAGAGATTCTCCCCATGAAGACGGGCATTGCATTGAAGAACAAGGACATCCGAGGCTTCGCGGCGGAGTCGGCCCTCCATTGGGTGAGAGCCATGTTTTCCCAGGCTGCCGGGACTCGAGAAGGAAAGGATATCGAGCACCTCCACGACATGCGGGTGGCCTCTCGCCGTCTGCGCGAATGCTTTCAGGTGTTCAACGCCTTTTACGCCCCCAGAAAGCTGAAGAAGGTTCTTGCATCGGTCAGGAATATCACCCGCGTCCTGGGACGGCCCCGTGAAACCGATGTCAACGCCGGTCTGCTGGCGGCCTACCAACCCGGGCCGTCACCGATCTTGAGCACCACCCACGAGTACCTGCTGGAGATTTTCCAATTCGAACAGGCGCGCCAGCGGCGAAAGATGCTCAAGCAGGTGGGCAAGATCGACCAGGGCGCCCTCGAATCCATGCTGAGCCGGTTTGCCGAAACGGCTCGCACGACCCGGTCGAGACCGTCGTTGCTTACCCAGGTGGGCCAGGAATTGGAGTTTGAGGGTTTCCTCAGCATCAGTACACGGGACCTCGGACGGAATGTCGCAAAGATCTTTGCCTTCGAGACGGCGCCTTCCGGGGAGGAGTACGAAACCCGTCTGCATGAACTCAGGATCAACACCAAGAAGCTGCGATATCGCCTGGAACTCCTGAACGCGGCCTACGACCAGCGGTTCGGCCAGGCGATCAGGCTGGCCAAGGACTTGCAGGACGTCATCGGTTCGGCCCACGACTATGGCGTGCTGATTGCCCAACTGGAATCCCACCGGCGATACCTGGCTCAAAAAGGCAGGATGAGGCTGGCCAGGGGCTGCCAGAGAACCATCGCGGACTTCACCGCACTCAAGGCCTCCTACCTCGATCGGGTCGAACCGGCCCAAATCGGTTTTCTGCAGGAACTCTCCAGTCTGGATCTGGCCCCCAAAAACCACCTGCTTCCCGGTCCAGGCAGGATCGAGAGACAGGCATTGTCCGGATGACCCCCGCCGTATTGTACGGAGACTCCCCAAGGGCGTCCCTTGTGGACGCCTTGTGCGGAAATGACCGGTCGAACGTGCGTGCACCCGGTACCGGTCATTGTGTTAGGTTTATGGCTGGGTTACACTAGCGGGCAACAAACATGCAGATCGACGAACGAAGAATTGCCGTCTTTATCGACTTTGAGAACGTGGCCATGGGTGTCCGCGAGAGCCGATACGGCAATTTCGACATTGACCTCGTCCTCAAGCGGCTGGTGGAGAAGGGAAAGATCACCGTCAAGCGGGCCTACTCCGACTGGCATCGCTATACCGAATTCAAGAGGGCCTTTCATCAGGCCGCCATCGAGCTGATCGACGTACCTCAGAGCCGTTACAGCGGCAAGAACAGCGCTGACATCCGAATGGTGGTGGATGCGCTGGATCTTTCCTATCAACGGGACCACATCGATACCTTTGTCCTGGTCTCGGGAGACAGCGACTTCTCGCCCCTGGTCTCGAAGTTGAGGGAATACGGCCGGTACGTCATCGGGATGGGGGTCAAGCAGTCCTCCTCCGATCTGTTGATCAACAACTGCGACGAGTTCATCTTCTATGAAGATCTGGTCCGCCCCTCCACTGAGAATACGCGATTGGCTCCCAAGCTGAATGGACTGCCTCGCAAGAAGGCCGAGGCCCTGCGCCTGGTCGTCGAGACCTTTGAGGCGCTGCAGCGGGAAGGCAAGGAAGTCATCTACGGTTCCGTCATCAAGCAGACGCTGGTCCGGAAGCTGCCCTCGTTCAATGAGACCTACTTCGGATACCCGAGCTTTTCCCGCCTGTTGGAGGATGCCGCCGAAAACAAGCTGCTGCAGTTGACCAAGGACCAGAAGAGCGGCGGCTACATCGTGAATTTGAGCGGGGATGGCGCCGGGACCGAGGCACCTTCCGGAGAGCAGGCCGAGTCCACTCTCTCCGGGGGCGAAAGCCCGCCGTCGGCCGCCAAGAGCAGCGCGCCGACCCGAACCCGCTCGTCCCGCGGTCGCCGCCAGGGGGTTCGGGAGAAAGCCAAGAGCGATCCTCAAACTCCGGTTGAAACCGCGCCCACCGGCTCTCAGACCGGAGCGGCGCCCCAGGCCTCGACGGAAACACCCGAGGCACCGGCCGAGAGCCCACTCCCCGGGGAATCCACCTCGGCCGAACAGTCCACGGAGCACTCTCCCCCGGTCGAAAAGAAAACGGCGCGTCCCCGCCGGCGCACTTCCAGGAGCCGCGCCGCCGCGAGCCGGAAGTCTGTCGCCAAGTCGGCTGAGGAAGCTCCTGCGGCGGAGGTTCCCGCCGCCCCTCCGGAGCAACCCGCAGAAAGCGCATCAGCCACGGCCACCTCTCCTGCGGAAGCGCAGACTGCGGCGGAGGAGCCACCCCCGGGGGAAACCGCCCCGGCCGAACCATCCACCGAGCCCTCTCCCCCGGTTGAAAAGAAAGCGGCGCGTCCCCGCCGGCGTTCTTCGAAGAGCCGGGGCGCCGGGAGCCGCAAGTCCGCCGCCAAGGCACCCGAGGAGGCCCCGCCAGTCGAGGTTCCCGCTGTCCCGCCGGAGCAGCCTGCAGAGACCGCATCAGCCACGACTGCCTCTCCCGAGGGGGAACAGCCTCAAACGGAGCAACTTCCCCTGGGTGAGGCCGCCCCGGCCGAACCATCCACCGAGCCCTCTCCCCCGGTCGAAAAGAAAGCGGCGCGTCCCCGCCGGCGTTCATCGAGGAGCCGGGCCGCCGGGAGCCGCAAGCCCGCTGCCAAGGCAGCCGAGGAGGCCCCGCCAGTCGAGGTTCCCGCTGCCCCACCGGAGCAGCCTCCGGAGAGCACGGCGGCCACCACGGCTCCCGCCGCGGCAGGGCCGGCTGCATTGGAAGAAGCATCGCCGGTGGAGGCCCCGGCCGCCGACGCACCCCTGCTGAGCGGGGCTGCCGCACCCACCGCCGAATCGGACTCGGACGGCGGTACCGCCCCGAAACGTCGCAGGAGGACCACGACCGCCCGGAAGAGAACCACCCGCAGCAAGACCACCCGGAGCCGCAAAACTCCGGCTCCCGACACGGAACCCACCCTTTTCTCCCAGATACAGGATTCAACCGAATAGCACTTGTTAACACTATTCATTAAAAAAAACGGCCCCCAGTCCATCGGCAAGTCCCGCGGGGGTTGGACTAGCAAAGTTCATCTGGTTGCCTCGGATGCTGGAACGGCTTTAAAAGTATCGCTATCCCCCGGGACAGCCTCACAACGCCCCAAAGGGGCGCAAGCTACTCCACGGCTTGGGTCCCCAGCACTAGACGCCGTATTGGGTGATGGGCCGTGCCTACAAAGACAACCGGACACGCCAACTGGCCTTGGCACTGGGGTATTCGCGGGTGGTCCCGCCCCTGAAGACCCGGGTGGCCCCCTGGGAGTATGACCACCAGATCTATAAGTTGCGCAACGAAATCGAGCGGCTGTTCACGTCGGTTAAAGGGCTATCGTCGCATCTTCTCTCGCTACGAGAAGCTGGATGCCCTCTTCCTCGGATTTATCCTGTTTGCCCTCATCTTCGAAGCGCTTCGCTAGTGTTAACCATCCCCAAACTTCGTCGACGGCTGCTTCTGGCATGGCTGTCCGGTCCATGGGACTTGGCCAAAGCAAAACGCCGCCTACTGGCGTGGAAAGATCAACCAAAATAAGAGTCGCGACAGGGATACGGATGAACAACTCCAAGAGGCAGGATGGCACGTCGTACGCTTCTGGGAGCACGAGGATCTCGAACAGGCTGCCGAAAAGATATTAGCGATCATCTCGAAGCTGCGACGTACAGATCCCCTGCCGACACATTCCCAACCATGACTGCATCGCACCAGCCGGCATGTTGTTCCACAGGCTGGAAAAGTAGTCTTGGAGCTCACGCGAGAATCATCCGCACAGGAGCGCCGTGTACTCTACGAGACTGAATCTCTTGTGCAGGAACTGATGCCGCTTCATTGTGTCCACCGATGAGAAAAACCAAAATCGTGGCAACCGTCGGGCCCGCGAGCGACTCGGCGCGAGCCCTCCGCCAGTTGATCGGGGGCGGGGTCGATGTTTTCCGGCTCAACATGTCCCACGGTGACCATCCCTCCCATCGGAGGGTAATCCGAAGCATTCGAAAGATCGCCGAGGAACTCGATTCCCCGACAGCCATTTTGGCGGACTTGCAGGGCCCCAAGTTGCGCCTGGGGACGTTCGAGGGAGGGCGCGCCAAGTTGGTGACCCGGCAGCGATTTACCCTTACTACCCGGAAGGTTCAGGGCAACCGGGATGCCGTCTCCATCAATGCCCCCTCCTTTCTCCGGTTCGTTCGTGGCGGAGACAAGATCCTGATGGACGACGGCCTGCTGGTACTGGAGGTGCTGGAGGTTTCCCCCGAGGATGTGACCACCCGAGTGGTTTCGGGCGGAACCGTGCGTAGCCGCATCGGCGTCAACCTGCCCGGTGCTTCCCTGTCGGCACCCGCCGTCACCCCCAAGGACAAGGTCGACATGCAATTTGCGGTCGAGAACCGAGTCGACTATCTGGCGCTCTCGTTTGTCCGCGTAGCCCAGGATCTGGTGCAGGCGCGAAAACGGCTGGCACTGCTGGGCGATCGAGAAGCATTGCCTCCCCTGATCGCCAAGATCGAAAAACCTCGGGCGCTGGACGACCTGCAAAACATCCTGCAAGTCTCGGACGGAATCATGGTGGCGCGCGGAGATCTGGGTGTGGAGGTGCCCGCCGAACAGGTTCCCCTCTTGCAGAAGAAGCTGATCGGGGCCGCCGTGCAGTCGGGAAAGCCTGTGATTACGGCGACTCAAATGCTGGAATCCATGACCAGCCATCCCCGCCCCACCCGTGCCGAGGCCTCCGACGTTGCCAACGCCATTCTGGACGGGACCGACGCCCTCATGCTTTCCGCGGAAACCGCTATCGGCCGCTACCCGTTGGAGAGCGTCCAAACCATGAGTCGCATAGCCATCCACACCGAGTCCGAGGCTCCGCCCTACCCCCACTTTTTGGAGGAACGAGACTTCTTCGGCCATCATACCGACACGGCCTATGCCGTTTGCCGGGCTGCCCTGTCGGCCGCCAGACAGTTGCCTACCCGGAAAATCGTCGTCTTTACCACCTCGGGCGCCACCGCCAACATTCTGTCCAGTTTCCGACCCGAGCAAACCATCTTCGCCATCACCCCCAGCGACGCCGTCTTCCCCCGGCTGAACCTGTTGAGAGGAGTGGTCCCGGTTCTGATCCGGCAGATCGCCGATACCGATACCCTGATCGGGATGACGGACCGGATCCTCATGGAGCGCAACCTGGCCACTCGCGACGAGCGCATCGTCATTGTCTCCGGTGTCATGAACGTTCAAGGGGCCACCAACATGATGAAGATCCACCAGGTTGGCGGCTGACGCCCGTAAAACAGCACTGCGACAACGTGCTATACTGCCATCTGGTGGGAAGACATCCCACAGGACAATGGAGGCGTGAAGATGGCTGGCGAAATGGTGACTTTCTCGAGCAACGGCGGCCAATGCCAGGGCTACCTGGCCAGGCCCGCTGCGGGCGGCCCGGGCGTTGTCGTGCTCCAGGAGTGGTGGGGGCTTGTGGACCAGATCAAGGGGGTTGCCGATCGTCTTGCCGAAGCAGGTTTCGTGGCCCTGGCTCCGGACCTGTATCACGGCCAATCCACCAAGAGCCCCGACGAAGCCGGCAAGCTCATGATGGCGCTGAACATCGAGGCAGCCGCTCGAGACCTGGCGGGATCGGTCGACTACCTCCTCGGCCTGGACGAGACCCGCGGATCCCAAGTGGGCAGCGTGGGGTTCTGCATGGGAGGGCAGCTCTCACTCTACGCGGCCTGCGCCAACCCCGGCATCGGAGCTTGCGTCGTCTACTACGGCATCCATCCCAAGGTGCAACCGGACATCCCCGCCCTGGAGGCGCCAGTGCTCGGCTTTTTCGGCGAAAAGGACGCCTTCGTGCCTCCCCAGGCGGTCCGAGAGTTGGAAGCGGCCCTCCGGGACGCGGGGAAAAGCGTCGACTTCCACATCTATCCCCAACGGGACCACGCCTTCTTCAACGAGGTCCGGCCGGACGTCTACCACCAGGCGGACGCCGAAGACACCTGGACCCGCATGGTCGGGTTCTTCCGGCAACACCTGTAGGACAGCCGCTGAACGGTTCAGGCTTGAATTGTCTTGAGATCGGGGTCCACCGAGAAACGGGCCGCGGTCGCCTGCCGGACCTCGTCCAGGCTCAGCCCTTCGGCAATTTCCACCAGCCGCAAGCCCTGCGGAGTCACGTCCAGGACCGCCATTTCCGTAATGATCCGGTCCACCACTCCCACACCGGTGAGAGGAAGGCGGCACTCGGGCAGGATCTTGGGGCTGCCCTTCCGGGTCCGATGCTCCATGGCCACGACCACCCGCTTGGCCCCCGCCACCAGGTCCATGGCTCCCCCCATGCCCTTGACCATCTTTCCGGGGATCATCCAGTTGGCCAGGTTTCCCTGCTCGTCCACCTCCATGGCCCCCAGGATGGTGAGATCGATGTGTCCGCCGCGGATCATGTCGAAGGATTCGGCGCTGGAGAAATAGGAGGCGCTCTCCAATGCCGTTACCGTTTCCTTGCCGGCATTGATGAGATCCGGATCCACTTCGTCTTCCGTCGGATAAGGCCCCATTCCCAGGAGCCCGTTCTCCGACTGCAGGGTGACGCTCATGGCCTCCGGAATATGGTTCGCCACCAGGGTGGGCAGCCCGATCCCCAGGTTGACGTAGAATCCGTCCCTCAACTCCCGGGCGGCCCGCCGCACGATGGCATTGCGTCTCTGGTCCGGCATGTCAATCCCTCACTCGTCGTCTCTCGATGCGCTTCTTGTACTCGACCCCTTCGAAGATCCGATCCACGTAAACACCCGGCGTATGGATGCTATCCGGGTCCAGGCCTCCCGGTTCCACCATCGCCTCCACTTCGGCGATGGTGACGCGGGCAGCCATGGCCATCAGGGGGTTGAAGTTTCTGGCGGTCTTTCGATAGACCAGGTTGCCGGCACTGTCTCCCCAATGAGCCTTTACGAAGGCGAAGTCCGCCTTGAGGGGAAGCTCCAGCACGAAGTTTCCGCCTCCAAAGGAACGGGTTTCCTTTCCCTCGGCAACCACGGTCCCGTAGCCGGTGGGCGTGTAGAACCCGGCGATCCCGGCCCCTCCGGCACGGATACGCTCGGCGAAGGTTCCCTGGGGACACAGTTCCACTTCCAGCTCACCCTTGAGCACGAGTTCTTCGAAGAGCCGGTTTTCGCCCACGTAGGTCGAGATCATTTTTCGGATCTGGCGTTTTTCCAACAGGATTCCGATGCCGAAATCGTCAATGCCGGCGTTGTTGCTGATCACCGTCAGATCTCTGGCGCCCTGGTCCCGCAACGCCTGGATGAGGTTTTCCGGAATGCCGCACAGACCGAAGCCGCCCATCATGATGGTGGCGCCGTCGCCGATGTCGCTGATCGCCCGGTTGGCATCGCCAATGACTTTGTTCAATACCGTCTCCTGGAGCCCCCCTGGCCTGAACAGGGGCGGGTTGGGTGTAGGAGTTGCGGGGAAATGCCCCGTGGCGCCGGAATGCGGAGACGCTACGGCGGCCCGGGTGAGTTCCCGCCGGCCAGTCCGTGTTTTTTCTCCACCTGCTCCTCTAATTGAATGCACTCTTGAATGATGGTCTCGAAAATCCTGGCCACCGCCTCATCGGCGAGAGGCCCCTTGTTGTTGCGGACGATCCGCCCAAGGATTCGCTCCTCCCGCTGGGGATCTCGAACCGCAAGCTGCCGGCGCCTCTTGATCTTGCCGATTTCCATCACGCAACCGGAACGATCGGACAACAGGTCGACCAGCCTGGCATCGACCTCGTCGATGCGCTTTCGCCAATCGGATATATCCATGGTCTAGCACCCTCCCTTGAGCCACCGCCCAAACTCTCCAACCCGTTGCGCCAGATCGGGCTGACCCAGATTCCGCTCGATACAGCCGACGATGGCGCTCCCCACCACGGCGCCCTCGGCCTGCGACCATATCTGCCGGAGGTGAGCCGGCTCCGAGACTCCGAATCCCACGGCGATGGGAAGGGACGTGTGCGAACGGATCCTTCGGATCAGGGACCGGACGTCGTCCGAAAGCGATTTTCGAGTCCCGGTCACTCCGGTGCGCGAGACGGCATAGATGAATCCGGAGGAGTAGGCGGCGATTTTCTGAATCCTCTCGTCGGTGCTGGTGGGGGCTGCCAGAAAGACAGAGTCCAGCTCCGCCACGCGGAGCACCGCCAACGGACCCTCCGCCTCCTCCACCGAGAGATCGGTAATCAGGAAACCGTCGATTCCGCGCTGTTTGGCAGCCGTGACCAGCCTCTCGAACCCGTAGGCAAACAACGGGTTGTAGTAACTGAAGAGCAGCAGGGGAACCTGGGTATGGCGGCGCAGGTCCGCCACCAGCGCCAACCCCTTCTCCAGAGTGAAACCCCGAGCCAAGGCCCGCTCGGTGGCTCTCTGAATGACCGGACCGTCAGCCAGGGGATCCGAGAAGGGGACACCCAACTCGATCAGGTCGGCGCCCGCCGCTTCCAATTCCAGCACGACCCTCCGAGAAGTCTCCAGATCGGGGTCGCCCAAAGTGACGTAGGGAATAAAGACACCGCTCCCCCGTTGCCGGGCCCGGTCAAACATCTGCCCAATGCGGGTCATTTCTCAACCCATCGAGCCTTTTGCAAAATTCGTCGTGAAGCGCCGGGATTCACTTCCCCACATCCCGCCGGGTTGCCACTCGCGGATCGTCTTTCCTGCTCATCCCGAATCGGCGGCTGCCACCGTCTGGACATCCTTGTCGCCCCGTCCGGACAGGTTCACCAGCAGCAGGTCCTCTTCCCGGAGCCGGGGCGCCAGCCGCATGACCTCGGCGACGGCGTGAGCGCTTTCCAGGGCCGAAACGATACCCTCGGTTCGACTCAGCAGATGGAGGGCTTCCAGGGTCTCCTCATCGGTGGCGGAGGTGTAGCGGATGCGTCCCTGATCCCTCAGGAAAGCGTGCTCCGGCCCCACCGAAGCGTAGTCCAGGCCTGCCGAGATGGAGTGGGTCTTGGCGATCTGTCCATCCTCGTCCTGCAGCACCCAGGAGTAGGTTCCCTGGAGGATTCCCGGCTTCCCGCCGCTGAAGCGCGCCGCATGCTCACCCAGGTTCGAACCGCGACCCCCGGCTTCGACTCCCACCATGGCCACCGTTTCGTCTTCCAGGAAGGCATGGAAGAGCCCGATGGCATTGCTGCCCCCTCCGACACAGGCCACCAGGGTGTGAGGCAATCGGCCTTCCCGCTCCAGAATCTGCGCGCGGGCCTCCCTTCCGATCACCGATTGGAAATCTCTCACCATCATGGGGTAGGGATGGGCGCTGAGAACGGAACCGATCAGGTAGTAGGTGCTGCGCACGTTGGTGACCCAATCCCGAATGGCCTCGTTGATGGCGTCCTTCAGGGTCTGACTGCCGCTGGAGACCCCGTGGACCCTGGCTCCCAGCAGCCGCATGCGGAAGACGTTCAACGCCTGCCGCCGCATGTCTTCCTCACCCATGTAGACCTCGCACTCCAGGTCGAGCAGAGCGCACACGGTTGCGGTGGCGACGCCGTGCTGTCCGGCCCCGGTTTCGGCGATGACCCGCTTCTTGCCCATTCGTTTCGCCAGCAACCCCTGACCCAGGCAATTGTTGATCTTGTGGGCCCCCGTATGGTTCAGGTCCTCTCGCTTGAGGTACACCCTGGCCCCGCCAAGCTTCCGGGAGAGGCGACCGGCCGGCGTCAGTGGGGTCGGGCGTCCGCTGTAGTGGCGCAACAGCCCGTCAAGGTCCGATTGAAAGCCGGGGTCCCGCCGGGCTTCCAGGTAGGCCCCCTCCAACTCCTCCAGGGGATGCATCAGGGTCTCGGGCACGAACTTGCCCCCGTAGGGGCCGAAGTGCCCCCGGCTGTCCGGAATTTGCCCCATATCTTGCCTCTTGGTGGTTCCGGTCATTTTTTTCGTTCCGATTCCCGCCGGGCTCGATGGATCTCGTCGAAGAGCGCCGCCATCTTCCGGTGGTCCTTGCGACCCGGTTCCCGCTCGATGCCCGAGCAGACGTCGATACCGTAGGGCCGCACCCTGCAAACGGCTTCATACACATTGTCCGGATTCAGGCCTCCCGCCAGAATGACGCGCCCCAACCGCTTGGCCGCCAGGGCCAGGTCCCAGTCAAAGGCCCTCCCGGTGCCGCCAGGCAGAGCGCCACCGGCCGTATCCAGCAAAAAGGCCTGCACGGGAAAGGCCGAGATATGGTCCAGTTCAAGCCTCGGCCCCACGCCGAAGGCCTTGAACACCGGCAGCGGCCTGATCTGCCGGGTGTAGTCCGGGCTTTCCGAGCCATGCAACTGCACTGTCCCCAGGCCGGTGGCGCGGGCAATTGCCACCACCTGCTCGGGCAGGCGCTCGTCCACAAAGACGCCCACGGTCGAGACCAGCGGCGGCAGTCCTTCAATCAGCAATCTGGCCCGTTCGGGTTCGATGTATCGCGGGCTCTTGCGATAGAAGTTGAAGCCCAATGCGTCCGCTCCCAGCTCGACGGCCGCCCGGGCATCCTCCAGATTGGTGATGCCGCAGATTTTTGTCTTGACCTGCATGGCTGAAACGACAGTGAATAGTGGTTAGTGATTAGTGGATAGTTGGTAGACCCAAACGTCAAGCATCTCGTCGATCTCGGCGGAGTCGTTTAATAAATGCAAACCAGTCGTCAGGAACTTGCCTGCTCTTAGGACCACTGACCACTTGCCTGAAACCTCCCCGGTTTCACCCTGTATGATCCGCCCCGTCTTGTGGGGCGGCGGCTGGGCTGACCACTAATCACTGGCCACTGGCCACTCTTCAGTTGACGCTGTGGATCATCAACTCCCGCAAGGCCTTGCCCGGTTGGGCGGACTTCATCAACGATTCGCCAATCAGAAAGGCGTCGTAGCCGGCCTCCCGCAACTGTCGAATGTCCCCCGGGGCCCTGATCCCGCTCTCGCTTACGGAAAGGACCGATTCCGGAATATGCGGGGCAAGTTCGAGCGAGGTGCCCAGATTGACCTCAAGGGTCTTCAGGTCACGATTGTTGACGCCGATCAACCTGGCTCCCACGTCCAGGGCGACCTTGAGCTCCTGCCGATCATGGACCTCCACCAGGACCTCGATCCCCAGGCGATCCGCCACCTGCTTCAACTTCGACAGCCGCCGCGGCGTCAGTATGGCGGCAATCAGCAGTACGGCGTCGGCGCAACAGGCAGCGGACTCATAGATCTGATAGGGATCCAGAATGAAGTCCTTTCGCAGCACGGGCCGGGAGATGGTGCGCCGGACCGACTCCAGGTGCTTCACCGAGCCCTGAAAATACTTTTCCTCCGTCAGAACGGAGATGGCTGCGGCGCCATGGGATTCATAGTCCACGGCGATTTCAATAGGCTCGAAGGGATCTCTCAACAGCCCCCTGGAAGGAGAGGCCTTCTTCATTTCGGCAATGCAACTGACCGGGCCCGTGCGGCTCAAGGCATGGTAAAGGGAACGAGGCCCCATCCCCGGCTCCCGCCGTCTTGCCAATACCTGCTCCTCGGACAAGGGGCGGTTTCTCTTGAGCTGCTGGACCCGTCGCCGGCGGGCCCTGACGATCTCAGTCAAGACATTTCCTGGCATCGGTTTCCTCTCGAGCCGATGGCTGCCCTCGGGATCATTCTTCTGCAGGGTTGTGGCCAACAACCGCCCCGCAGGGCCGGCGCCGCCTGACCTGGCTTCGACTCAATCCGGGGCCTGAATCTGCTGGTTGGAGCACTCCACCAACCCCTCCAGCCTGGCCAGCGCCCACCCGTGCTCCAGCGACTGCCGGGCCACTTCCACCGCGGCCTGAAGCGAATCCGCGCGCCCCGACACGTAAACGCCGGCCGCGGCGTTCAGAAGCACGATATCCCGCTGGCCTTCCGTGCATTCTCCCTCCAGAACCCCTCGCAGGATCCGAGCGTTCTGCTCGGCCTCCCCGCCCTGAACCTGGTCCAGGGACCGGCTCTGGAATCCCAGGTCCCCAGGGTGCAGCCGGTCGGTCCGAATGGCGCCGCCCTTGAGCTCGGTGACCCGGGTCGGCCCCGCTATCGAGATCTCGTCCAGACCGTCCTCAGCCGAGAAAATGAGAGCGTGTTCGCACCCGAGCGAATTCAACACCTGAGCGAACACCTCGGTGAGATGGGGAGCAAACACCCCGATGATCTGCCGGCGGGCTCCGGCCGGATTGAGCAGGGGACCCAACAGGTTGAAGATGGTCCGCATGGCCAGGTTGCGCCGCAGCGGCGCCACCACCTTCATGGCCTGATGAAAGACCGGTGCGAACAGAAAGGTGATGCCGCAGGTCTCCAGGCTGTGCTTCAGGACCTCCGGGGGAGCATCGATCCTGACACCCAACCGGGCCAGCACGTCGGCGCTGCCGCACTTGCCCGAAATCGCCCGGTTGCCGTGCTTGGCCACCGGCACGCCCGCCCCGGCGATGACGAATGCGGCCGCGGTGGAAATATTGAAGGTGCCGGCTCCATCCCCGCCGGTCCCGGCGGTATCCACCAGGCCCTGCTGCCGGTGGTCGAGGGCCACGGCCACTCGCCGCATGCCCCGGGCGAAACCGGCGATTTCCGCGGCGACCTCCCCCTTCACCGCCAATCCGGCCAGAAGGGCCGCCACCTGCACCTCACTGAGCTGCCGGTCCAGAATGGCGGCGATCAACTGCTCGGATTCGCTCTCATCCAGAGAATTCCCGCCCTGGAATTTTCGGATTGCCTCCTGGTAAAGCGCCATTGCAGTCATGATTTCTCAAAGCCTCAAAAAGTTCTCGAGCAATTGCTTGCCAAAGGTGGTCAACACCGACTCCGGATGGAACTGAACCCCCTCCACCGGAAACTCGCGGTGGCGAAGCCCCATGATCAGGCCGTCGGCGGAGGTCGCGGAGATCTCCAGGCATGGAGGCAGACTCTCCTTCTCGACCATGAGGGAGTGGTAGCGGGTGGCCGGAAAGCCATCGGGAAGACCTTGAAAGATGGACTTGCGATCGTGGTGGATCCGGCTGATCTTGCCGTGCATCAGGTAGGGGGCCGGAATGACTCTCCCTCCAAATGCCTGGCCGATAGCCTGGTGGCCGAGACAGACTCCCAGAATCGGAACCCTTCCGCAAAAGCGGTTGATGAGCTCCAGCGTCACGCCGGCATTGTCGGGAACGCCGGGTCCGGGCGAGATGACGATCTTCCGGGGCTTGCTGGACTCCACCCTCGAAACATCGATGTGATCGTTTCGGTATACGACAAGCTCTTGCCCCAATTCCCCCAGGTACTGAACCAGGTTGTAGGTAAAAGAGTCGTAGTTGTCGATGACCAGAATCATGGCGTTGTCCGACTTCGCCGGGTTGGCCGATCCCTTTACGGGAAAACCGGTCTGCCCAAAGCGACGGCAACCCCAAGGGTTGCCCCTACAATCCCTTTCCCGCCAACTCGAGAGCCTTGAGGAGAGCCCGGGCCTTGTTGAGGGTCTCCTGAAACTCCCTCTCAGGAACCGAGTCGGCCACGATTCCGGCGCCTGCCTGGACATAAGCCCTGCCCTCCTTCACCACCAGGGTCCGAATGGAGATGCAGGAATCCAGGTTGCCGGAGAAGTCCAGATAGAGAATGGCCCCGGCGTAGACACTCCGCAGGCTGGGCTCCAACTCGTCGATGATCTCCATGGACCGCACTTTGGGGGCTCCAGTCACGGTGCCGGCCGGGAAGCAGGCCATCAAGGCATCGAAGCGGTCCAGTCCGGGGCGGAGTCGACCGCGCAAGGTGGACACCAGGTGCATGACGTGGGAATAGCGCTCCACGAACATCAGATCCACCAGCTCCACGCTGCCGTACTCGCAAACCTTGCCCAGGTCGTTCCGGCCCAGGTCCACCAGCATGATGTGCTCGGCTCGCTCCTTGGCATCGGCCTTGAGTTCTTCCGCCAGGAGTGCATCCTCGTCGTCATGGCGGCCCCTTGGGCGTGTGCCCGCGATGGGACGGTAATAGGCCCTTCCCTCCGAGATCTTGACCAGCCTTTCGGGAGAGGAGCCGATCACCGAGAAACCGTTGAGGCGCAGGTAGAACATGTAGGGCGACGGATTCACCATTCGGAGTGCGCGATAGATGGTAAAGGGATCGGCTTCCACCTCGACGGTGAACCGCTGCGAGAGGACCACCTGGAATATATCCCCGGCCTTGATGTACTCCTTGGCCCGCCGAACGGCCTTGAGAAACCCGTCCTTGGTGAAATTCGACCGCACCTGGAGGGACCCCCGGTTGGAGGAAGGGGGGGGAGGCGCAGGCCGCGGCCGATTCAGCCGGTCTTCCAGGGCCTCGATTTCCGAGAGGGCCCTCCGGTACTTGACTTCCAGCGGCGCGGACCCATCTTCGGTGAAGACGTTGGCAATAATCAGGATCTGCTGGCGAACATGGTCGAAAGCCAGGATGTTGGAGAAGAACATCAGGGCCGATTCGTCCAGATTCAGCTCGTCCTGCCCGGAATGCGGAATGTTCTCGATCCAGCGAACGGTGTCGTAGGCAAAGTACCCCACCGCTCCTCCGGTGAAGGGCGGCAATCCCGGAACCCTGACGGTGCGATAGCCGTCGGTGGTCTTCCGCATGACCTCCAGCAGGCGCCCTTTCCGTTGCTCCACCTCGCCGCCACGCTTGATCTCAACCGTCTCTCCCCTGGAGGAGAAGGTGAGATAGGGGTTGCACCCCAGAAAGGAGTAGCGCGCAATCTTCTCGCCCCCCTCCACGCTCTCCAGCAGGAAGGCGCTGGTCGTGGAATCCTGAATCTTGAGAAAGGCCAGCACCGGCGTCAGCAGGTCGGCGGTGACCGCCTTGTAGACCGGAACGACGTTGCCCTGCCTGCAATAGGCGGTGAACTGGTTGTAATCGGGTTCAATCATGGATGAAGGAGACCGGGAGAGGCGCTTCTCCGAGGGCGGAGCCGGGGCGCCTTTTTCCCCGCTCCGATGGATTTTCCTTTCCTGGCTGCGTGCCTGGGATGCGACCGTCATTTCCGCTCGGGCGGAGCGCCCGGCCCTTTCCTGGATCTTCTGTCGAGCTCGCCCAGCACCTCTTCGAACTCGACCTCCTCGTTGGCCAGCAACACCAGCAAATGGTAGAAAAGGTCGGCGCTCTCCGCGGTCAACTCCTTCCTGGACCGGTTCTTGGCCGCGATGATGGTCTCGGCAGACTCCTCGCCGACCTTCTTGAGAATCTTGTCCCGTCCCTGAGTGAAGAGATAGCTGGTGTAGGACCCGTCGGGGCGGTGCTTGCGGCGGTCCTTGATGGTCTTGATCAGCCGGTCCACCGTTTCCGGAAAGCGGCCGAGCGGCGTTTCTTCGCCTGGGACCGCGGAAAAGACCTGGTGGTGAAAGCAGGTCCGCGCCCCGGTGTGGCAGGCAGGACCCCTGGGGTGAACCAGCACCACCAGCGCATCTCCATCGCAGTCCAGGTGTATCTCGGTGATCTTCTGGGTGTTTCCGGAGGTCTCGCCCTTGTGCCAGATCTCCTGGCGGCTGCGACTCCAGAACCAGGTCTCGCCTCGGGTCAGCGACAGCCTGGCCGTTTCCCGATTCATGTAGGCCACCGTCAGGATCTGCCGGGTGGAGGCATCCTGCACGACGGCCGGGATCAGGCCGTCGGCATCGAATTTCATCCGGGAGACGATCTCCTCGGCTTGGCTGGGTGACATGACTTGTTCCCGAAAGCTTATCGAACCACGACTCCACGCGCCCTGAGATAATCCTTGGCCTGCTGGAGGGTGTAGGTGCCGAAGTGAAAGATGGAGGCCGCCAGGGCGGCGTGGGCCCCACCCTGGGTCAGGCCCTGGAAGAGGTGTTCCAGAGTCCCGACTCCTCCCGACGCGATCACGGGAATCCCTACCCGGGAGGTCACGGCTCGCAGCAGCTCCAGGTCATAACCCACCTGGGTGCCATCCCGGTCCATGCTGGTCAGCAGGATTTCGCCGGCCCCCAGGGACTCCGCCTGCTCGGCCCAGTCCAGGGCATCCAGGCCGGTGGGCGTCCGGCCGCCGTGGATATAAACTTCCCAGGCCGGTTTCCGGCCGGCGACGGTCCGCTTGGCGTCAATGGCAACCACCATGCACTGGCTGCCGAACTTCTCGGCTCCCGCCCGGACCAGTTGGGGATTCTTGACGGCCGCCGTGTTCAGCGACACCTTGTCGGCGCCGGCCCGCAAGATTTCCTGAACGTCGCCGGTGTCGCGAATCCCCCCCCCGACCGTAAAGGGGATGAAAATCGACTCGGCAACCCGCTGAACCACCTCTGCCATGATGTGGCGGTCATCGGAAGAGGCTGTAATGTCCAGAAAGACCAGCTCGTCGGCACCCTGCCGGTCGTACCGCTTCCCGCACTCCACCGGGTCGCCGGCATCCACCAGGTCCACGAAATGGACCCCTTTGACCACGCGCCCCCGGTCCACGTCCAGGCAGGGAATAATGCGCTTCGCCAGCATAATTCTTTTCGCTCCGCCGAATCAACTACCGCCGGCCCTCAACCGCCGACAGCGCCGCTCCCAGGGAAAACCTGCCTTCATACAAGGCCTTCCCCACGATCACCCCCTCCACGCCGCTTGACTCCAGATGCTTGAGCCGCGACAGGTCCTGAAGGGAGGACACCCCCCCGGAGGCGATCACCTTCAACCCGCTCTCCCGAGCCATTTGACCAACGGCCTCCAGGTTGGGCCCCTGGAGGGTCCCATCCTTGCCGATGTCGGTGTAGACGATTCGGTCCACGCCGCGCCTGGCCAGGTCCCTGGCGAAGGGCAGCGCCTCCAGCGCCTCCAGCCGGTTCCATCCCCGGGTCGCCACCCGTCCCTGGCGGGCGTCCAGCCCCACGACCACCTGGCCGGGATGCCGGCTCAAGGCCTCCTCCACCAGGTCGGGCCGCTCCACCGCGACCGTTCCCAGAATCACCCGGGCGGCTCCGGCGGCCAACAGTTCCCCGATATCGGACAGGGTTCGCACACCCCCCCCGAACTGCACGGGGATGGGCAAGGCCTCAAATATCTTCCGGGCGATGGCCCGATTGTGGCTGCCTTGGACCATGGCCCCATCCAGGTCGACCAGGTGAATCCAGGAAGCGCCCTGATCACACCAGCGGCGGGCAACCACCAGGGGATCCTCCGAGTAGACCGTTTCGTCCTCCGCCCGCCCCTGGACCAGGCGAACGCATTTGCCGCGACGCATGTCCACGGCCGGAAAGATGATCATCTGAGTGCCCTGTACGCTCGCTGCTGCCGGCTCGCTCCCGGCCCGCATCCCTGCCGGTTCTTCAGGCCCCTCGGATCGAACCGTTCAGAGCCCGGCGAAATTCCTGAGGATGCGCAAGCCCACGTCCTGGCTCTTTTCGGGATGGAATTGGGTCGCCCACACGTTACCCTTTCGGGTTACGGCCGTGAAGTCGATGCCGTAGTCGGTGGTGGCCAAAACGTCGCTGGCATCTACGGGATCGGCATAGTAGGAATGGACGAAATAGACGAAACTGCCCTCGGCCACTCCCTCCAGCAGAGGATCGGATCTCAGCAGGTGCAACTGGTTCCAACCGATGTGGGGGACCTGCACTTCCGGCGGCAGCCTCTTGACCCTCCCCGGAATGCAACCCAGCCCGGCGACCGGGCCGAACTCTTCGCTCTCGCTGAACAGAAGCTGGAGACCCAGGCACAGTCCCAGCAGAGGGGTCCCGTCGGCCGCTTTTTCCCTCAGCAGTTCCAACAGCTTCCTGGCGCGGAGATTCTCCATCGCATCCGCGAAGGCGCCCACCCCCGGCAGGATCAGCTTGCCCGCGTTTCGGATCGTCTCGGGGTCCTGACTGATCCGGGACGGAATCTTCAGGCTGCGAAAGGCGTTCTGCACGCTGTGAAGATTGTTGATGGCGTAATCGACGATGGTGATCATCACAGAACGCCCTTGGTGGAAGGCACTCCCTTGACCGCCGGATTCCTGGCGGCCGCCAGGGAGAGCGCGCGACCGGCCGATTTGAACATGGCCTCGGCCATGTGGTGGGAATTCTTTCCGTAGAGGATTTCGATGTGGAGATTCATTCTGCCGTGCACCGCCAGGGCGCGGAAGAATTCCTCCACCAGCTCGGTGTTGAGCTCGCCGACTTTCTCGGCCGGAAACTCAACCTTGCAGACCAGGAAGGGACGGCCGGAATAGTCCACCACGGCCCGCCCCAGGGCTTCATCCATGGGGACATGGGCCGTGCCGTAGCGAGTGATGCCCTCCTTGGCGCCCAGGGCGCGGTCGAAGGCTTGCCCCAGAGCGATTCCCACGTCCTCGACGGTGTGGTGGCCGTCTACCTCCAGGTCGCCCTTGCAGCGCACCTCCAGGTCGAACAAGCCGTGCTTGGCCATCAGGATCAACATGTGATCGAAGAAGTGAATCCCTGTCGAAACCCGGGAGGCCCCCTCTCCGTCCAGGTTCAACCGGACTGAGATATCGGTTTCGCTGGTCTTGCGGGATACTTCGGATGTCCGCTGATTCTTCAACCTTCACCTCCTAGCCGGTCCAGTGCCACTCAACCAGCCCCTCGGCCAGCCTGGCCCTCGCCCCGCGACTTACAGGGATAGTTCACATGGATAACCGGTCACTGAAACCGGTTGGCCGTCTGAGACTGAATGGCCACAAAAGGCACAAAAAACACAAAAAAGCTATCGGATCGGCAAGACTCGAAATCAAGAAACTCGTTTTGTGCCTTTTGTGCTTTTTGTGGTTTCTGTTTCCTCTTGCGCCTTTTATGGTGAATGCCGGAGCCTGCAGCACCTCACCCTGGGCACCCCAATGTCATGTTTAAATCCGAAATGTGCTTTAAACGGATAATGAACATCGATGCACAGGATATACAGGATTTGGTCTTGAGCGCGCGGCGTCCTGTAATCCAGGGCACCCGCAAACCCGCACCGGATCACCGCCCGAGCCGGCTTCAGGTGCAGGTACTTGTCGTCCCTTTAATCCTGTGCATCCATGTTCATAATAAATTGATTCCCCGGCACCTCCGACTGCCGGCTATGCGGGAATGACCGCGGACTGTGACTTCATGATCCGGCTCAAGGCCGCCAGGAAGCGGTCGTTTTCCCGGGGCAGACCCACGCTGACCCGCAGAAACTGCCCCAGCATGGGATAGCGGCTGACGTCGCGCACCAGTATTCCCTCCTCGCAAAGGGCCCTGAAGACCCTTCCCGGATCAGCGGCCAGCCGAAAGACCATGAAATTGGCCCGGGACGGAAAGGGCTCCACGCGGGGAATGCGGCTCAGACCCTCCCACAGCCGCTCCCGCTCGGCAATCACCCGTTCGATCTGCGGCTTCAGCAGTTGGAAATGCTCCAGCGCCGCCGAGGCCGCCGCCATGGAAAAAACGTTGAGGTTGTAGGGCAGCTTGGCCTTGGCCACCTGCTCCACCAGTTCCGGACGACCCAGGAGATAGCCGACCCTCAGACCGGCCATCGACATCGCCTTCGAAAAGGTCCTGAGCACCACCAGGTTCTCGAATCGTTCCAGAAGCGGCGCCACCGACTGCCGGCTGAACTCGTGGTAGGCCTCGTCGACCACCACCAATCCGCCCGCCTGGCGCAGGATTCTCTCGAGGTCGCCGCGATCCAGCACTCCACCGGTGGGATTGTTGGGCGAGCAGAGGATGGTCAGATCCGCTTCCCGGGCCTCCTTCAGCAAGCGCGGTCCGTCGAACTCCAGGTCCGGTCTGAGGGGCACTTCCCGGCAGTCCCCACCCAGAATCCGGGCGAACATCCCATAGAGCGTAAAGGTGGGCTGGGGAAACACCACCCTCGTGCCCCGCTCCACCACCACCACCATCAGGGCCTCGATCAACTCATTGGAGCCGTTCCCCACCAGCACTCCCTCCTGCTTCCAATGGCTGAAGTCGGCCAACCGGGAGATGAGGGAGGTCGGAACGAAGTCCGGATAGCGGCACCAGGCTGTCTCGGACACCGCCTGGTGCACCGCCCGCTTGACCGCCTCGGGCATGTCGAAGGGGTTTTCGTTCTGGTTGATCTTTACCGGCGCCTTGAAGTGCTTGAGCGTATAGGGCTGCAAGTCCCTTACCGCCGGCTTGATGGTGGAAAGAGCATCACCCACGGCTGCCCCCGGAGGCCGGGGGCGGCAGGCGCAGAGCCTTGACCTCGGATTGGAAGCCGACCCTGCGGTGGCTGCCGTCGCAAAAGGGTTTTCTGTCGGAGTGGCCGCAGCGGCAAAGGGATATGGCAGTGCGACCGCCGAGGTCGAAGGCCTGCCCCTGGGCGTCGTAGAGGGTGAATTCCCCCGTGATTCTCAAGGAGCCGTGATTGTTCACCGCCAGCTTGGTGTCCGCCATTGCAAGTCTCCTCCAGTGTCCATTCGAAGTTCCGAAGCCCAGGCCGGCGCTGCCGCGACGCCGACGGCGCGAAGTATCTATCATAGCAGATCCGCCAAGGGTCAAAATCTTCTTCATCGAAGGGATCTGCGGAGAACCGCGACGGGGGTAAAAGAGGTATCCACCAAGGGACACGAAGGACCGCGAAGGGCCACCGAGGTGCCGAGGTTATCCGCGACGGGGCAGAATCAATCTAGAAGGACCAACCATTGAACATCGATGCACAGGGTGAACAGGATAAGCAGGACGAGAGGTTGTTGCCGGGCAAGCCGGCTCGCGCGATACGATAGGCTCGATGCCCGCTACCGGGGCAAGGCGGTGGATGACAATAATCCTGTGCATCCTGTGCATCGATGTGAATCAAAAAACAGGGAGCCTTTTGTGCTTTTTGTGGTTAAGCCGTTTTCCCCATTTGCCGGGCGGCGGGAGCTTACCCGGAAGACGCCGGGGGAGAGGTCACTCGCGGGGCAAGTCCGCTCCCCTCCCAGCCGATGGGCTTGACCCTCTTCGATGGATCTTGATATACAGGCTTTCCTTGCGTTGAAAACGAACGGCATCACCGGAAGGGATGCGGCACCCCTTCCTGAGCCCAGCCGTTCCCGACCGGCAAGCCTCCGGGAGTTGGCCTCCACACCGGCCAGAGAGCAAACCCATGGTCCGGAAGATCCATGTAGCCCTGATCGGCTACCAGTTCATGGGCAAGGCCCACAGCAACGCCTACCGCCAGATGCCGCACTTTTTCGATCCTCCGGCCCTGCCGGTCATGCAGGTGATCTGCGGCCGCAACCGAGCCGGAGTCAGCGCCGCTGCCGGCCGGCTGGGGTGGCGGGAGTGGAGCACCTCCTGGGAAGAGGTGGTGAATCGACCCGACATCGACCTGGTCGATATCGCCACGCCGGGCGACACCCACCTGCCAATCTGCCTGGCCGCCGCCAAGGCCGGCAAGGCGATCCTGTGCGAGAAGCCCTTGGCCAACAGCTTGAGCGACGCCCGCACGATGCTGGCTTCCGTTCGCCAGACTGGTGTGCCGCATATGCTCTGTCACAACTACCGCAAGGTGCCGGCCGTAGCCCTGGCCAAGGAGCTCATCGACGGCGGTGAGCTGGGGTCCATCCGCCATTTTCGAGGCACCTACCTGCAGGACTGGTCCATGAGCCCCGAGCTGCCGCTTCTCTGGAGGTTCGACCAACGAAAGTCCGGAAGTGGAGCCCTGGGCGACTTGGGATCCCACCTGATCGACCTGGCCCGCTTTCTGGTCGGCGAGATCCGCGGCGTCTCGGGCCTGCTGGAAACCTTCGTCAAGCAGCGCCCGCTGCCGGATCAGCCCACCCGGAAGGGCCGGGTAACGGTCGACGACGCCGGCCTGGCGCTGCTTCGATTCGCCAACGGCGCGGTGGGTGCCATCGAGGCCACCCGGTTCGCGCCCGGCCGCAAGAATTACAACGCCTTCGAGATCAACGGCAGCCTGGGCAGCCTGGCCTTCAACCTGGAGCGCCTCAACGAGCTCAAACTCTTCCTGTGCAAGGATGCCAGGCACTCCCAGGGATTCAAGGATATCCTGGTTACCGAACCCATTCACCCCTACATGAACTGGTGGCCCCCCGGACACGTCATCGGCTATGAGCACACCTTCGTTCACATTGTCCATGACCTGGTGCAGGCCATGGCGCAGAACCGCCCCCCCTCACCCGACTTCCAGGACGGCGTGGAGAACCAGAGAGTGCTGGAGGCCATCCAGGAGAGCGCTCAATCCGGACAATGGATCTCGCTGCGGCCCCGGTAGCCGTGGAGCGGGACGAAGTCCGGCCGCACCGACTGCAGAACCCGGCCCGGAGGAAGACAAATGTCCAGACCCGTCACACTGTTTACCGGCCAATGGGCCGACATGCCTCTGGAGGCCCTGGCCAGGCAGGCCGGCCAGTGGGGATTCGACGGCCTGGAACTGGCTTGCTGGGGCGACCACTTCGAAGTGGACCGAGCCCTGGAGAGCGACGGCTATGTCCGCGAGAAGCGGGCTCTGCTGGACGGGCTGGGCTTGAGTTGCCTGGCCATCAGCAACCACCTGGTGGGGCAATGCACCTGCGATCCCATTGACGCCCGGCACAAGGACATTCTCCCCGGCCGCATTTGGGGGGACGGGGACCCGGAGGGAGTCCGCCAACGTGCCGCCGAGGAGATGAAAGCCACGGCTCGCGCGGCCAGGCTGTTCGGAGTCGACACGGTCAACGGCTTCACCGGCAGCAGCGTCTGGGCCAAGCTCTACTTCTTCCCACCCACCTCCCAGAGCCATATCGACGCCGGCTACCGGGACTTCGCCGACCGCTGGCTCCCCATACTGGAGGTCTTTCAGGAGCAGCAGGTCCGCTTCGCCCTGGAGGTCCACCCGACCGAGATCGCCTACGATATCCTCACCGCCCATCGCGCCCTGGAAGCCATCGGGCGCCATCCCAGCTTCGGCTTCAATTTCGATCCAAGCCACCTCATACCCCAGCTCATCAACCCCGTCTTTTTCCTCGAGGACTTCAAGGACCGCATCTTCCACGTCCACATCAAGGACGCCCGGGTCCAAGCCGACGGCCGCAGCAGCATTCTCTCCTCCCACCTGGATTTCGGGGACCACCGCCGCGGCTGGGACTTCGTCTCTCCGGGCAGGGGTGGAGTCCAGTGGGACCAAGTCATGCGGGCGCTCAATCGCATCGGCTACCAGGGACCGCTGTCCATCGAGTGGGAAGACTCCGGCATGGACCGCAACTGGGGGGCCCCCGAGGCTCTGGCCATGGTCCGCCGGCAGGACTTTGCTCCCTCCGGGGTCGCCTTCGACGCCGCCTTTTCCGGCGATTGACAGGTCGCCTCGCTGGATGTTTCCCTCTTGAGCGGAGCGCAGGCACCCAGTGCCTGCAACCATTGGTCGTTCAACCGATGAGAGAGTGTGCTAGTCTCTAGTCAGTGGAGAACATCATGGCCACCTACACCCTCGGCACCCACGCCACGATCAAACAGCTTGAAAACGCCGGAATGGATACCCGACAGGCTGAAGCCGTCGTTGCCGCTATCAGCCGCTCGGACGCCGAGTTGGCGACCAAGCAAGACCTCGCCGTTCTCAAAGCCGACATAGGGCGCATTGGCGCTTCCATTGCCGGAGGCGCCGTTCTACTCAACAGGTTCCTCGACTGGGTGATCCGCTAGGTCGACAACCAGGGCAGTCATCATTTCCCCGCCAACCGTAGACAGGACCTCCCTGAATATCTTTGCCAAGGCCCCCGTCCCGGGGACGGTCAAGACCCGCATGTCTCCCCCCTTGTCCCCGGCGCAATGCCTGCGCCTGCATGAGGCCCTGCTGAACCACACCCTTGCCCGAATGCAGCCTCTCATGGCTCTCGGGGTGGAGGCAAGCCTTTGGCTTACCGGAACGCTGCAGCAAGCGCTGGAGCACGCCGGACGGATGGACGCGCGAGGCTTCGAGGTGGACGTCCAGCGCGGCTCCCATCTGGGGGAGCGTCTCAGCCACGCGCTCACGACCCGAGTCCGCCAGGGTTTTTCAAAGGTCATCTTCGTCGGCACCGACTGCCCCTGTCTGGGATCGAAGACGGTCCGGGACGCCATCCGAGCCCTGAACCGGCTGGAGGTGGTCATCGGCCCGGCGCAAGACGGCGGATACTACCTGATCGGATTTGCCGCCTGCCTTCCCGAAATCCTGCAGGGAATTCCCTGGGGAACTCCGGCGGTCTATGAGACCACCCTGGACCGGCTCAGGCGCAGGGGAGTGCGCTGGAAATCACTGGAACCCCAGGCAGACCTGGACACCTTCGGCGACCTGAAGCAATTCTATCGCCAGGCCTGCCTGGGGAACAGCCGGGAGGACGGGATCGATCCGGCTTTTTTTGCTACCATGGAAGGACTGATTCTCGAGGCAGATCACGATTTCTGAGGTTGGATCCCGCACCAGCGCGGGGTCCATCTCGTGACAGGGGCGGCATCCCGAGCTGCCACCCCGTCATTGGGACATTTCGACGCGGCGATGTTTCGATCCACATCCGCAGGACTCCTGTTCATCGGCCTCAGCCTGCAGGCGCCGGTTCAGGCAGCCGAGGTTGCCGGCCGAGTCACCGATTCCCACACCGGAGAGGGCATTCCCCAAGCCGTCGTCCGGGCCCTGGCGCTGGACCAGGAGCAACCGTCGGCTCAGGCTCTGACCGGCCGGCGGGGGCGCTATCTCCTGGACCTGTTGCGAGGACGCTACCGGATCCAGGTCGAAGTCCCCGATTCCAACTACCTCCCCAGGCAGTACGGCGGATCGGGGGATGCGGAAGGCGGCGACATCCTTCACATCCCCACTTTCGATTCGTTCATCGTTCTGGACCTGTCGCTCACGATGGGCGGCTCGATTGCCGGCCGGGTGAGGGGCGAGGGCGAGGTCCCGCTGGCCGAGGTAACCATCCGGGCCGAGTCGACCGATCACCGTGTCTCCACCTCGACCGGGGAAGACGGGAGCTATCTCCTGCCGAGGCTGCCCCCCGGCGAATTCCTCCTTTCCGCCGGGACTCCGGACCAGCGATACGTTCCCGCCTACCATCCGGGAGCCTCCATCCCCGAGGATGCACGACCCGTGGCCCTGGAACAGCGCCGGAACCTCACCGGGATCGACTTTGTGCTGCAACGGGCGGGGGCCATCCGTGGCCGGATCCGGGCTCTCAAGGGCATGGAGCCGCTGGAGGGTATACGGGTGGCGGCCGAGAAGGAGGGAGCTTCCCCGATCTCCCGGGTCGTTGCCAGCGATTCGCTGGGGCGGTACCGGTTGGCCGGCCTCTCGCCGGGATCCTATCGGCTGTCGGCAGGCCCCCCTGAAGGGGAAGACCCGGCCAACCGGCCACAGCCGGGCTGGCTGCGCCAGTTCTATCCCCGACAGTTCCATCGGGAATCGGCAGTGGCCCTCGACGTCGAGCCGGGCCTCACCCTGTCCGATATCGACTTCACCCTGATGCAGGAGTGCTGGATCAGCGGGAAGGTCGTGACGCTGGGGGACGAGGAGCCCCTGGAGGAAGTGCAGGTGATTCCGCAACCGGTCATGCTGGGGGATTTGTCTCCGGCGCGAACCCGAACCGATCGGTCGGGAGCCTTCCTGCTTCAGGGATTGCCCCCGGGAGACTACACCCTGGGCATGCTGCTCCCGGCCAGGCACCGGCGGCTCATCCAGGTCTACTACCGGGACAAACTGAGCCTGGACAGGGCGGACACGATCGAGCTGGAGGAAGGGAAGGCCCTCCGGGACATCGACTTCAATCTGACGGCCGGAGCCAGCCTCCGCGGCAGGGTTCGCATCGAGGAGCCCGAAGAGGAGCCCGAGTATCAATGGGACTCCTCAAGAGACGTGGTCGAGCTGGCACGACTGGATTTCGATCCCAGGGGGTCCGAGGACAGGCAGTTGAGGATCGGGGAGGACGGTTCATTCCGGGTGGACGGAACTCCCGGGGGGCGCTACTCCCTGACGCCCAGGCTCTCGGACCCGAACGTGATCGCACTGCGGTCGCCGCTGCCGCGGGTGGTGACGGTGGTGGAAGGCGACCTGCTGGAAGAGCTGGACTTCGCCTTCAGGCTCGGGGGCTCCATCTCGGGGTCGGTCGAGTCGGCCAGCGGCGCCCCCGGACTGAACCAATTGCAGATCGTCCTCATCAATTTCGTCGAAAACACCTCTTCGGTGTTCGACCTCCCCTCGCCCCAATACACGCTGGCCGGACTTTCCCCGGGCCGGTACTTTCTGGCGCTTCGTTCCAAGCCGGACGCCACCCACCCCAGTCGAGGCTACGGGATCTCCCAGGTATTCGACTCCAGGCTGGTCAACGTCGTCAAGGGAGCCGGCGCTTCCAACGTAGACCTCAGAGTGCCCCGGTCCGCGAGCGAGCGATCTCCGTTTTGACCGGCAAGGCAGGCAATTCTCCGAACGAATTGCTGCTGCAAGGCAGTCGCCGTTGGTACAGAGGCAACCGTCCAAGCCCTTTGCATGATTCTCAGGAAGTGGGAATTTTTGCCGTGAGAGGTGAGACGGGATACGTAAGTCGCGGGACAAATCTACTCTCCTTGTATCGTTAAGTTGTCTTTTCTACAAGACGAACGGAGATTGAACTTGTACCTCTTGAGCCCGTCGCTACCCCGAACAGGACAGCGGTTTGTCCGCCGTAGGGGAGGGGCAGCCCGAGCTGTGCCCGAGCCCAGCAAACGTAGGCAATCTGACCATCACATTCAGGCATTTCCGTTCAAGAGCGTCATTGCTGTCGGGTCGTCACCAGCATAACTTCACCCTTGCCAACCAATATCATCCCCGATTCCGACTTTTGCAGAAGGCTCATACGAAAATTCACGTGGGCTTTGCTGTCAGTGGTAGGATTCCGTTTCGCGGCGATTGCAACACAGTCCGGCGCCCTGTAAGCGCGTTTCCCTAGCGCTGACAGGTGCGGGTGTCGGGCAACTCGCTACGGGTCGGCAATGCCCACATGCAACGGGAAGGCCGCTGGAAGTCTCCCGCAAGCAGTGATCCAGGAAGTAGTCCGGGACACGACGGATCGAGTAACGGCGCCGTCCTCGCTGAATAGTTGACTCATGGGGGAATCGGAATTGAGAGGCACTCATGAATGAAGCCCAAGGTACTAATTTCAGTAAACTGGTCGAAAGGAAGTTGTCGTCTGAGGAGACTCGGACACTGTGGATACCCCTAGCGCATGAATTCGATAGAACCGGAGGCGGACCAGATTCTGCCAGACAATGGCTTGATACCGAACTCCAGCGCCTCCAAGAAAAAGTACGAAGGTTACTCGATCACGTCGAAGGGAGATCAAACTAATGGTCGCCGGATTCCGGATACGCACCGTTGCAATCGAAGGATTCAAGGGCTTCACGACACGAAAGGAAATTGAATTTAAACAGCGCCACGTCTTTTTGTTGGGGAAAAATGGCGCCGGAAAGTCGAGTATCGTAGAGGCCATTCGCTGGGGGCTGTTCGGTTCCACTAGAAGGCCGAACGAAATCGTAGCGAACCGGAGCCATGGCGGAAGATGTTGTGTGGAGATCGCTCTTAACCGCGATGGAAAACAATGGAACCTTCGGCGTACGCTGAACCCGGGTAGTACTGGAGGGAGCGACGCTGTGCTTACCGATGAACACGGGAAGGAGCGTCTTCTTGGAGAGATTATGCCCAAATTGGGTTCTGTGGATGCAGGCGAAGGAGCCCACATCATTTTTGCTTCCCAAGAGCCACTACCTCGCAGCCAGTCTGGAAAGCTTGACTCATTTGGTCGAACCATATTTGCCCAACTCGGCCTCACTTACCCTCAAGCTTTGCTGGAGCAGATGAAGAAATTCCTGGAAGTGCAGGAACTGACCGAAACGAGGTTAGGAGAAGAGATCACCAATTCCAGCCAGGAGATCGATGGTCAGATCCAACAATTCGCGCGCCAACGAGGGATCATCCTTCGCTCACCCCCCTGGGATAGCGGACATACGCCGTCAGTAGCTGAGACTGAGGTAAGAGCACGACACCTGATCGGAGACATCACCAGTGAACCGATCGACGAATCCTTATTAGGAGTATCGTTAGACGCCCTGATTGATAACGCTGAAGACACGCTGACAGACATACGTACTCAAGACCAAGGCACACTTCAAGAGGAGTTGACAAGCATTGTCGAACGCAGGCGTTATCTGGAGGAATTCCGTGATATTCACAAAGAAATCGAGGTGCAGCAGTCTAGGATTCAAGACGTACAATTGCAACTTAGCACCACGCTATCGGGTGATTCCCTTGAACACCTCCAACATAGCGTCGAAGAAGAACTGGCAGCGAAAAGTGACATGGAACTACGGCGCCGAGCGGTCCAGGGGACAATCCGACTTCTAGACCGCGACCAAGCTGATTCAGCGGACTGTCCTGTTTGCAACACTTCTCACCAGAGACACAAGTTGAAGTCGCAACTGCAGGATTCCTTGAGACAACTGCCTGACGAGGCAACCGCACCCTCGACGGGACTCGAGGCTCGGCTCAAAAAAGTCCAAACCCTTAACCAGGAATCACAAAATCTCAGGAGAGAACTTTCTGAGCTGGAAGAAAGCAGACGTGCAACCAGAGCACAAATTGACGCAGAAGATGCAGAACAGATTTCCAATCCTGTTAGTACAGACAACCTCAACTCAATAATAAGCCGCTGCTTGGAAAAGGAGCGTTCAATCGAGGCACGGATTGAAAATCGAACAGATTGGTTTGATGCAAAGGAAAAGCGTTTGTCCAAACTTAAGGAAGAGCACAAATTCCACGAACTCCAAAGAGACTTGGCCCGTCTTCAGCAATCCAGAAACCAATTTGGAGGAGTCGAGAGGGCTTACCAAGATCTTGTTGTATTCGGCGAGTCAGTTCGGGAAATACGGCAGGTAATCAAGACTTGCTTCAACGAGCAGCTTAAGAAAGATATTCCTGGGGTGTCGGAGAATCTCTCGCGAGTTTTTGCTGCACTGACTAACCACACCTGGTACGACCGACTGACCATTCCCATCGACAGGCTGCCGGAACTCATATTGCAGGTTGCAAGTAGTCGTGATCCCGCAGTTATCGGGCATCCCACTGGAGTACTAAATGGACAAGCCCAAAGCGCGCTGGCTCTTGTCCCATATTTTGCATTTAGTCAGACAGACGACACTCCCACTGAGGTGTACCTGGTTTTGCTGGACGACCCGACACAAGCGTTTGACGAAGAACATATCGAGATGCTGGTTGAGCGCCTAGCTGAACTTGGGCGTCGTGTGCAACTTGTAGTTGCTTCGCAGGAAAGCACTCGATTTCGGGCATTGCTACCAAGAAAATTCGACCTGGGCAGTTACGTTGTCGTTGAACCCACATCTTGGTCATATCATGATGGTCCGGTACTGAACATTGAGTGTGAATAGTCGCATGAGATTCTCTGCAATCGAGTGCGTTGAACGCATACGCTCAAGCAGCTCCGAAAGCGCGTTCGGCTACAAAATCCAAACTATTGCCGCCCACGTGCTATTACGGCTCGGCTATCGAATAACGGCGGTCGAACATCAAGGACATCCCGATATCATCGCTATCAAGGATGGAAGGGAATTTCGTTTCGAGGTGGAGGCCCAAGCAAATGGGCCACGCCCTCGTAAACTAACAAATGCAGACCTCACTGTGCTAACAGAAACTCCAATTGTATTCGGCTATTACGCGCTTGCGATCAGTTTCCCAGAGCCCACTTGGGTGTTGGTATCTGCCTCAAAACTCGTTGATAGAACTCGACCCTGTCCGAATGAACTACTGAAAGCTCTCAGTGATAAGCAATACTCGGCGGAATGGACACGCGAGTATGTAAGCTTGCTTCAGGGCGCATGTCGGCGAATCATGCTGGCAACTTTTGACGATTTGAGGCAAATGGCGCTGGCAGGACGTGGGCTGTGAGGGGGTTCTGGGGACGTTGTTGAATTACTGGAAATACCGTCTCCAGGAGTCTGGGCTGCAGACTCCCGGGAACACTAGCGGAGTGATGGGACCGTCAACGGCGTCACCCCCATCGCGGCTCTTTTGGGGCACCGTTCTCAGTGACCGGTTCGATGTTCCCCGGGAGCGGCGCGGGACGGTAGCGATTCCAACGTTGTAGTCGTACACCGATCCGAAATTCACGATTCTTGACTCATCGGTCGATGTTGTTTCGATTCTCGAAATCTAGACCGCCAGCATGGAGTTCAGCCGCCTCTCCCACTCGTCTTCGTCTACGACTTCGAAGTTCACCACCTTATTGCGCATGGCCGGGACGAAATCGGCCCAGTTCCTCTTGGCGGCATGTTCCGAGCAGATGTCGAACACTCCCCGCTTGTAGGCCGTGTCGGACGAGTCCTTGATATTAACCCATCTTTAACAACGATTCTGATCGCACGTTTATTATCAACACGTTACAAAGACAAAAAACCGCAAGTGGCACTACAAACGGGTTGAAACTGGAGATTGCGGGGTTTCAGACGATCATCTTGCGGACGCCTCCGGGCGCGGGATCAATGCCCAGGGCGTCGTAGATGGCCTTTTGATCGGTCTCGGCCCGAGTGGCCTTGCGGACGTGCAAGGTCCGCCCATCTCCCCGCCGGAAAGTCACCGTCACCCGCTGCTGTCCCTCCAGGATGCCCCGCAGCGTGGTCCAACTGGAGTCATTGCCCCGCTGCTTGAGGCGCTTGCGGATGACCTGCACCAGTTGATAGGCAATGACGGTCAGGAACAGGTGGCCTTCCGAGCGCACCGGCTTGTGATGGTAGATGGGCCGCAGGCCCAACTCGGACTTCAGCGAGCGGAACACCGCTTCCACATCGGTCAGCAGGGTGTAGGTGCGCCACAAACTCTCTTCGTCCCAGTCGGTCTGGTTGCTGCGCAGGCAGTAGACTCCCGGATGAGTGGCCATCGAGCCCGGGCGGGGCTGCCGCTTCCAGGTCAGCCCCGTGGCCTTCTGGCCGCTCTCGTCGGTGAGGACCTCAATGGTGTAATGCTGAGCCATCCCCCGGCTCTGCTCCTTCAATCGTCCGATCCGCTCCCGGACCTTCCCGATGCCCTTGTGAGTCCGAGGCCGGCTCAGCCCCTCGGAGAGTCGGGTGAGCCCCTGCTCGAAGCGCCGGCTGAAACGCTCCAGGATGCCCCTCTCCTTCTCGGCCCGCTCTTGGGACCGGCAGTAGAGACGCACTTCCTTGCCGTCGTCTGAGACCTGCTTGTGGAGTTGCAAGGTCTTCTTGGAAGCGGTCTCCACCGTCACCGCCGCCTCGGCCTCGAACTGCCTGCGGCCCTGGCGGCTGACGACCAGGTAACGGTACCCTTCCTGCTGAAGCCACCCGATGCGGTCCTCGGTCGCCACCCCCCGATCCATCACCACCAGCGCCCCCCGGGGCGCCTCCAGCGCCTCCAGCATCCCTGCCAGCGTCCTGTGCTCATCCACCCGACCGGCAAAGACCTCCGAGCGGCGCACAAACCCCGCCCCGTCCAGCACCAGCCCCAGCGTCAGCAGCCGGCAGTCGCTGCGCTTCTCCTTGGAGTGCCCCCGCTGGGCCTTGGGTTGACGGGCAGCCCTTCCCTCGAAGAAGGTGTTGGTCAGATCGAACAAGGTGACCGTAGGCTCCAGGTCGAACAACCCCATGGCCCGGCTGAAGAGGTGACGCTCAATCGCCTCCCGATGCTTCATCAGGGCGTCTGAGGCGCGATACATCCGCATCAGAGGCAGCGTCTCGAAGTCGACCTCCAGCAACTCCCCCAAGCCGCTGCGCCGACAGAGCCAGCCCCAGGTAGCCCTCTCCGAGCCCGGTCGGGCGAGACGGCCCACGATCGCCCCCACCGCCGCTGCTCGCATCGGTCCGTTCAACCCCAACTCCTCCAACAGATCCCCCACCCCCAACTGCTCCAGCGCCCAGCAGCCCACCTGCTCCACCCCCACGCTGCGGGGACGGGTCAACTCCACCGAACCCACCTCGACCGTCTGCAGATCCTCTGAAGGAGCCTCCCTGCCAGCGCCCATGACGTCGGCTTCGCCCTGAAGCAAGCGCTCGGCCATGCGTTGGGCTTCCTCCTCCAAGGGGGTGGAGACCTCCTCCAGCAGGGGCAACTGGCCGCTGAGGATCTGATCGAGGCGGCGGCACAGCAGGGGCCAGAGGTGGCGGGGAATCGAGAAGTGGCGACCGAGGTTGAGAAGTGTCTGCTGTCGGACCTTGCCGGAGACGCGGTGGGTGCGGACCAGGCGATGGGTGAAGTAGGTCTGACCGGAGGAAATAGAGCGGGTCTGGGTGCGACGGATGAACATGGGAGGGACGGTAACAGAGGGAGGGAAGGGGGTCAAGCCCATCCCATATTATTATGGCACTACATTAAGGTCCCTCAACCAAGAATCAACAACTTACGGGTGATTTTAGGCCAAAATAGGGGTAAAATACCTCCAATCACCCGTCTCTAGTAGAGTCGAGGGGAGGCGCGCCTGCCTTAGATCGAGGGAGTCGCTGTTGCCGGCGGCTTTCGCCACTCGCCGGTGCCTCAATCTCGTTCCTCGCTGCGTTTCCTCGCCCCCGCTCATCAAACCGGACGTGCTGTTTTCCAGCATCCGGCTTTCAGTCGAGATCATGCCTTCGCCCACGGAAGGCTCTGCGGCTTCGACGCCAAGCAAGTGAGACCATAGGTTTCCCGCAGTCTCTCGTCCGAGAAGCGCACATACCCCCCGGACCTCACCTTGTGTTTCCGACAGAGCCACTGACGCAGCCGCTTGACGGCGTGGTGGTCGATCGCGCGATAGGCCGGGCTGACCTGACCCAGGACAAAGTAGTTCGCCCACCCGGTCATGGCCCGGTTCAGGTGTTCTACCATTTGTCCGCGGAGCAGCCTCCCATTCCTCGGCGCCGTCCACTCGCTGATCTTGCGGCAGATGCTTTGAACGCTCGCCTGGCTGGGTCGGGTGCCGATGTAGGCTCCTTCCCCCTTGGAGCGATAGTTGCGTCCGATGCGGTAGCCCAGAAACTCCATCGGTTCCTCGGGACACCGCAAGCACCGGGTCTTCCGCTCGTTGACCGGTAGCTTCAACTCCTCCATGATCCGCTTGACCGCCGTCAGCATCTCTGCCGCCGGTGCCTTGCCGAGCACACAGAAGTCATCCGCATAGTTGACGATCTCCGCTCGGAAGCGCCGGGCATAACCCAGCACCTTCCATCCCAGCACGAAGCGCCGCATGTAGAGATTGCTGAGCAAGGGTGAGATCGGGGCTCCTTGCGGTGTCCCCTTCCGCTCCCGGCGCCCTCGGTTCGTGCGGCCTCTGCCACCCTTCCCGTCGTCCTCCTCCACCGGCATCTCCAGCCATGCCTTGATGAGTCTCAGCATCCTCCCGTCACTCACGCGCCGGGCAATGCTCTTCATCAACTCCGCATGCGGTATCTCGCCGAAGTAGTTGGACAGGTCGCCGTCAACCACCTCCTGGTGACCCCTTTGCAGGAGTCCATGCACGCGTTTGACCGCGTCGTTGGCACTCCGCCCCCGCCGATAGCCATACTGCTCCCGTTGCAGGTCCGCTTCCACGATCGGCTCCAACACCAGCAATGCCGCCGTCTGCGCTACCCGGTCCCGGATGCAGGGAATGCCCAAAGGCCGGAACTTGCCGGGCTGTTTCTTCGGGATCAGCACCTGACGCACCGGCTTCGGTACGTAGGTCCCTTCCCTCAGGTCCCGCGCCAGTTCCCCCAGCCAGCCCTCCACTCCAGTCGCCTCGATGTCCTTGAAGCCCTCCCCGTCCACCCCGGCCGTGCCGCCATTACGGCGAACCTGTTCCCAGGCTTCCCTCAGAAAGTCTTCTCGCCACACCTTGTCGCATAAAGCATGAAACCGCCGCTTGGGGTCCTCCTTCGCTTTCGCATGGAGCATGGTCTGGAATTTCCGAACCCTCTCTGACCCTGTTAGACTCTTGTCAGTGGCCACGCCTTGCTTCCTTTCCATGCTGCTCTCAACTCAAGGCCCCTTCCCTCCACCGGCGTTACCCGGCTTCCCCGGTACTACGGACCTTTCCGCCACCCTGACGGCCCAGCCTGCCCCTCGCGGGGTCCCGGTTGATGTGTGCTCCATCTCCGTCAGGGCTTCCCGTGTTGCTGCCCTCTTCCCCTTCCATGCGTGCCAGCGTCACTACCCCGACGGAAGCAGATCGGTGCCCGCGTCGCTCTCTTCCCCATCCGCCAACGGCCTTCCCCTATTAACAGGAGGGTCGGCTTCCGTATTGCCCGTTTCGAGGCCTGCTCGACGTTCACTCCCGTTCCGGCCCGCATGGTCGCTGAACCGCCCAAGGCGGCCCTTTGACACCAGAGTGCTTCAGACCATATCGTTACCTCCATGATCCGCCCTGGCTGCTACCAACCGGAGCGACAGTTGTTGGGCGGGATTTGCACCCGCCAGAAGAAGGCGCCTTTTCACGGCGCACTGTTAAAGATGGGTTAAGGCCTTTGGTCTCCACGACGAAGACCTGACGAAATTCGTCGTCGGCCTCCGGCTCGTCCGGCTGCAGGGTGAAGACGAAGTCGGCATAGATCCTGCCGCGCCTCCACCCCTGGACGTAGTAGTCCTTGCGCGCCCGATTTCGGTACCAGAAAAACAGGCGTTCCTGTTGGTCCAGGTAGGTCGCGACCTTGTTTTCCAACCCGTTCAGATCGTCCTCATGGATCCGGTCGAACAGGTTGCGCTGGTACGGGCTGCCGTCCTCGCGATTGGCCCGCTTCCCTGGCACGGTCTTGATCTCGCGGGGCAGGCGGTTGGAAGTGAGATCGTCGGCCACGACGATGAATTTCATCGTTTCATCGGCGAGCAGTTTTCGAAAGACCGTTTGCGAAAGCCGGTCGCGCTCGGCTTCGAGGCGCTTTCGCAACTCCTCCAGAATGAAGACGTAGTTCGAGACCACTCGTTGGGGGGGATGCTTCCGCAACAGCGTTCCAAACACCTGCCGGGCCGCCTCGCTGCCGCGCCAGGGATTGGGCATGGCGTCGAGCAGATGGCTGGCGGCAAAGCAGTAGTCGATCTTGCCGCTTGCGGCGCCGGCACTGCCGCCTTGAGTCTCGGGAGCCGCTAACAGAGCCTCACTCTCCAATCCCGCATGCACTTCGTAGTCCATGCGTCCCTCCCCCAGGGGCAAGTCGAACAACGGACTGAGGTCGACCTCGTCCCAGGGCACTTGACTCAAGATGTCGGATTCGTAGCGCACGAGCCGCCATCCTCCATCGTCCCGGATCATGAATGCGGGCAAGACCAGGTCGCGGGTAGCTGACTGAAACTCCTCCCGCTGCCGGAGGGTCACCGCGCCTGTCGCCTCGGCAGCTTCTTCCGCGTCGGCGACGATCCTGCCTTCCATACCGTGCAGGCCTTCCAGACCGAATCCCTTGCGCACCTCCTGCAACAGTTTGCTGCCTTGGCGCTGGAAGCAGAAGACATAGCTTTCGTCGAGCGCGGGAACCTGGGTCTTCCTGGCGTAGGGCTGGCGAAGAATGCGGCCGACGAGTTGCGTCAGCGCACTCTTGGAACCGGGATTGGTCAGAATGGTCAGGACGTAGGCGAACGCGCAGTCCCAGCCCTCCTGCAAGGCTTGCTTGGTGATGATGAATCGGATCGGACACTCCCTGGAGAGCAAACCGCCGATCTCGTCGACGTCTCTCAACTCGTCCTTTTGACTGGTCTTGACGGCGATGAACTCCGGACGGATGTTCGGGTGTCGCAGGAGATACTCCCGAACGTCGTCGGCATGAATCAATCCGGGGCGACGTTGCTCCCTGCCCGTGCGCTCCACTTGTATCAGGCAGATGGGCCGAATATGGATGCCGGTCTTCGCTTCGTTCTCGACGGCTGTCTTTTCCAGAAGCTGGCGATGCTCGATGGCTGCAAGCAAGGTGTCCTGCCAACTCGCGCTGGCCCGGTTCCGAATGTGCAGGTCGAGCTTGATCATCTCCTCGGCGAGGAGTTCGCGGCCGCGGATATCGACCAGCACGTTCGCTCCCTTTGGAGGGGTCGCGGAAAGCTCGACGATCATGCAGGGATTGAAGCCTTCCAGCGTTTTCTTGGCGTTGAGGCTGTACGCCTTGTGGCCTTCGTCAAGGATGACCAGCGGTTTCAACAGACGCAGCGTGTTGCCCAGGGATGTCTTGACCTGGGCGCCCCAGAAACCGGTGCCGCCGAACGTATCCAGATTCGGAACCTTCTTCACCAGCGCCTCATGGGCGGCCGCGTCCTCATCGGAGGGGAAGAAGCGAGTGAAGCCTCCACTGTCCCGAAACATGCGGAGCTGCTCCTTCGAGGCGCGGTTGGCCGACGGCAGCATGAGCAGAAGCACGCACAGGTTTTCGTCCACATCCTGAGGGCCGAATCCGCTGGTTTTTTCGAGGATCAGCGTTCGTCCGGCGGATGCCACGTCCAGTTGCTGACGGTAGGGATGGTCGCGGTCCTTCAGCGCGCGGAGGGTCTGGTCGTATATCTGGGTCGTGGGCACGATCCACAGCACCAGGCCCGTTTGCCGCTTGCGATAGTAGGTATTTGCCAGATCCACGACCTTGGTGGCGAGCAACGTCTTGCCGCCCCCCGTCGGAATCTTCAGGCACCAAGTCGGCAGGGGCTCCCCCACTCCGTTTTTGCGCGGCAGGTACGTGGACGAAGCGATAACCCTGTCCCTCGCACACTTTTCCCAGGCGGAACGCGCCCAGTCGTGGGTGGAATCCATCTTCAGGATTTCGGCCGCTTTTTCACGGGCTTCGGCAAGCACTTCCAGATACTTGCGAACGGTCGCCAGCGCCCGTTGCTGGTAGTCCTTGAGAAGCACCTCAGTTATCCCGCCCCTTGGCCGCCAGCTTGTCGAAGGTCTCGTAGATCTGAAAGGGAAGCTGCTGAAACGTGACTCGGAATTGATGCAGGAACTCCGAATCGAGATACTTGGTGGGCGCGAACACGAGCTTGTTGCGCCGGCTTCTGGGGAGTTGGCGCGCAACATTGAGAGTCAGCGCCAGGTTCTTCAGCTTTTCGAGGTTGTTTTCGTAGATCAGATACACGTCGTAGAGGCGACTGCGACCGATGAACCACTGGTCGCGTTTCATCTGATCGGGTTCGAATTCCTCGCCGGTAGCCGTGAAGAAGACATAGCTGGCCAAGGCTTCATACTCGGGCAGGTGGGAACCGTCCAGAAGCGACTCCTGGCGCATGGGCTCTCCGAGCTTGAAGTAGCTGAACGTTCCGCCAAGACCGGCCTTGAGCGCCGGGTCTTTCGCCTTCGGCACCCCCTTGACAACGCGCCGCACTCTCTCGGCTGTGATCGAGTCCACATAGTCCTCGCACTCGACCAGGACGAACCGACGATTGCCGCCATCCTCCTTGTTCAACGCCAGAACGGCGTGGGCCGTCGTGCCCGAACCGGCGAAGGAATCGAGGATGATGGAGTCCTTGTCGGTCGAGAGATCCATAATTCGGGCCAGCAACTCCACCGGCTTGGACGTGATGTCCGGCAATTCATCTGCAAAGACTTCAAGGAGGGTCCTCTTTGATGAGGTTGTCATGCAGGCTCGCCTTGCTGCTCAGTCCCTTGGATCGGATGGGGCGCCATTCGTGATAGGGGACGGCGAGATGATGATTCTCCACGAAGACGCGGCCCTTGAACTGCAGAGTCGGCATGTCAAATTCTCCAGTGGAGCCAGTCCGATGGGAGGTAACAGAACGCAAAGCGCCGTCAACAATGCATTATATTCCTTGCGACTAATCGGAGCGAACAGCCAAATTCCCCACAATCACAACTGACGTCGAAAAGACTCAATGAGTCTATTGAGTGTTTTTACTCAATAGAATACAATAAACTCCATGAAATCCTTCCAGCGCACTCAGGTCACAACGATCGTCCGGCGCTTGGCCGAGAAGCCCCAGAGGCTCACCGCCGTGTTCGGCCCCCGCCAAACCGGTAAGACCACCATCATACGGCAGGTTCTGGGACAAATCGACCTCAAGCACCGCTACCTGGCTGTCGACTCACCCGACTCACTTGCGCCACCCGTCCCGCCCAATGTGTCCGGCGCAACGCTACCTTTTCCTGAAGTCAGGGACACGGATTGGCTGGTGAGAAACTGGCGGCAAGGTCGGAGTGAGGCGAACCGGTTTGGGCAGGGATTCGTGCTGGTGTTCGACGAAATTCAGAAGATTCCCAATTGGTCGGAAACGGTCAAGGGTCTGTGGGACGCCGACCGCAGCAGCGACTGTCCGCTGCACGTCGTTATTCTGGGCTCGGCCCCGTTGCTCATGCAGTCGGGATTGCGTGAGAGCCTTGCCGGCCGCTTTGAACCGATTCGTGTTACGCACTGGTCTTTCCCGGAAATGTCGGCGGCTTTCGGATTCGACCTGAATCACTATCTCTATTTTGGGGGCTACCCGGGAGTTGCCCCGCTCGTTCGAGACCCGGAACGTTGGCGTGACTACGTCCTCAACGCGCTCGTCAAGCCGAGCATCGAGCGGGATCTGCTCGCGATGACCCGCGTGGACAAGCCGGCGCTGCTGAAACAGCTCTTTGAACTGGGCCTCGACTATTCCGGGCAGATCCTGTCCTACACCAAGATGCTGGGGCAGCTCCAGGACGCCGGAAATACAACCACCCTGACCCGCTACCTGGACCTGCTCTCCCGCACCGGCCTGCTCACCGGGTTGCCGAAGTATTCGAACAGACCGCTTCTGGTCAAAGCCTCCAGTCCCAAGCTCAATGTGCTCAACACGGCCCTGTTAGCCGCCGGCTCGGGATATTCCTTCGAAGAAGCTCGGGCCGACCGCACCTTCCGGGGGCGTCTGGTTGAGAGCGCGGTCGGCGCGCACTTGTTCAATAGCGCGGCATCCGACACTCGGCTGCATTACTGGCGGGAAGCCTCCTTCGAGGTTGACTTCGTCCTTCAGCGCGGCTTCCGGATCATTCCCGTCGAGGTGAAAAGCAGCGTGAAGAGGCGGCCCTTGCAAGGCATGGATGAGTTCAGGCGGCGATTCAATCCCCATCGTTCGTTGCTCGTTGGGGAGGGCGGCATACCGCTCGATGAGTTCCTGGCGGTGTCGGCTCACCAATGGTTCGAGGAAACATGAACGACAGAGTCCCCCGCACCTGCACCGAGATACTTCCACAGAAGGACGGAAATCGGGAGCCTCGGCCCCTGGAAGAGTTCCGATCGGCTGCGGCCTGCGTGCTGCTGGGCGACCCCGGGTCCGGCAAGACGACCGCGTTCGATGCCGAGTGCAAGGCACTGGGGGAAAGCGCTCACTTGATCTCCGCCCGCGACTTTCTCGCCCTGGATCTGGACAGCCACCCCGAATGGCGGGACAAGACTCTCTATATCGACGGACTCGATGAAATTCGGGCTGGCGCACCTAATGCACTCACACCCTTTGAGACAGTCCGGGGGAGGCTCGACCGGTTTGGGCGGCCGCGTTTCCGGCTCTCATGCCGCGAAGCCGATTGGCTGGGAGACAATGACCGCAAGCATTTGGCTGCCGTGTCTCGGGACGCCCAAGTCACAGTCCTGCGTCTCGATCCGCTGACCGATCGGGACGTCGTCCGGATCTTGAGTGACTGCCCCGGCATCGACGACGCCCAGGCATTTGTCGAATCGGCCCGAGAGCGGGGGGTTGAGGCACTGCTCAAGAACCCCATGAGCCTGACACTGTTGGGCAAAGCGGTGGCCCAGGGCAAGGGATGGCCGAATGGCCGTCTGGAGACTTTCGAGAAAGCCTGTTCGATCATTGTCCGGGAGCACAATGAAGACCACGAGATTGCAGGCCAGCCATTCCCCCCCGATCAATTGCTAAATGCCGCCGGGCGTCTCTGCGCCGTCCAACTTCTGGCAGGAACCGCAGGCTACTCGCTGAGGAACAAGGAAGAGGACGACGACTATCCCACCCTTGACGACTGCACCGGCCCCACCCTTGACGACTGCACCGGCCCCTCCCCTGAAGTGCTTCGCCGGGCTCTCTCGACCAAGCTGTTCAAGAGCACGTCCCGTTACCGCCTGGCTCCCGTTCACCGCCACCTCGCCGAATTCCTGGGCGCCCGCCACCTCGCCAGGACCATCGAGAAGGGGCTTCCGGGCCGGCGGGTCCTGGCCCTGATGACAGGCGAAGACGGCACGGTGGTCACCGAGATGAGAGGCCTGTCGGCCTGGCTGGCGGCCCATAGCCGAAGAGCGCGTTCAGACCTGATCGAGCGGGACCCCATCGGGGTCGGCTTGTACGGCGACATCCGCCAGTTCTCACGGGACGAGAAACAGGCTCTCCTGAAAACCCTACGGCGCGAGGGCGACCGGCTGGTTCCCTTGTTGTGGTCGTCGACAGCCGCGCCCTTTGCAGCACTGGCGACCCCCGACATGGAACCGGTGCTGAAAGAGGTCCTGGAAAGCCCTTGCCGGAGTCGTGACCATCAGATGTTGGCCGCGTTCGTGCTGGAGGTACTGGGACAGGGTGCGGTTCTTCCCGGCCTGTCCCGGATTCTGCTCGAAATCGTTCGCGACGACACCTGGTGGCCAGACATCAACACTTTTGCCCTCGATGCCCTCGTCCACCTCCACGAAAGCCAGGACAAGACGAAGGAGCTGAAGGTGCTGCTGGCGGATATTCAGGGCGAGCGTGTCTCCGATCCCTCCCAGGAACTCCTTGGAACACTGCTGGTCCGGCTTTACCCTGTGGCCCTGACTCCATCGGACGTGTGGGACTACCTTTGGGAGACAGGGGACGTGGAGCTATTCGGAAGATACCGCAAGTTCTGGAATTCCGAGCTTGTCCGGAAGTCCTCGCCCCAAGACTTGGCCGAGCTTCTTGACGTTCTGGTCCAGAGGCTGCCTCATTTGCGGCCTGCCCTGGATGCCCGCCGCTTGAGCGGCCTTCCGTCCAAGATCCTGGCGGCCGGCTTGGAAGCCCACGGCGATCACATCGAGGCGGCGCGTCTTTATGACTGGCTCAGCGCGGGACTCTACGGCCGGCACATGCCTCCCGCCCACGACCCGAGGGAATCGATCTTCCAGATACGCTCCTGGCTGACGCAACGTCCTGAGACCCAGACGAAGGTCGTCGAAGAGGGACTGGACCGGCAGCCCGAAACCGGCAACTTCCGCTCTCATGCCTATGACGTCGAAATGCACCTTTACGGCGCCGACCGGCCGGCCGACTTCGGTCTCTGGTGCCTGACGAAGGCCGTCGCCCTGGAGGCCACGAAACCGCAGATTGCAGAATACCTGCTGGAAGAGGCTGTGTGGGCGCACAGGAACCGACGTGGCGACCAGGGCCTGTCACTCGAAGTGCTGCAGCGGCACACCGGCGCCAACCAGCGGTTGAAGAGGATCCTGGCTCGACTGCTTTCTCCGCCACCTGCCCCGCGCCAGTATCCCGAAAGCGAGGGGAAAATCACCGAAGAAGAAACGCCGCAGGAGCGACAGTGGCTCGAGCACGTCCGAGCCAACCGGTCCGCGCTGCGAGAGAACCACGCCGCACCCGCCCTGCTGCACAGACTGGCACAGGCATATTGTGGCTCGTTCTTCGAATTGGATCTTGACAAGGGGACAAACGCCATCGCGAAGCTGCTCAAGGGTGACCATGATTTGATCGATGCTGCGCTTCGGGGCCTTCGGGGTACGGTCGACCGAGAGGCCGTTCCGGGAATCGACGAGATTCTGGACCTCAGAAGGAAGGGTCGAATGCACTACCTTGCAGGGCCTTTCCTGGCGGGTTTGCAGGAAATCGAAAGAACCGGACCAGTAGATTCATCCCAATGGGAAGAGGAGAGGATTCGCAGGGGGATCGCATTCTATTACTCTACGCCGCACGCGGATTATCGGCCCCAATGGTATCGACGACTTATTGAGACCCGGCCCGAGATCGTAGCCGAGGTGCAAACCCAATTCGCCGTGTCCGAGTTCCGCAGCGATCGCGAGCATGTCTATAAACTCTGGGAGCTCGCACACGACCCGGACCACGCCCAGGTCGCTCGGCATGCCAGCCTGCCGTTGCTCCGCGCCTTCCCGGCTCGCTGCAAGCTGAAGCAGATCAGGGCCCTGGACGACCTGCTCTGGGCCGCGATCCAACATGCTGACAGAGCGTCGCTCGAGGAACTGATCCAGAGGAAGACATCCCGGAAGAGCCTGAACGTGGCCCAGCGCGCTCACTGGCTGGCGGCAGGCCTGATCGTTTCACCGGCGGCTTACGAAGATCTGCTGCAGGACTTCGTACAGATCTCGGAGACCCGAGCCTGGCGCTTGGCGGGGTTCTTCTGCGACGACGATGACAGGCGGTTTCCCTTCAGCGACTTGGGAGTCTCTGGGGGGGAACTGCTCATCCGACTTGTTGGACCCTGGGTCGGCCCCGATCAGCATTTGGTGAGGGGGTTGGTTACTCTTACAGCTAAGGCCTCCCGTTTTCTCCACGCACTGATAGGACGCCTCGCCGCCTTGCCCACCCGGGAGGCGAGCGGCGCCTTGGGCAGGCTTCCGGACGACAGCGGGTTGTCCCACTGGCGGCATGTACTATTGCAGGCCCAAGATGCCCAACGAGTGATACTCCGCGACGCCGGGTATCGCCACCCCGATGTCAAGCAGGTCTGCCGGACGTTGGAGGGCGGCACACCCGCCAACCCGGCCGACCTGGCGGCCCTGGTGAAGGACAAGCTATGCGAGCTTGGGGTGAAGATCCAGACGGGCAATACGGATGACTGGCGCCAGTACTGGAACAAGCATGACCACGGGAAACTTGGCACTCCCAACCACGAAGACGACTGCCGGGACGCCTTGCTTTCGGACCTGCGAGAACGTCTGCCGCCGGGCATCGACGCCCAGCCCGAAGGGCAGTACGCTCGGGACAAGCGAGCCGATATTCGGGTTTCGCGCCTGGATTTCCAGATACCCGTAGAAATCAAGAAGAACGGACACCGGGATCTGTGGAGCGCCATGCAGAATCAGTTGATCGGGCAGTACACCACCGACCCGGCCACACAGGGATACGGGATCTACCTGGTGTTCTGGTTCGGCCAGCGCCCCACGCCGCCACCGCCATCCGGCCCCCGCCCGGCCGGTCCTCAGGAACTGCAAGAGCAACTGGAAGCCACCCTGGCGGAAGACCAGGCGCGCAAGATATCGGTCTGCGTCATCGACGTGAGCGGCAATGCGAAAGTGAGCGGCGCGTAGCGCCCGCTGACAATGGTCGACCGGAGCAACGGCTCCCACCTGGTGGGACACTCAGTTTTTCGTTTGTTTCAAATAACGCTCACCGCATCGATCCAATAACTCCCCACCTTTCAAACTTCACACTTCAAACTTCACACTTCACTCGAAGAGTGGTTACTCCTTGACAGGCAGTCGGGATTTTACCTACCATCCTGCAACTATCGACGCACCCAAGGGGGGTGAAGCAGAGTGGCTGAAGTGAGGGTCCAAGACGGCGAAAGCCTGGAAAACGCCTTGCGGCGCTTCAAGCGCAAGGTCCAGACGGAAGACATCATCAAAGAGGTAAAACGGCACTCCTTTTATCTGAAACCGGGTGAAAAACGACGGGTCAAGCAGGCCTTGGCTCGCAAGCGGAGCCGAAAGAAGCAGCGAAGAGACGCCGAGTCGCGCTGACGAAAACAGAACCGTTCTCGTCACCTGCCCGGTGAGGGGGGCGGGGATCCCGCCTGGACCGCGGTGACCACCGCGGTGTTGACAATGTCCTGGGCCGTACAGCCCCTGGACAGGTCATTGGCAGGTTTTTTCAATCCTTGCAGCACCGGACCGACGGCGCGGGCGCCGGCCAGCCGCTCCACCAGCTTGTAGGCGATGTTGCCCGCCTGCAAGTCCGGGAAGATGAGCGTGTTGGCCTGCCCGGCCACTGGGCTCTCCGGCGCTTTCCGGCGACCGATCTCCTCTATCAGGGCCGTATCCACCTGCAGTTCTCCGTCCAACCGCAATCCCGGATAACGCTCTCGGGCAGTGAGGGTCGCCTCCACCACCTTGTCCACCAGGGGGTGGCGGGCGCTTCCCTTGCTGGAGAACGAGAGCAGGGCCACCCTGGGTTCCGCCCCCAGCAGCGCCCGGGCGTTGTGGGCTGTGGCCATGGCGATATCCGCCAACTGGGAAGCATCCGGATTGGGCACCACGGCGCAGTCGGCGAAGATCAGGGGTTTCTCCTCCCGGCCGGAGCCCCCCGGCAGAAGCATCAGAAAAAAGCTGGAGACCAGGGAACAACCGTCCTGCAGCCCGATGCACCGCAAGGCCGCCCGGACCGTCTCGGCCGTGGTATGGCTTGCCCCTGCCACCGAGCCGTCGGCATCGCCCCAGCTCACCATGGCGTTTCCGAAATAGAGGGGGTGTTCCAGTTGGCGGGCCGCCTCCTGCCTGGTGATGCCCCTGGACTTCATGCCGTGGTAGTAGAGCTCGGCATAGCGGTTCAACCTGTCCGAGCCCTTGGGGTCGATGATCCCGACCGATTCCGGGTTCAAACCCAGGGCCTTGCCCTTTTCCGCGATGACACCGGGGTCTCCCAGGAGAGTCAGACGCATCAAACCCCGGTCCTGAATCCTGGCGGCTGCCGTCAGAGTGCGCTCGTCGCTTCCTTCCGGCAGCACGATATGCTTCCCGGCTTGGGCGGCTTTGCGGGTCAACTGCTCCAGAACGGATGAATTGAACAAGGCGGCTCCTCCGGCCCGCGTGTCGCAGCGGGTGGCTGGTCACATGCCCATCGACCATCAGCAATCATTCTATTCGTGCCCCTTCATGGGCCTTGCTGTGCCTTCGTGGATATCCTCTTCCCAGGCTCACCTGGCGGAATCCAGGAGCTTCCCGGCCCGCTCGGCGGCGGCCTTGAACTCCGGGTCGGGACGCAATTGGTGGGCTTGCCGGTAGGAGTCCAGGGCTTGCCGGTAATCTCCCGTCTTTTCCCGACAAAACCCCAAGGCATAGTGAATGTCCGGATTGCCGGGCTCTTCTTCAACGGCCTCTTCCAGGGCCACGCTCCCTTCCGGGTATCGGTGCAATCCAATGAGAGCCTGCCCCAGACTGAAGAGGATCCCCGGATGCTTTCTGTCGAGAGCAACGACTTTACGAAAGTGTCTCTCGGCATTGGGAAACTCCCTCAAACCCAAATGGCCCCTGCCTGCCAGGTGGTGCGCCGCCACGCTGTCCGGACTCAGGGCCAGAGCCTCCCCCGCCAGAGCCACGGCCCTGTCGAAATGGCTTGCCCTTGCCGGACCTCCTGCGGTTGCCGAGAGCCGCAGGCAGACTTCGCCCAGGGACACCAGGACTTCCGGTTGGCCGCGGTCGAGCTCCAGGGACCGTTCCAATGCGGCCAGGGCTTCCGGAATCCGCCCCAGGCCGTACTCCAGGCTGCCCATTTGGGCAAAGAAGGCGGGCTGCCTGCCTGCCAAGGGCTCGGCCTTCTCGAATTCCCCGTGGGCCAGGTCAGGACGGCCCTGCCGCATCAGAATCGAACCCCGAGAAAAGTGATACTGGAATCTGTGCCGGTCGGTCTGAATCAATGCCTGCCCCTTGTCGAGCGACTGCAGGGCGGTATCGAAGTTGCCGCGCCCCGCCTGAACCCGGGCCAGACCCAACTCCGCCTCGAAGTCGGGCTTCAGTTCCAGAGCGCTCTTCAGATAAGTCTCCGCCTGATCATAGTCGCGCAACTGGTAGTAGCTGAGACCCAGAATTCGAAGGATCAGGGCATCCTGGCGATTCTCCCTGACTTCGGCCAGAAGGACCTCGACGGCTCGGCGATAGTTTCCCTGGTGGTAGTAGCTGAGCCCGACGAGCCAATCGGCGGCGGCCGGAAGCGCAACCATCCCCAACACGATCGACCGGCTCAGGACCCGGGCCATCCACAACACAGGTCCTCTCCGCGGGAACGGGGGATTCAGGCGTTTCATGGGCAGGAATGGCGGGCCGCCGGCAAGGTGAGAATGGGAGGTTACTGTCGCACGCGCCTGCGCTTGGCGTCGATTCCCAGGCGCTTGACCTTGGAGTTGAGCGTGGAGAGGGGCAGTCCGAACCGCTCGGCCGCCTCGGTCTGACTCCAATTGACACTCTCCAGCATCTGCAGGATCACGTCTCTCTCAAAGGTGTCCAGGATTTCGTAGAGCGGCTTGCCGTCCATGGCAGGCGTGCCGTTGGTCTTGGGAATCGTTAAAGCCGGCTTGACCTCAAGGGAAATCAGCTCCCGGGACAGATCGCCCGATGTGCTCAACACCACCGCCCGCTCGACGACGTTCTCCAGTTCCCTCACGTTTCCCGGCCAGTCGTATTGCACCAGCAGCCTCATGATCTCGGGGGAAACCGGCCCGAAGGTCTTGTGGTTCTCCTGGCTGAACTTCTTCAAAAAGTGATCGACCAGCAGCGGAATGTCCTCCTTGCGCTCCCGGAGCGGAGGCAGTTGAACGGAAATCACATTCAGGCGGTAGAAGAGGTCCTCCCTGAAGGTGCCCTGCTCCACCAATGCCTTCAAGTCCACGTTGGTCGCGGCAATGATGCGCGCGTCCACCTTGATGGTATCCACCCCACCCAGCCGCATGAACTCCTTCTCTTGAATCACCCTTAGAAGCTTGGCCTGAGTCTCCAGCCCTACCGATCCGATCTCGTCAAAGAAGATCGACCCCTGGTCCGCCACCTCGAACAGTCCCTTCTTGGAAGCGACAGCGCTGGTAAAGGCGCCCTTGAGGTGCCCGAAGAGCGTGCTCTCCAGCAGGTCGGCGGGAAGACTGCCGCTGTTCACAGTCACAAAGGCTTTCTTGGAGCGGCTGCTGTTGGCATGAATCGCCTTGGCGACAAGCTCTTTCCCGGTGCCGCTCTCTCCCTGAATCAGCACCGTGCTCCGGCTCTGAGCCACCTGGGTAACCAGGTCGAACACCTTCAGCATCTGCTCGCTCTTGCCAACCATGTTGGCGAATCCCGACTGCTGCTTGAGAGCGCGCTTCAGCTCCCGGTTCTCGTACTGAAGCTTGCGTTGTTGAATCCCGTTTCGGATATCCAACAGGAGCTTTTCGTTATCCCAGGGCTTGGTGACATAGTCCACCGCTCCGGACTTGATGGCTCGCACCGCATTTTCAATGGTGCCGAAAGCGGTGATCATGATGACGGCGGTTTCCGGGGAGGAACGGCCGATCTCCTCCAGGACCTCCAACCCGTTCTTGTCGGGCATCATCACGTCCAGAAGCACCAGGTCGAAGAGGTCGGACTCCAGCTTCTTCAATCCATCCAGACCCCCTTCGGCCAGGGCCACCTTGTAGTTGGCTTCGGACAGCAGAAACTCGAGACTCTCGCGAATCGCAGGTTCGTCGTCGACCACCAGAATGGATCCGGCGTGCTCAGACATTGGCCACCTTCCTGGCGGCAGGAAACTCCACGATGAACCGGGTGCCCTGACCCGGCTTGGAGTCCACCATGATGTTTCCCGAGTGCTCCTGAACGATCCCGTAGGTCACCGAAAGCCCCAACCCGGTGCCCCGGCCCATTTCCTTGGTGGTAAAGAAGGGATCGTAGATCTTCTGCAGGTGCTCCTCGGGGATTCCGTTGCCCGTATCCTCGATCTCGACCCGGAACACGGAATCCGGTGTGGAGGTCCTGACCAGCAATTCGCCCCCGCCGGGCATGGCGTCCTTGGCATTGATGAACAGGTTGAGAAACACCTGCTGCAGCTTTCCGGGGTTGCCGTGGACCCGGATGGTCGTGGAGCCCAGCTCCGTCCTCAGACGGATCTTGGCTGACTTGAGTTGGTGCTCCAACAGGGACAACGTCTCGGAAATGACGCCGTTGACCTCCAACTCCCGAAAAGCTGTTCCCTCGGTCCGGGAGAAGTTGAGCAGGCGGTTGGCAATCTCGGAGGCGCGTTTGGACTGAGCCACGATCTTTCCCATCACTTTCGCCTTGGGATCGTCCTCTCTCAACTGCTTGCCCAGCATCTGGCTGTAGGTGGAGATCACCGCCAGCGGGGTATTGACCTCGTGGGCCACGCCGGCAGCCAGCAGCCCGATCGAGGTCAACTTCTCGGATTGGGCCAGTTGATCTTCCATCTGGACCCGCTCGGTGTTGTCGTCCAGAATGATGATCCGACCGGTGACTCCACGATCCTTGTCCATGAGAGGGGTGATGGTGGCGTCGACCACGCGCAGGTCCCCGCCAATCTTGAGTCTGCACTTGTAAAGCCGGAAGACCTCGGAATGTCCCGAAGGGTCGGGCCCCATTCGCATCCGCATCTCCCGGACCAGGTTCTCCGGAAGCACCTCGGAAACCCGCTTGCCGATGACCCGATCCTTGGGGACCCCCATCAGGGACTCCATTTGAGGGTTCCAACTCTCGATCCGCTCCTCCAGGTCCACGACCACCACCCCGACGCTGATTGACTCCACGATGCTCTCGCTGTATTCCTTGAGCTGCCGGAGTTCCTCCGCCTTCTGGTGCACCGAGGAGTACAGCCGGGAATTCTCCAGGGCGATGGCCACATAGCCGGCGATGGTTTGCAGAAGCTCCACATCCTCGCTGGTAAGCAGGTCGCCTCGATGGGTCCGCCCCAGTCCCAGGTAGGCAATGGTCTCCCCCTTGGCGATACAGGGGAGATAGTAGTGCAGCCCCAGTCGTTCCAGGGCTTCACGATGTTCCGGCCTCTCCACCATGAGGCTCCTGAGGTCCTCGTAAAACAGAAAGCCCTTGGCCAGGGAGGGATTGCGGGGATGAAGATAGCCCAGGTCCAATCCGTGGGGCTCTCCGGGCAGGCCCACCGACTTGGCCAGACGGAACTGCCGGGAGTGGCCCTCCTCCCCCAGAAAAACGGCCACCTTGTCCACCGAAAGAGTCGTGCTGATCTTTTCGGTCACCGACTCCAGCAGCCGGGAGACATTCACCTCCGAGCCGAGTTTCTTCCCGAACTCGATCAGGGTCTGCCGGTAGTCGTATCGGTCCCTGTAGAAGTACTGGTCCACCTTGGACTGAATCCAGTTGCGCAAGGGGACAAAGGCGAATCCCGCCACCACCACCGAGATCACGGCGTACCAGTTGATGGACTGGGCTCCGGCCGCATGGAACACCTGACCGACAATGCCGAGCAGCCCCACGTAGATACCCACGTTGGCCAAAGAGGCCAGCGTCGAGGCCATCCCCTTCTTGAAGATGATGTCCACATCCATGAGGCGGAACTTGATGATGGCGTACCCGAAGGTCAGCGGGATCAGCACCAGCGGCAGCACCGTGATCTCCATCCAGACCGTGGGAACAACTCCCATCCAGTAGGGAACGGCATAGACCAGGAAGAAGGGCAGGGTTCCGACGACGGTTCCCATCACGATCCACTTCATCTGCTGCCTCAGGATCTGGTTGGTGCTGGCCCAGTAGGTGTGGGCCAGGGCCAACGTGCCCAGGACGAACAGACCGGCGAAATGGAGCATGTGAAGCTGATCCAGCAGAATCCGTGTCCTCAGCGGCGCCTCGACCAGCAACAGGTTGAAAACGAACAGCACCTGAATCCCAAGCAGCAGCAGGGCCGGCAGGTAGAGGACCACCTTGAGAGGGGCGTAACGCTCCAGGAACGACTTGGGATGGGGAAAGCTCAGACAGAAGTGGAGAAACAGCGGCGGCAGGAAAAGCAGGCAAACGGCGTCCAGCCAATAGACCCCCCAATCGAAAACGTCCAGCTTTCCGGTATAGGAAAAAGCAAAGACCCCGAAAGAGGCCAGGCAGATGGTGTAGAAGTGCAAGGCCCCCTTGGCCTGCCACCGCCGCAGAAAAATAAAGACGCCGATGAGCAGGTAGAGAAAGCCGACCGATTCCAGAAACCCTTTCAGTCGCAAATTGGCAGGCTGGGGTCCGATCACCAGGGTGGTGGCGTAGCCGGCCCCGGAGCGCGTCAGGGAGTATTGCACTTTCGACCACACTCCCAGTTGATCCAGCTCCTCCGACACCTGGGTGGCCCGGGTGATCGGCCTGTCGTTGATGGCCACCAGCACGTCGCCCTTGCGAATTCCCGCCCTGTCCGCGGGTCCTCCGGCTTCCACGATGAAGGCTTCCACGCCGCGAGCGGTCCTGATCCACCCGCTCCCGTCATCCGGGGTGACATGCTTGTGCTTCTGGCGGCTGTTCTGGATGCCGATCACCGCCAGGGCTGCAGTGAGAAGAACGATCAGAGTCGTCTTGAAGCCGAAATTGGCAACCATTGCCTTGCTCCAGGACAAATGCGGGGGCGGCCCGCTAGAACTTGAGCCTGATGCCGCCCCGCAATGACCGCGGGGTCTGGAGGAATTCGGAGTGTCTCGGCTCCCCGGCAGCGTCGGTCAAATCGAACCGGTGTTGATCGAAGAGGTTGTGGACATCGAGCTGCGCTTCCAGCTCTCCCGGAATGAACCGCCCGACGTAGGGTATGGACTGAGTCACCATGAGATTCAAACCGGGAGCGGAACTCTCGAAGTACTCCTGGTAGGGATCGATGACGGTGAGTGAAACGCCCGAGACATACCGATAGGTCGCGGCCACTCGTGTTCCGGAGGAATCCGCCTGCGCTTTCAACCGGGCCACCATCAGGTGATAGTTCCTTGGCGTCAGGCCGAACGCGCCCTGCCCCCACTGCGTCCCGCCTCCAAAGGTATATCCCAGGTCCGTGTGAACCCCGTGACCCAGCGGACGCCCGTAGGCGACCCGAACGCCCTTGGAGGAGGCCGGGACGATACTCCGCGAGCCGGCCTCCGCCCAGGCCCTCCCCGGAAAGAACTCATCCGAATAGACACCCACGGCCAGCAGCGATCCGTTGCCGAGCTCATGGTCCACCGTCATTTCCGTGTGGGTGGCTTGGGTTCGACCCAGGCGCATCTTGCTCCCGAACGGGTGCAGGAAGGGAGACGAATAGGAAAGCGCTTCTCCGGAATGGGATGGAGCCGCGCGATAGTGCCGCGGCATGGACCTGGTGCGAATGAACGCCACCTGGGTGCCGGGATGGGGCCTCATTCTCAATCCCCAGCGCGGCCGTACCCGTCGAGCCTTCACCGAGGGATCGGTGGCCTGGAGTTCCACCCCGTAGATCGCGGAGAGCATCTCGGAAATGGCGACCTCGTCCTGGAAGTCCAGGTTGAAGAGGTTGAGCCGCTGGAGGTGGCCCTTTTCGGATGGAACCTGCCGGTCCAGATAGGGGAAGCTGCCCAGGCTCACCCGCAACGACGGGTTGTGCCCCTTCAGGTTTTTCCACCGGATCAGCGAGTCCAGCTCGGTGTAGCCGCTCTCGGAAACCGTTCCGGCCATCAGCCAGCGGGAGTTCGAATTGAGGTCCTTCACGAAGACGAACTCGGTAAAGGCGCCGCCCAGGTCCAGCAGGTCCGGATCGGCGGAATAGGCGGTGGAGTAGACATGCACCGAGCCGTGCCATCCCTGGTCGGCCTGAGCCGACGCTCGGGGCGATTCCAGATCGAGCTCCAGGCCGGCGCCCTGGCCGGTCCCTTGGAATCGCAATATCGGCCGGGTGGAAGAAGCCATCCTCAACACCGAACCGATGTCCTCTTGGGGGGCGGAGGAAGCATCACCCGGCGCCCCGGGGGAAAGGGTCTGGAGATAGAGATTCTGCAGGCTGAGGTTCAGGCGCTCCATCTTGCCGGCCACCACCTCGACGCCCGACTTCAACATCGGCAGGTAGGTGGCCAGGCTGACGCTCAGAGCGTAGGTGCCGGGCAAGAGGTTCTCGATCTCGAATTGACCGAATCCATCCGTGGTGACTCTTTGAACCACTCGCGGGTTGAAGGTTCCCTGCAGAACCGTAACCAGCACGCCTCCGAGCGGTGTCCCCCGCGAGTCCTTGACGAAACCGGAGATGTACCCGAGATCCTCCCGCGCCGCCGCCTGGGCGTGCAGGGTCCCTCCAACCAGCAGGGCAATGAGCAGCACGACAGTTATTTGACCGATTCGCATCGAGCACTCCTCGTTTTCATTCTTCCGAACCCATGACGCTCCGGTGAGACCTGCGGGTCTAGTGCACCTCGAAGCGTCCGACCCGGACGACCGAGCGGTCCGACAACTTGTCGGTCACCTTGACCTCCAGGTGGTAGCGGCCGGGTTGCAGGGGCTTGAGCGAAACCTTCCTGGCCAAGGTCAACTGCCGGGAAGCCCCCACCAGCTCCTGCTGGTCCTCCTGTAATCGCGCGATTTCGTCTTGATCTCTTCTGAAGCGGTACTCTATGGCGGCCGATGGCCGTTTCGTGTCCTGATCCAGGGTCAGGTTGTAAACCTGGAAGTAGATCCCCAGGCTCTGTTCCCGATTGAACTGCTCACTCACATTGGGATGGACCCTGGTTTCACCGATCACGAACATTCCCCGCCCCACCTGTCGATCGGGAAGCTTCTCGATGCGGTCGGCCAGGATGAGACTGCTGGTGGCCAGCCGGTCGTCCTGATACTTGGGCACCACGATGCCGACGTACTCCGTCCCCACGTTTCCGCTGTGCAGGTCCTTGAGCACCAACTCCAGCTTGTAGCGGCCGGAGCGCAAGGGCACGGCCCGCTGATAGAGGGATTTTCCGCCAAGGGCCTTCTTGAACAGGGAGTTGGGAACGTCCTTGACGACCGCATCCTCGAAGACCTGAACCACGCGGCCGGTGATGGTGGACACCCTGCCGAAGATGTTGACCTGAGCCCGGCGAACTCCGTCCTGATCCTTGAAGGTCATATCCTTGTGGAGGAGCTCGATGGTGATGGGCGTCAGCACGGTATCTTCGGTGATCTTCAGAAAGTCGGTTCGGGAGTTGAAGGGGAGCAGGTTGTAGGAGATCTTGGTGTTGACGACGGCCTCCAGGTCGGTGAACCTGATCTTGGGAGGGCGCTGGAGAGCCGCATATTGGGAGAGGCGCTCGAACTGATTGTACCGCCGGCTCCGGCCGCCGGGGGACGTCCCCAGACGCATCCCGGAAGGATCGGTGAAGCGGTCCGCCTTGCTGGCCATTCCCATGCTCTCCATGGTGGTCAACCCGGCGTTGGGGACATACAGCAAGGCGTCCTTCTCGGAGGGGTCCATGGTCATGCGGTATTCGCCCGTCATGGTGGGGTCGACGAACTCGATCAGCACTTCGTTGCCCAGGTCCGGACCCTCCAGGTGGCGGTAGCGCCAGATTTCGAAGGGGTAGGTGCTGGTGATTCCTCCGCCTTCGTCAATGGGACGGGCATAGCGCCCGCCGCCCGCATGGGACTCGATCTCGTCGGGAGGACCGAAGGTGATGTAGATCCGCCCCCGATCCGTCAACCACCCCGGGGTCCCTGAGGAAAATCGCTCATTGGCATAGGCGATGCGCCGGTAGTGCTCATCCCTGGCCTCGTTCACGACCGTATCGGGATTGGGATCCCGCCTCAACCAGAACTGTTCGATGAACTGGTATCGTTCATCGTCGGTGGTCAACTGCCGGAAGGCTTTCTTTTCCTCCTCCGTAATGATGTAACGGGCGTCTTCGCGAATCCACTTCTTGAGATAGCGATCCGAGGTTTCCCGCTTGAGGGATTTCTCCCGCCGCTCTTCACCCTGGGCCGCCTCCCCGGGGAGCCGACCCGCAATCAGAACAGCGGCCACACAGCAGAAGAGGATGAACCGGCCTGGCTTGCGCACTCTCACGGACAGTCCTCTCAGTCCACGTGGCATCGGTCGGATTGCGGCATTGGAAAGTGGACTGGAATCTTATTGATTATAGCCCGCAACCGATTGATGTCAATACCATTATGGCCTCCGCCGTGATAGTATGCCGGCGGCCGGCGGCGGGAATCCTGAGGGCTGGTGATCCGCCGCCGGCTCCGGGCCGCGGTTCCCGGACGACTCCGAGTTTGCCAACGTTTCCATGGCGCCCTCAAAGCGAACATGCCCGTTGTGCCCGGCCCGCAAGGCCAAGCGCTTTTGCCCGGCCAAGCAGACCCACATCTGTCCGGTCTGCTGCGGGCAAAAGAGAGAGGTGGAGATCGACTGCCCGGCCGACTGTGTCTACCTGCATTCGGGGCGGGAATACGAACGGAACCGAAGGGCCAGGCTGGGAGAGGCGGCGCCACTGACCGAAAGGCTGTGGAGCCGAGCCTTCCAGACCAGGAACATGGAGCTGCTCATGGGTCTGTGGACCACCATCGACCAGTCCCGCTCCGAGTTCCCGTCCCTGGTGGATGCCGACGTGCGGGAGGTTCTGGACCGGTTGGCTCGAACTTTTCGGACACTGGAAAGCGGACTCTACTACGACCACGTGCCCGACACCTTCACTCAGAAAGCTCTCTACGGTTCGCTGAAGTCTCTATTGGACCAGCGCCGGAAACCGGAGGACCTCTCGGCTTCCACCCCCAAGACGGCCGATGTGCTGGATTGCCTGCAATTGAATCTGGAAATGGCGAACCGCTCCGACCCCTCACGTCCCAGAAGCCGGGAGTTCCTGGACTGGCTTTCAACCATGGTGTCGGAAGCCTCTGAAGAGGGCTCTCGGCTGGAGGAGCCGCCCGGCATTATCCTGCCTTAGTCGATTGCAGATTTTTGATTGTGGATCAGTACTGTCCCGTTAAAGATGCAAGGCAGTGGTGTAAGTATCAGTGCGGCATGAAGTTATAGTCGTTTGTGATCGTTTTCGATTTCAACTCAATCACGTTTGGGTCATCCTCATTCCAAGGGAAAGGAGGATGGCAATGAATACCGGAAAGACTCTATTTTCTCAACTGATGGACTTCCTACCAGCGCACGAGTTCAACCGTTGCGTGCGTCGCTACCGAGGCAATCACCGAGTGCGTCGCTTCTCCTGTCGGGATCAGTTTCTGTCGATGGCCTTTGCCCAACTGACCTTCCGGGAGAGTCTTCGCGACATCGAGACCTGCTTGCAGTCGATTCAGCACAAGCTCTATCACTCTGGATTCCGTTCCACAGTCGCTCGCAATACGCTGGCCCGGGCCAACGAGAAACGCGACTGGCGCATCTACGCCGATCTGGCCCATGGGCTGATCCCCCGCGCCCGCCGATTGTATCGGAACGAAACGTTCGGGGCGGCTCTAGAACAAACCGTTTACGCCTTCGATTCCACCACCATCGATCTCTGCTTGTCGTTGTTTCCCTGGGCTCAGTTTCGCCGCCGCAAGAGCGCTGTCAAGCTCCACACCCTGATCGATCTGCGTGGCAATATCCCTTGTTTTGTACATGTTACCGGGGGCCAAGTAGCGGATATGACCTCACTGGATCTGCTGCCCATTGAAGCCGGTGCCTTCTATGTCATGGACCGTGGCTATACCGACTTTGCCCGCCTTTACCGATTCACTCAAGCTCTGGCCTTCTTCATTCTTCCGGCCAAGCGCAATCTGCATTTTGCCCGTCGGATCTTCCGTAGCGTGGACAAGTCCACCGGGCTTCGTAGCGATAACACCATTCGATTGCTGGGACCGAAAACCGCCACACGCTACCCACAACCCCTCCGCCGGATCAGCTATTACGCTGCCGATCTCGACCGGAGGTTTGTCTTTCTCAGCAACAACTTCTCCCTGCCTGCCCTCACCATCGCGCAACTCTACCGGTGTCGTTGGCAGGTCGAACTGTTCTTCTTATGTTGAGGGTCCAGTTATGTGGAGTTGAGCCGCACACGCCTTGATGGCACGGGGTATTGCGGGGCAAAGACTCCACATAACTAAAACGTCTAAGCTCGTGACCAGCGCCGCTGTCTATTGGCGCCACCAACCCATTTGGAGGTCACGATGCTCACCGATTTGTTCCCGCGGGCTCATGCCCGCTTCTCTTCTCTGCCTCTGCTCGGCCCGCAGTTGGACGGTCTCGCCCGCTGGCTCGGCGCGCAGGGGTTCTCGGCGTCTGCGATTCAACAACGGATTCGAAAGGCGCCCACTCTCGAAGTCCTGCTGCAAGGCTGCGGCGTAGGCAGTCCATGCAAGCTCTCACGCGCAGAACTGATGGCGCTGGCACCTCGGAAGTCCTGCGACGACCGCTACCTGTCCGCGCTGGTGCGCTCGCTGACAGCCTGCCTCGGTGAGCGCGGAGCGCTGGAAGAAACACTCGCGACCCCGAGTCAGCACTTGGTCGACGCCTATCAAGACCACCTCGGACAAGTGCGGGGACTCGCCGAATCGACGGTGAAGCAGCACGCCAGTACCGCGCTGGAGCTGCTCGCCTTCCTGCACTTCGACCACGCCCCGGGTGCGTTGCGTGCACTTGCCCCGCCACGAATCGAAGCGTTCGTCAAGTCGGTCGCCAAGCGTCGCTGTCACGTGAGCCTCCAAAGCACGGCTTCGCACCTGAGATCGTTCTTGCGCTTTCTGGCCGGCCGGGGAGAGGCCCCCACCGGTCTGGACGCATTCATCGACATGCCACGGGTCTACCGGGGTGAACGTCTTCCCCGGGCATTGCCTTGGGAGACCGTGCAGGCGCTGCTGGCCAAAGTCGACCGGACCACGGAGGCGGGACGGCGCGACTACGCCATGCTCCTGATCATGGCGACCTACGGCCTGCGCTCCAGCGAGGTGGCCGCCCTGCGGCTTGACGACATCGGCTGGAGAGTCGGCGAGTTCCGGGTCCAGCGACCGAAAGCGTTGGCGCCGATCATCCTGCCGCTGACGCGCGAGGTCGGCGCGGCCTTGCTGGACTACCTGCGCAACGCCCGCCCACGGACCGCCTGTCGCGAGGTGTTTCTTCGCATTCGCCACCCCTTGGCGCCGTTGTCTCGCACCGGCGTCCGGGGGGCGTTCTTGTCGTGGCGACGCCGCAGCACCCTTGACATTCCGTTTGCAGGGCCGCACTGTCTACGGCACTCCCTGGCCCTGCATCTGCTGCGCCGGAACACGCCGCTGAAGGTCATCGGCGACCTGCTCGGCCACCGCTGCATCCAGAGCACCTGCACCTACCTGCGCCTGCATGAGGAGGACCTGCGCGCGGCCGCGCTCGACCTCCCGACCGGAAAGGAGGTGGGACGATGAGTGCCGCCCCCATCTTCCAATCGGTTCTCAGTCCCGCAATCGTAGCCTGGATCGAGTTCAAGCGAGCCCTCGGGTGCCGCTTCCGGACAGAAGCCGCCGTCCTGGCGGATCTCGACCGCTTCCTCGTTGCCCAGGGTATCGACGCGCTGACCGCCGAGGACTTTGCCGCCTGGTCGCTCACGCTCTCCCGCCTGGCGCCAAGGGTGCGGCGCCAGCAGATGCACATCGTCCGCAACCTGTGCCTGCACCGCCGGCGAACCGACCCGCTCTGCTTCGTGCCCGACCCGCAGGGGTTCCCGGCTCCCGGACCGTCGCGCCGTCCCTTCATCTTCTCCAAGGAGCAGATCGGGGCACTTCTGCATGAGGCGACCCGGCTCCCCGCTACTTTCTCCTCGCCCTTGCGTGCCGAAGCTCATCGCCTGGCAGTCGCCTTGCTCTACGCGGCCGGCTTGCGCGACGGGGAACTCGTCCGGCTCGCGATCAGCGACTACGACCCTCGGCGGCGGACGCTGCTGGTCCGCGAGTCGAAGTTCCGCAAGTCCCGCCTGGTCGCGCTCGCCGAGGGCGTCGTCAGGGAAGTGGACCACTACCTCGCAGTACGGCGACACCTCCCGCACGGGATCGACGCGCCCCTGCTCGCCAATGCCCAAGGTCGTCGGCAGGCCTATTCGCGGGATGGCTTGGCCCGCGGGATCCGTTGCTTGTTCTGCGCCGTCGGCATCCAGTCCGCGTCGGGGGATCTCCCCCGGGTTCAGGACCTGCGCCACACCCATGCGGTCCACATGCTCCTGCACTGGTACCGTGCCGGATTCGACGCCCAGTCGAAGCTTCCGGCGCTGGCGGCCTCCATGGGACACGTGTCGGTGACCTCGACGGCCTACTATCTGACCCTTCTCGAACCCATCGCCGAGGCAGCCTCCCAACGCTTCGCCCACCATGCCCGCACCATCCTCAATCCGGAGGAAGGAGGCGGCCATGTCTGAGATCCGTCCCAACGCGCTCGGCCGGGCCCTGCGCGGCTTCTTCGCCGAATACCTCTCCGAGGTTCGCGGCCTCAGCCGTCATACCGTCCTCGGCTACCGCGATTCGATCAAGCTCCTGCTGCGATTCCTCGAACAGCACCTCGGGCGCAAGGCGGCGACACTCGACTTCCCCGATCTCGCCCCGCAGCCCCTGCTGGCCTTCCTTGCCCATCTCGAGACCGAGCGGCACAACTGCGTCGCCACGCGCAACGCCCGTCTCGCCGCTGTGCATGCCTTCGCCCGCTATGCGGCAGCACACCATCCTGAGCACCTCGCCTTGTGCCAGCGGATCCTCGCAGTGCCGTTCAAGCGCACCCGGCAACGCCTCGTCGAGTACCTCGAGGCGGACCAGATGCGTGCTTTGCTCCACGCCCCCGACACAGCGACGGCGGATGGTCGCCGTGACCGCGCCTTGCTGCTGGCCATGTACAACACCGGGGCACGCGTTCAGGAGATCCTCGACCTGCGACCCTGTGACCTCCAACTCGAACCACCCTTGCAGGTCCGCCTCTTCGGGAAAGGCCGCAAGCAGCGCCTCTGTCCTCTGTGGCCGGAGACGGCTCGGGCTCTGCAGGCTCTCCTGCGAGAGCTTGCCATCCCGCCGACCGACCAGAAGCGATTGTTCCGCAACCGCCAATCCCGGCCCTTGACCCGCTTCGGTGTGCGTTACCTGCTTCGCAAGCACGCTCGCACTGCGTCCTTGACGGCCAGAACTCTCGCGACCAAGCGCATTCACCCACACGTGCTGCGCCACACCACTGCCACACATCTGCTTCAGTCCGGCGTCGACCTCGTGACCATCGGGCATTGGCTCGGACACGCCAGCGTGGAAACCACCAACCGCTACGCCGCCGTGAGTCTCGAGTCGAAACGCCTCGCCGTGGAGAAAACCCGCCCGCTCGGTGCCATCGATCCCTCGCTGGCCGCGTGGCGATCAGACGCTGGCACTCTCGACTGGCTCGAGACCCTCTGAGCGTGCTCAACATGTTCGTTATGTGGAGTCTTTGCCCCGCAATACCCCGTGCCATCAAGGCGTGTGCGGCTCAACTCCACATAACTGGACCCTCAACATAAGAAGAAAGATGTGAAGCTTCACATCTTTCTTCAGGTGGATCAAACATTACCTGAGGATCAAGGCTTTCTACGGGACCTCCATTAATGCCGTAAAGACTCAGGTCTGGATCGCTGTCTGCGTCTACCTGTTGGTCGCTATCGCTAAAAAAGAACTCAAAATCGACCGTAGCATGGGTGAAATGCTGCAAATTCTCAGTATTGGCCTTTTCGAGAAAACCCCTTTGTTACAGGCACTTACAAATGAAGGCGTCACTATTTCAGAAGGCCTTCCCTCTAACCAGTTGATTTTGTTTGACTTTTAACGGGACAGTACTGATTGTGGATTTTGGATATAACCCGCTCTTCTCTCCAGGGAGCTGGCGAGAACCGATAGACCGTTTATTTTCTGCTTACTTTCTGCGCCTTATTGGTTCTGTAAGGCAATATCGGTCGTCTCAGGCCCCCAATCGACAATCAGCAATCAGCAATCCACAATTCATCGGATCGCTTCGATAATGCGGTTCAGACTGCGGAGCGGATCGGCAGCCGCGGTTACCGGCCGGCCAATCACCAGGAAATCGGAGCCGGCCCTGAGGGCCTCCTGCGGGGTGGCTGCCCGGGCCTGGTCATTGAGAGCTGCCCCGGCGGGGCGGATTCCGGGGGTCACCAGGAGGGGAGAGGAACCGAAGTGGCGGCGCAACCGGGCGACTTCGGCCGGAGAGGCCACCAGGCCGTCCACGCCGGCCTCCAGGGCCGTCCCGGCCAGCCGCAGGACCTGGTCTGCCGGAGTGCCGGCGACTCCAAGGCGTTCAAGGTCGGAGGAGGCCAGGCTGGTCAACAGGGTCACCGCCAGAACCCGGGGACGCTTCGGCTCGGACGGAGCCGATTTCAGGGCCCTCATCACCGCCGACATCATTGCGGAACCCCCACCGGCGTGAACGGTGATCATGGAGACGCCCATGGCCCGGGCGGCCCGGGCGGCTTTGGCGGCCGTATTGGGAATATCGTGGAACTTGAGGTCCAGGAACACCCGCTCGCCCATCCGCAGGATCCCGGCCACCACCGGCGGCCCTGCCGAGGTGAACAGTTGGCTGCCCACCTTGAACAGGCCCACCCGGCCGCGCAACCGCCGCACCAACCCCAGGCCCTCGTCGGGAGTGTCGACGTCCAGGGCGATAATGATCCGATCTTCGTCCTTCACCCTCCCCGCCTGAAACATCCTGGTTTCGCTTCGTTTGATCTGCCCCGTCGCGTGGGGCGGGGGTGCGGCTGGGTGAAATAGTGGAGAGTGAAGAGTGGATAGTGGCTGGTTATTTGATCGACAGGTTAAGCACCTTGTCGGTCTCAGTACAACCACCTCACAAGGTGCTCGTCTGCTCCCAACATCCTCCACTCTCCACTGTCCACTGTCCACTTGCCGGGACGACCCCTGTTTCACCCTGTACGATCCGACCCGGGGCGGGGTTCTTCAGTCAACCCGCAGCCGGCCGATCACCGAGCGGATGGAGGGGAAACCCTTGCGCCGGCAGTAGTCCCCAAGCCCCCGTATCACCTTCAGCGGAGCCTGCGGATCCACAAAGTTGGCCGTTCCCACCTGCACGGCCTTGGCTCCCACGATCAGGTACTCCAGCGCGTCCTCGGCCGTCCGGATTCCGCCAATGGCCACCACCGGAATCCCTACCGTCCGCACCACCTCGTAAACCATCCTCAAGGCCACCGGCTTGATCGCCGGCCCGGAGAGGCCTCCCGTGATGTTCCCCAACCGCGGGCGGAAGCTCTCCACGTCCACCGACATGCCCGTCAGCGTATTGACCAGACTGAGCGCGTCCGCCCCTCCGTCTTCGGCAGCCCTGGCCAGCTCCCTGATGTCGGTCACGTTGGGCGACAGCTTGACCAGCACCGGACGGCGAGCCCGCAACTTGACGGCCTCGACAACCTCCCGGGTAGCGCCCGGATCGGAGCCGTACATCAGTCCCCCCGACTTCACGTTGGGGCAGGAGATGTTGAGCTCATAACCGGCCAGGCCTTCCGACTCGTTCAACACCTCCACCACCTGCACGTACTCTTCGGTGGTGAATCCGAAAACGTTGGCAAAAACGCGGGTCCGATAGTCACGAAGCAAGGGCAGCTTGCCGGATACGAACTCGCCCACCCCCACGTTCTGCAGACCCACGGCGTTCATCATTCCCATGGCCGTACCGTGCAGCCGCGGACCCTCGGCGCCTGCCATCGGTTCCAGGGACAGTCCCTTGACGACAATGCCCCCCAGCCGGTTCAAGTCCACCAACCGGCTGAACTCTTCCCCGTAACCAAAGGTGCCGCTGGCGGTCATCACCGGGTTCTCCAGCCTGATGCCCGCGAATTCGGTTCTCAGATCGACCATGGCCGGTGTTCCGTCTCAGGATATCCCTAACCCATCGAACCCCTGAAGTCAAAGAAAGTGATAAGATTCTTCCCGGCCGGCCACCGTCCGCCCCTCCCTCCGGACCGACCATGTCCCGCCTTCCAGATCTCTGTTCCGACGCGGCCCTCCGGATCCTGCGGCTCACCATCCAGGAAGCACAAGGCAACGAGGTCTTCTTCCTCGGAACGACCGACGAGACCGGAGTCCTGCAGGAGGTCGATCCCTTGGCCCGGGGCAACGACTCGGCCGTTCCCGCCCTTCTCCAGGTGGCTTCCCCGGGAGACGTGATCCTCCACAACCATCCTTCGGGGCGCCTGGTCCCTTCCGAGGCGGACCTCGAGCTGGCTGCCCACTACGGCAACCAGGGGGTGGGTTTCTATATCGTCAACAACGCCGTGGACGAGGTCTACGTCGTCGTGGAGGCATTCGGAAAACCCGTTTCTCCGACGCTCGAGGTTTCCGAAATCCTCCGACTCTTCGCCCCCGGCGGTGCTCTTGCCAGGAGATTCGGCGATTACCAGCACCGGCCGGCTCAAGAAAGGATGGCCAAAACCGTCGCAGAGACTTTCAACCAGTCCCGGGTGGCCCTGATAGAGGCCGCCACCGGCACCGGAAAGAGCCTGGCCTACCTGATTCCGGCCATCCTGTGGGCGGTTCGCAACCGGCAGCGGGTAGTGGTCTCCACCAACACCATCAATCTGCAGGAGCAGTTGATTCACAAGGATATTCCGCTGCTGCAGCAGGTGTTGGACTGTGAATTCAATGCCGTGCTGGTCAAGGGAAGGAGCAACTATCTGTGCCTGGACAAGCTGCAGGCCCTGGATCGGCAGGGAAAGCTGTTTCTGGAGGACGAGTGGGCCGATTTCACCGCGCTTTCCCGGTGGGCTCGGCAGACCTCGGACGGCAGCCGGTCCGATCTGTCTCTCAATGTCTCTTCCGGCCTCTGGGAGAAAGTAGCCTGCGAGAGCGATACCTGCACGCGTATCAAGTGCGAACACTACAGCCGCTGCTTCTTCTACAAGGCGCGGCGCCAGGCGGCCGCGGCCGACCTGCTGGTGGTGAACCACCACCTGCTGTTCGCCGATCTGGCGGTGCGCCGGGCCACCGGGCGCTACCATGACGCCGCCGTCCTCCCACCCTATTCCAGATTGGTTCTGGATGAAGCCCACAACGTGGAGGACATCGCCACCGAGTACTTTGGCGTGCAGGTTTCCAAGCTCTCCCTGCGCCGGCTCCTGGCGCGTTTCTATCAGGTCGCAAAACGGGGGACCGCCCGCGAGAAAGGGGCCATCCCCATACTCATGGCCGGACTCCGCTCCCTGGAAAAGCAAGTCGATCCCGATCTGTCGGATCGCATCGAGGACCACGTCCGAAGCCGCCTGCTGCCGGAACTGGAGCAGACCTCGTTTCTGGCCGAAGGGGTGTTCAACGACTGCGCCGGCTGGTTCGAAGCCCGCAGCCGCGAACCCTCCACGGAAAGGAAAGTCCGCTTCACCCGTGACCTCTACCGGCAGGAAGACTGGAAGGGCGCCATCCTGGGCCGAATCCACCAACTCCTGCAGGCCGCCCAGATCCTCTACGGCAACCTGCGGGCGGTGGATCGGCTGCTGGCCAACCTTTCGGAAGAGACTCGAGAGGCCCTGCAACGCCAGAGAATCGAGTTGAATGCCTTGACCGATCGGCTGGAGGCGACAACGGTCACCCTGGCCGAGATCTTCGGGGCCGAGGAAAGCGACAAGGTCCGGTGGATCCAATGGGCTCCGACCCGATCGGGCAAACGGGTAACCTTCCGTCAAGTCCCCCTGTTCATCGGCGATCTCCTTCGTCAGAACGTTTTCGAACGGTTCGAAACCGTGGTGCTGACCAGCGCCACGCTGACCAGCAAGAAGCGATTCGACTACCTGAAAGAGCGCCTGGGGCTTCAGCAGGATCCGGACTCGCGCCTGCTGGAACTGGCGCTCCCTCCTGTCTTCGACTACCGGCGCCAGGCCGTTCTGGCCATTCCCACCGATTTGCCCTATCCCGACCATAGCGGCTTCGCCGAGGCCCTCGGCCGGTTTCTGCTTCGAGCCCTGCAATCCTCCCAAGGCAAGGCCCTGGTGCTCTTCACCTCCTACGCCCTGCTGAGCCGCACCTACCAGTGCCTGGTTCAGCCCCTGAGCCAATTGGGCATTGCCGCCCTGAAACAGGGAGACGCCCCCAGACACCGGCTCACAGGCCATTTCCAGAGGGACAAGACCAGCGTTCTGTTTGCCACCGCCAGTTTTTGGGAAGGCGTGGACGTCGCCGGCGAGGCCTTGGAGAACCTGGTTCTGACCAAGCTCCCCTTCAGCGTGCCACGAGACCCGGTGGTGGCGGCTCGGGTCGAGGCCATCCGGAACCGGAATGGCGATCCGTTCCTCGAGTACATCGTGCCCCAAGCCGTGATTCGTTTCCGGCAGGGGTTCGGGCGGCTGATCCGCGACCGCAAGGATCGCGGATGCATCCTGATTCTGGACCGGCGGGTTGTGGACAAGTCCTACGGCCGGACGTTCCTGGACTCGCTTCCCGACTGCCGGCGGGTGGCCGGCAACAGCGACCGGGTCCTGCAGAACCTCAGAGAGTTTTTCGGGACAGGCCGTTGAGGTCCGCAATGGTCAGACTTGATTTGGATCTTGACGCTAGCCATACTTTTTCTGTATTTTGTATTTATTAAGTCTTACGTGTCCTGTCGACACGGAGCCTGGTTGGACTTTGCTACTACGTAGGAGGCGCAGATGTTGAAGAAAGTCACCATGAATCTGACCGAGCGCGATATCGAGATCACTGAGGAGTTGTCGAGAAAATTGAACTCGCGAAGCAAGGCATCGACTGTGAGTAGCGCGTTGGCAATCACGAACGAACTCACCAGGTTGCTCGGAGACGGCAGTGCTCTGCTCAGACGCAACCGCGACGGTTCCATGGAGCGTATCGTTATTACGGGACTGAAGGATGCCTGAGAGCTCGCCCCCGGAGCAGTTGTTAACTCTTTTTTTGGAGTGCGCGCCGCTCTGAGAACCGCGCGGCGCCTTCAGATGCGCTTGAAGGCTTTCAGAATTTCCTTCTTCTCGTAGCGCAGAATGACGGGACGGCCGTGGGGGCAGGTCATGGGATACCGAGTCTTGAGCAGCTCGTCGATCAGCCAGACCATCTTGGACCGGTCCAGGTGGGTGTTTATCTTGATGGCCGCATGACAGGCCACCGAGGCGGCAATCTTCTCCCGCAACCGCTCCAGGCTCACCTCCCGAGCCTCCTTTTCCAGGCCCTCCAGCAGTTCGGCCAGCAGCCTGCCGCAGTCCGACGGACCGAGATCGGCGGGGATAGCCTTGACGGCCAGCGTTCGGCGGCCGAAAGGCTCAACCTCGAAACCGCAGGAATGCAGTTCCGGAGTCAGGGAGTCCAGCAGGATCTGCTGGCGGGGGGTCAACTCGACAATCAGCGGCAACAGCAATCGCTGGCTCTCCACCTTGCCTTGGCCGCGCTGCCGGAGGACCTTCTCGAAGAGCACCCGCTCGTGGGCCACGTGCTGGTCGATGATGAGCAGGGACCCGCGATCGCTGGCCACGATGAAGCTGTCATCGATCTGGCCCAGGGGGTGGATGTGATCGGGTGAAATCGTGATCGAGGAGGCGTCTCGGATGGCTTCGGCCTGTTCCCTCGAGACCAGCGCCGCGTCGGCGCAGGTGGGGGGCGAGGGGGCCCGGCCGGTCGCCGGAGCGGGAGGAGCATCCATGGCCGCCGGACCCGGCGGCGCTTGAGGTCCCGGCAGCGGCTCCAGCCCGCCAGGGATAGGCTCTCCCACGTTCAGAGGCAAAAAGGGCGTCCCGCCGGAGCGGGGCCGAACCGAAAGGCCGGTTCCGGACGGTGGCCGGAAGTCCGGCGCTGCCCCGGGGCCCAGGGGCGGTTCCACCTCCATCCCCTCAGGCTGAATCGAAAAGGCGGCTTGAGGCCGAGCTTCCATCAACGCCTTGCGAACCGCCTCGCGCAGGCAGTCGTGAATCATGGACTGCCGGCGAAAACGCACTTCGGTCTTGGACGGGTGGACGTTGACGTCCACTTCTCCGAAGGGCATCTCGATAAAGACCAGGGCCACCGGAAAGGTTCCGTCCGGAAGGATGCGCCGGTAGGCTTCACCCAGAGCGTGCATGAGAATCCGGTCCCGCACCATTCGGCGGTTCACGAAGAAATAGAGGGACTGGCGATTGGGCTTCTGCACCTCCGGCTTGGAAACGAAGGCGTGAATCCGGGCCTTTTCTCCCGAGCGGGGATCCTGGGGTGATCCGGAGTGGGAGGGGAGCGGCAGCTCCTCCTCCAGCTCAACCAGTTGCCGGAGCAGATCCGCTCCGAAGACCTGGAACAGCCGGTCGCGCAAGGGATCGACGGCTGGAAAGTCGAACATCCCCGACCCCGACCCGGCCAGGGCAAAGCGTCCTTCCGGATGAGCCAGGGCGTACTGGGTCACCACGTTGACGACGTGGCCCAGCTCGGTGCGGTCCGCCCTCAGGAATTTCTTTCGGGCCGGCAGGTTGAAGAACAGGTCCAGCACCGTCAGGGTGGTCCCCGCGGCACGGGCAATCTCCCGCACCCTCACCATCCGGGATCCGGCGATTTCCACCGCCGTGCCCACTCTCTCTCCCCTCGCCCGGGTCTCCATCAAGAGCCGGGAGACCCCGGCGATACTGGGCAGCGCCTCACCCCGGAAACCCAGCGTGTGGATTTGGCTGAGATCTTCGCCCCGGCGGATCTTGCTGGTGGCGTGCCTCTCAAAGGCCATCAAGGCATCGTCGGGGGTCATGCCCTCCCCGTCGTCCAGCACCCGGATCAAACGCTTTCCGCCTGCCTGAACGGTGATCTCCAGGTTGCGGGCCCCGGCATCCAGGGAGTTCTCCATCAGCTCCTTCACCACCGAGGCCGGGCGCTCCACCACCTCTCCCGCGGCGATCTTGTTGGCCAGCGCCTCCGGCAGAAGACGTATCCGTGACATGACGATTCTCCCGACAGGCAAGCCGGGGCGGCGCCGGTCAATCCAGGCTCTTGTCCGCCAGGCGAATCCCCAGCTCGTCCAACTGCTGTTGATTCACGGGAGTCGGACAATCGGCCATCAGGTCGACCGCTCGGGCCGTCTTGGGAAAGGCGATGACATCCCGAATGGAACTGTCACCCGTCAGCAGCATCACGATGCGGTCCAGCCCCAGGGCAATCCCCCCATGGGGCGGCACACCGTATTCCAAGGCCTCCAGGAAGAAGCCGAAGCGCAGCCGCGCCTCCTCCTCGCCCAATGCCAGCGCGCGAAAGACCCTGGACTGGAGATCCCGGCGATGGATACGAATCGAGCCCCCGCCGATTTCCACCCCGTTGAGCACCAGGTCGTAGGCTCTGGCCCGTACCGACCCGGGGTGGGTCTCCAGCCTGGGGATATCTTCCTCCATGGGGGAGGTGAAGGGGTGATGGCAGGCGACGTGCCGCTTCTCGGCCTCGTCGTATTCGAACATGGGAAACTGGGTCACCCAAAGGAAGTGGTTGGCTTGCAGGTCGATGAGGTTTTCCTGCCGGGCCAGTTGCAGGCGGACGGCGCCCAGGGAATCGGCGACCACCCTCCGGCTCCCGGAAACCAGCAGAACCAGGTCTCCCGGTTCCGCCTCGGCTCGCTGCACCAGGCTGCCGCAACCCGCCTCCCCCAGGTGCTTCAGCAGGGGAGACTGGACACCGGGGTCCAGAACCTTGAGATAGGCCAGTGCGGGGGCGCCGAAGACTCGAGCCGCGGCTGCAAGGTCGTCCAACTGTTTCCGGGAGTAGCCGGCGCAGCCCGGGACCCGGATTCCCTTGACCTGGCCGCCATTCTCGAGGGCGCTTCGAAAGGGCGGAAACTCCGTCTGCCCCAGGCACTGGCTGAAATCGACCAGCTCCAGGCCGAAGCGAGTGTCGGGCTTGTCGGTACCGTAGCGAGCGATGGCCTCCTCATGGGGGATACGGGGGAACGGAGTCCGGATGCGATGGCCCGTCAACTTGAAGATCTCCGCCATCATCGGCTCCACCACCCGGAAAACGGTCTCCGGCTGGGCGAACGACATCTCGATATCGATCTGGGTGAATTCCGGCTGCCGGTCGGCCCGCAGGTCTTCGTCCCTGAAACAGCGCACGATCTGGAAGTACTTGTCCATGCCCCCAACCATCAGGAGTTGCTTGAAGAGCTGGGGCGATTGAGGCAGGGCGTAAAAGCCCCCGGCGTGAAGGCGGGAGGGAACCAGGTAGTCGCGAGCCCCTTCCGGCGTCGACTTGGTCAGGAAGGGCGTCTCGATCTCATAGAAGCCCTGGCTGTCGAGGAAGCGGCGGACGGCCATGGTGGCCTGGTGACGCAACTTGAAATTGTGGCCGAGGCGGGGGCGGCGCAGGTCCAGGTAGCGATACTTGAGCCGCAGGTCCTCGGAGGTGGAAGTGTCGTCGTCGATGGGGAACGGCGGGGTCCTGGACTCGTTCAGGAGAAGCAGCGTCGAGGCCAGCACTTCGATCTCGCCGGTACCGATGGCGGAATTCACCGTCTCCGGGTCCCGCTGCAGCACCTTGCCTCGAACCATGATCACATACTCCGAGCGCAACCCCTTGGCCTTCTGATGAGCTTCCGGGGACTGGTCGGGATTGAAAAGCACCTGGGTCACCCCTTCGCGATCCCGCAGATCGATAAAGATGAGGTGTCCCAGGTCGCGGCGCCTGGCCACCCATCCCATCAGCACCACTTCCCGGCCGCCATCGCCCGGGCGCAGTTGTCCGCAATGATGGGTCCGTTCCACTCCTCCCAACGAGTCCAATGCCAAAGCCGATCTCCTCCTCTAGTCTCCCCAACCGTTTCCAAGCCTGGAGACGACTTCCTCTTCGCTTACCAGGATCTGCCGCCCATCCCTCATGCGCTTCAGCGGAAATTCCCCGGTCTCCAATTCCTTCTCCCCCACGATCAGGACATGGCCGGATTGGAGCTTGTTGGCCAGGCGCAGGGAACTCTTGAGGCTGCGGGGAACGAAGTCCAGAAAGCAGCGGACCCCTTGCCGTCGAAATTCTCGAGCCATCAGCGAGGCTCTGTCGAAGGCCGACTCGCCCAAGGGGGCGAGAAAGAGCTGGGGCCGACCCGCTGCCGGTGGGGAGTCGCCTTGCTGGCACAGGAGAATGACACGCTCCAGTCCCAGGGCAAAGCCGAAACCGTGGGTGGGCCGGCCCCCCAGGACCTCGGCCAACCCGTCGTAGCGCCCGCCGCCCACCAGGGCATTCTGGGCGCCCAGTCCCGGGCTGGTGATCTCAAAGGTGGTGCGGCTGTAGTAGTCCAGCCCCCGCACCAGCCGGGGCACGACCTTGAACCGGATGTCGCGGCGCTTGAGATATCCCAGGAACTGATCGAAGTGCAGGCGGCAGGGCTCGCCCAGACACTCCAGGATCGAGGGAAGCGTCTCGATGGCCGGCTGGCAGGGCTCGCGCTTGCAGTCCAGCACCCGCAGCGGATTGGATTGGCAGCGCCGGCGGCAATCGGGGCAGAGTCCGTCCTCTTTTTCAGCCAGCGCCGCCTTCAGTTTCCGCACAAACCCGGCTCGGCATCGGCTGCAGCCGATGGAATTCACCAGCAGCTCGGTCTCCCCCACGCCGATCCGGTCCAGGAACAGTTGCAGCAGCTCGATCACTTCCGCTTCGATGGCCGGATGATCCGAGCCCAGCACCTCGGCGCCCAACTGGTGGAATTGCCGGAAGCGTCCCTTCTGCGGCCGTTCCCGGCGGAACATGGGCCCCAGGTAGTAGACCTTCCAGATCTGAGGGTCCCGATGCACCTGGTGTTCCAGATAGGCCCGAACCACCGACGCCGTCCCCTCGGGACGAAGCGTGAGCGAGCGGCTGTCGCGGTCGTCGAAGGTGTACATCTCCTTGGCCACGATATCGGTGTCTTCCCCCACCCCCCTCGCGAACAGCTCGGTGCTTTCGAAGACCGGCGTGCGGATTTCGGAGAACCCATAGACGGAAAGGATCTCCCTGGCGGTCTCCTCCACCCGATTCCACACCGCCGATTCCTGCGGCAGAATGTCCCGAGTCCCCTTGATGGCCTTGATCATGAGAGTTCCATAGGGCAGGCTCGATTGGGGCGCTTCAACCGAATGGGGCCATGTGGGCGGAAACCGGTCGTTTGAAACGGAAACCGCACCCCCGGGGAGACCCGCGGCATCATGAGAGGCCCCACAGTCGCAGGCGCCGCCGTCGCCAAAAACGAGTAACGCTAGCACAAGCCATCCGGCCAGGCAAGCAACCCCCTGGGCTTGCCGGTTCCATCGTCCCTGGCTGGGAGAAGCCCTGCCGGGCGGATCATGCGAGAGTGAAACAAGGAATCTTCCCGGCCTGATTTTTGAACAGGGAGGTCTCGGGGAAGGGGCCGCCCAACCGCGGTTCCGATTGGAGCCGGTCATGGGCTGTGATAGTTTAGCCTCCCGATTCGAGCCGGCGCACCCGTCTCGCTTGCCGTCGAGACAACCGTAAAGCAAGCCCATGTTCCGCTACAGCTACATCATCATCCCGCCCCTGGAATCGCTCGGGTTCGAGCGGCGGGTGCGGGAGACCCTGGCCTTGCTGAAGGAGTGCGGTTACTCCGGGGTTGAGGTGAATCTGACCGATTCACCGGCTCTCGACCTGGACCGCCTGGAGCAGTGGCTGGACGAGCTGGACCTGGTCATCCCCTCTTTCCTGACGGGCGAGGCCTATGGGCAGGGACTCTGCCTGAGCTCTCCCGATCCGGCGATTCGACAGAGAACGGTCGGCCGCCTGGCGGGCTACCTGGAGGTCGCCCGGCGATTCAAGGCCATCCTGGTGGTCGGCCTGCTGCAGGGACTTCTGAGCGACGAGCCCGACGTTGCAGCCGCCCAGGCCAGAATCCGCGGCTGCTTCCGGCAGCTCGCCGCGCAGGCCGAGGCCCAAGGGGTGGAAGTGGTGGTGGAGCCGGTCAACCACTTGCAGGTGGGATTCAACAACAGCGTGGCCGAAGTCCTCCGGCTCGTGGCCGAGGTGGGGTCTCCGGCGCTCAAGCCCATGGTGGATACCATCCACATGAACGTGGAGGAGCGCTCCCTGGTGGAGCCCATCCTGGCATGCGGATCCTCCCTGCGCCACGTCCACCTCTGCGAAAGCAACGGATCTCTGCTGGGCAGCGGGCATCTGGACTTCGCGGCCGTCCTGGGCGCCCTCGACCGGATCGGCTACGACGGGTTCGCTTCGGTGAAGGTCTACCGCGGGGCCGGCCTGGAGGATGCGGCGCCCCACAGCTTGCGATACCTTGGGCGACTCCACGCCGGAACGGCGCCACTAGGCCAGGGCTGACCGCGCAGGGCGGCGACGCACCGGAGCAGATCCACCCCCAAACCCGCTGCCATGATCCCCCAATCCCCCTGCAACCTGTGCGGCGCTCGAGAGGCGCAGGAAGTCGCCAGGCTGGACCGGCACCGGAAGCCCCTGCGAACCGTCATCTGCCGGAAATGCGGGCTGGTTTGGAGCGACCCCGTTCCCACCGAGGAAACCCTGAAGCAATTCTACGCCGAGGAGTACCGGCTGCAGTACAAGGGGATTTCCCGGCCGACTCCGGAACACGTCTACCGGGCCGGCAGAGTCGCCGCCCGCCGCTTCCGCCACCTGAAGACATTGCTGAGACCGGGCTCGGTGGTTGTCGACGTGGGTTCGGGAGGGGGTGAGTTCGTCTACCTGATGCGCCGCCTCGACTTCGATGCCCGGGGAGTGCAACCCCACGAGGGCTACGCCCGCTACGCACAGGAAGAACTGGGAATCCCGGTTCACCTCGGCTTCGTGCGCGAGGTGCGGCTTCCCCCGGCGAGCTGCCACATGGTGACGCTCTACCATGCCCTGGAGCACATGGCCTCTCCCTCCGAGGTGCTGGAGCACGTCAGGGAATGGCTGGAGCCCCGAGGTTGGCTGGTGATCGAGGTCCCCAACGTGGAGGCCACCTGCCAGTCCCCGGGCCACCGCTTCCATCAAGCCCATCTCTACAGCTTCAATCCGGCCAGCTTGCGCCGGCTGGGGGAAAAATCCGGCTTCCGGCCGCACCGAACCGATCTTTCTCCCGACGGCGGCAACATCACCGCCATCTTTGCAAAGGAGAGTCTCGGATCCATCCGAACGGAAATCCCGGGGAATTGCAGGCGGGTCATGGGAATCATCCGGCGTCACACGCTCCTGCGGCACTTCGCCTCTTCCCACCCCTATGCCAGACCTCTCCGAAGGCTCCGGGGGCGGTTGCAGGAGAAACGGGCCTCCCGCCGGTTTGGAAGCGGCAGGGAACTGCTCGACGCCATCCGATCTCGGGAATTGCCACCGAGTTTTCGTTGAGTCCGCAAGATGGTATGATGCCCTTCCGCCAAGGCGATTCAGCCGGGACTCCTCTCACGGAACCCCACTCCATGCATTCAGCCGAAAACGACGACCAAGGCTCACACGAGCCCCTCCGGGAACCCCGCCGCCATCCCTGGCTGTGGCTGGTCTATCTGCTCCTTTACGCCGTCGCCATCCCCTGGTACTGGCCGGCCGGATACCGAGGCCCGCTGATTCTGGGACTGCCTCTCTGGGTGGCGGTCTCGCTGCTTGCAGTGCTGTTGCTGGCCGGATGGACCGGCTGGGTGATCTCTCGCTACTGGAAAACCGTCGAGGAAGAAGACTCCCATGGGGGCCGGTGAAAGCCAGTTGACTTTCGGTTGGGGGGCGTTGACGGTCATCGCCCTCTACCTGTCTTCCACCATCGGCGTCGGTTGGCTGGCCCGGCGCAGCAGTCGGGGCCACAGTCTGTCGGACCACTACCTGGCGGGACGATCCCTCGGCTTTCTGGCTCTCTTTCTCACCCTGTACTCCACTCAGTACAGCGGCAATACCCTCTTCGGCTACACCGGGATCTCCTACCGCATCGGCTTCAGTTGGACCGCCTCCATCCTTTTCATGTTCTCGGTAATCACCGGGTACCTGCTGTTTGCGCCGCGGCTGGTGGCCCTCTCCCAAAAGATGAAGTTCATCACCCCCGGAGACTACATCGCCCACCGCTTCGGCTCGCCCCGGCTCACGCTGCTCAGCACCCTGCTGATGATCTACGCCCTGGCCAACTATACCCTGGCCCAACTGAGAGCCATTGGAGCCGCCGTCGAGGGTCTCACCAACGGAGCCGTACCGTCCGCCTACGGCATCATCACCCTGGCCGTCATCATGGTGATCTACGAGACCCTGGGAGGCATGCGCAGCGTAGCCTGGACCGACATGATTCAGGGCATCCTGCTGCTGTTGGGTTTCCTGATGCTTCTTTTCATGGTGCCCGGTCTGGCCGGCGGCCTGCCCGCGGTGGTGGAGCACCTCAGCCGCATCGATCCCGCCAAGGTGGAGGCGCCAACCCTGGAGGGATGCATGAACTGGATCAGCTACGTGTTCCTCTTCGGATTCGGGGCGGCCATCTACCCCCAGGCCATCCAGCGCCTCTACGCCAGCCGATCCACCCGGGTGCTCAAACGGTCCCTGGCTCTGATGGCCATCATGCCCTTCACCACCGCACTGATCGCCATGATCTGCGGCGTGACCGGAAGCGTGGTACTGCCCGAGCTGGCGCCCGGAGAGACCGATCAGGTGCTGGCCCGCCTCTGCAGCCTCGTCATGAGCCAGTCGATCCAGGGGTATTGGCTGGTGGTCCTCATCTTTGCGGCCGCCCTGGCGGCCCTGATGTCGACGGCCGACTCGGCCCTGCTCTCCATCTCCTCCATGATCACCAAGGACATCTACCAGGTCTATTTCCGTCCCCAGAGCAACGAGGCCGAACTGACCTCCATCGGCAAGTGGTGCTCCTGGATCATCGTCACCCTGCTGGTGATCGTCGCCATCGGGACCGAGAAAACGCTGATCCGCCTCCTGGAGCTCAAGTTCGAGGTGCTCATCCAGATCGCTCCCTGCTTTTTCCTGGGCCTCTACTGGAAGCGGCTGCGCGGCGATACCGTCCTGACGGGCATGCTGGCGGGCTTGCTGGTCGGCCTGGGACTGACCTGGCTGGGCTATCCCCGCCTGTGGGGATTCCATGCCGGGGTCATCGGCCTGCTGGTGAATTTCGGCTGCTGCCTGGCGGGTGTCCTGCGGCCGACGGCTCAGGAGAAGGCGTGAACGGCTACGGTTGCACAATCCTATAGAGGCAAGGCTGTTCCTGAAACCACCGAGGGCTGTCCGCAAAGGCTGAAAAAAAGAACATGGATGATCCTTCTCGATGGACCTGCCCGGTTGCAAGCGGAACGCCTCGGCCTACTCCAGCACCTTGAACTCCGCCACCCGTCCTCCCTTGAAGCGTACCCGGAAACGCCCGTCCGCCCCCCCCGGCTTGCGCCTGAACTCATACACCTGAACGTTTCCCGCTTCCTGGGCGACCAGCCTGCCGTCTCCGATGGAGAGCGCGACCTGGGCAAAGGTCATGTCCAATGCCAACTCGTGGTCCCGGATGAGCCTCCAGGTATTCTCGCTCCAGTGCGAGTAGAGCTCTCGGGGGTCCTTGGCATAGAAGAACTGGTCCAAAACCATCTGGTAGAGCTGCCGTTTTCCGTCAAAGGTGCCGATGACGGTTCCCAGGGCCACCCCTTCCCTCTCAAAGACGGCCACGACCTGCCGGTCTCCCGACCGGCCCGGGCCCGCGGCGGGCTGCTCCACCACCTCTTTCACCACCAGCTCTTTCAGGGCGGGAAGCCGGCCTGCCCCACCTCCGGCGGCAGGCTTCCCGCTCCTGCCGACGGGGAAATAGGGCAACTGAAATCCCTTCTTCACCCAAATCGGCTTCCCCACCAGGCGCTTGGCTTCCTCGAAGCCCGAGATGTAGAACCGGGGAAGCCGGACCAGGTAATCCCGCTGGATTTTTTTGGAGGCTGTCTTCTTGGGAGTGACAGGGCGGCTGCGGTCGTAAAGCATCCATCCCACGCGCAGACCCAGCAGGGCCACCAGCACGGCTGCCCAGATAATCCTTTTCTTGGCCCGTTTGGAGAGCTTCATTCAATTGTCCTCTCGACTGAATCCGAACTGCCCTAGAATGAATCGAGTTGGTTCACTTCCCTCGAAGCGGGACCCCAAGGCCGCTGGAGACCGGAACGGCCGGCAGAGGGACCGATGCCTCGGGAAAAACTCCTGTCCCGGGATTGAGGAGCCCTCGCTGTCGATTCACCCCATCTTCACCCCGGAGCGACCATGAAGGCGGTTGTATTTGATCGGAAGCTTGAAGTCGTAGACGCGTCGAAGCCGGTTTTCACCGGGGACGAAAGCGTGGTGCGCCTGATCCAGGCAGGTATCTGCAACACCGATCTTGAAATCACCCGAGGGTACTTCGGATTCCAGGGCGTGCTCGGCCATGAGTTCGTCGGCAGAGTCGAATCCTCCAGGACACCCTCGCTGGTGGGCGCCCGGGTGGTTGGGGAAATCAACGCCGCCTGCCGCCGCTGCGAGTTCTGCCGATCCGGTTGGGGCAGACACTGTCCCCAACGCTCGGTGCTGGGAATTCTGAACCGGGACGGCGCCTTTCGCGAGTACTTTACCCTTCCGGAACGGAATCTCCACCCGGTTCCCGACTCGGTCTCCGACGACGACGCGGTCTTCGTGGAACCGGTCGCGGCCGCCTGTGAAATTCTAGACCAAGTCGACCTCCAAAGGGTCGAAAAGATCGCCGTCCTGGGAGACGGGAAGCTGGGACTGCTGATCGCCATGGTCCTGGACCAGGCCAAACCGGACACCCACCCTCCCCTGACCCTGATCGGCAAGCATCCGGAGAAAATGCGCCTGGTCGAAGACCTGGGGGTCGGCACCCTCCACCTGCGCTCGGCCCCAACGGCCGCCCGAACCTTCGAGCTGGTGGTGGAAGCCACCGGTTCGCCGGCGGGACTGGGCCTTGCTCTTCGACTCCTGAAGCCTCGTGGCACGGTAGTCCTGAAATCGACCTTCCACGGACAGCAGACTTTCGATCCCGCCTCGGTGGTGGTGGACGAACTCAACCTGTTGGGGTCTCGCTGCGGCCGCTTCGAACCGGCCCTCGATCTGCTGGTCCGCAAGCGCATCCGCCCCGGCCGACTGATCCGGGATTCCCTGCCGTTGACCAGGGCGGTGGAGGCATTCCGATTGGCTCGATCCCCCGGTGCTCTGAAGGTGCTGCTGCATCCGTGAAGTTTGAAGTTTGAAGTGTGAAGTTTGAAGGGGGCGGGGGTCAGTGGGTAGCAGTGCTCCCACGCTGTCGTGCGGATCATTCTTGAGCCTTCTCCAACCCCTTCGTGGATTCCTCTCTTGGTCCATCGTGGATCTCCGCCCTCAGGTCTGCATGAGTCCCAGCTTGAAGGGGGGCGCCTCCGGATTGAGGGCGGCCACCTGAAGGCTTCGAATGAGCACCTCCCGGGTCCGGGCCGGGTCGATCAGAGCATCCACCCAAAGCCGGGCTGCCCCGTAGCGAGGGTCGGTCTGCCGTTCAAACGTCTCCCGGACCTCTGCCGCCAGCTCCCGGCGCTGCTCATCCGTCAACCCGGCTCCTTCCCTTGCCTTCTGAGCGAGTCGGACATCCACCAGGGTACGGGCAGCCTGCTCCCCGCCCATGACCGCGTAGCGGGCGCTGGGCCAGGCGTAGAGGAACCTGGGCCCGTAGGCTCTGCCGCACATGGCGTAGTGGCCGGCTCCGAAGCTGCCGCCCAGGATCACCGTGATCTTGGGAACGACACTGTTGGAAACCACGTTCACCATCCTGGCTCCGGCCTTGATGATGCCCCCGTGTTCGGCCTCCTTCCCCACCATGAAGCCGTTGACGTCGTGCAGAAAAATGAGCGGGATGCCGTTCCGGTTGCAGTCCATCATGAAGCGGGCGGCCTTGTTGGCGCTCTCGGCATAGATCACGCCGCCGACTTCCAGGCGTCCGTCCCGCCTCTGCTGATGCTGTCTCTGATTGGCCACCAGGCCCACGGCAAATCCGCCCAGCCGGGCGTACCCGGTGACCAGGGTCTGGCCGAATTCTCTCCGGTACTCGGTAAATCGGCTGTCGTCCACCAGGCGCGCAATCACTTCCCGAATCTCATACTCGCCGGCGGGATCGACGGAGAAGACTCCCCCAAGCTCCGCCGGGTCATAGCGGGGCTCGACCGAGGGGCGGCAATCCGGACCGGAACCCGCCCGCCGGCCCATTGTGTCCACCAGCTCGCGAATGCGGCGCAGGCAACTGAGATCGTCCTTTTCCCGGAAGTCGACGGTGCCGCTGAGGCTGGCGTGCACCCCGGCGCCGCCCAGCTCCTCGCTGGACACCTCCTGTCCGATGGCCGCCTTGACCAGAGCCGGTCCGGCCAGATAGAGCCCGCTTCCCTCGGTCATGAGCAGCTTGTCGCACATCACCGGCAGATAGGCTCCGCCGGCCACGCAGGAACCCATGACGGCGGTGATCTGCGGAACCCCCCGGGCAGACAGGACGGCGTTGTTGTAGAAGACCCGGCCGAAGTCGTCGGTGTCGGGGAACACGTCCTCCTGCAGCGGCAGAAAAATGCCGGCGGAGTCCACCAGGTAGATGATGGGCAGCCGGTTCTCCAGCGAGATGGTCTGGGCCCGCAGCACCTTCTTGGCGGTCATGGGAAAGAAGGACCCCGCCTTGACGGTGGCGTCGTTGGCGACGACCATGAAGTGACGCCCGCAGACCTGGGCGGTCCCCGCGATCACGCCGGCGGCCGGGGCTCCACCCCACTCCGCGTACATCCGGTGGGCCGCGTAGATCCCCAGCTCCAGGAAGGGGGGTTCGGGATCGATGAGGTGTCGGATCCTCTCCCGGGCGGTCAGGCGGCCCTTGGCATGCTGTCTGCCTTCAGCCTCGGCGCCGCCCCCCTGCCGGATCGCGCCCTCGTCCCGGCCCATCCGGGCCACCAGCGCTTCCATGGCCCGGTGACGCCTCTGAAATCGAGGGCTGCGGCGGTCGACCGCGCTTTGAAATACCTCGGAAGAATCTGCCATCGTCATGGGTCCCCGGCCCGGGGAAGGGTGGGCCGCTGCGCATGGAGGGAGCCAGGTCCGGACATTGCGGACGGCTGCTTCAACCGGCCGCCCGGACCGCCAACGGAGCCGTTCACGATCGAGCCTGTCAGAGCAAGCTCATCTCCTTTTCCTTCAGGGCCTTGATCTGGTCTCGCAACCGAGCGGCGGCCTCGAATTCAAAGTCCCGGGCCGCCTCTCTCATCTTGGCTTGCAGCTTGAGGATCCGGGCTTCGATTTCATCGGGAGAGGTCACCTCGACGGCTTCCGGCTCCGGCGCCAGGTCCACATAGTCCGCCTCGACCATGGCGATCAGGCTCATGTCGACCGGCTTCAAAATCGATTCCGGCGTGATGCCGTGGTTCCGGTTGTAGCGAAGCTGCTTTTCCCGCCGCCGGTTGGTCTCGTCCAGGGCCTGCTTCATGGACTCCGTCATCTGATCCGCGTAGAGTATGGCCTGACCTCTCAGGTGGCGGGCAGCTCTCCCGATGGTCTGAATGAGCGAATCGCGGGATCTCAGGAAGCCTTCCTTGTCGGCATCCAGGATGGCGACCAGAGACACTTCGGGAAGGTCGAGCCCCTCGCGCAGCAGGTTGATTCCCACCAGCACGTCGAATTCTCCCAGCCGCAGGCCTCGCAGGATCTTGATCCGCTCCAGCGTATCGATCTCCGAATGCATGTAGCGGCAGCGGACCCCTACCTCGCGATAGTACTCGGCCAGGTCCTCGGCCATGCGCTTGGTCAGGGTGGTCACCAACACCCTTTCCCGCCGTTTTTCCCGCAGGCGAATCTCGTGAAGGAGGTCGTCCACCTGGGACCTGACGGGGCGTACTTCCACGGCGGGATCCACCAGCCCGGTGGGACGAATGATCTGCTCCACCACCGCGCCGCTGGTCCTGGTCAGCTCATAGGGCCCGGGGGTGGCCGAGACATGGATCACCTGATTGAGGCGCCGTTCGAATTCCTCGAACTTGAGAGGACGGTTGTCCAGGGCCGAGGGCAGGCGAAACCCGAAGTCGACCAGGTTCTGCTTGCGGGAACGGTCTCCGGCATACATCCCTCGAACCTGGGGGACGGTCTGGTGACTTTCGTCGATGAAGATCAGGTGGTCCTGAGGCAGGTAGTCCATCAAGGTTGGCGGAGGCTGGCCGGGGCGGCGGCCCGAGAGATGGCGGGAATAGTTCTCGATGCCGTGACAGAATCCTATTTCCTTCATCATCTCCAGGTCGAACAGGGTCCGCTGCTGAAGGCGCTGGGCTTCCACCCACTTGCCCTCGGCTTCCAGCCGGGGGCGCCACTCCTCCAGCTCCTGCCGGATGGTCTCGATGGCCTTGAGCAAGGTGGGACGGGGCATGACGTAGTGGGACTTGGGGTAGATGGGGAGGCGCTCGTAGGAGAAGCGGATTTCGCCGGTGAGCGGTTCGATCTGAAACAGGGACTCGATTTCATCTCCGAACAGCTCGATGCGGTAGGCCTGGTCGTCGTAGGCCGGAAAGACCTCGATGCGGTCCCCCCGGACCCGGAAGGTGCCCCGGCGGAAATCGTCGTCGCTGCGCTCGTACTGGATCTCCACCAGCTTCTTCAGTATCTGCTCCCTCCTGACCCGCTGTCCCTTGTCCAGGAAGAGCAGCATTCCATAGTAGGCTTCCGGAGAACCGATGCCGTAGATGCAGCTCACGCTGGCCACAATGACGCAATCCCGCCGTTCGAACAGGGACCGGGTGGCCGACATGCGCATCTTGTCAATCTCGTCGTTGATGGTGGCTTCTTTCTCGATATAGGTGTCGGTAGCGGCGATGTAGGCTTCGGGCTGATAGTAGTCGTAGTAGCTGACGAAGTACTCCACGGCGTTTTCCGGGAAAAAGGTGCGGAACTCCTGGCAGAGCTGGGCCGCCAGGGTCTTGTTGTGGGCCAGCACCAGGGCCGGCCGGTTCATCTGCTCGATGACCTTGGCCATGGTGTAGGTCTTCCCGGACCCGGTGACCCCCAGCAGCACCTGGTGCGGCTCGCCGTCATCCAGTCCGCGAACCAGGTCCCGGATCGCCTGGGCCTGGTCGCCCTTCGGTTGATACTGGGTCACCCGGAAGGAGTGCTGAGTTTCCACCAGCGGTTATCCCTGATAGCGGCGGAAAAGAAGGGTGGCGTTGGTGCCCCCGAAGCCGAAGGAGTTTGAAAGCGCGTACTCCAGCGGCTGTTTGCGCGCCTGGTTGGGCACATAGTCCAGGTCGCACTCGGGGTCGGGGTTTTCGTAGTTGATGGTCGGTGGAGCCGTTTGATGGTGGAGAGCCAGGACCGAAATCGCCCCCTCCAGGCCGCCGGCCGCTCCCAGCAGGTGGCCGGTCATGGACTTGGTGGAGCTCACCAGCATCCGCTGGGCGTGACGCCCGAAGGCGAGCTTGATGGCCTTGGTTTCCAGCCGGTCGTTGAAGGGTGTGGAGGTGCCGTGAGCGTTGATGTAGTCGACCTGTTCCGGCCGAATGCCGGCATCCTGAACCGCGTTGGTCATGACCTGGCAGGCCCCTTCGCCGTCTCCGGAGGGCTGGGTGATGTGATAGGCATCCCCGGACATGCCGTAACCCACGATCTCGGCGTAGATGGTGGCGCCGCGGCGCTCGGCCCTCTGCATCTCTTCCAGCACCAGGATTCCCGCTCCTTCTCCAATCACGAAACCGTCCCGGTCACGGTCGAATGGACGACAGGCTTTTTCCGGTTCCTGGTTCCGGGTGGACAGAGCCCGCATGGAAGCGAATCCGCCCACGCTCATGGGGGTAATGGCGGCTTCCGACCCACCGCAGAGCATGGCGTCGGCGTCCCCTCGGGCAATGATCCTGAACGAGTCTCCGATGGCATGGGATCCCGAGGAGCAGGCGGTGCAGGTGGCCGTATTGGGACCCTTGGCCCCGAACCGGATGGAGAGCTGCCCGGCCGCCAGATTGATGATGGACGAGGGAATGAAGAAAGGAGAGATCCGCTTGGGACCGCCTCGCAGGAGCGCGCTGTGTTCGCGCTCGATGGTGGAGAAGCCTCCGATCCCCGATCCGACATGCACCCCGAACCGGGACGCCAGTTCCGGCGTCACCTCCAGTCCCGACGACTCCATGGCGAAATCGGAGGCCGCCACCGCGTACTGGATGAAGGGATCCATTTTCTTGACGTCTTTTTTGGCGATCCAGTTCAGCGGATCGAATCCCTTGACCTCTCCCGCGATCTTGACGGCAAAGGGCCCGGTATCGAAGCGGGTGATGGGCTTGATACCGGCTTCTCCTGCGACCAGGGCCTCCCAGGTTTCCCGGGTTCCTATGGCCAGCGCGGACACCACGCCGATTCCGGTGACTGCCACTCTCCGTTTCAATGCCCCATCCTCCCGCTACCGAACCGGTTGCCTGGCTCAACCAGGCCGGTCCTGCGGTCGCACGGCAACGCGGCTGCCGAATCAACCCTTGGCGTGGGTCTCCACGTAGGCAATCGCGTCCTTGACCGTCTGGATCTTCTCTGCATCCTCGTCGGGAATCTCGATTCCGAAACCCTCCTCGAATGCCATGACCAGTTCCACCGTATCGAGGGAATCCGCACCCAAGTCGTCCACAAAGGAAGCCGTAGAGGTCACTTCCGATTCGTCGACCCCCAGTTGTTCCACGATGATCTGCTTGACCTTGTCCTCCACGCCCGAATCAGCCATCCCCATATCCTCCTCGATTGAAATCGAATTTGAATTTTGTCCGCCGAATGACGCCCAAGTCCTTCGCGTTATTGCCGGCTCGGAGACCGCAGGGCCGCTTCGGCCCAATGGCGCCGCCACTCTCAGCCCCGCCGCAAAAAAGGCTCATGTTGCCATCAGCGTTCGAAAAACGCAAGCGAACCATTGGGGGCGCCACCCCCCCGGAACCGCCCTGCCCGGGATCCCGAAACCGGGACTTCACATGTACAACCCTCCGTTGATGTGCAGCACCTGGCCGGTCACGTAGCCGGCTTCATCCGAGGCCAGGAACCTGACGCCCAGGGCGATTTCCCGGTCCAGTCCGGCCCGGCCCATCGGAATCCGTTCCAGCAGCTTGGCTCTGGCCGTCTCGGGGAGGGCCTGGGTCATGGCGGTTTCCACGAAGCCCGGGGCCACCGCGTTGACGGTGATGTTCCGTTTGGCCACCTCCTGAGCCACCGTCTTGGTCAGGCCGATGATCCCGGCCTTCGAGGCCACGTAGTTGGCCTGGCCGACGTTGCCCGTCAATCCCACCACCGAAGAGAGGTTCACGATTCGACCGTATCGCTGCCTCAACATGATCTTGACCGCCGCCTGGGTGCACAGATAGGTGGCGGTCAGATTGGTCTGCAGCACTTCCGACCAGTCTTCCGGCTTCATCCGCAGCAGCAGTCCGTCCCGGGTGACCCCGGCGTTGTTCACCAGGATATCCAGCCGGCCGAAGGCGCTCATGACCTGCTCAAAGGCCGTTTTGATCCGGTCCGGCTGCCTCAGGTCCACCGAAACCGGCAGGGGCTTTCGCCCCAACCCTTCGATTTCGGCAGCCACCGCACCCAGCCGGGCCTCATCCCTTCCGCCCACGGCCACATCGGCGCCGGCCTGGGCCAGAACCAGGGCGCAGGCCCTTCCGATCCCCCGCGATCCGCCGGTGACAAAGGCAACCTTACCTTGTAGCGACATCGAACCCCCTTGCCGGGAACACCTTTGTTTCACCCGGAATGATCCGCCAGGCGGTATGGAGCTGGAACCTTGCTCATCAGGCAGCGGCGCCCACGGCGGCCAGCGTCTTGTCCAGGCTCCGCAGGTCTTCCACGTTGAGAACCTCCAGCGACCGGTCGGTCTGGCGGACCAGTCCCGACAGCACCCGGCCCGGACCTACCTCCACGAATCTGCGCACCCCTCGATCCCTCAGGAGTTGAATGGTCTCGCTCCAGCGAACGGGAGCGCACACCTGCCGAACCAGGGCCCCGGCCACTTCGCTCCCCCGCTGGACTGCGGCGGCCTCGGCGTTGGTCACCAGCGGACACCGAAGATCACGAAATTGCAGTTGCCCCAGGTCCTTCTCCAGCCGGTCCCGGGCCGGTTGCATCAAGGCGCAATGGAAGGGAGCGCTGACCGGCAGGGGAATGGCCCGCCTGGCTCCCCGTTGAGGGGCCAGCCGGACGGCTCGGCGGACCGCCTCGGCATCACCGGCAATCACGATCTGAACCGGAGAGTTGAGGTTCGCAGCCGCCAACACCTGCCCCTGAGCCGCTTCCCGGCAAAGGGACTCCACCGACTCCAGGGGCATCCCCAGCAGAGCGGCCATCGCGCCCCGACCCACCGGGACGGCCTCCTGCATGTACTGGCCGCGCTTCCTGACCGTGGCCACGGCATCGGCCAGAGAAAGGCCTCCGGCGGCCACGATGGCGCTGTATTCCCCCAGGCTGTGACCGGCCACGAACCGGGGCCGGATCCCTCGAGCCGACAACACGGCATGGGCCGCCACCGAGACCGTCAGGATGGCAGGCTGGGCGAACTCGGTGAGTTGCAGCTCTTCGGGCTTGCCCTCGAAGCACAACCGTCCAATGGAGAATCCCAGCGCCCGGTCGGCTTCTGACAAGACGGCCCTGGCTTCCGGGAAAGCGTCCGTCAGTTCCCGGCCCATCCCCGGGTATTGCGAAGCCTGTCCGGGAAAAATGAAGGCGATAGGATGGTTCATGAAAGCCGATCAGGGAAGCGCGGGAACCGGTGAAAGCCGGCGAGCGCGGGCAAACAGGTGCGGCGGGTTGCCGGAGCCGACGGATCCCGGGATCGGTCGTGCCCGGAGCCTGCGGAGCCTACTTCTCGCCCACTTCAATCACCTCGCGCCCGCGGTAATAGCCGCAGTGCGGACAAACCCGATGGGGCAGCTTGGTCTCCTGGCAATCGGGACACTGCGAGGTGGAGCGCACGGTCAGAAAATCGTGGGACCGTCTCTTGTTGCGGCGGGACTTGGAGTGGCGTCGTTTCGGATTCGGCATAACGGTTCCCCCGGATCGAATGGACCCTCAATTCCTGAATTTCAGCAGCGGGGCCAATCGAGGGTCGGTGACCACCGGGCCGCAACCGCAACGGTCGCGGTTCCTGTTCCGCCCGCAGGCCGGACACAGACCCCGGCAGTCCTCCTGACAAAGCGGTTTCATCGGCAAGCTCAAGAGGATCTGCTCGCGAACGATGTCGCTCACATCGATAAAGTCGCCCGTGAAGAACCCCACTTCCATATCCTTCTTCTGAAGCGCGATCTCCCCGGTCAGCGAATGGTGGGCGTTGGATTGATAGTACTGATTGAAGTGGGCTGTCAGAGGACGGGACAGGGCCTCCAGACAGCGGGCACAGGTCAATTCCATTTCAACGCCCAGCTCGCCACGCACCCGCACTCCGCCCTGAGACTGTCTTTCGGCCGTCAAACGGACCGCCACTTCGCCGGAGACGCGAACCTGCCCTTCGTCCAGATTCAACTGGCGGGCGGTCAGGCCGGCTTTCAGAGAGCGCGGCCCCCGCTCCAATTCCCTGAGGTCGATCCGCAACGGGTTCATGAGCTTCGCGCCAAGCCGGCTCTTTAGGGGAAATGCGGGTTAAGTGCCTCAAAACCAAAGCGCTTCATTATAGCCGGGGCCACTCGGATGTCAATGTCAAATGGCCGGCGAGGGGGCTGGAAGGGGGAGAGAGGCCAACGATCGCAGTCGGAGGATCAGGCAGAAGGCTGCAGCGACTTGACTCTGGCCTCGTAGGACTTGTTGAGAATGATCTGGAGAAGAGGATTGCCGATCTCGGTCTGTTCGATCCGCTCCTGGATCTCTTCGAGCTCTTCCAGGTCTCTGGCGCGCTTGATGACGTTCTTGAAGAAACTCAGGTCTCCCACCGTCATGATCTCCTCGCTCTCCTCATCCTCGATAATGGCCAGATGCGATTCCGGCAGCAATTCGCGAATCTTCCAGTAGAGGTTCTCCCTGTAGTCCAGATTCTTCTCTCCCAGATCGGGATGAAACCACTCGGCCGTGAACGTTCCTTCTTCATTATCCAAATTGAGGTCCGTATAGATGTCCGGCTCTTGCTCGCTCAGCTCCAGGATCAACTTCTCCAGGTCCTTGATCACGCCGGCACTGGAATAAACGGTCAGAATGGTTACTTTCATTAGCGGCCCCTGCCTCCATGAGGTCTTCCCCGATTTGCGACTGGATTATAAGGAGAAAGAATCCGCAATCCAACCCTTTTCGGCTTGGCGGAAACGACAGTGAAGAGTGGCTAGTGGAGAGTGAAGAGTCTCGTGATCGACACGTTCAGCATCTTGTTGATTTTGGCACAGATGCTATAAGAGTGCCGCTACGTCACACGGCGCTTGCCTGTTCCCGAAACTCTCTACTCTCCACTCACCACTCTCCACTTTCCCGAAACACCGGCGGTGATCGTCAGGCCCGGTCGGGCTGGAAACTCGAGCAGGGGCCGGTGCGATAGGGGAATCGCCGGATCACCGATTCATTGATCTTGACGCCCAGCCCCGGAGCTTCAGGAACGATCAGTTCTCCCTTGTCGATCCACAGGGGAGTGTGAAGCATCTGTTCCGCCAGTCCAAAGGGATAGGTGCCGGACCTGCCTTCGCCGGAGTATTGCGGCCACTCCATCCAACCCACCAGGTCGTCCCCGAAACAACTGGCCAACTGGGCCAGGGACGCTGCTTCCAGAGGCGTGGAAAGCCGTCCGATGGCCACACGGCGGCCGAGCGGCTGCACCTCCCGCAAGACTCGGCGGCCGTCGACCAGTCCCCCAAGATGGAGCACATCCAACTGCAGGACATCCAGCCAATCCGTTTCCGCCAGTTCCAGCCATTCTGCCGGAGAGGGCTCGCCACCGCCTCCCGAGATCGGAACCGGGCAGTCCTTCAACGACTGCCGAAGCGCCCCCCTGTCCTCCGGGGCCACCGGCTCTTCCACCCACTCCGGCCGGCTGGGAGCCATTTCCCGCAGCAGCCGAGCGGTCTCCTCCAACCCGTAACGCTCCCCGCGCCAGGCCCTGGCGTCCACCATGATTCCCCAGGGCGGAGGAAAGGCTTCGCGCAAGTCGCGGACGGTCTGCAAGTCCTGCCCGGGCGATCTTCCCAGTTCCAGCTTGCAGGCGGAGAACCCCGAACCGGCCCACAAGCCCGCCTCCCGGACACTCTCCTCCCCGTCGAGGTAGACTCCGCCACTGGCATAGATTCGCACTCTGCCACGCACCCGCCCGCCCAGAAGCTCCGAGACGGGACACCCCACGATCTTTCCCTGAAGGTCCAGCAGAGCCATTTCCACTGCAGCGAAGGCCTGCACCACGCCCGGGTACCTGGGGCGGCGCTGGAACACTTTCCTGCGCAGGCCGGGCAGATTTGCGGGGTTGAGGCCCACCACGGCCGCGCGCAGGTTTCGATTGATCAACTGGGCCACGTTGGGAGAGGGGGTCCCGACCCCGTAACCCACCTGCCCCTGATTGGCGCGGGCTCGAACCAGCAGGCAATCGCGCTTGTAGATGGTGACCTGGCCTCCCTGAACCGGCCGCCGGAGCGGTTGGGGCAGCGGCGAGCTCAGCAGAGAGGCCTGGAGCTCATCGACCTTCACTTTCATGAGAGTTTCGCCGGGCTCTCGCCCGTAGCGAGTTGCGCGTTCGGGGAGGCAATTCTTGATTCGCCGCGTAGGCGGCGGATCACGAGCCGTGTCCCCGAACGCACCACCTCTCAAAAGGCTCACTCCCCCCCTTGAGGGGGAGCCGCAGATGGCGAAGGCTGATGCGGTGGGGGGCACAAGTCGAGCCGTGGGGCGAAGGCCTGTGCGCGGAGGGAAGGACAGAAGGCGTGCGGAGGGGCTAGGCGCCGGCCACCGCCAATCGCGCAAACTGGTCTACCTGGGCGTTCACCGACGACCGGAACGATTCCAGGGCGTCTTCGACGCCATAGCGAAGATCGTCGTGCATGGATTCGTAGCGGGCATGGACTCGCGAGAACAATTCCTGCACCTGGACCCTGAGTTCCTCCACTTCCTTGGCGCCGGCACGCACGGAGTGGGAAACCGCCTGGGTGAACGAATCCAGTTCGGCCTCCAGAAACTCCTTGAAGTCGTGGATGGCGATCTGCTGGCTGGTGACCTTCTCGAAGTGGTAGCCCATGACGGCCAGATGGAAAGCCTGGGTGAGCATGCGGGGATGGTCCCTGGCGACCTTGGCAATGAACTTCAGGTAGGCCGGACCCTGTCTGGAAAAGAGTTGCCGGCGCAACGATTTTCCAATGGCCCGCACCTCGTTCATGCCCACCGGCTTGGAAACGTGGGGGCTGGGCTTGACATGCTCCATCATGTTCAGACAGCGCCTGAAATAGTTCTCCAGGGTCGGGTCGTAAATGGTGGTCAGCACCCGTCGATATCCCTCGATCAGGGTCTGGGGGTCCATTTCGGGCTTGTAGTTGAGGACGACGTTGACGCTGGTCCCGGTAGTCTCCTCCAGCAGCCGGTCTTCCCTCTTGAGGCGGTCGTAGAGGTCGGTGCCCTTCAGCGCCGTCAACAGCCCCACCATGGCCATGGGAATGCCGGCCTCCTGTATGAAGTCGATCTGGGCGTCGAAAACCCCTTCGTCGTCTCCGTCCAGGCCCAGGATGAATCCACCGCTGACCTCCATCCCTTTCCGCTGGATCTTGCGAACGGCGCTCAGCAGATAGTCTTCCTCCTGTTTCTTGCTGGTGTTCTGCGCCTTCTTGGTCTTGATCAGAGCCTTGGGATTGGGAGTCTCGATTCCCAGAAACACCCAATCGAAACCGGCCTCGATCATGGAGTCCATCAATTCGTCGTTTCGGGCCAGGTTGACACTGGCCTCGGTGAAGAGGGCGAAGGGATAGCGGCGTTCCTTCTGCCACTCGGCCACCTCGGGAAGAAGCTCGAGCGCCTCCCGCTTGTTGCCGATGAAGTTGTCGTCCACCAGGAAGACGTTGCCCCGCCAACCCAGCTCATAGAGGGTGTCGAACTCCCCCAGCATCTGGCGCGGCGTCTTGGTCCGCGGCACTCGACCGAAGAGCTTGGTGATGTCGCAGAACTCGCAGTCGAAGGGACACCCCCGCGAGAACTGCAAGCACATCGAGTAGTAGTCCTTCATGTCCACGAGGTCGAAGCGGGGGGGCGGCGTGCGGGTTACATCCGGTTTCTGGGGCGCCCGGTAGATGGCCTTGGCGGTTCCGGTCTCCATGTCCCGCAGGAACCGGGGCAGAATCTCCTCGACTTCATCCAGCAGGAAGTGGTCCACGCCCTGGATTTCCTCGTGATAGGTGGTGGGGTGAGGCCCTCCGGCCACCACCGGAACGCCGGCCCGGTTGCAGCGCTCGATCACCCAGTCCAGGGAATCGCGTTGAACGATCATGGTGGAGGTGAAAACCAGGTCGGCCCACTCCAGGTCCGATTCCTTCAGGGTGGTCACATTCAGATCCACCACGCGGAGGTCGTACCTGGAGGGAAACATGCCGGCGATGGTGAGGAGGCCGAGAGCGGGAAAACCCGCCTTTTTCCCTACAAACTCCAGGGCGAACTTGCCGCCCCAGTAGGAAGGAGGAAATTCAGGGTAAACTAAGAGTGCATTTGGCATGACAGCGATCTCCGGAGTCCCTGTGACCGGGGACGGATCTCAAGATCAGCACCTGCCTGAAACCTGGCCGGCTTCAATAGAGGCGCCCACTTTATATCAAGTTGGCCGGGATTGCTCCCAGAAAGTTGCCGCAGGCGCCATAATCTTCAGTGCCCGGTCTGCGGTGTTTGCCTGTGCCTGGAAAGTCAAGCGGTATCTTGCCGAGGAGACCTCCCGATGTCAACCGAATCGCCCCGATCCCTGCTCAACCCGCAGGCCGTTCTGAACTCACCGCTGTGGCGCGCCTGCCTGCTGGGGCTGCTGGTGCTCCTGCTGCAAATTCCCATCCTGCTGATTCACGGCGTCGTCTCGGAGCGCCGGACGAGACAGCAGGAGGCAACCCGGGAGGTGACTTCCAAGTGGGGCAGGGAGCAGTCGCTGGCGGGACCCCGGATTGTCATCCCCTACCTGGAGCGCCGCAACGAGCGGACCTCCGAGGGTGAGCTCTCCACCCGGACCGAGGTGAGCTACGGCCACTTTCTGGCGGAAACACTGACCGTCTCCGGCAAGGCGGAAACCCACCTGCGCTATCGAGGGATCTTCGAGGTGCCGGTGTATCGATTGACCCTGGACCTGCGGGGCAGTTTCGCCGAGCCCGACTTCAGCGAATGGGGAGTCCGGCCGGAGGATATTCTCTGGGACCGCGCCCACCTTTCGGTCAATATCTCCGATGCCCGCGCCATCCGGAATTCAGCCGTGCTCTCCTGGAATGGCGAGAGTCTTCCCTTTCAGCCCGGATCGGGCGAATCCAGCGGCGACCTTCCCGGGATTCAGGCCGGCCTGCAAGGGCGGCTGAAGGGAACGGCCTTCGACTTCCGGTTTCCGCTGGAGCTCAACGGCAGCGGGGCCGTCTTCTTTGCGCCCTTCGGCAAGCAGACCACCGTGGACCTCCAGTCGGACTGGCCCCATCCCAGCTTCCAGGGAAACTGGCTCCCGTCCGAGCGCACGGTGACGGACCGGGGATTCGAGGCCACCTGGAGCATACCCTTCCTGGGACGCGGCTACCCTCAACGATGGACAACCCAAACGGCCCCATCCTCGACCTCACCCTCCCGGTTCGGCCTGACCCTGGCAACACCGGTCGACCCCTATCGGATGGTCGATCGCAGCGTCAAGTACGCCATCCTGTTTCTGGCTCTCACCTTCATCACCCTGTGGCTCTATGAAGTACTCTCCGGGTTGCGGATTCACACGCTGCAATACCTGCTGATAGGCGCCGGGATGTGCCTGTTCTATCTGCTGGTGCTGTCCCTTTCCGAGCACCTGGGTTTCGGCCCGGCCTATGTTCTGGCCGGCGCTTCCACCGTGGTCCTGCTGGTCGGCTACAGCCTGTCGGTGCTGGGCAAGCCCCGCGGAGCAGCCCTGATGGCCCTCATCCTGGGGCTCCTGTATGGGTACCTCTACATCCTGCTCCGCAACCAGGACTACGCCCTGCTGGTCGGCTCCCTCGGTCTCTTCCTGGCGCTGGCCGTCACCATGTACCTGACCCGCCACCTGGACTGGCGCTCCCTCAAGCGCCAGTCCTGACACTCGGCCCCTGTCGATTCCCACCCCAAAAAGCAGGGGCCTCCGAAGAGGCCCCGCGCCCTGCGGTCGAAACCGCAAGGGTGTTGACGCCAATATAGCAGCACCCGGCTACGATCTCAAGAATCACAGGGCTTCATTTCCCATCAAGGGGCGATGACGGCTACGCATTCCATCCACTCAGAAAAACCAGGCCAGCAGGAAGAGGGCAATTATCAATGACCGATCGGGACCCTACCCAACTGCGATCAGGGCAAGTGCCTATTTGGTGGGTTTGGTGGTTGTCAGCAAAGCTTCCCGCCTCTGTCGCCGATGCTCATCCAGGAGAGGACTTCAGCCAGATGGCGCTCGTCGAATACGACGAGCTGGATCGCCTCGTTCTCCAGAAGACGGAAAGTCTGCCGGTGGCGCAGAACCGAGTTTGTAATTGACGCCATTCAGGTGGCTAGATAATATCGCTATAATAGCAATCTTTAGCAGCTTAATATCGATGTAAACTATTGGTATATTTGTCTTTACAGGTTTTCTTATTTGGCTGAAAAATCAAACGTTTCTATCTTCAAAACTACCATCTAAGCCATTGATAAAAAAGAGCTTCTACAAAGATAATATCAGCTAGCTTTGCTATAATTCTCACTATGTGGCAACCGTCTATCGGTGGGCATATTTGTCGTGTACAAAGTAGCTGTACAAAGCAGCGAGGAAGGAAAATGTCAAACAAGCTTGAACAGGACCAAGTCGCAAGGCCGACTACTCCCGCTCCGGAGCCCCGCGAAGTTCCCTTGAGTGAAGTGAAGAGCCCCGCCTTGGATAGACTCATCGCCGAGGTTCGAATTGACGAGGCTAGTTGCCCGAATGCCTACAATCGCTTCCATCACCGACACAACCGCTGATGAAGCGGCGGGCGTAACGATCGACACGATCCTCATTAAGGTTGCTAGTCGATGCAACATCGACTGCAGCTACTGCTACGTGTACAAAATGGGAGACAGCTCCTGGGCATCCATGCCCAGCCTGATGTCAAGAAGTACCCTGATGGCACTAGCGGATTCGCTTAAGCGACTTCTGCTCGATCAACAGCGACCATTTGATGTCGTTCTACACGGTGGGGAGCCCCTCCTCCTTGGAGAGAAGGAACTTGAATTCACACTTTCTACGTTGAGGGAAGCAATCGGACCAATGGCGACCCTTTGCATCCAAACCAACGGACTCCTCATCACAAATGAGTTGCTCGACATCTGCGCAAGCGCCGATGCCACGCTCTCTGTCAGCCTTGATGGCCCCCCCGAGGTTCATGACAAACACCGCCATGCCTATGACGGGGCTCCTACCCAAGAGAGAGTCACTGGCGGCATCGCTTGTCTCCGAAATCACAAAGACTCCCAGCGTCTCTACTCAGGACTGCTTGCCGTCATAGATCCTCACTCTGACCCAGCGACTGTTTACCACTACCTGAAAGAATTCGATGCACCTAGGCTTGACTTCTTGTACAGAGACGGGAATCACTCGCGACTTCCTCCAGGCAAGTCCTCACCAGACTCGACCGAGTATGGATCATGGCTAGCTCGGCTATTTGATATCTACATACGAGATCCACACCCCACTCCAATCAGGATTCTTGATGATGTCGTCAAGCTTTTGCTAGGTGGCTATGGCACCAAGGAAGGCATTGGCGTCACGGACTACGGGATCGTAGTTATTGATACCGACGGTTCCTTCACGAGGAATGACACACTAAAAAGCGCTTACAACGGGGCTGATCGTTTTGAACCTGCATGGTCGGTTCATACCGATTCCCTCGCGGACATACGACAAACATCGACGTTCAAAAACTACCACGCCCTCCAACAGCCCTCTTCAAGCGCCTGCTTGAATTGCCAGGAACTCTCTGTTTGTGGTGGAGGAATGCCGGCCCATCGGTGGAGAGATAGCAATGGCTATGATAACCCTTCCATATATTGCTCAGATCAAGTTCTGCTCATCCAGCATGTCAGAGACTCTTTGAGTTCATATCGCATAGGGTAGTCCTTTCATGCTCTCGCTAATGAACTCACGATCATTCTCATCTCCCTTCCCATACTTCTATGCGACCGATGTCTTCTCGCCCAAGGTTCACAAGGCCCTACAAGATTGGTTCAAGAGCGAATCTGCCTGGAGGCTTGTCCAGACTGACTTTTATGAACAATATGAAATCAAGCTTCGTTTCGCATCGCTCCCCTCCACGCTCGCATTTCTGACCTCTCTTCCTTTTCTGACTCACCTCCAATCTGAAGCTGCGACACTCTTCGGGACGAAATTTCTCGATCACATTGAGATGGTGGCCCACAAATTGACCCCTGGACAACGAATAGGAATCCACAATGACTATCTGCCGGGCCGCGAAACACATCGTCTATTGGTGCAGGTTAACGAAACTGAGGAGCCTGATTCGGGCGGATTACTCATGTTGTTCCGTAGTTCCAATGCGCGTGATGTATCCAAGATCCTTCAGCCGAAAGCAAACAGTGCGATAGGATTTGCCATCAATCCCCATTCTCACCATGCGGTCTCAAAACAAATCCGAGGTGATCGATTCACACTTATTTGCTCGTTCTTCGAAAGGCATGGGAGTGGCACCAAGTCTAAGTAAGATAGTACGCCAAGCTCTGCTCAGGACTGCAAATTCGGCATGGGAGCCCAAGCTGGCCCAGATGCTTGCAGAATCTCAGTGGGGCATTCTCCAAAAGGACAAGGGAATCTATAGGCAACACTACAGCACGCTCGGTGCGGTCTCATCTGGAATTAGCACTGGCAGCATCCAGGATGGCATACTTGCGCTGCCAAAAACCTCACGCCGCCTCCCTCGGTACAATCTGTCCATTGAGTGGCTGCCCTCTCCGCAGCTCAGCGACTTGTTCGGTTGTCCATATTCGTGTTATTCCGGGACAGATTCAGCATTACCCCTTGCGCTGCAAACGATTACCGAAAGTTTCGCGATTCTTGATCGTTTCTCCAGCGCTTCGGATACGATTAAACACTTCGTCAGAAGCCTCCATGTAATCAAGCCGCCGGACAATCATACAGACATAAGTTTCAGCGATCCAGAGGCACCGTTTTCGGCCTTTGTTTCTGTCCCGACGAAATCATCTCCGGAGGCGTCATGGCGCGTTGCTGAATCAATATTGCACGAGTGCATGCATCTTCAACTGACCGCTATCGAACATGTTGTGCCCCTTCTAAAGACTTCGAACGGAACACTCTACTCGCCCTGGCGTAGGGAATTACGTCCCGTGTCTGGAGTCCTCCACGGTGCATATGCCTTCTTCGGTGTCAACGAATTCGTACTTCAGGCTCTGCGGTTTGTCGATAGCACTCAGGTAAGGTCCTATCTACGCGCACGACACTGCACGCTTCGTGAACAATTCGCAGCGATCCAATCTCTTGGCGACAGCGAATCGCTTTCCCCAATAGGCGCAACGTTCGCTCGTCACATGATCGCGCATGTTCTTCGCGACCCTGTTGAATTGGCGTATTAGGATCTCAGCGCAAATCTTGGGGATAGGCAGACTCGAGAAAGTCCATTGCCATAGAGCTATATCGAGAACTCGGCATGACAGCATTCGCAAGTAGTTTCTTGATGTTAGCTACATGCTTTTTTTCTTCCCCGTTCATAGCTTTATTACCGAATATTCGTAGGCTGTCGACGTGCACCCGCAGCTCGTCCAACCAAATCCGGCGCTCTTCCGAAAACCTTGGTTGGTCCAGACCCAACAAGTTGATTGTTGTTCTGCCGCTCTTCGTAACGCCAAAAGGTGCGTCGAATTTAAACCGAATGTCCCGTCGCGGATCGGTTAAAGAGGGATCAACCAAGAGCGGGCCCTCTGCTGTGATGTCGTCGTGGTGACTACGCGCCCGCCGACTTGGATCTTCCAAGGGAAACAAGTCAGACTTTTTGATGTTGCAGCCCCCACAGATGAATAGAAGGTTCTCCCAACAATAGGCGAGCCAATAGTATCCCGGTCGCATCTTGGGTTGCTTACGGGTTTGCCTCACCGTTCCCTTCGGGCGAAAATGCTCAATCTGACCCTGGGACGGCAAAGGAACGGCCGACTCGCAGTAGCAACACTTACCGTACTGAGCGTTATAAATCCTTTGTTTCACAGACGGGTGTGCATAAATGTGTCGCTGGAATTCGAATCTCTGACTACCTTCGGTGTATTCCTCTGGACTGGCGTCGTGCAGTGTGCAGATCTCTCCTGTTCGGATGATGCCAGCGTTCAAGAGAACACCCGGCGCCACATCAGGCCTATTGATGCGAATCATCTCTGACTCTGGCGCTCTTGGATAAGTGCTGCGGTTCGTCTTATTAGGTCCATTGCGTCCTGATCCTCTTTTCTCTCCGCAGTTGGTAGTTCGTCAAGACGTGCTTCAATCTCTGCAAGCCGCGCCTTGTCACCAGCCGTTCTTCGCTTTTTGGCCAGGATGTTTTGTCGCTTCTGCAGGAGTGCCTGAACGCGCGGGGCTCTTGTTGTGTCAAGGCCAAACAGCTCGCTCGTCAATATCTGGTCAACTCGCCAACCCTCGACCGCCTGTGGATTATTCTCTATTATGACCTCGCCGTCATGTTCACTGAGTACGGCAAGGTTCGTCTGGGAATTTGCATCAACCATTAGGGGACTATGAGCCGTTGCTATGAACTGAACCGCCGGGAAATGGAGGCTAAGCGTGCTCATAATCTGTCGCTGCCAAAGCGGATGAAGATGCAAATCAATTTCATCGATTAATACAATCGCTGGTTGAGTTAGAGGTGACGAGTGACCAGGATTCTGTTGGATTAAACGCCACGCTATATCGAGCGCAAGCCCCGTCACGGTTTGATAACCGAGGCTTAGTGCGCTTAGTGGAACATCTCCGTATTGAGTCTGGAATCTGACACCACTCTTCTGCCTGTCGGAACCGAGGTTAGGTCCAAGCATTCTGATGTTGCTCGATGTTTGGATGTCTGGCAGGATGGCCACCAGAGCCTCTTTTATCTTCTCCAGAAGAACATTTGCTTGCGGCCTTTTTTTCCCGGCCGCGTAGTCCAGGCGCTCTAGAATTTCAGCGGCGTCGAACAATTCGGTTGAGTCCCAGGCGTCCCACGCTAGAGTCGCACTTTGATCAACCATTTCACTGCGATCCAGATTCATTAGCCCCATGCGTCGATTGGCGCTATATCCGAAGATCGTCGGCACTGGTGGAACTTCACCAATGTTTTGAGTCAACTCCAGGCTATCAAGCATGCCCCGATTCCCTGAGATATCGATCCCAGTGTGAATACTTGGTTTGGAGGCGGCCTGGAACGTTTGCCCTTTGCCAAAGGCAGCGTCCAGCGTTAAGTCATTTTCGCCGTCACGGAGCAGCGATGAGAGAACTGCGTTTTCTGCGTTGGTCAGTGCAGGCTGCACCTTAGCAGGTTGTTCTGCAACAGGTTGGCCCTCTGGAGGTTCATAGGGAACAGGACGCATCCAGTTGAGACATTGCAACAGGGTCGTCTTGCCGACACCGTTATTTCCGAGAAGTAGTGTCCATGGTGTAAGCTCGCCAGATCTTCCGCGCAAATCCAGGGTCTGTTTCTCCCTAAAGCACCGTACGTTCTGTAATTGCAGGTACAGATAGTAGACTGCGTCGGCCGGATGTTTTGAAGTCATTGAAAATCCTGGCAATCGATTACAAAAGAACCGTTTCTTAGAACGACTGGCAATTGATCAGATCATCTGATCACTGGGGAAGAACCCGGCATTCTGGCAAAGGTATAGGGGATTGTAATTCAATCTCGCACTTGCCTCGCAAATGAGAGTTCAGCGGGCCTCACTGTCTTTATCTCCTCTTTATCGTCCCTTATCTTCGCGGTTTGATCGTTTCCTTCTCCCTCAATTATGCCTTGAATACGGCAGAATATCCGCTTGCAGATAGATGGCTTAATTGCCACCCCTAACGGGACCATACTCCTCTGTACGACCTCTGTAGCGTTCTACGACGCAGACTTCTTGGTGTTACTTCTGGCTAATTCTGTGAGGGTTCTTCACACAGATTGAATCCGAGAAGCTGATGGGAGCGAACCCGAATCAATTCAAGGAGGAATCCCGCATAGAAGTTCACAACAATGCAAGAACCTGCCCCGAAGTCGAGCCTTGGTGGCGCGATGAGTGCCCCAGGAGCGAAAGGCAATAGCCGGGGTGCCAGTAAGCCGCAAAGCAGAGGCAGCACTGTGACGGCGGAGGATTTCTCCCCTTGTTTCAGACGAAATAGGCCAGCAGGAAAACAGCAATCATCATGAAGACCAGCGACACCTTGACGGCCGCGCCCACGACCATTCCCAGCCAAGTGCCGATGCCCGCCCGGCCTGCCCTTTCCAGGTTGCCGTGGAGAGTCAGCTCAGCCAGCACGGCCCCCAGGAAGGGACCGGTCAACACCCCGACAATGCCGAAGAACAGTCCCACCAGCGCACCCAGCCCGGCTCCGGCGGCGGCCCGGGTGCCGGCCCCCGATCGCTTGGCTCCGAGGGCCCCGGCGATAAAGTCGGCCGCGTAGGCCAGCAGGGTGAGGCCCACCAGGACAACGACCGTTGGGGCGCCGACACGGGAGAATCCGTCTATCCAGGCAGCCAGGATCAGACCGGCCAGCACCAGCACCGTGCCCGGCAGCCCCGGCATGATCGTCCCCGCCACGCCCACCGCCACCAGCAGCAGCGCCAGGGTCCATAAGAGGATCGACATTAGCAATCAGCCCCAGTGCTCTTCACCCCTTGCCGGAGCGCCATTGGTTACCTGACTGGAGCCACCGTGGCGGGCTTTAACCAGGACGCCTCTAGCCAAGCCCATCATCAGTTCCATTCTTGATACAGTAGCACCCAGCCTCAGTCCAACACACATATCCGAGTTCAGTACAATTGCCCGATAACTGCATAATCATTGTCCGAGTTCAGCTCCGAAGTGCGACAATTCTATACCGGTGGCGGCCATTTTCCTTGTGTGGGGCTGAGGAAATCGCCTATTGGGCCGGTCGTGCAACGAGCGCGAGTTTGCTGGAGCGAGGCCGGTGCCCGACCGAAGGAGAATTTCCGTTTTTTGCCTGCGAGACTCGTTGATGGCATCGGAAGCCGGAAGCGCAACCACAGACGGAGCAAATTCATAATGGCGAGAAAGAACCGACCAGTAGCAGATCGGGAAAAGTCTCTTCGGCCGATTGCCCCAAAGGCGAATTTTTCGCTAGCCGCAGTGCGGGGAATGTATGCAGCCATTGGAGGTAAGGAGCTGGACTGCACAATCAGCGGGCATTGTAGAACACAGATTTTCGACTTCCCGGGGATAATCTTCCGTCCCAACGGCGACGAATCTCATCAATCCATTTACAACTCTCCGTCGGTTCAAGCGTATGTCACCTCAAATCTGGTCGATTACTTCGCAAATGCTACCCGAGGCAGGCATTACGCCATCAGTCCGTGCTTACGGCACGAGGTCGGTGAAACCGACAAGAAGATCAGAGCCCAACAAAAGGACAGCATACCGGTGTTTTTGGTGATCGAGGAGTATAACGATTTGACGCCAGTCCGGATGATCAAGGGGAATGCAGCATTGCGGATGAAGTACTCGTGCGGGATGGTGAAAAGGAACCTGTATTGGTTGGCGGTAGGGAAAATCAAAAGTTCATTACCGCTTGGGCTACCGGGGACGGAGCGTGGCCGACAATTCCCAGCAATCACCAGCAAGCAGATTTGATACTGGCAGCCGTCCGAGTCGCCCAGCAGACACCGGATCCGATACGCAAGTATGTAGATCAGAGCTGTCTCGTCACGGACGACGGGCGCTTCGTGGAAATGATTCGACCTACAGTGTCCGCGAGGGGACAAACGGCAACGGTGATGGATTCCAAAACTCTCAGAAGCAGGACAGCAGAGATTCGGAAAGCCATGGGTGCCATGGCACTGGACACTACGACCCCGCATATGCAGCTTCTTGTCAGGTCCATGTACAGCGATGAGCACAAGGATGATTCTTACCTGCGACTCCAGTACTTGCGGTTGTGGCAATCGTTGGTTGAGACGGGAGGAAGATACCTGAACTACAACGGGGACATCAAAAATGACAATGTAGTCGTAGCCGGCAAAAAGACCCTGCGAGAGCTTACCAATTACAGGAACAACATTGCGCATTGGTGGACGGACGCCATTGACGAAAACTTCTTGGCAGATCTGCGGCGGACTATAAACGAACTGATTCGACGCAGGTATTTCTAAGTCGTCAGCCAGTGGGAAGGTTGCAGATTAGCCCATCCCATTTACGCAAAGTCGACGTCCCCCTATCCTCGGCACGAGTATGAGGTGTTTATGGGTTCCTCGTGTTCAGATTTGGTTTGTCACGATCCAAATCCGAGCAGATGTGGAGAACGCCACAATGACAGAGACGGGACGCATCGGCAGGAATGAACGCTGTCCATGCGGTAGTGGGAAAAAGTTCAAGAAGTGCTGTGGCGGGCCGCAACCTACTTCGTCTACTGACCCCGCCAGAGTGAAGGAGGGGGCCGGGCTGTTTGGCCCGGAGTCGGCGTTACTCACCTCCTTGCTCGACTCTTTTGCCCGATCGGTTAATCCGCGCACCTATCCCATCATGCGGCACGCCGAGTACGAAGCTCTCGAAAGCGTCGCGGAGCGCAATAAAGTCTATTGGCAGGAAATCCTCTACCGCGCGCACTTTGGGGCCTGCGCGGCATTGATGCGACTTCACGAGTGGCTGCATGGAAGCGAGCGCGCCCTGGCAGATGGGAACGTATTGATGCTGGCCGTGGGGATTCGCGGTTTCTTGGAAGCTGCAGCAGATACCTTCCAGTCTTTCTCAGAGGTGCCGTCCAGCTTGGCCGACTCCCACTTGGTGGTACGCAGGGCAATCAAGGGCGAGTTCTTTGAGCAACCCGCCTTGGCCCCAGAACTCGAAAGCATGCTCATTCATTTTGCGTATGCGCGGAAACTCAAGCCGGGCGAAGGTCCGGAGCTGCATAGCGCGAAGACGGCAAAAGACACATTATCAGCGATCGCAGAGGCAATACAGGCGATCACTACGGTGTACGCAGCGCTCTGCGACTACGCACACCCATCCCGGTCAAGCGTGTTTCGTTTCACCCGTGAGATAACGCAGCCAGACAGGGTCACGTTTGACCCGCAGGTTGGGCCGGAGAAGACTGACGAAATTCTCATGCTGTCTGTTGAGGTCGGTCGGGTGGCGCTTATGCTCGGTGTCGGGCCAGTTGTAATGACACTGAAGGTGTTAAACTCATTCCTATTTGCCCCTGTGACTACGCCTTGGGTGGATGGCGTCTCACAGCCTTTCTCGGAAATCTGGCACGAACTGAAGAGCCGCCTGCAAAGCCAGACGGCACCGCGGGTCGCGATGGGTGTAGAACGCGACAAGCTTTTGGCTGAAGTGAGAGCGCAATACCGTCCCACGGGAAAAGTAAAGCGCCGACGCAAGAGGAACAGGTAAGGTTTTGCAAAAGGGGTAGCCACGAGGATTCACCCTGTCAGCACTTCTTCAGCCTTAGTGGGCTTTACGAGCGCCGAGAATCGTCCAGACGTTAGTCGTGGCCCACTGTCTCTGACCTATCGAACAGAACGCAGGAACTGGGACACGACACTGGCCGCAACCATTGCGCTGACCTCATGACCCGTAATCTGCGCCAAACCGATGCCCGTAGTTTGACATTGGGGCCGGTTGTGGTTGTGCACTCGGTAGAAGAATAAGAGCGACTGACGGCGCTGGAGAGCGGCTCTGCAAGAAAAAACCCTAAGAGAAAGAAAGACCGATAGCCAATGATTACAGACCCCCTGAAGGGCATCGAGCAGTTCGAAGCAAACCTATGGAAGGTCGCGGATAACCTGCGGGCGAATTCGAACCTCGCGTCAAACGAGTATTGCATGCCGATTCTGGGACTGATCTTCCTGCGGCACGCTACCAATCGCTACTACGAGGCGATTAAGGCAATCGAAAAAGACAGGGCCTCAGGCAGGATGCCCGAGCGCCCGCTGGTCAAGGCCGACTTCACCCGGCGCCGCGCCCTGATGCTTCCCGAGGCGGCGCGCTATGACGTGCTGCTGGAGAGGCGCAAGGACGGCAATCTCGGCGCCGCCGTAACCGCCGCCATGGAAGCCGTGGAAGACCGCTTCCAGCCGCTCGCGGGCCAGCTCCCGAAGGACTACGAGCGCTTTGAGGACGATGTGCTGGAAGAGATGATGCGGACCTTCGACGCAGAGCCGCTGCGCAAGGCCTCGGGCGACGTGTTCGGCCGCATCTACGAATATTTCCTGGCGGAGTTTGCACAGCAGGGCGCACACGACAACGGCGAGTTCTTCACCCCGCCTTCGATAGTCCAGACCATCGTCAACGTCATCGAGCCCGACCACGGCGTCATATTCGACCCTGCCTGCGGATCGGGCGGCATGTTTGTGCAATCGAGCCACTTCATCCAGCACAAAGGCGAAGACACGATGAAGCGGGCCACCTTCTACGGTCACGAGAAGAACGAGACCACCGCCAGGCTGGCCCAGATCAACCTGGCCGTTCATGGGCTGCAGGGCTCCATCCGGGCCGGAAACGAAGCCATCACCTACTACAAGGACCCGCACGAGCTGGCCGGCAAGTGCGACTTCGTGATGGCCAATCCGCCGTTCAACGTGGATGAGGTGGACGCCGAGAAGGTCAAGGGTGACCAACGCCTTCCGTTCGGCCTGCCCGGCGTCAACAAGGCCAAGAAGATCTCGAACGCCAACTACCTGTGGCTCTCCTATTTCTACAGCTACCTCAACGTAACCGGTCGCGCCGGGGTCGTCATGTCATCGCAGGCCTCCAGCGCCGGGCGAGACGAGGCCAAGGTACGCCGGAGGATGGTCGAGACCGGCGCCGTGGACGTGATGATCGACATCCGCGGCAACTTCTTCTACACCCGCACCGTACCCTGCCAGCTCTGGTTCTTCGACCGGGCCAAGGAGCGGGACCCCGAGCGGGCCGATCGCGTCCTCATGCTCGATGCACGCAACATCTATCGCAAGGTCTCGCGTTCCATCTACGACTTCAGCCCGGAGCAGCAAAAGAACATTGCAGCCATCGTCTGGCTTTATCGGGGACAGCCGGACCGCTTCCTCAAGCTGGTCCAGAGTTATCTCGCCCGGGCCATTACGAAAGGGCAGGCGACCGGCGAGCCGCTCGCGGCGTTCAAGGATGGCCTCGGCAAGCTGATCGATTTGATCAAACCCTTCGCGTCCGAGAAGCGACATCCCAACCCGCTGGCCACGACCTGGGAGGAACTTACCTCCACACGGCCCGCGCTATTTGCTGACATCGCGGGATTCGCGATTGAAGTTGCAGACCGAGTTGCCCACTGGAACGAGGGTGGGAACAACGGGACACGCAACAATGCCGCCCTGCATGCAGCCCGTGAAGGCCTGCACGACATGGCCCATGGCTGCGGGGACCTGACCCGGCAGATCGATCTGGCGGCGAAGCTGGCTGGCCAAGCGATCGATATCGCGGTGAAGGAACTTGAGGCTCGGGAATCGGACCTCTGGGACAACCCCGAAATCAGTCGGGCGCGCCGGGCGCTGGAGGACGCACGCGCGGCCGCCGCGGAGGCGCTGCAACGGGCGCGCTATTTCCTGCGGCAGGCCGACTGGCTGCAAGAGCGTTTCCCCGAAGCTGAACTGCGGGATGTCGAAGGCTTGGTAAAGCTCGTAGACCGAAACGAGATCGAAGCGCACGACTGGAGCCTGACGCCCGGCCGCTACGTCGGCGTGGCGCCCGAGAAGGAGGACCAGGATTTCGACTTTGAAGAGGCGCTCCGGTCTATTCACATCGACCTGAAGGGCCTTAATGAGGAGGCGGCGGTCTTGGCGGCGCGGATCGGCCGAAATTTTGAGGAGTTGGGAGCGTGAGATGGACAGTCTCAAAGATCGATGAAATCACTGAGGTCGTGACCAAGGGTACGACCCCCACAACATATGGCATGCCCTTTACCGACGCCGGTGTGAATTTCATCAAGGCGGAAGCGCTAAACGGAGACAGCTCGCTAGATAGAGCCGGCTTCGCATTCGTATCGGAAAGTACCCATGACAAGCTGAAGCGATCAATTCTCACTGAAGGCGACATCCTTGTCACAATTGCGGGAGCACAGGTAGGGCGATGCGGCATTGTCCGCGCGGAGCATTTGCCCGCAAATACGAACCAAGCCATCGGGATAATTCGCGTAATCCGTGAAAGAGCAAACCCCCGTTTCGTCTATTTTTTCTTTAAGAACCCCCAGACCTTTCGAATGTGCCAAGGCATTGGCGGTCAGGCGGCACAGCCAAACATCAACCTTACAGTCCTTAAGGGAATTGAACTACCACTCCCGGATCTACAAATTCAGGATGCAATTGTGGGGGTGTTGTCCGCTTATGACGACCTGATCGAGAACAATCGGCGTCGGATTGCGTTGTTGGAGGAGGCGGCGCGACTGCTCTATCGCGAATGGTTTGTCCACCTCCGCTTCCCCGGCCACGAACACGTCAAGATCATTGACAGACTACCCGAGGAGTGGGCAATGTCCACCGCGTCGGCGGTGATGGAGATTCATTCGGGTGGAACGCCGAAGACGGACAACCCGTCGTTCTGGAATGGCGAAATAGGATTTTTCACTCCAAAGGACGTAACCGATACCCCGTATGCACTCAAGACCGAGAAGACCATTACTGAAGAGGGTCTGCGCGCCTGCAATAGCAAGCTCTATCCTTGCGAAACGGTCTTCATCACGGCGCGTGGAACTGTGGGCAAGTTGAATTTGGCACTCGTGCCGATGGCAATGAATCAGTCCTGTTATGCTCTAAGGTCCAAAACGTACCTTGGACAGAGACACCTATATCTCGCTCTCAAATCTGCAATCGAGCAAGTGCGGGCTAGAGCTACCGGGGCAGTTTTTGATGCAATCATAGTCGCTACTTTCTCCAATATTCCATTTATTCTTCCTCCAAGAAAACTCACTGACATCTACGCACGGCAAATCGAACCTGTTTTCGACCAAATTGCAAATTTGATTCATCAAAACCAAAAACTCTCCCAGGCTCGCGACCTTCTGCTGCCTCGCCTGATGAGCGGGGAGATCGCGGTCTAATGAGAACCCCCGGCACCGACACCGAAGGACGCACACGATGGCTTTGACGCCCATCAATAGCGAGGATCGACTCGTGCAGGCACCTATTGCCAGGCATCTGGAAAGGGGGCTGGGCTGGGAATGCACCTATGCCTGGAACGAGGAAACCTTCGGGCCTGCTGGTACCCTCGGCCGTGCCGATACCAAGCAGGCGGTGCTGACCCGAGACCTGAGGGCGGCGCTGGTACGGCTGAACCCCGACCTGCCAGCCAGCGCCATTGACGACGCCGTGCGGGAACTGACCCTGTACGACGTCAGCCGCTCGATGGTGCAGCACAACCGCGACTTCTACCGGCTGCTCCGCGGCGGCGTGCCCGTGGAATGCCCGGACGCCCGGGGGCGCCGAAAATCCGCCCGCGCCCGCGTGATCGACTTCGACAACGCGCCCGGTTCGAACCGCTTCCTTGCCGTACGCGAGTTGAAGCTCACCGGGATCCGTACCCCCAACTACAACCGACGCGCCGACCTGGTCTGTTTCGTCAACGGCCTGCCGCTGGTCTTCATCGAGCTGAAGGCGGTCTACAGGAACATCCGCGAGGGCTTCGACAACAACCTCTCCGACTACATGGACGAGAATGTCATCGCCCATGCCTTCCATCACAACGCCTTTCTGGTCGTTTCAAACGGCGATCGCGCCCGCTACGGCTCCATCACCGCCGAGTGGGGGCACTTTTCCGAGTGGAAGCGACTGGATGAGGCGGACCAGGGCAGCCTGGAAGCCGAGGTGCTGCTGAACGGCATGCTGGCGCACCACCGGCTGCTGGACATTGTCGAGAACTTCATTCTGTTCGATGAAAGCAAGCCTGAGGGCACCCGCAAGGTCATTGCCCGGAACCACCAAGTGCTGGGGGTCAACCGGGCGGTGGCCTCGGTGGCGCGCCAGGAAGCCTTGAAAGGGGAGTTGCCGCCGGGGCAACGGCTCCGGCATCGCGTCGTCGAACTGCCGCTCGAATCCCGTGCGCCCGCGGGCTACGTACCGGCGCCGGGGAGGGCGGCCGAGGTGCAACCGTCTTACATTCCCAAGGGACCGGTCGACATCATCGAGCGGGCCCATCCCGATCTCGGCCGGCTCGGCGTCTTCTGGCACACTCAGGGCAGCGGCAAATCCTATTCCATGGCCTTCTTCGCCGAGAAGGTGCGGCGGAAGCTGGAAGGCAACTTCACCTTCCTGCTGATGACCGACCGAAAAGATCTCGACAGCCAGATCTACAAGACTTTCATCGGCTGTGGGATCGCCAACAACCAGACGCCGCGGGCCGCATCGGGCGACGATCTGGAAAAGCTGCTGAAGGAGAACCACCGCTACCTCTTCAGCCTGATCCACAAGTTCAAGAAGAACGTCGATCCGAAGCAGCCCTACAGCCGGCGCGACGACATCATCGTGATCTCGGACGAGGCCCACCGCACGCAGGCGGGGCGCTTGGCGCGCAACATGCGGCTGGCGCTGCCGAACGCGGCCTTCATCGGCTTCACCGGCACACCGCTTTTCAAGCAGGACGAGCTCACCAAACGCATCTTCGGGGAGTACGTCTCTCGATACGACTTCAAGCGGTCCGAGGAGGACGGCGCCACCGTGAAGCTGGTCTACGAGAACCGGGGCGAAAAGCTGGGCGTGGCGCGGATAGATTTGAACGACCGCATCGCGGCCAAGATCGAAGAGGCCGAGCTCGATCCCGACCGGGAGGCCCTGCTGGAAAAGCTGCTGGGGAAGGACTACGAGGTCATCACCGCAGACGAACGGCTTGCCAAGATTGCCGACGATTTTGTCGACCACTGCGCGACCCGCTGGCGGTCGGGCAAGGCGATGATGGTTTGCATCGACAAGATCACCTGTGCCCGGATGCTCCAGTTGATCGGTCCACGATGGAAAGCCAAGGCGGTGTCTGTAAGGGCAGCGGCCGAGGCGAAGCGCACGCAGGCGCAGGGGGAGGTCGACCAGACCCGCCGTGCCACGATTGAGGAGGAGGCGAAGAACCTGGCAGCCCAAGCGGCGTGGCTGGATGAAACCATTGTTGAGATCATCATCAGCGAGGCGCAGAAGGAGGTCAAAGACTTCGCAAAATGGGGCTTCGACATCATCCCGCACCGGGCCCTGATGAAGAAGGGCTTCCAAACGGCCGACGGGAAGCCGATGGATGTGGAAACCGCCTTCAAGACCCCGGCTCATCCCTTTCGCGTCGTCATCGTCTGCGCCATGTGGCTGACCGGTTTCGATGTCGAGTGCCTCTCCACGCTCTACATCGACAAGCCGATGAAGGCGCACACCCTGATGCAGGCCATCGCGCGGGCCAACCGGGTGTATCCCGGCAAGGATTTCGGCCTGATCGTCGACTACAACGGCATGCTCAAAAGCCTGCGGGAGGCGCTGGCGCAGTATGCGCTCGGCGATGACGGCGACGGCGGTGAGGAGATCGTCGCGCCGGTCGAGGAGCGCGTGCAGGCCCTGATGGAGGCCATCGAGATGGCCGAGGCCCATCTGCGCAAGCTGGGCTTCGATCCGGCGACGCTCGTCGGCTCCACCGGTTTCGCCCGCATCAAGGGACTGAAAGACGCGGTGGAGGCCGTCTATTCCAGCGACAAGGCCAAGCGCCGATTCGAGATCCTGGCCCGGCAGGTGTTCGACCGTTTCAAGGCATTGCTGATGGAGCCTTCGGCTTTGGACTTCGCCGAGCGGCACGACAATCTCGAGGCAATCTACAAAAAGCTGACGGAGCGGCGCGATACGGCAGATGTTACAGAGCTCCTGAAGTCGCTGCACCGGATCGTCAACGAGGCCATTCGCACACGGGCGCCGGGCGATGACCAGGCCGAGGGCCTGACCTTCGACCTCAGCCGGATCGACATGGAAAAGCTGCGCGACGAGTTCGCAAAGAAGGTCCGGCACAAGGCCACGGCCCTTCAGGACATTCGCGACGTCGTTGCGCAGAAGCTTGCCATGATGCTGAAGTACGAGGAAATAGTCGCCGACTACAACCACGAGAAGGATCGCGTCACCATCGAGGAAACCTTCCGTCGGCTGATGGAACTCATGGACGAGTTGGACGAGGAGCAGAAGCGCGCAGTGCAGGAAGGCCTCGACGAGGACGAGCTCGCGCTGTTCGACTTGCTCAAGAAGGACAAGCTCGCCAAGGCTGAGCGGGAGCGCGTCAAAGAGGCGAGCCGCAATTTGCTGGCCTCAATCAAGACGCGTCTCTTCGAGCTCGACCGTTTCTGGGAGAAGGAACAGACCAAAGCGGAAATCGAAGTGTTCATTCTTGACCAAGTGTATACCAGCCTTCCGACGCCTCCATTCACCGCCGAGGAGAAGAAGGCGGCCGCGGCCCAGATCTATGCGCACGTTTGGCAACAGGCCGTCAGCGGTCATTTTGAGAGGGCAGCGTAATGAGCCAGGCACCCATACGGCTGGTCGACGCAGGATGGGATCAGGAGCTATCGAAGGCTATTCACAAGGATCCTCGGCGCGCATACATGCGGCAGCCAGCCGTCGAACTTTCTTCGCAAGGGCTTTCCTGGCTCGGCGAATGGCTCCAGGCGGCATTCGACGAACACGGCAAGGTTCCGCAGAACACCCTCGACAAACTCGACTGGCCTACGCTGTGATTGGGCCTGGAACGAAGACTCTCAGGACGTCTCCCACAATCGGCGGACCGGGACGGCATAGAAGCCTTCGCCGAAGCGCGTGCAGGTTTCTCCGTCATAGAGCACGACACCCGCGGCGAAGCGCCGGCCGGCGGTTTTGGCAAGCTTGCGCAGTCCGCGAAAATCCCCGGGTGTCACTGTCGCCGCCGCCTTGACCTCCACCCCTGCGACGGTTCGGCCTTCGCGCTCAATGACAACGTCCACTTCCGCGCCGTCCTTGTCCCGAAAGTGAAAGAAGCTTGTCGGGGTATCCTGCCAACTTGCCTGCCGTAACAGCTCCTGGAACACGAACGTTTCCAGAAGTTGCCCAAGCAACGCTCGGTCGGCAGCCAACGAGGCAGTGTCGGCGCCGAGCAGTGCCGATGCAAGTCCGGAATCGCCCACATGCAGTTTCGGTGTCTTCACCAGTCGGCTCAGGCGATTGCTATGCCAGGGAGGGAGCCGTTTCAGCAGGAAAAGTCTCTCGAGAAGTTCGACGTAATCGCGGATGGTCGGACGGCTGAGCTGAAAGGGCGAGGCCAAATCGGTGAGGTTGTACAGTCTGGCGGTCTGGGAAGCGGCCGCACTCAGGAGTCGGGGGAGCACGTCGAGCATTCGGATTCGCGCCATGTCCCTCACGTCCCGCTGGAGCTGGGCTCCAACGGTATCGCGATACCAGTTGGCCTGACGGCGGGCTGTCGGACGCGTCAGCGCTGCCGGGAATCCTCCGGCGACTATCCGTTCAATGAGCTGTTTGCCCAAACGCTCGCTCTGCCGGACCTCGAATCCATCTCCGAACAAGGCATCCAGGAATCCGGGACGCATTCGGGAATCCAAGGCAGTCCCTGGCTGAACCGCCATTTCACTTTGTGCCAGCGGATGGAGTGGAACAACCTGAAGTCGTCCCGCCAGGGAGTCCGACAGCGCCGGGATGAGCAGCACATTGGTCGAGCCGATCAGGATGAAGCGCCCGGGCCTGCGCCGGCGATCGACTTCCAGCTTGAGCGCCGAGAACAGGCTCGGGACACGTTGTATCTCGTCCAGAATTACCCGCTCCGGCAGGTCGGCGACAAAGCCCATGGGATCGGCCCGCGCGCCGTCTCGTGCGACAGCGTCATCGAAGGTGATGTACTCGTAGTCCCGTCGTTGCCGGGACATCCCCCACCTCAGGCGCTCTTCACCCCACCTCAGGAAGTCATCACCCCATTTCAGGTAATTCGGCGCACATGCGAACTGGGCCAGAGTTGTCTTGCCACACTGGCGTGGGCCATGAATGAGTACGACTGGCGAGTCTTCCAAAGCCTCCGCCAGTCGGCGCTCGACATACCGAGGGTAGAAGGGAGATTTATTCATCGGCCAATCGTAACCTTTCAATACGGCTGATTGCAAGGTTTAGGATCGTCTGATTGAAAGTTTACTGAGCGGCCAATTGCAACGTTACGGTCCTGCGACCGATCTGTGGACGGGTTGATCGAAGTGGGGGAGACAGGGGTCGCGGTGCCGAGGCTTGTGCGGGCGGGGCGCCCGCGCTCCCGGGTGATTGGAGCCTCTCGGAGGCGTGCTCGCGGGACCGTTCTATTCGACCTGCAGGATTTCGGCGGCTTGGCGGGCGAAGGCGATCAGCATTTCGTCCGATCCCGGAGCCGCGATCAGGGAAAGCCCTACCGGCAGCCCCTCCGCCTCGGCCCAGGGCAGGTTGATCTGGGGCGCCCCGATGGTTCCGGCGGGGCAGGTCAACTGGACAATGCGGGAGGTCAGGGGGCGCCGCTCGGACAGGGTTTGCGCCCGGGGCGGAGCCGTGGTGGGTGCGGTGGGCAGGCAGACCACCGCATCTCCGGCAAGCAGGGTCGTCATGCGGGCCATCACCTTCTTCCGATCCGCCAGGGCGGCGGCCACCTCGGAGGAGGTCAGGCTTCTGCCGGCCAGGCAACTCTCCGCCACATGAAAGCTCATCCTGGGGTTCACGCGGTCGATCCATTCCCGGACCACTTCCCAGGACTCGCTGCTTGCCCGCACCCGCTGCCCGGCGGCCCAGTCCGAGAGGCCGGTGGGGGCCAGCCGCTCCCGGCTGGAGAGCCCGATCAGGGAACCCAGGCGCTCCACCAGGGGCTCCAGCGCCACCCGGACCGACGGGTCGGCCACCTCAAAGGCATCCTCGGCCACCACCAGGCGGCGCGGCCGAGCCGGGCCGATCTGGGTCTGCAGCAACACCGACCCCACCCGGGCAAACAGGCCGGGGTCCCGCGCAAACCAACCCACGGTGTCGTAGCTGGGCGCCTGCAGCAGCATTCCGTCCAGGGAAATGCGCCCGTGGGTGGGGCGCAGCCCGTAGAGGCCGCAGAAGCCGGCCGGAATCCGGACCGAGCCGCCGGTGTCGGAGCCCAGGGCGAAATCGACCAGGCCGCCCGCCACCGCGGCCGCCGAGCCGCTGGAGGAGCCCCCCGGAACCCGCCCCGGGGCCTTGGGATTCAGAGGAGTTCCATAGTGGGCGTTGACGCCCAGAATGCCCCGGGTCAACTCATCGGTGTGGGTCTTCCCCACCATGGTGGCGCCGGCGCCGGCCAGGACCTCCACGGCCCAGGCGGTGGTTTCGGCAACCGGCTGGCCGGCCTTCCAGTCGGGATTGCCCCCGCCGGTCACATGACCCTTGACGTCGAAGATGTCCTTGGCGGCGAATGTCAGTCCTGCCAGGGGGCCCTCGTCCGCCCCCTGCAGATAGGCCCGGCTGTCGGGGCAGAAGGCGTTGAGCCTGTCGTCGGGAGGCAACGGGTTTTCGTTCACGGCTTTTCTCCCGCTCCAATCGGGTCCGTACGCTGGAGCACCGGCCCTAATCGGGGCTGTCCACCACCTGGTTTTCGAGCCGGCCGATTCCGCTGATCTCCACGCTGACCCGATCCCCCGCCCGCAGGTACTGACCGCTGACGGCTCCCACGCCGGCCACGGTTCCGGTGCTGATGACATCCCCGGGCTCCAGGGCCACCATGGCGGACAGGTACTCGATGATCACGGCTACCGGAAAGATCATCTGTGCGGTGCTGCAGTGCTGCTTGCGTTCCCCGTTGACATAGGTGCTGAGCTGCAGCGCCTGGGGGTCGGGGATGTCTTCGGTGGTGACGAGCCAGGGCCCCATGGGGGCGAAGGTGTCGTACCACTTGCCGTTGAGCCAGTCGAAGAACGAGTCCTCGGACCGGCTTTCGGAACGCCCCCAGATTTTCAGGTCCCGTTCCGAGACGTCGTTCACGATGGTGTAGCCGGCCACGGCCTCGAGGGCCCGGTCGGCCTTGACGGCCTTGACCCGCCGCCCCATGACCACGGCCAGTTCCCCTTCCCAGTCAATGGCCCGGCACACCGGCGAAATGCGGATGTCCCCGCCCGGCCCGACCACGGTGCTGGAGGGGGGCTTCATGAAGATCCGGGGCGTCTCCTTGTCCTGGGGAGCCGCCACTCCCCCTCCCTCCTCGATGTGCTCCAGGTAGTTGCCGGCCAGGCAGAAGAGTTTTCGCGGACAGGGTACCGGGGCCCGCAGCTCCTCCATCCGGAACGTCCTTCCCCGCCCCTCGGCCAGCCCGTGATCGATCAGCCTGCCGGCCAGCGACCTTCCCTCGGCCCCGCTCTCCAGAAAATCGATCATGTCGCCGAAAAGCTCGGTGGGAAATCCCGCCTCCTTGGCTGCCCGCTGGAGGTCGATCAACTTGTCCCCATCCTGCACGATCGCCGCCACGCAACTGCCGCCGGCCTTCCTCAATGTCGCCAGTTTCATAGATTGTCTCCTCAACTCAAGGGGAGCGGACCCGCGGGCGAACGCCGCCTCAAATCCGCCCGGCAGCTCGAATTGGGCACAGCATACCATAGGAAGACAGGGCTTCCCGCCAGGCGCGTCCACCCGACGCCGGCCCCTCGCACCCTTGAGTTGGCGGCCGTTCTCCTGCAGAATGGTCGGCGCTTGGAGGGCGCCTGCCGGTTCGCTCCGGAACCGGGAACCGGCACCCCCTGTCGTTCCCGCAAGAAAAGGTCGCGATCATGGGCCCCTGGGACTGGACGCTGGCGATTGCACTCAATGGAGCCATCATCCTCTACGGTTTCACCCTGAGCCGGGGGGTGCGCACCAGCGCCGATTGGTTCCTGGCGGGACGCAGTCTGCCCTGGTGGCTGGTGGGTTTTTCGATGTATGCCACCGCCATCGATTCCAGCGACCTGGTGGCCGACGCCGGCGGCACCTACGTGCTGGGATTCAGCTACTTCGCCACCAACTGGGTGGGGTCGGTGCTGGGTTGGACCCTGGCGGCCTTCTTCATCTGCCTGCCCATGTATCGGGCCGGGCTCTACACCAACGCCGAATACCTGGAAGCCCGCTACGGCACCCCGGTCCGGGTCATCTGCGCCTTCGTTCAGGTGCAGTACCGGACGCTGGTGCTGGGCATCATCGCCACCACCCTGTTCCTGACCCTTTCGATCGTGTGCGGCCTGTCGGATGCGGCCGCCTGGACGGTGGTGGGTGTGATCGCCGCCCTGGCCGCCATCTACACGGCTTTCGGGGGGCTGCGGTCGGTGGCCATGACCGACAGTCTGCAATTCCTGGTCATGACCGCCGCCGGCCTCATCATCTGGTTCCTGGTCTGGGGACAGGTGGGAGGCTGGGAGGGCCTGGAGCGGCGCCTCGACAACCACGATCCGGCCGTGGCCGCCCGCCTGCTGCACATGGGCCACGAAGACGTCCGGACCGAGACGGTTGCCGGCCAGTCTTCCGTGGAAATTGAGCGAAAGCTCGGCCTGGGCGGAATCTACGACCCGGACTCGGAAGCCATCCGTCACCACACTCCCGGCTGGCTGGTGACTCTGGCCCTGATCATCATGGGAATGGCCTATGCCATCGTCAACCACACCCAGGTGATGCGGATGTTTGCGGCTCGCAGCGAATGGGACCTGAAGATGTCGGTGTTCGCGGCCAGCACCGTAACCATGGTGATGACCTTCTTCAACCTGTCCATGGGCGTGATGGGAAGGGCCCTCTACCCGGTGCAGAGCGCCCTTCCCGACGGGCGCCAGGACGCCATCTATCCCCTGCTGGTCAGCCAGATCGAGACGGTGGGGCTGAAGGGCATCGTGGTCGCCGGCATCCTGGCGGCCTCCCTTTCTACCTATGACTCCATCGGCTCGGCGCTCTCGGCCCTGCTCACCCGCGACGCCTATGCCCGCCTGCTGGTTCCGGGAGGGAACGACCGGCATTACCTGCGGATCAGCCAGTGGCTGACCCCGGCGGTGATCGGTGTCTCCTTTCTCTACGTCCCCGGTTTGCTGAGGGGCGGCATGGTCCTCTACTATCTCGACTTGACCAGCGCCTTCGTGATTCCCCTGCTGACCATCTACCTCATGGGAAGCTTCACCCGGGTCCACCGCTCCAGCGGCCTGATCGGCCTGCTGGCAGGCGCCTGCTACGGCATGTTGCGCCTGGCGGCGCCCCTGGTCGCCGAACAGACGGGTTGGGTCCTGTTGCCGCCGGCCATGATGAACACCTACGCTGCCTATCCCTTCAGCATGCTGGTGACGGCCGCGACCATGGTGGGGGTCTCCCTGGTGGCCGGATGGGAGAGCGGCAGCGCATTCGACCTGACCGCCCGCCAGGAGAAAAGCGCCTGGCTGCGTTCCAGCCAACTCAAGATACGGCAGATTCAGGATGGGATCGCCAGGCGTGCTCGCCAAGACCAGCGCCTGCCGGCCCTGCTCAGCCTGCTGGCCCTGGCGGTGGGATGTGTTCTGACCTTTGTGGTCTTCTGGTAAGCGAGGCAGACCACCCCCCACCGCATCAGCTTTCGCCGTTCGGCTCGGCTTCAAATCACTCCCCCCTTGAGGGGGAGTCGGCGAGACAAGGGCGAAGCCCGAAGTCGAGCCGGAGGGGGGCCAACGCGGCGTCCCATAAGTGCATATCAGCGTCGGATTCGGGTCGTGTGAGTTCTGCGCTGCCACAGCCGCGTATGCGGCGGATTAAGAGCGGCGGATCAAGAGCCGCCTCCCCGCTCAAGACCGGGACGGAGTGCTCTGCCACCAGAGGCGCTTGAGCCATGCGGCCAGGTCGTCGAAGAGGGTGTAGTAGGCGGGCAGGACCACCAGGGTGAGGAGGGTGGAGGAGATCAGGCCTCCCATGACGGTGCGGGCCAGCGGGAAATAGCGAAGCTCGAACATTCCGGTGGTGCCCAGCGCCAGGGGAATGAGTCCCACCACGGTGGTGGCGGCCGTCATCAGAATGGGGCGGAACCGCTCTCGACACCCGGTCCGGATCGCCTCGGAGCGCGGCAGCCCCTGGCGCCTGAGGTTGTTGATGTGGGCGATGAGCACGATGCCGTTGTTCACCACGATCCCCAGGAGAACCATGAGGCCGATCTGGGACATGAGGTTGAAGGGGGTCCCGGTCAGGAAGAGAAACCAGGTGACTCCCACCAGGGCAAAGGGAAGGGAAAACATGATGGCGAAGGGGTGGGCCAAGGACTCGAACAGGGAAGCCATCACGAAATAGACCATCAGGAAGGCCAGCAGCAGATTGAGAATGAAGTCGACGTTGTCCTGTTCCTGCCGTTGCGTCCAGAACCCGTAGGTCCATCCGTAGCCGTCGGGGTAGTCCAGGCCGTCCATCACCTCGCTCATCAGTCTCTTCCCCTCCTCCTTCTTGCCGCCGGAATAGCTCACGCCGATCTCGGTATAGGTGCGGCGGTCCTCCCGGCGGATGACGGAGGGCGTGTCGATGCGCCGGAATTCGGCTACCTGGGAGAGCACGATCTCCTGCCCCCCCGGTCCGTTCCCCACCACCACCGACTTCAGGTCTTCCAGGGTTTCCCGGTCCCCGGGCTGCAGCCACAGCCAGATCTCCACCTCACCCTCGGGCGTGCGGTAGCCCCGGATCTCACGTCCGCGGATGACGATGCCCAGCAGTCGAGCCACCGACTGGGGAGAGACGCCGTAGCGTTGGGCCAGGTCCCGTTTCAGGACAATCTGGACTTCCTCGCGGGCACGTTCGTTCCCGGCCCGGATTTCGTTGAAGTCCCCCAGGTCCATCAGCCGGCGCCTGGCCTCCCGGGCCAGCGCCTGCAGCCGGACGTTGTCGTCCCCGTACATGTTGACGCTGATAAAGGTCTGAGACTCGGCCCCGGCCTGCCGCCCCAGCTCGATCTCGGCGCCCGGAATGACCGGCAGCCGTTCCCGGATCTCCCGGCGGATATCGATCATCTCCTCCAGGGTCAACCGATCGTTGTCGAAATAGACCTGGGTGGAGGCGCTGTTGTTGCTGAAGCTGCTGGAGACGTTCCGGATCTTGAAGGGTTCCCGGTGGTCCATCAGGAAGTCTTCCACGGGCCCCAGGAAGTCTCTCTCGATCTTGGCGTAGTGGTAGTTCTCGGTGAAGTCGTAGCGAATATCCAGGTTCTGCAGGTCCCGGGCCTCCGGCGAGCTGTCGGGAACCCAGTGAATGAGAGCCATCGTCGAACCGCCGACCACCAGGGGCACGATGCACAGACCCACCAGAAAACGATGCCGCAACGGCCAGCTCATCAGCCGCAGGTAGCGTTCCACCGCCAACTCGTCCCACCCCGGCCCGGTCCTTCCCGAAACCGGCGGCGGGTCATCCTCTCCCCCGGAGGATGGTTCACGGCCCTCATGGGCGGAAGCGGCCGGCGAAGCCTGACCGGTTCTCCGGGGATATCTCCCCTTGAACAGCCTGGCGGCCCCCAGCGGAATGAGTGTCAGCGAAATTACCAGGGAACACAGCAGGGCGATCATGATGGAGGCCCCCACGTCGGCCAACCAGATCGAGTAGGCGCTGGTCTTGCCGAACACCAGGGGCACAAAGATGATGATGGAGGTCAGGGTAGCCGCCAGCACCGCCATGGCTACCGCCTGGGTTCCGCGGCTGGCGGCCGTCACCCGATCGTAGCCCTTCTCCAGCCACTGATAGATGGACTCCAGCACCACCACGGCGTTATCCACCAGCATCCCGGCGGCCAACATCAGCCCCATCATGGAAAGCACATTGAGGGTCTTGCCGAAGAGGTAGAGGAATCCGATGGTGGCCACGATCGAAAAAGGAATGGCGAATCCGATGGTCAGCGTCGCTCCCACCCGCCTCAGGAACAGGTAGAGCACCCCCATGGCCAGCAGGGCTCCCAGCGTGCCCGCGTTCAGCAGCCCCGTAAGCGCCCGGACAATTTCCTTTCCGGCGTTGTGCCACACCTGGACCTCGATGCCCTCCAGGGCCGGATCCCCGCGCAACCGCTCCAGCACGGCCATGACCCCGCCGACCGTTTCCACCGTATTGGCCTCGGAGGTCTTGCGGATCTGCAGCTCGACGGCCGGTTCCCCGTTCAGGTGCTTGCCGGAGTTGACGGGGCGACTGCCGTAATAGATGTCGGCCACCTCTTGCAGCCGCAGCCCCCGCTGATTGACCGGGAAGTCGGCAATCTGTTCCAGGGAGGTCAGGGTGCCCCGGGCCATGGCTCCGTAACGGGTGGCGCCGTCCTGCATTCGACCCAGGGAGAGGTTGATGTTGGCGCCGTCCATGCGCTGGAACATCTGGGCCACGTCGACGCGATAGCGCTTGATGTCGTCCAGCCGAAGATAGATGTTGACCTCCTGGCGGCCGGCTCCGCTGATTTCGGCTTCGGCCACTCCCGGGAGGCGCTCCAGGGGAGTCCGGATCCTGGCATCCAGGAAATCGAAGGAGCCGCGAAGGTCGCGCCCGGAGGAAATCTGGCCCCTGATGATGGGAAAGTCGGTGGTGCTGAAATTGTTCACCAGGACCTGTTCCACGTCGTCCGGAAGCTCGGACCGCGCCTGTTCCACCTTGTCCCGGACCTCCGACCGCAGCCAGTCCACGTTGCTGTCCCAACCGAAAAACATCTGGATCATGGCCTGGTTGGCGGAAGACCGGGACACCATGCGCTGAACGTCGGGAATGGTTGCCAGCACCTCCTCCAGAGGACGGGTGATCGACTCCTGCACCTGCCCCGGAGTGGCATTGGCGTAGGGGACATGCACGAAGACACCGGGAAAATCGATATCGGGGGTCAGCACCAGCGGAATCCGGGTGAGGGAAATGCCCCCCAGAACCAGCAGGCAGAGGCACAGCATGAGGATGGTCACCGGGTAGCGAATGGAGAAGTCCGCCAGTCTGCTTCCGGACCCGGAGGTGCCCCCGGCGGAACGGTCCGACCCTTCAGGCATCTTGACGGCCATTCTCCATCTCCTCAATCAAGCTCGGCCGCCAGGGCGACCGGGGTTCCGAGCGTTCTCACCCGGTTTCATTCATGATCGTTCCGTTGCCGAGGGCGGCGGCTTCACCCCGCAGTCCCCGTCGATCCACCAGCTCGTAGACCGCCGGAATGAAGAACAGCGTCAACAGCGCCGAGAACAGCAGTCCCCCCATCACCGCGATGGCCATGGGGGCCCGAATCTCCGCTCCCTCGCCCCAACCGAGAGCCATGGGAATCAGCCCCAGCACGGTGGTCAGCGTGGTCATCAGGATGGGCCGGAGCCGGACCTGTCCGGCCTGCAGCAGGGCGGCCCGCCTGGCCTGTCCGGCCCGGCGGAGCTTGTTGGCGTAGTCCACCAGCAGAATGGCGTTGTTGACCATGATCCCCGACAGGATGATCAATCCCAGCAGCACCACCACGCTGAGCTCGGTGCCCGTCAAGGCCAGGGCCAGGACCACCCCGACCAGTCCCAGAGGAACCGTGAACATGATGATGAGAGGATGAATGAAGGATTCGAACTGGGAGGCCATCACCAGGTAGACCAGAAAGACGGCCAGGGCCAGCGCCATGAACAAACTCCGATAGGAGGTCTCCAGCTCCCGGTTCTGTCCGGCCAAGGACAGGCTGACCGTTGCCGGAAGCCGACCCTCGAGGTCCTGCAGCTCGGCCTCGATGGACCGGGAGGCCCGGCTGAGATCCAAACCGCTCAGGTTGGCCGACACCACCGCCGCCCGCTGGGAACCGATGCGCCTGACTTCCCCGGGGCCCCTGCCGATGTCGATGTCCGCCACCGAGTTCAAGCGAATGGGCACGGTGGCGGCCTCGGAGTCCGACTCGGCGTTTTGAGCGACGGCCCCCCCGGCGCCGGACCCGGACCCGTCGGAGGAGCCGTCTCCCGAAGCCGCCCCCGAGTTCGCTTGGCCGCCCGCGCCTGAAAAGGCCCGCATCCCCATGTTGATGACCAGTTCCCTCAGATCCTGGATGGCGTCACGGTCCGATTCGGCCGCCCGGACCAGAATGTCGATCTGCTTGTCCTCCTCGCGGTAGCGGGAGGCCACATCCCCGCGAATCTTGTTTCTCAGGATGTCGGCAATCGAATTTTCGTCCAGATTGAGGCGGGCCAGCCGTTCCCGATCGAAACGCACCTGGATCTCCGGATTCCCCAGGCGGGTCGTGGTCTTGACGTCCTTGAGCCCGGCGATCCCTTCCATGCGGGCGGCCACCTGGCCGGCGGCTGCCTGCAGCTCGCCCAGGTCGTAGCCGTAAATCTCCACTTCGATGGGGGTGGTGAAGCTGAACAGGGTGGGCCGCCGAAAGGCATAGGTCACCTCCGGGTATTGGCTCAGCCGGCCGCGAAGGCGCTCGATGACCTCGAACTCCGCCTCCCGGTCCCGCCGGTCCTCCATGACCACGTGAAGCTGGCCGACGTGCTCCTCCTCGATCTGCCGGGCGAACTGGTTCCGGTTGCTGCCCCCCGCGCTGGAGAAGACCGTTTCAACCCCATCGAGTTCCGCCGCCTGCCTTTCGACCTCCCGCAGGAGCCGGTCGGTCCGCGCCAGCGGCGTGCCCTCCGGCAAGCGGATTTCGAAGGCGAACTCTCCCTGGGTCATGGGCGGAATCAATTCGGCTCCCAGCCGGAACGAGGCGGCTACGGCCAGGGCGACCAGCAGACCGGTTGCCGCCACCACCTTTCCCTTGTGGTTGAGCACCGACTCTAGCCAAACGGGATAGCGTCCCCTTACCGTCTCCAGGGCCGCCTGGAAGCCATTCAGGACCGGGGCCAGCAGGCGCAGCAGACCTCGGCCCAGCCAGTGCAGACCGGCGCGGAGGTCCGCCAGCACCACGGTCAGGAGGTCCACGAACAGAAAGGCCACCGCCCGGCGAAGGGCCTTCCGGGAAAAGGCAAGGACCCGCCCCGCGGCTCCCATGGACCCGGGGGCGAGGGCCTCCGGCTCGGCATCCGGAAGGGCCTTCCCGGAAGCCGGCGGCGGCTGGATCTGCAGCGCCAGCACCATGGGAATGAAGGTCAACGCCACCAGGAGCGAGGCCGAGAGGGAAAAGATGATGGTCAGGGCCTGATCCTTGAACAACTGCCCCGCAATGCCCTCCACAAAGACCAGGGGCAGGAAGACGGCCAAGGTGGTCAGCGTGGAGGCCGTGACCGCGGTTCCGACCTCGCGCGTCCCACGGTAGACGGCTTCCGGCAAGGGGGTTCGAGCACGGTCCTGGCGATGCACCGCCTCCAGAACCACGATGGAATTGTCCACCAGCATGCCCACGCCCAGGGCGATCCCGCCCAGGGACATGATGTTCAGGGACACATCCATCTGGTACATCAGGGCGAAGGTGGCCAGGACGGAAATGGGAATGGAAAAAGCCACCAGCAGGGTGCTTCTCAGGTGGCGCAGGAACAGGTAGAGGACCAGCGTGGCCAACACCGCTCCCAGCACCGCCGACCAGAGCACGTTGTCCACGGCCTGCTGGATGAATCGGGCTTGGTTGAATACGGTGCGCACCTGGAGGCTGCCCGAAAGAACCCCGTCCTTGCGCAGCTTCTCCAGCTTGGCCTCCACGGCCCGGGCCACCATCACCGTATTGGCGTCGCCCTCCTTGTAGACCGCCAGCTCCACGCTCTCGCGGCCGTCGATGCGGGCAATCACCTCCCGGTCCTTGGAGCCCCGCCAGACCTCGGCCACCTCGCCCAGGACCACCCTTCTGCCTTCCGACTCCCGCAGGATGATCCGTTCAATCTCGTCCACCGAGCGGAACTGGTTCAGCATGCGAACCATGTAGTTGGCATCCAGGTCATACAGGCTCCCGGAAGCCTGGTTCAGGTTCTCCCGGGTGAGCGCCTGGGTCACTTCGGTAATGGGGATTCTCAGCTCCGCCAACCGCTTCTCGTCGATTTCAATGCGAATCTGCTCCTCCAGGCCGCCCACCACCTTGATGGCCGCCACGCCTTCGGTGGACTCCAGGCCCTTCTTCAATTCCTCGTCGGCCAGATAGCGCAGGCGGCTGAGGCCGGCTTCACCCCAGAACTGCAGGCGCATGACGGGATCGTAGGACGGATCGAAGCGCAACAGCACCGGGCGCTCCACGTCCCGCGGCAACTGCAGCAGATCCAGCTTTTCCCTGACTTCCAGGGTGGCCACGTCCATGTTGGTCCGCCAGGTGAACTCGAGGACGACCTCCGACTGACCCGATCGCGACACCGACTCCACCCGGGTCAGGCCTCCAACGACCCCGACCACCTCCTCGATGGGACGGGTGATCAGGTTCTCGATCTCTTCGGGAGCCGCGTCCTCGTAGTCGGTCAGGATGGTGAGGGCGGGATAGGCGATTTCCGGCAGAAGGTTGAGAGCCATCCGCTGCAGGGAGACCAGGCCGAAAAGGGCCACCGCCACCACAAACATGCAGACGGTCACGGGACGCCGAATGGCAAGCTGGATCATGGCTCAGGAGGCTAAGGATTCATGACTGGGAATGGGACGAGGCGCGGGGCATTCCGGCAGGGGCGCGAGATGACGGGCCGGGGCGAGTCCAGGAGCGGGTTGTTTGCCCTGCAAACCGGGTTGACAGAGGAGCCTTTTGAAAAAATCGGAGTCGGGCGATCCTGATTCAGATCAAGGGTTTTTCCACCCGAGTCCGTCAAGGATCACGTGACACTGAAACCCTTTGCCGTCTGAAGCTCAATGGCCACAAAAGGCACAAAAACACAAAAAAGGACCACCGGATCGGCAAGACTCGAAATCAAGAAACTCGATTGGTGACTGTTGTGCTTGTTGTGGTGAAACCAGGAGCCTGCAGCACATCACCTTTGCCGCCTCAATGTCATTCCCGATTGCGAATGTTGCAAAAGGCTCATAGAGCTATTGCCGCCGGGGTACGCCGCCGGCAAGGCGCGGGATTCAGGTGGTTCCTTCCGCCAGGCCGTTTGAGGATTCTTCCCCCACCTTCCTGATCTCGGACCCGTCCTCCAAGGCGCCCTGTCCGGCGACCACCACTCGATCCCCGGCGGAAATTCCCTGCAGGATCTCGATATTTCCGTCCTCTTCATAGCCCAGTCGCACGGGAACCCGCCGGGCCACGCCGTTGTCGGCCAGAAAGACGAAAGTCTCCCCGTCCCGCTCCAACACGGCCCGCTTGGGAACCAGGACGGCATCGGGACGCACGTCGGTCTGAATGGCCACCCTGACAAACCCGCCCGGCATGAATCCCTCGCTTGCGGGGGTGAGTTCCACCGTTACCTTTACCGTGCCGCTGGAGGTGTCGACCACCGGACTGACCCGCACCACGCGTCCCGCGCCCTCAACGGCCTCAGCCGCACCCAGGCGCACCGAGGCCTCCTGTCCGGGCCGAACCCGGCGGGCCTCCCTCTCCGAAAGGAATACGTCGGCGTAAAGAGGAGAGAAGGCTCCCAGCTTGAACAGCTTGTCGGCACTGCGAATGCTCTTCCCCAGCTCCATGGTGCGCTCGGTGATCCGCCCGCCGAAGGGAGCCGTGATCCGCGTATGCGAGATCTCGAGCTCGGATTTGCGGATCTCCGCTTCCAGCTCCTGGACGCGGTGAAAAAGCTCCCGGGTCTCCGAGGCCGAGACCCGCTCGTCGTGGCCCAGTTCGTCCAGTTGATACCTCACCTGGTCATACTCCCGCTCGCTGATGAGCTGTTCCTCGTAGGCTTCCTGCAGGCGCTGGCGTTCGTTCTCGGTGTTGGCGATCTGAACCTTGGCCTTCTCCCGCCGGATGCGGGCCTTTTCCAACTGCAATTTCGCCTGGGCCAGCTTTTCCCGGGTCAGCTCCAACTGGATCCGGAGAGAGCGGTCATCCAGGCGCCCCAGGAGCTGCCCCTGCCGGACGAGGTCCCCTTCTTCCACCAGCAGGCTCTGGACGATTCCCTCGGTTTGCGCCCTGACCTCGACTTCTCTCAGGGGCCTCAGATTGGAAGTGGAGGAAAGGTGGTGGGTGATCCGGTCCCGTCTGGCCTGAGCCAGCTCCACCGGGGCGGCCGCGGCGCCGTTCTCCCCGCCGCCGGAGCCTGAAGGGGCCCCTTTTGCGGAAGCGACCGGGCTTTCGGGCTTTGGCCTGAGAAAATAGGCGGCGCCCGCCAATGCCACCAGCAGGATCAGGAACCCGTAGACTTTGGTCCGTTTGCTCATGTCAGGCCTGGCGTTCTGTCTCGGGGCATGACCGCCCGGGATGAACCGGGAGGCGTTGGGTGGACCGAACCAGGGAGGCCGGCGGGCGGCCCGGGCTCGTGCGGTAACGTTCAGGTCCCGGTTGCTGCCGGCGTCCTGAAAGGAGGGTGAAGCTGGTGACCTTCCGGCGCCTTCAGGCAGTTCCCAGCCGGTTCCAATCCAAGGTTAGCATGAAAAAGCGGTTCGGGTCGGAAAAGGTAGGGACGTGAGGTCGGCCCTGTCCCCCGGCATCCCTCTGTTTACATTGGCACCGGGATGGAGTAGATTTTTTCCAGCTCCGGGAAGGAGTCGGGTCATGAAACCGTCGCGTGTGCAACTGTTGGGGCTCTGCATCCTGGCGACGCTCCTGTTTGCCTACCTGGCCCTTCGTATCTGGCTCTGGTCTTGACGAATCCACCCCTCATCGCCGTCCTGGGACCGACCGCAAGCGGGAAATCCAGTCTGGCGCTCCGGCTTGCCCGTCGATTCCGGGGTGAGATCGTCGGTTGCGATTCGGTGCAGGTCTACCGGTTTCTGGACATCGGCAGCTCCAAGGTGCTCAAGCGCGAGCAGGCCGGAATCCCTCACCACCTGATCGACTTTCTCGATCCCGACCAGCAGTTCACCGCCGGTCAGTACATGGCTCTGGGCCGCAGGGTCTTGTCGGAAATCGGACAGCGGGGAAATCTGCCTCTGGTGGCGGGCGGCACCGGGCTCTATCTGCGCGCCCTGCTCAACGGCCTCTTCGACGGCCCCTCCCGCTGTGATTCGCTGAGAGGGCGCCTGCAACAGCAGGCCCGGCGCAAGGGGGAGGCCCACCTCCACCGCCTGCTGGCGAGAGTGGACCCGGAGTCGGCCCGGCGCATCTCGCCCAGGGACCGGCCCAAGGTCATAAGGGCCCTGGAAGTCTATTTCCTGACCGCCAGGCCGCTTTCGGTTCACTTCCGGACCGCCGCCCAGAAACTTGAAGGGTACCGGCTGCTGAAGATCGGGCTCAATCCGCCGAGGGACCCTCTCTACCGGAGAATCGAAGAGCGCATCGACCGCATGTTCGCCGGCGGACTGGTGGAGGAGGTCCGGTCCATCCTGGCCAGGGGCTATTCTCCCGACTGCAAGCCTCTCCAATCGCTCGGATACCTTCAGGTGGTGCAGTTTCTGCAGGGAGAGATACCCCTGCAGGCAGCCGTGGACGCTGCCAGGCAGGCCACACGGAACTACGCCAAACGCCAGTTGACCTGGTTTCGAAAGGAAGAGAAGGTGATCTGGTTTTCGGGATTCGGGGACGAAGATTCCCTCGGGTCCGATGTTGAAGCTTGCGTGGCGGATTTCATCCGGGCCGGGACCAGGCGGCCTTCGGGGACATCGACCCGTCCGGTGCTCTTGTCCGCCCCCTAACCCAGGAGAATCAGGAAATCCATGGAAAAGCAACCACACAACATTCAGGATGTCTTTCTCAACCATCTTCGCAGGGAAAAGCTGCCGGTCACCGTCTTCCTGATGAGCGGGGTCAAGTTGACCGGCCGCATCAAGAGCTTCGACAAGTTCGCGGTCATTCTCGAATCCGGCCAACGGGAACAACTTGTCTTCAAACACGCCATCTCGACCGTTGTGACGACCAAATCGGCCCCGGCCGCTTCGGCTCCGCCCTCATCGCCGTCCGAGCCTCCCTCGCCGGCGACCAAGGCGACCCCATCGGAATCTTCGAACTGAGATGGAAATCGCCGCCCCGGACAGAGAAAACGTCATTCTGGTGGGATGCGAGCTGAAGCGACCCCTCGGTCCGGCCGCCGGCAGGGGAGCCGGACCGAGCCTGGAGGAATCGCTGGATGAGCTGGCGGCACTGGCTTCCGCCGCCCGAGCCCGGGTGGCCGCCCGCCTGCTCCAGCAACGGTCCCGCTATGACCCGGCCTTTCTGATCGGCAAGGGCAAGGTGGAGCGGCTGAAGGGACTGCTGGATCGGCACCGGGCCGACACCGTGATCTTCGATGACAACCTTTCTCCGGCCCAGCAGCGAAACATCGAGCGCGCACTCGATTGCAAGGTGGTCGACCGAACCCAGCTCATCCTGGACATCTTCGCCAGCCGCGCGCGAACCCGGGAGGGCAAGCTGCAGGTCGAGCTGGCCCAGCTCGACTACTGGCTGCCTCGATTGGGGGGACGGGGAGTGGAGCTGTCCCGTCTGGGAGGAGGAATCGGGACGCGCGGGCCGGGTGAGACCAAGCTGGAGACGGATCAACGCAAGATCCACCGGAGAATCCACAAGATCAAACAGGATCTCCAGCGGGTGAGGGCGCACCGGCAGTTGCACCGATCCTTTCGCCAATCCGTTCCCGTTCCCACCGTCTCGCTGGTCGGATACACCAATGCGGGCAAGTCCACCCTCTTCAATGCCCTGACCCGATCGGACACCCTGGCCTCCCGCCAGCTCTTCGCCACTCTGGACCCACTGCTGCGCCGCATCCGGCTGCCCTCCAAGCGGGAGGTGATCCTGTCCGACACGGTCGGTTTCATCAGCAAGCTTCCCGCCACCCTGGTCTCGGCCTTTCGGGCCACCCTCGAGGAAATCGGAGAAGCGCAACTGCTGCTGCATGTGATCGATTGCTCCAGCCCGCGGGCCGAACACCAGCGATCCTCGGTGCTCAAGGTGCTGGAGGAACTGGGGGATTCGGGCAAGCCGACCCTCGAGGTCTACAACAAGACCGACCTGCTGGAGCAACCGCCCCGGCTTCCCCCGGGGGACAACGTGCTGAGGGTATCGGCGCTGCGGCGCCAGGGGATCTCCGGACTTCTGGAGAGGATCGACGAGTCCATCTGCGGAGATCCACTGGTCCGGGCGCGTTTCAGGGTGGGCGCTCACCAGGGGGACCTGCTGGCGCAGATCCACGCCAACGCCCGGCTGGTTCGCCGGGAGGTTCGGGACAGCCAGGTTCTGCTGGAAGTGGAAGCCCCGCGCTCGGTGGTGGAACATCTCAGGAAGCTCGGTGGTCCGTCAGGTGAGCCGGGTTGATCCGCAATTTCATCGGCTCGCGCCCGATTCGTTGCCCATTCTCTTTCCCGGCTGGCCGCCCCCCGGATCCCAAGGAGGCAGGGTGATTCCACGCTAATTTTTCTCTTTCCGGGAGGGCTGATTTGGAGCGATTTGGGTGATTTGCAAGCGGTGCCCACCCGGAAAATGGGCCTGATACGGGGCTCTGGCCCACAGGTCAACCTGAATCCGGCAGCGTGGAATCACCCCCGAGCCGAAAGTCATTCATCATTCATCACTCATCATTTGTTAGCGTGGGATTACCCTGCCCAAGGAGCCCCGGTGCATGGACAATCATGCTAAAATGCGTGGGACCGGTAGGCGCGTTCCAACGGCCCTCAATCCGGTCCAGCCCACCTCGAGGACGGGGCCCACCGTCACCGCCGATCGATGACAGCCCTTAAACTGGTCTTCACAAACGTCATTCACCGCCCGGTCCGGGCCTTGGTCAGCGTGCTGGCCATCAGCCTCGAAGTCATGCTGATTCTGCTGGTGATGGGCATCGCCACCGGCATGATTCAAGACAACGCAGACCGCCAGGAGAACCTGGGCGCCGACCTCATCGTTCGGCCGGCCAATGCGCCGCCGCTCTTTTTCACCACCGGCAGCACCATCATTCCCGAGGCCGTGGCCGAGACCCTGGCCCAGCTGGATTCGGTGCGGGAGGTCACGCCCATTCTCTTCCTGGCGCAGCTTCGGGGAGGCTGGAGCGCCATCTACGGCATCGACCTGCCCAGCTTCGAAGCCGTGGCCGGCAGCCTGGAGTTCCTGGAGGGCCGCCGCTTCAGCGGGCCCGAATCCCGGGAAGCCATCATCGACGACCGGCACGCCAGGTCGAAGGGCCTGGCCGTGGGCGATCGTTTCGACTTGAAAGGCCAGTCGTTCCAGGTGGTGGGCATCTACCGTAACGGCATCGGGGGCCGAATCTACGTTCCCATCAGGAGCCTGCAAACCATCACCGACAAGGCCGGCCAGGCTTCCACCTTTCTGGCCACGCTCTACGATTCCGGGCAGTTGCAGGCAGCCATGGCCCAGATTCGGGACCTGGTTCCCAACATCAACGTCACCTCCATGCGGGAGTGGGTTTCCCTGCTGAGAAACGGCCGGCCTCCCGCTTACACCACCTTCATCACCGGGGTCATCGGCCTGGCCATCTCCATCGGCTCTTTTGCCTGCTTCCTGTCCATGTATACCACCATCGCGGAACGAACCCGGGAAATCGGCATCCTGAAATCCCTGGGAGCCCGCAAGGGCTACATCGTCAACCTGGTGATGATGGAAATACTGGTGCTCTGCCTGGCCGGCCTTCTGGTCGGATTCCTGCTGACGTTCCTGGGCGTGCAGCTCCTCCGGTTCCTCTATCCCGCTCAGATACTCTCGATTCCACCTCTCTGGGTCGTGTACACGGTCCTCTTCGTTTCCGTCAGCGGGATCATCGGGGGACTCTACCCGGCCCTCAAGGCGGCGGCTAGCGATCCCGTCAAGTCACTCTCCTACGAATAGGCATTCCGGGCGATGCGACCTGCCGGGGAACCCCGTCTTCGGTGGCGAGCGCGCTGCCGAAGGGAAAAACCCGAGCCATTATCAGGCCCCCCCGGCGAGAAATGCGGGTATACTCCTCATCTGGTTCCCAAGCCCACAAGAGATGGAGGACGACCATGCACGGCACAGCCACTCGCAGGCAAATACTTCAGGGGATGGGCGTTCTGGCTGTCGGACTGGTCTCCGGCGCCACAGCCGCGGCTCTTGCCGGCGCCCGCGTTCACTCCAAGCGGGTGATCAGCATGCAACCCCGGCTCTATCACGGCTGGCCCACCCTGGCCAGGCGCCGCAACGGCGAACTGCTGCTGGTGTGCTCGGGCGGCCGGGAATCCCATGTCTGCCCCTTCGGCCGGGTGGAGCTGATGCGCTCCCGGGACGAGGGGCGGCACTGGAGCTTTCCGCGGGTGTTGATCGACGGCCCCATCGACGACCGGGATGCAGGCGTGGTGGAAACCGCCGAGGGGTCGCTGCTGGTCACCACCTTCACCTCCATCGGCTATGCCGACATCCTGGCGCGGGCCGAAGCGTTGGAATCGCAGGGGAAGGGCGTCTGGACCCGAGAGAAACTGGAGCGCTGGCAGGCCATCCACCGCCGCATCACGGCCGCGGAACGCGAAATCGAGCTGGGCAGTTGGATGATCCGCTCCACCGACGGCGGCCGGAGCTGGTCGTCACCCTACCGCTGCCCGGTCAACAGCCCTCACGGTCCCATTCAGCTTTCCGACGGGCGGCTGCTCTACGCCGGCAAGATCTTCTGGTACGGCCCCAGCGGACAATCCAAGGGGCGCATCGGGGTCTGCGAGTCCACCGACGACGGCCGGAGCTGGCGCTGGCTGGCCGAAATCCCGACCCGGAAGGGCGACGACCTGGACGGCTACCACGAGCTGCATGCCGTGGAAACCACCGAAGGAACCCTGGTCGCCCATATCCGCAACCACAACACCGCCAACGAGAGGGAGACGCTGCAGAGCCGATCCGCCGACGGTGGCAGGACTTGGTCGGTTCCCCGCGCCATTGGGGTGTGGGGACTGCCGTCCCACCTGCTGAGGCTGCGGGACGGGCGGCTGGTGATGTCTTACGGCCATCGCCGGCGCCCTTATGGAAACCAGGCCCGCGTCAGCGAGGACCAGGGCCGCAACTGGTCCGACCCCATCACCATTTCCGGAGACGGCATCTCCAGCGACCTGGGCTACCCTTCCACGGTAGAGTTGAACGACGGTTCCCTGCTGACGGCCTGGTATGAGGTGATGGATAACCCTGTGCCCAAGGCACCCCCCTCCACGGAACGGGTCCAGCGGCACCTGGAGATGGCCTCCCGCCCGGATCTCGCCGTGCTGCGCCAGGCCCGCTGGACCCTCGACTGAGGGACTCGGGGCCGCCATCGGGATTCCTTCTCAAGCCAATGCCCGAGCCTTTCCTGCCTGCCGTCACTCCTCCCGAGAATCTTCAGGCACCCGCTTGGTGGTTCGCCTTCCGTGGAGAGTTGCTCCTGGTCCAGGTCCGCAACGGCTCGGCCTCCATTCCCCTGCTGCGCCACCCCCGAGACCTCAGCCTGCGTTGCCTGCGGAGCCAGTATCTGGGCGTGCTGGACGGCAGACACTGCTTCTCGGCGGAATTGCACCAGGAGAGCCGGCCGGCTTCCGGGATGGCCTTCGACAACCTGCGCGCCCTCTACCCCTCCCTGGGAGACCGGCTATTCGCCTTGGCGGGCCGCGCCAAGCAGATCGTGGACTGGGACCGGAACCACCAGTTCTGCGGGCGCTGCGGAGCGGCCACGGTTGCTCACGAGCGGGACCGCTCCCGGACCTGTCCGGCCTGCGGACTGGAGAGCTTCCCCCGCCTGTCTCCGGCTGTCATCGTGCTCATTGCCCGCGGGGAGGAGCTGCTGCTGAGCCGTTCTCCCCATTTCCCCGACGGCGTGTACAGCATTCTGGCCGGCTTCGTAGAGCCGGGAGAAACCCTGGAGGAGGCGGTCGAACGGGAGATCGCCGAAGAGGTGGGCCTTCGGGTCAGGAACATCCGCTACGTGGCCAGTCAGCCCTGGCCCTTCCCCAATTCGTTGATGCTGGGCTTTCGGGCGGAATACGCCGGGGGAGAGTTGAAGATGGACCCGGAGGAGCTGGAGGACGCCCGCTGGTGCCGTCCGCCCGACCTGCCCGGACTCCCCTCCTCCGCCAGCATCGCCCGCCGGCTGATCGACGAGTTCCTGCAGGAACACGGCCACGCCTCCTGAGGAGAATGGGGAATGTCGGCCCGGAGGAGGCCGGCTGTCACCCCCCACCGCATCAGCCTTCGCCGTTCGGTGCTGCCGTTCGGAGACGCCGGCGTCGGCCCCCCTCCGGATCGGCCTTCGCCATTCGGCTCGGCTCTCCGACTCCCCCTCAAGGGGGAGTGATACCTGCGAATAGACAACGAGGTCTGATCCATGCCAAACACGTCCGTCACCATTCTGGGAGGAGGCAACACCGCCTTCTCGACCGCTGCCAGCCTCACCCTGCGCGGGTTCGAGGTGACCCTGTTCGAGATCAAGGGATTCGAGGCCAGCCTGGATCCCGTCCTCAACTCGGGCATCATCCACCTGTTGGGAGAATACGGCCAGGGTCCCGCCAAAATCGCATGTCTGACGACCGACATCGGGGAGGCCCTGGCGGCTTCCGAACTGGTTCTCCTGATTGTCCCGGCCTACGCCCACAAGCCCTTCGCGGAAGTGTGCGCACCCCACCTCGACTCCCGCCACACGGTGGTGCTGATGCCGGGCACCCTGGGCGCGCTGGAATGGTCCCGGATCCTGCGCCGGCGGGGCGGAGCCCGGGCCACCCTGGCCGAGGTGGACACCGCGCCCTATGTCTGCCGCAAGACGGCGCCCGACACCGCCACCATCTGGGGCGTGGTGAGCGGCCTGGGGCTGGGCGTGCTGCCGGCTTCGGAAACTGCCAGGGTCCAGGAGGCGCTGGAGCCGCTCTTCCCCGGCATGCAGACCTATCCCGACGTGATGGCCTGCGGCCTGGCCGCCATGAATCCCGTGGTCCACCCCGCCGGCGTCCTCCTCAATGCCGGCAGAGTGGAGTACTCCAAGGGGGAGTTCTACTTCTACGAAGAGGGCGTCACGCCCTCGGTGGTCAAGGTCATTCAGCAGGTGGATGAGGAGCGCCGCGCGGTGGCCGGGGCCTTGGGCTATGAACTCTGTCCGGTGGAGGAGGCCTTCCACCAGGCCGGCTTCGGACCCCGCGGCGACCTGTGGGCCGCCATCAACGGAAGCTGGATGCTGACCCGCCTCAAGGCCCCCGGGACCCTGGAGAGCCGCTGGCTGACCGAAGACATCCCCTACGGCCTGGGAGCCTGGGCATCGGTGGGAAACCAGTATGGGGTGCCCACCCCCACCATGCGCAGCCTGGTCGACATCGGGTCCATCGTCATGGGCTTCGACGGCTGGAAGGAAGGACGCGGGATGGATCGACTGGGCATCTCGGGGATGAGCAAGCAGGAGCTCAAGGAGTTTCTGAGAACCGGCTCCGCCTGAAACGACAAAAAAAAGAGGAATCCACGAAGTTACACGAAGGACTACGAAGGGCCACCAAGGGGTTGGAGAAGACTCGAAAGGGGCCCGAGAAGGGCCACCAAGAAAGACGGGAGTGGATGTCCTCGAAGGCTCATCCGATCATCAAGGGAGTCAGCTTCCTGCGCAACAGCGTCTCGTCCTGATGATCCTGTGCATCCTGTTTATCCATGTTCAATAGAGCCTTTGCAAAATTCTTCAGGGTGTGGGATTGATCGCCGGGAAGGGTCGTGCCCCCCGGGAGCGCGGGCGTCCCGCCCGCATGCTCTTCGGTCCGATGCTTCCGCCGCCGTCTTCGGGCCTGCACCCGAGGGCAGGTGCTGTCGCCGCCTACGCGGCTCGACTCTTGAGCCAACCCTATCCATGGGCTCACGCCCACGGCTAACTGCTGCCGCGGCTTCGCCGCTCGACTCGCATCCAGGCTGTATGGATACACAGGATTTGTTCAGGAAAGGGCCGGCAGATCATTACCTTTGCCACCCCAATATCATGCCCGACTCTGCATTTTGCAAAAGGCTCACGTCCCTGAAGTTTCCTTGTGGGTAAAGCGTCTCTCTCCGTCAACTCGTTCCACGTTGAGGACTTGGCAATAATTTCGAAAGAAATTTTCGACACAAGTCTGGCATTCTTACAGCATTCTCTTTTGAAATACTCTGACCATGTTTAGCACGGTTATGGATGGCGCAAATCTTTCCTAACACCCAAAGGTTATTGAGGAGTGTGGGTCGATTCTGTCGGACCCACCGATTGAATTTTCTCCATATTTCTCGCTTAGAGTCTTTGCAGTCCTCGAGGGCACGGTGCATCTGGCCAAGTGGCATAGGCTTATGCCTAACCAGGAACTGACGGAATGGATCATCATCTTTGCCCCAAGAATTCTTCTTTCTTACCACTGAGCGTAAATCAGAAGACCGGGAGACGTACTCTCGAAATTTCCCGAATACCTTTGACTTGAGTTCGAGTTCGACCGCCGTGCCGAACTGGGCCGCCACCGCTTGCGCCAGAGGTCGGTGAAGTCGTACATCATCCGGACGAATCAAGATAATTCCGCTACCGCAAATCCATTTCTCCTGGGCCTCGGGGGTCAGATCGTCCACCGAAGGCCAATGCGCCTTCACAAGAGATTTTATGCCCTCATAGAGTTGGGGATTCGAACTGAGGGCTCTCTCTACAAGTGTGGCAATTTGCTCACTGTCACGCTCTACGGACCCCAAGGCCAATAAAGTCGAAACCATCCAATCCTCACCGAAGGCCGGGTCCCGTTCACACTCCTTGGTCAAGCTCTCATAAGCCGATCTGTAATCTGCTGCTTGAGCTTGGATTGCAGCCAACTTCTTATAAATTCCCTTCGCAGAGGGAAACTCGCCGGCACACCGCTTCAATGTGTCCTTTGCTTTTTCTGTCTCGCCAGCCAACTGGTAGCTGGCGGCAATACGTTTGTACATTGCGATCGTGCAGAGTTCGATATCGAAAAATCTGGAGTTGGAGTCCGCCAGAACTCGTTCGTAGTTCTTGGCCGCGTTCCCAAAATCACCCTTCGCAAAATAGCAACCTGCCAGCATGGAGCGATATGCGCACGAAAGATCGGTACGTTTGCTTAAACCCTTTCCGAAGTCGTTGGTTGCATCGGAAATTCTGTCGCGTTCAGCTTCATCAAGAGTGATCTCCCTCTTGTATTCCTCAAGCTTGCGGCCAAGGTTGAGACCCCAGAAATAAAGCATGAACTCATGAGAAATCCCTTCCCAACCCAAGGAATCATGGGGCTTCGAAAAATAAAGCCTCGGTTCCCAGAATAGGGGATCGAAATCCCAATGTTTCTTGGCACCAAACACCACGAAAAAATTAAATTGGCCGCGAAGAACTTGTCTCTCGGCCGGTTTCAGGAGGTCGAGAGTTTCCAACTGATCATGGAGTTGCCTGGCACGTCCCCAATCCCGAGCCGTGCACGCGTTGCAAATTTCCCAGCGGATCGTTCGCCAATCGGTGCAATCTTCAACCGGCAGCAAGCGCACCAGATAAGCCATTTTCTTGGCAAAGTCCTCGCGTATATCCTCGTGGTGTACACCCGTCACGTCGAAATAGTTTTTCAACTCGGAATCGTCATTCGCAAACGTTGAAAACGCGTAATGAAGATTCAATGCCGTAAACCTGCCACTCACGTCGGCTGGGTCCCGCGAAAGGTAATTTTCAAATAGGACGAGCAACTTATCGCGTGATCCCTTGTCGGATTCCTGAAAATCGGAGTAGATATTCTCCCGCCATGGACAATTTGTCCCCTTGATCTCCGCGACATCAAGCATCGGGTAGTCCCCGGTTTCAGGCAGACTGTCCCGAGACCATTGAATCCATTCTTGAACTTGTTCTCTGGAATACATGCCGGTCTCCTCCGTCGCCGGGACGGCTGGCCCACTATGCCGAGCTCGCTTTCATGCGGTCCATTCTTTCTCTCTCACTTGTCGCCCCCTGAAACAACGCCCGACGCCGGGTGTCAGGCAACCGGTTCAAAGCACAGCATGGGTTGATGGTATATGAACATGGATGGACAGGATAAACAGGATTATTTGGCGCGAGTTTCCACCGTCTGGCACTCAACCAACGCCCATGCTTCAACAAGGAATCCAAATCCCGCTCCCAAGCTCATGGAACACCTCGAAGACACCCCGATCACTGAGCGAGGCCGCTTCCTGTAAGGCGGCGTATCGTGCTGTTTATCCTGTCTATCCTGTTTATCCATGTTCAATTAGGTAGAAAACCGGTTTATCCGGACAGGGTCCTTGTTCCCGATAGGTCAGGAAGGCTTATTGTTTCACTCTCGTTTGATCTGCCCGGCACGACGGGGGGCATTCATCCCATAACGTCGTGGCACCCAAGGAGGTCCATCGGTATTCGTGTCTATTCGTGTTCATTCGTGGTTCGTCTTCTCGAACGATCAGCCGCTTCCCTTCCAATGATCCGACCGGCAGGGCAGGGGCTGAACCTGTCTGAGTTCCCGTCGTGGTCCCGGTCGCTCATCCAGGGCCTGATGGCGTTTCAGGGCTTTTGCCAGATCCTCTGGGAATAGGTAGGGACCCCCTCCTCCCCCACTTCCAGCTTCCAGATGGCTCCCGTCTGGCCCTCGCAGACCAGCAGGGAGCGCCCCAGGAAGATGACGTTGGTCGGGAACAGGCCCGGCACCCGCAGGCGGTCGATCACCTTGCCCTCCGGGCTCACCACCGCCACCTGGCCCCGACCGAAGAGAGTCACGTAGAGGTTGCCGCTGGCCGCGAAGCGGATCCCGTCGGGTCCGACGCTGCCCTCGAAGCGAACGAATTCGCGCAGGGGTTCGGCCAGGGTTCCGTCGGCAGCCAACGACGCCCGCAGCACTTTCCCGGTGGTGGTTTCCACCACGCAGATCTCCCTGCCTTCGGGGGTAAAGTCCAGTCCGTTGGTGAACTCCAGCCCGTCCGCCAGCACTTCGGCCCGACCCGACCCATCCACCCGGGAGAGGGCTCCCTCCGGCCGACCGCGCCAGCCCCTGCCGGGGTCGGTGAAGTAGATCCGCCCATCGGGACCCAGGGCGATCTCATTGGGCCCCCGCAGCCGGCTGCCGTCCCGGTAGCGACAGCAGAACTCTTCCAGCCCGCCGCCGGCATCGGCCCGGAAGATCATGCGTTTCCGATTGTCGCTGATGAACAGGTGTCCTTCGGGGGCAACCACCACCCCCTGAGGCTTGCCTCCCGTGGAGAGGAAGTGGCTGACTTCCCCGCCGGGAGAAATCCTGGAGAGATGGCGGGCCCGGCAGTTGGCCACAAACAGGTGACCCTGCCGGTCGAAGGCCGGACCCTCGGCCATGGAGAGGCCCCGGGCGAAGAGCGTCGGCTCCTTCATTTCCCGCATCAGGGAAGGGCTCCCCAGCCACTTCCGCCGGGCCTCACTTCGGGGGAGGGGAAGCTGCACCTGCCTGCCGCTGTAGGCCGAGAGCTGGGCCGCCTCCATGATCTCGACGCAGCGCAGTCCGTCCCAACCGGTCAGCACCGGCTCGGCGTCCCGACTCACCCAGGCGGCAAAGCTCTCCAGCTCGGTACGGTAGGCCTGCTCGAAGCCAGCCTGGTTGTCGAATCGGAACCGTTGCGGAGGCTCCCCACGGCCCTGCACGGTCACCGTGGTCTCCGCCGGATCGTAGATGAGGTCTCCCCGCTCCAGCACGAAGTGGACGCCAAAAGCCTGGCGGAAGGTCCGTTGGGGCGAGAATGGACTGACCTGCAGGGTCGCCACCGTGCCCGATTCGAACTGAATCAGCAGCGCCAGGGCGTCCTCGAAATCGGTGCCGTGGTGGGTCTTGACCGGGCTGCGGGCAAAGACGGTTCCGACCTCGCCGCAGGCGTGCCGCAGGAAATCCAGGTCGTGGACCCCCGCATGAAACAGCAGGCCCCCACCCGTCTCCCTCCGGGTCCACCAGTCCCAAAGCTCACGACCGTAGAACCCGTTGACCTGAACCGCCAGGGGCCTGCCGTAGCGCAGGCCGCGGACGATCTCGGCCATTTTGAGGTACTGGGGGCGCAGCCGCCGCTTGTGGCCCACCATCAGCTTCACCCCGTTGGCCTCGGCGGCCTCGATCATGGCGTAGCATTCGGCCACGTTCATGGCCATGGGCTTTTCGCAGAAGATGTGCTTCCCGGCTTCGGCGGCCGCGATGGCCATGGGGGCGTGCAGGTGGTTGGGTGTGAAGAGGGCCACCGCCGGCGCCCGGCATTCTTCCAGGCAGCGTTGGAAAGAGGCATAGGCCGGAACCGCCATCTCCCGGGCCAGGGTCAGGGATTTTTCCGCATCCAAATCGCAGACGGCGGCGATCTTCAGGCAGGGCAGCCTTTCCAGCAGGTCCGCCATGTGCCGCCCGAAGCTGCCGCATCCCACGATCGCAATCGACAAGCTTTCCATGACCTTGATATTGAAGACCCCCACCGTAGGGGCAACCCCTGGGGTTGCCCTTCGCTCACGTTCGCCCGGTAATCCCCGGCCGGGGCGCTACGGGTTCCCCCTTAATTTGGTAGCGTCGGATCACCCTGCCAAGCACCCCAGGACTATCCCAGGCTAATTTTTCTCTCTACCGGAGGGCTGATTCCAGTCGATTTGGGGGGGTGCAAGCGGTTCGCGCCTGGGAAATGGGCCTGATGCGGGGGCTCTGACCTGCATGCCAGCCTGAATCCGGCAGCCTGGCCCCCCCGGAGCCGAAAGTCACTCATCATTCATCATTGTCTCCTGAATCTGGTCGCCTCGGATCACCCTGCCAAGCACCCCGGCCAGCCTTGACTTGCCTCCGGACAGCATCAATAATGAGTGGCTCCGTAGGCCAGTGTCAACCGGCCGCGGGGCGGGAATCCATCCGGCTGGTCCATCACCGCAAGACCGGCCATCCGCATCGCTTGAGTATCCAATTTGGGAGTCGACCATGAACCTTAGAAGGCTGGGAGCCAGCGGCGTCTCGGTTTCGCCCGTCTGCTTCGGGACCATGCTGTTCGGGAACCCGACCACGGAGCAGGAAGCCACCCGCTTGATACACCAGGCCATCGACCGGGGGGTCACCCTCATCGACACGGCCAGTTCCTACGAGGGCTATGACCGCAGCGTCGGAACACCGGGGGGCGTGGCCGAGGAGTACCTGGGAAGAATTCTGAAGGGCAAGCGCGACCAGGTGGTGCTGCTGACCAAGATCGCCAACGCCCTGGGGCCCGGTCCCCACCAGCAAGGCGGGTCCAGAATTCACCTCCAGACCACACTGGAGAGTTGCCTGCGGCGGCTCCAGACCGACTGCGTGGACATCCTGATGCTCCACTGGCCCGACCTGGAGACTCCCTTCGAAGAGAGCCTGCGCACCCTGGATCTGTTCGTGAAACAGGGCAAGATCCGCTACTTCGGCGTCTCCAACTACCTGGCCTGGCAGATGTGCGAGCTGCTCTGGCTGAGCGACCGCAACGCCCTGGAACGGCTCATCGCCTACGAACCGCCCTACAGCATGCTGCGCCGCGACATCGAAATCTCCGAAATCGGTTTCTGCAAGAAGTTCGGGGTCGGCATCACCCCCTACCAGGTGCTGCACGGCGGCTGGCTGAGCGGCAAGTACCGGCCTGGAGAGACTCCCGCCGGCAGCCGACTGGCCGAAGCCCCGGGCTGGATGCGTCCGCTTTCCAACCCGATATGGGAGAGAATCGAGGTTGTCAAGGGCCTGGCGGCCGAACTGGGCGTCAGCCTGGCCGAATACTCCATCGGCTGGGCCTTGAGGCATCCCGAGATCAGCTCGGTCATCCTGGGCATCCGCAACCAGGCGCAGCTCGAGAGCTCAATCCGCGGGACCGAGGTGGAAATCCCCCAGGAGCACCTGGACAAGATCGACGAACTCTTCCCGCTGGCCATGGACCTGCGGTGGAACTTCGGAGCACCCAAGCTAAGAGCCTGGCAGTAGGATCGGGTGGGAACAAGGACTCCCAAGTGAGGCTATTGCAAAATTCTTCAGTAAGCGGGATTTATTGCCGGGAAGGGTTGTGATCCTCGGGAGGTGGCGTTGGCCCCCCTTCGGATCGACTGCGGGCCGTGCCCTCTCGCGACGCCGCGTCGGCCCCCCTCCGCATCAGCCTTCGCCATTCGGCTCGGCGACTCCCCCTCAAGGGGGGAGTGATACTTGAGCGCTGTACCAGGTTTCTCGCCCGATTCCCGGGCAGGATGGAAACGATGTTCCCGGGCGCCGGGAGGGCAGTTCCAGTAAGCGGCGAAGACGGCAGCACTTAGCCGTGGGCGTGAGCCCATGGACGTGGGCGTAGGCCGGGCGCACGCCATTGGAGGTCAATTTCATGCAAGCACTGAAAATCGCGGCGGTGGCCATGAACGGGCTGCTGGGCCAGGCGAAAGAAAATCTGCGCGCCATCGACCGGTGGGCGGCCCGCGCCAAGGACTCGGGGGCCGACCTGGTCCTGTTCCCCGAACTGGTGGTGCACGGCCACAACGATCCCAACACCTGGTACGCGGCCGAGCCTGTGCCCGACGGGCCCAGCGTCGAACATCTCTGCCTGCTGGCTCAGGCCCTGGATCTGGTCCTCAGCGTGGGACTCAGCGAAAAGGAACGCGACATCGTCTACAACACCCAGGTGCTGGTGGGCCCCAAGGGCTACATCGGAGCCCAGAGAAAGATCCACCTCTCCCGCGACGAAGTCATCCACTACGAGGGCGGCTCGGAGATGCCCGTCTTCGACATCGGCAAGTGCCGGGTGGGCACCATCATCTGCTACGACAACTCCCTGCCCGAGGTTCCCCGAATCCTGGCTCTGAAGGGAGCCGACGTGCTGCTGATGCCCCACGCCGCCCGGCTGAAGATGTGGACCGACGACCCCGAATCCGAGAGAGAGGCGGCGGCCTATTCGGGCAGCTACTTTCGCATGATTGCCTCCGCCCGAGCCTACGAAAACAGTTGCTACACCGTGCTCTGCAATCAGGCCGGACGAGCCGGGATCGTCGACACCTACCCCAAGGACAGCCCCAATCAACCTCACCATGCCGGCGGCTGCATCGTGGTGGACCCGCTGGGCCAGGTCGCTGCCCGGACCTCGTTCGAGAAGATCGTGGAGGAGATGGTGGTGGCCGATCTGCTGCCCGAGAAGCTTTGGGAAGCCCGCAGCCAGCCCAACTACACCCTGCGCCAGAGACGCCCCGAACTGTTCGACGCCCTGGTTGAAAGCAGTGGATAGTGGTCAGTGGTTAGCCCGGCGCTACGGCATCAGCATCCCGCCGTTGACTTCCAGAATCTGTCCGGTGATGTAGGAAGCGTCCTCGCTGGCCAGGAAGAGGGCCGCCCCCACGCAGTCCTCGGGCTGGCCGTCGCGGCCCAGGGGAATGCGCCGGATCAGGCCCCGGTAGACCTCCGGAGGCGTCCGCTGCTGGTGGATGCGGGTCCAGACGACGCCCGGAGCGACGGCGTTGACGGTAATGCCGCGCGGCGCATACTCCTTGGCCCACCCCCGCACCAGGTTGTTCAGAGCCCCCTTGGCGGCCGTATAGGTGATGGTTCCGGGGCCGCCGCCGCTGCGGGCGCTGATGGAGGAGGTCATCAGGATCCGTCCCCGGCCGTCCGGCAGGTGGGGGGCGGCGTGCTTGACGCACAGGAAGACCGACTTGCAATTCAGGTTCAACCCTGCGTCCCAGTCCCGGCTGGAAAGGTCCTCGGTGGAGCATCTCTCGGTAGGCCCCCCGGCGTTTGCCATGAGGATGTCCAGCCCGCCGTAGGTCCCGACCGCGGTCGCGACGGCCTGACTGACCTGGTCCTCATCGGTCACGTCGGCGCGAAGGGCCAGGGCCTGCCCCCCCTGGGCCGCGATTTCGTCCACGGTGGCCTCCGCCTCGGCTGCGCTGCGGGAATAGTTCACCACCACCCGGGCGCCGCAGCGAGCCAAACCGACGGAGATGGCCCGGCCTATCCCGGTGCCGCCGCCGGTCACCAGGGCAGTGCGTCCCTCCAGGTCCACCGTCAGTCGCCGTGTCATGCCGTCAGCTCCTCGTCCAGGACAGCCGCCGTCACTTCCACGGCCTCCTTCAAGGCCTCCCGGTCAATGGTCAGCGGAGGCACGATCTTGAGGAAGCCCCGCCCCGTCACGAACAGCAGGACACCCCGGCGGACGCACTCCAGGGCCACCCGGTCCGCCACTTCCACCCCGGGCTCCCCAGTGGCGGGACTTCTCAAGTGGATGGAATAGAACAATCCCTTGCCGTTGACCTGGCCGATCGATCGAGGATGCCTCCGCGCGACCGGCGCCAGCCACTGTTCGAGCAGCTCTCCCAGCTCCGCCGCCCGCTCCACCAGCCCTTCTTCTTCCATCAACTCCAGGTTGGCCTCGGCCGCGGCCGCGCAGACCGGGTTGCCGCCGAAAGTGCTGGACATTTCCCCCGGGGGAGCCAGGTCCATCACCTCCCTGGCCCCGATCACGGCCGAAACCGGCAGGCTGGAGCTCAGCCCCTTGCCGCAGGTGATCAGGTCGGGAGCAATGCCGTAGTGTTCGATGGCGAACATCTTCCCCGTCCGCCCCATTCCGCACTGGATCTCGTCCACGGCGATCAGCGCCCGATGGCGGGTCGCCCAGTCCCTCAACTCCCGCACGTATTCCAGGGGATGGCAGGCGGTGGTGACGCCGGGAATGGATTCCAGGATGATTCCGGCGACCTCTTCGGGGTCCAGGCCGCAGGACTGCAAATCGCTGGCGAACCCGTTTTGGCCGGGAGTGGGAAGCAGAAAATGGCGCAACTGATCCCGAGGGATGCCGTCCACCCGGTCTTCCCCCCCGCTGGCCGCCTTGGCCGCCAGCGTCCGACCATGGTAGTTCCCCTCCAGAGACAGAATCGCCGTCTTGCGGGGCGAGATCCGCTGGCCGTGCCGCCGCATCAGCGTGATGGCGCACTCGTTGGCTTCGGTTCCCGATGAAAACAGGATGGCCTTGTCCAGCCCGGGAGGGGCCAGCGTGACCAACCGCTCCAGCAGCCGCTGCCGGACTTCTCCCGGGTAGGCATAGGTGAACAGCAGCGGCGAAGCCGTCTGCCTCCGGATGGCTTCCAGGACGCGGGGATGGGCATGGCCGCTGTTGGCCATGACGATGCCGCTGCTCAGGTCGATCCACTGGTTGCCGTAGGGGTCGCGGACCTGGAAACCCTGGGCCCCATGCCAGACAATGGGCACCATGCCGGCCATGGACCGCGGCTCCACCTCCCGCAGGCGCCGGATCAGGTCGATGGATTGGGGAACAGGGATAGGGGTGACGATACGGCGGAATCGGGTCTTCACCGGGCGGGTGGGCGCAGGCGTCAGATCCAAAACGCTCATGGCCATGGAAACCTGCTCCTCGGCGGCCTTGGCAGAAAGATGCCGCAAGCGGGAGAGAAGACCCGTGGATTCGGCTTAGCCGGAACCCTCCATCTCCTTGACTTTTGCGGCATATTCGTCGGCTTGCGCCACGATGTCCACGCCGACCGTCTCGCTGAAGGCCGCAATGAGCTTTTGGGTCAGTGGGCCCGGCTTCCCCTCACCCAATGGCATTCCGTTGATGCGGGTGCAGGGCATGACGGCGAAGGTGGTGGCGGTATGAAACGCCTCGTCGGCGTTGACGACTTCGTAGGCCCCGAAATCTTCCTCCGACCAGGGCACCGACATGGCGGTCAGCAGGTCCAGGACGGCGTTGCGCGACACGCCCACCAGAATATTGTGGCTCTTGGCGGTGAGCACCCGTCCCTGGCGCACGATGAAGAAGTTGGAGCCGCTGCCTTCGGTGATGAAGCCCTGATCGTCGGTCAACAGGGGGAGGGCATGGGGGTCCACCCTGTGGGCCTGCAGGTTGGCCATCTGATAGTGGATGCGGCTTCTGTTCTTGACCTTGGGATCGATCAGGTAAGCCGGCACCGATCTCTGGGGGACGATCACCGAGTGGACCCCCGAGCGGTAGAGGGGGCCGTTGCTGGCCAGGTGCCACCACAGGGGCCAGCAGTTGATGGAGACGGTGGGTTCAACGGCGCCTCCGAACACGCTCCCGTACACGGGGAGGGGCCCTCGGGAAACGTCGTGCATGATCTGGACATCGGCCCCGTCCACCACGGACAGGTTCCGTTCCAGGGTCTCCAGGGTGGCCCGCTCCATCTCCTCGATGGTCAGGCCGCAATCGATCTCCAGGTACTTGAGCCCGGCATAGATGCGCTCCAGATGCTCCTTGAGCCTGAAGGGCTTTTGGCCGTAGGTGCGGGTCATGTCGAACACCATGTCCCCGAACATGAGGGCCGAATCGAAAATGGAGACCCGAGCTTCCTGCTCGCTGACAAACTTTCCGTTGAAGTAAACCGTTCTGCAAGACATGTCGATTTCCTCGAATTCCCCCGAGCCGTCCACGGGAGGTTGTATGGGGCGGGAAGTGGGCCGCCCGCCCCCAAGCGGCGACTCGCGGACCTTCAGGCCGGCAGGCCTGCCGATTGCGGCAAGCTAGCCGGTCCGCAACCGTTGAACGGCCGAGCGAACGCTGTCGGCCATGTAGCGCAAGGTCTCCTCCGGCATATCCGACCAGAAGGGAAAGCTGATCATGTTGTCGAAAAAGGCGTCGGTGTTGGGCAGGCGGATGTTTCCGTAGCCGAAGGACCGGAAGAGCTCGGAGCGATAAAGGGGCCAGTACTGGACAATGCACTTGATCCCGTAGTCCCGATGCAGCAACTGGATGAGGTCGTCCCGCGTCCCCCGCGTTCGGGAACTGTCGAAGTGGGCCACCAGCAGGTGGTAGGCGTGCAGGTGGCCGTCCGGCACCTCCTGGAAGGAGAGCTCGGGAACATCGGCCAGGGCCGTGCGAACCAGGTCGGCCTGGGCGCGCCTGCGGGCATTGATCGTATCCAGACGCCGCAGCAACCGCCGCCCCACGGCGCACTGCACCTCGCTGAGGCAGAAGTTGAAGGGCCAGACTCCCTTCATGCCGCTCACCAGGTTTCCCATGGCCGGCACCCAGTAACGCTCCCGGTCTCCGGCAAAGGGCCAGTTGCCCATCCAGCGGAGCTTTCTGGCCCGCTCCCCGTCGTCCGGATCGCCGACGGTCAGCATGCCCCCCTCTCCCAGGGTGGAGATATTCTTCTGGTTGTGGAAGCTGAAGGCGGCAAAGTCCCCCATGGACCCCGTCCTGCGCCCCTTGTAGACCGCGCCCGGGGCCTGGGCCACGTCTTCCACCACCTTGAGGCCATGCGCCCGGGCCAGGCGGAGAATCGGGTCCATGTCGGCCGGCAAGCCGTAGAGGTGGACCACCACGATCGCCTTGGTCCGCCCGGTCAGGCAGGGCTCGACATGCTCGGCCGACAGCAGCCGGGTGGCCGGATCGATATCGCAGAAGACCAGCCGGGCTCCGGTGCGGGCGAAGGGAACGGCGCTGGACACGAAGGTGTGGGCCGGGAGAATGACCTCGTCCTCCGGGGCCAGGCCGCACAGGGCGGCAGCCATCTCCAGGGCCGAGGTGCAACTGCTCACGGCCAGGCTTTCGGTGCAGCCGACGTAGCGAGTGAATTCCTGCTCGAAGGCCCGCTGCTGCTCTCCCTGGCTCCAGGTAGGGCTGTTGCGAATCGTCTCCATGACCACGGCCTCTTCCTCGGCATTGAGCCGGGTCTGGACCGCTGGAAAATCCACCTGGAGCCGCGATGAGACCGATTCGGGCATTCTCGCTTCCTGGGGTTGACGGTTGGGATCGATTCCTGAAACCGGACTATCCTATGGAAAGCCGGCGGAACCTGTCAAATGCAATGCAGGAGGAGTGCGATAAGATTGCAATAAGATCTTGACAGAAAGAGTCTTTGACCGGGGCAATCCGCTTTGCTATAGTGCTCGCGACTGCGGTTCGCCAGCAGGAATCCGGCACCTGAGATTCCCGTTTCCTCCCTCACTTCAGAAGAATCGCGTGAAGTCATACCCCTACCGCCGAAATCAAGGTCGCCGGCCGATCCGTTCCCCAGGATTGGCAGCCGTTGCGGGGCTGCTCACCTTGTTCGGTCTGGCTGGACTGGCGACCCTGGCGGCAGGCCTCGGCCGCAACACCGACCAGTTGTTGCAACTTGAGCGGCTTCGCAGCCAACTCCGGCATTCCAGGCAGGACAATCAGGCCCTGAGACAGACGTTGCAGCGGTTCGGAGACAGAATCTCCGCGCTGGAGTTGCTGGCCGAAGAAGTGCAGGTGCTCTCCCGAATAACTGCCAGGCGGGGGCGCAGCCATGTCCCCTCCCGAGTCTATTTCAGCCATCTTACCTACTCCGAGGCTGACGGCGGCCCGCCGCCCGAGCGGTCGAAGGCGTTCCGCAGCCTGTTCCAGAACATCGACCGGCAAATCGACGACCTCGGCCAACTCTACCGACGGGGCTACTTCAGGTTGACCCACACCCCCAGCAGTTGGCCGGTGGAAGGAAAGCTGAGGGACCGCTTCGGATTCATCCAGAACCGCTTCGGCCCGGGGCTGTCACAATTTCATCGAGGCATCGACATTTCCACCGACGCCGGCAGCCTGGTGAGGGCTTCGGCCGACGGGACGGTCTTGTCTGTCAGGCGCCGTTCCAACTACGGAAAAACCGTTATCCTGAGACACCGCTTCGGCATCTCGACCGTCTATGCCCATCTCTCCGCTTACAACGTGAAGCCCGGTGAACCGGTCCGGCGAGGCCAGGTGATCGGATTCGTGGGAAACACGGGGCGGTCCACCGCTCCTCACCTCCACTATGAGGTTCGAGTCGGAGATATGCCGGTCAACCCCCTGCGGTACCTCTCAAACCAGGCTCGAATCACACTGCCGAAGCTGGAGGGAATCAGAATAGCCAGGTGACCCTTCTGCGGGGCGCTTCTCCTGTCCCATCTTTGCAATCATCCGGCGCTGCGGTCTGCAGCCGGACCAAGCTTGAATTCCCAGCCGCTTTCGCCAGGACCCCAAGGTGTTTCCCGGGAGGTTGGCCCCATGCCGATTTATGAATATGGCTGCGATGCCTGCGGAAGGGTTCTTGAGGTCATGCAGAAATTTTCCGACGAACCCCTCAAGACCTGTCCCGACTGCAGCGGCCAGTTGACCAAGTTGATCTCCAGGACTTCCTTTCAGCTCAAGGGTACCGGCTGGTATGTCACCGACTACGCTCGCAAGCCGGAATCCCAGGCCAAGTCCGAGGGCGAATCCAAGCCGGCCGCCGAGTCCAAGTCCGGCGCCGAAGCCAAAGCCGGCGCCGAGTCCAAGCCCGCCGCCGAAACCTCCGGCTCCGGGACCGGATCCGGCAACGGCAGCAAGTCATCGGCCTCCGGCTCCAAGAGCGAAAAGACTTCCTCCTCTCCAAAGCGCTGAGCTGCCGACCGAGACCACACCTGTTGCCGGCAGGACTATCCCACGCTGCCGAATTCAGGGTGACTGATAGGTCAAGGCACCCGAATCACGCCCAAATTCCATGTGGAATTGTAGGGGCGCCCCTTGTGGGCGCCCGATTCGGCTCTTGCCGGACAACGGGAACAAGCGGGCAACCACAAGGGTTGCCCCTACGTTGGGGTGTTCAGCGTGGGATGGACCTGCTGTTGCCGGCGGCTGTCGGCTTCCGCCCCGCGCCCGTGCTATACTGGCTTCACCATGTCCACCATGAGCCCTGAGTTGATCGGCATCCTCACTGTCGGCGCAATCCTGTTGAGCGCCGGTATTGCTCTGGCCGGATTGATGGTTGCCAATAACCGTGCCCTGCGGCAAGACATGGCCTCTCTGGAAACCCGATTGCGGGACGAGATGGAGCAATTGGAAACCCGATTGCGGGACGAGATGAAGCAATCGGAAACCCGCCTGCGGGATGAGATCAAACAATCGGAAACCCGCCTGCGGGATGAGATCAAACAATCCGAAGCACGCCTGCGTGGGGAAATCTCCGGACTCCGCGACGATCTCAAACAACTCGAACAGCGGGTCGCCCGACTCGAGCATGGCCAAGCAAGGCTGGAAGGACTCCTGGAAGGACTCCGCGAGGCCATCACCCACGTCCGCGCAGCCTCGTAGCTCTCATTTCTTTTGGTTTTTCTTCGTGTCCCCTCGCAGTCCGTTGGGCACCTTCCTGGACTGAGAGCCGATGTTTCCTGCCATTGGCGAGAATTGCGTCAGCTCTTCCAGAAATCGCGGACCGTGTCGGCGACCCGGTCCGTCTCCTCGCGCGTCAATTCCGGAAAAATCGGCAGGGAAAGGATCTCCTCGGCCAGGGCCTCGGCGTGGGGAAAACACCCCTTGCCCTCTGCCAAACACCGGTAGCCCGGCTGGAGATGCAGCGGCAGGGGGTAGTGGATGGCGCAATCCACGCCTCTGGCCCGGAGGAACTCGGCCAGCCCGTCGCGGCGAGGAGAGCGGATGGAGTACTGGTTATAGACGTGCCTGACGTCTGGAGCGCGGTAGGGTGCCGTTGTCGGGATATGCTCCAGGGCCCGGTCGTAAGCCTCGGCAATCCGGATGCGCCTCTCGATCCAGGACTCCAGACGGGGAAGCTTCACCTTGAGAATGGCCGCCTGCAGGGAATCCATCCGGCTGTTGAGGCCAGGGAACTCATGCCGGTACCGGGCTTCCGCCCCATGCAGGCTGATCATGCGGCACTTTCGAGCGAGATCGGGATCGTTGGTCAACAGCGCTCCCGCGTCTCCGCAAGCGCCCAGATGCTTGGCGGGATAAAAGCTGAGACAGCCGATATCGCCCAAGGCCCCGACCCATTGCCCCCGATAGCGGGCTCCCAGGGCCTGGGCGGCGTCCTCGATGACCCGCAGTTTTTTCTCCCGGGCAAGGTCCAGGATCGGATCCATATCGGCGGGATGCCCGAAGAGGTGAACCGGCAGGATGGCCCTGGTCCTGGAGGTGATCCGCTCCCCGATCCGGCCGGGGTCCAGGTTGAAGGTCCGCGGATCGATATCCGCGAAGACGGGGCGGGCTCCCTGGAGCACGATGGCCTCCACCGTGGCGGCGAAGGTAAAGGGAGTGGTGATGACCTCGTCGTCCGGGCCGATCTCCAGGGCCATCAGGGCGATCCGCAGGGCGTCGGTGCCCGAGGCGCATCCCACCGCAAAGCGGACCCCCAGATACCGGCTCAAGTCGGCCTCGAATTCGGCCACGGCCCGGCCCATGACGAAGTCGCAATCCGCCAGAACCTGCCGGACGGCGTCCTCGATGGGTTCCCTGAGGGTCCGGTGCTGGCGTTGCAAATCCACCATCCGGATGGGCGGCATGGCTGGAATCCTTTCCGAGCCGGCCCTTGGACCGCAAGCCGGACTCGGTTTCATCCTAGAGAGATCAGGAAGCGTTTCCAAGGGTTATTTTGCCGATTCCCCTTCCTCCCAAACCCCGCCGGAGATAACATCTGCAGGCGGCTTGGGAAGCTTGCCAGGGGAACCCGCCGGCTCCACGGGCCGCTCGATCAGAATGGAGGCTCCCATGTTCGCGACTTCTCCCCGACCGGCCAGGGGCTGCCCAAGCCTCTCCCGGACGTCCCTCTCTCCACTCCGGTCCCTGGTCCTGGCGGCGGCCGCCACGGCCGTGACGGCGGGCGGCTGTGGTTCGGGGCCGCTCCAGCCTGCCGACCCGGTCCGGGTGGTGAATCCCAAGGCCATCGGAAAAACCCAACTGGTTTCGGAGCGGGTTCCCATCGGCATCCCCGAGGACTACAAGCCCTGCATCGCCCGTCTGTCCGACGGGGAACTGCTGCTGGTGGCCTTCCACGCACCCCGAAAGGGAGGAGTCCCTGAAGAGTATGCCTTCCTCTATCGCTCCGGAGACGGAGGCCGTAGCTGGTCCCGGCGCCGAAGGCTGGAAGTGCTGGGACGGGAACCCTATCTGTCGGTCACCTCCGACGGCACCGTTTTCCTCAGCACCCATCTCCTGCCCAGGGCTCGCGGCAACCGGGAAGGCTACACCCAAAGCTTCCTCTACCGTTCAACCGACGGAGGAGAGCGTTGGGAGGGTCAGCGCATCGGCTTCCAGGACCTGGAGGGAATGGAGGGTCCGGGTACGGTGGTGACCGGCCGCAACGTTCTGGAGCTGGAGAGTGGAGAACTGGTCTTCGCGGTCGCGGGCAAGGGGGGCCACGAATTCCTCTGGAGATCAAGCGACGGCGGAAAGACCTGGGACCAGTCCCTGGCCTGTCGCTTTGGAGGCGTGGACCAGAGCGCCCTGCCCTTTCCCATCCTGGGAGAGGCCTTTCTCCGGCAGGCCCCCAACGGCGACCTGCTGGCCATCTGTCGGATCACTCCCAAGTACTTTCCGCCACTTCCGGGGACGGACATTCCCGCCGAGACGATCGACCATTTCGAGAGAATGGTCCTCTACCGCTCCCAAGACGGCGGGCAGCACTGGTCGCTGGAGGAGTTCGGCAGCCACTACGGAGAGATGTACCCGGCACTGATGCACTTGCGGGACGGCCGCCTGCTTTTCACCTTCACAATGAGGGCAGCCGTGCCACCCAACACCCCGCCCCTGGGAGTGCGGGCGGTGTTGGGCCGGGAAGTTGCGGAGGGCTTCCAACTGGACTTCCGCAATGACCGCATCGTTCTGGACGCCAAGAACCCTGTCGGAATGCTCAGCGGGGGCGGGTTCGGGCCTACGGTGCAGGTGGAGGATGGAACGCTGGTCACCAGCTATTCCTACCGCACCCCGGACGAGAAGACTCACCTGGAGATCGTCCGCTGGCGGCTGCCGGAAGTTGCGAAGTAAGTGTGGCGGCAGCCTGGCAGCGCCGGCGTTGGCCCCCCACCGCATCAGCCTTCGCCATTCGGCTCGGCTTCTGCGACTCCCCCTCAAGGGGGGAGTGATACCGGGCGAAGCCCGCCGTCGAGCCGGTGGGGAGCCAACGCGGCGTCCCGAGTGACCATCGGACGATCGGGCGTGCCACCTTCCCAAAACGCCAACCACCCTCAGTACCGGCCGTACTTGGCCAGGGCCTTGAGCATGGACCTAGTCTCCTTGATCAAGGGGATCATGGCGCTCTCCTTCTCGTCGTATTCCCGGATCAGGGCCAGCACGTCCTCGGCCCTGTCGGCGGGCACGACCACCACGCCGTCGCTGTCCCCCACGATGTAGTCGCCCGGCCTCACCGGCACACCGGCGCAGATCACGGGTTGCTGCATGGAAACGCTCACGTAGCGCCCCACCACGGTGGCCGGGCTGACCGCTCGGCTGTAGACCGGAAAGCCGATGCGCTCGATTTCCTCGATGTCCCTGGCGGCTCCGTCGATCACCGCCCCCGCCAGACCCCGGACGGTGGCGGTGGTGGCCATGAGGTTGCCGATGCCGGAAACGTGCAGGCCGTTTTCCAGGACGTAGACCAGAACGCTCCCCGCGGGCGCCTCGTCCAGCACCTGGAGGTGGTAGTTGGGATACTTGCGCTTGTCGGTGGTCAGGATCGGCCTCAACAGCGCCGTCGCCGCCGGACCCACCACCTTGGCCCGAAAGATGGGCTTCATGTCGTGGGTCATGAAGCCGGCTCGGCCGGTAGCGGTCTCGATGGCATCCGCCAGGTTGCCGGTGCTGGCCTTCTTCAAGGCTTCGATGATCTGGGCCTGGCTGAGGCCTTCGGCCCCCGGCTGCGCGGCCGCTCCTGAAGCGGGACCGCTCCGCGACAGCAGAACGAGGACCAGGCAAAGTCCGACCGCCAGGGCTGGAAGCAGGATGGATAGGCGTTTCATGAGAACTCCTTTTCTTGGAATCAACGAACGACTCATTATATACACGACAAGGGGCAACAATATCTGTTGAGGATGTCCCGTGCGGGCTTTAAACTAGCGGGGTTTGGCCCCACGGGAGGGATGGTATGGGTTGCAGGTTGCCGGTTCCAGGTCGAAATGCCCTCAGTACCCAGCGGGGGCGGGGGCGCCGGTGGTGTTTCCCGACTCTGGGGCTGATCCTGGCGCTCGGGACGGTGGCGGGCGGCCTGCGAGCGGAGGAGCCAACCCTGACCGACCTGCTGTCCCAAGCCCGGAGCGCCTATCAACGAGGGGACCTCGCCCAGGCACTCTCCCTGGCCAACCGAGCCGTTGAACGCGATCCTCAAAACCTGCAGGGCTTTTATTTCCGCGGGCGACTCCACGAGATGCAGGGGCGGCACCGCCAGGCCATTGCCGACTACGATGCCGTGTTGAAGCTCGATCCCAAGGCGGTAGAGGTCTACAACCGTCGAGGCAGCGAGCACTTCAAGCTGGGCCACATCGAGGCCTCCGTCGCCGACTTCGACCGGGCCATCGAGCTGAACCCCGGGCAGGAGCCCTACCACTGGCAGCGCGGCATCTCCTATTACTACGCCGGCCTCTACCGGAGGGGCCGGGCTCAGTTCCAGTCCCATCAGCAGGTCAACGCCAACGATGTGGAGAACGCCGTGTGGCACTTTCTCTGCGGCGCCCGCCTGGAGGGGGTGAAGCAGGCCCGTGAGTCCCTCATGAACATCGAGGGGGACCCGCGGGTGCCCATGATGGAAATCTATCGCCTGTTCAAGGGAGAGGGAACCATCGATGAAGTCATGCAGGCGGCCCGGGGCGGAGACAGCGACCCAGAGGTTCGCAACCGGCAGCTCTTCTACGCCCACCTTTACCTGGGGTTGTACCATCAAGCCTTGGGAGAGGAGAGCGAGGCCCGTCGACACCTGGTCCTGGCCGCCGACCGCTATCCCGTCAACCACTACATGGGGGACGTGGCCCGAGTGCACGCCGACAGGCTGAGACAGCAGTGAAACTGCCCGGGATTCGGGCGGCATCGGGAGGCGGGCGTTTCCCGCAGACATGGAGGTGTGAAATGGCCAAAGGCATCAGCCGCAGACATCTGTTGCAAGGGAGCGCCGCCCTGGCCGGGTGGGCCGCCTCGGCGGTTCCCACGCTGGGGCTTCCTCCCCTGCAGGCGGATGAGACGGTGGTCCCCTTCACCGATTTCCCGGACGATTTCAATCCCAATCCCCGGCCGGGCGTTCGCTACCTGGACACGCGCAAGATAGAAAGCTTCCTGACTCCCAGCAATCAGTTCTTTACGGTTCAGCACTACGGCCAGCCGACAGTGGACCCGGCCGGCTACCGTCTTCGCATCGACGGGCTGGTGGATTCCCCCCGGGAACTGACCCTGGATGAGCTGAGGCAGCGGCCGCGTTCCACCCACACGGCGGGGTTCGAGTGCTCCGGGAACAGTCCCCGCAGAGTCAACGGGCTGGCCGGCAACGCCCGCTGGGTCGGGGTCAGCCTGAGCGGCCTGCTCAAGGAGGCGGGAATCAGGCCCTATGCCCGCGAGGTCGTGTTCTGGGGGGCCGACAAGGGGACCGAGGAGGTCTATCACGGCGGAACCACGGTCAACGTGGAGCAGTCCTTCGGAAGGAGTCTGGCCCTGGCGGACGCCATGAAGTCGGAAGTGCTGGTGGCCTACGAGATGAACGGCGAGCCGCTCTCCCTGTATCAGGGGGCGCCGGCCCGCCTGATCGTGCCCGGCTGGTACGGAGTGGCCAACGTCAAGTGGCTGACCCACATCCACGTGCAGGACCGCCGCTTCATGGGAAAGTACATGGCCCGCGAGTATGTCACCCTGCGAGGCATGCCTGACGGGGAAGGCACCATCTGGAACGAGACCTCGGTCAGCCGCATGCGACTGAAGTCCATGGTGGCCCGGGTGACCCGCAGCGGCTCCCGCTGCAGGATCCTGGGGTTCGTTCTCAACGACGGCACGCCCCTGAAGGCCGTCGAGGTCAAGATCGACGGGGGGCCCTGGAGGCCGGCCGCCATCGACCGGCGTTCCACGGCCTACTCCTGGAAGCTCTTTACCTGCCATTGGGAAGACGCCACCCCGGGAACCCACACTCTCGTGTCGCGGGCCATCGATGCCTACGGCAGGGTTCAGCCCGAAGCCGGAGACCTGGAGCTGAAGAAGACCTACTGGGAGGACAACTCCCAGTTCGTGCGGACCGTGATGATTTCCTGATTGAAGAGTGGAGAGTGAAGAGTGGAGAGTGAAGAGCCATTTGATCGACACGCAAATCATCTTGTCGGTTTCGGCGCAGTTCTTCACATAGGACTGGAATCGATCAGTCAAGTGTCCTGTTGATCTCGGCACGGTCCTTGAGAAAGTGCAACTGGGTCATCAGGCGTTTGCCTGCTCTCAGCACCCTCCGCTGACCACTCTTCACTCTCCACTCTCCACTATTCACTTTTCACCCAGGCGCGCCGTCGTCCCATTCGACGGGGCGGCTCATGAGGGGCGACACAGGGGCGTTCCAGGCAAGTGGCGCCCCATCCCGAAGGAGCACACTCCGGAAACCTGCATGCCCCTTGGATTGCTACGATTCGGAATGAGCCGGCACTATCCGGAACCGCGCATGTTCCGTTGCCCCGACCGGCTGAAGTCCCACTACGACGCCGTCATCATCGGGGCCGGCGGTCACGGACTGGCGGCCGCCTACTACCTGGCCCGGGACCACGGAATCCGGGAGGTGGCTGTCCTGGAGAGGAGCTACCTGGGCGCCGGCGGGACCGGGCGCAACACCGCCATCATCCGTTCCAACTACCTGACGGCCGAGGGCGTCCGGTTCTACGACGAGAGCCTGCGCCTGTTTCGGGACCTGTCGGCCGACCTGGACCTGAACCTGTTCTACTCCCGTCGGGGACACTTCACCCTGGCCCACAGCGACGCCACCCTGCGGACCATGCGCTGGCGGGCCGAGGTCAACAAGCACCTGGGTGTGGACAGCGAGCTGGTTGGGCCGGAGGTGATCCGCCGGGAGTGTCCCCAACTGGACCTGAGCTGCGGGGGGCATACGCCGGTGCTGGGAGCCCTCTACCACCCTCCGGGAGCCATCGCCCGCCACGATGCGGTGGCCTGGGGCTATGGCCGCGGCGCCAGCCAAAGGGGCGTCGAGATCCACCAGCAGACCGAGGTCATCGGGATCCGCGTCCAGGGCGGCCGGGTGGCCGGGGTGGAAACCAGCCGGGGCTTCGTCGAAACCGGCAAGGTCCTCTCGGCGGTGGCCGGATACACGCCGGCGGTGATGGAGATGGTGGGCGTTCGGACTCCCCTGGAGGTGCACCCGCTGCAGGCCTGCGTGAGCGAGCCCCTCAAGCCCTGGCTGGACACCATCATCGTTTCGGCAAACCTGCACCTCTACGTCAGCCAGTCGTCCCGAGGCGAGCTGGTCATGGGGGCTGCGCTGGACCCCTACGAGTTGCACTCCACCCGCTCGACCCTGGACTTCGTGGAGGGCCTGGCGGGGCACCTTCTGGAGCTGTTCCCCTTCCTGGGCGAAGTGCGGGTGCTGCGCCAGTGGGCCGGCCTGGCCGACATGACGCCCGATTTCTCGCCCATCATGGGGAAGACCCCCGTGGAAGGACTCTACCTGGACGCCGGCTGGGGCACCTGGGGATTCAAGGCGACTCCGGTGTGCGGCAAGACCATGGCCCACACCCTGGCCACCGACCGTCCCCACCCCCTGATCGAGCCCTTCCGCCTTTCCCGATTCGAGGAGTTCGACCTGGTGGGCGAAAAGGGGGCGGCCTCGGTCGGGCACTGAAGAATTCCAGCGGACCGGAGGATTGCGGCAGATGAAGCTGATGCGCTGCCCCGTCAACGGCCGGCGGCCCATTCAGGAATTTTCCTACGGCGGCGCCTTCCGGCCCATGCCCCCGCCCGGGGAATGCTCCGACCGCCAGTGGGCCGACTACGTGTTTCACCGCTCCGGGGCCGCCGCCGTCAAGAAGGAGTGGTGGTGCCACCTGGCCAGCGGCGTCTGGTTCATCGCCGAACGCAACACCTCCACCGACGAGATCCTGCGGACCTACCTGTATGGGGAAAACGACCGCCATGAGTGAACGCCTCGGCCCCCGGCCCGGTGAACGGATCGATCGGGAGCAGGCGGTCGACTTCACCTTCGAAGGCCGCCGCTACCGGGGATACCGGGGGGACACCCTCAGCACGGCCCTGTGGGCCTCGGGGGTGCGGGTGCTGGGACGCAGCTTCAAGTACCATCGGCCCCGCGGCATCTTCAGCCTGTGCGGCCTGGACTGCAACGCCCTGGCCGAAAACCCGGACTCGACCAACCTGAGGATGGACACCACCCTCATCGAGCCCGGAATGGAGGCAAGGGCGGTCAATACCTGGGGAGGCGTTCGGTCGGACCTCTACCGCTTCACCGAGCTCTTTTCACCCTTCCTTCCGGTCGGCTTCTACTACAAGGCCTTCCACCGCCCCCGCAGCCTCTTTCCCTTTTACGAGCGCCGCATGCGCCGCATCGCCGGGCTGGGCAACATCCATCCCGATCAGCCGCTGCAGCCGACCCCCAAGCGCTACGACTTCTGCGATCTGCTGGTGGTGGGCTCCGGCCCCGCCGGACTCTCGGCAGCCATCGCCGCGGCCGAACTGGGGTTGAAGGTCCTGCTGGTGGAAGAGGATCGCCTGCCGGGCGGGACCCTGGGGTTCCAGTTGCCGGGCGACCCGGAAGCCGGGAGCCTGTTGGCAGAGCTCCTGGGCAGGGCCGCCGCCCTGCCCAATCTGGAAATACGCACGGGAGCCACGGCGGCCGGCTGCTACGCCGACGGCTGGGTGGCGCTGACAGACTCCCGGCGACTCACCAAGCTGCGGACCCGCAGCCTGGTGGCGGCGGCCGGTTGCTACGACCAACCCGCCGTGTTCCGCAACAACGACCTCCCCGGGGTCATGCTGGCCTCGGCGGCGCAGCGCCTGATCCACCAGTATGCCGTGAAGCCCTTCCGCCGGGCGCTGGTGCTGGCGGCCAATACCGACGGATACCGGGCGGCGGTCGACCTGCACCGGGCGGGGGTGAAGGTGGCGCTGGTCTCCGACCTGCGGCCGCAAGGGGAGGCGTCAGCCTGGAAAGCGGAGGTGGCCGACCTCCGCATCCCCATACGCACGGGCACTGCCGTCCATGAAGCCCTGCCGGCGTCCGGCAAGCGAGCCATCCGCGGGGCCCTGCTCTGCCCTCTGGACGAGGGCGGAGATCCGCAGCCCGAAAGATCCGAGGCCATTGCCTGCGACGGCATCGCCGTGAGCGTGGGATGGGCCCCCGCCGACGGCATCCTCCGCCAGGCGGGAGCCCGCATGGCCTACGATGAAACCCTGGAACAGTACGTTCCGGACCAACTGCCGGCGGGAGTCTTTGCCGCCGGACGGGTCAACGGGGTCTACGCCCTGGGAGACCAGCTCGAGGACGGCCGCCGCGCAGGCCGCCGGGCGGCGGCCCATCTGGGAAAGGCCCCTCCCGAGGCGCCGGTGGAGCCTCCACGCCGGGGGCCGGCCTTCAGCCACCCCTACCCGGTGGTTCCCCATCCTCGGGGCAAGAATTTCGTGGACCTGGACGAAGACATTCAACTGGATGACATCCGGCACAGCCTCCAGGAGGGGTTCGACAGCTCCGAGCTGCTGAAACGCTACTCCACCCTGGGCATGGGACCCAGCCAGGGCAAGCACTCCAACCTCAACGGCAGTCGCATCCTGGCCCGGCTCAAGCGGGAGTCGCTGGCGGCGACCGGGCTGACCACGGCCCGGCCCTTCACCAGCCCGGTGCCCCTGAGCCATCTGGCCGGGCGCATCTTCAGCCCCCAGCGCCGAACTCCCATCCACGCCCGCCACCGGCAACTGGGCGCCTGTTTCATGGTTGCGGGAAGCTGGCTGCGGCCGGAATACTACCTGGTCCCCGGAATCGACCGCAGGGCATCCATCCAGGCGGAAGCCGAGGCCGTTCGCCGCCGGGTGGGAGTCGTCGACGTGAGCACCCTGGGCAAGCTGGAAATCTGCGGTCCGGACGCCGTGGCATTCATTGAAAGGATGTACACGGGCAGGTTTGCCAAGTTGAAGGAAGGGAGAAGCCGCTACCTCCTGATGTGCGACGAGAGCGGAATGATGGTGGATGACGGCGTGGCGGCCCGGCTGGCCCCCGACCGCTTCTACGTGACCACCACCAGCGGGGCTTCCGACGCGGTGGCCCGGGAAATGACCCGCTGGGCCCTGATCTGGTCGCTGCAGGTGATGGTTCTCAACCTGACGGGCTCCTACGGGGCCATGAACCTGGCCGGCCCCCGGTCCCTCCAGGTGCTGCAGCCGTTGACCGACATCGACCTGGCTCCGGAGGCTTTCCCCTACCTGGGAGTTCGCGAGGGCAGGGTGGCCGGGACGCAGGCCCGTGTCCTGAGAGTGGGGTTCGTGGGCGAGTGGGGCTACGAGATCCACGTGCCCGCCGATGCCGCCGTGGGAGTCTGGGACCGGATCCTGGAGGCCGGGCGGGGAGCCGGCATTCGCCCCTTCGGCGTGGAGGCCCAACGCCTGCTGCGGCTGGAGAAGGGGCACCTGATCATGGGCCAGGATTCGGACGGGCTTTCCTACCCGGCCGAGGCGGGGATGGACTGGGCGGTCAAGACCGACAAGCCCTTCTTCCTGGGCCAGCGCAGCCTCTCCATTCTGAAGACCAGGCCTCTCAAACGCCGCCTGGTGGGTTTTGCATTCCCCGAGACCTACGGGGGACCGGTGCCCCGGGAATGCGAGCTGGTGATCCATGGGGGGGAGATTGCCGGCCGGGTCACCAGCGCCGCCTTCAGCCCCACCCTGAAGCAGGTCATCGGCATGGCCTACGTTTCTCCGGAACTGTCCTCACCGGGCACGGCCGTCCCCATCCGGACCGGCGGCCGCCGGATGGTCACGGCCCAGGTGGTGGAGCTGCCCTTCTACGATCCCGGCAACCTGCGCCAGAAAGAGCTTGTCTGAAACGACAAAAAAAAGAGTTATCCACGAAGACACACGAAGGACGACGAAGGCCCACGAAGGCGCTGAGGTTATCCATAGACGGGATCGCAAGGTGCCGAAGGCGTGAAAGATATCCCCAAAGGAAAACGACGAACCACGAATGGACACGAATGAACACCAATGAACGGCTTGATGAGTTGTTGATTGCCGGGTGTGGCAACCGATATCGAGGAGGTTGTCTGCGAAGGACACGAAGTGATATCAGGGCGACAAAACTGCAGAAGCATTTGGGTGCCGCTTGTCGTTGAAGGAAGTCCCTCCGTATTCGTGTCTATTCGTGTTCATTGGTGGTTCGTCTTTTTTGACGGCCACCTGTTTTTCGTCCGAATGATCTGCACGGCAGGGCGGGGGCCGTGGCGACCTCATGACACTTTCAAGCCCAAGACTTGCCCGGCGAAGCCCGGTCCATGAACTGCTGGAACCGATGCACCCCGTCTGGACCGCGGTGCAAGGCATGGCCGCCGTCCTGCGAATCGCCGACCCGGAGCAGGAAGACCGGCTCAAGGGGCGCCTTGCCCTGGCCGACCTGAGCTGCCTGCCCCGGCTGGGTCTGAAGGGAGCGGGCGTCCTGGCCTGGCTGCGGGAGAACGGCCTGCACACGGCCGAGGCCCTCCATGCGGTCACGCCCATTGAAGACCATGGAAACCTGGTTCGCATCGACAGGGAGGAAGTGATTCTCGAAGACGGGCTTCAGGGGCAGGTGGTCTCCCGCATCCAGGACCGGCTATCGGCCAATCCCCCGGGGGTCTACCGGGTGGAGCGCCAGGAGGCCTCGTTTCTGCTGATCGGGTCCCGGACCCACGAGGTTCTCAGCCAGACCTGCGGCCACGATTTTCGGGAATCGGAGGGACAGGTGGTTCTGAGCCGGGTGGCCGGAGTCTCCTGCCGACTGCTGCAGGTGGAGGCGTCAGGCATCGCCGGGCTTCGGATTTGGCTGGACCCGAGCTATAGTGTGTATCTTTGGAAAACGCTGCTGGGCATCGTCCGGGAAGACGGAGGCGATGCGGTGGGGCTGGGTTGCCTCTATCCCGGACTGGTCTCGGCCGGCTCAATGAAAGGATTGCGTCCATGAACCTCAACCAAGCCCAGGCCTTGTTGAAGGAAAACGATGTCAAGTTCGTGCTGGCCCAGTTTGTCGACGTCCACGGAGTGGCCAAGACCAAGTCGGTTCCGGTCAGCCATTTCGAGGATATCCTGACCGACGGCGCCGGGTTCGCCGGGTTCGCCGTGTGGGGACTGGGCCAGGAACCGCACGATCCGGATTTCATGGCGGTGGGGGATCTGGACACCCTGACGCTGGTGCCCTGGCAGCCCGGCTATGCCCGGATCGTCTGCACCGGCCGGGTGAACGGAGAGCCCTACCCCTTCGACACCCGCCACATTCTCCAGCAGCAGGTGAAGCGCCTGGAACAACGGGGCTGGACCTTGAACACCGGTCTGGAACCCGAGTTCATGCTGCTGAGCCGAAATCCGGACGGCTCCATCCGGCCCGCCGACGACACCGACACCCTGGAGAAGCCCTGCTACGACTACAAGGGACTCTCCCGTAGCCGGGCCTTCCTGGAAAAGCTGGTGGGTTCGCTGCAGTCGATCGGATTCGACGTCTACCAGATCGACCACGAGGACGCCAACGGCCAGTTCGAGATCAACTTCACCTTCTCACCGGCCCTCACCTCGGCCGACCGCTACGTGCTGTTCCGGATGGCCGCCGGCGAGATCGCCCGTGAATTCGGGGTGATCTGCTCCTTCATGCCCAAGCCCATGTCCAACCGCACCGGGACCGGCAGCCATATCCACATGTCGATCTGGGACGGCCAGGGCAACGATCTCTTCCAGGACGATTCCGACAGGAACCGACTGGGGCTGTCGGAAATGGCCTACCACTTCCTGGGCGGCCTGCTGGCCCACGGTCCGGCCCTGACCGCCCTGGTGGCCCCCTCGGTCAACTCCTACAAGCGGCTGGTGGTGGGCCGCTCGCTGTCCGGAGCCACCTGGGCGCCGGCCTACATCTCCTACGGGGACAACAACCGGACCTCGATGGTTCGGGTTCCCTACGGGCGCCTGGAACTGCGGCTGTGCGACTCCAGTTGCAACCCCTATCTGGCCACGGCGGCGGTGATCGTGGCTGGACTGGACGGCATCGAGCGCAAGCTCGACCCCGGACCGCCCCACAACATCAACCACTACCGATACACCCCGGAGGCGCTGCGGGAGATGGGCATCGGCGTGCTTCCCCAATCCCTGAAGGAAGCCCTGGATGCCCTCAAGGCCGATCCCCTTTTCGCCGAACAACTGGGAGAGGCCTTCCTGAAGGAGTTCGCGGACCTGAAGGAGATGGAGTGGATCGAGTACCAGCGCCACGTCTCCGATTGGGAAGTCCAGCGCTACCTGGAGTTCTATTAGCATCGAGGCCGGGCGCGGGGCGGCCTTGCCGGAGGGTCCACATGTGCGGCATTATCGGCTTGCTGATCAAGCCCGAGTCCAAGCGGTCGCAGTTGGGAGAATGGGTCACCCCCATGATGGACTGCATGGGAGATCGTGGGCCCGATTCGGCCGGCCTGGCGGTCTTCTCCCCCGTCGGGGACGTCTCCTTGCGGCGATTCAGCCTGTTCTGCGACCGGCCGGGATTCGACTGGACGGAGCTGGGGAAGGCCTTCGAGCGGGACACCGCTTGCGAAGCCGATCTGAGCGCGATCGAAAACCATGGACGGCTGGTTTCCCCGATCGTGGCCGAGAGCCTGGAGGAGTGGCTGTCCCGGGAGTTTCCCTCCGTGCATCTGCTCTCGACGGGCCGGTCCATCGAGGTCTACAAGGACATGGGCCATCCCGCCGAGATCGCCGAGCGCTACGGATTCTCGGGCCTTGCGGCCAGCCACTGCGTCGGTCATACCCGCATGGCCACCGAATCGGCGGTCTCGCCCGCTCACGCCCATCCCTTCACCGCCGGCGAAGATTTCTGCCTGGTGCACAACGGGTCCCTCTCCAACCCCTGGAGCCTGCGCCGGCGCCTGGAGAAGCGGGGTGTCGATTTCGAGACCGACAACGACACCGAAGCCGCCTGCCGCTTCCTGGAGTGGAGGATGAGGGAGGGAGAATCCCTGGAAGACGCCTTGAAGGCAGCTTTCATCGAACTCGACGGGTTCTACACGCTGCTGATGGCAACAGCCGAGAAGCTGGTCCTGGTGCGGGACGCCTTTGCCTGCAAGCCGGCGGTGGTTGCGGAAACCGAGGATTACGTGGCCGTGAGCTCCGAGTTTCGCTCCCTGGCCCACCTGCCGGGCATCCGGTCGGCCGAGCTGTTCGAGCCGGCGCCGGAGGAGATCTACTCATGGAGCCTGTGAGTCTGGAGCCTCTCGACCTGCAGAAGCTGTCGGTCCGTCAGCTCAACCACTTCCTCCATCATGAAATCGGGGCCACCTCCCCCTCCCGAGTCGAGATCCTCAACCCCAACGGGCTTCACAACATCGCCGTGGGCCTGGACGCGCCCGTCCAAGTGGATGTCCGGGGCCACGCCGGCTATTTCCTGGGAGGCATGAACCGGCAGGCGCGGATCGTGGTCCACGGGAACGTGGGCTGGAGCGTCGCCGAAAACATGATGTCGGGAGAGGTGCGGGTCAAGGGATTCGCCTCCCAGTGCGCCGGAGCCTCGGCCCACGGGGGCCTGCTCTTCATCGAGGGAAGCGCCTCCTCCCGCTGCGGCATTTCTCTCAAGGGCGGCGACATCGTGGTGGGAGGCCACGTGGGCCACATGTCCGCCTTCATGGCCCAGGCCGGCCACTTGGTGGTTTGCGGCGACGCCGGCGCCGGGCTGGGCGATTCGCTCTATGAAGCCGTGATCTATGTTCGGGGGAAGATTCACTCGCTGGGGGCCGACGCCCGGGAAGAGCCCATGGCCGAGAGCGACTACGCCAGGGTCGGGCAACTGCTGGGCCGGACGGGGGTTGACTGTTCTCCCCGGGAATTCAAGCGGGTGGCCTCCGCCAAGACGCTCTATCACTGGAACGTGGACGCCGATCAGGAGTATTAGCGAAGAACGAACTGCCAGAGGAAGAGACGACCGAAAGCCAACCGGGTCTCGTTGAGCCATGACGAAGAAGATCGATCTGGAAGAAAGTTTCCTCTACGACCGGCACGTGCTGGAGTACATCCATCGGGCCTCGGAGCACGGCCTCTACGACATCCGGGGTCTGGGCGCCAAGAGAAAGGTGCCCAACTTCGACGATCTCGTCTTCCTGACGGCCTCGGCCTCCCGCTATCCCCTGGAGGGCTACCGGGAAAAGTGCCTCACCCGAACCGTCCTCGGCACCCGGCGGGCCAAGAAGCCCATCACCCTGGACATCCCCATCACCATCGCCGGCATGAGCTTCGGCTCGCTTTCGGCCAACGTCAAGGAAGCCATCGGCCGGGCGGCCTCCGAGGCGGGCACCTCCACCACCACCGGCGATGGGGGCATGACCCGGGAGGAGCGGGCATCCTCCAAGACGCTGGTCTACCAGTGCCTGCCGTCCCGCTACGGCTTCAATCCCCAGGATCTGAGGCAGGCCGACGCCATCGAGATGGTGATCGGCCAGGGGGCCAAGCCCGGGGGCGGCGGCATGCTGCTGGGGCTCAAGGTCAGCCCGCGGGTGGCCCGAATGCGGACCCTTCCCGAGGGCATCGACCAGCGTTCGGCCTGCCGCCATCCCGATTGGACCGGCCCCGACGACCTGACCATCAAGATCAACGAGCTGCGGGAAATCACCGACTGGCAAATCCCCATCTACGTCAAGCTGGGCGCCACCCGGGTGCGGGACGACGTCAAGCTGGCGGTCAAGGCCGGCGCCGACGTGGTGGTGGTGGACGGCATGCAGGGAGGCACGGCGGCCACCCAGCAGGTGTTTATCGAGCATGCCGGCATTCCCACCCTGCCGGCCGTGCGGCAGGCGGTGGAGGCGCTGGATGAGATGGATGTCCTGGGCGAGGTGCAACTGGTTGTTTCAGGTGGAATTCGCACCGGGGCCGACGTGGCCAAGGCTCTGGCCCTGGGGGCCGACGCCGTCTCGCTGGGCCAGGCCGTGCTGATGGCGCTGGGCTGCAACAGCCCCTCTTACTTCGATGGGCAGGAGACGGTGGACGTCAGCGATGAGTACGCCAAGCTGGGCACGGGTCCCGGCTACTGCCACCACTGTCAGACCGGGCTGTGTCCGGTGGGGGTGACCACCCAGATTCCCGAGCTGGAAAAGCGATTGCAGCCCGATTGGGGGGCCCGCCGCCTCAAGAACTACCTGCAGACCCTGATCATGGAACTGACGACACTGGCCAGGGCCTGCGGCAAGTCCAACGTCCACCACCTGGAGCGGGAAGACCTGGTCGCGCTCACGGTGGAAGCGGCGGCCATGGCCAAGCTCCCCCTGGCCGGAACCGACTGGATTCCTGGAGACGGGCCTGGATAACGACCAGCCTAATGACGGGGTGCAGCGACGCCGCGTACATGACAACGGGGATCAACAACACCCAATTAAGAGCTTGATCAATGGAATGCCGGTCCGCACACCCCATCATGAGAGCAGAGAACAGACGGCAACCGACCGCACGAGGCATTATCGACGAAGCCTGTTCTCCACACTCGTTCTTGGAGTATTCCTATCGGGATGCATGAACACATCCCCCATTGCCGCCGCGCCATTCACTTTCGAGCAGTACGAGGTCGTCACCGGCTCCGCGAAACGACAGACAGTCTTGACGGGATTCCTTCTCGATAGCGCTGTTGCGGAACTTGCCGTGGTGAACCTCGACGAAAACGGTGATCGCCGCTTGCGCATCTACGAGTTCAGCGATCGCACCTGGGTGCCGAGACTCGACGCAACGCTCGGTCCCGAAGTGTTGTTCGTCGACGTGGCCAACATCGGCGGACGCGACCGGTTGGTCACCTACGAGCCCGGCCGCCTGGAGTGGTTCGATCCCGAATCGGCGACGCATCGCACGCTGGTGGCGGTTGCTTCGAGCTTCAACCCCCCTCGCAGAGGCGAAATCCCCCATGTAGACGTCACCCGGGACGTCAACGGTGACGGCCGCGACGACCTGGTCGTACCCCAGGTCGATGGCTTCAGCGTGTCCATCCAAACGAGCGGCGGCAGGTTTGCCGATCCAGTGAAAGTCGGCACCTCCACCGACACGGCCGTGACCGCAGGAGCTGACGGCGGATACCGATACGCTCCCTGGGATCACGGCCGTATCCACGAAACGGACTACAACCGAGACGGCCGCGCCGACCTGGTGTTCTGGAACGAGGACCACTTCGAGGCTCGTCTCCAGGACCAGCGTGGACTGTTTGACCCGGCGGCCGAGACTTTTACGACCGATGTCGCATTCGACTCCGACGACCTCGGCTCGCTCGCCGCACCCTACCGGGCCCCACGCAGCGGAGAGACGACGGCAAGGGTGCTGCACACGCTAGCCGATCTAAACGGCGACGGCATCGCCGACCTTGGGATTTTTTCTCTGGAGGGCGGGAGCCTTTGGAAAATGCACTCCAACTACGAGGTGCATTTTGGCACGCCTACACCCGATGGCGGAACCATGTTCGCGCCCGAGGTCAGCACCGTGGCGCCCTCGGGCGGCATCCCGCTCCGGATCCTTTCCGGCCGCCGCGACCGACCCGGGATTCAGCAGCACGACCTCGGCCACGACGGGCAGGCTGTCTTGATGTTTACAACCATGAAGATGGGAGGCTTCAGCGTTATCGGCAAGGTTGTCGACGCGTTAGTCTCGCGTTCCGTGTCGCTTGATCTCGAGTTTTACCGTATGGAAGGTGGTGTCTACCCCGACGACCCCAGCGCCGCGCGCAAAACCAGGATCTACTCTCTCACCAAGTCGGGGAAAAAAGCCTCGTTCCTCCCAGCCGTGTTGATTGGAGATGTGAACGGCGACGGATACTCGGACTTGCTGATGGGGAGAGGCCGCCACGAACTGCGTGTCTTTCTCGGCGTGCCCGGGCCGGAACTATTCACCCGGCGGCATCAAAAAGTGCCGGTCGCTGTTTCCAGCGACGAATACTCCTGGCTGGTGGACCTCAACAAGGACGGCAAGCAGGACATCCTCATGCATCGCCCGTCCGCCACCGAGCCGCATCGGCTGACGATGCTGATCGCCCGATGAGCAAAACCTAAATATAGCTACGACGACGAGACTGTCAACCGATACCGCCGTTACCGGAATCCGAATCGCCATAAAGCGTCCGGCGTTCGGTTGATTCGCCGACACCCCGTGCGGTGGCGGCAAATGCAGCTATCAGAACCTTGAAGATGATATCACTTTATAATATTATACGCTTGTGAGAAGGAAACATCTCAAGACCTTGGAGGCGGTCTTCAAGCGGCCAACCCAATCCGGCATCAATTGGGCTGATATCGAATCGCTGTTCTTGGCCAGCGGTGCCTATATCGAGGAACGCGCGGGGTCCAGGGTCTACGTCGAATTGAACAACACGGTGGGTCATTTCCACAGACCCCACCCCAGGAAGGAAGCTCGAAAACGAGTTGTCGACGCAGTCAGTCGTTTCCTGAAGGAGGCAGGGATAGAACAATGATGGAATACAAGGGATACCGGGCAGCAGTTACTTTCGATGACGAGGCCGACCTCTTCCATGGAGAAGTGGTGGACACTAGAGACGTCATCGTTTTCGAGGGAACCTCCGTCGCCCAACTCAAGAAGGAGTTCAAGTTCTCGATCGACGACTACCTAAGAGTCTGCGAAGAACGCGGACGAACGCCCGACAGGCCATACTCCGGGAAGATCCCGCTTCGGATCCCGCCGGAGGTCCATCGGGCTGCCGCCACAGCCGCCAAGACCCAAGGCAAGAGCCTCAATGCCTGGATTGCCGAGATGGTAGAAGAAGCGGCTGCGAGAACGTTCGGGTAAAGGCTTTGCTTCAAAAGAGGCTTACCCGTCGCTGCTGACGGATACACTCCTGCTGCTGGAGTCTGGTTAACTTCCTTCAGGGGATAGACGTCGGAAATGTCCTCGAACACGATTTCGGTGTCCGGTCCCGCCACCTGCCGGCACCTCTCCGACTCCTGCATGCCGCCCGCAAAAGGATTCAACACCAGGATCTTCATGGTGCCTCCGAGACAGCCGTCCAATCGCGGCAGTCTTGCCGATTCCCGCAGTTCAAGGGCCTATGGGGACCGGCGTTTCTCCCTCTCCTCGGCGGTGGCCTGCGAGTCCAGCGACAGATCGTCATCGAGAACGACCCCGTAGAGGCTCAGAGCCGACTCTCTCGAGAGCAGCTCCTGAACAACGTCCTGGCGGACCTGTTCGGCAGGGCGCTCGCAAGGGTCTCCCCAGCCGCCGCCCCCCGGGGTGGTGCTGATCAATCGGGAGCCCTGGGTCAGGACCCGGGTCACCTTCGAGGGGAGTTGCTCCGCCGATCCGTCGGGCAGCACCACCTTGCAGTTCCCGGTCGAAGCGCTCCTGCCGCCGAAGATGCCCCAGGGAGCCAGCTCGAATCGATCCGAGCTGAGTGTGACCGTCACCCTCTCGGCTTCGATCTCGAACTCTCGCCGCATGCCGTAGCCTCCCCTGAACCGGCCGGCCCCGGCGCTGTCGGGGACCAGGCCGTAACCGTGGATGAAGAAGGGATAGGTCGATTCGATCACCTCGACCGGGGCGTTGCGGGTGTTGGTCATGTGCATCTGCACCGCCGAGGTGCCGTCGCGGTCCACCAGGGCTCCCTGACCGCCGCCGTAGGTTTCGATGTAGTTGAACAGGGCGCCGTTGCGGGGGTCGCGGCCTCCGATGTTCAGCAGGTTCATGGTACCCGAGCAGGCAGCCGCGGCCCGCTCGGGAATGACCTGGAGAAAGGCGCCCATGAGGGCGTCCACGATTCTCTGAGTGGTGACGATGTTGGCGTTGCAGAGGGCTCCGGGGAACTCGACCTCCATGAGCGTGCCGGGTCTGGTCAGCACCCGGATCGGGCGAAAGGCTCCCGAGTTGGGGGGCAGACCCGGGTCCAGCAGGGCCTTGGCCAGGTAGTAGGCGCAGGCTTTCACCGAGGGCGGACGGCAGTTGATGGGACCCAGGGCCTGGGGATCGCTCTCCCGAAAGTCGGCCGTCAGCTCCCGTCCCTGAACGGTGACCGTCACCCGGATGGCGATCTTCTCGGTGGAGATCCCGTCCCCTTCCAGGAAGTCCTGCGAGGAAAAGGAACCCTGGGGCAGTTGCCCGATGGCCGCCGAAAGGCGCCGCTCGGAGTAGTCCATGATCTCGTTCATGTAGTGGAGCACCGTCTCCCGGCCGTACTTCCGCATGAGGCCCTGGAGCCGCTCTTCGCCCACGTTGTTGGCCGCGATCTGGGCCGCCAGATCGCCCCGGAACTCCACCGGAGTCCGCAGGTTGGCCGCGATGAGGCGCACCAGGTCCTCGTCGATGCGCCCCCGCTTGACCAGCTTCAGAGGGGGGATCTGCAGGCCCTCCTGAAAGTGCTCCCACACGCCGAAGGCCATGCTGCCGGGGGCGAAGCCGCCCACGTCCACGTGGTGAGACATGTTGGCCACGTAGGCCACCAGATGAGGACCGTCGAAGACGGGTGAGACCAGGGTGACATCGTTGAGATGGCCGGGACCCTCGGGGTAGGGCGTGTTGACGATGATGTCGTCCTCGGGCTCCAGGGTCTCGGGGGGAATGGCCGCAATGGCGGTCTGCACGGCCGGCAGCATCACTCCCAGATGGAGAGGCGTGCCCACCTCCCCCTGGGCCACCAGTTGGCCGTCCGGGGTGAAGACGGCGCCGCTGCAGTCCCTGCGATCCTTGATATTGGTGGAGAAGGAGGTCCGGACCAGAGCCGCCACCATCTCATCGGCCACCGAGTAGATGGCGTTGGTCATGACCTGCAGGGTGACGGGGTCGGTCCTGACCTGGGAACTCGGGTTTCCGGGGGTCATTGACGGTTCTCCCAGGTGAGCATCAGATTGCCGAATTCATCGGTTTCGGCCCGCTGGCCGGGAAGAATGAGAGTGGTCGAGTCCAGTTGCTCCACGATGGCCGGCCCGCCCACCACCGAGCCCCATCCCAATTCGGAGCGCCGGTAGACCTTGGCGTCGGTGAATCGACCGTCCACGTAGATCTTCCTGACTCCCTCCAGGGCCGGGCCCGGATCGGGTTGCCTCCGGGGGAGTCGACTCAAGTTCGCCGGCGCGAGTCGCCCGATGGCGGCCAGCCGCAGGTTGACCACCTCGGTGGCGGCCTGCTGGTCGTGGTATCCGTAGGTTTCCTGGTGCCGCCGGTGGAATCGCCGGACCAGGGGACTCAGATCGGTCCAACCGGAGAGTTCCTCCAGGTCGAAGGAAACGGGGAGAGAGAATCCCTGCCCTTCATAGCGGAGGTCGGAGGCGGTGACAAAGGCCACCAGGTCCGAGGCGACACCTTCCTTCTTCAGCTGGGCCAGGGCCGCCGCCTGCATTTCTCCCAACAGGGCCCTGAATTGGCCCAGGGAGGCCTGCTGCTGCTTCCACAGCACCGTGCGCACGTAGTCGTGGCGAAAGTCGGCCGTGATCAAACCCAGGGCGGAACTGACACCCGGGACCGGGGGCACCAGCACCCGCGGGATCTGCAGGTCGGCTGCCAGCTCGGCGGCATGCAGGGGCCCTCCGCCCCCGAAGCTGACCAGGGTGAATTCCCTGGGATCGTAGCCCTTCTCCACCGAGAGCCGCCGAATGGCCTTGGCCATGACGGCATTGATCACCCGAATGATCCCTTCGGCAGCCTCCACCAGCTCCAGGCCCAGGGGAGCGGCAATGCCCTCCCCGATGGCCTTTGCGGAAAGTTTCGCATCGATGGCCATCTCGCCTCCCAGTAGGTGCTTGGCATTCAGGCGCCCCAGGACCACGTTGGCGTCGGTAACGGTGGGCCGGCTGCCTCCCCGCCGGTAGCAGGCGGGTCCCGGATGGGCGCCGGCGCTCTGGGGTCCGACCTGCAGGGCTCCCCCGGAATCGACCCAGGCGATGCTGCCTCCGCCGGCGCCGACCGTGTTGATTTCAATGGCCGGGATCTTGAGGATCTGCCCGGCGATCTCGCTTTCTTCGGCAAAGTGAAGGTCGCCGTCGCGGGCCACGGCCACGTCGGCGCTGGTGCCCCCCACGTCGATGGAAATGATGTGGTCCAGCCCGGCCTTCCGCCCCAGGACCAGTCCGCTCAGGGCGCCGGCGGCCGGTCCCGAAAGCACCATGTGCACGCAGTGGCTCTGGGCGGTCCCGGAGGTCATGATGCCGCCGTTGGACTGCATGATATGGAGTCCCGACGGAATCTGCAGAGAGTTCAGACCCTCCGCGAGGCGCTGAAGGTAGCTGCCCACCGAGGGCATGACGTAGGCATTGACGGCGGTGGTGCTCAACCTCTCGAACTCCTTGAATTCGGGCAGGATGTCCGAAGAGAGCGAGACCCGGGCCTCGGGGATCTCCTGCCGGATCCAGTCTCGGAGCGTCCTCTCGTGGGACGGGTTCACGTAGGAATGCAACAGGCAGACGGCAATATCCCGGAATTCCAGCTCCTTCAGCCGGCGCAGCAGTTGTCGGGTGGGCTCCTCCTGCAGGGGCCGGCTGACCTGTCCGGTGTAGAGCATGCGTTCCGGGACTTCAAAGCGGCGCTCCCGCGGGATCAGGGGCTGGGGACGCTGCTGGAAGTAGTCGTAGAGGCGGGGACGGTCCTGCCGCATGATGGTGGGCACGTCCCGGAAGCCGGCGGTGACCAGCAGGGCCACCTCGGCTCCCTTGCGCTCCAGGATGGTGTTGGTGGCCACGGTGGTCCCGTGAATGAAGAACCCCACCGACTCGGCCGGAACCTCGAACTGGTCCAGCACCCGCCGGGTGCCTTCGATGACGGCCGCGCTGGGCCGATCGGGCGTGCTGGGAACCTTCAGAAGCCTGAAGTCCCCCTCTCGCTCGTCAAAGCAGACGATGTCGGTAAAGGTTCCCCCGACGTCGACTCCGATTCTTACGGACATGGTTCAGGAGTTCTCCAGGTCAAACAGGGAGATGTTCATGGCGCGGGCGATGGCGTTCATCCTTCGGTCGTAGCTGGCCAGTGAGATCGACTGGCCCTGGTTGCGCAAATAATCGCATGACGCCAGATGCAAGGCATCGAGTGTGCGTACGACAACAGACCCGGGAAAGGGCTCTCGCGCACGCGCCAGCACGGGCGGAGAAAGCTCCAGAAACGCGACTCGTCCGATGAGGCTGCGAGCCGCCTCGCCATGGGAATCGGCAAGCCGGCGCGCCTGCAGCCGAGTCCAGACCTCGTACTCCATCAACCGGCTGGCCACCAGGGTCCGGCTCCAAAGCAGGGCGGGCGGACGGCAATCTTCCGCCAGGAGCTGGGCGAGTGCAACAGAGGTGTCGAGGTAGATCACCGTTCGCTTCGATCACTCTCCAATTCAGAGAGAAGTTCGCGGAGTGGCGCCACCGGCCCCGGTGTCCGAGGCTCCCCGACAACCGGCAGCAGGGGCGGCGTCAACCAGCCCTTGCGCACTGCCTCGGCCAGCAGCGCGTCGGCAAGAACCGGGCTCCTGGTCGATTTCGGAGGAGTGATTTCCGCGACGACCCGGTCCCGGTCTGTCACCAGAACGGTTTCTCCCGAAGCTGCCAGCCGCACGTACTCGCTCAGGCGGCTGTTCAGCATTTTGATTCCGACGGATCTCATACACCACAAGGTAGCAACTAGTTGCTACGATATTCAAGGTAAAAATGAGGTCGTGTCAGGCAGTGCGGTGTCTCCTCCCCTTCCAGTGGACCCAGGACTGGACTGCTGCCGTCAGCAGCACTACCAGGGCTACCGTGTAATAGGGCGCCCGCGACCCCAGCCACAGGCTCACCAGGCCCCCGCCCAGGGAGCCCGCGGCGAAGCCGACCGCCAGGCTGGCCTCGTGCATTCCGCTGACCAGTCCCTGCCGCTGCCGGTCGAAGGTGGTGGTGCTGTAGAAAATACTCGAAAAGTAGTTGTAGCCCGACAGCAGGGCGAACAGAATCAGGCCCAGGATCAGAAAGGAAACGGTTCGGCTGGTGGCGAGCAGGGTGAGTCCGGCCAGGGCGCACAGTTGCACCACCAGAGCGGTGGAGTGACGGTAGCGCCAGAAGGTCACCCCGTACATCAACGAATAGGTGATGATGACCACGGACCGGTTGGTGGCCACCATCAGGCCGTGGACGGGAGCGCTGATCTCCAGCTCGGTGGCCAGATGGGGAAAGAGATGGATGATCGTGCTCACCCCCATGGCGCTGGCCACGTTGGCCAGCCAGCCCAGGTAGACGAAGGTGCGGGCGGACTTGGGGATGGCGACCGCTTGCCGCTCAGCCGGGGGCAAGGCGCCCGCAGCAGGAGCAGCGATCGGGAAAGCCGCCCGAACCAGCACGCCCAACATCAGCACCAACCCTACCAGCAAGGGCAGGGTGGGACCGAAGGGGTAGAGCCAGCCTCCCGCGGCCTGACCCGCGATCATTCCCAGGTTCCAGGACAGGCAGAACCGGAAGAGCCGCCGGCCCTGCAACCTGGGGCCAAGCTGCTCCAGCCCTCCCCGGGTCAACCAGGAGATGACCGGGGGAAGCATCAGGCCGACGGACAGGCCACCAATCGGCGCATACAGGTAGAACCATTGATGGTCGGAATGCCACTGGATGCACGCCAGCAGCACCAATGCCTGGGCGGTGGCGCCGGCGGCGATGACGCGGCGCCCGCCCCAGACGTCGGATGCCCAGCCTCCGATCGGAGCCCCCAGGCCGAAGCCAAGCGAGGAGACGGCCCCCAGGATTCCCAGTGCCATCAGGCTGGCCTGGTTATCGGCCATCAGGCGGGTCACCGTGAAGACGAACAACATGAAGGCGAAGTCCGCCGACAGGGCGATCCAGTAGAATTTCAGTTCGCGTTTGAGCATGAATGAATTGTTGATTGATTTGATGATTTCCGATTGTTGATTGGGGAGCTACGACATCCGATTTTGCCTCTAATCGAAAATCTACAATCGAATAAACATAGTTTGAGTTGCACGTCATGAACGTGGATAACCCCTCGGTCGGCCCCGTTTTGCACTATCATAGCCCCGTTTGCAAACCGGGAGGACGGTGTGCCGGTACTCAGCGCCGAGGCCGTCGGAAAGACCTACACCCAGGGAGAGGCTCCCGTGGTTGCCGTGCGGGAGGTGAACCTGTCCCTGGAACAAGGAGAGTTCGTCGCCTTGACGGGACCGTCCGGGTGCGGCAAGTCGACCTTGCTGCATCTTTGCGGGGGCATGGATTATCCCACCCGGGGACGCATATGGCTGGACGGCACCGATCTCGGGAGCCTGGACGAAGGCCGGCTCACCCGAGTCCGCCGCCGCCAGATCGGCTTCGTCTTTCAATCCTTCAATCTCCTGCCCACCCTCACCGCCCTTGAAAACACGGCCCTTCCCCTCATGCTGGACGGCGTATCCCCCGATGTCGCCAGGCGGAAGGCCACCGGGTTGCTGGAGCGCCTGGGCTTGCACCATCGCCTGGGCCATTACCCCCAGCAGCTCTCGGGAGGAGAGATGCAGCGGGTCGGCATCGGCCGGGCGGTGTGCCACGACCCCTTGCTGCTTCTGGCGGACGAGCCCACCGGAAACCTGGATTCCGCCAACGGGGCCGATGTGCTGGAGCTCCTGCTGGAACTGAACCGGTCCCTGGGAGTCACGGTGCTGCTGGCCACCCACTCGGCCGAGATGGCGGCTGCCGGCCGGCGCGTGTTGCGCATGGTGGACGGCAGGATCGAGTCCGAAATGCAGTCCCGGCAGTCCATCGCCCGACCCGATCGGGACGATAAAGGGGGATGAGCCCCCGCCCGCATTCCCCCGCCTTCCTCAGCCGAGGCCCTTCGTGTTCCTTTTCCGGACATTCATCCTGCGCCGCCTCCGCAAGCAAAAGCTGCGCGCTTTGGCAACCGTGTTGGGCTTCGCCTTGGGCATCGCCGTGGTGCTGGCGGTTCGGATGGCCAATCAGAGCTCCGTCCGGAGCTTCGAGACGGCCCTGGAAATGGTGGCCGGCAAGACCTCGCTGGAGATCGTCGGACCGGGTCCCGGCTTGAGGGAAGAGCGGCTGCTGGAACTGGACTGGCTGGAGCGGTTCGGACAGATCAGTCCCGTTATCGAAGGCGAAGCCAGGGCTTCATTTCCCTCGGGGGACAGGGAGTGGCTGAAAATTCTGGGGGTCGACATTCTCAGGGATGAGACCTTTCGGGACTACCGCCTGGTGCGCTTTGCCGATCGGCAACGGTCCCCCGCTCCCCGGGAGTTCCTGCAACTGCTCAGCGACCCCGGCGCCATCGTGCTGACCCGGAAATTGGCCCGGCGGTACAACCTGGACCCGGGCTCCGGCCTGGACCTCGATATCGGGGATCGCCGGGAAACTCTGACGGTGCGCGGTCTGCTCCTGGACCGGGGGCCGGCCCGGGCGCTGAACGGAACCTTTGCCTTGATGGACATTGCGGCCGCCCAGTGGCTCTTCGGGCGCCTGGGTCGGATCGACCGCGTCGACCTGCGATTGAAGCCCGAGATCTCCATCGACCAGGCCGAAGCCGACATTGCCGCCTTGCTGCCCGAGGGATTGACCGTCCAGCGTCCCTCCCGCCGCGGGCGCCAGGTGGAAAAGATGCTGGAGGCCTTTCACTTCAACCTGGCCGCCCTTTCCCACATCGCTCTGCTGGTCGGCCTGTTTCTGATCTACAACACGGTGTCGCTCTCGGTCATCACCCGCCGCCAGGAAGTCGGGATCCTGCGGGCCGTGGGCGGCTCCCGGCGCCAGGTGGCGGGGTTGTTTCTGGCCGAAGCCGGCCTGCTGGCGGCAATGGGATGCGCTCTGGGCGTCCTGCTGGGAGGCTGGCTGGCCCGCGGCGCCCTCAGGCTGACAGGTTCCACACTGGATCGGCTCTACATCCGATCGGCCGCCGAACCGGTGTCGCTCGGTCTGGAACACCTGGTTCTGGCATTCGCGGTGGGCATTCCCCTGGCCCTGCTGGCGGCCCTGGTTCCCGCCCTGGAAGCTTCACGGGTGGCTCCGACTGAAGCGGCCGGAGGCGCCGACCGGGTCGAGAGCCGTTTCCGGTTGAGCTGGAGGCAACGCTGGCTTCCCCCGATCCTGTCGGCCCTGGCTGTCGGGTTCGCCTGTCTGGATTCGGTCGACGGCATTCCCCTTTTCGGCTACCTGGCCTGCCTGGCCACTGTTTTCGCGGTGGCCTTCCTGGTTCCGGTGGTGCTGCATGTCTCAGGACGGGCGGGTTCGCGGCTCACCAGGCAGTGGGCGGGCGTGGAGGCCCTGCTGGCCAACGCCAACCTCAGCGGATCCATCCCCCGCATTTCGATCTCGGTGGCGGCCCTGGCGGTGAGCCTCTCCATGCTTACGGCCATCGCCGTCATGATCGGAAGCTTCCGGGAGACGGTCGAGTACTGGGTCGAGCAGACGCTGAGAGCCGATCTCTTTGTGGCCCCGGCCACCCGCTCCAGCATCTATTCGGAGTCGAGCCTCTCTCCCGAGGTGGTGCGGCTGGTAGCCGCAAACCCTGGGGTGGCCGCCGTCGACCCCTTCACCAGCTTCACCGCCGACTACCAGGGCCGGAAAGTGCTGCTGGGATCGGGCGACTTTGAGGTGCACCTGGACCGTTCGGGGCTGCTCTTCAAGGCACCCCGCCAGGGGCGATCGGCCCTGAGAGCGGCCATCGGAGACGATGCGGCAGTGGTTTCGGAAAGTTTCGCGCTCAGGCACCGGAAGGCGGTGGGGGACCGGCTCGAGCTCAACACGGACCTGGGGCGGCGTGCCTTTCGGGTCGCCGCCGTCTACTACGACTACTCGAGCGATCAGGGCATTGTGGTTCTGGACCGAAACACCTTTCGCAAGTATTACGGAGACCGGCCTGCCCGCAGCCTGGCGGTCTATCTGAAGGAAGGCCTCGACCCGGAACGGGTCCGCTCGGAAATCCTTGCCGGACTCCCGCCCGAATCGCGTGTTTTCGTGCATACGAACGCGTCTCTGAAGGCAGAAGTCCTGCGAATTTTCGACAATACCTTTACCATTACCTATGCTCTGGAGATCATCGCCGTGGCCGTGGCCCTTCTGGGGGTGGCGACCACCCTGGTCACCCTGATACTGGACCGCAAGCCGGAGCTTGCCCTGCTGCGCTGGGCCGGAGCTGAGCAGCGGCAAGTCCGGAAGATGGTGATCATCGAGGCATCGCTGTTGGGCGCGGTGAGCCAGGGCCTGGGAGTGGTGGCCGGGATTCTGCTCTCCCTGATCCTGGTCTTCGTGATCAACGTCCAGAGCTTCGGCTGGACCATCCAGTTTCACCTGCCGGCGGGCTTCCTGCTGCAGGCGTCGCTGCTGATCCTGCTGGCCACAACCCTCTCGGGCATCTACCCCGCCTACCGTGCCGGGCGGATTCCACCGGCCCGGGAAGCCTGAACGTCAAGGAAAGGGAACCGTGTTCATGGTGCACCGCCGGGACGGTGGGCAGTTCTGGTCGCGTCGCTCTCCCGACAAAGGGCGCCTTCCCTGGGCAAGACTCCCCATCCCGCCACGGCGCCGGCCGCGACTCCTGCTGGCCGCGGCCTTGGTTCCCTGCCTGCTGGCGAGCGCCGGCTGGACCCAGACCTGGCGGCAGGCCCGGCCCGGCACCCGTCTCCACTTTCCCCGCGACCACGCCAGCCACCCCGAGTACCGGATCGAGTGGTGGTACTACACCGGGAACCTGGCCGACAGCGGCTCGCGGCGGTTCGGCTTCCAGCTCACCTTCTTTCGGGCGGGCGTCCGGAACCGGCCGAAAAACCCTTCCCGCTGGGCGGTGAGAGATCTCTTCATGGCCCACCTGGCTCTCAGCGACCTGGAGACCGGCGGCTTCCACTTTGCCGAACGGTTGAACCGGGCCGGGCCGGGGTGGGCCGGGGCATCCGAGGATACCTATCGCGTCTGGAACGGAAGTTGGGAAGCCGGGCTCGACAGCGGCGGCCGCCACCGGCTCCGGGCCCGGGACGACGACTTCGGAATCGACCTGGAGCTGGAACCCGGCAGGAAACCTCTCCTGCACGGCCAGGCCGGACTCAGCCGGAAAGGCGCTCAGGAGGGGAACGCCTCTCACTACTATTCTCTGACGCGCATGCCCACGCGCGGCCGAGTCCGGATTGACGGCCGGGAATTCGAAGTCGACGGACTGAGTTGGATGGACCATGAATTCGGAACCAACTTTCTGGAGTCGGAACAGATCGGGTGGGACTGGTTCGCCCTCCAGTTGGACAGCGGCCAGGATCTGATGCTGTTTCAACTGCGGCGGTCCGACAGCCGGCTCGATCCCCATTCCGGCGGGACGCTGCTGGAAGCCTCCGGACAATCCCGCGCCCTGGGCAGGTCCGACTTCACCATGGAACCGGTGAGAACCTGGCGATCTCCCCATAGCGGAGCCCGCTATCCGATCCAATGGCGCCTGAGCCTCCCCGGCCAGAAACTCGGCCTGACGGTGACCGCCGCCCAACCGGACCAGGAGCTGCGCACGCCGCGCTCCACCCAGGTCACCTACTGGGAGGGAGCGGTGGTGGTGACCGGCGCCCGGGGCGACGATCCGGTTACAGGCCGGGGATACCTGGAGATGACCGGTTATGCCGGCCGGCCGATGAGCGACGTGTTTCGTGGAGGCAGTGATTAGTGATTAGTGATCAGTGGTCAGCCCAGCCGCCGCCCCACAAGACGGGGCGGATCATACAGGATGAAACCGGGGAGGTTTCAGACAAGTGGTTAGTTGGGCCCCTGCCCAACCGCGCGGATCAGATCATAGGAGGGAAAACGGCTGATCATCCAATGGAGACGAACCACGAATGAACACGAATAGACAAAGAGACTGATGGATCTCCTTCAAGGACAAACGACGCCGGGAGGTATCGACAACTTCGCGCCCTTGGTGTAGCGATGTTGTGGAACGATGGTTTCCAGGGAGTGCGGGCGGCTTCCTGGAAAGCCGACCGGCACTCTTTGGAACATTGTTTTTGCCCTCGTGACCATGGATAGAGACTCGACCCACTCCTTGATCAGCCCATTCGTGTCCATTCGTGTCTATTCGTGGTTCTTCGTGGTTCTTCGTACCCCTTGGTGGATTTTCCCCCCCCGAGCTGTTTGGTCTGAGGCCTCGCGACACGCCAAGCCGAAATGAAAAGCGAAAAACTTCCCATCCTGCAGGCCGTCGATATCCGGCGCACCTATCCCGGGGTCGTGGCCCTCGGCGGGGTCTCCCTGGATCTGTTTCCGGGCGAGGTGCACGCCCTGGTGGGGGAGAACGGCGCCGGCAAGAGCACCTTGATCAAGATCATCTGCGGTGCCCTGGCTCCCGACTCGGGGGAGTTGCGCTTCCAGGGCCGTGCGGTGGCTTGGCCCAACCCCGTCGCCGCCCGAACTCGGGGGATCGTCACCGTCCACCAGGAACCGGAGTTGTTCCCCACCCTTTCGGTTGCCGAGAACATGGCCCTGGCCGGCGGGCTCCCGCTGCGCGGCTCCGGACTGGTGGATTGGAACCGGGTTCACCGGCAAGCCCGGGAGACGGTCCGGCAGATCGGGGAGAGGATCGACGTCCGCCGGCCCGCCTCCCGGCTCAGCGTGGCCCATCGCCAGATGATCCAGGTGGCCGCGGCGATCCTGCGGAATGCCAAGGTGGTGGTGCTGGACGAGCCCACCAGCGCCTTGAGCGGGGAGGAGGCCCGCTGGTTGTTCCGACAGATCGAGCGCTTGAAGGGGGGCGGGGCCGGAATCCTCTATATCTCCCATCGCCAGGAAGAGATCTTTCGCCTGGCCGATCGCATTACGGTATTGCGGGACGGCCTCAAGGTGTGGACTCGGGCCCGACAGGCCGCCGGTCCCGAGGAGACCATCGAGGCCATGGTGGGACGGCCGGCTTCGACCCTGGAAGCCTCTCCCTCCAGCCAGACAAGCTCCCCCGCCATTAAGGAGGGTCCCGTCCGCTTTCAGGTCAGCGGGTTCACCGACCGGGGGAATCGCTTTCGACAGATCGACCTGGAGGCGGGTTCGGGTGAAATCGTGGGGATTTATGGCCTGGTCGGCGCCGGGCGCAGCGAGTTGGCCCGGGCGGTGTTCGGTCTGAGGCCCGCCGACGGCCTGATCCGGATAGACGGAAGCCGGTGCGAGATCGGCCGGCCTCGGGAAGCCCTCAACGCCGGTATCGCCTATGTCCCCGAGGACCGCCTGAGCCAGGGGCTCTGCCTGGGTCTGCCCGTTCGCTCCAACACGGTGCTGTCGTCTCTGAGGCGCTGGACCCGCCGCCTCCTGGCCAGCAGGACCCGGGAGCAGCAGGCAACCCGCCAGGTCGCCGGACGCCTGGAGGTGCGCTACCGCTCCACCGAACAGCCGGTCCAACAACTGTCGGGCGGCAACCAGCAGAAGGTGGTCCTGGGGCGCTGGCTGCTGGCCCGGCCCAAGGTGCTCATCCTGGACGAACCCACCCGCGGCGTGGACGTGGGCGCCAAGGCCGAGATCCACCGGCATTTGCGCCTCCTGGCCCGGGAGGGTTGCGCCATCCTCCTGATCTCCTCGGAACTGCCCGAGGTCATGGAACACTCCGACCGGGTGGTGGTCGTTCGCGAGGGGGAAATCGCCGGGGAGTTCGATCCCCGCCAGGCCGGTCCCGCCAGGGTCGCCGCCGCGGCTCTGCCCCGGCAGAGTGCGGAGGCGGCGTCCGCCGCAGAGGCCCGATCAACCGGACCCCGGTTTCAGGGACGGTCCTTCAACGAGCTGGCGCTGCTGATTTGTGTGGCGGGACTTGGCCTGTGGCTGACGGTTTCCACCGAGGGGTTCAGCCTGTTGAACCTGCTGACCCACGCCTCCCTCTGGGCCATTCTGGGCTTGGCGGCGGCCTCGGTCATCGTGGGCCGGGGAATCGACATTTCGATCGGCTCGATGGTGGCCCTGTCGGCGGCCTGCACCGCCATGGTGCTGAAGCTGCCTTATTCACCCGAGATCCTGATTCCGTCGGCAATCCTGGCAGGACTCCTGGCCGGAACGGCGGCAGGGGTTCTGAACTCGGTTCTGGCGCTGCTGGGAGGGCTCCACCCCATCGTGGTGACCCTGGGGACCCTGACCATCTACCGCGGGCTGGTGATCGCCATGCTGGGGGGCAGGCCCATGACCGGACTGCCGCCCGAGTTCGGCAAGCTGGCCATCGACCCGGCAACCGGCTTCCGGGGCGCGGTGGCGGTGGCGGCCCTGGTCGTCCTGCTGGTCTATCTCTGGATGGCGCACACCCGCAGCGGCCGGCACGTCTACGCGCTGGGCTCGTCCCCCCGAGCCGCCGGCCTGCTGGGTCTTTCCAGGGCGCGCCTCTGGCCGGTCACCTTCGGCCTGGGTGGGCTGCTGGCCGGAGTGGCCGGAGTGCTCCAGCTCTCCATGGGCCAGCAGATGCAAGCCCGCCTGGGGGCCGGCTGGGAACTGAGCGCCATCGCCGTGGCCGTCATCGGCGGCGTGGGAATCACCGGCGGCCGCGGAACGGTGCTGGGCGTGGTGCTGGGCGCTCTCCTGCTGCGACTGGTCAATAGCGCCCTGGTGCGTTGGGGCGTCTCGGATCAACAGACGGACCTGGTGGTGGGAAGCCTCATCCTGGCGGCGCTGCTGCTGGATCTGGCCTGGCGGGGGTGGAAACGATGAGCCGGCTCGACAGGGTGAGCGCGGGGGTGGAGACCGCCCTGCCGGGCAAACGCTCCAAACGTTGGCTATTCGGCCTGCTTCCCTGGGTGCTGCTGGCCCTGGCACTGTTGCTGGTCTTCTCCCAGGTCCGGCGGCCGGCTCTGCTGGTGGATGTCTGGGTTCCGTGGATCGAGGTGGGAACCCTGGCCTTCGTCATGACGGCCATCATCCTCACCGGCGGCATCGATCTCTCGGTGGGCTCCATGGTAGCCCTCACCGGCATGGTTCAGGCCGTGCTGTGGCAGGACTGGGGCTGGTCCATTGAAGCCGCGGCGGCGGGCGCCCTGCTGGCCGGGGCTCTGGCCGGGGGATTGAACGGCCTGCTGGTGGTTGCCGGCCTCTCGCCCCTGGTGGCTACCCTGGCCACCATGGCTCTCTATCGGGGGCTGGCCATCACCGTCGCCGGCGGCGAACGCGTCACCGGTTTTCCGCAGTCCTTCCTGGACATGGGAAGGCTCCTGGGAATCCCGAGCCAGTTCTGGCTGGCCGGGCTGGTCTTCCTGGGCATGGTCCTGCTGGTGCATCACAGCCGCTTCGGGCGCTGGTGCTTCGCCATGGGAGACAACCGCCGGGCCGCCCGCTTTGCCGCCGTTCCAGTCAACAAAGTCGAAGGGGTTCTGTATACTATCAATGGTCTGGTGGCCGCCTCGGTGGCCGTTCTGGGAGCCATGCGGCACGACGCGTCCATCCCGGACGCCCACATCGGCACCGAGCTGCAGGTCATTGCCTGCGTGGTGGTGGGAGGCACCCTGATCACCGGCGGCCGCGGCAGCGTGCTTCGCTCGCTGCTGGGGCTGGCCGTCATCTCCCATCTGGACGTGGGCCTTCAGTTTCTCAGTTCCCGTCTAGTCTGGCTGACTGCCGAGTCCCGGCTGATTGCCATCGGCATCCTGCTCATCCTGGTTGCCGTCTGGAACCAGCGGAGCCAGAAGGAGAGTTGAACCGGCCGCCCTGGCAGGGACGGTGGAAGGGTAGAGCGATGATCCGCGCAACCGGCATGGGTGGCAGGAGGCATGGGGGCTTGATGCTGGTGCTCCTGCTGGCGGCTCTGGGCTTCCGTTGCGCCGGGCCTGAGGGGGACGAAACCCTGCGGATCGCCATGATCCCCAAGCTGGTGGGGATCGGCTATTTTGAAGCGACCGAGCAGGGCGCCCGCGAAGCCGCCCGGGAGCTGGACGTCGAGCTCGTCTATGACGGTCCCACCGATGCCCGCACCGAGGACCAGATCAAGATGATCGACGGGTGGATGGCCCAGGGGTTCGACGTGATTGCGGTGGCTCCCAACGACCCCGAAGCCATATCACGGACGCTGCGCAGCGCCGGGGAGAGGGGCGCCCTGGTTCTCACCTGGGACACCGATGCCAATCCCGAGCTCTCGCGGCGCTCCGTCTTCGTGAACCAGGCCCCCAATCGGGCCATCGGCCACACCCTGGTCGACATCATGGCCGAAGGGGTCCAGGCGCAGGGCGCTTCCCTGCCGGGCGACTACCTCATCGTCAGCGGCACTCCCACGGCTTCCAACCAGAACACCTGGATGAAAACCATGCGGGAGCGGATTCGAGAGAAATATCCCGAAATGCGGCTGCTCCAGCATCTGACCCCCGGGGAGGACCAGCAGAAATGCCAGGAGCAGACGGCCGAAGCCCTCAGCGCCTACCCGCATCTGAAAGGCATCTGGGGCATCACTTCCGTCTCCTTTCCCGCCGTGGCCAAGGCCGTGCGCGACGCCAACAAGATCGGTCAGGTCGAGGTGACCGGGCTGGGCATGCCCGAGGAGATGCGGGAATATGTCAAGGACGGCACGGTCCGGGAGTTCTGCCTCTGGGATCCGGTCGATCTGGGTTATTTGACCATTCGGGTCGCTCACCGGCTCAAGCGGGGCCCGCTGCCTCCGGGACGCTACGACTTCGGCAGGCTCGAGGGGGTGGAGGTGCGGGACGGGGAAGTCCTGCTGGGTCCGCCGCTTATTTTCGACGCCGACAATATCGACAACTACAACTTCTGAAGGCTGCCGAGTGTTCCGTTGCCCAGGCGCCTTCCCGGGGCAGGCGGGTGGGGACCGGGCACGGCAATCCCGGCTTCCCTGAGGATCGAGCCCATGCGTCGTTCAAGACTTCACCTCTGCTTGCTGGCGGCGCTTCTGGCCGTGGCGTCGACTACGGGTTGCGGGCCCGAGGAACCGGCCGATTCCGGCAAAACGCGCCTGCTGCTGATCGGCCAGGGGCCGGACGGCCATCCCCCCGGGACCCACGAGTTTCTGCCCGGTGTGCGGATCCTGAATCACTGCCTGAATCAGTTTCCGGACCTGGAGGCGGTGGTGGTCTCGGCCGACGAGCCCTGGAGCGAAGGCCCGGCCCTGCTGGATTCGGCCGACGGCCTGGTGCTCTTCGTTTCGCAGGGAGCCAAGTGGCTGAGCAACGACCCCGACCGTTTGGCGGCCATGCAGCGATTCGCCCGCAAGGGCGGGGCGATGGTGGTGCTTCATTGGGGAATGGGCACGGTCGAAGCCAAAAACATCGCCGCTTTCGTCAAGCTGTTCGGCGGCTGCCACGGCGGACCGGACCGCAAGCACGACACCCTGGAGGTGACGGCCCGGATCCCGGCGCCCAACCACCCGGTCACCCGCGGCATTACCGACTTCACCGTGCACGACGAGTTCTACTACCGCCTCAAGTTCGTGCAGCCGACCTCTAGCATCTTCCCGCTGGTGCAGGCCGACATCGAGGAAAAGCGGGAGACGGTGTCCTGGGCCTGGGAACGCGGTGACGGGGGGCGTTCGTTCGGCTTCAGCGGCTTGCACTTCCACAGGAACTGGCGGCTGGAGTCCTACCGCCGGCTGGCCGTCCAGGCGGTGCTGTGGGCGTTGCGCTTGCCGGTCCCGGACAGCGGAATCGACCTGGATGTCCCCGAAGAGTTGCTCAGCCTGCCGTCGAGCTGAACTGTGTCACTTCCAATCCACTCGGCGGGGGACGGAGTTACCAGGGAACTGACCGGAATGAAAATCTGGTTCTACCGCTTCACGGCGGTCCATTTCTGCCTGACCGCGCTCACCGGGATGATTCTCTACTTCCGCCCCCATGACGGAAGTGAGGGCTGGTACTCCGAACAGACCAAGGAATGGCTGGTGGGCCTGCACAACGGGGAGCTCTGGAGCGATCTCCTGCTCGGCAACGGCCTCCTTTCGGGGATTGCGATCGGCCTGGTGCTCTCAACCACCCTCGTCCTCTTCTCGGTCAGAAGCCTCAGGGGCCGGCGGCGGAAGGGCCCCGGACAGGGTAACGGGTGACCCCGTGACGCTCAAGCAGCCGTGGACCCTCTGCGCGGCCCTGCTCTTTCTGGCCGTCAGCCCCTTTCCGGCCTGCGCCCCAGCGCCCGTCACCGCCCCCGAAGACGCGCCGGCCCTGGGCAGCCGGCGCCAACTCTTCCTCGACGACACCCTCATCCGGTCGATGACCGCGCTTTCCCGCGTTCTGCATCAACCGGCAAAGGTCTCCGGCAATCCCCTCCTGTCCCGCGTTCCCGGGGAGAGCGCCGCCTGGGACGCCGGCATGTTCATCGGGTTTTCCAGCGTCGTCTACGACCGGCGGGAGGGCCTCTTCAAGATCTGGTACAGCCTCCACCCCGGAGAGGGAGGGGACGAGCTGGCCCGGCTCTGCTACGCCACCAGCCGGGACGGGATCCGTTGGCAAAAGCCCCGGTTGGGAAAGGTGGAATCGGGCGGAAGCAAGCGCAACAACATCGTCATGCCCCACAGCGGGGTGACGAGCGGAGTCTTCCTCGACGAAAGGGAACCCGATCCCGACCGGCGCTACAAGATGCTGCACATGTGGCAGGGCTACAAGGTCCACGCCTCTCACTCCGCCGACGGCTTGGACTGGAAACCCTACAACCGGGGGCGTCCGGTGCTGTTCGTTCCACCCGGCCACGACAGCCACATGGTGTCCTACTGGGACGGGCTGCTCGGCAAGTACGTGGCCATCGTGCGGGACCGCACCGGACGCATCGCAGAGGTGCGGCCCGGCCTGACCACCGACCCGGAGGCCGTCGAAACCTGGCGGCGGCTCTGGGACCCGCGGCGCGAGCGCCATCCCCGCAATCACAGCCTGCGGCGAGTGGGCCAGGCGCTCAGCCGGGATTTCATTCACTGGACCGACTACCGCCCCATCCTGGGAGCGGACGGCAAAGACCCCCTCAACCGGGACCAGTTCTACAACATGGAGGTTCTCGCCTACGACGGGCTGCGCCTGGGCCTGATGACCGTCTTCAGCTACGACCCCGAGTACTGCCGGGGGGCGGTGCAGCTCGCCTACAGCCGGGACGGCAGGCACTGGCAGCGGCCCGGCGACCGCCGGGTGTTCCTGCCGCTTTCCCAAAGGCCGGGAGAGTTCGACTGGGGCAGCATCTACCCCCTGCAGGCGCCGCTGCTGGTGGGAGACGAAATCTGGATCTACTACACCGGCTTCGGGGTGGATCACAACCACAGACTCCCACCGGGGATCTCCCGCGTGACCAACGGCATCGGCCTGGCCAAGCTCAGGCTGGACGGATTCGTGTCGCTCCAGGCCGGATCGGCCGAGGGAAGCCTCACCACCGGGCCCTTCACCTTCGAAGGGGAACGCCTGACCATCAACGCCGCCGCTCCTCGCGGACGGCTTCAGGTGGAGATCCTCGGCAGCGACGGCCTCCCGCTGGAGGGGTACGGCAGGGCCGAGTGCCTGATGGAGCGCTTCGATGAGACCCGGCGGGTGGTTGGCTGGAACGGGGAGGAAAGCCTTGGCCACCTGCAGGGACAGGTCATTCAACTGAGGTTCACCCTGCAGCAGGCCCGGCTCTATTCGTTTCGGTTCGGTCCTGCTGAAGACACCCGGGGATGAGACATGGATGGAACGCCTGACCTAACGCGCTCCGCTTGCTGTCGTAGATTTCCCTCGGAGAATGAAGCATGAGTGACATAGAGCGGTTATTGTTGGCAGCTGATCGGCTTTACAAGAAGCATGAGGTCGGACGCCCAGAGCCCTTCAACGTCTTCTCCGTTCTACGCAGCGAAAGCGACGAAGTAAACCTTCATTCCCGCTTCCTTCATGCTCTGCTCAACTACCGAAAGCCGGGGAAAGAGACGAGAGCAAACCTGACGGACTTCCTGCACCAGGTCGGCGTTGAGGACTTTGAATCGAGTAACGTTCAGGTTGAGCGGGAGCGCTACCACATCGACATTCGGATCATTAACGATGTCGGACAGGCAGTAGTGATCGAGAACAAAATCGAGGCCGAAGATCGGCCCACACAGCTAAAAAGGTATCACCAGGCATTAACGAAGCAAGGTTACGGGACGATACATTTGCTGTACCTGACGCTCGATGGTCACTCTCCCTCCGACGATAGCGTCGGTGATCTCAAGTGCAAACCTATTCCCATTTCCTACAGGAATGATCTGCCTCGATGGTTGAAACGTTGCCAAAAACGCGCTTACGACGAACCTGCGTTGCGGGAGTCGGTTGCACAATACTTGCAGCTCGTTCAGAAGCTCACGGGCACAGATTACAAAGAGGCGTATATGAATGAAATGACCAAGCTTTGTTTGCAGGACAGCAACCTTGTTCTCGTCCATAATTTGAGGGAAGCCATGTTTAGAGCAAGAGTTTGTTTACTCAAAAGACTGTGGCGTGAAATTGACTCCGTGCTGAACGAGGAGATTCCCGATCTTCCCCCCAAGGACGAGGACGGCAAAAACGATGCTAACTCGGTCTCCGATGCGAAGATCAAATGCTTCCTGACGCCTATGTGCCGGAACCGTTTCCATGGCTTATTTTACTCATTTGGCAGGGGAGTAGCCTCACTCTGTGTAGAAGCTGGAAACGAAGCAAGCCTTTTCTTCGGCGTTCGTTGTCACAAGCAACATGTAGATGAGCGCAGAAAACTCGATGAGGCATTAGAGGATTTGCGCGGTGAATCAACACTAGAGTGGTGGCCCCGGTATCAGAAGGACGATTGGGATTTGAAAAATCCTTCCCGGAAGGAACTCGAACTGCTGTCGAACGAGGCCCACATAAAAGAGCATGCGAAGAGAATCGCCCAACGCTTAGAGCCGTTTTGGAAAGCAGTCAAGTCAGCTGGCCTCACTTGAGAATTTTCCGGCCGTCCCGTGCATGCAGTAACGAAGGCAAATATTCGTTCCAACCCCCTGCGCCGGGTGGCGGGAAACCGGTTCAAAGTCAAGCACAGGTCGATTTTTGTTCACATGGATGCACAGGATTTTTCTGGAGACGGCGGCCTTGCAGTCCTGGACATCCGCAAATCCGCACACGATCATCGCTGGAGTCAGCCTCGCGTGCAGCAGTGTCCCGTCCTGATTATCCTGTGCATCCTGTGCATCCATGTTCAATAATCCGGGAATGAGGAAATGGCCAGGGCCACGCCAGGATTTGTGCGGGCGGGACGCCCGCGCTCCCGGGTGGATCTTCATCCCATGACAGGGTCACACCAAGGGGCAAAATTGCAGGAGCATTCCGGGGCCACTTGTGGTTGAAGGAGGTCCATTCGTATTCGTGTTTATTCGTGTTCATTCGTGGTTCGTCTTTATGTTCCGGTTAATTCCTGCATTGGTGAAGTGCGGAGTCCTTCTTGGACTGATCGCGGTCCTGGGCGCCGCCGGTGCGGGCTGCCGTTCCCAGGTGGAGGACCATCGAGTCCGGGTCGAGATCGAGGGAGAGGTGGAGATCGTTCCTCCGGGAAGCGGCCAGGGGCGGGGGATGCTGGGAATCGTGCGGCACCCCGACGGGTCGATCTTTGTCAATACCCAGACCCGGGGGTTGGTCAGGAGCACCGACAACGGCCGGACCTGGGAGGCAATCGAGGCGGAGAACGCCTTCGCCTTGGGAGTCACCCGAGACGGGCGGCTCTGGCTGGCCGGTCCGAAGGCGCAGGATGCGATATCAGTTTCCTATTCGGCGGACCGGGGCCGGAGCTGGACGGGCGCCCTGGTGGACGGCGCCGCTCTGGCCCCGTCTTCAAGGCAGCCCTACGACTGGGTGGGAGACGACTACAACACCTTCCTGGAAGGTCCTGACGGCACCTTGATGCTGGGGGTGGGCGCCCGCTATCTGCCCTGGTACTACCGGGACCCCGACCTCATGCAGGACGGCCTGGTCCGGCCGGACGCGGACATCGGGGGGCTGTTCCTGATTCGCAGCACCGACGGCGGGGCAAGCTGGGGAGACCCGACCCTGATGCACCCCTTCGTCTGTGAGGTCGGTCTGGCGGCCGATCCCCTCGACCCGGACCATCTGCTGGCCATGACCCGCATCCAGCGGCCGCTGCTGGCCGGAGAGGATCGGCAGAGCACGCTGGAGAAAACCGGAAGTCCTGCCGATGTTCCCTCCCACGAGCCCTCCATCTACAAGAACGGCCTCCTGCTGGAGTCCCACGACCGCGGCCGCACCTTCAGCGAGGTGCCCGGCAGCCTCACCGGCTACTACGAGCATCGGGGAACCATTCTTTGGACCGGGAACAACGTGGTGGTGGTGACCCACCAGGCCGGCAACTGGAGCCCGAGTTACGGGGCTCTCTACGCACGGATCAGCCTGGACGGAGGCAAGACCTGGGCAGACGGGTCCTCATCGGGAACCACTCGGATGAACCAATCCACCCGGTTCGAACTGGTTCCCAAGCCTCCCGGACACTCCTTCACCGCCCCCACCCTGGAACTGTCCCGCGACCGGTTCCTGACCCCCTACCTCCACGGGAGCATCGCCGCAGGCACGGCAACCGTCACCGGCGTCTTCTGGCGTCTCGAGAGGCAATAGGTCTGACGCTCATCCTTTGCGCAATCGATCTCTTGCTGCATTGGGAGTGAGGATCGGAACCGAAAACACCGATGCCAGGGCCAGGAGATCACCGTCGCCGGTCACCAGGGCATCGGCTTGTCCCGCCAGCGCGAGTTCGAGGAACGGCCTGTCGGAAGGATCGCGGCATTCCGGCACCGCCGGAGGCTGCGACACGATGACCGTCTCGCACCAGGGCAAATAATCGGACAGCAGGTCTTCTCGTTCGTCGCCGGTCAGGCGGAATTTCGGATAGTGCAGCACTCGGAGCAGTTCCGCCGTCGTACTGCGGCTTGCCAGTGGAAGGATGGCTTCCGACTGCCAGGCATGGCGCAGCCAGGACAACGATCCGGTGGGGAACAGCAGGGCCGACAGGAGCACGTTGGTGTCGAGCACCAGGCGCAGGCCGGTCATTTGGCCCGACGAGCCCAGGCCACCGCATCGGACACATCGGCCTCGGACAGGCCGAGCTCAGCCAATTTGGCACGGACGGCATCGGCCCGGTTCAGACGCACCGGTGTCAGCACGATGCGGCCATTCTCCTTGGTTACATCGAAGTACTCGGAGCCTTGAAAATCGGACACCACGGCTTTGGGAAGGGTCAACTGGTTCTTGGACGTCAGCTTGGCAAGCATGGGATACGCTTCGCAGTGAGAGTAAGGAAAAAAGGAAAGCATACTTCCTTTCAGCGGCAATTGCAATATCGTAAACCATGTCATGACTATCATGGCTGACCTTGAGATCATGAACAGCAAGATAACAGGAAGGCAAGTGCCAATCGTCAAGACTTCGGTCCGTCCAAGTACGGATGGCATGTGAACGACGAGACCCTGCAGGCGACATCATCTGAGCGTGTCCAGATCCCGCTTTTCGGGAGATCCGTACAGCCCTGTCCGCACACCGGCAACCAATCGCAACAGCCCCATATTCGAGTTGAAAGCCTGAACAGAATGCCATTCGAGGCCATTACTCGCTCAATGGTGATATGTGGTGATGCCGCGGAAGCTCTGAAGCTTCTCCCTGACAGTTCCGTTCAAACGGTTGTCACGTCCCCACCGTATTGGTCATTACGCGATTACGGTTTTGAGGAACAGATTGGAAGGAACGACAGCCTGAGAGGCTATGTCAGGAGCATCGTTTGCACTTTCGAGCAGTTAAGGCGTGTCTTGCGTGACGATGGCACCGTTTGGCTCAACGAAGGATTACTATTACGACCATGAAGTCGTCAAAGGGCCACGCAACCGTCGGCTGCGAACAGTTTGGGAAATTCCCACTGAGCCGGTAAAGCGGGTGAATGGGGAATCAGATGATCATCCCGCGATGATGCCTCTATCGCTTGCTCGATGCTGTGTGACCATTACAAGCCGCGATGACAGCATCGTACTCGACCCGTACGCGGGTTCGGGCACAACGCTTCTGGCGGCGCGTGAACTCGGGCGGCGGTGGGTTGGCATAGAGATCAAGCCTTCTTTCGTGGACTTGATTGAGCGACGATTGCGCAGTTCATGACGCTCAATGAACTCAAGGCGACTCTTGATTCGTTCTCACCGGTCAAGATCCAATTCGTCGCAAGGGTTATGGAATCTTTGGCGAATCCTCCAAGCGCCGACATTCGAGCTAACAGTTGGCTCGCGCCGCCCCCTCAGGCAGTGACGATGCCCAGGGGCTGTCTCTTCTTCCAGCCGCCGCGGGTGAAATCGGGGAAATGGACCGGTTGGTTTCGGCTGGCGATGGAGCGCTCGCTCAGGGGGGACACGGCGCTCAAGGCGGCGGCGTCGTAGACGTCCATGTCGAGGGGCGTGTCCCGGCGCAGGCACTGGATCAGACGGTAGTCCTCGATGTAGTCCATGCCTCCGTGGCCGGCTCCCCTGGACCGTTCTTCCATGGCCTTCCACAAGGGGTGCTCATATTCCGCGTCGTAATGGGAAAGGGGTTCCCACTGGTGCTCCGGGGAGCGTCCCTCGATGTGGATCTTCTCCTCGGGATACTTGCGGACCAGGCCGCGGGTTCCCTGCACGTTGATGTCCCGGCTGTAGGGCCGGGGGGAATCGGTGTCGTGCTTGACCTCGATGGTTTGTCCGGCGGTGGTCTGGATCAGGGTGGTGACCACGTCCCCCAGCGCATACCGTTTTCGGGCTTCCGGACTCTCCGGCCCGAACTTCTTTTCCGCAAACAGGTTGAGTCCCCGGGAGGGGCTGCTCATGGAAACCAGCCGGGCGAACTGGTTGCCGCGGTTGATGTTCATGCACTGAGCCACCGGCCCAAGCCCGTGAGTCGGATAGAGGTCTCCGTTGCGCGCCACCGAATGGGCCAGCCGCCAAAGGCCCTCTCCCTCGTCGCTGAACTTGATGTCACGCAGGTCGTGCAGGTAACCGCATTCGGCGTGGAGCAGCTCTCCCAGCAGTCCCTTGCGAACCATGTTCAGAATCATCAACTCCACCCGGTCGTAGCAGCAGTTCTCCATCATGACGCAGTGTTTCCCGGTACTCTCCGAAGTTTCCACCAACTGCCAGCACTCCTCCAGCGTGACCGCCGCCGGCACCTCGGTGGCGGCATGCTTGCCGTTCTTCATGGCGGCGACGCAGACCGGGACATGCCAGCGCCAGGGCGTGGCGGTGTAGACCAGGTCCAGGTTTTCCTCGGCGCACAGACGCTCGAAATCGCGCTCGCCCCCGGTATAGAGCCTGGGGACCGGCTGCCCGGCCTCCTGCACCAGGGCGGCGGCCCGCCTGGCGTGCTCTTCCCGGATGTCGCAGATGGCCTCGATGGCAGCACCCTCGATGCGGACCAGGTTTCTGATATGACCGGTCCCCATGCCGCCCACGCCCACGAATCCCACCCGAACCGTTTCCATGGAGGGTTGGCGGGCCAGGGTCCGTTGGACAGCCGCCAGGCCAAGGCCGGCGGCGGCGCCTGATTTCACAAAGTCTCGCCGGTTGATGATGGAGCCGAGGGGCCGGTTTTCCATGCTCATGAGGTGTCCTTTCCTGCGGGGCAGCTGAACCCGCCTTTCTCACCAGGCCGCTGGATTCATGGTGAGAAAGGTAGCTTAAGGGTTACTGCCCTTCTTGCGAGGTGGTTGCATACAGGTTGCAATTATAGGCCAGTCCGCGAGGTTTGACGGCCGATGGTTCATGAGACGGACCACTATTGAACATGGATACACAGGATGGACAGGATAAACAGAACGAGAAACTGTTGCACAGGAAGTGGACTCGCTCGATGATCCGAGGCGCCCGCGAAGGGATTCTCATTCCCCTCAGTTGATTCCAATAAGCCTGCAGACCTTCGCCAGTGTGGCCAAAACGGTGTATCCTTGCGGGAAATCAATCCATCCGGACAGGATTGGCCTGCCATTGAAGGTGGGCCGACGAAAAGGAAGGCAAAATGAAGGTCAACATGAACAATTACCGGGCAGCGCTTCTGCTGTCTCTCCTGCTCCTTCTGCAGGGATGCGCGGCCAAGCAGGAGATCAGCCACGTGGACGTCTTCACCTCGGGCCAGGACGGTTACCACACCTACCGCATCCCGGCCGTGGAAACCGCCCCCGACGGATCGCTGCTGGTGTTTACCGAAGCCCGCAAGTACAACCGGCACGATCCCGGCACACACGGCAACGACATCGACCTGGTCTACAAGCGCAGCACGGACGCCGGCAAGACCTGGTCGGACATGATGGTGCTGGACGATCCCGGGGAGCGCTGGGCCTCCTGCAACCCGGTCACTCTGGTGGATCGGGCCAACGGCCGGGTGTGGCTGTTCCACAACCGCACCAAGCCGGACCGCAGCAGTTCGAGCGCCAGGGTCGGGACCGACGACTCTCAGGCCTGGGGGCGCTACAGCCGGGACAACGGGCTCACCTGGTCGGAGCCCATGGACCTCACCGCAATCGCCCGGGACGTGGAGAACTGGGGAAGCTCTTTCTTCGGTCCGGGTGGCGCCATACAGAACGCCGCGGGACGCCTGATCGTTCCGGTCTCCCAGACGACCGGAAAGGGCGACGGCGACGACCGGTCCACTCCCACTGGCTGGACGGCGTTCGTAATCTTCAGCGACGACCACGGAGAGACCTGGACCCGGGGCCAGTTGGCTGCCCCCGCCACCAGCGAGAACCAACTGGTCGAGCTGGCCGACGGCAACCTCCTCATGGACGCCCGCCAGGACGAGGGTCCGACCCGGTGGATCTTCCTCAGCAGCGACGGCGGCCAGACCTGGTCTTCCCCCAGGACCGGTCAGGTGGCGCCCCCCATCGCCTCCGGCATCGAGCGTTACTCCCTGGCTTCGGCCGGCCACGACCGCAACCGGGTCCTCTGGACCGGGCCCAAGGGCCCCGGGCGGCAGACGCTGGTTCTGCGGGTCAGCTACGACGAAGGTCAGACCTTTACCAACGAACGGGTTATTTCAGAAGAGAAGGCGGCCTACTCCGACATCACCCTGTTGCCCGACCGGAGCATCGGAGTCATCTGGGAGCGTGGCGGCTACGCCTTCCTGACCTTTACCCGCTTCGACCTGGGATTTGCCGAGTAGGGGCGCCCCTTGTGGGCGCCCATTATGGACGCCCAATCCGAGAACAACCGGGAGAACGGGAACAAGCGGGCAACCACAAGGGTCGCCCCTACGGTGGTCGGGGTATTGCGCCATGCCCGGTTCCCCATGGCGGCGTCCTTGCCCCGCCCCGGTCGACGGGTTAGAATCTCCCCGATTGGTCGAATGGAATCGGTGCCGGAGCAGGGAAAGACAGTCGAATCTGAAATGGCGAATTGAGGGTCCCATGCGTGGAACAGTCGTGCTTGCCGCAATGCTTTGGGCGGCGGCCGGTGGTGCAATCCCGGCTGTCGCGGAGGAAGGGTCCGAGAAGGAAAACGGGTTTCGAGACTCCTACGCCACTCTCAAACGAACCCTGTGGACCACCTCTCGGGTCAAGGGGTCTCCTGATCCTCCCAACCCCTTCCGCACCGAGGTGGCCTTCCCCCACCTGAGGTTCGAGCAGCCGCTGGAGTTGACCATCGCTCCCGGCAGCGATCGCCTCTTCGTGGCGGAACGATTCGGCAAGATTTTTTCTTTTGAAGTGAATCGGGAAACCACCGAGGCCGAACTGCTGATCGACCTCAAGAAGACCACCTACGGGTTGGCGTTCCACCCCAGGTTCCAGGAGAACGGCTACTTCTACGTGACCTACGTGCTGGACCCCCTGAAGACCCTCCCCAAGGGCACCCGGATTTCACGCTTCCAGGTTCGGCCCGACAACCGCTTCCAGGCCGATCCCGCCTCGGAAACCATCATCTTTGAATGGCCTTCCGGCGGACACAACGGGGGGTGTCTCAGGTTCGGGCCCGACGGCTATCTCTATATCGCCACGGGGGACGGCAGCGGCATCGCCGACGAGCTCGACACCGGACAGGATGTCTCCGACCTGCTGGCCTCCATTTTGAGGATCGACGTCGACCGCCCCAATCCCGGAATGAACTACGGGATTCCCAAGGACAACCCCTTCGTGGGCCGGAAGGGCGCCCGTTCGGAGATCTGGGCTTACGGCCTGCGCCAGATCTGGAAGATGAACTTCGACCGACACACCGGAAATCTGTGGGCCGGAGAAGTGGGCCAGGATCTGTGGGAAATGATCTATCTGATCCAGCGGGGAGGCAACTACGGCTGGAGCGTCCAGGAAGGGAGCCACCCCTTCCGGCCCGAGCGCCGCCTGGGGCCGTCGCCCATTCTGAAGCCGGTGGTCGAGCACGGCCACGCCGACTTCCGTTCCATCACCGGAGGCTTCGTCTACCGCGGCGAGCGGCTGCCGGAAATCGTCGGGACCTATGTCTACGGGGACTACGACACCGGGCGTATCTGGGGCTTCCGCCACGACGGAGACCAGGTCAGCGACCACCGGGAGCTGGTCGACACCTCCTTCCGCATCATCGATTTCGGACAGACCCACCAGGGCGAACTCTTTGTGATGGACTTCATCGGCGGCCAGATCCATCGGCTGGTCCGCTCTCCGGTCGTGCACCAACCCAACCGGTTTCCCCTCCGGCTGAGCCAGACAGGGCTCTTCGCCTCGGTGCGGGAGCACAAGCCCGCCCCCGGCCTGATTCCCTACTCGGTGAACTCGGAGCTCTGGTCCGACGCCGCCCTCAAGGAGCGCTGGATCGCCATTCCCGGGGACTCCCAGGTGGAATTCGACACGGTGGAGTACCCCCAACCCGCGCCCGGCGCCCCTCTGGGCTGGCGTTTCCCCGACGGCACGGTGATCGTCAAGACCTTTTCCCTGGAGCTGGAGCCGGGAAACCCGGACAGCCTCCAGCGGGTGGAGACCCGCCTGCTCCACCAGGAGGCCCTGGGGGGAACCGAGGAAGTGGGAGACCAGTACTGGAAGGGATACTCCTACGTCTGGAACGAGGACCAGACCGACGCCACCCTGGTCGGAACGCGGGGCCTGAATCGAACCTATTCCATTGCCGACCCGGAGGCTCCCGGCGGAAAGCGGGAGCAGGTCTGGCGGTTCCCCAGCCGTGCCGAATGCACGCTCTGCCACACCGTCCCCGCCAAGTACGTCCTGGGCTTGAACACCCTGCAGATGAACAAGGAGCACGACTACGGATGGACCACGGCCAACCAGTTGGAGGTGCTGCACCGGTTGGGGGTGTTCACCGAGCCGCTGCCCAAGTCGCCGTCGGAGCTTCCCAGAATCTACAATCACCTCGACCGGAACCGTTCTCTGGACGAGCGGGCCCGGGCCTACCTGCACTCCAATTGCGCCCACTGCCACCAGAAATGGGGAGGCGGCAACGCCGATTTTCTATTGCACGCGACCATCTCCCTGAAAGAGACCAGGACCTTGGGCGTGACACCCGGCCACGGAGATTTCGGCATCGCAGACGGCCGCTTGCTGGCCCCGGGAAAGCCGGAGCGGTCCCTGATCCTCTACCGCATGACCAAGCTGGGTCTGGGCCGCATGCCGCACATCGCTTCCAACCTGGTCGACCGTGAGGCGGTGGAGCTGATCCGGCAGTGGATCTCCAGCCTGACGGCTGAAGCCGAGGTCGCCGCCAACCGGCCCTGAGGGACCGCCCGGACCCTCCCGGCAATCCACCACGAGGCGACCTGTGAATCCCCTCCGTTGGCCGAACCTGGTCATGGCGCTGCTGTATCTGTTTTGCCTGGCCGTCCAGTACAACGATCCCGACCCCTGGCGCTGGGCCGGACTCTACGGCTTGGCCGCCCTGTGCTGCTGCCTGGCTGCTCTGGGAAGGGTGCCCCGAATCATGCCCCTGGTGCTGGCCCTGGGGTCGCTGGGCTGGGCCGGGATGCTGGCGGCGCGAGTGTCCGGCACGCTGCCGGCCTGGGAGCTTCTGGCCGCCTTCGAGATGGCGAACCTGGAGGTGGAGGAAATCCGGGAGATGGTGGGCCTGATTCTGGTCGGACTGTGGATGGCCGTCCTGACCCTCTTCCCGGGACGCAGGCTTCGGTACTGAAAGACTTCAAGAATGTTTCCCGGCGCGGCCGCGGGCAAGTTCGGGGTTCGGTATTCCAACCCTGGTGTCCTGTTTCAGAAAAAAAAGCCGCCGGACCAGCGGTCAACGGGTGCTGGTCCGGCGGGTGGTTTCCTGCGAGTTTGCGGGTCAGCCCTTGATGCGGTTGACCGTCCTCACCGCCAGAACGGTGACGACCGCGGCGGTCAGCGCCGTACTGATGTGGTCGATGATGCCGTCCAGGGAGCCACCAATCTGGGGGATGGCGTCCAGCACGTTGGCTCCTGCTGCAACCGAGGCCGCGACGGCAACCACCAGGAAGTCGGTGGCTTCCTCGGCGTTAACGGCCGTGGCGCCATACACCAAGCCCGCGAGGACCAGAATGATCGCAAGAGCACCTCCATCCTCCAAGTTGGGGGCAAAGGCCTTCACAATCGCCACGACTGCCACTACAGCAACGAGAATCCTAGTTAGCATTTTCTTCTCCCCTCGTAGTCAAAAGTGTATGTCACCGCGCACCACCAACTTCCCGCAATGGAGACAGGCCCCCTCAGCAATGGAAACGAATCGCCACCAAGGGTCTTCAAGTAAATGTTGCGCAGCGTGGGTGGGAGATATATATCAGGGCTTCACCGATTTGAATAGAAAAAAATGAAAGAAAAAAAAGACTCCCTGAGGTTACTGCTCGACACTCACGTACTGCTTTGGTGGCTCAATCCCGGGTGACCGGTCGCAGCAGTTCCTGGTAGAGATCGGGGCGGCGCTTGCGCAGGGTGAAGTTGGTATTGGCCCGGGCCTTGGCAAAGGATTCGGCCGTCAGGTCGGCCACGGCCAGGTCGGCCTCGATCTTCCGGGTCCGAGACTCCGCCAGCAGCTTGCCGTCCGGAGCGAAGATCAGCGATCCGCCGGCGTGGTAGGGCTGGCGCCGATATTCGGGACGATAGAACTCCACCGTCCCCGCCGCCCCGGCCTGGTTGGTGATCACGGCGAAGACGCCGTTCTCGACGGCGCGGAAGCGGTAGAGGCTGAGCTGGTCCTTGGTCCGGCGGGCCACGGCCTCCTCGGTGTCCTCGGTCCAGGGGCCGCTGCGGCCGGCGCTCGCCATCAGCAGCACCTCGGCCCCCTTGAGGGTCAGGACGCGGGCGACCTCGGGGTACATGGCGTCGTAGCAGACGATGACGCCCACCCTGCATTTCCCCACGTCGTGCACGGGCAGGGCGCCGCCCCCCACGTACATCAAGCCCTCGTCCTCCGACATGTGGACCTTGCGGGACTTGCCCAGGTAGCCGTCGGGGCCGACCAGGACCTGGCAGTTGTAGACCAGGTCCCTCTCCTTTTCGGACATGCCCACCGCCAGCACCATTCGGAACTCGCGGGCGATCTGCTCCAGCCGGCGCACGCTGGGACCTCCCGGAACCGGCTCGGCGGCCGACCAGCACTCCTCCGCCATCCAGTGGCCGTGGATGGCCAGTTCCGGAAACAGAGCCATCTCCACGCCCTGCTCGGCGGCCTTGCGGGTCCAGCGTTCCACCTCCGCCAGGTTCCGCTCGGCCTGCCCCAGGTAACCATTCATTTGAATTGCGGCCACTCTGACGGTCTGCAAAGCGTCCTCCTTGCCTTGCCAGGCTAGAACCGAATGCTCCAGGTTCCCGACTCCAGGGTGACGTCCAGGGCCACCCCTTTGAGATAGTCGTAGCAGAAGTGGTTGAGGGCGCCCAGGGCCCCCAGGTCGGAGGGGTCGCGGACCGCTCCGGCCCAGTGTCGGATGGCCGACTTCAGCAGGGCCAGGGACTTCTCCAGCCGGCCATTGGTCTCGTTCATGGCCTCTTCGTAGGCCGGGGCGTCCTTGTCGGCCAGCGCTTTCCTGGATCGCAGGTAGGACAGCTTGGCCCGGCGCACTTCCTGCACGGCGGCGATGTAGTCGGTGCCGAAATACAACTGTCCCAGGAGCTGCCGCAGGTAGCTCTTCCCCTGGGGACGGCTCCTTTGCAGGGCCGATTCCACCAGCGGGGCCGCCTTGAGATAGTGCGCCCGCAACTCCTCCCATCCCGGATTGGGGCCCGAGTCGGAATTCCAGTGCTTGCGCATCATGGTGGTGACCGGGAAGAGGAATCCCATGGCCACCCGGTCTCCGGTGAGAGTGGCCTCTTCCAGGATGCGGTAGACCTCCAGCATGCCGGAGACGGCCGCTTCCCCGCACACCTGCCGGACCTGGTCCCGATAGACCGATTCGGGGGTGACCTTGGAGGACCAGGAGGCCTGAGCCATGTAGGCGGTCCCCGCCTCCAGCTTGGTGACCAGGAATTGCCGGCCGAAGTAGCCGAAGACGTTGTAGCGCTCCATGGCCTGGAAGATGCGATGGAGCGGCTGGGTGGGCAACTGGGGGAGGATGCCGATGTTGTCGTCGGCCAGCGTCGCCAGAATCGCCACCTTCATGGAACTGTGCTCGGCAAAGGCCAGCATTTCGGTGCGCTCGGCAGCCAGGGAGGTCAGGTAATCCATGGGGACCATCAACAGGACTCGACCCGGGAAGATCCTGGGCATGACCGGATAGAATTCGTCGCTGAAGGTGCTCACCACCACCGTGGCCTCGGGATTGGCCGTCCCTTTTAGGACCCCACCCTCGTTGAGCAGCTTGTCCAGCGTGTCGGCGTTGGCCAGGGCTCCCTTGAGCTCCTCCACCGGCCGGTCCCCCTTGCGCACACCCACCGGCAGGGTGTTGGCCCTGGCCGACTCCAGCATCCGATCCAGGCTGAACTCCGGTTCCAGCCGGTACTTGCGGTCCAGCCGCTCCCACATCTCCCGGTACTTCTCTCCGCCTCCCGGCAGCTCCGGCTGGGTCAATCCGTAGAAGTCCGCTTCCGGATAGGTGTTGACGTGAGCCCGGATGATGGTCTGGTTCAGCTCCATGACGGCAGGGTTGTCAGGCGTCATGTAGGGAAACGCCCGCGGATCCACGGCGTATTCCGAGATTCCCAGGCGGGCGTTGCGCGCGCCCTTCATCGCCTCCGCGGGGATGTATTTCCGGTCCGACCACTGCGGCAGCTTCCAGTTGAACTCGTTGGTGAACTGGTTGATCCTGAAGTTCAGCCCGGTCTGCATGCCCCGGCGCCTGGCGTAGGCAAACAGCTCGCGCAACAGTCCCTGGGCGGCTCTCACCCGGTCCCGGTAGGTGCCGGCGCCGGCCAGCTCCGGGTTCACCAGTTGGTTTCTCCCCCCGAACAGTTCCCGGCCGATGGTCTCGGCATGAATCGGGACCTTCCAACCGTAGTGGAGCACGCCGGTGGTTTTGGGTTGGTCCCGCATCTGGTAGTGGACGAAGGGCTGGTGCGGGTAGATCTGCGCATAGAGGACATTGAACTTCATCTTGGCCAACTGATCGATCAGATGGCGGTAGTCCTTCATCCCGTAAAAAATCAGAGAGGTGGCCAGGTTGTTGACGGCCCGATAGGAACGAAACCGGAAGCGGGGCTCCCGCACCAGGTCCAGGCGACGGGGCGGGAACGGCTCCGCGACCTCGGGGAAGACGTCTTTTTCCAGCAGGAAACGGACGCCGGAGCGCTCCACCAGCTCGTAGACCGCCCACAGGGTCGCCGCCGGGCTGCCTCCCCCCAGGATGAGCAGTTCCCGGCCTGCGGCGCTCACCCGTTTCAGGACGATGCCCTGGTCGCTGACCCGCGGCCAGGTGTGATGGGCCGAGATGGATTGGAAAGCGGGATTGGTTTGGGGATTCCCCAGGAGGATGCCGAGTCCTGAACCGGCCTCCAGGGAACGGACCAGTTCCAACCGGATGCCGTAGAGCTCTCTCAGATAACGGACCAGCTCATGGGCAGCGAAGACTTCGAGATCGGGCGCTTCGGGCCCCAGGACAACGGAGCAATGAACGGGGCGATCCTGGGTCGAAACCACCTCGGTTCCGGGAGCGGTCGAGGCCTTGGCCGTGCTCAGACAGAAGGCCACCGCCAGCAGCACCGGCAGGCCCCACCACCGCCCAACGCGAAGGAATGTTGCTGCCATGGAGCCTCCGGGGTCGCGGTCGATCTCATCCCCTTGGTGGCCCTTCGTCGTTCTTCGTGGCCCTTCGTGGATCACGCTTTTTTGTCGTTGTTTCAGGCAGCGCTGCCGGCTACGGCTGGCAGGCCCGGTGGTAGTCGGCCAGCCGCTCCGCCACGAAACCTTCCAGGTTGACCGATTCGAAGAAGCGGGCACCCTTGTCGTAGAGCTGTTTGACATGCTCTTCGTTCTCGGGCGAGACGCCGACGTGGATACCGTGCCGCCCGCCCACTTCCAGGGCCTTGTCCAGGGCCTGCAGCACCAGGGGATGGCGGGTCTCGATGGGGTGCCCATAGGCGGTGGACAGATCCCAGGGACCCATGTTGAAGATATCGATACCGGGAACGGCTGCAATGGCTTCCAATTGCTCGACGGCAGCCGGTTCCTCCAGCATGAGCGCCACCAGGACCTGGTCGTTGGCCTGATCCAGGTAGGCGCGGGCGTCCCCCAGCCCATAGTCGATGGGGCGTCCGGGCCCGGCGCCGCGCCTTCCCTGCGGGGGGTACTTGCAGAGCGACACCGCCGCCCTGGCGTCCTCCACGCTGGAGATGTGGGGAAAGAGGATTCCGTCGGCTCCATGGTCCAGGGCCTGCTTGACCAGGGTCCGCTCCACTCCCGGCACCCGCACGATGGGAGTCGCCCCGGTAGCCCGCACGGCCAGGATCATGGCGTCCAGGGTGTCGCTGCTGATGGTTCCGTGCTCGGCGTCCAGCATGATGCACTCGTACCCGGCCAGACCGGCGATCTCGGCCAGGTTGGGATGAGGGGTTCGAATGGTGCAGGAAAAGACCGCCTTGCCCTGGCGCAGCAAGGCCTTCATTCGGTTTTGCATGAGTTTGTTCCTCAATTCAGTCCCGCCGGGAACCGGAATCCCTTCACCTTGGTCTGGATGGACCACACCGAGGACTGCCCCACCATGTAGAGCACGTCGTAGTTCTCGCCGCCGAAGGTCAGGCTGACCGGAAACTGGGGGCACCAGATGGTTCCCACGTAGTTGCCGTCGGCGTCGAAGATCTGGGCTCCTGAGAGGGTAGCCACGTAAATGCGGCCGTCCATGTCCACCGCCATGCCGTCGGCCTGGGAGTTGAAGCGGTCCTTCACTTCCTCGGCATCCAGCACGTCCGGTCCCAGGTTCAGCATGGCGAACTTGCGCTTGTTGGCGAGCGAGCCGTCCTCCTGGACGTCGTAGGCCCAGACGAAGTTTTCTCCGGGCTGCAGCCAGGTGTTGTTGACGTAGAAGGTCTTGCCGTCGGGAGAGATCTCCACCCCGTTGGGCATGGCGTACTCGCCCGCCGGGATCACCACCTTGCTCTTGCCCTTGGGGTCGCGGTAGTAGACCTGGGTCCCCGGCATCTTCTTGGCGTCCGGGATGAACTGGGGATCGGTGACGTAGATGCCGCCCTTCAGATCCATCACGATATCGTTGGGACCGTCGATGCGGGTGCCGCCCACCCTGGAGAGCACCGTCCTCAGGATCCTGCCGTTGTGGCGGCTCATCTCGATGACTCGATGGCCGAACATGTCGCAGACCAGCAGATGCCCGCGCCTGGAGGCAATGGTTCCATTGGTCTGCATCCCGCTGGCGATCGCCTTCCATTCTCCGTCGGGAGACATGCGAATGGTCCGACTCTTGCTGACATCGGCCGACCAGTCCGCGCGGAAGTGCATGTCGGAGAAATAGAGATTCCCCTTCAGCCAGGTGGGGCCCTCGGTAAAGACGAATCCCTCGGCCAGCTTGACGGGCTTGACCCCCGGGTCGATGACTTCCCGGTAGAGAGCGTTCTGCTTTTCCGCGTAGGCTATGTAGTCGGGCCGGACCGGCCAGAAGATATCCAGCGCGTCGGCGCCATGCTCTCCCATGTGGCCCGAGTGGACCATCCCGCCCGGCAGCAGGTGCGTTTGCTGCTCCTTGCCGTTTATGGGGTGGCGGGCATCCAGGATGCCCTGCTCCAGTGAACCGCGCAGGGTGACCATCAACTGATCCTCGGGATGGATGTGGAGACCGAAGTTGGAATTGGGGTCCATGCGAATCGAGCTCAGCATGACGTTCTTCCCCCAGATCAACCGGGCGAGGGCTTCGCTACGCTTGTAGGTCTTGTCCTTGGCCACAGGAGTCAGGCCCGTCCACTGGATCTCGTTGAGGTTGTAGACCTTGTTGGGCTCGATGGACGGAGTCACGCCCTGGTCGGGAAAGGACACCCGGGTGTTCTCGGCGTGGGGTTTTCCCGCCAGGCTCAAGTGGTCCAGCCGAACCGGAGAGAAGACCTCGATGGCCTTGAGCCCCTCCTCGCCCGCCTTGAGGGAACGCTTGCTTCCGGGCGTCAGGTAGAGCAGGCTGTCCTTGGCCAACTCGAAGGTCTCTTCGCCGACCGTGCAGGTCGCGGAGCCCGCCTCCACCAGCGTGATCACTTCTTCAGCCAGCGCCTGCTCGGGATAGCTGCTGCCCGCCTCCATGCTGAGGCGCTCCATCAGGAGGCCCTCTCCCCAGGCGATGCTGGCCTGCACGCCTTCGGCGATCTGGATCACCGGAAGCTCAGAGGTGGGTACGGGCTTGCCCGCCTCCAGGCTGGGGGTGACCTCGGTATGGGGGATATCCCGCTCCCGCCCCTTGATGTTGTGCTCCTCGATGACCTTCCGGTTGACGGCCCGCCACCCGTTCCCGGCGGTGCAGCCGGCAAGGCCGGCGATCAGAACCCCGCAGACCAGCAGAACCAACAATGGTGAATCTCGGTGTACCCGCTTCATGGTTGAAACTCCTTCTTTAGTCGGAATCGAAGCAACACTCACTTTGAAATTTCCGGGACGCTCCTTGCTTTCCAAGAACGGAAAGGAGGACCCGGGATGAAACTGTCTATCCGCCACGATAGCCCAGGTGGATCTCGACGCTCTGCACCGTCAGCGGCGGCCGGATGCGGGGATCGCGCTTCAGCAGCCGCACCTGCACGTGGTGAACGCCCCGGCCGGCCTGATCCGGCGACAGCCGCCACACCAGCCAACTGTTTTCGGCCACGTCGGAGGGATTGTTCGGGTCCTCGGCGGCCACGTTGCGTATCTCGGGCTTGGGAAGCAGGTTCCCATCCAGCCTCACCTCGACGCGGTCGTTCACCGAACGGTTCTTGAGCTCCAACTGCAGCTCGATCTTGTCCAGACTTCCGGTGCGAGCCTCCTCTCGGGTGTCGTCGTAGACCCCCACCCGAAAGCCGGGCCCCTCCTCGGTCAGGGTGGGATAGAGCTTGACGGGGGTCTCTCCGTAGATGCGGTCGTGCAGGTCGGCTCCGGCCCAGGCTCCTTCCTTGGGTTCGCTGAAGGGCCAGCCTCCGACGTATCGATGGAGGGTGGCGTACACCTTGTCGGTCCGCTTCAGGGTCTCCGGGGCTCCAATGGTGGTGAGCAGGGGGCGCCGGGTTTTCTCGTTGGCATGCCAGTTGAAGACGTACATGCCGTCGGCTCCCCGCTCCCAATAGGCGCTGGCCGCCGCCCGCACCATGGCCGTATTCCACTGCTGGCGGGGCAGCAGGCTTTGGTGGGGACCCCAGAATCCGGAGTCGAACCCCGGGTAGAAAGGAATTCCCGAATCCTTGAGCAAGTCCTGGAAGGCCTCCACCTCGACGCCGTAGTCGGTGCCGGCTCCTCCCCCGGCGATGACCAGGTCGCAAAGCCCTTCCTTGACCCAGACCGGCAGGTCATAGCCGATCCGCCCGCAGGATTCCAGGGTGGTAGCCACCCGGACCGCCAGGTGAAAGGGTCTGCCCCGCTCCCGCCCCACCTGCTCGGTCATGCGCCGCAGCGCCCGCTGCAGGTCGGTGAGGGTATAGCGCAGCCGGTAGGCGTCGTCCAGGGGCAGGTGGAAAGCGTGCCGCTGCCAGTCCAGCTCGACGCCGTCCCAGTCGGCCAGGCGGCAGACTTCGGTCACGTGGCGCAGCCGGTGTTCCCGGACCTCGGGGATGGCGAAGTTCCAGGAGGCGGCGAACCACTTGGGCGCCTGGCGCGGGCCCAGGCACCACTCCGGGTGGTCGCGCCGCAATTGGGTCAGTCCCCGCATCCGCGACCCCGCCATCTCGGAGACCTGCAGGCCCCGGAAGTGGTTGTCGTTCATTCGGATGGAGGCATAGACCTGCATCCCCAACTCGTGGCCCCGCTCAACCACCGCCTGGTAGGGGTTCTCGCCCCGCTCCAGCATGGCCCGCACTCCTTCGCTGTGGCGCATGGAGCGGACGCTGTCGTACTTGCGGTCCACAGTATCACCCACCATCTCCATGGACTGGGACGCCCACTTGGCCTCATGGGTGCCCAGGCACCAGAAGTGGGCCCCCACCTGGGTGTCCTTCATGGGGGCGTAGACCTTGTCCAGGAACTGTTCCTGAGACTGCGGGAATTCCGAGTAGTCGTGGGGGGCGCCGTCCCAGTTGTAGATGATGCCGTAAGCGGGCGCCTTGGGGCGGCCGGCGCCACCCGGACGGGAGGAAGGCCTTGCGGCGGAAGCTGCTGCCGGGTCAGCCAGCGCATTTCCGAGGGCGGCCGCTCCCAGCGCCCCGGCGCCCAGAAAAGTCCGTCGGGTGTGCTCCATCTCCAATCTCCCTTCGTGTCCGGCCAGAAACCCGGACCCAGTGAAATGTCCCTGCCGGCAGAATCAGGCCCGGCAGAAATGAGAGCCTTCGGGCGGCCGGTAGCGGATCTGCAGCTCGGGAGTCTCCAGCTTGCGGTTGCCCTGGACTTTCGATTCCAGGCAGTGGTCGAGGATCCCGCTGACGATCAGGGTCCGCTCCGCCGGAAAGGGGGCCTGGCCCGTCTCGATCATTGCCTCGATCTTTTCCGCCAGGCAGGCGGAATAGGTGACGTTGGGCAGGGGCGGCAGTTGGAACAGCAGCGACTGCGGTTCAGGCATCCCTTGCAGCCTGGCGGCAAAGGTCCGGTCCTGCACTGCGCCGTTCAGCATGAGCAGGGTGGACTGCAGGCCGTCGGCGTGCTCGATGAAGTAGGCTGCCGGTTCCTTGACGATCTTGGGCAACTGTCCGTTGTTGGCCAGGTCCTGGGGCCGGGCGTCGATCAGGGTGTCACCCAGCAGCTTGTTGGAGCGCGACAGGGCCGCCTCCAGCAGCCTCTTGGACCAGCGGCCCTCCTCGCCGGCCTTCCACACGGCATCGCCCTGGATCAACTGCACCGACTTGACGCCGGATTCTCCGCCCCGGCGCCGCTCCACCATGCACTGCATGGCCTCCAGAGCATGGTAGTCGCTGGCGTCGGAAGAGCCGACGCCCACCATCAGGGCTTCCTCGATGACGCAGTCCAGCGGGAACTCGATGGCCGGGATTCTCCAGGTCACCGGCAGGGAGGATCCCGCCAGCAGGGGGAAGCCCAGCCGCTTGGAATCGGCCACCATCTTCTTGGCCTTGGCCGTGTCGTAGGAGAGGTGCTTGTCGTTGAACACCGGAACGGCCCGCCCGTCCTGCTCGAAGACCTCCACCACCTGCTGAAACATCTCATAGCGCGGATAGAGCACCTGCCCCTTGGCGTTTCGGGGATAGTCCCCGTGCTCGATGATCAACAGCACGGCATCCACCGCCAGCTTGTCCCCGCCGCACCTCAAGGCCTCCTGGATGGTGGGGTAGACCTGAAAGCCGAACTCGTCGGCCCGGGCCTGGCTTTGATCCCCCTCGGGCTTCTGGTCGACGTAGAGGGAGACCACGTCCATTTCGGGGTGATGCCATCGGCCCTTGCGGGGGTATCCCACCAGAAAGCGGTCCCCGAAATGCTGCGCATGGGAGAGGTACCTCCAGATGGAGGCGATGATGGCGAGCTTCTTCCGCTTCTTGGCGGACGGGCCTCCGGAGCAGCCCAGATGGGCCGCCAGGCCGGAGGCCGCGGCGATTTCCAGGAAGGTCCGTCTGCTGAGCATCAACTCCTCCAGAAGGTGGACTCTTGAGTCGGTTGGTAGCGTATGTTCAGATGGGGTGTCTCCAGGCGCTTCTGCCCCTGCCAGACGGACTCGACGCCGGCGGCCGTCAGACCGGTGGTCAGCAGGGTGCGTTCCACCGGGTAGCCGGCCTTGCCGGTCAGGAACATCTGCTCCACGTGATGACACTGCGGACTGAAGAAGTTGCAGACCTCCCGGGGCGGCAGGAACATCTGGGTGGAGATCACCTCGCCCCCCTTGAGGCGGGCGGCGAAGGTGAAGTCCATCACCAGTCCCTCCATCAGCAGGATGGTCCCCTTGAGGCCGTCCAGGTATTCGAAGCGATAGGCGACCGGCGTGTTCTCGGTGATCAGCCCCGGGACCTCCTCCAGGCCGGGCATGACGTGGTTGAACCCCTCGCGGCTGGGAGTCAGGCTGTGGCTGCGGCAGAGACAGGCCTGGAACAGCTCCGGATCCCACCCGCCAGCCTGCCAGGATCCAGCATCCATGGCCTGGAAGACGGGATCTCCCTTGAGGCCGTGGATGGAGGCCGCCCCGGTTTCGCCCCCCCGCCGGCGCTCGACCATGCACTGCAGCCCTTCCAGGGCGTGGATGTCGTATCCGTCCATCCCTCCCACGGCCAGGCAGAGCGCCTCCTCGATCTCCACCCCCAGGGGCATGTCGATGGAGGGCAGCCGGGGCGTCACCGGAACCGAGGAGCCGGCCAGGAAGGCAAAGTCCAGCTCCCTGGAGATGTCCACCATCTCCTTGGCCCATTCCCACTTCCAGGATAGGTGCTTGTCGTTGAAGACGGGGACGCTCCTCCCGCTGTCGCGGAAGACCCGGGTGATTTCCTTGAACCACTCGTAGCGGGGATAGAGGGTCTGTCCCTTCTCGTTCTTGGGATAGTTGCCGTGCTCGCCGATCAGCAGCACGCCGTCCACGGCCAGCCGGCTCCCCCCCTGAGTCAGGGCCTCGGCAATGGTGGGGTACTTCTTCATCGTCGGGAATCGCCGCAGGCGGTCGTGGATGAGGGTGTTTTTGGGAGTTTGATCGACGTACACCGAGACCACGTCCATGGGAGGGCGATGGTGGCGGTTGCCCCAGCCGTAACCCCACAGGAATCGATCCACGATGTGCTGGGCGTGGGAGTAGCGGCGGTATTCGCTGACCACCGCGGCAATGCGGGGCCTCTTTCGGGAGGGAACAGCAGCGGCCGCTCCCCCGGCGGCCGTCAGCGGCGCGGCCGAAAGGAAGTTCCTTCGAGACAATCCAGGTAAGGGCGCCCGGGACATGGCTGGACTCCTGCAAGCGCAAATCAAAGACGGAAAAGGACCTTTCGCAGGGCTAAAAAGCATAATCAAGCGGTTCGAAAGAAGCAACTGCTTTCCGGCTCGGCCCGGCGGTCACCCGGGAGGCCCCCGTTGTCGTGACACCTGCCGGCTTTGACTGAGCCGAGGGGCTTTCCTACAATCTTCGCCGGCAGTCTCGAATCCCGGCGGGCAGGGAGCCTGTCGGGGACCGGATTCCGACTTCCATGGCCACTCTCTCCGATGTATCCAGGATCCTGGTCATTCGCTACGGTCGCCTGGGGGACCTGGTCCTCCTGACCCCAGCCTTGCGGGCCCTGCGCCGGCGGTTCCCCTCGGCCCACATTTCCGCCCTGGTGGATCAACGCTACGCCGCCGTTCTGGAGATGTGCTCCGCCGTCGACAGGGTGATTGCGTCCGACCGCATCGGAATGCGCGACAGCCCCTGGTGGTCGGGAGCGCTCAGCGCGCTCCGGTCGGCCCAGGAGCTTCGCAACGCCCGCTACGACCTGGTGATCGATGTCCACGGTTTTCGGGAAACCAACCTGCTGGCCTGGTACAGCCGGGCCCCCTGGCGGATCGGCCTCAGGAGGAACGAGCCCTCCTACCTGCCTTTCTGCTTCAACCTGGATCCGGTGCCGGAAGACCAGAACCTGCACGTGGCCGATCGGTTCGATTCCCTGGTGGAAACCCTGGGGGTGAGCCTGGGGGCCCGGGACTTTCGGCTGGAGGTCCCTGCCGGCAGCCGGATCAAGGCGGAACGGTTCTTGCGGGAAAGGGGGATGGATGGATGTCCGCGCCTGATCGGCATGAACCTGGGAGCCAGCGCGGCCGACAAGATGTGGCCGGCGCCGCGCTTTGCCTCCCTGGCCGACAAGCTGGCCGACCGGTATGACCTGGGTATCCTCCTGCTCTGCGGGCCCGGGGAAGAGGCCCTGCTCGGGCAAGCCGAGTCCTCGCTGAAAACCGACCGCTACGCCCTGGCCGGTCAACTTGGGCTCAAGGACCTGGCCGCGGTGATCGGCCGCTGCCACCTGCTGGTGAGCAACGACTCCGGCCCCATGCACTTCGGACCGGCCCTGGGCGTTCCCACCCTGGGCCTGTTCAGCCTGAGCGACCCCCTGCACTACCGGCCGTTAGGCGACCGCAGCCGGGTGGTCAGGAGAGTCCCGGTCGGGGATATCGAGGTGGGGGAGGTGTTTGAACAGGCAGTGGAAATGCTGGAAGGCAGTGGTCGGTGATCAGTGGTCGGTGATCAGTGGTCGGTGATCAGTGGTCAGTGACTAGCGGTTTGCGGATAGTGATCTGATCAAGGCGTTGAGCATTTTGCCGATCTCGGAGCAGTCGTTCAACAGGCACCGGCATTGCTCTGGCGTTGTCATCTCCAACTTTGATGACAGTGTCAGGAAAGTCTCGAGTTCCGCTAGAGATCCGCGCGCAACGCCAAGCGACTGTACAAACTCCCCTGTCGAGCGCCGTGCCTGTCCTTCCGCGATGTTTGCCGGAACGGAGGCCGCCGAACGTCGCATCTGTGACGTAATCCCATATCTCTCCACGGCGGGGAAGGAGCGCGTAAGCGCGTAGTTCCTCACCGTCAAGTCCATTGACTTCTGCCAAACGATCAGTTCTCGATACGAATTCAGGGAGGTCACTACGCCTATCTCAATCGCACACCCAACCACAAACCGCCACTGACCACTAACCACTGATCACTGATATGCCGGAGGCAGTGCCTTCATGTAAGCCACGATGGCCTGCATGTCATCGGCGGGAAAGTCGTAGGGCGGCATGACGCTCTGGGGGTCGAATTTCTGGGGGTCGCGGAAGTGTTCTTCCAGCCATTCGGCCGTGCGGCGCTGGCCGACGCCGTTGAGAGGGGGGCCGCTCTCCTCCCCGCTTCCATTGACCGCATGGCAGGCGCTGCATTGGCTTTCCTGGTAGATCACAGCCGCCCGCATGGCATAGGGGGGCACTGCCTCCAGCGCGGCGGCGTTTGTCGGAGTCAGCTTCAACACGAAAGCAGCCAGGCCGTTCAATTCCTCGTCGGAAAGAGTCGTGGCAGGCCTGGGATTGCCCGGCACCGCTTCGGAAGGATTCTTGAAGTGCCCCATGAGCCATTCGGCAGACTTTCGATGGGTAACCGTGGCCAGCGTGGGTCCCATCTTGGGCTCGCCCTCGGCCAGGTTGTGGCAGCCGGCGCACTTCTCCCGCTGGAAATAGGCTCGGCCGGCCAGCTCGACCGGCGTCAGCAGCCGCCAGTCGGCGACAGCCGGACCCGTCTCCCGAGCGGATGCCGCCGGCTCGGGGGTGGTCAAGTCCGCAGCCACCGTCAGCGCCAGCCAGCCGGCCAACACCACGCCCACCACGGCGAAGGCCAGCGTCCGCTGCCGGATGCGCTTGACCTTGGCGCGATCCAGAAAAGGAACGGCCAGCAAGGCCAGTACGGCCAGGGTGGGCAGGATCACCGCCCCGACCACTTCCCAGCGGCCTTCGAAGAATTTGAGCATCTGAAAGAGAAAGAGGAAGTACCACTCCGGCCGGGGGACATAGGTGCTGTCACTGGGGTCCGCCAGACCCTCCAGGGGCACGTCCACGGTGGCTGCCAGAACAAACAGGAGGATGAAGACGGCGAAAAAGGCCATCAGGTCCTTGAAGGCCTGCCCGGGATAGAATTTCTTCTTGGGCTGCCCGATCGCCCGGGGAGAGGGAGTGACCCCGTGCTTTCGCACCAGGTGGATGTGGAGCATCATCAGGAGTACGGTCAGGGCCGGCAGCATCAGGACATGCAGAGTATAAAAACGGGTGAATGTGGAAACGCCCACGCCCTCGGTGCCGCCCAGAAACTCCAGAATGTACTCCCCGAACAGCGGCACCAGGCCGGCAATCTGGATGGTCACCACCGTGGCCCAGTAGGCCCGGTTGTCCCAGGGGAGCAGGTAGCCGGTCAGCCCGAAGGCCAGCACCAGCAACAGCAGCAGCACCCCCAGAATCCAGGTCGCCTCCCGCGGCTTCTTGTAGGCTCCCCACAGGGCCACCTGGACCATGTGCAGCCCCACCACCACCACCATGAGGCTGGACCCCCAGTGGTGAAGCCCCCGGATCAGGCGCCCGCCCGTGATCTGGGTCACGATGTACTGGAGACTGTGGTAGGCGTCCCCGGGCTGGGGAGCGTAGTTGAAGGCCAGCAGAACGCCGGTAAAGGCCTGGACGAAGAAGAGGAAGAGGGCAACGCTGCCGAAGACCTGGTGCCAGCCGCTGGACGCGGGGATGTCCTCGTAGAGGAAGTTCTTGACGGCCGTCTCGAACCCGGTGCGATGGTCCACCCAATCCAGGATTCTTCGAATCAGGTCCCTCATTGGCCGCCGTTCTCCGGGATGGGACGAACCCGGCCGAGCCAGAGGCGGTTCCCTTCCGTTCGAGTTTCGAAGCGGTCCAGGGGACGAGGGGCGGGGCCTTCCAGCACCTCTCCCGTCATGGAAAAGCCGGAGGTGTGGCAGGGGCAGACAAACCGATCGCTGTCGGTTTCCCAGTGGTAGCCGCATCCCAGGTGGGTGCATCGGGGAGAAAAGGCGATCAGTTCTCCCTCGGTCCTGACCACCCAGGCGGTAGCCCTTTCGATGGAGGTCTTCCAGCCGTCAACCCGTTTGCGCTGGAAAGCCAGTTCCCGGGGTTCATTCAGGGGGAGAGCCGATACGTCGCCGGCGTCGGTCCAGCCCTTGCCTGCGTTTCCCTTTCTTCGAGACGGAAACAGGTAGCCGACGGCAGGAAGGGTCAGCGAGGCCGCGATCAGGCTGCTCACGCCATAGATCATCCGCTGATAGAAGGTTCTGCGCGAGCTGGACTGTGGGTCCTTTCCCATACCTTGAGTTCCTCGGGAGCTTCGAGACGGAGGGAGGCAGCCAAACCGCCGCCTATTATGACAGACCTGGAGGATCGATCTGAAGGACAAAACGCCTCGGGGGGACCCATCCGGTTCCAATGAGGCGCACCACTGGCGCCATTCCCTGCACTCTCCTCGTTGCAGCCTTTTGCAAAATTCGTCGTGCAGCGCCGGGGACGTCGCCTACGAAGGCTTTTTCCGAAGAGATTCATCCACCACCAAAAGAGTCATTGGACTTCCAACCCGTTCAGTTGTACTCTAATAGCGCTATGCACCGATTGACTTGGCTTTGGGTGCTGACAGGGCTGCTGCTTGTCATCCCTTCCCCCTTGGCCCAGGCCCAATCCCCGACCTTCTCACTCACCCAGATCTCGGACCGGTTTCCCTCCCGGGGATTCGAACCCCGGGTCGCCTTCTGGCGGGCTGTCTTCAGCAAGTACGGCGCCAACCAGATCATCCTCCACGACACTGACGACTTGAGGCTGATCTACGAGGTGGTCGAGTTCAAAGAGGGCTCCGGCCGCAGCAGAGCCGCCTCCAGACGCCAGCGAAGGACGGTGCGCGCCCGCATTCACCGCCTGTCGGTTGCCATGAACCGCTTGCGTACCCACGGCCCCGATCCCGAGAATCCCGACGCGGTGCAACGGGGCATCCTGAAGGTCGTGCGCTCCGCAGGCCTGCAACCCACGCGTGCCCTTTTCAGAAAGCTGCGCCACAACATTCATGCCCAGAGAGGCGTGAAGGAGCGGTTCCGGAAGGGCATCATTCGCTCCGGCCGCTACCTGGAGACAATGGAGGCCATCTTTGAGCGCCACGGGCTTCCCAAGGAACTGGTGCGCCTCCCTCACGTGGAATCCTCCTTCAACTATGCGTCCCGCTCCAGCAAGGGCGCCGCCGGCATCTGGCAGTTCATGCCCAGGACCGGCCGAGCCTACAAGCTCAGAGTCGGGCGCACCGTGGATGAACGCCTCGACCCCATCGCCGCTACCGACGGCGCCGCCCGCTATCTGAAAGACGCCTATCGAAAACTGGGCAACTGGCCTCTTGCCATAACCTCCTACAACCATGGTCAGGCCGGGATGGCTCGAGCCAAACGCCGTCACGGACCCAACCTCCTCACCATCATCGACAAGTACCGGTCCAGGTCGTTCCGCTATGCCAGCAAGAACTTCTACGCCGAGTTTCTGGCCGCCGTCGAGGTCTCCGAGAACTACCCCGCCTACTTCGGTCCGCTGGAGCTGATGGCACCCCTCCGGTACCAGGACATCTACCTGGACAAGTCGGTTGGTGTGAGGACCTTCACCGCCATTGAAGGTCTTTCCCAGAACGTTCTGCGGGAGTACAACCCGCAATTCAAGCGCAACCTCTGGAGACGTTCCCGGGTCCTGCCTGCGGGTTTCACCCTCCGCCTCCCGGCCGGCAAGGCGGAAGAGGCTCGGGTGGCCCTGGCCAAGGCCCCGGCCGTCCGCTGGCGCGGCGCACCCGCCAAGGTGCCCCCGGACGGCTATCGAATCCGACGAGGGGATTCGTTGACGGTCATTGCGCAACGCTTCGGGACGTCGGTGAAGGCCATTCAACGGTTGAACGACCTGGAGGGGACCCGGATCTATGCCGGCCAGGTTCTGAGGATCCCCGGCTTGCGCCGGGCCTCGGCCGGCCAGGGCGGCTCCGCCCGGTCACAGACGTCGGGAGGAGCTTCGGCCAACTCGGCCTCACCGGCACCGCAAAGCTACCGGGTCCGGCGGGGCGATTCGCTGAGCGCGATTGCCCAAAGATTCGGCACCTCGGTAGCTGCCATCAAGCGAATGAACCGGCTCAGGGGATCCCGCATTCACCCGGGCCAGGTGCTGAAGCTGTCCGAGTCTCCTCCGGTTCCGAAGCAGGCTGCCGTTCCCGCACCCGCGGCCTCGGCCAAGGCCGAAGCGCCGGCCTCTTCGCCGCAGGCACCGGCAGCGCAGCCGACGCTGTATCGCGTCCGGCGAGGTGATTCGCTGACGACCATCGCCCGGCGTTTCGGGACGTCGGTGGGCGAAATTCGGCGGGCCAACCGGCTGAAGGGATCCCGCATTCTTGTGGGTCAGCGTCTGACGATTCCGGCCCGGGCAGCGGCAAATGGCAATCGGCGTATGGCGGGCAGCCAATCGACTTCCGGCACCGCCAATGGCCGGTACCGGGTGCGGCGGGGAGACTCCCTGGGCTCCATTGCCAGGAAATTCGGAGTCTCGGTTCGACAACTCCGGGCAGCCAACGCCATCCGCGGCCACCTGATCCATCCGGGCCAGACCCTGATCGTTCCCACGAACGCGGCCAACCCGAAGGCCGACAAGCAGTAACACCGTCCAACCCAGGGCCGCCCCGGTCGTTTTCCCGCGGGACCCGCCGCTTGCAGGGTCACCCTTCATGGCTGGACCGGGCGCCTCCCAGGTTCCATGAAATCCAACCCCATCGGCAAGTTCGTTGCACGCCATTTCCGCCACTTCAACGCGGCGGCCTTGTCGGATGCGGCTGACGGGTACCGGGAACTCATCGCATCGGGGGGCCGCATGCTGATGACCCTGGCCGGGGCCATGAGCACGGCCGAGATCGGGGTCAGCCTGGCGGAGATGATTCGGCAGGAGAAGATCCACGCCATCAGTTGCACCGGCGCCAACCTGGAGGAGGACCTCTTCAACCTGGTGGCCCACGACGAGTACCTCCGCATTCCCAACTATCGAGACCTGACCCCGGAAGCCGAGCAGGATCTCTTCAGCCGTTCCTTCAATCGCGTGACCGACACCTGCATTCCCGAAAAGGCCGCCATGCTGAAGCTCGATCACGCCATCCGGGAACTCTGGTACCGGGCCGAAGCCGAGGGAAAGAGCTTTCTACCGCACGAGTACCTCTATCAACTGCTGCGCAGCGGGAGCCTGGACGACTCCTGCCAGATCGATCCCAGGGACAGCTGGGTGGTGGCGGCCTGTGAAAAGGACCTGCCCCTGTTCGTGCCGGGCTGGGAGGATTCGACCCTGGGAAACGTCTTTGCCTCCTACTGCATCAAGGGCGCCATCAGGAACCCCCAAACCGTGCGCGGAGGCATTGAATACATGGTGTCGCTGGCGGACTGGTACCGAGAAACTTCACGCCAGGGCCCCATCGGCTTCTTTCAGATCGGCGGGGGGATTGCCGGCGACTTCGCCATCTGCGTGGTTCCCATGCTCAAGCTGGACCTGAAGCTGGAGGAAACGCCGCTCTGGAGCTACTTCTGCCAGATCAGCGATTCGGTCACCAGCTTCGGCTCCTATTCCGGGGCCGTCCCCAACGAAAAGATCACCTGGGGCAAGCTGGCAGTGGACACCCCGCGCTACGTGATCGAATCGGACGCCACCATCGTGGCGCCCCTGATATTCGCCTGCGTGCTGGAAGAGTGACGCTGGCCGGCCCCCCTCCGCAACCACGCTTTCCTGGAACCCCGCTGTCTCACTTCGTATGATCCGCCGAGATCAATGGACAGGGCCGGCCAAGTGGTCAGTGGCCAGTGGTCAGCCCAGCCGCCGCCCCACAAGACGGGGCGGATCATACAGGATGAAACCGGGGAGGTTTCAGACAAGTGGTTAGTTGCTGCCCTGCCCCCGACGACGGGGCCGATCATGATGGTGAAACAGGGGCATTCCTGGCAGTGGAGAGTGGTCAGCCGAGGGCTTTGGGAGTAGACAATCCCCTTCTGACGTGGTTGCACTCCATAAACGGCTACGCCAAGGTCAACAAGATGCTTGGCGTGTCGATTCAATAACTGGCCACTAACCACTGATCACTGGCCACTACTACAGCTTCATCGGCGGCCGGCCCCAGAGGGTGAGTTGCGGCTTTGCCCGGGGACCGGGGGTGAGGTGGCTGGCCAGGTAGCCGAGGCCGAAGCTGACGCCGAAGGCAATGGGGAAGTAGTGGATAAAGTGCACCTCGGTCCAGTTCTGCAACCAGACCGAGATTCCCAGGGAAGGCAGAGTACCCAGAACCCACCCCCGGAAATGGGCCCGCCGGGTCAACATCCCCAGCAGGAACAGCGATAGCACCGGACCGCCGAAAAGGCTCAGAAAGGCCGAGGCGGCCTTGAGAATCTCGCCGATCCGAACCGTATAGCAGGCGGCCCCGATGGCAAAGACGCCCAGCACCAGGGTCAGGGTCCGCGCCAGCTTGACCTCCGAGCGGTTGGAGACCGCCCGGCGCCGGAAGGGCTTGATAAAGTCGTTCATGATGACCGAGGAGAGGGAGTTGATTCCCGAATCCAGGCTGGACATGGCCGCCGCCAGGATGGCCGTGATCAGCAGGCCGGAGACGCCGTCGGGAAGGGCGTGGATCATGAACCAGGCCAGAATCCGGTCTCCCGTCACCCCCTCGGCCAGCCGCTCCGGGAAGGCCTGAAAATAGGCGAACAGGCCCAATCCCACGAACAGCAGCACGTTCATCAGGACGAGATCGATCAGGGAATTCAGGATGGCCGCCTTGGCCATGCCGCGGGCGTCCCGAACCGACAGGAGGCGCTGCACCGAAACCTGGTCGGTGCCATAGTCCTGCATCAACTGAAACAGGTAGGAGAGCGCCGCCCCCAAAGCCGTCATCTCGAACCAGTTCAACTGCCACTGCCAGACGTCCAGGCGCGCCGTCTCGCCGGCCACGGCCATGATTTGCGCCACCCCGCCCGGCACGCCGTCGATCAGGGCCAGGGCCACCCACAGCGCGCCCCCCGCCAGCAGGCTGAACTGGAGCACGTCTGTCCAGATCACCGCCGACAGGCCCCCCGCCGTGGCATAGGCCGTGGCGATGATCCCCATCAGAAAAATGGCGGGATAGAGGCCGATGCCGGTCATGACCGAGAGGGCCAGGGCCGGAGAGTAGATGACCACCCCCAGCCAGCCCATGCGGGCCAGGCAGAACAATCCGGCCACGCACAGGCGCGCCCCCCGGCCGTAGCGCAGATCCACGTACTCGTAAGCGGTCGTGACCTGCAACTGGCGATAGAAGGGGTAGAAGATCAGGATCAGCAGGGGGGCCACCAGCGGGCTCACCAGGCCGAGCACCACCATCGAGATGTTCTCGCGGAAGGCGACTCCCGGGACTCCCAGAAAGGAAGACGCGCTGGTGAGGGAGGCGAACATGCTGACTCCGACCGCGAGCCAGGGCATGCGGCGCCCCCCCAGAAAGAAATCCTCGGTGCTCCGCTGCTTTCCCGCCAGTCTCAGGCCGATCCAGACCAGGGCCGACAGGTAGACCACCAGCACCAGCAGGTTCAATCGACTGAATTCGACGGCTTCCACTTTCTGCCTCTGCCGGCCGAAGCCCGGATCTCAGGAGGAGGCGGCAGGCCCCATCCACTCCGCAGCGAGGCGGAGCACTCGGACCTGGGGGACGGCCCCTCCAGGACATCACGGCAAGCATACCATGCCCGAACCGCGGCTCGGTTGAGCCCCCAGGCTCCGGGCTGGAGGCCGCTAAAAGCCGATGCCGAAGGCGCTGACCAGCCCGGAGTCGTTCCGTCGTACCTGAACGGGAGGCCGACTGACAAAACGGTCATAGAAGCTCAGGCTCCAGCTCAGATTCCTGGAGAACAGCAACCTCAGGGAGCCGTCGTAGGCCAGGCGGTAATCTTCCCTGCTCTCCAGGCTGGGATGAGCCGTCAGCTTGCTGCTGAGGTGAATCCTTTCCCTCAGGACCGTCTTCCACTCCACCCCCACCAACCCTTCTCCAGTGCGCCGGACCGGCGGCTCGGAGGTCACGGGTTCCCCGCGAAACCGTTCCCCGGTAAAGGTCACGCCGCCCAACAGGGCCAACTCGTTCCTCTTGGTCTTCAGCAAGGTCCGGCCGAGGCCGCCTCCCAGAACCGTTCGGAAATTGAGCCGCTGGCGATCGTTGTGCTCAAAGGTGCCCAGGGCGAAACGGAAGACGCGGGGATTGACGAACCAGTCGACTCGGAGGCCCGCGGTCTGACGACTGGTGGGGTCGGCATCGTCCTGGCGGCCGAAGATGGAGGAGGCATCCCCCGAAATCTTGTAGTGGCCCTGATCGTAGAGGCCCTGCGCCAGGAACGAGGACTGATCGAGCCGGGAGTTGCCGCGTGTCAGGTTGTAGCCCAGGTCCAGGGTCCCCTCCACCTCCCGCCACGGGCCTCCTTCCTGCTCGGCCTTGGGAGCCAGGCCCACCACCTGGTCCTTCTCGAGAGAAACCGTCTCCTTGGCGGTTGCGACAGTGAGCTTCCCTTCAGCCAAAACCAGCTTGCCCCGGTACTTGCGCCCGCGTTCGACCTCGACTTCGAAGCGGCGGTCGCTGCTGAAGCCCTCCAGCTTCAGCCAGTCGATCTGAACGGTGCCCGCATAGGCGGTTTTCAGGAACACCCTCCGGCCGGCCACCTTCTTCACTTCGCCGGTCAAGCGGTCGCCGTTCTTTATCTTCAGAACGTCGACGGCAAGACCGGGAACGGTTCCGCAAGCCAGGAGCAGCCACAGGAAAATGATGGAAGGGCGCATGGTGTGGACGAGGCGCACGGGGCACTCCTTAGGGGTTGGGTCCGGAGGAAGCGGTGGTTTCCACCGTGAACACCTTCCGGGTGGCATCGATGGCCAGCCAGCACAATCCCGCGAAAACGTAGGCTCCGGCAATGGTTTGAAAGAGAATCGACCAGCCCAGCCGTTGCTTGATCCAGCCCAGGACGGGCCCCGAAACAAAGGCCCCCAGCGAGCCGGCCATGTTGACGGCCCCGAAGATCCGGCCCGAAACCGGACCGGCAATGTCGGTGATGGTTCCCCAAACCGTGGGTTGGCTCCAGTCGGTCAGAAACTTGGCCCCCGCCAGCAAGACCATGATCAGGCGGCCATCCTCCAGATCGAGGCTGATCAGAACCAGGATGGAAGCCAGCACCTTGCCTGTCAGCCCCACGGCTTTCCTGGCGAATTTGCGGCCCCGGAGTCGGATCAGCCGGTCGTTGAGCAACCCGGCGAAAGCCCCGCCGGCGGCTCCTCCCCAGAGGGGCAGGCTGGCGAAGATCCCCATCTGAACGGGGTCGAACCCCTTGGCTTCGCTCAGGAAGAGGGGGATCCAATAGACGTAGAGCATGTCGGCGCCGGCGCTGGCCACGCCATGAAGCATGAGCATGGCCAGGTTGCCCAAGGCGGGCCGGCTCAGGTCCAGACGCGGCGCAGCGCCGGATGGGGGCGTCCGGACCGGCTCTTCTCCGTCGACCAGCGCCTGTTCCGCCGAATTGGCCCAGGGATGGCTGGCCGGACTGTCGGTGAACAGCAACCGAAAGGCAACGGCAAAGCCGATCCCCGCCAGCGCCAGCCACCACATGGCCGCTCGCCACTCCATCTGCAGCCAGCCGAGCAGCAGGGTGCCGACGACCAGGGCGGCGCTGGCTCCGCCGGCTCGCCCGGAAAAAGATCCGATCAGCCCCTGGGCGGTGGTGCGCACAGACAAGGGGAACCAGCTTCGGGTCACCTTGGAGATATTGGAATAGGCCCCGGCCTGGGTCAGGCCGAAAAGGGTTCGCACTCCTGCAAAGGACCAGGCCTGTCCCACCATGGCGGTGCCGGCCACGCAACCGGACCAGGCGAAGATGATCACCGGCAGCACGATCGCCGGCCCCAGCAGGTCTCCCAGCAGGCCTCCGGGAACCTGGAACAGGGCGTAGGAGAGGTTGAAAGCGGAGTCCAGCCACCCCAACTGGGTGTCGGAGAATCCGAATTCCGACTTGACCTCCGGCTTGATGACGCCCCACGAATACCGGTGCAGGTAGAGGAGCCAGCTGGTCACACAGGCCAGGGCCAGCACCAGCCAGCGGATGCCGGTGGGCCGGACGGCGGGGGTGGGCTGCTCACTCATGGCGAGGCGCCTTTTCTTGCCTGAACTCACGAGGCAGGGAGTGCCTCCACCGGCTCGACGGGATGAACTGCCCCCTTGAGGGGGTGGTGCGTTCGAGAAGCCGAGCCGAATGGCGAAGGCTGATGCGGTGGGGGGTGGACGTCGGACCGCCAAACGGAGGCCAACGTGCTTGCTGAAAAGGAAAGGATGGAGCGGGAGACGGGGATCGAACCCGCGACGTCCAGCTTGGGAAGCTGGCATTCTACCGCTGAATTACTCCCGCTCGTTCCTGCCCCACCGTAAGGCGGTGCGGCAGCCCTCAATATAGTCGGTCCGCCTCCCGCTTGCAAGGGTTCGACCGGAAAGCCTTTCCCCGGGCCGAGGGGCTTCAGGTAAAGACGGGTTCGGCCAGCTTGGACAATAAAATGGAGGATGCGTTGTGCACGTCGGCGTGCAGTGAATTGCCGTGGGCGTCCATGGTGACGATGGCGGGCAGGTCCTTGACCCGCAGATGCCACATGGCCTCGGGAATCCCGAATTCCAGCAGGTGGACGCCCAGCACCTCCTCGATGCAGCGGGAGTAATACTGGGCCGCCCCGCCGATGGCGTTCAGATAGACGGCCCCCGATGCCTTGAGCCCCGCCAGGGTCCTGGCCCCCATGCCTCCCTTGCCCATCACTGCCCGAATGCCGAACCGCTCGATGATCTCCGCCTGGTAGGGTTCCTCGCGAATGCTGGTGGTGGGCCCGGCCGCCGTGATCCGGTAATGGCCGTTGTCTTTCAGAACCACCGGGCCGCAGTGGTAGAGCACGCTGCCCTGCAGCTTCACCGGTGCATCGTTCTTCATCAGGTAGGCGTGGACGGCATCACGGCCGGTGTAGATCTCGCCGCTGACCAGGACCACGTCGCCCATCCGGAGCCCGCGCACCTTTTCGGCGGAGATGGGAGCCTGCAGCCGAACCTCCCGGCCTGTTCGCGAAAATCCTTCGCCGGCCGCCATGGGAGCGGCGGGTTGGTCGTCCCGGTAGAGCCAGCGCTTCAAAGCCCCGGTCCTGGCGTCCAGGATGACCCCCAGCCGCCGAAAGGCCCAGCAGTCATAGGCCACCGACACGAAAAAGCTGGCCGGCAGGCGGTTGAGGACGCCCACCTTGCAGCCGATCAGCGTCACCTGCCCTCCGAAGCCCATGGTTCCGATCCCCAGGGTGTTGCCGGCCTTCATGATGTAGTCCTCCAGCGCGGCCAGTTCGGGGTTGGGATTGGTGTCGTCGAGCGTCCGGAAAAGCTGCTCCTTGGCATGGGTGTACCCGGAGGTGCGGTCGCCTCCGATGCAGACGCCCAGGGCTCCCGCGCTGCACCCCTGGCCCTGGGCCTGCCAGACGGCATGCAGGATGCACTTGCGAACCCCGTCCAGGGTCCGGTCCGCTCTCCCCAGGTGAGGCAGCTCGCAGGGGACGGAGTACTGGATGTTCTTGTTTTCGCAGCCTCCTCCCTTGAGGATCAGCTTGATCTCGATCTCGTCAGCGTTTTCCCACTGCTCGAAATGGACGATGGGGGTGCCGGCGCCCAGATTGTCGCCGCTGTTCTTGCCCGTCAGCGAGTCCACCGAGTTGGGACGGAGCTTTCCCCGCCGGGTGGCCTCGGCAACGGCTTGGCGGAGGTCCCGATGCAGGGCCAGTTGGTTGATGCCCACCGGAGTCTTGATTTTGAAGGTAGGCATCCCGGTGTCCTGGCAAATGGGCCCCTCGTCCTCGGAAGCCATGTCGATATTGGTGGCGATGACGTTGAGGGCCTGAGACGCCTGGGTGGCGGGCGTCTCGGCTTGCAGGCCGTCGGCCATGGCCCTCCGGACATCCGGAGGAAGGTTGGTGGAGGTCTCGGTGATGAGTGCGAGAATACTATCCTGAAATGAGGACATGATTACTCCTTGAAAGCCCGTCCTGGAATCGAAAAGCGCCGGGAGCAGGAGCCCCCTGAAGGTGCCCTCGAATTATAGCCGAGTTATCTTCCCGGTGGGCAAAAGCCCATGGGCAAGCCAGACATGGATGACACGGCCTGCTATAATCCACCCGTTTCGCCATGCCCAAGCCCAAACTGCTCATCACCGGCATCAACGGCCTCATCGGAAAGGTCCTGCGGGACCCTCTGGGGAAATCCTTCGAGGTCTACGGGCTGGATCTCACGCCTCCATTTTCCGACCGGGTCTTCCGGGCCGATATCGCCGACGCCCGGCAGGTGTCGCAGGTCCTCGACAGGCTGGCGCCGGTCCAATGCGTCATCCACCTGGCGGCCCAGATCGCCGTCGATACCGCCTGGGAGCCGGTTCTCCGGGTCAACATCCAGGGAACCCGCAACCTCTACGAGGCCGCCAGGGTATCGGGGGTGAAACGGGTGGTCTTCGCCAGCTCCAACCACGTGACCGGCGCCTACGAGGGCTTCGCGCCCCACCTGCATCTCCACAGGCAGGCGGAACCGGTTCCCATCTCGGTGAACGATCCGATGCGGCCCGACAGCGACTATGGCGTCAGCAAGGCCTTCGGCGAGATTCTGGCCCGCTACTACTGCGCCCGCTGGGGAATGGAATCGATCTGCATCAGGATCGGCTCGGTGCGCCGGGATGATGACCCCACGACCGATCCCAGGTTCCTGCGCACCTGGCTGAGCCACCGCGACCTGGTCCACCTGGTGGAGTGCTGTCTGCGCGCCAATGTCACCTATGGCGTCTACTACGGCATCTCCAACAACAAGGGAGCCTTCTGGGATCTTTCCAATGCCCGGGCCGAGCTGGGCTATGCCCCCCGGGACGATGCCTCGCGACGGGTCTCCGGGTAACTGCACCCCCGTCCTGCCGTGTGGATCAAACAAAAAAGAAGAACCACGAATGGACACCAATGAACACGAATAGACCAGGAGGAAGCTGGACCTCCTTCAAGGACAAGCGGCGCCGGGATGCTTCTGCATTATTGTGCTCTTGGTGTGACTTCGTGTCTTTGGTGGATGCACACCTCCGATGGCTGCGGACAAGCGCGCAGCCGGCCATGCCGATTACGATCTTAACCCCCGACCTGCCCGCCGGCAGCCCTCCGCTCCCGATGGGGCTCAGCGCAGCACCACCGGCCAGGGGATGGACTCCCGGCGTCTCGGCCAAGGGGTAAGGAGGAGCCATGCAACCGAAACACCGCCTATTGGGCCGCCGCCGTTTCCTGTCGGGAGCCGCCTGGCTCTCGACGCCTCCGGTCCTGATGGCCGCCGCCGGACTTCAACCCGCGACGGCCTCCACTCCGAAAACGAAAGACAATGTCTACAGCCGCCTGGGAGTCCCCACCTATATCAACGCCCTGGGGACGGTCACACGGCTGGGGGGGACCCTCATGCCCCCCGAGGTGCTCCGGGCCATGGACGAGGCCGGACAGCACTTCGTCCCTATGGCCGATCTCCACGAGAAAGTGGGCGAGCGCCTCGCCGGGCTGATTGGCGTGGAGGCCGCCACCGTCACCAGCGGCGCCGCCGGCGCCATCACCCAGGCAACCGCGGCCTGCGTCACCCGGGGAGACCCCGACAGGATGGCCCAACTGCCCGACACCACCGGCATGCCCAACCAGGTCGTCATCCAGAAATCACACCGGGAAGCCTACGAAGCCCAGATCAAGCTGGTGGGCACCCGGCTCGTGGAAGTCGAAACCATCGACCAGATGGAAGCCGCCATCAATCCCGGGACCGCCATGCTCTTCTTCATCAACACCTTCAACCCCAAGGGCCGGATCGATCGGCGCACCTGGGTCGCCATGGGGAAGAAGCACGGGGTTCCCACTTTCAACGACGCCGCCGCCGATGTGCCCCCCAAGGGGCGGCTGTCCGAGTATGTCAGGATGGGATTCGACCTGGTGGCCTTCAGCGGCGGCAAGGGCCTGCTGGGTCCCCAGAGTTCCGGCCTCCTGCTGGGCCGCAGCGACCTGGTGATGGCCGCCAGGCGGTGCGGGAGCCCCTGGGGCGGCATTGGCCGGGGCATGAAGGTCGGCAAGGAGGAGATGATCGGCCTGCTGGCGGCGGTGGAGCGCTATCTCAAGATGGACCACCAGGCGGAGAAACGCCTCCTCCAGTCCCGGGTGGACACCATTGCCGCCGCCCTGGCTTCCATGCCGGGGGTGCAGGCCGAGAGCTTTGTCCCGGAGATCGCCAACCACGTCCCCCACCTCAGCCTGGAGTGGGACTACGAGCGGATCCCCATCACCACCTCCCAGGCTTCCGCACGCCTCAAGCAGGGCAACCCGCCTATCGAGGTGGGCGGCCACCACTGGATGCGGCCCAACCGCCAATCCCCCGACAACATGCAGGGCCTCACCGTTTCCGTCTGGATGCTGCGACCGGGCGAGGACCGGATCGTGGCCGAGCGCCTGAAATCGCTGCTGGCTGGCTAGAGAGGAAAACCACGATGCTTCATCAACGACTGGCTGAGCTGGAGAGAGAGGGGCGTCCCATCCGGGTCGGAATCATCGGCGCCGGAACCTTCGGAACCCAGATCGTGGCTCAGACCTGCCGTATCAAAGGCATGCGGGTCGCGGCCATTGCCGACCTCAAGCCCGAACGGGCTGTCCGGGCCCTGAGCCTCGGGGGCGTTTCCCGCGAGGACGTCCAGTTGGCCAAGACGGCCGGCGAGATCGACCAGGCCATGGATCGGGATCGCCCGGCTGTGACTGCCGGTGCCGAGGATCTGCTCGGCAGCCGGGTGGACGTGGTGGTGGAAGCCACCGGCATCCCCGAGGTGGGGGCTGCCAACGGCTATCGGGCCATCCGGCAGAAGAAGCACCTGGTCATGGTGACGGTGGAAGCCGACATCCTGGTGGGGAGCCTGCTGAAACGGATGGCCGACCGGGCGGGCGTGCATTACAGCATGGCCTATGGAGACGAGCCGGCCCTGGCGGCCGAGCTTTGCGACTGGGCGCGGACGCTGGGGTTCAAGCTGATCGCCTCCGGCAAGGGAACCCGCTTCAAGCTGGCCTTCCGCAAGGCCAACCCCGACGACGTCCCCAGGATGTACGGTTTCAAGGGCAAGGACTACAACGCCAGCATGTTCTGCTCTTTCCTGGACGGCACCAAGCACTCCATCGAGATGGCGGCACTCTCCAACGCCACCGGCCTGGTCCCCGACATCCGCGGGATGCACTTCCCCACGGCGGATTTGCGAGAGATCCCCGACAAGCTCTGCCGCAAGGAGCTCGGCGGCGTTCTGGAGAAGGATGGGGTGGTGGAGGCCGTCAGCTCCATCTTTCCCGACGACACCCCGGTGGAGCGCAGCCTGCGCGGAGGTCTCTATGCGGTGGTCGAAGGCCAGGACGACTATCCGGTGGAGTCGATGGCCTCCTACGGAGAAATCACCGGCATGATCATCGGCGCCAGGAGCCGGCACGCCATGATCTACCGCCCCCAACACTTCATCGGGCACGAAGTCCCCATCGGGATCGCCCGCATGATGATCCACCGGGAACCGGTGGCCTCGGTGATCGGACAGATTTCCGACGTGGTGGCGGCGGCCAAGAAGCCCCTGAAGGCGGGAACCGTTCTGGACGGAGAGGGGGGCTACGCCACCTACGGGATGGTCGAACGTGCCGAGATAGTCCGGGAGGAACGCCTGGTTCCCATCGGCCTCACCCACGGCGCCGAAGTGATCGAGGACATCCCGGAAGATGGCATGGTCACTTACGAGAACGTGAGGCTGGTGGATTCGGAACTCCTGGAGCTCAGAAAGAAGCAGGATGAACTGGGGGGTCAAGAGCTGGGGGGTTAAACCTCCGTCGCCGAGTAGCTGGTACTCCTCCCGCCTGCCGGGTCCTTCCTGAGGACGCCCTGCGCCACCAGGTCCTGAATGTCCCGGATCGCCGTGTCCTGGGAACACTTCGCAATCCTGGCCCACTTTGATGAGGTCAGCTTTCCGTCGAATCCGTCCAGCATCTTGTTGAGGAGCAGACGCTGTCGGTCGTTGGCGTTCACGCCAGCGTGTTTCCGCCAGAACCGGGCCTTGTGAAGCACAGCGGCCAGCGTCGCCTCGGATCCTTTGAACGCGCGTCCCAGGCAGACCAGGAACCACCCCATCCACGGCGTAACCTCCAGCGTTCCCTTCTGCGTCCCTTCCAGAATCCTGTAATAGGCCTCCCGTTCCTGGCGGATCTGCCAGGACATGCTGTAGAAGCGCTGCGGGCTCTTCTCGGATTTCGCCAGCGCCCAGTCGGAAATCGCCCGCGCGATGCGGCCGTTGCCATCGTCGAACGGGTGAATGGTGACAAACCACAGGTGAGCCAGTGCCGCCCGGAGCACGGGATCGGTGCCGTCAGGCTGGTTCGCCCAATCAAGGAAGCGAGCCGTCTCCCTATCCAGGAGCGGAGCGGCCGGCGCCTGGTAGTGAACGCGTTCCCTGCCTACGGGACCGGAGACAACTTCCATCGGTCCATCCGCGTCATCGCGCCACGCACCGACGATGATCTTGCGCATGCCGCTACGCCCTGCAGGGAACAACGCCGCATGCCAGGCAAAGAGGCGGTCTTCCGTGAGGGGCTTTTCAAAGTTCTGGGTGGCATCGAGCGTCATTTCAACAACACCCTCAACGTTCCGGTTTGCGGGAATCGCTCCGGCAATGTCCATGCCCAACCGCCGGGCGACGGACGAACGCACCTCATCCCTGTTCAGGTTCTCGCCTTCGATTTCGCTGGACTTGACGACATCCAATGTCAGTGTCTCCAGTTCGGCTTTCTGCTGGAGAGAGAAGCCGAGACCCTCCATCCGACCCAACAAGCGCCCTTGCCGGTGACGGATATCGGCCAACGGGGCAGCCAAGGCATCATGATCCCATGTAAATTTGGGCCATTCGGTGAGCTGGTGGATATAGCGAGTCATTCTACGCACTCCATGCGTAGATTATGCCTAATATTTTCCGCATCGCCAAACCTGTTCTTCGCACGTTATGCGAAGAATGAGCCCGACATTCTCTGCAATCCGGGACTCCATGATTCTTGGAGGCGCTTGAGACCCCCTCCCAAAAAGGCTATAGTTCCAAGGTGTTGAGTCTTGGCGAGATGCTGGATTTCGATTGGCGGGCGTGGCTTCCAGCCGGATGCGGCCCCCCAATACCATGGAGTCTTTTATGAACACGCGTCTCTACACCTCCATCCGGCGTCACTGGCCCAAGCGGGGGTCGGTGCTGCCGGCGCTGTTCCTCCTGACGGTGGTGGTCGGCTCCTACCAGGCCCCGGCGACTGTCCCCGTCCCGCAGGAAGGCCGGCCTGCCCAGCATGAACCTGCCGGCGAAAGTCCTCGATTCACCTACCGGGGCGAGCAGGGATGCACTGACAACGATGGGCTTCAGGGACTCAATCCCGATTTTCGGGGAGAGTGCGGCGACCTCCGGAAGGCGGACCTGTTCAAGGTCGACCTGCAGGGAATCAACCTCTCCGGCGCCAATCTGTCGGGCGCATCCCTGACCGACGTCAATCTCCAAGGAGCAAAACTGGTTGGAGCCAGGTTCATCGAAGCCACCCTCACACGCACCGACCTGCGGGAAGCCGACCTGACCGGCGCCGATTTGACGGGCGCTCACGTATCGGGCGCCCAGTTTCAGGGAGCCAGGCTCAATCGAGCCAACCTGAGCGAGGCCGTCATCCGAAACACCGACCTGCGGGGCGTCGAGCTGGACCAGGCGCTGTTCTCCCGAATGATCCTGTTCGGGGTCAACCTCAGCGGAGTGGACTTGAGCGGGCGGAACTGGGAGGGAGTGGAAGTCTCTTCCTCCGACCTCAGCCAGGCGGTGCTCACCGGACTCAACTTCCGAAACGGGTTTTCCGACAAGGTGGACTTCATGCAGGCCGACCTCGGCCAGGCCGACTTCACCAAGGCGGAGGTGTACCGCGGCAACTTCATCGGAGCCAATCTACAGGAAGCCAGGCTCTCCCAGAGCCTGCTGACTCAAGCCAATCTGACCGGTGCCCGGCTGGAGAAGGCCGATCTCAGCCAGGCCGACCTGACCCAGGCCGACCTGAGCGACGCCTCGCTGGCCCAGGCTAACTTGAGTCAAGCCACCCTGGATGAGGCACTACTGACGGGAGCCGATCTGCAGAACGCCGACCTGTCCGGGGCCTCCCTGTCGGGGAGTAACCTCAAGGAGACCGACCTGCGGGGAGCCAACCTGACCGGGGCGGTGGTGGGGGATGAGGGACGGGTCCTGGCCACCGGCAACCCGGACGCCCCGCTGCTGCGGCCGACCGAAATGGCGGGGGCCACCTGTGATCAGGCAAGCCGGCTCCCGGACAAGTTGCTGTGCAAGAAGCAGGCCGTGGAATTCGTGCCCTCGGCCCGGGTGGTCAAGGTCTCCCGCAAAAAACGCCCCCGGCGCGTCGCCGCCAAGGCGTCAGACCTTCTGAAGCCGGGCACCAGGCCCACCAGCAAGAACTGGCCGCTGTTCCTGAAGACCGTTCGCGCCAAGACCTTCGACTATGAGCGCAAACTGCCTGAGTTCGTCTGCAATCAGACCACCCGCCGCTACCGCCGGATCGGGCGGGGAGGATGGACGCAGGAGGATTTCCTGGCTCACGAACTCTCCTATCACGGCAAGAAGAAGCACTACAGGAACGTGGGCGCCAGCAGCGCGCCTCCCCAGACGGCGGGGGAGTTCGGTCCCGTCATCGCCGAGCTCTTCTCCCCTCAATCCCAGGCCACCCTGGAACTGGAACGCATGGAGAAGATCAACGGCCGCGAAGTGGCGCGCCTCCGCTTTAGCGTCCCGTCCGAGCATTCCAAGCGGACCCTGCGCGTATCCGACAAGAAGTCCGTCACCTTCGGGTATGAGGGGCAGTGCTGGATCGACCTCAAGGACTTCCAGGTGGTGCGGTTTCGCGCCAAGGAGACCGAGATCCCCGAGGAGTCACCCATCAAGGCCTACGAGCTGACCATCGACTACAAGAAGACTGGAGTCGGCAAGCGGTCCTACTACCTTCCGACCCGAATGCAGGAAACGGTGAGAACCAGGTTTATGGGAAACAGAAATCTCGACCTGATTGCTCCTGCGGGAGGCCCCGGGGCTCCGACGCCATCCAGAAATTTCGACGCCCTGTCCACCAGGTTCGTGACCCTCTTCGGCAAGTACCGCGACTATACACAGGGTGCGAAGGCTAATTGACCCGCCTTCCCGTCTGGGATCCCTGCCGCGAGACGACGCGGCCACCCACCACTTCAACCGGCGAAGCGATTGCCGCAGCTTCGTTCACTCCCACCCCCGCCGGAGGTCCGTATTCCTCGGTCGCCTCACCCGATCCGAACCACCTCGGGTTCTTGCACGTCCAGCTTGGCTGCTGCGTTTTGAAAAAGTTCGACGATGGTCGGATGGCAGCTGAAGACCAGCACCTGGTTCGTCCGGGACAACTCCACGAAGGCGCGGGCGGCCCGCAGTCCGCGTTCGGGATCGAAGTTCACCAGCGCCTCATCCACGATCACCGGCAGCCGCTCCGACCGTTGGCCCAACTCCTGGATAAGCCCGAACCGCAGCGACAGGAACAACTGCTCCCGGGTGCCCCGGCTGAGCTGGCTGGGCTGTTTGGAGCCACTCGAGGAATCCGTTACGTGTATTTCCGACTTGCCGAGCGGGGAGAACAAGGTCTGGTAACGCCCGCCCGTAATGCCCTTGAAGAACGATTCGGCATGCCGTATGACGCCCGGCTGCCGTTCCTTCTCGAACTTGGCCTGCGCCTCCCTGAGCAGGTTCTCGGCGATGGTGCGGATGACCCACTCCCGCGCATGGCCGCGCATGTCTTCCAACAACCGATGGCGTTCGGCCCGCAGCCTTGATGATTCCTCCTCGGAGGTCAGCCTCTTGAGGCTGGACTGGATCGATCCCCGATCAGTGGACCGTTTCCTAATCTCTGCGTCGGCGTTGTCAATTTCTCCCTCGGCCGAGCTCATCTGGTCTCGGATTGCCTGAATATCCGTATCCCCGAGCTGCTTCTTCAGGGTTTCGAGCGGCTCTCCGGGTCCGCTGAGGCGCTGCAGCCGACCGAGCGCTTCATCGCGTTTCTCCTTCAGTTCCGTTCGCCGACCCGCGATCTCTGCTCGATGGCGAAAGTCCTCGGCGTCATCGGCGCCACCGGCTTGGAGCAGGTCTTTCAACTCCTCCCTCGCTTTCTGCAGATCATTCTCGCGCTCCTTCAACTGGCGCTCCGCCTTCTTCAAATCGCCCTTCGCGGCTGTCCGATCCGAGACCCTCCGCTCAACACTGGAGTACATCTCCACCAGACTGTCGGCCGCGGCGGCGACGGAATTCGAATCGTTCCCGTCGAAGGGAACGCCGAAGCCCGACGCCAGAGGCGCAGCCAATTCAATGTAGCCGTCGATGTCGTTCTGAATGGCGTCGATACGCTCTCGATGGCTTCGTAGACCGAGAAGCTGATTGCGTCCAAGTTCGACCTTGTCGCGAAGCTCACCCACGGTCTCCGGCAGGAACGTCTCCCTCAGATTTCGGTCTGCAAGCCATTGCCGCCATTCTCTCTGAATGGACGCGACTGAATGCTCAGCCTCTTCGACGGCTTTCTTGCAATTCTGCACCCTGCTCTGTCGCTGCCCAGCTAACTCATTTGCGCGGTTGAATTCTCTGGAAAGACGGGCATATTCCGTCTCAGTGCCGGTAGATGGCTGGCCGGACAGGAACAGGTACGCGGCAATACAAACGAGCAAGATGCCGGCGATAACACCAATGGGGAGAGCATTCCCACCAAGTACCGCCCCTGCGGCCAAGACCGCGATGCCGGCGGCAACGCAGATGGCCGGCAGCACCTTACTGCCGTTCTTGCGACTGACCGGCTTGACAGCGGCCTCCAGCTCCCTTTTGGCCCTGCGCTCCGCCTCGGTGGATTCCTCCAACAAAGTCTCATGCTGAGTGAGTGTGGATTTGCTGTCGCCAAGTTTCTGCCCTGCTTCTTGCAGCCGTTCCTGGAATTGCGAGATGTCCTCACGGACGGCCAGGGACAGGTCGAAGTTCTCCAGGCGAGCTTCATCCCAGTCCGGACCCAGATCCTTCAGGGTTGCAGCCAAGGAGATTTTATGCCTGTCGGATTCATCCTTGCGCTTCGGCAAGTCGCGAACGGAGTTGTCGAAGGAAGTACGGCCTCGCTCCAGTCTTCGGATGTCGGGCGATCGGTTGAGGATGGCCTCATGCTCGACAGTCGCCTCTGCCTCGGCTTCAGCTTTCCTCACCTCCACGCCTGCAGAATTGTATTCTCGCTGCGCAGTATCGATCCGGTCCTCCAGTTTTTCCAGGCGACCGACACCGTTGACGGGGAAGTTGCTGATGTCCGGCAACCCGGCCAGTTGCCCCTCGGCCTGTTTTAGGTCGTTCCAGTCGTCCCAGGCGCTTTCCAACAGCTTGTGGTGGTCGAGCCGCTTCCGGCAGGAATGGCGGCCCCGGCTGGCCTCTTTCAGGTCCGCTTCGACTTCTTTCAGCTCGCGGGTCAGCCTTCCGTAACCGGCAGCATTATTCTCCACATCCCTGAGAGAGCCCGCTACCTGATCGAACCGATGTGCAGCATCATGAATAGCGTGTTTGTTGCCGCCTTTCAGGAACAATCCGGCCTTGTTGTTGTTCAACGCCGTCAATGCTTCGGGAAGCCTTGATGCGCCCATGCCGGCGCTGTAGATCTGGCTGTTGACGCTTTCGTCGCTCAGCAATTTCTGGCTGTGGAGTTCGTCGAGCGTGAACGTGAAGACGTTCTGAAAGACGTCCCTGGAGTGCTGGCCCAGCAGACGTGGCAATTCTCCCTCGGGGAGCGCCCCGCCGGACTCGGAGGTCAGCGTGACCGTCCCGCCGCCCGTCCCCTGGAATCGCCGGACGGTAACGGTTTCGTCAGCGTCGCTGACGATGGTCACGCTGCCGCCGTGGCGGCCGCCGGCCAGCGGCGGGTAATCGTTATAGCCGGATGGCGCCCTGCCCCTGGCCGTGCGAAATCCGAACAACACCCTTCGAATGAATTCCAGGAGGGTGCTCTTGCCCGCCTCGTTGGGACCGAGAAAGACGGTGACGGGCCGTTCGAATGGCCCGAAAGTTCTCTTGGCGAACCGCCCGAAGCCGTCGATGTGCAGACTTGATAACTTCATCGGTCGTCGTCCTCGGCAAGCAGGTCCACGGCCATCGTCTCGGCCTCTTCGACCAGCGCGGTGAGTTCCTCCTCTCCAGGGGCGGAATCGGATAAATACCGGCGAAATCGGTGGTGCTGGTAGAGGTCGGAAAGCCCGGCCCTAAGCCGGGCCAGAAGCTCCGGATCGGTCTTCGCCCGGTTCGCCGTGCGCAGCACCTCCGCCAGAAAATCGGATCCCTTCAGCCTGGCTTCGCGGTCGAAAGGAGATGCGCTCGCGTCCTCGATGCGTTCGCACCACGCGAACGGCGACCGTTGGGCCCATTCCCGATTGGTTTCCTCGACGAGGTCCTCAATCGTGTTGGGCCTGCAGAGATTACGGTTCAACTGGCCGCGCCCGGTAAGCGTGACTCGAACGACGATCGAGCGTCCGCCTGCGGCGTCCGCAAGTACTTGCATTCCTTTGTGTAATGCGTCCAACAGTTCCTGGTCTGTTGCAAACCTGCCGATGTCGACCGAGAGCGATTCCCAACGGACTACGTCCATCGGTCGGAACTCCAAGCAGACCTTTCCACCGTCGTCGACCTCGACCAGGTAGACGCCACGAGCTCCGGTCTCGTTCGGATGCCGGCCCTGAGGGTTGCCCGGATAGACAACCGTCGGCTCCCGCTCGCTCGGCGCCTGGCGGGCGTGGACGTGCCCGAGCGCCCAATAGTGGACGCCCGACTGGGCCAAGTCGGCGAGCGAGCACGGTGCATAGGCGGCGTGTCCCGTATCGTCGTTGAGGTTGCCGTGCAGCAACCCGATGGAGAACGGGCCGGGATCGACCTTGCCAAGCCGGCGGGCCAGGTTCTCGGTGACCTCGCGCTTCGGGTAGCTGATGCCGTGAACCACCGCGCGTTCGGGGGCGTCCTCGAAAACCGGCGCGGCTTCCCACTGGGGGCCGAAGCGGTGACAGCTTTGCGGATAATCCAGCCGGGCCTGCCAGCCGTCCAACGGGTCGTGATTGCCGTGGCACACGAAGGAGCGAATACCCTCGGCATCCAGCTTCTTCAGACCCTCGATAAACCTGAGTTGGGCCCGCAGGCTGCGGTCGGCCCCGTCGTATACGTCCCCCGACACCAGCAGCGCGTCCACGTCTTCGGAAATGCACAGGTTGATGATGTTCTCGTATGCGTCAAAGGTCGCATGGTACAGCCTGTCGGCCACGGTTTCGGGAGCGGTGGCCTTCAAGCCGGTGAAGGGGCTGTCCAGGTGCAGGTCGGCGGCATGTACGAAGCGAATCCGCATCATCTTTCTCTTTATCCAGGCCCGGATAGGGGCGCCAGCATAGCAAATGCCGCCCCGAGTTGCATCCCTCGACTCCTGAGACTTAAGATAGCGCCGACGGAGGCAGGAGCACCTGAAACTCTATCTTGGCCGAAGGCCTCCCGAAGGCCATTCCCGGCACAGGGCGGCCGTTCCTGCCGCGATGGCAGGGATGGCCTGACGGAATGGCACTTCAACTCCGCCGGCCCAAGCACAAGCCGGTTCACCTCTCTCCCGCCATGGATGAACTGAAAGGAAGGGTGGCCATCGTCACCGGGGCGGCCTCCGGGATCGGGCGCAGCGTGGCCGAGCTCTTTGCCCGGGAAGGAGTCGCCGGCCTGACGCTGGCCGACATTCAAGCAGCGCCCCTGCAGGGACTGGCTTCGGATCTGCGGAAGCATTGCGGCGCCGACCTGCTGGATTCCGAGATCGACGTTTCCGACCCGGACCCGGTGGACCGCATGGTTGAGGCGACCGCGGAGCGGTTCGGCCGGATCGACATCCTGGTCAACAATGCCGGCATCTGCCCCATGGTCCCCTGGGACCGGACCACCCTGGAGAGCTGGAACCGAATGCTCTCGGTCAACCTGACCAGCGCCTTCCTTTGCAGCAAGGCGGTGCTGCCCCACATGAGAAAGCGGAAGTACGGCCGGCTGGTCCACATCTCCTCGGTGGGAGCCTTCGTGGGCAGCGTCACCGGCCATGTCGGCTACGGGGTGAGCAAGGCCGGCGTGATTGCGCTCTCCAAGTACTTGGCCAAGCAGTTTGGCGCCGAGGGCATCCTCTCCAACGCCATTGCCCCGGGAAGCATCGATACTCCCCTTGCCGAGGCCTTCGGGGAGGAGAACCGGCAGAGATACGTGGAGGCTTCGCTGGTGAAGCGCCAGGGAACTCCCCGGGAAATCGCGGAGGCGGTCCTGTTCCTGGCCGGCCCCCGGTCGAGCTACGTGACGGGCTCGACCATGCACGTGAACGGAGGTTCGCTTCTGATCTGACGTCCAGCCGGAGGGCGGAGGGAAGCGGCAAGGGCCGCGCTCTCGCGGTTCCGCCGGCCCTCACTGCCGGCTATTACCAAGAAAGGCATCCCCGATGGCACACAATCCGGAATGGGTCCTGGACCCGAAGCACTTCCCCGTCTGGCAGGCTCCCGACGGCTCCCGCCGGGTCAATCTGCTGGTGAGCCCCGAAACCTGCGGCGCCGGCGACATCTCGGCCGGACTCTTCTGGCTCCACCCGGGGCATGAGACCCAGGCCGACATTCACCCCGAGTCGGCCGAAATCTACTACGTGGTGAGCGGGCAGGGGAGACTGGTCATGGACGGTCGGGAATTCAGGGTGGAGAAGGGCATGACCGTCTACATTCCGGCCGGAGTCGAGCACCAGTCCTTCAATGACGGCCACCAGGACCTCTGCTACTTCTACGCCTTCGCTCCACCGCCCCCGGGTCCCAGCAAGCAGGAGGATCAGGGCTGGAACCGGATGGCCTTCCGGTAAGGGATGGCGGGAAACCGTCCTGCTTCCCGCCCTTGCAGGGAAGTCAAGCCAGGCTTGGCCCTCACCCAAACGTCACCGGCAGGCGCTCCAGGCCGCGAAAGACCGTATTCTTCCAGACCAGTTCGTCGGTTGCCAGCTCCAGGTTGGGCAAGCGCCGCAGCAGCCCATTGATGGCGATGGGAGCCTCCAGGCGCGCCAGCGGAGCTCCCACACAGAAGTGCGGACCCTGACCGAAGGAGACGTGCCTGTTGGGACGCCGCTCGATATCGAATGAATCCGGGTTCGGGAATACGGCCGGGTCCCGGTTGGCGGCGCCCAGCATCTGCACCACCAGTTGGCCTTCATGTATGAGGCGGCCGTCCAGCTCCACCGCCTCGGTGGCGAGGCGGCGGTTGCGCTGGAAGGGTCCCTCGTAGCGCAGCATCTCTTCCACCGCCGTCCCGGCCTTTCCCGGATCGGCCCTCAGCTTCCGCATCTGTTCCGGGTGCTGGATCAGGGCCAGCACCCCGCTGGAGATCAGGTAGGTGGTGGTCTCGTGCCCGCCGATCAGCAGGGTCACGCAGGTCGAAATGAGCTCCTCTTCGGTCAGTCGCTCCCCCTCCTCTTCGGCAGCCACCAGGGCGCTGATGAGATCGTCCCGCGGCTCCAATCGGCGGCGCCTGAAGGTCGATCGAAAGTAGTCCTGCAGAGCCAGCAGAGCCTCCTGGGATGACAAAAGCACTTCGGGCACCGGCTTGGGGGTGGCCATGAACTCGACAATCTTGCCGGACCAGCGCTTGAGCTTGCCGTGGTCTGCGGCCGGAACTCCCAGCAGCCTGGCAATGACCGTGACCGGCAGGGGGTAGGAGAAGTCCCAGATGATGTCCATCCTGCCCCGAGGCCGCACCGCGTCGATCAGCCCCTCGACAATCTCCTCCACGTAACCGGCCATGGCGGCGATGGTGGCGGGCAGGAAGGCCTTGTGCACCAGTTTGCGCATACGGGTGTGATCGGGTGGGTCGACGTTGATGAGACCCTGGGAATAGTGGCGCACCAGGGGCCGGACCTGTTCCCGAACGGCCTGCGGGATCTCCATGGTGGCGGTGAGCCTGCCGACGCTGGTGAAGCGCCTGGGATTCTGCAGGGTGCTGACAATTTCCCGATAGCGGGTGAGGATCCAGCAACCCCAGAGATCGCTCCAGTAAATGGGAGCTTCGCGGCGCAGCAGGTGGTAGGTGGGATAGGGACTCTGCTCGAATTCGCGGGAAGTGAGGAGGTGGTCGAACTCGGCCATGGGGAGGTCTCTCCAGTCGGATGGATCTTGAGCCCGCCGAGAGACCTTGGCTCCCTCGACTGACCCTGTCCGGACGGTCAGGACCGGCACATCCTGGGAATACTAGCATGGGAATTCTGCCGGCTGCAGTCTGACGGCCCGGCGTCTGCCCCCCACCGCATCAGCCTTCGCCATTCTAATCACTCCCCCCTTGAGGGGGAGTCGGCGAGACAAGGGCGCAGCCCGCAGTCGAGCCGGTGGGGGGCCAACGCGGCGTCGCTAGTGTAGTGTCTCACAAATAGATTGACAATTACGTGGTCGGTGTGTATGCTGGAGCTCATGTGGAAATCTGCCCCAACATTACCGATCACACCTCAACAGAAGGATACCTTGCAACGCTGGGTGCGGGCTCACCATACCCCCCAAAGCGTCGCCACCCGCTGCCGGATTGTTTTGATGGCCGCCGAAGGCCTATCCAACAATCAGATTGCCAAACAACTCACCGTCACCCGTCCAACGGTCCTGCTTTGGCGCCAGCGCTTTGCCAAGCTCGGGCCACAGGGCTTGACCGAAATCCAGAAAGGACGAGGTCGTCGCCCCACCATTGGGCCCGAGAAAGTGCAATCCATTGTGCACATGACCCTACACACCCAACCCAAGGGCGCCACCCACTGGAGTTGTCGAACCATGGCTCGACACTGCGGCCTCAGTCCCGCCACCGTTCAACGGATTTGGGACGCCCACGGGTTGCAACCCCATCGGCTCCGCCACTTCAAGCTGTCGCGCGACCCCCACTTTGTCGAGAAACTGACCGATGTGGTCGGCCTCTACCGGAATCCGCCCGACAAGGCGCTGGTCATCTGTGTCGATGAAAAGAGCCAGATTCAGGCCCTGGACCGGAGTCAACCCGGCCTGCCCATGAAGAAAGGGCGCTGTGGCACCATGACTCACGATTACAAACGCCATGGAACCACCACGCTGTTTGCGGCCCTCAACCTGCTGGAAGGCACCGTCATCGCCGATTGCATGCCGCGTCACCGCAACCAGGAGTTCTTGAAGTTCCTTCGCCGCTTGGACAGGGAATTTCCCCAACAGGACCTCCATCTGATCCTCGACAACTACCAAACCCACAAGCACCCCAACGTGAAACGATGGTTAGCCAAGCGGCCTCGCTTCCATCTGCACTTCACTCCTACCAGCGCTTCCTGGCTGAATCTGATTGAGCGTTGGTTTGCCAACTTGACGACACAGAGAATCCGCCGCGGTGTCTTTCACAGCGTGCCCGAACTGGTGCAGGCCATCCACGACTACGTCCAGACCCATAACGACAATCCCGCTCCCTTCGTCTGGACTGCTTCTGTGGAATCGATTATGCGAAAGATCAATCGTTGTAAAGTCATTTATGAGACACTACACTAGAGGGCGAAGCCCGCAATCGAGCCGGAGGGGGGCGAACCCCGCGCCCCATTCAGCGAATCTGGATCAAGTCGATCGGGCAGGCGTATAATCGGACCCGCAGCCGACGGGCTCCTTGACGATCCCGAAGTGAACCGAACAGGGGAACAAACTCCCCGGACTGTCCCGAGGACCCTTCCATGGAACCGACACTGTTTCCCACCACCGTGATCGGCAGCCTGCCCCGGCCGGCCTGGGTGCTGGACCTCATCCTGGACCGCAAGGCCGGCCGCATCTCGGAAGAGGAGGCCGAGCCTCTGCTGGATCGGGCCATCGAGTCCTCCATCGCCCTTCAGGAACAGGCCGGACTGGAAGAGATCACTGACGGCGAGTGGCGCCGGGAGAGCTACGTCAAGGTATTTGCCGAACGGGTGCGAGGCTTCCAGGCCGACCTTCACGACAGCGGAATGCAATGGAATATGCCACTCCGGTGGCCGGGGGGCTGGATTCGCTGGCCCAGTTCCCGAAGAGGGTGCGGTTGGGGCTGGGCTGCATCGACCACTGCGAACCCAGAGTGGAGAGCGTCGAAGAGGTGGTGGAACGGGCGGAGGAAGCCATGCGCCACCTGGACAAGAGCCGCATCACCCTGCACCCGGACTGCGGATTTGCCCCTTCCGCCCAGAACCCGATGGATCTGGACGAGGCCTATCGAAAACTCAAGGCGATGTGCCGGGCGGCCCGGGTATTGAGGGCAAAGCATGGCTGACGGCCCGCATTGCTTGAAACCAGTCGACGGGGTTGTTAAGCCACAACATCCACGAAGGGCGCGACGGACGGAGAAGAGCTATCCGAAAAGGAAAACGACGAACCACGAATGGACACGAATGAACACCCATAAGATGATTGATGATCCAAGGAGCCGTCAGCCATGATGAATCCGTTCGGCCGATTGACAGCAACAACCTCGGTTCGGCTGGGTCTGGCCGGGACCGCTCTGGTGCTTCTCTATCTGGGTTGCGTGACCGGCGGCCCGGAGAAACCTTCCGGCGGGGTCCGCTGGCTGGCGGGAGACCACCACATTCACAGCCGCTTCAGCGTGGGCTGGAACCGGGACAACGATCCCCCCACCCCGATCATCGGGGGCGACGCCATCTACCCCATTCCCATGAATGCGCTCATGGGCAGGCGCTTCGGGCTGTCCTGGGCGGTGGCCACCGACCACGGCGGCCCCAACCACAGCAAGGTCAACCTGGAGCAGGCCTATCCCGAGCTGGTGCTCTCGCGGGAGCTGGTTCCCGAGGTGGTCCAGTTCTGGGGCCTGGAGTTCAACTCGCCCGGAGCCGACCACAGCAGCCTCATCATTCCCCACGGCCAGGACGAGGCCCAGCGGCTGTACGAGCTGGAGTCACGGTTTGACCGCAACGAGGCCTATCCGATCGATGAGACCCGGGATACCGAGCCCCGGATGATCGAGGCCATTCGGTTGATGAACGGACTGGAAAGCAAGCCGGTCCTGATCGCCAACCATCCCTCGCGCTCGGCCTCGGAAACCGGTGAATACGGAGCCTACGACCCGGCCGAGCTGCGCCGTTGGAACGATACGGCCCCCGAGGTGGCGGTGGGCATGGCGGGAGCTCCCGGGCACCAGGCAAGGACGCTCAACCCCGACGGCACCCTCGACCCGGAAAGTCCTCGCGGGTCCTATGGCCGTTGGCCGACCCGGGGCGGATTCGATCCCATGACCGCTCGGCTGGGCGGGCTTTGGGACTCGATGCTGGGAGAGGGGCGCCGCTGGTGGATCACGGCCAATTCCGATTCCCACGTGCACTACACCGAGGGTGGCAGTGATTTCTGGCCCGGCGAGTACTCCAAGACCTACGTCTACGCCGAGAAGTCGCACCCGGGCATTCTGGAAGGGCTGCGACGGGGTCGAATCTTCGTGACCACCGGGGATCTCCTCTCGGAGCTCTTCGTGACGGCGGGTTCAAAGGACCGGAGCGCGGAAATCGGGGGCACCCTCGAGGCCGCCCCCGGAGCCTCCGTCGAGGTCACCATCCGGTTCAGAGATCCCGAGTCCCCCAACTGGCATGGCGACAACCCGAAGGTGGTCCGGGTGGACCTGATTGTCGGCAACCTGACCGGTCCGTTGCCCGACCCGGCTCAGGACCGCAATCCCACCACCCGGGTGGTTCGGCGCTTCACACGGAACGACTGGTCCCGCCAGGGGGAATACAGGACCATGAGCCATTCCCTGGAGGGCCTCGAGGGCAACCACTACCTCCGCGTCCGGGGCACCAGCACCGGAGAGCTGGAACCGGAGCCCGACCCTCGCGGAGAGGACCCCTGGAAGGACCTCTGGTTCTACTCCAATCCGATTTTCGTTGAAATGCGAAATGGGGAATGATTCTCCACCCAACGACAGCCGGTGCCGGATCGCCGTGGTGGGCGGCGGCATCGTGGGTGTCTGCTGCGCCCTCTACCTGCAGCGGGACGGGCACAGCGTGGCGATCATCGATCCCGGCGGACCCGGCGAGGCCTGCAGCAGCGGGAACGCAGGACAGTTCGTGACCGGCTACTGCGTGCCCCTCGGCCTTCCGGGCATCGCCAGGGAGGTGCCGGCCATGGTCCTGGATCCCCTGGGGCCCCTGACCATTCGCTGGCCCTACCTGCCGAGCCTGCTCCCCTGGCTGCTGAGATTCGTGGCTGCCAGTTCCCGCAGGCGTGTCGACGCAATCGCCAGGGCTCTCTACCGCCTCAACAAGGACGCCCTCGTCGCCTTCGCCCCGCTGCTGGAGCAGGCCGGAGCCGAGCACCTGATCCGGCGCAGGGGCAGGCTGGACGTCTACCGGTCGGAACGTGTCTTTGCCAAGGCGCAAGTCAAGTTCGACCTGCTGCGCCGCTGCGGCGTTCAGGTGGAGATGCTGGATCAAAAGGGAATCCGGGAACTGGAGCCGGAACTGGCGGACCGCTGCCGGCAGGGCGCCTTCTATCCGGAGTCGGGCCATACCACCAGCCCCTTGGGGTTGACCCGGCTGCTGGCCGAGGATTTCGCGCGGCGCGGTGGAGACATATTCCGGGAGAGGGTCACCGACTTTCGCTTGGGTGCGGACGGCTCCTGGTCCGTGATGACCGATGTCTCCCGCCATCGGGCCGATCAAGTGGTGGTGGCGGCAGGGGCCTATTCGGGCCCCCTGGCAGCCAGGCTGGGCAGCCGGCTGCCGCTGGAGGCCGAACGCGGCTACCACCTCATGCTGCCGCAAGCCGGGATCAGGCTGCAGCGAACCGTGGTCCATGGAGACCGATACTTCGGCCTGACGCCCATGGAAGGGGGGATGCGCCTGGCCGGCACGGTCGAGCTGGCCAGCGTCCACGCCAGACCGAACTTCGCCAGGGCCCATGCCCTGTTTCAGGCCGCCCGACAAGCCCTGCCCTCCCTGAACGGCCAGGGGGCGGTTCCCTGGATGGGCTGCCGGCCGTCCATGCCCGATTCCCTGCCAGTCCTGGGCCGATCACCGCTTCACCGCTCGGTCTATTTCGCCTTCGGCCACGGGCACCTCGGACTGACCGGCGCCGCCACCTCAGGCAGGATCATTGCCGACCTGGTGGCCGAGCGGGCGGAGGACAGCCGGTTCGAAGCCTATCGCGCCGACCGGTTTTAGCCCGCATGCCTCACCGGGTCTCCGGGCCCTCAGGCGGAAACGGGCGGCAGACTGGGAGAAATCATGACCATAACAAGGGTTGGAGTCGTGGGGGCCGGTTTGATGGGTTCCGGCATTGCACAGGTCTCGGCCGCGGGCGGTTATCGGACCGTGGTCCGCGAGGTGTCGCGGGAGCTCCTGGATCGAGGGCTTGCGAAGATCGCCGCATCCCTGGACCGGTCGGTCAAGAGAGGGAAGGCAACCGTCGAGCAGAAAGAGCAGACCCTCGAGAACCTGTCCGGAACCACGGCTCTGGAGGAGTTGGACGAGTGCGAGCTCGTCATCGAAGCCGTCACCGAAGACGTCGCGGTCAAGAAGGAAGTCTTCGCCGCGCTCGACGCGATTTGCAAGCCGGGGGCGATCTTCGCCACCAACACTTCATCCCTGACGGTCACCGAGATGGCGGTGGTCACTGGCCGTCCGGAACAGTTTCTCGGTCTTCACTTCTTCAATCCCGTTCCCATCATGAAGCTGGTGGAAGTGGTTCGAACGATTCGGACGAATCGGGCAACCTTCGACACCGTCTTCCAGTGGGCCCAATCGGTGGGCAAGGTCCCCATTGCCTGCAAGGACAGCTCGGGATTCGTGGTCAACCTGCTTCTGGTGCCCTACCTGCTCAGCGCCATTCGAGCCGTGGAACGAGGCACCGCCTCCATTGAGGATATCGACCGAGGCATGAGCCTGGGGTGCGGACACCCCATGGGTCCGCTCACGCTTCTCGATTTCGTCGGCCTCGACACCATCTACTCCATCGCCAACATCATGTTCGACGAATACCGCGAGGCACAGTACGCGCCGCCGCCCCTGCTCAAACAGATGGTTCAGGCCGGCTTCTACGGCCGCAAGTCGGGGAGGGGCTTCTACGACTACGGACCTGCAGAGCCGGTCCCCGCAGAGTTGGGCCTTTGATCCCGAATCCCATCCCCGGAAACCACAGCGGGAGTCAATCCCACAATGTCAGCTTCGGTTTAGCAGAATCGGACAAGACAGGAGCTCCTGATACAGCAGGTGACCTGACGGAGACCTGTCCCCCCATGCTTCTGAGAAGACCAAGCTACCAGGAGACCTATGACGCATTCCGCTGGGAGATTCCGCAAGACTACAACATTGCGGTCGACGTCTGCGACCGGCACGCCACCGGTAGGGCCAAGCGGGCCCTGATCTACCACCAGGAAGAGACCGGCGCCACCATCGAGGTTTCATTTCATCAGCTCAGAAATTGGAGCAACCGGTTGGCCGCGGCTCTCAGGTCCCTGGGCATCGAAAGAGGGGACCGCCTCGCCATCGTGCTGCCGCAGAGCCCGGAAGCCGCGCTGTCCTACCTGGCCTCCTCCAAGCTGGGAGCGGTGGCGGTTCCCCTGTTCTGTCTGTTCGGACCCGACGCCCTCCAATACCGGCTGAACGACAGCGGCGCCAAGGCCGTGTTCGTGAATGCCGAGAACCTGGAAAAGATCACCGCCATACGAAGCCGGTTGCCGTCGTTGCAGTTGATCATTGTTGCGACCCAGGGCAGCGCCGGCGAGTTTCACCGCTTCGACGAGCTGCTGGCCGGGGCAAGGGGCGCCTTCACGCCGGCGCGGACCCGGGCCGAAGACCCCGCCTTGCTGATCTATACGTCTGGAACCACCGGCCCTCCCAAGGGGGCTCTGCACGCCCACCGCGCGCTGCTGGGACATTTGCCCGGAGTCGAATTTTCCAACAACTTCGCTCCTCAGCCGGGAGACTGCTTTTGGACTCCGGCGGATTGGTCCTGGGTGGCCGGCCTCATGGACGTGTTGCTGCCGGCCTGGCATCACGGACTCCCGGTCGTTGCCGGGACCTTTCGGAAATTCGATCCTGAACGCGCTTTCGCCCTGTTGGCACGGCACCGGATTCGCAATGCCCTCATTCCACCGACGGCTCTGAAAATGATGCGCGAGGTCCCGGAACCGCGGAACCGATACCGCTTCAGCCTGAGATCGATCTTCAGCGGCGGAGAGCCTCTCGGAGCCGAGGTTCTTGAATGGGCCAAGGGAACTCTGGGTGTGACCATCAACGAAGTTTACGGTCAGACCGAGGCCAACATGGTCGCCGGCAGTTGTCACGAGGTGATGGGAATCAAGCCGGGATCCATGGGCCGGCCGATCCCCGGACACCGGGTCGAGGTGATTGGCGAGGATGGGAATCCCGCCCCGGCCGGCGAGATCGGAGAAATAGCCGTCAGGAGGCCGGACCCTGTGATGTTCCTGGAGTACTGGAAGAATCCCCGGGCTACCGAGGAGAAATTCACGGGAGATTGGGCGCGCACCGGCGACCTGGCCCGGAAGGACAACGACGGTTATATCTGGTTTGTGGGACGCAGCGACGATCTCATCACCAGCAGCGGTTACCGGATCGGCCCGGCAGAAGTGGAAGAGTCGCTACTCAAGCACCCGGACGTATCCATGGCGGCCGTCATCGGCGTGCCGCACTCGATCCGCGGGACCATCGTCAAGGCCTTCGTCAAACCCAAGCCCCAATGCCGGCCGACCCCGGAACTCCGGCAATCCATTCAGGAATTCGTCAAGACCCGACTGGGTTCCCACGAATACCCAAGAGAGATCTCCTTTGTCGAATCCTTCCCCATGACCACCTCCGGCAAGATCCTGCGCCGGGAACTGCGGAAGCAGGAAGAAGAGAGGCGTCGAAGCCGGGACAAGGGCTGAGCCCGTTCAATCAGCCAAGCTGTAACGGATATGAACAAGCTAAAACGGTACCAGATCGAAGTCTACCGCAAGCACGCGGCGGCCCCGGCGTGCGAGATCGACAGCTACGTTGACGAGCGCCATCGTTCGCCCCACGCCGCCCTTGAACGAGTAGAAGGTTGTGACCTACATCGTGGTCAGCTCACCAGTCTGAGCCGCTCCCCTTCATGGTCCAGGAATTCAAATCTACAGGATCCACAGCGGCGAACCGGAAGATCGACGGGCAGATCTACCGCTGAGCCACCGGTTCCGTAGCGGAGCCTATCGTGATGCCAAAATGTAGTGACTGATGCCTCGCCGCACTGCGGGCAGGTGCGGTTGCCGGTCGCGCCATCATCATACGAGTCAGCCTTGTGGTCAGTTTCCATGACCTTGAGTCCTTTCAGCAGAAACTCATGGCTTGGCTGCTTGGGTGGGGATCAGACCCGAATCACTGAAGAAGGGATATTGGTACGCCCGGCAGGATTCGAACCTGCGACCCCCTGCTTAGAAGGCAGGTGCTCTATCCAGCTGAGCTACGGGCGCTTGTCTGATGCGCAAATATAGTGCGTTTCCCGGCGCAAGTCCACCCGGCCCGGCATGGGTGATCCCAGGCTACCAAACTCAGTGGGACATGGTCGTCAAGGCTCCCGAATCACACCCAGATTCCTCGTGGGACCGAAGTAGTGTCCCTTGTGGACACCCAATCCGAGGACGACCCGGCAAACGGGAACAACGGGCAACCACAAGGGTTGCCCCTACGGTGGGCGGGACGGCAGCGTGGGACGATCCACCAAACCCCACGTGGGGTTTGAGGATCAAGGCGTCTCCAGATAGATGCGCATGACGTGGCCGCCGCCCGGCTCCAGCCGGGCCGTCACCACGTCGCTGGAGCGGACTCGAAGCCGTTGCCGGCGGACACCGGCCGGGTCCCCTTCGACGTCCGAATACACCTCGGCCCGGTAGGGGCCCGGACCCAGGAAGTGCAGGGGAATGCTCAGCTCCCGCCCGTCCCAGTTGGTCATGCTGCCCACGTACCACTCCTTGCCGCTCCTGCGGGCCACGGTGATGAATTCTCCCACGCTGCCATCCAGGACCCGGGTCGCGTCCCAGGACGTCGGAACCCTGCCCAGGAACCCGATTCCCGGCTGCCCCCGATAGGCGGCGGGAGTGTCCACCAGCATCTGCAGGGGGCTCTCGTAGACCACGTACATGGCCAGTTGGTGGGCGCGGGTCCCCTGGGCCAGGGGTTCCTGAACCCGGGGCCGGAAGTCTTTCCGGAGCACGGTGCGGAAGGCTCCGGGGGTGTAGTCCATGGGTCCGGCCAGCATCCGGGTGAAGGGCAGGGTCAGGTCGTGGGTGGGGTTGCAGCGGGTTCCGAGCCGGTTCCACTCCAGGCCCAGTACGGCTTCGCGGGTAATGATGTTGGGCCAGGTCCGGCGCAGGCCGTCCGGCTTGTAGGCGCCATGGAAGTTGACCAGCAGGCGGTGGATGGCGGCACGGCGGGCCACTTGGTGGTAAAAGCCGACCATCTCCTGGTCGTCGCGGTCCATGAAGTCGATCTTGACGCCGGCAACCCCCCAGTCCTGATAGAGCTTGAAGGCCTCCTCCATCTGCGCCCGGGCCCTCTTCCAGTGCAGCCACAGCAGGATGCCCACCCCCCGCTCCCGCCCGTATCCGATCAGGTGGGGGAGATCGATCTCGGGCCGGCTTCGGGTGATGTCCCCTTCCTCCTCGGTGCCCTGATGCCAGCCGGCATCGATCTGGAGATACTCCAGGCCCCGGCCGGCGGCGAAGTCCAGGTAGTGCTTCATGGTCGCCGTATTCATTCCCGGCTCGAATGCGACCCCCTTGGCGCTGGTGCCGTTCCACCAGTGCCAGGCGGCCTTGCCGGGCCGGATCCAGGAAGGATCGGCAATCCGGTTCGGCGCGTTGAGATGCAGCAGCAGGACGTTGTTTTCGATCAGTTTCCCTGGAGTTCCACCCAACAGGAAGACGCGCCAGGGCGACTTCAGAGGCGCTGCCGTCCGGACCTTCACTCCCGGACGGCGCGGATGGGGAGAGAGCCGGCTTTCCAGCGTCTCCGGAATGCCCGGAACGGGGGTCAGGTACATGCCGGCGTAGTCGGTGATGGCGGCCTCGGTGAGGGCCAGCCAGGAACCTCCGAGAGTCTGCAGCAGCAGCGGCAGGCCCACGACGGCGCCGGGCTGCAGGCGCCACAGGGGCTGGGGATTGAACTCCGACTCGTAGTTGGTGGCGAAGCCCCGCAATTGAAGCACCCAGGCCCGGCACCCCTCCGGGAAAAAGAAGGTGGAGTTTTCTTCGACCAGGTCCACCCCCGACAGGCCGGGTTGGGCAGGAAGGCGGTAGCGAAAGGCGGCTCCCTCGTCGTAGGCGCGAAAAACCAGGTCCAGACGGCGGCCGGAAGGAGTGCTCTCCCGAAGGCGAAGGACCCCCTGGCGGTAAGCATTCCGCAGCTCCCCCCGCGTTCCGTAGGGGAGGCGGTAGCGCTCGTCCCCGGACGAGGCCTCCCAACCCAGCAGGACGAAGTCCCGTCCAAGCGGAGGCCCGCCCTCGAGATCCAGCCCCAGCCAGGAATCCCTCACCACCGTCGCCCCGTTGAAGCCGATGCGATAGTAGGGACGGACTCCCCCCGGATAGGGGGTCCGCATTGCTTTCAGGCCGACCGTGACGGTGACCTGGCCGTTGGGCGAGCGGACCTGATGGTCAAGGGCCAGGGCCGCGGGATTGGAGGCGGCTGGCAGCACGCAGAAAATCAAGGCCGCGAGCGCGGTCTTGAGGGGGTCGATGCCTCGGCGGAAGGGGATCTTGTTGTCATCCATTGGAATCATCGGCTCGGGCTGCCACGCTATCCTAGTACAACTCCGGGGTTGCGTTCACAATGTTGAGCCGATTGCAAAATTCTTCAGTATGCGGGATTGATTGGCGGGAAGGGTTGTGATCCCCGGGAGGTGGCGTTGCCCCCCCCTCCGGCTCGACGGCGGGCTGCACTCACGGGACGCCGCGTCGGCCCCCCTCCGCATCAGCCTTCGCCATTCGGCTCGGCTTCTGCGACTCCCCCTCAAGGGGGGAGTGATAACTCGAGCGCTGAACTCGGCTTCTCGCCCGATTCCCGGGCAGGATGGAAACGATGTTCCCGATTTATGGTGTGGAGGATGCCCCCCGGGAGCGCTTGCAGATCCGAATTTTGCAAAAGGCTCGACTTGTGAGGTTTTTTCTCCGATATACTTTCCACGGCTGCAATTGATGGATTTGTCCATGGCTGAATCCCGCATTCCTCACCGATTGATCGGCTTGCTCCTGCAGGCCATTCTGGCTCCCTGCCTCGCCCTCGGCGAACCCACCGATCCCGTCTTCGAAAAAGAGGTCAAACCGCTGTTGCTGGCTCGATGTCACGCCTGTCACTCCGAGGGAGAACAGACCAGCGGTTTCTCGGTGTCGAGCCTGCACTCGGTGATTTCCGGCGGGAACAAGCACGGCAAGGCGGTGCTGGAGGGCAATGCGGAGGCAAGCCCACTCGTCCGTCTCCTCAAGGGCCAGATCCATCCCCGGATGCCTCTGGGCGGCGTCCTGGCGGAGAGCGAGATCGCCCGCATCGAAGACTGGATTCGCAGTCTTCAGCCGGCGGCGGGAGTTCAGGCCGAGGCTTGGCTCTGGCCTTTCCGGCAACCGGTCGAGACCGTTCCTCCCGAAGTCGAGAACTCCGGCTGGGTGCGCAACCCCATTGACCGTTTCATCCTGCAAAGGCTGGAGCAGGAGAGCGGGTTGTCCCCCGCGCCTCCTGCCTCCAGGCGGACGCTGGCGCGCCGCCTCTATCTGGACCTGATCGGGATGCCGCCCACGCCCGAGGAAATGCAACGCTTTCTCGATGACCCGTCGCCCAACGCCTACGAAAAACTGGTGGACACGCTCTTGGCCGACACCAGGTATGGCGAGCGTTGGGGACGCCACTGGCTGGACCTGGTCCGCTACGGAGAGTCGGACGGCATGGAAGGCGACATTCTCATCGGGAATGCCTGGCGTTATCGGGACTGGGTGATCGAGTCCTTCAATTCCGACCTGCCCTACGATCGGTTTGTCACGCTTCAACTGGCGGGGGGAGACGAGCACAGCCGCAAGGCCTGGTACAAACCGGAAATTCAGGGACACATTCCCGCCGGTTTCCTGCGGCTGGCCCCCTGGGATCTCGGCAACCTGGCCTCCGAACAACTGAGGCAGGACTTCCTGGATGAAGTCACCACCGCCACCGGGTCCATCTTCCTGGGGTTGACCCTCGGCTGCGCCCGCTGCCACGATCACAAGTACGATCCCATTCCCGCCAGGGACTACTATCGCTTCCAGGCATTCTTCAACGCCATCCGGGTCCCCCTGCCCCCCAGTACTTCCGGCGTTCCGCCCGAAGAGTTCGTCGTCCCCTACCAGGACCCTCGTTTCAAGACCTTGGCCGAATCCAGGATCAGGCAGTACCGGGAACGCCTCGAAAACGGAGCGGAAAAGCGGGAACTGGAGAGGTTCGAACAGGCGCTTCTGGACAGGCTGATCTCAAAGAAGATGTCTGAGGCGACCTCGGACAGGCTCACCGCCAAGGACCTCGAGCTCGAATTGGCACGGAAGGAACAGCGGGTCTATTCCGCCGAGGAAAAGGCGGCATATGAACGCTTGAAGGAGAGGGCCGGACGCACGCTGGAGCAGGCGGACCACCGCGCCCTGGCCCGCTACGAAGAGTGGTTGCTCGAGAAGCTCACCGCGGCCTATGCCGCCGGGACCACTGATCCGGCGGGGCGTTTCCGGGCGCTGACGCTGGCGGATGTCCGGGCTGAAGCCCGCCGGGTGAATCAACCGTCCAAGTACTTTACCCGGGAGGAGAAGCAGCGGCATCTTGAACTTTCCGACACCATGGAGGTCCTGCGGCGCCGGCTGCTGCGCTGGAGGCCGCTGGCCCTGACGGTGACCAACGTGATCGGTCCTCCTCTGGGACCGGGAATCCCGGCAACCCGCGTGCTGAAGGGCGGGGACTACCGGCAACCCGGAGAGGCGGTCGAGCCCGGATTCCCCAGCGCCTTCACCGGCAGCGATGCCGCGGCCGTGCTGGAAAAGGACCGCTACCGCCAGTATCCGACCCGGGGACGGCGGATGACGCTGGCCAAGTGGATCGCCAGTCCACGGAATCCGCTCACCGCCCGGGTGATGGTCAACCGCATCTGGCAGCAGCGCTTCGGACGCGGCATCGTGGAGACTTCCAGCGACTTCGGCAAGAACGGCGACCGCCCCACCCACCCCGAACTGCTGGATTGGCTGGCGGTGCGTTTCGCGGAAGACGGCTGGAGCGTGAAAGCCATGCATCGACTCATGCTGACCAGCAGCACCTACCGCCAGTCGGCCGACAATCCCGGGGTCGGGGGGCTCTCCCCGGATCCGGAGAATCGCCTGTTGTGGCGCTTCAACCGCCGCCGGCTCGAGGCCGAGGCCATCCGGGACAGCGTTCTGTCCGCCAGCGGCCGCTTGAATCCGGAGCGAAGAGGCCCCAGCGTGTTTCCGCCCCTGCCTGCGGACATGAAGGACCTGAGCCGTCCCGCCCGAGCCGGGGGATCCATGTGGGAGCCCAACGAAAGGGAACGCGACGCCCGGCGGCGCTCGGTCTACATCTTTCAGAGGCGGTCGCTACCGCTGCCCCTGATGGCCTCGTTCGATGCTCCGGTCTTCAACGAATCCTGTGAGCGCCGCAGCGTCACCACCACTCCCCTGCAGGCCCTCTCGATGATGAACGGCCGGCTGGTGAACGAGGAGGCCGCCCACTTGGCGGCCCGGGTGGAACGAGAAGCCGGGGGCCGGCGGGAGGACCAGGTGGTCCGACTATTCGAAATCGCGTTGAACCGCCCGCCCGACCCGGCCGAGCACCAGCAATTCGTGGAGTTCCAGGGATCTCTGCAAGCCCTTTGCCGGGTCATGCTCAATTCCAACGAGTTCTTGTTCATGGACTGAGGTGAAATCGCTTCCCGGCCGCATGAGCGCCCGCCGGGCCTGGCGGCGGACCCGATCCGGGTTCGCCTTCTCGAAAAGTGAAGAGACCGTTGCCCCGGCGCCTTGGTTCCCGAATGCCGATCGGTTGGAGTCGAGTCCAAGGGGCTCAAGGGCCTTGGAAGGTTCTCTCGCCTCCCATGAAGAAGTGTTCTGCTTCGGTCCTGCACTCTGCTCCTTGTCCGCGGGTTTCGGCGCCCTTTCACCGGTCGAGTCGGGGAGGATTTCGATGAGGGTGACATCCTTTGAACGCTTGGGTGAACGCTTCGGTAGATTCATCAACGCGGCAACGGTCGAGCCAAGTGCGATGCCTCCCCAGATTGCAGGAACCCCCGATTCTTCGTCGGGTCCAAGTGTTAGGTACAACAAGACGGTTCCCACCAAAGCACCAACGGCAGCTCCAACGGTCAGCGCAGCCTGTTTGGCCCTCTTGGCGGCCCGTTTTACGTTGAGGTCTCGGACCTCGATTCGAGAGATGGTCTCTCTCGCAATCTCACTCTGTCCCTTCGGGTAATCGGAACTCCTCTTGACCCATAAGACGATTGACGACTCCTTCACCCTCTTGACTCGCCCCTTCACCCGTGCGCCCTCGGCGAGTCGGAGTGTGACTTTCTTCCCACCGATCACTTGCTTCAGTTCACTCCAACGGACTTGCAGGCGTTTTTCCGGCTCGGAGCCGAGCATGCTTCCACTCATTGCCAGAAACGCTGCCACAAAGCCAACGAGTCGCCGCCACTTCATGTCATCACCTCGCGGTTCCATTTTCGTCGTCAATCGGCCACAAGATCAACCGTGTAAGCGTCGCCCGGCGCTCCCTGGTCCGACAACGTCTTTTCCTGCTTGACGGGCGTCTTCCCGGGCACATAAGCGATCACCACCACCCGTCCGCCTGGCAGGCCTGTGAACTCGTAGGCGCCGTTCCAGTCCGTGAAAGCCCTCTGGTTCAACAGACGGCCGTAGAGCCTCGAAAACCGGGCCTTGGCCGCAATCTCATCCCCGTTCTGGGCGAGCGCTTCCGGATCGGGATCGGGATGCAAATCGACTTCTTCGCGGAAAGCCACTTCGCCGCGCTGTTCCCGCTGGCGGCGGACGTTCTCGGCGGTGTTGGCAACGATCTTGCTCACCCAAGGGCAGGCCTTCGGCCCTTCGAAGCGGGCATGGTTGACGGACTGGAGGATCTTGACCCAACTGGTCTGAAGCACGTCTTCGGCCAGACTGTCGTCGCCGGCAATGCGCCGGGCCAGCGGGAAGAAGCGGCGGGAGCAGCAGACGATCCAGGCTTCGCTGTCGCATTTAAGCAGAGGGCAGTCTCGGGCGGCCTGCTTGAGTTCAGGAGTTGGCAGAACGTGAAAATCGCCGGCCATGTACCGCACCCGGTTGCTGGAAAGATTGAGCACACTATAGTCAAGCGGCCGGTCGCAAGGCAAGGCGGGCCCCCGCCCCCGAGACGACGGGGCGGACCCTTCGAGGATGAAACAGGGGGGCGGCAATGAAAGACGAACCACCAATGAACACGATGAGTTAAAATAGCTTCCACGAAACCCGATCCGATGGCGCGCTCACAGGAATTCCACCATGAACCCTCTACCCTCCCGCAGAGAGTTTCTGAAGCACTCCTATCTGGGCCTGGGCAGCCTGGCCCTGATGGATCTGCTGGCAGGCGATGCGGGCGCCTCGGCCGGTTCGGCCGCGAACCCGCTGCTGCCCAGGCCGGCGCACCTGCCGGCCAAGGCCAAACATTGCATCTTCCTCTTCATGGAAGGTGGAGTGAGCCAGATGGACACCTTCGAGTACCGGCCGGTCCTCGACAAGTATGCAGGGCGGCAGATGCCCTCCGTCCGCGGGACCGACCTGGATGTGGCCAGTCTCGGAACCGCCCACAACCGCATCATCCCTTCCCCCTTCAGCTTCGCTCGACACGGCCAGTCGGGCCGGTGGATGTCTGAACTGCTTCCTCACCTGTCGACCTGTGTCGACGACATGGCCTTTCTCCACGGGGTCACGGTCGACAGCAGCAATCACGCTCCGGCTGTCTATCATTCCCTGACGGGACAGATCCTTCCCGGCGGAGCGGCCATCGGTGCATGGATGACCTATGGTCTGGGGAGCGAGAACCGAAATCTGCCCGGCTTTATCGTGCTGGGACAGGGGGCTCCCGCGGTGGGCGGCGCTTCCCAGTGGAGCCACGGGTTCCTGCCTGCCGTCCACCAGGGCACTCTCTTCCGACCGGGCTCCAATCCCATCGCCGATCTGCACCCGCCGGCCGGGACCTCCCCGCGTAGCCGGCGCAACGAGCTCGACCTGCTGAAATGGCTGAATTGGAGGCACGCCGGCCAGCGCACCCACACCGGGGAGCTGGAAGCCCGAATTGCCGCCTACGAAATGGCCTTCCAGATGCAGAGCACGGCGCCGGAGCTGATCGATCTCTCCGGGGAGTCGGAAGCCACCAGGAAGCTCTACGGGCTCGATGACCCGGTCGCGGGCACCTTCGGCCGCCAGTGCCTGATGGCCCGCCGCATGGTGGAGCGGGGGGTTCGCTTCGTCAAGCTCCTTCACGGCAAGGGCAAACCCTGGGACCAGCACGGGGATCTGGCCGGTCGCCTGCCGGTCTTGTGTCATGAAGTCGATCAGCCCATTGCCGGCCTGTTGAAGGACCTGAAATCCCGGGGAATGCTGGAAGAGACCCTGGTGGTGTGGGCCTCGGAGATGGGAAGAACGCCGTTCGATTCCAACGTGGTTTCGGACAAACCCGGCCGGGACCACAATCGCTTCGGGCTGGTCATGTGGATGGCGGGCGGAGACGTGCGCCCCGGAGCAACCTACGGAGAAACCGACGAATTCGCGCTGCGCAGCGCCGGAGAGTCTCTCCCGGTGCGAGATGTGCACGCCACCCTGCTGCGCCTGATGGGTCTGGACCAGCACCAGTTGACCGTCCTCCATGCGGGACGCTTCAAACGGCTCACCGACATTGGAGGACGCGTCATCGACGAAATCCTGCTTTAACCCTCATTGAACAGCACCTGCCCAAGTACGGTCTGACCTACTCTTCGGGAAAGGCAACTGGGTCTGGTTGATTCCGGTGCGCAGCCAAGACTCTCGCAGAATGATCAGCATCGGTCTCACCTGTCGCCCCGATCTCTTTCCGGGTTCGATCACCACCGGGAAGAGGATATCCCGAGGTCCATCTCCCGGATGTTCCGGCACAGACGGCTTTGCGGCTGCGCCTGCTCCGGCTGGCCGGCGCGAGGTCCTGGTTCGACCCCGTCCAACTGAGAGCGTTGGCCCAGACTCTTCTATCGGCAGTGGCCGTCGGTTGTTTCGGAAGGCGAAGCCTGAAGAACAGCCGCTTGATTCGATGGATGGTGGCGCCCAGGACCGAGCGGCCCCGGAAGCGTGCGTCGAGTTCTGAGGCGGCCGGGCACACCAGGCAGCGGCTTCGAAAAATCGCCGAGCGTCTCCCGGTTCCCCGACGCCTGCACCTGCCCTGACCCTAGGCCGGTCAGCCGCGGGCCGGACCAAAGGCCGACCAGCCCAGCAGATAGCGGGCCCGGGGCGGGTAGCGATCCATGATGTCGTCCGGAGTGCTGCGGGTGTAATCGGTAAAGGGCTTGATCCAGGCGCGAATGAAATTTCCCAGCACGGCCCGCCGGGGGCCGTCCGTCAGGTTGGTGCCGGCCCGGTGCCAGGTCTGGGACAACCACAGCGCCAGGCTGCCGGCAGGGGCCGTCAGCGCCACCTCACCCTCGACCGAATCGTAGGTCCAGGGGGGCTTCCTGCCGCTGAGGTGGGTGCCCGGCACCACTCGGGTAGCGCCGTTTTCCACGGTGAAATCGTCCAGCATCCAGCCGATGGCGATCGCCATGGGGATGGTGGGAAGAGGCTCGGGGACCATGGTGAACGGCGAATCGACGTGCCAGTAGGAGGGCTCGGACTGCGGTCCGATCCGGGTGGCGGCCATATCGGACAGCACGTAATCCTCCCCCAGCAATTCACCCATGACCTGGCGAAAAATGGGATGGTCGAACAAACGGTCGCAAGCGATCAGCTTGGCCGGAAGGTTGAAGCAGCGCTGCATGCGGCCTTCATCCAGGAGCAGGGGAATATGGAGAAAATTGTGGTTCACCTGCTCCGCCGGCACCGGCCAGGGAGTATCGTGATTGAGGGCGCGGGTGTGGCGGATCCTCTTCATGACCCGAGCCAACTCGGCCGCGCTTACCTTGTAGGTTCTGGCCAGATAGGCCTCCATTTCAGCGTCGTCGGGGGATTCCGGTCCGTCCCCGGGATCGAAGTGAAATTCCCGCTCCCGGGCCATCAGGCGGTCACAGTCCGTTACGATCTGCTGCAGTTCCTTTCCTCGAAAGACCTGGTCGAGTATCACGTACCCTTGCTGCTTCAGAAATTCACAGGCGTTCGGAATGTCGTCGGCGTGAAAGACCTTGCCAGCATCCATCATCGTGCCTCCCTTCGAACCTCCAGTTGAATGTCGACAGAACCATCATACTCCTTCCAACGGCAATTCTACACCTCGGCCAGCCGCACTCCGGATGATCCCACGCCCAGCGCCGTTCTTGCCTCGGGTTTTCCGAGTTGATGGTACCGGAAACAGTAAATTGTGTGCCTTGCCAACCCGATTTCGAAAATATACCGGAGTCTTCCAGGGTCGACAAATACTCTGGTAAGATGTTAACTTACTTGCCATGAAAACTGTCATCTCCACAAAAGGCCAGATCGTCATACCGGTCGAATTGCGCAAGCACGACAACATCCAACCCGGCCAAGCCTTTGAAATTGAACGGGTGGATCAAGGCGAGTATCGCCTGGTACTTGCTGAACCGCCGAAAAATCAGGGACTGGTGGAAACGCTCCTGGCTTGCCCCGTGAAAGACTGGTTCGTATCCATCGAATCGGAGTCGACCGATTCACTTGATGTCTCGCCATGACCCTACTGGTCGATGCCAACGTACTGTGCGAGGTTACCAAACCCAGGCCCGATCCGAATGTGATCACCTGGCTGCGACACAACGAGTGTAGCCTGGTCATCGATCCAGTGATTCTGGGAGAGATGCGTTACGGTATTCTTCTGCTTTCGGACGGGCTCCGGCGGCGGCGTCTCTTGAGCTGGTTCGAGGAGGTCGTCTCCCGCATCCACTGTGTTCCGTGGGATGCCGAGACGGGTTTGCGCTGGGCGGAACTCCTGGCGCGTCTTCGCGCCTCCGGCCGGTCGATGCCGATCAAGGACAGCCTGATTGCAGCAACCGCACTGACTCACGGGTTTCAACTTGCGACCCGAGATCGGCGGCATTTCGAGGCCTGCGGGGTGGAACTTGTCGACCCGTTCGCTTGAAAGCGTTTCGCTTGCTCCGTAGCTTGTTCCCTCCGTCGGGCGCTTTGAACCTGGCTGCCTGAAATTTCTGTGCCGGCCCACCCAAAGGGGAGCGCGCAGGCCGCAAGGAGCATGGATGATGGAGAAAGAGGCCAAACAATCTCCCGGCCGAGGCCGGGAGCCGGGCGGCCAAAGCCGGCGTGACTTCCTGAAGTCCGGAACTCTGGTGGGGGCTGCCGGTCTATTGACCTCCGGATGCGGGCCGGAGAAGGAAGGAACGGGCGTTCCGACCTCCGGGAGGCCAATAACTCCGGGGCCCGACGATATCGTCCTGGAGAACCGGCAAGCCCGTCTCATCATCGGGCCGGACGGCACAGCCCGAAGCCTCCGGCACAAGGAGACCGGCCAGGAGTGCCTGGCGCCGGGGAGTGTAACACCCGTTTTTTCGGTAACCCAGTACCGTCCCTACGAGAACGAACTGCAGCTCCGGTACCCCGCCAAATCCAGGACCTTCCCGGTCCGCTCGGTGCGCCGGGAGGGGGATCGGCTGCTGCTGGAATTCGATCTGGTGGATCATGAAATCACGCTCAGGACCGCGGTCACCGAAGACTACTTCAGCTTTGCCGTGGAGAAGATCGAGTCGGCCAAAAAGCCGGGCTTTCGCCGGAAACGGCCGACTCCGCTCGACGAGGTGTGCCTGCTCCAGCTCCCGGTGCGCGACCGCGAGCATTTCGGGGAGTGGCTGAACGTCCAGTGGGACGACTCGGTGGCCGTCTGCCTGCTGGGAACCGACCCCTACCCGCGCATCGACGGACTGGAGCGGGACGGTTACCACCTGATGCAGGCCGCGGCCGTGCGGGGAGTCAAGCTGGAGGGGGTGGGAGCCGCGCTCATCGTGACCCGAGCCGAGCGGATCCTGGACGGGGTGGCCCAGGTGGAGAAGGACTTCGACCTGCCGCCCGGCGTGGAGAGCCGGAGGCGCAGGGACTATCCCTACTCCTACTACTGGGTGAGCGACGTGACAACCGGAAACATCGATCGCCACCTGGAATACGCCAAACGCGGCGGATTCCGGACCTTCATGATCTACTACACCGCCTTCGCCCCCAACCCGGGCCACTACCGCTTTCGCAAGGACCGCTACCCGGGGGGCATGCGGGACCTGCAGCAGGTCGTCCGCAAGATCGAGGATGCCGGCCTGATTCCGGGACTCCATCACCACTACAACAAGGCCATCGGACAGGATCCCTATATCACGCCCCGGCCCGACTCCCGCCTGAACCTGAAGCGCACCTTTACTCTGGCCGGCGCCATGGATGCCGTCCAGACCACAATCGACGTCGAGGAAAACCCCGAGGGCTGCGACCTGGACTCGGCGGTCAAGGTGCTGAAACTGGAGGAGGAGCTGGTGGAGTATGGCGCCTACACCACCGAGCGCCCTTACCGTTTTACGGGATGCCGCAGGGGAGCGCTGGGAACCCGGGCCCGGCCCCACCGGTCCGGCCGCAAAGTCGGCCTTCTGGGAGAGGTCGCCGGCGTGGTCGGCGTCTACGACCAGAAGACCGGAATCCAGGAGGAGGTTGCCCAACGTCTGGGCAGGCTCTATGGCCAGGCCGGCTTCCGGTTCGCCTACTTCGACGGCGCCGAGGACGTTCCCCCGCCTTACTGGTTCAACGTCTCCCGGGCCCAGTGGCTCACCTGGAAGCAGATGAAACCCGGACCGCTGTTTGCGGAAGGGGCCTGCAAGTCTCACTTCAGTTGGCACATCCTCACCCGGGGCAACGCCTTCGACATCTTCCGCCCGGAGGTCATGAAGGACGCCACCCGTGCCCATCCCGGAGAGGAGGCGCCCCGAATCGCCAAGGACTTCACCGGACTCAACTACGGTTGGATCGATTACTGGGAACCGTCGGCGGAGACCATGGGAACCCAGCCCGACATGCTGGAATTCGTCACCAGCCGGGCCGCCGCCTGGGACTGCCCCATTTCCTTCCGGGGCCGGCTGGAGCTCTTTTCGAGGCACCCCAGAACCCCGGACAACCTGGAGGTGCTGCGGCGGTGGGAGGAGGTCAGGGTGAGCCGCTGGCTGACGCCGGCCCACCGGGAGGCCCTCAAGAACCTCGAGCAGGAGCACACCCTGCTGCTGACGGCGGCCGGCGAATTCGAGCTGGTGGCCTGCCGGCAGATCGAGCCGGACAGCACCGGCGACCGGCTGCGCGCCTTCTTCTTCGAGCACCGGGGAACCTCCTGGGTCGTCTACTGGCACACGGCGGGCAGCGGTCGAGCCGAGCTGGGGCTTCCGGCAGATGGCTTGCGTTTGTGGCAGGACCCGGGGAAGGACCCGGTGGCGTTTGGGTCCGCGGGAGGTCGGGTGGTCCTTCCCGTGGAGGGCCGGCGCTACCTGGAGTGTCCCGGACTCTCCCGGGAGCAGGTCAGCCGCGCCTTTCGGGAAGCGCGACTGACTTGAAACACCTGTGCATCCTGCGCATCCATGTTGAACAGAGTGTCCTTCTCGATGGATCTGCTCCGTCGCGGGTGGGACGCCTGCGTTCCCAGGAAGCCTTGATCCCCTGAGACCCTCACACCAAGGGCGCAAAGAGGTCTCCATTGCCATCAACTCGCTCGAACAAGAACATCCGCTACCAACTGGACGAACGCTGTCCCCCGGGGGTGGCCCTGGGGGTCGCGGCCCAGGGCGTCACCTTCGTGCTGGCGCCAACCGTGTTGATCGTGGCCATCACCGTCCTGGCGGCCGGCCAGGACGGAAACTTCATGTCGTGGGCCGTCTTTGCGGCTTTGATCATCACCGGAACGGCCACGGCCTTGCAGGCTGCCAGGATCGGCCGGCTGGGCGGAGGCCACCTGCTCATTACCACGGTCACTCCCAATTTCATTGCCGTTTCGGTCCTGGCCATGGAAGAAGGAGGGCCCGCCCTGCTGGCGAGCCTCGTCGTCCTCTCCGCGCTCTTCTACCTGGCGTTGGCGGCGTGGCTGCCCCGACTGCGACGCATCATTACGCCGGTCGTCTCCGGCACGGTGCTCATGCTGATCGCGGCCATGGTCCTGCCCATCGCTTTCGATCGGATCAAAGAGGTTCCCGAAGGCGCGACGCCGGCGGCGGGTCCCTGCGTGGCGGCCGTGACGCTGGTCGTGACCACGATGTTGATGCTGCGTGCTCCCGGAATCTGGCGCCCCTGGTCGCTGCTGTTTGGAATCGCGGCGGGCTGCCTGACGGCTGTTCCGTTCGGACTGTACGACTTCGAGCGCTTGATGGCGGCTCCCTGGGTTGGAATCCCCGGCAGCCGATTCCCGGGGCTGGAGCTGACGCCGACCGCCGGCTTCTGGGGGCTGCTGCCGATGTTCCTGATTGTGGGCCTGGTGCAGGTCATCAAGAGTATCGGCGACGCCATGGTTGCTCAACAGGTGTCGCGGCGACGGCCGCGGGCGACCGATTTTCGCCTGATCCAGGGCTCGATCTATGCCAACGGAGTGGGCATTCTGCTATCGGGCCTTGCCGGGACGCCGCCCACGACCTCCTACTCCTCGCTCACGGTCTCGCTCATCAACCTGTCCGGGGTCGCCGCCCGCAGCGTCGGCTATGCCGTGGGCGGTCTCCTGGTGGCGCTGGCCTTCTTTCCCAAAATCACGGGCCTGCTGCTCACCATTCCCAGCGCGGTCATGGCCAGCTTCCTGGTGATCGCTCTGGGGATGCTCTTCATCGAGGGGATACAGACCCTGGCGCGGACCGGCCTCGACCCTCAAAAGGCCATCGTGGCGGGACTGGCGTTCTCCATCGGCCTCGGCATGCAACATCTGAATCTTTTTGAGGACCTGCTGGGCAGTCCCTGGGACATGTTGCTCGGCAACGGCATCACCATGGGCACGGCCACAGCGATTGCGCTGACCGCCTTCCTGGAATGGACCGGCCCGCGGCGCCGGCGCCTGGAGGTTCGGTTGGACATTGCGGACCTTCCCCGGATCGACGCCTTCCTGCAGAAGGTTGCAGCCAGGATGGGTTGGGAGGCCGCGGCTACCGGGCGGCTGCGGTCCGCGGGCGAGGAAACCCTGGCAAGTCTGTTGCAGTCCGGTGAGGAATACCCGGAGGGCGAGAGGCCGCGCCTGATTGTGGCCGTGCGTCCCGAGGCCGGGGCCGTGGAACTGGAATTCCTGGCGGTTTTCGACGAGGAGAACCTGGAAGACCGCCTGGCCTATCTGAACGAACAGACCGAGACCTTTGACGAAAGGGAACTATCCTTCCGACTGTTGCGGCATTACGCCTCTTCGGTGCGCCACCAGCAATACCAGGGACTGGACGTCGTTACCGTTCGAGTGACGCGCTAGCCCGCAATTCTCACCAGGCCGCACCTGCATTGTTAGAGAAATGCGGGTCAAGTCCGTGCGGTCAGCTCGATAAATTCGCGCAGGATCGCCACGCATTCCTCCGGTTGCTCCAATTGCAGAAGGTGTGTCGCTTCAGGCAGGAAATCGTAGTCCACGGTCAACATGTGACTGAGATCAAGCGTCGGCAGGTAGGAGTAGGGCAAGGTAGGATCGGCGCCGAGGACCTTGATGGGACAACGAATGGTTTCAAAATCCACCATAACGGCAAAAGCGCGGGCATAATCCACGATCCTCGCTTCATATTCACGCGGGCACCGTAGTTCATACCCCTCCCCGCCAGCCCGTTTGCGCAGGGTTGTCCTGGCCACAAGATCGCAAACCCCGGGCACGACACGCTGGAAGATCGGCAGATAGGGAAGAACATCTGCAAGCGTTTCCCTGGTCCGGAACCGTTGGGCGCGGCGCCGAGTCATGGAGGAGGTGCGAGCCACTGCCGCATCGAATTCTTCAAAATCGTCGTCGGGCTTGCAGAGAGGTGGATCAAAGAGGACGCACGCCGAAAACTCGCTGCCCCTGGTCGGCGACAAAAGCGTTACCAGAGCCGAAACCGAATGAAATACGCCTATTTTCGGTTTCTTCCCGAAGAGGCGGTCGATCTCTGCAAGAACGCAGTCGCCGTCCTGAACCAATGTTGGGATATTGTGGTTCTGCATGGGACCCACAGTATTCCAACCATGGTTTCTCAGGTCGTAGATGACCAGGTCGAAATCGTCGAGAAGCAGTGACCAGAAGGGACAGTAGAGGTCGATCGCCAGGCCGTTGCCGTGGCTCAGAACCAGCCGTGGCCCCGCTGGATTGCCATGACGGCGCAAGGTGATGACGGTGTCATCGTCCACTCGAACATCGCCGGTCGAGAGAGGCTCGGGTATCTCCCATACGGTTTCTGGAGTGGCGGTCAATGGGAATCCGGGGGCAATTCATGAGCGATGGCCGCGGCGAAGTGCTCGTTGCCAAGATCTTCCAGCCACCATCGGACGGTCGGAATGTGCGGAAACCGAAATTCGCTCGCCTTCATGCCGCGGCGCATGGCCGGTGGGACCTCGAATCGGGACACATCCAGGGAAAATCCTGAGCCCAGCGCCTTGATCAATGCTTCCTTGACTGTCCAGAGACGATAAAACAAGTGAAGCCGGTGTTTCCCGCGCGCCATGGCCAGTTCGGCCCGTTCGTCCGGCCCCATCACGCTGCCGATGAGTCCATCGAGGTCACGGGTCGTACTGGGTTCCTCCACGTCCACTCCCAGCCTTCCCTCGGCGGCAAAGGCAATCAGGCCATGGGCGCTGCCGTGACTGACATTGAAGCCGATGGGAGCCGGCTTTCCCCTGACCAGGGCATAGGGCTTTCCGTGACGGGAAGCGCCGAAGACAAGCTGTTGGTTCCGGCAACCGAGTTGACTACAGAGAATGGCCCTGAGCGCCGCCCGGGACAATGCGAATCGGCGTCGAGCACCGTCGTGCCGAAAGCGCCGCCACCGCGACAGTTCTGTCTCGTCGAGCCAAGCCAGGGCGGCCGCTTCGCGGGACGCGTCAGGCGCCAGACCGACGTGCAGAACCGTAGCCGTTCCAACTTCCCTGAATGGACGCCACCAGCACACGGTAACCGAACCAGACATGGCCTATCGGGAGCGCTACCTGGAATCCCCTGGAACCGGCATTGCCGAAAACCCCCCGATTCGCAGAGGCGTCAGCCGGCACGAGCGTCCAGGTGCTCGATCAAGCTCTGCACGCTGTTGAGATTCGAACAATCGTCCAGAGTGAACTTGACGTTGAACTCCTGAGCGACCAATCTCCCGAACGCAACCAGATCCACGGAGGACACGCCGGCGTCAGCCAGGCTGGCATTCAGATCCTCTGGCAGACTTACCGGTTCTCCATCCACTTCGAGGTTTTCGCTGACGAGTTTCCTGAGGCGATCTACGGTCGAAGACATGTGCATCACCCTTTCGCTATTGTGATGGTTATTTCGCAATCGTAATGATAGAGGGATCGGATAGTGGAACAGGCAAAATAGCAAGCGGGGCAGATCAAGTCAATCCATTTTGCTCAACCGCTTGCTTGACCTCCGGGACCTGAAGTGGTTTGCCCGGTCGCTTCGATCCAGTGGCGCCGGCGCTGGAACGGATAGCTTGGCAGCGAGATCCGGCGGCGGGTCTCCCCGGCGAACAACCCCGCAAAGGAAATCTCCAGCCCCGCCTCGTAGGCGCCCGCAACCGCCTTCACGAATGGGTGGTCCCCCTGCGAGTCCCGCTGCAGGCTCGACAGTACAACCGGTGCAGGGGTGTCGCCGTCCGACTGCGGCCAAGACGGAGCCACCACCGGTCCCAGCAGGGCTTGCGGGCCGATCTCCACCACGACCTGCACCCCCAGTTCGGCCAGCGGCTCCAGGCATCGGTCCAATGCCGCCGCCTCCCGCGCCTGCCGCCGCCAGTAGGCCTGGTCGAGCCCGTCACCCGGCCCCATCACCCGCCCCGTCACGCTGCTCACCAGGGCAAGCGAGGGCGGCGCAGCCGCGATGCCTTCGGGATGCTGCCCGGCGCCCCGAGCCGCGGCAAGGCGCAGTCCCTCCTCCAGACCGAAGACTCCCGCGGCTTGTGCTGCCGCAAGCTCTCCCAGGCCCTGGCCGACCACTACACCCGGCCGAATCCCCAGGCTCGACCACAACGCCGCCAGGGCGCACTCCAGCGCGTAAACGGCCGGCTGCGTCCATTCCGGGTCGTTCAAGGCTCCCTCCCCGCCGGAACGGCCGAACATCGCATCCAGCAGCGATGGGCGATCACCCCGGTCTTCCCGCAGCATCGCAGCGCAGCGATCCAGAACCGCCCGCACCACCGGCTCGCATTGGTACAGCGCCTGACCCATGCCGACCCAGTGGCTGCCCTCCCCGGTGTAGGCGAACGCTACCTTGGCCGCCGCCACCGGCTTCGGCCGCTCGGGCGCCTCCAGGATCCTCTCCAGCCCCTCCCGCAGCGAGGCAGCATCGTGGAACACAACGCCGGCCCGGCAATCGAAATGACTCCGCCCCACGCCCGCGGTCCAGGCCAGGTCCGCAAGCAGCGGCTGTTCAGCGGCCCCGGCAAGCGCCTCGGCGCGCTCGTCCACCCACGACAGGTAGCGCCCCGCCAGTTCCCGAAGGGCAGCGTTCGACTTCCCCGACAGCGGCAGCAAGCGCGTCTCGCGCGTCCGAAACTCGTCCTCCGACAGCGCCGCCGCCGGCTCCGGCAGGGAAACGGCTACAGGTCGGGCGGAACCCGCGGGCAGAGGCCCTGCCGGGCCGGCCCCGCTGTCTGCTCCGTACCCCTCCAGCACAACGTGCGCGTTCGTTCCCGATACCCCGAAGGCGCTGACCGCGGCCCTGGGCGGCCGGTCGGGACGAAGAGGCCAGTCCGTGGCCTCGGAAGCCACCCGCACCGGGAGCCGCTCCCAGTCCAGGTGCGGGTTGGGGTTCCGGAAGTGCAGTTGCCCCGGAATCAGCCCCTGCTTCATCGCCAACACGGTCTTGATCAGACCGGCAACTCCGGCGGCCGTTTCCAGATGGCCGATGTTGGTCTTCACCGAGCCGATCAGCAGGGGCCGGTCCTCTTCGCGTCCCCTTCCGTAGACCGCCGAGGCCGCCTGCACCTCGATCGGGTCACCCAGCGCGGACCCGGCCCCGTGCGCTTCCAGGTAATCCACTTCACAGGGTGGAACTCCCGCCCGGGACAGCGCCTCCTCGATCACCCGTTCCTGCGCCGGACCGTTCGGCACCGTCGGTCCGGCGCTGGCCCCGTTCTGGTTGACGGCCGATCCGCGGATCACGCCCCAGATGCGGTCGCCGTCCGCCTCCGCCTCACGCAACCGCTTCAGGACGACCATCCCGCAGCCTTCCCCCCGCACGAAGCCGTCCGCAGCGGCATCGAAGGTCTTGCACCGACCCTCCCGAGACAACATCCCCAGCTCGGCCATCTCTCTGGTCAAGCCGGGCGACAGGACTGCGTTCACGCCCCCAACCAGAGCCAGGTCCACCTCACCCTGCCGCAATCCCATCACCGCCTGGTGGGCGGCCACCAGCGACGAGGCGCAGTTCACCTCCACCGGCACGGTGGGCCCCTCCAAACCCAGCACGAAGGCAACGCGCCCGACGGTCATGCTTCCGGCGGTTCCCAGGTAGCTGACTGCGCGGTTGCCCGTCATCATCAGGTCCCGGTATTCGCTGGCGGCGACACCGGCATACACCCCGGTGCGGCTGCCCCTCAATCCCTCCGCATCGATCCCCGCATCCTCGAGAGCCTGCCAGCTCGTTTCCAGGAGCATCCGCTGCTGGGGGTCCATGCCTCGCGCCTCGATCGGGGCAATCCGAAAGAATCTCGAGTCGAATTGATCGATCCCTTCCACAAACCCGCCCCGGCGGTAGGCGGCGTATTCGCCGGAAAGTTCTGCGGCGCTCCCGGTACCGGAATTCCAGCGCCCGTCGGTCACCGCGTCCGCGCCGGCTTCGAGCTGGCGCCAGAACGCCGCAAGATCGGCTGCGCCGGGAAACCGGCAGGCCATGCCCACGATCGCGATACCGTCGTCCTCGCCCGGCGCCGTTGGCCGGCGCTCCGGCTCGGGCAGGGCCTGAGGGGCAGGCGCACCCCCAACCTCGCCCAGCGCCTCCACCAGGTGGCCGGCCAGAGCGGCGATGTTCGGGTAGTCGAAGACCAGCGTATTCGGCGCCGCGTACTCGCCGGCAAAGGCCCGGTTGAGCCGGTTCCGCAACTCCACCGCCATCAGCGAGTCGATCCCCAGATCGAAGAAGCCCACCGCGGACTCGGGCGCCGACGGCAGCCTCAGCACCGCCTGCACTTCCTGCTGCAGGAAGGAAACCAGCAGTTCCTGGCGCGCCGACGCCGGCGCGCCCCCCAGCCGGGAAAGCAGATCTTCCGTTGTGCCGGCAGAGTCTGCCGAGGCATCCCCGGCGGCCGGCAGCAGGTCTTCGAACAGGGAGGGTCGGCCCTCGACGGCCTCTCCGAACAGGGACCAGTCCACCGCCAGAACGACCGCGGTGGCGGGATCCCGGCGCAGCAGCCGGTCGAACACCCTGAAGCCCTGTTCCGGGCTGAACCAGCCGGTTCCGGCTGCCTCCCGCCGCCGGGCGATCCGATCCCGCTGCTCCTCGGCCTCCCCGAGTCCGGACCACGCTCCCCAGGCGATGGCCTGTCCGGGAAGCCCCAGCGCGCGCCGGTGGGCGGCGAGTTGATCGAGGAAGGTGTTGGCCGCCGCGTGGTTGGCCTGGCCCGGATTGCCCAGAACCCCGGCCACGCTCGAGAACAGGACGAAGAGGTCCAGATCGCAGTCGGCGGTCGCCCGGTGCAGATGCCAGGCGCCCAGGACCTTGGGCCAGAGAACCTGCTCGAACCGCTCCCAGCTCTGATTGGCCAGTGAAGCATCCGCCAGCACGCCCACGCTGTGGATCACGCCTCCCAGCGGCGGCAACTCCTCCTTGATCCGCTCGAGCATTCCGTCCACCGCTCCGGCATCGGTCACATCGGCCAGCTCCACCCGCACCCTGACACCGCGATCCTCGAGCGCGCCGATCGCTTCCTCGGCGGCCGCGTCCGGAGACCGCCGGCCGTTCAATACGATCGCCCCTGCTCCCCGCTCCGCCAGCCAGCCGGCCAGGGCGCATCCGATCCCGCCCAGGCCGCCGGTCACCAGGTAGGTGCGGTCCTGCCGCAGCCGGCCCTCCGCCAGCGACGGCGCGGTCAGTACGATCTTTCCGATGTGCCGGGCGTCCCGCATGAACTCCATGGCGGCTCCCGCCTCGGCCAGCGGCCACCGGCTGTGGATCAGGGGTTTCAGCTCTCCCGCCCCCAGCCGTTCCATCACCTTGCGGAGCGCCGCTCCCGGCCGTTCCGGATCTTGTTCCTTCAGGACATCCATCTCCAGAATGGAGTAGGCCACATCCGGCCGCGCGGCCGCCATTTCCGCCTCGCTCAGGATGTCGCGCCTGGCCAGCTCCACGAACCGGCCGCCCTGCCTGAGGCAGGAGAGGCTGGCTTCGATGAAGCCCTCTCCCGTCAGGCTGTTCAGCACTACCTCCACACCCGCGCCGCCAGTGGCTTCGAGAATCTCCCTGCCGAAGGCTGTCTGGCGGCTGTCGAATATGTGTTCCACCCCCAGCGACCGCAGATAAGCCCGCTTGGGCGCGCTGGCGGTGGCAAAGACTTCCGCGCCGGCGGCCTGAGCCAACTGGACGGCCGCCAGGCCAACACCGCCCGCGGCAGCGTGAATGAGCACCCGATCGCCGGCCCGCAGCCCTGCAAGATCGAAGGACAGGGCGGCGGTCACGAACGCGGTGGGCATGGTGGCCAGCGCGGCCACCGGCATCCCCGCCGGCGCCGGCGCCACCAGTTCCTCCCTCGTCACCACTTCCGGTCCGAAGGTGCCGAACGCCAGCCCGACCACGCGGTCGCCCACCGAGACGGTTGAGGTCTCGGAACCAATCTCGATGATCCGGCCGCACATCTCCTCGCCCAGCAGGCCTTCACCGACCAGGCCCATGGCCCGGAACACGTCGAGGAAGTTCAGCCCGCGGGCTTCGACGGCGACGCGAACTTCCCGTGGCTCCAGGGAACGGGCCGGCAACGGCCTGACTTGAAGCTCTCCGAGGGCGCCGCCGGCGTCCGGCGCCAACTGCCAGTCCGACCCCTCCGGCAAGGCAAGGCGCTCCCCGGCCCGAACCAGGCGGGCCACCCGGCGGCGCCCGGCCCGGTAGGCGACTTGCGTCTCCGGGTCGGGAAACAGCAGTTCCTCCGCCAAGTCGGCCGGCAGTTCCGCCCCCTCGGGGTCGAGATCGATCATCTTCGGATTCAACTGCGCCGCTTCCCGGGCCACCACCCTGCCGAAACCCCACAACGGCGCTCCGGCAAGCTGCCCGGCGCGCTCCCTCTCCAGAACCTGGGCGCCGCGCGTGACGAGCCACATCCCCTTGGCGGGGGTCAGATCGGCATCGATCACGCCCTGCGTCAGCGCCAGCGCGCTCGCCGCCGCTCGCCTGGCATCCTCTCCCATCTCCTGCGCGGTCGCCCGGGGCCCCTGACCGTCCAGCGCCGCAAGATGCACGATGCCGCCGAGGGGCGCATCACCGGGCAGCCCCTCCAGGAGGGACCGCCACGACTCGCGCCGATCCATCTCCACGGCTCTTGTGACGATTCCGGTCGGGTCGTGGGCGGACCCCACCGTCCCCGGCGATTCCTCGCCCGCCAGCACGACCGTCTGGTTCCGCTCCGCGAGTTGGGCCGCCAGCGCCGCCGCCACGCCGCCCCGGTCCGCTGCCAGAACCCATGCGGCCGGCGGCAGGATCACATCCACCGGTCCCTGGGCCACGATCACGCCCCGGTCGGGCAACCCGGCCGACTCGGACTCGTCGACTCCCAGGATCTGGACGTCGCCGAAACCCGCGTCGCCGAGCGCTCGCCGCCACACCTCCGGCCCCGCCAGGGCGTGGCGCGAGCGGTATCGATCGGCGAATCGCCACCAGCCGTCCAGTTGTCCGAAAATCAGGTCCATCCAACCTCTGCCACGCTGGTTCTCCAGCGCCACAAGCTGTCCCGCCGGCGCCAGGAGCTCCCGGCAGTGCATCAGCGTCTCGTCGAGATGCTGGGTCGCATGCAGCACGTTGGCGGCAATCACCAGGTCGTAACCGTGGGAGTCGAAGCCCTGAGCCGCCGGCTCCTTCTCGATATCCAGGACGCGGTATTCGATCGGCGCATCCGCCTGGCTGAAACGCCCCTCCGCCTCCGCGAAGAAGCCCGCCGAGATGTCGGTGTAGGTGTAGTCGAACCGCCCGGGCGGCAGCCCGGGCAGGACGCACTCGGTCGCCGACCCGATGCCCGCGCCGACCTCCAGCACCCGGAGCCGCCGTCCGTCCGGCAACCCGGCCGCCAGGGTCTGCACCACCTCTCCCAGCATCAGGTTCGCCGCTCGCCACACCGCCGCCTTCCGGTAAAGATCGCCAGCCTGCGGTTCCGCGTCGCCGAACAGCAGCGACAGCGGGTCCTCGCGGCCGCGAAGCACCTCCGGGAGGGCCCCGGCGCATCGCCGCATGAGCCCGATCTCGTTGGAGCCGTGCGGGTAACGTGCGATCATGCCGGTCGCATGCTCCTCGAGATCCTGCGGCATGGCTTCCGGCAACCGATCCTCCGCCCCGACCGCTACCACGAAGCCCTCGCCCGCCGCCTCCAGCACGCCCGACCGGGACAGGATTTCGAGTATCCGGCGGAACAGCCGCGAGTGGTCCGGCAAAACCTCCAGGTCCTGCCGCAAGCCCTCGGCGTCCACGGCGGCGCCTGCCCTGCGCCGCCAACCCAGCTTTTCCAGAGCCGAAAGCGCATGGCACCAAGCCAACCGCTCCAGGTCGACTTGCAGGGCGGCCTCTTCTTCGACTCCGACCCCTTCGTCGGCCAGGTACCGGGAGAATGGCTTCGAGCGGGGGACCATGCCGGAGGGGCTCGGGAGGAAATCGGCGGACGGCATTCCCGGCGCCAGGACGCCGTCCCGCCACACCACCTCGTACAGGAGCTCGTCCACCCCTTCCACGGCCGAGAGCAGCGCTTCCCGGGTGGCCCGCTTCACCGTGTATCCGTCCAGCCGGCCCAGCAGGGTTCCGCTCGGGTCGTAGATGCGGAGGTCCCCGGTGAGGACCTCGGGTGGCTCGGACCCCGCATCCGGCGCCGGAGTCCGCCCGTTCCCCGCCATGCGGGCGTGGCAGACAACCCGCTCCGGGAGCGCCCCCTTGAGCCACAGCCGTTCCCAACCGAACGGCAGATAGGTGACCCTCGCCCGGGTCCCCGCCGCTTCGCGCGCCGCGGCCATGACCTGGAAACAACCGTCGAGCAAGAGAGGATGGACATCGAGCCCACCGGGGTCGATGCCTGCCGGAAGAGCCATCTCGCCAAGCGCCTCGCCCGCCCCGGACCAGACCGCTTCCAACCCGCGGAACGAAGGACCGAGATCGATGCCGACCCCGGCCTTGGCCCGGTAAAGGGCAACCACGTCCTGCGGCGACAGCCCGGTCTTGAGGCCTTCCAAATCCTCCCGCGGTTCGGCCGGGAGACGCCCGTCGCCCGGCGACACCCGGGCCTCGGCGTGCAGCGTCCATTCGTCTCCGGATTCTCCCCGGCTGAGGATCCGGACACGGCGTGACGGCTCCTCGCCGGGACTGTCGAGCAGAACCTGCATCTTCCGGCCCGGTTCAGCGGCCCCCTCCCCGGCATCCTCGTCCGGGAAGATCAGCGGGTTGCGGAACTGCATATCCTCCAACGCGTCCCCTCCGGCGCCCTCAGCGAAGGAGGCCGATACCGCCATGGCCCCGTAGAGCGCACCCGGCGCCACCAGCCTGCCGAACACCCGGTGGTCCTCCAGCCAAGCCGGGTCGGAGGGAAACACCTCCGTATCGAACGCAACCTCCCCGCTGGCGGATTCGTGCCGTTCCCCCAGCAGCGGATGGCCGATGCCGGTCCGCTGTCGCTTCCGTCCTTCGACCCAGTGCCGTCGCCGCTGGAAGGGATATTCCGGCAGCGAGATGCGGCGCCGGGTCTCGCCGGCGAACAGCCCCTCAAAGGAAACCGGAAGACCCGTCTCGTAGGCCCTTGCGACCGCGGCCGTGAAGGCACGGTCGGCTTCTGCCTGCGACACCCGGGTCGAGGGGCGCAGCAAGCTCGACAGCGCAACCGGCGGCCCACTGCCGTCTGCCGAGTTCGGCCAGGCCAGGGTCGCCATCGAACCCAGCACCGCGTGCGGACCCAGTTCAACGATCAGATCGACGCCCAGACTCACCAGCGTCTCCATGCTCTGACCGAACGCCACCGGCTCCCGCGTATGCCTGCGCCAGTAGGCGGCATCCAGCCGCCCATCCGATTCCAGCACATCCCCGGTTACATTGCTCACCAGCGTCAATGCCGGCGGGGCGAGTTCGAGCCGTTCGCAGGCGGCATCCAGCTCGTCCAGCATGGGCTCCACCAGGGCGCTGTGGAAGGCGTGCTCGGTGCGCAAGCGGTTGACCCGAATGTCCCGGGCGAGAAAGCGCTCCGAGATGGCCGCGACCATTTCATCGGGGCCGCTCACCACCTGATGGGCTCCGTTGTAGGCCGCCAGGCTCAGCCCCGCCCCATTGGAGGCCGCGTTCAGCTCGCGGACCGCCGCTTCCACCTGCGGCGCCGGCGCAAAGACCGCAGCCATGGCTCCTCTTGGCAGCTTTGCCGTCAGTTCGCCCCTGGCCGCGGCAAACCGCACCCCTTCCTCCAGGCCGAACACCCCCGCCGCCTGGGCCGCGGCAAGTTCCCCCAGGCTGTGCCCGAGCACGACACCGGGACGAACGCCCAGGCTCGACCACAGCGCCGTGAGGGCGCACTCCAGCGCGAAAACGGCCGGCTGCGTCCAGGCCTGGTCGGACAAGTCGGCCTCCGACCCGTTCCGTCCGAACATCACATCCAGCAGAGAGATTCCGCGGTCCTGCCGCAGCACGGAGTCGCAGCGGTCCAGCACGGCCCGCGCCACCGGCTCGCTCTGGTACAGCTTCTCGCCCATGCCGACCCAGTGGCTGCCCTGCCCGGTATAGACAAAGGCCACCTTGGACGGCGCTGGCGGCGCCGCCCCGGCGCCCGACGAGGCAAGCGCGCTCAGTCCGGCCCGCAGGGACTGGGCGTCCCGGAACACCAGGCCTGTCCGGTGCCCGAAGTGACTGCGCCCGACGCCCGCTGTCCAGGCCATGTCCGCAAGCATGTCCTCTGCGGTGCCAGGGGAAGCCGGTTCGCACGCACGCTCGTCGAGCCAGGAGAGATAGCGCCCCGCCAGATCCTTGAGCGCCTGATCCGACTTCCCCGACAGCGGCAGGACACGGGTCTCCCGCGCCTGGAGCGCTGCCTCCTCCGAAGTCAGGTCCGCAACCGGCTCCGGCATCGAAACCGCAACCGGCCGCCCGGCGCCAGCAGGCGAATTCATCCCGTTTCCGGCGGCGTCACCGTCCGGGGGGCCGTACCCCTCCACCACCACGTGCGCGTTGGTGCCGGACCATCCGAACCCGCTCATGGCCGCTATCGGGAGACGATGGCCATGGAGCGGCCAGTCCGTCGGCTCCGAAGCCACCCGTAACGGCAGGCGGTCCCAGTCCACCTCGGGTGTGGGCTTCCGGAAGTGGAGGTGCCTGGGAATCACTCCCCGCTTCATCGCCAGCATTACCTTGATCAGCGCGGCGACCCCGGCGGCGGACTCCAGGTGGCCGATATTGGTCTTCACCGAACCGATCAGCAGGGGGCGGTCGATGGCGCGCTTCCGGCCGTAGGCCGCGGCCGCGGCCTGCAATTCGATGGGGTCCCCGACCTCTGTTCCCGTGCCGTGGGCCTCCAGGTAATCCACTTCCGAAGGCAGAACCCGCGCACGCGACAACGCCTCCTCGATCACACGCGCCTGGGCCGTCCCGTTCGGCACGGTCAGCCCGGGACTCTCCCCATCCTGGTTGACCGCCGAGCCGCGGATCACTCCCCAGATCCGGTCGGCGTCCGCCTCCGCCTCCTCGAGCCGCTTCAGGACCACGATTCCACAGCCTTCGCCCCGCACGTAACCGTCCGCGGCGGCATCGAAGGTCTTGCAGCGTCCGTCCGGCGCCAACATCCCGGCCTTCGCGCGCAGTTCCGAAAGCCGTCCCGACAGGATCAGGTGCACGCCTCCGGCCAGTGCGAGATCCGCCTCCCCCCGCTGCAGCGCCGACACCGCCTGGTGTATCGCGACCAGCGATGAGGAGCAGGCGGTGTCCAGCGCCATTGCCGGTCCCTCCAGACCCAGCGCGAAGGCGACCCGTCCAATGGCCGTGTTGAAGGAAGTTCCGCTTACGGCATAAAGGCTGGCGGCAGGCTCGGTAATCTCCTTTCCGCTCAGGATCAGGCTGCGGTAATCGTGGTTGCTGATCCCCGCATACACCCCGGTGCGACTTCCCCTCAAGCCGTCCGGATTCATCCCCGCGTCCTCCAGAGCCCGCCAGCTCGTCTCCAGCATCATCCGCTGCTGCGGGTCCAGCAGGTCGGCCTCGACCGGGGAAATCCGAAAGAAGGCTGCGTCGAACAGGTCGATCCTGTCCAGGTAACCCCCGAACCGGCAAGCCTCCCTCTGAACTTCGGCGTCCGGGAACAGCTCTCCCACGCGCCCCACCCCGGAACCCGGGACTCCTTCCGTCACCGCGTTCTCGCCGGCCGCCAGCAGGCGCCAGAAGGCCGCAAGGTCGTCGGCGCCGGGGAACCGGCAGGCCATTCCCACCACGGCGATCGGCTCTGCCGCCCGAACCGTCTCCATCCCATGTGCCCGATTCTCAACCGGGTGCCCGGACCGATTGCTTCCCATTATGGACTCCTCTATCCCGAGTTCACCGGCCTCCACTCAAATGCGGTAGTGCAACCGCATTATACACGGTAAAGGCAATAGTACCCTCGACCGGCCGATACGGTAGCCGTTCCTTTCCCTACTCCACTTCCTTGTAGAGCAGCACCGACCCCGAGGCGGCCTGCTGGAGATGGAGTCGAATGCGGGCCGCGAAGTCGTCCAGCACCGCCCGGGTCAGGAAGCGGGCGCCTGCCCCCACCACCAGAGTCACCAGGGCAACCGCGGCCGCGGAGCGGAACAGCAGGGTCTGGACTCCGACCGCAATCCCCGCGGCCAGCAAGAAGACCACTATCAGCACCAGGTCCGCCGCGCCGCGGGTCGGCAACGCTTGCTTGCCGAAGGGCACACCTTCGATCAGCCTCACTCCCACACCCAGGTAGAGAGACGCCACGGCCATGCTGAAAGCGACAAAGAGCAATGCGTCCCGCATCGGCCAGAACCAGGCCAGCACCGGCAGCGCCAGGAGGTTGGGAACAACCGCCAGCCAATGCCACAGCGCCGCATGGATTCCTCCCGCGAAAGGGCGGAAAGAAGACTCGGGAGCGGTGAAGAACCAGGCGATGGCCTTGAAGTCGTTGCCGTAGGCCAGAATCCGGCAGGTGAGAATCATCGCCAGCCCGAGCACGTGGGGCAGAAGGTGGGCGGCGGCGAATTCCGGCCCGAAGGGAGAGGCCAACCCGGTGCCGGCCAACAGGATGCAGAACAAAAAGATCGGGACAGGAAGGCGCGTGGCTGCTTCTCTCAGGAACTGCCAGTCCCGGAGCATCAGGCAACGCAGATATTCGAAGCCCGCGCGGCCGGCTTGGCCTCCGCCAAACCGGGCGACCCGGGAACTGAGCCGCGACCCTTTGCGCTTGAGCCTTCGGACCCTGCGGCCGGAGTGCATCAGGCCCGAGACACGGATCAGGTGGTCCACCGAAAGAGCGCGCAGCCCCTGGAGGACAACGACCAACCCGACGGCGCCGCCCACCACCCCCAGCAATGCCGGGAGTCCGGCCGGCAGGGTGTCGGCTGCAGCCGGCCACCCCTGGAACAGCTCGACCGAACCCGCCCAATCCACGAAATCCTGCCACAACCGGATCAGCATCTGGAATCCGAACAGGATTAGCATGGGGACCACCTGCATCAGGCCGGCAGCCGCCTTGAGGCGCCGCACCGGAACGAAGCGAATCAGCCAGCCGAACAGGCTGCAGCAGAGCAGGCCAACCACCATCCCCACTCCCAGGGCAATCAGAAGGTGCTCCAGGGGATAGAACAACCAGCGAATCCCCTCCCCGTGAGGAAGAGAGAGACCGACCAGCGCCGGCACGCCGTTGACTCCCGCCACCACCCAGGCCACCGCCTTGGCCAGGTGGGTCAGCTTGGCGGCCGACCAGGTGGCTCCGTTCACCGGCTGTTGGGCCAGAATCAGTCCCTCGACCGGGTTGACCAGGGTTTCGGCCACTTCGGGGATCAGGACTACCATGAGATTGAAAACGGTGAGGCCGAGAAATACGAGCAGGTACCACCAGGGGGCAGTACCGGTGAAGGCCATTGCCAGGCTGATGAAGCTGCTCAGGAAGAACCAGACGATCACCAGGAATCGCAGGGAGTAGTCCTGGTTCCCCAACCGGGCCACTTCTCCACGCTTGCCCAGCGTCCGGAACAGATCGACCAGGAGCCAGTAGCGGCGGGGCTCGATGCCACAGCTTTCCAGCACCCGGGCAAAAGCCCTGCCTCGAAAGCAGCGATTTGCGATCGCAGCAATGCCCCTCATGATCGGAGCCCCTCGATGATTTCCGAGACGCCGCTCACGGTTTCCTCGGCCCGGGTCAGTTGCCGGAAGACGTCTTCCAGGCTGCCCCTCTCGGTGGAGGCCTTCAGCGACTCCAGCGACCCGTCCGCGATGAGACGCCCCTCATGGATGATCAGGGCGCGGTCGCAGACGCGCTCCACCACGTCCAGGACGTGGGAGCTGTAGAGAATCGTCTTGCCCTCGGCCGCCAGGGCGGCCACCAGGTCCCGCACCATGAGCCCGGTGTTGACGTCCAGCCCCGAAAGCGGCTCGTCCAGCAGCACCAGCTCGGGATTGTGCAGCAGGGCCGCGCTCAGCAGCACCTTCTGCCGCATGCCCTTCGAGTAGCCGTCCAGACGGCGCCGGCGCTCCCCGGCCAGGTCGAAGTGCTTGAGGAACAGGTCGATTCGGGCCTGAAGCGTCGGCTCCGGGACTTCCTGAAGACGGCCCATCAGCTCCAGGAACTCCTGCGCCGTCAGGCTTTCGAAAAGCGCGGCCGCCTCCGGCACGTACCCGATGCGCTTCTTGGCCTCCACCGCCTCGCCCGGCATGGAAAAACCGGCCACCCGAACCGACCCGCCGCCCGGAGGCAGGATGCCCGTCAGGACCTTGATGGTGGTGCTCTTGCCGGCGCCGTTGGGCCCCAGCAGTCCCACCACCTCACCCTTTCCCAGGGTGAAGGAAATCCCGTGCAGGACCTGGCGGCTGGCATAGCTGAAGGTCAGCCCCTCCACGGTAACGACCGAATTGGAATGATGGGCTTTACTCATGATTGAACGAAATGTGGAAATCCCAAGAATTTCGCAAACTACCACCCCTGGATCAACCATGCAGCGTCCCAAAATAAAAGCCGTTGAAACCATTGACGATCATACCCTTCTGGTCGAGTTCGATCACTGCCAGAAACGACAATACGACGTGACTCCTTTGCTAAAGAGGGAATTGTTTGCTTCCTTGAGAAATCCTGCTTTGTTCAAATCCGTTCACGTGGACAACGGTGGCTATGCCGTGGTGTGGAACAGGGACATTGATATCAGTGAATATGAAATCTGGAGAAACGGCCAGACCGCGCTCTGAAACGGCAATCCACGGCGTGGCAGTCTCATTGCACCTACTGGACCACACACGCGCGTGGGCACTTCTTGCCCTCCAAGACACCCTCATCGGCTCATATCACGATCCTCCCTTTATCGATGAGTAAAGGAAGACCAGTGTTCGTAGCGGTCTCTGAGAGAGTGTGCTAGTCTCTAGGCAAGGAAGAACACCATGACCGCCACCGTTTTCGATACTCTGAAAGCGAGCCGCGACCTCAAGGCCGCTGGGTTTGACGAAATCCAGGCTGAGGCCATTGTTGCCACGATGGCCGAGGCTTTCGACGATACGGTTGCCACCAAAGCAAACCTGGACGCGGTCAAGGCCGAACTCAAACAGGACATAACCGCCATCAAGGGTGACATGAAGCTTCTGAAGTGGATGGTCGGAGTAGTCCTGGCTTGCGTCGCCTTTCCCATTCTCAAATCCTTCCTGCTCTAGAGTTGGGAACCGTCAGACGGCGGACGGCACCTCCAGCGCGTGTTCGATGAGTTGTTGCAGGCAGTCGGACTCGTTCAGGAAGTAGACGCCGTCATTTTTCCATTCACTGGGAGAACGACCACCGTCGATTTGCTGGGCCGGCGTGACCGACAGGACGTAGGCGTGCAGGTAGAGGTCGGGCTCGGTTTCCCGAATCCTCTCTTCAACGTCCTTGATGTGGTGGTGCAACTCGACCTTTCTCCGTTCTCGGGTCCCGAATCGGCTCAACCCCTTGGGATCGAGAAAGATGACGTGCTGGCAGTCGGCGTTTTTCAGCCAGACAATGAAGTCGGGGTAGTAGCCGAAATCGTCGAAAAACGAAACGCCCCGGCCGCGCGTCAGGTTGCGGATCAGGGACAACTCGTTGCTGCTCAAACAGGGGTCGGAATTCCTGGCCAGGTCGGCCAAGCCATTGACGACCGTTTTTTCATTCTCGTCCAGGCCGACCGGGCGTACGGTGACCGGGCAACCCTCCCCGGCATAAAGCAGCGGCTGGTAGGCATGGGCGCCGGCCAGGATGAGGCCAAGTTTCAAACGGCGCCAATCACCTTCCCGGACGTTCGCGGCCAGTTCGTGAAGGTCATCGACCAACCGGCTCTGCAGGGCGTCCACCGAGAGTTCGTAAGCCTTCGGGTTGTTGGGGTCGTCCTGGTCCAGCGTGACCACCTCGATGTTGCTGCTCTCCCACGCACGGCGCTGCCTGCGCCAGAAGCGGTCGGAGTATTCGCTGATGAGATCGACAGCGATATCTTCCAACTGCTTCAAGCTCCGAAAATCGGTCAGTGCCAGTCGTTCCGGCGGCAAATAGAGAGCGTACCAGCCCGTATCCTGTAAAAGGCGCTCGACCGTCTCCGGCCGGATGACCAGATTGTGCCAGCCGTTCCGCTGCTTGCGCCTCAGCAGCCTGTCATGCACCCGCGTCGCATCAAAAAAAGCGGTGTGTTCCGGCTTGAGCTTGACAGAGTTCTTCTGCTGAGAGGGACCGGAGGGCGCTTCGCCGGACGCCATGGATTGCAGGCGAGAGTACAGGTCCAGGGTCACGAAAGGACGGCCTGACTCTTCAGGGTTGGGCAGAATCGGGCGCTCCTCGGAACATTCAAACTTGCGGTCACCCTGGATACGGATCAATTTCAGGTTCGATTGCTTCCCCAGGTTCCAGGTCACAGGCAACTCGACCGTTTCCCGATCGAGGCGCATTCCTTCCCTTTCCAGCAGGTCCCGGAAGGTCTGCATGTAGTTGGCTCGCAGCCCGAAGATGTACAACGTTTCCACTTCCGACAAGTCGGCGCCATCGTTCGGCGGTTCCGCCCCGCTCTCCCGATGACGCTTCAGACTCGTGTTCCAGCCCTTCAGACGCACGCCGCGACCGAACATCTGGATGATCTCCGGTCCTTCGCCGACGCCGACGTGCATCAGCCCCATGGTGCTCACCCGCCAGGAATTCCAGCCGGCAATGAATCGCCGCGCACCGATCACAATGTTCACCGGCGAATCCGGCCTGTCCACGTGGGCGAACAGCCGTTCCGCAAAGCCCGCTTCCCGGTCGACGATGATGTCGGAGTTGTCCTCGTCCACCAGCAGCTTATGGAGAGCTGTCGAGTCGCCGATATTGACCACGCCGAAAACGGGATTGTCCGCACTGCGCAGATGCAATTCACCTTCTCCCGCGGTCAGATAGACAACGTGGAGCGCCCCCTGTCCGTGGAACAGGACATCGCACAGGTCGGCATACAAGTCGTCCTTCGGATTTCGGTTGAGATAGCCGAACCGACCGGCGAAGTAGTCCCTTCCCGCTTCGTCCGGCAGTCCGGACTTTCCGGCCAGCAGGTTGTCGAGCATGGGCCGCACGGCGCTGCCGTTTGCCAGCACCCAACCCAGAAAGTTCAAAATAAGGACCACGTCCGACTGGGTCGCCTTGTCCGCCCGGCTGGCGCCGGTCACCGTCTTGCCCAGGAAAACCCACAGCGGCCTGGTCAGGTTGAATGCCGCCCATTGCGCGCCCTTGTCCCGCCAGATTCGGCACTGCTGGTAGAACGTCAGCAGGCAGCCCAGCAGGTACATGCGGTTGCTGCCGTCCTCCATTCCACTCCGCAGGTTGGATATGGCATAGTCCTTGCCGTACCCGTCCTGGTGAAACTGGCGGTAGGAATAGTCGAACAGCAGGCATTTGCCGTAGGCGTTCAGCAGCGCCGCATCCTTGCTGACCACCTGGTTGAAGGTGGCCGAATACTCGAAAGTAAAGCCGCCTCGGGACAGCTCTTGTCGCCGCTCGCGCCACACCTTGCCGGAGGCCCCCAGGTGCCCCTCGTCGACCAGCACCAGATTGTTGTCGCCGAAGTCCTGCACGGCCACGCGCTTGACGCCCTTCTTCTCGGCCAGCTTGTTGAGGTCGATGATCTCGATGGGTGAAAACAGATCGGCAGCGGCTTCAGCCGAAAACAGCCTTGCCCGCAGGCCGCTGGCCTGCAACTCTCGTTCGTGCTGCACCGACATCTGTTCGTTGGGCGTCAGCAGGACGATGTTGTTGAGCCGTCTGCCGGATCGGTGCAGGTAGTGCTGGAATTGCAGGATGTGGGCGTGCATGAGAAGCGTCTTGCCCGAGCCGGTGGCGCTCTGGAAGGCCACGGTGCGCAGATCTTCGGGGTCGTAATCCGGCATGGCCGCCGCCCGGCGGTCTTCGGCCTTGGCTTGGTTCAGGTCGGCGCACAACTCTTCGGGATCGTCAAAAGTGCGGCTCAGGTAGTGTTCGGTGAAAAGGAGGGCAAGGTACTGATAGGGCTTCCAGTCCCGGCCCTGCTCGCCGTTCATGCGCAGCTTGCGGCTGTGGGCCGCGAGGTTGGCGTCGTAGGTGGAAAGCTGTTCAGGAGTGACCTTGGCGAGGCCCGGATTCAGGTAAAGCGCGCGGGCGTATTCGCTTTCGCCGCTGCCGGTGAAGCCAGCCGGCGCGTCCCGGAGCCGCGCCAGCATGGCGGGCAGGCCCTCGTAGCCGAACTCCCGGCAGATGAAGCGGTGAAGGACGAGGTGGTTTCGGAGGGCCGTCAATTGGGTTGTCCTTCGGCTGGGTCCATTCAGGCCGCTTCCTGCTTGCGCCGCTCTTGGGCCAATGCGTAGCCGGCTTGCAATCTCATCCAATGGTCCGCGTTGCTCCAATCAATGCGTTCCAGGGCCAGGGCCATCACCGGCGAGATTCCAATCCGCCCATTCAGCAGCCGAGACAGGTTGTTCCTGGTGACGCCGAGCCGCCTGGCGCATTCCGTCACCGTCCAACCGGATGCCTCGATGCTGTCTCGAATCATGAGGCCGGGGTGTGAGGGATTCAGCATGTCGTGTTCACCTACAGGACGAGGCGGTTTTGGAGGGGTGCAGTCGCCGCTTGGCAGTAACGCATCGGCATTACAGAAATACACTACTGTCTGGACCAGTCGTCATGAAACGGAATCACCGTGGTCCGTCCTTAGGAGCACGAACGCATATCCTGAGGAACTCGTGGGTAAATGTACGATGCGTAAGCCGTCATCAACATCCGGTTGTTTGTTAGCTATCCAAACCGAACAGAAAGTAGACTGTCGTTCCAAGTGCGGTTTCCTCCGCCCCACGAAATCACCTTCGCGGTACGACGAACTGTTCAAGTGGCAATCGGTATAAATGCCCCACTCCTCTTGTGTAGTCAGCCGGAGCGGCGAACAAACGCGGCGTGGGATACACGACCTGCACATCTCGCAGGAACGCGCATACGACCCCGACCGCGAGAGACTGCATCTTGCTGCCTGTCGGAGATACGACTAGCTTCTCGCGTTGTCGGTTCGTATCGTAGATTTTCAATAGCAAGTCGAGCGTTTCCCTATAATCTAGCGTGCTCACATCGAATTCCTGTTGGGCATGCAACGATTCGACTCGATTTAGTGACCGGATTGCGTTGCGTCGCCAAGCATTCTCTGGATCTGGAGGAATTCCATGCACAATAGTAAAGTGGGAGGCCTGCATTTCAGAGCAGACTGCTGCAAGCTGTGTTGTGTTCCAAGAAGGAAATGTGATGACCCGGATCGGCTGGCCCTGCATAGCAACGCTGGAGAGTTCAGGCACAATCGTCAGGCCGAACACGCCCGTAGAGACAAACATTGTCAGGCCCACGAGATCCGTGTGCTCGGCAAGCTTCGATTCAACTTGTTCCTGCTGGGGCGGATAGACATTTGCACTGCAGTACAATATTTCGGAGCGTGCTGAACGAGCGCCGCGTATGAGCGCCGCCACGAGTTGAACGATCAAGATCCTTGACATACCGGATAAGTCAACATGGAGGCAAAGGCTGTCCGGTACGCGTGCGAGGATACGGTCAGCGGCGCCGGCGGGATGCTCGCGGTCGAACGTCAGCGACTCAAGGGCTCCCTGCGCTTGGGAGCAAAGGCTAGCAATTTCCTCTTCCCGGTTTGCACTAACATATGGTAGGTACTTGATGCACAGGACACGGAATCCACGGCAACCCGCCAATACCGCCCGCCGTAGCGCCTCGATAGCCCGATCTTCAAATCCAGCGCAGGTCAACAGGACGTCATTTGAGCCGAGTTTTGGTGCGGTAGCGACCTGAAGCTCAGGATACGGTAATTGTCGGAGCCATTCATCCACGCGAAGAACTCGCATATCTACTCCTGCGGTGGACGGACGAGGTTGAGTGATAGCTGCTCAGGTGTTGCGTCTTGCTTGGCGTCCTTGGCTGTCACTTCACGAGGGACAATACTCTTAAGCCGCTTCTTTCTCTCGAACGCCTTGGGGGTAAGGAGGAGGCTTCTAAAATCCTCAACGCTAAGTTCCAGGGAGTCCCGGCGGCTAAACGTGAGGTTGAAGAACGGAATCAAGAACCGTCTCAAATAGAGGCGCGGGACGACATTTCCCCTCCGGCTCTTTCCGCGAACATCCTCGATGAAGACGGAATAGCGAAGGAGGTCGTCGTAAATCTCCTTCGCACTGCCCGTGAGGTGAGGATCTTCGTAAGGCTCGATTCGCGATGCCTGGTGCGGTGGCCAGGACGTTTCGTTCTTTGAATCCTTGAAACGTAGGTATGACGACGCCACGCTGCCAAACGCTTCAACGACTTCAACCAACGCCTGCCCCGTCGGGAGTGTGCGAAGATTTCGAAGGAACTTGCCGGCCTCATCGCGGATCGCCTTGTTCTGGATTTCGGCCGTAATTGCAGGCACATTCCCTCCAGCCAACTCGTCCGCACCCCCTGTAGCTGCCACCATCTTCCCCACAAGTTCGATAAGAAAATGGATGTCGCCGCTACAAAGTTCCCCGAGCGCGCGACGGCCCCAGATCTTTGGATGCTTGCCGCTTCGAAGCGCTCTCGCCACCTCGTTGTGCGGCACCGCGTTCGGTTCGTCGCCGACAAGAGATTCAAGCGACGACACCGGATAGTCCTTCGTGTATTGAAACCGCCGCCCGAAGACATCATCGACGAACCGCAGCTTGTCATCGCTCTCTGCCTTGATGAAGTCGATCCCGAGATTGATGAGACGAAACTCGCGTCCCTCGACGTAAGATTTCCCATCAACATCGCTGCTCTCGTATGAAGCCGGGCTCTCAGTGGCAAGCTTGAAAAAACACGCTGGGCTGCGCTGCATAAGAAGCCGATTTGCGTTCTTCTGTAACTCGCTGCTGATCTTCGGTTTCGAGTAGTCATCGAAAAAAAAGAAGATTGGCCGTCCAGCAAGGCATGAAATTCGCTCGGAAAGCGTCGAACAGAACGCCGGCAGGACGCCAGGGCCAAAGTACTCTCCAAAGGAATGGGCAGGGTCGTTGACGAACCGCTGTTTCTTGGCCGCACGCTCCCGCTCTCGACCGAGCGTGCGCTGAATCACAGCAAACGTGTCAGCGCTAGGCTGCTGTGGTTTTTTCAGTCCAAGTACTTTCCACAGTTCCCTGGCGACGGTCGACTCGTCGCGCTGCCACTCCTCGGGAAAGTGTCGCGGAAGCCAAAGGCCCAATGACTCCAGCAGTTCGCGCATCAACGTCGCTGTAACGAAATGTAACGGCACGTCGAGCGCTTCAGTGCGCGCAGGTAGAACGTACCGGGGAAAACTGAAATAGAGGTCGTCGCACCGGTAGTAGACACCAATGTACGAGACTGACCCCGGCGCGTCATCTTGCGTGTAAAACCGATGCTTCAGGCTCAAGCTCCGAAAGACGGTCGTCTTGCCACAACCTCGCGGTCCTGTCAGTACTAGATTATTTGTTTCCTCAATGACGCGCAGGCCAACCATCTTGTCCGAATACAACTCCTTGAGGAGCGCATGAGATTCGCCGATTTGTTCGCAACTGAGGTAGTCGAACGGTGTTACCAGCTTGCGCCGGGCAGTGCCGGAGGTGCGAACCGCAAAGGCTCGCTCTGCATTCCCCAGCGACTCGAAGAGCAAGTGCGGATTTCGGGCTCGCTCGTCGTAAGCAGAGTCTCGCTCAAAAAGCCCCTTTGCTAGAAAATCGTCGTTGAGAACGTCGAACATATGTCGGTCCTCCGGCGTGCACGTCTGGTAATCCACAAGGTCCAGGAGGTCACGCAGCATAAGCCCGACCTGATCAAAGTCATCCAGAAGTTTTGTGCCGGTAGTCAACGAGGCGACCCCGAAATCAGTTACCCGGAACGCGTACTGAGTTCCGATCAACGATGCAGAGCGATCTTCGACGAGCACGTTGCCCGCGTGAAAATCGCCATGCTGAAGACCAACCTCCTGCAACTCTCGCAAGAAATCCAGCATTTCCTTGAAGAAGTCCAGCACAAAGAGGAGGGTGACTGACGAGCTCTTTTGGTATTTGCGCAGAGTTGGTCCGCGAACGAGATCGGACAACAGGAATACGCAATCGCCATCCTTCGTTGGCCACGTCCCAAAGCTGTAGAACTTAACGACTCGGTTTGACGGCACAGTATTCGCCTTGAGTATCTCTTCTTTCCAGGCCGGAGGGCTGCGGTCAGCACCTATCAGATTCGCGACGGGGATCACCTTGCACGCGATCTCTCGGCCGACCGTGTCGGAACGGGCGACGAATACGTGCCCGTTGCAACCAGAATCGAGTTTCCTGACGATGACGTACTCGGGGTTGTCGGGCACTGGTTTTCCGACAAACTGCTCGGGTCCCGGAAGGTGTTTTCTCATGATTTTTCCTTGAACTGCTGCTACATATTCCCCCTACCGCCCGCCCCTGCCTTTGCGCAACACTAGAATTGTCTCTGACAAACTGCCGGTGATCCCCCGCCTGACACGCCTGTCGCTCGGAATGACGTCCGTGCGCTGATCTGAGAAAATAAAGCCACTATCGTGCGCGAGTTGCCTTACCGCATCTGGAAGCGCACTACGGTTCTCTCGACTGCACGTATCACCCATGACAAGAACGCAAGTGCCCTCAGATCTCAGAGCGTCTTTCCAGCGCCTGAAACACGCTCGCATCAAATCAAGAAAATCGCTCTCGGGTGGGGACACGGACTTGTCGAGAGCATCGCTGTCGCGACACCCCAGAAACCACAATCGCAAACGATTGTCCCGACCGTAGTCGAGTTGTCGCATGTACGGCGGGCTCGTAAGGATGACATCAACTGGTCCGGGGCTGAATCGAGCGGCATCCTGCGAGTAACACGAGCGGCGCACGTCATAATCAAGCTCTGGAACGCGCCGAAATGCACGCGCCACTTTTTTCTCTAGCCGGTCCACCAACGAACGGTACTTGTACATTTCTGGAAACTGCTCGCGGGGAAACTTCCGCAAGCGCAAGTACGGCACCGAGTGACTGCTTGGAAAGGAAAGGAAGCCCGGGCGTTGATGATGCAGAATCCCCATCAAGCACGCCAGTAGAAACCAGTATCGCCGACGCCGCAGCACTGCAGTCCAGGTCAGGATCTCGCGGAGTGTTTCGGGATGAAAGAACTCTCGAACCCACTTCGGCACGGACCGCAGATCTGGCTTGGCTTCCTCATTGATGGCTGCGGCGGAACGATGAAGATCGTCCAACGCAAGTTTTAGCGATCCATAGGGAAAGAGCTTCGCACGAGTGAGAAGGCTCCCATATGGGCTTAGGTCATTTGCGATTACGTTGCAGCCGGCCACCCAGCTTTCAAACGCAATCGACCCGCACCCTGAAAACGGTTCATAGACGGTGTGACCTGGTAGGGTGAATTCCCTCACCAAGGCTGCGGCCATGGAGGACTTCGACTTTCCGATATACGGCGATAGTTGGTGGAAGGTCCATTCGGTGTGACAGACGGACCCAGCCCATTCGGCGGAGGCGAGTGAGACCGCGCTGACACGGCTACTTCGCCGCGGCCCTACCTCGCCCATGGGTGGATGGTCGATGGGCAATCGGCTCTTCGAAGCCCCAGGAGTTTCCGCAGCCGTCGGACGCTGTCCAGGAACCTGCACTTCGATAGGTCGAGAACCTCCACAACCACCTGTAAGGACGTTATCCATAGCGCCCTTTATCATTACTGTATTCCGATGCCCACAGACGATAGATATACGAGATGGCTGATCAATCGAACAAATCGGTATGGGTTCCGGTCCGAACCAGGATGAGAGTGTCGTCCTCCTGGTCCCAGACCAACAGCCAGTCTGGTTCGATATGACATTCCCAGCAAGGAAACCAGTCCCCGGCTAACCGATGCGGTCGATGTCGTGGGTTTAGAGGCTGTTTCGACAGGATCCGTTCCACGACACTCCAGAGCTTGTCGAGATTCTTGCCGCGCTTCCTGCTCCGTTTGAGATCCTTCTCGAACCGCTTCGTGGTGAGCAGGCGCATGGGTCAACCGTGACGGGCTTTGAGATCCTCCAGGTCGGCGTATTCGGTGAGGCCCTCTCCTGCGCGGGCCTGGCGCATCGCCGCGATGGTCTCGGCATTGGGAATCTTCACAGCGAACGGCAAACCCTGATGCAGCGTCACCTGTCGATAAAACAAAGTGATCGCCTCGGTTGGCGACAAACCTAGGCCCGAGAAAACTTCTTCGGCTTGGATCTTCAACTCCGGTTCAACACGGGCACGGATCATTTCGGTCTTTGCCATTTGGACACCTCCCCATCTTGTACACCGAGAATGTACCACAAACGGGGAACAGATCAATAGGTCGCAAAAAGGAATCCGCAAAAAGAGGTTACATCGAGTCACCGCTCTCCCGAAAACAGCAATTCTCTGAGAGTCGGTTCGATGGTCTTTGCGGTCCAGCCTTCGTTCGGCTGTTTCAGGGCGTTCAAGGTGTGGTCGCCGTTGACGTAGACGAGATCGAGCGGGCCAGGGAATTGCGTCCGGTTGCGGGCGAACCATGCTTCCAGCGCGGTATTGTCGGTTTCGCTCAGATTGCGCCACAGGATCAGGCATTTGCGCCCTTGGGCATCGGTTCCGGTAATGGCGAGCACGCCGTCGATCCGACGGCGGGATTCCAGGCGCAGGCCGATCAAGAAGTTGAAGGATTCGGGGAGGTCGACGGGCGTTTCCCGGCGAACACCGTCACGCACGACGGAGAGCGTGTAGGCGAAGGGGTCGGTGAAATGCTTCCCCAGCAGGCAGGCGCTTTCGGAGGTTTCCTCGCCGAGCGCATAACGCAGCCGGTAATCCTCGGCGAGCGCGGGGTTCTGCAGCAGCAAATCCTGTTGCGCTGACGACGGCGATGTCAACTCCAGCCCGTCCAGCGTGTCCTCGTAGGATTCCAAACGGATGTATTTGAAGCATTGAGTGGACCCGTTGCGTGAGACCGGCTGGCCTTCCTTCCAGTCTGGAGAATAGACAACCTTCTTGATGCGGGGCAGCAGTACGGTGTCAAAGTGGTGGCCGACCTCTACCAGGATATATTTCCGCTCTCCGCCGAACTCGCGATTCAGATTGATGACCGCGTGGCCAGTCGTACCAGAGCCGGCGAAGTAATCCAGAATGTGCGCATTCCCCTGTTGAGCCCCTGCGATATAGATGGAATCCAGCACCGCATGAATAGACTTCGGATATGAGAAGACCGATTCCCCAAACATATCCTTCAGCAGCGCCGTGCCGTGCTCAACAGCCGAGTACTTTGCGTCGAACCAGCAGGAGATCGAGACGACGCCTTGATGATGAGGGCGTCTTTTATAGTACACATAATCACGTCCTGAGCGGTCTTTGCGTACAGCAACATCTGTAAGGGAATTGATGACCGTCTTCCATTCCCAACGCCAAGTCTTCTGGGCTCCACTCTCATTATCTGGAAAAACCACTTGTTCGCGAGTCTGGGGCTTGTCCTTTACAATCCATTCGTTAGTGGACGAATTCCACGCCATATTGGGAATACGTATTTCCGTGCCTTTGATATAAATCGGGTAGTAAAGGGCTGGGCGGGCGGTTCGATCTGAATTTGAGCCTTCTCGCCGTAGGTTTCTCCACTCGAATACACCTTTGCTATCTCGCTCTGAGAAACGCCCCGCTTGCTTCTCTGTCGGCAGCATTCGCACAAGTGCGGATCTCTGCCCCCGACCAGCATACAGGAGGTATTCATGTGCCACGGAGTATCCGCTTTTGGTCGGGCGTCCCGAAGGATTAGTTCGGACAATGATTGTTCCAAGAAACCTGTCGTCGAAAATGCGGGAGAGTATAAAGTTCAACTCTCGCTGTTGTTCATCATCGATGGCTGCGACTAGAACACCATCGTCTGCCAATAGTGTTTGAGAAACATGTAGGCTATTCTCCACAAGGGAAATCCAAGTTGAGGACTTATACCCATTCTTATAAAGGATCGGCGAAGCATCCGTATTAAAGGGTGGGTCAATATAGATACATTTGACCTCCTCACGGTAGTGCGTTTGCAGCAAATTCAACGCCTGGAAGTTCTCGCCGTGGACCAGCAGGCCGTCCGAACGGTCTTCCAGTGGACCGGCGTCCGACAATGCCGCCAGCAGCCGGTCAATGAAGGTACGGTCGAAGTGGCGGGTGTCCAACACCAGGAAGGGATTGGTCTTGAGAAACCGTTCAGTCAGGGGATGGGTGTATCCCGTGTTGCCGTTGGCAAGGTCGCCTTCAATCTTGTCGATGGAGAACAGCTTGACCCATTCGTTGTGCTGGGCTTCGCTGGCGATGACCTCCGGGTATAGAGTCTCCGGCACGCGGTCCAAGGTCACGCACCACTGGGTTTCCAGGACAAATTTCTTCTTGAGCCAGAGCTGTTTTTGGAAGTCCTCCAGTTGCGCCAGAAAGGTGATGATCTTGTCGGCCACGTGGCGGACGGCCCGCGTTCGCGCCAGCGCCCGGCTCAGCCGGGCCGCATCCCCAACCGCAAGATCGTCCAGGTTCAGCACTTCGTTTTTCAGGTAGAAATCCAGCTCGCGGCGCAGGAAGCCGCCCAGGTCCTTGTGAATGAAGTAGTCGAAGCTGTTCTTTGCCGTATACACGGCCACGTGCCTGTCAAGGACGCTACGGTCGGGGTGGCTCTCGGTGGGGGCGGGTGCGGCCAGCAGCGCCAACCAATCCGGCGCCAAGGCCTTGAAGATTCGTTGACGGGCCGCCTCGTTGATGCGGTCCTGCTGCCTGCTGCCGTTGCCGGGCCAGGCTTGCTTCTCGCGTTCCGTCAATGGCCGGTGCTCGAAGCGGACGACCAACTCGCGGCCTTCGAGGGTGACGGCGCTCTTGCTGCTGGCGAGAACGAAACGGCGCTGCTTGCCGCCGGCTTCCTTGATGTTGTCCTTCTCGCTGTCGGCCGCCGCAATTTCGAAGCGGACGCGACGTTTTTGCTCACCGGCCGCAACGGTGAAGACGTAGGAAGCGTAATTCTCGGTTGACTTGACGTAGTACTGATCCTGGTTGGCCCAGTGCAGCTTGACTTCCTCGCCGTCGTAAGGGACGAGATAGGCCGAATGGCCTCCGCCGGAGTAGCGGCGCTGGGAGATGAAGTCGCCCTCGGCGTAATAGCGGGCGAAGAAATTGGCGAGATGGTTGTAGACGTCGGCTTCGGCGGCCGCGTCGGCCTTGGCCTCGGCCAGTTTCTGTTTCAGTGCAACCACCGTCGGCGATTCGTCGGGATCGACCTGCAACTTCCAGGCCAATTCTCTGGCCTCCGCAAGCGCCCCGTACAGGGCCGCCCGCTGGTCGTCAGCCACCCCGGCCAGGACGGCTTTCACCTGTGGCAGCAGATCGTTCTCCAGAAACGCCTCGATCTCGGCCGCCTTCAGGTTCATGATCCGGTACAGGCCGAAATCCAGATCGCCGCGGTCGAGCTGGAACATCGCCCGCAACAGGTCTTTCAGCCGGTCGAATTTCTCCGAGGAAACCGGGGGAGAATGTTGCCGGTCACTCATACTGTCGCCTTTCGCTCCAGCCGGACTCTTTAATGAGGCCATTGCGCTGTTGAAACCCCTTGCAGTGCGAGGGATTTCGAGGGGGGCAAGAAGATTCTACCCCAGGGGCAGTGAGGATTATCAAGGGTTTGGCAGGTGGAAGAAGCAGGGAAGGCGGGATTTCACCCCAGGGACTGGAGAGGTGAAATTATTCGCTCCCTTGAGGCGCCCTGCCTTGTTTCAATCGGTCCACGTGGAGCAAGGTGGCTACGCCGTAGCGTGAAACAGGGATATTGACTTGAGTGAATTCGAAATCTGGAGCAATGGGCAGACGGTGGTCTGACAAGGCAATCCACGGCCCGGTGGTTTCATTGCATCTCCGTGAAAACTGACGACCTTGGCCACTTTTCGCCCTCAAAGACGCGCCTCGCCAACGTGTGACGGAAGTCCTCATGGGCAAATTCCTGTCACAGGAAACAGTGTGGTATCAGGAGTACTTGGAGGGTCGCCCTCCCCTTTTGTCCTCTGACTGGATCAAGTTCTGGCGGCCTGTCGCGGCTTGATGCGCTTTTCAATCTGTTTCCCTGTCCTTATCTCAGCCGTCCGCAGTTCGAACGTCTTCTGCAGGTTCAACCAGAATTCCGCCGTGGTGCCGAGATAGCGAGACAAGCGCAACACAGTGTCAACGGTAACGCCGCGCCGCCCATTCAATATGGCTGCAATTCGATTGCCCGGATTGTTCAGGCCGCCAGCAAAGGCCTGTGCGGACATCTGCAGAGCATCCAGCTCATCGCGCAAAATTTCACTGGGATGCACAGGTCTCATGCCGATTCTGCTCATATCACCTCCTTCTCAAGGCAGCATGTCCCCGGCCGGACTCACGACAAGCGAAACGGTAAAGCACGAGGCAGTATTGGAGAAGCCTCAACTTCCATCTCGCTTCGAGGCCATCTTCAGTTTTCCCATTTGAGGATTTCGAGTGTTTGCTGCTGCAACTCCGAGACGTTGGTCGTTGGGGTCATCGGAAATTTTTGACACGGCGTTCCTTCGCTCATTGGGAACCACACCGCTTCACGGGAGCGTCGCGGCCATCCCGCTACCCAGGACTCAGTGACGTTCTGTCTCGGGTGGAGATGGTGGGTTGGAGTGAAAGATGACCAACGTTCGTGAAGGATTTCCTCGGAGACTATATCCACGATCTCGACGTGTTCGGATTCTCTGTTGCTCCTTTTTTTCCATGCCAACTTCAAAAGGTCTACTGCATCTCTGTCAGATTCCGGTGCACCGTAGCCGAATATGGTTAGTACGAGCGCCTCTTTGAACGCTTGTCTTGCTGCATCCCAAGCTGTCTTGATGTAGGGACTTTTCGAGTAATCTTTTTTCTCTACGGGGTAAAGCAGTGGCACATCCTTGAAGCGTGAAAAGCAAACGGGACACCTCCCATTTTTCTCGCCCCAACATTCATGCTTCGGACACTTCCCGATCCGAACGTTTCCGTGGAGGAAAAATATTTTGGGGAGTGGCCCAACGTGGCGGTTCCGTTGGTACGCGTCGAACAAGAATGGATCCCAGTTAAACGTGAACACTGCATCATCTTTTCTGAGGGAGAGAAGAAGACAGTCGTACAACGTTGCTTCGACCGGGAGTTGAAGGGTGGAGAAATAGTATTCTACCTCCTGTTCAATTTGCTTGGTTATGTTTGCATGGTGGGGATTTGAGGCCAGCTTAGAGTAAATTGCCTCGAAATCGTTCCCCTGCTCGAATCCCTTTCCGGCTTGTTTGATTATTGGTCTGAGTCCGAGGACGTCCACCAAGTCATTCATCAGCGGAACTCTTTGCCCTGCCCTGTCCCCGTTTGGAAATGCGGCTCGGCTTGCCCCTGCTCCGAGCAGCACGACGTGAGGAGGAAGTCCGTCTTCCGGAGATTGGATAAGTTGCTTCTTCGTTTTTAGCTCTATCTTCGTTTTGGGGCGGAGATGACCAAGTGCAGCCTCTGGATTCAGATGGGGAACATCCGATTGACGAATCTGTGTCACGTACCGATTCTTTGCCACCTGCGGCATCTCAAATCCTCTCTTTTGGATCATCTCGCGAAAATTGGCTCGATGGCCGTGGTGTTACGGCTGGCGCTCGGCCGCTGCAGGACGATTGGAATATTGTCTCGGTCTTCGAACGGGAACATCGCTCTCAACAAATCCTTCAGCCGATCGGATTTTTCGGCGGATTGCGGTGATGGTTGGATGCCATTAGGACCTTTATCGAATGCAGTCGAGCCGCTCATGATGTAGACTCCCACTCCAACCTCACCTTCAGCTTGTTCAGACGCGTTCCCCACGACAGACGACCTTCGTGCTGAAGTCTCCCGACAACGATGCCAGGGGCTATACCCTGTTCCTCGGCAAACTCAAGAATGTAACTGTCGCTATAGGAATTGAAGACCCTGAACCGCTCCCATCGGGGGGGGGACACAAAAAAATCCGAAGTCCACCGGTCGGCCTGCGTTTCAATGTCTTCGACCTCACCAGCCGCTTGCGTCCCATCGATAAAAACAGTCTTCTTGCTGTGCAGCAGAATATGGGCAGATTCGTGGAACAGGCTGAACCACAGATGGTCGTCCGTCTTGTGGCGCGCGCTGAGCGCAATCACCGCCTTCCGGCGGTTGAGCCACCAAGCCGCGCCGCTGAGTGCCGTCCTGCGGAAGGGCTTGATTGGCGCCAGCGCAACGCCGGCTTCATTGCAGAGCTGCTGCGCCTTTTCCAGGGCGCTCGTTACCGGAGCCCGTGTGAGTCCGCGAATCTCCTTTAAAGCCCGCTTGAATCGAGCCGCGTTGTAATCGGAACACTCCTGCCGCTTAGCCTCAATCTCTCCAAGCCGCAGCCAAGTTACCAGGGCTGCGCCGTCACTCTTAAAGCTGCGCGAATGCCGGTACGCCACATTCATCTGCTCGTATCGGCCATGCCACACCTGGACCGACCCTACCCCAAAGAAGGCCAGCAGCTTTGACACCGCATCGGACTCCGAGGCGGGCTTTTCGATCTTCCCTCGTTTCACCAACTCCCTTACAGGAAAAGTCTTTACCCACACAACGTTCTCTTGCGTCTCTTTCGCCTCGGCCTCACGGGCCTGGTGAAGTCGATAGCGAGCCTCGATGCCCAGCCAAATCCCGGCATCAAGGCCAAGCACTTTCTCAAACTGCAGAGCGGTCTTGGGCTCGACCGGAGCCTTGCCGGCAATGATTTCGCTGATCAGTTTTGCGGAACGGCCGCACCGTCGGGCAAGTTCGGCAGGAGAGAGACTGTGGCTCTTCAAGTGTTCCTCCAGGACCCAGCCGGGGGGAACGGCATAGTCGGGCCGGTAGGAAAATGTCGTTGCCACCATGTCGTTTGCCTCCTTCAATGATAGTCAACTATCTCGATGACCGTAATCGCAGTTACCTGATCCGTGTCGATCCCACCATCCGCTTTAACCGGAATGGGGTCATGATTGGGACTGAAAACCAGCCGGTGAGGATGAACGAGATCGACGGCATACTGGCCGGCACGATTTCCATGAAGCTGATGACGCCGGTTCGGTGGAACGGTCGGCACCATGGACAAGGTCGGAGCCGCCTGAAGCACCGCGAGGCGGGTCATGATCGTCCGCACCATGCGGGGACCGTATGCTGTTTGGAGAGCATCGGCTGAGTTGAATGTCTTGGCGAGCTTTCGGTTGCGGAAAGTGATCTCCACACTGGCATCTGATTGTGTTACCTATCAGGTAACATATTATTTATATTTGGGTGTAGAAGACAAGCGAAATCCAACCCGAGAATGGATGGACAGAACCATACGCTGTCCCTCAGGAAGCGGAGCAATGGCGCTGTTCTCTGCAGATCGAAGTGGGAGAGATTGAGCCAGGCTGCGCCTGGAATTGGGCGGGCGGGACGCCCGCGCTCCCGGGGGGCTCTCTTCCCATCACTCTTGCTTTTCAAGGGGGCGCGCGTCCGGTTTCAAGGCCGCAACTCGTGCCGATGCGGCAGAGCCGTCCCGCTTGGTGGCCCTTCGTCGTTCTTCGTTTGCCTTCGTGGATATGTCTTTCTTGTTTCGTTTACGGCAAGCGGCGCCGGTTCAGAAATACAAGAGCAGCCCCAGGCGGGCGCTGACGCCGCTGGTTTCCAGCGACAAGGGGACCGTCACCCCCACGTCGGTGAAGGGAATGGTCCTGGAGGCGCTTCCGTAATCGGTGTAGCGAACTTCGCCCCGCAGGGCGATGTTCCCCATCTTTTTTTCGATCCCGCCGCCGGTGGTCCAGCCGGTGAAGTTCTCGTCGAATCGATCGGTCCCCGAGGTGAACTGGCTGGCATCGGTGCAGGGGGTCGGATTCAGGCATCCGGTGTAGTCCGACCTGAATCCCGCGCTGAGTCGCCGCACCCCGACCAGCCCGTAGATGCTTGGACCCAGCCCCGGTCCCACCACCGGGATTCCGGCCCCCAGCCGCAGGGTGAAGCCGAAGCTCTTGTCCTTGTCGAAGGACCATTCCTCGGGCCAGACCTCTCCCAGTTGATTGCGGCCCTCGGAAGTCCCCAGCCCCGGCAAGCGCCCTAACGCCACACCTCGGTGATAGGCCATATCGCCCTCGCCGGCCACAAAAACACCGGTCAGGCCCAGAGGCACGCGGTAGCCGGCCAGGAATCCGTAGCCGTAACCCACCTTGGTAGCGGAGTCGTCGGCTCGAAAAACCTGGCCCTGGTTGAGCGATGTGTTGTTGGGACTGGTGTTGTCCACGGTCTTGTCGTACAGGACATCCAGACGTTCGCCCGACCCCGTGACACCGACGTAGAAGTCCCCCCCTTCAGCCGGCGCCGCGCCCACCACGATCCACAGCAGACCGGCCGCAAGGCAGCCCCACAAATTGACTCTTGCAATGGGAGTCATCCGCATAAAGACCTCCATCATTCCCGCGCAGTCGCACGTATCGAAATTTCCGAAAGAGTTATGGCCCCGCACCGAGACAGCGGGAAAAGAAGACACGTAACCAGGCTTGCCGTTACGTTTCGAGAAATGAGGACGGGAAGCCCGCGGTCGAGCGGCTAGACCTCCAGCAGCCGCTCTTGCGAGTCGCCGAACTCCTTGAGGTGAATGCCGTACTTGTCCAGCATGGACAGAAACAGGCTGCACATCTTGCGGTTGGGCTTGTCGAGGTAGTTCAGGATCCGGCCGCCCTTCAACTGCCCCCCGGCGCCGCCCAGCAGGACCACCGGCAGTTGCTTGGCGTTGTGGCGGCCCGTCAGCATACTGGAGCACATCATCAGCATGGAGTTGTCCAGGGCGGTCCGCTCGCCCTCCTGAACGGCGTCCAGCTTGCGGGCGATGTAGGCCAACTGCTCCACGAAGAACTGGTTCACGCGAAGCCAGGCGTCGTTGTCCTGGTGAGAGAGCTCGTGGTGGCCGACCGTGACTCCAAGGTGGCGGAACAGCAGGTAGCTGTGATCGTTGTTGAGCTTCAGGGTGCAGACCCGGGTGGCGTCGGTCTGGAAGCCCAGCACCAGGATGTCGCTCATGAGCCGCATGTGCTCGGGGATGTCCTGAGGCATGCCGTCCGGCGGACGGGGAATGTCGGGCTTGTCCCGGGTGGGGCGCCAGCCCTGCACCTCGCCCCGGCTGCCGGCCTGCTCGATGCGTCGCTCCACCTCACGCACCGAGTTCAGATACTCGTCCAGCTTGTGCTGATCATTGGAGCCGATGTCCCGGCGCAGGCGGTGGGCCTCGTCCAGCACCGCATCCAGCACACTCTGGTCTCCGCGCTGGACGCTGTCCTTGAACAGCCGGTCGAAAGCCAGGGCGGGATAGACCTCCAGCGGGGTGGGAGCCGTGGGAGAGCTCCAGGAGATATGCGAGCTGTAGAGCATGGAGTAGTTCTTGTGAATCCCCGGGTTGGACCTCTCGCAACCGATCACCAGGCTGGGCACCTTGGTGGAGCGCCCGTAGTTCTGGGCCACCACCTGGTCGAAGCTGGTCCCGGAACGAATCTCGCCGCCGTTGGCCAGAGGCGCCCCCGAAAGCAGGTTGCCGGTCTGGGAGCTGTGGATGTTGCCCTTGAGCGCCTCGGCGTTGTAGAGCCCGCGGATGAAGACCATTCGCTCGCGAAAATCGGTCAGGGGCTCCAGCACCCGGCCGAGCTCCATTTGTTTCCCTGCTCCCCTGGCCCACCACTCCTTGGTGTGAAACCCGTTGCCCGCAAACAACACGCCCAGGCGAACCGGGGCCTCATTGGAGGCGCGCACGCCCGGAGCCGCCCAGGCGTCCCGAACCGGCAGCGACTCCATCCAGGGCAGCGCCATGGTGACGCCCAGCCCCCGCAGGAATTTTCGTCGAGAAAATTGACGGTTGATCATTATCGGCCTCACGGCAAAAGAGAGAGGGATTGCGCGGCTATTCTACCTCCAAATGGCCTCCGAACGCACCAGCAACGGTCAAAATCTCGGATCGGCGCCCCGGAAGCCCGCCCACAGGATCAGGGGCCGGGGCCCCGCGCCACCCGCAGATCCGTGCCCCGGATCTCCCGGAACTGACGGCTTCGAACGATGGTCTCGATGGCCACCGAGAACCGGTAGCCGTTTTCGGCCAGACGCTGCAACATCTCGGTGACGAGCGGTTGGTCGGAGAGTTTCAACTCCCGCCCGATGGCATACCCCAGCAGCTTGCGGCAGAACTGCCGCAGCACTTCCTCCCGGCGGTGCTCCAACAGGTAGTCCCGCAAACCGGCCAGTCCTTCAACCTCGGTTCCGTCGGGAAGCGCGGTCCGGGTGTCCAGGGGCCGGCCGGCCATGTCCCGCTGGCGGCGCCGGCCGACGGCGTCGAAGCCTTCCAGAGCAAAGCCGAAGGGGTCGATCCGTCGATGGCAGGAGGCGCAACTGGGCTCGCTGGTGTGCAGGGCCACCAGTTGGCGCAGGGTCATCCCCTCGGTAGCGGTCTCATCGGGCGGAAGCTCGGGCACATCCTGGGGCGGCCGCGGCAGCTTCTCTCCCAGGAGCACTTCGCTGATCCAGTTGCCGCGCAGGATGGGACTGGTCCTGGAGGCGCCCGACTGCTTGCTCAGGGTGGCGCCCAGCGCCAGAATGCCGCCGCGCCCATGCTCCTGCGTGCGGATGCGCTGCCAACCCTCGCCCTGAATGCCCTGGATCCCGTAAAACTCCGCCAGCCTCCGGTTGACGAAGGTGTGATCGGCATTGAACAGGCTCAACAGGGAGGCGTCCCGCTGAAACAGATCGGTAAAGAACCGGATGGACTCCTCGTACATGTCCCCGCGAATTGCGGCAAACTCGGGGAAGTGCTTCTCGCTTTTTTCCTCGGTCTGGTTGAAGTCGTAGATGTGCAGCCACTGGCAGGCAAACTCGGTGGCCAGCCGCCGCACCCGGGCATCGGCCAGCATGCGCCTGGCCTGCCAGACCAGCACTTCGGGAGCACCCAGCCTGCCCTGGGCGGCCAGGGCGCGCAGCTCCCGGTCCGGCTGGGAGGACCAGAGGAAGTAGCTCAGGCGGCTGGCCAGCTCCCAGTCGGAGACTTCAGCCGTGGCTTGGGGCGGCGCCTTCTCCAGCCGGTAGAGGAAAGGGGAGGCGACAAAGACCCGGGCCAGCGTCAAGCGAAAGGCCTCGTCGTGGGAGAGCTCCTGCTCCCGCAGCCGGCGGTACAGCCCGTGCAGCTCCTCCACCTCCAGCTCGGTCAAGGGGCGGCGGTAAGCCCGGCCGGCAAACTCGATCAGGGCCGCCAACTGCCCGGGCTCGGCATCGACCAGTTCCCGGCCAAAGACAGCCGCCCCCCGCTCGATGGGTTGCCGTAGCGGCAGCAGGGCGAGGTACTGGGAGCGGTCCCTTCGGCCGTTGCCCTCCATGGCTTCCATAAGCAGGTCCAGAGCCGTCACCCGATCGAAGGGACTCTGGCTGACGAAGCGAAGTTCTTCCCAGAGCCGGTCGAGCCGAGCCCGCTGTCGGCTGTCCAGCATCAGCCGGGCCAGATGGTCATCCTCGCGATAGAAAAGCTGCAGGGTGAGGATTTCATCGACCGGTACGATCTGGGTGAAGCACAGCGCCGCCGGAAAGAGGCTGCGGAAGTCGTCCAGGGCCGCCTGGATTCGCCGACCGGCGCCGCCGGCTTCGGCCACCAGGATGGGCCGGGAGAAGGAGAGGTCCCGGCGGTCCGAGAACACCTGGCTCACGCTCGAATAGAGGACGTTGGTCCGGCTGACCAACAGGCCGGATGTCTCTGCCGGCTCACCCAGCACCAGTTCCACCTGCACGCTGCCCTCGCTGCCGGTCTCCCGGTCCAGCACGGCCCGGGCGACCAGGTCGCGCCCGGACGCCAGGGAGGCGGGCAGGCGAATGGAAATCACCGCCGGCGCGCGCACCACCAGCGAGTCGGCATCGATGGCCTTGCCGTCGGGATGTCTGCCGAACAGGGCCGGGTCCAGCCCCCACTCGGCTTCTTCCGGAGAGGGCTGGCCGGAGTCCGAACCGCTCATTCCCCGGCTGAGTCCGCGCACCTCCCGCAACAGCACGTCGGGTCGGCCGACACGCACCAGGCGGGGCCGCTCCAACACCACGAAGTCATCCTCGTTCCCGTCCCCGGCATCGGTCACCACCAGCGACACCAGCACTTCTCCGTCTCGCCGATCGGGCGGCCTGGAAGGGATGGAGGCGCACAGGTACTGCTGAACGACCAGGGGATCGACCGGCTCCATCCACCGCTTGGGTCCTCCGGTCCTGCCGATCAAACCGACCGGCCCAAAGGTCCAGAGCGCCCGCTGCCAGGCGGCAACCGCCGAGGTCAACGCTCCGGCGTCCGAGGGCCCGGCGCCGCGCCAGCGGGCACGCAGGTCATCCATCAGGGGAGAGGGGGCAACTCCGTTGAGACTGTTCCACAGCCTGCCGAGGTACCTGGCGTTCAGCCCGTATTGCCGGGCCACGGCCGGAATGGTCTCGCGGCCGGAGCGCAGCGCCTGCCGTTCGGCCAGGGTGGCTGCAAAGTATTTCTGCAGCGGCAGGACTCCGGACAGCCCGATGCGGGAGTTGCCGTGGACGTTGACGTTTCCCACCTCCGAACCCACGCCCAGCTTCCGCACCTCTGTGAACCGGCCATAGAACCGGCGGATCTCGGCCAGTATCTCGTCGGTCCAGTCGCGCCGGGTCTTCTGAAGGGAAAAACGGAAGCCGTCGGGCAACAGCACGGCGTGTCGGGCAATGGCCTTGCCGGCGTCGAGATACTTCTGCAGCAGGCCGGGAGACATCACCAGGGCGTTGCCGGCATTGGTGAATCCTTCCCCGGCCGCGCTGTCGGTGGGAAACTCCCGGGTCGGGTCCAGAGCGATTCCGGTCAGGTCGCGAACGGTGTAGGCGTACTCGGCGTTGTTGAGCCGTCTGAGCACCACCGGCCCCGGATCCCCGGCGTTGGCCAAAGACTCCGCCCGCAGATACCCCTTCACCCACTCCAGCAAGGCTTCCCGCTGCTCGGGCAGCGGCTGGTCCGATCCCTCGGGGGGCATCTCCCCCCGCTCCAGCATGTCAACCACCTTGACCCAGGCCCCGGCATCCCGTCGCACCTCGGCCATGTCGGTGAACCGCTCCAGGTCCAGTTCCCCCGTGCGCAGGGCCGTGGAGTGGCAGCCCTGGCAGAACTGGCCGATCAGCGGCCGCACCTCCCGGTCGTAGCGCAGTCCGAGCGCCTCGAAGGACTCGGCCTGCTCGTCAGAGGCCAGCAGGAGACCTCCGGACACCATCAATGCCAGACAGACCAATGCCCCCGGAAACGCCGGTCCCAGCATTCCTCCGGCACTCCCCCAGGCACGAAAAACAGCACCCATCACGTACCTCCAAGTGTGAGTGACAATTTAGCGCAACCGCCCGGTGCTGTCCACACCCTTGGGGAGGAGTGGGTGGGCAGAGTGGTGTTTAGACGCGGCAATAGAGTCGCCGCCTTCGCGGCTGCCGCTCGCAGGCGCCGCGTTGGCCCCCCACCGCATCAGCCTTCGCGGCCCAGCCGAAATCCCATCCACGCCTCACCCGACCCGGCGGCGTCGCGTGAAGGGAAGAGCCGCCAGGAAGGCCGCCACGGCCACGCCCACGCCGAACAGCGCGGCGCCCAGGTCGCCGGGCGGATCCAGCCACAACCAGAGGACGGTTGCCGACGTCGCGGCGGCCATGGAGGCCACCACGGCGGGGGCCCGTTCGGCTCGGTGCCAGAACAGGCCCACCAGGAAGGGCAGCACCATGGCCGGAGCCCAGAAGTCGTAGACGAACACCAGCACCGAGATGATGTCCTGGTAGAGATAGGCCAGCAGGGCGGCCGCGATTCCGGTTCCCAGGGTGGTCCACTCGGCCACCCGCAGCAGCACCCGGTCCTCGGCCCGGGGGTTGATGGTGCGGCGATAGATGTCCTGCATCACCACCGTTGCGCTGCAGGAGAGCACGCTGTCGGCCGAGGACATGGCGGCGGCCGTCATGGCGGCGATCATGACCCCGGCAAAGGCCGGGTGGAAGGCGGTTCGAACCAGGGCGGGGAAAACCTGCTGAACGCCTCCGGCGGCCGCCTGCTGCACCTCGGGGTGGGCAGCCGCCGAGAGCCCCAGCACGCAGGTGGCCATGGGCAGAAACAGCAGCAGGAAGAGGCCGCTTCCGGCCACTCCCAGCCTGGCCTGGCGAGCGTCTCGGGCAATGAAGCAGCGGACCGTGTAGGTGGGGATGAACATCTCGCCCAGCAGAAACGCCACAAACAGGCTGACGAGCCCCGTTACCGACCAGTGCCCCGTGAGCTGGAAGTGAGCCTGCCCAAGCTGCTCGGCAAGGGGAAGGAAGCCTCCCTGCTGGAAAATCAGCATGCCCGAGGCAGCGGCCATTCCGCTCACCAGGATCACGAACTGCAGGACATCGGTGGCCACCACCGCCCGCATTCCGCCCACCGTCGAATAGAAAATAGTCACCGCGGCCCCAATCAGCAGGGCGGCGCCATAGGGAATATCGGCGATTGAGGCGGTAATGGTGGCCATGGCCGCCATCTGGGCCACCAGGGCCCCCACCAGGAAGAGGAGGCAGTGGGCCGTGGCCATGGCGCGGGCCACCCGGCCGAATTTCAGCTCGAAGAAGTCCGCTACCGTAATCAGGTTGAGGCCCCGGAGCCGGGGGGCCGCCCACAGGCCGGTAAAGATCAACTGCAGGTGCCAGGCGCAGGTGACCAGCGCCGCGGCCACGCCGATTTCATAGACGCGGGAGACGCTGCCCACCGAGGCTCCGCCCCCGATCAGGGTGGCCGCGGTGGTGGCCAGCAGCACCGGCCAGGGGACGTTTCTTCCGGCCAGCGTGTAGTCGGTCGAGGTGCGGATGCGGCGGGCGCTGCCCACCCCGATCCACAGCAGCACCGCCAGATAGGCGATCAGGGCGGTCAGCTCAACCATGCGGCTGCTGTCGAACATGAGATGTGACGCCTTCCGGAGATGATGCGACCGAGGTGAATGACTTGCCTCCGCGGCCGTCCTGAAAATGGCGATGGGCCGTGGGGAGGGCAATACCGAATAGCACTACCAAGCAAGGATAATGCGAAGGGGCAGGGAGGGTACACGTATAGTCGGGTTGGGGAGGGGTAAACGCCTGCCCCGCGAGCACAAATCAGCGGCGTGGGAATTCACACCTGGCCTGGGCGTTCAATCTGTTACGTAATTGGCGTTTCCTTGGAGAGGCCACGCGTTTCGGGACCGCGCTTTTCATTCGCCGCCTACGCGGCTTGGTTGGCGCAAAACTCACACGACCCCAGGCTTCCGCCTGGGGCGACACGAGGCCGCAGCTACGCTGCTCGATATGGATGACCCTTAGGCGACCGTGTCTCAGGTTACCCACGGCAACCGCCGCATACGCGGCTCTCCCCTAACCCGCGACACTGCGTGGGTTTCACAAAATTCTACCCCGTTTGTTTCCCAAGAATTATAGGCAGACAAGGGAGCGATTGACCCGCTTTTTTGACCCTCAAAAAGAGTGGGTTAGGAGTTTTTCCTTTTCGTGAAACCCTCATGCTGCCGATGGAAAGGATTTTTCAAGATCATCCCCCGGGCGGCAGCCCGGGGTTCCAGTAAGCCGCCAAGGCGGCGTCCGCACGCTCCGCAGGCGGACACCCACGGAGAACCTGGCTTGCACAGCCTCCGCCACGCCTGAATTGACGCTGCTGCTATACTCGCCCCTGTCGGCAGGCAAGTCGAATGGCAGAACACGGAACGAGTCCTCCAATGGAGTTACCCTCCAAGGCCCACGTCGAGTTCGAAGGCGTCAGCAAGAGCTATGACGGTCGAATTACCGTAGTCCGGGACCTGGACCTGGTGGTTTACGAGGGCGAGTTCCTGACGCTGCTGGGTCCCTCGGGCTCCGGCAAGACCACCTGCCTGATGATGCTGGCCGGCTTCCAGACACCCACCTCGGGCGCCATCCGCATCGGCGGGCGCGCCGTAGGCGATCTTCCCCCCCGCAAGCGCGACATCGGCGTGGTCTTCCAGAACTACGCGCTGTTTCCTCACATGACGGTCGGGGAGAACCTCTCCTTTCCTCTTGAAGTGCGCGGGATGGATCCCCCCCGGATCCGGGAACGCGTCCGCGGGGCATTGCAACTGGTTCGCCTGGAAGGTCTGGAAGGCCGGCGGCCCGGCGAGCTTTCCGGAGGCCAGCAGCAGCGGGTGGCCATCGCCCGGGCGCTGGTGTTCGAGCCGGCCCTGGTGCTGATGGACGAGCCCCTGGGGGCCCTGGACCGCCGCCTGCGGGAGGAGATGCAGTACGAGGTGCGGCGCATTCAACGGAAGCTGGGAGTGACCGTCGTCTACGTCACCCACGACCAGCAGGAGGCCATGGCCATGTCGGATCGGGTGGCCGTCTTTCAGCGGGGCCGCATCGAGCAGGTGGCGCCGCCGGAAGCGCTCTACGAAGAGCCGGAGCGGGAGTTCGTGGCCCGGTTTATCGGAGACAACAACCTGCTGCGTGGAACGGTCGTCGGGATCGAAGGCGATTTCTGCCGGGTGGAGGTTGGCGGGCAGATCCTCACGGCCTTTCGGGTGGTCCCCTGCCAGGTCGGTGACTTCGTTTCGGTCGCGATCCGCCCGGAACGGGTGGCCGTGTCTCCCAAGCCGGGCCTGTACGGCAACGAGCTCGATGCCAGAATCGACGACATCGCCTTCCTGGGGGACCACCTCAGGCTGCGCATGACGGTCTGCGACAGCCCGGACTTTATTGCCAAGATTCCCAACATCGTGGGCCACGGAGCCGTGCTGGAGGGGGACCGGGTCCGCGTCGGCTGGACGTTGACCGACGCCCGGGCGCTGGAGCCCGACACCTCTGAGGAACGCTCCCCATGATGCTCCTCCAGTCGCAACTCCATGGGCGGAGTCTTCTTTCCCGAGCGGCGGGCGCGGCCAGGCAGCGCGGCCGGTCGGCTCCAGTCCCGATGAGCGGCCGCGGCCGGCAGCGCCTTGCTGCGGTGCTGCTGCTGGCTGCCCTGACCGGGTTCCCGCCTCTCGCGCCGGCCGAATCGCTGACAGCGGTGTCCTGGGGCGGCTCCTACGCCCGGGCCTGCGAGAAGGCTTTTCACGAGCCCTTCACTGCCGAAACCGGCATCGAGGTGCGGCTGGAGGACTACAACGGCGGACTGGCCCAGATTCGGGCCCAGGTCGAAACCGGCAACGTTTACTGGGACGTGGTCGATATGGAGATGGCCGATGCGGTGCGGGGGTGTGACGAAGGACTGCTGGAACCCATCGACGTCGGCGACCTGCCGCCGGGCGCCGACGGCACGCCGGCCGCCCGGGACTTCTATCCCGGCACCGTCACCGAGTGCGGGGTGGGCACGCTGTTCTACTCCACCATCTACGCCTACAACCTGGAGCAGTTTCCCGGAGCCAGGCCGTCCACCATCGCCGACTTCTTCGACCTGGAAACGTTCCCGGGGCGCCGCGGCATGCGGCGGACCCCGCAGGTCAACCTGGAGTTCGCGCTGATGGCCGACGGGGTGCCGCTGGACCAGGTGTACGCCACCCTCAGAACCCAGGAGGGACTGGACCGGGCGTTCCGCAAGCTCGACGGCATCAAGGACCGCATCGTGTGGTGGGAAGCCGGCGCCCAACCGCCGCAGATGCTGGCCGACGGCGAAGTAACGATGAGCACGGCCTACAACGGACGCATCTTCAACGCCCAGGTGCTGGAAAACCAGCCCTTCGTCATCGTCTGGGACGGCCAGGTGCTGGACACGGGCCAACTGGTGATCGTGGCCGGAAGCCCCAACCTGGAAGCGGCGCGGCAGTTCTTTTCCTTCGCCACCACGGTCCGGTCCCTGGTGGCGGTCGGCCGCTACATCTCCTACAGCCCCGCCCGGCAATCGGGAACGGCGCTGATTTCAACCCACCTGGAGACGGGGGTGGACATGAAGCCGCACATGCCCACCAGCCCTGAAAACGTGGCTCGCGGCCTGCAATACGATTGGGAATGGTGGAGCGATCACATCGACGAGATGAACCTGCGATTCATCGCCTGGCTGCTGCGCTGAGGAGCGCCCGCTTGCGTCCGGCGTTGCTGGTGCTGCCCTTGGCGGCCTTCATCCTGGTGACCTTCGTAGCTCCGCTGGCGGTCATGCTGGGTCGCAGCGTCTACGACCCGCTGGTGGCCGACGCACTTCCCGAGACGCTCCGCCTGCTGCGCAACTGGGACGGAGCGCGCATCCCGCCCGAGACGGTCTTCGAGGCCATGGCGGGCGAGCTGCTGCAGGCGCGCCGGGAGAGGAGCCTGGGGCAGATCGCTACCCGCGTCAACCGCGTGCGGGCAGGGCTGCGCAGCGTCCTGCTGAAGAGCGTGCGCAGGCTGCGCGGGGCTCCCCGCCCCGACTCCTGGCGCAAGGCCATGATCGCCATCGATCCCGAGTGGGGCCAGGCCCAAACCTGGCACGCCATCCGCCGGGCGGGAGAGCGCTTCACCCTGCGCCACTACCTCCACGCCCTGGACCTGGACCAGGCGCACGACGGCGGCATCGTCCGGCAACCGCCCGATCTCCGCATCTACCTGCCGCTGCTGAGGCGCACGCTGGGGGTGAGCCTGGGCATCACCCTGCTCTGCCTGCTGCTGGGCTATCCCATCGCCTATCTGATTGCCAATGCGCCGCCCCGGCGGGCCAGCCTGCTGCTGTTGCTGGTGCTGGTTCCCTTCTGGACCTCGCTGCTGGTGCGGACCACCTCCTGGATCGTGCTGCTGCAGACCCAGGGCGTGATCAACGACCTGCTGGCGGCCGCAGGGCTGATCGCCGAAGACCGGAGGATCTCCATGATCTACAACATGACCGGCACGGTGGTGGCGATGACCCACGTGCTGCTGCCCTTCATGGTGCTGCCCCTCTACTCGGTCATGCGCACCATCCCGCCGCTCTACATGAGCGCGGCCGCCTCGCTGGGGGCCAGTTTCCTGCAGGCCTTCCGGCGCGTCTACTGGCCCCAGACACTGCCGGGGGTGGCGGCCGGATCGCTGCTGGTGTTCATCCTGGCCATCGGCTACTACATCACTCCCGCGCTGGTGGGCGGCCAGAGCGGCCAGCTCATTTCCAACATGGTCGCCTACCACATGCAACAGTCCCTCAACTGGGGTCTGGCCGCCGCGCTCGGCGGCCTCCTGCTCGGGGGTGTGTTCCTTCTCTATCTTCTCTTCGACCGCCTGGTGGGGGTCGACCGCATGCGATTGGGGTGACACGAAGATGCCCGGAGATCCTTGGGGGAGGATGGGCCGACGATGCTACCTGGCCTTCTGCTCGGCGGTGTTCCTCTTTCTGACGGCGCCCATTCTGGTGATCGTGCCGCTCAGCTTCAACGCCGAGCCCTACTTCACCTTCACCGAGGGGATGCTGAGCCTGGACCCCCAGGCCTACTCCCTGCGCTGGTACCGCACCGTGGCCGAAGACCCGGAGTGGCTGCGGGCGCTGGCCAACAGCCTGGTCATCGGCTTCGCGGCCACGGCCCTGGCCACGGCGCTGGGCACGCTGGCGGCCCTGGGATTGGCCAACCCCGCCATGCCCGGGCGCTCCCTGGCCATGAGCCTCTTGATCTCGCCCATGGTCACGCCGATCATCATCTCGGCGGCCGGCATGTTCTTCTTCTATTCCGACCTGGGGCTGGCGCAGACCTACCCGGGACTGATCCTGGCCCACACGGCCCTGGGCACTCCCTTCGTGGTGATTACCGTCACCGCCACCCTCAGCGGCTTCGATCCCAACCTGACCCGAGCCGCCGCCAGCCTGGGAGCAGGGCCGGTGCGAACCTTCCGGCGAGTGCAGCTCCCCTTGATCGCGCCCGGGGTGATTTCCGGCGCCCTGTTCGCCTTCGCCACCTCCTTCGACGAAGTGGTCACCGTGCTCTTCATCGGCGGGCTGGACCAGCGCACCATTCCGCGCCAGATGTGGGCGGGCATCCGCGAGCAGATCAGTCCGGCCATCCTGGCCGTGGCCACCCTGCTCATCGCCTTCGCCCTGCTGTTGATGGTGGTGGTGGAATGGCTGCGCCGGCGAGGGAGCGCCAAGCCGGCGTAACCTCGCGACGTGGCGTCCGCCCCCCACCGCATCAGCCTTCGCCTTTGGCTCGGCTTCTGCGATTCCCCCTCAAGGGGGGGTGCACATCTTTTGCAGGGCTCAAGAATCACTCCCCCCTTGAGGGGGAGTCGGCGAGGCAAGGGCGAATGCCCGCAGTCGAGCCGGTGGGGGGCCAACGCGGCGTCCCATATGCGACAATCGAGCGTACCCCATTGGCCAACGGTGCTACAATGTATGACACCCACGGAGGCACCCATGCGCTCGAGAAAACTGGTCACCATTTCGCTGCCGCCGCCCCTGCTGAAGGAGGCGGAAAAGGTCGCCAAGGAGGAGTACCGCAACATGTCCGAGCTCTTCCGGGAGGCGCTCCGCTTCTACATCGAGACTCGCGACGTGCGACGGGAAGCCGCCAAGGACGGCCTGTTCGACGTGATCGCCTCCGCCCGGGAGCGGTCCGCCCAAGACTGACGTCCCATCGACAACTCCAAGGCCCCACCCAACGTTGCCCCCTGCCAGGGTGATTCCACGCCAATTTTTCTCTCTCCGGGAGGGCTGATTTGGGTCGATTTGGGTGATTTGCAAGCGGTGCCCACCCGGGAAATGGGCCTGATACGGGGCTCTGACCCATAGGTCAACCTGAATCCGGCAGCGTGGAATCACCCCCGAGCCGAATGTCGTTCATCATTCATCACTCATCATTCATCATTTGTTAGCGTGGGATCACCCTGCAACGTTGCCCCCTGCCCCTTGACCTGGGCGGGATCTGGTGAGACACTTCAGGCATCGTGAAACCTCAACGGGCAGCAGCGGCGGCCGCGGCCCTGATGCTTTGGGCGCAGGGTGTGCCTGCATCGGAGAATCCCTCCGATTTCTTCGAGGAGCGCATCCGTCCGCTGCTGGCCCGAAACTGCTTCACCTGCCACACCGATTCCCCTCAAAACGGGCTCAGACTGGATTCCCGCGAATCGATCCTGAAGGGGGGCCAATCGGGTCCCGCCATCCTTGCGGGCGACCCGGAGGCCAGCTTGTTGATCCAGGCGGTTCGGCGCACCCACCCGCGTCTCAAGATGCCGCCCGGGAATCCCCTGAATCCCGGCCAGGTCCGCGACCTGGAGACCTGGGTCCGGAGGGGCGCCTTCTGGCCGGAGGCCCAGGGCCAGGCGGCGGAGGCGAAGGCTGAAAACGGCCACCCCTACCGCATCACTCCCGAGCAGCGGTCCTTCTGGAGCTTCCAGCCCATCCGCACCCCGGCGCCGCCCGCGACGGCGGACGGTCAATGGCCCCTCTCGGCCATTGATCGATTCATCCTGGCCAGGCTGGAGTCGCAGGGAATGCGGCCGGTCCGACCGGCCGATCGGCGGGTTCTGATAAGGCGGGCCAGCCTGGACCTGATCGGCCTGCCTCCCGCCCCGGAGGAAGTGGAGGACTTCGTCCGCGACCGCTCGCCGCTGGCCTTCGCCAGGGTGGTCGAACGCCTGCTGGCCTCGCCCCACTACGGCGAGCGCTGGGGGCGCTACTGGCTGGACTTGGCCCGATACGCCGACGACCGGCTCAACGACACCCGGGACGATCCCTATCCCAACGCCTATCGCTACCGGGACTGGGTGGTGCAGGCTCTCAACCGGGATCTTCCCTACGATCTCTTCGCCAAGGCCCAGATCGCCGGGGACCTGCTTCATCCGGAGGAGCCGGGGCGATTCGCGGGCGGTCTCGGCCTCTACGGCCTGAGCCCCCGGCTACCGGACGATCGGGTGGACGTCACCACCCGGACCTTTCTGGGGCTGACGGTGGCCTGCGCCAAGTGCCACGACCACAAGTACGACCCCATCCCCACCCGAGATTTCTACTCCCTGCAGGGCGTCTTTCAGAGCACCGAATCCCATGAGTTCCCCCTGGCTCCCGAAGCGGTGGTCTCCGAGTACCAGACGCAGGCCAAGCGCATTGCCGACCTGGAAACCGACCTCAAGGAGTTCCTGAAGCGCGAGACCCTGCAACTGGGCGACATTCTGGCCAGCCAGACGGCCAGATACCTGGAGGCTGCCCGCCAGGTGCTGGGGAAACCCCGCCTGCCGGTGGCCGACGCCGCCAGGCAGGCCGGGCTCGACGCCGAAACCCTGCAACGCTGGATCAACCATCTGAACACCTGGCCCAAGGAACATCCCTACCTGGACGACTGGCCCCAGCGGCTGCAGGCTCCCGAGGAGGACTTTCGGAAATGGGCGGAGGCGTTTCAGGCCCGGGTGGTCTCGGTGGCCCGGGAGCGCAAGGAGCTGGACCGCAGGAACCGGAGCGCTCCCAAGGGAAAGCCGCCCGAGGTGATGGAAGCCGACAAGGCCGGCTTCTGGAACGCCTTCTACTTCGCCACCCCCAGACCGGACCTGCCCTATCGCCCCCCGCTGGGCATCTACTACTACGGCGAGGTGGCCCAGTATCCCGGGATGGAAATGAAGGTGGTCCCCTTCCTGAAGGGCGAGCGCCGGAAATACGTGGAGGGCGTGCTGGAGGAGATCCGGACCCTGAAGGAGAGCCTGCCGGCCAAGTACGCCTACCTTCACGCCATCCGGGACTCGGAAGAGCCGGCCGACCTGAAAGTCCACATCGGCGGCAGCAAGGACAATCTGGGAGAGACGGCCCCGAGGCGATTCCTGCAGATCCTGTCGGAAGGAGAGCCCCCGCCCTTCCAAAAGGGAAGCGGCCGGCTGGAACTGGCCGAAGCCATTGCCGATCCCGGCAATCCCCTGACGGCCCGGGTGATGGCCAATCGCATCTGGCTCCACCACTTCGGACGGGGCATCGTGGGCAGCGCCAGCAACTTCGGCCGACTGGGCGAGCGCCCCACCCATCCTCTGCTGCTGGACTACCTGGCGTCCCGGCTCATTGCCAGCGGCTGGTCGCTGAAGTCCCTCCACCGCGAGATCATGCTTTCGGCCACCTACGCCCTCTCCAGCGCCCCCTCCGACCGCAACGCCGGCCTGGACCCCGACAACCGACTCTACTGGCGGGCCGACCGGCGGCGGCTGGACGCCGAGGCGCTGCGAGACAGCCTGCTGTTCGTCTCGGGGACACTGGATCCAGCCCTGGGAGGGCCTCCACACTGGTTGACCGAGAACCTGGCCTGGCGCAAGGGCCCCGACGGGGAGCCCGACAAGTACAGCCAGCCGGCGGAGTGGATCCTGACCGACTCCAACCGGCGCACCCTCTACGGCTTCGTCAGCCGGCGGCGCCCCGACAAGACCATGACGCTGTTCGACTTTCCCAATCCGACCGCCATCAGCGAAACCCGCTTCGAGACCTCCACGCCCCTGCAGCGGCTGTTCTTCCTCAACAGCGCCTTTCTCACCCGCCTTTCGAAGGCGCTGGTCGCCCGTCTGGACAGTGGGGCCGGGGATCCGGCCAGGATCCGCCGGATCTATCGCATTCTCTTCGGCCGCAACCCCGGTGCCGAGGAGCTACGGCTCGGCGTTACGTTTCTCCGGGAAAACGACAAGAGCTGGCCCCAATACGCCCGGGTGCTGCTGAGCTCCAACGAGTTTCTTTACGTGAAGTAGTGACGCCGGCGTAGGCCGGCGCGGGAGTTTGCCATGAATCGTCGCCAGGCACTGAAGAATCTGGGAAGCGGGTTCGGCCTGCTATCCCTGGCCCACCTGATGGCCCGGACAGGCCTTGTCCGGGAGGCCGCGGCCGCTCCGGGGCTCCACTTTCCCGCCAGGGCCAGGCGGATGGTCTACCTGTGCCTCAACGGCGGGCCCTCCCACGTGGACACCTTCGACCCCAAGCCCATGCTCGCCAAGTACGACGGGCAGACCGTTCCCGAAAGCATGAAGCTGGAAAATGCCAAGGGCATCCTGATGAAGTCGCCCTTTCGATTCCGGCCGCACGGCCAGAGTGGACTGGAAGTCAGCGAGATCTTTCCCAAGCTGGCCCGCCTGATCGACGACTGCTGCGTCGTTCGTTCCATGCACGGAGACAGCTCGGGTCACGGCATCAGCCTGCTGCAGATGAACAGCGGTCACCTGACCGCCGGCCATCCCTCCATGGGATCCTGGATCACCTATGGGCTGGGCAGCGACAACCACAACCTGCCCGGATTTATCGTGCTCTGTCCCGGCCTGCCCGTCATGGGAGCCCAGTTGTGGACCTCTGGATTCCTGCCGGCCATCCACCAGGGGGCTCACCTGCGCAATCGGGACGAGCTGGACCCGGCCAAGCTCATTCACTACATCCAGGGGAGCCGGCACGGCCACCCGGAGCAGCGCCGCCAACTCGATCTTCTGTCCCGACTCAACCGGCTGGACATGCCCCGGGAAGGAGAGAGCCCCGAACTGGAAGCCAGCATCCAGTCCATGGAGCTGGCCTTCCGCATGCAGACCGAGGCCCTGGACGCCTTCGACGTGCGCAAGGAGAGCCAGGCCACCCGGGATCGGTACGGCGACGGCTACTTCGCCCGCGGCTGCCTGATGGCCAGGCGGCTCCTGGAGAGAGGGGTGCGGGTGGTCCAGGTGTTCTTCGGGAACCGCAACCCCTGGGACAGCCACGCCAACATCTTCGACCAGCGCGACCTGGCGGCTCTTTCCGACGGGCCCATCGCCTCCCTGATCGGCGATCTCAAGACGCTGGGACTGCTGGAGGACACCATCGTCATGGTGGGCGGAGAGTTCGGGAGATTGCCGACCCGCGACGGGGTCTACTACGGCCGGGGGCACAACAACCGGGGCTTTACGGTCCTGCTGGCCGGCGGCGGCTTCCGCGGAGGCATGGCCTACGGCGCCACCGACGACTTCGGTTTCGCCGCGGCCGAGAAGCCGGTCCACATGCACGACCTCCACGCCACCCTGCTGCACCAGCTCGGTCTGGACCACACCAGGCTGACCTTCCGCCACAGCGGCCGCGACTTCCGCCTCACCGACGTCGGCGGCAAGGTGGTCAAGGAAATCGTCAGCGGGGCCGGATAGCCGTGCGTTTCGGGCCAGCGCCCGAAAACAAATCAAAAAACAGTCCCCAAAAAAAAGAAAACCCCCGGCCTGAGCACGAGGGTTCGAGTTGAATGGGGAATGCGGTAGCAGCTATCAGGAGCCGTACTAGGACTTCTCTTCCTCCTTCTCGTCCGTTTCCTCTTCTGCCGGCTCTTCCGATTCCTTCCAGCCGACGTCGATCTTGCAGTCGGGGAGCGCCTTCTGCAGCTTCTCGACTCCCGCCTCGGTCACCTTGGTCTGCCACAAGTAGAGATTCTTGAGGCCCGTCAGGCTTTCCAGGTGAGCGAGGCCGGCGTCAGTGATGCCGGTCTGGTAGAGATTGAGGTAGTCCAGGTTCTGCAGATCCTTCAGATTCGCCAGGCCGGCGTCCGACACCTTGGTCCTCTCCAGGTGGAGGCGGGTCAGCGAGCTCAAGCCCGCCAGGTGGGGCAATCCCTCGTCGGTCACGTCCGTTCCCCCCAGGTGGAGCCAGACCAGGTTCGGTACTTCCTTCAGGATTCCCAGCTCCCCGTCGAGCGCCGGAGGCTTGGGAGCTCCGGGCTTGGGAGTCTCGAACTGGCGCAGCCCGTCATGGTTGCGGCCCAGGTGGAAATAGACCTCGAGGCCGTCATCGTTCTGGGCGATCTTCATGACCTTGCCGCCGAGCTGCTCGACTTTCTGGACAATCGCCGGATTGGCTCCCCCATCCTGTTGGGCCGCAGCCGACCCGATCAACGCGAAGGAGATCCAAACCGCCATGGTGATGCTCCGCATGGAAACCTTCCTTTCCTGAACCCGGGATGGGACCTGTGAACTGCTCGACCCCGCCGGCAACCCCATCGTGAACTCGCCCCAAGGCGCCTGCAGCGCCAATCCTGGAATTCGAAGCCTGGAAGCACCAGTGTCATCCGGTTCGCCAGAGGGCGCGCTCCATTATACTCCTATACTCCGAGACAGCAATCCCCGACCGCTTTGCCGGCAGGGTGATCCCACGCTACCAGATTCAGGGGACAATGATGAATGATGAATGACTTTCGGCTCCGGGGGGTTTCCAGGCTGCCGGATTCAGGCTGGCATGCGGGTCAGAGCCCCCGCGTCAGGCCCATTTTCCAGGCGCGAACCGCTTGCAAACCACCCAAATCGACTGGAATCAGCCCTCCCGGAGAGAGAAAAATTAGCGTGGAATCACCCTGGCTTTGCCGGCCGCGCAGCCGGACGGCACCCCCCGGGAGCGCGGGCGTCCCGCCCGCATCCTCATCCGTATCTTGTCATGCAGATCCGAATTCCGCGTCGCACACCCGGTTGGCTCCCACGCCTTGTCGGGGCAAGCCTCTTGAAGTAGAATCCCGATCTCGATTCCATCAGGGAGAGAATCCAATGGTCGACGCCACCCGGTTGACTCGCTGGCTGGAAAAGCTCCGGAAGGGCACGCTCACCGAGCAAGACCTGCAGGAGGCCCTGGACGAGCTCAAACAGCGCGGCAACGGCGGCTCGGCGCCCCAGAAGCTGCTCTACCTTCAGACCCACAGCACCGCCGTGGACTCGCCGGTCAACGGCATGTCCATCGTGGAAGGAGGCGAAGTGCGGCTGCCGCCCGACGACTACGAGGACTGGCCCTACCACACGGTGCTGGACGCCCTCCAGGACGGGTGGCGAGTGGTCAAGTTCCCGGAGCTGTCGCTGCTGTTCGACCATCCCGACGAAGTCGACCGCTGGCTGGGGTGCGAGTTCATCCTGGAGAAATAGGGAGGCCGGGCGTGGCGCTGGGAACCTACGATTGCAAACCGACGCTCACCGACCGGCAGATGATGGACTTCTGCCGCAACGGATACCTGATCCTGGAGGGAGTGGTCTCGGACGAGGTCAACCGCCGGACCGTCGAGTTCATGAAGCACCACGACGTGGAGGAGCCGGTCGAGATCCTGGAAGAAGAGTGGTTCGTGGACGCGGTCCTCAAGAACCCGCAGGGCGCCGGCGCCGTCCGGTCCCTGCTGGGCAGAGATTTCCTCCTGCCCCTGGTCATGAGCAGCCATCGCATTCAATGCCCCGGTCCGGCCCAGCCCTGGCACCCGGACGCCGGCTCCATCTCGGCCCCGCGGCTGGACTACCTGCAGGTCTTCTACTACCCCAGCGGCGCCACCCGGGAGATGGGGCCCACCGAGCTGATTCCCGGGAGCCATCTCAGCCAGGCCCGCAACGCCTTCCTGGGACGCCTGCGCAGCCTGAAGCCGGCGGTCTCCACGGCCTCGCCCCCCGGGTCCATCGTCATCACCGCCTACTCGATCGTCCACCGCCGCAGCCCGAGCACCGCCACCGGCGTCCGCGACAACCTGAAGTACAACTACTGGCGCACCACTCCGCCCCAACGCGACTGGGTGGTGGACCCCGACTTCAACTTCTCCTGGCACAAGAACGTGCTGCCGCCCTTCAGCGTTTCCGCCGCCCGCATGTTCGCCTGGCTCTGCGGGGAGGACTGGGAGCACATGGGCGGCCAGGCCTGGCCCTGCTTCATGGCTGGCGTCTACGACTTCGACCAGATCGGCCTGCCCGAGGGACTGCGCCGGCACCGGGAAGGATAGTCAACAGCACATTCGTGGTCCTGCTCCCGGTCGGCGGGACCTCTCTACCCCAACCTGCCGGAGGAGAACCGGCCACAGCGCCCCAACCGGCAGGCCGTCAACCAGGGCCGTCCCTGCGGAGTCTCCCCGACCAACACCCGTTCCATGCCATCGGCTGAACATCATCCCGAAGACGAAGTCTCGCGCCGGCGCCGGCGGTTGGCCATCGCCGTCCTGATCATCTTCAACCTCACTTCCTATAACGGGGTCATGGGCGTTTTCAGCCCCCGACTCCGCGAATATTTCTCCCTGACCTATGAGCAGTGGGGAACCATGTCGGGCCTGGGCAGTCTGGGTCAGACGGTGTCCCTGTTGCTGGTCGGGCTGGTGATTGCCCGATTCGGGGTGCGGCGGATCACCGAACTGTCCCTGGGCGGCGTCGGCGCCTGCTTTGTGTTGATCGGCCAAGGCGCCAATCTGCTCGCCCTGAGAATCAGCCTGTTCTTTCAGGGACTGTTTGGGGGGTTCTCCAGGTCATCCCTCCCCGCCTACCTGGTGGCTCTCTATCCGTCACACAAGCGGCGGATGATTTCGCTCCAGTTGACCTGCGGTTCCGTCATGGGCATCGTGATTCCGCTGTGGGCCGACCAGCTTCTGAGATGGTCTCGGGAGGGGGGCCACCAGGAATTGGCCAGGCTGTTCTTCTCGCCCTTTCTGGTCGCCGGGTTCGTGGTCCTCTGCGGCTGGGCCCTGCTGAGCTTCAGCAGGCAGCCTGACTTCCAAAGCGTTCAAACTCCCGGCCAAAGCCTCCGCCTTCGCCCGCTGCTGGGCATCCGCCCCTTGGCCATCGTACTGCTGATTACCCTGCATGCCTCGGCCGACGGAGCCATGTACGAGTTCCTTCCCATGTTCATGGACCACCAATTCGAGGAACTGCTGATACCTGCGGGCATGACCCTGGCGGGCCATAACGTGGCCTACCTCATCACCCGCTCCCTGCTTTCAGTCCTTCCGGAGGGATTGGGCCAGCGGGCCATTCTGACCCTGGCCGGCCCCATCGGCGGGTCCCTCCTGCTGGTGATGCTGTGGCAGGGCAATGCCCTCAGCGTCCCCCTGATCTACTTCCTGGCCAGCCTCTTCTATGCCGCTGAATTCCCGGTGCTTCTCAGCGAGATCTCCTCCCGTTCCATGGCCCACTTCGCCGCGGTCATGTCCGGGGGCTACCTGCTCAGCAACCTCACCTCCTTTCTGCTGATGAAGGGAACCGGCCGCCTGGTGGACACCACCGGCGACTTCCGGGTAGCCCTCAGCGTGGCCGCCTGCGGCTTCATCCTCTTCGGCCTGGTGGCGGCGGTGGCGGGACTGGGCAAGCGTTCGAGTGCGGGCAAAGAGACTCCGGCCTGACCCAAGGGGCATATCTCCCACCAGCAGCTCCCACCAGCGGCTTTGCCGCCGACCAAGAAGTCAACTCCGTTCCGTGCTTGAATGTCGTCTGCTTCAGAAGAGCTTTCCCAGTTTTGAGGGAATCATGAATCGTCGCCATCCCAATCCCGCTCGGGTATGGTCTGTAAAGGAGGCCAGGGCGCGTCTGTCCAAAATCTTGCGTCTCGCCGAAGAGGAGGGTCCACAGCAAATCGGCAGGAGGAAGGCCTTCGTCGTCGTGCCTGCAGGAGACTGGTACGCGAGGAGGTCACCTCGCAAACCCATGGATCATTGTTTGTAGACATGGTTGGTAGACAACATGCCTCGCGGGGTGAACCTGGATATCACTGGGAAGAGATAGTCCCGGAAAGCGATACCCTTCACCGCCCCCGAAGCTGAATGAACGGATTTCGTCTCGAAACCAGCCTCATTTCTCCGGGTTGACCAAACATCCGCCACGGTTCGTCCACGTTGGTAAAGCCACGCTGAGTCACGAAAAACCGATCTGGAGCTATTCAAACGACATCTTGGCCGGTGAGAACGTACTCGAATCGGTCACACTCCCGAGCCAAAGTTTCGATATACAGCACGAGCTCATCGTCGTCCAGTGTTGCAACAGGAGCCTCTATTTGACCCATCAGCCTGTTGTCCTCATCGAACCCAAACGTGACCAGCGCCTTCGAGGCGTTTCGTCGCCACGCCCTACGGGCGATCCGGCGCCTCTGGTGTTTGTTGCGGGTGACTTCAGAATTCGACAGCACTACCGCGCGAAAAACGTATCGCTCTTCATCGCGTGAGAGCAACACGCTATGGTGGCGCGCACCCTTGTAAAGCGCGACGCGCAACGTCTCGCCCTCTCGCTCCCACCGGAAACCCCGCACTTTAGAGAGGTCGTCGATACGCTTCAGCAACGTCCTCATGACTCTACCCTCGCAGAGTTACCGTCAGAGGTCCTCTCGACCAATCGAGTCGCCATCATCCCGGCAGTGATGACGGTTCTTGTCACAAGCGACTCGAGTTCCTCGAATTGCGTGCTGCGCGGATGAAACAGGATGTCACCTTCGATGTAGACGCGGTCGGTCCGGTCCGCTGGGTCTGGGCGGACGCACACCTTGACCAGACCGAACTCGCGCTGAAGCTCGTACAACTCGTCAAGCCGTTCATCGTCGCGTTCAATGTCCAGAGGACCAACTGCGCTGCTGCAGTGCAGCAAGGTCGCGTCTCCGGCTGCCTGAGACCGCAGTTGCAATCGAAAGGGTTGTTCCGTGCCTTTTTCATCTGCGTCGCGATGGATCAGGTGCGCTCGGCTCACGTGCGCGTTGCCTTCCCGTACTAATTGATCGTGCGCCAGAAAATCCCGAATGGCGTAACGCTCTTTGAGAGTTGACCACAGTTCCTGAAAATGCGCGAAATCTGCCTTAAGATTGCGTTTCACGACAGATTCCGCCCCCAGTATCCCTTTGAGCCACTGAGGTCGCACCGGAAAGGCAGACCTCAACTCGACTTTGGGCGGGAGGATTGGCTCGAGGTCTTCGAGTATTTCCCGTGCTGCATCGATTCGGCTGTCGAGCGCTTCGAAAGGGCCCTTGCGTTGATGGATCAACTGTAGAAATCTGTTGAGGCGGTGGAGCACCCTGCGAACCTGTAGAACTTCGACCGTATCTTGCAGGTGAGGATAGTAGACCTGCAGAAACTTGCTGGCATTTGGAGTGGCGACAGCTCCGTCCAGGCGTCGTTGAACGAGCGAGCCGATCCGGTCAATGCGGCCAGTGCGCTGTTCCATGGCCGACGGCGTCCAAGTGATGCCGTAGTGAACAATGTGCCGACAGAACGTGTGGAGGTCTTCACCCTCCTGAAGAACGTCGGTCGTTACAAGGGCGAGTGGGAAGCCAGGCATTCGAAACTGAGACACGAGCCGCTTGCTGACTCCGCCGGACATCCTCCCGACCGGCACTTGGCGTTGGAGCGTAGCACCGAACCGACCGGCAAGTTGGTCCAGTTCTCCGGTGGGAACGTCCGCGAAGTTGACACCGACCAGCAGGTCGAAGCACTTCGCAGCCTGCGAGAGCTCGTAAAAGGCATGAAAACCAGTCTGCCTGGACTGACGATCCAGGAGTTCGACGAACGAACGCGCCAGATTTCGCACTGGAGCGTCCGAGTCAAATTCCTGGCGCAGTGTGAATGCGCCAAGCTGCTTGATAGCCAACAGATAGAGGTCGATATAGGAAGCGCCGAGACGGGCCATTGCGCTCAGCAATTCACGTCGTTGTTCTCTCTTCCGAAACCGTTGGCGGAAGTTGTCGATAGAATCCTCGGGCCAAACCTGCTTTCTGAGGGTCTGACATTTTACGAGTTCAGTGAAAAAACTCGTGAAGCCGATTGCCTGCTCGGGACCCGGAAAGCCTCCCGGCGGTTCAAGCGTCCCTCTGTGTGGGTCGGGAAATCTTTCGCGCAGAACGACACGCGCTCGATCGCCTAAAGCTCCCCCAGCCTTCTCGATCAACTCCAGGGCTGCTTGTTGGTACGCGAGGAACACTTGCCGCCGGGCATACCCCTTCGCTCTCTTGGTGAGACGCCTGAAGTGCCAGTAGGCGCAAGTCTTGAGGGTGTTGACAAGTTCGGCAATCGACATTTTGGAGATGCCAGCGAGTCTGTCGAGCGGACTCTCTGGCCTGTCCAATAACCAACTGACATAATCGTCCTCGAAGAAGGTGGCGTAGAGAGAGCTGTGACTCGACAAACGATTCTTCTGAAACGCCGCACCCGATAGGATGCCCTGGGGACCCCTGCCTCGAAAAAACCACGAGAAGAACGTTTCCGCACTCCCCTCGTCATCGTCGTCAATACCGCTCCGCTCCTCGGGGAGCTCATCCGGTTGATCCTCCTCTTCATCTAAGGGGAATGCCTCAACTTGTTGTTCAGGTCGCATTGCTCTTTCGCTCTTGTACTGATCGAACAGCCCCTCGATTTCGGTAGAAAGCGTAGGGAGCGCTGCCTTCATGCGGCTCTTAAGCCAGCGGTCGAAGTAGGCGTCCAACTTCGCTGCCAGCTCATCAACTGTCCTGACACGACGAACAAATACCAGAACCTTTTCGCCGCTATCGAACAGGGAGGCAAACGAGTCGGCGGTACTGTCGAGTTTCGGATGGGGGAGTGTTGCATGGAATCTGGAACGATAGGACTCGACCATTGCCGCAATGGCATCAGTGTCGATTCCAAGACGTTCGTCCACCGTGTCTCCCTGGTTACCGTCAAAGATTGACGCAGTGCCGTCTTCATCGTCGCCTGCCCCCGCTCCTGACAGCCTGGAGCTCCGTTTGCGCGTCCCGACCGTTTCCAGAAAACTCTCAAACGAGGACAGCATTCCGATCTGAAAATTGTTCTGGAACTTTTCGTTCCCGATGACTTCTGCGACCTTCTTCTGCATCAGGCCGACGACGAGACGCTGCTTGGGATCGTCGATCCGTATGGGCAGGTCGTGATCCCGAAAGCCACCTTGACGCCATTCCCGTCGATACATGTTCTTCGTGTGGCGTCGTCCCGCTATCATGAGGCTCCCGACGCGCCGAACCATGAGTCGGCCAACGATGTCACGCTTCTCGTCCTCCGAGACATCGGAGTTGAGCAGGCGATCGACGCTGACCGGATCTCCGCCATTTGCGTCCCACAGTCTGATTTTACCGAAGCCAAACACCTCGAGCTGGCGCTGTATTGCCGCGTATTCATCCTCGAAGGGGGTTGCCGAGAGGAGTAATACGCGCGCGGGCTTGTATCGGTACCACGGATGTTCATCGGCATGACCATCTGGATGTCCGAATGCAAGACCCATGACTCGGTTACGAGTGCTGACGTTAGGACCGAATCCATGCTTGAGGTTGTGCCCTTCATCAATCACCAGCAGGTCAATCGGGGGCACGGCAGCGTTGATGGCGCAACCGTAGGCGTCGCGGAATGTTCCTGGAGTGTCTGCCGATAGAATTTGCCGAGGCAACCAACTGAGACGCTCCAAGAGGTGCCTCCTCAGTCGGTGTCTCCGTTCCGGCAGCTTGACGGCGAGGCTGAAGCTCGTCATGCGTAGGAAGAAGTCCCGGTCGGCGTTGAGCTGCGCTTCGCCAACGAAGTCGAGTAGGCTGTTGCAGTAGACTGGCTCCCAGGCCGGTTTACCCTGGAGAGACTTGACACGGTTGCCGGTCAGTCGCCAGTTGAGCCGCACGAAATTCTTGAGCTCCTTGATCCACTTCCGCTGAATGTTCTCGCGTGGAGCGACCACGACGATTCGCGCGTGTGGGTTGAAATAGCGGGTTAGCCCCATAACGCCGAGTGCGACGTAGGTCTTGCCCATGCCGACTTCGTCAGCCAGATAGGCGCACTGATTTCGCTCCAGCATGTTGAAGATCGCAACCGTTCCATGAACCTGCTGTTCGGCGAAGCCGAATCCCTGGGCAAGCGCAGTCGGGGCGAAGTCGATGAGTTCTTGAACAAACGATGGAGTGACCGTGGTCATCGCATGTTCCTCGCTTGATCGACCGGCCGAAGGAAAGCCTCTTCGTACCACTGCAGGAAGTCGTCGGCTTCTGGGTCGTGGAGTTCAAGCGCGCTCCGTAGACAAGGCAGATGGCTCAGCTGATCATCCAGGCGTTTGACATGTAATGGTCGACTCTTGAAAAATTCCTCGTGCCGACGCCCGAACTTGTGCCGCAATTGCTTCACGCACAACAGAGTTACATACGCAAGAATCGGATCACTATCTGACTGTTGAAGCACGTTGGCGAGCAGATTGGGCAGAGAATCGTACTTGGCACCGAGCAAGCGAGCTTCCGCCACGTTTTCGCGTCCGCTCCCAAGCGCTTCGTCAATGGACCGCTCGAAACAGCCAAAGCCGTGGTAGATGCCGGCAAAGCGGTCGAAGAGAGTATCTCGCGCACGCAGTCTGTCAGCGCGGGAGACGGATAGGCCTTCGACTTGATCCGGAAGACGAGATTCCATGAACTGCGCGCGCTGTGCCGGAGTGAGCAAGGACCAGTACTCCAGTATCTCTGCAGGAGTCAATTCCAGGAGGAGCGATGGACGATGGCCCATGTTCTCTTCCCGTATGAGGACACGCCATGAATTAACGCCGCAGCGAATTACGAGAAAGCTCGTGGAACGCAGCAGCCTCTCTAGGCGGTCCGAGATATCTTTAGCAAATGCGGTCCAGCGACCATGGACAGGGTGGCTGATGGTGCCGAATGTTTCTCCGGAAGTCGTCTGGATAGCGAACCCGTCGGCCACATGGTCTTCGAGTCGGTAACTGAGTTCCTTTGCTCCCCAGTCGAATCGAAGACTGAGGTTTAGACCAACGACATCGCACTCCTCTTCCTCTTTTGGCGTGCTCGCAACAAATCGATCAGCGTCGCGGTCCAACGGTTCCAACCACCAACGACGGGGGTACTGAGCGTGGCTGAAATCGACGAGAAACCCCGCCTCCAGGTTTCCCGCACTGCCGTGGGAATGACCGGCTCTTGTAAGATTCGGCGAGCCGACCAACAAGAGATCCGGACCGTCTCGCTTCCAGAATCGATACACTTTGGCGTGAACGCGGCGCGGTAAGAGGCGCTCGCTGAGGTGGTCGCGCCCTCTGCTGACCACCTCCCCTGGGAACCGTGCCCATTGTGTGGAATCAAGAGCCCTGATCGCTTCGTAAGTGTCCCGTGTGACGAGAGATGCACCGTCGGAATCCGTTGGATGAAAGATCCGTATCTCTTTCGGTCGAATGGCGCCGATGAGCTCTCGCAAGGGACCCCCACCTTGCGAATCGAAGAATGGCGAGATGACCTCGAGGTTCAAGTCGTGGTTGTCGAGAGAGAACCGCCGAAGCCACGTAGAGAGAGACTCGCGGCTCTGTCCCGCAAAAATCCGCGTGTGATGTCTGCGATTCGAGTGTCTCCGCGCGACGTGACTTCGCTGCGTTCTCTGGAGAAGAAAGTTCCTGATTCCCTCTAATGCGGACTGGTCGTCCGTATCGCTGGCCGAGTATCGAATTCTTCGAATTATGGAAAGCAAGTCAGATCGAAACGAGCATGGCTTTCCATCGACACTACGATCCTTGATCTCCTCGATATGGGCACACTCGACGTTTTCCCACCAGCCCGACCGGGTCAAATTAGCTGAGAGAATGCCGACGATCAGAGCCATATTGGCAGGCGCTGCCCCCTCTCGGTTACGACCACTGGCGTTGCCATCGCTGTTCCGTTCCTGGACAAGGATCAAAATCACCTTGGGATGGAAATAGCCTGTCCTTCGGCTGACGTCCAGACGGCGGTAGTCCAACTGCGCCGGTTCGCCGTCCTGAGCGAGCGCCCGCCGGTCGTAGTACACCGCCAGATGATCGATCGTACCAAGGACATCCTCGAGCTGCAGGCGCCGCACCTTTTCGGGCTGACTGAAGGGCTGGTCAAATAAAACCGGCAGGATATGGAGTTCGAAAAAGCCTGGGTCAAAGCTAAACGTCGTGAAGACAGCGGTCTTTACATCGCGTCCGTCAATGGCTTCGGCTACCTGCTCGGTTAGCACTTTGAGGGGGATGAAATTCGATGGCATAGGTCAGTGCTGCAACTGCCGAGTGACGCTCTTGAGAGCATCTATGAAATAGCTGTTCATCCAGAACTCGGGTAATTCGTGCTCCTTGGGTAGGGGCTGTTCGGCACCGCGATATCTCACATCAAGCCGCTTCCCGTCGATGCGCACCCAGGGTGCCCCACCACGCGTTTGCATTACTTTCTCGTTCCATCCCAAGAGTCCCTTGATGGCACCCTCGTAGTCTCCGTCGCACAAGCCTGCATGGACCTCATCCGTTCGGGAACCGACGGCTACCGAGGAAGATGATTGAATCTCGCTCGATAACTCTGCAAACGCCGAGCGTTCAAGATTTGGGACCCGCGAGCCCCAGACTTGCCTCACCGCCGAGGCTACGTCTGACATGCACTGACCATGACGAGTCAGCACGTACTGGAAGAGCGCGGCGGCCGGCGCGAGAAATGCTTCGAGGTGTGCGATCCGTTCCAGGGAGTTAGCAAGACCCGCGTCCAATCCCCTTGCTCGCTTGGCCAGACGGACAATCTCGGTGCGTCCCGTTGGTTCACCAAGCCTGTTATCAGCCTCCAAGAGGTGCCGAAGTCGTTCCTGGCGACCTGGTTTCGCTTCCTCGACCTTCTTTCCATCTCGCAGATACGAGCCGTAGAATTCGAGTTCCTTGGAACTGAACCGAGGCTCCAGAAGCCCAGACAGCGCAGAGAAGACGGTGTTGGTTTTGTGCGTTCGAAATTTACCCCCTCGGGAAAGGAGCGCCCGCAGTTTGGCCGCCGAGCCGTTCAGCCTGTTGATGTAGTTGCTCTCGACGAACTCTCGGGCGGCTGGGGTCACACCGATGGCGCCATCCAGCAGGAGTCCGGAGGTGCGGGCGGGCACCGAGTATAATCCCCAGAGCCCATAGACCTTTTGGTCGGCCAAGATCATGCCTCGCCGGTCAGCGGAGATATTCACATTCCCAGCTTGATCGTCGACGAAACGCTTGACACGCTCAATGCCGCGAATGTCTCCTTCAACTTCGTGGGCAACATGCCGTACGTAGGCGCCAATCTGTTCCATTCGTAGGAAGATGTTGAGCGCATCTTCCGCAACAGCGATGCCGCGGTCTACAAGGTCTGACGCAAAATACCGGCCGAGCAAGAGGATCGTGTAACCTCGAACTGAGGTGCTCTGAGTGGTAAGGTTCGTGACGACGTGCCGCCCGAACGCGGTCCAGATGGGTTGGACGCCTAACGGGTCGCGCGACCCGTTAATCTTGGCATTGGGATCTTCCAGGGTGAGAAAAGGCACGGGGTGAAGAAAGTTATAGGGAACCGAGGTTGTTGTCAATTCCACTAAGGTTCAGCTACTGTGCCCAAGCAGCAAGAGGAGTTTGAGCGTCCAGCACCCTTCCCCTCGATGGCCCCGCGAACAAGGAAGCAAACACCTGTTTCCTTGTTGAGGCCCCCCATGAACAACGGCAGTCCAATTCTCTCGACCGTCAGCGTGGCGGTGCTGAGCATGGCCTTCACCCTGCCGGCCACCGCCCCTGCCGGGAAGCGGATGGTGTTTGGCGGCGGTCCGGCGGGAGGCACGTTTCAGATTGTGGCCAACGCCATTCAGACGTTTGGGCCGATCAAGGCGTCTGCGGACTACACCATTATTTCTCCAAGGGCGTGATTCCCGCCGGCACCTATCGGGGCGTCGAGCGAGCGGTTCCCTCGTTCCATGACTCCGCGCTCTGGGTGGCCAATGCCCGCGTCCCGGACGGGGTGGTGCACGACCTGCTCTCCAAGGTCTACACCGACGAGGGGCTCGCCTACCTGCGTAACCAGAAAAAGGCCTTCAAGGACATGAGCCTCCGCAACGGGATCAGGGGGATCGTGACTCCTCTCCATCCCGGAGCCGAGAGGTTCTGGAAGGGAAAGGGCCTGCTCTGATCCCGGCCGACCCTGGATCTCAACGCTGCCTCGGCACTCTTTGAGGAATTGGGATGTTCGAGAAGCTGAACCGGGTCGAGCGATGGATCTTCGACGTCCTGTCGCTGGCCCTGGTGGTTTTCTACGCCTACTCCGCACTCCTTGATCCCGCCGCCACCCAGTACCACCGCGGCATCTACATCGTCATCACCTACGTCCTGGTGTTTCTCCTCCCCCATGATGAAGAAAGCCGGATTCAAGCCGCACGTGGCCGGCGGCATCGAGTCGGCGGCTTCCATCGGCGGCATGTTCATGCCACCCGTCATGGGCGCCGGCGGCTTCATCATGGCCGAGCTCACCGGCGAGCCCTACTCCACCCTCATGCTGGTGGCCGTCTTTCCGGCGCTGGTGTACTTCTTCAGCGTCTTCGTCATGGCGCACTATGAGGCCAGGCGCCACGGTATCCGGGGCGAGAGGACGCCCGACGGGGCCGGACGGATCTTCAGGCAGGGCTGGTTCTACAGCCTGCCTCTGGTGGTGATCACGGTGTTGATGCTGATGGGCTATTCTGCATTGCGGCCTTTACCGGAGCCGCCATCGCCAAGGCCAACATGCGGAAGACCGCTTTCAGCGCCTTCAAGTTCGCCAAGTTTCTCTACCTGGCGCCCTTCCTCTTCGGCTACGTTCCCGCCTTCTCCCTCGCCGGAAGCCCCTGGGACATCGCGGTTGCCTTCCTGCTGATCGCCATCGGAACCTGGGGCTATTCCCGGCTGCTGAGCACCATCCGTTTCGATGGGTTCAAGAATCGGGTGATGGGAGCCTGACCGGCGGCCGGAGAGTGGCGGGAGGTGGATTCCCGTCTTCGCCCTCCTTCCTCTCAGCTCCAGACGGCGATGACCACCGCCTGACCGAGAAGGGACACGCCGTTGTAGCCCAGGTTGAGCCAGAAGAGTCCCGCCTTGCGGCCCTCGTAGGCCCAGGACTGATAGGAGACCGGCAGAACGAAAGCGACGAGGGCCATCAGCGCCAGGTGGACGCCCGCCAGGGCGTTGCCGCCGCTGCCGGTCATGGAGGAGGCGCTCTCCGGTCCGCCCATGCCGGCGAAGAACTGGGCCAGGATGTAGGCCGTGACCAGCGCCAGCACGAAGCTGGCCCCGTGGGTCTTCAGGGGATTGAAGTTCTTCCGGATCTCCTCTTCGGTGGTCTCCATGAGCGCGAGCCACCGCTTGCTGAACAGCGGTCCATACCAGAGAAAGCCGACAATCATGGGAACGATTCCGGCCACCAGCACCGCCAGCCAATTGACTTCGTGCATGTTTCTGTCCTCCTTGAGTCGTGGGGGATGTCCAAGGACTGAGGGGGCAGTATAGATGATTCGGCAATCGCCTGCGCGTCCCTGCCCCGGTCGCATGAACAAGCGCAATGCCGGCTGCATTCCGGAGTTGGCTGCTGGTACACTACCGGGCAACCACCTGTCCCCGAGTTGACACCCCATGAACCGACAACTGAAAACCTTGCTTCCCTTGTGTCTGCTGTGGCTGCCCGCCTGCAACGTGACCGTCACCGACGGTACTTCCCCAACCGATCCCGTTGAACGGGGGCCGCGCACCCAGCCGGGCGCCGCCATGGAGATCTATGCGCCCCAACAGCACGACCTCTACGACGGCCGCTTCATCATCTCGGGAGCCCGAATCTATCAGGTGGGCACGTTGAACGACGAGAGCCCCTGGGACCACATGGGCAACGACGGATCCAATCTGCGGCCAGTGGAGGGCACGGTCGAGCTGGATTTCGACGAGATCAACAATACGGGATCGTTTCGGGCCGAGCTCGAGCTTCCCGAGGGCAGCTACGTGATCGACCTGGAGGAATTCAAGGAGTTCTCACCCTGCCAGGACGGCGGCATCGCGGCCTGGCTGTTCGAGCACGGCGATTCCGGCTGCGGGGATGCCTATTGGCCCAAGAGCATTCTCTACGTGTCCGGCTGGGGTATCGGCTCCGCCACCTTGAACGGAGAGCCGCTCCACCAGGACTACCAGATTCACTTCATGGTCACCCAGGGCATGCGCGACCGCAACCTGGTGGCCCATTACCCTCTCCAGGGGAAGAAGTCCCAGGCCGGCGCCGTCAACCCGGCCCTCCAGCAACTGGACTTCTACATCCGCAGTCCCGAAACCAACGACGCCAACACTCCCAACCGCGAGGTGTTCGACCACTTCTTCGCCATGGAAGTGACCTGGAAATAGCCGACCGGGCGACGCTTCGGCCCTGGGCCGGGTCATGTCTTCTCGGCGATGATCCCGATCATGGGCGGCGCCGACAGGAACGTGCCCGGGTCCCGCTCGCGAGCACGCCATTCGGCTTCGAAGGCACGCCGTTCCGCCTCCGTCAACAGGCCGGCTTCGACCAACCGCGGCACGTGTCCGGAGAAGAACTGCGTCGGCCAGTCCCAGAACCTGGTGCCGGGTCTGATGAACTTTACCAGAGGCGCCAGGTCGACCAGGCGGGACCCGGACTTCACGATCAAGCCCGGCAAGCGAGCGCCCACGTCCAGATCGCCCCCGGCGCGCCTCCAGCTTTCCTCGACAGCCGCCAGCACGCGATCGAACGCCGGGCTTCGCGGATGGAGGGTGGTGGCGCCGTAGTTCAGATAGTCCCAGACCACCAGGCGGCCGCCCGGACGCAGTCCCGACACGACCCGTTCGATGACCGGGGCGGGGTCCGGCAGGAAGCAGAAGATCCAGCGCGCGAAGGCGCCGTCCAATGAGGCAGGCTCCAGTTGCAGTTCCTCCACCTTCTCCACCCGCGCCGTGAGCTGCTCGACCCCGAGCCGACCCGCTTCGCGGACCAGAGCGGCGATAAAGCGCGGCGACTCGTCGACAGCCAGCACCCGGCCTTCGGGCCCGACCCGCTCCGCCAGTTCAAGAGCGGCGAAGCCCGGCCCGCAGCCGAGGTCCAGCAGATGCGCGCCCTTCCCGAACCCGGCGCGGTCCCAAAGGTCACGCGCCGCTTCCGCCCACAAGCGGTGCTGGGTTTCGAGACGTCGCCCTTCCTCCGGATCGGTGCCGAGCAGGTAGGGGTCTTCCGACTGGCGGCGGGAATGCATTGCGGGTGTCATGCGGTTCCCGACACGGATTCGACGCTGGCCCGGCTCAAGGTGTCAATCAACTCGTCGACTCATTGATTATTCTTGCCAAACTGAAGCCACGTTGCCGATCAGGGTACCACGTCTCGGCTCGCACGGGGCAGTTCCGGGGCGGGGCGTTTGGTAGAGAAATCATGTATGCTAATCCGTACTTGGCGCGGAGATCACAGATCGATTTGCGCTGGAGTCTAGAATCATGTTGACAAGTCCGCATGTGCAGCGGACAATGATTCATGGTTCATGATCGGCGATCTGCGCTGTCAAACTATGTCATTGGGTTGCTCTCCGCAGGCCGTACGGTGTTCACCGCCGAGGAAGCCGAGCAGGCGCTCGGCGTCGGACGGGGTGCGTTTCTGGATGCCGCCGAGCGGCTGCAGCGCCGCAAGGTATTGTTGAGCCCGCGACGGGGCTTCTATGTCGTTGTCCCGCCCCAACATGCTTCCTGGGGGGCCCCACCACCCGCTTGGTATATCGACGCCCTCATGCGCCATGAGGGCCAAAGCTACTACGTCGGGCTCCTCAAAGCCGCGGAGTTGCACGGTGCGACCCACCAGGCTGTCATGGAGTTCCAGGTCGTTTCGGCCAAGCGCCTTCCACAGATCCGCGCGGGCCGCAATCTGATCGTCTTCTACTTCCGCAAAAAAGTGGAAGCGGTGACGGCAGGCACCGAGGAGCGCAAGACGGATACCGGCACGATGAAGATCTCGTCGGCCGCCCTGACGGCTCTCGATCTGCTGCGTTACCCGCAGGCGTCCGGTGGCATCGACAACGTCGCCACAGTTCTTTCCGATTTCGGACACAAGATCGATCCCGAGCAACTCGCCACGCTTGCGGCGTTGGTGGAGCGGCCGGTCGTGCAGCGTCTAGGGTACCTGCTGGAGCGCTTCGGCCACGACGCCCTGACGGGATCCATGCTGGAGTCGTTGCTGGCGCGAGGATCACTGCCCTGGACCGAGCTCGACCGGCAGGAGGTACGAGATCCGGACTTCGAGTCTGAACCGCAGCAGCGCGATCCCCGATGGCGCGTCATTGTCCGGCGCGCACCGGAGCCCGACGGATGATCCCCGCGCAGAACATCGTCGCATGGGGCAATCTCGTTCCCAATTGCGCACGCGCTCGAGGTCTTCGACGGCCTCGAACCCGACCGTATCGTCGAGATGTTCGGGCAGTACCTTGCCCTTTCCGGCCAGACCATCTCGCGGGCGCAGGCCCAGAACCGCATGTTCGCGAAGTTGGCCAATCCGCGCTTCTTGCACGATGTGCGCCCCTTGCTGCCGGCCGCTCGGGCGGAAACTCTGACGGAGGAAACGACAGCAGAGGTGTTTCGCAGGGTGTTCATGACCCTTGTCGATCGGCTTCCCGGCGAGCCCTGGGGGAGGACGGCGGCGATGAAGCAGAGGTTCGGGATTTCGTGGTGACGGATTCTCCCGAATCAGACCGCACCTCAATCCATGCAAGTTATCGATTTTTTGGTGAGCCGCCAGGGAATCGAACCCCGAACCTACTGATTAAGAGTCAGTTGCTCTGCCAATTGAGCTAGCGGCCCACGACTTACCCGGGAGGGATTGGGTATGGAGGGCGTTCTGAAGATCGTGCCATGCGTATCGGTTCTCGTCACAGCTTCGGGTGAGTGTTTCCGGCAGCCACCAGCCTGACTCCCGACCGATTTCGAATTTCCTTGCCCACCCGGCTTCCGACAGGGCAGCCTCATTTTCAGCAACCCCGCCGGCACCCTGGGCTGACCGATACTTCAGGGTGCGGTGTCCGACGCGCCTCAAGTTAACACGACGAATAGCGATTGTAAACGACTTGCCCGCCGTCTGGACAGGCCCCCTCGCCTGGGTTAGAGTGACAGGCCACCGACATCCGCTTGACCTGCCCGCCGACGGGGTGCCCTTGCGAGGAAAGAGCCTCTTCTTCACTGCCGGGGTCCTGGCTGCAACCCTGCTGCTGGGGTTGTGGCTCCACTCGACCCGAACCCTGCAGGCCCCGGGGGACCACCGGGTCCACTTGCGCCTGGCTGCGCTCTACACCAGCCAGGCGATGGAGAACTACCAGGAGCTGGTGGATGACTTCAACCGGCGGAATCCGGACGTGCTGGTAGAGCTGCAGGGCATTCCCGGAAGCTACTACGACAAGCTGCTGGTGATGTTTGCCGGGCGCACCGCACCCGACGTGATGTGGATGGGCAAGGGGATGGCCCAGTTCGCCTCCCGGAACGCCTTTCTGGACGTGGAGGACGAGTTCCGGCTGCCCCCGGGGCAATACTACGAGTCGGTCCTGGACTGCTACCGTTTCAACGGGCGCCTGATGGGGTTTCCCCTGGGGGCCGACTTCGCCGTCATTGTCTACAACCTGGACCTGTTCGAGCAGGCCGGCCTGCCGCCTCCCGCTCCGGATTGGACCCTGGAGGACTTCCGGCAGGCGGCCAAGCGGCTGACGGTACGCGAGGGAGGCCGGGTCCGCCAGTGGGGCTTTTACGGTGAGATCGATCCGGGGGTCTTCGGGGCCGAGGTCCTCAGTCCCGACATGTCGGAGGAACGCATCGACCGGCCGGAGTGGAGGAGCTTTCTGGACTTTCACCTCAAGTTGATCTTCGAGGACGGCTCCATGCCCTCCCGCCTGGAAATCCCGGGAGCCGGAATCCTGACCAGGCGCCAGGCCTTCTACCGGGGGCAGGCGGCCATGATCTCCGACGGATTCCACTTCCAGACCATGCGGGAAGAGATTGCGGATTTCCGCTGGGATATCGCGCCGGCGCCGTTGGGGGCCCGGCGGGCCTGCGCTTCCAGCACCCAGGGCTTCGCCGTCTCCCGCCACACCCCCCACCGGGCCGAGGCGGTGCGTTTGCTCAAGACCCTGGTGGCGCCCGAGAGCCAGCGGCGCCTGGGGAACATTCTGGTTCCCTCCCATCGGGAAAGCGCCCGCCAGGCGATCGCAGACATGCCCGGCCCGCCGCACAACCGCCAGGTCATCCTGGACAGCATGGAGACCCTCAATCCTTTTCCCCGACATCCCAAGATCAACGAGCTGCAGCAGGCTCTGGCAGAGACCACGCGGCTGGTCCTGACCCGCCAGCAGAGCCCCGAGGCCGGGTTGCGGGAGTGCGCCCGCCAGTTCCGGGAGATCCTGGGGAGGACCCACCCATGAGATCGCGGGCCCTCGGCATCGCCGCCCTGTTCCTGCTGCCCAACCTGCTGGGGTTTCTGGCCTTCACCCTCTTTCCGGTGGCGGCTTCCTTCGCCTTGAGCTTCTGCCGTTGGGACCCGGTGGCCGAGTCGGTCAGCTCCATGGAACCGGTCGGACTCCGCAACTACCTGGACCTGCTCGGCTTCCACGGCCGCACCGGTCCCGGGGGGCAGACCTCCTGGGTCGCCAACACCCCCCGCTTCTGGGAATCGCTCTACAACACCGTCTTCATGATGCTGGCCATCCCCTTCAACATGGCGGCCTCGCTGCTGCTGGCGGTCCTGCTGAACCGGAAGATGCGGGGCATGGCGATCTTTCGCACCGCCTTCTTCCTGCCCTCCATCACCGCCGGGGTGGGCACCATGCTCCTCTGGATGTGGATGTTCAACAAGGACATGGGCTCGATCAACCAGGTGCTGGCCTGGGTGGGCATCCAGGGGCCCGACTGGCTGCAGAGCTACTTCTGGGCTAAGCCGGCCCTGATGCTGATGGCGAGCTGGGCCGGCATCGGCGGCGTCAACATGATTCTCTACCTGGCCGGGTTGCAGCAGATCCCCCGGGAACTGCACGAGGCGGCGGCCCTGGACGGCGCCGGCCGCTGGCAGCAGTTGCGCCACGTGACCGTGCCCATGCTCCTGCCGGTGACCTTCTTCATCTTCATCATCTCCATCATCTCCGGCCTGGAAGGGGGGTTCGACGCCCCCTACGTCATGACCGGCGGCAGCTTCGGAACCACCACCGTCAGCCTCTACCTCTACCGGCAGGGGTTCGAGTTCTTCCGCATGGGCTACGCTTCGGCGGTGGCCTGGGTCCTCTTTCTGATCGTCTTCCTGTTGACCATGATCAACTGGCGCCTGGCCGAAAAGCGGGTGGAATACTGATGGGCAGTCGGATCGACAGAAGTCGCCTCGCGGTTTTCGGCCTGCTCCTGCTGCTGGCCGCCTCCATGCTGTTTCCCTTCTACTGGATGGCGATCACCTCCCTGAAGGCGAAGGCGGACGTTTTCTCCACCGAGCCCAAGCTGCTTCCCGGAAGGCAACTGGCCGAGCGGGTGGTGGACGATCCCCGCTGGTTCTTCCATTCCGGAACCGACAACTACAGCCGGTTGCTGGCCTGGCAGCGCTTGGTGGAATCGGGGCGCGGTCCGCGGGGCTTCGGCCGCTTCGTCCTCAACACGGTCTTCTTCGCCCTGGCCATCACCCTGGGACAGGTGATCACCAGCAGCCTGGCCGCCTTCGCCTTCGCCCGGCTCCGTTTCCCCGGCCGCAAACAGGTCTTCTTCGCCTACCTGGCCACCCTGATGATTCCGGCCACGGTCACCATGATTCCCTCCTACATCCTGCTGCGGGAGCTGGGCTGGGTGAATACCTACCAGGCGGTCATCCTGCCCTCGGTCTTCACCGCCTACGGCACCTTCATGCTGAGGCAGTTCTTCCTGACCATTCCCAGGGAGATCGAGGATGCCGCCCGCATCGACGGCTGCAGCCCGCTGGGCCTCTACTGGCGCATCGCCCTGCCGCTCTCCACTCCGGCCCTGGCCGCCTTGTCCATCGTGGCCTTCGTGGGCTCCTGGAGAACCTTCATGTGGCCGCTGATCGTCAGCAGCACCGAGGATCTCTTCAATCTGCCCCTGGGGCTGACCCTGTTCCGGGGAATGTACACCGATCCCGACTGGCCCCTGCTGATGGCGGGGTCCATGGTCATGACCCTCCCCATGATCCTGGTCTTCATCGCGGGCCAGCGCTACTTCGTGGAGGGCATCCGCTTGGGCGCCGTGAAGGGCTGAGCGCAGTTCCCGCCGGGAGACCATGCCAGACAGCCGACAGGACAGGGACCGCTGGTCGAGGCGCCGCCGCCAGTTGATCCGCCGCTACCGCCGGTGCCTCGCCATCGGCCCGGAGCGGTGCGACCTTCAGGCCGAGATCGTGCGGGAGGAGGCCGGGGACAATTTCACGGCCCAATGGCTGCGGTTCAACAGCGAGCCCGGCGAGCGGGTTCCCGGACTGCTGGTGCGGCCGGCGGGCGCCCGCAAGCCCCTGCCGCTGATTCTGGTGCTTCCGGGGGGGCATCGGACCAAGGACCTGGCCATCTTCGGCCACGAGCAGTGGCCTCTGCCCTTCGCCGTCGAGTCTCCCCGCCATCGGTTTCCGGTGGAGACGCTGGGGAACCACGAGCCCCTGCCCCTCGCCTGTCTCCTCGCTCACGGGTTTGCCCTCATGAGCATCGACTGCCGCGTGTTCGGAGCCCGGGCCGGTCCGCGACCGGACAGCGCCGCCGACCGGGCCGCCTTCACCGCGGCTTCCCACGCCCAGTACCACTGGCTGATGCGCCGGGCCCTCATCGACGGACGCAGCGTGGCCGCCATGGAGCTGTGGGACGTGATCCGGACCCTGGACTACCTGGAGACCCGCGACGACATCGACCCGAGGCGGGTGGGTGTCATGGGCTGGTCGATGGGCGGCAACCTGGCCTGGCAGACCGCCATCGCCGAACCCCGGATCAAGGCCGTCTGCACCGGAAGCTGCCTGATCACCTATGAGGCGGCCCTGGAGCATCAACGGGACGCGGGCTGGTATGCCTGGATTCCGGGCGTTCGCCGCTGGACCTCGCGGCAGGAGTTGTTCAGCCTGCTGGCCCCCCGGCCCCTGCTGGCCTTTGAAGGGGACAGCGACTTTCCCCGGGAAGGGGTCCAGCCCATGCTGGACGAGGCCAGGGAAAAGTACGCCCTGCTGGACGCCGCCGACCGCTTCCGCTGGGTGTGGTACTCTGGGGGCCATGGGGCCTATCTGCGGGACCCGGCCACCCTGGAGGAGATCGGCGGCTGGTTTGCGCGCCACTTGAGTTGAGGTGCCATGACCCGGCTTCTCTTCTTCGATGACACCCAGCTTCTGGAGAAGCAGGGCCTGAAGCGCCGCCTGGGCCGGCCCGACCCGGTTCCCGAGGCCACCTTCCAGGTCCCGGGGATCGATCTCGGGTTTGCCTATCCCGCCGTCTTCCCGAGCCGCGACGCCGGGGGATGGCGCATGCTCTACCAGTCCCTGACCGGATTGGTCAAAGGCAGGGGGCCGGCCCATTTCGTCCCCTCGGCGGCGGATTCGAGTGACGGCATCCACTGGAGGGTCCCCGACCTGTCAGCCTCGGTCCCGCTTCCGGACCGGTTGCTGCCCAACCAGGTGGGGGCGGCGCCCCTGAACCGCTTCGGGGAATGGGGCCCCTGCTATTACGACGAACGGGCTCAGGATCCCCGGCAGCGGATCAAGGGGTTCGTCTGCAAGGGCCACGGACCCAGCACCGGCAAGAAGGACTCCTGGATCGTGACCTCCCCCGACGGGCTGACCTGGAACGATCCGGAGGGGACCCTCTGGCATCCCTACGGCAGCGACCCCTCCGTCTGCGCCTTCTGGAACCGCTACCGCGACAGCTACGTGCTGGCCATCCGCCCCAAGAACGGCGACCGGCGCATCGCCCTGACGGAAACCCCGGACTGGAAGGAGTTTTCCCAGGTCGAGCTGGCCCTGTCCCCCGACGGACTGGACCCCGACTTGGCCGAGCTCTACGGGATGCCCACCTTCCCCTACGCCAACCTGTTCATCGGGCTGCTCTGGATCTACCGGACCCAGCTTTGGACCGCCCAGCACGGCAAGTTCCTGGGGGGCCGGATCGACTGCCAGTTGGCCTACAGCTACGACGGCTGGCACTTCCAGCGCGGGCCGAGGGAACCCTTCGTCGCCCATGCCGACCCCGGGCGGATCGGAGCGGGCTGCATCCTGCCCTGCAGCCTGATTGCGACCGAGAGCGAAATCCGCCTCTACTCCTGCGCCAGCGCCCACGAGCACGCCGTCTTTGACGAACACTCCCCCCAACGGTCGGCCATCCTGATGCACCGCCTGCGGCCGGATGGATTCGTCTACCTGGAAGCCCCCTCCGGGCAGGGCCGGCTGAAGACACGAGCCCTGCTGGTCCAGGGAGAACAACTCGGCTTCAACGTGCAGGCGCCCGGCGGCCGACTCCTGGTGGGAGTCACCGACGCCGACGGCAATCCCATCCCCGGCTACGGCCTGGAGGACTGCCGCCCCTGCAGCGCCGACTGCACGGCCTGGGTTCCCCGATGGAAAGACGACGCCCGTTTCGGTAGTCTTAAGGGCCGGGCGGTGCAGTTGGAGCTGGAACTCGGCGGCGGGCGGCTCTACGCCGTCAGCGGCGACTTCCGGATGCTGTCGGCCAAGGAGGGGATGCGCTACATGAGATTCGGCACGCCCCCCGACCCCAGCCGTTGGGGACCCTGACGGGATTCCGGCTCCCATTCTGGCGGGCCCATCCCAGCCGAGGCCGACCTCCTCTGCGCCACCTGTCCGGGGAGCGATCATGACGCCGCAACCGCAGGCACCCACCCCCACCCGCGAACCCTTGCGGCTGATGGTGGTGGTGGCCCACCCCCACGATTTCACCCACTGCGCCGGCACCTGCGGCATTCACCGCTCCCGGGGCGACGCCGTGACCGTGGTGACCCTCACCAACGGAGCCACCAAGCACAACGAACGCCTCTACGACGAGTTGATCAAGCCCGCCGAGGAGAGGGACCCCCGGATCGTCAACCAGACCCGGGAGGACTACGCCCGCGAAAAACTGGGGGAGTTCCACGCCGTCTGCAGCCTCTTCGGCGTCAGCGACGTGCGGGTGCACGGATTTGCGGAGCCCTATCGCATGGAGCGGACGCTCGAATCGGTGGAGGCCCTCAAGCAGATCATCCTGGAGGTGCGGCCCGACGTCATGATCTCCCACCGGCGCTACCTGCGGGGACGCAGCGGCATGGTGTCGGCCTCGCGCAACGAGCACGACGAAGCCGGCTTCGCCACCCATGAGGCCATGCACCTGGCCTCGCTGCCCGACACCTCCAGCCGGATCCCTCCCCACACCGTCGCCCTGACCTACTACCTGGGGGTCTTCTTCGAAACCGACGAGATCGACTTCCACGTGGATATCAGCGAGTGGGCCGAAAAGCGGGTCGAGGCCGAAGTCCTGTTCGCCACCCAGGGCCACACCGAGGCCTTTGCCCGCAAGCGCATCGAGATCAGTGCAGGCAGGGCCGGTTGGAACTGTGGGACGCAGTATGCCGAGGGATTCGTCCGCCGCGAACCCGACCTGTTCGACGAGCTTCCGGTTCCGGACCGGGCCCTGCAGAAGGCCAGAGGCAAGCGCATGGACCATTTGCGCCGGATTTCGGGAGAACTGCCCGGGCCTTCCAAACCCTGAGGCGCGGCCGGCGCGCGGCCCCTGCTCAACCCGCAGCCGTCTCCTCTTTACCCATTCAGGAGGACGAGACCATGAAAATCACCGACGTCAAGGCCCATGTGATCAGGCCCCGCTATCCGGACAACGCCGGCGCCTTCGAGGGGGACTGGACCTTCGTGCGCATCGACACCGATGAAGGCATCCACGGCTGGGGCGAGGCCAGCAACTCTCCCGGCGGCGGCTGCTTCCTGAGCGCCCGGACCATCGAGCTGCTGCGAGAGAGCCTGGTGGGCCAGGACCCCTTTCAGAGCGAGAAGATGTGGCAGCAGAACTACCGGCGCTTCACCTATCTGGGAGCGCGGGGCCTGCCCACGGTGGCCCTGAGCGGCGTGGACATGGCCCTTTGGGACATCAAGGGGAAGGCCCTGGGCCTCCCGGTCTACGACCTGCTGGGCGGCAAGCTGCGGGACAGCATCCGGCTCTACGCCAACGGCTGGTTCTTCGGCTGCCATACTCCGGAGCAGTACGGCGCGGCCGCCAAGGCCACGGTCGAGGCCGGTCACGAGGCCCTCAAGCTGGATCCCTTCCTGGAGATGCAGCCCTTCCACACCGGCTATCTCGACGGCCGGATCTCAGCCGAGGGGGAGGAGCTGGGCTGCGCCATCGTGCAGGCGGTTCGGGAAGCCGTGGGAGCAAAGGTGGAAATCCTGATCGACGCCCACGGCCACTACAACGTGCCGACGGCCATCCGCCTGGCCAACCGCCTCTACGAGGAGTCGCAGATCGCCTGGTTCGAGGAGCCGGTGCCCCCCGAAGGCATCGACGCCCTGCGGCAGGTCCGGGAGCAGGTGACGCCTTCCATCTGCGTGGGGGAGCGCCTCTTCACCCGCTTCGACTTCCTGCCCATCCTGCAGCAGGGGCTGGCCGACTACCTGATGCCGGACGTGCTCTGGACCGGGGGCATCACCGAGCTGCGCAAGATCTCCAGCATGGCCGAGGCCTACTACGTCCCCATGAGCCCCCACAACGCCATGGGGCCGCTGCAGATCGTGGCCGGCTCCCACGTGATGATGAACACGCCCAACTTCTACCGCCTGGAGCACAGCACCTCCTTCATCGAGGCCTACAACCGGCTGACCACCGAGCCCATGAACTTCCATGGCGGGGAGTTCAGCCTGAGCGGGAAACCCGGCCTGGGCATCGATTTCGACATGGCGGCGCTCCGCTCCCACCTGCATCCGGAACGGAAGTAAGGCCGTTGGAGGGGCATCCACGAAGGGCGCGGAGGGGAAAAGAGTTGTCCACAAAGGGACGCAAAGGACCACGAAGGGCCACCAAGGGGTTGGAGAAATCTCAAGAGGGATTCGCCAAGGGTCGGGCAGGGGGGATGATCCGACACTCCCGGGAACGCGGGCGTCCCGCCGGCAGCCGGTCGCTATCCCAGCTTAAACGAGGACAACCCCAGCACCGCCGCGGCACGGTTGAGCTTGCGGTCGAAACAGGCAAAGAGGACGGTTTCTCCGCTTTGGGCGTGCAGCACGTCGGCGGCCGCCAGGTGCACGCTGTCGTAGGCGCGCAAGTGAAAAGCCTCGGCGAGATCCGCGGCCCTTTGGATCAGCGACTGGCTTGTCCCCACTTGCAGGTAGTTTTCCCAATCGGCACGGAACTCTCTTTTAACGGCTTCATGCTGCCCTTCAGTCAGCTTCCCATCGCTTAGCGCGCGGGCGAAAGCCGCATGCGCCTCCACGTAGGCGAGGCTGTGGCTGGCCACGGCTTCGGCTTCCCGCATTGCCGAAACGACAGGCTCTCGAAAGGGCTCGCTGACGTAGACCTTGACCAACGCTGAGGTGTCGAGGTAGAGGATCATCTTCGGTCTTCCAGCACGCTCTCCGCCATGGTCTTTCCGCGGATTTCCGGGCAGAGGGTACCGCCCCGAGGCTTTTTGCCGCTCCAATGGATCCAGTCAAGCTGCAGCAGGCGTCGAAGTCCGGCATTTTCAATTTCAGGAATGGGCAGCAGCCTCGCCACCGGAGTCCGGTGAGCAGTCACCACCACAGGTTCTCCCTGACGCACCAGCTTCAGGTACTTCGAAAGGTTGTTCTTGAGATCGCGAATCGGGACTTGCATGGCTTCTCCCCGAATAGTAGCTATAGATAATAAATAAATATAGCTACATAGTAACCTAGTTGAGAAGATTATAGCTATAAAGTGTCGAGCCTTTTGCAAAATTCTTCGGGATGTATAATCGGCCTCTCCTGCAACCCCCGTAACGCGGCAACCGCGGCAATCTCGATCGGCGCCGACCGACCGCCCCGGATACTTGGATCCATGACTTCGGAACATCATCATTCCCGCTGCCTGCAACCCGGGCCGCGCAACCTCGTGACCGACGTCTACGGGTTTCTGGTCGGCAATGCCTCCGAGGCCGCTCTCAAATCCGGAACGACCGTGCTGACGGCGGAACAGCCCTTCACGGCAGCCGTGCACGTCATGGGCGGAGCCCCGGGAACCAGGGAGACCGATCTGCTGGCCCCGGGCCGTCTTGTGCAGAAGGTGGATGCCCTGGTCTTGTCCGGTGGGTCGGCTTTCGGTCTGGATGCTGCGTCCGGGGTCGCGGACGCCTTGGCGGAAAGCGGACGGGGATTCCCCGTGGGCGCCGTCCGGGTTCCCATTGTCCCGGCCGCCATCCTGTTCGACCTGCTCAACGGCGGCGACAAGAACTGGAAGGAAAATCCTTACCGAGACCTCGGCCGGCGGGCGCTGAAGAACGCCGGAACCGACTTCGAACTCGGCACCGCCGGGGCCGGAGCGGGGGCGACCACCGCCCATCTCAAGGGAGGCCTGGGGTCGGCTTCCCTGGTGCTCGGGAACGGAATCACGGTCGGGGCGCTGGTGGCGGCCAATCCGGTCGGCTCGGTCACGGTTCCGGGAAGCTGCAAGTTCTGGGCGGCGCCCTTTGAAATCGGCGATGAGTTCGGGCAGGCGGGCCTGCCCGAGGAGACGCCCGACCTCAAGGCAACCTTTCTGGGAAAACACACGGCCCTGGACCCGGGAGCGAACACCACCATCGCCGTTGTGGCAACCGACGCAGACCTCACCCAAAGCCAGGCTCAGCGCATGGCAATTTCGGCCCACGACGGGTTGGCCAGGGCCATTGTTCCGTCCCACACACCCTTCGACGGCGACCTGGTCTTCGCCGCAGCCGGAGGAACCGCAAGGCCTGCGATCAAGGACAACGACCTGGCTGCCATTGGCCACGCCGCCTCGCTCTGCCTCGCCAGGGCCGTCGCCCGCGGCATTCGCTATGCCACACCGGAACCGGGAGACCTCCGTCCCTGCTGGCCCGGTTCCTGACCTTTTTCTGCATTCGGATCTGACCGCAACGGGGTGTTTGCCCGGACCAAGAGGCACAAGAACCGTCCGGGTTGGGCCGGACAATCCGGCTGGGCCTCCCGGCTCTTGCAGGACCCGCTGCCTTGTACTAGACTAGGTGTCCGGCCGATGGAGGACATGTCGGCCGTTCCCTTTGACGGTGAGTGTAGCTCAGTCGGTAGAGCACTGGATTGTGGCTCCAGCGGTCGTGGGTTCGATCCCCATCACTCACCCCATCCCCCCTTCCAACAAAGTCCAATAATTTCCGCGCTTTTTGCAAAATCCCCCTTCTTGCCGAATTTTGCAAAAGGCTCAACAATCATTGATCTATCCTCCCAGGTAGCGTTTTGAGAGGCCCAGCAAGAGGATGCCGGGCTGTTCACAACGCACCTGCGAAGGTGAATCCCTACCTATTCGCCAACCTTCGGGAGCTACCCGCAGGCTGGCTTCGCCAACTCTTGTATTTAGTGGGCAGCCGGGCGCGATCGGGTTCCCGCGACGTCCAGGTTCATCTGGGCGACCGTCATGGCGGCGACACCACGCTGGACCCGCACTCTGAGGCGTTCCGGCACGAGCCGGCACGAGGGAGGGATGATGCGCGCTGTCACGCCACTGCGCCCAGGCCGTTCTTCGCTACCAGCGTCAGGAGCTTCAATGATGCGCCGCGCGGTCGCTTCTCGCCGCGCTCCCACTGGCTCACCAGCCCGGTCGTCACGTTGAGATGGCGCGCGAACACCGCCTGACTCGCGTTCTCGCGAAGCCGAAGCGCGCGGATTTCCTCCGGCGCCATCTCTCCGACCGGCGTGAGGCACCTCTCGTCGAACGTCCGCATGGTCCGCTTCGACATCAGACCGGCCTCGGCGAGTCCGAGCGCCGCCTCATGCGCTGCCGCCAGCGCTTCACTCTTGTATTTCATGGTCATCGCATTTCACCTCGATTATCACTCCAACCGCCTGCGCCGCCGAGAGCCCTGTCCGGTCCAGCGCCAGATACTCGTCGGCCAGCAGCCGGAACGTCTCCAGCTCGTCCCGGTGCAGATTCTCCCGGTCGCTCTTCGCGAATCCGTACACGAAGAAGGCCAGCTCGCCCTGGCGAAACACCACGATCGTGCGGAACCCGCCGGACCGGCCGCCACCCTTGCGGGCAATGCGCTGCTTGATGACGCCACCGCCGAGATCGGCATCGACCAAACCCCTCCGTGCGCGCAGGACAGCCTCGCACAACGCGGCATCGCCGATTCCTTCCCGAGTGGCGAACCGGGCGAATGCCTTGGTTTTGAACGTCTGCAATTATGACCCCGCGAACGCCTGTCACTGTTCGTATTCTATAACACCAAGTGAGGGTTTTGTCATTCCAGCCTCTCGACTTCGGTGTTTCTTGTATCGAGCCACCACCCATCTGAGGCGGGCGTCCATCGCGATCATGCGTCGCCTCTGCGTGTCCGTATAGCATCAAGACAACGGCGTCCACCAGGTCGTGTGAAGCCCGACTGGAACCGCCATGGACGGCGCGCCCTGTTCCGGCGCAACGACGGGCTGCTCAACCTGATGCCGAAGGGCATCATCGCCTTCCCCCAGAATCAGGTCCTGCTCAACAATGAGGATTTGAACTAAAGGTCCTTGGGGCAAGTATTGGGGCAACCATGTTCTCCATATTGGACACAATCTATTTTATTTCAATAACCTAGGAGGCATATTCGGTTGTTACCGCCCCCACCATTCTTCCCGACACAACGCTCTTTCCTTTCGGGTACCTTTTTTCGTGACGCTACAATTCTCTTTCGGGCATTTTTTTAAGGCGACTCGCCTGGTGGACTTCTTTCCACAATCCGAATAGGATCTCAAGTACAAAGATAAGGTAGTCGCGTGATCATATTCGTAATCGCCCTCAGCCTGCTCGGAGCCCCCGAGGAAGCCGGTCAGGACCCTATCAACTTCTTTGAGGAGAAGATTCGTCCCGTGCTGGCGGAGCACTGCTATCAGTGTCACTCGGCGGAGGCCGCCCGCAGGGGAATGCTGATGGGGAAGCTGCAGCTCGACACCCGGAAGGGTGTCCAGCGGGGCGGGTCGCGGGGCTCCGTCGTCGTGGCGGGGCAACCCGATCAGTCGATGCTGATCGAGGCCCTCCAGTACACCAACCCCAACCTGCAGATGCCGCCCGGCGGCAAGTTGCCCGACGAGGTCACCGCTGATTTCGTCCAATGGGTGGCCCTCGGTGCGCCCGATCCGAGAGATGCGCAGTCGGTTGATACGGCGAAGATGGATCTCGAATCAGGACGTCTCCACTGGGCCTTCCACCCCCTGCGTCCTGTCGATCCGCCTCAGGTGTCGGCGGCAAGTCCGGAAGAGTCCACGTGGACGGACTCGCCGATTGATCGTTTCGTCCTCGCCAAGCTGCACGCAAAGCAGTTTCGCCCTGCACAGGAGGCCGATCGGCCGAGCCTGATTCGCCGCGCCTACTTCGACCTGATCGGGTTGCCGCCTGCACCCGACGAAGTCGAGGCGTTCGTTCGAGATTCCTCTGCGGAACCCTTTCGCCAGCTCGTTGACCGGCTGCTCGCCAGCCCGCACTATGGCGAACGGTGGGGACGGCACTGGTTGGATGTGGCTCGGTTTGGCGAGAGCCTTGGAGCACACGAGGGGGACAACGCAATTCGAGAGGACGCGTATCGGTACCGCGACGCCGTGATTCGCGCTTTCAATGACGACCTGCCTTACAACGACTTCGTCCGCTACCAGGTTGCCGGCGCTCCGAGAGGTTTACCCGTCGGCCGACGGGACCTGGGCAGGTTCGTCCAGATTGGAACGAATCTGAGCAAGAACGACAACCCGAACGATCGGAAGTTTCACCGGCTCGACGACATGGTGTCGACGACCGGTCAAGCGTTCCTTGCCCTGACGGTCGGGTGTGCGCGTTGCCACGACCACAAGATCGACCCGATCACGGCCGAAGAATACTATCAGTTGACGGCTGTATTCTTCGACGAAGCCGAGGTCAAGCCAGATGCAGGCGGCAAGTATGTTGCCCTGGAGGTACCCACACCCCATCTTCTGGCCGGCGGTAGTTGGGCGAGCCCCATCAAGCCAGTCAAGCCAGGGTTCCTGCGCGTCTTGATGCGGGACGGTCGCAGCGCGAAGGATTGGCGGCCCCGTCCCGAGGCCACCGATGGCCCCGAGCCGCAGCTTGAGGCGTCGAAGCTTCGGATGCTTGCGAGCTGGCTGACCGACGTCGAGCACGGTGCCGGTGCGTTGCTGGCCCGGGTGATCGTCAATCGTCTCTGGCAACATCATTTCGGGCGCGGCATCGTCAGCACTCCCAATGATTTCGGCAGACTCGGTACCGAACCCACGCACCCCGCTCTGCTGGATTGGCTCGCTTCCAGGCTGATCCAGGAGGGCTGGCGATTCAAACCGATCCACCGGCTGATGATGAACAGCGCCGTATACAGACAGGCGGCCAGCACGGAGTTGGCTCAGGCCCAGCACGATGCTTACAACGAGTACCTGTGGCACCGCAGGCCCTTGCGCATGGAGGCTGAAGTCATCCGCGATCACATGTTGAGCGTCTCCGGCGCTCTGCGCACGAACATGTACGGGCCCAGCACTTCGATTGGCAGCCGCAAGGAACCTTTCAAGGACACGCCGGACACCTGGCGCCGGTCAGTCTACCTCATGTCGCCACGCTTCATCCTCCATCCGGTCCTCAAGATCTTCGACCTTCCGGACAACACGCAAAGCGTCGGCCTTCGTGACATCAGCACGACACCGGGCAGCACGGCATTCACGCTGAATGCGCCATTCGTGTGGGAGCAAGCGAAGCGCTTCGCACAACGGGTGCGGGACAGAGTCGGAGGCGACCCTGGCCGACAGATAGAGTCGGCATACCGGATTGCTCTTTCTCGGCCGCCGACCGTGGAAGAATGCGAGATCGGCCTGTCGTTTCTCGGTCAACGGCGCGCTGGCTCCCTGGAGGCAAGCAAGGAGCCAGGGTCTTTGGATGCGCGAAGCCCGCTGGTCCAATATTGCCATGCCGTCATGAGCCTGAACGAATTCATCTATGTTCACTGACCCAGCTTATGGAACTCGACCGATTGGCAGGGACCGCCGTGGGTTCCTCAAGGAACTGGGCCTGGGTGGCATCGCTCTGGCCAGCCTGCTCGCGGACCAGACGGCGAGCGGTGCGGCGTCTGACCTCAGCGAGCCACTTGCGCCCAGGCAGCCACACTTCGCTCCCAGGGCGAGGAGCGTCATCTTGCTGTTCATGGTCGGCGGCGCAAGTCAGCTGGAGACGTTCGATCACAAGCCGCTTCTGAAAAAGTACGCCGGAAGATTGGCGCGAGACATATTCTCCAAAAAAGACTTGGATGGCCTTAACCCGGAGAAGACCTACACCAACACGCGCATCGTTCCGCCGGTGTTCTCCTTCAAGCGCTATGGGCAGAGCGGCGCATGGGTCAGCGAGATCTTCCCGAACCTGACCAAGGTGGTCGACGACATCGCATTCATCAAGTCGATGCACACCGATTCAGCACTTCACTTCACCGGCCAGATCCTCATGCACACGGGTTATTCCAGACAGGGCCACCCCAGTCTTGGCTCGTGGGTGACCTACGGTCTGGGGACGGAGAACCGGAACATGCCGGGATTCGTGGTGATGACAGACGGCCGACCGTCCGGCGGGCGCGCGCTTCACCAGGCCGGATTCCTCCCTGGTATCCACCAGGCCACGCTGGCGGACTTCAAGCCCGGACATCCACCGGTGCCGCACATCGAGGCACCGGCATTTCTCAGCCGAGGCCAGCAGCGCGCGCAGTTGGATCTGGTGCGGAAGTTGAATCGCCTCCATCGCGGTATTTATCGCACCCAGCCCGAGCTCGACGCGCGCATCGCCGCATTCGAGACGGCCTTTCGCATGCAGATGGAAGCGCCGGAGATCTTCGATATCCGGAGCGAGCCGGACTCGGTGAAGGCGCTATATGGCGACACCGACTTCGGGAGGAAGTGCCTGACGGCGAGACGGCTGGTGGAGAGCGGCGTCCGTTTCGTGGAGATTCTCGACGGCGCCCAGGGGCGGCGATGGGACGCGCACGGCAACCGTGGCGGGCTCATCAACAACCACCGCACCAACGCGGCGCGCACCGATCGCGGGATCACCGCCCTCATCATGGACCTGAAGTCGCGCGGTCTGCTGGACGAGACTCTCGTCGTCTGGGCCACTGAGTTCGGTCGCACGCCGATGGAGGAGGCTCGTAAGGAGGAATCCCTCGGCCGCGGCCATCACCACTACGGCTTCTCCATGTGGATGGCGGGCGGCGGCGTCAAGCCGGGGATCACGCACGGCGCGACCGACGAGCTCGGCATGCACGCTGTCAAGGATCGCGTCTCGCATCACGATCTTCACGCTACCATCCTCCACCTGTTGGGCCTGGATCACAAGCAGCTCACCTACCGCCACAATAGCCGCGACTTCCGCCTGACCGATGTCTACGGCAACGTCGTGCACGACATCATTGCCTGACAGTTCTGTTTCAGGAAGGAAAGCAGCTCCGTCACGTTGGCGTGGCAGCCTCGCATTCAGCACGGTAAAAGTACTGGAGACCTGCTCCTGGGGTGTTCGGTGGAATCCACACTAATCGGGGGTCGTAAACCAGCCATCGGACTCAGCCACGTTAGCGACTCTTCGCGCCGTCTGCGCGATGGTCGAGGCATAGGCCTGTTCACAGATGGCCACCATTTGCAAGCAGTGGTTCTGGCAATCAGAGAGCACGTTTATTGCCACGTCCTCAGGAACTTTCGGCGGTAGTGCCCTCGAAGCTAGAAACAGCCTGGGGAGCCCAACTTTGCGCGCTATCTTTGACAGGCGCTGGACATGGTCCCAATCAATTGGACGATCCCCCGCATCCATCACCTCGCTCCTGGCTGCGTAGCTCAGTATCTCTGTGTCGTCACCGGCATAGTCAATTAAACAATTGTGGGATAAGCGACGCCGAGCTTCTTGATCCCCGACTCTTTCAATCAGAATGAGTGCCATGCGCGGGCAGAGGGATCCGACGCTAGCGAACCAGTCCTCCGGGATGGCAGTGCGCTTGCCGCCTGCGGCCCGCGAGATAAGGCTCACCATGAACCAAAGTCGGGACCAGTCACTCCAAGGCAATCCTTCAATCATCGAATCGGCATCAGCCTTTAGCGCATTTATCAGATCTGGCGTTCCCCAGGACAACATGACGGAGAGGCACGGAGACGTTGTCTCAATCGTTACATTTGCGAGCCTTGCACGCCACCAGCCGACATCATTGCTCTTGTGGCGAGCGAAGAACAAACGGCGGACCAATCCCTTTGTTGCACCAAATCCATTCTCGTCCCAAGCACCCACAGCGGGTTTCGCAGTTGACCCGGTCGCGACCATGGCATTTTGCAACATCAATTGACTGCCAGCGGATTCATCGAACCCGCGGTCGACCAGTCTAGCCCATGGCTCAAGGCTTTCCTGCCACTCGGCAACATCCTTTCTCATGATTTCCGACACAAACTGCGTGAACAATGCAAGCGGTTCGTCCCCGCCACCAATATCTTGTCGTATCCGTCGCTGATTGAAAGTGCGCCACGAACTCCCGTAACGGTGGCCAAATAAAGTCTCGGCGGGTACATCTTTATCTTGTTCGGAGAAAAGTTCTGCGAGGATCTGCGGGCGCACGAAATCCAAAGAATCTGCGCCGTTAGGCCAACTGTTTGGGAATTCTAGTCTGTTATCAAAGAACGCTTTTTTCGCCGCCTTGTGGAGACTTGGATCCTCCGCAATCGCTTTATGATGAAATGACAGTATCAGCCAGCGAAGTTGGGAATCTATATCCTTGTTCGTCAGTTTGCGGATTTCCCGCGGATTGAAACGATCCAGAATACCAAGATCTATCGCCTCTTGTAGCGGATCGCATTTCTCAGAACGGTGTTTAAACCGCGATGTCCAATCTGACTTGAGCTTTTCTTTATCAGCGTTCGCTGCCATCACCACTCGCAGTGCGCGGCGCTGGGAGGGGTCGTCTTCGACGTCTAGTTTCTTCCAACAAGCCTCGTATAAGGCATTACCTCCTGCATTTTCTGGCAGGCCCATACGCCTAAGCTGTGGCGTTGCCACAGACATCAGACGTTGGAAGCCGGGCTCATCGGTAATAAACGCTATGAGACGCTTCATAGCTCTTGGTGCCTGGGAGAAGACTTGGTCAGACAGCAACATCATCGCCAGACGCCGGGGCTGATTGATCAAACCGTACCCGCTCTGGTCATTCAGACCTGTCATCCCATCGACAAGACTGGCAAGCTCACCCACATCGTAAAACCCACAGAAGAACCGTGTAACATTGGTCCAGTAAAAGCTACGGGCCATCGTCTCGAACCGATCGGGTCGTGTTCCCTTGTGATTACGGCCCACCGGTGAATAGGGCGCTGTCTTATAAAGATGGCGTGCAGTGAAGTACTCCCGTAACGGCTGCACCTCAAACTCGAACGTCCCTTCAACACGGGATACAAGCGCCCCGATTCGCTCAACCGTGCCCTTGAATAGCTCTCCGGCTAGTTTTGGATCGTGTTCCTCAGTTACGAGATAGTTTCTCACTTGATCCCGCAACTTCGCCTTGGTGATGCTCCCTGAGCTTGTGCCGGCTTCGGCCTGCGTGTGCAGCACCCATGCGAGTACTCCGTGGATCGACAAAAGCAGCTCACGGTGCTCGCGAACGACGGCGGATTTTTCCGCCTCGCGATTAAAAAATAGCTTCATATACTCTTCGTAAAGCGTCGTCCTTTTCTCTGGTAGCGCTACCCCTTGCACGTGGATCAGGTGCAACAGGATGGCCAGCTGCATAGGATTCCGTGCAAGGTCGCGAAGATGCGGCTGGCCGAGCTTTTCATTAAGCGTGGACGAAACCAACCGGCCTTCTTCGTCATTCAGCCCTTGAGCTTCTATCCATTTATCCTTGTATGCTTCGATATTGCGGCGGTGCAAATCCTTGAGCTCTAAATGGATCCAATCATCCTCGGGGAAGCCCGGCGAGTTAGCGAACGCTGCCGGGCGGCTCGTGACAATAATCTGCATTGACTTTGCGTGGTTGTTCAAGCGCTCCGCTGCTTCGCAAATTTCACCAACAATGCGTTTTCGGACAGCTATGTCCGCCACTTCGTCGAAGCCGTCGAGGACGACGACACAGTGCGAGCGGCCAAAAAATTGAAGGAGTTCGTCCTGTGTTATCTTCAAACCGCCACATTTCCAAATCACCTGCTCCGCCAAAAAGTTTTCCAGAGACCGATGCTGGACCTCTGGCACAAGCTGTTCGTCCGTTCCGGCAAAAGGGTGACGACCGGACACCCAGGCAGCGTAGTCGCGTAAGTCGACCCGGAAGGGCACGCGCACTGGCGCGGTCTTGTGCTCGCTTTCCAGAGTTTTTAGCTCCTGATTCTTTTTAAGGAGATGCAGTCGGTTCACTTGACATAGGAACTGCGTCACCGTGGATTTTCCCTGTCCAGGAGCACCCTCAACAACAAATCGTGTCACACCCCTTCCTAAAGGCATTTGCAACAGAAACGCCCCGGCACATCCTGAATGATCGAATGGGCTTTCGTCCTCGAGCTTGTACTCTTCATAAAGATCGAGTTGACTGACATAGGCTTCGATATGGTCAGCCTCGTCCATGTGAAGTTGGAGTTGAAAGTCGGATTGCTCAGCCTGCGGGCGTTTTCGGCCAAGCGGAAGATCCACGAACAAAGCTGTCAGCTTGCGTTTTAAGTCTACCTGCTTGAATTTGACATCGCTGTCGGCAGTGTATTGAGTCGCAATATAATTCTTGAGTGCACGTGTCGATTGTAGGTCTTGGGTGTCCTCACTTTTCCTAACGAGCATAGGGAGTATATCGGTCGCCTTGAGAATTTCGGGGTAACTCCACTTTATATCGACAGCTTGGTCGAGACGCCTATCTATATCGTCTCGCCACCAGACCTGCGCTGGAATGCTGAACGCTTCCGCCAGCTCGTGTTTTACTTTGTCGATAGAACCGGCATTAAGATGGCCTGTGCCTTGAATATTGGTTACAAAAATATACTGCGTGGCACCGTGCCGAATCAGCTCTTTGACTTTTGCCTGTTCTGACCTGACAAGTGCGTTAATCGCTTCTCGTTCTGTCTTTCTCTGTGGGTGACGTGAAAACTTGACCTGGAAGACAACAAACTTGTTCTGATTTGGCTCGGCGTAATAGTAGGCATCCCGACCACCATCGGGTTGGCTAATCGGCAAGCATTGGGTGTTCGGATGCTGTGCGACGATCAGCGCTTGGACGAGCTTTTGAAACCTGTGATCGTTTAACGCTTCGTAGTGATAGTCCATTTCATCCTAATTCCTTGATCGCAACAAGCCGGTTTGAACGAATCTCCGCCACCGCGCCGGTCGGGCATGATTCGGGACGCGGTCGCATTGGATGTGACGGCCTAGCCCGCATTTTTCACCAGAGGTAGGAGGCATCGGTTCTCGGTATCTGGTAAAATACTCTTGTCTAAGGAGTTAGCCAGATTCCATAAAGAGAACCGATGCCGACACAGTGTAACACCAAATCAGGGGCGGTACACTGCGAACTCGGCGGGCATCATCTACGCGGTTGAGGAACCAGAAAGCTCTCAACATCCGATTAATCAAAAAATGCTGATTAACACCTTGCTCGAACTGAGTAACGCCGGCAATACCCAGGTGTTAATCACGACCCATGTGCCGGGGATCGCCGCGCTTGTTCCGCCGGAGAGTATTCGATACGTCCGTCATGACAACAACAGGCATCCTCGTATCATCGAAAACAATGAGGACATGCTCCGGTCGGTTGCCGACCAACTGGGTGTTTTGCCCGACAAGCGCGTTCGTCTATTGCTATATGTCGAAGGTCCTAACGACGTGGCCTTCCTGGAGAATATTTCCGTCCTGACCGACGATATCGATTTGAGGACCGACCCTCGCGTTGCTTTCGTGCTTTCGGGTGGGGGCAATCTTAAACACTGGGTCAATCGCCAGTATCTCCAAGGTCTCGAACTTCCTGAGATCCATATCTATGATCGCGATAGCGACCATGGATACCAGAGGCAGGTCGATAGGGTAAATGACCGACCTAACGGCGATTGGGCGACTCTAACCGCCAAGGGTGAGATCGAAAATTACCTCCATCCAGATGCAATACAAGGCGCTCTTGGCGTGACCGTCACTTTTGGCGATGACGACGATGTGCCGATGATCGTTGCGCGGGCAATTCATGAAGCATCAACGAGCCCTCGACAATGGGATGAAGTTGACGGCGATGACCGCGCAAAGAAGGCTAGTAGCGCTAAGCGTCGCCTTTGTGCGGAGGCAGCGGCATGTATGACGGCTGAGCAACTGGCTGAGCGCGACCCTGATGGTGAAGTCAGCGGGTGGCTCGCTAAGTTTGCTGCCGCAGTGGAGTAGAAATTTGGGCGTTGTGTACGTGTGATTGTAGACGGCCCGGATTGGTATGAATGGCCACAAACCTAATACCTCAATCGCATGAGCCTCGTTCTACGATGTGGGAGCATATGTTCATGCTGACTATTACATGTGAGGCACCATGACAGATGGAGGCGTCAGCACGATACTGGAGGCGAGCGCGGACTACCCGCTGCACCGTCTTGGCTGGAAGGCCTTTCAGGATTTGTGTGTGGCTGCGGCTGAGGAATGCCTCAGGCGTCCTGTCCAAAACTTTCTTCCTGGAAATGATGCCGGCCGCGACGGTGCTTTTGTCGGCCGCTGGGACGGAGATGATCCGGCGGCAGGGGAATCTACCATTCAATGTAAATTCACCTCGCTCACCAAAAATAACCTCACAGTATCGAAACTGCGTGACGAACTTGAAAAGGCCCACTCGTTGGCGGCAAAGGGTTTGGCCGCTGACTACGTCATTTTGACCAATCACCAAGTTACGGGCGCGAATGAAATAAAGATCAAGGCTGCGTTTGAAGCGGCGGGTGTGGGCAGGTGCCGAGTGTTTGGCTACGAGTGGATCGTCCGACAGATTCGGTCCTCGCCTCGTCTGCGTATGATGGCGCCGCGTCTCTATGGTCTTGGGGATTTAAGTGAACTGTTGGACGAGCGTGCATATGCCCAGGCACGACTCATTCTTAGCGCCATGGGGGACGACCTTCGGCGCCTTGTGATCACAGAAGCTCATCGCAAGAGCGTAAGGGCGATCAGTGCCCATAATCTCGTTCTTCTTCTTGGAGCCCCCGCGGCTGGAAAGTCAACGATAGGTGCGAGTCTCGCGATCGGCGCGGCGGACATCTGGCAGTGTGGGACGGTTCGTGCGACCTCCCCCGAGGATATAACCAAGCATCTTAATCCTGATCGGCAGCAGTTTTTCTGGATTGATGATGCGTGGGGCAACACCCAATACCAACGGCAAAGAACCGAAGCATGGAACCAAATCCTACCCCTCATTCAGGGCGCGATCATGAGAGGTACTCGTTTCTTATTCACATCGCGCGATTACATTTGGAATGCGGCTCGGCGAGACCTGAAGGTTCAAGCACTGCCAATTTTGGGCAAAAGCCAAGTCACCATCAATGTGCATGAACTCTCCACACAGGAAAAAGCGCAAATTCTGTACAACCACGTCAAGCTTGGTGACCAGCCGGCAGACTTTCGCGCTGCCGTCAAAAGCTATCTGCCCGCTATCGCTGAGCGAAACGATTTCCTTCCCGAAGCGGCGCGTCGATTTGGCTCTACCTTTTTTGCCGGTCGGCTCCCGCGTAGCAGAGATGCCGTGACAGTTTTTTTTGAGAAGCCCGAAAATTTCCTATTGGAAACTATTACAAATATCTCGCCCGATTGCCGTGCGGCGATAGCTGTCATTTTTATGAATGGCGGACAGATTGTTTCTCCGATTGCTATGGAAGACTTGGGGCCAGCGGCGACGGCGTTTGGGGTAAATACGGGCGCAGTGCGAGACCAACTTGAGGCGTTGAACGGGAGCCTCTTGCTTTTGGTTCAGAGCGAAGAGGGGCCGTATTGGACCTATAAGCACCCAACAGTTAGTGATGCCTTTGCCCAATATGTTGCACGCAGCCCGGAGCAAGTGGAAATCTATTTGCGCGGTGCACGGCCTGATTCGATCGTTCGTGAGGTCGTGTGCGCTGGCTGCAATTTTTTTGGCGCTCCGGTGGTTATACCCGACACGATGCACGTTCTTCTTGAGCAGAGAATTATGGGGCTGGAGAGGTATAGGCTTGTAAGCTTTCTTTCCTACCGTTCGAACGCGAGATTCTCAGAGCGCCTTATCAAGCGCCGGTCGGATATTCTCGATGGGCTTTCGAATTTTGTCACGCCTATCAGGGAGGATACGGATGCGCAGCTTGTAGCGACGTTACATGCCCAAGGGTTGCTACCAGAAGAGATTCGCATTGCATTCGTCGATCACGTGAGGTGGGGCGTAGTTGAAGAAGCTGATTCAAGTTTTCTTGACGACGATGATCTCCAAAACGTCTTAACAAAAAAAGAGAGAGATGATCTTTTGACCTTAGCCGAAGCAGAAGTGCTTGGGAATATCTTCCGTCATGTAGACAGGCTGCGTGAAGATTGGTGTGCCGATTCGTCACCGGAGGATTATTTCGAGCAATTCGAGGATGCTCTCAAATCCTTTGCGAGGGCGTTGTCCGACCGGATTAATTACAATGAGATCCTGATGTCCGCCCAGGCGGAGATCAGCTATGCCATTTCCAGCATGAACGAGAAATATGAGCCGAGTTCATCAACATCGGCCCCAACCGCATCATCAACACCGCAAAACACACCGCTTGCAAACCTGTTTCGCGATATAGAGGACTAGCGCTTCTTCAGCAAATTTGCACAAAAGGTGCTGACCCACCATACCTGTATCCTTATCCAGCAGTTGTCCTATGGCAGTCTCGCTCGTGAATTGGCTACCGTGGTCTGTGCTGAATACGCCAGCTTGCCATATAGAAGTGGTCACGTTATTGGGCCAGATTATCTTTGGGGCATCTTTGGGGGCAACACGACATACTAAATGACAGTTATGCTTTTAGAATCAATCATTTATTTCTATTATGTGGTAGTCATCACACCATTTAACTGAAACACCCCTGTTTCGCCCTGAATCAGGCGCCCCGTCGTATGGGACGGCGAGGCGGGCAGGCGAAAAGTGACTGGTTGGCCGATTCCGTGCCTGGAGGTCGTTCACGTTTTCTCAGAACGCCTGGTTCGAGGGATCGGCAAGCAGGACGGCTTCCGCTTCGCGGAACGGCTGGTTCATGGCTTCCGTTTCCAGGTAGGTCATGAAGACGCGCTCGACGGGCACGGCTTGGCGATAGAGGGCGGCGGTCCGCTGCGAATCCGCCCATCCGGACATCTCCTGCACGATGTCCATCCGGAAAGATGCAGACACCAGAGCCGTCTCGCGCCGCCTTGGCTGCAACGGACCGTCGCACGATTCCATGCGGTAGAGAACGATCGACTCCCTCCCGCACCGGCGCAGCAAGGCCTGCACCCAACCCATCCGGGCCAGGACATGCTTCTTCCGGCGCTCGAAGGCGAGCGGGCCGGCAGCTAGCGACGAGTCCCGGATCACTTTCCCCCGGTAGGAAGCGAGCCCTGACCGAGCGACCGCGACCCGGTGCACCTTCACGTATTCATTGTTCATGTTGCTGACGTACTTCCTGGCGAAGGTCGATTCCAGATCGAGCAATCCCCGCTCGTCCATGTAGCGCCGAATATCCTGATAGAGGAGCGCGTCGCCTTCCGGCTGCCCCTCCGGAAGCGAACGGCCGGACTGAAGGAAGCGGCTGTTCCGGCTCAGCCAGGAGTCCCCGAGCTCCCGCTCACGGGCAAGTTCGCGGAGTGCATCCTCGCGGTTGCGCGCGTCGGCCAAGATGACCTCCCGCCGGTCGAATCGCCTGACCGCAATCCGGATCTTCTCCATTTCATGCGCCGGAGCCCGAGGAGAACCCTTTCGGAATTGATATTTCCCAACCTCCTCGAAGGGGAGGTCCCAAACAGCCCCCCTGTCCTCGAACGCCAGAATCTCGACTCCGGCCAGTCCCGTTTCGTACCAAACGTCCTTGACCCGAACGGGAGTCCTTCGAAAATCGAGCAAACGGCCTTCGTTCCCCACGCACAAGTGGGAAGCGGTACCCGGCTCGAAGTCGGAGTCCGGCGCCCGATTCGGGTCTGATTCAAACCATTGGTGCGATGGCATCGGTACCCCAGTGTTTTTAAATTGCGTTGACTAATCAGGAGCGCACCCGGTGACGTTGTCAGACCGAGGGTGGCGGGAGTTTCACTTGGGTCCTTCGCCATGTCCTCCCCCCTCGACCGGAGCTACGGCCCTACGACTTCTGCCTGTTCCACAGCAGGCGGTCTCGCTGTTTCTTTAGAAACTCCAGCGGACGCCCGGGGGCGCCATCCCCGCCGGCCTCCTCGATCCACCGGTTGAACAGGACAATCCCCTCTTCGACCCGCTTCCGATGGATGAAGTCATTGGCCAGCCACTCGTAGAAGACGGGGTTGGAGGGGAACTGGTCGATCAGGCGGAACAGCAGGTCGCTGTAGGCGTCGAAGCGGCGTTCGCTGTAGTAGACCCCCAACAGGACGATCTTGGCCGTGGTCCGGCCGTATTCCCCCTTGGTTGCGGCTGTCTCCAACTGCCTGAGACCCTCTTCCCGATCGCCGCGGGCTCCGATCAGGAAGGCAAAGGGCTTGATGACGGCCGGCAGGGCTCCACTGAAGTAGTTGAAGCCGCCGATGCCTATCAGGCAGTCGATGGTGTCCGGCCGCAACTCGGCGGCCTGCTGGTTGTGATATCTGCCCTTCAGGCCCGCCAGCAGCGCTCCCAGGTAGCTTCGGGTCACGGTGACCTTGAATCGGGAGCGATTGGCGTAGGCCTTGGCCAGGTAGAGCCAGGCGTAGAAGTCTCCCTCATCCTTTTTCAGCAGGGCCTTGCCCTTGTCGATGGCTTGACGGGTGTACCGCTCGAACGACCGGGCCAGCCGCTTGTTGCGCTTGTCCAGCAGCGCCTTCCACCAGAAGATTTCCGCCCGGTACACATACCCGATCGAGCGCTCCGGATGGTCTTTCACCATCTGGCTGAAGAGCCGCTCGGCCCGGTCCAGGTCGTATCCGTAGAGAAGCTGGAGGCCCTCCCGCAACTGCCGCCCCAGCTCGGGGTGGTTCTCGAGCAGGCCTTCGGCCGCGGCCGGCAGACACAGGCCCAACAGCCATGCAACGGCGACCAGCCCAGCGCCTGCCTTTCTGCCCACGGCCCCTCACCTCCGAAGGCATTGTACTGTACCCGCCCCCTTCCCGGCGCTTTACAATCGGTCCGGAAAGGACTAAGTTCTGGAGGTCGCTCAGTCATTCCAGCCCCAGTCAACCCCAACGCCGGCGAGCCCGGAAGCCCCGGTCCGAGGGGGAAGCGGCTTCCAGGCCTGGATCCGCCAGGCAGTGACTATCTTTGAATCGAGAGGGTGTGTTATGAGCCAGCCGGCAAGCGAGGGTCAGCGGGTGTCTCGCCGCGGTTTCATGGTCCAGGCCGGGTCGGCCGGCCTGGCCCTGGGAGTGGCCCCGGAGAGCAGCTACGCACAATCAGGAGGTAAAGGCGCCATGAAGATCACCGGGATCCAGACCTACAAATTTTCCGTCCCGACGGGCCAGGAAATTCGCGATCCCACCACCGGAGAACTCATTTCGAGCACGGCCAAGCCCTGGCTTTTCCTGAAGATCACCACCGATGCCGGCATCGTGGGCTGGGGCGAGGGCAGCGGCGAGTGGCTGGTGCCCTCGGTGGAGGCCACCCTGCACGAGTGGAAGCCGCTGCTGATCGGACAGGATCCGCTGGGCGTGGTCCGGTTGACCGAGGACATCCAGAACCGGCTTCCCTGGAAGGGCGGGGCCACCTTCGGCACGGCCATCGCGGCCATCAACATCGCGCTCTACGATATCGCCGGCAAGGCCTGGGGGGTGCCCATCCACACCATCCTGGGAGGCCGAAAGCGCCACAAGGTCAGGGTCTACACCGGGGGCGCCCTCTTCGACAGCCCCGAGGCGGCCATAGAGAAAGCCAGGAGCGTGGCCGAAGCCGGCTTTGCCGGTGTCAAGGGGAATCCCCTGGAGACCCGAACCTGGCCCATGGACGAAGCGGCCGTGGCCCACAGCGTGGCCTGCGTGGAGGCCATGCGCAGCGCCATGGGCCCCCATTTCGATATCCTGCTGGATACCCATGGAAGCCCCACCCCGGAGCTCAGCATCGACTACGCCCGCCGGGTGGCCCCCTACAAGCCGCTCTTTCTGGAAGAACCCGTCAAGGTGGGATCGATCGATGCCCTGCTGGCGGTTTCCAGGAACAGCCCGGTGCCCATCGCCACCGGAGAGAAGCTCTTCACCCTGACCGACTTCAAGCCCATCATCGACCGGCGGGCCTGCGCCGTGCTTCAGCCGGACACGCTGCACGCTTTCGGGATCACCGCCCTGCTGGAGATCGCCAAGGCGGCCGAGCAGAACCAGATGCTGATGGCGCCCCACATCGGAGGCGGCCCCCTCTACTACGGCGCCAGCCTGGCCGCCGATTCGGTGATGAACAATTTCCTGATCCAGGAGACCGGCTACTGGGATCTGTTCGACCGCTTCGTAGAGCACGAATGGCGGATCCAGGACGGCTACGTCAACGTGACCGATCTCCCGGGGCTGGGAGTCGAGGTCAAGGAGCAGGACATCGCCAAGATGCCCTACCAGCCCCTGCCCTTCCGCCAGTACCGCCACGAGGACGGGAGCTGGAAGGGTTGGTAGGCGCCGCGGGACTCCCCTTCACTCTCCGCTGACTCGAACCGGCTCGGCTCTCTCGGGGGTGACCCGGATGAGCTGGGCCCGCACGCGGGGATCCGAGTACTTGCCGTCATAGATGTAGAGCACCACGTCCGGCTCCACCTCCAGCGAGAAGCCGTTGGCGTAGAAGGGCGTGTCGATCCGGGTGGTGCGCCAGGTCATGCCGTCGTCCCGGCTCACCTGCAGGCCCACCCCGGGGTGGCGGCCGGCGATCACCAGGTAGCCGGAATCGGTGGAGGTCATGGAGTTGGTGGCCGCATACATGGGGAAGGGTCCCCGGGCGGCCGGACTCCAGCTCTTGCCGCCGTCGGTGGACCAGCTCTCCCACATCCAGGGCGAGGTGTAGGCCCGAATCAGGGCCACGACGTGCCCCTGGCGCGTTTCGGCGGCCGAGACCTCCGAGCCCGTCTCCTTGGCCACCATGAAGTAGTGGGGACTGGGATTGGGGCCGTTGACGTCGACCGCCGCCGACCAGGTCATGCCTCCGTCGGTCGAGCGAATAGAGAAGCCGAAATCGGCCTCGGTGATGGGTCCCCAGTATCGGACCCCGCCTTTCTCCATGATGGCGCCGTGCACGCTCTCGTTGGGTCCCACCGCGTAGCCGAAGCGCAGCAGGGTCCCGTTCTTCAGTTCCACGATCTTCCCCACGTAGGCGTTTCCGACCTCCAGGTCCTTGGCGAACCTGAGCCGGCCCCGCTCCTCGATGTCCCCCCAGGTCTTGCCGTTGTCGCTGGAGGCGGCCGTGAGAATCCGGAAGGGCGGCTCGTGCTGGACCCAGTGCAGCCGCAGCAGGCCGTCGGGACCGGTGTGGAAGCTCCCGTTCTTGAGGGCCTCGGGAAGCTTCCAGGGCTCGGACCAGCTTCTGGCGTTGTCGGTGGAGCGGAGCAGCACCTGCACGGCTCCGGGGACCAGGTGCTCCTTGGCCACCGCCAGCTTCATGATCAGGTCGCCGTTGGGAGCCCGCCCCAGGCTGGAGGCGTACTGCCACTTGCCCAGAGGGGTGTCGCCCAGCGGGTAGACATGGTTGCGGACCGGCCTGGGTTTCGGGTCCCAGGCCGCCGAGCCGTCTTTGCGGCCCCGAATCCTCACGTTTCGAAAGCTGCTGCCGGCCCCGATGTTGACGATGGGGTCCCCGTAAGGGCCAATGGTGTCGGGGTCGCGGGCGTTGAAGCTCTCCAGGCCCACGAAGCCCGGTCCGGCGTAGGTGTCGTCCCTGACCACCGGCAGCGGCCGGCCATTCACCCAGAGACGAAACTCGGGCCCCTCGACCACCAGCCTGACCCTGTGCCAGATCCCGATCTCGCTGGGCGCGCCGGGGACCAGCTCCTTCTGCAGAAATCGCACCCATCCCGATTCGTCCACCTTGGAGATGGCTGCCCAGAAGTGCTCGGCCCGGTACTGCTGGCCGGTGCAGGGAAAGTGGGCCATGTAGTATTGCCGGGCGTCCCGCGCGCGGAAGATCAGCCCGGCGCCGCAGTTCTGGATGTTCCAGCGGAAGTCGAACTCCGCCTCGAAGTCGGCATAGGCCCGGCTGGTGTTGAAAGCCAGGTGCTCGTCGGCCGCCTTCCTGGGCGGGGTCATCACTCCCTCCGCGCTCTCCTCCCAGTCTCCTCCGATGAACTGCCACTGGTCCGTGCCGAGGCTCAGCGACTCGAACTCCGGCGGGGTCGGGCTGGGCAGGGTGCAGCCGGACCCTGCCAGCAGCAGGAGCAGGCAGAAGGCCGGCAGCAGCCGGGTTCGATCCTTCCGGGTAACGGGACTGACGAAAACTCTAGCTGACCACATGATTTATTCTCCTTGAAGACGATGGACCGGCGCCGGGCCGCGTTCCGGCAGGATGGCCGCTCGCCGATGCGGTGCAGGCCACTCCCCCGGTCACACCTCGGCGGAGAGGCCCTGGGCCATCCTGATCTCCTGGGCGTAGTTGACGGTGAAAGCGGTGGCGTGGCACATAGGGACTACGGTGCGCCTCGACCCCGGACCGTCCCCATGGAGGCCCCGAGGCCATCTCCAAACGCGCGGTAATTTCCGTTTCGGGCGGCATTCTATCGCAGTTGCCGGACCGATTGACAGACCATTCCCCAGGCTGCACAATCGATGTTTTCCGGCGGATCATTCAGGGAACGGCGGGATCTCGGGTGTTCGGTTTTCGGGACGTCAGGCGGTTCCGGCAGACCCGAAATTCGATCCTCTGCCTCTGGCGAATCAGCCGGCGCCATCCCGGCCGACGGGGAGAAACGCGGGCTGAAAAATGCTGAAGAACAAGGTGTTTTCAAAAGGCGCGCGGACGCCCGGCAGGCGACGTGGGAGGGGGCTTCCATTTCTTGTCGTGGCGGTGCTCTGCCTGGGGATGGCCGGACGTCTTGAGGCCTCCCCGCCCAACATCCTGCTCATCATCGCCGACGATCAGGGCTATGGCGATTTCGGCTTCATGGGCAACCCGCTGGTGCGGACGCCCCACATCGACGACCTGGCCAACCGCTCGGCCCGATTCGTCAACGGCTACGTCCCCAACAGCCTGTGCCGCCCCTCGCTGGCCACCCTGCTGACCGGGCTCTACCCCCATCAGAGCGGCGTCACCTTCAACCGCCCCTATTTCGACCTGCCCCATACCCTGGAGAACCGGCATCGCGCCAGCTACCTGGTGCGCCGGGTGGACACCCTGCCCCGCCTGCTCTCCCGGGCCGGATACCGAACCCTGCAAACCGGCAAGCACTGGGAAGGCGACTTCGCCAACGCGGGCTTCGACGCGGGCATGACCCTGGCCCTGCCTCATCCGATCGAGAAGGACCCGGCCTTTGCCGAACTGGGAATGAAATCGGGGCACGGCAACGGTGACGCCGGGCTGACCATCGGACGGCAGACCCTGCAGCCCATCCATGACTTCGTCGACCGGGCGGCCGCGGCCGGAAAGCCCTTCTTCGTGTGGTATGCGCCTTTCCTGCCCCACCTGCCCCACAACCCGCCCCGCAGGCACCTCCAGCCCTATGTGGAAGACCCCCGGCTGCCTGGCCATCTGGCTCCCTACTACGCCTGCATCAGTTGGCTGGACGAGACCGTGGGGGAGTTGCTGGGCGCCTTGCGGCAGCGAGACCTGCTGCGCCGGACCCTGGTGGTCTTCGTGGTCGACAACGGTTACGTGGTGGACCCGAAGAATCCCAACCTGTCGGTGCGGAGCAAGAACACTCCCTTCGAGCAGGGCATCCGGACCCCCATCCTGATCGGTTGGGAGGACCAGGCCAGACCCGGCACCCATGCGGGCCTGGTGAGCACCATCGACCTGGCGCCGACGCTGCTGGCGGCGGCCGGCATCGAGGAGGCGGGGGCGGAGCTTCCGGGGATGGACCTGATGCCGGTGGTCCGGGGCCGGGCCGCCCTGCCGCCGCGGCCGGTCTTCGGAGAGATCTATCGCGGCTACGCCGTGGAACTGGAACAGCCTGGAGAGGAAGTCCTCTACCGCTGGGTGCGATGGGGGAATCACAAGCTGATCCTCCCCGAGGGTTCGGATGAGGGGAAAATGCTGTTCGATTTGACTGCCGACCCCAACGAGTTGAACAATCTGGCCGGGAATCCCCAACTGAGGAGCCGCCGGCAGGAAATGGAACGGCTGCTGGACGGCTGGTGGAACCCGCGAAAGGAATAGTTCCGGCGGCGATGCGAATCGGTGGCCTGGACCGTTTACGAGGGGACCGGGAGAAAGGCGAGGCTGAGGCGATGAAGCTCAAGACCGGAATCCCCATGCGCTGGGCCGTCCGGCTTCTGCTGGCGGCCGCGCTGCCACTGCTGGCGGCCTCTCCTCCGGCTGCTCCGGCCAGGGACCGCCCCAACGTCCTGTTCATCGCCGCAGACGATCTGCGCCCCCTGCTGGGCTGCTACGGAGAGCCGGCCGTCCAGACCCCCAGCATCGACCGGCTGGCCGCCCGGGGGACCACCTTCCGCCGGGCCTACTGCCAGGCTCCCCAATGCAGTCCGTCGCGAGTGTCCCTGATGTTCGGACTGCGGCCCGACACCACCGGCCATTACTCCAATCGCCACCCCTTCGATCGCGAGCGCTTTCGGGAAAGCCCCAGCCTCCCCGAGCACTTCAAGAACCACGGCTATCACACCCAGTCCTTCGGCAAGATCTACCACAACGAAACCGACCATCCCGAGGGCTGGTCCGCGCCCAGCTCGCCGGGGCGGAAGCGGGAGATGTGGGAGACGGTGGATGAAGCGGCTATCGCCGGGGTGGAGTTCGCCAAGCGGGCGCAGGTGCCCACCGTCATCGCTCCCAGAAACGACTGCCCGGCCATCCAGGCTCCCGACGTGCCCGACGAAACCCTCTACGGCGGACGCATGACCGGACAGGCCATCGCGGCCATGGCGGCCCTGCAGGACCGGCCCTTCTTCCTGGCGGTGGGCTACTACCGCCCCCACCTGCCCCTGGTTGCTCCCAGGAAATACTTCGACCGGTATCCGCTCGACCGCATCCGGCTTCCGGAGCACCGCCAGCCGCCGGCCGGCGCGCCCCTCTGGTCGATCTACAACTCGGTGACCTACTGGCATCCCAGGGCCCGGGAAGTCTGGCGCATCGACCTGGATTTCCCCAAGTACCCCTCCACCCGGGAAGAGGCGCTCCGCTTTGCCGGCTGGGAATTGCGCAGCTATCGGGGAATCCCTGCCGGCGGTCCTATTTCCGACTCCCTCCAGGCCAGGGTCCGGCAAGCCTATCTGGCTTGCGTCAGCTACGTGGATGCCCAAGTGGGGCGGCTGCTGCGGGCACTGAAAACCTACGGGCTCTCGGACAAGACCATCGTGGTGTTCTGGGGAGACCACGGCTGGCACCTGGGCGAGCACGGCACCTGGGCCAAGATGACCCTGTTCGAGTGGGCCACTCGGGTGCCGCTGCTGATTGCCGCACCCGGCCGTTCCCAACCTTCGCGGATCGAGTCGCTGGTGGAGCTGGTGGACCTCTACCCGACCCTCTGCCGGCTGGCCGGTCTGCCCGTTCCCAGGCACGTGGAGGGAAGCGACCTGGTTCCTTTGCTGAACGATCCCAAACGGTCCTGGAAGCGGGCCGCCTTCAGCCACTTCCCCCGGCACGACCACAGCCTGGGGCAATCCATGCGGACCGACCGCTTCCGCTACACCGAATGGGTGGGGTTGGACGGACACATCAAGGGCACCGAACTCTACGACCACGACGCCGACCCGCTGGAACTGGTCAACCTGGCCGCCTCCCCGGCCAGCGACCGGACCGTGCAAGAGCTCGCCCGCCAGATGAAGGCGGGATGGCGGGCGGCACGGCCTGCCGGGTGGGGAGAATCGGACCGGGAATAGCGGTCCTGCAGAGTGACCCTGGTCACTCACATCCAAGTGACCCCCTGGATGGCGCAGAATCATTTCCACCGCGTTCGACTGATACCGTGGTATCATTAAAGCACTCCCTCAGCCAGTTACATGCAAGGCAAAAGGAATCAATGATATCCGGCATAGTTCCACAAGTCTGATGGAGAAGCCGGATAGTCAGCAGGCGAAGGGACTAAGAAAAATGAGCAGCGAAGAAATCACCCAATTGGAGTTGCGCCTCACCAAGGCCATGGGTGAGATGGAAGTCCGACTGACCAATGCCATCCACCAGGTCCGCACGGATCTGTCCAGGGAACATGCCGACCTGAGGGCGGATGTTTCCGGTTTGAAGGGTGGGTTGAAGTATGTGAACGTCTTTCTGGGCGCTATCGGTCTATCGATTGCAGGCGCCGTCATCAAATATCTGATGACCTGAACCGACCCAAGCCCTCACTTCTCAGCGCGACCATTGCCGCCACCTACGCGGCTCAACCTGAATCCCCTCGCTGCCGCAGCCGCGCAGGCGACAGCAGAGATACAGGCGCAAGCCATGTCTGATGAAGGAGACCCGGGGCCCAAACCACGACCCCGCCACCGGCCCCCCGCCCCCCCCCCCCAACCCGCAAGAGGTGCTATACTCTGAATCCTGAATGGCGGGGTAGCTCAGTGGTTAGAGCGAAGGTCTCATAATCCTTAGGTCGGGGGTTCGAGTCCCCCCCCCGCTACCAGTTCTCCCTCCGTTGACGGTAATCGACTCACGGCAAACTCGACTGTCAGGTTGGAATTGCTTTGCTTTCACCACAGGAGGCTTTAAGGAGGCTCCCGCCATGAAAAAACAGCTCAGCACCTACCCATTGCGGTTGCCCGCGTCTTTGAAGGCAGCCGTTGCAGAAATCAGCAAGGCCGACGGCACGAGCATCAATCAATTCGTGGCGACGGCGGTTGCCGAGAAGGTCTCCGCCATGAAAACCGCCGAGTTTTTCACCGAACGCGCGTCCCGGGCTGACGTCGCAGCAGCCCGTCGTCTGCTGCGGCGAGACGGAGGACAGCCCCCTGAGCCCGAAGACCGTATTCGATGAGTCATGAGGCCTTCCATGTCTGTAGTGTGATGGCACTCACCTGACACTCTCTTTCCCGCATTGCTTGTCGGCAATCACGTTCTCGATAAATCAGTGTGGGGACACCCTCACCGTGGCCGCCTCTACAAAGGGACTGGCTTCACTGGATTGGCCTTGCCACGCCGTCAGCTCTTCCACCCCTTTCACGGGGGGTGGCCGGCCCGCCGAGTATCTCCCGATCCCTTTCCACCGTGAGACGAAGGGTTTCCGCCACCATCCGCAACGTGTCGGCCATTGCCGACCGGCGGCGCCATCCGAGCACGATGGTTCGGAAGGGAACCGGACGCTCCAGCGTCCGAATCGATAGTTGGGAACGGTGCGTCTCGGTGGGTACCGCGATGGTCGGCAGCAGCGTGACGCCGGCGCCGCTGGAGACCATCTGGGTCAGAGTGGGCAGGCTGGTCGCGCGAAATCCCATTTCCTCAAATAGAAGCAATATCTTAGACAGATCAGAACGGGGAAGTATAGACTCACAATCCCCGCCTTGCGATTTCTTCGGGCGGTGAACTGAGAAACTGTGCAAGAAGCTGAAGGAGAGGCAGATCCCTCTTTGTACGGGGGAAGGTATGGAGCATCCGGGGGCGCGAAGCGAGCCGTTGGTATAAACTGCAGGCACAGGCTGTATGGGAAAACGACACGACATCCAGGGAGCGCGGATCTGTCCGGCCCCCAAGAGGTTTCCGGCAACCAGGCCGCGCTTCTGGAGCGCAGACACCGCTTCGATGTAGTCCGAATCCAAAGGAGCAACTTCGATGCTTAAACGAACGATATCCATCATCACCCTGCTGGCGATCGGGATCTCTCCGGTCGCGCCGATCGGCACGGCAGGCGCCAAGGACAAGGCGCCGGACAATGACTACTGGTGGCCCAACCGGCTGAGCCTCGAACCCCTGCGCCAGGCGTCCCGGGAGTCCGGTCCGGCCGGCAACGGCTTCGACTATGCCAAGGCGTTCGAAAGTCTCGACCTGCGTGCGTTGAAGGCCGATCTCACCAGGCTGATGACGACTTCCCAGGACTGGTGGCCGGCCGACTATGGCCACTACGGGCCGTTTTTCATTCGCATGGCCTGGCACAGCGCCGGCACCTATCGAACCATCGACGGCAGGGGTGGCGGTGACGGCGGACTGCAGCGCCTGGCGCCCCTCAACAGTTGGCCCGACAACGCCAACCTGGATAAGGCGACGCGATTGCTCTGGCCGATCAAGGAGAAGTACGGCCGCAAGATCTCCTGGGCCGACCTGCTGATTCTGGCCGGTGACGTGGCCATGGAGTCCATGGGCTTCAAGACCCTGGGCTTCGCCGGCGGTCGTATCGATGCCTGGTACCCCGAAGACGTGAACTGGGGCCCTGAGGGCCAGTGGCTCGCCTTCGACCGGCGCGACAAGGACGGGAAGCTGCTTCGTCCTCTGGGCGCCACCCAGATGGGCCTGATCTACGTGAATCCCCAGGGCCCGGGCGGCAAGCCCAATCCGCAGGCGGCCGCTCACGCCATACGGGAGGCTTTCGGTCGCATGGGGATGAATGACGAAGAGACGGCTGCGCTGATTGCCGGCGGCCATACCTTCGGCAAGGCCCACGGCGCCGCCGATCCTTCCAAGTACGTCGGCGTCGAGCCGGAGGCCGGCGATATCGAAGCCCAGGGATTCGGTTGGAAAAACAAGTACGGCAAAGGCAATCGCGGCGACACCATCACCAGTGGCCTGGAGGGCGCCTGGACGCGAGACCCGGCGGCCTGGACCCACAACTTCCTGGAGAACCTGTACGGCTTTGATTGGGAGCAGACCCGGAGCCCCGGCGGGGCCATCCAGTGGAAGCCGGCCGGCGGGGCCGCGGCCGACCTGGTGCCGGATGCCCACGACCCGAACAAGCGGCATGCGCCCATGATGCTCACCACCGACATCGCCCTGAGGGTCGACCCGGCCTATCGGGAGATCACCTCGCGCTGGCTCAAGAACCCGAAGCAGTTCGAAGACGCCTTCGCCCGGGCGTGGTTCAAGCTGATTCACCGCGACCTGGGTCCAAGGTCGCGCTACCTCGGCGACCTGGCGCCCGACAGGGAATTCGTATGGCAGGACCCGATTCCCGAAGTCGATCACGCCCTGATCGGTGCGAAGGATGCCGCCTCGCTGAAGGCCAGGATTCTGGGCTCCGGGCTGTCGACCGCTGAACTGGTCCGGGCCGCCTGGGCTTCGGCATCCACTTTCCGGGGGACCGACATGCGCGGCGGCGCCAACGGAGGACGGATCCGCCTGGCGCCCCAGAAGGGTTGGGCTGCAAACGATCCGGCCGAGCTGGGCCGCGTGTTGAAGACCCTGGAGGGAATCCGGAGTGGTTTCAACGGCGCCCAGTCCGGCGACAAGCGGGTCTCTCTGGCGGACCTTGTTGTTCTCGGCGGGGCCGCCGCCATCGAGAAGGCGGCAAAGAAAGCGGGGACCGAGGTGGAGGTGCCCTTTGCACCCGGCCGCATGGATGCCTCGGCCGAGAAGACCGACGTGGACTCCTTCGCCCTGCTGGAGCCCACCGCGGACGGATTCCGCAACTACTTCGCCGGCCGCAACTCCCGATCACCGGTGGAGAGGCTGGTGGAGAAGGCGGCCATGCTGAACCTGACGGTCTCCGAAATGACGGTGCTGGTCGGCGGCATGCGAGTCTTGAATGCCAATTCGGGAGGCTCTGGTCACGGAGTGTTCACCGACCGTCCCGGCGCTCTGAGCAACGACTTCTTCGTCAACCTGGTCGACATGTCCACCCGGTGGACCAAGTCCTCCACTGCGGGCGTTTACGAAGGTCGCGACCGCGCTACGGGTGAGCTCAAGTGGACGGCTACTCCGGTTGACCTGATCTTCGGTTCCAACTCGGAACTGCGCTCCGTGACCGAGTTCTACGCGGCCGGGGATGCCAAGGAGGACTTCGTGAAGGACTTCGTTGCGGCCTGGACCAAGGTGATGACCCTGGACCGCTTCGACCTGTAGGACTTGCGGTCGGGTCTTGGCCAAGGCAACGGCTCCGGAGCCTCCGAAAGGCGGCTCCCGCGGAGCGCCGGGTCGGGGAACCCGCACGAACGGCTCCTGATCCGGAAAAACAAGAAACGGCGGCATCAATGATGCCGCCGTTTTCAGTTTGGGCACTGATTCCCGGGACCGCCACCGTCCCGGGCGACTTGTTTAAACGATGAATGCGGTTTGTACCCAGAAGTCGAGCCGAATGGCGAAGGCTGATGCGGTGGGGGGTGTACGCCGTGGCCGCCAAGCTGCGGCTTGCACCCAACCAGGATCTCCTTTGAACCATCCTGATCCACCGAGAAAACAAAAACCTCAATCCATCCCCAGCACCTTCAGAGAATCCCGCTCCAGCAATTCCTCGACAAAGGCCTTCGGGACCGGCGGCAGACCGGCGCGCTCGGCCATGCTGGAAGTGTCGTAGAGAGCGCGGACGCTGTCATCCACTCCGACATAAGGATAATCCGAGCCGAAGAGAATCTTGTGCCCCACGTCGTATTCGATGGCCGTGACCAGCGCCTCGTAGAAGCGCAGGGGTCGGATGCAGAAACCCGACATGTCGGCATAGACGTTTCTGTGCTTGCGGACGATCATCACCGCATCGGTGTGCCAGGGGTGGCCGATGTGGCAGATCATCTGCCGCAGCCTGGGGAACCGTTGGGCGACCTCGTCCAGGAGAATGGGCTTCGACCAGCGCAAGGGAGTGATGGCAAAGGGGGTGGTGCTCTGATGCCAGAAGACGGGAATGTCGAGATCCTGGGCCTTGCGGTATAGCGGGTCGTGGCAGGGGTCGGCCGGGTTGAAGTCCTGGTAGGCCCCGCTCAACTTGACCGCCCGAAAGCCGAAGTTCCTGACCGCATGCTCCAACTGTTCGATACAACCGGGATCATTGGGGTCCACGCTGGCCACGCCCACCAGCTTCTCCGGATGTTGCCGGACATATTCATGGACATAATCGTTGGGAACCACCAGCCCGGCGGCATTCATCATCATGGCGAAGACGGCCGCCCGCTCCACCTTTTGCGCCACCTGTTCCCAGTGCTCCTCGGGCGGACAGTGACACTTGTTGGTCTTGCCGTAGCTGGCCTCGATCTCCTCAATCGTCCTGTCGGCCCAGTGACGCCGTTCGTAGATATGGCTGTGGATATCGACCTTGATCATCCCGCCTCCTCCTTGCTCTCCATGGACAACCCTTGCGCTGCGTGGACGGGGGTGAATCTGTTTCCAACCACCCCTTGAGCTACCGGACGTAATCCACTAGGCTTGACGGCATCGTCCCCGGTCAGAAGACGTCGAGAGCCCTCGCGGCTCGCCGGAATTGGGACCGGCCCGACTGCTCGCCCGGGCGTGCAACCGCGGCGTTAAGGCACGGAAACTCCCGAGCCGGGAATGATTTGGGGCAGTACCCATTAACCGATTGGATTCAGCCACCGGGCCACGACGATAATCCCTTTCCTGGGGATTGTACAGGGAGGCGCCGCCGCCCGCCCGGGAACCTGTCCTACAGCCACGCAACCTGCCGACCGAAACGAGAACCAGATCAAGGAGGCATCGTGATTCGAAGCAAACCCGTCTACAGCCTGACCATGGCTTCCGCGGCCATCATGCTTCTCGGCATCGGGTGCGGACCGCCGCCTGAAACACAGGTGTCTCCTCCCGCTCCCAGCCAGGCTGACCTGTTCGTGAGCGGGGAAGGCGGCTATCACACCTACCGGATTCCGGCCCTGATCGTCACCCGGGAAGGCAGTCTGCTGGCGTTCTGCGAAGGTCGAAAGAACAATCGCCGCGATCACGGCGACATCGACCTGCTGCTCAAGAGGAGCACCGACGGCGGTCGGACCTGGTCGGGGCAGCAGATTGTGTACGAGGAGGGAGGAACGGAAGAAATCACCATCGGGAATCCCTGTCCCGTGGTGGACTGGGAAACCGGCACCATCTGGCTCCCCTTTTGCCGGGACAACCGAGACGTTCTGGTGACGAAGAGCGTCGATGACGGTGTCACCTGGTCTGACCCTGTCGACATCACCGCTGACGTCACGAAACCGGAGTGGACCTGGGTGGCGACCGGTCCCGGGATCGGGATTCAGCTTGAGCATGAGCCCTACAAGGGCCGCTTGGTTATCCCCTCCGATCACGGATTGGGCGGTGGCGAGGAAGGCGAAGAGAGAGTTCAGTACTCTCACGTCATGTACAGCGACGATCACGGGGAGACTTGGCAGCTCGGCGGCGCCGTGGCCCCGCACACGGACGAATGCCAGGTGATCGAGAAAGACGACGGAACACTCCTGATCAACATGCGCAACTACTGGGGACGCCAGGGCGGCAGGCCCGACCGCGGCAGCATGCGGGCTCTGGCGACCAGCCAAGACGGCGGGGCAACCTGGTCCGAACTCTCCTTCGACCCGACCCTCATCGAGCCCATCTGCCAAGCCAGCCTGATACGCCACGTCGGACACGCCACCGAGTCACCCTCCCGGCTGCTCTTCTCGAATCCGGCCAGCAAGACGGACCGGGTCGACCTGACGGTGCGTCTCAGCCACGACTCGGGAAAGACCTGGCCCGTCTCACGCCTGCTGAACCCCGGCCGCTCGGCCTACTCCAACCTGGCCATCCTCCCGGACGGATCGATCGGCTGCCTCTACGAGCGTGGCAAGTCGATCCCTTACGAAACCATCACCTTCGCGCGATTTACCATGGAGTGGATGGTGGGGGGAGGGTGAGGTGCTTGGCCTTTGTCGAGGTTGGGGGACAATCACGGACAGGTTGAATGAAAGACGGGGACTCGCTGACTGAGTGGGCTTAGGGCTAGGGCGAGGCCAAGGTCCCTGACGATTTCGCTTAGCGTTGCTTTCATCCCCGGAGGGCTTCAGGTGGGTCTCCTCGTAAAGGTAAGGGCGATCAATTATCCGTTACGGTTGCGGACATCGCTCAACACAGCCATGCAGAAGTCAGCAAGGCCAGCGGCACGTTCATTGATCAGTAAGTGACGACGGTTGTGGCCGAGAACGAATGCGCCAGGAATTCGGCCGAGGATTTCACTAGACGCACCACCCAGGCTGACATCTCAGCGGAGCGTTGTCTGCTGCACCGAGGCTGTTAGCGCCCGATTCCAACCTTACAGCCAAGCGGCGTTGGCACAAGTATGCGCTGGGCTGGAAATGTTGTGTTGAATTCAACTCAACATTGTGGCAGGATTACTATGGTGATGGAAACGCGGAATCGATTCAGGGAGGACCATAGCAGTGGAATTCGGAGAGCGGTTGCATGAACTTCGAAAAAAGCGCGGTTTGACGCTTCGAGCCCTTGCACAAGCGGTGGGTGTGGACTTCACATATCTCTCGAAGGCCGAAAATGGCAAGGCAGGGTATGTCCCGGGCGCGGATACGATTCGCGATTTAGCAAAGGCCTTGCAGACCGATCCGTTGGAACTGCTTCAACTTGCGGACAAGGTTCCCCCCGAGATTCGTGGCTTCGCAGCTGATGCTAATGCTAGGCGGTTTCTGAAGCGAGCCCAGGAGGTAGCCTCGCCGGACGACTGGGATATGCTATTGAATCTGCTAGAGAATCGTCAGAAAGATCGCGTTAGGAGGAAGAAGGCATGAGCCAGACGATCAAGTGGTCATTTTCTGCTGATCGCTGTGTGCGCCGGTGCCAGCGCCAGTATTTTCTGCAACACGTAGCAGCATGGCACAACTCACGCGATTGGGTTCGGCGCGAGGCGTTCCTATCGAAGCAAGTTAAGACGTTGCCTCTCTGGCAGGGTTCGTTGGTGCACCGCGCAATCGAGTTATTTGTTGTGCCGACGCTCCAAGAACATCGCGGCGTGGATTGGGGAGCCGCCATCGCAAAAACTCTTGCGCTGGCTGGAGAGCAATTGAGATTTTCCAAGGCACGTCGCTATCGCGAAGAAGGCATGACTAAGACAAAAGCAGGTGACGCCTACTGCGCGCTTGCATGCCACGAAACGGATGCGCGCCTAGCGAAAGCGGATTTTAGCCGCGTCCGCGAAGTGGTTGAGAGGAGTCTTCGGAATCTCTCCCATATGAGGGAACTGTTGGCCGAGATCAAGCGCGCAGATCGCCTGTGGCCAGAACTAGTGGTTGATGTGGATTACGACATTGCGCGCATGCAGGTTCGCCTCGATCTGCTGTTTTTCCGGAGCTTTGGTAAGCCGACGATTATCGATTGGAAGGTATCTGAGTCGATGGGAGGCAGCGACGCCGACTTGCAAACGGCATTGTACGCTTGGGCCATGTGTCGGCATCCGAAGTGGAGAGTGGACCGACCTGACGACTGCGAATTGATCGAGGTGAGATTGCTGTCCGAAGATGTGATACGTCACCGCGCGAATCAAAGGATTTTCGATAGCCTTGAGAATCGTATCTATCGCAGTCTCAACATGATTCAGTCGCTACGGTTAGGACGGAAGTATGATCTTGGCGATATCACGGACTACGAGTTTGCAGGGAATCCAAACAGTTGCGTCTACTGTCCACAACGGAAACTCTGTCAAGAACTCGCTATAAATTGTGGATCGGCGGATCACAATGGACTCAAGGATACCCGGTCCAAAAAGGAGGGGCAAAACTATGCTGAAACATGTCCTCAGCTGTTTTGAAATCACAAATCTTCAGGATCTGCATATAGATTATCGCTTGGTCGACGTTGACGGACCATTTGACCCATTAATGGGCGAAGGTGATGTGGCTGATCGCAATCTGCAAACGCTGCTGAAACGAATCGCATACGAAGAACAGATTCCTGTTGGCATGTGTTGTGGCGGAAGGCAACCGGTGATAGCCATTCCCGCTGACAAAGTACTTAAGAAATTGGAATACGACTTAGCTCCGGATGTCGCTACGTTGAGTCCCCAGGAATCTCGCCAGGAGCTTTGCTTTGGAGATCTCACTGAGAAAACACGCAGAATCGCTCTATCTTTCCTTGGGTGGAAGATGCGTTCGTCACTTCGGTCGAACCGTGACCTCTGGTCGGTGGGACCTTGGAGTTACTTTCATCGTCAGCCGCTCAATAACAAAGACCACGATCGCGAAGTCGACATTTTCGATGGCTTTAGCCTGCGCTTAGGTGCGCGTAACGGAAAACTCTGTGTGTGGGTGAAGCTCCAGCGATGCTATGTCGAATCAATTTGGATGCCGGATGCCTATAACGAGCATGAAATGCAGGAGAAACTAAGGATGCGGCGTGTTCTGTATCACTTCGGACACAGATGGTATCCCGTACAGATTCTCGGATCGACGGGCAAGACCATCTCGCAACAGCGTTTCATTCCAAACGGTACGGGGAATGCCATTAGTGTTTTCGACTATACGAAACAAGCGGTCGGGGGGCCTAGGGCTCCAGCTTGGATTGTGTCGCTGGATCGAAAGTCACCTGCGATCATGTATCAGAATCCTGGCAACAAGCAAAAGCGATACGGGGCGGCCACTCTGTGCAAGGTGATGCTCTCAACGGAGGATTCTCGAGTAAGTCGTCTACACAACTATTCAATCCGACCGCCTGACAAGCGCATCGCGCAGATCCGTCGGGTAGTACAGAAGTATCTTCAGAACTGTAGTTTGGAGGGACACTCCATCGAAGTAAGTAGTGAGCCGGTACGCGTGAACCGGCGAGTATTTGCGGTGCCGGCGCAGGAGTTCGGCCAAGGACGGGCGCTTCGCGTCGGACGTAACAGTTCTAAGGGCGAAATCCGACTTCAGGACTTGGGACGAAAGCGAATGGAGTTGCTGCTAGATCCGAACGGCGGTGTTGCGGTAAGTAATCCCTTGGATGCGCAGTATCTTATTGTTCCTGCTTGCCAGGAGCGGAGTATCGTCGAGGATTTCCAGAAACGACTGGAACAAACGACGCGCGACATCCTGCAACGGAGTTTCCGGTTTGCAAAGATCGTCTATCAGGATAGAGGCATGCGATCGCTCAAGCAACAAGTCGATTCGATCCTCGAAGCAATTGACAAAGCCCATATTGCGAGCGGACGGGGTGTGTTGATGCTCCCCAAAAACGCAGAAAAGGACCTGCACAACTTCTTGAAAAAGAGGCTGCGTGAAACAATCCAGTTTCAGTGCGTGGCCGCACGCAAAGTCAGCAGTTTCTATGATTTGAGACTGCGTGGTGGGAAGCGAGTATACAGCACCAGAAATGAAATGAGACGTCAATACTTCAGCTATCTCCGCTACACAGCGATGGGCCTGCTGATGGTGAATCGCCAGTGGCCATGGGTCTTGGAGAATGGGACACATTACGACGTGTACATTGGTTTAGATGTTCTGAGCGGCACGGCTGCGTTCACTTTCTTTTCGGAAGGAGGACGAACTTGTTTCCTCCATCCCGTCGAATCACAACAGAAGGAAAAACTATTGCGGAAACAAGTTCGTTCCGTGATTTACGAACAACTGAAGGAGGACTTAAAGAGAGGAATGAATCCGCCTCGTTCCGTTGTCTTGCGAAGGGACGGACGTGCATTTGCCAGCGAGCGAAAAGGGTTTGATGACGCAATAAAGCATCTGGTGGACGCGGGTTATCTGCGATCAGATGTGACGTCCGGTGTGGTAGAAATCCACAAGACTTCGGCGGAGGGTGTTCGATTGGTGGAAGAATTGAGTGATGGAACACTGAGAAATCCTACGATTGGTGCATGGGAAATGATTGACGACTCGAAAGGAATTGTTTGCACGACCGGTTATCCGTTTAAGTTTCGTGGGACAGTTAAACCTCTCGCTGTGCAGCTCGTTGCCGGAACCTTGACGTTAGAGCGTGTATTGGAGGATACGTTCGCGATGTCCCAGTTGTGCTGGCCGGTGCCAGACCGCTGCATGCGACTGAGCGTTGATATAAAGCTCTGCGATGACTATCTTCGATCAATCGCGGCTGAAGCGGATGATGACGGAGGGCAATTCGGAGACGACGAAGGGCAAGATTGGGGCCAATGGAATCGACGCGCGGCCCTGGCTCAGAGTGCTTAGGTACGGGGGGACAGAAACCATGAGCGATTTGTCAGGCCTTTCACACGAGTATGCGTCAACGACGGGCTTTTCACGTGAGATTAACGATGCTGTTTTGCTCTTAAAGAAGCGCCATCTGCGTGATGCAACCGGGATTGATGATCAGCACCTCGCTGCTGCTAGCCAGTTGGTCCGAGAGACTCTGCAAACGTTGCTCTGTCGCCTGAGAGATGAACCTAAATCCAGCGGAATAGAAATTCCGGAAGACGTTTTTGTTCGTGTGGAGGTGAAACATCGAGGGAGTCTCGACTACTTCATTGAGGATTTGGAACGAGTGCAGGAGGCGTTTGTCCGTGGCTCCACGTTGGGAACAAATGAACTGGAGTTGCTAGATTCAGTCTGTGAAGCGGCGGACGCTTCTGCTTCGGCCACGTTTCGAAAGCTGTGGAGGCGATAAGTGGCCTCGTTGCTTGCGGAGCTATTGCACGATACAAGTCGTCGCGGTGATGAGATTGCGGCCGAACTTAACAATCTTCAAGAAAAAGTCCCTGCTGAAATCGAAGCATACCGACACCGGATGCTGCAAATGGTCGAGCAGGCCCGTCGGCTCATCGCTTCTATGCTGGCGGACCCGGACTTGGAAGACCCCCTATATGCATCTAATTACTTTCGCCACTACAAGCACGTAGCACGCCTCATACAGGAGCTTGAAAACTTGCCGTTGCTTGTTCTGCGCAGGTTTTCTGAGCCGGATCGGACAATAACAGTGGTGGTAGCTGCCATTTGCCATGAGGCCAAGATTCCATTCTCCCCACCGGTTTGCTCTTCTATCAGTTCACAGTACTACTGGACCGCGGCCGGGATGGACGTCGTGTTTGCGCCCTGTTTGGAACCTGATCACCTCTTGGGCCTTCCCGATGCGTACCACGAGCTTGGACATATTCTCCTCTTCCGAAATGAAAAGCTCTTAGTGCATCCAGCTCTTACGATCGTAGATGCCTGGTACGACAAGACGCTAATCCAGAGTAAGAAGCTCAATTGGCCGGAAGCATCCCGCCAAGAACTGGAGCGGTTTCAACGCTGCTGGCGGTTGTCTTGGCTTCTCGAATTTGGCTCGGACTTGATTGCTACGTACATGGTTGGTCCGGCGTTTGGATGGTGCAACATCAGGACTTCAACAAATCTCGGGGGAGGACTTTTCTTGGGGAGTGAGAGTCATCCAGCGGATAGTGCACGAGCTGTCGCCATCAAGTTGATGCTAGATCGGATCAGCTTTGGAAACGACGGAGCGGAGATCACCGAACGGTGGAGTCAACTCGTGCAGTTGTCCGGGGAGTCTCGGCCACAGCGTTATGAGCTAGCGTATCCCGAGGAATTGCTAACCGAACTGACAGAGTTCATTCATTCCAAGTGCCAGGCACTGGGGCTACGCAAATATGACCCGAAGGCAAAGGAAGACACACCAGTGGCCGCTACGGTGAATGATGCTTGGCGGGAATTCAGAGTAAATCCAGGGAAGTTCGGCGAGTACGAACGGTCATGTCTGAAAGCACTTCTTGCACTTGTTCGGTGATAAGGCAGCCATTGCAGAAATCATCAAGGCCGACGGCCCGAGCATCAATCAGTTCGTGACGACGGCGCTGGCCGAAGAGGTATGTGCCACGAAAATCGCCGGATTTTTCATTTATCGCGAGTCGCTGGCCGATCTCGCAGCAGCGCGTCACCTTATTCGATAGGACAGAGCCAAGCGCAAGGGGCCGATGACCACCTATCAGGATGTGGCCTTCGAATATGTTCAAGGACGGCCTTACTATCGGTTAGGTGTTAGAAGGATTCGGAGGGAAGATACGTGACTAAGGTGCATAACGGATTGTATGTGGGTAAAGTGGCGAACTGCAGAGTTGGTGACCGTGAGTGGGCTGTTGTCCATGCCTGCAAGAGCCCATGTCACCAACGGGCAGTGGGATACCACGGTAGTCTATCGCGGCACCACCCGAACTATTTGGTACTCGAACGGGGAACTGACTTATTCTTGAACCTCATTGATCCTCCGAAGCCTCTTTTCATGGCGCCATCGTTTCACTCGTTCCTTGCATTCTCGCGAGTTCAAGTGGAAGAGGGCAGGAAGATCCTGATTCACTGCAATCAAGGTGAGTCACGGGCACCTTCATTAGCGCTCCTGCTCCTGGCCAAAATGGTTAGCCAGATTTCCAATGAATCCTTCGGAGCTGCACGAGCCGAATTCGATTTACTTTTCAATAGTTACAAACCAGGATTGGGTATTCAAAAATACTTGGCGGATCACTGGAGTGAGTTCAATGCATCCGTAGCCAGTCGGTGAGCTTTTCAGACCCCTTTGTTAGTCTATACGTCACCAGGATTACGATAGACCTATCACTGAAGATAGGGGACTTAAGAGACACGGCATAACCGACTGAACTAGGGGTTGCACTTGGGTCTTGACTTCCACTTTTTTGTGACTCTCTATTTGTTCTTTCGGGCAGCAAACCAGTAGGCGATGATCCCAGAACTAACTGGAAGTATTGCACTGAATATCTCCCTTGCGTCCGAGTATTTCCCCTGACAGAGTAATGCCACAATTATTGCCGGCCCGAAGATGAACAAGAAAACACGGCTGCGTAGGTAGCACTCACCCTAACCCAGCTTCTCCTAGCTTCCAGTTTTTGTTCGTGTACTTCTTCTGCCATACAGTTTCCTCCGTCAGGTGTCACAATTGATTTTATTCAGCAGGAGGCCCAATGTGAACTCGGTCCTCATTCAAGTCGATTTGGTACGATAAGCACTATCTTAGCGAGTGCTCAACATCATGGACAATTCCCCCAAATTTCGACGTACACCCAGCCTCGGCCATACGGACACGGCCCAATGTCACGTCTGCAAGTCATCCAGGAACTCCGACGCAGGGGTGACTCCAGATATCATCAAGTGATCCCGGGCGCGGGTGCAGGCGACATAGAGCAAGTGTCTCTCCGTGTTGTAGATCTCTTCGAGATCCGCGTCATCCGCGACGGTTTCGATGCGCTCCTGCAGCGGAATCACCTCGTCGTCACACGCCATGACTGCGACGGCCCGGAACTCCAATCCCTTTGCCTGGTGCATTGTGCCGATCGAAACGCAGTCTTTATCAGGTTTGTCGCGTTCATCCAAGACCTGAAAAGAAAGTCCTGCCTCGCGCACGGCCCGGCGCGCTCGGTCAAGTTCCTTCTCCGAGCGCACGAATACCGCCATTTCCCGAGCACCCACGCCGCTGTCTCGGTATTCCCGCAACCATGCGGCAACAGCCGCACCTTCTTCCTGCTCGGTCTCGAACAGGTGAATTGCCGGAGGTTCGCCATTGAAGGCCGAGACGGTTCCCCGCCGATCCTCAACGTTGCCATCGACATCGGCAAGTTCGGGACCGAGCAATCGGTCCGCCTGCATCCGGATCTGGTGGGAGGTTCGATAGTTGAGTTTGAGAGTCTGAGATCTTCCCCGCACATCGACCCCCAGCGCTTTCCAGGAAAACGGTGTTTGAAAGATCCGTTGCCCTAAATCACCCGCAAAAACGAGGCCGTTCGGCCGGTCGGTGCCCAATGCCGCCAGAAAACGCAGTTGAGCGACGCCGATGTCCTGTGCCTCATCCACGATGACGAAGTCATAAGTCGGGTTCCGGCGATCCTTGAGCGTCGCAGCCAACAAGCTGAGCATGTCCGCCCGGGTCAGCAGCCCCCGGTCCCGAAGCGTGGCCTTGACCCGTTCAAAGATGGACCAGAGCGTCGAACGCTGCTCTACAGGCAAGCGCGTCTTTCGTCCAAGCCGCTTCAGGTCGCGATAGGTTTCCCAATGATCCAACTGCCAGGCGTCAACGACATTCTCCCACTCGCTCAGCAGGAATCGGGTGCTGAATTGGTGCGATGTCTCCGCTTCTCCGGCGGCTCTCGTCAGCAGGTCCCGAATCGTTTCCCGGGTGGCGATTTTTGAGACGCCAAACTGAGCACGAAAGAGCCGCTCGCCAACCCTGTCGATGGAGTCGACTTCCAGGCGTTCCGCAAGTCGAGGCTCGTTGTAAATCAACCGCCTGAGTTTCGTCCGCAGAACGTCGGCCAAGGTGTCTGAAATCGTGGTGAGCAGAACCCTGGCGTCCGGGTTGGTGCGCGCGAGAAACACGGCCCGATGGATTGCCACGATGGTCTTTCCCGTACCGGCGGCGCCGGCCACGCGAAACGGGCCGCCGTGGTCCGTCTCCACGATTTGCCGCTGCGCGGGATGAAGAAAGACTGCCCACTTTTCCCAGGGATAGTCGAGGGCGCGCTCCAGTTCTTCCACATTGCTCATCAACCGGAAGCGGCGCTGTGCGTCGGGATGCTCAAAAGGATCGGCGGCCACCCCGTATTGCGCCGTGGATTCTGCTATCTTCCGGGGTTCGGCAAATTCAAAGGGACCTGCGGCTGCAACTTCCGGCTGAACGAAATGCGGCGTTTCACCAACAGCCAACTCAAGCAGCGCCTCTGCTGCCTCGCTCGGGAGATGCTCGGCCAGTTCCATAAGACTATCTTCGTTGGCGTTGCGTACTTGCTCAATCCAATCAGGCGGGACCCCATAGCTCAACAGGTCCTCTTCGGGGATGTCATTGAAAAGAAGCGGCTTTGGCGATTGGTCCTGCACACTCGCCGCATAACTGGGCACGGTAACTTCTCGAAACGTCTTCCGCACTTCAACCAGTTGGGCCGCTCCGGTCTTGGGGTGGGTTTCCAGTTTGCGCCGCTCGGCCCACTTATAGGCGTTGTCGTGGTGATCCACGTAGCAGAGCATCAGGCTGTTCCGGGCCCGGTGCACGATCAATCGGACGTCGCGGCCGACGCGGACGGACCAGAAATTCGGGTCTTGGGCTCGATCCAGCTTGTGGAATTGCAATCCGGGCTGGGCCGGATTCAATTGAAGGTCGAAGGCTGTGGTCTTCGCTGCCTTCTGTTCGTTGCCGGTGAGCTTGGCGAGACTGGAGGTAAAGGTGTCGGCGATGCGGAATTGCACTTCACGCCTCGGGTGAGGCGAGGTGGAAGGTTACCCTGACATGCTTGGCTCGGTCGTCCTGAACGATATCGGGCGCAGTCCCATTGAACTCACGCATGGCTCTGCGCATCACGGGCCAGCCTCTGCCCCGCTGCTCCATGAAGCCCATCACCTGCATGTAGTTCGCCATCGATTCGTTCCTCGACCGAGGATGACCGCCGGCTCGGACGCTCTCGACGCTCATGTGATTGGGCAGTCCACCCGGGCTGGTGACGTCGACCTGCCTTGCAAAAACCTCAAGCAGTACCTTCGATCCGGTGATTGCATAGTCGCGATGGACTACTGCGTTCACCAGGGCCTCTCGAATGGCTGATTGTGGAAGCAGATGTTGATCGTCTCGGGTCAGGCCGCGGTATGACTCGAACCGTCCAAGACCCAAAAACCATCCGACGGCTCGCCGCACCTGCTCGCCCAGACGCCCCGTCGCTTCATCCACGTGCAACACCTCGGAAGCCCGGTCATCTCCCTCGTAGGCCGCGCATTCCACACGAAAGTTGCGTGTCTGGGGGTAACGTTGCGGATCCCGGCCGAAGGCCAGCACGCCGTAGAGGGTCGGGTGCAGCGTGCCTCCAAGCTCAGCAACTACGCCTCGATTGCGGAGATCGTCCTCATCCTCAGGCTGCGGTTCATCCTCGATATCGAGTCGCAGTTTCTGAAGATAGGTGCGAAAGACCTGGTGATCGAGATGCTCCGGCGCCGCGGTCTGTATTGTGCGTTCCTCCCTAAAGACGTACCCGAAAGCGTTGTAGAGTTCCTGAAGTTCGATTGCCGATGGTTCGATGCTGCTGAGTCCACGGCGAACCCACACGCGGCCGTCGAAACACAGCGGCTCGAATCCACGCTGTCGGGGAACCTCCAGCCAGTGTACCCAGCCTTTAGGATCCTCATGCCGCCCGGCACGAGCGAGGACCGGCGAACTGCAACCTGTTTGCAGAAAAGATGTCAACCGCTCCCGAACACGCTCCGCGTCCTCGCAGACCCCCACAATTTGTTGAGAGTCGGTTACTCCCAGGATGACAACGCCTCCCACAGTGTTTGCGAAGGAACAAACTGCCCTGCCGACCGCCGACAGGTCGCCAAGTCCGCGTTTGAACTCGGCTCGCTCACTTTCTCCCGTCCCAATACGGTCGAGAACATCCAGCCATTCCATCTTGGCTCCCTACGAGTCTGCACTACAAAAAGTTTGCCGAACAGAATGATTCGGGAACGGGCAGACAGATTTTCCAATGAGTTCCTCACGCAATCGGGAGCAACGATCCGTTGCGTGATCTGAGGGATTCATCGGGTTTGTCCATGTGGGTTGGATGCCCGCACGCCTTCGGTTGGAGCCACCCGACGGGCGGGGTAGCGCACGTACTTCAGGTTCGACTCGGCCTGTTGTTCCCGTAGTTTCTGGAAGATCTCCTTGATGTCGTGGCCGCACTGGGCGGCAAGTGCGTCTCGTATTGCGCGAACCTCAGACACAATAGGGTCATTTCTCATCGTCGATGTCCTCCATTAGTTCTTCAGGGGTGCAGATCACCGGAGATTCCAAACCAGCTTGCCGACAGACCGACTCGATCCGCGGCCTTGTCACCGCGTTGGCGAGGTGGCGGAAATTCCAAGTGACAAAATACTCGACGCCGTTGGCCGCGGCGATAGCAATGTGCGCGGCGTCTCGCATTGCGGTCTCGGGCACGGCCCTGGCACTGACCAGTCGTTCGGCTAATTCCTGTGCTTCTGCAGTCGCGTCGAGCGACGAAAGTGAAGCGAGCAGGGTGAGCCGGGTGAGGACGGCTTCAGGATCACCCGCGCCGGCCTCTTGGCGAACCAACTCGGAGATGACCAACTCGAACCTCTCCGACGCGGTCGTCCACCAATCTCGGGTACTCTGCTGATGCCCAGCAACAACTACGTCGCGCGCCGGGCGGGCCGTCAGGTAGCTGATAACGGTGGTTTCGATGTATACACGAGGTTTCATCAAATATCCGCTCTCTTACACCCGAAAGACCTTCATCACCTCATCCCCCAGGTGGTTGATGACTTTGACGGCGATGCGGCCGGAGGTGGGCTTGGGGAAGGGGCGGGAGGTGTCGCTGTGGAGGGTTTCCCAGGCTTCCTGGTTGATTTCGGCTTTGAGGGTAGTCTTGAGAGCCTTGTAGGGGTCGTTGGCGCCGAGGAAGTAGGCGTGGCGGACGAAGAAGCTCTCCTGGTTGTAGTCGGTATCGACGAACCAGCAGGCGATGCCGTCGGCGTTGTCGCTGCGAATTTCGCCGGTGTTGGGGTGGAAGACGTCCACGCCGTTGACCTTGACCTGGATTTGATTGTCCTCTGCGTCGAGGATGTCGATATCCGGTTCTCCGAAGATGACGAAGAGGTTGCCCTTGCCGGTGTTCTTGAGGTCGTCGGCCATGTGGAGGTCGGCGTTCATGCGGGCCTTGAGGATGGGAATGCGGCCCAGTTTGCTGAACTCGGAGGCGTGGGCGTCGTAGTTGAAGGCGCAGGCGATCAGGACGTCGAAGTCGGCGTCGGCGGCTTCTCGGGCGGCCTGCACGAGATCCGGGCGGGAAACGGTGCCGAATTCTGGGCCGATGAAGATGCCGGCGCGTCGCTGGTGGCCGGTGTCGCTGTCGCCCTCGACGTAGCTTCCCTCGGCGCACACGAGGTCTCCGGGCCAGGGTCTGAGAGAAGAGAATGAGATTCGGTCCTCCTTGTGCGCCTGCTGGACACCGGAGGTTTTGAGATTGTCCAGGATCATTCCGGTGAAGTCCTGCGTTTCGCCGTAACCGAGCTTGGCCTCCGCGACTTTTTGGGGCTGATTATCGACCCCGCCCATGAGTTCGTCTTCCTCGTCCACGCTCAGCAGGCGGTGGGGCGAGAGGCTTTCCGCCGTAAAGGGTCCGGCGACACGGACCTTTTTCGTGTCTTCGCAGGGCTTGTCGTAGAGGTATTGGTAGTCGGCCTTGGCGGCGATGGAAGCGTCGATTTCCGTCTGCCGGGCGATGCGCTGTTTCCACCAGTCCGCGTGAATTCCCCTGACCGCCTCAGGCCAAGCGTCGTGGGCATCGGTGGGGATCTCCCATTCCTCCCAGGATGTGCCGAGTGCGGCGTTCAATTCACGACGCAGCGGCTCCAGCGTTTCCTGGAATCGCTCCCAGATCACGTCGATCTCGGCGTTGTTGGCAATGGACTTGAGGATGATGTGCGGGACACGCTCGAACACAAAGCCTTGCCGGATGTCGTTGTAGGTGGGCGCTTCCGATGGAATTCTGTTGGCAAGCTCGCCTTCCTTGATTTGGCCGTCGCGGCTGTCGGCAAGCAGGTAGTAGGGGTAGCGTGCACCCATGACGCGGGCGCGGGCCAGCGCCAGGGCGACGCGGGAGGTGTCGACGGTGATCCACCTGCGTCCCCACTGCTCCGCGACGTAAGCGGAAGTGCCGGCCCCACAAGTGGGGTCGAGCACGAGGTCGCCGGGATCGGTGGTCATGAGAATGCAGCGCTCAATGACCTTGGCGTTTGTTTGAACAACGTAAATCTTGTTCTCAGTAAAATTGCCGGTACCAGTGTCGGTCCAGATGTTGCCGTGCACTCCAACGTCGAAATCGGTGTGATATCGAACGTACCGGATTGAGTTCTCAGCGACATGAATGCGACCGGCTCGCGCCAACCTATTCATTCCTATTGGATAGTTTGCTTTCCAATGAGAGTTCTTTTCCCAAGTGTCGTAGGATTTTCCTTCGTACTCGAACGGTTGTGGCTCCTTCGCTCTACCCTGCGAGGTAATGTCGCCAGGTTGGTATGGTCGGGCCTCTGGCGGAGCAGGCTCATCGCCACGCTTCTCGACGGCCGAGACCCCACGATAGGTGAAATTCGGGAACATCAACCACCGGGCATTTCCTTCACCGAGCACAAAGTCCTTTTTGTAAAGCGGCGGGCGAACTTTTCCTACCGACTTGTTCTTGGTGAACCACAGAACAAAGTCCGACATATTTCCCAAGTAGTCGGTAAGGAATCCTGTCGTGGTCTGGAAAGAAACCAGTGAGACGAAATTCTCTACACCAAACACCTCGTCCATCAACGCCCGCACGCGGTGGACGTTCTCGTCTCCGATCTGAACGAAAACCGACCCGCTTTCGGTCAGCAAGTCCCGCGCCACTGTCAGCCGATCCCGCAAGTAGGTCAGATAGGAATGGATCCCGTCCCGCCAGGTGTCCCGAAACGCCTTCACCTGTTCCGGCTCGCGGGTGATGTGGTCGGCCTTGCCGTCCTTGACATCGCGGCTGGTGGTGGACCACTGGAAATTGGAGTTGAACTTGATGCCGTAGGGCGGGTCGATGTAGATGCACTGCACCTTGCCGCGCAGCCCCTCCCGCTCTGCCAGTGATGTCATCACCTGCAAGCTGTCCCCGAGGATCATCCGGTTCGACCAGTTGGCGTCGTGCTGGTAGAACTCGGTGGCGGCTGCGTCGCTGGGCAGGCCGTTGAAGTCAGCGAACAGGTCGGCCTGGGTGCGGTGCTTCCCATTCCTCTTTGTGGTCTCCTTGCTCCGCTGTCGCAGATCGTCGATCAGCACCTTCGGATGCACCTTCTCCTGGATGAATAGCGGTGGGGCCTGCACCACCAGGTCCGACCAGTCCTGGTGGTCCTTGCCGCGCCAGACGAGCTGCGGATCGAGGTCTCGGTTGCGGCGCTGATAGGCGACCTGGATGGGATTGCGGTCGTCCTGCGCCATCACCGCCTGGTACTCGGCCGTGGGGATATTGGTGCGCTTGGCCTTGCCGTGGGTGAGGGTGGCGACGGTTTTGGTCTTCTTGGGTTTTCGCGCCATGGACTTCAAGAGCTTCTATTTCAGAGTCTGGCGGTTGCGGGTGAAGTAGCGCGGGTACGGTGGGTACTGTGGAATACATTCGAAATCATTGGTCTTCATGCCTTCATTCAGTGTTCTCAACTGAGTCAGAAGTCTGTTCCTTCATCCACTTCGCGATAGTGTTGTTCAATAAATGGGAAAAGGCTACCGCGATTTGAGGGGTCATGACGACGCGAGCCTTCCTTTCACGTATCAACTCTCCGTTCGGATCTTCCAAGACCTCAAAAAACAGGAAGCCGAAATCCCAAGCCGAGGTCCCTATTTCAACGTGATTCGAATATGTAGAAAGATGTTCTGCCGCCAATCGTTGCGGCAGGTCAACAACACTTACAAGCTTATCGTGTGCGGTGATCGTAGCCATGGTGCGTCCTTTCTCTAACTACAGGGTTGTCATCTGATGAATGGAGAAGGTCGGACTGCGTCTCATGTTGACTGGGCGCGAATGGATGTTCCATTCTTTCTTCACCGGAACCTTGCGTGCCCAAGCCCAAATGTTCTCTTCAGGCCGTGTCTGTGTTGTGCGATACCACCACGTTCCACGTGTGGATTCATTTTTGAGAACCGACAATATTGCCGACGTAGAGACGGTATGCAAATCCATCTCCAGTTGGTCATCCTTGAAGCTGGAGACGCGGAAGGTCTTGGGATCAAATGCCGCTTCGCGGCGGACCAACTCGCTGAAGGGGACAAACTGTACCAGCAGTCCCACATCAAAGGCCGCTGACAGCCGGTACAGTGTCCGTAACGAAAGCGGGTCCCGACCGGGCTGTTCGACGTGGGATATCCGGGCTTGCGGAATGCCGCACCGCTCAGCCAGTTGGGCTTGGGTCCAGCCGCGTGCCTTTCGAAGTGCTCGAATCTGGAATGGCACCTCAACGGAGAGTTGCGCTTCCGTATAACCGTCCCGGTATTCTTTGACCTGCAACTTCTTCCATACTTTAGAACTCGAACTCACGTGTAACCGCCCTCCTGTCTTGTATTTCGTTACGGCGTCGTACAGCCGTCTTGTAGGCCCCTGTCGGTTTATATCGATTGTCCTTGTGGGTGCAGCCACACAGGAATATCACTTGCCTGCCGGGCAGGACGCAACAGAATAACCGATGTGGGACATTGTTTTCGCCGTGCCATCGCGCCTCCAGTAACTCCTGATATTTCCTGAAGTACGGCTCGGCAAGTCGGTCCAGTTGCCGAGCGATGCGCATGAACCTGTCAGCTCTTGCCTGGTTTCCTGGTGACAGTGCTTCATACCATTTCGACACGGGGTGCATCCCTCCTGCACTCTGATATTCTCGGAAGTTCCACCTGCTCATTATTACTTTTTTCTAATAATAGGCGGTCTCGGAAACAGTCGCAAGTAACCGTCTAGGGTTTTTCCGTTTCAGTCTCACTCCTCAATGCCTTTCCGGCCTCCGCTGGTCCACTTCAACCCTGGACAACCTGAGAACTGATGCACGCGCTCCCGTTCGCTATGCCCTGCTGAATCCACTGTCCCGAACCTTCGGCCGTGCGAGTTTCGAGCCCTTCGAGTGGGTGCACACATGGGTGCACACAGATGTTGGTATCTATAGAAGTGCTCAACGCTCATTCATTTCGTCCCGAGTGAACTTTCGCTCTCCGGTAAATATGCTGCCTTGCAACTCACCCATGACTCTCATAGCCTCGGCAGCCTGCCGCTCACGCCCAATTATCGCTCTTTCGATCATCTGGTCGAACGCCCGTTCCACAATGGCTTCAAAGTCCGACTGCATCGTGTAGACGTCCGTAAGCTCGGCAAAGGCCCAGCGGCCGTAGCGGCCGTGACGGTTCACCCCGGGTACCCAGTAGGTGTCCATGGTAGCCTTCTTCTCCTTGGCGTCCTCCCTTCGATAGCCCTTGATCTCGACGACGAGGTGCAGGAGATCGTCTTGACCATGGCCGTCGTCGACCAGAACGATGAAGTCCGGGTAGTAGGTCCGGGTTTCGGAACCGTAGCGGTAGGGAACCTCCAGGCCCAGATTGTGGTTCTTGACGTAGGCCTTGACGCGAGGGTGGGATTCGGCCACGCGGCAGAACTCGGCTTCCCAGTCGCTATCGAGAACGACCCAGTTGACGTGGCAGCGGCGGGCATCGGTTTGCCATCGACTGGTCCGGGTCGTGTTGAAATTCACGTGGACTGTCGAGCCGAACGGGTTGTAGGGATCCAGCACCGCCTTGACCGGCCGGCTCTCGATTTCCGCTCGGGTGATGGCGTCGGTGATGCGCCCGCAAGCCCTGTCGGCCAGTTCCTGGTACATGAGCTGGGCGGGGTAGGTGCCGCCCTTGCAGACGAGGCAGCTTTCGAGCCACTGTCTGGTGATGCGCTTGAGCTGCCCGAAAAGATAGAGCCTGGGTTCTTCGCCCGGGTCGCGCCACTTGGTGTCGAGCAGCCGGTGGGTGAGATGGAAGAGCAGGGTCGAGGGGCGCAGGTCGTTGGTGTGAACCAGGTTGAGATCAACCCCCTCGCCGATGATCCCCTGGTTCCTGGTAATCGACGGACCGACCAGATCCGGCGTGAGGTGCAACACCGAGTTCGCATTGAACTGGGCCTTGAGCCGCTCTTGGGGCAACTCCACCCGGTACCCGGCCACTCGCGGGAAACGGATCTCCAGGGCGTCTCGCTCGGGCCGCACGGCTTTCACCTGAATGGTCTCGCGCGGCGGCACCGGCGGAACCACCACAGGCTTGGCCGTGAAGTCGAAGGGGATGCCCAGGACATCGGCGTACTCGGCATTGAATTTGCCGCATTCATTGAGGTCGTAGGATTGGCGTCGTAGCGCACGGCCAACCACCTGCTCGCAAAGCAACTGGGTGCCGAAGGCGCGCACGCCCAGCACGTGGTTGACGGTGTTGGCATCCCATCCTTCGGTAAGCATCGAGACCGACACCACGCAGCGGATCGAATCTCCCAACCGGTTGGGTTTGCCCACGGTGTTCATGACTTCCCGCAGCAGGTCCTGGTCGCTGATGTTCTCGGCCTGGAGGCGGTCGCCGGTGCGCTCGATGATTTCCCGCCGAAAGCGGTCGATCTCATCCTTGGCCATTTTGCGGAAGTCCCGGTCCAGGGCGTCGCCGGACTCCAGTTGTTCGCTGTCGATCAAAAGCGTGCGTGGCCGCGGGTACTGGTTACCGTACTCGTCAAAGTTGCGAAACAGTTCCAGCCGCCCGTTTTGGAGCGAGGTTGAGCCGTCGTCGTTCTCGCGGTGGAAACCGGAGATGTAGTCGTAGACCAGCTTGGAGGTGGAGGTGTTGTTGCAGACCACGATGAAGCAGGGCGGCACGTCAATGCCCGCCTTTTCCCAACGGTCGAAGGTCTTCCGGTAGTGCCCGTAGAGGGCTTCCAGGGCGGTTTGAAGCTCCACGGGCAGGCTGAGGGGATCGAGGGACTGGGCCTTGCCGCGCCCCTTCTTGGGCATTTTCGACCGGATGTGTTCCCAGAGATTGCGGAACTTGGGTGTGTCACCCCCGGGGATATTGTCGGCCACCGGCACCCGGGGCAGCTTGACGATGCCGCACTCGATGGCGTCCATGAGCGAAAAGTCGTTCATGGTCCAGTGGAACAGGGTGCCTTCGACATAGCCCGAACCGCGCAGAAAGAAGGGCGTGGCCGAAAGATCGATCACGCGGTTGATGCCCAGTTTCCTGCCGACGATTTCCAGCCCCGATATCCACAACCGGGCGGCTTCCCTGTTTTTTTCGGCTTCCTTGCGGTCATCTCCCTTGAGCGCGCCTTCCGCCTTCTCGCCCGGCTTTTCGCGATAGCAGTGGTGGGCCTCATCGTTGAGAACCAGGACTTTCTTGACCCCCATGAGCTCGGGCACGACCCGCTGCAGCATCTGTCCTTCGGTTTCCAGGGTCTTCAGCGATTGGCCCCGCCCCTGAAGCAGGGACCGGCCGCCCTTGGACAGCGGCAGGCGCTCACGCCGCTTGAAGGCGTGATAGTTGGTGATGACGATCTTCGCCTTTTCCAGATCGGGGAGCATGTCGCTCGGAACCAGCTCACGGCTTTGGTAGTAGCTGTCGGGATCGTTGGGCTGCAGCACGCGCAGGCGGTCCTTGATGGTGATCCCCGGGGTGACCACCAGAAAGCCTCGTGTGAACCTGGGACTCTGGGACCGGCGGACGGCATTGATGGTCTGCCAGGCAATCAACATGGCCATGACGGTGGTCTTGCCGGCACCGGTGGCCAACTTGAGGGCCAGCCGCGACAGGCCCGGATTGGCTTCATGGTTGGTACGGGTAAGATGATCGAGAAACCGCTTGCCGATGCGACCTGCCTGCGGCGCCACTTCGGTGAGCCAGATGGCGGTCTCCAGGGCCTCAACCTGACAGAAGAAGGGGCGAATGCCGGTGAATCGGTGGCGCCGCCAGTGGCGGAGCAGTCGGGCTGTCTCCGGGGTGACCAGCCATTGATTCGGATCTGGGAAGTTTCGCCACTGATCGACCTGCTGGCGCACGGCGTTGATGATTGCGGTGTGCTGGTACTGCTGATTCTCGGTTGAAAGTCCCTTTCCCTCGTCGAAGACTATCTCGGTTTGTTTCTCAGTCCCCTTTTGCTTTTTCGGCTTGGGGATGGGCGTGATGAAATCGGCCGGTCGGCGGTGTTCGATGATCTTCTGGGTCGGCTGGCCGGTTTCATCCAGCTCCCAATGTCGTTTGGGGTACTCGTAGGGCGAGTTGAGGACGGGTCGTGCGAAGAATGGATTCGTCAAAGTCCGCGTTGCTCCTCTTTCTTGAGTATCACCCAATCGTCCAAAGCCATTGCTGGTGCGGTTTGAACCCAACCTGAAAAAGGACAGGTTCGGCGACGTCAAGGCGTTCCCGAAGAAGCGCCTCGTGGGACCGTAGAACCTTCGGGATTTCAGAGCGGTTCTTCAGTCCTTCCTCGATGTTCGGGGAGTTCGTACTCCAGCAGCGCCGAATCGCCGAGCATTTCAATGAACCGCACCATCCACTCGAAACCGTTGACATCCGTAAGCCGCAAGGACTGGTTCAGCTTGAAGTGGACGGGTTGCTGCTTGCCTTCATCAATGGAGACGTTGGTTGCATACAGGTACATGCGGTCGAGGTTGTCGAGGATCGGGCTGAGTCTCCCGGCCAGATTGGGCAGATGACCGGTTCGTTGCGGGAACACGACCGAGCCGCCCATTGGAAGTGGTTCAAGCTGGAGGGAGAGCGGTTGCGGCGGCCGCCAATTCTGCGCCACGCGGCCCCCATGCCCCGGCGCAGCGCAGAAAACGGTGATGGGAAGTTCCGAGTGAAACCCGAAAGCCACCCGGCCAAACGAATCGGTAGTCTCCTCCATCCAGGTCTTGTTGGGATACAGCGCAACAACCTGCGCGCCCGCCAGAGGGCGACCGGCCACCGATACCGATACCCCGCCTTCGATGCCCGTTACCGGCGCGCGAGCGGAAGGTATGGTCAGGCACAGTTCCGTGGCGCCGAGCAGTTCGTATTCCGGGTCGCGGCCGGTCAGGTTTCGGGTCTGCTCATAGATGATCGGTACGCCTTCGCCACGTTGCTCCAGGAAGTACTGCCGGTCGCCGGCGCCGGCGACGTCCCCTACCGCGAGCATGTGGAGGATGGACGCCAGCGTTTCGTTGCGGGTGGCTTGTCGATTGCGCATGGCGCCGATGGAAAGCGTGTTGGGCAGGGCGCCCGGCGAGTACAGCTCCAGCCGGTCGTCGAATATGAAGAGCCGTATCTTGCCGTTCGCCATGGAGTAGTCGCGGTGCACCACCGCATTGACGACAGCCTCGAACACCGCCCGTGGACTGAATTGCGGGATTTCCACCCGTCCGGGAGACTTGCGCGCCGCCACCTGTGTGTTGAGCCTGACGAAGTTGACGGCGTCCCGGATCTGCCGGTCCAGTGGGCCGGTGATGGACATTGCGTCGTGTTGGCTCGCCCGGCCGAGCACGGTGCCGCGGTAGCGAACCGCTTCGATTATGGCGCCGCGCAGATGCGCTTCCGGATGCAGGGTGCAAAGCAGCACGCCGGCAATGGTGGCACGGTTCACGCCACTGTCATCCTCCCGCACCAACCCCAGCTTTGTAAGTTGGACCGCAGCGGGTTCGGCGGCACGCGAACTCAAGAAACGATCCACCAGGGTTGCGTCGAAGGTATTGGGCCCGGTTCCGGCCACGACTGCTTCGTCGGGTCCGAACAGGCCCGAACGGCCCCGGTGTTGGAACAGGCGTTGCAGGGCTTGCGGCGACAATTCACGCTTGGAGCTGCCCTGCCGAGACAGGTATCCTCCGGGGCTCTTGTGGACCAGCGCGCTCTGTTCGATCTCGACGACCAGCACGAAGGAACCGTCCGGCAAAGCCAGCCGCTGGGTCACGAACGCCAGCGGGGGACGGATGCTGTCCGCGCAAATCTCGCCGACAAAGGACTCAAGGGCATCCATCTGTTGCCGGTTTATCGACCGCACCTCGCCAGCGTCTGAAACGCTGAAGATCAAGGTGCCGCCGATCGTGTTGCCAAGGGCGGCCAACTCGTCGGCTATGGAGTCCCGATGAGGTCGGCCGACACGGTTGCCGGCAAACACGGCTTCCTTGAACTCGACGCGACTGTCCTCGCCAAGCTCGAGTTGCTGCAACAAGCGTTCGTTGTCCCAGGGCATGATCGCTTTCCTTGCGGCAAAATTCAGCGAGCAGGCTGTCGGCAGGGTGCGGGTCCGACACTTGCCTTGTTCGCCCTTTCCCACCTGTGCTCAGACCATCTACCTGCGGCTACAGTCGTTTCAACCATGTCGAATGTTCTTCACGGCCACCTCCATATTGGCAAGATTGCACTTGTTTATCGTACGCTGTTTTCGTGTTCAGGTCGGCTGTTTCCGCATTTCAGCCGGTCAGGTGTGGGTGACCAGGAGAGCCGCGAGGAGGCCGAGAGCGGTGGCGACTCCGGCCATGTGGTGGTCGCGGCGGTAGGCCTTGGGGAAAATCTCGGTGGCGAGCGAGGCGATGACCGCGCCTCCCGCGAAGACACGCATCAGCGCGAGATACTCTTGGGGCGCGCCGCGAAACAGCAGGTTTCCGGCCACCGTAGCCACCACCAGGACCAGCGCCGTGCCGAACCAGATCGCCAGGATTCGTGAGCGCCGCCAGCCGATTGCGCGCATTCCCTTGGCGCCGCTGGCGCCTTCGGGCAAGTTGGAGAGGAAAATGGCTGTGGCGAGGCCTCCGACTTCCCAGGCGCCGGCGCCGATCAGCGTCACTCCCAGTGCGATGTTCTCCGGCACGCCATCCAGACTGACTGCGGCCAGAAGGCCGACGCCGCCCTCATCCCCCCAGCGTTCGTCGATGAGATAGTCGATGAAGGCGAAAGTCGCTGCTCCGATCATCAGCGCCAGTGCCGTCGCGGTCACGGTTATGGATTCCTGAGCGGGCACGATCAGTTCGAACACGGCGGCGAACATCAGCGCCCCGCCGCCTGCGGCCAGGACGAACCCTTCGGTGCGGTCGCCGAAGCGGCCGTACAGTCCCCACAGTGCGCCAAGAACGAGCGCCAGCGAGACGGCAGCGGCAACGGCAAGCAAGGTCACGGGACGGCCCTCCAATTACGGCATGGATGCAGGTATGGCAACAGCTTGGGTTGTCCGGCTACTCCCCGCCCTTCTTTCCCTTCGGCCAGGGTTTCCAGCGGACAGCCTGCAGGGTATAGCGGCGGCCGGTGGGGCGGCCCACCCGGCTGAGCCGGCCGTCGCCGGCCAGGGTGACGATGGTGCCGTCCTTCAGCACCACCGAGCCGGAGTAGCCGTGGCCCCGGGTGAGCTTGTAGAGCTCGGGTTCCCAGGTTTGGCCCTCGTCCCAACTGACCCGGGCCAGCATGGCGCCCCCGTCGGCGTAGGGGTAGCGGTTCTCGAAGGTGGCCACCACACCTCCTCCCGGCAGGGCGACCAGGTCGCCGTGAGCCTGGCCGTACATGCGGGTGAGGGGGCGCCGGCTGTGCCAGGTGCGTCCCCCATCGTCCGAGTTGGCCAGTTGCACCGTCTTGCTGTCGTGTTTCCCGCTTTCATTGCGAAAGGCCGCCAGCATCCGCCGGCCGCCCAGGTGCAGGAAGCCGGTTTCGGCGATCTTGAGCAGGTAGGAATCGAACTTCCAGGTCTTTCCGCTGTCGGTGCTGCGGAAGATCACCATGCCGCCCTGTTCCGGGACATTGGGGTCCACTGATCCTCCGTACCCGTCCAGGTTGAGCAGCAGCTCGCCGCCGCCCAGGCTGACGATGTGATTGCCGTCGCCTCCGGCTTTCTTGAAGGGATGTTTCAGGGGATCGCTGGCTTGCCAGGTGCGGCCGCCGTCGCTGGATCGGGAGACGACCTCCGGGTAGGACGGGTTCTCCGACTCGGGGTCGATGGGGTGCAGCCCCCGGTGAGCGTGGGCCAGAAAGATGGTGTCGTCGTTGCTTCCGAAGGCGGCGGTGCTGGCCGGTTGGCCCTCGCGGGCGCCGGCAAGGTTGTCCAGCTTCCTTCCCCGCCAGCTTCGGCCTTCGTCGGTGGAGTGGTAGAGGTAGCGGCCGAAGGCGGCGTAGATGGTCCCGTCGCCCGTCCGGCCGACTCGCCCCGTCAGCTTCCAGGGCGACTTGGGAACCGGCAGCCGCAGCCGCTGGGCGGGCAGGGTTCCCAGCCTGCGATAGACGGCCCGCATGGCTCCCAGGGTGGTCAGGGGCGATTCCAGCGCCCACTTGCCGGCCGGCTGCCAGTAGGGATCGGCCTCCAACACCTCGATCGGATAGTCGAGCGACGGTTCCTCGCGGCTCTCGAGGGTTTGCGCCTGGACGGGGGCGGCGGCAATGGTGAAGACCAGTGCGCCAAGGAAAAGAGCAAAGGTTGTTGGGTGTCTCATGGGCGAACATTGTTCAGAATGTGGCCATATTGTCAAGTGAGGGAGTGGGGGAAGGGGAGGCGATCCCCTGTGCCGTTCCCGGTCGATGGTAATGGGGAGAGACGGCCGAAGCCGCGCCGGGTCTTGTGCGGGCGGGACGCCCGCGCTCCCGGGGGGGCTGAGATTGCCCTTCAAGGGCGCTCAGAACCGGAACACAGCCAGCACGGGGAGGTGGTCGCTGGCGGCGATGCTTTCAGGGTCGTTGGGGTCGAGGGCCGCCGCGCCGCGGGCCACGATCTCGATGGACTCCAGGCGGTCGGCGATGTCGGGCGTGAAGAAGATGTAGTCGATGCCGCCCCGGGTGCGGTCTCCCTTGAGGCTGGTGGTGGTGTGGGGAAGGCCCAGGTGGACAAATCCATCCACCAGGCCCATCTTGCGGAATCGCTTGTAGAGGAGGTGGGTCCGCTGGATGTTCCAGTCGCCCATCCAGATCATGGGACGTTTCAGGGCGCGGTCCAGGCGGCAGACCTCTTCGATGAGGTCCATTTCGGCGTCGGGGACCGGGTCGTAGTGCCCTCCGTAGATCAGAATCTCCTGTCCCCCGGGCAGCCGAACCAGGGAACGGCCCAGAAACCGCTTGATGACCACCTGGCCCTCCATCTCCAGGAAGGTCAGGTTCAGGTTGTCCAGCAGCGGGTATCGACTCAGGGTGGCGCCGGCGCAGTGCTTGTGGTGGGAAGCCGGGAAGAAGCTGGCCAGGTAGCCCAGCCGCTCGATCAGCCGGAGTTGCAGGGGCTTGTCATAGTCGCATTCCTGCAGGGAAGCCAGGTGGGCGTCCAGCATCCCCAGGGTCCTGAGCTGGATATCCAGCTTTTCCTGGGGGTCGCTCTTCCAGCGCGCCGTTCCCAGGTCTTCCGGATAGCCTCTGAAGTTGTGGATGTTGAAGGTCAGCACCCGCAGCCGCAGCCCGGTGTCGCGGGCTGCGGCCGGCGGGGGCGGCAGGGTGGCGTTGTGGGCTTGCAGGGCCTCCAGGGTCTTGATGACAGTGCCGCTCATGCTGAGCCACTTCCGCTCGCTCTCCGCCTGGTCGGTTGCAGCCGCCATGGCCAGAATGGCGATCAGGATGACCAGCAGCCGAGTCGATGTCTTCTTGTTCATGGAATCGAGACTCCAGCGCTATATCGATTGCCTTGCCCCCTGTGGCCTCGGGGGCGGGGAAGGGCCGGTCAGCCCCTGATGGAGGTGGTCGAGGGCTTTTCTTGAAACCGGGCCAGCTTCAGGTAGAAGACAATCAGCAGGATGAAGGTCAGGGGTATCAGAACAGCGACAACCAGGATGGCGAATTCCTGTGGACTCGGGGACAGGAAAAAGATGAACCATAGCGTTATCGCCAAATCGGGCAGGAGGGCCAATGCCAGGATGGTCGCCAGACTCCGGGGCGTGATGCGGAGCACTCGTTGGCATTGGGGACAGGTGATCTCGGCCTTGTCCAGGGTGCCCGATTTCAATGCTCGCCAAAGCAGTGGGCGAGGCAACTCCTCGAAGCATTGGGGACAGGTGGCTGCCATGGGTCCTCCTGGGGTTCAAGTCTTGCCCGGCCCCGGGCCAGCTAAGCTAGCCGGAGCCGGCGGTCCTAGCTGGTCCGCTCCCAGCGGCTGGCGTCGATGCCGGGTCCCTCCCTGGCCATGTTGGGAGGCTTGTTCCCGCCCTCGAAGTGCCAGATGCGGGTGTTGGGATCGCCCATGAGTTCCCGTACGTTAGCAGGCACCTTGGCCAGTTCCTCCGGGTCCCAGGGCTTGATCTTGTCGCTGGGTCCGGCCCAGGAGGGGCGGTAGGCGAGGCCCAGCATCTCCCGGTCGTAGGCGCCGATGTTGGGGTAGTTGCCGTGAAAGACGTTCTGGTTGATCAGCACGGCCGAGCCTGCCTTGCAGGTGACCATGGCCTGCTCGGGATGCTCTTCGTAGCGGAGGTAGGGATTGCCGTCATGGTGAAAGCTCAGATGGGAGCGCGGCACCACCTTGAAGGCCGACACTTCGGGAGTGAGGTCCTGCAGGTAGTAGAGCACTCGAATCAGGCGTGGGCAGCTCTGCTCGTAGCCGAAGATCTCCGATCCCCAGGGCTGCCCGTCGCAGTGCAGGCTGATCCCCGGATGGCCGGGCTCGGAGCGGGAGTAGTCGTAGCTCATGAAGATCAGCTCGGGGCCGCACAGGGCCTTGAGGAAGTCGATGAGCGGCGGATGGGCGATCAGTTCCGTGATGGCTCCTCCCCGAAACTGGATATCCTGGCACCCCCTCTGATACACGCTGTAGTCGACGTGGAAGGTCTCGAACTTGCGGGTCTCGGCCTGAAGCCGCCGGATGTGGTCCGGGTCCAGCAGGTCGGGCAGGACCAGGTAACCTTCCACCTCCAGGTGCTCGATGCGTTCTCCCAGGGTCATCCCGGCCCAATCGGTCTCAACGATGCGGTCTTTGCGATCTTCTTGTTTGAGCACGTTTCTCTGTTCTCCCGTGGCGGTTGTGTTGGTTCGGCGGGCCGTCCCCCGCGGCCCGGCCTCGGAGCGGGATTCAGTTTATCAGATGGTTTTCGTGTGGCGGAGATACGGCGGCGTTTTTTGGGGGAGTTTTGAGGGTAGAGCGTGCGCGGGCGAGTCAGGGGCTGGTAGTCGCTCACGGGACGCCACGTGGGGCCCCCCACCGCATCAGCCTTCGCCATTCGGCTCGGCTTCTGCGACTCCCCCTCAAGGGGGGAGTGATTCCCGCGTTACAGACCGGGAACATCCTTTACATGATAAACCGGGAACATGGTTTACATCCTGCCGCGGAATCAGGCAAGACGCCCTATGCAGGCCTCAAGTATCACTACCCCCTTGAGGGGGAGTCGGCGAGACAAGGGCGAAGCCCGCCGTCGAGCCGGAGGGGGGCAAACGGGGCGTCCCGTGAGTGACTACCAGCGGCACCGACAGAACTGCGCTGGCGGCGTCGTTCGAACGCTTGACAGCGTAGCGGCAGGCGGGTGGAGTAAGAGGCCGGCGTGGTATCATTCCGCCTCCGGTAGCAACGAGGGAGGAGCAACAATGGAAACGCCGTTGAAGGGGATCAACCGACGTCAATTCCTGGGCAGCACCGCCGTCATGGCCGCCGCTCCCGCCTGGGTCGGTTCTGCTGCGGCAGCCGTGGGACAGGAGTCCGGGAAGCCGGCCAGCCTGGTGGAGGTCATACGGGAGCTGGCGCCGGAGGGGGTGTCGTTGAAACCGGGTCCCGGTTTCGCCATGGAGCGGAATGGAGCGATGCTGGGCTGGAAACTCGACTCCCTCGAGTCGGAGACCGGCGATCTCTGGAAGTTTCGCTACCGCTCCGAGGATGGACTGGAGGCGGCCGGAAGCCTGCGGTTGGACCGGGCGTTTCGGGTGGCTGAAACCCGGGTGAAGCTGACCAACACTGCCGGCGGGCGTTCTCTGCCCCTGACCCGGCTCTATTCCCTCTTTCTGCGGCTGGGCGGAGTGACCGACCCGCGGATCATGGGCTGTTCCGGGGCCGGCAGCGCCTCCTGGTTTCCGCACGCCCGGGAATTTCCCTCGGATGCCTTTCGTCCCCGCTGGATCGAACCCTTCCACTATCGCCCGGTGGAGTTCGCCAGCCACCGCAACCTGACCGGGTGTCCCACCGGCTCCTGCGAGGTGGCGGTGCCGGTCAAGCAGCGGGGCTTCGGGGAACGCTGGACCGGGTCCTCCTCCCAGGATCTTCCCCTGTTCATGGTCAGCCAGGGCCCCGATTCGGACCAGCCGGGGCTCTTCTTCGGCATCGAGTGGTCCACCTTCTGGCAGGCTCGCGTCGCCTTTGACGGTCCTCCCACTGACCTGAAAATCGAGGTTGGCCCCCTGATCAAGGACCTGGTTCTGGACCCGGGGGAGAGCCTGGACCTGCCGGTGGTCCACCTGGGCTTTTTCGAGAAGGGCTTCGAGTCGGGCACCAACGGCTTGCGCCGCTACATTCACCAGCGCCTGACGCCCCACTACCGGGGAAAGCCCATGGTGCCGCACGTGGCCTACACCCTCTGGCCCGGCATCAGCGTGACCTACACCGAAGAGGAGTTGCGCCGCCAGGTGGACGCGGCCGCCGAGGCCGGGGTGGAGATGTTCTGCGTGGACGCCGACTGGTACAAGGGAGGCCACTCGCGGGGCAGGGGCAACTGGGAGGTGGACCCCGAGAAGTTCCCCCGGGGGATGGAGCCCTTTGCCGAGTATGTCCGCTCCAAGGGGATGGGCATGGGACTCTACTTCGAGGCGGTGGCTTTTCCCTGGACCAATCTGCCCCAGGCGCATCCCGAGTACTTCTACAAGCTTCCCGAGGGGTTCCACCCGCTCAAGTACAACTTCAGCTCGCCCGAAGCCTGCGACCACTGGATCGACCTCATCGGCGGCTTCGTGGAGCGCTACGACCTGCGCTACATCCGGGCCGATTTCTACACCGATCCCATGCGCGGCGAGGAATCCTTTCACTGGGACCTGGTGGACTCCGACGGCAAGACGCGCTTCGCTCACGTGCGCGGGCTCTATCGGGTGTGGGAGACCCTGACCCGCAGGCACCCCCGGCTGATGCTGGAGTTGAACGCCGGGGGCGGCAACGCCATCGACCTGGGCAGCCTGAGGCGCCACCACTGCGCCTGGGCCAACGACATGAGCGGGCATCCCCACTCCTGCCGCATGATCCAACTGGGAGCGAACTCCTTCATCCCGGCCAACTACATGGGCCTGGCGGTGGGACCCGACCGGGAAGGCCGCGACAACGGTCTGGACGCAGGCTTTTCGGACCAGGCCTTTCTGAGCCGCATGACCGGGCAGATGCTTCTGCACGGCGGACTGGCCGCCTGGCCGCCTGAAGTGTTGCAGCGGGCCAGGCACTGGGTGGGGGTCTACAAGAAGATCCGGCCGCTGCTGGTGAAGGACTTCTACCGGTTGCTGTCGGTCCCCAACAGCGAGGCCGACTGGGACGCCGCCCAGTTCTGCGACGGCACCCGGGAAGGGGTGGTCTTCGTCTTCCGCTACCTGGGGCGCCGGCCTCGCCACTCCGTTTTCCTGCAGTCCCTGGACGCCGGCCGCCGCTACCGCCTGAAGGACGAGGGCACCGGGGAGAGTCGGGTCCTGTCGGGGAATGAGCTGATGCACGGCGGGCTCACGGTCCCGCTGGCTCCCAACTCGGCCAGGTTGTTCTCCTATCGGGCGGAGTGATCGGGGCGGGTCGGTGCGCGGGGATTCGGTTGAGGGATGGATACGGACCCGGCGCCGGAACCGGATTCGATCCACCCGCGCGTCCCGGCAGCGCCGCGCCGGGTCCAGCTCGCATCCGGGATCGTCAAGCTCCATGGCTCGCGTACTCATTGCCGGTTGCGGCTATGTAGGACAGGAGCTGGGTCTGCGCCTGGCTCGGGAGGGCCACGCCGTGTGCGGCTTGCGGCGGGGTCCGGTCGGGCTGCCGCCGGGGCTGCGAGGGTTCAGCGCCGATCTCACCCGGCGCGAAACGCTGAAAGACCTGCCGGGGCCCTTCGATGTGGTGTTCTACACGGCCGGGGCAGATCGCCGCTCGGAGGCAGGCTACCGGTCGGCCTACCTGCAGGGCCTGGGCAACCTGATCGGGGCGCTGGAAGGGCAGAAGCCTTCCGTACGCCGCCTCTTCTTCACCTCCAGCACCGCGGTCTACGGCCAGTCCGGCGGGGAATGGGTGGACGAGAATTCACCGGCCGAGGCCGGCCACTTCCGGGGGCGGTTGCTCAGAGAGGCCGAGCAGGTGCTGCTGGGTGGCCCCATCCCGGGAACCGTGGTTCGGGTCGGAGGCATCTACGGGCCGGGCCGGCAGCGGCTGATCGACGGCGTCCGGCGAGGGGAGGCTTGCTGTTTCGAAGGGCCGCCCCGCTATCTGAACCACGTCCATCGGGATGACTGCGCCGGAGCGCTGGCCCACCTGATGGAGCTTGACCGCCCACAGTCCCTCTACCTGCTGGTGGACCACGAGCCGGCTGAGCAGTGCCGGGTCTTGCGCTGGATCGCCGGCCGCCTGGATCTCCCGGTGCCTCCCCGGGTGTCACCCGAGACCGGCAAGCCCGCTCGGGGCACGAAGCGGTGCCGCAACACCCGGTTGGTGGATTCGGGCTATAGGTATCGCTATCCGACTTTCAGGGAGGGGTATGAGGTGCTGATTGCGGGAGCGGGGGGTGATGGGTAAGGCTGTTCGGAGCCGGGAGGGTCAGGCATGATTGGCCGCAGTCGACAGGGACACAGGGACTTGGACTGTTCGTGCGGTCGCCGGTCGGCATGGATCGTAGCGCTGCCAAGGAATCCCTGCGGACCTTCAGGGGGAGTTAATTCCGGGGCCCGGGAAACTGTACTACGGAATCAGGGGGAACTGGAGGCAAGTGTGGGATGTCGTGTCCCAGAGAAGGGATGCGGAAGGAGAATTTCATCTGCCCTTGGGGATTGGTGCTGAGAAAGAAATCGCCTTTGGAAATGATGTCCATTCCGATCAAAACCTTACCGGTTTCGTCGTCCCCTCCAAGCACGACTCCATCAATGATACGGATCAAATCAATGATGATTCTATCCGACAAGTACACGTTCGCCACGTAGATCCTAGCGTCTTGACGCCCCTTGGATGTGTTGACCGAAGTTTTGTCAACTGCCTTGAGGCCGAGTTTTTCAATCAGGGAGCAATCAAAAACCGTGTGGGTGGCACCTGTGTCCCAGATGCCGATTGCCGGGATGGCTGGTGGTCTTTCCCTCTTTCCTTGAGGATTCCAAGGCAGGCTGATTCCGATTTCACTCTCCAAGACATAAAACGGCTTGGGCTTTATCAGCTTGGAGAACGCCGACACATCCATATGCCGTTTACCCAAGGCGTGAGTAGAAAGTCAGAGGAACCTCATCCTCTGGAAGAACGCACTGTCTGATCAAGAAATGGCCGGGCTCGAAATTCCGCTCCTCAACAGCGTCGAGATAGGCTTCCCTGACGCCTGGGTAAAACCCGATGATTTTACTTGAGTGAATCAGAACAAACTCGTCTTGGTGGTTTTTGGCGATTTCTACTTGCTTCTCTTTGTAGAAATCCAGCAAGGCCTCGATCACATGGGCTCTCCGGATCGGTGTGGGTTGGACTGGGTCGTTATGGGTGGGCGAGGTTGGCACGATGCACTATCGCACCAATTTCAAGACTAACCATGTGTCCCTTTAAGTCAAGAGGGGGAAAGTCAGATAGACATTTTTCATTTGACTCTTGTTTTCCATTTACAAGATTTATGTATGCCCGGATGCGCCCTGTGTCCCCATTGGTCTTCCGGTTGCGGGTCTGGTACTTGCGGGGTTGATTGTGTTTGGGTTTGGGGTGCAAAGCCATGTCCCCAAACCTGACGGCGCGGCCGATCAAAAGATGTCGAAGCGTTCCTGGGGGAAGAGGGGGTCGCTCTTGATCACCACGTCCTTCTTCAGGCTCGCCTCCAGCTCGTCGACGACCGAGGATTCGGTGGTCTTCAGGGCCTTGGCCACCGCCGGGTTCACCCGGAAGGTAATCTCCGCATCCTCGATGGCGCCGGCCATTTTCCGCGCTTCCCCTTGAATCTCGTAGCAGACGGTGCGGGGAGATTTCACCATTCCCGACCCGCAGCACTGGGAACACGGCTCGCACAACATTTTCAGCAGCGATTGCTTGACCCGCTTGCGGGTGATGGCCACCAGCCCGAAGTCATTGAATTGAAGTACCTTCGAAGGTGACTTGTCCCGCCTCAAAGCCGCCTCCAGCGTCTGGGTCACCTTGAGCCGGTTCTTGCGGTCCTCCATGTCGATGAAGTCGCAAACGATAATGCCTCCCAGGTCGCGCAGCCGCAGTTGACGGGCGATCTCCCTGGCTGCCTCCATGTTGGTCTTGGCGATGGTGTCTTCCAGCTTGTTCGACTTGCCCACGTACTTTCCGGTGTTCACGTCAATGGCCACCAGGGCTTCGGCCTGGTCGATGACGATATAGCCTCCCGATTTCAGCCAGACCTTGGAGCGCAGGGCCTTGTCCAGTTCCGCCTGGACCCCGAACTCCTCGAATATGGGTGTCTCTCGGGTGTAGAGCTTGACCTTCTTGACCAGGCTGGGCTGGAATCGGTGGATCAACTCCACGATGGAGGCGTAGGCCAACTCGTTATCCACCCGGATGGCGGAAAATTCCCGGTTGAACTGGTCCCTGAGAATCCTCTGCACCAAGTTCAATTCCCGGTGGATGATGGCGGGGGCGGACTTCTTGTCGGACTGGGTCTTGACCTCCGTCCAGAGGGCGCGAAGAAAACCGATGTCGGCCTTGAATTCGTCCTCTCCCTTGTACTCCCCGGCCGTACGAACGATGAACCCGCCCGGCAGATCCCCGCGGTTGTCCTGGATGATCTTCCTGAGACGCTGGCGTTCCTCGCCCGAGCTGATCTTGCGGGAGACTCCGATGTGGTTGACCGTGGGCATGTAGACCAGGTAGCGACCCGGAATCGCGATATGGGACGTAATCCGCGCCCCCTTGTTCCCCAGCGGCTCCTTGGCGATCTGAACCAGGATCTCCTGACCTTCCTTGAGCAGGTCGGCGATCATGGGCGCCGGTGAGGCCGCCTCCCGGCGCTGGCGATCCTCGCCGCGATACTGGGAGCGGCGCCGGTCGGGCGACCGGCGAAAGAAGCGGGGCGTGCTGGGACGGCTGCGATACTGGGCGTTGGAGGCCCGAGACCTGGAGGTGGGCTCTGAGGGCGCATCGGCTGCCCCGACCGTTTCGGGTTCGGGTTCGGCGGCCTTTCCTGTCGAGCCGGCATTCTCGGACTGAATCGGGTCGGGTGGGCCCTCGGCAGCGCTTGCAGCCGGCTCGCCGGTCGGAGCCTCCGGACTTTCGGCGACCTCGGCGGGAGCCGGTTCCCGAGTCTGGTCCGTTTCGGTCGAGCCGGCTGCCGGTTTCCCTGGGCTGTCCGCCGCGGTCGAGGCTTCGGCTGCCGCCGCCGGTTCCCCGGCGTCATCGTCGGTTGTGGCGGCAGCGGCGCCGGATTCACCGGCTGCGGCCTCCGCGGCCGGCCCGGCGACCTCGGGAGCCGGTCCTCCACCGGACTCGGTCTCCCCGGCGGCATCCGCTTCCGGTGGCGCCAGCGCGCCCGTTTCCCGGGCAGCTTCCTCGCCCGGTTCCCCGGCCGCCGACTCGGCGTGCGCCGGGTTGGGAGCGGTCTCCCGGGTGGCCGCTTCGGGCTCTGCCGGCATCGTGACCGTGTCCGAGGCTGCCTCGGAGGAGGCTTCCGGGGCCGGCTCGGTGTCTGCAGCAGTTGGGGCGGCTTCGGCGGTCGTTTCCCCCACGTCGGCGGTCGCGGCTTCGGCGGTCGCCTCCTCCGCTTGGACGGTCGGCTCCTCTACCTCCGCAGTCGCAGTTTCGCCGTCAGCTTGAACGACGGCTGCCGCGTCCGGGGCCTGCGCTTCTCCCGAGGCTGCCGCAGAGGAACCCGCCTCGGCGCTTTCGGCGGTGGCTTGTCTGGAGCGCCTTCTGCCCCTTCCACCCTTGAGGGAAGGGGATTCGGACCCGGTTGCAGCGGTCGGCTCATCCGCAGCGGCGGGCTCGGATTGGACCGCCTCCTCCTCTGCTGCGGCCGGTTCGGACCGAGCGGCGGGCTCGACCGTGGCGTCGGGTTCGGCCGCGGCGGCAAGTTCGGTCCGAGCGGCGTCCTCAGGCGCGCTTTCGGGTTCCGCCGCCGGGGGCGGCTCGGAAACCGCGGCGTATTTGGCCAGCGATTCCCCGGGAAGGACGGAAAGGGCCTCGGATGGGCCGGAAATCGGAGCTGGGGGCGGGGGCGGCGAAGGGTTGGCCGGCGGCGCGGCGGTCGATGGCGCGGCGGTCGATGGCGCGGCGCTCGATTCGGAAGGAGCGGCCTCCTGTCGTTTTCCTCGCAAGCGGCCCCGCCTGGCCCTGCGGGGTCGCATGCGGCGGTCCGGAAAGCGGGGGCCGCCGGAGTCTTCTCCGCCGGGGGTGGGTTGCCTGGCGGTTTCGGGACCGGCGTCCTGGTCGGGCTTGGCGACTGGTTCGTCGGCCGTGCCTGCAATCAGGTCATACTCGTCGGTGTCTTCGAAAAAATCGGAGACGTAGAGGAATCCATCCCGTTCCAGGCCGACATTGACAAACGCCGACTGCATTCCCGGAAGCACCTTGGTCACTCGACCCTTGCAGATGCTTCCTACGATTCCCTGGTCTCCGTCGCGCTCGATGTGGATTTCAACGACTTCGCCGCCCTCCAGGATGGCGGCCTTGGTTTCTTGTGACGAAGCGGAAACAATAAGCTCCTTCGACATGAGGTACTCCTCCTTGGTGAAACACTGAGGAGCTGTTCGGTGGGGCAGAGGGTGGGTTGTAGAGAGTCGAATGCCCGGGTTGGTGAGGCATACTCGACCCTGGATCGAGCGAGAGTCCTGTCGATTCCATCATGGATCTAATCCTGCGGCCATGCCAATGCCTGGCTTCCGCTGACGAGCAGGTCGGGCTCGCCGGGAACACTACCGTTCAAGCTCTTGGGTGTTTCTCGATAATCCCGATCCGCTCGACAATCCCTGTCGAACCGGGACCGGGTTTCAATATTTGAGAAAACATCGGTAAATCTCGGGGCCGGCTCCGAGCTTCAACCCCGGCCGCCCCAGTTGGCGTCAATAGACCGGACGTCCGGCCGGAACGAGAACACTAGTAAACGTACCGTCTCATTCCGACATTGACGATCAATCCCAGCAATGTGAATGTGGTGAGCATCGAAGACCCTCCATAGCTCAGCAACGGAAGGGGAATGCCCGTGATGGGCGCCAGGCCCACCACCATGCCGACGTTCACCAGGACATGGAAAAAGAGCACGCTCACCGATCCCAGCACGAGGAAAACTCCAAGCTTGTCGCGCGCGGTCTGCGCAATGCGTATCGAACGCATGATGATCAGAAAGTAGAAGCCCAAAATGATGAACGACCCGGCGAATCCAAGCTCTTCGCCCACCACCGAAAATATGAAGTCGGTATGGCGTTCCGGAAGAAAACCCAGAGCCGTCTGGCTTCCCCGGGTGACCCCCTTTCCCAGAAGACCGCCGGAGCCCATGGCGATGCGGGACTGGATTGCCTGGTATCCGTGGCCGCCAGGGTCCCTTTCCGGCTCCAGGAACGTGTAGACACGCGCCTTCTGATACGGTTTGAGACTATACCATCCGACGGCACTAATCAAGGTCACCAGGACAACGCCGGCCAGGATCCACCTGCGGCGGAGTCCCCCGAGCCCGAGACCGACCACCAGCGGCGGAGCCAGGGTGATGGCCGAACCCAGGTCGGGTTGCAGCAGAATCAGTCCCAGGGGCAGTCCCACCAGAAGACAGGCCTTGACGATTTCGACGGAGGTGAGAAAGTGGGTGCGATTCTCGCTCAGGAAGCGGGCGAGCGTCAGTACTATCGCCACCTTGGCGAATTCCGCGGGCTGGATCTTGAAGGCGCCCAGCGGAATCCATCCGCGCGTGCCGTGTATGAACGGGGCCACGAACAGGACCAGGAGCAGCGAGAGTATTGCAACCAGGTAGATATAGGGAACCTGCTGGGACAGGAGTCGATAGTCCAGGCTGACGACCAGGGCCAGGACCACCAATCCCAGGAGAATGTAGTAGATCTGTTTGACGTAATAGGTTTCCGACAGTTCGTATTGGGTGGCGCTGTAGATCTCGGCCACGCCCACGGCGGCGATGGCCAGGGCCAGGGAAAGCATCACCCAGTCGCACTGCTTGAGATAGGGGAGGATCTGTTTAGGCAAGTCGGGTCAGTTCTCTGCCTCGGAACACCAGAATCCTGTCTCGGAACACTAGTTCACCCTTTCGGAAGGCAGGGAAAAGGTGATCTGCTCCGAGCGGTCCCCGTCTTGAGGCCGCTTCTTCTTGTGCTTGTCGAAATAGACCTGGAACATGGCCTGAAGGACGGGCGCCGCGCTGGTGCCGCCGCTTCCTCCCTGTTCCACGAAAACGGCGGCCGCAATTTCCGGAAGGTCTCTGGGGGCGAAGCCGACGAACCAGGCGTTGTCCTGGAAGGGTTCGCCTTCGGACTTCAAGCGCGTCCGCGCCTCCCGGCCGATGACCTGGGCCGTCCCCGTTTTGCCGCAGACATCGAATCCCCGCACGGCAGCCCGCCTGCCGGTGCCGTACTCGTTGACGACACCCCACAGGCCTTGACTGACGAGCCGCACTGTCCGGGGTTCGAGCGGAGGATCCGGCTTGAATGCGGCAGGCACCCGCCTGCCCGCGCGAACGCGTTCTTCGGACGGCACCACGTGGGGCACGTTGTAGACGCCTCCCATCCCCAATCCGCCCAGGGCCCGGGCAAGTTGAATGGGGGTCAGAGAAACCGCCCCCTGGCCGATGGCCACCGAAATGGTCTCTCCGGGATACCAGTTGGCATTGTAAATTCGCCGCTTCCACTCGGAGGAGGGCATGATTCCCGGATCTTCGCCCAGCAGATCGATTCCGGTCTTGTATCCCAATCCCATGGCCTTGGCATGGACCGCAATCCTGTCAATCCCCAGTTTTCGACCCAGGCGATAGAAGAAGACGTTGCAGGAAGACACGATGGCGCGGTGCAGATCGACCCTTCCGTGCCCTCCCTCTTTCCAACAGGCGAAGTGGCGGCCGTAGATTTGCGTGCCCCCCGAACAGTGCTCGGTATGGGTCGGGGTCAGTATCCCTTCCTGCAGGCCGGCGACGGCCAGGAAAATCTTGAACACCGAGCCCGGGGGAAAGCGGCTCTGAATCGCCCGGTTCTGCATGGGCTTTTGGGGATCCAGCAGCAGTTGGTCCCACTTTTGCCGGCTGATTCGGGTGGCGAAGCTGTTGGGATCGAAAGCGGGGCGGCTCAGCAGGCAGAGCACCTCCCCGGTCCGGGGATCGACGGCGACGGCTGCTCCCGCCTTGTCCCCGAAGGCTTTCTCTGCGGCCCGCTGAATATCGATATCGATGGTCAGGCGCAGGTTGTCTCCGGCCTGGGGCGGGATCATCCTGGTGGATTCGATCTCGCGGCCGCGACTGTCGACCCGCACCGTCTTTTCCCCGTCCACTCCCCTGAGGATATGGTCATAGACCCGTTCCACCCCTTTTTGGCCAACGATGTCGCCGGGTTTGGCCGTGTCTCCGAATATCCCCGATTCCAGTTGATTCTCCGAAATTTCGGTCACGTAGCCCAGCAGGTGAGCCGCCACCTCGTCTTCAGGATAGTTTCTGATGGGATGGGGAACCACCTGAATGGCCGGAAGCTCCTGGCGGTGGGCCTCGATGAAGGAAATATCGCCGATTCCGGCATCCTCCTTGAGGACCAGGGGCAGGTGTCCGGGGCGGCCTCGCTGCTTCTCGATTTGGGACTCCAGGAAGCCGGGCTCGAACTGGAGACCCTTTGTCAGGAGATCGAGGGAGGATTCGAGCTCCGAGAGGTCCCTTCTGGTCACGCTGAGGGTGTAGGAACGGCGATTGTTGGCCAGCGGCCGTCCATAGCGATCCAGGATCTTGCCGCGAGGCGCCACCCATCGGATGGATCGGAACTGATTCTGCTCGGCCCGGGCGGAGTAGTAGTTGTGCCGCAGGATCTGCACCTTCCACAGTCCGGCCAGCAGCACCAGGAACCCCAGGATGATCAACGCCTGGAGAATCGGGATTCGCGCTTGAATCGTTTCCTTGTCGTTGTAGAAGTCTCGAAGTTGCATCGATCAGCGTGCTCGTTCCTTCAGGATGCGGTCGAAAAGAGTAAAGATCGGCAGTCCGAGGCCGGCGCAAACCAATCCGCCCATCAGCAACTGGTCGAACATGAGGCCCTCGTACCGGTCCAGGAATGCAACCCGCAGGACCCAGGAGAGGAAGCCGGAGACAAGAAAGGAAAGCCCGAGAACGCTCGTGCGCATGATCCAGCCGTCCATCGCAATCATGGCGCTGCCCAGGTAGACCAGGATGCATACCGACAGATTGCAGAATCCGCTGAGTCCCAGAAGGTGGACACCCTGACTGTCCTGCAGCAGGCCGACCAGCGCTCCCAGGAAAAGAATCCAGGGCAGGTCCGCTTGGGTCAGCGTCATGTAGAGCAGGACGATCAGCGGCAGATTCAACAAGGCGGAGGCGTTGGGAAAGAAGTGGGCGGACACGCCTTCGATGACCACCATCCCCGTCAGCAGCAGTACGTCCAACAGGGACTGCAAGAGGGATTGCATCATCCTGCCGACTCTTTCTTGAGAATCAGGACCTCTTCGAGTTTTTTCATGCGGGCGGCGATGGCAACCTTGACCTGCTGCAAACCGGTCTGCGCCGAGGTCGCCGACAGCACGTTTCCGACCAGCAGCCCCTTGGGGTAAATCCGATCCAGTCCCGAGGTGATCACGCGCTCTCCCGGGGAAGCCTTCTCGGTGAGGGGGACATAGTGAATGGTGGCCGTCTGTTGGCCGGCGCCCCTCAAAACGCCGGTAGCGCGGCTGGTTTCCAGCAGGATGCCCACGCCGCTGTCCGGGTCCGAGATCAACTGGACCACCGCGCTGTTGCTGGAAACGTGCACCACCCGCCCCACCACGCCTTCAGCGTTGATCACCGGGCAATCCCAACTGATACCCGAACTGGAGCCCTTGTCCACGACTCTGGAGCTGTAGCCCCTGCGATCGTCTCCGCCAATCACGTTGGCCGCCACGCTGGGTCGGTTCAGAGCGGCCTGGACCAGGCCCAGATCCTCCAACCGTTTGAGTCGGCGGACCTCCTCCTCGTAGACGAGAAGGGTTTGCCGGTAATCCTGCACCTCGCCTTTGAGGCGCTCATGTTCCTCCTTGTCGACCCTCAAGCGGACGTAGTCCTCCCAAAGCCCGCTCAGGCCGCTGATGCCGCCGGCAGCCCCCCTCAGGAAGGGCAGGACGAACTCCATGGCCCAGGTGCGCAACAGGGGGGTGGAACTGACCTTCGGGATCTGGGTGGAGAGCAGGGCCAGGTGAGCCGCCAGGGTTACGATGACGATCACCGCCTCTTTTCGTGACTGGAATAGCGCCTTCATGGATGCCACGCCTCCGGAGGACCTAGAGCCTTGACCCGGTCGTGACGTCGTCAGTAGGAGTCGACGGAGATTTTCTTGAGGAGATCGAACTCTCCCAACATGCGTCCGGTACCCCGGACCACGCACGACAGGGGATCCTCGGCCACGGTGACCGGCAGGCCGGTTTCCTCCCGGATGCACTTGTCCAGGTTCCGAAGCAGGGCGCCTCCCCCCGTCAGGATGAGGCCCTTGTCCACGATGTCGGCCGAGAGTTCGGGAGGGGTCTTTTCCAGCACCGCCCGGATCGCATTGACGATGGCCCCCACGCCCTCCGCCAAGGCTTCACGAATTTCACCGTCGGTAATGACCACGGTTTTTGGAATTCCCTCGACCAGGTTGCGCCCCTTGATCTCCATGGTGACCGTTTCATCCAGGGGGTAGGCCGAACCGACTTCGATTTTTATCTGTTCCGCGGTGCGTTCGCCGATCAGCAGGTTGTGCTTGGCTCGGATGTATCGAATGATGGAGTCGTCCAGCTCGTGGCCGGCCAGCCTGACGGAACGGCCGTAGACAATTCCCGACAGCGAGATTACGGCGATGTCGGTGGTCCCGCCTCCGATGTCCACCACCAGATTTCCTGAAGGTTCCGAGACCGGCAGCCCCGCCCCGAGCGCCGCCACCATGGCCTGCTCCACCAGGTAGACCTCGCTGGCCTTGGATCTGTAGGCGGAGTCGATGACGGCCCGCTTCTCGACCTGAGTGATTTCCGAGGGGACTCCAATGACGATCCTGGGGTGGACCAGCAACTTGCGGCCATGGGCCTTGCGGATGAAGTAGGTCAGCATCCTTTCGGTGATCTTGAAGTCGGCGATGACGCCGTCCTTCAACGGCCGGATGGCGACGATGTTGGCCGGGGTGCGTCCCAGCATGTACTTGGCCTCCCGGCCCACGGCCTCCACCGCACCCGTGGATTCGTTAACGGCCACGATGGAGGGTTCATCGACCACGATTCCCTTGCCCTTGGCGTAAACCAGGGAGTTGGCCGTGCCCAGGTCAATGGCGAGGTCGCTGGAAAAGAGGTGGAAGGCGGTTCGAAAACTCATTCAGCCCGTTGCTCTAACGGATTCAGGTTGCGTTGGGGGCCATCGTGCCTGGACCCCGGTCGAAGCGGGCGGCAATCCTGTTGCGATCCGCTTGAGCATAGCAAAGTTCCCCTTAATTTACAAACACTTAACCGGCACGTCTTCAAGGATGATCCCACGCTGACCAATGATGAATGATGAATGATGAACGATGAACGACATTCGGCTCGGGGGTGATTCCACGCCGCCGGATTCAGGTTGACCTGTGGGTCAGAGCCCCGTATCAGGCCCATTTTCCGGGTGGGCACCGCTTGCAAATCACCCAAATCGACCCGAATCAGCCCTCCCGGAGAGAGAAAACTTAGCGTGGAATCACCCTGGCACTTCTTCCGGGGATTGCTGTCCGACGTCTCCGGCTCTGGTATAATGGCGTTCTTGAGGTTTGTCCATTGTCGGCATGCGGCCGTCGCGCCGTTGACGGCTGCTTGAACAGGAGAGCGTGAAGACCAATGATCCTGGATGTCATGCGTCGGCGAAAGCGGTTGTTCGCCTGGTTGTTTCTGCCGCTGCTGGTGGTAGGGCTGGTGGCTTACCTGATCCCGGGAGTGGGCGTGCAATGGGGCCGCCAGATCGGGGTGCCCTTTGTCGCCCGGGTGGGGAGCGCCGAGATCTCGCCGGCGGAGCTGAAGGATGCCCTGCGCCGGTTCATGCGCAGCAGCCAGGTGCCCTACGATCGCAAGCTGTTGCGGCAGTTGAGGATTGAGCAGCAGATCCTCAATCAGCTCATCAGCCGGGAAATCGTCTTGCAGCAAGGACGCCGGCTGGGAGTGGACGCCACCTCCGAGGAGATTCAAGAGAAGATCCTGACCGTTCCGGCCTTTCTCGAAGAGGGGAACTTCTTCCTCCAACGATACAAGGCGATCCTGCGCCAGAACGGACTGACGGTGGAGCAGTTCGAGGAGTCGATTCGTTACGAGATCATGCAGGAAAAATTGCGTGGCCTGGTCACCGAATATGTGAGTGTCTCCGACTGGGAGGCCGAGGAGGACTATCGGCTTCGCAACGAGAAGGCCAGAATCCGCTACGCGGTTGTCGACCCGACTTCGCTCAGGGAAACGGTGTCCATTTCCCTGGATGAAAGCAAGGCCCACTACGAGGAGAACCAGTCGACCTACCGTCTCCCGGAACAGCGGCGGATCGAGTATCTCCTGGCGGACACCGGCCGGCTCCGGGCCACCGTCGAGCCCACTGCCGAGGAGATGCAGGACTATTACCGCGGGAACCGGTCCGAATTTCAGGTTCAGGAACAGGTTCAGGCTTCTCACATTCTGTTCAAGACCACCGGCGAGTCCCCCGAGTCCGTGCAGAAGATTCGGCAGAAGGCCGAGAAGGTTCTTGAAGAAGCCAGGGCGGGCAAGGACTTTGCCCGATTGGCGCGGCGGCACTCCGAGGACAGTTCGGCTGCAAACGGCGGAGACTTGGGGTTCTTCGGCCGCGGCAGGATGGTGCCTGAATTCGAACGGGCGGCATTCGGCCTGGCCAAGGGTGGGATCAGCGATCTGGTGACCAGCCAGTTTGGATTTCACATCATCAAGGTGCTTGAAAAGCAGGCCGCTCGCACCCAGGCTTTCGAGGAGGTGAAGGGCCTCATCGAGTCTTCGCTCACCAGCGAGAGGGCCGAGGCTGCGGCAAGAGACCTCGCCGACAAGGCCTTCCGGCAAACCAGGAATGAACGCTCCTTCGAAGACATTGCCAAGGAGTTGAACCTGGTGACCGAAACCTCGCCCTTTTTCTCTCCGGGAGCGGCGATTCCCGGCATCGGGAACGCACCGGATCTGTCAACCAGGGTGTTCTCCATGACGGAGGGGGCCGTCAGCGCGCCCCAGCGGGTCCCCAACGGGTTCGTTCTGGCCCGTCTGGTCGAGGTGAAGCCCTCCGAAGTTCCTGAATTCGAGGAGGTTCGTAGCAGGGTGGAACAGGACCTGCTGACCGGCAAGAGCAGTGCTGCGGCTCAATCCAAGGCGGAGGACCTGGTCAAGAAAGTGAAGGCCGGTCGAAAGTTGTCGTCCGCGGCCCGGCGAGACCGCATCGAGGTCAAGCTCAGCGATCCCTTCAGCCGCAATGGTTCCATTCCCGATCTGGGCGCAAGCACGCCTCTGGACGAGTTTGCCTTTTCGGCCGAGGAAGGAGAGGTCAGCGAGCCCATCCAGGTGGGCAGGCGGCTGGTGGTGGCTGTTCTCACCGAGAGGCAGGATATCGATCCGGAAAAGTTTGCCGCGGAAAAGGAGGAGATACGCAACCGGTTGTTGACCCGGAAGCGGCAGACGGTATTCGACGCCTTCCTGGAAGGGACCAGGACCCGGATGCAGGAACAGAAAAAGATCCTGGTGAACCAATCCCGCCTGGACGAAATTTCCGCCCAACTCTGATGCTGACCGGCCTTTCTCGCCGCAGCGCTCCACGCAGCAGACGCTTCTCCGGTCGGCCGACGCCGAGGCATTGCCTCTGCGGTCACATCCTGTTGCCAAGTATCACTCCCCCCTTGAGGGGGAGCCGAGCCGAATGGCGAAGGCTGATGCGGTGGGGGGAACCGGGCCGGCGCCACCTACTTACCACTGAATCTTACTTGCGGGGCGCCGCGTTGGCCCCCCTCCGGCTCGACTGCGGGCGGAGCCCTTGTCTTGCCGACTCCCCCTCAAGGGGGGAGTGATAATCGAGTTTCTTGAACGGCGTTTTGCGGAATTGGGGAGCGGACGCCGAAAGACAATCATCAACCCCTTGGGCGTCGGGGGCATCACAATCAGCATGCTCTTGGGAGTCGATCCAACCAGCCGATCAGCAAGGAGGAAGGCCATGCAAACTCTTGAACGGGCCATGTGGTGCCTGACTGCCGTTTTACTGATGTCCCCCGCGAGCTGGGCCCGGGACCGAGGCGCGGGGAGAGAAGCCGCTGCGAGGAGGACGGTCGGGTCAAGGGAAGCGATGCAGGATCGGGTGAGGGCCATTCGACTCAGCCAGTCCAACGCCGATCGATCCTTGCTGCAAATGCACCGGCACTTGCAGCAAGCCCATCAAACGAGCTTCGAGGGCGACAACTACATCAGCGTGATCCCCCTGGTCACTCGTGGGAATGGAGCCCGCACCAACGTGGGCCTCAACAACTTCAGCCGGTTTTCGGTGCACAAGGGCTCCGACCCCACAGCCAGCGTGGCCATCGGCCTGTACGCTCCATCCGGAAACCTGGACCGCGTGGGCTTCTTCGACGTGCGATCGAACGGAATGCGTCAGATCAATGATGTCTTCGCCAGCCTGGACCCGGTTGACGGTGGAGGGGCGGCGACGACCGGATGGCTGCTGATCCTTTCGGACGAACCCGTTACCGCCTGGGCCTCGGTGATTCTGGATCGGGCGAGCAACGACCCGGCCATGGAGCTGGCCGTCGCGGACCAGATCTTCAAACCCGGGGCCTACGTGGAGAGCCAGGGGACTCCCTCGAACCCGCTGCTCATCCAGTCTTCGGCAGGAGTGGGATCCTTCAAATCCCGGTTGGCGGTAGTCAATATCGGCAACGGAGCGGGACGGCTTCGGATCAAGCTCCTCAACAATGCCGGAGGCCTGCAGGAATCCCTGCCGCCCGTGGAAGTCCGAGCAAACGGCATGTTTGTCGACAACGACATTCGTTCGGCCGTGCCTGGCACGTTCGGTCCGATCGTCATCGAGGTCGAGGATCTCAACCCCACCCGGGGAGACCTCAATCCGCGAATCGTGGCCACCTCCCTGGTGGAAAGCACCACCGGCCCCTTTGCCGGGTTCTTTCCCGCCTTTGCCTTGCCGCAACCCGACAACCCGGCCATTGGCGGAGTCTGGGAAGGCGAAGTCACCGGGGGGATCATGAACGCTCAAGTCCGGGTGACGCTCCATCAGGAAAGGGACATGCTCTACGGAATCCTTGGCATCCTCGGTGGCAGCTTCCCCACCGCCGACCGGGAATTTCTCGTTAGCGGGGAAGTCGTCAACGGGTCCGTTTTCCTGGACATCCGGGACCGATTCGACGACTGCTTCGAGGAGGACGCTCCCTGCACGTTTATCGGCTATCGGATGTTCGCCCCTTCCCTCAGTGGAGAGTCCATGGACGGCGATACCATCTACTTCGACGAAACCGACCGGTTTGACAAGGGAAATTTCAGCTTGACCCGGGTCGGCGCCATTTATCCGTTCGACGAGTAGGGCATTCACGGACGATCCCACCGGTCGCGGGGAGATGGGGCTGTCTCCCCGCCTTTTTCTTCGCCCGCCTTTTCTTCTGCTTGACAACCCGTCTGCTTGCTTTCAAGCTTTGGGGCCGGAGGTTCTCAGGCCATGCCCAAACAGTGCCCCAGTTGCCAGCAGATGCTTGACGACAGCGCCAGCCTGTGCCCCATTTGCGGAGCCCCGGTAGGTCACATCGATCCCAAGCCCAAGCCGGTGAACGTTCCTCTGGACCAATCGCCGCCGGCTTCCGACGCCCCTGCACCCGTCGAGCCGGCACCGCCGGCGGCGTCCTCGCCACCCCCCTTCCCACCCGTTCCCGGTTCCAGCTTGACCCGGCCGGCCCTGATGGCCGGAGTCCTTCTGGGAGTGCTGTCCGCCATGCCCTACGTGAACACCTGCTGTCTGCTCTGGGTGGCAGGCGCCGGAGTCCTGGCGGTCTACTTTCTCCGAACCGAGACAGCCGCGCTGATTTCGTCCGGGACCGGCGCCAGCCTGGGGCTGCTCACCGGCCTGTTCGGCTCCCTGGTCTGGCAGTTCCTGGAGATTCTGGTCAGGTTGGCCTCCGGGCCGCAGGATTTGCGCGACGCTCAAGAAGAGATTGGCCGGATAGAGGGTCTCCCACCCGAGTTCGTGGAGGCCCTGGAGCAGGCGATGGAGTTCATGAGCGATCCTCTCGACCCTGTCTTTATCATCGTCAGCCTGTTGACCAAGTTGATCCTTTGCGGGATTTTGACCACCCTGGGTGGAGTCCTGGGCGCCTACCTGTTCGGGAAGAGCCGCGCCAGCCAGCCCTGAAATTGAATTATCGGCCCGCGCGACGTCACCTCCGGCGGTTCGAGTTGAGCGGCGAAGCCGCGGCAGCAGGGTGGCGCGGCCTGAGCACTGGCGCGGCGCCAGGACGGGGAGGATCGGGTCATTGACCGTGGACAGGCAAGTCACCTGGGGTTTGGCGGGATGCGGCGACATTGCCGAAAAGCGGGTGGTGAAGGCCATTCAGGCATCGGTACAGGGCAGGCTGGCAGGATGCACTCGCCGCGACCCTCGACGCCTGGCCGAGTTTCAGTCCCGCCATTCCATCTCCAAGGGCTATGCCGACTACCGGGAAATGCTCGGCGACCCCGAGCTGTCGGCCGTTTACCTGGCGACCCCCGTTTGGCTGCATGGCTCCCAGACCATCGAGGCCGCCGAAAACGGCAAGCACGTGCTCTGTGAGAAGCCCATGGCCATGAACCCGCAGGAGTGCCGGCGCATGATCGATGCCTGCCGCGGCAACGGGGTCAAGCTGGGTGTCGCCTACTACCGGCGCTTCTATCCGGTGGTGCTGAAGATGAAGGAGCTTCTGGATCGGGGGGCGATCGGCCGGCCCATTCTGGCGCGGTCCACCCTGGTGGAGCATGCCCGGTTGAATGGGGGAGGCCAGCCGGGCTGGCGCTTTGTCCGGAACCAGGGAGGCGGCGGTCTGCTGATGGACATGGCCAGCCACCGGCTCGACGTGCTGGCCATGCTCTTCGGACCTGCGGAGTCGGTGTCTGCCTTCACCGATACCCGCGTCTGTCCCATTGAAGTCGAAGACACCGGAAGTCTGCTGATCCGTTTTGCCGGGGGGATTCACGCCATGGTCTTCGCCAGCCATTGCGTGGAGCCCCCGCGAGACGATTTTGAGATTCTGGGAACCGAGGGGTGTCTGAGGTCGGCGCCACTCAACGGAGATCGCCTGGAGCTGACCGGCGCCGGCGTGAAGACGTTTTCGGTTCCCAAGGCGGAGAACGTCCACCAGCCCCTGGTCGAGGACTTCAATGGCACCATCCTGGAGGATCGCGCTCCCGCCGTTCCGGGGGAAGAGGGGCTGACGGCTTCCCTGTTGCTGGAGGCGGCCTACCGATCCGCCCAATCGGGGCGCCTGGTTCGGCCGGCCCAATCGACGCGGCGGCTCATGCGGGCTGGTACTTGACATGCTGGAAGGGACAGACGGCATGGCGGAAATCGGGTTTGGAATCATCGGGTGCGGAGGGATCTCGGATGTGCATGCCCGGGCCATTCAGTCCATTCCCGGGGCCAGACTGATCGGCTTCCACAATCGGACCCGGCCTCGCGCCGAGCGTCAGGCCCAGCGCTACGGCGTCAGTTGGGACCTGGACCTGGATCGTTTCCTAGAGCGTCCCGGAATGGATGCCGTGAGTGTCTGCACTCCCAGCGGAACTCACGGTGAGCTGGGAATGCTGGCGGCCCGGGCGGGCAAGCATGTGATGGTGGAGAAGCCCATCGAGGTGAGCCTGGAAAAAGGCAGGCTTCTGACCGCTGCCTGCCGGGAGGCCGGCGTCCGCCTGGGAGTCATTTTCCAGTCCCGATTTCTGCCGGCGGTTCAAAGAATTCGGGCTGCAGTCCAGGGCGGGGCTCTGGGGAAGGTGCTCCTGGCGGAAGCGTCGGTGAGGTGGTTTCGCAAGCCGGACTATTTCCAGGACGGACCCTGGCGGGCCACTTGGGCCCTGGACGGCGGGGGAGCGCTGATCAACCAGTCCATTCACACCATCGACCTGCTGCAATACCTGGTGGGCCGGCCCAAATCGGTGTTCGGATTTGCGAAGAATCTCCTGCATGCCTCCATCGAGGCGGAGGATACCGCGGTGGCTGTTATAGAATTTCAGGGCGGCGCCCTGGGCGTGCTTCAAGGGGCCACCTCCCTGCGGCCGGGGTTCCCGCGGCGCCTGGAGATCTTTGGCGAGAAGGGCAGCCTGCTTCTGGAGGGGGACGAGATTGCACGCTGGGACGTGCCCGGGACGCCCGGCGGGAAGGAACGCGGAACGGTAGCCGGGTCGCAGGGCTCCGATCCGTTCTCGGCTTCCATGGTGTCGGAGGTGGCCAACCACCGCCGGCAGTTCCAGGATTTCCTGGCTGCCATTGGGGAGGACCGACCTCCGCTGGTGGATGGCGAAGAGGGTCTCAAGGCCCTGGAGATTGTTCTGGCGGTCTATCGCTCGGCCGGAGAGAGAAGGCTGGTGGAGTTGCCGCCGGGCTGATGCGAGGGAATTCACAGGAGAGTGTCATGGCGCAAACGATCGGATTTGTCGGCTTGGGCATCATGGGTAAACCCATGGCCGGGAACCTCATCAAGGCTGGGTATCCGCTGGTGGTCTACAATCGGACCGCTTCAAAGGCGGCGGAGCTGGTGGAGTTGGGAGCACGCCAGGTCGAGTCTCCCAGGGAGGTGGGGGCCGGTGCGGATGTGGTCATCACCATAGTGTCCGATTCTCCGGAGGTGGAGTCGGTCGTATTGGGAGGCAACGGGGTGATTGAAGGCATCGCCGAGGGTGGCGTGGTGGTGGACATGAGCTCCATTTCCCCCATCACCACTCAGCGCATTGCCGCTGCATTGAAGGGGCGGGGCGTCGCCATGCTGGATGCTCCCGTCAGCGGCGGCGAGATCGGCGCCATTCAGGGGACCCTCTCCATCATGGTCGGGGGCGAGGAATCGGTGTTCTTGCGAGTCAAGCCCATTCTGGAGAGCATGGGAAAGAGCGTGGTGCGTGTGGGAGAGATCGGGGCCGGAGGATTCGCCAAGCTCTCCAATCAGATCATTGTGGCCGGCGTGCTCCAGGCTGTCTCGGAAGCCATGGTCCTGGCCAAGAAGGCCGGCGTGGACATCCAACTGGTGTATGAAGCCATCCGCGGCGGCATGGCCGGCGGACGAACCCTGGACATGAAAATCCCGGCCTTTGTGGAGGGCAAGTTCGAACCCGGTTTCAAGATGGACCTGCATATCAAGGACGTCAAGAACGCCCTGTTGGCGGGCAAGGCCCTGGGCGTGGCGCTGCCCTCCACCGGCCTGGTGCATGAGCTGTTCTCCTCCTGCAGCGCCCAGGGCAAGGGACAGAAGGACCACTCGGTCATTTTCGCGCTGATGGAGCAGCTCGCCGGGTTGAGGTAGGCGGGGCGCTAATCGGAGGAGCCTGGCGCCTTCGCCGAGTCCTTGCCAAACACGAAGACGTGCTGCCAGGGAAGAAAATCGAGCCGGGACTGAAGTCGGAAACCCATGGGCAGGATTTCCAGCAGGACCTGCTTGACCGTCATTTTGTGTTCGGGCCTGATGGGCACCGTGGGATCCTCGCCGCGGTATTCGACCAGGACCATGCGGCCGTCCTCCTTGAGGGACTGGCGAATCCCGGCGACCATGGCCTCCGGGTGCCGAAACTCGTGGTAGACATCTACCAGCAGCGCCAGGTCCACCGTTCGAGCGGGCAATTTCGGGTCCGCCGGCGTTCCCAGGATGGATCGGACGTTCCCGATGTCCCGCTTCTTCATTTCCACGCCTAGACGTTCCAGCATTTCAGGCTGGATTTCCACCGCCAGGACCCGACCCTCCGAACCCACCCTCTTGGCGATTCTCCAACTGAAGTAACCGATTCCGGCCCCCACGTCCGCCACCGTCATCCCGGGTTCGATCTGCAGGGCATCCAGCAACCGATCCGGCATCTCCATCTGCTCCCGCTCGGGGCGATTGAGCCAATCGGCCCCGGCGGCGCTCATCACGGGAGCGATGATGCGCCCCTTGTAGCGAGGCGGCCCCTGGGGGCTCCCGTCCGAGTCGGAGCCGGGGAGCATCGAGGTCGGCGTCGCCGTCAGAAGCAGGCAAATGAGCAGGGTGACGACCGGGTGCTTTGGATGGACGCCCGTGGGAGGGATGCGGGCGGGATCGACGGAGAGTAAGCGCAATCTCACCGGCACTTCTTCCCGCGCTTGGCCCTGCGCTGTTCGTACTCGGCGCGCATGGCCGCGAATTTCCGGGCCTGGTCCGGATTCAGCTCTTTGCGAATCCGCTCCGCCATCTGTTGGCGAATGGTTTCGAACTGAGGCTTGACGCTCTTGTGCAGCCCGCGGAATTGCTGGTGGGATTCATCCAGAATGGCTTGAATCTGCGTCCTCTGCTCCCCCGAAAGGTCGAGCCGTTTCTCGAGTTTTTCAATAAAGGGTCCGCGGGAGTGGTGGTGGGGTCCCCTGGCGGAAATCGACCAAAGAACGGTCCGGCCGAGCGAGGCGCCGGCCACCGCCCCCAGCAGGAAGACAACCCCAATGACCAGCAGGGCCTTGAATTTAGAAAGATTCATCATAGTCATCATCCTCCGCGATTCCAATCGCGGAGTCTCCCATCAATGTGAGGACCACCAGGTTCGGATCTCCGGCAACGGCTTCCGAGAATAGGGCTTCGGTCACGACTTCCTGCTGCTCCGAGTAGGATTCGAGCAGGGGATCTTCCCACGCTGCAAGGGCCGGCGCTTCCGTTGGTCCTTGAAGGTAGGCCATGGCCCCCAGGAGAATCGTCAGAAGAGCCATCACCGGGATGGCCTTCAGGGCCATGGCGCGAAGCGGCAGCCAGAACAGATAGACCTCCCGGTGGCTCTCCAGCCGCCTTGCCAGCCTTTGGGCAAATCCCGGGGAGGGTTCCGGAGCGTCGGTCAGCCGGCTTCCCCGCATCAGCGCCCGTATCCAGCCCAGGGCCTGCAGGTGCTGCCTGTAGTCGGAGCAACCCGCCAGGTGCCGCTCAACCACTTGCATTTGATCCGGAGACAGCTTGGAGTCTGCAAAATCTTCCAGTTGGGACCGCAGGGTTCGATGGCCCATCTTGGCTACTTCCTCCGGGATAGCTTTCCCTTCTCATAGGCGCGCCGCAACTGGTGGCGCGCCCGGAACAACCTCAGCTTTACCGCGTTTTTTGAAATCTTGAAGATACCGGCCAGATCCTCGATCGAAAAGTCCTCCATCTCCTTCAACACCAGCAGCATGCGATCTGCAGGCGGCAGCAGGCTCAGCAAGCGGTCCGAGATCTCCCGCAACTCCACGGTCTTGGCGATGTCGGGGAGCCTGGATTCCGTGAGCGACGGCAGACTCTCAAAGGCCGCGGCCTCGCCTTCGGAAAGATCCGAGTAGTTGATTTGAGGGGTGCGCCTGCGCTTTCGCAAATGGTCATAACACTGGTTGACTACGATTCGGTAGAGCCAAGCGTGAAAGGAGGAATCCAGACGAAACTGAGACAGGGAAAAGTACAGCTTGGTAAATACCTCCTGCGCGACGTCTTCCACCTCTTCCGGGGACCTCAGGATCTGATAGATCAGACCGAACACCCTTTGCTGGCAACTGCGGACCAGTTCTTCGAAGGCCTGCACATCGCCTTGCTGGCTGCGTCGAACCAGTTCGGTCTGCGGCGTCATGGTCCCGCCGATCCTGACCGCAGCCCGGCTGTTTGTGACATACGTTTACAACGAAGCCGCGGCTGCTTCGGTTTCTATTTTTTGATGGCATCCGGCCCTTCTGCAGGGCCGGCTCATGGAATGGGCCCCAATCCCGGTTCCCGGCCGATGGAAACCCCGATGGGCTCCCGCGCCATCGGTGGAGTGTTCCTTGTGATTATGACGGTTCCGGAGAGGAACTGGAAGCGGCAGTGCCGGCAGGGTGATCCCGCGCTAACAAATGATGAATGATGAGCCTTTTGCAAAATTCGGCAAAAGGCTCGTCTATTGGCCGTGGTTCTGGAAAAGCAGTGCGTTTGGAGACGTCGCTGCTGATTCGGTTCGGGGTTTGCCTCCGGGAAGGGTCGTGCCCCCCGGGAGCGCGGGCGTCCCGCCCGCATCGGTCCGGGCGCAGCCCGGCCCCCGGGAGCGCGGGCGTCCCGCCCGCATCGGTCCGGGCGCAGCCCGGCCGGTCCGCTCTGCCTTCGATTCACGCAAAGGGCGCCGATTCTCCGCATTCGCCTTGGGGAAGAGCACCCCGCAACGGCAAGTCCGGCGCACAGTCGGAGGCAGTGGCGGTGGCTCGCATCCTGTTTGCAGAAAAAAGGTGCGGGCGGGACGCCCGCGCTCCCGGGTGGGCTTCCCCCCCATGCCCGAGTCACACCAAGGGGGCAAAATTGCAGGAGTGTTCCGGAACCGCTTGTCGTTGAAGGCAGTCCATCTGTATTCGTGTCTATTCGTGTTCATTCGTGGTTCGTCTTTTTCGACGGCCACCTGCCCCGCTCACACCTGCCTGCTGTCGCCGCGTAGGCGGCGATTCAAGAGCCGGGTCCCGAGACCACACGGCCTCCCCAACGTCATGCCCGATTCCGAATTTTGCAAAAGGCTCAATTGAAAACCCTGTCCGCCGCCAGTGTCGTGGGTCAGGGAAGAGCCGCGTAGGCGGCGGATTGAGAGATGCGTCCCCAAACGCACGACCTCCCAAAATGAAAAAAGCACAAAAAAACTTCCTTGACATCGTACAGACGGATGTCTATGCTGACGCTTGTCTGTATCGAAGACCGCGGGGCAGTTGCCGGCCTTCAGGAGGGCAGCCTCATGAAAGCGTTAACCGAAAAGCAGCGCCGGGTGTACGAATTTATTCAGGACTACTTCATCCGTCAGGGACTGCCTCCGTCGGTGAGAGAGGTGGCCCGGGCGCTGGGAAAGTCGGCCCAGGCAATCCAACAGCATATTGAGGTCCTGCGGGCCAAGGGCTATCTGGATCACCAGCCTTCCAAGTCGCGGGCGCACGTCCCCCTGGCAGGGGTCTCGGGGAATGAGCGGGTGGTGGATCTGCCCCTGCTGGGACGCATCCGGGCCGGCCTCCCGATTCTGGCCGACGAGAACCGGGAGGGGACGATCCCCCTGCCGCGCGAATGGGTCGGCGACGAAACAGTCTTCCTGCTCAAGGTGGAAGGGGACAGCATGATCGACGCTCATATTCTGCCGGCGGATATGGTTCTGGTTCGAAAACAGCCCGTGGCCGAAAACGGGGAGATCGTAGTGGCTCGGGTCAACGGAGACGAGGCCACGCTGAAACGTTTCTATCGATCGGATGGAAAGATTCGTCTGAAGCCGGAAAACCCCCGCTACCAGGTCATTGAGCTGAGGGCGGACGAGGTTGAGATCGTTGGAAAGGTGATCGGAGTCTTCCGGCGATTCTGATTTCCGCACCCGTGGGGGAACGGCAGGTGAACGATCTCCCGGGGTTTCAGGAAGTTTTCTTTTGAGGAGAGATAACCGGGAGGTTTCCATGGAACTGACACTGCCGGTGGAGACGGCTGAATGGCTGGACCGATTTCGAGAAGGGGTCCGCAGAGAGCGTCGGATACTTGGGATGCTGATCGCCTGGGGATTCGCCGGCGCGGCCTTCCAGATTCACCGGGATATTGAAGCCCGCTTGAAGAGCATTCGGGAATCACAGGAGCCATCGGTGGATTCTCGAGTCCCTGGGTTTTCCGACCAGCTCGGACGGGAGATTCGCCGGATCCTGCGCGGCTACTACCTGGAGGGGCTGCGTATTCCCCGGGCTCGTCGGAACCGCCGTTTTCTTCAGGGCGCCTACCTGAACGGGTTCGAGAAGACGACGTCCCATTTGATTCAACTCTATGGTCCGCATTGGAGAGAGACGCCGGTCGTCTCCGAGGACATGGAAGCGGCCTGATCGACGACGCTTCGAATGGCTGGCGTGCATTTTCTCCGCCGCCTGTGCAGCTCCCCGCAGTCGGTTTACCCGCGGTCCGGTTCTGGCGTAAAATGGCCCCAGTGAAGCCCTCCCTCCTGACCCGGCGCCGATGATCGAGTTGCAGAATGCCATGATGCAAAAAAGATTGTTCGTGGAGCCTGCTTTCCCCCAGTCGAAAATTCCCGCGGTCAACGTGGCCCAGGTGCCGCAGCGGAGCCCCCTTCGCTACCCGGGTGGAAAGACATGGCTGGTGCCCCATATCAGGGAATGGCTGAAGGCCACCAGTCCTCGCATCCTCATCGAACCATTTGCCGGCGGCGGCATCGTTTCGCTCACGGCCGTCATGGAAAACCTGGTTCAGCGTTCGATTATGGTCGAGATCGACCGTGACGTGGCGGCGTTTTGGCATGCGGCGCTCCGGTTTGGAACGACGCTGGCCGACCGGGTGAAGCGCTTTGAACCAACCATGGAGCGAGTCAGGAAGGTAGAGCAGGGCGGAGCCCATTCGCTGATTGAGCATGGCTTCCGCACTCTCGTGCTCAACCGGACCCGCAACAGAGATTGCCTGCCTGATCCGACAACACCGGTTTCATGCCGTTGCCGTAAAGATGAAAAACGCCCACCATGAACACTTGAAAGAGCTGGTAATCACAAGGGAGAAGCGATTCACTTGAAGGAATCCATCCCATGAAGACGCCCGCTTTTCGAGCCTTCAAGTCTTTTGCCGAATTGGCTCGCATGCGTCCGCGATCCCTCGAGGCGGTCCCGGAAAAGCCCAAGGCCCCGGCCGGATTGCCCGAGGCTCTCAGCGACGGCGAACTGTTTGCCCTGTCCATGCGGGATGTCGTTCCCCTGGGCTGGAGTTCCATTCCATCCCGGCCGACTCCGGCACTGGAGATACCGGACCCCATCGGCGACGAGGAAGAAGGCTTGCGCCTGCTGCAGGAGTTTGTCTCGGGAAAAGGGCGTTTCGACTTGACCATGAGCGGAGAATACCTGGAGGGGACGCCGCATCCCGAGGGCCGCCGCTGGATCGGCGGCCTCAGAAAGGGGCGTTTTTCGGTGCAGGCCCACCTCGATCTCCACGGACTGGTCGTCGCTGAAGCCAGGAAGGCGTTCGAGGATTTCATCCATTCCAGCCTCAAGCGGGGCTACGGTTGTGTTCGCGTGGTTCACGGCCGGGGAAACCACTCGCGGGAAGGTCAGCCGACATTGAAGGACAAGCTGTCGAAATGGCTGGACACGCGGCGCATGAGCCGTCACGTCATCGCCTACGCCTCGGCTCGTCTTGCGGACGGAGGCGGCGGGGCCCTCTATATCCTCTTGCGGCGCCGCTGATTTGTCGGTGGAACTGGATGATCACGCCCCCTGGTGAGAAATGCGGGCCGGCCCTCACCCCAATTCCGGCAGTTTCGGCTGGAAGTTCTCGTGATTTCGGAGGTATTGCATGTCCAAGCCACCACTGAGCAGCCGAACCATCCTGCAGGGCCGGGACCGCGCCCCCGCACGGTCCTTCCTCAAGGGCATCGGGTATACCGACGAGGACTTGTCCAGGCCCATTGTCGGAATCGCCAATACCTGGATCGAGGCCATGCCCTGCAACTTCCACCTGCGGACGCTGGCCGTAAAGGTCAAGGAAGGCGTGCGCGCTGCCGGCGGGACTCCCATGGAGTTCAACACCATCGCCGTCAGCGACGGGATCACCATGGGTACCGAAGGAATGAAAGCCTCGCTGGTGAGCCGCGAGATTGTGGCGGACTCGATCGAGCTGGTGGGGCGCGGCTACATGTTCGATGCCATGATCGCCCTGGTGGGCTGCGACAAGACGCTGCCGGGGGGCGCCATGGGCTTGATGCGGCTCAATGTGCCTTCGCTGGTGCTTTATGGGGGATCCATCGCTCCGGGGAAATATCGAGGGCGGGACATCACCATCCAGGACGTCTTCGAAGCCGTGGGCGCCAACGCGGCGGGACGCATCAGCGATGCCGAGTTGCTGGAGATCGAGAACACGGCCTGTCCGGGAGCCGGCGCCTGCGGCGGCCAGTACACGGCCAATACCATGGCTACGGCCCTGGAATTCCTGGGCCTGTCTCCCATGGGGTCCTCCAGCGTGCCGGCCACCGATGCCCGCAAGGACGGGGTGGCATTCGAGGCCGGAAAGCTGGTGATGGACCTGGTCAGGAGCGGCGCCTGCCCTGCAGACCTGATTTCTCGTCAGTCCTTCGACAACGCCATTGCCAGCGTGGCGGCCACGGGTGGATCCACCAACGCCGTTCTGCACTTCCTGGCGCTGGCCCGCGAAATGGGGGTGGACCTGGAGATCGACGACTTCGACAGGATCAGCTTGCGGACACCCTTGATTGCCGACTTGAAGCCGGGAGGGCGGTTTGTGGCCGTGGACGTCGATCGAGCCGGCGGCGTGCCTGTGATTGCTCAGCGGCTGGTGGAGGGCGGATTCGTGGATCCCGCTCAGAAGACCGTGACCGGCCGCACCCTGGGCGAGGAATGTCGCGACGCCAGAGAAACGCCGGGCCAGGAGGTGTTGCGCCCCCTGTCCAACCCTGTCAAGAACACGGGTGGACTGGTGATCCTGCACGGCAACCTGGCCCCGGACGGGTGCGTGATCAAGGTGGCCGGCCACGAGAGGCTCTACCACCGCGGGCCGGCGCGCGTCTACAATCGGGAGGAGCCGGCCATGGAGGCCGTGACCCGTGGAGAGATCCAGGCGGGTGACGTGATGGTCATTCGCTACGAGGGGCCTCGTGGAGGACCCGGCATGAGGGAGATGCTGGGGGTTACGGCTGCCGTGGTGGGAGCAGGGCTGGGCGAGAGCGTGGCTTTGATCACCGACGGGCGATTCAGCGGCGCCACCCGAGGGCTGATGGCCGGCCACGTGGCGCCCGAGGCGGCGCGCGGAGGCCCCATCGCGGCGGTACGCGAGGGGGACATGATTGTGGTGGACATCGATGGGCGGCGGCTGGATGTGGAGCTGTCCGAGGAGGAGATTGGGCGGCGCCTCTCCCAATGGACCGAGCCCCGGCCGCGCTATTCCTCAGGAGTGTTCGCCAAGTACATGGCGCTGGTTTCTTCGGCCTCTCAGGGAGCGGTCACTCAGCCGGGTGGCGGCTAGGCCGAAGGTTCCTCCTCCGAGTGGAGAGATCGCCGGCGGGGGCAGGCAGCGCAGGTGAGAGAGTCTCCTTTGGAGTCGAACAGGTCGGGGCCTCCGCAGGAACCGCGCAGACAGGGCCTCTTGAAGAAGAGCCCCACCGCCATGAGGACCATGGCCACGCCGACCACAACCAGCGTGACCAGGAAAAGACTCACGATCCACTCTCCCTTTTTGCGTTCGGACTCCTGGTGCGGAAAAGACGTTGAAACGCCGGCGTCTCCCTCTCCCGGAAAGATTCATCGCGGGACCGCACCAGAAACAGCGCCGCCAAGTCCTGCTCTGCCGCCAGGCGATAGCCTTCGTCTTCCCCCAAAACCATCAGGGCCGTGGCGTAGCCGTCGGCCCGCATGCAGGAAGCGTCCACCACGCTGACGGAGGCCAGCTCGTGCCTCACCGGTCGGCCCGTCCTGGGATCGATGGTGTGTGAGAGGTCTCCGTCCTCCGTCTGGCGAAAATTTCGGTAGTCTCCGGAGGTGGCAAGGGCCAGGTTCTCCAGGGGAAGAATCCGCTGGAAAGCCCTGCCGCCGGATACCGGTTTCTCGATCGCGATCCGCCAGGGGGTTCCGCCGGCATTGCGGCCGCTGGTTCTCACCTCGCCTCCCAGTTCCACCATATGCCTGGTGAGGTTCATTTCGGCCAGGACTTCCGAGAGCCTGTCGACGGCATACCCTTTGGCGATCGCCGAGAGGTCCAGGTAAAGGGCCGGCTCGTGCTTGCGAATCGTGGCATCCCGGGAATTCAGTTCAATTTTGGCCCATCCGCTTCGCAACTTCAACTGTTCGATCTCGGCGGCCGTCGGGAGGGATGCGGGGTGAGGCCCCGGTCCGAACCCCCAGGCATTGACCAGGGGGCCAACCGTAATGTCGAAGGCCCCGCCGGTCACCCGGCTGATTCTCAGCGCCTCCGCCAACACCGTGAAGGTTTCCTGGGACAGCGGATGAGGGGTGGTTTCCCGCGAGCGGTTCAGGCGGGAGATTTCGGAGGCTTCCCGGTAGGTCGACATCTTGCCGTCGACATCCCGCAGTTGCGCCTGAATGGCCTCCAGCACCGCCTCCCGCCGTTGTTCCGGGAACGGGGACGCCACCACTTTCACCTCGAAAGTGGTTCCCATGCTGCTGCCCTGGAAGCGGAATTCCCGGGTGGAATCGGGTGGCCGACATCCCGTTGCGGCCGCCAGCAGGACCAGCAGGAGAACCCCGGCCGCCGATCCGGGACCGCCTGGTCCCCGGCTGTCGCGACCGGCCAACCTCGATGTCGTAGTGAGCTTCCTCTCGATGCCGTGGGCTTTCCGCTTCATATTCTGTCCGGCGCAGCCCCCCTGTGGTCAGTTTTCCGGCCTGGACTTCGTCACCGCCATGACGGCCTTCCCGCCAGGGATCACTGTGGAGGGAGCGCCCCCCGCAAGGGCGGGCAAAGGGTGTCCGGAGGCCTGTCACCCTTTACCCTTGTAAGGTGGCCACCCCCATGATGCCACGTCCTTGACCCCCGGAGGCGGAAACCGTCGATCATTTCACGGCCTTGGGGGGCCGGGTTTTCCTGCTCCCATTGGACGACCTTCTCCATGACGACACCGAGGCCGTCATGGCGTTCGACGGTGTCCTCACCCCTGAATCCGCCAGCTCTGCCGGGAAGGCTGGACTTTCCCACTCCCTGGCATGGCAGAGCAGCCAGAAACGCCTCCTGCTGCCGATTTCCCTCTCAGGGACCGCAATTCAACCCCTCCTTTGTCGGGTCTCGGAGTGGACCTCGACAGCTCGCCGGCCAGCGCCGGCTCCAGCCTGGCGCCGGCTTCGAGGACCTCCAGGCCTTGACACGGCCCATTCCAGACAGCATGAACCATAAACTCGCTCATTCTTCATCTAAAAATCCAATTCCTTCGATTTATCTTCACATTGGTTTAGTAAAGTGCCTACCCATGAAAGCCGGACAAGACTTTCGAGCCAGTCTGTTGAGGCACGATCGAGCCAGACGTGAAATGGCTGGAGCGGTCCCGGAGATGGCAGGAAGGCATCCTACCCGGACGGAAAGAAGCTCTTCCCCTCCGAGGAACTTCCGCTCGCTCGCGCCATGCGCGGTGAGTCCGTGGATGATGTCGAGTTGCTCATCCGCAATCGGGAGCGGCCGGATGGGGTTTCCATCAGCGTCAACGCGAGACCGTTGCGGGACGACGCGGGCGAGTTGAGAGGCGGCATCATCGTGCTCCGCGATATCACCGAGATGAAGAAGACGGAGTCCAATCTGAGGCAAACGGTCCAGCATTTGCAAGAACAAGCTGAACTCATGGAAACGATTTTCAACTGTATCGCTTGGACGCCGATCGGGGATCAGGCTCGTGACGTTGATTTTGCCTGCCCGGCGAGTGCCTTGATGGCGCCGGGCGCCTGCTCCTGAATTTCAACTTGAGTTCCACCCTGTTCAAACCATGGGAAAAGGATATCTGATGGACTTCAAAGACCCCGGGAACTGTCGTGTGTTGATTGTGGATGACCAGAAAGAAATCCACGATGACTTTCGAGAAATGTTGCGGCCCTCCATCATCGAGTCGTCATCGAATGATCTGGCGGAGGCATTCGCTGTCGAAGAAAACAATTCCTTCCTCCCGGAATTTGAGCTATTGCATGTGGGAAGCGGAGAGGAAGCCTGCGAAGTGATCCAGGCAGGAAAGCAATCGGACCGTCCCATTGCCGTCGCCTACGTAGACATCAGAATGCCTCCGGGCATCGACGGGATTGAAACGATCCGCCGCATCAGGGAAATCGATCGTAGCATCGAGATCGTCATCATGACCGCCTACGCCGACAAGTCTCTGTCCGAGATCATCCAGGACATGGAACTGCTGCACAAATTGCTCTATATCCGGAAGCCTTTCGCGCGCGAGGAGATTCAGCAGATTACCCTTTCTCTGGTCGGGAAGTGGAACGTCGAACGGGAGTTGGCGGAGAAACAGCGGCTGCTGACCACCAGCCATCAAAGATTGGAAGCGGTGCTCGACGCCACGGGAGACGCCATGGCCATGTATGACACCGACGAGCGGCTGATGTTCGCCAATCAGGAGTACGAGCAGATGCTCGAACTGTCGAAAGGCGAGATCGCGAAGATGTCGACCGAGGAGTTCACATCGCACTTTCAAAAGCGGTTCCAGGAACCCGACCTGCCCGATATGGAGAGCCGGTTCTTCTTTGAGGACAGCGGCAGCGTGGTGCAGAAAAACACCGCGGCGAAAGTGCCCCCGCAACGGCTGTTCTATCGATCCACGAGACCCGTGCGTGATGGTCGAGGAGGTGTTATCGGCGATCTTTACGTGTACCGCGATATCTCCAAGGAGATCGAGGTCGGGCAGATGAAGGCCGAAGTGCTGCGTTTGCGTTCCGTACTGGAGACCACCTACTCGGTCGACGGCATGGTGGGCAGCAGCACTCGAATGCAGCAAGTCTACGCGCTGGTGAAGCAGGCCGCCAAAAGCGACATCACGGTGCTCATTCGGGGCGAGAGCGGAACCGGCAAGGAACTGGTCGCCAAGTCCCTCCACTTCAACAGCTTGCGAAAAAAAGGGCCGTTTGTGGCCATCAACTGCGCAGCCATCCCCGAGGCGCTCATCGAAAGCGAACTGTTCGGACACGAAAAGGGAGCTTTCACGGGGGCGACAAAGCAGAGAATCGGCGCATTCGAGCGCGCCGGGGCAGGAACGCTCTTTCTCGACGAGGTCGGCGACATGCCCCTGGTTCTGCAATCCAAGCTGTTGCGCGTCCTGCAGGAACGGGAGATCCAGCGCATCGGTGAAACGACCCTCATCCCGGTCGACGTGCGGGTCATTGCGGCGACCAACAAGGACCTGGAGGCTGCGGTCAAGGCGGGAGGGTTTCGCGAAGACCTGTACTATCGCATTGCCGTCTTGCCCATCGTGATTCCGCCGCTGCGAGAACGTCGAGAAGATATTCCTCTGCTGGCGAAACATTTCCTGGCGAAGCATGCCGAACGCATGGGTAAATCCGTGAGCGGCATTTCCAGGGCTGCCTTGCGGTGGCTGCTGCAGTACGACTGGCGCGGCAACGTTCGCGAGCTGGAGAACGCCATCGAATGCGCCGTTCTGCAGGAGACGACGGACGTGCTGCAAGCGAACAACCTCCCGCCCCATCTCTCCCCGATCGTGGATTCTCGAAGAGACTCTGCGGCGCCGGCGAAAGTCCTCCCGCTGAAGGAAGTCGAGCGGCAGGCTGTGGTCCACGCACTCGAAGTCACAGCCGGCGACAAGACCCGGGCGGCGAGATCCCTGGGCATCGATCGGGTGACCCTGTACCGCAAATTGAAGAAATACGACCTGCCTGCAGAGCATTGAATCATGAACATGTCTTGTCCGGGCCCGCCCCCCGCCGCGACCCGGGAGCCGCCATCCACCAACCACCGTCCGATCGTTCCTCGCCTGTTGCAAATTTCAATACTTTCTCGAAATACCACTTAACTTGCCTGTTATCAATGGCTTCTACGAATGCGGCGGCCGTCGGCCCGCCCCAGCGTTGTGATCCGCAACATTCCCCGGCTCCTCCCCTGAAGCTGCCTTTTTCCTTCTAACACTTTCGATCAAAAGGGTTTGGACGTTTTTCGGAAAGTTTGGCACGGTTCGTGCACATCACTTTCCGTCATGGCCGTATCCGCCAAATCCCGAATAGGCTCCAGCGAGCTTCCCCAAGCGTTCCGACAGCGCCCCAACGCGCAACGCCGCCGCTCGCTCTTCGGCCTGTTCGCCCTGGCGTTGCTGTTCGCCGCTCCGTCAACGACGGCCTGGCGGCCGGTTGCGGCCGCCGCAGCCGTGAAGTCGTCTTCTCCCGTCGGCTCGGTGGAAACCCCCAACCGCCCGCCCGTCATCACGGTTCCGAGTGACCGCTCATTCGAGCAGGGCGAGACGATTCAGTCGATCGCCATCCAGGCGACCGACCCGGACAACGATGAGTTGACGGTAGCCGTCAGCGGCCTGCCCTCGGGGCTGAGCTACGCCTCGGGCCAGGTGGGGGGCGCGGTGGCCGACGACGCAACGGCGCAGGACTACACCGTGACCATCACGGCCAAAGACGGCGTCAACGCGGCCGTGACCGAGACCTTCACCATCACCGTGACCGAGAAGGCGCCGCCCCCGTCCAACGCCCCGCCGGTGATCACCGGCCCTGGCGACAAGACCTACGAGCAGGGCGAGGCCATCACCGCGTTCGCCATCACGGTGACGGATGCCGACCAGGACACGCTGGCGGTGACCCTGTCGGGCCTGCCCTCGGGGCTGAGCTACGCCTCCGACCAGGTGTCCGGCACGGTGTCCGACGACGCCACGGCGCAGGCCTACACCGTGACCATCACGGCCAAAGACGGCGTGAACGCGGCCGTGACCGAGACCTTCACCATCACCGTGACCGAGAAGGCCGCGTCCAACGCCCCGCCGGTGATCACCGACCCTGGCGACAAGACCTACGAGCAGGGCGAGGCCATCACCGCGTTCGCCGTCACGGTGACGGATGCCGACCAGGACACGCTGGCGGTGACCCTGTCGGGCCTGCCCTCGGGGCTGAGCTACGCCTCCGACCAGGTGTCCGGCACGGTGTCCGACGACGCCACGGCGCAGGCCTACACCGTGACCATCACGGCCAAAGACGGCGTCAACGCGGCCGTGACCGAGACCTTCACCATCACCGTGACCGAGAAGGCGCCGCCCCCGTCCAACGCCCCGCCGGTGATCACCGGCCCTGGCGACAAGACCTACGAGCAGGGCGAGGCCATCACCGCGTTCGCCGTCACGGTGACGGATGCCGACCAGGACACGCTGGCGGTGACCCTGACGGGTCTTCCCTCGGGGCTGAGCTACGCCTCGGGCCAGGTGGGGGGCACGGTGGCGGCGGATGCGGAGGCGCAGGCCTACACGGTCACCATCACGGCGGATGACGGAGTGAACGCAGCGGTGACGGAGACGTTCACGATCACCGTGACGGTCGCCAACCGCCCGCCCGTCATCACGGTCCCCAGTGACCGCTCATTCGAGCAGGGCGAGACGGTTCAGTCGATCGTCATCCAGGCGACCGACCCGGACAGCGACGAGTTGACGGTAGCCGTCGCCGGCCTTCCCTCGGGGCTGAGCTACGGCTCGGGTGAGGTGGGGGGCACGGTGGCGGCGGATGCGGAGGCGCAGGCCTACACGATCACCATCACGGCGGATGACGGAGTGAACGCAGCGGTGACGGAGACGTTCACGATCACCGTGACGGTCGCCAACCGCCCGCCCGTCATTACGGCCCCCAGCGACCGCTCATTCGAGCAGGGCGAGACGATTCAGTCGATCGCCATCCTGGCGACCGATCCGGACAGCGACGAGTTGACGGTATCCGTCAGCGGCCTGCCCTCGGGGCTGAGCTACGCCTCGGGGCAGGTGGGGGGCACGGTGGCGGCGGATGCGGCGGCGCAGACCTACACGGTCACGATCACGGCGGATGACGGCGTGAACGCGGCGGTGACGGAGACGTTCACGATCACGGTGACGGCTACCGGGACCATCCCCGGCGACGGCGGCGCCGCGGCCTCCATCACGCTGTCGTTGAACCCGTCTAGCGTCGGCGAGGGTGACGGCTCGACTTCGGTGACGGTGACGGCGACGGCGGACACGGCGGTCGAGTCGGCTACGGAGGTGACGGTGTCGGTGGGCGGCAGCGGGACGGCGGCCTCGGGGTGGGACTACCTGGCGGCGTCGAGCCTTGCGGTGACGATTCCTGCGAACGCGACGGCCGGCAGCGGCACGTTCACGCTGACGCCGAACGACGACGGGAAGGAAGAGGGCGACGAGACCATCGGGGTGTCGGGCAGCGCAAGCGGCGCGACGGTGACCGGTGCGACGCTGACGCTGACCGACGGGGTCAACGACAACGACGGAGCGACCGCCGCCATCAACCTCCCGCCCGCCATCGCGGTTCCGGGTGACCGCTCATTCGAGCAGGGCGAGACGATTCAGTCGATCGCCATCCAGGCGACCGACCCGGACAACGACGAGTTGACGGTAGCCGTCTCCGGCCTGCCCTCGGGGCTGAGCTACGCCTCGGGCCAGGTGGGGGGCACGGTGGCGGCGGATGCGGCGGCGCAGGACTACACGGTCACGATCACGGCGGATGACGGCGTGAACACGGCGGTGACGGAGACGTTCACGATCACCGTGACGGCTACCGATACGGCGACCGGGACCCTCCCTGGCGACGGCGGCGCCGCGGCCTCGATCACGCTGTCGGTGAACCCGTCGAGCGTCGGCGAGGGATCGGGTTCGACTTCGGTGACGGTGACGGCGACGGCGGACACGGCGGTGGCGGCTAACACGCCGGTGACGGTGTCGATCGGCGGCGGCACCGCGACCGCCGGCACCGATTACCTGGCGGTGCCGGACTCCACGATCACGATTCCTGCGAACGCGACGGCCGGCCGCGGCACGTTCACGCTGACGCCGAACGACGACGGGAAGGAAGAGGGCGACGAGACCATCAGCGTGTCGGGCAGCGCCGGGGTCGGGACGGTGACCGGCGCCACCCTGACGCTGACCGACGGCGAGACCAGCGACGGAGCTGAAGCCGCAACGTACTTTGGCGTCAAGCTGTTTCTCCACCCGGGCTCCATATCGGAGGACGGCGGCACGCAGAAGATAGTGGTGCAAGGAAAGACGTCCTTCTGGGGCATTCCGCTCAAGAATCCAAGAGTCGTCACGGTGACGGTCGGGAAGCGCGGCGACAGCGCCGTGTCGGGCACGGACTACGCGGCAGTGCCCAAGTTCGTTGTCAAGGTCCCGGTCGGCAGGTCGTCGGGGAACACCACCATCAACCTGCGGCCGATCGGCGACTTCGAGTGGGAAGGCAACGAGACGATCACGTTCCACGGCACGGGTGTCAGCGATGGGGTCTATTCAGCGACCATGACGATAACCGACGAGGACGACCGGCCGTACGCCGGGCCGCAGATCAATCTGTCGGTGAACCCGTCGACGGTAAGCGAGGCGGACGGGCCGACCAGCGTGACGGTCACGGCGACGTCGAGCGCCCATTCCACCTCCCGCACGGTGAGGCTGGGGCCGCAGGGTCTGCTGCCCCATCCCAACGGCGGCGTAGCGGTCGCGACACTCGACTACCAGAAGGTGTCGTACTTCGACATCACCCTCCCCGCAAACGCGACAAGCGCCACCGGCACCTTCACGCTGACGCCGATCCAGGACACGTTGGATGAGGGCAATGAAACGATCCCCATTGCCGGGCAGATCATCGATGAACTCCAGCGGGTCGTCCACGGCGGGAACAAGGGAGTCACCGGAACGAGCATGACGATGACCGACGATGATGAGGTGCCCATCTCGCTGTCGGCGCAGCCGGCCAGTGTCAGCGAGGACGGGGGCGCGAAGACGGTGACGGTCACGGCCACCGCGAAGACCGCATACGGCTATACCCGCCGAGTAACGGTGGCGGCCGGAAAGACGAATGACACCGCCACCCCGGGCACGGACTTCGCCATCGTGCCTTTCTTCGACGTCAGCATTCCGGCGAACGCGACGACCGGCACGGGCACCTTCATCCTGACGCCAACCAACGACAATCTGGTGGAGCCGACCGAGACGATCACGATCCACGGGGTACAGAGTATCGACGGCAAAATCAGTCAGACGGGCGCAACGTCGATGTCGCTCACCGACGACGAGCAACTTCCGGCGGTGACCCTGTCGGCGAACCCGTCGAGCGTGGGCGAGGGCGCGTCGGCCACGACGGTGACGGTGACGGCGACGGCGGCGTCCGCGATTTCCTGGAGGAAACGGACGGTGCTCGTGGGCATAGATTCGACCGGCACCGCGACCTATCCTGCGGACTACACGCTGTCGGGCTTCGGGTTGTTCCTTCCGATCACCATCGAAAAGAATCAGACGACCGGCACCGCCACCTTCACCCTGACGCCGAAGCAGGACACCGCGATCGAAGGGGACGAGACGATCGTCCTGATAGGACAGAGCGCGCGCTCGACGGTGACTGGAACCACGATAACGCTTGCCGACGACGACACTTATCCGGCGGTGACGCTGTCGGCGAACCCGTCGAGCGTGAGTGAGGGGGCGTCCGCCACGACGGTGACGGTGACGGCCACGGCCACGTCCGCGATTTCCTCGGCACGGACGGTGACGGTGTCGGTGGGTTCGACCGGCACCGCGACATCGGGCACCGACTACACGGCGGTGTCGGACTTCACGATCACCATCGCGGCCAACGCGACCACCGGCACCGGCGCCTTCACGCTGACGCCGACCCAGGACACGGCGGTGGAGGGCGGCGAGACCATCGGCGTATCGGGCGCGAGCACCGGCGCCAACGTGACTGGCACCACGATAACGCTCACCGACGACGACAGCTACCCGGCGGTGACGCTGTCGGCGAACCCGTCGAGCGTGAGCGAGGGGGCGTCGGCCACGACGGTGACGGTGACGGCGACGGCGCAGTCCGCGGTTGCGGCCAAGCGGACGGTGACGGTGTCGGTGGGTCAGACGGGCACGGCGTCGTCGGGCGCCGACTACAAGGCCGTGAAGGACTTCAACATCATCATCGCGGCCAACGCGACGAGCGGAACAGGCACCTTCACCCTGACCCCGATCCAGGACACGACGGTGGAGGGCAGCGAGACCGTCGGCGTGGACGGCAGCAGCACGAACACCAAGACGGTGACGGGAACCACGGTGACGCTCACCGACGACGACAGCTACCCGGCGGTGACGCTGTCGGCGAGCCCGTCGAGCGTGGGCGAGGACGCGTCGGCCACGACGGTGACGGTGACGGCGACCGCCAAGACGGCGGTTTCGTCCGCGCGCACGGTGACGATCTCGGTGGGCGGCACGGGCACGGCCACCTCGGGCACCGACTACGCGGCGGTGACGGACTTCACGATCTCGCTCGCGGCCAACGCGACGACCGGCACGGGCACCTTCACGCTGACGCCGACGGACGACACGGTGGTCGAGGGCGACGAGACCATCGGCGTGGCGGGCACGAGCGCCCACTCGACGGTGACCGGAACCACGCTGACGCTGGCCGACGACGACCGCCACCCCGTGGTGACGCTCTCGGTGGCGCCGTCGAGCGTGAGGGAGGACGCGTCCGCAACGACGGTGACGGTGACGGCGACCCCCGAAGCGGCGGTTGCCTCGGCGCGCACCGTGACGGTCTCGATCGGTTCGAGCGGCGACAGCGCGACCTCGGGCACCGACTACGCGGCGGTCGCGGACTTCACGATCACGATCGCGGCGAACGCGACCAGCGGCACGGGCACCTTCACGCTGACGCCGACGGACGACACGACGGTCGAGGGCATCGAGACCATCTCGGTATCGGGCAGCGGCACGAGCATGACCGTGACCGGGACCGCGGTGACGCTGGAAGATGACGACTTGCCCGCTTTCGCGGTGTCGGCGACCCCGTCGAGCATCAGCGAGAACGGCGGGGCCCAGTCGATCACGGTGACGGTAACCATAAGCCCGCTCAACTTCGACGTGGCCGCAACGGTCACCGTGGGACGCTCAGGCGACACAGCGATCTTCGGCACCGACTACACCGCCGCCTATAGGCAGTTGCTCTACACCTTCTCGGCAGGCGAAACGAGCGCGACGCTCACCTTTACGCTGACGCCGACCCAGGACACCGTAGTCGAGGGCGACGAGACCATCTCGTTCCACGGCCAACTGACGGTAGGAAATTCGCTGTTGCCCGCTAAGGCGAGCATCGCGTTGACGGACGACGACACTTGGCCGGTGACCCTGTCGGCGGCGCCGTCGAGCGTGGGCGAAGGGGCGTCTGCCACGTCGGTGACCGTGACGGCGACCGCAGCCTCGGCGATTTCCTCGGCGCGCACGGTGACGGTCGCGGTGGGCGGCAGCGGCACGGCGACCTCCGGCACCGACTACAAAGCCGTGTCGGACTTCGACATCACGATCGCGGCGAACGCGACCACCGGGACTGGCACCTTCTCCCTGACGCCGATCCAGGACACCGTAGTCGAGGGCAGCGAGACCATCGGCTTGTCGGGCACGGGCACAAGCCTGTCGGTGACGGGCACCACGGTGACGCTGACCGACGACGACAGCTACCCGGCGGTGACGCTGTCGGCGGCGCCGTCGAGCGTGAGCGAGGGTGCATCGGGCACCACGGTGACGGTGACGGCGACGGCCGCTTCGGCAATCGCGTCGGCGCGCACGGTGACGGTGTCGGTGGGCGGGACGGGCACGGCCACCTCGGGCACGGACTACGCGGCGGTGTCGGACTTCGACATCGCCATCGGCGCGAACGCCACGACCGGCACGGGCACGTTCACGCTGACGCCGACCCAGGACACGGCCATCGAGGGCAGCGAGACCATCGGCTTGTCGGGCGCCAGCCCGAGCACGACGGTGACCGGCGCCACGCTGACGCTGACCGACGACGATGGCCATCCGGAGGTGACGCTGTCGGCGACGCCGGCCAGCGTAAGCGAAGGTGCGTCGGCGACGGCGGTGACGGTGACGGCGACCGCGGCGTCGGCGATTTCCTCGGCGCGCGCGGTGACGGTGTCGGTGGGCGGCAGCGGCACGGCCACCTCGGGCACGGACTACGCCGCAGTGACCGACTTCACGATCTCGATCGCGGCCAATGCGACCAGCGGCACGGGCACCTTCACCCTGACGCCGACCGACGACACCGCCCTCGAGGGCGACGAGACGATCGGCATCGCGGGCACAAGCACGAACTCGGTGGTGGTGGGAACCACCCTGACCCTGACCGACGACGACTATCCGGCGGTGACGCTGTCGGCGGCGCCGTCGAGCGTGGGCGAGCAGGCGCCCGGCACGACGGTGACGGTGACGGCGACCGCGGCGTCGGCGATTTCCTCGGCGCGCGCGGTGACGGTGTCGGTGGGCGGCAGCGGCACGGCCACCTCGGGCGCCGACTATGCCGCCGTGTCCGACTTCACGATCACGATCGGCGCGAACGCGACGACCGGGACCGGCACGTTCACGCTGACCCCGGTCCAGGACGCCGCCCTGGAGGGTGACGAAACCATCGGCGTGGCCGGCACGAGTCCGCACACCACGGTGACGGGAACCGTCCTGACGCTCGCCGACGACGACCGGCCGACGATCGCGCTGGCGACGGTTCCGGCCAACGTCAAGGTGGCCGAGAACGTGGCGCAGTCGTCCGTGACCGTGCGGGCGACGGCGGCGGCGCCGATGAAGGCGAAGACGAAGGTGACGCTGACTGTCGGCGCGAGCGGCGACAGCGCGACCAAGACCGCGGACTACACGGTGTCGAACGTCGGCACGATCACGATCCCGAAGGGCCAGGCGTCGGCCGAGGCCTGGTTCGACGTGGCGCCGGTGCAGGACACCCTGGTGGAGGGAGACGAGACGGTCTCGGTGTCGGGCAGCAGCGATGGCGGCAACACGGTGACCGGCACGTCCTTCGTGCTGACCGACAACGACGTGTATCCGGACCTCACCCTCTCGGCGGCGCCGGCCAGCGTGGCCGAAGGGGCGTCCGCCACGGCGGTGACGGTGACGGCGACCGCCGGCTCGGCGGTTTCCGCCGCCCGCACGGTGACCGTCTCGGTGGGCGCCAGCGGCACGGCCACCTCCGGCACGGACTACGCGACGGTCTCGGACTTTACGATCACCCTCGCCGCGAACAGCAAGACCGGCACGGGGACTTTCACCCTGACCCCGACCCAGGACACCACGGTGGAGGGCAGCGAGACCATCGGCGTGGCGGGGACCAGCACGCACACGACGGTGACGGGCACGACGGTGACGCTGACCGACGACGACAGTTATCCCGCGCTCACCCTCTCGACCAATCCGTCGAGCGTGAGCGAGGGGGCGTCCGCGACCACGGTGACGGTGACGGCGACCGCGACGACGGGGGTTTCCGCGGCGCGCACGGTCACCGTGTCTGTGGGCGGCAGCGGCACCGCCTCCCCGGGCGTCGACTACGCGACGGTCGCGGACTTCACGCTGACGATCGCGGCCAACGCCAAGAGCGGCACGGGCACGTTCACCCTGACCCCGACGCAGGACACCGCGGTCGAGGGCGACGAGACGATCGGCGTGGCTGGCACGAGCGCGTCCTCGACGGTGACGGGCACCACCGTGACCCTGGCCGACGACGACACCCACGCCATCACCCTGTCCGCAAGTCCGTCCACCGTGGCCGAGGACAAGAGCAGCGAGACGATCACGGTGACCGCCACCATCAATATTGCGCGCACCGAGGCGACGACGGTGACGGTGTCGGTGGGCGACTCCGCCGACACCGCGCAGTCGGGCACGGACTACACGGCGGTGCCGGACTTCACGATCACCATTGCGGCCAATGCCACCAAGGGCACGGGCACGTTCGAGTTCAAGCCGTTGACCGACACGGCCTACGAGAGTTTCGAGTCCGTCACGATCAGCGGCAGAACCAGCCCTGTCACGGCAGAGTCGCTCTTCGCGGGTGGGGCGAGCGGGGCGGACACGGCGAACGTCTTGACCGGAATCCCCGTGACGGACACCTCGCTGACCATCCACGACGCGTCGGACTATCCGCCGGTGACGCTGACGGCGACGCCGTCGAGCGTTGGCGAGGGGGCGTCGGCCACCCAGGTGACGGTGACGGCGACGGCGACTTCGGCGATCGCGTCGTCACGGGAGGTGACCGTGTCGGTGGGCGGCAGCGGCACCGCGACCTCGGGCACGGACTACGCGGCGGTCTCGGACTTCATCATAAAGATCGCCGCGAACGCGACGAGCGCGACCGGCGCCTTCACCCTGACGCCGACCCAGGACACGCTGGTGGAGGGCAACGAGACGATCGGCGTGTCGGCCACGAGCCTCAGCACGTCGGTGACCGGGACGACGGTGACGCTGACCGACGACGACGCGGCGCCGTCGGTGAGCCTGTCGCTGGCCCCGTCGAGCATCGGCGAGGGCGACTCGGGGACGCAGGTGACGGTGACCGCCGAGTTCTCGAACACGAACACCTACGCCGACGACCAGACGGTGACCGTTTCGGTGGGCGACACTGGCACGGCGACCTCGGGGACCGACTACGCGGCGGTCTCGGACTTCGACCTCACCATCGCCAAGGGCCAGACCAGAGGCACGGCCACGTTCACCCTCACGCCGACGCAGGACACCCTGGTCGAGGGCGCCGAGACGATCGGCGTGTCGGGCAGCGCCACCGGCCTGACGGTGAACGGCGCGGATCTGACGCTGACCGACGACGACACGGCGCCGGCGGTGAACCTGTCGCTGAACCCGTCGAGCGCCGGCGAGGGCGACGGGGCCACGCAGGTGACGGTGACGGCGGTCTTCTCCAACAGCAGCACCTACGCCGCGGACCAGACGGTGACCGTCTCGGTGGGTGGCAGCGGCACGGCGACTTCCGGCACGGACTACGCGGCGGTCTCCGACTTCGACCTCACCATCGCCAAGGGCCAGACCAGCGGCACGGCCACGTTCACGCTGACACCGACCGGGGACACGCTGATCGAAGGCGACGAGACGATCGGGGTCGCCGGCGCGGCCACCGGCCTGACAGTGAACGGCGTCACGCTGACGCTGACCGACGACGACGCGACGCCGGCGGTGAACCTGTCGCTGAACCCGTCGAGCGTCGGCGAGGGCGACGGGGCCACGCAGGTGACGGTGACGGCGGTCTTCTCCAACAGCAGCACCTACGCCGCGGACCAGACGGTCACCGTAGCGGTGGGCGGCAGCGGCACGGCGACCTCCGGCACGGATTACGCGGCGGTGTCGAACTTCGACGTGACGATCACGAAGGGCACGACCAGCGGGACGGGAACGTTCACGCTGACCCCCACCGATGACACTCTGGTGGAGGGCAACGAGACCGTCGGGGTGGCGGGCAGCGCCACGGGGCTGACGGTGAACGGCGCGGAGCTGACGCTGACCGACGACGATGCGGCGCCGGCCGTGAACCTGTCGCTGAACCCGTCGAGCGTCGGCGAGAACGCCTCGGGGACCTCGGTGACGGTGACGGCGGCGTTCTCCAACAGCAGCACCTACGCCGCGGACCAGACGGTCACCGTAGCGGTGGGCGGCAGCGGCACGGCCACGTCGGGCACGGACTACGCGGCGGTCGCCGACTTCGACGTGACGATCACGAAGGGCACGACCAGCGGGACGGGAACGTTCACGCTGACCCCCACCGATGACACCCTGGTGGAGGGCAACGAGACCATCGGCCTGGCCGGCAGCACGACGGGGCTGACGGTGAACGGCGCGGAGCTGACGCTGACCGACGACGACGGCGCACCGGCGGTGAACCTGTCGCTGAGCCCGTCGAGCGTCGGCGAGAACGCCTCGGGGACATCGGTGACGGTGACGGCGGCGTTCTCCAACAGCAGCACCTACGCCGCGGACCAGACGGTCACCGTAGCGGTGGGCGGCAGCGGCACGGCGACGTCGGGCAGGGACTACGCGGCGGTCACCAACTTCGACGTGACGATCAGCAAGGGCAAGACCAGCGGCACGGCCACGTTCACCCTCACGCCGACGCAGGACACCCTGGTGGAGGGCAACGAGACCATCGGCCTGGCCGGCAGCACGACGGGGCTGACGGTGAACGGCGCGGAGCTGACGCTGACCGACGACGACAGTGCGCCGTCGGTGAACCTGAGTTCGAACCCGTCCAGCGTCGGGGAAGGCGACGGGGCGACGCAGGTGACGGTAACGGCGGCGTTCTCCAACAGCAGCACCTACGCCGCGGACCAGACGGTGACCGTCTCGGTGGGCGGCAGCGGCACGGCGACGTCGGGCACGGACTACGCGGCGGTCACCAACTTCGACGTGACGATCAGCAAGGGCAAGACGAGCGGCACGGCCACGTTCACCCTCACCCCCACTCAGGACACTCTGATCGAGGGCAACGAGACGATCGGCGTGGCGGGCACGGCCACCGGGCTGACGGTGAACGGCGCGGAGCTGACGCTGACCGACGACGACGGCGCACCGGCGGTGAACCTGACGCTGAACCCGTCGAGCGTCGGCGAGGGCGCCTCGGGGACATCGGTGACGGTGACGGCGGCATTCTCCAACAGCAGCACCTACGCCGCGGACCAGACGGTGACGGTCTCGGTGGGCGGAAGCGGCACCGCGACATCGGGGACGGACTACGCGGCGGTGACGGACTTCGACGTGACGATCAGCAAGGGCCAGACCAGCGGCACGGCCACCTTTACGCTGACGCCGACCCAGGACACGCTGGTGGAGGGCAACGAGACGATCGGCGTGGCCGGCACGGTGACAGGCCTGACGGTAAACGGGGCGGACCTCACGCTGGCCGACGACGACGCCGTGCCGGCGGTGACCATCGCCGACGCCTCGGCCAACGAGGGCGACTCGATCACCTTCACGGTGAGGCTGGACAAGGCGGTCGAGGATGGGTTGACGGTGACCCCCGGCTTCAGAGACGGCACCGCCACCGAGGGCGTGGACTACACCGCCAACACGGCGGCGCTCGCCTTCGCCGGCGCGGCGGGCGAGACGCGGACCTTCACCGTGGGGACGACCGAGGACACCGCCGTCGAGGAGGACGAAACCTTTACGGTGAGCCTGAGTGTCTCCGGAACCTCGGCCTCCGTGACGACCGATACGGCGACCGGGACCATCACCGACGACGACAGCGGCAGTGCGGCGGTGACCATTGCCGACGCCTCGGCCGCCGAGGGCGAGTCGATCACCTTCACGGTGAGGCTGGACAAGGCGGTCGAGGATGGGTTGACGGTGACCCCGGGCTTCGCCGACGGCACCGCCACCGAGGGCGTGGACTACACCGCCAACACGGCGGCGCTCGCCTTCGCCGGCGCGGCGGGCGAGACGCGGACCTTCACCGTGGCGACGACCGAGGACACCGCCGTCGAGGCGGACGAAACCTTTACGGTGAGCCTGAGCGTCTCCGGAACCTCGGTCTCCGTGACGACCGATACGGCGACCGGGACCATCACCGACGACGACGGCGCGAAGGTGGCCATCGAGGACGCCTCGGCCGCCGAGGGCGAGGCGATCACCTTCACGGTGAGGCTGGACGAGGCGGTCGAGGGCGGCCTGACGGTGACGCCCGGCTTCACCGACGGCACCGCCACCGAGGGCGCGGACTACACCGCCAACACGGCGGCGCTCGCCTTCGCCGGCGCGGCGGGCGAAACGCGGACCTTCACCGTGGCGACGACCGAGGACACCGCCGTCGAGGCGGACGAAACCTTTACGGTGAGCCTGAGCGTCTCCGGAACCTCGGCTTCCGTGACGACCGATACGGCGACCGGGACCATCACCGACGACGACGGCGCGAAGGTGACCACCGACGACGACGGCGCGAAGGTGGCCATCGAGGACGCCTCGGCCGCCGAGGGCGACTCGATCACCTTCACGGTGAGGCTGGACAAGGCGGTTTCGGGCGGGTTGACGGTGACGCCCGGCTTCACCGACGGCACCGCCATCGAGGGCAAGGACTACACCGCCAACACGGCGGCGCTCGCCTTCGCCGGCACGGCGGGCGAAACGCGGACCTTCACGGTGGCGACGACCGAGGACACCGCCGTCGAGGCGGACGAAACCTTTACGGTGAGCCTGAGCGTCTCCGGAACCTCGGCTTCCGTGACGACCGATACGGCGACCGGGACCATCACCGACGACGACAGCGCGAAGGTGGCCATCGAGGACGCCTCGGCCGCCGAGGGCGACTCGATCACCTTCACGGTGAGGCTGGACAAGGCGGTGCCGGGGGGGTTGACGGTGACCCCGGGCTTCACCGACGGCACCGCCATCGAGGGCAAGGACTACACCGCCAACACGGCGGCGCTCGCCTTCGCCGGCGCGGCGGCCGAGACGTGGACCTTCGCGGTGGCGACGACCGAGGACACCGCCGTCGAGGCGGACAAGACCTTCACGGTGAGCCTGAGCGTCTCCGGAACCTCGGCTTCCGTGACGGCGACCGATACGGCGACCGGGACCATCAGCGACGACGACGGCGCGAAGGTGACGATAACGGATGCGAGCGCCTTGGAGGGCGAGCCGTTGATCTTCACCGTGACGTTGGACAAGGAGTTCGAGGGCGGTCTGACGGTGACGCCGAATTTCAGCGACGGCACCGCCACCGAGGGAGTGGACTACACCGCAGACCCGACTCCGGTCCGCTTCACGGGCACGGTCGGCGAGCAGCGGACGATCACGGTGCAGACCACCCAGGACAACATGCTGGAAGCCGACGAGATGTTCAACGTGAGCCTGCAGTTGTCAAGCGCCTCCGCCGTGACGAATGAGCAGGCAATGGGAATGATTCGTGACGACGATGTGCCTGAGACGCGAGCGACCACCACCAGACGAGTGTTGTCTCTGCTGGCGCGTTCGGTGGCCTCCGAATCGGTGGATGCGATCGGGGAGCGCTTCCTCTCGCAAGATCCCGGAAATCCGCAAATGAATTTGGGCTCCCTGCACGGCGCCGGCATGGGCCGCCGCCATGGACGGCTGGATCGGCTGCATGAGCAGCCGTTCGCGGACCTGGAGTGGCTGAACGGAGGACGATTCGCGCTGCCGACCGGAGCGGAGGCGGAGTCCGGATGGGCGAACTGGACGCTGTGGGGGCGCGCGGCTGCGACCCGCAGCGCCCTGCAGACCCCAACGGGGTCCACGGCGCGCGGCGACCTGTTCACCACTCACCTGGGCTTCGAAACCCGGCCGGGCGAGTCGCTGCTGCTGGGCGCGGCCGTTTCGCACAGCATGGGGGATCTCGGCTATACGGTGGAAGCGCCGCTGGTGGATGGCCGGGCGCCGGGCGAAGGAGACGGCGGGCTGACGAGCGTGCAGCCCTACTTGCACTGGGCGCCGCAGCAAGGTCTGACCCTGTGGGGGATGGGCGGGTTCGGCAGCGGGTCGTTGACGGTGACGGATACCTTCGGGACGGTCGATACGCCGCTCGGGATGGGGATGTTCGCCGGCGGCGGGCGCAAGGAACTGACGGCCGGGGGCAACATGGCGATCAAGGCGGATGCCTTCCACGCCAGGCTGCGCTCGCAGGAACAGCCCGGCTTGATGAAAGCGACCGGGACCGCGACGCGGGTCCGCCTGCTGTTGGAAGGGAGCGCCGAACGGACGATTTCACCGGCGGAGCGGCTGACTTCCCGCGTGCAAGCCGGCAGCCGCTGGGATGACGGCAACGATCTCTCCGGCCTGGGCGCGGAAATCGGCGGCGGCTTGGCGTATGTGCACACCCGGCTGAAGCTCGGCCTGGAAGCCCAGGGACGCTATCTGCTGGCGCACCAGGCGAAGGGATTCGAAGAATGGGGCGCGAGCGTGACGTTGCGGGTCGGACCGGGGGTGGATGGTCCGGGACCCTGGTTCGCGCTGGAGCCGCAGTTGGGAGCGGCCGCGAGCCGCGCCCAAGAGCTGTGGGGATTGCAGGCGGGGTCCAGGATGCATGCCAGCTCGCACGGTGCGCCCGGCGCAACCCCGGGCCAAGTGGCGATGACCGCCGGTTATCGGCTGAACGAGGCGAGCGACCTGAGCGTCGAAGCCACACGGGAACAGCATGCCCCGGGAGCGAGTGGCACCGCAATCCGCATCCTGGGCCGGCTCGAATGGTAGGAAGCGGGCGGCGCGAGACCGCGGCGCTACCGAGCCCCTGATGTCTCAGCGGGGACTGCGCAAGCTGAATTGCGCGGCAAGGGGAAAAGGGTCGGGCCTTGTGCCTGATGCCTCGATTTGACGCGCGAAGCTGTAGCGGCCATATTGCCTCCTTTGGCCCTCGGATCACGAAACATGAGACACGATAGACGACCTTTACGGTTCACCGGACGTCGGACATTTCCAGGCAGATGTATCGCGCCTCCGACGCCCTGATGAAGCATCGGGAGGCGATCGAGCGTCACCTCTTCACCCGGGCCATGGGGTTGTTCGACCTCGAGGCCGAGGCGGCGGTGACGGTGGAGACCGCTTCCAAGAAGACCTTGCAACTCCACAAGCAGGTCTCAGACGACGGCAAGGAAGTGCGTCTCTACTGCCGGTCCCAAGAGCGGGCCGAGAAGGAGAGGGGCATCCTGGAAGGACAGCAGTCGGTGACGGTGACCTTCCGGCGTGGAGATGGGCGGACCTTGCACGTCCGCAAGGCGACACGGGCCGAGCCGGATCAGAAGGCCATCTACGACGCCCTGGGCATCGATCCCGCTCCCGGAGGGGTCCGCAAGATGATCGTCTGAGTACTGCAGTTGCGCCTATCCTTATTTCCAGATTTCCAGGCCCCGGCTTCTGCCGCGTACGCCCTCCCTTCGCCGAGCCCCCCTTACTGCTGTTATACTCACTCTCAACGGCAGCTTCCCGCAGTCGAGACTACACCTTGAGTTTGCCGTATAGCTGCCCAAGAACCGGGACCACCTCCAGTTGTGGAGGAAAGAAAGAATAGAGTGTCAGGGCAGGCCCCACTTCAAAATAAAACCACCAACGTAAGGTAAAAACAACTGTGTCTCCTGACGATCTTAATTATCAAAATCTCACACAACAACCTCAGGGTCTGAACCAGCAGCCTTGTTGACGCGCACTGAAGCAAAGTTGCGCCTGGAAGAGGGGTATACGATTGGTCGGGCGTTTGTAACTAAAAAATCCGGTGCCTTCGATTTATCTTCACATTGGTTTAGTAAAGTGCCTGCGCATGAAAGCCGGACAAGACTTTCGAGCCTGTCTGTCGAGGCAAGATCGAGCAAGACGTGAAATGGCTCGAGCGGTCCCGGAGACGGCAGGAAAGCATCGTGATGGACATCTTCGCCGGCGCAGTGATCCTGTCCCTGCCGGGGATCATCTTCAGGGCCCTTGATCGGTCGGAGCGATAGAGGCAGCAAAGAACGAAAGGAAGAGCAATGAGCAAAGTCACTCGGATAATGGAACAGTTGGAACAGACCGCCATCCAACCTCAAAGTCAGAGCCAGCTCATGGAAGCCATTCTCAACAACATGAGCGATGGCGTCGTCGTCGGAGATGCCACCGGCCGGCTGTTGTTCTTCAATCCCAGTGCGGAGGCAATTGTGGGCATGGGGTTGATGGATGCCAGCCCTGATCAATGGTCCGAGACCTACGGCATTTTTTGGCCGGATGGCGAGAGACTCGTTCCATCCGATGAACTTCCGCTCGCACGCTCCTTGCGCGGCGAGTCGATCGACGACTTCGAGGTGCTTGTACGTAACGAGAAGAAGCCGGAGGGCGTGCACGTCAGTGTAAACGGGCGGCCCATAAGGAACCGGGAAACCGGAGAGATCGAGGCCGGCTTGGTCGTTTTTCACGACATAACCCAGCAGAAAAGGACAGGGGCTCGCCTGGAGCAAACCATCCGCAAGCTGCGAGATCAGAGCCAACTGATGGAAGCCATGTTCAACAGTGTCAGTGACGGCGTGGTGGTGACCGATACGGGAGGGGGCTTCCTGTTCGTCAATCCCATCGCGGAGCGCATTGTCGGCATGGGCCCGACGGAGGGTCCCGCCGATCAATGGTCCGAAACCTACGGCACTTTCTACCCGGACGGAAAGAAGCTCTTCCCCTCCGAGGAACTTCCGCTCGCTCGCGCCATGCGCGGTGAGTCCGTGGATGATGTCGAGTTGCTCATCCGCAATCGGGAGCGGCCGGATGGGGTTTTCATCAGCGTCAGTGCGAGACCGTTGCGGGACGACGCGGGCGAGTTGAGAGGCGGCATCATCGTGCTCCGCGATATCACCGAGATGAAGAAGACGGAGTCCAATCTGAGACAAACGGTCCAGCATTTGCAAGAACAAGCTGAACTCATGGAAACGATTTTCACCTGTATCAGTGACGGCGTGGTCGTCGCTGACGAGAACGGCGCCTTCACCATCTTCAATCCGAGCGCGGAGCGCATTGTCGGTATCGGCAGCACGGACACCGGCCCCGATCAATGGTCGGATCAATACGGCATTTTCTTTCCCGATCGGGTCACTCCTGTTCCGACGGAGGAGGTTCCGCTTGTACGCGCCCTCAAGGGGCAGTCGACGGACGAAATGGATCTGTTCATCCGCAACCCGGAAGTTCCGGAGGGCGTTTACCTCAGCGTCAACGGGAGGCCGCTGCGGGACGATGACGGCGAGGCGAAAGGAGGCGTGGTCATTTTCCGCGACGTGACCGAACACGTGCTCGCCGAAGAAGCCCTGACGCAGGCATTCTCCCATGGGAGGCTGGAGATCGTCGATACCATCCTCCACAACATCGGCAATGCCATCAACAGCGTCGCCATAGGAGTGGGAACCGTTAAAGAGGAGTTGACGCGGAATGTCTCGGTCAGCCGCTTGTCCAGCCTCGCGAAGACCCTCGAAGCGCATCGCGGCGATTGGATCTCGTACCTGCAAAGCGACCCCCAAGGCCAGAAGGTGATACCGTTCATCCTCGCCCTCGCCGACGACTTCGCCAAACAGAATGTGCAGTTGAAACAGACCGTCGAGCGCGTGAACAGCAGGGTGAATCACATCGTTGATATCATCCGGACACAGAGGTCGCTCGATAGCGCGACGATGACTCGCAAGCAGATCAACCTGCGCAAGACACTCACCGACGCCGTCAAGCTGCTGCAGGAATCAATCGCCAAACGGGGCGCCCGAATTCAAATCGACTGTGAAAACGCGCCAAATGAGATTCGGATTCAAGAGAGCAGGTTCAACCAGATGCTGGTGAATCTCATCAAGAACGGTGTTGAAGCCATTGATGATCTTGCCAATGCAAGGGGACTCCGGGAGCAGCCCTGCGTCCGGATCCGAGCCTACGTCCAGGAGGATTTCCTTGTCCTGGACGTGACCGACAACGGCATTGGCATCGACACGAAAGTTGCCAAACGCATCTTTTCCGCGGGTTATACGACCAAGAGAACAGGGAGCGGACTGGGGCTTCACTCGGCGGCGAACTTCGTGATCGGGTCCGGAGGAGTGATTCAACCCTTGAGCGATGGCCTGGGCAAAGGAACCACCATGCGCGTCAAGCTGAGGCTTGCCTCAGTGGCTCCGCAGCCACAATTCGATACCCCTCGCGGGGAGGAGGCGGGTTCCCGGCCCAAGACGGCAAGCCGTACCCGGGGATGACCCCTGCCTCGCTGATTCCGGGCGGCCGAAACAGCGGTCGGAAGGGGCGGGAAGGCAGCAAGTCAGGATCAACAGCCCGCGCCGGCGTCCCAAAGGAGTCAACCTTTGTCAAAGCGGCGGACTAGAGGCTGCCGCATCGCTTGGACGCCGATCGGGGATCAGGCTCGTGAAGTTGATTTTGCCTGCCCGGCGAGTGCCTTGCTGGCGCCGGGCGCCTGCTCCTGAATTTCAACTTGAGTTCCACCCTGTTCAAACCATGGGAAAAGGATATCTGATGGACTTCAAAGACCCCGGGAACTGTCGTGTGTTGATTGTGGATGACCAGAAAGAAATCCACGATGACTTTCGAGAAATGTTGCGGCCCTCCATCATCGAGTCGTCATCGAATGATCTGGCGGAGGCATTCGCTGTCGAAGAAAACAATTCCTTCCTCCCGGAATTTGAGCTATTGCATGTGGGAAGCGGAGAGGAAGCCTGCGAAGTCATCCAGGCAGGAAAGCAATCGGACCGTCCCATTGCCGTCGCCTACGTAGACATCAGAATGCCTCCGGGCATCGACGGGATTGAAACGATCCGCCGCATCAGGGAAATCGATCGTAGCATCGAGATCGTCATCATGACCGCCTACGCCGACAAGTCTCTGTCCGAGATCATCCAGGACATGGAACTGCTGCACAAATTGCTCTATATCCGGAAGCCTTTCGCGCGCGAGGAGATTCAGCAGATTACCCTTTCTCTGGTCGGGAAGTGGAACGTCGAACAGGAGTTGACGGAGAAACAGCGGCTGCTGACCGCCAGCCATCAAAGATTGGAAGCGGTGCTCGACGCCACGGGAGACGCCATGGCCATGTATGACACCGACGAGCGGCTGATGTTCGCCAATGAGGAGTACGAGCAGATGCTCGAACTGTCGAAAGGCGAGATCGCGAAGATGTCGACCGAGGAGTTCACATCGCACTTTCAAAAGCGGTTCCAGGAACCCGACCTGCCCGATATGGAGAGCCGGTTCTTCTTTGAGGACAGTGGCAGCGTGGTGCAGAAGAACACCGCGGCGAAAGTGCCCCCGCAACGGCTGTTCTATCGATCCACGAGACCCGTGCGTGATGGTCGAGGAGGTGTTATCGGCGATCTTTACGTGTACCGCGATATCTCCAAGGAGATCGAGGTCGAGCAGATGAAGGCCGAAGTGCTGCGTTTGCGTTGCGTACTGGAGACCACCTACTCGGTCGACGGCATGGTGGGCAGCAGCACTCGAATGCAGCAAGTCTACGCGCTGGTGGAGCAGGCCGCCAAAAGCGACATCACGGTGCTCATTCGGGGCGAGAGCGGAACCGGCAAGGAACTGGTCGCCAAGTCCCTCCACTTCAACAGCTTGCGAAAAAATGGGCCGTTTCTGGCCATCAACTGCGCAGCCATCCCCGAGGCGCTCATCGAAAGCGAACTGTTCGGACACGAAAAGGGAGCTTTCACGGGGGCGACAAAGCAGAGAATCGGCGCATTCGAGCGCGCTGCGGCAGGAACGCTCTTTCTCGACGAGGTCGGCGACATGCCCCTGGTTCTGCAATCCAAGCTGTTGCGCGTCCTGCAGGAACGGGAGATCCAGCGCATCGGTGGAACGACCGTCATCCCGGTCGACGTGCGGGTCATTGCGGCGACCAACAAGGACCTGGAGGCTGCGGTCAAGGCTGGGGGGTTTCGCGAAGACCTGTACTATCGCATTGCCGTCTTGCCCATCGTGATCCCGCCGCTGCGAGAACGTCGAGAAGATATTCCTCTGCTGGCGAAACATTTCCTGGCGAAGCATGCCGAACGCATGGATAAATCCGTGAGCGGCATTTCCAGGGCTGCCTTGCGGTGGCTGCTGCAGTACGACTGGCGCGGCAACGTTCGCGAGCTGGAGAACGCCATCGAATGCGCCGTTCTGCAGGAGACGACGGACGTGCTGCAAGCGAACAACCTCCCGCCCCATCTCTCCCCGATCGTGGATTCTCGAAGAGACTCTGCGGCGCCGGCGGAAGTCCTCCCGCTGAAGGAAGTCGAGCGGCAGGCTCTGGTCCACGCACTCGAAGTCGCAGCCGGCGACAAGACCCGGGCGGCGAGCTCCCTGGGCATCGATCGGGTGACCCTGTACCGCAAATTGAAGAAATACGACCTGCCTGCAGAGCATTGAATCATGAACATGTCTTGTCCGGGCCCGCCCCCCGCCGCGACCCGGGAGCCGCCATCCACCAACCACCGTCCGATCATTCCTCCCCTGTTGCAGATTGCAACACTTTCTCGAAATACCACTTAACTTGCCTGTTATCAATGGCTTCTACGAATGCGGCGGCCGTCGGCCCGCCCCAGAGTTGCGATCTGCAATATTCCCCGTTGCGATATGCAACATTCCCCGGCTCCTCCCCTGAAGCTGTCTTTTTCCTTCTAACACTTTCGATCAAAAGGGTTTGGACGTTTTTCGGAAAGTTTGGCACGGTTCGTGCACATCACTTTCCGTCATGGCCGTATCCGCCAAATCCCGAATAGACTCCAGCGAGCTTCCCCAAGCGTTCCGACAGCGCCCCAACGCGCAACGCCGCCGCTCGCTCTTCGGCCTGTTCGCCCTGGCGTTGCTGTTCGCCGCTCCGTCAACGACGGCCTGGCAGCCGGTTGCAGCCGCCGCAGCCGTGAAGTCGTCTTCTCCCGTCGGCTCAGTGGAACCCCCCAACCGCCCGCCCGTCATCACGGCCCCCAGTGACCGCTCATTCATGCAGGGCGAAACGATTCAGCGCATCGCCATCCAGGCGACCGACCCGGACAGCGACGAGCTGACGGTAGCCGTCAGCGGCCTGCCCTCGGGGCTGAGCCACGCCTCGGGCCAGGTGGGGGGCACGGTGGCGGCGGATGCGGCGGCGCAGGACCACACCGTGACCATCACGGCCAAAGACGGCGTGAACGCGGCCGTGACCGAGACCTTCACCATCACCGTGACCGAGAAGGCCGCGTCCAACGCCCCGCCGGTGATCACCGACCCCGGCGACAAGACCTACGAGCAGGGCGAGGCCATCACCGCGTTCGCCGTCACGGTGACGGATGCCGACCAGGACACGCTGGCGGTGACCCTGACGGGGCTGCCCTCGGGGCTGAGCTACGCCTCGGGCCAGGTGGCCGGCACGGTGGCCGACGACGCAACGGCGCAGGACCACACCGTGACCATCACGGCCAAAGACGGCGTCAACGCGGCCGTGACCGAGACCTTCACCATCACCGTGACCGAGAAGGCCGCGTCCAACGCCCCGCCGGTGATCACCGACCCCGGCGACAAGACCTACGAGCAGGGCGAGGCCATCACCGCGTTCGCCGTCACGGTGACGGATGCCGACCAGGACACGCTGACGGTGACCCTGTCGGGCCTGCCCTCGGGGCTGAGCTACGCCTCGGGGCAGGTGGCCGGCACGGTGGCCGACGACGCAACGGCGCAGGACTACACCGTGACCATCACGGCCAAAGACGGCGTCAACGCGGCCGTGACCGAGACCTTCACCATCACCGTGACCGAGAAGGCCGCGTCCAACGCCCCGCCGGTGATCACCGACCCCGGCGACAAGACCTACGAGCAGGGCGAGGCCATCACCGCGTTCGCCGTCACGGTGACGGATGCCGACCAGGACACGCTGACGGTGACCCTGTCGGGCCTGCCCTCGGGGCTGAGCTACGCCTCGGGGCAGGTGGCCGGCACGGTGGCCGACGACGCAACGGCGCAGGACTACACCGTGACCATCACGGCCAAAGACGGCGTCAACGCGGCCGTGACCGAGACCTTCACCATCACCGTGACCGAGAAGGCCGCGTCCAACGCCCCGCCGGTGATCACCGACCCCGGCGACAAGACCTACGAGCAGGGCGAGGCCATCACCGCGTTCGCCGTCACGGTGACGGATGCCGACCAGGACACGCTGACGGTGACCCTGTCGGGCCTGCCCTCGGGGCTGAGCTACGCCTCGGGGCAGGTGGCCGGCACGGTGGCCGACGACGCAACGGCGCAGGCCTACACCGTGACCATCTCGGCCGATGACGGCGTCAACCCGGCGGTGAAAGCCTCCTTCACCATCACCGTGACCGAGCAGGCCGCGACGAACGCCCCGCCGGTGATCACCGGCCCTGGCGACAAGACCTACGAGCAGGGCGAGGCCATCACCGCGTTCGCCATCACGGTGACGGATGCCGACCAGGACACGCTGGCGGTGACCCTGTCGGGGCTGCCCTCGGGGCTGAGCTACGCCTCGGGCCAGGTGGGGGGCACGGTGGCCGACGACGCAACGGCGCAGGACCACACCGTGACCATCACGGCCGATGACGGCGTGAACGCGGCGGTGAAAGCCTCCTTCACCATCACCGTGACCGAGCAGGCCGCGACGAACGCCCCGCCGGTGATCACCGACCCCGGCGACAAGACCTACGAGCAGGGCGAGGCCATCACCGCGTTCGCCATCACGGTGACGGATGCCGACCAGGACACGCTGGCGGTGACCCTGTCGGGGCTGCCCTCGGGGCTGAGCTACGCCTCGGGGCAGGTGGCCGGCACGGTGGCCGACGACGCAACGGCGCAGGACTACACCGTGACCATCACGGCCAAAGACGGCGTCAACGCGGCCGTGACCGAGACCTTCACCATCACCGTGACGGCTACCGATACAGCGACCGGGACCATCCCCGACGACAACCGCGCCGCGGCCTCGGTCACGCTGTCGGTGAACCCGTCCACCGTGAGCGAGAGCGCCGGAGCGACGACGGTCACGGTGACGGCGACGGCGGAAGCCGCGGTCGAGTCGGCGACGGAAGTCAGGGTGACGGTGGGCGAGCAAGGGACGGCGACTTCGGGGACGGACTACATGGCGGTTTCGCCCTTTACCGTGACGATTCCCGCGAACGCGACCGTCGGGACCGGCACGTTCACGCTGAAGACGTTGCCGGACACGGAGGTCGAGGACGACGAGACGATCCGGGTGACGGCCGCCGTCCGGGGCGAGGCGGTGTCCTTTGCGACGCTGACGCTGACGAACGACGACGATTACCCCACCGCCGAGTGGTACCTCGGCGCCAAGCTGATCCTCCACCCGGGCACCATGTCGGAGGACGGCGGCAGGCAGCAAGTGGTGGTGCAGGCGAAAACGAGCGTCTGGGGCAAGCCGCTCGCCAACGATTTTGTCTATACCGTGAATGTGGGCAATAGCACCGACACCGCCGTCTCGGGCACGGACTACCTGGAGGTGCCCTCGTTCAAGGTCACCGTCCCGAAAGGCAGGACATCGGGCAACACCACCATCAACATCTGGCCGATCGCGGACACGGCCTGGGAAGACAAGGAGGTATTCACGTTTCATGGCACTGGGCCCGATGGCCTCCAGCCGGTCGTCATGACCATTACCGACGAGGGCGACCAGCCCTACACCGGGCCGCAGGTCAAGCTGTCGGTGAACCCGTCGATCGTGAGCGAGGCCGACGGCGCGACAACGGTCACGGTCACGGCGTCGTCGAGCGCCCAATCCACCTCCCGCAGGGTGATGGTGGCCTTGGGCCTGACCGGGAGCACCGCGGTCATGGGAACGGACTACAAGCTCGTCAACAACTTCGACATCACGATCCCCGCGAACGCCAAGAGCGCCACCGGCACCTTCACGCTGACGCCGATCCAGAACACGCGGGAAGAGGGCGACAAGACGATCACCGTCACGGGGCAGGTCGAAGGGTCGGGCGATCACGTGACCGGAACGAGCCTGATGCTGGCCGACGACGACGTGGTGCTCCTCGGGCTGTCGGTGAACCCGTCCAGCGTCACCGAGGACGGGGGCGCGAAGACGGTCACGGTCACGGCGACGGCGAAGACGGCGTACTCGTATGACCGCAAAGTGTTCGTGGCGGCGGGCAAGCTGTCGGACTCTGCGGTCCCGGACACAGACTTCAAACAAGTGCCGTTCTTCGACATCACCGTCCCGGCGACAAAGAAGAGCGCCACCGGCACGTTCATCCTGACGCCGATCGACGACACCCTGGTCGAGCAAACCGAGACGATTACGATCCACGGCGTACAGACGACCGGCGGGGAAATCTTGCAAGTGAGCGGAACGTCGATGTCGCTGACCGACGACGAGGACCTGCCCGCGGTCACCCTCTCGGCGAACCCCTCGAGCGTGGACGAAGGCGCCGGACCCACGTCGGTGACGGTGACGGCGACGGCGGATTCCGCGATTGCCTGGGAACGGGGGGTGTTGGTGGGGATAGATTCGACCGGCACCGCGACCAACGGAACGGACTACACGCAGTCGGGCTTCGGGTTGCTGGGCCTGGAGATCACCATCGAACCGAATCAGACGACCGGCACCGGCACCTTCACCCTGACGCCCAAGCAGGACACTACGAACGAGGGGGACGAGACGGTCGTCCTGAACGGCTGGGGGCCGCGCACGACGGTGACCGGAACCACGCTGACGATCACCGACGACGACGTCAATCCGCCGGTCACGCTGTCGGCGAGCCCGTCCACCGTGGGCGAGGGCGCGTCCGCCACCACCGTAACCGTCACGGCGACCGCCAAATCCGCGATGACCTCGGCGCGCACGGTGACGGTGGCGGTGGGCTCGAGCAACGACGGCGCGACCGAGGGCACGGACTACGCGACGGTCGCCGACTTCACGATCACCATCGCCGCGAACGCCACCACCGGCACGGGCACATTCACCCTGACGCCCACCCAGGACACGGCGGTGGAGGGCGGCGAGACGATCGGCGTAACCGGCTCCAGCACCGGCACCACGGTGACCGGAACCAGCGTGACGCTCACCGACGACGACAGCTACCCGGCGGTGTCGCTTTCCGCGAGCCCGTCGAGCGTGGGCGAGAGCGCGTCCGACACGACGGTGACCATCACGGCGACGTCCGCGTCGTCGGTGGCGGTCGCGCGCGACGTAACGGTGTCGGTGGGTCAGACCGGCACCGCCACCTCCGGCGCCGACTACGAGGCGGTGGACGACTTCACGGTCACGATCGCGGCGAACGCGACGAAGGGCACGGGCACGTTCACCCTCAAGCCGACCGAAGACGCGCTGTTCGAGGACGACGAGACCATCGGCGTGGCCGGCGACAGCCCCAGCACCACGGTGACGGGAACCACGCTGACGCTGACCGACGACACCACCGCGGCGGTGACCCTGTCGCTGAGCCCGTCGAGCGTGGGCGAAGAGGCGTCCGCCACTACGGTGACGGTCACCGCGACGCTCTCGGACAAGAGCACCTTCCCCGACGACAAGATCGTGACCATCTCGGTAGGGGACTCGGGCACGGCGGATGAGGGCAGCGACTACGAGGCGGTGTCCGACTTCAGCCTGACGATTCCGGCCAACCTGAGCAGCGGCACGGCGACCTTCACCTTCACGCCCAAGGACGACAACATCATCGAAGGGAACGACACGCTCACGGTCTCCGGAACCGGGACCGACCTGGATGTCGAGGGGGCAATCCTGACCATCACGGAGACCGACACGACGGATCTGATCGTCACTCTCCTGCCCGGGCGGATACGTGAGGGCGCCACAAAAAAGAACACAAGGGTCCAGATTGCGGCCACGAACGGCAAATCCTTTGCCAGCAAGGTGACGTGCCGTGTCGTGCAGAAGGGAGCAACCGCGACCTGGGATGACGATTACCTCTTTTATGACGGCTTCAGTCGACTCGTCAGTCCAAATGTAGCAAGCGCTCTCGTAATGGAGATGCTCGCCGGCTATACGCATCCGCAAGTGCAGGCCTGGATGCTGACCACTGCAAAAAGCGACAATCTGGTGGAGGGCGACGAGGAGTTCGAAATAGGCGCAACCTGCACAAGCCCGGGCGTAACTGATATCGAAGTACACGCGGCCACCCTGACCATCGAGGATGACGACTCCCTCATCAGCCTCGCCGCCAATCCGTCGAGCGTGGCGGAGAACGCCGGCGCCACCACCGTGACGGTGACCGCGTCGCTGCCCGGCGCCAACCAGGCGCCTTCCAGCATGCCGGTGGACATCAAGGTCGGAAAGTCGGGCGACAGCGCCGTCTTCGGAACCGACTACGACCCCGTGGACGACTTCACGATCACCATCCCGAAGGACAGCAATTCCGCCACCGGGACTTTCACCCTGACGCCGGCCGACGACAAGCTCTTCGAGGGGAACGAGACCTTCACGGTGTCCGGCACGAGGTCCAAGACCTCCGTCACCGACGCCACCGTGACCATCACCGACGACGACAGCCCGCCGATCACGCTGTCGGCGGCGCCGTCGAGCGTGAGCGAGGGCGCCTCGGCAACCTCGGTAACGGTGACGGCGACGGCCACCTCGGCGTTCCCGTCGGCGGCCACCGTGACGGTGTCGGTGGGCGGCAGCGGCACGGCGACCTCCGGGACCGATTACGCGGCGGTCACGGACTTCGACATCAGCATCGCGAAGGGCGCGAAGACCGGCACCGGCACGTTCACGCTCACCCCGACCCAGGACACGACCTGGGAAGGAGACGAGACGATCGGCCTGGCGGGCAGCGGCACGGGCCTGGATATCACCGGGACGAACATGACCCTGACCGACGACGACCCGCGGCCGATCACGCTGTCGGCGGCGCCGTCGAGCGTGAGCGAGGGCGCGTCGGCAACGTCGGTGACGGTGACCGCGACGGCGACGGCGTCCGACACGGCGCGGACGGTGACGGTGTCGGTGGGCGACACGGGCACGGCGACCTCCGGCACCGACTACGCGGCGGTGTCGGACTTCGACATCACCATCGCGGCGAACGCGACGACCGGCACGGGCACGTTCACGCTCACGCCAACGCAGGACACGACCTACGAGGGCAGCGAGACCATCGGCCTGGCCGGCAGCGCCACCGGCCTCTCCGTCACCGGAACGACCGTGACCCTGACCGACGACGACAGCGCTCCCGGGGTGACGCTTTCCGCTTCGCCGTCCACGGTAGGCGAGCAGTCGCCCGCCACGTCGGTGACGGTCACGGCGACGGCCACGTCGTCGGTGACGTTCGCGCGGACGGTGACGGTGTCGGTGGGCGGCACCGGCACGGCCACCTCGGGCACCGACTACGAGGCGGTGTCGGACTTCACGATCACGATCAACGCGAACGCCACCACCGGCACGGGCACGTTCACGCTCACGCCGACCCAGGACGCCACCGCCGAGGGCGACGAAACCATCGGGGTTTCCGGCACGAGTTCGAACACGACGGTGACCGGAACCACCTTGACGCTCACCGACGACGACCGGCCGACGATCACGCTGGCGACGGTGCCGGCGAAGGTCGAGGTGGCCGAGGACGCGTCGCAGTCGTCGGTGACCGTGCGGGCCACGGCGGCGGCGCCGATGAAGGCGAAGACCACGGTGACTCTGGCCGTGGGCGCGAGCGGCGACGGCGCGACCAAGACCACCGACTACACGACGTCGAACGTCGGCAAGATCACGATCCCGAAGGGCGCGTCGGCGGGCGAGGCCTGGTTCGAGCTGACGCCGGTGCAGGACACCCTGGTGGAGGGCGACGAATCGATCTCGGTGTCGGGCACCAGCAGCGGCAGCCACTCGGTGAACGGCACGTCCCTCACGCTCACCGACGACGACAGCTATCCGGCGCTCACCCTCTCGGCGGCGCCGGCCAGCGTGGCGGAGAGCGCCTCGGCGACCACGGTGACGGTGACGGCCACCGCCACCTCCGCGATGTCCTCGGCGCGCACGGTGACGGTGTCGGTGGGCGGTAGCGGCACGGCCACCTCCGGCACCGACTACGCCGCGGTCTCCGATTTCACGATCACGATCAACGCGAATGCGAAAACCGGCACCGAAACCTTCACGCTCACGCCCACCCAGGACACCAGGGTGGAGGGCAGCGAGACCATCGGCGTGGCGGGGACCAGCGCGCACACGACGGTGACCGGCACGACGGTGACGCTCACCGACGACGACAGCTATCCGGCGCTCACCCTCTCGACCAGTCCATCGAGCGTGAGCGAAGGCGCGTCGGCGACTACGGTTACGGTGACGGCGACCGCGACCTCCGCGATTTCCTCGGCGCGTACCGTGACCGTCTCGGTGGGCGGCAGCGGCACCGCGGACGCCGGGGTGGACTACGCGACGGTCGCGGACTTCACGCTCACGCTCAATGCGAACGCGACAAGCGGCACGGGCACGTTCACGCTGACGCCGACCCAGGATACGGCAGTGGAAGGCAACGAGACCATCGGCCTGGCCGGCACGAGCGCGTCCTCCACCGTGACGGGAACCACCCTCACGCTGGCCGACGACGACACCCACGGCATCACCCTGTCCGTCAGTCCGACGACCGTGGCCGAGGACAAGGACAAGCAGACGGTCACGGTGACCGCGACCCTCAACATCGCGCGCACGGAGGCGACGACGGTCACGGTGTCGGTGGGCGACAGCTCCGACGCGGCGACGTCCGGCACGGACTACAAGGCAGTGTCGGACTTCACGATCACGATCGCGGCCAACTCCACCAAGGGCACGGGCACGTTCGACTTCGAGCCGTTGACCGACGAGGCGTACGAAGGTCTGGAAGGCGTCACGATCAACGGCACGACGGCGGATCAGACACCGGTGGCGGAACTCAACATGGCCAGGGCGCAGAACGCGGACCCGGACGACATCCCCGTGACGGACACCTCGCTGTCGATCTACGACGCGTCCGACCTTCCGCCGGTGACGCTGACGGCGACGCCCGCGAGCGTGGCCGAGGGGGCGTCGGCCACCGAGGTGACGGTGAAGGCGACCGCGTCGTCGGCGATCGCGGCGTCGCGGGAGGTGACGGTGTCGGTGGGCGGCAGCGGCTCGGCCACGTCCGGCACGGACTACGAGGCGGTCGATGACTTCATCATCACGATCGCGGCGAACGGGACGAGCGCGACGGGCAAGTTCACGCTGACGCCGACCCAGGACACCGTGGTCGAGGGCAGCGAGACGATCGGCGTGTCCGCCACGAGCCACAGCACGACGGTGACCGGAACCACGGTGACGCTGACCGACGACGACGCCGCGCCGTCGGTTAGCTTGGCGCTGAACCCGACCAGCATCGGCGAGGGCGCCTCGGGGACGCAGGTGACGGTGACCGCCAGGTTCTCGAACACCAACACCTACGCCGACGACCAGACGGTGACCGTTTCGGTGGGTGACACCGGCACGGCGACCTCGGGCACGGACTACGCGGCGGTGACGGACTTCGACCTCACGATCAGCAAGGGCCAGACCAGCGGCACGGCCACGTTCACCCTCACGCCGACCCAGGACACCCTGGTCGAGGGCAGCGAGACGATCGGCGTGTCGGGCAGCGCCACCGGCCTGACCGTGAACGGCGCGGACCTGACGCTGACCGACGACGAAACGGCGCCGGTGGTGAACCTGTCGCTGTCGCTGTCCCTGAACAAGGGCAGTCTGGGCGAAGGAGACGGCGCGACGCAGGTGACGGTGAGCGCGGCGTTCTCCAACACGAACACCTACGCCGCGGACCAGACGGTGACGGTGACGGTGGGCGGCAGCGGCACGGCCACTTCCGGGACCGACTACGCGGCGGTCTCGGACTTCGACGTCACGATCACCAAGGGCCAGACCAGCGGCACGGCCACGTTCACCCTGACGCCGACGCAGGACACGCTGGTCGAGGGCGACGAGACCATCGGCGTGGCGGGCAGCGCGGCCGAGCTGACGGTGAACGGCACGACGCTGACGCTGACCGACGACGACGCGGCGCCGGCGGTGAACCTGTCGTTGAGCCCGTCGAGCGTCGGCGAGAACGCCTCGGGGACCTCGGTGACGGTGACGGCGGCGTTCTCGAACACCAGCACATACCTTACGGACAAGACGGTAACGGTCTCGGTGGGCGGCAGCGGCACGGCCACGTCGGGCACGGACTACGCGGCGGTCACCAACTTCGACGTGACGATCAGCAAGGGCAAGACGAGCGGCACGGCCACGTTCACCCTCACGCCGACGCAGGACACCCTGGTGGAGGGCAACGAGACCATCGGCCTGGCCGGCAGCACGACGGGGCTGACGGTGAACGGCGCGGAGCTGACGCTGACCGACGACGACGGAGCGCCGGCGGTGAACCTGTCTCTGAACCCGTCGAGCGTCGGCGAGGGCGCCTCGGGGACATCGGTGACGGTAACGGCGGCGTTCTCCAACACCAGCACCTACCTCGCGGACAAGACGGTAACGGTCTCGGTGGGCGGCAGCGGCACGGCGACGTCGGGCACGGACTACGCGGCGGTCACCAAGTTCGACGTGACGATCAGCAAGGGCAAGACGAGCGGCACGGCCACGTTCACCCTCACGCCGACGCAGGACACCCTGGTGGAGGGCAACGAGACCATCGGCCTGGCCGGCAGCACGACGGGGCTGACGGTGAACGGCGCGGAGTTGACGCTGACCGACGACGACGGCGCACCGGCGGTGAACCTGTCTCTGAACCCGTCGAGCGTCGGCGAGGGCGCCTCGGGGACATCGGTGACGGTAACGGCGGCGTTCTCCAACACCAGCACCTACGCCGCGGACCAGACGGTCACCGTAGCGGTGGGGGGCAGCGGCACGGCCACGTCGGGCACGGACTACGCGGCGGTCACCAACTTCGACGTGACGATCAGCAAGGGCAAGACGAGCGGCACGGCCACGTTCACCCTCACGCCGACGCAGGACACCCTGGTGGAGGGCAACGAGACCATCGGCCTGGCCGGCAGCACGACGGGGCTGACGGTGAACGGCGCGGAGCTGACGCTGACCGACGACGACGGCGCACCGGCGGTGAACCTGACGCTGAACCCGTCGAGCGTCGGCGAGGGCGCCTCGGGGACATCGGTGACGGTAACGGCGGCGTTCTCCAACAGCAGCACCTACGCCGCGGACCAGACGGTGACCGTCTCGGTGGGCGGAAGCGGCACGGCGACGTCGGGCACGGACTACGCGGCGGTCACCAACTTCGACGTGACGATCAGCAAGGGCAAGACGAGCGGCAAGGCCACGTTCACCCTCACCCCCACTCAGGACACGCTGATCGAGGGCAACGAGACGATCGGCGTGGCGGGCACGTTGACGGGCCTGACGGTAAACGGCGCGGAGCTGACGCTGACCGACGACGACGGCGCACCGGCGGTGAACCTGACGCTGAACCCGTCGAGCGTCGGCGAGGGCGCCTCGGGGACATCGGTGACGGTGACGGCGGCGTTCTCCAACAGCAGCACCTACGCCGCGGACCAGACGGTGACCGTCTCGGTGGGCGGCAGCGGCACGGCCACTTCGGGCACGGACTACGCGGCGGTGACGGACTTCGACGTGACGATCACGAAGGGCCAGACGAGCGGCACGGCCACGTTCACCCTCGCGCCGACCCAGGACACTCTGATCGAGGGCGACGAGACCATCGGCGTAGCGGGCACGGCCACCGGGCTGACGGTGAACGGCGCGGAGCTGACGCTGGCCGACGACGACGCCGTGCCGGCGGTGACCATTGCCGACGCCTCGGCTGCCGAGGGCGACTCGATCACCTTCACGGTGACGCTGGACAAGGCGGTCGAGGATGGGTTGACGGTGACCCCCGGCTTCAGAGACGGCACCGCCACCGAGGGCAGCGACTACACCGCGAACACGGCGGCGCTCGCCTTTGCCGGCGCGGCGGGTGAGACGCGGACCTTCACGGTGGGGACGACCGAGGATACCGCCGTCGAGGCGGACGAGACCTTTACGGTGAGCCTGAGTGTCTCCGGAACCTCGGCCTCCGTGACGACCGATACGGCGACCGGGACCATCACCGACGACGACAGCGGCAGTGCGGCGGTGACCATTGCCGACGCCTCGGCCGCCGAGGGCGAGTCGATCACCTTCACGGTGAGGCTGGACAAGGCGGTCGAGGATGGGTTGACGGTGACCCCCGGCTTCACCGACGGCACCGCCACCGAGGGCGCGGACTACACCGCCAACACGGCGGCGCTCGCCTTCGCCGGCACGGCGGGCGAGACCCGGACCTTCACCGTGGAGACGACCGAGGACACCGCCGTCGAGGCGGACGAAACCTTTACGGTGAGCCTGGCCGTCTCGGAGACCTCGGCCTCCGTGACGGCGACCGATACGGCGACCGGAACCATCACCGACGACGACGGCGCGAAGGTGGCCATCGAGGACGCCTCGGCCGCCGAGGGCGAGTCGATCACCTTCACGGTGAGACTGGACAAGGCGGTTTCGGGCGGGTTGACGGTGACGCCCGGCTTCACCGACGGCACCGCCATCGAGGGCGTGGACTACACCGCCAACACGGCGGCGCTGGCCTTCGCCGGCGCGGCGGGCGAGACGCAGACCTTCACCGTGCAGACCATCGAGGACACCACTGTCGAGGCGGACGAGACCTTTACGGTGAGCCTGAGCGTCTCCGGGACCTCGGCGTCGGTGAGGGCGACCGATACGGCGACCGGGACCATCACCGACGACGGCGGCGGCGGGAATGTGACCATCGGCGCGAAGGTGACCATCGAGGACGCCTCGGCCGCCGAGGGCGACTCGATCACCTTCACGGTGACGCTGGACGAGGCGGTGTCGGGAGGCCTGACGGTGACGCCCGGCTTCACCGACGGCACCGCCACCGAGGGCGCGGACTACACCGCCAACGCGGCGGCGCTGGCCTTCGCCGGCACGGCGGGCGAGACGCGGACCTTCGCGGTGGCGACGACCGAGGACACCGCCGTCGAGGCGGACGAGACCTTTACGGTGAGCCTGAGCGTTTCCAGAACCTCGGCCTCCGTGACGGCGACCGATACGGCGACCGGGACCATCACCGACGACGACGGCGCGAAGGTGGCCATCGAGGACGCCTCGGCCGCTGAGGGCGACTCGATCACCTTCACGGTGACGCTGGACGAGGCGGTCGAGGGAGGCCTGACGGTGACCCCCGGCTTCAGAGACGGCACGGCCACCGAGGGCGCGGATTACACCGCCAACACGGCGGCGCTCGCCTTCGCCGGCACGGCGGGCGAGACGCGGACCTTCGCGGTGGCGACGACCGAGGACACCGCCGTCGAGGCGGACGAGACCTTCACGGTGAGCCTGAGCGTTTCCGGAACCTCGGCCTCCGTGACGGCGACCGATACGGCGACCGGGACCATCAGCGACGACGACGGCGCGAAGGTGACGATAACGGATGCGAGCGCCTTGGAGGGCGATCCGTTGACCTTCACCGTGACGCTGGACAAGGCGGTCTCGGGCGGGTTGACCGTGACCCCCGGCTTCACCGACGGCACGGCCACCGAGGGGGAGGACTACACCGCAGACCCGACTCCGGTCCGCTTCACGGGCACGGCCGGCGAGCAGCGGACGATCACGGTGCAGACCGCCGAGGACAACCTGCTGGAAGGCGACGAGATGTTCACCGTGAGCCTGCAGTTGTCAAGCGCCTCCGCCGTGACGAATGAGGAGGCAATGGGAACGATTCGTGACGGCGACGTGCCGGAGACGCGAGCGACCACCACCGGACGGGTGTTGTCTCTGCTGGCGCGTTCGATGGCGTCCGAAGCGGTGGAGGCGATCGGGGAGCGTTTCCTCTCGCAAGATCCCGGAACTCCGCAAATGAGTTTGGGCTCCCTGCGCGGCGCCGGCATGGGCCGCCACCATGAACGGCTGGAGCAGTTGCACGAGCCGTTCGCGGACCTGGCGTGGCTGAACGGCGGACGATTTGCGCTGCCGGTCGGACCGGAGGCGGAGCACGGAGCGGAGCCCGGATGGGCGAACTGGACGCTGTGGGGGCGCGCGGCTACGACCCGCAGTTCCCTGCCGACCCCAACGGGAGCCACGGCGCGCGGCGACCTGTTCACGAGCCACGTGGGCTTCGAAACCCGGCCGCGCGAGTCGCTGTTGCTGGGCGCGGCCGTTTCGCACAGCATGGGGGATCTCGGCTATACGGTGGAAGCGCCGCTGGTGGATGGCCGGGCGCCGGGCGAAGGAGACGGCGGCCTGACGAGCGTGCAGCCCTACTTGCACTGGGCGCCGCAGCAAGGTCTGACCCTGTGGGGGATGGGCGGGTTCGGCAGCGGGTCTTTGACGGTGACGGATACCTTCGGGACGGTCGATACTCCGCTCGGGATGGGGATGTTCGCCGGCGGCGGGCGCAAGGAACTGACGGCCGGGGGCAACATGGCGATCAAGGCGGATGCCTTCCACGCCAGGCTGCGCTCGCAGGAACAGCCCGGCTTGATGAAAGCGACCGGGACCGCGACGCGGGTCCGCCTGCTGTTGGAAGGGAGCGCCGAACGGACGATTTCACCGGCGGAGCAGCTGACTTCCCGCGTGCAAGCCGGCAGCCGCTGGGATGACGGCAACGATCTCTCCGGCCTGGGCGCGGAAATCGGCGGCGGCTTGGCCTATGTGCACACCCGGCTGAAGCTCGGCCTGGAAGTCCAGGGACGCTTTCTGCTGGCGCACCAGGCGAAGGGCTTCGAAGAATGGGGCGCAAGCGTGGCGTTGCGGGTCGGACCGGGCGTGGATGGTCCGGGACCCTGGTTCGCGCTGGAGCCGCAGTTGGGAGCGGCCGCGAGCCGCGCCCAAGAGCTGTGGGGATCGCAGGCGGGGTCCACGATGCATGCCATCTCCCACGGTGCGCCCGGCGCAACCCCGGGCCAAGTGGCGATGACCGCCGGTTATCGCCTGAACGAGGCGAGCGACCTGAGCGTCGAAGCCACACGGGAACAGCATGCCCCGGGAGCGAGCGGCACCGCAATCCGCATCCTGGGCCGGCTCGAATGGTAGGAAGCGGGCGGCGCGGGCACCCCTTCCATGCGTGCCAGCGTCACTACCCCGGCGGGTCCCAAGGGGTGCCCGCGTCGCTCGCTTCCCCGTGCAACAGCTCTGTGAGCACCATGGCAGGGAGCCACTTCTCGGAACAGGAGGCTCTCAACGGTCGCTCGGCCTGGCCATGCGGTAGCCGACCCCGCGTACGGTAAAGATGTAGGTGGAGTTGGCGGCGTCATCGCCCAGCTTGCGGCGCAGGCTCCTCACGAAGGCGTTCACCAGTCGATGGTTCCCGGAATTCGTCCCTTTCCAGACTTGACGCAGCAGGGAATCGTAGGTCATGACCCGTCCGGCGTTGACCGAAAGCACGCGGAGCAGGTCGTATTCGGTGGCCGTCAGGTCCAGCGGCTTCCCGACCGCGGTCACCCGGCGCTGCTCGTAGTGAATGGCCAGGTCCCCCAGACGAAAGGGTTCGGGGATCTCGGCCTGCCTGCGCAGAGCTGCTTGCACTCTCGCCACCAGCTCGGTCTGCGAGAAGGGCTTGACAATGTAGTCGGCGGCTCCCTGCTGCAGTGCCTTGGCTATGGTTTCGTCCCTTCCATAGCCGGAGATGAAGATGACCGGCAGATCGGCCAGCTCCGGGACCGTCTCCATCAACTCGATGCCATCGATCCCGGGCAGCATCAGGTCCAGCAGGACCAAGTGGGGCTTCTTCGTCTTGATCAGATCGGACACCTCCAGGGGATCGCCCGTCACAAGCGGCTCGTAGCCTTCGGCCGACAGGGCGCCCCGGACGAAACGGAGCGTCAGCGGGTCGTCGTCCACCACCAGGATGCGTGTTCGCTCCCGTCCTTCCCGCCGTGAGCCCGGGGAACCCCAGGCGAAGCCGGCAGCGGCACGGCTGCCGGTCCCCTCGGCGACCGGGACGGTGAAGGTAAACCTCGCGCCCAGGCCGGCTCCGGCGCTTTCGGCCCGAATGCGCCCCCCGTGGGCCTCCACCAACCCCTTGCAGATGGCCAACCCCAGCCCCGACCCGCCGATCCCGGTGTCGCTGTCTCCAACACGGGCGCGCTTGCGGAACAGGCGTGGCAACTGCTCCGGCGGTATGCCTGAGCCTTTATCGGAAACCGAGATCGCCACCTCAAGTCCGTCCTGCACGGCGGAGACCCGGATGGGGAGCGCTTGGGGAGAGAGCCTCGACGCATTGGAGAAGAGGTTGTTGAGAACCTGAATGATCCGGTCCCCGTCGGCCAGCACCGGGGGCAGGTCTGGCGGCAGATCGATCAGGACGGTGTGCCGGGCGCCTCGACTCAGGAAGGTTTTCCTGGCCTGGTCCACCAGGGGGGCGACCTCGGTCGCCTCCGGCATGACCGACAGGGTGCCCGCCTCGATGCTCCCCGCATCCAGCAGGTCGCTGATCAAACCCCGCATGTGATCGGCCTGCTGTTCGATGATGCGAAAAAACTGCCGGATCTCGGCGAAGGCCGGAGCCCGAGAGGCGTCCAGCACGGTGGTGGCCGAGCCCTTGATCGCGGCCAGCGGCGCCCGCAGTTCGTGGCTCACCAGGCCCAAAAACTCCCCCCGCGACCGCTCCAGCTCCTCCAGCGGCGCCATGTCCTGCAAGGTGACGACCACCGACTCGGTGACGCCCTCCTCGGAATGGATCGGCGTGGCGTTGAGCAGCGTCGTAACGCTCCGACCGTCGGGAATCTCGAGCACGATCTCTTCGGCGCGCACCGGCGTGGAGTTGCTCAGCAACTGCGCCAGGGAAAACTCTTCCAAGCTGATTTCCTGGCCGTCGGCGCGCCGGACCTTCACGACCTCCAGCAATTGCTCCGCCGACTTTCCCGGCGCCACCAGGCCTCCGAGAATCCGCGTCACCTCCCGATTGATCAGAACCGGCTGCCCGGTCCTTGCATTGAAGACCGCCACCCCCACCGGCGAGGTGTCGACCAGGGCTTCCAGGTCGGCCCGGGCGCGATTCTCGTCACGGTAGGTGCGCGCGTTGGCGATCGCCGTCGCCGCCTGGGCGGCGAACAACAGCAAGATATCCTCGTCCTCGCTGGTGAACTCCCGTCCGCCCGCCTTCCCGCTCAGGAAAAAGTTGCCGACATTCACCCCGCGATGACGCATCACCGCTGCCTGGACCGTCTTCGGCAGGATCGGGTGGGGGGCAATGCCAAGCGACCGGACGTGACCGGGAAAATCCGAAACTCTCAGCGTGCCCTCGAGGTCTCGGAAGTGTTCGAACAGCCGCAGCCCGTCGGCCCACTCCACAATTTGGCGGTGCTCGTCGGCGGTGTAGCCGGACGAGACGAAGTCCTCGGGCTCCCCTGCATCACCGATGGTCGTGATCACGCCATAACGGGCGCCGGTCAACGCGCAGGCGCTTTCCACGATCTCGGACAAGACGGTGTCGAGGTCGAGGCTTGCGCTGATGCGCAGGCTGGCCGCGCTCAGCCTGGAGATGCGCTCCCGCAGCATTTCGTTCTCTCGTCTCAGTTGGTCGGGACTCTTCAATTCCACCCCCTTTTGTCGGGGCTCGGAGTGGACCTCGATAGCTCGCCGGCCAGTGCCGGCTCCAACCTGGCGCCGGCTTCGAGGACCTCCAAGCCTTGACACGGCCCACTCCAAACAGTATGAACCATAATCTCGCTCATTCTTCATCTAAAAATCCAATGCCTTCGATTTATCTTCACATTGGAGCCTTTTGCAAAATTCGGATCTGCACGGGCCGCCCAAAGCCCCCCGTGGGGCGTCCTCCACACCATAAACCGGGACCATGGTTTCCATCCGGCCCGCGAATCGGGCAAGAAGCCGCGTTCAGCGCTCGGTTTCTTGAACGACGTTTTGCGAAATTGAGGTGCAAACGCCACCTCCCGGGGATCACAACCCTTCCCGGCAATAAATCCCGCTTACTGAGGATTTTTGCAAAAGGCTCAGCCAGACAAAACTTTCGAGCCTGTCTGTCAAGGCACGAGAGAAAACGGAACGATCAACCGGACGAAGCCGCACCTTCCGCTTTACCCAACTGGAGAAGTGGACGGCAGTGGCAGCGTCTTCACGTTGGAAATCTACGACGGAGCGACCGGGACGCCGGTTAACACGGTGACCGGCCTTGAGGAGGTTGTGAGGGGACCTCACCGTCCGGGATCGGGACCCGACATGCGGTCGCGTTCTCCGGAAGAGGAGGGGGCGGACCCAGGCGCGCTTCCTGTTGCGGGGCGGATGCTCAGCCGGAGCGCGGCGCTCTGCTGTTGCCCCGGAAGAAGCGCACTGAGCGGTTCTCGATGATGCTTCATTTGCCCGTCGCAGCGCGGAGAGCTGCCGGGGCCTAATGCCTGGCCGGGATATAGGCGCCATCGCCGGTTCGCTGTCCCGGAGATCCGCCGTCGTTGACCACCCCGTAGGCCAGGAAGGGATTGGCGCCGGAGACCTTGCGGATCTCGATGTAGCCCTGCATGGTTCCCGCGGCGTGCTTCAGGACCTGGTTGATCTGGCGAAAGCCCTTGGCCGGGACCACCAGCCTGTCTTCCTCCGCCATGGTAACGGTCTTGCTCAGCGCGGCCGTCTCCCCGTCGTAGATGTCGATCTCGAAGACGATGTCGTGGTCATCGACCTCTCCGGTGTTGATCAGGGCCAGGTTGCTGCGGTTCTCCTCGTTCTGCTGCAACCCGTCCACCCAGGCGCTGGTGGTGAAGCCCATGCCCCGGGGCACCGCCGTGTAGAAGACGCCGTACTGCCCCCTGGTCCTGTCTTGCGGGTCCGCCTGCGCCACCACCCGGGCTCCGATCACGATCCCGCTCAGGTCTCCCGCCACCGGACTGGCGATCAGGGGCGCCACCAGGCCCCGGGGCACATCGAGTCCCAGGTTCTGGCGGGCGTAGGCCAGCGCCTGGGGAATGATCAACTGCTGGCCGGGGAGCATGGGCACCGGACCGAAGCCGGCCGTGTTGTCCTCCGTCTGGATTCTTTCATGGGTAACGCTGAACATCACCGCCTTCTGCTGGTCCGAGAAGTTGGTCAGCGTCAGCTCGGTGGTGAAGGCTCCACTCTCCACTATCGCCGGCAGGGTCTGCCCCATCGCTCCCATCAGCGAGCCGGCGCTGACCGGAAAGACGAAGGAGCCGTCCGAGTTGGCGTTGTCGTTGACGACCCCGTAGGCATAGAAGGGCGCCATGCCCTCCACCCGCTCCACCTCGACGTAGCCCCCGAACATGGGATCGGCCTTGCCGGCCAGACCCAGCACGGCGTTGAACTGGTGGAACTCTCCCGGTCCCAGCCTCACGTCCTCCAGCATTGTGCCGGCGGGATCGGTCGGATTGCCGGAATACACCGTGGTCCTCAAGGTGATCGAGCCCTCGGCTCCCATGTTCTGGACGGCCACGTTGGAGCGGTCCCCCGGGTTCTCGCGCAATCCGCACAGGTAGACGACTTCCTCGTGGAATCCCTCGTGTTCCGGAACTCCCAGGTAGGCCAGTCCGGCGCGCCCTTCGGGGACGGCCGTGGGGGTGGTGGTCCGGACCACCGCGCTCACGTCGGAAGACCCCGAGACATCCACTCTCAGGGTTCCAATACGGTTGGCAATCTCCGGCATGGGAATGCCCAGTCCGCTGAGATAGTCGATGGCGTCAGGCGCGATCTTCTGCTGGTGGGGACCCAGCATGTCGGTGGCCATGCCGCTTCCGACGGAAGTGCCCGTGTAGGTGAAGTTGAGCATGGCCGCCTCGGAGCCCCGGTTGGTCAGGGTCAGCTCCGAGGTGAAGAAGGAGTCGTGCTTCCCGCCCGCGCTCAGCACCACCGGGACGAAGGTCGTCATGGCGCCCGGCCGAATCGAGGCCTCGAGTGTGTTGATCGCGTCTCCCCCGGGGGAGCCGTCGCCGTTGGCGGAATTGGCCGCCACTTTGAGTAACACACTGCGGCTTTTAGGCTCCATCGGCGCCGTCCACTGAAAATCGACGGAATTGGAGACCAGCCGCCTGGCATGAGTCAGAATCTGCACTGCCTGACCCTCAACGGCGTCATCGTCATGACCATGATCGTGGTCATGATCATGGTCATGATCGTCGTCGTAGTCGCCGCCACTCGCCATTTCGACGATGGTTTCTTCGGTGACGGCCGTCAGGGAGCCAGCCTGAGTGTCATCGGAGAAAACAGCAGCCAACTGGAACCCGTAAATCGATCCTCCGGTCATCGTGATTCCCAGGTCATAGGTTTCCCCGGGAACAAAGCTTGCCGGCAGGTTGTTGAACGAGACGGAACCCACCTCGTTCAACGTGCTGCCAGCAGTCAGGTGACAGCCGGAAACGTAGCAGCCCGATGCGCCCAGGACCGCAGCAAACGGTATATCCCTTCCGTCAGACCGTCCCTTGACCGAGGCGACGAACAGGAGAGAGAGGAAAAACGACAGGGTGCCCAGACAGGCCAGAGTCAACAATTCTCCCCGAAATCTGCTCATTGCGCTGCTCCTTTCCTTTGGGAATTGCAAAAGTCCCTTGGGGATGAAGGTGATCGAGTGGTTGGCCTGACAGCGGCCATTCCGTATCCGCTCTCCATCCGACCTCAACCAGCATACCAGAGTGCAACACTCCGGCCCTAACCCCCGAAGTCGTCGAAGGCGATGTTTTCCGGTTCTACCCCCAGGTCATCCAGCATCTTGAAGCAGGCCTTCATCATCGGGGGGGGGCCGCAGATATAGTACTCGATGTCTTCCGGGGCCGGGTGGTCCTTGAGGTAGTTGTCGTAGAGGACCTGGTGGATGAATCCGGTGTAGCCGGTCCACTGGTCCTCGGGCAGGGGTTCCGACAAGGCCAGGTGCCATTTGAAGTTGGAATTTTCAGTCTGGATCTGGTTGAAGTCATCGATGTAAAAGGCCTCGCGGAGGCTGCGGGCTCCATACCAGAAGGTGACCTTGCGCCGGGTGCTCAAGCGGCGAAACTGATCGAAGATGTGGGATCGCATGGGAGCCATGCCGGCGCCGCCGCCGATGAAGACCATTTCCGCCTGGGTGTCCTTGGCGAAGAACTCGCCGAAGGGGCCTGAAATGGTGACGTCGTCGCCCGGCTTCAGACTGAAGGTGTAGGAGGACATCTTTCCCGGGGGCGTGCCCTTGGGGCTGCGGGGGGGCGGGGTGGCCACCCGGATGTTGAGCATGATGATCCCCTTTTCCTCCGGATAGTTGGCCATGGAGTAGGCTCTGTCCACGGGCTCCTCCACCGTGGACCGGATCTCCCAGAGATTGAACCGGTCCCAGTCCTGGCGGAACTCTTCCTCGATCTCGAAGTCCTCGTATCCGACGGTGTGGGGAGGACAGGTGATCTGGATATATCCTCCGGCGCGGAAGGGCACCTCTTCGCCTGCAGGCAGCTCCAGGACCAGCTCCTTGATGAAGGTGGCCACGTTGTGGTTCGAGCGCACCTTGCAGCGCCACTGGCGAACGCTGAAGACCTCGGGCGGGACACCGATCTTCAGGTCCTGCTTGACCTTGACCTGACAGGAGAGCCGGCACCCTTCCCGGGCCTCCCTGCGGGTGATATGGGGGGGCTCGGTGGGCAGCATGGCGCCGCCGCCCTCGAAGACGTCCACCTTGCAGACGCCGCAGCTCCCCTTGCCCCCGCAGGCCGAGGGAATGAAGATCTTGCGGGCCGCCAGGGCGCTCAGCAGGGTCCCTCCCGCGGGCACCTGAATGGTGTTGTCGGCATCGTCGTTGATCACGATGTCGACCTCGCCGCCGGCCACCAGCCTGCTCCTGGCGACCATCAACACCACCACCAGCGAAAGGATGACCGCGGTGAACATGATCACGCCCAGAATCACAGTCACAGTCATGAGGAACCGTCCCTCCTGCGATGCTGAAGTGTCCTGTCTCGGAATGACGATGGGACAACCCTGTTTCCGAGGCGGAACACTACCGAATTCCGGCCTGTCCGGCCGGCTTGTCCCTTAAAGCTGAATGCCTCCAAAGGCCATGAATCCGATGGCCATCAGGCCGGTCAGGATAAAGGTCATGCCCAACCCCCTCAGCGCCGGGGGAACGTTGCTGTAGCGCATTCTTTCCCGAATGGATGCCAGCGCCACCACGGCCAGGAACCAGCCGATGCCGGAACCCAGGCCGAATACGACGCTCTCGCCGAAGTTGTAGTCCCGCTCCACCATGAAGAGCGAAGCGCCCAGAATGGCGCAATTGACGGCGATCAGGGGCAGGAAGACTCCCAGTGCCGCATAGAGGGTGGGTACGAAGCGGTCCAGGGTCATTTCCACGATCTGGACCATGGCGGCAATGGTTCCGATGTAGCAGAGGAATCCCAGAAAGGAGAGGTCATAGCCGGCCAGATCGGGGTGGAGCCAGGACAGAGCCCCCTCCGTGAGGGCGTAGTTGAACAGCAGGTTGTTGATCGGCACCGTCACCGTGAGCACGAAGATCACCGCCAGGCCCAGGCCGAAAGCGGTGTTGATCTTCTTGGATACCGCCAGGAAAGAGCACATGCCCAGAAAGAAGGCCAGAGCCATGTTCTCCACAAAAATCGTCTTGACCGCCAGGCCGAGATAGTGTTCCAGCATGCTGAATCAGCCCTCCTCTTCCACCTGGTCGCGCTTCCAGACACGCAGCGCCCAGATGAAGCCGCCGATAATGAAAAATGCGCCGGCCGACAAGGTCATCAATCCGTTGGGCGAGTACCACCCTCCCTCCGTCGCCAGGGGGAACACGGTGTGGCCAAAGAGCTTTCCGGACCCCAGCAGTTCCCGGAAAAAGCCGGTGGCCAGCAGTATCAGGCTGTAACCGAAGCCGTTGCCCAGGCCGTCCATGATGCTCAGGCTGGGCCGATTCTGCATGGCGAAGGCTTCAGCCCGCCCCATGATGATGCAGTTGGTGATGATCAGACCCACGAACACCGACAGTTGCTTGCTGATGTCGTAGAGGTAGGCCTTCAGGAACTGATCGGCGATGATCACCAGGGACGAAATGATGGTCAACTGCACGATGATGCGGATGGAGCTGGGGATATTGTTGCGAAGCAGGCTGACGAAGAAATTGGAAAAGGTCAGAACGAAGATCACCGCCCCGCACATCACCACCGAGGTCTCCATCTTGGTGGTCACGGCCAGGGCCGAACAGATCCCCAGCACCTGCAGAGCAATGGGGTTGTTCTCAAAGAGTGGATCGAGTAGCGCCTTGCGCCCGGGACCTGCCATTTTGCTTCCTCAGGATGACTTGCGATGGTCGCGAAGTCTCTTCAAATAGGGTCCGAATCCGTTGTCTCCCAGCCAGAACCGCAGCATGTTGGTGACGCCCCGGCTGGTAATGGTGGCGCCTGCCAGTCCGTCGACGCGATGAGGATCCTCCTCGGGAGGACCGGCCCGCCCCTTGATCACTTCAATCACCGTTCGACCGGCGCTGTCGAAGGCGATCCGGCCGGGCCAGCGGGCCTTCCAGCGGGGATTGTCCACCTCGCCCCCCAAGCCCGGGGTCTCGCCGTGCTGGTAATAGGTGAGCCCCCGCACCGTCCTGGTATCGGCGTCCAGGGACAGGAAGCCGTAGAGGGTGGACCAGAGTCCGTATCCCTCGATGGGCAGCACCACCATCTGCATTTCCCCGGACTCGTTCAAGACCTGGTAGACCACGGCCTGATGGGGCAGACGGCTGATGCTGGAGTCGTTGGGTGGGGCGGGACGGCTGGCATCGGGATCATTGCGGGCTTTCCTCTGGTCGAAGGTGGAGGGGTCGATGTCCGGAACCGCCTCTCCGGACTGCAGGTCGATGACCACCGGTTTCACCGTCCGAAACAGTTCCTGAACCCGGGCGGCGTCCAGCTTGTCGGAGGGTTGAGCCAGGCCTGCCGACAGCAGGACGTTCTTGCGCTTGTCCAGGGCGGCGTTGGCCTGCTGCATTTCGCTGAGCGACACCGCCGAGGAGGAGACCAGCACGGCGCAAACGACGCAGATCAGGCCGGCGAAGAGAATGGTGTAGCCGACGCTATGCTGCATAGCGGGCCCTCCTGCGCTTGACGTTGGCCTGAACCACGAAGTAGTCGATCAGGCCGGCGAACAGATTGACGAAGAGAATGGCCAGCATCATTCCCTCGGGGTAGGCCGGGTTGACCACCCGGATCAGGATCGCCAGGATCCCGATGCACAGACCGTAGATGTATCGGCCGATATTGGAGTGGGAGGCCGAGACCGGGTCGGTCGCCATGTAGACCGCTCCGAAGGCCCAACCCCCCAGGACCACGTGCCATCCGAAGGGAACCGCCAGCAGGGGATTGGTGTCGGAGGCGATGGCGTTGAGCAGGGTCGAGGCCGCCAGGGAGCCGAACACCACACCCGTCATGATACGCCAGGAGCCCACCTTGGTCACGATCAGAATCAAGGCCCCCATGAGGCACCCCAGGGTCGAGGTTTCGCCCATGGAGCCGGGGATGAATCCCAGGAAGGCGTCCCACCAGCTCAGTCCTTCCAGGAGCACCTGATGTCCCAGGGTCGCCGCCTCGGCCAGCCAGGTCGCCCCGCTGACGCCGTCGGCGCTGGTTTGCGCCGCCACCCAGACCTTGTTTCCCGAAATCTCGGCGGGATAGGCAAAGAAGAGGAAGGCCCTGGCCGTCAGCGCCGGGTTCAGGATATTCATTCCCGTCCCACCGAAGATCTCCTTGCCGATGATCACCCCGAAGGCAATGCCCAAGGCCACTTGCCACAAGGGTATGGTTGGCGGCAGGGTCAAGGGGAAGAGCATTCCCGTCACCAGGAATCCCTCGTTGATTTCGTGCTTGCGGACGACGGCGAAAAGAGCCTCGCAGTGGCCCCCGATCAGGAAGGTGACCAGCAGCACGGGAAGGTAGTAGAGGGCGCCGTGCAGCATGCAGGCCAATGGGTCGCCCGGATCGAACCCGCCCAGTCCCAATTGGATCATTGCGGCCGTCTGCCAGGTTTCCAGGGGGAGGGCGCCCTGGGAGATGGCCCGATGGGCCTGCAGGCCGGTGTTGTACATGGCCATGAACACCGCGGGAATGAGAGAGACGACCACGGTCACCATCATGCGCTTCAGGTCGAGTCCGTCCCTGACGTGGGAACTGCCCCTGGTGACCTGTCCCGGCGTATACAGAAAGGTGTCGAGCGCTTCGTAGAAGGGATAGGCGAATTCCAGCGCTCCGCCCTTGTGAAAGTGCTTGGCCTGAGAATCCAGAATGGTGCGCAGGACCTTCATCAGCCTTCCTTCTCGATAGTGGTCAGAACCTGTCGCAAGAGGGGTCCGTACTCGACCTTGCCGGGGCAGACGAACGAACACAAGGCCAGATCTTCCTCATCCAGCTCCAGGCACCCCAGTTCTTCGGCCTTCTCGGTGTCGCCCGCCAGCAGGGCCCTCAGCACGAAAGTGGGAAGGATGTCGAAGGGGAAGACGCGCTCGTACATCCCGATGGGGACCATGGCGCGGGAGGATCCATGGGTCGAGGTGGTGAAGCGGAATTTCCTGCCCGGGAGCAGCCTGGACAGGTAGGTGTTGATGGTGGAATAGCGGCTGACCCCGGGTGAAAGCCATCCCAGGAACTCCCGGGAGCGGTTTTCCGGGAGAACGGAAACCTGTTGATGATAGCGTCCCAGGAAGCCGAAGATCTCTCCCGAGGCTGTCCGGCCGGACAGGACCGAACCCGAGATCATGCGGGATTCGCCGTCGGTCAGCTCTCCCTGGGTGAGGTCCCCGGTGGAGGCGCCCAATCGGGTCCTCAGCAGGCGAGGCCGCCTGGCCGAGGGACCGGCCAGAGAGATGATTCGCTCGGGGTGCACCTGGCCGTCAGCGAAGAGCCTTCCGATTTCCACCACGTCCTGGAAGTTCAAATGCCAGACCAGGCGATTCCTGTCCACCGGGTCGAGGTTGTGAATGTGGAAGCCGACGGTGCCCGAAGGATGAGGGCCTCTGAATTCTTCCCGGCGGAACTGGGAGTCGGATGGAACGGGAAACCCGCTTTCCGGACTCTCGCAAATGAAGACCGGCCCTTGGGTCAGCTTGGCCACCGCCCGCAATCCCCGTTCGAAGGCATCCTCCTGTCCTTCCAGGGCCAGGCGGGCAGGGGGCGCCAGAGGGTTGCTGTCCATGGCGGTGACGAAGATCGACCGGGGGGTTTGGGCCGGGTTGGCCACCTTGCCGAAGGGCCTGGCCCGCAGAGCCGTCCAGAGGCCCGATTCGAGCAGCAGCTCCTGGACGTCGGTCCTGGCGAGGGAACCGGGGTGCCGCCCGGTATAGGCGCTGAAGCTGACGCTGTCGGCGCGGCCGCTCGACTCGGAGGCGTCCAGTTGAACGACCAGCGACTGAAGGGCGCGCCGCTGGCCCCGGTGAATGGCCGTCACCCGGCCCGAACCCGGCGAGGTGTATCGAACCCCGGAGGTCTTCTTGTCCTCGAAAAGGAGCTGGCCTCGACGAACCTCGTCCCCGACCTGCACGTGCATGGTCGGGCTCATGCCCGGGTAGTCGGCGGCCAGCAAGGCCACCTGATGCGCCGGCGAGGCCGTCTCGACCCGGTGCTCGGGCTCGCCGGCGATGGGAAGATCCAGACCCTTGGTGTTCCTGTGAAGCATGTGGCCTATGGGTGGCGCCGGCGGAAAGTCCGGCCCGGCGCTGGGAGCCGTCGAGCGGTCTCCGCCAATCCGGGGCAGCCTCCCGGAATCGAGTCATGGGGCTGCGGCGCCATCAACCGTCCGGTCTCCTCCATCGTCCGGTGCCGGGCAGAGAAATGCAGCCACCGCTCTGACGGCGGCGGCAGCAGCGATCGAGGACTTCGACATTCGAGTGTCAGTGGAATTCGAGGCGGGCAACGGAAACCCTCATCCCTTGCGCCTGCGCCATGTTGTGAATAATCTCACAAACTGAAGCTTAACACCATGGCGCCGCAGAACACAAACGAAAGTGGAGCGTCCTGTCCCAGAAACAGGATTACCCTCTTCGTTTGCCTTCAGAGGGTACAATCAAGGGCCTGACGTGCAGCCGGCAGGATCAGGGACCCTTTGTCGAGCCTTTTGCAAAACTCGTCGTGCAGCGCTGCAGCGCTGGGGACTGCTCCCGTCCGTCCCCTGCTCCCTGTCTGCGGAATTTTGCAAGAGGCTCCTGTTATCACTTGCGCCACCGGAACCCGGGGAAAGGAATGACGCACCATGTTGATGAACCTGCGACCGTTTTGGGCGGATATGGGAATCGGTCTTTATTGGCAACTCATGGCAGTTTGGTTCGTAGCGGCGGCCTTGATGGGCTGTTCCGCCTCCGGACCGGGTAACCCCAAGGTGCCCAAGGGGGCCAACAGCTCGGGTGGAAAGCAAGCCCGGATCGAAACCGAAATGGGCAACATTACCATCGAATTCTACGAGGACGACTCTCCCACGGCAGTCGAGAACTTTCGCCTGCTGGCCGAGCGAGGCTACTATGACGGGGTCACCTTTCACCGAGTGGTGGAAGGCTTCATGATCCAGGGAGGAGATCCCGGTGGGGATGGGACCGGAGGCGAAAGCGCCTGGGGAGGCACCTTCGACGACAACATCGATCGCGGTTCCGCCCTCTACCGGCGGGGCTATCGCCGCGGCATTGTGGCCATGGCCAACGCCGGGCCCAACACCAACGGCAGCCAGTTCTTCATCATGCACGGCAACTCGCGCCTGCAGCCCAACTACGTGATCTTCGGGAACGTGGTGGAAGGTCTTCCGGTGGTGGATGCTCTGGCAAGTGTTCCGACGGCCCGCAGCAGCAGTGGCGAGATGAGCCGGCCCACCCGGCCGCTGGTGATTCGAAAGGTCCAAATCCTGCCCTAGCAGCCTGCGCCGTGGAACACATTCGAAGCCTTCAAGTGGACCATAGTCCCTGAAATGGGCGAGTAACCCACTCAGATAGGAATGATCTCCCCTGTTCTCTGCAAAAATCAACCGTTATAGGGAAGTCTGTCCCTAAAATCTTGAGGTGTGACGAACTGCCCGGGCACAGTTCAGGCGGCGGGGTCTTTGCGGTTGAAGAGGGCCTGATAGAGGGCATCGATCCGGGAGTTGACGCCATCGATGCGGGAGGTGAGCCGGGCATCCATGGCCTTGATGTCTTCGCGGAGTTCTTTGTATCGGTTGTCCATGGCACGCCAGAGGGCCAGGCCGACGCCCACGATCGCAACGATGATGGCGATGGTGCCCGTGTTCATAGACCCATTCTATCACGTAGGGGGGGCCTGCCTCCAGGTGCTGCAGGCCCCCCGTCAGGGTGATCCCAAGCTGCCAGATTCAGGGGACAATGATGAATGATGAGTGATGAATGACTTTCGGCTCCAGGGGGTTTCCAGGCTGCCGGATTCAGGCTGGCATGCAGGTCAGAGCCCCCGCATCAGGCCCCTTTTCCAGGCGCGAACCGCTTGCAAACCATCCAAATCAACCAGAATCAGCCCTCCCGGAGAGAGAAAAATTAGCGTGGAATCACCCTGGGCCCCCCGTCTCAAAATTCTGGGGTGCTGGAGTATGCCGGACCGCGAGCCGGATTCTCGAATGATCCGTCCCGTCGCCGGGGACTGGGGCGCGGTCAATCCGTCTCCGCCTCGTACACGGGATCGCCCCGGTGAAGGCGCACGGCGATACGCAGGGTCTGGTTGAGCGCCCTCTGGGTCGGTGCGTGGGCGGCAAGGTAGCGGGCAGCCGCGACCATGACCAGCCGCTTTTCTTCTTCATCCTCCAGCTCGTCGTGCTGACGGATCGCCGCTTCCAGGACCTGGAAGCTGTGGAACTCGGCGTCCTCGCGGAGCAGACTCTCGGTCAACGTGCGGAAGAGCGCAGCGCTGTCGCCCCCACCGTGCAGATAGCTGTAGACCCTCTGCCCGGCAGCGTTGGTCTGTTGCTGAATGTTCATCAGGTTGAGCAGATCCTGCAGAGCGGCCTCCGGGCGGTGGCTCGCTTCCCCGTTGCCCGATGGCATTCGGGCGGGAGGGATGTTGAAGAAACGATCGAGATAGCACCGCATTGCGCCGTGGAAGACGCCGCGGAGGAGGTCGGCCGATTGGGTCCGCTTGAGCAACTGATGCAACCCATTGGCGTAAGTGAAGGTGTGGAGCGCCGCGATCCAGTCCGCGAACTCGTTCTGGACGTGGAAGCGCACGATCCGGAGCGCGGCAACGTAGGCAACGGCCTGCGCCAGTTGAACCGGCTTCGCCCCTTGGCGCAAGGCTCCCGTGAGCGCGTCCAGGCAGACAAAGGGATCATCCGCGAGGAGTTGATCGGCTAGATCCGGCCCGCGGACCCAGGTTTTGCCGGCGCCTTCAGCCAGCATGCCGGGAAGCTCTTCGAATGTGCCGCGCAACACCGGAAGAAGGTCGATGGGATGGCGCCAGGCATTCCGCTCCTCGCTGCGGGTTGCGGTGCACAGCCGGTGTACCAGAGATGGCAGAATCCGGCCGGCATGATCCCATCCGATACGGTCGAGCAGCTCAAACGCCTTGTTGATGAAGTCGACCACGTGGCCGCCGTCCAGATAGAAATGGTCCGTCGCCGCGGTCACGATCATGTCGGCGATGTCGGCGGCGGACATGCGCTTCTGCACCGCGGTCAGCAGGCAGCGTTCCGCCCCCTCCGTACTCCGCACCTCCACAAAATAGCGCAGCCAGCGCTTGAGGTGTTCCTGGGGAATCTCCTCGTTGTCCAGGGGGCTGATCTCGAATTTGGGCGTCATGCCTGCACAGTCCCGTGCGACGTGAACCAGCCCGTGAAACAAAGGTGCAATCCGGTCGTCCCCTTCCAGGTGATCACAGAGGTTGGCCATCGCGCTGAGGATGGTCAGACCCGAGGCCCAGTCCTGCCGGTGCCGCACGCCGTAGAGCGCGCCGAGCTTCGCGATCTCGTCAGGCGTGACGCCGCTGTGCAGGAGGCCGATGACCGATTTGCCGATGATGAGGCTGAGATTCTGCTCCATCCCTTCCTGAAGCCGGCGCGACCAACGGGCCACCGGATCCCGCTGCGGCCTGACCGTGCTCAGATAGACCTCGTCCCCCGTGACTCTGACCGGGTAGGCGTCCACATCGTCGGCGAACAGATTGAAGGTGCAGCCACTGGCCAGGTCGAAGCGGGCGTGATGCCAGTGACAGGTGAGAATCCCGTCCTCGACCGTGCCGCGATTGAGGGGGAAGCCCATGTGCGGACACCGGTTGTCGACTGCGTAGACCTTTCCCTCGTGATGGAACAGTACGATCGGGACGGGACCGTCCGAGACGAGGAGCGGACTCCTGGCCTGCACCTCCGCCAACGACCCGACGTGAATCTCATGATCCAGGCTGGCCATGGTTACGACCTCATTCAGACGAAAGAAACCTCTCGACGTACTCGCCGACAGCTTCCCGGGTGCTGGGGAAGGCGAGTTCCTGCCAGGGAATGTCCTCGGGGGCAAAGAGCCTCGCGTCCAGGCACTCGTCCCCGGCTTCGAGCTTGCCGCCGATGACCTCGGCGGCGTAGACCACCAGGATGACCGGACTCCCCGAATAGGAGTAGACATTGAGCAGGCTGACCAGGCGTACCTCCAGGTGCGCTTCTTCCCTGGTCTCCCGGACAGCCGCATCCCGGACGGCTTCGCCCCGGTCCACGAACCCGCCCGGAAACACCCATTTCCCGTAGCTGGGCTCAATGGATCGCTGCAGCAGCGGGATCTTGCCGTCGATGGTGAAAAGGGTGCCTGCGGCGACCTTCGGATCCAGGAAGAAGACGAAGCCGCAAACCGTGCAGACCAGGCGTTCCGGCTCGTTGACTTTCAGCTTTCTGGAGGCCAGGGGACCACCGCACCGGGGACAGAAAGAATATTCCATGGGAATTTCGGGAACAGTGGACTGCCGGTAGAATACGTTTTCGAGGGCACGGGCTGAGGATTGAAGTGTAATCGATGCGATACAAGGGGGCGGAACGACAGGGTGGTTGGTCATGCCAACATCAAGCGTTCACCCTTTGGCTCTGGAATTGGATCGCCAAACTCCCGCGCCGTTTCAATCCACAGGTCCATGGCCTGGCTGATGTGCTGCAACGCCGCCTCCTGCGTGTTGCCGTGGGCTGCGCATCCCGGAAGCTCGGGCGCTTCAGCCACAAAGGCGCCGTCTTCGTTGCTCCAGTAGATGATTATCTCGTATTTGTGCATTTTGCCCGGCTTGCCGGACTGAGGCACGGCCTTGCTAGTGTCCTGTCCCATTAATTCGGCGCAATATTCAAGACGTTAACTCATTGAATTCATTTGAGCTTCTGGCCGAAATACTGCAAATGCACTTCTGAGACAGCACGCTAGAAATCCGCGGGCGCAAAGCCGATGCTGCGGTCCTTGCGCTCGACCCAGAAGGCGATGGGAACTCTGAGTTGGCCCTCATCTGTCCTGATCTGCACCCTCACGATCACGCCGCTGCCCTGGGACTCCGATTCGACGATCCGGAAGGAGCGAACCCGCCCGTAGTATCCGTCTTCTCCCCAGTCCTGCAGGAAGTCCTTGAAGGTGTACTCCTCGGTGGGGCCCCAGATCTGATAGGCTGCTTCCAGGTCTCCGCGGTGCAGAGCCTCGAAACACCGCTGCACGGCACGCTCTTCCCGAAAGTTGGCGAAGAAAAAGATGAGAATGCCCAGACCGACCGCGGCTCCCGCCAGAATCAGGGGCGTTTTCAAGAGTCGATTCCTGCCCGGTTGCACCATGTTTCCGATTCGTCCGACCGGGGCGCCGGAACTCCGGGCGCCCGGTCGATCCGCGATTCTTTCCTACAGGTAGCGAGGCCGTTGCAGCAGTTTCACGGCGATGGTCATGGGGCGGCCGTCGCGGTAGATCCTGAGATCGATCGCTTCTCCGGGACGTCTCTTGCCCACGATCCGTCTCAGGCGCGCGATGGAGTCGACCGTTTGACCGTCGGCTTCCACAATGATATCCCCTCCCAGGATGAGCCGCCTGTTGCCCACCCGATAGGTCCGTCTCCCGCCGCGGACCCCCGCTTCGGAAAAGGAGTCTCCACTGGCCGTTCGGGCCACCAGGACGCCCTGAGTCACCGGAAGATCCAGCACCCGGGCCAACCGGGGGGTGATGCGATAGCCCTCCAGGCGCGCGAAGGGCCGCCGCACCCGCCCCGTTGAAATCAGGTCGGGGATGATGCGCCTGGCGGTGTCCACCGGCACGGCGAAGCCGATGCCGATGCTGCCGCCGCTGGTGGAAAAGATCTGGGTGTTGATGCCGATGAGTTCACCCCGGGCGTTCAGCAAAGGGCCTCCCGAATTTCCCGGATTGATGGCGGCGTCGGTCTGGATGACATCGTCGATCAGCCGGCCCCCCTGGTCCTGAATCGACCGCTGCAGCGAGCTGACTACCCCCACGGTCAGGGTTCCCTGCAGGCCGAAGGGGTTTCCGATGGCCAGCGCCTTCTGCCCCACCCTCAGATCGGCCGAGGTCCCCAATGGGACGACGGTAAGCGGCGCGTTGGCGGGATCGATCTTGATGATGGCCAGGTCGTTGGGGGGATCTGCGCCAATCACCTTGGCTTCGAACTTGCGTTCTTCGGTCAGCAGCGTCACTTCCAGGAGTCGAGCGTCTGCGATGACGTGGTAGTTGGTCAGGATGTGGCCCTGGGCGTCGATGATGGATCCGGAACCGGAACCTTGCTGGGGGACGGCGCTGAAGAAGAAGTCGAAGCCGAGGGTGGTGGAGGTGATGTTGACCACGGCAGGACTCACCCGCCGGTAGATCTCGATATTTTCCGATTCGTCCTGGCTGAGGGGGCCGTCCGGCAGCGGGGCGGCCACGACTCCGGCGGGTTGGCCGGGATGGGGAGCAGGCCGCAGGTCTTCGCCAGACGGGCGGCCCAGCAGCCAGGTAAGGGCGGAGGCCAGGGCCAGCAGCAACACCAGCGTCGACAAGCGAAGGGTCAGCTTCATGGTGCTGAGAAACGCGGGCTGTGGTTGACCCGCCGCCGGTTCGGCCGAGCCCCCTCGACCGGGGGATGTCCTGGAAGGCCAGCGGTCAGGGCCGGGGATTCCCAAGCCAAAAGCGGAATCGAGGTCGATGCGAAGCGGAATTGCCTCTGTTACCCCAGGAGTTCCTCGATGGTCCGTCGGGTTTCCTTCATGTAGGAAGGTCGAAAACCGTCGTACCTTTTGACGATCTCTCCCTGCTGATCCACGATGAAGGTGGTCGGAATGGCGCGGACCCCTCCGAAATCGTCTCCCACCGAGCGGGCTCCCACCACCACCGGGTATTTCATGCGGTGCCGCCGGATGAACCGCCGGACCTCTTCGGGGTCGCCCGAATCCAGGGAGATGCCCAGGATTTCCACCCCCTTGGAACGAAAATCCCTGTAGAGGTCATTCAAGTGCGGAATTTCGTACACGCAGGGCGTGCACCAGGTGGCCCAGAAATTCACTACCAGGATCTTCCGGTCATAGTCTTGAGCGCTTACCGTTTCTCCGGCCAGCGTCGTCAGTGAGAAATCGGGCAAGCTTGAGACTTGGCGAGACCCCGCTCCCCCGGGTCCGGTGGTGGTGGGGAAAACACAGGACCAGGAGAATCCGTGCAGCAGGCAGAGCGCGGCTGCAAGCAGGCGACCCTTCCCGATGGCCTTGAACCCGCACTTCTCACCGGGTCGCTGGAGCCATGATGAAAGGGATTTTATTTTCAGCACCTTGTTGGTCCGGTTCATCAGGTCTCCCGATAGATCCCCTGTCCGAATCGAGCCCTCATTGTAGTTGCGGCCCGCTCGGGCGCACAAGATTCCGGCGGCGACACCCCGGCCCCCGTTTCTCGCCAGGTCGCCGGATTCATGATGAGGAGTTGGAAGAGTCCTCGATCCGTTGAATCCGGGTCAGAAAACGGTCCGGCGGTTCAAATCCCTCCAGGCGCAGATCGGTGCGCTCCCGGCCCGAGGAGTCCAGGAAGAGAATCGTCGGTACTCCCAGGATGCCGAAACGCCCCCGGGCGCGCTCCGCCTCCGAGCCTGTTTCAATCAGGGTCAGGTCCAGCTTGAGCCTGACCAGTCCCTCGGCGGCGCTTCTGACCGCGGGATCGGTGAAGGTGAACGTGTCCAGCTCCTTGCAGGGCAGGCACCAGTCGGCGTAGGCGTCGATCATCACCGACTTTCCCTGCCGGCCGGCTTGGGCCAACGCCTCTTCCGAATAGGTCGCCCAGACGATGCCCTGCCTGGGTTCGCCCGGAACGAGCAGCACCGCCGCCAGCCCCAGTCCCGCTCCCAGGCAGACCACCAGCCCGGCAAAGACCCGGGAGGCGGCGCGCCGGGCCTCCACCAGAATCAAGTAGGCTGCCGAAGCCGCCAGGAACGCCACCAGCGCCCAGGCGGCGTAGTGGCCCATCAGCGGGTTGAGAAAGTAGAGAGCCATTCCCAGCAGAATCAGGCCAAAGAAGCGCCGCACGGTCTCCATCCATTGTCCCGAGCGGGGAAGCTTCTTCAGGGCTCCCGAAAAGGTCCCCAGAACCAGGTAGGGGAGCCCCAGTCCCAGGGCCAGGACGAAGAACATGAAAAATCCATAGGCCGGTTCTCCCCTGTTGCTGACGTGGACCAGCAACCCGATCACGAACGGACCGATGCAGGGCGCCGCCACGATGCCCATGGTGAGCCCCATCATGAGCGCTCCCAGGTTCCCCTGGGAACTTTGGGGGACGAGCCGATTGAAGCTGAGCGGCAGGCGGAATTCATAGAGTCCCAACATGGAGAGCGCCATCGCCACCATGAGGCCTGCCAGGCCCAGCAGCACCAGGGGGTGTTGGAGCGCCGCCCCGAAGATCCCCTGGGTGAGGGAGGCCGCCACGCCCAACGCGGAGTAGGTGATCGCCATGCCCAGGACGTAGGCGCCGGCCATCAGAAAGGTGCGGCTCAGCCGTCCCTCGGTCTGGTTGCTGAAGAACCCGATGGTGATGGGAATGATGGGATAGACGCAGGGCGTGGTGTTGAGGGCCAGTCCCGCCAGAAACACCAGCCCCAGGGTCACCAGCAGTCCCTGGCGGGCGATGGTTTCAGACAGCGTGTCCTTTCGCCGGGCGCCGGAGAATTCCTGAAGCGCCCCCGGCGGAGCCGACTCCGAGCCCGAGGCCGTCGCGTTGGTCCCGGGTGGTTGAAACAGTTCCTGGTGGATCGGGTTGGGAGCAACGCCGGCTTCGAGGACCTTGAGGGAAATGGCGAAGGGAAAGTTGACCGGAGCCAGGCACTGGTTGTGGCTGCAGGCCTGGACCGTCACCTTGCCGCGCACCGGAATCGACCCGGCATTTTCGATTTGGACAACTTCTCCTGCGGCGGCAATGACGACCCGGCCCTCGTAAACGTCCAGCGGTTGCCCGGGGGCATATTCAAAAGTCTGGCTAACGGGCCGGGGGTACCGGGGTTCGGCCATTCGGACGGCTTCGGAGGTCTCGAACGTCAACCGGGTGGGGATCAGGTAGTCCAGGGAAGGGACGTGGGCGTTGATGTGATATCCCGGCTGAACGGCCAGGACAACGGCAACTTGAAAGGGGTCTCCGACTCGCACGCCATCCACGGAGGGAAAGGCCTCGAGACCGACCACGCGGCGGCTGCCCTGGGCTGGAAGGTAGGTCTGAGCCAGGGCCAGGCACAGGAAGAGCCCGCAAATCCAGCCCGATCGAATGGTGAAGCGGTTCAGCAATGGGCCGTCTCTGCCTCCAGCGTTTCCAGCAGCCGGTCCACCTGGCGCCGGGTTTGCTGGAGGGTTCCCGAATTGTCGATCACGACCGTAGCCAGCGGAAGCTTGGCCTGCAAGGGCCACTGCAGTCCGATGCGCTGCAGGGCCTGGTCCCGGGAGAGCCGATTCCTCTCCATCAGGCGCTCCACCTGCTGGTCGAGGCCGCAACTGACCACAATCAAGTGCCTGAACTGTTTGTGGAAGCCGGACTCGATCATGAGCGAGGCCTCCACCACCGCCTTCGACAGCGGATGGGACTGTTCCAGCCGGTCGAGCTGCTCCCCAATGCTCCGGATCACTTCCGGATGCACCAGAGCATTCAGCTCCTGCAGGCGGGCGGGGTCGCTGAACACCACCTTGCCCAGACTGTTTCTGTCGATTTCTCCGTCCGCATTCAGGATCCGGGTTCCGAAGGCGGCCACCACCGGATCGAAACAGGGTTGCCCCTTCCGAATCAGGCCGTGGGCGACACGGTCCGCGTCAATCACCCTGAATCCGCCCTCGGCGAGCCGGTCGCAGACCGTTGATTTCCCGGTGGCGATGCCCCCGGTCAAGCCTACTCTAAGCATAGCTCAGGGCCGTTGAAGTTTCTATTGCCGACTGGCGGCTCGAACGGTGTTCTTCATCAGGAGTGCGATGGTCAGGGGACCGACCCCTCCGGGAACCGGGGTGGCGGCCGAGGCCACTCCGGAGACGCCGGACCACTGGACATCTCCCACCAGGATCGAGGGGTTTCCCTTGCTGCGGTTGCGTTCATATCGAGGGTTCAGCGACGGATCTTCCGCAAGCAGGCTTTCCAGTGCGTCCCCCTCGACGCGGTTGATTCCGACATCGATGACCACGGCCCCGGGCTTGACGAAATCGGCCGTCACCATGGCCGGTCTTCCCACGGCAGCCACCAGAATGTCCGCCGATCGGGCGACGGTTGCCAGGTCCCGGGTTCTGGAGTGGCAGAAGGTGACGGTGGCGTGCTGTTGCAACAACAGCAGGCCCAGCGGTTTGCCCACCAGGTTGCTGCGCCCGATCACCACGGCGCGAGCGCCCCGAAGAGAAACGTCTTCCCGGCGAAGGATCTCCATGACCCCGCTCGGGGTGCAGGGCCGCAAGCCCTCCCGTCCCAGAGCCAGGGCTCCGGCATTCATGGGGTGCAGGCCATCCACGTCCTTGGCGGGATCGATGGCCAGCAGCACCGCTTGCTCGTCTATCCGGCCCGGCAGCGGCAACTGAACCAGGATGCCGTGTATCGAGTCATTGCGGTTCAGATCGGAGACGCATTGAAGGAGCTGGGCCGTCGTGGTCTCCTCCGGCAACGCCACCAGTTCGCTGTAGACGCCCAGCGACCGGCAGGCCTTGATCTTGTTCCTGACGTAGACGCGGGAGGCCGGGTGGCTGCCCACCAGCACGGCGGCCAGGCCGGGGACCACTCCCTTGTCTTTCAGGCGCGCCACTTCGAGGCGCACTTCCTCCCTGATCTCCTGTCCGATCCTCCTGCCGTCGATAACCTTGGCTGTCATGGCGGGTGGCTGGGCGAACCTCCGAATCGAAGGGGCATGAAGAGGAGAACCGGCGGCCGGAGCCGTCTCTTCACTCGGCCGGCGACGCCCCTGGTGGCCGGGAAAAATGGTAGCACGGAATCCGGCGATTGGAGGGAATCCCATTTCGTATTGACAATGTCCGTCGATCGACTATGATGGCTTTGTGGGTCGATATCAGTTGAAGTTGCCTTGGGGTTTGTTCGTGTCTTCGCAAACGTTCATATCGAATCTGACGACGCCGTCGGTTCGTGAAGTCCAGCGCCCGGCGCCTCGCCGGAATCGGCCTTATTCCAGCTTCGGTTCCTTTAGCAGCCTGTCCTGGGTCTTTCGGGGCAGGCGGGCGGATTGAATCGAGCTGAGGATGATCCTTGGAATGAATTCAAGCCCGCCTCCCCGGCGGGCTTTTTTGCGGTTAAGGAGTGTCTCATGATCATTTCCATGATCCGCAGGGCTACCAGCGAACAGGTGGAATACGTGTGCGACAAGATCAAGAGTTTCGGCTATGCCGCCCATCCCATACATGGCGAGGAACGGGTGGTCATCGGAGCCGTCGGCGACGGAAAAGACAAGGACCGGGTCATCTCGGTCATGGAATCGGTTCCCGGAGTGGAGTCGGTGATTCCCATCCTGCAGCCCTTCAAGCTGGTGGGCAGCGAGTTGAAGCAGGAGCGGACCGTTGTCCGGATGGACGGCTTCACCATCGGAGGGGACCAGTTCGTGGTCATGGCCGGTCCCTGCTCGGTCGAGTACCGGGAACAGCTCATGCAAACGGCCGACAGCGTCAAGGCCGCCGGCGCCAAGATTCTTCGCGGCGGCGCCTACAAGCCGCGGACCTCTCCCTACGATTTTCAGGGCCTGGAAGAGGAAGGGCTCAAGCTGCTGGCGGAAGCCCGGGAGCGCACCGGACTCAAGATCATCACCGAGGTCGTCAACACGGAAAATGTCGACCTGGTGAACGAATACACCGACATCTTCCAGGTCGGAGCCAGGAACATGCAGAACTTCGCCCTGCTGAAGAGGCTCGGCAGGACTCGGAAGCCCGTCCTGCTCAAGCGGGGCATGATGTCGACGCTCAAGGAATTCCTCATGTCGGCGGAATATATCGTCTCCCAGGGCAATACCGAGGTCATTCTCTGCGAGCGCGGCATCCGCACCTTCGAGACCTACACCCGCAATACGCTCGACATCTCCGCCGTACCGGCCCTGCAGCAACTCTCCCACCTGCCTGTGGTGGTCGACCCCAGCCACGGCACCGGCAAACGCAACCTCATTGCTCCCGTTTCCAACGCGGCAGTCGCCGTGGGCGCCCACGGCCTGCTGGTGGAGGTCCACCCCAAGCCGGAAGAAGCCTTCTCCGACGGGCCTCAATCACTGCTGCCCGCCGAATTCGAATCACTGATGGAGGGGGTCAGGAAATATGTGACCGTGGATGGGCGCAGCCTGTAAGCAAGACCCGGCGCCGCCTCTTGCACCCCCCCACCGCATCGGCCTTCGCCTGCGGCTCGACCTCCGCGACTCCCCCTCAAGGGGGGGAGTGAGTGTTTGAAGGGACGATTGGGGGGAATTTGGGGTGGGATGACTTGCGGGGGATAACTGAAGCCTTGTAAGAGGCAACTGTTATCACTCCCCCCTTGAGGGGGAGTCGGCAAGACAAGGGCGCATGCCCGCAGTCGAGCCGGTGGGGGGCCAACGCGGCGTGCCGTGAGTGCAGATCAGCGGCGGACCAGGAGCCGCGTCCCGGGAACGCACGGCGTCCCCAAAGAATCGCTTCAAGGGGACGATCTCAGCCGGCGCCGACCACGGCAGCCCGCACCGGGACGCGAGACGACCGACTGCCGGGTTTGGAGCGCCTGTACTCGATCATCTGAGCCACCACGCTCACGGCGATTTCCTCGGGAAGAATGGCGTTGATTTCAACCCCCATGGGGGATTGGACCCGATCCAGCGCTTCCTGGGGAATGCCCTCCTCCCGCAGATTCTGAAACAACGTCCTCTTCTTGACCTTGCTTCCGATCATGCCGATGTAGCGCGCACCGGTGACCGCCGCCCAGCCGAGGACGGTCTGGTCTTCCTGATGGCCGCGGGTGACGATCACGATATAGGAAAACTCGTTGGGACGGATGGCTTCAAAGGCCGCCTCGAAGCTCTCCGAATAGATCCGGGTGGCTTCCGGGAAACGCTCGGCGTTGGCGTACTGGGGGCGATTGTCGATGATGACCGAGTTGAAGCCGGCCAGCACCGCCACCTTGGAGATGAACTTGGACACGTGGCCGGCCCCGAAGACGTAGACCGTGGGGGTGGCCAGGATGGGTTCCACGAAGACCTCGACCTTGCCGCCGCAGATCAGTCCGGCCTCCAGGTTGGAAGTATCCGTCAGGTCGAAGAGCAGCCGCTTCGGTTTTTCCGCCAGCATCACCTGGCGGGCAGCCTTCCAGACGTCGTTTTCCACACAGCCGCCACCGACCGTGCCCAGGGTGGAACCGTCCTCGCGCACCAGGATCTTGGCGGTTTCAAAGCTCGGCACCGACCCCCGGATCTGAATGATGGTGGCCAGTGCCGCCCGTTTGCCCTGTTGGCGCAGGCGGGTGATTTCTTCGTAGATATCGACGTTCCTGGAGGTGGTCATTCCGGGTTCCTCTTCGATGGAGACGATCTGCTCTTCGGCCCCGGGGCCTCGCGGGCCGACGTGGATGCCAGTATAAACCAACTACAGTGATTAGTGGCTAGTGATTAGTGGCTAGTGATCAGTGGCTAGTGATCAGTGGCTAGTGGTCAGTGGTCAGCCCAGCCGCCGCCCCACAAGACGGGGCGGATCATACAGGATGAAACCGGGGAGGTTTCAGACAAGTGATCAGTGGCTAGTGGTCAGTGGTCAGCCCAGCCGCCGCCCCACAAGACGGGGCGGATCATACAGGATGAAACCGGGGAGGTTTCAGACAAGTGATCAGTGGTCAGCGGGCCGACGGGACGGATCATACGGAGTGAAACAAGGGGACTTCCGACGAGTGGAGAGTGGCCAGCCGAGGGTTTCGGGAACAGGCAAGCGCCTTGCGACGTGGTGGCGCTTTAAGCGGCTGCGCCAGGTTCAGCTAGATGCTTGACGTGTCGATTCGACAACTGGCCAGTCCTAAAGGCAGGCAAGTGCCTGATGACTTGGTTGTGCTTTTTGAACGACTGCGCCGCGACCGACAAGATGCTTGGCGTGTTGATTCAATCACTGACCACTAGCCACTGACCACTAGCCACTGTCTTCTGGCCGTTCGCCCGGGGCGCGTGTAGAATGGCCTCCACCAGTGACATCACGGGGGGTGTTCGAGATGAAAATGTTCTTGGCGGACCAATGGGTCGAAAGATCGGAAAAGATCGAAGTGAGGAATCCCTTCGACGACAGCGTGGTCGATACCGTGCCTCGGGCCAGTTTGGCCGACGTGGACAGCGCGCTGGAGACCGCCCGGCAGGGGGCGGACCTCATGAGGCGCATGGATGCCTACGAGAGGTATGCATTGCTGGCCAAGGCGACGCGTCTGGTTGAAGAGCGCAGCGAGGACTTGGCCAGGACCATTACCCTCGAGGAAGGCAAGATCATCGGGGAGGCCCGAGTTGAGGCCTCGCGGGCTGCCCAGACCCTGGAGGTCTCGGCCGAAGAGGCGAAACGGGTGACGGGTGAGATGATCCCGCTGGGCGGCGCGCCCGGCTCGGGCAACCGCCTCGGGTTCACGCTGCGGGTGCCCTGCGGCGTGGTGGCGGCGGTGACGCCGTTCAATTTCCCGCTGAACCTGGTGGCCCACAAGGTGGGGCCCGCACTGGCCGCCGGAAACAGCGTGATCATCAAGCCGGCCAGCGACACTCCGCTGTCCGCATTGAAGCTCACCGAGATCATGCTCGATGCCGGGTTCCCGCCGCCGGCCGTTCAGTGCATCACCGGAGGAGGAGGGGAGATCGGCCGAGCCCTGTGCGCCGATCGCCGGGTTCGGAAAATCACCTTCACCGGCAGCCGGGACGTGGGGGAGGACATCTGCAAGACGGCCGGGTTGAAGAAGGTCACCATGGAGCTGGGCAGCAACGCCCCCCTGATCGTCATGCCCGACGCCGACCTGGACAAGGTGTGCCAGGCCATCCTGGCTACCGGCTACAGCAACGCCGGTCAGGTTTGCATCAGCGCCCAGCGGGTCCTGGCGCTGGCCGACGTCTATGGAGATCTCGGCGAGGCCTTGAGTCCCAAGGTGAAGTCCATGAGTTTCGGCGACCCGCTGAGCGAGGGCGTCAGCATGGGACCGATGATCCGAGAGTCCGATGCCGAGCGCGTGGAGTCCTGGGTGCAGGAAGCCGTTTCAGGCGGAGCCCGGCTCCTGGCCGGTGGAGACCGGCAGGGAACCCTGCACTCGCCGACACTGGTCGGGGACGTGGACCCCGCCATGCGGATTTCCTGCGAGGAGTTGTTCGGTCCGGCGGTAGCGCTCAGTTCCTGCGCGTCGGTGGATGAGGCTGTCGGCCTCGCCAACGATACCCACTATGGGCTCTCCGCGGGAATCTTCACCGAGAACCTGGATTGGGCCATGAAGTTTGCCCGCGAGGTGGACTCCGGCAACCTGCATGTCAATTGGGGACCCCAGTGGCGAGCCGATCTGATGCCCTACGGCGGGCTGAAAGAGAGTGGATTCGGCAAGGAAGGTCCCAAGTACGCCATCCATGAGATGACGGAACAGAAAATGGTGGTCCTGCACTTGAAGTGAACGCCGGGGAGCCCATGCGGATTCGAAAGGCAGTGATCCCGGCGGCTGGTCTGGGGACCCGGTTTCTTCCGGCCACCAAGGCCCAGCCCAAGGAAATGCTGCCTCTGGTGGACAAGCCCCTGATCCAGTATGTGGTCGAGGAGGCCGTGGCCTCCGGCATCGACCAGGTGATCATCGTGACCGGCAGGGGGAAGGGCGCCATCGAGGACCATTTCGATGTGGCGTTCGAGCTGGAAAGAACCCTGGAGGAACGGGGGAAAAGCGATCTGCTGAGACAGGTTCGAGCACCTGCCAATCTGGCCACGGTCTCCTTCGTTCGGCAGAAGCAGGCCCTCGGACTGGGTCACGCCGTGCTGGCCGCCAGGGACCTGGTTGGCGATGAGCCCTTTGCCGTGCTGCTGGGCGATGACATCATCGACGCTCCCAGGCCATGTGTCGGTCAGATGATGGACGTTTTTGGGAAATACGGGACTTCGGTGCTGGCCACTCAGGCGGTGCACGGTCCCGCCATCAGTCGATACGGCGTGATCGAGGGGGAGGCGGCGGGAGTCGCCGAGTCGGGAGTCTTCAAGGTGCTTGACCTGGTGGAGAAGCCTCCCTTCGAGCAGGCGCCCTCCAACCTGGCCATCATCGGCCGTTACCTGCTGACACCGGAAGTCTTCGAGGTTCTGGACCGGACCGCTCCCGACCGGGGCGGAGAGATTCAACTCACCCATGGGTTGCGGGGTCTGCTGGACAGCCAGGCCATTCACGCTCTGCGTTTTGAGGGGAAACGCCATGACGCAGGCGACAAGCTGGGCTTTCTGGAGGCGACCGTCGAATTCGCCCTCAAGCGAGAGGATCTGGGCAAGCGGTTTGCGGAGTACCTCAGGCAATTGGCGGTCTAAAGCCCGCATGCGCCATCTTCACGCCCCCTGGTGAGAAATGCGGGCTGGTTGGCAGGCAAGGCGGGCTGGGGTGGTTTTCCTGCGGGCTGCGGGCGAAAAGATTCGCCCCTCCCGAACTTGCCGGGAGGGGGAAAGCCTAGGTGTGCCTCAAAGCAGGGAAGTGAAAAAAAATTACTGGTCGGCTGCCCCGGAGAGGACAGCGAATAGATGGATTGACTTCTTTGCTGAAAGGGGCTCTTTTCCTTCAGGAACCTCTGCTACCAGAGAATTCCCTTGTCACGCCCAGCGCGGGTATAACAGCTTTCTAGATGGGCGTCACTGGAAACCGAGCTGAATTGATTTTGAGTGTAAACTATATTTCTTATCTGTCAAGTAAAAAAAATCACAAATACCTTTAGCGGACCATGAAGCACATAGTAGTGGGGACGGCCGGCCATATCGATCATGGCAAAAGTACCCTGATCAAGGTGCTGACGGGAGTGGACCCCGACCGCCTCAAAGAGGAAAAGGAGCGGGGGATCACCATCGATCTGGGCTTTGCCGACCTGCAGCTCGGCGACCGGTTGAGAGTGGGCTTGGTGGACGTTCCCGGCCACGAGCGCTTCGTCAAGAACATGCTGGCCGGCGTTGGAGGAATCGATGCGGTGCTGCTGGTGGTGGCCGCCAACGAGTCCATCATGCCGCAGACCCGGGAACATTTCGATATCTGCAGGCTTCTGTCCATCCCGCGAGGGTTGGTGGTGATCACCAAGTGCGATCTGGTCGAGCGGGAGATCGTCGAGCTGGTTCAGTTGGAGTTGCAGGACTACCTGCGCGGCTCCTTTCTGGAAGGAGCCCCCGTCATTCCCTTCAGCGCATCCAGTCGGGAGGGACTGGATTCCATCAGGCAGGCCCTGACCGAACTGGGTGAGGGGCTGCCCCCACGCAATCAGGATCTTCCCTTTCGATTGCCGATCGATCGATGCTTCAGCTCCAGGGGATTCGGAACGGTAGTCACCGGGACGCTGGTGAGCGGCACGATTCGAAAAGAGGGAGAAGTCGAGCTCTATCCGATCGGGAAGCGGTCTCGGGTGCGGCACCTCCAGGTCCATTCCAGGGAGGTCGACCAGGCCCAGGCCGGTCAGCGGACGGCCCTGAACCTGCAAGGGGTGGAAGTCGGCGAAGTCCACAGAGGGGTGCAACTCTCGGTTTGCGGTCGTTACCGGGCCGTCTCGCACTGCGACTGCCGGCTCTCGCTGCTGGAGTCTTCGCCGGTGACGCTCAGGAATCGCAGCCGGGTGAGGTTTCACCTGGGCACCGCCGAGGTCCTGGCTGAAGTCCGCCCCCTGGAACCGAAAACGCTGGCTCCCGGTCAAACAGGCATGGCCCACCTGGAGCTGGAGAAGCCGGTGCTGGCCCTGGTGGGAGATTCCTTCATTCTGCGCCGGACCTCGCCCATGATCACCGTTGGAGGGGGAGTGGTCCTGGATATCTTTCCGCCGCGCCGCCGTCGAAGGCGGGAGCTGGATCGGAGACTGGAGTTCCTTCGGGACATGGGTTCGGACGATCCGAAGACCATGGTCGGAAAACTGGCCGCCAGGGAGGCCGCTGGAGGCATCGACGAAGACCGGATTCTCTCCCAACTGGCTTTACCCGGGAACACCGTCCGCGAGGTCCTGTCTCGACTCGTTGAAGAGGGACGGGTGCGCCGTCTGGCCCGGCACCCCTTGCAGGTGATGGATCGGAAGTGCTTCGATGGCCTCTGCCGTCAATCCCTGGAGCTCATCCGGGACTACCAGCACCGCCAACCCCTGTCGGCGGGACTCCCGAGGGAGCAGCTCCACTCCAGCCTGTTCGCCGGTCTGTCCCAGGCCGTGTTCAAATCGGTGCTGGCCCACTTGTGTGACCGGGACCTGGTCGAGCTGGACCGGGATCGGGTGCGGCTCAAAGGCGCCGGGGTTCGCTTGAGCGCCGACGAGGCCCGGGCTCTGGACAGAATGGAACTGGCTTTCCGCCGAACGGGTCTCCAGGTGCCCACGGTCGGGGAGGTCATCCGGGAAGTCGCCCTCCCGCGGGAACAGGCCAGACGGTTGATGGTCCTTCTGACCCGCCAAGAGAAGCTGGTCAAGGTGAACGAGACACTGTTCTTCCACGCCGACTCCATTGAGGAGATCAAGAGAAAGCTGAGGGAGTACAAAAAGCGGCAAGACCGCATCGACGTGCCCACCTTCAAGAAACTGGCCGGCGTTACCCGCAAGTACGCCATTCCTCTGCTGGAACATCTGGACCGGGAGCGGGTGACGCGCCGGGCCGGAGAATTCCGGGTGATTGTCTGAGATTTCAGGGAGTGGCCACCGGCGTGGCAGGCTGCGAGACGCCGCTCTCGGACGGCTTCAACCGTTGAAACTCCACCAGCGCCATTTTCGAGGCTTTCTTTCTCCCCAGCCGCTGGTAGAGGAGATGCAGCCAGTAGTGCAGCCGGGAATCCTCCGGGTCCAGGTAGCTGGCGTCCTCGAAGGCCTCGGCGGCCTTCCTGAACCGGCCCAGGCGCCAGTGGATTTCTCCCACCAGGATGTGGGTGTTCTTCAGCCTCGGTTGGACTTCCACCGATTTCAGGGCGAAGCGCAGGGCCCCCTTGGGGGAGTCTTCCAGCAACAGGCGGGCCATGCTCTGATAGGGATAGCTGTAGCCTCGAAAGAAGGTTTGCTCGATGAGGGCAATGCTTGCCTCGAAGTCTTTCCGAGCCTTGTCCTTTCGACCCATCTTCTGGAAGGCGCGGCCTCGGTGGTAGAGCGCCTGAACGTAGCTGGGTCTGTGTTGGAGAGCATTGTCGAAGGCCTTGACGGCGGCCTGAGGGTTATCGTTCACCGATGTCTGGTGGAGTCCCCAGAAAAACGACAGCTCAGGATCGCTGGGGGTCTGGAGGAAGGCGTGCTCCATTTGGGACTCGAACAACCGATGCTGCCTGGATGAGAAGTAGCAGATGGCCAGAGTCTTGGCCAGACCGGGAATTTCGGGCCGACGGTCCTGAGCTTTTTTCAGGAGGGGGATGGCGCGGTCATAGCGGGCCTGCCGAAACTGGACCATCCCCGCCAGGAACAAGGCCTCCGGATTGTCGGGGGAGCCGGCCAGCATCCGGGTGGCTACCCTCTCGGCCTGGTCCCAGCGTCTCGACTTGATGAGCGTCTGCAGAATCTCCAGGCGAGACCGCCGCTTGAGTTGGGGTTTGCCGGACTTTTGAGGCTTCCGGAGGGCCTCCGCACTGCAGATGGCCGGGATGGCCAATCCCCCGAGGCAGAGGGCCAGAATGACTCCAAGAGCCGCTGATCTTGGGGGAGGAGTGATCAAGCTCACCTCGTTCCTCTCGGAAAGGACCAGCCAGACGAAAAAGAAAGATGCTGCCGGTGGATGCCACGGCTTATTTTATCGCGTCCGGGGCGCTTTCCTTCAAAAAAAGAGGCGCGTCAGGAGCGTGCCCGATTGTCCGAGCCGTTTGACAGGGGTTGATAGAATACCCGACACCCTATTCGATAACTGTCGTCAGGTTTTTTGAGCCTGGAGGAAGGTGAGCCGATGCTTCGAACCGTTCAGTTTCTGATTTTTTCGGTGGCGATGATCCATCATGCCGGGTGGGCGGTTGCCGCCGGCGAGTCCGCCTATTTTGAGCACGACACCCTGGAAACCCTGTTTACCGGCGGGGTCCTTACCGAGGGAGCGGCAGCCGCGCCCGACGGCACCATCTATTTCAGTGACATCACCTTTACCCGAACCGCGGGGATGCAAGCGGGTCACATTATGAAGTACGACCCCAAGACCGGCGAGGTCGGCGTCTATCGATCCCCAAGCGGCATGTCCAACGGCATCAAGTTCGATGCCCAAGGGAACATGATCGTGGCCGAAGGGGCGGACTTCGGAGGGCGGCGTGTCATTCGAACGGACATGAAAACCGGCAAGAGCGTGATCATCGGGAATTTCCATAACGGGCGACAGTTCAATGCCCCCAACGACATCAGCATCGATCTCCAGGGTCGGATCTACTTCTCCGATCCCCGCTACGTCGGCCACGAGCCCATGGAGCAGGGAGTGATGGCGGTCTACCGGATCGACCCCGACGGATCGATCCACCAGATCATCACCGATGCCGGAAAACCCAACGGAGTTTGCGTCTCACCCGACCAGAAGACGCTCTACGTGGTGTCCAACGACAACGGCAACTTCGACATCTTCCAGTTTTCGTCCGATCTGCCCTTCCACAAAGGCAGGATGGCCCTGTTGGCCTACGACCTCAGTCCCGAGGGAACTGCAACGTTCAGGAAGACGCTGGTGGACTACACCCCGCAGGACGGACCCGACGGGCTGGTGGTGGACGCGGAGGGGAACCTCTATGTGGCGGTTCGGGATCAGACCCGTCCCGGCATCTACGTCTACTCTCCCGAGGGCAAGGAACTCGATTATCTTCGTACGCCCGATCTGCCGACCAACGTGGGTTTCGGTCGCGGAAAAGAGATCAAGACGCTCTACATCACTTCGGGCGACAAGCTCCAGCGGGTCAGGACCCGGAAAGCAGGATATCATTTGCCCCCCCGATAGAGCCGGACGCGCCTTCGGGCAATGGCCGGGCGGCCTTTGGACCGTCAGTTTCCACCTGCCCCGAACCAGGACTCATGGCGAATCCTGAACACAATATCCGGTTGGAGCAGACTCGGGTGGTCACGGAGCCGGTGTGCATCGACTTCATGGGCCCCGGGGTCCAGCCCGTGCTCTCGACTCCCTCCCTGATCCTGTGGTTGGAGATGGCCTCCCGCCAGGCCGCTGCGCCGTTGCTGCAACAGGATGAAGAGACGGTGGGAACGGCCATGGACCTGAAGCACCTGGCCCCCACGCCCCTGGGCATGAAAGTCACCCTGAAGACCCGGATCATTGAGGTCGTGGGGCGGAGAATTCGCTTTCAACTGGAAGCCTTCGACGAAGTCGAGAAGATCGCGGAAGGTTTACACGAGCGCGCGCGTGTGTCGGTTCCCCGCTTTGCCTCCTACCTGGAAAGCAAACGCCCCCAACAGCCGTGAGGCGGGGGTGCCGCTTGCCTGAAACAACGGGAAAAAGAAGTATCCACGAAGACCGAAGAACGACGAAGGGCCACGAAGGCGCTGAGGTGAACCGTGACGGGGTAGCAAGGTGACGAAGGGTTGAAAGATATCCACAAAGGGAAACGACGAACCACGAAGGGACACGAATGGACACCAATGAACGGCATGATGAGTCGTTCATTGGGGGTGACGACCGATCTCGAGGAGGGACTCTACGAAGGGCACGATATTGATACCAAAGCAACAGGATTGCAGAAACATTTTGGCATCTCTGGTCGTTGAAGGAAGTCCATCCGTATTCGTGTCTATTCGTGTTCATTCGTGGTTCGCCTTTATTCGGCGATCGACTGTTTTTCCTCGTAATGACCCGCAGGGCAGGGCGGGACCAACCTGGAAGAGCTCCAGCTTTCGGCCGGGGGAGAGTGCACAATGAGAGGAGACGCTTCATGGAAGGACTGAAAGGCAAGGTGGCTATCGTGACCGGCGGAGCCAAGGGCATCGGCCGCGCCTGCACGCTGGCCCTGGGTCGGGAGGGAGCCACGGTCGTCTATGCCGATATCGATCGAGCGGCCAACCGGGAACTGCTGGCCATGGCCGAGCAGGAGGGGCTGGCGGTCCGGCCCGTGGCAGCCGACGTGGCCGACTCCGGGGAGGCGGCCCGGGTGGTCGGCCATGCCGCCCAGACCCTTGGGGGAGTCGACATTCTGGTCAACAACGTCGGGATCCAGCCGCCGAGTTCCTACGTGAATGCCGTGGACACCCCGGAGGAGCTCTGGGATCGGATCATCGACGTCAATCTCAAGAGCTTCTTCCTGATGTCCAAGTTCGCCATACCGGAGATGAGGCAGAGGGGCGGAGGCGTGATCGTCAACATGGCCAGCGTCCAGGGACTGCAGTCCATGAAGAAGGTCCCGGCCTACGCGGCCAGCAAGGGAGGCATTCTCTCCTTGACCCGCAACCTGGCCCTGGATTTTGCCGCCGACAACATCCGGGTGCTGGCCATCTGTCCCGGCGGCGTGGACACGCCCCTGCAGCAGGAGGCCTTCGAAGCCTCGGGCGGCGATGTGGCCGAGCTGAGAGCCAGGCTGGGCCAGGCCCATCCCCTCGGCCGCACGGCCGGTCCCGAGGAGATTGCCAACGTGCTGGTCTTCCTGGTGAGCGAGCGGGCGTCCTTCATGACCGGCGAATACGTGTGCGTCGACGGCGGCATCAACGCCCGCGGCACCTGGGACGAGTGAGGGGCAGGATCGCGGGCGGCGGAGGCCTTCCTAGCGAAAGGTGAGGGCGACCTCCTCCAGGACGGGCGAAACCGCGCCGTGCGGAGTGTTCAGGAAGGCCCGGTACTGGATCCAGCCGTGGCCCTCGGGACGGTCCGCCAGTGAGCTGGGGTGCTCGAAGTGGGACCCGGGTCCGGCAGGTCCTTCCCAGCGGGCATTTTCCAGGCCTTGCCGGTCGGCGGCGGTGCGAATCTGAAAGCGGAGGCTGCTTCCATGGGGCGTCTGTCCCCGCCAGGCCAGGTCGGCGGGCTGGCGGCCGCCATAGTGGAAGGCCGACGAGGCATAGGTGAACTCGTGGCGTCGATCGTAGATGTTGCCGAGATCCACCACCGAATCGAAGTGGGGGCCGCGCACGGGGATCTCCAGGCGATGGTCGGCTCGGAACCCCTCCGGACTGCCCCAGTAGAGATAGGAATCGGTCACGTGGTCGCCGAAGGACCCGATCCGGTTGGGATCGCCCTCGGACCGGTGGCAGATGATCAGGATGTCGGCGTAGCCGTCGCGGTTGAAGTCGGCCACCATGCTGCCGGTTCCGGCGTTGCTGGGTAGCTCGAACATGCGGTCGGAGCTGATGCCGTCCGGTCCCCCCAGGTAGACCTTGGTCATGGTGGCCCGGCTGGAGCCGGTGTTGTAGCTGGGGCAGATGAAATCCAGCCAGCCGTCCTGATTCACGTCGCCCACCGTCAGGGTGATGAGTCCCTCGGTGACGAACTCGAGCCTCCCCTCGCTCCTGTATTCCCCACTGGGATTCCCCCAATAGACGAAGCCGGTGGTCTGGCGTTTCCCCAGCTCGCCCCCCCGGGTCAGGATCAGGTCCAGATAGGTGTCCCGATTGACGTCCGCCACCTCGGATCCGCGCATTCCCTTGCTGTCGGGGATCAGGGTCTTGCGGCTCTCGGAAAATTCGCGGCTGCCGTCGTTCCAGAAGATTCCCACCCCCTCGTTGCCCCCGAAGACCAGGTCGGGCCTGCCGTCCAGGTTGAGATCGGCGACGGTGGAGGTGCCGCCGCCGGGAACTTCGCTTCGCTGGGTCACCACGAACCCCTCCGGACTCCCCCAATAGATGAAGGCTCCCTTGACTCCGTCTTCCGGCCGGGGGGAATTGCTGAGGATGACGTCCAGGTGGCCGTCCTGGTCCAGGTCGGCGATGGAGGCCCCGGCGCTGCCCACGCCCATGAGGGCCGAGCGGCTGTCGACCGAAAAGCCCTCGGAACTCCCCCAGTAGACATAGCTTTCCTGGCGCCAGCGGACGGTTTCCCCGAAGTTGGAGACCAGGAAGTCGACCCAGCCGTCGTCGTTGAGGTCGGCGGCGGCCCACTCGTAGGGGTCGACCGAGGGCAGGGCAAGGCGGTCTTCCGGGGTATAGCGGCCCTCCCGGTTGCCCCAGTAGATATAGGTGGGGACCACGCCGCCTCGGGAGCGGGACACGGTGTTCATGAACAGCACGTCCGGATGGCCGTCCTGGTTGAAGTCGGAGACCAGGTTGCCGACGGCGCCCTGAGTGAAGAGGGAGGTGCGGCGCACATCGGAGAAGGAGCCCTCCGAGTTCCAGAGAATCACCGAGGGCACGTCGAAGGAAAAGTGCTCCTTGTAGTTGGAAACGACGATCTCGGGATATTGGTCGTGGTTCAGGTCAGCCACCGAAACCCCCCAGGCTCCCACCGTCTCGAATTCCTGCCTGGCCTCGTCGCTGAAGCCCTTCTCCCCTCCCCAATAGAGGTAGGAATGGGTCAGACGATTGTTGCTGGTTTGGTGGTTGGTAAAGAAAACGTCGTTGCGGCCGTCCCGGTTCAGATCGGCCACGGCGCAGGCCTTGGCGTTGCTGGTGGCCAGCGCCAGGCGCCGGTCGGACTGGAATCCCTCCGGGCCGTTGAGGTAGGCATGGGAAGTGGCGCCCGTGCCGTTGGCGAAGACGATGTCCAGGCTCCCGTCGTTGTTCACGTCTCCCAGAGTCACCCAGTTGGCCTGGTGGGTGGGCAAGTCGGTCCGGCGAGCGGGGTCGAACCCCTCGGCCCCGCCCCAGTAGACGTAGGAGTCCACGTCGGGATTGCCGTCCCGTCCCTGGTTGGCCAGCACGATGTCGGGCCAGTTGTCCCGGTTCAAGTCGCCGATGACGACCGAGGATGCGCCCAGGGCCGGGAGGTCGGTCTGGTGGTCGCCGCTGTACCCGTTGGCCGAGCCCCAGTAGATTCTGGAGGGAGACTCGTACCCTCCGGTGGCGGCCCGATACTCCCAGAAACCGGCGGAGAAAGCGAAAACGATGTCGGGGAAGCCGTCCTTGTTGAGATCCTCGACGGCCGCATGCTGGGCGGCCCGGCTGGGCAGCGTCACCTTGCGGGCGAAGGGATGAAAGCCCCATTGGGACGGGTCCTTGCGCGCCTTGAGCTCCTGGATGCCGCCGTAATAGACGTATGAATCCATGCCGTCCCAGGTCCCGTTGGTGTAGTTGGCCAGGACCAGGTCCATCCGGCCGTCCCCGTCCAGGTCGGCGGCAGCCGCGTTCTGGGCGCCGTCGTTGGGGACCCAGGAGCGCCGCGAACCGTCGAAGTCCTTGCCGTTGCCCCAATAGATGGCCGCATCCAGCTTCTCGCTGTGGGGGTGGGTGTTGGAAAACACCAGGTCCAGGTAGCCGTCCTGGTTCAGGTCCCAACTGTTCACCAGTTGGACCCGGCCTCTAGCCGAGACGTAGGTGTTGGCCCCGCCGTCGCCCAGTCGGCCGTCGGCGAAATCCTCAAAGGTGTGTTCCCGCCACACCAGCGCCGAAGGCGGTTCCGAGGAATGAAGCGACCAGGGAACTGCAATCAGAACTCCGGCCAGCATCCACCAGGCAGAGCCGAGTCGGCCGTGTAAACGGAAAGGCTTTGGTGATTTCATCGCTTCCTCCAACCCTGAATGTATTGACCCAGGCGCCGGGATATTCGCAGGCCCAGCCGGCTACGAACATGGCCGGTCCTGTGAGAACGGGTGCTTGCTCGGGGCATTGTTCCGACCCCGGCGGACCTGGTGTGCTCCCCAGTTTCCGCGGGCCACGGCCCGTCATTGTACGCTGTCCCGGTGGATTTCCAAAGAGTGGGAGGAGGGGGTGGGTTCGGTCGGTACTTTCCCGGAGAGCAACAGAACAGGGGACGTTGTTGGATTTGGAGGCGGCGGTTCCTGCGTGATAGGATAAGTCTCGTGAATGCGGACACCATCGCCATCATCGTCGCCGTCATCGGAACCAACCTCGCGCTGTTTGGCCTCTTGTCTCGCCGGATCGACGGCATGGAGGGCCGCCTGAATGGGCGGATCGACGCCTTAAGTTCGCGCATCGACGCTCTCCACTCCCGCATCGACGCCCTCTATCAGGCTCTCTTCAGCCGCAAAGACCCCGCCGCTTAGCTCCGGCCGGTGTTACTCCGGTTAGACCCGTTAGACCTTGAGCCTCGGGGGCGATCATGCTATAAGTCCTGCCGTGAATGCAGGTGAATCGGTCGCCTGGCGAGCCCCCTGATCCTGGATTTGTCCCAGGCCGGTCTTGCTCATTGATTATCAATTTATCTGACTGTGCCGTTACTACTGTGAGCAAGCGACTTCAAGTCCTCTCGGACCCGGAAGAATACCGCGAGATCCAGGGAACCGCCGGACGGCAGCGAATGACGGTTGCCGAGTGGGTACGCCAAGCACTACGCAAGGCCCGTAGCGACTCTCCCCTCACCATCGACGCCAAGCTGCGCGCCGTGGCCGAGGCCTCCCGTCACCAATTTCCAACGGCTGATATCGACGGCATGCTGCGCGAGATTGAAGCAGGACAACGCCTTCGGTGATCTTCGTCGATTCCTACGTGCCGATGTCTCTGGTTGGAGCTTCCCCGAGCGTCGATTCCATTCCCGAAATCGAGCGTATTCACTGATGGCTGGTTCCGTTTGGGATCGCCGGCAAAAGCGTTCCGCGGCACCTGCATACCCACATTTCGGCAATGTCAGGATCTGCGGCACTGCGGAGTTCCTGGATCGCCGTTGCCTTTGAGTCCGACGACCGACCGGGAAGAGGCTTTCCCCATGGGACTCCTGGTCCACCCGGCCCGGCTTGGCTGTATCCGCAGGAGGTAGCCTCGTGAAGCCGTTAACCGTTGTCTACGTGGAGGCGGACGGAGTTCCGGTGCCGTCCTGGGTCAAACAGGACCTGCAGCGGGAAGGGGTGGACTTGCGGGTTCACCCTTGTACTTCGGGTGAGGATCTGTTGGGGGCGGGGGCCGATGCCGATGTGGTCTGGCTCTACGGGAATCCGGTCATCACCGCCGAACGCCTGAAAGAGCTGTCGCGCTGTGGAGCCATCCTGAGGACCGGCAGCGGTTTCGACAACGTTCCGGTGGAGGCGGCCACCCGGCAGGGCGTCATCGTGGCCCATACCCCCACCGCCGTCTTCGACGAAGTGGCCGACCATGCCATCGGACTGCTGTTTGCAGTGATCCGCCAGATCGTGCCCCACGACCGGGCCCTGCGAGAGGGGCGCTGGGAACGCCGGGAGCACATTCATCGCTGGCATCTGCGGGGAAACACCCTGGGCCTGATCGGCTTCGGCCGCATCGCCCGTAGCGTAGCTGGCAAGATGCAGGGTTTCAAGCTGCGGATCCTGGCCTGCGATCCCTTGCTGGAACCGGAGGTGATCAGGGCCGAGGGCGTCCGTCCGGTCGAGATGGAGAGCCTGCTCTCCCAATCCGATTTCGTTTCCCTGCACACGCCCCTGAGTTCGGGAACCCGTCACCTGATCGGCGAAACGCAATTGCGGTCGATGAAGCCGGAGTCCGTGCTCATCAACACCTGCCGGGGACCGGTCGTCGACGAGCAGGCCCTGATCCGGGCGCTGCAGGAAGGTTGGATCGCGGCGGCGGGCCTGGACGTCTTCGAGCCGGAACCCCTGGCTCCCACCAGTCCTCTGCTGGAAATGGAGAACGTGGTCCTCACCCCTCACGTGGCCGGCTGTTCCGACGTCAGCAAAGACTCCTTCTGGCGCCTGTCGGTGGAGACCCTGATTCGACTGGCGGAGGGGCGTTGGCCCGATGCCTGCGCCAATCCCGGCGTCACACCCAAGTGGAGTCTGCGGCGGTAAATTCGCCCTCCGGTCTTTGCCCGCAGTGCGGAGATGGTGGCCTTGCTTCTCGGACAGGACACTCGGGTGGGCCGGTACGGCCGGAAGCTTCTCATGCCTGGAACCCCCTCCAAGCCACCTGCGAACTCCGTGGGAGAGGTTGCCCTCAGTTGCGCGGCCCTGGTGAAACGCTACGGCGAGGTGGTGGCCGTGGACGGCATTCACCTGGAAGTGACGACAGGAGAGTGTTTCGGCCTGCTGGGGCCCAACGGGGCCGGCAAGACCACCACCGTGGAGATCTTCGAAGGTCTCACCATTCCCGACGGCGGCAGGGTGGAGGTGCTGGGACAAGGCTGGGGGGAAGGCGATGACCGCGCTCTGCGGGAGCGTCTGGCCGTTCAGCTCCAGGAAACCCAGTTTGCCGATCGCTTGACGGTGGTGGAAACCGTCTCGATGTTCCGCAGCCTTTACGCGCGGGGGTGGGAGCCCGACGAGGTCATCCGCCTGGTGGAGCTGGAGGAGAAGCGGGAGGCCCGGGTGGGAAAGCTTTCGGGCGGACAGAAGCAGCGGCTGGCCATCGCCTGCGCGCTGGTGGCGGCTCCGGAGGTGCTCTTCCTGGACGAACCCACCACCGGACTGGATCCTCAAGCCAAGCTGAAACTCTGGGATCTGATCGAAAAGTTTCGTTCCCGGGGTGGTACCATACTGCTGACCACCCATTACATGGAGGAGGCGGCCCGCCTGTGCGACCGGGTGGCCATCATGGATCATGGGAAGGTGATTGCGCTGGACACTCCCAACGCTCTGGTGGAATCGTTGGGGGCCGATCAGATTGTGGAATTCAGCCTGGAGGGTTTCGTCGACGACGACCGGTTCTCCCGGCTGCCCGGCGTACGCGGGGTGCGGAGCCGCGACGGAAATTACCTGCTTACCGTCTCGAGCGTGGCTGAAGCCCTGCCGGCCCTGCTGGCGCAAGTGGCGATTCAGGAGGCCAGGCTGGTGGGTCTGACCACCCACAGGGCGACTCTGGAAGACGTCTTCGTGAACCTCACCGGGAGAAAGCTCCGAGATGCCTGACGTCATCGGCGCCAAGCCCCGCCCTTCGCTGGAGCAGACCCTGCCGCCCACCGGTGCGGAGGAGACCGCACCCTGGACCGGCGTGGCCCAGGGTCCGGAGGCGTCCGACCCGGGAGCGGCCCCACCCCTTCCGGGAGCCAGCCGTTACCGGACCGTCAATCCGCTGCTGGAGCTCACGCGGGCCAGGATTCGGGAGTTCGTGCGGGAACCCGAAGCCGTCTTCTGGGTCTTCGTCTTTCCCGTCCTGCTGGCCGTCGCCCTGGGAATCGCCTTTCGCGAAACAGGTCCGGCAATTGTCCAGGTAGCCGTGGAAGGTGACGGGCGCCAGGGTCCGAGCTCGATTTCCGGCCGGCTGATGGCCTGGCTGGAAGGGCGTTCCGATATCGAGGCTGTCCTGCTGTCGCCGGAGGAGGCGGCGCGGGCGCTGCGTACGGGCAGGGTGGCGCTGGTGCTGCAGCCTTCTTCGCAGGCGGCTGCAGCGAGCGGGAATCCCGAGGCCGTAGAGACTGGCTCCCCCCCTCGGCCCCTTACCGATTTGGATTCGGAAGGCCTGGTTTACCGTTACGATCCGACTCGACCCGACAGTCGGGTTGCCCGGCTGGTCGTGGACGACGCCCTGCAGCGGGGGATGGGACGGGAAGACGTCGCCCGGGTCAGGGACCAGGCCGTGGCCCAGCCCGGGGGCCGCTACATCGATTTTCTGATTCCCGGCCTGGTGGGGTTGAACCTCATGGGGAGCGGCATGTGGGGCCTGGGTTTCGCGGTGGTGCAGGCACGCACCCGCAAGCTGCTGAAGCTGCTGGCGGCCACGCCCATGCGCAGGACCCACTTTCTGCTGTCCTTCATGCTGTCGCGCCTGATTTTCCTGGCGCTGGAGGTGGTGGCTGTGGTCAGCTTCGGCTGGATGGCCTTCGGCGTTTCCGTTCAGGGCTCGATCCTGGAACTGGGGGTGATTTCGCTGGTGGGGTCCATGTCCTTCGCGGGACTCGGACTGCTGGTGGCTGCCCGCCCCCGAACCATCGAAGGCGTCTCGGGGTTGATGAACCTGGTGATGCTGCCCATGTGGCTGCTCTCGGGGACCTTTTTCGCCGCCACCCGCTTCCCCGAGTTCTGGCAACCGGTCATTCAGGTGCTGCCCCTGACGGCGCTCAACGACGCCTTGCGGGCCAACATCAACGAAGGACTTCCCCTTGCCGCCAGCCTGCCGGACGTACTGGTGATGGCGGCCTGGGGAATTGTCAGTTTCCTGCTGGCCCTGCGTTGGTTCCGCTGGCAGTAGGCATCTGAGGAGCGAAACAGGGATATTCTTGGCAAGTGGAGAGTGGGCACCTTGGCGAGGCCAGATTGAGGGAGGGGGAACAGTGATAACGCGAGCGGTGCTGGTGGGTGTCGGAGTGGCGGCGGCGGTCCTGGTTGTCGCCTTGGCGGCTGGAGGTCCCGAGCCCGAGCAGGAGAGCCCGTGCTGGGACGTGCGACACTCGACCGTCACGGCCCGGCACACCATCCGCGTCAACCGATGCACCAGCGAAACCTGGGTGTTGGCACAAGACACGGATTCCGGGGATTACTTTTGGAAACGGGTATGGGCGGCATGGGACTTCCCTCCCTCATTTGCCCTGCCTCCTGTTCCGGATTCCGACTAGACGGCATCATGGAGGGACGCGGAACAGGGAGCCGCGTAAAGCAGGCCGGGCGGTGAGCAGGCAGAACGCGGCCCGGCCTCCTTCCACTAAGTCCACCAGGTCGGAGCGGGTTTCGGCCTCTCCGAAGTGTCGGTCTGGCAGCGGGTTTTGGGAGCAGGCAATTGCCCTGTAACGTGGTTGCACTCTATTTTTTCATGAACATGGATGCACAGGATTAACAGGATTCACAAGACGAGAGGTTCCTGCACCGGAAGCCGGCTCGGGCGATGATCCGGTGCGGGCTTGCCGATGCTCAGGATTGCGAGCCTGCCGTTTCCTGAAAAATCCTGTGCATCCTGTGCATCGATGTTCATAATCCGTTTCGTGGCGGTGCGGGCCGTTGACGCAGATCCGTCCTGCTTGGTGGCCCTTGGTCGTCCTTGGTGTCCCTTCGTGGATACCTCTTTTTTCTGGTGTTTCAGACACGACGGGGAGGTAGGGATGATGTTGCAACAGAGTCCGCAGCCAACGGTTCGACTGACGGTCGCGCAAGCCCTGGTGAAATACCTTCAGGTGCAGTTCAGCAGGCGCGACGGACGGTCCCGCCGCCTGATCCCGGCCATGTTCGGCATCTTCGGCCATGGCAACGTGGCCGGTTTGGGGCAGGCGCTCTACGAATACGGGGCCGACCTTCCCTACTATCAGCCCTGCAACGAGCAGTCCATGGTGCACACGGCTGCCGGGTACGCCAAGGCCAACTACCGCCTGGCCACCATGGCCTGCACCTCCTCCATCGGGCCGGGGGCCACCAACATGCTGACGGGGGCGGCCACGGCCACCATCAATCGACTGCCGGTCCTGCTGCTGCCTTCGGACTACTACGTGACCCGCCACCAGGGCCCGGTGCTGCAGGAGCTCGAGCATCCGGTATCGGCCGATGTGAGCGTGAACGACTGTTTCCGTCCCGTCAGTCGTTTCTTCGACCGGATCTCGCGGCCTGAGCAACTCCTGACGGCCCTGCCCGAGGCCATGCGGGTGCTGACCGATCCGGTCGAGACCGGATCGGTCACCCTCTCGCTGCCCCAGGATGTGCAGGCCCACGCCTACGACTATCCGGCGGCCTTTTTCGAAGAGAGGATCTGGCTGGTCGAGCGGCGCCTTCCCGACCCCGACCGGGTGCGGGAGGCGGTCGGCCTGTTGAAGCAGGCCAGGCGTCCCATGGTGATTGCCGGCGGCGGGGTCCACTACTCGGAGGCCTGCGAGGCGCTGCAGCGTTTTTCGGGAGAGCTGGGCATTCCCGTGGGAGAGACCTTTGCGGGCAAGGGCGCCCTGCGGGAGGAATCGGAGGTGGGCCTGGGCGGTTACGGAGTGACCGGGAATCCCTGCGCCGGCAAGGTGGCCGCCCAGGCCGACCTGCTCATTTGCGTGGGCACTCGACTCACCGATTTCGCCACCGGGTCCCAATCCGCCTTCCAGAACCCGGAGGTGAAGTTCATCAGCCTGAACGTGGGGCCTCACGATGCCTACAAGCAGGGGTCCGTGCCCCTGCTGGCTGATGCGAGGGCCGGTCTGGAAGCCTTGACCGAGGCGGCCCTGGCCGCCGGCGTGAGGCCGCGGGCCGACTACGTCCGGGAAGTCGCCGACTGGAAGCGGGAGTGGCGGAGCCGACTGGAAAACGAGGTCTATCAGCCGGTCGCCGGAGAAGCCATGAGCCAGGCCCAACTGGTGGGCGTTCTCAACGAGGAGGCCCGTCCCGGGGATACCATCGTGGCCGCCGCCGGCAATCCGCCCGGCGATCTGCTGAAGCTGTGGAATGCCACCGGCGGGAAGAACTGCCACGTGGAATTCGGCTATTCCTGCATGGGATACGAGATCCCGGCCGGACTGGGCGTGCGCATGGCCCAGCCGGAAGGGGAAGTGTACGTCTTCGTGGGTGACGGCACCTACCTGATGAATCCCATGGAGCTGATGACCGCCGTTCAGGAGGGGCTGAAGATCACCCTGGTCATCTCCGAGAACCACGGCTACCAGTGCATTCGCGGCCTGCAGTTGGCTCGGGCGGGACACAGCTTCGGCAACGAGTTCCGGGCCCGCGACCAGGAGACCAATCGCCTGGATGCCGACTTCGTGCCCATCGACTTCGCCCACAACGCCCAGAGCCTGGGGGCCCACGCCATGCATGTCTACACCACCGGCGAGTTCCGGGAGGCCCTTCAGGAGGCCAGGAAGAAGTCGCAGCCCTGCGTCATCGTGGTGGATACCGAAAAGTATCGGACGCCTCCGGGCGCCGGCATCTGGTGGGATGTGGCTGCGGCCGAGACGAGCGGGGATCCGGAGACCCGCAAGCGCCGGGAGGAGTACGAGAACGAAAGGGCGCGGCTGCAGCGCTTCTATTATTGAACCGGTCAGGGAGGGCCGGAACCGCCATGGACGTCAAGATCGGCAGTGCCCCCGATAGCTGGGGTGTCTGGTTTCCCAGCGACGACAGGCAGATTCCCTGGCAACGCTGCCTGGACGAAATCGCCGAAGCGGGCTACGAGTGGACCGAGCTGGGGCCCTACGGCTATCTGCCCACCGATCGGGCCACGCTTCGAAACGAGCTGGCAAGGCGAGGCCTGCGGGCCTCGGGCACCTTCGCCATGGGCCACCTGGAAGACGAGGCCGCTTGGCCGGGTCTGGAGAAGCAGATCCTGGGCGCGGGGGAGTCCCTGGCCTATCTGGGCGCCGAATACCTGATCCTGATCGACGACACCTATACCAATCTCTGGACGGGCGAGGCCACCGCTCCCGGCAGGCTGGACGACGAGGCCTGGGAGCGGCTCGTCGACCGGATCCATTACGTGGTGGACCTGGTCAGGGACCGGTTCGGCCTGCAGGTGGTCTTTCATCCTCACGCCGAAACCCACGTGGAGTACGAGGACCAGATCGAACGGCTGTTGAGCCAGACCGATCCCGAGCGGGTCGTGCTCTGCCTGGACACCGGCCATCACGCCTACCGGGGGGGTGACCCGATCGCCTTTCTTCGTCGTCACCACCGGCGGATTCCCTACCTCCACCTCAAGAGCGTCCGGCCCGACCTGCAGAGGAAGGTGGCCGAGGAGAACATTCCCTTCGCCCAGGCGGTGGGCATGGACCTGTTCTGCGAGCCATCGCAGGGAGTGGTGGATTTCCCGGCCCTGTGCCGGGTGCTGCAGGAGATCGACTACAACGGCTACGCCATCGTCGAGCAGGACATGTATCCGGCCCCCTTCGACAAGCCATTGCCCATCGCCAGGCGAACCCGGGAGTATCTGAGGGACATCGGGATCGGATAATCGGGCGCCGTTGACAGTGAGGTTCCATTCTTGGTTGCTCAGCTCAACCTGGGCCTGGTCGGTGCAGGCCGCATCGGGCGCATCCACGCCCACAACCTGACCCGCCGCATCCCGGAAGCCCGCCTGTCGGTGGTGGTGGACATTTCCCGTGAGGCTGCCAAGCGCTGCGCCGCCGATTTCGGGATTCCTACGTCCGCCCCGGAGACCGCCCGCCTTATGGAAGATCCCTCCATCGACGCCGTAATCATCTGCTCCAGCACGCCCACCCATCCCGAGTTGATCCGGGAGGCCGCGGCAGCGGGAAAGCACATTTTTTGCGAGAAGCCGCTGGCTCTGGATCTGCAGCAGATCGATGACGCCCTGGAGGCGGTCAGGGAGTTCGAAGTGAAGCTGCAGGTCGGATTCAACCGGCGCTTCGACCCCAGCTTCCGCCAGGCGCGGGAGGCCGTGGCCGCCGGCAGGATCGGGACGCCCCACCTGGTCCGCGTCACCAGCCGGGACCCGGAACCCCCTCCCGCCGAGTACGTGAAGGCCTCGGGCGGAATCTTCCTGGACATGACCATCCACGACTTCGATATCTCCGGTTACCTGGCCGGCGACGAGATCGAGGAGCTCTATGCCACCGGAAGCACCCTGATAGACCCGGCCATCGGCCAGGCCGGCGACCTGGACACGGCCATGGTGATGCTGCGCTTCGCCAACGGCGCCCTGGGCGCCATCGACAACAGCCGCCGGGCCGTTTACGGGTACGATCAGCGAGTGGAGGTGTTCGGTTCGAAGGGGCAGGTGGTGGTGGGCAATCACACCTCCCATCAAGCCGTTTACAGCAACGGCCAGGGGGTTCACGGGCCGCTCCCCCTTTATTTTTTTCTGGAACGCTACCAGGAGTCCTACCTGGCCGAGATGAAGGCGTTTGTGGGGGCGGTGATCGAGGACTCCCCGCCGCCGGTCACGGGCCGGGCCGGGCGCCGGGCGGTGGAACTGGGGTTGGCGGCCTGGAGGTCCTACCGGGAAAACCGTCCGGTCGGTGTCGGCAACCCGGGATGAAACGCGAGGCGGCCGGCGTCCTCGACCGGGCCGGCCAGGTTCAATAGATCAGAGGGGGTGCTCCTGTGCAGAAGAATACGACCAAGGCCAGGTTGAAGGCCGGCGAAACCGTCTTCGGGGCTTTCGTCCGCTATCCCGATCCGGGGCTGATTGAATTCCTGGGATACCAGGGCTGGGACTTCCTGGTCTTCGACGCCGAACACGGGACGGTGGAGCCGCGGGACTGCGAGAACATGACCCGGGCGGCGGAGTTGCGGGGGGTGACGCCCATCGTTCGGGTCACCACCAACCAGCAGCCCGTCATCCTGCGCTTTCTGGACACCGGAGCCCAGGGACTGCTGGTGCCCTGGGTGCAGACGGCGGCCGAGGCCGAAGCCGCCGTTCGCTCGGTGAAATACCAGCCCCTGGGAATCCGCGGCCTGGCGGGAGTGCGGGCCGCCGACTACGGGCAGACCCAGTCCCTGGGGGAGTATACGGAACAGGCCAACGCCGAGACCCTGGTGGTCTTGCAGATCGAGACCGCCCGGGCGGTGGACCACCTGCCCGAAATCCTGAAGGTGGGCGGCATCGACGTGGTCTTCATCGGGCCTTCCGATCTGTCCCAGTCGTTGGGTCTGCCGGGTCAGGCCCAGCACCCCGAGGTCCAGGCGGCCATGCAGCGCATCGCCGACGCGGTGGCCCCAACCGAGGTGGCCCTGGGACTCATGGTGCGCAACCTGGAGACCGCCCGCCAGTGGCGGCAAAAGGGCGCTCGCTTCATCGCCATCTCCCTGGAGTCGGTGCTGGGCCCGGCCGTCAAGAGCTATCTCCGGCAGGCCAAGGAGTGAGACGGCATTCTCTAGGCTCGGTGCCCCGCTTGGAGTATGATTCAGGGAACTCAACCGACAACACCAGGAGGGTGGCATGACCAAGCCCACGACTTTCCGACTCTGCGCCCTGGCCGTTTGCGCCCTGGCCCTTGTGGCGGCCCAGCACCGGACCCGGACCGAGACGGTCCTGTATGAAACCGCCACTCGGTTCGTGAACTCGCTCTCCGACGAGCAGCGGGCCAAGGTGGTCTACGACTTCGGCCACCAGACCCGGACGGTGTGGCACTTCTTCCCGGACAGCGCTTTCGCCAGGGAGTACGGCTACGCCCGAAAAGGGGTGAACTACAAGGGCATGGCGCCCGAGCAGCGGCGCCTGGCCGACGCTCTGCTGGCCGCCGGGCTGAGCCAGGCCGGCTTCGCCAAGGTGATGGCGGTCCAGACCCTGGAGGAGATCCTTCGGGTGCTGGAGAAGGACACCACCGGCAACCGGGACATCGACAAGTACTACTTCAGTGTATTCGGCAAGCCGTCGCTGGAAGGAACCTGGGGCTTCCGGGTGGAGGGGCACCACATTTCCCTGAACTTCACCTTCAAGGAGGGCCGCCTGGTTTCGGCCAGTCCCACCTTCCTGGGAGCCAATCCCCACCGGGTGCTGGCCGGGCGCTACCAGGGGATGAGGGCCCTGGCCAAGGAGGAGGACCTGGCGCGCGCCCTGGTCCGGTCCCTGGACGCCAGGCAGCTCGGCAAGGCGTTGGTGGCCGAGGCAGCCTATCCCGATGTCCTCACCAAGGCGGACTCCCGGGCCAGGCTGGAGGGCCAGCCGTCAGGGTTGCCGGCCTCTGAAATGACCGCCGCCCAGGTGGATCGACTCATGGCCCTGATCGGCGAGTATGCCAGCATCCTTCCGGACGAGGTGTCCGAGCGGCGGATGAAAAAAGCCCGGGGAACCCCTCCCGACCAGCTCTTCTTTGCCTGGGCCGGTTCGGTGCAGCCGGGAGCCGGCGACTACTACCGGGTGCAGGCCCCTTCCTTCCTGATCGAATACGACAACACCCAGAACAACAACAACCACAGCCACTCCGTCTGGAGAGACTTCGACGGCGACTTCGGCCGGGACGTGCTGGCCTGGCACTACCGGCTCCACCACCCCCTGCAGCTAGCCGGCGGCCGGTAGGCGGCGCCCGGCGTGGGGCTCGGGCCCTCCTGGAGCGCGCCGGCGCCCGGCCCTCTTTGCCGCCCATTCCCTCCACAGAGAACCGCACTCGCACGACACCGGGAACGTTCCAACGGACCAGCGCGGGCGATTTTCCCTGGAAGACTGGGACCTGGAGAGATTTTTGTTGGGTGCACGACAAAATCGTGAGATGTTGCAGAGGCACAAGAAAAGAGGCAGAATGTCTGGCGTATATATTATTTGCCAGTCTAAAGGAGCCCTCCATCTGGAGTTGCGAAAGCCTCGACCCGGAGGGCCTGCCCGTACGGGATCGGGACTCGGTCACCTACAGCGCTGCCATCGAGAGTGCCGCCAGCCTCGACACCGACCCCAACCCCGCTCCCTTCGCCCGTCGCGTGACCCGCGAGGCCCGGCGTCGCGGCTTTGACCAGGCCGAGCGCCGCGTCATCCTCGGCGACGGAGCTCCCTGGATCTGGAACCTCGCTGACGAGCACTTCCCCGGAGCTGTCCGGATCGTCGATGGCTTCCACGCCAAAAGCCACCTGTTCGATGTCGCCAAGGCCGTCTATGGACCCGGCACCGACCTGGCTGATCAGTGGGGAAAACAACGGAGCCTTTTGCAAAAATCCTCAGTAAGGGGGATTTATTGCCGGGAAGGGTTGTGATCCCCGGGAGGTGGCGTTTGCACCTCAATTTCGCAAAACGTCGTTCAAGAAACTCAGGGTTCACTCCCCCCTTGAGGGGGAGTCGCAGAAGCCGAGCCGAATGGCGAAGGCTGATGCGGTGGGGGGCCGACGCCGGCGTTCCCCAGGATGCGGCCGTCCCCTTCTTCCCGCCCGGGGAGAGAAATTGGGACGGGGGGAAATACCCCCCACCGGCTCCACTGCGGGCTTCGCCCTTGTCTCGCCGACTCCCCCTCAAGGGGGGAGTGATCGAGCGCTGAACGCGGCTTCTTGCCCGATTCGCGGTCCGGATGGAAACCATGTTCCCGGTTTTTGGCCTTGCGTTGCGCCCTCCTCAGCAACCGCTTTGACGACTTCTGGGAACGTCGCGCTTCCAGAGATCCCTGATCATCTCACTTTTTTGTCGTGCACCCATTTTTGTTTGACATCTACTACAAGTGAGGGCAATAATACGAGTAACCCATATAACAAGTTTCCCGTTTTGAAGAACCGTTTTCCCTGCAGCCGATAGGGTGGCTATGGATCGCACACTATCGGGGACGTCAGAGCCTTTGGAGGTGAAACAATGAAAGGAAAGACAACGATCAGGACTTTGTCGGCTTGCGTCACAATCGTTTTCGGGTTGACCCTTCCCATGCTGGTGCAAGGACAATGGCTCCCTTTTACCGCCCAATTTAAAGAGCAGACTTTTCGAACGATGCCGGATGGTTCGGAGGAACTGCTGGAAGAGTCCGAAGGAGTGCTGTTTCGCGCCTCGTCGGGTTCGGAGATGAGGACCCGGATCAGTGTCGAGGATGGACAGCCAACCGGACGGGCGCATTTCAAGGATGCCGCCACGGGCAACGTGTATCTCATCAATCACGATCGGAGGACTGCGCGGCTCATGAGACAGTTGGCGCTTCCGCTCTTGCCCTCTCCAAACATGGTTCCGTCTGAATCAAAATCCCTGGGCAAGCGAGTCATCAATGGTGTGGAGTGCGTGGGGAAACCGGTCTTGGTGAATGGCCAGTTGGCTCCCGGTGCGTCCTGGTTTTCCGAAGCCCTGCATCTGACAGTCAAGACAGACTTCACCTTTCCTGGTGGAACCCGCAGGATCGTGGAATTCTTTGACATCCGGCAGGGGGAACCGAATACGTCGGTCTTTGCGATTCCGGAAGACTACACCATCACCAATACGAGTCCTGTCCTCGGCAATGGAAGGTAAAGGAGGTGATCTTGACACAGAGGAACCCTATCAAACTGTCGCCGCTTGAGCTCAAGGCCATGGAAGCGCTCTGGAAACTCGGCAGGGCCTCCATCAGGGAGATTCTGGAGCAGCTCCCTGTAAGCAGGAAGCTTGCCTATACGACTGTCCAGACCCTGGTCTTTCGCCTGGAGGCCAAGGGAGCCGTGCAAAAACAGCGAAAGATCGGGAATGCCTATGTCTTTGTCCCGGTCATCACCCGAAGGCAGGCCTACCGCCGCCTGGTGAGCGATTTTCTGGAGTTGTTCAGCGGTTCACCGCTGCCGGTGATGTCCCACCTGGCGGAAACAGGCAAACTGACGCTGGAAGACCTGCGGGAGTTGGAAAGGATCCTTCAGAAAAGAAAGACCCGTCGAGACGGCTCCCCTGCTGTGGATCCAAAATCCGAGTGAATTCCTATTAGGCGTCAGCGACCAGGAAAGGAGGACAATCTCTCATGAACATGCATTCATGGCTGGCAGAGTGGTCTTCCTGGCTGTGGCCCAACCTTGTGGTGCATCTTTGGGAGACCACTCTCCTGGTTGGGTTGGTGGCTTTGGGTGTCCGGCTACTCAAGCGAGCGCCGGCAAGTACCCGTTACTGGTTCTGGCTCCTGGCTGCGGTCAAGCTGGTCGTTCCCTCGGTCCTATTGGTAGGGTTGGTCTCGGAAATCCCTCCGGTGGCGCCAGCCCTGTCACCTCCGACCCTGGAACAATCAACCGATGGCGCACTGACTTCCAACCCGGGAAGACCCGCTTATCAAGTCCTCGAGCCCTTGCTCCTGAGTCCTCCGCCGGTGGCTCCGCCAGTGTCCGCAGCCGTGCACAACGAACTTTACTGCACGCTCACGCTGACTTGGTTCGCAGGGTTCGTATTCTTTGTTGTTCGGTGGGCGAAGGGCTCTTTCGGTTTGGCCCGGGCCGTCAGGACCAGCAGCAGGAGTGCCTCTTCAAGAGAAACGGAGATCCTGAAGCGAGTCCGCTCCCAGCTTCAGTTGACACAGGAGGTTGTCATCCTCGTTTCAGACAAAGTCACCGCAGCGGGACTTTGGGGTATTTGGCGACCCACGGTTTTATTGCCGGAAGGAGCCGCAAGCCGCTTGAGCGACGAGGAACTGGAAGCGGTCATGCTCCACGAGCTGCTTCATGTGGAGCGCAGGGACAATCTCGCTGTATTCCTGCAGAAGGCGCTTACGGCCTTGCTGTGGTTCTATCCCATCGCATGGCTCATCGACCGGAGGTTGTTCGAGGAGCGGGAGCGGGCCTGCGATGAAGAAGTTCTGCGGCTCAGGCAGTCCCCTGTGACTTACGTTTCGGGAATTTTGAAGGTTGCCAGGGCCTGCGTGGAGCATCGGCTGGTTGGAACGTCTTCCATTGGCGGCGCAAGCCTCAAGAGACGGATGAAACTTCTCCTGTCCGCCGAGCCGCCGAGAAGGCTCGGCACTCCGGAACGCGCCTTGATCATTGGATGGGTGGCGGGTTTGACCCTCCTTTCCCTGGGCGCAGGCTTTGTCAACCGTGATGCCTACGCGGCCTGGAGCCGTTCCACCAACAGGGTCTCATTACAAATGCAATCCAGTCAGGAAGGAATTCCGGAAGACGTGAGCGCGGTGGTGCGCATGTCCCGGAGCGAATGCGGACCGATGGTCGAGGAATCCATGCGTAACGGGCGGATGGGACCTCCTCCTCCCACCATCACCTTGCGGCAAATAGAACAGAGTCCGGAACTGCCGATTTCGTTTCGAAATCCAGGTGCGAGTCCCCTGCTCATCACCGATGCCCGTTTGAGGGCGATGAAGGTCGAGCGGGTGGGTGTCTACCTGCTCCTGCCGCGTGTCAGTTTTGCCAGTCGGACAGCCAAGAGGATCACTGCTGTCCGGTTGAAGTTCCAGCATGCCCCCCTCCGGCGTACCGTGCACGCGGAGATGTATCAGCTTGACCTGGAGCCCCACGGCTCCTTCTCGACCGACCGAATGCCTGGAAAACGTGCCCAAAGATTCCTTCGTGGCACATTCAGACAATTCCCTCCTCAAAATTGGCTGCGCCCGGACCCGGCCAATCGTGTGTTTCATCCCTACGTGATCTACTTTCCAATTGAAGAGATTCCCGAGGATTTCACGGTTGGCGTGTTGGGTGTCCGGTTCGCGGACGGCGCAACCTGGGGAAATGTGCCGGCGAGGTTCCCGACCCCCGCGCCTCCCCGCCGATTTCCATCGCAAGCCCTGGATTTTGGATCACCGGCCTCTTTCGACGCACGACCCTCGTCGGAGCGGGTCCGGGTGCATGAGAGCGAGCAGCGGAAGAAGATCCTGTACCGGTTGGAACCCCCCTGTCCATCCCGGGCGTTCTCCATCGGAATCGACGGGTCGTTGGTGCTGGAGGCCAACATTGGAAAAGACGGTTCGGTCCAGGCCCTGAGGGTTGTCGATGGAGAACCGAGACTCTACGGGTATGTGGCTGCTTCGGTGGTGGATGCGGTGAAACAGTGGCAATACGAACCGACCTTCCGTCACGGAGACCCGGTCGAGGTAGTGACGACCATCACCATCGAGTTCGTTCTTGATCCGCCGGGGACAGGATGACTGGGTGGCGATTGCCCCCGGTCAATCACGATGCAGCGTTGACAGTCCCCGGCGTTTTCCTGCGTGCCCATGGACCAGGGGTTCTCCAACCAGGAGATCTCTCGAGGCCTTCAGGTTTCTCGCGGGAATGGCGCCGTCCGCATGAATCGCGCCATCACTCTGCTCAAGCGCCGGATTGATGCGCGCACTCGATCGTTGTCGCCCAAGGGTTCCAGCCACACCTGAAGGCCCCTTCACGAAAAACCTGTAATCGATTGCCGTTTTGACTGTTTATAGGGGTGTAGGCAAAAAGGTGAGAAATGCAGGCTGGAGGCTGGCATTCGTCCTCCAGGGTCAAGGAGGTTGGAATGAAAACAGGATTTTCCTTGCCGGGTATCGTCGTCGGCTCTCTGGTCGGCTTTGCTGCCTTTGGCCATCCATCTTCCCTTCAAGTTCCTGCCCAATCCGATCAGGATGCCGCGGACCGGAATTCCGGAGTGATCCGGGGGCGGGTCTTCACCGCCGAGGGTAAAAGTGCCCTGGCCAGGGCCACCGTGAGACTCTTTTCGGCAGAGGGTCGAGGCAATGAGCGCCCCCGGACCGTTCGCACCGATAGCCGGGGCGAATACGAATTCAGGAACCTCGAGGCAGGCAAGTACCTCCTGCGCGCGACTCGCAACGGCTACCTTCGTCAGGTTTACGGCAGGAAGACATCCTCCCGATCGGGAAGACGGCAGCGAGGAACGCCTCTCTCGCTCACGTCGGGGCAGGTCCTCGACGGCATTGATTTCAAGATGATTCGAGGCGGCGTGGTGGAAGGAACCGTGGTGGACCAGCACAACGAACCCCGCTCGCGAGTCTCGGTGACGTTGAGCAGCTACGACAGTTCCGGAGGTGAGCGCAAACTGTTTCCGGTGGGGCATGCCGAGACCGATGACCGGGGACGCTTCCGTCTCTTCGACATTCCCCCGGGAAGCTACTACTTGAGCGCGGCCCCTCCTTTCTTGTATGGGCGCATGGGAGGCGAAGAACGGTCATTCCCGCCCATCTACTACCCCGGAGTTCCAAGTCCTCCGGAGGCGGCCAAAGTGACGGTAGCAGCCGGGGAAGAGGTGGGTGGCTTCTACTTCACCCTGGTCGAGACGCGCAGCTACAGTGTCAGCGGCCGAGTGCTCACGGCCGAGGGCAAGCCGGCCCACTCAGTGTGGATTCTTTCCAGAAGGGAATCCGGCGAAGCCTACATTGCCGGGATGGAATCGAGCGCGAACACGGACCTGCAGGGAGAATTCAAGGTGACGGGCCTTCTTCCGGGAAGGCATCGTTTGCATGCCCGTGCGGGGGAAGCCGAGAAGCCTCGGATGGCCAGCACGGCTGTAGAAGTGGCTGACCGGGATATCGAGGGCTTGACGCTGGTCCTGGGGGCGGGTGCGGAGGTCACCGGGAGGATTGTGACGGATCGGGAGGACTCCGATTTGGATTGGCGCCGGATCTGGTTGGAAATGGACCCGATAGGCGAGTCCAGCAGGATTTCTTTCGGAGGCGAAAGTGGCCGGGTTGAAGAGGATTTCACCTTCAAGATCAAGAACCTGCCGGCGTCGTCCTACCGCATGGTCGTCAGGCTCCCGCCCGGGAATCACTACGTCGAGTCCATCCGCCTCCAGACCGAAGAACTCATCGACCGGCCGATAGAGGTGAGGAGCGCCGACCGGCTGGACGAGGTGGAGATTCACGTGTCGTCAGAGGGAGCGCAAGTCAGCGGTGTCGTGGAACAGGAGGACGCTCGGGAAGTGGCGGAAGGAGCGACCGTTCTGGTCTTTGCCGCCGACTCCGACTTCAGGGGACCCAACTCACGCTTCACCAGGACGACTCAAACCGACCAGCGGGGGTGGTTTTCTCTGAAGGGCCTGGCGCCTGGAGAGTATCTGCTGTGCGCTGTAGCCGATCACGAGTCCGGGCTCGAGAGCGACCTCGACTACCTGGCCAGCCTGGAAAGGGATTCACAGCCGATCGATCTTTCATCCGGCCAGACCATAGAGGAATCCCTGGTGGCCGTGCCGGCGCCGAACATGAACGGACGTTAAGCGCGGTGCTTCTGAGAGTGAACGATGCTGGAATTGGCAAAAACAGGCGGGCTTGTGGCCGTCGCAGTGGTGAGCGCAGTGTTGGCTTATGACTTCCTGGACCGACGCCACTACTCCACGGAAGAAATCATTTTGGCCGCTCTTGCTATAGCTCTGGCTACGGTGACGGGTCTCCCTGCAATCGCTCGAATCCGACGATACTTCAAAGGCTGATTCTCTCCGGCGGGCGCCGAGGTTAGAATGGTGGACCGGAAATGGACAGGCCAATGGAGTCTATCGGGATGAAATTCAGTGTCTTGTTGACTTGCCTGGTTTTCCTGTTTGGTTGGGCGAGCGAACTGTCAGCCCAATTCGTGCCCGCAACTGCCAAGCAGAGAAGCGTTCCCTACCTTATTCGGCCTGATGGAACCGCAATGGAGATGGTGCGAGAGGAAAGCACTTGCGTCCGTTCCTCATCCTACAGGTTGGCGGTCGTCTCTGGCGCGTTGGCAGCCCTTTGCCTGTTTATAGGATTGCGCGGACTTCTGACCAGACGACCCTTCCTGTTCCCGGCCAGATGGCTGTTTGTCATTCTCATGGTAGTGCTTTTTGGCCCGGTGGTTTCGCTCATCCCATTTGCCTGGCCGTCGCAGGCCATGGATTGGTTTCCCTTCGTTATGTTCCCGGTCATGGCCGTGTTTTTATGGGTTCAAATGAAGGGTTATCTGGCATTTGCCGTTACCGGGAAGTCCTTTCGGGACGGACTGCTGGCGGCGCTCGACAAACTGCAGCTGCCTTACGAAGAGAGTCTCTCCTCGATACGTTTGACCTCGGTCGAAGCCGACCTGCAGGTGGCTGTTCAGTCGTGGACAGGAACCGGTCAGATCAAGGTCAGGCCTGGTCGCCACGGCCCCTTGCTCAAAAAGATCGTCCAGGCGATGAGGGATTACTTCCGCACCGACGCCGTGGAAACCAACTTGATCATGTGTGTCTTCTTCCTGATATTGGGGATCTTTTCGATTTTCATGGCAGCGGCCACGTTGTTCCGTTGGGGCCTGCCTTAAACGGCAAGGCGAAGCGGCTCCGCCAGGCAAGCTCCTTCCTCAACACTGTTCCTGCATTGCGTGCCGGATTTCCATAGTCACAGGCACTCCGTCTGGAGAGAATTCGACGGTGACTTCGGCCGGGACCTGCTGGCTTGGCACTACCGTCACCACCACTCCCTGAAGATGGCAGGCGGCCGGCATCCTCAAGCCCTGAAGATTGAGAAGAGGAGTCCCTCTCCGGTATACTTTCGCCAGATCCGTGTTCCATCGAGGCGAGGGTATGGCTTTCCGGCGAAGGGCTGCAGGCTATTGCGGCTGGGTGGTTTTCATCCTTCTGCTGTCGGGAGTCCTGCACGCCGGATCCGGCGCCGCCGGGCTTCAGCCCACCGATCCTGAAGTCATCCACATCTTTCCTCTGGGCGGGCAGCCGGGGAGCCGTGTGGAGATCGAGATCCAGGGTAGGAACCTGGAGGGGGCCCGCGCCCTCTGGTCCGACACCGGCGCCATCCAGTGCCGGGTGGTCCGGGTGGAGCCGGGGTCGGCCAGGATGAAGGAGGGGCGGAAGGTCAAGGACATCCCGGGTCAAAGGGTGGTGGCGACCGTCAATATCGACCCGGGAGCCCAACGGGGCCCCCACGCCTTGAGGCTGGTTTCAGCCAGGGGCGTCTCGAACGAGCTGATCTTCTGGGTGGTTCCCATGCCCACCCTTCAGGAGACGGCCGAGGAGCACGGGACCGCCCTGGAAGCCCAGGCCATCGCCGTTCCCTCGGCCCTCAGCGGCCGGATTGCCGAAGAGGGCCAGGCCGACTTCTACCGGTTCGAGGCCCATCCGGACCAGGAACTGGCCTTCGAGGTGGTGGAAGGCGTGCAGCGCCTGTGGGGGGATCTCAGGAGGGCTCCGGGATTCTCCCTGGAACTCTCGGGCTCCGGCGAGAGCTGGTTCGATGACCAGCGCCGGGTGAAGCTGGGCACTGCCAATACCGCCGTCTTCCACAAAATGATCTCGGCCTACAAGCCCAGGCTGATCCACCGTTTCGCAAGAGGCGGCTGGTACACCCTGGAAGTCAAGGGGGAGCCGGGCGCCTCCTACCAGTTGCAGGTTGGAGCTCCCGCCGACTTTCCTCCGCTGGTCCGGGCCCAGGGCCTCGACAAGCTGGCTGCGAACCGATGGCGGGAGCGAGGTTTCACGCGCAGGCTGGAGCCGGACCGCCTGGTCCGGTTGCAGGCTCGATCGGGAGGATCGGCCCGCCAGGCCTCTCTGGCCGTGATGGAAAAGCAGTTGAGGGACCTGATGGGCCTGAGCGGCGAGGAGGGGCCGACCGGACCTGCCGCCGCCCGGACGGCCGCTATTGTCCGGGAACAGGAGCCCAACGACGTTGCCGAGCGGGCCCTCCCGGTGGCCGTTCCCTCCATCATCGAGGGGGCCATCGACTCTCCCGCGGACGTGGACCACTTCCGTTTCGAATTGGAGGAGGCGGGGGACCTGGCTTTCGAGATCGAGACCCCCGAGCGCCACTACCCCTACTTCAATCCGCGCCTCGAGGTCTTCGACCAGGCAGGCAGGGAGCTGGTCAACAACATCTACAAGCGGCAGGCCTCCCAGAACATGTGGTTCTGGAAGACGGCCGAATCCAAGACCGTCTTCAGCTTTGCGGAAAGCGGGTCCTACCTGGTCCGGGTTCGGGACGTGACCCGCCGCAAGGGCGGGGCCGGGTTCCGCTACCGGCTCATGGTGCGTCCCCAGGTGCCCCACGTGGGCGAGGTGGAGGTGGCGGAGGTTCTGAACATCCTGGGCCGGGAAATGCTCGACTGGATGATCGAGCTGGACCGCGTGAATCTCTATCCGGGCGAGGCCAAGAAGGTGAACGTCATCATCAGCCGGGAGGAGGGGTTTGCGGGAGACCTGGCGGTTTCGGTGGACAATCTCCCCGAGGGAGTCGAGGTTCTGCCGGGAGCGGATATGGGGCCGGAGCTGGGACTGCCGCAGGATCAGGGCCGCAAGGAGGCCTTCGCCGCGGAAGACCAGGTGGTCACCCTGCTGCTGGCGGTGCGTCCGGACGCGCCCCCAACGGCCACGCCCCGCTGGCTCCGGTTTCATCTGCGGCCGGTTCAACCCGGCCGGCTGAACCGCTATCGCAAGATGACCGGCGAGGATCCCTTTCGGCCCATCTGGGAGGGGCGGATGGGATCATCGATACCCGTGGCCCGAATCCCGATGATGGTGCTCCACCCCTCGGGAGGCGGACCGGCCGTCAGCCAGGTGATTCCCGCGGGGAACTGAAGGACCGAGTGGACAGGATGAGCACAGACAACAGGAGTCCGGGATGGATCGGAGGAACGTTGCCCGGGTCCGGTCTCTGCAAAATCGGCTTGTTGATCGGGCTGCTGGGTTGGCCGGCGCCCATCGGGTCCGCCGGACTGCAGACAACCGGGGAGGCGCCCTCTGGCCCCCGCCTGCTTTCCGTCAGGCTCCTGCCCGAGGAGGTGCGGCTGCGGGGCAGGGGCGCCGCCCAGCAGCTCCTGGTCATCGGAACCTATGCCGACGGGCTGGAGCGGGACCTGACCGGGGCGAGCCGATTCTCCGTCGCCGACCCCGCCTTGGCCGAGATCGATGCCCGGGGCAGGGTGAGGGCGCGATCGGACGGCCGCACGCTGCTGACCGTCCGGTCCTCGGGCCAGGTTCTGCAGGCGTCCGTGCAGGTGCGGGATTCGGCCGTGAGCCCTCCCCTCCGTTTCGACCCCGACATCACCAGGATTCTCACCAGGCGGGGCTGCAACAGCACCGAGTGTCACGGCAGCGTCACCGGGCAGGGCGGGTTCAAGCTCTCCAAGAACGCCACCACTCCCCGGGAGGATTACGGCTGGATCGTGGAGGGCGGCGCCTTCCACGTGCTCACGGCCGATACCGGCGAGAAGGCGCCCCGCGTCGACCTGGAGGATCCCGGCCGGAGCCTGTTGCTGCTGAAAGCCAGCCTGTCCGTGCCCCACGGGGGCGGCGAGCGGCTCGAGGAGGACTCCCGGGACTATCGGCGCATCCTGGACTGGATCGGCGGGGGGGCGGTCTACGGCCCTGAGAATGGCGCTCGCTCCGCGCCCCCGGAACGGGTGGCGGTCACGCCCGGGCAAGTGGTGCTGTTGAAGGGGGGGGAACGGCAACTGCTGGTAACCGCCCATTGGGCTGACGGCGCCCGGGAGGATGTCACCAGGCAGGTGCGTTACCTCTCCAACAACCCCGAAGTGGTTTCGGTGGGACCCGATGGCCGGTTGACGGGGCGTCAGGTGGGCGAGACCGCCGTCCAGGTGCTGGCCGGCGGACACAGCGCCAGCGCCACCGTGGGCGTGATCGAGGAGCCGGTGGCGGCCTGGCCCGAGGTGCCCCGCCACAACTTCATTGACGACCATGTCTTTGCCAAGGCCCGCAAGTTTCACCTGGTGCCTTCGCCTCTCTCCTCCGATGCCGAGTTTCTGCGGCGCCTCTGCCTGGACCTGACCGGCAGGCTGCCGCCGGTTCATCGCGTGCGCCAGTTCCTGGCCGACGCGGACCCGCAAAAGCGCACCCGGCTCATCGCCCTGCTGCTCCGATCGCCCGAGTTCGTGGATCACTGGTCCTGGCGCTTCTACGACTTCCTGCGGGTGATCAGCCCGGTCTACAAGGACTGGGTTCGCCGGGCCATTGCCGAGAACAAGCCTTACGACCAGTTCGCCCGGGAGCGGGTGGCCGCCCAGGGTTTCGACGGCCCCTCCCGCCACTACGAGGACATGGGGGGCACGGCCGTGCCTCTGCCGCAGAATGCCATGGGGGAGCAGGTCCGGGTCTTTCTGGGCCGGCGCATGGACTGCGCCCAGTGCCACGACCACCCCTACGAGGCCTGGAGCCAGGACCAGTTCTGGGGCCTGACCGCCTTCTTCGGCCGACTGAGCAACCTCCATCCGGGATTCCCCCAGGTGGATTTCGTGATCATGGACGACCCCGAAGGATACGGGACCTTCGGCAAGGGGGCCAAGGTCATTCACCCCCGCACCAGGCAGGAGGTTCAGCCCAGGTTCCTCGACGGGAGTCCCGTGCCCCGGGATCGGCGGGACGACTGGCGGCTGGCGCTGGCCGAGTGGATGACCGCGCCTGAAAACCCCTACTTCGCCCCGGCCATGGCCAACCGCATGTGGGGCTATTTCTTCGGACGAGGGATCGTGGATCCGGTGGACGACTTTCGCTCCAACAACCTGGCTACCCATCCCCGGTTGCTGGAGGCCCTGGCCCGCTACTTTGTCAGGAGCGGCTACGACCTGCGTTCCCTGATTCGTCTCATGGTGGAGTCCAGGACCTACCAGCTTGCGGGAGAACCCAACCCCACCAACCGCTACGATCGGGTCAACTATTCCAGGGCGCTTCCACGCCCCCTGGACACCGAGGTGCTCTTGAGGGCCATCTCCCAGGTGAGCGGCGTGAAGGGAGAGGACGGAAACTTCTTCAACGTCTACGGGAAGCCCGACCTGAGCTCCATTCCCGAACGCGACATGAAGCCCAGCCTGCTGCAGGCCCTGCACCAGTTGGCGGGTCCGACCTTCACCGCCAAGCTCTCCCGGGAGGGAGGCCGGGTGGACCGCCTGCTGCAGCGTCAGGCCTCCGACGAGGCCGTCATTGAAGAGCTGTACCTGGCGGCCCTGTGCCGTTTTCCGACCGAAGCCGAGCAAGCCGCGCTGAAAGACAGGATCCGCCAGCGGGATTCACGGCGAGAGGCGCTGGAGGACCTGCTTTGGGCCGTGGTGAACTCGGAGCAGTTCCTGAACAACCACTGAACCGACAAGGAGAGCCCCGGTCATGAACCGATGGGGATGCGACGGTTTCTGCGAGAGCCTGGCACGCCGCCACTTTCTGCGGGTGGGGTCTCTGAGCCTGGTGGGGATCCACCTGGGCCAGTATCTCGAAATGAAGGGCCTGATGGCTGCTTCGGGCGTCAAGGCCTCCCCGGCCAAGGCCCAGGCCTGCATTCTGCTCCTGCTGGAAGGCGGGCCCAGCCAGGTGGACACCTGGGATCCGAAACCCAGCAGCGGCTTCCGGCCCATCGGCACCAACGTGCCCGGGATCCAGGTTTCCGAGATCCTGCCTCGCATGGCCCGCCACATGGACAAGTTGTCCATCATTCGCTCCATGACCCACGAGGAAGTGGACCATCCCCTGGGCCGGGAGTACATCACCAGCGGTCACCGCCCGGCCCCGGCCATGGAGTTTGCCAGCGTGGGGTCCATCATCGCCAGGGAGCTGGGGCCCCGCAACGACATTCCCCCCTACGTGCTGGGCGCGCCCCACCTCACCCAGAGCTACTATGGAGCCTCTTCCCTGGGAGCCGCCTACGATCCGCTGGTGGTCCCCGATCCCAGCAAGAAGGACTTCAAGCTCAAGGACCTCACCCTGCCCAAGTCCATCACCGAGAAACGGATCGAGGATCGCCGCGGCTTTCTGCAAGTGGTGGACGGCCTCTACCGCCGCAAGGAAGTCCTGACGGAAGCGGCGGCGCGGGAGACCTTCCGCGACAAGGCCATGGAGATGATCCTGTCTCCGGCCATGAAGAAGGCCTTCGATCTCTCCCGGGAGTCGGAGCAAACCAAGGATGCCTACGGCCGCTACGGATTCGGACAGAGCGCCCTGCTGGCCCGGCGCCTGGTGGAAGCCGGCTCCCGCTTCGTCACCGCGGCCGGCTACAACCTGGACAGCGGCTGGGACACCCACGGACGGGGGTCGGGGGGAGAGAACGACAAGAAGCTGCGGGCTCTGCTGTGCCCCACCCTGGATCAGACCCTCACGGCTCTGCTGGTGGACCTGGAGCAGCGCGGGCTGCTGGAATCCACCATCGTGATGGCCATGGGCGAGTTCGGCCGCACCCCCGAGATCAACCCCATCAACGGACGCGACCACTGGCCCTTCTGCTGGTCCATGGTCCTGGGCGGAGGGGGATTGCAGGGAGGCCAGGTCATCGGAGCCAGCGACGAGAGGGGCGGCTACGTGGCCGAGCGTCCCATTTCGGTGGGAGACGTCTTCGCCACCATCTACAAGGCCATGGGCATCGACTGGACCCGGGAATACATGACCCCTGTGGGCCGGCCCGTCAAGATCGCCAACTCCTTCGACGACACCACCGGCCGGCCGATCGAAGAGCTGATCTGACGGGGTCGTGGCTCGGGCCGGCAAGGAATGAATTGTTGATTTCTGATTTCTGATTGTTGATTGGGGAGTTGTGGCAACTGTTATTGCATAAGACCCGCGATTGGCAATCCGAAGTTCACAATCCGAATGGAAGGACCACGAGGGGACCGATTCAGGAGGCATATCATGGCTCGAATACGTCATCTGGCGCTGCGCTGCCGCGACATGGAGGAGTCCCGCCGCTTCTATGAACGTGTCTTCGGGTGGAAATTCATCGGCTATCGGCCCAGCCGGCTGGGCATGGACCTGACCGACGGCGTGACCAACATCACCCTGATCCAACAACCCGCCGACTGCGATCGACCCCGCATCGAGGAGGGCGACGAGTACATGCACTTCGGCGTCATGGTGGAGGACCTGGAGGCCGCCTGGCAGCGCTGCCGCCAATGGGGGGCCGAGGCCTCCAAGACCGTCAAGGAGCGCATCGATCTGGACCGCCGCCGGCTGCCCGATCGCGCCTTCAAGATCGAAGATCCCGACGGCAACGTGGTGGACGTGACCTCCGACAGGGACGAATGGCGGGGAGTCAAGCTGTAGTCAGGCCGTGGCTTGAAGCCAAGGACAGGGGAAGTAGACATCCAGGAAGAACCACGAATGAACACGAATGGATGGATTTGGGAATTTTTGATTGTTGATTTCTGATTGTCGATTGAGAATTCAGGCAACTGTTGACGCCTTAAATCAGAAATCCACAATCCACAATCAAGGGAATCACGTGACAACCAAGCCGGATGCTTCAGCAGCGGGACTGCCGGGTCCTGCTCCCCAGCCGCTGTCCGCGGGGGGCCGCTACCTGATCGTGGTGACGGCCTTTCTGGGGTGGATGTTCGCCGGGGTGCAGATGTCCGTCACCTCCCTGGCCATGCGACCGGCGGCCATCGACCTGCTTCAGTCGACCAACGAGGCGCTGGTCGGAAAGTGGTTCGCCTGGTATGTGTGCGCCTTTCTCTTCGGCGCCGCCGCGGGGGGCTGGCTCTTTGGCCGGCTGGGAGACCGCTTCGGCCGTGTCAAGGCCATGGGGTGGAGCATTCTGTGTCTCTCCATTTTTTCCGGTCTGGCCTGGTGGGCTCAAAGTCCCTTCGAGTTGCTGGTCCTACGGTTTGTGACCTGCCTGGGCATCGGGGGCATGTGGCCCAATGGCGTGGCCATCGTCTCGGAGGCCTGGTCCGATCTTTCGCGACCGATCCTGGCGGGCATCATGGGGACGGCGGCCAACGTGGGCCTGCTCCTGATGGCCATGACCGCCACGGGAGTCGACATCACCCCGGATACCTGGCGCTGGGTGATGGTGGTGGGAGCAGCGCCCGTCGTTTTGGGTCTGTTCGTTCTGGCTGCGGTTCCGGAGTCTCCCCGCTGGTTGGCGCAGCGAAACGCTCCCCGACCCGCCGGAGAAAAGCAATCCAAAGCCACCGCCGAGGTCTTCCGGCCGCCTCTGCGAAGGTTGACCCTGATCGGGATCGCCCTGGGGACGGTTCCCCTGCTGGGGGGATGGGGCGCCTCCAACTGGATGATTCCCTGGGCCGGCGCGGCGGCCGAGGACCCGAGTCTGCCGGCCTGGGTTCAGACTTCCCGATCGCTGACAGGGATGATCGGAAGCCTGTTGGGGGGCGTCATCGCCAGCCTGGTGGGCCGCCGCCGCACCTATTTCCTGATGAGTCTGGGAGCTCTGTTTTCCAGTCAGTACATGTTCTGGCTGCTCACTCCCACCCATGACACCTTCCTGATCTGGGCCTCGGCCCTGGGATTTTTCTCCGGCGTCTATTTCGGGTGGCTGCCGCTGTTCCTGCCGGAGCTTTTTCCTACCGCCGCCCGTTCCACGGGTGCCGGGGTCAGCTTCAATTTCGGTCGCATCCTGACGGCGGTGGCCGTTTTGCTGGCCGGATGGCTGATCGCTCACTTCGACGGGGACTATGCCCGCATCGGAAGGGTGACCAGCTTCATCTACGCGGTCGGAATCGTCGTGATCTTCTTCGCGCCCGAGAGCTCCGACCACAGGCTGCGGGACTGAACGGCGGGATGCGGGGAATAGTAGAGGCCAAGAGGGCGCGGCTGGCCAGCGCCAACGGAGATACGGAAAAATGAAAACGATCACGCGTCGTCAGGTCCTGTCCTACTCGCTGGGCGGATCGGCCGCTCTGGGGGTGATGGGCACTCTGGCAATCCGGTCCGGCTCCGCCTCGCCCAACCAGCGGGTGAACGTGGCCGTCATCGGCATGAACGGCATGGGCCACTTTCATGTCAGGACCCTGGCCAATCGGACCGATGCCCATATCGTGACCCTCTGCGACGTGGACCCGGCGGTCCTGGAGCGGGCAACGGAGACGGTCAAGGATGCGACCGGCGAGACGCCCAGGCTGGAAGGCGACTTCCGCAACGTCCTGGCCGACCCCTCGGTTGAGGCGGTCGTTATCGCCACTCCCCACCACTGGCACGCTCCCATGGCGCTACGGGCCATGAAGGCCGGCAAGGACGTCTACGTCGAAAAAGCCGCCAGCCACGTCTTTCGGGAGGGCCGCCTGCTGGTTGAGGCGGAGCGCAAGTACGGTCGAATCTTTCAGCACGGGACCCAGATGCGCGCCAGCCCGCTGCTGGCCCGCGCCGGCGAGATCCTGGCCGCGGGGACCCTGGGCGAGATCAAGACGACCAAGGCCTGGAACGTGCAGCGCCAGAAGGAGCGCCCCGTGTTGCCGGATGGTCCGGTTCCCAAGGGAGTCGATTACGACAGGTGGCTGGGTCCGGCTCCGCGCCGCCCCTTCAACCCCAATCGATTTCATCGCAACTGGAGACTGTTCCGCGACTACAGCAACGGGGACATCGGTGACGACGGGGCCCACGATCTGGACCTTGCCCGCTGGGCCCTGGGCGTCGACACTCACCCCCATCGCATCACCGCCCACGGAAGCCGCATAGACCTGGCCGGAGCGCGGGAGTATCCGGACAACATGATGGTGGCCTACCAGTACCGGGAGGGCAAGGTGCTCTTGTATGAAGAGCGCCTGTGGACGCCTTACGGGCTCCATGGGTATGACAGCGGCAACACCTTCTACGGGACCGAGGGGTACATGGTGCTCTCGCGGCGAGGATATTTTCAGGTCTACATGGGCAAGAAAGAGCACAAGGGAGAGGGCATGAAGGAAGGGAGCCTGGCCGAGACGGGTCGTCAGAACATGGCCCAGTTCCTCCAGTGCGTGCGCGACCGTAAGCGGCCCACCGCTCCCGCCGAGGAGGCTCACCTCTCATGCGCCCTGATCCATCTGGGCGAGATTGCCTACCGCCTCTCCCAGGTGCTGCATTTCGATCCGAAGAGCGAGCGCTTCACCGACAATGCCCGGGCCGACGCCATGTTGACCAAGGCCTACCGGAAACCCTGGACCGTGGAAGGCCTGTAGCTCCGCCGGTTCCCCTCTGCGAAGGAGAGATGAGATGAAAAGACGAGAATTCCTCACCACCATCGAACGCGCCGGCCTGGGCGTGGCCGCCGGCGCCCTGATGACCGCGGGAGCCGGCCGAGCTCGGGCAGGCTCGGCGCCGGGTGGTCCCTCGGTATCGCCTGGAAAGACCAAAGCCGGGCATCGCTTCCGCCTGGCCATGTACACCCCGGAGCTGAGGCTGCCCTTCGACGAGGAGATGGCCCAGGCCAAGGAGGTCGGGGTGGACTACGTCTGGTTCAACCGCCTGCTCAACGAGACCCCCGTGGCTGAAATGAGCGACGCGGCCGCCGACCGCATGGCCCAGCGGGTGGAGCGGCACGGCCTCGAGATCTTTCTGCTCAACGCCGGCAATCCCTTCAAGCACGTTCACCTGACCGACCTGGACCTCAAGACCATGGCGGATCACCAGGGGTTCAAAAAGGATTTCAACCACCTGGTCCGCTCCATGCAGATCGCCTCCCGCATCGGCGTGGGGGCGGTGGGCGCCTTCACCTTCGCCTGGCCGGGCGAGTACTCCAGCGGCAAGCCCACCTGGCCCATGCGCTGGCTCACCCGGGGCGGGGTCATCGCCGAAGTAGACATGGAGAAGCTGGTGAAGGCCTTTACGCTGGTGGCGGAGGAGGCCGAGCGCTACCAGGTGGACGTGGCCCTCTCCATGATGCCCTGGAACTACACCAACACCACCGGCAACTTCCGCAGCTTGGTGGAACGGGTGGGCTCCCGCCGCCTCACGGTGATGTGGGGGCCCGCCGACTGCTGGAACTGCGGCGAGTGGGACGTGGCCACCGCCGGCTTCGCGAACATTCGGCCCTATCTCCACGGGCTTCATCTCAAGGACCTGCACGTGCTCGACGGCCGCAAGCTCAAGTTCGAATACCGCCCCCTGGGCGACGGCGACGTGGACTACCTCACCATTCTGCGCGGCATGCGAGACCACGGCTGCGACGTCTTCCTCTCCCTGGCCACCCACTTCCGCCCCCCCAGCGGTTCCCGGGTAGAGGCCATGAAGATCAACTACCGCAACCTGAACGAGATGATCCGCAAGGTGGAAGCGGAGGTGTGAGGACGTTGCTGCGGCGTGTCCAAGCCCTTCTTGACCGTTTGCCCGACGACTGTAGTCTGGACGATGTGCAGTGCCACTGGTATGTCTTGCAGTCCATAGAGCGCGGCCAAGCCGACGCCAAGGCCGGACGGACGATATCCCACCAAGAGATAGATCGAGAGCTTCGCAAGAAATGGTAGGTCGACAGCCCCGGATGAGGCGCGGACTTTATAACGGACTTTTTAGGTGGGCTTAGCCACAAATCGCCAAAGGACTTGAATGCCGGAGATTTGTCGATTTTTTGGCATCATCATACGAATGTACACCGAGCCTCCCGGCCCCCATAACCGACCGCATTTTCACGCGTACTACCAAGAGGCTGTAGGTGTGTATGCCATTGACGCTATTGAATTGATCGCTGGCGGACTTCCCAGGCGGCAGCACCGGCTGGTTGAGGCATGGGCAGAGTTGCATCAGGAAGAATTACTGGCAGATTGGGAACGGCTACAATCGGGTCAGGTACTAGTGAAAATCGACCCCCTTCGATAAATGAGATCGACATGAACCATCCTATTTATCGCGTGATTTCTTTTGAAATACAGGGGCCTTACACGCTTCGAGTTTGTTTCGACGATGGAACGGACCGGGTAATTGATTTCCAAGCTCTTCTGGAGGGCGAATTATTTGGTCCACTTCGTGACGCCTCAGTGTTCAGTCAGGTTCGAATTGATCCTGAAGTCCATACTTTGGTATGGCCGAACGGGGCTGATTGGGACCCGGCGACTTTGCATGACTGGCCTGAACATGTCCCTGAACTTCAGAAAATGGCCAAGCTCTGGTCTCTGGCGGGCGTGGAGAGGAAGAATTGACCTGTGAGTCTATTGCAAAAGGCTCCTGCTCTTGAATGGGCCTGAATTCGGAAAACCGGATCAGTGGTAGTGCCAACGCCATAAACATGCCCACGCTTGCGGGCGTCAACCATCTGAATGCGGTGCCTGGGTAGAAGAAGATGGGTTTCCGCATTGATTACCGTCAATTTACAGCCCTTGTCCACTAGTGTCCCGACATTAGTCGAATAAGATCAACTGTTTAGCTGGTTCTTGTCTGTGAAGAATGTAGGGCTTTTTTCTAAGTAGTTGATCTAATGGGGTTTTCTCGAACACGGTCAAGCTCAGGATCTGTAGAATTGTGTAGAGATTGGGCTCCAGTTGCAGCCGCTTTTTGATGATGGCAATCAGCACATAGACGGAGACAGCGATCCAGATCTGTGATTTGACGGCATTCTCCGAGGTCCCGTAGAAGGCCTTGATGCGCAGGTGCTGTTTGATCCATCGGAAGAAGAGTTCGATGCGCCAGCGGCTGCGATAGAGTTGGGCAAGGGTGAGTGGGGGAAGGGTGACTTGGTTGGTGAGAAACACCAGGGTTCTATCCTGTTCAGCATCATGGTACTTGATGCGCCGAAGCTTCTCGGGATAGTGGGAGGAAGTGTGAACCCCGGTGAGCAGGATGGTCTGATCGCAGATCAACCCGGAGGAGCGATCGACCCGATGGGAATAGAGGCGACGGAATCGGGTGTTGGACTTGGCCCGCAGGAGGAAGAAGCAGCGGGCTTGATGCAGTCGGTAGAGGCGGGCAAAGTCGAGATAGCCGCGATCCATGATGTAGAAGGCTCCGGCTTCGGGCAGGAGCAGATCCAAGACGTTGACGTCATGGAGCTTACCGTCGGAAATATGGATGAATGCCGGGATATGGGCGCGGAGATCCAGCAGCGTATGAAGTTTGATCGCCGATTTGGTTTTGCGGAAATGAGCCTACGGGAATAGCGTCAGACAAAGATCAATGGTGGAAGAGTCCAGCGCGTAGACCGTGCGGGCAACATCCAGACCGGGGTCCGGGTCAATGGAAAGGCGCCGTGCCGTATGGATGAGACGCTGGGCAAAATCGGCGTAGAGGCGCCAGTCCCGGGTGTGGTTGGCGTTGGCCAAGGTGTTGCGTGAGACGCGACTGGTGATGCCCATGTGGTAGAGCTTCGACGCCTGCGCACGCAGGCAGGTTTCGATGTCCCTGAGGCTCTCGCGGTAGGTGAGTTGGGCAAAGGCCATACAGCGGTAGTGATCGGAACACTGAAAGGACTTCACCTTGCGGTTGCCATCGTAACGTCGCACACACCGTTGGAAGGTGTGCCAGGGGAGATGATCCATCACCTGCGAGAAAACCAGCTTGCCAGCGTACATGTGCCCTCCTGTTTGACCTCAGGCGATACGCGGCTACCATGCTGGATTCTCCTCTCTGGTTCAAGTCTCCGACACCCCTTGGATGCGTGTTGCTCCTTTCATATCAATCAGTTATGAACGTGTCACAGTAAAACGTTGGGACAGTAGTGGGCGGTCAACAACGAAATCGGCACGATTCAGGATATCCCTGTCATATCCGGCTTATTGGAGCATTATGGTGTTCTGTTGCATTGTGATGCCGCTCAAGCCCCGTGTGCGACAGATGTGAGTGGGCTTGCCACGTACGCAGATCTTGTGAGCGTATCGGCCCACAAGATATATGGTCCGCAGGGTATTGGCGCCCTGTACATCCGTCGAGACTTACAGCATCAGATCGAGCCATTGATCTACGGTGGCGGGCAACAGGAGGGTCTACGTTCGGGCACCGTTCCAGTGGCTTTGGCCGTCGGAATGGGAGCAGCCGCTAAGATTTTGCACGCGCCCGAACAGCAGGCGGAACGCGAAAGGGTGGCGCGCCAACGAGATTGTTTTGTGCGCTTGCTAACGGAAGCAGCCGTTCCGGTCACACTCAATGGCCCTGTAGGAGAGTTGCGTCATCCGGGGAACGCGAATCTACAATTCGATGGCTTGAGTGCTCAGAATGTCCTTGGCTCACTTCAGCCCCGCCTCGCAGCTTCCACAGGGTCAGCATGTACCTCCGGCATTCCCGAACCGTCTCGCGTGCTTCGAGCTATCGGACTCAATGCGGAGCAAGCAGATGCTTCCGCGCGCTTTAGCTTTGGCCGTTTCACCACCGATGATGAAATTTCCCAAGCCGTTTGTTTTGTGAAGGATGTCTTGGTTACTGCACTTCGCTGAGGGCAGACGGTGAAGCTTGCGCTGTGAATTACCAGGATTACCACTGATGAGCATTCAACAACACAACCCGATGCATCCCGGGGTGTTTGTTAAGCGGGTTTACCTGGAGCCCTTTGACATCAGCGCAAAAGAACTCGCCTACAAATTGCAGGTCAGTGAATCCGTAGTGAGCCGTATTATCAACGGCAAGGGTAGCGTGACGCCGACTATGGCTCTCAAGCTGTCCAGGGTCATTGGCCGGTCGCCGGAGAGTTGGCTGTTGATGCAAGACAACCATAATTTGTGGGCGGCTCGGCATTTGCCTTAAAGCTCAAGGATCTGCACGTGGTCGACGGCCGGAGACTCAAATTCGAATACGGTCCTCTCGGAGACGGCGACGCAGAGGACCTCACCATTCTGCGTCGCATGCCCTACCACGGCTGCGACGTCTTCCTCTCCCTGGCCACCCACTTCCGCCCCCCCAGCGGTTCCCGCAAAGAGGCCATGCAGATCAACTACCGCAACCTGCAGAAGATGATCCGCAAGGTGGAAGCGGAGGCGTGAGGACGTTGCTGCAGCTCAATCCGGAGGTGCCGGCCGCCGGATGAATGCGATGGTATAATTGTGCCATACTGACGAGTCTGCCATGTCCAGCCACATCTATCTTCGCATTGGAATAGGTGGTTCCATAAAGCCGGGGAACCTGGTCAAATCCCTACGTCATTCCTACGATATCCTTCGTGAATTGGATGTCTCCATAACTGACGATCCGAAAGGACGTATCGATTGGGGGATAGACACGATCAAGAAGGAAAGTCCTCTGGAGGTTGCATTCACCGGTACAGCGAGGACCATCGATTCAGCCAGTCCCATGGGAGAAATCCAGTCTGCGCTGATTGGTGGATTGAATGCCCTGTCCGTGGATACGGAAGAGCCGGAGCGTCCCCAGTATTATTCGGACAAGGCTCTAAGATCTGTTCAAAAACTGGCCGATCTTGGAAAGAGTGAAAACATAGGAGACATCGAGTTGTTCACTTCTCCACACAAGAAAGCCCGGGTCACAGAGATTACCTCCCGATCGGTAAGACTTCTCATTGATGCTGCCTTTGAGAGCCAAGGTTCCATTGTCGGCAGCCTGGATTCGATTACTGTTCACAAGAGCCGCGAGTTTCGCGTTTGGGACGAGTTCACTGGACGTGCGGTCACCTGCAAGTTCGGGGAAGCCCTGCTCGATCAAGTAAAAAAGTCGCTGAAGCATCGCGTAATCGTCTATGGAACAGTAAAGCGAAATGCCCGGAGCCGGCCAGTCTACATCATGGTATCCGGAATCGAGCCCCAATTGGATGAATCGCAATTGCCAACGATCGAGGAAATGTCCGGCTTGGTCAACGGCATGACGGAGGGCTCCACGCTCAAAGAGCACTTAGAGGACCTTCGTGGCGGATAACATCAAGAGGATCTATTGGGACAGCTCCTGTTTCTTGTGTTTTTTGAATAGCGCTGAGGCTGGCCGCCGGGAGATTTGCGAGGATATCCTTCGGCATGCGAAGGCAGGGGAAATACACTTGTATACGTCCACCTATACGATCGCTGAAGTGATCCGGCCCAAGCGCAGGAGTATTCCTGACACTCAGAGGCTCACACCAGCAGAAATTTCCAAGATAGACGGCATGTTTCGTTGGCCCTGGCTAAAGAAGATCGATGTGGATCAACGGGTGGCGTTCAAAGCCGTGGAACTTTCAAGAGATTATGGCTTGTTGCCGGCAGATGCTGTCCATGGGGCGTCCGCAATTATCCATAATTTGGACGAACTTCAAAGGTGGGACCGGGATTTCTCCAAAATATCGAGTCTGATTCGGGTCGCTGAACCTGCCAAGATCAGCAAACAGAAGAACCTATTCACAGGTTTGAAGAAACCTGTCGGGCCTGCGCCGTAGAAATCTGGCAAAGTAAATCCTTGTAGATCAACTGTTCGTAGTCCGCGCCTCTCACCATCAAGCCCATCGGCTCAAGCAGAGTGTCCAAGCGCATCTTGACCCTTTCCTCGACGACCGCAGTCCGGACGATGTGCCGTACCACTTGCCTCGATTGTGCAGGGTAGCCGTAAAGTGTCCGCCGCCGCGGTCGTCGAGGCCGATCTCCATGAAGCCCTTGCAGCGCTTAAGCGTGTATGCCATTCAAAAAACGAGTTACGATACCAACTCGCCGCAACGGTAGTACTCAACGCATGGATAGAAAGTGAGCGCCAGCTTGGTTACCCCCAAAGGAAAAAGTTCTACGCATTCAAGAAAAGAGTTGATGACTTGGTTAAATGGGCTGCAGAAGCTGATCTGCCGGGTGTTACATTGTGGGCTGAGGCCTCAGGCGAGAATGCAGGGCCTATCATGTATGTCCGGTGAGTATTCAGCAACACAACCCGATGCATCCAGGAGTGTTTATCAAGCGGGTACACCTGGAACCCTATGACATCGACGCAAGAGAACTGGCCAACAAGTTGCACGTCAGTGAATCGGTGATGAGCAAAATTATCAATGGCAAGGGGAGCATGACGCCGACTATGGCCCTCAAGCTGTCCAAGGTCATTGGCCGGTCGCCGGAGAGCTGGTTGTTGATGCAGGACAACTATAATTTGTGGGTGGCGAGGCAAGAGGTCGATCTCAGTGCTTTCAAAGCGCTTGAATTTGCCGAGCTCCGGTGACGACAGGTAGTAATTTCTTTTCCAAGGAGGAACCTTGGCGACATCTGTCACGCGAAGAACCTTTCTGTCCCGATCGGCACGCGCGGCCGCTTTGGCCCCGGTATTGGCGACTCGTCAGGCTTGGTCCGCCAACGACCGCCTGGGGATGGCCGTCATCGGACTGCGGGGGATTGGCAACAGTCATCTGAAGCGCATCCTGGCGCGGCCCGATGCGGACTGCCTGGCAGTCTGCGATGTGGATCAGGAGTTCCGGCAGCGCGCCGCCGAAACCGTCAAGCAGGCCACCGGACGCAAGCCCCGGGTGGTGAGCGATTTTCGCCATCTGCTGGATGACGACGCCATCGATGCCATGGTGATCGCCACACCCCACCACTGGCACGCTCCCATAGCCGTGCGGGCGCTGCGGGCCGGCAAGGACCTCTACCTGGAGAAGCCGGCCAGCCACGTGTTCCGGGAGGGACGAGTGCTGGCCGATACCGCCAGGAAACACGGCCGCATCGTGCAGCACGGCACCCAGATGCGCTCGAGCCCGGTGACGGCCAGGGCGGGGGAGCTGTTGCGGGCGGGGGTGATCGGCAAGGTCAAGATGTCGAAGGCCTGGAATCTGCAACGCCACAAGCATCGCGCTCCGGTTCCGGACGGTCCGGTCCCGCCGGGCGTGGACTACGACATGTGGCTGGGTCCGGCTCCCAAGCGGCCCTTCAACCCCAATCGATTCCACAGCTACTGGCAGTGGTACCGCGACTACGGCAACGGCGACATCGGAAACGACGGCAGCCACGACCTGGACATGGCTCACTTCGGGCTGAGCCCCAAGGGCCTTCCCATCAGGATTACCGCTCACGGCAGCCGCATCGATTTGAAAGGGGTGCGGGAGTACCCCGACAACATGATGGTGGCCTTCCAATATCCGGACGACAAGGTGCTGCTCTACGAGGACCGCGGCTGGACGCCTTACGGAGGCTACGGCTTCGACAGCGGCAACGCCTTCTACGGCACCGAGGGCTTCATGGTTTTCTCGCGGCGCGGCTACTTTCAGGTCTACCTGGGCAAGAAGGAGGAAAAGGGTCCGGGCATGCGGGGCGGTATCGGCAAGGAAGAGCACTTCGCCAATTTCCTGGACTGCGTGCGTTCCCGCAAACAGCCCAACGCCCCCATCGAACTGGCCCACCGCTCCTGCGCCCTCAGCCACCTGGGCGAGGTCGCCTACCGGACCCAGCGGGTGCTTCACTTCGATCCGAAGACCGAAACCATTCTCAATGACCCCGAAGCCAACGCGCTGCTGACCAAGGAGTATCGGGAGCCCTGGTCGGTTTGAGGACGGGGTTGTCCGAGTCTATAGAACAAGGCTCCACTAGCTAATATGGCCCCATGAAAGAGATTACCGCCAAGGATGCCAAGAACCGCTTCGGCAAATTGCTGGACGCCGTGCAGAGCACGCCTGTGCAAGTGACTCGAAAAGGCTGTGCTGTCGGCGTAATGATGTCGATGCAACACTAGGAACGGCTTCTCGGCGTCGCATGGGAGCGTCTGACAGTGACCATGGATGCCTTGGGTACGGAGGCCTCCGGAAACGGCTTGACAGAAGCCGGACTTGAAGCGCTTCTGGCCGATGAAAGCTGAGCGCGTTGTTTTCGATCTGATAGCTCCAGATTCAGGCAGGCAATGAGAAGGCGACGCTGAGGTGCCGTGATGAAGATGCTGATCCATCCCGCGGTTGAATCCGAGCGGCTCGGCAGGATCGTGGAGGCGGCCGGGCCCATGTCGGTGGTGAACGCCGACGGGGAGGAGGCGGCCCTGCGGGAGATCGCCGAGGCCGACGCCTTTTTCGGAAAGCTCACGCCACCGCTGCTGGCGGCGGCGGGGCGGCTGCGCTGGGTGCAGTCTCCCACCGCCAGCCTGGAGCACTACATGTTCCCGGCGCTGGTGGACCACCCCTGCCGTCTCACCAACATGCGCGGGATCTATGCCGATGTCATTGCCGACCACGTCTTCGGTTACATCCTCTGCTTCGCCCGCAATTTCCCCCTGTACCTCCGACAGCAGCTCCGGTCTCACTGGGAAGCGGCGGGCGGGGAGGCCGAACGCTCGGGCTTTGTCCTGGGACCCTCGAGGGTCAGCGGCATGGACCGCGCCCACCGGCATCTTCCGGATTCGACCCTGGGGATCGTCGGTCTGGGCAGCATCGGCTCCGAAATCGCCCGGCGCGGCCTGGCCTTCGGGATGCGTGTGCTTGCCGTGGACCCGCAGCAACAGCAGGCCCCGGATGGGGTAGAGGCCCTGTGGAGGCCGGACCGCCTGCCGGACCTGCTCTCCACCAGCGATTTCGTGGTGGTTGCAGCCCCGCATACACCGGAAACCGAGAAGCTTTTCCGCCGGCCGCTCTTTCAGCAGATGAAGCCCGAGGCCTACTTCATCAACATCGGCCGTGGCATGATCGTGGACCTGGCCGACCTGACCGAGGCTCTGCAGGCGGGCGAGATCGCGGGGGCCGGACTGGACGTCTTCGAGACCGAGCCCCTTCCCTCGGACCATCCGCTCTGGAAAATGGACAACGTGATCATCACGCCGCACGTGGCCGCAGCCACGCCCAGAATCGCCGAACGCCACCTGGGGGTGCTGCTGGACAACGTGCGCCGTTTCGCCGCCGGCCGGCCCCTGCGCAACCTGGTGGACAAGGCCAAGTGGTATTAGGGGGTGGGCGAGCACTGTCCTGCTGAGAAGCGGTGACTCTTTGGCGTTGTATTGGAGACGCGGTACGGGACGCGGCTCTTGATTTGATGTCTACGCGGTAGGTCAGCAATCATCCCTGGTGTTCGAATTAGCCTATGCCGAACGAAAGACCGAACATTCCGATTCGGACTCGCCGTGCGCGGCTGTTTCGCAACGGCCGCAACCAAGCTGTTCGAATCCCGCGAGAGTTTGAACTCAGCGCAGACGAAGTGTTGATAAGCAGGGAAGGTGACCGACTGGTAGTCGTGCCTGTCCAAAAACGTCCATCACTTGCCGAGGTCTTGTCCCGTTTGAAGCCCTTGGACGAGGACTTTCCAAACATCGCAGACCCGGCTACCAAGCCTCAAGATCTCTTCTGACCCGCATATATGTTGGACACAGGTGTCGTGTCCGATCTCGTGGATTTTCCCCCAAAGTAGGTCCAACTCACAGATAACTGTTTTTTGGACGCTGCTTCAATGAGGCCGCAGCCGGGCGGCTGCGGAAATAAGTTGGACGAGGCCCGCAGTCAACGCTTGATCCAAGCTTCAATGAGGCCGCAGCCGGGCGGCTGCGGAAATGGCCCAAAGGCGAAGGAAAAAAGAATGCTTAGCGCACAGCTTCAATGAGGCCGCAGCCGGGCGGCTGCGGAAATATCTTCATCCGTGTTGGGATTGGCGGGGTCCTGCCCGCTTCAATGAGGCCGCAGCCGGGCGGCTGCGGAAATTCCCGCCGTCGTATTACAACGATGTCCAGAGCCGTGCGCTTCAATGAGGCCGCAGCCGGGCGGCTGCGGAAATCGGCATGCCGGGACGGGAATTTATTGATGGGGACTCGCTTCAATGAGGCCGCAGCCGGGCGGCTGCGGAAATGAGGCAAGAGAACTCTGGGAAGACGCATGTCTGTACGCTTCAATGAGGCCGCAGCCGGGCGGCTGCGGAAATGATTTTCCTCCTTTCTCTTTCAATTAGATAATTTTGCTTCAATGAGGCCGCAGCCGGGCGGCTGCGGAAATATACTGCCGGGGATGCTCTCGCCGAAGCTTCGCCCGCTTCAATGAGGCCGCAGCCGGGCGGCTGCGGAAATGAGCATCCTGCTCGACGCCCTGGTTGAAGCAGTCGAGCTTCAATGAGGCCGCAGCCGGGCGGCTGCGGAAATTCCGGCCATCCGGCTGAACGTCCATCCAGCCGACAACGCTTCAATGAGGCCGCAGCCGGGCGGCTGCGGAAATTCACGGGACCACGCCGCACGAGCGTACTGGAAACGACGCTTCAATGAGGCCGCAGCCGGGCGGCTGCGGAAATTGGGACGATGCCTGCCTGTACAAACGCACCCTAGTGCGCTTCAATGAGGCCGCAGCCGGGCGGCTGCGGAAATCTCGACCGACTCACACGATACCTCGCCGCAGTAGGAGCTTCAATGAGGCCGCAGCCGGGCGGCTGCGGAAATATCCGATCACGATCATCTGTCCGCCTTCGAGTGTCGCGCTTCAATGAGGCCGCAGCCGGGCGGCTGCGGAAATCCAGCAGCAAGGGAGATACTGGACGAATGGGACTAAGCTTCAATGAGGCCGCAGCCGGGCGGCTGCGGAAATGTCCCGGAGGAGCAACCGACAGACCACAATGGCCAGGCTTCAATGAGGCCGCAGCCGGGCGGCTGCGGAAATGGCCGGCTACCGGCCCAACCCCGCAGCCGCCAGATCCGCTTCAATGAGGCCGCAGCCGGGCGGCTGCGGAAATAGCCCGCATCCTAACTCCCACATTGTCAAAGACCTGGCGGAGCAAATGCGAGCGACTACCACCGAGATACTGCATATCCTGTGACTCCTCGGTCAAGCCATCATGCAAAACACTGAAAACAAGCACTTTCGTGGACGCGAGCGGCCCCGGCGTTTCTTGCACCGCCTCGCTGCTCGCTTTCCTCATCGCGTCGTGAAAACGGGGTATTCACTCAATTCACCCTCCAACGTCTTCGCCAGGAGGCGTGCTTGAATCTCCAGCAGGCGACGGTAACTGACACGGTAGCCGAAAAGCGGATGAGTTACCAGCGTATCCATTCGCGATTCGTATGCCCGGAAGAAGTTTTTCCGCCCGGTTGCCGTCAGCGCAATGGCGTGTCCTGCTTTCACGAAATGGCTTTCGGAGACCATCTGGGTATTGATGGCACTCAGTACGGCCGAGTCGGCGATGAGGGGTCGCAAGGGCTCCATCAGATCCAGCGCCAATGCCGGCCGGCCATGACGCAACTGATGATAGAAACCCACCATGGGATCAAAACCCACTGCATAGCACGCCACAGTAAGGTCCTTGGTCAGCAGGCTGTAGCCGAGCGAAAGCATTGCATTGACCGGGTCTCGCGGAGGCCGCCGGTTCCGGGCGCGGAAGTCGAAGCGAAAGCCGGACTCTCCATCCCGCTTTCCGCCCTGCTTCAACATGCCGAAGAAGAGCCCGAAATAGATGCGAGCTGCCAGGCCCTCCAGACCCAGAAGCTCTTGGAGCGAACTCGCGGCCTCAGACCTTCCAGCCAAGCGCTTGAGTTCGCGCAATTCCCACCGGGGAGGCTCCAGGTGATTGCGCAACAGCATGGTGCGTTGATTGCGGATCTTGCCTGCCACCAGCCGGCGGGCAATCCGTTGGCAAAACCAATCCTCGCCCGTCAACCGGAACTGCGCCTTGCGCAGCAGAACGTTCTTGGTGTTGAGACCGCTCGTAACGCCATAGAACCAGCCTCCCTGGGAGAAATAGCAGATCGGCTTTTCGCTTTGGCATAATTCTTGCACCGCTTGTGTGCTGATTTGGATGCTCCCCATCAGATTTACCTGGCAGATCTCGTTTATCCGCACATCCTGAACCACCTTTTTGCTTTCCTTGATGCGGAGGAGGCCACCGGTCTTGCCCACACGCAGTCCTTGCGAGTTCAGGTAGAGAGGCCGGAGATCGGAGCGGGGCGCCGTCAGCAGCCGAGCGCCTGACGCCACCGGCTCCGCAGGCATCTTGCGTAGCTCTTCAAACAATAACAACTGTTCCGGTTTGCCGTTGCCGGACTGTGATTGCAACTGCCAGGTTTCGTCCGGCATGCAGATAGAGACCAGCGAGCAGCCCGGACATTTCGGGGAGTCGACCAGAGGGGCGGGTATCTCCGTAGCCGTCGCTGCCTCCCAAGCGCCTGCGATGGCCTGCTCCGCTTCCGCGATGGTCTCACTGTCGAATCGGATTCGAACTCTTTGCCGCGTCTTTTGATAGAAGACGAAACCCTCCTCACAGCCATAGCCATTGGCCTGCAGGACGAGCGCCTGCACCGCCAGTTGAACGCGGTCGGGGGGCCAGGCCTCAATGCCTTCCTCACCACTCTTCGGCCGTCCATGCTTGTAGTCCACCGGCGTGGCGCGGCCATCGGCGAATTCCGCCAAGTCGAGCTTGGCGATGACGCGATGCTTCTCGGAAGAGAGCGTGAGCGAGCGAACCACCACCGGCTCTCCGGAATCTTCGCCCGGCTGGGGCGCCGACCGGCCCTCCTTGTCGACGCGCTTGTGCTGGGCGGCGCCCTCGGCGGTGTGCTCGTTATGGACGAAGACTCCCTGAACCTGCTCGAAGTAGAAGAGCCGAGGACAGTAGACATACTCGTTGATCATGCGTGCGGAGAGATAGTCGGGCAAGGACCGACCAATCGATTCGAGCTCTTGGGCAGGCAGAGCGCTCACAATGGCTTCACCTCCGTTAAACGACGATCAAGGGTGCATCGACGTGGACATAGGGCTTGCCGATTGCAGTGATGACCCGGTCGCCGCGTCCTTCAGCCGGTCCGAGATCGACGAACAGGACCTGGTCTTCGTCGTGATGAATGATTTCGTCCAGCTTCGCCCGCAAGCGAACCAGATCCATGCGAGTGAGTTGGCACTCGAAGACCGAGAACTGCAAGTGATCCCCCCAGGCCCGCATGGCCTTGAAGACCTGTCTCAGGCGCTTGGGGTCAGCGATGTCGTAACTGACAATGTAGGAGTTGCGCATGGAAATTATGGAAATTCAGGAGGCCGGCTCAGACGGGGCTTGGGTGCTTCAGCGGCGTTGAGACCGAGGCGGAACCGGATGGTGGTCAGGGTCTCGTCAATCACATAGTCGGTCGTCGTCAGCCGACCTCCTTCCGACAACCACCGATCTCGTGCGTCTCGCACGGTCGCATTGGCGGCATCGCTGCGATCGGCGGCCGCAACCCACGCCGCCGTATCCACGAACATCAGCCTCACCGGTACAGCACCTCATCATGGCGCCTGGCAGCGTCTCCCGATTCGGATGAGCCGACCGGCAATGCCCGGTACAGAGGGTCCGACTCCAGCGGTGCGCTTTCGATCGGAGGATTGCCCACCGGGACGATGTCGAAGGCCGGGCGACTGCGGTACAGAACGGTAAATCGCCCCCCGTGTCTTACTTTCTCGACAACATCCTGCAGTCGCCCTCGGAGCTGTTTGGCGCTGATCACCTCTGTCATCCGAGCACCTCCTTTAGTTCAACTCAAGACAACCTTTTCTCGGAATCGAGGCAAGCATCCACACTTTGCCGGAGCGAACATTCCAAGGCCAAAATGGCAGGCATAGCCAAGAGCTAAGGGACCCTCAATCGGATCGCGGAAACTCAGACGCAGCAATGCACCTTGTGCGTCGAATTGCTGTTCTCTTCCACGCGAACGGAAACGGTGAAAATGTACTGGTCGGCGACGAGCGCCATAGACCTCGATATAAGGCAAGAGTTCAGCTCGAACAGTCCCAATGCTCGATCCAGACGCAATCTCGCGACGCCTCCAAAGCCGGTTTACTTCGCCCTCATAGCCAGACTTTTTCAAGTGTCCAGCCGCCAAAAAGGGCGTTACACTGACCCACTCATCGGAACAGCCGAATAGCCTTGAAGTATCCGCAAAGTCCTCCGGGCGGCCAAAGCCCTCTAGAGCCAGCCGCCATTCTTGGCGACCCCTCTCTTCACTCCACTCTTCTCCGCCGGAATCTTTTCTGCCGATCCACAATCGGGTCAAGCGATCCAGCTTCCCGCGCACTGCAGCGTCGAAACCCTCCTCTGCATAAACCGATATATGGTCAATCCAGCCATCACCATCAGCGTCTTCGGGTAGCCAAAAAGCGTGAGAATGTCGGCCGCTTCGCAAAGGCAGGTTGTCTGAGCCACGGCCCGAGATCACCGATGGCGCTTTGGGTCTCCCGTTCTCCCAGCCGAACTTGGAAAGCGCGGCCAGCCGCATGAGTTCGCCAATTTTGACTGCGTCCTCAATGCGAGGTTGGGGACGGCCGGCCAGGAGATAGCGTGCTACGGTGAAACGACTGTGGTCAACGGCGTGGCGACGCGGACGGACATGGCGCGGAACGGGTGACAGCGGCGGACGTAAGTAGACGATCTCACGTGCGGCCGGCGGCCGGTTCCAACGGTATTTCTGATAATCGACCGTATCGAGCGTCAAGGCATCGGATAAGCGTTCAGGCAGGGTTGGCCCGAACGCCTTGTTGCGGGCCCTTTCAAATGCTTTGGGAGTAGGATGTTTCTTGCCGGAAGCAGCGGCGCGGGAACGCTCCGCATCGTCGACTTCTTTTTTAAGGCGTGTGCGCTCTGCAGCATAGTCCTCCGCACTGATCGGAACGAGCACCCGCACCGCCTCCCCAGCAGTGGACCCGTTTTGGCCAATCGGGTGGCAGTTTGCCTCTCCCTTCCAGTCATTGGTTGCTTCGCAGTCAACCCAACTCTCGGCACGGCCCAAATAGCCGATCCCCTTGGCGAGATCGGCTGCCAAGTCGAAGAGTTCGGTATCTAATACCAGTTCCGGCCAAGCCGCTACGATCTGCTCTCCTTCGGGAAGATGTGCGAAGGCGTCAAAGACAAGCTTCCTCTTTGTCGGCGCGGGCATGTAGTGCCGGGTATGCGCATGGATAGCGCCTTTGGGTAGGTAGTAGACCGGCGCGTTCCTGGCGAGCGCGTCTATTAGCCGGGAGAGTCCGTCCTCGGGCCAGCCCATCCAGTCTCCCTTGCGCCAATAGCTGGCGACAAGTGCCCGGAGAATGCGCCACGGCTCCGGCGGCCACGCGACATCGGCTTCGTTGACGTGACGTCCCCACGGAGTGGCGTGATAGCGGCCCGCGGGGAAGCCGAAAGTAAGCGCGAACATTCGGGACCTATTTCTGATAAGTGACTGTAAGCACACGCGGCTCGTGAAACCGGCCTTGCTGCGCGACTACTTCGATCAGTTGGGGAAGTTCGTCGCAAAGCGCATTCAGCGACGGAAGGGCGAACGCTTCGGGCCGCGTAACCCGATGTTCTATTACATCTAGATCACAAGCTGTGCGCAGGCGAAGTCCCTCGGTGAGAAACTTCTGGATCTTGAATAAAGCGACTGAGATCAGCAGCTTCTCGACATCTTCTCCCAGCCCGAACGAGCGAATCTGGCGCAAATCCAAGTTGAAGTATGCGGCGATTTCTTTAGCGACCCACTCGTCGCGGGCAAAAGGAACATTGCCGAAGCCCTTCGATGTGTCCCCCGAAGGATTCACTGAGTCATTCTTCACGCCACCGCTAGTAGCAGGTTCGGCATCTGTCGCCTCGATGAAAGCGGACAAGGCACGAGACAGACGCAAGCGCCCGCCCGCCAGCGTCTTTTTGGCCAGGAAGACGCCATGCAGTAGTGCATTTGTGTCAAATTCCAGCAACACCCTTGCTAATTCACCGAGATTGACCTGACCCTCTTCCATGTCGGCCAAGCGTTTCTTGAGGATGTTGACGACGGTCTGGTCCTTGCCCTCAAGGATGTAGGGCGAATTCAGCCGATGCGCTTCGAGGAGGGAATTGGTCAACGGCTTGCTATCCGCATCCACAACCTTGACGAGCGGTAATCCCTTCAGGGACGCGACCCAGTCGTCCTCTACCTCATCCCAGCAGACCGCTTCGAGGCGATTGGCCATGCTCTGGGCACTCTCTACGAGAACCACCTGCCCGGCTCCGTCAGGAGTCTTATAAGCAGCATGGCCGAGATTCGGAAAGCCCGTCGGCTGAAAGCGCGTTCCCTGCACGGGCTTCAGGGCGGCCTCCGTCAGTAGGCGAGGTTGATCGGAAAGCCCGGAAAAATCAATCGACATCTTCATTCTCCTTTTCTACGGGATAAGCCCGCTCCATAAGGGTCTTTAGACCATACTTGTCGAGCGGAATGAGCAGTGCGGCGGCGAAGCGACGGCCAATTTTAGTTGATTGTGGAATTCCGGGGTTGGCGAACGGACAGGCAATGTTGGAGGCACGGGCGCGAGCAAGTGCCAGGCGCACGGCTTCTTCGACTTGGCCGCTTCTCAGGCGCGAGACCAAACCTGGAGGAATCGGAAGTTTGCAGTCTGGCGAAACCAGTCCCTTTTCCGCAAGCGCCTTGAGACTCACGACGGGCGCAAAAATCGGTTTCAGCGCAGCATAAGCGAAAGGCACAACGGGGCGGAGAGGTTGCTTCACAAAAGGAAGCCATGCTGGCTCCGCCCAGACAAGCCCTGCAAGCAATCTCGCACACCGAACATCGTCGAAGTTCCCTTCCAGGAATGCTACGATATCCGCAAGTCGCGCTGGTGCAGCCGCGTCGAGTGGCGCGGCTATAGACTCATCAATCAGCCGGCGTTGGAGTATCGCGATCAGATTAGATTCCAGACTGTCTGCTCCCCATACCACCCGGGTTTGGTTCTGAGCACCCCATTCGCGCCGCCATTTGGGTATCGTCTCATCGTCGAGCGGAGCGAAATATGCAGCCAGCGCGATTCGCTTTTTTGGGGCGATGGTGTCTTCGGCTGTATCCATGCTTGGTACGTCGTCCTCTGCGGGCGCATCTTGCCTAGGATTTTCGCCAGACCGCCAGCCCAAGCTAGCCAATGCAGCAGCGACTCGGTACTCTGGCGTTCCATCGTCGGCCTTGCGTACCCACTTGTAAGATAATCGCGGCGGCGGCGAGATTTTTTTGGGCGCGTCCCCGCTGCCTCTGAGCCACATGATCAAATCGCCCAAAGCACCGAGCGTACCTTGCACTGAGCGCGGGCTCACGTGGGACTCGCTCATGGTAAAAAGCGCGTCTTCGAGTTGCTTGACCGCCGTTCGAGCATGGGCAGGCGCTTCGTTCCGTGCCAACCGACGGACTTGACTCAGCCAGCCTCCAGCATCGAGATCGCTGATTAATTCCACTCCTTCGGAGGTGCGCGACCCGACGCTCAGGGTGCCGAGAGGCGCTGCGAGATACGCCTTACCGGACCGCATCACAAAGCCGTACCGCGCAAATCCACTTACCCCACGGCTCATTCCGAGACTTGCGGCTGCCCGCGCAAAATCCAAACCATCTCGCGCTGTTTTGCCATTGAGTACAGCGCGGCCTTCCTTAAGGAACCCCTCAAGCTCGCGATGCCCAGCTGGTTGTTCCCACAGAGGAGCCCAAAATTCCGCCCGTGCATTTTCTTCATCGGAATCCGAAACTCCACCCCACCCAGCACCAGTTGGCCGCACGGTAAAAGGGAAACTCGCCCCCAATTCCGGCGATCCCTGATGTCGGCGCGTTGCTGCACCTGCAAACATTATGGCCCCTTCGAGTGCCAGCAGGAAATCCCACGGGTTGACGTTTGAATCTGCTTCATAGCTAGTGCTCGCATTGGGTCCTCCGGCCGACCCAGGTGCAAACTGTCCGATGGCGACTATGTGAAAACCCCAAGTTCCATCGGCAAAAAGAGAGGTCCGCAGCAAACGCGCCGCATTGTTCGTAGGCTCGCCAATGGCGACATCGAATGTTGACGTGAGACGCTGCATGAAGTTGTTCGTGAAGTCGAGGCGTCCGTCGTTTCCGCCCGTTCCTAAAAGCTGGGGAAAACTGAGGTGATCTCCCGAAAGCGCCAGTGTCGCGTCGAGCCAATCAAGCGCGACATCTGCCAGAGAGCCTCGGAGTCTGGCCACGAAACGGGCTTTATCTCGACCTTCTGGGCGCTTTTTCAGTCCTTGCCTTTTGATTTCTTGAAAAGCTGTCTTTATTGCATCCGAAATGGTCAGAAACCGAGGAGCGACTTCAGAACTTGCAAGGGGCTCAATCCCTTTTTTATTGTCCCCGGGGTAGAATCCGCTTCCCCCATTCCACGGCGCGATAATCGGGCTAGGTGCGTACTTTTCGAGGAAGAAGCGCGTCAGTGTCTCGGAGTCGAGGCTGGTGCGTACACTGAAGCACTCATTTTCCCACCAGCCACGCGCGTCCGGGTCCGCTGCCGCTCCGCTCACACTGCTCGTTGGGTTGGCGATCAAGCGCAGTACACCGAGTGCCTTCAAGTAGTTCGCCAGCGGCGTCGGTGAGCACCCGGCGAGGATTATCTCGTTAGTCGTCATATCCATCTTCCTGTTCTTCTTTCGCCGATGCCCGCCAATCCGCAATACGCACCAATGCCTCCAGCCACGCGAGCCGGAAAGGGCCATACTGAGAAAGCAAATGGCGCGTACGCTCGGTCCAACTCGCGCCGGTTTCTGAATGTTCCCCCAATTCCATCACGGATAGTGTGAGCGGCCCCCCAGCCCAAGATTCCCCACCCCCCAAGGCAACCGACGGAACCCCATCGCCCTCCCATACGCCGCGGGCAAAGCGGGGGCTATTCTTTCCCGGCGCCGATCTTTCGGCTGGAAGCGGGCGCAAGTTCAGGCGCACTTTGCCATGATGGGCTGCGATGAGGTATGTGACCAGATCAGCCTCCCGTTCCCAGTTCGCTTGTGTGAGAAACGCGAGTGCAGACGCCAGTTCGTGGCGGAAATACGCACGTCCCTTGGTCCGGTCGTACTTCGGGGCCTTGGCTAACGGCCCCTCCGGTCGTGAATCTGATCGCGGATCACTGGCAACCATCCGCGCCTGGAACTCAGCGTGTGCCTTGCCGAGGTCGTGCCAGCACGCAGCTTGGACAATTGCGGCTCTATTGTCTCCACAAACGCCAAGGCCATCGCACAGTAGTCCTGCTTCAAGAGCCACGTTGTCCAGATGCTTCGCTAGTCCCACAAATCCCTTCTGCCTGCTGTCGGGATCGGCGTCATTTGACTCTTCTACTACCAACGGCTCCGCTTCTAGATTCACAGGCTCGACCGCTGATGTTATGGCCGGATCAAACCCCGTCTCTGGCGCATATCCTCCGGCGCTCACAGGAACCAACAAGACCAAACCCGGCCAAGGTTCCTCCCGGAACGCGGTCCAAGCCTTCTTGTCAGTTCTCGCCTGCGGGTCTATGCGGAACACTTGCTGCCCTTTCTTTCGCCGGACATCCTTGAGCCAGTCCCGGGCTTGTCTTATCGGGACTGCACAAAGCTCGTCCCGCGTCGGCGCGAGCTGATCCTCCACTCCAGCCGACAAATCACGCCAGAAGACGCGAATATCAGTATCCTCGGCATCACGGATATAGGGAGCAATATCGACATCAAAGCCTGTCAAATCCGGATCGGTGTCGTATAGGTCCAGCATATCCTTGGATCGTATCACCCGCTGGTGGGCGCAGTCGCCGGGTGCGGGCGGTGTGAGATTGGCCGGCCGGGCGTCCGTCAACGCAGCAATCCGCTCGCGTCCAATTGTTAGATCGTCAATCTCATAAGGAGCGGCCAGCGAATCATCGAGGCCGCCACTGATGAGATCAATCCAGCAAATCGTTCCGCCACCGGAATCGTTCAATTCCCCGTAGCGGTTCACCCGACCAAACCGCTGGACAAGGGACGAGGCGGGCGCAAGCTCGGTGAGCATGACCGCCGCCGAAAGATCGACACCCGCTTCAATCGCCTGCGTCGCAACAACGATCAAGTCTTTCGCTTTCCCAGGCTCCGGAAGCTTATCCATCTGCACTTTGCGGTCTTTGGGCCGGAACCGCGAGTGAATGAGGGCCAGGCGAGCGGGCGAGATATCCTTATTCTGGAGTGCCTTGTGCACAGCTTGAGCACGGATGACGGTATTGACCACTACGAGCGTCATTCGGTTTTCCTGATGCAGCCGCAGAGTTTCCTCCGCCAACGCCGTGGCGTAGCCATCCAGATCGGCCTTCTTGGCACTCACCGGCGCGACGGATGTTTGCTGAATCGGCTTGGGTGCGTCAATCAGCTTGCGTACACCCGGTGATTGTGCGTCTTCGGGGAAATCTTTTGGAACGCGCCAGACCGTTGGACTTTCCCGGAAGTCAACCGTCCTTAGCCAGTCTGGATGAAGGGTTGCCGATACCCAGAGGCTACGCGAGGCAATCTCCGTCTCCAAGTTACGGCGAAAGCCTTCAAGTTGTGTAGAAGTCGCCAGTCCCGAGCCCATGAGTTGCACTTCGTCGAAGACCCACTGTGCGTCGTTGTGCAGCAACGCGAAGTCCACCGGCCAGCGGAAGCGGCTCATGGCATACCCCCGCATCAGAGTGCGGCTGAGTAGCATGTCCTGGGTACCGATCAGGATGGCCGGATTTTCGGGTCTTTCAAACCAGCGCGGCTCGTCAACGCCACCCATAAGGACGTGGACTCCTGTTTCAGGATCAGGGAGGCGCGATTTCCAGTGAGGATCTGCTTCACCTATTCGCCGCAGCCATTCTCTGACATTTCTTTCCGTCTGTTCGACGAGTGTGCGCATGGGAAGGCAATAGACGAGGCGGCGCGGAGGCGCATATTCGTTGACGATGTGCTGCCAAGCCCAGCCGAGCACTACTGCGGCGGTCTTACCGAGGCCGGTCGGAGCGATGAGCGCGTCCGGCCAAGTTCGTTTTGCGAGTGCCTGCTGATAGGCAAAAGGACTGAGGTCTTTGCCGAACGCTGTTGAGAAGAATTGATCGAAGGCCATACACCCTATTCCTTATTGCTCTTCTTCGCCAGGACTTCGCGCGTGACTTCGGACGCCTCCTGCACGCACTTCCGCAGCAGCTCGATTTCGTATGGCGTCAACATCCGGCAAGCGGGCGATGTGCCCAGTATCTGTTGCAACTTTGCTATCGAAGGAGTGTGTCTGGTGTTCCCAGCTCCACCTCTCAAAGTCTGATTCGTGCTTTTGTCGGAGTTCATGCCATTTCTCCTTTGGGGGTTCAGTTACGTCGAGCAGGATTTGCCGGTCAGCACGACGGCGCCAAAGCGTATCAGCCGCCACAACCCGACGCCGGAAGGAAAAGGTCTCTTGTTGGCGCCTGTTACTTGCTTGAAGAAGTCATCAAAGCGACAGGCCCCCTTCACTCCATCCACGGCTCCAGGAACTTCGCGCTGCGGCGGGCGGCTTCGGCCACCGACATGATGCCGGCGAAGGCCTGGTGGACGGTGACGTAGCCCCGGTATTGGATGTCGGCCAGGCCCCGGAAGACCTCGTCGAAATCGATTCCTCCCGATTCCCACAGGCCGATGTGGTCCAGGCGGACCAGGCCCCGGTTCCAGGTCCGGACCGCGCCCTCTCCCTGGGGATTGAGGCGGTGGTTCTGGACGTAGACGTTGAAGAGGTGCGGACCCAGCTTCTTGATGGTCTCCCGGCCATAGTCTTCTCCCGCGATCATCCAGTTGGCGGGTTCGTAGATGATCCCGAAGTTGGGCCGGTTCACCGTCTCCAGCACCTGGAGGGAGCCCTCCACCGTCTCGAACAGGCTGGCGCAGTGGGCCTGGTGGGCCAGGCGGATGCCCCGCTCGGCGGCGGTGTCGGAGGCCCGTTGCGCCCAGGGAATGTCTTCTTCCTTCTTCATGCAGATCCGGATCAGGTCGGCTCCGAAGGTTTCCGCCAGGTCCAGGTAGGGCGCGATGTCGCGCAGGCAGGCCGGTCCCAGCTCGTCGTTGCGGGGCACGGCGAAGTCTCCGGTGACCATGGAGACCTGCAGGCCGGCCTGCCCGATCCGACGGCTCATGCGGCTCACCTGTTCGGGCGGCGAATGAACGCCTGCCTGGGAGGCCCGCATGCAGAGGGCCCGATACCCGTGGTTCCGGGCCAGGTCGATGAGTTGTTCCAGGTTCAGAGAGGCCTCTTCCTTGTTGGAAAAGCTCTCCGCAACCCGGGCCGACAGTGATAGCTTCATGCGAGCCTCCTTGCCATCTGCCTGTCCGGATGGCTTCTTGCCGCCGCCACCCGGGGAGGCGCAGCTCCAGCCTGCGCCCAGCAGCATGAGTTGGAATGAAGTCCGAAGAAACTCCCGGCGGCCGGACGGTTTGCCATGCATGGTTGCCTCCTGAGTCCCTGCCTGTCTGCTGTCTCAATCACCGCAACGGGGTTGTGTCGAGAGGCAGTGCAGAGTAATATTCGCGCCAGCGTTGCCAGCCGTCAAGCCCGACCTGAAGGACGCCCATGCCACTCATGACGGGATCCCGCTTTTTCGCCGAGGCCATGCAGGCCTATGAAGTCAGCCACGTCTTTCTGGTCCCCACCATCGTGACACCGGCCCTGGCCGAGATGGAAGGCCGCAATATCGTGCGGGTGACGGCCCACAGCGAGAAGGCGGCCGTCTACATGGCCGACGGCTACGCTCGAATCTCGGGCAGGCCCGGGGTGGCCATGGCCCAGACCATCGGCGCGGCCAACCTGGCGGCAGGGTTGCGAGACCCCTATCTGGCCTGCGCACCGGTCATTGCCGTCAGCGGCGGCCGGCTTCCCGAGAGCAAGCACCGCGGCGTCTACCAGGAGGTGGATGATTTTCCCCTGTTCGAGCCCCTGAGCAAGTTCAACGCCCAGGTGGATCTGCCCCAGCGCCTGCCCGACCTGCTCCGCCAGGCCTTCCGGGAAGCCACCACCGGGTGTCCGGCTCCGGTTCACCTGGAGATCGGGGGGAACATCGGGCAGGCTATCGAAGGGGAGGCCAATCTGGACCTGGTCTTCGAGCCCCGGTTCGCTCGATATCCGGCCATCCGCCCTCGACCGGAGCCCGACAGCCTGCAGCGGGCGGCTGAACTCTTGAGCCGAAGCCGCCGGCCGGTCATCGTTGCCGGCGGAGGGGTCGCTCTTTCGGGGGCCCAGGCCGAAGTGAGGCAGTTGGCGGAGAGGCTCTCCATCCCGGTGGCGACCTCTCTGAACGCCAAGGGAACCCTTCCGGAAAACCACTCCCTGTCCATCGGGGTGGTGGGTTCCTACTCCCGCGCCTGCGCCAACCGGCTGGTGGCCGAGGCCGACCTGGTCTTCTTCATCGGCAGCCGCACCGGGGGGCAGGTCACCAACGGCTGGCGCATCCCGCCCAAGGGGACTCCCGTCCTTCAACTGGACATCGAGCCCGGGGAACTGGGCCGCAACTATCCCAACCTGTGCAGCTTGTGGGGCGACGCCAAGGTGGGGCTGCAGGAGTTGAATGCCGCCCTGGCCTCCCGGCCGCCCGACTCCGGCTGGCTCGCGCGGGTGGAGCAGGTGGTGGCTGAATGGCGTTCGGAAGTGGCCCCCCTGCGTTCGTCGCCGGCGGTGCCCATGCGCCCGGAGCGCCTGTGCAAGGAGATCGAGTCGGCCCTGCCCGAGGATGCGGTCCTGGTCTCGGATACCGGCCACTCGGGGATCTGGTCGGGAACCCACATCGAGCTGCACCACCCCGGCCAGAGCTACATCCGGGCTGCCGGATCGCTGGGCTGGGGCCTGCCGGCGGCCATCGGGGCCAAGTGCGCCGCGCCCCATCGGCCGGTGGTCTGCTTCACCGGCGACGGCGGCTTCTACTACCACCTGTCGGAGCTGGAGACGGCCCTCCGTTACGGCATCCATCCGGTGATCGTGGTGAACGACAACCGGTCCCTCAATCAGGAGACCGAGATTTACGCCAGCGCCTACGGCGGGGTGCAGCGCCAGGGGTTGGAGATGTGGCAGTTCCGGGATCTGAACATCGCCGCCATGGCCGAGTCGCTGGGCTGCCGGGGCATCCGGGTGGAGCAGCCCGAGGGAGTTGTCCCCGCGCTGGAGGAGGCCCTGCGGGCCGACCGGCCGGTGGTGCTGGATGCGGTCAGCGACATGCAGGCCCTGGCTCCCGATCCCTGGGGGTGAGGAGAACCGACCTTTGTCCACCATCAGAAATATCGCGGTGCTGGGGCTGGGAACCATGGGGCATGGCATCGCCCAGGCCTTTGCGGCAGGGGGCTGCCGGGTCAGCGGCTACGACCTCTCGGCGGAAGTGCGTGGCTCGGTGGCCGGCCGCATCGAGCACAACTTGAGGACGGCTGCCCGAGCCGGTTTCGGCGAGGAGGCGGCCATTGCACCCGCGCTGGCCCGCTTCCGGGTCTGTGAGACCGAGGCCGAAGCGTTTCAGGGGGCCGAGTTGGTGGTGGAGGCGGTTGTCGAGGACCTGGAAGTCAAGCGCCGGCTGTTCAGCCGGATCGAGCCCCAGGTTTCGGCCGAGACCATCCTGGCCAGCAACACTTCCAGTTTCCCCATCTCCGACCTTGCCGCCGATCTGAACCGTCCCCGGCGGGCCCTCATCACCCACTGGTTCAATCCGCCCCACATCGTGCCGCTGGTGGAGGTGGTTCCGGGGGAGAAGACCGGGACCGAGGCCGTCGAAGCAACCCTGGCGCTGCTGCGACAGATCGGGAAATCCCCGGTGCAACTGAAGAAGGAAGTTCCGGGCTTTCTGGTCAACCGCATCCAGATTGCCATGCTGCGGGAGATCCTGGACCTGCTGGACCGGGGGGTGGCGGACCCCGAGGAGATCGATCGGGCGGTGAAGAGCACCATCGGTTTTCGCCTGGCCGCCATCGGCCCGCTGGAGGTCATCGACTTCGCGGGCCTGGATGTCACCGCCAGCGTGTTCGAAAACCTGGTGGTGGACGTCCGTTCCGACCGGGAGCTTCCGGCGGCGCTGGCGGAGGCGGTCCGGGCGGGCCGTTTCGGAGTCAAGAGCGGAGAGGGGATCTACCGCTACACCCCGGAGACGGTGCAGAAGAAGGTCTCGGAGCGAGACCGCCGTTTCCTGGCGCTTTTGCGGTTGTTCCACCAGGGAGCAGAACCCGGGAAACAGAGGCATTGAGGAGGGGGTGACCCCTGGCGGCGCGATCGCTGTGCCGGCCAGCGGGGATGGCGCGCCCCGGCGCAAAGCGCGGCCGGGGCTTCAGCAAGCAACCAACGAGCGAACCATGAAGATTCGAGAGGGAACACGGGTGCTGGTGACGGCCGGAGCCTCCGGGATCGGCCGCAGGATTGCGGCTGCCTTCCTGGGACAGGGGGCCGGGGTGCATGTCTGCGACGTTGCCGGGGACCGGGGCGCCGATCTGCTCCAGGAGCTTCCCGGAGTGGGATTCACCCGGGCCGACGTGGCCGTTCCCTCCGACGTTGAGCGACTCTTTGCTGAGTTGGCAGCTCATTTGGGCGGACTGGACGTGCTGATCAACAATGCGGGCATCGCCGGCCCCACCGCGCCGGTGGAGCAGGTGAGCCCGGAGGACTGGAGCCGGACCCTGGACGTCAACATCACCGGCCAGTTCCTTTGCGCCCGGTTGGCAGTGCCCCTGCTGAAGGAGGCGGGAGGCGGCTCCATCATCAACCTTTCTTCGGTGGCGGGCCGGCTGGGGTATCCCCTGCGAACCCCCTACGCCGCCTCCAAGTGGGCCGTGGTGGGCTTCACCCAGAGCCTGGCCATGGAGCTGGGGCCTTACGGGATTCGGGTGAACGCCCTGCTGCCGGGGATGGTGGATGGCGATCGCATCCGCTCGGTCATCGCCGCCAAGGCGGCGGCTATCCAGAAATCCTATGAGGAACTGGAGGCGGAACACCTGCGTCAGGTCTCGCTTCGCAGAATGGTGAACCCCGACGAGATCGCCAACATGGCCCTTTTCCTCTGTTCGCAGGCGGGAGCCGCCATCACGGGTCAGGCCCTCAGCGTCTGCGGCAACGTGGAGCGAATGATCTGAGGGGGGAAGAAGCGACTTGGCGTGGCGGCGGTTGCATCTGCCAGCCCGGCGTCGGCCCCCCACCGCAGAAGCCTTCGCCATTCGGCTCGACTTCTGCGACTCCCCCTCAAGGGGGGAGTGATTCTTGAGTTTCTTGAAGGACGTCTTGCGGAATTGGGGAGCGGACGCCCGGAGATAATCAGTTGAAAATCCTATCCACCGGCAGGGTCGTGGGTTAAGGGAGAGCCGCGAATGCGGCGGTTGGCGTGGGTTACCCGAGACAAGGTCGCCTAAGGACCATCCTTATCGAGCAGCGTAGCTGCGGCCTCGTGTAGCCCCAGGTGGAAACCTGGGGTCGTTGGAATTCCGCGCCAACCGAGCCGCGTAGGCGGCGAATTAGGAGCTGCGTCTCCGAACGCACGGCCTCCTAAAAAGCAAATTCACTCCCCCCTTGAGGGGGAGTCGGCAAGACAAGGGCGCAGCCCGCAGTCGAGCCGGTGGGGGGCCGACGCGGCGCCCCTTAAGTGGCAATCAGCGGCACAGCCAGCCGGGACCAGACTCATTCGTGTGAAGGAGCACGCCGATCCCTTGACCACCCGAAATCCTGACTCCGATTGGTTGCACTGGGTCCTTTTCGGACTGCTGCTGGCGCTGTGCCTAGTGGTGGGAGTGGCGCTCTTCTGGGAGGAGCCACCCGACAGCCAGGGGTATGGGCACGGGGAGCTGAGAACCATGCGGCAAGGAGGGACCGGGGAGAGGCATGCCCAGGTCCTGTGGCTGGGCGCGGCCTTCGGGGTTCTGCAGTTGCTGCTCTTCGTGGCCTGCCTGGGTTTTGGCCTGCGGGGCGCCAGGGGTTCATCGCGGGCAAAGAGAAGAGCCCTCCTGCTGGGCGGCCTCCTCTACCTGGCCGTCTTCATGGTGCTGATCCTCGCCTATCAGGGCTACGTGAAGGATCCCACCCGGCTGCTGGCGTCGCTGCCGCCGCCCACGGCCGTCATGCTGTGGGTCCTGTGGCCGTTCCCCCTCTATTTCGTGCTGGTCTACAGCTTGAGGTTCGAGGACTGGGTGTTCCGCAGGGAAGACAGCCGCCGCTTCCGCGAGCTGGTCGACAACGGCCCGGCGGGGAGCTCTACCCAAACGGGCGGCGATTCGCCCGAGGAGAATGGCTGATGGACACGGACCGGGGCGTCACCATCCTGTTCTCGGTGGTGGTCTACATGGGGATCTGCATCGTGGTGGGGCTGTGGGCGCTTCGGCGGACCCGCTCCAGCGCGGATTTCTTCATGGCCGGCCGGAACCTGGGGGTCATCGTCACCGGGTTCGCCGTCTTTTCCAGCATCATGAGCGGCTTCGGCTTCGTGGGGGGGCCGGGGCTGGTCTACCACATGGGGATGAGCTCCCTGTGGATGGTGATCAGCGCCCCCATGGGCACCTGCATCACCTTCTACCTGTTGGGGAAGCGCATCCGCCTGCTGGCCGAGCTGAAAGAGTCGGTGTCGCTGCCGGACGTGGTGGCGGCCCGCTACAAGAGCCGGCTTACCCGCCTGCTGACCTCCCTGGCCATCCTGTTGGGCGTGATGGGCTACCTGGGGACCCAGATTCTGGCCATGGCCACCGTCCTGCAGGACATCATCGCCAACACGCCCATCGGCCGCTTGAGCCTGGAAGCCTGCGTGACCGTCTCGTTCGCGGTCCTGGTGTTCTACTGCGTCACCGGCGGCATCATCGCCTCGGTCTATACCGACGTGATTCAAGGCTTCATCATGGTGATTGCCGCCCTGCTGGTGCTGGTGGCGGCCACCACCGCCGTGCCGGACGGCTTCGCCGGCATGTCGCTGGCCATCGGGGCCGACGACCCCGAAGCCATCAGCCCCTGGGGATCGGTGGGCATGCTGGGGTGCCTCTCCTGGTATTTCCTGTTCACGCTGGGGGCCTCGGGCCAGCCGCACGTGATCACCAAGCTGATGATGAGCAAGCGGGTGGGGGATGTGCGGCGCACCCTGCCCATCTCGGTGGTGGGGTACTCGCTGACCGCCCTCCTCTGGCTGGCCATCGGCCTGGCCATGAGAACCCTGGTGCTGTCGGGCAGCCATCCCGAACTGCCCGGGATCGATGCCGCGGCGCCCCAGTTCCTGCAGGCCTACACCCATCCGCTGCTGGCCGGCCTGGTCTTCGCGGCCCTGTTCGCCGCCATCATGTCCACCGCCGACGGCTTCCTGAACATCGGCTCGGCCGCCATCGTCCACGACATTCCCCAATCCCTGCGGGGGCGGTCGCTGAAGAACGAGCTGCTCTGGGCCCGCACGGCCACGGTGGTCATTGCCCTGGTGGCATCCCTCATCGCCGTCTACTCCGGCGACCTGGTGGCCATCCTGGGAGCCTTTGGCTGGGGCACCTTTGCGGCGGCCCTGGTGCCGGTGGTGACCATCGGCTTCAACTGGAAGCGGGCCACCGCCCTGGCCGCCAATACGGCCATGATCTCCAGCTTGGTCATCAACCTGGGGGTCAAGCTGCTGAAGATCCAGATCCCCTTCCGCATCGACGCCGGCGCCATCGCCCTGCTGGTCTCCCTCACCCTCTTCTTCGGGATCTCCCTCCTCTCCAAGCCCCAGAAGCTGGACCCGGAGGTGGACCGGGTCATGGACCTGTGACGTAAGCGTCAGGCAATGATCTCCTGGAGCACCCGGCCGCCGATGTCGGTGAGGCGGCGGAAGCGTCCGCCATGGAGGTAGGTCAGGCGCAGGTCGTCCAGCCCCAGCAGATTCAGGATGGTGGCGTGCACGTCGCGCAGGGGGATCTGCTCTTCCAGGGCCTTGACGCCGAACTCGTCGGTGGCTCCGGCGGTGGCGCCGCCCTTGACATCGCCGCCGGCCATCCACATGACCAGGGCGAACTGGTTGTGGTCGCGGCCGGGGGTCTTGGACTCGAGGTCGTTGAGGAAGGGGGTGCGCCCCATTTCCGAGGCCCACACCACCAGCGTCTCCTCCAGCAGCCCCCGCTGCTTGAGGTCCTGCAGCAGCCCCGCCACCGGCAGGTCGACCTCGGCGGCGTGGTTCCGCATGCGTCCCTCCACGTTGGTGTGATCGTCCCAACTGTGCTTGTTGATCTCCACGCCGTGAACCAGCAGCGTGTAGCGCACCCCCCGTTCCACCATGCGCCTGGCCAGCAGGCACTGGCGGCCGAACCCCTCGGTGACGGGATTGTCCAGTCCGTAGAGGCGACGGGTGTGGGCCGACTCTCCCGACAGGTCCACCGCTTCCGGGGCGGCGGCCTGCATGCGGTAGGCCAGCTCGTAGGCGCTGATCCTGGCCTCCAGCTCGGAGGCCCCGGGCCGCTGGTCCAGGTGCCGGGAGTTGAGGAAGTGGAGCAGGTCGAACTCCCGCCGCTGCTGGGCGCGGTCCACCCCGCCGGGAAGGTCCAGGTGCAGAATGGGGGCGCCGCTGGAGCGCAGCACGGTGCCCTGGTAGGCCGCGGGCAGATAGCCGCTGCCCCAGACGGCGGCCCCGTTCACCGGGGCGCCCCTGGGATCTTGAATCACCATGTAGCCGGGCAGGTTCCGGTTGGGGCTGCCGAGACCATAGGTGACCCAGGAACCCACCGAAGCGCTGCCCTGAAACTGGGACCCGGTGGTGACGTGCATGGTGGCGGGGCCGTGGTTGTTGTTCTCGACCTCGATCCCGTAGACGAAGGCCAGGTCGTCGGCGCATTGGCCGATGCGGGGAAAGAGGCTGGAGATGGCGCGGCCCGACTGGCCGTAGCGCTTGAATTCAAAGGCGCTGGGAATGACCCGGTGGGGCTTGTTGAGGTAGCCCTGGATTTCTCCGGAAAGACCGCTCAAGGGGGGCAGCTTCTGCCCGGCCAACTTCTGCAGGGCCGGCTTGTAGTCGAAGCTGTCCACGTGGCTGACCCCTCCCGCCATGAACATGAAGATGCAGTGCTTGGCCTTGCGCCCGGAGTGAGGCAGGGGAAGTCCGGCCGGAGCGGGGGTTCCTGCCGGCAACTCGTCCGCCAGCATGCCGGCCAGGGCCAGGGCCCCGATCCCGTTGCAGGAACGGCAGAGAAAATCCCGCCGGGACAAAGCCTGCAGCCCCAGCCCGGCGGTGCGGTTCCGGTGTTCCTTGTTCATGGTCCAACTCCTTGATCACCCGTCACCAATCAGCCAATCATTCTATCAGTCTCTTCGTGCCCCTTCGTGGATATCTTTTTGCTTGTCGGTTTGAGGCACGGCCCCGCTAGTCGACATACACGAACTCGTTGCTGTTCAGCAGCACCCGGCAGAGGGCCGTCAACCCGTCCCCGGACGGGCTCTCCTGCAGCAGTCGCCTTGCCTTTGCGGTCTCCTCGGGCCGGGGGTCCCGGCCCAGGGCAATTTGAAAGGCCTGACGGATCCGGGAGGCAGGACCGGCGCCGCCCTCGCGCCTGACCCGCTCGGCGAAGTGGCGCGACTCTTCGTTCACGAACTCCCCGTCGTACATGGTCAGGGCCTGGAGGACCGAGACCGAGGTCTCCCGCCGGGCGCAGGAGGCGTTGGGAACCGGCGCGTCGAAGGTTTCCATCAGCGGCATGCTCAGAGACCGTCGCTGAAAGATGTAGACGCTTCGCTTGCGGCCCCGCGGGCCGGGCATGGTCTCCCAGGTGTTGGTGCCCTGGACTTTCTGGGCGTCGTCAAGCCCCCGGGGCAGGGGAGGAAAGACGGGAGGTCCGCCGCGGTCGCCGTTGAGCCTGCCGCTGGCCGTCAGGATGCTGTCCCGGACGGCTTCTCCCTCCAGTCGTTTCCGCCGAAAGCGCCACAGGGTTCGATTCTGCGGGTCGATCCGGCCGGCGTGGGTGTCGGAGTGGAGCGAAGACTGGCGGTAGGCGCCGGAAGTCACCATGAGTCGATGCATGGCCTTGAGACTCCAGTCTCGCTTCACCAGCTCATGCGCCAGCCAGTCCAGCAGGCGGGGATGGGTGGGGGCCGCCCCGTTCTTGCCGAAATCGCTGGGCGTGTCCACGATGCCCCGGCCGAAGTGCCAGTGCCAGAGGCGATTCACCATCACCCGGGCCGTCAGGGGATTCTCGGGGCTGCTGATCCACTTTGCCAGTGCCAGTCGACGGCCCCGGGTCGGGTAGCGCCCGAAGGGATCCAGGTCGATCGGGGCCGGTCGGGAGTGGCCCTCGATGGCGCTGGGGAATCCCGGCTCCACCGGTTCTCCCTTGCGGTTCCAATGGCCCCGCTCCAGCACGTAGGTGGTGGAGACGTTGGGGCCGTAGGGAGGGCCGTCGGCGTTTCTCAAGGACATGGCCAGCGGCTTGCGCCGCTCGATGGCGTTCTTGAGCCGAAGCACACGGTGTCTGAAGTCGGTGAACTGCCGGTGTTCTTCCATGGAAAACTTCCGGTAGCCCTGGTCGTCCCGGATGGCTTTCTTCAGGTCCTTGAGGGTGGGCGGTTCGGGCTCCGGGGAGGCCAGACGGTCTCGGGCGGCCTCCATCCTGTAGGCTTTCAGTCGTTCCAGCAGCGGTTCGTAAAAGAGGGCGAAAGACTTTTCGGTGGTCTGCAACTGCTGTTCCAATGCGGCCCGCTCCCGCTCCCATCGCTCCTTGCGGGCCGGATTGACGAAGCTGGCCGGTTGCGGTCCTCCCAGTTGCTGGATGTCCCCGGGGCGCGGCGGATCGATCTGCACCGTGGCGAAAAAGGCCTTGAGCCGGTAGAAGTCCCGGGTGGGCAGCAGGTCGTACTTGTGATCGTGGCACTGGGCGCAGCCCACCGTCAGCCCCAGAAAGACGGAACCGACGGTAGAGGTCATTTCGCTGAGCAGGACGTGCCGGTCCTCTTCGCCGCGGGGCTCGGTGAAGGGGGCCAGGCGCAGAAAGGTCAGGGCCACCACCGATTCAGGGTCCGGAGGCGGCAGGGCTCCAGCCGACATCATCTCGAAGAACTCGTCCCCGGCCAACTGCTCCTTCACGAACAGGTCGTAGGGCTTGTCCGCATTGAAGGCGTCGATGACGTAATCCCGGTAGCGCCAGGTGTGGTAGTACTCCGGATCGCCTTCGTAGCCGTTGGTGTCGGAGTAGCGGGCCAGGTCCAGCCAGTGGCGCCCCCAGCGCTCCCCGTAGCGGGGATCCGCCAGCAGACGGTCCACCAGGGCTTCATAGGCGTTGGGGGAGGGATCGTCGGCGAAAGCCTCCACCTCGGCCGGCTCGGGCGGCACCCCCAACAGGTTGAAGAACAACCTGCGGATCAGGGTCCTGCGGGAGGCGGGGGGTGCGGGCGAGAGTCCCTCCTCCTGCAGGCGTTCCAAAATGAAGGAATCGATGCCGTTCCGAATCCAGGGCAAGTCCCTTGCCTCGGGGGGCTGCCCTGCAGCGGGTTTGACGTAGGCCCAGTAGGGCTCCGCCGGCGAGTCCGTCGGAGGAGTGGCCGAGAGCCCGCCGATCCACCGCTCGATGAGCTGGATCCGGTCTTCGGTGAAGGGCCGGCCCAGCGGCATTCGCGGCTCTATCTGGCCGCGCAGCACCTTGATCAGGGGGCTCTGCTCGGGGGCTCCCGGCATGACGGCGGCCCCGTGGCGGGCGCCTCCCGCCAGAACCGAGTCCAGGCTCTCCACCGAAAAGCCGCTGGTTCGCGTGTGGCGGTCGTGGCAGGGAAGGCAGTTCTCCTGCAGGACAGGCAGCACCCGATCCTGGAAGTCCACGGAGGCACGGGCCGAAGCCCCGGCCATCAGCAGCAGGGTCACGCCCAGGCAGGCTGTCAGGGATGTCCTGGCGCCTGTTCGCAACGGGCCGGAATGTGGCGATGGCCTGTCCATCCGCGCTCCCCTCAGCCGCCCCCGTCCCCGGGGGCGACACCAGGCTGCCGATTGAAGGATGAACCAGAATATACAAGAGCCCCGGACCAAAGTCACTCCCTTTGAAGTGCGCTTGCAGGAGCATTCAGCCCCCGGCCACCAGCGTCAGGCCGATGAGGAGAATCAGCAGGCCCACGGCCTTGGGCAGGGGAAGCGGCTCCTTGAGCCAGAAGATGCCGAGCAGGGCCCCCAGCGGAATGCTGATCTGGCGGAAAGCCACCACATAGCTGACGTTGTGGCTCCAGGTCATGGCGGCCAGGATGAGCAGGTAGCCCAGGTTGATGCCCAGTCCCAGGGGGATGTAGATGCGGGACCTCCGGCGAAACAGCTCCAGGAAGGTGGTCCGCTCCGACTTGCTGGCCAGCACTGCCGCCGCCTGCAAGCCGCTGGAGGAGAGGGCCCACAGGGCGGCGTAGACCAGGCTGGCCTCCAGGTTGGAAAGCGGTCCCGACCGACCCGAGACCAGCAGCCGCAGGGCCTGCTCGTCGGCGATGGAGTAGGCGGTGGTGGCCAGGGCCGCCAGCAGGGCCGCCAGGAAGACGCGGCTGAGGTAGTGGCTGACTTTGAGGTCGGCCATATGCCTCATGGGCAGGAGTATGCAGCCCGCCAGCACCAGGACGATGCCGGCCAGGCAGGCGGGGCTGATCTCGGAGCCCCGTCCCAGCAGGAACATGACCGCCACGATGAACAGCGGGGAGGATCGGGAGAGCGGATAGGCCAGGGAGAGGTCCCCGGAGTTGTAGGCGGCGGCCAGGCTGCGGTAGTAGACGACGGTGGCGCAGCCGCTCACCGCCAGCAGCGGCCACAATTCCGCTAGAATCGCGGGAATTTTCGGGATATGGTAGGCCAGCCCCGGCAGCAGGCAGAGGCAACCCACCAGGTTGGCGGCCAGGAAGAGGGCGCCGCTGGGCCGGCTTCGCTTGCCGAGGGTGTTCCATCCCACGTGAATGACCGCGGAGATGAGGATCAGCAGCAGGGCGATGGGTTGCATGGGGTCTGCCGGCGGGCCGGGTCGGTCGGGGTCGCGCCCGGATGATTATACCCAAGGTTCCCGGCAGCTTGGCTGAGGGGCGGCCTCGGGGGAACAGGCATGGAAGAGGAACTGGCAGCCATCCGGCGCTGGGAGGGAACCGTCAGGGCCCTGGTGGACTGGGACCCGGACGGGGCCAGGCAGCGCCGGGAGCAGTGCGGGGCCGGGCCGCTGAGCGGCTGGTCGCTGGGGGTCAAGGACATCATCGACGTCCAGGGAATGCCGACCCGCTGCAACGTGGATTTTCTCCCGGAGACGCCGGCCCCGGAACACGCCGGCGTGGTGGGGCAACTGCTGTCCCTGGGCGCCTTCGTCCTGTCCAAGACCGTCACCACCAGCTTGGCTTTTCTGGATCCCGGAGCCACCCGCAATCCCTGGAATCCCGCCCACACTCCCGGCGGCTCCAGCAGCGGCTCGGCCGCGGCCGTGGCCTGCGGGATGGTTCGGTTGGGGCTGGGTTCCCAGACGATGGCTTCGGTCAATCGTCCGGCCAGCTACTGCGGGGTCACGGGGTTCAAGCCGACCTACGGACGCCTGCCTGTCAGCGGCGTCTTTCCCTTTTCCCCCAGCGTGGATACGGTGGGATTTTTCACCCGCGGCGTTGCCGACATGCGACAAGCGGCCGCGGCTCTGTTGGGAGAGCCCGCGGCGGGGGAACCCGGCCGCCTGAGGATCGGACTGGCGCCGGATCTGCACACCGATCCGGCCGAGGGCATCATGCTGAGGGCGCTGTCGCAGGCCGGAGACCGCTTGGCCGCCGGGGGTTGCGAGGTCAGGAGGGTGAGCCTGCCCGAAGCGTGCGCCGCCGCCTACCGGAATCACTTCGACCTGATCGCCTCCGAAGGGGCCCGAGGCCAGGCGGAGCTGATGGCCCGCCACGGAGACCGCTACCCCCCCAAGCTGCGTGCGCTCTTGCTGGAGGGGAGAGCGGTCACTTCCGAAGACCTGGATCGGATTCAGCAGCACCGGCGCGCGCTGACGGTCTCCCTGTCGAAATTGTTGGAGGAGGTGGACCTGGTCTTGTCTCCGTCGGCCAAGGGAGCTGCGCACCGGGGGCTGGCCGTCACCGGCGATCCCCGCTTCAGCCTGCTGTGGACCTATACGGGGTGTCCCACGGTGACGCTGCCGGCGGCTCTGTCTCCCGAGGGGTTGCCGCTGGGCCTGCAGTTGTCGGCGCGTCCCATGGCGGACGGGGCCCTGCTGGCGGCCGCCCGCAAGGTGGAGGCCCTGCTGGGATTCCGCGCCCGGCCCGGGTGAACCGCATGTTGACTCACAATCCACAAATGGCCACAAGAAAAGAGTTGTCCACGTAAGCAACACGAAGGGCCGCGAAGCGAGACCGAGCTGCTTCAGCGGCACGCACAGCTACAAATGGATTATTAACATCGATGCACAGGATATACAGGATTTAGTCTCAGAAGTCTGGTGTCCTGCAGTCTTGGGCATCCACAAACCCGGACCGGGTCGTCGCCCGAGCCGGCTTCCCGTGCGCGTACCTCACGTCCTGTTAATCCTGTGCATCCTGTGCATCGATGTTCATTAAACATGAGGTTTTCGTGACCGCAGGAGAGAGCCCATGAAATCATTGCGCATTGGACTCGCCGGTTACGGCAACTGGGCTCGCGAGGCATACATGCCGGCCCTGCGGGCTGACGGCAGGGGCAGAGCGGTGGCTGCCTCGGCTCCCAGCCAGGCCACCCGGCAGCGCATTCGGGAGGAACTGGGCAGCCAGGTCCGCATCTATCCCCACTTCGAGGCCATGCTGGAAGCCGGCGGTCTGGACGGCGTGCTGATGGCTCTTCCCGAAGCCGTGCACGAGCCGGGTCTGCTGGCCGCCATCGGTTCGGGGATTCCCTTTTTCTACGAGCCCCCGGTGTCGCACCGCCGGGACCGGATCGCCCCGGTACTGGAGAAATTGCTGGGAGCCACCCAGGTTCAGCAGGCCGACCTGGAGCTGAGGTTCCTTCCGGTGGTGGCCGCGGCCGCACAAAGGCTGGCCGAGGGCGCCATCGGAGAGCCGCAGACCGCCAGGATCCGCATGAACGGCAACTGGAACGCCCGGCCGGGAGCCGGCCTGAGCCTGCCCCTTGTGCTGGCTCCCTGGTACGTGGACGTCCTGGACGCGATCCTGGATTCTCATCCCCAAAGAGTGCTGGTTCAGGATGGACGGGGAACCGAAGGCCGCATGCAGGCCTACGCCCTGACCCAGTTGGACTACGGCGGGGTTTGGGGAACCTTTCAAGCCAACATCTCCTGCGTTCAGGGCCCCGAGACCTGGGTCGAGGTCCAGGGCCGGGACGGAGACCTCATTGCGGACCTCTTCACCGGAGAGCTGCGACTTCGAAGCCGGTCCGACCCGGAGTGGCGGGTGGATCGAGTGGTCTCGGCCCTGCGGCCCTTTGCCGGTTGGCCCGGCTTGCGGGAGTGCCTGTCGGACTTTCTGGACCAGTTGGAGGGGAAGCCCTTCGGGGGGGTGCCGGCCGAAGATATGGCCAAACTGCACTGCCTGGGCCTGGCCGCCGAGGAGTCCATCGACACTTTGGCCTGGGCTCCGGTGAGAAGCATGGACGAATTGCGGCGCAATTTGCGATGATGAGGGGGTGGGGCCGTCCGGAGCGGCCCGGTACCTGACGAAATTCACGGGAAGCGAGGTGGCGGATGATGGGTGGAACGGTGAAGAGAACATGGCTGGCAGGCGGCTTGGGAGGACTCCTGTTGTTGGGAGCGGCCGGGGTTGCCGGGGCAGAGGAGAAATTCAAGTATCAGTATGAGTTCGGCTCCATCCGGATCCCCAGGCTGGATGCCGATGAGCCCAGGCTGCCGGAGGTCTCGGTGCAGCGGGCTCTGGACTATCTCGACCAGGGGGCCACTGCCTGGAGCCGCGGACACAAGTGCGTGACCTGCCACACCAACGGAAGCTACATGGCCCTGCGGCCCTCCCTGACCAAGTCCTTGGGCCAACCCGCCGGGGAACTGCGCGAGTTTTTCGGGAAAGTGCTTCGGGATGGAACCGCCCGACTGGGCCAGGAGGGCAAGCTGGGAGACTCGCAAATGATCTACCTCGCCCGCGGCCTGGCTGAATGGGACGCCCACGTGTCCGGAACCCTGTCGGACGAAACCGGGCAGGCCCTGAAACAGTTGTTCGAGCGGCAGCGTCCCACCGGGGAGTGGAAGGCCGCTCTGTGCTGGCCGCCGCTGGAATCCAGCGCCTTTCAGGAAGCCACCATAGCGGCCCTGGCGGTGGGGACGGCTCCGGGTTGGCTGGCCGGCCTGAGCGACGAGGGACTGAAAGCCGGGGTGAAGCGGTTGCAGGACTACCTCCGCAAGGTCGAGCCGCCGCACGACTATGGGAGGGTGATGCTCCTGTTGGCCTCGACCAAGCTGGAGGGTCTGCTGGAGGAGGGTGAAAAGGAACGGATCATCGAAATGATCCGGAGCAAGCAGCGTGCCGACGGCGGGTGGGCGCTGCGCGCCTTTGCCGAGCCCGAGCAGTGGGGCGAGGGGAACCGGGCCGAGAAGCTCAGGGCTGAAAAGGAATTCGCCGACCCTCCCAGCGACGGCCACCAGACGGGTCTGGCCCTGGTTGCGCTACGAGAGGCCGGAGTCGGCGCCCAGGATCCCGCGATCCAAGAGGGTGTCCAGTGGCTGCTGGCGAATCAGCGCGAGTCGGGCCGCTGGTGGACCCGTTCGCTCAACACCGACAACTACCACTTCATCGCCTTCAGCGGGACCCTCTATCCCCTGGTGGCGCTTCACCTCTGCGATGCGCTGCCGCCCAGCCGCAGCGCCTCGGCCAAGGTGCGATAGGCGGCTATCTTCGCTGGCGGATCGATATTTTAGGGATATATGTAGGAGAGTAACCAGGATCCTCGCTGATTCGTGAGCAAGCACTACCTTCCCAGCCCCCCCAATGCACAGGTTTGTCCTGAGTGTTCGGCTCTACGAGACGCTGCTGGGGATGAGCTTCGAGGTCAATAGCGTGGAAGACAAAGTTGAGTTGCAATTCATCGACGGGACCGATGCTATTTGATTTACCGATCCGAACAATTAATGGAACTTTCGCCGGGAGTTTCGACTATACTGTTTATTCAAGGAGTTGACGGAATTTACATCGCTGGCATGGAGTAGCGTGGCGCAGCCAACGACTCTCACACGTCCTCCCATCACCGAAGCGCTTGTGGATCTTCGGGCAACCATTCCCGGAGATCTTGAGTCGTTTAGCGCTCTCGCCAAGCAGTTGAAACATAGATTCCCCCACCTACAGGAAAATCGTCAATTCGAGGGTAAACTAGAATTTAAAGACGGTGACGTGCGATCCCACGTTAGCACTCCAGCGTTTGCGGGCATTTTCGCAGCGAACGAGGAGAAAACGATCTACGTGCAGTTTCGCCCCGATGGATTCACTCTGAACAATGTAGTGAAGACCGAAGGAAGCTACATCGGCGGCGATCGACTTATTGGTGAAGCACTTGATCTCTGGAATTGGTTGGTTGAACAGACAGAGATTACAGGCGTGTCACGCATAGGTCTTTACTACCTAAATCAACTGAATGATCTGCCGCTTAAGCGAGGTGAGAGAACCAATCTGTATTTCCAAAGTCCTCCCAGTCTTCCGCATGGCTCACCCCAAATAATCAAAGCGTTCCTTACTCAGGTCACAGCCTATGATCAGGATCGAGAAGCAAATGCAATCGTGATTCAACAGGTTAAGCCGTCACCCCAACAAGACAAATTTCGTCGGGTCAGAATCGCCGTAGACGTGTTTCGGACAGGGACTTTCCCCGTGGAAGCGGCTTCATTGGGGGAAGTCCTCGGTTCTCTCCGACAGCTAAAGAACGAGATCTTCTTCTCGCTGCTCACAGATAAAGCAGTGAGGCACTACCAATGAGTTTCGCTGACGCACAACCATCGTTTGCCCCTCCTCCTCTGGTCCATTGGGGATTCCGGCCCTTGGGAACAGATGCGATAGAGTTGCAGGATTCGGTGAGTAAGGCATTCGATCCCACGGTTGAGCATAGAGAGGTCAAGATCTTCTTTCATCTTTTTGACGTTGTACGAGAATCTTCTGGTGTGTCGGTGATCACCTTCAACAGGGCCATGAGCTTGCTTAAGTCCCTGCCCAGCAACATACCCCTACCTTTTGTGTGTGTGGAGTCAAAGGACGAGATTGGGTTAGATTGGGATGAAGGAGGAGAAAATGTTGTCAATCTGGTGATTGACACGTCCCCCGAGATCGGGTTTGTAACACTGCTCAAAGCGATGCCCTCGTATGGGACAGTTGAGTACCGTGAATCGTCTAACACTCCTCCTGGCATTGTTCAATTTCTTCTGGAGCATGTGTACTCGTCGGCCCGTGACTGATCCTTACGATAGTGGCCCTATCCGCTCCAATGAACGCCTGTCGCGATTCGTCTACGACAGAAGTAAATGCAAAACTAAAAAAGAACGTGTTGACGTAAGTGGGTTCTTGCCTCCAAAAGAGGGAGATAATACAGAGGAGATCTCTGTCTGGAGAACAGAAGGCTTCACGGATGAAAAGGTCTGGAGTTACGCCCAACCACGTTCTCATGGTCCAGCCGTCGCTCGCGGAGACTTTACAGCTGAAGACGTAGCAAGGAGCAAGGATGGTAACTGGCAGCTACGCGCTGAACCATCTCCACCAGCCCGGCACGTCCGAATCATAGGGTGGCCTCCAGTAAGTGAGCGAATGGCCCGAAGGTTTCTTGCCCGCAAACTTAGTCAAGTCGCTCAACTCGTCCTCCACGAAGAACATTATTACTCCTAGTGTCATGTCACACATTAAGAGTCGGGTATAGACGCTTGAGCTTGGTTCGGGCATCGGGACTGGTAAACTGCCAGTCGATTCGTGCCTTGGCGTTGTTTCGTCTCTTCTGCCAGGCTCCCACTTCGGCCCGGATCTGGTCGAGAGTGTCGATCCTGCGGTCCAGGCATTGCCTGATGAGGACGTTGAGTTCGATCTCGGCCATGTTGAGCCAGCTGCCGTGCTTCGGGGTGTAGACGAATTCGAAACGATCCCACAACGCTTTGGCCAGGTCGGGTTCAAACGTCTCATAGAGCGACCCCGGGCCGTGAGTATTCAGATTGTCCATCACCAGGGTAATCTTTTCGGCGCAGGGGTAAGACCGGGCAATGTCGTTGAGAAAGTGTGCCCAATCCGTTTTGGCTCTTCGTTCCCGGACCTGGACCGTTCTCTTGCTGGCCAACGGCTCGACGGCCATGAACAGGTTGCACACCCCGCAACGTTCGTATTCGTAGTCGTGGCGCGCCGGCGCCCCAGGGCCTGCAGCCAGCGGCAGCCGCGTTTCCCGAATCAGTTGCCGAGGCGATTCGTCCATACACACGACCGGGTGCCGGGGATCGTAAGGCCGCTTATAGACATCAAGCACCTGCTCCATCCGGGCCACAAACTCGCCGTTCTGCTGGGGTGGAATCACCCACTGCTGCTTCTTCCATGGCTTTAATTCGTTTTTTTAGAACGCGACGCACCGTCTCATAGGAGACGGCGTCCACGTATTCCAGTTCCACCATGCGGTCGGCCAGCAGGCGCAACGACCAGCGGGCGTGCCCGGGGGGCGGCTTGCCGCAACTGACCGCGATCAGATGCGCTTCGAAGTCGCCGTCGGCTTTCCGCCTGTAGGTGCGTTCGGGCTTGCGTTTCTCCAGCGCCGCCTCCAGGCCTTGTTCCACGAAGCGACGCTTGACCCGATCGATCTTTTTCAGACTCACCGGCAGCACATCGGCGATCGCCTGGTGGGTCAACTTCCGATCCTGATACCGCCCCTCGTCACACTTGAGCAGAATCAAGGCGTTCAGCACCTTCTGACTGCTATGCCGACCCCGGGTTGTGATCTGTTTCAGCCGTTGCCTCTCCGGTTCCTCCAACGTCACCTTGTATCGGATTCGCGCCATGACTCCCCCCTTTCCTCTGGAAGAAGTCTACGCCTATACACGCGACTATTCAAATATGACATGACACTAGGGGACGTTGTTTTAATTATTGAAATTACTTGAATCGGCGGTTACTGAATTCCTGTTATTCAACAATTTCCCCTACTCGCGCCCTTCTTACAGACCTTACAGATTCCGAGAACAGATACATGCTACCTCTGGTGAGAAATGCGGGCTAAGCATCCTCGGAATCTCGCAAAATCACGACACCAGCGATTCCCGGGAATTCGTTCTGGGCCTCAGCAAGCAAGTCCGAATCGCCCTTCGCCCGCGCTTGCTCGATGCGTTCTGCATATTGGAATAGTTGGGGCAACTCTGTTGCAGGTTCGAACGGGGGCACTAAGTCAGGTCCGAGACCATCGTCCTCTCTCGTACCTTCAAACAAAGTTGAGAGCGCGGCGGCCGCAGCACCGGCTGAACCCATAGCATTTTGTTGACCAGTACCTCTCGAACAGAGGAGGCAGTGCAGTGGCCGGGAGTGATGTCGATGGCGATCGTATGTCTTGTCGGGCTTGGCTTTTCGGACATTGATCGCCGACGCGACGGCAATGCCCCAACTCTCCGGCAGTGACGACCGAATTAGACCAAGGGTCCCGCACGAACTCCGTGGAACGCGACTGGGGTCGCGTAAGTGATTGTAGAAAACATATACCGGCGGCAGTCTGAACCGTTTGGCGCTGGCAATTAGCCTGTCCAACTGCGGGGCTGAAGACGTGGACCCACTTGACCTGCCTTGATAGTACAGTTCCGAATATTCCCGATCGTGATCGTCCAAGCGCTTCGCCTGCACAAGCAAGGCTTGGCAGGAACGCCCGTCCGGGCCGATGAACGCCCAAGCCCAGTCAGCACCAATCTGTGACTCCTGTTGCGAATTGAACGGAATGATCGAGACCTTGCCAGGAAACATGTTGACAAGATCGAGAAGAAATACTTCTGTCACGGTCGGCTCATTGAACTTCAGACCGGCAGCTTTGGCTGCACCACGACGTCGCCACACACCTATGGATAAGCGTAGTAGACAGAACTGTTGTGCAGTAAAAACGTACATCAAATGGGAATCCAGAAATTAAAGGGAAACACTCGTCTACCGGCACTAACGCGTGCTGATCAACGCTCAAAATCCACTTCCGGGGAGCCGGCTCAAGCTAGCCGTTTCCCAAAAAAATCCTGTGCATCCTGTGCATCGATGTTAGTAATCCATTCAAATAATGTCCCGGCTTAAGGGGAGCCGAACGCACCGCCGCCAAGCTAACAGGCGCAGGGCACCGCTTCAGCCCTCGGTTTGCCGTCTTCCCCTCAGTTTCTCCGTAGCTGCCGCATCGACATTTCCGGTCTTCTCATCGATCGACACTCCGTACTCGCGCCGGGCGGCTGCCAGAGAGACCTTGCCGTTCCTGACGTCCCGCTCAACCGCCCGGGGGGACCGCTCTCGCGGGTTGCCCCAGCCGCCGCCGCCCGCCTGCCGGTGGTAGATGCGTTCGCCTTTCTTGATGGAAGTCGAGATCATGGTCGGCAGCACCCTGGTTTCCTCGTTCCCCCGCAGCTCGTTGATGGAGCCCCTTCCCGGCCGGCCGCCCGAGAGTCCGTAGGGGGGATGGTCCCTGCGGTCGGAGCGGATGGCCAGGTGGGCTTCCCCTTCCAACAGGCGCCATTCCCGCTCGATGCCGAGCCCCCCGCGGTAGCGGCCGGCGCCCCCGCTGTCGGTCACCAGTCCGTAGCGTTCGATGTGGACGGGATACTCGCACTCGGCCTGTTCCACCGGGATATTGGCGGCCACGTTGGCGATGTTGCACAAACCGTCGTTGCCGTCCCGGTCGGGGCGGCCTCCCCAGGTCCCCGACAGCAGTTCGTAGTAGACGTAGGGCGCCCGGCGGCCTCCCTGTTCCCGCAGGCCGCCGATGATCACCAGGGTGTTGCCTCCCTCGCTGGCCGCAAAGACGCGGTCCGGCAGAATGCCGGCCAGGGCGCCGAACATGGTATCGGCCAGGCGGAACCCGGTAATTCCCCTCATGGAGGAAGCTGCCGGCATGACCCCGTGCACCACCGTGCCCGGCGGAGCCACGATGCGCAGCGGCTTGAAGAGTCCGGCGGTGTTGGGGACCTCGTCCCGCATGACCGAACGGACGGAGAGGGCCACCACCGAGGCGGTGAAGGAGAGCGTGCAGTTGATGGCTCCCCGCACCTGGGGAGCGGAGCCGGTGAAATCGGCGGTCAGGGAATCTCCCTCCACCGTCAACGTGACTTTCAGAGGTACAGGGGGGCCGCCCACGCCGTCGCTGTCCATGTGGTCGGTAAAGGAGTAGCGGCCGTCGGGCCAGGAGGCGATTTCCCGCCGAAGCAGCCGTTCGGTGTAGGCGATCATGTCGGCCGCGCAGCGGGTGAAGGTCTCCGGGCCGTAGCGCCGGATGAGCTCGTGGATGCCCCTCTCCCCGATGTGGCAGGCGGCGATCTGGGCCTGCACGTCCCCGATGGTCATGCGCGGCACCCGGACGTTGGTTCTGAGCAGGGCGAAGAGAGCCTCGTCGGGCTCTCCGCCCCGGTAGAGCTTCAACCAGGGAATCCGCAGGCCGTCCTGAAAGATTTCGGTGTTGTCGCAGGCCGAGCTGCCGGGGAGGCGTCCCCCCAGGTCGAGGTGGTGAGCCGTGCTCACGGCGAAAGCGGCCAGGCGATCCTCCCAGAAGATGGGCTTCACGATGAAGATGTCGGGAATGTGCATGCCCCCGTCGAAAGGATCGTTGAGAATGAAGACATCGCCCGGGCGCATGCTCTCTCCATACTTCCGGAAGAGGGTCTCCATGGCGTAGGGCACCGTGCCCAGGTGCAGGGGGGTGGTGACGCCCTGGGCGATCATCTCGCCCTGGGCGTTGCAGAGAGAGGTGGAGTAGTCCAGGCAATCGCGGACGATGGTGGAGTAGGCGGTCCGGTAGAGGGCCAGCGCCATCTCGTCGGCGGCGGAGGCCAGGGCGTTCTGGATGATCTCCCGGGTGATGGGATCGACGGGGGGCTCCCCGCCGGATCCGTTTCCGCTTGCCATGTCCGCGTTACTCATCCTCCACCTCCATGACCACATTCCCATGCTCGTCCCGGCGAACCGACATGAAGGGGGGGACGACAATGGTGGAGTCGTATTCGTCGATCAACAGGGGGCCCCTGGCGGTTCCGCAAAGGTCCGAGCGGGCCACCACCGGAGTGTCGACGAGGCCGTAGTCGGAGCCGAAGCAGGCCTGCCGGCGGGACTGGGCCGCAAAGGCGGACGCCCTGGGTCTGAACCCCGCCTCCCGCCCGGGGGCGGCCACCTGTCCCACCAGGCGCACGGCAATGATTTCAGTGGGGTTCTCGGGGTCCGAGCGGTGGCCGTAAAGCCGCTCGTGTTCGGCTTCGAAGTCCTCGTTCAAGGCCTGGATCCCGGGTCCGTCCAGGCGATGGCCCGGAAGCTCCAGGCGGATTTCGGAGGCCTGTCCCTGAAAGCGCAGGTCGGCGCTCCAGCTCAAGGCGACCCGGGAGGCGGCGTAGCCCTCGGCTTCGAAGCGATCCAGCATCTTCCGTCTCAATTCCTGCCGGATCCGCTCCAGGCTCTCCCCCCCGGTATCGTCGGCGGGAAGCAGGCAGCTCCTGACGTCGTGGTGCTCCACTCCCGAGGCCAGCAGGCCCAGGGCGCTGAAGAGGCCCGGCAGGGGCGGAACGATCACCTGGCGGATGTGCAACTCCTGGGCCAGACCGGCCGCATGGACGGGGCCGGACCCGCCAAAGGCCATCAACACGAACTCTCTGGGGTCCCGGCCCCGCTCGGTGGACACGGCCCGCAGGGCCCGCATGGTCCTGGCGTTGGCGATGCGGTGGATGCCTTCGGCCGCCTGCAGCAGATCCATTCCCAGAGGGGTGGCGATCCGGTCCCGAACGGCGCTTGCGGCGGCATCCGGGTCGATGGCGATGTCCCCGTTGGCCAGTCGGCCCGGACGGATGTATCCCAGCACCACGTTGGCGTCGGTGACGGTCGGTTCCTCCCCGCCGCGGGAATAGCAGGCGGGTCCGGGGACGGCCCCGGCGCTACGCGGACCCACCCGGACTCCGCCGGCTCCGTCCAGGGTGGCAATGCTGCCCCCGCCGGAGCCCACTTCGGCGATGTCGACGCTGGGAGCCCGAATGAGCTCGCCGCCACCGCCCGTCAGGCGATTGCCCGCCGAGAGGGAAGCGCCGACCTCGTATTCGGGGCTGTAGCGCACCCGGCCCTCCTCGATCAGGGAGGCCTTGGCGGTGGTTCCCCCCATGTCGAGGGTGATGACGTTCTCCAGGCCCAGGTGGCGGGCCGTAGCCTGGGAGGCCAGCACGCCGGCGGCCGGTCCCGATTCCAGCATGTAGACGGGACGGCGGGCCGCCTCCTCTTCCGGCGTCAATCCCCCGGCGGACTGCATGATCAGCAGGGGCGAGCGGATGCCCAGCGCCTCCATTCCCGACCTCATGGCCGCCAGGTAGCCGCGCATGACCGGCCGCACGTAAGCATTGACCACGGTGGTGGCGGTGCGTTCGTATTCCTTGCGCTCGCGAAGCACCTCCGAGGAGAGTGATATCTGAACCTCGGGCAGGCGCCGCCGCAGAAATTGTCCCACCAGGTTTTCGTGCCGGGGCCAGGCGTAGGCGTGCAGCAGGCACACGGCCACCGATTCGACCTTCTCTTCCTTCAGGCTGCGGGCGATGCGTTCCAGGTCGTTCGGGTCCACCTCGGCCAGAACCTCGCCCCGGGCGGAGAGGCGCTCCCCCAGCTCGAACCGCAGACAGCGCTCCACCAGCTCAGGAGGCTTCTGGAAGAAGAGGTCATACATCTGGGGCGCCCGGATGCGCCGCAGCTCCAGCACGTCCCGGAACCCCCGAGTGGTGATCAGGGCCGTCAGCGCTCCCCGCCTCTCCAGGATGGCGTTGGTGGCCACGGTGGTCCCGTGAACCACTTCGGCCACCTCCGACCCGGACGCCCCGGTGTCTTGGAGCAACCGCGAGATGCCGTCGAGCACGGCGGTCTCGAAGTCGGGCGGCGTCGAGGGAACCTTGGCGGTCCAGACGTTTCCTGCGGCATCGGCCAGGACCACGTCGGTGAAGGTCCCCCCGACGTCGGCCCCCACCTGGATCGGCCCCTTCGGTTTCATCCCGGTCTCCCGTAGCTGCGGTCCATGGGCTTGGTTTTCCCCTTATTTGAAACAAACGAAAAAAGAGTTATCCACGAAGGACCACCAAGAACGACGAAGGGCCACGAAGCATGACGGACCTGCGTCAACGGCCCGCACCGCCACGAAACGGATTATTAACATCGATGCACAGGATGCACAGGATTTTTCAGGAAATGGCTGGCTTGGCATCCTGAGCATCCGCACCCCCGCACCGGATCACCGCCCCAGCCGGCTTCCGGTGCAGGAACCTCTCCTCCTGTAAATCCTGTAAATCCTGTGCATCGATGTTCATAAAAAATAGAGTGCAACCACGTCACAGGGCGCTTGCCTGCTCCCGGAACCTGCAACCTGTTGCAGAACAACCCTGTTTCACCCTCGAAGGGCCCGCCCCGTCGTCGGGGGCGGCGGCCCGGTCAATCCGCGGAGCCGAAGCGGTCCCTCAGTTCCCGCCGCAGCGTTTTCCCGTAGGCGTTCTTGGGGATTTTCTCCACGAAAACCACCGACCGCGGCTTCTTGAAGCTGGCGATGCGCTCCCGGCAGAAGGCAATCAATTCCGCTGCCGAGGGCGGGGCTTGCGGATCGCGGGGCCTGACGGCCGCTTTCACCGATTCCCCCCATTCCGGATCGGGCACGCCGAACACGGCCACTTCGGCCACCTGGGGGTGCTCCATCAGGGCTTCCTCGACCTCTCGCGGATAGATGTTGGACGCTCCGGAGAGGATCATGTCGTTCTTGCGGTCCACCAGGAAGAGAAATCCCCGTTGGTCCAGGTAGCCGATATCCCCGGTGTGCAGCCAGCCCCCGCGCAGGGTCTCGGTGGTGGCTTGCGGGTTGTTCCAGTAACCCTTCATGACCACGCCGCCCCGCACCAGGACCTCGCCGGGGCTCCCCGCGGGCAGCGGCCGGCCGGCCTCGTCCACAACGCGGACTTCCACGTCGGTGCGCGGCAGCCCCGCGGTGAGCAGCGGAGGCGCCGTCTCCAGCTCGGCCGCCAGGGCTCGCCGGCTGAGGGCGGTGATGGTCATGGGGGACTCTCCCAGTCCGTACAGTTCGGTCAGGATGGGACCGAAGCGGGCGACGGCCCGGCGGGCGTCTTCCACGTACATGGGGGCGCCGCCCCAGGCAATGGCCCGCAGGCTGGAGAGATCGTGACCGGGGCCGATCGGTTCCTCGGCCAGTCGCTTGACCTGGGTGGGCGCCAGAAAGGGAATCAGGGTGACCTTCCAGCGGGTGATCTCCTCAAACACCCGGGCCGGGCTGAAGCCCACCGAATCGTGCAGAATGTTGGTGACGCCGCGGGCCACCAGCGGAAGCGCGTAGAGGCCGCTGCCGTGCGAGAGAGGCGCCGCGTGGAGCGCCGCGTCGGTCTCGTCGGGGACGTAGTGGTCGGCGAAGAAGCTCATGATCATGGCCAGCAGGTTGCGGTGGGAGAGCATGGCTCCCTTGGGCTTGCCGGTGGTGCCGGACGTGTAGAAGAGCCAGGCCAGAGCGTCTTCCTCCAGCTCGACATCGTCCAGAAGCTCGGGCCCCGGCGCCAGGAGATCCTCGTAGCCGGGGGAATCGCCGGAAGCGGGCTTGCCGGTGCTGATCCAGTGGCCAACCGAGGTTCCCTGGCGGGCCTGTGGAATCCGGGGGTTGAAGAAGTCTCCGTGGATCACGGCGGTGGACCGGCTCTGCTCCAGGACGTAGCCAATCTCGCGCGGGTGGAGCCTGAAGTTGAGGGGGACGGCTACTGCCCCCAGCCGAAAGAGGGCAAACAGGGTCTCCAGAAACGGCGGCGCGTTGTGCTGGAGGATGGCCACCCGGTCCCCTGTGCGGACTCCCAGGTCCCTCAAGGCGCCGGCCAATCGACCGGCCCGCCGGTTGAACTCCTCGTAATTCAGGATCCTGTCGCCCTGAACCAGGGCCGGCTTGTCCGGGTGGGCCCGGGCGGCCCGGCTCAACAGAAGGGAGAGATTCATGAGCTTCGACGGACCGGCATGGCGGTCCCGTGGCGGGAGTCGTTGAGGAGCAGGTCAAGGGCCGGCCCAGGTTTCCGGTGGGCCGGGCTGACGCCGTAACATATCCTGCTCCTCCGGTTGCGTCAACCGGCCGGCCGGACCTCCGACAGGATGATCCCACGCTACTCAATTCAGGGGACCTGTCGGTCAGGGCCGCCGAATCACGCCCGGATTCCATGTGGCTCGGTCAAAAGCCGACTGTCAGGCTCGTGTAGCCAATATGCGAGCGAAAGCCGCGAATGCCGGCGATCCGCTCCGAATAGCCGTAGTACTGCCAGCCGAAGTTCCACGCCAGGTTCGCCTTCATCGCGACCGAGAGACGAACCTGAGGCGAATGGTACGACATCGGCAGGCTGGTCATGAGGTACGCGCCTTCGAGCGAGAACGCCGATCGCTCAGCGACAGCCAAGTCGAAGTCGCCGCCGCCCGTGTCCTTCGTCAGGTTGTAGGCAAGGTTCAGTGTCACCCGTTGCGCCGGAGTCGCGCGAATCGCGAAGTTCAAGTGGTGAATGCTGCTGGCGTAGATGCTGCGCAAGCGTTCGGGCTCGCCAGAGAATTCGAACAGGTCCAGGATTCCCGTCGAGACGTCCATGTTCAGCAAGCTGTAGCCCGCGTCCAGGACCATGCCCGTTTTCGGATGCAGCCATGAGGCATGAACGCCCTGGCTGCGACTCTTCGAGCTATAGGCCAGCAATTCGGTCGGGTTGTCGTTGGCTCGATTCTTGAAATAGGCGCTGACGCTGAAATCCCGCGCTCGCCAGTGCAATCGAGCCGACTGGTTGTGTAAACGCCGCTCGTTCGTCGGGGTCAGGGGGCGGTCAGCCCTGCCGACCTCGAAGTCGAACGAAGCCCGAAGGTTGCGCCCGGGCAGCCAGCGCACGCCCGCCCCGCCGGAATGGAACTTGTTGTCGACGGCCGTCAACTCCCGGCCGAATCCGAAATCCGGGAATCGCAAGGCGTCCGAAGACCGTGCCCTTCTCGTGGAGAACCTGTATGCGCCGTAAAGGCTGACTTCCTTCAGTGCTCTGTAGTTGGCCTCGCTTGCATTGGAAATGCGACGAATTCCGAGGTGGCTGAACCGCAGGTATTCGTTCCGGAAGTAGCCGATCTCTACAAGTGAGGCGTCGCCATCGATGCGGGTGTTGTGAAATGCCGTGGTGTTGGTGATTGTCCAACGCGGGGTCGGCAGCAGCACGATCGTGGCCTCGCCCGAACTCTGCTTCCGGCTGGCGTCGCCAACGATGAACGACTCCCGGAAACCGGCTTTCGTCGTTGCCGAATCCGGCACCGAGATTTGGTCCTTCAGAGCCGAGTTTCGCGTGCCGCCGGCGTAGACGAGCCGGGAGTTGAATCCAATGAGGCGGTCCTTCCTGGTCCGCAGGGCCAGCGTCGTGATCGGAGTCCGCCCGCGAAATGGCTGAGAGCGGGTGAAGTCCTCGACAAGCTGGATGTTGGACGTGGCGGAGGGAAGCCCGGAGGCGTCGGTCTGGCTCCCCTCTTCCTGGTAATGGTCGACGGCGTGCGTCGCGGTCAAGGCCAGTCCCATGAAGTTCGCCGTAAATCCGGCCCTGTACTGCTTGTTGGATTGCCGCAGGTCGGCTTGATAGCGAAGGTAGTTGCGCGCTTCGAGCAGGCCGAAATTGTCGGTTGTTCCCACGGACGCGAAGCCCGGACCGGACCGTCCGTTGCGATCGTAGCCCAGCAGAACCTCGAAGTTCGACCCGGGAAAGATCGTGATGTCATGAGTTTGCATCGCGCGCTCCACGGTCAGGCCGTGCTCGCCGCGCCACAGCGACGGCAACCGATTGTGGTACCTCACTTGCCGGTACTGCAGGTCGTACCGATACAGGCCATTCTTCTCGACCCGCATGACCTGAGCCTGGTACGGGTCTCCTGCCGCTCTGGACGAGCGCAGCCGGAACTCGTCCAATGCGCCTCCCTTGCCATCGAGGGAATGGACGCGGAGCCTGCCGCGGAACAAGCGCAGGCCATCGCCAAGATTCACGCTCGCCCGGTACAGGTCATGGTCTCCGCCGACGTTGGCGAATCGATACCCGAATTCGAAGGAATTCAAGATGCTGTAGCCGCTGAACTCGCGGGTGCTGGCAGGAGCCTGGGCCCAATGGGTGACCGGCTGCTGGGCAGCCGCCGGGAGGCAGAGGAGCAGCAATGGGAGGCAGTGCCTTCTCATCGTCGAAACTTCGGATCGGCGTTCGAGCCGTGGATCCGCGAGTGACAGAGGACGCAGTCCCGGAACGCAGGGTCCACCAGGTTGTGGAACCACGGGTTCGGCGGACGGATGCCTTCGGCCCGCAGGCCGAACCCACCAACGTCGTTGTGGCATTCCAGGCACAGAGTAAAGGCCGAAGGACGGTTCAGCAGGCGTGGATTCGTGCTGCCGTGCGGGTTGTGGCATGCCGGGCAGCCCTCGACTCGGACGGGCGGGTGCTCGTGCACAAAGGGACCGCGCTTGTCGGAATGGCACTTCGTGCAGGCAATGTCATTCCCGAGACCGTGCGAAACCATACGCGGAAAGTGCGCCGTGCGCCAGGTCGCGAGCGGGGCTCCGTGTGGATTGTGGCAATCCGAGCAGTCCATGGCCCCCTCGTTGACACGGTGCTTGAACGGCATGTTGAAGCGCGCTTCTATCTCCCGATGGCAGCCGTAGCAGACGCTCCGCTGCTCGGCCACAAGCAGCGCACCCGCCTCGTGGGGGCTGTGGATCGAATGGCAGCTCGTGCAACCGATTTCCCCGGTCAGGTGCGCCGACCGGCGAATATGCATCTTGCCGATGTCCTCGCTGTGGCAGCGAAGGCAAACATCCTGGGCCTGGCTGGGTTCGATCTCGGGAAACTTCACGATCTTCCCGTAATCGGGGTCAATGACGTGGAGGCCGGCCGGGCCATGGCATCCCTCGCAGCCGGTCCTCCCTGCGGGCCGGTTCGCCAGGGCCACCGACTTGAAGTGCGGATCGCGGGGAAAGTTCTCCCACACGGCCGGATGGCAGCCCTGGCAGATTTGGCTGCCCAGGAACTGCTGGCCGGCTGGCCAGTGCTCTTCGTGGAACGTACGCAGGACGTGGCGGTCCGGCGGCCACTCGCCTTGCCCGAAGGATAGGAAGGGGGCAACAAGGGTCGCCAGAACGACGGTGGCCGTGGTTGCGGCGATGCGGGACAAGCCGGGCCCAATGCCTGGCGAGGCTCTCCTCTCAAAGCTGCCGCTTTGTGGGCACGGCTCCCAGTCGGCCGGCAGCATTGATTTCATTACGCTGGATCGATCAGAACAGGTTCAAGCAAATGCCGAACCTGTAGCATACTTCACATTCATGGGACCAGTATACTGTGGTGATGAACCAGGGTGATCCCACGCTACCGGATTCCGGGGGCATCGAAGCTCATGGCCGAAATCAGGCTGCAAAACTTGACCAAGCGGTTCGGCGAGGTGACGGCGGTGGACGACCTGAGCCTGGAGGTCGCCGACCGGGAGTTCCTGGTGCTGGTGGGGCCCTCGGGCTGCGGCAAGAGCACGGTGCTGCGCTGCATTGCCGGCCTGGAAGAGCTGACCCGGGGAGAGATCTTTATCGGGGAGCGCCGGGTGAACACCCTCTCTCCCAAGGACCGGGACGTGGCCATGGTGTTTCAGAACTACGCCCTCTATCCCCACATGAACGTGCGGGAGAACCTGGCCTTCGGCCTGCGCCTGCGGACGCCCCCCCACGGCCCCCTGGCCTGGATGCTGGACCGCCGGGCCTGGAAGGAAAAACGCCGGGGTATCGAACGGCAGGTCCGGTCGGTCGCCCGGATGCTGGAGCTCGAGGACGTGCTGGGGAGGCGTCCCAAGCAGCTTTCCGGCGGGCAGCGCCAGCGGGTGGCCCTGGGACGGGCCATCGTCCGCGAGCCCAAGGCGTTCCTGATGGATGAACCCCTGTCCAACCTGGACGCCAAGCTGCGGGTGGCCACCCGGGCCGAGTTGGTCAAGCTCCACCGCAGGCTGGGAGTGACCACCGTCTACGTGACCCATGACCAGGTCGAGGCCATGACCATGGGGGACCGCATCGCCGTCATGAATCAGGGGATCCTCCAGCAGGTGGATACTCCCCTCAACCTCTACAATCGGCCGGCCAACCGGTTTGTGGCCGGGTTCTTGGGGTCGCCGGAGATGAGCTTCCTGGAAGGGCGGGTGGCCGCCCGGGACGGGGAGCTCTGGCTGGAAACCGCAAGCCTGCGGCTGCCGCTTTCAGCGCTCGCCCTTCATCGGGACTGGAGCGGCCGGCAGGTCACGCTGGGCATTCGCCCGGAACACATTCTCAAATGCGGGGATCAGGCTTCCGGGAACTCGAGTCTCGTGCGGCTGGAAATCGAGGTGGAGGTGGTGGAGCCGATGGGCAGCAGCGTCCTTCTCTATCTCAAGGCTGGCGCCCATACGCTGCTGGCGCTCTGGGGGCCTGAAGCGGCGGGCCGGCCCCCGCCCGAAAGGGTCAGCCTGGATCTGTCCAAGGCCCACCTGTTCGAGGCGGGCAGCGGGCGTTCCCTCTGTCAGCCGGAGGGGCCGGCCACGAACTTCTGGACCCGCCGTCCCAGCACGTCGCAGACGTAGACCGCTCCGGTCGGTGACACCGCCACGTCGTGGGCCCAGTAGAACTCTTTTCAGTCTTCCCAGGTGAACAGGACACCCAGCATGGTTTTTTCCCGATGGTAGATCATCTCGTAGGCTTCCACCATCCGGGAGTAGTGGAAGCGGTGGGTGATCAGCTTCTTGGGTTCCAGCGAGGCCGTCTCCATCAGAAAGAGAACGTGTTCGGCGGCTCGATCGTTGGAGAAGCGGTTTTCCATGGTGGGACCGCCGTTTCCGTCCGGATAGAGATATCCCGTCGGTCCCGAAACGGCGTGCAGCGAAATGCCCCGGGTGTAGAAAAGGGACATGGACAGCGGATTGAAGTCCAGATCGGTTTCCCCCCGCCCCAGCAGGCTGACGATGGACACGCGGCCGTGCAGGCGCACAATCTCGAGGGCGGTGCGGTAGGCGGGCCAGGGATTGGCTGTCAGGATCACCAGGTCGATGCCGGCTCCTCCGGTGACGGCGTCCAGCTTGGCTTTCAGGTCCGGGTCGTTGTAGAGGAAGCCCTCGTGAGCCCCCATGCGCCGGGCCATCTCCAGGCGTGTGGGGCTGTTGCCGATCGCAATCACCCGCCCACCGAACAGCGGCCCCAGGCCCACCGCTCCCAGGCCCAGCACTCCCAGCCCGACCACGGCCACGTTTTCGCCCGGCTCGAAATGGGCCTTGCGGTAGCAGAGGGAGCTGAGCGCGTAGAGGTGGCACCACACCGCGTCCTCGTCGTCCACCCCCTCGGGAACCTTCACCAGGCTGGCCGACTCGTTGGTGATGTATTCCGACTGGTGGGGCTGCCGGGTCACCACCCGGTCCCCGACCTGAACCCGGCGGACGGCGCTGCCCACTCCCATCACGATTCCCAGGTTGCTGTCCCCCACCCAGCGGGGATATACCGGGGCTCCGGGGACGTGCTCGGCCCCCTCGTAGTTGCCTCGGTCGGTCCCGATCTTCAGGGCGCTCACCCGGGTCCGGATCCAGATTTCGTCCGGCTTCAGGTTGCTGGTATCCAGGGGGTGCTCTTCGATGTGCAGGTCTCTGGGACCGCGAAGCATGGCGATCTTCATGGCGGCTCCTTTGGATTCTCCGGATGGATCGGGGGCGTCAGCCCCGGCACTTGGGACCGTCCCTGGCGCGGGCATGGTCCGCGTGCCGCGTAAGTCTATCACGGACGAGGATGGCGGCAGGAGGAGACGGCGCAGGAGAGGTGGGGGATCCATACCACCACTCCACGACTGGAACAGATTGTAACGGTAGTCGGGCAGTTCGAGGTGAGCATCCAGGGAACAGCGACAACGAACGGCAACGAAATGCTAGATCATTTCGCTGTTTTGCGAAGTCAACGACAGACTGAACAAGGGTTGGCATTGGGGCGACCATCGCCGAGATCTCAGCAATTGCAAAACAGAACGTTACGCGGAAACTCGCGACCATGGGAATCGTGGTATTCTTATGGTGCAATACGTGTATTTTACCCTCCCTCAAGTATCCGCGCACACTTCGCTCCATGGAAAGCGGGTCCATCAACGCGTAGTTTCAGTTCGGACTGTTATTTGCCGTTGATGGGTTCGTCCTTGGGATACAAGCCAGATGAACGCTAGCGTGCCGCTTGACGCATTCGTTCCGAAACCGTTCAGGAATCTGGACGCCCCGTCCCGCGAGCTGCCACGGATGGCGAAGGATCCATCCGCCATGGCGATGATCGCATCCGCTGTGGGACAGGTGCCCACGCGCCATCAGCTGCTAATCGGAGATGCTCGCCATGCGGTCCTTCCCGTTGAGTCGATCCATCTCGTGCTAACCTCACCTCCCTATTGGACCCTCAAGAAGTACCGCCAAGCCACGGGCCAATTAGGCTGGATAGTCGACTACGACGAATTCCTCGATGAACTGGATGCCGTCTGGCGGATCTGTCACAGAGCGCTTGTACCTGGTGGGCGGCTTATCTGCGTGGTGGGTGACGTCTGTCTATCCCGACGCAGCAATGGTGGCCGTCATACCGTGGTTCCCCTGCACGCCGCCATTCAGAACCGATGTCGGGCGTTAGGGTTCGACAACTTGGCGCCCATAATTTGGCACAAGATCGCTAACGCCGCGCACGAAGTAGAGCGAGGGACCGGTGGCTTCCTCGGCAAACCGTACGAGCCGAACGCCGTGATCAAGAACGACATCGAGTTCATCCTGATGCAGCGGAAGCCGGGCGGCTATCGGAAACCGGGAATCGCTGCGCGAACGCTCAGCTTGCTGTCCGAAGCAAGCTTCAAGACTTTTTTTAGACAGGTCTGGACTGATATCGCCGGTGCGTCCACACGGCATCATCCCGCACCCTTTCCGGTCGCCCTCGCAGAACGTCTCATCAGGATGTTCAGCTTTGTCGGAGACTCTGTATTTGATCCTTTCACCGGAACGGCATCGACCCAGGTTGCCGCCGCTGCGACCGGCCGCAACAGCATCGGTATCGAAGTTGACCCTGTGTACTACGAGAAAGCGGTGAAACGACTTCGGAACGAGTCCGGTAGCCTGCTGAAAACGGTTGACGTGACTGTTGGCGAGATCGACTCAAAGAGCGGACAGGCCATATCGAGGTAGTTCGTCTGCGAATGATTACAGCCCAGGACGCAATCGACGACTTGTATCGAATCGCCGTCACGGAAGAAAGGGTGACATCGACGGCGCGACTTGAAGTGTTGGCGGACTTTTGTGTGCAGGAATTGACGCGCCGCGGGTTGAAGGATGTCGAGAAAGAAGCCGTGATTCCCGGCGCCGGTCGCGACAAGAGATGGGATGTCGGGTGGCGCTACGACGGCAAATACCGCCTGGGGGTTTCTCTGAAGTCGCTCCTGAAAAATCTCGGCGGTACCGTGCCCAATCGAATCGACGACATGATCGGCGAAGTGACGAATGCCCAGCTCCACTCGCCGGAGGTCGTGATTGGCTACATTATGATCTTCAACATTGCGGAAGACAGCGTCTCCCAGAAGCACGGCTCGACCTGGTGTGGTCTGTTTCGAGAGCGTGTAACCTCCCTATCCGGTCGTCGACCACCTGCCTGGACCACTGGGACCGTCGAAGACTTCGTGTTGGTGGAGGTGGATTTCAACTCAGGTTCGTCGATACTGAAGACGTCCCAGACGTTCGATGCATTTTTTGACACGTTGATTGAACAGGTCAGAGTAAGGAATCCCAACGCCATCACGCATTGAGAGTTCCGTGGGCCGGTCGTGTGATCGCCAAGCGGCACGCAGCACTGGACGTCTGCGGGATCGGCCCTTCAATTCAGCTTCAGGCGCGCACCTCGAAACCTGCCGTCGAACCTTTCCGTCAGCCTATTCTGAGTCGGCTTTCCGGGTTGGATGTAGCCCGCCCTTTCAAAAGTAAAAGCTCAGCGAGAGGTAGGCCGTGGTGCCGAGGCCGCCGTACTCGGAGGCGGGTGGTCCCTCGGAGCCTGGGGAGACAGCCCCGAATCCCTTGAAGAGGCCGCCGGTGAGGGTGACTTCGTTGCTTGCCGAATAGGAGAGGCTTGGAGCCAGCAGGGAGCTGCGGTCGTTGAGGTTCCACAACCCGAGCAGCGACAGGCTCCACAGGGGATGGAGCTGATATTGGGCCTGGGCGGCGGCCTGGTCTCGCCCCAGCACCTGCAGCTCGCCCCGGGTGAAGGCCTCGGACTCCAGGACCGACGAGGTTTCACCGGCGCCGGCGGCGCCCAGGCCGTCGTGCTGGTACTCGGCAACCAGCGTGAGGTCCCGGTTGGAGAGGGTGAGGCGGCGGTCGATGCCGAGGGTGCCTCTGGCCATGGTCTTGCCGCGGATTCTGCGCAGCGAGGCCTCGCCGCGCAGCGCCAGCGGGCCCAGTGAGCCGGAAACGGCCCCGGCCGCGGCAGGTTCGTCGAAGAGGGCTCCGGCCCAACCCGAGATTTCCCAGTTCTTCCAGGTGGTCAGGCCTCGCCCCAGGGCGGTGATCTCTCTGCCGGCGGCCGACCGGCTTGGCCGAACCACGACCTCGACCCGGCTGAGGGGGCCCGGATGGAATTGAAGCCGGGCGGCGTCGACGCCGCCGCGGAAGGCGCGAAAGGGGTCGGCGGGATTGAAAGGGGAAAAGGGGTCGGCCGGGGTGAGAAAGAGCGTGGTTGCCCAGGAGACGGTTTGGCGCCCCAGTGTCAGGTCCAGACTCCCGGTGGGCGCCCAGCTCAGGTTGAGGCGATCGAAGCGGTGCTGCCAGCTCAGATGATCCTTTTCCCAAAGGTTCCACTGGAGGTCCAGCCAGGGGACGGTTTCGGGAAGGCCGGCGATCGCAAGGGCTCGGGAAGTCGGCAGCCGGTTCAAGCCGAGGGTGTGCTCGTAGGCGATCTCCAGGGAGAGGGGCCCCCAGCGAGGCTCGCTCATCAGGCGGAAGCGGCTGAAATCGCCGAAGAATCCGGCGCGGGAGGGGGTCGCCCGGCTCCACAGCGGAAGGTTGTGGGTGTACCCTCGGATCAGGGGAGTCTGGGCCGCTGCCGGGCCGGGACCGTCTTGGGTTGCCCCCAGGGCCAGCAGGATTGCCGCGGAAACTAGGGTTCGCGCCGGGGCTCTTGCCATTGGTCGGAGACTATTTGGCCGTCGACCAGGTGGATCAGGCGACGGGACCGTTCCATGAGCCGGGAGTCGTGGGTGGCGAAGAGGAAGGTGGTTCCGAGGTCCCGGTTGAGTTCCTCCATCACTGTCAGCAGGATGTCGCTGGCGGCCGAGTCGAGGTTGGCGGTGGGCTCGTCCGCCAGGACCAGGGCGGGTTCTCCCACCACGGCCCGGATGACGGCCACCCGCTGCTGCTGTCCCCCCGACAGCTTCCCGGGACGGCGATGCTCCAGTCCGGCCAGTCCCGTGCGCTGGAACAGTTTCCGGCCCCGCCGCTCTCGTTGGCCGCGGTCCAGGCCGCGCAACAGCAGTGGGAACTCTGCGTTCTCCAGGGCCGAAAGGACCGGCAGCAGATTGTAGGACTGGAAGATGAAGCCCAGCTTCTCCAGGCGCATCCGGGCAAGCTCTCGACTGCCCATCCGGGTCAGGTCCAGTCCGTCCACCCACACCCGGCCGTCGGTGGGCCGGGTCAATCCCCCGATCAGGTTGAGCAGGGTGGTCTTGCCCGATCCCGAGGGGCCGGCCAGCACCACGAACTCTCCGGGCTGGATGGTGAGGGTGACGCCGCGCACGGCCCGCACCTCTTCCGCTTCCTGGTGAAAGACCTTCCATACCGCTTCGGTGCGCAGGGCCGGGTTGCCCACGATTTCACTCCTTCAGCGCTCGAATTTCATGGTCTCGGCCACGTCGATGCGCATGGCTCTCAGGGCCGGGTAGAGGGAGGCCAGCATGCCGATGAGGACAATGAACGACAGCCCCTGCGCCATTCGGGCCACCCGAAATCGGGGCACCACCACCGGCTCCATCACCACCCCGGAGAATGTCCACTCGTTGTCCATCATGGAGGACAGGTCGAGTCCCTCTCCCCAGAGGAACCAGGTGACCGACAGGCCCAGGGCGATGCCGATGGTCCCGCTGAGGACCGTCAGAATCAGTCCCTCCACCAGAACCAGGCTGGCCGATTGGCCCGGAGTCAGACCCAGGGCCTGAAGCACGCCGAACTCCCTCCGCCGATACATCACCGACATGAGCACCGTGTTGACGATCCCCAGGGCGATGATGCCGAAAAGAATGCCCTGAAAGAGGTAGTTGGAGAAGTCGTCGATCTTCACGGCGGCGTCCAGCTCCGGCAGGGATTCCCTCCAACTCAAAACCTGCAGCTCTTCCGAACCCGGACGCCGGGAGAGCCTCTGCTGCAATGAGCGCCGGGCCCGAGGCACCTGTTCGCTGCTCCCCGACAGCAGCCCCAGGGAGGTCACATCGCCGCTGCAGCCCAGCCATGCCCCGGCGGTGGAAAGCGGTATGTGCAGGAGCGAGCGGTCCACCTCGGGAATGCCGGTGCGAAAGGTCCCCACCACCCGAACGAGCTGGCCGGCGATCTCCCCGCCGGCATCCTGGGCGGTGAGCACGAACTTGGAGCCCAGCCGCAGGTCCAGAGCCTCGAGAAGCCCGATTCCCACGAAGGCGGCCAGCCTGTCGCCGGGTCGGAGGTAGCGGCCTTGCCGCACTTTCTCGTCCAGGACGGAAAAGGCGGCCTCGACAGCCGGGTCGACCCCCAGGATGCGAGCCGGTCGCGCCCCGGCCGCGGAGCTGGCCATGCCGGTGACGGCAAGCCGGGGGGCCATGGCATGGATTTCCCCGGGGAGGCCGCCCTGGCGCAGGGTTTGCTCCACAAGGACTCGGGATTCCGAAGGCATCCTGTCCTTCAGGGCACGGCTGCCCTGGAATCGGACGGACTGGATCGTCAGGTGTCCGTCGGCCATGCGCACGGCCGAGTCGATCCATTGTTCGTGGGTTCCGTCCCCCAGGATCAGGCTGAATATCAACAGGGCGCCGCCGGCAATCATGGAGGCGGCCGTCAGCAGGCTGCGTCTGGCCTGTCTTCTCAGGTTGCGCAGGGCCAGCTTGGTAATGATGGCGGTCTTGGAGCTCATTGGCCGGAGAGTGTGTCCGCCGGCGGCAGCCATGCGGCTCGCGCCGCGGGGTAGAGACCGGCCGTCACCGCGGTCAGCAGCAGCGCCAGTCCGGTCCACACGGACACGGGGAGGTTGTACTCGATCCTGAGCACGGGACGTATCAGCGCTCCCAGCATGGTGAGATCGCCGTAGATCCAGCTCAGGTCGATCGGGTAATGGTGCCACCAGGCAATGAGCGGAAAGGTGACGGCCACGCCCAGGGCCAGGCTGATCCATCCCAGCGCCGTGGCTTCCGAAACCACCGTGAGCAGTATCTGGTGGGGCCTGGCTCCCAGAGCCAGCATCACCGAGAACTCCCGCCGTCGCTCGAAAGTGGACATCAGCAGGGTGTTGGCGACCCCGAACAGGGCGATGGCGAAGACGATGATGACCACGATCGAGTACCAGGAATCCATCAGCAGGGCGTATTCCAGCATTTCAGGCCGCAGCCCGGTCCAGTCCAGGACTTCCATCTCCACCCCCAGCGGCGCCAGGGCAGCAACCAGGCGCCGGCCGGCTTCCGGAGCCAGCCAGGGATCGGCGGTGGAGAGGGCGATCTCGTGGATCCTCCCAGGATCGAGAGCCAGCAAACGCTGCAGCGGCCGGATCGGGATCAGGGCGAAGGCGCCGTCCAGATCCGCCATTCCCGTCCGGTAGAGTCCGCATACCCGGAAGATGTCGTTGCCCATGGAGCCGTCTGCAGCGGGAGCCACCAGGATGACCTCGTTGCCGACCTTCAGGTCGAGCCGGCCGGCCATCTCGGTTCCGATCATCAGTTCGTTGGCTGCCGGGGCTGGGGCCCGTCCTTGCGATAGAGAATTCATGAGACGGCTGACCCCGGGCTCGCGATCGAGGTCGATGCCCATCAGCATGCCGCCCCTGGTGGACTGTCCCGAGCTCAGCAGGCCCGCGCCGTAGACTCGGGGAGCCGCCGCGACCACGGCGGGGTCTCGGACCGCCGTGCGGATGACGGCTTCGAAGTCGGCTCCGGCACGCCCCCCGATCGTCTCGTAGAGACTGCGGTCCGGCCTGTAGCCGGGCGAGTGGATCTGTATCTGCCCCGTCATCAGGCCGGTGCCGTTGTCGATCATTTCCACCTTGAGTCCGTCGGCGAAGCCGACCATGAAGATCACGGCAAAGTAGCCGGCCGCCAGCCCCAGGGCCGTGATGAAGGTGCGTCTCGGGTTGCGCCCGAGATTGCGCCAGCCGATCAGCCACCAGGAAGGAAGGGTCATGACCGCTCACCTCCCGCGCCGCAGGGTCCGCAGGGAAAAGAAGGACTTGTCGATGTCCAGGTCGAACTGCAGCTCGTCGTAGCTCACGGTGGTGCGCTCGCCGGGCTTGCCGTGGGGTTGCATGTCCATGTGGGCCGGCACCAGGCGGTCTCCCATGCGCCGGAAGTTACTGAAGGTGAGGGTCCGCGCCAGTTCGCCCTCTTCGTCGAAGTAACGCGCCTGCAGAGGCATGAAGTCCCGTTGACGGACCCGGTAGTCGATCTTGCCCCAAACCACGGCAGCTTCCGGCCTGGGGGTCAGGGTGAATTCCCAGACCTTGACGTTTTCGCGAGTTCCTTCAAAGGTGGTTTCTATTTCGTAATCCTCGACCAGGCGGCTTTCCTTGACCAGGTCATCGTTGGTGAAGTGGGATCCCATCCAGGATCCCATCATCATGGAGGCGGGAATCTTGATGGTGCGATCCACCTTGGGCAGGTAGTTCCAGATATCCCTGGAGGCCTTCAGCGTACTGGTGCCGGCTTCCTTGGCGGGTGAGAGGACCCGGACCAGGGAGTAGTCGCTGCCCAGGGACCAGACCTCCATGGTCAGGCTCCGTTCCCAGTGACGGGTGACCACCCTCATGGTGGCCAGGCCGCGGCTGGAGGCCCCTCGCAAGACCTGGTCCACCCGGTCGATGATCGCCCGAGGCGAATGCCGATCGCCGGCCGCCAGACCCGCGGACGTCAGGGTCATTGACAGGAGCGGCAGCCCCAGGATGTAGAGAATGCACCTGCTGCGCCTTTGGTGTTCGATTTGCTTCAAACCGGTGCCTCCCGATTTCCCCACCGGTTGACCGCAACCTGGCTTGCAGGCCGCAGCAGCCCGGTTCCGGCAATACTGTAACCCTTGACGGGAGAGAGGCGCAACGCTTCCCGTCCGCCGTGAGAGGATCGGCGGGGTTCCCGAACCCGGAAAACAGCGCCTGACTTGATGCGAATGAGGGTAATCCGCAAAGGGGAACGACGAACCGCGAATGGACACCAATGAACACGAATAGGGATAGATTCCTGAGCCTTTTGCAAAATTCCTCAGGCAACGGTTTCATGGAGGCTCGGAACAGGTTTTGATTCACATGGATGCACAGGATGCACAGGATTTTTTCTTGAAACGGCCAGCTTGTAATCCTGAGCATCGGCAAATCCGCACACGATCATTGCCGGAGCCGGCTTCTCCTGCAGCAGCCTCCCGTCCTGGTTATCCTGTGAATCCTGTGCATCCATGTTTATGTAGAAAAACCCTTGATCTGAATAAGGATCGCCCGACTCCGATTTTTGCAAAAGGCTCACCAATAAATCGGTTGACGAGTCGTTCAGTGGGGGGGTGACCATCGAAAGCGAGAAGGTTGCCTGCCAAGGGCACCGATAGATGCCGGAACAACAAAATTGCAGAAGCCTTTGGGTGTCGCTTGCAGATGAAGGGAATCCATCCGGATGCGTGTCCATTCGTGGTTCGTCTTCATTGGACGATCGACTGTTTTCCCTCAGAGTGATCTGACCGGCACGGCGGGGGCTAGTGTCCTGTTTCAGAAATAGGGTTGCCAGATTTCGGAGCGCAACGGCGCCGGATTCTAGGAGCGATGACGAGCCAATGCTCATTCATTGCGAGGAAGAGCGACGACGAAGACGGTGCCGTTCCGCCCGAACCCGGAGGGCCGATGGAGGTTCCGGGAAGGGACAGCACAACGGTGCCGGTTGGGCTGAAACGCAAAGGGATTCTCCAACCGACCGCTTCTCTGTGGAACCTCCATCGGAGATGGTAACTTTATTTCTGAAACAGGACACTAGACTTGCCGGGAAGGGAAGCGCCGGTCGGGGAAGGAAGGTCCCGGTCCTCACAGCGCCAGTCGTTTCAGGCGCAGGGCGTTGGCGATGACCGACAGGGAGCTGAAGGTCATGGCGGCGGCGGCGATCATGGGGCTCAGCAACAGGCCGAAAAGCGGATAGAGGAGACCGGCGGCAATCGGAATGCCCAGCAGGTTGTAGACAAACGCCAGAAACAGGTTCTGCCGGATGTTGCGCATGGTGCGCCGGCTCAGGCGGAAGGCGCGAACCAGGCCTCCCGGGTCCCCTCCCACCAGGGTGATGCCGGCGCTCTCGATGGCCACGTCGGTGCCGCCCCCCATGGCGATGCCCACCTGTGCCTGGGCCAGCGCCGGGGCGTCATTGATGCCGTCGCCGGCCATGGCCACCCGTTTACCGTCCTCCTGCAGCCGTTTGACGATCGCTCCTTTTTCCCGGGGGTCCACCTCCGCCCGGACGTGGTCGATCCCCAATTCATACGCCACTTTTTCGGCGGACTTCCGGTGGTCGCCCGTGACCATCAGGATGCGCAGCCCCGCCTGCCGCAGCCGGCGCAGGGCCTCCTTGGCGGAGCGCTTGACGGGGTCTTCCACCCCCAGCCATCCGGCCAATCGGCCCTCGGCGGCCACCAGCACCACGGCCTGGCCAGACTCCCTCGCGCTGTCCCTCCGGTGATGGGGCGCCCCCGTTTCGATTCCCAGTTCCTCCAGCATCCTGGCGTTGCCCACCACCAGGGACCGTCCTCGGACCCGTCCCCGAATCCCTCTCCCGGGAACGGCCTGGAATTCCTGCACGGGGCCCGTATCGAGGCCGCGGCTCCGGGCCGCTTCCAGGATGGCCCCCGCCAGGGGGTGTTCGCTGGCCTGCTCCAGGCCGGCCACCGCCGACAACAACTCCTCTTCGCTCCAGCCGGGCAGGGCCGCCAGTGTCCGCAGCCGGGGCTTGCCCTCGGTGAGAGTTCCCGTTTTGTCCAGCACCAGGGTGTCCACGCTGTCCAGAGCTTCCAGGGCCGCGGCATTCTTGACCAGCACGCCGCAGCCGGCGCCCCGTCCGGTCGCCACCATGATGGACATGGGTGTGGCCAGACCGAGGGCGCAGGGGCAGGCGATAATCAACACGGCCACGGCATTGATCAGGCCGTAGGCCATGGCGGGCTGAGGCCCCAGAAGACTCCAGGCCACAAAGGTCAGCAGCGCGGCCAGCAGGACCGCGGGAACGAAGCGGGCGGACACCGCGTCGGCGAAACGCTGGATGGGCGCGCGTGTCCTCTGGGCTTCGGCCACCATCTGAACGATCCGGGCCAACAGCGTGTCCTGTCCCACCCGGGTGGCGCGCATGACGAAACTGCCGGTCTGATTCATGGTGCCGCCGGTCACCCGGTTGGCGGGAAGCTTCTGGACCGGCAGGGGCTCGCCGGTGATCATGGATTCATCCACCGAGCTGGCGCCCTCCAGGACCACTCCGTCAACCGGGATGCGCTCCCCGGGCCGGACCCGCAGCCGGGCATCCACGGCGATGCGGTCGAGCGAAACCTCCTCCTCGGTTCCATCCTCGCGCAACCGCCTGGCGGTTTCGGGGGCCAGCTTCAGGAGCGAACGGATGGCGCTGCCGGTCCGCTGACGGGCTCGAAGCTCCAGAACCTGTCCCAGCAGCACCAGGGTGGTGATGACGGCCGCCGCTTCGAAATAAACGGGAACGGCTCCGTCCGGACCTCGAAAGGAGTCCGGGAACAGGGAGGGGGCCAGGGTCGCGGCCAGGCTGTAGAGGGAGGCGGTTGCCGTGCCCAATCCGATCAGGGTAAACATGTTGGGCCTGAGGTGGAGCACGGAGGACCAGCCTCGTTGCAGCAACGGCCATCCGCCCCAGAGAACCACGGGCGCTGCCAGCAGGCATTGGATCCAGGCCGAAACCCCGGCCGGCCAGTGCGGCGGCAGCAAGCCGCCCCCAACCATCTCCGACATGGCCAGCAGGAAGACGGGGATCGTCAGAACCAGGCTGACCTTGAAGCGGCCTCTCATGTCGGAAAGCTCCGGATTGTCGGGCTCCTCCGGGCCCACCGCTCGGGGTTCCAGGGCCATGCCGCAGAGGGGACAGGCTCCAGGTCGATCGGTCAGGATCTCGGGGTGCATGGGGCAGGTGTAGCTCGCCGGCTGCCGGCGGCGTTCCTGCGCTTCCGGTATTTCGCTTCCGAAGGCCGAGACCGTCGCGGTCTCCCGGCTCCCCAGAAAGCGGTCGGGGTCGGCCTGGAATTGGGTCCGGCAGTGCGAGCGGCAAAAGTAGTAGGTCCGGCCTCGATAGGCGTAGGAATCGGCTGCGGTCTTGGGGTCGACCCACATGCCGCACACCGGGTCCCGCAGGCTGTCCGGCCGGGGAGGTGAAGGGCCATGCCCGGTTGGCTCGCCCTGGTCCGGCAGAATATTGAATTTGAGAGGGTTCATGGCCAGTCAACCTCGATTGTAGATTTGAGGCAATATCCGTATTCGGAATCGAGCATCTCCATAAAACAACAGAAGAGCGGACTTGCCCCGCGAGTCACCTCTCTCCCGGCTTTTCCTGGGAAGGCTGCCGCTGTCAGGTGAATGGGGTGAACGGCTCAACCACAAAAAGCACAAAAGGCACAAAATCAGGCCCCAGTCTTGCCCAATGCCGTTTTTGTGCCTTTTGTGGCCGTTCGACGGAGAACCGCGTTCTGGAAATCCTGATTCCTCAATGAGATTTGAGACCTGGCGATTCCAGCTTTTGTGCCTCTTGTGGCCACTCAGGCACAGAGCGACCCTGCCCCTGGAATTTCCTGTCCCCTCTCCCGCCCTTGTCTGCGGAATTTTGCAAAAGGCTCAGAAATCAACAATCGCAAGTATTCCGCTTGCTATTCTACACGCCGGCGCGGGCCCTTCAGGTCTCCGGCCACGGCTTTCGGTCCGTGGCGGCCCAGGGTCTCTTGATTGCAACGGACGGAATTATGCTATCGTTCCGTCGAGTTGGCTGATCCCGAAAGCCGCCGGGTCGATCAAGGAGTTCCTGGTGCACAGGCGGGTTGTCTCCCACGCTCATCGGCGCTTCTGGAAAACGGCGGTTTCCCTGGCCGGCCTGCTGCTGCTGGGCACGTCAGGGTTCTGGCTGCTGGAGGGCATGGAGGTTCTGGATGCCCTCTACATGGCCGTGATCACCTTGAGCACGGTCGGCTTCGGCGAAGTCCGGCCCCTGTCGGCGGGTGGCAAGCTCTTCACCATGGCGCTCATTCTGGGAGCCGGCTGGCTGGCCATGTACCTGCTGGGCGGCATGGCCGATTTTCTGCTCTCCGGCGAAGGACGGGCCTACCTCCAAAAACGACGCTTGCTCCGAATGTTGGACAAACTCTCCGATCACGTCATCGTTTGCGGCTACGGCCGGGTGGGCCGCCACGTGGCTCAGGAGCTGGCCGTCCAGGACCTCCCCTTCGTGGTGATCGATCCCTCGCCTCAGAAGATCAGCCGGGTCGAAGAGTCCGGTTTCCCGGCGCTCCAGGGGGACGGGGCCAACGAAGCCCTGCTGGCTCAAGCCGGAATCGAGAGGGCCCGCGGTCTGCTGGTGGCCGCCGATTCCGACGCCCAGAACGTGTTCATCGTGCTCAGTGCGCGCAGCGTGAGGTCGGACCTCCTGATCGTGGCTCGGGCCATCGACGAGCAGTCGGAAAGCAAGCTGGTGAAGGCCGGCGCCAATCGGGTGATCCTGCCCTATCAATTCAGCGGCCGCAGGATGGTCACCATGCTGATCCGGCCCGAGGTCGCGAACTTCCTGGATGAAGTGGCCTACGGGGGCGGTCTCGAGCTCTACATGGAGCAGTTCCAACTCTCGCCGGACTCGCCCCTGGTGGGCCAGACCCTGGAGCAGTGCCGGTGGCGCGCCCGCTTCGGCGTCACGGTTCTGGCCTGCAAGCTGGCCGATGGCGGGATCAACGCCAGTCCCACCGCCGATACCCGGTTGACCGCCGGTCTGAGGATGATTGTTCTCGGAACCCGGGAACAACTCCGAAGCCTGCCCGACCTGGCCCGGGGGAAACTCGAAGCTTTCTAGCTATTAGGGGTACCGGCTCTTGATTCGAGGGATCAGGTACTGGCTGAAGGCAGCCTCCTTGTCGTAGCGGGGCGCCCAACCCCAATCGGTGCGGGCTGCCGAATCGTCCACTTCAGCCGGCCAGGAATCCACGATGGTCTGACGCTTTGGATCGGGCTTGAAGTCGATCTCCGCCTGCCGCCACTCTTCGAGGATGCGTTGATGGATTTCCGCCGCCGTCATGCTGAAGCTGCTGACGTTGTACTCGGTCTGGCGGAGCTTCGTTCGCGGGGCCTTTTGGAGTTGCAGCAGCGCGTTGACGGCGTCGGGCATGACAATGAAGGGGAGGCGGGTGTCGGGAACCACAAAGCAGCCGTACCTCCGGCCGGCGGCGGCGGCGTGGATCATTTCGGGAGCATAGTCGGTGGTGCCCCCGCTGGGCAGGGTGACGGCGCTGATGAGTCCGGGAAAGCGGATGCAGCGGAAGTCGATGCCGTGGCCCGATGAATCGGCCGCCAACTGCCGGTAGTGGTTGGCGTAATAGCGCCCCAGGTGCTCGCAGTAGAGCTTGTTGCACCCATACATGGTGGTGGGGAAGTTCCACTCCGTTTCCCGGACCCTGCCGGTGCGTTGCTTGACAGTCCGGCCCGGGAGTCCGTAGGCGGCGATGGAGCTGGGGAACATGAATTTCACCGGGCGGCCGTGCCAGTGAGACTGCTCGACCGCCATCTGGAGCAGTCTCAGCGTGCCGCCCGCGTTCACCCGGTGGGCTGCATCGGGGGTGAACTCGGCCCGCGTGGACAGCAAGGCCGCCAGATGATAGACGGTGTGGATTTCATACTCGCTCTGCATCCGCTCCAGCAGCCTCTCGTCCAGAATATCTCCGTTGACGCAGGCCTTGCATCGGCTTCCGATCCCGCTGTCGATGGGCCGGATATCCAGGGCCACCAGGTCCTCGACGCCTTCCTCGGCCAGGCGGCCGATGAGCCCATGCCCCATTTCACCGCTGGCTCCGGTGATCAGGGTGGCGGTCTGTCTCATCGGTTCACGCTCCCGTTCGCGGCCGTGTCGTCGCTGGCGGGCTGCTGCTGACCGCTGGGCGTCTCGGCGGTCTCCGCAATTTTATGGTAGCGGTTGATCTCGAGTCCGGAAACCGTCTGGACTGTTCCGCTGGGCCAACGGATCTCGATCCTCCACGCTTCCTTCACGGGTTTCCCCAGCCCAAAGACCACGCGTTTGTCATGGGAGGCCAGGAAACTGGCCCCACCGGTCACCCACTTGGTGAAGCGCCGGTCACCCGACCTCAAGGTCAGCTTGCTGCCGATAGCGTCCCGGTTGCTGAGGTTGCCCTGCAGCTCGAATCCGATCCAGGCCCCTTCCTGTCCGATGTTGTTTCGCAACAGCACCGGCCTCTCATTCAGCCGCACAAAGACCACATCCATATCGCCATCGTTGTCGTAATCCCCCACCGCCATCCCCCTGGCGGAGTGCCTGGTCCGGAACGCCACTCCCGCTTGGGAGGCCATGTCGCGGAATTTCAGGTCCCCGACGTTGGCCAGCAGCAGGGGGAGCTGGCGGTAACGGATATCCTTGCGGGAGAGCTCGATGGTTTGGCTCACGTGGCCGTTGACGATCACCAGGTCCAGGTCGCTGTCGTTGTCGTAGTCGATGAAGCGGGCGCCCCAGCCCACGAACGGCCGAGTGAAGCCGGCCAGCCCGGAAGGTCGGGTCCACTCGCGGTAGAGCAGTTCCGGGGTGCTCAAATAGAGAGCATGGTACTCGTCATGGAAGTTGGTCACGATGAAATCGGGGCGGCCGTCTCCATTGAGATCGGCGGCATCCACTCCCATGCCGGCCCGTGCTTCGCCGTTCACGCTGTAGGCGATTTCGGCGTCGAACCCGCGATCCTCGAAGGAACCGTCCTTGCGATTCAGCAGCAGCAAGTCGGGCGAGGCGTCTCCCGCCACGAACAGGTCGTCCCAGCCGTCGTCGTCGATGTCCACGCTGACCACTCCGAAGGCCCGCCCCAGGTGCCGGGCCACTCCCGACGAACGGCTCGCGTCGCTGAAGGCGCCGGCGCCGTTGTTGCGATAGAGCTTGGGGCGGCTTGGAGGATAGGCTCGCTGCGAGCAGTATTCCGGCTTGCCGGCAAAGTTGCAGGGGCGGGGATGGGCGAAGGACAACTCGGCATAGTTGCAAACGAAGAGATCCAGTTGCCGGTCGCGGTCGTAATCGAACCAGGCCGCGCCGGCAGCCCATTGGCCGGCGTTTTCCAGACCCGCCTGTCGGGTGACGTTACGGAAGGTGCCGTCTCCCTCATTGTGAAACAGGGCGCTGGTGGGAAAGCCGGTGACATACAGGTCCTGATACCCGTCGTTGTCGTAATCGGCGGCGGCCACCCCCATGCCATAGAAGGGCACCTCGGCCACCCCGGCGCTCTGGGCGACGTCCTCGAACTTGCCGTTGCCGAGGTTGCGGTAGAGAGCGTTTCGGACCGGTGACGGACTCTTGCCCTTCGGGGTTTCACCGCCGTTGACGAAGAAGATGTCCAGCCAGCCGTCATTGTCAAAGTCCAGAAAGGCGACACCGCCGCAGGAGGCTTCGATGAGAAAGCGATCCCGGGACTGGCCGTTGAAATGTCTCCAGGTGATGCCGGCCTGAAGGGAGACGTCGGTGAAGTATTTCGGGGGAGATTCTTTGTGAGGATCCGCCTGTAGGCCCCAAGCGAGAGCCAACAATAGAAAGGTTGTGGCTGCAGGAGCCGGTTGTGGTGGCATGGAAGGGAGAAGGATCAGGACGACATGTTATGTGTTTTTTGAAAGGAATTCCTCAGCAACTTCCCAAAGTGACTCGCCAGAATTATTTGCCCAATGCCAACTACCGTTAACGCCCCCCGGGTCCTTCTTGTCAGGATGAAGATCCTTGAATCCAAGCGCGGTGTCGCTCTGTTTAGTGCGCTGCTATGTCAGTGATTGATTGTGCTTTCGAGCGCTTCGGCACAGTATGTGTTTAAGCTCTTGCCTTCTTTCATGGCTGCCAACGCAAGGCTCTCATGCAATTCTCTACCCAGCCGAAGGTTGAACTTGCCGGAGTATTTCTTTCCAGCCAACCCTGGAGGGAGTGGTTCCTGGTCTTTTTCCGAAATTTCTATCCACTCATCTATAACAGCGCACAATTCGGCAAATACCTTCTGTTCGTTCTTTCCGTGCACACCACCAAACATGAGTTCGGGGCACCGACCCACGTAACAGCGGTCCTCCTCGGACCACTCCACGATCTTTCGATATTGAGCTGATTTTTTCATTCCCACACCTTGGCAATGGCTGCTTTCGAGAGAGATGGGGTCAAATCACGACGAAGGACTGGGGGTTGGCTCCGGGAATCACGCTTGGCGAGATGCGGGCGTCGAAGGTAACGAACCGGCCTTGCCGTTCGACGGCCAGCGCCAACAGATAGACATCGGTGATCTGTTTGGAGCCAATCACCTGATTCCAATCGACAACGCCTGGGTGCAGAAGACTGGTTCGATCGGGCCAGAATTGATGATGGCTGGTGGCCGTCGCCTCATGGAGGCGCCGGGCAACGAGGGCTGCCGCCAGGCTGTTGGGATAGGTCGGGTGGGCCATGATCCGCAAACACCCATTCTGGGTGACGGGGCAGGTCGCCCAACCCTGACGGATGTTGTCTCTCAGCCACAGCCTGGCGGACTCGTGATGCAGGTGTTCGGCATCCAGCAACGCGATCAGAACGTTGACGTCCAGCAAGGCTCGCATCAGTCGCCCATCTCCTGGCGCAGCCGGTCGATCAGTTGGTTGGTGACGACACCGCCGCGTTTGGGAAACGGACGAAAGCCGAACTCGGCGCCCGGCTCTTCGGTCCGGCTCTCCAGGCCCTCCCGGCCGGTGGCAGCCAGCGATTGCCTGAGCATGTCCGATATCACGGCGCCGGCCGATTTCGACTCGCGTCTTGCGACTTCCTTGACGGCAATCAGCAAGTCATCGTCGATATTCAGAGTTGTTCGCATGGTTGAATCCCAACCGGAAGATCCCAAGGGGTGATGCTAGCACACCATGCATCACGCATCAAACTTGTGCGTCCAAAGGCCGGTCCAAGCGGCGGCTCACCGAGGCGGCGTTCCTTCGGCTTCCTCGGCGGCCTTGAGCTGACGATATTTTCCGGCCTGTTCCCGGGCCTGCTGTTGGCGTCCCAGTCTCCGGTAGGCCCGGACCAGGCCGTAGCGCAGCTTGCTCTGGCGGGGCGCCAGTTGCACGGCCGATTCGAAATGCCCGGCCGCCTCTTCCGGATTCCCCTGCGCCAGGGCCAACTGGCCCAGTTGATAGCGGGGCTCGACCAGTGAGGCATCCAGGTCGAGGGCCTTCCGGAGCAGAGCGGCTGAACGGGTTCGAGCCGCTTCATCCCCCGAGTCTCCCGCTCTGGCCAGCAGGAGTCCATATTCCTGGTAGAAGGAGGCATTCAGAGGAAACTGCCGGATGCCCCGTTCGAAGGTTTCTCCGGCTTGGCGGGTGTTGCCTGCCAGCCGCTGCGACACGCCCAGACCCAGGCGGGCCTTGGCGGAACCGGGATCCAGTTCCAGGGCGCGGGCATAGGATCGTATGGCCTCCCGGGTATAGTCCAGCTTGGCCTGAACGAAACCCCTGGTTTCAAAGAGGCGAGCCGAAGCCGGGAGCTTCTCGACACCCCGGTCGAGAGCCCGGAGCGCCAGATGCCATCGTAGCCGGGGGCCTCGGCTGGCGTCGAGCCAATAGTCCGACAGGCTCTCGTCCGCAAGAAGCTGGACCAGGTCCAGGTAGTTGGATTCCTCGGTCGGATTGCGGCTGATGGCTCTCTGAAAGGCTTCGAGGGCCTCCCCCAACCTTTCCTGTCCCTGCTGGCAGTGGCCCAGAAGGTTCTGGATCTTGCTGTTTCCCGGCCCACCGGAGAGGGCCTCTAGCAGGGTTTGCCGGCAATCGGCGAACCGGCCGGTGCGGAATTGCACCAGGCCGAGATGGTAGCCGACGGTCAGGGGCTCAGGATGGTTCGAACGAATGGAGGTGAATAGTTCCTCGGCGGTCTCGTAATCTTCAGCCTCTCCGGCAATCCGGCCATAGAGCAACCGGACCTGAGGGTCCACTGACGCCTTCCCGGACATCTCCGCCAGAATCCGGCGTGCCTTGTCTCGATTTCCCTGCTTGTAATGGTGGCTGAGGACCGCTGCAAGGGCTTGGGGGTCCTGAAGCGCCACTTCATCGGCGGTCTCGGGCAGCTCGGGTCCTGCGCCAGGCTCTTGCCTGGACTCCTCGGCCGCCTTCATCCGCCGAAAAGTCTTCAAATGGGATCGCGCCTCCTCGCCCCGCCCCAGGCGGCGATAGGCGCGCGCCAGCAGATAGTGAACCCTGCTCTGATCGGGATTCAGCCTGGCGGCGGTTTCCAGATGGGGGAGCGCCTCGCCGGCGCGGTCCCGCTCCAAGGCCAGCCGGCCGAGCTGGTAGTGGGCTACGGGAAGAGAGGCGTCCCGCTCCACGGCATCATGCAGCAGGGCTACGGCCCGTTTCAGGGCGCCGTCGTCCCCGGTCTCTCCGGCTTTGAGGAGCATCAGGCCATATTCCTGATAGTGGGCTCCGTGGGCGGGGAACTTCCGGATACCCTTTTCGAAGGTGGCGGCGGCATCCTCCCGACTTCCTGCCGTTCGCTGGGCTATGGCCAGCCCCAGGTTGGCTTTGGCCGAGTCCGGATTGATCTCGAGAGCCCGGCGGTAGGATCGGACGGCATCCTCACTGTAGAGCATGGCCGTCTCGGCCAGGCCCTTCATTCGAAAGAGACGGTCCGAGCGGGGAATGCGGGCCACGCCCTTTTCGGCAATTCGGATCAGGACCCGCCAAATCTGATGCTCGGCCAGCAACTGCACGGCGTCCAGATAGTGGGACTCCTCGCCCGGTTCCAGCTCCATGGCCCGTTCGAAGGAGGCAACGGCGCTCTGCAACTGGTTCCGAGCCGCATGACAGTGACCCAGCAGGTTGTGGATCGGTCCGGAGTCCTGTCCCTTCCCGATCGCCTCCAACAGAGTTCGGCGGCTGCGGTCGATCCTGTCGGACCGAAACTGCATGCGGGCGATCTGATAGCTCAGCGCCGCGGCGTCGGGATAGGTGGAACGGATGGACCGGAAGAGCGTCTCGGCGGTGGCGAAATCTTCGGCATTGGCCGCTGTGGTGGCGCAGGCATAGACGTCGCCGGGGGGCAACGACCGGTTGAGCGCCATCGATTCCAAGGTGGCCCCGGCCTCTTCCCTCTTGCCCAGGGCGTATTGGGCCCTGGCCAGAGCCGCTACGGCTTCGCCCTGGCCGCGCACCCGTTCGGGCACCGACTCCAGCAGCCCTACCGCCCGGGCATAGTCTCCGGAATTCACCAGAATCATTCCCAGCAGGAACCGGGTGAGCTCGTCGCCGGGAACTCTGGCCAGCACCTGCTCCAGGTTGGCCTTGGCTTCCTCAAACCGGCGCCGGGACCACTGGGTCAGGGCCAGATTGCGACGAATGGCCGCGCTGTCGGGCGCCAGTTTCAAGGCCCGATCGTAGTAGCGGCCGGCTTCCTCCATTCTGTTCTGCATTCCCAGAACCTGGCCCAGCCTGGCCAGATAGGCGGGGTTGTCGGGAACTAGGTCCACTGCCCGCCGCAGTGCGCTCTCGGCATTCCGCAGGTCGCCGTCCCGAATGAACCGGGAAGCATTGGCCAGGTGAGTTTCGGCTCGATCATCCGCGGGGGATGAGTCAGCGGGAAGCGAAGCTGAGGTCAGGATGAGTGCGAGGGCGAGGGAAGCCGCCGCGCCACGCCGCGGCTGCCCGGCTGTCCCACGCCTGTCGGTATTGCCGGGACCGGTCACCGGGTCAAACCTGGGGTAAGTCGGGGTAGCAGCCACAACTGCCAGTATAGAAATCCGGCTGATTCGGTGTCAAACCTTGCCTGCAACGCCCCTGCTTCACTCCGTATGAGCCACCCCGTCGCATGTGGCGGCGTGGCCAGGTGAAAAGTGAATCGTGGAGAGTGGCGAGTGATTTGATCGACAGGTTAAGCCTCTTGCCGATCTCGGCGCCGTCCGCCACTGTCGCCCCGGGCGCCCCTCCAGAAGCCGAAGTGTGCTACACTGCATGCATGCAATACCTCAACACGATCATCAACGGTCTGGTCGTTCTTCTGGTCGGATTGATCCTGTGGATCGTCGCCGATATCCGCAATGACATCCGTCACCTTCACACCCGCATTGACAACGTCTTACTGAGTCGAAGCGCCGAAGTTCGCGACCGACAGCTCCCCCCTGGCGCTCCTTCCCGACCACAATCCACTTGTCTGAAACCTCCCCCTAGCTCATGCGGCTGCGGTTTGGGGTACCAGGTTGAAACCAAGAGAGTTAGCCGCATGTTTGAGTCCCACGAGCTGGCGTTTTCGGAAGCGGGCTTCGTAGTACTCTTCACCGATGTCGACATAGTCCTGGCCGTAGCGGAGCATGCGGTAGACGAGCGTGGCCAGCTTGCGAGCAATGGAGAAGATGGCAACATTCCATCCCTTGTGGCGGGCCTTGCGACGTAGGGCAGCGCCGAGAGCGGTCTTGGAGCGCATCAGGGAGATGGCGGCCATGCGCAGGACGGCGGCGGCGCGAGTAGACCCAGTGCCGTTGACTTTCTTGGAGCGGAGCGGCTTGCCGGCGGAAACGGCGGTTCGCGGAGCCAGGCGCAACCAGGAGACGAAGTGGTTCTCCGAGGGGAAGGCCGTCAGGTCAAAGCCGACCTCGGTCAGCAGAGTCAGGGCCGCCTGAGCGCCGATGCCGTCAATGCGCGTCAGGTCGACGCCGGCAAAGCGCCATAGTTGGGTGCGCATCTTCTGGTCACCACGGCGGCTCATCATCCTTTCCTTGGCCCCATTGGGGTGGGGAGGCACGGGCTTGTCGCGACGCTCCACCGGTTGCAAGGCCCGTATCTCCTCCAGGATGCGTGCCTCATAGACGGCGATCTTGCGTTGAGTCAGGTCGTAAAAATCCAGCGCACACCGGAGGTTGAACAGATGCTCCTCTCGCCAGTTGCCGGCCAGATACTCGGCAAACTCCTGGCTGGACTTCTTGCACCCCCTGTGACGCAGGGCCGCCAAGCGGACCGGGTCTCGTTCTCCGTCGACAATCGCCCGCACAATCGCCATCCCCGTCTGACCTGTCAGGTCGCTGACGGCACGATGCACCTGCACGTTCATCTGATCCAGCGCCTTCTGCATCCACTGAACGAAGCGGGTGCTTTCGCTCACCAACTGGTTCAGTTGCCGGTGCAGCGTCCGTACCTTCACGATGGTCTCGTGCGGACGGAACGATCCCCGCAGCAAGCCGCAGCTGTGCAGCAACTGGATCCACTGGCAGTCCCGCATGTCGGTCTTGCGGCCGGGAACATGGTTCAACTGCCGGGCGTTGACCAGCAAAACCTCGATGCCGCAGGACTCCAGCAGGTCATACAGCGGAATCCAATACACCGAGGTGCTTTCCATCGCCGCCGACTCCACCCCTTGCTCCAGCAACCACTGAGTCAGTTGCTCCAGCTGCGGCATGGTGGTGCCGAAGGTGCGCACGTTGGGATGGCCGGCCGTCTGCTGCGGACCACACACCCAGTGTACCCGACTGCCCAGGTCGATGCCTGCCACTTGGGGACGGATCTGCGCCAAGCTGGTCGAACGGCTCGGATGCTTCTTCCCCCTCTTGTTCGCCTGCGGGGTGACCTTCTTTCTCTTTGGCATGGGACGGGCCTCCTCGGGGGCGATGGCTCCGGCCCGAGTCGGCGTGCTCTTTTGGATTCTTGTCTCGGGGAGAACTTCTACAGAAGCCTCACCAGTGTATGCTGGCCTGCTCGGACCCAGGCTGACCTTGGGGCACGGGGCACCAATGTTTAAATGGGGTGTAGCTGCCGGAGTCTCGCCGTGGGCCTATTCTGTCATATTGGTCCCCGGTTTTATCCTGTATGATCCGCCCCGTCTTGTGGGGCGGCGGCTGGGCTGACCCCCGACCACTAGCCACCGACCACTGCCTCTAGAGGCCGATGCGCAGGCGAATCTGAATGTTGCGGGCGCCGCCCAGGCGAAACTGACCGAAGGCCGGGCTGGTGATGTTGGTGGAGCTGGGGCCTCCGCGGTTGGGGTGGTTCAGGATATTGCGTATGTAGGCCTCCAACTGGAAGTAGGGCCCACTCTCGCCGTAGCCGAGATGCCAGCGCTTGAAGGCATTGATGTTGAGGTCCCACACGTAGAACCCTCGCATCATGCCCCGCGGCGCCGTTCCGAAGCGTCCGTTGGGAGGTACGGCGAAGCAGCCGGCATTCCACTTGAATTCGGTCTCCCCGCCGACATTGGGATTGCAGCCGGGCAGCAGGTCGGGACGGCCGCCGGATCTGCCGACGTTGGCGGTGTCCGCACCGGAGAAGGCCGGCGTGAACCGGGTTCCGTTGCGGTCCCTCCATTCCGGCGCCAGGGTCCAGCCACCAATGATGCTCTGCAAGAACCGGTTTGCGCTGGAGCCGTACTTCTGGTTCTTGCCGAAGGGCAGCGGATAGACAGCCACGATCCGGGCCTGATAGGGATTGAACCCATTCTGATGGCCCTTCTCGTTGGCGCGATCGTAGGGATCCTCGATGAACAGGCCCACCGTGGAGCCGAAAAGGCCGCCCTGGATGTCGTTGAGCGTGTTGAGCCGGGCAATCCAGCCTCTCAGGTAGAGACCGCTGGAGAACTGACGGGTCACTTCAAACTCGAACCCGTGGTGGCTGGAGTTGCCTCCCAGGTCCAGCAGTCCCACCGTGCTGAATCCGGGGCCGAAGGGAAACTTGTCGGGACGTTCGGCAAAGGGTATGGTGCCGGGCGCCGGCCGCTGCAGATCTCGAATGACCGGCCAGTGGGTGCCCTTGGTGCCCACGTAGGACGTACGCATGGCGAAACCGTGCCCCAGTTCCTGCTCGATGGTCAGGTTCCACTGCTGGTCGTAGGGCCAGTTGTTCTTGCGCAGATCGGGGTCCATGCCGTAGACCAACTGTCGCCCCAAGGTGCCGGTCAGTTGTGGAAACCCTTGCAGGGTGGTGAGTTCCGCCACTCCGTCCACGATCTGGTTGGGGCCGAACTCCTCCACCAACTGGTAGGGCCCACGGACCCGAGCCGCCAGCAGGCCGGCCCGATCGATGCCGAACCCGCCCACGGGAAAACCGGCGGCCTGAGCCGCATGGGTGGCGTAGGGAACGGAGTAGATGCCGTAGCCGGTTCGGATCACCGTTCCCTCGCGGGGACGGAAGGCGATGCCGATCCGCGGATCCACCAACACGGACTTGAAGTTGATCAGCTTGTCGGGATAGCCGGCCTCGCGGGCAGTGACCACCGGAACGGGATAACCCGGGACCACCTGGCGCAGGGCTTTATCGCTGGGTACCACCACCTGTCGGTTGGCCAGATCGAAGTTGTACCAGCGGTCGTCCTTTTCGTAGGGGGTGCCGTAGTGCTGGAAGCGGACTCCCAGGTTGAGGGTGAGGTCCGGTCGAACCTTCCAGTCGTCCTGAATGAAGAAGCCGAACTCCCAGTCCCGGGCCTCGGCTCGGGGGGTGATGGCCTCGATCTTGGTGGTGAAGGGCAAGCCCAGCAACAGGTCGCCGAAGTCGTAGCCGGTGAAGTTCCCGGTGAAATCCCAGCGGCCGAACTCGTTGGTATTGCGGTCCCCCTCCTTGTGGGGGAACTGGTGACGCAGCTCGATGCCTGTCTTGATCAGGTGGCTGCCCTTCTGGATGGAGATGGTGTCTCGTATCTGCCACACCGCGGCTTCGGTAAAGTCGATCAGCGGCGAGGTGCCCAGGCCTCCCATCAGGTTGGCGGGACCCACGTTGAAGGATGCCGAAGAGGCGCCGGTTTGCCGCCCCAGGGTCCGAACCACGAAGCGGGGATTGCCCGAACCGTTGGGCAGCAGCTTCTCGCGGCCGCCCAGGTCGGATATGCCCAGAAGGTCGAGATACTGGCGGCCCGGAAAGTCGCCGCTTCTCCACACGCTCCGCTGTCGGTTCCAGCCGAAGCTGAACTCGTTGATCACCTGGGGATTGAAGGTGTGGGCATCCTGCAGGGCGAAGGCCCGCCGGTTGTCGTCTCCAAACAGGCCCTTGCCGTTGAGGAAGGGACTGCCCCCTCCTTCATCGAACACCCAGCGCTCCCACCAGATGGTCGCGGTCACCCGATTGTTTTCGGTGATCTGGTGGTCGAAGCGCATATGGGTGGTGTCGCGCTCATTGGCGTTGTAGTCGATGAAGTCGAAGTTGTCATAGAGTCGATCTCTATGGGCCAGGGGCAGAATCCCACGGGAGGGATCCAGCAGGTTGACGGCCACCGGGCTCCACCGTTCCCTGGGGATGATGTCGTTGGGGAAGGGCTGGCCGGTGAAGGGGTCCATGATCCTGAAATCCGGGTTCCCTTGAGTCGTCCGCTGGAAGTGGGCGAATTCGGACAGGTCGCCCTGGCGCATCCTGGTGGTCGGCAGGATCCAGTTCTGACTCTGGAAGTAGTTGACGTTGCTGGAGGGTTGGTAGTTCCAGTGAAAGAAGGTCTTGTTCCTGCCGTCATACACGCGGGGTATGTACACCGGCCCGCTCACCTCGTAGGAAATGCGCCGGTTGGGACGTGAGGGTGGCCGCGGCCTGCCGTTCTGGCTCGGTTGCAGCGCATTGAGCCGGGGATGGTTGAGGTGATAGAAGATCTCCCCGTGAAACCTGTTGGTGCCTCCCCGGCCGATGGCCATCACCGTGGTCGAGGTTCGGTACTCGGCAGAGGCATTGAAGGAGGTCTGAATCAGTTCCTGGGTGGTCTCGGTATAGTCCCGACCCGAGCCGCCGTAGGCGTTGGTGGCCAGACCCATGTGCTCGGTGTTGGTGTTGTTGGCATAGCTGCCGTGCACCTGGCTGCGAGGCTCGTTGCCGGGATTGAGGCCGATGGTATAGATCAGGGCGGCGTTGGTGTTGAAACCCACCATTTCCGTCATGGCCGTGGTCTGCTTGATGGTGGGCGTGTCGGTGTCGATGACGTAGCCCTCTTCCTCGACGGTGATGGTGTCGGCCACCTCGCCCACTTCCAGCGTGACGTTGATGCGGCGGGCCTGTCCGGCGTAGACCACCAGGCCGGAGTTGACGAATTTCTTGAAGCCCGACAGTTCGACTTCCAGGGTGTAGGAACCCGGCGACAGTCCTCTCAGCTCGAAGTCTCCCACCTCGTTGGTCACGGTGCTGTTGCCCAGTCCCGTGCTTTCCGAGGTCGCCGTCACGTCCGCGCTGACCACTATCGCTCCGGTAGGATCGGTCACTTTCCCCCGAAACCCGCCATACTCCTGGGCGGTCGCCAGGGGTGCCGCCAGAATGAAGGCCGCCAGACCGGTCAGCAGGGCTGACACGGCTGTCGGCGTCGAACGACTGATCCGATTGACCACTCTCAACGCCATCCCTTCAGTTCGCGGAACCATCATCCCTCCTCGCGCAGCCGGGCCTGCACTGCGGCACAAGTGGACCACCACCCGCTTCAGGACCTTTCAGGGCCCGAAGCCAACGGCGACAAAATTGTGGTTTGAAACCTTGGAGGTAGTGTAGGCAGGCACTTTTGCAATGTAAACAACAAATAAATGTCGGGGAGCTGTGCGTTGTGATCCGGCCCCGACTCCGGCGCGCGGAGGGGCGGCAAACGGGTTCAGCTTGATTTTGGAGAAGCCGGGCGTTGCGGAAGGAGTCAGGACTTCTTCTTCAGGCTCATGATGGCGTCGATGAGATTGAGGGGCAGGGGAAAAACCAGGGTGTTGTTCTTCTCGACACCGATTTCGGTCAAGGTCTGGAGGTAGCGGAGCTGAAGAGCCACCGGCTGGCGGGAGACCACCTGGGCGGCGTCGGCCAGCTTGGCGGCGGCCTGAAACTCGCCGTCGGCGTGAATGATCTTGGCGCGCTTTTCCCGCTCCGCCTCGGCCTGCTTGGCCATGGCCCGCTGCATCTCCTGCGGCAGGTCCACCGCCTTGACCTCCACCAGGGAGACCTTGATTCCCCAGGGGTCGGTCTGCTTGTCCAGGATCGCCTGCAACTTCATGTTGAGGGTCTCCCGCCGGCTGAGCAGGTCGTCCAGCATGACCTCGCCCAGCACCGAACGCAGGGTGGTCTGGGAGAGCTGGGAGGTGGCGTAGAGATAGTTCTCAACCTCGACCACCGACCTGATGGCGTTGAGGACGCGGAAATAGACCACGGCATTGACCTTCACCGAGACGTTGTCGCTGGTAATGATGTCCTGGGTGGGCACGTCCAGCGCCACGGTTCGCAGGGATATCCGCACCATGCGATCAATGGGCCAGAAGACGAAGATCAGGCCGGGTCCCTTGGTTTTCGGCAGCAGGCGCCCCAGTCGGAAGATGACGCCGCGTTCATATTCCCTCAGGACATTGATCGAGTTGATCAACCACAGGACAACCACCAGAATGAAGAAAATGGTGACAGGATTGACGCCCCACATGAGTCCCCCTCGGGTTCAAAGCCATGGTTGGCTCCAGTGTATCTCAATCGATCCCGAAAGGCGATGGGATTGCAGGCAGGACCCCCGGCCTGGCCGGGGACAGACTTGCCTGAAACAAACCTGTTTCACTCTCGTATGATCCGCCCGGCAAGGCGGGGGCGCGGCTTGTCTGAAACAACAGTGAATAGTGGCTAGTGTTGCGTTCAATAAATAAGTTGACTTATTAGATGCTGTGACTTATGATTGTGGTCATGGCACGTCGGGCACCGCAAATCGTAATTGATTCTGAGCAACGCCAGATTTTGGAGACCATGGTGCGCTTCCCGACCTCGGCCCAGCGGGATGTGTTGCGTGCACGCATTGTGCTGTTGGCTGCCGAGGGGCAGCGTAACGATCAGATCCAGCAGGCCTTGGGAGTCTCCAAACCGGTGGTGATCAAGTGGCGCCGCCGTTTTGCCCGCTCCGGTCTGAGCGGACTGGCCGATCAGAGCGGGAGGGGCCGCAAGCGAATCCATGACGCCACCCTCCGCCACCGCATTGCCGCTACCGCCTGCACCGACCCTCCGCCCTCGGTGGGGACTCATTGGAGCGTACGCACCTTGGCCAAACACCTGGGGGTCGGCCCCACCTTGGTGCAATCGGTGTTGGCAGCCGAATCGATTCAACCCCATCGCTGTCGCTACTGGAAGCATTCCAACGACCCTGAGTTCGAACCGAAGATGCTGGCCGTGGTCGGATTGTACCTGGACCCTCCCGACAACGCCGTGGTCCTTTCAGTGGACGAAAAGACCTCCATCCAGGCCCTGGACCGCACCCAACCGCGTTTACCCATGAAGCCTCATCGCGTCGAGAGACTCAGCCACGAATACAAACGCAACGGCACCGCCTCCTTGCTGGCCGCCCTGGAAGTGCATAGCGGCAAGGTTCTGGGCCAATCCATCCGGCGCTCTAACAGTGACTCCTTCATTCGCTTCCTGCGTCGATTGCTGAGGGAATACCCCGACCAGGATCTCTACGTCATTGTCGATAACGCTTCCTCTCACCGGAGCAAGAAAACCCGCGCCTGGGCTGCCAGGCAAGAGCGACTCCATCTGGTCTATACCCCCACTCACGCCAGTTGGCTCAATCAGATCGAGATCTTCTTCAACATCCTGACTCGCAAGGTCATTCGCCGGGGTATCTTCAAGTCCCGCCAGGAACTGGTCCAGCGTCTGATGACTTTCATCGAGTCCTATAATGACGAAGCGCGCCCCTTTGAATGGACCTATTCGGGAAATCCTTTGGCTGTTTAATAAGTCAACGCAATTTGAAAACGCAACACTAGTGAATAGTGGCCAGTGATTAGACCCAAAAGTTAAGCAACTTGTCGGTCTCGGCGCAGTCGTTCAAAAAACGCAACCAAGTCGTCAGGCACGTACCGGTTCCCGAAATCCTCCGTTGACCATTCTTCACTCTCCACTTTTCTGAAGCACCTCTGTTTCACTCTGAATGATCCGCCCGTCGTGGGGGCGGGGGCGCTGCTTGCTTGAAACAACGGGAAAAAGGAGTTATCCACGAAGACACACGAAGGACGACGAAGGGCCACGAATAAAACAGGAACGGGACAAAGAAATCCACCAAGGACACGAATTGATGCCCTTCAGGTTCCGGCGTTTGGTCTCGGCCCCGAGCGCAAGAAGAATTATTTACATGGATGCACAGGATGCACAGGATTATCGTCCTCAACCGCCTTGCCCCGATTGCGGGCATCCTGCGTCTCGTTTCGCGCGGGTCAGCTTTTTCTGCGGCAGCGTATCGTCCTCTATATCCTGTTCATCCTGTCTATCCATGTTCCCTAATGCAGCCGACCGGTTTGACAGGACATTGCCCTGTTGCCGAACCCTCGTGATGTCGGGTTGTTTCACCCGCGAATGATCCGCCCGTCTTGAGGGCAGGGGTGGGGCTTGCCTGAAACAAACGCCCGCGCCGGGTGGCCGGAAACCGGTTCCAGGTCACGCATGAGGAGATGGTTTATTTGCATGGATGCCCAGGATTTTTTCCGGAGACGGCGGGCTTGCAGTCCTGAACATCCGCAAATCCGCACGCGATCATCGCCGGAGCCAGCTTCCCGCGCAGCAGCGCCCCGTCCTGATTATCCTGTGCATCCTGTCCATCCATGTTCCAATATGTGATCGAATGGCCGATTCGTGAAAGGAGGAATCTCCATGACTGAAGCAAATTCAAGCGTATTCGACATGGCTATGGAGCAGTTCGATGCGGCGGCCGATCTCCTGCAACTGGACGACGACGTCAGGAACAAGATCAAGTACCCGGAACGCTGCCTGATCGTCTCCGTGCCCGTCCGACTGGACGACGGCCGCATCCAGCGTTTCGAGGGCTATCGGGTGCAGCACAGCACCGCCAGAGGACCTGCCAAGGGAGGTCTCCGCTATCATCCCAGGGTGAACCTGGACGAAGTGAAGGCGCTGGCGACCTGGATGACCTGGAAATCGGCGATCGTGGGCATCCCCTTCGGCGGGGGGAAGGGCGGGGTCTGCTGCAACCCGAAAGGCATGAGCAGTGGAGAGCTGGAACGGCTGACCCGAAGGTTCACCAGCGAGATCCTTCCCTTTATCGGCCCCGAAAAGGATATCCCGGCGCCTGATGCCTACACCAATCCGCGGGTGATGGCCTGGATCATGGACACCTACAGCATGAACAAGGGCTATTGCGTTCCGGGAGTGGTCACCGGAAAGCCCCTGGAGCTGGGAGGGTCCATGGGCCGCACCGAGGCCACCGGCCGCGGCGTGTTCTTCACCATCGGGTGCGCCGTGGAGCACCTCAAGCTGAAGCTGGATGCCCTGAGGGTTTGCGTGCAGGGCTTCGGGAACGCCGGCTCGGTGGCCGCTCGGCTTCTGGACGAAGCCGGAGCCAAGGTGATTGCGGTCAGCGATTCTCAGGGGTGTGTCCATAACGGGAACGGACTGCCGCCCGGAAAGCTCATCGACCACAAGAATCGGACCGGGAGCGTCTCGGGTTATCCGGAATCGGAGCCGATGCCTGCTGAGGACTTGCTCCATTGCCCCTGTGACATTCTGATTCCGGCGGCGCTGGAGGATGCCATCACCGCGGAAAACGCTGCCGGGGTCCGGGCCAGGATCGTAGCCGAGGCCGCCAACGGCCCCACCACTCCGTCCGCCGACAGGATTCTGCAGGCCAAGGAGGTGTTCCTGATCCCGGACGTCCTGTGCAATGCAGGGGGAGTCACGGTCTCCTATCTGGAGTGGGTGCAATCCATTCAACACCTCTTCTGGGAGGAGGCCGACGTCTTCAAGAGGCTGCAAACCATCATGAGGCACAGCTTCAAGTCGGTTCTGGACATCTCGGTCGACAGAGGGGTGCCCATGCGGACGGCAGCCAACATGGTCGGCATCGAGCGAGTGGCCAGGGCCACCCGGCTGAGAGGACTCTATCCCTGACCTCTTGCAGCGCCTTGTTTGGAGTCTTCAGCCTACAGGCTGTGCTGGGCGCGCCCTGGCTGATCCTTTTCCCCTCGGCCCATCCATGCTCGCTCGACCGTAGTGACCGCTACGCTCCTCGCTCCCGAGCAGGCGCTGAGAGAAAAATTCCTGCGCCATCTTCACGCCCCCCGGTGAGAAATGCGGGAGCCTTTTGCAAAATTCCTCAGGCAACGGTTTCATGGAGACTCGGAACAGGTCTTGATTCACATGGATGCACAGGATGGACAGGATTTTTTCTTGAAACGGCCAGCTTGTCATCCTGAGCATCCGCAAATCCGCACACGATCATTGCCGGAGGCGGCTTTTCGTGCAGCAGCGCCCCGTCCTGGTTATCCTGTGCATCCTGTGCATCCATGTTCATGAGGAGCCTTTTGCAACATTCGCAATCGGGAATGACATCGAGGCGGCATTGGGTGATGTGTTGCAGGCTCCTGGTTTCACCACCACAAGCACAGCAGTCACCAGTCGAGTTTCTTGATTTCGAGACTTGCCGATCCGAGGGTCCTTTTTGTGCCTTTTGTGGCCATTGAGCTTCGGACGGCAACGGGTTTCAGTGTCACCTGATCCTTGACGGACTCGGGTGGAAAAACCCTTGATCCGAATCAGGATCGCCCGACTCCGATTTTTGCAAAAGGCTCTGCGGGTTGAAAATCGCGATTTTCGCTCCGGAAGCCTTTTGGGAAAGGACGGTTCTGAAAATGACTCTGGACGATTCCCGGCCCCTGCCGGCCGGCAAGCTGCCCAACGAGCTGTTGGGTCGATTTCTCAAGGTGCTGGACTGCGCGGACCCCTCCGTGCTGGTGGGTCCGCAGGTGGGGGAGGACGTGGCCGCCGTCAGCCTGGCCGGAGAAGACACCCTGGTGCTCAAGTCCGACCCCATCACCTTTGCCACTGACGCCGTCGGCTACTATGCCCTGGTGGTCAACGCCAACGACCTGGCCACCTGCGGCGCCAGGCCGCGCTGGATGCTGGCCACTCTGCTCTTCCCGCCGGGGACGTTGCCGTGCCGAATCCGCCAGGTCATGCTCGAACTGCAACAGGCGGCCTCCCAATTCGGGGTGAGCCTGTGCGGCGGCCATACCGAGATTACCGACGCGGTCACCCGGCCTGTGGTCGTGGGGCAGTTGGCGGGTACGGTTTGCCGATCCCGGTTGATTGACAAGCGAACCATGCGTGCCGGGGACCAGGTCCTTCTCACCAAGGGCGTAGCCGTGGAAGGGACGGCCCTGATTGCCCGTGAATTCGCACCAAGGCTGTTGGAGCTGGGGCTGAGTCGCGAAGAGGTCGAGCAGTGCCGGGGGTTCCTGACCGATCCGGGCATCAGCATTTTGCGGGAGGCCGAGATAGCGGCCGGCTGCAAGGAGGTTCGGGCTCTTCACGACGTCACCGAGGGCGGCGCGGCGACGGCCCTCCAGGAACTGGGAGCCGCCGGCGGGCATCGACTTCGGGTCTATCCGGGTCGAATCCCGGTTTTCGCTCAGACGGCGCGGATCTGTAAGCTCCTGGATCTCGATCCGCTGGGGTTGATCGGCTCGGGAAGCCTGCTGATTGCCTGCGATCCGGAGGGCTGTCCGGGTCTTTTTCGGGACCTGCATGATGCCGGAATCCCGGTGGCCTGCATCGGTGAGGTTCTGGAGGAGGGAAGCGGCGTCGAGGCCCTGGAGCGGGAAGGCGGGCGGCCGGTCCGTTGGCCGGCCTTCGAGACCGACGAGATCGCCCGACTGTATTCCCATTGATCTGCATTTCCCTTGGCCGTATTTCCTTTCCCGCCGGCGCGGAGGTTTTTCCTGATATATTGAAAAGCCGATTTCAGCACACAAGAGTCGCTGCGCTCCTATCCGGATGAATCGCTGCGGAAGGAACAGAATCGGGGATTCTTGATTGTAGATTGACGATGGTGGATTTTTGGTTTCAGGCAGCGTCAATGGGCAAAACTCCCCCAATCGACAATCGGAAATCTGCAATCAACAATCCATTAGCGAGGTATTTGCCATGCGGCGGATGACGAGACGGGAGTTGCTGGGCTCCGGTCTTGGCGGATTCATGGCCGTCCCATGGCTGTCCTGTCCGAACGCCTGGGCGGAACCGGCCGACCTGACCGACGAAAGGAGGAAACAAGAAATGAACGGAGAAACAATTCCCGATGCGCGTACTGAGCAGACCGGGCTCACCGATTCCGAGGTTGTTCTCGGTGTATCGGCAGCTTTCTCCGGTCCCTCGCGAGGCCTCGGCATCGAGCTTTACCGGGGCGCCCATGCTTATTTCGAACACGTCAATCGGGCCGGTGGCGTCGGAGGCCGCAAGATCGTGCTCAAGACCTATGACGACGGCTATCAGCCGAACCCGGCAGTCACCAACACCATGACGCTGGTGTTGCAAGACCAGGTATTTGCCCTGTTCGGCTATGTCGGCACGCCAACCGTCACGCGGGTTCTTCCCATGCTGAAGAAGTTCCAGGAAAGAAAAGCCTACCTGTTCTTTCCATTCACGGGCGCCCAACCCCAGCGAGAACCGCCCTACGGGGATTTCGCCTTCAATCTCAGGGCCTCCTACCGGCAGGAAACCGCTGGCCTGGTCGACAATTTCGTGTCGATGGGCAACAAGCGCATCGCCGTGTTCTATCAGGCTGATGCTTATGGCCGCAGCGGTTGGGCCGGAGTGCGGCTGGCAATGAGTCGGCATGGTGTCCAGATCGTCGGCGAAGCCACCTATCGTCGGGGTGCGAAATTTTCCGGAAGCATGCGCCGGCAGGTGGAGATACTGCAGCAGTCCAATCCAAGCGCCGTCATCTGCATCGGTTCCTACGCCGCCTGCGCCGCATTCTTGCGGGACGCCGTCGATCTGGGGCTGGAAGTCCCCATCGCCAATCTCTCCTTTGTCGGGAGCGAGAACCTGTTGAAGTTGATTACGGAAGGAAGGGACGACAGTCAACGCTACACCAGGCTGCTGGTGAACTCGCAGGTCGTGCCCAGCTATGAAGACGTTTCGATCCCGGCGGTCAGGCAGTATAGAGAAATGATGGATCGGTACGATCCCCAACCGCCCTCGCACCTGCTCAAGGAAGACTACACGCCGTTTTCCTACAGTTTTGTCAGCCTGGAGGGCTTCCTCAACGCCAAGCTGATGGTCGAAATCCTTCGGCGGTTGGGGGATCGACCGGATCGGAACAAACTTGACGAGGCCATCTTCACGATCAGGAATTTCGATATCGGCATTTCCGAGCGCGTTTCCTTTGGCCCCGACCGGCGTCAGGGGCTGCAACAGGTTTACTACACCGTTGTCGAATCGGGTCGCTTCGTTACCCTGGAGAGCTGGGAGGACAGGTTTGCGTCATGAAAATTCAGAAGCTGTTTCAGAAGACCCTGGTCGGCATCTTCTTCCTGTTTGCGGTGATCAGTCTCTCGACCTCCGCCCTGTGCATCTATACGGTCGATACCCACCTGTCGGCCGAGTACGAGAGCAATAGCCGGGGAATCGCAAAGACGATCGCAGATTCAAGCGTCGACATCCTGCTGAACCGCGACTTGTCCGCCCTGCAGTCCCTGATCGACCAGTTCATCGAAATCCAGGGAATCAGCTACATCTATATCACCAACGAACATGGCGAGTTTCTTGCCCACACCTTCGTTCCCGGAATTCCCACTGAAATTGCGCAGAGCGATCATGCCTCCAGGGTGACCATGGAGCGTCATCTCCCCGGAATGGGAGATTTCGTCGAGGTGAGCAGCCCCATCCTTGCCGGTGTCGCCGGAGCCGTTCATATCGGCATGGATACGGGGCTGATCGCGCTGAAGATTCAACGGGCGGTCGGACAGCAGGTTTACCTGATCTCCTTCATTTTCATCATCGGCGTCTTTTCCGCCATCTGGCTGGTCAGACTTGCCGCAAAACCGATCGACTCGGTGATCGCCTTTGCCGCAAGGCTGGCACGGGAGCGCAACCAGGACAACCCGGACGACAAGCTCCTGGCTCGCGACGACGAAGTCGGCCAGCTCGCTCGCCTGTTTCTCCATTTCTCAATGGTCATGGATTTTGACAAGGCGCGAGGAAAGCCGCCTGGCGGCCAGGTCTGATTCCGTTTCTGAGACAGAACACCAGCACCTGGAGGCAGTGAGATGGTGATGCCGCCTGTCGTACTCCCACGCACGGTGATCGTCCTGCTCTGCACGCTGCTGCAGATCTGTTTCGGGACGGTGTATGCCTGGAGCTTTTTCCAGACACTTCTGGTCCAGGACTACGGTTGGACCTTTACCCACACCGCCATTGCCTTCAGCGTGGTCATTTTCACGCTGGGGCTCTCAGCCGCCTGGGCAGGCATGGTTCTGCCCAAAACCGGACCCCGACTATTGGCGACGGCCGGCAGCCTGATGTTTTCGTCGGGCTATTTTATCGGCGGACTGGCCTTGCATCTGGATAACCTGGTCCTGTTCTACCTGGGTTACGGAGTGATCGGGGGGGCAGGGATCGGGCTTGGCTATGTCACTCCGGTTGCGACGACGGCGAAATGGTTTCCGGACCGCAAGGGGCTGGCAACCGGCATCGTGGTCATGGGCTTCGGCATCGGAGCCTTTCTGCTCAGCAAGGTGCTGGCGCCCGTTCTCATGATGTATTTCACCGGAGGCAATCTGGCGCTCCTCTTCGTCTGGCTCGGCGCCATATTCGCCTGCATCCTGATCCCGTCCAGTCTGCTGCTCTCCGATCCACCCGCCCCTGCGGCCCCCAGTCCCGCGAGCGCCTCGGGAAGCGGCGCCGTTCCAGAATCGGAATCCATCGGGCAATGCCTGCTCTCGTCCAGGTTCATCGTCATGTGGCTGGTCTTCTTCTTCAACATCTCCGCGGGGATCTCGGTGATCAGCTTCCAGTCTCCGCTGTTGCAAGATGTGTGGGGATTGTCGGATCCTACCATCGAGCCTGCGACACTGGTTGCCTACGGCGCCACCTTGATCGCCGCCAGTTCGTTGTGCAACGGGGCGGGACGACTGTTCTGGGGGCTGTTGTCGGATCGCATCGGCCGTATCCGGGTGTTCCGCATCATTCTCGCCAGCCAGATGGTGGTCTTCGGGATACTCATGACCGAGCGCAACCCCTGGGTCTTCTCGGCGCTCGTCTGCTACATCCTGCTCTGCTTCGGAGGAGGCTTCGCCACCATGCCTTCCTTCATTCTGGATGTCTTCGGTGCCAAGCGAATGTCGGCCATTTACGGGACCATCCTGACAGCCTGGGCGGCGGCAGGGATCTTCGGGCCACTCTATGTCGGGCACCTCAAGGACAGGTATCCCGATCGCGCCGTCATCTATTGTTTCCTGATCGGGGTGGTGATTCTCTGCTTCGGATACATATTTTCCTACCTGTTGAACGACGAGCGCATCCGTCTCCGCCGGCCTACCGTGACGGATACATTGCAGCAGCTGGGGATCCCGCTGCCCCAGAGGAATTGATTGGAAGGGACTACTCTTCGTCGGCAGGATCGAGGAAATGGAGCAGTTTGCGGTTGGAGGGAGAACAACGGAGCTTGACCAGCGCCTTGGCTTCGATCTGGCGGATGCGCTCACGGGTCAGGGACAGGTTTCTGCCAATCTGCTCGAGCGTGTGGGTGACCCCGTTCTCCAGTCCGAAGCGAAGTCGGATGACCTTTTCTTCCTTCGGATTGAGCGTCTTCAGAGCGGTTTCGGCGGCCTCCTTCAAGTCGCGGTTCTTGAGGAGGTCGTCCGGCGATGCCGCCTTGTCGTCCTTGATCAGATTTCCCAGCACTGAATCCTCGTTCTGACCAACGGGGGTGTCCAGGGAGATGGGCTGGCGGGCGATCTTGAAGGCTTGGCGAACCTTGCCCACGGGAATGTTCAGGTGGCCGGCAATTTCCTCTGAGCTTGGCTCCCTTCCATACTCCTGCACCAGGGCCCTGGAAGCCCTGATCAGCTTGTTGATGGTCTCGACCATGTGAACGGGGATGCGGATGGTCCGGGCCTGGTCCGCCAGGGCTCGAGTCACCGCTTGCCGAATCCACCAGGTAGCGTAGGTGGAGAACTTGTATCCGCGCCGGTATTCGAACTTGTCCACCGCCCTCATGAGACCGATGTTGCCCTCCTGAATCAAGTCCAGCATGGGCAGACCGCGTCCCGAGTATTTCCGTGCGATGGAAGCCACCAGTCGAAGATTGGCTTGAGCCAGATCCCGCTTGGCCAGAGCCACGTTCTTGCTGTTTCGGGTGAGGACGGCCAGGGTCCGCCTCAGCCCTTCCCGTTCGGTCTTTGAAGGGTGATTGCGGCCGTCCGAGGCTGCATCGTGACCGGGAGCCCGCGATTTGGCCCGGTTGGCGGACAGGTCCTCGTAATGCTGCCTGAGCCGCCTGATCAGACGAGCGCGTTCGGAATCGGTCAGTTGCAGGCGTCGAACCGCTCGGGAGACGAGGATGGTGTGACGGGCAAGCCGACTGCCCAGTCGACGACTTTCTCCGGGTTGGCCCGGGTCGGCCGAGGCCCATTGGCGCTGCAACCGCTCCCATTCTTCGGCCAACTCTCCAATCCTTCGGATCCGGTCCAATGCGTCCCGAAGCCTCGCATCGATCAGGTCGCCGTTGGATACCACCACCCGGTTGACCGAACGCTCCCCCCTTTCCAGTTGATCGCCCAGCCGGAGGATTTCACCCACGACGAAGGGGGAGCGGGACAGGGCCTTGGAAATCTTGTGGTTGCCCCGTTCAATGCGCTTGGCCAGGGCGACTTCCCCTTCGCGGGTCAACAATGGAACCGACCGCATCTCCTGATAGTAGAGGCTGACCGGGTCCGTCTCGCTGGCGCGGTCCAGAGCGCCGGGTGTCAGGTCCAGCCCGGCGGCGTCTTCCCGATCCTGAGTTCCGGTTCCTTCGCCGGTTCCAACGACAGCGGAGTCTTCGTCGTTGGCCTGTCCTCCCAGGGAGCCCTGCCGATCCGATTCTTCCCCAAGAAAACGGCTGGTGCCTTCCGGAAGGGCTTCGGCGGGATCTTCATCAAGTGCACCGGGCCGCGGAGCCACCTCGCGCGCATCCGCACTCGGAGTCAGGGTTTGCTCCAACAGCTTGTCTTGTTCGGTACGGGGAATCATGGGTCCGTTTGACTCGCTTGCCTGAGAATCGAAGGCGACCCCGAATGGGTGCACCCTGGAACTGAAGTCCGGAGCACGATTCGACAGGCCGCCGATGAGTCGGCCCACAAAAGGCACGGCGGCGCAAACGCCGGAAAGGCTACGCTGCACCTCTGGGGCGCGGTGTTACGTGGCTGGTAAACTGCCTGGAAGGGCTTCTGAATACGAGGGATCGCTCGCGGGACCTCACAGGCCGTTAGCGTCGCCTGGTCGATTCACCCTGATGGGCTGATGTCCGGTTACGGTCTGCAGGAGTTTGTTCCAACCTTTAAACAGACAAGTATAGCGCAGGTCGCCTCTTCCGGCAATGATGAATCAGCCCGATCAACCCTTCATGACCGCCAGAGGAACCAACTTTGCCAGTTTGGCGGCGATGCCCGCCTTTTCAACCACTTCGACCACCTGGCTGACGTCCTTGTAGGCGTCCGGCTTTTCCTCGACCAGTCCGGACCGCGACTGCGCCCGCACCAGGATCTTCTTGGCTGCCAGCTCCCGCAGGAGCTTCTCCGCCGCCGTTTCCCGCTTGGCCTGGCTGCGGCTCTTGGCCCGCCCCGCCCCGTGGCAGGAGGAACCGAACGTTTCAGCCATCGCCCGTCCCGTGCCCACCAGCACATAGGAGCAGGTCCCCATGCTTCCGGGAACCAGAACCGGTTGTCCCAGGTCTCTCACTTCCCGGGGCAGAGCCGGATGGCCCTTGGGGAAAGCTCGGGTGGCGCCCTTGCGGTGGACCAGGACCTCCCTGGTCTTGCCGCCGATCCGGTGATCCTCTCTCTTGGCGATGTTGTGGCAGACGTCATAGACGATCTTGAGCTTGTCGTTTCCCAAGATCCGGCCGAAAGCCCGGCGGGTCCAGTGAGTGATCATCTGCCGGTTGGCAAAAGCGAAATTGGCGGCGGCCGCCATGGCCGCCAGATAGTCCCGGCCTTCGCCGGAGTTGATGGGGACGCAGGCCAACTGGCGGTCTATCACCTGGATCCGATGGCGCTTCATGGCTTGCTGCATCAGATCCAGGTAGTCGCTGCACACCTGGTGACCCAGGCCGCGTGATCCGGTGTGTATCAGCACGACCACCTGGTCGGGGTAGAGACCGAAGCGGCCGGCAAGCTCCGAATCGAACACTTCCTCCACCCTCTGGATCTCGAGGAAGTGGTTGCCCGAACCCAGGGTGCCCAGTTGACGGTGGCCGCGTTGCTTGGCTCGGGAGCTGACTCTGGAGGAGTCGGCCCCGGGCATCCTGCCCAGCTCCTCGATGAAGGCCTCGTCAGCCGCTTCACCGTACCCCTGCCGCACCGCCCATTGGGCTCCGTCTTCCAGCACCGGGTCGAGGTCCCGAGGGGCCAGATTCAGCAATCCCTGCTTTCCCGTGCCGCAGGGGATATCGCGAAAGAGTTGATTGAGGAGAGTCTGCAGCCTGGGTTGGACGTCTTCGGTCTGGAAGGGGGAGGCCAACAGGCGGACGCCGCAATTGATATCGAAGCCTACTCCGCCCGCCGAGACCACCCCTTCCTCGAGGTCCGAGGCCGCCACCCCTCCGATGCAGAATCCGTATCCCTGGTGGGCGTCAGGCATGGCCAACGAGCGTCCCACCAGCCCCGGAAGGGTGGCCACGTTGGCCACCTGTTCCCTGGTCAGATCCTTCCCGATCTGCCGAATCAGCGATTCGTTGGCGTAGACCAGCCCCTCGACTCTCATCCCCTGCTTGTAGGACTTGGGAATGAGGTAGCGGTAATCGTCCAGTTTCTTCAGCATGGCCCCATTCGCTCAGATCAGGCGGTCACCCTCCGCCAGCACCGTGTCCTGCCGGTAGTGACAGCCGCGGCTCTGCCGGTTGTGGTAAGCGGCCCTGGCGACGATCAGGGCGGCCTCGACCGCGTTGCGCAGGCCGATCAGACCGTCGCTCAGCTTGGTGGTTCGATAGAAGGTCTCGATTTCGTTCCAAAGATGCCGCAACTCCCGGATGGCGCGGGAGAGGCGGTCGCCGCTGCGGACCAGCCCCACGTAATGCCACATGATGTTTTGAATGGTCTGCATGTCTCCCTGGATGAGCGCCGGGTCGGGATCGGAAACCAGGCCGCTGTCATCCCAGGGGGGCAGGGCCTCCAGGGAAGGAGGCGGGGGCAGGGAACCGGAGTCCAGGCAGGCTTCCATCTTGTCGGCGGCGCGGCTGCCCCAGACCAGACCCTCCAGGAGGGAAGTGGATGCCAGGCGGTTGGCCCCGTGGACGCCGGTGCAGCCGGCTTCACCCACCACGTGAAGATTGCGGATGTTGGAGCGCCCCCAGGAGTCCACCAATACCCCGCCGCAGAAGTAGTGGGCGGCGGGGACTACCGGAATGGGCTCTTTGGTGATGTCGATGCCGGCCTCGAGACAGGTGGACCGGATGTTGGGGAATCGTTCCTCGATGGCCGCGGCCGGCATTCGGGAGGCGATGTCCAGCAGAACGTGCGGGTATCCGTGGGTTTCCATCTGGTGGTGAATGGCGCGAGCCACCACGTCGCGCGGGGCGAGGTCCTTCCACCGGGCGGAGTAATCGGCCATGAAGGCCCGGCCCTCCGGGGAGAGCAGGACTCCCCCTTCACCGCGTACGGCCTCGCTGATGAGAAAGCTGTCTCCGCCTGGAGTGGCCAGCGCGGTGGGATGGAACTGGACGTACTCGGCGTTGACGATGCGGGCGCCGGCCCGGTGGGCCATGGCAAGTCCGTCGCCGCGGGCTCCCGGGGGGTTGGTGGTGTTGCGGAAGATCCTGCCCAGGCCGCCGGTGGCCAGGACCGTAAATCGGGAAAGGTGCCGGTGGACCCGGCGCGCCTCCCGATCGAACAGATAGGCGCCGTGGCAGGTGATCGGCTGGTAGGTGGCCAGCGGATCCCTGGAGTGGTGGGGAAAGGTGATGAGGTCGACGGCCGTGAAGCCGGTGAGAAGGCTCACGTTGGGACAGCGGCGCAGCGCGGCCATCAACCCTTCGATGATGCTCAGGCCGGTGGCGTCTCCCACGTGGATCACCCTCCGGCGCGAGTGGGCGGCCTCCCGTCCAAAGGCCAATTGGCCGGAATCCCCCCGATCGAAGGGGATCCCCGCCTCCTCCACCAGGATTTCCTGCAGCAGCCGCGGACCCTCTTCGGACAGAAGCCTGGCGGCTTGAGGAGAGCTGGCTCCGGCTCCGGCAGCGACAATGTCGGAGGCCAGGGTTTCCGGCGCATCGTCCATGCCGCGTCCCACCACCCCTCCCTGGGCCCAGCGGGTGTTGGACTGTCTGGGGTCCTCTTCCCGAGTGACCACTGTCACCCTCCTCGCGGGATTGCGGGCCAGGCGCAGGGCCGTGGTGGCTCCGGCGATACCGCTGCCGATGATCAGGACATCGGTGGGGCCGGGACTGCGCTCGGCGCCTTCGGGGGAAGCCGGGTTGTTCTTGCTGGCTGCGGCCATCGGCAGTGGACCTCCGGGGCCCCCGATTCTACGGCCCCGGCTTGTGGTGTCCTGTCTCGGAAACAGGATTACCATCACCGAACACAAGCGGATCGAAAAGGACCGGCCCTGAAATCCCTTGCGCCGAAAGGGATTCGGGGCAGAGGGCCACAAGGAGGGGTGAGTCTATCGGAACAGCGATTGGCCTGTCCAGTGGCGAGCCGCTTCTCAGACCATGCTGCCCAGCAGCGCCGAGGCGAGCCAAAAGTAAATGACCAGTCCGGCCACGTCGGCGATCGAGGTGATCAGGGGGCTGCTGGCCACGGCCGGATCGATTCCCAGCCGGCTCAAGAGGAAGGGCAGCACCACCCCGATCGTATTGGCGGCCACAACGATGGCCAGCATGGCCAGGCCCACCACGATGGCAATGTCCATCCCCCCTCGAAGCACGCCGAAGAACCAGGCCGTGGCTCCCATGGTGGCTCCCAGGGTTCCCCCCACCGCCAGTTCCTTGAGCACGGTTCGGGGCCATTGTTTTGCCCGGATGTCTCCGGTGGCCAGGGCGCGCACCATCAGGGTGGCCGACTGGGCTCCGGCATTGCCGCCGCTGCCGATGAGCAGGGGAATGAAAAAAGCCAGAGCGATGGCGGCCGACAGGGTTTCTTCGTAGGCGGCGATCACCGAAGAGGCGGCCAGGTTGACCAGAACCAGCAGGGCCAGCCAGGGGATCCTCTTACGGTAAAGGGACCAGACCCCCGCCTCCTCGTAGCTCATTTTCAGGGGTTCCACGGCCGCCGACTTCTGGAAGTCCTCGGTCGCTTCCTCCTCGGCCACGTCCATGACGTCGTCGACCGTCACCACCCCCAACAGCACGCCGCCGGAGTCCACCACCGGCGCCGCCACCAGGTCGTACTTGCCCAAGAGACCCACGGCTTCCTCGCGGTCGCTGTAGGGGGAGAGGGTGGCGACCGAGCGGTCCATCAGGGCGTCGACTCGATCCTTGGGCGCCGCCAGCACGATCTGCTGCAGCTCGATCTCGTCCAGCAGCTTCCACTGGGGGTCGGTCACATAGACCGTGGCGATGGAGTCGAGCCCCTTGCCGACCTTGCGTAGGTGCTGCAAGCTGCGCTCGATGGTCCACTCGGCGCGGACGGCCACGTAGTCAGGGGTCATCAGGCGTCCCACGCTCTCTTCCGGGTACCCCAGCAGCTTGCGCGCTTCCACCAGGTCCTCGGGGCTCAGCAGGTTCAACAGCCGCTGAGTGGCCCGTCCCGGCATTTCCTCCAGTAGATGAGTCCTGTCGTCGGGCTCCAGGTTGGCCAGAAGCTGTCGGGTTTCCTCGTCGGTCAGCTCCTTGACCAGGGCAACCTGAGACTCGGTGCTGAGATGGGCGAAGACGTCGGTGGAGGCGGCACGGGGAAGGAAGCGAAACAGCAGAACGCGATCCGACTTGTCCATTCCCAGCAGCAGCTCGGCCGTCTCGGGCGCAGGCCAATTGGACACCAGAGTCCGAAGGTCGGACCAGCTCTTGTTTTCAATCAATTCCTCGACGGAAGGTCCGAGCGGTCGATTCATGGGTTAGCCCTCTGACAAGAAAGTGGGGATGAAACCTGGATGACAGCAGGTTCGACACAGGCGACCCGAGATCGCGCGGGCAGGAGCCCGCCGGCCCGGTATTATCCTACCAATTGCCGGAAGGGTTCGGCAGCAACTTTGCGAAGGGAAATGCGCCACGGGAAAAGACTCGTTTTCAATGCCCGCTTGCCGCTGTGATAGGCTGATGGGCGGGTTCGGCCTGTCACAACGGCAGAGGGATCTGAAGGTCAATGGCCACAAAAGGCACAAAAACACAAAAAGAACCATCCGATCGGCAAGACTCGAAATCAAGAACCTCGTTTTGTGCCTTTTGTGCTTTTTGTGGTTTCTGTTGCCTCTTGTGTTTATCGTGGTAAATGCCGAAGCCTGCAGCACATCACCGTTGCAGCCCATAGGTCATTCCCGATTGCGAATTTTGCAAAGGGCTCTAACTGTTAAGAAGGTCGCCGCACGGCCGAGGAGTGGTTGAATCATGGATCGTCGAGAATTTCTGGGTGCTGCCGTCGCCGGTGTGGTCGGAGCCGCGCAACTCAGCGGATGCCGTGTGGATCTGGAGGATCGCCCCGGTGGAGGAAGACCCCCCGTGCGGCTTTCGCCGCTTCACCTGGAAGCCGTCAACCGCCGCCGTCGGGTGGCCAAGAACTTTGACGTGCTGCTGATCGATCCCGACACCTATCCAGGCATCGATGCCATTCTGAAGAGCCGCTTCGCCTTCATCGACGATCCGGAGTCCTGCATCGACAGCGTGTGGTGGAACTGGGGGGAGGGCAACGTGGCCGCCTACCCCAGCAAGATCCTGCCGACCTACAACCAGCCCGCTTACCAGCGCTGGATCAGGGAAGGGATTGATATTGTACGGATTTTTCAGGACGAGACCCGCCAGCGAGGGCTGGAAGTCTTCTTCTCCGAACGCATGAACGGCAGCGACAACGACCCGCAGTTCATTCCGGGGCGGGGGACCTTCATCGATGACATGCACAATCAGAATCGCATCCCGCTCAAGCAGCAGAATCCCGATTGGGTCATGGTCATGCCCTGGAATCCCAACGGGATTTGGAACTATGCCGCCGAGGGTGTGCGTGACTATGTCTTTCGCAAGATGGAGGAGGTCGCGACGGTCTACGAGTTCGACGGAATCGAGCTGGATTTCGCTCGCATGTGCCCGATTTTCCCTCCCGGCAAGGCCTGGGAGTATCACTCCCTGCTGACCGATCTCATTCGTAGAATCCGGATGATGACGCTGGAGGTGGAGCGCCGCCGCGGCCGGGCCTTCCTGTTGGCCGCCCGGGTTCCCGAGAACCTGGTGGGCTGCCATTTCGACGGAATGGATGTCGGCGCCTGGATCAGGGAGCAACTGGTGGACATCCTGGCTCTGGGATGCCGCAATTTCGAAGTGGACCTGGTGGCCTTCCGTCAACTGGCCGAGGGATTGCCCATCAAGCTGCTGGGCGTGATCGACGATCATCACTCCTCGGACGGCTACTGCGCTCCCCCCATCGAAGTCCTTCGGGGAGTCTGGTCCAACTGGTACCAGCAGGGCGCCGACGGCATTCAGACCTTCAACTTCAAGTACGGCCCCGACCCGGGAGAACTCCATTGGCCCATGCACCGGCAGGCCTTCCGCGAGATGGGAGGAGCCGAGGTCATTCGCCATCTGGACAAGACTTTTGTGGTGCAACGTCGGGGCGGCGGTCACGGAACCATCGTGATTCCCAATCCCGAAGACTGGTCGACTCCCAGGTTCATGTATTCCAACACCAACATGCTGGAGGCCTTGCCCGCCGCTCTCGACAACAGCGGGAGGGTGGATACCCTGCTGACCCTGAATGTGGGAGACGATATCCCGTCGGAGTCCGATCGGGTCGCCGATCTTCGCCTCCGTTTGCTGCTGAACGATCCGGCTGCGGCGCGCTTGCCCAAGAGCGGGAAGCATCCCCCCGTCATGGTCAGGGACAGACTGGTCCCCGAGCGGGTGGGCGGACCGGGCCCGGAGCCTCACTGGACCAGCGGCATGGCCCGAGGTGTCGAGAAGCGGGTCGAAGTGAGGATCAACAACCTCAACCTGGGCGCCGCGCGCGTCGACGCCGGATGGCTGGAATTCGAGGTGAAGCCGGACCAGCTCGCCCTGGGAAAGAACCTGGTGGGGGTTCGCGTCGCCGGCCGTCCGGCCGATATTTCCGAGGAGGTCCTGATCGAGAAGCTGGAGCTGATGGTGTGTTACAAGGAACCGAAGTCGGCCTGACGATCGGTTGTTCCTGGTCTGAAGCTCGCCTGAAACAACGACAAAAAGAGTGATCCACGAAGACACACGAAGGACCACGAAGACACACCAAGAAAGACGGTGAGGGAACCGGGACCTGTCCCTGCCCCCGATACGCCATCAATATCCCCGGGTTCATCCCTTGAAGGGTCCGCCCCGTCGTGGGGGAGCGGGGGCCCAGCTTGCCTGCTGAAGTCCGAAATACGATGCTCCATGCGTGAATCGGAGGATCGTTCCGATCCAATTTCCAACGGGGGGAGTACTACCATGAAACGGCGCGCCCGCGTTCTTGCCTGTATCTGTGCCCTTGTGTTGAACCTCGGTTCAAGCGCTTCCATGCTCTTCTCTCATGACCACAGGTCGGCGGTGGCCTACGCGGTGGCCGGCGGGCTGGCCGGCGCCAACAGGGCAGAGGCCTCTCAAGGGGCGGTGAGCGGGCAGGGAGCCATGAAGTTTCGGGTCCTGCATACCTCGAAACGGTTGCCCGAGAAAGCCAGGAAGGTCCTGGCCGCCGCCCACGGGGGCTTTACGGTGGACCGCCGCCCCGGAAGGGGAGAGACCTACTTCGCCCTGGCCGGAGCGGGAATTCTTCAGATCAGCGCCGACCTGAAGACCATACGGCTGCTGGAGACGCCGGAGGCGATCAGGGAGGTGAATCTTCACAATGTCACCGTCTGGTACGGCGCCGATGGAACGGGCTACCTGACCTTTCCGGCCCACAAGACCGGAGACATTCATACCACCACGCTTGACGGAGCCCTGGTCCACACGCTCGAGGCTCCCACCCCGGAAGACGACTTCGATCATCCCACCGTCAACGACTACTTCCGGGGAATGGGGAATTTTGCCCCCACCGACGTGGAGCATCTCGACGGAACGCTCTACGTGACGACAGGGTACTCCAGTCTCGACTTCGTCCTGACAGCCCGAGTCCTGGGCACCAACCCCTTCCGGGTCGCCTGGCACGACCTGGCTTTCGGCGGCAAGGGCGATGGCCCGGGCCGGTTCGGCACTGGGCACGGCATCACCCTGACTCCCGACAGGCGACATTTGGCGGTCTCGGACCGCCCCAACGCCAAAGTGGAGCGCTTCACGAGGTACGGCCATTACCGGTCCACCCTGAGGCTGCCGGTGGGTTCCTTTCCCATCGACATCGACTACGCGGGGAAATACGCCGTGGTGGGTTGCCTGTATGGACCCGACCGCAGCAAGGGCGCGCCCATATACATTCTGGAAGGGGACCGGGTGATTTCCACGGTGATGGTCAAGGATGAGCTGGGCCTGGAGACCTTTCAGCACATCCACGACGCCGTGGTGCGCCAGGTCGACGGCAAGCTCTACATCATCGCCCAGACCTGGAACCCCGGGGACGTCGCCATCCTGGAGCAGGTCATGCCCTGATCCAACTGACACGCCGCTGTTTCACTCTCAGAAGGCTATGCGCTAGATTCGGGAGAGAGCCGTTCAAACTCCTCTTCGATCAAATTGAGGACATGGCGGTTCTCGTCGGAAATATCGGATAGCGCCCCGAACCCGGCCATCCAGGGAGGCTCAACAGCACCGTTGCGAGCCTCTACGACGCAACGCCGCGTTCGTTCCGTGAGCGCTGAAGAACCGCTTCAAGGTAATGCCACGGGCGGCAGCCATGGCCTTGGCCCGCCGAATTGACCACAGTCTTGGTATTGGGTCTGTTCCCGGTCAGAAGAGACTCGGGCGGGTTGGCGGGCATGGGAAACAACAAGCGCTGAAGTGGTTCTTTGATCCCTGTTTGTTTGAGTAAGAATTTCTCAGCCTTGAATTCAAACTGGCGTTGTGTTTCGTCGAAACCAATGGCCACTTCATACCGCGCCGTGTCCAGCTCTGGTCTAGCCGTCTTCTGCCTCAGATCGTCCGGGATTCTTGCCTCGATTGCCAATTGCAGCTCGGAGCCCTCCCGCTTGAAGTAGTATGGATTGGTTCCTTGCGGGAGGGGAAATCGTTGGTTACAGCAGCTTCACCAGGGCGGCGACCACGCCGATGGCAATCACCATCATGGAGCCGAGGCGTATCGTCAAGCGTAGCTCCAGTTCTTTCAAGTCCTGCTTGGTGGCCAGCGTCTCATTGATCAGCGTCGCCTGCGAGCGAGCCAGCACTTCGGCCTGCTTCTCCGGCATGCCGGCCTCGGCCAACTCCTTCACGAAAGCGTGGGTGTCGAAAACAATCGTGGCCATGGACCTTCCTTGAGAAGTCAGTATAGCAAGAAATCGACTCATCGAAGCCGGTATTCCCGCTCCGACAAGTAGCCCTTCGACCGCACCGCAGCGCTGGTCGAGGAGCATGCTCCGGTCCGTGTCACGGAGTCGATGACACCCTGTCAAAACGCCGCGATGTTGAGGACGGCCTTCTCCTCGGGGGTGAGGGCTTCGATCTGTTCCGGCCTCATTCCGCGGAAATGGGTATTGGGCGGGACCGCGGCCTCCAACCCCCAGATGCGGCGCTCCTCCTCCGTCATGCGCGCCCTGGCCTCCGGGGGACAAAGCCGATAGGCATCGTTGAAGCCCCGGACCCACCAGCGCTGGAAGTAGTACACCAGCGAGTAGCGGGGCGCCGTGCCGCAGTTGGCGCCGCTGGTGTGCCAGAGGGCCGAGTCCCAGAGGATGGCCGAACCCGCCGGGGCCTCGGCTCGAATCCACCCCTCCGGCAGGGTCCGCGGCTGTTCCGGGGGGACTTCCAGAGACAGGTGCGATCGCGGCCAGACGTAGGTGGCCCCGTTCTGCCGGGTGAATTCGGAAATGCACCAGACGGACTGGACGGCCAGCGGATAGTGCCTGCCGCCGATGAAGGGGTTGACCGTAAAGTGGTGCCAGTCGGCATGCAGGTAGCCGCCCAGCCTGGTCCAGTCCTTCTTTCCGGTCGGCAGCGGTTTGCGGATGGCCAGGTTGTGGGCGAACATGTCGTCCCCCAGCACCCGGCGGGCCACCAGCAGCGGCTCCGGATGCCGGGTCAGCATGCCCGGGAAATGAGGGTGCTTGCCCTGGGCGTTGTAGCACATCAGGAGGTTCTCGTTCTGCAGACCGTACTTGCGGGCGGTGGCGGCTTCCGCCTCCAGGGTCTCGTCGATGGCCCGCCTGGCCTCGTCCAGGTCTGCCGGGGACAGCACCTCGGGGATGATGGTATAGCCCTCCCCTGTCAGCCTGGCGGCATGCCGTTCCAGTTCCGTGGGACCGAGCTTTGAAGTGTTCATTTCCGGTTGTTCCTCTCCTTCTTCACCGTAAGAGCCGGAACGGGTCGATCGGCTGGCTCCGGCGGTTGGCCGATCTCGTGTCACGCCTCGGCCAACACTTCCACCCGGGTAATCCGCAAGGGCTTGTCCGATCCGGCGCCGCGGGCCAGCAGCTTGAGGTCCAGCCGATTGCGGCCCTTCTGGAGGCTGTTGACGGGAAGGTCGAGCCGCAGGGCCTTGAACCGCATGTCGTACGATTCTCCGGCGGGAAAGCCCAGGATTCCCTGTCCGGCCGGCGGACTGACCTCGTAACCTGCCGGCTGCCAGTGGCTGGAGATCTGCAGTTCCCCGGGTTCCAGCGGCTGCCCGTTGAGTAGGAGGTTCAGGACGTCTCCCGTCCTGTGGTAGTGCATGCCGATCCACAATTCAGCCTTCCGGGGGCGGTTCGTCTTCGATCTCGGGTCATCCGCGATGGGAACCGGCAGGGTCCTTGCCTTGCCGTTGGGGATCAGGTCGAAAGGGAGCGGGGCATCCCGGAGGGCGGTGTTGTAGCGAATGGCGTCGGTTACGGGAGTGAAGGGCGTCGAGTCGAATCGATGGACGGTCGTATAGTGCTTGGTTTTCCTGGCCAGGGTTGTCGGATCGGCAATCTCATCCAACAGAGGCTTCCGCCATGATCCGTAGGTGAACCAGTTGAAGGTGTAGAGACCGTCGGCGCCGTCCCGCCAGAGGTTGGCCGCGCTGCCCCGGATCACGGCATCGGGACTGACCCGGTATCCATTGCCGTACATGTAGAGGCAGGGATAGATGGGCAGGTTGGCGCGGGTCATCAGTTGTCGAAACGCTTTCAATTCCGGCAGTTCGGTCAATCCCTGTCCCAGGATCAGAAAATCCACCAGGTCCTCGGAAATCCAGGTGGGGAGGTCGTAACCTCCTTCCAGACACCACTCCAGGCGCTCCGGAACCCGTACGCCCAGCTCAATGGGTCTGCCGCGGCGCCGGCCTCGCTCTCGCAAACTGCGGCGCACCGAGCGCATGAAACTGGTGAGGTGCTTGGCGTTCTCGCGTTCCGTGCCCCGGGGAAAGTTCAAGGTGTGTCGAAGCCAGTCCAACTCGATGCCGTCGAAATCCCAGCGATCGAAAAATTCCTCGATCACTCGCAGCTTGAGATCGCGGACCTGGGGTTTTTCGAAATTGAGCGCCGTCCACCAGCGCAGATTGGAAAGCCAATCGGGATTGAGACGCTTGAAGGTGGGCAGTTCAGGGTTGGGCAACTGCCCGCGCCCCCGAAGGGCATCGTGGCAGTCGTTCATGCGCAGGGAAACAAAGGCCTCCAGGCCTCGGCGGTGGCATTCCTGGACCACAACCGCCGGGGGATTGTGTCCGGCCTCGGCCAGCGACTTCGGGTTCCGGTACTGGTCCTTGGGGTCTACCGGGATGCCGGCGTGCCAGGTTCTTTCCTCGGGGAATTGGAAGTTGTCGGCTTCTCCCGGCCACTCCAGCACCCGGCTCTGGTACTCGGCCACGTTTCCGCTGCCGAAGCTGAAGAGCACGGTATCCACGGCCGAGTCTTCAATGGGAGTGAACACCAGGGAGGTGAACTGGTCGCGGGTCAGGGGGTCCTTGGAGTGCGGCAGGGCGGTGCGGCCCCAGCAGTGGATCATGGAGCCGTCCCAGTTGAACAGGAGGCGGCGTTTCCCGTGAGAGGCGACCCTGGAAGGGAGAGCAGCAGCAGGCCTCAGCAGATGGGCGGCTCCGGCGACACCCATGGCCAGCAAGCCGCGCCGGCTGATGGGTTCCATCAGGCGATCATCTCCTTGATCAAGTGACCGCCCAGATCGGTGAGACGCTTGAAACGCCCGCCGTGATAGTAGGTCAGGCGCATATCGTCCAACCCCATCAAGTGGAGGATGGTGGCATGCAGATCGTGAATGTGATAGCGGGATTCAACGGCCCGTCGCCCCATTTCGTCGGTCGCTCCCACCACGGTCCCCCGCTTGACGCCCCCGCCGGCAAACCACATCGCCATGGCCTCCTTGTTGTGCTCGCGCCCCATGGTCTCCTTCACCAGGCCGCGGCCGCTTGCAGGGGTGCGCCCGAATTCGCCTCCCCAGACCACCAGGGTTTCGTCCAGCAGGCCTCGCTGTTTCAGGTCCTGCAGTAGACCCGCGATCGGCCGGTCGGTTTCCAGACCCTTGCGGGAGTGCTCCTTGGTGAGATCGAAGTGGGAATCCCAACTGCTGTTGAAAACCTGGATGAATCGGACGCCGCGCTCCACCATCCGCCTGGCCATCAGGCACTTTCGTCCCATGGGCTCGGTGACGGCGTTGTTCAAGCCATAGAGTTCCCGGATGCTCTCGGGTTCCTTCTCCAGGTCCAGGGCCTCGGGGACCGAGGTTTGCATCCGGAAGGCCAGCTCATAGTTGCGGATGCGAGCCTGCAGGTCATCCTTGACCGGATTGGAGCGCAGATGGTCCCGGTTCCACTTGTTGATCAGGCGCAGATTGGCCGCCTGCCGGGGTCGGGTCACCCCTTCAGGCGGCTTCAGATCGACGATGGGCGGCCCCACCAGGTTCAGCAGGGTGCCTTGATAGATGGCCGGCAGATATCCGTTGGACCAATTCTGGGGGCCGTGGATGAAACGGTAATCGGGCAAGACCACAAAGGCAGGCAAATCCTGGTTCTCGGTGCCCAAGCCATAGACCATCCAGGAGCCCAGGGAGGGACTGCCCGGCATGGGGCGGCCCAGGTTCATGAGCAGGCTGCCGGCGGTGTGGTTGTCGCTGTCGGTGTAGAGAGACCGAACCACCGACATTTCGTCGACCCACTCGCCCAGATGAGGGAAAAGCTCGGAGACCTCGATGCCGCTCTTTCCCCGTTTGCTGAACCGGAAGGGACTGCCGATATAGAGGAGCTTGGAGCCTTCGGGTTGGTCCGGTCCGCCGCTGGCAACCGTTCCGTGGTGGCGGGTGAGATCCGGCTTGGGGTCGAAGGTGTCCATGTGGCCGGGACCCCCGCCCATGAACAGGAAGATGCAGGACTTGGCCTTGGCCGGCAGGTGGGGGGCCTTGGGGGCCAGTGGGCTGGCGGGAGATTCCGAGGCCAGCAGAGTCTCTCGTTGCAGCAGGTAGGACAGGGCCAGTCCCCCCAAACCGGCTCCACCCTGCAGGAGGAAGTGCCGGCGTCCCACGGGTTCCGTCTGCGGACCGCTCAGGGGGCTCGGGACGGGGTTCCTTTTCGGCAGACCATCAGCCATGGTGAGGGTTCTCCTTTTCAGGATGCGGGGACTTATCCTCCCGCGTTGCCATTACTCGATATAGATGAATTCGTTCAGGTTGAACAGGGCCAGGCAGAGATCGGCCAAGGTTCCATCCGCGTCCTTTTTCCGCCGTGCGGCGGGATTGACCCGGTCGTCGCCGATGGAACCGCCCCCGCCCGTGTTCAGACTCACGGTATCCTTCGGATCAGCCGAAACCGGCCGAGCGGCTCCCAGAAACTCCAGGCCGTCGGTTCGTTCCGAAGGAGTGGGGGAGCGTTGCAGGGCGAGTTGGAAGGCCTGCTCGAGCTGTTGTCCGGGATCATCCCCAGCCTCTGCGATGATCCTGCCGGCCAGCGCGCGGCTCTGCTCGTGGGCAAACCGGCTGTTGAAGAGGACGAAAACCTGGGGGGTCACGGTGGTGACCTCCCTGGCGGCGCAGCTCTCGTCCAGTTGGGTGCCGTCAAAGACCTTCACCAGGGGCAACACCAGGCTGCGCTGCTGATACATGTAAAGGCTGCGTCGATTTCTCGCCTCGGGAGGGGAGGGCTCGAACCAGGTCACGGCTCCTTCCAACAGGTCCTTGTCGATCCTGGGAAAAAATCCGGGTCCTCCCATGAGCGGATTCAAGCGGCCGCTCACCGCCAGGACGCTGTCTCGGATGGCCTCGGCTTCCAGCCGCAACATGCTCCATCGCCAGTAGTAGCGATTCTCGGAGTCGATCTTCTGGAAACGGTCGAATTCCGGATGATGCATCGACTGGCGATAGGTGTTGGACTGCAGAATGAGCCGGTGCATGGACTTGACGCTCCAACCGCTCCGGATGAACCGGGTGGCCAGCCAGTCGATGAGCTCCGGGTAGTCGGTGCCGGAGCCGTTGCGGCCGAAATCGTTGGGGGTCCTCACCAGTCCTCGGCCGAAATGGTGCTGCCAGATCCGATTGACCATCACCCGGGCCGTCAGCGGGTTTTCGGGGCTGGCGATCCACTCGGCCAGAACCTTGGTGGGGTTGCGGATGGGGCGGGAGACCCCGTCGTGGCCAACCTCTTCCAGCCCGGCCGGTTCCGAGTGGCCGGTCAGGGCGCTGAGGAATCCCGGCAGGACCACCTCGCCCCGCTTCTTGGGATCTCCTCCCTCCAGCACAAAGGTGGTCGGCGGGTCCGGAAGGCCTCCGGCATCTCTTCCCGCGGCCGCGTAGTTCAGGCCCAGGGAGGCCGACGCCGAGTGGGCCATGGCCTTGTAGTAGTCGGGGCTGTGCGGGTTGCGATAGGCGGTGGTCTGCTTGCGCATCAGGTGGTAGAGCGCCTGTTCCTGCTCATTCAAGAGGACGCCTTCCAGGGCTGCCCGCTTGAGGTCTCCGTTGACGGGACTGTTGCTCAAGGGAGGCAGTTCCTTGAGATCCTGATAAGCCTGCAGGAAGCGAGCCTTTTCCAGCCGTTCCTTGAACCCGGCGGTGGTCTTTTCGCGGAACTCCTTCTGGCGCTCGAGCAGACTCTCCCAGTAGGCCTTGCCGTCTTCCCAGGCCTTGGGGTCTCGGCCGGGCAGCTCGTACTGGCTGAAGGGTACTTCCATGGTGCTGAGCTTGACCGGTGCGAAGAAGGCCTCCATCCGATAGTAGTCACGGATGGGGATGGGGTCGTACTTGTGATCGTGGCAGCGGGCGCAGGCCAGAGTGAGTCCCAGAAAGGCCGAAGCGGTGGTGTTGACGATGTCGTTGAGGGCGTCGCGCCGCACGCCATCCTCGCTGAACACCGTGCCATGCAGGAATCCAACGCCGAGCTTGCCTTCCTTTCCATAGTGGGCATAGGAGTCGCCGGCAATCTGCTCCCGAATGAAGCGGTCGAAAGGCCGGTCCTGGTTGAAGGCCCGGACCACGTAGTCCCGATAGCGCCAGATGTGGGGGAGGGGACCGTCATAGCCGCCGTCGGTATCGGCATACCGCACAATGTCCAGCCAATGCCGACCCCAGCGCTCGCCGTAGCGAGGGTCTCGAAGCAGCCGGTCGATTTCCTGCCGGTAGGCGTCGGGGTTGGGATCGCTGGCGAATCGACGCATCTGCTCGGGAGTCGGGGGCAGGCCGATGAGATCGAAATAGAGGCGCCGCAGCAGGAGCCGCTTCGAGACCGGCGGGGCGGGAGCCAGCTTCCGGCTCTCCAGCTTGGCCAGGATGAAGGCATCGATCGAATTCTTCACCCACCGGTCATGGCGCACCCGCGGGATCTCGGGCGCCTTCAACTCCGTCCAGGGCCATCCCCGCACCTGGTTTCCGGCTTCCGAAAGTGGCGGCAGTTGATCGATCCACCCGGCTATCGAGGCAATCTCTTCCTCGCTGAGCGGAGTGCCGCTCAAGGGCATCCGAGGCTGCTTGCCGCCGGTCAGGTAGAGAATCAAGGGACTCTCCCGGCTATTCCCCGGGATGACGGCGGGCCCGTTCAGAGCGCCTCCCTGGAGTATGGCTTGGGGGCTCTCCAGCACCAGGCCGCTCTGGTGCGACCGGGAGTCGTGACAGGCCAGACAGTGTTTTTCGAGAATGGGCCGGATGCCTTCGAAGTCGGGGACGGATTCGGCAGGAGCCGAGGCAGGCAGGGAGCCCAACATCAGGTGCAACACCAGCCATGGAATGAGTCTTGCCGGCATGCGGTTCACGGTTGCGGTGGGTCGAGTGGAAAAAGCCTTGCCCGAATGCCTCTACCTTACCGGAAATTCACTCTGATCTCAATGGAATCGGGGAAGGGATCCAGTCTGATTCGGGGTGGCTGCATCCATGGTGGTGGCGCCACCCCAGTATTGCGCCCAGCCGCAGGACTACCGTCAAAAGGGTTGTTTACGCCACAGGCGACAGCCGCTCAACCTGGATTCGATCCGCATTTTTCATCGCCCGAGTCAGGTCGTAGGCCGCCTGCAGGCGGTACCAGGTGTCGGCTCCGCCGCCGAAGGCCTTGTCGAGACGGATCGCCATCTCAGGTGAGATCCCCGAATGGCCGTTGACCACATCGGACAACTGTTTACGGCTGACCCCAAGCTTCTTGGCGGCTTCCGTCACGCTGAGACCAAGCGGCTCCAGGCAGTCGTGACGAACGGACAGCCCCGGATGGGGCGGGGATTTCATGGGCATATCACGGTCCTCCTTCGATTCAACAGGCTCTTCGACTAGTGGTAATCCACCAGATCCACCCCGCTGGCATTCATGCCTTCGAAGCGGAATACCACTCGCCAGTTACCGGACACGCTGACCGCCCAGTAACCCGCATGATCGCCCTTCAATGGATGGAGCCTGAATCCCGGCAGGTCCATGCTTGCCGGCCCGGCTGCCTGGTCTAAACGCGCCAGGATACGCTCCAGCTTGGCAGCGTATTTCGACGGCACCCGCCGCCGGTCACCCTTCTCATAGAGAAGCTGGAGACCCTTGTGCCGGAAGCGGACGATCATGCGTCTAATGTAACCTATCACCTCTCAGTTTACAATCACTTGCGATTCGTCTTCTAACCCGCATTTCTCAACGCAGGAACTTCCTCAGAACATTTTCCGTAATCCGGGACACGTTGTTGTCATAGTCATTGTGGGACAGGCTGCCGCACCAGGACATGGACCCCACCGAGAAGACCGCTCCTCCGCGGGCGGTCTCGAAATAGACCATGTCGGCCCGAACCGGAGGATGGGTGCTGCCGCCGTAGAGCCGTTCGCTCTTGAGTTGGGGAATGTCCTCGATGACCTGCTGGTAGTGGTGGTTGTGGCCGCTGGAGGAGGCCAGCAGCAGGGCGTGAGGAGGGGTCCCCAGCTCGAAATCGAGCCGGTCCAGCTCGTCTCCGGCGGCCCCGCCCATGGCCAGGCCGAAGTCCCCGATGATCTCCTGGTCACCCACGCCCTCGAAGATGAAGGCTGCCCGCGGGTCGCCACTGGCCGAAGTGCGGGCGTAGCCCGGCGACCGGGTGCTCCAGCCCATGCAGGAAAGGCCCACCCCCACCAGACGGTTGGGAGCCTTGCTCCGGTGCCGCCACAGCCCTCCCATCTCCCCGGTGGTGCTGTGGTGGACCTCTCCGGGTGCCGATTCCCAGGTCCGTGACCCGGCATGTCCTCGCCGGACCTCCATGACGTGGGGTTTTTCCCGGGAAATGCTGGTGACCCAGTAAAACCCGTTGCCCCCCAGGTACATCAGCCGCCCCCCCCCCGGCCCAGGTACTGCTCCAGGGCCGAGAGCATGGCCCCGGTGGCGTACTCGGGATGGGTGCCGGTCAGCAGGACCCGGTAGTCCCGCAACAGTTCCAGGCCTTGACGGTGCAGGTCCTCGTCGGTGATGACGTCGCAGTCGAATCCCTTGGCTTCCAGCCAGTCCACCAGGTAGAGGTCGCTGGCCAGATGGCGGGGGCCTCCCTTGCGCCATTTAAGGACCCGCCGGATGGAGAGGTCGATGGTGGCCGCCACGAAATACCAGTGGCGGCCTCGCAGGGCTCGTCCGGTCGAGAGGCTGTAGCTCTGGCCATCCGGGCAGCCTACCCGCAGTTCCAGGTCTCCCCCGGGCCCCAACCCCAGCCCGTACCCGGCTGGCTCGGTCGACCACCCCTTGGAAATCAGCCCCTGCCGTTCCCCTCTGTCGGTTCCCGTCGGGAAGACCCAGGCTTGCAAGGTGAGAGAATTCATGCCCCTCAGTGCAGGTCGGTCGGGTACGGTCAGCCAGGATCCGCAGTGGATCTTCTGCCGTCGACCGGGGTAGGCGCCGTTAACCGGGGTGCTGACGACCTCTTCCTTGAAGCCCGGCCCGGCCGGGTTCTCGTCACCGTGGAGGAGGCGCACGATGGCGACGTCAAATCGGGCCAGGTCGGTGCTGACCTTGAATGCCAGCTTGTCTCCGGGGGCCACGCTGAACTTGTCGCTGTAGCCGATGAGCTCTGTGGCCATGGGCGCGACTCATCCTTCCCAGTCCATCAGTCGCCCTGCCGGCGATATCCGACCGTAACCGATCGCAACACCGGGCTGTTGGCGGAGTCGGGGCTGATCAGGCTGGCCTTGTACTGGATCCAGCGGGCTTTCCGAGGCAGGCCTTCGATCCTGGCCGGCGAGGTTCGGTAGAAGCTGTCCGGGCCCTGGGGACCTTGCCAGGGGGCGGCGTCCAGCCCCTGAAGCGTCTCGGCCGCGCGGAGCTGAAACTCCAGCCCGGTTCGCCAGGGGGTGTCGCCCTTCCATTCCAGCGTGGGGAAGACGGCTCCGGGACCGCCGTCGTAGGCAGGGGAGATGAAGTCGTAGCGGTCGCCGCGGTCATAGATGTGGCCGATGTCGATGACGCTGAGGTAATGGGGACCCAATACCGGCAGTTGGCTGCGCCGGTCGGTCGAGAATCCGTCGGCGCCGCCCCAGTAGAGAAAGGCGTCATTGCGGTGGTTCCCATCCTTGGAATGGCAGGAGAAGAGAATGTCCTGGTAGCCGTTGCGGTCGAAGTCGGCCGTCAGCACGCCCGAGGCCGAGTTTGTCGGCAGCCGGGTGAAACGGTCGGACTGGAATCCCTGGGCACCGTTCCAATAGATGGTGGAGGGATGGCTGCGGGTGTGGCCGGCGTGGTAGCTGGTGAGCACCAGGTCCAGACGACCGTCCCGGTCCAGATCGGCCACGGCCACGTCGGCGTTCCCGATGGAAGGCAGAACCTGGCGGGATTCCGGGGAATAGCCCTCGGGGCCGCCCCAGTAGATGAAGGTATCGCCTTGAGGAGAGCCCCCGAAGGATTGAGGCTTGTCGGGAGCGGGATCGGGATCGAACAGGTTGGGCACGATGATCTCCAGCCAGCCGTCTCCATCGAGGTCGGCCACTTCGACGGTGGCGGCGACGCCGGTGGGCAAGCGGGTCTTGCGGGCGTTGTCGAAGCCCTGGGCGTCGTTCCAGTAGATAAAGATCTCCCGGTTGGTGGTGCTGGTGAAGAGGAGGTCCGGCCAACCGTTCCGATCCAGGTCGGCCAGGTGGTGGTGGCGCAACCCTCCCACCTGGAAGACAAAGCGGTTGTCCCGGGAGTAGTCCCCGGGGCCTCCCCAGAGTAGGCTGGTCTGCTCATGTCCCGGCTGCCACTCGCTCAGCGCCAGGTCCAGGTAGCCGTCTCGATTGAGGTCGGCGAACCTGCCCGACATCGCCAGCTCGGAGTCCACCCTGGAGGACCGGCTGAGGGAATAGGGCTCCCGGCCGCCCCAGTAAATGGCGGGGGGCTTTTCCGGGAGAAAGAGATCGGAGAATCCGTCCCGGTTCAGGTCGGCGGCCGCGTAGGAACCGGCGCCGCCGCTGCCGAGCTCCAACCGTCTTTCCGGGCTGTATATGCCTTTGGGGCCTCCCCAGTAGAGGAGGGACGGCACCGGGAGGCCGCCGTCCGACTTGTTGGCGAAGACCAGGTCCCGCTTGCCGTCGGAGTCCAGGTCGCCGATGGCGATTCCGCTGGCGTGCAAGGTGGGAAGGGTCTGCTTGCGGTCGCGGCTGAATCCCTGGCCGCCGCCCCAGTAGATCAGGGAGCCGCCATCCTGGGCCAGGCGGTTGGCGCGCTGAGCAAAGACCAGGTCGGGAAAGCCGTCTCGATTGATATCCTCGACTTCCACGTCCGCGGCTTCCGAGGTGGGAAGGGCCGAGCGCTTGTTGGGGTGGAACCCTTCGGCCGAAGCCCAGTAGACATAGGACGCCCCGCCGGCCCCGTTGGCGAAGACCAGGTCGGGCCTGCGGTCTCCGTTGAGGTCGGCCGCTTCCACGTCCCCGGCGGAAACCGTCGGCAACCGGCTGGGCTCCCCGGCCCCATAGCCCTCCGGGCTGCCCCAGTAGACATAGGAATCGACCGCCACCGTATCGACGATGTTGTAGATGTCCATCTCCCGGGCCCGAAGCCGGAAGCTGTTGGCCAGCGCCACTTCCGGCCAGCCGTCTCCGTTGAGGTCGGTGGCGGCCACCGCCGAGCTCCGCTCACCGGGCAGCCTGGTGACCGGACGCCCGGAGAAATCTCCCTTTCCGTCTCCCCAGTAAATCCAGGCGCCCGACTCTTCATCGCGGTTCCCTTCAATGGCGAAGACCAGGTCGAGGGAGCCGTCCCGGTCCATATCGGCGACTTCCAGGTCGCGGGCCAGCACCGTCTTCAGGCTGGTGCGGCGCTCCGGGCTGTATCCGCTCTCCGAGCCCCAGTAGATGAAGGACCGGTTGAATCGGTCCACCGGCACGTGGTAGCTCAAGCCGCTGTTGGCGAAGACCAGCTCCTTCCAGCCGTCCCCGTTGAGGTCGGCCGCAGCCACGGCCTCGGCGCCCCGGGTCGGCAGCAAGGTGCGGCGATCGGGGTCGAAGCCGTCCCGGCTGCCCCAGTAGACGTAGGAGTCCAGGTCACTGCGGGTGCCGTTGAAGCGGTTGACCAGGACCAGGTCGGGCTGCCCATCCCGGTTCAGGTCGGCAATGGCCACGGCTTTGCCCCCGTTGCTGGGCAGCCGGGTCCTGCCGTTGGGGTCGAATCCTGAACGTCCCCAGTAGATGAACAGGTCCACCTTCTCGTTGTGGTCGTGGCTGCTGGGAAACAAGAGGTCCAGGTGGCCGTCGCCGTTCAAGTCCCAGAGGTTGATGAGCCGGACCGTCCCGTCGGCCCCCACGTAGGTATTGGCTCCACCGTCGGTCAAGGTGCCGTCCACGAAATCCAGAAAGGTGGAGGTCTTCCACTCCCGGTCGGATCCGGATTCTCCCGGAGCCACGGTCCACAGCGCGGCCAGCAGGATCGGGATGGCGAAACCCACGGCGCTCGCCTTCGACAACAGTGACATGCGTTACCCCCTTGTCTTTCGCATCTGCGCTTCCACGGCAATCGTCCGGGACGGTTCCTGCCGGGATCGTCCCGCAATGCTCCGAAGTCTCCGACGATCTTTCCACAACGATTCTAGGCGGGCCGGGGCTCCGCCCAAAGGGAATTCGCAAGAGGACTCTTTCCCGCGCGGGGGTTGTCACGAACTCTTGATCCACCCGCCCGAGTCCAGTAGCCTTTCTGCCGGCGCAAGCCGCAATGGTTGCCGGCAGGCGCTGAACCGTCAGGACACTCGGAACCCGTGCCGGAAAGGCGGCTTGGAGGCTGCAATGGAGGACCCCTCGAAAGTGCTGATCCCCCGCCGGACGCTTTGGCCCTTTGTCCTGCTCACCAGTTGCTTTGCCTGGTGGGGCCTGGCCAACAACATGACCGATACGCTGCTGGCGGCCTTCAAGCGGATCATGAGCCTGTCGGACTTCCAGACCTCCTGGATACAGATCGCCTTCTACGGGTCCTACTTCTGCCTGGCCCTGCCTGCCGCGCTGTTCGTCAAGAAGTGGACCTACAAGGCCGGAGTGCTTCTGGGGCTGGGGCTGTTCGTGTGCGGAGCGCTGCTCTTCTATCCGGCCAGCAAGACCATGAGCTACCCCCATTTCCTGCTGGCCCTCTACATCCTGGCGGGGGGACTCTCCATCCTGGAGACCGCCGCCAATCCCTACATCATCGCCATGGGACCCGAAGCAACCGGAACCCGGCGGTTGAATTTCGCCCAGTCCTTCAATCCCATCGGTTCCATCCTGGGGGTCTTTCTCAGCAAGTGGTTCATTCTTTCCGAGCTGAACCGGGCTGGCGCCGAGGATCGGGCCGCCATGAACCGGGAACAGCTCGACCGGATTCAGGCCGGGGAGCTGGCGGCCGTGATGGAGCCCTACGTGGCGGTGGCCCTTTTCCTGACCCTGGTTTGGATCCTCATCGCCGCCACCCGCTGGCCCAGGGCTGCCGACAGCGGCGGCGACCTGGAGTTGTCGGCTACGGTGGGAAGGCTGATACGGGTGTCCCGCTACCGTTGGGGGGTAACCGCCCAGTTCTTCTACGTGGGCGCCCAGATCGGGGTGTGGTCCTTCACCATTCGCTACGTGATGCAGGAACTGAGGCTGAACGAGGACCAGGCGGCCAGCTACTACCTGGTGGCGCTGATTCTCTTCACCGTCTCTCGATTCATCAACACTTGGCTCATGCGCTTTATGAGCCCCGGCGCCTTGCTGTGCCTGATGTCCCTGATCGCCATGGGCTGCACCCTGGGGGTGATTCTGGCGGGAGGCCCTGCCGGGGTCTATGCCCTGGTGGGGATATCGGGTTGCATGTCCCTGATGTTTCCCACCATTTTCGGCCTGTCGGTGCAGGGGCTCGGCCCGGACACCAAGATCGGCGGAGCCGGGCTGATCATGGCCATCCTGGGCGGAGCCGTACTGACGGCGCTACAGGGCCAGGTCTCCGACATGACCGGCAGCATCAGGATCGCCTATGCGGTGCCGCTGGCCTGCTTCCTGGTGACGGCCTGGTTTGGCGGCGTGGTTTGCCGGAGGGAGTTGCCGGCCACAAGACGATAAGCGGGAAAAGAGATATCCACGAAGGTCCACGAAGGACGACGAAGGGCCACGAAGAAAGAAGTGGGGCGAGCCTTTTGCAAAATTCGTCGTCGAGCGCTGGGGACGTTGTTGAATTACTGGAATTACTTCGATCAGCCGCTGCTGAATGGCTTTGATTCAGTAACGTCTCCTACCCGCTCTTTACCAGTTATTCCAGTAATTCAACAACGTCCCCTATTCACGCCCTTCCGGGTTGTAATCGTTCACGCTCCAGAGACCTCATCTATCATCCGTTTCGTTCTTTAATTCCGCCGGCTGCTTTTCCGGTCTTTCTTCGTGTGTCTTCGTAGTTCTTCGTGGCCCTTCGTGGATAGCTCTTTTTGTTTTATGTCGGTTTGAGACGAAGCCTCGCTAAGTACTGGAGGATTGCCCGCCCCGGGTCCGTCTCCCCAGGCCCGTCAGGGCCGCGATCAGGCCGAAAGCCAGGAAACCGCAGGCTGCCACGCTCAGCGCCAGCCGGAAATCGCCGGTAAGGTCGGCCAGCCTGCCGGTTCCCTTGAGAAGAGCGAAGCCGATCAACTCGCTGACCAGCATGCCGCCGGCCACGATGGAGCCGAATTCGGCCATGGACTCCGAGGAGACTTCGCTGACCAGCACCGGGTACTCGGCGGCAAACATCATGCTGGCCAGGGTATAGAGGATCGGCACCGAGACGGCCGGTCCGAACCAGAGGGTCAGGATGACGGTGGTTCCCCCGAGCGGTCCCGCCAGGCACAAGATGCCCCGGTGCCACTTTCCCTCGGGCCAGAAGGACAGCAGGGTCCGGGTGGCCACGTAAGCCAGGCCGTGGCCGGCTACCGCCGTGGCCGGCGGCAGGGGCAGCCGTGCGAACTGGCTGGCCATGAACATGGGCAGGAAGGTGTAGAGGGTGGTGTCGGCGGCGGCGTGCAGGGAAAGCATCAGCACGATGGCCAGGGAACGAAGATGCAGCAGTTGGCCGATGCGGATGCGGTGGGGTTTTTCCAGCGCGGCCCGGGACTCCTTCAGTTTGGCCAGGCTCAGCAGCAGGCCTCCCAGCAGCAGCGCTCCCCCGCAAATGGCGAACGGGGTCTGGAAAATGGTGGCGAAAGCTGCATCCCCGCGCCCGTCCGACCACTTCAACAACTCGTTGGCCAGCAGGGGAGTCAGGATCGAAGGCGCCGCCGAAGCCACCAGCATGAGCGAGAAGACGCGCCGCTTTCGATCCGGGAAGAGCGAAATCAGAAATGCCGGGATGGCAATGCCGGAGAGCCCCAGAAAGAAGCCCATGGCCGGCATGGACACCCGGAAGGCCGGCAGGGTTCCTCCGACCCCCAGGATCAGGAAGGCGACTCCGGTCCCCACCGCGGCCAGTTCCGTCACCCGCCGGACCCCCAGACGGGCCAGCAGCGGGCCAATGCTCAACAGGGCCGGTATGCGGCCCAGGCCGCGACTGCCGAACAGCGTCCCGAATTGCTCGGCGTTGATGGCGAAGTACTCCCTGAGGCGGGTCCCGTAGACCAGAAGCATGGCCTGGCAGGAGGGCAGGGCCACCAGGCCGAGCACGAACAGGGCCAGGTTTCGCCGCCGGGAGGCCGTTTTGCCGGTGGCGTCAGGAGACGGGAGGCTGTCGCCGGTTGTCATTCTTGGGTCTCAGGCAGAGAACACTGGGGAAAGGGTTGATTCTCCAGCAGCCGGAAGACTGAGTCAACCGGTTAGCCGACCCTGGAAAGCGAAGGCTGATGCGGTGGGGTGGTGGGTCGGCGTGGGGATCGATATTTTTTTGTGATTAACATCGATGCACAGGATGCACAGGATAAGCAGGATGAGAGGTTGTTGCAGGGGAAGCAGGCTCGCGCGATACGACAGGCTGGATGCCCGCTACCGGGACAAGGCGGTTGATGACAATAATCCTGTAAATCCTGTGCATCCATGTTAATTGAAAAACAAACATGGATTAACAGGATAGACAGGATAACCGGGACGAGACGCTGCTGCAGGGGGAGCTGACTCCGGCGATGATCCGATGCGGGACTGCGGATGCTCAGGATTGCAAGCTAGCCGTTTCCTGAAAAATCCTGTGCATCCTGTGCATCGATGTTTGCAAAAAATAAGCACCGAGCCTCTTGTAAAATTTGCAATCGGGAATGACATTGAGGCGAATAAGGCGATGTGCTGCAGGCTCCGGCACCCACCGCAACCAGCAAAAGAGGCAACAGAAACCACAAAAAGCACAAAACAAGTTTCTTGATTTCGAGTCTTGCCGATCCGATGGTTCTTTTTGTGTTTTTTGTGCCTTTTGTGGCCATTGAGCTTCAGACGGCAAAAGGGTGCAGCGTCATCTGATCCTTGACGGACTCGGGAGGAAAAACCCTCGATCTGAATGCCGGTTCGCAATCCAGGTATAATCCGGTCCGGCAAGCTCGATCGGGTGTCGTTCGAAGGAGGCTCACCATGCGATTCAGACCATTGGGCAGGGCCGTTGCGGCCCTCCTCTTGTTGACGAGCGGGACCGTTTCCGCGGCCGACCTCTCCATAGGCCAGGGGGTTATGGCGGGTGAGGTCACCGCCACCGGCGTGATTCTGCAGTCCCGCTTGACGCGGGGCACGGCGCTGGCGGATGGGGACCTTCCGGGCAGTCCCGGAGTGGCCCGTTTCGAGTTGTCGGCGGCAGAGGACTTTGCGGATCCGATGCTGACCGAGTGGATGACCGCTTTGCCCCGAAACGACTTCATCGTCAAGACCCGGGTCTCGGGATTGGCTCCGGCGACCCGCTACCACTACCGGCTGCGCTACGGTCCGGATCAGGAAAATGCCAGGCTCGGTTCCGCCGCCAGCTTCAAGACCCTCGGCGGACGGGAGGGGAGCGCCGTGGTGAGCTTTGTGGTGGTGACGGGGATGAACTACGCCTTCTTCCAGGACGGCGCCCCCAAGTTTGATCGTCCCAGGTACGAAGGCCACGACAAGCCCCTGGGCTATCCGGCCCTGGCCACCATCCTGCGCATGAAGCCCGACTTCTTTGTGGGGACCGGAGACAACGTCTACTACGACCACCCGGCCGACTCCCGAGCCCGAACCCGGGCCGAGCTGCGGAAAAAATGGCACGAGCAGTTCGTGCAGCCGCGGTTCATCGAGCTGTTCCGACAGGTTCCGACCTACTGGGAGAAAGATGACCACGACCACCGCTTCAACGACTCCGATCCCCACACTCCCGTGCAGGGCTACCACGCCTGGGTGGAAGACAAGGAGAATCCGGAACTGGCCCAACAGCCCTCCAACGCCTTGGGCATCGATATCTTTCGAGAGCAGGTGCCGGTGGTGGATCCGGCGGACAAGGAGGCGGTGACCTACCGCACCCACCGGATCAGTCGGGAGCTGCAGATCTGGCTGGTTGAGGGCCGCGACTACCGCAGCCCCAACGGCATGGAGGACGGTCCGGCCAAGACCCTGTGGGGGAAGGCGCAGATCGCCTGGCTGAAGCGGACACTGCTGGAATCGGACGCCCCCTTCAAGATCCTGATCTCACCCACGGCCATGGTGGGTCCCGACGGCGCCACCAAGCGGGACAGCCACGCCAACATCGGCGGCTATCAGCACGAGGCCAGGGAGTTTTTCGCCTGGCTGGACCGGAACAGTCCGGTCAAGAGCAACTTCTATCTCATCTGCGGGGACCGCCACTGGCAGTATCACGCCATCCATCCCGGCGGCGTGGAAGAGTTCGCCTGCGGCGCCCTCTGCGATGCCAACGCCTTCGCGGCCATTTCACCCGGCGACCCGGGCTCGACCGATCCCGAGGGCAGGATCATCCACAAGTACACCCAGCGGGGCCAGTCCGGCGGTTTCCTGCGGGTGCGGGTCCATCCACGGGCCGGGGAGAGGCCGGCTCAGGCCGAGTTCGCCTTCTACGACGAGCTGGGAGCGCTGCTCTACCGGACACTGAAGTTCGCCCGAGAGCCTTGAAGGACCGTCAGTCCATTTTCTTCTGGGACCCGGCGGGGTGGTAGTAGGGGGCCAGCAGCAGGTGGGACTTGACCGGGTCGGCCTCGGTGCGCTGCAGCAGGTCGGCCGAGAATTCACAGCCGGGCCAGTTCTCCATGTAGGAAGGGCCGTACTGGAACTCGATCCAGTGCTGGTTGTCCCGGCGGGGCGGCCTCAGGGCATGGGAGATGTTGTCGGTAAAGACGACTGCCGAGCCGGCCGCCAGGGGCAGATCCTGCAGGGGAGGAACCTGGTCCAGCTCTCGGTCGGCGTAGGGATGGGGCAGGTGGCACTTGTGGCTTCCGGGAATGAGGCAAAAGGCTCCATCATCCGCGGTCGTGTCGCATAGCGCAATCAGGCAGGTCACCAGCAGGCATCGGAACTCCCCCTCGGGACCGCAGCGGTAGCGCGCGTATCGCCGCGGGTCGGCCTGCCCGCCCTGAGTCAAGCGGCTGCGGCTTCTCATTCCTCGAATCCTTCCTCGGGAAGCGATCAAGCGAAACTGCTGTCCCCAGATGAGCCCCTGCAGGGTGCGCCGCACGGGCTCCAGGGCCATGGCGTCTTCCAGGATGCCTCCGGCTTCGATGATGTTGAGCAGCTCGAGCTCGGAACTTTCCGTCCGGCGGAGGCTGATCGCGGGGGCAGGGGCCTGAGCCAGGTGCTCGAGGGTTTGTCGTGCCAGCTCGACCTGCCGGGGTTTCAGCACCTCCGGCAGGAGGGCGTAGCCGGCGGTATCGAAGAAGTGCTGCTCCTCTCTAGAGAGCGTCTGCCGGCCGCTTCCGGTCTGAAGGTCGAAGACCTCTTCCTCGGTGGGGAGCCGGTGGGTTCGAGTGGCATCCATGTTTGACAAGCGCTTCTCGCAAAGGGCCGGCCTGGGGTGGCTGGGAGTTCAGGCGCGGGAGAAAGATTCTTCTTTAGTGGTGCAGCCTTAGTGGTGCAGCCTTGCCCGCCCGGGATCGGACGGCGGTGAGGCTGGCGGGCATGTCCTCGAAAGGCGCCGGTCCCCGGACCAGCTCCAGCCGGCGCGGATTGGCCCGGGACTCGAATCCGGGCGCCACCTCGGTCAACCGCCCCCAGGCGCATTGATAGGCGGGCGCGTAGGAATAGAACAGGGTTCGACGCACTCTGGAGCCCCGGTTCTCCACGGCTCCGTGGGACAGGTCCTCGGAAAAGAGCACGGCGTCTCCCGCCTCGCAGGGCAGAGGCCGCACCAGCGGATGGGCCGGGTCGGGAACCTGTCCCACCAGTGGATTGGGGAAGTGGCTCTTGTGGCTCCCCGGGATGACGGTAAAGCAGCCGTCCTCCACATCCACGTCGGTCAGGGCATAGGAGATCTTGATGCTGGCGCAGAGAAAGCCGTCCCGCTCGAAAGCGTACTCGCTGTAGGGCAACATCTCGGCATAGCCGTGGTGGAATACGAAACCTCCTCCGCCATGACGGGACATGAAGCTGGCCGCGTCCAGCCGAAAGGGTACGCCAATGGACTCTTCCAGGTAGGGAAGGACGGTGGGCCAGTCGATCAGTTCCTCGAAGGGGCCGCCGCAGGGAAGGATGGTGCTGGAGTAGTCCGCCAGGCCCTGTTGCGGCGCCGGACCCACCTGGGCGTAGACGTTGTCCTCCTGGTATTTCCGCGCCAGGTTTCGGGCCTCCACCTCCCGGTCGCTCAGGGCCTCCAGCCGGTCGATGCTGTCGTTCATGGCAGCCAGAACCGGCGGCGGCAGGACCTTCCTCAGCACCAGGTAGCCGTTGAGATCGAACAGGTATCGCTCTTCGGCAGTCACGACGCCCTCCAGTAGACAGAATTTTCACGCGGCCTCATGGTAGCAGATTGTCGCCGGGGTCGCCAACGGCCCTTGTATTCATGCTATAGTAAAAAACAACTTTGAATTATCATGTTTTTGTCGTTAGGATTCGGCTTATGCTGATCAGTCGTGATCTTGCACCGCACTTGGCAAGGGCAGCGGCCCAATTACCGGTCGTTACACTCACGGGACCTCGGCAAAGCGGCAAGACCACCTTGTGCCGAGCCGTGTTCCCGCGGCACCCATACGTGACGCTCGAGGCTCCGGATGTCCGTGCGTTCGCGACTGAAGATCCGCGGGAGTTCCTGGCTCAATTTCCAGACGGGGCCGTAATCGACGAGGTGCAACGGGTTCCCGGGCTCCTCTCCTATCTGCAGGGCATCGTTGACAACGACCCGTCACCGGGACGCTGGATTCTCACCGGTTCGCAAAACTTGTCCTTGCTGGAGTCGGTCAGTCAATCGCTGGCCGGCCGGACCGCAATGCATCACTTGCTTCCGCTGACCCGTGGCGAGGTCGTTCGCTTTCCCCGACATCCCAAGAGGCTCGAAGAGGCGCTCCTGGTTGGCGGGTACCCTCGCATCTTCGATCGCAACCTCGATCCGGTGGATTGGCTCCGGTCCTATGTTGCCACCTATCTGGAACGGGATGTGCGCACAATCAGCAATGTCAGTGACCTGGCCACATTCCAACGGTTCGTCGAACTGTGCGCCGGACGTACGGCGCAGTTGCTCAACTACTCGTCGCTGGCCAATGATTGCTCGATTTCACAGCCCAGCGCAAAGGCCTGGATCAGCATTCTCGAGGCCAGCTTCGTCGTGTTCCACCTGCCGGCGTTTCACGCGAACCTGCGCAAGCGGCTGGTGAAGATGCCAAAACTGCACTTTTACGACACCGGCCTGGTCTGTTGGCTCCTGGGTATCCGCACGCCGGAGCAGTTGCGATCCCATCCGCTGCGCGGTTCGATATTTGAGACCTGGGTCGTATCCGAGATCGTGAAACACCGAATCAACCGAGGAGAGACGGGCGGACTGTCATTCTATCGAGAGAGCAACGGTGCCGAAGTCGATCTCGTCATCGATCAACCGGCTCGCATCACCCTGGTCGAAGCCAAGTCCGGCGCGACTCCGTCCTCAAGCTTTTTCGAGGGCGCCATTCGTGTTCGGCGGCATCTCGGCAAGTTGCCCCGTCCCTGTGAGGTTGCGGTGGTCTACGGCGGCGATCAATTTCAGCAGCGGGCGGCGGGTCGGCTGATACCCTGGCCCAGGTTGCACGCGGCCGGTGTTCCGGACTCCGAGTTCGAATCCTCGAAATAGTCGGTCGATCGGCGCTTGTCGAACCTTTCAGCCTCCCGTGACCGCGGCAAACCCAGGGTGATTCCACGCTACCCCCTCCCACTGTAGGGGCAACCCTTGTGGTTGCCCGTCGTTCGCATTCGCCCGGTTATCCCCGGTTTGGGTGCCCACAAGGGACGCCCGTACGGTAGGGTTTGGGCAACCACATGGGTTGCCCCTACGGTCCCAAACGGAATCCGGGCGTGATTCGGGACCCTTGACCCCCATGTCCCCTGAATCTGGTAGCGTGGGATCATCCTGGCGGCTAACCTGAAGCCCGTTGTTTCGAGCGATATTACAGGCTGAGCCTTTTGCAAAATTCCGCAGACAAGGGTTTTGTGGATCGGGAGAGGGGACAGGAAATTCCAGGGGCAGGGCCGCTCTGTGCCTGAGCGGCCACAAAAGGCACAAAAGCTGGAATCGCCAGGTCTCAAATCTCATTCAGGAATCAGGATTTCCAGAACGCGGTTCTCCGTCGAACGGCCACAAAAGGCACAAAAACGGGATTGGGCAAGACTGGGGCCTGATTTTGTGCCTTTTGTGCTTTTTGTGGTTGAGCCGTTCACCCCATTCACCTGGCAGCGGCAGCCTTCCCAGGAGAAGCCGGGGGAGAGGTGACTCGCGGGGCAAGTCCGCTCTCTGTTGTTTTATGGAGATGCTCGATTCCGAATTTTGCAAAAGGCTCAGGCTAAAATTGGGTAATAGTCCGCTTCATCGGGATGCCCTGGGCTGCCGTCCACCCATGGAAGAGCGCTAGTAAGGAGGTGTCGGATGTCAGTCCGCACAAAGAATAGATCCTGGTTCGTCAACCGGCTCACTCAACTCGCGCTGTTGCTGGTGATTGCCGCCCAACCGACGGCACTTGCAGCATCCCAAACCCAGTTCGTCCGTTTCACTTGGGAAGAGCGCTCGGGCAAAGGCAGGACCGAGTTCCGCCGCGTGGTTCTCGGCAACCAGGGTCCCGTCCGGATCCAGGTAAAGCAACGGAAGCACGATCCGGTCGATCTTGATTTCGATCTGAAACCGCATCTTCGGTCCAACCTGGTCCAGAATCTGTTTCACCTCTTTACTCAGTCCCGCTCCTTCCAGAAGGAAGGGAAAAGGTCCCGACGACGGGCACAGAAAGCTAGAGGAAAGTCAACCATACGAGTTGACTACGGCAACGAAAACACGGTCGGAACCCGGTTGGTTGCCGTCAACAGGAACGACCCCAAGCTCCAGAGTATTCATGCCTTTTTCAAGAACCTCTGTGAGCAGGAACTTGCCTTGTTGGAACTGAAAACAGCCCTTGAGCGGGATCGCTCGAGATTGCGAGCAAGGCTGAAGGAATTGGATCGGAATCTCAGGTCTTCAAGAGTGCCCGCCCCGGACCGCATGATTCCCGTGTTGCAACGCATCTCGCAAGACCCGGCCGTGAAGAAAGGGGCAAGGACGCTGGCGCTTCAAATAGCCCAAGGGATTCGTTCCTCGATGGTCGCGGTCGGCGAGAGTCGAGGGAATCAGACACGGAAGGCGGAGCGTTCTCAGCAGCAGGGGAGCAGTCCCCCACAGAAGACAGCCAATCCATCTTCCGAAGATGGAACGATTCGAATCTTTGTGGAACTGGTAGAAATGGACGTCATCGTGACGGACCGGAAAGGACACCACGTTACGGATCTTGGGAAAGAGGACTTCGAGGTTCTGCAGGACGGCAAGCCCCAAAAAATTCAGAGCCTGTCCTACCAATGGGTGCAACCGCCCACGACCGATCTTCAGAAAGAGGGTCCGGCGTCTCAAGCCTCCCCCGACCCTGCGGCGGCATCGGCATCGACATTGAGTCCCGAGGTGCAGAAACGCCTCATCGCCGTCGTGGTGGACGAGTTGGGGATAGACCTGAGGGATATGTCTCAAATCAGGACGGGGCTGGAGGAATTTGTCGACGAGCAAATACGATCCAATGATTTGGTGGCTTTCGTTCGCGCTGGCATGGGGACCGATGGGATCTCTTTCACTTCGGACAAGACACTGCTTCTAAAGGCGCTGGACAAAATCAGGTACAACCCCTCCAGTCGTCCGGGACTGAACCACAATACGCTGGTCGCCAGAGATGTGTTGAGCGGGTCCTCGCAGTTCAGGCAGGCAAACCTTACCCTCTACACCCTCGACACCCTCATGAACACCGTCGCCATGATGGAGAATTTGCCCTTTCGCAAATCGGTGGTCTTTATTTCAGGAGGGTTGCCGCTCGTCTACTACAGCAAGATTGACAGAGACATTCGAAGCGCGATGCGTCGCCTGACGGATGCCTGCCACCGGGCCTCGGTGATCATCTACTCCATCGAGGCGGAAGGATTGAGAATGTTGTCGCAATACAATGCGGATTCAGAACTGCCCCGAAGGGGAGGCGGCGTCAGGAATGGACTCGACGGCAGGTTCGATCTGGCCGAGCAAACCGGCGGTGTGTACTTTCAATCCTATAATTCCCCTCATATCGCCACCCATCGGATCCTGCAAGACCTGCAAGGGTATTACCTCCTGGCCTATACCCCGAATTCACCAAGCCCCCAGGCAGTCAACCGTCGAATCGACAAGATCAAAGTCAAAGTGAAGAAACGAGGCTTGCGAGTCCGCGCGCGCTCGGCTGCTTTTGGGAAATAGCAGCCGTCACTCCCCATCCAGCGGCACCCAGCGCAGGCAGGAGGGGCTGCGCAGATCCAGCACTTGTCCCGTGGGGGTGAGCTTGCCGGTACGCGGGTCGACGGCGAATACGACCACGTTGTTGCTTTCCCGGTTGAGCGCAATCAGCCACTTGCCGCTGGGGTCCAGGTTGAAGTTTCGGGGGTAGCTGCCCTGGGTGGGGGTGTAGTCGACGGCGGTGAGGCGGCCGCTGTCCGGGTCGATGGAGAAGACGGCAATGGAGTCGTGCCCGCGATTGGACCCATAGAGGAACTTCCCCGTCGGGTGGACGACGATCTCGGCGGTATAGGTCTCGCCTGAGAAGGATGCCGGAATCGTAGGAATCCGCTGGAATTCCTCCAGGGTTCCGCGCCGCTCGTCCCACTTCAAGGCCATCACCATGTTGGCCGTCTCCTCGATGATGTAGCAGTACCGGCCGGAAGGGTGAAAGGCCAGGTGGCGGGGGCCACTGCCCGGCCTGAAAGGGAACTCCGCGGGGTCGTGAGGCCGGAGCGCCGCCCTGGCTGGATCGACCCGGTAGAGGTGGACCTTGTGGGTGCCGACGTCGGGCACGATCAGGAAGCGGTCGTCCGGCGCAAAGTTGGCCGAATGGGCATGAGGCCCCTCGGCTCCCCGGATTTGCATGACGCTGGCCGTCTCTCCCAGCTGGCCGTCTGCGAGCACCGGATAGGAAGCCACCGTTCCGGTGACGTAGTTGGCCACGGCCAGCATGCGGCCGCCCGAGTCGAGACCGATGTGACAGGTCCCCCTCCCCTGGGCCGGCGCCTGGTTGAGCAGACTGAGCCTGCCGGTTGCCGGATCGACGGCATAGGCGCTGACCGTTCCGTTCCGGCCTCCCACTTCGTTGGTGGAGTAGAGGGTGCGCCGGTTGGGGTGGACGGCCAGGTAGGAGGGGTCCTCGGCTTCCAGCGCCAGGCGGATGGGGCTCAGCCTGCCGCTGGAGGCGTCGAAGCGGCTGACGTAAATGCCCTTGGAACCATGCTCCCCCCGGGTGAAGGTCCCGAAATAGGCCAGGGCGTGGGTCGAGGTCTCGGGTTGCATGGCGTCCGGCTGTTCGGGGTCCGAGGTGCCGCAGCCGCCCGCAAGGGCAGCCAGAAAAAGGATACCGACAGGGAAACGGCGGCGCAAACTCATCCTCCTTCGGAGGGGTTTCCGGGATCGGTGTCCGAGGATTGGGGGAGGTGGGCTTCGAAGAACCGTTGCCAGTTGCGGACCATGACGTTCTCGATGGCCTCGGAGGAGTAGCCACGCCGCTCCAGCACCTCCGCGACCTTCCGGTAGTCGGCCACGGTGTCGACTTCCGCCGGAGCCCCTCCGCTGCCGCCCTGGCCGTCGGTGTCCCCGCCGATGGCGGCGTGGCGGCTGTTGCCCGCCAGTTGACAGACGTGATCGATGTGGTCGCAGTAGTCCTCCAGCGTCACCGCCTCCTTGGGGTAGACGCTGCGCCGGGGAGGAATGGGACCGCCCCAGTCCAGCCCTGGCCGATACAGCATCCAACTGTCCATGGAGGCTCCGATGACCCCGCCCCTCCCAATCACGGCTCGCAACTGGTCATCGGGGAACTGCCGTTCTCCCGGGACGATGGCCCGGCAGTTCTGGTGGCTGGCCAGCACCGGTCCCCCGAACAGATCCAGGGCCTCCCGGACCGAGGCGTCGGAAGCGTGGGTGACGTCCAGGATCATTCCGGCCGAATCCATCTCCCGCAGCAGGGCCTTGGCGGGCGGGAACAGCCCCCCCGAGGTGCCGGTGCCGGTGCCGTGGCAGTAGGTGCTGAGTCCGTAGTGGGAAAGGCTGATGACCCGGATGCCGTCCCGCCACCACTGGGCTACCTGCGTAGTTTCCAGAATGGGGTCGGCCCCCTCCATGCCGAGGATGAATCCCACAGGCAGCCCGTCCCGGGACTCGCTGTTTGACCACGATTCCAGATGGTCGGAGAACTCCGAACCCGCCCGCAGGATCCTGGCCTCCCTGCGCACTTCCAGCATCCGGTAGTAGGCCAGTTGAGCCCGGGCCGCGGCGTAGGTCATCTCAGGGCCGCGGTATCCCCACAACGGGCTCCCGGCCCGATAGTGGCGGGCCACCACCTTGACCAGGGCCGCGGCAATTCCGCCTCGGCGCATCTCCGGCAGGGAGGCCATGGTCTCGGCGTCCGGGCGGCTCTTCTCGGCGAAGCGGTCGGGAGCGGCGCGCCTGACCTCCGGGAGGGGGAGGGTCAGGTTGCGGTTCAGGTCCATGGCGCCAATGGCCATGGGGTAGTCCCCGTCGATGATCAGCATGGTCAACCTCCCTGGTTGTCAATCCGGGCTCGGAACCGGAAGGATCCGCGGCATCGCTTGAAGCCGGCCGGCAGGTCTCATCCTCCGGCAATCTGGGCGATCTCATCCATCCAGACCACTCGTTCGGCCGTGGAATCGAAGTTGGGCGTCTGCTGTCCCACTCCCGACCAGTACCCCTGCCTGGACTGAAGCCGAATCAGGTTGTCGCCGATCCTGAGAGCCATGGCCCGATATTTTTCCTCTCCCGTGATGCGGAAGAGCAGGGAGGCGGCCCAGCCCACCTTGCCGGCCCGGATCAGGCGGAAGAGCTCGTCGCTGGCCCCTTCAGCGAACCGCAGGTATTGGATGGCCAGGTCCAGCCACTGCTTCTCTCCAGTGGCCTGGAACAGCCGGCCGAGGAAGCCGGCGGCGATACCCGGGTTGAAGAAGGCCTGGTCGGCGCGTGAGTCGGCCACCACCACATGCCGTAGAGCCTCACCCGAATCGAACGCGGTGTGCAGACCGTTATGTCTGCTGTAGACGGTGTACAGCCGCTTCGGAAAATCCGGCTGGGCCTCCATCAGGTTCTTCAACCAAGCCGCGGCCCCGAGGGCCTCCTCGGTCCTGCCCATCGACAGGCAGGCCAGTCCGCACAGGCTGACGACCATAAGATCCTGCCTGGTCTCCGGGCTGCGCTCGGTGGGGTCCGAAAAAAAGCCTCCGGTTTCCTGGTCCTGAAATCCCGACAGGTAGTGGATTCCCCGCGTGGCCAGGTCGAGCTGGCCCAGCCGCTGCGCCCCCAGGATGACCCAGGCGTTGAAATAGGCGCAGGAGTAACCGGAGGCCCCGTCCTTCCTGGGACCGAAATCGCCCTCGGGAGTCATGCCCCGGGTGCGAATCCACCGGCAGAGGCGGTTGGCGGCGTCGTTGTGGCCACAGACCTGAAAGGCGGTGAGGACCTTGTAGTAGTCGTCCAGAGCCGGTCGGCCCCGGGGAAATTCTCCCCGGATGCCCTGATGGCGCAAGAGGAAGGCGCATCCGCGGTCTCTGGCCTGCTTGAATCCGGGGGCGGGGTCCATGGCTCGGTCCGGTTGGGTCCGCCGACAGGGTAGACCCTCTTGGAAAGAGTATCAATGGATTTCGGAGGCGGGGGAGTTGAAATTGACAACCGAGCCTTTTGCAAAATTGCCTGGGAGCCGGATCATTGCCGGGAGAGGCAAGGGGACCGGCCCATCGAGGGACCCGTGCTCTGTACCTCAATGGCCACAAAAGGCGCAAAAACACCAAGAGACAAGTCTCGAATCTCATTTTGTGACTTTTGTGCTTTTTGTGGTTGAGCCTTTTGCAAAATTCGCTGGCCAGCGGAAGCTTTCCCGGGAGAAGTCAGGGGACCGGTCACTTGCCGGACAAGTCCGCTCTCTGTTGTATCATGGAGATTCCCGATTCCGAATTTTGCAAATGGCTTCGCTGCCTGCAGCAGGCAGGTCGAATCGACCGTTTCTCTGTCGAACCTCCATGGGAGATGGTAATCTTGTTCGTGAGACAGAACACTGGAATCGGGTTGCCTTCCGCCCGCCTTCCGAGATCGAGGAATCGTCGTGGCCCTTTCCTGGAAACCCGCCAGCCTCTTGGGCCGGGGGTGGATGGTCACCGCCCTGCTGGTCCTGCTTCAACCCCTCCCCTGTCCGGCCGAAGCCGATTCTTCCGCTCCGCCCGAAATCCTGTCCCTGTTTCCGTTGGGAGGTCGGCCGGGAGAGGAGTTTCAAGGGACCCTCAGGGGGCGCGGGCTGGAGGGAGCCCGCCAGCTCTGGTTCGACTCCGGCGGCGTCAGGGCCACCGTGCTCGGCCTCCGCAACGAGGAGGGCCCCAAGCCTGAAGAGACGCCCCAGTCGGACGCCGGGGCCAAGCCGGTCCAGTTGCTCAGCCTGCGGTTCCAGGTGGATCCGGCTGCCCAACCGGGACCCCGCGGGCTGAGGGCGATCACGCCTCGCGGCCTTTCCCATCCCCTGACCTTTCACGTGCACGGCGAGCCCGGCCATCTGGAGACCCATCCTTCCCACGACCTGGCCTCCGAGGCCGAACCCCTGCCCGCGTGGCCCCTGGCGGTTCACGGGACCATCGGGCAGCCTGCCGAGGTGGACTACTACGCCTTCAGCGTTGCCGAAGGAGAGCGGTTGCGGTTCGAGGTGCGCTCGCTGGCGCTCTCGGATATGGCCATTTCGCTCTATCGGCCCGGGGGGAGCTGGTTCAGCCCCCACCGCGCCCGCCGGCTGGCTTTCAGCGACGAGCCGGTGTCCTATCCCGAACTGAGCACCGAGCCCGTTCTGAGGCACCGGTTCGGGGAGGCCGGCCGATACCTGGTTCGGGTCAGCGGCTTCATGGGCGAGGGCGGTGCGGATCATCCCTACCTTCTGCGGATCACCAGGGATTCGGAGGAGGAGAAAGGAGAGGCATCCGGGTCGGTCTCCGTCGGCTCGGACCGGGACCTCTGGCAGGAACGAAGCTGGACTCGGGAGCTTCGAACCGATCGAATGGAAGCGCTGCGGGCGCGAACGGCGTCGCCGCCACGGCCTCCGCCCGACCCGGAGCCGGCTGCCGAGGGCCAGGCCGGGATGCGGGAGCCACCGGCGCCGGAGACCATTCCGGTCATCGAACTGGATGAGGCCCCGGACGAAGCCTCGAAAGCCATGGCGGTTACCCTGCCGTCGCTGCTGGTGGGTACCATCGAGCATCCCGGAGATATCGATCGGGTACGGTTTGCGGCCAAGGTGGGCGAACGCATCGCCCTGGAGATCGAGACTCCCCGCGCCACCGTGCCGGTCTTCAACCCCTACCTGAAGATGGTGGATGCCGAGGGGGCCGAAGTCCTGACCAACGTGCACTCCATATTGAACGCCAACACCGAGATCGAGAAGCAGATCCGGCCCAAGGTCATTCACTCCTTTCCCCGGGCCGGGGAGTTCACGCTGGAGATCCGGGACATCACGGCGGCCTTCGGGGGGCCGTCGATGGCCTACCGCGTGTTGATCCGTCCCCAGGTCCCTCACATGGGCCAGATCCACCTGGAGGAGGACCATTTGAACCTGGTTGCCGGCACGGCCGCGCCCTTGAGCCTGGTCACCGACCAGGAGGAGCACTTCGAGGGCAGCATCGCCCTCAGTCTGACGGGGTTGCCCTTGGGCGTCACGGCAGTGACGGCCACCCGGGCGGAGCCCGATGCGCCTCCCGCGGTCAACGAGGGCCGCAAGGAGCGCTACGTTTCCCGGAGCCGGAAGGCGACCCTGGTGTTGGTTGCAGCCGCCGACGCCCCGGCCACGCCGGTCCCGGTCTCCGTGAAGGTGATGGCTCAACCGGTGGAAGAGGGACGCATGGGCAGCAGGACTCCGGTGAAGGATCTGCTGTTGATGGTGGTGGCTCCGGCCGTTCCTGGTGCTCAGGCCGCCCTAAACCCTGTTGAAAAGAGGGTGCCGGAAAGAGATAATATACCGGTGTCCCCTGATTGATTGAGAACCCATGAGCACGCTTGTTTCCTGGCTCCCCCGGCGTCCAAGGCTACCGTTCCTGGCGGCCGGGTTTCTGCTGATCGCGGCGCTCCAGCCCACCGCCGGCGCCGAGCCTTCTTCGTCGAACCTCCTCTCCCTGCGCCTTTCGCCCGAGAAGACCACCTTGCGCTGGAAGGGTGCTTCCCAGCAGTTCTCCGTGGTGGCCACGCTTGCCGGCGGACGCAGCAAGGACGTGACCGCTCAGGCCGAGTTCTCCCTGGCCAATCCCGCGGTGGCCCGACTCGGTTCCGCCGGTCGGGTGTTGGCGGCAGGGGACGGGCAGACCTGGCTGAAGGTGACTTTCGGATCCTTGAAAGCCCGGGCCGCGGTGGCGGTGGTCGATTCGGCGCGCCCGCCTCCATTCAGCTACGACAGAGAGATCGGGGCCATCCTCACCCGGCGGGGCTGCAACGACGTTGCCTGCCACGCCGGGGTCAAGGGCCAGGGCGGCTTCAGGCTTTCCATCAACGCCGCTCACCCCCGGCAGGACTACGATTGGATCGTCAAGGGCGGCGTCTACCAGGTATTGACCGACGAGCGCGGAGAGCCCGTCGTTCCTCGCGTCGACACCGAGGCGCCCGAACGCAGCCTGCTGTTGAGGAAGCCGTCGCTGGAGCTTGCCCATGGGGGCGGACTGCGGCTGGAGAAGGGGACCGGGGACTACCGGGCGATCCTGGACTGGATCGGTCGGGGAGCGCCTTACCGCGAGGGAAGCGGGGAAGCCCTGCCCAGGGTGGAAGGACTGGAGGTATTTCCCCGGGAAGGGTTGCTGCAGGAGGGAGGGAGCCGGCAGTTGATCGTGACGGCCCTTCTCTCTGACGGCGCCCGGGAGGACTTTACCCACCGGGTGCGCTTCGAATCCAGGCAACAGGAAGTGGCCGAGCTGGACGGACAGGGCCTGGTGCGGGCTCTCAATCCCGGCGAGTCCAACATCCTGGTCCGCGGCGCCGGTTACGAAGTGCAGTCCAGGATCGGCGTGGTGGCCGAGTGGATTCCGGACTATCCGGAACTCCCCCGCGCCAACTTCATCGACGACGAAGTCTTCGCCAAGCTCAGAAAGTTCAACATCCTTCCCTCCCCGCGCTCCGGCGACGCCGAATTTCTCCGCAGGGTCTGCCTGGATCTCACCGGGCGCATTCCTCCTGCAGAACGCGTGCAGGAGTTTCTGGCCGACGCCGATCCCCAAAAGAGAGAGAAGCTGATCGAGGTGCTGCTCGACTCCCCCGAGTTCGTGGACTACTGGACCTTCCGGTTGGCCGATCTGTTCCGGGTGGCCGTCTTTCCGGTGGGGATCAATCCCAAGTGGAGCCAGTCCTACTGGGAATGGATTCGGGACGCCGTGGCCCGCAACCGTCCCTACGACCGGGTGGCCGAGGAGCGGATCAGCGCTCAGGGGTACAGTCCCGCCTCCCGGCACTATCTCCCCTACCTGGTCCTGCCTCCCCCCGAAAACATGATGGGCGAGGAGGTTCGGGTCTTCATGGGACGGCGCCTGGATTGCGCCCAGTGCCACGACCACCCCTACGAGCGCTGGACCCAGGATCAGTTCTGGGGGATGGCGGCCTTTTTCGGGTCCATGTTCCGGCTCGGGGCCAATCCGGAATCGGTGGTCTTCGACAGCCCCGACGGCCGGGAGGTGGCCGCCGACGTTCCCAGCCCCACCGAGCTGCGGGTTCTCCACCCCCGCACCGGCCAGGAGGTGGCTCCCACCCTGCTGAACGGCACCCGGGTCTCTTACGAGGGACCCGGCTTCCCGCGGGGCGAGATGGCCAGGTGGATCACTTCGCACCCCTATTTCGCCGAGGCCTCCGTCAACCGGTTCTGGAGCTACTTCTTCGGACGAGGGATCGTGGATCCCGTGGACGACTTCCGCAGCAACAACCCGCCCACCCATCCGGAGTTGCTGCGGCGATTGGCCGAAGACTTCGCCCGCAACGGCTACGACCTGAGACACCTGTTCCGCCGGATCGTCGGTTCCCATACCTACCAGTTGTCGAGCGCCGTCAACCGCACCAACCGGGCCGACCGCCTCAACTACTCCCGCGCCCTGAGCCGTGCCCTGGACGCGGAAATCCTGCTGGATGCCATCTGCGACGTGACCGGAGTCCCCGAGACCTTCGGCAACTGGCTTCACAGGAAGAAGGGAAGAGGCGGGGCGCCCAAGGGAACGCGGGCCGTCCAGCTCAAGGAAACCGACATCTATCAGTCCACCTTCCTGGATACCTTCGGGCGTCCCAACCGGTTCTCCATTCCGGAGCGGGACGGCAAGTCCAACCTGACCCAGGCCCTGCATTTGCTGGTGGGATCCACCTACAACGACAAGCTCTGGACCGAGGGCGCGCGGGTCTATGAACTGTTTCAGCGAGGAGCCTCGGATGCGGAGATCATCCAGGATCTCTACCTGGCGGCCTTCGCGCGGTTCCCGGCGCCGGAGGAAGTGGAGGAGCTGGAGCGTTTGATCGCGGGCACTCCCAGCCGGGAGCAGGCCCTGAGGGACCTGCAGTGGGCGCTGATCACTTCACGGGAGTTTGCGGAAAATCACTGACGGATCGGGGCAACAGAAAAAGAGTTTTCCACGAAGATTCACGAAGGGCCACCAAGGGGTCGGGGAAGGCTCAAGAGGGTTCCGCCAAAGGTCGGGGACGGAAGAGAAGATTTCCACGAAGGAAAACGGCGAACCACGAATGGACACGAATGAACACCAATTTGACGACCTCTTGGACGAGTTCGGGAAGCTTCCGCCACCTCCCGACCGCCGGTAGACCTTTCTGGAAAGTGCAGGCTGTGCGGATAAGGAGAATGCGTGCAGCAACATCCTCGCGTTTTTCTTTGACCCAGGCAAGCGAAGGAGTGCATGTGGCCCTGGACGGCGTATTTCACAGCAAGAAGGGTTTCGTGAGCGGTACGCCGATTTTCGTGGGGACCCGTGTGCCGCTCAAGAACCTGTTCGACTATCTGGCGGGAGGGCACAATCTGGACGAGTTTCTGTATGATTTCCCGGGTGTGAGCCGCGAGCAGGCGGTAAGAGTGCTTGACATGGCAGGGGAGAAACTGGAGCGCATCGCTTATGAGACTGCTGCTCGATGAACGGCCTTGAATATGTCTTCACGTCGGAGTATCGTTGCCATGGAGGGGCACAGCTCCTGCCACCGATTGACGTCGGGGCAGGCCGGAACGGGCGATTCCTTGTCCTGGGCTGCCCCCATGAGAGCAGGAGGATGGGTCAGTGATGAAGCGAGTGGGATGTTTGTCTGCTACCCGTGAGCAGTGGAACCGGCGGGAGTTTATCGGCGTCGGGTCGCTGGGGTTTCTGGGCATTCACTTGAGCCAGGCCTTGCGGCTGGAGGCGGCCCTGGCCGATCCTGCCCGCCCCAATCCGGGAAAGGCCAAGGCCTGTATTCTGGTCTGGCTGGACGGCGGTCCCAGCCAGGTGGACACCTGGGATCCCAAGCCGAACAGCTCCTTCCGGCCCATTCCCACCAACGTGGCCGGCATTCGGATTTCGGAGCTGCTTCCCAGGCTGGCCAAGCGGATGGACAAGCTGGCCGTCGTCCGCTCCATCAAGTCCTTCGGCAACGACCATCCCCAGGCGGTGCACTACTCCGCCACCGGACACCTGCACAATCCCGCCATGCAGTTCCCGGCCCTGGGGTCGATCGTGGCCAAGGAGCTGGGGCCGCGGAACAACATGCCCCCCTACGTGATTGCGCCGCGCTGGGAGAAGAGCACCCAGTACCAGGACTACTTCAAGTCGGCCTTCCTGGGTCCGGACTATGCGCCCATGACCATTCCGGATCCCTCCAAGGAGGACTACCAGGTCCCGAACCTGAGCCTGCCCAAGTCGCTCATGCCGGCGGTGGTGGACAACCGCCGATCCTTTCTCCAGGCGGTGGACCGGCTCTACCGCCATCGGGTGGAGAGCCTGGAGCATTCCCGGATGGATGCCTTCCTGGAGAAGGCCTGGGACATGATCCTGACTCCGAGCGTGGGAGCCGCCTTCGACCTCTCCAAGGAATCGACCAGGACCCGTGAGGCCTACGGACTGGATTCGGTGGGACAGAGCCTGTTGCTGGCCAGGCGCCTGGTGGAGGCCGGGACCCGCTTCGTCACCGCGGCCGGCTATCACGGCAACTCCTGGGACACCCACAAGGACAACGACAAGGGCCACCGCGACCGCCTGACCCCGCCCCTGGACCGGGCGCTCTCGGCACTTCTGGACGACCTCAGCCAACGCGGGCTCTACGAGTCCACTCTGGTGGTGGCCATGGGCGAGTTCGGCCGGACCCCCCATATCAATCCCGATCTGGGCCGGGATCACTGGCCGGGCTGCTGGTCATTGGTGCTGGGGGGCGGCGGCTTGCAGACGGGTCGGGTGGTCGGCAAGAGCGACGAGCAGGGAGCCCTGATCGTTGAGCGCCCCATCAGCATCGGGGACTTGTTCGCCACCGTCTACAAGGCCATGGGCATCGACTGGCACAAGGAGTACATGACCCCCGTCGGACGCCCCATCAAGATCGCCAATTCCTTCGACGACCTCACCGGTCAACCCATCTCCGAGCTGATCTGAGCTTGTCCTGCCGGCAGCTGAAACCGCCGGGTGGAGCAGTGCGCCCGACCGCTTAAGGAACGGTAGCCGCGTGCCCGACCGCCACCGTGCGGACCGAATCAGGGCGGGTCGATGGTTGAGCGCGGCATTATCTGGCCTCCGGGGGAACCAGTGGCTCCAATTGGGTAATCAGAACCGGGAGGTCGTTGCAAACCGTGTCCCAGACAAGCGGCAGATCTATGTCGAAATAAACATGAACGAGGCGATTGCGCATGCCGATGACCTCGGGCCAGGGAATTGACGGATGCGCCTGCCGGGTGTCTTCACTTAAACGCGCGGCAGCCTCTCCAACGATCTCCACCGACTTCAGAATGGAAAGTTGAGTCCGCCGGTCCCGTACGAATTCGGCGTACGACATGCCTTCCGCGAAGGACACTGCGTCCCGGGCAGCAACCAGCATGTCCAACAGAAATGCCGTGTCATCACGCGGCATAGACCACTCGCGCGGAGTCCAGGATGGCCTTTCGACGGATATAGTTTCTACTGTTTTCTACTGCTCCCCGAGTGACAAGATCGACTTGACGGCCGAACAACTTGCTCAACTCCCGCTCCATTCGAACTATTCCGAAGAGCCCGGGAGTATGCTCTGATTCGAATCGGACCAACACGTCAACATCGCTGTCAGGGCCGAAGTCGTCGCGCAACACGGAGCCGAATAGGGCCAACTCCTTCACCTCCCAGCGTTTGCAGAAGGCACCAATTGTGTCCAGCGGTATATCGATATGTGGAGTACTCATGGGTTGGACCGCCCTCCGCCTTGCCTCGCTTCAGTCCAGGTAATAGCCGGCGCCGATGAGCACCGGGACTCCGAAGGAGGTAACCCTCTTGACGAAAGTCACCTTGCGTTGCCACCGGTTGGTGGCCGGATTGCGGTTGGAGTAGTAGAGGAAGGTTTCGCCGAAGGTATCGGCAACCCGCAGCACATCCCGGCCCCCGAAGCTGCCGATGTAGTCGGAGGACAACTCCGACCCGATCAGGGGGTTTGCCGGGGAGCCGCTGAAGAGGGTATAGCCGTAGGTGTCCAGCCCGAACAGGTAGACGGAGCCGCTGCGCCAGCGGGGATCGTTGGCCAGGCTGACCGAGGCGAAATACCCCTTGGAATCCAACTCCATGGCGGCGCAGCGGACGAATTCCTGCAGCCGCTCCCGGGAAGGATCGGAGCCGAGCATGGCGGCATTGACTTCCTCGCTCCGGCAGGTGCCGGGCAGGTCGCGCCGGTAGATCCCCGCCCCGATCGCGGCCGGGATCCCTTCCCAGTCGATCGTCTTGAAATAGGACGCCTTGGGCTCAATGCTCCCTGTCACCGGGTTGGTGAAGGCGTAATAGATCCACCCCCCGCCGAAGTTGGACCCGATACGATAATATTCCGACATGAGGTCGTTTCCGAAGTCGTCCATCAGAAATCCCCAAGGCGTCCCTTCCCTGGAGGGGTCGGGCGGCTGAACGAGTGCGCGGGACGCTCCGGGCACAGGTGTGAGTTCGGCGACGAAGACATAGATGGGGCCGTACTTCCACCTCTCGTCCTCATGGAAGGCGCGCCGGGCCTCGTCAAAGCCCATTTCCTGGACATACTCGTAGGCGCATTGCACGAAGACTTCGGCATCTTTCGGTGTCTCGACAGCCCTGGCGCCGACGGATTGATCCGCGCAGGTCAGAGGACCCGGATAGCTGATGACAGTCTGGGCGGCCCCTGTCAGGGGAATCAACAACAGTGTGAGAAGCCGAAGGGATCTCATTTGACGGAGCATTGCAGGTATCCTCATCAATCGGTGTGAGTCAAGTTATTCCAGTAATTCAACAACGTCCCCTACATCACAAGCTAGGCGAGGATCTCGTGCAGGATCCGGCCGTGGACGTCGGTGAGGCGGAAGTCGCGGCCGGAGTAGCGGTAGGTGAGCCGTTCGTGGTCCAGGCCCATCAGGTGCAGGATGGTGGCGTGCAGGTCGTGGACGTGCACCCGGTCGTGGACGGCCCGCATGCCGAAATCGTCGGTGGCGCCGTAGGTCATGCCCGCCTTGACGCCGCCTCCGGCCATCCATACGGTGAAGCCGTAGTGGTTGTGGTCCCTTCCGGGCCTCTTGGTGCTGGGATCGGCGGTGGGCGTCCGGCCGAACTCCCCGCCCCAGAGCACCAGGGTTTCCTCCAATAGGCCCCGGGCCTTCAGGTCCTCAAGCAACGCCGCAATGGCCTGGTCGCAGTCCTTGGCCTTGGGCCGATGCCACTGGATGTCGCCATGGTCGTCCCAGGCGATGTCGGGGGCAAAGGCAAGCTGCACCACCCGGACCCCCCGTTCCGAAAGCCGGCGGGCCAGCAGGCATCCCTCGGCGAAGCCTCCGAAGGGGCGGCCGCCGATGGTGCTGTAGGTGGGTTCGTCGGTGATCCCGTAGAGATCGCGGGTGGCTTGAGTCTCCCGGCTGAGGTCGAAGGCTTCGGGAGCGGCCGTCTGCATTCGATAGGCCAGCTCGAAGGACTGGATCCTGGCTTCCAGGGCCTGGTCCCGCTCCACCTGCGCCAGGTTCAACCGGTTCATGCGGGCCAGCAGGTCGACCTGGCGCTGCTGCTCGGCGCGGGACAGGTAGGGGTTGCGCAGGTCGGGGACGACCTTGTTGGGGTCCAGGTTCTCGGTGTCGACGAAGGTGCCCGAATAGATGCCGGGCAGGAAGCTGCTGTTCCAGGCGGGCTCTCCGGGACGGTGGCGGCCCTTGTGACAGATGGAGATGAAGGCGGGCAGGTTCTGGTTTTCCGTGCCCAGGCCGTATCCCAGCCAGGCCCCAATGCTGGGCCGGTTGGGTTGAATCGCTCCCGTGGTCATCATCAACAGTCCGGCCACGTGTTCGGGCAAGTCGGTATGCATGGAGTGGATGATGCAGAGGTCATCGATGCGTTGGGCCAGGTGGGGAAAGAGCTCGCTGACCCAGCGGCCGGACTGCCCATGACGCCGGAACTCGAAGGGCGATTTCATCAGGCCCTCGGTCTTGCGCTGGGTCTTGATGTCCACCGCCGCCGGGCGCTGGCCGTGGTATTTCTCCAGCAGCGGCTTGTGGTCGAAGGTGTCCACGTGGGAGACGCCGCCGTTCATCAGCAGATGAATCACCCGCTTGGCCCGGGGGGCAAAGTGCGGCGCCTTGGGAACCAGGGAGTTGCCGAGCCGCGCTTCCGAGGCCTGCAGCCTGCCGGGGGCCGGCCATCCGGCCTGGTCCATCACGGCCGCCAGTCCCAGGGAACCGATTCCCGTGCCGACCCGACTCAGCAGTTCCCGGCGGCTCAGGGGCGTTTGAAGGAGTGGATGTCTCATCTGTGAGGAAGGAGACGTTGGTGACTTGCCGGAATAACCTTATTTCGGCGTCCAGGTTGCATCCGCAACGCACCCGATCACACTAAGAGTATCAAGCAATTTCAGCCAGTTCCAAGGCAATTCGGAATCGCCCCGCCCGGTGTTTCCAGTAATGCAACAACGTCCCCCGTTTTTCATGATCATGCCCCCTGGTGAAAAATGCGGGCTAAGCCAGGATCTCGTGGAGGATGCGGCCGTGGACGTCGGTGAGGCGGAAGTCGCGGCCGGAGTAACGGTAGGTGAGCCGTTCGTGGTCCAGGCCCATCAGGTGCAGGATGGTGGCGTGCAGGTCGTGGACGTGCACCCGGTCGTGGACGGCCCGCATGCCGAAATCGTCGGTGGCGCCGTAGGTCATGCCCGCCTTGACGCCTCCTCCGGCCATCCATACGGTGAAGCCGTAGTGGTTGTGGTCCCTTCCGGGTCTCTTGGTGCTGGGATCGGCGGTGGGGGTCCGGCCGAACTCCCCGGCCCAGAGCACCAGGGTCTCCTCCAGCAGCCCTCGGGCCTTCAGGTCCTTGAGCAGCGCCGCAATGGCCCGGTCGCAGTCCTTGGCCTTGGGTCGGTGCCACAGGATGTCGCCATGGTCGTCCCAGGCGATGTCGGGGGCAAAGGCCAGCTGCACCACCCGGACTCCCCGTTCCGAAAGCCGGCGGGCCAGCAGGCATCCCTCGGCGAAGCCTCCGAAGGGGCGGCCGCCGATGGTGCTGTAGGTGGGTTCGTCGGTGATCCCGTAGAGATCGCGGGTGGCTTGAGTCTCCCGGCTGATGTCGAAGGCTTCGGGAGCGGCCGTCTGCATTCGATAGGCCAGCTCGAAGGACTGGATCCTGGCCTCCAGGGCCTGGTCCCGCTCCACCTGCGCCAGGTTCAACCGGTTCATGCGGGCCAGCAGGTCGACCTGCCGCTGCTGCTCGGCGCGGGACAGGTAGGGGTTGCGCAGGTCGGGGACGACCTTCCCGGGGTCCAGGTTCGCGGTGTCGACGAAGGTACCCGAGTAGATGCCCGGCAGAAAGCTGCTGTTCCAGCCGGGCTCGCCGGGACGGTGCCGGCCCTTGTGACACAGGGAGATGAAGGCAGGCAGGTTCTGGTTTTCCGTGCCCAGGCCGTATCCCAGCCAGGCCCCCAGGCTGGGCCGGTTGGGCTGAATCGCCCCCGTGTTCATCATCAACAGCCCGGCCACGTGCTCGGGCAGGTCGGTATGCATGGAGTGGATGATGCAGAGGTCGTCGATGCGCTGGGCCAGGTGGGGAAAGAGCTCGCTGACCCAGCGGCCGGACCGGCCATGGCGCCGGAACTCGAAGGGCGACTTCATCAGGCCCTCGGTCTTGCGCAGCGTCTTGATGTCCACGGCCGCCGGGCGCTGGCCGTGGTATTTCTCCAGCAGCGGCTTGTGGTCGAAGGTGTCCACGTGGGAGACGCCGCCGTTCATCAGCAGATGAATCACCCGCTTGGCCCGGGGGGCAAAGTGAGGCGCCTTGGGAACCAGGGAGTTGCCGAGCCGTGCTTCCGAGGCCTGCAGCCTTCCCGAGCCCAGCCGCCCGGCCTGGTCCATCACGGTCGCCAGTCCCAGGGAACCGATTCCCGTGCCGACCCGGCTCAGCAGTTCCCGGCGGGACAACGGTGCATGAACGTCCATAGTGCTTCTCCAAGCTCCTGGCGCTGCCATCCTCGAACTTCCTCGCTCTCCATCTCGTCGTCCAGCCCATCCGTCCACCGGGCGGAGAGACGCGCCAGGCTGGCGGTTGGCCAGAGCAGAAACGCAGAGAGCTTGAGGCGATTCGCTTCTCCGGCGCGCCAATCTTTCAGGAGCCGCAGCCTGGTTCGATTCTCCCTGAACGCCGCCGTGCGTTTCCGCGGGCGCTGGACGGGGCCAGCCCTCATTCCCGCATGGACGGCACGGCGCACTCCCAGGGACAACCGGCCCTCTCGGTATCTTCCAAGGCCCCTGACGCGGGCAGGATCGGAATAGGGGCTGGCCGCCAGTTCCACCATGGCCGCGTCGGAGAAGATCCTGAACGGCGGCCGGTCGCACCGCAGCGCTTCCGTCTCGCGAAAGGCATGGAGCGATCGGAGGATCGCCAATCCCCGTCCGTCCAGGTCTCGACTGCCCTTGACCGAGAGGAATTTCCACTCGGCGTCCGGCGCCACATGGCGAATGCCCTCGAGCCGCCGCCATTCCTCCTTCACCCACTCCGTTCTGCCAAGCGTGTCCAGCCTTTGGTGCAGGTGCGTCGCAAGCCGGTCGAGGTGCAGCACATCCAGGGCCGCGTACCGCAACAGGGCTTCCGTAAGCGGCCGGCGGGACCAGTCGGCACGCTGCAGCTTCTTGCTCTTGTCTATCTCGATACCCAGATATTCCTTCAGGACCGCTGCCAGGCCGAGCCTCTCGGACCCCACGAAGGCGGCGGCCAGGCTGGTGTCGAACAGGCCCCGCACGGGAAACTTCCAATCGCGATCCAGGAGCCGCAGGTCGGAGTTGGCGGAGTGGAAAACCTTTTCTACGGCGGCGTTGGCCAGGAGTTCCCCGAGAGGCGTGATGTCCTCGATTGAGAGCGGATCGATGATGGTTACGGCGCCGGCGGTTGCAAGCTGTACCAGGCACACCCGATCGGGGTAGCGGTGGAAGTTGTTGGACTCCAGGTCCACCGCGACGCGCGGCTGCCGTTGCGCCGATTCGACGACTTCCTCCAGTCGCGCCCGGGTCGTGACTCGTTCAGCGAGGTTCCCGCCGAATGGCTCCAACCCCGCACCGTTTGCGGGGCCGGCTGTCACGTCCATATGAGATCGTGTCGAGCCTGCTGCCGAATTCCGCGCCTCGCCGGCGGTGAAAGAAGCTGTCTTCAAAGTGTCAAATTCCGTTTCTCCCGAATGGCGTTCGGAGAAGAGGGGGAGTCATGTCTGTAATGCCGGTCTCGTCGGTCCCTCTCAGCGCACGTGCATCAGTTCGTTTGAGCTCAGCAGCACCTGGGCGTACTGTTCCCAGCGGGTCAGCCGCTTGGGCCGGCCTTCTCCCGGGTCTTCCTCCAGGAATTCCAGCGCCAGCCTCCGTTCCGTTTCCGATGGGGGCCGCGAGAATACCAGGCGGAAGGCCTCATCGACGCGCTCGCCGTTTTCCTCCATTGCGGAGAGGCGCCGGGCCAGGGCCTGGGCTCGAGCCACCATGAAGGGGCTGTTCATCAGGAAGAGCTGCTGCTGAGGCACGGTGGAGACGGTTCTCTGGCTGCGGGAGAGCCAGGCGCTGGGAAAGTCGAACAGGCGCAGGAACTGGTCGGAAGCCGAGCGCATGTCGCGGTGGACGGAGGCGTAGAGAGTTCGCCGGCGGCTGCCGAGAATGTCCTCGACCGAAGGGCCTCCGATCTGCAGATCCTGCTCGCCGGCGGCGGCCAGCAGTCCGTCCCGCCAGGCCTCCACGTCCAGCCGCCTGGGATTCATGCGCCAGAGCCAGCGGTTTTCCCCATCCACCTCGAAATTGCCGCGGTCGAAAGCGCTGCTCTGGCGGTAGGTGGCGGACAGCAGGATATCCCGGTGCAAGCGTTTCATGGACCAGCCCGAGTTGATGAAGCGACGGGCCAGCCAGTCCAGCAGCAGCGGATGGGTGGGAAGCTCCCCCATGAATCCGAAGTTGCTGGGCGTGCGAACCAGGCCCTGACCGAAGTGGTGCTGCCAGATGCGGTTGACCATGACCCGGGCCGTCAGCGGATTGTTTGCGCTGACGATGGTCCGGGCCAACTCCAGCCGGCCGCTGCCTCGAGTGAAGGGAGCCGGCCGGTCCCCGGCGATGACGCGCAGGAATCGGCGGGGCACCCTGTTGCCCGGATGCACCGGATCTCCTCTGATGGCCACCGGGATGTCCTCCGAGCCTCCCTCGGTGACGCTGTGGACGTGTGTCGGCTCAGGGGGCAGCGTCTTCTTGAAGGCTTCCAGCTTGGCCGTCAGAGCGTCGACGACCTTCTGCTGCTGCTTCATGGCGTCGACCTCGTCGTCCTGGAAGAAGATCTTCCTGGTCTTGGCCACTTCGACGCATTTCTTCTTGTCCTTGAGCACCGCTTCCAGGAACTCGTAGCGATCGGATACCTTGGAGGGCACCGTCCACTTGCGGGCCACGTACTCGGTGTTGAAGAAAACACCTGCCAGGGAGTAGTAGTCTTCGGTGGGGATGGGATCGAACTTGTGGTCGTGGCAACGGGCGCAGGAGACCGTCAAGCCCAGAACGGCCCGGGACAGGGTGTCGATCTTGTCATCCATGGTGTCGTAGCGGTGGCGCAGCTTGCTCTCCTTGCCACCGCCGTCGGATTCGTAGATGGGACCCAGGGAAAGGAAACCCAGGGCGCTCCACCCTTCCATGCCCACGCCGCTCATCAGGTCCCCGGCGATCTGCTGCATGATGAACTGGTCATAGCCCAAGTCCCGATTGAAGGCCTCCACCACCCAATCACGGTACTTGTAGGCGTAAGGCAAGGCCTTTCGACTATGGTTGTTGGCGCGCTGCTCTTCCGCGTAGCGGGCCAGGTCCAGCCAGTAGCGTGCCCAGCGCTCGCCGTAGTGAGGAGAGGCCAGCAGCCGGTCGACCACGGTTTCATGGGCCTGGGGCGAGGTATCCTCCAGAAAGGCCTCGACCTCTTCGGGGGAGGGGGGCAGGCCGATCAGATCCAGGGTGACCCGGCGAAGCCAGGTGCGCCGGTCGGCCGGTCCCGCCGTTTTGAGTCCCTTCTCTTCCAGGCGGGCCAGCACGAAGCGGTCGAGGGACGAACGGACCCAGTCACCGTCCCGCACGGGGGGCAGCGCCGGTCGAGCCAGGGGTTGAAAGGACCAGAACTTGCGGCCCTCCTCCAGGTCGATGGAGTCCTGGACCGGCGCGACTCCGGAAGCGTCGCTTCTGGGGTCGGGAGCGCCGACCCCCACCCACTGCTCCAGCAGCTCGATCTCCTCCGGCGGCAGGGTCCCCTCGGGCGGCATGGACAGCTCGGGATCCTTGTAGTTGACGGCCTGAATCAGCAGACTTCCGGCGGGGTTCCCGGGAACAATGGCGGGGCCGCGGCTCCCCCCGGTTACCCACCCCTCCCGGGTATCCAGACGCAATCCCCCCATGGGAGCGGGCTCGGCAGAATGGCAGGCGTAGCAGCGTTCAACCAGCAGCGGGCGGATCTTGGATTCGAAGAATTCGACCTCTGCAGGCTTGAGAACCTGGGCTTGCAGGGTGCCGGCATCGGCGCCCGGAGACCAGGAGGCGGTCGAGAGGAGTCCCCCCAGCAGCAGGAGGACCAGGCCCAGAGATTTTCGGGTAGGAATACTTGCCGACACGGTCACTTCTCGGGGTCCATGCGGGTATTGGATGATTCAGCCAATCACGAAACCGGGCTGGAACGAGAACAGCAATTTTATCCCATGCCACAGGGTTGAGACAAGCCGCCGCGCCGCCCCACTGAGAGAATCACCTGAGGAAAAACGGCCGGTCGTTCAATGAAGACGAACCACGAATGAACACGAATCGGGTTGAACCCCCTCGGCGTCTTGCTTCGTGGTCCTTCGTTTCCCTTCGTGGGATAATTCTCTTGAAGACAAAAAAGTCCCCGGGCGGGCGCCCGGAGACCAGCTCCGGCGTCGCCGAGATTCAGTGCCGTAAAGAGAAATTATCCGCTCAGATCGTGAAATTTCGATTTCTTGAGCCTTTTGCAAAAATTCTTCCAGTAAGCGGGATTTATTACCGGGAAGGGTTGTGATCCCCGGGAGGTGGCGTCCGTTCCCCAATTTCCCTTAACGTCCTTCAAGAAACTCGAGTATCACTCCCCCCTTGAGGGGGAGTCGCAGAAGCCGAGCCGAATGGCGAAGGCTGATGCGGTGGGGGGCCGACGCCGGCGCCACCTACCCAGCGCTGGATCTCACTTACGGGACGCCGCGTTGGCCCCCCTCCGGCTCGAAGACGGGCTTCGCCCTCTCGCCGACTCCCCCTCAAGGGGGGAGTGATACGAGCGCTGAAACCGGCGCCTTGCTTGATTCCCGGGAATGATGTAGGCCATATTTTGAAAAGGCTCTCTTGAATGGGAGAGGCTGGTCTTATGACATCATTCGTGTCCATTCGTGGTTCTTGGAAGTCCTTCGTGCCCCTCGCGTTCCCTCGTGGATAACTCTTTTTACCCCGTCGCATGCAGCGGGCACCCGGGTTGTTCCAGACGCTGAACCCATCGGTCCAACAACTCTCCACTTTTCAAACTTCAAACTTCAAACTTCACCCTTCAAACTTCGCCCTTCAAACTTCACCAAATGGATTTCATCGACCACACGTCAAGCGATTTCAGCACGGCGCCGCCGTTTTCGGCGAAAACAGCCACGCCGAGATCTTCCGCCGGCGCATAGTTGACCCGCGTGACCGCCGAGCGGCCTTCGTCGATAAACACCTCCAGGACGGACTTGTCGAGAAACAGGTGCAACTGGAGTGTACGGGAATCGACCTCCAGGGGCACCTCGGTTCCCGCCACGTTCAAGGTTCCGTCGCTGTAGCGCAGTGAAATGCCGTTCTGTCCGTCCCGGCTGCAACGCACCTTCAGCCCGAAGGCCTCGGCATCTCCCGGGGCGAACTCGGCCTTGATCTCCAGCGCATCCCCGCCGGCTCCCTCGATGGCTTTCAACTCGTCGGCCAGGCTCAGATTCTCCAGCTTCAGATGTTTTCCCCGCAGTTGTTTCAGTTCCGGCGCAGGGGTCTGGATGAGTCGATCGTCCTGGTCCAGGCTCAGCAGGCGGGGCAGGGACATGCAGCCGTTCCAGCCGCGATCGGGCTTGAAGCCGCTCACCCATCCCAGCAGGATGGTGCGACCGGCCGGGTCGGTGAACACGGTGGTGCCGTAGACACCCCGGTGCAGGGGTGTCGGCATCTCCTCGCCGCCATAGCCGTAGTCCAGAACCCGAGGCCGGGTCTTGAGGTCCAGGGCAATGGCGTCCGGGTCGAAGTCGCCGACCAGGTAGCTGATGGGGTAGGTGGACCGGATCAGCACCTGGCGGCCGTCCAGGGAGAAGATATTGGGGCACTCGCCGTCGACGCCTTCCACCTTGCCCACCGCTTCCCAGGCGGTGAGTCGATCGTTTTGCGCCTTGCAGATCAGCCCATCGGTCTCCTTGAAGGTGGCGAAGACGTCGTCTCCCACCTGAAACACGAACATGTCGGCCCAGTTGGCCTTGACGTCCTCGGGAATGCCGCTCTTTCCCGCCTCCAGCCCGATGTCGAAACGGCGCCAGACCCTGAGGTCCTCATCCACCGGCTCGGCCGCCCACTGCTCGCGCTTGTTCTTGGAGAGATCCATGGGGGTATGGGCGAAGAACAGGATCGGACTGCCGTCCTTTCGGATGAAGGCGCTGCCGGAGGCTTCCAGCCTGGCGCCTTCCGGCGGCATGAGGACGGGACGCAGGTGTTCCCAGTACACCAGGTCTCGGCTTCTGGCGTGTCCCCATCCGATGCCGCGCCCTCGGTTGTGCCCGTCGGACAACGGACCTTGTTGGTAGAAGACGTGGTAGGTGTCCCGGTAGTGGAAGCCTCCGCAGACGTCGTTCATCCACAGGGCCGGTGGGCGATAGTGGTATACCGGACGGGTAGGATCCCGGGCCGCTTTGGGGACGGCGGCCTCGATGGCAGCCACGGCCCGGTCGATGCGTTCCTGCTCCGGGTCTTCGAGGCTGCCGCATCCGGCGAACGCGGCCGCCATCGTCAAGAGGGCCAAGCCCACTCGTATGCTGTTCTGGTTCATCGCTTCCTCTTTTCCCGGTAACCTACCTGAGCGGCAATTATCGCACAGGGGGCGACTGCGGGGAACCCCGCCCTTGCGCGCCCGTCGCCGGAGGCCGCGGCCCGAGGGCGAGCGAGTCGGCCACCGTGCCGGCGGGCTGGAACTATTGGGTTTACGAGCGGAAGCCGGAATCAGTATAGTGAGCAGCCTGTTACCCCCGTCGGAGTTGTTCCCACGGGACCTCTTGAGGAACCGCCATGGACAAGCTCGTCATTACCGTGACCACCGATTCCACCGGGTCCTATCCCCGCAATCCCTACCTGACGCCCTGCACCGATGCCGGGGGCGTGGCCGAGGAGTACCTGCGCGCCCTGGATGTCGGCGCCGCCATCGTGCACACCCATGGCGCCTACACCCACGATCCCGTCATTCAGCCGGACGGGCGCAAGCTGTCCATTCCCGACATGGAGGGCTGGCGGGACATCTCCGAGCGGATTCGCGCCAGGTTCAATCCCATCATGCAGTTCGGAATGGCCAGCATGCGGCTGGAGCAGAAGCTGGAGCTCTGGGAGACCCTGCGGCCCGACATGAGCTCCATCAACTTCAACTCCCACGACGAGTATTTCCAGCCCGATCCCGAGTATCCGCCCTTCAGCGTCTACTCCGTCCATCCCATCAACGAGCTGCGGGAGTATGCCCGGCTGGCCAAGGAACGGAGCGTGAAGCTGGAGATCGAATGCTTCAGCACGGGCGCCTACTGGGCCATCGGCAAGATTCGATCGGGCGACTTCTGGACCGACGAAGGGGTGCGGGAGCAGGAACCCGGCCTGCTGGCCGATCCCCTGTGGCTCACCCTCTTCTTCGGCTGGGACGGCCAGAGCTGGACGCCGCCCACGGTACGGGCCTTGCAGTACATGGTGGACAACCTTCCCCCCAATGCCAACTGGAGCATGAGCTGCATGGAGCCGCCGGTGTACTGGTCGATGGTGGCGCACACCATTGCGGTGGGGGGGCACGTGCGCATCGGCATGGAAGACTGCCCCTACCTGGAGGACGGCGCCTATGCCAGGACCAACGCCGAGCTGGTGGAAAAGGCCGTGCGCATCGCCCGGGAAATCGGCAGGGAAGTCGCCTCGCCGGAAGAGGCCCGGCGAATCGTGGGCCTGTGAGGCAGCCGATCATGAAGGGCATCAGTTGCAACTCCAACCTGCTGAGCGACCTGCCGGTGGAGCGGGCCATGGACGTGCTGGGCGAGCACGGCTACGCGGCCATCGACATCTGCCTGGAAATCGCTCCGCCCTTCGTTCCGATACCCACCCCCCACCTCAGCCCCGAGGACGGGGCGGCCAAGCGCGAGCGGGTGCGCAAGCGGGCGGAAGAGGCCGGCATCGCCATCGCCGCCCTCAATGCCCACACCAACCTCTGCGCCCGCGACCCGGGGGAGCGCGCCGCCAATGCCCGGTTTCTGGAAGGCTCCATCCGGATGGCGGCCGACCTGGGAGCCCCCATCGTGGTCACCGCCGGGGGAGGGAAGAACGCCTACGGATATGAGCAGTGGTTCTTCGATTGGACCGTCGAGGTCCTGCGCCAGGTGCTGCCGACCGCCGAACGCCTGGGGGTCGTTCTGGCCATCGAAGCCGGCAGTCCGGCCGGCTCCCTGATCTACAACCTCGAGACCATGCGGAAGCTGCTGGACACCAGCGGTCTGGAGGGGCTGCGGGCCCTGTTCGATTGCGCCCACTACCACATTCGGGGGGATTGCCCGGAAACGGTGTTCAACACGCTGGGAGACCGCGTGGTCCACATGCATGCCAAGGATGCCGAGGGCGATCCCGAGAATATCGTCTTTCCGCCCCTCGGCCAGGGTGAGGTGGACTTCGACGGCTTGCTGGGCGCCATGGCCCGGGCCGGCTACGATGGATACATCGCCATGGAATACGAGGCCTTTGCCTGGGGCTTTTCCAGGGACTACCGGAAGGTCCTTACCGAAAGCAAGGCCTTCCTCGACCGTCTGATCGCCAAGCACTGGGGCTGAGCCCGGGTGGCCGCGAACCTGGCTTGAGACAAACGGTTTCACTCTCGAATGATCCGCAGGCCGGGCACGGGCATGGCGAAACACGTACCGTGTCTGCGGGAAGCCCATGGTAGAATCCGGCCAGCCATGTCCGAACCCACCTCATCACCTCCCACCCGTTCGCCGGCCGGCGTGCCTCTGATTACACGTCTGCGCGTCGCCCTGGAGTTGCTGTTCGGCCTGCGTCCCGCCGACCTCCAGACAGCCAGGATCTACGCCGACGCGCAATATGCCGGCCACTCCATTGTCGTGAGATGGGCGAAGCTGGTGCGCTGGGCCTGGCGCCAGATGTGGGTCTCCATCCCGGATGCCGACCGGGACCTCGTCATCGAAGGCAAGATCTCCAGGACGCCCATGTGGCTGGTCGACGCCAATCCCCTGGCCAACCACCCCTGGGCGAGCGATCCCTCGGCCCGCCTGCCGCGGGAGGTCGACACGGTGGTGATCGGCGCCGGCTTCACCGGTGCGGCCGTGGCCTATCACTGGGCCCGCAGGTGTTCCGGGGACCGGCCTTTGCTGGTGCTGGAGATGGATGATCCCGCCAGCGGCAGCTCCGGCCGCAACGAGGGGCTGGTGGTGATGGGCCGCTACTTCAAGTATGTCTACGACACCGTGCTGGAAGGACTGCCGAGCCTGCGTCCCGATCTGGACCGGGACCGGCGGCAGCGGCTGGCCCGTCAATTCGCCCGGGTCTATTGCGCGGCGGCCTACCGCAACGCCGAAATGATCGAGAAGACCATCCGGAGCGAGGGCTTCGACTGCGACTATGCCCGCGCGGGCTGGGTTCAGGGACAGGATGCCCTGGGGCAGGAGGGGCTGGAGGCGTCGGTGAAGATGGCGGTGGAAACCGGTTTCACCGACTGGACTTCCATCGGTCCCGAGGAGGTCCTGGAGCGCAGCGGCATGCGGGTGGATCATCCGGCCGGGTTTTCACGGGCGGCGGCTTCCTGGCACCCGGCCAAGTGGGTCTGGTGTCTGCTGGAAGCCGCGCTCGGAAAGCCGGGCGTGGAACTGATGACCCGAACGCGGGTGACGGGGGTCGAGGACGAGGGAGAGCGCTACCGGGTATCGACCACCCGAGGCGCACTGTTGACCCGGCACCTGGTCTACGCCACCGAGTCCTACACTCCCAAGATCTATCCGCCGCTGCATGACTGCATCCTGCCCATGCAGCAGCAGGGCGCCAGCGGCGAGGGCGGGCCCGAAAACATGAAGCCCCACGTGGGCATCAGCGGCTCCTGGTACTTCGCCGGACGCTACGCCCGCCGGGTCCTGTTCGGTTCGGGCGGCCCCCGCGTCCCCGATGAGGAGGCGGGCCGCAACCGGCCCTCACGCTTCCTCAGCCGGTTCGTGGCGGCGGAGATGAAGAAGCAGTTCGGTCCCTATCGACTCCGCATGGCCAACGAGTGGAGCGGCACCGTGAGCTATACCCCGGATGAATATCCCATCGTCGGGCTGCTGGACGGAAAGCGCCGTCACATCATCGGCGGAATGGCCGGCTCCGGCAGCGGGGTTTCCTTCAACGGCGGCCGCTGCATCGCCAACCGCATCCTGGGCCTGGACGACGAGCCCGACGACTATCCCCCCGCCTACTTCGCTCCCAGCCGCCTGATGGACCCCGCCCGCCACCCCTGGCCCGAGATCGAGCCGTAGGGGCAACCCTTGCGGTTGCCCGATGGTTCTCCGGCCCCGCCAGTCGGCGCCATCCCTCGGCAATTTATTGATCGATGCGGTAGATCGGGTCCAGTCCGCGGGCCACCCGGTCCAGGTTCTCGGCCGCCATGGCGGCCCGGCGCTCGGCCGTCTCCTGGGTCTGGCCGGCGATGTGGGGCGCGGCCACCACGTTGGGGAGCTGCAGCAGCGGGGCATCGGGATCGACCGGCTCCTCGGCGAAGACGTCCAGGCCGGCCCCGGCCAGCTCCTTTTCGATCAGGGCCTCATGGAGGGCTTCCTGGTCCACCAGGGCTCCTCGAGCCACGTTGATGAGGTAGGCGGTAGGCTTCATCAGCCGGAGCCGGCGCGCATCGATGGTATGTCGGGTTTCCCGATTGAGATGGAGGTGCAGGGAGAGGTAGTCGCTGTGACCGATGACCTGGTCCAGTTCATCGGGGCCGCCCACGAAATCGACTCCCAACTCCTCCTGCTCCTGCCGAGAGACGGACCGGATGTCAATGGCCGAGATCTTCATGGAACAGCTCTTGGCCCGCCGCGCCAGCTCGATGGCGCTGGCGCCGAAGCCCACCAGGCCCAGCCGCCGATTTTCCAGGTCCAGCCCCTTGGGCCGGCCCACCACCCGGTCCCGGAGAAGAGCCTGGGCTTCCGGCCAGCGTCGGGACACCATGATCATGAGCATCAGGGCGCATTCGGCCAGGGATACGGCGCTGGAGCCGCCGGGGGTGTTGGCGACCGGGATGCGCCTCTCGCGCCAGTAGTCCACATCGAAGTTGTCGAATCCCGTGCTGACCAGTTGCCAGAGCTTGACCGAACCGGCCAGGAGGTCGGCCAGCGGCTTCTTGTCCTTGGGACCGCCCAGGTCCAACACCGCCTCCACTCCCTGCAACTGCGGGGCCGGGTCCTGTTGGGGGTCGAAACGGACGACCTGGTGACGGGGGCCGATCAGCTTCATTGCCTCCCGCTCCCAGAAGTCGGAAGGGGGCGTGGCGAGCAAGAGAACCTTGATAGGGGGAGCCATGGGATGAACCTCCTGGTTGGTTGGTCTAACGAGATGACGCCTCGGACCGGCAATCAATCAAGTAAGGGGAAATGGATGTCCACGAAGGGAATTGTCGATGGTTGATCGTTGGCAGCAAATCCAGTATCTACAATTTCGAAGCCGGGTCCACCAATAGCGTTACCCCATCCTGCTGCGCCACCTTCCGGTCGAAGGTGTACAGAGTGTCCGATCCCACCCGTTTTGCCGCCGCCGCAATCATGAGGTCGGAAAACCCGGCACCTTCCCTACGATAGATTACGGCGGCACGTGCCACGTCTTCAGTCGCCTCGACCTCAAGGGCTTCGGTGGCGACCAGATTCTCAAGAACCGTGGCAATTCGGGCGCGGGAAAATCCGTAGGCCCGTCGCAACACCCATACCAGTTCGACAATCACCTCTCGGCAGACGAAACCCGGATGTTCCGTCGTCAGCCCTTCCAACAACAAACGGGCGGCCTTGGCCTGCCTGGCATCATCGGCCACCAGGTAGCGAACCAGGACATTGGTGTCGAGCGCGATCACTCCTTGCACGCCCCCTCGGCAATAGCCCGTTCCATGTCCTCCAGCCTCACGGGCGGGCCGTCATGTTTCAATACACCAAACAGCCGGCCTATGGGCCGCACGGGCAAGATCCGGACCTCATTGTCCAGGATCACATAACGTACACGGTCTCCTGTCTTGACTCCGAGTGCCTGCCGCACGGACTTGGGCAATGTCGTTTGCCCTTTTGAAGTGATTGCAGATTGAACCATGGAACTTATGATCTTTCTTTTCTTTAATGATTATGACTTACTTTATAGGAAATAACAAGGAAATCGAGCGGTAAGCTAAACCTGATAGGGCCTGACTTGGGGGGATCGCCCCCCCAGGGGGCGGGCCAGCGCTGTAAACATGGCGACCGGCCTCGCGGCCGCCGGCGTCGGCCGGCGGATCAGCCTGCTGTGCTCCCCTCGGAGGGGAATCGCCTGGCCAACTCGCGCTTGTTGACCTTGCCCAGCAGGTTTCGGGGCAGGCTGTCCATCTGCAGGAAACGTCGGGGCGCCTTGTAGACGGCCAGCCTGGCCTTGGCCCACAGGCGCAGGCGGTCCGGATCGGGGGACCGGCCGGAGCGGGGGACCAGCGCCGCCGCCACGCACTCTCCCCATTCCCTGTCGGGAAGTCCGACCACGGCGCACTCGGCAATGTCCGGGTGGGTTCGCAAGACCTCCTCGATTTCCAGGGCCGAGACCTTGTATCCTCCGGTCTTGATGATGTCCACGCTCTGGCGGCCCAGGATGCGGTAGCAGCCCCTTTCCACCACGGCCACGTCTCCGGTCCGGAACCACCCGCCGGTGAAGGCTGCCCGGGTTTCCTCGGGTCTTCGCCAGTACTCGCCGAAGACACCCGGTCCCTTCACCTGAATCTCTCCTGGAGTGCCGGCCTCGACCGGTTTTCCCCGGTCGTCCGTCAATCGCACCTCGACGCCTGGAAGCGGCGTCCCCACGTATCCCGGCCGCCGTTCGCCCTCCAGGGGGTTGGAGAGGGCCATCCCGATCTCGGTCATGCCGTAGCGTTCCAGCAGCCGATGGCCGCTGATTCGCTGCCACTGCTCCAGCACGTCCACCGGCAGCGCCGCCGAGCCTGAAACCATCAGGCGCATCCTGGAGCAGGCCTGGGACCAGATCTTTCGCCGGGAGGCAGGGGAGTCCTCCCAGGCAGTGATCAGCCTGGAGTAAACAGTCGGCACCGCCATGAACAGCGTGAGGGGGCTCCGCACGAATCGCTCCCACACCTCGCCGGCCCGGAATCCGGGCAGCATCTCACAGGCGGCGCCCGACCAGAGCGCGCAACACAGGACATTGACGATACCGTGCACGTGGTGCAGGGGAAGGACATGCAGGATGTGGTCCTGCGGTTGCCACCCCCAAGCCCGGACCAGGGTCTCGATCTGGGCATCGAGGTTTGCATGGGTGGAGACCACCCCCTTGGGCCGGCTGGTGGTGCCGCTGGTGTAGACGATCATGGCCCGTCGCGAGGGAGGGATGGAGGGCAGTCGAACTGAAGCGGAGTCCGGTTCCGAAGAGGCGTCGTCCACGATGGCCAGGTCGCACCCGCGGGCCACCGGACGGATCCGTTCCGCAAAGGATGGGTGCACGACGACCCGGTGGGCGCCGGAGTCCCGGATGACGTATTCCCACTCCGGCGGCGGATGGGAAGTGCAGAGGGGAACGGCAATGCCGCCGGCCCTCCAGATCCCCCACTGGGTGGCCACGTGGGAAAACCCCGGGGGCAGCAGGAAGGCGACTCTCTTTTCCCCGAGGTCCCCGGCTCCCTGGAGCAATCTCCCGGCCGCGGCGGCCGACGCCCGCAGCAGATCGCGGTATGAGAAACGGGCGCCCTCGGCCAGAATCGCGGTTTGGCGGGGATGCTGTCGGGCCCGTTGTACCAGTCCTGGTTCCATGGAATCGTCTCCGGGAAGACAAGGGGGCTGGCGGCTCGAATCCGGCGGCCTGATGAGAAATGCGGGTTAAAACCGTTGGGTGACGGTCAGCTTCACCCGGCGCCCCCGGGGGTTGTGCGTCAGGGAATCGAAGGCCAGCTCGGTATTGACCAGGGGAGGCCTCCGGTTGGCCAGGTTCAGTCCGGATACGGTCACGGTCGTTCCGGAATCGGGAATCTGCCAGCGGAAGTTCATGTCGAATGTCAGGAACTTGTCGATCCGGCTGTAGGCGGCCACGGTGTCCCTGTCCTCGTATCCCGAGATGTAGTGCACCGCTCCGATCAGGCCGTAGTGCCTCCAGTGGTAGCCCAGGCTGCCGTGGGTTCTCCAGCGAGGCAGGGGAGGCGCCAGCGGGTTGGTCCGGTTCAGGGTGCCGGCCGCCTGCTCCCTGGGACGCAGCACCACGCCGTTGTGGAGGAGGGCCTCCACTTCGAAGTCCAGGGTGTGGTTCCCGTTCAGGTGGCCGATCAGCACACCCGGTCCCATGAGCCTGCGGCCGCCCAGGTGCCAGTCGATCCCCGAGGTCCTGATGCCCGGCCAGTTGATGTGGTGCACGCGGATTCTCTCGATATCGACCGGATCGCAACTGCCGTCGTTGCGGTTGCCGGGACAGAAGATGCGATCCTGCACCGCGCTTCGGGTGGCCGGGTCGGCGTAGGCCGAAGCCAGGGCGGCGTGGGGCAGGACCCCGATGGGGTTGTTGAAGTCGAATCCCCAGTAGTCCAGGGTGAAGTCGAAGTCGGGGTCGCGCTTCACGATCACGCCCAGGTTGTAGGTGAGCGCATCTTCCGGAAGCAGGCTGGTGCTCCCGGAAGTGCTGATGGCCTTCCAGGTCCCGCTGGCGGCCACGTAGTCGGTGGTGGTGACCAGGTCCTGGTTGAGGTCGTCCACCGAGGGAGTGCGGAAGGAGGTCTGCACTGTCCCTCTCAGGGCCACCAGGCTGTTCAGTTGCACCCGTATCGAGGCCTTGGGGTCGAAGCTGTCGGCGAACTCGTAGCGTTCGTAGTGGGCGGCCAGCTGGGCGTCCACCCTCTCTCCCAGCTTGAGGGCCAGTTCGGCGAAGGTCACGTGCGTGCCCTGCCGGTCGTCGTAGGGATGGGCTCCGGAAGTGAAGGTGAAGGAGCCGGTCTGCACCGGACAGGTGGTGTCTCTCGGGACCGGGCAGGGGTTGATGTCCAGGTTGCCGGCGGCGTTGGGAGTCGTTCCCACGTCCACCAGCCGGTACTGATAGCCCACCGCGTAGCTTGCCACGCTGGAATGCAGCGTCCCGTTCAGGGTGGCTTCGGCCGTCAGCAGGCTGGCCCGGTTGACGAAGGTGACGTCCTGGTTGATCCATCCCAGCAGTTCGGGACTGTTTGCCAGTTCGGGACGATATTCAGGGTTTTGAGTGTCCCTGAACCGGGCCCCCGGCTGGGCCGAGAATGCGATGGCGTTGCTGAAAGGGTTGTAGTAGGAGCAGTCGCCCTGCCCGGGAGCGACGCCCGCGGGGACGGGACCGAGAGCCATTCCGGAGGGCGCCGCCGGGTCCACCACCACGTCGACCCCGCAGTCGGGGCCGCCGAAACCCCGATAGGCCAGGAACTTGCGATGAGCCCATTCCCCCGGATGGCTCAGCTCTCCCCTGGCGTCGGAGTAGGTTGCACCCAGGTCGTAGTAGAGGCCGGTTTCCTCGATCTCTCCGCCCACCGACCCCGCCAGGCGCCTGGTGCGGGACTGCCGGGGCGAGCTGCGCCCGGGGCCGGAGTTTCCGACCAGGCGGCCGAAGAAGTACCAGGGCTCCTCCCCGGTGAGGTCCAGCGGCTCGCCGGCGCTGCTGGGCAGCATCGGGTATTGGCTCACGAACGCCCGCCTGCCGGGGTGATCGGCGCCGACCACCTGCAGGCCGTCGAAAATCGACACGGGCGGGAAGGACGGGGCGGTCTCCCAGTCGGGGATTCGGGCGTCGGCGTACAGCATCTCCAGGTGGTAGTTCTTGTTGGAGCCGAAGGTCCCGTTGATCTCGGCGAACCCCCGGCTGTGCTGCTGGGCGTAGATCAGGCTGTCCCAGGGCTGATAGCGGAAGCGGCAGGTGCGGGAGCCGCTGTCCGTGTATCCCCCCATCGCGTCGCAGCCCGGGTCGATGAAGCGGGGGGCTTCCACCAGAGATGAAATCCCGGTGGCGCCGGTCCGGGGCACGATGAAGGCGCCGGGATTGCCGGTTCCCGACCATCCCCACCACCACCCCGGGTAGGGGCGCAACGACCACCCGGTCTCCTCGGCTCCGAAATGGCCGGTGCGCTTGTGTTCCATGGCCACCACCACGTGGGCGGAAGAGCCGAACTTCCTGCCCCAGATTCCCCCCAGCATCCCCTCCCTGGAAGCCGAGAAGTGGTCGTAGGAGGCCGAGACTTCGAAGCCCTCGAACTGGCTGCGAGTGATGAAGTTGACCACGCCGGCGATGGCGTCCGAGCCGTAGACGGCCCCGGCGCCCTCCTTGAGCACGTCGATCCGGTCGATGGCCACCGCTGGAAACGCGTTCACGTCCACGAAGCGGCCGCCGGCCAGCCGGGCCGGCAGGTAGGTCTGCCGCCGTCCGTTGAGAAGAACCAGGGTTCGCGAGGCCCCCAGGGAGCGCAGGTTCACGTTGGCCACCGTCTCGGCGATTCCGGTCGAGGTGCCGTTGAACCAACTGTTGGACTCGCCCAGCACGCCGCCGCTGACGCTCATGTTCTTGAACAGCTCCACCACCGAGGGCGATCCCTGCTGGGAGAGGGATTCCCGGTCAATGATGGAGACCGAATTGGGCGAGTCGATGGGCGTCTCCCGGATCACGGTACCCGTCACATCGATCTCGGTGTAGATGATGTCGTCCTCATCGGTCAGCAGGATGCCGGTGTCGTCGTCTTGAGACGCAGGGACGGTTTCGTCTTCTTGTTCGCAGCGGTCGGTCTCGCCGGTCTCCTGATCGGATGCCGGTTGCTCCTGCGGGGAGGTTGCAGGGCTTGAGGCAAAGGCAGGCTCGCCGAAGAGCGCGGCCAGAAGGAACAGGCCGATGGTCTGCGCGAGTCGGTGGTTCATGGGTTTTTCGGAATGAGCGAGGGCGGCGTCAAGGTCTCGGTGGGTCAGCGCGATTCTCGGCTCTTGCAGTTGCCGTCGAAAGCTTCTCCAGTATAATCGAAGCGTTCGGTTCGATACCATTTGGATGTGGCTGGGAGCGGAATCATGGCCGTCGCCAGGCTGGAGGGGCTCAAGATCATTCCCACCGGCGGAGCCCTGGGCGCCGAGATCGGGGGAGTCGACCTGTCCAGGCCACTGCCGGCGGATGCCGTGGCCGCCATTCGCCAGGCGCTCCGGCGGCACTGTCTGATCTACTTCAGGAAGCAGCGCATCAGCGAGCGGAACCAGGTGGATTTTACCCGCCATTTCGGCAAGCCGGTGGAGCACGTGCGCAAGCAACTGGATCGCCCCATCAAGGAGATATTCCTCATCTCCAACCTCAAGAAGAACGGCCAGCCGATCGGAGCCCTCAGCAACGAGGAGATCGGCTTCCATTCCGACCTGTCCTACCTCCCCCAGCCCGGGACCATCTCGACCCTCTACGCCGTCGAACTCCCCGAGGGGGGCGGCGGCGCCACCCGGTGGTGCAACGGATACGCCGCCTACGACGCTCTCGACGACGATCTCAAGCAGCGCCTGCAGGGGCTGAGAGCCGTCCATCGACACTCGGTGGAAGCACAGAATCGCCCCTATCCGGTGTCTCACCCCTTGGCCTGCACCCATCCGGAGACAGGCCGCAAGGCCCTCTACCTGGGTCCGCACCTCACCAGGCACATTGTCGGGTTCGAACCCTCCGAGAGCCGGCAGCTTCTGGATCTGTTATTCAGGCACATCGAGCTTCCGCGCTTCGTCTGGACCCACCACTGGCAGATCGACGACCTGGTGGTGTGGGACAACCGTTGCACCATGCACCGCCGGGAAGGGTTTCCCAGCCGGGAGCGGCGGCTACTCAAGCGAACCCAGGTCTTCAACGACCAGACGCCCCGGGAATGAGTCGGGACCGCTGTCCGTTTCCATAACGGGGCAAATCATACGGAGCGAAACAGGGTTGTATCAAAAGAGTGGAGAGTGAAGAGTGGTCAGCGGCAGGTTCCGGGCGCAGGCAAGCGCCCTGTGACGTGGTTGCACTCTATTTTTTTGTCGTTGCTTCAGGCACGCCCAGCCAGCGGCTCCACCAGGCGGGGGAGGGTGCGTCCGATTTCATCCCGGATCACCAGGTCGGCCACGCCATCCAGCGGGGTCTCGGTCCGGTTGAGGATGATGAGCCTGGCGCCGGACTGCTTGGCCAGAAGGGGAAGGGAGGCGGCCGGCTCCACCACCAGGGAGGAGCCCACCGCCAGAAAGACGTCGCAGGACCGGGCGGCCCGCCGGGACCGGTCCAGCACTTCCAGGGGAAGGGACTGGCCGAAGGAAACGGTGGCGGGCTTGAGCAAACCCGCGCAGTGGGTGCAGCGAGGCGCCGGCTCGCCCTTGACCACGCGGTCGACGGCCTCATCCATCGAGATTCTTCTGCTGCAGCCGAGGCAGGCCGCTTCGGCCGTGGTCCCGTGGAGTTCCAGGATCAGCTCGGGGTCCAGGCCCGAACGGCGGTGGAGGCCGTCGATGTTCTGGGTGATCATGGCCAGCAGCTTGCCCTGCCGGGCCAGCTCGGCAAAGGCCAGATGACCGGCGTTCGGCGCCGCATCCCGCATGGCCGGCCAGCTTTCCACCTTCTGGCGCCAGTATTCGATGCGGTCGGCTTCGTTGTCGAGGAATTCCTGAAAATAGACGGTCCGGTTTCGGGCCCAGACCCCGTTGGAGCTGCGAAAATCGGGAATGCCCGACTCGGTCGAGATTCCGGCTCCGGTGAAGCCGGTCACCGAGCGGCTTTCCCCGATCCAGCCTCTGCCTTGTTGCAGGTCCATCGGATCGCTGTCGGGGGCGTACAGCCCGCAGGCTATGCCAGCACGGACCGGATAACCTCTCCCCGCACGCCGGTCAGGCGTTGGTCCAGCCCCTGGTAGAGGTAGGTGAGCCCGGTGTGGTCCAGCCCCATCAGGTGGAGGATGGTGGCGTGCAGGTCGGACACGTGGCAGCGCTGCTCCACGGCTGCAAATCCCAGCTCGTCGGTGGCGCCCACCGCCTGCCCGCCCTTGACCCCGGCGCCCGCCAGCCACATGCTGAACCCGTGCCAGTCGTGGTCTCTCCCCGGCCTGCCCACCCCCTCGCTGGTGGGGGTCCTGCCGAACTCACCTCCCCAGATCAACAGGGTCTCCTCCCACAGGCCGGTGCGTTTGAGGTCGGCGATCAGGGCCGCAATGGGCTGGTCGGTTTCCCCGGCGTGGAGCTTGTGATTGGTGATGCAGTCGCCGTGGCCGTCCCAGGTGTCCTCGATGTGGCCGCCCCCGGAGTAGAGTTGCACGAAGCGGACCCCGTTTTCCAGGAGACGGCGGGTGATCAGGCACTTGCGGCCGAAGTCGGCGGTCAGGGGCCGGTTCAGGCCGTACATTTCCCGGGTGGCCGCGTCTTCCCGATCCAGGTCCACCGCCTCGGCGGCCGTGGTCTGCATGCGGTAGGCCAGTTCGTAGGTGTTGATCCTGCCTGCCAGCTCGTCTTCCCGGGGCCGCGAGGCCAAGTGCTCCTCGTTCAGGGTTCGCAAGAGATCCAGGGAGTGGCGCTGGGTCGTGCGGCTGACGCCGGGAGGGGTGGCCAGGTCCAGCAAGGGCGCCCCGGTGCTGCGGAACAGGGTCCCCTGGTAGGGTGCGGGCATGTATCCGGCCGTCCAGTTGGAAGCCCCGCTGATGGGACCGCCCCGGGGATCGGTCATGACCACGAAGCTGGGAAGGCTCTGGTTGAGAGTGCCCAACCCGTAGCTCAGCCAGGACCCCAGGCTGGGCTTGCCGATGGCGACGTTGCCGGTGTTCATCTGGAGGCAGCCGGAGGCATGGGCGGCCGTGTCGGTGTACATGGAGCGAATGACGCACAGGTCGTCGGCGAATTCGGCCGTGTGGGGAAAGAGGCTGCTGATCTCCAGGCCGCTCCGGCCGTGCTTGCCGAAGGGGAAGGGACTCTGCATCAGGTAGCCGATGGCCCGGTTGTTGGAGCCGACCTCCAGGGGGCCCTGGTAGGGAGTCCCGTGAAAGCGGGTCAGGGCCGGCTTGGGATCGAAGGTGTCCACCTGGCTGGGAGCCCCGTTCATGAAGAGAAATACGGCATGCTTGGCCTTGGCCGGGAAATGCGGCGTCTTGGCGGCCAGCAGGGGACTGCCGCCGGGGAGGTTGTCCGAGGCGGCCGCGGTCCGGGTGAAGAAGCCGTCGCGAGTCAGCAGGTCGGTGAGGGCCAGTCCTGCGAAGCCGCCCCCCACCTCCCAGAGAAACTGCCGCCGGCTCCGCCCGCAAGGGGTGGGATTGGGAATATACCGATGGGACACGGTCTCACCTCTCGATCATTCAAGCGCCTGAGCGACCCCGGCTGGCCGAGGCAGTCCCGGGCCGTTCAACATCTTCCCGGGTATGTTCCGGCGCCGGAAGCAGCCCGATTAGCCGAGGCGTGCGGATCATACGAGGAAAAACGACTGATCGGTTCAATGAAATGGAACCACGAATGAACACGAATAGACACCAATACACATGGACCTCCTTCAACGACAAGCGGCACCAAAATGCTTCTGCAATTCTGTTACTTTCGTACCACTTCGTGTCTTTCGTAGACAACTTCCTCGATATCGGTTGTCACCCCCGAGCGAACGACCGATCAATCAGTGCATTGGTGTTCATTCGTGTCCATTCGTGGTTCGTCGTTGTCCCTCGCGAAAATCTTTTCCTTCCCCGACCTTCGGTGGGACCCTCTCGACTTTTCTCCAACCCCTTCGTGGCCTTCGTCGTCCTTGGTGTCCCTTCGTGGATTACTCTTTTTTCCGTTGTTTCACGTAAGTGCCGCCCCCGCCCCCCACGACGGGGCAGATCATTCGATGGTGAAACAGTGTGTATCGAATAAGTGGAGAGTGAAGAGTGGAGGGTCTCGGGAACAGGCAGGTGCCTGATGAGGTAGTTGAGCTTTTTTTGAATGACTGCGCCGAGCTCGACAAGAGCTTAACCTGTCGATCAAATAACTCTTCACTCTTCAAACTTCAAACTTCACTAACCTAGTCGCACAACCTTCCCCGACGAGGGGGCGGCTCATACAGGGTGAGACTGGGGTCGTTTCAGGCAAGCCAGTCCGGATCAATCCGGATAGACAAACTCGTTCAGGTTCAGAATCACCCGGCACATCTCTCGCAGGGCCCCACGGCGCGCGTTGGCGGGAACGATGTCCTGCTGCCGGGTCTGGTTGCCGGTCTCCTGTCTCAGGAATGCGAGCAGGTTCCCTTTTTCCGCTTGGCTGGGAGGCCGGGCCAGCGCCAGGGCATAGGCCCTTTCAATCTGCTTCTCCGGATCGGTCCCCACTTCGTTCTCCAGGCGCGCGGCCAGGTAGCGGGCCTGCCGGTTCACGAACTCGCTGTTGAACAGGATGAGAGCCTGCGGGGCCACGCTGGTGGTCATCCGCCGGGAAGCGGTCCTGGTGGTGTCGCACAGGTCGAGCACCTCCAGCATGGGAACCACCAGTGAGCGCTTCAGGAAGACATAGATGGTGCGGCGGGAGCGGTCTTCTTCTTCGGCGGACGGTTTCCATACGGTGTCGGGATCGCTGTGCCCCTCCAGCGCCGCCCTGGAGATATTGGGAAACATGCTGGGGCCGTACATGCGCCGGTTCAAGCGGCCGCTGACCGCCAGCATGGAATCCCGAATGGCCTCGACCTCCAGTCGAACCCGGGGCATGCGCCACAGGAGGCGGTTCTCCGGATCCTGCCGGCCGTAGCGAGGGTGCCACTTCCGGCTCATGCGGTAGCTGTTGCTGGCCAGGATCAGGCGATGGAGCTTCTTGATGGACCACCCTTCCCGGACAAACCAGTCAGCCAGCCAATCCAGCAGTTCGGGGTGTGTCGGCTTCTCGCCTCGCATGCCGAAATCGCTGGGGCTGCGAACCAGCCCGAATCCGAAGTGCTTTTGCCAGATCCGGTTGACGATCACCCGCGCGGTCAGAGGGTTTTGAGGATCGACCAGCCATCGAGCCAGGGCCAGCCGGCGCCCGCTGCTCCTGTTTCGGGGCTCCGGGCGAAAGACCGTGTCCGACAGAACGGCCGGGAAGGCCGGCGCGACTTCCGGCCCCGGATTGGCGGCGCTGCCCCGGATCAGCAGATGGGTGGCGGGCGGGGACGGATCCGGCTCGTGCATGAAGTAGCCGCGGGGCAGGTCGATTCGGGCGGCCTCCAGCGCCCGGATCTCCCGTTCCCCGGCCTCCAACTGCTCCCGCACGGCGTCCGGCACGGGGGCGCTTCCCACCTCTTCCGCCAACTGTTTTTCGAAAACCTGCCTCAAGCCCTTCTGCTTCCGGCCGGGGTCCCGGGCCAGAAAGGCCTGCACCGCCAGGGCCGGCAGGTTGGACCGGCCCGACTCCAGGAACTTGCGGCGCAACCCGCCTCTCAGCCGGTCGAGCTCCTCCTGCAGGCGCTCGATCCGGCGGGAGGCGGCCCCGTACTGCTCCAGTTGCCGGGGAGTCCCGACCGGCAGGTCCAGCTCCGTGCGGTAGTTGCGGGGACGCTGCAGGCCGTTGAAGACCGCCACCATGGAGTAGTAGTCCCGGGCGGTCAGGGGATCGAACTTGTGGTTGTGGCAGCGGGCGCAACCCAGGGTCAGTCCCAGGAAGACCTGAGAGGTGGTGCTGACGATGTCGTCCAGTTGATCGAATCGGTCGGTTTCAGGATCGGCGGGTTCGTCGTCCCAGGGTCCCAGGCGGAAATACCCGGTGGCGATCAAGGTCTCGGCCGAGGCGTCCGGCAGCTCGTCTCCCGCCAACTGCTCCAGCACGAAGCGGTCGAAGGGTTTGTCCCGGTTGAAGGACCGGATGACGTAGTCCCGGTATTTCCAGGCGTGGGGCTTGGAGCGGTCCCGCTCGTACCCGTTGCTTTCGGCGTAGCGCACCAGGTCCAGCCAGTGCCGGGCCCAGCGCTCCCCGTAGGCCGGGCGCGCCAGCAGGACATCGATGGTTGCCTTGTAGGCAGCCTCGCTCGGGTCCTTCAGAAAGGATTCCTGCTCCGCCAGGTTGGGGGGGAGGCCAATCAGGTTGAGATAGAGCCGCCGCAGCAACTGATGGGGTTCGGCCGCGGGTGAGGGCTTCCAGCCTTTCGCCTCCAGTTTTTCCAGGACGAAGGCATCGATGGGATTCCTGACCCACTCCCTGGCCTCCACGACCGGGAGCGCAGGTCTGGAGACGGGCTGGAAAGCCCAGTGATCACTGACACCGGTCGGGGAATCGGAGGAGTCCTCTTCCTGCGGCCACAGGGCCCCCTGGTCGATCCAGCGCCGCAGCAGCTCCACCTGCTCGCCGGTCAGCGGCGGCCCCTCGGGCGGCATGACCACTTCGGGGTCGAGCCCGGAGACGTAGCGCAGCAGCAGGCTGTCGGCGCTGTTTCCCGGAACGATGGCCGGGACGCCGGAGTCGCCGCCCCTGAAGGCATCCGACCTGCGGTCCAGCCTGAAGCCGTGGTGTTGGGTTTGGCTGCCGTGGCAGGTCAGGCAGCGCTCCTGGAAGATCGGCTGGATCTCCCGGGCGAAATCCACCTTGGCATCGGCGGCCTTCCCCGCAACGGCCAGCAGCCCGGCCATGGCCGGAAGCGCCAGGGCCGCCCGAGCCAGATTGCTCTTGATCACAGCTTTCTCCTGAAAGCAAAGAATAGCAAAAGGGCGATTGGCCCTTCAAGGGAGGGATGAACTTGCGAGGCCTTATCTGAAACGGACAAGGAATGAATTGTTGATTGCAGATTTCTGATTGTTGATTGGGGATGTAGGGCAACCGATTGTGCCACTAATCAAAAATCTACAATCAAACATCCACAATTCCATTCATTGTTTCACTCAGGAGCCTGCGACCTCGCCAGTCCCCAGGCCCAGGCGCTCCATCTCATAACGCAGCGTTTCCCGTAGCCCCTCTTCCAGCGAGCGGGGGGCGAAGCCCAACTCGCGGCGGGCTTTGCGGTCGTCGCCGATGTAGGTTGTCCCGGCCGTAACCCGAAGACTCTCGGCCGCGTATGTCGGCGGGAGGGCCAGGAAGGCTCCCAGCAGACTCATGCAGGCTGCCAAGGCCTTCAGGGTTCCGGGTCCCGGATGAATCCGAGGCGCCGGGATACCGGTCAGGCGCTCGGCCAATTCGAAGACCTCCGAGAAGGTGTGGACCGGTCCGGCGACGATGTAGCTCTCGCCCAGCCGGCCTCGTTCCATGGCCAGACGATTTCGATACCAGGCGGCCAGGTGGAAGAGGCCGTCAATCCCGCTCATGGGAGCTCGCAGGGAGGGTTTGTCCCGGACGTCGCCCTGATGGATGGATATGCCGTCAGCCTCGAGGTCCCCGGCGGCCCCCGGATTGCGCGCCAGCGCCACCACCTCGTGTCCGGCCCGGCGGAGCTGCCTGGCCAGACAGCCGCCGATGAATCCGCTGGCGCCCGTCACCAGATATTTCATGGAGTGCTCCTGATTGACAAAAAGGGCATCCCGCTACCTGAGAACCCTGGGCGTGCCCGAGCGGGCGCAACGGTGGCATGGGGCGCAGAGGCCACCATTCAAGGGGTATCTGAACCCGGACCCACTCCTACGAGGAGTTGCCCCGGGTGGTGGACCCCTCCGGCGGGTGGGTGCAGAACGCCAACGATCCGCCCTGGAGCTCCACGCTTCCCCGGCTGCTGAAGCCCGGCGATTTTCCCGCCTATCCGGCTCCCCGCAGGTGCCTTGGGGAGAGGTCTATCGCTTGAGCCTTTTGCAAAATTCGGAATCGGGCATGACGTTGGGGAGGCCGTGTGGTCTCGGGACGCGGCTCTTGAATCGCCGCCTACGCGGCGACAGCAGGCAGGTGTGAGCGGGACAGGTGGCCGTCGAAAAAGACGAACCACGAATGAACACGAATAGACACGAATAGAGATGGACTGCCTTCAACGACAAGCGGTTCCGGAACACTCCTGCAATTTTGCCCCCTTGGTGTGACTCGGTCATGGGGGGGAAGCCCACCCGGGAGCGCGGGCGTCCCGCCCGCACCTTTTTTCTGCAAACAGGATGCGAGCCACCGCCACTGCCTCCGACTGTGCGCCGGACTTGCCGTTGCGGGGTGCTCTTCCCCAAGGCGAATGCGGAGAATCGGCGCCCTTTGCGTGAATCGAAGGCAGAGCGGACCGGCCGGGCTGCGCCCGGACCGATGCGGGCGGGACGCCCGCGCTCCCGGGGGGCACGACCCTTCCCGGAGGCAAACCCCGAACCGAATCAGCAGCGACGTCTCCAAACGCACAGCTTTTCCAGAACCACGGCCAATAGACGAGCCTTTTGCCGAATTTTGCAAAAGGCTCGCTTGAGAATGGCTGGGCGCGACCTGCCGGCCAGCGGAGGACCCAGCCGGCTGGGGATCTTTCGGTCCCTGGAGTTCGCCCCGGAGAAAGACGGCCGCTTCCGGGCCCTGTTCGGCGACTCCTTCGTGGCCCTGGTGGAGTTCTCTCAACCGGTCCGGGCGGCTGTCCTGCTGAGCCACGGAAACGCCTCCCAGCCCGATTCGCCCCATCGCGGCGACCAGTTGCCCTGTTTGCCCGCAAGCAGCTTCGTCCGGTGTGGCGGACCCGCAAGGAAATCGAAGCCCACCTGGAGTCCAGGGAGGTTCCAAGCCGCATTCCTCGTCAATAGCAGGAAACGTACAAAATCCACTCAATCCTCACCCTGCTTGGGCATGCGATAGCCGACCTGGCGTACGTTGAAGATGTATTCGGGGTTGGCCGCGTCGTCGCCGAGCTTGCGCCGGAGCCTCTTCACGTAGGCCCGCACCGACTGGGAATCGCCGGTGTCTTTCCCGCTCCACACCTGGCGCAGCAGCGAATCGTAGGTCGTTATCCGTCCCGCGTTGACTGACAGTACGCGGAGCACTTCGTATTCGGTGGCCGTCAGTTCCAGGGGATGCCCCGCCACCGTCACCTGGCGTTGCTCATAGTGGATGGCCAGGTCCCCCAATTGGAAGGATGCCTGGGGCTCGGCAAGTCTGCGCAGGGCCGCCTGGACTCTCGCGGCCAGCTCGGTCGGCGAGAAGGGCTTGACGATGTAATCGGCGGCCCCGCTTTCCAGAGCCCGGGCGATGGTCTCGTCCCTGCCGTAGGCCGAGAGAAAGATGACCGGCAGATCGGACAGCTCCGGAAGGCGCTCCATCAAGTCGATGCCATCGGTGCCGGGCAGCAACAGGTCCAGCAGAACCAGGTGGGGCTTTTTGGTCCTGACCAAATCGGCCACTTCCCTGGGGTCGCCGGTCACGAGCGGGAAATGGCCCGCTGCCGTAAGGGCATCCCGAACGTAGCGGAGCGTCATGGGGTCGTCGTCCACCACCAGGATGCGTCTGCCTTCCCTCTCTTTCCGCGACGAGCGGGAAGCACCTGGAGCCGAGCCGGGCATGGCGAATTTTCCGGTCTGCTCGGCTACCGGGATGGTGAAAGTAAAGCGGGTGCCCTGGCTCTTCCCGCCGCTCTCGGCCCGGATACGGCCGCCGTGGGCCTCCACCAGTCCCTTGCAGATGACCAGGCCCAGGCCCGACCCTCCGATCCCACGCTGCTGATCGCCCGATCCGACCCGCGTGTGCTTCCGAAACAGGTAGGGCAGCAGGTCCGGCGACACGCCCCTGCCCTCGTCGGAGACCGAAATGGCAACGTAAACGCCGTCCCGCACTGCGCCCACCCGGATTGGAGAGGATGCGGGGGCGTGCCTGGAGGCGTTGGAGAAGAGGTTGTTCAGAACCTGGACGATACGCCTCCGGTCGGCCAGCACGGGGGGCAGGTTCCAAGGCAGGTCGATCAGCACGGTGTGCCTGCCCCCTCCGCTGAGGAAGGTGTTTCTGGCCTGTTCCACCAGGTTGGCCACTTCCGTCGGCTCGGGGGTCACGGACAGGGCGCCCGTCTCGATGCACCCGGCATCCAGCAGATCGCTGATCAGGCCCCGCATGTGATCGGCCTGCTTGTCGATGATGTGGAAGAACTGGAGCATCTCGGCCGGCTCCAGCGACGGGGAGGCGCCCAGCACGGTTGCCGTCGAGCCCTTGATGGAAGTCAAGGGAGCGCGCAGTTCGTGGATCACCAGGCTCAGGAACTCGGCCCGCGATCGTTCCAGCTCCTCCAGGTCCGCCCTCGCCTGCTGCTCGGCTCTATGGGTGCGCGCGTTGGCGATCGCCGCCGCCGCTTGCGACGAGAACAGGACCAGGACCTGTTCGTCCTCGCTGGTGAACTCGCCCCCGCTTTTTTTCTCGGCCAGAAAGAAATTGCCGACATGGATGCCCCGGTGATGCAAGGGGGTTCCCTGGAAGATCTTCCACCGGACCCATTCCGTGGAAAAGCCGAGGGATCGAACATAGCCCGGCAGGTCTCGAAGTCGAAGCGCTCCCGGCAGGTCCCGGAAGTGTGCGAACAACCGCAGTCCGTCGGGCCAGTCCGCGAGCTGGCGGTCCTCCTCCGGGGTCAAGCCGGCACTGACGACATCCTGAACCTGCCCGGAGTCGTCAACAGTGGCCATGACCCCGTAGCGGGCACCGGTGAGTTCGCAGGCGCTTTCCACGGCCTCGCTCAGGACGGTTCCGAGGTCAAGGCTGGCGTTGATGCGCAGGCTTGCCGCGCTCAGCTTGGAGATGCAGTCCCACAGAGCCTCGTTTTCTCGTTTCGGTGTGTCGGCGTTGGACAATGGCCGATCCTCCGTCGGAGGCGGGCCCGCCCGGGGACAGCCGCCGTTTGGCAGGATGCAAGTGGAGGTTGGAGTCGCGTCCAACCCCTCCGACGCCGACAATAACGTCGCGATGCACAAAGTTACTGATATTTCACTAAGATGGACCCGGAATTCATTTTTCGTTCACGTAAGCTCCATGATTCGGGGATTTCTTGATGGAGTTGCCCAACCTGTGAGGGGGAAAGGATGGGTCGCGTGACCGGTGGCAGGCGGGGTTCGGCACTGCCCCGGAGAGAAATGCGGGTTAGCCCGGGGAAGCCCACTCCCTCCAGCCCTGGAGCATGGGGAAATACAGACCCAGGCGAATGGGGCGGGAATCCATGGACCGGATCAGGCCGGCGTAGGTTTCCAACTGAGTGCGGTAGCGCTCCTGCTCATTGTCGAGGAAGTCCTGCGGGGATCCGCCGGCATGGGTTCCGGTCTTGTAGTCGATGATCCAGCGCGTGCCGCCGGCCACGAAGGTTCTGTCCAGCACATGCCGCCGCACTCTTCCCTGGACGACCGTGGAGAGTGCGTACTCTCTTCGGTCGTCCTGGTGGCGTGAAAGAATCCAGCGGCCGCGGTCGTCGCCGACGGTATTCGTCAGAGCCGAAACCGCTCGGGAGAGGGCCTCGTCCAGCTTCCGGCCGTCCAGCCCCTCCTGCCGCAGCGCGGCCAGCAGGGTGTCGCGGCTGAAGTGGAGACGGTCCGGCGCCCGCAGGTGCTGGAGCATGCGGTGGACTACGGTTCCCACTCGCCGCTGCAGCTCGCTCGCCCACTCGAAGGTCGGTTGGCGTGGCCCGGGGTCTTCAGTCCCGGGCAACTGTCTTCGTGGCTCCCAGTCCACATCCCCCCGGGGAGGAGGGGGCGTCCAATCGGTCGCCAGGCGGCGGAGAGGGATGCCCGGAGGCTCCGGGGAGACGGTATCGACCGCATCGTCTTCCTCAACCACGCGGTCCTTCAGGCTTTCCGAGAATTCCGGCCCGACCGTCGTCCAGACCTTCGCCAGCAGGGAGCGCGCATCGGGAGATCTCAACCCTGCCCCTTGGGGATCGAGTTTGGCGTGCCCCAGCAGATGCAGGCTCTTCCGAGCCCTGGTGGCCGCCACGTAGAGAAGGCGCGTATTCTCATGAACCTGCTTTTCCCGGTCAATGCTCTTCAGGTAGTCGTGAAGCGGGTCCCTGCCGCCCGTGGCCCGGGGAATCGGCGCCAGCAACAGACGGGGCACGTCGCCGTCCATGGTTTCCAGCCACCGCAGCAGGCGTGGATCGTCCTGTCGCGCACGGCGTCCCAACCCCGGCAGGATCACCGTGTCGAACTCCAGCCCCTTGGCCTTGTGAATGGTCATCAATTGCAGTTCTTCGCCCGCTTCGACGTCGGAAGGAGCGTGCAGGCGGGCGACGTCCGCGGCGAAGCCGGTTTCGTCGCGGAGTTGCGTGCCGTCGGTTGACTGCTCCAGCAGTTCCAGGTAGGCGGCGGCGTCTTCGAGTTGCGCCCGCGTATCAAGGCAGGCCGGACCGCCCAGTGCCATCCACAGGCTCTCCACCCAGCGGCGGACCGGCATTCTCCCTCGCCGGGCCAGGGCATCGCCGAGAAGAGGGATCAGACGCTCCAGCCGCCTCCTGCCGTCGGGAGACAAGGGTTCCCGTCGGGCAGGATCCCGAACAAGGTCCCAGACCGCGGCGGTGGAATCGCCCTGCACCAGTGCGTCGAGGTCCCCAAGCCTCAGACCGCACCAGGGCGCCCGCAGGATGGACAGCCAGGCCAGCCGATTCCCCGGATGCAGGAGCGCCTGGGTGAGCGACATCAGGTCCCGAACCACCGGGCGTTCGCCCAGGGCATCGATCTCCACGGCACGAAATTTCTTTCCGCTTTGGCGAAGCTCGGCCACGATATGGGACAAGTGGTTGCGAGCCAGCACCAGAACGGCAATGGTCCCGCGCGGGTTCCTCGACTGGGCCTGCTCGATGATTTCGACCACGCGCCGGGCCTCCTCGGGCCGCGGGTCGTCCGTCAGAAACGGATGCAGGCGAACGGCCCTGCCGGGACTGTCCTCCTTGAACGGCGCCGAGGGTTCATAGGTCACGGCGCCGGTCAACACGTTTTCAGTCTCCGGGAAGGCCTCGCTCAGCGCGCGGTTCACCCAATCCACGATTCCCGGACCGGAGCGAAAATTCACCGAGAGCGTCAGCGGGGCCGGCCGGACAGCGGCCATCCCGTTGGTCCGGGCGCTCAGAAACAGGCCCACCTCCGCCTCGCGAAAGCCGTAGATCGACTGCATCGGATCGCCGACCAGAAACAGCGTGCGGCCGTCTCCCGGCTGCCAGTCGCCAATGAGTCGGGCCAGCAGATCGTACTGGCTTTGGGAGGTGTCCTGAAACTCGTCGACCAGCAGGTGCTGGATTCGGCAGTCGAGTGCAAACGCCAGGGCGGTGGGAACCGCGTCCGTGCCCAGAGCCTTTCGCGCCCGGATCGCGATCTCGGTGAAGTCGACGCTTCCTTCTTCCCGAAAGACGGGCTGCAGTTGTTCGACGGCCTCGCGCAACAGGCGCATCAGGGCGGCCAGCACCTCCCACTGGCCATCGTCGAAGTGGGTCGGCGGCAACGACCGCAAGGCGTGCAGCGCAGCCTCGGCGTCGTCGTCGAGTTCGATCCTGCGCCACGCCTCCTTGCCCCCACGTCCTGAAGGGGTTGGCGGGAACCCATGGTTCTTGTTCAGAGTCCGGCGGCGGGCTCCCTGTCGGGTCAGGAACATTTCCGCCAGCCCCAGCCAATGGGGACGCGACTCCACGGAAGCGTCCGGAAAGTCGCCGAGTTCGAAACAGGCCTCGATGGGGCTCTCCAGGTGCTGTTCTCGAAGGTTCCCGGCCGCGAAGCGGGCCAGTCCGACGGTCACGTCCCTGAACTCGTCAGGGAATGCTGCCGCCGCCCGTTGCAGAGCCCGCTCGACCACCCGTCCGAGCGAGGACTCCAGATCCTTGCGCAGGTCCTCCGAAGGCCGCGTTCCCGTCACGTGCCTCAGCCACTGGTCGCGTTTGCCCAGCATGGTGCTTACGAGCTGCCCGACCGCGGCGACGTTGTTGTCCAGGTGCGCCAGGAGTCGCGACAAGTCCGCGGACACGCCGGCCGCCGCCGGTTCGGAGTCCAGCAGGGCCAACGTGCGGCGGGCCGCCTGAAGGTAAAGGCGCCCCGCGTCTTCTTCCGGACCGAGTGAGGCTCCCAGGCGCGAAACCCAGGGCATCTGCCTGACCAGCAGGGCGCACAGCGAATCGATGGTCTGAATGCGAAGGCGGGACGGTTGTTCGGTCAGGCTCCAGTTGAGTTTGTCGTTCTGCGCCATGGCTGCCTGCGCCAGTTGCCAGGTGCGTGCTTCATGCGGCGTGTGGGGTTGCGGCTCTCCTGCGCTCGCAAGGGCGGCGATGACCCGATGGCGCATCTCGGCGGCTGCCTTCCGCGTAAAGGTGATGGCGACGACGGCCTCGGGTTGATCGACTTGCCCCAGCAGGGTCAGGAAACGCTGGATGATCAGTTCGGTCTTGCCGGAACCCGCGGGCGCCTGCACGATGAACGATCGGGCGGGGTCGAGCGCCTGCAGGCGCTGCTGCCGGTCCTGGACCTGGTCAATCATGGCCGTCCTCCGACTCGGCGGCAGCCTGTCCGATCCGACAGAGGGCCGGCAGCGCGCAATGCCGGCAGGTCTGCCGGGGTTGCTTGGGGTCCACGATGGCTCGTCCTGCCTTGAATTCACTGCCCAGTCGATTCAGCACCTCCCGCCACTCTGCAATCGTCTTTTCGAGAGACGGCCGGCCGTCAGGCGCCCTGACTGCGGGAACGATGCCCTCGGAGTCGGCCAAGCCTCGAAAGCCCAGGGCTCCGGTCTTCAGCCTGCCGAAGAAGACTCCTGCCACCGGGGCGTTGGCGGTCACCGCGTAGAGGGGCAATTGCGGCTCATCGGGTCTGGAGCCCTCCCAATCGGAGGGGCTGCACTCACCGGTCTTGTAGTCCAGAATGACCAGCTCCCCGCATTCCAGTTGGTCAACGCGGTCGGCCCGGATATTCAACTGGAGGCCCCCGAGGGTCACGCGCCGCCCCACTTCCTGCTCCAGCATCGTGAACGGCTGCCGTTGTTTTTCGAGGAGCAGCCACTGCCCGACGACGCGTTCCATCCGTTCCTGTTCAATGGCCGCAAACCGCGGGCTTCTCAGAGCGCGCCGGTGTCTGGAGAACTCCCGAATCTCGGCGCCGGCCCGGGAGCGCACCAGATCCGCCAGCGCTTCCTCGCTGATCGTCACCAAGGCCTGGTGGGACAGCAACCGCTCCCAGACACGCCTGAGAATGCCATGGACCAACCGGCCGCGGTCGAGAGCGCTCAAGCCGGGTTCGGGCCGGTCCGGGGCTTTGGCTGCAAGACGCACCTCGGCGAACGCCCTGAAGGGACAGGCCGCCTGCAGCTTGAACAAAGAGGTTCCGGCCCTGAATGGGACATCGCCGCAGGGCGGGGCGCGGTGGTCCTGGATGGTCTCCATGAGGGAGGAGCGCTGAAGTTGTTCCGGGTAACCGGCCGAAGCCGAAAGCCCCAGGTCGGCCTCGGCAACTTCCGGCAATGCAGCCAGGAGCGGGCTGACTCTCAAATCCGAATCGCCTTCCCTCCGGGGATGGCTGACGACCACGCTTGGGGCGCTCGCCAGCAGGCGGGCCGTGAGCCTCCGGGCAAACTCCAGTGCGCGGTCCGGGGAGGAGCGAGGCAGGTTGTAACGGCGTTGCAGGTGAAACGGCAGGAACGGATCGGGAGACGGAGCCGCCGGCCAGGCGTTGTCCTGCATCCCCATGATCCAGAGTCGGTCGAAGCGCAGGCCGGAGGCTTCCAGCACACCCAGAATCTGGACGGGCGCAGGTTCGGACTCCGGTTGAAACTGCCGGGCCGAACCCAGGCGCCGCAGCATGCCGACCGCCGCTCCCAGCGGGATGCGTCCCGAGACCCGGTCGAGCCGGGCCAGTTCGGAGAGGAGCTCCTTCCAGACTTCAAGCGTTTGGTACTCCATGCTGTCGATGCCGCGGTCTCCGGGCCACCCGACCGCCTGCAGGAATCCGGACAGCGCAGGAGCCCAGTCGCTGGGCATCCGGCTGGTCTGCAGAGCCGGGTGCTGCTCCGTCCAGGCCGCCAACCGGGAAGCGAGCCTGGGACACTGCCGGGAGCCCTTGCCACCGCGGGCCAGCCGGATGATGTCTCTCAACGAAACGTAAGGCTCTCCCAGGGAACGCAAGTCGACGTCCAGCAGGGCGCGGCTGGTCAATTCCTCCTCGGAACCCTGTAGAAACGGGGATCGCAGGAGTCTGCCGGCGTTCTCGATGGGAATCGTCCGGGGGTCGGTTGCCAGTAGCTGGAATGCCGAATCGATGAGGGGATACTGGGCCGCCGGCAACCCCAGCGATATATTGAAGAGCCTCTTGGGGTCCAGGTCCTGTCCCAGCAGGGCGCCGGGATGCAGGGTATCGGAGAAGACACGCTCGATCTGGCCGCGGCGCCCGCCCAGATCGGGAACGACGACGCCGATGCGAAAGTTGGGGGCTGCAGCCTCCGGCCCGTTTTCCAGAATTCGGCGCGCCCATTCGGCGGCGGCGGCGATCTCACGAGCGGCATCGGCCAGGCCCAGGCGCACGGCCTTGCCGGCTGTTTCCGGGGTCTTGCGCTGTCGGACTTCGGTCCCGCGTCGGGCCAGGGAATCGAACAGGCGCAACTGGTCGGGCGTCGGTTCCAGAAAGCCTGCAAGTTCCGCTTGCCTGGGGACCGGGAGCTCTCCCCGTTCGATGAGATCCGCCACAAACCCCGGAAGTTCGGCCCCTGACAGCCACCGGTTCAGCCGGCAGCGGTGACGAAACTCCTGGGCCCACGACAGGAAGGTCTCGGAATCTTCCTGATCTCTCCAATCCGAGGCGTCCAGGGGAAGATTCCAGGCACACAGAAGGTTCCAGGAGGCCAGTGCCGATTGGGCGGTTTTCGGGACCTCCAGCAACTGGTTTTCAGCCTTTGAACGGATGATGTCTTCCCAGATCGCCCGTTCCTCGGCAGGACGGAGGAGGCGTGAGGCGGATTCCGCCTGTCCGCGAAACAGCCACTCCCGCCACATTTCGGACAGCCACGCCGACAAGGGCAGGATGTGGGGCGTTGGCCAGGAAGACAGGCCTGCGGCCGCCTGTGCCTGGTCGTATTCCTGCTGGAGTTCCCGGGCGAGTCGGAGATTCGCGGTGATGACCATCGAGTCTGGAATGTCGAGTTGAGCCCGCATGTCTCACCGGGTCGCTGAACAGGTCATGAATGACAGTATATCTTCCGCAGTTTGTCGGTCCCAATGCGCTTTTCTACCCATTGAACATGGATTGACAGGATAGACAGGATAATCGGGACGAGACGCTGCGGCACAGGAAGGAAGCAGACTCGCTCGATGATCGGGTGGGATCCGGTGAAAAATGCTGTCCAACCACAAAAAGCACAAAAGTCACAAAACGGAGCCTTTTGCAAAATTCTTCCAGTAAGCGGGATTTATTACCGGGAAGGGTTGTGATACCCGGGAGGTGGCGTCCGTTCCCCAATGTCCCTTAACGTCCTTCAAGAAACTCGAGCGCTGAAACAGGCGCCTTGATTGATTCCCGGGCATGATGTAGACGATATTTTTGCAAAAGGCTCAACGAATTTTGCAGTAGTTCGACAACCTCCCCGGCGTCCCCCTCCCCGCATCCTGCTCCTTTGGCCCCAGGACTATCCCACAGGTCAACCTGAATCCGGCAGCGTGGAATCGCCCCCGAGCCGAAAGTCGTTCATCATTCATCACTCATCATTCATCATTTCTTAGCGTGGGATCACCCTGCCTTTGGCCCGACGCCGCCTTGACTGGGGAGTGGCGAAAGCCCTATCATTGCGGCTGGAAGCACACGTCTCCATCCGAAATCATTCAACGCTATAGGTTGTCTGCCGATGACAGGTTCGTTTCGGTCGTTTTCCTTGAAGGCCGCGGCGTTTTTCCTGCTTGCCTGGGCGGCGGTCCCGATCGCCATTGGAGCGGAGGAGCCCGAGAAGAAGCAGCCGGCGGCCGTCCCCAGCTATTTCCGGGACATTCGGCCGGTGATCCAGCAGCACTGCCAGGGCTGCCACCAGCCGGCCATCATGCAGGGACACCTCGACCTCACCCGGTACCGGACGCTTCTCCGGGGAGGCCACAGCGGTCCGGGCCTGGTTCCGGGAGATCCGGCGAGAAGTCTTCTGATCGCCATGATGGAAGGCAGGCGCCCGCCCCTGATGCCACTGGGCGGTCCCCCGCTGGACCGGGAAATCATCGCAAGGTTCCGGGCCTGGGTGGAGGCCGGCGCCCCCGACGACACGCCCGACCAACTCGGCAGGGTTTCGCAGAACGAGCCTCCCGTCTACACCTCGCCTCCCGTGATTACGGCCCTGGCCTACTCGCCGGACGGTGCTCTGCTGGCCGTCTCGGGGTACAGGGAGGTCCTGCTGCACCGCTCGGACGGCAGCGGACTGGAAGGCCGGCTGGTGGGGGTCTCCGACCGCATCCAGTCGCTGGTCTTTGCCCCGGATGGAAAGACCCTGGTGGCGGGGGGCGGGACACCGGCCCGTTTCGGGGAGTTGCAGTTCTGGGACGTTGCCTCACGCACGTTGAAGCTCTCGGTCACCGTCTGCCAGGACACTCTCTTCGGCGTTTCCCTTTCGCCCGACGGGTCTCAGGTAGCCTTCGGTTGCTCGGACAGCACCGTCCGGATCCATGAGGTGGCATCCGGGAGGGAATTGCTGAAGACCAACCACCACGAAAATTGGGTGCTGGGGACACGATTCGGCATGGACGGCAAGCGGATCGTCTCGGTGGGGCGGGATTTCGCGGCCAAGCTGATGCATGCCGAGTCCGGGGCCTTTATCGAGAACCTCAACAGGCTGAGGAAGGAACTGGCAGCCGTGACCCGCCATCCCAGCCGCGACCGGGTGGTGGTTGGCGGCGAGGAGCGAATCCCCTACTACTATCATATGGATCGACCCAAGAAGATCTTTGCCGGCCAGGAAGGCACCTTGATTCGCGCCTTCGAGCGCCAATCGGGAGAGATATTCGCCCTGGAATTCAGCGCCGACGGGCAGAAGCTGGCGGTAGCCGGAGCGGGAGCCGAGGCCACCATTTACGACGTGGAGAGCGGCGAGCGCCTGGCGGCCTGCACCGGGCATGAGGCCGGGATCTACACCCTCGCCTTCCACCCGGGGGGACGGGAGTTGGCTTTGGCGGGGTTCGAAGGACGGATTCGGATCCACGAGGTGGCGTCGGGAAAGCTGTTGCGGGACTTTGTGCCGGTCCCCATGAAAGCGGAGATGGCTGCCTCCGGCCCATAGTTCCGAGGACTTGGCGGATAGGGAGAAGAGGATGATGCGGAATCACCGACCTGGCTGGGGGGCTTGCCGCAGCACCGGGCTGCTCGGGATAGTGATGCTTGGGGCTCTGGCGTCTTCGGCTCTGGGCGCCGGCCCGGCCCTGAAGCGGCTGGACCCGCCCGGAGCCCAGCGGGGAACCGCCTTCACCCTCACTCTGGTCGGACGTCACCTCCAGGCGGCCGAGATTGTCTCCAACCTGCCGGGCACATTCACTCCCCTGACCGCTTCCGGTCAGCGGGCCTCGGCGGGCAAAGCCGAGGAAAAACGACCCTTCCTGGTGGAATTGCCGGGCGAAACGCCGGTTGGGCTCTATACCCTGAGGCTTCGTTCTCCCGAGGGATTGTCCAACGCGCTGCTGTTCAGCGTGGGCGCCCTGCCGGAAGTGTCCGAAGACGAGTCCCGCCAACCGGTTCACGAGGCCTTGAACAATTCCGTGGACGGGAGCCAGGCGCTCGAGCTTCCGGCCACGGTCAACGGAACGCTCTCCGGACCCGACCGGGATGTCTACGGATTCGAGGGACGAAAGGGACAACGCCTGGTGATCGAGGTGGAAGCCCGGCGCGCCGGTTCGGCGCTGGATCCGGTCGTCCGGCTGTTGACGGCCGAGCAGAAGCAGATCGCCATCTCCAACGATACCCATGGCCTGGGCGTGGACTGCCGCCTGGACGTATCCCTGCCGCAATCGGGCCGCTACTACCTGATGGTGCACGATGCCCGCTTCAGCCGGCAGGAACAGAACTTCTACCGGCTGAAGATCGGGGAGTTCGCCTACGCCGCCGGACTCTTTCCCCTGGGAGGGAGGAGAGGTGAAAAGGTCCCCGTCCGGCTGGTGGGCGGCAACCTCGGGGAATCCAGGGAGTTGACGGTGGACTTGAGCCGGGTCGGCCCCGCGGCCGATTTCGCGACGGTGCCGGTGCCGGGACCCCCGGGGAGCCTCCCGCTGCTGTTTGCGGTGGCCGATCTTCCGGAGAGGATGGAGCCGCCCGGTGGCGCCGTGGCTGGCCTCGAGGCCGGAACCGTGGTCAACGGGCGCATAGAGAAGCCCGGAGAGGTGGACCGCTATCGCCTGGCCGTCAACCCCGGAGAGGAGTGGATGATCCGGTTGGAGGCAGGTGGATTGGGGACTTCGCGCCTCTACGGCAGATTGACCGCCTACGATGCCGAGGGGAATCGGCTGGCCTCGGCGGGGGACGACATTCCGGAAATCGCGGTCTTCTCGGCGGTGTTGCGCGGCTTGAGGACCAGTTCCGACCCGTTTCTCAGAGTGACGGTGCCCGAGGGCGTGCAGGAACTGCTGGTGGCGGTGGAGGACCTGGTGGAGCGGGGAGGTCCGCTGTTCGGCTACCGGCTGGTGGCTCGCCGGCAGGCGGCCGACTTCGTGCTGAGCCTGGGGACTCCCTACATCAACATTCCGGCCGAAGGAACGGCCGCGGTTGAGGTCAACATTCAACGCAGGGGATACCTGGGAGAAATACAGCTCGGCATTCCGGACGCCGGAGACGACCTGGTGGTGGAAGGCGGCCTGGTTCCAACCGCTTCCCTGGTCCAGGGAGAACGGGCGCGCGCGGATGCGGGCTTGCTGACTGTAACCGCCCGCAAGGGCGCCTCGCCAAATCAGGGAGAGCTGTCCATCTGGGGAGAGGCGGTCCTGGAGGACGGCACCCGGCTGCGCCGGAGGGCGCGTGGTCCCGGACTGGTCACTCAGGTCCAAAGCAGCCGGGGAACCGGGCGGCCCGATCCCAACAACCGGGACGACCAGGCCCCGTTCGCGGCCCACTGGCTGGGGATGGAGCTCCCGGCGATGGTTTCCCGATCCGGTCTGGCTGCCTTGAAGGTGGAGGGACCCGGGACCATCCGACTGGTCCAGGGAATGCAGACCCAGCTTCCGTGGAAGTTCGAGAGCGCCGTGCCCGGACTTCGCCCTCCGGAAAGGGTTGTCGCCAGATCGATCGGATCTCGGGAAGTGAACACGAGGGTGGGCGAGGTCGGCGCCAAGTACATCAGCGAGGGATGGTTGAGGATCGGCACGACAGTGGGAACGCCTGCCCTGAAGTTCAACCTGGTTCTTTCCGGCCCGGTGGACGTGGACGGCGTTCCGATGACCGTTTACTCGAGGGTCATGACGGTTGACGTGGTGCCGGGATACCGGCTCAGTCTGGCAGACGAAGGGATTGGGCTGACTCCGGGTGGAGGCGGGGAACTGGTCGGCAGGGTTGAGAGGGAACCGGCCTTCAAGCAGCCGGTGAGCATCCGGCCGGAGAACTTTCCCCTGGGCGTGTCCTGCCCCCCGCTGGAAGTTCCCGCCGACAAGGACGTATTTCGAGTGGAGTGCCGGGCGGAAGACTCGGCCGCTCCGGGTGAGTATGAGTTCGAGATCACTTCCTCCTCCATGTTGGCTGGGAGAGAAAAGGAAAAGGTTCCCTACAGCATTGCTCCCGTGCGCTCCAAAATCGTGGTTTCAGCCGGGGAGGACACGGCGAGGGCCATCCCGATCGAGAGGTAAGCGTTTCATGGTTTCCAAGCCCATAGCGACCTGTGTTTGGGCGTCCGGCCTCATGCTGGCATTGGCCGGCACGGGCCTGCCGGCCGGTGACGGTTCGACCGCGCCGCCGGCCAAAATCCGCGAGCTGCAAGTTCACCCCGGCGGTCTGATTTTCAGCAGGCCGGGGGAGCTTCGCAGAATCCTGGTCACCGGCATCTCCGTCGCCGGCGAGCGGCTGGACCTGACGGAGACGGTCCGGGTCGAGTCGCAAGGCGGGATCGTCGAACTGGGGCCGGACAGCTATCTGCGGGCAGTGCAGGAAGGAGAGACCCGGGTGACGGTTCGGGCCGGCGGGCATTCGGCCGAGATCGACGTGCGGGTGGATGCCTCGCCCGGTCCCGCCAGGACCACCTTTCTGCGGGACGTCCTGCCCATCATGAACAAGGTGGGTTGTTCGCAGGGCGTCTGCCACGGGGCAGCCAAAGGCAAGAACGGGTTCAAGCTCTCCCTTCGGGGTTATGACGCCGAGTTCGACTATCGGGCGCTCCTCTTCGAGATGTCCGGCCGGCGCTTCAATCGAGCCGCCCCCCCTCAAAGCCTGATGCTGGCCAAGCCCACCCAGCAGGTCGCCCATGGAGGCGGATTGCGGTTGGAGCCGGGCTCTTCCTACTACAACGCCATCCTGGCCTGGATCGAGCAGGAGGTTCCCTTTGGCGATCCCGAGTCGGACCGGGTGGTGGAGCTGGAGGTCCATCCGGATGAGATCTTCATGCAGGCCCCCGGGCGCAGCCAGCAGGTGGTCGTGGTAGCCCGCTACGCGGACGGATCGAGCCGGGACGTGACCCGGGAATCGCACCTCGGCAGCAGCAACGGGGAGGCGGTGGCCGTCGAGGGGAGCGGGGTGAAGGGCATCCGCGGCGGGGAGTCGACCCTGATGATTCGATATGAGGGTCAGTTCGAGATGGTTCCCGTGACCGTTCTGAACCCCCGGGCCGGGTTTGTCTGGGCGGCCTTGCCCCAGTACAACTATATCGATGAACGGGTCGACAGGAAGCTGAAGCGGCTCAGGATACAGCCCTCCGCGCTGGCCGAGGACGCCGAGTTCCTGCGCCGGGTCAGCCTGGATCTGACCGGCAAGACCCCTGAGCCGGAGCAGATTCGAACCTTTGTTCAGGATCCGACCGAGACCCATCGCAAGCGCTCCCGCGCCATCGATGAGCTGATCCGCAGCCAGGCCTATGCGGACTACTGGACCCTGAAGTGGGGCGATCTGCTGCGCAGCAATCGCAAGTTCATGAGCTACAAGGGCATGTGGGCCTTCCGCGAGTGGCTGCGCCAGTCCATTGCCGACAACAAGCCCTACGACAGGCTGGTTCAGGAGTTGCTCACCTCCAAGGGAAGCACCTTCGAGAACCCGGCGGCCAACTTCTTTCTCTCGGCTCGCGGCCCCACGGCCGCCATGGAGACCACCACCCAGCTCTTTCTGGGGGTTCGGATGGTCTGTGCCCAGTGCCACGACCATCCCTTCGAAAAGTGGACCCAGAACCAGTATTTCGAAATGGCTGCCTTTTTCTCTGCCATCGGGGTGCGGCCGGGATTTGAAAGCGGCGAGGAAGTGGTCTATCTCAAGCGGGTCGACAACGAGTTGAAGCACCCCAAGGATGGGCGAGTGGTGGATCCCCGGTTTCTGGTTGCGGCCGGGACTCTGACGTCCATCCCCTCGGCGGTCGAGGGAGACCGCCGGACGGCCCTGGTCGAGTGGCTTACTTCGAGAGAGAATCCCTTCTTTGCCCGGGCCATCGTGAACCGTGTCTGGAGCTACTTCTTCCACCGGGGGATCATCAGTCCGGTGGATGATATCCGCGCCTCCAATCCCCCGGTCAACGAGGCGTTGCTGGCGGCCTTGGCCGAGGACTTCGAAAAGCACGACTTCGACCTGCAGCACCTGATGAGGACCATTGCCAATTCCCGCGTCTACCAGACCACCTTCCGCGCCAACCGGTGGAACCGGCATGACGATCGCAACTTCTCCCACCAGGTCCCCCGCCGTCTGGGCGCCGAGCCCCTGGCCGACGCCATCGCCCGGGCGACCGGCGTCCGTTTCGAACTCCCCGAAATGCCGGAAGACTACAGCGCGGTGCAGGTCCCCGATCCCCACGTGGGCAAGGGCGGCTTCCTGGATCTGTTCGGACGCCCGCAACGGGAAGAACCCTGCGAGTGCGAGCGCCGCAGCGATGTCAGCCTGCCTCATGCCCTCAATCTGGTGAACGGCCCCACCCTGGCCGATGCCGTCTCCGCTCCCGAGGGCCGTATCGCCACCCTCATCCAGCAGGGGAAGTCGGACCGCCAGCTCGTGGAGGATCTCCACCTGGCTACCTTGAGCCGGCCGCCGACCTCTCGGGAAATGCAGGTCGGCGTGGCTCATCTGAAGGGTTCCGAAAGCCGGGCCGCCGGCGCTCAGGATCTCCTGTGGGCGCTGCTCAACAGCAATGGCTTTCTCTTTAACCGGTGAACCGGTATGATCATCCGTGAAAACAAGCAGGCGTTTTCGGAAGGAGGGACAACATGTTAGTGATTCCAGGCCGCGGCGGCAGTTTCTGCGATGGACCCACCCGACGGGAGTTTCTGCGGGTCGGATCCGTGGGGTTGTTCGGTCTCGGGTTGCCTCATTTCCTGGCCATGCAAAAGGCGCAGGCGGCCTCCACGCCCGACCTGGCGGCCAGGTTCGCCGGAGTGCGGGGATTTGGAGCGGCCAAGCACGTGGTGCTGCTCTTCCTGCAGGGAGGCCCCAGCCATCTCGACATCTGGGATCCCAAGCCCGATGCTCCCTCCAACGTCCGCGGCGAGTTCAATCCGATCAAGACCAGGGTTCCCGGTATTCAGCTCAGCGAGACCATGCCCCTGCTGGCCGACCAGGTGGACAAGTGCACCTTGATCCGCTCCATGAGCTACACCCCCAAGGGACTCTTCAACCACACCGCGGCCATCTATCAGATGCTGACGGGCTACCCTCCCGACAAAGTGGCTCCCTCGGGTCAGCTGGAGCCCCCCTCTCCGGCCGACTTTCCCACGGCTGGCTCCCACGTTTCCAAGATGCTTCCGCCCGACGAGCCGGTTCTGCCCTTCGTGGAGCTGACCCGACCCTTGCAGGAATCCAGCGTGATCGGCAAGGGGGGAGCCGCCGGCTTTCTGGGCAAGGCCTACGATCCCTATCGGCTCTACCAGGACCCCAACGAGTCCATCAACCTGGATGACCTGACGCTGCGCAAGGAAGTTTCGGAGCAGCGGCTGAAAGACCGCTACACGCTGCTGAAGGGGCTCAACCAGTCCATGCCGGAGTTGGAAAAGGCGGTGGGCAAGCACGCCCTTGGAGAGTACTACGAAAAGGCTTTCGACCTGGTGCTTTCAGGCAAGGCTCGGGATGCCTTCGATCTGGACAAGGAATCCAGCCAAATGCGGGACCGTTACGGCCGAACCACCTTCGGCCAGGGAGCCCTGCTGGCCCGCCGGCTGGTGGAAGCCGGAACCCGCTTCGTCCAGTTGAACTGGCCGGCCGTGGCCAACGGCAATCCCGAGGTGGATGCCTGGGATACCCATGCCTCCAACTTCAAGCCCCTGCGCAACCTGCACTGTCCCAAGCTGGATCGGGCCCTCTCGGCGCTGCTGGAGGACATGCACCAGCGGGGGCTGCTGGAGGAGACGCTGGTGGTGGCCGTGGGCGAGTTCGGCAGATCGCCGCGTCTGGGCGTGAGCACTTCGGGCAACACCAATGCCCCCGACGGCCGGGACCACTGGCCCTACTGCTACACCGCCGTCATCGCCGGGGCCGGAATTCCCGGAGGCCAGGTGTACGGCGCTTCGGACGAAACCGGTTCGGCGCCCAAGGACAAGCCGGTGCACCCCAACGATCTGCTGGCAACCGTCTACTTCACCCTGGGAATCAACCCGGAAATGGAAGTGCTCAACCACCTGGAACAGCCCCGGGAACTGGTCAAGGGCCAGCCGGTGCTGGATCTCTGGTCGTAGGTGGAAAAGACGAGCCATGGAAACCCGTGTGACCCTGCCCGAGGGATTTGAAGAGAGGATGGCCATCCCCAACGCCGCCGAGCGGTTGCGGGAAGCCAGGGAAGTGGGCGATCGGCTGCTGGACGCCGGGATCCCGTTGATGGATCATCCCGACCACTACGCGATCTTCTCGGAGCCGCCCCGGCTGCTGGCGGAGCCGCTGAGACGTTTGGGGTACGTGGTCGGATCGGACAACCGCTGCTACCCCTCCCCGGTGGACGGCTGCGACTACATCAACGTGGCGGCCTCGCTGCCGGAGGTCAGCCCGGCCCGGGAAAAGGGCTGGCCCGACCACATCGCCGTGGTTCATCCCCTGGACGAGACGGGCTATGGCCGCATGATGGACCAGGGGTACGGAAATCCCTTCATCCATCACATCACCTGGGGCATCCGCCCCCCGGCTGAAGCGCCGGGCGACGAGGTCGCCTTCGCCGGCAGCCTCATCTCCCGGATGGCTGAAATTCGGGAACGGATCCGCGAACTTCTCCGGGAAGACCCGGGCACCTTGATCATGGCTCTGCCCGGCAGGGTGGTCGAGGCCCCCGAATTTCAGGCGCAAGTGGCCGCCTCGTTGGGGGGGACGCCCGCGGACGAGTACCAGGTGGAAGTGATGGAAGGAGGCGGATACCTCCTGCAGTTCTTCGTATTGACGGGCGGTCGGATCGAGGTGGCTCTCAGAGTCGGAACCCGCCAGACCTTCAACCCCAAGAGCGTCCACAAGATCTCCAAGGACGAGCTGAGCGTGGACCAGGGGCAGGCTGCCGATTCGGAGACCATGTAGCTTCAAGAGCGTTCCACCGCTGCACTCCTGTCCTTTTCCCCCAACAGAAAGCGTCGCATGGCTCGGAACACCAGCGCGGACGTGGGGCTGATCGGCCTGGCCGTGATGGGCCAGAATCTGGCCCTGAACATGGCCGACCACGGATTCAAGGTGGCGGTTTTCAATCGCACCCGTTCGGTCATGGAACGGTTCGTGGCCGACAACCCCGAGACACCCGGCGGACTGGTGGCCTGCGCCACGCTGGCGGACCTGTCCGCGGCACTCGGAAAACCCCGAAAGGTGATCATTCTGGTCAAGGCCGGGCCGGCGGTGGACCGGGTGATCTCACAGCTCCTGGAGGTGGGCATCGGGCGGGACGACCTGGTGGTGGATTGCGGCAACAGCCTCTGGATCGACACCATCCGCCGGGAGCGGGAGTATTCGGGCCGCTGCCTCTTTTTCGGGTCGGGAGTATCCGGAGGGGAATTGGGAGCGCGCTTCGGACCCTCGCTGATGCCCGGAGGGCAAGCCTCGGCCTGGAAGCACCTGGAGCCCATCTGGAACAGTATCGCGGCCAAGGTGGACGAGGCCAGCGGCAGGCCCATGGAGACCGCAGAGCCCGGGAAGCCCGTCCGGGGAGGAGTGCCCTGCACCAGCTACATCGGGGAGAACGGAGCGGGGCACTATGTCAAGATGATCCACAACGGGATCGAATACGTGGACATGCAGCTCATCTCCGAAGCCTATTTCCTCCTCAAGAAGTTGCTGGACTTGAAGTCGGATGGGCTGGCGGCGATCTTTGCCGAGTGGAACCAGGGGGATCTGGATTCCTATCTGATCCAGATCACGGCGGAAATCCTGCGCCAGCCCGATCCTGCCGACCCCGGCGGGTTCCTGGTGGATCGCATCCTGGACGCAGCTCAGCAAAAGGGCACGGGAAAGTGGACCAGCGGGAACGCCCTGGACATGGGGATTCCGGCCAACTCCATTGCCGAAGCCGTCTTTGCCCGCTACCTCAGCGCCCTCAAGAGCGAGCGCGTGGAAGCCTCCAGGCAACTGTCAGGCCCCGACTTCAGCTACCGGGGCGACCGCGGCGAACTGATTGCCGCCGTCCGCGACGCCCTCTACTGCTCCAAGATCTGCGCCTACGCCCAGGGCTTTCAGCTCATGCGGCAGGCCCAGGTAGAGTACGGCTGGAAGTTGGACTTCGCCTCCATCGCCAGGATCTGGAGGGGCGGGTGCATCATTCGCGCACGCTTCCTGCAAAAGATCACCGAGGCCTACACTCGCGATCCCGAGCTGGTCAACCTGATGCTGGATCCCTATTTCGAGGGGCAGATCCGGAGGGGGCAGTCTCATTGGCGCAGGGTCGTCGGCCTGGCCGCCGAGAAGGGGCTGGCTGCTCCGGCCTTCATGTCGGCCCTGGCCTACTACGACGGCTACCGCTCCGAGTTCCTTCCCGCCAATCTCCTGCAGGGCCAGCGCGACTATTTCGGCGCCCACACCTACGAGCGTGTCGACCAGCCTCGCGGCGCCCGCTTCCACCTGGACTGGCCCCACCCCGAGCGGCCGCAAATCCCCGTCGATTCCGGCGGATAGTCGCGTCCCGGCCGGCAGCGGACCTTCACTTCTCGCTCAGGAGGATGACTGGAGGGTTCGTTCGGCCCGCCCGCCGCGCACCGATGGCTCCAGGGCTGGCCCTGGGCAGGTCCGGCTGTGGATGAATTCCATCAGTCGGGTGGCCAAGCCGCGAACCCGCTTTTCAATCGCCGCGTCCAGGCATCGGCCCTCCCCGTCGAAGACCTTGTGAACCCGGGCGACCGAGACCGGCCCCGGGAGAACAAAGGCCCCCACGTGGGAGCAGACGCTGCCCAGATGCTCCAGCGCCTTGACTGCGCCGATCTGGCCGGCCGCGGCTCCCGGCAGAGCCACCGGCTTGCCGGCCAGGGTGGAGGGGAATCCCAGGTTTTCGATGAACCGCTTCATGGCGCTGCTGTAGCTGCCGTGGTACTCGGGAGTGGCCAACAGGATTGCGGCAGCCGCCTTGACCAGTTCCTGCGCCCATTGGGTGGCCTGGGACGAGCGCTGTCCCGGAAAGGGGAATTCGGTGGTGGAGAGATCGATCAGGTCCACCCGGACCTGGTGCCGAGCCTGCAACTCGTCGACGGCCAGGGCCAGCACCCTGCGGGTGTAGTTGCCGGGACGGGAACTGCCGGAGGCGGCCAGGATGTGAAGGGGTTCGCGGTTATCCATCCAATGGAAATTCGGGCCGGCAACCGGGGAGCCATGAGGGCGCCCCGCTCAGTCAGCCGCGATCTGAACCAGTTCCTGGGGGATAGCGAAGTGGACCCGCTCGTCTTCGAGTTCCAGCCCCTCCACCTGGACAGCCCCGAAGGATTGCAGGTGGTCCACCACCTGCAGGACGATCTCTTCCGGGGCCGAAGCCCCGGCGGTCACTCCAACCACCTCGGCCTGGTCCAGCCACTCGGACCGTATCTCGGTTTCATCGTTCACCAGGTAGGCGGGCACGCCGGACGCTTGGGCCGTCTCCGTAAGGCGCAGGGAATTGGAACTGTTGGACGATCCCACCACCAGCAGGAGGTCGACCCCTTGGACCACGTCCTTCACGGCGTTCTGGCGGTTCTGGGTGGCGTAGCAGATATCGTCCTTCGGGGGTGCGGTCAGCCCAGGGTAACGGGCTCGCAAGGCCTCGACGATCTGAGCCGTGTCGTCCAGGCTGAGCGTGGTCTGGGTCAGATAGATTACCTTGTCGGGATCGGAGACCTGCAGGCTTTCGACGTCCTCGACGGAACTGACCAGATGCATGGGAGCTTCGCCCATGGTTCCCTCGACCTCGTCGTGGCCGGGGTGGCCGATCAGAATCAGGGAGTATCCCTCCCGGGTAAACCGTATGGCCTCCAGGTGGACCTTGGTGACCAGGGGACAGGTGGCGTCGACCACCTGGAGCTGCTTGCGTTCGGCCAATTGGCGGACAGCCGGGGACACCCCGTGGGCGCTGAAGATGCAGATGGAGCCGTCCGGGACCTCCTCCAGGCCGTTTACGAAGACGGTCCCGCGACCGCCGAGGCGCTCCACCACGTGGCTGTTGTGGACGATCTCGTGGAAGACGTAGATGGGCGGAGGGAGAAGAGCCAAGGCTTGCTCCACCACTTCGATGGCGCGGACCACTCCGGCACAGAATCCCCGGGGATTGGCGAGAATGATTTTCCTGAGGGGCACGGGTGTTTTCCTTGCGGTGTGATCGCTTCCGGGGTCGGCAGCAGACAACCGAGCCAATGTAGCATGTTTCTCGAAGCAGAAGCAATCGGGTCTGGAGCGCTGGCGTGGCGGAAGTGCCGGCGAGGACGGAATGTTGATATTCACCCACCGGGCGTGGCCTATGCTCCTCTGCCTCGACTGCGGGTCGACGCCGAAAAATCGATATTTTTTGTGAACATCGATAGACGGGATGCACAGGATTAGCAGGAGGTTGGGTTCCTGCAAGAGAACCTGACTCCGGCAATGACTGCATACGGATTTGCGGATGCTCAGGATTACAATCCAGCCGTTTTCGGGCGAAATCCTGTGCATCCTGTGCATCGATGTAAATTATCCAATCGAGTATTTCCTTCCAGACCCTTGGCCGATCCCTCTTGAGCCTCCTCCAAGTCCTTGGTCCTTAGCGGTTCTTCGTCGTCCTTCGTGTCCCTTCGTGGATGACTCTTTTTCGGCTTCTCCGGATGACCCTCAATGGTTTCAACCATGGCACAGGAGCCCATTTCGCTCCCGAGTCTTGTGTGCTACAAAGTGATGGAATTGGCGCGGCGCCAGTGCTAGGCTTGAGCCGCTCAAGAGTCTGTTTCAGACCGACGGCGGGGCCGATACTGCGAGGGGGGTGCCACTCATGCTGATTGTCGATTCCCACATCGATATTGCTCACAATGCCCTTGAATGGGACCGGGACCTGTTGCAGAGCATTGCCGGGATCCGGGAGTCGGAAGCGGGCATGGCCCAAAAGGGCCGGGGCCTCAACATGGTCAACTACCAAGAGCAGCGTCGGGGCGAGATCGGGCTCTTTTTCGTCACCGTCGCCTGCCGGGTGGCGTCGATGGGCAAGCGCTTCTCGGGCGTGCGAAACCAGGATATCGCCTACGCCAAGTGCCGCGGCGAACTGGCCTACTACCGCCTGATGGAGTCCAAGGGAGTGCTCCGCCAGATTCGGGACCGCCAGGGTCTGGAGGCCCACTTGGGGGACTGGGGCCGGGATTCCGGGTCCACGCCCCTGGGGTTCGTTCTCACCATGGAGGGAGCCGACGGCATCGTCTCTCCCGAGCAGGTTCCGGAGTGGTGGGATGAAGGCCTGCGGGTGGTGAGCCTGTGCCACTACGGCGTCAGCAGCTATTCCCACGGGACCCAGGCTCCGGGGGGGCTGACGCCCCGCGGGCGGCCCCTTCTGAAGGCGCTGGAGGCAGCCGGCATGCTGCTGGACCTGACCCATCTGGCCGATCAGGCCTTCTGGGAGGCCCTGGACGGCTTCGGGGGCCGGGTGCTGGCCACCCACAACTGTTGCCGGGCCCTTTGCGACCATGACCGCCAGTTCGAGGACAGCCAGATCCGGGCCATCGTGGAGCGGTCGGGGGTCATCGGGGTGGCCCTGGACGACTGGATGCTCTCACCGCTGTGGGACCCCCAGGCCATCGACAACAGTGGCATCACGCTGGAGACGGTGGCCGATCACATGGACCACGTCTGCCAGGTGGCTGGCGACTGTAGCCACGTCGGGATCGGGACCGATCTGGATGGCGGCTATGGGAAAGAGCAGGCTCCCTGCGACATGGACACCATCGCCGACCTGCAGCGCATTCCCGAGATCCTCCGAAGGCGGGGCTACGCCGACACGGACGTCGCCAAGGTCATGCACGGCAACTGGATCGAGTTTCTCAGAAGCAGTTGGAGTTGATGCCCCGGAGCCAGGCGGTATGGGACATGACACGCGCTATCTTGGCCCGGGCGGCACAATCGACGAGACGGTTCAGGAAAAAGCACTATGCCGAAATTGAAGAGAATCGAGATCAAGGGCTTTCGGTCCATCAAAGAGATGACGCTGGAAATCCGCCCTCTCAATGTCTTGATTGGCGCCAATGGAGCCGGCAAGAGCAATCTCATTGCCTTCTTCAAGTTGGTGAATGAACTGATGGGGGAACGGCTGCAACAGCATATCGGGGCAACGGGTCGAGCCACGGCCAATCTGTACTTTGGTCCCAAGGCAACCCCTCAGTTGGAAGCAGCAATGGAGTTTCAAGTGGAGAACGGAACAGACACCTACCGGATGAGACTGTTCCACGCTTCCGGTGATTCGTTGATTTTTGCTGAAGAAACGCTTTCCTTCCATCAAACAGGCTATCCGCAACCCAGGGTCGCATCGTTCGGGGCTGGTCATCAAGAAACGCGGATTGGAGACAGAGCGGAAGAGGGTGAACCTGCGGCGAGAATGCTCAGATATTTGCTGAACCATTGTCGTGTCTATCACTTCCACGACACGTCGGCAACTGCGAGAATGACGGGCAACAGACCGCTCCATCCAAGAGAATCATCGCCCAATTTCCCCAATACGGCGACTTGAAGACAACGATAGGCACGCAGATGGCCGAGCGTATCGGCCTGGAGACCATTCGCTCCAAGTGTCCCCACTTCAATGCGTGGCTCGATCGACTTGAGAAACTTGGAGCGAAATCAGCGGCGAGGCAATGACGACTGGTGACGGGAACGAACACCAAACTGACGACGGCGGTCGAAAACTATTTCACTGATCTACGGCGAATACGGGCGTCCGGCGGCGCCACCGGGGAGCGATCGAGCTACGGGCCGCTGGCCAACCTGCTGAACGCCGTCGGAGCGGCGCTCAAGCCCAAGGTGTTCTGCGTCGGCGAGCTGGCCGACCAGGGCGCGGGCCATCCCGACTTCGGCCTTTACTCGGCCAAGCAGGTGCAAAAGGGTCGGCCGCGCCCGGGGCAGGTGCCGGAACGCGGCGTGGTCGAGGTGAAGTCCGCCGGGGATGACGCATGGTTGACGGCGGCGAGCGATCAAGTGAGCCGCTACTGGGGCCGCTATCGGCTGGTGCTGGTGACCAATACGCGCGACTTTGTGCTGCTCGGCGAGGATGCAACGGGCCGGCCGGCCAAGCTGGAGACCTTCCGGCTGGCTGACAACGCGGAAGCGTTCGGGCGCCGGTTGCAGAAACCACGCGCCTTTGCCCGCGATGTCGGCGCCGGCCTGGGCGAATATCTCTGTCGCGCGATGTCCCATCGGGCTGCTCTGGCCGAGCCCAGGGACTTGGCTTGGCTGCTCGCTTCCTATGCCCGCGACGGGCTGTCGCGAGTCGAGGCGGCAGGCGACGCGCCGCAGCTCAAAGCGGTGCGGTCGGCGCTGGAAGAGGCGCTCGGCGTGCGCTTCGAGGGCCGGAGGGGTGAGCGCTTCTTTTGCTCGACCCTGGTGCAGACGCTCTTCTACGGGGTCTTCTCCGCCTGGGTGCTGTGGGCGCGCCAGATTCCTCGCCCCAGAGGCAGGTTCAACTGGCGCGAAGCCGTCTGGCATCTGCGCGCGCCGGTGCTGCGGGCGTTGTTTCACCAACTCTCCGGCCCAGGCCGTCTGCAACCACTGGGTTTGGTCGAGGTGCTGGATTGGACGGCTGCGGCGCTCGACCGAGTGGACCGGCCCGCCTTCTTCGCCCGCTTCAACGAAGGCGAGGCCGTACCCTACTTCTACGAGCCATTCCTGGCAGCCTTCGACCCCGGCTTGCGCAAGCAGTTGGGCGTCTGGTACACGCCGGCGGACGTCGTGCGCTACATGGTCGCCCGCGTGGACAAGGCGCTCAAGGACGATCTCGGCATCGCCGACGGACTGGCTGCGGAAAACGTCTACGTGCTCGATCCCTGTTGCGGCACCGGGGCCTATTTGGCGGAAGTGCTGCGCCGCATCGCCGCCAATCTCGCAGAGCGGGGCCTGGGCGCACTGACCGGCGCGCGGGTCAAGCAGGCGGCCACCGAGCGCGTGTTCGGCTTCGAGATCATGCCGGCGCCTTTCGTCGTGGCCCATCTGCAGGTCGGGCTCACGATGCAGGACCTCGACGCGCCGTTGTCGGAGGAAGGGAATGAGCGCGCCGGCGTCTTTCTCACCAACGCGCTCACCGGCTGGGAGCCAAAGACGACCAAGCCTTTGCCATTTCCCGAACTGGAGGAAGAGCGCGACCGCGCCGAGCGGGTCAAGCGGGATACGCCGATTCTGGTGATTCTGGGCAATCCGCCCTACAACGGCTTTGCCGGCATGGCGGTGGACGAGGAACGGGAACTGTCGGACGCCTACCGTACAACCAGGCAGGTGCGCCGTCCCGAGGGCCAGGGTCTGAACGATCTCTATGTCCGCTTCTTCCGCATGGCCGAACGGCGCATTGCCAAGACAGGCCAAGGGGTGGTTTGCTTCATCTCCAACTACTCCTGGCTCGACGGGCTCTCCTTCACCGGAATGCGGGAGCGCTACCTGGAGGCCTTCGACGCGGTCCGCATCGACTGCCTGAACGGCGACAAGTACAAGACGGGCAAGGTGGCGCCGGACGGTTCGCCGGACCCGAGCATCTTTTCGACCGAAGGCGACCCGGTCGGCATCCAGGTTGGCACGGCCATCACGACCTTGGTGCGTAAAGCCAATCTTGCCCCGGCCGGAGAGGTCGGCTTTCGCCATCTGTGGGGGCATGCCAAACGCGCAGAGTTGTTGCAGACCGCAGAGGCGCCGCCGGATTTGCTGTACAACGAGGTTTCCCCGGTTCTGCCGCTCGGCCTGCCCTTCACGCAAACAGCGGTGAACAAGGATTGGTTCGACTGGCCGGCGCTGCCAGACCTGTTCCCGGTGTCGTTTCCCGGAGTCAAGACCAGCCGCGACGGGTTTCTCGTGGACGTCGATCTAGAGCGACTCAAGGTGCGTGTCGCGGATTACTTCGACCCGAACTTGAGCCATGAGGAAATCGCACGGCGCTATCCGGGGGTGATGAAGACCACGGCGCGGTTCGACGCCCGCGCGGTGCGCGACGTCCTGCTCGCACGCGGCGGGCCGGATGAAGCTGGGTTTGTCCGCTTCGCCTACCGCCCGTTCGACAACCGCTGGCTCTATTGGGAGGCGGATACGAAGCTGCTCGACGAAAAGCGAGCCGACTACAAGCCGCATGTTTTCGAAGGAAATCTGTGGATTGGGTCCAGCAAGCGGGAGATTCAGACAGATTTCACCCACGGCACCTGGGTTCATGACCTTACGAATTGGAAGTATGGTTTCTGGGGAGTCCACCTCTTCCCCGCTTGGCTCCTCGGCGACGTCGTAGGCAACCGTGAGAGCGATCGTCACGCCAATCTCACGCCGACGGCACAACGCTATCTCGACCGTCTGGGCCTGGGTGTGGAAAATTTGTTCTACTGTGTCCTCGCGGTCATGCACGATCCTTCCTACCGCAAAGACAATGCTGGCGCATTCCGCATGGGGTGGCCACGCATTCCGCTTCCAAGCTGGCCCGATGGAGAGGCCGACGGCGCGGCGGAGACGCTCGCCACATCGGCAGCGCGGGGCCGCGAACTGGCCCGACTGCTCGACCCGGACACGCCCGTGCCGGGCGTTACCCAAGGCACCCTGCGCCCGGAAATTGCCGCCATCGCCGTGCCTGCCACTATCGACGGGCGGAACATGACCGGAGACGATTTCGCCCTGACAGCAGGATGGGGCCACTTCGGGGCAGGAGACGCCGTCATGCCCGGCCAAGGCCGGGTAGTCGAACGCGCCTACACGTCCGACGAACGCGCTGCCTTGGGCGACGCCCTTCCCACCCTTGGCGAAACCACCTTCGACATCTACCTGAACGCCCGCGCCTACTGGCGCAACGTCCCCGCTGCGGTCTGGCGCTACAAGCTCGGTGGCTACCAAGTCCTCAGGAAATGGCTCTCCTACCGTGAAAGCGATGTCTTGGGGCGGGCGCTGTCGCCGAAGGAGGTGCTGTACTTTGCGGAGATGACGCGGCGGGTTGGGGGGATGCTCCAAACCCACGACTTCAAGGCTTTCAAGTGGAGAGACTGATGAAACGGTGCATCATTTGTAGAGAAGAAAGAAGTTCCTTTTCCGACGAGCACGTTATTCCCAAAGCATTAGGCGGTTTTTATCATGTCTACAGCGTATGCAAACCCTGTAATTCACGTCTGGGGACAAAGGTTGATTCAAAACTCGTTAACCACAAATTTGCAGAATTTCAACGAATGATCAAAGGGCTAAAAGGGAGATCGGGGCAGTTACCCAATCCGTTTTCTGGAAGACACACACAACAAGGCGATAAAAACAAACCAGTAAAAATAAGACTGAATGAAAAAGGTCAATTTGTGCCGTATATAATTCCAAAGATATGTTACATGAGCGAGGGAGACAGAATTAAGGAAATAAGTGGTTCAATTGACGCATCAGATGATCTCAATGATATCCTGAAAAAAATATCGAAAAGATTAAAGATTCCCGTGTCTCAACTGTTCAACTCGGGAGAAGTGAGGACTGCCAGCGAACACACTGCTATACGAGGCAAAGGGGTTATTGATATCAGAAATTTCAAGATTGGAATCTTGAAGATTGCATACGAATTTGCGATTGACTGCCTACCTGATTATTACGAAAGTGATGTAGCGAAAAACATATCAGAAATTCTTAAGGATGCTCGATTTGAAGAGGTCGATCAATATGCGAATATTGGAAATGGATTTGACCATTCTTTATTCGATCGGTTCTCGGGTTACATAGACATAAGGAATAATAGACATTATTTGGTTCTCATTGGTTCTTCGATTCAAGGCATATTGCAGTGCTTTGTTCACTTGCACGGGATGTTTTCTCTCGGGGTGACTCTTTCAACCAACTGGCATGTGGACGAATTCATTATTGGAGTTAACGACATTGACAAGAGGGAATTTAGAAAGCTCCGTCAGGATCAAATCGCCGAGGAGGTGTACGGCACTCCTGGAATCAGATTTTAGTATCATTTTGAGACGTATGAGGAACTGAAAACATTTCAGCGTCAGGAGTCAAGGAATGATTTCTATTTCTACACGGAAAACGGCCGTCACCCAGTGTTCGACAAACTCGGAAATCGAAAGAGTGGGTTCGTGGAGGATGGAGTTCTGAAATCCGGCGGGTCATTGGGGGCACACGAGCAGATGCCTGGCAGGGGCTTCTCTCAAACCCTCAATTTAAGTAGCTATCCATATGTAAAAATCATGCCGTCCAAAATGCTGGTCAGGATTGTTGCTGTACGTTTGGAATATCCCCGAATGACCAAACTATAGGGTGTGGTGTAAACGTGATCGTTCCGTCATCGACTCGGAAACCGCGTTCATTTAGAACTCTCCTGAGATGATCCACATGAGCGGATTCTTTGTCGACAAAGTAGTGTCTGCAATTCAAACGCAACGGCTTAGTGCGGTTCCGGTTCAATCTGCCCTTTGCTGCTTCGGATTCTTCCAGCATGATCAAGGGCGTACCGGACACGGTCTCATCGCCGTCGCGGAACGTGCCACCCCCGGCAAAGCCATCGACAAGATCGAGTTTGAATTCTTCGCGATTAGGATTGACGTTCAGCCTGTCGAAATAGGCGCGAAGGTAGCTGCGCAAGACGGTGAGCTTCGCCTTGCTGTGCTCTTCAATCAGGGGTGGAGGTTCGTCAGGATGCCACCTGAAATCCACAGTCTCTCACCTCCGTCAGGTAAACGGGCATGGCATTATGCTCGACGCCTTTAAGCTGGCGTCCACCCGACTTTGGCGTCAGGTCCCCCCATTGCTTGAAGAAGAAGTCAACGCCCTTTCGCTCACAGATATCCCTGATGTCGAGAACCCAGCGCTGTTTCATGGGGCGTGCTTTCGGTCCGCTCACGCCACCGACGATGACACAGGATATCCCTTCAAGGTCGATATCTCCCACGGGACCCAAAAGCGGTTCTATGGAACGAAAACGAATCGGAACCGGCGCCTTCTGAAGGTGAAAAATTCTGCCGGTTGCCGTGTGATCTTCGACCGAGACCCCGCACCAGATATGCCGCGGCTCCAAGTAAGACATGCGTTACCCTTGACGTAACGCATAACTTCAGATATTGTCAGCAATGATAGTCAGCTATCGCGACAAGCGAACCAGAGATTTTGCTGCTGGAAAACGGGTGAGGCACTTCTCTGGAATCGAACGCGCCGCCCGGCTGAAGATCGACCGGCTGGAGGCAGCCACCTCACTCAAAGACCTGACCGCTTTGCCAGGCAATCGTTTTGAAGTGATGAGGGGGAACCGCAAGGGTCGATACAGCATCCGAGTCAACGACCAGTGGCGGATCTGCTTTGAGTGGCCGCGGGACCATCCGGGGCCGACAGAGGTAGAGATTGTCGACTATCACTAAGGAGAAGCGTTATGACCATACCTGCGATCCATCCCGGGGAGCACTTGGCTGAGGAATTGACAGAACTCGATATGAGCGCCGCCGCGCTGGCACGGCAGATTCAAGTGCCCACCAACCGTATCACCGGAATCCTCAATGGACAGCGTGCAATCACTGGTGACACGGCCCTGCGACTGGCTCGTTTCTTTGGCTCCAGCCCGGAGTTTTGGCTAAATTTGCAAATGCTCTACGATTTGCGGCTGGCCGAGAAGAAAGCCGGCAATGGCATTAGATCCCTGCCAACCCTCAAGAGCCGCGAGACTCTGCACGCCTGAAGGTCACCGCTATAGCCGAGCGCGATTACGCAATGGACGAGCGTACCGCCCTCGGTAATGGGATACCGATACTCGGTTAGACGAGGTTCGGCGCGTATGTGAACACCCGCGCTCCTGGCGCAACCTCCCAGCCGCCGTATGGACCTACAAGCTCGGCGGCTACCAAGTCCTCAAGAAATGGCTCTCCTACCGCGAACACAACATCCTTGACCGCCCGCTCAAGCCCGAGGAAGTCCAGCACGTCACGAATACGGCGAGGAGAATTGGAAATATATTGTTGCTGACGGTAGCGAGCGCATGAGGATCATCGACACTCAGTCAGTCGTCTCATGCAGAGAACTCCAGGTGAAGTTTGTCTTTCTGGATCTCGCCGGTCTCATGGCAGTAGTAAGCTTGAAAAAACTCGAAATTGGTCCTTTTGTTCTCCTGACATTTTTTGTGAATGGTCTCTATCACTCGTAGCTTGTCGTTGTCTGGAGTGGCTATACCGAAAATAATGCCTTTTAGGGAACTGAAGTTGTAGGTCAATTTACGCCGTCTTTCCTCATTTAGGTCGTTCAGTGAGCTACATAAGATCAAGCGACTTTCCTGCTCGTACTCCCAGTCTCGGGTTTTAATGGTGATGTCGCGGTAGAAGTTATCCCAATGTTTATTTCGCCAAGCATCCAAATCACCATCAACTCCGAGATGAGTGCCACATTCACTAAGGTTCCCGTCCTGGTCGCTATACCAAAGCTTCAGGAGCATCGGTTTCGGTAACCATCCAATGGAACGGAAGAAGTCTATTTCACCAGCTTTGTCTTCATAATTCACTTCATGGAAAGCTAACTGAGAAGGACCCCAATGCTCTCTATCGTCCGAATGACCCGTAAGTTTATTCAGTGTGAGACTGCTCGTTCCCCCTGTCGTTTCCGCTTCAAAAATCAAGCACACTCCCTTGTGATTTTCGCCGTAATGTCCCCATGTTGACGAGTTGCGATAATCCTTCATAAAGCAAGCGACATACCAATCTGGGTAAAGTGATCGTCCAAGTTGTTTTAGATAGGCTGTAGGGAAATCGTAGATCAACAACTGCCGATTGCCTTCGAATGTGCTCTTGGATTCTGCCTTCGCGTTGTATTTATGGGAAATAAGGTAACTTGCCGTCCTTCTGGATGAGATTGAGAACATTGTATCCAGAAAAATCTGTTGGGCCAAATAAGAGATGTTGTGAACAGGTTTGAAAGCAGATGGGGACGGAGGCTTATCCAATCGCTCGCTGTCAGGGGCCAATCCATGATCGACAAATGCGTTTTGAATTTCATGCAGTGCTGTGTAGTGTAGTGGTTGAAGGTAAAATAGCATCTCATCAGGGTGAACTTTTCGCTTTGCACTTACGATCTTTACAATAAATTCGTTGAGGTTTTCTTTCTCGAATACCCTGCCGCAGATGTCCTCGAATAAATTAACGGCCTTAGGAGTTGGTAGCTGGTGCACGTTTCCCCTGACGGGGATATCTCGAGGTTCTATTTTTGTGCTGTCTCCGACGACTTTGATATGTACATAAGTCATGTGTAGACAGTAAAGATAATGTCGAAACAAGTTCGTCCAGACAATTCGATCACCTTGCCAAACAATATCTCGGAAGCCTTCCATCGGGTCGTTGAGTTCTTGTGAATTTGCGAAGTAGATACTCTGTTTCTCCAGCTCATGATAATCCCCGAACAGCTTGGCCATACTTCTGAGTCGATACAGTTCTGGCATCGTTAGTCCGTATCTCGTTCGGTTTCCAACTATGTATCATATTACCGTGGTAGAGACGATTTCCGCGTAGCCCGTCGTGGTTCGATGCCCCCAGTTTCCAAGAATCAGTCAGTTCCAATCCAGACTACAATGGTTGAGTAATGGAAATCGAGCCGCTCATTTCGCCCGATGCCTTCGTCGGCCTGGACGGGGTGACCCACCTCTGCACGGGTGGGGAGTCTCCCTGGATGAAGAGCCACCAGGCGGTCTACGCCGATTTCGCCCGCCTGAAGAGTCTGGGGTACGAAGGGCGGGGGGAGGTGGCGGCCCGGACGGAGGCCTGCCGGGAGAAGGTGGGCCGGCTGTGGGGCGTTCCGGCCGGTCGGGTGGCCTTCATGCCTTCGGCGTCGGAGGGGATGAACTGGCTGGCGCGGGGCCTGGACTGGAGCGACGGGGACAACGTGGTGACCACCGGCATCGAGTTTCCCCCGGTGGCCTATGCCTGGAGGTCTCTGGAAGCACGGGGCGTGGCGGTGCGCAGGGTTCCCCATTGCCGGTGGAAAGTCAGGGAAGAGGACCTGCTGGCGGCCATCGACGACCGCACCCGGGTGCTGGCGGTGAGCCAGGTCAGTTTCTACACCGGCCAGTGCCTGGACTTGGAGCGCCTGGCGGAGGGCGCCTCCCGGCGGGGCGTCCTGCTGGCGGTGGACGCCACCCATGCCTCGGGCGTGGTGGAGGTGCCGGCCAACCTGACCGACCTCTGCGTGAGCAGTTCCTACAAGTGGATGCTGGCCACCCATGGGGTGGCTCCCTGCTACCTGAGCCCCCGGGCCGAGAATCGCACGGCTGCGACCTGCTTCGGATGGCGCAACCTGGTGGCCTGGCCGCGGGACCGCATGGAAGACCTCCCGGAAGTGCCGGTCCGGCCCATGCCGGAAGGGATGGAGCCCGGCAACCCCGGCCTGGTTTCGGTGATGTTCCTGAGCAATGCCCTGGATGTGCTGCTGAGCACGGGGATGGACCGCATCCAGGAGCATGCCCGGCAGTTGTCGGCACGGATTGCGGCCGGCCTGGAGAAGCTGGGGCGCACCGTCATCACGCCCGGGGAATCCTCGGCCCGTTCCGGAAACACCTGCTTCCTGTCTGACGAGGCCGGGTCGATTCACGATCATCTCCGGAGCCGAAAAATTCTGGTTTGGGGGGAGTTGGGCCGAGTGCGGATTTCCGGGCACCTCTACAACGGCAGCCGGGACGTGGACCGCCTGCTGGCGGCTTTGGCAGAGAGTTGAAGTGGATGAACCCTGCGCCGTTGTCACGTCCCCCGGTTACAAGTACGGGCTAGCCGGAGCCCACCGATGGGAGGAGTCATGCAAGCTGGCCGGACACGGCTGTTGGTCGCTCTGCTGGTCCTGGTTTCACTGGGAGGTTCCGCCGGGACGGTCCCCGCAGCCGCTTCGGTCGAGGGGGTAACCCGGGAGAGCCTGGACTACTTCATCATCGTGACCGGCAGCGAACTGCTCCAGGGTGTCTATGCCGATCGGCATACCCAGTTCATCACCCGGACCCTGGGTCCCCTGGGTTATCGCTGCCTGGGATCGATGAGCATCGGAGACCTTCAGACGGACCTGCACCAGGCCCTGGATTTCGCCCGCCGGAAGGCTCCCCTGATTCTGACTACCGGCGGTCTGGGCCCCACCAGCCAGGACATCACCCGCAGGGTGCTCTCCGACTACACCTCCATCTCCCTCACGGAGCATCCGGGGGCCCTGAACGATCTCAAGCGGAGATACGGAGGGGAAAAGGGAATCCTGCGGCCCGTTTTGCGGGGGCAGGCGCTGGCCCCCGAGAAGGGGACCTACCTTCCCAATCCCAACGGAACCGCCGTGGGGCTGGTTTTCGACGATGGCCAACGCGTGATCGCGGCGCTGCCGGGACCTCCGCGCGAGCTTCAGCCCATGGTCCGGAACGAGCTGGTGCCCTGGCTGTCGGAGCGTTTCGGACTGCGCAAGGTCGGCCATTCCCTGACCATGCGATTTGCAGGGATCGGACAGTCCAGCATCGACCGGGTGATTCGCGAACAACTGAAGCTGCCGGGGGAATTGGCGGTCTGGTCTTCCTTCAACTCCAACCGCGTGGATATCACCTTTTCCTTCGCCGGCAACTCCCCTGAGGAACTGAAGCGCCTGCGGGGGCTGAGGGGTGAATTGCTCCAGCATATCGGCGAGTACATGTATTCCGACACCGGGTCTTCGCTGGAGGATCGGATCTGGCAACTGCTGGAGCAAGGACAGGTTTCCCTGGTGCTCGGGGAAATCGCCAGCGGAGGAGCCGTTTCTTCCAGTCTGCTGGCTGGCCGGGGCGACTCCAGCCGTTTCGCCGGAGCCTACGCGGCCGGGAGTCCTGAGGCCTTGGGCCGGCTGTTGGGCGGCGGGGGCGAAGCCGGCTCGGCACCGTCACCGGAACGGCTCGTCAGCATTCTGGCGAGACGGGCAGCGGAAAGGGAAGCGGGGGCCTGGGGACTGGTGGTGGGCCCGGTGGATCCGGACGAGAGCGGGGCGGCGTCGGTCTGGATATCCGCCGGGTCTGTCAGGACCGGCTTCGCCTCCCGCAGGATCAACGTGAGAAAGGGCCGCCGGCTGCGCAGGGATCGCCTGGTGACTCATGCCCTGGACCTGCTCAGGCGGGAGCTGTCCAAAGAATCGGGTCTCGCCCCATGAAACGATTGCCGCTGGCGTTGGGAGTGGCTGGAATCATCCTGCTGGCCTCGGCCGTTGCCTATTACCATTTCGAGGTGGCGCCGCGGATCCGGACCGGCCGGCTGGCTGGGCGGTATTTGGAGCCCGCCTCACGCCCCCATGTCAGCGCCTTTCGCTTTGAAACCCGGCGGGGGATCGAGGGTGTCGGCGACTATTCCGGCAGGGTGGTGGTGATTGACGTCTGGGCCAGTTGGTGTCCTCCCTGCGTGGAGGGCATCCCGGGCCTGGTGGCGCTGTCGGAGAGGTTTCGGGACGCACCCCTTGACCTGGTGGGGCTGAGCGTGGACCGCGGCGGCTGGGACGATCTCGACCCCTTCCTGGAACGGCGTCCCGAAATCAACTACAAAGTGGCCGTCCCCTACCCCGCTCCGGCCTTTCAACTGCATACGCTGGTCGACCTGGATCCATTGGGAGAGGTGGCCGTCCTGCCCACCTTTTTCGTCATCGACAGCCGGGGCAGGCTGGCTGGAAAGTTCGTGGGATCCGATACCCTCGCCGAAGTCTCAGCCCTGGCCGGCCGCTTGCTGGAGGAGAGTTCAGATGTCTGAATACACCTCGGATCATGCCAGGTCCGGGATCGACGCGGCGCTGCCCAAGCTGGAAGTGTGGCCCAATCAGTTTCGGGACTACGAGATTACCATCCAGGTGCCGGAATATACGTCCATTTGTCCCAAGACCAACCTGCCCGACTTCGGCGCCGTCACCCTCAGTTACGTGCCGGACCGGGTCTGTCTGGAGCTCAAGGCCTTCAAGGGGTACATTCTCGGGTACCGGTCCCTGGGCATCTTCTACGAGAATGCCGTCAACCGCATCCTGCGGGACGTGGTTGAGGCCTGCCGTCCTGTCCGCGCAGTGGTTCGAGGCGAGTTCAACGTGCGCGGCGGCATGAAGAGCATCATCGAGGCTCGCCACCCCAGGGAAGGGTGAAAAGGCGCAGTCCTCGGCGGTGTTCGACCCGGTTTCGTCCGGAATGCGAAATCCTTGTCGGAGACGCAAGATGAGATTGATTGGGATTTCCGCCCATGTTACTATTTTTCTGCTGTTTGCCGGTGTCGCCGGCTGCAGGAAATCGCCCTTCCCGCCTGTCGGCTGAAGTTTTGGTTGACAAGAGTCCGTTCCAGGCAGATACCTTGGGGAAGCTGGCGCCTGGGGCAAAAGACGGGTTCTCGGAAATGTCCCTGAAGGCATGATTGCTTGAGAGGAGTCCGGCATGACCTACATCATTACCGAGCCCTGCATTGGAACCAAGGACACTGCCTGTGTGGATGTCTGTCCGGTCGATTGCATTCATCCCAAGTCCGACGAAGATGGATTCGACGAGGCCGAGCAGCTCTATATCGATCCCGAAGAATGCATCGACTGCGGGGCCTGTGTTCCCGCCTGTCCGGTGGAGGCCATTTTCGCCGAAGAGGACCTTCCGGACCAGTGGAACGAGTACCTCGAAATCAACGCCGACTGGTACAAGAAGTAAGCGGTTTCGCTGAATGACGGGATGGGGTGGGCTTACCCCTCCAACGATTTGATTCTCATGCTCCCAATGCTGAAACAAGGAGGAAATCGATCATGGCTTACGTGATTGCCGAGCCCTGTATCGGAACCAAGGATACAGCCTGTGTGGATGTCTGTCCCGTGGATTGTATTCACCCCAAGTCCGACGAGGACGAGTTTGAGGGCGCCGAGCAGTTGTACATCGATCCGGACGAATGTATCGACTGCAACGCCTGCGTCCCTGCCTGTCCGGTGGAGGCTATTTTCGCTGAAGACGACCTTCCCGAAGAGTGGGCGCACTACCAGGAGATCAACGCCGACTGGTACCAGAAGTAAGTAACGCTACGGGGTCTCCGGGTCGGGGTGAAGGGGGGTGCTCAAGTATTTCAAGCCACTGTCGCAGACCAGGAAAGCGATGGTGGCCCCCTGCTCCTCCTTTTGAAGCAGTTGAATGGCCGCGGCCAGATTGGCCCCTGACGAAAAGCCGCCGAATATCCCTTCCTCTGCAGCCAGCAACCTGGCGGCTGCGATTGCCTCATCATCGGTGACCTGAAGGTAGCCGCTCACCAGGCTTCGATCCACCAGCGGGAGATCGGCAAGACTGTATCCGCCGCCCTGAAGCTGATGGTTGGAACGCTCGACCGGTTTCCCGGCCAGCACGGCAGCGCCGGCAGGCTCCACGATATAGGCGCGAATCTCGGGGTTTTGCCCTCTCAGGTAGCGGGTCACGCCGCTGAAGCTTCCGCCCGATCCTACGAAATCCAGGAACACGTCGATGCCACCGCCGGACTGTTCCCACAGCTCGGGGCCCGTGAAGCGCTCGTGAGCCAGCGGGTTGGATTTCAGCTCGAACTGGTTGGCTCGAAAAGCCCGGCGCTCCCGGACCAGTCGGCAGGTCCTCTTTTCCACCAGGGCCAGATCCTCGCCGGAGACCTGGTTGGGAGGCGAACCTGGAGCCTGGTCCACCAGCACCACCTCCGCGCCCAGGGCCCGCATCATGCGCGCTCTCTCGGGGGTGTTTCCACGCGACATGACCGCGACGAAGGGATGTCCCAGCGCCCGGCACACGATAGCCAGGCCGGTGCCCGTGTTTCCGCTGGTGAGCTCCACCACCGCCTGGCCCGGACGAAGCGAGCCGTCCCGCCGCGCCTCGCGAATCATTTCGAGCGCAATCCGATCCTTCTTGCTGAATCCCGGGTTGAAGTACTCCAGCTTGGCCAGCAGGCGCCCCCGAAGCTCCAGGATGCGAACCGCGCGCCTGAGCTCTACCAGGGGCGTATTGCCGATGGTGTCGGCGATGGAGAGGCTGGGTGGACGAATTGCCATGCTGGAATGGTCCGGCGTCCGCCCGGTCCGGGGGAGTGAACGGGTCCGGGTCAGACGTGGTCGATCTTGCAGAATCGGTCGGCCGTCTCCAGGTGCCCCGCCTCGATCTTCAATCCGGCGTCCAGGGATTTGACCATGGTGACGGACTGGGTTCGGGGTTGAAGGTCGAACAGGGACCGGATGGCGGGCTCGTTGGGCAGCCAGCCTCCAACCCCGGTCTTTCCCTTTCGTCCAGCCAGGTCGATGACCAGCCTGAACAGCAGGCGGAGGGAGTCGGACCGTTCCCGTCTGACCGCGAAGTCGCTGACTTGCCAGGCCCCGTCCATCTCGGTGACCCGCACGTATCCCAGTGTCTGCGAACCCGAATCTCTCAACCAGTAGAATTCGTCCTCAGGTTGTTTGAGCAAGGTGTATTTCCAGTAGTCGAGCGGGCGCGCCACGGCCAGAGGGTAAGCTCCGTGATAGGCGCGGTAGATTTCCTGAAGCTCCGGCAGGGCCCGGGAGGATGAGAATCGCTGCAAGGTCCAGGAGCGCTCCCCGGTTCCGAGGGAAGGCGGATCGGTTGCCGCCCAGGCGTTCCAGGAAGGGCAGCGCAGGTAACCCTGCTTGCCGTAGTAATCCGGATCGATGTCGGAATAGAGGGAACTGAGTCGAGCTCCCTGCTTCATGCGGTGGCGCTCGGCCCAATCCATCACCGCGGCCCCAAAGCCCCGACGCCGATATTCGGGACGGGTGTGAACCGATCCGATGGAGAAGCCCTCCACCTCCCGGCCGTCGATGTGATACTTCAAGGGGAAGCATCCCAGCGAAGCCACCACCTTTCCGCCGAGGCATCCGGCATACCAGTGGGCCCGTTGATGCTTGGGGGACTTCAATCGGAGTCGAAGATGCTCTTCCAGCGAGGAAGCCATGGGCCAGAACTCGTAGACATTCTCATAGCACTGCAACCGCTCCTCGGGAGAAGCGGGATGGATGTCGAGTGTTTCGGCCATGGAATCTCTCGGTCGGACGCCGGCGGCGCCATCGGCAATGCCGGTGTCCCCCATAATCTGCTACGGACAGGATAACCGGCCCAATCCATTGGGTGTAGGACAAATTTGCGAGGCGAGGAAAAGAGTCATCCACGAAGGGCCGCGAAGAAAGACCCGAAGGGGAACGACGAACCACCAATGGGCACGAATGAACACCAGAGCCTTTTGCAAAATTCTTCCAGTAAGCGGGATTGATTACCGGGAAGGGTTGTGATCCCCGGGAGGTGGCGTCCGTTCCCCAATTTCCCTTAACGTCCTTCAAGAAACTCGAGTTGTGCAATCACTCCCCCCTTGAGGGGGAGTCGCAGAAGCCGAGCCGAATGGCGAAGGCTGATGCGGTGGGGGGGCGACGCCGGCGCCACCTGCCCAGCGCTGGATCTCACTTACGGGACGCCGCGTTGGCCCCCCTCCGGCTCGAAGACGGGCTTCGCCCTCTCGCCGACTCCCCCTCAAGGGGGGAGTGATACTGAAACAGGCGCCTTGCTTGATTCCCGGGCATGATGTAGACGATATTTTGCAAAAGGCTCACCAAAAAGCGGATTGACGAGTTGAGGCCTTTCCCGAAAAAATCCTGTGCATCCTGTGCATCGATGTTGATAATTCAATTCAGTGATGCCCGGGATTATGGCAGGCTGGACTCCTGAGACCCGATCCTGTGCATCCGGTGCAACCCTGTAACGTTTGGGGACTGCTGGTGGATGGCCTTGGCAGGCGCCCCCCGGAGCATCCCCGATCAAGGTCCCCCGGGGGCATTGAATCCGCACGGGAATCGGCGTTTCGAATCCATTGAGAGCGTGGGGTATCGATCATGATGAAGCCACTGGTGATGCTGGGTCTGGTCGTTTTGCTGGCGCTCTCCCCGCGGGGGACGGCAGGGGGGCCGGAGGAGTCGGGCGGCGCAGGCGCAGCCGGCAAGGGGCGCTTCAAGGTCGTCCACCAGGGATTCGAGGCCTTCTCCAAGGGTGAATTCGAGCATGCCGGTCAAAACCTCTACGTTTCCCGAGGCGGACGCATCCAGCTCATTCACCGTTGGGACCTCAACAACGATGGCTTCTACGAGTTTGTCTTCAGCAATACCCATAACGTGATGGTGGGTGGGGTGGATGCGCTGGGTTATCTGCAGACGGGGCGGGGATTTCGTTCAGCCATCTCCCCCGTCCACCGTTCGATTGCGCTGTACGACCTGTGGCTTCAGGAAGAGAAGAGCCGCGACTGGGTGGTCCGGTTCCCGGTCGAACGCCCCGGTGCGGTCCAGTTTCACGATCTGGACCGGGACGGCTGGACGGACATACTCTTTGCCTCCTCGGGAGCCGGAGACACCGTCTCGACCGACAGCCTGATCTACTGGGGCGGGTCTACCGGGTTTCGGACGCGGAGGCGGGTGGAGCTGCCGACGGTTGGAGCCCGGGACCTGGCGGTCGGCGACCTGAATCGGGACGGCTACACCGACATCGTTTTTGCCAATTCCGGCAGCCGAAAGCCTCCGAAAATCGGCGGGGGATCCTACATATACTGGGGTTCGAGCGACCGCTACGGGATCCATCACCGGAGCCTGGTGCCGACGCGATCCGCCATTGGCTGCGCCCTGGGCGAGTTGAACGGTGACGGTCACCTGGATGTGATCTTCGCCACCTCGGAGCAGGGCCGGGGCGGTCTGCGGTTCTTTCCGGGCTCGCCCGAAGGACCGGATCTCGAGGCCGTGGTCAAGGTTCCGGTTGATGACCTGCAGTCGGTGCGCGTGGGTGATGTGGAGGGTCTGGGCAGGGTGGTGGTGGCGCTGTCCAGGAAGCACCTGCGGTTGTTTTCCTGGGATGCGGGAGGGCTGGTGGAGAAAAGGGCCCTCGCCCTGGGAGGGGCCCGGGCCGTCCCGGCCGATCTCGATCGGGACGGAAGCACCGACCTGGTGGTGGCAAGCGGCGACCGCTCCGCCGTTTTGTGGGGGAAGTCGGGGTGGTCGACCGAAGCGGCCCTGTGGCTGCCGACCCTGGAGGCCACCGACGTGGCGGTTGCCGATCTCAATGGCGACGGCCGGCCCGAGATCGCCTTTGCCAACCAGTTGGAGGGAACCCACGGGGATCTGGATGTGGCCTCCTATGTTTACTGGGCGGAACCCTGGGGCTACGGGCCGGCTAGCCGCACCGACCTGCAGACCTTTGGAGCCACCGCCGTAGCCGCCGGCGACATCGACCGGGACGGACGGCCGGATCTCCTCTTTGGAAACTCCGGCAGCGGCATTCAGGGGGGAAGGGGTGAAGAGATCTACGTCTACTGGGGCCGACCCCACCGGGGCTACAGCCCCGCGGCCATGACGGCCTATCCTTGCGTGATGGGGATGGCCACCCTGATGGCGGATCTGGATGACGACGATCACGCCGAGCTGCTGGTGGCCAATTCCGGCCGTCACTACAGCGGGCAATCGGGGGCCAGCTACATTTACCGCGGCGGTCCCGCCGGCCCCGCCCTGGAGGACCGACTGGAAGTTCCCGCGCAGGAGGTGGGTTCCTGGTCGGTGGCCGACCTCAACCGCGACGGCTTCCTGGATGCCCTGGCTTGCGACTTCGATTCGCTGGCCATTGCCTGGGGCTCGGCCGAGGGAGTTTCCACCGATCCCCAGCGCGTCGAAGGAGTGGCCAAGGCCAGCCAGAACTGCCGGCTGGTAGACTTCAACCGGGATGGCTGGCTGGATGTGCTGGTGGCCGATGTGCAGGGCGACAGGAGCCGGGTATTGTTGGGAGACGGCCGGGGCTTCTCACTGGATCGGTCGGCCTGGGTGGAGGCGGCTTTTGTCGCCAACAGCGAGTTTGCCGATCTGGACGGGGACGGTTGGCTGGATATGATGCTCACCCGGTCCTACAACGCCTTCGACCGCAACGATTCCTGGCTCCGCATCTACCCGGGCGGCCCCGAGGGGTTTGCGCGAACCCACCGCTTCGAGTTTGCCACCGCCGGCGCATTCGACCTGGCCGTGGCCGATCTCGACCGCGACGGCGACCTGGATATCGCCGTTTCGCAGTACGCTTCCCGCGATCGGCGCAATCTGCCTGTCTACCTCTTCTGGAACGATGGCGCCGGCCGATTTTCTTCCGGGAGACGGACGGACCTGCCGGCGGAAAGCGCTTCCGGACTGCTGGCGGCGGATTTCGACGAAGACGGACACCCGGACCTGCTGGTCTTCAACCACAAGACCACCTACAAGGAAGACAATCACAGCAACGAGAGCTTCGTCTACTGGGGGTCTCCCCGAGGCTACCACACCCGCAATCGCAGCTATCTGCCGGCCCACGGACCCCACTTCATGCAGAACGTCGACATTGGAAACCTGTCCAGCCGCGAGGCCGGAGAGTCCTACTTGTCGGTTCCGGTCGAGCTGACCCCGAAGTCGGCCAGGCTGGCTCTCTCCTTTCAGGCCGAGACCCCTCGGGGTTCGGAGGTGAGCTTCGCAGTTCGAACGGCCGGCAACGCGTCCGGGCTGGCGGAAGCAGGCTGGCGGGAGCCGGGACCCGGTGGCGAATTCGCCGTTCGGAGGGAAGACCGCTGGCTGCAGTATCGGGCGACGCTGAAAGCGGGTCGGGGATATGCGACTCCCTACCTGACCCGCGTGGCCATCGAGGCAGCGGGAGACTAGCGGTAGGCTGACTCCAGGTTGGAATAGACCCGCCGGCCGGCGGGATCCCGGTAGTTGACGATTTCCGGTTTCACTCCACCCGCGGAGGGGTCCGGCAGATCCCGGCCATAAAGCTGCCTGATCTTGCGGACGTAGTCCCGAGTCTCGGGGTAGGGGGGGATGCCGCCATGCTTGCGGACGGCGTTTTCGCCCGCGTTGTAGGCCGCCAGCACCAGGGAAAGCTTGCCGGGAAACTGATCCCGCAGGAACTTGAGATAGCGTATGCCCCCCTCGATGTTTTGGGCGGGATCGTATGCGTCGGCTACCCCGAACCGCTTGGCGGTCTGCGGCAGCAACTGCATGACTCCCAAGGCTCCCTTGGGGGAAATGGCCCTGGCATTGTAGTTGGACTCCACCTTGGCCACGGCCTTGACCAGTTCCGGATCCATCCCGTGCTTTCGGGCGATGCGATCGATGAGTCTTCCGATCCCCACAGGGGGCCGAGCCTTTCTGCGAATCCTCGGTGGCGTGCCCGGCTCCAGCGCCGGGGAAGGGCCGGCCGAGGCGATGGCGCCGGTATTGGAGAAGATGCGACGTCCGTCGGGTCCGGTGAAGCTGACGATCTCCCCGCTGATGGAGGCGGGGCACGCGGCCAGCATGAGCAGGCATACGGCCGAAGCCATGTGCCGGTTCGGAATCCAACCGGGAACGTTCATTTTCGCGGGGGGTGCCATGGGAACAGGGACCGGGTGGCGGGGCAACGTTTGCTCTCTCCGGACACTAAGAGAGTTTGAAACCGGAAAAAGTCTAAAAATCCTGTCTCCCGGCAGTGTCGTGATTTCAGGGAGAGCGGTGAAACCGCGGTTGACCCAACTCGGTTGAGGAAACCCCTCCTACAGGTCTTCCTTATAGAGCAGCGTAGCTGCGGTCTCGTGTAGCCCCGGGTGTCAACCCGGGGTCGTATGGACCCTGTACTGGCCTAGCCGCGTCGGCGGCGAATTGAGAACCGCCTGCCGAGTCCGCACCGCCTCCCCCAAGCCACCCCTGCCCGAATCAACGCGGTTTCACCCTGGAAGGGTCCGTCCCGTCGCGGGGGGAGGGGGCGCTACTGGTCTCGGAACCCTGGACATGCTTCTCCACGTAGCCGGCGACCGCCTCCAGCGCCAGGGTCAGTTTGCTCGGGTCCCTGCCCCCGGCTTCGGCCAGGTCGGGCCTGCCGCCCCCGCCCCCGCTGACCACCGCGGCGATTTCCTTGACCATTCTGCCGGCGTGGAGGCGGGGAGTCAGGTCGGAGGCAATGGCCGCGACCAGGGAGACTTTGACCGAATCCGCAGTGGCCAGCACCACCACGCCGCGGCCGATCCGCGATCTCAGCTCGTCAGCCAGATTGCGCAGCGCGGCCTTGTCCAGCCGATCCACCACCGAAGTCAGGACCTTGACGCCATTGACGCTCCTGGCGGAATGCAGCAGTTGCCCGACGCGGTCCTGGGCCAGGCGATAGCGCGTTTCCTGGAGTTCCTTCTCCAGAGACCGGATAGAGGCCTGGACCCTGCGGACCGACCCCACCAGCTCGGGCCGAGTCCCCTTGAAAAGCCCCTCCAACTGGTTGAGCAGAGCCTCGTCCTCGCGAAAGCGCCGGAGCGCTCCGGCGCCCGTGATGGCTTCGATGCGGCGGACTCCTGCCGCGATCCCGCTCTCGCTGACGATCTTGAACAATCCGATGTCGCCGGTGCGAGAGACGTGGGTGCCGCCGCAAAGCTCCTTGCTGAACCCGTTCACCGACACCACCCTCACCTGTTCTCCGTACTTCTCTCCAAAAAGGGCCATGGCCCCTTCCGACACCGCCTGGTTCAAGTCCTGGACCCGCGTGGTGACGGAGAGGTTGTCCATCACCTTGCGGTTCACCAGGTCCTCGACCTCGATGAGGTCCTCGGGCGAAAGGGCCGCATAGTGGGTGAAGTCGAAGCGCAAGCGGTCGGGGGCTACCAGAGAACCGGACTGTTTGACGTGAAACCCGACCAGTTGGCGGAGGGCGGCATGGAGCAAGTGAGTGGCGGTGTGGTTCTTCCTGATGGAATCCCGGCGCCTCCCGTCCACCCTGGCTTCGACCCTGTCCCCCACTCGCAGGCCTCCCCGGGCGCACCGGACCCGGTGAGCGGAGTAGCCGGGAGGAGCAGGATAGGTATCCTGCACGACGGCCTCGGCCTCGGCGCCTTGCAAGACCCCGGTGTCTCCGACCTGGCCTCCCGTTTCCGCGTAGAAGGGCGTCTGGTCCAGAAAGACCTCTCCTGCCTTTCCGGCCGGCAGCGAGTCGGTCTGCGTGCCCTCGACCAGGATTCCCATGACGGTCGACCGGTCGGTGCCAAGCCGGGTATAGCCGAGGAATCGGGTCTTCTCGGCGGTGGGCGGGGGCGCCGAGTCGGCAGCGGTGGCCGTTTCCTTCCAACTGGCGCGTCCCCGCTCGCGCTGAGCCGTCAGCCGCCGGTTGAAACCTTCTTCATCCAGGATCAGTCCGTTTTCGTCCGCGATCTCCTGCATCAGGTCCAAGGGCAGGCCGTAGGTGTCATAGAACTTGAACATGACCTCACCCGGCAGCCTGCCCCGGTGGCTCCCGGACGGCTCCAGTCGGTCCAGCACGTCACTGAGCTGGTCCAGTGCGATCCGCAGCGTGGAGGAGAAGCGCTGCTCCTCGTGGCGCACCACCCTGGACACGTACTCCCGCGTAGAGGCCAGCTCCGGATAGGCATCCTGCATGAGATCCGCCACCCGGTCGCCCATCCGGTGCAGAAATTCGTCCTCGATTCCAATGAGCCTTCCGTGCCGGATGGCGCGACGCATGATTTTGCGCAGAACATAGCCGCGGCCGTCATTGGACGGAACGACCCCGTCGCTGACGAGGAAAGCCGACGCCCTGGCGTGGTCGGCGATCACCCGCATGGAGACGTCGGCGGCCTTGTCGCTGCCGTAGTCCCGTCCGGCTATTTCGGCCGCGTATTGCGTCAGCGGTTTCAGCAGGTCGGTGTCGTAGTTGCTGCGCTTCCCCTGGAGCACTGCCGTCATGCGCTCCAGCCCCATGCCGGTGTCCACCGAGGGCTTGGGCAAGGGAACCAGTTCCCCCGAGCTCTGCCGGTCGAACTCCATGAACACCAGGTTCCAGATTTCGACGAAGCGGCCGCACTCGCAGGGGAAGCTGCATTTCGTGTATCCGGCTTCGCAGCCGGCCGGTCCCTGGTCGAAGTGAATCTCGGAGCAGGGTCCGCAGGGGCCGGTATCTCCCATGGCCCAGAAGTTGTCCTTCTCACCCAGGCGAAAGATGCGATCGGACCCAACGCCGACGTCCCGGTTCCAGATCCGGTGCGCTTCATCATCGTCCCGGTAGACCGTGATCCAGAGTTGCTCCGGATCGAGCCCGTAAACCCCGGTCACCAGTTCCCATGCCAGGGGGATGGCTTCCGACTTGAAGTAGTCGCCGAAGGAGAAGTTCCCCAGCATTTCGAAGAAGGTGTGGTGCCTGGCGGTCTTGCCCACGTTCTCGAAGTCGTTGTGCTTTCCGCCTGCCCGGACGCATTTCTGGGAGGTGGTGGCCCGCAGGTAGTCCCGCTTCTCCCGCCCCAGGAAAACGTCCTTGAACTGGTTCATGCCGGCGTTGGTGAACAGCAGCGTGGGGTCGTCGGCGGGGACCAGCGAGGAGCTCCTGACGATACGGTGCCCTCTCTGATGAAAATATTCCAGGAACTGCCTGCGGGTTTCGTTTCCGGTCACGACTTCGGTTTCCTGTGCGTCGACCTGGCTTGGCGGAGGGCTGCTCAATCCCCCCATTCGACGGATCGATGGAATCGCTTCCTGAACTCCCGGCGCACGGCCTCCGCAGGGAAGCCCCGGCCGAGCAGGTAATTATAAAGCCTGGCCAGTCTTTTTTCATCCGGTGGCGCGGGCAATGCCTCCAGCTTGCGTTCCAGGCTGCGGCGCAAGTGGTCCAGCTCCTCTTCCGGCGGGAACATCTCGTCCAGAACCTGGTTGACCAGGTCCCGGGACAGCCCCCGAGCCGCCATCTCTCTCTGCAGCCTGGAGCGGCCGCTGCCGCCGCGGCGGAGGCGGGCGGCGACAAGGGTCTCGATGCACTGGCGGTCGTCCAGATAGCCGCGGGCCTTCAAACGGCCAATAACGCCGGCCACCGCGGACGCATCATCGGTCCTGGCCAGCAGTTTGACTTGCAGCTCCCGAGTGGAGTGGGCCTTCCGGCCCAGGGCCCGGAGCGCCCATTGGAAGAGGGACTCTGAATCGCGGGGGCGGGGCTCCTGGTTCACGGAGCGATGTGGGGGATTGGGGCTGTCGGCGTCATACGAAGGCCAGCCAGTCGGGGTGGTCGTCGGTCTTGCCTTCAACGATCTGAAAGAATCGTTGCTGGATTCTGGCGGTGACCGGTCCCCGGCGCCCGCTGCCGACGCAGATCTTGTCCACGCTGCGGATCGGCGTGACTTCTGCGGCGGTTCCCGTGAAGAACAACTCGTCCGCCAGGTAGAGAAGCTCACGAGCGATGCCCTGCTCCCGAACTTCAATGTCGAGGTCGCGGCAGATCTCGATCACCGCATGCCGAGTGATTCCGGGGAGAACGGACGAGGCCAGCGCGGGCGTCAGGACCACGCCCTCCTTGATGACGAAGATGTTCTCGCCACTGCCTTCGCTGACGTAGCCGGCGGTGTCCAGGGCGATGCCCTCCGAGTAGCCGCCCTGCATGGCCTCCATCTTGATGAGCTGGGAGTTCATGTAGTTGGCTCCTGCCTTGGCCAGGGTGGGGAGCGTGTTGGGGGCGATGCGGTTCCAGGAGGAGACGCAGACATCCACGCCCTGCTCCAACGATTCCTTGCCGAGGTACTGGCCCCACTCCCAGACGGCGATGACGACCTCCAGGGGGCACCCCAGGGGGTTGACGCCAATCTCGCCGTAGCCCCTGAGAATGATGGGACGGATGTAGCATTCCTTCAGCCTGTTTTCCCGAATGGTGTCCAGGATGGCCCGGCAGAGATCCTCGGCAGAGTAGGGAATCTGCATGCGATAGAGCTTGGCTGAGTTCAGGAGACGCTCCACGTGCCTTTCCAGGCAGAATACCGCCGAGCCCTTGACCGTGTGGTAACAGCGAATGCCTTCGAAAACGGCGGATCCGTAATTCACCACGTGGGAAAGAACATGGATCTTGGCGTCGTCCCAGGGGACGAAATGTCCGTTGAACCAGATCTTTTGCGACTTGGGGATGGGCAATTCAACTCCTTGACTTGGGACGGCGCCGGGTGTCGGGAAGGGCGTGGTTCCCGGGGACCCGCCCCCGAGGAGCGAGCAGTATAGCACAGCGCCCGAGTTTGCCGGCAACCGCCCAAGCCCGCATTTTCCACCGGAGAGGACGGAGCGTTATCCGCAACGGCCAAAAAGAGTTATCCACCAAGGGTCCGCACAACAGGCTGGGGGCCGGACGGTGGTGCCGACCAGCGGGTTCTCTGGGGGTGAGCAGTGAGGCCCGGCCGGATTCCGGGCCGGGCCTCGGGGATGGACAGGCTACTCGAGCAACAGCTTCACGTCGGCTTCGAATTGACGATAGTCGGTGAACCGGGTGATGTTTCGAGTGTGGACCCGGGCACTCTGCAGGATGCCGACCGACATGCGGAACTGAGCCCGGACCGGAAGCCAGTGTTGGTTCTCCCCGATGCGGACCCGGTCGTAGGCGACGGTCATCTCCGAAGTCTTGATGGGGAAATCCTCGGGGAGATCCACCGTCTTCTTGGTCAGTTTGACCACCTGGTAGGAGTTGATGTCGATCCAGCACAATCCCCGGTAGCCCACCCGCAGGGGATTGCCCTGGTGGACCAGTTGAAGGGAAGAAGTCTCCTGTGGAATCCGAAAGGCCACCCGCACGGTCTGACGTCCCCCGATCTCCTCGGCGCCCTCCAGGCGGAACGAGGTCCTGCTCTGCGGAAGAAACACATTTTGGAGAGCGGCCGCGTATTGTCCGATGGAATAAGCACCGCCCAGGCTGCCCGATGCCTTGTTCCCCTCCACCGGCTGGTAGCTTTCTTCTCCGTTCGCGAACAACAGGTCCTCCTGAAGCCGGTCCCTTTCCTCCCAACCTTGAAACAGTCTCTCGGATCGCTCTGTCCGGCGGCGACACACGAAGTTGGGCAGGGTCTGCATGGTTGCGTCGATTCTGCGGCGGACGGCATCCAGAAAATCCGGCCATTCGGCGTCGGTCGGCACCCCGCCGGGTTGGCCGGTGGAAAGAGTGGGCGCAGCGGAGCGGCTGACGGCAAACTCCTCGGAACCGGTATCCATCATGAACTCGGGACGATTGTAGGCGGAGGGGGTGTCGGCGGGCTGCATCTTCCTGGTCTCGGCCATTTGGGAGTCGAACGGCAATTGGGTGCTTTCGTCAAAGCGGGCTTCTGCAAACCGCGTCTTGCCGATTCTGATGTTGCCGGCATGGGGAATAAAGAGATTGGCCTCCCGTTCATCGACCAGGGCGGCCCGGGTCAGTCTTGCGCCGCGAAGGTCGGCTTGTCTCAGGTCGCTGCCGAACAGGACCGCTTCCGACAGGTCGGCCACCTGCAGATTGGCCTGGTTCAAATCGGCATCTTTCAGAATGGCGCCCTGCAAATTGGCGCCCAGCAGGTCGGCTCCCTCCAGGCTGGCTTGGGTCAGGCTGGCATCGGTCAGATCGGCCCCTTGGAGCTGCGCGCCGTCCAGCTTGGCATTGATCAGTTCGGCGCCGGTCAGTTTGGCGCCCCGAAGATCGGCCCCGCTCAAGTCGGCCTCCCAGAGCCTGGCTTGGGTCAGGTCGGCTCTCAGCAGCACAGCGTCCCGCAGGTCGGCCTTGCTCAGATCCGTGCCGCTCAGGTTGGCTCCGAAGAGATTCATTCCTCTCAAGGCATGCGACTGCAGTCGGTTCCCCCGCAGATCTCCGCATTCGCCGGGGTGATCGGGGTTGTAGCCAAGCTCTCCCCGGTCGTTGGCGCAGGCCAGCAGATCGCCGCGGAATCGGAAGGCTACCGCATTAGCGCCGTTACCGGAAGACCGTGGGATTTCCAGGCTGTCTCTGATTTTTTTCAGGTCCAGGCCAACGACCGGTTTCGAATCGGAGGTTGTTTCGACACGAGTCTCAGCGGTATTGAGCAGCGCCGGCACGTTCGCGGATGCCGTCACTTCCGAGCCCTGCGTCACCACGAGATCGGTCTCGCTGATGGTGGCGCGGCCGCTGTCCGCTTCCTCGGTTGTAATCTCGAACCGGTAGCTGCCCGGGCTCAAGGATTGGGTGGATAGCCTGAAACCCACGGCAACCTGGCCGGGCGCCCGCTCTTCCAGGTGGCTCCGGTCCAGCGCGATGGGCGGAAAGTCGACGGCCTCGCCACTGTCCTTGACGGCCTGGACGCGAGCCGTGAGATTGCCGTCCTCCAGCTTGGAGGCGTTGTAGAGTTTGTAGAAAACGGCCAGAGGTTGGGGAGGAGCAATTTCGTTGCCGATCGCCGGCTTCACCCGGAATCCACGGTGAAACATCCAGCCGGATTCCGGCACCTGCATTCCGGCCGCTGCCGGAGAAATGGGCTCCAGGTCCTGACTCAATACCAGGCCGCTGGTCATGAGCGCGTCCGGGGGAAGGGCCGGAATCCACAAGGACTGTTCGGCCGTCCCCAATTTGCCCCGGCGGTCGGCAGCCACCAGCTTGATGCGGTACTTGCCCGGTTTCAGCTTGAGAAATCCCTGCACGGCCGATTCCGCCTTCCCGTTCGCCAGCGGGAGAGTCTGGCTGAAAATCGATTCCGCCTGACCGTCGTTCGAAAAGGCGACTCCCATCAGGCGAAGATCTTTCCCCGGCAACCAGTTTGTCGGGGTATCCCCCTCTGATCCGTGGGAGACCTTGGCCGTGATCAGGACCAGAGCCCGCTCGGATTCCTGGTAGAAGAAGTTCGCCTTGAAATTCAGATCGAGATCCTGTTGCCGCTCGGATGACTGTAGTCCGCGGAGCGCGGTCTTTTCCAGCGTTCCAGCAATTTCCCGATCCGACGGCAAGGGCACCTCGACGGTTCGCCGGAGCGAGCCCAATCCGGCGTTGAGGTTCTCGCGGGCCGCGACCTTGACCTGATACCGCCCGGCTGGAACCTCCAGCTCAACCTTGGAGGTCAGTCCCGATTTCAGAAGAGCCTGGTAGCTGCTGTCACCGAGCTTGAAGTTCCAGGCTTTTTCGTTGCCGCCGACGTACTCCTCCTTCGCATCGAAGGCGACCACGGCCAGGTTGATCCGATTGATCCGCTTCCCCTCTTCCACCAGGAAGGGGAGATCCTCAAAGCCCAGACGGGTCACGATCTCCAACCGATAGGTGTCTCCATCCAGGCGGGAGCCGTGGTAGGACATCTGCAGCGGGATTTCCCTGAGATCGGTGGGCGCCCGCATGGCTTCCAGCATTTCCTTCTTCTTCTGTTCTTCCGGGGACAAGCGCTCCTTGGGAGCGTAAAATCCCTTGCGGTGAGTGACTCGGACTCCGGGCCGGGAAACTCTTACTCGAAGCCTGTAGTAGCGCCCGTCGGGTTTCTTGGGCGGGGTGGCGTAGCTCAGGACATAGTAGGAAAACTGCTGGTCCACCACTTGCCTCAGACCCGCCCCCAGGTCGTTGTTGTCCTTGAACGAGATACCTCCCGTAGCCAAGGCCAGGTAATCGAGGGCCATGCCCTTTTGCCGGCGGTCCTCGGTGACCAGCAAGGCCTTGTCGATCCGGAGATTGCTGGTGACGTTGTTGGTGAAATCGCTGCTGACGTCGTACATGGGACTGGTTTCCAGCCCGGTGATCCGGATGGTGTTGAAGATGATGCCGGTCGTCAGCGCCCTGTCGATCAGGCGCTCCAGGTCATAGCGAAGAGAGCGGTGCAGGAAGCCCGCCGAGAGCAGCACCAGGGATTTCTGCGCCTCCACCGGGCCGAGAGAGCGGATATGCCCCCGCAGGAGGTCCAGCAAGCGCCGGCTGCGGCTCTTTCGACCCGCTAGCTGCTGGGAAGCAAGGGTCCGTACATAAGCCTCGATGACTTGCTGGCCCGAATCGAAGCCGGTGTCGCCGACGCCGACTCGCGGCGCCCCTCCGCCCGTTGTAGTGGTTGTGGTGGCGCCAATCCCGCAGTTTTCGGCTTCGGACATGGCCACGTCGAACGCCCGACTGCCCGGCTGCGGCCCCAAGAAATCGATCTCCTCCGCTTGAGCATCGGTCATTTGGAGACATCCCGGTCGGTTCATCGAAGAGGTGAAATCCAACTTCTTGTGGAGCTTGTCAATTTCCGCCAACAGCAGTTCCCTGTCCTGAGTGTAGGGGACGAAATGGCCGCGGGAGGCGGTCATGATGGAGATGTAGTTTTCAGCTCTCAACCCCCTGTCCACGAATCCGCGAATGGCCTTGATGGTGCGGCTGAGAGTGCCCAGTGGCGGGTAGTTGAGATCGTCGATGACCAGGCTCAGCAGACGGGGCTTTGGGGGAGCCTCCTCCGGCGCCGGTTCTTCCGCCCCTATCGCGCTGCCCCAGCTCAGGGAACTTTGCGAGCCCTGGTAGATTTCCTGGGAGAACGACTGAATGGTCTGCTTCTTGCGGTTTTCCAGGACCTCGAAGTCGTCAACCGTCAGATCGGTGATGGGGTTGCCGTCCCGGTCGGTGACGATGGCGTTGACCACCACCACTTCGACCGGCACCTTGAGGGTGAATCCGGAGGAGGGCTGGCCGCGGACCTTGTCGGTTTCTGCGGACTTGGCCTCCGCGGTTGCCGGGATCGGCGCCAAGGCGGCTGTCCAACAGACAGCAACCAGGATTCCCGACAGAATTGCACCAGGGAGATGGAGCCTTCCGAGAGACATGGTCTACACCTGTTTTGGAGGGTTGTTGCGAACCGGAAAACGGTAGTTCATTATGGAACGATCGCCCCTCGCGGGCAACCCCATTTTGAGCGCCCCTGAGTCTGGCCCGAGCTTGACCCTTGTTTCGGCGCTCTGCTAACATCGCCGCAGGCTGGGTGGAACGGCTGAAACCCAAACCAGGCAAGGGATTTCGGGCGTCTTCCCCTCTTCAGCGATGCGCGATCATGACCCCTGGATACACCCCCGACAGGATCGAAGCCAAGTGGGCCGACCGCTGGGAACGGGACGGGCTCTATCGGACCGCTCCGGCCGACGGCCGTCCCAAGAGGTACGTGCTGGATTTCTTTCCCTACCCTTCGGGGGACGGGCTCAGCGTGGGCCACTGCCGGAATTACGTCCCCACCGACGTGTTGAGCCGCTACTACCGCATGCGGGGCGAGAACGTGCTCCATCCCATGGGCTGGGACGCCTTCGGACTTCCCGCGGAAAACGCGGCCATCCGTCTGAAGACCAATCCGGCCAAGCTCATCGGCCGTTTCGCCGCCAACTACAAGCGGCAGATGCGGCTGCTGGGCATCTCCTTCGACTGGAGTCGGGAGATCAATTCCTCCCAGCCTGAATACTATCGCTGGACCCAATGGGTTTTTCTGCAGCTCTACCATTCCTGGTACGACCCGCGGCTGCAGAAAGCCCGTCCCATCTCCGGCCTGGAGGAGGAACTGGCGAGGCGGGGCAGCGACGGCATTCCCGGAGCTCCGGCCATGACGGCGGAGGCCTGGAGGCAATTGCCGGTCACCGGGAGAAAGGATTATCTGAGCCGCTTTCGGCTGGCCTACCGCGGAGCGTCCACGGTGAACTGGGACCCGGTGGAAAAGACGGTGCTGGCCAACGAAGAGGTGGTGGACGGCCGCGGCTGGCGAAGCGGAGCTCTGGTCGAGAAGAAACGGCTGATGCAGTGGTTCTTCCGAATCACGGCCTATGCCGACCGTCTGTTGGCCGACCTGGAGGGCCTGGACTGGCCGGAGAGCATCAAGCGGATGCAGCGCAACTGGATCGGGCGCAGCCGGGGGGCCGAAGTCGGCTTCTCCACCGCCGCGGGACCGTTGAAGGTGTTTACCACCCGTCCCGATACCCTTTGGGGCGCCACCTTCATGGTGCTGGCCCCGGAGCATCCTCTGGTTTCCGCCCTTACCGCGTCCTCGTCAGCTCAAGAGGTCGAGACCTATCTGCAGCAGGTCCGGGGCAAGAGCGATCTGGATCGTACGGCCCAGGGACGGGCCAAGACGGGCGTGTTCCTGGGATCCCACGCCACCAATCCGGTCAACGGCGAAGCCATCCCGATCTGGGTGGCGGATTATGTCCTGATGGGGTATGGAACCGGCGCCATCATGGCGGTCCCGGCCCACGACCAGAGGGACTTCGAGTTTGCCTGCCGATACGGCCTGGAGATCCGGGTGGTGATCCAGCCGGCGGGACGGGATGAGCTGCTGCGTTCCGACACCATGGAGGAGGCCTGGACGGGCGAGGGAGTCATGAGTCGGTCCGGCTCCTTCGACGGCACCCCCACCGGCGAGGCCGTAGACAGAGTCACCGACTGGTTGGAGGAGACCGGACGAGGCAGGGGCAGCGTTCATTGCAAGCTGCGCGACTGGGGGATCAGCCGCCAGCGCTATTGGGGCACCCCCATCCCCATCGTTCACACTTCCGAGGGCGAGGTTTCCGTGGCCGCCGGCGATCTTCCGGTGCGGCTGCCGGAGGTCCGGCACTATGAGCCCACCGGCAGCGGAGAGTCGCCCTTGGCAGCCATTCCCGAGTTCGTCCGGGTGTCCCTGCCCGGCGGCATCCGGGGGCGCCGCGAGACCGACACCATGGGAACCTTTGCCTGCTCCTCCTGGTATTTTCTGCGCTTCGTGAGTCCTCGCAATGACCAGGCCGCCTTCGACCGCAAGGAAGTGGACTACTGGCTTCCGGTGGACCTGTACGTGGGAGGCGCCGAGCACGCGGTCATGCACCTCCTCTACGCCCGCTCTGGACCAAGGCGCTCTGTGATCTGGGTCACCTGCCGTTTGCCGAGCCCTTCAAGTGCTTGCGCAATCAGGGGATGATCCTGGGGCAGGACGGAGAAAAGATGTCCAAGAGCCGGGGAAATGTCGTCACGCCGGACGAAATGGTGGAGGCCTGGGGCGCCGACGCCCTGCGTGCCTACGAGATGTTCATCAGCGATTTCGAAATGTCCACCCCCTGGAACACCAACGGCCTCTCCGGAACCTTCCGTTGGCTGCGCCGCGCCTGGGAGGTGATTCTGCGGCCTTCACCTCGGGAGGACTCCTCCTCGCGGACCCGGAAGCAGGACCGGGACCTGCGCCGCTGGACCCACAAGACCTTGCTCAAGGTTTCGAGCGACATCGAGGGGTTTCGTTTCAACACCGTGATCTCGTCGCTCATGGAGTTCACCAATGCACTTCATGAGGCCGCCAGGCAGCCGGTTGGAAGAGCGGCCTTTGCGGAAGCCGTCGATGCTCTGCTCCTGATGCTGGCGCCGGTGGCCCCCTTTATGGCGGAGGAGCTCTGGGCATTGAAGGGGCGCCCCTACTCGATCCACCAGCAGTCCTGGCCCCAGGCCGACCGCCTCCTGGCGGCCGAGGAGGAGATCACGCTGGTGCTCCAGGTCAACGGCAAGGTGCGGGGGCGACTGAACCTTCCGGCCGACCTCACGGAAGCGCAGGCTCGGCAGGCGGCTTTGAGCCAGGAGTCGGTGCAACGTCATTTGAACGGCAAGTCCCCCAAGCGATGGATCTATGTTCCGGGGAAACTGGTCAACATCGTGGCGTGAGCGCCAACCAATCCTGGAGAGAACCATGATGGTTTCGGCTGGCGTTCTGTCTCATGGACAGGGTCTGGCAGTCTGGCTTCTGGCCGGCTTGCTGGCCGCCGGCTGCGGATACCGCCTGGCGGGGAAAGCCGCGGCCATCCCCGAGTCTGTCGATTCCATCGCCGTTCCCATATTCACCAATCGGACAACCAAGTACCGGCTGGAGCAGCGCCTGACCTCGGCGGTGGTGGACGAGCTGACGTCACGCACCCGCTACCGCATCTCCTCCGATCCCGCTTCGGCCGCGGCCGTGCTGACCGGAGTCGTCACCGGATTCACCTCGACGCCGGTGATCTTCTCGGGCAGGGCGGGGTCCACCTTTCTGGTGACGGTGCGCCTGCGGGTGGAGCTGAAGGACTCCAGGTCCAAAAGGCTTCTATTCGAGAACCGAAACTATTTCTTCCGGGAAGAGTTCGAGATCAGTCGGGCTTCCCCGGATTTTTTCCCCGAGGAAGGACCCGCTCTGGATCGGCTGGCCAAAGCCTTTTCGCGCGATCTGGTCGGCACGATCCTGGAATCATTCTGACAGACATGTCCTTTGCCCAGTTTCAGGCACACCTCCGTAAAGGGAAGTTCAGTTCGGCCTATTTCATTTTCGGTCCCGACGCCTACTTGAGAGATGCGGCCAGGAAGGCTCTCATGGAGGCCTTGACCAGGGGCTGGGGGGGCGAACCGCCGAGTTCGAGTATCGATCTGGACCAGACCCGGCTGGATGAGCTGCTGGCCTCGGCCCTGACCCCCTCGCTGTTTGCGCCCCGGCAGGTGATGCACGTCCGGGGAGTCATGAAGCTGCGAGACCGGCAGGTCAAGGAATTGGCCGACTACCTGGCCCGTCCCAGCCCGGCGACCGTGCTGGTGTTCCTGGCGGGGGAACTGAGCCGCGACGACCGCAGGAAAAAGATTTTCAAGACGCTGCAGGCGGGCAGCCGCATGGTCGACCTGGCCTTCCTGAGCGAGGCTCAGACCCGAAGCTGGATCGCCAAGGCTCTGGGGAAGCGGGGACACGGCATCCAGGAGGAGGCGGTAGAGTGCCTGGTCGAACTCCAGGGGACCGATTTGGGCCGGTTGCATCTGGAGGTGGAAAAGCTGGACCTGCTTGCCGGGGAGGGGAAGACCGTCACTCTGGAAATGGTTCAGGAGTCGGCCGGATACTGCCGGGACCACACCGTTTTCGACTTCCTGGATGCCGTATTGGCCCAGGACCGCCGCCAGGCGCTGCGGTTGTGCTGCGAATTGTCGGCTCAGCCGGCAGGAATGCTGTCCATGGTCACGCTGCTGGGGCGGCGGCTGCGCAGCCTGCTTCAAGTCCAGGAGATCTCGCCAACCACGAAGCCGGGGGATATGGCTCGTCAGATCGGGGCCAATCCCTATTTTCTGAAACGGCTCCTGGACCCCGCCAAACGCTTTCGCCGGCAAGCCCTGGTTACGGCCATCGACCGTCTGGCAGCCATCGATGACGGGATCAAGCGGTCCGGTCCCGACAGCCGCCTCTGCCTGGAGCGCCTGGTTGCGGACCTGAGCGCCCGCCCCGGCAGCGCCCGCTGAGGAGCGAGGGCTAGCGATCCGGGTCGGTCCGGTCGGATTTCCGGAAGATCTCCTCGGCGGATTGCAGCCCTTCCCAGGCGGAGGGAAAGCCCGCATAGAAGGCCATTTGCAGCATGGTCTCCCGGATTTCCTCCCGGGTGGCGCCGTTGCGCAGGGCCATTTCCACGTTGAGCTCCAGCCCCCGGGTCCTCCCCAGGGCGGTCAGGCCCGCGATGGTGACCAGGCTCCGGGTGCGCAGGTCGAGTTGGGAGCGCGTCCAGACCTCCCCGGCCAGCACTCCCAAGACGAATTGCTGGAAGTCGGGCGAAATCTGTCCCCAGACCTCCCGGAGCTGGCGGGCTCTGTCTGCTCCAGCCATTTGGACGAACTGCTCGAACCCTCGCTGCACCCTGTCTTGAGTCGGTTCCATGATGAAAATCCTCCGGTGTCGGTTTTCGAAATCCCTCGGCGGTTCCGGTTTCCAAGAGCCCGGGTCTTTATCGCATCAATCGGAAGTCTTTACGTAGTTTGGCTACATCGAAACTTCCCCAATACCTCTGCGTCCAGAAGTCGACAAGCACACTTACGCGGTAAAGCTGGCTGGGCAATGGATCATGACAGACACTTTAGTACCCCACAAAATTACAGGGACGCACATGGCGTCCCTGGGGTCACAATAACCGGACACTCATTTTCTCCTTTTCGGGAGATGGTCCGGCGGGTCTTGTAAGCGCAATTAGGTCATAAGAGACGTTACTTGACAACTTTTTTATCGGCTCCCCGCTCAGCGATCCCTCAGTTACAACACGAAGGGCTTCGAGATAAGAGCGAGCCTTTTGCAAGATTCGGACCGGCGCGATCCTTATTCAGATCGAGCGTTGTTCCTCCCGAGTCCGTCAAGGAACAGGTGACGCTGAACCCTTTTGCTGTCTGAAGTTCAATGACCACAAAAGGCACAAAAAACACAAAAAAACCATTGGATCGGCAAGACTTGAAATCAAGAAACTCGTTTTGTGCCTCTTGTGCTTTTTGTGGTTTCTGTTTCTTCTTGTGATGGTTGTGGTGAATACGGGAGCGAGCAGCACACCACCTTCTGCCGCCTCAATGTCATTCCCGGCTGCGAATTTTACAAAAGGATCAAGCTTCAGCGGATTACCCCTTTGACTGTTGTTTGACTGTTGCGGAGGTAAGGCAATGACTATTTCCGAGAATGAAGAAGAGCTATTCAAGGAGTGGACGAAGACCCGAACACCCTTTGTTCGCGATGGTGTGGTGTCAGAACAGGACTATCTGAAATCATGTCCGAGAATTGCGTTTATCTTAAAGGAAACGAATGCTCCGGGGTTCAATGATCTGAGAAAATTTTTGCAGGGAGGTGGGAAACGGCAATCCTGGGATAACGTAGCGAGGTGGGTTCACGGAATACGAAACTTGCCCTCAGAATGCGACTGGTCCTTCTATGAAAATGTAAACGAGAGTTTCAGAAGGGAAGAACTCAGGGGCATTGTGGTAGTGAATCTGAAAAAATGTCCGGGCGGTTCGAGTTCGCATTATGCAACTCTGAAAAAAGTTGCCACGGAAGATGCGCCCCATATTCGAGAGCAATTCGCCATCTACGATCCAGATATTACGGTGTGCGGAGGCACGGGCGGGTTGTTTCACGACGGAGTACATCCGGGGATAGATTGGAGACAAACAGCACGCGGAATCTGTTGGTATAGGAGAAATGCCGATAAGTTTGTTGTTGCATTTCCTCACCCCGAGGCACGTGTCCAAGATTCGCTCTTGCTGTTTACCCTGCTGGATGCAATCAAGGAAATCAGGAACAACCGAGATCAGGGATGCCTTGGTGGTTGATGCTGTACTGAACACAAAAAACGAGTTGCCAGTCCGATGCCCGAAGACTGTTCCACCAACATGAAAGATCAAGCCGTTCTGCTGATCGGTTTCGGGGGGCCGACCCGCAAAGAAGAGATCCGTCCCTTTCTGGACAATGTCCTGCGCGGGCGCCGGGTGCCCCGGGAACGGATCGAGGAAGTGGCCCACCATTACGAATTGATCGGAGGTCGGTCGCCCTTCAACGAGCTGACCTTCCGCCAGGCGGACGGCCTGCGGCGGCTGCTGGAGAAGGAGGGCCCTCCAATTCCCGTATACGTGGGAATGCGCAACTGGCATCCTCTGTTGGCGGAAGTTCTGGAACAAATGGCGGAGGACGGAGTACGCCGGGCGGTCGGGGTCATCCTGGCGCCCCACCAGGGCGAGGCCAGTTGGGGGCGCTATCAGGAGGCGGTTCGGGAGGCCCGGATCTCAGTGGAGGCAAAGCTGGGACGGCCGGCGCCAGCGGTGGACTACTGCGAGGCCTGGTTTGCCCATCCCGACTACGTGGCGGCGGTGGCCGATCGGGTCCGGCGCCAATGGGAGCGGATTCCGAGCCGGAACCGGTTGCAGACCCGGCTGCTCTTTACGGCCCACAGCGTCCCCAGCCGCTTTGACAGTCCTTACGTGGACCAGCTTCGGGAATCCTGCCAGGCGGTGGCCTCGGCCCTGGAGATATCGGATTGGGACCTCGTCTACCAGAGCCGCAGCGGCGGGCCGCGGGACCCCTGGCTGGAACCGGATGTCTGCGACGTCATCGAGCGCCTGGGCAGGAAACAATGCCCCGGCGTGTTGCTGGCTCCCATCGGTTTCGTGTGCGATCACGTGGAGGTTCTCTACGACCTGGATGTCGAGGCGCGGGAGGTCGCCGCCAAGTGGAAGATGGACTTTTTCCGGGCTCCGACGGTCAACGACCACCCCCGCTTCATCCGGATGCTGGCCGACGTGGTCAGGCGGGCTCTGGAGGGTGGGGGGCCGAGCGGGGGATAGTCCAACATTAAACAACGGGAAAAAAGAGTTATCCACGAAGACACACGAAAGACGACGAAGGGCCACGAAGAAAACAGGAACGGGAAAAAGAAATCCACCAAGGACACGAATGGACGCCCTTCAGGTTCCGGCGTTTGGTCTCGGCCCCGAGCGCAAGAAGATTTATTTACATGGATGCACAGGATGCACAGGATTATCGTCCTCAACCGCCTTGCCCCGATTGCGGGCATCCTGCGTCTCGTTTCGCGCGGGTCAGCTTTTTCTGCGGCAGCGTATCGTCCTCTATATCCTGTTCATCCTGTCTATCCATGTTTCCTAATGCAGCCGACCGGTTTGACAGGACATTTCCCTGTTGCCGATACCTCGTGATGTTGGGTTGTTTCACCCTCGAATGATCCGCCCGTCGTGGGGGCGGGGGCGCGGCTTGTCTCAGGCAACCCACGCCAACCGCCGCATACGCGGCTCTCTCTTAACCTACAACACTGCCAGTGGATAGGGTTTCTCCAATGATTATCTCCGGGCGTGAGCGTGGGGGGGCGAGCGGGGGCGCGTTACTGCGGCAAAAAGGTAGCCGTGGGCGCAAGCCCATGGGAACCACTCGCCAATCAACAATCAACAATCAGAAATCATCAATTCATAAGCTGCGCTTTGTTTTGGCCTTGGACCGTCGGCCTTTGCTTGATTGTCGGCCGGGGGCAACCTTGGCCGCTTCGGAGTGGTGTTCGGTGGGTTCTCCCAGCGTCACGGAGTCGGCTGGGGGCTTCTTTCCTTCCCTGGCAATCGCCGCGAATTCCTCGGACAAGTTCTTCAGCCTGTCGGCCTGGCTCTTGGTAAGTTTGCTGCCCATGGTGCGAAGCGGTGGGTTTGCAGTCCCCAGTTGGGGGTCGCCGGGGATCGGCCCGGCACCTCGGTCTGAGGCGGGCTAAGCCGGATCTACGAGCTCGACCGCCTGAAACAGCCCTTCGGTCACCCAGCCGCGGAACCAGGAAAAGAGCTGCACCTCTCCAACCGGCTGGCGGCCTCGGCTCAAGACCCCGCTCAACGCCTCTCCGAGCGGCACGCCGTTGACCAGAGCATGCAGCAACCGGTAGGCGGGACGGGACAGATCCAGCCAGCGGAGCGCGTATTGGCGCCGGTAGACCACCGCCCAGTGATTCTTGCGCCGGGTGGCGGGCCTTGGATCGCCTTGGCGCACCGCCTCCAGGTAGGTTCCCACCGGGTAGCGAAGCGCCTGCACCGAAAGAGCGGCGACGGGTTTGAGACGGGCTGTCTCCCAGCTTTCGGGGGGTACCGCGGCAATGGCCTCGGGGGTGAGAACCGGCGATTCCTCGGCATCGAACAGTCGGCTCATCAGCAGCTCGAAGCGGGCCAGCTCGTAGAGGAAGTCCTTCCGCACAATCCCGGGGCTGCTCCGGATAAATTCCGGGAGACGGTCTCCCAGGCGGTTCAAGGTGTAGCTTTGGGAGGGGTAGCGCTCGACATAGCCCCTGACCAGGTCGGAGAAGCGCTTCCGACCAAGAAAATGCAGCAACCCGGGAAAGTCGGCCTCCAGGGCTTCCTGCAAGCGGGCCAGGTACATGCCCCGGTAGATGCCGAGTCGGTCGAAGGAGTCGAGCGTTCCGGATGGCCGTACCAGGCGTGGAAACCGGCTCGGCGGCACCAGCTTCCGGGCCTCGGCCGAAGCCACCGCCTGGCGGTCGGAGCCGGGATGCAGGATGACCGCCTGCATCCACTTCTGGGTGGTGCCCAGATCAGGTGCCATAGGCTCTCTTGTGGTCCGGCTCGGGAAGGCCGCGATGCCGGCGGGCCTTCAGGGCTTCGGCGTGAACCACCTCGAAGCTGGGAATGTTTTCGTCCCACTCCAGCAGGGTGGCCACGCCGCCCGTTCTCCGGCAGGAACGTCGATAGAGGGACCAGACTTCGTCGATGACGTGATCGCTGTGGGTGTCCAGAATATGAGTTCCCTTGTGGGTGTGTCCGGCCAGGTGGTATTGAACGACGCGGTCGGCCGGGACTCGGTCGATGAAGGCTTCCGGGTCCAGGCCGTGGTTGAAGCAGCTCACGTAGACGTTGTTCACGTCCAGAAGAATCCCGCAGTCGGCTTCCTGGGCCAGGGTGGAAAGAAAGTCCACCTCGCTCCAGGTGGAGGTCCCGAACTCCAGGTAGGTGGAGGGGTTCTCCAGGACCAGGGGGCGCTCCAGGATCTCGGAAACCGACTTCACGCGTTCGATGGTGTAGCGCAGGGATTCGTCGGTGTAGGGCATCGGCAGCAGGTCATGGACGTTGATGCCGCTCACGCCGGTCCAGCAGAGGTGGTCCGAGACCCAGTGGGCCCGGGTACGGTCGGCCAGGGCCTTCAGTTTCTTCAGATAGTCCAGGTTCAAGGAGTCGGTGCTTCCCACCGACATGGAAACGCCGTGGAGAACGACCGGGTAGCGTTCCGCCACCTGGTCCAGCACGTACAGCGGGCGGCCCCCCGTATCCATGTAATTTTCCGACAGGATCTCGAACCAGTCGATGGGGGGATGGTTGGCCAGAATGTAGCTGTAATGGACGGTCCGGAGACCGATCCCGAATCCCAGGTCGGGCAAATTCCACCGGTTCCTGCCCATAAGGGACCTCCTGGTCCAATCGGACGGACTCCACCGGTCCCGTTTCCCGCCCGAGAAGTCGCGGGTTCCACGCAACGCTCGGCACAGTCGGGGAACCGGTCAGTCCTGAAGAGGGTCAGGCTATTTCTTCTTTTCGACTCCGTGGAGGGGAACGGCGCAGCCGCCCTTGCCCTTGCAGGAATTCTTGCCGGCGCAGCCGTTGTCGCCGCTGGCGCAGCCGCCCTGGCCCTTGCACTCGTTCTGGCCCTTGCAGGAGTGCCTGACCGCGGTGGCGCAGCCGCCCTTGCCCTTGCAGGAATTCTTGCCGGCACAGCCGTTGTCGCCGCTGGCGCAGCCACCCTGGCCCTTGCACGCGTTTCGACCCTTGCAGACGTGCTTGGACTTCTTCTTGTCATCGGCCAACAACAGGGAATCCGTTTGGCTGACCGCCTTGGAACCCGCCACCATGCCGGCCACTGCGGCTCCCATGACCTGAGTGAATTTCCTTCGATCCATAGAGAGATTTCTCCTTGAGAATGGGTTCGAACGTTACCTTCCGAGTCATCCGGCAAGCAATGCCGACCCGTCGCCTGGCACTTTCGAGAGAGCCTGAATATAGCCCAACCTTCCGGAAAAATCAAAACTCGCTCTGTGCCCGCCGAGAGGGAGTGGCCATGGCCTCTGTGGGAATCCAAGGACCGGCGGGAAGGATGAGTGCAGCGGATTTTCAGACTGTTCCAGACTGCCGCCTTTGGCCCATCGAGGCGCCGTCTCTATGGTATAGTCGGTGGCGGTTGGCGGGCTTGCCTGAAACAACAGTGAAGAGTGGCTAGTGATCAGTGGATAGTTATTTGATCCACACGTTACGCATCTTGTCGGCTTCTGTGCAGTCCTCCAAAGAGTGCGACCCAGTCGTCAGGCAATTGCCTACTATCAGGACTGATCACTGATCACTACTTATCCTGAAACACCCCTGTTTCACAGTGTATGATCCGCACGGCAGGGCGGGGGCATGGGCTTTCCGGTAGCCGGGCCCCAATGGGGAGGCTGAAGAGCGTGTTCGAGACCATCGCATGGAGCGATGAAGGCGTGGTCATGATCGACCAGCGGAAGTTGCCGGCGGTCGAAGAGTACCCGGTCTTCAAGACCTATGAGGAAGTGGCGCAGGCCATCCGGGACATGGTCATTCGAGGCGCGCCGGCGATTGGAGTCGCCGCCGCCATGGGAGTGGCGCTGGGGGCAGAGTCCGTCAAGTCCCGGGAGCCGGAGCGGTTCGAGAAGGCGTTTCAGTCCATATGCGCGACCCTGGCGGCCACCCGGCCCACCGCCGTGAATCTGTTCTGGGCCATCGAACGGATGAAGGGGGTCTATCGGCGACACAAGTCCCAGGGGCCCGCGGCTGTGGCTGCCGCCCTCAAGACCGAGGCCCTGCGCATTCACGACGAAGATATTCGACTCAACCGCCGCATGGGAAGCCACGGGGCCGCCCTCATCCAGGACGGTTCCCGGGTCCTGACCCACTGCAATGCCGGGGCCCTGGCGACCGCCGGTTACGGCACGGCCTTGGGAGTCATTCGGGCCGCGGTGGAACAGGGCAAGAGAGTGGAGGTGCTGGCGGATGAAACACGGCCATTCCTGCAGGGAGCCCGTCTGACCGTTTGGGAACTGCAAAAGGACGACATTCCGGTCACTCTGATCACCGACAACATGGCGGGGTACTACATGAAGCAGGGCCAGGTGGACTGCGTCATTGTGGGAGCGGACCGGATCGCGGCCAACGGGGACGTGGCCAACAAGATCGGCACCTATTCGGTGGCCGTGCTGGCCAGGGAGCATGAGATTCCCTTCTACGTGGCGGCGCCCCTCTCGACCGTGGACCTGGAGGTTCCCACCGGCGACGAGATCCCCATCGAGCAGCGCTCCCCGCGAGAAGTGACCCACCTGGGCGAACAGGCCATTGCTCCCCAGGGGGCCCTCGCCGGAAACCCCGCCTTCGACGTGACCCCTCACCGCTACGTGGCGGCCATCATCACCGACGCCGGAGTTGCGCGGCCTCCCTTTCTGGAGAATCTGAGATTCCTGAAGGGGAACGATTCACAGGTTTAGCCGAGGGAACTCAGTCCAAGCCCTCGAATTCCTTGATCGGTTGCCGCATCGCCTCCGGGATGCGAACCGTGCGGCCGCTCTTCCTGTCGAAGCAGGCCTGCACCGACAGGCCGTCTGCGATCAGACGCCCGGTCCCGCTCTCGGTCAGTCGGTACTCGAAGGTGAAGCTGGAATTCTTGAGAGCGGAGATGCGGGCGGCCATGGTAATGGTTTCGCCCAGGAGGGCGGGGGAGCGGTAGTTGCACTCGGTCCGCACCATCACGAATCCCCAGTCATCGGCGGGAGGGAGTCCGAACAGGCGCTTCCAGTATCGGGTGCGAACGATCTCGAAATAGGTGAGGTAGACGGCGTTGTTGACGTGGCCCAGGGCGTCCAGGTCTCGAAAGCGAATTTCCAGGTCGGTGGTGAAGCGAAAGGATGGCATGGCAAGTGTTCGTCAGGCCGTCCGAGGGACGGCGAAAGCCTGGAAAGAAGGCCATCCTGTTTCCGAGGCAGGACACTGGCCCTCAGTCGAAGGGGTACTGCCTCACCTCGGCATCGGACCGGCCTCCGGCGCTATCCACTGCGACGCTCGTACCGGGGTCCCAGGCCTCCTTGCGAACGTAAGCCAAGGCGATAGGCCGCCGCAGGCCGGGTGAGTAGGCGCTGTCCGTAACCCAGCCCACCTCCCGCCCGTTGCGGAATATCTTGTCTCCCCCTTGGGCGGGCTCCCCGGATGACAGCAGGAGACCCATGAGCCTGCGATTGACTTGCCCGCGGAAGGTGGCCCGGGCGACGACTTCCTGGCCGACGTAGCACCCCTTGCTATAACTGATGGCCTCTTCCAGGCCGGTCTCCAGGGGTATGCGGGCTTCGTCCATGTCGACGCCATACCAGGGGATTCCCGCCTCGAGTCTTCGGACGTTCCAGGCTTCAAGGCCTACCGCGCCAAGGCCGACCGGCTTTCCCGCCTGAAGGAGGAGGTTCCAGAGGTCGACCGATTGGGGTTCGGGCACGATCAGGTCGTAGCCTCCCGAGGCGGTTCGCCGCACGCGCGCGCAGCGGGCCGGCAGATTCCCGACTTGAATGAGGCGGTGTTCGAAAGGAGCCTCCGGCGGGGAGGTTCCTGGACACAGCCCTGCGACGATCTCGGCCGCCTTGGGTCCCTGCAGCGACAGAATGGCCAGTTCGGCCGACCGGTCGATGACCTCGACCTGATCCGCGATGATGTACTTCCTCAAGAGGGCCAGGTCCTTCTCCACGAGGTCGGCGTCGACCACCAGCATCAGCGTTTCCTCCAGGCAGAGAACTCGCATGTCGGTGAGGATCCGTCCCTGGGGAGTAAGCATCAAGGCATAGCAGCCCTGCCCTGGTGAAAGGTTCCGAATGTCGTTGGTGACCATTCCGTGGAGAAAGCGCGATCGATCCCGTCCCCGCAATTCGACCACGCCCTGAACCGACAGATCGAGAAGACCGGCCTCATGTCCCAGGGCAACGTACTCCTCATCCAGAGAGGTGAAGCGGTTGGGGATCTCCCGGCCCCGAAATTCCACGAAGTCCGCTCCGGAGTCCCGTTGGGTTTCAAACAGGGAAGATCGCTTCGGCATGCGCCTGAACTCCTGCTGGGTGAACCCGCATTTCCCTACCGTAGGCTCAGCGGCCTGGTGAGAACTGCGGGTCAACCGTCCAGCCTGGCTCTCAACAGTTCGTTCACCAACCGGGGATTGGCCTGTCCCTTGGTAGCCTTCATGACTTGACCCACAAAGAAGCCGAAGGTGGCCTTCTTGCCGCCCATGTACTGCTCCAGGATTCGGGGACTGCCGGCGAGGACTTCTTCAATCACGGTCGTGATGGCATCGGGATCGGTGATCTGCTTCAGACCCTTTTCCCGGATCACCTGCCTGGCCGGTTTTTTCTCCCGAAACATGGCCTCGAAGATATCCTTGGCCATCTTGCCCGAAACCTCTTTGCTGTCAATGCATCCGATCAATTCGGCCAGATGGGTCGGGCTGATGGGAGAAGACTCGATGTCGAGATTGAACTCCTTGAGGTCGCGCAACAGGTCTCCCATGATCCAATTGGAAGCGGCCTTGGGATTGCGGGATCGAGCGGCGGTTTCTTCGAAGAAACCGGCCAGGGCGCGCGTGGTGGTCAACACACCGGCGTCGTATGCGGGAATGCCGTACTCGTCGACGAACCGCTGCTTTTTTTCTTCGGGGAGCTCCGGCATGTCTGCGCGTATTTCACGCTGCCAATCGGCGTCCACGGCCAAGGGAGGCAGGTCGGGCTCGGGGAAATAGCGGTAGTCGTGCGCCTCTTCCTTGCTGCGCATGGGAAAGGTACGCTGCTCGGTCGTGCTCCATAGGCGCGTTTCCTGGGTGACGGTACCTCCCTGCTGCAAGAGGCGGGTCTGGCGGGCGATCTCATATTCGAGCGCCTTCTGCAGGAAGCGGAAGCTGTTCAGGTTTTTCAGCTCGGTCTTGGTTCCAAGAGTGTGTGAGCCGACCGGGCGAATCGACACGTTGGCGTCGCAACGGAGACTGCCTTCCTCCATGTTGCCGTCGCAGACCTGAAGGTATTCGAGAATGACTTTCAGGCGGGTCAGGTAGTCGTGGGCCTGGGTTGGAGAGTAGATCTCGGGTTCGCTGACGATTTCGATCAGCGGCGTGCCGCTCCGGTTCAAGTCGATATAGCTGAAGCGATCGGAATCGGCGAATCCGTCGTGGATGGACTTGCCGGCGTCTTCCTCCAGGTGGACCCGCTTGATTGCCACCCGATGGGGACGGCCGTTCTCCCCGAGATCGAGACGTCCGTGTTCCGCCAGGGGTTTGTCGAATTGGGAAATCTGGTAGCCCTTGGGCAGATCGGGGTAGAAATAATTCTTGCGTGCAAAGATCGAAAGGGAATTGATGCGGCAATTGAACGCCAGCGCTGCCTTGACGGCCATGACGACGGCCTTGCGATTCAGCACCGGCAAGGCTCCGGGAAGACCCAGGCAAACCGGACAGGTATTGGTATTGGGGGGGGCTCCGAATTGGGTCGGGCAGGAGCAGAAGATCTTGGTCCGGGTCAGCAGTTGGGCATGAACCTCGAGGCCAATGACGGCTTCATAGGTCTGGCCACTAGCCACTGAACTAGTCTCCCTGCTTTCTGACCAGCAGGTCCGTATCGCCCGAGTCACGGTCGATGAGAGCCTTGGCCTGAGGAAGCACCTCCAGCGCCTTGGCGAATTGGGGGTCGTTCTCCAGTAATACCTTGTGAGCCTCGGCTTGACCCACCCGTGAGAGGAAATATTCGTAGCGCATCTGGAACTTGATGAAGTCCAGGTTGTCCTTGAAGTCGCTTTCCTTGTAGGCCAGTTTCCGGTCGGTCAGATAGGTTCGGAATTCTTCCAGAATTTCAGGCGTCGCCTGGAAATTCCGGTCCACGGTCGGATGGTCGGCGTTATAAGCGCGGATGAAGCTGAAGACCAGCCCCCTGCTGGTGAGCAGCAGTTGGAATTCATTGATCTTCTTGGTTTTGACCTGGAAATCGGGAGTAATGCCGCCTCCCCCGTAAACCTCGCGGCCACTGTCGGTTTTGTAGACTTTCCTTTTCTCGGGATCCTTGTTTCTGGAGTAGTAGTAGTCGATGTACGATTGGTTGGCGTAATCTCTCTGGATGAGCCGTCCGCTGGGAGTGTGCCACTTGGCGGTGGTGAGGGAAACGCCCGAGCCGTTGTCCAAGGGATAGACCGTCTGCACCAAACCCTTGCCAAAACTGACGTCACCCACCAGCAGCCCGCGGTCGTGGTCCTGAATGGCGCCGGCCACGATTTCGGAAGCACTGGCGCTGCCGGTGTTGATGAGAACCACCAGGGGGAACAGAACTCCCCCGGATCCTCTGGGGGCTTCGTAGGACTGTTTGGCGCTCGGCGTGCGTCCGTCGGTAATCAAGACCGTCTGGCCCTTCTTCAGGAATTTGTCCGCCACCTGGATGGCCGCCTGCAGGTACCCTCCGGGGTTGGATCTCAGGTCGAAGATCAGACCCTGCAGATCCGTTCCCAGTTCCTCCAGGCTCTCTTGAACTTCCCTGTTGGTGGTCTCGTTAAAGGTGGCGAGCTTGATGTAGCCGATGCCCGGGCGGAAGAAGAAGGCAAAAGGGACACTGTGGTGGGGGATCTCATCGCGAACGATGGCCATATCGAGCAGCTTGGGGATTCCGGCTCGGTCTATGGAGATATTGACCACCGTTCCCTTGGGGCCCCTCAGCCGCTCCACGACAGCCTGAATATCCAATCCCTCGGTGGGACTCCCTTCAATCTTTGCGATGACGTCCCCGGAACGTATGCCCAGGCGGTATGCGGGCGTCCCGGGAATGGGCGTAATGACGGTGGGCTTGGCGTTCCTTATGGAGATGATGATGCCCAGCCCATAGAAATTCCCCCGCTGATCTTCCCGGAATTGGGCGAACTGCTTGGCGTCGAAGAAGTTCGAATGGGGGTCCAGCGTCTTCAGCATGCTCCGCAGCGAGGCGTGAACGCTTTTTTCGACGTCGATTCCGTCGGCATAGTACTTCTCCGCCAGATCGAGCACCTGGGAGTAGAGGTTGACCAGGTGTTCACGGTCATTGGACTGGGAGGTCGCTTGAACCGGCTTCCCCCAGAATCCTCCAATCAGGGAGGCGATTGCGATTACGGTCGCGACCGTGGTCCAGGAACGAAGTCTCTGCATACTCACCTCTAAAGTCGGGCCAAATATAGCATCGGCCCCCGCTCGAAGTAAAGCCTCAAGCAGCAACCCTGCCTTGACTTGAATTCCCGCTCCCATTATGATTCGGTACGTTTGGAGGAGGGGATGGGTCCCATCGGCGTACCCGAGTTGATCATCATTTTTGTCGTGGCTCTGCTGGTTTTCGGGCCGCGCAAGTTGCCTGAACTGGGGAAATCTCTCGGCAGGGGACTTTCCGAGTTCCGGCGCGCCTCCAACGAGCTTAGAAATACCCTGGAGGAAGAGGTTCGCGCGGCAGAATACGAACCTCCTCCGCCCCCACCCAAGCAGGAAAAGCCGACCGAAGCTGCGCCCGCCGACCCTCAGCCGGCCGTAGAGATCGGGCAGGATCCGGCGACACCGACCTCTTCCGAGGCGGAGGCCGGTGATGCCGTGGCTGAAGCAGTCTCCGTCGAGGAGAAAGCCGAAGCACCCTCCCAACATTCAGAAGCCGACACCGACCAGGAGCCGGAGGCTGTCCCAGCCTCGTCATCCGGCTTGAGCTCGGAGCCCAAGCCCGAAAAGCCGGATGGACACTGACCCAAGGGACGATAACGAGCTTGCGGCGACCGGCAAGATGTCCTTTCTGGATCATCTGGACGAGTTGCGCCGGCGCATCATCGTCGCCATCGCCGCGGTGGGTATCAGTTTCGTTGCCTGCTGGATCTTTCACGAGATAATCTTCGAGTTCCTGTCGGTCCCGATCACCCAGCACCTGGGGGACCGCAAGCTCACCTATCTGAAGCCCACCGAGCCCTTCATGATCTACATGAAGGCTTCCTTCTACGCCGGGATCTTTGTGGCCTCCCCGGTAGTTCTGTGGCAGGTCTGGCTATTCATTGCCCCCGGGCTTTATTCCCGGGAAAAGCGATACGCCATACCCTTCCTGCTGTCGTCCAGCATTCTCTTCATCCTGGGCGGAGTCTTTGCCTACACGGTCGGACTTCCCATGACCCTGAACTTTCTCACCGGTTTCGGCCAGAAATTTCAGGAGCTCGTGACCGCCACCTTCTACTTCGACTTTGCTCTGGTCGTCATCCTGGGATGCGCCATCATTTTCGAAATTCCGATCGTCATTTTCTTCCTCTCCATCATGGGCATCACCAATGCCCGATTTCTGCTGAGAAACCTTCGCTACGCGGTCCTCATTATTTTCATTACAGCCGCCATCATCACGCCAACGCCTGACATCCCTACCCTGATGGTCTTCGCCGCGCCCATGCTCTTGCTGTACCTGGTGGGCATATTCGTAGCCTGGATCTTTGGCAAAAAGCGCCTGAGGGACGAGAATTCCGACTGACGTTCCCGTGCCCCTTGCCTCTATCCTGTGGTTACAGAGTTCTTGGGGCTGGTGACCCGCCATGGCCGATTCCCCCAGCACCGATCGGAAGTCATTGGGAGCACGCTTGGTCAAGGGCAAGCCGATCTTCCGGCGCCACCTCTACATCAGCTCCGCTCTCTTTCTGCTGGTGATCGGCGCCATCGCCTTTTCCCTGATCGATCTGGCCAACCGCTGGGCAGGCGAGCGGGTGGAGCTTGAAATGGAGGCATTGCGCGACGATTTGAAAAATCGGATCGAAGATCGAATGCGCCTCGTCGATCTGGAGCTGCCGGGCGACGGTCCCGCCGATGAGCTTCTCCGCCGGCAGCACATGGAGCGATATCTGGAGGAGTTGTTGGCCGCCAATGACCAGGTGGTCTACGTTTTCGCACAGCATCCCCGGGGAGACCTGCTTTGGCGGCGCTTGCAGATGGGAAGGGAACTGGAGCAAAGCCACTTTCCCGACCTCATTCGGTCCTCCAGGGCAAGACAGGAAATCGCTTCGGTCAGCAACCCCGGAGAGCGAATTACCGACTGGGTCGAACCGGTTGTTCCCCAGGGGCAAGTGAGGCTGCTCATCCATTTCGGTTTCGACAACACCCTGATTGCCGGCAGGGTTGCGGAAGACCAGAGCCGGATCAACCGGCAGATTCTTGTGGCCTCCTCGGTAGTGCTGGCGCTTCTGCTGGTGGCCCTGTTCTATGTGCGCTGGCTGCTCAAGCAAGCCCAGGTGATCGAGGCCGAAGCCCACACGGCCGAGCGGCTGGCGGTGCTGGGGACGCTGGCCGGCGGGCTGGCCCATGAGATCCGGAACCCGCTGAGCGCCATCAACCTGAATCTTCAGATGATCGAAGAAGAAGTCTCCCAGTCTCGGACTCATTCCGGCGAGATGGCCCAGCTCCTGGCCGGGGCCAAGTCCGAGATTCGCCGACTGGAGCGCTTGGCCCGCAATTTTCTGGTCTATGCCAAGCCGTTGAAGCCGGATCGACGGGTGGTTTCGGCGCCCCAGGTCCTGGATCGGGTGGTCCAACTGGTGGCCAAGGAGTGTGACCGAGTGGGAATCGAGCTGGTGAGGCAGGATGGACCGGGGCTGCTGGAGGTTCGGGGAGACCGGGACTTGCTGCAGCAAGCCGTGTTGATCCTTCTGGTCAATGCCAGGGAAGCGGTTCTGGCCAAGAGGGATGGACCGCGCCGGATCACAATGGGGGCGAGGCGGGATTCGGGCCGCCTGGTGGTGTGGGTTCGCGATACCGGCACCGGAGTCTCCGAAGAGGAAGCCGGCCGGCTCTTTGAACTGTTTTATTCCAGCAAGCGTGGAGGGACGGGTTTGGGTTTGCCTATTGCCCAACGGATCGTGGAAGCTCACGACGGGCGGTTGGAATGGAAGAATGGCGACGGCGGCGGGGCGGAGTTCTCGATGTGCCTGGACCTTGCCTGAAACAACAGAAAAAAAGAGGAATCCACGAAGACACACGAAGAACGACGAAGGGCCACGAAGCGGGACGGGTCTGCGTCAACGGCCCGCACCGCCACGGTAAGGATTATTAACATCGATGCACAGGATGCACAGGATTTTTCAGGAAACGGCTGGCTTGGCATCCCGGGCATCGGCAAGCCCGCACCGGATTATCGCCCCAGCCGGCTTCCGGTGCAGGAACCTCTCGTCCTGTCAATCCTGTTAATCCTGTGCATCCATGTTCATAAAAATAGAGTGCAACCACGTCACGGGGCGCTTGCCTGCTCTCGGAACCGGCAACTGGTTGTAAAACAACCCTGTTTCACTCTCGAATGATCCGCCCCGTCGTCGGGGGCGGGGGCGGTACTTGCCTGAAACAACAGAAAAAAAGAGGAATCCACGAAGACACACGAAGAACGACGAAGGGCCACGAAGCGGGACGGGTCTGCGTCAACGGCCCGCACCGCCACGGTAAGGATTATTAACATCGATGCACAGGATGCACAGGATTTTTCAGGAAACGGCTGGCTTGGCATCCCGGGCATCGGCAAGCCCGCACCGGATTATCGCCCCAGCCGGCTTCCGGTGCAGGAACCTCTCGTCCTGTCAATCCTGTTAATCCTGTGCATCCATGTTCATAAAAATAGAGTGCAACCACGTCACGGGGCGCTTGCCTGCTCTCGGAACCGGCAACTGGTTGTAAAACAACCCTGTTTCACTCTCGAATGATCCGCCCCGTCGTCGGGGGCGGGGGCGCGGCTTGCTTGAAACAACAGAGCCATTTGCAAAAGGCTCCATCAAGAAAGACTTTGACGCAAGTACTACCGACAAAGAGAGGAAAAACACAATCCGAGATGTAACGGACTCGCTAGTGGAAAGTGGCTTTCTCTCCAAAGCTGATGCAGAAGCTTTATATCGAAAATTGATCGAGGATCGGGAAGTGCACAAGTTTCCTGAGCCGAATACACGCCGGGTGGGTAATTGCTGTTTAGATTATAGGCCTCCAGATTGCACCGCCCTAGATCCTTCGGTTAAGCCTGATCAAAATACTCGCGGGTATCCAATGCGAATGGTTCTCTTCACATTCACCTTGGTTCTGCTGCTAAGCGGAGCGAGGAGTCCCATGTCCGCCGACATTATGATGAAAAACGAGTCAGAAGCGGTGAAAAGCATCCGCCAAAGAGCCGAAAACGGTGACGCTGTGTCCCAGTACATGCTCGGCGAAGCGTACGAACGTGGCAACGCAGTATCACAGGATCGTGAGAAGGCCAAAAAGTGGCATTGGAAGGCCTTCCAGTGTTTCCAATTAGTTGCTGAGCAGGGTGACTCCTTCGCTCAGTTCTGGCTTGGTTTCATGTACACGAACGGTAGGGGTGTACCACAGGATAACCTTGAAGCTATCAAATGGTACCGCATGGCCGCCGAGCAGGGTGACCCTGATGCTCAGGTCGCTCTTGGCAAGATTTACACGAGTGGCAAAGGTGTGCCACAGGATAACCTTGAAGCCATCAAATGGTACCGCATGGCCGCCGAGCAGGGTCACCCTGCCGCTCAGTACAAGCTCGCTCTTATTTACAGCGAGCTGGCGCCGCGGAACTACGTAGAGTCCTACAAGTGGGTCAAGTTGGTGGCCTCGAAAGATCGCAGACTGGCTAAAAAAGTGCTACCCCTCGTCGCTGCAAAAATGACTCAGGAGCAACTGGCCGAAGCCAAACATCTCGTTCGGGAGTGGAAGCAGCAGTGGAAACGGAAGGGAAAACGCGAGTGGAAGCGGAAGAGGCAGGAAAGGCGCAAACAATTCTCGAATTCCATACGATGCCAATGGTGAAAGCACAACCTGGGCTTTCTGACCATGATTCCCATCAGATTACCCATAAATCCTCAAGCTGGGTCAGGTAGGTTGCGATAGTTGACCTGTACTGGACTTTTTCAGGGTCCGGCAAACTCCAGCACACCGGAATTTCACCGAATTCACCCCCCTTGGCTGACGGGTTCCCCGGTGATCGAGGTGTCGACGATCTGCCCGGTGCATTCCCGACTGTAGTCGTCCACAACGTTCAGCACGCGGAACCAATACGGGAACCTCCTAAGCGAATACCCGGTCGAACCATTTCAGCCGCGTAGGCGGCGACTCAAGAGCCGGGTCCCGAAAACACACGGCCTCCCCAAAGTCACTCCTGCCTGAAACAATCGTGTTTCTTCACCTGCGAATGATCCGCCCCGTCGCGGAAGGCCGTGGGGCCGGACTTGCTCGAGCGTGTGAGCCCGGCGCTCCCACAGCCGCGCAGGCGGCGATTCGGATGCACCCCTGCGGCGAAGCCGCGCACAAAAAAAGCCACCGGAGCGGGCTCCGGTGGCTTTGGGGTCTTCCGGTCGCGGCGTCAGTACATCCCGCCTCCATGAGGCGGTGCCGGCGGAGGAGCCTTGTCCTCCTCGGGAATGTCCGCCACCAGTGCCTCGGTGGTCAGAAGGAGCCCGGCGATGGAGGCGGCGTTCTGCAGGGCCGTCCGCGTCACCTTGGCCGGATCGATCACCCCCGCTTCCACCAGGTCCCCGTAGGAATCGGTGGCGGCGTTGTAGCCGTTGTTTCCGGTTTCTCCGCCAACCCTGGAGACGACCACCGCGCCCTCGACGCCTGCGTTCTGGGCGATTTGCCGCAGGGGCTCCTCGAGCGCCCGGCGGACGATGTTGCAGCCGATCTGCTCATCGCCCTCCAGCTCGAGTTGGTCGAGGCTGGGAATGGCCCGAATCAGGGAAACCCCGCCACCGGCCACGATCCCCTCTTCGACGGCAGCCCGGGTGGCATGCATCGCATCTTCGACGCGCGCCTTCTTCTCTTTCATCTCGGTTTCGGTCGCCGCTCCCACCTTGATGACGGCCACCCCGCCAACCAGCTTGGCCAGCCGTTCCTGCAGCTTTTCCCGGTCGTAGTCGGAAGTCGTTTCTTCGATCTGGGACCGCAACTGATTGACCCGGCCCTGGATGTCGGAACTCGCTCCCGAACCTTCCACGATTGTGGTGTTGTCCTTGTCGATGGTGATCTTCTTGGCGTCTCCGAGGTCGCCGAGCTGAACGTTCTCCAGCTTGATGCCGAGGTCCTCGCTGATGACTCTGCCACCGGTCAGAATGGCAATGTCTTCCAGCATGGCCTTGCGCCGGTCGCCGAATCCGGGCGCCTTCACGGCCGAGCAGTTGAGCGTTCCACGCAACTTGTTCACCACCAGCGTCGCCAGGGCCTCGCCTTCCACCTCCTCGGCCACAATGACGAACGGCTTTCCGGTCTTGGCAATCTGCTCCAGCAGGGGGAGCAGATCCTTCATGGAGCTGATCTTCTTCTCGTGGAGGAGGATCAGGGCATTCTCCAGCACGCATTCCATCCGCTCCGGGTCGGTCACAAAGTAGGGAGACAGGTAGCCTCGGTCGAACTGCATGCCCTCCACCACCTCCAGGGCGGTCTCGATCGTCTTGGCTTCCTCGACCGTGATGACTCCGTCCTTGCCTACCTTGGCCATGGCCTCGGAAATGATGGTGCCGATGGTGGCGTCCCCGTTGGCGGAAACCGTGCCGACCTGGGCAATGGCCTCTCCCCGAACCGGCTTGGACAAGCTGCCGATTTCGTCAACGGCTTTCTCGACCGCCTTGTCGATGCCACGCTTCAGAGCCATCGGATTGGCCCCGGCCGCGACCGTCTTGACGCCTTCCCGGAAAATCGCCTGAGCCAGAACCGTAGCCGTGGTGGTCCCGTCTCCCGCCACGTCGCTGGTCTTGGAAGCCACTTCCCGCACCATCTGGGCTCCCATGTTCTCTTCCACGTCCTTGAGCTCGACTTCCTTGGCGACGGTGACCCCGTCCTTGGTAATGGTCGGCGATCCGAATTTCTTGTCCAGAACGACGTTCCGTCCCTTGGGACCCAGGGTGATTCGAACCGCGTCGGCCAACTGATTGACACCCTTCAGGATGGCTTGACGGGAATCTTCACCGTGAGTAATTCGCTTTGCCATTCTTCATTCCTCCATGTTATTCGTGGGTTGATCTGTCGAGGCCGGATTGGCCCGGGTGGGACGCCGGCGCATCCTAGCCGGCGTCCGCAAGGATACCGAGGACCTCGTCTTCCCTCAGGATGAGGTATTCCTCACCTTCAATCTTGATGTCGGTTCCTGAATATTTGCCGAAGAGTATGTGATCGCCTTCTTTGACCTCCAGGTTCAGGCGGGTCCCATCGTCCAGGATCTTTCCGTTTCCGGCCGCCACCACAATTCCCTCCTGGGGTTTTTCCTTGGCGGTGTCGGGAATGATGATCCCACCCCGGATGTTTTCGGTCTCCTCGATGCGCCTGATCAGTATCCGGTCGTGGAGCGGTCTGACCTTCATGCCGGCATCTCCTTTCTATTCCAAATGTCACCAGTCTCTGTTCGGAACGGGGGTGTTAGCACTCCAGATCCGAGAGTGCTGATAATAGGAACGGGTCCCTACCGAGTCAAGCGTTTTTTGGTTGGACCGGCATTTTTTCGGGGGTTGGAGTGGTTGGAGGGAGAGAGTTTTTTTTGAAGGGTGTTGCGGTGGATTCCCAACGTCTTGGCGGTCTGGGTCCGATTGCCGCCGGATCGCTCCAAGCACTTCATGATAAACTGTTTTTCGAATTCCCTGGTGGCTTCTGCAAAGAGAAGCCCTCGATCCAGCATTTCGGTGATCAGACGGTCCAGTTGGTCTTTCACGATCGAATCCCCATGAGTTTGCCGCGCCGTGCTGCCGAAACGTTCAGAACCCCGGCCACTCTCCCGACCCGCGTTCTCAGGATGCCGCGGTGTCTGATTCCCCGTTGAAAAGGCCCCCACGCAGACCATTGAATGCAGACGAGGCCTCCTCTTCACTCGGAGGCTCGGATCGTTCCCGCCAGAGTCTCTCCACTTCGCCGTAGCCTTCCATGAATCGATCCTTCAGGGTCTGAGGGGTGAGCAGGACCAGGACCCGGGCGCTGACCAGGAGGAAGGGGGCCAACCTGGCTTCCTGGATGCTGGCCAACTGCACCGGGAAGGCCGTCAGGAGCAGAACCAGAACGGCGGCGATCATCCATCCGCGAATCAGTCCGAAGGCGGCTCCCAGCAGGCGATCGAACCACGCCAGATGAGCCAGTCTCACGAATTTGTGGACGAAGAAGGAGACCAGGGTCCCTGCAATCAGGCACCCCGCGAATATGGTCACAAAGCCCAGGATGGCGGCAAGGTCCTGGCTCCTGAAGAATTGAAGAAAAAAACCGGAGGTCATGGGGTAGAGCCGGGAAGCCAGTACGATTCCAACCACGACCGACCCGAGAGAGATGGACTCTCGGACGAATCCCTTCAGGAGACTGCCCAACACGGAGATAAACACCACCGCCAGGACGACCCAGTCGAGGGAGTTCAGGTCGTGGAGAGGCTCCATCCGGTCAGTCCCTCCTGTCCATCAACTCTTCAATCATCTCTCTGCCGCGGGCCTTGACCGAGCCAATGCGAACATGCGGTTTGACTCTCCCGTGAAAATCCGAGCCGGCTGTCTTCACCAGGTCCCAGCGAGCCGCCCAGTCGGAGAACCGTCGAGTCGAGCGGGGCTCATGGTAGGAGGAGTAGACCTCCAGCCCTGCCAGTCCATGAGCGACAAAGGTTTGCAGAACATTCTCGTCGGCCTCATAGCCGGGAGCCCCCGGGTGGGCCAGCACCGGGACGCCGCCAGCCCGGCGGATCAACTTCAGGGCTTCCAGGGTTCCGAGCCGCTCCATCTCGGCGAAGGCCGGTTTCCCGGGTGCAAAGAAGTCTCGATAAAAGGCAATGACCCCTCGGGCGGCTTCCTTCCCGTGAAGATAGCGGTGCAGCCGGGGGGACTCATGGGATTCGGGTTTCGCCAAGAGGGTTTGAGCGATGGCCGGGCCCGTCGGTATCGGGTTGCGGGTAGCTCGGATGACCTCTTCAAAGGTAATCTCGAAACCTGAATCCCGCAGCCGCTCAACCCTTGCTTTCGCCTGCCGGCGTCTTCCCTCGGCCACGCCTTGAAGCCTTGACTGCAACTCGGCAGACCGGTAATCGACCAGGGGGGCCAGCACATGGAACTTGCGGGTCAGGTAATGAGTGCTGATCTCGACGTTGGGGTAGAACTCGAGGGGATATTCCCGGGCCAGGCGGGTTCCCTCGGCGACGGCCGCCACCGTGTCGTGGTCGGAGATGCAAAGACCGGCAAGACCGGCTTCGCAAGCCATTTCAAAGAGCCGCCGGGGGGGATGGTCGGCGTCGCTGGAGTAATTCGAGTGAATGTGTAGGTCGTAGAAGCCTGCCCGCATTTCTCACCGGGGGGCGTGACAACGGCGCCGGATTTTCCCCTTCAGCGCGTGCTCGCGACCGAAGAGCGCAATGGAGACTGAAACACGCCTTGAACAGGGAAGAAACTCCCTGTTCATGAACACGAACACTTTACTACCGCAGGCTCAGCGGCCTGGTGAGAAATGCGGGCTGGAGGGAACGCACTTCATCGGTGGGCCCCGTCGCTTTCTGCAAGGCGAACTCCCGGCGGTCAGCCATCCAGCTTTCTGCCGGTGAGGCGCTCGAAAGCATCCATGTACTTCCGGCTGGTCGCTTCCACCACCCAGTCGGGCAGCTTGGGAGCGGGGGGCTTCTTGTTCCACTGAATCTCTTCCAGGTAGTTCCGCACGAACTGCTTGTCGAAGGGCTGCTGGGGTTTTCCGGGCTGGTAGTCGGAAGCCGGCCAGAACCGGGAAGAGTCTGGAGTCAGGACCTCGTCGATGAGAATGATGTCGCCCTGGCAGGCGCCGAACTCGAACTTGGTGTCGGCAATGATGAAGCCCCTGGACGCCGCGTAATCGCGCGCCTTGCAGTAGATGGCCAAAGAGATGTCACGGAGCCTCTCGGCCGTGTCCTGCCCAACCACGTCGACCATGCGCTCAAAGGAGATATTTTCGTCGTGACCGGTGGTGGCCTTGGTGGCGGGCGTAAAAAGAGGCTCTTCCAGACGGGCCGATTCCGGCAGTCCCGAAGGCAGCCGGATGCCGCACACCGACTGGGACTGCCGGTACTCCTTCCAGCCCGATCCGGCCAGGTAGCCCCTGACCACGCATTCCACCGGAAAGACCTCGGCTTTCTTCACCAGCATCGATCGTCCGGCCAGCAGGTGGGCATAGGGCTGAAGATCGGCCGGGAACTCCTCGACGTCGGCAGTCACCAGGTGGTGGGGAACAATTTCGCCGATGCGCTCGAACCAGAAAAGCGACATCTGGGTCAGGATGCGTCCCTTGTTGGGAATGCCACTGGCCAGCACATAGTCGAAGGCGGAAATTCTGTCGGTGGCGATGATCAGCAGGTGGTCCCCAATTTCGTAGTTGTCTCGGACCTTGCCTCTGCCGACCAGGTGGTGATCGGGTAAGTTCACCTCGGTTTGCAGGCTCTCTACGGCCATGGGATTGCTCGCAGTCCTTTCGTTTGGGATCTCCGGGCGGGAACAGGAAGGAACCCCTCGAACCCTTCGGCTTGCCCGGATCTTTCCTTCAGGAGGAGGCCATTCTAGTACATGGAGGATGGTTGTCAAGGCCCATGTGGGAACCTTTGGGAGAACCCGTGTGGGGTCTGTGAGGAACCTGTGAGGAACTGGTGAGGAACCCGTGAGAAGGCGGTCGGCGGCAGGGGAATCAGTTCATCCGGACCGAGACCAGTTTGGACACGCCCGCCTCTTCCATGGTCACTCCATAGAGGGCGTCAGCCGCCTCCATGGTCCGCTTGCTGTGGGTGATGAGCAGGAATTGGGTTTCCCCGCTCATGGACTTGATCTTCTGCGAGTATCGCCCCAGGTTGACGTCGTCCAGAGGAGCGTCGACTTCATCCAGGACGCAAAAAGGGCTGGGTTGGTAGCTGAATATGGCCAGCAGCAGGGCGATGGCGGTCAGGGCCTTTTCGCCGCCCGAGAGCAACAGCACATTTTGCAATCGTTTCCCCGGGGGCTGGGCGACGATCTCGATCCCCGTCTCCAGCAGGTCCTGAGGGTCCAGCAGTTTCATTTCGCCCCGCCCCCCGCCGAACAATTCCCGGAAGCTTTCCCTGAAGTTCAGGTTCACGGCGTCGAAGGCTTGCTGGAACTGCTCGCAGGAGACCTCGTCGATCTCACGGATGGCGGCGCCGGTGTCCTCGATGGAATCCAGCAGGTCCTGGCGTTGCCGGTTGAGGAAATCGAATCGCTCCTCGCATTCCTGGAATTCCTCCAGGGCCATCATGTTTACCGGCCCCATGGAATCCAGGCGGTTCCTGAGGCGGCGGTATCGTTCCTCCGTTTTCCGATAGGCCTCGGGGTTGAATTCACCGGCATCCTCCACCTGAAACGATTCCAGGGGTTCCCCCAGCTCCTGGCGGCAGGTGTCCTCCAGATGGGAATAGTCGGAGGCGAGTCGGGCGCGTTCGACCTCGATTTGCGTCTTCCGGTTCCTTAGTTCGTCCAGCTCCAGGCGCCACCCCTGCAGCTCTTCTCCCAGTTGTGCCTGGGCCTTTCGGGACGCCTCCAACCGGCCCTCCTTGATCCGGATCTCAGCCTCCAGAGAAGCGCGTTGCACGGCTCGACTGAAGACGGTCTCCTCCAGTTGTCGAACCGAGGTCTGTATCTCCAGGCTGTGACCGGACCACTCCTCCCGCTGGGAGTTGAGCCTGGTCCCGCGTTGGAGGCAGGCTTGCAGGTTGGCTTGAACCCGTTCCAGGTCGGCCTCGGTAGCGAGTTTGCGCTCACCGCAGGCGGCCAGCTCCGAGCCCACCAGGCTTAGCTGCTGTGAATGTTGCAACCATTCGTCCCTCAAGCGGCGCCAGTCGGTTTGATTGGAGTCGATGGCCCGGTCCACCTCGGTCTTGCGTGCTTCGGCCCGTGTGATTTCCGATCCGGATCGGCCGAGGCGCCGGCCGATTTCCGAACGCTCTCGAGCGAGGCTCCGGATTTCCCCGGCAACTTCCCGCTCCCTTTGGGTGAGGCGCTGGAGTTCGCCGGCAAGGGACTCGAGGTGGTGCTTCGAACCCACCAGCTCCTTATCCAGTTCCTGGGCCTGCCGGCTCACCCGGGCCAGCGCCTCCTGGCCGGCTTGCACCGATTGATCCAGAGCCGTCAACTGTTCCTCCAGCAACAGCAGATCCTGTCGGGCCGATTGGAGCCGGCGGTGCAACTCGCGGATCTCTCGCTTCAGGGAGAGGTGTCCACGCTGGTCCCCGCTGCCGCCGGAAATGAGCTGTCCGCGAAACACCTCGCCCCGCGGCGTCAGCACCGTCAACTTCGGGTGGGCTTGAGCGATCTCCAGGGCCGCCTTGTAGCTGGGGGCAATGAGACTGTGGAACAGATGGGGAAGGGCGGAACGGAGGCGCTGCCTGTGGCGGGAGGGAAGACGAAGGACGGCGCTCATCGGAATCAGCCGTGGGTCTCGATCCACCAGGTCCTGGACCAGGGCTTCAAGGGTGTCGGGAACCAGGTCGGAGGCGCCGTTGCCGGGGAAGAGAAAGGTGGATCTGCCAGCGCCGCTCTTGCGCAGCAGATCGATGCCTTCCCGCGCGTTGGACGGAGAATCCACCAGGAAGTATTCCAGCTCATGGCGCACAAACTGTTCCACGGTCTTCTCGTGCTCGGCATCCACCTCTACCAGGTCGGCCAGGATCCCGTGGGTCCGAAAGTCGGCGCCCCCGGACCGGCCGGCCACCGACAACAGCATCCGCACCGATTCGGCGCTGTAGGCATGATGGGCGGCCAGCTCCTGAAGAGACTGGAGCCGTTGATCCTGCGCACTGAGATCTTCCCGTTTCTCAGCCACCTGCCGCCGCGCTCGAACCTGCTGCTCCTGCTCCCGGCTCAACTCGGCCGAGAGCCCTTTGACCCTGCCGGTCAACTCACGCAGGCTTGCCTCTTTCAGTGCGTGCCGGCCGCCGGCGTCTTCGCCGGCAGCCGCCAGACTCTGACGCTCCCGGGATGCCTGTTGGCGATCGTTTTCCAGACGGCCGGCCTGCAGCGCCAGTTGCTTTTCCTGCTCCTCCAATTGGATCACGGCGCTGCGCAGGGTGGTCGCCCGACTCAGCAATTCCAGTTGTTCCGACCGTAGCCGGTCTCCCGAAGTCTCCAGTTCGCCCAGCTTGCTCTGCCGCAGCACCTGTTCCCGATTACGAGCGTCGTACTGCTCCTCCAGCCTTTCGAACTGCCGGGTTACATCCTGGAGGGCCTGCTGCTTTTCGCCGGCTTGCGCCTGGAATTGCTCCTCCTGCTCCGCGAGCAGTTGAAGCTCGAGCGCATTTTCGCGAGACCGGACTCCCAGTTGGTCGATCCGGTCTTTCTGATGCTGAATCGTCTGCTGGTCCCGCTGGTTCTCCATCTGCAACCGGGACAACTGTTCGCGTTGTCCTTTCAATTCGGTCTCGGCCTCGAAGTGGGCGTCGTTCTCCCGGCGAAAATGCGTCTCCTGCTCCTGGATGAAGCCCTGTTTCCGATCGACCTGGTCCTGGAATTGCTCGAATTGTTCCGATGCCCGGCCCAGTTGGGTTTTCAGGTGGCGGGCCCGGGCGGAGAAGAGGCTCTTGGAGAGGTCCCGGGCTTCTTGACTGAGCTCCCGGTAGCGCCTGGCTTTGCCGGCCTGGCGCTTGAGGGTGTCGAGCTGGCGGGAAACTTCCTCGGTGATATCGTTGACACGGAGGAGGTTTTGTCTGGCCTGTTCCAGTTTCGAGGCGGCCAGCTTGCGCTTGACCTTGAACCTGGTGACGCCTGCCGCCTCCTCGATGATGGCCCGTCGATCCGAGGGTTTGGAGCTGAGGATCAGTCCTACCCGGTCCTGCTCAATCAGCGCATAGGAATCCGGCCCCAGTCCGGTTCCCAGGAATATCTCCTGAACATCCCGCAGTCGGACCTTCCTTCCGTTGAGGACGTACTCGCTCGCGCCCGAACGAAAGAGGCGCCGGGATACCACCAACTCTCCCGGTTTGACCGGCGCCCTGGATGGCCTTCCCTTCTTCCTGGCGGCCGGGGCCGTCCCGGCCTCGAAGGGAATGGCCCGACCGGAACCCTCGATCTTCGCCTCACCCTTCCGAGGGGCGCCGTCTTGGCCGACTGCCGGATCATTGCCGGCCGAAGCCGCCGTTGAGGCAGAGGAGTCGGTCGAAGTCGGTTCCTCTGCCCTCTCCGGATCGAACAGAACCACGCTGACCTCGGCCAGCCCCAGAGGCGGCCGCGAGCGGGTGCCGTTGAAGATGACGTCCTGCATTCTCCCGCCGCGAAGGGTCCGGGCGCTCTGCTCGCCCAATACCCATGCGATGGCATCCGAGATGTTGCTCTTGCCGCAACCGTTGGGTCCCACGATGGCCGCGATGCCGGATCCGTCAAAAGTCAGTTCGGTTTTGTCAGCGAAGGATTTGAACCCTTGAATCTGGATTTGCTTCAGTTTCAGCAATAGGAAGGCACCCTCAAAGGCTTGACGCCAACTGGAACTGTTGGGTTTGACAGGGTCGAGAAAAGGTAGGATTTCACGCCGACTCCGCGAGTTTACCACGGATCGGAGAGCAGTGCAAAGCACCATGGAAAAGACTCGCACGTATTGACTTATCGGTGAACCACCGTCTATTCTGGTGTCCTGTCTCGGGAAAAGGATTACCCTCTCCGATGGAGGTTTCCCAAGGAAACGGTCGGTTCGACAGACCCTTTGCGATTCAGCGAACGAGCAACGTTCCGCTCTCCCTCCGGGGAACCTCCATCGGCCCCGGGGGTTGGGGCGGAACGGCGCCGGGCTGAGGCGTCCTGCAGGAGATTTCACTCATGTTGCGGTTGTCCAACACCCTCTCCGGGAGGCTCGAACCCTTTCAGCCGCTGGAGCCCCGGCAAGTCAAAATGTACACCTGCGGTCCGACGGTGTACGACTTTGTCCACATCGGAAATCTCAGAACCTTCGTCTTCCAGGACGTTCTGAAGCGCTATCTGCGGCACAAGGGCTTCGGGGTCTTTCACGTCATGAACATCACCGACGTCGACGACAAGACCATCCGGAACTCCGAGGCGCAAACCGTCGCTCAGCTCAGAACGTTTACGGACCGCTTTACCCAAGCCTTCTTCGAGGACTGCGATCGTCTGGGCATTGAGAAACCCGACCGAGCCGTTCACGCGACCGATCACATCGATGACATGGTGGCCCTGATCCGGCAGCTTCAGTCCGGCGGCTACACCTACGAGCAAGACGGATCGATCTATTTCCGAATCGAGACCTTCGGCAACTACGGAAAACTGGCCAAGCTGGATCGGGAGGGAATTCGGGCGGGGGCCCGCGTGGATGTGGACGAATACGACAAGCAGGATGCGCGGGACTTCGTCTTGTGGAAGGCGCCCAAGAACGGGGAACCTCGATGGGAGACCCCACTGGGTCCCGGTCGGCCGGGATGGCACATTGAATGTTCCGCCATGAGCATGAAATATCTGGGCGAGACCTTCGACCTGCATTGCGGCGCGGTGGATCTCATCTTTCCCCACCACGAGAACGAGATTGCCCAGAGCGAGGCCGCCACCGACAAGCCCTTCGTGCGCTACTGGGTCCACGGGGAGCACCTCATCGTGGATGGAGAGAAGATGTCCAAGTCCAAGGGCAACTTCTTTACCCTTCGGGACCTGCTGGAGAAGGGAATTCAGCCGGGAGCCATTCGTTACGCGCTGCAAAGCGTTCCCTACAAGCGCCAGCTCAACTTCACGGAGGATGCCTTGAAGCAGGCCGGGGCCTCGCTCCAGCGGCTGCAGGACTTCAGGCAGCGGATCGAAACCGAGACTCTGCCGAGGGGCGCCAGCCCCGAACTCCAGTCCGGCTGCAAGGCGGTTCTGGAGAGGTTCGAGGAGGCCATGGACCAGGACCTCAACACGGCCCAGGCCCTGGCAGCCATCTTCGACTGGGTGCGCGAGGTCAACACCGCCCTGGCGGCCGGCCGGGTCCATGACGGAGACGGCTCGGTGATTCTGGCGGCCATGGATACGCTCAACCGGGTCCTGCCGCTCTGGGAGTCGGAGGAAGCCGGGCCGGACCCCCGGATCCAAAGCCTGATCGAGCAGAGAAGCCGGGCGCGGCAGGCCCGGGACTTCGCCCTGGCCGACGAGCTCCGCAACCGGATTTTCGACCTGGGCTACCTGGTCGAGGACACCAGGGACGGCGTCCGTTGGAAGAAGCGATAGGCCATTACTGGTGTCTCTCCCGCCGGAGCGATCTCCCTCAACGGCGGTTCCCGAGGTAAAACGGCGAAGCTCTCCCGGCCGTAATTCTCCTTCGGCATCTCTCCCTCCACAACCTGGCGACTCTATCCGACCGATCCATTGGGCGGGCTGCCGTCCGTGCGGGGGACGTGGTGCGTTCCACCTGGCTGGAAAAGGGAAAGCGATGGCTGGCCCAATGCCGCTTCGGCCGGTCCCGGATCCCCCGCCGGCCCACCACCTCGGAAACGGGCATGAAAGGAGAACGGGTCGCCTACGCCTACCTGAAGCGGCAAGGGTATCGGGTTGTCGCCCACCGCTACCGCAGCCGCTCGGGGGAGATCGATCTCATCGGTTGGGACGGAGACATTCTGGCCTTCGTCGAGGTGAAGTATCGCAGGAATCGCCTGTACGGAGGCCCCGAGGACGCTGTGGGCCTTGCCAAGCAGCGGCAGATCTGTCGGGCAGCCGCCGACTATCGCCGGGGCCTTCGCCGCCAGGCGGCGGCCTGGCGCTTCGACATCGTGGGCATACAAGGGAGTTGGGAGGATCCGGAGGTCTTCCTGATCAAGGATGCCTTCAGGGAGCCGGGGCGGGCCGGGTGGTAGCCCCTGATCCCCGCAGGCGCGGGGATGGTCCGACAGCCCCTGAATCCTTGCCATCACGACCTGACCGAACAGTTACAAGACTTTACAGCTGACGCTACCGGGGATTTGAGGTGAGGACGTACAATCGGATCAGATGACCATGCAGCGCTTCCGGGCCATGGCGAAGACCTATTCTCGATGAAGTGTTGGGCTTTCGGCCCGACTTCATTGAGCATCAGCCTGGCCGGGGTCCATCCAGGGATGGGTTCGAGGGGCGCGGGCTTGACCGGCACGACCAGCTCATTCGCATCCGTGGGAGCGGCACCGAACTCGCGGTCGAGGCCTCATCGATAGGGCAGCAGCCAGGAGCCGAGGTTGAGGTGCCGCTGGGCGCGGAGGAGTTGGAGACGTTGAAGGGTTTCGGGAGAGATGCGGATATGAAGTGGAACACGGTGCAACATAAGACACACTACAACACATAAAACAACAAACAGGTTACAAAGCTACACGCGGAGACACTCATTCGCCATGAACGCGCAAGGGCGCTCAATGGCATTCCCGCTGGGATCATTTTGCACAGGACCGACACCCTGGAAGGCGTGGGGCGACGATATTACCATAGGGACTGCTCCGCGCCCTAACCAGAGTTTCCCTCTACAGGGTCGCTCCTGTCATCCACCCCGGCCTGCCCATCGGCGGACCGGAGCAGGCAACGTCCCTGCAACTTCTTGAGGCGATAAGACTTCGATCAAAACCCTGGTGTTACGCGCGAGGCTTCGATGCTGTTCCATGTCCCTCCCGTCCCGGTAATACGCCTTTAGCGGCATTGCAGGTGCACCGTCAGTCTCCCAACCTCAGTCCCCATGGCCTCTGTGGAACACACATGCTCCTGTGTTGCCGCATGCATCCCGGTCCACAGTGTGCTGGGGCACCCTGCACAGGTAGTGGAGATTGTCGCCAAAGTGGAAGCCGTTCTTCATAGTATAATCAGGGCATGACGGCCAAAGAAATGATCGATTTTCAAGGCGTTCTGCAGCGCAGACTGCCAGCCCCGTGTCTGACGCTTTAGTGACATCAACCGGGTGCGCAAGGGAACCATTGATTAACTTCTACGCTCACACGGCAGAAATGGAGACGGGTAAACGCCAACCGAATAGGGAACACTGGCACCCACTCGCGAAACATTTGCGAAACGTGGGTGACAAGACCCGGGAGTTTGCTGAGCCGCTACTTGCCGACGCTGCCGAACAAGCTGGCCTACTTCACGACTTGGGTAAGTATCGCCTTCCATTCCAGGAGTATTTGGCAGGCGACGTCTCACCGTCGGCCGCAACTCATCATGCGGTTTATGGCGCGGCGCTAGCCTTTAAGAATGAGTGGGTCGGGCCAGCTTTTGCCATTGCTGGGCACCATACGGGCTTGCATGACTTGAGCGACTTGCAGGATTTGGTTTGTGGAGACAAGTACGATGCGATTAATCGTCTCACGCCCTTGGAAAATTTGTTTGAAATGGAAATAGGGGCAGTCCCCAAGGAACTGGAGGAGCCTGAATTTGTCAGTCCTGATGGGGACAAGGCGGTCACTGAATTCTATGTACGGATGTTATTTTCCTGTTTAGTGGACGCTGATTTCCTGGATACGGAACGATTTAAGGTTGGGTGGGAGCGACCGTCGGTAAACATGGATCCTGCGTTGCTGCTAAAGCGGCTGCAGGCGCGGCAGGCCAAGTTTGATGTCTCCGGCGAAATTAACAAGATCCGTGCCGAAATATTTCGAGACTGCCTGACAAAAGCTACGGAGCCTCGGGGGTTCTTTTCCCTCACCGTACCCACGGGTGGCGGTAAGACGTTCTCGGGCATGGGCTTTGCCCTGGAACACGCACGGCACCATCAGATGCGGCGGGTCATCGTGGTGATACCCTACTTGTCAATCATTGAACAGAACGCCACCCAATACAGGAATGTGCTTGACCCAGACGACGAAGGCATCGTGATTGAGCACCATTCTGCTGTGGACGCGAAGAACCATGTAGAAGATGAGGGTCGAAGGCCGGAGGAACTGGCTTCGGAAAACTGGGACGCACCGGTCGTGGTCACGACCTCAGTTCAATTCGTCGAATCACTTTTCTCGAATCGACCCTCCAAGTGTCGGAAACTGCACAACATTGCAAACTCCGTCGTAGTGCTTGATGAGGTACAGACGCTGCCTTCTCATCTGCTCAATCCGCTCCTTCATGTCGTGCGGGACCTAAATGCGCATTACCGCACTAGTTTCGTTTTCTCCACTGCTACTCAGCCGGCATTTGCCCACAGCATATCGCTGCCAAATGGGTTTTCTGCAAATGAAGTGAAGGAGATTACGTCACAAACCGGCGAGCTGTTCCGACAATTGAAACGAGTCGAATACGACGTAAGAGCCACACCGACCGATTGGTCGCTATTGGCCGACGAATGGGAAGGCGAACCTCAGGTTTTGGGTGTGGTAAACACGCGCAAACATGCGGCCAAATGGTGGGAGTTGCTTCGGCAGCGGGATTTAGGAGGTGTCCTGCACCTTTCCTCGGCCATGTGTGCGGATCACCGCGCTGAGGTTCTGAAAAGGGCGAAGAGGTGTTTGGGAAACGGCGCCCATTGCAGGTTGGTGGCCACACAAGTCGTTGAAGCCGGGGTGGATATCGATTTTCCGCTGGTTTACCGGGCATTAGGGCCGCTGGATTCCATTGTGCAGGCAGCGGGACGGTGCAATCGGGAAGGACGTCAGAAATCAGGCCGCGTGGTGGTGTTCCGCCCCACAGACGGCAAACTGCCAAGCGGCGTATATCGCGTGGCTACGGACATTGCAGCACGATTGCTAGACCAGTCATCAGCGGCACATTCACGCGATTTGTCAGTGGACCCGGGGCTGTTCGGTCGCTACTTTACCGAGTTGTTTCAGTACGTCCCCACAGATCATGAACGTGGACGCGAATGCTCCATTCAGGAGGATCGAGAGGCGTTGCGTTTCCGCGAAGTAGCCCGCAAGGCAAAGGTGATTGTGGATGAGACTCAGGCTGTAATTGCGCCAAGGGAAAAGGCCTTGGAAAAAGTAACCGAGATCCGGCAACGTGCCCGAACCACCGGTCCGTGGTTTACCCGTCAGGATATGCGCAGTCTACAGCGTTTTATGGTGAATTTGCATATGCGAGATTTCCAGAAGTTGGACTCAATGGGCTTGCTTCATCCGCTCTTGCCCAATAGGGAACTGCGTGTATTGGATGAGGCAGCTTATCACGTGGATCTCGGCGTAATTGTTGACCAACGGCCCTCAGAGGATTTCTTGTTATGAAAAGCTCCTACGTCCACTTGAGAGTGTGGGGGGACTGGGCCTGTTTCACTCGCCCCGAGATGAAGGTAGAGCGCGTCAGCTATCCCGTCATGACACCATCCGCTGCCAGGGGCATCTTGGAAGCCGTCTACTGGGAGCCGCAAGTCTTTTACCGAGTCGCAGCCATCCGGGTGGTGAAACGTGGCCGTTGGTCCTCAATTAGACGCAACGAAGTGCAATCGGTCATCAGCATACGCAACGCCGGCCAATGGATGAAGAAACCTGAACGTGTCTTGTCCATTAAGGCTGGAGGCGGAGCTCCCGACGGTACTCAGCGCAATATGCTGGCGCTACGAGAGGTGGAGTACATCATCAGCGCCGAACTGCGCACCACGAGATTGGCGGATCCGACGAAGGACCCCCAGGTAAAGTATTTCATTGAGTTCAAACGTCGCGCTCAGCTGGGCAAGTGCTTCCACCGGCCCGCCCTGGGCATGCGTGAATTCGCTGCGGATTTTGAGTGGGTGGACGATCCTCAAGACGCCTTGGAACAGAGGACTGCGGAAGTGGGCGCCAACTGGCGGCAATCCGAAGAAGACCTGGGTTTGATGCTCTACGATGTCTTTTCCCCCGGGGCACGCTCCCAAGGTTTTCGCTGGAAGCGTCCCGATGAGCTGGGGCCCAAGCCCAAGAAAATACTGCGTTTTGTCGGTGAACCTGCCAAGCCAAGGGCTTGTTTTTTCCACGCCAAGCTCAAGGATTCCACTTTGGCTTGTCATCCCGATGAAATCGAAATCCTCGAATCGCGGGGGGCCTGATTGTGCTGCTGCAGCGCTTGAACGAATTTGCAAATTCTCGAAAGCTCCTGGACAACTTGGCGTTCAAACCCAAGGCTGTGCGATGGATCATTGCCTTGGATGACTCTGGAAACGTCGTTGGGCAAGGGCCGGTGGAAACCGCGGGAGAAACAAACCGCGGCAAGGAATTCACCTGCCCACAGACAACCCGCCCCAAGGTGGCCGGAGGGGTTGCGGAGTTTCTGGCTGACGGCATTACAGCTGTTTTCGGACTGGACGCAAACCCGGAGCAGCCCATGTCCGATAAGAAACGGAAGGAACGGGACGAAAACAACCGCCGCAAGTACGATGATTTTTGGGCGCAGATAGATGAGGCCCACAAGAAAGTCCTTAGCCCTGCGCTCAAGAGCCTGTTGGCCTTCAAGCCCGAGGCAGGGCGCATTCCAGCATTTTTGCGCTGGGGCCTTGGTTCAGACGCCAAGCCCAGGGAGAAATCCTCCTGGTGGATTACGAAAGCTAACGGTGAGGAAGTCAGGTTGGGCCCGGACAACTTCACTTTCAGTGTTGGGGGACAACTCTTGATTCAGGATGCAGCGAGCATTCAGTCCTTCTGGAGAGATCAATTCGCCAAGGAAAATGAAGCCCAGGAGGACAATGCACCGCGAGGGCTCTGCCTAGTCACTGGTGAGAAGGAGCAGCCCATCGCACTTACCCATAACCCCAAGGTCCAGGGCGTCCCCAACACCCAATCGTTTGGTGCAGCGATCGTCTCGTTCGACAAAGATGCCTTTGCTTCGTACGGCTTTGAGCAAAGTCTCAATGCTTCCACCTCCAACCAAGCCGCCACCGCCTATTGCACCGCGCTCAACGCAATGTTGAGCAGTCAAGTTCATTCCATTCGTATAGGTCAGGCATCCTGCTGTTTCTGGACTCGGAATGAAACAGACGCTACGAAAAATTGGGGGGCTTTACTCAACCAAGCCGACCCCAAGGCAGTCGCTGATTTTCTGAAGTCCCCGTGGGCCGGCCAAGAACGTGAGCGTTTGCGTCAGGAACAATTCTATGCTGTTTCCCTTGGGGGGAACGCCGGACGTATCGTCGTGCGTCATTGGATGCAGTTGACGCTGGAAAACGCAACGGAGAACTTCCACCGCTGGTTCCGAGACCTTGATTTGGAACCGGTGCGATTGCCCACTGGCAAGGAAAAGATGGCACCGTTGGCATTGTTCCGACTAGCCTGCTCTACCGTACGTGATGCGAAGGATTTACAAGCCGAAGTAACCACTCAGTTGTTCCGTGCCGCAATGGAAGGGACTACTCCTTCCCTTAATCTTTTGCATCCCACGCTGAATCGTCTGCGTGTCGATATCGCACGCGATGGGAACATGGCCTTGTTGAACCATTCTCGATTTGCCGTGACGAAACTCATTCTGAACCGAAACAGAAGGGACACGATCGTGGAAATTGCCAAACAACAATCCACTGACGCGGGAGACGATGCCTATCAATGCGGGCGACTGCTGGCCGTGCTCGCCGAGACGCAAGCCAAGGCGCACGACTACCAACTCGAAGGGCCCGGAGTCGTCGATCGGTACTTTGGTACCGCCATGGTATCGCCAGCGTCTGTCTTCCCCATCCTTATCAAGCTCAACCGCCACCACCTAAACAGTATCCGCAAGTCCGACAGATACAAAGGACATGATCGCTTCTTGGATGAGACTATTCAGAACGTGTTGATCAAAATCAATCAGTTCCCTCGTACGCTGGATCTACATGCTCAGGGTCGGTTCGCCATCGGCTTTTACCAGCAAAAAGCCGCCGACCGCGTTGCCCGCGAGGCAGCCAAAGAAAAAAGGAAAACCAGTAGCCGTGAACCGGAGACTAGATCATGAATCAAACCAACGATGTCGTTACCAATCGGCATGACGTTTTGCTGCTTTTCGAGGTCACGAACGGCAACCCAAACGGTGACCCGGACGCTGGCAACCTGCCGCGTCTTGATCCCAATACCAACCGTGGCATCGTCTCCGACGTGTGCCTCAAACGCAAGGTACGCAACTTCGTCGAGACGTTCCCACCCGTGCGCAGCAGCGCCGAGGGAAACGGCTACAACCTGTTCGTCAGACAGGGTGCCGTACTCAACAACGAAATCACCAACGGCATCGAGAAAAGCGGCGAAAGGTTGGCGTCAGATGCTTCTAAGACCCAAAGGCAAGAAGCGGCGATGAAATGGCTTTGCCGCGAGTTTTTTGACGTTCGCGCTTTTGGTGGCGTGCTCTCCACCGGTGCGGACATCATGAAAGGCTCTGCTTGGGGCCAGGTACGCGGTCCGGTGCAATTCACCTTCGGGCAGTCGTTCGACGCGATCACGCCGCTTGAGATCTCCATTACGCGCGGTGCCGTAACGAAAACGGAGGACATCGAGAAGGAACGTACCATGGGGAACAAACACATAGTCCCTTACGCTCTTTACGCCGCCAAGGTGTACGTCTCCCCCGCATTTGCCGAGCGCACCAATTTTACCAATGCCGACCTTGAGGTGCTATTCGATGCGCTCAACCACATGTTTGAACACGATCGTTCCGCCGCCCGAGGAGAAATGGTAGTCCGCGGCATTTACGACTTTGAACATGTCGGCACCCAGCATGAGAACAACGCCGAACAAAACAGACGCGAAGCCCGACTCGGTTGTGCTCATGCACACAAGCTCTTGGAGGGAATCGTGGTACAACTGAGAGATGGCGTAGAGTTCCCTCAGTCCTTTGCCAATTATGAGGTTAGCTGCAAGTGGGACACGGCGGATTTACCTCCCGGAGTGCGGCTGAACAAACGTCATGAGTAATACAACGGGAATTCTGCCCACTCAATTATTCGATAGCGGAGGGCGTATCATCCCTCTCTCCTCCGTTAACCAATACCTGTATTGTCCGCGACGGGCAGGGCTAATCCACATCGAGGGCGTCTTCGCCGACAACCAGCACACGGTGCTCGGGAGTCAGCTACACGATCAGGCCGATATCTCAGGCTATGAAACCGTGAGGGGTGTGACATTGCTGCGCGCCCTGCCCGTCTGGTCGGCGCGGCTGGGACTCAGCGGAAAGTGCGATGTCGTCGAGCGTCACCCGGATGGCGCGTTGGTTCCGGTCGAATTCAAGAAAGGCAGGCGTCGCAAGTTCGACAATGACGACGCGCAGCTTTGCGCCCAGGCCCTGTGCCTTGAAGAAATGTTCGGACGGGTGGTTCGGCGCGGTGCCATCTTTCACGCCAAGAGCAGGCGGCGCCGGGAGGTGCAATTTACCCAGGAGTTGCGGCACCTGACTGAACAGGCCATCCAGGCCGTGCACCAACTGATCAAAGCGGAAGCGGTGCCGCGAGCCGTTCACAAGCCCCAGTGTTCGGAATGCTCGCTTTTTGAAATCTGCCTGCCGGAAATCACCAGTTCGCCGCCCATGCTGGCGCAGGTCGGTCGGGCCGTGTTCGACACGGGCGGTTAGAACTCCCTACAGCCTCGTCAGACGAGGCGAAAGACATGCAGTGGCCGTCATTCAGAACACTCTTTACCTGACAACGCCGGGCACGGTGGTGGCCAGGGACCATTTGACGCTGCGGGTCGAAATTGGGAACGAAACCCGCCTGACCGTGCCCATTCACCACCTTGAAAGCATCTGCGCGTTCGGACGGGTGGTGGTGACGCCCCCGGCCATGGCTTTGTGCTGGGACCGTCAGGTGGCCGTCCATTACCATACTGAGGGCGGTTACCTGCTGGCGCAGGTACTGGGGAGTGGGGACACCCGCTACCTTCTCCGCCGGGCTCAATACGCCGCCGCGGACAGTGCGGAGAGTGCAACCCGCATCGCGCGCCGGTTCGTCGCCGGGAAGCTGCAAAACGCCCGTGCCAATGTCTTGAGGGCAGGGCGGGAGGCTGATGACGAGTTGGAACGGAAGAAATTGGCGGAAGCGGCCGCTGAGCTCGGCCGGCTAATCCGACGGCTCGGGCATGATCGGTTCATACCCCCGACTTGCGAGCTGCGGGAGGCGCTCGATCCTATCAGGGGATTGGAAGGCTTGGGAACCCGGGTCTATTTCTCAGTGCTCCAGTATATGCTCAAGCAGCAGCGCGAAGATTTCAGGTTCGTTACCCGCACCCGCCGCCCACCGCGGGACCGGATCAACTGCCTTCTTTCCTTCATCTACGCCCTGGTTCGGCATGATTGTCTGGCCGCGCTGACCACTGCCGGCCTGGACCCCTATGTCGGATGGCTTCATGCCACGCGTGCCGGTCGGCCCGCCTGTGCCCTCGATCTGATGGAAGAGCTTCGGCCTTGCCTGGCAGAGCGGCTGGCGTTGACGCTGATCAATCGCCGTCAGATCGAGCCAAGACACTTCCGCGAACGAGAGGGTGGCGCGGTGGAGTTCACCGACCGAGGTAGGAAAGAAGTCATCCAGGCTTGGCAGCAACGCAAACAAGCGGTATTGAAGCACGCCCTGTTCAAGGAGCCGATACGGTTGGGGCAGGTGTTCAGTATCCAAGCCAAGCTGTTGGCCCGAAAACTGCGGGGCGATATCCCCGACTATATCCCCTTTATTCCGAAGTAAAGCGTATGTTCATCCTGATCGCGTACGATGTCTCCACCTCGGACAAGGCGGGACAAAAACGACTGCGCCGTGTAGCCAGGACCTGCGAGGATTACGGTGTGCGGGTACAAAAGTCCATTTTTGAATGCCAAGTTGGAAAAACCGAATGGGCGATGCTCAGAGGTCGCCTACTGAACGAAATGGATCCCCGGCAGGATTCTCTCAGGTTTTATCATCTGGACGAAGATACCAGAGACAGGACAGAGCATCACGGACTCAAGGAGCCTGTGGATTTGAACGCTCCACTGATACTGTAACTGGCGCGAATGCCTAGTGACGACCGCTTCCCTTTGCTTTCGCGCAACGTGCAACGTCATGCCTGACAACAAGTTAAATCTAGCCACAGGGACGTTCACCAATGGAAGTGTGCAGATGGACGGCGGTTCGCGCATTTGCTTGCGCAACTGCCTGAAACGCTGGTGGTTAGAAACACCAGCATCTCCCCTGGCTTCGGTCAGGGGAGCGGATTGAAACCCGTCCGGGAGAGATCAATCAAGGAGGCAATAGCGATGGCGATCTCCCCTGGCTTCGGTCAGGGGAGCGGATTGAAACCGCAAGACGCAGTGCTCGACGTGCATCTACCGGCATCTCCCCTGGCTTCGGTCAGGGGAGCGGATTGAAACTCGGCATGACGGGGTCAATATACCACACCCTAGGATATCTCCCCTGGCTTCGGTCAGGGGAGCGGATTGAAACCTGGACGGCTTCGGGGATCATCCGGGCGAATCCGATCTCCCCTGGCTTCGGTCAGGGGAGCGGATTGAAACAAGTCCACTTCCCCACCAACCCCCTTTTTTACGTATCTCCCCTGGCTTCGGTCAGGGGAGCGGATTGAAACAAGTCCACTTCCCCACCAACCCCCTTTTTTACGTATCTCCCCTGGCTTCGGTCAGGGGAGCGGATTGAAACTCTTCCGCCGCGGCCGTCTGTTGGTATTCTTTCTTTATCTCCCCTGGCTTCGGTCAGGGGAGCGGATTGAAACTGAGGGGAACGCCGCATCGATGGTGATATTGAGGGCATCTCCCCTGGCTTCGGTCAGGGGAGATGGGTGGGCTGGCCCGACGGGGTTTTCCCCGCAGGCGCGGGGATGAACCGCCAGATGGGCGGATGGCAAAGCGAGCGAAGAAGTGGAAGGCCAATACGTGTATACACCTATAGAGCCGGGAAGGAGAACGTCAGTGAGTTCGTTGCAAGAGGCTCTTAGCCGGCGAAAGGCAAGACTGGAAGCGAGTGAGGCAAGGCCTCCGGCCAAAGCAGGCTCCGCGACGGACAACAAAGGCAGGCCGAAAGCACGGAAACGCAGGGCGTCTCCGAGTCGGAATAACACCCACCTGATAGGCGGCCACTTTCCCGCGGCCGTCGCCCACCATTGGCACCTGCTTGTCGCGGAGGAGAAGATCGACGGTGCGACGGGGCAGTCCCTCCTCGAAGACGCGATCAGCGACCTGTTTGTGAAAAAAGGAAAGAAAGCCTTGAAGCGGGCGGCAGGAAGCTAGCGCGTCCAGTCTTGCGCCGACTGTGGTTGGTGATGGGTAGCCGGCCGTTGAGGCACTGGAACGCGCTGCGGGCGCCAATCCAAATTATGTGCTTGAGCGAGGGTGTAGGGATTCCGAGAGGGAAGAACCTGCGCCCATTCGTGTCTGAGGCGTTTTTGTTCGCGCCAGCGAATAGCGGGATCAGTGATGCGGGCAGTACTGGAGTTAACCAAAGCGGCAACTGCTTTAAGTTTAGCTGTATTCCAGGCTTTTCGGAACAGAGCGTCTGCGCCGGGCGCCAGGCCCGAATTGTCCTCCAATAAAGTCTTGACTTCGATGCGGGCGTTTTCTATCGAAATTTCCCAGCCAGCTACAGGATCAGCATCGCTGGGCTGCCAGTATTGAATTTTCAAAAAGTGCTCCATGATACGGACGTACTGACTTTTCAGAGCACTTTCATGGCCTGTAACCAAGGCTTCAATCTCCCTTGTGACGTTTTCCCAATCGACAGCGTCCAGATGTCTCCGGCGCAAGGCATCAGCCTGCTGCCTGGTCCACATATAGTGATCCCGATCGTAGAGACTGTTTTTCTCAGAGCGCTGGTCGGGTTGAGTGACTCCAGCAACGGTGGCCATCGTGTTTCTCCGGTTTTTTCGTGCTGTGCGTGTGAGTGGTTATGGCGACATTTGGTTTGAAAGTCAACACTCTCCCTGTGGAAAACGCGAAACCACAGGCGGCGAGGCCATGGCCTCTGAGAGACAAGCGGGGTGCCTGCTCCCCGCAGGCGCGGGGATAAACCGGCGGCGCTCTGGCGCTTCAGCTTGCCCAGCACCGCCTGGGTTCCGGACACACCTCCTGAAATTCGCCGCAGAGGGGCCGTCATTCTGTCGACGGCGCTGATGACTACAGAGGCTCGAAGGTCTGCCAGGGTAGAATTTCAGGGGAAGGAGATCTCTGATGGCGATTTGGGTGCGCCTGCTGCTGTTTTCCGGCTCAGTGGCGCTGGCCTGCTTCTATTGGGAATGGCTCTTGGCGCTGCTGGTAATCGGCGTGGTGCTGGCGGCCCTGGGGATCGTGCTGGGAACTATGAGCGGTCTGCTATCGACACCCGGTCGAGCGGCCTCACTGCTGGCGGGCGTCCTGCTGGGCTGCTGGCTTGGCGGGAACGGAGAGTAAACCGACTCAGTGCAGCTTCTCCAGTCTTTTGAGGGCCAACTCTGTCCACTCCAGCAACTCTTCAATCTCCATGCCGCGCAGAGTTTCCACCGGCCAATGAAATACAACCGCCACGTCGGCCATCAGGCTCCGGACGTCTGAGAGCCCAGCCCTAAAAAGCTCTCCAGAACCTCATTGACTCGCGTGAAGTCTTCGGCATCCAGCTCCCGCACTTGGTCGGGGTTTCCCCCGCAGGCGCGGGGATGGACCCACGCCGACCGCGCCCAGGCAGGACCTCAAGCTACAAGATGTTGTGCCCCCCCCTTTTGCGCACCGCTTGTCTCTCACTCCCCCTGTGGTTTTGCGTTTTCCACAGGCGCACTTGACTTCATTAGTGAACCGAGGCATAAACACCGATATACCTACTCCGTCACGCCGGAGGACCTCGATGGCACGCCCCGCCAAAATCTCTGCTGCCCAACCGTTTACCGAGCCCGCTGCGCACGAGCTCTACCTGAAAGATTCCTACGCTTGGGCGCTAGCGCAGGCCGCAGCCATGCGCCGGCGCGATTTTGGCGCTGTTGATTGGGAAAATGTTATAGAGGAGATTGAAGACTTGGCCCGACGCGACGCTCACAGCCTTAGAAGTCAATACGCGCGCACCATCCAGCACCTACTGAAACTCCAATACCGTCAGCCCGGCGAAACCGATCCCGTCGCCGGCTGGAAAGCCTCGATCGACCATGCCCGCACTGAAATTCACGAGATTCTTGGCGACAGCCAAAGCCTGAAAGCCACCCGTCACGACTTGTTGGCTAAAGCTTGGCTTCGCGGCCGCAAGGACGCTATCAACGCCTTTGTTGCACAGGCCACCCGCAATATCAAATCTGATTCCATCCATGACCGAAAGAAAAAACAACTTCACCGGGAATGGGACCGGCTCTTGCCTGAAAATATTCCTTACACCCTCAACCAGCTTGAAGCTGCCTATTGGTATCCCACTCCCAAGACTGTCTCCCGAAGGCCCTCTGCTGACCATCATTCCGACCCTGAATAGTCTCGCTAAGGACCGCTCCTCAGCTTCAGCGCTTTCTTGCCTTTTTTCGCAAACAGATCGCTCAGAGCTTCTTCAAGCAACGACTGTCCCGTCGCCCCGTTGATCTTTTCTTCGGCAACCAGCAGATGCCATTGCCTCGCCACGTCCGGAGAGAAATGCCCCCCGATCAGATGAGTATTGCGCCGACTTTTCCCTTTGCGCCTGGGAGGGGGCGCCGGCGTTTCGCCAGCGGTCACGCTCCGCTCGACCGACTGTTCTTCTTCCAGCCGGCTCCTACGTTTGCTCAATGGAGAAGATCAACGGCGCGACGGGGCAGTCCCTCCTCGAAGACGCGATCAGCGACCTGTTTGTGAAAAGAGGAAAGAAAGCCTTGAAGCGGGCGGCAGGAAGCTAGCGCGTCCAGTCTTGCGCCGACTGTGGTTGGTGATGGGTAGCCGGCCGTTGAGGCACTGGAACGCGCTGCGGGCGCCAATCCAAATTATGTGCTTGAGCGAGGGTGTAGGGATTCCGAGAGGGAAGAACCTGCGCCCATTCGTGTCTGAGGCGTTTTTGTTCGCGCCAGCGAATAGCGGGATCAGTGATGCGGGCAGTACTGGAGTTAACCAAAGCGGCAACTGCTTTGAGTTTAGCTGTATTCCAGGCTTTTCGGAACAGAGCGTCTGCGCCGGGCGCCAGGCCCGGATTGTCCTCCAATAAAGTCTTGACTTCGATGCGGGCGTTTTCTATTGAAATTTCCCAGCCAGCTACAGGATCAGCATCGCTGGGCTGCCAGTATTGAATTTTCAAAAAGTGCTCCATGATACGGACGTACTGACTTTTCAGAGCGCTTTCATGGCCTGTAACCAAGGCTTCAATCTCCCTTGTGACGTTTTCCCAATCGACAGCGTCCAGATGTCTCCGGCGCAAGGCATCAGCCTGCTGCCTGGTCCACATATAGTGATCCCGATCGTAGAGACTGTTTTTCTCAGAGCGCTGGTCGGGTTGAGTGACTCCAGCAACGGTGGCCATCGTGTTTCTCCGGTTTTTTCGTGCTGTGCGTGTGAGTGGTTATGGCGACATTTGGTTTGAAAGTCAACACTCTCCCTGTGGAAAACGCGAAACCACAGGCGGCGAGGCCATGGCCTCTGAGAGACAAGCGGGGTGCCTGCTCCCCGCAGGCGCGGGGATAAACCGGCGGCGCTCTGGCGCTTCAGCTTGCCCAGCGCCGCCTGGGTTCCGGACACACCTCCTGAAATTCGCCGCAGAGGGGCCGTCATTCTGTCGACGGCGCTGATGACTACAGAGGCTCGAAGGTCTGCCAGGGTAGAATTTCAGGGGAAGGAGATCTCTGACCGGTTTCCCCCGCAGGCGCGGGGATGAACCGGCCGCGGGAGATGCGACTGCCCACGCTGCACCGCTCAAGGCTCAGAGATGTGAGGAAATCGAAACAGCAGGGGGAGGTTGTGAAGGAATAACGCTGGGGTGCGCCTTGCGGCACTTCAACTTCGCCGGCATTCTCGGTCCATCAGGAATGCCGCTCCTCTCGGCCAGGGAACACGACGTCGCGAGTCTTGGCGGGTCCAATCAGGGATGGGGGGCTGGATGTTGACGAGTATTGGGGCGCTGGAGTAGCCGCACCCGCTCCGGCAGCCACCCGGGGTCTTCAACCTGCTGGCGGGTATAGGGGTTTTCGTGAGGTAACGCGCGGGTCCACTCCCGCTTCAGGCGCTTGTTTTCTCGAAGGAACGCGGAATCGTCTCGGATTCGTTCGGTGGCGGGATGCACGAAGGAGCTGATGGCGGCTTTCCTGGCGCGAGGCCAAGCCTGATGAAAAAATGCGTCGCGCCGGCCCTTCAGTCCAGGACTGTCCTGTAGCAATTGCTCAATCTCCGTCCGGGCATTGTCGACGGTAATTCTCCAGCCGGCGACGGGCTCGGTTTCCCTGGGACCCCGGTACTGCAGCTTCAGGAAGTGCTCGATAATTCTGGCGTACTGACTCCTCAGGCTGCTTTCTTCACCTCTAACCAAAGCTTCAATCTCCTCAGTAATATTCTCCCAATCAACAGCGTCGAAGTCATGGCGCTTCAAGGCATCCACCTGCTGTCTGGCCCACGTGTAGTAATCCCGATCATAAAGGTTCTTTTGCTCAGTGGCTTGCCGAGCGTCGGGGATCCGGGTAGCGGTTGCCATTGACGTTCTCCAGTTCTTGTCGGTTGGTGTGCTTGGATGTTTATGCCGGTGTTCGACTGCATTGTCAAGTATTGGATAGAACCGGCAACAGTGTTGGATAGAGATCCTGATTCACTGCCGGCGGGGGCCCGCTCAGAACTTGTAGCTGGTGAACAGGTAGGAGTAGGTGAAGGCGTGGCCGGGGGTGTGGGCCTTGAGGAAGGGGCCGGGAAGCATGTGTGCGAGGCCCCCTCCCAGGCTGAAGTTGGCTGTTACCGGCACGGTGAAGACGGCGTCGACTTCGTTGCCGACCTTTGCGTCCCGGGCGCCCCCGGGGGGCGGGGCCACCGACACTCGCCCGACCGCGTTGTAGAGGGCGTCGGTCTTGGAGGCCAGCCAGAAGGTGTTGAACTCCAATAGTAGCGTCAGCTTGGAGTGCGGCTTGAACTCGCTCCCCAGGCGCAGACTCTTGTGGTTGCGCCAGCCGACCCGGTTGGCGCGGCCATAGAGGAAGGCGGTGGTGGGATAGAGGTTCACGAAGCCCTCGATTCGGCCGTCGTCGGGATCCTTGTCGCCCGAGCCGAAGTTGTACTGGACATGGAGGCGCGGGTTCAGCCTGGCCTCGATCGAATAGCCCAGTTCTCCGTAGCCGGCCCAGGCCTGGATTTCAGCGCCCGCCGCCTGTCCCCACTGGCGGACCAGGGCGGCGTTGTAGTCCCAGGGCCCGAGCCCTTTGCCCCAGGCCCGGAGTCCCAGGGTATAACGGTCCAGGTCTCCGAGTGCGTTCAGCTCGTTGACGACCGAGGACTTGGTCTGCCAGAGCAGGTAGGGTTCGAGAGTGGATCCCGGGACGACGTTCTCCAGGGAGCCGTAGAGGCCGTGCAGGGTTTCTCCCTCGACCGACCGGTTCAAGCGGCGGTTGGGGTCGTTTCGCACCACCGAGGCCGAGAAAAGGTCGAGCTTGGCGCCCGATCCCCGCACCTGCAGCCTGACGGCGTCGAAGACGCGGGAGGTGTTGGACCAGTTTGGAGCCCCAATCAGGCGCGAGTCGCCGTAGATCAGCGCCTGCCTGCCCACTTTCAGCGATGCCGCAGACCGGCTGGCGCCGATCTCGGCATAGGCCTGGCGCAGGTCGAACGGATCCCGGACGGCTCCGGAGTTGGACAGCGCCGGCCGGATACCCGGCGCCCTTGAGTCCTGGGCCTGAATCCCGAAGTTCAGCCAGGAGACCGGCCGGACCCCCACCTCCAGGCGGGTCCGGGTGAGTCCGTAGCCGTCGTCGCTGTCCTCGCTGTAGCCCAGGCCCTGGAGGTTTTCGAAGCGGAAGCGGAACTCGCCGGACAAGGAGAGCCAGCCCGGCAGATCGTCCCCCAGACCACTCTGCAGCGTGACCGGAGTTTCGTCCTGCTTTGTGGAGCCTTTCTCTCCGAAACCGAGGCTTGGCGACAGGATCAAGACCAGACCTGCCAGGGCCGCCCGCTTCAGTCGGGCACAACGAGTCCTCGGACCAGGCTGTCCTGGAGCGGCGGCCGAGACCTGAAAGGATGGTTGCCGTGGAGGCATCAACTTGGTGAATCCCATCTGTCTTCCGGGGGATCCCGGAGTTCCCACCGTGGGGGCAGGCGATCTGCGCCTTGGACATGGCCTGCAGCCCCTGCCTCTGGTCGATGCGGCCTTGGGTCGGTTGTCGTCGGGTCAGGAGGTCCTGGCCTCGGGCCTGTCCGATTCACCGGCGGAGAGCACCGGCTCGTCTTCATCTTCATCCGCCGGTCCGGCCACTTCCACGGCGGTAGGCGATTCCAGGGGCAATTCGACCAGCATCTCGGTGAAGCTGCCGGGTTCGGTCTCCACCTTGATGGCTCCTCCGTGCTCTCGCACGATGTCGTTGGACAGGGCCAGCCCCAGCCCGGTTCCCTCGTTGGTGGGCTTGGTGGTGAAGAAGGGGTTGAAGATCTTGTCGACGACCTCGGCGGGAATGCCGCTCCCGTTGTCCCTCACTCGGATTTCGACCCGATCCTCCAGGCGCTTGGTGCTGAGCCACAGCGTCGGGCTGTATTCGGAAAGAGCTTCCTCCGGGGAACCCTTCCCATCGGCCCGTTCCGCACCGTCTGTTTCCAGGGAACGCCGTCTCTGATCGGTGGCATAGCAGGCGTTGCTGACCAGGTTCAGAAAGACCCGTCCCATCTCTTGCGAGACGACGTCAATGGACCCCAGCTCCGGGTCCAGATCCTGCTTGATGTCCAGGTTGAACGACTTGTCGGTGGCTCGGGCGCTGTGGTAGGCCAATCGAGCGCTTTGGTCGAGCAGGCCGTTGATTTCGGTCGGTTGCCGCTCGCCCGAACCTCGTCCCATCGACAGCATGTCGTGAATCACCCGATTGGCGCGATCCCCGTGTTGGCGAATGCTCTTGAGATTGCCGGTCAGATCTCCCGAGATCTCCTCGAGCAGCTCCCGGTCGTCCTTGCTCAGGTTCTCCTGGTTGTCGGTGAGGATCTCCCTCAGTTCCTCGAGCAACTCCTCGGAGACTTCCGAGAAATTCTTGACGAAGTTGAGCGGATTCTTGATTTCGTGGGCCACGCCCGCGGTGAGCTGGCCGAGTTCCGCCAGCTTGTCGCGCATGACGATTTGATCCTGGGCCTTGCGCAGATCGTCCATGGCCTTCTCGAGCTGGGCGTTCTTTCCCTTCAGTTCTTCGGCCAGTTTCTCGACCAGGTTCAAGCGCTGAACCTCCAGGGCGTGACGTCGAAACACCTCCAGAGCCGCCGCCATCTCGGCCACCTCGTCGCGCCCGCTGATCTCGACCTGGGCCTCCAGATCGCCTCCGGCCATGCCACGCATGCGATCGGACAGCTTCTGGAGACGGCGCAACAGGAATCGTCCGACGAACAGCCAGCCGATCAGCACGGCGCCGGTGATGCTGACCAGGTTCAGGATCAGGAGCAGGCTGCGTCCGGTGAGGATGGCTTGAGTGGAAGACAGAGTGGCGTCCTGAGCCCGCGCACTGGCCGAACTCACCATTCCTTCGACTTCAGCCACGAGATCGACGGAGAGTCTACGATTGCGCTCCAGCAGATCGCGCTGTCTATTGGCCAGACCGAGCTCCTGGGCCCGCAGATCGAATCCATTCTGCTCCCCCAGACCCAATTCCAACAGCCGGTCGAAGACCGGGGTGATCCTGTCCCTCAACGGAGCACTGCCGAGAGCCACGAGGCTTCGCCCGATTCCGTCGCGGGCCGACTCGAAGCGCTCCCTTACCGGCTCGATCAGGGGGATTTCCGTCAAATTGGTGACACCCGCCAGAAGCTGAGTCGCATTGGTCGCATGCGCCTGCAATTCAACCATGTGGCGGTAGCGGTTGAACTCCCTTTTCGAGAAGTGTCGCGCCGGGGAGGCGGGCCGTTCGCCAAGGTTCCGATAGCCGGTCAGCGCATAGAAGTAATGGTCGTCGATGGCCGGCACCAGGATGCCGGTCAGTTCGCCCTGCAGGGTTTCAAGTTTCGCCAGCAGTTCCGTGCTGCGGTCGTTCAGCCGGAACGACCGGGAAACCGAATCCCGGATGGCCGCGATGTTCGAGATGATTTCACTGCCGTGGGCGAGAATGCGTGAGACCGTTTCTTCCTCGCCCTGCCGGGGGGCCAGCGCTTGAAGCCGTGTCTCGAAGTCCGTTTGCTCCTTGGCAACCGTGGCGGCCACCTCGGTGAAATCCACCACGGTGGCGGCGGTGACCAGGCGCGGGGCTGCCGCCACCAGGGTTCCGGATTGGCGCGCCACACCGAAGGCGGCCGTCATTTCCGGGATGCTCTCCTCGTTGACTCGATTTTGGGCGCCCCCCACCTGATTGAAGGAGAACCAGGCCACCAGGCTCGCCGACAGGGTGATGGCCACAGCCCCGCCGATCCCGATATAGAGCTGCATTCCGAGCCCGATCCGTCCTTCGCGCAGGCGTTGCAGCCGGTCCACCGCCAGTTCGCGCTCGCGTTGGAGAGTGTCGGTTCCGATCAGGCGGGACAAGCGACTCAAGAGGGCGACCAGAAATCGGCTCTCGAGCAGCCGTTGCAGCAATCCGGCGCCGGCAACCCCAAGGGTTTGCAGGGGGTTGGTCCGGGCAGGGTCGGAATCAGGCTTCGATTTCCCGGAGAGGAATCGGGTCTTCAGCAGGCGTCGCAGCCGGTCGATCACGGTTGAACCCCGTTCCGGCGCGTCTCGACCGGGTGATAGTAGCCGTCGCTGCCGATCTCCGTCAGGAAAACGGAGTCCGAGCCCTGGTTGTCCGAGTCGCCGAAGCGGAGCTCGAATCCGTCCAGATCGATGGGGTCGGAGAGACGCAGACTGTCGAGGAAGCCGGCCCGGTCCACTTCCCGGCCGCAGCGTTCCAAAGCCGCGATGGCCAGGCGACCGGCCAAATAGCCTTCTAAGGAGACAAATCCGGGAGTCGCGTCCGCATCGAAGGCCCACAGGGCCCGGTTGTAGTTGGAGGTGATGGGGTAGGTGGTGTCGGTTGGCGGGGGAACCACCTGGGTAACGAATACCCCGACGCCGGCCCGACCCAGTTCTTGGGACAGGGCGTTGCTGCCCACGAAGGAGAGCGCCATGAATTTGGCATTCATTCCGGTGTGACGCGCCCAGGCGATCAGAGATGCCACCGGCTTGTAGGCGCCGATCAGAATCACCGCCCCGGGATTCTTGTCAAGCAGATCGAGAAGAGGCGTCTTCACGGCGGTGGTGTTTCGCTGATACACCCCCACCGATACCGGCTTGAGCTGACGCCGCCTCAGGGAGCGTCTCAGACTGCGGAAGGTGTCACGGCCGAACGAATCGTCCTGGTACATGACTCCGATTCGATTGATGCCCAGCCTGTCGGTCAAGTGGGAGATCATGGTATCGATCTCCTGGCTGTAGGAGGCCCGCAGGTTGATGACGTTTTCCCACTCTTCGTCCCGCAGGAAGGCGGCTCCGGTAAAGGGCGCGATGTAGGGAACTCCGGCGCTGGCGGCCACGGGCGTGGACGCGCGCGAGGTTGGCGTGCCCACGGCCCCGATGAGGGCGAAGACCTTGCGCTCGTGGATCAGTCGATGGGTGTTGTCGATGGCGGCTTCGGGCTCGTAGGCGTCGTCGAGGCTCTCCAGCTCCAGCCTCCGTTCGTGGACGCCGCCACGCGCATTGACCTCGTGAAAGGCCGCCTCGATTCCCAGACGCATGTTCCGCCCCAGCTCTCGGGCGGGTCCGGTGAAGGCGGCCGATTGTCCAAAGAGGATACGATTCTCCGAGACGCCAACCTCTTGCGAGAAGCCCTCGGTTTGCCCGCTGAATAGAGAGCCGGAAGCGAGCAGCAGCGCTGCCGCGATCCGGCACGCCGGACTCATCCGTCCCTCCGCTTGATCAGAGTCAGATGATTTCTGTCCTGCTCCCGACGGTAATGGGCTTCGTCCATCAGGGTTTGCACCAGATAGACGCCCAGCCCGCCGATGGGACGGTCTTCGAGGGGCGCCGCCACATCCGGTCGGGGGGCCTGACTCAGTGGGTCGAAGGGGCGGCCGTCGTCGGCAATCTTGATGGTCAGGGTGTCCGGTTCGGAGATCAGGTGGACATCAATCTTGTGTCCCCCTCTCTTCTCGTAGCCGTAGTTGACGATATTGACGATCACCTCCTCCAGAACGAGCTTGACCTGATAGAGGAGGGCTGGGGGCCATTGCTCCTGCTCCCCAAGATTCTCAACGGCCGCTTCGAGTCGTTGCAATTCGTCGAGCCGGGATTCGAGACACAAAGAGAGCATCGGGATCAGCCGCCGTCGCTACTGTGCAGGAGTGTCACGCAAGTGATGTCATCGGACTGCGGGGTATCGCCGGCGAATTTCTCTACGGCTTCGAATACGGAACGGTTGGCTGCCTGGACATCTGTTGGCTCGGCACCGGCAAAGACCTCTTGCAGGCGGCCGGTCCCGAACTGGTTTCCCTGTTCGTCGAAGGCCTCGGTGACACCGTCGGTGTAGAGAACGATCAAGTCCCCGGGAGAAAGGGTCACGGTGTTGTTGTCGTAGTCGAGATCGGGCATCAATCCGAGAGCAATGCCTCCGGTCAAGGGCAACTCGGCGGAACTTCCGTCCGCATGCACGACCAGAGGAGAATTGTGCCCTCCGTTGGCATACTGGAATCGCCGGCTGTCGGGGTCGTAGACGCCATAGAAAACGGTGACGAACATGGCGGCGTCGTTGTCCTCCTGCAGCAACTGGTTCACCTCGTGCAGCACTTCTCCGGGGTCGATTTTGCCAATGGCCGCGCCCTTGATCAACGTGCGGCAGGACATCATGAAGAGCGCGGCGGGAACCCCCTTGTCCGATACGTCGGCGATGGCGATACCGATTCGGCCGTCCTGAAGTTGGATGACGTCGAAGAAGTCCCCTCCCACGTTGCGGGCAGGCTTCATGTTGGCGAAGATGCGGCAGCCGGGTCTGTCGGGGAAACGGGTGGGCAGGATGGATTGCTGTATCTTGCTGGCGACTCCGAGCTCGTTTTGCAGCACCACCAGCTTGTCCCGCGACTCAAGCGCCTCGCGCCATTCCACCAGGTGCTGCAGGGTGCGCGAGATGGTGAGTTTCAGGTCGTCGAAGTCAATCGGCTTGGTGACGAAGTCGAAGGCGCCCCGGTTCATGGCCGTGCGTATGTTCTTCATATCGCCATAGGCCGAGATGATCACCGAGCGGATATCGGGTTGGACCTTGGGAATCTGCTCGATCAGCGTGAGTCCGTCCATCTTGGGCATGTTGATGTCGGAGAGCACCAGGTCTATGTCCGGCTGCTCCTTGAGCCGCTCGAGGGCTTCCAGGCCATTGTGGGCAAAGACGAACTTGTAGAGGCCGGCGCGAATGTCACGACGCATTCGCTGAAGCATGAGCCGTTCCAGATCAGGCTCATCGTCCACAACCAGTATCTTGTACTTCCAACTCGTCCTCATCTATCGGTCTTTCCCGCTTCCGGGGAGCCCATCGCTCTGCCGGAAACTCCCCCTTGCCTGCAAATGACGGCATCCCTCCATCGAGAGAAATGCTTGCCCTGCGCCCCATGGACGGGTCGGGCTTGCCAGGGGGCAAACGGAAACCGTCCCCGGCAGACCACCGGAAACCTGAGTGACGCTAGCCGATAGAGGCTTTTGCCTCGCCCAGATTTGCATGAATCGGGATGATCTTGTCGAAGCCACTGATCTCGAAGACCTCGCGAATTGGCTCCGCCAGCGAGCAAATCAACAGCTTGGCGCTCCTTTGCTGGAGGGTCTTGGCGGTCAGCAGAATCACCCGAAGGCCCGCGCTGCTGACGTATGAAACTTCCTCCAGATCCATAATCAAAACCTGGTCGCTATCACTGATCGCGGATTTCAAGGCATCGTCGAACTCTCTTGCATTGATGCTGTCGAGTCGACCTACCGCCCTTGCAACCAGGAGCGTACCTTCCCGCTCCGTACTGATCTCCATCGGCTCAGTCTCCTTTATGTCAGGTTCAATCTACGATTGGCGGTGACACCCACATGATGGTTAGCTACGCATAAGCGACATAGTGTAGCAAAAATGGTCCAATCGGAATACTCGCACGAAAAATCTATGCATCCGGCGCCGGCGCGCTCCGAAATATGGCAACCCTATTTCCGAGACAGAACACCGGTCCTTTCGGCAAAGGCCTCTTCCCGCATGCCTTGCGGGTTTGCACGCGCGCTCACCCTGACGGCCACCTCGATACCGGTGCTCTCTCCTCCTCGCAGGACGCCTCGGGTGGGGGACACATCCCGGTAGTCGCGTCCCACCGCAATGCGCACGTGCCGCTCGTCGGCCAGGCACCGGTTGGTAGGGTCGAACCCCACCCAGCCCAGTTCCGGGAGCAGGCACTCCACCCAGGCGTGGGTAGCGTTTTCCGGCGCCTGCTCGCCCTCCAGACCCGAGAGGTGCAAGTAGCCCGAGACATAGCGGGCAGGAATACTCCAGGAGCGTGCGATCGCGATCATGGTATGGGCGTAGTCCTGGCAGACGCCGCCACCGGATTGGAGGATTTGTTCGATGGAGGACATGACCGAAGTGCTGCCGGGAGCGTAACGGAAGCGCTGGTGGAGCATGTCCGAAAGCCGCAGCAGCCCCTGCAGGGGATCCTCCGCGCGCTGGATGCCGTGACGGTCGACAAATTCGGCGAGCAGGGATGACGGTCGGGTCAGGGCGCTGGGGTGAACATATTCCCAGAGAGCGAAGGAGTCCTTCCACGATCGGATCTCATTCCAGGCGCCTGCGCCCAGGCAGCGAGGCAGGGGACTGAAGGGAGTCGGCGAGACCGTCGAACGGGCGATGATCTCCAGAGCCGGATGCTCGCCATTCAGATTGAAGACATGTCGAGTATTGCCGAAACAATCCTGCTCGGAGGTCAGGAGAGCGGCCGGGTCGGTTTCAATTCCGAAGTTCAGAACTCGCTGCCCCCGGTCGTTTCGCGGTTTCAGACAGAGCATCATCACGCACTGCTTCGGACTGCGAGAGTAGTGGTAGCGGGAGAGGTGCTCGATGTCGTAGTGGACGGCTTCAGCCATGGAATCAGTGGGCTGGGGGAGCCTCGACGCTATAGTCAACATATGCAGCCATTATTTGATCGTGGAGGTTGCGGCAGTGCTCGCCGATCTGCCGGAGCATGGCCTCCCGGTCTTCCCGGTCCGGCCATTCATGCCGGATCAGGGCTTGCACCCGACCTGCCAGCCGACTGGCGGCGGCGCTGCTGGACGCGCTCGGTCCGTGAGGGATGGCAGCCAGTTCCGCGGCGGCGGAGTCGAGCGACCGGCAGAGCGAGTTGGGCAGCAGGGGGTCTGTGGCCAGCAGGTCCAGCACCTGGTGGGGCTGGACATCGACGCTGTGCTTGCCGTCATACGCATCGAATGCATGGTAGAGGCGCAGCAGGGCCGTGCAGTCCCCTTCCGGAGAGTCCGGGTAGAGCCTGGCCGTGGCGATCTGTGACAGGAAGAGCGCCGCCGAGTGCTGGGCACGCTCGATGCAGCGGCCCAACTGCATGAAGTGCCAGCCTTCGTCGCGATACATGGTGGTAGCGGCTACCCCTGTGAAGGTATGGATGTCTTCCACGGTCTCGGCGTAGAAATTCTCCGGGGAGGTTTCCCAGATGTCCTCGATGTTCAACTTCTGGATCCTCAGATAGGCCAGGTTCAGACAGATCCACATCTCGGCGCTGATGCGGTGGCGCATCTGCCGCGCGTTCTCGCGCCCCAGGGCGAAGCAGTTCCAGACCGAGTCGGGATTGGAACGCTCGAAAGTGAGATCTCCGGCCAGCGTGTAGGAATCCGCCAGGGTATAGTTTTCTCTCCTGTCGAACTGGATGCCGCCGAAAGGAGGCTGCCGGTTCAAGGCGCCGTAGATTCTGCTCCAGCCGAGATGGATCTCCCGCACCGGCCTGTCCACCAGCGCCTCCACCTGCAACTGCAGCAGGCGGCAGAGGTGCTGCGCACGCTCCAGGTAGCGGCCCATCCAGTAGAGGCCCTGCGCGCTGCGCGAAAGCATGATCCCTCTCCGGTAGCAAAGAAGATCCCGTCTCCCCTCTGCCTCCGACCCGACGGAGAATCGCCCCGGCCGAGCACTGTCTCCGACTGCGCTTACGGCCGGGGTTCTCCCGATTCCTCAAACGATTCAACCAGCCCCGGGAACGGGGCCGGGTACGCCCGGTCTGCGGGCCTCAGTCACGATCCTCCTCTTCCGGCATCAGAACGAACTCGGGATAGGCTTCGATACCCAACTCCCCGGCGTCCTGTCCCAGTTGCTCGACCTGGCGCGTCACTCGAGCCGTCAGGGTCAGATCCAGCAGGAGCCACAGCACCCAGGAGCTGATGAACACGAAGGCTCCAATGGCCAGGATGCCGATCAGTTGGACCCCAAGATTGCCGCCTCCGGCGATGCAGGCGGCCAGGGTTCCCCAGATGCCGGCGACCAGGTGGGCCGGAATGGCTCCCACCACGTCATCCAGCTTGACCCTCTCCAGGAGCTTCAGTCCGGCGGTGCACACCATGCCGCCAATGGCGCCGATGATCACGGCCCAGTAGTGGTCCGGGATGTCGGGTGCGGCGGTGATCGAGACCAGTCCCGCGATGGCGCCGTTCAGTCCGGCAAACAGATCCATGCGCCCCAGGATGGGCCGCGAGACGGCCAGAGCCATCATGACTCCGGCGGCTGCCGCCAGGTTGGTGTTGACCAGCACATGGCTCATGGCGATGGCATCGGCCGCGCTCCCCAGCGCCAGTTGTGAGCCGCCGTTGAAGCCGAACCATCCGAACCACAGGATGAACACACCCAGGGTCACTGCCAGGATGTTGGAGGGTGGAGTGGGCTTGGTGGTGCCGTCCTTGCGGAATTTGCCATACCTCGGCCCGACCACCATGGCTCCCGCAAGCGCCGCCCATCCCCCGGTGCTGTGCACGATGGTCGACCCGGCAAAGTCCGTGAAGCCCATGGCGTTCAGCCAGCCCCCGCCCCAGGTCCAGGCGCCCACGATGGGATAGATGATGCCGGTCAGCAGGAGCGTGAAGACGAAAAACGGCCACATCTTGACCCGTTCCGCCAGCGTTCCCGACACGATGGAGGCAGCGGTGGCCACGAAAACCATCTGGAAAAACCAGTCCGACATGGTGGAGTAGCCCTTCTTGAGCAGTTCGGCTGATGGTGCAGCAGCCTCCGTTGCCGCCAGCAGAGCGACCTCGGTCTCGGACGGCCCGTAAAGGAACTTGAATGAGCCGATCACGCTCCCCACATCGACATACATGAGGTTGTAGCCGATGAAATAGTAGGCCAGTCCCGCAATGGAGTAGAGGCCGATGTTCTTCAGGCAGATCATGGAGGCGTTCTTGGTGCGCACCGAACCGGATTCGAGCATGGTGAATCCCGCGCACATCCACATCACCAGGGCGCCCCAGAGGAGAAAAGAAAAGGTGTTGAAGACGAACACGGCTTCGCTTTCAATCGCTGCCTGCGCCGCCGTGGTTCCAAGCAGCAGGCAGCCGACCAGGAGGAGTGTCTTTCCTGCCAGGTTGCCGGCGCGGCTTTTGTTCAAGAATCCGTTCATCACTGTTTTCGGCATGGATACCTCCTGACCTGTCGAGTAGTAGCGGTGACGACTAATGGTAACGCCTCTCAAGCTTCCAACACCCAAAGATCTTTGCCCCCGCCTCCCTGGCTGGAGTTTACCACCAGGCTGCCGCGGCGCAAGGCCACCCGGCAGAAGGCCCCGGGCACCAGGCGCGTCCTGGTCCCATGGAGCACGAAGGGGCGCAGGTCCACGTGCCTGGGCTCGGGGCTGCCTTCGACCAGGCAGGGTGCGCGTGACAGCGGCAGCACGGGCTGAGAGATGAAATCGGCCGGGTCGGCGCGCACCTGCTCGGCATAGGCATCTCGCTCTTCGGGGGTTGAGTGGGGACCGACCAGCATGCCGTACCCCCCCGACTCCCCCACACGCTTCACCACCAGGTTTGCCAGGTTGTCCAGGGTGTACTCGAGATCCTCGGGCCGCCGGCAGAGATGGGTTCGAACGTTGGCCAGGATGGGTTCCTCTCCCAGATAGTAGCGAATCATGTCGGGGACGTAGGCATAGACGCTCTTGTCGTCCGCGATGCCCGTTCCGGGGGCGTTGACGACGGACACATTGCCGCGCTTGTAGGCGTGAATCAACCCGGGGACGCCCAGCAGGGAGTCCTCGCGGAAGACCAGGGGATCGAGAAAGTCGTCGTCCACCCTCCGGTAAACGACATCCACCCGCCGCAGTCCCGTGGTAGTGCGCATGTATACGAAACCGCCGTTTACAAGCAGGTCGCGGCCTTCCACCAGTTCCGCGCCGATCTCCCGGGCCAGGAACATGTGTTCGTAGAAGGCGGAGTTGTAGACTCCCGGCGTCAGCAGGGCAATGCAGGGGTCGCTGCGGCCGCTCGGCGAGAGCTCGCGCAGCGTCTTCTGCAACAGGCGCCCGTAGTGCTCGACCCCCCGCACCCGGGAACTTCGGTACAGACGGCGCAGGCTGGTCTTGACCACCTTGCGGTTTGCGATCATGTAGGAAACGCCTGAAGGGACCCTCAAGTTGTCTTCCAGCACCTGGAAGCCCTGGTTGGTGCGCACCAGGTCGGTGCCGCAAATGGCGACCCAGGTTCCGTGAGGCACCGTGACGCCGCACATTTCGCTGCGATACTGGGGGCAGCCGCGCACGACGTCGGCCGGAATCACACCGTCGCCGATGATGCGGGCCTCCCCGTAGACATCGTTCAGGAAGCGGTTCAGGGCTGCGAGGCGCTGCGTCAGGCCGATTTCAAGATGCCTCCACTCGGAGGCCGCCAGGATCCTGGGCAGGCAGTCGACCGGGATAATGCGCTCGTTGGCTTCGGCGTCCCCGTAGACGGTGAAGGAGATGCCCTCATTCGAAAAGGAGCGGGTGACCCGCTCCTGGATGCTGTTGATCTCGTCACTGGTGAGTTGGCACAGGGTTTCGTAAAGCAATCGGGAATGCTCCCGCGGCTCGCCGTTCGGCTGCAGCATCTCGTCGTAGATCCCGTCGTCAAGGTCGTAACCGGCAAAATCCATGGGGCCGTTCACTCTTCGGGAAGGTTTCGGAGGAACTGTTTCTGATTTCGGGCATTATCCAGCGTCATGAGGAGGTTGTCAATCCTGCCGTATGCTCGGCGGCCTGGTGGGAAATGCCGGCTGGGACTTGGGCTTGCATCGGTTCCGGTTGTGACGGTAGACTCTTGAGCCCGTGGAATTCAGGGGCGAAAGGAAGACTTTCATGGAGTGGAAACGAGGCGATCGGCTGACCGAGCCTCTGGTAAGAGACGGCGCCGGCCTTCGCCCGGCAGGTTGGGACGAGGCGCTGGAACAAGCCGCCCGAGGATTTCAGAGGGTTGCCAGGGACCAGGGGCCGCAGGCCTTCGGGATGTTCAGTTGTTCCAAGACGACCAACGAGCTCAACTTCGCCGCTCAGAAGTTCGTTCGAACGGTCATTGGCTGCAACAACATCGACAGTTGCAACCGCACTTGACACGCTCCCAGCGTCGTCGGTCTGGCGACGGTTTTCGGGATGGGTGGCGGGACCAGTTCCTACCAGGAAATCGAGGATAGCGATCTCATCCTTCTGTGGGGATCAAACGCCCGCGAGACGCACCCGATCTTCTTTCATCACGTGCTGAAGGGAGTCAGGCGCGGCGCCCGACTCTTTGTGATAGACCCCCGCAAAACCAGCTCGGCCCAATGGGCTGACGGCTGGCTGGGTCTGGAGGTGGGTAGCGACATTGCCCTGTCCAACGCCATGGCTCGGGAAATTCTGGACGCCGGCCTGGAGAATCGGTCCTTCATCGACCATGCCACCAGCGGTTTCGAGGAATACCGGCGCTCGGTGGAACCCTATACCCTGGAACGGGGTGAGCGGGAAACCGGAGTCCCGGCCGAAAGCATTCGGAAGCTGGCTCACGAATACGCCCGGGCAGATAGGGCCGAACTCTGCTGGACGTTGGGGATCACCGAGCACCATAACGCCGTCGACAACGTGCTGGCCCTGATCAACCTGGCTTTGTTGACGGGTCACGTGGGGAAGTACGGGAGCGGGTTGAACCCTCTAAGGGGGCAGAACAACGTCCAGGGCGGCGGCGACATGGGCGCCATTCCCGACCGGCTTCCCGGGTTTCAGCACGTGGAGAACGATCAGCTCCGCGCTCGGTTCGAACAGGCCTGGGGAGTAAAGATTCCACCCGAGCGGGGCCTGCATCTCAGCGGGATGTTCGACGCCATGGAGGAAGGCAAGCTGACGGCGCTCTATATTCTGGGAGAGAACCCGGCGGTATCGGAGGCCGACCAGGGGCGGGCTCGGCGTCTCCTTGGGGGGTTGGAATGCCTGGTGGTGCAGGATCTGCTGATGACGGACACCGCGGCCATGGCCGACGTCGTCCTGCCGGCCGCGGCCGGCTGGTGCGAGTCGGACGGCACCGTCACCAGCAGCGAGCGCAAGGTGCAGCGCGTTCGCCGGGCGCTGTCCCCGCCCCCCGGAGTACGGGACGACCTGGACATCCTTTACGAATTGGCCCGGCGCCTGGGAAGCGACTGGGGCCGCCCGGACCCGAAGCGGATCTGGGACGAGCTCCGCGGCCTCAGTCCCATGCATCGGGGAATGAGCTACGAGCGGCTGGAAGCCCTCGACGGCATCCGCTGGCCCTGTTATGACGAGTCGCATCCGGGCGAACTCTTCCTGCACGGCCGACTGTGGCAAGAACCGCTGTTGGGACCAAAGGCGCCCTTCAGCCCGGTGGAGTTCGAACCCCCCGTGGACGAGTTGAACGATCAGTTTCCTCTCAGACTCACTACCGGCAGGCGCCTGGATTCCTACAACACGGGTGCCCAGACCTCGTCGTATTCCTCGCCCCTCCGCCGGGGGGAATCCTTGGACCTGTCTCCCGAAGACGGTGAGCGCTATGGGGTGCTGGAGGGGGAGCGGGTCAAGGTGGTCTCACGCCGCGGCTCGGTCATTGCTCCGGTCCGTTTCGATACCGGTCTCCGGCCCGGTCTGGCCTTTATGACCCTGCATTTCCCGGACGAGGTTCAGACCAACCAGCTCACCATCGACGCCGTCGATCCCAAGTCCGGCACCGCGGAGTTCAAGGCCTCTGCCGTCCGCATTGTCAAGTTCGCGGATTCCCCGCCAGGCTAGACGACGCGTCGACCGACCGTCCGGGATCGCCGAGGAGACTACCGTTGGATCTTCACATTGCGGGTCAATCTCCGGACCGGGACGAGCGGACCGCCGTCGATAGCGTCCTGGGTCCCCTCCAGGCCGGGAAGGCGGAAAGCTATCATCTCCAACAGGAACGGCCGGACAGGTCGCAGAGGCACCTGCTGCTTCCGGTGCTCCACGCCATCAACAGCCGCATCGGCTGGATCAGCCCCGGCGCCCTGAACTACGCCTGCAGCCGGTTGAACCTCCCTCCCGCCGAAGCCTTCGGCGTCGCCGATTTCTACGGGCTCTTCTCGATGACTCGGCGGCCTCGGGCCGTCATTCACGTGTGTGATGACATTGCCTGCCTGATCCGCGGAGCGCCTGCGATCTGCGAGCACCTGGCCGGCCGCCTGGGCCCCGCCGGAGCGGCCGAGCCCTCGTCCGCGCTCACCTGGCTCAGGAGTCCCTGTCTCGGCCTATGCGAACGCGCCCCGGCTGCACTGGTCTCGGCGGCTGGCCCCAAGCCCTGGGAACGTGCTCTGGCTCCGACCACGGCCGATGCCCTCCTGGCTGCGGTGGACCAGCCGGAACACAGTCCGGAGCTTTCGTCCGTCCCGACATCCCTGAGCGTCCCGCAACAGGGTCAACCGGGATTGCGCCTGTTGCGCCGCGTCGGCCGCCTGCAGCCGGAAAGCCTGCAGGACCATCTGGCCCAAGGGGGTTACGAGGCCTTGAGGCGGGCTGTCGACCTCGGTCCCGAGCGGGTCATTCGCGAAGTCATGGATTCCAGGCTGGTGGGAAGGGGCGGGGCGGCCTTTCCCGCAGGGCGGAAATGGGAGGCGGTCTACCGCGCCCGTTCCTCCCAGCCGGTCCGTTACCTGGTCTGCAACGCGGACGAGTCGGAGCCTGGAACCTTCAAGGATCGGGTGATCATGGAGGAAGATCCCTATCTCCTCATCGAATCCATGACCATTGCCGGACTGGCCACCGGCTGCGAGCAGGGCTTCCTCTACATCCGCGGCGAATACCCCCTGGCCTTCGAGCGCTTGAGTCATGCCATCCGCCAGGCCAGACACCACGGTTTTCTGGGGAAAAGGATTCTGAATCTGGATCTCTCCTTCGACATCGAGATCCGCCGAGGAGCAGGTGCCTACATCTGCGGCGAGGAGACGGCGCTGTTCAACTCGATCGAGGGCTACCGGGGAGAGCCCCGCAACAAGCCACCCTTCCCTACCGAAGTGGGCCTGTTCGGTCGTCCCACCCTGGTCAACAACGTCGAGACACTGGTCAACGTTCCGGGAATCGTCCTGCGGGGAGGCCGGCCTTTTGCCGCAATGGGGACTCCCGGGTCGACAGGAACCAAGCTGTTCTGTCTCTCCGGCCACGTCGGCCGGCCGGGAGTCTACGAGGTCCCCTTCGGCGCCACTCTGGCAAACCTGCTGGAACTGGCGGGAGGGGTGGGGGGTAGCGGCCGGCTGCAGGGTGTCCTGATCGGAGGTGCGGCCGGGTCCTTCCTGTCTCCCGGGGAGCTGGAACTCCCCATGACCTTCGAAGGCACCCGTGCGATCGGCGCCGCCCTCGGTTCGGCCGTGGTGATGCCCTTTGACGACAGCGTGGACCTGAGTAAAATCCTGTTGAGAATCGCGGCCTTTTTCCGCGACGAGTCCTGCGGCCAATGCGTTCCCTGCAGGGTCGGCACGGTGAGACAGGAGGAAGCCTTGACACGGCTGTTCGGCGGGAGTGTTCAGGGAGCAGGACAGGCGCCGTTGCAGTTGGCCGAAATCGGCCAGGTCATGCGCGACGCGTCCATTTGCGGGCTCGGACACACCGCCTCCAGCGCCATCCAGTCCGCTCTGGCGCGCTGGGCCGAGTTTTCGGGTCTCCGCCAAGGAATGAGTCCGGACGACTAGCCTGCGACGAAGCCCCTTTTGTCGGCGAGACTCCTTGCCGGTCTTGCGGACTCGGGACGTCTGCAGTCGAACCCATGGAAAAGAAAAAACCGGCAACGCAAGCTCGTTTTTCCTTCAACGACTCGGCTCCTTGCCCGACCGTTCCGGTGCCCCCCGGTCCGATTCCGGAGCCACCGCCGGCGGCCCCCAGGAACAGAGTCACCCTGACCGTCGACGACCGGACGGTTCGGGTTCCCGAAGGATCCACGCTTCTGGAGGCCTGCAGGACTCTGGGGATCGACACGCCCACCCTCTGCTATCTGGAAAATCTGAATCCCGTCAATGTCTGCCGCGTCTGCGTGGTCGAGCTGGAAGGGGCACGGACCCTGGTTCCGGCCTGCTCCCGCCGGGTGGAGAACGGGATGGTGATCCGTACCGACAGCGAGCGTGTCCGTCTGAGCCGTCGAATGGTCCTGGAGTTTCTGGCTTCCTCGGTCGATGTTTCCACCGCTCCCGAACTGCAGGCCTACCTGGAGCGCTATGGCGGGCAACCCGAGCGATACGGGCCCGCGGCCCCGTCGGAGGCATCCGGAGAACCGGGAACGGAGCGGGCCGGAGTCCACTGTCCGACCGACGGTCAAACGGCGGCAACCGTGGCCCAGCCGGTCAAGATCGACAACGATCTCTATATACGGGACTACGGAAAGTGCATCCTCTGCTACAAGTGCGTGCAGGCCTGTGGCGAGGAGGCTCAGAACACCTTTGCCATCGCAGTGGCCGGCCGCGGATTCGACAGCCGCATCTCCACCGAGTACTCGGTTCCGCTCCCGGATTCCGCCTGCGTCTACTGCGGGAACTGCATCGGAGTCTGTCCCACCGGCGCCCTGATGTTCAAGTCGGAATACGACATGCGGGAAGCGGGCGCCTGGAAGGAATCGGAGCAACAGCGCACCGACACCATCTGTCCCTACTGCGGGGTCGGCTGCACCCTCACCCTGCACGTGCAGGACAACCGGATCGTCAAGGCCACCTCACCGCTCGACCAGGAGGTCACTCGCGGGCACCTCTGCATCAAGGGCCGCTTCGGCTGGCAGTTCGTTCGCGGGAAGGGCAAGAAGAAGTCTTCCTGAGCGGAAGACAGTGAAGTTTGAAGTGTGAAGTTCGAAGTGTGAAGAGTGGTCGGCCGAGGGTTTCGGAAACGGGCAAACTTCTGGTGATCTGACTGAGCTTTTTTGACGGACTGCGCCGATGCCGACAAGACGCTTCGCGTGTCGATCAAATAGCTCTCCACACCTCAATCTTCAAACTCCACACCTCAAACTTCACACTTCAAACTTCACACTTCTTCCCCGCCACCGCCTCGGCCATCTCCCCGATGGAGAAATAGACGAAATCGGTCGAGGGGATGGACTCCATCGGCTCGGTCGCCCCCCAACTCCCGCCTTCCGACAACCGCTGCCGGTCGATCCAGGCGCTGGCGATGCCGAAACGGTTGGCCGGTGCGTGGTCGTGGTGGAGGCTCTGGGCCACGTGGAGAACCTCCGATCGCTGCAGTCCGAGATCGGATTTCAGGTGATCCAGCAAATAGGCGAAGTTGGCGTCGGCCGGCTTGTAGGAGCCGATGTCCTGAGCCGTGTAGACCGCGTCGAATTCAACCCCGAGCTTCTGCGTAGAGGCGGCGATGCCGTCGCGATGCACGTTGGACAGGATGACCAGCTTGTAGTACCGGCCGAGGAGACGCAGTCCGCCGGCGCTGTCCGGAAATGCCGGCCAGTGCGGTACGGAGCCTCCGAAGGCTGCATCGAGGTCCCGGTTGGATTCGAGGCCGAACGATTCAGCGATGCCTCGGTGCACGCGCGACAACAGCTCCGGGTAGGGCAGATCGGGCGCGTTCTGCTGCTGCCGGCTCTCCCACCGGGCGAAGGCTCCGAGGGCGGTCTCGCGAGTGAGGTCCGACCCGGGGTTGTGCAGGATCAGCGGTTGCAAGGCGTCCCAGATCCCGATCTCCCAGTCGATCAGGGTGCCGTAGCAGTCGAAGGTGAGGGCACTGTAGTCGGTCAGTCGAGGCATGGATTGATCCTGGTGCTTTTCGATCAGGAACAGTTCAATTGTGGAGATCGGGGAGAACGCCTCATCGTCCCCAAAACCCCGTTCCTTCCTCAATCCGCTGGAAGCTGATGGCGCAGACCCGGAGGGTGCGTCGCGGGTTTTGCCGCCACAGCCATGACGGGCTCACCCGCGCGTGTCGGACCTGGTTGCGGAGGACGGCGTCATTGCTCACCAGTGCGCAAAGCTCCTGTGGATTCACGCCCAGGAATGCTTCGCCGGGAGGCGCTGGGGCGCTTTCCGAAGTCGGATAAGCCTTTGGGGTTGGGTGACCGCCTCCCGATTGCCGGGCAAAGTCGGTGACCAGGTAGCCGACACCGCCCGGCGCCAGCAACTCCGCCAATAGCCGCAGATGCCGCTGCCGCAGAGCTTCCACCAGCTCCAGGGGCAGGGCCTTGGGTCCGGTCACCGAGACGATCGAATCGATGATCTGGGACAGCAGGCACATCGAAGCGGCGACCTCGAACCGGCCCAGAAACGGAAGACCGGCAAAGGCTCGGGCTTCCCGGATGCAGTGATCGATGCTCTCTCGGCTGGGCCGGTAGCGTTCCCAGGTAGCCAGGGTCTTCAAAATGCCGGTAAGATCAACTCCCCCGTGGAGGCTGATGCTGTCGGGCGCAGGCGGAGATTGTCGCTGGACGCCCTTGGCCATGGCCTGCCGGTCGAGATCCACCAGGTGAACCTGTGAGAAACGGCCGGTGAACCGGGCCAGGTGCAGGTCGTTGCAGTTGCCGGCGCCCAGGATGCAGAGCCTGGCCGAGGCCGGCTGAGGTGGCTGGCAGATCCGGTCGGCCACCGCTTCCCGGTGAGAACGGTAGAGGCGCCAGTTGTCGAGGGTCTCCCGGTTGAGCCGCATTTGGCGCGCCACCAGTCGGTTGGTCCACAGACGCAAGTCACTCAAGCTCTTTCTATTGCCTGTCCGGGTCGGGAACTGTATGCTTTCGACATGGCGATCATGCTCTCCAAAACCTACGAGGCCTTGAGGGCCGCCGGCGCGCCTGACGAAAAGGCCCGAGATGCAGCCGTGGAGATCGCGACCTACGAAAACCGTCTGGCAAACATCGAAGCAGACGTGAGGCTCCTGAAGTGGATGGTCGGTCTCGTTCTAGCCGGTGTTCTAAGCCTCGTGGTAAAGACCTTTCTTGCCTGAATGGTCGTCTCCGATCAACGCACGCTCCGCACCGATGCCCCTGGTCTCGGGCCTTGACCGAAGAACCCTCCGAGCCGTTCCGAATCGCCTGTGCCCCGCCTGGTGAGTCGCTTCGGCTCCCGTGACCGGAAGACGTCACGAACGATCCTCATCATTCGGCGCGGCGTCCGTCGATTCGAGACGAGGATCGCCGGCTTCGAAGTTCAGAGGAGGCCGGCGGGACCGGTCCACGCTGAGCTTGAAGACGTCGAACCGGTTGTACCCGCCCACCACGTCGTGGATCTGCTTGGGGGCCACCGTCCGGGAGAGATCGATCTCGGCGTAGAGGAGGCCTTCCTCGTCCTGCAGAATCGGGCTGACGGGGGTTCCCTCCGGACCCACGACCACCGAGATGCCCCGGGGGCTCCCGTCCAGGATGCGACCGGCATTCGGGTTCAGCCGGCCCAGGCGGTCTCGGGCTGCCGCATCCAGGAAGCCGGAGGCCACCACGTTGAAGACCTTGCCTTCGAAGGAGTGGGCGCCGGCCCGGATCAGTATCGCCTGCTTGAGGTCGTAGTTGCCGCCGGTGGCCGGGTCGCGGGTAGGCCACAGGGGCGGGTAGGTGGAAAGATGGACCTGCTCGCCCTGGGCCAGCAGGGCGAAACGGGCCAGGGGATTGGTGTTCTCCCCGCAGATCAGCATTCCCACCCGACCCAGACGGGTCTCGCACGCCTGCAGTCCGCTGCCGTCCCCGGGCGCCCAGACCAGTTTTTCGTAGAAGGTCGGAACCAGCTTGCGGTGATGGCAGAGGATGTCTCCCCGGTCGCTCAAGAGCAGGTTGGCGTTCCAGAGGCAACCGTCGCTGACTGGCGAGACCTCGTTGAAGCCCAGGGAGACGAAAATGCCGCTGCGGCGGGCCGCGTCGGCCACCTTGCCGATCTCCGGTCCGTCCACCCGCAGACTGCCGGCGGCGAGTTGGCAGAAGAGGGCATGGTTCTCGATGGGCGCCTGCAAGGCGCACCAGAGTGGGAAGGCGGGAATGTAGGTCTCGGGGAAGACGATGAGCTGCGCCCCGTGGCGGGCGGCTTCCCGGATCAGGGCGCAGGCCTTGTCCAACGTGGCTTCCTTATCGAGGAACACCGGGGCCACGTGGGCGGCGGCCACCTTGAAGGGTGGGGGTTGCATGGTGAATGGATGCCTCTTTCCCGTTCACTCCATCCGGGCCGCCAGCCCCTCGAGAATCGGCTCCAGGAGTCGGTTCAGCCGGGTGAAGCGATCCGGATCGGACAACATCTGCTCGGCACTCTGAATGAACGGGCTGTCGACGAGTTCGTCGGCACAGCCGTGAGCCAGGTCTTCAAGGGCTTTTCGGGTGGTTTCGAGGTGGAATTGAAGACCCAGCACCCGGTCGCCGTAAGCGAAGGCCTGGTTCAGGCAGGCCTGGCTCCTGGCCAGGTGGACGGCCCCGCGGGGCAGGTCGAAGGTCTCTCCGTGCCAATGAAAGACTTCGGCTTGTTCGGGGAAAAGGCTCCCCAACGGGTGAGCAGCCGCCTCGGCGGAGCGCCGAATGGGAAACCAGCCGATCTCGGGCTCGCTGTTCCTGTATACCCTGGAGCCCAGGACGTTGGCGATGAGCTGGCTACCCAGGCAGACGCCCAGGACGGCTTTATCGGCCTGGAGCGCCTGACCGATGAAGTCCTTTTCGGCCTTGAGCCAGGAATACCTGGACTCGTCGTTGGCGCTCATGGGGCCGCCCATCACCACCAGCCAATCGATCTCGTCCACCGGTGGCAGCGGTTCTTCCCGATGGAGCTCGGTCAGGCTGACCTGCCATCCGCGCTCCCGGAACCAGGGAAGCATGGATCCCAGCCCCTCGAAGGGCACGTGTTTCAAGGTGTGGACTCTCATATCGGCATAGGGTCTCTCTCGGGTCGCTGCAGGCTCGCTCCGCTCGCGTCAGCCCCCCGTCTCCGAGGCTGGAAAAGTGCCCGGCGTTCCGGCCGCTCATTCCGTTCCGAATGTGAACACCACGGTATGGCGGTAGGTCTGACCCGGCCGCAGGATGATGGAGTGCCACCCCGGTTGGCCCTCCTTGGTGATGGAATCGGGGAAGTGCTGGGTCTCCAGGCAGAATCCGGTCTGCTTTTGGTAAGCGATGCCGCCCTTGCCCTGGAACGACCCGTCCAGGTAGTTGCCGGTATAGAGCTGGACTCCCGGCGCGGTGGTGTGCACTTCCAGCGTCCTGCCGGAAACGGGCTCCCGAACCCTTGCCGCCCGCCTCAACCGGCCGGGGGAACCGTCCAGAACGAAGTTGACGTCGTAGCCCTCGCGTTGATCCTTGGCGTCCGCCGGAATATTTCCGATGTCGGCGCCGAGCGTCTTGGGCCTGGTGAAGTCGAAACGCGTCCCCTCGACCGGATGGATCTCACCGGTAGGGACGCCCAGCCCATCCGATACCGTGTAGCTGGGTGCGTTCAACTGCAGTTCGTGTCCCAGCACGTCGGCGGCGTCGTGCCCCGCCAGGTTCCAGTAGGCGTGGTGGGCCAGGTTGACGATGGTGGGAGCATCGGTTTCGGCCTCCATATCGAACCTGAGCGAGTTGTCGTCTGCCAGGGTATAGGTGACCGTGGTGGTCAGATTTCCCGGATACCCCTCCTCTCCGTCGGGGCTGGTGTAGGTCATGGTCACCGAAGCCCCGTTGTCGGATTCCGACTCGCCTTCCACAGTCCACACCTTTCGATCGAAGCCCTGGTCTCCTCCGTGAAGATGGTGTTCCCCGTAGTTCCTGGTCAGGGAGTACTCGCGGCCGTCGAGCGTGAACCGGGCGTTGGAAATTCGGTTCACCACCCGCCCGCAGATGCAGCCGAAGTAGGGATGGCGCGGCAGGTAGTCCTCCAGCTTGTCGAATCCCAGGGTGACGTCCGCTATTTCGCCCTGGCGGTCCGGAACGTGCATCTCGGTGAGAATCGTCCCGTAATTGGTGATCCTGGCCTTGAGGCCCTGGCGGTTGGTCAGGGTGTAGAGGACGACCGGGGCTCCTCCCACCTGTCCCCACTCCACCTTTTGCAGCCGGGGCTGCCTGTCCTCGTCGTCGGACCGGCCGGATTCCGGCGGTCCGCAACTCAGAGTGCCTGCCAGCAGGCTCACGGCCATCAGGGCCGGCGCAACGTCCCGGTAGCCTCTCATCATGGGTTCCTCCTGTGGACTGACCTCCGGTCGCCCTCCGTGGGCCGGATCGGCCTCCGGCAGGGAACCGCTCCGTCTGCCGGCGGTCAACCTGGGCCGGCAGCTCCTGCCTGGATGCGAACAGTCGAACGCCGAACTAGGAATCCTGGTCCACAAATACCGGCTGAGTCCAGGCCGTGTATCCCATGGAGTCCACCACCCGGGCCCGCACGTAGCGCTCGCCACCCTGGAACCGATAGCGGGCCTTCAACCCGTGGGCCTTGCTGAGCAGGCGGCCTCGGTCACCGATGAAATGGGTGGTGTACTTGAAAGTGGGTTTCTCCTGGATGTCGATCTCGATCCCCTGGTCGTCAACCCGCAGGTCCGACAGGGAAACGCCGGTGGAAGCGTAGAAGCGGCCCGCCTCCAGCCCCTCCATGATGGCCGCGGTCGAGAGCCGGGGAGCCCGGACCACCACCCAGCCGCGCCCCGGGTTGAGGCGGTCGGGGGCGAATTCCCCCTTGAAGTGGTGGGCGTCATCCACGGCGATGCCGTAAATGAGCTTGCCGCTGCTGAGGATCTCGTCCCACATGGCCTCCAGGCCGGGCGAGCCGCCGCCTCCGTGGTTGTGGACCGAGGGCGCGCCGTTGTAGATCTCGACGAGCTTGTTGTTGCGGACCTGGCGCATCTGATCGGCGGTCAGAGCCCAGCGGAAGTTGGGATGGTTGATGTGGGGCACCCCGCCCATCCCGCGGATGGCGTCCACGTTGCGCTGAAGGGTTTCCACCGGGTCGGAGCCGCCTTGAGGCGGGACGACTTGCCGAAGATTCAGCCCATTGATGTGGATGGGGCTTCCTTCGAAGCTGTCGGTCACTTCTTCCCCGTTGATGACCAGGAACTTCTCCCGGGCCGCGAAAATGCTGTTGAGACCCCCGACCTCGGTCAGAAAGTTGTGGTCCGTCAGCACCAGGAAGTGGTAGTGGTGCTCCTTGTACCAGCGCACCACCTCGTCCGGGGTGCTGTCTCCGTCCGAGTTGATGGTGTGGGTGTGGGTGTTCCCCTTGTACCACTGCAACGGCTCACTCGGCCTCATGGCCAGCAGGCAGAGGGGGATGAATGCGACGGCAAGGTGGATGCGTTTCATGGGACCTGTTTCCGAGGGAACTGTGCCGGCAGTTGACCGGCGGCGAGCTTAAACATAACCCATCCCTCGAAGCCAAGGCAACGATTCCCCGGAGGCGGCGGGAGTCTGCGGGAAAAAGAAAGACAAAGCCGGACCGACCTGCAATACTGGTCCACTTCTCACTGGTTGATGCAGACCCCGGACCGCTACCATAGGCCGTAATGGCTGGATTCCTGATTCCTTCACGCCGGATTTTGCTGATTTCCGGGCTGCTTCTCTCATGGGGTGCAAGACCGCATGCGGTCGGTCCGGTGGCGGCCGGAGAGTCGGACTGGCCCCAGTTCCTGGGCCCGAAGCGGAACGGCGTCTATGGGGGGCCGGCCATTGCCGGCTCCTGGCCCGGCTCGGGGCCTCCCGTCCTCTGGCGGAAGCCGGTAGGGGAGGGGTTCAGCGGAGCGGTGGTGCGGGCGGAGCGCCTGATTCTGTTCCATCGGCTCGAAAGCCGGGAACGGGTGGAGTGCCTTGAGGCCCAATCCGGCCGGCCGTTGTGGCAATACGACTATCCCACCGATTACCGGGACGATTTCGGTTTCGACGGCGGACCGCGAGCCACTCCCTCGGTTTGGGAGGGAAAGGTCTACACCTTTGGCGCCCAGGGAGTGCTGCATTGCCTGGAGCTGGAGAGCGGCAGGAAAGTCTGGAGCGTGAAGACCCATGAGAAGTTCGGCGTACGCAAGGGCTTTTTCGGCGCCGCCTGCTCCCCCCTGGTCGAGGACGGCCGGCTGTTCCTCAACATCGGCGGAAGGGGGCAGGCGGGGCTGGTGGCTTTCGACGCCCGCAGCGGGCGGGTGCTGTGGACCGCCACCGACGACGAGGCCAGCTACTCCTCTCCCGCCATGGCCACCCTGGGCGGCCGGCGCCAGGTCCTGTTTTTCACCCGCACCGGGCTGGTATCGGCAGATCCGAAGAGCGGAGAAGTCCTGTTCCGCTTTCGCTGGAGAGCCCGGAGCCGGGCTTCGGTGAACGCCGCCACGCCGTTGGCGGCAGGCCCCTTGATTTTCCTCTCGGCCAGCTATCGCACCGGGGCGGTTCAGCTCAGGGTCAAGGGCACCGAGCTGGAAACGGTCTGGACCTCGGACGAGTCCCTTTCCAGCCACTATTCGACCAGCGTGATCCGAGGCGGCCACCTCTATGGATTCCACGGCCGCCAGGAGTATGGCCAGTCCCTGCGCTGCGTGGAGTTGAAGACGGGCCGGGTCCTGTGGAGTCGGGACGGTTTCCGAGCCGGCACCGTGAGCCTGGCGGGGGACCGGCTGCTGGTGCTGAAGGAAAACGGAGAGCTGCTTCTGGTTTCAGCCTCGCCTCAGGCTTATCGTCTCATCGTCAAGGCCAGGGTCCTGGTGCCGACCGTGCGAGCCTATCCCGCCCTGGCCGATGGCCGCCTGTTTGCGCGCAATCAGAAGGAATTGGTGGCCGTGGACCTTCAGCCTGGCCGATAACAAAGATCGGCGGCGAAAGGGACAAGAGCAAGAGAGTGTTTCGTCGTTCAGGACTTGGCGACCGGTGCTCGCTGCAGCGGCTGTCGCGCGCCGTAGGCGAGCGACCGCCAGGCCCACTCGACCGGTCCGAAGCGGAACCGGCGCAGCCAGAGCGGCGAGGCGACGAGCTGAACCGTCCAGACACCAGCCACCAGGCCCATCTGTCCCAGCCGGTCGACCGACCCAAACCATCCGAGCCCGTGGCCGTAGAAGATGGTCGTGCACAGGACGGACTGCAGCAGGTAGTTGGTCAGCGCCGTCTGCCCGACCGCCGCGAACGGACGGGTGAAACGGCGAAGCACGGGGGTGCGGCATGCGAGCATGACGAGCCCGATGTAGCCGAGGCTGACGGTGATGCTCGGCCAGTAGTTGAACTGCGCGCCGATGAAGAACGACCAGACAGGCCATCCCCGCTCGAAGTCGAGGGAGAGTCCGTATGCCTGGAGGGGAAGGCCGACCGCTACCGCTGCCGCTATCAGCCCCGCATAGAAGCGCGGCGAGCGGCGCGCGCTGAGAACGTCGCGCTTGAAGAGCGCCATGCCCATGAGCATCAGCCCGCCCGCACGCCAGAAACCCCAGGTGATCAGGACGAACGTCTGAAAGGCGAAGGCCTCCGCCGACCGGACGGGCTGTTGATCGAGCCAACTGCCGCGAAAGGCGGCGAGCGAGGAGTCGATCATCTCCGGCGTCGGCCGCCACAGGTCGGCCGTAAAGGCGGTCAGCGCTTCCTTCGGCCAGTACTCCAGCGAAAGACCGGCTGCCACGGAGCAGGCCGAGCCGACCGCCAGCAGGGTCGTCCCGAGCGCCGCCAGCCATCCCGGCGACAGGTGGCGTAGCGGGTAGACCGCGAATCCGCAGATCGCGTAGGTGAAGAGGATGTCGCCATGCCAGAGCAGGTAGGCATGGAGCAGCCCGATGACCAGCAGATACCCCATCCGCCGGTAGTGCAACCGGGCGGCGCCGCCGCGCGCCTCGGCCCGCTCCGCCATCAGGACGATGCCCGCGCCGAACAGCATCGAGAAGATAGCCATGAACTTCTGATCGGCGAGCATCCGTCCCGCCAGCCAGACGTAGAGATTCTCGCCCTCCAGGTCGCCGTAGGCGGTCGGGTTGAAGTAGGCCGCCTGGGGCATGGCGAAGACCTGGATGTTCATCACCAGGATGCCGAGCAGGGCGAAGCCGCGCAGGACGTCGATCGCGTCGATGCGCGCGGTTTCGGCGACGGGCCCTGCGTCCGGCCGGTCAAGGGGACGGGTCATGGGTCAGGGGGCGCCCGAGCTCGGTGCGCGCAGGTCGTAGCACAGCAGGCGGGGGGAGCCTCCCCGGACGAAATCCCGGCGATTCTGGGAGACGTAGAGCAGACCCCGGCTCAGGACCGGAGGGGACCAGGACTCGCGGGCGGCGAACAACCAGGCGCGGGAGAGGATCCGGTAGCCCCGGGGAGAGAGGTCGAGCCACAGGAGGTGGCCCAGCTCTCCCAGGCAGAGGAAATTTCCGTCGGCCCAGAGCAGCGAGCCCCGATAGGTGGTGAAGGTTCGGGTCATCCGGCGGCCGCCGAACTCGACGGTTTCTTCCCATTCCGGCACGGCGCGCCACATTTCTTTTCCCGTCTTCAGATCGATGCACACCAGGGCCGCATCGGGCTCATTGCGGCCGTCGAACCCGTAGAGGTAACCCTCCCGGTGTATGGCCGTGTTCCAGTGCAGGCCGAAGTGGGGCGCGGTCCAGGCCAATCGGTGGGTGCCGTCGGGGAGCAGGTCGAGCAGCGCCGCTCCCGTCTTGTAGCTGGCCGAGATCAGCACCTGGTTGCCGATCACCACCGGGTTGGAAGCATTGACCGACTCGTAGCTGCGGCTTCTCCAGGGAAAGCGGAGGTCGATTCTTCCGTTGGCGGGATCGATGCTCAAAAGACCTCCGGTGGGCGGGCGGCTTTCGCCTCCGGCGAACACAAGAATGCGTCTCTTGCCTCTCACCGTGGCCGGAACCGGGGACGCATAGCTGGGACCCCACTGATCTCCGGTTTTCCAAACGAGTTCGCCGGTGAGTTTGTCCAGAGCGATCACCGAAGGCCCACCCGGCGCGCCCAGGTTGACAATCAGCCGGTTCCCCTCGACCAGGGGTGTCGCAGCGACCCCGAAGAAATCCTGGGGCACCCGGAACTCACGCGACAAGTGGCGTTTCCAGTGGACTGCACCGGACTCCAGGTCGAGGCAATGGAGTTTTCCTTCGGCGCCGTAGGTGTAGACTCGGTTGCCGTCGATCACCGGGCTGCAGCGGGGTCCGTTGTTGTAACCGTAACGGTCGCTGTAGCGTGTCGGGTAGCGAAAGGTCCAGTAGCCTTGCCCGGTTTCGGGGTGCAGGCAGTCGACGATTTCCTCCTGGCCCTGGCGGTAGAAGTAGACCAGCCGGGAGTCGCGAATGGCCGGTGAGGTGTAGCCGGTTCCCTTGGCCAGTTCCCAGACCAGGGGCGGTCCACCCTCCGGCCAATCCTTGAGCAGGCGGGTCTCGGTGGAAACCCCGTTGTGGGTGGGTCCCAGGAACGAGGTCCAATCGTGGGTGACGGCCCCCGGGGGCAGGGGCTTGGGCTTGTTGTAGGAGCGAACGCCGGGGTGGGCGGTCGGCAAAGGGGCGTTGCCTTTGGCGGATGCCAGCAGAGGAGCGGCTCCGGCGCTCCACCCAGGGGCCGGCGAAGAACGATCGCCGCTTTGACAGGCGCTCTGGCCGAGCCAGATTCCGGCGAGCACGAGTCCCAGCAACCGCCGTCTCGTCACGTCCTTCTCCAATCCGGCGGCCATCCCCGACCTGGAATAATTCTTCTTGTCAAGAATGCAGTCCGCCGGCGAGATCGGCGGGTCAATACCGCACCTGGGTGGGCCATCCCCTTCAAACTTTCCCCTTCAAACTTCAAACTTCAAACTTCCCCCTTCAAACTTCAAACTTCGTCAATACCGCACCTGGGTGGGTCGCCCTCGGTCCTCGCCGCGCAACCAGATGAAGACCGGGGCGTGGGGCTCGGGCGAGGGCCAGGGCAGGGCGATCCTCAAGGTCTGCTTTTCGGGGTCATCCGGGAAAGGGGTGGGGATGCCCGCGACGGGGTGACCCTGGCTCTTGTCCCAACCCGCCTTGGCGATGTGGTGCAGTTCCTCTCCAGTCAGGACACCTTCGTAGAGCGATTCCCCCAGCTTTTTGCCGGTCAGGACGAATCGCTCGATCCTGGGCAGACGGACCACCCGGCCCAGGCGGTGCGGCTCGGACGAACCGTTGGCCTTGTTGCGGACCACCACGGCCAGGGTGCAGCCGGTGGCGCTCAGGCTGCCCGGGTCCAGCGAGAGAAACAGGGTGTCCTTCCCGGTGACGTCCAGCCGGGTGGCGCCTTGTGGCCGGCCGGGGTTGAGGGTCAGCCTGGATTCGAATCCTTCGCCGCTCTGGCATCCCAGTTGCAGCGAGGCCAGCGGATGGAGGTTCTCCACTCCGATGGCGAAGCCGACCGGCCGGCCGGCCGGGAGTTCTCCCTCGCGCAGTCCCAGCCCGGCCTTGGGCGGGAAGGAGGTGTTGGCGCGTGCAATTGCCGGCCGGCGCCCCACGACCTGCAATGCCTGATTCAGCACCACCGGAGCTTCCAGTCCGATGATCCTCAAGGTGATGGGGAACCGTTCGCCCCGTTGGGCCCCATCCTCCAGAAAAGCCGTGACATCCCGCTGTTGGAGATCCCTTGTTTCCGGTGGCGCAGGCGCCAGTTCCAACCGGGCCCTGGCGCTTTCCATGGCGACGATGCGCTCCAGACCGGTTCCCTCCAACAGGAGCCCCTGGCTTTCTTCTCCAAGATTGACCTTGAGAGGGAGATTGGAGAGTCGAGGCAGCGGGGGATGAACCTCCATGGGAAGAACCTGAGGTTCGCCGCCAGCCTGGGAGATTCTCAGTCCGTAGAGGCCGGGGTCGAGCCGATCGGTGTCCAGAGCGAAGCCCAGTTTTTCCTGGCCTCCGTCCGGTGTCCTTGGAGACAGCAGGAAGGGCAGCGGCATGACGGTCTGGCCTGAAGCGTCGGGATCCACCAACTCCAGCTTCTGGACGAACTGGAAGTCGGAGCCCATCAACTCGACGCGGACCCGTCCGCTTTTTGTCACCAGCCTGTCCCTGGATTGGGGTGTCAACCGAGACAGGTTCAGGTCCCCCAATCGGTGGAGGCGAAACCGGCCGGCCAGCTCGAAGGGCTCCCAATCCCAGGAAGCGGCAAGAGCGTACTCCCCCGGGGGAAGGACTTCCTTGCCGGTGTCCAGTTTGAGGGCACGCAGCGACGGCTCGAGCGACACCCCCACGGCAAACTGCCGGTCGCTTCCGGCCTGGATCAGCTTCCAGTCATGGGCTCGCGGCAACTGTCTCCAGTCGGAGGCATCCTCCGCGTGAATCGGAAGCAGGGCCTCCCGGCCTATGGGAAGATGAGCATCGGAAGCCACGTTGACCTGGGGCGGATCCCTGGAAGGGATGCGCAGAGCCCACAGGTAGGCGATCCTGGCCCTGGCTTTGGCGGGTCGCCGCTGGGAGCAGAGCTGCACGTCGTGGGGAGGGACATTCCGGGCGAAGGCCGATCGGAAGTCGGTCCCGGGGGAGATCAGGGTCTTCAGGTTTTGAAACAGGGCCACCCCGCCGGTGGCCAGCAGAGCCGAGTTCCCCAGGAACATTGTCGCCAGGGAAGCGGCCAGACCGGCCGATTGTCTGATTCCGTGAGCCGGCTGGGGGTTGAGCGGGTCGTAGGTCGACAGCGACGGCAGCAGGGTGCGCAACAGCAGCGCTGCCTGTTGATCGGCAGGCGCCTTGGGGTCGATGCGGGGCAGGCTGACGTTATGCTGCGCGGAGAACCCCTGCAGCACGGCGTCCAGGGGCTGGGAATTGGCGGGGGAGCGTTCCCAGGACGCCAGCGTTTCCACCAGGGCTCCCACCTGGGCCGTCTGCTGGGCGTAGTCGGCGAGCTGGGTGATAACGTCCTCGTTGTTCTTGACCAGGGCCTTGACCTTCTTGATGTTCAGCCCCCGGGGACCGTAGACGGCCGCCACCACCTCGACGTCGAAGGGAACCTCCCACTGGGTGGCTGCCGCGGCCGGCCTGGGGTCCAGGACCACCCATTCCTTCTCGGGATTGTCCCCGGCGGCGATCAGCACCAGGGCGATGCTGGCCTGGTGCTTGCGGTCGGACTTCTGGCGGATCGGGATGTACAGCAGCTTCCGGCCCTTCTCCAGTCGATTGACCGCGGCCAGCGGGCGAGCCCTCACTTTGGGCGCGGGTTGCACCAGAAAACGGAATTGGCCGATGGATTGGCTGCCGGTGCAGACCGGCGGTTTGGCCGCCGCCGGCGGGCACAGGGTCAGGGCCAGACCCAGTCCCATCGCCAACGCTGCAGGGATCCTTGGCAATTCGACCTCCCTCAAGTTTCATGATCGCCTATCCGGGGGAGGATTGAAAGTGCCAAAAGGCAGTGGGATCCGGTGGCCAGTGGTCGGTGGTTTGCAACGCTCCCGGCCTCAAGCCGACGCTGATGCGCACTTGCCGGACGCCGCGTTGGCCCCCCACCGGCTCAACTGCGGGCTGGCGCCCTTGTCTCGCCGACTCCCCCTCAAGGGGGGAGTGATTTAGCCTTTTGGGAGGTGGTGCGTTCGGGGACGCGGCTCTTGATTCGCCGCCTACGCGGCTGGGTTGGCGCAGAACTCACACGACCCCAGGCTACCGCCTCCGTTTCCAAGGGGCCGCAACCTTCGTTGCCAAACGCGGCTTCTATGAGGTACCTCCGGGCTCTCCCGCAAGGCGACACGAGGCCGCAGCTACGCTGCTCGATAAGGATGGCTTTTAGGTGACCTTGTCTCAGGTAACTCACGCCAACCGCCGCATACGCGGCTCTCCCGTAACCCACGACACTGCCGGTGGACAGGATTTTCAATTGATTATCTCCGGGCGTCCGCTCCCCAATTTCCCAAAACGTCGTTCAAGAAACTCAAGAATCACTCCCCCCTTGAGGGGGAGTCGCAGAAGCCGAGCCGAATGGCGAAGGCTGATGCGGTGGGGGGTGGACGCCGGCGTATCAGGCCGTTGCGAACCGGGGTGTCAGGTGAAGAGCGGCGCGATCTCGTCCACCTTCAGGAAGGTGGTTCCCGAGACCGGCTCCAGGTACTCGAAAGCCCGACCCGAGGGGGTGTTGGTGATCTTCTTGGACCAGTCGATGCCCAGGGCGGAGTACAGGGTGGCGGCGATGTCTTCCATGTAGATGGAGCGCTTCTGGCTCCATCCGGAATCCACCACTTTGCCGCCGGTGGGGTCGGTAGCCCCGATGATGCGGCCGCCCCGGACGCCGCCGCCCGCAAACAGGCTGGTGGAAGCGAAACGGTGGTGATCGCGGCCCTTATTGACGGTCAGGTCCCCCACCGTGCGCCCGAACTCGCCCATGCACACAATCAGGGTCCGGTCCAATAGCACCTGTCCTTCTTTGGTTCTGAGCCGGCTCAAATCGGTCAGCAGGCTGGCGAAAGCCGCGTCCAGTTCGCGGCCCAGAGTGTACTGGTTGGGAGTGCTGGTCTTGTCGTAGGCCTTGGCGTGAAGGTCCCAGCCGTCGTGGGTGATGAACACGTAGCGGGTGCCGGCCTCGGCCGCAATCAGGTTGCGTCCCAGGATGCAGGCATCTCCCAGGGCCGAGGACCCGTAGCGCTTGCGTTCCTCCGTCTCCAGCTTGAAGACCTCCCGGACCTCCGGCGCCATCATGATGGAGTGGGCCTCCCCGTAGTAGGATCGGAACTCTTCAATCGGGCGCGAGCTCCCGGCTGCAGAGACCGGGTGTCCCTGCTCCAGCCGGCTCAGCAGGTCCCACCGTCTCAGAAAGCGTTCCCGTTCGCCTTCCTCGAGCAGGAAATGCCGGCTCTCCTGGGTATTGAAGGCCAGCGGGCCGTACTTGGGGTCCAGACAGCCCGCGCCCACGATGCCGGCGCCGCTGGTGATGTTGTAGTTCATGGCCACGAAGGGAGGGAGAAAGTCGCCGGGCTTGCGGCGGGCCTCCATTTCGTAGGCGATGACGGCTCCCAGGGAAGGCATTTCGGCCCGGCGGGCCGGGCTGACCGGGTGAGCCACTTGCAGGACGTACTGGGCTCGGGAGTGGCCGGCTTCCCAGGCCTCCACCGAACGCACGATGGCCAGGTCGTCCAGCTTCTCCGACAGCCGGGGGAACAAGGCGTAGGGCAGCTTCAACATCCCGCCCTTGACCGTCCGCAGGTCGAAGTCCGCCGGCGTGTAATGCCCCTCCTTGAAGTCGAAGGTGTCGATCTGGCTGGGCCCGCCGTCCAGAAAGAGAAAGATGCAGTAGTCGGCGCTGCCCCGGGGGTTCACTTTTCGGGCCGCTCGCAGGTTGAGCGGGTCCATCATGGGCGAAAGGCAGAAGCAGGTGGCGGTGGCGGCCCCGGCGCGAATGAATCCCCGCCGGGTCAAGTGGGGAATGCGGGTCATGGCATCTTCCATGGTACCGGTTCCTCTCCTAAAGGTTGAACAGAAATTCCTTGGTGTTGAGCAGACTCCACAGCAGGTCCTCGGCCCCGGACTCGCGGTAGCGTTCAATCTGGGCTACCCCCAGCCGTTGCTCCTCTTCTCGCGGGAGCCGGCCCAGAGTCGCCAGAAAGAGCTCTTCCACGATGGCCTGGTTGCTCTTGAGGGGCTCCTGCTTGAGGAGCGTTTGAAGCCGTCCCCTGTCCGCCTGAACCTTCTCCTTGATCAGGTCGCTGTTCAGCAGGAGCGAGGCCTGCACGGTCGAGCCGGCCAGGCTCTTGTCGGCCACGTCGCGGTTGCTCCGGCCAAAGGCGGCCAGAAAGACCTTCAGCTCACCCTGCAGGTCATAGGGTCCCCGGGTCTGCATCACGTACTTGACCTTGAGGTCGGTGCCCATGATGGGGATCTCGGGGAAGACCCCGGTGACCTGGCAGAGGCTGTCGTGGAGTTGGGCCGCCGAGAGGCGCCTGGCGTTGCGCCGGGCGAAGTAGCGGGCATACTCGGGGCGCCACCGGCCGGAAAACCGGCTGGAGAGCTGATAGGCGCTCGATTTGCTGATCCGCCGGATGATGGCCCGCAAGCTGAAGCCGTTCTCTGCGAAGTCTTTCCCCAGGGCATCCAGCAGCTCGGGATGAGTGGGCTGGAGGGTCCAGGGAGCCGGTGGGGGATTGTCGGGGTCCTGCCGGGCCAGGTCGAACTCAAAGGGAGGATCGACGATGCCCACCCCCATGAGCTCGGTCCAGATCAGGTTGGCGGTGGCCCGTGCGAACTGGGGATGGGAGGTGAGCATTCGGGCGTAGGCCCGGCGAAAGTCCTCTCCCGGCCTGGCCCGCTCGCCGTCGAGCAGGAAGGTGGGAGTGGTGTCCGCCGAATAGCGCTTCATGCGCTTGACGCTGGGGTACTTCAGGTCGTAGCGGTGGGTGTCTTCCTGCACTGGAAATTCCTGGCCGATCCCGAAGCCGCGGAACATCCGAATGCCTCCGAAAAAGGAGGCCTGGCGCCAGAACTCCTCCCGCGTTTTCCGGCTGAGCCAGAGGTTGATCTTCTCCAGGTGGTAGGCGCCGTCATGACAGGCGATGCATTCCAGGTTGATCCCCAGGAAATTTCTGGTGCTGCTGATGGCGATGTCCTCGATGCTGTCCTCATGGTTGACCGCCAATCCGTCGGCATCGTCGGCGTGGTTCCTGGCGAGATAGTTGGCGGGCGCCGACTCCCAGTTGGAGCGGGCGGTGGCCGTCAGCATCTCGGTGACCAACTGGTCGTAGGGCACGTCCAGCAGCAGCGCCGTGTTGAGATAGTCCCAGAAGAGATTCCGTCCCTTGGGGCCGATCTCACCCTGGGTGGCGCGAAAGAGATCGCACAGAAAATAGGTCCAGCGATCCAGGTAAGGGTGGGAGGGGTGGTCGGCGGCGGCGGGGTCCACCCTGGCGCCGGTCAGCTCGTCGATGAGCCGGGAACGCTTGTCGGGATCGGCGTTCTTCAGAAAGCTCCGCACCTTGTCCACTTCCGGCAGCCGTCCCGTCAGGTCCAGGTGGGCTCTGCGCAGGAACTCGGCGTCCGAGGACAGAAGAGCGTGCGGGATCCCGTCCCGCTCCAGCTTGTCGAAGATGAAGTCGTCGATGTAGTTGTTTCTGCGGACCGGCAGCGAGTGCTCCGGACCGGTCAGGCCGGCTGTCACCCGGCTGGTGACCTCATCCAACTCCGCCCGGCTGCCGGACCCGGGTCTGGGCGGATGCGGCTTCTCACCCACCTTGTCCTCGGGCTGGCCGAAGACCGCCAGAGCGACGATGAGCAGCGGAAGCAGCAATGGAGGTAGCTTCATGACTTGCGCCCCGCGTCCGGAGGTCGATTTGCCTCGGGCCAAGGGTTCGGGGAGACGGTTTCCGAAGATTCTAGCAGCATTGTACCGAAGTTTGAAACTGTCTCACTTACCGCTCCTCAACAGGGTCATTCCCTGGAGCCCCCAGGAGCAGCGGCAGCGCGGCGTCGATCGCTGCCCAGATCACCCACCGAAACGGCGTCCGGCCCCACCGCGCTGTCGTCGGGGCTCAGCAGGTTGAACCAGTTGAAGAAAAAGATGAGAACTGACGCATTGGAGGCCAGTCGCCTGCAGCCGTTACCGAATCAACGGAATGGAGTTTTAGTTTTGGGAAAAGGCTTGAAAAGAGGTAGGATAACCGTATGGTCAGGGTAAAAATTTTGCGTATTGCGCCTGAGGTCGGGTTTCCCTTCGAATTTGGGTGTGTGGGCAACGGTTCTCCTCCTGAAATCCGGTTAACTTTTTCAAACGAAGATTGCATTACCTTTCGGGAGCCGATGCTGCCTGTCCAAGGTGATAGATCCAGCTCAGGATCCTTCGGGAAAGGATTCCAACAATGAAACCAACTCGAATTTACAGTTCATTTCTGACCCTGCTGGTGGCCATGGCCCTGGCCGCTCCCAATGCAGGGGCTCAATCGAGCAGCTTGAGTGGAGTGGTCACCGATGAGACCGGCGGCATCCTCCCCGACGCCGAGATCACCGTGATCAACCAGGACAACAACATCCAGCGCACCGTGCTCTCCAACGAAGAGGGCCTGTTCGTCTTTGCCCAGCTTCCTCCCGGTTCCTACACGCTGACGGCGTCACAGCCCGGCTTCAATTCGGTGACCGTTGAAGGTCTCACCTTGCTTGTCAACACCAACCTCGAGCTCCCGATCGTGTTCGACACCGTGGCCACCCTCACCCGGTCCATCACGGTGTCGGCAACGGCGCCACAGCTCAACACTACCGACGCCTCGGTCGGGAACGCCTTCGGAACCAAGCCGATCCGACAACTGCCGCTGAATGCACGCAATCCGGCCGGGTTGCTCTCGCTGCAGGCGGGCGTCACCTTCCTGACCGCCGACCCGCTGGACTCCAAGTTGTCTGGAGACATCCGCAACGGCACCGTGAACGGAGCTCAGAGCGACCAGTCGAACGTCACCCTCGACGGGGTCGACGTGAATGACCAGAACGGACGCCTGCCCTTCACCAGCGTGCTGCGCAACACGCTGGATTCGATTCAGGAATTCCGGGTGGTGACCACCACGGCCAACGCCAACCAGGGCCGTTCGTCAGGCGCGCAGGTCTCGCTGGTGACCAAGAGCGGGACCAACGAAGTCCACGGATCGCTCTACGAATTCCACCGCAACACCATCACCGCCGCCAATGACTTCTTCAACAACCGGGCCGGCGTGGATCGTCCCAAGCTCATCCGCAACGTGTTCGGGGGTTCGGTCGGGGGACCCGTCGTGAAGGACCGCCTCTTCTACTTCCTCAACTACGAAGGCCGCCGGGACGCCAGCGACGGCAGCGCGGTGCGCCGGGTTCCGACGGCTTCCATGCGCGACGGGTTCGTCCGGTACAGGAGCGTCGACGGGGTGGTGCAGACACTCGATCCGGCGTTCATCCGCGCCAGGATCGATCCGCTCGGCACCGGCCCCAGCCCCGCCACGCTCGAATACTTCAGGTCCTTTCCGGAGCCCAACGACTCCACTGTCGGAGATGGCCTCAACACGGCCGGATACCGTTTCACGGCTCCCACGCCCCTGACCTGGAACACCTTCATCTCGAAGACCGATTGGAATCTGGATCAGATCGGTTCGCACAACATGTTTTTGCGCCTCAACTTCCAGAACGACCGCATCACGGGCCTGCCCCAGTTTCCCGGCCAGTCCCCCAACACGGAGACTACCGACACCAGCCGCGGCTTGGCGTTGGGATACAACGGCCTGTTTGCAGGGAACCTCGTCGGCACCTTCCGCTACGGATTTACCGGCCAAAGGGTGGACATTTCGGGTGTGCAGACGGCATCCAGGGCCAGTATCGGGGATAGCATCATCGACGATATCCAGGGCGCCACCACGCCCCGGGAGGTCTACCTGCCGACCCAGACCCTGGCGGCCGATTTCTCGGTGATCAGGGGCACCCACTCCGTGCAGTTCGGGGGGGCGTTCTTCTCCAATCGGAACCGCCGCTTGAGTTACGACAACAGCTTTCACTTCGCCAAGCAGGCCGCCTGGGCGCTTGCCGACGGCCCGGCGGTTTTCGACACGCCGCTGGCGGCAGCGCCCGCCAACCCCGGAGTCTACAGGGAGACGATGGCGACCGCCCTCGGGGTCCTCAACTTTTTCGACGCCAACTACAACTACGACCTGGACGGCAATGCGTTGGCCCTGGGTGACCCCGTCAGCCGGACTTTCGGCGTGGAACAACTGGAGCTCTACCTCCAGGACACCTGGCGCGTCCGGCCGGGCCTGTCCCTCACGGCCGGCCTGCGCTGGTCGCTGATGCCGCCGGTCAGGGAGGTGAATGGGATCCAGGTCAGCATCACGCCGGGTCTCGACCAGTACATCGGGCACCGTCTGGACCTGGCGGCCAACGGCCGGCCCACCCGCGAAGCGGGATCGATCGGCTTCGTGGGTGTGGACGACCCCGCGGGAGGTCCCCTGTGGGCGACCCATGCCAGGAATTTCTCGCCACGGCTGGCCGTTGCCTTCTCGCCGGGGGCGACCGAGGGAGCTCTGGGGAAGCTGTTCGGCGGCCCGGGAAGGACCTCGATCCGGGCGGGGGCGGGCCTCTTCTACAACAGCTTCGGGATGGGCATGATGCAGATGCTCGACCGGAACGCGTTCGGGCTCACCAGCAAGGTGACCAACCAGATCGCCAGAGTCGCCGATGCTCCTCGCTTCACCGGGCTCTCCACCCCGCCCGCGTCAGGCATCCTGCCTCCTCCGCCCGGGGGGCCCGGCACGCCCAACCCGACCGGACTGGGATGGAGCCAGGGAGTCGACTCCAGCCTGAAGCCGCCCTACAGCATCAACCCCACCTTTTCTCTGGCCCGCGAGTTCGGCGGGGGATTCCTGGTGGACATCGGCTATGTGGGCCGGCTCGGCCGCAGGCTGCTTGTCAACGACACCGCCTCGGCCCAGTACACGGACTTCAGGGATCCAGCCTCCGGCCAAACGATGCTGGATGCGCTTCAGCAGCTCGAGCTCCTGGTGCGGCGCGGGTTGTCGCCCGAAGCCGTGGGGCCGATCCCGTTCTGGGAAAACCTCTATTCCGGAGCCGCCACCCCGGAGGCAACCGCGACTCAGCGGGTCTACGACGTCATCCGTTCCAGCAGTCCCGATACGGGCACGGCTCTCTACTATATCGACTACGCCTGCATCCCGTTCTGCAGCGACATGGGGCCGGGCGTGTCCATGAATCCGCAGTTCTGGGCCTTCGATGCGCTCCGGTCTTTCGGAACCTCGACCTACCACTCCATGCAGGTGTCGCTGCGCAAGGCCTTCTCCCAAGGGTACCAGTTCGACCTGAACTATACCCTTTCCAAGTCCACCGACCTGGTGTCGGTCGCCGCCCGGCGCACCCATGGAGAGCGGTTCGGCCAGATTCCGGGTGACACCTACTGGTCCGCCTTCAGCGTCATCAACTCCTGGGACCGGGAAGCCCAGCGGTCCGTCTCCGATTTCGACATGCGCCACCAGTGGAACGCCAACTGGGTGGTCGAGCTGCCGATCGGAACCGGGAAGCCGATCCTTCCCGACATGGGGCGCGGGGGCCAGGCCGTGCTCGGCGGCTGGCAGCTCAGCGGCCTCATGCGCTTGACCTCGGGCCTTCCCCTCAGTGTGCTGAACGGCCTGGCCTGGCCGACCTGCTACTGCTACCAGCACTTCGCCGAAACCGACGGAACGGTGCCGGAGCAGACCAACGCCAAGAACGCCCGGCTCATCGGAGGGGGAACCGGACCCAACGTCTTCAGCGATCCGGAAGCGGCCCTGGCCTCCTTCAGGCAAGTCCTGCCCGGCGAAGTCGGACAGCGCAACAACCTGCGCGGCGACGGGATCTTCTCGATCGACATGGCCATTGGAAAGCGCTTTGCATTGCCGTTCGAGAATCACAGTCTCCAGTTCCGGGCGGAAGCCTTCAATTTGACGAACAGCGTTCGGTTCAACGCCGACGTCTGGGAGACTCTCTCGTTCACCTTCCCCGGGAGCTTCGGCAACTACTCCCGGGTGATGATTCCGCCGAGGGTGATCCAGTTCGGCCTGCGCTACGAGTTTTAGCTTGAGGCCGTTTCTCAGACCAACGAGCCAAGACAAAAAAGATATCCACGAAGGGGCAGGAAGAACCAGCAAGGGCCACGAAGGACGACGAAGGGGCACGAAGCATGCGGGATGTTGGAGGTTTCTCGCCCTGACCGTTGATCCGCGGGGAATTTCGCCCCAGGCGGGCCTACCTTGAGGGCGCCGGGCCGATGGGGCTTTTCAGCAGGGCCTGGCGAAATTCTTCGAAGGGGATGCCGCCGGAGACGATGAAGATGTTGCGGTCGGTGGGCAACTGGCGCAAGCCCACCGAGACCGGCACCCTCATCGGGCCCGTGAAGTCCATTCGGAGCGGAGAATCGTTGGCCGATCCCATCCACCACCAGTGGACGCCTCCCAGGTGCTGGGTCTCGCGGACGGGATCGGGCCAGAGCTGGGCGCCGAACTCGTCGAAGAGCTTGAAATCCTTCAGGTCGAAGGGCAGGCTGACGAAGAGTTGAGCCTGGGCCAGGCTGCCCCGGGTCCGCACGAACCAGGCCATGGGACGTCCGTCCTCCAGTTCCCACAGGAACATGCGGACCTCCTCCCCCACCGCCACTCTCTCCTTGAACTTTGCCCCGCGCAGCAGCGGCATGCCGCTCACCGACAGGTTGTAGTCGATTTCAATGGGCCGGGACCATCCGAGGTAGCCGCCCACCATGGCCTTCCAGGTGGTGGCGCACTGTTCGAACCCCTCGCCGAAGGCCAGCGCTTCGACCCTTTCGGGATCGACCTGAAGCCGCCGCTTCTCGAACTCCCGCTCGATTTCCAGCGCGATCATGCGGTTGTAGAAGATGACTTCCAGCGCCTGGGCGTTCCAGGTGTCGCTGTTGTGCCGGACGGCTTCCAGCAGGTCGTCCAGCAGCTCGATTTTCACCGCGTCGGGCAGCAGTCGGCGGTAATCCACCTTGTGGTTGGCCGAAGGGCTCTCCGAGCGAATGATCAGGCAGCGGCGCCCGAGCTTCTCCAGCCCTTCTTTCTCCAGGGCCTGCATGGCCGGCCGGCTTCCTATGGGATAGATGATCAGCGCCTCGTCCGGACCCATGGCCCGGATGTATTCCTTCTGCTTCCGGTTGACCCGCCGCTCCCACTCCAGGATCTCGTAGAATTCCTGCTCGTCGTACCAAGCGCCGCCCCGATAGGTGAAGGACTGGTAGCGGAAATCGGGCCGCACGCGGCCGCCTTCCGCCAGGGCCAGGTCCCAGCAGACGGGGTGGATCAGGAAGCTGACCTTGGAAATGTGGATGGGGGTGGCCGCCCCGGCTGAATCCTCAGACCCGGCGCCGGCCGCCAGGCCGATCGAAGAGAGCAGCAGCAGAGGCAGAAACCGGAGAAGAAGGGTGTGCGGTTTCATCAGTTTCCCCCAGGCCTTCGGGGCGGATGATACGAGAGTGAAACAACTTTGTTTCAGGTGCTTGACGTGTCGATTCAATAACTGACCACTGGCCACTTGTCTGAAACCTCCCCGGTTTCATCCTGTATGATCCGCCCCGTCTTGTGGGGCGGCGGCTGGGCTGACCACTATTCACTTTTCACCCAGCCGCACAACCTTCCCATACAAGGTGGCGGATCATACAGGGTGAAACAAGCGTGTTTCAGGCCAGTATCCCCTTCACCACCCGGGCGGGGAATTCGTCGGTGAGCCGCTCGTTGCGGCCTTCGCGGCGGTAGACCAGGTCACGGTGGTTCATTCCCAGCAGGTGCAGGATGGTGGCGTGCAGGTCGTGCACGCTGACCGGGTTCTCGACGGCGCGGTGGCCCAGCTCGTCGGTGCCGCCGTAGACCGTTCCCCCCTTGATGCCGGCGCCGGCCAGCCAGACGCTGAATCCGGGCGGCCCGTGGTCCCGGCCCGCCCTCTTGTCGGGGTGCTGGGATAGGGGCAGCCGGCCGAACTCGCCGCCCCACACCACCAGCGTGCTGTCCCACAGGCCCCGCTGCTTCAGATCGGTCAGCAAGGCGTGAACGGGCTTGTCGGTCTTGCCGCAGGCATACCGCAGACCCCCCACCAGGTCGCTGTGCTGGTCCCAGATCTGCTCCTCGATGTAGAGCTGGACCATGCGCACTCCTCGTTCCACCAGCCGGCGGGCCATCAGGCAGCGCCGCCCGTAGGAAGCCGTGGCCTCGTCGTTCAAGCCGTACATTTCGTGCGTGGCCGGGCTCTCCTGGGAGAGATCCAGAGCGTCGCTGGCGGCGATCTGCATGCGGGCGGCCAGCTCGTAGTTGGTGATGCGGGCCTGCAGTTCCGGCCGGCCCGGGTGGCGGTGCAGGTGGCCCCGGTCCAGCCGGGTGAGGATCGATCGGGCCATGTTCAACACCGGGCCGGGAAATTCCTCCTTGGGCTGCAGGTTGAGCAGTGGCGAGCCTTCCGACTTCAGACGGGTTCCCTGGTAGACGGGCGGCAGCCATCCCGCCTGCCAGTTCTGAGTGCCGTTCACCGGGAGCATCTTGGGGTCGTCCAGCACCACGTAGGCGGGAAGATTCTGGTTCTCGCTGCCCAGCCCGTAGACCACCCAGGACCCCAGGCTGGGGCGTCCGACGATGGTCCTTCCCGACTGCATGAGGAAAATGGCGGGCTCGTGGTTGAAATGCTTGGTGAACATGGAGCGAACCAGGGCGATGTCGTCCACCTTGCGCGACAGGAAGGGAAGCATCTCCGAAATCTCCATGCCGCACTGGCCCCGCTTCTGGAATTCGAAGGGGGAGGGCATCAGGGTGCCGACAGAGGCGATCTGTTCCACGTCATTGGTCAGGTCGCGGCCGGGCGGCTGCCCCTCGTACTTCTTCAGCATGGGCTTGGGGTCGAACAGATCGATCTGGCTGGGGCCTCCGTTCATGAAGAGATGGATCACCGACTTGGCCCGCGGCTCGAAGTGAGGTCTCCGGGGCTTCAGGTCGGGCGCCTGCCGGCTGTCGGCCAGCAGCGGAGGGGCGGACAGGAGGTCCCTTCCCAGCAGGTAGGCCAGGGCTCCCCCCAGAAACCCGTTGCCCAGGCTGGAAAACAGCTCCCTGCGGGAAGAAAGCGGTGCCGCTGCCGCGGAATCCCGGCTCGCAAGGGTGGACTCCAAACGGGTTCGGTCCCCAGGTTTCATGGTTTCCTCGCTCAATAGAAGATGAATTCCGCCGAGTTCAGCATGGCGTGGCAAAAGGTGGAGAGGGCCAGCCAGCGGGCCCGCGACCGCTTGGGCTCGGCCGGCGTGTGGCTCTCCAGGTGCTCCGACCAATGCCGGTCCAGTTCCCCGATTTCCCGAACTGCGGCCTGCCGCTCGCCGGCGGTGGGCCAGCGCGACAGGACGGCCAGGTAGACCTGCTCCACCTGGCTCTCCAGGTTGCTGCCCACGGCGTCGATGACACGGCCCGCGAAATGGCGAGCGCTTTTCCGGGCCAATTGGCTGTTCCAGAGTTGCAGCGCCTGGGAGGTGACCATCGACTGGGAGCGCTTGACGCAGTTGGGGTTGAGCTGGGGGGCGTCGAAGGTGTCCAGCATGGTCAGGGGAGTGGTGCGTCTCTGCAGCATGTAAACGCTGCGCCGGCAGCCGGCCGAAGTGCACTGGCTGGTCACCTCGCCGTCCTCCTGGACCTCGACCTTGTCAGCCGGTCCGAAGGGGGTGGGGTCCAGCCGGCCGGAGATCTTCAGGATCGAGTCTCGCAAGGCCTCGGCATCCAGCCGTTGCAGGGGAAAGCCGGAGAGCAGCGAGTTGTCCGCATGGCCGTTGGCCGCCTCGGCGCCGGGGCTGCCGGAGGCCTGCCGGTAGGCGCCGGAGGTCATGATCAGCCGGTGCATGGCCTTCATGCTCCACCCTCGTCGGACGAACTCGGTGGCCAGCCAGTCCAGCAGCTCCGGATGGGAAGGGGCGGCCCCCAGCTTGCCGAAGTTGCCGGGCGTGGCCACCAGGCCCCTGCCGAAATGGTGCTGCCAGATTCGATTCACCATCACCCGGGCCGTCAAGGGGTGATTCGGTTGTCCCAGCCACTTGGCCAGAGCCAGCCGTCGCCCGCTGCTCCATTCAGGCTTCGCGATGCGGTAGGGTAGGGTTTGAGCCTGAAGCGCCGAAGGGACTCCGGGCTCGACGGCACCTCCGGGGCGTGTGTGTTCCCCCCGATGCAGCAGGTAGTTCGGCGTGGGTTTCCCCGGCATGTCGAACAGCGCCCGGATGGAGGGACGGCGCAGCAGCTTCTTTTCGACCTTCCTGACCGCTTCCGTGACCTTGGCCGACTCTTCCCGGTACTCCTCGAAGCGCTTCTCCAGCTCGCCGGGTTCCACGGTGAGAAACTCCTGGAAGGCCGCCACCAGGTATTTCTGCAACTCGCTGCGGCTGTCCTCGGCCACTTTCAGGGCGGCTTTCACGTCGGCCCGCAGTGCTTCCGGAATCTTTTCCCTCTTTTCCCGAAGCAGCCGCTTCTTGAATGGGGCCGCCTTTTCTTCCAGGGAGCGCTTCAGACGCTTGATCTCCTGCTCCAGCGGACGGTTGTTGCGGTTCACCTCCCGAAGTTCTTCCTCCGACCCGTAGCGGAGCAGCCGCTTGGGAAAGGGGCCTCCCGCCGGCGCCAGCAGAGGCTCCTGGGGAATCAGCCAGTCGTAGGGATCGTAGGCCGAGCGCAGGATGGCGCTGAAGCGATAGAAGTCTCGCTGGGGGAGCGGGTCGTACTTGTGATCGTGGCAGCGGGCGCAGGCCAGGGTCAGGCCCATCACCGTCGAGCTCAGCACCTCCACCTGGTCGGCCACCACGTCCAGCCGCTCGGGGACGAAATTCTGGGCCCCGGACCAGGTGCCGTCGGGCGCCATGCGCAGGAAGCCGGTGGCGATCAGAGGTTCCACCTCATCGGGAGTCAGGGAATCGAGCTTTCGGTAGTCCACCAGCTCGTCGCCCGCGATCTGCTCCAACAGGAAGCGGTCGTAGGGCTTGTCGTCGTTGAAGGATCGGATGACGTAGTCCCGGTAGCGGTAGGCATGAGGCCGCAGATTGTCGGCATGGACCTTCCCTTCGGAGTCGGCGTAACCGGAGGCATCCAGCCAGTATCGGCCCCAGCGTTCCCCGTAGTGCGCGGAATCCAGAAGCCGGTCGACCAGCCGTTCGTAGGCTTGAGGGTCGGAGTCCCGGTGGTAGGCCCTGACTTCGTCGGGGGTGGGGGGCAAGCCCACCAGGTCCAGCCAAGCCCGGCGCATCAGGGCCAGGCGGTCGGCCGGGGGAGCGAAGCCGAGCCCGCGAGCCTCCAGCTTTTCCAATAGAAAGGCGTCGATCGGGTTGCGGACCCGATCGCTTTGGGCGACCTGGGGGGCGGCGGGCCGGCGCGGCGGCTGCAAGGACCAGAGGTCCGGGGTGTCGTTCCGGTCGGTCGACCCCCTGGAGCCTCCTGAGGCCCCGTTCGGCGGGGTTTCCGGTGCTCCGTCGGCAATCCAGCGGCGCAGTTTCTCCAGCTCGGGCGAGGTGACGGGGCGGACGCAGTACCGGGAAAAGTCCTTGGGTGGCGGCATCTCTTCCGCCTGGATGCGCTGCAGCAGCAGGCTCTCAGCGGGCTTGCCGGGAACCATGGCGGGCCCGGACTTTCCCCCCTTCAGGATGCTGGCCCGGGTTCGCAGGTCCAGGCCGGCTTCCTGCGTTCTGCGGCCGTGGCAGATCAGGCAGCGCACGTGCAGGATGGGCGCCAGCACGTCGTGGCTGGTGACGGCGGGTTTCAGGTCCTTTCGGGCCTGGAACGCCGCCGGATCCTGGCCGTCGGCCAGGGCGCCCTGGTCGATCCAGCTCCGAATGCTTTCCAATTCGGCGGGTGTCAGCGGGTCCTGACCCATCGGCATCTCCCCCGCCTCCACCTTTTGAAACAGCAGGCTCTGCTCGGCCGATCCCGGAACGACGGATGGCCCCGAGGCCCCGCCCTCGAGAAGACTCTCCAGAGAGCCGAGGTCGAGCTCGCCCTGCCGGGTTTGCGGGCTGTGACAGGCCACGCACCTGGCCTGCAGCAGGGGCAGAATCCGGGTCTCGAAGCCGGGCGGAGGGTCGGTTTCAGCGGCCGCGGAAATGGCGCCGGTTAAGGCTGCCAGGGAAGCGGCCAGCAGCGAAAAGCGGATCAGAGACGCTCGCGACGGCAGCGCAGCCATGGGGTTGGCCTCGTGGGGTCGTGCTCAGTGAGTTTAGATTAGTGAAGGCAGGCACCGGAGTCAAGAGGCCGGGCCTCGACAGGCTAGGGAGACCGGGGGGAACAGGCTGCCACGAGATTCACATCGATGCACAGGATCATTTCTGGAAGTCTGGTGTCCTGTAATCCTGTTCAGCCCCGTTGCTTCGGGTCAGCTTCAGGTCAGCAACGCCCCCGCCCTAAGGGGCGCACCATTCGAGGGGAAGCGGCTGATCGTTCATGAAGATGAACCACGAATGAACACGAATAGACACGAAACCAGATGGACTTTCTTCAACGACATGTGGCGCCAGATTACTTCTGCACAATCAGTTCTTACCTCGAGCCTTTTGCAAAATTCTTCTAGTAAGCGGGATTTATTACCGGGAAGGGTTGTGATCCCCGGGAGGTGGCGTCCGTTCCCCAGTTTCCCTTAACGTCCTTCAAGAAACTCGAGTATCACTCCCCCCTTGAGGGGGAGTCGCAGAAGTCGAGCCGAATGGCGAAGGCTGATGCGGTGGGGGGGCGATGCCGGCGCCACCTACCCAGCGCTGGATCTCACTTACGGGACGCCGCGTTGGCCCCCCTCCGGCTCGAAGACGGGCTTCGCCCGACTCCCCCTCAAGGGGGGAGTGATACGCTGAAACCGGCGCCTTGCTTGATTCCCGGGCATGATGTAGACGATATTTTGCCAAAGGCTCTTCCTGTCTATTCGTGTCCATTCGTGTCCATTCGTGGTTCGTCGTTTTTCTTTCGTCGTTCTTCCTTTGTCGTTTTCCTTTGTTTTCCTGATGTGGATTCCCATTGCCGATATCTCTTCCCGAGGCTTTGCGATCGAGCCGCCTCCGATTAGGATAGGGGGTCCGGGCGGCCTGGAGGCGCCGGCGCAGGTCGGCGCAAACCGGGGCCTGGAGCGATTCCGGCCCGGGATTCCGCATTGATACACCGTTCGCAACCGACATCAGGAGGATGGCATGCTCAAGGCAGGCGACAAGGCCCCCGATTTCACGGGCACCGACGATCAGGGCCAGACCGTGGCTCTCAAGGATTTTCGTGGCAGGAAGGTGGTGCTCTACTTCTATCCCAAGGACAACACTCCCGGATGCACCAAGGAGGCCTGCGACTTTCGGGATTCGATGGCCGATCTCAGCCGGAAGGGGGTGGTGGTGCTGGGCGTCAGTCCCGACTCGGTTTCATCCCACCAGAAGTTCAAGGCCAAGTTCTCCCTGCCTTTCGGGTTGCTCAGCGACGGAGACCACGCCATCGCCGAGGCCTACGGAGCCTGGCAGGAAAAGTCCATGTACGGCAGGAAGTACATGGGGATCGTCCGCTCCACCTTCGTGATCGACGAAGAAGGCAACCTCGCCGAAGTCCACGGCAAGGTCAAGGTGAAGGGGCACGTGGCCGGGTTGCTGAAGTCGCTGTGACAGCCCCTCCCTACGAGTGCCCGCGGCCGGCCACCGGCCAGTAGCCTTCGACCTGCTCTCCCCGGCGCAACAAGAGGAAGTTGTAGAGATTAACGGTAGGATCGCAGTGGGGCACCACGAACTCCAGCCGGTCCCCCAGCTTGATCTCCCGGCTGGGGTTGGGCAGTTGGAGCATCCCGTGCTCGTCGCCGCCGAACTGGTAGCGGGTGCCGCTGATGCCCTTGACTTCGGGCACCGACTCCCGGTCGGTGGCGAAGGCTTTCATGCCCGCGTCCAGGGTGGCCAGGTCCCGGTGGCGCTTGCTCATGACGGTGGTCAGCACCGTCAGGGCGGGGGCGAAATCGTCGTAGACCTCTCCGCCTTCCCCTCCGATGATCCGGTAGTCGACGTCCATGAAGACGTAGGACCCGACCTGCATCTCGGTGATCTCGTCCAGAAAGGGATCGATGTTGTAGGTGCCGGTGCTGGCTCCGGTGAGGATCTCGACCGGCATCCCCGCCTTCTTCATCCTCTGATAGGTCTCTATGGGAGGCGCCATCACCTCCGCGGAGTGGGCCTTGCGTTCGGCGAATCCGACCACGTGGGAGCTGGCCCCCGAGTAGGAGTGCACGCCGCGCAGGTTCAGCTTCGACAGCTTCAGGATGCCCTCCGCCAGAGCCATGGCCGCGGCTCCGGCCGTGGTTCCGGTGCGCCGCCCCATGGGGTCGATGTCGACCAGCACGTTGAGCCGGACGTCGCCCGCCTCGGCGGCGTCGTTGAGCTGCCGGGCGTGCCCGAGGTCATCCACCACCGACAGGGTATCGGGTTGCCTGCGGGTCAGCGCCACCAGCCGCTCCATCTTGTTGCGCCCCACCATTTCCGAGGTGATCAGCAGGCCGGGAATGCCTGCGGCCGCCAGGGTCTCGGCTTCGTGGATGGTGGCGGTGCAGGCGCCCAGCGCACCCGCCTCCACCTGCCGCCGGGCGATTTCGGGGCACTTGTGGGTCTTGGCGTGAGGCCGCAGCCCGATGGAGTGTCGCTTGGCGTTCCGACTCATCTTGTCGAGGTTGGCCTCGAACAGGTCCATGTCCAGAAGCAGGGACGGGGTGGGAAGCTCGTCCAGATGGACCGGCTCGCCGGAGTCCAGCCGGTTCAACAGGCCGGCGGTGGACCCTCCGGCCGGGGCCAGCGGGAAACGTCGCAGGGTGTGATGGGTCATGATCCTCTCGTTAGGTTGAGTGGGAAAAAACGTACAGACAAGGCCGGCCCCGATCCCGCCGTGCCGATCATTCCAGAGTGAGACAACGGAACATCATGACCTCTCGGGAGTAGGCGAATGTCTTGATAGGCCGGTCTGTTGCAGTGGGGAACATGGATAGACAGGATGCACAGGATTTTTTCTTGAAACGGCCAGCTTGTCATCCTGAGCATCGGCAGATCCGCACACGATCATTGCCGGAGCCGGCTTCTCGTGCAGCTCAGGCTTGGTAGGCCTGGGCCGCCTCCCTCAGGAAGCGGGCGCAACGGCCGGCGCGGTACTGCGATTCCAGCTCGTCGGCCAGGTTCTCGAGCTCGCCGGGGGTGCTGCGGCCGGGCCTCAGGGCCTGGTAGACCTCCAGGATCCTGGCCTCGGGAACCCTTACCAGCTCGGCCGCCCGTCTCAGGTTTTCCGCAAGCTGGCTCCTGCCGGCGCTCTCGGCGATCTGGGCCTGAAGCTCCAGGGTCTCGGGGGCGATTCGCAGATCGCTCATGCTGAGGGTGCCGTCCAGGACCGACTGCAGGTCGATGTCCTCCCAGGAAGCGCCCGTGGGAGTGGTCAACCGGTCGGGACTCTTTTCGGACAGCGGGTAGTTGTCGGTGAGGTCGCTCATGGTTGTCTTGCCGCCTGGAGGCCGGACGCAACCGGTCGGGTGCCTCGACGAGCCCGTCAGGCCGGCAGCGCCTTCTCGACCGCGCCCGATCCGGCGGCAGCCTCGATTCCGCTCCAGTCCAGTTCCCGAGGTTGGCGGTCCTTCACCACTTGCCGGGTTTCATGGAGGTGCAGGACCGTGGTCCTGACGATGTACTTGAGCCGGGCCGTGTTGTCGATCCGGGTCGGGACGGGCGCCACCGGCTCCCCCTTGGCGTACTTGGCGGCGTTTTGTCCAATGGTCCGGTAGGAGCTCAGGTCGAGATTGGGGGCCTGGGGAAACAGCTCCAGGTTGTTCAAGGGCTCCAGGTCGCGCTGGTGGATGATGGTGGTCCCCTTGGACTGGATGCCGATGGCGATCCCCGAGCCGCTCAATCGAGCCCCCCGGTGGCCGATGAAGCCGCAGTCGGAGGTGGCGTAGATCTTCACCACCCTGGGCCGCAGACCCTCGGCGCGGATGCCGTCGATCATCGCCTGCAGCACCTCCTGGTGGGGGATGCCCAACAGGGTGGATCGAAGCTCGGCGCCGAAGGCGGGGCCCAGCGCAATCACGATCTCCCGCGGGTCCGTTCCGGGCCGGGCCTCTCCGGTTTCCCTGAGGAAGCCGCCGGTTTGGGCGGAGGGTTCCCGCCCGATTTCCCGGGGATCCAGGGCCTGGTTGAGCGAATCGATTTCCTGTTGGCGTTCTGGGCTGAGGCTGTAGCCGGTTCCGGGACCGCGATAGTCGTTGGGATCGTTGACGGCGCTGACCACTCTGGGTCCGGGGAGCACCATGGCCGAGGTCTGCAGGTGATCTCCGGAGAGCCTCAGCTTCTGGAGGGCCAGAATCTTTCGGGCGATGTCGTCGAACCCCTCGCGGGCCAGGGCGCGAATCACGTCCAGCCCGCTCCTGCCTTCCTCCAGGAAACGGCCGGCGGCCTCCAGGTCGCCCACCACGTCCCTTTCCGGCATGTCGGTACTGCTTTCGACCCGGGTGGCGGCCTCCACCTCGGCATCGCTCACCGGAGGCAGTTCCAGTTGCCGGAAGACGGCCTGCACGGCTTGGGCCGCACGGCGGCGCACCTCCAGTACGGCTTCGTCGCTGAGGGGCCGCAGCCCGCCGTCGACCTGCATGTCGCGCTGAAGCACGTTGTAATCGTCCAGATCGTGGGCGTCGAAGTTGCCGCCCCCGAAGAGGTTGTCTTCCTTGGGCATGGAGCTGTAGCCGGAGAAGATGTAGTCGGTTCCGGGCAGGAACTGCAGCATCAGCTTGGCCGACTTTCGGATGGGGGAATGGGAGGCCAGGGCATCGTTGCCCGAGGCCAGTTCCAGGTCCATCAAGGTCGCGATCAGGTTTTCGGCCAGCACCCCCCGGACTCCGCCCGGCAGCGACTCGGGCAGGGCGATGCAACTGATGGAGCCGTTTTGCACTCCCTGGGAACCAGCCCCCTTGATGGCCATCAGGCAGCGGGCTTCCAGGTAGAGCATGGACCTGGCTTCGGCGTGGCCCATGAGGGCCTCCGAGCCGGTCCCCGAGGTAAACCGCACCTTGATGCCGCGGGAGGCGTAGGCCGAGGCCAGGAAGGCCTTGGACCAGGGTGTGTCGTCGCCGTCATGAAAGGCCTTCTCGGTGCCGTAGACCGAGAGGGTCTCGGCGTAGGTGGTCAGCCCCAGCAGGGCCAGCTTCAGGCTGAGGGCCTCCTCCACGGCGCACTGGGTCAGGGCCGTGCCCCGTCCCGTCTGGGAACCGATGAGCAGGGCCAGGGCGTTGAAGGGGGCGTAGCGGGAGACGCCGACCGTGGTCTCCAGCTCGGAGAAGCCCCGTTCCACCGCCTCGGCCGCGTCGGCGGCCAGCAAGGCCGGGTTCTCCTTGCGGTTGGTCACGTGGGCCTGGTTGGAGGGAGTCCGGCGGGCCCGCATCTTCTGCAGGGCATCATCATTTCCACGGTGTTGAGCCGGTTGACCACCTCCACGATCTTGGCGGGCGTGAGGGCGCCGAAGAGCGTTACCAGCTCCCGGCGGGGCACGCCGATGTCGATCAGCCGGCGGGCCACCTCGGTGGAATCCAGCGCCATGGCCTCTTCGGCCCGGGCCAGGTCGATGGCGTAGCGGGCGATAAACCGGTCGATGAGATCGAATTCGGCCTCGGGCTTGCCGTCCAGTTCGCAGAGGCGCCCCTGGGAAATCCGAATCCCGGGCTTGGGATCGAAAGGGCTGTCGAACAGGATCAGCCCGGTCTCGGGCCATTCCTGGATGAAGCTGTCCTGGTTGATCGCGCGCCGGCTGGAGAGATCCAGACGCTTGGACTTCATGGCTGCCATTTTCCTTTGGGAGCGGCCGATCGAAGGTGGCCGGACAATCCGCCGCCAAGTGCGCCATCCGCTCCGCGGGCCGTTGCCTGAACGCTCGCGCCGGGGGGGGCCATGGCCCGCCGAGCGCCCCGCCGATCTTACCACAGCCGCCCCGGCCTCAAGCGGCTCCGAGAGCCGATTCCAGGTCCCGGATCAGGTCCTCGGGAGCCTCCAGGCCCACCGACAGGCGGATCAGGCTCTCGGAGATCCCGGCGCGGCGCCTCTCTTCCCGGGAAAGGCCGACGTGAGAGGTGGCGGCCGGCCGGGTGACCAGCGACTCCACGCCTCCCAGGCTGGGGGCGTTGACGGGCAGGCGCAGCGCCTTCAGGAACCGCTCGGCCGCCTCGGTTCCGCCGTGCAGCTCGAAGCTCAGCATGCCCCCGAAGCCGCTGAAGAGGCGGGAGGCCCTCTCGTAGTCGGGGTGGTCCTTCAAGCCCGGATAGTTGACGCGGGCCACCCCGGGGTGGGTCTGCAGGAACCGGGCCAACCGGAGGGCGCTGCGGTTCTGGGCCTCCACCCTCAGCGCCAGGGTCTTGATGCCTCGATGGAGCAGAAAGGCCGCGTGCGAGTCCAGCGAGCCGCCCAGGTGGTTGGCGGTGTGGTGGATCTTCCGGATGTGCCCATGGGAGCCGATCACGGCGCCGGCCACGATGTCGGAATGGCCGTTCAGATACTTGGTGCCGCTGTGCACCGACAGGTCGAACCCCCATTCCAGGGGGCGAAAGTTGACCGGAGTGGGGAAGGTGTTGTCGATGACCGAGATCAGGCCGTGCTCGCGGGCGAAGCGGGCCAGGGCTTCCAGGTCGGCCACCTGCATCAGGGGATTGGTGATGGACTCCAGGTAGAGGACTCGGGTGTTGGGCTTCAGGAGCCGCCGCCAGGAGTCGGGGTCGTCTCCCCGGATGAAGTCGTAGCTCAGTCCCAGGCGCACCATTTCCCCCGTGATCAACCCGTGGGTGCCCCCGTAGAGGCAGTCCTGGGCCAGCAGGTGATCGCCGGCGTCCAGGCAGGCCAGCAGCGTGCTGGCGATGGCGGCCATGCCGCTGGCGCTCACCAGCGCCGCCTGGCCCCCTTCCAGCGCCGCCAGCTTCCGGTGCAGGGCCTGGTGGTTGGGAGTGTTGCTGAGCCGGAGATAGCGGATGTGGTCGTAGTCGGATTCGCCCCCGAACTCGAAGGTGGACGACTGGAAGATCGGCAGGGTCACCGCCCCCTCGATGCGGGGCCTGGGTTCTCCCGCATGGATCAGGTCGGTTTCCGGCCGGTGGGGCTTGTCGGACATGCTGCTGCTCCCGTCGGCCCTTACAGATGTGCTTCCGGCGAAGTGAAGGGGCTTTCGTCGGTGGTTGACGACACCTGCAGGTTGTGAAAGAGAATGCGCAGGGGGCGTCCCCGGAAGATCTTTTCCTGTGACAGCAGGATGCCCCCGAACCTCTCCCACCGGACCCAGTCGGACCCGGTCGCCGGACCCTTGCCGCCCTTCAGAATGTATTCCCAGCGATCCATCAGCCCCGTCTCCTGGTTGATGTAGGCCCAGTAGCGGTCCTTGGGCGTGAGACCCACGTTGTCGTCAAAGGTCAGAAGGACTTTGTCCCACACGGCGCCCCCGTCCCCGCCGGCAGTTCCTTCGTACTTCAGGTGAACCCCCGGATCGTTCCACTTGAAGGGCATCAGCAGCCAGTAGGTGTCGTTGATGAAGCGGCCATAGCCCCTATCGATCAACTTCTGGTGGTCCTCCCCCTCGACGGTCTTGCCGTTGCGAAAGGCCCGGCCCTTCTTGGCATTGATGTCCTCGAACAGGACCACGTAATCCCCCTGGTCTCGGGTCGTGCCTTCCACGCGATATCGCCCGGTGTAACGATCCCAGAGGTGTTTGACCGTCGAGACGATCTTTCCCTCGCGCTTCACCACAAAGTCGAAACGGAGATAGCGGGCCCGGTCCCAGTTTTCCTGTCCCCCCAGGGCTTCCATCAGTTTGGCGGCGACCTCTTGAGCCTTCGCATCGTTCGATGGGGCGGCTTCGGCCCGTGTCGCCGAGCCCGACAGGCTGGTGACCCAGAGCCCCAGCATCAGGGTGATCGAGAGGAGAGAAACCGGTCTACGCATGAGAAAATTACCTCCTATGGCTGACGACGATACGAGAGGGACGCCCCGGCAACGGGACGCAAGGCCAGGAGCGCTGCGGCTTGCGGCAAGATCCCGATCGCCCGATCGCAACCGCGCCGTCAAGAAGCGCTACTCTATCCGAGGGTACCGGCTCCAGCAAGAGTGAAGTATCCAGGGGGAGGGCACTGCATGCCGGGTTGTCCTCCGTCTCTGATAGACTACGAAGCGTTCCATGGGACATCGCCCCACCATCCTCTTCAGCCTGGCCCATCCCGACGACGAGAGCTTCATGGTGGCCGGCGTGTCCTGCAAGTATGGCGCCCGGGGAGTCCGGCTGGTGCTGGCCACCGCCACCCTGGGCGATGCCGGCAAGGTGGGAGACCCTCCTGTCTGTTCCAGAGAAGAGCTGCCCCGGGTGAGAGAAAGCGAACTGCGCCGGGCGGCGGATCTACTGGGAATCGACTCGCTCCACCTGCTGGGGTACCGGGACAAGGACTTGGGCAACGCCGACCCGGCGCAGGTCCGCGGGCAGCTCGTCCGGCTGGTCCGCCGCTACCGGCCGGCCGTGGTCGTCACCTTCGACCCCAACGGGTTCAACCGGCACCCCGACCATATCGCCATCAGCCGGTTCACCTCCGACGCCCTCGCGGCGGCGGCCGACCCCCGCTGGCTGCCGGAGGCCGGCAAGCCCCATCGAGTGGCCCGGCTGCTGTGGACGCCGCCGCTGCGGCCCGAGGAGATCGGGGCCGGCCCGCCCCTGGGCGACCGGCCGGGCGTCGATTTCCTGGTCGATATCCGCGCCTGGTCGGCCCGCAAGGCCGAAGCCTTGAGAGCCCACCGCACCCAGCACCTCTCCATCAATCGGATCTGGTTCGATCGCCCCGATCCGGAAGCGGCGCTTTCGAGCGAACCCTTCCGCCAGGCCTGGGGGCCGCCGCTGACGTCGAGGCCCGAGACCGACCTGTTCGCGGGGATGGAAGCAGGGGAGGGAAGCGGGCCGGCGGATCGCGGGTAGCACCGCCCGCAGGTGCGGTCGCAAAGATCGTCTATCCCACTCATTCTAAAAGGACTGCGGTTGCTGCGGGCCGCTTGACAGTCTCTTCGAGCCCGGCCTATAATGAGTTCACCTCATCCGCTGTCGATTCTCAAGCGGAACACAATCCCCTGGGGGCGAAAAGGTTTCGACGGGATTATCGAGGCTGAAGATGCGTGCCGAGGACCATGCCCTCGTTAAAAAGATGGACCTAAACGTAACTGCTGATGAACCATTGGCACTTGCTGCTTAAACAAACTTGAGCAGCCGTTCCCTCCGCTGATGCCTGTGCGGCGGATGTGGGGCGTCGACTAACAGGCTAGCCGCTGGCAGCCGTCCGGGAGCCGCCGGCGAAACTCACCGGTCTAGTCGCCAGGCACTCTTGCCGGTTCTCGATGTCGGGCGGCGAAACCAAACAGGAACCGGATACGCACGTAGATTCTTTTCGCCAAGTAATTTCGGACGCGGGTTCGATTCCCGCCGCCTCCACCACAACAGCGTAGCACCCGTATAATTTGCCGTAGGATCTCCAGGTCAACAACGTCCCCTATTGTGAGTTCGTCACGATGATCGAAGACTACGTCTGCCTCAAACTCCGGAAACGGGTCGTAAAATCCTCCGTAGGCTGCAGCATGTTAATCCTCATCGCCTACCTGTCACGACCAGATGTCGCGGACCAGTATCTGAACCCGCTGCTCTGCATGCCCGAAAGAACGATGCACTTTCGACAATTGGACTGACGACTTGACCGGCGAATGCATGCTGAAGGGACTAGCAGCCCGGGACAAGGAGAGCAATCGGCCGACCCACGACCTGCACAAGCTGTACAAGGATCTGGATCCGAAAACCCGAGCCCGCGTCGGTTCAGTCGTGGTGTCAGACATCGGATCGAGGCTGCCTGAATTCCTCAAGGCGCACCGCAACGACTTCGTGGACTGGCGATACGTCTTTGAAGGCAGGACCACAACTACGCACCATGCTGTGTTCGACAAGGTACTGGCGGTTCTGATCGCTAACTCGAACTCGTGACCGTTGCAACCAGCGCAGCGAAGATTCGCCTGATCGACGAAGGCGACCAACCGTATATAATTTATGCGCGCCGAATCATCCGGATTGAACATGGCGTGGTCTGAATCTTGTCTTAAGGGTGTGCTTCTCCGCCTTGCCGGGTACATTCATCCGTAGTCTGAGGCCCGGTTGTCTCTCTGCTCCGATACGATGCTCGACGATCAAAAAGTGCTCGGTGCGTATTTCACGCCTCAGACCGTGGCGGATGCTCTCGTGCGGTGGGCTGTTAGAGGCCCGGACGATCTTCTGCTGGATCCGTCGAGTGGCGATGGCCGCTTCGTTGCACTTCATCCAAACAGCGTCGGCATCGAAAGGAACCCTTCGGCGGTCGCTCAATCGGCCGATCGCGCGCCGAATGCCACAATCGTCCAGGGCGACTTCTTCACCTGGGCGTCCAAGGATCGCCGCCGATTCGATTGCGCGGCCGGCAACCCCCCATTTATCCGGTATCAGCGGTTCAGTGGCGCAACCCGGCAGGCCGCGCTTGACTACTGCCGCCGCCTGGGAGTCGTTTTTAGCGGATTGTCGTCATCGTGGGCACCGTTCGTTGTCGCCGCGGCCAGCAAGCTCCGCGCAGGCGGTCGGATAGCCTTCATCGTGCCGGCGGAGATTGGTCATGCGCCGTACGCGACGCCGCTGATGGAGTACCTCCTCGCCAACTTCGGTTCCGTCCACGTGGTAGCTGTCAGAGAGAAGATCTTTCCGCGGCTCTCGGAGGACTGCTGGTTGCTGTTCGCCGACAATGCAGGTCGCCGCGCGGATGGAATCCGGTTGTCGAAGATCGAACGATTTACCGCTCGGGGAATTCCTCCAGCGGTCTCAGAGCTGATATCCGTCAACGAGTGGCGTGTCCAATGGGGGGGCAGGCTGCGACCGTTCCTGCTGCCGCCGCGCGTCAGGAGCCTCTACGGACGCATCGCGGCCGATTCCGGTTCGGTCCGGCTCGGCCAGATCGCGAAAATAGGCATTGGATACGTGAGTGGCGCGAACCGGTTTTTTCACCTGCGTCCTTCCGACGTAGAGCGCTTCTCCATACCCTCCGAATTCCTCCTGCCGTCGATCAGGAACAGCCGGTATATCACCCGCGACGTGATAAGCGACGTTGATATTGCGAGCTGGATCGCCAAGGACGAACCGGTGTTCCTCCTGAGAATACCGCCGCGGGTGAGAGTGCCGGAGGCGGTTCAGGCCTATCTCGACACGGAGGAAGGACGGCGCGCCAGAGCTTCCTACAAGTGCCGCAACCTCAGGCCCTGGTACGCCGTTCCGGACGTACGGCGCCCCGCGTTCGTACTCACTTACATGAGTGGAAAGACGCCGGCCCTGGCTGTGAATCGCTGTCGGTGCACGTGCACAAATACCTTGCTGGCGGTCGATCTCCGGTCCGGGCTGTTCCGGAATGGCGACGGTTTCTGGGACCACCGGCTGCCGGCAACGTGGGGCTCCCCCGTCTTGCGTCTGAGTTGTGAGATCGAAGGACACCCGCTGGGCGGCGGGATGCTCAAGCTCGAACCCGGGGAGGCGCGCAACCTGGTTCTGGCTCCCCAGACGGTGTTCGACCAGTGTGCCAGCATCTTGCTGGAGGAAGGCGTCGACGTAATGCGCCAGTGGAGACACGTGTCGTGAGCTCCTGCCAGTGGATGTCGCTCAGTTCGGCGCTCGCCCATTTCGTGGAATTCCGCGGGTCGCCGCAGAGCCAACGCCATATCAAGCCGCTCCATTGGTACGTTGCCTGCCGGCTCGTCGTCGAAGGTGGTTTTCACCCCGACGAAATAATGCCGCGCCCCCCGTTCCGAGTGGATGGACAGGGCAAGCGGCCGATGTTGGTCCACGACCCCGGCTTGGGTGGCACCGGTGAGCGTACAGTCTACGGCGGTCTCAAGACCAAAGACGTTGACGTTGTCGTGACAAAGGAAGGGATTGGACCGGTTCTCGCGGTCTCTTGCAAAGGATCGATTGGCGCGTTCAGAAATCTCACGAATCGGATGGAAGAGACTGTCGGCGACTGCACCAATCTGCATATCGCCTACCCCGCGATGGTATGCGGCTACCTCGTCGTCATGCGGGCGAACCGCGCTGAGGAAGTTGGCGTGGATCCTGACCAGCCGGCGGGGGAGCAAGGACGGCCTATTAGACCGCTAGTTGACAACGATGTGGCGATCGATCGCCAAGGTCAGCCGGTGGCGCTGGTGCGACGTTTCCATGCAGCCCTTCGCGAGTTGGCCGACCGGCGCGGCATTCGAGACGACGTGAGTCGTTACGAAGCGATCGCGCTCGCACTCGCATCGACCCGGCCGGAGCACCCGGGAAGAATCATCGACGAGTTCCCCGAACCCGGTAGCCCCCTGCGGTTCGAGCGGTTCTTTCAGACGCTCTATCGCCAGTACGACGAGCGGTTCGTCTACGGCGCGCCCGATCTTCGGAAGGTGACCGCACGCAAGGAGTGGGCGGCTGCGTCGGCGGCATTCAGTGACACCGCGCTCGTCGAGGTGGATTACGAACCGCGAAGCGACGGACCATGATGGTCCGGGTCAAAAGGGGGCGTTGCTGAATTGGTGGAATAACTCCCTCTTTTTCCGCCGATCGGGCCGACACGTCAGGTTCCCCACAGGCGGCGAGACCTGCCGTCACTGCGAGAGTGCGCTACTCTCTCGTCAACGGAGAACATCCTGACCACCTACGCCCTCGACACCCACGCCACAATCAAGCAGCTTGAAAACGCCGGCATGGATACGATGCGATACCCAGTTGTGATCCACAAGGATGTAGAGAGTGCTTACGGGGTTAGCGTGCCAGATCTGCCTGGCTGCTTTTCGGCGGGAGATACGCTTGAGGAGGCCGTCGAGGCGGCCCAGGAGGCTATTGCCTGCCATCTGGAGGGACTCCTCATGGATGGAGAACCCATACCTGCCAAGGCATCGCTGGAAACACACTAGGCGAGTGATGATTACAAGTCCGGGATTTGGGCACTCGTCAACGTTGATCTCTCCAAGCTGTCGAGCAAGACGAAGCGAATCAACATCACGGTGCCTGCCCGCGTTCTGGCGATCGTGGACAAGGCGGCGGCCCGAGAAGGGGAGACACGGTCAGGCCTGCTCGCTCGCGCCGCGCTTAGCTACGTAGAACGTCATTCCAGGGAGCAATAGGTGCAGGGTATCTGTCCGGGGAAGCGGGGGCGGTACACCCCTCAGCTTCGTTGAGGCGCCCCTACTCGGCAATCACAGATGATGAGGTCAATAGGGGACGTTGTTGAATTACGCAACGTCCCCTATTTTTTTCCTGTTCAAAGAAATTGTGGGACGGGGGACTATCAAGTCGGAGCGTAAAGGGTATTTTTGCAGCAATTTGGCGCTACCCTTCATCGCGAGGCCGGGAGCGGTAACCTAAAACTAACTTGAATTAAATCAATATTGTTGTATGCTTCAAGTGAGCGACAAGTATGTTGTACAACAAAGTGGATATATAAATGAGCGACATTCCTGAATTCTATACCGGGGCTCCCGTCGACCCGGTGGACTTGCGATTCCGCGAGGAGTTTGTCGCGGAGCTTTGGGAAACACTGCGCACCAGGCATCTGGTGCTCACGGCGGCCCGACGAACCGGGAAAACCAGTGTCATGGATCACTGTCATCGAGGTCAAAGAGGGAATCTATGACTTCGCCAGCGGTGTGCTGAAATCGTGGTGGCGGAAATACTATGCCTGAGCCGACTCTCAATGCAAAGATCGGACTGTATCGCTCAGGAGTAACCAGTCCTGAGCGCCTACGCCACACCAGCGTTGCGCGGGAACACGTCCTCGACAATTCCGTTGAATCCTTGCGTGGTTCCGTTGGAAGGAAGTCGAAACAGCATCTTCTGTTTATCGGGCCGCGCGGAATCGGAAAGACCCATCTGCTCGACCGCATTGAAGACATCGTTCAATCGGATGAAACGCTTAGTGCGAGCTACGTCGTTGTCCGGTTTCCGGAGGAATCGAACCGGACACTGTCCTTCGCCGATTTTCTTATCGGTCTATGCGAGATCCTGAAAGATGCCGTCGGTGACGAGCCGCTATGGGCGGAGTTGTTCTCCAAGGTACAGACCGAGGAAGACGACGCCCGGGTCGTCGACACCCTGGCGCCCGCAATCCGCCAACAGAATCGCCGGCACAATCGCACACTGCTCATCATGCTCGAGAACCTGGGCGAGATATTTACGCGGCAAATTCGCGACCAAAACGAACTCGCCTCGTTGCGCAAGTTCCTCATGGCCGACAACGGCTGCCTGCTGTTGGCCACCTCGCCGCTACACTTCGACGCCATCACCGATGTCGGACAGCCGTTTTACGATTTCTTCGACATTCAGATTATCGAGAATCTGAGTTTTGAGGAAACCGTTGAAGTTATCCGGCGCAACCTCGAATGGGAAAAGCGCGACGACATCCTCGCAACCTTCGCGGACATGCGTTCTCGCTTGCAGGCGCTCTACCGGATGACGGGCGGCAACCCTCGGTTGATAATGATGCTCTACGAGCTGATCGCCCACGAGTCGGTCACCAAGGTTCAGGATCAGTTCCACCTGCTGCTCGACCGGATATCGCCGTTCTATCAGGATCGCCTCAACGATCTGCCTCCCGGCCAACGCGCGCTGCTGGAGTGTCTGGCGAGCATGCGCGACCAGGAAAAGACACCGGCCGCCATTGCCGCGCGAATGCGCATGAGCCAGCAGGAGACTTCGTCGCTGCTCAAGCGTCTCTCTGATGCCCACTACCTGAGCGCCAGCCGGCACCCACAAGACAAACGCTCGCGCCTTTACACCATTCGTGAAGGATTCTTTGATATCTGGCTCGCGATGAATCTATCCCGCGGCGCGCGCAAACGCCTGCCGTTCTTGCTTGAATTCTTCAACCTCTTTTACCCAAGCATCGATGCCCGCGATGAGAAGCGCCGCCTGTTGCGCGAGAAACTTATTGAAGAAGGCAATGTCGATGCGGAAAGGACCCTCGATTACCTGAGTGAAGTCGGCGGCGAAAACGAGAGGGCGACCGCGAAGTTCGACATGGCGAGGATCTATGCCCGCCGTGGAGATGCCGAGCAAATGGCGAGCTACGTGCGCGAAGCTGCGCCGCTGGCCGGCGATGGGGTGAGTCAATCGATCGCCCGCATTATTACGAGTCATCGATCCCCCCCCGACTATCTTGCCGAAGTCGAGGAAATGATCGCTTGTTGGGAAATGCACCGAAGCGGTGAGTTTGAGAAATTCGCCAATCGGCTCATGGAGATGGGAGAGGGATTGACGCTGCGCAGGTTTTCCGAGGCCAGGCTGGACTTTCTGCGCGATACGCTGGAGAGCATGGACGATTCGGAAAAACGGATCTTGCAGCGCCTGAAAATTGCGACAGAACTGTTGGCTCTTGCACGGTGGGATGATTGTGAAACCCAGCAACGCAAAGCGCTCGCTGAGGCAAAAGGACACGCCAATGCGAAGCTTGTCGCAACGGCTTCGAACGACTTGGCGCAGTTGCTGCAGGCCACCAACCGGATGGGAGAGGCGGAACCCCTGATGCGGCGAGCGCTGGAGATCAACAAGGCTTCCTTCGGCGAGCACCACCCGGCCGTGGCGACAGGTCTGAACAACCTGGCGCAGTTGCTGCAGGCCACCAACCGGATGGGGGAGGCGGAGCCGCTGATGCGGAGAGCGCTGGAGATCAGCAAGGCCTCCTTCGGTGGGCACCACCCGACCGTGGCGACAGGTCTGAACAACTTGGCGCTGTTGCTGAATGGCACCAACCGGATGCGAGAGGCGGAGCCGCTGATGCGGCGAGCGCTGGAGATCAGCAAGGCCTCCTTCGGTGAGCAGCACCCGGCCGTGGCGATTCGTTTAAACAACCTGGCGCAGTTGCTTCAGGTTTCCAACCGGATGGAAGAGGCGGAATCGCTGATGCGGCGAGCGCTGGCGATCAGCGAGGCTTCCTTCGGTGAGCACCACCCGACCGTGGCGACTCGTTTGAACAACCTGGCGCAGTTGCTGAACGACACCAACCGTATGAGGGAGGCGGAGCCACTGATGCGGCGAGCGCTGGCGATCAGCAAGGCCTCCTTCGGTGAGCACCACCCGACCGTGGCGATTCGTTTAAACAACCTGGCGCAGTTGCTGAACGACACCAACCGTATGAGGGAGGCAGAACCGCTGATGCGACGGGCGCTGGAGATCAACGAGGCCTCCTTCGGCGAGCACTGGCCTTCCCCCAGGAATCGGTCCAGCGCAAAAGGGAGGAACTGAACCCCCATCTGCTGTCAACCGTTCTGTTGCCGTGTCGTCCATGTATGGGGCCGGGGGCCGTGTGGTCGGAGGCCGGCCGTGGCTCAAAAGGGGACGTTGTTGAAATGTTGGAATGACTCTGCCTGGCGATTCTGTGGATTTGTAACGATTCTGAAACAGGTGAAACAGGTGACCATGACCCTGGTAGCGCCGATTGTAGGCTTGGGCGTATAGGGAGGAAAAGGTAGGGCGAGAATTAAGGATACCGCGGGGGAGCTGCCTGGTTTTTCATTCATGCGCCAGGGGTCTCTACGACACTCGATGCAGCGACCACCGCAGCGGAAGCCCTGGTGTCATGTGGGGTGTGGCCGCGTCCTCCGTAGAGCCGATTTCAGTTTTCAAGGGGTCGCAGGATTGCGGCAACATACAGCCTCGGACCGGACAAGTCGGTCTCTCTCAAATCCTTGTTGTCGAACATCCCCAATACTCTGAAGCCTTTGGCATCCAGCAAATGCTCCAGTTCCGCGGGGAAAAAAAGACGATACTCACAGAAATCTTCGATCGGTGGGCGCCCGGGGATACTCCAGGTCCGTTTGCGAACGAGTCGCTGCCGGCGGCGATCAAATCCGTGCAGGGCGATCGACGAAGCGGAGAAGGCAGTTCCATCTACGGCAAATTCCGTCTGCTCCTTGAATGCGCCTCCTCCCAGATAGCTGGCGGCGTTGTCGAGGTCCAGAATGAGAAGGGTGCCTGAGTGTGCATGGACGACAAAGGTGTCCAGGACCTGGTCCACTTCTTGATTCGTGAGCGCATACATAAAGGCCGAGCCCATGCATAGGATCGCATCAAAACAACGCTGAAGACGTGCCGCCCGCATGTCACCGACTTGAAAGTGCAATGCCGGGTGCTTATTCCCGGCGTACTGGATCATGGTCTCCAGGCAGTCTACGCCCCAGCAATCCGGACAATCTCGGGAAAGGGCGGCCAAATCTCTTCCTGTTCCACATCCGACATCAAGGATGGAAGAGGGCGGGGAAGCCAGAAAACGGGCGAACATCCGGCGACACATTTGCGGAGTCTCTTCATTGGGCTCGGGGTAAACAGACTCGTAGTGTTCCGGGTGATCGTACAGGAAATTCCGGACCGTAGACTTCATGCCTTGCCTTCCATGCGCCAAACACTTTATGGACTTCTTCGTTTACTCAATCTACAGGTTGTCCTGATAATATCAGCAGGAACAACGGGCCCCGAGAAAACGCGGCCCACCCGGCAAAGCTCGAGGATCAAGACGGCGGCAAGGCCTGCAGTGACCTGTCCGGCTGTCACCGCCTCCACCATGTACCCGCCCAACGCCAGGACCAACGCCTGAGGCGAAGGCATCACCCTGAACCGATGGCTCTTGCCTCTGGCGAGAAGTGCGGGCCAAGCCCGCGAGCCGTCAAAGGTGTGCTATTCGCCGGCCCTGCCCGAAGTCGGCGCCTTGAAGTCTTATGAGACCAAGGAACCCAGGCCACCCACGCCCCGAACTGGAACCCTGAAAAGGCACCGCGGAGCCCCATGGACAAGAACATGTTTGAACCGAAATCATTGGACCAGACAAATCCGGGACACCATCGGTCGAACCCTAAACTCCAGCAGGCGCAGCAGGGGCTGGAAACCGAGGTGGCCGCCGCGCCTGAGCCGGTCACCGAGAGCCGTGTGCGCCAGATGATCGTCGAGTACACCCCGAAGCCCTCCGAAAAATACGCGCGCTGCAACCTGATGGCGGGTCCCACCTCGCCGGACGGCAACCTGACTGCGGGAGCTCAAGGCCAGGTGTTTCTGCCCTTCGCCGGACACCATGCGCTGCAGGCGCAGGGTGACTTCATGCGCAACTTCCGCCGGAATGAGGGCCAGTTCGATATTGCCCTTGGAAGGACAACTAATGATCGGGTGGCGCAGTCAACCTCAGGCTGACGGCCTTGCCTGCACGGCCTGCTCTCGACCATCGCCCCCTCTCTTTGAATCGAATGAAACTGAGGATCTTTCTTGTCACCTGCCTGCTGGCGGCCGGAATGGTCGCCTGTTCCACACCGGATGGAACGAATCTGCCCGGCCACAAGCAGGTGACGGCTGACCAGCCCCGGCACGTCAAGGTCTACTTCGAGAGGGGCATGTTCGGAGGGTGGCCGGCCAATCACGGCATCTGGAGCTGGGGGAACGAGATCCTGGTCGGTTTCGGGATGGGCTACTACAAAGACCAGGGTCTGGGCCACCACATCGACCGCGAGAAGCCGGAGATTCCGATGTTGGCCCGAAGCCTGGATGGGGGCGAGACCTGGTCGATCGAGGATCCGGGGGCGAAGGGCTACCTGCTGACGGAGGGCGGATACCTGCACGGCGTCACCCGACCGGGTGTCACGATCCCGCCACTGAGAGAAAGCGAGGGCGGCATCGATTTCACACACCCCGATCTCGCCCTGACCGTTCGCACCAACAGCATTCACGCCGGAATCGGCCGCATCTTCCATTCCTATGACAGAGGCCGCACCTGGAAGGGGCCGTTCCGCCTGCCGAGCTTCGATTCGCCCGGCATTGCCCCTCGCACGGACTACATCATTGACGACAAGCACACCTGCACGCTTTTCATTACCGCCGCAAAGGCGAACGGAAGGGAGGGAAGGCCTCTTTGCGTGCGTACCACCGATTCCGGCAAAACGTGGAAATTCGTTTCCTGGATCGGTCTGGAGCCCGAAGGATTCTCCATCATGCCGGCCTCGCTTCGGCTCTCCGAAACGGACATTCTCGTGACCGTTCGAATGCGGGAGACGACCCGGAGGTGGATCGGGACCTACCTGTCAACCGACAACGGCGCCAGTTGGGAGTACCTGAACGAGGCGGTGCCTGACGCGGGGGTGGGAAATCCGCCCGCAATGATCGAACTGCGGGACGGACGGGTCTGCCTGCTTTATGGCTACCGGGCCGAGCCCTACAGCATTCGGGCCGTGCTCAGCGGCGACAGGGGCAGAACCTGGAGCGATCCCATCACGCTCCGGGACGACGGTGCCAGCCGGGATATCGGTTACGTGAGGGCTGTCCAAAGACCGGACGGCAAAATCGTTGCGGTGTACTACTTCACTGACGAAGCCTCCGGCCCCGAACGTTACATTGGGGCCACCATCTGGAGTCCGCCAGCTCCGTAGCCGGCACCAATACGAACTCGTCATTGGACTGGCGGGTGCTCGGCATCCTGTCCTGAAACAGTCTGGTTTCCATGATTTCCAGCTAACTGCCGGTCGCATTAACGGGGCTGGCATAAGTCGGTTGCCGGAAATGCTCACGCGATGGAGGCCCCGCGTGTTGCTCGATGCCCGAGATCCTTGTCGGCGCTTGACATAAGTGTGGACAATTGTACAATTAATCAAGTCCAAGGGAGGCTGTATTGGATCTTGTGATCGACACGTCGGTGCTCATTGCAGTGATCGTCGGTGAGCCTGAACGGGACGCGATTGTTTCGGTCACATCGGACCAGACGCTTATCGGCCCCGGTTCCATCCCTTGGGAAATCGGGAATGCTTTCACCGCGATGGTGAAGCAACGCCGGATTAGTGTCGCGGACGCCCGAAAGGGTCTGGAAATATTCGACAGCATTCCGTTGCGATATGTGCATACAGACATGACGAACGCACTGTCCATCGCGGCCGGAGCAGGCCTATATGCCTACGACGCATACTTTCTGGATTGCGCCGTGCGCTACCGCGCACCCCTGTTGACGTTGGACCGGCCACTGAGACGCGCCGCGGAAAGACTTGACCTCATGCTCGTAAATCTGGAGGCATGAAGTGGAGATCTATTCATACTCGGAAGCCAGACAGAAACTTTCCAGCGTACTCGACGAGGCCGAGTCAACGGGAAAAGTATTCATACGTCGAAGAGATGGCAGGACTTATTCGCTGGTGCCGGAGAGAATGCCCAGCTCGCCGCTGGACGTTCCCTCCGTGAACGCGAACATCTCTACGCAGGAGGTTGTCGAACTCATCAGGCGTGAGCGGGGAAAAGGGAGGGGGATGAGGCGGACTTCCTGACTGCCTCCGGGAACGTATTCCAGACCTGGAGTGTCTGGAGCATTTCCGGGCGCCGGAATCCGAACGACGTTCACCGGCTGAGCGGCCTGAAGTTCAGCGTCAACAAGGTGTTGTCGTCCTTTTTGATTTCCAGCGACGGCGTGGCCAGGGAGGATGGATCCAGCAGGACTGTCGAACCGAAGCAGGTATCGTCAAAAAATGGATCGTCTTCCATCAGGACGACCTGGAGTTCGTCGTCCGGATAGACACGTAGGGAGCCTGGCTTGTTTGCGCTGGAGCGCATGTGAACCTGGCGAAGCAATCTGCGCCTCTGGGTCTTCAACTCCTGCATCCGAGCCAGCACCGACGCATCGGCTGTCGAAACAGGCGCTCTGGTCCGGAGCGACCTGAACTCTTCAGCCTCGTTTTCCGTACGCTCGGATGGCTGTTTGCCGCGCAATCTCTCCAATGATTCCAGTTCGGCCTCGGAAAGAGGATCACTCTTGCTGTTGAAGTCCTGTTTCCGCAAGGAATCCACGCGCTGCTCCGCATAGCGCCAGGAACTTCTTCCCGTAATTTGCCGAGCTTCGCGTTCAATATCGTCGATCTGGTCCTGTAGTTCCAGGTCCACACGCTTCACCACCACATACAATTCCTCCGACCCGAATTCATCGTTGTGGCAAAGGCCGAATGCGCCGTGAATGGTCACGGTCAGTCGGTACACATCAGCCGGCGGCAGCTTTGCAGGGGGGAGTTCCGTTTGAGCTGTTGACCGCTCAACGGGCCGGGTCGGCGACTGCTTTGGCGATCGGGCCGGCGACTGCTCTGCAGGCTGAACTGTCGACTCGGCCGAAGATTGCTCTGAAGACTCCTCGTCCGACTGCTCTTCCGGCGAGGCTGGAGACTGCTCCCGGGACTGGGCCGGGGGCTGCTTTGCCGACTGAACTTCCGACTGAGCCCGTGCATCGACCGCTGGATTCATGAGCAGCAGAACGGTGATCGTTCCCAACCACTTGAGGGTCTCTGGCAACACGACGTCCTCTTTGATTCGCTTCACGGGTCCGGACAGCCAACCGTATGTCGCAGGCTTCCTCCAACCATTCCCGGTCCATTCTCTCACAGGCCCGGCCACGGGCCAAGAGTGCAGGGAGCGGGCTTTCCACTGGAAGCCGGCGCCCAACCGAACCCGCAGACTCGACGATGGGTTTGCCCGCAGAAAGACGACACGATATCGAAGGGAGATGATGCTGTCCGTTCATGAAGAAGTCCGATGACGTCTACCGGCTGTTCCGACTACCGCCGTAGCCCCTGCAGGGACGTCCGACAAAAGCCGGTTGAAACCCACCCCCAACCCTGCCATCTTTCAGCACTCGGGGCCTCGTCCAGATCCCGAAAATGAGTGAAATAACGGTTGCGTGAAGTTTCTTCATTCCGGTAGGCTAACCGCACCATGAAAACTCAAACCCTTTCAATTCTGATTTGTCTGGGGGCTATCCTCGTCTCACCAGGCCTGGCCTCCCACGATTCGTGCGAGGACCGCACCATCGTGGCCGGCGCCGTGCGCACCACCGAGGACGTCCAGGCCTTTGTCCAATGCGCCTACGAGTTTGTCCAGGAGGTGGGCTTCGAGGAAGCTCGCAGGGCCTTCAACGAGGACGAGCGCTGGAAGAGCGGCCCCACCTATGTCTTCGTCGACGAAATGACGGATGTGCCCGGGGCCTCCCGTGCCATCGTCTTCCCACCTGATCCCTCACTGGAAGGATTGCCCTGGGGAGTTCTGACCGACGACTTCGGCTCCGACCTGGTCCTGGAGTTCTATCGCGTCGCGACCAGCTTCGGCGAGGGTTGGGTCTACTATTCCTTCACCAATCCTGCCACCGGCAGAGCCGAGCCCAAGGCCTCCTACTTCAAGGCCATCGACTGGAACGGGGTGCCGGCCGCCATTGGGGCGGGGATCTATCGGCGTGACCTGCCCGCCAGTTGCCGGAGCGATGAGGTCAGTGCCGCCATGCTCGACTCCGATCCCTCCGAGGCGAGGCTGCAGGAGTTTGTCCGCTGCGCCGCCATGGAGCTGGATTCCATGGGGTACTTCGCCTCAGTCAGCCTGGCCAACGATCCCCGTTGGAAGAGCGGCTCGATCTACCTGTTCGGCCTGGACACCCACGGCTACACCCTCTTTACAGGCTCGCCCGCCAACCCCTTGATCGGCTCCGAGTTGTCCTCCAATTACATCGGCGGTTTCGCCGGGCGCAATATCCTGGGGGTTGCCGATGCCTTTGGTGAAACCTTCCTCTACTACTCGAACCGGAATCCGGCCACCAACCAGTGGCAGCGCAAGGTGACCTTCGTCAAGAGGGTCATCTCCTTCGGGGTTCCGGTGCTGATCGGCGCGGGCTACTACCTGGATTAGGGGAGTCCCCTCATGAACGCAGGATCTCGTCGGAAGTGAACTCCCGATCGAGGGTGGCGCCTCCGGCCGAAAGCCCGACGACCCGGGTGACTTCGACCGATTCGTTTTCCAACAACGGTTTCTCGCCCATTGTCTTGCCCAACCAGGCGACGCTCGCCAGCTTCTTGAGCTTCTTGGCGCCATCGATGGCTGCAACGTCCCCCCCATACCATTCGAACCAGGGAAGACCAGCCTCGGTGTAGTGCCTGGCCGAAGGCGGGAGGGTTGGCGGCTTTTCGCCGGTGGTCGCCATCCATTGGGCGGAGTTGGCGATGGTGACGAAACAGCGCCTGGAATGCTTCCGGTCCCAGGCGTCCAAACCGTACGGATCGTCATGGACTTCCTGTCTCAACCTTGAAATTTGTCAAATGCAAAATTTCCCCAGTGGAAGATTTTTCCAAACGTCGCGTTGCCGCCCCCAACCGGCAATCGTGGTACCCTACCGCCTGCAGGAAATCGGGAAGCAACCATCGGCGACCGCCGCCGGCCTGCTCTAGGCCAGTCCATCGAGAACCCTGCCATGACCAGATTCAGACTCGGACCGGGGTTGCTGGTGTCTGCCGCATTCATCGGACCGGGCACCATTGTGACGGCCAGCACGGCCGGGGCCGGGTACGGCGCCGCCCTGCTCTGGACCATCGTCTTTTCGGTGGCGGCCACCATCGTCCTGCAGGACATGGCGGCCCGGGTGGGCATTGCCGGGGGACAGGGGCTGGCCGAGTCGATCCGAGCCGGCATCGCCTCGCCGTTGCTCAGAGGCGCGGTGGTCCTGCTGATCGCGGTGACGATCCTGCTGGGCAACGCCGCCTTCCAGGCCGGCAACCTGCTGGGGGCCTCGCTCGGCTTCAACGCGCTGACAGGGCTGGACCCCGGTGTTGCAGTTCTCATGCTGGGGGTTGTCGCCGGGGGTCTGCTGCTGACCGGCAAGTACCGCGTGATTCAGAACGTCCTGGTGGCGCTGGTGGTGGTGATGGGCGTCACCTTCTGCGTCGTCGCTGCCATGACGGCCCCCAGCCTCGGGGAGCTGGCGGCGGGCGCGCTGGTGCCGAGCGTGCCGCCGGGCTCGCTGCTGATCGTCCTGGCGCTGATCGGCACCACGGTCGTCTCCTACAACCTGTTTCTGCACGCGAGTACGGCTCTGGAGCAGTGGCCGGACGCCGGGCGAAAGGACGCCAATGTGAAGGAGGCGCGGCTGGACACCTTCCTGTCGGTAACCCTCGGCGGACTGGTCACCGCCTCGGTGCTGGTCACCGCCATACCTCTCCAGGGTCTGGGGGTGGAGGTGAGCGCCGCCACCGTCGGCCAACGGCTGGAGCCGCTCCTCGGCCCGGCGGCACCGGTGCTGTTTGCCGCCGGGCTGTTCGCCGCCGGGCTGACCTCGTCGATCACCGCCCCGCTGGCAGCCGCCTACGCCGTCTCCGGCGCCTTCGGCTGGCCTCCCGACCTGCGGAGCGGCCGGCTGCGGCTGCTGGGCGGGTTCGTGCTGGTTACGGGCGTGTTGTTCGGCATGTTCGCCGGCGGTTCGCCCTATCGGGTGATCGTTTTGGCGCAGGCGGCCAACGCCCTCTTCCTGCCGGTGGTGCTGGTGCTGCTGCTGGTCATTGCCAACCGGTCCGAGATCATGGGGCGCTTCCGAAACACCCGCCTGACCAATGCGCTCGGGGTGCTGGTGGTGCTGGTGATCGCCGCACTCTCGCTGGTGCAGTTGGCCCGTATTTCGGGAATGGTGGATTGAGGATGAGCTTGGCCCGCATATCTCCGTTATCAACCGGCCTTGACCGTGGAAGCGGTTGTTGCAGGGGACCAGGAGGGAACAGTCAATGAATGGCAGCCGGAACCCGGATTCCGCCGATTCTTCCTACACCATGGGTTACAGCGACGAATTCCTGCAGTTGCTCGACCGCCGCAATGCCGAGACCAACGCTGCCCACCTGCTGGCCCATCTCAAGCCCGGAATGCGTGTTCTCGATCTGGGTTGCGGTCCGGGAACCATCTCGATGGGGTTGGCGAAGGCGGTAGACCCCGGAGAGGTGCACGGCATCGACATGGAAGAGTCGCAGATCGAGATAGCCCGGGCAGCCGCTGCCGCCGGCGGACACCGCAACGCGGTCTTCCGGACAGGGGACGTGACCCGGCTTCCCTATGAAGACGGTTCGTTCGATGCCGCCCACTGTCACGCACTCCTCATGCACGTTCCCGACACCGATGCCGTCCTGGCCGAGGTGAAACGGGTATTGAAGCCGGGAGGCTTCATCTCGGCACGGGAAATGATCGGGTCCTCGTCCTTTTCCGAACCCGCATTCGAGGCTCTGGCCGATGCCTGGGTGACCTTCTCGAAGCTGCTCGAGGCCAACGGCTCCCATCCGGAGATGGGCAAGGAGTTGCCGAGAAGATTTCTCGGGGCCGGGTTCTCGGTGATCCATGGAAGCGCGTCATTCGAATACTTCGGCACGCCCGAGGACGTTGTCTTCTACCACAACTTTTCCGTCGCCTGGTTCTTCGCTCCAAACGTCGTCGAGGCCGCCATCAAATACGGGCTGGCGACTCGGGAGAAGTTCGACAACTGGCGCCGCCTGCTGGATCAGTGGAAGGATTCCCCGGGCGCCGTCTCCGCCATCGCCTGGGGAGAGGCGGTCGGGCAGAAGCCGTAGGGGTCCCGGGTAGCAGGCTGAGCCTTGTGCAGGCCCAATCACTCCCCCCTTGAGGGGGAGTCGGCGAGAGGGCGAAGCCCGTCTTCGAGCCGGAGGGGGGCCAACGCGGCGTCCCGTAAGTGAGATCCAGCGCTGGGTAGGTGGCGCCGGCGTCGGCCCCCCACCGCATCAGCCTTCGCCATTCGGCTCGGCTTCTGCGACTCCCCCTCAAGGGGGGAGTGAACCCTGAGTTTCTTGAGGGAGTGGCGCAGGTCAGAGCTTCAGCCGGCAGACGATGCCGACGTCGTCGCAGTACCAGAGGACGCCGTCGCGGATGCTCATTCCGTGGGGGAGGGGGTCGTCGTCGGCGAGCTGGATCTTCTCGAGGATCTCGCCGGAGGTGGGATCGTGCTTGAAGAAGGCGTTGAGGTTGGTGTCGGTGCACCACAGGTGGTCGCCTTCCCAGCCGATGCCGTGGGGGCGGTTGCCCGCGGAGGGGAAGCGCTGCTCGACCATCCAGCTATCGGGGTCGATGCGGTAGATCATTCGGGAGGGCGGCACCGCCGACCAGAGCTTGCCCTCTCGCCACTCCAGGCCGTGAGCGCCGGTTGCCGGGCGGGGCTGGGCCGGGGCGGGCGTTGCGCCGGCAGGCGGCGGGGGAGGCGCCAACGGGCTTCGGCGGCCCGGCGGGTCCGAAGGCATTCTGTAGATCACGCCGGCGCCGGGCGTGAAGTGCTTTCCAAGGGTCTTGCCGCTGGAGGCGTCGGCGCGGATGATCTCCCGGCTGTAGGTCGAGGCCACCCAGATGGCCTCCCCGTCGAAAGTTATCCCGCTGGGGTGGACGGCCTCGGTATCGAATCCCCGCAGCACCGTTCCGTCCCGGTAGCTGACGAGGTGGGCGCGGGCGTCTTCCCCATCGATGATCCACAGACCCTCCTCGGTCGCCTGCAGGCCGTTGGGATAGGGGCCGGGGCTTTTGAAGACGGTCTCCACGCGGCCGGCCTGGCGCATGGGAATCTTGCCGAGCGCCGGGGCGGTGGCCAGCAGCGCCAGGAATAGCCTGCGTTCCATCATGGGTTTCACCTCAGGGGGGCAGCGAAATAGCCTGCACCCGGGTCGATTGCCTTGGGAGGTGGCAAGGATTTCATGGCCTCGCCGGGGAGTCAAGGTCGGGATGGCCCGCTGAAATTTGATGGGGCGGGGAGGTGGGGTTCGGATTAGAATGCCTGCCTGTCCTTATCAGTCCCGTCCAACCCAGGGAGGGTCAGTCACCATGACCACTATGGCGTTTCACAAGTCGGCGGAATGGAAGCCCGGTCTTCGCTCCTACTTCGAGTATCGGGATCTCGGCATCGTTGCGGCCACCAAGGGAAAGGTCCTCGCCCACTGCATCCGGGCCACGGAATCCTGCAGCGGACCCGGCGGTCGTCACACCCACGATCTCGATTTCCAGATGAACTACGTGCTGCGCGGCTGGACCCGGGTCGAGTTCGAGGATATCGGCGAGGTCCGGTTCGAGGCCGGAGACAGTTGGTATCAGCCTCCCAGGATCAAGCACGAGGTGCTGGAGTTCTCAGACGACTTCGAAGTGATCGAGATCACCATGCCGGCGGATTTCCCCACCGCGGAGGCGCCGCGCTGATCGACCCGGCGGGCGGGCTTGCTCGCCTGACCGCACCGATGTTTGCAGGGTGGGAACCCATGGGAAGACTGGACGGCAAGGTGGCGGCCGTGACCGGTGGGGCCTCCGGCATCGGCGAGGCCACGGTAAGGCTGTTCGTGGCCGAAGGGGCGCGGGTGGCCTTTGCCGACCGGGATGGGGACCGTGGGAACGACCTTGCGGACCGGATAGGGGCCGATGGAGGTGAAGCCCTCTTCGTGGAGGCCCGGATGGAGCATCAGGCCGAGGCCGAAGCCTTCATCCGGCGCGCGGTCGAGCGCTTCGAGAGGCTGGATATTCTGGTGAACAACGCCGCCATCCGTCTCTACCACACCGTGGAAGATGCCGGCGAGGATAGCTGGGACACCATCTGGGGCGTCAACGTCAAGGGGTACGCCTTCTGCGCCCAGGCCGCCATTCCCGAGCTGCGTCGTTCCGGCAAGGGCAGCATCGTCAACATCGCCTCCAACAGCGCGTTCATCGCCAGCTACCACTCGGTCCAGTACGATACCACCAAGGCGGCGGTCACCGGTCTGACTCGCGCCATGGCCCGGGACCATGCCGAGGACGGCATCCGGGTCAATGCCCTCTGCCCGGGCCCCACCATGACCCCCTTTCACCGGCGGCGGGCCGCCGAGGCCGGCAAGACCCTGGAAGAGTTCAGGCGAGAATTCGGGCGGCCCACCATGCTCAAGCGGCCCGCCGAGCCGTCGGAGATCGCCGCCTGCGCCCTGTTTCTGGCTTCCGACGAGGCCTCCTTCGTCACCGGTGCCTGCCTCCTGGCCGACGGCGGCGAGAGCTCCACCGGCAGCAACCGCGCCTTGACATCCTCGGACCGCCCTGACCCCCGTCCACGTTGACAGTGTCGCCAGGGCCGGGATATGCTGGCGCCCCTTTCACGAAAACTTTGAATTAACGGGGGTTGGGATGATCTTGCAGCGGATGATGGCATTGCTGTTGCTGGCCGGCATGGGACTGGCGCAGTCCTGCCAGGCCGGAGCCCGACAGGATGGAGGGACTCGATATCTTCGCTTCAGCCTGGGTGAGCGCGAAGCCTACGGCATCCTGGAGGGGGACCGGGTCCGAGAGCTCCAGGGCGACCTGTTCGGGACCTGGGAAAAGACCGAGACCACTCACGCTCTGGCCGACGTCACTATTCTGGTGCCCAGCGGGAATCCTTCCAAGGTGCTGGCGCTGGCGGGCAACTACAAGTCCCACCTGGATGAGGATGCCGAGCCGAGCCCCCATCCGCAGCCCTTCATCAAGCTGCCCTCGTCCCTGCTGGCCCACGGCGGAGAGATCGTCCAGCCCGCCGACACCGATGCGGTGCACTACGAAGCCGAGGTGGTGGTGGTCATCGGCAAGCAAGCCAGGAACGTCACGAAGGAGGCCGCTCTCGACCATGTGCTGGGAATCACCTGCGGCAACGACATCAGCGCCCGGACCTGGCAGAAGGGAGACGTGCAGTGGTGGCGGGCCAAGGGCGCCGACACCTTCAGCCCGACGGGTCCCTACATTCTGTCGGGCGTGGACTTCAGCAAACTCAAGATGGTGCTCAAGCTGAACGGGGAAGTGCGCCAGCAGGCCCGCATCGCCGACATGATTCACGGGATCTCCGAAACCGTCAGCTTCATCAGCCGGTACGTGACCCTGGAGCCCGGAGACCTCATCTTCACCGGCACGCCCGGAACCACCAAGGGAATGCAGCCGGGGGACGTGGTCACGGTGGAAATCGAGGGAGTCGGGGTCCTGGAAAACCGGGTGGTCGCCGCCAAGCGCTGAGCCACCCGACCCTCCTTCAGAGCGGCGGGCTCGCCCTCACCGCTTCAGCAGTTCCTCCAGCGACAGCTTCTCGAAGACCAGGTCGGCCTGGCTGCCCTCGTACACGATTCCGATGTGGCGGTCGTCCACCCGGCTGATGTTGGGGTAGCCCCGCCCGCGGCCTTCGTCCAACAGGATCTGGTGCTCCTCCGGCCAGGTCATGCCCTGGTCGAAGCTGAGCTTGAGGGTGTGATGGCGCCGCCCTTCTTTCGAGTTGGGATTGGCGAACAGCAGCAGCATCTTCGTCTCTCCCTCATCGCGATAGTCGAAACGGTACAGGCTTCCGTTGCAGTTGGGTTCCACCAGGGCCTTGCGATTGGTGGGATGCGGCTCCCAGGTCTGCCCCAGGTCCCGGGTCACGTAGACGGCCCGGTAGGGTTCCTTGCGGTCGTTGCGCATGTTCAGCATGATGGACCCGTCGGCGAGCTGGACCGCCTGGGATTCATTGCCGCCGCTGAAGGCGTGGTTGCTCACGGTCCAGGTGGCGCCGTGGTCGCGGCTGTAGGTGATGTTGGCGAACGGGTATCCCGTCCGGTCCCGCCCCTGGGTGGGCATGACCAGGGTGCCGTCGGAAAGAGCGATCCCCTGGTTGGGCGCCGGGGCGAAGAGCCACCATTCCGGCTGCTTCAGCTTGCGGGTGAGGTTTCTGGGCTCGGTCCAGCTCAGGCCGTCGTCCCTGGAGCGGACCCTCATGACCTGGGCGCTCCTGGCGATGTCGAATCCGGGCTCGGAGCCGTCTTCCACCCACTGGTGCTTGCCGGGCTTGCCCCACATCCACACGGCCCAGACGAAGATTTCTCCGGTCTTGGGATCGACCAGGATGCCTGGGTCGCCGATGCCGTTTTCATGCTGGGGAAGCCCGCCCCGCTCCCCCATGTCCATGATCACCCGCTGGGTCCCCCAGGTGCGGCCGCCGTCGGTGCTGCGGCTCAGACCGACATCGATGTCTTCCTGCAGGTCGCGCGACTTCCGTCTCCGCATGTCGTAGACGCATAGCAGGGTGCCCTTGCGAGTGGTGGCCAGCGCGGGGATGCGGTAGGTATGCACCCCCTCTTCCATGTGCTTGCGCAGAGCCACCCCGATGCGTTTGCTGACCCCGGGAGTCTCGTCCCTGGGTTTCACCGTTCCCGCCGAGGTTTCCACGGCGGTGCAGACCGCATCCACCCGGTGCCCCAAATCGGCGTCGGGCTGCAGCCGAACCGAGAGCCGGAAGACGTGTTTCCCCGGCGGGAGCTCCCGGTCGCCCTGAAAGACCACCTCCGGGGCGGGACCGGCGGGATCGCCGAACCGGTTCCCGGCCTGAAGATCCTCCCCATCGCCCGAATGGAACAACTCCAGCGACTCGATGTCATTGGGATCGTCGGTGCCGCTCAGCCTGAAAGCGAAGGATCGGACGCGCTGGCCGGGCGCCTTGGCCTCAACCGTCAGCCGCATCAGGGAATTGTGCTCATTGCGGATCAGCACCGGATGCACGCGCTGGGAGGCGGTGACCTCCAGTCCGGCGGGCGCGGGTCCGCCGCACCCGGCCGCGGCCAGGACCACGGCCAGACAGGCCCCAAGTCTTGTTCGGACCGGATTGGCCGATGGTGCAAAATCTGTCGCAGTTTTCATTGATCTTCCTTCTTTCGGGCTGTTCCAATGGGGGTAGCTGCTGAACGCATTCTACTCCCCTTTGCGGGAGTTTGCGTTTCAGGCGACAATGGTGATCCCATGGGCACCTGGAAACGAACGCTTTTTTTCGGAGCGGCACTGCTGGTTCCAGCCGGCTCGGCGGCGCCGGTTGATCCGCCCATTCCGTCCCGGCAACCTGCCTACCTTCCCGGCACCGCCGAGCTGAGCTGGGAGGGCGATCTCTCGGCTCGCATGGTGGCCGGGATCGATCGTTTCCTGATGCGGCGCCTGCAGGGGGCCCCTGCAGGACGAGCGGCCTTCTGGAACCGGGACTATTCCTCGGAGGCCGACTATGCCCGGTCGGTCGAAGCCAACCGGGAGCGTTTCCGCAAGATCATCGGAGTGGTGGACCGCAGGTCCCCGCCCCGGTTGGAATTCCTCTCGGACGAGGGAGGAGAGCCCCTGGCCCAAAGCGACTCGGTGACCGTCCGGCGGGTCCGTTGGGACGTCATGCCGGGCCTTGGGGGCGAGGGACTGCTGGTCCGGCCCAGGAACCGGCCCCCCATCGCCCAGGTCATCGCCCTCCCCGATGCCGGCGTCACCCCGCGGCAACTGGTGGGCCTGCAACCGGGAGTTCGGCCCCAGGACCGCTTCGCTCTGCGCCTGGCGGAATCCGGCTGCCAGGTGATCGTGCCGGCCCTGGTCGACCGCGGCAGCCGGTTTTCGGGCAACCCGGCTCTCAAGCCCGCCAGGCGCGCCATGACCAACATGACGCACCGGGAATGGCTCTACCGCATGGCCTACCCCCTGGGGCGCCACCCCATCGGATTCGAAGTTCAGAAGGTGCTGGCCCTGGTGGACTGGCTGGAGGCGAGATTCTCGCCGGGAGCCGGGATTGGCCTGGCCGGGCACGGCGAGGGAGGACTGATCGCGCTCCATGCCGCTGCAGCCGACCCGAGGATCGATGCCTGCCTGGTGAGCGGCTACTTTTCCGCTCGAGAGCGGGTCTGGCAGGAGCCGATCTACCGCAACGTCTGGGCTCTGCTGACCGAGTTCGGAGATGCAGAGATCGGGGGCCTGGTGCTGCCGCGCACCTTGGTGATCGAGCACTCGCAGGCCCCTCGAGTCGAGGGCCCCCCTCCCCCTGTCGAGGGCCGAAAGTCGGTGGCCGCTCCCGGCAGGATCGAAACTCCCGCTGCCGGGCGGGTGGTCTCCGAGTTCAAGCGGCTCGAGCAGTGGGCGGCAGCCCTTCCCCCCGTGTCCCGAGCCCGGGTCAAGCTCGTGCCCCCGGATCCGCGGTCCGGGACCGTCTCGGTGGGGTCGGAGGCGGGGCTGCAGGGGTTGCTGCAACCCCTGGCGGAGGGTGCAGTGGTTGCGGCGGTTCCGGGCGCGGGGCCGAAGCGCAGGGGGAAGGGACCCGATGCGGTCGAGCAGCAACGGCGGCTGGTCGGCGGCATCCAGGGGACGCTTCAGGACCTGCTGCGAGTCTCGGACCGCCTCCGCGACCAACGCTATCTGAAGCGGGCCGGCCGGGAATCGGCCGAGTCATTGACCCGCGAGGCGGCCCGCTGGCGCTCCACCTTCTGGAAGGACGTCCTGGGAAAAGTGGACGACCCCATGGTTGCCGCCAATCCGCGTTCACGCCGCTGGCGGGAGACCGCAACGTGGACGGGGTACGAGGTGGTGCTGGACGTCTGGCCCGACGTCTTTGCCTGGGGCCTTCTCCTGGTCCCCAAGGATCTTCAGCCGGGGGAGCGCCGCCCGGTGGTGGTGGCTCAGCACGGCCTGGAGGCGGTGCCCGAGGACACGGTGCGAACCGACGTGCCCTATTTCCGCAACTACCGGGCCTTTGCCTCTCGCCTGGCCGAGGAGGGGTTCATCGTCTTCGCCCCCCACAACCCCTACCGGGGAGGGGACCGCTTCCGGGTGTTGCAGCGCAAGGCCAACCCCCTCAAGCTCTCCCTCTTTTCCTTCATCGTGGGCCAGCACCGCCGGATCCTGGACTGGCTGAAGACCCTTCCCTGGGTGGATGGCCGGCGGATCGGCTTCTATGGCCTCAGCTACGGCGGCAAGACCGCCATGCAAGTCCCGGCGGTTCTGGAGGACTACGCCCTTTCCGTCTGCTCCGGGAATTTCAACCAGTGGCTCTGGAAGAACGTGACAGTGGATTGGCCCAACAGCTACATGTTCACCGGAGAGTACGAAATGCCGGAGTTCGGCCTGGGCCTGAGCTTCGACCACGCGGAGATGGCCGCCCTGATCTTCCCCCGACCCTTCATGGTGGAGCGCGGGCATCGGGACGCCGTGGGACTGGACGAGTGGGTCGCCCACGAATACGCCAAGGTCCGGCGTCTCTACACGGAACTGGGCCTGGGCGGCCGCACCGAGATCGAATGGTTCCAGGGCGGACACGAGATCCATGGGGAAGGGACCTTCCGCTTTCTGCGCAAACACCTCGACTGGAAGCAGCCGCGCTGACGGCTGGTGTTCTGAAACAGGACACCAGACACTGGTATTCCCCGGCAGTCGCAACATCGTCCCGGGGAGGGGCCCGGGACGCGTCCGGCGCGGCGCGCGCGGAAGTTTCCGGCCACTCCGCCTTCCCCCCATCTTGCCGGAGGTATTTTGATCGGCCGGCAATTTTACGGTTACAATAGTTTCAAGAGTTCCATCAATCCCGGTCGTGTCGATTCATTCTTGATGAGAGGTGCGGAATGAGATTACCCCACCGAGGCGTCCTGTTCCCAACCCTGCTGGCGGCGGCTGCCACGCTGGCTGCCCATCCGGGCCGCGGCGCCACTCCGGTGCTGGAGGCCATGAAGCAGGAGCTGGAACGCTCCGTGGACGCGCTCTCGAAGCAGCCGACGCCGCTCTACTTTCTCAGCTACGAGATCACCGGAAACCGGAGATATTCGGTGAGGGCTTCGTTTGGGAACATCACCGGAAGCTCGGAGGGTGAGAATGCCGTGGTCGACGTAGACCTCCGGGTGGGCAGTCCAGAGCTGGACAACACCCATTCCATCCGGGGAGACAGGTTGTCCAATTTCCCTCCTTTTGCCTACCAGCAGACTCCCTTGGGGGATCCGAAGGCGCTTCGAAACATCCTATGGCGCCGGACCGACCAGCAGTACAAGGCAGCCGTGGAGCGGTTGGCCAAGGTCAAGGCCAACGTCCAGGTCAAGGTGGAAGAGGAGGATCAATCCGGGGACTTCTCGGCGGAACCGGCCCAGAAGTGGCTGGAGGATCCGCTTCCTCTGGATTTCGACCGATCTCCCTGGGAAGAGAAGCTGCGCCGGTACACGGCTCCTTTTGCCGGTTCCGGCCACATCTACTCGGCCAATGCCACGCTGTCGGCCAACGTGGAGACTCGCTGGTACGTGAACAGCGAAGGCAGCGAAATTCGGACCTCCCAATCCTACTACCGCCTCATGATCATGGCCTACACCAAGGCCGAGGACGGGATGGAGCTGCCGCGCTACGAGTCGTTTTTCTCCTTCACTCCCGAGGGGCTCCCCGACGACAGCCGGATCCTGCAGACCGTCGGGGAAATGATTGCCGATCTCGAGGCCCTGCGGGAGGCTCCGTTGGTGGACCCCTATACCGGCCCGGCCATCCTCTCCGGCCGGGCCAGCGGGGTGTTCTTCCATGAAATTCTGGGCCATCGCGTGGAAGGTCACCGCCAGAAACGGGAGGAGGAAGGCCAGACGTTCAAGAAGATGGTGAATCAGAAGGTGCTGCCTGAGACCTTTTCGGTCATTTTCGATCCCACCGTTCGGCGAAGGGAATCCATGGACCTGGTCGGGGCCTACCGCTACGACAACCAAGGAGTGAAGGCCCGCCGGGTGCCGGTCATCGAGAATGGCGTGTTGAAGAACTTCCTCATGTCCCGGACGCCCATCGAGGGATTCTCCCGCTCCAATGGGCATGGTCGAAAGCAGGCGGGTCTGGCGGCAGTGGCGCGCCAATCGAACCTGTTTGTGGAGGTCACCCGGTCCCACTCCCGCGAAGAGCTCAAGGCCATGTTGATCGACAGCCTCAAGCAGGAGGACAAACCCTTTGGACTCTACTTCAAGGACGTCCAGGGAGGATTCACCTTCACGGGAAGAACCACTCCGAACATGTTCAATGTCTTGCCGGTCATGGTGTACCGAATCTACCCCGACGGGCGCGAGGAACTGGTGCGAGGAGTGGACCTCATCGGCACGCCGCTGACTGCCTTCAGCAAGATCACGGCCGCGGACGATCAATTCGAGTCCTTTAACGGCATCTGCGGAGCCGAGTCCGGGGGGGTGCCGGTGTCAGCCGTCTCTCCGGCGGTGCTGGTGTCGCAGATCGAGGTCCAGAAGAAAGAGAAATCCGCGGAACGACTTCCGATCCTTTCCCCGCCCTGGGAGTCACCCTAACGTTGTCTGACCTCTCTGGAGGATCATTCCCATGAAACTCGGCGCCGTTTGCACCCTCTGGACAATTTTTGTGCTGACCGGTCTCCCGCTGCAGGCCCAGGAAAACCTGCTCATGAAAGCCCTGCGGGACGAGATGGGTCGCACCATGGAAAGGCTGCAACTGGAGGATATGGACAAGCCCTATTACGTGGCCTACTGGGTTCGCGAATCCGAAGGCCGGAGTCGCACGGCCATTCTGGGTGGGCTGCTCGGCCGCGGCCGCGGGAGCGGCAACCGAAACCTGTCGGTGGAGCTGAGGGTGGGAGACCACGACCTCGACAACACCAATTTTACGGATTTCGGAAGGTTGCGTTCCAGGGTGGTCCGAGAGGGGTTTCCCGTGTCTCTCCCGCTAAGGGACGACTACAAGGAGTTGAGGCGGCAGATCTGGCTGGCCACCGACGGCGCCTACAAGCAGGCCGTCCACAGCCTCGCCAAGAAGCGCGCCAGTCTTCAGAACAAGACGCGGGTCGAGGAAATTCCCGACTTCAGCCGGGAAGAGCCGGTTGAGTACAGAGACGAGGGCGCCCTGGCGCCGCTGCCGTCTGAGGCTCAGGTGGAGGAGACTGTGCAGGAACTGTCCGCCCTCTTCAAGGGCATGCCGCAGGTCTTCGACTCCAGGGTGAGCGCCGGCCAGAGTCGCGTCAGGATCTACTTCATCAACAGCGAAGGCTCTTCCTACATCAGGAATTTCTCCTCCGCCTCCATCCAGGCCCTGGCGGCCACCCAGGCCGCCGACGGGACACACCTGGAAGACTTCGTGGTCGCACGCGGCCGTCAATGGAAGGACCTGCCTGACCAGGCCGAACTGGAAGCAAGGATCCGGGCCATGGCTGAACGATTGGACCGGCTCCGGGAAGCCGGGTTTGTGGAGCGTTACAACGGTCCGGTGTTGTTTGAAGGGCAGGCCGCGGCAGAGTTGGTGGGCCAGATCCTGGCGCCCAGGCTGCTGGCTTTGCGGACCCCCATTGCCGACAATCCCATGTTCGGCCGATTCGGCTCCGGTTCCCAAAATCCGTTCCTGGAAAAGCTGGGCGCAAGGGTCCTGCCCCGGTTTCTCAGCGTTATCGACGACCCCACGGCCGGGAGTCACGGCGAGGCGCCTTTGCTGGGGGGGTATGAGGTCGACGAGGAGGGGGTGCGCTCCCGCCGCACAACGGTTGTCCAAAGGGGCATTCTCAAGACCCTGCTCGCTACCCGCACCCCGGTTTCAGGCGTGTCCAACAGTACAGGGAATCGAAGAAATGCCAGACCGAGTCCGTCCAACCTCTTCCTGATTCCGCTGAACGGGGCGAAACAGGAGGAAATCAGCCAGGAGTTGCTCGACCTGGTGGAGGAGCGGGGCCTGGATTTCGGAATCGTGGTGCGCCGCATCGGCAGTCCCGACATGAGGCTGTCCCGGGAACGCGGATTCTTTTTCAGCATGCCGGGCGAGGAGGAGAGACCGAAACTCAAGCCCTTGACCGAGGCCTACAAGGTATTTCCCGACGGGAGCGAGGAGCTGATTCGCAAGGCGGTCATTTTGGGATTGAGCGCGTCCAGCTTCCGGGAAATCGCGGCCGCCTCCGAGGCTCTGACTCCCCACCATACGACCATGCGTCTCCCGTTGATCAATCCCTTTTCTTCCGTTGGTTTCATGGGGCCGCCTCCGATCGTCTCGCTGGTGGTGCCCTCGCTCCTGTTCGAAGACGTGGCGCTGAGACGTCCTCCCGGAGACATTCCCCGCCCGCCGCTGCTGGCCAGCCCCTTGAGTCAACCTCAGGTTCGGGAACCGGCCGGTCGCTGAGACGCTTCTCGCGAACACGGCCCTGGGGTTGCGCGCCTTTGCAGGCAGCGGCGATTTTGTTAGCCTGTCTTTGACTGTGCGCCGTGAAAAGGCGCCTTCTTCTGGCGGGTGCAAATCCCGCCCAACAACTGTCGCTCCGGTTGGTAGCAGCCAGGGCGGATCATGGAGGTAACGATATGGTCTGAAGCACTCTGGTGTCAAAGGGCCGCCTTGGGCGGTTCAGCGACCATGCGGGCCGGAACGGGAGTGAACGTCGAGCAGGCCTCGAAACGGGCAATACGGAAGCCGACCCTCCTGTTAATAGGGGAAGGCCGTTGGCGGATGGGGAAGAGAGCGACGCGGGCACCGATCTGCTTCCGTCGGGGTAGTGACGCTGGCACGCATGGAAGGGGAAGAGGGCAGCAACACGGGAAGCCCTGACGGAGATGGAGCACACATCAACCGGGACCCCGCGAGGGGCAGGCTGGGCCGTCAGGGTGGCGGAAAGGTCCGTAGTACCGGGGAAGCCGGGTAACGCCGGTGGAGGGAAGGGGCCTTGAGTTGAGAGCAGCATGGAAAGGAAGCAAGGCGTGGCCACTGACAAGAGTCTAACAGGGTCAGAGAGGGTTCGGAAATTCCAGACCATGCTCCATGCGAAAGCGAAGGAGGACCCCAAGCGGCGGTTTCATGCTTTATGCGACAAGGTGTGGCGAGAAGACTTTCTGAGGGAAGCCTGGGAACAGGTTCGCCGTAATGGCGGCACGGCCGGGGTGGACGGGGAGGGCTTCAAGGACATCGAGGCGACTGGAGTGGAGGGCTGGCTGGGGGAACTGGCGCGGGACCTGAGGGAAGGGACCTACGTACCGAAGCCGGTGCGTCAGGTGCTGATCCCGAAGAAACAGCCCGGCAAGTTCCGGCCTTTGGGCATTCCCTGCATCCGGGACCGGGTAGCGCAGACGGCGGCATTGCTGGTGTTGGAGCCGATCGTGGAAGCGGACCTGCAACGGGAGCAGTATGGCTATCGGCGGGGGCGGAGTGCCAACGACGCGGTCAAACGCGTGCATGGACTCCTGCAAAGGGGTCACCAGGAGGTGGTTGACGGCGACCTGTCCAACTACTTCGGCGAGATACCGCATGCGGAGTTGATGAAGAGCATTGCCCGGCGCGTGAGTGACGGGAGGATGCTGAGACTCATCAAGGCATGGCTGGAGATGCCGGTGGAGGAGGACGACGGGAAGGGTGGCAGAGGCCGCACGAACCGAGGGCGCCGGGAGCGGAAGGGGACACCGCAAGGAGCCCCGATCTCACCCTTGCTCAGCAATCTCTACATGCGGCGCTTCGTGCTGGGATGGAAGGTGCTGGGTTATGCCCGGCGCTTCCGAGCGGAGATCGTCAACTATGCGGATGACTTCTGTGTGCTCGGCAAGGCACCGGCGGCAGAGATGCTGACGGCGGTCAAGCGGATCATGGAGGAGTTGAAGCTACCGGTCAACGAGCGGAAGACCCGGTGCTTGCGGTGTCCCGAGGAACCGATGGAGTTTCTGGGCTACCGCATCGGACGCAACTATCGCTCCAAGGGGGAAGGAGCCTACATCGGCACCCGACCCAGCCAGGCGAGCGTTCAAAGCATCTGCCGCAAGATCAGCGAGTGGACGGCGCCGAGGAATGGGAGGCTGCTCCGCGGACAAATGGTAGAACACCTGAACCGGGCCATGACCGGGTGGGCGAACTACTTTGTCCTGGGTCAGGTCAGCCCGGCCTATCGCGCGATCGACCACCACGCCGTCAAGCGGCTGCGTCAGTGGCTCTGTCGGAAACACAAGGTGAGGTCCGGGGGGTATGTGCGCTTCTCGGACGAGAGACTGCGGGAAACCTATGGTCTCACTTGCTTGGCGTCGAAGCCGCAGAGCCTTCCGTGGGCGAAGGCATGATCTCGACTGAAAGCCGGATGCTGGAAAACAGCACGTCCGGTTTGATGAGCGGGGGCGAGGAAACGCAGCGAGGAACGAGATTGAGGCACCGGCGAGTGGCGAAAGCCGCCGGCAACAGCGACTCCCTCGATCTAAGGCAGGCGCGCCTCCCCTCGACTCTACCAATCAACACGGGTAGAGCGCCGGCCCCGGCTGGCGCCCAAACGACCGCAAAGGGAAAGGTGTCTCTCCCATGGCCACAAGACGACAGTTTCTCAAGGTTGGGGCCGGAGCTGCCGGGATGCTGGCAGCGGCGAAGCCGAGCCCGGGTTCCGGGCGAGAGACGGGGAGCAGCAGCGGCAAGCCCCGCCTGATCTACAACGACGACGGCAACAGCGTGGTGTTCATCCCCCACCGCTATCCCATGAAGGTGGAGGAGCTCACCGACCTGGTGGATCAGTTTTCGGGAACCCCGGTAGACCGGTACGTCTACTGCCTGGTGCTCCCTCGGGTCTTCCTGCATGACACCAAGGTCGGCGAAAGGGCCTGGGACCTGGCCAAGGGGAAGTACTCCAGCGCCTTCGATTTTCGGAGAGGGGAGAACGCCCGCCACCTGGTGGAGCAGGGGAACGACCCGGTGCGGGTGCTGGGCGAGCGGGCTCACCAGCGAGGGCTTCAGTACTTTGTCAGCCAGCGCATGAACGACGCCCACTTCGCCTACTCCAGGGAGGGGCCGGAAAAGAATTTCTGGACCGGAACCTTCTGGCACCAGCACCCGGAACTGCGGATCGGCGGCAATCCGAAGCACTATTCCCGGCATCTCTTCGACTTCTCCCACCCGCAGATCCACGACTTTCACCTGGCCATCATCGAGGAAACCTGCCAACGCTACGATATCGAGGGCTTCGAGCTCGATTTCCTGAGGCACCCTTTCTACTTCAAGCCGGAGGAGGCCCGCGGCAAGGCCCCCGTCATGACGGAATTCGTGAGGAAGGTGCGCCGCCGCATGCGGGAAATTGCGCGCGAGAAGGGCCGGGAGCTGCAGCTTCAGGTGCTGGTGCCGAGGACCCTGGAAGGGGCCCTGCAGATAGGACTGGACGTAAGGGCCTGGGTCGAAGAGGGCCTGGTGGATTCGGTCGTACCCAAGCACTACATTCGATTCAACATGGAGGTTCCGGTGGAGGAATTCCTGGAGCTGACCTCCGGGACCTCCGTTACGGTGTCGCCCTGCCTGGAGCAGAGGATGGACGTCAGCGACGAGCAGTTCCGGGCGGCGGCCTCCAGGTACTGGCAGGCCGGGGTGGACAGCCTCTACCTCTACAACTTCTTCAACCATCGCCCCCACCCTCTCTGCCAGGAGGACCGCAGAATCCTGCGGGAGATCGGCGACCCCGAGGGCATCCGGCGGCGGGACAAGCACTACTTCCTGCTGCCCAACGGAAGGCACGACCTGGCTGATATTCCCAGGCAGATTCCGAGAAAGCTGGACACCCGGGCCGAAGGCCATTCCCTATCCCTGATCGTGGGCGATGACCTCCCGGCGGCAGCCGGCTCCGGGCTGGTCAAGGAGGTCAATCTGAGGTTGGGCGTTCCCGGAATCACCCCTGAAAGCGACGAGTGGGAGGTCCAACTGAACGGAGCGCTCATTCCCCGCCAAAAGCAGCGTTGCCAGGCCGATCCGGTGGCATTCGGCGAGCGCTGGATCGAGATCGACCTGACCTCGGGTCCCTTTCCCAGGCCCGGCGGCAACCAAGTCCGTTTCTTTCTCACAAAACGCAATCCCATGGTTACAGCCACGCTGGAGCTGACCGAGGTCGAGCTCTGGGTGCGCTACCATTGACCGCAACAACCTCGGCGTCCACTCCCCCCACCGCATCAGCCTTCGCCATTCGGCTCGACAAGGGCTCCGCCCGCAGTCGATCCGGAGGGGGAAAGACTCCGGCCTCGCTTCTCTTGCGCAACTACCGGATGCAATCCTCGGAGGGAACTCTGGTCCGAACCGCGAGACCGAGAAAAATCCTTCGCCGCAAGCCAAAGCACGCCCAATCAGATTTCTCGGCACTTTGAGGAGTTGAACCTGCGGCATATTTGTGTTGCAATTGCGGCATATTTGTGTTGTTATCGGTCTGTGGTGATCAGCCAATGAATAGCTTGGCGTTGGCTGTTACTGGTTGGTCTCAGACATCGGAAGGAGAATTGTCATGAGAAGTGGCGATCAAATGCTGCAGCAAATTGTCGAGAAGTCCGCCCTGGATGCCGATTTCAGGCAACAGCTTCTCGCGGATCCCAAGACGACCATCAGCGAGGAATTGGGCATTACGATTCCCGAGTCGATGAACATCAAGGTCCATGAGAGCGACATGCAGACGGTGCATCTCGCCTTGCCGCCGGACCCGAACATCACCGAGGAGCAGCTCGAAGCCATCTCGGCCGGTCTTTGCTGCTGCTGGTAAGTCCCAATTGTCGTTGAGTAGCCGGGCTGGATGCGGAATGCTCCGAATCCGCACTCGCGCGTAGCTTGAACCGAACCCCCCATCACCCTCAAGGGCATTGCGGAGTTGACGTGCGTTTGTTTTTTGCCCGTGTCAGGAAGAAACCGCTGCGGAAAGCACCATGAACACGTAGGCCTTGGCTTTTCGAAGCTGATTTCCGGATATCACCAGCTTGATGTGGTGAATGCCGCGCAGCAGCACAAAGCGCCCGGACTTCCCGAAAAGCGTCGTCGGTCTCGAAACCCAGCCGGACAGCGCCCTGAGCTTCTCCGGAACGACAAGGTCCTCATGGCTCAGGGCTTCCAGGAACGGATCCCAATCGGTCAGTCCGTCGAGCCAATAGCGTGAATCCTTGGTGTATCTCTGCTTGACAATGAGTGTCAGGCCGAGCCTCGGACCGACACCGTCTTCCCGCACGTCGAGATTCGCCCCCGTCCTGACAATATTCACCCGTTTCTGGAAGCGTGAGATCACGGAGTCCACCGCCGAGATCCGACCCGGCCAACCCGTGTCTTCAAGATAGGAACCTATTTCCCGCCGCGACTTGAACCCCATGATCGCCAGCCGGATGGCCCGGGAGCGAGACGGGAATATGCCGTACGAATCCATGCGCGTATCTCCCGGCTGCGCCAGGTAGGCTCGCTCGACGTTTTCCCGCTCGGCGTCGCTCAGCTTCCAGCCGACGCAGGACACCAGCGCGTCGACCACCAGACCGACATCGTCCACTTGACCGCAGGCGCCCATGATCGGGCGTTCGCCGGGCCGCAGGAACATTCCCGGAAGCGCGCGTTCACCCTCCCGGGCCGAGCCGATGTCATATTCCAGCATCAACTTGCGGCCGACGATGGCACGCAGAGGGGAGTCTTCGGCATCCATTTGCCCGAACAGGCGGGTGATCGCTCTGGCGGTGTCATCGGTCCTGTCGGTCCGTGCGCGCTCGCGGAAGAAGGCTGCCGATCGGGTTCCGCTCGCCAGGGAGACGCCGAAATCCGCCTCCGGCCCAGGTGAATGCAGCGGCAGCTCGAAGCCGAAGGGAAGGGCGCCCAATGTGATCGGAAGCTTTCCGGCGCATTCGAGGATGCGGTCCCATTCCCGATCCCCGATAAGAATCGGCGAAATCCTGTTCCGAAAGTGCCCGAGCAGTGCACCCATGGTGTCGCCCTCTTGGGCGAGACGGTCCTGGGTTAGTGTGACTGCCTGGTCAATTTCCATTTCGTCTCCTCAGGCGACTACCGGTGCGGGATTCAAATCGGCTTCAGCGAGAGGTTGCCTGCGGCGGCCCATGGTGACCGGCACCTCGTACAGGCGCCCGGGCGCGAATCGTGCCCAGAAATGGCGCATCCCCGGAACGATGACTCGCACCACCGGCATGCCGATATCGGGCCGGGTCTGATCCAGCACCAGGAACTCCATCCCCTTGGCTTCCACAAGCGCGCGGCAATATTCCACGTCTTCGCGCGTGTCCGTTGTTTCAGTCACCGGATACCGGGACGCCTTGCGGAGTGTCTTTTCAGCCGCCGGCGCCAGCCAGGAACAATCGGCGAGTCGAGCGGTTTTCCACCACCAGAGCGCCATCGGATCGTCGATCATGGGCCGGCCGTCCCCCCTCCCGGGACGCGGCAGCCAGGTAAGGCACTGGTTCAATTCGCAAATGGCGCGCAGCGCCGCCAGGCGCGGATCGGCGTGGGCGCCGGCGCCGTAAATGATGTCCTCGGTTTGGGCGCCCGGTCTGCGCGAGAGCGCAACGAAGGTGGGAATGCCGATATCGGAGGTGACGTCGAGCATCCATAGATGGCGCTCGTAGCGGGCGTAATAGTCTGAGGCCGATGCCAGGTAGTCATCGTCGAAGCTGGAGAGGTCGACCGCCGGCAGGCGCAGCCGGTTGTACCACCAGATGGCGAACGCATCGCGCTCGGCCAGTTCGTAGAAGCCCTGCAGGATGGCTTCTTCCAGGGTATTGCCGGCGGCGCAGCCGTTGGAATCGGCGATCAGGTCCCAGAGGCCGCGCTCTTCGGCCGGCATGCTGTATAGCATTGAGGTCGGCAGGTGGCGATGCCGCCGTTGCGTCAGCGACCATACCGGTGTCCAGTCGATTTCGGCGTCGGGATCGAGACGCGCCGGGACGATGTTGTAGGGGTGTCCCTTGGCGTTGATGCTCTTGGCGTTGTCGAGCTGATGGTCGCTGAACAACTGGACATCGTTGGGATGGATCGCCTCTTCGCCCCCGGCGAACTCGGTGAATCGCTTGCAGGTGCGGATCTCGTCTCCATGACGGGCGCCCGAATAGCGCTCGATGGCCTCACAGAGGGCGCTGACCTCGGATTGCTCTCGTGTGCTGCCCTTGCCGGCGCTCTTGCTGCGCAGACTGCGTCTCAGCGAACTCAGGCTCCGGCTTCTCATGCCGAGATTGGCGCCGGCCCAATAAACGTGCAGCCAAGGATCGCTCTCATCGGTAGTGCGCTTGAGCCAGGTTACGACACCGCTGGTCGGGCTCACCAGGTGGCGGTATTTCGCCAAGGTGACTTCCGGCGCCACCGTGCGGGCGCCGCCGCTGTTGCGATGGGCCTTGGGACTCGATTGCAGACACAACGGGACCGGCGGCCGATCCGGCCGATACATCGCTTCGTCGCCACAGGCCAGGCACTGCGGCCGGCGCATGACCCGATGGTGTGAACTTGCGAACGTGCCGACGTTCAACCCGATCGCCTGTTGGTCCATCGGGGCTGCCTCATCCAGCACCAGCCACTTGACAATCTCCGCCGCGATCAAGCCGTATAGCGCTTCCAGCACCGTGGGTTGAGTCGCGAACGACTTGAAGGCGGCCTCCTCGCCGGCAACGTTACGCAGAAAGTGGTGAACTTCCCGATGGCCGCGAAGGCGGGAAGCCAGGCAGTCCCAGCAGGGTCCTTGTCTGTCCGCGCGAAAGACGGGGCCGAACAGCACCTCCATGCCCCGCGGTCGCACCAGCGTCCAGGGCGCTCCCGCCTCGAGCTGGCGCCGGTTCACGTCCTCCAGCCGTTCGCCGAGGTAATCGTCACAGACAATGACGGTGAGGCTGGGATCGCCGGTCCCCATGGCGGCGCCGCTCTCTTGCAGATGGCGGATGAGGCGGCCCTCGTCGCCTTCAACCGCGAGGCGCGATTCCGCCAGCCGTTGTTCGACCCAGCCTGGCGATGCGCCGAGCGACGACCAGTAGGCCGCCCTGCATCGGTCCATGCCGTGATCGGCAGAGACGACATAGCCCCTGGCGGAGAGCGAAACGATGGCCGCGAGAACGTCGGCGGCGGCATGGGCGCCTTCGAGGGCCGCGACTATCTCATCGTGCGGGTGCCGGCCGTCGAGCAGCGGCAGCAGGTTGGAGTACAGCTCGCCGTGCAGAAGGGTATTGAACGACTCGGAAACCAGCAGCGTCTGCTGTTCGCCGACAGGGTGGAATTGCAGGTGCGGGGTGAGAGCGGGAAGCTTGACGAGGCCCAGGTCCGCGGGGGTCGTCTTGACCAATATTCCCTGTCGGGAATCCGTGTCCGTCAGGACTGGCATCTGGGATTTCCGCGCCGGATCGGCCGGCGCGTTCATGCGCGCGCCTGGAGCCTGTCGATCTCGGCGGCAGCGCTGGATGCGGTTTCGGTGACCAGCGACTCCAGCGCCTCGAAATCCTCGTGCCCGCAGGCGTTCGCAACAAGAGCCTTGACCTTCGGCCTTGCCGCGGCCAAGTCGAATCCTTCCTCGCCGATGAGGCAGGTGACGCCCTGCAAATCCCGCCACATGGCCGCGGCTCGAGCCAGCGGCTCGGAGCCGGCGCGATGGAACACCGCTGCCGCGGTCGGAGCCGGATCGTCGAGACCGGCGCCGTTACTCGTCAACTGCAGGAATCGCGCGGCCCTCTCGACATCGTCCAGCCCGCCGCGCATATGGAGGAATGCAGACACGCCCGGCTCGGCGGGGTCTTCCAACGGCACTCGCAAGCGGGCGATCAGAGACTCGCTCGCCCCGCATTCGGCCAGGGCTTCACGCCGGGCTTCGCCGAAGCGGCGGCCGATTTCGGAATCTCCGCACTCGAACACGCAACGTGCCCTGCTGAGGACGGGAACCTTGCCGGAAGCAGGACTCCCGCAATACTCGGCCAGTTCGGAAAGCGGCAGCGCAGGAAGGGAATTCGAGTCGGACCGGATCGGGCGGAACAGGAGACTGTCCTTTGCCAACTCGGTCAGGGCTTGTCGGAAACGCCGGCACAGACGTTCGTTTTCGCCAATCCGCCGGCCGTCGTGGACAAGCAGCATATCGATCGCCGCTCCGGGATGCACTTCCCGGCTCGCAAGATCGCCCAGGAATATGGCGGCCACCCCACCCGCGCGCAAAGGCCCGACCTTGTCGACAACATCCGCGACCACGGCGGCAAGCACGGTGGATATCGCCGCTTCGGCAAGATGGGACAGTGCAGTCTTGGCCTCGTCCGGCGACAGGTTTCCCCGCACGACGTGCATGCCGATCTGAAATGCCTTGTCGTTGGACCAGTTTCGCACGATTTCGGCGCTCTCCCCGGCATCGGCCGCCGGCAGTTCGGCGATCAGGTCCTTCATTTCCTGAACGCCCATTTCGTGGGTCCAATAGAGTCTGGTAAGCCCGCGCCTCGCAATCGTTTCGTATTCCTGATTGGGCCCGAATCCCTTCGGCAGGTCGAGATCGGTGAATTCCCGGTCTTGCAGGTTGTCGAGAAGTTCCGGATTGCGTTCGATCGATTTGGCGAGTCGCGGGGCGGCGCCGAAGATTTCGACGATCGCCTCGAAGGCGTCGGGACGGGCCGCGGAAATCGGGCTGTCGTAGGCGCTCCAGTCATCGATCTCCGGGTAGAAATGCTTGCGCCATTGATCGACCAGCGGATCCATCCTCTCAAACCAGCGCTTCGGCCGCAGCACGATGTTCATCATGTCGGCGTAGGTTCCCGGCAATTCCGGCGATTCATCGGCGCTGCGAACCTGGAGCAGCGGATAGTGGCGGGATGCCACCGCATGGTGATCGGCGTGGCGCTGCATGTTGAAGAACATCCAGTTGCTGAACTTCCAGTCGGCGCTCCAGGAATGGCGTGGCATCACCTTTTCCCACCGGCCGTTCGGCAGGCGGACCCGGCGCAGACCGTAGTGTTGAAAGTAGTTGCTGATCTTCATGGAAAAGACGCAGCTCAGCCCGAGGAAGGCAAAGACCAGGACCGCCCAGATCCCGCTCATCCAGAATACGAGTCCATACCAGAAGGCGACCGCCAGGCCGTAGCGCCAAAAAGGATTGCTGTAATGCCACCGGGGCAGACGGCGCCGCGCCAGCCGTTGTCGAACAGCTTCCCAGGAATTGGCGAGGTTGCTTGCGACTTCCTTGGGGAAGTATTTCCAGAAGCTCTCTCCCTTTGGAGCGGATCCGAGGTCATGGGGCGTGCCGACCTGGGCATGGTGGATGTAGACATGCTCGGTGGCATATTGCGGATAGGACGCAGAGGCGAGCAGGAATTCGCCGAGCCGCCTTTCCCAGGTCGCGCGCCGATGAATCAGTTCGTGACCGACTACGAATACGGCCTGTGCTTCCATGGTCAAAATGATCGCCAGGAGCACGTCTTCCCAGAGGGCCAGCCGATTGGCGACCAGGATTTGCCACAGGCCGAAAATGAGCGTCGGCGGCCACAGAAACGCCCAGGTCCAGACCGGCAGGTTGTGCCAGAGCAGGCGGCGTTCCGGTGTGTTCCTGGGGTCCATGTTGCGTCCGTCGACACCCAGCGCGCGATCCAGCGGCCCCGCGACGCTCATGAAGAGAAACGCCGGCAACAACCACCAGCCGCCATAGATGGCGGCGACAAGAATCAACGGGAAAATGCCCAGTGGCAGATAGTGGGGAAGGGCGTTACGAATCGACGGCTCGATGTAGGGCGTGACGTCGGCCCTGTTCGGGCCCAAGCGGTCACCTGCGGCTGTATCTTGCGGCATGGCGGCTTCTCTGTTGGACTATGGATCCCTCGAATCGAGATTCTTGTCTACATCGGATATCGTAACCTGTAACCCGCATTTCTCGCCAGGGGGCGTGATCATGGCGCAGGATTTTTCCCTTCAGCGCGTGCTCGGGAGCGAAGAGCGTAGCGGTTACGACGGTCGAGCGAGCCTGGATGCGCTGAAGGGAAAGGGACCAGCCGGGGCGCGCCCGGCACAGTCTGTCGGCTGAAGACTCCAAACAAAGCGCTGCAAGAGGTTAAAGACGAACACTTTTCTTCCGTAGGCTCAGCGGCCTGGCGAGAAATGCGGGGTAACCCCCCTCAGGTTCTCAAGATTTCGACGAGGCGCTCCAGAGCTTCGACACAAAACGCGGAGGTCACGGCTTCGGAGCCATGTCCTATCTGCCCCACCGCGCCCCACTTCAGCGACTGGTCGCCAAACGCAAGCAGCTCCGGCCAGCTCCCGTCCTCACGCTGTGAACCCATCAATCTCTCGGCCTGTCGTTTCGCGTCGATGCTTTCGAGCTTTCCAACATTATAGAGCGCCGAGACTGCCTGAGCGGTCTGAAGGACGTTGCCGAATTCTCCCTGCTGGTCGCGCAGACTCAGGATTCGATCGGCAATAATGGGGCGTAGTCGATCGAGGGCAGGCTGCGCGCGAATCATGGCGCGGGTGGTTGCATGGTAGATCGCGACCGTGTCGGGATACCACTTGGACGAGCCCTCCAGGTTGCCCTCGGTAATCAAGGCTTCCAGCCATCGTTGGGCACGCCGGGTTTCGGGGTGGTCGCCGAGGTAGGCAATGACATTGGCGTTGACCACGGGGTCGGCTTCGAGACGAAAGGTCGCCACCACATCGGGTTCGTCTTTCCCCAGCATCCAGGTCTTGAAACGTCCTTCCTTGTCGCGATTGGCCAATATCCCCGGAACGTTCCTTCCAAGAAGAATCCAGGGATGAGTCCCGATCACCAGCGAACAGAGCGCCGTGCTGTCGAGATCCCGGGGGAGATGCCGGTAGTAGCGCCAGAATCCGGGATATTCCATGGTGCCGGCAAGATAGGCCCTGGTAGCCGCGCACAGGGCCCTGGCCCGCGCTTCATCGCAACTTTGCAGCGCCAGCGCGCAGAGAGCCGAAACAAACGGCGGTCTTTCGAAATGCCGCGGGATGTCCGGGTTGGCTACATTGTACCGGATGCAGTGCCAGGCTCCATTGTCGTCGATAGTGGATTCCAGGAATGCGAGTCCGCGTCGGATACTTGCCCTGCCCACCTCGGCAAGTGCTTCGGGCGCAAGGGAAGGCCCCCCGGCAGCCTTCGCTTTCGGGCCCTGTGGACGTATCGGAGGGGCGGGATCGTACATCGTCTTCTTGAGAAACTCGAGTGAAGCCGCGCCGGTTCTGGCCGCCTCCCGTTCTTCCCGGCTGAGCTTGCTGGGCGGCGGAAGCACCACGTGCGTGGCGTCATGGGATTCTTCGTGCACGTGAATCTCATGGTCCGCCGGCAGCCTCACGCCGAATTCCTGCTCGATTGCATCTTTCGGACTTGCGAGCAAGCGTGCGCGGAACTCGCTGTCTTCGCCGGCTCTGGATTCAAGCAATCCTGCCGCGTCAATGGCCTTTTTCATTGAAGTCTTCCATCCTGAAACTTCGGATCAGGCGATCTGCCTCTTGACCAGTTCTCTGAACACTCCCTCGACCTCCATCAGTTCCTTGAACGAGCCGCTTTGCACGACTTTCCCGGCCTGCAGGACGTAAATGCGGTCAGCCTGTTCCAGCGTGGACAAGCGGTGGGCGATGACGACCCGGGTCGAGCTCAGAGCGGTCAGGTTCTGCATGACCTTGGCCTGACTTTCGTTATCCAGCCAGTTGGTTGCTTCGTCGAAGAGCATGATTCGCGGGGCGCCGATCACCGAGCGGGCGATGGTGACGCTCTGACTCTCGCCGCCTGAAAGGACAGCACCGCTGGTGCCGGCCGTGGTCATCATGCCCATGGGCATGGCCTTGATCTGTTCTTCGATTTCGGCGAGCCGGACCGCCGACCATACTTCCTCGCTGGACACGTCCTGGTGGTGACTGACCAGATTGTCCCAGAGATCCTGGGGATGGAGTCCGACCGACTGCGGAACGGCGCCGATTTTCCGGCGCACCTGCTTCAGGTTCAGGCGCCTCAGATCGCGTCCATCGTAATAGACCGCGCCGGCCGATGGCCGGACGATCCCAAGCGCGAGCCTGAAGAGGGTGCTCTTGCCCGCGCCGGACTCGCCGGCAATCGCGACGAATTCGCCAGGTTCGGCGCGAATAGTGACGTCGTCCAGAATCAAGGGGCCTTCAGGATCGTAGCGGACGGAGACGTGGTCGAAGAGAATTTCGCCACCCAGAAATTCAACCGGCTCTCCTTCGACCTCGGTTTCGGGAACCGCGGCGAGCAGCGGGCGCATCTGATCGAACGCCGGCAGCATGGCGGCGACGGCGCCGAAAGACTCGCCGAGCCGGGCGATGGCGGACTGGAAAGCGATGAAGACCGTATAAACGACGATAAAATCGCCGGCCGGGAAGTTGCGGCCGTCCGCCGCCACTGCGATCAGCAGCACCCCACCGGCAAGAAAGGGAAGCGCGGCGCCAAGTGCCCGCGAATGTCCCTCCAGCACGCCCAGTTCGAGCTCGGCGCGTTTCTGCTCGCGATAGTCCTGCGCCCAAATGGCGAAAGCCGATCCTTCCGCGCTTTCCACACGCAGCTTGGCGATACCGCCCACGATCTGAAAAAGCCGGCCGGCTACGCGACGTGCTGCGCTGATCATCCGCCCGCAAGGTGGAATCCGGCGCAACCCGAGGGCCGCGGTGACCAGCAGCGAAGCCAGGCTGAAGGCCAGAGCGACGACCCCGAGGGTGCCATCGTAATAGAAGATGAGGCCAAAGACCGGGAGCAGAAAAACGATCGACAGCAGACCATCGGCCGCGACTCCCTGCAAACCATCGCGAAGGTTCTGGAATGTCATTCCCGACATGGCCAGATCGCCGGCCGGACGGCGGTGCAGAACGCTTGGCGGAAGGCGCATGAGGCGGTCCCAGAAGGCAGCCTCGACCCGAGACACCGAGCGCCCCTCGAGCCGCATCATGGCCGTGCTTTGAAGCAGGTGCAGCAGCGCGTCCAGCAGGCCGAACCCGGCCAGCGTCACGGCCACGGCATAGAGAGTACCGGCGCTTCCGCCCGCCACACCATGGTTGGCAACGAATCCAAGCGCCAGTGCCGGCAGCAGTTTGATCAGGCCGCCCGGAAGCCCGGCGATCACCATCCGCGCCACGTCCGCGGCCGACCCACGCAGGGCGATTCGCAGCAGGTCTGCCGGTTTCGCGCTCCCCGGCGGCAACGGCCGGTAGAACATCCAGGCTTCCTGCTGCAAGGCGGCGGCGCGATCCGCCGTCATCCGGACGCTGCGCTTGCTGACCGGATCGATTCCCCGGTAGCGCCCGAACATTCCCGGCAATAGCGCAACAGGCCGGCCGTCCTCGGCGCGGAATGCCAGCATGGCGGTGCTGTCTCCGCGCCACCAGTCGCCCTCGGCGTTGAATCGCACGCGCCGGGCGCGTACGCCTGAGGCATCGAGAACGTCGACCAGGCCCACCGGAGAATCGGAAGCTCCCGGACGCACCGGAATCCTGAAATCGATTCCCTGAAAGCGGCCGATGACTCCCAGGGCATCCGCCAGCGCCGTGTCCTCCACCTGGGAATCACGGTCCATCGGAAGGTCGTAGATATTGAAAAGGCGCTGCCGAGCCGCTTTTTCAGCCGTGAGACGGCTGGTTGTCCGCTCGCGTTCGAGATTGGCATCATCGACAACGGCCAGTCGGCGGTTGAGGCGTTCCAGGCCGAGAGCAACTGCATGAAAAGAGGAGAGCGCCGGCAGCAGCGTGCCTTGCTCCGCCAGTGTTTCAGTTGATTTGCCCGAAAGTGTCGCTTCGTCGAACAAGGTGAGCCAGCTTGTCCGGGTCAGCGGTATCACGGCTTCCTGTCGGCCGCTTGCCTCGGCAAGTTCCGTCTTGTCGACCATATCCATGAACAGGCTTGCCCCGCTCGGCGGTTCCGATACCCATACCACGCCTCGCCGCACGGATAGCGTACAGGGGGCCAGGGTCTGCGTGAGGCCGGGTTCGGCCAGCGCAGTCGGACGCGGAAGATGGATGGCAAACCGGGAAAGCGTGTCGGTCATGGCGGTCAGCCAGGTATCGATCTGTTCCGCCAGTTCCGCTGGATGAATCCTGGATAGCAAGGATGCCGGCAAGCGTTTCAGAAGGGTACCCGGCGATCCCTTGGCAATCAGGCTCAGGGTCGTGTCTTCGTCATTGTCTCGTTTGTCCGGTGCGACGCCCGGCAGCAATCGGCCCGATTGGCGATGCATCAGATGCTGAGGCGCCGCCTGCTCCACCCCGTCCTTGAATTCGACCAGGAACAGATTGACGGCGCCCTGATCGATGAACCAGACACTGTCCGAATCGTCGAGTTTCACCGGCAGGTTGCCGGCGCAAGGCACGGGCGTGCCGGAGCGTGCCGCGAGTTCGGCTATTGATGTGTATTCAGGCATCAGCCCGACCTGACCAGCTTGTAGTAGGTGCCATCCCGGTCTGCGATCAACTCGTCGTGTGTGCCGCGCTGCACTTCGACGCCCTTGTCCATGACGATGATTTCGTCGCAATCCCGCACGGTGCTCAGTCGGTGCGCCACGATCAGGCAGGTGACGCCGCGACGCCGCAAGGCATCATCCACGCGTTCCTCCGTCGCCGCATCGAGGGCGCTGGTCGCCTCGTCCAGAATGAGCACCGTCGGATTGCCCACCAGCGCACGGGCGATTTCCAGGCGTTGCCGCTGGCCGCCACTGAAATTCACCCCGCCTTCCTCGACCAGGGTCGAATATCCCTGCTGCCTGACCAGGACTTCGTCATGGATGCAGGCATCTCGGGTCGCGGCGACGATGGCTGCATCCGGAACGGCCGGGTTCCACAGGGTGATGTTGTCGCGCACCGATGCGGAAAAAAGCACAATCTCCTGATCCACCATGGAAATGGACCGCCGTAGCACTTGCTCCGGAATTTCCTCCCGCGGATGGCCGTCAAACAGGATTTCGCCCGACCAGGGCTGATAGATGCCCGAAACCAGGCGCGCCAGGGTCGACTTGCCGGAACCGCTGGGACCGACCACGGCAACTCGCTGTCCCGGCTTGATCGCGAGGTTGAAGTCCTTGATCAAGGGTGGCCGACTCTTGTTGAAACCGAAGGAGACGTTTCGCAGTTCGAGCTGGCCTGCAAGTTGGAGCCGGCCGTTGAAGGTGGGGATTGACGCCGATTCCGGGTTCCGGCGGTTGAAAACGGGGTCTTCAGCGGTCCTGAAGATGTCCTCCAGGCGTTGCAAGTCGGTTTCGAGCGCCCGCCGTTTGTCGGCGAACTCCAAAAATCGCCCCACAGGCGCCAGAAACATCTCTGCCAGGATATAAAACCCCACCAGGGTCCCCAGGGTCATGTCTCCGGTCATGACCAGACTTCCCCCGATGCCCAGGATCGCCGCGCTGCGAAGTGTCGTGATCAGGCCCGGAAGCGCGGTACTGACGGAGCCCAGTTCCGAAAAGAGTTGGCGCGCATGCAGTTCGCGCGCCTGCTGACCGCTCCAGCGAGAGAAGAGCCGGTCATCCGATCCGGTCATGCGCAGGTTGTCCGCATGACTCAACATCTGCATGCCCACGCCGATCAGCAAACCCTGTTCGCGCCTCATCGCCTGGCTTCGAACAGTCCGGAGCCCGTTCAGGAAGTGGGCCAGCAGTCCGTGCAGAAGGGCCAGAGACAACACAATCAGCGCGAGCAGGACATCGTAGGCGAACATCGCGATGAGCAAGACCGCGCTCATTGCCATGTCGATAACCAGCACGAGAAACTGGTCCGTCAGGTTCTTCGCGATTCTGTCGGTGGACGAAACTCGATCGGTCAAATCGCCGACCAGCCGGTGTTGAAAAAACTCCACCGGCAACCGCAGCAGCCGTGACATGCCTCGATTGAAGCCAATCACCGAGATCCGGATCGCGAGACGCTTCAGGAATCGGTGCTTGATCAGGGACAGGAGGTAAACCAGGATGCCGCCGCCAAGCAACGCTGCCGCCAGTCCGCCCCAAGGCCCGTGGCTTTGCAGAACATCGTCCACGAAAACACCGAGAGATGCGGGAACAACAAGCGCCAGCAACGCCAGCATGAGTGCGCAGGCAATCACCCAGGCAAGCACACTCCATGATCCGGCGAGCAAACCGGACAATTGCCTGAACAAGCCGGGCCGCTCGCCACCGGGCCTGAAATCGGCGCCTCGCTCGAATCGCAGCGCAATGCCACTGTAGCTCTTGTTGAATTCCTCGGCGGGAACCGTGCGCCGCCCCGTGGAGGGGTCGTTGAGATGGAAATGGCGCCCGTCGAACCCTTCGAGGATGAGGAAATGGCTGAATTGCCAGAAGAGAATCAGAGGCAACTGCAGCTTCTTCAGTTGATCGGCGCGAACGCTGAGTCCGCTGCAGCGGAGCCCGTAGTGTTTGGAGGCGCGAAAGATGCTGGCGGCGCTGCTGCCGTCGCGGCTTACCTCGCATTTTTCGCGCAGCTCGGTAAGCGGCACCCAGCGCCCGAAGTAGGCCAGTATGCTGCCGAGGCAGGCGGCGCCACATTCCGATGCGTGCATCTGCAACTGAATTGGCGTGGTAATCCTTCGTTTCGAGACCTCCGATGCGGCCTGGTTGCTTCGCCCTTTGGAGACGCGCGGCGGCATCCTAAAATCGCCTCATTCCGAAAAGTGCGACCGGAGATTGCCTGCCCAGCTCGACGACAATCCGGCATTTCCTGCCCGCAAGGGAAGCGGTATCAAAGCCTTCATCGAGCGCGATTTCGACGCGGTGCACGGACGCCGGACCGGCGGATTCAAAGGCCGCCAGCCCATCGGACAGGGGTACGGCGGCAATTCCCGCGACCTCTCCATCGAGTGTGTCTGCTTTTGCATCGGTTACGGCGAGCTCTATCACCGCCGGCATGCCGGCCCGGATCTGCGGCGCGACGTCGCTCCTGACCCAAACGAACGCTTGCACCGACCGGTTGCCTTCGACCAGGTTCCCGACGGGCTCGACCAGCACGCCGTCAACGGCAACGCTATGGGCTACGCTGCCGAAGAAGAGCCATGCCGCCAGGACAAACAACGCCAGGGCGACGACGGAGACAAGCAGACGCTCCCGCGGCGTGGAAATCGTCAGCAGCCGGTCGAGTTGTTCACGCTCTTCCTTGGCTTCGGCAACAATACTGTGAAATGAGTCAAATGGATTGTTGAACACGACCGCGGGCAGCTACCTCATGCAGATCAATCAGGGACAAGGAAAACGTCATCCGGCTTGAGCAAAAGATTCAGCGAATTATACGCAATCTCGCCGAGGCGAGGTCAAGTGCGAGGACGAGGATGCCGGGATTGTGGTAGCTTGTTGTGTACGTATCCCGAGACGGGGCCGTCGACCGACATCCATGGAAGTCAAGTGGAGTGATGCAGCCGGGCAGTAAATCCTTACGCAAGATCGCAGTTGTCGGGCGAGGAACCGCGGGGTGCATGGCGGCTGCCAGCGTAACCCGTCTTCATCCCGACAGCGACCACGAACTGCACCACATCTACGATTCGCGCATCCCGGTCATCGGCGTGGGTGAAGGCAGTTGGCCGAGCCTGGTTCAGGAATTGCGGCAACTGACCAAACTCCCCCATGAAACCATCCAGCAGCGCCTGAATGGAACTCGCAAGTACGGCGTGGCGTTCGAGGGATGGGGTCGTTGCAATCGAGACTTCACCCACTACTTCACGCCGCAACAGGTGTCCTACGCCTACCACCTGTCCGCCGACTCGATGGCGGAACTGCTGCACGACAGTACGCGCGCGCGCCACATCGACGCCAAAGTGCTCGATATCACCAGGGTGGAGGGCGGCGCCCAAGTGGAATTCGAGGGGCTGGCGCCGGAATGCTACGACCTGGTCTTCGACGCCCGGGGTTTTCCGGCAGCACTGCATCCGGACCGGCACATCGACATCCCATTCATCCCCACCAATACAGCCGTCATCCGCCGCAGTCCGGCAATCGTGAAGGAAGAGCAGGACGGGCCGGTTCTGCAACATACCTATACCCGCGCGGTTGCGCGTCCGCACGGTTGGATATTCGTCATTCCGCTTACGGTCCACACGTCCTACGGGTACATTTTCAATCGTGATGTATCCAGCCTTGCCGAAGTCGAATCGGACTTCGATGCGTTCCTCGATGCCGATGGCGTTACGGAATTCGAGCAGCGCGCCGTCATTCCGTTTCCCAATTTCGTCCATCGCCACATCTACGATGGCGCGGTGGCCCGCATCGGCAACGCGGCGACCTTCATGGAACCCCTGGAAGCAACCGCGATCGTGTCCGCCCAGTTTCAGATCGGGATGGTTCTCCGGATGCGCCTGAACCGTGCGGTCGAGTATCTCGAGCGCGACGTTCCGGTGGTCAATCGATTTCTGGTGAACAACATGCTCTGCTACGGCCTGTTCCTCGGCTGGCACTATTCCTGCGGCTCCAGGCACGACAGCCGATTCTGGCGCCACGCTCGCGACCACGCCTGGCCACAGCACCGAACGGCGGCCGACCCCGAGGTGGTGGATTGCGCCGCGCTGGGCAGATTCGACGATATGATCGAGCTGATGAACCAGTCGGTCATCGACAAATCGGACTGGAATCGGATGTGCGCCGTCCCGCTCACCAGTTACTGCCAGTTGTCACAGGGTCTCGGCTGTTAGTTTTGCTCGGGGCTCAATCCTCGTCGACGAACTGGAAGCTGAACAGCTCGGCGTTCTGCAGGAAGAAGTGCAGCTTCAGGAATTTCTCGGCGGGAATCCTGGATTGACCTCGCCACCTCAGCGGGCAACTTACGCTATCGGACACGACGGTCCGGCAGTTTTGCCGCTCGAATCCGGGCAGCACCTTTCCCTGTCCGTCGGCGATGGCGGCCTGCAAACGGCCTCCGGGATGGCATTTCAGGTTGACGACCAGGCTGCCGCCGGTGGGAAAGACGGGCCGGGTCGCCAGAATCCCGGTTCGGGCCGGACCCGCGGCCAGCGAGACGAAGCGGTCCCGCTTCATTTTGGCCAGGCCCAGGGCGTAGTTCACCCCTTCCAGCCTGCCGCTCTCGGCAACCTCCAGCCCCTCGTGGAATCCCACCATCCACCAGTCGTGATGGACATTGGCGCCGCCGTGGTACACGTAGAGGTCGTCCCCTACCTCGATCGGCTTGCTGCACACGGTGCACATGTAGGGATACCAGCTCCCCTCGGCCCCCGGGGCCAGCCAGGGCTGTCCCGGGCGTATCCGCTTGAAGTCCTTCCCGTTGCGTGACCAGGTCAACTGGACGTCCATGGTGTTGTCGGTGTTGTGAAGGACGTTGAGCAGCCCCAGCCAGTCGTCGCCGATCCGGAACTGCTCCATGCCGTAGAACTCGTCGTCGATGTTGTCGTGGTCGTGTTCGGGAACGACCAGCGGCGTCGGAGTGGACCAGTGGATCATGTCGCTGCTCTCCATCCGGAAAATGCGCCGCCGCCTTTCCTGTGCGAACCGATGGGGATAGCTGGGAGCAATCCAGCCGCCGTCGGTGGGATTGCGCAGGTCCTGGACGACGTTGGAGCCCATGTTGGGGTGGCGTCCGTTCAGGCGATAGATGCCCGATTCGGGATCGATCGAGACGGTCACCACATCGCCCGCGACCGAGCCGCAGTGGCCGTAGCGGACGGGCTCGGAATGGACCGTCCAGTGAATCCCGTCGCTTGAAAAAGCGCTGCGGAAGCTGCCGCCGCTCGGATCTTCGGCTTCAGGGCTGGCTCGATTCTCGAAAATCGCCTTGTAGCGGCGAGACGGGTCGGTTTCGAGCGTGTCCAGCAGCACGTAGGCGCAGTGGGCCGGTCCTACCGGCTCGTAGCCTCCGAGCACCACGTTGGTGCTTTGGCCCTTTTCGGTCACGATTCCCAGGTCGGGTTTTTCCCAGGCGATCCCGTCTTCGGACTGGGCATACAGCACCCGGGAGGGACAGGAGCGGTGAAGGTCCAGGCAGAGCTTGCGGTCCGAGGGGCGGAGCCAGGAGGCGGCCCGGGAAAAGTCCTCGATCTGCCAGTCCTCGTACCAGCACTTGAAGAGGCCGTCCTTCGGATCCCGAATCACGTTCCAGGTATTGCAGGTGAAATAGAGCACGTGCTCCCAGGGGCGGTCCTTGACCAGGACGGGCCGGTCGCCGGCCGGTTGGGGCGAATGGAAGCGCCGCGTCAGATTTTGGGTCTGCTCCAGCAGCAGGTCGTCGAAGAAGAACTGCCGGCGGTTGCCCACGCGAAGGTAGACGCTGTCCGTGATGAGAGAGTTCATGGTGTGAAGTTTGAAGTTTGAAGTGTGAAGTTTGAAGTGTGAAGTTTGAAGTGTGAAAATTTATTTGATCGACAGGTTAAGCGCTTGTCGAGCCCAGCGCAGTCATTCAAAAAAAGCTCAACGACCTCGTCAGGCACCTGCCTGCTCCCGAGACCCTCCCCCCTTCAAACTTCCTCCTTCAAACTTCAAACTTCCTCCTTCAAACTTCCTCCTTGCCCCGTGTCAGCCATTCCAGGTCGAATCTGGCGAAGGTGATCTTTTCGTAGGGGGTCCGGTCGCCTCGCTCGTACAGGCAGCCGGCCGTCATGTCGGGCAGCACCGTCAGGCAGGAGTAGGCGGACGGTCCGGCGTGAATCTGCCGGGAGATCGGCCAGGTTCGGCCCTCGTCGTAGCTGAGACGAACCGTCATGTTCCTGCGCTCCAGGGCGGCCGGGTTGGAAAAGAGGAGCCGGTCCCTGTCGTGGTCCAGCCGGTTGGTGAAGTTGGAGAGGCTGGCCTGGCAGCGCGGTTCGACCAGGGTCGGGTCCAGCGTGACCTTCGACCAGCTCATGCCGCCGTCGGCGCTTCTGCTGATCCTGCGCCGGTTCCCCTCGGTCCCGCGCATGTTCAGCAGAAGGGTTCCGTCGCTCAGCTCCGCCACCTGGCTCTCGTTGGTGGTCCCGTTGGTGTAGGCTTCGCCGCCGATCTTCCAGGTTTCTCCGTGGTCGTCGCTGAAGACCAGGTGAGAGGCCGAGTAGCCCTGCCTTACAAAATACTTGGGGACGACCAGGCGTCCGCTTCGCATCTGCATGCCCTTGCCGGGTCCGGGGGATCCGGAGTTCCACTCGGCCTTCTTGAACATGGGCGTGAGATCGATCCTGTCCGACCAGGTCCGGCCGTCGTCGGTGCTCTTGATGGCCCAGTACATGAAGGTGTCCCCGGACAGTCCGGGCTTGGCCGTGCGGGTGCCGACACCCACCGGGCAGTAGACGGTGAAGATCCAGATGGTGCCCGTCTGCCGGTCCACCAGTCCGCAGGAATCGGCGGTGGCGCCCTCGCCGACGTCCAGCAGCACCTGCAGCGGTCCCCAGGTTCGGCCCTGGTCGGTGCTCCGCTTCATGACCAGGTCGATATTGTTGGGCGGATCTCCCGGTTTGTCCACCCGGGCGTCGCAGAACGCCAGCAGCGTCCCGCTGGTGGAGGTCAACAGCACCGGGATGCGAAACTGGGAGATGCCGTCCTGACCGGCAACGAACACGTCGGTCTGTTCGAAGATTCCGGTTTGGGATGGGATGGTTTCCGGCCCGCCCGAATCCGGACCGCAAGTCGGTGTGAACAGCATCGCCGCCGCCAGCAGGCAGTACGCAAGGGGTGTTTTCACGGGAGAGCTCCTTTCAGGAAACGGCCTTTTGAGCTTGGGGATGGGCCGTGCGGCCTGAGGGCAAGACGCCGGGCCGAGGATCGAGCGCGTACAGGGTGGTGGATGCCGGCCGATGGTCGACGGCCGAATGGTGATCGGTCTGAAACAGTTTGCGCAACTGGTCAAAGGGCAGGGGCGGTTTCCACCCGCTGAAGAGTCGCTTCCGGATTCGGGCGACCTGCTTGCCCGTGAGGGCCGGATGCCGGCGCGGGAGACGGTCGGGGGGCTGGTAGGTGGCCCCCGACAGAATGGAGGTCGGCTTCTCCAGGAAACAGCGCACCCGGTCGAAAGAGCGATAGTCGAGGTAGGCCCACTGAAAATCGTCGAACTCCAGGCTGCGGCCCACCTCGGTCCGGTCGGGGTCGAGCAGCACCACCGGGCCGGTTTCGACGCGGAAGGTGTCGTCCGGGTTTCCGTCCGCCCATTTCACCGGGTACTCGATGCGGTAGCCGCGTGAAGGATCCTCTCCCACGAACTCGCTCACAGCCACCAGGGGACGCCAGGATTGGACGGCTTCGCGAATCTCCTTTCCGGAGCTTAGCAGCCTGGCCGGAACGGGCTGAAGGCGCCAGCCGCTGGAGTGGAACCGATCCACTCCCGGCCGGCTGGGGTTCAGGTTGTAGGAGGAGGCGTGGACACGCCGGATCAACACGTGCTTTGCGGAAAATATCATCCAGAAGTCGTAGCCCGGATCGAGGTGGTGGGACGGCGGGTCGGTTCTCAGGCCGGTTTGGGTGCGGACGGTCAGGAAGTATTCGTCGGATTGGCCACTGGAACGGTCGAAGACCTCGCACCGGCATTCGATCTGGATGCGGACCAGGATCTTCCGGTTCTTGGGGATGTAGTAGCAGAAGGAGCGTGAAAAGTCGGTGGCGGTGGTTTCGGAAGGCTCCGACCGCCGGTTCAGGCAGCCAGCCAGCGGCAGCGAGCTCAGAGACAGGGCGCCGGCCAGCCAGGCCCGGCGGTTGACGGCCTTTGTCGACGTTACCATGGGGTTTCTTTCGAACCTGAGAGGCCGGCGTCGGACGCAGCCGCCATTCGGAGTGAACGTCAGAAGCACCACCAGTGCCCTGTTTGTCCGCTCACCGAGATCTCGAGTGACCCCGTCGCACCTTCCGGAGGGGAACTGGAATCCGGGTAGCACCCTCTCCACCCAGCGTCGCAAGACCCCGCCGACTCTGCAAGAATATGCCCGCGGAAATCGCTTTGTCCAGTCTGCAATTCGGGGATCGATGCCGGGCCCAGCCTGGCTGGCGTTCCTCCGACTTTGTGGCATAATCGCCGAGGCTTCGAGCTCCAACCGCATGGGAGGCCTCCGGGTGCGTCCCAGGCGCGATCCTGGTGGAAGCCTCGCTCATTCAATCGACCCTGGACCTCAACCCATGAAAACCCATCGACCTCTTTTCTGGATTGTGCTGGTACTGCTCTCGCTGGGATCTCTGGTGGGTGCTTACCGGTATTTCGGCGAGGCTTTCCCACTCATCACCCTGGATCTTCAGATGGATCGGGACACCGCCCTGCAGCGGGCCAAGGAACTGGCCGGCCGCTACCAGTGGGGACCGCAGGATTATGAGCAGGCGGCGTCCTTCGGCTCGAGCGCTCAGGTGCAGAATTACATCGAGCTGGAGGGCGGGGGAAAGAAGACGTTCTCTCGGGTGATGGCCAGCGACCTCTACTCCGCCTACACCTGGAGCGTCCGCCATTTCCGCGAGAAGGAGACCACTGAGAGCCTGATTCGCTTTACCCCGGCCGGGGACCTGTGGGGGTTTCGCGAGAGGCTGCCCGAAGACCAGCCGGGGGCCACGCTTTCGGAAGAGGAGGCTCGAAGCCTGGCCGAGGCACGGCTGAAGGAAATTCTGGGAATCGAACTCGGGCCCTATGAACTGGTGGAGCACGCCCAGGAGGTGCAACCGGGAGGGCGAACCGATCACCGGCTGGTCTACGAGCACCGGCGCCGGGATATCGGGGAGGGTCGTTACCGGCTGCGCTTGACGGTGAGCGGGGACCGGTTCACCGAGATCGCGCGATTTGTCAAGGTGCCCGAGGCGTTCGACCGGCGCTACCAGGAAATGCGCTCTTCCAACACCGCCATCGGGGCCGTCGGAAGCGTTGCCATGGTGTTGGTCTATGTCCTGGGCGGGTGCCTCATCGGTCTCTTTTTTCTCCTGCGCCAGGGTTGGGTGCTGTGGAAGCAAGCGCTTTTCTGGGGTCTGCTGGTCGCCTTTCTGCAGGGCCTGGTGGCCCTCAACCAGTTGCCGCTGGCCTGGATGAACTATGACACGGCCTTGTCCCGCCAGGGATTCCTGGCCGACCAGATCGTGTGGGCGCTGGTCCAGTTCGTAGCCCTGGGCATTGTGCTGACTCTCTCATTCATGGCCGCCGAGACGCTCTCGCGCAAGGCGTTTCCCCACCATGTCCAGCTCTGGAAACTGGGATCCCGGGGAGTGGCCAATACCACGCCGGTCCTGGGATACACGGTGGCGGGATATCTGCTGGTGCCGCTCTTCTTCGGGTATGAAGTGGCTCTCTACTTTTTCTCCAACAACGTGCTGGGTTGGTGGTCCCCCTCCAATGCGCTGCTGGAGCCGGATGTGCTGGCTACCTGGCTGCCCTGGCTTTCATCCATTGCCATTTCGCTTCAGGCCGGCTTCTGGGAGGAGTGCCTGTTTCGGGCCGTTCCCCTGGCCGGCGCCGCCCTGCTGGGGCGCCGTTTCGGAAGACCGGCCCTTTGGATCGGCTCGGCCATGGTTCTGCAGGCGCTTATTTTCGGCGCCGGCCACGCGGCCTATCCCACCCAACCCGCCTATGCCCGGGTGGTGGAACTGATCCTGCCCTCTCTTTTCTTCGGCGCCGTCTACTTGAGGTACGGGCTGCTGCCGGCCATCGTCCTCCACTTCGCCTTCGACGTGGTCTGGTTCGCCATCCCGCTGTTCGTGTCCGAGGCGCCCGGCGTATGGGTGGACCAGGTCCTGGTGGTGCTGCTCACCCTGGTTCCCCTGGGCGCCATCGGGTGGGTCCGATGGCGGGCCGGGAAATGGAGCGCCCTGTCCCCCGACAAATTGAACGGGGCGTGGAGTCCCCCTGCGACCCGAGAACCCTCGGCCGAAGCGGAGGCGCCACCGGTGGCGAGCGTTCCAGTCCTGGCCCCGGCTCTGCGGAACGGATTGCTGCTGGGAGGGATTGCCGGGCTGGCGGCATGGGTCCTGTTGGGGAAATTCCAGACGGACGTGCCCGAGTTGAAGGTGGATCGGGAGAAGGCGGTGAAGATCGCCCGGGAAGCTCTGGAGGGAAGAGGCGTACAAATTCCCTCGACCTGGCGGGAAATGGTCTCCATTCGGGGGGAAGCGACCCGGACCGGACGATTCATCTGGCAGACGGCCGGCCGGGAGACCCACGCGCAACTGGCCGGCTCCTATGTTCCGGGAGCGCGCTGGAGGATTCGGTACGCCACCTTTGAAGGAAGCGTGGAGGAACGGGCCGAGGAGTACCGGGTGGTTGTGGCCGACTCGGACAGGGTTCCCCGTGTCATCCACAGGCTTCCGGAAGCCAGGAAGGGTGTCGCGTTGTCCGAGGAGGAAGCGCGGTCAAGGGCTCAGGCCGCGGTTGCGGCCCGTTTCGGCCTCGAGCCGGGAGATCTCGAGGAGGTCTCGGCCGAGCCCTCCCAGCGGCCGGCCCGCCGGGACTGGACTTTTATCTTCGCCGATCGGACCCAGTCGCTTCTCCGGGGAGAGGCTCGAGTGGCTGCCGTAGTGGCGGGCGATGAGGTCTCCGACGTCTACCGCCTGGTTCACCTGCCCGAGGATTGGGAGAGGGACGAGCGCAGCCGCCTCAATCGTGGCAGGGTCCTCGGCGTTATCCGTGGCGTCCTGTTGGCGTTGGGGGCAGTGTTCGCAGCCGTGGTCGCGGTGGTCGGTTGGAGTCGGAAGAGGTTTTCGGCTCGGACGTTCTTCTGGCTGGCCCCGATCCTGTTCCTGCTCCAGCTTGCCGCCTTTTTCAACGGGTGGCCGGCCATGATTTCGAATCTGACCACGGCCCAGCCGTTCAGCCACCAGCTCCTGACGATGATCGCGGGTTCCCTCATAGGGACACTCTTTCTCTCCCTCCTGTTGGCTTTGCTGTTCGGCTGGGTCAAGGCCTGCGGCCGCTGGGGAGGGGAGGCCACCGGAAGAAGAATCGCCTTGGGGGTGGCCGTGGGCGTGGTGGCCAAGGCGCTCCAGGTCCTGGTGACGGCGTTCAGCGCCGCCACGGCTCCGGCGTGGCCGCGGTTCGAAGGACTGGATAACGTCTTGCCGGCCCTGGGTCCGCTGGTGCAGTCGCTCACCCAATACTTCATCCTCCTGTGTGTCCTGCTGGTGGCGGTTGCCGCCGTGGAAGTGCTGACTCGCGGCTGGAGCCGGCGCCGCTATGCCGGCGGCCTGTTCCTCCTTCTGGGACTGGTGTGGCAGCCCATCGACGTCGAGGGCCCGGGGGAATGGCTGGTCAAGGGACTGCTGTTGGGCGCGGTGCTTCTGGCCGCCTATGTCTATTTGCGGGCCGAGACGGGCCTGATCCCCCTGGCGCTGGCTTCCTACCTGGCTCTCGGTCTCCTCCAGCAGGCCGTCGACCAACCCTACGGGGGAGCCCTGCTGCACTACGGCCTGGCGGCGGCAGGTCCCTTGATTGCCGGCTGGCTGTTCTGGCGACACCTGTGCGGACCGGCCAAGGAGAGCATGGCGCAGGCACCGCCCTCGGTGCAGCAGGCGTGATGAGAAGTCCTGGGCGGGAAGGGGAGCATGCTGATGGTGAGCGTCAGCGGTACCGCCGTGGTCATTTTCTGAATTTGGGCGAGTATAATTTCGGGAACTTCGTAATGAAACGGCGATCCTTTCTTGAGGCAAGCCTGGCAGGACTGGCGACTATGGGTTGGGCCGGACGGAAAACGTATCGCATCGGCGTCATAGGCCACACCGGCCGCGGCAACTACGGGCACGGGCTCGACACGGTGTGGCGGGCCTTTGACGATACCGAGGTAGTGGCGGTGGCGGACCCGGACGACGAGGGCCGCGCCCGGGCCAGGGAGCGCACCGGCGCCCGCCGGGATTACCGCGACTACCGCCGGATGCTGGAGAGCGAGACGCTGGACATCGTGGCCATCGCTCCGCGTTGGCTGGACCAGCGGGCGGCCATGACCACGGCTGCCGCCGAGGCCGGCTGCCACATCTTCCATGAGAAGTCCTTCGCCCCAAGCCTGACCGATGCCGACCGCATGGTGGCGGCGGTGAAGCGGAACCGGGTGAAGGTCCAGATGGCCCACCAGATGCGGACCTCTCCCTTTGTGATCCGCGTCAAGGCGATGATTGAAGCCGGCGAGATCGGCATGATCCAGGAGGTGCGGGGACGAGGCAAGGAGGACCGGCGCGCCGGCGGAGAGGACCTGATGGTGCTGGGCTCCCACATCTGCGACATGATGCGCTACTTCCTGGGCGACCCCAAGTGGGTTTTCTCCCACGTCACCGAGGATGGGAAGGAGGTGGGCCGGGGGCAGGTCCGGGAGGCCACCGAACCCATCGGACCGGTGGCCGGAAACCAGATCGCGGCGGTGTTCGGCTTCGGGGGCGGCATCCACGCCTACTTCGGCTCCAAGGCCAGCGATCGAACCGACCGAAAGCGCTTCGGCCTCTGGATTTACGGCAGCCGGGGCGTGATTCACCTGCCGAACGACGTCTATCCGCGAGGCCAACCCTGCATCCTGCGCTCACCGGGCTGGCTGCCCGACGAGACCCACCGCTGGGAATCCATCGAGGCGCAGCCCCCGGCTGCAAGCCGCTACCGGGCCGAGGGTCACACCCTGGGCAACGCGCTACTGGTCGCCGACCTGCTGGAGGCTATCGAGCAGGACCGCAAGCCGGCCTGCAGCGAGCAGGATGGACGCTGGACCATCGAGATGATCACCTCGGTCTACCAATCGCAGAAGACCGGAGCCCGGGTGGACCTGCCTCTCAAGGACCGGCGACATCCATTGGAGACCTGGGAGTAGTGCTGAGACCGAATAGTGGTTAGTGATCAGCCCAGCCGCCGCCCCACAAGACGGGGCGGATCATACAGGATGAAACCGGGGAGGTTTCAGACAAGTGATCAGTGGCTAGTGGCTAGTGGTCAGCCCAGCCGCCGCCCCACAAGACGGGGCGGATCATACAGGATGAAACCGGGGAGGTTTCAGACAAGCTATAAGATCGAAAGGTCAAGCATCTTGTCGGTCTCGGCGCAGTTGTTTTAGTAGTTTAACGGCGTCATAACGCTGAGTCCCGTGGGCTGACGCCCATGGACGTCGAATCCATCTCCCCACGACGTCCGCGAAGGCGGCGATTTAGAAACACCGTCCCGGGAACGCAATGCCGCTGCACAAAACAGCCATGAACCCTGCACTGCCTTAGCCGCGTTGGCAGCGACATAAGAGCCGGAGCCCGAAAACACACGGCCTCCCCAAGACGACGCTTAATCACCCCTGTTTAACCCGGTATGATCCACCCCGTCGTACGGGCCGTGGCCTCGGCTAAATGCCGACCACCGACCACTGATCACTGACCACCGACCACTGATCACTGACCACCGACCACTGATCACTGACCACCGACCACTGATCACTGACCACCGACCACTGATCACTGACCACCGACCACTGATCACTGACCACCGACCACTGATCACTGACCACCGACCACTGATCACTGACCACCGACCACTGATCACTGACCACCGACCACTGATCACTGACCACCGACCACTGATCACTGACCACCGACCACTGATCACTGACCACCGACCACTGATCACTGACCACCGACCACTGATCACTTGTCTGAAACCTCCCCCTAGCTCATGCGGCTGCGGTTTGGGGTACCAGGTTGAAACCAAGAGAGTTAGCCGCATGTTTGAGTCCCACGAGCTGGCGTTTTCGGAAGCGGGCTTCGTAGTACTCTTCACCGATGTCGACATAGTCCTGGCCGTAGCGGAGCATGCGGTAGACGAGCGTGGCCAGCTTGCGAGCAATGGAGAAGATGGCAACATTCCATCCCTTGTGGCGGGCCTTGCGACGTAGGGCAGCGCCGAGAGCGGTCTTGGAGCGCATCAGGGAGATGGCGGCCATGCGCAGGACGGCGGCGGCGCGAGTAGACCCAGTGCCGTTGACTTTCTTGGAGCGGAGCGGCTTGCCGGCGGAAACGGCGGTTCGCGGAGCCAGGCGCAACCAGGAGACGAAGTGGTTCTCCGAGGGGAAGGCCGTCAGGTCAAAGCCGACCTCGGTCAGCAGAGTCAGGGCCGCCTGAGCGCCGATGCCGTCAATGCGCGTCAGGTCGACGCCGGCAAAGCGCCATAGTTGGGTGCGCATCTTCTGGTCACCACGGCGGCTCATCATCCTTTCCTTGGCCCCATTGGGGTGGGGAGGCACGGGCTTGTCGCGACGCTCCACCGGTTGCAAGGCCCGTATCTCCTCCAGGATGCGTGCCTCATAGACGGCGATCTTGCGTTGAGTCAGGTCGTAAAAATCCAGCGCACACCGGAGGTTGAACAGATGCTCCTCTCGCCAGTTGCCGGCCAGATACTCGGCAAACTCCTGGCTGGACTTCTTGCACCCCCTGTGACGCAGGGCCGCCAAGCGGACCGGGTCTCGTTCTCCGTCGACAATCGCCCGCACAATCGCCATCCCCGTCTGACCTGTCAGGTCGCTGACGGCACGATGCACCTGCACGTTCATCTGATCCAGCGCCTTCTGCATCCACTGAACGAAGCGGGTGCTTTCGCTCACCAACTGGTTCAGTTGCCGGTGCAGCGTCCGTACCTTCACGATGGTCTCGTGCGGACGGAACGATCCCCGCAGCAAGCCGCAGCTGTGCAGCAACTGGATCCACTGGCAGTCCCGCATGTCGGTCTTGCGGCCGGGAACATGGTTCAACTGCCGGGCGTTGACCAGCAAAACCTCGATGCCGCAGGACTCCAGCAGGTCATACAGCGGAATCCAATACACCGAGGTGCTTTCCATCGCCGCCGACTCCACCCCTTGCTCCAGCAACCACTGAGCCAGTTGCTCCAGCTGCGGCATGGTGGTGCCGAAGGTGCGCACGTTGGGATGGCCGGCCGTCTGCTGCGGACCACACACCCAGTGTACCCGACTGCCCAGGTCGATGCCTGCCACTTGGGGACGGATCTGCGCCAAGCTGGTCGAACGGCTCGGATGCTTCTTCCCCCTCTTGTTCGCCTGCGGGGTGACCTTCTTTCTCTTTGGCATGGGACGGGCCTCCTCGGGGGCGATGGCTCCGGCCCGAGTCGGCGTGCTCTTTTGGATTCTTGTCTCGGGGAGAACTTCTACAGAAGCCTCACCAGTGTATGCTGGCCTGCTCGGACCCAGGCTGACCTTGGGGCACGGGGCACCAATGTTTAAATGGGGTGTAGCTGCCGGAGTCTCGCCGTGGGCCTATTCTGTCATATTGGTCCCCGGTTTTATCCTGTATGATCCGCCCCGTCTTGTGGGGCGGCGGCTGGGCTGACCACTGATCACTGACCACCGACCGCTGACCACCGACCACTGATCACTTGTCTGAAACCTCCCCGGTTTTATCCTGTATGATCCGCCCCGTCTTGTGGGGCGGCGGCTGGGCTGACCACTGACCACTGACCACTTGTCTGAAACCTCCCCGGTTTCATCCTGTATGATCCGCCCCGTCTTGTGGGGCGGCGGCTGGGCTGACCACTGCCCGGCGCCTTCAGGGCCGGGGTTTGAATTCGTACTTGGGCTTGACCGACCGATTGAAGGGGAAGGGGGGCCAGTATCCCTGCAGCATGCAGGAGAGTGCTTCGGTCACGCCGCGGCGAAGGTCCTCGCCCGACTCCACCGAGCTGGATCCCTGGTGGGGGGTGAGCACCACGTTGTCCAGGCTTCTGAGAGGGCTGTCGGCACCCAGGGGCTCCTCCTCGGTCACGTCCAGGCCGGCGCCGCCGATCCGTCGTTCCTGCAGGGCCTGGATCAGCGCCTCCTCGTCCACCACTCCGCCCCGGCTGGTGTTGACCAGAAACGCCGAGGGCTTCATCATCTGCAACTCCGGAGCACCGATGAGATGCCGGGTCCCGGCGGTCAGGAAGGTGTGCAGGGACACCACGTCCGACTCTCCCAGGACCCGTTCCAGGGAAGTCAACTCCACGCCGGCTTCAGCAGCCAGGCGGGGATCCACGTAGGGGTCGGTGGCCAGGATGCGCATGCCGAATCCCTGCAACCGGGGGACCATGTGGCGGCCGATGTTGCCGAATCCAACCAGACCCAACGTCAGGCAGCCGACCCGGCGCAGCGGGTGCTCCAGCGGAGGTTTGTCCCAACCGCCGGCTCTCACATGACGGTCCAGGATGACCACGCGCCGCGCGCAGGCCAGCACCAGGGCCGCTGCGTGGTCCGCAACCTCCTCGACGCAGTAGTCGGCCACGTTGAAGACCACGATGCCGCAGTCGGTGGCGGCCTCGACATCGATATTGTCCACTCCGATCCCGTAGCGGCCGACGGCCCGGCAATCGGGCAGAGACTCCAGGACTCTCCTGGTAACGGGCGTGAACAAGCCTTCGGTCAGGATGATCCGGGCCCCGGCGCAGGCTTGAATGATCTCCTCCTCGGTCTGCGCCGACAGCAGAACCAATTCCCCTCCCAGGTCCTCGACGGTTTTTCTCTCGGCGGCATAGAGCCGGTCTTTTTCCTTCTGCGGACGGTCGCAGTCCACATTCACGACTCTGACTGGCTGATTTCCCTGTTGGCTGGCCATGGTGTTCGCTCCTCGCTATGTGTCGATGATTTTGCCTGTTCCCATCCGTTTTCGAGTAGCCGCGCCGGAGCATTGTACCCGAGCCCCGCGCAATCGAAAGAGTGAATCGGACCGTGTCGCCTTTCGCGGATCATGCGTTGCCAAAGGTTGTCCTGTGGCCGGACGTTTTTTCTCCGTTCGCGCGTCACCTGCCTGAAATTCGGGCGCCGGTTGCAAAGGCGTTGAACATGATGCACAATCGGGGGAGATGGAGTTGTCGTGTCGGGGCGGATGCCTGACGATGGGACTCATTCATCCCTGCGATTGCCGCCCTGCCAAAGGCGGTTATGGCGCCTTGATAACTCTTGTGTGACAAGTCGGGTCAGGGTGGCCCCAGGAGGCGGATCGTGTTCGGTAGACCGTTTGCAATTCCAGGGTTTCCGTTTGCCGGGATAGTCGTTGCCCTTGCGTTGGTGCTGGTGGCGGACGTTCCCGCCGCCGGTCAGCTTTTGACCTCCCGCGTGGACGGGAGGGTGCTGGATCAGACCGGCGCCGTGGTGCCGGGCGTGACGGTCACCTTGACCAACGTCGCCACCAACGTGGCCCGCGAGACCACCAGCAACAGCTCCGGTCTCTACGTGTTTCCCAACGTCTCCCAGGGATCCTACCGGGTTGAAGCCGCGGCGGACGGCTTCAAGACGGCCCGGGTCGAAGAGGTTCGGGTCGAGCTGGGCACGCCCGCCAACGTCGACATCGTGGTGGAGGTGGGCGTGGTGACCCAGACGGTGGTGGTGACGGCGGCTGAGACTCAATCCGTGATCAACGAGGTCAACGCGGAAATCACTACCAACCTCAACCGGGAGCAGGTCAAGGATCTTCCCTTGAACGGGCGCGGCGTGACCCAGTTGGCCCTTACCCAGGCCGGCGTGACCAGCCCCGGCGGGACGCGCTCGGCTGCCATCAACGGCGGCAGAGGCACCTTCAACAACTTCACCCTGGACGGAATCAACAACCAGGACACCTTCATTCGAACCGATGCCCTCTTCGGAATCATTCCGGTGCAGGAAAGCTTCATCGAGGAGGTGAGCATCACCACCGCCAACGCCGACGTGGACGCCGGCCTGGGAAGCTCCCAGACCCAATTCGTGACCCGGTCGGGAGGCAACGCCTATCACGGCGAGGTCTTCTACTACCACCGCAACGATGCCCTCAACGCCAACGACTACTTCAATAATGCCGCCGGGATCGACAAGGAGCGGGTCTTCATCCACCAGTTCGGCTTCAACCTGGGCGGTCCCGTCCTGAAGGACAAGCTGTTTTTCTTTGTCAACTACGAGGAGGAGCGCAGCCCCGGCACGGTATCGGTGGTCCGCAACGTCCTGACGCAGTCGGCCCGGGCCGGCAATTTCAGCTACGTCCGGCAGGACAACGGCCAGATTGCCACGGTGAACCTGTTCGAGCTCTCCGGATTCAGCCCCGACCCGGCCATCATGTCCCTGGTGGACCGGACCCCGCTGCCCAACGACAGCAGCGCGGGGGACGGAAGAAACACTTCCGGTTATCGCTTCAACAGCCCCGACAAAAGCGATGCCGACTGGTTCGTGCTGCGGGGAGATTACGAGATCAATCCCAGCCACTCCTTCACCGGAAGCTTCCACCAGTTTCGCCTGGATGCCCCCAACTCGGTGTTCAACGACATCGACGCCGTCTTCCCCGGTCTGCCGGGCGCCGGACAGGGTTCCAAACGCAGGCTGGGCTCCTTTGCCCTGACCAGCCTGGTGAAGCCCAACGTCACCAACGAGGCCAGGGTGGGTTTCCAGTCCTCCAATCCCCGGTTCTACACCAATGAGACCTTTCCCCTGGGCTACCGGCTGTCGTTGGGGGGCGGCTTCGACAATCCCGTCCGGGGTTTTCTGGATCAGGGTCGCGACACCCGCAACGTGGACGTCATGGACCACATTTCCTGGGTCAAGGGGAACCACACCGTCAAGGTGGGCGGGAGCGTGCGCCTGACCCAGGTGGATCAGTTCAATGATGCCGGAACGATACCCACCTACACCCTGGGGTTCGGGCCCGGAAACCCCGATCCCCTGGTGCCCGACATTTTCCCCGGAGGGATCTCGTCCGGCGAGCTGGGCGCCGCCTCCGGACTCCTGGGGACCCTGGGAGGGTTTGTCGACAGCGCGGACCAGGTGTTCAACGCCTCCTCGCCCTTTTCGGGCTACGTCGACGGGGCGTCCAACACCAACCTGCTCAAGCAGAACTTTGTCAACTTCTACCTGGGAGACACCTGGCGGATCACCCGCTGCCTGAGCCTGAACCTGGGTTTCCGCTGGGAGTATCACTCGGTGCCGGACGAGGCCAGGGGTCTGGCTCTCTTGCCGGTGGGCGGTTGGGAGGCGGTGCTGGATCCGGACGCCGTGGTGGATCTGGCCGGCTCCACCAATGGAAGACCCTTCTACACCGGCGACGGCAACAACTTCGCTCCCAACATCGGCATCGCCTTCCAGCCCGGGCCCGGCCACAAGACCGTCATTCGGGCCGGCTACGGCATCAACTACGTGGTCGACAACGGTTTGACCACGGTGCTGAACGCCCTGCGGGGCAACGACGGCCTGAGCCAGACGGTGGCGCTTTCGGGACTCACAGGCACCGTCAGCGGCGGCGGGCTGGCGCCCATTCCGGTTCCCGAGTTCCGGATACCCCGCACTGCCCGGGACGGAATCCTGGCCGACTCCACGGCGGCCATCTTCACCATCGACCCCGGCATGCGCACGCCCTACGTGCAGCAGTGGAACCTCGGGGTGCAGCACAGGCTCATGCAGGACACGGCCGTCGAGTTGCGCTACGTGGGCAACCACGGCGTCAAGTTGACCCGCGCCATCGATCTCAACCAGGTGCTGCTGCCCCCGGACTTCATCGAGGATTTCCGTCGGGCCCAACGCAACCTGGCTGCCAACGGAGATCCCAGGGTCGGCGAACCGCTGCAGCTCTTTCCGCAACTGGGCCTGGCAGGCTTCCTGCAGGCGGGATACGTCCAGAACTGGATTCGGAACGGTGAGATCGGCCAGTACATTGGGGGGTTTCTGGCCGTCAACCGCATTTTCTTCTTCGACGGCGAGGGAGGCGAGCGCTTCGGGGCCACCCTGCCCGCCAGCTATTTCCTGCGTAATCCCAACGCCTTTGTGGCCGATGTGGTGGGCAACAACGCCTTTTCCAAGTACCACGCCCTCCAGGTCGAGATCAGGCGGCGCCTGCGCTCGGGCCTGACGGGCCAGTTCAACTACACCTGGGGGAAGGTGCTGACCAATTTCGCCGGCAGCCAGTCCAATTTCCGAGGGCTCTTCGACAACGCCCAGCCGGAGCTGGAGGTTATGCGTCCCGATTTCGACATCACCCACACCTTCAACGGCAACTGGGTGTGGGAGATCCCCTTGGGCGCCGGACGCCGGTGGATGAACAGCGGCAGCATCCTGGACCATATCGCGGGCGGCTGGGACCTCAGCGGATTCTTCCGGATGCGGTCGGGAGAGGTAGTCAACATCATCTCCCAAAGAGGAACCATCAATCGCGGCGGTTCCAGGGCCCTGACCAATACGCTGCACCTGGAGGGGATCGATATCAAGGCTCTCCAGACCAAGACGGGAGCCCATCGCCACCCCAACGGCCGGGTGACCCTGTTCGACTCGAGCCTGATTTCCGAGGGCGGCTTCGGGAATCCCTCTGTCTTCAAGAATCCGGCAATCCTGCAGGCGGGAAGCCTGGCCATGTCCCCCGTCAGCGGGCCCTGGTTCACCACGCTGGACGTGGGTCTTCGCAAGAGCATTGCGCTGCCCTTCACGGAAGAGTCGCGGCTGCAGCTCCGGGTGGATGCCTTCAACGTTCTCAATCACACCAATTTCAGCGTGACCAGTACCTCGGGGATCAGTGGCCTGGGGGTTGCCAACATCCACAATCCCAACACCACCGACTTCGGGCTGATCAGCTCGGCCTTCTCCGCCCGCACCCTCCAGGTGGGTTTGAAGGTGGAGTTTTAGCGAAGCCGTGGCTCAATAGCGTCCCTTCGGAACCCACTGCGTTTCCACGTCGATCGCTATCGCCTGCGTCTGCCGGCAGATTGTTTCAGCCCGATTGTATTCGCAATACAACTCGCATAGAATACACGCCGTTATGGAAACTCCACCCGGCCAACCCTGGCACCGAATGCTGCACTGGCGGATCGCGATGGCGATGGTGCTGGGCATCATTGCCGGCCTGATCGGCGGCGAGTCCCTGGCCGACAAGGTGGGCTGGCTGGGCGACCTGTTCATCCGCCTGCTGAAGATGATCATCGTGCCCCTGGTGCTGACCTCGATCATTACGGGCGTGGCTTCGGTCGGGGCGGGCGCCGGCCTGAAGCGCCTGTTCGGAAAAACCCTGGGTTACTATGTGATGACCAGCCTGGCCGCCTGCCTGGTGGGATTGGTGCTGGTGAACACCATTCGCCCCGGGGATGGCGCGGACCTGGTGCGCGCCGAGGTCGAGAAGGTGCCCGATCTCACCGTCATCCAGTCTCCCGTGGACCTGATCCTGGACATCGTGCCCGACAACATCGTTTCGGCGGCGGCCAAGCCCAACATGCTCTCGATCATCTTCTTCTCGATCGTGGTGGGCATCAGCATCAGCAGCCTCCGGGAGCGTTACCGTGAGCCTTTGCTGAATTTCTTCGAGGCGGGCTTCGAAGCCATGATGCGCCTGACCGGCGGCATCATCCGCATCGTGGCTCCGCTGGGAGTGTTCGGTCTGATCGTTCGCCTGGTGGGCACCACGGGCCTGGGCGCCTTCAAGTCTCTGGGGCTTTACGCCCTGATGCTGGCCTGCGGCCTGACCATACACCTGTTCGTCAACCTGCCGCTCATCCTGCGTTTTCTGGGCGGGATCAATCCCATAGTGCACTTCAGAAACATGGTCGAGCCGATGGCGATGGCCTTTTCCACCAGCTCGTCGGCCGCCACCCTGCCCGTCACCATCAATGCCGTGAAGAACAAGGTCGGCGTCTCCAACCGGGTCAGCTCCTTCGTACTGCCGATGGGCGCCACCGTCAACATGGACGGCACGGCGCTCTACGAGTGCGCCGGGGTGCTCTTTATCGCCCAGGCTATGGGGGTTTCACTGGGTCTGGAACAGCAGTTGCTGGTGGTGATCACAGCGCTGTTGGCCTCCATCGGTGCGGCGGCCGTGCCCTCCGCCGGGCTGGTGGTGATCTTCATCGTGCTGGAGGCCGTCAACCTGAGAGGACCGCAGGTGGAGCTGATCGTGGGAGCCATGCTGGCGGTGGACCGTCCCCTGGACATGTACCGCACCGTGGTCAACGTCTTCAGCGATTCCTGCGGCGCCGCCATCATCGCACGCTCCGAAGGCGAGACCGGAGTGGATGAAGCGGTTGCACCTGCGTCCTGAGGCGGGCTCCAGCCGCCGCCGTTCCCGCGATGAAGCCGGAATAACGTGAACCTGGAAATACGTGGCGATCCTGTGGGAGTTCATATAAAATCGTTCGTTTGTCAGGAGATCTGACCTTTCTTGAAGACCAGCGAGGCGCTATGCAGAAAGGGAATAACTCTGGAATGGAATCCCAATCCTTGTCGTCGGCACCCGGACCGTTGAATCCCGGGCCGCCTGTGCAATCGTCTCCGGCAATTCCGGCTGCAGCGAGGTCCGCCCGTGGAAACCCCGGCAGAACCGCGGCCATAGGAAAATCGCTGGTGCTCATCGGAACCCTTGCCAGCCAGGAAGATGTCTTTATTGACGGAACCGTGGAAGGGACCATCGAGTTGTCGGACAGCGACCTGACCATCGGTCCCAACGGAAACGTGAAAGCCAACGTCAAGGCCAGGAAGATCACGGTATTCGGGCGAGTTACCGGCAAGATGTTTCCCGCGGAGAGGATTGAGATCCTCAGGACGGCAACAGTCAGAGGCACGGTAAAGACACCTCGAATTGTGGTTGAGGAAGGCGCGGTCATCCATGGAAAGATCGAGTCCCTCGGACAAGACATGAACTTCCCGGCGGCCAAGCAGGCCAAACCCCTGATCATTCGACAGGAAAGCCGCGGTTGAACCCACCAGGCGCGGTCAAATGAAAACGGCCAACATAGGAGCATCCGTCAGATTCGAAGGAACTCTCAGCGGACTCGAAGACGTTGTTGTCGACGGGGAAGTGAGGGGAGCCATCCGGCTTCCGGAGTGCAGCGTGACCATCGGCCCCAGCGGAAGGATCGATGCCGACATCGAGGCCAGAAACCTGACGGTTTTCGGTCACATCACAGGGAATATCGTCTGCCTGGAACGCATGAGGCTTTGCAAATCCGGTTCGATCGATGGCGACGTGAGGGCGCCGCGGATCTTCATTGAGGATGGGGCCGTTGTCCGCGGCAGAATCGACGTGGCGAAAACCCCGTCGGCGTCCGAAGCCGCGCCGCAGACCAGGTCCGCTTTTCCTTCCACACAAGCCTTGCCCTCCGCTGATTCCTGAGGGGCTTGCCGGAGCCTTCCGCCATTTCCTCCCTGCGGCGGTTGAGATTCTCGAGAGCAGCGCAGAAAAACTCAATCCCCGCCCGACCGGGATCCTTGGCGCAACGGCCACGTCTCGGAAGCCGTAATAAGACCCACCAACTCCCTCCAATACCTGATTCTCCCAAGAGCGGCACAAGCCGCGCCGGCTTATGGAGCCGGATATGATCACGCCCCCTGGTGAGAAATGCGGGCTGGTCGCATCGTCCCGGATGGGACTGCCTTGTCGGAGTCCACCGCTTCCGGGCAAGCGAGGGGACGAGGTCCGGCGATTTTGGATATGGGTTGCCCATACTATTCAATATTGCTAGTATGGTTGCCTATGAAGACGACGATTGATATCCATGACGAGTTGCTGGCACGCGCCAAACAGCACGCCAGGAATAGAGGGTGCTCGCTGCGTTCCGTGGTGGAGGAGGGCCTCCGTCAACTTCTCTCCCGGCCTGAGTCACGGAACCGGTACCGGTTGCCGGATCTGAGCACCGGAGAACCGGAGGCTGCCGATCCGCTGGAGGCTTATTCGTGGCAGGACCTGCGTGGAATGATCTACGGAGAGCCGGAGAGACATTGATTGCGGTCGATACGAACTTGCTTGTCTACGCCCACCGCAGGGAATCGAGATTGCATGTGGCAGCCCGTGAGGTTTTGCGGGAGTTGGCTGAAGGAGACAGGGCTTGGGCGATTCCCTGGCCGTGTTGTTACGAGTTTCTAAGCGTCGTGACTAATCACCGTATCTGGAGGGAGGCAGCCACTCCGTCGCATTATGCCTGGCAACAACTCCAAGTCTGGACGGCATCGCCAAGCAATCGCCTACTCGGCGAGACAGACGATTTTTTGGAGATCCTGGGCGTTCTGGTCCAGCGGCCGCGAGTGCGGGGAGCCATCGTGCACGATGCTCGGATTGCGGCAATCTGTCTCGCCCACGGCGTTGAATTCCTGCTCACCCGAGACCGCGACTTTTCCCTATTTCCCGAACTCGACCGGAGGGACCCGTTCCGTGACCGGCGGCCGGTTCCGTGATTTCAGAGTTCGAGTGAAAGCGCAGCGCTTGCCGGTGCTTGGTGGCGAAGAAACCATGTGCCCTCTGGTTTTTCCATGTGTCCCTTCGCGGTCCTTCGGGCCCCTTCCTGGATAATTCTTTCCTCGTCGCGTCCTTCCAGTCCCGCCGTCGTCACCAGCGCAAGATCAGAAGAATCGCATGGTGTAGGTCAGCCGCACGCCACGCCCGATCTCCGGAGCCAGGTCCTTGATGAATGAGGAATGGTTGCGGTAGAGCCGGTCACTCAGATTGAAGACCTTGACCGCGAACTGATGGGCCACGTGTTGCTGGGCGAAGGTGTAAGAGGCCTTCAGGTTCATCACGGCGTATCCCGGTGTGCGGGTCTCTCCGGTAAAGGTCTGGTGTTGCTGTGCGGCCACAATCAGCTCGGGCGAGACCCGGAAGCCCTGGTGGTTGAAGTCGAACCCGAGCTTGCCTCGAAGCGGAGGAATTCTCGGCAGCGGCGTATTGAGGTCGGTCTCCTGGGCGTCCACGTAGTCCATGCCGAGGTTGAGCCAGAGCTTGGGATTCAGGTTGATTCCGAGGTTGGCTTCCGTTCCCAGAAAGCGGGCATTGAGCTGGGTGAATTCGATCACCGGTAACCCATCTTCGACTGTTCCGGGAGCAAAGGGAAAGATGAAGTTGTCGAAGTTGTAGTAGAAGAGGTTGAGCTCTCCTCTCAGATTCGGACTGTTGTGGCGCAGGGACATTTCGATGCCGTCGCCCGTTTCGGGGCGAAGGGCCGGATCGCCTATCTCGAAGGACAGCGTTCCCGCGTGGGGGCCGTAGTTGTAGAGTTCCTCCAGGGACGGAGCCCGGAAGGAGTGGGAGTAGTTGACGACCAGCGATCCTCCACTCCAGGTGTCCACCTGCAGGCCGGCTGACGCCGATGCTCCGGTAAAGGTGCGATTTACGGCCTCGGGAATTTCCTCGCCGTCTTCGGCCTCGTGTTCGTGCTCTTCCTGGCCCTCCTCCTCGTGTGCATGATCTCCCCCGATGTCGGCAAGACCCGGCCGATAGCGCTGGGTCTCCAGTCGGCCGCCAAACTGGAACCGCGTGGTCTCGAAGTCCAGTTCCTCCAGGGCGAAAAGGGCGAAACCGGTCTGATCGATGGGGGGCGACAGCGCTTCCTCCCCGACTGCCGAGTATTCTCGATCCAGCCCCCAGAAGCCGAAGCGACCGCTCAATGGTCCAACCTTTTTCTGCTCGAAGACTCCCCGGTAGATGAATTCCTGCTGGTCGAACGTTGTGCCGACATGCTGCGCCCCGCTCTCGAAGAACTCGATCTCCTTGTGATTCCAGTCTGTCACATTCAATTTAAGAACGAATTCGTCAATCGCCGTCCCCAGGTCCCTCAATCCCCCGGTGAAGCGGAAATTCCGGCGTCGTGAGTCGAGAAGGATGCGCTCGATCTCATCCTCGTCGTGTCCGTGCTCTTCGTCCTCGTCGTGGTCCTCATCCTCGTCGTGGTCGTGATCCTCGTCCTCGTCGTGGTCTTCTTCGTCCTCGTCGTGGTCCTCATCCTCGTCGTGGTCGTGATCTTCGTCCTCGTCGTGGTCTTCTTCGTCCTCGTCGTGGTCCTCATCCTCGTCGTGGTCGTGATCCTCGTCCTCGTCGTGGTCTTCTTCGTCCTCGTCGTGGTCCTCATCCTCGTCGTGGTCGTGATCTTCGTCCTCGTCGTGGTCTTCTTCGTCCTCGTCGTGGTCCTCATCCTCGTCGTGGTCGTGATCCTCGTCCTCGTCGTGCTCGTCTTCCCCGTGACCGTGGTGTCCGTGGAAGTCCTGAGCGAAGGGCACACCGTAGGCGCCGTCGTCGAATTTGGCTTCTACGCTGAAGAAAAACTTGTTCCCGTACCAGCCCAACCCGCCGCCGCCGTTTCTGAGTTGAGAGCGTGAATTGTAGATCTGCCCCTGTCCGGCCGCCCTGTAGTCACCGGTGCGAATACCCCCGCCGCGGCCCCAGATCATCCACTTGCCGATTCCATACTCCAGACCGGCGCTGCCCCCACCCAGTGCGTTGGCGGTGCCGCCCGCTCCGGTCACGAATCCGCGAAACCCCTGGTGAGCATGGCGGTGCGCTTCGTGGTGGCGGCTGATGGCGTTGACGGTGCCGCCCATGGCATTGCCGCTGTAGAGCAGGGTCGCCGGCCCCTTGACGATTTCCAGCCGCTCCAGTTGCGCGGGATTGATCAGCTCGCCGTGATCGCCCGACTGGGACGAAAGCGTGCCTGTCCGGATGCCGTCTTCCATGATCAGCACCCGGTCCCCGTCAAAACCCCGCACGATCGGCCGGGCGGCACCCGGTCCGAAGCCGCGCTTGGCAATCCCGGCGCCGACTCTGTGGTCCAGCATCTCCCCCAGTGAGACATCGGTCGATTGACCCAGTTCATGGGGCCCGATCGATTCCACGCTCTGAAAGGATTCGAAGGTCGTTTCCCGCTTCTCCGATCCGGTCACCGTGATCTCATACTGGGGGGGCGCCAATACCAGCAGGAAGTCGGCCTTGGCCTCACGACCGGCCTCGACGGTCACCGTGGTGGAGGCTTCGGAAAACAGGCTGTCGAGATGGGACTCGACCGTGTATCTGCCGGGAGGGACTTGCTGGAACCGGTAGCTCCCATCATCCTGGCTGAGGGTGCTCCGACCCAGCTCCACGATCGTCACGCTGGCGCCGTGCAGGGGATCCCCGCTGGACTTCAGAGAGACGTTGCCCGCCAAGCTGCCGTAGGGTTGAGCCTGGAGAGCAGACTGGGTCGCCGGTGAAAGAGCAACTGCTGCCACGAATGCAAGCAGTTTCGGTCCGATGCGCATCATTGCCTCCTCATTTCCTGCAGAACCATAGCAACCGCCAGATTAGGCACGCTCCCGCCGGATGGCGAGGTTAAAGTCACCAGCGGCCCCTCTGGCTGAATGAGCGGGATAAGAGTCTTGGCGTAGTTGTTGGGTGCCCATGGGGGTGCATTCCCCCTGACCTGCGGGGCGCTCCTGCGGTAACCTATCTCTTGGATATTGTCCCTGCTATGGTTCTGCGCTAGAGACGGAGGCATTGGTATGGGGACGATTCAATTGACTTTTTGGCATTCCCTCTGCAACCTGCCGACGATCCGGAAAGGGAGCTTGAGACCCTATGCCGCTTTCTTCCTCTGGGAATAAGGGCCGATCCGGGCCCGTAGCTTCGCCGCCGCCGGCTCCCGAACGACTCGAAGGCTCCATTGAGCGGGTCACCTTCTTCAGCGAAGAGAACGGATTCTGCGTGCTTCAGGTCAAGGTGAAGGGCCAGCGGGACCTGGCCACCGTGGTGGGTTCGGCGCCGACCGTCAACTCCGGAGAGTGGCTCAGCGCCGAAGGCGCCTGGGTCATCGACAAGAACCACGGGCGGCAGTTCAAGGCGAACCAACTCAGATGTATCCCGCCCACCACCACCGAAGGCATCGAAAAGTACCTGGCCAGCGGCATGGTCAAGGGCATTGGACCGATCTACGCCCGAAAACTGGTGCAGAAGTTCGGCGAGGAGATCTTCGAGATCATCGAGGAGCATCCTGCCTGCCTGGAAGCCGTGGCGGGTATCGGTCCTGGCCGCAGGAGGCGTATCACTCAGGCCTGGTCGGATCAGAAGGCCATCCGGGAGATCATGCTCTTCCTGCACTCTCACGGTGTCGGAACCCGGCGGGCCACCCGGATTTACAGAACCTATGGGTCCAATGCCGTGGCCCAGGTCCGGGAGAATCCCTACAGGCTGAGCCAGGACATCACGGGTATCGGGTTCAAGACGGCCGACCGGATTGCCGCCAATGTCGGGATTTCGCGAGACTCCGCCCTGCGGGCGCGGGCCGGTCTCAACCACGTTCTGCTGGAAGCGACCCAGGCCGGCCATTGCGCGCTTCCTGCCTCCCAGCTCCGCCAGGATGCCGTGAAGGTCCTTGAAATCTCTGAGGGCATCGTGGAAGAAGCGCTGGCCTGGATGATCGCTCAGGGACAGCTTTTGCGGGAACGCCTCGACGGAGAAGACCTGATCTTCTTGCCGCACCTGGCGAGCGCCGAGAGGGTCATCGCGGCCAGGATCGAACAGTTGGCCCGTGGGCGGGCCAACTATCCGCCGATCGACCTGGAAAAGGCCATCGCCTGGTGCCGGCAGCGCTCGGGCAAGATCCTGGCGGAGAGTCAGCGAGAGGCTCTGGTCCAGGCCTTGAGCCACCGGGTTCTGGTGATCACGGGGGGACCGGGAGTTGGCAAGACCACCCTGATGAACTCGATCCTGATGATACTCAGAGCCAAGAAAGTGCAATGCTTGTTGTGCGCTCCCACGGGCCGGGCCGCCAAGCGGCTTTCCCAGGCCACCGGAATGGAGGCCAAGACCATCCACCGCACTCTGGAGGTCATTCCGGCCACGGGGCGATTCGCCAAAAACCGGCGAAACCCTCTGCAGTGCGACCTGTTGGTGGTGGACGAGTGTTCCATGCTGGATGTCCCGCTCATGAGCCATCTGCTGGCTGCTCATCCTCCCGGAGGCTCGCTGATCCTGGTTGGAGACGTGGATCAGCTTCCCTCGGTGGGGCCGGGGATGGTTCTGCGCCATGTGATCGCCAGCGGGGTGGTGCCGGTGGTCCGGTTGAAAGAGGTCTTTCGCCAGTCCAGGGACAGCCGGATCATTACCACCGCCCACGAGGTCAATAGCGGCAAGGCGCCGTCCCCGGTCTCAGGCAGTGCTCCGGACTCGGACTTCTATTTTCTGGAGAGGGAGGAACCGGAGCAGATCGCAGGGCTGATGTCGAGGTTGATCCAGGAAAGGATTCCCAGGCGGCTGGGTGTCGACGCCGTCCAGGACATCCAGGTGCTCTGCCCCATGCATCGCGGCTCGCTGGGGGCCAGGGAGGTGAACCGAAGACTGCAAGATCTCCTCAACCCCGCTCGGCCGGGACGGGAGGAGGTCGAGAAATTCGGATGGACGTTTCGTGTCGGGGACAAGGTCATTCAGATGGAGAACAACTACGACAAGAATGTCTTCAACGGAGACATGGGTCGGATAGAGATGGTCGACCCGCTCGACAAGGGTGTGGCCATCCGATTCGAAAATCAGAAGGTGGTCTACGACTTCAACGAACTGGACCAGTTGTCTCCAGGGTTTGCCATCTCCATCCACAAGAGCCAGGGGTCGGAATTCCCGGTGGTGGTCATTCCCCTGGCGATGCAGCAGTATCTGCTGCTCCAGCGCAACCTGATCTACACGGGGATCACTCGGGGGAAAAAGCTGGTGGTGGTCATCGGGCAGGCCCGGGCACTGCAGGCGGCGGTCAGGAACAACAAGCAGGAACGCCGTTTCTCGGGGCTCCTCAGTCGATTGAAGTTTGAAGTGTGAAGTGTGAAGTTTGAAGGGAGAAGTTTGAAGGGGGGAGGGTGGTGAGCGGGTCTGCGCCTTAGACGACGGGGCGGATCATTCGACGGTGAAACAGTGTGTATCGAATAAGTGGAGAGTGGAGAGGGGAGGGTCTCGGGAGCAGGCAGGTGCCTGACGAGGTCGTTGAGCTTTTTTTGAATGACTGCGCTGAGCTCGACAAGCGCTCAACCTGTCGATCAAATAATTCTTCAAACTTCACACTTCCCCCTTCAAACTTCAAACTTCAAAGTCTGCGCCTGGCCCAACCTGACCCTGATGCCGGACGGGAGCGTGGTGGCGACCATCTTCAACCGGCCCTATCACGGGTTGGGCGTCGGGGACGTGGAGTGCTGGTCCAGCCGTGACGGCCGCCTCTGGGAAAAACGGGGCAGCCCGGCCGTTCACGAGGGGCAAAGCAACCGCATGAACGTAGCCGCCGGATTGGCCCACGACGGATCCCTGGTGGTGCTGGCCTCGGGATGGGGCGGGCGGGATTTCCGGAGCAACCGGATCCCCCAGCACCAGCGCTACCACATGGGCGCGGTGCGCTGGGTATTGGAGAAGGAGTAGCCCGGCTGGCTAACCTCGTCGCTTTCGGGATCGGGCTTCCTTGATGACGGGCCCGTAGACGTCCTTGTCGAAAGGAGGGCAGCCGGTGGGGTATTGGCCCCAGGGGTGGGACTTCTGGCGCATGAGATAGGTACAGAAGGTCAGGGTCTTGCAGGTCGTGGCCGGATTCAGGGTCCCTCGGGTCAGGATGTCGGCGGGAAGATCGGGATAGGCCAGGGCACCCCGGCCGATGCCCATGAAGGTTGCTCGGCCGTCCCGGAGGTTGGCCGCCCCGGCGTGGTGCTGCCAGTGCTGCAGCCAACTGTAGCCGGTGCCCACGACGGGCAGATCCGGGAAGGCCTGCTGGATTTCCCCGCACAGCCTGAAGTGGCGGTCCACGCCGATCAGGGGATGCTCCGGGGTCTGGTAGTTGCCTTCGTCCGGCTTTTCGAAGGGGCGCCCGATGTGGGGATTGGTGTAGGGATTTCCCATGGAGACGTTGACCAGGCCCACCCCCGATTGCTTCAGAAGGGCGATCACCTGCTTGGGTTCGGTGAGATCGGGTTCTTGAGGTCTCTGTTCATCGACGCCGAACCCGTACCGGTAGGGCAGGGTACAGGGCCAGGGCTCGCCCCGGCCGTTGTCGGCTCCAGCCCGGTAGGGGAGTCCGTCGAAGACCCCGATCCGGGAGGCCAGCAAAAATTGTTTGGGGGTGGCGGCCTTGATTTTTTCGATCGCGTTCCTGAGAAAACGGGTCCGGTTGCGCAGGCTTCCGCCGTAGCGGCCCTTCCTGGTCTTGGCCCCCAGCAGTTCGTTGCCGAAATAGCCGTGGGTCAGCTTGATGTCGATGCCGTGAAACCCGATGGCGGCGGCCAGCCCGGCGGCCCGGGCGTAGGCGTCTTCCAGCCGTTCGATGGCGGCGTCGTCCATCAGTGGGTAATCCGGCGGCAGAGGGATCCGCCTGGACCCGTCGAGGCAGGTCAGCCGGTCCAGGATGGGGTGGCGGTGGCAGATCAGGGGCCGGGGATGGCTGTAGCGTCCCGAATGGGTCAGTTGGAGGACGACCACCAGGTCGTCCACCGAGCCGTGGACCTCCCGGTGAGCGTCCAGGGTCCGGTCCAATAGCGATCGCAGGGACTTGGCGGTGGCCTGGTTGAGCAGCAACTGCCTGGGGTTGGCTCTGCCTTCCGGGACCACGGCCGTGGCCTCGAACCAGATCAGCTTGGCGCCCCCTCGGGCAAATCGATCGTATCGCCGGAAGGTGAGTTCATCCGGTTCGCCGAGAAGGGTGCCGTCGCACCCCTCCATGGGATGGATGGCGAGGGAGTTGCCGGCCCGGTAGTGGCCGACGCGGACCGGCCGCCCCAGAAGGCTCCTGACGCGCCGGGTGTCGGTTTCCAGGTGTAGATCCAGCTTGAGTTGCCGGGCCTCCTGCTCCAACTCCTCCAACGATTGGTAGTGGAAATGGCCTCGGGGCATCAGGGTTTTTTTAGGCAAGCCGGTCCCCCTCCCTGCCGTGCGGATCATTCGAGGGAAAAACCCAATCGTCCATAAAGACGAACCACGAATGAACACGAATTCACACGAATACGGGTGGATTCGCTCGAACGACAAGCGACACCGAAACCCTTCTGCAACTTTGCACCCTTGCTATGACTTCGTGGATAACCCCTCGATGTCGATTGTCACACCCGCCAATCGACACCTCATCAATCCGTTTATTGGTGTTCATTCGTGTCCATTCGTGGTTCGCCGTTTTCCTTGGCATCCCGTCGCGGTTAACCTCTTCGCCTTAGTGGCCCTTCGTCGTTCTTCGGTGTCCCTTCGTGGACAACTCTTTTTTTCTGTTGTTTCAGCCAAGCCGACGATCCGCTGGACGCCGTTCCGGTTCAGGAAAATTCGAGATCCAGCACCTGTCCCTGGCGCCGCAGGACTTCCTGGAGCCGGGCCACCGGCACCTGGCGCGGCTGGAGATTTTGTTCCAGGGCCAGGTGGGCGGCGACGCCGGCGGCCTGACCCAGAGCCATCCAGGTCGGTTCCGTGCGGATCGAGGAGTAGGCCACGTGGCTGGTGGAGGCGGCCACCGGGACGATCAGTCCGTCCACCTGCTCCGGAACCATGATGCGATAGGGGATCTGATAGGGCCTCGTGTTCTCCAGCATGTACAAATACCCTTCCAGCACGGCGGTGTCCCCGGGCCGGCGCTTGCGCACCGGGAAGCTGTCGACGGGGAACTCGCCCACGGCCACGGCGTCCGCGAAGCGGCCGGCCTTCGGCCTGGCCCGGTTTCGGCTGACATCCAGCTCCGTGAGCGTGTAAAGGCCGACCAGGCGGCGCGCCTCGCGAATGTAGAGCTGAAAGGGAAAGTGCGCATTGTCGTTGAACTCGTCCAGGGGCAGGTGATACTGGCCTGCGATGCGGCGATGGGCCGGAGGCGCCTCCGGATCCTGCTGCAGAAACCACAGCAGGCCCAGCGTCAGGTGGCGGATCCTGGTCTGGATCTCATGGCGGACCTCCCAGCCTCCCTCGACATAGCCCTGGTTCTCCTCGGCAAAGGGAAATCCCAGGGGCCGGGGATTCATGTTCACATCCGTCTTGCGGATGGGGATCTCGGACACGGAAAGGGCGCGCACCAGCGTATTGAAATGGGCCGGATAGTAGCCGCGACCCGGCTTGAATTTCTTTGGACCGGCCAGACGCCCCTCCTCGAGGTCTTCGAAGTAGCCCAGGTAAGGGGAGCGGTCGTAGTCGGGGGGCGGTTCGCTCAATGGACAGGCGTTGCCCGGATTCGTGGTCAGGCAGAGACGGTAGGTGTAGGCCGGCAGACGCCGGTCCCCCTCACCGGTCGACCCCGGCAGAAACACCCGCTTGCGGTAGTCGTAATAAATGACTCCGGCGTGGGGTTCCCCGAACTCATCCCGGGATTCCCGGCCCAGCCGGTAGCCGGCCCCGGCCGAGGCGTAGGCGTCTCCTTCGTAGGTGGCGTCGATCACCAGGCGGGCCAGCAGTCGTTTTTGGACTCCGGTTCGGCGGTCCCGGACCACCACCCCGCATGCAGTTCCCTCTCGAGTGGTGGTGGACTGGAAGCGGTGGGACTTCAGCAGGGTGATGGTGGGCTGCTCTTCCACCATCCGGTCGAAGGTGGCTTCAGCCACCGAGGGCTCGTAGGTGTAGCCCCCCCGGCACAAGCGGACATTTTCCGAGCCGGGGCCGTACTTCTCCAGGTAATGCCGGTGGACACGCTCCACGAATTCGGCGAAAAATCCTCGTATGGCCGCACGGTTCTCGATGTCGCTCTTGCCCAGGCCGCTGGCGGACATGCCGCCCAGGTGGGCGTTTTCCTCCACCAGCGCCACTGAGCGTCCCATGCGCGCGGCGGTTACGGCCGCGGCAATCCCTCCGGGGGTGCCTCCCACGACCACACAGTCGAATCGGCTCGATGGCGGAGCGCCGCCGGGTTCCGCGCCGGTGTCGGACCCGGGCCGGCAGGCCGCCTGTCCTGCCCACAGGCCGGCCCCTGCCATCGATGCGGCCTGCAGGAAGCTTCTGCGGCTGGTTGGCTGTCCCGAGTCGTTCATGGACGAAATCCGGCGCCCCTTTGAAAGACACAGTCTGATCAGCTTCCCGGGATGAGCAGCAACGAGGGGCCTGGACTCGGCCGGTGGCAGCGGCCAGGCGCCTGCCGTCCCGGCGGGCAACCTCCAGGCGTCTGGGGGGTTGCCGGCAAGAACGAATCAAAAAAGTGCCTCGTGCAGTCGCCGGTAGGCGTCGAAACTCTTGAGCAATTCCCTGTCCTTGGCGTAGTCCCAGGGAGTCTTGCCCTTATTGTCCCGAACCTTGGGGTCGGCCCCGGCGTCCAGCAGCGCGGCGAGGATAGCGGGATTTCTGTTGTATCGCGCCGCCCCGTGCAGGGGAGTTTCGCCATTCTCATTGCGCCCATTGGGGTCCGCCCCGGCGTCCAGCAGCGCGGCGATAATGGCGGGGTTCCTGCTGCCCCGGGCCGCGCTATGCAGGAGAGTGTGGCCTGCATCGTTTCGTGCCTCGGGGTCGGCGCCGGCCTCGATGAGCGCAGCCATTACGGCGGGATTTTCGTTTCCCGAGGCTGCGCAATGCAAGGGGGTCCAGCCATCCTGGTTGCGCGCATTGGGGTCCACGCCGGCATCTGCCAGGGCGGCGATCCAGGCAGGATTGCTGTTACCCCTGGCCGCAGAATGCAGGACTGTGTCTCCATTCCTGGTCCTTGCCTCGAGATCGACGCCGGCGTCTACCAGCGTGTTGAAGACGCTGAGATGCACGTTGCTTCCGGATGCGCTATGCAGCAGGGTTTCGCCAAACTCGGTCTTCGCCATGGGGTTGGCGCCGTTCTTCAGCAATGTAGCGATGACCGCAGCGGTCACGTCCGGATCCCTGCTGTCCACAACCGCCTGATGCAGGGGTGTCTCGCCGCTAATGTCCCGAGCGTTGGGATCAGCGCCGGCGGCGACGAGCACGCTGATGACGGAGGGATTCTTGTTGTACCTGGCGGCCCGATGCAGAGGGGTTTCGCCCGACCTGGACGCTGCCTTGGGATCGGCGCCGGCCTCCACCAGCACGGGGATGACAGCGGCGTTCCTGTTGCCTGTGGCCGCCTCATGCAGGGGTGTTTGGCCATATCTGGTCTTCGCCGTCGGATCGGCGCCGGCCTTCAGCAACTCGCTTATCCACACAGGGTCCCGGTCCCATCCGGCCGCACTGTGCAGGGGCGTTTCACCATGATCGTCCGGCACATTCAGGTCGGCGCCGGCCTCGATGAGCGCCGCCACGATGGCCGGATTCTCGCTGCTGAGCGCCGCCCGATGCATGGGAGTCCATCCGTTCTCGGTCCGCGCCGATAGATCGGCCCCGGCTGCCACCAGCGCCACGATGACGTCGGGATTGTCATTGCCGCTGGCTGCCAAGTGCAAGGGGGTGTCGCCGTAATCATCAGCCGCCTTGGGATCGGCACCGGCGTCCACGAGCGCCGCAATGACGGCGGGATTCCAGTTGCCCCTGGCTGCCCAGTGCAAAGGGGTGTCGCCATAACGGGTCCGCGCCTTGGGATTGGCGCCGGCCTCCAGCAGCGTGGCGATGACCTCGGGATTGTCATTGCCACCGGCCGCCCGGTCCAGAGGGGTGCGGCCACGTTTGTTCCGGGTCTTGAGGTCTCTGCCGCCATTCAGGAGCGCGGCGATGACGGTGGGATTCCTATTGCCATCGGCTGCCACATGCAGCGGCGTGTCGCCGTTCTTGTTCCTGGCCTCGAGATCTGCGCCGGCCTCCAGCAGCGCGGCGATGACGGTGGGATTCCAGTTGTTGCCGGCCGCCTCATGCAGGGGGGTGTTGCCGTCATCGTCCCGTGCCCCGGGATCGGCGCCGGCCTCCAACAACGCGGCAATGACACTGGGGTTCCTGCTGTCCCTGACCGCCCGGTGCAGCGGAGTGCGACCGTCCTCGTCTCGTGCCGCGATTTCGGCGCCGGCCTCCAGCAGCTTGGCGATGATACTGAGGTTCCGATTGTACCCGACTGCCGTGTGCAGGGGTGTGTTGCCATCCTCATCTCCGGCTTGGATATCGGCTCCGGCCTCCAGGAGCGAAGAGATAATGCTGAGATTCCTGTTGGTTCTCACTGACCAGTGCAGGGGGGTCTTGCCCTTCTCGTCCCGCACCTCGATATTCGCCCCAGCCTCCAGGAGCGCCGTGATGACAGCAGGATTCTCACTGCCGCCGGCCGCTCTGTGCAGGGGAGTGGCCTCACTATCCTTGTCCCGCGCCTCGAGGTCTGCACCGGCTTCCAGCAGGGCAGCGGTGATGGCAGGTTTCTCGTTTCGGTGGGCCGCATGATGCAGCGGAGTATTTCCATGATCATCCCGCGCCTTGAGTTCCGCTCCGGCGTTGAGCAATGCGGTGACGACGGAGGGGTTCCAGATGCGCCGGGCCGCCCGATGCAGGGGCGTTTCGCCGTCCTCATTGCGCGCTTTGATGTCCGCTCCGCCCTCGAGGAGCGCGGCGATGACGGCAGGTTCCCCCGCCTCATGCAGGGGAGTGTTGCCAATCCCGCTCCGCGCCGTGAGATCGGCACCGGCTTGCAACAGCGCCTCGGTCACTGCAGGATTCCCGTTGCTTCCCGCCGCATGATGCAAGGGCGTTTGTCCCTGTTTGTCTTGTGCTTTGAGATCGGCGCCGGCGTCCAGAAGCGTGGTGATGACCTGGGGATTTCGGTTGAACCAGGCCGCAGCGTGCAGGGGTGTCATGCCGGTGTAGTCTCGCGCCTCGATATTCGAACCGGCCTTGACCAGCGCGGCGACTGCAGCCGTGATAATGGACGAATTTCGGTTCCCCATTGCCGCGCCATGCAGCGGGGTCCAGCCCCGCTTGTCGCGCGCCTCGACATCGGCGCCGGCGTCCAGGAGTGCGGCAAGAACAGCAGGATTCCCGTTGCTCCCGACGACTCCATGCAGAGGAGAACGGTCATTCTTGTCCTGCGCATTGATATCGGCTCCGGCCTCCAGCAGCACCTTGACGATGGCGGGATTCCGGCTGCGTCTGGCCGCATGATGAAGCGGCGTGTTGCCATCCTTGTCCCGCGCCCTGAGTCCTGTGCCTGCCTGGAGACAGGCGGTAACATCCTGGACCGTTGCCACACCGAAATAATCTCTTGTATTCCAGTCGTCACAATCTGCCGCCGACATCGGGATGGCCAAGAAAGCCAGGTGAAGGCCGATCACCGCTACGATCTGGAACGCGTCATTGTTTTGCACGGGCACCTCCCCCGTCGTAATCACATCGGTCCTGCCGCCTGTTCCACGGGCAAAGCCCTCGATGCCTCCCTGCAGGGTCGGCGGCCAATGATAGGACCGCTGAGTCCTTCGCTATTTTAACCCGTATTTCTCGCCAGCAGCCTGTCTTGTTTCGACACGGTGAAGATGCCCGAGGCAACGTTGGCGCCCGGAGCCTCCTTTGGCAACCCTGAAGTGTTGTATGCTTCCGCCCATGGCCAAGTTCTCCATCTTCGACTACCTGGTCATCGGGATCTACCTGGCCTCGATGGTGGTCATGGGCATTCTCTTCTCCGGCCGGCAGAAGAGCCTCAAGGAGTATTTTCACGCCGGCGGCAATCTGCCCTGGTGGGCGGTGGGCATCTCGCTGATTGCAACCCACCTGAGTCCGATCAGCTACCTGGCGCTTCCCGGCTGGATCTTCGAACGGGACACCCGCAGCTCCATTACGGGGGGCTTGATCGAGTTCCTGATGGTCCTTCCGACCGCCGCCCTCTGGATTCCGATCTGGGCCCGCCTGCGAGTGCTGTCGATCTACGAGTACCTGGAGAGGCGGTTTCATCCCGCCGTCCGCTCGATCGGCGCCATGCTGTTCATCGTCTATACCGTCTTCTGGCTCTCCACCGCCCTGGTCGCGGCTTCCAAGGGGTTCGAATCGGTGAGCGGTTTCGACGGGCGGCTGTGCCTGCTGGTCATCGGACTGCTGGGCGCCTTCTATACCGTGCTGGGCGGGATGAGGGCCGTCATCTGGACCGACGTGGTCCAGTACGTGGTCTTCGTGGGCGGCTACCTCATGATCGCCATCGTTCTTCTGAGCACCTTCGACCCGATGGAGATCTGGACCCTGGCATCGAACCAGATTTCCGAGCGCACCGGCCATCCCCACACCAAGCTCATTTCCCATGAATGGAGCATGGCGGTGGAAGGGACCCTCTGGGTACTGCTGTCCGGTTCTGTTGTGCGTGCTCTGGCCTTCGGAACCAATCAGATAACGGTGCAGCGCATGCACGCCACCAGGGACAGGCGCACCATGTTCAAGGCCTTGCTGGCCAACGCCGTCACCGGCTACGGCTTTGTGCTGTTCACGGTGCCGGTGGCCTGGGGATTCGTGGCCTACTACTCCCAGCATCCGGAACTGAAGCGGCAAATCACCCATCCCGATATGGTGCTTCCCCACTTTGTTCTGCTGAACCTGCCGCTGATCATGCGCAGCCTGGTGATGGGAGGGGTGTTGGCGGCCCTCATGTCGACTTTCGACTCGGCCCTGAACTCCATGAGCAACGTCACCAACCATGACTTCTACCGGCGCTATCTGGAGCCGAATCGTCCCGAGGACCATTACGTCAGGGTGGCCAAGCTCCTCACCCTGGGTTTCGGCCTGGTCCTGCTGGGATTTGCCCTCTCTCAATACGATCAGCAGAGTGGCACTGCCGGGGAACATTTCACGCGGCTGACGAGCCTGGTTTCAGCTCCCATCGGTGCGTTTTTCGTGTTGGGCATCTTGTCCCGGAGAGTGAATACCCCAGGCGTCCTGTGCGGCGCGGTGGCGGCCATTGCCCTGTCGCTGGGGTTCAACGGCTTGCCGCCCATGGTTCAGCCCGTCCTCAACAAGACAACTCTGTTTACGGTGGAGTCCGGTGTGGGGGACGATCTGGATAGGGGTGTGATCTCCGGCAGGCTGGCGCGGACGTTCAGATCTCACGGAATCGTGGTCAGGAGCGATGCGGCCGTCTTGGCCCAGGAAGAAAGACGCCGCTGGCAGATCAGAAATGGAGAGCTGTTCTACTTCCTGGATAAGGAGGGCGGAGTGGTGACGGTGGCCCATGAGCCCATAAGCTGGATGTGGATTCCGGTGTTGAGCATGGTGGTGAACCTGCTGGTGGGTTATCTGGCCAGCTTCCTGTTCACACGTCCGCCCCCGGAAAGACTTGCCGGGCTGACCTTGCGAGGGTAGCCGCACCCTGCCATGTCGCGTTAAACCGGTTCACGACTTATTGAACATGGATACACAGGATAGGCAGGATAAACAGCACGACACGCTGCGCCACAGGAAGCAGATCCGCTCGATGATCGGGTGGGTGTTGGAAGTGATCCATGAGCCCGGGAGCGGGAATTGGAAAATCTGTGTTGGAACCTGGGCGATGGTTGAGCGCAGGACGGTGGAAACTCTCGCCAAAATATCCTGAGCCTTTTGCAAAATTCGGAATCGAGCATTTTCATAAAACAACAGAGGAGCGGACTTGCCCCGCGAGTCACCTCTCCCCCGGCTTCTCCTGGGAAGGCTGTCGCTGCCAAGTGAATGGGGTGAACGGCTCAACCACAAAAAGCACAAAAGGCACAAAATCAGGCCCCAGTCTTGCCCAATCCCGTTTTTGTGCCTCTTGTGGCCGTTCGACGGAGAACCGCGTTCTGGAAATCCTGATTCCTCAATGAGATTTGAGACCTGGCGATTCCAGCTTTTGTGCCTCTTGTGGCCACTCAGGCACAGAGCGGCCCTGCCCCTGGAATTTCCTGTCCCCTCTCCCGATCCACTAAACCCTTGTCTGCGGAATTTTGCAAAAGGCTCTCCTGTATGTCCTGTCCCTCCATGTCGATAAACCCTCGACGCATGCCCGGCTCTGAACCGGTTTGGCGACACCCGGCGCCGGGCGTTGTATCAAGCAAGCTGTGATAGGCTGGGAAGGGCTGCCCGGGATGGGGCAGTAGGGACGGGACCGTTACTGAAGGCCAACCATGTCCAGCTACCTTTACGTTCCCCTGATCGACGAGCAAAAGTTTCTGATCTTCGGGATGGATGCCGCTTCCGGCAAGCTCCGGCTGAACCGGCAGATCCGGTTGTCGGCCCGTCCCTACCAGCTCTGCGCCGATCCCCGGCAGCAATATCTCTACCAGCAGCTTCGGAGCGAATCCTACAGCGGGGTGGCCAGCTTTCGCATCGATCCCGCCAGCGGGGATGTGACCCAGATCGGCGAGGTGGAGCTGGAAGCCGATGCCTGCTACCTGGCCACCGACCGCACCGGGCGTTTTTTGCTGGCCGCCTACCTGATTGCCGGAATGGTGACGGTTCATCCGATCGGCAGCGACGGCGCCGTGCGCAGCCCGGCATGCGACCAGCGAATCACCGAGATCTACGCTCACTCCATCCTGACCGATCCGTCCAATCGCTATGCTTTTGTCCCCCACGTGGCTCCGACCGACACCATTCACCAGTTTCGCTTCGACTCCACCAGCGGCAGTCTGCGCTCGGGTCGGGTTCCCAGAATCGCAACCACGCCGGGTCACGGACCCCGGCACCTGGCGTTCCATCCCTCCGGGAAGGTGGTGTACGCCAACGAGGAGCAGTCCTCCAGCGTCGGCGCCTATGGCCTGGACCCCTCCAGCGGAGGCCTCACCCCGCTTCAGTCCCTGTCGACCCTTCCCCGTGGAGGCTTCCAGGGCAAGAACAGTACCGGGTCGGTCCGGGTCCACCCCGAGGGGAAGGCGGTCTACGTCTCCAACCGGGGTCACAACAGCATTGCCGCCTTCGCCGTGGATGACGGCGCCGGACTGCTTTCTCCATTGGGTTGGGTCCCCAGCCAGCCGATTCCCCGGACCTTGGGCATTACCTCGGATGGACGCTTCCTTTTTGCCGGCAGCGACGAGTCGGGCCGGCTGTCCAGCTATCGGATCGATGAACGGGGGATGCCGGAGCCCCTGGAAACCTACGAGGTGGGGAAGGTCGTCTCCTGGGTCCTTCCCCTGGCCTTCAATTGAGCGGGAACGGCGAGGGCAGGTTCCCGGGAAGATGAGCGGAGCGCCTTTATGGGAAATGAGACAGTGCTCGAATTGGGAAACAACCGGCAGCTCTTCATCGACGATTGGATCGTGGAGGAGACGCGGAACCTGGGCCGCACCCTGAACCAGCCCGCCAAGTATGCCGGCAATCCCCTCATGTTTCCTCTCTACCCCTGGGAAGGCCGGTTGGAGCTGTATGGCACGGTCTGGCGGGAGGAGGAAAGCGGCCGGTTCCGGATGTGGTATACGGGATTGGGGAACATGGGTATCACCCCCATGGGCAAGAGGAATGAGACTCGGTGGGGGTTCATGGGGTTCGACCCCGAGCAGTTGCTCTACAGCATGGCCTACGCAACCTCGAACGACGGTATTTTCTGGGAACGGCCCAACCTGGGCCTGGTCGAGTACGAGGGTTCCAGGGACAACAACCTGGTGCTGGTGAACGCCTCCGGCGGCAACGTGATCCGGGACCCGCTCGACCCCGATCCGGCCCGGCTGTACAAGTCCCTCTTCTACGAGTCCCGCGATCCGGACGGCACCTCCAACGAGGGGGACGGTGTTTCGGTCGCCTTCTCGCCCGACGGCTTGAACTGGACCAAGCATCCCGGCAACCCGGTCATCACCCGGGCCAGCGACTCCCACACCCTGCTGGGGTGGGACGAGAACCACCGCCAATACGTGGCCTATTGCCGCCCTTCTGTCCACGAGGGCGATCCCACCCGCCGGATCGGGCGGGCGGTCAGCGAGGACTTCATCCATTGGAGCCTTCCCCAGGAGGTGGTGGTCCCCGATGAGCAGGACCCCCCGGGCCTGCAGTTCTACCAAATGCCGGTCTTCAAGTATGAGGGTCTCTATATCGGACAGCTTGCGGCCTACCATACCCCTCTGGAGGAACCCCATATCCGATTCTTCGGGACCATCGACATCCAGCTTGCCGCCAGCCGGGACGGCATCCGGTGGGCGCGTCTCGGCGACCGCAAGCCCTTCATTCCCAACGGTCCGCCCGGGAGCATCGACTCGGGCGAGGTGTACATGGCCAATAGTCCGGTCAGGGTGGGTGATGAGCTATGGTTCTACTATTCGCCTTCCGCCGTCGAGCACGGTCCCACCGGACGCAGCGGTCCCATCTGCCTGGCCAAGCTGAGGCTGGACGGATTTGTCTCGGTGGACGCGGGCGAGGACATGGGGACCCTGGTTACCCGGCCGTTTACCTGCGAGGGGGACTCGCTCGAGATCAACGCCCAGGCCCGCGGCGGCCTGGCGGCCGTGGCCGTCCTGGACGGCGAGGGGATTCAGTACCCGGGGTTCGGCAAGATCGACAGCGCCGTTTTCGACAGCGACTCGGTCCGCCATCGGATGAGTTGGCGTCACACTGCTCTTGGCAGCCTGAAAGGGAAGGTCATCCGCCTCAAGTTCTATCTGCGGAACGCCCGGCTCTACTCCTTCCAACTGAGGGGCTGAAATCGAGCATTCACCTGATTTTTCCTTTCGTTGCTTGTTTGAGGCAATGCCTCGCCAGGCCCGCAAATGTCCACTCGCTTCAGGCGGCTGCACCCGTTGATCGGGGCCGAAGTCACCGGGGTCGATCTGGCAGGGCCGCTCGACCGGGCCACGGTGGAAGCCGTCAAGAGCGCCTGGAGCCGGTACGGCGTGCTGCTCTTCCGCCGGCAGCCGATTACCGATGAGCAGCAGGTGGCCTTCAGCCGTCATTTCGGGTCGCTCGAGATCTTTCCCCAGGCGGCAAACCGCTCCGGGGCGGTTCCGGAGATCTTCCGCGTCACCAACGTGGGCGACGACAACCGCATTCGGCCGGTGGACAGCCCCGGCGGTCGCTACAGCACCCTGATCTGCGTCTGGCACACCGACAGCAGTTACCGTCGAGTGCCCAGCAAGGGAGCGGTGCTCCATGCCATCGAGGTGGTCAGCAAGGGCGGCGACACCCTGTTTGCCAACATGTGCCACGCTTACCAGCAGATGCCCCACGAGCTGAAAACAAAGATCGCTGGGCTGAGGGCGCGCCACAGTTTCGAATTTTCCCGCCAACTGCGCCGGCTCCCGCCCATGGATCCGGCCGAAGCGGCTCAGGTGCCGCCGGTGGACCATCCCCTGGTCCGCCGCCTCCGGGACGGGCGTCTCTCGCTCTACGTCAGCGCCACCTACATGGAGCGCATCCTGGGGCTGAGCGAGGTCGAAAGCAGGAAGCTCATCGACGAGTTGATGGCCTGGGCCACCCAGGACCGGTTCGTCTACCGGCACCGCTGGCTTCCCCACGACGTCCTGATGTGGGACAACCGCTGGTGCATCCACGTGGTGACCCCCTTCGACCACGGCGCCGAACGCCGGGTGATGCACCGCACCACCATTGGCGGCACCGAACCGGTGGAAGGATAGGCCAAAGCCGGGGCCAGGACGCCGGACCGGTGCCGGCAGGTGAGCACCACTTCAGTTGCAGCCCCATGTTTTTCGGTTATCCGGACGAACTGTCGATATCACTTGGGTGCTGCCGCAAGGCGGTCCCCGGCCGTCCTACCTGCCCGACCCATGAACGGACCCTTTTGTGTGGCCCATTCCGGGTGCGATAATCGTGCTGTGGAAACCCTGTGCCGTGACTGTGGCGACCAGCCCTCCCCCGAGGCCGAAACCTGCCCGGCCTGCGGATCGGCACGCATCGTGCGGCACAAGGAGCTTCATGGCCTCACCATCGCCCATCTCGACTGCGACGCTTTCTGCGCCACCATCGAGAAACGCGACCGGCCGGAGTTGCGGGACCTTCCGGTGGTCGTCGGCGGGCACCACCGGGTCGTGGTGGCTGCGTGCTGCTATCTGAAAGCGGAACCGAAGGAATAGCTGAGACGAGCGTAGAAGTAGGCCCCGTTGAATCCGAAGGGGGAGTACTCGCTGTACCGCTCGCCGACGCTCGATGCTATGGGGTTTTCGTCCGGGTAGGTGTCGAAGACGTTGCGGCCGCCGATTGCAAGAGTGATGTCCCGCTTGAAGGAGTAGGCCAACTCCAGGTCCAGCAGGTGTTTGCCCCTGGAGGTGTGCGCGTTGTCGAAGTCGAACCAGCTGCTGTAGTAGCTGAACCTGCCGAGCAGCCGAAGCTTGTCCTCCCATGCCTTGTGTTTGGCGGTGAAGGTGTAACGCGTCTCCGGAAGCTCTTCCTGCAGCGCACGAAGCCGTCTTTGGCTGAGGGTGTCGGGATTGAAGTCGGTCACCTTGGTATCGGTGTGATTCATCAGGAAGCTGAAGTCGGTGCGCCCGCCCAGTCGCGGCGGGACCCAGGTCGCGATGACATCCAGTCCCGCGGTCCTGGTTGCGAAGTCGTTGGTAAAAAAGCGGAAGTTCTGCAGGTTGGAGGCGCTGGTGACGCCTTCGGCGACCAGGTCGCCAACCTCCTCCGGCCTCAAACGGAAGAGCTGCGTCAGCGCCAGGCGATCATGCACTTCGATGTGGAAGAGATCCGCGGTCAGCGTGAACGGTCCCCGCTCCAGGATGCCGCCCATGGCGAAATTCCGCGACGTCTCCGGTTCCAGAGGAGTGCCACCCCTCAGCCCGGCGACGGCGGAGGTGGACGGAATGGTTCCGTTGTTGACCAGGTCCATCAGCGCAAGATCGAATTGGGTCGATACGTTGAATGCGTTCGACTGCCCGGGCGTGGGAGCGCGGAAGCCGGTGCTCAGGCTGCTGCGCAGGGAGAAGGACTCGACCAGGCGGAGACGAGCCGAGACCTTGCCGTTCAGGGTCCCGCCAAAGCCCTCGAAATCCTCGAAGCGCAACGCGCCGCCGGCGGTCCAGGCATCGTCGTCTCCCTGGAACTCCAGGTCTCCGTAGACGGCGTAGTTGGATCGGTTCCATCGGCCGGCCGCGATTTCGCTGAAGCCGGGAAAGCCATTGGAGGTGGCGCTGAATCCCTGCGGCGCCAGGGGGCCGATCCGGAACGATTCGGGCTGGCCGATGCCGATCTCGAACTGTTCGTTGCGCCATTCGAAACCGCCGGCCAGGTGGGTGTTGCGGTTCAGCGGATACGAAAGGTCGAGGTTGAAATTCAGTTCCCTTTGGGTGTACTTGCCGGGGTCGAATTCGGTGGGCGAGTCGGGTCCGAGGGATGCATTCACCGTGTTGAAGATGAAGAAGTCGGCCGCGTTGCTGCCGGCGCTCAGGCTGACGTCCCAGTGGATGGCGTTCCCGGTCTGCCCGCGGAAGCCGCCCACCAGTGAGGCGTCCAGCGTTTCGCCCCCGAACTGGGGGGTGAAACCGCCGGGAAAGCGCTCCTGGAAGGAGAAGCAGTCGGGGTCTTCCAAGACCCTTTTCAGCGCTACCGGATCCGGCAGGTGGTCGACCACGCGAACCTCGGGGCAGCCGGCCGAGCCGTCCAGAACGCCGTCCTTGGCGTCCAGCAGGTCGCCGATGAGGAGTGTCCGGCCGCTGTCGGCGCTGAAGACGCCGCCGCGGGTATTGGGATTGCGGAAGAAGAAGCCACCGGTCACTTTCTTGCCGGCATAGTTGGCATGGCCGTAGAACTGGGTGCTTCCGAACACGTTCCCGAAGTTGGCCCACAGCTTGACATCGTCGTCGATGTCGGGCGACCCCCAGATCTGCGCCGGATCGCGAACGTGGGTGTTGCCCCGGGCAATCAGTGCCGCGGCATCGGCCCGCTGCACACTGCGGTCGGTCGGCTTGCTGGTGGTGAACTCGCCGCTGAGATTGAGAAAGCCGAATTGCCCCCAAGGCAGACCCAGGTTGCCGGCGGCGCTCCAGCTTTCGCCGTCACCGGCGGTGTAGGCGCCGGTCCGTACCTCGAAGGTCCCACCCTCCCGGGCGTCCTTGAGCTGGAAGTTCATCACACCCGCGATGGCATCCGAACCGTACTGGGCGGAAGCGCCGTCACGCAGCACCTCGACCTGGCGCAGAGCGATGGCCGGGATCACCGAAAGGTCCGGCCCCTGGGCGCCGGTGGCCAGGCCGTTGCCGCCCCAGTGGATGACCGCGGCGCGGTGGCGACGCTTGCCGTTGACCAGCACCAGGGTGTGGTCGGGGGCCAGGTTGCGCAGGCTGAGCGGTCGCACGATGGTGGAGGCGTCGCTGATGGGTTGGCTGTTGACGTTGTAGGACGGAGCCAGCGTGCGCAGCAGGTTGCTCAAGTCGGCATCGCCCTGGCTGGTGAAGTCCTGGGCGGAAATCACGTCCACCGGCACCATTGACTGGGTCACTGAGCGCGGTTTTGCGCGACTGCCGATGACGACGATCTCCTCGGTGATGACTTCAAGGAGTTCGGATTCTTCCTTCTGCTGCCCGGATTGAGCCTGTTCTTCCTGGCTGTCAGTCTGCTGGGCAAACGCCTGGAGGGCCAAGACCTGCAGCAAAATAACAGTCAGCCTCGACAGGCGGTGGAGAGGGTTGGATTTCAGCATACTTTCGTGGCTCCGGTACCCGAAGCATAGAGAGTATCAATTATTCCAAAGAGCCTTTTGCAATATTATTCAGTAAGCGGGATTTATGGTCGGGAGGGGTTGTGATCCCCGGGAGGTGGCGTCCGCTCCCAAATCCGCCCAACGTCGTTTAAAAAACTTGAGCGCTGTAACAGGCGCCTTGCCCGATTCCCGGGCAGGATGTAAACGATGTTCCCGGTTAATGGTGTGGAGGACGCCCACCCGGGAGCGCGGGCTTCCCGCCCGCATGCTATCCAGTTGTGTGCCGCTCAGTCTCCCTTCTTGACTCTCCACTCTTCACTGGCATTAGTCTTGCGGCCTCGGGTGGTTCCAACTCGTTGCTTTCCCTATCGAACTGCAATAGCATGGCCCCGCCACCAGGTTGCACCGGAAAGACAACTCCCCCGATTGCCGAATCCACCAATGAAGATGCCCTACCCGGTCCCAAGCTCCCGTTGGTTGACCTCCATCGGCGGGGTTGGATTGCGGCTGCGCTCGGGTTCGGTTTTATTTGCCGGTTGGTGCGCAGTCCTTGTCCTGAGCTCCGGCCTGTCGATCTCTTCCGCGGATCCCCTGGATTGGCCTCAATGGCAGGGTCCCGGCCGCGGCGGGGTGTGGTCCTCGGTCCAGTTGCCGCGGCGGCTCGGCCCGGGTGCGGTCGAGAAGCTTTGGAGCGCCGAAGTCGGCGGCGGATTTTCGGGTGTGGTGGTCGCCGGGAATCGAGTGCTGACCATGGACCGGACAGGACCCGGGGAAGAGGAACGGGTGCTCTGTCTGGACCGCGAAGACGGCTCCCTCCTGTGGGCCCACAGCTATCCGGCGCCCTACGGGGATCTTGATTGGGGAAAGGGGCCCCGGGCCACCCCCGCGGTCGAAGGCGGGGAGGTCTTTAGCCTGGGAGCCGTCGGCCGGGTCTCCTGCCTCAACCTCTCCGACGGCAAGGCGCGCTGGAGCCTGGATCTTCAGAAACGCTTCGGAGGGAAACAACCTGTCTGGGGACACTCCGCCTCGCCTCTGGTGGTTGGAGACCTGGTCTACCTGCAGGCCGGAGGGCAGCCCGGCGCCACCGTGGTGGCCCTGGACCGCCGGACGGGAAGGGAACGCTGGCGAGCCCTGGAGGACCGTCCCGGATACTCCTCTCCGGTCATGGCCAAGGTCGGATCAACCGAGCAGTTGCTGGTGTGGACGGCCGATCGCCTGGTGGCTCTCCACCCGCGAACAGGAGAGGAAGTCTGGCAGGTGCCCTTCCGAACCAGCAGCTACGACGTGGCCATCATTTCACCGGTGTTCGACGGCAGCCGGGTATTCGTCTCGGGCTACTGGGACGGCGCCCTGGCCTGCGGCTTGCAGCGCGGTCAAGGTCCCCAGGAGCTGTGGCGGTCGCGGAGGTTGAGTTGCCTGATGTCCACGCCGCTCTGGTCCGGGGACCATCTTTACGTTCTGGACAAGCGCGACGGCCTGCTGTGCGTCCATTGGCCCACCGGGAAGGTGGTCTGGTCCGACCAACACCGCCTGACTCCCAGGGGAAGGAACCCTCACGCGGCCCTGGTTTGGGTGGGGGAGGGCCGTTCCGGCAAGAATGCCGGCGGATCAGCCGCGGCCGTCAACGCCGAGGGCGAGCTGGTGCTTCTGAACCTGACCCCCGAGAGGTTCGAAGATCGGGGGCGGGTAAAGATCATCGAAGGGGGGGACGCGCCGCTTTGGGCCCACCCGGCCTTTTCGGGACAGGAGGTTTTCGTTCGCAGCCAAAGGGAGCTGGTCTGTGCCCGGGTATCCCCCTGAAGGGCGGTCGATCTGCGCCAACCGCGTCTTCGCCTGTGTCGGCGGGGCCATGAGACGTCGGGCAGGCGACGATATGGAGTAGAATAGACAGGAGTGTTTTCGGGCGTAGTGCCTGTTTCGCGTGACGGTGAAATGGGGATTGCGCCGATGCCGCAGGGACGGCCAAGCCAGGGTTTCGGGCAGGCCGCCGGTGGTCATTGAACGCACTGCCTTTCCAAGACGACGCCACACATTCCTCCGGGCCTCCACTCGGAGGTGGTTCGAGCCGCGCTGCCGCGCATTTGCGTTGCTGCCGTTCATCTCGAGAATCGTCATGCCGATTCCTATCCTGCTGCTTTCGGTCCTGATGGCTACGGCCACGGTCGCCTCGGGCCAGGCATCGGATCCTGCCCGGATCGAGTTCTTCGAAAAAGAGATCCGGCCACTGCTGGTGGAGCACTGCCAGGTGTGCCACGGACCCAGACTGCAGCAGGGAGGCCTGCGTCTGGATTCAGCCGAGTTTCTGCGCCGGGGTGGCCGGTCGGGACCGGCGGTGGCGCCGGGAGAAGTGGAGCAGAGCCGCCTGATTCAGTTGGTGAGGGGTTCCGGGGACCTGCAGATGCCTCCCACCGGACCTCTGTCGGAGAACCGGATCGCCGCCCTGGAGCAGTGGATTCGAGACGGCGCCGTCTGGCCCGAGCCCCGAGCGGTCCGCCGACAGAAGGCGGAGCGGCAGAGCCGTGTCGTTGCCCGTTCCCCCGCCGACGGGGAGTTGGAAGGCGCGCTGCAGCTCTGGCTGAAAGCCGACGCCATCCGGCTCGAGGAGGAGGAGGAGACGCTCAAGTCCTGGAAGGACGCCGGCAGCCGCGGAAACCACTGGAAGGTTTCCGCTGTGGAGGGGCTGTCGGGCGAGGCAGCGGCGCCTGAATGGATTCCGGAGAGCCGCGTGCACGGGAAGCCTGCCCTGAGATTCGACGGGCGAAGCCGGATGGAGGGTCCCGAAAGCCATCTTTCCAAGGGGGGCGAACCATCCGGGACCGTTTTTGCGGTGGTCCGCATTGAATCGCCGGACAAGAGTGGCGAAGCGGAGGGGAGCATTGCCGCGCCCGGCGGCAACCGCCCCTGGATCATCGCCAGGACCCGCCGCCCCGGGACCGCCAACGGCGCCGTCCGCTATTACCTCAACGGAAAGGAGTCGGAGGGTTCTCCGGCGGTTCAATCCCTGCTGAACCAGGTGGCCTCCGGTCGGATCTCCTTCCGCGGAGACCTGGCGGAAGTGATTCTCTACGATACCGCCCGCACCGAAGCCGAGCGACAGTCGGTGGAGGCCTACCTGGGGAATAAATACGACATCCTGCTTCCCTGGAACCCGGAGGAGACGGCCGCCGAGTTTACCGAGGAAGAAAGGTCCTTTTGGGCCTTCCAGCCCGTGACTCGCAGGGAGGCTCCGGCAGTTCGGGACCGGGCCTGGCCCCGCACCTGGCTGGACCGGTTCATCCTTGCCGGTCTGGAGGCCGAGGGTCTGCGGCCGGCTCCGCCCGCCGACCGCCGCACGCTGATTCGCCGGCTCTACTTCAACCTGCTGGGTCTGCCGCCGGAACCCGGGGAGGTCGAAGCCTTTGTCAACGATCCCTCGCCCCAGGCCTATGCGAACCTGGTGGAGCGCCTGCTGGACTCGCCCCACTACGGCGAGCGCTGGGCCCGCCACTGGCTGGACGTGGTTCGCTATGCCGACACCACCGCCCATGACGGCAACTACATCATGCGCTACGCCTACCGCTACCGCGATTACGTGGTGCGGGCCTTCAACCAGGACAAGCCCTACGATCGGTTCATCCTCGAACAACTTGCCGGCGACCTCCTTTCCGGAGACGCCGACTGGCGGGCCTTCCGCGACCGGATGGTGGCCACCGGGTTCCTGGTGCTGGGTCCCAAGGCGCTGGCGGAGCAGGACAAGGAGAAGTTCCTGTTTGACGTGGCCGACGAGCAGATCGACGTTACGGGCCGCACCTTCCTGGGCCTGACCCTGGCCTGCAGCCGCTGCCACGACCACAAGTTCGACCCCATTCCCACCGCCGACTACTACTCCCTGGCCGCCATCTTCAAGGGCACCCGGACCATGGCCGATCTGGAATTCGCCTCCAAGTGGCAGGAATGGCCCTTGATGAGCGAGCTTCGCAAGCGCTACCCGGACCGGTTTCCCGCTCCCGTGCCCAGCCTGGCTCCCCTGGGCGAGGCCAGCCAGTCCAGCACCCGGTGCGAGGCCACCGCCGACAAGGCCATCGACGGGGTCTTCAACAACCGCCAGGAGACCGGCGAGGGCGACGCCAGCCCCTGGTGGGAGGTGAGGCTGGCCGAAAGCGGTCCCATCGGCATGGTGGTCTTGTGGAACCGGGTGGATGCCGAATTCAAGCGCCTCTCCAACTTTCGGGTCTCGGTGCTGACCGATGAGCGGCAGGAGGTGTGGAACCAGGTCTTTTTCCCGGAGGGTCCGGATGCCGAGGAGTTTCCGACCCCGGCCGAGGGATTTCGCATCTGCCCGCCCCGGGGAACCAGGGGCCGGACCGTGCGGGTGGAGCTGCCGGGGCCCCGGGAAGAGGAGACCTCCACCCTGCACATGGCGGAAGTGGAAGTGTTTGCCGCCGGGGACTGCTCCAGGCCGGCGGCGGACCCTCTGACGGTGATGGCGGTCAAGGACGGGGGGCCGGCTCCCATGCGGATCATGGTCCGCGGAAACCACCACAATCCCGGCAAGCTGGTCCCTCGCCGTTTTCTGCAGATCCTGGATCGGGGCACAAACGGGATCGTCGACAGCGACCAGAGCGGCCGCCTGGAACTGGCCCGGTTCATTGCCAGTCCCCACAACCCCCTGACGGCGCGGGTGATGGTCAATCGGATCTGGCAGTGGCACTTCGGGACCGGCCTGGTGGCCAGCAGCGACAACTTCGGGACCCTGGGAGACCGGCCCTCCCATCCGGAACTGCTGGATCGACTGGCGGCCTATTTCGTGGAGTCGGGATGGTCCGTCAAGCAGTTGCACCGGCTGATCCTGAACTCCAGCGCCTACCGGATGCAGAGCGGCATCTCCAACCCCGCGGCCGAGGTTGCGGATGCCGGCAACCGCCTGCTCTGGAGGTTCCCGCGCCGCCGCCTGGAGGCGGAAGCCCTGCGCGATGCCATCCTGGCCCTCAGCGGCAGGCTGGACCGGACCATGGGCGGGTCCATCTTTGACTACAAGGGCAAGTCCGCGGTGGACGACTATTACCGCGGCCTGTTCTCGGCAGGGAAGGGGGGCTACGGCTTCGACGCCTATCGGAGCGGGCGCCGCAGCCTCTACCTCCCGGTGGTGCGCAACCAGCTCTTCCCCATGTTCCAGCTCTTCGACTTTGCCGACTCCAACGCCGTCACCAGCCGTCGCGGCGACTCCACCGTGGCCCCCCAGGCCCTGTTCCTGATGAACAGTCCCTTCGTCATGGAGCAGGCTCGTCACTTCGCCGAGGACCTGCTCTCCCGGGAAGGCTCCGATGACAGGGAGCGGGTGGAGCTGGCCCATCGCAAGGTGCTGGCCCGTCCCCCCTCCGACCGGGAGACCCGTCAGGCGCTGGCCTACCTGGCAGCCTACCCTCGGACACAGGTCCCGGGCGAGACCGAGGGCGCGGAAGCCCGGCGGGAGGCTTGGGCCAGTTATTGCCAGTTGCTGTTCGGCCTCAATGAATTCATGTATATTGAGTGAGAATGAAGCTTGGTCTTCTCGAGAAACCCGGCATGAATGACCCTTCGGCAGCGTCCCCAGCTTTCCCTCCCGGATCGCTTTCCCGGCGCGATCTCCTGCGTCGGGCCGCCTGCGGCTTCGGCTACCTGGCCTTTGCGGGATTGTCCTCGCTGGAGGCCCGGGCCGCGGTGGCTCCATCGGGGGGCCTCAATCCTCTCAGGCCCAAGCCGACCCATTTCCGTCCCAGGGCCAAGCGGGTCATCTTCCTCTTCCTGCACGGCGGCGTCTCCCACATCGACACCTTCGATCCCAAGCCCGAGCTGACCCGGATGCACGGCAAGCCCTTGCCCTTCCCCAAGCCCGAGATCACCTTTGCCGAGACGGGGAACCTGTTGAAGTCTCCCTGGGAATTCCGGCAGTACGGGGAATGCGGCCAACCGGTGAGCGAGCTCTTCCCCCATATCGCCACCCGTGTGGATGACCTGTGCATGATCCATTCCATGGTGGGCGACTTTGTCTCTCACGGCGGCGCCGCCCTGCAGCTCCACACCGGAGACGGGAACCTGATCCGGCCCAGCATGGGCTCCTGGATCCTCTACGGCCTGGGAACCGACAACCGGAACCTCCCGGGGTTCATCAACATCTCTCCCCCCTACATCCATGGCGGAGGCCAGAACTTCGGGTCGGCCTTTCTGCCCGCCGTCTACCAGGGGACGGGGATCGGCGATGGAGCCACCCAGTTCGTCGAGGGGCAGATACCCAACCTGAAGGCCGAGGGAAGAGACCTGGCGGTGCAACGCCGGCAGCTCGACCTGATGGGGGCCTGGAACCGGCGGCATCTCGGCTCCACCGCCTACGATGCCCGGCTGGAAGCCCGCATCCAGGCCTTCGAGCTGGCCTTTCGCATGCAGCGCCATGCTCCCGAAGCCCTGGATTTCTCCAGGGAGTCCAAGAGCACCCTGGATCTCTACGGCATCGGGGTGGAGCCCACCGACGAGTATGGGCGCCAGTGTCTGCTGGCCCGGCGCCTGGCGGAGCGGGGAGTGCGTTTCGTGCAGGTTTCCCACAGCTATCCCAGAAACTACTGGGATCAGCATTCCAAGTTGCGCGAGGGCCATGAAAAGAACGCCCGCAAGGTCGACAAGCCCATTGCGGGTCTGCTCAAGGACCTCAAGGGCCGGGGATTGCTGGAGGACACCCTGGTCATCTTCGGCACCGAGTTCGGGCGCTCACCGGCGGTGCAAGGGGACGACGGGCGCGATCACAACCCCACCGGGTTCACCATCTGGATGGCCGGCGGCGGCGTCAAGCCCGGGATCCGCTACGGCGCCACCGACGAGTTCGGATGGTATGCCGTGGAAAACAGGATGACCTTCAACGATTTTCATGCCACCGTGCTCCACCTGATGGGCCTGGACCACACCAGGCTCACCTACCGCCACGCCGGGCGCGATTTCCGTCTCACGGACGTCGCCGGCGAGGTGCCGCAGGAAATCCTGTTGTAACCGGCAGGAATCCTTCCGCAGCGTTCAATATTCGATGGGTTGGTCTTCGAAGTGTCGATGGCGCCGATACCGGATGCGGCAGTCGACACGCACCAGGGCCAGCTTGCCGGCGATGTCGGGGTCTCGCCTGAGGAGCTTGACCCTCAACCGGTTTCGGCCTCTCCTGGGGTAGCGGGCGGGGTCGAGATGAAAGTCGTAGGCGTAGCCGTAGGGCGTGATGGAATGGGTACTGGACCGCTGATCCACCAGCCGGTAGGTCATGTCCACCTTGCGGAGAATGGAATCGGGCAGCTTCTGCTCATTGAGATGGACCTCGACCCTGTCGTAGTTGGGAAGGATGTCCCGGAAGCGGACCCGCAGCACCACCGACTTGACGCGCCCCAATCGGCGCCAGTGCTGCAGGTCGTCAGCCACCCGGAACGACACCCGGTGGGATTCTCCGGGCTCCAGCTCCCTGGGGAGTTGAATGTTTCTTCCAGGCAACCAGCCGGCCGTGGCCTCATCCCGGATGTCGGAGCGCACCAGGTAGTGCTTGTCGGCCCGGGCCAGAAGCTCGGGGTGCCCCAGCAGGCGCAGCGCTTCATGCTCCCGCGGCGTCCAGGGCCACCCGTTGGGCGCCCAGACGTGGTCGGCAATGGCGAAGCCCTCCACACCCTGAGCGTAGGCGTTGGCGGCGGCTGCCCAGATCATGGCCGGGGTGGCGCTGCGCGCGAATTGCCGATAAAGGTTGGTGTGGAAGGCGTAGTAGACCCGGCATCGGGTGTCGCGGGTCAGGGCCACCACCGGGGCCAGATCGACGTCCTGGTCCACGCCTTCTTCCTCGGTGAAGCTACTCTCGCAGAAGAGTCCGTCCACCAGTTTTTCCGAGACCCAGAGTTCGACCTCGTACCCCACCAGCTTCCAGGCGTCGGGATGAGCCGGAATGCGCAGGTAGATGGGCTTGGGGCGTTTCTGGAGGTCCCGGGCCCGGTCGGCGATCTTGCGCAGGTCCCGCAGCCATTGGGTGAGCAGCGGGGCCAGCCGGTCGACTTCGCTGAACCGGCAATAGGGCATGGCCGAGGTCAGGTTCAACTCGACGCCGTCAGTCTCATAATCGGAGAGCATCTCCGACAGGAGGCGAAAGCGCTCCTGCCGCACCTCGGCGTGGAGAAAGCTGAACCGGGTCCTGAGCAGGCCGGCCGCCCTGGGGTCGGGGTCCTCGCCCACCTGAAATTGGGGATTGTCCAGGGTGAAGGCCGACCAGCGCCCCAGGTTCTGATGGGTTTGCCGGTTGCCGCTGTGAAGGCTGATCCAGGTGCTGGGGATCATGCGGATGCCGTGATGGTGGCAGCGGTCGCAGAGAAGCTTCAGAGGATCGTGGCCGTCGGCGATCAACTGCCGCAGGACCCGTGCCGTTCTGCCCCAGACATAGTGGTCCCACCGCTCGACCGTGTCCCCCCACAGGTCGGCCACTCGACTGGGATAGAGGACCGTCCCGTGGGCGCCGGCCGCAAACAGCACCAGGGCGTCCACTCCGCTTCCTGCGAGTTGATCGGCGATAGAGCCGTGGTCTTCCGGGGTGATCGGCGGCTCGAAGCTGTCCAGTCCTCCGACGTGGCGCCCGTCGTTGAAGAGGAAGACGCGAGGCGGGGCGTTCGGGTCCCGGCGGGCCGGTTGGGCTACTGATCCAGCGGCCGGCGGATCAGCCGTAGCGGCAAGAAGGCCGGCAACCTGGGTCTGCAGGAATTGTCTGCGTTTCATCGTTTCCTTTCTACCTGCCCGGCCCGTGAACGGACATCTTCGTGTGGCGCCCATCGAGTCCTATAATCATGCCATGGAAACCCTGTGCCGTGACTGCGGCTACCAGCCGTCCCCCGAAGCCGAAACCTGCCCGGCCTGCCGATCGGCGCGCATCGTGCGGCACCAGGAGCTTCATGGCCTCACCATTGCCCATCTCGACTGTGATGCCTTCTACGCCGCCATCGAGAAACGCGACCGGCCGGAGTTGCGGGACCTTCCGGTGGTCGTCGGCGGGCGCCACCGGGGCGTGGTGGCCGCCTGCTGCTACATCGCCCGTGCCCGGGGCGTGCACTCGGCCATGCCGATGTTCAAGGCCTTGAAAGCCTGCCCCGGCGCCACGGTCATCCAGCCGGACATGAAGAAGTATGCTGCGGTGGGACGCCAGGTCCAGGCGATGATGCGGGACTTGACCCCCTTGGTGGAGCCGCTCTCCATCGACGAGGCTTTCATGGACCTCGCCGGCACGGAGGCTCTGCATCGCGGCAGCCCGGCGACGACTCTGGCGGCTCTGGCGCGCCGGGTGGAGGAGGAGCTTTCCATCACCGCCTCCATCGGGCTCAGTTGCAACAAGTTTCTGGCCAAGATCGCCTCGGACCGGGACAAGCCGCGCGGCTTTGCCGTGATCGGCCGAGCCGAGGCCAGAGCCTTTCTCTCCGACAAGCCCGTCAGCCTGTTGTGGGGCGTGGGCGAGGCCATGCGGCAGAGGCTCCGCAAGGACGGCATCAGGCGGATTGGAGAGCTGACCCGCATCGACCAGGCCGAGCTTGTCGCCCGTTACGGCAAGATCGGGCGGCGGTTGTCCATGTGCGCGCGGGGCGAAGACGACCGCCGGGTCGACCCCGAGAGCCAGGCCAGGAGCCTGTCATCGGAAGCCACCCTCGACAGGGACACCGCCGAGTTGGCCGGGCTGCGCCCGATCCTGTGGCAACTGGCCGAGGCGGTGGCGCGGCGCATGAAGAAGGCCGGCATCTCCGGCAAAGGCGTCACGCTGAAGCTCAAGACCGCCGATTTTCGCATCCTGACCCGCAGCCGCCGCCTGATGAATGCCACTCGGTCAGCCGAAGAGCTGTTCCGGGCCGCGGAACCCCTGCTGGTTCGGGAAACCGACGGACGCGCCTTCCGCCTGATCGGCATCGGCGTTCATGACCTCGTCGAGGCCGATCAGGCTGTCCAGGGCGAGCTCTTCGGCGGCATCGGGTCGACCGAGAGCAAGGTTGAGAAGGCAGTAGACGCCGTGCGGCAAAAGTTCGGAGGCGACGCCATCGTCAAGGGCCGAGGCTTCGGCATCAAGCTGGAGCGGCAGGGACCCTCAAAGGTGGAGTAGGTCAAAGGGATAAAGATCGATCTGACCGACCAGAGCGAATGATTTGCCTTATGGCTTCGTTCATGGCATAAACCAGTTACGATAATCGTGAATTACGAAAAAAGAATTCTGATATGAAAAGAAACGAGGTGTCCTTGTCCAGGAAAGGCGGATTGGATCTTGTGAGGGTCCGGCGGGCCGGACAGATTACGCTGTCCCGCAAGGTGCGGGAAGTCATGAATCTGGGAGAGGGAGACTACTTGGAACCCCAGTTCACGGAAGGCGGTGTGTTGCTGCGTCCTGTGAGTGTACGCCCTCGGGAACCGTCGGCGGCGCAGGAAGCGGAAATTTTGGATGTCGTGAACCAGGAACGCCGGAAGTATGCCAAAGATCGCCGTCGTTGATGCTTCCGTCCTGGTGAGTGCCTTTCTGTTTCGGGAGAGTGTGCCCGGACGGGTAATCGAGCTTGCCGGGCAGAAGGTTTATACCTTTAATCTTTTCCCGATGGAGAGCCGATAATTCCCAAACTCCTGTCAAAGGCTCTCCCCAATGCTGGCATTCCAGTTGCCAGAGATTCCATTGACTCCCACCCGCAATTACCCCGAGATGACTTCGGGCAGTAGCGCCACGCACAACGCGGCGTGGCTACCACGATATTCGATTCAGCTCTGATCGCTGCTTTCTGGCAACTACGGGAACCCACCAGGCATTTTGGTGACAAAACACGAACTTCACTGAAAGCGGTCTGCCGTCAAATTTTTGTTCCCATTGATCGACAGTCTTTAGCAGTTTTTCCTGTGAACAATTGAATCTCGATGCAAATGCCTCAGGATTGTCTCTGATCTCTGATAACAGTTCCTCCTTCGAACATTTGTCATACATCCAGATTTCGTTCGGGTTCTCTCGTGTCGCAAAGTGGCGCAGGTAGTGTTGCGGAACGTAGTGTTGTCCCATTTTTACTGAAGTTTCAGCTTAATCGACGGGGGGAATTCGAGGTCCGACGTTCAAATTGTCTCTCGGGCCACTTGCTTTGTCTCCCGCAACTCGCCCGCCATTAGCTTGGGTAGCAAGGAGTCGCGAAGGACGGTGAGGGCGTGCGATTCCGCAATACCGCACCTGATTCTCACATCCAGGGGCCGTGCATGTGAATCGAATGCATTGACGATGCTCGCGTTGATTAGCTCGAACTGTCACCGGACCTGGCCACTGCCAACGAACGACGAAAGCAAGCGATAGGGACTCCTTTTGAACTCCCCAGCGGTACCGTCCGAAAATCGAAGCCAAATTCGGAATCGGCACCGCAACTCTAAATCAGCGGGTCGAATGAGCGTTCCCCCTCGATGTCTCATTCAAACCCCAGCTTCTTCAGGTTTGCCTCGATGGCCGCATCCAGCCTCGCAGCCTCGGCCTGGTGCTCGCACCACTGGGCGGCCAGGCACTTCATCTTGTCTTTGAACGACTCGCCGTCATCCTCCTGCGTACCGCCCCGGAGTAGCAGCCGGGGGTGAGCACGTGGCCGTGCTTGCGTGGCTCCGTGTCACTCCAGTGGAGCGATCTTTCCCGGCAGTTCCAAGCGCTCGGCCCGATCCCACGCTTCCTGTAGTTCAGCCTGATGGAGCGATGCCCATTCGAATACAAGCCTCCAAGCCCGCGCGGGAAGGCTGCCTCGTATTACTGCGAGACCATCAATCGCTACCAAGACTTCACGTCCGCTGTACTCTGCGTGAAAGTGTGGCGGCACATGGTCGTCGGCATACATGCGTATGACGATTCCGTAGAAGCGGCACAGTTCAGGCATTGTGGACTGGCACGTCAACGTCAGTTGGTATCTGGTCGAACGATTTGCCGGTGAGTTCCATATAGAGCGCATCAGGGCAGAGCTCGATATCGTCGTCCCAGGCTATGGCCCTGTGTGGGGTGACATGCACTCTCTCAAAGTAACCTGGCTCATTCCAAACTGCGAATACGCCTTGCCCACACAGATGGGACAGGTCAACCTCTCCGGCGGCCCCGTCCGAGAACCGGACCCATATCCGATATCCCTTTCTGGCCTCCACTTCAGTGGGTCGAATCATTGTTTCCCCTCCTTAGTTTCATTATGGCCGGTGGTGGTGCCCGTGCCATGCGGGATCATTCGAGAGGAAGCGTGCGCCCTCTTCGCTTGTTGGTTTGCCATGGTCCGATACGACATTGGTGTCGAGCAGATGCACGGGCTTACTCCAAGCTCAGAGATTTGCGATGGCGGTGCCGTGGTCGTGGCGGCGTCAGCGCATCCGTGCGGGCTTGGGGAGCGAGCAGCAATTCCTTGAGATCCGGCCTGGCCCGCTTCTCCAGTCGTCGCCACTCGTCGATCGGGACCAGCACGGCTGTCTCTACACCCCGCTTGGTCACGATCTGGGGACCTTCGGCCAGGCTCGTCTGGAGCAACTCGCTGAAACGTGCCTTGGCGTCCTGCACCTGCCATGTCTTGCTCATGCAGCGTTACCTCCGCCAAGAAAATGACTGGACATCAAACCAGTCTGACCCCTTCGGAAAATCAACAAGAGCCAACCGGTGATGCCATTTCATGGGGCCTCTCGTGATAGTGGAGATTTGTAGTTGTCAAAATCGGCGGAGTGAGCGCCGACGCTGGTGAGAAGTCCGGCTAGGCCAGAATCTTGTGGGCCACCACGCCCGCCACGTCGGTCAGGCGGAAGTTCCGGCCCCCGTAGGTGTAGGTCAGTTTTTCGTGGTCGATTCCCAGCAGGTGGAGCATGGTGGCGTGAAAGTCGTGAATGTGCATGCGGTCTTCAACCGCGTGGTAGCCGAACTCGTCGGTGGCACCGTAGGCAAAGCCGCCCTTGACTCCGCCGCCCGCCATCCAGATGGAGTAGCCATAGGGGTTGTGGTCCCGGCCGTCGCCGTTCTGGGATACGGGAGTGCGGCCGAACTCGCCGGCCCAGATGACCAGCGTATCCTCCAGCAGTCCCCGCGCCTTCAGGTCCTTCAGCAAGCCGGCGATGGGGCGGTCGACCTGCCGGGCGTTCTCAGTGTGCTTGGCGTAGAGCTCGCCGTGCTGATCCCAGCCGACCCCGCCGGGCATGTAGGTATGCGTGCACTGAATGTAGCGGACGCCCCGTTCGGCCATGCGCCTGGCCAGCAGGCATTGCCAGCCGAAGTCGGCGGTGAGGGGGTCGTCCAGGCCGTAGAGCTTACGGGTGGGTTCCGACTCCCTTTCCACTTCGAACACTTCCGGGGCCGCCGCCTGCATCCGAAAGGCCAGCTCGAAGGCCTGGATGCGGGCTTCCAGCTCGGGGTCGTGCCGGCGCATCTGGTGGTGCCGCCGATTGATGTTCTGCAGCATGTCGAGCTCGTAGCGGGCCAGCTCGGGTGAATAGCGCTGGTTCAGGAGGTAGCGAATGGGCTCCTTCCGGACATCCTTGACATAGAGCCCTCCATGTCCGACAGCCGTGCCCTGATAGGCTCCCGGCAGGAAAGCCGAGCCCCAGTTCTTGGCGCCCCCGTGGGAGAGGGCCGGCTTGATCATGATGAATCCCGGCAGGTTCTGGTTCTCCGTTCCCAGTCCGTAGACGACCCAGGATCCCATGCTGGGCCGCACGAAGGTGCTGGTGCCGGTGAAGGTCTGGAGCATGGCCGCGCCATGGTCAACGCCCTCCCCGACCATGGCGCGAATCACGCAGAGGTCGTCGGCGCAGCCGCGGACGTGGGGAAAGAGGTCGCTGATGGGGAGCCCGCTCCGGCCCCCGGGCCGAAACTCCCAGGGTGACTGCATCAGCGGTCCTGCCGGGTTCTCGTCGTCAAAGGCCAGAGGCCGCTCGATGGGAAGCGGTTTGCCATGGTCGCGGGTCAGGCGCTCCTTGGGGTCCAGAATGTCGATCCCCGAAGGCCCTCCGTGCATGAAGAGGAAGATGACACGCCGGGCTCTGGGCTTGAAATGGGGTGGCTTCTCGGCCAGCGGGTTTCCCGAGGGCGAGGCCGACAGGCGCGATTCCTCGGCAAGCAATCCGGCCAGACCCAGAAATCCGAAACCGCCGGCCGACGCCCGCAGCATGGCGCGCCTGGACACCGGCGCCTGGAGTTGCCGGTAGAGGGAATGGAGATCGTTCCTATTCGAATCCATTGGCAGACAACGGCGGCCCGGAGGCACGCATGCACCGCTCAATCCACGTAAATGAACGCATTGGAGGACAACAGGGCCTTGCAGTAACTCTGCCAGCCCTGAAGCCGGCTCTCGTCGCCCGGCGACCGCTCCTGGAATCCCCGGATGTAATCCAGGGCCCGGTCCAGCTCCTCACTTTGGGGATGTCGACTCAGGGTCCTGAGATGGGCAAGATTCAGCCGCTCCCGGTCACTGGAGTTCGGGTCCTTCAGCAGAAGCTCGGCCAACCCGCGGGAGCGGGTCTCCACGAATTGGCTGTTGAGCATGAACAGGGCCTGGGGCGCCACGTTGGTCTGGAGGCGCTCTCCCGAGGAAGTGGTGGCGTCGCCGAAGTCGAACAGGGCGAGCAGCGGTGGGAGATTGGCGCGTCGCAAGGGCAGATAGATGGTGCGGAGGCGCTGGGTCTCCGGGTCAATGCTCAGCCGCTCACTGCTGTTCTCGGGTTGGTATCCGGTCCCGCTCTGCAAGGTGCCCCCCATCTTCAGGTCGAGCGAGCCGTCCAGGGCCAGCATGCCGTCGCGAATTTCCTCTACCTTCAGCCGCCGCCTGGGGAAATGGGACAACCAGAGGTTTCTGGGGTCGGTTCGAGCCGTCAGCTCCGAGCGCGCACTCGCCATCTGGTAGGCGCGGGACCGCATGATCGATCGGTGGAGGGTTTTCAGGGACCAGCCGTTCTCCCTGAACTTCCGGGCCAGAAAGTCCAGTAGTTGGGGATGGGTCGGCGCCTCTCCCTTGGCTCCAAAGTTGTCGGGCGTCCGCACCAGGCCCTGGCCGAAGTGCCAGTGCCAGACCCGGTTGACCATCACCCGAGCCGTCAGTGGATGCTCCGGCTGGATGAGCCAGCGGGCCAGTTGCAGGCGGCCGCTGCCCTGGCTGGCGTCCATGGGCCGGCACCGGGGGTCGAATACCCTGGGAGACGCCTTGGGAGCATCCTCGCCCGGACTGGCGGGATCGCCTCGGACGAAAACCTTCTGCTCGACCACCTTGCCGTCCTCCACCGCGTTGGCCATGTCCGGTTCCGGAGGTGCTTCCTTCTCCAACTGCTCGATCTCCTTCTGGAGCCGTACGATGGCTTCCCTGCGTTCCTCGGAGAAGAGATGGGTGTCGCCGGGCTTGAGGATAAACGGCGTCTGGTAGCTTTCGTCCCTCGGATTGCCCTGAAGATAGACTTCGTGGAAGAAGCGGTCCCTGCCGGGGATGAACCTGGGTCGGTCCTCCTTGGCTTCATCCGGCCCGGCCTTCTCGACGCGCTGCCGCCAAGCCTCCAGTTCCCGGTTCCACTGGTGGAGTTGCTGTCGGAATTTCTCCTGATAGTTCATGGCGACCGAGGCACGCTGGTCCTCCCCGGACCGGCGCCAGGCCAGCAGGTGGGGGCGGAACCCCTGGCCGGGCTTGAGATAACCGGCCCAGCGTTCCAGGATCGATGCTTTCAGATCCAGCTTGCGGGACAGCTCCCCCGGATCGGCTCCCTGGGCGTAGACCCGATGGGCGGCCAGCATGTAGTCGGACAGCCGCCGGCTTTCGGCCTCCGCGAACCGTTCCTTTTCCTTTTCCACCAGCTTCCCCTGGGACTGCTTGCGGTCGTCGATCTTCTTCTTGTGATCGAGATGGGTCTGGTGCTCTTCGGGGAGGCCCAGGGGCTTCATGAACATTTCAGAGACATGGGAGGTCGGATCCACGAAGCTGCGGGTGCTGGCAAAGACGGAGATCAGGGAGTAGTAGTCCCGGGTCAGGATGGGGTCGAACTTGTGGTCGTGGCAGCGGGCGCAGGTGATGCTCAGTCCCAGAATGCCCTTGGAGACCACGTCAAGCTGCTCGTCGTAGACGTCGTAGACCATCCGGATCTTGTCCTGCTGGGCGATGGCCTTGGGCCCCAGGGCCAGAAACCCGGTGGCGATGATCCTGCGCCGGTCCGTCTCCAGGCGGCCTGTCCGGGGAAGCAGGTCTCCGGCGATCTGTTCCAGGATGAATTCGTCGTAGGGAAGGTCCCGGTTGAAGACATCGATCACGTAGTCCCGGTAACGCCAGGCATGGGGGTACTTGTGGTCCTCGTCGTTGCCGGTGGAGTCGGCGTAGCGGGCCACGTCCAGCCAGTGCCGGCCCCAGTGCTCCCCGTATCGGGGTGAGTCGAGCAGCCGCCCGACGACTCTGTCGAAGGCGTCGGGAGAGGTGTCGTTCAGGAAGCGCTCGATGTCCTGGACGGAAGGCGGCAGCCCGGTCAAGTCGAAGGTGGCTCGCCTGAGGAGGGTCATCCTGTCGGCCGGAGGGGCCGGTTTCAGGCCCTGCTCTTCCAGCTTGGCCAGAATGAAACGGTCGATGGGCGTCCTGGCCCAGTCCTGGCGGGCCACCGGCGGCGGCTCGGGATCGGCCACCGGCTCAAGGGACCAGAGTCCCGTTGAGCCCTCTGAGAGAGGTTCTGCTTCCTCGTCCTTCTCGGCCGAAGGCTCGGGCCAGGGCGCTCCCAGCCCGACCCAGGTTGTCAGGTCGGCAATTTCGGCCGGGTCCAGCTTGCCGGCCGGTGGCATCTTGACCGCATCCTGGTAGCGGACGGCTTTGAGGAGGCGGCTCCGAGAAGGATATTCGGCCGAGATCAGAGGGCTCCCCGCCACCCCCTGGCGGAATCCCTCCGCGGTTGAGAGATCCAGTCCGGCGGTTGCCACCTCGGAGTTGTGACAGGCCGTGCAGTGCCGGACAAGCAGCGGCCGGATCTTTCGCTCGAAGAGCTCCTCCGCTTGCGGCCCCTGGCTCCAGGCCGGGGCGGCGAGCCCGCAGAGGGCCAGAGCCGGCAGGAGCAGAAGCGTTGCCGCCTGGGGGGGGTGAAACTGTCTCGATCGATGCATGCGGACTGTCGGCTTCGGAAGAGAGGTTCTTCAGGGTGCTCCCCGCAGTATACCGCGATGCGGGCCATGAAGAAAGAGATCGGGGCATTCCGGCGGTTGTTGTATGCTCCTGGCTCACACTCGGGACTGGAGGCAGCTCATGACCTACAAGCCGTTCCGGTTGGGAAGCCGGAAGCACGTCTTTGTGGATTGGGACCTGATCGAGCCGGGTTACGGTCTGTCGTTCGGAGGCCGGCGGCCCGAAAGCTGGGAGATGCCCTACGGGGTTCGCCTGAGGGCCCATCCGCCTCGTCTGGACCGCGTTCCCCTGGTGACGGCCGACAAGCCCTGGGAGGCCGGAAACGCCCGTACCGGCCTGGGAGTTTACAGCACGCTGCTGGAGGACGAGGGGCGCTGGAGGCTATATTACGACAGCGGGGACCTGAGCGGCGAGCTGGAGGTGGATGAGGACGTGGGAACCCAGAGGGTGATGGCTTATGCCGAGTCCAGCGACGGGATTCATTGGGTCAAGCCGGACCTGGGGACGGTGACCTATCGGGGGTCGCGCCGCAACAACCTGGTCTTCGGGCTGGACGCCTCACCGGGCCGGGATGCCCACGGGGCGACCGTCTTCAAGGACCCTTCGGCGCCTCCGTCCGAGCGTTACAAGATGGTCCATCTGGGTTCGCACCAGGGGCGCTTCTGTGTCTACGGAGCGTTCTCCTCCGACGGGCTGCGCTGGAGACTGATCCAGGAGCCATTGATCCGGAACTACCTCAGCGATACCCAGAGCGTGGTCGACTTCGATCCGGAAAGGAGAGTCTATGCAGGATACTTCAGAGGCTGGACAGCCCACGAGCACGGGACCTCCCACGCCCGCCGCATCATCAGCTACGCGGAGACGGATCGTTTCGAGCACTGGCCGGCTCCCCTGCCGCTGGTCGGGATCGACATGCACGACGGTCCCGACACCGACATCTACACCAACTCCTATGCCCGCTGGCCCGGAGCCGACGCCCACTTGATGTTCCCGGCTTTCTACCGCCACTCGGGAGATTTCTCCGAAGTGCACCTGATGACCAGCCGGGACGGCCTGAACTGGCAAAGACCCCTGCGGCGGCCGATCATTCCGGCGGGCGAGCCCGGTTCCGAAGCCGAGGGAGGCGCCTATGCCGGCTGTGGCCTGGTCAGCCTGACCCCGGGGGAGTGGTCTCTGCCCTATTCGCCCCGCCGCGGCTCCCACAACCAGGTCTTCTTCGACAACTCCCGTCCCGAGACCGGCGTGTTGACCGCGAACTGGCGCCAGGACGGGTTTGTCTCGCTGGAGGCGGAGACACTGGGCGGATGCTCCACCCTGATCCTGGCTCTGAGCGGGTCGCGCCTGGTGCTCAACGCCTGGACCCGGTTTGGAGGCGAGATACGGGTGGAATTGGCCGACGCCGCCCGGGACAACCGCAGGACCCATGCTCCCGCCCTTCCCGGCCGCTCTTTCGAAGACTGCGATCCCATCTCCGGCGACCACCTCGACCGCACCGTCACCTGGGGGGGAGCGTCGGACCTCTCCGCCTGGACGGGACGGCCGGTCCGGTTGCGCTTTCGCATGCGCCGGGCCAGGCTCTATTCCCTTCGCTCCGTCTGACAGGAACCATGGCAACCCGCGCACTGCTCGCCTGTTTTTTGGCGGTTGCGGCTTCGGTCGCCTAGGTCCCGCCAACCCGGTCCGAGCCCCCTGGCCGTGGTCTGCCCAAGACGGGCTACGACCGGTGGAGCGCCTACGGAGGCGGCAACCGGCAGATCCGCTACTCCCGCCTCGCTCAGATCAACCGCAACAACCTGCACCGATTGCGGGTCGCCTGGAGCTACGATACGGGGGATGCCTTTCCCGGCTCGGAGATGCAATGCAACCCCCTGGTGGTGGGGGAGCGGCTGTATGCCACCAGCCCCCGGGGGCGGGTCTTCGCGCTGCACGCGGCCACCGGCAGGGAGATCTGGTCCTTCCAGCCGTCCCTCCCGGGCGGGCCTCCCCGCGACGGGGTTCGCATTCGGGGATTGATGTACTGGAGCGGGCACGGCCAGGCGCGGATCTACGTCTCCTTCTGGCACCGGTTTTATGCCCTGGACGCGGACACCGGCAAGCCTTGCCCCGACTTCGGGAACCGGGGAGCCATCGACCTGAGGCGCCACCTGGGGCGACCGCCCGATTCACTCACCGTTTCGCTGACCACGCCCGGGGTCGTCTACCGGGATCTGCTCATCCTCGGCAGCACGGTGGGTGAGAGCCTGCCCAGCGCGCCCGGGGACATTCGGGCCTACGACGCCCGCTGCGGCAAGCTCCGCTGGAGGTTCCGCACCGTTCCCCGTCCGGGCGAAGCGGGCCACCGAACCTGGCCCGGGGAGGCCTGGAAAACCGCCGGCGGGGCCAATAGCTGGGCCGGCATGAGCCTGGACGAGCAGCGCGGCCTGGTCTACGTGCCCACCGGTTCCGCCGCCTTCGACTTTTTCGGCGGGAACCGGCCCGGCCACAATCTCTTCGCCAACTCGTTGCTCTGCCTGAAGGCCGGGACCGGTGAGCGGGTCTGGCACTTTCAAGTGGTCAGGCACGACGTGTGGGACCGGGACCTGCCGGCCCCGCCCAGCCTGGTGACGGTGTTGAGGGAGAGCGGGCCGGTCGACGCCGTGGCCCAGATCACCAAGTCCGGACACGTCTTCACCTTCGACCGGGAGACCGGCCGGCCGCTCTTCCCGCTCAGGGATGTCAAGGTCTCGGTGGCTGGCGTCCCGGGCGAGCGATTGGCCGCCACCCAGGTCCTTCCCTCGAAGCCGCCTCCGTTCGCCCGCCAGCGTCTGACGGAAGACCTCTTGACCGATCGCACTCCGGAAGCGCGCCGGGAGGTCCTGAAGCGCTTCCGCAAGCTGCGCAACGGACCCCAGTTCACCCCTCCCAGCCTGGAGGGGACGGTTCTCTTTCCGGGTTTCGACGGAGGGGGGCAGTGGGGCGGGGCGGCTTTCGATCCGGAATCGGGACGGTTGTACGTCAACTCCAGCGAGATGGCCTGGATCCTGCGGCTGGTGGAGCGGAAAACGGCCGCCGGTCCCTACACCGCCCGGCAGCTCTACCAGTGGAACTGCAGCGGCTGCCACCGTCAGGACCGCAGCGGCGTCCCCCCGGAATTCCCCTCGTTGGTGAACCTGGGAAAGCGCCGTTCCGAGGAGATGGTGCGCCGGACCCTGCACCGGGGCGGGGGCCGCATGCCGGGCTTTGCCCACCTGGGGAAAGAGGCGCTGGAGGCCATCCTGGGGTTTGTGCTCCATGGGAGGGACACGTCCGTTCCGGCGGACCGAGTTGTCAGGCCCCTCTACCAGTTGCCCTACAGTCATGACGGTTACAACCGCTTCCTGGATCCGGAGGGCTACCCGGCGGTAAAACCGCCTTGGGGCACCCTCAACGCCATCGATCTCGACAAGGGCGAAATCGTCTGGCGGGTTCCCTTGGGTGAATTCCCGGAACTGGCGGCAAGAGGGGTGGCGGTTACCGGATCGGAAAACTATGGCGGTCCCATCGTGACGGCGGGCGGGCTGGTGTTTATCGGCGCCAGCAACTTCGACCGCAAGTTCCGCGCCTTCGACAAGGGCGACGGACGCCTCTTGTGGGAGGCTCTGCTGCCGGCCTCGGGAAACGCGACCCCGGCCACCTATGAAGTGGCCGGGCGCCAGTTCGTGGTGATCGCGGCCGGGGGAGGCAAGAGCGGGGCCCCCTCGGGCGGAAGCTACGTCGCTTTCGCCTTGCCTGAAGACTAGCCGGGCTCTCTCCGGCTCCTCGGAGCGACAACCCGCCCCCGGTTCTTCTCGCCGCCCTGGACCGCCCGGGGGGGACGCCCTATGCCTATCGGCCAGGGAAGTCCCTCAGGCCAGTGGTCGGAAAACCACTGGAGGGCCCGTTCGTAGCTGCCGACGGTGAAGTCCCGCCCCGCCCGGATTCTGGCAATGCGGCCCCCGTGGTTGAAGACAAGGCTGGAGACGCGCGACTGGCTGAGATTCACTCTCCGGCAATAGCACTCGAACAGAGTCAGGAGTGCTTCTCGGTGAGTCATACCTCTACTATACGGTAATTAAACCGTGATTCAAGTGCTTTTTCTTCGCGGCCTGGTTTGTGGTATTATTACCTCATGAGTTTCAGGCAACATCTCCTCGACCTGATCAACCGTTGCGGCGTCTCTGACCGCCACCTCTCCATTCTGGCTACCGGCAGTTCCGATACCGTCCGCAATATCCGCCGCGGTTCTTCTCCGCGCCTGGATTCCCTGGAAGCCATCTGCCGCGTCCTCGGCCTTCGGCTTCAAACGGCCTCGCTGGATGATCCCGCCGAGTTGCCCAATGGGGCGCCCGCAGTCGAAAAGCGTCCCGACTGGGCCCGGCGGCTTCGTGAAGACATCCGCCGCGACCTTACCCTTCTCCTCGGCCAGTCCAAGGAAGCGGAAGTCCCGGCCGAAAACCGCCACATCGCGATCAAGCAACTGTCCGCCGTCGCCGGTGACAACGAAGGGCCCAAGGAGTCCGTCGCAGGCTATATCACCTTCACTCGGGCCTGGCTGGACCGCCACGGTCTCTACCCCCAACACTGCACGATCGTCGGCGTCAAGGGAGAGTCGATGGCGCCCACCCTCCCCGACGGCTCCGCCATTCTGGTCGACCGCAACCGCGCGCAACTCAGGGAAGGCCGAATCTTTGTGTTCGAGACCGATGACGGCATGATGGTCAAGCGTGTGGACAGGGACACGGACGGCGGCTGGCGGTTGGTCAGCGACAACCCTGAATGGGACGCGGTGGCCAAGCCTGACGGCGCCAAGGTCTTCGGCGAGGTCAGGTGGGTGGGGAAGCAGGTGTGAGGGGCACGGGGGCGTAGAGTCACTGGAATGCGTCCGTGCCGTCGCTTGCCTTCGCCGACGCCTCCGGATCCGGGTGCAATTCGGAAACCTCCTTTACACCATAAACCAGGAACAGTCGTGACACCTTGGCAGGGCATCGGTCAATCCTCCTTGCCCGAAACCCCGGCAGGGTGCAAGGCACGTACAGGGCACGTACAGGGCGGGGAACAATGAGAAAGAAGAGAAAACTGAGCCGTGGGGTGGCCCTGGTTGGCGCGGGGATGTCCCAGTTCGGCATGTTCAGGGACCGGGACTCCAAGGACCTTTTCCTGGAGGCCTTTCGGGCAATGACAGCCTCGGTGGACAAGGGGCTGGACCCCGCGGATATCGACGCTTTCTACCTGGGCAACTACAGCAACGACTTTTTCGTGCGCCAATCCCACTGGGGCGCCATTCTCTCCGACACGCTGGGTCTGGTCCCGCGGCCGGCGACCCGGACCGAGGGAGCCTGCGCTTCCAGCGCCCTGGCCTTTCGGGAAGGCGTTTTCGCCATCGCCTCGGGCTTTTACGACGCGGTTCTGGTGGGGGGTGTGGAGGACATGTCCAAGGGCGCCACTGAAGTGGTGGCCGAAGGCTTGGGCATGGCGGCCATTCCTTACGAACGGGAGGTCGGGTTCACCTTTCCCGGAGTCTTCGGCACCATTGCAACCGCCTATTTCGATAAGTTCGGTGCGTGCCGAGAGCATCTCATGAACGTCACCATAAAGAGTCATGACAACGCGGCCCGGAACCCCAAGGCACAGCTCAGCGCCACGCTGGAAGAGGTCATGGCCGCCAAGAAAAAAAGGGCCGAGAGCAAAGGGCGCCCGGTTCCGAATTGGCCGGACCCCAAGGCTTTTTTGCGAGACCCCAAGGCCAATCCGGCGGTGGCCTGGCCGATTCACCTGTTTGACTGCTGCCCCATCAGCGACGGAGCCTGCTGTCTCCTGCTGGTGGGTGAAGAGTTGGCTCGGAACTTTACCGATGATCCGCTATACGTTGCCGGCATTGGGCAGGCCAGCGGGCGTGGTCTGCACGCCTCCGAGGATCTGACCACCTTCGAGGCAACCCGGTATGCCGCCAGGGAAGCCTTTGACATGGCCGGCATCGCCGCGGAAGAAGTCCAGTTTGCCGAGGTGCACGACTGTTTCTCCATCGCGGAACTGCTGCATATCGAGGATCTGGGTTTCTTTCCGGCCGGTCAGGGATACAAGGCTGTAGAGGAGGGTCAGACCCGTTTGGACGGGTCCAGGCCCATCAATACCTCGGGCGGACTCAAGTGCAAGGGCCATCCCGTCGGGGCCACCGGGGCTGCCCAGATATTCGAAGTATGGACCCAGCTCCGGGGACAAGCCGGGGAGAGGCAGGTTCCCGGCCATCCGCGCCTGGGTGCGGCCCAAAATCTGGGAGGGACCGGAGGCACTTCGACCGTCACCGTTCTCGAAAGGAGATAGTCCCCTGGAACCGAGGCCCTTCACCGATCACTCCTTTCAGACGTTCCTCCGGGAAGAAAAGCTGATGGGGTCGAGATGCCTGGACTGCCAGGGGGTCTTTGTTCCTCCCCGGGCGCTGTGTCCCAGGTGCGACAGCTCGACCATGGAGTGGCAGCAGATGGACGGGCGGGGGAAGCTGGTGGCTTTTACCTGCATTGCCATCGGTACCCCCGCCATGCTGAAGCTGGGCTACGGTCGAGAGAACCCCTACTGCACCGGCGTGGTCGAACTCGAGGACAATGCCCGGGTGGTGGCCCGAATCCAGGGTGTGGATACGCGCAATCCCGGCACGATTTCCATCGGGATGCCGCTCCAGGTCGATTTCCTGCAGGAGGACAGCGGTTCAGGGTTGCGGACGGTCCTTGCCTTCAAGCCCCTGCATGCGGGTTAGCATGCGGGTTAGCCTTGACAGCATTGGACTTAGCCGTTAGACTCTGTCGGCATCTCTTCGAGGAAAGGTTTTAGCGGTGATCAAACTAGACATCATCAACCATGTCGTCGACCGGACCGGAATTCCCAGAAGCAAGGCCGAGGCTGCCGTTGACGCCGTGTTCAATGCGATGAAGAGCGCGCTTCACCGCAACGATCGGATTGAGCTTCGAGGATTCGGCGTCTTCAATATCAAGCCCCGCAAGACCGGAATCGGCCGCAACCCCAGGACCGGGGAAGAGGTTTCCATTCCACCCGGCAAGGCCGTTCGTTTCAAGCCCGGCAAGGACCTGCAATCCATCTGACTGCCCGCCCACCATTCCATCCGGTCGGAAGCCACCGGATGGCTGCCCGATCCCCGGTAACAGGCCTGCACTCAACCGGTCGTTGATCCGCCGCTCCAGCGGCTGTCTCCCATCTCCCCCTTGAATTCCCGAATTCAGCGGCGCCTTACATCAGGTCTACGGGGTCGATGTCGATGTGGATCCTGCGGAGATCCAGTCCACTGGTCCGGGCCTGATGGAGGGTTTCCCGGAGAAGCGCTTGCAGGCGGGATCGACTCCCGGATTTGATCAGGAGCTGAAATCGGTGTTCGGAACGGATTCTGGCCAGTGGAGACTGGGTGGGTCCCAGAATGCGAGTCTGCGGGACGTGGGCTCCCTGGAGCAACTCGGCGAAGCGGCCGATGGTCTGGCTCGCCGCCGCCAGGTTCTTGTCGCGGACCAGAACCAGAGCCAGGGCGGTGAAGGGCGGGTAGTGCATGAACCGGCGGAACTGGATTTCCTTCTCGTAGAACCCCTGGTAGTCGTGGGAAGTCACGAAACGGAAACAGTAGTGCTCCGGGCAGTAGCTCTGAATCAGGACCTCGCCCGGCAGCTCCCCCCTTCCGGCGCGTCCGGAGACCTGGCTCAAGAGCTGGAAGGTTCTTTCGGCGGCCCGAAAATCGGGAAAAGACAGGGAATGGTCTGCCGAAACCACCCCCACCAGGGTGACGAAGGGAAAGTCGTGGCCCTTGGAGATCATCTGCGTACCGGTAAGGATATCGGTCTTGCGCTGCCGGAACCGGCCCAGGATTTGCCGGTGCGCGTCCTTCCTGCGGGCCGCGTCCCGATCGAGCCGATCCACACGGGCCTCGGGGAAGGACTCCTTTAGCAATCCCTCCACCTTTTCCGTGCCCTCTCCCATGAAGTAGAGGTACTTGCTGTGACAGGACGGGCACTTTTGGGGGACCCGTTGCCGGAAGCCGCAGTAGTGACAGACCAGGGCCTTGCGAATCTTGTGGTAGGTCATTGCGATACTGCAGAAGCGGCACTGAATGTTCTCGCCGCAACCGCGGCAAAGCACGTGTGCGGCGTATCCCCGGCGGTTGAGCAGAATGAGGATCTGTTCCCGCCTTTCCAGGCGGTCCCCGATGGCTTCGCCAAGCTCGGCGGAGAGAGGAGATCTGCGGTTCGCGGTCTTGAAGTCCGCCCGCATGTCGACCAGGCGGGTCTCGGGGAGAGGTCGGGAGTGAATGCGAGCGGCCATTCGAAGGTAACCATATTTCCCTTCCTTGGAGTGGTGGAAGGTCTCGACCGAGGGCGTGGCGGAGCCGAGCACCACCACCGCCCCCGCCTGTTTGCCCCGAACGATAGCCGTGTCCCGCCCGTGGTAGCGGGGACTCTCCTGTTGCTTGTAGGAGGGATCGTGTTCCTCGTCCACCACCACCAGTCCGGGATTCTCAAGGGGAGCGAACACCGCCGAGCGGGTGCCGATCACCACCCGGGCATCCCCGCGCTTGATCCGCCACCACTCGTCGCGGCGTTCTCCGTCGGACAATCCACTGTGCAGGATGGCTACCGTGTTGCCCAGGCGGGCGCGAAATTCCTGCGCCACCCCGGGGGTGAGCGCGATCTCCGGCATCAGCACCAGGGCCGTCTTTCCTGACCTCAAGGTGTGCTCGATCAGGCCGAGATAGACTTCCGTCTTGCCGCTGCCGGTCACGCCGTGCAGGAGCACGGCCGTAAACCGACCGGCGTTCAGCGCAGGGATCAGGGTCTCCAGGGCCCTCCGCTGCTGTTGGGACAGGACCCGGGGTTGATGGGGGCCCGCAGGGTCCGGCCCACCCAGGGGATCGCGCACCACCTCGTCCCGGCTCAGTCGGACCAGTTGCCGTTGCTCCAGGCGCTCCAGGGCCGGTCGGGAGACGGAAAAGAGCTTGCGAAGATCGGCCAGGCTCACGGCGCCTTCGGCGCTCCGCAGGTGGGAGATCAAGGCCTTCTGGTTGGCGGTCAGCCTGGACGCGGGCAAGGCTTCTTCCCAGCCGGGGTGGAGAGAGAGGAACCACTGTTTCTTGGCGGCGACAACCGCTCCCCGGGGTGGCTGTGCGATTTGAAGCCAGCTTGCGGCCGCCAGCGCTTCGAGCTCGGCGGTTGAGACCCTGCGTTTCGCCAGCCTTTCCAGTGACCGGCGGTCCATCTCGGAGCGCGGGGACAGCAGCTCCAGGATTTGCCGTTTTCTTTGGCTGATCTCTGCGCTATTCTTCGTCTGCTTCAGGAGTCGCTCCCCCGAAGCAGTCAGCCTGAAGCGGTGCTCCATCCTGGGGTTGATCCCGGGCGGCAGGCAGGCCTTCAGAACCTCCCCCGGCGAAGCGAAGTAGTAGTCGGCCACCCAGCGGCTGAGTTCGAAGAGACCGGGCGAGATCAGGCTGGACTCGTCCAGCACTTCCAGGACGGGTTTCAGCTCGGCCGTTTGGGGGAAATCCGGCGGGAGGCGGCGGCAGGTCCGCAGCACATAGCCGGTTACCTTCCGGTTCCCCAAGGGCACCAGCACCCGCTGGCCCGGCTGCATGGGCTCGGAGGGCTCCTCCGGGAGACGATAGTAGAAGTGTCGGGTGATCGGGAGCGGCAGGCTCACTTCCACGTACATGGGTCTTTACTTAACCGATTTCGACGGGGTTGGGAAGGGCTAATGAGGGACAAAAGGACCAACCTGGAAAATGAGGCGGTGGAGCGACCAGGCGGCTGTATGCCGACGGCCCTCCCGAGCGGAAATCAGGCGCCCGGCAAGGGGAAGGGAATCTCTTGAAAGCCATGCGGCAGGCTCCGGTCATCGATTTTGAAAAGTACCGCCTGGCCAACGGCCTTCAGGTCATTCTGCATTCCGACTCCAAGCTTCCCGTGGCCCATGTCAACCTGTGGTACCACGTCGGCTCCAAGAACGAGCAGCCGGGCCGCACCGGATTGGCCCACCTGTTCGAGCATATGATGTTCCAGGGGTCCAGGAACGCCGACGGGGAGTATCTCACCTTTCTGGAACGGGCTGGAGCCAACATGCGGGAGGGTGGGGTCAACGGCACCACCAGCTTCGACCGCACCAACTACTTCGAGACGGTGCCCAGCGAGGCGCTGGAATACGTGTTGTGGCTGGAGTCGGACCGGATGGGCTATTTGGCCGATGCCCTCACTCAGGAGAAGCTGGACAACCAGCGCGGCGTGGTCAAGAACGAGCGCCGCCAGAGCTACGAAAACGTTCCCTACGGGCGGGCGCTGCAGTTGATCTTCGAAAGCCTGTTCCCCCGGGGGCACCCCTACTCCTGGATCGTGATCGGATCTCAGGAGGACCTGGACGCGACTTCCCTGCAGGAAACCAAGGACTTCTTCCACAGGCACTACGCGCCCAACAACTGCAGCCTGGTGATTGCCGGCGATTTCGACCGGGTTCAGGCCAAGGATTGGGTGGAAAAGTATTTCGGGCCGCTGCCCCCCGGGCCCCCGTTGGAGCGCCCCCGCCTGTGGGTGCCTCGGATGGAAGGCGAGCGCCGTGTCACCGTCTCCGACCGGGTGCCGCTGGAGCGCCTCTACCTGGTCTGGCCGTCGCCGGCCTATTTCCACGACGGAGACGCGGCGCTTGACCTGGCCTCGCGCATTCTCTCGCGGGGCAAGAACTCGCGGCTGTACCGGCGGCTGGTCTATCGGGAGCAGGTGGCCTCGGACGTATCCGCCTTCAACTATTCCCTGGAAATCAGCGGGCTGTTCGGCGTGGTGGCCACGGCCCGCCCCGGTCAGGCCCTGGGCCGCCTGGATGAACTCATCCGGGAGGAGATCGCCGCTTTTGCCAAGGAAGGACCCGACCCGGAGGAGTTGGAGCGGGAAAAAGCCAAGCAGGAGTTCGAGTTCGTGAGCGGGCTGGAGCGTATCGGGGGGTTTGGGGGGAAGGCCGATCTCCTGAACCAGTACAACACCTTCCTGGGAGAACCCGGTTACTTCCAGGAAGACTACCGGCGCTACCAGCGGTTGGGGACGGAAGAGGTGCGGAGAGTTGCGGAGACCTGGCTGAAACCCTCTCGCAGAGTGGCCCTCAGCTTCGTACCCGAGTCGTCGGCCCGTCCCCGGACGTCCGAGCCGAACCGGGAGCAACAGCCCGGGATCGGAAGCCCCAAGTCCTTTCGACCGCCTGCTCTGGCAGTCGAGACCCTCGCCCCGGGGCTGACGGTGGCGGTGGCCGAGCGGCATGATCTTCCCAAGGTGGCCGTCAGCCTGTTGTTGAAGTCGGGGTCCTGTTCGGATCCCCTCTCCAGGCCGGGGGTCGCCTGGATGACCACCGCCATGCTGGACGAAGGCACCCGCTCGAGGACAACCCTGGAGATCCAGGCGGAGTTGGACCGGCTCGGCGCTTCCTTCGGTTCCGGCGCCGAGTCGGAGAACTGTCACCTGGCCCTGGAAGTGCTCAAGGAGCGCCTGGAGCCGGCAGTCCGGCTTTTGGCCGATCTGGTTCTGAACTCGAACTTCCCGGCGGAGGAGCTGGAGCGGCAACGGAAGTTGCGGCTGGACCGCATTCTTCAGGAGCGGAACAGTCCCTCGGCCACGGCCGCGAGGGTCTTCCGATCCCTGTTGTTCGGGGATGGTCATCCCTTCGGGCTTCCGACCGGCGGCGACGAGGCCTCGATTCGGGCCCTCACCCGCCGGGAATTGGTCGAGTTCCACCGAACACACTGGCGGCCTGGCAACGCCGTCCTGCTTTTTGCGGGAGACGTTACATTGGCCGAGGCCGTCCGGTTGGCCGGGGACTGCCTGGCCGACTGGGAAGCGGGTGAAGCACCCGGGGTCACCCTGCCTGAGGCCACTCCTCCCGAGGGAATTCGAGTGGTCCTGGTGGACCGCCAGGATGCTCCCCAGTCGCAGATCCGCCTGGGGTCGATCGGTCCCGCGCGCAAGGTTGCCGACTACCATGCCATCGAGCTGATGAACGCCGTCCTGGGGGGCAGCTTCAGCAGCCGCCTGAATCTCAATCTACGGGAGGACAAGGGGTACACCTATGGGGCTTCCACCCGGTTTGCCTACGCCCGCCGGGGGGGATTCTGGGTCGGAGGCACGGCCGTGCAGACCTCGGTGACTACCGAGACGATGCTGGAGATGCACCGGGAAATTGAATCCATCGGGGGTGCCCGGCCCATCACGGTGGCCGAGTTGTCGACGGCCAAGCAGAACCTGGTGCGGGGTTTTGCTCAGCGGTTCGAGACGCTGGGGCGAGTGGCGGATCAGATGGCCGACCTGTTTGCCTATGACCTTCCCCTGGAGACGCTGGCCGGCTATCCCGCGTCCGTCGATTCGGTGACGCTCGAACAGGTTGGGGCCGCGGCTCGAGGCTATCTGGACGCGACCCGGTTGCTGATGGTTGTGGTTGGAGACCTGAATCGGCTGGAAGAACCGGTGCGCCGACTCGATCTGGGGCCGGTGGAGATTGTGGACCCCGCCGGCGAATCGGTCTCCCGATAGCCTCCGGGCGGCCTCACGCGGCCGCGTCGGGAAGGCCGGGGCGAGCTTGACAGGTATCGGTTCGATGCAATAGATTGTGCCGCGAGAATCCGGTGGCGCTGTCGTATTCATCCCTGTGCCCAACCGCCCTGATCGACATAGATCTTGCCCAGTTTCCAACGTTTAAGGAGAAATCAGATGAGTCAACCCTGGAAGACCGATCGCTGGTTCGCCAGCCCCTGGAACTACGCTCCCGAAGCGACCCAGGGCATGAATTTCCCGGAGCAGATTCGCATTCACGATGTGACCCTGCGCGACGGAGAGCAACAGACGGGGATCGTGTTTCGCCGTCAGGAAAAGGTGGCGATCGCCAAGAAGCTGGCCGCGGCCGGCGTCCACCGCATCGAGGCGGGCATGCCGGCGGTTTCGGCTGAAGACGAGGCGGCCATCAAGGACATTGTGAGTCTGGACCTGGGTCCGGAGATCTTCTCCTTTGCCCGCTGCATGCCGGCCGATGTCAAGATGGCCAAGGATTGCGGGGTCCATGGCATCATCACCGAGATTCCCTCCAGCGACCACATCATCAAGCACGCCTACGGCAAGAGCATGGACTGGGCCATCAAGGCTTCCATCGACACCACCCTGGCGGCCAAGGAGGCGGGCCTGTACACGGTCTTCTTCACCATTGACAGCACCCGGTCCGACCTGAACAGGTATCTCGACCTCATGGAGCGGGTCGCCACCGAGGGCCACATGGACTCGATGACCCTGGCGGACTCCTTCGGCGTCTGCACGCCCCAGGGCATCGCCATGGTGGTGAGCAGGCTGCGGGACCGCTTCGCCCAGCCCATCGAGATCCACTGCCACGAAGACTTCGGTCTGGGAGTGGCCAACACCATCTCGGCCCTTGCCAACGGGGCCTCGGTGGCCCATGTCACCGTCACGGCCACTGGAGAGCGCGCCGGCAACGTTCCCCTGGAAGACACCATTATGGCCCTCAAGGTTCTCTACGGCGTGGATACCGGCGTCAAGACCGAGGGCCTCTACGAGCTGTCCAAGCTGGTTCAGGAGTTGAGCGGGTTCAGCGTGCCTCCCAACCGGCCCATCGTCGGCGACTCTCTCTACCATATCGAGTCGGGCATCGTGGCCATGTTCCATAGCCGCTGCAAGCAGGTCGAGCCCCTGGAATACATTCCCTTCCTTCCGGAAGTGGTCGGCCGGCCGGCTGTCGATATCGCCTTGGGCAAGGGGAGCGGCCTGGCCAATATCGAGGAGCACCTGGAGCGCAGGGGGCTGCAGGCCACGCCGGAGCAGGCCAACGAGATCCTGGCTCAGGTCAAGCAGGTTTCCATCAACAGCAAGCGTCTCCTTTCCGACAGCGACTTCGACCGGATCGTGAAGTCGGTCCTGGAAGGGACGCCGGCCTCGGTCTGACACGGACTCCGGACGGCAGGTGGCGGACAGGGCGCCGTCAGGCGAGGAGCGAGCTGCGGACGCGGCAGGACCGCCATTGATCCGCTCCCGGGGATGTAACAAGGAGGCTTCTTTCCATGTACAAGAGCCTGGATGAGTTGGTAGCCGCGGCCATTAGCGGGGGGCCTACCGGCATCGCGGTGGCCTGCGGCCAGGACCCGGATGTGCTGCAGGCGCTCAAGCAGGCCCAGTCCATGGGTCTGGCCCAAGGCATCCTGGTAGGCGACCTGTCCAGGATGGAACCCATGGTCGAGAAGGTCGGACTGGAGCTGGCTCCCGACCAGGTGATCCACGAGCCCGACCAGGCCCGGGCGGCAAGGAGAGCCATCGGCCTGATTCGGGAAGGCCGGGCCAGCCTGCTGATGAAAGGCAAGATCAACACCTCGACCCTGGTGCGGGCAGTGCTCGACAGGGAGAACGGCCTTCGCACCGGGCGGCTGCTGAGCCAGGTGATCGTGTTCCAGGTGCCGGGAATCCAGCGGCTGATGGTGATGACCGACGCCGCCATCAATATCGCTCCCAACCTGGCTCAGAAAGCCGAGATCTGCCGCAACGCCATCGAAGTGGCTCACGCCATCGGTGTATCCAAACCCAACCTGGCGGTGCTCTGCGCCCTGGAGTTCGTCAATCCCGAGATGCCGGCCACGCTGGACGCGGCCGGACTGACCCTGATGAATCGGCGCGGGCAGATCTCGGGAGCCTACATCGAAGGGCCCATTGCCCTGGATTCTCCCTTGAGCCGGTTTGCCGCCGAGCGAAAGGGCATCGACAGCCCGCTGGTGGAGGCCACCGATATTTTCCTGGCCCCCGATATCGAGGCGGCCAACATCCTCTACCGCGCCATTCTCTACTTTGCCCGGGGGGAATCGGGGGGCATCGTCCTGGGAGCCCGGGTCCCGCTCATTCTGTTGTCCCGGGCGGAGACTCCCGAAACCAAGATCCGATCCATCGCACTGGCCGTTCTGGTCGGCAAGGCCGCGGGAGGCGCCTCGGGCTGAGCCGGACCGGAAAGGGCTGTTGAAACCGTCATGAAGATTCTGGTCGTCAACGTCGGATCCACGTCCTTGAAGTTCCGGCTGTTCCAGATGGAAGACGAATCGGTGGTTGCGGTGGGCAGGGTCGAGCGGGTGGGCAGCCCCAGTTCGCCGCTGAGCTACCAGTTGGGAGAGAGTCCCAAGCAGGAAAGGGATATCCGGGCCCCCGACCATCGCGCGGCCATCGAGCAGGTGCTCGAAATCCTGACCGACCCGGCGGCCGAGGTCCTGACCAGCCTGGAGGAGCTGGACGCCATTGGCTTCAAGCCGGTTCACGCCAAGGGCATTGCCGATTCGGTGGTGGTGACCGACGAGGTCATCCAGGCCATGGAGGATTACATCTTCCTGGCTCCGGCCCACAATCCCCCCTACATCGAGGCCTTCCGCATCTTCCAGCAGCTACTGCCCGACAAGACCCTGGTGGGGGTGTTCGAAGCCGCCTTTCACAAGACCATTCCCGACTACGCCAGGACCTACGGGATCCCCTACGAGTGGGCCGAGAAACACGCCATTCAGCGCTACGGGTTTCACGGAGCCTCCCATCGCTACATCTCCTGGCGCGCCCCCGAACTGGCCGGACGTGCCGGCCGGGACCTGAAAATCATCTCCTGCCACATGGGCGGCAGCGCCAGTATCTGCGCCATCAGGAATGGCCGGTCCATTGAAACCAGCATGGGTTTTTCACCCCAGGCGGGCCTGTCCCACGCCACTCGCAACGGCGATCTGGATCCCTTTGTTCCGCTTTATCTCATGCAGGAGGAGGGCCTGAGCGTGGACCAGGTGCGGGAGGGCCTTTCCCAGCGGGGAGGGCTCAAGGGAATCTCGGGATTGAGCGGGGACGTGCGGGACCTGGAGGAAGCGGCCGCGTCGGGGAACCCCCGGGCCAGGCTGGCCCTGGAGGTTCTGGTGCACGAGACCAGGAAGTACATCGGCGCCTATTGCGCGGTCCTGGAAGGTCTGGATATTCTGGCATTTACCGGAGGAATCGGCGAAAACGGCATCCGGATCCGACAGTCCGTCTGCCGGGGGCTGGAGTATCTGGGCATTCGGATCGACCCCGACAGGAACCAGGTGCGGGGCAGGGACACGGTGATTTCCGCCGCCGGATCCCAGGTTTCGGTGCTGGTCATCCTGGCCAATGAAGAGCTGGTGATCGCTCGCGAGACGGCGCGGCTGGTGGCCGCGTCCAGCCGGGGCCGGGGGTAGATCCGAGTGGCGCAGAGGGCCAAGGCAGTGCCGGACATTGTGCGGGCGGGACGCCCGCGCTCCCCGGGGGGGCGTCCTCCACACCACAAACCGGGAACATGGTTTACATCCTGCTCGGGAATCGGACGAGGAGCCGGGTTCAGCGCGCGAGTATCACTCCCCCCTTGAGGGGGAGTCGGCGAGACAAGGGCGAAGCCCGCCGTCGAGCCGGTGGGGGGCAAACGCGGGGTCGCGAGAGGGCGCAGCCCCTCTGACAGCGATCCGTCCCAGGGGTGCTGTTCAGGATCATCCCACGTCCTGTACCGAGATCGACACGCCCGACCGGACGCTGCGGGTCACCGCTTCCGTAAACTGCATGTACTTGAGGCCATCCTCGAAGGTGGTGTGAGAGATTTTTTCCTCGCCGCGGATGGCGTTGATGAACTCTTCCTCCACCCGCCAGCTTCCCTCCAGGTCGGCCGGGATGGCGATCGGCGCGAGATCGCTGTCCCCCCGCTTCCCCCCCGACAACTCGTCGGCATCCAGATCGTAGCAGAGGGTTCCCTCGCTGCCGAACAGCCAGGTCCTGGAGATGGAGGCGGCCAGGCCGGTCACCGCGCTGAACTGCATTCGCGCCTGGGCCCCGCAGGCCATCTTGGCCAGGATGTCCACGTGGTCGGGGATGGTGATGGTCTGCAGAACGCCCGCAGGCGTGCCGCGGTGGGTGACGTTGACCTGGCTCATGGCCACCACCTCGACGGCTTCGCCCACCCACCGCATCAGGGCCTCGTACCAGATCCCCATGGCCAGAATGTTGAAGCCGCTCAGGTTGCGATCATGGCGCCAGTGCAGCGGGCCGGACCGGTCCACGAAGCTGTTGGCGTTGTTGGTGACGTCCACCGCCAGGATCTCTCCCAGGTATCCTTCGGCCACCAGCTTGCGGATCATGCCGTCCACCCTCAAGGTGATGGGGGAGGGAACGATCTGGGTGACCAGGTGAGGGTTGGCCTGGGATTCTTCCAGCATCAGCCGGGCCTGGCCGGCGTCCATGGCCATGCGGGCCTCGGTCATCACGTGCTTGCCGGCCTCCAGGGCCGCCAGGGTGATGGGGCAGTGGAGATAGGGCCAGGTGCCGATCACCACGGCGTCGATCCCGTCCGACGCCACCAGTTCCCGCCAGTTGCCGTGAATGGTGGGGATGCCGAACTCCCGGGCCACCCGTTGGCTGGAGGCTTGGCTGCGGTTGCAGACGGAGACGATCTCCACGCCCTCCTGGGCCTGCAGTCCTGGAATGTGCCGCACGCGGGTGTTGTCGCCCGCGCCTACGATGCCGATGCGAATGGCTGATGCCATGGATCTAACCTCCTGTTCGAATCTCGGGGATATGTCCGGGTGTCATGAAATGGATGGTTCGACGGGTCAAGGGTAATCCCTCTTCCGCCAGGGGCGGTGCTGCTAAAGAGGATGCGGGGACGCCGCGCCGGCCTGCTCTCTTTCGCCGGGTGGGGTCAGCCTCCAGGGTCCGTCCCCCGCCATGGATTCTTCCAGGCTCAACAGTCTTCGCTTCCGCTGCAGCCCCCAGCGATAGCCTCCCAACCCGCCGTCGCTGCGAATGACCCGGTGACAGGGGATGACCAGGGCCACCGGATTGGCGGCGCAGGCGCCGGCCACTGCCCGATTGCCGCCGGGACTGCCCAAGGCTTTCGCCAGGCTTGCGTAGGTGAGGGTGCGTCCGAGCGGAATCTCCTGGATCCGAGCCCACACGCTCCGTTGAAACGGCGTTCCCCCCGGGTCGAGCGGGAAGGACAGATCGACCGGATCTCCCCCGAGAAATCGGTTGACCGGTTCGAACCACCGTTGGGGCTTCTCCAGGCGGCGGAGGGCGCACCGCCGAAACCTGTCCGCCAGCGCCTCCAGAAGCTCCTGATCGCGGTCTCCCCACATCAGGCCGCACAGTCCCTTCGAGGTGGCCGCAATCAACAGCCGCCCCAAGGGCGAATCGTCGATGTGATAGGCGATCCGAGGGTTGTGGTCGGCACCCATAACCTCTTCCCGAGCGGCTGGCCCAGCCATCGGACCTCGCAATGACGCCGGCTTCATCCGGGCCTCATTGTACTGTAGAGGATTCCGATTCCCAATGGCAAAGCCGGGACCTCCAACCGGTTGCGCTAGTACCAGTCCCTGTTTGCAAACTCCGGCCTGCGGCTATGGCTCAGGGCTCCAGTCTTTCCACGACCCACCGGGCTTCCGCCCGGCGGCGGTAGCGCAGCCGGTCGTTCAGGCGGTCGGGGCGGCCCTGCCAGAATTCGATCCGGGTGGGTGAGAGGCAATACCCTCCCCAGAAGGGCGGCAGGGGAATGTCGCCGTCGCCGAATCGGGCTCGATAGTGCTGCATTCGCTCTTCCAGCACTTGGCGGTTCTCGATCACTTCACTCTGGTGGGAGGCCCAGGCGCCGAGCCGGCTGCCGGGCGGCCGGCTCTCGAAGTAGCGGGCCGATTCCTCCCGGGAGATTCGCTCGACGCTTCCGGAGATGCGGACCTGGCGGGCCAGCTCCACCCAGGCCACCACCAGGGCGGCTCGAGGGTTGTCGGCCAGATCCCGCGCCTTGGGGCTCCCGTAGTTGGTGAAGAAAATGAATCCGCGTTTTTCAACACCCTTCAGCAGCACCATGCGGGCCGAAGGGTTCCCCTGACGGCTGGCCGTAGCCAGACAGGCGGCGCCGGGCTCGAAGACCCCGGCCTCGGAAGCATCCTGGAACCATTGCTCGAATTGCAGGACAGGATCGGGGTTCAGGTCCGTTTCGCTCAGGCCTGCCCGGCTGTAGTGTTCTCGAATCTCGTCGATGGACATCCGCTTCCGAGAGGGAGTTGGCCCGACCGAAGCTCCTGAATCGCAATTGATCGGGACCTTCAGAAGGGCTCGAATTATACCAGATCGGGCCTGCCGGGCGGGCCGGTCGCTTGAGCCCGGGCCTGTCCGTCCGGCAGCGCCGGTGCCAGGAGCGAATTCGGTGCCCGCCGGTGGAGTAATTGTGGATAATAGGCGGATCTTAACGACAGGAGAAAACCATCATGCCGCCAATCAAGATCGACCTCTACAGCGACACCGTCACCCGGCCGACGGCCCCAATGCGGAAGGTCATGTCCGAAGCCGAGGTCGGGGATGAGCAGAAGTTCGAAGATCCGACCGTCAATCGGCTGCAGGACAGGGTGGCCGAGCTGCTGGGCAAGGAGGCCGGACTCTATCTGCCTTCGGGCACCATGTGCAACCAGATTGCCTTCAGGATTCACTGCCGCCCGGGAGACGAGGTGCTGCTGCATCGAACGGCCCATCCCCTGATCTCGGAAGCGGGAGGACTGGCGGCCCTCTCCAGCGCCATCCCGACCGGCCTGGAGGCCCGGCGGGGGGTCTTCAGCGCCGAGCAGGTCAGGGCGGCCATCCGGCCGCTCAACCGCTATGCCCCGCGCACGCAGGTGGTTTCCATAGAACAGACCTCCAACTCGGGGGGAGGGACTCCCTGGCCCGTTCAGGCCATTGAAGAGGTGGCCGCGGTGGTCCGCCAGCACGGCCTGGTCCTCCATATGGACGGGGCTCGGCTGTTCAACGCGGTGGTGGCCACCGGGACTCCGGCCCGGGACTTCGCCGCCCCTTTCGACACCGTCTGGGTGGATTTCAGCAAGGGGCTGGGAGCGCCGGTGGGGGCCGTGCTGGCGGGACGCCGGGAGCTGATCGAGGAAGCCTGGGTGTGGAAGCAACGCCTGGGCGGCGCCATGCGGCAGGCCGGGATCATTGCCGCCGGGGCGCTCTACGCCCTGGAGCACCACATCGAGCGCCTGGCTGAAGACCACGCCAACGCCAAGGTCCTGGCCGAGGGCCTGGCCGATATTCCGGGCGTTACCCTGGACCCCGCCGAGGTCGAAACCAACATCGTGATGTTCGAGGTGTCCGAGCCGGCCTCGGCCGTGCTGGGCCGATTGCTGGAGCAGGGGGTGCGAGTGAGCCAGCCGGGTCCGCACCGCTTGCGCGCCGTCACCCACCTGGATATCTCCCGCCGGGGCGTGGAGGAGGCTGTTCAAGTCGCCCGGCGGTGTCTCGCCTAGATCGAGCGGATCGCCGAGGATTCATGTCCAAGAGAAGTTGGATCGTCGCCGGCATGCTTGTCTGCCTGGCCGCCATGCCTGTTCCCCTGGTTGGGCAGCAGCAGGTCGGGGGACTCCGGGTCGTCCTCATCGACCCGAGCGGCGGCCTCATTCCCGGAGCCGAAGTCGAATTCCGGAGTTCGGCGCTGATTCGGCCGGTCTCCGCCGTCTCGGATAGTCAGGGACTGATTGTCAATAACAGCCTGCCACCCGGGATCTATACCCTGACCGCCCGTTGCCCGGGATTCCGGACCACGGTGAAGGGAGAGATCGTTGTCCAGGTCGGGAGGAGTTTCTCCGTCGAAATGTCTCTGGAGGTAGGGCGCGTGGAAAGCACCATCGTCGTCGAGGCGGGCGGGGCCGCCATCGATACCTTCAAGAGCGAGGCAGCCTCGGTTTATACCGGTGAGGGGCTGACCAATGCCGCCGGCGGGCGGGATTTTACCGACTACGCCCGCTTCGCCCCAAGCGTCAACATCGAAGCCCTGTCGGGTAACGTGAGCTATAGAGGACAGGGTGTCCGGGGAATATCGGTCGACGGGTCCTCCGGAGCCGAGAACGTCTTTTACGTGGACGGTGTCGATACCACCAGCATGTACAACGGGTTGAACAACCAGAACCTGCGTGTCGAAACCGTGGAGGAGTTCCAGTTGAAGACCGCCGGATACGAAGCGGAATTCGGCGGCGCCATGGGAGGCGTTCTCAGTGCTCGGACCCGCGGCGGCTCCGACGAATTTCACGGCAGTATCCTGTGGTACGGCAGCGGAAGCGCGCTGACGGGCAGGCCGAGGAAGCGCCTGAGGCTCGATCCCGCTCAGTCGATCGACGTGTCCCAATATGTGCTCGATCCGGAAGACGGCGACCTGACGCAGGAATTCGGCTTTACTCTGGGCGGCCCTCTATGGCGAGAGCGGGCCTGGTTCTTCGGAGGATTCCTGTCGGAAGTCCGGAACCGGAACCGCTCGGTCACCTTTACCTCGGGTGAAGCCGGGCGATTTCAGCGCAAGGACCGGTTGCGCAGCATTCCAGTCAAGATCGATTTCCAACCGGTCGAGAAAGTCAGGTTGATGGCATCGGCGGTGGCGGACCGGTCGGACTGGAAGGGCGGGCTGCCCCATCTCGACGGGACTTCGAACCCGGATTTCGAATGGGCCGAGGAGGGCTTCGAATACCCCGGCTACACCCTCACGGGAGCCGCCACGATCACCTTCAGCCCATTCCTGGCGGTGGACGCCCGCTGGGGATTGAATGCCATCCAGACGGAACAACTGCTTGGCCCGGCGCAGGTGCGTCACCGGTTCCCCGAGTCGCCCGGACTGATCGGATACTCACGCGATGACGCCTTGTACCGCCCCCGTGGTTTTTCCACCATCGGACACGGTGCAAGCTTCAACACCTCTCAGGATTTTCAGAAGAAGAGCACGGTTTCCTTGAGCGGCAGCTATCTGGCCCGCGGGGCCGGCCAACACAACCTGCGGTTTGGCTGGCAGTTCAACGGGCTGGCGCACGATATCAACGATGCCTACACGTTCGACTACATCCTCTACTACTACACCCGACCCTACAACATGCTGGACGGAACGGTTCGTACCAGCACCTGCACCGGCCCCACCGGCGACGTCCATGATCCCTGCGGCTACTACGAGCTGCGGACGCCGTTCGGCGTGGTGGCCAAGGCCGGTACCCACCGGCATGCCCTCTTCGTTCAGGACACCTGGACGATGGGCGGCGCGTTGACGCTGAATCTCGGGCTGCGCTTCGAGCGCGAGGAGATTCCGTCCTTCAGCGATCTTCCGGAATTCTCCGGAGCGGTGTTCAAGTGGAACTTCCCCGACAAGGTCGCGCCTCGGGCCGGCCTGGCCTATGACGTTCTGGGCAACGCCAAGCTGAAGCTGTTCGGCAGTTGGGGATGGTTTTACGACGCCATGAAGCTTGAGATGGCCCAGGGATCCTTCGGTGGGTTCAAGTGGCTGAGCCACTACTACCTGATGGACGACACCACCCTCGATTGGACCCGCCTCGGCGGGCTGTCGGGACAGGGGAATTATCCCGGAACCTACCTCGAGACCAGGAATTGGCGCATCCCGTCGTTCGAGGACCTGGACCCCGATCTCAAGCCCATGCGGATGACGGGGACCGTGGCCGGATTCGAGTACGAAGTCGCCCCGGACCATGTGGTTTCGTTCCGATACACGCGAAAAAACCTGGACCAGGCGATCGAGGATGTCGGCCGCCAGACCCCGGCCGGCGAAGCCTACTACATCACCAACCCGGGACGCGGCCTCTCGGTAGAGCGGTTTGTCGAAGTCGGCCTTCCGGCCACGCCCAGACCGAAGAGGACCTACAACGCCTTCGAATTCCGCTTGCGAAAGGCGTTCCGCCACAATTGGCTTGCGGACGTCGCCTACGTGAACTCCAGGCTTCGCGGCCTCTATTCCGGCCTGGGCAGCTCGGACGAGAACGGACGCCTCAGTCCCAACGTCAATCGCGATTTCGATCTCTGGTTTCTCAACTACGACTCCAAGGGCAACCTGATCGACGGACCCTTGGGCACCGACAGAACCCATCAGCTCAAGGTCCATTGGACCTGTGTCACGCCGTGGGACATGGAAGTCGGAGGATTCTTCCGAGCCATGAGCGGAGCGCCGATCAGCCGGACGGTCGACCTGGAACACGTGGACGTCATGGTGGACAACCGGGGCAGCGACGGCAGAAATCCGGCCTGGACACAGACCGACCTTTCGCTGGTCCAGCGTTTCCATCCCTTCTCGGACGAGACGAGGTCGCTTGAGATCAACCTCAACGTCATCAACCTCTTCAATCAAGAGACGCCCTTGAGGACCTTTCGGAGCCTCTACCGCCAGTCGCTTCCCTTGTGGCAACCGGGCGACCCCGTCTCGCAGGTCCTGGACGGCTACGACTACCAGGCGATCGCGGCCTCTCAGGGCGCGACCCGGGACCCGCGCTTCCTGCAGCACGATCGATTCCTGGATCCGATCTCGGCCCGCATCGGCATTCGTTTCGTCTTCTGACGCATTGCGTCCTCGATGTTCAGCACGCCGGTGCTCAGTCCGCCATCGACCATGGCGTCGGTCCTGACGATGACGTGCAGCTTGGCAGGCGGCCAGACCCGCTTGTCCGCCAGCATCACTTGCTCGAAAAGCAGGGGGCGTTGTTGAATTGATTGTGCTAGCCTCCAGGCAAGGGAGAACCTCATGACCACTGCGGTTTTCGACACCCTGAAAGCCAGTCGCGACCTCAAGGCCGCCGGCATTGACGAAGCCCACGCCGAGGCTATTGTTACCGCCATGGCGGGGCCCTTCGAGGATACGGTCGCCACCAAGTCCGATCTGGACAAACTGGAAGCATCCGTCAGGGGCGATATCAAGCTGCTGAAGTGGATGATCGGAGTCGTCCTTGCTTGCGTCGCCTTCCCCATTCTTAAATCCTTCTTCGTCTAGAAGTTTCTCTGTCGTCGGACAAAGTTGTTCCAGTAATTCGACAACGTCCCCCGACGGCCGTCTGTAGATGGCCGCGCCGGCCGAGCCTCCACGGATGAACCAGGTTTCCAGCCCGTGGGCCGGCGGATCGGAGAAGGAACCCTGTTCCCACACGAAGTTTCCTTGGTGTCACGATGTCATGGGATGAAGCCCCCCGGGAGCGCGGGCGTCCCGCCCGCAACCCTGCAGATCCATCGAGAAGGACTATCTATTGAACATGGATACACAGGATAGACAGGATAATCAGGACGGGAGGCTGCTGCGCGAGAGGCTGACTCCGGCGCTGATCGCGTTCGGGCTTGCGGATGCCCAGGATTACAGGACGCCAGACGCCGGGAAATAGTCCAGAAAAATCCTGTATATCCTGTACATCCATGTAGACAAAAAACCTAAAAAAACATGGATAGACAGGATGCACAGGATAACCGGGACGGGACGCTACTGCAGGACGAGCTGGCTCCGGCGCTGATCGCGTGCGAATTTGCGGATGTCCAGGATTACAGGACGCCAGACGCCGGGAAATAGTCCAGAAAAATCCTGTATATCCTGTACATCCATGTAGACAAAAAAACCTAAAAAAACATGGATACACAGGATGCACAGGATAACCGGGACGGGACGCTACTGCAGGACGAGCTGGCTCCGGCGCTGATCGCGTGCGAATTTGCGGATGTCCAGGACTGCAAGCCCGCCGCCTCCAGAATAAATCCTGTGCATCCATGTGAATAAACCATCGACCCATGCTTGACTTTGAACCGGTTTCCAGCCACCAGGCGCAGGCGTTTGTTTCAAGTTCAAGGAACGGTGTTAAGGCGGCCCGAATCAGCCTCCGGCGGGGCTCATTCCGGCTCGAAGGGGCGATAGTTCCTGAAGAAGCTGACCCAGCGCAGGGAGGTCTTGTCGCTGGTTTGGAAATTGGGGGTCCCGCCGGCGTTCAGCGCGCCGGTGCTCAGCCCGCCGTCGCCCATGGCATCGGTCTTGACGATGACATGCAGCTCGGCGGGCAGCCAGACCAGCTTGTCCACCAGCATCACTTCCTTGTAGCGGAGCACCAGTTCCTCATCGGTGATGGGGGCTTTCCTCGGCATGTCGGTGGATTTGGATTCCAGCCGGACCACCAACTGAGTGTCGAGATCCACCCAGAAACGCCCGCGATAGCCGAACGGAACCATTCCCTCGTCCTTGACTTGTATGGGACGCTGGGAGGATTCCCGGGGAATCTGGAAGGACACTCTGGCCGTGTTTCGCCCATGCTTTTTCTCCAGTCCCTGCAGCTTGAAGGTTGCCTGGGACTGAGGCGTGAAGATTCCGGTCAATACGGGCCCGAATTCCCCCACATCACGGAAGAGAGGGTACTGGCTGATCTGCTTGTAATGGGGTGAGTGGTCGAAGTAGCTCACCTCGACCTCATAGATTTCCCTCTGGGTCCAGCCTCTCCGTCCGAAAGCCTGGTATGACCGGGTTCCCTGGTTGCAGACAAAATCCGGCAAGGAGCGGGCGTAACTCAGCACCCGGTTTCTGACCGACTCCAGGAATTGAGTCCAGTTCTCGGCCGTGGGCGCGGTCCCGAGCGGCAGGAGATCCACATCGGGCAGCGGCGGAGGCGCCTGCTCGGCGCCCTTGGGATCGGTGGGAATAATGCCGGGGGGTGCGGTAGGCTGGACGGTGGTCTTGCGCTCCCCTCCCAGTTCTTTCACGACATTCACAATGGCCGCGTCGGCCTCCTGGGATTCCAACTGCTTCAGAAAGGCGTCGGTGACCGTGAACCCGATCCCTCGCTCGCGAATCATCTCCACCGCCCGCTCGACCGTGATTCCGAACTTGGAAGCGGTCACGATGGTGGTGACCTGTTCCGCCGTCAAAGGCGGCTTGGCTTCGACGGTCCCCGCCAAGCCGGCTGCGAGCGCGAGAACCAGCAGAACCGGAAGCCCAATTCTGAGGGATGCCTGAGTCATGGTGGTGCCGTTCCTTGTCCGAAGTTGTCTTTCGGAGTATAGCATTGAACGCGGGGCCGTTGCCTGGCCTCGATTCATCACCTATAATCCGGATGTTCAGCGGACGGCTGCCGGTCGGGTGCCGATCCGTTGACCCTCCCTCATACCCATTCTCCCTCGCCATTCAAGTCGGGCCGCAGTTTTCCCGCGCACGCGTCTCCAATGGGTCGGATTGCGCAGGGTTGTGTCCCGGCGCCGGCCGGCGGGCTGCTTCCGCCGGCCATCGCTGGAGGTGAGGATGCTGTTCAAAACGCTGAGTGCAGCCGTATTCGGGATCGACGCCTATGTGATCGAGGTGGAGGTGGATGTTTCCCCCGGAAAGGCCAACTTCCTGACGGTAGGACTGCCGGATGCAGCCGTCAAGGAGAGCAAGGAGCGGATTCGCTCGGCCGTCAAGAACTGCGGAATGGAATTTCCCTTCAGGAACATTACCGTGAACCTGGCGCCGGCCGACGTCAGGAAGGAAGGTTCGGCGTTCGACCTTTCCATGGCCATGGGCATCCTGGGAACGGTGGGAACGCTGCAGAGCCAGGACCTCGGCGACTGGCTGTTTCTGGGGGAGCTCTCTCTGGATGGAGGCTTGCGTCCGGTTCGCGGAGCTCTTCCCATTGCCGTGGCCGCTCGGCAGAAAGGGATTGGCCACCTGGTCCTGCCGGTGGAGAACGCCCGTGAAGCCGCGGTGGTTGGCGGCCTGTCGGTCTTCGGTCTGAAAAACCTGACGGAAGTGGTGGATCTGGTCAACGGCGCCCGGGAGTTTGAGCCGAGCGAGGTGGACCCCCAGCGTCTGCTGGCCGCACAGCCCCGATCTCCGCTGGACTACCGGGACGTGAAGGGACAGCTCACGGCCAAGCGGGCTCTGGAGGTGGCTACTGCCGGCGGGCACAACCTCATCCTGATCGGTCCTCCCGGTTCCGGAAAGACCATGCTGGCCAAGCGCATCCCCACCATCCTTCCGCCTCTGAGTTTCGCAGAGGCCATCGAAACCACCAAGATCCACTCGGTCGGCGGCGTCCTGGCAAACGACGCCGGGCTGACCAATCAACGTCCCTTCCGGGCTCCTCACCACACCATCTCCGACGCCGGGCTGATTGGCGGGGGAGCGCTGCCGAAACCGGGGGAGGTGAGCCTGGCCCACAACGGCGTCCTGTTCCTGGATGAGCTTCCCGAGTTTGCGCGCAATGTCCTGGAGGTGTTGCGCCAGCCGCTGGAGGACGGCGAGGTGACGATCGCAAGGGCCGCCCTCTCGCTGACCTTTCCGTCCCGCTTCACCCTGGTGGGAGCCATGAATCCCTGTCCCTGCGGTTTCTACAACGATCCCGGCCGAGCCTGCTCCTGCACCCCGAATCTCATCCAGCGCTACGTGGCCCGGATCTCGGGGCCTCTGCTGGACCGGATCGACATTCACATCGATGTTCCGCCGGTGGCCTACGCCGAGCTGTCGGCCAGGGCCAGCGGAGAGCCCTCCCGGGACATCCGGCAAAGGGTCACCCGGACCCGGGAAATTCAACAGCACCGCTTCGCGGGCGCCGGGATCTACTCCAACGCCCAGATGACGCCGCGGCTGATTCGTCGTTTCTGCGATATTGGAGCAGAGGCGCAGCGACATCTGGAGCGCGCCATGACCCGAATGGGCTTCAGCGCCCGCGCCTACGATCGCATCCTCAAAGTGGCTCGCACGGTTGCCGATCTGGATCGGGCGGAAGTCATACAACCTCACCACATCTCGGAGGCCATTCAGTATCGCAATCTGGACCGGAACTTCAAACTTCAATCGCCGTAGGCGAGAGCCAGGTGAACCTCCTCCAGCGTCAAGCCGGCCGGACAATTGGGGTGGACCTGGACGGTCAACTCGTTGGTTCCCCGATGGATCCGCCCAGGGGGCAGTTTCCAATCCATCCAGGCGGCGCCGCCGGAATCGGGGCGTCGAGCTGCGTCGCCGGCGGCAAGCCGAACCCCGTTGAGATCGAAGGCCGCCTGATCCGGCCGGACCGGCGTCGACCAGCCAAGGCGCAATTCCGTCTTCGGGTGGGAGCCGGAGGCAGAATTCTCCTGCAAGTCGTCCCCGACCGGAATGGGGATGCGTTTCTCCTGGGAGCCGGCGGTTGTCGAGAACGTCACCGGGAGCGGCGCAGCCGGACAGATGTGAGCAATGTATCCGGCCTCCTGGGTGCGGTCGACGGTATAGAGCTTGTCCAGGCGGGACAGCACCGCGGCCTCCCCTGTTTCCTCGGCGATCTGCTGCTGGTGGGGGTCGTGGACCTCGGGAGTTCCTCTGCCGCCGCGAATGCCCGACATCACAAAGAGATTGAACCAGTAGAGGCCGTCGGCCCCGGCCGACCAGAAGCGCTGGGCCGCGGCCCGAGCCGCTCGAATATCCTGAAAGGCTCGGGTGGAGCCGCTCAGGCAGGGATAGACCGGGATGCCGGCGGCGTGGCCCAGGTCGATCCAGGTCTCGACCGGAGTGGTGAAGGGGACATAGCCGGCCCCGGCGACCAGCAGGTCCACCAGTCCTTCCTCGATCCAGGAAGCGGCGTCCACGCCGTTGTCGAGGGAGAGTTGGGGGGTGTCGGCCACCCGCATGGCCAGTTGGATGGGTTTGCCTTTTTGCCTCGAAATGTCACGAAGGCGACGGCGCAGCGTCCGCACGAAGTCGGTCAGGAGGGGGACGTGCTGGCGTTCGGTTCCCGGCTTGAAGAAGAAGGGGTGGCGGCACCAGTCCAGCTCCACCCCGTCCAGATCGTAGCGCCGGCAGGCTTCTTCGATGGCCTGCAGAAACCGCTGGCGCACCTCGGGGCGGGCGTAGTCCAGCGCCGACCAGCTGAACCACTCCGAGGAGCGGACCCCGAAGGCTTGGCGGGTCGGCCTCAGGGGATGTTCGCCCTCCTTTCGATTCCACCGGAGGAAGGGCTGAAAGGAATCCGAATCGGAAAAGCTCGCCAGCAGAAACTGGGGGTGTCGACGCTTGAAACGGTTGAGGCGTCCGGCGATGAAGGCGTCGTGGATGTCGTTCATGCGCACCGAGAAGACACACTCCAGCCCGTGCCGCCGGGCAAAATCCACCGTGACCTGGATGGGATCGTTTGCCGGCCCCATGGGATATGAAGTCTCCCAGTGGGGTCTGGTCACGAAGCCGCAGTAGTAAATGCTGTCCACGTGGGTGCCCGGCAGGGTCTTCATGCGCCGCGCCAGAAACCCCTCGGGGGTGGTGGCCAGGGGAGAGTAGCTGTCGTCGCCGTCGTTGTTGTAGATCAGCCGGGGCCGCCTGCCGTTGCCGCGAGAGCCCTGCGCCGGAGCGGCGGGGGACGGATTCAGGCCCTGGGCGCCTGCCAGGCTCAGGGAGGTGGCCGAGGTTCTGAGAAATTCTCTTCTGGTTTGCACCGGGTCCTCCTCCAGGCCGCTCCGGGGCGGAGTCGCCTGGCTCGTTACGGTTCCTGCACAGCGGGCACTTCGGCAGCCGCCTTGCGGCGCCACAGCGTGTATTCCCGGTCGGCGGGGGGGATGCGCCGCACCTTGGCGAAAATCAGGCTGAACGGATAGGAGACTGCCAGGCAGATGACCATCCCGAGGGCCCCGTAAAATATCCAGTGGGTGTCCGAATAGTTCTGGATGTAGACCTGCGCGGGAATGCTGACCAGGCAGGTGGCGATCAGCCAGCCGCCGAAATTTCCCCGGCGCGTCAGAATCCCCATGAGGAACAGAGCGGTGACGGGCGAGGCCACGTAGCCGCCGACCATGCTGATCGCCTTGAGGATTCCCTCGATCTGAGAGACCAGCAGGCCGGAAGCGGTGGCCAGCAGCCCCAGTCCGACGGTCAGTCCGCGGGCGATCCGAAGACTGCGGCGGGAATCCAGGGCGCTCTTTTTCAATGGCTGGATGAAGTCCACCAGGATCAGGGTGCTCATGGAGTGAATGCCGGAGTCGACGGTGGACATGGCGGCGGCGAACACCGCGGCGATGATCAGCCCTGAAATTCCTGCCGGCAGGGCGTGAATGATGTAAAACGGAAGAATTTTATCGCCGCCGATCCCTTCGGCCAGACGTTCAGGAAACAGGGAGAAGTAGGCAAAGAGTCCCAACCCGATGAAGAAGAGAAGCGCCAGCAGGATGATTTCCAGAACGTGATCCAGAATCTGCGCCTTGACCATTCCTCCGAAAGTCCTGATCGAGAGCAACCGCTGGACAGGCACCTGGCTGGTGCCGTACTGGCCGAAGGCGATGATGAAATAGCAGATCACCACCGTCAAGCCATTGATTTCCGAGAAGCTGAAGGTCAGATCCAGCAGCGGCAGCTTGTCGTTGGCGGAAGCCATTTCCATGATCCGGTCCATCCCCCCGGGCACGCGCTCCACCAGGGAAAAGGTGATCAGGACTGCCCCCAGGGACAGAACCAGGAACTGCACCACGTCGGTCCAGATCACTGCTGCCATCCCGCCCAGGGTGGTGTAGGCGGTGGCCACCAGGCCCATGACAATGATCGCGCTCCAGAGGTCGAGGCCGGTGACGGTCGAGAGCGCCAGCGCCGGCGCATAGAGGGCAATGCCCATCCAGCCCAGCAACTGCAAAATCGAGAAGAAGGAAGCGGCGTAGCGGGACCGGCTCCCGAAGCGCAAGCCGACGTACTCGTAGATGCTGGTGACCTGGAGCCTGCGGTAGATGGGGAAAAACAGCAGAATGACCAGCGGCGCGGCCAGCAGGGTAGCCGGCAGCCCCACAACCAGAGCGGCATTCTCCTCGTAGGCCACCTGCGGCGCACCCAGGTAGGTGATGGCGCTCAGAACGCTGGCGACCACGCTGAGGCCGACCGCCAGCCAGGGCATGCGCCGGTTGGCCAGGAAGTAGGTCCCGGTGTCCTTCTGCTTGCCGGAAAGACCCAGGGCCAGACCGACCACCACCGCGAAGTAAGCCAGCAGGACCAGGGTGTTTAGAGTTCCGAAGGATGGCGCTTCCAGAGACTTGCCTCCTCAGGGTTGGGATGGGGCCGGAGCCGGGCGGGTTCATCAGGCCGATGCCGCCGGGGGGGCGGCTTCAGCTTGACGTCCCGGCAGCTTCTTCGGCCGACTGGGGGCGATTGGTGACGTCTCCGCCCAGCCAGCGGTAGGGTCTGGGGTAGAGGGCCAGGGATCGGTCTTCCAGGGGCAGCTTGACCGGACGATTGCCGAGCTGGGCCGACAGCTTGCAGGCGATGGCGATCTCCAGGGCCTGCCGCAGGTCGTGGCCCGAAATGAACAGCTCCCGTCCCTTGTCCACGGCATCCAGGAAGGAGCGAATGGCCGTGACCAGGTAGTCGTCCCCGTACCAGGGGGCTTGTGCCGTTCCGGGAATGGTCCCCTTGGTCTGTTTGACGTAGTCCAGCCAGAGGTTGGGAGCATATTGGGGGTCCACCTCCTGGCGGGCGCCCTTGCCATCCGTCCCCATATAGACCTGAGGTTCGTTCCAGTTCCAGCGGACCAGGGCGTCGTCGGTCCAGACCTCCACGCCGCTGTAGGGAGTTTTTTGGCCGAATACGGTAGCCTCCAGCCCCGAATCCAGGGTGAAGAGGCCGTTGATGATCAGCCCGGCGTCGTCTTTCTCCGGAGCCAGCGTTTCCAGGGGGGTGCCCCAGGTGATCACCTCCTGCACTTCCGCTCTGGCAAAAAGCCGCAGGACCGAGAGATGCTGGCAGCCTCCGCCCGAGATCTCGCCGCCGAAACCGTGGATCGAAGCTCCCTGGAGAGTGCCCCATTTCCCCCCGTTCAACTGGCGGCCGGCCTCCTGGACGTTCCACTTGGCCCGCTGCAGGTTGCCGCCGGCAAAGACCACGCCCCGCTGCTTGCAGGCCTCCACCATGGCGTCGGCGTCCGACAAGCGGGCCGCGATGGGTTTGTCGGTGGAAACCCCCTTGACGCCAGCCTCGGCGCAGGCGATGACCGCATCCTTCATGAACTTGGTGGGAGTGATGACTGCGGCGATGTCGGGCACCGTCTCCTTCAGCATGGCGGGCGCATCCTTGTAGAGCGCCTTGACTCCGAAGCGCTCGCCGACCACCTTGCGCCGTTCCGGGTTCCACTCGGCGATGGCCACCAGCTCGGTGTCGGGCATGGCGCGGTAGACTTCCGCATAATACTGGCCCATCCGCCCGCAACCGATGATGGCCACCCGGTGCTTTTCCTTGCGGCCGGCGGCTTGGCTGGGTCCTGTCAGCCCCTGGGAGGCCGTGCATCGCAGTCCGGTGGCCGCCAGCGTCAGCGCGGCCGATTGCAGAAAGAAGTGTCTTCTATCCATGGCTTGTCTCCCCTCGGGTTGTTGCCGGCAGATCGGTGGATCAGGTGATCTTAGCAGATTGGTTCGGGACTCGCCATCCCGGGCGGGAGGTCTTGAGAGGCGGACGCCGTTCCGCCCGGGACCGGGGTCACCGGATGACAAAAAGATCGGTGGTGTCCATCAGACGGGTCAGGATCCGGGGCCCGGTTTCGGTTACCACAAAGAGGTCTTCGAGATGGTAGAGGAATCCCTGCGAATCCAGCACGGCCGGCTCCAGGTTAAGCACCATGCCGGGTTGGATCCGGGCCGTTTCCCCGCCGTGCAGCACCGGGAACTCGTGCATGCCGATGCCCAGTCCGTGCCCGGCCGCCTGGCTGGTCATGGACAGGCCCCGCTGCTCCAGTTCCCGCCTGCAGGTGAAATAGAGGTCACAGGCTCTGACGCCGGGGCGGGCTGTCTCAATGGTCTGCCGCTGTGCTTCCCTGAGCCGGTGGTAGACGGATTTCTGCTCGGGCGTGACGGCGGCGATGGCGGCGGTGCGGGCCACGTCCGACTGGTAACCCTGAAAGGTCCCGCCGACGTCCACCCGCAGGACTTCCCCCGGAGTCAACGGCTTGGAACTGGGGAAGGGGTGGTTGACGGAGGTATTGGCTCCTACGGCCAGCGTGATCCATTGCCAGGTGGCTCCGGCGTGCAGGACGCGCCCCGACAGGTCATCGGCCACGACTTTCTCGGACTGGCCCGGGCGGGCGGACTGGAAGGATGCATGGATGGCTTCCTCGGTCAGGAAAGCCGCGTCGGTCAGGATCTCCAGCTCGGCGGGTGTCTTGACGGCCCTCACCCTGTCGAAAAGCCGATCGGCGCCGCGCAGTCTGGCCTGGGGCAGCTCTCGGCCGAGCCGGTCGACGTCGGCCGCCGTCAGGAAATGCCGTTCGATGCCGACGGCAGCCTTGCCCAGTCCCATTGCCTTCAAGGTCTCGGCCAGGGCCGTCATGGGGTGCTCCTGGAACTCCAGGTAGGTGCGAACGTCGGTGATCCAGGAATCCTGCCGCATTTGCCGCTCCTCGCAGTAGCAGACCAGAGCCGTTGGGGAGCTTTCTCTGGGGGCTATTGCCATACAGAGGCGGCTCGGAATGATCTGTTGTGAGAGAAGAAGGCAGTTGGACAGGTAGAAGAAGTTCTCGGGAGATGCGGCCACTACCGTCTCCAGGCCTTCCGCATCCATTGCCTGCTGCAGGCCGGACCAGTTGATTCGCGAGACGGGTTGAGGTCGTTTGGACTCGAGGTCGGCGTCACCCATGGGAACCTCCTGGTTGTCGCTCCTTGGAATCTATGCCGTTCCCTCCGGACCGTCCTTGCGGCGCAGCCGTCGGGTCTCGGCTTCGTCCACCGTCCAGGCGGCAGTGTCGACCGCAACCCCGTAGACGCTCCGGGCCCTTTCGGCACTGACCTTGCCTTCCCGAACGTCCTGCAGCACAGCCCGGGGTGAACGGCGGCGAGGGGGACCGTATCCACCGCCGCCGCAGGTGCGGTAGCTGATTACCTGGCCCGGCTTGAGCTGCAGAGTCTGCTTGGACCCCACTTCAACCTCCTGGTCTCCCGAACTGAGCAGGTAGCTGGCTCTGCGGCCCGGGAGTCCGCCGAAGAGGCCGTGCGGGCCCCAGCGTTCCCGATCCGCCAGAATGGTGAACGAGACCTCGTGGTCGGTGAAGAGGTAGTCCCGGCGGAGGCCCAGTCCTCCCCGGCAGGTTCCGGCGCCCTCGGAATCGTTGACCAGTTCGTAGCGCAGAATGCGCACCGGGTAGTTGGACTCGGTCTCTTCTATGGGTGCGTTTTCGGTATTCTGACCATGAGTCTGAACGGCATCCGGGCCATCCTTGGCGTCCCGGGCTCCGTAGCCGCCGCCCAGGGTTTCCAGGAAACAGTAGTACTCGCCGCTGGCGGGATGGATGGCGCCGAACCCGGCATGGCACTGCATGGCCTTGGTGCCCGCCGGCATGGTTCCGGGAAGGGCGGGAGCCAGGGCCTTGAACATCACGTCCGCCAGGCGGGTCTGGACTTCCCATCCCCCGACCACCGGGGCCGGCGGCCTGCAATGGACCACGCTGCCGGCCGGAGCCTCGATCCGCATCAGGCGGTAAAAGCCGTCGTTGACCGGAAGGTCCGGATCGATCAGCGATTTCAGCACGTAGGCGCAGGCCGAATAGGTTTGGGCGTAGGTGGAATTGACGGGCGCCCGCCGCTGGGGGTCGGAGCCGGTCATATCGAATCGAACTCCCCGGGCGCCCTCGAACCGGATACTGGCGGCCAGGCGCACCGGGCGATCGGTGAAGCCGTCGCTGTCCACCACGCCCTCGGCGCTGAATTCGCCCAGGGGAAGCCTGGCGACTTCGGCTCGCGTCCGCCGCTCGGTGTATTCGAGAAGTTCCTCGGTATAGTGGGTGATCGTCTCCAGTCCCAGCCTCTCGATCAGCGCGGCCATTCGACGGATCCCGGTGTGGTTGGCGGCCACCTGGGCCCGAAAGTCGCCGCCGGTCTCGTGCTTGGAGCGGATCTGAGCCAGAACCAGGCGAACGACATCCTCCACCAATTCCCCTCTCTCCACCACCTTGACCGGAGGGATGATGACGCCCTCCTGAAACACCTCCTGGAAGGCTCCGACACTGGCCGGGGCCCCACCCCCGACATCCACGTGGTGGGCCAGGTTGGCGACATAGCCAAAGAGACGGTCCTGGTGGAATACAGGCGAAATGAAGGTGATGTCGTTGAGATGGACTCCCCCCTGGTAGGGGTGGTTGGCGATGAGCGTGTCCCCCGGTTCCAGCCGGTCGGGGCCGTAGGCGCGCACCAGGCTGGGCACGCTGTGAACCAGCGAGCCCAGGTGGTTGGGTTGATTGAAGGCCTGAGCCACCGCCCGCAGGCGGCGGTCGAAAAAGGCGCAGGAGAAGTCGTTTCGGGTCTTGATGTTGGTGGAATAGGCGCTGCGGCGCAGCGAGACCGACATCTCCTCGGTCGCTTCCAGGAGGGCGTTTCGGATGACTTCGAATCGAATGGGATCCAGCCGCGACGAGGAGGCCATGATTCGGGATTGAGGTCGTGGCATGGGGGACAGGGGGTTGAGTCCGGTCCCCTCAGCGAACGGCGATCGGATTGCCGGGCGATCCGGTGGCGCCCCGCAGGCGCAAGGGAGCGAAAATGAAGGCGAACTCGTAGGCCTGGTCGCCGGCCAGCGCCGCCAAATCGAGATTCTCCAGATTGTAGATGCCGTGCCTGGCCAGCAGCCACTGGTGGATTTCAAAGGGCCGGTCGGGGTCTTCAGTGGGGACCACCTCGATGCCCCAGGTGTCGGCCCCCACCAGGACGATGTCATGCCGGATGAGCCACTTGGCGGCCTCCCGGCCGATTCCGGGCTCGCCCGAGCCGTAAGTGGCGTTGTCCTTCATCCACAGCTGTCCGTGCCCGGTGTGGATGAAGACCGCGTCACCCTGCTGGATTTCCGTTTGCTGGACCCGCAGCGTCCCCTCCAGATCCTCCACCGTGATGGTGTAACCCGGTTCCAGGCGCTGCACCGCCTTGTAGGCGGCAACGTCCAGCAGGACTCCGCGGGTAAAGAACACACCGATGTTCTCGACGCCCAGTTTTCTGAGGCCGTAGGCGTTTCCGAATTCCGATCGGCGAAAGCCGTTGTAGAAGTAATCCTCTCCGTTCCAGTGCACGCCGACATGTCCCAGGCCGTCGAGCTGGGTTCCCACCTGGCCGATCTCCCCGGAGAACATTTCGTCGTGAGAGACGATCTGGTTTTGCCCGTTGGGGCCATCGGTGGGTGAGCCCGGAATGGTGAGGCTGAAGTGCCGCTTGCCCGGGAGGGGCATGCCGTGCTCATAGATTCGGCCGAGCTGGTAGACCTGACCCTTCCGGATGAGACGAGCCGCCTTCAGCGCCCGCTCCGGAGTCATCAGGTTGGCGGCGCCGCGCTGGTCCTCGGCTCCCCAGCGGGAGGGCCACCATTTGTCCCCGATCGGGGTTTGGGCCTGGGTGAAGATGCAGGCGCCCGCAAGCGCCGCCGTCGACCCCAGGATCGTGCCAAGCTTCCGGTTGAGCCTCATGGCTTGCTCCTTTTCTGAGTGGTGACGGCTGGCATGATATCACCATTGCCGGCCTGTACTATCCACCTCCACGGAAAACCGGGACCGCTGGGCTGATTCAAACAGGTCCGGCCCCTTCCCTGATGGGCAGGTCATTCGAGGAAGTAACTGCCGTTCGTTTTTGAAGACGAACCACGAATGAACACGAATACGAATGGATCTCTTTCAGTTTTTCTTCGGGGCCTAACGGCAACAAGGACCCTGTCCCGTTGATCCGGTTATCTACCTGTTGAACATGGATACACAGGATGCACAGGATCAACAGGACGAGAGGCTGTTGCAGGGGCTGCAACCTTATGACGGTAAACTACTGTTTACAATAGCCTTACTATGGTTCCGCCGATTGCAGTTCCCTCATTATATCCCTCTTTGTGAAAAGGAATCCATTGGACACTTCGGGACGTTCGTGGAGTATCTGTTCGGTCGAGCCATGGAGTCCGTCCGCCGTCCGGGGGAGGCGTAGCGAACAGAAGCGACGGATCGCCTGTGATTGCAGGAACCTCCAACCACGTCCGGGTCCAAGCCATCAGGGCCTGACCGAACGCTTACTGGCGGACAGGTCAGCCGATTATCAATCCCGAGTCCGGGTGCGTCGAGTGGAGTGCCAGGCTGCCGGTGCTGGCAAATCGGAGATCCTCCGTCGGTCCCTCGCCTATGCCGATTGGGACACCCTCGAACCCTATGGCGGCCTCGATGCCGCCATGCGGACGCTCCACCAATTGGAGCAGCAAAACCCGAACTTCAACGGCGCTGGAATGATCGACGATTTCCGCCTCTGGGGGTCACGCAGATGCCGTCAGATGGGTGTCCTCCTTTCAGACGGGGGGGGGGAGGACATTAAAGGGTGGCATGATTTCGACAACTCCAAACGCCTGTCTATCAGAGGGCCAGGGCCATTCTTTGTTCGGTTTGCTAGGGTCTAGGAGGGCAGGAGCAGGGCGAAGCCTGCCAGTCATGCCCGGGAACAGCGGCTTTTTTTGACGGTTTCCTGCTCACGGGTGGCCCACTCCGGTGCCTTTCAGTCGACGTCGGTGAACAAAAAATGGCCTTGATCAGAGGGCACCCCCCTCACCGTTGTGGTCGGGGACTTTCCCGAAACGCCGCACCGGACGCGGAACGACACGGATGTCCCGCGTCCGTTGCGAAAAATCGAAGCGAGGCTACTCCTCGCGTGTCTCTGCGGGAAGGCCATCGAGCCGATAAGGAAGCCAGGAACAGGTCGAAAGTGGGGACTTCATTGAATTCCCGCCTCCGGGGCGAGCCTCTTACGTTATAGGCGTATCCTAGCGTTGGCGCCCCCGCCCACAAGAGAAAAAACTCTTCGATATATGAGAGAAAAACCCCTTCCTGGCAGATTTCGTAAGTAGTAAGATGCCAAGCATGCGAACTACAGACGTGGCATCACTAGTGTCCCAACATTAGTCGAATAAGATCAACTGTTTAGCTGGTTCTTGTCTGTGAAGAATGTAGGGCTTTTTTCTAAGTAGTTGATCTAATGGGGTTTTCTCGAACACGGTTAAGCTCAGGATCTGTAGAATTGTGTAGAGATTGGGCTCCAGTTGCAGCCGCTTTTTGATGATGGCAATCAACACATAGACGGAGACAGCGATCCAGATCTGTGATTTGACGGCATTCTCCGAGGTCCCGTAGAAGGCCTTGATGCGCAGGTGCTGTTTGATCCATCGGAAGAAGAGTTCGATGCGCCAGCGGCTGCGATAGAGTTGGGCAAGGGTGAGTGGGGGAAGGGTGAGTTGATTGGTGAGAAACACCAGGGTTCTATCCTGTTCAGCATCATGGTACTTGATGCGCCGAAGCTTCTCGGGATAGTGGGAGGAAGTGTGAACCCCGGTGAGCAGGATGGTCTGATCGCAGATCAACCCGGAGGAGCGATCGACCCGATGGGAATAGAGGCGACGGAATCGGGTGTTGGACTTGGCCCGCAGGAGGAAGAAGCAGCGGGCTTGATGCAGTCGGTAGAGGCGGGCAAAGTCGAGATAGCCGCGATCCATGACGTAGAAGGCTCCGGCTTCGGGCAGGAGAAGGTCCAAGACGTTGACGTCATGGAGCTTGCCGTCGGAGATATGGATGAATGCCGGAATGTGGGCGCGGAGATCCAGCAGCGTATGCAGCTTGATGGCCGACTTGGTTTTGCGGAAATGAGCCCAGGGGAAGAGCGTCAGGCAGAGATCAATGGTGGAGGAATCCAGCGCGTAGACGGTGTGGGCAACATCCAGACCAGGGTCTGGATCAACATGAAGGCTCCGTGCCGTATGGATGAGACGCTGGGCAAAATCGGCGTAGAGGCGCCAGTCCCGGGTGTGGTTGGCGTTGGCCAAGGTGTTGCGTGAGACGCGACTGGTGATTCCCATATGGTAGAGCTTTGACGCTTGCGCACGCAGGCAGGTCTCGATGTCCCTGAGGCTCTCGCGGTAGGTGAGTTGGGCAAAGGCCATACAGCGGTAGTGATCGGAACACTGAAAGGACTTCACCTTGCGGTTGCCATCGTAACGTCGCACACACCGTTGGAAGGTGTGCCAGGGGAGATGATCCATCACCTGCGAGAAAACCAGCTTGCCAGCGTACATGTGCCCTCCTGTTTGACCTCAGGCGATACGCGGCTACCATGCTGGATTCTCCTCTCTGGTTCAAGTCTCCGACACCCCTTGGATGCGTGTTGCTCCTTTCATATCAATCAGTTATGAACGTGTCACAGTAAAACGTTGGGACAGTAGTGACGTGGCATCTTTTTCGCGGCCTGAGCCTGAGCGGCTGTTACCACGCCGCTCTGTCCTTGCACTTGTGGCACCCCTGCTGATCATCCTCTTTCCAACGCCGCTCGCTACCGGCGACAGGCAGGATTCTATCGATTCGGAGTTCGGCATCGATACCCGTCTGTTGGAAACCGGAGACCTCATTTTCAGACGGGGGGAGAGCCTCGCCAGCCGCCTGGTGCTGTTGGCAGACTCTCAATCCGTTTACTCACATGTGGGTCTCTTGCTTGTGGGCGGATCGCACCCGCTTGTCGTTCACGTCGTTTCTCCAGAGACGTTCGGGGACCCCGCCTCCGTCCAGGTGGAGCCGCTGGCGACCTTCATCGCGGGTCAACGCACCTCTGCCGTAACCGTCAGACGATTGGATCACCCTCAATCGGGCCACTACGCGTCGCTGGCGGCCGAAGCGGCGTCTGCCTACGCCCGGCAGGCATTGCCGTTCGATGGTCGTTTCGACCTCGAGTCGAAGGATCGCTTGTACTGCACTGAATTGGTTTGGAGGGCTTATCTTGAGGCGGGAATCGACCTGGTAGATGGTGTGTTCGTGCGACTTGCAACTCCTTTCGGCAAAGGCCGTTTTCTGCTGCCGAGCTCACTACTCAACAGCCGTTATCTTCGCGAGCACTAGTGTCCCAACGTTAGTCGAATAAGGTCAACTGTTTAGCTGGTTCTTGTCTGTGAAGAATGTAGGGCTTTTTTCTAAGTAGTTGATCTAATGGGGTTTTCTCGAACACGGTCAAGCTCAGGATCTGTAGAATTGTGTAGAGATTGGGCTCCAGTTGCAGCCGCTTTTTGATGATGGCAATCAGCACATAGACGGAGACAGCGATCCAGATCTGTGATTTGACGGCATTCTCCGAGGTCCCGTAGAAGGCCTTGATGCGCAGGTGCTGTTTGATCCATCGGAAGAAGAGTTCGATGCGCCAGCGGCTGCGATAGAGTTGGGCAAGGGTGAGTGGGGGAAGGGTGACTTGGTTGGTGAGAAACACCAGGGTTCTATCCTGTTCAGCATCATGGTACTTGATGCGCCGAAGCTTCTCGGGATAGTGGGAGGAAGTGTGAACCCCGGTGAGCAGGATGGTCTGATCGCAGATCAACCCGGAGGAGCGATCGACCCGATGGGAATAGAGGCGACGGAATCGGGTGTTGGACTTGGCCCGCAGGAGGAAGAAGCAGCGGGCTTGATGCAGTCGGTAGAGGCGGGCAAAGTCGAGATAGCCGCGATCCATGACGTAGAAGGCTCCGGCTTCGGGCAGGAGAAGGTCCAAGACGTTGACGTCATGGAGCTTGCCGTCGGAGATATGGATGAATGCTGGAATGTGGGCGCGGAGATCCAGCAGCGTATGCAGCTTGATGGCCGACTTGGTTTTGCGGAAATGAGCCCAGGGGAATAGCGTCAGGCAAAGATCAATGGTGGAAGAGTCCAGCGCGTAGACCGTGTGGGCAACATCCAGACCGGGGTCCGGGTCAATGTGAAGGCGGCGTGCCGTATGGATGAGACGCTGGGCAAAATCGGCGTAGAGGCGCCAGTCCCGGGTGTGGTTGGCGTTGGCCAAGGTGTTGCGTGAGACGCGACTGGTGATGCCCATGTGGTAGAGCTTCGACGCCTGCGCACGCAGGCAGGTTTCGATGTCCCTGAGGCTCTCGCGGTAGGTGAGTTGGGCAAAGGCCATACAGCGGTAGTGATCGGAACACTGAAAGGACTTCACCTTGCGGTTGCCATCGTAACGTCGCACACACCGTTGGAAGGTGTGCCAGGGGAGATGATCCATCACCTGCGAGAAAACCAGCTTGCCAGCGTACATGTGCCCTCCTGTTTGACCTCAGGCGATACGCTGCAACCATGCTGGATTCCATATTCGTGTTCAAGTCTCCGACACCCCCTGGGTGCATGTTACTCCATTTATATCAGTGAGTTATGAGAGTGTCACAGTAAAACGTTGGGACAGTAGTGCTTCGCGAGATAATTTCTCTGGCAACCTAAAAAGGAGAAACCCGTGTTCAGGATTCACTTGCTGCTCTGCTCCCTGGTTTTGTTGTGGGGAATCGTCGTCTCTGGGTGCTCTAGCTTAGGACCTGGCGCTACAGTTCAGCGTTTCTACCGTGCCGTTGAATCAGGAGAGGTGAAAGCGGCATCCGAAATGATTTCGGGGTCGGTGGTGTCAATGATGGGTTCGAAAAAACTCGAAGCGGCGCTGCAGAGCGAGACCGCCAAGATCAGCCGGAAGGGAGGAATCCAATCAATCGAACTTCTTTCCGAAGAAATCGATGGACAGACTGCTGAGGTGCGTGTGCGCGTGACTTATGGAAACGGCGAAACCGACGAACAGAACGTCAACCTTACCCGCATCGACGGCCGCTGGATGATCACCCCCAAGGGGAAGTAGTAAGGCCGCAGATGTCGGGAAGGAGGGGATCCTCATGAGCCAGATTACAAGAGCTTCTTTGTTATGGATCTTGTTGTTTACCTGGATGAGTCTCGCCTGCGGAGCTGCACCGCAGGAGAAACCAAAGAATCAGCGCGAAGTCATCCTGGAGGAGATCAACGAGCTCGAACGACTCTATCGACAACAGTTGGCGGACAGATGGGAGGCGCTCAAGCTCAATGATGTGACTCAAGCGCTGTTGGAGAATCCAAACGCGTCTCGCCGGGCGCTGGTCCGCCGGCTGGGCGGGGTCACGGCTGAATCGTCCATGGGCGTCAAGTTGGCGATCAGCAGCTCGGAAACCTGGCTCAGACAATACGAGAAGGACAAAGCGGAATACCCGAAGACGATTGCCGAGTACCGAGCGACGCTGGAGGCCGCTTCCGACCAGAACCTGTTGTCATTGGGGATGCACGTCGGTATCTCCCTGCGATTCGCTAGGGGTAGAGCCCCCAGGGCTCGAGCACGCCTTGAGGAGGCCAGGAAACGCAAGAGGGATGCCACAGAAACCCGAAAGAGACTGGCCAGGTCGCTCGATCGCATCGATCAACTGGACAAACAGACGCTGGCGTTGCTGAAGCAGGGGTGGGAGGCAGAGAGTGACCATTGGCGAATCAAGCAGCTCCGTGGCCAGCACGGCCTGGAAGAACATTTACATCTGAAGCGGATGCCGAAGCTGCAGGCGGAGTTGAAGCATTGCCTCGACAGCCAGCTTCCATGGTTGGAGAATCGCTTGAAGGGCCAGCTACTCCAAGCTGAGCAAAGACTCACCTCTGCCCGCGACAATCTTGAAAGCACACAACACTGAGATAGTAAATGAAGACCGCGACCCCAGAGATGCACCCGGCCGTGCTCGGGCAAATCCCCGCTGCCTGACTCTCCCGCCGCTCGCGAAATGCAACATGTGGTGTGAGGTGCGGAATCGAAATATTGACCGACACTGTGCGATTCTGCCTCTCTGACTCAAGCCAAGACAAAGTAGAGCGCCTTTGCAAATCTCCAGGCAGCATCGAAACCACTCTCGAAACAAGCGGTTGTAGTTCCTGCAAACGATTGCGGGCAGCCAGCATGACCACAATCCGAATCGGAAGATACCGTACATTTTGTTGATGCTCAATCCTTTGGTCATCCCTTGGTCAATCTTATCCACGACGGCCAAAACGCCACCCCGAAGAAAATCAACCAATTGAAGCAGGCAACGCCAGAGCCCCAGAGCCTGGGAATGATCGACGATTTCCGCCTCCGGGGGTCAAGGACGTGGCGTCGTACAGGTGGACCACTTATTGACGGAGGGGGGGCCACCTAAGTGGTCCACTTTGCGAGCAACCACAACGCCTTTCTCTCCGGGAGCGGAGCCCTCTCCGGTGTGGTTGGGGATTTTCCCGAAACGCCGCACCGGACGCGGGACAGCACGGATTTCCCGCCTCCGTTACGGACAGGCAAAGCGAGGCTGCGCCTCGCGGGTCCCCCTCCCGCCCGGCGCAGCGGCGCGCCGCACGAGAGGGGTGCTGGTGGTGAGAGCGACCCCCTCTTTTTTGGCGCTGGTGCGCCACCGGGGAGGGGGAAGTGGGCCACCCTTCGGTCCACCACTTACCCCTCCTCGGAGGGGGTCGCTCTCACCACAGAGATCCCTGGCGGGAAGGCCTCCGGACGTCCAGTCGCGCTCACGGTAGCTGAGTGTTACCCCGTGTAGCTTTGTAACCTCATTGTTGCTTGATGTGTTGCTATGTATCTGGATGTTGCACCGGTTCCTGGGCCAGATAACGCGCCCAGTCGTCCATCAACCTGCGCCGACGCTCGAACAGGTCCGAGCGGGCATAGGCCGCCTCCACCCGGTTGCGGACCACATGCGCCAGGGCCGCCTCGATCACCTCCCGGGGATGATCCGTCTCCTCACCCGCCCAGTCCCGGAAGGTCGAGCGGAAGCCGTGCGGCACCGCCGCAAATCCAAGCTGGCGCAGCAATCGGCGCACCGCACTGTCATGGAGAGGCTTCCCCTCTCCATGGGTGAACACCAGAGGACCGGCTCCCCCCTCCAGTGCCTCGGCCTCTTCGAGGATCTCCAGGGCGCGTCCGCACAGCGGCACCCGGTGCCGGCGGTTGGTCTTCATCCGTCTGGCCGGAATGGTCCACACCCTCCCGCTACGATCGATCTCCTCCCATTCGGCCCACCGCACCTCGCTCCATCTGGCCGCCGTCAGCACCAGGAACTCAAGGGCCAACCTGGCAGCCGGCAAGGCGGTCGATGCCTGCACCTTCCGGATCACCGCAGCCGCCTCCCGATGGGGCACGGCCTGCATGTGCTCGGTCACGTCACGTTGGGGACCCAGCACCGGGCCGATCCGGTCGCAGGGGTTGTCGATCCTGTATTCCATGGCTACGGCCCATTCCAGGACCGCCCGCAGGCGCTGGCGGACCCGCTTGGCCGTGGCTGCCTTCCGGTGCCAGAGGGGGGTGAGGATCTCCAGCACGTCGGCGCTGGTGACCTCTGAGACCGGTACCTTGCCGATGCGGGGGAAGGCGAAACGGCTCAGGCTCGACAGCCACTCGCGGGAGTGTCTCGGGGTGCGCCAGCCGTCCCGCTTCTGTTCCAGCACACGCATGGCGGCTTCGGCGAAGGTGGGAATGCCCTCGGCGCGCCGTTTCTCGGCGAGCGGGTCTCCGCCCTGGCGGACGAGCTTGCGGTTGGCGAGCGCCTTCTCCCGCGCTTCGGCCAGGGGAACGAGGGCTACGCTGCCAAGTCCGAGCTCACGGCGGCGACCTCGGATGAGGAGGCGCTGAATCCAGCTTCGGGTGCCGCTGGGCTGGACAAGAGGTACAATCCGTTTCCATCGGCGTGTCTTCCGGGCGGAGCGGAGCGAATGAAGGCCGCCGAGAGGGCCTTTTGGGGATGGCGGCCTTTCGGTTTCGTCTTACGTAGCAGACGGGCGGTATGGGTTACAGTAATCATCCCCTTATTATATGGGGGATGACAGTGGATTGCAGGGGATGTTTCGAGCCGGTCGAGGGTTTGTCAGAACCGTCTAAGATGCTGATATAATATACAGTTATAGACTACAATGGATGAGAGTAAACGCTACTGGAATTGGTAAGAATGTTTCTGCATGGGAAGCTGACTCGCTGTGTTTTCCCTCATCCGAACCCAAGGGGCGTTGCCTTTGAGTGGGTCAAGAACGTTGTCTTTCTTAGTGGCCCTTCGTCGTTCTTCGTGTGCCTTCGTGGATAACTCTTTTTGCTCCTTCGCATGCAGCGCGAAGCCAGTTTGTTCAAGGCTGAAGGGGTGTGATTGATGGACGGACAGCGATTGACTTTTGAAATGCCGCGGTTCCAAACCACCGGCGAAAGCGATAGAGTTGGAGGGTGGCCGCACTGCCCCAGCCGCGGCGGCGCCGGTCGTCGAAATCAACGGGCGCCGGTTGACAGGTCAGGCAATGACTGGCCTTCATAATCGGGCACTGCCCTGTAACTCTCCTCAGGAGCGCATCCATGATCAAAGGTCTCCACCACACCAACATCGTGGTTTCCGACATGGCCAGGACCAAGCGGTTCTACACGGAAACTCTCGGACTTGAAATTTCCCTGGAGGTATCGATCGAAGACAGCGAATTCAGCCGCGGGGCGGGTTTGGCCGACACCAGGGTGGCCGCAACCTTCTTCTCGGTTCCGGGGTCCAACACTCTGATCGAGACCTTTCAGTACCTCAATCCATCGAGCCGGCCCATGCCGTCCGATTCCAAGGCCAACGACATGGGATTCGGCCATATCTGCTTTGAAGTCGACGACATCGAGCAGGTATATCGTTCCCTCCGGGACAAGGGGGTGGAATTCGCCTCCACCCCGGTAACCATGGCCAACGGCGTTCGCTGGTGCTACTTCTACGGCCCGGATGGGGAGAGGCTGGAGCTGTTGCAGTTGGCCCCGGAATCGGATTGAGACCGCTTCTCAGTAGTCGAACAGATAGTTGAACTTGACGAACAGTGCCCGGGTCAGCGTCCTTCGGGGGAGACGATGGGAGTCGGGCAGGGGCGTGGTGGAATTGCTGGTGTTGTAGACCACGTACAGACCGGTGCTGGCCGACGAGAGGAGTCCCAGGCGGATATTGTGCCCTAGCGTCTGCGACACGCTGTTGTACTGGCTGAAGGTCTGCAGGAAGCTCTTGGGGGTGAAGGACCAGTTGAAGCGCAGCCCCACCAGGTCGACGTTGAAGTCTCCCACCGGAAGCCTGACCATGTTGCGAAGGTAGGAAGCCGTCCAGGAAAGTCTGTGGCTGTGCCGGTAGCCGCCGTTCAGGTTGAGGCTGCGGATTTTGCCGTCGTAGAAGCCTCCGGCCGCGGCCGTGCCGCTGAGGAAGAGCGGCGCGCTGGGGTCGGTGCGGTAGTTGGCGATGATCTCGTCGTAGCCATACCCTCCCTCTGGAATGATGACCCCGGGCACCACCTCCAGGGGTTCGTCCAGACGCTCGAAGTTTCGGTTCCAGGCGACACCCAGGCGGGCGCCGTTGTGCCACTTGGAATCCAGGTGGTAGTGCTGGAAGTCGGATTCGAGGTCGCTGTTTTCCAGCGAGTACCAGGCCCTTCTGGAGGCGTGAGGTTCCCAACTGCGGATCGGGCCGCTGTTCGGATAATTGTGGAATCGGTAGAAGTAGTTGGTCTTGCGGTATCCCGCTCTGGGAACAAAGCCGACCTCGGGATTGAAATGGCCACCCACCTCGAGGTAGCCAAGCCTGAACTCGTGGATGGAATCGTCGTACGCCAGGAGGGAGGAATAGGCGTGGTTTCCGCCCTCGAGCCCCGGGGTTTGTGTGAAGGCGGCGTAGTTGTACCAGTTGGCGAATCTTCCCAGGCCGAGATTGGCGTCGGTACCGAAGGTGCGATTGTAGGGGCGGTCACCCTCGAAGGCGGAAGTCGAACTCCGATTGACCCCGATGACCCCGATGGAGGAGCGGTTGGGGAGCTCCCGGCTGAAGCGCGCCACCGAATAGTTGTTGGCGGGCACCACGCTGTCCACTTTGCGGGTCTGCATGTTGAGCAGGCCCATCTGGTAGGGGCCGGCCTTTCCGCTCAATCGCACCCCTCCGTCGATGGGAACCTGGTGCTGGTCCTCGTCGATGCCGATTCGCCTGGAAAAGAAAATCTCCACCTCCTGCGGGGTGCCGAATTCGAAGAAGCCCGAGTTTTCCAGAAAGAAGGGGCGTTTTTCCGGGAAGAAGAGGTCGAAGCGGGTGAGATTGACCTGCTCTTCGTCGACTTCAACCTGGGCGAAGTCGGTATTGACGGTGCCGTCCAGGGTGAGGCTGGGAGTCAGGCTGTACTTGAGGTCCAGTCCGACATCTCGCTCGAATTTCGAGGGGTCCCGCGGGCGGCTGTAGTCCTGGCTGAATCCTCCCAACACGTAAGGCAACAGCTTGAGACTGCGGTGGTTCCGGATTTCCAGCCCGTTCAGCGTCCCGGCGAGGTCGACGTGGATGAAGCGGAAGGCCCGTGACACCGGGGACCAGTGGGACAGCTCGTTGCGGCGACGCAGGTTTCGCTCGATGTTGAGGCCCCAGGACTGGTCCCGTCCCGGCCGGTAGCGCAGGGTCCGGAAGGGAATGGCCATCTCGCTTTCCCAGCCGCGCGGCGTAATTTGCGACCGCACTTCCCAGACGCCGTCCCAGTTCAAGCTCAGTGCGCTGGAGCCTCCCCTCTGGGCTCCTCCGCCGCCGCCGGCGCGCGAGGGGCCGCCCCCGCCTCCGCGCGTCTGGCCTGCCTTGGAGACCTGGGCATCATGCTCGATGCCGGTGGGGTTGGTGCCGAATACGAAAGCGTTCTGCCGGTCGTGAAAGGTGTCCAGCATCACGATAAGGTAGTCCGAGTCGTTTTTCAGTCCGTCCCGCCGGTTCTGGTTGATCACGATCTCTTCGGGCCGGGAATCGAAGCAGATGATGCCCACGTAGAGATTCTCGTCATCGAAGGCGATTCGCACCTCGGTTTTCTCACTGGAGGGCTTTCCTTCCTCCGGATTCCTCTGGATGAACCCGGTAGCCGGCTCGATCGGCTGCCACAGGGCTTCGTCGACCCGCCCGTCCAGTTGAGGCGGATTCGCAATCCGCCGGGCCTGGAGAGTTCTTTGGGAGCCCTTGCCCTCTGTGTCTGATTGGGCCCCGGCCCGCGGCGGGCCTGCGATGGCAAGGGCCGCCAGCAGCATGACAAGGGAATGCGGAAAGCGCGGCATCGAAAAAGGGAGAGAATGAAAGAAGAAACGGCTTGGCTGTCGCTACGGGTTCTTGCGCTTGGCGCCGATCGGGTGCGATTGGGGAAGTTGCCGGGCAATGTCCCGGACTTCCGACCCCGCGCAATCGTGGGGGTGACCGAAGCCTCCCTGGCTCACCGCCAGGCCGGTGGCCGGATCGGTCTTCATGTCCAAGATGATGTTGTCGTCCCCGGTGGGGCTGATGCCGACCGGCACGTGGTCGAGAGCCAAAGCATCCCGTACCTTCCAGGCGACCACGTGATCGGTGCAGGAGGTATCGCCGCTCACGCCCAGGGCGCCCAGCAGATGGCCTTGACTGTCATAGAGGCCCAGACCTCCTCCGGTGACGTCGATCCCTCCCACCCTTCGTCCCACCATCGGGTCCCTCGGCTCGCCATGGTTCTTGGGGTTGCCGCGATAGGCCACTCGGGGATCGACAGGAAGGCTGAACTGAAGCCCGAAGAAACTGCCACCCGGCTGCACGGCGGCATAGAGGTTGGCCGTTGAAAGCGCCAGGCCCGGCAGGGCTCCTCCGGCTCCCTTGGGAAGGCTGAAGGCATTGGCGGTAGTGGCTTTCTGAGCCGAGATCACCCGGCTTCCCGGCCACTGGCTGCCCCGGTCTTCGCCGGAGAATGTGACCAGGCAGACCACGCCGTCCCGGTTGACGATGGTGGCCCAGAGGTCGTTGCCCAGTCCGCCGTTTCCCAAGGGGTCCTTGACGACCTCCTTGAGGATCTCGGTCAACTGCTCGTGGTCGGGCAGGTCCTTGCAAACCCTGTTGGCGTCGAATTCTTCTTGGGCCAAGAGGGGGTGGACCGCCCATAACAGACCCACAAGCATTGCCGCGGCAAGAATACTCAGATGATGCCGTCGGGTTGAAGCCATCCGGTACCTCCACCCGCGTTGGGCGATGATGCTCCTATCGGTGAGCACTCTACCACGTGACCGGGCGTGTCGCCTAGTTTGGGGAGTATCGAACCAACTTGGGAATAGCATCGGCAGCCATCCTGAAATACATCTCATCTTTCTCCACGCCAACGCAGGTATTTCCGACAGCTTCGGCCGCCGCCAAGGTTGATCCTGAGCCTGCGAACGGATCCAGAATCATGCCTTCGCTCAAGGGCAGCACAGCGCCTACCAGTTTCCGAAGAAATGACTGAGGCTTAAGGCTCGGATGCGGAGCCAGCTTGCGTTCGCTCTTTCTGGTTGGCGCCGAAGCAATCACGTCCCCGAACGGCTTGTCGTGACTTGGCCGACGAAAGCCGCCCGTCTTCCATTTTCTCAGATTGTCCTGGACTCTTCCTTCCAGGGGTTTGCGGTACACCACCCAGGGTTCCCACATCGAACGCGGCATCACAGTGACATCGGAAAACTCGTCGTGCGCAGCCTTGGGACGGTCCCCACCCCTCATGGTCATGGTCAACCTCACGATTTCTCCACGCCGCTCCAGCCCCGCTTCCGCCAGAGCCGCCGACACCAGGTAGGACACCAGAGGATTGGAGGCCACGACCACGTGAGCACCCGGAACCAATTTCGGAAGAAGAAGGCGGGTCCAAACAAGGAAAAAAGTCCCGATGTAGGTGAGCTGGTCCTTGGCAAGTGTCGTAAATCTCGGAACGGGGGATCGAAGATTGCCGTCGAATGAAGGTGGAATGCGCCACACTCCTCCCTTGCCTCGCCGGAGTTTGTCTTGTTGTTCCCGTGTGTACTCGTGCAGACCGTAGGGAGGGTCCGTCACTACGGCGTGAATGCTGTTGTCTTCCTGTTGTCCAAGCCAGTCGAAACAGTCCCCGTGATAGAGTCTTGCCCGTCCAAACGATAGCGGTGCCTTGCCCCTTCCTGCCAGCGGCAGTCCGCGCTGGAAGCCCAATGCCATGGATGACTGCAACTTGTATACGCCCCGTTCCTCTCGGATGAACAGCCGGGGAGTATTCAGCCTGAGATAGGACCGAACGGAAGACTCCTTGGTTGGCCCAACGACCTCAGAGACCCTCTCTCCGATCTCCTTGACTGACAGCGCCTTGGATGTGAACGACATGACCTGCAGAATTCCGTCTCTCACACGTCCAGGAGCGTATCTGGGTTGCGTTTCCGCCATATCGACTTGAGTTATGGACGTCTGGACGTCTTTAGTCAAGAGTCATGAACCGTGTTTAGCCAAATCCCCGCCCTACTGCGCGGATCATTGGAGGAAAAACGTCCAATCGCCAGTAAAGACGAACCGACATAAAGACGAACCACGAATGAACACATCCCTTGTGCTCTTCCTGGGCCTCTTTTGTGGATGACTCCTTCAATGGGTTTCCGGCAAGCCGGAAATTGACAATAGCGAGGCCCGGGCGGTATGGTTTCGCAAGGAATGGATATCAATCGAATGAACGTGTTTTCGCCATGGAGCAGGATCGCCGGATCGGTGACGGCGGTGCTGCTGGCAGTTGCGTTTCCGGCAGGTCCGCTGCAGGGTCAGGAAGCGGCGCCTCCCACCGAGCCTGCCATTCTCTCCGTCCATCCTTTGGGCGCCCGGGCGGGCTCTACCCTCGAAGTTGAGGTCCAGGGATATCTGCTGGAAGGGGCGCGAGCGGTCTGGTTCGAGCAGGGTCGTCTTCAGGGCCGGGTCCGGGACGTCGGAGCGGTCCCTGCGGAGGGGAGCAGCGATTCGGAAGCCGCTGGTGAAGACAAGCCCGTGCTCCTGAGTGTCCGGGTCGAACTGGAGGTTCCCTCCGACGCCCCTGCCGGCGTCCATCGCTTCCGGCTGGTTGCCAAGCGTGGAGTTTCCAATGCCCTGATGTTTCGGGTGAACTCCGATGCCGTCATGGACGAGACCAGCCAGCCGCACCAGACGCCCTCGACGGCCCAGCAGGTCGCCATTCCGGCGGTAGTCAACGGCCGGGTGGCCAGCGATGGGGAGGAAGACTTCTATGCCTTTGAGGTCGATGAAGCTCGAGAACTACGCTTCGAGGTCTTCTGCAAGCCCCCGGGCAAACCTCCCGATGTCACAGGCCTGGATCCGGAGCTGACCCTCTACGAGCCGACCGGCAGTTGGTTCGACAGGGAGCGGACCACCCGGCTGGCCTACAACGACGACCCCAGCTCCTACCACGTCAGCCGGCTTCCCCGGTTGACCTATCGGTTCCTGAAGAAGGGGCGCTACCTGGTCGGAGTGGGGGCATTCCTGGGTGGCGGCAGTCCACACTTTTCCTATCAACTGAGGATCAGCGACTCCAGCGCCCCCACTTTCGCCCAACTGGATCGAAACGGTCGCGACCGGATACCCGGCTACTGGAACGAGCGCGCTTTTCGCCGCCCTATCGGCTCCGGCCGGATGGGTCTCCTCGAGTCGAGGTCGGCGGGCTCGAACGGGACCGGCGCCGATGGCCCGTTGACCAACGGCGCCGCATCCAGCCGCGGCGAACCTGTGCAACCGGGCGCCAATGGTCTTGGCAGCCAGGCGTCGATCATCCTTGTGAAAGAGCAGGAGAACGGGGAAAGGGAAGGGAACACCCTCTCCGTTTCCGTTCCCGGCCTGGTGGAAGGAACCATCGACCGTCCCGGTGATGTGGATCGCTACGCCTTCAAGGCCGAACGCGGCCAGCAGGTGGCTTTCGAAGTGGAGACCCCGCAGGTGGGTCCGCCGCAGTTCAACCCCCGTTTCGGCATTCTGGATGAAGAGGGAAGAGAACTGTTCAGCAACGTCTACAAACGATTGGGCAGGCAATTGACCTTTTACCTGAAGACGGTTGAGCCCAAGACCCTTTACACCTTTGAGCGTTCGGGGGAATATTGGCTGGTGGTCAGCGACCTGACCCGCCGCTTCGGAAATTCAGGGTTTCGCTATCGCCTGCTCATGCGGCCGCAGATTCCTCACGTGGGGGAGGTTCGGACAGACGCAGATCGCTTGAACCTGCTGGCCGGTCAGGCGAGCAAGATCACGGTGACCACCGACCAGGAAGAGGGATTTTCGGGTGACATCGCCCTGGTGCTGGAGGGGCTTCCCGAGGGCGTGGAGTTCTTCCCGGGCACCGAGGTGAAGGCCTACCAGGGCCCGGTGCCGGAGGATCGGATGAGGCTGCGGTTCTCCCCCCAGAGCGAGAGCGTCACCATACTTCTGCTGGCCGGCGCCGACGCGCCGGCCACACCCCTGCCTGTGAAGCTGCGGCTGCTGGCCCGTCCGATTTCGGACGAAGGTCCCGGACCGGGCCTGTTGATTCAGGAGATCCCCACCATGGTGGTTCGTCCCAGCGGGGGGTCTGAGGAGAGTTGATGTTCAGAAGAGTTGCTCCCGAAAAAGCGCAGCGGGTTCGTCTGGATCGGCTCTGCGCCTTGGCGCTGGGGATCCTCCTGGCGGGGGCCGAGGCTGGTTCCCTGCTGGCCGGCGGTGACCTGTCCGACAAGAGTGCGCGGCCCTTCAGCTTCGCACGGGACGTGGGAGGGATCCTCACCAAGCGGGGATGCAACAACCAGGAGTGTCACGGGAGCGTCAAGGGCCGCGGAGGGTTCAAGCTTTCGGCCAACGCACTCTATCCCCGGGACGACCATGAGTGGATCGTCCAGGGAGGCGTCTACCAAGTGCTGAGTCCGGAGCCGCTGGGGCCCCGTCAGTCCAGGATCGACCTGAAGCAGCCGGAAGACAGCCTCCTGCTGACCAAGCCCACCATGGAAGAGCCTCACGGCGGAGGCGAGCGGCTGAGCCGCGACTCGGCCGACTACCGCACGCTGGTGGAATGGATCGGCGCGGGAGCCCCTTACGGCAGGGAGGAAGACCATCGAGCCAGGGAAATTCAACGGCTGGAGGTTTCGCCCCGCCAGCCGGTGATGGAGTTGGGCGGGGAACAGCAGCTTCTGGTGATGGCCACTCTTGCCGGGGGACTTCGGGAAGACGTGACCGATCAGGTGAATTTCGAGTCCAACAACCCCGAGGTGGCCGAGGTCAGCGAGGGCGGCCTGGTCCGGGCCAGGCAGCCCGGCGAGGCCGCCGTCGTCATCCGGGCGGCGGGGCGGGCCGCGACCGTGGTCATCGGGGTGATTCGACAGCCTCTGGCCGGCTATCCCCAGGTGTCCCCAAGAAACTTCATCGACCGGTTGGTCTTCGCCAAGCTGAGGCGGCTGCACATCCTGCCGTCGGAGCCGTCGGACGACCAGCAGTTCCTGAGGCGGGTCTGCCTGGACCTGACCGGAACGCTACCTCCGCCGGAGAGAGTGAGGGAGTTTTTGGCCGGCGATCGTCCCGGCAAGCGGGACCGATTGATCGAAACCTTGCTGAATTCTCCCGAGTTTCTGGACCATTGGACCTTCAGGTTTGCCGATCTCTTTCGGGTCGGCAAGTCGGTGCAGGGCTTTACCAAGTACAGCCGCCTCTACTGGGAATGGATTCGGGACGGGATTGCCCGCAACAAGCCCTATGACCAGATGGCCCGCGAGCGCATCGCGGCTCAGGGCTACGGTGGCCCGGCCCTGCACTACTATCTCATCGGAGGGGATCTTCCCTCTCCCCAGGACATGATGGGCGAGCAGGTTCGGGTCTTTCTGGGAAGGCGGCTGGACTGCGCCCAGTGCCACAACCATCCCTACGAGCCCTGGAGCCAGAACCAGTTCTGGGGCATGACCGCCTTCTACGGTCAGTTGACGCGGGTTGGGGACATCAACACGGGCACGGCGCCCTACAACATCATCATGGATGATCCCGAAGGGCACGGCTTGCTGGGAAAGGGCGGGCCGGTGATCCACCCGCGCAACAAGACCGAGGTTCAGCCGGCGTTCCTCAGCGGAGAGCCGGCGGGGCAGAATGGGGCCGAGGATCCGCGAGCCCGTCTGGCGGAGTGGATGACCTCCCCCGACCGGCCGGAGTTTGCCGAGGCCATCGTCAACCGCATCTGGGGCCACTTCTTCGGGCGCGGGATCGTGGATCCGGTGGACGATTTCAAGCTGGCCAATCCCGCCACCCATCCCGACCTGCTGGCGGCTCTGGCCGAGGATTTCAGGGACGGCGGCTACGACCTGAGACAACTGATGCGCAGGATCGTTCGGTCCAGGGTGTATCAGCTCTCCAGCTTCCCCAACGCCGGCAACCGAACGGATCGAACCAACTACGCCCGGGCCCATCCCCGGCCTCTGGATGCCGAAGTGCTGCTGGACGCCATTTCCCAGGTGACCGGCGTGCCGGAGCGGTTTGGAACCAAGCCCGAAGGGACGCGGGCCATCAACCTGGTCTCCAGCGACATGTATCCCTCCCGCTTCCTGGACCTCTACGGCCGGCCCAACCGGCAGATGGTGCCCCAGCGAAAAGTTGAAGCCAGCCTGGGTCAGGCCCTCCATCTTTTGGCCGGGCCCACCTACACCGGCAAGCTGTCGGGGGAGGGAAGCCGCATCAGTCGCCTGCTTGCCGCCGGGGCCTCCAATGCCGAAATCGTCGAGGAGTTGTATCTGGCGGCGCTTTCGCGGTTTCCGACCGCCGAGGAAATGGGGGAGCTGGAAGGCTGGATCGAGGGCCAGGATTCGCGACAGGAGGCAGTGGAGGACCTGGTCTGGGCCCTGGTCGGTTCCCGTGAATTTGCCTATGTTCATTGAGGATCGGGTTTATACTTGATTTGAATAGTCCAATATCTGTTCCGGGAGCAATGTCATGAAGTGGTCAGGCTGCTTGAGGTGCACCGGAGAAAATCTTCGGCGCCGCGATTTCCTGCGGGTCGGTTCGCTGAGTCTGCTGGGCTTCAACTTGAGCCAGTTCCTGGCCCTGAAGGACTTGATGGCCAAGACGGGGCCGACGGGGAAGGCCAAGGCCGAGTCCTGCATTCTCCTCTGGCTGGAGGGGGGACCGAGCCAGGTCGACACCTGGGACCCCAAGCCCAACAGCGGGTTCAAGGCCATCCCCACCAACGTGGCCGGCATCCAGGTGTCGGAGCTGCTGCCCCGGGTGTCCCGGCACATGGACAAGCTGTCCATCATCCGGTCCATGCACACCGAGGAGATCGACCACCCCGAGGCCACCCATTACGCCATCACCGGACATCGGCCCAATCCCACCATGCAGTTTCCCAGCCTGGGATCGATCCTGGCCAAGGAGCTGGGCCAGCGCAACGGCATGCCGGCCTATGTCCGTCACGGCGAGCACGACGACTGGAAGGGTTACGAGCGCTATTTCGGCTCGGCCTTCATCGGTCCGAAATATTCTCCCATGGTGGTTCCGGATCCCGACCGCAAGGACTTTGCGGTTCCGGATCTCTCCCTGCCCAAGGGGATCTCGCTGGAGCGCATTCAGGACCGCCGCTCGCTGCTCCGGATCGTGGACCGCCTCTGCCGCCAGAAGGAGGAGGTGGCCGAGTACTCCAGGATGGACAGCTTCACCCAACAGGCCCTCAGCCTGATCCTTTCTCCCGAGGTCAAGAAGGCCTTCGACCTCTCCCGGGAAAGCGAAGAGACCCGGGAGGCCTACGGCCGCCACGGCTTCGGACAGAGCGTGCTGCTGGCCCGCCGGCTGGTCGAGCATGGTTGCCGGTTCGTGACCGCGGCCGGCTACAAGTACAACCAATGGGATTCGCACTCCGATAACAACCAGGGCCATCGGGACAAGCTCTGTCCTCCCCTGGACCAGGCGCTGGCGGCCTTGATGGAGGACCTGGAGCAGAGGGGATTGCTGGCCTCGACACTGGTGCTGGTCATGGGCGAATTCGGGCGCACGCCCCACATCAATCCCAACAACGGCCGCGACCACTGGCCCCATTGCTGGTCGCTGGCTCTGGGGGGCGGCGGCATACGCGGCGGCCAGGTGATCGGAGCCAGCGACGAGCGCGGGGCCCAGGTGGCCGAAGGCATGGTCACGGTGGGCGACCTCTATGCAACGCTCTACAAGGCCTTCGGCATCGATTGGGAGAAGACCTACATGACACCGGTGGGGCGTCCCATCAAGATCGCCAATTCCATCGGAGACGCCACCGGAGTGCCGATCGAGGGTCTGGTCTAGAGGTTGTGGCTGTTCTGCAATTGGGGCGTAAAGACTCGACCCTGATCGGGGACCGAAAGCGAATTAGGAGGAACCCATGAGAACTCACCGAATCGCCTGCAGCATCCTGGTTGTCGCTTCGCTGGCGCTGGTCGCTTCCGTGCCGGCCTGGGGCAAGGGGAAAAAGGCCAAGCCCCGCGTCTTCATCAAGGAGAGCCAGTCCTGGGAAGTTGAGGGCGGGGGCGGCGGCGCCGGCGTGGGTGACATCGGGGCCTTCGGAGGAAAGTTCGGCGGGGGCGCCCGTCCTCAGACCGCCGAAATCATCAAGACCTTCCACAAGCGCTGCGGCGATTGCATCGTCACCATGAAAGAGGAGCGCGCCAACTACGTGGTGATCCTGGAGCACGAGGGCGGGAAGGATATCCTGAGCAAGGACAACAAGTTCGTGGTGTTTCGCGAGGACGGCGACGCCATCAAGAGCGGCTCCACCCGATCGCTTGGAAACGCCGTCAAGAACGCCTGCCGGGCCCTGATGCGCGACTGGAAGGAAAGCAGGGAGGAGGAAGAAAAATAGATTCTTCCCCGATCCGTGTGTCTTTGTGGCATGCGTCACCGGGAACCAGGGCCAGTGAGGTCATTGAAAAGGCCCGGATTCCGAGGGGTTCCCGAATCGGAAGACTGGTGAAGCTAGGTGAATCTGATTGCGCAGCCCCGTGATGATTTCCGGGAGCTTGTCCCCAGGCTTTGGGGTAACTTCCACCGGGGACGATCCGAGATCCTGAATACTCCCTACGGTTTGCCTCGTCGGCAGCAATAGTTCTCGGTGCTCAATGCCCCGCAGGACGACCGGGGTTTGTGTTCTTGGGGTGTCCAATCGTTCTGGCGGAGCGTCGGTTCCTTCCCTCTCATCTCGCACCTCAAGCACAATTCGTGAACCTGTCCAGGTGCCTCCCTCAGTTCAAGAATGTCCCATCAATGTGCCCTCAGCGTTCCTGGGGCATAAGCGATGAACAGGAAGGCCAATCAACCAACACAAATCGGGTTGTTTGATGTGTTCGAGGCAAATGCTGCCCGGAAGGGCCAAGAGCACTCCCCCTTCAATCAAATCCCGGATGTACTTCGGAAAGCGGGGGTTATCTACGAACCGGCCTTTATGACCGGTGCGGAATGCGACAGATTGCTGGGATCGATTGACGGCCGACCATGGATGAACGATCTCAAGCGCCGCGTGCAGCACTACGGCTGGAGATACGACTATTCGGCTCCAGTCGGTATGAGGCAGGAAGCGCGACACCACTGACGGCAAGACTCCCGCACTCTCCATCTAGCAGACGTGCGACCCGCTCCGCTCTACCGACATCTCTTGCGTCGTCGGCCCCCGAGATTGGACTGTTCTGGGGACCCTCGCATACACCGGGAACAGAGCGCCTTGAAGATCAGCTCAGCACAACTCGCCAGCCCAAAGACGGTTCAGGAATGATCGCCAAGGCATGATTTCAATGCTGTCCTCGGTCTTCCTGGCGCGGGGTGCGCGACAGACGAGCAGGCAGCGGCTGTTCTTCTGCTCGGCCTTCCAGGCCCGCAGGCCTTTCATGTGGTCGCGGGTGGGGTTGTCAGTCGACTTGACCTCGATCGCCAGGGTCGCGTCCCCCAGCACAAAATCCACTTCGAAGCCGGAGGAGGTGCGCCAATAGGCAATGGAAGGCTTTCCGCCTCTGTAGCCTGTGTAAGCGCGCAACTCCATGAATATGAAATGTTCGAAGGCGGCACCGTATTCGAGCGAACCGGGCTTCAGGGTGCCGCGATGCGCGAGTTCGTTCACAATCCCCACATCGAAGAAATAAAAGCGCGGCGACTGGATCACCCGCCGTTTGGCATGCTTGCGCCACGCAGGCACCCAGCCGGCGATGAGGGTGTCAACCAGAATTTCAAAGTAACCACGTACGCCAGGTGCCGAGAGTCCCACTTCTCGGGCTACGCTGGCGAAGTTTACGGTCTGACCGTTGGAGAAGGACGCAACTTCGAGAAATCGCTGGAAGGCCGGAAGATTGCGGGTGAGAGATTCGGCCAGGATTTCTTCCTTGAGGTATTCTCCGACGTAAGCCTCGATGAGAGGCTCGGGAACGTCGGACAGATAGTGGCTCGGCAATAGCCCGTGGTTGAGGGCTCGATCAAGCGAAAAATCCGGGATCTCCCCACTGGTCAACGGAAACAGCTCGAGTCTGACGGCGCGTCCGCCCAGCAGGTTGCCCCCTCCGCGGACGAGTCGGCGCGCGCTCGAACCACACAGGATGAACCGGAAACCGTCGCGGCTGATGAGGGAATGCACTTCGTCGAGCAATTCGGGCAATTTCTGAATCTCGTCAATCACGATCGGTCCCGATTTTCGGCCTGTGGCAAGGCATTCCTCGCGCAACAATCCGGGATTGGCGGACAGGCGCCGAAATTCGGACGCCATGAGCAAGTCGTATGACGGAGCGTCTGGAAATCGTTGCCTCAAAAGAGTGCTCTTACCGGTCTGCCGAGGCCCCCACAGGAAGCAACTCCGACTCCCGGCTCGGGAAAAACTCAGAATGCGGTCGAACATGCAATAATTAAATAATAGTTTTGATATACATGTAAATAAAAACTTAAACTTGGGATCGGGTTGGAAGCACAATCCGTTTGTTGTCCGATGGCAAGTGTGTTTAAATCCCTGCACAACGTTCAACCGGCAACAGGGAGTGGCTCATGCGAATTGAACCCGTGGAAATACTGGTGCAGCGCAAGGACAGGACCGAGAGGAAGATCATTCCCATCGGGTCGGTGGCGGGCGCCCGGTTCTCGTCCCGGGACGTGGCCGGCATGCGCAAGGAACTCGACGCCGCGCTGGCTAGAGGCGAGTCGGGCACCAAGACCAATCCGGCCATCTTTCACATCGGACGCTATCTGCTGACCCAGTCATCGGAGTTCGAGGTCCAGGGTCCGCTGACCGGCGGCGAGGCCGAAATCGTGGCCATTCGGGATGGGAACGAGATTCTCATTACGACGGGGAGCGATCAGTGCGACCGCGAGCTGGACCCGCTGTTTCAGGACAAGCCCAAGCAGATGTGCCCCCATCCGATCGCCCGGACCGCCTGGCCCTACAGCGAGGTGCGCGGGCATTGGGATCAGCTCCAGATTTCCAGCGAGGTGACGGTGGGAGGACAGGTGATTCCTCTGCAGGACTCCGCGGCCTCGGCCCTGGTGGACCTGGAATATCTTCTGGCCATGGAGGATGTGCAGTCGCTGGTCCTGCCCTCCATTCTCTATTGCGGATCGGTGTCTCCCCTGGATTCGGTGGCCCAGGCCATCCGAGAACATTCGCTTCCCGAAGAGACCGGCCACGGCGTCGGTGACTCCTTTCTGGCCCGGCTGCACGACCCTGTGCTGGGTCGAACCATCGAGCACCGCTACCGGGCTGTTCCCGTCGGAGACGATCTGGCGGAACGGCGCTGACGGGTGGATGCAGGTAAAGTGCCCGTCGGGACCCTTTCGCCCGGAAGGAGGGTTGGGGTGAAGATCAGTTGCCGAACACTTGCCGGATTGGCAGGGCTGGGTTGGATGGCGGTTTCCTGTTCCTCGCCCGGACCCTCCGGTTCGGACGCGGACCCGCCCCTCATGGAGGTGATCACCGACCCGACGGTGATGACCCGCGAGCTGGGAGGCGTGCCGCCGCCCTCCAAGGAAACCCTGGAGACCATGCACCGGTCGGACACCATCCTGCATGCAAAGGCGGGACAGCTCACCCGGGTTCCGGTCAAGAAGGTTCTGCTGCCGCATGCCCGGCCCATGACTCCCCAGGGCGGCACCTCGGTCGACCTGGGGCCGGACGGGACCGTCTACGTCCGCCAGGCCAACAAGCTGTCCAGTTCTTGCGACGGCGGGCTCACCTGGTCGGAGCAGGAGGTGAATGCCCCTGCCGGGTTCGAGATCCACCAGACCGGCCGCTGGAAGGTCCTGAGCGACGGTTCCTTCATCTGCGTGGCGGTGGCCACCGGGAAGGACGAGCGGGCGCCGGCCGAGGTGTGGACCTCCCAGGACAAGGGCCAATCCTGGAGCAGGACGGCCCGGATCGACCTGGACCTGAAGATGCCCGGCACGGGCTCCCCTTACGACGAACGCTACTGCCATCGGGGGCTGGACCGGCTGCAGGACGACACCCTGCTTTGGACCATCGACGTTCGAAGCGACGCCGACCCCGAGACCGGGCTGCCCAGGCAGCACGGTCTGTTCCTGTTTCGGTCCCGCGACAAGGGCCGCACCTGGCAGGGGCCGACCTTGATGTGGGATTGGGGCTCGGAGGGGTCGGCGACCCGGCTCCCCTCGGGGGCGATCCTGGCCACCATGCGATACCAGCGGGACAGGCATCCCCAGGATTCGGAGAAGATCGTCGAGCACATGGGGGCCTACCCCCGCACCCCGGAGAAACTCGGATTCAAGAACGTCTTCCTGGTGAACTCCAGCGACGACGGCGCCACCTGGACCCGGCCGCGCATGCTGACCACGGTCTACGGGCAAACCTTCGGCTATCCGGCGGTGCAGAGCGACGGCACCGCGGTGGTCGTCCACGATACCCGCTACGGGCCGGGGCCGCCGGGAAGCCGCGCCATGGTCAGCCGGGATGAAGGCCGAACCTGGGAGGATGAAGTCTACTACCTGGACTCCACCAACTTCACCGGCAGCTACAGCGCCAGCCTGGTGCTGGAGGACGACACCATTCTGACCATTGCCGCCTCTTCGGTGGGGCGTTCCTGGGATGCGGTCCGGGACAAGACCGATCTCTACGCCATCCGCTGGAAACCGGTCAAGGAAGGTGAAGCGTCGGCCAGATAGCCGGAATGTTTCCGGAGGCCGCAGACGGAATGGGAATGAGCGGCGCCGGGAGAGCCGGCGCCGCCCTTTCTGCCTCAGTAGTTGGTGAAGGCGCCGTCACGGCGCCGGAAGTGGGGAGCCTCCCAGGGCAGCGGGGGATAGCGGCGGGCGGCCTCTTCGTCGAACTCGATGCCCAGCCCGGCACCCTGCGGCAGGGGGAAGCCGTCTCCTTGCAGTTCAAGCTGCTTCGGAAAAAGGTCCCGGGGAAGGTGGGGCATCTGCCAGTTGTATTCCAGAATGGCGAAGTTGTGGACGGCCGCGCACAGGTGCACGGAGGCGGCCAGGCAGATCGACCCCTGAGGCGTGTGTGGCACGATGTCGAGGTAATGAGCCTCGGCCATGGCGGCCACCTTGCGGCCGGCCGTGAAGCCGCCCACGTTGCAGACATCCAGGCGAACGTAGTTGGCCAGGCCGCGTTCGATGAAGGGAGCGAAGGGGTAGATTCCCGAAAACTCCTCTCCGATGGCGAAGGGCATCGGCGTCATCGCCCGGAGCGCCGCGTAGGCGTCCGGGCTCTCGGAGCGGATGGGCTCTTCCAGGAACATGAGGTCCACGTCCCGGATGCGCCGGCAGAAAGCGGCCGCCTCGGCCACGTTGAGACGGTGGTGGTAGTCGATGGCCAGTCGGATCTTGGGTCCCACCCGCTTGCGGGCCTCCCGGATCTGGTCGGCCGTCCAGTCGATGGACTCCCAGGGCTCGAAGATGCTGTCCCGGTCCTGGCGGAAGTCGGGGTCTCCGGTCTCGGGGGCGAAGCGGATGGTCCTCCAGCCCTTGCCGACCAGGTCCTCGGCTTGATCGGCGTAGCTGTCGCCGGCCCCGGCCGGTCCGTCGATGTAGCAGGTGACCTGTTGGCGGGTGGCTCCCCCCAGCAATTGCCAGACGGGCGTGTTCAGGTGCTTTCCCAGGATGTCCCAAAGGGCGATGTCGATGGCGGAGGTGACGGCGGTGATGATGGTTCCGCCTTCGTAGTACTGTCCCCGGTACAGCTCCTGGTTGATGTCCTCGATGCGGCGGGGGTCCTGGCCGACCAGAAAGTGGCGCATCTGCTCGATGGCCCCGGTCATGGCCAGCTCGCGGGTGGTGGTGCCCCCCTGTCCGATGCCGTGGATGCCCCGGTCGGTCTCGACTTTGACCACCAGCAGGTTTTTGCCCTGAACCCCCACGAAGAAGGTCTTGATGTCGGTAATCTTCATGTCTGTTCCTTCCCGGGCGACGGCCGCGGATCGGCTGGAGCATCCATCATAGGCCAAGCGCGGTTTCAAGGGAAGAGAGGCTAAAGAGGTGTTGGCGGCGTGGATCTGGACAGCCGGCGATGGGATGCGCGTTACGGATGGGACCTGATCTCCCGGCATGCCTCCGGGTTTCAGGATGCGGTGGTGGTCTCATCCCCCAGCGCCATGGCCCTGGTGGAGCCTCTGCTGGTCCACCGCCCCCTTCAGGTGGTGCTTCAGCAAGGCATGCGCGAGCCCGTCCTGGAGGAGATGCTGGCGGCTCTTCCCGAGGCGCAACGGATGCTGGCGATCGGCGGCGGCAATGCACTGGATGTGGGCAAGTACCTGGCCTGGAAGAAGGGCTGGCCCCTGGTCATGATTCCCACCATCGTCTCCACCGGAGCCGTCTTTCAGTCTCCGCTGGCCTTGAGGCGCCGGGAACGGTTCGAGTGGATCATGGGAACGGTGGCGCCCGAGTATCTGCTGTTCGACTACGGCGTCATCCGCCAGGCCCCGGCCCACCTGAATTGCTCCGGCATGGCCGAGTGCATCTGCTATCTTGGCCAAGTGGGGGCCTGGAAGTGGTGGCTGGACCGGGGTCTGGAAGCCCCGGCCTGGGACCAGGGGGTGGCCGACGAGGTTCTGGACTGGGTCGACAGCCGGGTGCGGGAATATCGTCAGAGTCTGGATGAAGTGGGCCAGCCGGGCGAAGCCGGCATCAGAGTGGCGGCTGAAGTCAACCGCGAGCGATACGACCTGAAGCTGCACTCCCTCGGCGTGGGGCACAGTCTGGACCACTCCTTTTGCATCACCTTCGAGTGGGTCCACGGCCGGGAACTGCTGCATGGGGAAGCGGTGGCCCTGGGCTCGTTGATCAACGGCTACCTCTACGGTTGGGGGTTCGATCGGACCAAGGAGTTGCTGGAGGAGTGCCGCACCCGTTTTCGGCCGTCCGAGATCGGATGCACCCACCAGGAGGTGCTGGAGACGCTCAACCATGTGGCGGCCTTCGCCGATCTGGTCGGCCACCCCCGGAATTATTTTCACTATCGCGGTCTGGACCGCAAGACCTTCGATGCCATGATGGCGGCGATCGAGGCATAGACTATTGACGGGGGCCGGCAGGCTCCCTCGCGCCCCGGTTGCGGCCAAAGAGAAGTAACGGATGGATCCATTCGGGAAAGGAGCAGCGGAATGAAACGACGTGAATTCGTAGGGACCGCCCTGGCTGCGGGGCTGGCTTCGGGTGGGGCGCCCTCGCGGGCGCTGGGCCTGGCGCCTCCCATTGCCGGGCCCAAGGGGCTCGGGGCCAAAAGGAAGCCCCGGGTCATGTTCTACCACGACAGCCGCCATCCGGCCGTCTACATGTACGAGCCCCCCATGGAAAAGGAGGAGTTCGAGGCGGCGGTGGACGAGATCGTGGGGACTCCGGTGGATGCCCTGATGTACGGGCTGGCCGACGGCCGAACCATGTTCCACGACACCAAGGTCAGCGAGGTGCTGGGGGACCCGGTCAAGAAGTGGCCCCACCTGATCTTCCGCCGGGCCCACCGGAATGCCCGCATGATGCTGGACTCGGGGCGGGATCCCCTCCGCATCATCTGCGAACGGGCCCGAGCCAAGGGGGTGGCCATCTATCCCACCCTGCTGGTCAACCAGGGCAGGAGGGGGACGCGGGAAGAGGACGTCCGCAGCTCCAACTTCCGCTGGGAGAATCTGCACCTGGAGATCGGGGCCAAGGGCGATTTGAAGGATCTTCCGGGAAGCACCAACCTCGATTTCAAGCACCAGGAGGTCCGCGACGAGCGCTTCGCGGTCATCGACGAGGTGCTGCGGAACTACCCGGTGGACGGCTTCGAGCTGCAACTGAACTACAAGAGCCCCGCGGTGCTCTTCTTCCACCCCGAGGAGGTGGATGAGGGGCGTTCCCTGATGACGGCCTGGATCAAGCGGGTCTACGACGCCGTCAAGGCCAGCGGAGAGGGAAGGGAACTGGCCATCCGGGTCCCCGCCAGCATCGAGACCTCCCATGCCTTGGGGCTGGACGTGCGCGAGTGGATCCGGCAGGGCATCGTGGATGTCCTGATCGGCGAGACCTACCAGCACACCATGGATCAGCAGGCCGATTTCCGGCCCCTGGTTCAGGCGGCCAAGGGTTCGAGCTGCCGTATTCACGGAGCCATCGGCCTGGCAGTCAATTCCGACCGGCTGAGAGACGGTCCCATCGAAGTCACCCGGGCCGTCGCCTGCAACTGCTGGGATCAGGGCGTGGACGGACTCTACCTGGCCCAGTGGTTTGCCGCCTGGCCCTACGAGCCCAGCTTCTATGAACGGCTGCGGGAAGTGGCCGATCCGGACGTGATGGCGCCCCGGGACAAGTACTATTACGCCTCGACCCAAAGCGTTTTCAAACCCAACCCTTCCGAGCCCAAACCGGCGCTGCCCCGCACGCTGAAGATGAATCGGCCGGTCCAGGTGCCGTTGCCGATCGCAGACGACCTGGATCGTTGGGACAAGGTAGGACGGGTGCATGAGGTGCTGCTCCGCTTGAGGTTCATTAGTTCCACCGAGACCGATCAAGTGAGGTTTCGTTTCAACGGAAAGGAGCTGCCCGATTCCGGCTTGAGAAAGATTAATCGGTACTACAGTTTGCGAGCCCCGCTCTTCCGGGTGCACAGCTACTGGTTCGTGTGGCGTCTTCCCCGGGAACACTGGCCCGAGAGAGGCTCGAACAAGCTGGAGGTAACCCTGTTACGGCGCGATGCCGACATCGTTCCCGAACTGATCCTGAGGGACGTGGAAATGGAAATCAAGTATCTCGGAGGAAAGAACTTTGCCCGCGGCCAGGGCGGCCAGGATCCCGACGCCGGTTCCTACGTGGTGCATATGTCCTAGCCTGAAGGAGCCGGGAACGGGGTGGTCCCTGACCTGGTTCGGAAAAGTTCGACAAACTTTGGAAAGGAGTCTGGAAAAATGAAGCGACGCGAATTCGTGAGGACGGCACTCACAGCAGGCCTGGCCTCGACGGCCGCATCCGCGGGGGCCGCCGCTCCGGCGCCATCGGCTCCCGGCCCCGGAAGCCGCGGCTCGAGCGGGAAAGCGCGGCTCATGTACTACGACGACAGCCGCCATTCGTCCATCTACATTTATGAGCCCCCGATGCTGAAGGAAGAGTTCGAAGCCTCGGTGGACGACCTGGTGGGCACTCCGGTGGATGCCTTGATGTTCGGTTTGGGAGATGGCCGGACGGTGTTGCACGATACCAAGGTCGGCGAGCTTTGGGGGGACCCGGTGAAGGAGTGGACCCACCTGATCTTCCGCCGGGCCCACCAGAACGCCCGCATGATGATAGATTCCGGAGGGGATCCGCTGCGTATCGTGTGCGAGCGGGCCCGGGCCAAGGGACTGGCCATCTATCCGTCCCTGTTCCTCAACCGGGGGAGAGGCAAGGAGCGCCGGAACGACGTCCGGTCGGCCAACTTCACCTGGGAGAACCAGCACCTGGAAATCGGGGCCGGGGGCGACCTGGACGAGAGCTTCCCGGGGCTGCGGAAACTGGATTTCAAGCACCAGGAAGTGAGGGACGAGCGCTTCGCGCTCATCGAGGAAGTGCTGAAGAACTACCCGATTGACGGTTTTGAGCTGTTATTCGGCCACTACCACTACTTCCACCCCAAGGAAGTGGATGCCGGCCGCCCCCTCATGACCGCCTGGGTCAAGCGTATCCATGACGCCCTCAAGGCCAGCGGCGCCGACCGCGAGTTGGTGGTTCGGGTTCCGGTCAGCCTGGAAGAGGCCAACTCCCGGGGCCTGGACGTGCGGGAGTGGATCGATCGGGGGATGGTGGAGGTTGTGATTGGAGAGAGCTATTCCCACAGGATGGATCAACTGGCCGATTTTCGTCCCATGGTGGAAGCGGCCCAGAACAGGGATTGCCGGGTGCATGCCGTCATCCAGCCCGAAGTTCATTCCGACAGGCTGGACAACGGCACCATCGAGTTCATTCGAGCTGTGGCCTGCAACTATTGGGCCCAGGGCATCGAGGGACTCTATCTATCCCAGTGGTTCACGGCCTATCCCTACCGCGCTGAGTTCTATGCCCAGTTGCGGGAGATCAGCCACCCCGATATCATGACCGCCAAGGATAAGTTTTACTACGTCCCCACCAGACAGAGGGCGACCGGACGTCAGATGCCTCTGCCCAAGACTCTGAAAGTGAACCAGCCGGTAAAGACCCACCTGGTGGTCTCGGACGACCTCCCCCGCTGGGACAAGATAGGCCGCGTCCACGAGGTCCTGCTCCGCTTCCGGCTGAGCTCAGCCACCGAAACCGACCGCGTGGAGTTCCGCTTCAACGGCAAGAAGCTGCCCAAATCGGGCCTGAGAAAAATCAACCGGGTCTACCGGATGAGGGCCCCGCGTTTCCGCGTCTTCGGCTACTGGTACATTTACCGCCTGCCCCGGGACCACTGGCCCATGCAGGGCAAGAACCAGGTGGAAGTGACGCTGCACCACCGCGACGACGACATCATCCCCGAGCTGGCCCTGAAGGACGTGGAGATCGAGGTGAAATATCTGGACGGCAAGAACTTCCCCCGCGGCCAGGATCTGGACACGGGTCCCTACCGGGTCTGGTCGACGTAGTAACGAGTGGCCGGCGGCTGGCGGGAGTAGAAATTCAGGGGTTATCCCGGAAAGAAACGAGGTGCTTGAGTGGCAAAGATTATCCAGTACAAGGGCTATCAAAGTGGCGAGGAACCGCCGATCCCCAAGCCGGCGGAACCGGTTCAGCCCAACGTGGTGACCGTCCAGGACGGGCTGCCACTCCAGTTTCCGGGAAGCGAAGGGGTCGGGGTGCGGGTGCTGCATCCCACCAATCCCAAGGCCCCCTCCAGGAACTTCGGGTTGACCATGTACTATCTGCCGCCCCACGTGACCTCGGAGACGGCCAGCCACTATACCGAGGAGTGCTACCTGGTCCTGCGGGGCAGCGGCGACATGATCCTGGCAGGCCGCAGGGTTCCGGTGAGGCCGGGTGTGTTTGTGCACCTTCCCGCCTGGTGCGAGCACGCCGTGGACAACACCGGCGAGGAGACCATGGAAATCCTGGTCTGCACCGCCCCCACCAATCCGTAGGCGCCTCTTTTTATCGTCGGCCTTCGGCTCTCTATGCGCCCGCCACGGCCGTGGCCCTCGTCCTGTCGGGCAGCAGGATGCTGGCCAGCCAGCCTACGGTGAAGGAGGCGATGTTGCCCAGGCCCATGATCATCCAGGGGTGCCAGGGGAAGCGCAGGCTGTCGGTGAGCCCGGACGAGGCGCCGAGCATCTCCAGAATCGTGTCCGCCCCTCCCCAGACCGAGATCGCTATTCCGGTGATCACCCCGATCCAGACGCCGCGGGTATGGGCTCTCCGGACAAACATCCCCAGCAGGAACAGTCCCAGAATTCCGCCTCCGATGAACGAGCTCACGGTGGCCCCGAAGTAGTAGGCCCTTTCCACGCCGGCCAGCATCAACAACCCCGAGCCCATTCCCAGAACACCCCAAAAGCCGGAAGCGATCCGGCCCAGCACAAGCTGGCGGCGGTCGCTGGCCTGGGGACGGAAGTGAAGATAGAAGTCCCGCACCGTGATCATGGCCAGGCTGTTGATGGTGGTATCCAGGCTGGACATGGCGGCCGCGCACATGCCGGCCAGGATGAGTCCGGTGATTCCGGGGGGAATCGTCTGCATGACGAAGAAGGGGAAGATCTGGGTCTCCTTGGAGGCGATCTCGGGCGGAAGCTGGCCGGGGTGGACCTGGTAATAGGCATAGAGCAGAGAGCCGATCAGCAGAAAGAGGGTCCAGGTGGTCACGATGCTGAGCCCGCCGCACAGGAGAGCCTTTTGAGAGGAACGGGTGCTGGAGGAGGCCAGGTAGCGCTGGGCCACGTCCTGGCTGGTGGTGTAGTAGGTGCCGTGATGCGCGAAACCGTAGAGAATGATCACCAGGATGGTGGGTTGGGACAGGTCCAGGGACCAGTCCACCAGCTTGAACTTGCCGGCGTCCCCGGCGACCTGGAACAGGTGAAAGGCGCCGCCGTCCGAGCCGAAGGTCAGAAACCAGAGACAGAACAGCCCGCCGCCGAACAGGGTGACCGATTGCAGGACGTCGGTCCAGATCACGGCCTCCAGGCCTCCCAGCATGGTGTAGAGGAGGGCCAGGATGCCGCACACAATCAGAATGGCCGTCGGATCCCATCCCGTCATGGCGTTGAGCGCCTTGGCCATCAGAAACAGGATCATTCCATTGCGGAAGAGGTGGTAAATGACATAGAGCAGCGAGGCGTAGCAGCGGGTGCCGTATCCGAAGCGCTGTTCCAGGAACTCATAGGCGCTCATGCGGACCCGCTGCCGATAGTAGGGAATCACCCACCAGGCGGCCAGCAGAGCGACGACGGGGAAGATCAGGTGGGAGAGGTGGGGAATCCAGTCTCCCCCGTACCCCTGGCCGGGAAAGGCCAGGAAGGTTCCGGTGCTGATGGAGGAGCCGAAAAAGGAGAATCCCACCGCCCACCAGGGAACGGAGCGCCCTCCCAGGAAAAAGGCCTCGGTGCTGTTCTGGCGGCGCGCAAACCAGCCCCCCATGAAGACGATCAGCACCAGGTAGGCCGCCAGGATCAACCAGTCGATCGTTGCCATGGGATGCCCCGCCGGGAGCGCGGGCGTCCCGCCCGCACAAGTCCTGGCACAGCCTCGGTCATCTCCTCCACCCGGGTCGACCGGCAACGGCGCCAGGACGCTGCTTCGGCCGAGCCCATGCCATTCCCGCCGGCAGGGTGGCCGGGTGCCCTATCGCGGGGAAACTGAGCGGCACGCAACGGAATAGCATGCGGGCGGGACGCCCGCGCTCCCGGGTGGGGCATCCTCCCATCGCTCTTGCTCCTCAAGGGGGCATGCGCCGGCTTGCCGGGCCGCAGCCCGGGCCGATGGGGCAGTGCCGTCACGCTTGGTGGCCCTTCGGGGATGACTCCTTTTTCGTTTGTTTCAAATGAGGCATGTCAGGACTGCATCCACCAGGAGAAGGCCAGGGCCGCTCCGATCAGGCTCAGGCACCAGAGCGTTATCGACACAAAGCCCCTGTAGAACCACTGCAGCCCTTCTTCCCGCCGCAGCTCGATGGCGCTGGAGGGTCCGTAGATCTTGTCCCGGGCGTAGAAGCGGTAAAGTTCATGGATCTTCTCCGGGTCCGGCGGCGGAGGATGGGCATCATGAGTTCCGGCCATGGCGGGGAGTTGAATGCCGGCCCGGCGCAGCGTCTCGTCCTGGCCCACCGGTGTGCTCAGGATTGCGTAGAAGCGGTTGAGCAAGGTTTCGTCTTCGGGAGGAGTCTTAAGACTGACCAGCCAGGTGACCAGGGCGCAGGAAAGCGTGGGAATGAATACGGTGTATTCGAAAGATGCTTGCAGCCACACTTTGAGGATGAGGAAGAGCAGGGCTCCGGTCGTCACTCCGGCCCAGAGCGCCTGGCGATTGGCGCGTCTCCAGACCAGGCCGAAATAGAGGGGAACCGAGATGAACGAAATCAGCGACCAGCCCAACTCGATGTATTGAATGATGTTCTCCAGAAAGCGGGTGGTGACGTACCCCAGGAAGACGGCGATGAACCCCCAGATCCGGGCATGGGTGATGTAGAAGCGCGGCGAGCGGGCGCGGAAGAGCCGCTTCCGGTAGAGGTAGTCGACCACCAGCCCCGAGGTGGTGGTGGCGAAGGTGTCCACCGAGGACATCAGGGCAGCCGCGAAGCTGGCTACCAGCAGTCCCAGCACTCCGGCCGGAAGCAGCGACTTCATTAGCGTCCCCCAGGCCAGTTCCGGGTCTTCCAGGCCGGGATAGTAGATGGCGAAGAGAATGCCGTAGAGGGCGAAGAGGATGGTGATGAGCCGCTTCCAGACGTGAGCCCAGCCGCACTGGGTGCCGGTCTGCTCGTCGCGGGCGATGGCGATCCAGGTCAGGATGTTGGGCGCCACCACCGATCCGACCGCGCCGGAAAAGAGCAGCGCGATCACGTAGGTCCAGGGGATCTCCACCGACTGCAGCGACCAGGTCGCCTCGGGCAGGGCGGCCAGGGCCTCGTAGCCGCCGGCGGCCTTCCAGAGGAAGGGCAGCAGGCCGAAGCTCAGCACCACCAGGCAGAGGATTCCCTGGAACAGATCGGTGAGCAGGGAAGACATGGCGCCGCCGGTGGCCACGTAGAGGGCCACCAGGGTGCAGCAGATCAGCACGGCCGAGTCCACCGAGAGGGTGGTGATGGCCGCCAGGACCTTTCCTCCTCCGGTGATGAAGATCCCGATGAAGTTGACCGAGATGAGCAGCCCCAGCACCGAATAGAGGGTGGCCACGCCGGGACCGAAGCGCAGCTCGAAGAATTCGGCCATGTTGAAGACTCGGGCCCGCTTGTAGACCACCGAGAAGAGGTAGTACATGGGGGTGGCGAACAACTGGGACCACCAGAGCCAGATGCCGGACAGCCCGCTGCGGTAGGCGGCGGCGCTGACCACCACCGCTTCGGCCCCGGCCAGAGCCGAGCTGAAGTTGAAGAGGAAGGCCGGCAGCTTGCCCCAGCTACCCCCGGCGATGAAGAAATCACCCAGGGAGCGGGTCTTCCGGGCCCCCAGGAAGAGGCCCAGGTAGGCCACGATGCAGATGTAGAGGATCAGGATGGCCCAGTCCAGGGCCTGCAGTCCGAGCATGGGTGCTCACTTTCGTCGGATGGGATTCCCGGAGGTTCTTTTAGCTGGCCGGTGGCGGTCAGGGTGTCGAAAGCGGTGGTTGGCATGGGTCATTGCCCCCTTCGCGTCTCAAGTCATCATACCGGAAGTTCTGGTTGCCGAAGAGGAAAAGACCATCCCGAGAGTGTCACCGCCATGAACAAACGGCTGATTGCCGAGGTTGGCTGCTTTCCCTCGATCCAAGGCCGGCGCGCCTGCCCTCGACTCGACGCTTGCGGGTGATTTCGGGCAAAATGAGGGTAAAATACCTCAAGGTGGTCCTTCGGTTGTTAAAGATGGGCTAAAAGGCTTCCTGAGCGATTTTCAGCCCGATCGGAGCCCGATCGGGCTGAAAACAACGCCGCAGGATTCGCCCTGCTGGCGTTTCTCGGGTGCTGTCATACGCACAGTACCCCCCCTCTGGCCACAACGAGCGAGGCCGGGCGGCCTCTGAGAGAACCTGGAAAGACCGAGACTGCGCCTCCGCCGCACTGGGACATCGCAAGAACTGTCAAGTATCGGAAGACGTTTCCGAGGAAAGGAAGGAGAACCCCATGAAAACACTCCTGATGTTGACGATTACACTGACGGCTGCCGTTGTCCTGACAGGCTGCACCGATGCGGATGTGGCGTCGCGCAATCTTTCAAGGGCCGCCGAAAACTTCGAGATCGACCGGCGTATCGTGTTTTACAACGGCGTCACCGGCGGCTATATGCTGACGATTGAGGGCCGCTGTGCCATCGAGGATCAGAAGACTCAGTTGGAGGTTACGTGCCAGACGGGGCCACGAGACTACCGCAAGCACTTCCTGGGCCTGTCGGACAACGTGACCTATTTCGCGGAGCAACTCAGCCCGGGTGACGTGAGCGCCTACCATTACCGGATCACGTTCAAGCCACAGGCTATCGTGCCAGACTTCGACTTCAGAGAAAGCTCGGAGGCGCTGATGGACAACACCTCGGAGGCGATGCAATAACACCCATTGTAACGTGTTGATAATAAAGGTTCAGTCGGAAGCCATGTCAAAGATGGGCTAGACTCCTGGGATGCCTTCCACCGCCACCACCCGGACCGGACAGGAGTCCAGGCCGTGAATGGGCAACGGGGTGAAGGTGATCATGAAGGTTTCCGCCCTGAGCTGATCGATGTTGCAAACCACCTCCAGCAGGAGAATGTCGTTGCCAAGCAGCAGCTCATGGCAGGCGATGCAGCCCTGGACGTGGTTCTCGATGGCGATACCGTCACCCCAGCCCACGCACTTGACCTTCTTTTCCAGGAACCAGCGTCCCACTTCCTCGGACATGTCGGGTCGCCGGTCGTCCGGAGAATGGACGAAAGGGGTGCTGTGGAAGGGAGAGTCCAGCAGAACCGTATCCCCCGGCCGTACCCGGCCGCGGTCGGCCATCTCCAGGTCCTCGGTCCGGATCAGCTCCCGCGGACGGGCGTTTTCCAGGTTCAGCAGGATGCCCCGGCCCAGAAAGCGCTCGATCGGAAGCTTCATGCCGTCCTTCCACTCGTCCCTGAAGTGGTAGGGAAACTCCAGGTGAGTCCCCAGGTGGGAGGTGATGTCGATGTGCGCGTGGTATCCGTCCACCCCGCCGATGAAGGTGTGATGGCGATGCAGCTTGCAGCGCCTTTTCTCGGTGGCGGGGTCCAGCGGCTTGGAAAGGTCGACGACTCTCAGCTTGTCAAAATCCAGGATGGACGAAGTCATGGGAGGAGATGTCCTTTGTCGTGGGGAATAACTTCGGATTAGTTGGACGGGCAAGGAAATTCATCCTTGACCATCTGTAGTCAATTGGCTACATTTTCAACAATGACAGGGGAAACGGGATGCCCATTAGAGAGCATAAAGCCAGCCAATACCTCAAAACACCCCAGGATATCGCCGCCTACCTGAATGCGGCCATCGAAGAAATGGACGACGATCCCCGCTTGCTCATGAAAGCGTTTCGCAACGTTGCCGAGGCGCAAGGCGGCGTATCAGAGATCGCTCGGCAGGCGAGGTTGGATCGGGTGGCGCTCTCCCGGGCACTCTCTGGACGCAGAAACCCTCGCCTTGACACGCTGGCTAAGTTGTCCGCCGCCTGCGGCATCAAACTTCGGTTTTCCGTGTAGGGCCATCGGCCGGACCGCAACTCCTTAGTGGCCCTTCGTCGTCCTTCGTGTAACTTCGTGGATAACTCTTTTCTTTTTCAGAAACGACGGCGTTCTCCATCTACCGGAACCAGTCGTAGAGCAACCCCAGGGACCGATCCTGCAGCGGCAGGGAGACCCGGGCGCCGCCCTGGGCCGAGGACTGCTTGAGGGCGACTTCCACCTCGATGGCGGTGGCCACCCGCCGGCCGGAATTCTTGGGTTCGTCCATCTCTCCGGCCAGGCATCTCATCAGGTCGTCCAGGCTGTAGACCGCCCCGTAAGGAGGGATGAACCGGGGCGCCGGCCAGGGCATCTCCACCCTCTGCTTTCTGCCCGAGGGCGGGGTTACTTCCTGAAACAACTGCCAGCCGGGGCGGAAGCTGAACTGGATTTCGCCCTTGGTCCCGCTGATCCGCACTCCCGGGGCTCCCTTCCTGAAGTGGACCACCTGTCCGTTCTCCGCCACCAGCATGCCCTGGCCGCCAAACTCGGTGCTGCCTCCGGGACGGCGTTCCGTGTCTCCGGTGCCGCTCACCCAGGCCGGCGGGCTGTCCAGGAAGTAGGACCAGTTCTGATGCTGGGCGCCGGGACCCCTGGCTTCGATGGAGGTCACCTCGCCGATGGCGCCGCCGTTCACCAGTTCCTTGGCCTTGGCGAAAGAGGGGTGGGTGGTGGTGATGGCCCCGCAGGAAAGGGGGATCCCCCGGTCGGCGCAGACCTTCACCATGCGGTCCGCTTCCTCCAGGGTGAAGGCCATCGGCTTCTCGGTGAAGATGGCCTTGGCCCCGGCCTCGGCCGCCTTGACCGTCAGGAAGGCCCGGCCCTTGGTGTTGGTGCAGACGGCCACGATATCCAGGTTCTCCTTTTCGTACATTTCCAGGGCGTCGGTGTAGAGGGCCTCGATGCCGTAGCGGTCCCCGAAGATCTTCAGGCGGCTCACATCCCGCTCGGCCCCGGCCACCAACTCGACCTCGGGGCGGTCCCACAGCGCCTCGGCGTAGGAAGAGGGCAGTCCCTCGAAGCCCGGGTGGTCGTGGTGGTGGAACCGGCGATGGACATCCACCTCCGGGGTGATGCGCCGGGTGTCCTCCACCTTGTAGGCCGGGTCCCACCAGGGGCCCTGGCGGTGCGAGCCGTCCCGTTTGGCGACATCATAGAGGACCCCGGTCCATCCCAGGCCGACTACCCCGGCCCGATACTTGGGCTTCGAGGTCTTCTTTGCCGCCACGGCAGTCGCCGTTCCCAGTGTGAGGCCGGCCCCGGAGACAGCCCCCAGGGTCAGGGCGGATTTCATGAAGTCGCGTCGAATCATGGTTGTCCTCCTTTTTGGGGATTAACGGAACCAGTCGTAGGTCAGCCCCAGGCTGCGGTCCTCGAGCGGCAGTTGGATGCGCTCGCCGCCCCGGGCCGAGGACTGCTTCATGGCCAATTCCGCCTCCAGAGCCGCCCTCACGATGCGCCCCGAGTTCTTGGGCTCCTTCAGGCGGCCCTCCATGGCGGCGATCAGGTCGTCCAGGCACCAGGGAGTGCGCATGGAGCCCCACTGGGGATCGGGCCAGGGCATCTCCACCCGCCCCTTGCGTCCCGAGGGGGTGTCCACATCCTGCCACAGGATCCAGCGCTTGCCGTCGAAGACGATCTCCCCGGTGCTTCCCGAGATTTTAACGGTAGGGGCTCCGTCCCGGATGTGGACCACCGTGCCGTCCTTGGCCACGATGATCCCCTGTCCCATGAACTCGCTGCTGCCTCGCTCCCGCCGGGGCTTGTCGCCGATGCCGCTGACCCAGTCCAGCTCGCTGTCCACGAAGTAGCACCAGTCCTGGTGCTGGGACAACAGGGGGACACGGGCTTCGATCGACCTGACGTCCCCGATGGCGCCGCCGGTGATCAGTTCCTTGGCCTTGCCGAAGGACGGATGGGAGGTGGTGGTGGCCCCGCCCACCAGGGGCACGCCGGCCTTGGCGCAGGCGTCGACCATGTCGTCGGCCTCCTTCAGGGTGAAGGTCATGGGCTTGTCCACGAAGATCCCCTTCACCCCCGCCTCCACCGCCTTGACCGTCAGGAAGGAGCGGCCCCTGGTGTTGGTGGCGATGGCCAGGATGTCCAGGTTCTCCTTCTCGTACATTTCCAGGGCGTCGGTGTAGAGGGCCTCGATGCCGTAGCGCTCGCCGAACATGGCCAGCCGCTTCTTGTCCCGGTCGGCGCCGGCCACCAGCTCCACCTCGGGCCGGTCCCAGATGGCTTCGGCGTAGGTGGCCACCAGCCCTTCCTTGCCCGGATGGTCGTGGTGGTGGAACTTGCGGTGGACGTTCAGCCAGTCGGGCGTGGGACGGTCGGCGCTTTCCAGGTCGTACTTGGGGTTCTTGTAGGACCCCCCGATGTTGTCGTAGTCCCGCGTGCCCATGTCGTAGAGCACGCCCATCCAGCCCAGGCCTACCACGCCGCCTCGGTATTTCGCCTTTCCCTTCTTCTTGGGCAAGGCAGCCGGGGCCGCGCCCAGGGAAAGGCCGCTTGCCGAGACCGCTCCCAGGGTCACGGCCGACTTCATGAACTCGCGTCGAATCATCTTGGTTCTCCTTGTCTGTTATTCATTGCAGATCGCGCCGACCGTGGGAATGCGGACGGACTCGGCGCATGGCTTCCGATCAACCGATTCGGTGCGAGGGATGACCTTCTCCTCAACGGAACCAGTCGTAGGTCAAACCCAGGCTGCGATCCTTCAGGGGCAGCTTGACCCGCTCGCCCCCTCGGGCCGAGGACTGCTTCAGACCGACCTCGGCTTCCAGGGCCACCGCCACCAGGCGGCCCGAGTTCTTGGGTTCCTTCATGCGGCCTTCCATGCAGGCGATCAGGTCGTCCAGGCAGTAGACCGTGCGCATGCTCAGGCCGAACTGAGGGGCGGGCCAGGGCATCTGAACCCGACGCTTGCCCGCGGGCGTGTCGATATCCTGCCACAGCCGCCAGAAGTGTCGAGTCCTGTCAAAACTCATCTCACCCTTGCTGCCGGAGATTGTCACCATGGGCGCACCGGCCCGGATGTGGACGACCGTGCCGTCCTTGGCCACGATGATCCCCTGTCCCATGAACTCGCTGCTGCCTCGCTCCCGCCGGGGCTTGTCTCCGGTGCCGCTGACCCAGGCCAGCTCGCTGTCCACGAAGTAGCTCCAGTCCTGGTGCTGGGAAGAAATGGGTGCTTGCGCTTCAATGGAGATGACGTCTCCAATGGCGCCGCTCGCGATCAGCTCCTTGGCCTTGCCGAAAGAAGGATGGGACACGGTGGTGGCGCCGCCCACCAGGGGGACGCCGGCCTTGGCGCAGGCGTTGACCATGTCGTCGGCCTCCTTCAGGGTGAAGGTCATGGGCTTGTCCACGAAGATCCCCTTCACTCCCGCCTCCACTGCCTTGACCGTCAGGAAGGAGCGGCCCCTGGTGTTGGTGGCGATGGCCAGGATGTCCAGGTTCTCCTTCTCGTACATCTCCAGGGCGTCGGTGTAGAGGGCCTCGATGCCGTAGCGCTCGCCGAACATGGCCAGCCGCTTCTTGTCCCGGTCGGCGCCGGCCACCAGCTCCACCTCGGGCCGGTCCCAGATGGCTTCGGCGTAGGTGGCCACCAGTCCCTCCTTGCCGGGATGGTCGTGATGGTGGAACTTGCGGTGGACGTTCAGCCAGTCGGGGGTGGGGCGGTTGCCGCTCTCCAGGTCGTACTTGGGAGTCTTGTAGGATCCCAGGATGTTCTCGTAATCGCGCGTGCCCATGTCATAGAGCACGCCCATCCAGCCCAGGCCCACCACGCCGCCTCGATACTTGGCCTTCCTGGTTGTCTTGACAGTGGCCGCGGCGGTCGACACCCCTCCAAGACCGGCAGCCGTCCCGGCGGCCAGAGCCGACTTCATGAATTCACGTCTGATCACGAAAAACCTCTCTGCTTACGGGCCATTCCGCGTCCGGGCCGAAATCCTTCGTCCTTCCTGCCCGGGCGAGGCTTCCCCAGCCTGCTTGCCCGGCAGTCACAGACTGCCGGCGGTCACCGCTCCGCCTCGGCCTCGATCTTTCGGTACACCTGCTGTCCCTTTCGGAACAGTTGAAACATGGCCTCCTTGTCGGCCGAATCCCTGAAGACCCCCCGGGTCTCGAGTCTCTGGATCATCTGGTCGATCTGGCGGACGAAGAAGGCAGCCGACTCCCGGAAAGCGATCTTCCTGTCTCCCCGGTAACAATACACGGGACTGCTGTGAGCGTAAAGAGAGGCATCGTTGGGGATCAGCTTGTGGGGGCCGCCATGGACCCGCACCGCCACCCAGGCGCTGTCGGAGATCTCCAGTTCCCGGTTCAGGCGAATGAGCTTGCCGTCCTCTTCGGCCTCTTGACTGGCTGCGACCCGGCTGTTGACGATCAGGTCCATGCGGGTCATGGGCACGTGGGAGACGGCCTCGGCCTCGATCTCCAACGACAGGCTCCCTGCCTCCCAGCGGATTTCCTTTCCGGATTCTTTTCCATTGACCCGGAATTTCAACAGCGGCCCGTTGGTGGCGAAGCTGCGCCCCTCGCGATAGGCCTCGAGCCAACCCTCGTAGGTGAGGGGGGAACCGGACCGGACGTAGATCCGCCCGGCGCCTGCAATCAGGTGGTAGGGCGTGTTCAGGAAGGCATCGGTTCCCGCCGAGATGGGGCACTGAAAGCCGCAGTTGAGCAGTTGGTACCAGTGTTGGGTGTTGGTGTCCTCGTTGCGCTGGCACATCACGTCGATGGTGTCGGCGGCCCCCAGCGCGATATCCACCGGGTATTGGGAGGGCAACCCGGGATGCACGTAGGTGACGAACGCCCCCTGGGCCTTGGCCGCCAGACCCATCCGGTAGTTGGGGGGATAGTCGAAGGGCAGGGGAGTCCCCGGCCAGCCCAGGTAGGCCGGCTGAATCAGCTTCTTCAAGCCCAGGTAGCCCACGTGGTTGTTGACGTCCCCGGCCCTCATCTCCTGGTTCCAGTAGAGGATGGTGTTCTCCTCCGAGAGGCGATGGGGCCGCCCCTGGAAATACTGCCGGTCGTTGATGTGCGAGGCAACGTCGTTGCAGACCAGCAGATGGGGAAGGTTGAGGTCTTCGGCCTTGGCGATGAGGAGGACGTCGGCGGGCCGCATGAGACGATCGTCGTAGACGTTGGGGTGGATGTGGGTGTCCCCGGAGAACCAGCCCTGCCGGCGCAGGTCGAACGGCTTTTGCAGCCGGATTTCCGCTGTGCCGGAGCCACCGGGCGCGATGGAAACCGCCTGGGAGACCGGCTGGTATTCGAAGCCCTTCACCACCTCCAGGGTGGCTTCCCCGGGAGGCAGGTCAACCTGGAAATCCCCGCCGCTGTAGAAGTAGTAGTCCCCGCCGAAGCGCTGCCCGTAATCGGCATTCGACACTCGGGCCAGCGCCTCCGCCGGCCGGTAGGCCCGCCCGTCGGAACCGGTGAGGTAGATCCGGGCCGGCGTCACCGAGCCCTCCTCGTCCAGCACCCGCACTTTCAGCCGGCCCGCCCGGACCACCGAACCCTCCAGCGGGACAGGCCTGGTCTTGCCTTTGGCTTGTACTTGCAGGCTGGGCATTGCCTCCGATTCGACGTCCGTGTGCAACGTCAAGTAGGTGCCTGCCGCCTGGCCGGGCTTTAGACGGAACGTGCGAGTCTCCGTTCCTTTCCAGTTGGTCGTTACAAGGGTGATCGCCAGAGGGGAAGAATCGCCGTTTCGCAGGACCACCGGAAGCGGATAGGGCTTGCCCCCCAGCAACCGCAGCTCGCGCGGCCTGTCGAGCACCTCGATGTCGTCCCCAACCTGGACCCTGACCAGTTGGGGGCTACGCAGCGACCAGTAGCCATCGCCGGCCATGCGGCTGGCCTCGGCCAGGGTCGGAGTCTCGGCTCCACCGCCCAGCGCCGTCTGTTTGTAGATCTCCGACTTGAGCCATCGCTGCGCCTTGATCACGGAGGGTCGGTCCGTGTCCTTCCACTGCAGGAGTCGTATGGAAAACTCCGCCAGGTTGGCGAAGCGGTCGGCCACCTGCCGGTCTCGGGCGAACCGGGCGATCTGGGGGATCTGGGTCATGGGGACTTCCGGGGGCGGTTGCCCCCAAAGCTCCGGGCCGCCGCACCAGCAGAGCAGCAGGAATAGGGTTGTCCCCAGTCTGGTCATTGCACGCATACCGTCAGTTCCTCCTACAAAACTCCTTTAGGCTCGGGGCCTCGCAATCGCCGCCGGTCCGAGGTCGGTGTCCTCGCTGCTGCGATAGTAGTTCCTTCCCATCAGGTAGCGGGTCTCGATCTCGATGTCGCGGAGTTGCAGCGGGGGAGTGATGTCGGGGTCCCGCTGGTTGAGGGTGACCTCGATGGTGTTCTTCCCCTGCCTGGGCCAGTGGTCCCGGTCCAGCCGGTAGATGTACCAGTAGGCGTTGTTGACCCGGAAGCGGGGCGCATGCATGCGATAGAGGTGGTTGATCTTGCGCGCCTGGGACTGGGGAAGCTCCTTGCCGTTGAACCTGAACGTCACTCGATCGAGTTCGGTGCTGTCGGCCAGGCGAATTCGCAGCAGCACTTCGTGAACCCGTTTCTGCTTGTCCCAGTAAGGCAGGTCGTCGGCGATGGGCAGTTCGAACTTGACGGGCCGGTTTTCCTTCAGCTCGACGGGGAGGGGAGCCGTTTGCGTCGGAGGCCTGCTTCGAGTCTGATCGGCCGTGGGGACCATGTAGAACTTGTCCTTGGGGGCCATGAGCTTGGGATAGGCGACCTCCCTCAACTGCTCGTAGAAGGGAGCCTGGTAGGGCCAGTTGGTGCCGGCGAACCACTGGCCGAGGTAGAGGCCGTCGACTCCCTGGGCCCAGTAGTTGCAGGCCACGCCGCGGATCATCTCGATGGTGCCGCCGCTCACGCGGTCCGAGTTCAGGATGGCGTTGGTGCCGGCGTGAATGCGGCAGGAGGTGCCCTTGGCAATCTCGAGCAGGGGCCGGAAGTCGGCCAGGTTGTCGATCTTCTGATAGTAATTCTGGCCGTTGATCACGTCCACGATGCCCTGGCGGATCCACTCCGGCACATCCAGTCCCAGCGAGCGGGCCCACTCGATGTTGGCGGGGACCAGAACCGCCAGCTCGCGATCCTTGCCGCTGGCCTTGACGGCCTTGTGGACCCGCTTGACCCAGGCGGTCATGATTTCCCGGCCGGCTTCCACCTCCTTGGGGTGGAAGAAATAGTGGTGGCCGAACCACAGCTCGAACCCGTCGATGGGGTAGTTCTTCAGCACTTCCTCGATGAGCGCGAAACGCTCGTCCTGCACTTCCCGGTGTTTGAAGTCCAGTTGCCTCGACCCGTTAAAGCTCTCGTCCAGGTCGCCCCCGGCTCCAATTTCCAGGTGCCGGTTTTCCCAGGTGAAATTGGCCGCGCGAACGTCCCGATGGCGGTCCGCTCCCCGCCCCCGGTTGAGCAACAGAGACGGATAAAGCATCAGTCCGTTGGCCCGGGCGTGGTCGCAGACGATGCGCAAGGGATCCCTTCCCGATTCCAGCATCATCTTGGCGTTCTGGTGGGCCCGGCGGAAGATCAGGTGGGGCCACTTCTTGACCGGATCTCCCCACAGCTCTCCCACCTCGGTCTTGTGGAAAACCGTGCGCCCGTCCCCCAGACCGAACACCAGGGTGTCGACCGGAGTTCCCAGCACTTCATCCACCGCGGCCTCGAACTGCTCCTTCTCCATGGGAGGCTCATACATGTAGATGGCCGGATGGCGAGCGTCGTTATAGAACATGATCCGGGGCTTCTTTCTGCCCCCGCGACCGCCGGCTGCGGAGGCCGAGCGCCCCGCGCCCGTCGTCGCCGGGACGGCGGCCGAGGTCAGACCGGCAGCCAGGGCTGTTTTCATGAATTGGCGTCTGATCATCGCGAATCTCCTTGCACGGAGTGGACCTGAAGCCATCGGTCTGCGGGAGGGGACCTCCACTTGAGGCTGTCGCCGCGGCTTCCCGGTCCACAGAGGTTTTGAAGGATGTGCAGGATATCATGAACCCTTTCTGGCGGGAGACTTTTGCCTCCCGGTTCCGGTGCTCTTTCTACAAACAAATTCCAATCGCAATTCGCAAACCGTGACCTATCTGTCAATGTCGTTTCGGCCCGGGAGATCTGGTCGTATACTTATGTCCATTCCGGAAGGAGAAGTGAGATGCGAACGATTGAAGTTGCAAAGTTCAAGGAGCAGTGCCTGGGCTTGTTGGAGGAGCTTGACGCTGACGGCTTGATCGTCACCAGGCACGGCAAGCCGGTCGCGCGCGTTGTTCCTTATGACCGGCAGCATGATGACCGGCAGTGCGCCGACCTGATCGGCAGCCTGCGACACAAGATCAGGATTCGGGGAGATATCTTGACGACCGGCCTCGGCCCCAAGAGAACTGACGGGCCGGGGCCGAACCCACCCAAGCCCGGGCAACCGGCAGAAACTCCGGAGGAGCAGAAAGCATGAACACGGTGAACAGAAGGGATTTCCTCATTCAATCGGTATCGGCGGCGGTGGCGGCCGGGGGGCTCTATCCTCTCAAGGCGGCAGGGGCCGCGGCAAAGGACAGGCTGAGCGTGGCCATCATCGGCTGCGGCCGCCTGGGGCAGCAATACGCCGAGATCTACCGGGCTCTCCCCCAGACCGACCTGGTGGCCATCGCGGAATGGAATCCCGAGCGGCGCAAGGTGGTGGGGGAGCGCTTCGGGGTGACGGCTCTCTTCCGGGACGCCGACGCTCTGCTCAAGGAGGTGGTCCCCGACCTGGCGGCCATCATCACCCCCACCAAATACATGGCGGACGGCGTGGTGGCCTGCGCCGAGGCCGGAGTCAAGGGAGTCCAGACCGACCGTCCCTTTGCCGCCAGGCTGTCCGACGCCGACCGGATGATCGAGACCTGCAAGCGGCGCGGGACCGTGCTGGCCGGGGGCGCCCTGGAACGGGCCAACTGGGAGGTGGAGGAGGCCGGCAGGCGACTGGCCTCGGGAGAGCTGGGCAAGCGCCAGGGGGCGGCGGTCCACAGCTACCGAGGCGAAATCCTGGCCGGCGGATCGGCCCGCATCCTGGTTCTGGAGCACTTCGCCCAGGCCCAGGTGGAGGAGCTGATCACCTGGGGAAGCCCGCCCGAGGCTCTGGACGATGCCGCCACCGACTATGGACTGAGCATCAACGGCCGTTTCCGACTGACCTCCGGGCTGGAGTGCCAGGTCTTTGGAAGCAAGGAGGAGGCTCCCCATCGTGGGGTGGAAGTCTGGACGGAGGATGCGCTGGTGAGATGGGACCGCCACGGAGAGCCGCTGACCCAGATCTTCCAGGGATTCGACGCCAAGGGGGCGCGCAAGGAAGCGGACCGCGGCTATCGGCCCTGGTCCTGGGACCCGGTATCCAGGCAACTGGACCCACTATTGGATCGAATCGGCCACCACGGGTCGGAGCGGCACTACGTGCTGGCCCCCATCAGTTGCCTGATCGACGCCGTGGCCAAGGGGATTCTGCCCCGTATCACCGGAGAGACCCAGCGCCACGCCCTGGAAGTCGCCATTGCCAGCAAGATCTCGGCCCAGCGGGGAAGCGTGCCCGTCAAGCTGCCGCTGGAGGACCGCTCCCTGGCCCTCTACCCGCGCCCCTACCGCTGGCTGGGAGGCGACGTCTCCGGCCGTCCCCAGTCCGCCGCCGAAGCTGCCGGGAAGGAGTAAGCGGGGGACATCCGGGGCGGATTCAGGCGCAGCGGTTGTCTGAGAACGTGTATGCCTCAAGTGGAGGAGAGAATCCATGGCAATAATGAAAGAGAAGATGAAGGAAGTCATTGATTCGCAGCCGGATGATGCGACCTATGAGGAAATTCTGCGTGAACTTGCGTTCGAACGCATGGTGGAGCGTGGTCTCATGGATTCCCGAGTAGGCCGCGTGATATCCGATGGAGAAATGGGGCGCCGTTTCCGCTCATGGCAGAAATAAGATGGACGATTCGTGCCGGGGGGAGCAGGGGGCAGTCGAAGTCGGCTGAAACAACTGAAAAACATGGAAAGCATGAGCCTTTTGCAAAATGCGCAATCGGGAATGACATTGAGGTGGCAAGGGTGATGTGCTGCAGGCTCCGGCGTTCACCCCAAAAAAGCACAAGAGACGACAGAAACCACAAAAAGCACAAAAGGCACAAAATGAGTTTCTTGATTTCGAGTCTTGCCGATCGGAGGGGTCCTTTTGTGTTTTTGTGCCTTTTGTGGCCATTGAATTTCAGACGGCAAATGGGTTCAGTGTCACCGGATCCCTGACGGACTCGGGAGGAAAACCCCTCGATCTGGATCAGGATCGCCCGACTCCGAATTTTGCAAAAGGCTCGCATGAGAATAAATTTCCCTCCACAGGTGAAGAAGCGGGTGGCCGAGCGCAACGGCTATCGCTGCAGTTTCCCCCGATGCGATAAATCCACAATTGGCCCGGCAGAGTCCGCGGGCGACAGCGTGTCCACCGGAGTCGCTTGCCATATCTATAGCGCGGCAGAGGGCGGTCCGCGAGGCCAAGGGAATCTGGCCCCCGATCAGCTTGCTGACATCGAAAACGCCCTTTGGCTGTGCGCTAATCACCATCGAATCATCGACGCGAATCGAGGAACGGAATACCCACCGGAGCGTCTCTTCGGTTTCAAGATGTTCCATGAGTCCCTTATTTCATTGGAGCAACGCGGCGTCGCTGTCGGCTTCGGGTGGCTACAGTCCGTCACCATCGAAGAGAGTCCAGTGTTCGCGAAGGGTTCAACGTTACATTTAGCGAGAACCACAGTGGTGCTGGGAGGCAATGACTCCGGGAAGACAGCGCTATGCGAGTGGCTTGCGGGAAGCGGAGAAATTTCGTTCCTCAAGCGCTGGTCTGCACTTAGCAACCACAATGGGCGCACGCAAGTGCGATTCGACGCGGTGACACCGTTGCCGCTGACCTGGACCATTCGGGTATTCGGAGAATCGAATATCCAGTTCCAGATGAATGGCCAAGCAGTACCTCGGCTTGATCTGGCCCACGTGTTCGTCTATGTCTCAGAGCGTCCCCTACGGATGCCAGAGGAGACAACTAGCAGTTACTTGGCCAGATGGCTGCACATTGACACTGCGGTTGTCCACAACATTGTGCGCTCACTGGCCATGAGAGGCAGTTTTTGTGTGCACAATCCGCGTTTCGTGACAGGAGAGGATCACGAGTCTTTGCTATTGGACCTCGACGGCACAGTACCAGGACTCGACTTCAGAAACCTCTCTAGCAGCGAACAGATCCGAGTGGCCATCGAATTCGCTGTTGAAGTCGCTCGCTTTGAGGCTGAGCAGCGGCCGACGTTGCTGATCATTGATTGCATGACAGGGTTTGATCGAACGAGGTTCCAAGAGTATCTGGAGTTTCTTGCCGCTCAGAGTGAGAAGTGTCAAATCATCATTACCGCTTGCACCCGAAATACGGATCGCTTCGATAAGGACATCGAAGGGCTTCGGATCGCTACGTTACGTGGGACGGAATCCAATGTAGAGATCAGCTAAGGAGAGAAGATCATCGCTCCAGAACCTCCGTCCACAGGCCCCCGGAGAATGCATCCGAAGCACCCGATTTCCGTTAATTCTCCCACTCCACGAGCCCAAGCCTATAGCGGGGTCGTCCCGGAACAATGGAGGCAGAGGCGACGGAGAGTTGGATCTGCTCGGGTGGGAAATGGCCTTCGTGGGCGAGCTTGGCGGTGGTTTGTCTGTTGGGTAGTGAACGCCGGTAAAGGGAGTTATCGACACCCATTTCAGCGGCTTGGCTAAACTCGGCCGGGGTGTCCTCGAAATCGCATCACGTGGCGGGGTCTTTGTGGTTGAAGAGGGCTTGATAGAGGTTATCGATGCCGGAGTTGAGCGAGTCAATGCGGACGCGCATTTCCTGTCGGAGTTCGGCTGAGTCCTGGCGCAGGATACGGAACAGGGAGACCAATAGGCAGGTCAGTATCCCCAAGAGAGTGGTGCCGGTTCCGACGACGGCACGGATAATTTGGCGGGTTGCCAAATAGCGGCATGAACTCGGACCGGCGAAACCGCTTGATGTCTTTGGAGGAAAAAGGATGGAAGAGCAAACTGTCCGCAGAGACCCTGACGTTCAGGGTGGCGTCCCCGTGTTCACTGGGACTCGGGTTCCTGTGGAAAATCTATTTGACTATCTGGAGACCGGCGAGACCCTCGATCAATTCCTTCTGGATTTTCCTGCCGTTGAGCGCACCCAGGCGATCGCCGTCATGGAGATGGGCAGTAAGAGAGTAGTATTTTGAGTCGGGAAGCCATCTTTTCAACCTACCTCGAAGACCTGGCCGCCGTGGCCCGTCAGGGCGATGCTCGGGAGGAGAGTTTCTATCCGGCACTTGGAAGAATGCTGGAAGGCATAGCCCAAGCGACCGGAAGGTCTCACGTACACGTCACCACACTTCCCAAGCCGACCGAGGGAGGAAACCCGGATTTCCGCCTCTGGAACGGCAAGGACCGCATCGTCGGCTACATTGAGGCCAAGAAACCAACGGAAGAGCGGTTGGACGTGGTCGAGGATTCCGAGCAGCTCAAGCGCTACCGCTCCACGTTCCCGAATCTCATTCTCACCAACTTTCTCGAGTTCCGTTTGTACCGGAACGGCCAACGCGAGCAGACGGTTCTGGCTGCCCGGCCCCTGGTCCTCAACACGTTGCGCCTGACGCCGGCCATCGAAAAGCCGGATGAGCTCTACGCCCTCCTCGACCGCTACCTGGATTTCGCGCTCCCCCAAACGTTCACGGCCGAATCGCTCGCCGTCGAACTGGCCAAGCGAACGCGACTCCTTCGCGAAGTGATTGGGGAGCAGTTTCAGCAGGAAAAAGACACACCTGGTGTGCTCTCTGGTTTCTACGAAGCCTTCCGGACCTACCTCATCGGCTCGCTGACGCGGGAAGACTTCGCCGATCTGTTTGCCCAGACCATTACCTACGGATTGTTCGCCGCCCGCACCCGGGCCGGGGAGGGCTTCAGCCGGCGCACCGCCTTCGACAACATCCCCCCCACCATCGGGGTCCTGCGAGACTTGTTCCGCTTCATCTCGCTGGGAGATTTGCCCGTACCGCTGGCCTGGTGCGTGGACGACATCACCGAAGTCCTGGCCGTGGCCGACGCCCCCGGCATTCTCGATCGCTACTATCAGGAGGGCAAGGGCAGCGACCCGGTGGTGCATTTCTACGAGACCTTCCTGGCGCGATACGATCCCGAAGAGCGCGAGCGCCGGGGGGTCTACTACACGCCCGAGCCGGTGGTGGGCTACATCGTGCGTTCCCTGCACGGCCTTCTCAAGACGGAATTCAACAAGCGTGACGGTCTGGCCTCCGACGGCGTGACCCTGCTCGACCCGGCGGCCGGCACCATGACCTTCGTGGCTCGCGCCGCCCAGCAGGCCGTCGGCGAGTTCGAGGCCAAGTACGGCAGCGGCGGCAGGGAGGACTTCATCCGCCGGCACATTCTCGGGAACTTCTACGCTTTCGAGCTGATGATGGCGCCTTACGCGGTGGGCCATCTCAAGATGAGTTTCTTTCTGGATGAACTCGGCCACCGTCTGGCCGACGACGAGCGCGTGCCCTTCTACCTCAGCAATACTCTCGAAATGACAGAACTGGGTCAGACCTCCATGCCTTTCTATGCCGCCCTGGCCGAGGAATCCCGCCTGGCCGGCGCGGTCAAGAAGCAGACCCCCATTCTGCTCATCCTGGGCAATCCTCCCTACTCGGGCCATTCCAGCAACAAGGGCAAATGGATACGGGACTTGATCGACGAGTACAAGCAGGTGGATGGCAAGCCGTTGGGCGAGAAAAACCCGAAATGGCTGCAGGACGACTACGTCAAGTTCCTCCGATTCGCCCAGTGGAAAATCGAGCAGGCCGGACGGGGTGTCGTCGGCATGATCACCAACCACAGCTACCTCGACAATCCCACCTTTCGCGGCATGCGCCGGAGCCTGATGCGCACCTTCGACGCCATCTATGTTCTGGACCTGCACGGCAACGCGCTCAAACGCGAGATTTGCCCGGACGGCAGCCCCGACAAGAACGTCTTCGAGATCCGGCAGGGCGTGACCATCGCCTTCCTGGTGAAACGCGGCAATTCAGACAGGGATGGACAGGATGAACAGGATGGCCGAACGGCGAGGGTCCACCACGCAGAACGCTACGGAACTCGTAAGAGCAAGTATTCCTGGCTGGACGATCACGATCGAGGCAGCACCCAATGGCACCAGTTGAAGCCGGTTTCTCCGTTCTATCTGTTCGTGCCCCGTGACGCCGCGCTCGAAGCGCAGTATCGAGAGTTCACTTCCGTCCCTGATGTATTCCCCGTCAACAGTGTCGGGATCGTGACCGCGCGCGACCGCCTCACCATCCACTGGTCGGAGGAGGACTTGTGGAACACCGTCGTTCCCTTTTCGGGGATGGACCCGGAATTGGCCCGGGAAGGCTGGCGACTGGGCAAGGATGCGCAAGACTGGAAGGTAGCGATGGCGCAGACGGACTTGCGGGATTCCGGCCCCACCCGCGAGAGGACGGTTCCAATCCTCTACCGGCCCTTCGACGTGCGCTACACCTATTACACCGGGAGGTCACAAGGATTTATCTGCAGGCCTCGTCCGAAGGTCATGCGCCACATGCTGGCTGGGGAGAATCTGGCGCTTCACGTCTGCCGGCAGATTGTCAGCGAGGAATGGCAGCATTGCTTCGTTACAAATGGCATTACCGATGATTGTTACGTTTCCAATAAGACCAGGGAACGTGGTTATACCCATCCCCTCTACGTCTATTCCACCGCCGACCTATTCGTCGACCATGGTGTATCCGATCCACAACCGAACCTGAGTTCCAACCTGGTCGCGGCGCTGGCGGAGGCCCATGGCCAAGCACCCGCGCCCAAGGCGATCTTCCACTACATCTACGCTGTCTTGTATGCCCCGACATATCGAACGAGGTACGCCCAGTTCCTGCGGGAGGACTTCCCACGAATTCCGTTCACCACAAACAGGGAATTGTTTGCAGAACTCGCCAATCTCGGCGCGCGCTTGGCCGGGCTGCACCTGCTCAAGTCACCGGAACTCGACCCGCCCACCTGCCGGTTCGAGGGCGAAGGCGACGCAAAAGTCGCAAAAACGAAGGCGCAAGGATTTCGCTATGACCCCGAAGACGAACGCCTGTACATCAACAGAACCCAGTATTTCGGTCCTGTTCCTCGGGAAACCTACGAATACCGGATCGGCGGTTACCAGGTCTGCCAGAAGTGGTTGAAAGATCGCAGGGAGCGCCGCCTGGAACTGGACGACATCCGCACCTATTGCCGCATAGTGACCGCCATCGGGCATACGCTCACCATCCAGCACCAGATCGATGCCTTGTATCCCGAGGCGGAGGAGGATTGTTTGCCGATTCCTTCCTGATTGAACTCCTGCCCCCTATAGAGACACACAATGCGTAGCACCTTGTTTCTACTCTTGGCCCAAGCTCGGCTTTTCTGGAAGGCCAGATTTGCCCTCTCACGATGTGTGTTCGTCGCCTATCGAATGCTGTTTGGAATGAGGCATCGCATCAGGGAAAAGAGTACGACAACGAAATCGGTACTATCTTTATTGATAAACACATGGGGAACACTGGTCTGGGTGTTTCTCAGTGCCGTCGGTCTCCAGTTTCTGAATCCGTACCTCGTTCCTTGGTTCACGAAGCGAGGCTTCACCATCCTCCCGGAAAGCGACTATGGAACGTTGCTGGCCACCGTCGTCGGCGTCGGAGGTGTATTCATCGGTCTGTACTATGCTGCCATCAGCGCCATAGGTGGTGCTATTTATGCGAAGGCACCCAATAACATCCGAGACTTACTAGCACAGGATCGGGTCGGAAATGCTTACATGCGATGCCTTGCTGCGCTTACCTTTTTCGGCGTTTGCTTACTCGCTTTCCACACTCTGGGTCTCGAACCGGTCGTTCTAGCTGTACCAATATTTACACTGGGTGCAGGGTTGGTAATCGTTGGGTTCGTTCGATTAGGAGCGCGTGCATTCTATCTTTTCGATCCTACGAGCCTCTCGTACCGACTCTTCGAACAGTTACGTCGCTGCCACCTGCAGATGCAGGCCGGTGGTTATCGCTGGTCTGATCAATCATTTCAGAAGCATGCCCACAGGGTTGCCCAAACCGCCATAGACACACTTGCCACCGTTTCAGACGTAGCAGCCCGAGCGCCTCATTTGAGCGGTCGTCCATTTGCTGGCTTGTGCAAGGATCTGGTGTCCTTTCTCCTTCACTACGAATCAGCTAAAAAATCGATCCCGACTGAAAGCGATTGGTACGAAGTGCGATATGTGCACCCGGATTGGTATCGGGCAGGTGACACGGAGACCTCGATGGCTCATCAGACGGCGACCGTACTGCAACCGAAAACCATACGCAATCCGAGATGGATTGAGTCTGCGATATTGCCAATAGTGCAACGTTGTCTGGATCTCAACATAAGGAAGCGTCGCTACGTCTTAGTCTATGAACTCCTTAGCTATCTCGACGCTTACGCTCAACAGCTCGCAAAGGAGAAACAGGTTGAAACCGCATTCAACTTGGTAGGGGATGTTTTTTCCTGGTGTGGAAGTCTCATATTTGTCAATGGAGATAAAGCTGTTGCCGAGGAATCCCTTGAACATATGGAGATCTGCGAGCGGCTGGCTGGAATGCCGATCAATGTTTTGATTGCCTACGGAAGCACTGCCGAGTCCTGCACGAAGGATGCAGTCCTCCAACGTATCGCTAAGATTAGGTGGAAGTCAGAGAAGTCGATCTACAGAGCCGGATTCGCTGTGCATGTCTTGAGTCAGCTTGAATGGCTGCGCCCAAGACTGGAGTTCGAAGAAAGAGTTGAAGGACACATCGTCAGTCCTGCCTGGTATCTCCAGGAGTTGGTAACGCAGAAGGAAGCAGACAACCTTTCCGCTTCTATGACCTGTTTTCATGGCAAAGCATGCAAGCTCTATGAACATTGGATCAAGACTGCAACATCTTCAAAACATCCGTGGTTGGCTGCGGTGGTGATGTCCAAGGAATCAGAGTACTGGAACAAGCTGGACTACCGCACAGAAACCCTGAACCAACTTTGGAGCGATCTAAATTCTGACCGACGCCTGGAGGGAATTTCGTGGCCAAGCTTAAGCGTTGATGATTTGAAACGAAAGAAGGCGCAACGAAGGATAGAACTCTTGAAACTAATGTCCGGCCAAAGTGTGCTTCTCTCTTTGATGTCCAGGCCGAAGTCGTATCCGGACTTTGCCGGTCAGTTTTTGCATGCGGTCGGAGAAGCGTTACTTACAGCTCTGTGTGAGAATGATTCTGGTACGGTCAAGGTGCTTTTCAAACGTTTCCTTTATGGGAGCTTGGTGCAGTTTGACAGGCTGAAGCCTAAAGAAGGGGAGTTGGATTGGAGAAGTGAGATCGGCATGAAAGTTGCCATTGCGCCCCTTTTGGACCTCATGGATATTAGCGGCTACGTGTATTTGTTTTCTGACTACCACGATGCACCGTGCCTGAAGGAAATCGTGGCAAAGGAATGGGACGAGTATCTCGAACAAGATTCGGCTAAGCAGGTGCTTCAGCTTCTCGCTGCGGGCGTCTCGCTCACCGATTCTGCGTTCGAGCTTGCACACCGCAGCATAATTAGAACCGGATGGGAGCAAGCTGTAGAGAGGCGTTTAATGAATTTAGAGCGTCGGGAAGCGCCTTGGGATGAAAGTAATTTCCATAGACAGTTCGAATCCATCGTAGTTCATGAGAGTCCGTTGGTGAGGATATTTGCGAAAGATCCACTGTCAACTTTGCACGATGGAATCGACATCTTTCTGGCCAAATACGTGCGCCAACGGGACGATGGAAAAGATCTGGATTTCGGCAACCGTCGACGAAGCGATATCGAGGAAGAAATTGCAAGAGAGGAACGTCGCTACAGGGAGGCCAAAGAAGAATGGGACATAGATTCCGCCGAAGATTGAAGGCACTATCCGTCGCTACCCACTTTCCAAGTTTACGGGAAGAGGGCGTTCGAAGCTCGAATGTTCGAATGTTTACAGACGACATTCAGCTTTCGGTTATGCCGATCGGCGGTAAGCCACACAAGGCAACAGGTTTCACCGTGGAGGCAAAAGGGGGTGTCGAGCATGTGAACCGCGCGATTGTGATCCTTAAATCTTTGACTAGGCACGATAGGCACGGCTGGGCGGAATTGTTAAGTGACGCGGTGGAAGTGATCGCTCGGCAACTCGCATGGCACGGTCGAGCAGTACATGAGATTGTCAGAAATGAGGAAGACAAAGAAGCATGCCGATTACACAGCTTCACATCACGGAGATTGTTTCATGCCTTTGGACGATACATACAGATAATCCCCAAGGCTGACCGGGATCTTTGGGAAAAGAGCTACGTTATCGTCCCAGAAAAAGATATTTGGGATGTCACAATGCCGAAAGTGTTGGGCGGTTACCGAGGTTACCGTGCAATTCTCTGGTGGCTCGCGCGATTTCGGCATCTTGGCCCGCTATTTTTCCAAGATGAGTTGAGCCGACAAGCCTGGCCTGCCCACTATGACTTCCAACGTTACGTTCGAGAGACGAAATTTTTCGAAGCAAAGATTACGGCCCCTTGGGGATGGAACCAACGGGATTTCAGTCAGTCGAATTGGACTGAGTTTTATTTGTTTTATAGAGTCCTTCAGTCTAAATGGGCTCAGGCCATGCTTCGTGAGCATGTCGTCAACGAACTTAATCGGCTCTTTAAAAGGTTACGTATCGAAGCGAAAATTGTGGTGAGGGGATTGCCAACTGCATCAGAGATCATTGCGATTCGGCAGCGAATGAGTAATGGCGATATTTCGTTTCAGGAGGCATCTGATGCATGTTCGGTATGAGGACCGCGATGGACAGACATCCCCCTTGTCTGAAACCTCCCCGGTTTCATCCTGTATGATCCGCCCCGTCTTGTGGGGCGGCGGCTGGGCTGACCAGAAACCTCCGACGGTGCTTATTACAGCGTTCAGCGTGCTTTCCCGATGTGGGAATTGCAAGCCTGGGATTCAAGCGGATGCGTCAATGAGTAAGAAAAAACGGACGAAACTCGTTCACGAAAGAAGCTACGTTGCGGAAGTTGAGGTAGAGCTGTTAGACGTGCCGGAAGGATGGTCACCATACCTTTCTCTTGAAGAGGCGTATCGGCTCGACGAGGTACGGCAGGCTCTCCGCCGAGGTGACCTTGAGACCGCTGCCAAACATTCCCGCGTGTTCAGTCTCACGCCTGTCTCCGGGTAGGGCCACACCACACCTCAATCACGCGGACCACTGGAATGATTCGATGTTTCTTCACGTAACAGATGCAAAACCGCTTGATGGCTACAGGGTGGAAGTACGCTTCGACGACGGGCGTGAAGGCATCGCGGATCTGTGGGAGGCGTTGAAGGGACCAAAGTTCGAGTCGCTGAAGGAGCCGGACGTGTTCAGGCAGTTGCGTGTGGACGAAGAGCTTCAAACCATCGTGTGGCCCAACGGGACCGACTTGGCGCCGGAATATATCTACTATCAGGCGTTTCGGGACGATTCGGCACTGCAGGCTACCTTCCGCAAATGGGGCTACATTTCCTGACCCCGTGTTCCACTCAGCTTCCCCGATGGTACGTAGTTGAACTCCTGTTGAACTTGGCCGTCGGACGTCTTCCATTTCCGACAGCAGTCCGAGCCACGGTACTCAATACTTCGACATCGGCGGGAATGAGTGGACATCGGGCAGGATATCGGGAAATATGATTCTCAGGTGAGCCTTTTGCAAAATTCGGAATCGGGCATGACGTTGGGGAGGCCGTGTGGTCTCGGGACGCGGCTCTTAAATCGCCGCCTACGCGGCGACAGCAGGCAGGGGTGAGCGGGACAGGTGGCCGTCGAAAAAGACGAACCACGAATGAACACGAATAGACACGAATAGAGATGGACTGCCTTCAACGACAAGCGGTTCCGGAACACTCCTGCAATTTTGCCCCCTTGGTGTGACTCTGTCATGGGGGGAAGCCCACCCGGGAGCGCGGGCGTCCCGCCCGCACCTTTTTTCTGCAAACAGGATGCGAGCCACCGCCACTGCCTCCGACTGTGCGCCGGACTTGCCGTTGCGGGGTGCTCTTCCCCAAGGCGAATGCGGAGAATCGGCGCCCTTTGCGTGAATCGAAGGCAGAGCGGACCGGCCGGGCTGCGCCCGGACCGATGCGGGCGGGACGCCCGCGCTCCCGGGGGGCACGACCCTTCCCGGAGGCAAACCCCGAACCGAATCAGCAGCGACGTCTCCAAACGCACAGCTTTTCCAGAACCACGGCCAATAGACGAGCCTTTTGCCGAATTTTGCAAAAGGCTCAGGTTTTCAAGGAGGATCTCTGATGGCGCAGACGGTCTCTGTGACTGAAGTCGCTCGTCACTTGGGCGAGTACATCAACCGCGTTTCCTGTCGTGGCGAGAGTTTTGTGATCCTGCGTGGCAATAGACCCGTGGCGGAACTGCGCCCGCTTCCTGCGGGGAAGCGGCTTGGAGAACTCCCGGCGCTATTGGCGTCGCTTCCCCATCTCTCCCCGGCAGAAGCCGACGAGCTTGCCGCTGACCTCACAGCGGCTCGGCAGGCGCTCGCTCGTGCGGCATGGGAAGAGCCTGCCTGGCCATAGTGAGACAAGATGCCGACCACGAAAGCTTTTCGATGAAAAACGAATTCACGGCGATTATTGAGCAGGATGGGGAATGGTATATCGCCTACTGCCCTGAAATTCCCGGGGCCAACGGTCAAGGCAAGACCAGTGAGGAAGCACGCGAGAATTTGGCTGAGGCCATCGTACTTATTCTCACGGACCGTCGGGAGGAGGGGTTGCGCGGCGTGCCGCCAGAGGCCATCCGAGAAACGGTCACCATCCCGTGAAACGGGTCAGTTTGCTCCGACACCGTCGGCGGTACGGTTGTTGCCGCAAAAAGGTGTTGGCGCCCAGCCACCCCTTTCCCCCTTCACTTCAATCCCAAGAGCCCAGCCGCGTTGTTCCAGAAGATGTCCTCCACCTGGGTGTCGGTGAGGCGCTCGGACCAGCAGGCCCACTTGAGGGAGCGCAGGTGCTCCAGGCCGGTGAGCACCGGCTTGAGCTGTTGATGTTTTTCCCGCCAGTGGGGGGAGTCTCCGTCCAGCCAGAGAAAGGAATCCTCGACTGAAAGCGAGCGGCCGCGCGCGTGGGTCACCGGCAGGTCGCCTCCATAGAGCAGCTTGTCGTGCCCGATGATGCGGATGGTGGCCTGGTGAGCCATGGCTTCGCAGTTGGCGCTGGTGTCGAACCAGAGGTTGTCCAGGCCCCTCAGGTGGGGGAGTCCCTCCAGGTTGTGGGCCGGCTGGAAGCCCCGGGCCGAATGGGCCAGGATCAACTGCATGTCGGGATAGGTCTCACAGTAGTGCCGGATCCAATGAATGTTTCCCGGATCGGCGGCGGCGCGGGCCTTGACCATGTGCAGGGTGATGGTCCAGCCTTCTTCGTGAGCCACCCGGATGTGCGACTCGGGCAGGTAGTCGGGGATCTCGGCTTCCCAGGTGGGGTCCGCGTTCCGGGCCAGGGTGTGGTAGCACTTCAGTCCGTGGAGCTTCAGGCGCTTGACCTCCTGGCGCACCCACTCGGGATCGTCCTCGGGAGTGATGAAGAAGTGCCCGCGGCAGTTTGCGTCCTTGGCGGTCTGGTCTCCCGTCCACTGGTTGGCCGCGGGGATATTCACCGGGTCGCGAAAGGTGGGAATGAACAAGCCCTTGGCGACTCTGCCGGGATAGAGGTCCTCCATCAATCGCAGGTAGTTCTCGTAGTCCACCAGGGGAGGGAAACTCCCCGCAAAGACGTTGTGGTCCGGGTGCCAGACGTGGGTGTGGGCGTCGAACACCTTGTCGGGTATGAACGAATCCAGTTCGCGCTGGAAGAACTCCCGGTCTTCCTCGCGAGGGATATAGTCGGGATGAACGGTTGCCATGGATTCCTCCTGCGGCACTGACGCTATTCAACTCCGAAGAGTTCGGCCGCGTTGTTCCAGAAAATGTCTTCGACCTGGGCGTCGCTCAAGCGTTCCGACCAGCAGGCCCACTTGAGCGAGCGCAGGTGCTCCAGTCCGATCAGCACCGGCTTGATCTCGGAGTGCTTCTCACCCCAGACGGGCGAGTCCTGATAAGCCCAGAAAAAGGTGTCGGCCGCGGCTGCCGACCTCCCGCGCAAATGGCTGACCGGGATGTCGGTGCCGTACATGAGCCGCCGGTGGCCGATGATGCGGATGATGGCCTGGTGGGCCATGGCTTCGCAGTTGGCGCTGGTATCGAACCAGAGATTGTCCAGCCCTTTCAGGTGGGGCAGTCCCTCCAGGTTGTGGGCCGGCTGGAACCCCCGGGCCGAATGGGCCAGAATCAGCTTCATGTCGGGGTAGGTGGTGCAGTAGTGGCGGATCCAGCCAATATTGCCGGGGTCGGCGCAGGCCCTGGACCTCACCATGTGCAGCATGATGGCCCAGCCTTCCTGGTGAGCCATGCGGACGTGGGATTCCGGGAGGAAGTCGGGAATCTGGGCCTCCCAGGTCGGTTTGACCTTGGCGTAGACGTGGTAGCACTTGAGCCCGGCCAGTCCCAGCCGCCGCACCTCCTGGCGCAGCCACTCGGGGTCGGCCTCCGGGCCGGTCAGGAAAAGACCCCGGTATTGGGGATTGCAGGCCACCTGCCGGCTGGTCCAGCGGTTGGCCTCCTCGAAGTGTTCCCGCGGGCAGATGCGGTGAAAGATGTTGGCCGCGCAGGTCCGTTCGGGGTGCAGCGCCTGCTGCATGCGGGAGAACTCCCGGTAGTCTCCGTCCCTGGGCAGGCAGGCGATCCTGCGCCCGGGGTGCATGGCGCCGTGAGCCCACACGTGGGCGTGCGCGTCGAACACCTGATCGGGCACGAAGGAAGCCAGCTCCCGGTCGAAGAATTCGCGGTCTTCGGGTTGAATGAGCGCCAAGAATTTTCCGGAAATGGTTGGGGGCTGCCGCCCCGGACTGGTTTGGAACTGGGAGCCGAGCGAGGCAAGGGATGATATCCTCATGCCTGTTCCATTTCAACCCGTGCAGGCGCCGGCCTCGAAGCCGGGAAGGCAGGACCGGCGCCGGATGCCGGAACAAGGGAGAAAGTCGAATGAGATCCATAGGATTCAGCAGTTTGGTGGCGGGAATGGCTGTCCTGGTCCTGTGCTTGCCGGTAGCCGGTGTTTCCCAGGCGCTGCCCCTGGGCTCGCAGCGCCAGCTCTTTGTGGACCGGTACCTGGTGGATCGGCTGGACGGACTGGAGCTCAAGCTCCAGCAACCCAGACCGGAAAACATCGCCATCGAGTATGACCGGCCCTGGGAGGATAAGCTGGCCTTCTACACCACCGTCCTCAAGGATGGTGATATCTACCGGATGTATTACCGTTGCCGACTCGGCAGGCCCCGCCTGACCTGCTATGCCGAAAGCCGGGACGGGATCCATTGGACCAAGCCCGAGCTGGGGTTGGTGGAAGTCGACGGCTCGACGGCCAACAACGTCATCGTGCCCGTTTCGGGCCAGTTCTGCGCCTTCCTGGATACCCGTCCCGGCGTGCCCCGGTCGGAGCGCTACAAGGCCAATGCAAGAGACGTCGAGGCCCCCTACAGCCTGGTGGGCTACGTGTCGGAGGACGGCGTTCGCTGGCGAAAGATCCGGGAAGCCCCCATCGTCCCCTATGCCATGGAGAACAACTTCGATTCGCAGAACGTCATGTTCTGGTCGGAGGCGGAACAGCGGTACGTGCTCTACGCCCGCCACATGGTGGGAGGGCGCCGGGCCACGGCTCGGGCCACCTCCGGTGATTTTCTCAACTGGAGTCCGCAGACGCGCATGAGCTACAGCGACACGGGCACCACCACGCCCTCCCAGCACCTCTACACCAACCAGACCCAACCCTATTTCCGTGCCCCCCAGGTCTATATCTCCCTTCCGGGCCGCATCCATTTCGGCCGGCGCCTGCTGACGCCGGACGAGCTGAAATTCCTCGACTTGCGCCACAACCGCATCAGCGGGGGCATGCGGGACGTTTCCGATGCCGTGCTGCTGTCTACGCGGGCGGGGTCAACCCTCTACGACTTCACCTTCAAGAAGAGCTTCGTACGGCCCGGACCCGGTCAGAGCAACTGGTCCACCCGAACCAACTATCCGGCCCTGGGGGTGGTGCGGACCGGTCCGGCGGAGATGTCTCTCTACCTGCAGCGGGACTACGGCCAGTCCACCGCCCACCTGCAACGGCTGTCCCTGCGCCTGGACGGTTTTGCCTCGCTGCATGCTCCCTATCACGGGGGAGAGATGGTGACGAGGCCCATTACCTTCGAGGGGAGCCGGCTGGAGATCAACTATTCCACCAGTGCCGCCGGCAGCATTCGGGTTGAGATCCAAACCGCGGATGGGAAACCGATTCCAGGTTTTTCCCTGGCCGAGTGTCCGGAGATCATCGGAGACGAGATCTCGCGCATGGTGGCTTGGGGAGAGGTGCCGCCCCCGCTGAGCACCGGCCGGGACCCCAAGAGCACGGCCGCCGAAAGCAACGTCAGCTACCAGACCCCGATAGTGGCCTGGGAGGGCAGCCGGGATGTGAGCCGGTTGGCGGGGAGGCCGGTGCGCCTCCGTTTCGTGATGAAGGACGCCGACCTGTTCTCCTTCCGCTTTCGGGATTGAGTTGAAGAGACACTGGAGATTCAGGAACGGGCTGGTCTGATCTCAGCGAAGACCAGGACGTTGGTGTCGAAGGTTCGCACGGATCAGGTTTTTCCCAGGATATCGAGAAGCTTGTCGCGGTCGAGCACGTCGACGCCGGGCAGTTCCGCTGCATCCCAACCTTCGAGTTCCAGCCGGAAGTTCGACCGGGTGAGGTGGAGGCCATGCAATCCGCCAAAGAAGACACACGAAGCACCAATAAGGGGGACGGCTCTGCCGCATCGGCACGGACTGCGGCTTGGCAAGCTAGCGCGTGTCCCCTTGAGGAGCAAGAGTGATCGGAGAAGGAGCCACCCGGGAGCGCGGGCGTCCCGCCCGCATCGGTCCGGGCGCAGCCCGGCCGGTCCTCTCTGCCTTCGATTCAGCGACAAGGGCGCCGATGCTCTCCTTCCGCCCTGGGTAAGAGCACCCCGCACCGGCACCTCAGCGCTCAGTCGGAGGCAGTGGCGGCGGCTCGCATCCTGCTTGCATAAAAAAGGTGCGGGCGGGACGCCCGCGCTCCCGGGGGGCACGACCCTTCCCGGCAGTAAATCCCGCACCCTCCCGAATCTTGCAAAAGGCTCTATTGTTTCAGGCAATTCAAAGGACCGCCTTCGTGACCTTGCGATCCCGTCACGGATCACCTCGGCCCCTTGGTGGCCCTTCCTGGTCCTTCGTGTGCCTTCGTGGATCACTCTTTTTTGTCTTTGGTTTATCCCGCCACTCGCCCTACCGTATCGCTGGGGCCGGTGAAGCCGGGACCGCCGGCGGCCACGAAGCCGTGGCTGGCTCCGTTTTCCTCGGAGCTGACCCAGAATGAGTAGAGCTTGCCGTCGGTCAGGTGAAAGCGGAAGCGGACGGGCCGGCCGGCCAGCCGGGAGAGATCGGCGCCCTCCTTCCAGGCGACTTGGCTGAGGGTGCTGTCTCCGCTCACCGGCAGGCAGTCTTGCCGGGAAAAGGGGGCGATCGGGACGCCTTGCGCGTCGAGGACCTCGACTTGCAGTCGCCCACGCGGGGCCTTCAGGTTGACGAACAGGTGACGGCCCTGGAAACGCAGCGGCCGGGTGGTGACCGCTCCCCCCGATTCCGGGGCGTCCAGCGAGGCGAAGCCGTCCCGGCGCAGGACGGCCAACCCGGTGCTTCCGCCCGCATACATGTGGTCTCCCAACTTGGGGGACTCCCCGGACCAGGCCCCGAAGTAGAAGTAGAGATCGTCGCCCACTACCAGGCAGCAGCCCCCGGCCGAATGGAGGTAGGCCCGGTTCCAGGTGCCCTTGCGACGGGAGGGGGCGATGAAGGAACGCCGGTCGGGGCGGTGCCAGTGGAAGCCGTCCCGGCTGTAGCCCAGCGCCAGTTCGGTGAGCTTGGGGAACCCTCCCTCCAGGCAAACCTGGTTGGGCGGTCCCCGGTGGATGGCCAGCAGGCCGATCATCAAGCTCTCGTAGGGGGCGGCGTCCACGTTGTAGAGCTGGGTGGGATGGTTCAGGTCGGGCGCCGGCGGGTCCAGCTCGTCGGCCCCGGCCCAGTGGTGGACGTCGCTCTCTTCCCAAGCGGCTCCCTCCACGAAGTCGGGATGTTCCCGGTAACCCCGCAGCCGGCTCAGCCTGGGCTGGAATTGAAAAGTGCGAATGCTGTACACCCAGACCTTGCGGAAGGGGTTGTAGAAAAAGGTGGTGTTGTCGCCGCAGGGGCCGGTGGGCGTGGGCCGACCCCAGTGAATGCCGTCCGCCGAGGTGTAGACCTCTCCCCTCCGGAAGTTGTCCGGCCCCCTGAAGAAGGCGAACATCTTGAATCGCTGTTGCCGGTCGGCAGTCTCCTGGTCCAGCCAGATTCCCACTCCGTCTCTCTCATACCCCTTTCCCCGAACCAAGACCCTGTTGGTGCCCGGGTCGACGTCCAGGTGGGGGCGGGTCCAATGAATGCCGTCCCGGCTGGTGGCGTAGGCGATGCCGTCGAACCAGCCGGCGTGGTACCACATCTTGAACAAGCGGTCCTCGGGGTCGTAGAACACGCCGTCGTTGAAGGGGCAGGCCACCGGCCGGAGCCCTCCGTTCATCTCCAAAGCGGTCTCCGGCTTCAGGACCGGGTTCTGCGGGTGCAGACCGGCCTTGTGATAGGAGCGTTTGAGAGTGCTGCTGGAGATGAGGAAGTCGTCCACAAACAGTTGCCGCCCCCGATCGATGGGGATCACCTCGGGAATATCGGCCAGGTAGGGGGGCGACTGAGGCGTACGGAAGTCCTCCGGGGGATAGCGGGGAGGCCAGGGCTTCGCGATCCGGATGCCGTTGTAGAGGGTTTCCCTTGGCGCGCTTTCTTTGGGACGAGGCCGGCATGAAGTCGCAGGTGCAAGGGATAAGGCAAGTGCAGCCAGCCGAGGCAGCGCCAGGCCGCCGGTGAGGCCGGTGAGCTGCTTGAGAAATCTTCGGCGGTTCAAAGGCGCGCTCCTGCCGTGGTTTGCGATCTTTCCTATTGAAAACGGGCCACTACTGAACCATGCAGGCTAAACATCCAGCAGGTACAGGGTCGCCTGGCCGAGTCGTTGGGAGGTGGCCGGTCGAAGAGCTTCGCGTTGATCGGTCTGCTGGGGTTGATCCCTCCGGCAGAAATAGGCCGTGAGTGACCGTCGCGGCGCATCGGTTCGATTCTTGACCCCGCTGTGCCAGGTATGTCCGGTGAAGACCACCACGCTGCCCGCGGTTCCGGTGAGGCAGATTTCCCGGGGGTGCGGCTGTTGCATGTCTTCCATCTCATCTTCGGGGAAGGTCAATCCCAGGTGGGATCCCGGCACTATCCGGGTGGCGCCGTTGTCGGGCGTGAAGTCGTCCAGCATCCAGAGAGTATTGCAGGAAAAGTGGTCGCTGGGCTTCTTGCGGTCCCGCCACCATTCGGGATGCCAGTCGGGGTGCAGGTCCTGGTGTCCGCCCCCCGGGAGCACGGCCCGGGAACAGAGCGAGGAGAGGCGAAACCCCTTTGGCAGGACACGGTCCACGGCAGCCAGAATCCTCGGGTGTCCGATGCAGACGTCGAAGACGGGGTCCTTGTTGACCAGGTCCAGAACCACGATGGTGCCCTGCTGAAAGCCCTCGTCCACCAGACCGCTGTTTTCCTCCTTCTCGGCCAGCGCCGCCAGGTGATCGTTGAAGGTCCGGACCTGGCTCCGGGTCAGGATGTCGGGAAAGACCAGGTATCCATTATTGTCCAGGAATGATTTTTCCTCGGCTGAGAGCAGGTCTTCCCCGACTCCCATCCGATCCAGAGCCGCGCGCATATTCATTTCCGGTCAACCTCCCAACGTGTTCATCCCGATAAACAAGTCCTGACGTTGCCGGGCCGATACTTGAGCGACGTTCGACATCGATTCGAGACGAGAGTTTTTCACGGCGGGCGGGGGGATTGTCAGAGGAGTTCTTCCGGCAGAAGGTAGGCGAAAGCGCTCCGATTCCGGTGACGCCGGAATCTGGGGGCCGGCGCCCGCCCTCTATGACGCTTGGCCCTGATGATGTTGCCTGATACCGAAACGACCCTCCATACCCTTCCTCCGAGAGAGAACACCTCATCGAATACGCCCGCGATGGTCCCGATCATTCTCCCCGAGCTGACGTCAACAACATCATAAGACTGTGTGTCGGGGATGTTCGAATGAATTTTTCCTCGCGTCCCCAGGTTCATCAACCTGGAAGTTGCGTACCAGCAGCCTCTGCCCTGGACGATGTAATCCTTGTGGCGCAGGTGGTCAAGGATCGATTTCACACTCTCCTCAGGGCATAGTATCGAAAGAAGGCCGATGAGCGTTGACTCGTGAACTCCTTGAGGAAACTGAAACAGGCAGGAGAAAATCTGCTGGACGGCTACCGGCAGATCAGCCTGGTAGCTCTCAAGGGGAAGCTCTCCGCAAGAGGCCATATCGAACATCGATTCCAGATGTTCCTTCTCGTCGGCTGAATGGGCGATGGCGGCGGCGTGTATGATCTCTTTCCGCCGATTGCCCCGTCCGATGCGCTGCAGCAGCGATGAGAGGCTCCAGGGCGTTTCCGCGATCACCACAAGGTCGATATCGCCTACGTCAATGCCAACTTCCAGGGTTGAGGTTGCCACACAGACGGCAACCTCGGCGCTCTTCATGACCGCCTCGGCTTCCTCTCTGATGCGGCGGTCAAGGCTGCCGTGATGGACAACGACGGGATAGGGACGCCACAACCCCATGAGTTCGTCCCCGATGCGTTCCACCGACTCGCGCATATTGCAGAATACAAGAAGTTTTTTCCATCCTCTTTCATGCGCCAATCCATGGACTGCCACAAGAGAATCCAGGATGTGGTGGTCAATCTCCCGCTTTCCCCGTGATGTCACTACTTCGAAGTCGTTGGCGTATCTTGATGCGACTTCCTTGGGAGACGACAACGTGGCAGACATCAATTGAACGCTGAAATCAGCGTGAGAAGCCAGGCTCCGGAGCCTTTGTATCAACAGCCGAATCTGGTCGCCTCGACAGGTATTGTCCAAGAGATGGATTTCATCGATGATCAGCGCCTGCAAATGATGGAAGGCATCCGGCTTGCGGCAAATCAGGGAGTCGAGAGACTCCGGGGTGGTGATGAGGAAGTCCGGCAGGCTGCGAGACAGATAGGGGCGGTCTCCGTGTTTCAAGACAACGCTCAGTCCCATGTCCTGCAGAGGCCCCTGGATGCGCGTCAGGGCGTCGTTCGCCAGCGCTCGAGTGGGAACCAGGTAGAGGACCGACAGGTTCCGCCAGCCCTCGCCGGCGCAACGCTCGGCCAGCGGTGCCGCCACCGCTTCGGTCTTGCCCGAGGCGGTGGGCGCTGTGATCACCACGCTTTTGCCCTGCAGGATCGAGGGTATGGCGTCAACCTGTATTGGGGTGAGCCGGCCGAACCGGGCAAAGAAGGGGGTCCAGGCGCGCCGCAGCCTGCGCCTGGCCTCGGATTCCTGGCTGTAGGGTGTCATCTCAAGTCGGCGGGCCGGGATCCTGGCTCATCAGAGGTTCTGAAAACCCTGAAATTGAAGGAGTCGATTCCCCATGAGGCGACATGGTTCATGTCCTTGGGTTGAGCCCGTCCTTCAGGGGCTTCCCGGGATTGAAACGCGCCCAGTCCAGCACCTCCACCGATCCCTTGATGAAGGTCCTGGTGTGGTTTCTTCTCGAATTCAGGCTGGCAAACAGCCTGCCGGCATCGAAGTCCCCAGCCGGGTGATAGGCCTCCCGGTACCGTTCGCAGACCTGCTCGAACACCTCCCGCAGCGCCCGGACGGACAGGGAATTCAACTCCAGGCGCGGCGTTCCCTTCAGCTCTGAAATCCGGCGCCAGTCATAGTCGGAGGCGAACGCCAAAAGCAGCTTCACGCCGCAGGGGATGCGGTACAGGAAAGGGATGTCGTTGGCATGGCGAGCGTAGGGAAGGCCGGAGATTCCGGGGTGGCGCAACAGGCGCCGGTTGTTTCCGGCCATCCGCGCCAGCGCGGTGAGAAAATGGCGTCCCCGCTGGGACTGGTAAAGGGTATGCCGGGCGGCGAGGGATTCGGCTTCGTCAAAGAGCAGCAGCAGTCCTTTGAGCCCCAGAGCCTCGCGGGCGGCCCAGCCCAGCCCGCTGATCAGGTAGCAGTAGACGTTTGCGGCCGTGGAAAAGTCGAACAGGGATTGGTAGCGCCGGTAATTGGGGTCATAGGCCGGCACGGGGCGAGGGGCCGCTTCCCGCGCCTCTATCCAGTTCCACAGATCTTCGTCCGGGCGGACGAGCCGGCTGAAATACCGGTGGTCATCCAGGAAACCGGCGTCAAGCGCCTCTTTCAGGAAATCACGAAAGCCTCTCTCCCTTTGATCAGCCCTGGAAACATAGCGAAAGCTCCGGACCAGCCGGGAATAGACCCGCTTGGGCTTGTGGAAGGGATTTTCGTTGGGGTCCATCTCGACCGAGGCCACCGCAAAGCCGTCCTGAAGGGCCCGACCGCGAGCGTAACCCAGAAGATGGCTCTTGCCCGTTCCGTATTCCCCCACCAACCGCAACGTCCCTTTCGAGGGCGCTCGCAGCCAGTTCCGCAATTTCTCCATTTCTTTGCCGCGCCCGAAGGTGAAGTCCTCGATCTGGCTGCAGGGCACGATGCCCAGGCGGAAGGCCTCGACAAGCTGGCGGGCTCTCATCTTTTCGTCGGGGATGGGCTGAAATTTCGGGCCGGTGAAGGATTCCGGCCGGCGGCGATGGTTCACGTCTTCGAGGTCATCCAACCTGACCCAGCGTTCCAGTCCGTTGCGGAACAGAACCCGCTTCTCGAAGCCCCCATGCCGCTCGGCCACAACTCTTCCGGCGCCGTACCTGGAATGCAAGGTTTCTTCTTCAGGAAGTGATTGCCCGGAGTCTTTCATCAGGTCAGTTGGAGCTGCTCCGGTGACGGGGGTGACCCCGTGTCTCGCAGGATGTCCAGCCCCCTGACGAGATTCTGCATGAACAGGCGCTTGTAGCCGGTGTCGCCATATCGCAGCTCGTGGGCCCTGGATGCGATCAGGATGATGGTCTCCCGGAGTTTCGCCTCCTCGAAAGAGTGGTTGTAGGCGCAAGAATAGACCTTGGCCAGCTTGCCGCCGACCTCGTGCAGGAAGGCGACCGGATTGGGGATCATCTTTTCCAGGTCCATCTTCACGCCAGAGGGGTTGGGGACTTCAAACACGGTGGAGACGCGCTGGCGCAAGGCCTCGTAGGTCTGGGTTCTGCCTTCGAGAAACGCCTCGTCCGGAACGGCGTAGAGAACCATCACGCGCTGAAAATTCGAGTGCCCGCATTCGTCGATAATCTCACGCAGATTGCTCAGGTGCTGCTCGCGCTGTCTTGCCGCCAGGCTGGGGACCCGCTCGGCTTCATCCAAGGCAATCACCAGGCCGGAATAGCCGATCTGGCGAATCCACTGGACCAGGGAGCGCAGCAGGGTGAAGGCGGTGGTCCGGTCGAGACGCTGGAGAATGCCGTGCCGTCCATGGGCGCGGCGGTCGTATCCCTCGCCGCTCAGCCATTGGCAGATGTCGGTGAAGTCATCCTCCCGGCGGTCCAACAATGCCTTGAACGCCGCTTTGACAGCTCTGGAGAAGCTGATGCTCTCGATGCCCTCGATTCCGTGCACATAGTTGAGCATCTCCTGGCGTACCTCATCCCCCAGCCCCATATTTTGGTACTCCTGGAACTTCCGGACGTACCAGGTTCTGAGAAAGCTGATGATTCCCGGCTCCTGTTCACCGCCTCCCGGCAGGGAACCCTCCTCCGAAATTGGCGGCATGATGCGCCGCACAATGGCCCGGTACACCAGTTCCAGCCTGTGGAACGGGCTTTCGCCCCCTCTGAGGTCGACGTATGACACCACGAAGTTGTTCTTCCAGGCGAGGTCCCGGACGCCGTAGAGGAAGTGCGTCTTTCCGCCACCGTACACCCCGACCACCATCTTGAAGGCGGAACCGCCCTGCCGCACGAAGCCGGAAAGATATTCCCTTTCGATGACGGTCAGGTAGGGCTCCAGTCCGACCGTGAACAGGTGAGAGCCATACTCGGGCGGCTGGCCGCTGCCTCCGACTCGTTCAATGATCCTGCGGGCGACCTCGGGGGCGATTTCGGTCAAGTCACCGCCTCCTCTCCGAAGGTGATGTGGGAGTAGGCGGAGCCTCTGCCGTCTTCACTTTCCGGAATCCAGAGGTGTCTGGCGCGCTGCTCCGTCTGGGACCGGGTGGCCACGGCAAGGTGCAGACTCTTCCTCTGCCGGGACTGTCCCGCCTCTCGTTGGAGGCGATACAGGTCGTAACTGAAGTCGGCTCGGCCATACCCCTTGTAATATTCCTTCTTGGGGTCACTCCTGAAGTTCGGCGTCTGGAGCGAAAAGGAAAGCTGGCAGAGAACCTGGATGATGGGCGCCTTCCTGCTTCGTTTGCCTTCGACGCAACTGAGCCAGGCTTCCTCCACTCGCGTCAAGAAGTCTTCTGCCGGGAGCTGTGATCCAAGGGTTCGCTCACTTTTCTGGACGCGACTGGAGACTTCCCGGGGGGACAGGCGGTATCGTCCCAGTTGCTCCTGCCTTGGACCGAACCAGAGGATTGCATGACCTCGATCGAAGTCGAGTTCGACGGTGAAGAGGCCGGTTCTCAGTTCCGGGTAATGTCCTGACAGGGAGCGGCCCATCTCTTGCAGGCACTGCTCCAGCTCGACTCCAAAGCGCCTGCCCAGTTCGCCCCGCGCCTCTTCCAACTGCTTCGCGTACTCATCCAACCAGGTCCCCAGGCCGGCTGCCTGCCGGCTTTCGGGCTCCATCTGGCCCTTCATGTCGCCGATCTTGACCATGCGCGACTGAATTTGCCGAAAATTGGCGGCGCGGTCCTCATCCAACCTGGAAATTTGCCGGAGAGTCCGAACGATCGTGTCGGTGGTTTTCTTCGTGTCGGTAAACGTGTCTACGAGCTTGTCAAGGTCCATGAGCGTCCCCGTAAATGGCCTTTGCTTCCCTGCAGGAATGTGGTCCTGGTCCGCCGCAAGAATACCACATGCACGGTCCGGCTATCGGTCGGGGTGGAGGAGTCGAGGTCGTCTACCTCATCTTCCCAGCAGCAGGATCAGGAAGATGATCCCGTTGATGGCGTGTGAGGTAAAGCACAGCACACAGCGTATCCGGGTCAGGTAGAGCAGGGAGTAGCTGAGAAAGATTCCCAACAACACGGTGAGAAAGCCGGCCGATAGAAACAGCCAAATGTAGGGCTTCAGAAAGATCAGATCGGCGAAGACCGCCCCCAGGATTGCCAGGTAGAAAAGTTGCCCCAGCAGCGAATTGGGGAGTCCGAAGACACGCGCCCTGGGGGAATGAATCACCCGGCTGCAGGTCTGCTCTCCCATGCGGCAGAAGGATGGGATCCACTTTTCCGTGGGGTCGATCCAGCCGTATGCAACGGCAGTAAAGTAGCTGGAAATGGCCAGGCCGACAGCGGCCAACAGGATCAGGATGATGGGGAACAAGAGATTTTTTCCGGAGGCGCCACAGAAGTCATCTTGTCGGGAATTTCGTCACGATCAGAATCACTATGGGCAGGATTCAAAAACCCAATCGTTGCCACTCGAATGCGGGTCCCACGTCCCACTTGTCCCTGCGGAAGTTTTGATGGGCGCTCACACCTTTGAATTTGTCGAAGTAGGGGGCGTCGAACTCTTGCAGACGGGTTGCCGGCGGGATCTCCCTTGGAATCTCAAAACGATCGCAGAGGTAGTGAACGAGCTGTACGACGGCTCTTAATTGCTCTTCCGGGTATGTAGCAAAATAGCCTATGCCGCGGTAGGTGGATTCGAGATATTTGGAATTGTCTTTCAGGTGACACCAGCGGGCCTTCCAATCGTTGGGCCACCAATAGAGGACTTTCCCGTTGTTCTCAGCACGCTTCAAAGGTCCCACGTTGGCGATCTCGATACCAATCGAGCGCTTGTCGTGGACACCCTCGGATCCCTTGATACCGAGGTGGAATGCCCAATGGGAGGGATCAAACAATTGATAGATGCTTCCGTTGGCGCCAACCAGGTAGGCGGTGGCGACTCGAGCCGGGTTTCGGGCCCAGGTGTTGAAGGCGCTTTGCGCGGTACGGCCGGCCGTAAAGTGAAGCACGATCAGATTCTTTTCGCAGACCGCCGGCAAATATTCCTTGGGTTGCAACTGGAACCGGCCCCGGTTGATTTTGGGTTCGCCAGGCGTGTCAGGCACAGTCGGCGGAGGCTCGACGGGAGTCATTACAGCGTCCATGGCGTCCGTCGTATGTTCCGGCATCTCCAATTCGAGACCCACACCGAGTCGGTCAGGGTCCTTGATGCGGTTCAAATCTACAATGGCATCCACCGGAATGTTGAACTTCCTGGATAGGGTGAAAAGCGTATCGCCGGATTGGACTTCATAAGTTGGCATGGTCTTTTGGGGCAAACAGGGTCTGGCTGTCTTGCCTGGGGCAGCGTTCTCAGGAGCCTGGCACGATTCCCTAAATCAGCCCGACGGCTTTCAGGAAGACCAGCAGGATGGCCACGGGAACCGGAACCTTCAGCAGGAACAGCCAGCTCTTGTAGAATCCGCGCAGGCGGCTGCCGGAGAGGAATTCCTCCCGGCGCAACTGCCGGTTCATGCGCCAGGCCGTAAACAGGGCGATCCCCAGTCCCCCCAGTGGAAGCATCCAGTTGGAAACCAGGTAGTCCAGGCTGTCGAACCAGTTCTTGCCCACCAGCGCCTCCATGCCGTCGCCGAACAGCCGGGTCCCGCCACTGAGCGCCGACGGCAGCCCCACCGCGGCAATGGTCAATCCCGCTGTCACCACTGCCCGGCGGCGGCGCCAGCCCCGCTGGTCGATGAAATAGGAGGTGGCGACCTCCAGCATGGAGATGGCGCTGGTCAGGGCGGCAAAGACCAGCAGGCCAAAGAAGACGGTTGCCAGGAAAGTGGTTCCCGGCATCTGGCTCAGGGCGATGGGCACGCTGATGAACACCAGGCCCGGTCCTGCCGCCGGCTCCATGCCGTAGCTGAAGATAATGGGGAAGAGCATCAGCGAGGCGCCCAGAGCAATGCAGGTGTCCAGGGCGGAGATGGTGACCGAGGCCCCCACGACGTCGTCCTGGCGGCGCAGGTAGCTGCCGTAGGTAATCATCGCGCCCATCCCCAGGCTGAGGCTGAAAAAGGAGTGTCCCAGGGCTTCCAAGGCTCCCGCAGCCGTGAACTTGTCCTGGTGGAAGCCGAACAGGAAGTGGAATGCCTTTCCGAATCCATCCAGCGTCAGGGACTTGCCCAGCAGCACCAGCAGCATGATCAGCAGGGCCGGCATCAGGATCCGCGACCAGCGTTCGACTCCCTTCGCGACGCCTCCGAAGACCACCGCGACGGCCAGGCCCATGAAGACCAGGTGCCACAAGAGGTTCGCCTCGGCCGACCCGTAGAGGTTCCCAAAAACGGGAGCCACTTTTTCCGGCCCCAGTCCCGCCAACTGTCCGCTGATGGAGAGCCAGGTGTAATGGAGAGACCATCCGGCCACCACGCTGTAGTAGGAGAGGAGAACGAAAGAGGCCAAGACTCCCAGCCAACCCACTCCCACCCAGGGACTCCGGCCACCCGCCAGAGTTTTGAAGGCTCCCACCGGGGAGCTTTGGGCAGCGCGCCCCATGAGGATCTCGGCGATCATGACCGGCAGGCCGACCAGAACCACGCAGGCCAGATAGATGACGACGAAGATGCCTCCGCCGTTCTCACCGGTCACGTAGGGGAACTTCCAGATGTTGCCCAGGCCCACCGCCGAACCGGCGGCCGCCAGGATGAAGCCTATCCTGGATCCCCAATGGCTTCGCTTGCTCAAGGGTGCTTCCATAGGCTATCCACCGGTCGTATTCCGGAACCGTTGCCGGATGCCGCGCGGACCCGAGGGACGTCCCAATCAGGTCCCGGTCCGGCAAACAGGCGACACAATAGCACAAATACCGCTTCAGCGAACGTGGCCGTTGGAACCGGCTCTCTTGGCGGCGACCCGGGTTCGGCGCAGGCGAGGAAGATTTTCGTTGAACCAGGCGATGAGGATGGCCACCCTCTCGGTTTCGCTGCGCCCTTCCAGGACTCTTTGCTTGACTGTCTTGGGCAGTGCAAATCCCGCGGCGATCTGAAAACTCAATCCCTGGTAGCCAGGCGAGACCACCACTTTTTCGGCCTCGCTCCGCTTCAGGATGCGGGCGGTCTCCCGAAAGAGCTCCAGCAGCCGCTCGACTGCCTTCCGGTCGGGAGGTTGGGCCCCCTCCTGGTCGGCAAAGGCCTCCGACCAGCCTTGCAGATAGGAAGCCGAAGTGTCGAAATGCAGAATCTCGAAGCGGTCGCCGCCCTGGGCCAACAGATCCATTCTGCCGTCGTCGTATTTCTTGAGAACCTTGAGGATTCCGGCCAGGCAGCCCACCCTCGCCGTGGTCCCCTCGTGGGTGTACAACACCCCGAAGGGCGCCTTGGACCGGAGGCATTTCCCGATCATCTCCTTGTACCTCTCCTCGAAGATATGGAGAGGAAGGACCATCTTGGGAAACAGGACGATATCCAGAGGGAACAGCGGCAGGAGTTGGCTCATGAGGCATGGTAGCCCCAGGCTTCTTCCGCGGTCAAGGGTGGTTCAGCGGGTTCCATGAAACGGTTCTTTTGTCTCGGCCACTCAACCACGAACGCAAAAACTGTCTTGATCGCTGACGATTCGATCTTGCCCGAGGCAGAATCATACGCTACAATTTTGTTGGCAGCAATTCTGCTGTGAAAAGGAGCACGACGGCTATATCGAAGCGGTGGATGGCGGCTACCGATTCGTATCCGGATTGCTCGAAGACTGGTGGCGCGGGCGTCACTGCGCTCACTATGTACCCATTGCCAAGCGCTTGCGACCTGACCGAGGTTCTCGGCGGTAACGATGTCGGTGAAGAAATACAACCCCGGATTCCTGTCCGATCAGGAACTGATCGATTCCTTTTGCGTGCGACGAGCGGAATTCGAGTCTCTCGTCGAAACGCTGCGTGAAATCGAAGGGAACTCGAACGTTCATCGGATGGTGATCGGACCGCGCGGAAGCGGGAAGACCACGCTACTGCTTCGTGTCGCAGCCGAGGTGCGACAAGACCCGAACCTCTCCGCCAAGTTCTTTCCGCTGGTTCTTTCCGAAGAGCGCTACGAGGTTTCTACTTGCGGTGAGTTCTGGCTCGATTGTCTCGGTCAGCTTGCAGACCAGTTGCCGAGTCGCGAAGATGCGCCGGACTTGCGTCTGAGTTATGAGGATTTACGGCAGGTAGGGGACGACCGGGACCTGGGGAATCGCTGCCTGGCGGCGCTGCTCGACTTCGCAGACTACCAAGGCAAGCGGCTGCTGATCATTGCGGAGAACCTGAACATGATGTTCGAGGAAATGGATGATCGCGATGCCGGCTGGCGTCTGCGCAAGGTGCTCCAGACCGAGCCGCGGATCATACTGTTCGCGAGTGCGACCAGCCGTTTCGATGAGATTGACCATCTCGACCACGCGTTATACGACTTCTTCGAGGTGCTGTCTCTCCGCCGCCTGGGCACTCGCGAGTGCGCCGATCTGTGGTCCAGGGTATCCGGGAAGAAGACGCTTGGCAGGGAAATCCGATCTATCGAAATCCTGACGGGAGGGAACCCCCGGCTCGTGGCCATCGTGGCGCGCTTCGGCGGGGGCCTTTCTTTTCGTACCTTGATGGACGAGATTCTGGACCTGGTCGATGACCACACGGAGTACTTCAAGAGCCATCTCGAATCTCTGCCGCCCCAGGAGCGCCGAGTGTACCTGGCGCTGGCCGCGCTGTGGAAGCCTGCGACAAGCAAGGAGATAGCGGCTCGGGCACGACTGACCACGAGTCACTGCAGCGCCCACATCAAGCGCCTGATGCGTCGCGGGGCCGTCGAGGAAAGGGGCGGGACGGCCCGTCGCAAGGTGTACTACGTGACCGAGCGCATGTACAACATCTACTACCTGCTTCGGAAGCGCGGCGGCCCGAGTGAGGTGATCAGGGCCTTGATCCGGTTCATGGCTGCCTACTATTCAGCCGATGAACTGATCTCCTTAGGAGCGAGCATCGCTCACGAAGCGATGAGTTCCAAGGCCGAGGAAAAGGCATTGGCAATGGATGCGGTGGCGAGGCTGGCTGAGTCGTTGCCCAGCCACCGGGCCCCGTTTTTGGAGCGGCTTCCCGATGAATTCGTTAGAGAGGTCGGCAGGACTGAGATCTTGAGGTATGCCGAAGTTCCGGCCGCTCTTGCCAGTCTGGTTGGTCGCTTGGGGGCACTGTATTCTGCCCAAAAGTTCGGAGAAGCCATCGAAGCTTGCGAGGAGATTGTGGCCCGGTTCGGGTCGAGCGATCATCCATCGGTGATTGAACGAGTCGCAGAGGCCCGCCTGAACAAGGGGGCGATACTGGCGGAATCGGGCCGGATGGAGGACGCGATCAGGGTCTTTGACGATATTGTGAAATGCTCCGCAAGTCACGACGGTCCTGGAAATACCGATGACCACTGGGCTGCGGCGCTGACCAACAAGGGACTCGCGCTGGCGAATCTGGGCCGGAGAGCGGAAGCCGTAGAGGCATTCGACGAAGTGGTGGCCCGGTTCGGTCGTAGCGACCTTCCTGATATTCTTGAGAAAGTGTCGCGAGCGGCGTTCAACAAGGGAATAGCGCTCTCGGGACTGGGCAGGAATGAGGAAGCCTTGAGGACTTACAGCGACGCGATGGAACTGATTCAACGATCGGTCGCACCTGAGGTCGTCGAGCGAGCGTTCAAGGCGTGCGTGAACAAAGCCGGTGTACAGGCCGAACTTGGCCGCCTCGATGAATCGCTTGAGACGTACGAAGACGCCCTAAAGGCACTTGCTGCCCACGAGGCAATCTCCAAGCCCGAGTACGAGGCACAGGTATTACTGAACAGAGCCGAGAGCTTGCGCCGACTGAATCGAGCCTCGGAAGCCTTGCATGCGTGCAACCAGGCGTTATGTTTGGTCGACTCGGAAGGCGCAAATGCAAGGGAGACCGAGCTGACGGCAGAGACGTTATTCGAGAAAGCGGTGGTGCTGGAAGGCATGGGGCAGCACGAGGAGGCTCTCGACTCTTATTCTGACCTCATGGCACGCTTCATTGGAAGCCAAGTGACTGCAGTTTTTGGCTTGGCTGTAAGCGCGGTCGTTAACAAGACCTTGAGGCTCGATGTGTTGGGGCGTATCGACGAAGCACTCAGCACGTATGAAGCACTTGAGCAATACAGTTGGGATGGTCGGCCGGAATGGATTGTCGATCTGTTTGAGAAGGCCGCGCTCAACAAAGCGGCTCTTGGAATCAAGTCTGGCGACTACCCCACCGCTATCGCAATTGCGACTCGCTTGCTCGACCGCTTCCCCGCCGGATCGCCGAAGAACCGGGTCAGGGCACTCTGGATTCGATCTGAAGCTCGATACAAGGATGGAGATGTTCCCGGCTCAGAAGCTGACATTTCGGCTGCGCTCAGAGATCTTCCCGGTAGTGGATCTCCTTTGCAGTCGGCCATCAGCCAAGTTGTCCTGTTTGCCGCCCGTCTGGGGTCAGCTCGAGTCCTGGATCTGGTTGATGGGTCCCCGTCGGCTGGTCTTCTGGCACCGCTTATAGCCGCACTGAAAATGGATTTGGGACGCGAACCCGGTGTGTCGCTGGAGGTTTCCGAGATCGCCCGTGACGTCTGGAACCACTTGAAGACAGTGCGGGACCGGTCGGGTAGCCCGTGTGAACAACCTTGACAGAATTCACGGCCACGGCTCCTATGACCAAGAATCCGACGGTCATAGTCGGTCCCGGCTGACCGCCTCGATCCCGCATCGGATAGGTGGTGGTGTTGATCCAGGGCTCGACAACAGAAAGGATGGAGTTTCCTTGGTCGACTGACCTGAAAATTACTGTATCAGCCTGCAGCATCCAAAAAATGCGAATCGCTACTGTGGTGTCAATCCCATAGGATCTCTCGAACGATTGGCGTTAGGACCCGTTTTTAGACCACTCGCCCCCCAAATGGCGCCGTTCCCTGCAATGTGCTTTCCAGTCGCCCGATCCGCTTCCTAGTATTCAAGCTGCAATACTTGGAGTGTATCAGCCTTTCGCTTCCCGCAGGCAGGGGCGAAAGAATCTATCGGGAGAAAGAGAACATGGCTAGCGCAACAGGCAAGCGCCTCATGAAATATGTGGACTCCGCCCTATGTTCGGCGGCCGGGGGTGTCTTCAACACCGTCCAGTTGTTCAACAGGCATTTCCCCAATGCGTCCTTTACGCCCAAATGGTCGGACAAGCCCCTGCAGAAGTCCTGGGAGAAGTCCAAACCGACCCTGGGGTTCCCCAGAACCACCGATTCCCTTTGCCCCGTCTGCGTGATGGAGGCCAGAGAAAGGATCATCAACGGAGAACAGGACTGGCAGTCGCTGGTGACCGAGCACGTGGGTGAAATCAAGGCCGAGATCGTCGAGCGGAACGGCGAAGTCTGGATGGTCAAGGAATGTCCGCAGCACGGAAAGTTCGAGGACATGATGGCCAAGGACGTGGCGTTTCTGCAATGGATCGAGGGCAACTTTCCCGGCCGGGACATCCGGGCCCACAACGACGAGCGGTTGCACAAGCACGGCACCAGCACCATCAAGTACGGCAGGGGATCGGTCCTGACCGTGGACCTCACCAACCGCTGCAACATGATGTGCGACCCCTGTTTCATGGACGCCAACCAGGTGGGCTACGTTCACGAGCTGAGTTGGGAGGATATCCAGGAGATCATGACCAATGCCCTGGAAATCAAGCCCAGGAGACAGATGTCCATTCAGTTTTCCGGCGGAGAGCCGACCATGTCGCCCTACTTTCTGAAGGCGGTGAAGTTGGCGCGCGACCTGGGATACAACAGCGTGCAGGCGGCCACCAACGGCATTGAGTTTGCCAAGAGCAAGGAGTTTTCGCGCAAGGCCGCCGAGGCCGGCCTTCGCTATGCCTACCTGCAGTTCGACGGGATCGGCAACGACGCCAACAGCCACCGCCAGATCGGCAATCTCTTCGACGTCAAGCTGAGAGCGATCAACAACATGCACGAAGCCGGCATCGAGATCGTGCTGGTGACCACCCTGATCAACGGCGTCAACAACGACCAGGTCGGTCCCATCATCCGGTTCGCTATCGACAACCCCAAGAAGATCTCCTTCATCGCTTTTCAGCCGGTCTCCTTCACCGGACGGGACGAGGAGATCACCCCCGATCGCCGCCACCGCCAGCGCTACACGCTGTCTCACATGGCCAGCGACGTGAAGACTCAGACGGGGATTGCGGAACCGACCCGGGACTGGTTCCCGATCTCGATCATGGGAGGCTTCGCCGACTACGCCGACCTGGTGCACGGACCCGATCGGGAGTGGGGGACCTTCAGTTGCGGCTGCCACCCCAACTGCGGGGTGGGCACGGCCGTGATGATCAACAAGGAGAACAAGGAGATGGCGGCCGTTCCCCAGTTCATCGATGTTCCCGGGTTGATGCGGGACATGCGCATGATCACCGATGCGGCTCGCGGCAAGACCTTCTCCAACTTCCTGATGGGCATGGCGCTGCTGAAGAACTACTCCCCCTTCAAGGCGCCGCCGAGCCTGACGCTGTCCGATATCCTCAAGAAGTTCGACAAGACCTGGAACACCTCCGGCAAGGCCCACGTCAAATACGGCAAGTCGGACCCCAGCCGCACCCTGGAGGACATCAAGAAGCGACGTTCGGATCCCTGGAACTTCCTCTTTATCGCGGGAATGTGGTTCCAGGACCTCTTCAACTACGACTTCCGGCGAACCGAGATGTGCATCATTCCCTATGCCACCCAGGAGGGAGAGATCTCTTTCTGCGCCTACAACACCGGGGTGGGATGGCGGAAGATCATCGAGAACATGCACAAGAACGCGACCGTGGCCGAGTGGTACAGGGAGCGCGGGAAACACGAGGTGTTCGCCAAGGGCAAGAATGTCAACCTGGAGAGCTACGAGCACCTGCTCAAGGTGGACGCCGAGGATGCTGCCCGAGTGAGAGTCCTGGAGGATGCTCCGCAAACGGCGGCCGACGAGGCGCGGATGCGCAGGAAGGCGGCCCGGGAGGCGGCCCAGGTGCGCAAGGTCTACGAGGAAATGGTCCTCAACAAGAAACCGGACGAACTGGTCCAGATCTCGGTTCCCTCCAAGTAATGGCGGGGTGCGAGGATTGCGGCCGGGAAATGCGAACCATGGGCTATCCGTGACGGATAGCCCATTTTTTGGTTGGGCGGGGAAGGGGGGAGACCGGGATCATGGCGGCCGGCAAGACGGAATTCGAAAGCTATCTGAGTGGGTTGGACGAGGGCGCCTGGGCCGAGGCCCTGGACCGCATCCTTCCCCGAATTCACCTGGCTGACCGCCAGGCCACCCGCATCTGGTTTGCCTTCTGGCCCCTGAAGCTCCGGCTGGCCCTGGACGGCTCCGCCGATCCGGCCCAGGTCTTCAAGCAATTCCAGTTGGATGGGAAACCGCGTCTGGAAGAGCAGATCGATGCCTCGGTGGCCTTTCTGTTCGGATCGAACTATTGGCCGGAGGTCAGGCAGGCGGTGGTGGCCTACGCCCAGGAGGCCTCGGAGCCCCGGGAGGCCGGCCTGGATGCCCACATCCTGGAGTTGTCCGGCCGGCTGGCTGGCAGGCTTCAGGTGGAGCAGTCCCTGCTGGCGGGCATCGTCGCGGTGGGCGTGATGGTGCTGCGGCAGGTGGGGCTGGCCTCCCTGGCTGCCCGCGTCCGAGACCCTTCTCCCAACGGGCGCCCGAAGTCGGCGGCCGAGGTGTTGAAGTTGCGAAGAGGGCGGGGCTGGACGGCCCTGATCTGGAAGTCCAAGAAGTACCGGGTGACCTTTGACGAGAGTGTTGCGGAGTCCTGCTACGAGGCCCTGGACGGCCAGGATCTGTCCATGGCCGGCGCCAGCGACCCCAGGGATTTTCGGGAGTCGGATCGGCGGCGCGTTGCCGGACCCGTGCCGGTGCAGTGCCGCAGCGGTGCTTGCGGCTACTGCTGGATCGGAGTGCTGGCGGGAGAGGAGAACCTTTCCGAGATGACCGCATTCGAAAAGCGCCGCCTGGAGTATTTCGGCTACGCTCCCCCGGCGGAAATCGCCCGGAAGCACCCCGCAGTCCGATTGGCCTGCCAATCCAAGTGCTACGGGGACGTTTCCATCGTGGTTCCTCCCTGGAACGGCGTGCTTGAGGGACGCACGCCGGAAGCTTCCTCCGATGGGGGGGATTGATTTTTTTGGCGGAATCGCTACAATGATTCCATCAGGCAGTCGTCATCGCTGGAGGGGCTGAAAGGAGCCGCAAACGCAATGCTGAAGATCACCGACAAAGCTCAGGGTAAGGTCAAGGAAATACTGGAAAGCCAGCAGGAGCACTATGCCGGTCTGCGAGTGCAGATCGTAGGCGGGGGATGCTCGGGCTTTCAGTATCAGATGGGTTTCGAGAAGCAAGCCAACGGAGGGGATGAGATTCTGGAGTTGCAAGGCTTCAAGGTCTTCGTGGACAAGGGGAGCATGATTTACCTGGACGGAACCGAGATCGACTACATTGAAAGCCTCACCGGCGCCGGCTTCAAGTTCCACAACCCCAACGTCAAGAGCACCTGCGGTTGCGGCGAATCCTTCCACGTGTAGTTCGGCAGCCGTCGGAGATCCGTTTGCGGATCCGGGTTGCAGAGATTCGAAGGCCATTTTTCCGAGAGGAGGAATGGCCTTTTTTCGTAGGCGGCTTCCGGCGTTCCGGAAGCAGTGGTTTCCGTCATGCTTGTTGATACTTTTCAACGCCCTCTGAAGGACCTCAGAATTTCTGTGACGGATCGGTGCAATTTCCGCTGCACCTATTGCATGCCCTTTGACGAGTATGTCTGGATCGCCAGGCATGAGATTCTGTCCTTTGAGGAAATCGAGCGGTTGGCCCGCATTTTCATCGGGCTGGGCGTGGACAGAATTCGCCTGACCGGAGGCGAGCCTCTGCTGCGCAAGGACCTGCACCGGCTGGTGGAGAAGCTGGCTGCCCTCGGTGGGCTGCAGGATCTGTGCCTGACCACCAACGGGGCCCTGCTGGCCGAGCAAGCCCCCCTCCTCAAGGCTGCCGGGCTGAAGCGAATCAACGTCAGCCTGGATACCCTGGATCCCGAAAAGTTCAAGCGAATCGTCAAGCGCGGCAACCTGGCCAAAGTGCTGGCGGGACTGTTCGCCGCCCAGGGTCGGGGGCTGCATCCGATCAAGATCAACGCGGTCATAGAACGGGGAGTCAACGATGACGAGATCCTCCCCCTGGTGGAGTTTTCCCGCTCCCACGGGTTCGGCATCCGGTTCATCGAGTACATGGACGTGGGGAATTCCAACAGTTGGAAATCCGGGAAGATGGTCTCCAAGGAGGAGATTCTGAAGCGGATCCGTACCGTCTTCCCCATGACCGAGGTGGGCCGGGAGCAGGGCAGGGCGCCGGCGGTCGATTACCGGTTTGCCGACGGCGGAGGGGATTTCGGTGTGATTGCTTCGGTCACCGAACCCTTTTGCGGCGGATGCAGCCGGGCCAGGCTGACCGCGGATGGAAAGTTCGTCACCTGTCTTTTTTCCGAGGTCGGACACGACCTCAAGACGCCAATGCGGGCCGGCGCCTCCGATCGGGAGCTTCGCAACCGAGTGGTCTCCATCTGGAATCGGAGGAGCGACCGTTACTCGGAATCCCGGCTGGAGGCCCTCCAATCCCAACAGGGCTATCGTGCCGAGGACCACAAGAAGATAGAGATGATCAGTCTGGGCGGCTGAATGCGCCGGCCAAGCGAATGGAGTCCTCGAGCGTGCGCCCAGCCCTGCGTTTCGGCACGCTCCCCCAACTTTCCTGACAAGCCGGGCCCGGCCCTGCCATGCAGATCATCCAAGATCGAAACCACTGATCCTTTGGTGACGGTTGTGCTTGTTGTGGTGAAACCAGGAGCCTGCAGCACATCCCCTTTGCCGCCTCAAGGTCATTCCGGATTGCGAATCTTGCAAAAGGCTCATAATAAACATGGATGCACAGGATACACAGGATGACCAGGACGGGAGGCTGCTGCAGGAGAAGCCGGCTCCGGCAATGATCGTGTGCGGATTTGCGGATGCTCAGGATGACAAGCTGGCCGTTTCAAGAAAAAATCCTGTGTATCCTGTGCATCCATGTGAATCAAAACCTGTTCCGAGCCTCCATAAAACCGTTGCCTGGGGATTTTTGCAAAAGGCTCTGTTGAATGAGTTCTTCGCGGCCCTTCGTGGAATTCCTTTTTTGAGCCCTTGTGTCCTTCATGGGTAGTCCCTCCATTGTTTCCAACAGGCCCGGGGCGGACACGGCGGAAGAGGACCGTCGGTTTCGGCGGGCACAGTGGCGCATTCTGTGGGCCACCATGCTCTGCTACTTTTTCTACTACACCGGCCGGCAGACCTTCGGTTTCGCCATTCCGGGCATCGAGCAGGAGCTGGGCATCGGCAAAGCCGCCCTGGGGTGGGTCAGCAGCGCCATGTTGTGGTGCTATGCCGCCGGCCAGGCCGTCAACGGCAACCTGGGCGATCGTTTCGGCGGTCGCCGGATGATGAGCCTGGGGGCGCTGCTTTCCTGCCTGTTCAACTGGGGGGTCAGCTTTGCCGGCGGCTTGGTGGGCCTGGTGGTTCCCTGGGCGATCAACGGCTACGCTCAGTCCATGGGCTGGGCCCCGGGAAGTCGGGTGCTGTCCAACTGGTGGAGCCGCCGGGAGCGAGGGAAGGTCTACGGTCTCTACGTGGGCGCGGCCGGTCTTTCCTCCGTTCTGGCCTTCACCACCTCCAATCTCATTTTGGCCCTGGATTTGAATTGGCGTTGGATCTTTCGTCTCCCGGTGCTGCTGCTTCTGCTGGGCGGGGCGGTCTACTACCGGGTGGCTCGGGACCGCCCCGAGGAACTCGGTTTCACCGGCTCGAAAAACCTGGAGGCCAATCCGGCTGAAGGCCGGGCCGCGCTCCCGGGAAGGGAAGCAAGTGAGGAGACTGCCTGGCATCGCTACCGGCAGGTGTGTTCCAATTGGCGCTTCATGATCGCCAGCCTGGCCATCGGTTTCCAGAGCCTGGCCCGCTACGGCCTGTTGACCTGGGTGCCGGTCCACTTCCTGGGGGCGGGCTGGCGAGGTTTTGCAGGTCGGACCTGGATCACCCTGGCGCTGCCGGCAGGCATGGCCCTGGGGGCCGTCAGCAGCGGCTGGCTGTCCGACCGGGTCTTTCATTCCAATCGGTCGAGGGTCATCTTCCTGTTCATGGCGGCCGCCTCCCTGGCCTGTACCTCCATGTACCTGTTGCCCTACCATTTCTTCTGGTCCATGGCATTGCTGGCCCTTTGCGGGTTCTTCACCTACGGTCCCCAGTCGGCGTTCTGGGCCCTGTGTCCCGACTTGCTGGGGACCCGTTACTCCGGCACGGGCACCGGAGTCATGAACATGCATGCCTATCTGCTGGCGGGACTGGGAGAGCCCTTCATCGGCTGGATGATCCAACGGAGCGGCGATAACACCGGCCTGGTGTTTCCGCTGGTGGCCGGCGCCTGCCTGATCAGCGGGTCGATTGCACTGTTTGTCCGGAGATAGCCGCTGATCCCATCAACCATGAATGCAACCTTCTCCACCTTGCCCTTTTCCGTCAACGGCCGTCGATACCAGCCGCCGGCCAAGCCGGTAGTGGCGATCTGCATGGACGGCTGCGAGGACGACTACCTGAACGTGGCGATCGTCCGGGGCCGCATGCCCCACCTGGCCCGAATGGCTGCCGGCGGCTACCGGGGGCTGGTCCGGGCAGCTCTGCCCACCTACACCAACGTCAACAACGCCAGCATCGTCAGCGGTGCTCCTCCTTCAGTCACCGGTATTTCCGGCAACTTCTTTCTCGATCCCGGAAGCGGCGCGGAGGTCATGATGAACTCGGCCCGCTACCTGCGGTGCGACACCATCCTGGCGGCCGCCGCCCGGTCGGGAAGGAAGGTGGCCATGGTGACGGCCAAGGAAAAGCTGCGCGACCTGTTGACCCGCGGACTTCAGGGAATCGCTTTTTCGTCGGAGCGGGCCGGAGAGCAGATCCGGGGTCTTCCGGGCCTGGAGGGTCTGGCGGAGACCGTCCGGGAGGGCAGTCCCGACATCTACAGCGCCGAGGCCAGCTTGTTCGTCTTGTGCGCCGGCGTGGCTCTGTTGGAGAGCCGCCAATCGGACTTCCTCTATCTGTCGCTGACCGATTACGTGCAGCACCGCCATGAGCCGTCGGCTCCCGAGGCGCTGGACTTTTACGAAGCCATCGACCACCAGTTGGGCCGCCTGCTGGAGCTGGGCGCCTCCGTCGGAGCCACGGCCGATCACGGAATGAATGCCAAGACCAGGGCCGACGGCCGACCCAACGTGATCTACCTGGAGAGCGAGCTCCGGGAGCAGTTCGGCGGGGGTGTGACGGTGATCTGTCCCATTACCGATCCCTACGTGGTGCACCATGGCGCCTTGGGGTCGGCAGTGACCATTCACCTGGCCGAAGGAGTATCCGAGGAGGACGTGGTCCAGTGGCTGTCTCGACGCCAGGGTGTGACCGAGGTGTGCAGGCGACCCGAGGCGGCCACGCGTCTGGAGCTCCCGCCGGACCGCATTGGGGATCTGATGGTGTTTTCGGATCGGGATGTAGTGATGGGCCGCACGCCCGAGTATCACGACCTGAGCCCCCTGAGGGGCGACTTGAGGTCCCACGGCGGCCGCTATGAGGAAACGGTGCCCCTGCTGCTTTCCGAACCGTCTCCAGGCGCGGAGGCAGCCGAAGACCCGAGAAATTTCGACCTGTTTGCCTATCTTTGCGAGGGAGGTTTCCGATGACGCTCAGCCGGTCCCGCGAGGAAGCTCTGGATCTGCCCGGCTATCTGGCCGGACAGGCGGTCCGGACCGACAGCACCCTGGAGGTCTTCAATCCCTATTCGGAGGAGTTGGTGGGCACTGTCTCCACGGCCGGGCGCGATGATCTCGACAGGGCCTGCGAGGAAGCGCTGGCCTGGAAAGGATCTCTGACCCGCTATCAGCGCCATGAAATCCTGTTGAACACCCGTTCCGCCCTGCAGCAACGGTCCGAGGAGTTCGCTCTGCTGGTGACTCGAGAGTCCGGGCTGTGTCTGCGAGACACCACCTACGAGGTGGGACGGGCACTGGACGTGCTGCAATGCGCCGCGGTCGAGGCCCTCAAGGACGAAGGCCAGGTGTTTTCAGGAGATGTCTCGACTCACGGCAAGGCCCGGAAGATTTTCACCCTGCGCGAGCCGGTTCCTTTGGTGGGGGCTATCGCGCCTTTCAATCATCCCCTGAACCAGGTGGTGCACAAGATCGCTCCCGCCGTGGCCGCCGGTGCGCCCCTGATTCTGAAGCCGTCGGAGAAAACGCCTCTGACTGCCATCCGATTTGCGGAATTGCTCTACCAGGCCGGGCTTCCCGGGCCGATGCTGAGTGTGCTGCCGGGTTCCGTCGAGGAATTTGCCGAGCCTCTGGTCAAGCATGACCGCATCGAGGCGGTCAGCTTTACCGGGAGTGGAGCGGTCGGCCACCGCCTGGCCGCCATCGCCGGCTACAAGAAGTTGTGCCTGGAGCTCGGAGGCAACTCGCCCCTGTTGATCCTGGGGGACGCCGATCTCGAGCTGGCCGCCGGACTGGCGGCCGAGGGGTGCTATCGCAATTCCGGTCAACGCTGTACCGCCGTCAAGCGGCTGCTGGTTCACGAAAGGGTGGTGGAGCCCTTCACCCGGTTGTTCCTGGACAAGACGGGGGAGTACACCGCTGGCGATCCCGAGCAGTGGGAAACGCGTGTCGGCACCGTGATCGACCAGGCGGCAGCGGTTGGACTTGAGCGACGGGTGGAGGAGGCGGTGGCGGCAGGCGCCAGAATCCTCTGCGGCGGCCGGCGAAAAGGGGCTCTATTGGAACCCACGGTGCTGGCCGACGTCCCCAGATCCTGCGAGATGGTGGTCGAAGAATCCTTCGGGCCGCTGGCGCCCATCCTGGCCATCCGCGATCTGGAGGACGGGATAGGCCTGGCCAACGCCACCGCTTACGGGCTTTCGGCCGGGGTGGTGACCCGGGATATCGAGTTGGCCATTGAGGCCGTCAAGGGAATCCGCACCGGGACGGTCAACATCAACCAGGTTCCGGGCTACCGTATCGAGTCCACCCCTTTCGGCGGCGTCAAGGATTCAGGGCTGGGGATCAAGGAAGGCGTCATCGAGGCCATGAAGTTCATGTCCACGGTCAAGACCTTCTCGCTGCCCTGGTAGTTGCAGAGAGGCGAAGATGGCAGAGGCGCGCGCGGCGGTGTTCGCGGGGCCGGGAGAGCCCCTCCGGCTGGAGAGCTTTCCACTCCCCCGACCGGGATCTTCGCAACTGCTGGTCCGGGTGCGCTGCAGCTCGATCTGCGGCAGCGACCTGCACACCTATCTGGGCCGCCGCCAGACGCCCACGCCCACCATCCTGGGCCACGAAATCCTGGGTGAAGTCATCGAAGTGGGCCCGGGGCCGCCGGTGCGAACTCTCGACGGCGAGGTGGTGGGTGTGGGAGATCGCATCTCCTGGTCGATTGCGGCCAGTTGCGGGCAGTGTTTCTTCTGCCGGCATTCCCTTCCACAGAAGTGCGAACGCCTTTTCAAATATGGACACGAGAGCCTTCGGCCTGAACACCTCTTCAACGGGGGACTGGCGGAGGTGTGCCATCTGATTGCCGGTACCCCGGTGGTTTCGATTCCGGAGGGTCTGCCCGATGAGGTGGCTTGCCCGGCCAACTGCGCCACCGCCACGGTCATGGCTGCCATGCGGGCCGGCGGAGGCTGTCGGGGCGAGATCGTGCTCATCCAGGGCGCCGGCATGCTGGGTCTGACCGCCTGCGCCCTGGCCCGGTCCCGAGGCGCCAGTCGAATTATCGTCTGTGATATCGACGAATCGAGACTGAAGCAGGCCGAACGCTTCGGCGCCAGCCACTGCGTAGCCGTGGGCGACGGCCCCGGGAAACTGGCCGGAACGGTGAAGGAACTCAGCCGGGGACGGGGCGTGGACCTGGCGCTGGAACTGTCGGGGGCTGGCAGCGCCATGGCGGCGGCCGTGCCTCTATTGAGGACCGGAGGGCGCTATGTGCTGGTCGGGGCCGTGTTTCCCAGCAGTCCTCTTTCCCTGGATCCGGAACGGGTAGTGCGCGGCTGGCTGCAGATCCGGGGCGTTCACAACTACGCTCCCGAAGACCTGTCGGCGGCCGTAACCTTCCTCGAGCAGCACCACACCCGGTTTCCCTTTTCCGAACTTCTCACCAGGACTTTTCCGCTTGCCGAGGTCAGCCGGGCCTTTCAGTATGCCGTGGACAGTCGCGCCCTCAGGGTGGGCATTCGGCCTTGAAGACGTCCTACAGGGTTTTGGGAGGAATATATCCTGGAGGGAGAGATGCGCCCGGTCCGAAGAAATAGTCTTCGGTGTGCTTTTCGATCATCTCGTTGGCCTCCTGGGTGCCCAGCGTGAGGCGGTACTCGTTGATGACCATCTTGAGATGTTCGCGGTACGCGATCCAGGCTTCCTGGGAAACGTTCCGGTAGATCCGTTCTCCCAATTCTCCGCTGAAGGGCGGGTGGTCCAGCCCGGGTAGTTCTCGCTTCAACTTCACACACTGTACCAATCGTTCTGCCATGAGATCGTCTCCTCGCAGCTTGCCGCGAACTGAAGGGGCCGCGGTCGCCGGCGCATTATAGCACTTCCGCCAAGGTGCGATTCCGGGAGGGAACGGCTGGCCGTCTTCCATGGGACCGTAGGACACTTGACAGGACCATTCGGCCCGAATAGCTTGGAGGCGTCAGGATTCGGAGGTGCTGGAATGGGCGCCGGGACCCAAGAGATATTAGGCAGGCTCTTGCGGGGAGACGTGTTGGCCGGGGTCCCTCTGCGGGAACGCACCACCTACCGGATCGGCGGGGAAGCCCGGCTGCTGGCCTGTCCCGCCGACCTGGAGGACCTGCGTCGTCTGAACGCCTATCTGGTGGAAAAGAGCCTGCCCAGTTTCGTTCTCGGCGGCGGCGCCAACCTGCTGGTCAGCGATCGGGGTTTCCCCGGGGTGGCCGTCCATCTCGGCGGCTTCAACCGGCTCTCCTTTCAGCAGGGAAAGGTGAGTGCGGGCGCCGGTCTGGTGCTGGATGAGTTCATCAAGTCATGCCTGAGAAGGGGGTTGGCGGGTCTGGAGTGCCTTTCGGGAATTCCCGGGTTACTGGGCGGCGCCCTGAGAATGAACGCGGGCGCCTTCGGAGCCGAGATTTCCGACCACCTGGTCGAGGTCGAGTGCCTGGATGGAACGGGCCGTTTCAAGGTGCTGAAAAAGGATGAAGTGGAATTTTCCTACCGCCGGGCGCTTCGCATTCGGGAAACCTATATTACCGGCGCCACCTTCCGTTTTACCCCGGGTTGCAAGGAATCGCTCTTTCTCATTCGCGAGGATATCCTGGCTCGGCGGAGACAGCGCCAGCCGTGGCAGTATCCTACCGCCGGCAGCGTCTTCAAGCGACCGCCGGGGCACTACGCCGGAAAGCTCATCGAGGATGCGGGTCTCAAGGGAAGGGTGCTCGGTCGAGCCCAGATCTCGCCCAAGCATGCCGGAATCGTGATCAACCTGGGAGGCGCCAGTGCCTCCGATGTGCTGGGTCTGATTCGCTTGGCCCGGGAGGAGGTGTCGATGCGGTTTGGGATCGAGCTGGAACTGGAGCAGGAATTGATCGGATTTGAGGGGGAGGCGCCAGGTCTGCAAGCCCCCCGTTCCCGATGACGGGGAAGCGATACAGAGTGAAACAGGGGTGCTTCAAAAGAGTGGAGAGTGGAGAGTGAAGAGTGGAGAGTGGTCAGCCGAGGACTTCGGGAAGAGGCAGGCACCTGAAGACCTAACCGCGCTGAAACAACTTGGTTTCGCGCCGCATGCGACGGGGTAAAAGAATTATCCACGAAGGACCACGAAGCAAGACGCCGAGGGGAACCGGAACCTTGCCGTGCTCCCGATACGCCATCCAGATCCCTGGTTTTGTCCTCGGATGATGCGCCCCGTCGTGGGGGGCGGAGGCTGGACTCATTGGAAGGACTGCGCCGAGACCGACAAGATGCTTTGCATGTCGATCAAGCAGCTCTTCACTCTCCACTCTTCACTCTCCACTTCAAAGCGGCTGCCGTCCGCCGAATCCGGAATTGAGATCGTGCCACCAGGCAACTTCCTTTTCGTCCAGCTTCCAGCACAGGTAAACCACCCGGCCATCGCGTTTGTGGGGAAAGTCGCAGAGGCCGGCATCGAAGTCCTTGACCAGGACGCCCAGCTCCTCGATAGTGTGGACGCTCTCCTGGAAGTTCTCCAGGATCCGGATATAAGCGGGGCCCTGAGGGGTGCCCCAGTCGCGCACATGGCCTTCCCGAGCCCCTTCCACAGCAGCCTTCATGGCGACCAGTCGCCGTTTCTCGGTTTGTACGCGACTCAACAGTTGTCTGAGCCGAGGGAGCAGGGCGTTGGCCTCCGCAACTGAAAAGAGTTTTTCCATTCCTGGCTTCGACCGCCTTCGGATTTCAAGAACCAACCAGCTTGCCAGAGGTAACACACCCGTTCGGCCTCTGTCAATGCCGGCCGGAACACCCAACCTTCCGCGTCATTTACATTTGGGGTGGCTTGCCCTAAGATAGGCGGCCACGTCGGTCCCCCGGTAGCGGTGGAAGGCCCCGCTGCCAAGGATGCATCCCTCGGGAGTTCCTGTCGATGAGATCTGCCTGTCCCGTCCAGATCAGCGGTGTCGGCTGCCATGTGCCCGAACGGCTCCTCACCAATCAGGACCTCGAAAAGATGGTGGACACCTCGGACGAGTGGATTCTGCAAAGGACCGGCATTGCCACCCGCCACATTCTCGAACCCGGCAAGGCCACTTCCGACATGGCCGTGGAGGCAATCAAGGCTCTTTGCCGTTCGACGGGGATGGAACCCCACCAGATCGAAGTGTTGATCATCGCCACCGTGACTCCGGACATGTACTTTCCGTCCACTGCCTGCCTGGTTCAGGACAAGCTCGGAATTTCGCGGACCTGGGGATTCGATCTCTCGGCGGCTTGCTGCGGCTTCGTCTATGCGGTCTCTGCCGGGGTGGCCTTTGTCGCCTCGGGAATGCACCGGCGCGTGGTGGTGGTCGGCGCCGATTCCATGTCCCGGATCATCGACTACCAGGATCGCAACACCTGTGTGCTCTTCGGCGATGGAGCCGGCGCGGTCCTGCTGGAACCGGCGGTCCGGGCGGAATATTCCTTCATCGATGCCCACCATGAGATCGATGGTTCGGGCGGGCCCAGTCTGTGCATGCCGGCCGGAGGGAGCTTGATGCCACCCAGTTGCCAGACGGTCAAGCAGCGTTTGCACTATGTCAAGCAGGAAGGCCAGCCGGTTTTCAAGTTCGCCACTCGAAAGATGGAGGAAGCCAGCCGGATCGTGCTGGAACGAAACCATCTTTCGCCCCGAGACCTCCGACTTCTCATTCCCCATCAAGCCAACGCCCGGATTATTCGGGGAACGGCCGAGCGGCTCGGATTGCGTGAGGATCAGGTGATTCTGAACCTGCAGAAGTACGGAAACACCACCGCGGCCACCATTCCCCTGGCCATCCGGGACGCTCTTTCCGACAACAGGCTGGTCCAGGGAGACGTGGTCCTGCTGGCCTCGGTGGGTGCGGGATTCACGGTAGGCACGACGCTGCTTCGCTGGGCTTTCTGAAGGCCGGAAACCGGTCCGGCTACGGTTGACGCACGATGCCGATCTCATTATGATTACCGGACGATTTCGAGCAGAATTGCCGGCGCCAATTGCCCGGCTCTTGAAAGGGGCCGTCTGCGCACCACCCTGGTTCCCTATCCCAAGGAGGAGATCCGTATGGTTTACGAATGGAAGTTCAATCCGAGGCCTTATTCCGATGAGGAGGCCAAGGAGCTGTTGAAGGATGTGGTCTCAGCCGAAACGAGCGACTGGCACTACAACACCCACCACAAGGGCTACGTTACTTTCCTGAATAACATCGAAAGGGAGTTGGAGACGGCCGACCGGGGCAAGGCAAACGGCAACTACAGCCAGGTCGGAGAGTTGAAGCGCCGCTTTACCTGGAACCACGCGGGAGCCCTGCTCCATGACGTGTACTGGGAAGTCATGGGTGGAGACGGCGATGCCTCCAAGGCTCCCGAACTCTCCAAGGCGCTGGCCGCCGAGTTCGGTTCGGTCGACAACTGGAAGGCCGATTTCAAAGCATCGGCCTTTGCCGCAAAGCTCAGCGGCTGGGGATTGCTGGTCTACGATGCCCTCTATTCGCAGCGGCTGATCAATGTCCTGGTTGACGAGCATCAATACGGGGCCATCTGGGGAGGGATCCCCTTGATTTCCTGTGACGTGTTCGAGCACGCCTACTACCACAAGGACGGACCCGGTCGTGTCAAGTACATCGACAATTTCATCGGCAACCTCAATTGGGAAAGGATCGAGAGCCGATACAAGAAACATGTGGCGGGGTAGTCGTTGAATCCTTCCGGGGGAGTGTGTCCGAAAAGCCTGTCGAGACCTGCTCCCCCAATCCTCACCCTGGTCCCACCTGGTTCCCGAATCACTCACTGCCATCAGCGATCCCATTGCAAGGATTCTGATTGGGAGTCCGACAATCCCTCGCCGGAGGGGATGTTCCTGATCCGATTGCGCTGGTAAAGCACCGCGCATTTGCTATAATCCCCATCCAAATTTTCAATCTGCCGGAGTTTTATTTATGGAAGACAAAGATCAAGTGGATGCAAGCAGCGAAGTCGTGGACGAGGAAGAAGAGGAAGATTTCGCCACGCTGCTTGCCAAGTATGAAAAATCCCGCCCGCCGCTGAAACCGGGACAGGTGGTCGAAGGCAAGATCGTGGGGATCTACGACAACGAACTCCTGGTGGACGCGGGCGGCCGGTCCGAAGCTACCCTGATGAAGGATGAGATCAAGGGTCCGGATGGGAATCTGCTGTTCGGAATGGGTGATTCCATTTCCGTAATGCTGGAAGGTTCGGCCGATTCCGACATCCAGCTCAGGGTTTCGTACAGAAAAGCGCTGAGAGCCAAGCAACTGGTGGCCTTGCAGGAATCCATCGACAGCGGCAAGAACCTGGAAGGCAGGGTTGTGGAGGTCGTCAAGGGAGGTTTGTTGGCGGACGTGGGCATGCGCGGCTTTATTCCGGCCTCTCAGGTCGACGAGTCCTATGTCGAGGATCTCAAGCCTTACCTGGGACAGACGCTGACTCTCAAGGTCATGCAGCATGACCTGCCCAACGGCAAGCTGATCCTGTCGCGTCGCGCACTGCTCAACGAAGCCAGGGCCAAGAAGCGGAAGGAGACCCTGGCCACCCTGGCCGTCGGCCAGCGCCTGCCGGGCATTATTCGGAGAATCCTCGATTACGGGGCCTTCGTGGACATCGGCGGCGTCGAGGGGCTGCTCCATATCTCCGAGATGTCCTGGAGGCGAATCAAGCATCCTTCCCAACTCTTCAAGGTCGGAGACCACATCGAGGTAGCGGTTCTCAAATACGATCAGGAGAGGTGCCGGATTTCCCTGGGCTTCCGCAAACCCGAAGACGATCCCTGGCGCGATGCCGCCGGACTCTTCCCGGAAGGCACCATCATTACCGGAACCGTGAAGAAGCTGGAGCATTTTGGCGCGTTCGTCGAGCTCGAAACGGGCATCCAGGGATTGTTGCCGATCTCCGAGATTTCGTGGACCCGGCGATTGTCCCACGCGGACCAGGTTCTGAAGGTCAACGATGTCATCGATGCCTTGGTCACCAAGCTCGACCCTTCCAATCGAAAGATGTCCATGAGCCTGAAGCAGGTTACCGAGCATCCCTGGGAGGCCTTTGCCCGCAGCACTCATGTGGATGCCGTTCTTCAGGGCATTGTGACCCGCACGGCCGACTTCGGATTGTTTGTGGAGGTGGCCGAGGGGGTTGAAGGCCTGGTGCACGTTTCCGAGCTTCCGGAAACGCCCGGGCGGGCCTCCGTGTCCAACTACCAGCCCGGGGAAGAAATCGTGGTGAAGATGCTGGGCATGGACCTCGACAACCGGCGGATTTCGCTCAGCGCCAAGGCGGTCAGCGACGAGGAAGCCAGGACTGACGTTCAGGAATACCTGGAGAACGCCTCCGAAACCCAGGCGACCGGACAGGCGCTCGGCGAAAGCTTTCCCGAGGAACTCCAGCAGGGATCACGCAAGGCCGAGTAGCTCTCGGTCCCGGCGCTCAGTCACCGGTCTGTCCTCACTTGCATCCCACACTTTTCCCCTGAATCACCCGGGCTGCCGTCGAGGCATCCTGCCATTCCAATGTCTGGCCGCTTCCGTGCCGACATGAGCCGGGGAACCGCCGTTCCCATGGCGTATCGGTGAACCCAAACGCCTCGCAATCAGCGACCGCCGGATCCGGGAGAGGAGTTTCGCAATGAGATCGATCTTCGACGGGCACCTGGACCTGGCCCTGTTCGCCCTGGCCCACAACCGGGACATGACCGAGCCCGCGGCGGTCAGCAACCGGCGCGAGCAGGGAATGACGGATGCGTTGGAACGGGGCCGGGGCGCCGTCAGCCTGCCGGATATGAGACGGGGAAGGATAGCGGTGTGCCAGTCTTCCCTGGCGGCCCGGGTGAACCGCAAGATCAGGCCCGTCAGCCGCCTCGATCTGGACTTCGGCACCCAGGCCATGGCCTGCGCCAACGCCCAGGGCCAATTGGCCTACTACCGGGTGCTGGAGGAGATGGGTGAGGTCACACTGATAGGGTCCGTGGAGGACCTGGACCGGCAGTGGCGGCGATGGGAGCGGGACTCGGATTCCGACCTTCCCCTAGGGATCATCGTCTCCATGGAATGCGCCGATCCCATTTTGGGGCCCGATCAGTTGGAGTCCTGGTGGACGGGCGGCCTGCGCAGCGTCTCGCTCACCCACTTCGGCTACGGCCAATACGCGGCCGGCACCGGCGTCGAGGGCCCCCTCACCCCGCGAGGCCGGCAACTGCTGTCCCGATTGGCCGAAGTGGGCATGACCCTGGACGTTTCCCACCTGGCGGAGGAGAGCTTCTACGACGCCCTGGACCATTTCCCCGGACCGGTGATCGCCAGCCACAACAACTGCCGGGCCCTGGTGCCCGGGGACCGGCAGTTGTCCGACCAGCAGATTCGCCTGCTGTTGGACCGCTCTGCGGTGATCGGCTCGGTTCTGGACGCCTGGATGCTGGTTCCCGGTTGGGTTCACGGCAAGTCTTCGCCGGAGAATGTCACCCTGGCGGCCGTCGCCGACCACATCGACCACGTCTGCCAGTTGGCGGGAAACACCCTCCACGCCGCCATCGGGAGCGACGTTGGAGGACTCAACCACATGCCTTCCGATTTTCACACCATCGCCGACCTCCAGAAGCTGGGACCCATCCTGGCGGAACGGGGATATGCGGAAGCCGACCTGGACAACATCTTCCACGCCAACTGGCTCCGGCACTTTCGCCGCTGGCTCCCGCAGTCCTGATTCCCTTGCCTGAAACAAATCTGGCTCCCAGGCCGCCGCAGACCATGGAAACCATTGAAACCAAGAGACTTGGCGACATTTTTCTTGAAACACAATTTGTTTCCCACTCGGATGATCTGCCCCGTCGTGGGGGGCAGGGGCGCCACTTGCCTGAAACAACAGTGAAGAGTGGAGAGTGAAGAGTGAAGAGCCTTGTGCTCGACACGTTAAGCATCGTGTTGATCTTGGCCTGAAACAACTCTTGTTTCTTCACCTTTGGATGATCCGCCCCGTAGTGGGGGGCGGGGGCACTACTTACCTGAACTCAACCCGACCGTTGGTGGAACTACTCGTAGTGGGTCCATAGCCTCAGGACCTTTACCGATCGTTCCTCCTCAAATACCTGGTAGACCAGCCGATGGTGGATGTTGATCCGCCGGGAGTATGCTCCGGCCAAATCCCCCACCAACTTTTCATAGGGTGGCGGCTTCTGGAATGGATCGTCTCGAATGATGTCGAGCAATTCCCGGGCTTTTCCCCTTAATCCGGCGGCAGCCAGTTTTTTCGCGTCCTTCCTTGCCTGCCGGGTGAAATAGAGCTCCCACCTCACCAGTCCAGTTCCTTTTCGCAATTGTCGAGACCGGATTCCATGCCTTCTCGTATGGACTCGCGCATTCCCGGGATCGAAAGCAGATAGAGCGTTTCGTTGATTGCGTTCCAGTCTTCTTCGGCAATGAGGACCGCATTGCCGCGTCTTCCCGTAATCACAACCGGGCTGTGGGACCGGGCGGCCTCGTCAATCAGTCTGTAGAGTTTGGAACGAGCTTCGGTTGCGTTCAACGTGGTCACAAGTCACCTCCATCATTATTAGCGTACGTCTTGGCGTACGCTAAGTCAAGCGATATTCAGTTGTTCAGCTCCTGCCTTCACGCTCGATTCCGATGTGAGTCCGGCCGGTCCGGAAGACCCGGACGCCGGCCAACTTGGAGCGGTGCGCCAGCTCCTCGAGCTCGCCCCGGGTGTAGGCGGCGCGGAGCGAGTCCCGGTAGAGCTGTCTCATCAGCCCGGAATAGTGGCGCCCGAACCAGCCGGCATGGAAGGGAAACTCGAGGCGAGAGGGCCTCCTCAGGTCTCGCAGCAGGATGGCGCCTCCGGGCTTGCTCACCCGGGAGATTTCGTTGAGCAGCGCCAGGGGATCGGGCAGGTGGTGAAGCAGGGAATTGCAGAGGACCAGGTCGAAGCTCCGCTCGGAAAAGGGCAATGACTTGGCGTCGCCCGTCCGGAAGTCGAGCCGGTCGGCCACTCCGGCTTCCTCGGCGGCATCGCTGGCCTTCTGCAGCATGGGTTCCGAAAGGTCCACCCCGGTCAGGCTCAGCCCGGGGCCTCTCGCGGCCAGCAGTATGGGGATGAGCCCGGGTCCGGTGCCGATATCCAGGACCTTGCCCTCGGCGACCCCCAGCCTCAAAGCGTGGTCGACAAAGGTCCGGTCAATCCGTTCCAGATAGGCTTGAGCGGCCGAAGCCGTGTAAGCTTCGACTCCATCCCGGTCGTCCATGACTTCCGGCTCGGGGATTCGCTCCAGATGGAACCAGGACTGAAACGGCATGTCGTTCGCTGCCCGCGGCCGCAGGGACTTGTCGCTCAGTAGCCGAGCGCCCTCAGATCTTCCTCGGAAAGCCCGAAGTAGTGGCCGATTTCGTGCTTCAGGGTCTTCTCGATCTGACGGCGCAGGTCGGCTTCGCCGTAACTGACCGCTTCGATGTTTTTCTGGTAGAGATAAACCTGCTGGGGAAAAGAGGCGCCGGCAAAGACGGATTGGCGGGTCTTCGGAACGCCGCGAAACAGGCCCAGAAGACGTCCGGGGAATTGCCGCTGCAGTTCCGGCTCGGGGTAGTCCTGGACGATGACGGCCAGATTGTCCAGGCGGGTCTGGAAAAATTGGGGCAAACCTTCCAGGGCCTCATCCACGATTTGCGAGAAGCGGGCCGCGTCCATGCTTTTGCCTCAGTCCGGCGGCCGAATCTCCTCACTGACGCCGAGGATCGTCACTTGCCGGATTTCTCGTTTTCCCGCAGGAGCTGATCGAGGCGTTTCTTCAATCGCTCCAGTTCCGAACGCATCTGGGGAAGACGGGGGAGGAGAGCCAGAATTCGCTTGAACTCCCTCAGGGGGCGGGCGGGCGTTCCCCAATAGACCTGGTTGCCCGGAAGGATCTTCCCGGGAAGGACTCCGGCCTGTCCTCCGATGACGGCGCCCTTTTTGACCCGAATGTGCTCGCCGAACCCGGCCTGGCCGGCGATGACCACCTGGTCTTCAATGACGGCGCTGCCGGAGATGCCCGTCTGAGAGGCGATGATCACCGCCGAACCGATTTGGGTGTTGTGGGCGATCTGGACCAGATTGTCGATCTTGCTTCCCCGGCCGATTCGTGTCATCCCCAGCGAGCCGCGATCCACCGTGGTATTGGCCCCGATTTCCACATCGTCCTCGATCACAATCCTGCCTGCCTGGGGAAACTTGACGTGGGAGGTTCCGTCGAACACGTATCCGAATCCGTCGGCTCCCAGCACCACACCGGCGTGCAGAGTTACCCGGCAACCCAGCTCCGTGCCGGGATAGAGGACCACCCGGGGATGGAGTATGGAGTCGCTGCCGATTCGGCAACGCTCTCCCACCACCACCCCCGCGTTCAGGATGCAGCGGTCGTCCACCCGGGCCCCGGCCCCCACCACCACCTGAGGTCCCAGGTCCACCTGCCGTCCAATGACCGCCTCGCGGGAAATCACCGCGGAAGGATGTCGCACTCCCCGGCCGGCCGGCCGGGGATGGAGCAGGCGGGCCGCTCGGGAAAAGTCCAGCTTGGGCCGCTCGGAAACGATGGTGTTCCAGCCGGACCTGTGGATGTCGGCGGTGGCGATGATGCAGCCGGCCGTCAGCTCATCGGGCAGGCGGGCGGCCCTGGTTGAGCCCTCGCAGTAGATCAGCGAGGTCCGGTCGGCTTCCTCCCAGTTGGAGATCCGCTGGAGTCGCAGGGAACCGTCTCCGTGGAAGGGACATTGAAGATGACGGGCGATTTCGGCAATGGAGGCACCCATGCCCCTCTATCTAGCAACTTTCGGGTGGCCTGTCCATGGAAATGTCGCAGCGGGGCTGGAGGGCCTTGTCGGCCGGGAATCGATGGAAGATGCTGCCGGCGAGGGAAGGGGTCACCGCCGATTGGCATGCGCTCGCCCACCCGGAACCGTCTGGGCTCACTGCGTGAGGATCTTGTAAGCCAGGGCCAGCATGGGAATGAACAGCAAGCTGATGAGCGGCCAGATCACCTTGTTCAGGGTGTTCATCTCGGCCCGCAGCCCGGTGATTTGAGATTGGAGATCAGTGAACCGGGCTTGCGTTTCAGACCGGAGTTCGGTGATTTGGGCTTGCAACTCGGACCGGAGATCGTTGATTTGAGCTTGCATTTCGGACCGGAGATCATTGATTTGGGCTTGCAATTCGGACCGGACCTCGGTGATCTGGGCTCCGATGGCGGTGATGACGTTCTGCCCACTCAAGTGACGCATCTCCTCGATGGCGGGATGGATCAGCTTGGGGTCCGCGCCGCTGTCGATCAGGACCCGATGGATTGCGCTGGTTTCAGGCTTGGACGAGGTCGGCATCCATTTTCTCCCTTTTCGGATGGGGTGATTTCGCTCACTCAACCCACGGAAACGATTCGATTCAAAGAGGGAGAAAAGTACGTCCGCGCCGGGACCGATCGGCACCGGCGAAGACATGCCGTGAACAGTATACCGCGCCGGACTTGATTTTGCCGCCAATTATCCCTGCCCTGAGGGGAAAATGCCTGTGCCATGATCACGCCCCCTGGTGAGAAATGCGGGTTGAGGGCCTTGACAGCCGGGGAACGATGGAAGATCCTGCGGGCATGTCGAAGCCGGCCGCGACCGAAGCGGTCCATCTCCCTCCAGCCGAAATCCGACGCCTGCAGACCGGGCTGCTCGCCTGGTATCGGCAGCACCAGCGCCGGCTTCCCTGGCGTGAATCGCGCGACTTCTATCCCGTCTGGGTCTCTGAAGTCATGCTCCAGCAGACCCAGGTTCAAACCGTCGTTCCCTATTTTCTGCGGTTCATGAAGGCTTTCCCCACCCTTGAGGATCTGGCCGGGGCCGACGCCCGGGATCTGCTGCGGATTTGGGCCGGGCTGGGTTACTACTCCCGCGCCAGAAATCTCCAGAAGACGGCCCGGATTCTGGTGAGGGAGCATGGAGGAAAGTTTCCCGGGAGCTATCGGGAAGCCTTGAGATTGCCCGGAATCGGCCGCTACACGGCCGCCGCCATCCTCAGTATTGCTTTTGACCTGCCGCTGCCGGCCCTGGACGGCAACGTGGTGCGGGTGCTGAGCCGGCTGTTCTGTCTGAGGGGCGACCCCGCAAAGTCGCCTCTGCAGGGCATGGTGGCTGCCGCCGGCCAACAACTGCTTCCCGCCTACAGGCCGGGAGACTTCAACCAGGCCCTGATGGAGTTGGGGGCGACGGTCTGTCTACCCCGCAACCCGCGCTGCCTCCTGTGCCCCTGGTCGTCCCATTGCGAGGCCCTGAAATCGGGCATGCAGGAACGGCTGCCTGAGAAGGGCAAGCGGTCGGAAATGATTTTGAGCCGTCAAGCCGCGGCGGTGATCCGGCACCGGGGGCGATTCCTGATACGGCGGCGATCCGGCTCGCGGTTGCTCCGGGACATGTGGGAGTTTCCCGGGGGAGAATTCGGTCGATCCGACCTCGCCGGCTCCCTGGTGAAGTACCTGGAGTCGGAATTTCAATTGAACGTCCGGCTGCGCGACCGGTTGACCGTGGTCAAGCACGCCGTCACCAATCGGAGAATCACTCTGACGGTGTATGAGGCCCGGCTGAAACCTCCACTGCCACCGACTCTCTCGATCCCGGGCGCGCGCTGGATTTGGCTGAGCCAGGCCGGCCGCTATCCTCTGACCGCCGCGGCTTCCCGCATCGTTCAGGCCCTGACGGCGGAGTATTCGCACCGCCGCAGCCGGCCTGAAAGCGGGCGAAGGCAGGTGGGCCTGCGGGGCCCATTAAAACCTTGACAAGCGCCGGGGCCGGGGGCAAGCTAGGGTGCATTGGCGCAACGATCTCAGGAAGGAGCAGGCGAAACGATGAGTGGAAACGTAGTGGAATTTACCGATGCGAATTTTGACGCGGAGGCCCTGCAAGCCGATCAGCCGGTGCTGGTGGATTTCTGGGCTCCCTGGTGTGGCCCATGCCGGATGGTGGGTCCCATCATTGAGGAGCTGGCAGGCTCCTACGCCGGCAAGGTCAAGGTGGGAAAGCTCAACACCGACCATAACCCGGCGGTCGCCTCCAAGTACGGTATTCGCAGCATCCCTACGATCCTGCTTCTCAAGGATGGCCAGGTGGTCGGCAACCTGCTGGGCGCCATGCCGAAGTCGGAATTTCAAAAGATGATCGATCCGCACCTGCAGTAGGCTCGGGTGCAGACGGTCGGCAACCGCCAGGCCTCCGGCCGCAGGACCGGCATGTTGTTTCAGAGCCCCGGAAGCCGGCAGTCACTTCTTTGAATTCCTACCCTCCACGCCTTCCGGAAAAGGACGCTTCCCGGGAACGCCTGCCGGCGCCTCCCGACCGGCAAAAGGATCCCAGCCAGTTCTGTCCTCAGTGCGGTTTGGAGTTGCAACCCGACCACTGCAAGCTGCGGTGCCCCCAATGCGGCTACTACATGTCCTGCTCGGACTACTACTAGCCCGCCTGTCATAACTGCTTCCGGTAAACGTGTTCCGAAAAATCCAACCCGGCCACCTGCTTCTGATTCTTGGGTTTGTCTGGGTCCTGTTCTTCCTGGATCTGGGCGGCCTGGGACTGGTGGGTCCGGATGAGCCCCGCTACGCCCAGGTGGCCCGAGAAATGGTGGCCTCGGGCGACTTTGTGACCCCGCGCTATTTCGGAGAGCCCTGGCTGGAAAAGCCGGTCCTCTATTACTGGCTGGCGTCGGCGGCCTATTGGCTCTCGGGAGTCAACGAATTCGCCGCCCGGCTGCCTTCGGCGCTGGCTGCCGTGCTGGGAGTGTTTTGCGTCTACCTGGTGGGCAGGCGGCGGGAGGGCCCCATGGAGGGTTTGTTCTCCTGTCTCATCCTGGCGGCCTCGATTCTCTATTTCTCGCTGGCTCGGGCCGCCTCCACCGATATGGTGTTTTCGGCGGCCATGGCGGTAGCCTGGACTGCCATGTTCCTCCTGCTGTTCGGCGACAAGGGGCTCTGGCGGGATTCGGCCGCTTCCGGTGCGCAACGGGGGTTGCTGCTGACCCTTTATGCGTTCCTGGGACTGGCGACTCTGGCCAAGGGACCGGCCGGCCTGGTTCTGCCCCTGGTCAGCCTGGCTGTTTTTCTGGGAGTCACGGGTCGGATGGAGCTGGCAGCCAGGTTCAGACCCGTCACCGGAGTCCTGATGTTGCTGGCGGTGGTTCTGCCCTGGTACGGATTGTGCACACTGGCCAACGGCTGGGGATTCGTGGAGGAATTCCTGATCCGGCACAATCTGGAACGGTTTTTTACCGACCGCTATGAGCACCCCCAGCCTGTCTGGTTCTTTCCGGCGGTTGCCCTGATCGGCTTTTTCCCCTGGAGCCTGCAACTGATTCCGTCGGCTCGCGGACTGTTTCGACATGGGAATCGCTGGCGCTCGCTTGCCGGGGCCCAGGATCTCTTCTTGTGGCTGTGGCTGTTGACGCCGCTGGTCATCTTCTCCCTCTCCCGGTCCAAGTTGCCCGGTTACCTGTTGCCGGCGGCTCCCGCCATCGCCCTGCTGATCGGCCACCAGGTCCGGCTCTGGCTGAAGCCGGAGCCGGAAGGAGCCCGCCCCCCCTGGTTCAGGGACTTCTTTCTCTACCAGGCCCTGTGCCTGATTGTGACGGGCTTGGCGCTGCCCTTCTACGCCCCCCGGCTGAACCTGCCGGTGGAGTCGCTGGCGGGCGCCGCCTCCGGGCTGCTGGCGGGCACCGGCCTGCTTGCCCTGCTGTTCCATTGGCGCCGCCGGCGAACGGCCTCGGTGGCTTGCTACCTGGCGGCGGTTGCCCTGGCGGTGGTTCTGGTGACAGGGGGAGTCTTCCCGCAGGTGGATGCCGCCGAGTCCTCCCGCCAACTGGCAACCTGCCTTCAGGAAGAAGAGGGATTCCGGGATCAGCCCCTGTTCGTCTACGGAATCTCGCGCAATGTGGCCTATGGGTTGGGCTTCTACCTGAACAGCCCCGCCCGCATCGTCTATTCGGAAGGCGACGTGCACTATCCCAGGGGAAGGGAAGCCTTCTTTGTGACCTCGCCCGACTTCAAGTCCGAGGGTTTCTTCGACCGCAACCAGGTGGAAGGGCGAAGCGAGTACCTTTCCCGCAGCATTCTCAGGATCCGGCACAAGGTGGAATGAGGGCGGCCAGAATGGCATCGGAGGGAGGTGTACAGGGGGAAGAAATGAATACTGAACTTGAAGCCACCGAAATCAGCGCTTCCTCGGCTCGTCAGAACTTTTCCAAGATCGTCGATGCAGTTCGTGTGGCAGGAGAACGCTTCCTGGTCACGCTGCACGGACGACCCGTAGCTGCTGTCATCGGCGTTGAAGACCTGGAGTTGCTGCAACTTCTCGAGGATCGCATGGATGTAGCCGAGGCACGCCGACAATTGAGACAGCCGGCTGACAAGGTGAGCCTGGAAGATTTGCGGAGCGGGTCGTTCCTGGAAAGCGAACCACTGTAGTCTACTTCAAACCGGAAAGTTTGGTAGAATCAGGTCGAATCGACTGGAGAGGTTGAAGTGGCCGAGGAAATCATTTTCTCCGTTCAGGAATCGCCGGAGGGCGGTTACGAAGCCAGAGCGCTGTCTGCCCCTATATTCACTGAGGCAGACACGCTTGAAGAACTACGCTCGGCTGTACGGGATGCGACCGAGTGCCATTTCGAAGAAAGCCAATGTCCCAAACTCATCCGACTCCACTTCGTGCGTGACGAAGTCATCGCCGTATGAGGTTGCCCCGGGACCTTAGCGGCGATTCACTTGCCGGCAAGCTCGGCCAGTTCGGTTACAAGCAGACTCGACAAACGGGAAGCCACCAGCGTTTGACGCGAACGACTGCTCATGGTACTCACCACATCACGATTCCACGGCACAAGAACCTCCGCATTGGAACACTCAACGCCATCCTGACAGAAATCGCCAGCCATATTGAAATCAGCAAAGCAGAATTGCTCGATCAGTTGAAGTAGCTCCTTTTCCAGACCCACAGCGCAGGTCGCCGTCTCACGATTGCCCCGGACTCAATACCCCCACGGCTCCAGGTCCCCGGGATCGTTGAGGTTGGTGAAGATCCTGCGGTCCAGTTCCAGATCCTCGAGATCGGCCTCGGTGAGGTAATGGGTCCGCAAGTTAGGAAACAGGTTCGAAAGCTTGAACCTCTGCCTCTCGTAGTTGGCTTTGACCGTAGGAAGGCAGGAGCGATTGTAGACGGCGCACAGGGGTTCCAGCTTGCCGTCGTCCAGCCGCATCAGGACGGCGTCGGCCAAGGGGGCCCGTTCCACCAACAGCTTCAGGAAGGTTCCTTCCATCAGGGGCATGTCGCAGGCCAGAAAGAGGTTGGCGTCCGTCGACGAACGCTCCAGGCCCGTGTAGATGGCGCTGAGAGGCCCGCGGGAGGGCACCAGGTCGGGGAGCACGGGCACGCCCAGAAAGCCGTAATTCTCCTCAGGGCCGAGGACCACGACTCGCTCGGTCAATGCCTTCAGGAGATTCACGGCGGACCCGATCAGAGGCTGTCCCCCAATCTCGATCAGGGCCTTGTCCCGGCCCATCCGGGTGCTTTGGCCTCCGGCCAGCACATACCCCGTGAAGGGTATCGGGGTTGCCACGGTTCCGGATTGGCTCCGTTGCTGTTCCATTGCCTCCCGCCTTTGCTCGGAATGGCTTGGCTTTAGTTACCACAACCGTGAGGAAGTTTCACCCTGAATGATCGGTGCCGCCGGGGAGTTCGGGGCTGGTCCGGTTGCCGGAACCTGTTGCAAGGGAACGCCGTCAGGACCGATCTCCCCTTCCGGTTGCGGCCACCGGCTCGGCAGGGTTCTGCTATAATTCCGCGCCTGGAGCGGGGCGGAGGCTTTGCCTCCGGCCTCCTGGGTTCGGTTGGGCAGTGGGATGAAAGACGTAAGGGTTCCATGAAATCTCTCCCTTTCCAACGGTTCGAGCCGGCCGTCCGGTCCGGGTGGACCTGGAGCAGCATCGCGGGCGTGGTCCTGCCGCTCCTGCTCATCCTGTCGCTGCATGCGGGGCCTGAGGGCGAAGACCGCAACTTCATGCCCCTGGACGAGGTCAAGCCGGGCATGAAGGGAATCGGAAAAACCGTCTTTCGGGGGACCGAGGTCGAAGAATTCGAGGCCGAGGTGCTGGGAGTCCTCAAGAACATCAGTCCCCGCCAGGACGCCATTCTGGCCCGGCTTTCCGGGGGCCCCCTGGAGAAGACCGGAGTGATGGGCGGCATGAGCGGGAGCCCGGTCTATGTCGACGGCCGGCTGATCGGGGCCGTGGCCTTCTCCTTCCCGTTCTCCAAGGAGGCGGTGGCGGGCGTCACTCCCATCGAGCAACTGGTCGACACCTTCGAGCAGTCGGATGAGCCGGTTCGGGGCGACTCCATCGTGATCGAGGTCTCCTCGATCGCCCCACACCGTACGCTTGGGATTCGAGGCCCCGGGATCCTCTCCGCCCCCAATTCCGGGACCGCTCCCGTCTTTGCCGTCTCCGAATCGATGGCCGCCGCGGCTTCCCTGAAGCCCCTGGCCGGCCACTTGTTTCGCTATATCGATACGCCCCTGGTTCTGTCGGGAGTGGCGGCCGAAGCGGCCGGCGTTCTGGGAGGCGCTCTGGCGCCTTACGGGATGAGGGTGTTGCAGGGCGGGGGGCCGGTTTCAGGAGACACCGGTGGGAAGCTGGCTGACGGGTCCGATGTTGTCCCGGGCTCGTCGATCGCCGTCCAGTTGATGAGGGGAGATCTGGGATTCGGAGCCAGCGCTTCCGGGACGGTGACCCACCGCGAGGGGGACAAGATCTATGCCTTCGGACATCCCTGGTTTTCATTGGGACCCGTCGATCTGCCCGTCTCCAAGGCCCAGGTGGTTTCGCTGCTCCCCAACCTGAACAGTTCCTTCAAGATCGCGGTGCCAACCGATCTGGTCGGGTCGATCACGCAGGACCGGTCGCGAGGTCTGTTCGGGACCATAGGCGTGGCCCCCAAGCTGATTCCGCTGATCATCAACCTCACCTCGAGCCGAAACAGCTCCCGAACCTTCAGGTTCGAACTGGTCAACGACCGTCTCCTGACGCCCTTTCTGACTAACTTCACCGTTTTCAGCACCATTATTTCCCAGGAACGGGCGCTGGGAGAATCCACGCTGCAGGTTCAGGGCAGAATCCGTCTCAAGGACCGGCCCGATGTGCGTGTCGAGAACCTCTTTTCCGGAGACACCAACTCCCAACTGTTTGCCTCCATGGCGGTGGGGCGGCCGCTCAGCTACATCCTGGGAAGCGGCTTCGAGGGGGTCGACATCGAGGAGATTTCCGTCGACATCACCTCCAGCGATGAAAAGAGGACCGGTCGCCTGGAGCGGGTCTGGCCCAACCGGGAATCGGTCAAACCCGGAGAGACCGTGATGCTGTCGGTGGTTTTTCGGAAGCCCAACGGCGGGGAGTACGAGGAAAAGATCCCGCTTCCGGTTCCCGAGGACATTGCGGAGGGAAGGCTGCTGGCCACGGTTGCCGACGGCGCCACCATGACCGCGGCCGAAAATCAGCTGGTGGGAAGGAGGTTCGTTCCTCGTGATCTCGACCACCTGATCCGAGCCATCAACAATCTGCGCAAGAACGATCGGGTCTATGTCCGATTGCAGCGGCCCCAACCCGCGGTCCTGCTCCACGGAGAGGAATTCTCCAGCCTTCCGCCCTCTTTTCGACAGGTGCTGATCTCGGCCAGAAGCGCCAGCAGCAGCCTGACGGTGATGGGCGCCTCCAACCTGTATGAGTACGAGTTGCCGTCCCTGCCCTTCGTGGTCCGGGGCCGCCGCACCCTGACACTCAAAGTGGTCCATTGAGGGCAGGGCTTTCCCGACCCGGGGCTGCTGCCCAATTCGGGGGAGCCGGTCAGAGCGGCAATGGAGTCTGCATGAAAACGAAATTCCGGATGGTCTGCCTGGGCCTTCTGCCGCTGCTCTGCCTGCCCACTCTGGCCGTCGATCCCCGGTTCTGGACGACCTCTTCCTTCAGCGACTTTTCCAGGGGCACTCTTCGTGGGCTCTCTCTGCGCCAGGACGGAACACTGGCGCTGGCCCGCCAATTCGACTCGGTGCTGGATTCGGATCAAGCCCTCATCTGGTCGGCTGTCTACGACGGCAGCCGCCATCTCTACGTGGCGACCGGGCACGATGGGAAGGTCTTCAGGATTGACGAATCCGGCAAGTCGTCGCTTTTTTTCGACTCCGCCGAGCTGGACGTTCTGGCGCTGGCGCTGGACGCCCGACAAAACGTCTACGCGGCCACCTCCCCCAATGGCAAGGTCTACAAGATATCGTCCGAAGGGGAAGCCTCGGTCTTTTTCGATCCGGACGACCGCTTTATCTGGGACCTGGCTTTCGGTCCGGACGGCGCTCTCTACGTGGCCACCGGGAGCAAGGGGAGGGTGTTCAAGGTCAACCCGGAGGGGGAGGCCAGCGAGTTGTACGACACGGGCCAGACCAACGTCATCTGCCTGGCGGTCGACCCCGAGAATCACCTGCTGGCCGGCAGCGATCCCAAGGGCTACGTCTACCGCATCGCACCTGACGGCAAGGCCTTCGTGCTTTTCGACACCGGGATGAACGAGGTGCACGACATCCAGGTCAACGCTGAGGGAGAGATCTTTCTGATTGCGGTCAACGGTGGTCCCGGGGCCCAGGCGCCGGCTGTCGCGGTGCCGGCCAAGTCCGTCACTGCCGGGCCGGCCGTCACCGTGGCGCTGTCGCTAACCGATGTCTCCAAGGGCGAAACCGTTCCCACGCCCGCTCCCGTTCCAGTGGTTGCGAGTCCGACCGCGGGCGGCCGGGGCAAGCTGAAGAGTCGATTGCACCGGATCGGCAAGGACCGTTCGGTGGAAACGCTCTGGTCTTCAAACACCGAGACGGCTTACGGGTTGTACCTGGACAAGGGCGGAAACGTCCTTTTCTCCAGCGGCGACAAAGGGAAGATCTACTCCCTGTCCCCCGAGAAGGAGCTGACCCTGCTGATCGAGACCACCGAGGAACAGACCACCCGCCTGGTCCCTGCCGGCGACGGCCTGGTGGCCTGCACCAGCAATCTTGCCAAGATCTATCGCCTCAGGAACCGGCTCAATTCCAAGGGCACCTTCGAGTCGGAGGTCCGGGACTCGACGGTGGTCTCGCGGTGGGGCAGCGTGAGTTGGCAGGCCAAGGTTCCCAAGGGGGCCGGTCTGAATATCTACACTCGCAGCGGCAATACCCGGCGACCCGATCGGACCTGGAGCGACTGGTCCAGGCCCTATACGAAAGCGGACGGGGAGAAGGTCGAGAGTCCACCGGCACGATACATTCAGTACAAGGCGGTGTTGGAGACCGCCAACCAGGCTTCTCCCGAGCTGAGTCGAGTCGTCATCCCCTATCTCCAGCAGAACCTGGCTCCGCAGGTCGAGTCCATTCGGATACTGCCTCAAGGAGTGGCTTTTCTGAAGAGCGAAGCGCTTTCATCCAATCCACGCCCGGTCTCTCCCGCCGACCGGGAAGCTGCCGATATTTCGGGCGCGGCCAAGGCCATTCCCGAGCCTGTCGCCGCTTCCGGCTGGCCGCGGCGGGCCTTCCGGAAGGGATCCCGGTCCTTCACCTGGAATGCCTCGGATCCCAACGGGGACAAGTTGGCATTCGCCATTCATTATCGGGGCGAGGGCGAGTCGAACTGGAAGCGGCTGGTGCGGGACCACCCCCGCCGGGACTACACGCTGCAATCGGGAGCCCTTCCCGACGGCTCTTATCGACTCAGGATCGTAGCCAGCGACTCGCCCGCCAACCCCGCCGCCAACGCCAGGTCCGGGGAGTTGGTCAGCGCGCCCTTCATTATCGACAACTCGCCGCCGGCAATTGAGATCCTGTCCAGGACGGTTCGGGAAGGTGTGGCGACGGTGCGTTTCCGGGTGGAAGACGGCGTTTCCGGCCTGCGCAGGGCCGATGTCTCCACCGATGGCGGCAAGTGGAAGGCCGTCTACTCGATCGACGGCATCATCGATTCCAGGACGGAGGAGTTCCGGTTTACCACCGAGGCCCTGGAGAAAGGCGAGCACGTGGTGTCTCTGCGGGTTTACGATGCCGCGGGCAACCTGGGCCTGGGAAAAGCCACCCTCAGGGTTCCGTAGGCGCCCTCCCTCCCGGTTGGCGGAATTGGAAGATGCATATAGTCCTGGTGGAGCCGGAGATTCCGCAGAACACGGGAAACATCGGTCGGCTCTGCGTGCTCACCCAGTGTCAGCTCCACCTGGTGGGTCCCCTGGGATTCTCGCTCTCGGACCATCACTTGAAACGGGCCGGACTGGACTACTGGCCGTTCCTCACGGTCACGCGCCACGAGTCCCTGGCGCAGTTGCAGGAACAGGCTCCCGGCGCCCGCTTCTACTATCTTTCCAGCAAGGCCACCCGCCTCTATACCGAGGCCGGCTACCGCTGGGAGGACTACCTGGTGTTTGGATGCGAGACCCGGGGATTGCCGCGGGAGCTGATCGAGAACCGGCCACGCCAGTCCCTCAAGATTCCGATGTGGGGCGAAAAGGCGCGCAGCCTCAATTTGAGCAACGCCGTCGCCGTCGTCGTCTACGAAGCGCTACGACAGATCAGGAAATTCTGAATGATGGCGATTGGGCAGGAAAGGCGGGAAGAACGGCGGGCTAGTATTCCTTGACGCTGACCACGATTCCCTCGTGGAATTCCACGAAAATCACCTTGTAGGGCCTTTCCCCGTAAATCCACTCCTCCACCACCGTCTCTCCCTTGGTTTCCCACACCCTCCGCAGCGGCTGGCCCATAGAAGCCAGCACCGTGTCCTTGTCCATGCCCACCGCCGCCCGCTTGTTGCGAATGGCTTCCTTGAACTCTTCGGGCTGAGCTTCCATGAAGCTCTTGGTGGAGCTCTTCTTGCTGAAATCCAGCACCGTGGAGAGGATGGACTTGACTTCCTCGGGAGCCAAGTCGGGAACGAACTCATCGAACTTGATGGTGACGTAGGAGCCCTTGGGGTTGGAGGCATCCGAGGGTCTGGCCAGCGGTGTCACCGAGGTTGCCGTACCCGCGTAGATCCGTTCCAGAATACGCCTCTTCAACTTTCTGCCGCCGCCGTTGAGCTCGAAGCGCAATTTCTTCTTGTCGAAGCTGATCTTGGTGATCTGGACTCTGAACCCGGCGGTGATGAACTGGCCGCTGCGAAGCAGGGACATTTCGTGCTTTTCCCAGTCGAACTCGCCGGTCTCGTCTACGGTCAGCCCCCTTTTGTTGATGGGGAGAGAGACTTTAAGGGTGGCGTACTCGCTGGCGAGGGCCCGAACCAGCTCTCGGCGAGCCGGGGTGTTGAGTTGGGAAGACTCGTCCTCGGCAATCGCGATTTGGGGGAGAAGGGCGAGGGAGACAAGAGCGATGCCGAAGTGCCTCAGCATGGGGACCACCCTGGATAGCTGATTCTTACTGTTTGAATTATAAAGGAGGTGCTTCGAGCGGCGCAAGCGGCTTCGTCGCCCGCCCGCGGTCAGAACTTCCAGTGGTCCCCGAAGTGGGTCCGGGCCCTTGCCAAAAGGGCTTCGAACAGGTCGGAACGGCCCGAGGATGGAACGGGTCCCGGATGCCCGCAAATCTGGTCCAACACCCGCAGCACGCTCTCCTGAAGCCCCTCTAGATGGTATCCACCCTCCAGAACCAGGACCATTCTTCCCTGACAGACCGTGTCCGCCAGGATCTTGAGGTGGCGGGCCATGGAGGCGAATCCGGCCGGAGTGACCCGCATGCCGGCCAGGGGATCTTCCATGTAGGCGTCGAAGCCGGCCGACACCAGCATCAGTTGGGGCCGGTAGGCCTTGGCGACCGGAAGGATGATGTTTTCAAAGAGCAGGCCGTAGGTGGCATCGCCGGTGCCGGCGGGCAGGGGGAAGTTGAGGGTGAAGCCACGGCCTGAGGCGCTGCCGATTTCGGGAAAGGCGCCGGTTCCGGGGAAAAGTGGAAATTGATGGGTGGAGATGAAGAGCACATCCCGGCGATGGTAAAAGGTCTTCTGAGTGCCGTTCCCGTGGTGGACATCGAAATCGACCACCAGGACCCGTTCCAGTCCGAAGCGTTTCAGGGCGTAGGCGGCGCCCAGAGCCACGTTGCCGAAGAGGCAAAAACCCATGGCCCGTTCCGGTTCGGCGTGGTGGCCGGGCGGCCGCACAAAGGCGAAGCCGTTGTCGATCTCGCCCGACATCAGGGACTCGATCATCTGCAGGACTCCGCCCACGGCATGGAGGGCCACCTCGTAGCTGGCTTCGCAGACGACCGTGTCGGGATCCAGATAGCTGACAGGTTTGGCGGCGGTGCGCTGAATGGCGCCAATGTGGGCGGCGGAGTGCACCAGGCGGAGCTCCGCCGCGGTGGCCGCTCTCGGCTCCAGGCGCTTGAGGTCCTCGAGGTGGGGGTAGGAGTCCAGACCCTGCCGGATGGAGAGCAGGCGTTCCTTGCTCTCCGGGTGGCCGGGGCCGGTATCGTGCTTCAGGAAGAGGTCGTCCCAGAGAAATCCCGTCTTCATGGGGTCAGCGCGTAGCCATGGTTGCCGGCGCAGGCAGCAAAAGTCCCGGAGCGCTACGACCTGTCCGGGGTTATGCGGGCTACAGTCCTTCCTGAATCCAGCCGCCGCCCACTACCAGCTCGTCCTGGTAGAAGACCACGGCCTGCCCCGGGGTTACGGCCCGCTGAGGTTCGTCGAAGCGGACCTCCACCGATCCGTCCTCACGAGCCGACAGGGTCGCCTCGGCTGCCTGGTGCCGGCTGCGGATCTGCGCCTGGACCCGCAGCGCCCCGGTGCAGTTCTCGATGGAGATCCAGTTGACCCGGGAGGCGACCAGCCCGGACCGGAGCAGATCGCTGTCGGGCCCCACCACCACTCGATTGCTGTCAGGATCGGTCTCGATGACGTAGAGCCGCTCCCCGGTTGCCACTCCCAGTCCCCTCCGCTGGCCGACCGTGAAATGGTGGATTCCGGGGTGCTCGCCCATGACCTCTCCCTGCCGGTTGACGATCGGACCGGCCCCCCTGCTGTCCGAGGGGGCGGCGTCCGTTCTCGAGTCCTGCTTTGAACCGTTCGATCCGGCAGTTGACGTCCGTATCTTTTCCCGATAGCGCTCCACGAACCGTCCGGTGTCCTTGCTGGGAATGAAGCAGATCTCCTGGCTCTCCGGCTTATCGGCGATGGGCAGGCGATAGGATTCGGCCATGCCGCGCACCTCCGCCTTGGTGAACTCGCCCAGGGGGAAGAGCATGCGGCTCAACTGGGCCTGGGTCAGGTCGAACAGGAAAAAGGACTGGTCCTTGCTCCGGTCGACGGCGCGGAGAAGCTCATAGCGGCCGGTTCCGGGGTTGTGGCGGATGCGGGCGTAATGGCCGGTGGCGATCCGGTCGGCGCCGATCTGGTTGGCCCGCGCCAGCAGCCGGTCGAACTTCATGAGCGTGTTGCAGCGGGTGCAGGGTATGGGAGTCTCCCCGCTCAGGTAGCTCTCCACGAAGGGACGCACCACCTCCTGCTCGAAAGCCCGCTCGAAGTTCACCACGTAAAAGGGGATGTCCAGGAAGCGGGCCACGCGCCGGGCGTCATGGATATCGTCGAGCGAGCAGCAGGTTCCCGAGTTCTTTCGCTCCCAGGCCTCGTCGTCGCCGGTTTCCCGCCGGGTGTAGTCCCAAAGCTGCATGGAGAGGCCCACCACCTCCCGTCCCTTGTCCTTGAGCAGGGCGGCGGCGGTGGAACTGTCCACCCCGCCGCTCATGGCAATGACAATTTTCTCTGACATACTGGCCACCACTCACCAGGGTCGGGCGCCCGTTCGAAATCCGTCTGTGCGAAAGGGAAAATGGGGAAACGGTTGTTCCGGCCCGGCAGATCCCAGCCTGGTGCGGGCTGGGATCAGGAGATCATGGAATAGGCATGTTTTTCGGGAGAGGACATCTCCCGTTGCCGGGCGACCAGGTCGGGCAGCAGGTCCAGCACCCGGGCCAGATCCTCCCGGCTGGTATCCCTGGACAAGCTGAAGCGGAGGCACTCGAAAGCCTCGGCCGGGGAAAGACCCATGGCCGTCAATACGTGGGAAGGCTCGATGGCCCCGGAGGAACAGGCGGACCCGGTGGAACAGGCCACTCCGGCCAGATCCAGATTGATGATCAACCCTTCCGCCTCGGCCCCGGCAAAGCGCAGGTTGGAGGTGTTGCACAGCCTCGACTCGTTGTGGCCGTTGACCGAGACCTCGGGAACTCGCCGCCGCACCTCCTGTTCGAACCAGTCCCTCAACCGGCGAACCCGCTTGCCTTCCTCATCCATGGACTTCCGGCACAGTTCGGCGGCCCGACCCAGTCCCACGATCTGCGGCACGTTCTCGGTTCCCGCCCGGCGGTTTCTTTCGTGGCCCCCGCCGTAGAAGAGGGGACGCAGGCGTGTGCCCTTCCTCACGAAGAGAGCTCCCACCCCCTTGGGCCCATGAAACTTGTGGGCGCTGATGGTGAGCAGGTCGACGCCGAGGTCGGCGGTGTCCAGCCGGATCTTGCCGGCCGCCTGTACGGCATCCGAGTGGAAGACCACGCCCCGCTCCCTGGCGATCTCGCCGATCTGGCGGACCGGCTGCAAGGCGCCCGTCTCGTTGTTGGCGACCATGACGGAAATCAGCCGGGTGTCCGCCCGCACGGCCCGGGCGACCTGCTCGGGATCCACTACGCCTTCCCGGCCGACGGGTAGGTAGGTGACCTCCACACCCCGCTTTTCCAGATGCTGGCAGGTGTGGATCACGGCATGGTGCTCGATCTGCGAGGTCACCAGGTGCCGGGCGGTTCCCGGCGCCGCTTCCATGACTCCGCGAATGGCCAGGTTGTCGCTCTCGGTGCCGCCGGCGGTGAACACGATCTCGTTGGGCTCCGAGTTCAGCAGGTCAGCCACCTGTTCCCGGGCCAGGTCCAGGGCTTCCTTGGCCTCCTGCCCGTACCCGTGAACGCTGGAGGGGTTGCCGAAGACCTCCCCATAGAAGGGCAGCATGGCTTCCAGTACCTCCGGGGCCACCCGGGTGGTCGCGTTGTTGTCCAGGTAGATACGCTGCATGGCTGTCACTCAATCGCCGGCCGACGCCGTCTGTTGCGACGGTCGCCGGTTCGCCGGTTTTCTCTCGATGGGTAGTATATACCGGAAAGGCTTCGGGCGCCCAATTCGGCGCCGCCCGTCGAGCCGTCGAGAACGAACGGCGGCCTTTCGTGTATTCTTGAGCGTGGCTGCTATGCCGCCACGATGCGTTTGACGTTGATCTGTCGTGCCAGATCACGCGACTGGGCAAGGTCGAACGCCAACTGCATGCCAAGCCATGTTTCGGGAGTCGAGCCGAACGCCTTCGACAGTCGGTAGGCCATTTCGATGGAAACCGAAGCCTTTTCATTCACCAGGTTGGAAAGCGTCTGGCGTCCGACGCCGAGTCTCTTTGCACATTCGGACACCGTCAGTCCCAGGGGCTTCAGGCATTCCTCGCGCACGATACGGCCTGGGTGGACTGGATTCTTCATCGCCATATCAGATCCTCCTGATAAGCTTCCAAGTGTACGGTGACAATCGACAGTCGTCAATGTAACGGGAGGAGACAGCGCACATGAAGGAAATCTACGCCTGGGTTCCCTGGTTCCAGGAACTCGCAGGCAAGATTGCCGAGGGCGGCGAGACCTATCTGGCCGAGGCCGCGAAAAAAGTGGCGTGGCGCAAAGATGGTGGGAGGCCGCCGTTGCTCGAGTTCGGCAACGAGAATATAGACCCGTTCTCCTTCTTCTACACCCTGGCGCAACTGACCAAGAGCTCGGAAAGCAGGGAGCGGATATTTCCGAGCATTCAGACGGCGTTCAATATGGAGAGCCGGACTCCGGTGGAAGCGGAGGATGGGTTCGTATACCCAACACCGTCCCGAAACGTGCTATTTCACGACGGCGTTCAGGGCAACCCGCAGTTGCTTTGGAACTTGTTCCGCGGAGCCGTTAACGTACGGCGGATTGAGGAAGATTTCAATGGCGCACTCCAGATCCGTAGCGTTGCGAAAGTGAAGTTGACACAGGCGCTCTTTCTCATCAACCCGGCGCAGTTCGTTCCCTGCGACGACAAGATGGATCATCTCGTCGATCGGCCGGCCGGCGAATTCGATTGGGCAAGCTACAAGGAGTGGCTACTGAAAGTCCGCGGCCTGTTCCCGGAATGTGAGCCGTACGAAGTAAACCTGTTTGCCTACCTGACCCGGCCGCGTTCGGGCAGTTTGCCTGTTCGTTCCAATCGATGCTTTCAGGTCAGCACAAATGCCTGGGGCCCAAACAATGAAGACTTCTGGAAAGGCACCGACCCCCAACGTGAGCGACTCTACTTCGAACCGAACAGTTGCGTCTTTACCGGAGGTCCCGGACGCCGGATGAGTTGGGAGGACCATGAAGAGTTGGAAGATAGTCCACCCGGTTACCCGCTTCGTGATCCGGAACCCGGTGACCTGATGCTTGTTCGGACAGGTACGTTGCAGGGGCGCGGCATTGGGATCGTCTACAGGAATGACTACCGGGATCACCTTGCTGCAGATAGCAGGATCCACGTGATCTGGTTGAACAAGGTGACAGGGAACCTATCGGGACAAACGGAGCAAAAGGGTTTTAACCGCGTCGGCGTTGGGACCCTGAACGCTTTCCGTCAGGCTCCGGCATATTCGGAGACATTTGCGTTACTGGATCGACTCAGTGGAAGCGATCGCGAGGAGCCGGTTCCAAATGAAGCGGAAGTGCAGAAACCGGAAGTGAAACATCCCAAGAATCAGATCCTCTACGGGCCTCCGGGAACCGGAAAGACCTACCACGCGGTCAACCACGCGTTGGCTATGATCAATGGTGCGAGAGTGCATGAGCGAAGGGAGGGGGATCTCGAAAGGTTCCACGAACTCCGCGATTCCGGACAGATCGCGATGGTGACGTTTCACCAGAATTATGCTTACGAGGACTTCATCGAGGGCATCCGGCCGGTCTTGGTCAATGAAGCCAGTGGCCAAGTCGGATACGAGTTGCGTGACGGTGTTTTCAAACAGATAGCCGACGCGGCAAGAGCGGAAACGGATAAACATTTCGTCCTGATTATCGACGAGATCAATCGCGGCAATATCGCCAAGATATTCGGCGAGCTCATCACGCTGATCGAGGAATCCCGGCGCCTTGGTGCAGACGATGAAACGAAGGTCACGTTACCCTATTCTGGTGAATCATTCGGTGTTCCGGACAACCTTTACCTTATCGGCACCATGAACACGGCGGACCGGTCGATTCAACTGCTGGACACCGCGTTGCGACGCCGCTTCGACTTCGTCGAGATGATGCCGGATCCGAAGCACAAGGACATCTCCGACAATGTGAAAGGTGTTGATTGTCGAAAGATGATCGAGGCCATGAACCGGCGCATCAGCGCGCTGCTCGACCGGGAACATCAGATCGGCCATACCTACCTGCTCGACGTCGACACAATGGAGAAACTGTCGTACGCCTTCCGAAACAAGATATTCCCGCTGCTGCAGGAATACTTCTTCGACGACTGGTCCAAGATACGAGCCGTTCTGGGTGGGAATGGCTTTGTCGTGGAGGAGAAAACCGCAGGCCTGTTCCGAGAAAACGAACAAGAGGTTGACGAGCGGGTTTACCATCGGCTGCCCGACAACGACTTGAGGTGGACCGAACCTGACCGGTACCGGCGAATCTACCAAGAACCCGCCGAGCAGAGTGGCTGATGCCGGCCCCCTATACGATTCAGGAGCATGAATCCTTCGACCGCGGAAAGCTTCACCAAGCGGACTTCGAGGAGCTCAAAAACCGTGTCAACACGGGTCCGGTGCTTCAGCGCACTGCGAGCGGCGGTGTGGCAGCGGCCAACTACGTGGGCATCCTCACTACCCGGCGCGGCACGGTAGTGGAGATCCTTCCGAAGATCGATCTGGCCGGCGGGCGGGGTTCCGACTACGAAGCAACCCGCCGCCTGTTCCTGCGCATGTTGCAATGCTGGCGTCGGTTCGAGAAAGTGCCAACGCTACCGCAGAGCGGCATTCGCGCCGTGCGGCGATTCCCCATGCTGGAGGTCTTCGTTCGCCGGTTTCTTGACAGTCTGAATGCGCTCGCCCGTGCCGGTCTCGCCAGGCGCTATGTGCCGGTTGAGGAGAACCTGCCGTACCTGCGGGGGCGCCTGCTCTTTCGTGAACAGATCCGTGAGAACCTGGTCAATCAGGCGCGGTTCCATGTGGCCCATGGCGAATTGAGTGTCAATCGCCCCGCCAACCGGCTCATTCACAGCGCACTGGCCAAGCTGAAGCCGCTGGTGCGGCACACGGAAAACCGCCGTCTGCTGGGGTTGCTGCGCCAGTTGATGGAGGTTGCCGAGGTGCCGCAAGCGGCCAACGCGCATGCCGACTGGCAGCGGCATCAGGTGGATCGTTCCATGCCGCACTACGGTCCGGTGATGCGATGGGTGGGCCTGTTTCTGTTCGGGCAGGGGTTGACGACCTTCTCCGGGCGCCATCGCAACCTGTCCTTGCTGTTTCCCATGGAGGAGGTGTTCGAGGACTTCGTGACGCGCAGTTTTCGGCGCTTTCAGTCGGATTACCGTGTGGCGGCACAAAAGCCGCAAAAGGCCTTGGCCGTTAAAATCGGCGACCGAGGTGGGTCCGATCAACGGGCGTTCATGATGAAGCCGGACATCTCGCTACGGAAGGGCGATCGAGTTGCTTTCATTCTCGACGCCAAGTGGAAGCGCATCGACGCGTTCGCCGATGCCCCGAAGCACCGAATCGAACAAGACGATATGTATCAGCTCTACGCCTACGGCAAGCGCTATGGATGTGAAGCAGTGGCGCTGGTCTACCCGCAAACCGGAAGCTTCGTGACTGAACTGCGCTACAGGTTCGACGGCGACCTGACCCTGGTTTGCCTGCCGTTCAACGTTGCAGAGCCCGAGGAATCTGTTCAGCGGTCGATGCAGATACTCAAAGACTGTTCTTCGGCTTAGCTTTCCGCCCCCGGCTCGTCTTCGAGGGAGAGTCCCAGCCAGCGGGCCTCATCGCAGATTTGAGCCCAGGTGTTGTCGTCCACGGTGATGCCCTCCGCCTGGGTGCGGCGGGCGCTGCGATATTCGGGTTCGCCGGGGGCCAGGATTTCGCTGAAGCCCTCGGCCAGGCGGCTGGACTTGACGTGGGCGATCAGGGAGTCCACTTCGTCGTAGTACTGGTCCAAGTCGCAAAAGTCCTCGATGCGATAGGCGGTTATCAGGACGCCGTTGCTGGACATGGTGCGTTCCCCGGCGGCGCATCCCTCCCCGCTGAGGGCCCCGCCCAGGATCTCCACCATGATGCTGAGGCCGTAGCCCTTGTGGCCCACGGGCCCTCCCAGAGGCAAGATGGCTCCCGGCGGATCTCCCTTGAACTCGTGGGGGTCGGTTGTGGGCCGACCCTCCGAGTCGATGATCCATCCCTCGGGCAGGCTCTTGCCCTGATTCATGGCGACCCGTATCTTGCCCTCGGCCGCCATGGAGGTGGTCATGTCTATGAAGATCGGGTCGTCCTGGCGCCGCGGCGCCGCAAAGGCCAGGGGGTTGGTGCTGAGGCGCCCGTCGATACCGCCGAAGGGGGCGATCTGATAGCCCAGCCGACCCGCGTTGACGAAAATGGATCCAATCAGGCCCTCTCTGGCGATCTCCAGGGGATAGGCGCCCACCCGGCCGATGTGGCTGGTGTTGCGCAGGCCGACCGCCGCCATTCCCTGGGTGCGGGCCTTTTCGATGGCCAGGCGGGTGGCGAAATTGGCCCCGATCTGTCCCAGGGCTCCGTTGGCGTCCACCACGGCCGTGCAGGGATGATCGCTGACGATCTTGGGAGTGGCCCGGGGCTTGAAGCGACCGTCTCGCAGGGCGCGAAGATATTCCGCGTATCGCATCACTCCATGGGAGGGGTGGCCGAAGAGATTCGACTCCACGATGTGGTCGACCACGGCGCGGCTGTCGTCTTCTCGGCAGCCGGCCGTCTGAAAGAGCCGGTATCCGATTTCGCGGAGATCTTGTGGGTTGAATGTGGGCATGGGTTGGGTCTCCGGGCTTGAGGATAAAGAGCAAAAAAGCTGCGTGTTTCCGGGAAAACCGGAGTCGGGCTGCATCCGCCCGGCGGCCTGATTATACACGACCGGCCCGCTCCTCCCTTTCTTTGGGCCCGGCGGCGGGATAGGTGTCTTGCTGCCGGGAAAACACGCGCGCGGAGCCTCCCCGCTTCCCGCCCGGTTGACAGTGATTCCCGGACCGGGAAGGGGGGCGGCTGCCGGTAGCCCCAGGGTCTCTTCCGAAAAACATGCCCTTCTCACCCGGCTCAAGTAGAATGGGTCCGTGAAATGGCAGGAGCAATTCCCGTAACGGAAAGGAGATCACAATGGCAAGATATTCACGGGACGAGGTTCGGTTGCCGGTCAATCTGGGCAGGATCATTTCCATGGGAGTGGTGGTGATTGTCGCCCTGATCGTCGTCTCGGGAGCCTTTGGAACGGTAGGGGCCGGGCAGCGCGGAGTTCTGCTGCGATTCGATGCTCCAACCGGAAAGATCCTGGATGAGGGCCTCTACTTCAAGGTTCCCTTCATCGAGGACGTGGCGCTGATGTCCACCCAGATCAACAAGTACACCGCGCCCGCAACCTCCTCCAGCAAGGATCTGCAGGTGGTGACCACCGAAGTCACCTTGAACTACCAGTTACAGCCCACTCAGGTTGCGGAAGTCTATCGTGCCCTGCGGCGGAATTACGAAAGCCTGGTGATTCAGCCCTATATTCAGGAAGCCGTGAAATCGACCACGGCCAACTACAACGCCGAAGAACTCATCACCCAGCGCCCGGCGGTGAAGACCGCCCTCCAGGAACTGCTGGCCGATCGATTGCAGCCGCGCGGTTTGGAGGTTGTGCAGGTATCGATCACCGATTTCCAGTTTTCGAATGCCTTCCAGCAAGCCATCGAGGCCAAGGTGACGGCTGTCCAGCAGGCACTGGAAGCCGAGAACGCCCTTCGACGGGTCGAGTTCGAGGCCAAGCAGCAGATCGAGCAGGCTCGTGCCGAAGCCAAGGGCCTGGAACTCCAACGGGCTCAGGTGACCACCCAGTTGATTCAGTTGCGGCAAATCGAGGTTCAGAGGGCCGCCGTGGACAAGTGGAACGGAGTGATGCCGACGGTGGTTACCAGCGGCGGTCCGGTTCCCATGCTGGACGTGTTCACGTCGGGGAAATAAAGGCCGCTTTTTCTGTCGGGGAGTCGGCCGCGACGTGTGCAGAAGCCCGGTCGGGTCCGGGAGCCGAGAAGCGATTGTCAGCGGGGTTCCGCTTCGAGCAGCCGGGAGAGGAAATCCCGGACCGCGGCTGGATCGGGCAGTCTGTGGCCGGCCCGGCTCTCGCCGGAACCGACGTGGATGGCAAAGCTCCCGGGCGGCAGGGCCGCGAACAGCTCTTCGTCGGACCGGTCGTCTCCCACCGCCAGGATGGTCCAGTCTCCATCTCCCGCCTTTGCCAGCGAGGGGACGACCATGCCCTTGTGAATGCCCCGGGCACGCACCTCCACCACTTTGTGGCCCATCACCATTTCGGCGGACAGATCCGGCAGGATCCCCTCGATCCGGTCCTGGAGATCCCGGGCATGGGCTTTGCCCAGCTCGGGGTCGGCCATCCGGTAGTGCCAGGCCAGTCCCGCGCTCTTCCGCTCGATCAGGGAGCCGGGAGTCCAGGAGGCGAACTGCTCCAGAATGGGCAGAATGACCTCTTTCCACTTGGAGTCGTCCGGGCTGTTGCGCTGCCAGGGACTTCCCGGTTCCGGGCGGGACCAGAAGCCATGTTCCGCATGCAGTCCGATGGGCATTCCACCCAGCCAGCTTTCCAGGACGGGGGCCGGACGGCCGCTGACAATGTGGACGGCAGTGCCCGGCCGCGCCGCCAGGGCCTGGAGCAGCTTCTTCACCTGGGGGTCGGGAACGGCCAATTGCGGCGAACTGGCCAGGGGCACCAGGGTGCCGTCGTAATCCAGCAACAGCAGCAAGCGGCCGGAACCGCTCAGCGTCTCCAGCATTGCCTCCATCCTGGCGTGGGCCGACTGCGCCTCCAGGGGTTGGGTGGTGACTCCCGGAGCGGTTTCGAGAGCCTTGATGAAACTGTTCGCCCAGTGGTAGCAGTCGTAGGTCAGAACGCGGCTGCGCAATACCCGCATGCGGGCCCGCCGTTCCTCCTCCGGAAGCGAAAGACTGTTGCTGATGGTACTGGCCACTCCGTCGATGTCGTAGGGGTTGACGGCCACGGCTTCCCGCAGCTCTTCGGCAGCTCCGGCAAACTCGCTCAGCATCAGGATGCCGTCCTCATCGGTGCGGGAGGCTACAAACTCCTTGGCCACCAGGTTCATTCCGTCCCGCAGGGGAGTGACCAGCATCAGGTCGGCCGAGCGGTAGAGCGACACCAGCTCGGTTTGGGGTATGGAGCGGTAGAGGTAGTGTATGGGCACCGAGTTGACGGTCGCGTGGGCGCCGTTGATCCGGCCCACCAACTCGTCCAGATTCTGGCGGTATTGCTCATAGGAGTCGACCCTGGTGCGAGAGGGCACCACGATCTGAATCATGCGCACCTTGTCCCTCAACCCGGGCTCCCGCTCCAGCAATCGATCCATGGCCAGCATGCGCCGCGGCAGTCCCTTGGTGTAATCGAGACGGTCCACCCCCAGGATCAGCTTGCGCCCTCCGCACTCCTGTCGCACGGCCGCCACCTTGGCCAGCACCGATTCCCGGTCGGCCAGCCGGCCGAACTCGGCGGCATCGACGCCGATGGGGAAGACTCCCATGAGGATCTTCCGTTCCTCGAAGGTCAGCATTTCGCCCTGGGATTCCACTCCCAGAACCAGCAGGATGGCCCGCGCGAAATGCCGCATGTAGGAGAAGGTGTGGAATCCGATCAGATCGGCTCCCAGGATGCCCTCCAGCATCTGGCTGCGCCAGGGGAGGATCCGGAAGACTTCGGAGGAAGGAAAGGGGATGTGCAGGAAAAACCCGATTCTGGCCTGGGGGAGCAGGCGGCGCAGCATGGCGGGCACCAGGGTGAGCTGGTAATCGTGGACCCAAACCAGGTCGCCGGTTCGGTATTCCCGGGCGACCACTTCGGCGAAGTGCCGGTTGACCTCCCGGTAGGTCTCCCAGTGCCTCCAGGCGTCCCGTTGAATCAGGTCTGTCTGATAGTGGAACAGAGGCCAGAGCACCCCATTGGAGAAGGCCTCGTAGTATCGGTCGATCTCGCTCCGGGTGAGGTAGACCGGCACCGCCCGGAGGTCGGCCAGCTCCTTTTCCAGATGGGAGCGCTGGCCCTCGTGGCTCGAGACCTCGCCGGGCCAGCCCACCCAGAGGGATTCCCCCGATTGGTGAGGGCCGCGCAGTCCGGTGGCCAGGCCTCCGATGGACTCGCTCACGCGGATCTTGCCCTGCTCCGACTTTACGGTAATGGGCAGTCGGTTGGAGACGATCAGGAGTCGGCTCATGGTTGAGTGATCGAATCGGGGACGGCGTTGGAGTGAGAGAGGGGGGCCGCCGATGGAACGGTCAGTCGCCTCATTGTATGGGAACCGGCGGCCGTCTTCAAGGCGGCCGGAGAGGGAAACGAAGGCTCCAGCAGAGAACTCGACGGATGAAGGAAAACGGGTCGAGGAATCGTCCGCCAAGGACAGGGGATGACACTCTACCGTTCCCGGCGTTCGGTCTCGGCCTCGAGAGCAAAAAGACTTGAGCCTTTTGCAAAATTCTTCCAGTCAGCGGGATTGATTACCGGGAAGGGTTGTGATCCCCGGGAGGTGGCGTCCGTTCCCCAATTTCCCTTAACGTCCTTCAAGAAACTCGAGTATCACTCCCCCCTTGAGGGGGAGTCGCAGAAGCCGAGCCGAATGGCGAAGGCTGATGCGGTGGGGGGGCGACGCCGGCGCCACCTACCCAGCGCTGGATCTCACTTACGGGACGCCGCGTTGGCCCCCCTCCGGATCGACTGCGGGCGGAGCCCTTGTCTCTCCGACTCCCCCTCAAGGGGGGAGTGATACGAGCGCTGAAACAGGCGCCTTGCTTGATTGCCGGGCATGATGTAGACGATATTTTGCAAAAGGCTCACTTGTTTACGACGAGGGCGGGCGATTGACCAGTCCCTCTTCGGTCAATCCGTAAACCCTCCAACTGCTGCTGGGGGTGAAGCTCAACAGCCGGCGGCTCTTCTCCATGGAAATGAAAGGGGATGTGGTTTCCAGGCGGTCGTAGCGCAGTTCCGCCCTGGGATGATACTTGCGGATGACCTCCGGGGTGGGAAGGACATGGCCGGAATCGGGGCCCGAGGCCAGGAAGACGTCGTGCAGGACCTGCTCGGAAGCCAGTGCCGCCTCCAGCAGTCCCACCAGGTCCCGGGACTCGATGTACTCGTGCAATCCCTGGATTCCCGAGTCGTCGTCGTAGGGAAAGCGGTCCCCGTAGGGGCGAAGGAATGCCGTGAAGTGGGTCAGGCGAAAGCAGAGGGTGCGCAGGCCGAACTTGTCGGTGAAGGCCCGGCAGAGGGACTCGGTGAGGAGCTTGCCCACTCCGTAGGTGTCGTGGGAAGCCGCCGGGTGGTCCTCGTCAATGGGGAGGTATTGCGCCTCGGCGTTGCGGCCGAAGCCGTAGGCCATCAGGCTGGAGGCGTGCAGGAAGTGGCGCACGCCATGCTCCACCGCCAACTCCAGCGCATGGTAGGTGCCCTGCACATTGATCTGGAAGACCTGGTGCAAGGGGGGGATGTCGTAGGGGATGGCCGCCAGGTGGATGACGGCCTCGGCCCCCTGCATGGCGTCGGAAAGATCCTTGCGGTCCAGGATACTGCCGGCGACGTAGCGGACGTTGTCCAGCCGGGCCGGGGGCGGCGCCCAGTCGAAGGCCGTGACCTGGTGGCGGGCGGCCAGGCCGTCCAGCAGGAGATTGCGGCCCACTCGGCCGCTGGAGCCGGTCAACAGAATGCGCACGGTGCTGGATTCCTGAGGGAGGCCCCGCATTTTGTGGAAGTGAGCACCGGACCTGGTGCAACCGCCGGAAGACTGTCGTACTATTGGTACCGGCTTGGGGCCGTCAACAGCGGCATCTTAGGAGACCGGAGGGGCCGAGTCAACCACGGACAGGGTTGCGGACCTGTCGTTGGGCGGCGCCGGCAGGCTCTCCAAGCGCCGGACTTTTTCGAAGAGTACTCCAGCAGGATTCAGGGCGACCATGGGAGGTTGATATGAAGCAGAGGCAAGTCTACGTCAACGGGGAGATGGTTCCGGAAGAAGAAGCCAGGATTTCAATTTTCGACAGCGCGGTCCTGATCGGGGATTCGGTGATCGAGACAGCCCGAACCTTCCATCACAAGCTGTTTCGCTGGCCGGAGCACCGCGACCGCCTGCTTCGCTCCATCAAGGCGGCCAGGATGAACTTCGGCCTGACGACGGAGGAACTGGATCGGGTGACCCGGAAGTTCCTGGACGACAACCTGCCGACCCTGGAAGAAGGCGACGAAGGCGGCGTGGGGCACCTGGTCAGCCGCGGCCGAATGGGGCTGGTGCTGCCGCCCACCGAGTCGACCTTCGTGATGTATTTCTACCCGCTGTCTCCGGGACTGAAAGCGAAGGCGGCCTACTATGACAAGGGGCTGCACGTGGTGACGCCGCCGACCCGCCACATGCACCCGCTGACCATCGATCCCAAGATCAAGTATCGCAGTCGCCTGCACTTCTCACTGGCCGACGCCGAGGCCCGGCTGATCGATCCCGAGGCCCTGCCCCTGATGCTGGACCACCAGGGCAACCTGGCCGAGGGTACCGGCTGGAATTTCTTCGTGGTGAATCGAGGAGAGGTGTTGACCCCCAGCGAGCGGAACATCCTGCAGGGAGTGAGCCGACTGACCACCATCGAGCTGGCCCGCGGACTGGGCCTGACCGTCAGGGAGACCGATATCCAGCCCTACCACGCGACCACCGCGGACGAGGCCTTCATGACCTCCACTTCGCTGTGCATGATGCCGGTCACCCGTTTCAACGGGCAGCCCATCGGAGAGGGCAAACCGGGACCCTGCACCCTCCGGTTGATAGAGCGCTGGAAGGAGTACGTGGACTTCGACTTCGTCGCCCACGCCAAGCGATGGGCGTAATGCGCGATTCCATCGCCGGGGCAGGCCCGTTCCCTTGGAGAATGGCTACCGAGTTCAGCGGCGGAGAGATCAGCGCCGACGCTGTCCGATGCAGAACAGTCGCTCGGCCGTCCTGATGAAGATCTGGCCGTCGGAAATGGCCGGAGAGCTCAGGCAGTAGTCGTCCAGCGGATTTTCCGACAGGATCCGGAAATGGGGCCCGGCCATGACCACGGTGGTCAGCCCGTCCTCGTTGCTCACGTAGATCTTGCCGTCGGCCAGTACCGGCGAAGAGCTGTAGGTCCCCGGCTTGAGCCGCACCCCGCCCCAGACCTGCCTTCCGTTCTTGGCATCCAGGCACCACATCACCCCCTTGTCGCTGACGGAGTAGAAGAAGGTGCCGTCGGAAACCGGCGTGGGGACATCCGGTCCGTTCTCGAACGACCAGACCCGGTGGCTCTGGCTGACGTCTCCGCGGCCGCCCGGTCTAATGGCCATCAAGGGCTTCACCCGGGTGGGCACGTAGATCAGGCCGCCGGCAACCACCGGGGAGGCAACCACCCGAAAGTAGGGGTTGTTGGTGGGGTTGAAGCCGTTCACCCGCCACAGTTCCCGTCCGGTGGCCAGGTCATGGCCGGTGGCGCTGTCGCCTCCGGTGATCACCAGCTCCAGACCTTTGCCGGTGGGCGCCAGGGTTGGAGTGGTGTAGGAATCGGGCGATTCCGTGATGGCGTCGGTGGGCCGCTCCACCTTCCAGAGGGTCTTTCCGTCAGCGCCGTCGACTCGCAGGACATAGGAAGGATCGTCGGTCTTCATTCCATGCAGCACCTGGATGAAGAGGTCGCCCTGGTGGAGCAGCGGCGAGGAGGCGTAGCCGTGGTTCAGTCCGAACTTTCCGTAGTCCTGCTGGATGTCGCGGGTCCACCGCACCTCTCCGTCCAGGGTGAACGCCTTGAGGATGCCGGTGCCGGTCATGACAAAGACCGATTGGCCGTCGGTGACCGGGGAAGGGGAGGACATGTTCTGCTTTCGCATCTTGACGTTTCCCTGACCCAGGCTCCGCTTCCATCTCACCTCACCCTTGTCGCGGTCGACGCACCACAGGTGGAGGTCGGTGCCGTCGGCCACGTTCAGAAAAATGGAATCGCCCCAGATGATGGGGGTGGAACCGCTGAATTCCGGCAGCGCCAGCTCCCAGGTGATGTTGGTCTGCCTGTCCCAGGAGACGGGCAGGGCCTTCTCGGCGCTGATGCCGTCCAGCGTGGGGCCCCTCCATTGCGGCCAGTTTCCGGCCTGCGACTGCTGCAGAAGAATCAGGGCGACAACCAGGGCTGGAAGCGTTCTCCACACCATTGCACTCCTCCGTGTTTCGCCGGGAATATCCCCGGCGCCTAATGGATTGCCTTTGGAGCCTGGCGGCTCATCCAGGGCCATCGACCCGGGCGAAATGACCGGAATCCTTGCATGAATGCATCCGGCTCTTTGACAGGCCAAGGCCTCGATCTTACATATTCAGTGAAACGCAGTTGAGAGGTCACGATCAGGACCGGAGTAACCAAACCAAAATCAGGAGGTGTCCAAATGTTAGCACTTTCGAGAAGGCTGTTTAACGACTTTCCCATCTTCGACCGGCAGGTCGATCGATTCTTCAACGATGCCTGGAACCGGGACATCCGGCTCTTGCCGAGCTTCAGAGCCTTTCGTCCCGAGATCGACGCCTTCGAGAGGGACGGGCAGCACGTCTACCGGCTGGCTCTGCCGGGCGTGGAGCCGGCGGACGTCGATCTTTCGGTGGTCGACGGCAGGCTGACGGTGCAGGTGGAGCGCAAGGAGCCGGGCGATGTCAACCGGGACGACTGGCACCTGAGGGGCTTCTCCTACGGCAAGTATGAGCAGACCCTGCTCCTGCCCAAGGGAACCGACCTGGACAGGATCGAAGCGTCCTTCCACAACGGGGTGCTGGAAATCACGGCGCCCCTGGCTCCGGCCGCCCTGCCGAAGAAGATCGAGGTGAAGGGTCTCGGCGGCAGGAAGCTGAAAGCCACCGCCTGATTCCGCCGGCTGGCGCGAAGGCGCCGTTCCTGAAAGGGGCCTGGATTTTCCAGGCCCCTTTTTTTGAACATCGATGCACAGGATGCACAGGATAAACAGGACGTGAGGTTGCTGCACGGCCTGCAAAATATCTATTGTAAAAGACTAATTATAATAGACTTAATAAGGATCAGCCGACTGTGGTTCCCTCATTACATTCTTCTTTTTGAAAGGGATTCCATTGGACCCTTCAGGACGTGGGCGGACGTAACTGTTCGGTCGAGCCGTGGAGTCCATCCGCCGTCTGGCGTATGCGTAGCGAGCAGAACCGACGGATCGCCTGTGATTGCAGGCATCTCCAACCTCGTCCAGGTCCAAGCCATCACGGCCTGACCGAACAGCTACTGGCGGACAAATCAGCCAAGAATTAGTCCTGAGTCTAGGAGTTCGGGTCTGTCGAGTGTAGTGGCAAGCTGCCTGTGCTGAGAATCGGAGAAATTGGGTTGTGTACATCCTCCAGCCTTGCCCTTCTCGGCCTCTGGCCCATTTGTGGTCTGCCGTTCTTCGAGGGACTCATCGATGAGAGCGCGCAGCCAGAAGCCAACGTTGAGGTGCCGCTGGGTGCGGAGGAGCTGGAGCCGTTGACGGGGTTCGGAAGAGACGCGGATATGAAGTGGAAGACGGTGCAACACTAGACACACGTCAACACATAGAGCAACAATGAGGTTACAAAGCTACACGCGGAAACACTCATCTACCGTGAGCGCGAATGGGCGTCCGGAGTCCTTCCCGACAGGGATCACTGTGGAGGGAGCGACCCGAAAAGGGGAGGGGGAGGTGGATTTTGGCGTGCACTACCTCCCCCTCCCGGTGCCGCACCAGCGGCAAAAAACCGGGGTCGCTCCCTCCACTTCCTCCCCCTCCCGTGCGGTGCCGCGACGCGCCGGGGGCACGCCAGCCGCCTCCCCGCCACGGTCGTCGCAGCCGACGCGGGGAATCCGTGCCAAACCCCTTCCATTAAGGCTTTCCAGGCACGGCCCCGACCACGGCAGCGAGGGGCTCCGCCCTCTGAGAGAGAAGTGTTGCGGTGGTCATAAGCGTGCGCCACTAGAGGAGCCACCCCCCCTTTGTCAGTGGCGCATGCGTAAGACGGCACCGCCTTGACCCCCAGAGGTGGAAATCGTCGATCATTCCTGCTCGGGACGAGGCCGCCGTTTGCTCCTCCGCCTGGTCGATTTTATCCACGTCGGCGTCGAGGGCGCCGTGGCGTACGACGGTGAACCAATTGGCCTCAGCGATGCCGTGCCGAAGAACCGCCGATTCTGTCTTGGCCCCTGACGGGTCTCGGGTTGTTCAGGCGCGGAGAGCGCGCCGAGCGTAGTCGAGATGTTGCTGGTGCGGTCGTCTGGTAGAATCAACTCTTGTGAGACAGCTCCCCCGCCATCGCTACCGCAACCCAAATGACGGCAGTGCGGCCCCGCCCGGCCTCAACAGCGAAGACTTGGAAATGCACCTATGAACATGATTACTGCCGGAGCCCGCCGGCTTCCGCCTCACCACGTCACGATCCGAGTCCCATGGCATGACAGCGGTTGGACCGGAAGCGTCTGTAGGCGGCCACTGGACAATACAAGCTGTCTCATCCTTCCTCGTATCGGCAAAGGCCGCCGCGACGAAATTGAGAGGCGTTGCGCCGGGAAGCGTATGGACGAGATCGCCCCCAGAGACCTTCCGCCTTGTATTGGGGAGCGTGCGTCCTTCATGGCACCCTTCCTGCTAACCCGCACGATAACCCACCCGTACACGGAGATCTACCCGGAGACCCACGGGCACTTCAGGCCGACACGCTTCCTTCTGCCCACGTACTCCGCGGCATGCGTACCGTACCGCTGGATGCTGCGTGAGAAGGTCGAGGGGAACGCGAAGAACGACGACATCGGGATCGCAGAACGTCTGCGACTAGGCTGGACTGCGGATCGCGAACCGGACATCCATAATCAAAGAGGGGACGAAGTCAAAACCGCCTGGGTCCAGGAACGCGAGAACCAGCTGGCGATGCTCGATACATTCTTCGGTGCGCTCCGTCCGGAAGAGTCCCTTTGCTTTTTCTACGCCAAGCGGACTCCCCTCTCCGAGCAGTCGAGGCGGGTGATCGTCGGGGTCGGCAGGGTGCTCTCGGTCGGCGAAGCGACGGAGTACAGCTACGAGACAAACAATCCGCCGCTTCGGTGTGCTCTTTGGGAGCGAAATGTTGGCCACTCGGTGCGACCGGACTTCGCGGACGGTTTTCTCTTCCCGTATCAGGATGTGCTGGCGTTGGCCGAGCATGAGGGTCTCGATCCAGAAGAGTTCGTTGCGTTCGCCCCAAACGAGCACTTCGACGCCTTCTCCTATGGAACGGAGCTACTCAGCCACGACGGAGCAGTTGCGTCGCTCGTAGCGTGCGCCGCAGTCCTACATCGTATCAGTGGCCGAATCGAGGGTCCTTGGGACCAGGCGCTTGCATGGATCGATATCCAACTCAATCGTCTGTGGAAGGCCCGCGGTGCGTTTCCGGGTCTCGGGTCGGCACTCTCCGCCTTTGGCTACGAATGGGGATTCCAGCACGGAAGCCTTCTCGCGTACGAGATCGAGGTTTTGCGAGAGGGAAAGGGCGGCGACGATCCGTGGACTCAAGTCGATGCCGTAATGAAGAACCCCAATAGTCTCCCGCCCTCCGTTGCAAAGCTTCTCCCCAATGGCCTACGGAAGGGCTGGAGTCGGCTTACGCATATACGACGGGCACTGCTCAAACTGATCAGCCGTTGCGCAATCTCTCAGGACCAAGCACTCCGCTTCTACGATGCGACAGTGCGCGGGGACGCGGGCATCGAGACAACAGACACAGAACTACTTGCCAATCCCTACATGCTCTTCGAGCACGATCGTCGATCTGCAGACCGGATCGCCTTCGGTACCGTGGACCGGGGGATGTTTCCGGATTTGGCTATCCGGGAGCAATTCCCTTTGTCGGAGCCAAGCCGAATTGAGGACCCGGCGGACGCACGACGTGTGAGGGCTCTGGTCGTAGATCTCCTAGAAGAAGCTGCCCAAGAGGGACATACTCTACTGCCGCGAAGTTGGTTGATCCGCCGGGCCAGGGAACGATCACTACAACCTCCGTGCCCGCTTGGCGAGAACGTGCTCGACGCCACGGAGGAGAGCTTTGGTTCCTCCGTCGTGCGGGCGGCGACTCGAACGGGTGAGGCCGCGTATCAAGTAGACGGGTTGGCTGAATGCGGGAAGATCATCCGCCGAGAAGTCCGCGGACGACAAAAGGGCAGGCCTCACACCGCTGCCCTTGACTGGCGCGCGCTCGTGGACGCAGGACTTCGCCAATCGCTACCGGAAGAAGCCGCCGACCACGATCTGGAGGAACGCGCACGACAGGAAAAGGCGGCCGCCTTGAAGCAGCTCTATCGCTCCCGGCTCTCCGTCCTGATTGGCCAAGCCGGTACCGGCAAGACGACGCTCCTGCGCGTGCTCTGCTCGCTGCCAGACGTTGCCACTAGAGGATTGTTGCTGCTGGCACCTACAGGCAAGGCGCGCGTGCGCTTGGAGGAGCAGACCGAGCGACGAGGTTCGGGCCAGACACTCGCGCAGTTCCTTAACCGCTTTCAGCGCTACGATGCCGAGACCGGCGCGTACTTCCCGAAACGCGCTGCGCCACGTTGCGGCGACTACCGGACCGTGATCATCGACGAGTGTTCCATGCTGACCGAGGAACAACTCGCGGCGCTCATCGACTCGTTGACCAACGTGGAGCGACTCGTGTTAGTCGGTGATCCGCGCCAGCTTCCGCCCATTGGAGCGGGCCGTCCCTTCGTGGATATCGTCAAACGGCTCGAGCCGTCCAATGTCGAGACCCTATTTCCCCGCTACGGAATCGGATACGCCGAGCTCACGATTCCACGACGGCAGCAGGGAGAAGCGCGTGCCGACGTGCTTCTCTCGTCGCACTTCAGCGGCCGGCCGCTCGATCCGTGCGGGGACACTGTATTCGATGGTTCCCTGTCAGGGCGCGACGAACCTCTACGACTCGTGCAGTGGAACGACCCACAGGAGTTGCAAGAGAGGATAGTCGCAGAGATCGTTCGGGCATTGGATCTAAGTGGAGCAGACGACGAGATAGGTTTCGAAGAGTCACTCGGAGGGAAGCGTTGGGACAATTCTCCGCGGGCTTTCTTCTGGAGCAAGTACCGCGACAACCCGGGCGCGGCTGCGAAGGCCGAAGACTGGCAGATCCTATCGCCGATTCGGGCGAGCCTCGTTGGCGTTGACGCGCTCAATCGAATAATCCAAACCCGTTTTCGAACGAACGTGCGTGAACTGGCAGAAACCGAGTACCGGAGACGTAAAGTGCCGAAGCCTGTCGGCAGGCAGACGCTCCTCTATGGCGACAAGGTCATCAACACCCTCAACCAGCATCGACGCGATGTCTGGCCCAGGCCGGATGGGGAGACCTACATCGCCAACGGCGACATCGGTATGGTCGTTGGTCAGTACAAGACAAACAAGTTTAAGGGTCTACCGTGGAAGCTCGAAGTCGAATTCGCAGGCCAACTCGGGCACAAGTACGGATTCCTCCCGGGTGAGTTCGGCGACGAAGCGGCCAACCCTCTTGAGCTGGCCTACTGCTTGACGGTTCACAAGACTCAAGGGAGCGAATTCGGCTTGACATTTGTAGTACTCAGCAACCCCTGCTGGCTCTTGTCGCGGGAGTTGCTCTACACGGCGCTCACTCGACATCGAGAACGCCTAGTGATTTTGCATCAGGGACCGCTGGCCGAATTCCGCCGCTTTACTGGCGACAACTACTCGGAGATCGCTCGGCGCATGACTAATCTTTTCGTCGACCCGAATCCACGCAAGATCCTGGTCGGATCGCAGCAGCGCTTTCTTGAGGATGGCCTCATTCACCGTACCGAGCGCGGCGATCTGGTAAGGTCGAAGTCGGAGCTGGTAATCGCCGACAAGCTGCACTCCCGCGGCATCGACTACGCATATGAGCAGGGGCTCATACTCCCAAGTGGCCGCACCCGCTACCCCGATTTCACGATCACGGACGACGCCCGGGGCGTGACCTTCTATTGGGAACACCTCGGATTACTTGACGACCCTGGATACCGGGCACGATGGTGGCGAAAGCGCGCCGAGTACATTGAGGCCGGCATCAGGCCTGCGGGGAGCGCCGACAATCCTGACGGCATTTTGATCGAGACGCAAGATCAACGCGGAGGGGGTCTGGATGCCGCCGAGATTGCTCGTACTATCGACAACGTGATCCTCGAAGCCGATGCGTCAAAATGATGTAGCGTCGGTCGCGGCAGGCGAGACGCGTTTGCCGTTAAGGGCGTTAGATTGGAATGGTCAACGCGGGCCTTGATCGTCCAACCCCCGCGCAAAATCGAGCACGAGCATTGACTAGCGGGCACCCGCCTCTTGAGCGTCTATGCCTTTTGAATCAGGTCAATTAGTACGAAGTATCGATAATCCCGGACGCCGCGGAATAATTACAAATTCCCCGCCGCGTGTCAGACCATCGGGAACCTACTATCAGATCCAGTGGTCCGACGGTCGGATCGACCGGTGTCATGAGCACGAGCTTGAACGCGCCGAGGCAGCCTCAGCCAGCGACCCTTTCGACCTTGCCGGAAAGGGCCGATACGGGCGGGCTGGCAATCTCCGCCGCAGTCTGACCTACGTCCACCTGTCGGGGCGCATTGCGAACCTTGTCTATGCGATGGGGATAACCAATACGGACTTCTACTCGCACCAGTATCGCCCTCTGTTGACTCTGCTGGATTCACCAGCCACGGGTCTTCTCATCGCTGACGAAGTTGGCTTGGGAAAAACCATTGAAGCCGGCCTGATCTGGACGGAGTTCAGGGCGCGTTATGATTTCAGGCGACTCGTGGTTATATGTCCGGCAATGCTGAGAGAAAAGTGGCGGGACGAACTGCGGAACAGGTTTGGGATTGACCCTCAGATCGTTGATGCTGCGGGATTACTTGATGAACTTCGTCGGCCAACTCATACACTTGGTGAGGGCAAGGCATGGATCATTAGTTTCAACGGGGCGCGACCTCCAAAGTCCTGGCGATACTCGGCTTCAGCGGAGGCGAAGAAGGCCGGGGGTGTCCGCTGGCGGTTGGCCGACTTCCTTTACGAGAGCAGTGAAGACGAGCCGCTGATTGATCTGGTGATCTTCGACGAAGCCACTACATGAGAAACAGCGAAACCGCCTCATGGCGGCTCGGGAACCTGCTCCGGGACGTTTCGCAGTTTCAACTGATGTTGTCGGCTACACCAATCAACCTCAAGAATAGAGATCTCTACAACCTACTGAATCTGCTTGATATAGATCATTTTGGAAGCCAGGACGATTTCGAACGACTTCTAGATGCAAACAAGCCGCTTGTGGCAGCACGCGACACTGTCCTGAATCTTCAGTCTAGGGCTTCCGAGGTGGCCGCTCGTTTGAAGGTAGCGGTGAAACAACCGATTCTTTCCAAATCGACCCAGCTTCGAACCCTTTTGGGCAACTTGCCGACGGATGATCAATTGTCCGACAGGAAATACCGTGCGAAGTTGGCGGGGATTCTTGAGCGTCTCAACCTCCTGTCACACGTAGTAACTCGGACCAGAAAGCGTGATGTGCAGCAGCGACGAATTCTCCGAGCGGTCCGACGTGAAGCCATCCCGATGAACCAAGTGGAAAAGCATCTGTACGATCTCGTGACAGATACGACCCGCCAGTATGCGATTCAGAACGGTGTCAGCGACGGCTTTCTTCTTGCTACGCCACAACGCCAAGTCACTTCTTGCCCCGCGGCTGCAGTGAGAGCGTGGCAGAAGGGGGGAGAAGAACTCGACCAAATGATCGAGGATTTCGAGGTAGAGGAGCCCGAAGCCGAGGATCGGGAGGGGGTCGGCCCCCTGAAAGCTATCCTTCAGGCAGTTATACCTACTAACATCGACATCACCGCCCTAGAGCATTCTGATTCCAAGTTTTCCCGCTTCCTAAGGGTAGCAGGTGAGTTTCTCACAGAGAACCCGACAGAGAAGTTGATTGTCTTCACGACGTTTCGTCCTACTGCGAGATACCTCGTGGACCGGCTCAACGCCGAAGGGATATCGTCCACGCTAATCTGGGGAGACAGAGACGCCACATCCGAGACAAAACAGCAGGTGATCGAAGGGTTTCGTGATAGCCGCACCTTGAGAGTCCTCGTCTCGACCGAAGTTGCCGCAGAGGGCGTCGACTTACAGTTTTGTAAGGTCTTGGTGAACTATGATCTACCGTGGAATCCTACCCGGATTGAGCAGCGAATCGGGCGAATCGATCGCTTGGGGCAGAAAGCCGAGATCATTCATATCTGGAATCTATACTTTGAAGAAACCATTGATGCCAGGATCGTCAACCGGCTTCTGAGCCGGTTGCGAGTGTTCGAAGAAGCGCTGGGCGAGGCCGAAGCCGTGGTTGGTGAGCACGTCCGCAGGTTGGAGTCTGTGCTGTTGAGCCGTCCATTGACGCTGGCTGAGGAAGAAGCACAGATCGACCAGACTGAACTGGCCCTGGAAAATCTGAGAATTCAGCGGGAAGAGCTTGAGCGGAATGCGCCTCACATGATGGCACACGGCCAGCATGTGATTGAACGCATTGAAGCTGCAAGGGAACTTGCACGGCGGGTGACAGAAGCCGACCTGCTGGTTTACGTTCGAGACTATCTGACAGATTACTGCCCTGGACACCAGTTCTTACAAGACTCCGACGATCGGAACCTCGTCACCGTGAAGCTTCCTGCGAATGTCCTAGCGCGATTTACAGAGTATCTTCAAGACGAGGGCTTGCTCGGCAAAACGGCGTTGGACCGCGGTCGAACAATGCGGGTCCGCTTTCTAAATCGAATCAGCGAGCAGTGGCGCTACAGCGAAGAAGTCCTGCACCAGTTTCATCCACTCGTGCGATTCATTACACATGATCTGCAACAGCGAGATGAGCACTTTTACCCGCTCGCTGCCGTAGAAGTTGATGGCGCTCAAAGTGATGAATTCCGACGGGGAGACTACACGTTTTTCGTGCGGTCATGGGTATTCAAGGGAGTGCGTGAAGAAGAAGTCCTGTCCGTGGCTGCGTTACGGCTTGACGATGGCGCGCTGCTGCAGGAGGAGGCAAGCGAGGTTTTGCTCCAAAGAGCCCGTCTGTCTGGCATCGATTGGGTAGGTGTAACTAATGAAGTGGACCCGAGATCCGTGGTACGAAGATTCGAACAAGCCGAGGCAGTCTTGGATCGAAGATATCGGGGAGAATTCGCAACAAAGAAAAATGAGAACGCAGACAGAGCCCGTTTTCAATTGGATTCTGTGGATCGATATTTGAATCGACGCCTTGCAACGCTCACAAGAGTATTGCGAACACATGAGACCTTGGGTCGAACTGCATTGGCACGGGCCACCCAAGGTCAGATCGACAAACTGAAGGGGCGGATGGACAATCGTAAACGAAAAATCGATGAAAGCGCAGATGTAGTCGCCGACAAGAATTTTGTCTGTGCCGGTCTCATCCGGGTCCACTAGATTGAAAGTTGCGCTATGGACAAGTTGAGCAATTGGTTGCGGAGACTGTTTGGGCATACTTCTCCCCATCAACCGCCCCAACCGCCAGAAAATGCTTTTCCGAAAGCCCGACCTGAGCGCAGCCATGCTGAGCAATCTCAGCTTCCGTCTTTGGACTCAGAGTTCAATTGCGAAGGCGTGCCGCGGATACCCTGGCAGGAACTTGGGAAAAATCTTCAGGCAACGGATGGTGCTGGCAGGAGAACGAGGCCCGTGTATCTGGGAGTCGATTTCGGAACGGCACTTACAAAGGTCGCTGTTCGCATTGCAGATTTTGTCTTCTTCATACCCTGGAACGAATTAGTCGGAGATGAAGGGTACCTACTTCCGGGAAGATTATCGACTACCGAAAATGGAGCAAGCGTGCCAGGAATAGGGCAAATTCGGGCTATGAAGGAACCGTTTCTTCCGGGAAATAGAGCTAGTGAAGACGACAGAGTCCGTGCGGTCGAGTTCCTCTCCGCGGCAATGCGGTTCGCGCGGGCCTGGTTATTCAAGAACCAGCCCAACCTAGTCCGCAGCCATTCACTCGCGTGGAACTTACGAATCGGCTGCCCCACGAATCTGTTCGAAGCAGACGATTGCAAGGCACTGTATCAGAGACTGGCTGCTGCAGCCTGGGTCGCAAGTCAGACCGACTCCCTTGCGACTGGCGGGGATGTGAGGCGCATTCTTAGGGTTGGGGTCACAGATACTGAAACAGGTCTTGATAACCTCGAGGCTGTCCCCGAGTTTGTCGCCCAGATCACGTCATACAGTCACTCGCCTCAGCGGGCCGAGGGGCTTCACCTGTTGGTTGACTGTGGAGCTGGTACGGTTGACGTGGTTAGCTTCAATGTGTTTCGGCATCCCAATCATTTGGAAGATCGTTACCCGATCTGGTCGTCGGAGGTGCGGCCGAAGGGTACCCGCTTTCTGATGGAGGGCTATTTGGACGGCGACTTGAGCCGATGGGATACCGATTCGCCCGTTCCGGATCAAGCGAAACTGCGGGACTGTTTCGGAGTGGAACAATCCAGGCTGCGTCAGGTCGACAGCAGCTTCCGAGCATACCTTTCTCAGGTTATTCGCAACGTCCTGCGCCTTACGAAGCAGAACAGGTATCCAACGGCTCCAGAGTGGCAGGAGGGCCTCCCAGTCTTCGTTTGTGGAGGTGGTTCGGCTTGCCGCGTTTACCGCGATTCGGTCACTACCGGCTGCCAACAGATTCCCGTTACGCCACTGCCAAAGGGATTTCCGCTTCCGGAGGGTCTACCGCAACCGGACATTTCGCCTGAACAGTTCAGCAGGCTTTCCGTCGCTTATGGACTAACTCTTGACTCAGGTCGCATCTATCCTGAATGCGAAACCGAAGACGATAAGCTCCCAACCACGTCGAAGCGGCCAGACAGAGATGATATATACCCCAAATAGGCAGTTACTTTATTCGTACAGTTAGCCCATCTTTAACAACGATTCTGATCGCACGTTTATTATCAACACGTTACAAAGACAAAAAACCGCAAGTGGCACTACAAACGGGTTGAAACTGGAGATTGCGGGGTTTCAGACGATCATCTTGCGGACGCCTCCGGGCGCGGGATCAATGCCCAGGGCGTCGTAGATGGCCTTTTGATCGGTCTCGGCCCGAGTGGCCTTGCAAGTTCGTAGATGGCCTTTTGATCGGTCTCGGCCCGAGTGGCCTTGCGGACGTGCAAGGTCCGCCCATCTCCCCGCCGGAAAGTCACCGTCACCCTCTGCTGTCCCTCCAGGATGCCCCGCAGCGTGGTCCAACTGGAGTCATTGCCCCGCTGCTTGAGGCGCTTGCGGATTACCTGCACCAGTTGATAGGCAATGACGGTCAGGAACAGGTGGCCTTCCGAGCGCACCGGCTTGTGATGGTAGATGGGCCGCAGGCCCAGCTCGGACTTCAGCGAGCGAAAGACCGCTTCCACGTCGGTCAGCAGGGTGTAGGTGCGCCAGAGACTCTCCTCATCCCAGTCGGTCTGGTTGCTGCGCAGGCAGTAGACTCCCGGATGGGTGGCCATCGAGCCGGGGCGGGGCTGCCGCTTCCAGGTCAGCCCCGTGGCCTTCTGGCCGCTCTCGTCGGTGAGGACCTCAATGGTGTAATGCTGAGCCATCCCCCGGCTCTGCTCCTTCAATCGTCCGATCCTCTCCCGCACCTTGCCGACGCCTTTGGGAGTCCGCGGCCGGCTCAGCCCCTCGGAGATCCGGGTAAGCCCCTGCTCGAAGCGCCGGCTGAAACGCTCCAGGATGCCCTTCTCCTTCTCGGCCCGCTCTTGGGACCGGCAGTAGAGACGGACCTCCTTGCCGTCGTCTGAGACCTGCTTGTGGAGTTGCAAGGTCTTCTTGGAAGCGGTATCCACCGTCACCGCCGCCTCGGCCTCGAACTGCCTGCGGCCCTGGCGGCTGACGACCAGGTAACGGTACCCTTCCTGCTGAAGCCACCCGATGCGGTCCTCGGTCGCCACCCCCCGATCCATCACCACCAGTGCCCCCCGGGGCGCCTCCAGCGCCTCCAGCATCCCTGCCAGCGTCCTGTGCTCATCCACCCGACCGGCAAAGACCTCCGAGCGGCGCACAAACCCCGCCCCGTCCAGCACCAGCCCCAGCGTCAGCAGCCGGCAGTCGCTGCGCTTCTCCTTCGAGTGCCCCCGCTGGGCCTTGGGTTGACGGGCAGCCCTTCCCTCGAAGAAGGTGTTGGTCAGATCGAACAAGGTGACCGTAGGCTCCAGGTCGAACAACCCCATGGCCCGGCTGAAGAGGTGACGCTCGATCGCCTCCCGATGCTTCATCAGGGCGTCTGAGGCGCGATACATCCGCATCAGAGGCAGCGTCTCGAAGTCGACCTCCAGCAACTCCCCCAAGCCGCTGCGCCGACAGAGCCAGCCCCAGGTAGCCCTCTCCGAGCCGGGACGCGCCAGACGGCCCACGATCGCCCCCACCGCCGCTGCTCGCATCGGTCCGTTCAGCCCCAACTCCTCCAACAGATCCCCCACCCCCAACTGCTCCAGCGCCCAGCAGCCCACCTGCTCCACCCCCACGCTGCGGGGACGGGTCAACTCCACCGAATCTACCTCCACCGTCTGCAGATCCTCTGAAGGAGCCTCCCTGCCCGTGCCCATGACGTCGGCTTCGCCCTGAAGCAAGCGCTCGGCCAGGCGTTGGGCTTCCTCCTCCAACTGGGTCGAGCTCTGCTGGATCAAGGACAACTGGCCGCTGAGGATCTCCTCCAAGCGGCGGCACAACAGGGGCCAGTCCTCGCGGGGGATGGGGAAGTGGCTGCCCAGGTTGAGGAGGGTCTGCTGTCGGACCTTGCCGGAGACGCGATGGGAGCGGACCAGGCGATGGGTGAAGTAGGTCTGGCCGGAAGAAATAGAGCGGGTCTGGGTGCGTCGGATGAACATGGGAGGGACGCTACCAGAGGGAGGGAAGGGGGTCAAGCCCATCCCATACGATTATGGCACTACATTAAGGTCCCTCAACCAAGAATCAACAACTTACGGGTGATTTTAGGCCAAAATAGGGGTAAAATACCTCCAATCACCCGTCTCTATGTTAAAGATGGGTTAGCGGAACCTCTCTGCGGCACGCGCTGGCCGCTGCCTGCTTGATTTGCGGGTTCCGGATCGTCCCTGGACCCTTGAGCCAAGTAACGCACCCAGTCGTCCCTCAATAGACGCCTTCACTCGAACAGGTCCGAGCGGGCATAGGCCGCCTTGGCCCGGTTCTGGTGCTGGACCACATGCACCAAGGACGCCTCGACCATCTCTCGGGGATGGTCCGTCTTCAGCCATTCAGGAATACTGGTCACGGTCCTGTTCCCCGCAGGCGCGAAGATGAACCGGGTACCAGAGAGGAATGTCGGGGGGTAGAAAGTAACGGCTAAAACACCAAGCCGGCGTCCACGTCGCGCTTGATGCGGTCGTGCAGTTCGGCGGGTGAGCCCGCCTTGAGGCAGCGCTTAATGCGGGGGATGTCGTCCGCGGTAACATCGAAGCCGATGCCCAGGGGCTCGCCGAAGGCCTCCTCCCAGCGGTCTTGCAGGTCGGAGAGTTCCTCCATCTTTTGGGTGTGTTCGGCCTCGGGAGTCGGCTTGACCATGACTCCTCCTATACCCTGGACAGGGCCTCCACGATTGTGTCGAAGATATGAGGCACCACTTTTTTGAGAAAGTCCACCGAAAAATCACCTAAGCCGAGGACTCCGACCGCATCGGCGAAGACCTCCTGCTGCTGGTTGCCCGCCGTCCAGTAGAAGCCGTTCCCCGCAGGCGTGGGGATGAACCGGAGCAAGAAACGGGCTCACCCGATGACCGTGGAATGATCGACGATTTACGCATCTGGGGTCACGCAGATGCCGTCAGATGGGCCGCCACTCTTTCGACGGGGGGTGGTGGTCCAACGTGCCGGCGATTCTGCTACGCACAACGCCTTTCTCTCAGAGGGCGAAGCCCTCGCCGTTGTGGGGGGATGCAGGTAAACGAAGCCAGCTTCGAGTTTGGAGTCGACGCCCAGCGGCGCAACAGCCCGGCTTACGGCGGTACGGACCACGGCGCCTTGGACCGACTCACCGAGAGCTGGCAGCAGACACGCGAATCCATTGGCGGCAATGGAACGCGCGGCGGCTATGGAAAGTGCCGCCCTTGCCGGAAACCCGCTCCGACTGCGCTCGGGTTCCTACAACTTCCCACAGTCCCGGCGGCGGGTTGATCAGGAGCGATGAACCTGCAGGGCGGGTTCCGGTTACCTTCTCAAAGCGATCCTTCAACCTGCTGTGGTTCACCCACCTTCCGGCAACTGGTTGGGATTCCAGTTGGCATGTCTCTATCACGGCCCCGGCCGATCCAGACAGGGCACTGGCCCGATCGTTGAGGCGTGGGCAACCGTCTTCAGGCCGGGGGTGTTTCCATTGCCGACCCATACGGTCCACCGGTGCCGATGTCGTCCATAAGTATCTGAATAATCAGTCACACTTCGCGGTGCGCATCGACCCGCGGGAGTTGACATGCAAGCCACCACTTGCCTTAGACTGTCCTGTGGACATCCACCGCGCGATCGCTGACCGAACCAGGCGGGCCATCCTGGATGAGCTCGTGGATCGGTCGGGTCAAACGCTCTTCGAGCTTTGTGGGCGCCTGACCATGAAACACGGCATCAGCTCCTCGCGGCAAGCGATCTCGCAACACCTGGACGTCCTGGAAGCCGCCGGGCTCATTCGCACAAGGCGCGAGGGGAGGTCGAAGCTCCACTGGTTCGTGGGCGCGCCGCTGAAGGCAATCGGGGAGCGGTGGCCGGTCTCAACAGACGAGGACACTTCACACTCAACGGACGAGGACATCGAGAAATGAGAATCAACCTGACCAGCGTCCCCGTGGACGATCAGCAGAAGGCGCTTCGTTTCTACACGGAAACGCTTGGTTTTCGTGTCAAGCACAACATCCCTCTCGGAGAGCACGCCTGGATCACCGTGGTATCCGAGGAAGCTCCGGAGGGGACGGAGTTGGTGCTTGAGCCTGCTGAACACCCCGCAGTCGGTCCGTTCAGGAAGGCGCTGGTGGAGGACGGGATTCCCTATACCGCCTTCGCGGTCGACGATGTCGGAGCCGAGCACGAGCGTCTCGTGGCGAAAGGTGTGCGATTCGTGCAGCCGCCAACCGACCTGGGAACCGTCATTACCGCAGTCTTCGACGATACATGCGGCAACCTGATCCAGATCATGGAGGAGAAGGCTCAACCGTGATGATCCCAACCGCCTCCGTCGACCGCCTTCACCGACTTGGACGAGCGCCAGCCGGATTGGGGCAGCTTCTTTCCCCGGAAGGTGCGGGAGATCATAGAGAGGGGCACGCCGCCGAGCGAGGAGGACATGGACCTGTTCGTGGTTCGCACCCGCCTGCACCAGATGGAAGGCGATCCCGCGGCGGACGACGAGGCGGCGCGGCTGCGGGCCTACCTCGAACGCCATCGCTGATCCTGCCGTCTCGGTCGGCGCAAAACCATGCCCCCCGCCTCCAATGGGGCCCGTCACGCCCCGCCGACGCAGTGTAGACACCGCGGTCTGGCACACTCCCTCTTGACTGCCCTTCTCTCGTTAGGCGAGGGTGCCCGCACCTGACCGACTGCGGGCTTCGCCCTTGCCGGCTCTCCCTTGCGGGGAGTGTTTCTCCTTTCGCAAACGTGTCGTGAACCGATGGCCGCCTCGCGGTTGTGAGTGCTCTCTGTCTGTATTAATATCCAGCCAGGAATTGGATGTGTCGGGAGGGCCGAACGCCTCTTGGGAGGCCTCCCCTTGATACGGCTTTCCGATTTCCATCTCCCGGAATTGGCAGGAGCTTGCGGTTCGGGCCTCCACGGATGGAAACGTCGATGTGGAAGAAAGAGGAGCACGAGATTCCCCGTTCGGAGTTCGAGCGGCGGATTGAGAGGGTTCGCGAGTTCGCCAGGAAACGCGACCTGGCCGGGGTGGTGGTCTACTCGGCGCCCAAGATTCACCAGTGGAACCAGACCGGCCACGTGGGCTATCTCACCAACTGGTCCAACCTGGACCGCATTACGGACGCCATGGTCCTGGTCCCCAGCCAGGGCGAGGCGGTGCTGCTGGTGGCCGGCGTGGAGTACATGCTGGACCAGATCGAGGAGGTGTCCTGGATCGGCCAGGTGCGCCTGGTGAGCTCTCCCGACCCTCGGGCGATCTCCCGGGCCTTCGACTCCAGCGTGGGTGGAGAAGCCGCCACCCGGGGGGCCCGCAGCTTTGGAGCGGAAATCGCCCGCCTCCTGAAGACCGAAGGCCTCGATGGACAGCCGGTCGCCGTTTCGGGGATCGAGGCCATGCCGGTCACCCTCTATCGCGACCTGGAGCGGAACATTCCGGCCGGAATCGCGGAGGCGCCCGACGTGGTGGCCGAGCTACGGCAGTTCAAGACGCCGGAGGAAGCCGCATTGTTGCGGCGCACGGCGGAGATCTCCGATGGCAGCTATCAACGAATGACAGAAGTCCTCAGGCCGGGGATGTGGGGGTATGAGCTCACCGCCGAGATGGACGCCGCGGCCAGGCAGCGGGGCGCCGACTTCGTCTACCACTGCATGCACACGGCCCCGGGGAGCGACCTGAAGGCGGGCAAGCTGTCGGTCAAATGCCACGACTGGCGCCTGAACCGCGGCGACTACATCAACGTCAACGCCTACGTGGTCTACAAGGGCTACTGGATCCAGAGCGACCGGGCGGGAACCATCGGACCGGTTCTGGACAAGGCGGCCGCTGAAATGGTGGAAGCCAACCTGCGAGTCCAAGACGAGGTGCTCGGGATCATCCGCCCCGGACTCCCCATCGGCGAGTTGATTGAGATCGGCAACCGGGCCGCGGCAAGGTTCGGGTATGAAATCCAGGGCGGCAGGATCGGGCATGGCCAAGGGCTGGACTATTCCGAACGGCCCTTTCTGCTGGCCGGCAGCCGCGAGGCGCTGCAGCCGGGCCACGTGTTCGTTCTGCACGTCTGCCTGGGAGACCCCGGGGGAACGCTCCTGATCAATCCCATCGCCGATCTCTGCTACCTGACCGCCGACGGAGTCGAGGTCCTCAACAAGTTTCCCAGAGGGCTGTTTCACCTGTGAGTGCAAGGGAAAGGATTGCGATGAATTTTCGCAGTGACAACGAATCGCCGGCGGCTCCGGAAATCCTGGAGGCTCTCCAGGCGGCCAACGCAGGTCACGCCCATGCCTATGGAGAGGACGGGATCACTTCCGGGATGAGAAAACGCTTCCGGGAGACCTTTGAGACCGATTTGGATGTCTTGCCGGTGGCGACGGGTACGGCGGCCAACTCCTTGTCCATCGCCCAGCTCGCCCCCGCCTACGGCGCCGTCTTCTGCCACCAGGAGGCCCATCTCCATGCCGACGAGTGCGGGGGACCCGAGTTCTACAGCGGGGGTGCCAAGGTAATTCCGCTGCCCGGGGAACTGGCCAAGATCTGCCCCCGGACCCTGCAAGCCGCCGTGGCCAAGGCGGAGGAGATGGGGGTCCATGACAGTCAGCCCAGCGCCGTCAGCCTCAGTCAGGCAACCGAGCTGGGAACCGTCTACAAGCCGGACGAGATCCGAGAAATTTCCCGGATCTGCCGCGGCGGGGGGATGGGCCTGCACATGGACGGCGCCCGCCTTGCCAATGCCGTTCAACGACTGGGCTGCACACCCGCCGAGCTGACCTGGAAGGCCGGAGTCGACATCCTTTCCTTTGGCGCCACCAAGAACGGCGCCATGGCTGCCGAGGCGGTGGTGGTCTTCAACAGCGACCGGGCCGCGGGCCTGGCTCGTCGCCACAAGCGCGCCGGACATCTCTTCAGCAAGATGCGCTTCATGTCGGTTCAACTGGAAACCTATCTCAAGGACGACCTGTGGCTGCAACTGGCCGGCCGGGCCAACCGGGCTGCGGATGCGCTTTCGGCAGGTCTTGGCAGGCTTGCCGGCGTGGAGGTCCTCTGTCCGGTGGAGGCCAACGAAGTCTTCGTGAAGATGCCGCCGCCCTTGGCCGATAGTCTGAAGGAGGCGGGCTACGAGTTCCATCTTTGGCCCGGGAGCCGGGACCACTACAGGCTTGTCGCCTGCTTCGCAACCCGGGTGGATGAGGTGAACGTCTTTCTGGCCTTGGCCCGGCAACTGTCGGATGGCCTTGAGGGGTGATTGGGGTTCGGCCGGGTCTTGAACGCCCCCGGCCGCATCAGCTTTTTCCTGGTTTGTCTTCGTGTCTGTTCGTGGATAACTCTTTTCAAGCCGGCACCGGTTTCCAGCGGATGGCCCACAGTTCAGATTTGCCGACGGCCCCCGCCCAGCGTCTTCTGGATTCGAGTTCGTGGGTGATTCCCCCGACGGTGAGAATCATGCCGTCGTCCAGCTCCAGGCTCTGGCTGAAACCGCTGCTGCCGTCGCCGTAGTAGAGATAGTAGACCTCGTCCCCCCAGGTTTCTCCCTCATCGCGGCTGATCATGGCCCGTCCGCTCGACAGGTCTCGCGGATAGCGGTGGTCGTAGGCCACCATGAAGGTCCCGTCGGAGAGGCCGACTCCGTAGCCATGGCACTGACCGTGATAGTTGGTCAGCGGCCGGAAGCGGTTCCAGGTCTTTCCTCCATCGTCGGAGTCGGCCAGGAAGACGGTCTTGTAGTAGGCGCGTCTGTCCGGGTCGACCAGCGGCCACTGGGGCACCACGGCTCCGTGATAGCGGATGACGGCGACGAGCTTGCCCGAGGCCATGGGCGCGATCATGGTCTCGTAGCAGTGGCCTCCCAGGAAGCCGATCTCGGTGTTGAATCCGGTGGGTCCGCTCCAGGTACGGCCTCCGTCGGCGGAGCAGTGGACATAGGCCGGATCGATCATGTGGGCCCGGGATTCAACGGGCAGGACCAGGGTGTCGTCGGGAAGCCGGTTGATCGTTCCGGGAATGCGACGGTCGCACTTGGCCGGGTTTCCGATCTCCGATAGTTCACTCCAGGTGCGGCCCTGATCGGCTGAGCTCCAGACCAGGATCCCGGACGGGTCCTTTTCTCCCGCGCTTTGGGGGGAAACGAAGGTCCCGTCGCTCAGAATCTGAAAGGTGCCGGCCATGTTTTCCTGGCGGGGAATCGTGTCCCAGCTTCGTCCACCGTCCCGGGACCGGCACATCAGCGTGTTCTGGTTGACGTAGAGGGTTCCGTCGGGGGCCCTGGCCAGCTCCACCGTCTGCACGTGGCCCCGCGGGTCGTGCGGCAGAACGGCTTTTTCGGCCGGAACCCGGTTCAAGGCGCCGGCGCGGGCATGGAGAATATAGGGTCCGGCCTGCATGTCCCGCATCTGCCGGGGAGAAAGGGTGACGCCCCCCAGCCACTCGGTGGACCGGAACCCCTGCTTCCCGTCTCCTTCGGATGAGACCCCGCCCCCCGCACCGCCGGTCCGCGGGCCCCCGCAGGCCGCGGCCCAGCCCAGTTGGGTTGCGGCGGCTGCCTGAAGCGCTCGCCGCAGAAATTCCCGCCGTTCAACGCTCATTCCCGTCCCATGGTTCTTCACTGTTGCCGTCCTTTCGCTCCCGATCCAAAATTTCGCCGGTGGCTCATGTAAACACTCACGACCAATCCCTACCGGAATTGAATGACCTTGACGATGCCCTCCGTCCTGAAATCGAGATCCTCGGAGGGCTGATACTCGACCGTAACCGGCCGGGGTCTCTGTTCGCCGCAGCTCAGTTCGACCAGGCCATCCTCCGGCCCCGAGACTTTCACCGAGGCCGCATCCAGAATGGCGAGCGGCAGAATCCCTCCCTCGACCTGGAGATGCAAGCGGGCCCGTTCTCCCAGGCAGTCCAGCCTGGAGAACAATCCTTGCACTTCCACCCGGCTGGGCGCCATGGGAGCGCCGGGTGCAGCGGCCGGAACGTTCGACGGCCGGTCGGATTCCTCCCGGAGCGGGCCGAAGGCTGTCGTCTCCGGAGCTCGGGCAGCCGCCAGCGGCGCCGCATCCTCCGGAGCATCCTCACTCCCGACGCCGAGCCATTCCAGCAGTTCTTCCGCCAAATCCACCTCCTCGGAGGATCGCGCGTACTTGCGGCAGAGAGCGGCCGCCTGGCGTGCGCCTTCAAGCCTGCCCAGCCGGTGGTAGAGCTGGGCCACAGTCTGGTAGTGGTGAACGGCTTCCTCGCGGCTGATCTGCTTGACCCGCATCAACTGGGCCAGGGCCATTCCGGCTTTCCCCTCCATCAGCAGAATGGAGCCCAACAAGCGGTGCGCGTTATCGAAGTCCGGCTCCAGAGCGATCGCCTTGCGCAACACCGGCTTGATGACCTCGGGTTCGGCATCGGCCTCCTGCAGCAGCAGCGCAAAGTCGTAATAGAGCCGGGGATTGGCTGCCTCCAGTTCGACCGCCCTGGCGAAATGCAGCCGAGCCGACTCCCCGTCCCCCGAATAGCTGGCCAGATAGCCGAGCGCCTCCGGAATCCTCCAGTCCGCGGGATCCTGCCGCGCCAGGTCGCGGTAGATTTCCAGGGCCTGTTCCCGCCTGTTCAGCCCAACCAGCAGGCCGGCCTTGACCAGACTGACTTCTGTCGCAGTTGCCGGCCGGACTTTCGGCTTTTCGACAGACTGGTTCAAGCGAATCTCATAGACCGTTGTCGGGAGGCGCTTCTGGACCGCATACCGCTTGAAATCGCTCTCGACCTGGTCGAGAGTCTTGCCGTAAACCCATCGAAAAGCCTCTTCTCCCGTGTCGCCGTCCACTCCCTTGAGAAAGTCGGAAAACCGTTCCCGATACTGATTCGACAGGCAGAGCATGTGGGTGAGCGCCCAGCTCTGGGCGTAGAAGACCTTGGTTCGGTCGCGCTCATTGAAATGAGGAGAGTCGTAATCGACCGAAATCAACTCCCTGATCGGCAGCCACTGCCTGTCCGCAAGCACGCGAGCGGCCTTGCCGAACGACACCTGCTTTCCTTGAGGTTCAAGCGTGGAATAGAGCTCGGCCAGCCCCTCGTTCAACCAGACGGGAATTGCCGCTCCGGAGTGTTTCACCAACAGGTGGACGTACTCGTGAACGGCTGCATTCCTGGTCTGGCGGTTCGGCGTGCCCATCACGATCAGGTCCCGCTTCGGGCTGGACATGTAGAAAGCTGACGCAGCCTTGTAGGGCCGGTAGGGTTCAAACTCCCTGGGGGAACGAAAGCGGATAATGCGGACGGGGGAAGAAGGCACTTCGCCCACGTTGCCGGTCTTGAGGAAAAAGTCTCTGACCTGCTCGAAGTAGAGAATGGTTCGGCGTCCGCTTCTCTCTCCGGCATTGGTGAACAGCTCGAAATGCGGCGATTCGATGCGGACCCAGTTGGGAGCCGCGGCCGCGGTGCCGGCCGCAACCGACAGGATGGAAACAAGAAGCAGACCCTGGATTCTCATGGCGCCTAAGCCCCCTGAAACCCCTTTACAGGTCCCAGCTCAGTGGTGGTTTATCTTCCAGCAGGCCATTGATGGCGGTCGAGCCGGAATGCACCCGGATCTCGACTTCATAGAGGCGGCTCTGACCCGGCTCCAGCCACTGGGCGGCCAGGGGATGGCTGTCCTGGTCCTTGCCCCAGAGAGAGCCGCTGAAGGGCTCCAGGGCGGAGACGTAGGACCCGCCGGGGGCGTAGTGCTGCCAGTTGGCCAGCCGGGGCAGTTGTCGGACCGGGTAGCAAAGCTCCACGGCCAGGTCGAGCCTCCGGTTGGCGAGTGCGCAGTGGGCCAGACCCTGGGCATCGGCGGCAATGTCCAGGATCAGGCCCCGGGAGCCGCAGGCGGCGTGCTCCGGGAGCGGTTCGGGCACCGCCAGGAAGCCTTGGAGGTCGCCGTCCGATCGGGAGAGGTCGGCCATGGACATGTCGGCGTTCATCTGCCAGCCTCCATTGACCCGGCCGCCGTAAACCAGTTGCGACCCGGCGTCCAGCAGGGGATAGCCCAGGTTGACGTGGTAGAGCCAGTTGTGGGCCACGGTGGAGTTTCCGAGGTTGGCCACTTCGTCCCGCAGTCGGATCACGGGCTCACCCAGCCGGCAGGCGATCCGCCTGCGGACTTCAACCACCGGCCCGTACATCTGGGTGTCGCGAATCACCAGTCCCAGGCGCATGTCGAGATCATTCCGTCCGGGGTCGGGATTCTTCAGTTCGAGCAGGGCCGCCGGGGTGTTGGAGTGTTGGCCGTGCAAGGCCAGCTTGAGGCCGTCTTCCTCGCGCCCGGGTCCGATGTAGCGGGGGCCGCAGGCGGTGAGCAGTCCCGCCGGCCAGGCGGCCAGCCAGTCCTCGTCGCGATGGAGCGGTTGGCGTGGCGGGCGGTAGCCGTTGGGAGTCAGGTAGGCCAGGCTGTGTTTCCCGTAAAACGCCTCGACGATGTCGCCGCCCCGATCCAGCGCCACCGTGAATCGCAGGCCCGAACCCGTGTTCACCATCGCCACCCGGCACCCGGGGGCGCCGCCGGCATCGGGCCAGTCGTAGGTGGCGGTCCGGATGCCGCCCACTTGGTGAACGAGCTCGAACTTGCCGGCGTCGAATTGATTCGGAGTGTCGCTGGTCATCGATGAGTCCTTGGCATTCCGGGGCAGCCCTGCCAGTTCCAATCAGTGGCAAGGTCTCCGCCCTGCCGTACGGATCATTTCAGGGAAAACATCCGGTCGTTGATAAAGACGAACCACGAATGGACACGAATGAACACGAATAGACAAAAAACAGATGGACCTCCATCAACGACAAGCGGTACCAGATTGTTTCTGCAAATTTGTACCCATGGTGTGCCTTCTTGTCCTTGGTAGATATCCCCCTCAATCGGATTCAGGCTGGCGCCTGCTGCTCAGGTGATCCCACAGCTCGGCCGCCTGCCGGGCGAGGTGGGGGATATCGCTGCCGATGATATAGCGCTGCCTCGCCAGGCGTCCGGCCTCGGTTCGAATCCGCCGCAGGTAGGCCTCCCGGCTCGCATAGCGCTCGGCGATGGAGAGACGGGGGTCTCCCGCCTGCAGGCGTTCCCGGCGGGTTCCGGCAAAGGGGATAAAGGAGCCCACCATGCTGTAGAGCTCGGCCGGGGAGCCGATGTCGGGATGCCGGAGGTTCCACCCCGTATAGGTCGCCAGGGGCACCCGGATGACCGGAAGGCGGATGCCGGCGAGCTCGTTGCCGTCCCGGTCCACCTGGAGAACCAGCGGCCTGAAGGCCCCTCCCACCCGGGGCGGCTGCAAGGTCACGATCCCCCTGGTTCGGAAATCGGGGCCGTAATCGAGGCGGTAGGGCTGCATCATCCTTGCGGGAAGCCGGACGCCGGGAATCCTCGGGAAGCTCATCCGGTCCAGGGGCACCAGCTCTCCCTTGGAAATGCGGGGAACCTGTGAAGGAGGCGGTTGCCTGTCCTCGGCCAACCAGGCCTGCAAGGCCAGCAGCAGCGCCCGCATGGGCCAGCGAAAGTCGTTGGGATTGGGCAGGTTGGCGGTGCTCCTTCTTTGCGGCGGAAAGGAGGCGGGGCCGTGCTGGGTGCCGGCAAAGACGTAGACCCGGGTGTTTGGGGCCAGCGCCACATCCCGGGCGCCGTCGAGACTGGTGTGAATCAGGGAAGCGGCCCTCCCGTAATATTCGTAAGAGGCGTTGGTGTAGAAGATCTTCGGGGTCGACTCCTGCCGGCGGCTGCGATCGAGCACCCCTTCGTTGAGGCCTCTTTCACCGTCCGGCAGCGGAAGGTCGGCGAAGGGGTAGATGACCGTGGGATAAAAGGTGTTCATGAAGGAATGGGCGTCCCGGGAAGGCTGGGCGAACCGGTGGTTGAAGCTGCCCCGGCTGGCGCCGGCCACGTGGGAGATGACGCCGTCGAAGACCCGGCGCCGCCCTTCGTCCTGATTGAACCCGTAATAGAGGAAGGTTCGAAGGAAGCGCCCGCTCTGAGAGGTCCCGAAGCCGATGGCTCTGCGCACGCTGGATCCCAACCCCCGCGCCGCGCCGCCTTCCTGGAAGGCTCCGCCGTACTTCAGGAATGCGATGAAGTCGCGGGTGGCCGCCGGGCCCAATCCCACCAGTGTCGGATTCTCGGCCGCATAGACCAGCTCGTAGATTCGCCCCGGTTCGAATCCCGAGGCCATGAAGACGTGACCGCTGCTGGCGACGGGCTTTCCGTGTTCCTCGCGGGCCAGCCGCCAGTGGCTGCGCGGGACGATCTGTCTGGGTCCGTCGGTGAGGTCTCTGACGGTCAGCTTCAGGTCGGGGTCATCGGGATCGACGGCGGGATAGGCCGGCTCCATGTTCCGGTCGGACAGGGGGAAGCTCCGAACCCTGGTTTCGGGAACGAACTCGGCCCGCACCAGCCCCCGGATGGGCGTCGAGCCCTGCCGGGCCACCGGAGCGTACAGCCTCAGGCGATTGGAAACCCGGGGCACGTCGAACTGCCATCCCAGCCAGGCCAGGCTGAAGCCGTGGTCCAGCAGCAGCGCATCTCCAAACTCCGTCGGCGTGGTCAGTTCCCGGGAAGAAGTCGCCCGGCTGAACATGCCCAGCATCCCCTTGCGGCCTCGATTGCAGACCTCGTAGAGGACGGTCCCGTTGCCCTTGCCGGGACGGGTGGGCCGGACGAGATAAAAATCGGAGGAGAACTCCACCTTGCCTCGCCGGTTGCGAGGCGCCAGGTCGATGTCGCAGATGATGCGGTTCTGTTCAAGCCGAGGGTCGACTTCGAAGAAGACCCTTCCCTGGATCTTCTCGTAGGCGCCCGCCGCGCCGAAGCTGCGGCCGTGCAAAACCTCTGACCGGCCCTGCACTTCCAGGCGGACGACCTCCGCAAGGGCAACCTGCCCCAGGAGCAGGCACAGACCGAGCACGCGAAAAACCATGGCGTGATCTTAGTACAGCCTCGGGTCTCTTTCCATTGCTTTCGGATCGCCGCGGCGGTCCGGCCGTTAATGAAGATGAACCACGAATGAACACGAATAAGTTCCTCAACGGTCTCGGGCAAGCTGTCCCTGCGGATCAAGGTTGGACTTTTGGGTTGGGTTGGAGACAATAGAGGTCCCATGATCAAATTCGGATACCTGTTCTTGTTGGCGGTGGTGGCCCTGGCCGGCTGCGCCACCGACCCGGACAGGCCCCCTTCGTCCAATGACCAGGTGGAGGCCCTGAAGGAGCGAGTCCGGGAACTCTACCGGCAGGCCCGGGAGTCGGGGCAGAAGGTCCCCAAGGATGCCGTGGAGTGGGCCAGTCAGGATGTGCGCCGGATCGGCGACTGGGAGTACAAGATCGTGGACCTGCCGCGGGAAGACCCCCAGGCCCGCCAGGCACGGCTCAACGAACTGGGCGCCGAGCGGTGGGAGGTCTTCTGGATGGAGCCTGCCGGGGACGGCACCCGGGTCTATCTGAAGCGCCGGTCCAGGAGCTGGCTGGAGAAGATCCCCCTTTCGCAGTTGCGGCTCCTCTGGCCATCCGGCGGAGGGGGTGCGGAATAGCTGAAGCCGGCTCCGCTGAAGAGGGATTCCCGGGGGCGGGGAAAAGCGCGGGAGTTGCCCCGGAAGGCGGCTCCGGGCAGAAGGCTCCCGCGGGATGACAAGCGTTTTCAAGGAGAATTTGCAATGGCAAGATTCTGGTTCGGGATGGGTTGCCTGGTGGTGGGCCTGGCGGTAGCCGCCGGCGCATTCGGCGCCCACGCACTCAAGCAGCGCCTTGCCGCCGATCTGCTGGCGGTCTTTGATACCGGAGTCCGCTATCAGATGCTCCATGGGCTGGGATTGGTGGCGCTGGCCCTGGCCATGGACCGGTGGAGCGGCGTAGTCTTTCAGTGGGCAGGTTGGCTCTGGCTGGCAGGCATCGTACTCTTTTCCGGGAGTCTCTACGCGTTGAGCCTCACCGGAGTTCGAGGCCTGGGAGCCGTCACCCCCCTGGGGGGCCTGTGCTTCCTGCTGGGTTGGGGGTTGCTGGTCTGGGAGACCTGGAGAAAGCTGGCTTGATTGCCGGCGTGGCGCGGTTCCCTGTACGGGAGTGGTTTTTGATAGGGTGCGAGCATGGCGAGAAGCAGCGCCGCCACGGTTGAAGAGTACCTGCAGGAGCTTCCCGCGGAGCGCGCGGAGGCCCTCAGCGCCGTGCGCCAGGTGATTCTGGACCATCTTCCCTCGGGCTACGTCGAGACCATGAACTGGGGCATGATCTGCTACGAGGTTCCCCTGACGCGCTGTCCCGATACCTACAACAAGCAGCCCCTGATGTTCGCCGGACTGGCCTCTCAGAAACGCCACATGGGCCTCTACCTGATGTGCGTGTACAGCCACCAGGGCTCCAGGGCCGCGTTTGAAGAGAAGTTCCGGGCCAGCGGCAAGAAGCTCGACATGGGCAAGTCCTGCGTGCGCTTCAAGAGACTGGAGGACCTGCCTTTGGAAGTCATTGGCGAAACCATTGCCGCAACCCCGGTCGAAGACTATATTCAGCTTTATCGGGAGTCGCGACGGAAGTAGGACATCGGGCCCGCGTCGGGTTGGTCGGCATGCGGTCCTTGACGGTCAGGACGCGGCCGCCTGGATCGTTGATGGGAACGATCCTGTAGGAGCCGGAGAGGGGCTGGGACAGAAAAACGGAAATTGGAGGCTCATTCCATGAACAAACAACGGATCGATGTTGTGGGGTGGAACGGCCGCCCCCGGGCCGGTGGCCGCCGAATCCTGTGGTCCCTGACCGCCGCCGGGCTGCTGGCCGGACTGGCTCTGGTTTCCGTTCAGAGCCACAAGGCGGCGGATGGGGAATTCCGGCTGTCCCCCGAGCACATCGCAGCGGTCAAGGCCAAGCGGAGAATCGTGGTCAACCACCCGGCCGACGGGCTGCTGGCGGCCATTCAGCGGCAGGTCAGCATCGACAATCTGATGACCTACGAGCTGGGATTCACCGATGAGCCCGGCAGCCAGATCGACGGGCAGTGGTGGTGCCTGGACCAGTTGTTTCCCATGAAGGCCCGGCCCATGACCGCCCGGGACAGCGCCCTGGCCCAGGGCTACTACATGGGCGGCAACGTGGAGACTATCTATCGCTGGGAAAGGGAAGGGATCAACATCGCCAAGGTGTACCTGGAGGAAACCAAGAAGCGGGGGATCGAGTGCTTCTATTCCTACCGGATCAGCGACGGCACCAGCCACACCGAGTTCGGCAAGGAATTTGCCGAGGCGCACCCCGACTGGGTGGTGAAGGACGAGTGGGGCAACGCCAAGTGGAATTTCGCTATTCCGGAGGTGCGGGCCCGCAAGCTGAGCGTCTTGCGGGAGTTGGCCGAGGATTACGACTTCGACGGCCTGGAGGTGGACTTCGCCCGCGGGCCCAACAACCTGCCTGCCGGCCGCATGTGGGCCAACCGGCGGGCCGTGAGCCAGTTCCTCCGCGACTTGAGAGCCGTCACCCTGAAGGTGGAGAAGCGGCGCGGGCGACCCTTCCTGGTGGCGGCCCGGATCCCCGACACCCTGGTCGGCTGCCATTTTGACGGCCTGGACGTGGCGACCTGGGTTCGAGACAACCTGGTGGACATCCTGGTGCTGGGGGTGCGGTCCTATGAGCTCGAGATCGAGCGTTTCCGCCACCTGATCGGCAACAAGCCGATCAAGATCTATGCCACTCTGGACGATCATCACTGCACCGACGGCTACTCCTGGCCGCCCATCGAGGTTCAGCGGGGCGTGGCGGCCAACTGGTGGCAGCAGGGCATCGATGCCCTGCAGGCCTTCAACTGGGCCGTCGCCTCGCCCGAAGTCAGAGAAGAGACCGGGATGTTCGTCCACCAGGCCTACTTCGACGACTCCGATCGGGTCCAGGTCAACCAGCAGGCCTACAAGGAACTGGGCAGCCCCGAAACGCTTCGCTACCTGGACAAGACCTTCGTGGTGCAGCGCAGGGGCGGGGGCGGCTCCGGGGGACCCGACGTGCACGAGTGGAAAACGCCTCGCTCTGCCTACCAGAACACCAACATGCTGGCCCAGTTGCCGGCGTCGCTGGACAATTCCGGGAAGGTGGACACCCTGATTCGGCTGCGGGTCGGGGACCGCGTCGCCGATCAGGCGGCCCAGATCGGGGGTCTGACCCTGGCCCTGCTGCTTTCGGACCCGGCGACCCATGGGCTGCCGGCCCAACAGACCATCGACAGGGCGTCGATCAATCCCTTCTGGGACAACCCCCAGTTGTACACCTCGCCCCCCAGGCGGGGGATCGAAGCCGGCCTGGAAGTGCGGGTGAACGGGGCGCTTCTGGACGAGGGCAGGGTCGAGGAGGGTTGGGTCGTCTTCAGCCCCGATCCCGATCTGTTCGCCGTGGGCGAAAACCTGATCGGCATACTGGCGAAGGGCCGCAAGGCCGGCGACCCGGCCATGACCGTGGAGAAGGTCGAGGTCAGGGTCGATTATCTGCCGCGCCGGCAGGCGGCCGCGGAAGGGTCGAACCGAGATGCTCATTAACGTCTGGGTCAAGGACTACGACGGTAGCCCCATGGGGAGGTAAGGGATGTTGGATTCCAATCGTTTGAGAAGCGTGCTGGCGCTGGCGGTTCTGTTGGCGGTTGCTCCGCAGGCCCGGGGCGGGGACAAGGTCTCGGACAGGGAAGCCTGGGCGGCCACCCTGTTCAGTTCATACAGCGTCAGGACCGACATCACCTACCTGGTGGCCGACAACTGGGAGGCGAAGCTGGATGTCTACCGGCCGCGACAGGCGACTTCACCGACGCCCACGGTGGTCTACTTTCATGGCGGCGGCTGGGTCGCAGGCAACAAGAATGTCCGCCCGCTCTATTTCCTGCCCTACCTGGAAATGGGCTGGTCCGTGGTGAACGTGGGATACCGCCTGGCCAGGGTGTCGCTGGCTCCTGGCGCCGTCGAGGACTGCCGCTGCGCCTTGCGCTGGGTCATCGAGAACGCCGGCGAATACAACTTCGACACCGACAAGATCGTGCTCACCGGAAGGTCGGCGGGCGGCCATCTCTCCCTGATCACCGGGATGCTGCCCGCCTCCTCGAGCCTCGACCGGCGCTGTCTGGGAAAGGCCGAGCTCAAGGTGGCCGCCATTGTGAACTGGTTCGGGATCACCGATGTCGATGACCTGCTGGAAGGCGAGAACATGCAGTCCTACGCCGTGACCTGGCTGGGCAGCCAGGGCGACCGCCACGAGATCGCCAAGCGGGTTTCGCCCCTGAGCTACATCCGTCCGGGGCTGCCGCCGGTGTTGACCATCCACGGGGACGCCGATGTCGTGGTCCCCTACGAACACGCCGTGCGTTTACACAAGGCGCTTACGGATACGGGAATTCCCAATGAGTTGGTGACCATTCCCGGAGGAAGGCACGGGGGATTCAGCCGGGAGGAGCTCCTCAGGATTCATGTCGCCACCCGCGAGTTTCTGAAAATGCACGGTTTCAAACGGCAGGGGCATGCCCCTCCAGCGGCCGAGTGAAGCTTTGTCCGCCCCTAAACCCCTAATCACTCCCCCCTTGAGGGGGAGTCGGCGAGAGGGCGAAGCCCGCAGTCGAGCCGGTGGGGGGCCAACGCGGCGCCCCGTTAGTGAGATTCAGTGGTGGGTAGGTGGCGCCGGCGTCGGCCCCCCACCGCATCAGCCTTCGCCATTCGGCTCGGCTTCTGCGACTCCCCCTCAAGGGGGGAGTGATACCCGAGTTTTTTGTGGAGGTTTGGCCGGCCAATCGGCCCAACCCTTGGAGCCCTTCCCATGAACAGACGGAACGAAGTGAGACCCGGAGGCGCCATGGCCGCGGTCGTTTTGGCGGTCCTTTTTTTGTTGGCGGCAGGATGTGCAGGCGAAGAGGCCACCGTTGCCGACGGCGAACGATTCGTCCTCTCCCCTCAACACCTGGCCCAGATCGAGCGGCGCCGGCGGGTGGTGGTCAATTTCGACGCCATCCACGGGGACCTCAATTTCACCGACATCCCTCCAAGCGACCTGGTGAAGCTGAGCTTCACCTTTGCCGACGATCCGGAGAGCCAGATCGACAGCATCTGGTGGAACTGGGGCGAAGGCCACCAGTCGCCCTATCCCAGCAAGGTGATGCCCCTCTACGACCATGAGGGCTACCGCAAGTGGGTGGAGGAGGGCGTCGACATCATGCGGATCTTCCTGGAGGCGACCAGGGAGCGGGGTCTGGAGGCCTTCTACTCCTACCGGGTCAATGGCTCGGACAACGACCTGGTGGTCACCCGGGAGATTCCGATGAAGCAACGCCACCCGGAGTGGCTGCTGGCCGGGCCCTGGGCCCCGGACCGCAAGATCTTCTGGGACTTTCGCAACCAGGAGGTCCGCGACTACAAGTTGAGCATTCTTCGCGAGGTGGTTGAGAACTACGATTTCGACGGGATAGAGATCGATTTTGCCCGCGGCCCGATTACGCTTCCCTTGGGCCAGCAGTGGAAGTACCGCCACCATCTGACCGACTTCATGAGCAAGGTCCGGCGCCTGACCCTGGATGCGGCCGAGCAGCGGGGCCGCCCCATCCTGCTGGCCGCCCGGCTGCCGGCCAGCATCGAGGGCTGCCGCATCGACGGCATCGACATCGAGACCTGGACCAGGCGGCAACTGCTCGACATCATCGTCCTGGGCTGCCGTTCCTTCGAGGGAGACGTGGCCGGTTATCGCCGCATTACCGCCGGAACCCCCATCAAGCTGCTGGGGGGCTCGGACGAACACCATACCTCCGACGGCTACGACTGGCCTCCCATTGAGGTGTTGCGCGGAGTGTTCGCCAACTGGTGGCAACAGGGCGTGGACGGAATCTACTGCTTCAACTGGACCTACGCCATGAAGGAGGACGCGGACCGCATCGGCGCGCTGCTGCACGATTACAGGATGGCCCCGGTGCACCGGCGCCTCTACCGGGAGATCGGCGATCCCCAGAGGCTTAGCCGCAAGGACAAGACCTTCGTGGTGCAGCGCCGCGGCGGGGGAGGGAGCGGCGCGCCCGGGACGGTCGGATGGGAGACCCCTCGCTTCTTTCTCAATACCAACATGCTGGCCCAACTGCCGGCCGCGCTGGACGACCAGGGGAAGGCCGACACCCTCTTGAGGCTCTGGGTGGCCGATCCCTTGGGGCAGGAATCTGAAAACATCCGGGACATCAGTCTGCGCCTCATTCTCCACGACGCCGCGGCCGGGCCCCACATCGAGAAGATGAGAACCTCGGTGAAGCCCGACCCACCGGGGCCGAACCGGATGCCCAGAGCCCTGATCGCCCTGTTCAAGCGTATCAACCACCTCTACAACAGCTCGCCTCCGGATGACATCGGGAAACGAATCGAGGTGAGGATCAACAACCTGCTGCTGGGGGAACCCATAGTGGAAGACGGGTGGCTGGTGTTCCCGGGGTTGGACCCGGAAACGTTCGCCCAGGGAACCAACCTGGTGGGAGTGCGGGTGACCGGCCGGTCGCCTCAAGCCGTGGCCCCCCTCTTCGTCGAGAAGCTGGAACTGCAGGTGGACTATCGTTAGCCATTTTCACACCCCCGGTGAGAAAGGCAGCCCCGCAGATTGATCGATGCTAGACTGACCTCATAGCATCTGTTCCAACTCTCCTTCGTTGGCAGCCCACATTGTTCCATTCGCGCTTGCAACCGAACCGCCCCGCGCGCCGTAACCGGCAGGCCAAGAGGGCTGTGCCAACCAACAGAACGGAAACCACGATGAACGTGAAAATGCTTTTGGCGGGCACGCTGCTCGCCTCCGCGGGTCTGACGCTCGGACTACAGGCTCAGCAGCTCCCCAACACGCTGGACCTCGACCAGGCCATTGAGATCGCATTCTCGCGCCATGGCGACCTGGAGGCCGCCCGTGCAGCCATCCAGGCGCGAGCCGGCTCGACCCGGCAGGCCGGGGTGATGCCAAACCCGGTGTTTTCCTTTCAAACGGAGAACTGGCGTTTCTACGGCACCCCGGGCTTTTCGGCCTCCCGCAACCTGGACGTGTTTGCGTGGGTGGGTATCCCGATTGAAACCGCCGGCAAACGGAGGCGGCGCGTCGAGCTTGCCGAGGCCGATGAGCGCATCGCAGAGCACAGGCGCCAACGGGTAGCCTGGAGCATTCGCCAGGGCGTCAAGAGGGCCTATTGGAAAGCCCTGGCCGCCGTGAGCGACGTGGAGATGCTGGCGCGCAGCCGCGACACCCTGCAACACCTGGAGGACACCCATGAGGTGCAGGTGCGGCAGGGCGGCATGGCCGAGGTGGACCTGATCAAGGTTCGAGTCGAGGCTGGGCGGGCTGCACTGGTCCTCTCCGGCGCCGAGATGGAGGTGAGCCGTAGCAAGATTGCCCTGCTGGAGGCGATGGGGATCCTGGAGGTGAACACCGGCTTCGAGGTCCGGCAGCCGGAGCCGCGGCCGGTCAACCTGAGCTGGGACGACACCCAGGCCACTCGGCAGACCCTGGAGGCTGCGTCGGCCCATCGACCGGAGATCCTGATCGCCCGGGCCCAGGTGGAGCGCGCCCGGGCGGAGCTGGCCCTGCAACGGTCGCTGGCGCGGCCCGACGTGAGGCCTTTTCTGGGCTACAAGCGTACCGGTGGGTTCAATACTCTCATGGGCGGATTTTCGATCCCGCTGCCGGTTCGCGACAGGAACACGGGCAGGATCGAGGAGGCGCTGGCCGAGGTCCGCCGCCGGGAAGCAGCCCTGCGGGCAGTGGAAGCGCGCATCGGCGCAGAGGTGGCCGCAGCAGTGGAGACGGTGCGGCGAAGCCGGGAAATGCTGCGCTCGATGGAGACTGGCATGCTCGACCGCGCGCGGGAGACCTCCCGGATCGCGCAGGCCGCTTACCAGGAAGGCGGGGTTGAACTGCTGGAGGTGCTTGACGCCCAGCGCGCCCAGAACGAGATCGGCCTGTTCCACTCGCGGTCGGCGTTCGACTACCAATTGAGTTGGGTGGATCTGGAGACCGCCTCGGGAACGTCCGATCTGCGGCTATCCCCGGAGGGGACCCAGACGGCCGTGGCGCGTTTTGACGCGGCGGTCGAGTAACGACATCTCGGTGGAGGCCGGCAACCATGCGAACTTTGGAACCTGCAATCCGGCGGGTGCCCCTGGCGCCGGCGATTCTGATGATCACGTTGGGTGGATGCTCCCAGCCGGCGGCCGTAACGGAGCAGGTCGAGGCCCAGGCTGCTTCCGACCCGGACTTGATGCGTCTCGACGAAAGGGCGGTGCGAATCGCCGGGATCACGCTCGGTGAGGGAGAAATCAGAAAACTCCAGGAGGATCTGCAGGTATCGGGGCGGGTCACGGTCAACGAGAACGCCACCGCCCGGGTGGGCTCCTTTACCGAAGGCGTCGTGGTCGGCCGCTGCGAGCCGGTGGGTAGCGACGTCAGGAAGGGACAGGTGCTGGCGCGCCTCCACAGCCACGAGATTCATGAGGCCAAAGCCTCCTATCGGCAGGCCAGGGCCGAGCTGGAACGGCGGCGGACCCAACTGCAGTTCGCCGAGAAGTTTTACCGGCGGGCTTCCCGGCTCCATGAGCTGAAGGCCGGCTCGCTGCAGCAGGTGCAGGAAGCCGAAGCCGAGTTTCGCAGCGCCGAGACGACTCTCAAAATCGCCAGGGCCGGAGTGGAGCGTGCCGAAAAACACCTGCGCTACCTGGGACTTGCCCCCGAGCAACTGCCCGAAGCGGCCGATGAGCCCGCCGTCCGGGGCCGGGGTGCGCATGAAGAGGCCCACCTGATCGAGGTGCGCTCGCCGGTTTCCGGCACGGTTATCCAGCGGATGGTCAGTCCGGGGGCCGTGGTGACGCCGTCGGATTCGCTCTACGTCATCAGCGACTTGCGGAGCCTGTGGGTCATTGCTCAGGTTCCCGAGCAGCATCTCTCGTCGCTGCAGAGGGGGCTGGCCGTGGACGTGTCGGTGCGGGCCTACCCCGGCAGGACGTTCCCGGCTCGCATCACCTACATTGGCGACGCACTCGAGCCGGAGACTCGAACCGTCGAGGTGCGCTGCGAGTTGAACAACCCCGGCCGGCAACTCAAGACGGAGATGCTGGCGACGCTCACCCTGCGAACCGGCGGCAGCAGGGAAGCGGTGGTGGCGCCGCATGACGCGCTGCAAAATGTGGATGGGAAAGAGGTGCTGTTCGTTCCCGAGGGGCAATATTCCTTTCGAGCCCGCCGGGTCCAGGTCGGCCGGCACGTCGATTCCGTGGTCGAAATCGTGAGCGGGCTGCAGGCGGGCGAGAAGGTGGTGGTCACGGGCGCCTTCCACCTCAAGTCCGAGCTGCTGAAAGCCCGAATGATCGAAGAGTAGCAACCGCCCCGGCCGGTTCGCGAGGCCCGCAGGCATCAGCCACATGCTCAGGCGCATCATCGACTACCACCTCGATCACCCCTGGATCGTCCCGCTCGGACTGGCGGTGCTGGTCGCAGCCGGCCTCGGCGCGCTTTACCGGATCCCCATCGATGCGTTTCCGGACCTGACCAACAACCAGGTCACGGTCATCACCGAAGCGCCGGGCATGGCGCCGGTGGAGGTCGAGCAACGGGTGACCTTCCCGATCGAGTCGTCCATGATGGGCCTTCCCGATACCGAGGAAGTACGCTCGATTTCCAAATTGGGTCTATCGATGGTCACCGTTGTTTTCGCCGACGGCGTGGACAACTACTTCGCGCGTCAGCTCGTCAACGAACGGCTGGACGAAGCCCGCGGCCGGATTCCGGCCGGACTGGAGCCGGCCTTGGGACCCGTGGCCACGGCCTTCGGCGAGGTGTATCAGTACACCCTCGAGGGGGACGGCTACAGCACCATGGAGCTGAAGACGCTCCACGACTGGGAGATCAAATACCAACTGCAGGCCGTGCCGGGGGTCGCCGGCGTCAACACCTGGGGGGGCCACACCCGGCGGTATGAGATCGAGGTGGATCCCTACCGGCTGCACGCTCACGGGCTGACGCTGCGCGACGTGTTCGAGCGCGTTCGGGAGAACAACGAAAACTTCGGGGGCGGATTCATCGAGCACGCCTCCGAGCAGTACACCGTGCGCGGCCTGGGCCGCATAGGGAGCGAGCGGGACCTGAGGGCGATCGTCCTGGCGGCCCACCAGGGAACCGCGGTCACCCTGAGCGACGTGGCCGAGATCAAGATTGGGCAGGTGCCGCGGCAGGGGGCGGTCACGCGAGACGGCAAGGGAGAGACGGTCTCAGGCATGGTGATCATGCTCAAGGGCCAGAACAGCAAGACGGTCATCGAGCGCGTCAAGCAAGCCCTCGACGGGATTCACCGGTCGCTTCCCGAGGGCGTGAGAATCGTTCCCTTCTACGACCAGTCGGTGGTGATCGACGGGACCATCCGCACGGTGCGCTACAACCTGCTCCAGGGCGGAGCGCTGGTGGTGGCGATCCTGTTCCTGTTTCTGGGCAACCTTCGCGCGGCGCTGATCGTTGCGGCGGTGATTCCGCTGTCCATGCTGGCCGCGTTCCTGGGAATGCGTTGGTTCGGCATCACCGCCAATCTGATGAGCCTGGGAGCGATCGACTTTGGGGTGATCGTCAACGGCTCGGTGATCATGGTCGAGAACACCATGCGGCGCCTGCATGAACGCCCAAACCTCGATGTGCCTCTGACCGCAAACGAGAGCCTGGCCCTGGTGCGCTCGGCGGCCCATCAGGTGTCCCGGCCCATCCTGATGGGCATCGGCATCATCATCGCCGTTTACGTGCCCATCCTGAGCTTGCAGGGGCTGGAAGGCCGCATGTATCGCCCCATGGCCGTTACCGTGTGCACGGCGCTGGTGGGCTCGCTGGTGCTGACCCTGGCGGCGGTGCCGGCTGCTTCCCGTCTGTTGCTGGGACGCACCACCAGGAAAACCAGGCAGCCTTACATGGACCGCGCTCAGCGGGTCTACGGGCGCATCGTGAACCGCGTGCTGGATCAGCGGGTGCTGGTGGTGGCCGCGGGCTCGCTGCTCATCGCCGCCGCCCTGGGCTCGCTGCGCTTCATCGGCACCGAATTCATGCCGCGCCTCGACGAGGGGTCGGTGCTGGTCCAGGTGCTGCGGCTTCCCAGCGTCTCGCTGTCAGAATCGGTGGACATCGGGCTGGAAGTCGAAAGGACGTTGCTGGAGTTCCCCGAGGTGACGGGAGTGGTCGGCAAGTTGGGCCGTCCCGACCTCGCCACCGAGGCCATGGGGATCTACGAAAGCGACGTCTACGTGAACCTCAAGCCGCCTGAGCAATGGAGCACGGCCGACACCAAGGAAGGATTGACCCGGGCCATGGCGGCGGAGCTGTCGGAGATTCCCGGAGTCGTCTTCAACTTTACCCAGCCGATGGCCATGCGCCTGGACGAGACCATTTCCGGCGTGCGTGCGGATATCGCGGTCAAGATCTTCGGCCCCGACGAGCAGGTGCTTGACCGTTCGGCCGACCGGGTGCTGCGGGCGCTGGGGCAGGTGCGCGGCGCCGCCGACGTGCAGAAGCAGGTCTTTTCCGGCGCGGCCGAATGGCAGGTCGTGGTGGACCGGGAGGAACTGGCCCGTTATGGCCTCAACGTGTCCGAGGTGCGTGACCTGGTGCAGGCGGCGGTGGGCGGCAAGCCGGTGACGGAAGTCATCGATGGCCGGCGGCGGTTTCAGGTCGCCGTACGATTGCCCGAGTCTTATCGCAGGGACCGTGACGAGATCGCCGGCATTCTGCTGGCGGCGCCGGCGGGCGAGCAGGTTTCACTGGGCCGCGTGGCCGAGATTCGCCGCTCCAGCGGGCCGGAGGTCGTCCATCGCGAAAACAGCCAGCGCCGCATGGTGGTGCAGTGCAATGTCCGCGGGCGCGACGTGGGCAGTTTCGTCGCCGAAGCCCAACGTCGCATTCAAGCGACGGTGGATCTGCCGGCAGGCTATTACATGACCTGGGGCGGCCAGTTCGAGAATCAGCAGCGTGCCATGCAGCGGCTGATGTTTATCCTGCCGGCGGTCCTGCTGGTGATCTTTGCGCTGTTGTACCTCACCTTCCGATCGGCCGGGCAGTCGTTGCTGGTGCTGCTCATCGTTCCGTTCGCCTCCGTCGGCGGGATCGCCGCCCTGTGGCTGCGCGGAATGAACCTGAATGTTTCGGCCTCGATCGGCTTTATCGCGGTGTTCGGGGTAGCCGTGCTGGACGGACTGGTGATGGTCTCGACCAACAACTCCCTGCTGGAAAGGGGCCGTTCCGTTCGGGAGGCGGTGGTCGAAGGAGCGGTGACCCGGTTGCGCCCGGTTCTGATGACTTCGGTGCTGGCCAGTGTCGGGTTCCTGCCGATGGCGGTGGCGACCTCGATCGGCGCCGAGGTGCAGCGACCGCTGGCGACCGTGGTGATCGGCGGGCTGATCAGCTCGACGATCCTGACCCTGTTGTTGCTGCCGGCCCTCTACAGTTGGTTTCTGCCCGGGAACAGGGTTCCCGGTCGGGAATAGATGCAAGCGGGGGTGAGTTGTGTCGGCCTTGCCTTGGAGCGGCGAGATATTGGAACTGCCAAGTTGGATGTTGCCCGCGGCGCGGGCGGAGCGAGGAGATCCGGAATGCATATGATTCGGCCTATGATCGCAATGGTGGGGCTGACCGGCCTGGTGGCCGCTTTGGCGGCCTGCCGCATCCCGACCCCGGATGGGGCCCCCGATTCGGGACAAGGGGCCATTCAGGCTGGCAATCTCTTGCCCAACGCCAGCTTCGAGCTGCCCTTGGGCGAAGAGCCCCGCCAGCCCGGCAACTGGGGAGACATCCTCAACGCCCTCACCATCAACCTGGCCGCCACCCACCAGCAGCCCGGGAACTGGCCGCCCCGAAGAGTGGTGGTCGAGGCGGTGGAGGGCGATCACGCGGCCCAGGTGACTCTGGATTCGGCCGGAGATACGTTCGTGGGACACCTGACCTCACCGATAGTCCCGGTGCGGGGCGGCCAGGTCTACACGCTCTCGGCTTATGTGAGGAGCGAGGTTCCGGCGGCCTGGGTGAGGCTGTGCTTGTGGACCCGACCGCTGGACTGGAGGCAGCCGGATGCGGCAGCTTCCGTCGGTCAATACCTGAGTTTTTCGGGTCCAGACGCCGAGAGCGAAGCCATGGAGGTTTCGGCTGGCTGGAAACGGTACAAATTCACCTTCGTGGTGGAGCACCTGGTCTCCCAGGGGGTGGTCGACTTGGTGGTTGGCGGCGAGCGTCCGGGCAAGGTCTGGGTGGATGCCGTACAGCTAGAGGAGGGACCTCAGCCTTCCCCGTTCCGGACGCGCTACCCGGTGGAAGTCGTGGTGGCGGGACGCCGCAAGCCGCTCATGGTCCATCCGGTGGATCAGCCGCTGGAGCTGGTTCTGGCCAGCTACAACAGCAGCGGTTCCGTCCGAAGCGAGGAGATGAGGCTGAATATCGAAACTCTGAAAGGGGCCGGGGTCCTGGAAAAGCGCCTGCAGGAACCGGTGCCGGCCGGGTACGAGGAGCGGAAGCTGAGCTACCCCTTCGAACGGGTGGGAGAGTTTCGCGCACGAGTGCGCTCTCGCGCGGGAGCGCCGATCGGGCTGGAGGACTACCTCTTCGTGGTCCATCCGGTCATGCACCGCGATCTTCAGGCCGTGACCTTTTCCCGCCGGGGCCGCCTTCACCAGCTTCCGGCGGAGCGGGTCTGGATCCCCTGGAAGGACAACGAGGACTTCTTTGCCGACCCTCAAGCCAACCTGACAGTCACCCGGCAGGGGGCCATCTATGCCGGTCTCAAGGCGGGGGCAGTGGCCGTCACCCGGGACGGCGGGCGGAGTTGGGATCTCATCCAGGCCAGCAAGACGTTGCTGTCGGTGCTTCCCGACGGCGCCTTTCTCAACGCCACCCGCGAGCCGGGCGGACTGCGGGTGTACCGCTCCGAGGACGAGGGAAGCACCTGGACAGCCCTGGGATTCATCCCGGTGACCGGCCCCCAAGGGGGTCCGGTGACGCAACTGAAGGACGGGACGCTGGTCTGGCCCATCGGCCAACCCCGCCCGGGAATTCCCCACACGGTCTACGCCTATCGGTCCGAGGACGGCGGCCGCACCTGGTCGGAGGGCACCCCCATTGTTCCGGGGGGAGAACCCGCTCTCATTCAGCTCGATTCGGGGCGACTGCTGGCGGTGGCCCGCCACAATCCCTCCCGGGCCCCGGGCGAGTGGGAGAAGTTCTACAGAAACGAGCCCTCCTGGCGGCTCTGGCAGTGGGCCACCAGCTACTACGATCACCACCGCAACCGCCTGAGCTCCTACGAGAAGAACCTGCTGATGGCCGACTCCGACGACGGCGGCATCACCTGGAAGAATCCCCGGGCGGTGACCCACCTGCTGGACGAGATGCACGGGTCGGCCGTGCAGCTTCCCGACGGGCGCATTGTCCTGATGTATGTTCACCGCCTGCCGGCCCTGCACGGGGGCGAGCGGGCCAAGGTCAGCCGGGACGGCGGCTACACCTGGGAAGAGGAACTCTACTACCTGAACACGGTGGATGCGCCCAACTGGGTGGAGGTCTTGACCGCCCTGGAGAACGCCGACGGCGGGGTCTTTACCTTCGAGGAAAGCCGGCAGCGCAGCTTCCCGAAGGAAGGACAGACGCTCAAGGGCATGTGGTACATCAACGACCACGTGACCAAGCCCGGGTATTCCGCCAGTTGCGTTCTCCCGCCCGAGCTGGCCGATGGAAAGCCGGGCATGATCCTGACCATCGTGGGAGAGCGCAAGGGGAAGGACCTCCCGGCCCGGATGCAGGCCATCCGCTGGCGGCCGCTGCCGAGGTAGGTCATTAGGAACATTTCAAGGTACGCTCAGTAGTTGCGCACATTGCGAATCTTGTGAACGAGTACAACGGTGATAACCGGCAATTACGTCAAGGACCTGATGAGTCTCGGACGTGGGGAACGGTTCGCAAGGGACTGAGCGGCCTGCCGGCCGAGCACGACGGAGGCCCTTTTCCCTCGGAGGCCGCAGACTTGGCCGCTTGTGGTCTCCGAGTTTTCCACACCTGCAAGATCTTGACTTCGCGAGCAAATAGCGGCATAAACACACAAGCACAGCAGTTCACGAAAGCTGGAGAAAGACGATGGGAACGGCTGCTGGAATCCCTGATACTCAACAAACTCGTGAGCGCGAGATGGAGGGCCTTTATTGGCGTGACCCTTATTCCTGGGCGATGCAGCAGGCTGAGGCCCTTCGGGGGCGTGACTTCGCTGCCGTCGATTGGAAGAATGTGATTGAGGAGATTGAAGACGTGGGGGGACGTCATGCAGACCGGCTGAGAAGCCAATACGCCAGGGCCATCGAGCACCTTCTCAAGCTGCAATATCGAGAGATTAAGGAAACTGAGCCCGTGGCCGGCTGGACCCATTCCGTGAACCAGGCCCGCACGGAGATCGAGGATATTCTACAGCGCAATCCCGGACTCAAGCGTCAGCGCGATGAATTGTTCCATGATGCTTGGGGACGAGCCTGTAAAGATGCTGTCAATGCATTCGTACACCAAAGCACCGAAAACATCACGAATGTCTCACTGCTCTTTCGTGAACAAAAGCGTTTGACGCGAGAGTGGCGCCGCACCCTGCCCCAGGAAAACCCCTACACCCGTCAACAGGTTGAAGATTCCGACTGGATGCCGAAGCGGCTCCGGCCAAGCCACCGTCCGCAGAGCCGCCAGCAGTCTGACCCCAGATCCGACTGGAGCCGCTGAACCCGTCCAGTGCTTCCAACCAAAGTTCGGTTGTGCGATTGGCGTGCTCTGGCCACATCTGCCATGGCTGAAGCGTACGACCCGCTGGATTACAAAAACTTGGCGCGTAGTGTTGTGGATGCCCTGGTCGACGCTTTCGGCAATCACGATCCGGGGAAAGGCCGCCTTGATATGCGGCGGCCGCGGTGGGACGTCGTGCATCCGGGCCGTTCCTGGGCGACAAGATTGAAAGCCGAGGAAACCGTTGAGGATATCATCCGGTCTCTCGACAAACCGGCGCCGTAATCTAGGGACTCCGAAGTTCAACAGCAGTTTCGTATAGCCGCTTCGGCTGTTTCAGCGTGCCGACACGTACGGCAGACTTGACGATGCTGTTGCCGGTACGCTTTTTTCGGACTTCATGCAGTTCAACGATCTCAAAACCCTCCTGCCGGGCAATTTCAGCAAACAGTTTTTCGGTCTTGAACTCCATGCCTTGCAGGATATTGTTTCCGATGACCACCACCACTCTCCCGCCGGATCGCATGTGAGTCCGAATGCGAGCGCAAAAGCGCTGGCAATCATTGAAATAGGCTGCGGCGTAATTGGCCCACCCGCTTCCTCCGTAGGCGCCTCTTTCGGAGTGCAGCGCCCTGAGTTCCTCCAGCCGTTCGATCAATTGGGGCAGGCGAGGTTTCAGGGCGATCTCTGGTCCGGATCGAACCGTCTGCCAGAATTGGCCGAAGCTCTTGTGCTCGATGGCCTTCAGATCAGAAGACTGTTTGACCATGCCGAGCCAAAACAGGTGGGGCCTCGTATTGCGAATGTAGTGGTAGTTGTTGAGATATGGGGGGGAAGTAATGAGCAGGTCGATACTCTTCGGTAGCATCTGATCTCCATCGTCGAAGTATGAGATCGGATGTATGGCAGCTCTTGGCCTCCGGTTGTGTTTGGCTATCCACTTCTGGAAGGTGACGATATCCGCGTGCATTTCCCAGAGCTTGCCTTTCACGATACTGAACACGTCGGCGTGTTCGATGTTGGGCTTTCGAGCAGCCGCCCGAGTGCCGAGACTGGGTTCGTACGAGTAGTTCGAGAAACTCACCATCACGGCGCCCAAGGCCACTTGAAACAGGTCCTTTACCCAATCCGTTGTCTGTTCAGCGATAAAATCCAGACACAACAGGACTTGATGCTCTACCTCCGGACTGAAAAAGCGCACCCGGCTCTTGAAGCCCTTGGGAGGAGTTGATACTGGGGCGTCGTTGAAAGACAGTTTTTCCTCGCCATATTCTTCAAACCGATCGAGCATGGTTTCCAAGGCGTCTAAGTCATAGTGCGGCGCCCGGATTTTGGCTTTGCTTGCCAGTGCTGCATAGGGGTTGAGCTCAAAGCCGATCGCTTCATCTTCATGCTTGAGGGCTTCGATCAAGGTCGTCCCAACACCGGCAAATGGATCCAAGACCCTCAATCTCTGCCCATCTCTTCTTACTTTTTCAAGCACACCGGCGACGAACGAACCTGAGAAGCCGGCGATCCAGGGCACCCAGCGATGAAGCGTGCGGTCATGATTATCGGAAAAAGCCGTATCACGAAAGCCCGAGGTCTGAAAATTCATTCAAGTTCTCTTATCCTCCCTCTTTTTACCTTGATCAGGAAAATACCAGTGCCGGATCATGTCACGTCAAGGTCATTCTTCGGTGATCTCCAATGGTCTGTAAAGCTTGAGAATCAAGGATAGGAGGCCGGATTCATGGGAGTCTTGTCGGGATACAGGATCGTGGAGTTCGCGGGCATCGGGCCAGCGCCCATGGCGGCCATGCTGCTGTCGGACATGGGGGCCGAGGTGCTGCGCATCGACCGCGTGGAGGAGTCCCACCTGGGAATACTGATGGAGCATCGCTACAACCTGCTGTGCCGGGGCAGGCGCTCGGTGGCCATCGATCTGAAACACCGGGAGGGCCGGGAGGCAGCGCTCAAGCTCATCGCCGGCAGCCACGGGTTGATCGAGGGTTTCCGGCCCGGGGTCATGGAGCGCCTGGGGCTGGGGCCCGACGTCTGCCTGGCCCGCAATCCCCGGCTGGTCTACGGGCGGGTGACCGGGTGGGGACAGGACGGCCCGCTGGCCCAGGCCGCCGGCCACGACATCAACTACATCGCCTTGACCGGAGCTCTGCACGGCATCGGTGAGCGGGACGGCCCGCCGGTGCCGCCCCTCAACCTGGTGGGGGATTTCGGCGGCGGCGGGGTCTACCTGGCCCTGGGCCTGGTGGCCGGGATGCTGGAGGCGCAGACATCCGGCAAAGGGCAGGTGATCGACGCGGCCATGGTGGATGGCGCGGCCTCCCAGATGACCTTCGTCTACGGCCTGCGGGCGGCCGGCCAGTGGACCGATGGCCGAGCCGAGAACACCCTGGACGGCGGAGCCCCCAACTACCGGGCGTACCAGACCAGGGACGGAAAATACATCGCCATCGGCCCGGTGGAGCCGAAGTTCTGGGCCGATCTGCTGCAGCGGATCGGTGTCGAAGAGGAGGACCTGCTCGACTTGGGGGATCAATCGGAGTGGCCGCGGAAATGCGAGCGCCTGGCCGAAATCTTTCGCACCCGGACCGGGGAAGAGTGGCGGCAGCTTCTGGAGGGAAGCGACGTCTGCTTCGCTCCGGTTCTCGACATGGGCGAGGCCCCTCGGCATCCCCACAACCGGGAGAGGCAGACTTTCGTGGAGGTGGAGGGAGTGCCTCAGCCCGCCCCGGCGCCGCGCTTCAGCCGCACCCCCAGCCGCATCCAGCGGTCTCCGGCCAAGCCCGGCGAGCACACCCGGGATGCCCTGAAGGATTGGGGCTTCAGCGAGGCCGAGCTGGACCGGTTGCAGGGAGAGGGAGTGATCGGACGGGGGGCTGCGAAACCGCGGTGAGATTCAGGGTCGCCTGCCGCAGTCCGGCGGCCCGGCGTCCACCCCCCACCGCATCAGCCTCGTATCACTCCCCCCTTGAGGGGGAGTCGGCGAGAGGGCGAAGCCCGCAGTAGATCCGGAGGGGGGCCAACGCGGAGCTCCGTCAAAGATTACCAGCAGCGAAACTGTGGCAGCTGCGTTGGAGCGGGTCAAGTCACCGCCGCAGGTTTGATGGCATGCCCTCTGCCGAAAGCATTGGACCTGCAATTTACGGGAATCAATTTCCCTGCCGAAAGGACTTCCCCCGAAACAGGGCTTCCGCGCCCAGGTCTTCCTCGATCCGCAGGAGCTGATTGTACTTGGCGATGCGGTCGGTGCGGCTGGCGGAGCCGGTCTTGATCTGTCCGGTGTTCAACCCCACCGCCAGGTCGGCAATGAAGGTGTCCTCGGTCTCACCGGATCGGTGGGAGATGACGGCCGAGTAATGGTGGGTCTTGGCCAGCTCCACGGCTTCGATGGTTTCGGTCAGGGTCCCGATCTGGTTGACCTTGACCAGGATGGAGTTGGCGACCCGGCTCCGGATGCCTTGCTCCAGCCGCCGCGTATTGGTCACGAAGAGATCGTCCCCCACCAGTTGCACCTTGGCTCCCAACCGGCCGGTGAGCAGGGCCCAGCCCTCCCAGTCGTCCTCGGCCAGGCCGTCCTCGATGGAGGCGATGGGATACTGGCGCACCCAGTTCTCCCAGAATTCCACCATCTGTTCGGCGCTCTTCTCGGACCCGTCCGACTTCCTGAAGCAGTAGCGCCCCTCTTCGTAGAACTCGCTGGAGGCCGGATCCAGGGCGATCAGCAGGTCTTCCCCCGGGCTGAAGCCGGCCTGGGCGGCCGCCTCCAGAATGACTTCGATGGCTTCCTCGTTGCTCTTGAGGTTGGGGGCGAAGCCGCCCTCGTCGCCGACGGCCGTGCCGTATCCCCGTTTTGAAAGCACACGCTTCAGGTGGTGGAAGACCTCGACTCCCATGCGCAGGCTGTCGCTGAACCGGGAGGCTCCCACGGGCATGACCATGAACTCCTGGAAGTCGACGTTGTTGTCGGCATGGGATCCGCCGTTGAGGATGTTCATCATGGGCACGGGCAGCAGCCGGGCATTGACGCCGCCCAGATAGCGGTAGAGGGGCTCGCCGCGGGCCTGGGCCGCGGCCCGGGCCACCGCCAGCGATACCGCCAGCAGGGCGTTGGCTCCCAGGTCCGCCTTGTTGGGCGTTCCGTCCAACTCCAGCATCTGGCGGTCGACTTCCACCTGCCGGCAGGCATCCAGCCCCTGCAGCGCGCCGGCGATCCTCTGATTGACGTTGGCCACCGCCTGCTGCACGCCCTTGCCCAAGTAGCGCCCGGGGTCTCCGTCCCTGAGCTCGACGGCTTCGTGCTCACCGGTGGATGCCCCGGAAGGAACCGCCGCTGTTCCGGTGCATCCGCCTTCCAGGACCACCGTGGCCTCTACCGTCGGGTTCCCCCGCGAATCCAGAATTTCCCTGGCCTTTACTTCGGTAATGGATGTCATGACCCTCTCTTCCGGCGGGATGGTCGTCTGCGCGGCGCCAATCCAGCCAGCCGCATTCTAACCCAGGCGGTCGCGCGCGGGAAACCTCCGGGGGGCTCCGGAGGGGCGGCGCTCCCGAGCAATACGTTCATGGTTTACACAATAAACCGCAAACATGGTTTACATCCCGCCCAGGAATCGGCCAAGAAGCTGTGTGCAAGCCTCAAGAATCACTCCCCCCTTGAGGGGGAGTCGGCGAGACCAGGGCGGAGCCCGCAGTCGAGCCGGAGGGGGGCAAACGCGGCGTCCCGTGAGTGGAGGTCAGCTGACACGTTGGCAGTTTTTGATTGAGCATTGCGTTCCCCAAGGGTGCACTTAATTCGCCGCATACGCGGCTGGGTTGGCGCAGAACTCACACGACCCCAGGCTTCCGCCTCCGTATCCAAGGGGCCGCAACCTTCGTTGCCAAACGCGGCTTTTGGAGGTGCCTCCGGGCTCTCCCGCAAGGCGACACGAGGCAGCAGCTACGCTGCTCTATAAGGAAGACCTGTAGGCGACCTTGCCTCTGGCAACCCACGCCAACCGCCGCATACGCGGCTCTCCCCTAACAACAACGCTGCCGATGGAAAGATTTTTTCAACTTTCCCGTTGCCGACCCTTGGCGGATTCCTCTTGAGGCTCCTCCAACCCCTTCGTGCGACTTCGTCGTCCTTCGTGGCCCTTCGTGGATATCTTTTCTCCGCTTGCGGATCCGAGGCTCCCGGCCCGCCCCCGTTTGCGCGGGTTCCGGGGGATGGGATAAGATCGGGCTCTCGAAGGTCCGCCGAAATCATGCCTTGAAACGACTTCCTTCCGCAGGAGCCAGCCATGACCATTCCCATGGATCGAATCACCAGCATGCCGGCCTTTTCTCCCTACTATCCCCCGCCGCCGGTGCGCTATCGCAACGCGCGCTTTCAGTTCGTCTTCTTCCGGGCGGATGTCGCCGCCGTGGACCGCGTGCTCCCCGCCTGCCTGGAGCCGGCCGAGGACGGCTACTGCGTGGCCATCGGCATCACGATCCCCTGGGCTTCCAGCTACGGGGCCTTCGACGAGAGCGTGCTGACGGTCAAGTGCACCTTCAAGGGAGAAACCGGGTATTTCGCCCCGGTGGCCTTTCTGAACTCTCGGTCCAGCATCCCGGCCGGACGCGAGATCTACGGCACGCCCAAGGTATTTGCCGAGTTCGAGTGCGGCATGGATGAACGGGTGGCTTACACCGACACCCGCCTGGCGGGGGCGTCGGTGCTGGCCATCCGTTCCACCTACCACCGGGAGGCCCGGGTGGACGAGTTGCCCAACCTCACGCCCTCCTGGCGCCTCAAGGCGATACCGCGGGTGGACGGCCGCGGCGCCGACGTGCTCCAGTTGATCGACGGCGCCAAGGTGACCTCCGACGTCGAGGTGCACATCTGCAGGGCCGGGGACGGGGTGGTCCAGTTCGAACCCTCCCCCATTTACGACCTGTCCGACTTCAGGCCGCGGGAGTACTACGGCGCCTACTATCTGGAGCAGGACTACACCGAGGGGTACGGAGAAGTGGTCCACGACTTCCTCAATCCCGCCTGAAGCCGAAACGGGCCGGTCGTGCCATTTCGGGAGAAAAACCGGTATCGCCGGCCATCCTGAGCAACCGAATATGAAACCAGTGAAGTTGGCGGTGGTGGGCGCCGGGCTGATCGGCAGCAGACACGCCCGGCTGGTCCGCGGGCAGCCGGAGTGCTCCCTGGTCGGGATCTGCGATCCGGATCCCGGTCGCCGGCCGGTGGCCGAGGAGCTCGACGTTCCCTTTTACCGCGACCTCTCCGCCCTACTGGAGGAGCAGCAGCCCGAAGGGGCCATTGTGGCCACGCCCAACGGAACCCACCTGGGGGTTGCCGAGGTTTGCGCGGGGAAGGGCGTCGCCCTGCTGATCGAGAAGCCCATTGCCGACACGCTCCCCGCCGCCCGCAGAATCGCGGAGGTGGCCGCCGCAGCCGGCTGCCGGGTCCTGGTGGGCCACCACCGGCGTCACAATCCGTTGATTGGAGAAGCGCGCTCGCTGGTTCAAGGCGGCGCGCTGGGACGGCTGATTGCGGCATCGATGATGTGGACCCTGCTGAAGCCGACCGACTATTTCCAGGTGGGCTGGCGCAGCCGGCGTCCCCAGGGCGGACCCATCCTGATCAACCTCATTCACGAGCTGGACATTCTGCGCTACCTCTGCGGCGAGATTCGCCAGGTGTATGCCCAGTCGGCCTCTCAGGCGCGTGGCCTGGAGGTGGAAGACACCTTGAGCATCACGCTGTCCTTTGACAGCGGAGCCCTGGGCTCCATCATCGCCTCCGATGCCACCCCCTCGCCCTGGTCCTACGAAATCTCCAGCGGGGAGAACCCCTACTATTTTCACACCAGTCAAAACTGCTATCATTTCCTGGGCTCGGAGGGGGCCCTGGCCTTTCCCCGGATGGAGCTGTGGCGCTACGGGGACCCGGCTCGGGCCGGCTGGCAACATCCCTTGGGCCAGACTCGCCGCAAAGTAGTCCCGGCGGACCCGCTCCTCCTGCAACTGCAGCACTTTTGCCGGGTGGTTCGGGGGCGGGAACCCCCGCTGGTGGACGGGGCCGACGGCGCGCGTACCCTGGCGGTGGCGCTGGCGGTCCAGGAATCGGTAGACCGGCAGGCTCCCGTCCTGGTGGTCGCACGAACCGGCGCCGGGGCCGAATTGTCCGAGGCGGCCCGGGAGCCGCAAACCAGCTCTCCCGAAACGGAATCATGCAACTGAGCCCAAGCCAGATCGAGCAGTTCAACGACCGCGGCTACCTGCTATTTCCGGGCCTGCTGGACGGCCGCGAGGTTGCCGCTCTTCAGCAGGCGATGCCCGCAATCCTCAGCCGACCGGGACCGGAGGTCATCCCCGAAAAGGACAACCCCCGGGCCGCCCGGCTGGTCTTCGGCGCACACCTCTACTCCGAACCCTTTCGGCGGCTGTCGCTGTTGCCGCGGTTGCTGGGTCCGGCGCAGCAGTTGCTGAAGGAAGAGGTCTACCTGCATCAGAGCCGCATCAACCCCAAGCCGGGATTGGCGGGAGGGGCTTCCTGGGACTGGCACCAGGATTACGGCGCCTGGCACGTGGTGGACGGCATGCCGGAACCTCGCTGCCTGATGGTGGCCGTGTTCATTGACGACTGCACCCCGGTCAACTCGCCCCTGCTGGTGGTGCCGGGTTCCCATCGGGACGGGTTTCTGGACTCGATCCAGCTCCACCGGGATGCCAAGGGATACTCCCTCTACCACATCGACGAGGCCACCTTTCGCCGGCTGGCGGAGGAGAACGGGATCGAGGCCCTGATCGGTCCGGCGGGATCGGTCTGCTTCTGCCACAGCATCGTCGTCCACGGATCGGCCAACAACGTCTCGCCCTGGCGGCGGGCCATCATGTACCTGATTTACAATGCCGTCAGCAACGCCTGCACCGGCGCCGATCGGCCCTGGTTCCAGAACCAGCGGGATTTCACGCCCTTGAGGCCCATCGAGGACGACGGCCTCAGGCAGTGGTGCTGAAGGGGCATGGCTTGGGCGCCGCCTCGACTTGAGGGCGTTCAGGATGCGGAAAAACTGCTGTCACCGGCGACCCGGCGGTGACCAGCCGGGCGGCCGCCTGGTGACCTGGAGGAGAGCATGAATCGAAGGAAGTTCCTTTCCCATTCGGCGGTGGCTCTTTCCGCCGGACCGGCGGTCCTGGGCGCTGCCCGCTCCTCGGCAAACCGCCCTGCCTGCAACTACCGCATCGTCTACAACGACGACGGCCACACCCTGGAACGCGTGTCGGGAATCCAGGAGCTGCTGGTGAAAGGAGTCGACCGCTTTATCGGGACCCAGGTGGATGCCCTGTTCTGGAGTATTGGGGAAGCCGATGTCTACTACTTCAGTACCAGGACTGCCGAGAGGTACGGGGAGAATGTGAAGCGGTTCCGGAGTGCCGGAAGCCTTCGGTTCATGCGCGGACTCGAGAGTGTCCTCAAGGAACGCGAGGACTACTTTCAGGCTATGGCCGATCGTTGCCGCCAGATCGGCATCCAGTTTTTCGTGACCGTGCGGATGAACGACGCCCACGACAGTCCCAAGGGCTGGAACGCCGTCGATCTCTACAGTCAATTCAAAAAGGCTCACCCGGAACTGCTGCTGGGAGAGGCCGTCCATCCCAGTTTCGCCACTGGGTTCGATTTCGCCTACGAGCAGGTACGGCAGAACAAGTTCAAGGTCATCGAAGAGATCGTCCAGGACTACGACCTGGATGGACTCGAGCTGGATTTCCTGCGGCATCCGGCCTTTTTCAAGCCGGAGGAGGCCTATCGCAACCGCCACCTGATCACCCAACTGGTTCGCCGGGTGCGAGCCCTGGTGGACCGGGCCTCTGAGAAACGCGGCAAACCCTTCCGGCTGGCCGCCAGAGTCCCGTTCTCGTTCAACCTTGCCTTCAAGCTGGGATTCGACGTCCCCGCCTGGATCGAGGAGGACCTGCTGGACGTGGTGACGGCGGGAACCCCGCGGGGCCATGAATCCGACCTGTCCATGCAGGAAATGGTGGAATTCGCTGGCGGCCGCGACCTCACCCTGCTGGGCCAGATCGGCTTGTATCATCCCGCGGAGCAGACGCGGGCCACGGCCTTGAACTACTGGAAACAGGGCGTGGACGGGATCTATCTTTTCAACTGGTACGCCCCCCTGTGGGACATGGAGCTCTGGCGCAAGTCACTGGTGGAGATCGGAGACCCGAGTCTGTTGAAGCACCGGGACAAGCGCTATCTCATCGATGAGCAGGTCGCCTCCCTGTGGCGGCGGTCCCATCCCAGGGCCCAGCTTCCGATGAAAATCCAGCAGGAGAGTGTGGGAGGAGCCGCCCGGGTTAGATTCTTCGTTGGAGACGACGTGCCGGGGGCCGCCACCGAGGGCAAGGCGGTCCAGGCCAAGCTGGTGATGCGCCTGGAACAGGAGATGGATGACGACGACCTGCAGTTCCAGTTGAACGGGGTGGTTCTTTCCAGGGAAGAGGAGGAGGTTCGGCGGGAGCCCACGCTTTTCGGCAGTCGAAACTTTCTTCACCTGCCGTTCCGGGCCGACATCCTCAAGAGCGGTTTCAACCGGTTGGAGCTGGTTCTGAAAAAGCGCAACCCGCGCCTGGCGGTCCCCCTGGTCCTGGCGCAGGTGAGCGTGGAGATCGACTACGGCGGCAGTGGGTAGATCACCGGAGAGAGAGGGCAATCCCATGGTCAAGGACAACGGAAGCTACGCCGAGCAGTATCGGGAGCAGGGCTACCTGGTGGTGGAGGGTCTGCTTTCGGACGAAGAAGTGCAACAGGTGCGGCAGCGGACCGAGGACCTGATTTCCGGCGCCGTGCCCGGATATCCGATGGAGGATATCGAGCTGGAGCCGGGCGCCGAGAGGGTGGAGCTGGCGACGGTGCGCAAGCTGAACCGCCCCGCGGCCAACGATCCGGTGTTTCTGGCTCATGCCGGCCACCCCCGGATTCTGTCCATCGTGGAGTCCATGATCGGTCCCGACATCAAGCTCTACAACAGCCAGTGCTTCATGAAGCCGCCAGGGGGGGTGGAGAAGCCCTACCACCAGGACTCGGCCTACTTCGCCATCGAGCCCATGGACCTGGTGACCTGCTGGACGGCGCTGGACGACGTCACCCTGGAGAAGGGACCCATGCATGTGATTCCGGGCAGCCACCGGCAGGGCGTTCTGGATCACAGCCAGCCCTGGGTGGTGCGCGACCGGCGAGACAAGCAGGTGCCCGACGGGGCCCTGGACCTTGGCCGGGAAACGCCGCTGCTCATGCCGGCGGGCGGTTGCTCCTTTCACCACAGCCTGCTGCTGCATCGATCCACGCCCAACCGTTCCACCAGCTCGCGGCGCGGCCTGGCCGTCCACTACATGTCGGCCCGCTCCCGCTGGACCGACGGCAGCCGGCCCCAGCCGAACTATGTGCTCCTGCAGGGCAGGGAATACCCCGGCTGCGTGTAATCCTCAGTTTCAGCGGGCGGCGCGCAGGCCCTTCCAGACGCTGTAGCACATCCCCAACAGCACCAGCGCGAACGGCAATCCGGTCAAGAGAGAGGCGGTCTGCAGCGCCACCAGTCCGCCGCTGACCAGCAGAGTGACGGCGACGATGCCTTCGAATCCACACCAGAAGATGCGCTGAACGACGGGCGCATCCAGCTTGCCTCCGGCGGTGATGGTGTCGACGACGAGCGAACCGGAATCGGAGGAGGTGACGAAGAAGATGATGACCAGGACGATGCCGATGATCGAAGTGACGCCGGCGAGCGGCAGCGTCTCCAGCATCTTGAACAGGGCCAGTTCCGGTTGCTGGGCTTGCACCGCCTCGACCACCGCGGAATGGCCGCCCTCTAGATGGTTCGACAGTGCGGTTTCCCCGAAGGTGTTCATCCAGAGCGACGAGACCAGGGTCGGGACGATCAGCATGAAGCCGACCAGTTCGCGCACCGTGCGGCCGCGCGAGACCCGGGCGATGAACATGCCGACGAAGGGCGACCAGGAGAGCCACCAGGCCCAGTAGAAGGTGGTCCATCCGTGCATGAAATCCAGGTCGCTGCGGCCCACCCAGTTGCTGAGCGGTCCGATCGCCGCCAGGTAGTGGCCGATGCTGGCGACGAACCCGGCCAACAGGTCGAGAGTCGGCCCCACCGCCAGCACGAAGGCGAGCAGCAGCAGGGCCAGCAGCAGGTTGGCCTGACTCAGACGCTTGACTCCCCTGTCCATCCCGGCCACCACCGATGCCATCGCGGTGAGCGTGACGGCGGCGATGATCAGCACCTTGGTGGTGGCGGTGGCAGGCACGCCGAACAGGTGGGCCAGCCCCGCCGCCGTCTGCTCGGCGCCCAGGCCGAGCGAGGTGGCCAGTCCGAAGAGTGCGGCAAACACCGTGAGGACGTCGATCAGGTGGCCGAACCCGCCCCAGACCGCCTTGCCCAGAACGGGATAGAACGCCGACCGCAGCGTCAGCGGCAAGCCGAGATTGTAGGCGGCGAAGGCGAGCGCGAGTGCGACGATCGCGTACATCGCCCAGGGGTGCAAGCCCCAGTGAAAGATGGCGGAGGCGATGGCCATCCCTTGCGCGGCGGCGGTGTCGGCGGCATCGATCCCGAGCGGCGGATTCCGGAAATGGTGAATCGGCTCCGCCACCCCGAAGAACATCAGGCCGATGCCGATCCCGGCCGCGAACAGCATGGCGAACCACGACCAGAGGGAGTAGTCGGGCTTGGCGTCAGGACCGCCGAGGCGAATGCGGCCGAGCGGAGTCGCCACCAGCAGCAGACAGAACAGGATGAAGAGGTTGCCCGCCCCCAGGAACACCCAGTCGAAGGTCGAAGTGAGCCAGGCGTGCAGCGCGTCGAAAGCGGCTCCCGCGGCCTCCCGAAACGCCAGCACGCCAACGACGAATGAGATGATGGTGAGACTGGATACGGCGAAGACCGGATTGTGGATGTCGAGCCCGAGGAACCGGATGTTGTCCTGGCCGATCCTGAAGTCGCTCTGGGTGTTGTTAGTGGCCATGGGGTGTCTGCACCTCGTCGGGTTTCACGGGGATCTTTTGGGATGACGCCGGCCGCCGGAACTGGAGTGTCCGCCGGAAATCATACCGCCGGCCAGGCAAGAACGATAGGGTTCCGGTGTCGGAACTCTCCCACGCTGCCCCCCACCGTAGGGGCAACCCTTGTGGTTGCCCGTTGTTCGCTTGACGACCATGTCGCGCTGAATTTGGAAGCGTGGGATCACGCTGGCTGCAGGTGTCGGAAACCGGAAACCGGAAGCGGTTTCGTCTGGCCGCGATTACGGGCTGTGGTGATGCCCGTTGCTGCGCGACCTTGGTAAATCCTCCTAATTTCCCTCTTTCCCCCGACTCTGACCCCGGAGATAATGCAAACGATTCCCCTCCTTCGATCCGGACCTGAATTCGAGGGAAGGGCAACGATATCAACAATCGGCTGACGCCCCTGTGGCTGTTGCGTCTCCGAGCCGGCCCGCTGTGACCGGAGTAGTTTCCGCCTTTACGCGGGAACATGTCGCCATGCGCATTCCCTTCCATCTCGGCCTCAGCCAATGGCTGGAATTGACCCTGGCCTTCGGAGGCTTTATCTGGATCGGTAGCCGATCGATCCGGTTTTTGGAACCGGATCCCGACGGGAGCTTGGTGCCGATCTATACGGTCGAGTACATCGCCCTGGCCGGAGCGGTCCTGGTGGCGTTGCTGCTGCAGTTCCCCAGTCAGGCCCCGCACCTGCCGTTGCTATGGTTTTCTATCGGGATGGCAACCATAATCACGGCGCTTGGGGTGATGTATTTGGGAGCGGCCTTCGCGCTGGCGCTGGCCCCCGGATGGACGGCGGGTATTCTGGCAACCGTGCGAACCCAGGGAAACTGGGGTTGCCTGTTGTGGTGGTTCTGGGCAGGGGTGATCGCTCAGGTCCTATTGATGGTCGTGCTCACGTTCGGCGCCCTGATGACCGTACGCTTGGGCGCTGCCTTTGAGTTGTGATGGTTGACGGGATAGAAATTCACGAATGCTGATTACCATCGCCAACTTTCCCTACCCCATTGACGCCAACCTGGCCAAGTCGCGGTTGGAAGCCGAGGGAATCGACTGCGTTCTGACCAATGAGCATATCGCCGGCATGAATTGGTACTGGCCATTGGCCATTGGCGGGGTGGGCCTCCAGGTGAGGGAATCGGATGCCGAGAGAGCTGTGGAAATTCTTGAGAGCGTGGCCTCCGGCGAGGATGAGATGGACGGGGACTGAAGAGAAGGAACATGGCTGTCGGACCTCATTGGGTTCGGCGGATCTCTATTGAGGGAGGGAGGCATATGGAAATCGCATTGATGGCGGCAAGCATGCTGGAGAGATCCTGGGAGGAGATGCTGGACTCCTGTAAGAAGCACGGCATTCGCCTGGTCGAGGCCTGCGGGGGCGGGCACATCCCCAAGGTCCACTACGACCCGGTCGAGCTGGCATCCTCGCCGTCCGAGTTCGAGGCCTTCAAGCGCAGCCTGGACGAGCGGGAGATGCAGGTCTGTTCCTTCGGCTGCCACGGAAACCCGATTCATCCCAACCCGGCCATTGCCGACGGTGCTCACGCCGACCTGGTGGCCACCTGCAAGCTGGCCAGTCGGTTGGACGTTCACCACATCAGTCTGCTGGCCGGCACCCCCGCCGGCGGTCCCGACGACCAGACGCCCAACTGGATCATCAACTCCGCCTTCGTCATGTGGAAGGATGCCTACCGCTGGCAGTGGGAGGAGAGAATCATCCCCTACTGGAAAAAGGCCGCCGCCATCGCCGACGACTACGGGGTCAAGCTGTGCATCGAGCCCCACACCGGCGATTGCGTCTACAACACCCAGACCTTCCTGCGCCTTCGCCGGGAGGTCGGGCCCACCATCGGCATGAACCTGGACCCCTCCCACCTGTGGTGGCAGGGCATCGATCCCATCGTTTTCGTGGAGACCATCGGCGAGGCCATCTACACCTGCCACGTGAAGGACGTGGCCCTGGACCCGCGTCTGACCGCCCGCGACGGCCTGGCGTCCAGCGCCTACTACGACGAGTGGGACCTGCGGTCCTGGAGCTACCGCACCCTGGGCTACGGCCACGACGAGTTCTTCTGGCGCAACTTCATCGTCAGCCTGCGCCGGGCCGGCTACGACGGTCCCCTCAGCATCGAGTGCGAGGAACCCTACCTCACCGTGGACGACTCGCTGGCCAAGGCCGTGGAACTCCTGAAATACGTCCTGCCCAACGAACCGGCGCCAACGGGCAACTGGATGGACGCCTACCAGTTGGACGACTACGAGAAGAACCTGGGGGGATAGGGGAGGCAGAAGGGCTGCCGGAGGTCTCTGGGGTCCTTCCTCAGAAAACGAGCCTTATGGAAATGGGACAGTGGTCGGACAAACGCTTGCGCCATCGGTAATAGTTCGTCTCGCTGTAGGTTGATTCTTCGAAGGAATGGGGCTTCACGGCTTTCCCGGCGATCGGTCCGACGACAATGTGATCGATGAATTCCGCGAACCTGCTGTTCCAACACTTGGGCTTCCCGCCGGCGTTGACCCTGTAAATCGGCTTCGGATTTCCATCGGCAATGAAACGCCAGAGATCGTCGCTCCTCCGATCCATGCGTCGATTGAAGTCACCCAGCAGGACAAAGGCCCGCCCCCGTTCCAAGCGCCGGTCGATCCATGACTCCAGCGGCCCCGCCTGGGACTTGAGTTGGCGGCAACTCTCGGTGATGGGTCGGTCCAGGTCCCGGTCGAAGCAGCCCGACTTCAGGTGCACCGACATCATGTCGATCTTCCTGCCGCCCACCTCCAACTCGATCACCGTGCCGTAGCGCAATCCCCATTTGGTGCTCAGCTCTCGATAATCGGGCAGGCGCCGGTATCGGACGCCTTTGCGGATGGCGAAGCCGGTGCGTTGCCTGGTGTCGTCACGGTGCGATAGTTCAATCCGGTACTGCTGCAGAGGAAATACCTTGCGGACGAAGCCCGCATCGACTTCCTGCAAGGCGATGACGTCCGCGTCCAGGTCGTTGGCGTAGGCGGCCAACCTGGCGTAATCACTGGCCTTGCGCCTGTGATGGTCCGGGTCCTCCGAGGTGAGCCAGTAGATGTTCCAGGATGCAATCTTGATCTCGGCTGCGTTGGCGCAGACCGAAAACGCATGGACCAGGAACAGCAGCAGGACCGATGCCGTCAGGGTTCTCACGGGTAGCTTGCTGGGCATGGCGCCTGAAGACTTGCCGTTCAAGATCTGATCTGCGAGCGGCCGAAATTCGGCCCAGGGTGATCCCACGCTACCCCCTCCCACTGTAGGGGCAACCCTTGTGGTTGCCCGTCGTTCGCATTCGCCCGGTTATCCCCGGTTTGGGTACCCACAAGGGAGGCCCGTACGGTAGGGTTTGGGCAACCACAAGGGTTGCCCCTACAGTCCCAATCGGAATCCGGGCGGGATTCGGGACCCTTGACCCCCATGTCCCCTGAATCTGGTAGCGTGGGATCACCCTGGAGTTCGGCTGCTGTGTCATCTTGGCGCAAACCTGCCTATAATGAGTTCTTCGCTCAGCTTTCGTCAAAAAAATGGAGTCGGCCATGCACTTTTCCAACTCTTCCGGAAGAAATTCTGAAGCCGAGACCGGCTTTCTCACCCGCCGCGGCTTTTTTGCCGGTCTTGGCGGCGCCCTTCTCTTGAACGGCTGGAAGCCGGTCTTGGCGGCCAGCAAGGAGGCCGAGTCGCGGCATGGCTCCATCCGGGTCACCGACATCGAGGTCCACAACATCACCGAGGAGTTCGTGGACTGGATCGCCTATGAGCTCAACCACTTCTACGGCCCCTGGAAACGGACCGTCTACGTGGTGCACACCGACGCCGGTCTGACCGGGCTGGGCGAGAGCGGAAGTCCGGAGCCGGAGGAGACCATCGAGAAGTACATCGGCACCAGCCCCTTCGACTGGGTGGGAGACGAGACCTCCCTGGGATTGGGGACGGCCATGTACGACCTGATGGGCAAGGCGGCGGGAGTGCCCGTCTACAAGCTCTTCGGCCAGCGCTACCGCCGCTGGGTGCCGGTGGCTTCCTGGACGGTCTCGACCCATCCCAAGCGCATGGCGCAAGCCGTCAAGAAATTCTCGGCCATGGGCTACACCTGGATGAAGTACCACCTCTCGCCCTTCGAGAACGTGATGGATCAGATGGATGCCATGCAGGAAGTGGCCCCCGAGGGGTTCCGCATCCACCACGACATCACCATGCACGGCACCAACGACCACATGTTCGAGCTGCTGGAGAAGATCTCGAAATACCGCATCGCGGGCTGTTTCGAGGACCCTCTGCAGGAACGGGACATCGAGGGCTACGCCGAGCTGCGCAAGCGCTGCCGGCTGCCGATCGTCTACCACCACACCCCGCTGGGAGCCACCTTCGAGGTGCTGAGGCGGGCGGCCGATGCCTACATGTTGGGACACCAGAGGATCGGAACGGCCCGGCGGCGGGCGGGCCTGTTCGCGGCCGCCAACATCCCCTTCATGCTGCAGAACGTCGGCGGCAACATCACCCGGGCCATGACGGCCCACATGCAGTCGGCCTTCAAGACGGCCAGCTTCCACTTCGTCAACACCTCTGAGAGCAAGAAGTCGGATGTGGTCAAGGAGCGGCTCGATCCGGTGAATGGATTTGTCAAGGTTCCGGAACGGCCCGGGCTGGGGGTGACCCTGGACCGGGCCGAGCTGGAGCGGCTGGAAAAGCTGCAACTGCCCGAGCAGGACAAGTGGATCATCAAGACCCGCTTCGCCGACGGCACCCACATGTACAACATCGCCGATCCCGAGCAGTCCCTCTTCATGGTGCGCCCCGACCGCTGGCGCCTCATCCCCATGAGCTACGACTCCCCCCTCACCACCGAATACTGGGACGACGACGGCTCCGAAGAATACCGCAAGATGTTCGCCCGAATCGAAAAGGAAGGCGTGGTGCTGGTGAAGCCGTGAGTCTTTGTTCTTGAGAGAGTCTCTGGAGAAAAAGGAGTTAGCATGGCATTGGACTACCAATTCGAGAATCTCGGCGAGGATCGCTTCCAGCATTTCTGCCAGGCTCTGCTAATCCCTGAGTTTCCAAATGCCCAGTGTTTCCCTATACGTCAACAAGATGGCGGTCGCGATGCAGTCTCGCCGTATTGGGCCTTGTTTGACTCTCCCTTTGTCGTCTTTCAGGTCAAGTATGTTCGGAGACCGCTCGCAGAACCGGAACCGTGGAAATGGTTTGCCAAGACAATAGAGACCGAGCTTCCCAAGATTCGAAAGCTGATACCTGAGGGTGCACAGCAATACATTCTCATGACGAATGTTCCAGCCACCGCCCATCCCGACTCGGGTTCGATAGACAAAGTGAACACGTTCCTGCGCAGCACAATCCCGATTCCTTCTCAATGTTGGTGGCGAGACGAGCTTAGTCGGCGTCTTGACAATCAGCCAGACTTACGTTGGTCCTTTTCTGAGCTCATCACTGGGCCCGATTTACTACGGTTACTCCTCGAATGTGGGCTACAAGATAATTTACAGCGGCGGATGCTTGCAGTCAGAACATACCTTTCGGATCAATTCGAGCAGGATAAAGAGGTTCGTTTCAAACAGGTCGAACTACAGAATGACCTTCTAGATCTGTTCATTGACGTTCCGGTCAACGCTCCTCCCGGAGTTCGATACCAGGTCTTGTCCGCGGGTCGCTCCCTACATATAAGCCGACGTTACTTGGTCGATCAAGATTTCATAAGGGGCAAGGATGATGAAGGAATTGGTTGCGCAGCAATGTTGTTGGATCCGCATTTTCAGAGCAACTGTCCTCTTGTAGTTCTGGAAGGTGCTCCGGGACAAGGTAAATCTACTATTGCGCAATATGTGACTCAGCTTCATCGAACGCGACTACTAAATCGCCCGCTTCCAGAAGATCATCCCGATCTCTACCAGCAATTCAAGGTGCGCCTGCCCTTCAAGATTGACCTCCGAGATTTTTCAACATGGATGAGTGGCGGAAACCCTTTCGCCACCGACGCAGCAGAAGACCCAGGGGGTAATGGAATTCCAAGATCGCTCGAAACATTTCTTGCTGCACACGTCGCATATCATAGTGGTGGGAGTAGCTTCTCCGTTTCCGATCTTCAGGCAGTCATTCAAGCCAGCGCAATTCTCCTGGTGTTCGACGGTTTGGACGAGATAGCCGATCTAGGCCGACGAAAGGCGTGTACGCGGGAGCTAGGTCGCGGAATAAATCGACTAAAGGAAATTTCGCTTGATCTCCAATGCGTAATCACCAGCAGGCCGTCGGTTTTTGCAGAGTCTCCTAGTTTTTCGGAGGATTATCAATATCTAGAACTTCGGTCTATAACGAGAGCTGAAATCCAGCGATATGCAGACAAATGGATAAAAGCCAAACGTCTTCTTGGTAGAGACGCCTCCGAGATTCGGAAGATTCTGAACGACAAACTTGACCAGCCGCATCTAGCGGAATTGTCACGAAACCCCATGCAACTCGCTATATTGCTCAGTCTAATCCATAGCCGAGGCTCTTCTTTACCGGAAAAGCGGACTGCGCTTTATGACAACTACATGGAACACTTCTTCAGTCGGGAAGCGGAGAAGAGCGCCGTTGTTAGAATGCACAGAGATCTACTGATAGATATCCACGGATATTTGGCATTGCTGCTCCATGCCGAGTCGGAAAGCGGTGGAAACGGAGGAAGCGTAACGAGATCGCGACTACTATCGCTCGTTAGAACGTACCTGAAAAATGAGCAGCACGATGAAAGTCTTGCAGAAAGCCTTTTTGCCGGTATGGTCGAGCGCGTCGTAGCTCTAGTGTCTCGGGTTGAAGGAACCTTCGAGTTCGAGGTACAACCGTTGCGGGAGTATTTCGCGGCACGATGTCTATATGAAACCGCCCCCTACTCACCTCCAGGGGCCGAAAAGCAGGGCACCCTTCCAGATCGGTTTGATGCAATCGCTCGAAACGGCTATTGGTTGAACGTGACACGGTTCTATGCTGGTTGCTTCAACAAGGGCGAACTACCTGCCCTTGTTGACCGACTGGAAGAGTTGCTAAAAAATCCCCTCTACAAATTCACGAGCTATGCAAGAGTCCTTGCGGCGATGCTGTTGGGTGATTGGGTATTCTCACAACACCCCAGATCCATGAAAAAGGTAATCGACATCGTTCTTGATGGCGTTGGCCGCAGACATTTCACGATGTCCGAAATAAGGCGTAGACGGCCGGACACGCTGCTACTGCTGCCCGAACGATCTGGACGAGAAGAGTTAATCAACAAATGCTTCTCTATTCTACAAAATGAACCTCCTTTCGATTTTGCGCTATCTATAATTTCGCTTACCGTATCGAACTCAACTGTTAAGAGGCGGATAGATTACTGCATTGATGTCTTACAGCAAAAGAAGGATGACAGTTTCTCGACTTGGCTCACCTATGCGTTACACCTCCAGGTGTTAGGACGATTAAACACCACGCAGATGGAGCGAATTTTCGATATGCGCACCATCGAACCAGGACACGTCGATCTCCTCATAAGGAGCGGACAGACTTCCATTCTCGAAACTAACCATGAAGAGTATGAAAGAGCCGTCCGCCTTATCTTGAATCGACAGATCCTGCCGTTTCGTCGAACGACGGCCCGTTCATTGCTTCAGCTTCTGGCATCGTGCTTGGAACCCCTGAACTACCGAGAGGCCTTACACTCGCCTACCTTTCTGCGCCGCACATTCACGCAGAAAGAAATCAATTTTGAGTCCGCTGGTAACTTACCGCTAACATTCGAAATAAAGGCATTCGCTGAAGTGGTCGAGGAACAATTGAGCATGCCAGTGCGTAACTGGACAAGAGCGTTGTTGCCCTGGACGAACATTGTCGAGACCGGTAGGCAACAATTCGGGGAAGCGTGGGCTTTCTGTGAACTGGCAGGTAAGGCTGCCGGAATTACCTCGAACAAGGAGAAAGGCGGGGGGCTTACTGACTTGTTCGATAGGGGCACGTCGCTTTGCGGGAGAGTACGCTACGCGAGGCTGAGAGCAGGAAACTCAAAGTGGTGGTCAAACACACTAGCGCGAGCGTCGAACCGACTAGATCAGATGCTTGCAGTGCTAGTTTTGCTCTCGTGGGGTAGCTCCAAGACAATCGTAGCGAACGCTGAAGCAGTGAGCGAGCGCCTTGATGTGCTCTCTGCGACCGATTGGTTACTTCTAGCTAACTCGCTTAGAAGGATAGGGTTCGTGTTTCCAGACAAATACACCCACAACATGGAAATACGTGTCGATGAGTTGGGGGCACCTCCCTCTGAACGACTCGTTGCAGCACTATGGCCTCGGTTATCGCGAACATCTCACGATCTGTTCTACGATGCGGTAATCGGCCCCTACTCTGGCGAAGATGCCCATATTCTGAGAATCTGCCAAGGACATACCCTGGAACGGATTTTGTCTGGAGAGATGTCATGGAAGACGGCTCTTCCTAAGATCGCGTCGACATATCAATTGGCGGGAGTTGGCGAATTTTTCGCTACTTACCGCTTCATGAGAGAGGTCTCGACAAAACACATTCCGCTGGAGATAGCCGAATCCATTCTGGATGCGCCTGATTCCTTTCCAGCCGACTTAGTTTCTGTCGCCGAAAGCAGGCTTAGATACCGACAATCTGAGTCAACTGTTCCTGTTATGGAGGTCGCGACGGCGCAAGGTTGGTTTCGTCCTCAGGCTTCCGCAACCTGACCTGTAATAGAATTGAAATCTGACTGGCCAGCAATTCGTAAACTACTTCCCGGATCGTCCAAACCCCAGGGCGATAGGGCGCATTCATAATGTGTGTCCTCTATACCCTGACGGTTTTCCTGAGATCAATGGGACGTGCTTCGATGTTGCCGATTTACGTCTCGAGTCCGTTTCGGTGTATCCGGGATGGAAGTTCGGAGCGGCCAATCGGATATCGTAGGTTCTCTAAATTTTCAAACATCTCACCGTCTGATGATCCCCCAATAGTACTGCTCTGTCAGTGCCGCCGGTAACTCGGGAGTGGCACCGGAAAGATATCAGGAAGGTCCTGTCCTTCCCTTCCCTCCGCTTCACTGAATGCAGGGCGTGCATTCGACGAACGATGTCCCTGAACGCTGTACAAACGACGCTTCCTTCAAGAGTTACATTCGAAATAGACTCCGCATGAATCACAGCCAAATCGTCGGCTTCATCTGGGGCATGGCGGACCTGATCCGCGACACGTTCAAGCGTAGCAAATACCAGGACGTGATCCTGCCGCTCACTGTGCTGCGGAGGCTCGACTGTGTGCTGGCTCCCAGTAAGCTGAAGGTGATGGAAGTCCTGGCCCGGTACCAAGGGAAGATAGAGAACCTCGATCCGCAGCTTCGGCGCGCCTCTGGATTCGCGTTCTACAACACTTCCAACTATGACTTCCGCAAGCTGCTGGCCGACGCTCCCCATATTGCGCAGAATCTGCGCAACTACATCGCCGGGTTCAGTCCCAACATGCGCGAGGTGTTGGAGAAGTTCGACTTCGACAACACCATCTCCAAGCTCGACGAGGCGGGTCTCCTTTTCCAGGTGATGCAGGAGTTCGGTGATCCGAAGGTGAATCTCCACCCGGACGTGATCGACAATTTCACCATGGGCACCATCTTCGAGGAGCTCATCCGGAAATTCAACGAGGCGTTGAACGAGAACCCCGGCGAGCACTTCACGCCCCGCGACGTGGTCCATCTCATGGTCGACCTGCTGCTGGCCGGCGACGAGGAGCGTCTTCGCACCAAGGGGGTGGTACTCAGCGTCTACGACCCCTGCTGCGGCTCTGGCGGTATGCTCACCATCGCCAAGGAGCACGTCACCGTCGGAGAGAGACGGGACGGCGAACCCCTCGGCGACGCCCTGAACCCTGACGCCGACATCCACCTGTTTGGCCAGGAGGTGAACCCGGAGACCTTCGCCGTCTGCAAGTCGGACCTGTTCATGAAGTCAAAAGACAGCCGAGACGCGGATGGGATCCTCTTCGGGAGCACGCTCTCCAACGAACGGCACGCCGGCGACACCTTCGACTACATGATCGCCAATCCGCCCTACGGCAAGGACTGGAAGCGGGACCAGGACGCCGTGCGGGATGAGCACGACCGAGGCGCCGCCGGCCGCTTCGGGCCGGGGTTGCCGCGGATCAGCGACGGCCAGCTCCTGTTTCTGCTGCACATGCTGGCACACGCCAAGGACCCGGCCAGGGGCGGGTCGCGGATCGCCATCATCATGAACGGCTCGCCGCTCTTCACCGGCGACGCCGGCAGCGGCGAGAGCGAAATTCGCCGCTGGATCCTGGAAAACGACTGGCTGGAAGCACTGTTCGCCCTGCCCGAGCAGCTCTTCTACAACACGGGCATCGCTACCTACGTCTGGGTGCTTACCAACCGAAAGCGGCCCGAGCGGCGCGGTAAGGTCCAGCTAATCGACGCCACCGCCTTCTGGGAATTGCTGCGCAAGAGCCTGGGCGCCAAGCGCCGCCAAGTTCCGTTCGAGCGCAAGGAGGACATTCTGCGGCTGCTGGCTGAATTCGAGGATGGCGCCACCTGTAGGATCGTCCGGGACGGCGAGGAGCGGGAAGCCGTCGTCAGTCGCATCTACCCCACCACGAATTTCGGCTTCCGCAAGATCACGGTCGAACGGCCTCTCAGGCTCGATTTCCAGGCCACCCCCGAGCGGATCGCTCGGCTCGGCGAGGAGCGCGCATTCATCAACTTGGCAGTGTCTCGCAATAGGGGTCCCGCCAAGGCCGCGGACGAGGCGGCGGGGCGGGAGCGTCAGGCCGCCATTCGATCTGTGCTCCGGAATCTGCCAAACCGGCTCATTCTGGATCGGGTTGTCTTCGAACAGGAGCTTGGCCGGGCAGCTCGGCAGGCGAAGCTCAAGCTCGCCGCGCCGATCAAGAAGGCCATTCTCTCTGCACTGTCCGAGCGCAACGAAAAGGCAGAGATCTGCCGCGACCGGGAGGGCTGCCCCGAACCCGACCCGGAGCTCCGCGACACGGAGAACATGCCCCTCCTGGAGGACGTTGAGAAGTTCTTCGAGCGCGAGGTGAAGCCACACGTCCGCGACGCCTGGATCGATACCACACGTTGCGACCCGCAGGACGGAAAGGTCGGGCTGGTGGGCTACGAGATCAGCTTCAACCGCTATTTCTACCAGTACCGCCCGCCACGCCCCCTGGAGCAGATCGAAGCCGACATCCAGGCGCTTGAGCGGGAAATCCTAGAGCTGCTCGCAGACTTAACCGGAAGTAATGAGGTACCCCAATGACCACGCAGAATCGTCCGCCCCGTGAGATCGACGGCAAGGGCCGATCCGTTCGTGAACTGCTCGCCGGGCGTAAGTACTCGATTGACTACTACCAGCGCGAATACAAATGGCAGCAGAAGCAGGTCGCTCAGCTAATTGACGACCTCGCAAGCAAGTTCCTGGATAGCCACGAAGGAGGTAACGAGCGCAGCGCCGTCGCTGAGTACGGCCACTACTTTCTCGGCTCGATCATCGTCAGCGACAAGGACGGCCAGAAATTTATCATTGACGGTCAGCAACGCCTCACCACTCTGACCCTGCTGCTGATTTCTCTCCACAACCAGCTCACCGATTCTGAGCAGAAGGGGCAGATCGCCGAACTCATCTTTTCGCTGAAGTATGGCAAGCGCTCGTTTAACCTCGACGTGCCCGAGCGCACACCCTGCATGGAGGCGCTATACGCCGGCAAGGAGTTCCTGGAAACGGATGTCTCCGAGTCCGTCGGCAACATCCTGGAGCGCTATTCCGACCTGGAAGAGCGATTCCCCGAAAAACTGGCCGGCGCGGCCTTACCCTACTTCGTGGACTGGCTCATCGATAACGTCCACCTAATCGAAATCACGGCCTACTCCGACGACGACGCCTACACAATCTTCGAGACCATGAACGACCGTGGGCTCTCGCTCGCGCCCGCGGACATGCTCAAGGGTTACCTCCTCGCCAACATCACCGACCCCGAGCGCCGTATTCATGCGAGCCAAGTATGGAAGAAGCGCGTTCAGGCGCTCAATGAAATCGGCAAGGACGAGGACGCAGACGGTATCAAGTCTTGGCTGCGCAGCCAGTACGCCCAGAGCATCCGTGAGCGTAGACGTGGCGCGGTGCCCAGGGACTTCGACCTCATCGGAACCGAGTTCCACCGCTGGGTGCGCGATCACCAAGCTCCGCTGGGCCTCACGACCAGCATGGAATTTGCCCGAATCATCGAGCGGGATTTCGCCTTCTACAGCTATTGGTACGAGCGCCTGCGACAAGCAAGTGACACACTCACGGCCCCGCTGGAGTGCGTGCGCTACAACGCCCAGCACAATTTCACGCTTCAGTATCCTGTGTTGCTGGCGCCGCTCACCGTGAACGACGACGAGGCTGCTGCACTCCGCAAGCTGCGCATTGTGGTGGCTTGGCTGGATATTTTGATCCACCGGCGCATCTGGAATTGGCGGGCCATCGACCACTCGACAATGCAATACGCCATGTTCCGGGTCATGCGTGACATCCGTGGGAAAGATGCGGCAACGTTGGCCGGGATGCTACGTGAGCGACTCAACTCTGAACGTGAAACCTTTGCTGTTAACGATAGAAACGCAAGATTCGGGTTGCATGCCATGAACGGACCGCAGATCCATCGCCTGCTCGCACGCATGACCGAATACCTCGAAACGCAATCAGGGCAGGCATCTCGGTACGTCGAGTACGCACGACGTGGCCGTAAAGGATACGAAATCGAGCACATCTGGGCCAACAATTTGGGGCGGCACGTGGAGGAGTTCGCGCACCCAAGCGAGTTCGCCGAGTACCGCAACCATATAGGCGGCCTCCTGCTTTTGCCCAAGAGCTTTAACGCCAGCTATAGTGACCTACCCTACGCCAAGAAGCGCGAACACTACCGGAGCCAGAACCTGCTGGCGAGCAGCCTTCATGAGCATTCGTATGACCGCAATCCGGGCTTCCGAGGGTTCATTGCAAGGAGCGGGCTGCCGTTCCACGCTCACGCTGAATTCAAGAAGGCGGACCTGGACGCTCGGCAGGAACTCTACCGCCAGCTCGCCGAACGGATTTGGGACCCGGAGCGGTTGGAATTGGAGGCGATGTCGTGAAGCTGGCGCTCTATCCGAAATACAAGCCGAGCGGCGTCGAGTGGGTGCGAGAGATCCCGGAGGATTGGCAGTCGTTTCGGCTTCGCTTTGTTGCCATAACAAGCGTCACCAAAAAAGAGGTCCGTGAACTTGATCCTGAGACCAAGGTTTCCTTTATCCCCATGGAGGCGGTGGGTGAATACGGCGGCCTCCATCTGGGTACGGCAAAACCGCTTTCCAAGGTTGTCGATGGCTATACGTATTTCCGCAACGGGGATGTCATAGTTGCCAAGATCACCCCTTGTTTCGAGAATGGGAAGGGTGCTCTGGCAAGCCGAATGTTCAGTGGGATTGGGTTCGGAACGACCGAGCTCCACGTGCTTCGTCCGTCAGGCCATATGGACGCTCGTTTCCTGCTCTACCTTACCTTCAGTGACCACTTTCGCCGCATCGGGACAGCGTCAATGTTCGGTGCTGGTGGCCAGAAGCGAATTTCGGACGATTTCATTCGCAACTTCCGTCATCCTGTGCCTTGTCTTTCTGAACAACGCGCCATCGCTGCTTTCCTGGACCGCGAGACGGCCAAGATCGATAGGTTGGTGGCGAGGAAGGAGCGACTGATCGAGCTGCTTCAGGAGAAGCGGACCGCCCTCATTACCCGCGCCGTCACCCAGGGACTCGACCCGAATGTCCCCATGAAGAAATCTGGCGTCGAGTGGCTGGGCGAGATTCCGGTGCATTGGCACATAGCTCCGGTGTACTCACGCTACGAAGTGGCTCTTGGCAAGATGCTCGATGCGAAGCGGGTTACTGGTGAATCATCGGGCAAGTACCTAAGAAACGTTGACGTTCAATGGGATTCCGTGAACATTGAGGACCTGCCCGAGATGGACTTCCCACCGACCGAACGCAATCGCTACCTGCTGCGGTCGGGTGATCTGCTCGTTTGCGAAGGAGGTGAGGTTGGCAGAACCGCGATCTGGGGCAGTGAGCTAGATGAGTGCTTCTACCAAAAAGCCATTCATCGTGTGAGACCCTGGTCTGATTCTGAGATACCGCGGTTCTTCTACTTTATGATGTATGGACTGGCCAAGCGAGGGGTCTTTACCGCCGGAGGTAACCCCAATACAATCGCCCACCTCACGGCTGTCCAGTTGCGCCACTATCGCGTGCCGTTCCCATCCACGGGTGAGCAACGTGCCATCGCTGCCTTCCTCGACTGCGAGACAGCCAAGATCGACGCCCTCATCGCCAAAGTCCGCCAAGCCATCGACCACCTCAAGGAATTCCGCGCCGCCCTCATTTCCGCAGCGGTCACAGGCAAGATCGACGTCCGGGAGGAAGCATCATGAGCCCCGAGATCTCCGAGCGCGCCTTCGAGGAGGCGATCGAGTGCGCGCTGCTGCGGCACGGTCCCGACGCCTGCCCGGGCGACCCAACCGCGGTGCGAGAGTCGGAACCGGCCTACGGCGAAGACCCGGTACCTGGCGGCTATCTCAAGCGCCGGCCGGAGGACTATGACCGTGGACTCTGCCTGATTCCGGACGACGTGGTCGATTTCCTGCTGGCCACCCAGCCGAAAGAATGGGAGAGGCTGAAGCAGCACCACGGCACTGAGGTGAAGCCGCGCTTCCTGGGGCGGCTCTCTCGAGAGATCGGGCGGCGCGGGGCGCTCGACGTGCTGCGCAACGGCGTCAAGGACTCCGGCTGCAAGTTCCGGCTGGCCTATTTCCGACCGGCGAGCGGACTGAACGAAGAGCTGCAACGCCTGCACGCAGCCAACCTCTTTGCGGTGGTGCGCCAGCTCCGCTACAGCGAGCAGGGCGAGCACAGCCTGGACCTCACGCTCTTCCTGAACGGCATCCCCATCTTCACGGCAGAGCTCAAGAATCCTCTCAACGGCCAGGACGTTGAGGACGCCATCCGGCAGTACCGGCAGGACCGCGACCCGAGGGAGCCCCTCTTCGCCTACGGGCGCTGCCTGGCCCACTTTGCCGTGGACCCGGAGCTGGTGTTTGTGGCCACCCGGCTCGCAGGTGCCGCCACCCGATTCCTTCCCTTCAACCGGGGGCGTTTCGGGGGCGCGGGGAATCCACCGACCCCGCCCACCCGTCCGGGACTCCCGTCCGACTATCTGTGGGAGCAAATCTGGGCACGGGACAGCGTGCTCGACCTCATCCGACAGTTCATCCACGAGGTCGAAGAGGAGGACGATCGCGGCCGCAAGACCGGCCAGCGCACCCTGATCTTTCCGCGCTACCAGCAGCTCGACTGCGTGCGCCTGCTTGTGGGCCACGCGCGAAACCAGGGCACCGGCCAGAGCTACCTGATTCAGCACTCGGCAGGCAGCGGCAAGAGCTTCACCATCGCCTGGTTGGCCCACCAGCTTTCGGTGCTGCACGATAGCGATGACCGGCGCGTTTTCGATTCGGTCGTGGTCGTGACCGACCGGCGGGTGCTGGACCGCCAGCTCCAGCAGACCATCCGGCAGTTCGAGCAGACACTGGGCGTGGTGGAGAACATCGACCAGACCTCGCGCCAGCTCCGGGAGGCCCTGGAGGCGGGCCGGACGATCATCGTCACCACGCTGCAGAAGTTTCCCGTCATCGCGGAGCAGATCGGCCAGCTTCCGGGCCGGCGCTTCGCCGTGATCGTGGACGAGGCGCACTCGTCGCAATCCGGGGAAAGCAGCCGGAGCCTGAAGACGGTGCTGGCGGCCGGGAGCCTGGAGGAGGCCGAGAAGGAGGAAGCGGGCGCGGGGACCCCGGAAGAGGAAGTGGAAGATCGTGTCCTGGAAGCGATCCGCAGCCGCGGACGGCAGCCGAACCTTTCGACCTTTGCCTTTACGGCCACCCCGAAGCCCAAGACGCTGGAGCTCTTCGGGCTGAAGCGGCCGGACGGGAAATTCGAACCCTTCCACCGCTATAGCATGCGCCAGGCGATAGAGGAGGGCTTCATCCTGAATGTCCTGGCCAACTACACCACCTACAAGGCCTATTGGCGCCTGCTGAAGAAGATCGAGGACGACCCGCGCTACGACAAGAGCAAGGCCGAGTATCTGCTCAAGTCCTTCGTCGAACTGCACCCGCACGCCGTCCGCGAGAAGATCGCCATCTGCGTGGAGCATTTCGCAGCACAGGCGGCAAGCCGGATCGGCGGGCGGGCCAAGGCGATGATCGTGACCCGTTCGCGCTTGCATGCAGTACGCTGCAAGCTGATGCTGGATCGCTACCTGGCGGAAAAGGGGCATCCCTGGAAAACGCTGGTGGCCTTCTCGGGCACTGTAAAGGACGGCGCCGAAGCCTACACCGAGTCCGGCATGAACTCGGCCGGGCAGGAGCGGGTCATCGGCGAGCGGCAGACGGCGGCCGAGTTCGAGAAGCCCGAGTACCGCTTTCTGGTGGTGGCGAACAAGTTCCAGACCGGATTCGACCAGCCGCTGCTCCACACGATGTACGTGGACAAGAAGCTGGGCGGCGTGAACGCGGTCCAGACGCTTTCGCGCCTGAACCGTACCCGTTCCAACAAACAGGGTGTGATGGTGCTGGACTTCGCCAATGAAGGCGAGGAGATTCGAAAGGCCTTCGAGCCCTACTACGAGACCACCCTGCTCTCGGAGCAGACCGACCCCAACCTGCTCTACGAGGTCCAGGGCAGACTGTTCGAACACGGCCTGTTCACGGCGCAGGATGTCGAGGCATTTGCGCGGACCTACTTCAACTCAAAGGCTACCCAGGACCGGCTCTACGCGGCGTTGGAATCACCACGCCGGCGTTTCGATGAACTCTCCCGCGACGAGGCAGGTGACTTCCGCAGTCAGCTCACCGACTACGTTCGCCTTTACGCCTTCCTCTCCCAGGTGCTGACCTTCGCTGACTCCGACCTGGAAAAACTCTACGTCTTCGCCCGACACCTGCGCCGCCTCTTGCGAGCCGACCCCGACGAGTTGCCTCGCGAGGTCCAGCAGAACATCGACATGGAGTCCTTCCGCATTCAGCGCACGAGCCGCGGCCGAATCGCGCTGGAAAGGCAGGTTCGACCGCTGGAACCCGCCGGGAGCAAGCCGCGTGGCTCCTCGGGCGCGGAGGAGTTGGAGGCGCTTTCGCGGATCATCGAGGCGCTGAACGAGCGCTTCGGACTGAACCTCGGTCCCGAGCACCGGGTGACCTTGGAACAGCTCCGCTTGGCCCTCGACCAGGACGCCGGCCTCGACGCCAGCGCCCGGGTGAACACCCGCGAGAACGTGCGGCTGACCTTTGATCCGAAGCTGGAGGACAAGATTCAGGAGATCGTCGAAACCAACTTCGAGCTCTACAAGCGCATCACCGACGACCCCGACTTCGGCCGCGCAATCAAGAACTTTCTCTTCGATGACTACATCCGGCGGCACCGGCGGGCCGAGGAGCTTCTGAAGCTGCAGGAGTCGAAGACGCTGGAGTTCAAGTCGAGCTTGCGCTGGAACCTGCGGGAGGACCGCAAGGACGACAGGACCATCACCCACTCGGCGCTCAAGTCCATTGCAGCCTTCCTGAATACCGAGGGCGGCGACCTGCTGATCGGCGTGGACGACGGCCGCAAGGTTCTCGGCATCGCGCACGACCGCCTGGGCAACGACGACAAGTTCATGCGTCACCTGGCCCAGGTGGTGCGCAACGGCCTCGGCGACCGCGCCGGCACCTGCATCGATCCCAGGACCCAGATCGTCGAGGGCAAGACCCTCTGCCTGGTGAGCTGCCAGCGGAGCCCCGAGCCGGTCTACCTGCGATGGAAGGGCGTGGAGAAGGACGCTGACGGTGACCTCTATGTCCGTAGCGGTCCGGGGACAGTGCGGCTGAGCGGGGAGGATGCCAAGAGGTACGTCGCCACTCGATTCGGCTCGAATTGACTTTCGTCCCCTGCCGGGAGATGTAACTGTCGGTAACTTCCTTTCACGGCACAGGAAAATGAACACCCTCAACTTCATCAATCATCCTCTGGTAGGCACTCCATACGGTATCGCGTTGGATCTGTGCATCGTCCTGGCAACTACCTGCTGGGTGCTTTCGATCCTGACGCGAGAGTATTCCTGGGTGGATCGACTGTGGTCGGTTGTCCCGGCGGTTTACTGCCTGATCGTTGCTGTCGACCTGGAGTTTCAATCGGCTCGCGTCAACGTCATGACCGTATTGGCGACAATGTGGGCGATACGATTGACCTTCAACTCCGCCCTGAAGGGCGGGTACTGGATCGGCGGCGAAGATTATCGGTGGATCTATCTCAGGAAACAGATGAGCAAGCTGGAGTTTCAACTGGTTAACGTGATCGTGGTCGCGGTTGGTCAGATGGCGGTTGTGTGGTTGTTCACCTCGCCCGTTCATCAGGCCTGGGTGCACTCCACCCAACCCATGGGATGGCTGGATTTCGTTGCCGCCGGGGTATTTCTGGTCCTGCTGGTTCTTGAGACTATTGCCGATGCGCAGATGTGGCGGTTCCAGCAGAACAAGAAACGTCTGATTGAGGAGGGTGTCGAAGTCAAACAGCCGTTTATCGACAGCGGCCTGTTTCGATTCAGCCGCCATCCCAGCTATTTCTGTGAAATGGGGATGTGGGTCACATTTTACTTTTTCGCCATCGCCGCATCAGGCCAGTTCTGGCACTGGACGGGTCTGGGCAGCCTTCTGTTGATACTGGTTTTTCAAGGCTCTACCCGCCTCGCAGAGAGAATATCCGGCGAGAAATATCCCGCGTACAGCAGGTACCAGGCCACGGTGCCAAAGCTCATTCCATTTACGAGCCTGGGTTGCATTCCGGGGAAATAGCCTTGTTCCTCATCACTGAATGAAGGGGCATTCGGTCATGATTGAATGGCTTGGTGTCGGCCACCTTATCGAGCTTTCCCGGACGGAAGCGATTGCGGGGTTCTTCAGCCCGCTGGCGATCTTTGCCGTGTTCTTGCTGGCACAGCTCATTCTGCCGGGGAAGCGGGTTCCCGGCTATGTCATCAATCCGGCGACCGGCCAACCCCGCAACTATCGGCTGAACGGCATTCTGGTGTTTGGTATCGCGCTCGTCGTGTGGGCTCTCGAACTGACCGGGATGTCACGTGAATGGTTTTACCGGTCCTCGATCCATGCGGTGGCCGGCGGAACGGTCTTTACCACTATCTTTACAGTCCTGGCGGTGTTCAGCCAGCCGCAAGGCAAGGTGAAGAATCCGATCCTGGCGCTGTGGTTCGGGCGCGTCCAGGAGCTGTCGTTCTTCAATGAGCGTTTCGACGTGAAGATGTATTTCTATGTCGTGGGTGGAACGATGTTGTCGCTCAACGCCCTGTCGGGGGCTGCCTACCACTACGAACTCTTTGGCCAGGACTCCAATCCGGGCGTCTTCCTGTTCGCGGCATTCTTTACATTTTACGTACTGGACTACTTCATCTTTGAGCGGGTCCAGCTATACACCTACGACGTGATCCATGAGAATCTCGGCTTCAAGATGTTCTGGGGTGGCCTCATGGTCTACGGGTGGCTGTTCATCCTCCCTTTGTGGGGCATGGCCGCTTACCCCGCCCCCGGATTCTCCGCTGCATGGACCCGTGTCTGGCTCATCGGAACGGCTGTGCTGTTCCTGCTCGGGTGGGCCATCTCACGCGGCGCAAACCTGCAGAAATACACGTTCAAGCGATGGCCCGAGCGCAAGTTTCTCGGGCTCATCGAGCCGGAAACCATCGAGGCCGGTGACCGCAAGATCCTGTGCAGTGGTTTATGGGGTGTCGCCCGCCACTTCAACTACATGGGCGAGGGGTTCATGGCCCTGTCAATCGCCCTGTCATTCGGCTACTTCACCAATCCCTGGGCCTGGACCTACCTGGTCTTCATCATCACGCAGTTCATTTTCCGCCAGCGTGACGACGACAGGTGCTGTGCCGAGAAATACGGCGCCGACAAGTGGGCCGAGTATCGGGCCCGGGTGAAGTACCGGATCATCCCCGGCATTTATTGAGAGGACTCCCTGCGGATTCCCTTCAAGCCCGGATGTGCTCTGAGCACAGAGCCGCTATTAGCCATTCCACCCTTCCCGACGGATCGCCTCACGGATGTGTGCCAGGTGGTGCCGTCCGTGCCAGGCATAGGAACCGATGGTTTCCGGCAGATTTACCAGACCGGATTCGGGGTGAATGAACGTCCTTTCCAGATCTTGCCCGGTCAGGGAACGCAAGAGCGCCACCCAGCGCCGATGGAGCCCGTCCAACAGATCGAGGGATGCTGCGACCGGAGTCACCGAGTAGTCCGGCAGTTCCGCCCAGCGGTCCTCGAAATAGGGCTTGATCTCGGGCCGCTCCTCGGTCAGGGCCCATTTGAACCGGATGAAACTGTTCATGTGGCTGTCCGGCAAGTGGTGAATCACCTGGCGGATCGTCCAGCCCCCGGGACGATAGGGCGTATCCAGTTGGGTATCGGTCAATCCCTCGACGGTTCTCCTGAGGTTGGCTGGAAGCGCTTCGATCTCTCCAATCCATCTTTCGATCTGGTCCTGATCGATCCGGGATGGCGGTTCAAAACGGCCAATCGGATAGCGCAGCTTTTCCAGTTCTTCAGTCATCGTGCCTCCCTGGTGTCCTGTAACAGTGGAGATACAATTGAGCGTCCCGCTCTTGGTCCCAAACTCTGTGTCTCAATAGTTCCCTCTTCACAGGGCATCACTCCCCCCCATTTCACCTGGTCAGTCGTGCAATCAGTTGAGAGCAGACATTTTCAACTGCTTCTTCGTAGTTCCAAGTGTAACCGGTGGCCAATAGCGGGCCGATATCGACATTGAAATGTGGATCGCCTGGAATCACAGATCTGGCTTGATATCGACGTTGACAAGGATCTTCCAGTTGGCATCGCGTGGGGCTTCCTTGCGGGTTGTCCCCGGGAGAAGCGGAACCGTTTGTCGGGCATTGGCTTTGACATGGGCCCTCAGGTGGCGGGTCCGTTCACGAGCACCGGAAATGTCAAGAAGGTATCCAAGCCTTTGTGCCCAGGTGATTGGAGCGCTCTGGGCGGCGGTCAGCAGTTTCTGGGGATCAATCTGCTCCGCAAGTTCCAGGAGGACGGTCGCTACCTGATCGAGCCCCCCAACGCGGTGGTAATAGCCTACGAGATCGACAGCCGTCGCTTCTGGCGTCGAAGCGCGGATCGGACCGCGGGGCGTCTTGAAGCTCTGAACCGGAACCTGCCGAAGGCGCTTGCGTACGATGAACTTCGCACGAACCTGGCCACAAGATAGAGGCCGGCGCGCCTTTTCGAGAAGCACCTGGAATTCCTGCGGCCGGTGATGGGCGGCGCCGTGAAATTGCGCTGCCGACAGCAGCCCCGCATAGTAGGGTTGTTTGAGCCGCACCATCAGCTCCGGAATAAACTGATCTGCCGGCAGGCATCCCAGAGAACGGTATTCCGGCGGGACGATCACGTAGAAGCCCCGCGCAGGCTGTGCGATCAATTTCTGCCGGGCGAGCCGGCTCAGGGCGAGCTTGGTCGCATCGGCGGACACGCCAAGCGCCTTGCGAGCGTCAATCGACAGGAAGTGATAGCGCCCGGAAGCGGCAAGAGAACGGATATAGTCCTTGGCACGTAGCTGGCGTGATGCCGTATTCATATGCACAAAGTATCATTTTATGATCCTTTCTGCAATCGAAATCTGCTTTTCCCTGAAAGTCGCGCCTCGAATCATGCTCGTTGCCCTGGTTCTGCGAGCCTGCCGGAACCATCCGGGCCATGAGCGTCAAACCGAGTACAGGAACGGGGACTTTAGGCCCTTAGCAATAGTGAGCAACCCCCTTCCGGGAAAGATTTGGCAAGTCATCTCAGAGGATGAGATGAGGAGACCTCGGCGATTTCGCCTCGGCTTTGGCAGTCTGGGTCGGTTCGCCCGTCCGTGGCTGAACGAACCAATGGTTCCCTGGGAGGTGCCCGGAACCAGTCAGAAGAGAGCAGGGGGCTCGTCGACCTTCGTACTCGGGATTGTTTCTTCGCAATCCGTTGTTTGTAGTTCGCGGTCGACCTCGGGCAGTGACTGAGGGTTGAAGCGACTAACCACGTCAAGAAGCTCAGGAGCCTGCCGCAATGTCAAAAAAGACTTTGCCGGCGCCACATAGAGGACCAAGGGCCTGCCACGGCGTATGAGCCCGACTGCGTTCATTAGCGTGCCACGACTCTTACCGTCCCAAAACATTAGACCGTAATCAGCCTCCTCGACCATCGCACGGTCTTTCGCTCGATAAAATTCAAAGTTTCTCCGTGCGGGGTTTTCCGCGCGTATCGCGCGTGTCGGCCAATTACCGAGGTTGTTTCGACAGATATTTTCCGTGCAAAAAATGATGACCCTTTTGTAACCCATCTCGCTTAGATACTGCTGCACAGCCCTATCTGCACCATTGGCGTCGCCAACCATGACAGTAAAACCTCGGTAGATGATATTGCCTATCCGATGCTTGGCATCTTTGCTGAGGCGTGGCAGACGACGTGATCCAGCAATGAAGACCCTTGTTTGCTCGTTCATTTTCTTTACCGTGTTCGAGTCAAGACTAGCACGTAGACAGAGGTTGCTTCACCGTTGTCCAACAGAACGCTTGCAACTCGTCGAAGGGTGGAACCGGATTCGATCAGGTCGTCGACAAGCAAGATGGACTTACCAGCTACTTCCGTCCCGCCGGACTGGATAGCGTTTTCCAAAGCCGTGTGCCTTTCCCAAATGGGAATGTTCTTCATTTGATCAGTCTTCTTTACCTTTGCGACAGCGTTTTCTAAAACGCCAACATTGAGAAATGTTCCAAGTGCATGTGCGATCTCAACAACTGGCTGAATTTTTCGACGGAGGGAAGGTGGGGCCGGCACAATGCATTCGACGGGTGGATTCCACGATTTCACAAACTCTCCAGCAGTTGCCACAATTCTCTCAATAGCTTTCCGGTCGCCCCGGTACTTCAGGCGGTAGAGCAGTTCACCCAGCTCAGTCCGTTTCGTTTCAAACGGATGATACGGATCGCCTGTTGGAATGCTACTGATACTGTGGAAATCAAGTACATATCCATCGTTCCACGGCCCTGAAGTGAGCCTCTTGGGATTGATCTCTGACATGGTCAACTGAGTCTAGCATGACGTGCGGTCCTGCCTATAGAGTGGCTTAAATTCCAGTTGAAGAGTTTTATTATGGTATTCCGTCAAGCTACGGAATGCTGGACGAAGGTCCCTTGATGACAAGCTTCAGGAGTGTTGGGGGAAGCCAAACAACTCGGAAATGGACCAGAAATGGACCAGAAGGCAGTCCATGACGGAGTTCTATTTCCGATCGTATTCAATCGGCTTCGGGGAAAGACGTTTAAGTCCTGGCTGGTATAATCTGAACCATGAGCGTCAAGGTCGAGTACAGGAATGGGGTCTTCAAGCCCCTGGTGGAAGTGAGCAACGCCGTTCCGGGAAAGATGTACCAGGTCTTCTGCGAGGGAGAGCTGAGGCGATTCGCCGAGGCCCTACCGTGGCTGAAAGGCTCAGAGCGGAGCTTTGGGTTCTGGGAGAATGAGGAGGATGCCGTCTACGACATTCTATAAGCAGGGCGACATCCTTCCGGTGTCCTTCCCATTCGCTTACCTTACTTCGTTCAAGAGACAGTTGGCGCTGATTTTTTCCTGCTTCCGTCGACGCTGCATGGAGGGACCTCATGCAGTCTGACGACCCAACCCCGGTGAGACTTTCATGATCTCTGGCAAGAAAATTCTATTGGCCGGTGTGGGGCTGTCGCTGCTGAACGGTTCTGTCGGGGCCCAACAGCTTCCCGGTCTGCCGGAGATGGACCGGCGGGTCACGCGGATACGCCACCTGCACCTGCCTTATTCCTTCCAGCCGTTTCTGACCGAAGAGGCCTGGCTGCGGCGGGCCGGGGATCTGCGGCGGCAGATAGAGGTCAGCGCCGGGCTGTGGCCGCCGGTGGAGAAGAGCCCCCTCAAGGCGAGGATCTTCGGGAAGGTCTCCAAGGGGGACTATTCCATCGAGAAGGTCTTCTTTGAGAGCTATCCGGGGTTTTACGTCACCGGAAATCTCTACCGCCCGCTGGGGAAGGAGGGTCCCTTCCCGGGGATCCTGACCCCCCATGGCCATTGGGCCTACGGGCGGCTGGTAAATCAGTCCCTCGCCTCGATGCCGGGCCTCGCGATCAATCTGGCTCGCCAGGGCCATGTGGTCTTTGCCTACGACATGCTGGCCTACAACGACAGCCGCCAGGTCAAGGACCACCGCCATCCCCTGGACCGAAGCTTCAGCCTGTGGGGCATCGGCCGGCTGGGGATTCAGCTCTGGAACAGCATCCGCTCGGTGGATTTCCTGCAGTCCCTGCCCGACGTGGACCCCGACCGGATTGGCTGCACCGGGGCTTCGGGCGGGGGGACCCAGACCTTCCTGCTGACCGCGGTCGACGATCGGGTCAAGGTGTCGGCGCCGGTCAACATGATCTCCCACTACATGCAGGGCGGCTGCATCTGCGAGAACCAGGCCAACCTCAGGCTCGACACCAACAACATGGAGATCGGGGCCCTGATGGCTCCCCGTCCCCTGCTGATGGTCTCGGCCTCGGGGGACTGGACCCGGGAGACCCCCCGGGTGGAATTTCCGGCCGTCCACAGCATTTATCGCCTGCTGGGCGCCGGCCACAAGGCGCAGACCATGCAGACCATGGCCGACCACAACTTCAACCGGGAGAGCCGGGAGGCCGTCTATGCCTGGTTCGGCCGCTGGCTGCTGGGGGAGAGCGACGCCAGCCGGTTCAGCGAGAGGCGCTTTCGCCTGGGGAGCCCCTCGGAGTTCCTGGTCTTCTTCGGACGAGAGCTACCTGAATCCGCGGTCACCGAGGAGGAGATGCTGGCCTCTCTGAAGGACAGCCATCGGCGGCAGATCGACCAGCTCCGGCCCCGGGACTCCGAAGGCCTGGCCCGGTTCCGGGAACTCATGGCCCCGGCGCTGCAGCACGCCTTGGCCGCCGGCTCTCCCGCTCCCGGCCAGGTGCTGGCCGTTCCTGCACCCTCTCCCAAGCCGGGTGCGAGACAGGAGTTTCACATCGGCCGCCGGGGCCGTGGCGACCGGGTGCCGGCCGTTCTATGGTTCCCAAGGGGTAAGCGCAGGAATCTGACGGCCACCCTGCTGGTTCACCCCGAGGGCAAGGAGGCGCTGGAGGCTCCGGGCGCATCCTGGGTCCAGCCGCTGCTGGCCCGGGGACACCTGGTGATGTCCATTGACGCCTTCAACACGGGCGCGGCCAAGGCCAGGCGGGACAGGAGCGACCCGTTCTTCACCACCTACAACCGGACCGACGTTTCCAACCGGGTGCAGGACATTCTGACGGCCATCGCCTACCTCGAGAGCCGGCCGGAGGTGGCCCGGGTGAACCTGGCGGGCGTGGGGAAGGGCGGACTGTGGTGCCTGCTGGCCCGGGCGCTGGCACCCCAGGTCCACCGCACCCTGGTGGACGTGTCCCGATTTTCGAGCGAGGAGGACCAGGCCTACCTGGAGCATCTCGACGTGCCGGTGCTGAGACGGGCAGGGGACTTCAAGACCGCCGCCATGCTGGCGCCGGCGACGCCGCTGCTGATCCACAATGCGGGCGAGTCCTTCGATACCGGTTGGTTTCGGCAGGCCTATGAGCTGGCCGGCAAGATCGGCCTGTTGAAGATTGAGCCGGACGAGCTCCCTCGGGAGCAAGTCCTTGCCTGGCTGAGCCAACCGGGTCCTTGAGGCTGGTTTGGTCCTGGGTTCGGGCCGGGCCTGCGAACGAAGCGCTCTGCCGGAGTGAGTCGGCCGACCCGATGCGCCGGCGCCCCTGGATCGCCCTGAACCGGAGTCCCAAGCCATGGAGCACCACTTCACTCCCACCCGATACCACACCACCCTGGGGCCGCATCCGCCGGTACTGCGGGTGGGCGACGGCGATACCCTGGTAACCACCACGGTGGACGCGTGGGGGGTCGACCACCGGCGGGAGCAGGTGACGCCCAGAAGCAACCCGCAGACCGGGCCCTTCTACGTGGAGGGGGCCGAGCCCGGCGATACCCTGGCGGTGGAGCTGGAGGAGATTCGGCCCAACCGCGCCTACGGGTTCTGCTATTCGGCGGTGGCGCCCAACGTGGTGGATCCCGATTATGTGCGCGAGTTGCCCCCGGCTCTGGTGGCTGAATGGGAGGTGGACGCCGAGAAGGGAACCGCCACCCTGGTCGGTCCGGAATCCAGGCTGGGGCGGCTGGTGATCCCGTTGGAGCCCATGCTGGGTTGCTTCGGGGTGGCGGCCAAGGGCGGGCAGGCCATCTCCACCGCAACCTCGGCCGAGCACGGCGGCAACATGGACTACCGGGGGTTTGTGGCGGGGACCACGGTCTATTTCCCGGTCTTCGAGCCGGGAGCCCTGTTTTTTCTGGGAGACGGACACGCCGTGCAGGGAGACGGCGAGATCGTGGGCACCGGGATCGAGATTTCCATGGATGTCCGCGTCACCCTGCGGGTTCTCAAAGGGAAGTCGATCGGGTGGCCGCGGGGCGAGAACGACGAGTGGATCTTTACCGTAGGCAACGCCCGGCCGCTGGACCAGGCCACCCAGCACGCCACCACCGAGATGCTGCGCTGGCTGCAGCAGGACTACGGCCTGGACGGGCTGGGGGCCAATCTGCTCTTGTCCCAGTGTGTCCGCTACGACCTGGGCAACATCTTCGATCCCGCCTATACCATGGTCTGCAAGGTGAACAAGGGGTTGTTGAGCGGACGGTGAGGGATCGGTGTTTTCCTGTTGCCGTTTCCCTCACAGGGATCAGGCGATCGACTTGTCTGAAGGGAGGCATGCCCATGAAAACGATTTCAAGGCGCACTTTTGCCAGGAACATGGCCCTGCTGGCCGGGTTGGGGCTGCTGCCGTTCCAGGCGGGCTGCCGGAGGAAAGCAGCCAGCTCTCTGATCGAGGGCGTTCAGATCGGGGTTCAGAGCTACAGCTTTCGGGATCGCTCCTTCGAGGAGGCCATCGATGCCATGGTCGAGGTGGGGATCGACAGTTGCGAGCTCTGGCAGGGACACATCGAGCCCAGGGGACTGGAACCCGCCGAGCTCCGCCGCTGGCGGCTGGAGACCCCGCTCAGCTTCTTCGAGGACAAAGGCCGCAAGCTGGAGCAGGCCGGCATCCGGCTCAACTCTTACAACTACAGCTTTCAGAAGACCATGAGCCCCGAGGAAGTGGATCGGGGCTTCCTCATGGCCCGGGCCCTGGGCACCGATGTGATCACGGCCTCGGCGAGGCCCAGCCTCGCGCCCCTGATCGATTCCTTCGCCGGCAAGCACCGGATCAGGGTAGGCATGCACAACCATGCCCATGGGGACAAGGAGGATGTCTTCGACGGGCCGCAGGATTTTGCAGCGGCCATGGAGGGGAATTCTCCCTACATCTGCGTCAATCTGGACATCGGCCACTTCGTGGCTGCCGGGTTCGATCCGGTGGACTACATCGATCGGCACCACCAGCGAATTGTGGCCCTGCACCTCAAGGATCGGAAGAAAGGTCTGGGCCCCCGGTCGCCGGTGGTGAAGTTCGGGACCGGGGATACCCCCATCAGGGAGGTCTTGCAGCAACTGAAGGCGGGGAAGTACCCGATCCCAGCCAACATCGAGCACGAGATCAAGGGTCAGCCCGCGATGGAGGGAGTCAGGGAGTCCCTCGAATACTGCAGGAAAGCCTTAGCGTGATGCTAGAGACGTGCAAGGCTGACTCGGCGATGAAGTGCAGCGCCTTGTTGGTCAGGACCTCACCCGCTACTCAGTCCTCAGAGTAGAACAGCATGCAGAAGATAACGATAGAGGGCTGCCCCGCCTCCGGCAACTTCACCACATTATTCGAAACAGGCTCTATCATGGATTGGTGTCCGGAAAAATGTTCATGGGGTCCATTTACAGGGTGATCCCACGCTACCAGATTCAGGGGACATGGGGGTCAAGGGTCCCGAATCCCGCCCGGATTCCGATTGGGACCGTAGGGGCAACCCTTGTGGTTGCCCAAACCCTACCGTACGGGCGTCCCTTGTGGGTACCAAAACCGGGGATAACCGGGCGAATGCGAACGACGGGCAACCACAAGGGTTGCCCCTACAGTGGGAGGGGGTAGCGTGGGATCACCCTGGGTCCATTTACGATGACGAGAAGGTCAAGATGACCGTTCCAAAAGCCTGCTCTTGCTGTGGCAGTAGGCTCAACTTGGCGGTTGATCACTTGATACGGCCGGCAATCCTGCTGTCCTGTTCGGGGTGGCGGGCAAGTCTTCAGATCGTCAGGCGCATCAACTGTTCCACCGCTAACATAAGGCCATTAAATCCATCGAGCCTTTTGCAAAATTCGGCAAAAGGCTCGTCTATTGGCCGTGGTTCTGGAAAAGCTGTGCGATTGGAGACGTCGCTGCTGATTCGGTTCGGGGTTTGCCTCCGGGAAGGGTCGTGCCCCCCGGGAGCGCGGGCGTCCCGCCCGCATCGGTCCGGGCGCAGCCCGGCCGGTCCGCTCTGCCTTCGATTCACGCAAAGGGCGCCGATTCTCCGCATTCGCCTTGGGGAAGAGCACCCCGCAACGGCAAGTCCGGCGCACAGTCGGAGGCAGTGGCGGTGGCTCGCATCCTGTTTGCAGAAAAAAGGTGCGGGCGGGACGCCCGCGCTCCCGGGTGGGCTTCCCCCCCATGACCGAGTCACACCAAGGGGGCAAAATTGCAGGAGTGTTCCGGAACCGCTTGTCGTTGAAGGCAGTCCATCTGTATTCGTGTCTATTCGTGTTCATTCGTGGTTCGTCTTTTTCGACGGCCACCTGTCCCGCTCACACCTGCCTGCTGTCGCCGCGTAGGCGGCGATTCAAGAGCCGCGTCCCGAGACCACACGGCCTCCCCAACGTCATGCCCGATTCCGAATTTTGCAAAAGGCTCCATCTAAAATAATTGTTATCTAGTTGACAAATAGCTATTGATTCTCTATATCATGTGCAATAGTGAGCCGATACGCGGGAGGCGGTGATGGCAGCGAAAAGGACGATGACACTCAATCTCACGCAGGCAGAGATGGAGGTGCTGGAGGCGCTGTGCGAGAAGAAGGACTTGAGCAAGACAGCCCTGCTGCGTCAGGCATTGCGCATTTATCAAGTGATCGAGGCAAGGCTTGAGAGTGGCGACAAGCTGTTCTTCGAGGATGAGAGAGCCAAGCAAAAAGCCGAGGTCATGATTCTGTGACAGCAGCGATTTCGGAGGTCCATCTCTTCAACGTGGAGCGTGGCGAGCCGGAGAAAGCCGAGTTGTGGGACGCTATCACGGAGCGGCAACTCGCTGATTGGGAGGGTGAGTGGGTGCCAGAGTTGTTCATGGCGATACAGCGCCTCAATCGCGCGGGGGTCGAGCGTCGACATTGGCCGCAGAGCCGTCACTGGAATTGGCGCAGAAAAGTTGAGGCGCTACAAGGAATGTTGGCCAATCCGGACTTCAGCATTGTCTGCAATGGCCTGACGCAAGGCATGATGATTGTTGACACTGCGACGCACCAATGCCGGATCGATGGTCAGAAGGGCCGGCATCTCGTGTACGTGGAGTTCGTCGAGAACGCACCCTGGAACCGGGCTGAGTTGTTCGCTCCCCCGCGATATCGCGGGGTCGGTAGCATCCTGATCAGGGCTGCCATCGCGCTCAGCGAGGAGTTGGAGTTTCATGGACGGATCGGTCTCCATTCGCTTCCCCAGGCAAATGGATTTTATGCCAACACCTGTGGCATGGCGGATCTTGGGACCGATCCCGACAGTGAAGGTTTGCGCTACTTCGAGATGACGCCCGAACAAGCGCGCGCCTTCGTCAGGAAGGGAAGGTAGCCATGAAGTTGAGAATCAGCAAGGAGTGGTGCATGCGCATGGCCCAGCTTGAGGGTGACGCCGAAATTGGGGCCGGTCGCCTGGCGATCGATCCGGTGTTTGACGGTGACGCTACTCCAGCGGTGGGCAGAGACGAAGAAGAACCGAAACTCGCCCAGATTGCCGCGAGGACACCCGACGACTAATGACAGTCGCTGGAGCGAGTACTGCAAGCGCTTGACTCTCCCGCATTCCTGACCATTGCCCTTCGGGCTCGTCCGTCAAGTCCCGGGCTTGGGGAATATCCTCTTTCCCTTGTAGCTTCTCAGTCCGCAGGAGCCGGCCGTCCGGAATCCGTTCTTCTTGAGTAGGGCCGCGGCACGCGCGGCTCGTCCGCCGCCGTTTCAGGCGGTGACGATCAGCCGGTCTCGGGGCAGCTCGTCCAGGCGCTGCTCCAGCTGGCCGATGGGGATATTGACGTAGCCCTCCAGAGTTCCCAGTTCTTCCAGCTCCTTGGGCTCCCGGACGTCCAGCAGCAGGGCATCCTTCTGCATGAGCCCGTCCAGGTCGGCGGCGGCGATGCGCGGGGGCTTGTCCTCGGCGGGCACGGCTCCGGCTCCGCCCGCGGGGCCCTCCTGCTGGCAGCCGGCGGCGGCAAAGGCCAAAAAGGGCAGGGCCACCCAGCCGGATATCTGTTTTTTCATGTGACCTCCAGGTTGATAGTGGTGTGCAGATGTTCCTTGGGGCTGGTTCAGGGTTTGACGATGCTTCCATCCTTGCGCCGCAGGTTGCCCCAGTGCAGGTCGAAGCTGGGGTCGTCCCGGATGGGGAAGCGGGCCGCCAGCTTCTCGTCCAGGTCCACCCCGAAGCCCGGCGCTTCGTTGATGTAGACGTAGCCGTTCCTTTCTTGCGGGCTTCCTGGGAAGACGTCCCGCTCCGACTGGGTGAGGCCGTGAAACTCCTGGATGCCGAAGTTGTTGACGACCAGGCCCAGGTGGATATTGGCGGCGTGCCCCACCGGCGAGGTGTCTCCGGGGCCGTGCCAGGCCGTGCGAACCCGGAAGAACTCGCACAGGTGGGACAGCTTGAAGGCCATGCTGACGCCGCCGATCTGGGAGATATGGACCCGGATGAAATCGATCAGCCGCTGGCTGATGATGTCCAGCCATTCGTTGGGGTTGTTGAACAGCTCGCCCATGGCGATGGGGGTGCTGCTCTGCTGGCGCAGATGCTTGAAGTATCCGACGTCTTCCGGGGAGAGCGGATCTTCCAGGAAGAACATCCGGACGGGTTCCAGCTCCTTGGCCAACTGGATGGCCAGAATGGGGGGCAGCAGTTCGTGGACGTCGGTCAGCAGCTCGACCTGTTCGCCGAAGCGCTCGCGCAGCTTCCCGAAAAACCGGGGAAGCGCCCGGGCGAAGGGGGCCGCCTCCCAGATGCGTGTCCGCTGGTTGGCGGGTCGGGCCGCGTTTTCCGGACCGAGGGGAGGTGAGGCTTCCGGCACCACCGGCTCGCAGCGAATGTGCCGATAGCCCTGCTCCCGCAACTGCTGGAACGAATCGACCAGCTCTTCGAAGGTGCGGCCGCCGGCCGACCTGTAGGTGTCCACGGCCTGGCGGCTCTTGCCTCCCAGAAGCTGGTAGACGGGCAGGCCGGTCCATTTCCCCAGGATGTCCCACAGGGCCGCGTCGACCCCGCCGAGGGCGTTGTTCAGGACCGGTCCGTTGCGCCAGTAGGAACTGACGAAGGAGGACTGCCAGATGTCCTCGATGTCCCAGGGACTCTTGCCCACCAGAAACTGCTTCAGATAGACATCCACGGCTGTCTGCACGGTGCGGATCCGCTGGGTGAAGGTGGCGCAGCCCAGGCCGTACAGTTCGGGTTCGCTGGTCGAGACCTTGACCACGGCCAGGCGGCGTCCGGCGGGCGCCGTGAGGATGCACTTGACGTCGGTGATCTTGATGGGCGGCAGTCCGGAGCGCTGCTGTTGAGCCGCCAGCAGGGAGGCTCCGGTGAAAGATGGCCCAAGGGAATTCATTCCGGCGGCCAGCGCGCCCAGGGATCCGGCTTGCAGCAGTTGGCGGCGTTTCATGATTCGATTCCTCCAGGAGAAATGGGGGCGGTCTCTGCGGCGGTCACCCGAGAGCCGGCCCTTGTCTGCGTTGAGAACCAGAAGATGGCCCTATCCTATCATGGCCGTCCGGGATTAATTCCGACTCGGTTGTTGAGAGCCAAGAGTTTCTTGAACGACGTTTTGCGAAATCGGGGGGCAGACGCCACGCCCCTTCAGTCAATATCAGCCGGGGCGGCACCCCCCGGGACCGCGGGCGTCTCCCCCGCACACGGCCCGGCATCATCGTGGCTGTTGTTTTGACCTGCAGGCGACCCCGAATCGGGTGGCGTGCGACCGCCCTGGGACGGCGATTGACCCCGAAAGGCGTATCGGCTAGGATGCGCTACGTTAGCGGGCCGGCCGGGTTCCGGCAAGTGGGCGCGGGGCGGGCCGGCCGGAAGCATTTGGGAGCGTGGCCGCGTGGCTCCCGCTCGACCGGGTGAAGACCGGGCGGCGGGGCCGGCTCGGGATGAGGGAAGCACGGGATGGAAGGACCGAACACCCAACCCATCCGCGTCATGATCGCCAAGGTCGGTTTGGACGGCCATGACCGGGGGGTCAAGATCGTGGCCCGCTGCCTGCGCGATGCCGGCATGGACGTCATCTACACCGGGCTCCACCGCACTCCCGAGGAAGTGGCTCTGGCGGCCGTCCAGGAGGACGTCGACATCCTGGGCATCAGCATCCTTTCCGGGGCTCAGATGACCGTGTTTCCCCGGGTGCTGGAGCTGCTTCGCGGGCAGCACGGCAGCGACATCGCGGTGGTGGGCGGCGGGGTGATGCCCGACGAAGACGTGGCGGAACTCAAACGGTTGGGTGTGAGCGAGATCCTTCTCCAGGACACGCCGCCGCAGGCGATCGTCGAGTCCATGCGGCGCCTGGTTCAGGAGCGGGGCCCGCGGTGACCCGGGAGGTTTCCCATCGAGGACTGGTCGTTCCCCCCGAAGTACAATCCGGACTACCTGCCTGATCCCGCCAGCAAGTACTGGTTTCCCCGGCGCGAGACCATGCCGCCGGAGGAGCGCAACGCGCTGATCCTGGAACGTCTCAAGCAGGTCACGCGATATGCCTACGAGCGTTCCTCCTTCTATCGGAGACACTGGGACAGGGCCGGCTTCCACCCCGATCACCTGGGGAGCCTGGAGGACTTCGAGGAGAAGGTCCCGGTCATCAGCAAGCAGGACTTGCGAGAATCCCAGGCCCGGGCTCCCAGTTTCGGCGACTACCTCTGCATTCCCGAGGAGGAGATCCACCACATCCACGGCACCTCCGGGACCACCGGCCGGCCCACCGCCTTTGCCGTCGGCAGGGGAGATTGGGAGGCCATCGGCAACGCCCACGCCCGCATCCTGTGGGGCATGGGATTGCGGCCGGGAGACACGATCTTCATCGCCTCCCTCTTCAGCCTCTACTGGGGATCCTGGGGAACCCTGATCGGCTCCGAGCGATTGCGGGCCAGGTCCTTTCCCTTCGGGGCCGGCGCGCCCGGGATGACGGCGCGGGCGGTGGGGTGGCTGCGGCAGGTCAGGCCCACGGGCTTCTATTCCACGCCCTCCTATGCGCTCCACCTGGCGGAGACGGCCAGGAGCCAGGGGATCGACCCGGCTGAATTCGGGCTCAGGATCCTGTTTTTCTCGGGGGAGCCGGGCGCCTCGGTGCCGGGCGTGCGGGACAGGATTCAACAGGCCTTCGGCGCCCGGGTGGTCGACTCCGGATCCATGGCCGAAATGACCCCCTGGATGAACTGCGCCGGCACGGCCGAGACCGAGGGCATGCTGCTCTGGCAGGACCTGGTCTACACGGAAGTGTGCGATCCGGCCACCTTCCGGCGGGTTTCGTTCGGCCAACGCGGCACGCCCGTCTATACCCATCTGGAGAGGACCTCGCAGCCCATGATTCGATTGCTTTCGGGAGACCTGGCCCTGTGGGAGGATGGGCCCAGTCCCTGCGGGCGCACCTATCCGCGCTTGCCCAACGGCATCTTTGGCCGCATCGACGACGCTTTCACCATTCGAGGCGAGAATGTCTATCCCAACGAAATCGATGCGGCTCTCAATACGATGGCCGACTACGGGGGAGAGCACCGCATCGTGATCTCCCGCGAGCGGACCATGGATGAGCTGCTGGTGCAGGTGGAGCCCACCCGGGCCGTCTTCGGGACCGGTCCAGAGGCCTTGAGGGTGTTCCGGGAGGAGACGGCCGGGCTGCTGCAGCGGATCATGGGAATTCGGGTTCGGGTGGAGGCGCTGGCGCCCGGCACCCTGCCCAGGACCGACTTCAAGGCGCGGCGGGTGGTGGATGACCGCGAGGTGTTTCGCGAGCTCAATCGCAAACTGGAGAAGGAGCGCTGACTCATGGGAAGGGCGATTCCGCCTTTGGCGCTGGTGCAACCGGTTCTGGAAGGACGGCTGTCCGCCGTCGCCAGGATGATCACCCATGCGGAATCGGGGGAGGAGGGCTGCCAGGAGGCTTTGGCCGAGATCTACCGCCATACCGGGAAGGCGCACGTGGTGGGCATCACCGGCGTGCCCGGAAGCGGCAAGTCGGCGCTGGTCACCCGGCTCTGCAAGGCCCTGCGGGCCGGTGAGCGCAGCGTGGGCGTGATCGCCATCGATCCCTCCAGCCCCTTTTCGGGGGGATCCATCCTGGGGGATCGGATTCGCATGAACGAGCTGGTGACCGATCCCGGTGTTTTCATTCGCAGCATGGCCACTCGGGGAGCCCTGGGCGGGCTGGCCCGGGCCTCGCTCAGCGGAGTCGACATCCTGGACGCCGCCGGATACGATGTGGTTCTGATCGAGACCGTCGGCGTGGGTCAGGACGAGATCGACGTGGTCCAGGCCGTCCATACCACCCTGGTGGTGTCGGCCCCGGGTCTCGGCGACGACATTCAGGCCATCAAGGCCGGGGTGCTGGAGATCGCCGACATTCACGTGGTGGGCAAGTGCGATCGCTCGGATGCCCATCGAACCGTCACCGATCTCAAGAACATGCTGGCCATGGGGCATGGGAACTCCCAGGGATACGGCTGGCAGGTGCCCCTGATACCCACCAGCTCCGCCAGCGGGGAAGGCATCCCCGAGTTGCTGGCCGCCATCGACGGCCACCTGGAAGCGCTGACCTCCTCGGGAGAGCTGGAGCGGCGCCGCCGCCGCATCGCCCAGACCCGGCTGTTGAAGTCGGCCGAGAACATCCTGAGAGACCAGTTTCAACGCCACCACGATCGCCAGATCGCCGAGCTGACCGACCGGATGATGGCCGGCAGGACCCATCCCCACGCGGCGGCTCAAATCCTGCTGAATGAATTCCGTAGCGAGAGGAAGCCATGAAAGAGACCAAAGGGGCTCAGACCGTCGAGAACCTGGCCGAGCAGTTGCAGTCCTGGGAAGGCCGGGAGGTTGCCAGCTTTCTGGACCGCCAGCCGGAGAGGCAGGAGCGGTTCTCCACCCTGGGCGGATTCCCGGTCAAGCGGGTCTATACGGCCCTGGATGTTCAGGATATTCCCCTGGAGGAGGTCGGTCTGCCCGGCCGGTATCCCTTCACCCGGGGCCCCTATCCCACCATGTACCGGGGCCGGCGCTGGACCATGCGCCAGATTGCGGGCTTCGGGACCGGCGCCGATACCAACAAGCGCTTCAAGTACCTGATCCAGCAGGGCCAGACGGGGCTGTCCACCGATTTCGACATGCCGACCCTGATGGGGTACGACTCCGACCATGCCATGAGCCGGGGCGAGGTCGGTCGTGGCGGAGTGGCCATCGACACCCTGTCCGACATGGAGGATCTCTTTGCCGGCATCGACCTGGAAAAGATCTCGGTTTCGATGACCATCAACCCCTCGGCCTGGATCCTGCTGGCCATGTACGTGGCCCTGGCCGAGAAGCGCGGGTTCGACCTCAATCGCCTGTCGGGGACGATTCAGGCCGACATGCTGAAGGAGTACATGGCCCAGAAGGAATGGATCTTTCCCATTGCTCCCTCGGTGCGGATCGTCAGGGACTGCATCGCCTACTGCGCTGAAAGAATGAAGCGCTACAACCCGGTCAACATCTGCGGGTACCACATCAATGAAGCCGGGGCCTCTCCGCTGCACGAGCTGGCCTTCACCCTGGCCAACACCATCGTCTACGTGGAAGAAGTGGTCAAGACGGGAATGCCGGTGGACCGGTTCGCCCCCCGCCTGTCCTTCTTCTTTGCCTGCGGCTCCGACTTCTTCGAGGAGGCGGCCCGCTTTCGCGCCGTGCGCCGGGTCTACGCCACCATCATGCGGGAACGCTTCGGGGCTGCCGATCCCGCCTCCATGCGCCTCCGGTTCCACTGCCAGACGGCCGCGGCCACCCTCACCCGGCCCCAGTACAAGGTCAACATCGTGAGAACCGCCCTTCAGGCCCTGGCGGCCGTGCTGGGCGGGGCCCAGAGCCTGCACACCAACGGCATGGACGAGGCCTTCTCCATTCCCACCGAGGAAGCCATGAAGATCGCGCTGCGCACCCAGCAGGTGATCGCCGAGGAATCCAACGTGGCCAACGTGGTGGACCCCCTGGGCGGCTCCTGGTACGTGGAGAAGCTCACCGACCAGTATGCCCGGGCCATCCAGGCCATCCTGAAGGAGGTGGATGAGAGGGGAGGCACGGTGAAGCTGATCGAGGAGGGATGGTTCCAGCGGAAGATCGCCGAGGACGCCTACGAGACGGCCCTCAGAAAGCAGTCGGGCGAAAAGCCGGTCATCGGAGTCAACCGCTACGTGGAGGAAGAGGAGACGCTGGACCTGGAGGTGCATCCCTACGATCCCAAGTCTGCCGATCGTCAGATCGACCGGACCCGGCAGGTGCGCGCGAACCGGGACCAGGCCGCCGTTGGGGAGCTGCTGCAGCGGCTCGAGGCGGTGGCGCGGGACGAGTCGCAAAACATCCTGCCGGTAACCGTCGAGCTGGTGAGGCAGGGAGCCTCCATGGGCGATATCGTCGAAACCCTCAAGCAGGTCTGGGGGACCTACCGGGAGAGCCCGGTTTTCTGAGGCCCATTCAGACACCATGAACTGTCCCAACCCATGGACCCGGCTGGCGGCCGCCGGGTGTTGCTTCCTGGCGGGAGTCCTCCAGCCGGCGGCGTCAGCCGCCCAGGACCCGAACGCGGTCTTTTCCAACCCCCGCCACCAGAGGGCGACCGAGCTGATGCGCGGCGGCAATTACGCCCGGGCCGAGGCGGTTCTGGAGGCCGCGGCCAAGGCTGAACCCGCGGCCGACGCTTACGGTCTGCTGGGCTACGCCCGCGAGATGCAGAACAGGTTCGCTGCGGCCGAGAATACCTATCGGGAATCGTTGCGCCTCGACACCGACTTCCTCTTCGCCCGGGTTCGGCTTGGCATCGTCCTGACCAAGCTGAAGCGGAACCGGGAAAGCATCGAGCTCCTGCAGCCGATTGAGACGGCACTGCACCTTCATCCCGAGGCACTCTTTCATCTTTGCCTGGCCTATCTGGAAACCGGCGATCCTGCGAAGGCCGTGGCGGCGGCTGAAAAGATGGAGGCCTTCGGTCCCGAAATGGCGCTGCGGGCGGCCAAGCTGTTCGTCTGGAAGGAGAAATTTCCGGAATCGCTGCCTCTGCTGAACCGGGTGGCGGAGGCCAGTCCCGGGTCGGCCGAGGCCAACTACCTGTTGGCGACCGCCCTGTTTCGGACCGGCCAGACCGGACGCATGTGGCCCTACCTGGAGAAGGCCCGCCGGCTGGATCCCGACTCGGCGCCGACCCTGCTGCTTTACGGCAGCGGCTTGCTGGCCGAGGGCAAGTTCAGCCGGGCCAGGGAGCGCCTGCTGCAGGCTCAGGCTCTGCGGCCGCAGGATCCCCGTCTCCGCTTTCTGCTCGGCAAGGCCCTGATTGGAGAGGGCGACCATGCGGGGGCCATCGCCCAGTTGGAAGCTCTGGTGAAGCAGGACCCCGACAAGCCGGAGGTCCATCTGCTGCTGCTGAGCGCCTACCGCTCCAAGGGAGACATCCAGGCCACCACCCGCCAGGCCCGCCAGGCAGCGCGGAAGTTTCCGGCCCACCTCGAGTCCCAACTGGAGGCCGGGATGGACTTGCAGACGGTGGGTGAGTTCGAGTCGGCGGAACCGGCATTGCGGCGGGCGGTGGATCTATCCGAAGGCAAGCCGGCGGACCGGCGCAGGGCCCGATTCAATCTGGCGACGGTTCTGGTGAAGCTGGGCCGGGACGACCAGGCCGTGCCGCTCTTGAAAGAGGTGGTGGATGCCGACCCCGGGGAAGTGGAGGCCCGGGTGGAGCTGGGAGACAGCTATCTGCGGGCGGGCGATTACGATCAGGCCGTCCAGGTGCTGCAGGAAGCCGTCAGTCGGGATCCCAGGAACAGGCGGGCGCACCTGCTGCTGGGCAAGGCGTTCACCCGGCTGGGCCGCCATGAGGAGGCCGGCCGGCACTTCCAGGCCTTTCAGGAGCTGGAGACCGAGGACGCGGCGCCGGGGGCAGGATCAACTCCCTGAGGATTGGTGGGGAGTGCTGCCGCCTGACATTCTGCCTCCAAACCAGAAGGAGATGACGGCTGTACTCACGGGAAGGATGGACAGAAACAAGCTCTTCGCCTCATCGATCTTCCCGCAAGCCAACAAGTACGCAACCATTCCATAGCCTCCGAAAAACAGGAAGCCTGCCGCCACATAGGTAATCACGATTCGCACATGGCTGCGGCGTAGCTGGCGTTTCGCTTCAATCTCTTCGGCTGTCATCGTCTTGTCCCCCGTCAGTTTCCAATGGCCAACAAGTGGCGGTCGGTTCTGAAGTACCAGCGGCCGTCCACCAGGGCGGGCGAAGCCAGCACGGCAGCCTCCAGGCGATTCACCCGGAGCAGTTCGAACTGGTTTCCCGCCTTGAGCACAAAGGTTTCGCCGGCATCGTTGGTGAAAAACACCTTGCCGTCCACTCCCACGGGCGAGGCGGAGAAGCCCTCGGACTTGGGCTCGCCCAGGCGCCCCTGCCACAGGACCTCTCCGGTGGCGGCCCGGTAGCAGGTGGCTACGCTCACCATGTCGTTCACCTGGTACAGCAGGTCCCCATAGAGGAGTGGCGAGGGAACAAAGGAGGCTCCCTTGGACTGCTTCCAGGCCAGGTGGGTCTGGGTGACATCTCCCGATCCGCCCGGACGGATGGCCAGCGTCGGCCCGGCCCGGCCCGACACGCAGAAGACCAGGCCGTGACCCACCACGGGCGTAGGAATAACCTCGGCCAGGTTGCCCCCGCAGTGCCAGAGGGCCGTGCCGCTGGCCGGATCGTAAGCCGTGACCCGCGCCTGGCTGCTGACGATCAGCTCGTCGCGGTCTCCGGCCCGGATAACGATGGGCGTGCCCCAGCCGACGCTGGCCTTGCGCTCGGTCTTCCAGAGGGTCTTGCCGGTCCGCCTGTCGAATGCGGCCAGGAACGCCCCCTGGCGCTGGTCCTCGTAGAGGAAGATCCTGTCCTTGTAGAGAACCGGCGAGCCGGCCGACCCGTGGTAGTTTCGGATGGTTCCCAGGCTGTGGCGCCACACGACCTTCCCTTGAAAATCCACCGCCGCCAGCCCCTGATTCCCGAAGGAGGCATAGACGATTTGCCCGTCGGTGACCGGCGTGCCCGAGGCGTGGGAGTTCTTCCAGTAGACCCGGCCGGGCTCGCCCGCCTGGAGGGTGGATTCCCAGAGGAGCTTCCCGTCGGACCTCCGATAGCACAGGACCGAGGGGCGTTTCCCGCCATCGCGGGCCGTGGTCAGAAAGATCCGGTCCCCCCAGACGATCGGGGAGGAATTGCCTCGACCCGGAACCTCGACCTGCCACAGGACGTTTTGGGTGGCCGACCAGGTATCGGGGTAGCCGCCTCCTTGCGCCAGGCCCTGGCCGGTGGGGCCCCGCCAGCGGGGCCAGTATCGATTGGCCTCTCCGCCGGGAAGAATCATGTGGATGCCGTCCGGGCTCCGGCTGCCCGGGAGGGGACCGGCGGTTTCGACCTCGACGCCGATAGCGGCCACCAGGAGCAGGGTCAGGGAAATGGCCAGGGTTCGACCGGACATGGGGCGACCTCCGTGCTGGACTGATGAAATCGGGGCAAAGACCCACTATAGGGACAAAGGGTCCGGTTGCGCCACGGAAAATTCGGGGGGAAGGGTGTATGCGCACCAGGGAAGGCGGGTATGCCAATGGCCGTGGCTGGGACTCCCATGCCCTCTCGCCTACCGTCCCCGGTTGTTCCAGGCAACGGCAGGGTTATCCCACGCTAACAAATGATGAATGATGAACGACTTTCGGCTCGGCGGTGATTCCACGCTGCCGGATTCAGGTTGACCTGTGGGTCAGAGCCCCGTATCAGGCCCATTTTCCGGGTGGGCACCGCTTGCAAATCACCCAAATCGACCAAAATCAACCCTCCCGGAGAGAGGTAAATTAGCGTGGAATCACCCTGCCAGGGAACGGGGAGACGCATTGGCGAGTGGCCGCCGGTGTGCCACAATGTCGATAGGAACGTTGGCTTGTCGAAACTTTCTCCCGGTGGATTGCATCACCGGGTCTACTCCTGGATGGTTGGGTAGGAACAGCCGGAACCGGCTGGGGGAGGGAACATGAGATGGATGGCGCTTTGGTTCGGTCTGGTGTTTTGGGGAGTTGCGCCGGCAACTGCGGCAGACTGCGATGAATGGCATCGGGAGGGCTTTTTTGAAACCGCAACCTTGGAGGAAGTGGCCGCCTGCCTCGAGGCCGGCGCCGATCTCGAGACCCGGGACAAGGGCGGCGATACCCCCCTCCATAGGGCGGCACGGTGGAGCGAGAGTCCCGCCGTCATTTCCGCCTTGCTGGAAGCCGGCGCCGATCCCAATGCCGGGGACAAGTGGGACTACACCCCGTTGCACGTAGCGGCAATGTGGAATGACAGTATTGCCGTCCTTGCAGCCCTGCTTGAGGCCGGCGCAGATCCCAAGGCCCGGAACCATCCTGGCGATACTCCCCTCCACTTCGCGATCCATCCTGCCGCCGTTTCCGTTCTTCTGGATGCCGGGGCGGATCCTCAATCGCGGGATCAGGGAAGTAGTACTCCTCTCCACACGGTGGCCAGGCTCAGCCGAAACCCCTCCGCCATTTCCGTTCTGGTAGACGCGGGAGCCGATCCCAACGCCGCGGACGAATCCGGCCGCACTCCTCTGCACGAAGCGGCCGGCTGGGGCCGTTCTCCTGGGGTTGTGGTTGCTCTTCTGAGAGCGGGCGCAAATCCCCGGACACGGGAAGGAAATGGATATACCCCCCTGGGTTACGCAGTCCAGTCGAACACCACCAAACCCGCCATCATCTACGCGCTGGTTGCGGCGGGGGCCGACCCCAACCTGCGGACAGCCCGCGGTGAGACTCTGCTGCACCTGGCGGTCAGGGGGAGACCGGACCCGGCGGTCATCCGTGCATTGCTGGATGCGGGAGCCGATCCGAACCTGCCGAACGAGTCGGGAAAACTTCCCTGGGACTCCGTCAGGCATAATCTTGAGTTGAAAGGCACGGACGTCTATCGGAGTCTGCGTCGTGCACGGGACTAGTGTCCTGTTTCAGAAATAAAGTTACCATCTCCGATGGAGGTTCCACAGAGAAGCGGTCGGTTTGAGAATCCCTTTGCGTTTCAGCCCAACCGGCACCGTTGGGCTGTCCCTTTACGGGAACCTCCATCGGCCCTCCGGGTTCGGGCGGAACGGCATCGTCTTCGTCGTCGCTCCTCCTCGCAATGAATGAGCATTGGCTCGTCATCGCTCCTAGAATCCGGCGCCGTTGCGCTCCGAAATCTGGCAACCCTATTTCTGAAACAGGACACCAGCGGCGCTTCCAATGCGGTCTCCCGACAGTAGAGAACTTGCCGGAAGGGCCTGAATCCTATAGATTTCACCCGGCGGCCGGCCCTTGAGGGAACGGCCGACTCCGTCCCGGCGGGTCCCCGCAGGTTCGTTGGGGACGCTCCTTCGGCATCGAGTCGTCGCCGTCCCCCGGCCCGATCCTCGTTCCCCTTCGCCCGACCTCATGGATTCCAAGCTCAAGCAATCCTTGCTGACCCTGGCCAAGGTGGCCCTGGGAATGGCGGTCCTCGTGGCCGCGGGAAACGAGGTGTTGGGAGCGCTGGCGAAGCTGGAAACCTCCCAGGTTCGGTTGTCGGCGCCGATTCTGGGCCTCAGCCTCCTCTGCTACCTGGCGGGAATGGCCGTGTTTGCCGAGTTCTGGCGGCGGGCGGTGGGCGCTCTTGAAGGAAACCTGCCCCGACTGGACTGCCATTTCGCCTATTTTGTCAGTCAACTGGGCAAGTATGTTCCCGGGAAGGCCTGGGTGATTCTGATCCGACACGGACTGATGGGAAAGAACCGCCTGAGCTTCAGGACGGTGACCGCCTCCAGTGTCTATGAGACCTTCAACGTGATGGGCTCCGGGGCGCTGCTCTCGTTTCTGGTGTTGCTGCTCCTGGGTGGCGATCCCACCCTGCTGTGGCTGGCGCTTGGCCTGTCGGCGGCACTGCTGGCTGCTTCCCATCCCCCGGTGTCGGGCTGGATTGCCGCGGCGGCAGGTTGGGGATCGGGCAGGGAGGGGAAACTCATGCCGGTACCTTCCTGGAGGATTTTCCGGAAGGGAGCGCCACTGCTGATTCTGGGCTGGATCCTGGCCGGCGCCAGCTTTCCCCTGGCGGGAGCCGGCATCGGAGTGGGCTACCCGGGGCCGAGTGAAGCGGTGTTGACGGGAGCGGCTTCGGGGCTGGCGGTTGCCGCCGGGTTCGTGGTCCTGGTGGCTCCGGCGGGCTTGGGGGTTCGCGAATGGCTGCTGGTCGAGACCCTGGGCCCCTCGGTAGGGGAAGGACCGGCGGCGCTGGTTGCCGTTGCCGCCAGGGGCTTGCAGGTTTGCGGCGAGTTGGGGATGGCGGCCGTCCTCTATGGCATGAGAAGGGCAGGGGGGCGGCATGCTTAGTATCGTGATCCCCGCCCGCAACGAAGCGGACAGCCTGGAACCTCTGCACCGGGAGATCGGCTCCGTGCTGGCCGCATCGGCCCTGCAGGCTGAAATCATCGTTGTGGACGACGGGTCCACCGACGGCACCTGGTCCAGGATCGTGGGCCTGGCCGAGAGCGATTCCCGAGTGCGAGGCATCCGCTTTCGCCGCAACTTCGGCAAGGCAGCGGCTCTCAGCGCCGCCTTTGCCGCTGTCCGGGGCGATTGGGTGATCACCCTTGACGCCGATTTGCAGGACGATCCCGCATCGATGCCCCGACTGATTCAGAAGCTCGAGGAGGGCTTCGACCTGGTTTCGGCCTGGAGAAGGGAACGCTTCGATCCCTGGCACAAGCGTTTGCCAAGCCTCCTGTTCAACTGGCTGGTCGGAATCTTCAGCGGCCTGAAGCTGCATGATCACAACTGCGGCCTCAAGGGCTACCGGTCGGAGGTGGTCAAGGAGATCCGATTGTTCGGGGAGTTGCACCGCTTCATCACGCTGCTGGCTCATCGCAACGGATTCCGTGTCACCGAAATCGAAACACGCCATAGACCCCGGCTTCACGGCCGCTCGAAATATGGAGCGGCCCGGCTCTTGACGGGGTTGCTGGACCTCTCGACGCTGGGCTTCCTGGGCAGCTTCCGGCGGCGGCCTATCCATCTGCTGGGCGGGCTGGGAATGCTGGCCTTTGCCGTGGGGGTCTTGGGGTTGGCTTACCTGGCCTGCGTGTGGCTTTCGGGTGGGGGGCCCATCGGCTCCCGGCCCCTGCTGATCTACTCGGTGGCTGCGCTGGTCGTGGGAGGCCAGATGATGACCTTGGGCATCCTGGCGGAACTCATCACCTCTCCGGGTTCGAGGTTCGGCCAGGGAGATCCGCTTCCCTACAGCATCTCCGAGAGGATCGGCGAGCCCTGACGAGGCAGACCCCACCCACCTGAGACAAACGCCTGCGCCCGGTGGCTGGAAACCGGTTCAAAGTCACGCATGGATAGATGGTTTATCTACATGGATGCACAGGATGCACAGGATTTTTTCCGGAGACGGCGCGCCGGAAGGGGAAGATCATGAACAACCAGGGCAGCTTCACCTCGCTGATCGTCTTGGTGGCCGTGGGATTGATCTTCGGATCCCTGCTTCGGCTGCAACCGCTCTCCAGCGCCAACGACAGGTCCCGCTGGAGCACGGTCTGGAGCCTGAACGCCGGAAACGGCTACGTCATTGACGAGACTCCCTACCCGACCATCGACAAGGTCAAACGCGGAGACCATTTCTATTCCAGCAAGCCGGCCCTGCCGCCGACTCTGATCGCGGGCCTGGTCGGGGCCATCGGGCTGTTGACGGGGATGACCCTTCCCGACCATCAGGACTTCATCGTGCGGTTCGTGCTGGTGCTGATCAATCTCATCCCTTTCGCCTGGCTCCTGGTGCTCTACTCCCGCCTGCTTCAAAGGCTGGGCTTCGACACCTCCACCGTCCTCTACTGTCTCTGCGCCGCCGGCCTGGGCACCTATCTGACGGCCTACAGCGTGACGCTCAACAACCACACCCTGGCGGCGGTCGCCGTCTTCTTTGCCCTCTACTGTTTCATTCGCATTGCCCATGAAGGGCGGAGAGAGTGGAAGTACTTCGCGGTTTGCGGGTTGTGCTCCGCCTGGGCCGTGGCCAACGAGATGCCGGCCTTGCCCCTGGCCCTGGTTCTGATGGGATGGCTGTTTCGGATCTCCCCCAAAGCCACGGCAGCCTGGTTTCTGCCGCCTGCCGTCCTGGTGGGCGCTGCCTTCATGATCACGCTCTACCTGTCGACCGGCGGGGTGCTTCCCTACTACCTGTACTTCGATACGCCGCTCTACCACTATGAGGGCAGCTATTGGAACCAACCCAAGGGCATTGACGCCGCCAACGATCCCAAGGGGTTCTACCTGTTCAATCTGATCCTGGGACACCACGGCGTGCTGAGCCTGACCCCGGTGTACATCCTCTCCTTTGCGGGGTTCTTCGTCAAAGGCCGGTTGCAGGGAATTTACCGGTTGGGAGGGGTGCTCACCGCGGCGATGGTGGTCTTCTACACGCTGCACACCAACAACTACGGGGGGAACTGCCAGGGTGCGCGCTGGCTTTTCTGGTTGATCCCCTTCTGGTTGCTCACCCTCCCCGCGGTCGTGCGACAGGTTCTGCCCATCCGTCGCTACCGGTGGATTGCCTATCTGTTGCTGATCGTTTCGCTCTCGTCGGTTGCCTTTGCCCTGAGCGGGCACAAGGAGATCGGCCGCCCGGGCCCCTGGAGCTCCTCCTGGCTGCATCTGGCCATGCGCTCGGCGGGATGGATCGACTACTGAGGGCCATTGCCCGGCAAGCGATTGAAGAATGTGGCGTCCCGTAGGGGATTTGAACCCCTGTTGCCGCCGTGAAAGGGCGGTGTCCTAGGCCAGACTAGACGAACGGGACTTGGAGGTGGGTTCGGCAGACAGTTTCTGAAGATCGGTCCGGGCGCCGGGCTCGACCGATGGCTGGGTCTGGTGTCCTGTCTCCGAAATAGGGCAACCCTGAGTCCGAGACAGAACACTGGTGAGCCGTGCTGGGCTCGAACCAGCGACCCTCTCCTTAAAAGGGAGATGCTCTACCAACTGAGCTAACGGCCCCCGCAAAAGCTGAGCTATCTTAGAGGCAACTCACAGGGCTGTCAAGGTCCGCTTCAGGTCCGCTTGAGGATCGCCGGAGATGGCCGTGTGCCGCCGGTCGCTCCCCCACCTGGCCGTGGGGCGGCGCCCGCTGCCGTTCCTTGACTTCGGGTACCAACCATTGTATATTCCAGTCCGTTTTGAGCCGGGCTCGGCGGGCTGTAACGGGCGGTTAGCTCAGCTGGGAGAGCACATCCCTTACAAGGATGGGGTCACTGGTTCGAGCCCAGTACCGCCCACCATGGTGAGTCGTCAATTACGCGGGGTCGTAGTTCAGTTGGTTAGAACGCTGGCCTGTCACGTCAGAGGTCGCGGGTTCGAGTCCCGTCGGCCCCGCCATCCTTCGCGCCTATGGGGCTGCAAAAGGAATATGTCCGCTACCTCTCGCACCGGGTCGTGAATGAGTTGATCAAGCGGGAAATGATCGAGATTCCCGTGCAATCCCCTCTGCGGGACCAGGTGCTGGCGGTGATGGACGAAGAACTGGGCGTGGAGGATCGCATCAACGAGGAAGCCAGAAACCTGCTGCACCACTACGCTGAACACATGCGGCAAAACGGGGTGTCCTACCACGAGATGTTCAAGATGGTGAAGAACCGGTTGGTCAAGGAAAAGAAGGTGATTCTGTAAGCTCCCATGCGCTTGAGCCGCGACAAGATCAACAAGCTGGCTCATGTGGTGACGGATGAGCTTGTGGTTCACGACGAGGTGGAATTCGTCGAGGACCGGAATACCATTCGACTGGAAATCGTGAGGATTCTGAACGAGGAGATGAAGAAGGAGGAAGGCCTGGACCGGGAGGCCAGAAGGAAGATCGAGTCCCAGAAGAAGACGGTTCCGGAAGGTAGCCTGGAGTGGGACATCCTCTACCGCAAGTATTACGCGGAGGAGTTGAAGAAGCTGTAGTCGGACTCGATTCCTGTTGAATCTTCAAACGAAAAAGCCAGCGGTCCGAAAGGCCGCTGGCTTTTTTTGTTGTGCGTTTTCGAGAAAGCGCTATTTCCTGCGTTTGAGGGTGGGACGCTTCTCGTCGTCCGCCGGATCGTCCGAGACTTCCTCCACCTCCCCGCTGGTGCGCCGCTTCAGGGACGGGCGCCCCGATTTTTCACCCTTCTTGGGTTTGCTGGCATTCTCCAGGGCCAGGAGCTTGGCCTTGATCCGGCCGAACTCGGAGGTGTTGATGACGTATTGATCCCGATCCGGGAGGATGTTGGCGATGTTCCGCTGGGTCTTGACGATTCGATCTCCTGTCGGGGGGTGGGTGCGAAAGGCCTTGGCAAGCTTGCCCGGCTTCTTTTTCTCCAGAGCCTGAATCTTCTCGAAGAAGGAGACCGAGGAGGTCGGATCATACCCGGTCTTGTACAGGTACTGCAGCCCCAGAAAATCGGCTTCGGTTTCGGCTTTCCGGCTGAAATGCAGGAACTGCAGGGGGATCAGGAATCCGGCGGCCTGGTAGAGTCCGTAACCGAGGGCGCCGCCCATGAAGATCAAGGGCAGCATGGCGTAGTTGGCGATCTGGCCCTTGGTGGCGTTCTCGGTTCCATGGCGAGCGGTGACGTGAGCGATTTCGTGGGCCATCACGCCGGCCAGCTCCGACTCCGAGTCTGCCGAGGTGATCAACCCGGCGTTGACGTAAAAGAATCCGCCGGGCAGAGCGAAAGCATTGACCTGGTCGGAATCCACCACCTTGATGGTGAACGGCACCTTGGAGTCGGAATTCCGAACCAGGTTCTGGCCGACCCGATTGACGTACTCGTTGATTTCCGGGTCGGTGACCAGCTTGACCTGCTGCTCGATCTGCATGGATAGCCGCTTGCCCAGGGCGATCTCCCGCTCGATCGAGTAGAAGTTCAAGCTGCGTTTGTTGATTTCCCGGTTGCCGACGTTCTCCACGTCCGCATTCTTCTTCTGCTTCTTCTTTTTCTTTTCGGCCAGAAGGGGACTGTGGATCCCGAATCCGAGAAATGCCGCCAGGGTCATGGCCAACAACTGCCTGAGCCTACGCTTCATCGAACTCGCTCCTCTCTTGGTCATTACCCTCGGTGACCAATCCCGGTGTATCGACGACTCAGCCTATTTTAACACCAATAGAGCCTCTTGTCAGAATTCCGCAAGGGAAATCAGTGGAGGCCCTGGGGCGCGGATTCCCGGGTTTTCGGCGGGGCGGGATCGGAACTTGGGGACGGGGCGGGCTGTTGCGCGGGGCTTTCCCGCGGGGCCTGCTTCCAGGTATGGACAATGCGGTGGATGACGGTCAGGTTGCTCATGACGGCCATGACCCACAGGACCGGAGCCATCTTGCCGGACAGGGCGCCGATGATGATCAGGACCAGCCGCTCCGGACGCTCCATGAAGCCGACCTTGCAGAGCTTGATCAGTGACTCCGCCCGGGCGCGGGTATAGCTGGTCATGACGGCGCCGATCATGACGATGCCGGACAGAACCAGGTAGGTCATCTGTTCCGCCCGGGCGTAGTGAATCAGCAGTCCCAGGAAGAGGGCCATGTCGGAGTAGCGATCCAGGACCGAGTCGAAGAAAGCGCCGAACTTGGTGACTCTGTTGGTTATTCGAGCCAGGCGCCCGTCCAGCATGTCGAAGATGCCCGAGAATATGATGACGATCCCGGCGTCGAAGAACCTTCCCTGGGCCAGAAACCAGGCGGCCAGCAGAGTGATCAGAAATCCCACGAAGGTCAGCAGGTTGGGATTGACGCCGAGCCGGGATATTCCCCTGACCATGAGGTTGAGGATGGCTCTGCATATCCTGCCGATGGTTTGGCTCAGCATGGCGGGCTATTCGGTGTTCCCCGATTGATCGTGAATGGTGGTCAGACTCAGGATCTCGAATTCCTTGAGGCCGCCCGGCGTGTGTACCCTGGCCATGTCCCCCTCCCTCTTGTTCAGCAGGCCCCGCCCGATGGGGGAGCTCGTCGAAATCAGGCCTTTTTGAATGTTCGACTCTTCGGCCGACACCAGCTTGTAGGTGATCTCGGCATTTTTCTGAAGGTCGTAAAGGACGACGGTGGATCCATAGGAAGCGCGGTCCCTGGGTATCCTGTCGAAATTGATCATGGCCACGTCGGCCAATCTCTTGCGGAGTTGAGCCAACTTGGCGTTGAGGATTTCCTGCCGCTGCTTGGCCGACTGGTATTCGGCATTTTCGCTCAGGTCGCCCAGCGCAATGGCTTTCTTCAGCTCCTTGGGAAGTTCCTTGGTCAGCTCGTGCTGGATCACGCGAATTTCTTCTTCCAGTTTCCTCTTGATGTCGATGGTCATGGGAGTTGTCTTTCGGCCTCGGAAAGCCGCCAATACTAAATCCAATCGACTGAATAGTCAAAACATGCCGACAGGGGGCCTCCTCCGTTTGACCCGCATGTCTCGAACCCGGGGGTTGCAGCCTGACAAGATGCGGCCGGGGCATCACCACAAGCTCAACTTGATGCGCAGGTACTTCTTGGGATTTTCACGGAGGTCGTGCAGGAACTTCACCAGCTCGGCCGACGCCAGGTCCAGATTGGAGTAAAGGGAGGGATCCTTCAGAAGCTTGGAAACGGTCCCGTCCCCGTTGCTCATCTTTTCGGCCACGTTGGAGAACTTCCCAAGGCTTTGGTTGAATTGATGGTAAAGCGTGTCGTCCTTGGACAAGCGGCCCAGGAATCCCTCTCCATCCTCGATTCTCTGCACCACCTTCTCCATTCTGACCAGCATGCGTTCGACCCGGTCATAGATTGCGGGATCATTGACCGCCTTGCCCAGGGTTCCCTCTCCCGCATCCACCTTGGTCACCACGTTCTGGCCCAGTTGAAGCGTCTGGCTCAGTTCCTCGTAGAGCCGGGGATCCGAGACGAGCTGTCCAATGGTCCCTTCTCCGGCTGTGATCTTTTTGACCAAGCCCTGCAGTTCCTCTGAAGTGCCGGTCAGGTTGTTGAAAATGGTGGGGTCGTTGATCAGCTTTCCCAGGGTTCCTTCCTGGACGTTGATCTTGCCGGCGATTCCGGTGACTTTTTGGACCAGGTCGCCGACATTGGCCATCAGGTCGTTGGTCCCCTGGATGATCCTCTTGATGTCGGGCGGGGAAGAGCCGTCGATCTCGCCGCCATCCGAGACCACGGGCTCGGATTGCGCTCCGCGCGAGATCTCGATGTACTTGTCCCCCAGGAGGCCGATGGAACCCAGAGTGGCTTGCGAGTCGCGGCGAATGGACTGCTGAAAGGCTCGATCGATTTTCATGTGGACCTCAACGGCCCTGCCGGGATCGTCCGAGCGGGAGACCCGAACCTCATCCACGCTGCCCACCTCAACCCCTGCCAACCAGATCAAGGATCCCCTGCGCAGGCCGGACGCGTTTTCAAGGTGGGTCTTGACGGTATATTTGGGTGTGAGAAGGCCCCGTCCGCCGCTGACCAGGACCAGGGCGGCCGCCAGGATCACAAACCCCAAAACGGCCACAATACCCACACGCAGTTCCTTCCAAGCCATTGATTGTCGAGCCATGGTACCTCCTCTCAAATAAGGAATCTCCGAATGTATGGATCGCGGCTGCGCCTCAGCGCCTTGTCCGTTCCCTGGAAAATGATTCCTCCGTCCCTCAGCATGATGAAGTGGGTATTGATTCGGCCGGGATCGGTGAACTCCCGGTGGACGACCCAACGACCATTTTCCTGGACAAAGCGTTCGTTGGCCAGCGTATAGGCATCGTTCAGGCGATGGGTGACGAAGATGGAGCTGACATCCTCCAGATCTCTCAACTTGATGACCAGCTCGTTGATGGTTCGGGCCGTGATGGGGTCCAATCCGGCCGTGGGCTCATCGTACAGCATGATGTTGGGGGTCCCCACCAATGCCCGGGCGATGGCCGCTCGCCGGCGCATGCCGCCTGACAGCTCCGAGGGCATCTTGTCTATGGCGTCTTCCAGGTTCACGAATCCGAGGGTCTTCCTGACGACTTCCAGGACCTTGTCCTCTTCCAGCTCACCCTGCTCGTAGAGTCGAAAACCGACATTTTCCGCCACGGAGAGAGAGTCGAACAGCGCCCCCTCCTGAAACACCATGCCGATGCGCCTGCGGATCTCCATCAGCGGTCTTTCACCGTAGCGGGTGATGTTCCGGCCTTCCACCCAGATTTCTCCCTCGTCTGCCTGAACCAGGCCGATAATCAATTTGAGAATGGTGGATTTGCCCGAGCCGCTGCCTCCCAGAATGATCTTGGTTTCCCCGCGCTGGACGGTGAAGGAAATATCCTTCAACACCGGGGTGTCGTCGTAGTACTTGGTGACGTGCTTCAGCTCTATGGCGGGAGCTTCATTCGAATGGTCACGGTGTGGGTTCATCACAGGACGGTCAGGAGGATGCGGGTGATGAAAAAATTGGAGATGAAGATAAGAATCATGGAGGTGACCACGGCTTGAGTGGTCGATCTCCCCACCCCCTCCGTGCCTCCCCAGGTTCCCAGTCCCCGGTGGCAACCCACAATGGCGATCAGAAAACCGAAAATGGGAGGTTTGGCCAGTCCCTGCACCAGGTCGGAATAGTGCAAACGGTCGTAGGCGGACGTCAGGAAGAGGGAGGGACTGATTCCCAGAAAGATCGTGGCCACGAAAAACCCACCCATGATACCGACCAGGTCGGCGATCACGGTCACAACCGGAACCATGGTCGTGCAGGCCACCACCCGCGGTGTCACCAGCTTCTTGATCGGGTCGGTGCCGAGAGACCGCATGGCGTTTATCTGCTCGCCGATCAGCATCGACCCCAGCTCGGAGGCGATGCCGGAGCCGACACGCCCGGCAACCACCACCGCCGTCAGCACCGGCCCCAGCTCCCTCACCAGTGAGACTGCCACCAGTTGACCGGTGTAGCCGACCGCCCCGAACGAGGAAAGCGTGTTGGAAGTCTGCAGGGCCAGCACCGCTCCCGTGAAGAAGGCGGTGAGACAGGAGATGGAGAGTGAGCCCACCCCCACGATGTCCATCTGCTGAAACGTTTCCCTCAGGTAGAGCGGCCTGCGGAAGAAGCTGGTGATCGACCGCACCCCCAGCAGGGTGAAGTCCTGAACTTCAAGCACCCAGCTCTGCATCAGCGTGGTCGATCTGTCGGAGAGGCCGTTCATCAAGAAATCGTAGTCGATTCGAGAAGGCCAAGTCAAGATTCGATCCAAAGCGAAAAGATCGCTGTATATTCTCTATATCTTTTATTTTCAATATATTACATGACTCTGAGCCAAGCCTGGCGCCGGTGGGAGGCCCGCCCTCCCGGGCCCAATCACTCCCCCCTCGAGAGGGAGTCGCAGAAGCCGAGCCGGCAGGCAAAGGCTGATGCGGTGGGGGGTGTTCACCCGCCGGCGTCGCCGGCGGGAGCGGTTGACGATGCCCGAGGTCCAACGATAAAATTGCATCTCGGGTGGCCTTTCGCCACCGGGCCCTTCCCCATGATTCTTCCCATCGTCAAGTACGGAAACTCGGTCCTGCACCGGGTTGCCGAGCCGGTCACTGCCTTTGACGAAACCCTGGAGCGGTTGAGCAAGGACATGGTGGAGACCATGTACGCGGCTCCGGGAGTTGGCCTGGCCGCCCCCCAGGTCGGGGTGCTGACCCGTCTCATGGTGATCGATCCCACGGGTGGAGAAAAGGCGGGTTCCTTGATGGTCCTGGCCAATCCGGAGATCCGGGAGTCCGAAGGCGACCAGTACGAGGAAGAGGGCTGCCTGAGCATTCCCGAATTCACGGCACGGGTCCACCGACCCCGGAAGTTGGTCGTTTCGGGGAAGCGGATCGATGGCAGTGAGACGACCGTGAAGGGAGAGGAGCTGCTGGCTCGGATCCTGTCCCACGAGATCGACCATTTGAACGGGGTGCTCTTTATCGATCACCTGAGCGTGATCAAGCGCGACATCATCAAGAGAAAGATACGCAAGAAGGTTCGGGCCGGGGAGTGGTGATGCGCCTGCTCTTCATGGGGACCCCCGGCTTCGCAGTACCTGCCCTCCGAAAACTCCTCTCGAGTCGGCACCGTGTCAGCGGGGTCTTCACCCAACCCGACCGCCCCTCGGGCCGGGGCCGCAAACTGGCCATCGGTCCCGTCAAGCAGTTGGCTCTCCATCGCGGGCTGCCGGTCTACCAGCCGGACAGGCTGGTGCAGGAAGAGTGGAAGACCCTGGTGGAAACCACCGCCGACGCGCTGGTGGTGGTGGCTTACGGCAAGATCCTGCCTTCCTGGCTCTTCACTCTCCCGCCCTTTGGCGCCATCAATGTGCATGCCTCGCTGCTGCCGCGCTACCGGGGCGCCGCACCCGTTCCCTGGGCGATTGTCCGCGGCGAGACTCACACCGGTGTCACCACCATGCGGATCGACCGGGGCATGGATACCGGGGACGTGCTTCTGCAGAAGGCGGTGGAGATAGGCGAGGAGGAGACTTCGGTGCAGCTCGGGGATCGCCTGGCGGTACTGGGGGCGGATCTGCTGGCGGAAACGCTGGACCGGCTGGAGGCGGGCCAGGTTCGGCCCAGGCCGCAGGACCCTCGACTGGCCTCCTATGCTCCGATGCTGAAGAAGTCCGACGGTGAAATCGACTGGAGCCGGTCTTCCCGGCAGATCTTCAATCGGGTGCGGGCCTTCAACCCCTGGCCGGGCGCCTTTACCCGCCGGAGCGGGTCCCGGCTGCGCATTTTAAGAGCGCGGCCGGCCACCCTGCCCGTGCAGAAGCAGGCGGCGGGCTCCCTGAGGCGGTGGGACTCCAAGCGCGCCCTGGTCGCCTGCGGGGAAGGCTGGCTGGAGCTGCTGGAAGTCCAGCCGGAAAACCACAGGCCGCTGGCGGCCTCGGATTTCCTGAACGGCCTCCGTTTGCAAACCGGGCACTCCATACCGTTGGGAGACTGAGACAGGACACCAGGAATGCCTCTTTCACCGGCGCGACTGGCCGCCTTCCGCATCCTGATGAAAATCGAGCAGGCGGGCGGGTTCGCCGTGGACATGCTTCATGACGATCCTGTCAGCCGGTTCAACCCGGCCGACCGCCGGTTGGCCACCGAGCTGGTCTACGGAGTCCTGAGGCGGAAGAGTTGCCTCGACTGGTATTTGGCCTCGTTGGTGGAGCGGCCCCTGGAACGGCTGGACAGGGAAGTCCGGATGGTGCTCCGGTTGGGGGCCTACCAGGTCCTGTTTCTTTCTCGAGTTCCCGTGCGCGCGGCCGTGCACCAGGCGGTGGAACTGGTGAAGCAGTCCAGGCAGCGCAAGGCGGCCGGTCTGATCAACGCGGTGCTGCGCAGAACCGACCAGGCCGGATTCGAGCAGGCATGCAGTCGGTTGCCGGCCGATTCCCCTCGGGGGCTCAGCCTCCGTTTCTCCCACCCGGAATGGTTGGTGAGCCGCTGGATCGAGCGCTGGGGTCTGCAGGACACCCGCATCCTTCTCCACCACAACAACGAACCTCCCAGGGTGCACTTCCGTTCCAACTCGCCCCGATTGGGGCGGGAAGAGATGCTGGCCATCCTGGAAGCGGAGGGCTGTCGTGTCACCCCCTTTCACCTGGGGGAGGGGATTTGGGTCGTCGATGAGGGGGACCTGACCAAGTCATCGCTGTACCGGCGCGGAAGGCTGGCCATACAGGGCGCCGGGTCCCAGTTGATCGCCCGTTTGCTGGAGTTGAAGCCCTCGGATGCGTGCCTGGATCTGTGCAGCGGCACCGGAGGCAAGGCCGCCCACATGGTTCAACTGGGGAAAGGACAGGCGAGCGTTATCGGCGTGGACTCCAATTTCGGCCGCCTCCGGATTGCAAGGGAGCGTCACGGGAAGCAATGGCCCTCCTTGCGCTGGGTCGTGGCCGACGGAACCCGGCCGTTGCCGCTGTCGACGAGGTTCGACAAGATTCTGGTGGACGCGGTCTGCTCCGGAACCGGCACGTTGCGACGCAACCCCGAGATCCGCTGGCGCCTGCGGGCGGACGATCCCGCCAGGCTGGCGGGCTTGCAGCTCAGGCTCCTGGACAACGCCGCCGACCTGCTGAAACCGGGCGGAACCCTGGTGTACGCCACCTGTTCCCTGGAACCGGAGGAAAACGAACAGGTGGTGGAGCGCTTCCTGTCGAGCTGCCCGGGGTTCCGGTTGAGGTCCCCCTGCGACGAGGGGTTGAAGCCCTACTGCCGCCGGGACGGGCTGTTTCGCCTTTCGCCTCTTCAGACCCGATCGGACGGTTTCTTTGCAGCCGTGATGCGGGCTTTGGAGTGAGTTTGGTGGTAGAATAGGTTTCTTGCCGAATCTGGCTTCCGGAATCGATGGACGACCCGCCACATTTAACCTTCCTCGGCGTTTCACTCAGGCTGCTGGCCATCTTTTTTCTGGTCTTCTTGAACGGCTTCTTCGTTGCAGCCGAATTCGCCATCGTCAAGGTCCGCTCCACCCAGATCGAGACCCTGGCCAGAAAGAGGCATCGGCGCGCCAAGGTCGCCGAGAACGTCATCCGCCACCTGGACGCCTACCTGTCGGCCACTCAACTGGGCATCACCCTGGTCAACCTGGGCCTCGGCTGGCTGGGAGAGCCCTTTGTGGCCGAGATGCTGCGGCCGGTGCTCTCGGGATTGGGGGTGCACTCTCCCGACCTGGTCACGTCTCTTTCCGTTGTCGTCGGGTTCATCTTCATCACTTTTCTTGTCATCGTCGTGGGTGAGCTGGTGCCGAAGTCGCTGGCCATCCAACGGGCTCAAGGCACCACGCTCTGGGCAGCCATCCCCTTGACCCTTTTCTACAAGGCCTTTTATCCCGCCATCTGGCTGCTGAACAGGGTGGCCAACCGCATTCTCAGGGCGGTGGGACTTCGACCGGCCAGCCAGCATGAGGTGGGGCATTCCGAGGAAGAACTGCGCATGCTTCTTTCCGAATCCGCTCCAGGGGTTTCCCAGGACTCCCTGAGCCGGCGCATTCTCCGCAGGACCTTCAGCTTGAAGAGCCTGCAGGCCCGCAACATCATGCTGCCCCGAAACAAGATCGACGCCCTCTACCTGGAGATGTCTCCGGAACAGAACCTCGAAGTCGTCAAGGCCGATCGTCACACCCGGTTTCCGGTCTGCCGCAAGACGCTCGACGACGTGGTCGGAATGGTCCACATCAAGCACCTGCTCTGGCAGATTCAGTCCGGGACCGACCCGGTCGACCTGGAATCGATCTGCCGGGAGATCCTGTTTTTCCCGGAGTTCGCCTCGCTCGAGACGATGTTGAAGACCTTCCTGCAAAGGAAGTGCCACATGGGAGTCGTGGTCGACGAATTCGGGGGGACGGTGGGCCTGGTGACTCTGGAAGACGTCCTGGAGGAGCTGGTGGGAGAGATTCAGGACGAATTCGACCAGGAAGCCCCTTTAATCGTCAAGCTCGGCGAGGGCAAGTTTCTGGTGGATGGCTCCACGCCGCTGCACGACCTGGAGGAAGCCTTTGGAACCCGGTTCAACGGCGACCACGACGTCACCACCCTGGGCGGCTATCTGGTCAACCACTGGCGGAATATTCCCTCCGAAGGGGCCGAGTCCATCCATGGCAACCTCAAGATGGTGGTTCACCGGGTGGAGAAGCTTCGAGTCAGCCAGGTCCTGGTACAAATTCTGGAAACGGAACCTGCCGAAACCTGAACCCCGGCTGCAGGCAGGTGGACGGGGTCACCACGGCCGATGTCATGGCCGTGCTGTCGCCGATCTGGAACAGCAAGCCCCCGACGGCCCGGCGGGTGCGACAACGGATCGGCACGGTGATGAAGTGGGCCATAGCCCAGGGCTACAGGATGGACTTCCGCTCTCTGTACGATAAGCTTATTGATATAAATAACTTATACATTCCATTGCGCTACTGTTCCCCTCGTTACACCCACCGTCAAACGTTGTGACTTGGCCTCCAAAACCCCATTGGGGGTATACTACGGGTACCCGTCAGCCACCGAATTGGAGGGATGCGCGCCATGCGTCTTGGACACTTACTCCCCTTTTTCGTCGTTCTCTTTGTCGTCTTTGGCAAACCGAATATTCCGACTATTGCAGAGGACGGGCGCGCTCGGGATCTCTCGCCGGAGAAGGTCGTTTCATTGGAAAAGGAATTGGAGCAGAATCCTCATGAACTGGCTATCCGCACCCGGCTCCTCCATTACTATTTTGGATCTTACGCCGTTCCGGATCGATCGGTGCGTGAGGAAATGGAGGCAGCACAGGCAAGACATATTCTGTGGCTCATTCGTAACCGGCCGGAGGCTGAGGTGCTTGGGTTATCTGAGGGCACGATCGATTCCGATTACGATCCTGAGGGTTATTCGGAAGGCAAGAAAGCCTGGATGGAACGCTTGCAAAGCGAGCCGGCCAACCTGACAGTGTTGGAGCACGCCGCAAATTTTTTTATGCACCAGGATAGCGACCTCGCGATCATATCGCTTCAGCATGCCCAATCCCTTGATGTGAATAACGCCAAATGGTCGCGAGAACTAGGGCAGATGTATTCGCTGGAAATCATTGGCGCGGATTCATTGGAGACGAAAGCCGCGGCCGCCCAGAAGGCACTGGCCCAGTACGAAAGGGCTTATGAACTGTTGGATGGCAACGAGCAAAATTTACTTTTGACAGAGTTGGCACGAATGGCCGTCACGGCCAACCAGTACGAGAAAGCTACAGAGTATGCGAACGCAATGTTGTCTGTGGATGAGGACAGTTCCAATTGGAACTCCGGAAACCGCATCCACCACGGCAACCTGGTTCTGGGCAGAATTGCACTGGCCGAGGGTGATGTTGAAGAAGCAAAGAGACGATTGATTGCAGCCGGGGAAACAACAGGCTCCCCCGTACTCATTTCGTTCGGGCCAAATATGATGCTGGCTAAAGAGCTCCTCCAAAAAGGCGAGAAAGAGGTCGTTCTCGAGTATTTCAGGCTTTGTTCCAGGTTTTGGGAAATGGGAAAGCGCAGGTTGCAAGAATGGTCGGTTCTGGTCCAGGGAGGCTTGGTACCTGATTTCGGTGGAAACTGCTCTTACTGAGTCATCGGTGTGGGTGTGTGATGTTATAAGCAATACATCGATGCTGGGTCTGACCTGTCCAAGAAATCAAGAGCGGTACAGTGATTGCAGGCACCTCCAACCTCGTCCGGGTTCAAGCCATCACGGCTTGACCGAACGGTTACCCCGGTCCCCATGCAGCAAAACGGATTCCGGAACCGCGTTGACAGAGGCTGACCAATGGGGGGGGCATAATCCGCTGCACTCGATATAAATGTAATATAATAAATGCTTTAGACGGGTTCGTCGGCCGTCAGTGAATCCTCAGCTCGGGGACGATCAGCCAGGGCGCTGGATGGGTGGCCTCCGACAGCCGCTTTTTGAGCAGTGACTCCAGGGTTTGCCCGGGCCTGGAGACTTGAGCCCAATCCCCCTGGAGCAGGCTCTCCCACAGGCTCTTGGGCTTGGGGAAGAGCACCAGTTCCACCTCTTCCTCCGCGGGAATCTTCAATTCCTGCTTGAGCAGATCCAGGGCCGTGCTCAGTCCGCCCACCGCATCGATCAGTTGACGCTGCCTGGCCTGGTTTCCGGTGAAGATCCGGCCGCCGGCCTGCCGTTCCAGCTCCTCGACGGTGAGGTGGCGTCCTTCGGCCGCCTTCTCGACAAAGGTGTTGTAGATGTGGCTCATCCATGCCTCGACCTCGCCTCTCTGCCTGGGGTTGAGAGAGGTGGTGGGAGAAAGGATGTCGGCATTTTCGGCCAGCTTCACCTGGTCAACGGTGATTCCCAGCCACTGATCGAACAGGCCGCTCAGGTTGAATTTCATGAAGATCACCCCGATAGAGCCGGTGACGGTCGAAGGCTGAGCCACGATCTTTCGGGCCCCCATGGCGATGTAGTACCCACCGGACCCGGCCACTCCTCCCATGCTGACCACCACCGGTTTCCCGGCTTCTTCCATGAGTCGAATCTCGCGCCAGATCTTGTCGGATCCCACGGCGGAGCCGCCCGGGCTGTTGACGCGGAAGAGCAGGCCCTTCACACTCTCGTCCTCCCGGATCTTCCTCAGCCTGGACACGATGGTGTCTCCTCCCATGACACTCTCCCAGGTCTCGTCGCTCCGTCCGGTCATGATCGGACCGATGCCGCCCAGCAGCGCCACTTTGTGCGGTCGGGAGGGCTTTTTGCGGCGCTTGACGGCTTTCAGGTAGTCCGAGGCCGATAGGGAGCGGTATTCGGGTTCCCCTCCGGAGGACTCGGTTTTCAACCGGTTCCGAATCTCATCCTCGTATCCGAGGTGGGTGACCAGTCCCGCGGCCAGGGCCGAGGATGAACTCAGAATGCCGTTCTGCATCAGGCGATCCAACTCCTGCGGCTCGATCCCGCGCTCCCGGCTGAGGGCCTGCTTGAGGCGTTGCTGAATGTCGGACAACAGGCTCCGGTACATGGAGCGGAATTCCGGGGTCATTCCGGACCGGGTGAAGCTTCCGGGACTCTTGTACTCCTTGAACTGGAGCACGTCGGGTCGGACCTTCAGCTTGTTCAACATCTTGCTGTAGAAACTGACCTCGGCCACCAAGCCGTTGACCATCAGCGCCGCATCCTGGTTCAGGTGGATCTCGTCGGCAGCCGAGGCGAGGTAAAGATCCTTGTCGCTGACCAGGTCCAACGAGAGGTAGGCGTAGATTTTCTTGCCGGATTCCCGGAATTGCCGCATGAAGGATCGAATCTCTTCTACAGTGGCCCAGCTCGATTGCACGGGATAGATCCTGCAGTAGATCGAGGCAATGCGCTCATCCTCGGCGGCGGCCCGCAAGGCCTGTCCCATCTCCAGCAGGGAGAATCTGCCCTGCCCCGTGAATTGCGCCAGGGGAGAGGTTGATGGCAGGTCCGACAGTTCACCGGCGATCGTGAGTTCCAATACGGAGTCGTTCCGGACCTTGACTTCGGCCGGTCGGGTGAAACGAATCAGTGCAAAGACCATGATCCCGAACAGGATCAACAGAACCCCCAGAATGACTCCAAAGATCTTTACGCCCTTGCTGGCCATGAATCCTCCTTGTCTCGACGTTCCGGCGGCAATTGGACTCTCCATTCCCCGCGGGGCCGACCGGGATGGGAGCTTGCGGGTCCGGTCCCCGATTCAAACGCTTCCGGCTGCCTGCCCTGGCCGATTGACCGGAAGGGGATCCAGGAATCTCCCCGGCAGTCTTCCTTGTAAATAAGGCAAAGACTGGGGGTTAGGCGCACAAGCTGCGGCTATGCTACCATCCCCTGGCAGTTTTGGGAATGGGCTGGGACCGGTGGGGATCGGTGATGAAGAGATGGACGGCCTGGGTCTTGCTGCTTGGGGCGGGGTGCTGGTGGAGGCCCGGTCAGGACGCCGGGTTCGAATCCTTCGCCGAAACTTACGTGGACGAACTGCTGGCCATGAGGCCCGAGTGGGCCACCCTGCTGGGAGATCACCGCTACGACCACCGTCTCAACGATTACTCGGGCGAGGGCGTGAATCGGGACCTCGCCTTCCAACGCCAATCTCTCCAGCGGCTCGAGACCATGGATCCCGCGCGGCTCAGCGAAGTCAACCGGGTGGACTACCGGATCCTGAAAGCCAATATCCGGTCCATGATTTTTCGGCTGGAGGACTTGAAGGAATACCGGTGGAATCCCATGGTCTACAACCTGGGCGGCGCCGTCTATTCCCTGGTGGCGCGCGAGTTCGCGCCCCTGCCGGAAAGAATGGCCAGCCTGCAACGCAGGCTTCAGGCGGTTCCCGCGGTGGTGGCGGCGGCCAAGGCCAATCTACGGAATCCCCCCAGGATCCATACCGAGACCGCAATTCAGCAGAATCGGGGCGCCCTGCGCCTCATTGCCGAGGGGCTGCAACCCCATCTGGACCGGATACCCGACCTGGAGGAGTCGTTTTTCCAGGCACGGCAGCAAGCCGTCCAGGCTCTGGAGGAGTATGGCCGATGGCTGGAAGAGGATCTTCTTCCCAGGGCGCGGGGCGACTTCAGACTGGGGGAACGGCTCTACAGGGCCAAGCTGAGGCATACCCTGGAATCGGATCTGTCCCTGGAGGAAATCCGCCAAGCCGCCATGCAGGATCTGAACCGTACCCGCGAGGACCTTGCTGCGACCGCCCGCGGCCTCTACCCCAGCCTCTTTCCCCATGGGCGCCTGCCACAGGACCCGCAGTCCGTGGTCCGGGAGGTGCTCGACAAGCTGGCCGATTCCCATCCGGACAATGAGACCATTGTGGACAAGGCCCGGCGGTCCCTGGACCAGGTGACCCGGTTCACCCGGGAGCAGGAGTTGGTGACGGTTCCCGATGAACCCATCCGGATCATCGTGATGCCGGAGTTCCAAAGGGGGGTGGCCGTGGCCTACTGTGATTCTCCCGGGCCGCTGGAGACGCGTGGCGAGACCTTCTATGCCATTTCTCCAACACCTGCCGACTGGCCGGCCGATCGAGTGAGGTCGTTTTTTCGGGAGTACAATGACTATATGCTGCAGGAGTTGACCATCCACGAGTCCACTCCGGGACACTATCTCCAGATCGCCCATTCCAACCGGTTTCGGGCGCCTACCAGGATACGGGCGGTCTTCGGCAGCGGAACCTTCGTGGAGGGGTGGGCGACCTATGCCGAGCAGCTCATGGCGGAAAAGGGCTTTGGCGGGCCGGCCGTCAAGATGCAGCAGTTGAAGATGCGCCTGCGGCTGATCATCAATGCCATCATCGATCAACAGGTCCATGCCGGCGGCATGGGCCGGGAAGAGGCCATGGATCTGATGATGAACGAGGGATTTCAGGAAGAGGGAGAGGCAGCGGGCAAGTGGCGCAGAGCCTGCCTGACCTCGACCCAGCTCTCGACCTACTATGTCGGCAACCGTGAGGTCAATGCCATACGAGAGGCCTACGAAGCCAGGCATGGACCCTTGAAGGACTTCAGGGCCTTTCACGACCGACTGCTGTCCTTTGGGTCGCCGGCCCCCAAGTATGTGCGGGAACTGATGGATCTTTAGGGTGGGTCCGGGGCCGGCGCCGACGTGACCTCTTTTCCCCGGCGGCCTGACCCACACAATCGGACCGGCGGTCCGGTTGTTCTACACTCGACCGCAAGGACGCTCGAAGGAGTTCCAATGATTCCTCTATCGGAGAGACTCAAGCAACCGAAACCTCTCCTTTATGACGGTGGATTCGGCTCGCAACTGTTCGCCAGAGGCATTGAGCTGCCCAACAGCAGCGTGGCCAACGAGCTGCATCCGGAAGATGTGGTCAGCATCCATTGCGCCTATATCGAAGCCGGAGCCGATGCCATCGGCACCAACACCTTCGTGGGATCCACCCTGCACCTCAAGATGGCCGGGAAAGATCCCGCCGGGTGCGACCGGTTGGCCAGGGCCGCGGTGGAGCACGCCAAGGCCGCGGTGGAGAGAAGTGGCAAGGAGACCTATATCGCGGGCTCGCTGGGACCCTCCCCGGGAGCCATCGAAGCCGACAGCGGCGACACCACCTTTGGAATCGCCAACCATCTGGTGAGGGATGCCCACCGGAGACTGGCGGACGCCCTGGCGGAAGGCGGCGTCGATTTCTTCTGCATCGAGACCATGTTTTCGGCCCGGGAGGCGTCCATCGCCGCCGACGTGGCCCGCCGGTACGGACTTCCGGTGGCCGTCAACCTCACTTACAAGTACACCCGGGACCGTGGCAGCGGCAAGGTGACCTACAGGACGGACTGGGGACATTCGGCCCCCGATCTGCTGGAAATTTTCTCGGCGGGCGAGTTGTCGGAGGGGGACAATTTACTGGAGCATGTGGATCTGCTCGGCCTCAACTGCGGCGCCGAACCCCGGCGGGAGGAACATACGGGCATGCCCTATGCCATCCAGGGGGTCCGGGAGTTGCGGGAGGCGATGGCCTCCATGCAAATGGAACCGAAACGGGTGATGGCCTACCCCAACGCCGGGATGCCGAAACTGGACGACGACCTCAGGAGCTACTACACCCAGACTCCCGAGGAAATGGCCGGCCACCTGTCCGACCTTGTGGGGGAGGGAGCCTACTTTATCGGAGGTTGCTGCGGCACCACCCCGGCCCATATCCGGGCGTTCCGCTCGGCGCTGGACGCTTCCGACCGGACGGGTTAGCGGAACCGGTTTTCCCACTGGCGCCATTCCGGGAAGCCCAGCAGTCGATCCAGTTCCTCGAAGGTGGCCAGGTCGTCCAGGTACTCTTGGGGTGAACCTCCCTCCTTCAACTTCGCCAAGGCGCGTTCCATGGCCCGGACCGAGGCCATCAGGGTGGTCAAGGCGTAGGCGACGACCTTGTATCCCAAGGTCTGGAGTTGTTCGAGGGATAGCAGGGGAGTCTTCCCCCGTTCGACCAGGTTGATCATGAGCGGTTTGTGGAAGCAAGCGCTGATTCGCTCGATCTGATCCAGGCTGGTGGGGGCCTCGATGAAGATGATGTCGGCTCCCGCCTGCTGGTAGAGTTTGCCCCTGCGAATGGCATCGTCGAATCCGGTGACGGCAATGGCATCGGTTCGAGCGATGATCAGGAATCGGTCGCTGCGCCTGGCGGCGACGGCCGCCTCCAGCTTGCTCGCCATCTCCGAAGCTTCAATCAACTGCTTTCCCGGCGTGTGCCCGCACTTCTTGGGGATGAGCTGATCTTCCAGTTGGATGGCCTGGGCTCCGGCCGCCTCGTACTCCTCAACGGTCCGGCGCACATTGACCACTCCGCCGAATCCCGTATCGGCGTCCGCCAAGACGGGGATGTCGACGCTGCGGACCAAGTGGTGCAACCGCTCCAGCATCTCGGAAAAGGAGATCAGGCCCGCGTCGGGGAGGCCCAGGTGAGAGGCGGAGTGCCCGAACCCGGAGAGGTAGACGGCTTCGAAGCCGCAACGCTCCACCACTTTGGCGGAGACCATGTCGTAACAGGCGGGGACCAGCAGGGGTTGGGGAAGCGCCAGGCGCTGCTTGAGAATGGTCGAGCCCACCGCGATGCCTCAGGCTTCCGGAGTCGGAAGAGAGAGGATCCCCTCGACCGTTCGGGGTCCGAACGCCACCGAGAGAATCAGTTTGCCGTGGGTGTCGCCGTGTCCGCTGGTCAAGTCCAGATTCAAGTGGTGGGCCTGAAGGTGTCCCTTTGCAGATCGGCTCTCCAGGGGGATTTCGCGGCTCGAGCCCTGCTGGCCTCCGGAGCCCTCCGCGGCCTTGGGAATGAGCAGCAGGGTCCACTTGTCGGCCGTTACAGCCTTGGCTCGGAGATCGTATTGCCCGGTTGACACCTTCATTCCCGCGCTTTCGACGGCTCCACTGATCTCCAGGGTCGCGCGGCCGCAATGAAAGACAAACCCCTCCTGGACATCGGCCAGGTGCTCGGCGTTGTAGGGGAGGGTGAAGTAGCTCAACTTGAGTTGAACGCCCTCGGCTGAAGCGCCTACGGTCTTGCGGATATGGGGGTGAGACAGAACCAGCGCCGTCAGGGTGCAGAGCATCGCAACCGACAATCCAAGCTTTTTCATGGGGAAACTTCCTTTCGCGGTCCGGGTTTGGGTTGGATCAATGAGGAACTTAAGCCCTTGCGCCGATCTCAATCGTCGCCGGATTTGTCCTCGTCCTCCTTGTACATGTAGCGGATACCGTGTTTGAAGATCAGCAGGTTGGGTTCGGGATCACGGTTGAACTTGATGCAATTGCGGTCGTACCACTCGATGAATCCGTGCATCCGTTCTCCGTCGTGAAAGACCAGCACCATGGGCGTCTTGTTCTGCATCTGCTTCAGGTAGTAGAAGCTTTCGGCGTTGGTCTGTTCCGGAGGAGTGGGGCGCTTCTTTTGAGATCGCACGGTCATCTTGTCTTTGATGTCCGATAGCGACGGACGGATGAGCCGACGATTCATGGAAAATCCTCCTCCCGGCTTGGCCTGGATCGTGTGCAGAGTCGCGGCTGGCCGACTGCCCCCGCCGCCAGGTTCCCACCCAACCACTGCCGCTTGTCAAGAGAACTCAAGTCTTCCGCGTTCCGATGGGGACTCGGAAACCTGCGATCACTTCAGGACGGACGATAAGAAACTCGTTGGCCGGCCAACGGCCGTGTCACAGCGCTGACCCGCGGGGTTTTTCAAGGTGGCCTGTGAGCGTCAAGATTGAGGCTAGTTTAGCACGGGCCCCATTGCGCCACAAGTCCCAAGAAGACAGCGTTCAGGTTGGGGGCGTGGCGCTCACGCCGCTCAGTCGGAACAGAAATCGGTCCAGAGCCAGCGACTTGTTGAGATTGCGCCCCAGTCCCTTCATCAGGTGGTCGAGAGAGCCGACGGCATCCACAATCTGTCTGAAAGTCAGGTCGGAGCCGATTTCGGACAACTCCGAATGCAGGTCGATGTTGGTGAGGCTTTCGGAAGGCGCATCCAGCTCGATCAACATCAGGTCGCGCAGCAGGTCGTAAAGGACACCCGTCTTGAACTCGAATTGTCCCTTTTGCCTGGGCGACGCCAGAGGCTCGGTGATTTGCAGAGTCCGGTGATAGGAGAAGGCTCCGGCGCAGGCCCGGATCAGCTCCACCATTTCCCCGCGCGCCTCCCGGTACTGCTGCAGGTCCAGGGTCAAGGCCCTTCCAAGACTGCCCCGGGAAATCCGTCCCGCCAGGGGTAGATCCCGGGTCGGGTAGATCGATCGTTGCCGGAGGATACCTTCCAGCTCGGCCGGAGAGAAGGGATAGAACTGGATGCGCTGGCAGCGGGACCGGAGGGTGCCGGGAAGATCGTTGGGAGAGTCGGTCACCAGGATGAGCAGGGAGGTCTCCGGCGGTTCCTCCAGAGTCTTGAGAATGGCGTTGGCGGCTTCCAGGCGCAGCCGGTGGGCCTGGTCGATCACAAAGACGCGGCGGCGGCCTTCAAAGGGTTTGAAAAAGACCTCGCGAATCAGGTCTCTCATCTGATCGATCTTGATGAAGGCCCCGTCGGGCGCGTAGCTTCGAACGTCGGGGTGCACCTGCTGCGCGATCTTGCGGCAGCTCCCACAGTCGTCGCAGAAGTCATCCTCGAGTTTCCGGCAGTTGGCCGCCTTGGACAGGAAGTGGGCCAGGGTCCCCTTGCCGACTCCCGCGATGCCGGCGAAAAGCAGCGAGGAAGGCAGGCGGCCTTCGGAAAGACTTCGCCTCATCAGGTCGCGTACGGGGGCGTTCCCCAGAAAATCACTCCACCCCATCAGACCTGTCCCCCCGGAAGAAGCGTCGAAATCAGGCCCAGGATTTCCTGATGCAACTCCTCGATGGTCCGGTTTCCGTTCAGGACCCGGACCCGGCTGGGCTCCCGCGCTGCAATCTGCAGGTATCCTTCCCGGACGCGATGGAAGAAATCGAGAGACTCCGCCTCGAATCGGCCTTCGTCCAGCCCCGTTCGACGGTTCCTCTCCCTGGCCCGGGCCAGGGAGAGAGAGGGCTCGATGTCAATCAGGAGGGTGAGGTCCGGCTTCCTGCCGCCGTTTACCATGTGATCGAGAGTTGCAACCATCGAGAGATCCAGTCCACGCCCGTATCCCTGGTAGGCGGCGCTGGCGTCCGCGAAACGGTCGCACAAGACCCATTTGCCCTCCGCCTGAGCCGGAATGATCCGCCGCCGGAGGTTCTGGTTGCGGGCCGCGTAATAGAGCAGCAACTCGCTCAAGGGCAACAGTCCCCGGTTGCGGGAGCTGAGCAGCAGCGTGCGAATGGCTTCTCCCACCGGAGTTCCGCCGGGTTCCCGCAGTACGGCCACCTGGATGTCGCGTTGGGTCAGGGTGTCGGCCAGCAGCCTCACTTGCGTGGTCTTGCCGCAGCCGTCCAACCCCTCGAAGGAAATGAATGGAGGCATGGAGAAACCGGGGTTCAGGCCAGGATCCCTGGCAAAATAGCACAACTCCGAAGGCTCCAACAAGGCGCGCGCCCGGTGCCGGCCCGCTTGCCGGGACGTTTGGAAATCGGCCGGGATTTGAGGTAAGATGGCCCGTTTTCGAGGCTGCGGGGACCGTTGGTCAACGCGGTGAGCGTCCTGTCTTGGAAATATGGCGACCCTGTTTCCGAGACGGAACACCGGGGAGTCGCCGGGATCGGAAAGGGGCGAAGCATTCCTCGGGTCGGCGACTCGGTTTCGCGGGGGCTTCAAACCGATGGGTGTCATCGCTGGAAATGTCCAGCGGGTGATGGAGGCGGTTGCCGAAGCGGCGCTGAAATCGGGCCGGCGCCCGGAGACGGTGCGGCTGATGGCGGTGTCCAAGTTGGTGGGCGCCGGCCGGGTCCGCCAGGCGCTTGCGGCCGGCGTCGACTGCCTGGGCGAGAATCGTGTTCAGGAGGCCCAGTCCAAGCAGGACCACTTGGCGGGACTGGATTTCGAGTATCACTTGATCGGCCCACTCCAGAAGAACAAGGTCAACCGCGCCGTGGCCACCTTCGATTGGATCCAGACCGTCGACAGCCTCGACTTGGCCAGGCGGATCGATCGGTCGTCGGCCAGACTGGGCAAGCGGGTCTCGGTGCTGATCCAGGTCAATATCGGACGAGAGCCGCAAAAGGCGGGGGTGGCGGAAGAAGAGCTGGAAGAGCTGGCCGGGCGTTTGGTCGAGCTGGACTTCATCTCGGTTCAGGGACTGATGGCCATTCCCCCCTATCTGGAAGATGGCGAAGCCGTCCGGCCCTATTTTCGGCGGTTGAGGCAGTGGTTCGATCGGTTGGCGGGCCTTCAACTTCCGAAGGGTCGCATGCGGGTTCTGTCCATGGGAATGAGCCACGATTTTCCCGTGGCCATCGAGGAAGGTTCCACCATGGTTCGGGTCGGCACGGCCATCTTCGGGCGACGCCCGCCGGCCTGAGGGAATGTTGGCCGATGGAATCCAGGTCTATCCGGGCAATCCTGATCGGTCTTGGGGGGTTTTGCTTTCCCGGTCTGGGACACTTGATTCTGGGGAAGTGGGTGCGCTCCCTTCTGTATGCCTTTCCCATCCTGTTGTTGTTCGGCCTGGGGCTGAGCCTGGGGGGGAAGCTGCATACGCTGGCCGCCGAGCAATTTATCGAGTTCGTTTTTCTCTTCGCCGACCTCGGAATCGGACTTCTCTACTTTCTGGCCAAGTACTGGGGCTACGGCGCCGGCAACCTGGAGAACCAGTCATTCGACTACGGGACCACCTATCTGGCCGTGGCCGGGCTGCTCAACCTGCTGGCCGCCCTCAACGCCTACGACATCGCCGTGGGCCGCAAACGCTGAAATGGTGATTCCGCACTTTACGGCTTTGGTGATTTTCGCCTTCTGCGTGTCGATCGTCTTTGCCCTCAGCAGCAAGGAGACCCCCCGCGAGCGACTGCGTTACGGCATTTTCGTTTTCCTGATCTTTCTGGTGATATCCCTGGGGCTGGGGTGGCTGATGGCTCCCTTTCCACGCTGAATCCCGGGGATGCGGCTCAAGCCGAATCCAGGCCGAAACGGAGGAGCCGGGCCACCTGTTCCGACTGGGCTTCCAGGAGCTGGTCCGCCTTTTGGATGGCCGTCTCGATGGTCAGAGGCGAGGCGATGATGCTGAAAAGAGCGGTGAATCCCTGGTCATACAAGCCACCCACGTCGCCGGCCACGCTTCCGGCAAGGCCGATCACCGGCACTCCGTTTTCCTTGGCGATCTTGGCCAGCATTCCGGGTCCCTTGCCGAAGGGCGTCTGAAAGTCGATCTGACCCTCTCCCGTAAAGACAAGGTCCGCTTTCTCCACCTGCTCTTCGACCTTGAGCAGGTCGAACACCAGGTCGCTTCCGGGGCTCAGCCGGGCTCCCAGCAGTCCCATGAACCCACCGGCGATACCTCCCGCGGCGCCGCTGCCGGCAACCTGGGAGACGTCCCGGCCTGTCGTCTGTTGAATGAGCCGGCCCAGCTTGCCCAGGTATTGATCCAGCTTTCGAACCATGCCCGGGGTGGCTCCCTTCTGGGGGCCGAATACGGCCGCCGATCCCCGTGGGCCGACCAGGGGATTGTCCACGTCGCAGGCCACCAGGATCCGTGCCCGCTCTAGCAGGGGGTTGGTCCCGCCCATCTCGATTCGAGCGATCGACTTCAGGCCGTTGCCGCCCCAACCGACCGGCCTGCCTCGACCATCGAGAAATTCGATTCCCAACGCTTGCAGGGCGCCGATGCCCCCATCGACGGTGGCGCTTCCCCCGATGCCCAGGATGATGTTGTGCACGCCGCGTTTGAGCGCCGCCCGGATCAACTGTCCGGTGCCGTAGCTGGTGCTCACCATGGGATTGCGTCGCGAGGGTGGAACCAGGGCCAGGCCGGAGGCCCGGGACATTTCGATGACGGCGGTTTTCCCGTCGCCCGTCAACCCGTATTGGGCGAAAATCTTCTTTCCCAGGGGATCCAGGACCCGAGCCCGGAAGATTTTTCCATGGGTGCCCTCGACCACGGCTTCCAGCGTTCCGTCTCCGCCGTCGGCGATGGGCAGTTGGGTGATTCTGGACTGGGGAAGCACCTTGAGAAGCCCCCGCGAGATGGCTGCCGCCGCATCCATGGCCGACAGGCTTTCCTTGAAAGCGTTGGGAGCCACCAGGATGCGCAAGGATTTTTGAGAAGAAGACATGATTGGCCTCCGGTTGGCGCGTCAGGGCATTATGGGTTGAGAGAGGGGAAAATACAATCCGGGGCGGATCGGCAGGTCTTTTCTGAAACAACTCCAGCCTCACCCTGTATGAGCCGCCCCCTCGCAGGGGAAGGTTGCGCGACCAGGTTAGTGAAGTTTGAAGTGTGAAGTTTGAAGTGTGAAGGGTTATTTGATCGACAGGTTAAGTTCTTGTCGAGCTCGGCGCAGGCATTCAAAAAATGCTCAACTACTTCATCAGGCATCTGCCGAATGATCCGCCCGTCGTGGGGGCGGGGGCGCCGCTTGTCTGAAAACAACCCCTGATTCAACTGCCTAATGAACATGGATGAACAGGATGCACAGGATTCCTGGTTGATGGGCCTGGACAGAATGCTCCGGGACCAACGTTCTCTCCCCCTCGAGTTCGACCGTTACCCTTTCTTCAACAAGGGTTCCGGAACCCGCCGCTATCGTCACGGATCACCTCGAACGAGCATCCGATCAGCGAACCAGTCCACTTCCCGCGCAACAGCGTCTCATTCCTTTTATCCTGTTCATCCTGTCTATCCATGTTCCCTAATGCAACCAACCGGTTTAACCGGAACATGGGCCTATTTCCGACAGGCCATGAAGGTCCCCTGTTTCACTCCGTATGATCGGTCCCGTCGTCGGGGACGGGGGGCCGGCTAACCTGCGAAGGCCGGAGGCCCGCTGTTTGGGGAGGAATGCCTGAACTCCAGGCTGTCCAGAGCCAGCCGGATTTCGCTTCTGACGCATGGATCGGATTCCGTCCGGACCGCCTGCAGCAGCCCTGATCGAGCCTCCCGGCCGCCGATGCGGCCCAGGGCCCAGGCCCCGTGCCGCCTGACCAGGCTCTCCGGGTGGTGGAGCGCAACCGTCAACGAGGGGACGGCCTCCGGGAGGCCGCTGTTGCCCAGTGCAATGGCCACGTTGCGCAGAAATCCGGCATAGCCGCAGCGCCGGATGGGGCTGAGTCGAAAACGTTCGGAGAATTCCCGGCGGCTGATCCGCATCAGCTCCATCAGAACCGGCGCATGGTTCCCGGGCGAGGGGTAGAAATCTTTCTCCTGGCTGGGTTGGGCAAACCGGTTCCAGGGACAGACGTCCTGGCAGTCGTCACAGCCGAAGATCCGGGTGCCGATCAAGGGCCGCAGCTCCAGCGGTACGGGGCCTCGCAGCTCGATGGTCAGATAGGAAATGCACAGGCGGGAATCAACCACATAAGGAGCCACGATCGCTCCGGTGGGACAGGCATCCAGGCAGCGCCGGCAGCACCCGCAGAAATTTCCGCTCTCGCGGGTTTCCGGCAGCTCGAGATCCAGCAGGATCTCCCCCAGGAACAGCCACGATCCCAGGTCCCGGCTGACAAGGTTCGAGTGCTTGCCGATCCACCCCAGGCCGGCCTTGTGGGCCCAGACCTTGTCCATCACCGGCCCGGTGTCCGAGTAGAACAGCCCGTTGGCCGGGGGCAGAGCCTCGGCAATCCATCCGGCCAGCTCCTTGAGTCGGGCCTTCAAGAGGCGGTGGTAGTCCAGGCCCCAGGCGTAGCGGGAAATCCTGCCGTGCCGCGGGTTCTCGGAGTGGTCGAGGGGATGGTAGTAATTGACGGCCACCGAAAGAACGGTCCTGACTTCGGCCAGAATCAGGGACGGGTCCTGGCGCTTGGCGGCATTCCTGCTCATCCAGTGCATTTCTCCCTGGTGGCCCGACTCCAGCCACCTCTCCAGACCGCTGCGGGAGCCCAGCGGAACGGCCCGGCTGAAGCCGACCTTGTCGAACCCCAGCGCCAGGGCCTTGGCGCTGATCCGGTCCGCCAGCCGTGCCGGCGGGCCGCCGGTTTCAGGCCTTGGAGTGAGCTCGGGGGTGAGCCTTGTCATATTGCTCCATCAAATGGCCGATGCTGAGGTGGGTATAGCGCTGGGTGGTGGCGAGGTTCTTGTGTCCCAGGAGTTCCTGGATGGATCTCAAGTCGGCTCCCGAATTGAGCAGGTGGGTGGCGAAGGAGTGCCGCAGTCCGTGCGGGCTGATCTTCTGGTTCAGGCGGTTCGAGCGCAGGGCCGACCTCAGGTGCTTTTCGACCAGGTAATGCACCGAGCGGGTAGACAATCGCGAGCCCCGGGCGTTGAGGAACACCGGCAGGTCCGGTTCGGCCGATTGCGCCTCGGGCTGCCGACGGCGTTCTTCCAGATAGGCTCTGAGGGCCGCGTGGCACTTTTTCCCAAATGGGACCAGGCGTTCCTTTTTCCCTTTGCCCCGAACCAGAATCAGGTCCTCCCCGAAGTCGATGTCGCCGATGTTGATGCCGGTGAGTTCGCTCACTCGAAGGCCGCAGGCATAGAGCAACTCCAGGATGGCCCGGTCCCGCCGTCCCCCGGGCCGGTTGAGATCGGGGGTTTCAATCAGGGTCACACAGTCCTCGACGGTCAGGTAGTTGGGAACTTTCTGGGGCACCTTGGGTGACCGGATCAGCTTGGCCGGATTGTGCGGCAGAATCCGGCGCATGCAGAGAAAGCGGCAGAAGGAGCGGATGGCCGAGATCTTGCGGGCAATGGACGATTTTTCGATGTTCTGCCAGTGCAGATGGCCCAGGTACTCGCGAATGATCCGGGCGTCCAGTTCCTGGACGGAGAAGGGCGTTGGCTTGCCCTCGGAGTCCTCCGTCCGAGTCAGGTATTCGTGAAATTGCTGCAGGTCGCCGAGGTAGCCTTTCACCGTGTGGGCGGAGGCGTTGCGGCCCATCAGACTGTCGGCAAACTGTCGAAGTTCCGCGTCCATCCCGTCACCTGAAAACAACCGAGAAAGATCCCTTCATCCTTCCCCCTTCATCCTTCAAACTTCAAACTTCAAACTTCACGAAAGGCCGGCGGCCAGCCGGGAGGTTTCCTTCAGGGCGATTTCGGTCTGAAGCCGCCGTTTTTCCTTTCTGCCGATCCTGGCGGGGCCGTCCCGGAGCGGAGGAATGATGCCGAAGTTGATGTTCTCGGGTTGAAAGTTCCTGGGATCGGCGCTCACCAAGTAGTGCAACAAGGAACCGATGGCCGAGGCCCGAGGCCAGGACGGCAGCGGCTGGCCGGCCGCGAGACGGGCGGCGTTGACTCCGGCCACCAGGCCGGTGGCAACGCACTCCACGTAGCCCTCGACTCCGGAAATCTGCCCGGCGAAGAACAGGTCGGGGCGCTTGCGGGACTGCAAGGTGTCTTTCAACTGCAGGGGTGCGTTGATGAAGGTGTTGCGATGGACCTGCCCCAGCCGGAGGAAGCGGGCCCGCTCCAGTCCGGGAATCGTGCGGAAAACCCGTTGCTGTTCTCCGAAGCGCAAGTGGTTTTGAAAGCCGACCATGTTGTAGCTGTCGGCTTTCAGGGTTTCCTGTCTCAACTGTACGGCCGCGTAGGGTCGACGGCCGGTCCTGGGATCGATCAGGCCGACCGGTTTCATGGGACCGAATCGAAGGGTATCGACCCCGCGGCGGGCCATCTCCTCGATAGGGAGGCAGCCTTCGAAATAGAGGTTCTTCTCGCATTGGTGGAGAGGCACCGATTCGGCATGGATCAGCGCCTGGTAAAAGGCCAGGTACTCTTCGCGATTGAGCGGGCAATTCAGGTAGTCGGCTCCTCCCTTGCCGTATCGGGACCCCCGCCAGGTCTTGTCGAGGTCGATGCTGTCCGTCTCCACGATGGGACTGATGGCGTCGTAGAAGTAGAGATGATCTTCTCCCATGAATTCCTGCAGGGATCGAGAGAGCGCCGGGGAAGTCAGGGGGCCGGTGGCTACGATGGCGGGCCCCTGCTCGGGCAGGCCCGGAACCTCCTCCCGTACGACTTCAACCTGGGGACAGGCCGCCATGGCTTCGGTCACGGCCGCGGCGAAACGTTCCCGGTCCACCGAAAGCGAAGCTCCGCTGGGAACTCGATTTTGATTGGCAAGCTCGAGCAGCAGGGAATCCAGCGCCTTCAACTCCTCCTTCAGCAGCCAGGGGGCGGTGCCCGGCTGGTTCGACTTGAAGGAGTTGCTGCAGACAATCTCCGCCAGGTGGGGCGTTTTGTGGGCGAGTGTGGTTCGGGCCGGCCTCATTTCACACAGCCGCACGGGGAGTCCCCGCCGGGCAATCTGCCAGGCCGCCTCCGACCCCGCCAGGCCTCCGCCGATGATCAGGACTGGTTTCATGAGGGATGAACCATTACCGGGTGGGGTATCGGAACCGAGGCCCGACCTCATTGCCGGGCAGGACCACCTCAGGCCACGGTTCCGGCCGACTCCCGAAAGTCGCAGGACTCATCATGGCAGTAGTGCAGCACTCCTTGCTTCTTGGTCGCTTTCTCCAGGACGAAGCCAGCGTCGCACTGCGGGCAAGCCTTCTTGATCGGCTTGTTCCAGAGGACGAATCGACATTCGGGATAGCGGTCGCACCCATAGAATGTCTTGCCGCGACGGGACTTCCTCTCGACGATTTCACCGCCGCAATCGGTCTGAGGGCAAGCGACTTCCAGGGTCTTTCTTCTCACGTATCGGCACTTCGGATAGTTGCTGCAGGCCGTAAACTCCCCAAAACGCCCGTTTCTGACGGCCAGAGGGTTGTCGCAGCGGGGACAGTTTTCCTCCAGGAGCGTTTGCGCCGGCGGAGTTTGGTCCGAGCCGGTTGTTCCCGGCCTTCGGGTGGTCTTGCATTCCGGGTAACCGGTGCAGGCCAGGAAGGGTCCGAAGCGTCCCTTTCTCAGGGCCATGGGCTTGCCGCAGTTGGGGCAGGATTCCTGTGAGGCCTCTCTTTCAGACTCCGCGGGAGCGGCCGGGTCTGCGGCCTTGGCTGCAAGCTCCCGGGTGTTCTTGCAGGCCGGGAACCCGGAACAGGCCACGAACCTTCCGTGACGCCCCCAGCGGATCACCAGGGGCTTCCCGCACTTGTCGCAACTCTCCCCGGTTTCTTCCTCCTTGACCTTCATCCGGTCCCGAGCCTGGTTGAGATCGGTGGCAAATTTCCCGTAGAAATCCTGCAAGGCCTTGATCCACGGGATCTTGCCCTGCTCGATTTCGTCCAGCTCCTTCTCCATTCGGGCCGTGTATTGGATATCGAACAGATCGGCAAAACTGGCCACCAACAGATCGTTCACCACCAGACCCAGGTCGGTGGGTCGGAACCTTCCCTCCTTCCTGACCGTGTACTCGCGGTCTTGAATGGTGGTGAGAATGGCGGCATAGGTGGAGGGACGGCCGATGCCCTTCTCCTCCAGCGCTTTCACCAGGGTGGCCTCGGTGAAGCGGGGCGGAGGTTGGGTGAAGTGCTGCTCGGGCAACAGCTTGTTCAGTTGCAGGACCTCGCCCCGGGTCAGGGGCGGCAGGGAGGCGGCAGGCTCTTCCTCGGTCTTGTCGTCCCGGCCTTCTTCATAGACTTTCAGGAAGCCGTCGAATTTCAAGACGGAGCCGGAAGCCCTGAAAAGATAGGGTCCGGCTGCAATCTCGGCCACGGTCTGGTCCAGCAGCGCCGCTCGCATCTGGGATGCCGTGAACCGCTGCCAGATGAGCTTGTAGAGTTTGAACTCGTCGTCGCTGAGAAATTGCCGGATCTCCTCGGGGCGACGAGCCGCCGAGGTGGGCCGGATGGCCTCGTGAGCATCCTGGGCGTCCTTGCGGCTGCGGTAAGCCCTGGCCTTGGCGGGCAGATACTGCTTTCCGTAGTTCTGAGCAATGTAGGTTCGGACTTCGCCCAGTGCGTCGTTGGAGACCCGGAGGGAATCCGTACGCATGTAGGTGATCAGGCCGATGCTGCCTTCCTGTCCCAGATTGATCCCTTCGTAGAGGCTTTGAGCCACCCGCATGGTCTTTTTCACGGGAAACCGCAGCTTGCGGGACGCTTCCTGCTGAAGCTTGCTGGTGATGAAGGGCGGGACGGGATTCCGCTTCTTTTCCCTGGTCGCGACGGTTTCGACAGTGAAGGAGGCTCCGTCCAGGGCCTGGACGATCTCCTGGGCCTGTCCTCCGTTGCTGACCTCGATTTTCTTGCGCTTGAACTTCTGAAGGCGAGCTTCGAAGGGGGGCGGCTGGGAGGCCGAGAGAGTGGCGGTGAGTGTCCAATATTCCTTGGACTCGAAGGCTTCGATTTCTCTTTCGCGCTCGACGACCAGCCTCAAGGCCGCTGTCTGGACCCGGCCGGCAGAGGTGCCGCGGCGGACCTTCCGCCACAGCAGCGGACTGATCTTGTATCCGACCAGTCGATCGAGGATCCGCCTGGCCTGCTGGGCGTCCACCAGTCGGGAATCGATCTCCCCCGGACGATCAAAAGCCTGTCGAATGGCTTTTTGAGTGATCTCGTTGAAGAGAACTCGAAAGAACTTGCGATTGTTGTCGGACAATGCTTCCGACAAATGCCAGCCGATGGCTTCCCCTTCGCGGTCGGGGTCGGTGGCGATGTAGATGGAATCGACGCCGCGGGCCGCCGATCTGAGAGTCTTGATCACCTTTTCCTTGCCTGGAATCAGTTCGTAGGTCGGCTGGAAGCGGTTGTTCAGATCCACTCCCAGCTTTTTCTTGGGGAGGTCCCGCACGTGCCCCATGGAGGCTTCGACACTGAAGTCCCTGCCGAGGTAGCGGTTGATGGTGCGCGCCTTGGCGGGAGACTCGACAATGACCAGTGATTTTGGCACGTGCGTTACCGATTTCCGAGGGGCCCCTCTCTCCGAGGCGCCCGCCTGCCGGCCGAGAACCAACTCACAATCGCTTCAGAAAGGCTTTTCCGGGGAGCTGGCGAATCCTGTCCTTCAACTCCAACTCCGACAGCGTGCACAAAAGTTCCGATGATGTCAACCGGGTCGATTCCAGCAGTTGATCGATGGGCATGGCCTGGTCGGCACTCAAGGATTCCATCACTTTCCGCTCTTTTTCGGTCAGCCTTTCCGGCGGCGGCGGTCCGGTTGGGACTTTCAGCCGCTCCTGGATAAACGGCGGCAACTCCTCCACGATGTCCCCCCAATCCTGCACCAGTTTGGCTCCCTGCTTGATCCACAGGTTGGGCCCGTAGCTGGTTTCGGAGGTGATGTTTCCCGGCACGGCCAACACCTCCCGCCCCTGGTCCAGAGCCAGTCGGGCTGTGATGAGGGAGCCGCTGGATCGGTTGGCCTCCACCAGGCAGGTAGCCAGCGAGATGCCGCTGATGATGCGATTCCGCATGGGGAAGTGCTGCGCCAGTGGAGGGGTGCCGAGAGGAAACTCGGAGAGGATGCAGCCGTTGGCCCGAATCTGCCGGGCCAGGGGCCCGTTTTCACGCGGGTAGATGGAGTCGAGGCCGCTGCCCAGGACCGCCACTGTCTGTCCCTTGCCCCGCAAGGCCCCCCGGTGAGAGGCGGTGTCGATGCCTCGCGCCAGTCCACTGGTGACCAGGAGTCCGCGTTCCGCAAGGTCGCAGGCAATCTTCTCGGCCGTATTGAGTCCATAGGCGGTGGCCTTGCGGGACCCCACCATTGAAATCGAGGGAAGGGCCAGGCAGGAGAGGTCTCCGGAGGCGAACAGGACGATGGGTGGATCGAAAATTTCCTTGAGCAGGGAGGGGTAGTGGGCGTCTCGGAGGGTCAGCACGGTGACCTGGTGCTGCCGGCACCTGTGGAGCTCCCTTTCGGCCCGCAGGCGAACCTGTCCTGCAGAGAGGGATCTGGCGATATCGTCGGGAAGGCCCAGGCGGTTGAGAGTGCCGGGGCTTGCCTGGACTACCGCCCGGGGCGAACCCAGGGCAGCCATCAGCCGGTGGGCGCCCCGGCAGCCCAGTCCCTCAACCGAGGTCAGCATCAGGCAGGAGAGAGTGTCTTCGTCCATCCCTATTCCTCCATCAGGGACTCGGATTTCGGGGGCGGCCACGGAGATCCTGCGGCTTGCCTGGACGCCGAGGTTTTCCGTCGAAGGGCGGAGGTCGCAGGTTTTCAAGGGAGGTGTGCTGCTGTGGAGGGAGTCAACGGTCCGGAGTATATCAAAGGATCCTGCCCATGGGCCAATGGTGGTTGCCAACCACCTGAGAAGAGCCGGCCCAAGGGGTGCGACACTGCCTCGGGGGGAGATTGTGAAGCCGTGGCGATCATGTTAGGCTACGGGGCTGCGGAAGTCGGTGGTGGATTGCCGCCGGGTGACGGGTCGAGGTGCCGCCTATGAAGTCCCAGACGCTGGATGCCGGTGGAGCTACTGCCGTTCTGGATACGATCGGCAACACCCCCCTGATTCCCCTCAGGCGGGTCTGGGCAGGGCCACCCGATGTGGCCGTCTATGCCAAGGCGGAATGGTTCAATCCGGGGGGCTCGATCAAGGACCGTCCCGCGCTGGAAATGATCGAACAGGGGGAGCGCTCCGGCAAGCTCGAGCCGGGCAGGATTCTGCTGGACGCCACCTCCGGAAACACCGGGATTGCCTATGCCATGATCGGGGCGGTGAGGGGGATTCCGGTGCGTCTGGCCATGCCGGAGAACGTGACCCCGGAACGACTCAAGATCCTGCAGGCTTACGGCGCGGAGCTGGTCTTGACCAGTGGCAGGGAGGGGTCCGACGGAGCTATTCGGGCAGCCAGGAGACTGTACTCGGAAAACCCGGACCGATACTTCTATCCGGACCAGTACGGCAACCCGGCCAATTGGCAAGCTCATTACCGGAGCACGGCAGTGGAAATCCATGAGCAAACCGCCGGGAGGGTGACCCATTTCGTGGCCGGGCTCGGCACCAGCGGCACCTTTGTGGGAACCACCCGCAGGCTCAAGGAGTTCGATCCGGGCATCGAGTGTATCGCCATGCAGCCGGACTCGCCTCTGCACGGCCTGGAAGGGATGAAGCACATGCCGTCCTCCATCGTCCCGCCCATCTACGATGCCGGGTTGGCCGACAAGCACTTGGAGGTATCGACCGAAGCGGCCCAGGAGATGGTTCGCCGACTGGCTCGGGAAGAAGGGCTTCTGGTGGGCATCTCGGCGGGAGCCAATGTGGTGGCGGCTGTCGAGATCGCCGGGAACCTGGACGCCGGGGTGGTGGTGACGGTGCTGTGCGACGGCGGCATGAAATACTTGAACGAGCGGTTCTGGGGAGTCGGCACGGGTGCGGGTTAAGCTGAAACCGGAGCATCCCGGGGCCATTCAGGCCCATGGGGAGGCCACCTATCCCAACGAGTGTTGCGGCTTGATGCTGGGGAGGCTGGTTCAGGGAGACAAGCACATCCTGGAATTGCTGCCTGCCGAGAATGCGCGGAAAGAGAGCGACCGGCACAACCGATTTCTGATCTCTCCCCGGACCATGTTCGAGGCCGAGAAACGCGCGCGGGAAAAGGGGATGGATGTGCTGGGCTTTTACCACTCCCATCCAAACGCCGAGGCCCGGCCCTCCCGGTTCGATCTGGATCATGCCTGGCCCTTCTACTCCTACCTCATTGTCTCGGTCTCTCAGGGAAGGGCCGGGGCCATGACCTGCTGGAGGTTGACCGACGACCGGTCCGGTTTCAGTCCCGAGGAGATCGAAGCCGGCTGAGCCGGGCCGCATGGCTCGTTGCAGGCAAGCCCATGCAGATTTTCATTCCATGCGCGGGGAACCGGCGAGCAATGCGGGCTATACTATGTCAGCGAGTGTGGGGATGAACCTTGAGGAGGAGAAATGGCTTTGAAGGTGCTCCTGCCGGTTGCGCTGCGGCATCTCACGGGCAATCGGGATGAGGTGGAGCTGAGCGGCGATTCCGTGGGCGAGGTGATCGATGGACTGGTCCGTCGCTTCCCTGAGCTCAAGCCACACCTGCTGAACGAAGAGGGGCAGGTCCGCAACTTTGTCAACGTCTACGTCAACGACGAGGATGTCAGGTATCTGCAGGAAAACCGAACCCCGGTGAAGGAGGGAGACGTCCTGAGCATCGTACCCTCGATCGCCGGCGGCAACCTTGGCGCCGTCGAGGCGGCTTCCGACAGCCTGGACCTCAGCCGGGATGAGATCCAGAGATACAGCCGGCACCTCATCATGCCTGAAGTCGGCATGGAGGGCCAAAAGAAGCTGAAGGCCGCCAAGATCCTGCTGGTGGGGACCGGGGGACTCGGGGCTCCCCTCGGCCTCTATCTTTCAGCCGCCGGCATTGGCAAGCTGGGGCTGGTCGACTTCGACATCGTCGATTTCAGCAACCTTCAGCGGCAGGTCATTCACGGCACCAAGGACGTGGGTCGCCCCAAGCTGGACTCCGCCCGGGAGAAGATCCTGGATATCAATCCCAACGTCCGGGTGGAGACCTACGAAGCCATGCTGACATCCGACAACGCTCTGGACATCATTGCCGGATACGACATCGTGATCGACGGAACCGACAACTTCCCCACCCGCTACCTGGTGAACGACGCCAGCGTTCTGCTGAACAAGCCCAACGTCTACGGGAGCATCTTTCGGTTCGAGGGCCAGGCGTCGGTGTTCGACTCCAGGCAGGGTCCCTGCTACCGCTGCCTCTATCCCGAGCCGCCCCCTCCGGGACTGGTTCCCAGTTGCGCCGAGGGGGGCGTCCTGGGAATCCTCCCCGGAATCATCGGGCTGGTCCAGGCCACCGAAGCCGTCAAGTTGATTCTGGGCAGTGGAAGAACCCTGGTCGGCCGTCTGATTCTCTACGATGCTCTGCAGATGAAGTTTCGGGAGCTGAAGCTGCGCAAGAATCCGAAATGTCCGCTCTGTGGAGACCAGCCCACCATCAAGGCCTTGATCGACTATCAACAATTTTGCGGCATTTCGCCTCAGGCTGCGGCCGGGGCGGCTGAGCCCGAGGAGTCCGACGACATGACACCCAAGGAACTCAAGACGGTGCTGGATAACGGGGGAACCCCGGTCATTCTGGATGTTCGGGAACCCCACGAGTATGACATCTGCCAACTGCCCGGCTCCATTCTGATCCCGCTGGGGCAACTGGGCCAACGCATGGACGAGCTGAATTCGGATGACGAAATCGTGGTTCATTGCAAGCTGGGGGGACGCAGCGCCAAGGCCGTGGAGCAGATGCAGAAGGCCGGCTTCACCAATGTGAAGAATCTCACCGGAGGCATCGACCGCTGGTCTCAAGAGGTGGATCCCTCCGTGCCCAGGTACTGATCAGGAGAGCCGCCGCCGGCGATCCAGGGGTGCGGCGGGTGCGCTACCGGGAGGAGTTGCATGGTTCATCGAAGGGGAAAGGGAATCTCGGGGCTGGTCGGGTTGCTGGTGTTGACCCTGTCGGCTTCCCCCGCGGCCGCGGGGGACCCGAACAGGGGGCCGGGGATCGAGCAGCAGATCCAACGGGCCATTGATGCCGTCTATCCGGCGCTGGTCCAGATCTACGTGTTGTCCTTGCGGCATGGAGGCGGGAGAGGGAGGAAGTTCGAGTCCACCGGGAGTGGAGTGATCATTTCCCGGGAGGGCTACGTCATCACCAACCACCACGTGGCCGGCAAGGCGACCTCGATTCGCTGCGTCCTCTCCACTCGGGAAGAGCTGGATGCCGAGCTGGTGGGGACCGACGCCCTGGCCGATATTGCCGTGATCAAGCTGGACATGTCTTCCCGGGACCCCGCCAGCGGGCCTCTGCCGATCGCCCGATTCGGCAGCTCGGAGGCCCTTGCGGTGGGAGAACCGGTCCTGGCCATGGGATGTCCTCTGGCCATCTCCCAGTCGGTGACCCGCGGCGTGGTCTCCAACAAGGACATGATGATTCCGAAGCGCATGAGCGCTCCCTTGCGGCTGGATGGCGAGAACGTCGGGTCCCTGGTCAAGTGGATCGGACACGACGCCGGCATTTTCCCGGGAAACTCCGGAGGGCCTCTGGTGAATCTGCGGGGTGAGATCGTGGGCATCAACGAGATCGGGCTCGGCCTGGGGGGGGCCATCCCCAGCGAGTTGGCCCAACCGGTCTCCCGGGAATTGATCGAGCAGGGCAGGGTGCGCCGGTCCTGGGTGGGCGCCGGCTTTCAACCGCTGTTGAAAAACGGCGCGCCGGGCAGGGCGGATCAGGGGGCCCTGGTATCGGGAGTGCTGCCGGGCTCTCCGTCGGACCGGGCCGGGCTCCGGGCGGGAGATATCCTGTTGAGCATTGACGGCGATCCGGTCCGCGTCAAATTCGAGGAAGAGATGCCGGGCCTGATTCGGCGCCTGCTCTCCAAGCCGGTCGGTGCGCCCATGCAGGTGAACGTCAGAAGGGGACAGGAAGAGCTCTCCTTGCGCATTACGCCCGAGTTGCGCGACGACGCCAGGGGCAGGGAAGTCGAGGCCAGGGAATGGGGCGTCACCCTCAGGCGGTTGACCCGGTTGGAATCCAAGGAGTTGCATCGCCCGGGCCTGGAAGGCGTGCTGGTCAGCAGCATTCGACCCGGGGGAGCGGCAGACAAGGCGGTGCCCCGTCTGCGGCCGGGCGACGTCATCGTGGGGATCGATGGAAAGGCAGTGGAGGGAGTCGGCGCCTTCAATCGATTGACCGGTGAGATCTGTCGCGACCAGCAGGGTCCCGTCCCGGTGGTGGTCGCGTTCGATCGTCGTTCCGAGCGCCTTTTGACCCTGGTGGAAGTGGGTCTGAGGCGCCCGCAAAGGCCCCCGGCAGAAGCCAGAAAGGCCTGGCTGCCGGTGGCGACACAGGTGCTGTCGCGCAAGCTGGCCAAGGCCCTCGACCTTCGGGGCAGGAAGGGAGTGAGGATTACCCAGGTCTATCCCGGCAGTTCCGCCGAAGCCGCCGGCTTCAAGGTGGGAGACATCCTGACTCATGTGGATTCCCAGGCCATCGAGGCCTCCGAGCCCCAGGATGCCGAGGTTTTCAAGACCATGATTCGCGCCTACCGGGTCGGAAGCCAGGCCGAGTTCACCGTGATACGGTCGGGAGAGACCAGCGCGGTGAGTGCCGAGCTGGTAGCCATGCCCACCCCGGAAGGAGAGTTGCCGGTTTACGAGGACCTCCTGTTCGAATTCAAGGCCCGGGAAATTTCCTACCTGGACCGCGTCGTCCATCGATGGTCGGACGAGGAAAGCGGCGCCCTGGTTTCACAGGTGGACGCCGGAGGATGGGCTGCAGTGGCCGGATTGAAGGCCCGAGACCTCATCAAGGCGGTGGACCACCATGAAGTGAGGGGAGTGCGGGATCTGGAAGCCCGCCTGGAGGCCGCCGGCGACAGGAAACCACCCAACATCCCGCTGTTTGTCAAGCGGGGCATCTATACGCTTTTTCTGGAGTTGCAACCCAACTGGAGCCAGGGCAACGGCGCCGCTCCGTTGGATGGAGCGGAGCCATGATACAGCTTGGCAGTCGGCTGAAATACTGCTTGCATCCGGTCATCGGGTTACTTCTGGCAGGCCTGGCGCAGGCTGCCGATATCCGGGAAACAGCCCGATCGGTAGCGGAGCAATCGAAGGGTGCGCTGGTCACGGTGCGGGTCGTCATGGGCATCGAGTTTTCCATCCGAGGCCAGAGTCGGGACCAGGAGCGAAAGATAGAAGCCAACGGCACGATCATTGACCCCTCGGGGCTGACCGTCGCGTCGGCCGCGGCGCTGGATCCGACTATCGTGATGCGGCGCACGACTCGAGCCGACATCAAGTCGGAGTTCAAGGAGACCACGCTCATTCTGGATGACGGAACCGAGGTGGACGCCGAGGTGATCCTGAAGGACAGCGACCTGGACATGATCTTCATCAGGCCGCGCGAGGCCGAGGATTCCTTCGAGGCGGTGGCGCTGGACACCAACCCGCACCAGCCTCGGATTCTGGATGAGGTTTTTGCGGTGGGTCGTCTGGGCAAGATCGGCAATCGGGCCATCCGGCTGCACCTGGGCCGGGTGGAGGCCAGGGTGAAGGGTCCCCGTCCCTTCTACGTGTGCGACGCGTCTCTCTCCGCCAACCTGGGCTGTATCGTCTACGACTCCCGGGGGACGCCGCTGGGCATTCTGGTGACCAGGCAAAATCCGGCCGGCATGACCCGAGGCGGTTCCCGTCTGAGCGGCAATCAATTGATCCTGCCCATCCTGCGGACCATGGAAGACCTGATCGAGATGGCCGGACAGGCCCGCGAGGCTCAGGCCAAGCCGCAGACCGAGCCGGCCGGCGGCGAGTCTCCGTCCGATCGGTAATCCTGCTTTTCCAAGAGCTCCGCCACCGATTGGGCAGCCTGCTCGGCAGACAACCGTGTGGTGTCGATACGCAAATCCGGATCGTTCGGCGCCTCGTAAGGCGAATCGATTCCCGTGAAATTCGGGATTTCTCCCCTGCGGGCTTTCACATACAGCCCTTTCGGATCGCGCGCCTCGCAGACATCCAGGGGCGTGTCGACAAAGATCTCGAAGAACTCGCCCTTCTCCATCAGGTTCCGCGCCATTTCCCGCTCCGATCGGAACGGCGAGATAAAGGAGACGATCACGATCAGCCCGGCATCGACCATCAGCTTGGCGACTTCGGAGACCCGGCGGATATTTTCAACCCGGTCCCGATCGGTGAAGCCGAGGTCCCGGTTCAGTCCGTGCCGGACGTTGTCGCCGTCGAGCACATAGGTGTGCTTGCCGAGCGCTCGCAGCTTCTGTTCCAGCCGGTCGGCGATCGTGGACTTTCCGGCTCCCGAGAGGCCGGTCAGCCAGAGGACGCAGGGTTTCTGGCCGATGGCCCGCGCCCGCTCCGCCTTGTCGGTCTTCAATGCCTGCCAGACGACATTGCTGGCGCGGCGGAGCGCGAAGCCGATCATGCCCGCGCCGACGGCTGCCTGGGTTGACCTGTCGATGAGGAGGAAGGCGCCCGTCCTCCTGATTTCGCCGTAGGAGTCGAACGGCACCGGGCGGTCCAGCGAGATCTTGCAATAGCCGATCTCGTTCAGCTCAAGCGTCTTGGCGGCGAAGCGGCCCAGCGTGTCGACATCGACGCGGTGGGTCAGGTCGGTCACCCGGGCGACCGCGGACGCGCTGGCGAAACGGGCCAGATAGGAACGTTCGGGAAGCATCGGCCGGGCATCCATCCAGATCAGATGGGCGGCCAACTGGTCGGCGACTACCGGAGGCCGGCCGGTTCCGGAGATCATGTCTCCTCGGCTCGCATCGATTCCGTCTGCGAGCACCAGCGTGATCGACTGGCCTGCCGCCGCCCTCTCCAGCTCACCCGCCGGTCCGAGAATGCGTTCGACCGCGGCCATCTCGCCCGACGGGCTGACCACCACCGGCATGCCGCGTTCGATCCGGCCCGAGGCCACGGTTCCGCAAAAGCCGCGGAATTCCGGGTTGGCGCGATCGACCCGCCGGACAGGCAGCCGAAACGGGTCTTGCTCTCCGTCTGCATCGATCTCGATGGTTTCCAACAAGTCCATGAGCGTGGGGCCGTCATACCAGGGCGCGCGGTCCGGGCGGGCGAAGACGTTGGCACCCGTCAGAGCGGAGAGCGGAACCGCATGGACCTGTTCGATCCCGAGCTCACGGGCGAATGGGCCGTAATCGTCGACGATGGACGAGAATGCGTCCTGCCGGTAGCCGGCCAGATCCATCTTGTCGACCGCCAGAATCACTTGGCGGATACCCATCAGGGCAACGATATGGCTGTGCCGGCGGGTCGGGGTCAGAATCCCCTTGCGGGCATCAACCAGCAGGATGGCCAGGTCGGCATTCGACGCTGCGGTGACCAGGGTTCGGGTGTGCTGCTCGTGGCCGGGGACATCGATGGCGGTGAATTTGCGCCTGCCGCTCTCGAAAACCCGGCATTCGACGTCGATGGCGGTGCCCTGCTCGCAATTCGCCTGCAGGCCGTCGAACGGCCAGGCGGAGTCGAGCCCATCGCCCCGGGCGCCCCGCATGCGGCTCTCCCTCTCGGCCGCCGGGAGCTGATCCCGGGCGACCGTCCTGGAATCGCGCAGCAAGCGGCCGAGCAGGGTCGACTTGCCGTCATCCGCCGACCCGCAGATAACGAAGCGGAGCTGTCGTTTGCGGTTTCGGGAGGCGAGGGAGGCCTGGCTGTCTTCGGTCCCGCGTGGCGCTCCCGCCATCAGAAATACCCCTCCTGCTTCTTCTCCATCGAACCGGCCTCGTCGCTGTCGATCACCCCGCCTGGCCTCGTGGTGAAGCGGATTCGCCTTTTGCCGTACAGTGACCGTAGCCAGCCGACAGTCCCCTGTCAAGGTCTTCCACCTGGCAGGATCAACCCATTACGTTCTCAAAATCAAGGGTTTCCAGGAAAGGCTCACACCGAAGTCCTTGCCACGACATTCAATGCGACCCGGTGAGAAATGCGGGTTGCGGGTCAAGGGAGGGTGTCTTTTCGAAAGCGGATGGAAGCCTCCAGCATGACCCAGAGGCTCAGCAGGAGGATGGCGCCACCCACCGAGAGCAGGAGATACTGGCTGGAGATCCAGTAGCCCTTGATCTCCATGACCATGGCGATCACGGTCACGGTAATCATGAACAGCATGGGCACACTGGCGAACCAGTGGTTTCTGCGGCGTTGCCGGAGGTAGATGGCGATGGTCAGCAGCGTCAAGGCCGCCAGGACCTGGTTGGTGCTGCCGAAGAGCTTCCAGAGGAGAAGGCCGGCCGGTTTCCCGTCCACCTCATAGAAGGCGAAGAAGCCGATCGAAGCCGCGGCCAGCAGGGAGGCGAGGTGGCGGTTGGTCAGGAGCGGCAGGCGCAGGCCGCTTGCGATCTCGCTGATGTTGTAGCGCAGCAGCCTGGTGCCGGAATCCAGCGAGGTGAGCGCAAAGGACACGGCCACCAGGGCGATGAAGGCCTGGGCCCAGGAAAAGGGCACCCCCAGTTGGCTGATGAACAGGGCCGCCCCATCGATGAAGGCCCGCATCTTTTCGGAGAGCGTGCCGGCGGTCGACCAACTCTGGTAGTGGGTGCTCCAGGCCTCGATGGTCCGGAATCCGGCGGTGCAGGCCAGAACGGCCAGCAGGCCCAGCAGCGACTCCCCGATCATTCCGCCGTAACCGATGGGGACGGCATCGGTTTCGCGCGAGATCTGTTTGGAGGTGGTTCCTGAAGAGACCAGTCCATGGAACCCGGAGACGGCGCCGCAGGCGATGACGATGAAGACGAAGGGAAAGATGGGCGGGGCGCCGGAGGGACTGGCGTCCAGCACCGGGGCCGCGAAGCTGGGCCGCAGGACAAAGAAACCGACGTAGGCGAGCCCCAGGCCCAGGTAGAGCAGGAAGGAGTTCAGATAGTCCCGCGGCTGAAGCAGGACCCAGACGGGAAGGGTGGAGGCGCAGAAGGCATAGATCAGGATCAGCACCCCCCATACCCCGGCCGTCAGGTCCGGCCGTTCGAACTGCAGGCCCAGCCAGATGGTGAAGAGCATGAGAGCGAAGCCCCCGACGGTGAGCTTCCAGACCGAGATCGACTTCCTGAAGGCGGCCCAGCCCACCACCAGGGCGATGGCGATGAGCGAGAAGGTGGGAAAGACCGCCTCGGGGTAGAAGGCGGCGGTAAACAGCCCGGCCACCACGTGGACGAAAACGCCCATGGCCAGGCAGACCAGGAAAAAGATAAGAACGTGGAAGAGGGACTTGGCTCGCGGCCCGATGATGTCCTCGGCCACCTTGCCGATGCTCAGGCCCCGGTTGCGCATGGACAGGACCAGGGCCCCGAAATCGTGGACGGCTCCGATGAGGAGGGTGCCGAACACCACCCAGAGCATGCCGGGAAGCCATCCCCAGATCACCGCGATGGCCGGCCCCAGCATGGGCGAGAGTCCGGCGATGGAGGCATAATGGTGTCCGAACAGGACGCTGCGGCGGCAGGGGACGTAGTCGACGTTGTCCCTCAACTGGTGGGCCGGAGTCGGTCTGTCGGGGTCCAGGCGGAAAACCCATCGGCCCAGGTAGCGGGCATAGAATCGGTAGAAGATGAAATAGGTGACCAGGCAGCCGGCTGCCGCCCAAATCGCTTCCATCGCCCCTCCCCGGATCGGATACGGCCACCGATCATACAACAATTCCAAGGAACGACGGTCGATTATCCCGGATGTGGATCATCGGTTGGCGAATCCCGCAGGGCCATCTCACGCTAAAAGACCGGCAATTTTCCGGGAGGGCTGGCTTTTTCATGCTGGGTGTGGTATTGCTCCGGCATGGAAAAGTCAGACTTCATTCTGCCCCCCTCGGTCAAGGAGGTGACCCTGCGTCTGGCGCGCGCCGATGAGCGCCGCCGCTGGGATGCCACCATGGCCCAGCGTCACTATCTGGGGTTCCAGCAATTTGCCGGTCGCGGTCTGCGCTACGTGGCCGAATACCAGAAGTGTTGGCTGGCCCTGATCGGTTGGCAATCGGGCGCCTTCAAGTGCCGTCCTCGCGACCGCTGGATCGGCTGGCGCCCGCAAGAGCAGTTTCCGCGGTTGCGGCTGATTGCCAACAACACCCGCCTGCTGGTGTTGACCCGACCGGGGGCGATCCCGAACTTGGCCACCTCGGTGATGGCGGCCAATTTGCGGCGCCTCAGCGCCGACTGGCAGGCGACCTTCGGCCATCCGCTGGAGTTGGCCGAGGCCTTCGTCGACCCCAAGCGGTTCGCCGGCACCCTGTATGCGGCTGGAAACTGGAGGTTGGTCGGGCGCACCCGCGGGTTCTCGCGCAGCAACGGCCGCTACACCGAGCCCCACGGCCACCTCAAGAAGATGTACGTCTATCCCCTCCGGCGAGGGGCCCGAAAACGCCTGCGGGCTCGACAGCCGTGCCCCTGCTGGGAGCCACAGCGCCCGGACCCGGTCTCTCCCGAGGCGGTCCCGTTGCCGTCGTTGCTGCAAGAGTTCGCCTCCATCCCGGATCACCGCCGGCGCCAGGGCCGCAAGTTCCAGTTGCCAACCCTGCTGGCGATCTGGGAACTGGCGCGTCTGTCCGGCTACTGCGGCGTCGACGCCACTTGGCGCTATGCCTGCGCTCTGAACCAGGAGGAGTTGCGCACCCTCGGCGCTTGGCGCCACCCGGGGACCGGTCGCTACCACCCGCCGTCGCGAGCCACCCTGCATCGAGCCCTGATCGAGACCGCCCCGGAGGCCCTGCAGGCCGCCGTCAACCGTTGGGCCGCGCGGCGTCAGCCTTCCAATACCGCGCTGGCGACCGACGGCAAGCGCCTGCGCGGAGCCAACCGCCAAGGGGAGGCCCATTACCAGACCGTGTCTCTGGTCAACCATGCCAACGCCATGCCCATCGCCACTCGCGCCTACACCGAACAGGGAGGAGAGATCGCCGCCGTCCTGGCCCTGCTGGAGGAGGTCGACGTCCGCGGCTCGGTGATCACTCTCGACGCCTTGCATACCACCCGAAACACTGCCCTCGCCATTCGGCACCGCCACCGGGCCCACTACCTGTTCACCGTCAAGGGCAACGCGCCGGAAACCTTCCAGACCCTGGAGACCATCGACTGGGACCAGGACGCCTCTTCCCACTTCTGCGAAAACGATGAGAAGGCTCATGGCCGCATCCAACAGCGCCGGATTCAGGTCCTGAAACCCCTTCGGGGTCTGATCAACTACCCGTCGGTCCGACAAATGTTCCGTATTACCCGCAAGCGGCATCGGGTCAAGACCGGCGAAGCATCCACCGAGGTGACCTATGGCCTGACCTCGTTGCCCCCGCAACAGGTCGACGCCGAGCGGCTGTTGGCCCTCAACCGTGGCCATTGGGTCATCGAGAACCGGAACCACCGCCCCCGGGACACGACCTTCGGCGAAGATGCCTCTCTGATGCACACCGGCCACGGACCCTCCAACAACGCCATCGTCAACCACACGGCGCTCGCCATCATCTTCCATCGCGGCTTCCGCCAAGTCCAAGCCGCAGTTCAGCACTTTGCCATGGATCGGGCCGAAGCGATCCGCGCGGTCGCCGAGCCCGGCTAAGAGCCTTTCCTGAGCCGTCTCCTATCCCAACTCCACCCACCGTCCCCCCGACCTTGCGATCCTTCGGCTGGGTCCCGGCCGTTGCCGCCCCATCAGAGCCCAAACGGGTCCCTTCCGGCCGGACTCGACTCGATGTCGATGGCCACCAACACCGCATCACTCCTCTACCTCAGCCAAGAATCCTGGAGAACCTACCTCCCCTCCCCAAACGTCCTGGAGAACACGCCACCAATGACAAGCATGAGATGACCCTGGCGAATCCCGTCCTCCGACGCTTGCTCGGGCAGAAAATCCGCTATACTGGCTTGGCTCCCATATCTGAAGGGGTGGGGCGAAAGGAGAGCACCTATGGCCAGGGCCACGTTTGCAGCCGGCTGCTTCTGGGGAATCGAGGCGACCTTTCGGCAGGTCGAAGGGGTCTTGTCCACCGCCGTGGGCTACACGGGAGGAACGCTGGAGAATCCTTCCTACCGGGCGGTCTGCACGGACACCACCGGTCACGCCGAGGCGGTCGACGTCGAGTACGATCCCTCCAAGGTCACCTTTGAGCGATTGCTGGACATCTTCTGGGAGAATCACGATCCCACCACCCTGAATCGCCAGGGGCCCGATTTCGGAAGCCAGTATCGTTCGGCGATCTTCTATCACGACGACGCCCAGGAATCGGCAGCCCGGGAATCCAGGGAGAGGCGGAATGCCTCCGGCCGCTATCCGCGCCCCATCGTGACCGAGATCACTCCGGCCTCCACCTTCTACCGAGCCGAGGAGTACCACCAGCAGTACCTGGAAAAGCGTGGCCTGGCTCACTGCAGGATCTAGCATTTACAGACCACCGTGCGGGTTTGGCCGTGCCCCCTCGAAGATAGCGTGAGGTCCCCATGAACCGACGGCTCAACATTACCCTGCCGGAAAAGACGGTCAGGATGCTTGATCGTGCTGTGCCTCGAGGCCAGCGCTCGAAGTTGATTGACGAAGCCGTGAAACGCTTCGTCAAGGAACAGGGGAGAGCGAACCCTCGAAGGCAGCTCGCGCTTGGTGCCACAGCTCGATCCGAGCGTGACCGGCAGATGGCTGGGTAACCGAATGTCCAGGGAATGTTCGTGTCCCCCCAACTAGAAAAGTATCTGCGGGAAAAAAGGATTCAGGTGGACCGGACCCTGGATCGGGTGCTGCCCCCGGAGGACCGGGAGCCTTGCGTCATTCACCGGTCCATGCGCTACAGCATCTTTGCCGGCGGGAAGCGCCTTCGCCCCATCCTGGCCATCGCCGCCTACCGGATCGCCGGCGGCAGGCAGGACGCCATCCTGGTGCCTGCCTGCGCTCTGGAGCTGATCCACACCTATTCGCTGATTCACGACGATCTGCCCTGCATGGACGATGACGACTATCGTCGCGGGCGGCCCACCAACCACAAGGTCTTCGGAGAAGCCATGGCCGTCCTGGCGGGAGACGCCATGACCGCGCTCGCCTTCGAGTGCCTGCTGGCGGAAGACCCGAAGGACTGTTTTCCCGAAGGCGCGCAACTGGAAGCGGCCCGCGCGGTGGCCCGGGCCATTGGCACAGTGGGCCTGGTGGGCGGCCAGGTCATGGATATCTCCAACGATGCCAGGGATGGGCGAAAGGAAACCCTGGAAGAGACTTGCGGGCGAAAGACCGGGGCGCTGATCGAGACTTCATTGGAGTGCGGGGGGCTGCTGGCGGGCGCCGACTCCAGGGTGCTGGACGCCCTGCGGCGCTATGGCCGAGGGTTGGGCCTGGGCTTCCAGATCGTTGACGATGTTCTCAATGTGACGGGAGACCCGCGGCGGATGGGTAAGGCCGCCCACAGCGATCAGGCGCGGGACATGGTGACCTTTGCCAGCCTGTTGGGCGTGGAGGGCGCCAGAGAGGAAGCGCAGGGCTGGATTTCCGAGGCCAAGTCCGGCCTTGAATTCCTGGGAGACGTCGCCTGGCCGCTGCTCGAGATCGCCGACTACGTGCTGGAACGGGAGTCGTAGCCCGAGTTTACCGGTGCGTTTTTCGAAGCGCATTGTTTTTCGAGGGAGCAAGTGAGACGCCGGGCGCGCAGGCCGTCAGGGGCGAGGTCGCGAAGTTGGTTGGGAGCTATGGCGAGCAGGTCGGGGTAGTGGGTAGGGATCAGCGAGCCGATGAAGTGGAGGGGACTGGCCTCGACAGGTTAGGCGAGGAACCGGATCAGGGCGATTGTCATGGTGGCGTCGGCCAGGATGATGGCGATGGCCACGCCCATGGCGACCTTGAACATGTCGGTCTTGAGTTCGGCGATGCCTGCTTTGAGATCGGCCCGGACCTCGGCGATATCAGCCTTGGTGGCAACCGTATCGTCGAAGGCCTCGGCCATGGTGGTAACGATGGCTTCGGCCTGACGCTCGTCGACGCCGGCGGCTTTGAGGTTTTGGCTGGCTTTCAGGGTGTCGAAAACAGCGGTGGTCATGGTGTTCTACCCTAACCCAGATTCTAGCAGTGCGCCGTGAAAAGGCGCCTTCTTCTGGCGGGTGCAAATCCCGCCCAACAACTGTCGCTCCGGTTGGTAGCAGCCAGGGCGGATCATGGAGGTAACGATATGGTCTGAAGCACTCTGGTGTCAAAGGGCCGCCTTGGGCGGTTCAGCGACCATGCGGGCCGGAACGGGAGTGAACGTCGAGCAGGCCTCGAAACGGGCAATACGGAAGCCGACCCTCCTGTTAATAGGGGAAGGCCGTTGGCGGATGGGGAAGAGAGCGACGTGGGCACCGATCCGCTTCCGTCGGGGTAGTGACGCTGGCACGCATGGAAGGGGAAGAGGGCAGCAACACGGGAAGCCCTGACGGAGATGGAGCACACATCAACCGGGACCCCGCGAGGGGCAGGCTGGGCCGTCAGGGTGGCGGAAAGGTCCGTAGTACCGGGGAAGCCGGGTAACGCCGGTGGAGGGAAGGGGCCTTGAGTTGAGAGCAGCATGGAAAGGAAGCAAGGCGTGGCCACTGACAAGAGTCTAACAGGGTCAGAGAGGGTTCGGAAATTCCAGACCATGCTCCATGCGAAAGCGAAGGAGGACCCCAAGCGGCGGTTTCATGCTTTATGCGACAAGGTGTGGCGAGAAGACTTTCTGAGGGAAGCCTGGGAACAGGTTCGCCGTAATGGCGGCACGGCCGGGGTGGACGGGGAGGGCTTCAAGGACATCGAGGCGACTGGAGTGGAGGGCTGGTTGGGGGAACTGGCGCGGGACCTGAGGGAAGGGACCTACGTACCGAAGCCGGTGCGTCAGGTGCTGATCCCGAAGAAACAGCCCGGCAAGTTCCGGCCATTGGGCATACCCTGCATCCGGGACCGGGTAGCGCAGACGGCGGCATTGCTGGTGTTGGAGCCGATCGTGGAAGCGGACCTGCAACGGGAGCAGTATGGCTATCGGCGGGGGCGGAGTGCCAACGACGCGGTCAAACGCGTGCATGGACTCCTGCAAAGGGGTCACCGGGAGGTGGTTGACGGCGACCTGTCCAACTACTTCGGCGAGATACCGCATGCGGAGTTGATGAAGAGCATTGCCCGGCGCGTGAGTGACGGGAGGATGCTGGGACTCATCAAGGCATGGCTGGAGATGCCGGTGGAGGAGGACGACGGGAAGGGTGGCAGAGGCCGCACGAACCGAGGGCGCCGGGAGCGGAAGGGGACTCCGCAAGGAGCCCCGATCTCACCCTTGCTCAGCAATCTCTACATGCGGCGCTTCGTGCTGGGATGGAGGGTGCTGGGTTATGCCCGGCGCTTCCGAGCGGAGATCGTCAATTACGCGGATGACTTCTGTGTGCTCGGCAGGGCACCGGCGGCAGAGATGCTGACGGCGGTCAAGCGGATCATGGAGGAGCTGAAGCTACCGGTCAACGAGCGGAAGACCCGGTGCTTGCGGTGTCCCGAGGAACCGATGGAGTTTCTGGGCTACCGCATTGGACGCAACTATCGCTCCAAGGGGAAAGGAGCCTACATCGGCACTCGACCCAGCCAGGCGAGCGTTCAAAGCATCTGCCGCAAGATCAGCGAGTGGACGGCGCCGAGGAATGGGAGGCTGCTCCGCGGACAAATGGTAGAACACCTGAACCGGGCCATGACCGGGTGGGCGAACTACTTTGTCCTGGGTCAGGTCAGCCCGGCCTATCGCGCGATCGACCACCACGCCGTCAAGCGGCTGCGTCAGTGGCTCTGTCGGAAACACAAGGTGAGGTCCGGGGGGTATGTGCGCTTCTCGGACGAGAGACTGCGGGACACCTATGGTCTCACTTGCTTGGCGTCGAAGCCTCAGAGCCTTCCGTGGGCGAAGGCATGATCTCGACTGAAAGCCGGATGCTGGAAAACAGCACGTCCGGTTTGATGAGCGGGGACGAGGAAACGCAGCGAGGAACGAGATTGAGGCACCGGCGAGTGGCGAAAGCCGCCGGCAACAGCGACTCCCTCGATCTAAGGCAGGCGCGCCTCCCCTCGACTCTACCACTCTCTCAGATCTTCCCGGCTGGCTTGACCGGAACATCGACCTGCTGGAAGATAACCCCACCCACCGGGAACTCAATCGGGTCGTGGCAGTATCCCTTTTAGGCAACTTCAGGCCAAACCCGGTCCTTTGGTGCGATTGTCGCTGGTTGAACTGCTGGGATACTCGAAAGGACAACACTTTCTCCGATTCAAGTCAGGCGATAGAATTGTCCAAACGGCGTCACCAAACACATTGACCACCACGAGACAAGCATCAACATGAGGCGTATCGAGCAGGATCAAGGCACCTCAGTCTTCAGATGTCCTGCTCCAGAAGCTGTCCGTGTTCCCTCAGCCAGCTCCGTGCCTTCTCCGTTGTCGGAACTTGGGTCCTGACGATATTCCAGAATCGTGGCGTATGGTTGGCCTCGATCAGGTGCGCGAGTTCGTGCACGATGACGTAGTCGATCACGAACATGGGCGCCTTGATCAATCGCCAGTTGAGGTTGATATTGTCGTGCAGGGTGCATGAACCCCAGCGGTAGCGGCTATCCACGATTTTCGCCTGTTTGAAATTGGCGCCAAGCTGTCGTGCGTGTTGCGCCACGCGAGGTAGGATCAGTTTTCGCGCTCTGGAGACGTACCAATCGCGCATCGAGCCTTTCCTGTGTCCTGCCGTCGAGGACGGCACCAGGAAGTGGCGATTGAACCGAACCTCCCTGCCATCTCCTTCCACCAACTCGATCCGATAGTTGCGTCCCAGGTACAGCGCCGACTCGCCCGCCACCAGTTCCTTGCCCGGGGGGTGCGGCAATGCCTCATATTTCTGACTGTGCCGGGTTTTCTCGTAGATCCACAGCCGCTTCTCCCGCACGACTCGCTCGATCGACTCATCGGAAGCATCGGCCGGCGCCCGCACCACGACTCGGCGGTCACGCTCGACGGTGATGGCCAGCTTCTTGCGTCTGTTCGATCTCCGGACAGAGTAATCGAGTTCCATAGTCCTTACTTCGCAAACAGGATGATGTCGTTGTTACTCCTGGCAATCTCCATCACGCGGCTGATCAAATGCGTTCGATTCTCGGTGATGAAGCGGACCGAGACAAAGTCGGGCCCCAGCAGCGTCTTCTGGATTTCAGCCCTCAGCCTGTTTTGGGCCGGGATGCTCTGCCAGAACCCGGTGAGCTGCAGCTCACGCTCGATCACCAGGAACACCTTCTGCGTCAGGTTCACCAGGAAGCTGATTTTCTGGTCTGCGCTCCATCCGTAAGGTGGACTCGGGTCCACCACGTTCAACCTGCCTGCACCCTCTTCAACAGAATCTCCGCCGAACAACTCCCGCCGAAACATGCGGAAGAACGGCATCTGCTTCTTGCGGTGCAGCTCATAAGTGGACTCTTTGCGTGCGTTTGCGATGCGCTTTCGCAGCTTTTCCAGCTCCTCGTAGATCTTCTGCCAGTTGTCGCGGAACTGTTCGAATATGGCGGCCAGCGCCTCGGCAAACGAAGCCTTGAGGTCCGGGTCGTCATCGAGTTCCACCTCGAGGTGGTGGCGAATGGCGTGCTCGATCTCGGCTGCCTTGGTCTTGGTGCGGGTTCGCTTGGCAAGGTCCTTGACGAAGTCCTCGTCGAGAATCGAGATGGGGTGCACCTTGACGTCAATGCCTTGCGATTCCAGATGCCGGTCGGTGATGCCCCGCAACTTCGCCGGAATGCCCTTCATGCTGAGGCGCTGGTCGCGGAAGTGCTTGCCGGCCAACACGTTGATCTCGGCCAGGGCCTTGTAGTCCCTCATGTAGTCGAGAGCCTCCCTGGCCGGGAACAACAGGTTCAGGTGCCGGGTAAGCTTCTTGAAGGCCAGAATGAACTCGAAGCGCAGGTCTTCGTCATAGAAGACATCGAAAAAGGCATCGTGGTCGCTCAGATCGTCGAGTCCGTTCTTCTTCAGCAACTCCATGATGGCGGCATGGCTGTCCTGAAGCTCCCGCAACTCTTTCTCGGGGAAGCTGAGCGTGTCGATGACCTCGGCCTGCTCTCTCTGGTCGTATACATCGATGGCCTCCTTGAGATGGTGTCCGATGCCGACGTAGTCGACCACGAACCCCTTGGTCTTGTCCTCCCCGGCGATGCGGTTCACCCGCGCTATGGCCTGCAGCAGGTTGTGGGCCCGAACAACCTTGTCGAGATACATCACCTGTTCCTGGGGCGCATTGAATCCGGTGAGCAGCATGTTGTTGACGACGAGAATCCCCATGTCGCCGCTCACACCCTGGTCTTCGCTCCCGAAGGGCAGCTTGAAGCTCTTGATGCTGGCCTCGTGCTTCGAGGAGTCCGTATGGACCTTCAGACGCGGCAAGTCGTTGTGCTTTGGGGAAATGATGACATCCGTCCGCATCGACTTGAGGCGTTTCAGATCCAGACCTTCAGGGTTACGCTGCTCCAGCCTTGCGAGGGCGGGCCCAAGCGCCGAGTCAATGTGCGGCTTGTAACGGACGGCCGCCTCGCGTGAAGTCGCCACCACCTGCGCCTTGTAGCCGTTGGGAAACACGTGGGTCAGGTAATGCTCGACCATGTCGTGCGCCTTGGCCTTGATGGTCGATTCCGCTTCCAGGTAGGCATCTCTCGAACCATGGCCGAGGATCTCCAGGCGCTGTCGCAGATCGTACCCGCTGAACACGTCCTCGAAGGCCGTGTCCATCGCCCCCCGGTCCGGTACTTCGGCGTTGTGGGTGCGCCCCTCGTAGACGATCTGGAGCGTCACGCCGTCCTCGATCGACTGTCGCAGGGTGTACTTGTCGATGTAGTCGCCGAACACCTGTTCGGTCTTGTCGATCGGCGTGCCGGTGTAACCGATTTTCGTTGCATTGGGAATCGCCCTGTCGAGGTTGGCGCCCAGCAGCCTGTACTGGGAGCGATGGGCCTCGTCAGTCATGACCAGAATGCGGTGGCTGGCGTTGAGTTCGGGGAAGGTCTCCTGGAGGTCCACCTCGCGAAACTTGTGGATCATGGCCATGACCAGGTCCGAGGTATCGGCGCGGAGCAGCTCCTTGAGCCTTTGGATGTTCTCCGCCACTTTCACCGTGAAGCCGATGTTCCCGCTGGTTTCGGAAAGCTGCCGTTCGAGCTGAGTGCGGTCGGTGACGAAAACCACCTTCCAATTGGCAAGCGCCGCATGGCGGTACATCTCTCGGATCATGAACATCATGGTCAGGGACTTGCCCGATCCCTGGGTGTGCCAGACGATGCCGCTGCGCTGGCGCGGACTCTGGCCTTCCAGCAAGCGCTTTATCGCCAGCTTCACCGCGCGGAACTGCTGGTAGCGCCCCACCATCTTGATGGTCTGGCCCTCTTCGTTGACGGTGAACAGCGTGAAGGTGCGAATCAGGTCGAGCAGGTTGACGGGATCGAGCATCCCCGCCACCAGGCGCTGCTGATCGTTCGGGCTTCCCGCCCCGTGCTCCAGATCATCCACCGTCCGGGGATAGGGGTCGGCCCAGCGGTAGAAGTATTTTTCGCTGTGCGTCGTGATGGTGCCGAACTTGGCCTGTTGCCGGCAGGTGGTCACCACGAACTGGTTGTAGTAGAAGAGGGAAGGGTTCCCCTCGCCTCTGGCGCCGCGCTGCTCGCTGTAGCGCAGAAGCTGATCGATGGCCTCGGGGATGGCGTCCTTAACCTTGGGTGATTTGCACTCGATCACCACCACCGGCAGGCCGTTCAGAAACAGCACGATGTCTGGAATGATGTGGTGCTCGGTTCCGAGGACGCGGACCTTGAATTGGCAGACGGCGATGTAGCGGTTTTTCTCGCGATTCTTGAAATCAACGAAATGGACGGTGGGGCTGTTCTCTCCGGTTTGGCGGTTTCGGCTGACGCTGGTGTTCTCCAGCAGCAGATTCAGGACGTGCCGATTGTTCTCCAGCAGCCCCGTACCGGGAAAGCCGGCGGTGAGTCGTTTGACGACTTCGTCGATCTGGTCGTTCTCCAACCAGGGATTGATGACCCGGAGCCGCTCGCGCAGCACCGGCAGCATCACCACCTCGGTGAAGTTCTCACGATGGCTGTCGGTGGGGAGTTGCTGCTTGTCGAGGTCGAGAATCTCCCAGCCAAGCCCGGCGAGTTGATCCAGGAACGGTTTCTCGACGTGGTTGCGCTCGTCCAGGCGGAGCGATTGCGGTGTCATGACATCGGTATCGAGAATGACCTCACTTACGAGAGCGAACGTCGTCAATGATGGCCTTGACCTCAGACGGCTTCAGACCTGCTTTTCGAGCTTGCTTGCGAGCTTCCCCAATCAGGGTGTCGAACTCATCCATGGAGGGTGGTGAGATGGCTTTCATTGTGCGCCCTTCCTCGATCATCTCCCGCACGGACAAGCCATCCAGGCTATGGGCTTTCTGAAATGCCTTGAGGTCCTCAATGGCGCCTCGAAGCTTTTCCGGATCGCCTTTCCTGAATGGAATGAGTTCGGCCACGGGATTGCCATTTTTCGTAATCACAAAGCGTTCACCCTTCCGGACTCGTTCCAGCAATCGCAGAAGATGCGTTCTCGCCTCAGAGGCGCTGATTTCAGACACGTTTGAATCCCTAAACCACCTTAGACTCACCCAACAAGAAACTACATTCATCGCCCATCGTGCGCGCACTCACAAACCGGCGGCAGGTACCTGTTCTTCGATCAGACGACCCTTTGCGCTCTCGACGACCGAGACATCGTATGCGCTTTGCAGGTTCATCCAGAATGCAGGGCCGGTCCCAAGAAAGCGGCCAAGGCGCACCGCGGTCTCGGCGGTGACCGCCCGTTGGCCGCGCAGGATGGCGGTAATGCGGTTGGCGGGTACTCGGATGGCGAGCGCAAGCCGGTTGGCGCTCATGCCTCTAGTTTTCAACTCCGCTCGCAGCACGTGGCCGGGATGTGTCCTTACTCGGGTCATTGGCTGTCTCCCAAGACTCACGCCTTATGACAATTCTAGATCCCGACCTCGCAAGCATGCCACTCTCGAACGAAATTGACAATTAGAAAAAATAACTTATGCTATAGGCATGAGCGCGGAATGGTCATTCTACGGTCGTCGGGAAGAAGCAGGGCAGCTCCTTGAGCATATGCGCAAGGGACGCTGGTTCTTCGGTTCCATACGGGGGCGGCGCCGGATAGGAAAGACGGCGCTCATCAACCAGGTGCTCACCACAGTCAGGAATGACGATCTGAGCTGGCGGCTGGCGCTCTTGTTTCAACTGCCCGACAGCAGTGTTTCCGACACCGCCAGCGTATTCAGGCGGGCTGCCCGACGATGGAATCTCGATCAGGAGATTGTCGGGCTCGATGATGTGCGGGACTTGGAGGGAGTCGCGGCTGCGATCGGCTCACTCTGCAACAGGGGAGCGATAGTCGTCATCGATGAATTCCAGTATTGCTATCAGGGGCCGCTCAAAGGTTTCCCATCTCTGCTGCAGGCAGAAGTGGACCGGCTCGGGCGCGGCAGTACGAAGGGCGGTCTGATTGTGGTCGGCTCCATCCAGACGGAAATGGAAGCGTTGCTTGAAGACCGCAGGGCGCCGCTGTTCGGGCGCACCACCTACGACATCAGGCTTGGGCCGTGGGATCTTGGGACAATCTTTGAAGTCAGCCGGAAACATGGGGCAGCCGATCCGCAAAGACTCCTGACCCTTTGGACGCTTTTCGGGGGTGTGCCCAGGTACTGGGAATTGTTTGCCAGGGAAGATGGGCTGGACGCCATTGAACAGTGGGGCGATTGGGCGACCGAGTTGTGCAACAGGCTCTTCCTTTTGGGCAATGCTCCCTTGAGCCAGGAGGGCGAGACACTGCTCGGAGGCGAATTGCGCCGAAACTACCTGGCCATTCTTCACGCTCTGGCAAGGCACGGACCCTGCTCCCATGCCCAATTGCTGGACCAGCTTCCGGATCTGTCCTCTTTGGGGGCTTATCTCGAAGTCCTTGTGAAAGACCTGAGGCTGGTCGAAAAGTCGTTTCCCGTCTTCGCGGAAGGGAAACCGAGGAATGCACGCTACGCCGTTTCGGACCCGTTTCTGCGCGCCTGGTTGGCCGTATTAAAGGAGATCCGCCAAGACATGCGCGTGGTTCCCGGCTCCCGGCTGGTGAGAGGACTGCTCTCCAGGATTCAAACCCTGGAAGGACACGCGTTCGAAGTGCTGGTGTGCCAGGCGTGCGAAGAGGCGTCACGCTTGGAGACCGGAGATTTTTCTATGACGCAGCAGATTCATGGCTATTGGAATCGACCGCGAGGAGGCCAGGCGCCCATCGAGATCGACCTGGTTGCACAGGACGAACGCAAACGGAAGGTGCGCTTTGGATCCTGCAAGAGGACCGCAAGAAACCACGACAGGGAATCCCTAGAGCGATTCCGGCAACATGTGGCGAATTTTCTGTCCACCCGCAAGGGAAGCCGTTTTCGGGACTGGAAACATGAATTGGCGCTCTTTGCTCCGAGTTTTCCCCATGACAGGCGATCCAGGCTCGAATCGGACGGATGGATTTGCAGGGATTTGCCGGACTTCGAGGAGATGCTGGACACTCCCGATGAACGAGGAACCCTGGGCCGACTCGTCGTATCGCCCAAGGTTAAGGGAGACGTCCCATGACGCCGGGAAATGCAGAGGCTGTCGTGACGGTTGTCAACGGGAATTGGGGGCTGACAAGCCTGAGCGAGATTCGTGCAGTCCTCTTCTCGACCTATGGTGTACTGGTCCGCTCATTTGAGGCGGCGCCCGAGGCGGCTGTTCATGTATCCCGCTGGAACAGGGACCATCCGTTTACCGTGCACGATCAGCGGCCATACCAGGTTTTTCTCAGTGCGAGGGATACCTACTGGAGCCAGTACGTGTTTCAGTTTTCACATGAGCTCTGTCGCATCCTGACTCATTTCGACAGATACAAGAAACACAAGCACAAGTGGTTCGAGGAAAGCCTCTGCGAACTGGCTTCCCTCCATGTCCTGAGATCCCTGGCAACGGTCTGGAAAGAGCATCCTCCGTCCGGCGTCTTCCAAGCGTCCGCATTCGCCAAACACCATCGGTCATATGCCGAGAAGGTTGAAAAGAAAACCCCGATCCCTCCACAGTCCGATCTTCCCGCTTGGCTTCACCGGAACATCGACCGGCTGGAGAATAACCCCACCCGCAGGGAACTCAATCGTGTCGTGGCGGTATCGCTGCTAGGCAGCTTCAGGCAAAACCCAGCCCTTTGGAGCGATTGCGACTGGTTGAACTGCTGGGACGTTCGGAATGACAGCACGTTCTCCCAATATCTCAACTCCTGGGTCGATTGTCTGCGCAAACTTAGGCCAGAACGGCCAGAACAGGAACCTCGTGCGCCGGACATTGTGAGGAAGCTATTGGCTGTTGATTTGGAATAGCCGTTGTAGCCGGAACTGCCCTTCGTCAACATCGTCACGGGAGAATTCCGTAGCTTGACAGGCTTCGGTCAGTCCGATAGGTTGAGCTGCCCCCCAAGAAATGGACCCAACAGAAAGCTCAGGCGGTAGAGTCAGCCGGTTGAAAGGGGAGACACAAAATGAACGAACCATTGACGGCGGTATTCGAGAAATCTCCACAGGGTTACATTGGGTACGTTGAGGAACTCCCCGGCGCCAACACTCAAGGCAAAACGCTGGAAGAGGCTAAAGCGAATCTGATTGAGGCCATACAACTCGTGTTGCGGGCAAATCGGGAATTGGCGGAAGAAGAGATCGCCTCGGGCAACCGCGATCGGAGCCACCAACCCCATTCACCACCACAAGACCAGCCTCAGCAAGGGTGAGTATCGAGCGGGGCCATGGATTCAATACCTGGTCTGGATTGGCCTTAGCGTCCCATTTCACATCGACAGGCTCGATGATGTTTCTGTGTATCCGAAACCCACACACTCGCACCGAATGTATCAGAAGCTATTGGAGCCGTGAGCAATGCCCTACGTCAGGTGGGAGCGGGGAGATAGTAGTGTTGACGGCTTGTCTCCAGTGAGTCCTACAGATTGTCTCTCTCTAGGACTACTCAAGCCTCAATTGCGCTTTGCAGGTTCATCCAGAATGCAGGGCTGGTCCCAAGAAGCGGAATTCCAGTTAGCCTCATTGAGTCGGTGATTCGGTGGCCTCTGCCATAGTCTTTAGGGCATCGCGGTACGCCGCACTAAGCGAGACACCTAATGCTTCTGAGGTTGCAAGAAGAAGCTTCGCGACGAAGGTCTGATCATCTGTAGATCCTGCTAGAATTTCCTCAATTTGGGGCACGGTCTGCCGGGGCCTGGAGAGTTGGAACGACTCCGTTTTCAGAATTTGCCTCCAGCCACACTTCTGCCAAGCAGCGAGGTGAGTCGTGAGCAAACGCTTGAAATCGGAGTGGTTACTCCACTCGAAAAACCGTGCACCTGCTATCCAAAAATCTTTCGGTTCCATGTATTCGTTTCGAAGAAGTTTTTTGATGATGGTTAGAACAATGCGATCCAGTTCATTGAATGGGTCGGGCGTTCTATTCCGATGATGGAATACGAATCGACCTGGAAACGGCTCCGTGATCTGCCTATTCAAAGCAGTTTCAAGCTTCGCTATCGACTCAGCTTGTCCTCCCAGGGTAGAGCGGATCCCATAAGCCAAGATAGCATCTTTCGCCACCTGCTCGACCACAGGATCAAATGGTCTATTTTTGTCTAGTGGTGGTATCTCTTCTCTTTTCGAGGTTAGCCCATCGAATCCCGCTTTAAGTCGCTCTCCCTCCTTCTTTAGGTGCACAAACGCTTCGACATACGGCGTGAAGTGGGCTGCAAATCCAGCGGCATCAAGCTTTTCGATATCGGCTTGAATCAATTCCATACGGAGTCGGACTTCCATTAGTGGGATCGAACCTTCCTTCAAGCGATTTTCAAGTGAAGCCGCGATCCCCAAGTCGAGACCGGATGCAATTTCCATCTCCGCCAGCATGTACCAAGTGATATCAATGTGTGCGAGTGGATGATCCCTGATTACTGGTAAAGGGCTGCGATTGCTACAGGTTCCCGCTTCCATTGTGATTGGCTGTCCTTCGAAATTAACGTTGCTTCCCTTGGTACGGGAGTGCATCCATAGCACGGTATGACGAATGACGCGGTGGCAGTATGCGGCGTGCAATGTTGACTCTGGGTTGACCTCTGTCAAGGCTTCTACTGCTTCCAAAAGCCCCGTCAGTGCCCGACCTACCTCGCCGGTCTTGAGAGCAGCCACGGCCGAGTCAGCACCCAAGCCGATCGCCATAACATCCATGTCGGCGACGTGGACTAGCCTGGCAGCGCTTTGGGCGTCAAGGAACCATTTTTCTGCTTGCGCCCAATCATCGCATTTTGCCGCGCTGATGGCCGCATCTCGCAAAGCGAACGCACGCTCAACCGGATTGTCGCGGCCATACTCATCCGCGATGCCACGGAAAATCTTGAGGGCTGATCCGTGTTCCCCACGGTTCCAATGTACTCTAGCTTTTGCGCGACTGAGGATCAGGTCTTGTCCCAGCGTCTGCACCGTCTCTTCAAGAAGCTCGAGCGCACCCTCCCTGTCGTCCAGATATTCATCCGTCATGACTGCCTGTGCTACCGAACATTGAACGGAGATAGAGCGAATGCTCCAGTTCCTTGTTTTGGCTGCCATACGTCGGTAGCGAGTTGCGGCGTCGTTCGCATCGAAACGACCACGGCGCATCTGTGTGGACCAGGTCCCGTTAATGAGTGAGGAGCAGTCAGTGGGAACTCTCCTCACTGGCACCAGTAGAAGCGCTCGCACTTTCGGGTCGAGTTCGTCAAGTTCGTTAATGATGTGCTCAAGTCGGTCTACGGAGGCGAGATTGGCACTTCCGATGCTAAACAGCGTTCCAAGGAGGTTCGAGCGAATTGCTTCGGCAGAATCTTCGGCATTGGCCGGGAGACCTTGCAAAAGGTCATTGGATGCAGCCAATGTCTTTAGACGGAGCACCAGAGCGATCCAGTTATCGAGATGGTTCGCAACACCCATCGTGCTGAGCACGAGGGCCAGTGCAGGAACTTCAAGGATGCGCTTCTCCTCGCCTTCGGGCATGTCGTTGATCTCATCGAAAAGCGCCGTTGCAATGTCAGATATCTTGCCTTCTTCACCCGCTGCGACCGCCAGTTTGAATTGAGCGAGCCGAAGCATTCCAGAGACTGAAGGAGCATCGGTGTAGATGGGTACGTCGGTTCGGAAGAAATCGACGACTAGTAGGTGTTTTGCGAGTCCTTCAAGCACGCGATAGTCAGAAGACAGCACGCTGCCCGCGAGCATAACCAAGCTCTTCGTAGACTTGCCTGCAATCGCATGCATCATGATGGCGTCGAAATTTCTCGCATCGATCGTATGCTTTCCGAGCATTTGCGTTGCGATGGCTTGATGGATGACCCTTTGCTCATCAAGGCTCAGCATCTCAGTCCCAAATCTGCTGGCAAGCGGCGAAACACGAAATGAATCTTTGCCTGCTGATTCGAGCCAGGGACCGACTAGTGTAGTGTCTCATAAATGACTTTACAACGATTGATCTTTCGCATAATCGATTCCACAGAAGCAGTCCAGACGAAGGGAGCGGGATTGTCGTTATGGGTCTGGACGTAGTCGTGGATGGCCTGCACCAGTTCGGGCACGCTGTGAAAGACACCGCGGCGGATTCTCTGTGTCGTCAAGTTGGCAAACCAACGCTCGATCAAATTCAGCCAGGAAGCGCTGGTAGGAGTGAAGTGCAGATGGAAGCGAGGCCGCTTGGCTAACCATCGTTTCACGTTGGGGTGCTTGTGGGTTTGGTAGTTGTCGAGGATCAGATGGAGGTCCCGTTGGGGAAATTCCCTGTCCAAGCGGCGAAGGAACTTCAAGAACTCCTGGTTGCGGTGACGCGGCATGCAATCGGCGATGACGGTGCCTTCCAGCAGGTTGAGGGCCGCAAACAGCGTGGTGGTTCCATGGCGTTTGTAATCGTGAGTCATGGTGCCACAGCGCCCTTTCTTCATGGGCAGGCCGGGTTGACTCCGGTCCAGGGCCTGAATCTGGCTCTTTTCATCGACACAGATGACCAGCGCCTTGTCGGGCGGATTCCGGTAGAGGCCGACCACATCGGTCAGTTTCTCGACAAAGTGGGGGTCGCGCGACAGCTTGAAGTGGCGGAGCCGATGGGGTTGCAACCCGTGGGCGTCCCAAATCCGTTGAACAGTGGCGGGACTGAGGCCGCAGTGTCGAGCCATGGTTCGACAACTCCAGTGGGTGGCGCCCTTGGGTTGGGTGTGTAGGGTCATGTGCACAATGGATTGCACTTTCTCGGGCCCAATGGTGGGGCGACGGCCTCGTCCTTTCTGGATTTCGGTCAAGCCCTGTGGCCCGAGCTTGGCAAAGCGCTGGCGCCAAAGCAGAACCGTTGGACGGGTGACGGTGAGATGTTTGGCAATCTGATTGTTGGATATGCCTTCGGCCGCCATCAAAACAATCCGGCAGCGGGTGGCGACGCTTTGGGGGGTATGGTGAGCCCGCACCCAGCGTTGCAAGGTTTCTTTCTGTTGAGGCGTGATCGGTAATGTTGGGGCAGATTTCCACATGAGCTCCAGCATACACACTGACCAGGTAATTGTCAATCTATTTGTGAGACACTACACTAGCTGATCCATACATTCACCGGTTCGCACCACCGCTGGAGGAATCTCGCCAATTGCCAGCGCTAGTGACCGGTCGAAGTGCCCAATCGCAAGACTGAGTCGATAGAGAAGATTTCGTGTTCCTTCGGGAAGCGCAGATATGAGACGTCGCCGAGCCGCCTCGCGAGCAGCAGTAATGTCTCCAGACGACAAGCCAGAATCCACGATATCCTTCATTTCCTTAATTGGCCATCCGCGAGCCGCTATGCCTGTTACGAAAGCGTGTGTAAGCTGAGGATGACCGGAGGCTCCTGCTATGTAGGCGAGGCGCCCCCATCTAACCGGGTCCCCACCGTTGTAAGTAACAAGTGCGTGCACTTCTTCTTCTGAGAAGTATGGACAGTCGACGACGCAACCTGGAGTGAGACCGACATCAGCCAGAGCTGTTGAAGATGGTTTCCGGTAGCATGTTATGAGCACCTCATGATCGTGTCGCCGGGAAGCTTCGATGACACGCGCCAGCGACAAGACGACATGCGTATTGTCGAGATGGTTCAGGTCTTCCAGGATCAGGAGTGACGGGGTTAGACCGCCAATGCGGGCAAATAACATGTCGAGCCGATGGCCTGATTCGTTCATAGTAGTGTCCCGAAAGTCCACTATGAAGAAGGTGTTGGTCCGCGCGATGGCAACGGCTCGCGATACGATGGACTTGCCGAGCCCGCTGCTACCTACGAGCACGCAGGCACTACAATCCCCGAGACTGGCGGTCACTACGGACTCGACTGAACTCCTTGCAATCATTCCCTGCGGTACGGGAAGCGTAGTGCCCTCAAAAAGCCAGCCTGTTTGTGCAATGGACAGGAGGTTCTTAGCACCCAAGCCTCCGCTAAGCGATTCAGTCAAATCCGAGGCAAGTCGGGCTAATGCGTCAATAGCAAACCGCGGGACTGAAATTCGGGTCGCTGAGTCGATCAATTCGTAAAGCCTCGACTGCGTGAGAACGCGCGCCTCGGTCTGTTTGACGGTACTTTTTTCCAGGACCTGATAAACCAAGTGATCAGCAAGCCGACGAGCCTCTTGCTTAGGAAGACAAAATCGGTCGCGGCCGACGACTACCAGACGCGCTTCTAACTCTTGGCGTAGCGTCGAGAAGTCCGGTTTGCCACAGTCCCAATGTATTCTCGTAAAGAGGTCGCGCCGGAGTTTCGCATCATTTCGTGTCGTGCAGAAAGTCCTTACGGATTCTGGGAATTTGTCGCTTTCCAATATTTTGCGGAGCGGTGAGGCGGCTGCCCCACCAGCAACTTTTCTCCAATACTTAAGCCCCGCCATGCCCGCCGAGCGCTCGGCAAATTTTTTCTCTGTTCCTATCTCCGACGTCGTGAAGAAGCGCAGTTCAACCTGAATCTCGGGATTTTGGTTAACAAGATCGACAAACGCCGTGACCGCATTGCGAACGCTTTCGCTATTCAACGTGACCGATCCGGATCTTTCCGTGTCCTTAACCTGAACAGCACTAAGCGCCTGATCCGCTATGATTGCGTAGTCTTCAGCCACTTCCAGGTAGAGGCGACTGCGTTCGTCGATATCGAGCCATGCGAGCGCCGCCGCGAGAGCTTGATAGGCATAACCGCGCAGAGAATCGACTGCTTGGCGTGCAACATCGCCTTTTGGAAGGGCGCCGGGGGTAGTGCCCGCATTAAAAGGATCGTTAGTGTTCATTTTGAAGAGGCTTCTTTGTCAGATGAGTCCAATGAAGTTCTCCTAAAACATCGATGGATTCCAACATCTCTACCTCAAGCGGTGTTATCGGTCACTCGACGCCTACCTGTGAGCAATTGTTGCATCAATCCAGTTTTGATTTGCCGCATCTTGAGCAGATGGTCCAGCAGCGTCCTGATTGTCGCGTCAAGCTCTTCCCGATGACGCGCGATTTCCCTCTGTTCGTTGATACCAGGAAAAGCTACTCTGAGTTGCTCCATTACTGAATTATTGAGGCTCGGCATAGTCGAGCCGATTGCATTGGCGTCGATCTGCCGTTGAACACGGTGGTGTCGATAGGCATCTACCAGCCATGGCGCATGGATAGCATCTGGAGACACCCTCAGCAGGAAACATCCAGTACCGCAAAGCCAGCCGACCTCGCGCTCGCCGATGGCTGCCGCTCTGGACAGGTCACCTCGTCGAGAGATCACAACATCATTAAACTCAGTGCGATGTCTCCGTAAGTCACCGGTGTCACCGGCTCGATTGCGAGGCACCCGCGCAATTGAGTTGGCGGAGATTGATGTATCAACAATGTCCTGCGGCATGACAACTGGAATTCCCTCATGAACGTATTCGTGAGCATGAAGCTGGTTACCGAATGGTCCGGTCTGGATGTGGCCCTTGGCCCGATGCAATGCTGCGCCAAGCGATTGTACGCGCCAACGCCTCGGCACTCTGCCTAATTGCGAGTCTTTGAATTGGTGGGTCTGTTCCGAGCGGAGGTTGCCGTGTTCGTCGATGCCACGGGTGAGGAGGTCCTGCATCAGGCCGGTTTTGATGCGCTGCTGTTTGGCGATCAAGGCTTCCGTCTGCTCGATGGCTTGGTCTACCGTGAAGAGAATATTGGCAATCTTTGTTTGTAACGGCTTGGAAGCAAGCGGAATCCGAGCATCCTCGATCACACTAACGGGGAGACCGAAGCGGGTAGAGCCGCTTGCATTTAACGAGAAATAACGAGCAATCGGCGCAGAAGAGAGCTGCTTTGCCAAATAGACCGGGTCAATGGCATTGTTCCGCGGCCTGATTAGGGCCAAGTGATAGCCGCAAACCAATCCGTCTATGGAGTCAGTGACCACCGCAGGCACGCCGATGTCGTCTGGCGTCTCTGAGTCTTTCGTGATAATGACATCGCCTGCTTGAAGGCGGAATCGTTCGATCTCCAACCTGCTTGCTGACGCGGCCATGAAGTCGATTGATTTGGTTACGTAATCGTTTGCGTACACATCCATGTAGTTGCACAACTTGACAGGTGTTTCGGCATCGCTGGTCTTCTTGTCAACATTGCTGACGCGCACATCGGCGATGTCCCTTAATTTGCAGGTTGTCCAGTTGGTGTTCATCCGAGGTAACCCAAAGCCTGCAAATATCCATCCAGCTTCTTCAGAGTCGCATCCCGCTCTGCCCCCAACTCCGTGCTGCTCACAGCGTACTTGTCCCACAATTTCTCAACTCCGAGCACCAAGCTGCGTTTCTCGGCATTGAGGTATCGTTCCAACTCCGCGAGGGCGATGTCGTAGAGCTTGGCCAGAATCAGTTCGCGGGCTTCATCCTCGGATAGCTTCCCGCCCATCTGGGTCAGGAGTGCATCGGCGTGGGCGATGCGCTTTGCCAGTGCGGTCTTGTCCTCGTTCAACGCCGTGATCTTTTTCTTGTCCGCCTTGTTCTGCGGGTCGAGGTCGGCAAGCCGGGCGTCGCCCTGCTTGATGAGCGCCCGGGTTTCGGCCTGGTAGTCTTGCGTGCCGACCCGCTTGAATTGCAGCTTGAGCCTCAGTTCGGCTGTCTTGTCCTTGAGCGCCGCCCGGGTTTCCTTGATCCGCGTTTCAATGTCCTTGAGGATTCGGTCCTGCTCCCGGAGGCGTTTCAGCTCCTTCCTGGCCGAATCACCGGGGCTGCCCTTCAAGTCGGCGATCAGGGCCTTGAGGGCCTTCTTGATGACAGACGCGCTGACCTTCTCGTCTTCGTCGGACTCATAGGCGGCGACTTCCTGGGCGGTTTCCACGGCCTCGGCCAACTCGCCCTGGGCTTGGCCGATACCGGCTTCCAGGCTTTCGATTTCGTCCGCCTCGGACTGAAAGAAGGCTCGTTTCAGATAGCCGTCGGGGATGAGGCTGTGGTGCCAGCCGATGGAGACGATGGTCTTGAGATCGAAGCGGATCTGCTGCCACCAGTTGACGAAAACGCCGGCGCTCTTGAATTCGTCCAGGACTTTCAAGGGAACCAGCTTGGCTTTGAGAGTCGTGAGCAGTTCGTGGCGCACCTCGGGCATCTTGCTGGCGCCGTTTGCCTCCGGGTTCCGTGCGTATTGAAGTCGGGCGAAATCGTCCCGGGCGACCTTCCACCAGCCTGCCAGGGCCTCGAAGTGGGCGGCGAGGGTGCGCCGGAGCGCGGGCGCGGCTTCGAGGGTGTTTTTGATGGAGGACTTGGCCTCGATGGTCTCGCGGAAGGCCAGGTAGCCGGGGCGTTCGGGCCGGAACAGCAAGTCGGGATGGATACCGAAGCGGTCGAAATCGCCGGTGCGGGCCTCGACCTCGTCTTTCGGGAGGCCGCCGATGAGGTGGGCGCTCACGTCCTCCGGCTCCGGTTCGGGGGTGTTGTCCACGTAGCGGCGGATGTTGAGGTTGTAGTCGTGGGCATCGGCAATCTCGATCTTGTCCACCAGGCGGCTGTACTTGGGAATCTCGCGCTTGTGGGTGAAGACGAAATCGATCTTCTCGATGTCCTCCGGGCGCAGCTTGTTCTGGTTCTTGCCTTCGGCGTACTCGCGGTCGGCGTTGATGAAGAGCACCTTGCCGCGCAGCGCGTCGGGCTTGCTCTTGTTGCACACCAGCACGCAGGCCGGGATGCCGGTGCCGTAGAAGAGGCCGGGCGGCAGGCTGATGACGGCTTCGACCACGTCGTCGCCGATCAGCAGTTCGCGGATGAGCTTTTCCTTGCCCCCGCGGAAGAGCACGCCGTGGGGCATGACGGTGGCCATGTGGCCGTCGGATTCGAGGCTGGCCAGCATGTGCTGGACGAACATGAGGTCGGCTTTCTTGCCGGTTTCCGGGCACCACTCGCGGAAGCGGCTGGTGAATTTCATGTTGGCGCGGCTGTAGTTCTGGGAGAAGGGGGGATTGGCCAGCACGCGGTCGAACTTGCGGATCTGTCCGTTCTCCAGGATCTGTGGGTCCTCCAGCGTGTCTCCGTTCTCGATGGTGAAACCGGAGATGTTGTGGAGGATCATGTTCATGTTGCAGATGGACCAGGTGGTGCCGTTGGAGTCCTGGCCGCAAAGAGCCAGATCGTTGGGGTTCTGGCCCTGCTCCTCGACGTACTGGTGGGACTGGATGAGGAAGCCGCCTGAGCCGACGGTGGGGTCGTAGATCTCGTTGCTGGCTTGCGGTTTGGTGAGCTGCACCAGCAGGCGCACCACCTCGGCCGGCGTGTAGAACTCGCCGCCCTTCTTGCCGGCGCTATCGGCGAAGTACTTGATGAGGTACTCGTAGGCCGCTCCCAGCAGGTCGGGGAACTCGAAGTTGTCGTTGACCAGGACAAAGCGGTTGAAGTGGTCCAGCAGGTCCTTCCACCTCTGGTCCGGAATCTTGGTCCTTCCCTTGACGGCGTTGAAGTCGATGTTGCTTTTCAGCACTCCGGCCAGGGAGTCGTTCTCGTCCTCGACGGCGGCAATGGCCTTGTTGAGCATGCTGCCGATGTCGTGCTTGAGGTCCTTGGGGGCCGGGACCTGCTCGCCGTTCTCGTCCGTCCATGTCTCATGCCAGCGGGCGCGTTTGGGCACGAAGAAGGTCTCGCCGTAGGAGGTCTTGTCTTCCAGCAGTTCCGCCAGTAGTTCGGGCTGGTTCTTGAGGTGGGCGTAGTCCTGTTCGCGGAGCTGCCGGCGCTTGCGGTCGAACTCGTCGGAGAGCCGCTTCAGGAACAGCATCCCGAAGATGAATTCCTTGAACTCGGAGGCGTCCATCTTGCCGCGCAGGATGTCGGCGGCCTTGAAGAGGAAGGATTCGAGTTGGGCGAGGGTGATCTTCTCTTGGGTCATGGCGAATTGCGGTCCGTCATCTTCGGCAGGCCTGCCGGGCCGCACGACAGCCAGCAACAGGTTTCCCGGCTTGATCCTGTCGCCCCGCTCACTCCGTGGCTCGCAACCGGCTCAAATGGCCGGGCCATTCGAGGAGCCGATGGTCTGCGGTCAGCAATTGGTGACCCTGCAATGCAGTGGCAACGATCAGGCGGTCGGCTGGGTCGCCATGCAGGTTCGGCAACAGGCCCGCCCGGATTGCCACTTCGCCGTCTACGGCGATCTCAACCAAGCCCTCCTCAAGCAAGCTCAGGCGCCATAAGCCGATATCGGTCAGCAGAGCAAGCCGCCCCTTGCCGTGTAACATGGCGACCTCCCAGAACGTGACCGCGGATACGGCTGCTTCGCCTGCAGCCCAGGAACGGTCTATGACTTGACGGGTCCGCTTGCCGAGCCTGCGGTCATCCCAAAGCAGCCAGACCAGGACATGGGTGTCGAGCAGGATCATGGTTTCAATACCCGGTCCGGATTGGCCTCAGCCTCCCATTCCACGTCGATAGGCTCGATGATGTCGCCAAGTATCCTGATTTTGTCCCGGTCACGGCCGAATGGGGCTTTCGGCTTATTGCGGTAGGGAATCAGCCGCGAGACTGGACGCCCATTCTTGGTGATGACGATCTCGTTGCCGCTCTCCGCGACTTCGTCCATCAGCTTCAGGCACTTTGCCTTGAACTCGGACGCTTTTATGGTATAGGTGCCGCCCACTTTGCTGCTGTCTTTTTCCATGGCACTCCTCTCAATAGGGCTGAAGGATCATTATTGTATCATGGTCATGACCATGGTCATATTCGTACGATAATACTGGACCCGGTTTTTTTGTTCTCATGGCGCAAGGGAACTCACCCTCATCCCTGCAGGTTGCCGGAGATGGTTCCCAGGTCCCGCCGGAGATCTTCGAGGTCGTACTGGGCCGATACCTTCCTGCTGCGGGTATAGTCCAACATCTCCCACAAGGACACGCCGGCATCGCGAGCGGCCCGTGCCAGCGTCAGCTTTCCGTCCCCGTATAGCCTGGCGTGGTGCTCCAACTTCCATTGCCGGATGGCTTTTGAGAGCAGCCGGCGCACCGTGGTTGAGCGGTCAGACTGCTCCACATCCTCGATTAGCTTCAATTCTCGGACCAACTCTGACGGAAGTCTGGTGCCCACCATCTGTTCTTTCTTCATCTGCTTGCCTCCCGTGCCAGTCTCAATGCTTCCGCCACCACGGCCGGGGAGAGCCACAAGGTGTGTGTGAGGTCCCGAAGCGTAGCTTCCAATTCCCCGAAATCAAGGTGCTGTCTCAAGTGCGCTTCCAACAAGGCACCGACCGTGCCGCAGTGTTTGACCCCGGCGGCTGCAGCCACGCCCCGTGCTGCCTTGTCGTCAACGATCAGCCGCAAGCCCCGCACGCTGGCAAGTGCAATGGACTCGGCTTCGCCCCGGTCCAGGTGCGAGCGCCTCGTCAGGCGTTGCGTCAGACTGTGCTCCTCGGGGGTCAGGCGAACCGTCTGTAGCCAACCCTCTTCCCGGGCGGCCTCAAGCTGCTCCACACCCTGGGCGCGGAGAGCTTTGCCGGAGTCGATGGTTTCGACCTTCACGAGAGGTCCGATCAATACCTTACCGTAAAGCCGGTTCAACAGGTTCAGACGCTGGAGCTTGGCGAGTACGATCAACGGGGAAGCATCGGCTACGATCATTCGGGTTCCTGCAGGGGTCAGGCCCTCATCGAGTATAAGGTTAACAGAATAGACAAATGTTTACAAATTCGACTGTCAACGGACAGTTGATCCTTTCGGGTTGAACGGGAAATGCCGATTGAACCGGGAGCGAAAGAGGGCGGTGGCGCTCCGATCAGCGTCTTCAGTGAAAGTCCCGGCTCTTCAGGCGCAGTGATCCCTGTTCCAGCTCCGGCTTCCAGATTTTCTGCACGACCAGGTGGGTGACCCCTTCCGCCACCTGCAGATTTCCGGTGACCCCCATGCAGGAGAGCGTCTTGGCCAGCAGGGAATAGCGCTCGAAGGTCTGTTTCCAGATGACCAAGTTGACGAAGCCGGTCTCGTCTTCCAGGGTCATGAAGGTGACTCCCCCCGCGGTCCCCGGCCGCTGGCGGCAGATGACCATGCCGGCGTAGCGGACCCGGCGGCCGTCCGGCATCCGGTTGAGTTGGCGCGCGGTGGGCAGTCCCTGGGCTTCCAGGGCGGGGCGCAACGGTTGCAGGAGGTGGGCCCGGGAGCTGTGGCCACTGGCCCGATGGTCCCAGAGGACGGTTTCGAGCCCGCTCAGGGAGGGGAACCGGGGCACGGGGTCACTGCCGGCCAAGGGCAGCGCGGGCCGGGGTTCGTTTGCCAGTCCCTGAATCTGCCAGAGAGCTCCTCGGCGGTCCAGGCCGAAACACTCGAAGGCCCCGGCCTCGGCCAGGGCTTCCAGCTTGTCCTGGTGGAGCCGGCTTCGCCGGGCCACGTCCGGAAGGTTGCGGAAGGGAGCCTGCCGGGCCGCTTCAGCCACCCTTTGCCAGTCTTCCCCCCCCAGCCCCTTGACGTAGCGCAGCCCCATGCGGACCGCAAACTCGGCAGGTTTCCCCGGAGTTCCCTCGATTTCGACCAGGCTGCAGTCCCAGTGGCTGTCGAGAATGCTGACCGGACGCACCTCGATTCCATGAATGCGGGCATCGTTGACGATGGTGTCGGCCGAGTAGAATCCCATGGGCTGGGCGTTCAGCAGGGCGCAGACAAACTCGGCCGGGTAGTGGCATTTGAGGTAGGCGGTGGCGTAGGCGATATGGGCAAAGCTGGCGGCATGGCTCTCGGGGAAACCGTACTCGCCGAATCCACGGATCTGCTGAAAGACCCGCTCGGCAAACTCGGGCTGGATCCCCTTGGCCACCATGCGGGTGACCAGGCGCTGGCGGTGCCGCTCGATCCGCCCTGAACGCCGCCAGGCCGCCATGTCCCGCCGGAGCTGGTCGGCTTCTCCGGGAGAGTAGTCGGCGGCCACCATGGCCAGTTGCATCACCTGTTCCTGGAACAGGGGGATGCCCAGGGTCTTCTTCAGGACGGGAACGAGGCAGGGGTGGGGGTACTCGACCTCCTCCTGGCCGTTGCGCCGCCGCAGATAGGGATGGACCATGCCGCCGCTGATGGGTCCGGGGCGCACGATGCTGATCTCGATCACCAGGTCGTAGTAGCTGCGGGGCTTGAGGCGCCCCAGCATGGCCATCTGGGCGCGGCTCTCGATCTGAAACACCCCCACCGTGTCGCTGCGGCAGATCGTTTCAAAGGTCGAGGCATCTTCCTTGGGGAGGGTCGCCAGGGACAGTTCCTCTTGCCGGTGCCGGCGCAGGAGATCGAAGCAGAGGTGCAGATGGGTGAGGGCGCCCAGCCCCAGCAGGTCCACCTTGAACAGGCCCGCCTGATCCACGTCTTCCTTGTCCCACTGAATGACCGTCCTCCCCTGCATGGAGGCGTTCTCGATCGGCACCAGGTCGTGGACGGGGCGGTGACCCAGCAGAAAGCCCCCGGGATGGATGGAGAGGTGACGGGGGAAGTCCTGAATCTCTTCCACCAGGGAGGTCAGGTGGCGCAGGGCCGGGTTCCGGGGATCGAGTCCGGCCTGCCGGATGAACTCGGCGCTCCAGTGGTCGTGGGACACCAGCTTGGCCAGGCGATCCAGGCTGGTGGCCGCAACCCCCAGCACCTTGCCCACTTCCCGAATGGCGGACCGATGCCGGTAACGGACCACGTTGGCCACCATGGCGGCACGGTCGCGCCCATAGGTTTCGTACACATGCTGGATCACCTCCTCCCGCCGGTCGTGCTCGATGTCCAGGTCGATATCCGGAGGCTCGGCCCTCTCCCTGGACAGGAAACGCTCGAAGAGCAGATCCACCTGGGTCGGGTCCACGCTGGTGATCCCCAGGGCAAAGCAGACCGCCGAGTTGGCGGCCGACCCTCGCCCCTGGCAGAGGATGTTCTGGCGGCGGCAGTACTCGACGATCTGGTGCATGGTCAGGAAGTAGCCTTCGTACTCCAGCTCCCGGATGAGATCGAGCTCCTTCCGCAATTGGGGAATCAGGCCGTGGAACTTTTCGCCCAGGCGGCGGGCGGCTCCCTCGAAAGTCCGGTCGCGCAGGTGCTGGCTGGAGGTCTTTCCTTCCGGCAGAGGCTCCAGGGGATAGCGGTAACGCAGTTCCTGCAGCGAAAAGGAACAGCGAGCGGCCACCTCGCGGGTCCGCCGGACCGACTCCGGATCGTCGCTGAAGAGACGCGCCAACGCCTCGGGGCTCTTCAGGGCGTGCTGGTCGTTGGGCCGGATGAGCCGACCGGCCGTGGCCAGGGTGACTCCTTCCCGGATACAGGTCAGAACGTCCTGCAGCCGGCGTCGTTCGGGAGAGTGGTAGAGGGTCTCCACGGCGGCTACGGTAGGGAGCCCGAGCCGCTCCGCCAGCTTTCGCAGTTGCATCTCCCGCGGGACTTCCTCCGCTTGGCGGTGTCGGGCCAGCAGCAGGTAGAGACAGTCTTCGAATGCCGCCTTGAACTGCTCCAGCAGGGGTTCGGAGGCGGCTTCCGGAGAAGCCTTGGGGGTGGGGGAGCCGATCCACAGGGCAATCAGACCGCGGCTGCGACCGCACACCGCCTGCGCGTCCAGCCTGCACTTCCCCTTGGAGGAACGCAGATGCCCGTCGGTCAGCAGTCGGCACAGGTTGCGGTAACCTTCCCCGTCCCGAGCCAGCAGCAGGATCTCGGCTCCCTCCCGGAGGCTGATCTGCGACCCCGCGATCAGGTGGATGCCCTGCCGGCGGGCGCGGACATGGGCCCGGACCATCCCGTACACCCCGTGGCGGTCGGTGAGGGCCAGGGCCGGAATGCCGTTTTGCCGGCAGGCATCGACCAGTTCCTCGGGATGGCTGGCTCCTTCCAGAAAGGAGTAGTTGCTCTTGCACCAGAGGGGAACGTAGGGTTGACTGGGAGCAGGGGGCGGTCCGGTCATGGTTCGCCTTCACTCCACCCGGCCCTGGGAGTACCAGCGACGTTCTTGCGGATCGTAATAGGCCCACAGGATCTCTCCCCGTTTGGTGTTGACGAACCGATAGTCTCTTCGAATCTCCCGATTCCACCATCCTCCGCTGATCAGGTACCCGAGCAGAGGCCGCCTGTCCGGCGGTTTCTTCCAGTCGAGAGGTTTGGGCCGGACATGGGTGCGCCGCACCAGCGGGCGGATGGGAACCGGCCGGAGAATGGCCGGGATGAGTCTCCGGAAGGGGCGCCACTCCCAGCGGGCTTCGGGCAGATGTGCCGGTTTGAGCCGGGCCCAAAGCACCGAATCGGGCCCGAACTCGGCCCGAACCCGGGCCAGGGAGCGCAGGGCCGCTTCGTGGTTGCGGCGGGGGTTCCGCTGCAGCAGATTCCGCCTCTCGGCGGAGGCGCAGACGGCTTCCACCTCCAGGGACAGTTCCAGCGGAGGAGCGCACCAGGAGACCCGCTCCAGGCTCAACCGCACCAGGTCCAGCAAGACCGAGGCCTCCAGGGTCGGCCGAGCCGGCTGGATGCGGTAGCGGTGACGGGTCCCGTTCTCCAGCCGAAGCTGCAACTGGAGGGCTGCCGCCGCCTGGTATCTTTCCGCTGCCGACCTCAACAGGGGGTCCAGCAACCGCTTGATCCTGAAAAGCAGTCTCTGGGCATTGGGGTCGGGCTCGTTCAGGTCCATGCAGGCGCGGAGGGGCTCGGGGATGCTTCGGGGCTGGAGCGGCAGCGACAGTTCTCCCGAGGCAAGGCGGTAGAGGTTCCAGGCCTGCTCGCCAAGGTGGTTTTGGATGCCGGCTTCGGGAAGCCCCAGCAGGTCTTCCAGGGTGTGAATCGCCAACTTCTCCAGCCGATCGCGCAGCCTGGGATCGAGTTGCAGGCGCAGCAGGCTCACCCGGCGGCTTTGGGTCTGCTCCACTTCAAGAGAGGGAAGCACGGTCAACAGCCTCTCTGCCTTGGCCAGGGCATAGCTGCCGAAACGGCTGAAGCCGATGACGATGCTGGCCGGAAACTCCAGCCGGGAGAGGTGAGAGTCGATTTGCCGGGCCCAGGCCTCGAGAGATCCGTAGAGCTTGTCGAGTCCGCCGGCGTCTGCCCAGAAAACTCCGGGTTCTTTCTCGCAGGGCTCAACCCGGGGACTGAAGCGGTGCAGCAGTTGATGGACCTGCCGCACGGCCTCCCGGATTTCCCGCTCCGAGACCGTCCCGGCGCACAAGTCCCGGTCCAGCGAAAGGGCGGAGGCATAGCGCATCCCCGGCCGGATGCCGGCCTGACCGGCGGGGGCGTTCACCCACAGGAGGGGACTTTGAGGCTTTTCCTGCTCTACCACGGCCACCGGCCGCTGCTTCCACTCCGGGTGTCTCTTCAACAGCAGTTGCAGCGGCAGCGCCCGGATGTCAATGCAGGCCGTCCGGTCCACGGCAGATCTCGATGTGGCGCCAACCCGGTCCATGGCGTCTGTCCTTCAGGACTTCGATGTCGACCTGGAAGCGGCCGGCTCCCAGGCGCCGGCAGGAGGTTTGCCCTCTCAGAGAGACCAGCGATCCCAGAGAAGGAGCGTTCCCGGATTTGGAAGTCAGGCAGAGAACGGCGGTGTCGTGGGTCCGCGCCTGCTGGACCAGGCGTGCCTGCAGCGGGATGGAAATGGTGGGATTGGAGTTCAGATCCATCACGATCAAGCCGAAGGCGCCCGACCTCAGAAGCCGGTCCGCCGAGCGGGCCGCCGCCTGGGCGCCAGGCACCCGAATCACCACCAGGGCATTCAGGTCCACGCCGTTGTCAGCGGCGTCCGGGGGAAAGAAGGTGTCGGGCGTGGCTGCAATCCAGGCCACCGGCTCACCCTCCATCTGTGCGTCCAGCACCAGGCGGAAGGCAGCCGTCAGCAGGGTGGACCCGGGAATGGAGGAAAGCTCGCACAGGCGTCCGGCCAATTGCATCCGCGACCAGAGCGGTGTTTCCCCTCGGGGTTCGGCTGCCGCTCCCTTGAGTCGGGATCGGAAGTTCCCTGAGATACTGGCCTGCAGGGCTGACATGTATTCTCCCGGGGCTGGTTGGGCCGCCCTCCCGTTTCGATGACAGCCTGAATAGAGAATAAAAAGCGAATATTTAACAGACAAATGTCTGCATGTCAAGTGTTATCCAGTTCTCAGGCTTGGGTCAATCGGGCCAGCAGGTCGTAAAACCCGGGGAAGGAGACCGACACGCAGTCGGCATTGCCAATCACCGTGGGGCCACCGGCCACCAGGCCGGCGATGGAGAACGCCATGGCGATGCGATGGTCGCCATGAGAGTCGACCAGGGCTCCCTGCAACGATTGGTGGCCCGGAATCGACATCCCGTCCGGGTATTCCTCTACCGTCACCCCCATCGCCCGCAGGTTTTCCACAACGCTTTGAATCCGGTTGCTCTCCTTGACCCGCAGCTCCGCGGCGTCCCGGATGTGAATGCCCTCTTGAGTGCGGGGCGCCAGCACGGCCAGGACGGGAATCTCATCGATCAATTGCGGGATCAGCGCTCCCGACACGCTCCCACCGCGCAGATTGGAGGAGCGGACTCGAAGGTCGCCGGCCCTTTCCCCGTGGAGCGGGTATTCGTCGATGACGTCGATGGCGGCGCCCATCTCGATCAGAACGTCCACCACGGCCCGGCGTCTCGGGTTCAACCCCACCCCCTGGAAGAGTGTTTCCGAGTTCGGCAGCAGGAGAGTGGCTGCGATGAAGAAGGCGGCCGAGGAGAGGTCTCCGGGAACGGCAGCCGCCTGCCCCAGGGGTTGCTGGCCCCCTCGAATCAGCAATGCCCTCCCGGAACCCTGCAGGTCGACGCCGAATTGTCGAAGGGCTATTTCGGTATGATCGCGGCTGGCGAGGGGTTCGACCACGCGGGTCGTTCCGGAGGCGTAGAGTCCCGCCAGCAGAATGGTCGACTTCACCTGGGCGCTGGCCACGGGCATGGGGTAATCGATCGCCTGGAGATGGCCGCCCCTAATGGAGAGGGGAGGGGTGTTGTCCGGGCCCGCCTGGATCTCGGCCCCCATTCGGGACAGGGGATCGATGATGCGCCGCATGGGGCGCCGCCTCAGCGAGGCGTCTCCTGAAATGGTTGTCGAGAAGTGCTGACCCGCCAATATGCCCGACAGCATTCGAAGGGTCGATCCGGAATTGCCGGCGTCCAAGGGGTGTTCGGAAGCTTCCAGGCCGCGAAGCCCGCGCCCCGAGATCGCCACATGGCCAGGCCCCGGCGATTCAACGCCAACCCCGAGTTGTCGGAGGCAGCTCAAGGTGCCGGCACAGTCGGCGCTGCCGGAAAAACCCCGGATGACCGTTTTTCCATTGGCAATGGCACCCAGCATGGCCAGCCGGTGGGAGATCGACTTGTCGCCGGGAAGCTCCACTCGGCCCCGGATGCGGCTTGAGGGTCTGATGGTGATGTTCATCAGCGGTCAGGAGAGGGGTCCGGATTAGGGGAAGGGGTGAGACGGAAAGTGGGGAATTATACAGAACGGCCCTGAGCCGGTCAAAACGGTGCCTCCCCAGGGAGTGCACGCCGACCCTTTGAGATGTCGGCCAGTATCACTCCCCCCTTGAGGGGGAGTCGGCAAGACAAGGGCGAAGCCCGCAGTCGAGCCGGAGGGGGGCCAACGCGGCGTCCCGTTAGCGAAGCCCGCCCCCGGGGCCGGTTTTCGGTTTACCTCACCCTCCGAACTGGTTTATTTTTGCTCGATAGCTGAGCTGGACAGATCCAATGCACGCGTTTCAGGGGCCTGGATGAATCTTCCGAAACCGGACAAACCGGGCAGTGAATGGTTGCCGACCCAACCGGACGGCTCCTATCGGCGGGGAATGGCGCAGTTGCGATGGCGCCACTTCAACGGAACGCCGGCGCTGGACCTGGCAGCCGAACACTGCCGTCTGGTCGATCTAAGCCTGCAATTCCTGCTGAAGCCAAGCCGACTCGCGGCTCCCGGCAGTCCCGCCCGGAACCGGAAAACCTGTTGGCTGGCTCTGGGCGCTTACGGCAGTCTGGAACTGGCTCCCTTTTCTCCGCTCCGGTTGTTGCTGACCGGATCGATTGGAGATGGAGAGGCAAGCCGGATTCTGGAGGTCGCTCGATCCCGGATGGCGGCGATGGGAATTCACGGCGAAGTCGTTCATCTCGGTTCCCGGGAGTGCCTGAGTCGATCTCAGACAGATATGGACTTTTGCCTGGAGCTGCTGTCCTCTCGATGGTTGGGTGGGGCTAGGTCAGTGGAGTCCGATTTGCAGCAGCGGCTCCGGTCGACTCTGGTCAAGCGGCCGGTCGTCTTTCTCAGTGACCTCGAGGGCTGCTACCGGCAGATGCTGGGTGGCGGGGAATCGAGTGTTTATGCCCTGACGGCTGGCCTGGAACAGGGGCCGGGCGGGTTGTGGTGCTGCCGAGCGCTGTTGCAGGCCTTGAGGCTGCTTGCTGGAACCGGCGACCCCGTCCGGATTTTGGAAAAGGGAGGGATTACGCCCGGGGAGTGGACCCAACTTCTGGCGATTCGGGAACGCCTGCTCCAGACCCAGACCCATCTGCATTTCCTGGCGGGGGCGGCTGAGTCGGATCTGTTGGGCGAGGCCGGTGTTCGAACAGCCCGATTCCTGGGATTTCACGATTCCCGTCAGCTTCCGGCGCTGGAATTGCTGGTGAGAGACATTCTGAGGCGAAAAAGGAAGCTGATGACTCTCTTTGAGGGTTATTTGGAGCGCAACAAGGCGGCTTTTCTGAAAGGAACCGAACCCTTCAAGTCTCCATACCTCAGGTTGGTTGCCCAACCGGAGCAGGGAAGCGAAGAGGAGACGCCCCAACGCTGGATGAAGATTTTCCGCCTGAGTCAGATGGAGCCGGAGATCGTCCAGCCCCCGATGGTTTCACGGCTGCAGGCGCAACTGCACCGGTGGCCGGCTCGCGATTGGCGGGTTTCCGCCATGCACGCCGACTTTCGGGGCATCCTCAAGAACAAGGGAAGGGTGGGATCGACGCTGCGGCGAATGCGTGACCTTGGATTTCTTGCCCGTTACCTGCCGGAGTTCGGTCGCCTGGACTGCCTCCCCGGCATTGCCCGAGGCCGCAGGTATTCGATCGATGAGCATACGTTGCGGGCTGTCGATCGCCTGGACCAGATGGCCGATTCAACCGACCCGGGCCTGAGGGATTATCGAGGCCTGCTGGAACAGGTGGAGGACCCTTCAATCCTCTACCTGGGCCTGCTCTTGCATGAGACCGGCTCCAACGGGCCGGATCGACGGTCCGGCAATGGCCAGCCCATGGCGGTTCGCGCCTTGCAGCGCCTCAATGCCTCTCCGGAAGACCGGGACAAGGTTCTGATGCTGGTGACGGAGCAGACCTTGCTCGCCCATGTATCGCAGAGGAGAGATTTCGACGATCCCCAGATTGTCCAGGAGATCAGCTCGGTGGTGGAGACCACCGACAATCTGAACATGCTGTTGCTGCATACCTTTGCGGACTTGACCTCGGTGGATGAGACCGCCTGGTCGGAACGAAACCGATTCCTGTTGTGGTCCTTGTATTTCAGGGTCATGGACCGTCTCATGTTCGGCCGGGAACTGAGCGGGGCCGAGCACGCCCGGGTCGCCGAGATTCAGCGCGGGGTCCTGGAGCAGTTGGCCGGGGAAATGTCGGTGGACTCGGTGCTGAACCATTTTTCTTTCCTTCCCGAGAAATATTCCCTCTACACGCCCCTTCCCCAAATCGTGGCCCATGTTCGTCTTTGTGAGAATCTGAAGGAACAACCCTTGGCGAGTGAATGGGTTGCCAACCCGGATGGCGGTTACCACGAACTCCACCTCTCCACCCGCGATCTGCCCGGGCGTTTCGCCCAGATCACCGGAACCCTTACGGCCTTGGGCATCCGGCTGTTGAGCGCCCAACTCAATACTCGGGAGGATGGCATCGTGATCGATACCTTCCACGTAAGCGATCTGGGCAGCCACCTGCTGATCGATGACGCCGGGCGCCGCCGGGTGGACCAGGTGCTCGCCGAAATCATCCTCGGAAAGACCCGTCTGGAGGACCTGCTGCGGGGCCAGCGCTATGAGGTTCGTGCCGAGCCGGGCGCCGCCGCCTTTTCCGTGGCTCCCCGAGTGAGAATCGACAATGACATCTCCGCCCATAGCACCGTGATTGAAGTGCAGGCCCGGGATAGCTGGGGCTTGAGTTACCGGATTGCCGGAATTCTGGCCGAACTGGGGCTCAATATCGTTTCCGCCAAGTTGGCGACCGAGAGGGACTACGCCTTTGACGTGTTTTACGTCCAGACGGAAGGCGGTGAGAAGGTCGTGGATGGTTCCAGGATGAGCCAGATCCTGGAGAGGCTGCGTTTGGAAGTGAAGTCGCAGGCGCAGCCATTCGGCCGAACCGCGGTCCTGGATCGCCCCGGGAGAGCCCAGGACTCGGCGCCGGATTCAGCTTCTTGAAAACTGGTCGAAGAAGTGGGCGATGCTCACGATGCCGGTCTGATAGTTGCCCAAGTCCAGTCTTTCGTTAGGGGCGTGGGCATTCTCATCGGGGAGCCCGACTCCCATCAGCACCGTGGACAGGCCCAGTGTCTCTGCCAGGGTGGTCACCACCGGAATCGATCCCCCTTCCCGCACGAAGACCGGCTTGGCGCCGAAGCCTTTCTCGAAGGCCCGGGAAGCTGCCCGGATGGCTGGATGGTCGATGGAGGCCAGCCAGGGGTTTCCGCCGTGCATGCGGGTGAGCGTGAGTTCTACCGAGCTGGGAGTGACGGTTTTCAAGTGTTGTTCGAAGAGGTGGGCTATCCGATCCGGATCCTGATCGGGGACCAGCCGCATGCTGATTTTTGCCATGGCGGTGGCCGGGATCACGGTCTTGGCTCCCTCGCCGGTGAAGCCTCCACACAAGCCGTTGACCTCCAGCGTGGGTCTGGACCAGATTCTTTCCAGCGTGCCGTATCCCTTTTCACCGAAGAGTTCGGGGGCGCCCACCTCCCGCCGAAATCGCTCCCGGTCGAAAGGCAGTCGGGAAAGCTCCTCTTTTTCCCGATCGCTCATGGGAGCGACGTCGTCATAGAAGCCGGGGATCAGGATGCGCCCCTCGGAATCCTTGAGCGAGCTGATGATGTGGGCCAGCGCGAAGTTGGGATTGATCACCGTTCCGCCGAAGGATCCGGAGTGCAAGTCCTGGCTCGACCCCTTCAAGTCCAGTTGAAAGTAGGCCAATCCCCTCAGCCCGTAGCAGATGGAAGGAATTCCCCGATCGAACAGGGGCGTGTCTGAAATGAGGGCGACGTCCGCCTGCAGCAGGTCCTGGTGGCTTTGGATGAAGGCGTCCAGGTGAGCGCTGCCGACTTCCTCCTCGCCCTCGATCAGGATCTTGAGGTTGACCGGCAGGGTCCCTTGAGCCTTCAGGTAAGCCTCGGCCGCCTTCAAGTTCATCCAGACCTGGCCCTTGTCGTCGACGGCTCCCCGGGCATAGAGCTCACCGTCCCGGACGGTCGGCTCGAAAGGTCCCGAGATCCACAGTTCCAGGGGATCGACCGGTTGGACGTCGTAGTGCCCATAGAAGAGCACGGTGGGTCTGCCGGGCGCCCCCAGCCATTCCCCGTAGACGACGGGATGGCCCTCGGTTGGAAACACGGCCGCCTTCTGCATTCCGATGCTTTCGAGCTGGTCTTTCAGGACTGCGGCGCAGCGCTCCATGTCGGCGCGGTTTTCGGGGTTGTTGCTGATGCTGGGAATGGTCAGAAATTCTTTCAGCTCCGCTATGTAGCGGTCCCGGTTCCGGTGGATGTATTGCAGGACGGATTCCATGAGCGTTACTCCTTTGGCGGCTGTATTGTACCACTCGGAAAAAGGAATTTGCCGGGCGGAGAATCTGGGCTACACTTCCACCGGCAAGCCGCTGATTTCGGGGCAGAGGAGATAGCCCGCCTGCGCCATCATCACGCCCCCTGGTGAGAACTGCGGGCTGTCCGAGGTACCGATGAAAAAGGAATTTCAATTTCTGGAGAGGCACTACACCCTGTCCATGGAGAACTGGGTGGAGGTCGATGGGAAATTTCACAAGTTTGCGGGGGAGGTCCACAATGGACGAGCCACCTGCAAGGGTCATTTCAAGTTAACCCAGCTTGCCTTGGAGAAAGCCAACCGGATAGCCAAGGACAACCAATGGTCCTTGGACCGGGTCCTGGTCGAGGGATGCATCCAGGTGCTCAAGGCCGAACTCTACATACGGGAGATCCCCGACGGGTTTACCTACGTAACCGACCACCGCTTTTTCGAAGATCTGTAGCCCGACAACAGGAATATCGGCCGAGCTTGGGAGCCGAATAGGCCCGGGATGCCCGGAGGTGGGGACGCGTGCGTTCATCGGCCTCCGGCCGGTATCCTGAACTACTCGTAGCGGAGCGCTTCGATGGGGTCCAGCGCAGCCGCCTTGTGGGCGGGATAGTAGCCGAAGAAGATTCCGATGGCGGCCGAGAAGAGGATCGAAATGACGACCGAGTTGATCGAGATCACGGTGGGCCAGCCCAGCCATAGAGGGATGCCTATGGAAACCGCCACTCCCAGCAGCAGGCCCAGGATCCCGCCCAGCAGGCAGAGGCCGATCGATTCCGAGAGGAACTGGATGCGGACATGGCTGGGCCGCGCCCCGATGGCCATGCGGATGCCGATCTCCCGGGTGCGCTCCGAGACCGCCACCAGCATGATGTTCATGATCCCGATGCCGCCTACCAACAGGGACACGGAGGCAATGACCGCCAGCAACCCCCCCATCATCCGGTTGGTCGCTTCCGCCGCTTCTCCAATCTCGCTGAGGTTGCGAATCATGAAGTCGTCGTCCTGAAAGGGACCCAGGCGGTGCCGCTGGCGCAGCAGGGCCCGAATCTGCTCTTCGGCCGCATAGGTGGCGCGGGAATTGACCGCTTGTACCAGGCCCGACTCCACGTGGAGCGCTCCCCCCAGAAACTTCTTTTGGACGGTGGTGTAGGGAACAATGATGACGTCGTCCTGGTCGCGGCCCCAGGAGTTGTATCCCTTTGCCTTGAACGTTCCGATGACTTGAAAGGAGAGATTCTTGACTCGAATGGTTTGCCCGACCGGGTCGCTGCCGGCAAAGAGCTCCTGCCAGACGGTGTTGCCCAGCACGGCCACCCGGGCGGCCGCCTTGACCTGGGAATCGTCAAAGAAACTGCCTTGCGCAATGGTCCAATTCCGCATGTCCGGATACAGTTCGTTGTATCCCTCGATTCGGGTATTCCAGTTCTGATTTCCAAACACCACCTGGGCCATCGACCTGGCGCTGGGACTGACCGCCTTGACCGCGGGACATTCGTTCAACATGGCGTCGAAATCCGCGGCTTTCAGAGTGTTCATGGTTCCCGAGGCGCTTCGAACACCCCAGGAGCGACGGCTGCCCGCCCTCACCCACACCGTGCTGTCTCCCAGGCTGGCGATTTCTTCCTGAATCTGTCGCCGCGCGCCCTCGCCCAGACTGACCATCGCAATGACCGCCGAAACGCCGATGATGATTCCCAGCATGGTCAGAGCCGAACGAACCTTGTTGCGGTTCAGGGCCTTGAGCGAAATCTTCAGGATCATCCAGTAGTTCATGTCAATGCTCCGATATCCAGGTTGATCGAGACCCGGGTCGACATCCTCTCAGGGTGCGGTCAGGTCTTCTCATCCCTCAGGATCTGTCCGTCTCTCATGTAAATCTGGCGTGATGCGTAGTTGGCGACCTCCTGCTCGTGGGTCACCATGACCAGGGTGATCCCCTGTTCCGAGTTCAGGCGTTGGAGAAAGGCCATGATCTCTTCGGAGGTCGCCGAGTCCAGGTTGCCCGTGGGTTCGTCGGCCAGCAGGATGGCCGGGCGGTTGACCAGGGCCCGGGCCGCGGCCACTCGCTGCTGCTGTCCTCCCGAGAGCTGGTTGGGCAGCGCCTTGGCTTTCTCGGGAATTCCAACCACCTCCAATGCCTCTTCGATGCGAGCGGCCCGGTCTGCCTTGGATGTCCCGGAATAGAGCATGGGGGCTTCCACGTTCTCCCAGACCGAGGTCCGGCTCAGCAGGTTGAAGGTCTGAAAGATGAAACCGATGTTCTGGTTGCGAATGTCGGCTCTCCGGGAAGGGGAGAAGGTGGAGACGTCCACGCCATCCAGGCGGTAGACGCCGCGGCTGGGACGGTCCAGGCAACCCAGGATGTTCAACATGGTTGACTTGCCCGATCCCGAGGCTCCCATGATGGCCACGAACTCCCCGCGGGCAATCTCCAGGGTAACCCCGCGCAGGGCCTCGACCCGGATCTCTCCGGTGTCGTAAATCTTCCAGACCTCCTGCAGGGCGATGACGGCTGCCCCGTTCCGGTCCACCGAAGGCATTTCTTGGGCAAGGGAGTTGACGAGGTGTTGCATGGGCTAACGGCCTCCGGAGCGTTGACGTTGCTGACTTTGCTGCGGTCGTCTCCGGCTTCCGAACAGCCCTCCGAACGGGGAGGAGGTACTGCCGGCTCTGGCCCGGGTCTCCATCTCTCCGGTGATGACCTCTTCCCCTGCCTCCAGATTCCCTCCAAGAACCGCCGTGTCCCGGCCGTCGGTGATCCCGAAGCGGACCCGGCGCGGTTCGGGTTGACCCTCCGAATCGAGGACCCACAACATCCCGCGGCGGGATCGGGCCTTCTCGGCCTGAGGGAACCGGATCTTCAAGCCGGGGTTGATGCCGTACTGGGTCTGAATGGCGGGTGCGATGACCGTCCTGGCGCCGTCGCCGGCCGGACCGCCCCGACGCATGCCGGGCCCGCCCCCTCCAAAGGGCCCGCCTCCCTGAGCCATGCGAGCCCTGATGGCCCGCATCCGCTCCGGATCCATGCCACGCCCGCCAAAGCCGCGGCCTCCGCCTCCCTGAGCCATCCGGGCCCTCATGGCTCGCATCCGCTCCGGGTCCATGCCGGACCGACCGCCGGAACCTGCCGGATTGTCACGGCCTTCGGGCCGACCGGCTGCCGGCGAACCCTCTCCCGAGCCGGGCGGGCCACTTCCAAGCATGGCCCGAACCTCCTCGGGCGTCTTGTCGGACGGCTGGTAGCGCAGAGCCACGTTGGCCACCTTCAAGACATCCTCGGCACTGGCCACGGTGAAGGTGACGGTGGCCGTCATGGCGGGCCGCAGTTTCAACTGGGGGTTGTCCACGTCGATCATGACGTTGTAAACGACCACATTGGTGGACCCGGCCGCCTGCTGGGCGTCGGTGCTGGAACCCGGAAGCTTGGAGCTGAGGCGGATTTCGGAAATCTTGCCCTGGAAGTTCTGGCCGGGGAAAGCATCGACCGTGAATCCGACCTCGGCCTGCTCGGAAATGGCTCCGATGTCGGCCTCGTCGATTTGAGCGATGACCTGCATTTTCGCCAGATCGTTGGCGATCATGAACAGTATGGGGGCCTGGAAGCTGGCCGCCACCGTCTGGCCGATATCCACGTTGCGTTCGATCACCACCCCGTCGATGGGAGAGGTGATGTTGGTATAATAGAGGTTGACCTGGGCCATCTTCAGTTCGGCCTTGGCCTGTTTGACGTTGGCCAGGGCCTGTTCCTTTTGGGCCCCGGCCGATCGAATGGAAGCCTTGATCTGGCTGATCTGGGCTTCGGCCTGCAGTAGGCGCGCGGCCGATTGATCATGGCCGGCCTGGGCCGTTTCCAGATCCCGTTCGGGGATGAGGCCGTCCTCGAACAGTCCCTTGGCTCTCCTGAGCTGCCGGCCCGCTTCCTGCTGGTCGACTCGTGACACCTGGAGATTGGCCTCGGCGCTCTGGAGCTCGGCCTTGCGATTGATCAGGTTGGCCTCCGCGTTCTTCACCGCGGCCTCCGAGGTCGCCAGGGAGGCGGCAGCGCGGTCCCGCTGGGCTTCGAAGTTGGCCGGATCGATGATGGCCAAGGTCTGTCCTTTCTTGACCACGCTGTTGAAGTCGGCATGCAGTTCCTGGATCCGTCCGGAGACCTGGCTGCCCACCTGCACGGTGACCACCGCCTGCAGGGTTCCGGTCGAGGTGACGGTCCTGCGGACGTCCCCGCGCTCCACCGCCACTTTCAAATACATCTCGGCCGGATCGTCGTCCCCACCACCCCAGACCAGATAAACCACGGAGATCAGGACCACCAGCCCGACGATAGGGAGAACCAGATTACGTTGCAGTCTCATGAACCTTTACCTTTCCAGGATGCTTCGCCGCCAACGGATCAAACTGAACAACGCTGGCCTCCGGCGGCCGGTTTCAACATTTTTGCCCGGTGGCTGGGCCTTATGGCCGATGGGTGTCGCCGCCGGAACGAGGGCCTGAACGGCTCCGTGCCTGGTCGGCGCCGGAAGACCGCTGGGGCTGCAATCGGCTCAGCACCTCTCCCAGTTCTCCCGCTTCAACCGGCAGGCCGTCCCGCATGGCGATCCACTGGTGGGAGAAGGGAGACACTCGAGCTCCGGGAGTGAGAATACCCACCAGGTTCAGCGGGTCTGCCGCGGGGACCAGGACCGTGTCGCCGCTTGGCGCCCGGTTGCGCCGCAGCGCGCGCAGGGTGTCTACCGCCTCCGGGAGGGCAAACTGTTCGCCCACGAAGCCGCTCACGAATCGCCCTCCGCGAATTTCACCCCGAGCCTCCATCCTCCGGTAAATGCTCAGCAGGACTCTCCATCGGGGTGCGTGAGGCTCGCGGGTCATGAGCTCCCGGATGACGATGCCGTAGCGGCGCAGAAGCTGATGGGCCATCCGGACGGCGAATGCTTCATGATCCTCACCGGGGGGCGTCATCCGGCTGACGGACTCCTCCGGTTGGGTCGCTTCACCGGGCGGATGGTCCGGAAGATGGGGGCGTTGCGGCTGCAACAGCGACCACCGGCCCAGTGGCAGCAATCGGCCGGGGGCGTTGCCTCCACGAATGACTCGTAAACGGTGCTCCGGTCCGCGCCGCTTCCGGTTGGGCAGCAACAGGACCCTCAGCCCGGCCATCCCGTCTCCGGTGACCAGACCGCGGCTCACCAACTCCCACAGCCCATCCTCCACCTCGGCGGGGAGCCTTCCGGTGCTCCTGGAAATGTCCGACAGGAAACTGGCTCCCCATTGGCGCAGTGCGCCGGCGACCTCCACGGCCACGGGAGACAATCCCGGAACGTCCTCCAGGGAGAGGGGCCTCGACTCCAGCAGCCAGGAGGAGTCCTGTCGGGTGAAAAAGGCCAGAGGGGCCGAGCGGCCGGGCTTGGTTCGAGCCTGACTGTTGCCGGCTGAAGGATCCTCCGGGTCGAAAGAGGGGGGTGGAGAGAACCGCAGCCGGCCCCAGGCCACCGTGCCGGACAGACACAGGGCTTCCAGGTCCTCGGGTCGATAGCCGGCAATTCGCTTGGGCAATATGTCGCGCTCCCAGGCCGTTGCCGGAAGCTCCAGCCCCTGCAGTTGGTGCAGAACCTTCAGCAATCCCTCCCGGCCATGGAGCTGGGTCCCGGGCTCCAGGTGCTGCCAATGCAACAGGAAGCGGATGAATTCGGTGGTGCTGGCCGGCTCGATTTCCCGGCGCAACCGGCCGATCGTGAGGCGGTGGATCCTGGCCAGGATCCGGCGTTCGCACCACTCCGTGTCGGGCCCGGGCTGGCCGGTGGAATGGAGGCCTTTCCCACTTGCAGCGCCTGAAGTCGGAGTGACCATCGAGGAGGGGGATCCTGCCGGTGCGGACAGACCGGGGTCGGTTCGGAAGCGGCCCCGCAGAATGGCGCCGCCGGCCTCCAGGGTCACCAGGGCCAGTTGGACCATGGAGCGGGGCAGGCCGAGTCGATCGGCCAGCTCCGCCGCCGTGGCCGGTCCCAGGCATTCAAGCCACTCGCGCACCAGGAAGGCGGCGATCTCTTCGGAAGTTCCGGGGAGCCTGCTCGTGGTCGAAGAGGCAGCCGGCAGAAAAGGCGAGCCGGAGTCGCAATTCCCGGCTCGGTGCTCAAAGGAGGGATCCACCTGGACTTCGGGAACCAGGCGCTTCAGCCAGGACAGCCGCTCGGCGGCGACATGGGCTTCCTGGCGGAATCCTGCCGGACTGACCCAGGAAACCGGCGCCGCACGGCTGGATTCGATCAGTTCGTTCATGAATTCCCGCCACGAGCCAACCGCATCGGAGGGCAGGAACACCAGGTTGAGGAGCAGGTCATGCAGTTCTTCCCGGTCCCTGATATCCGGCCACAACTCCGCAACGACCCGCTCGACCACCTCGGGGTCCAGGAAGGAATCAGCCTGGATGGCGTCGGTCTCCATCCGCCGCAGCGAGACCGCCCGCGCCCGTCGTTCCTCCAGGGGCGCATCGTCCAGGAAGGCGTAGGGGTTGGCGTTGAGGATCTCGTGCGACATGGGCGAGGGGGCGGGTGTGTCGCGCCCCAGAAAGCGAATCTCTCCCGACTCCAGGCGGCCCAAAACCTCCAGGAACCCCTCCAGGTCCAGCGGCTCGTGCAGGCAATCGTGCAAGGTCTGGTTCACCAGAGGGTGGTCCACCGGCTCCACCGGACCGGGGGCGTTGTCCTGACAGGCCAACTGGGCCGGGAAAACGGCGGCCAGCAGATCTTCCGCCCGCATCCTCTGAATCGGCATCGGCACCCGGCGTCCATGCTGGAACCGCAGCAGGGCCAGAAAGCGGGTGGCGTTCCAGCGCCAGCGATTTCCGAACATGGGAGAGGCCAGCACCGCCTGGATCAGATCTCGTTCGGTTCGATCGGATCGCACCATGGAGGCCACGCTTTGCAGGGGAAAGCTGTGCTGTTCTCCCAGGGATATCACCACCCCGTCGTCGGTGGCTGCCGCCTGCAGCTCGAAATTGAAGGAGACGCAAAACCGCTTCCGCAGGGCCAGGCCCCAGGCCCGATTGATGCGGCCTCCAAACGGGGTGTGCAGCACCAGTTGCATGCCTCCCGATTCGTCGAAAAAGCGCTCGGCCACCACGGTCTGCTGGGTGGGAACCTCTCCCAGGACGGCCCGGGTCTGGGTGACATAGGCGACCAGTTGTTCGGCCCCCGACCGATCCAGTCCACACTCCCGGGACAGCCAGTCGATGGCTGAGTCCGACTCGAGGTCCAGCAGCTCCGCCAGCTTGCGGCGGAGTTCCGAGACCGCTTGGGACAGTTCGGCCGTGCGGGCCGGGGCTTCCCCCACCCAGAAGGGGATGGTGGGAGGCGCGCCCTGCGCGTCCTCCACGCGGAGCTTGCCGGCTTCGACCCGACGGATGCGCCAGGACTGGTTCCCGAGCAGAAAGATGTCTCCGGCCATGCTCTCGATCGCAAAGTCCTCGTTAACCCGTCCCACGAAGAGGCCTTCAGGTTCCTGGATGACGTCGTAATCGGCCGTATCGGGGATGGCTCCCCCACTGGTGATGGCGGAAAGGGCCGCGTTCCTGCGGGGCCGCAGGCGGCGGTGGACTCCATCGCGGTGGAGGTAGGCCGAGCCTCGACCTCGGCGGGTCGAAATCCCCTCGGAGAGAATCTCCACCACCTCTGCGAATTCTGCGGGGGTCAAGTCGCGATAGGGGTAGGCCTTGCGGCACAGATCCCAAAGTTCTTCCTCGGCAATCTCTCCGCCGGCAACGGTGGCCACCATCTGCTGAGCCAGGATGTCCAGGGGCTTTTCGGGGATGTGGACCCGATCCAGCTCTCCGGCGCGGACAGCCCGCACGGCCGCGGCGGTTTGCAGCAGCTCATCCCGGGTGAGAGGGAAGAGGAGGCCCTTGGGAACGGTGTCCAGGCCATGCCCGGAGCGCCCGATTCTCTGCAGCAGGCTTGCAATGGAGCGGGGAGCCCCGACATGGCAAACGAGGTCGACGTGTCCGATGTCGATACCCAGCTCCAGCGAGGCCGTGGCCACCACCGCCGAGATGGCGCCAGACTTCAGTTGCTGTTCCGCCGCCAGACGGCTCTCCTTGGACAGGCTGCCGTGGTGGGTGGCGACCTGATCTTCTCCCAGGCGCTGGCTCAGCTTGTGGGCGACTCGTTCCGCCAGGCGGCGGGTATGGACAAAGACCAGGGTCGACCGATGAGCCCGGGATTCAGCGGCAATGCGCTCATAGACGGCTTCCCAAAGCTCCAGGCTGGCGATGGGACCAAACTCCAGGTCGGGTATGGCAATGGATAACTCGAGATCACGCTGGTGGCCGATATCCACGATGGAACAAGCCACCCGGCCCCTGGACCGGAGGCCCGGTGTGCCTGCCAGCAGGCGGGCAATGTCGGAAACGGGTTTCTGAGTGGCGCTGAGCCCGATTCTCTGCAGGCGCCGGCCGGCCAGGTGGTCCAGGCGTTCCAGGGACAAGGCCAGGTGAGACCCGCGCTTGTCGCCTGCCACGGCATGGATTTCATCCACGATCACCGTACCGGCTCCCCTCAGGGTGCCGCGGCTCCCTTTGGCCGTGAGCAGAATGTAGAGTGACTCGGGAGTCGTTATCAGAATATGGGGCGGGCGACGAAGCATGGACTGCCGTTCGCTGGCGGGCGTGTCTCCCGAGCGTACTGCCACTCGAATTCCCAACGGCGCCTCGCCCTGTTGTTGAGCGATGCACCCGATTTCCTCCATGGGGAGCTGCAGGTTCTTGCGGATGTCGTTTCCCAGCGCCTTGAGGGGCGACACGTAGACCACGTAGGTACGGTCTTCGAGCCGCCCGCTCAGAGCCGCCTGCACCAGCCTGTTGAGGGACCACAGGAACGCGGCCAGGGTCTTGCCCGATCCGGTGGGCGCGGCGATCAGCGTATCTCTTCCGGCCATCACCGGAGGCCAACCCTTTTTCTGGGCAGCGGAGGGGGCGGCGAAGTGTTGGCGGAACCACTGGGCCAGGTAGGGGTGAAACTCCCGGGGCAGGGGACTGTGGGGCGGGATGCCGGTCTTCATCTCGAGCCTTCTCCGGAGTGTCCCGTCTCGGAAATGGGACACCCATCTCCGATGGAAGTCCGACAGGAATCCGCCACTCGGATCCGATCCCGCAAGGCCTCGAACTTGCGCCGGCCGATTCCCCGGATGATCAGGATTTCCTCGATTCTCCGGAATGGGGGATTCTTGGCGCGGAACTCCACAATGCGTTGCGACAGCACGGGCCCGATCCCCGGCAGCGATTCCAAGTCTCGGGGCCCGGCAGAATTGATGTCCAGTCGGTTGCCCGGTTCGAACGACTTGGACGGTAACGGAGTCTGCGTCTGCCGGACGAGTGGTTCCGACTCGTTCCCGGCCTGGGAGGCCTGCCAGCGGCAGCCTGCCGAAACCAGCAGACAGGACAGGCCGAGTCCGATGCCGCACAGCCACCCCAAGCGAATTGCCACTCTACTGGCCCCTGTTCTTCAGATTGGCGATCAGCCGACGGATATCGCCCAGGCCCTTCCAACCGACGTAGAGCACCAGAAATCCATACCACAGGATACAGAGCCAGGTCAGACAAAACCAAAAGGGATGGGAGGGAAGCATGAGTTTAACGGATTCTTTCCTTTCTGCGGGCCATCCACGACCCCAGAATCATGCCGCTGGCGGCGAAGGCGAAGGAGAGCAATCCGCTCACCTCGCTTCGGCTCAGCCACTGCGCGGCCGATGACAAAAGGGTGAACGGTAGGCTGCCTTCAACCGCCGGAAGCTGGATCCGGCTGAGCAGCAGGAACGCCAGCGGAGGCAGCGCTCCTCCTACGATGGCGCCGATTCCTCCCGCGGCGCGAGCGCCTTTCCAGTAACAGCAGGCCACCAGCAGGACAAAGATGCTGGACAGGTAGATGTTGGCCGTGATGGACAGGTAGTCCCAGACTCTCCCGGGAGGTTGATACCAGAGTCCATAGAGCAGCAGGAAACCGGCGATGCCCAGGACGATGCACCGATTCAGGCGCAGTCCCGATTTTTCGCTGAATGGCTCCTTGCGGACGGAGCAGATCAGGTCATTGTAGAGGATGCTGCTCCAGGTCAACAGGTAGCTGGAATCGGTCGACATCTCGGCGGCCAGCATGGCCGCGATCACCAGTCCCACCAGCCCCGAGGGGAGCAGGGAGGCCAGAAAGGTGGGCATGGCCTGCAGCGAAGCCGACGGGGGGTGCTCGGCTCCCAGGACGGCCAGGGCTGCCATGCCCCAAAAGGCCGGAATAAGAAAGCGTCCCACGAAATAGAAGCTGGTCCGGGTATACACCCGCCGGGCTGTCCGACTGTCGCGGGCCGAGAGAACACGCTGAATGACGGTTTGCCAGGTGACCACTACGGCCAGTTGATTGAGAGCCTGCCAGGCCACGTAGGCGGGGCCCATTCCCTGGCTGGTCAAGGGGTTGAACCCTCCCGGCCCGTGTTCTCTCTCAACGGCCGCCACCACCTGCTCCCATCCCACCTGGACCGCCACCAGGAGGGAAACAACGACCAGGCCGATTCCCATCACCAGAAACTGAAGGTAGTCCGTGATCAGGACCGAGATCATTCCTCCCAGGACCGTGTAGATCAGAACCAGGATTACCAGCACCGTCATGGTGACTTCCAGGTACCCTGGAGGGATTCCGGTCATGATCACCAGAAACTCGCCTCCGGCCCGAAAGAAGACCCCCATGTTGAGAACTCCCCCCAGGACGATCACCAGGCCGGCCAGCCAGCGAACCCGAGAGCCGAAACGCTGGTCCAGCAATTCCGGAATGGTGTAGGCCCCCGAGTCCCGCAAAGGCTTGATGACAAAACCGGTGAGTCCGACCACCAGCATTGCGGCAGCCATCAGGATCCCGGGAGTGGCGCCCGCGAAGCCGTTCTTGTATCCCAGTTCGGCCGTATACATGGCGGTGATGATGCCGAACTCGGTTGCGGCCAGGGAAGCCACCCCCAGATAGACATCCATGCCTCGCCCGGCCAGGATGAAGTCCTCGACTCTGCCGACGTAGCGGCGCATGGCCAGGCCGGCGGCCATGGTGGCGACCAGGTAGGCGATGATGATGCTCCAATCCACCAGGCTGAAACCGATCATGGGGCTCTATTGTCTTGAGTGGGGGCGCAACCGGAACAGGGTCCCGGGCGCCGACTTGGGGGAGCGGGATGTATCGACAGGATGACCCAACATAGCAGGTTCCCAGGGTCGGCGCAAGCGCCCCCCTCGACCCCAAAGGAAGTGTCGGCGAGTGCGGGGCGAAGGCCGCCGTCGAGCCGGTGGGGGATGAGAATGTGGAGGAGAGAGTCCAGGCTAGCTGGAACTCCGGGAGGCGTAGTATCCCTTGCGGGATTTTACCTTCAGCCTCTTGCGGTCGGTCTTGATCCTGATGGAGCGAAAAGAGCCGTCCCGTGCAGTATTCGAGGATCGGTAGGCGAGAGAGTACTGGCTGCGAAGTTCGGTGCCGATATTGGCGAAGCTTTCGCTGAGTTCCTGCGATTTGAAGGGGAAGAAGGCCCGACCTCCGGTTTCCCGCGCCAGGCGCCGGAGGAGCTTGTCGGACTTGGGCGCCTTGATGCTGAAGAAACCGCTGGAGTTGGTGCTGACGGCATAGATCGAGACATCCGAACGGTGGACCATCTCCAGGGTTGAGGCCAGGTTTTGTATGCTGAGGTTGTCGTCTCCGTCGCTGATGAGAATGATGATTTTCCTGGTGCTGCCCGGCTCGGCTTTCAGCTTTTCCTGGCAAGTGAGGAAGATACTGTCCAGCAGCTTGGTTCCTCCGCCGGGTCGTATGCGTCGGATGGACCGCGCCAGCAATTGGGGGTCGTCGGTGAAGTCCTGAACCAACTCGATGGCAGAGTCGAACGTGATCAGCAGAGCCTTGTCCTTGCGGGGCCTCAGGGTCTGGTAAAGAAACTCGATTGCCGCCTCCTGCTCGAACTTGAATCGGTCGGTAATGCTGGTGCTGGTGTCAATCAGAACGGCAATGGTCAGTGGGAGATCGGTTTCGCGAGAAAAATTGGTAATTTCCTGCAGTTTGTTGTCTTCGTACAACTTGAAGTTGGGCCTTTGCAGATCGGTGATCAGGCGTCCCCTGCGATCGGTGACGGTGAACAGGACGTTGACGAGTTCAACGTTTACCACCAGGTTGTCGACGTCGTCCCTGATCTTCTTCTTGAGGGTGGGATTGACGGGGAGATTTTGGGCGAAGATCCGATCGGCGGTGACGGATGCGCCCAAGAGAATCACTCCCATGAAAAACAGGAACCTGCACGCATGCCCATCCATCGTCATCGCTGAGAACCTCCTGCCTGGCGCTTGGGCCAGGATTCTACAGACCGGAATTCCGGGGGTCAACCCCTGGGGTGTGATGGCGGTGCCGGGAAGAAAGTTGCTGTTCTGCACTAACCACTGCAGTTCTAAACCGGGGCTGCCCGGCAGTTTTCAAGGATGTACTGGATGATTGTCCGAGTAGAGGTTCCGGGCAGGAAGATTTCAGCGATGCCGTACGCCTTCAGCCTGGGGATGTCCTGATCGGGAATAATGCCTCCGGCAACCACCAGCACGTCGTCCAGCTTCTTTTCCCGCATCAGCTCGGTGATGCGGGGAAGAATGACATTGTGGGCGCCCGAGAGAATGGAGAGTCCGATGCAGTGCACGTCCTCCTGCAGGGCTGCGTTGACGATCTGCTCGGGAGACTGGCGCAGACCGCTGTAGATCACTTCCATCCCGGCGTCTCGAAGCGCCCGGGCAATGATCTTGGCGCCGCGGTCGTGACCGTCCAGGCCGGGCTTGGCCACCAGGACTCGGATGGGCTTCTCACTCATGGCTGGGCTTATGCTCAAAAATCGGCATCTCCAGGTGCCGGCGACTACCGTTCTAGAAGACAGGCTCCTCGTAAGTGCCGAACACCTGTTTCAGCTCCTCGCAGATTTCTCCCAGGGTCGCGTAAGCCTTGACACAAGAAAGAAGGAAAGGCATGAGGTTCCGATCGGTGGAGGCAGCTCGGCGCAGCTCCGCCAGTGACCGTTGCACGGCCGGCCCGTCGCGGCTGGTCTTGACACGGTGGAGGTTGTCCAGTTGCTTGTCGGCCACCCCGGACTCGATGGCGAGGGTGTCGATCGGCTGTTCCTCGTCGGCGACGAACCGGTTCACCCCCACAATGACCTTCTCACCCCGTTCCACCGCCTGTTGATATCGGTAGGCGGCGTCGAGAATTTCTTTCTGGGGGTAGCAGCGCTCAATGGCCGCTACCATTCCGCCCATGCCGTCGATTTTCTCGAAATAGTCCCAACAGCCTTTTTCCAGTTCGAGGGTCAGCTTTTCGACCAAATAGGATCCGGCCAGGGGATCGACCGTGTTTGCCACTTCGCTTTCGGTGGCCAGGATCTGCTGGCTTCTGAGGGCGATGGTGGCGGCTTGTTCGGTGGGCAAGGCGTAGGTTTCATCCATGGAGTTGGTGTGCAAGGACTGAGTTCCGCCCAGGATGGCTGCCAAGGCCTGGATGGCGGTGCGAACGATGTTGTTGTGGGGCTGTTGAGCCGTCAGGGAACACCCCGCCGTCTGGGCATGGAATCGGAGCATGCCGGATCGCGGGTCTCTACAGCCAAAGCGCTCTTTCATCACCCGGTACCACACCTTGCGGGCTGCTCGATACTTGGCGATTTCTTCGAAGAAATCGTTGTGGGCATTGAAAAAGAAGGAAAGTCGGGGCGCGAATTCGTCGACCTTCAGTCCGGCCCGAATGGCTGCTTCGACGTACTCGATGCCGTCGCGCAGCGTGAAGGCCAGCTCCTGCAGGGCCGTGGAACCGGCTTCTCGGATGTGATAGCCGCTGATCGAGACGCTGTTCCACTGGGGGACGTTTTGGGCTGCGAAAGCAATGGTGTCGGTCACCAGCCGCATGGAGGGATGAGGAGGGTAGATCCACTCCTTCTGAGCGATGTATTCCTTCAAGATGTCGTTCTGAAGGGTGCCCCGCAGCTTGTTCCAGTTGCAGCCGCTTTTTTCGGCATGGGCCAGAAACATGGCCCAGATGACGGCAGCCGGGCAATTGATGGTCATGGAGGTGCTGATGGCTTCCAGGTCGATGTCCCTGAAGAGCACTTCCATGTCCGCCAGCGAATCCACGGCGACGCCGCATTTGCCGATCTCACCCGAGGCTGTCGGGTGGTCCGAGTCGAGACCCATGAGAGTGGGCAGATCGAAAGCGACCGAAAGGCCGGTTTGTCCTTGCCGGAGCAGGTAAAGAAAGCGCCGGTTGGTGTCGCGGGCGGTACCGAATCCGCTGAATTGCCGCACGGTCCAGAGGCGGCCGCGGTACATGCCTGGATGAATGCCCCGGGTGTAGGGCGGTTCTCCGGGGAACCCCAACTCCTGTTCGGGGTCGAAGTCCTCCAGGTCGTCGGGACCGTAGAGAGCCTGGATGGGGTGTCCCGAGATGCTGGTGAACTCAGGCAGCCTCGGAGGGAACCGCTTCCATGAAGGGGCGAGGGTCTCCTCTTCCCAGCGACGCCTCGATTGGTTGAGCCGGGTCTGACCGGCCGGTATCCTGCCCATGACGTTGCCCCCAACAAGTTTGCGTGATAGTAAAAGAGGCCCCCGAAGGTGTCAACGATTTCGCCGGGGCTCCGTTTTCGTAACCCCAAGGAGAAGGAGAAAGCCGATGCGTGTCGTGGTTCAGCGAGTTCTTGAAGCGTCGGTGACCGTCGGTGAGGAGGTGGTGGGACAAATCGGCAGGGGATTGCTGCTCTATCTCGCCGTCAAGGACGGCGACGGCCCGGCCGACACCGATTATCTGGTGGACAAGGTCTTGGGGTTGAGGATCTTCGAGGATGACAGCGGCAAAATGAACCTGTCCCTGAAAGAGGTCGGGGGGGCTCTCTTGATCGTCTCTCAGTTCACCCTCTATGGCGACTGCCGCAAGGGGCGGCGTCCTTCGTTCTCGATGGCGGCGCCCCCGGACCCGGCCAATCGTCTCTACCAGTCCTTCGTCGAACGTTGCCGGCAGCAGCGGATCGGAGTCCAGACAGGTGTTTTCAGGGAAACCATGAGGATTCGGTCCACCAACGACGGACCGGTGACACTCTTGCTGGACAGCTCCAAGAGCTTCTAACGCTGAAATCTAACTCTCGGTGGGGGCGTAGTAGCCCCGTTTGGTTCTGGCGATCCACTTTCGTTTGCCCTTGGGTTTGGGGGATCCCAGCACTCTGACCGTGACGTCTCTCCAGGTTCCGTCCCGGTTCGAGTTGGTTGGCTTGTAGCCCAAGGTGTACTGATTGCGGATTTCGTGCGCCACCTCGGTGCAGATGGCATGCACCTCGTCCACCGATTCAGGAAAGAAGTACTTTCCCCCTGTTTCCTCGGAGAGCTCCTGCAGGAGCTTGGCGGCTTTTCTCTCCCTCCGGGGGCGTTCCGACAGTTTGTCGAACAGTCCAATCAGGTAAATGCTGGCGTAGGACTCCCGGGCAAATTCCAGCACCGTGTCAAACCGGTAGCGGCTGTCGCGGTCCTGGCCGTCGGAGATGACCAGTATGGCCTTCTTTTCTTCCTGTCCTTCCCGAATGTGCTCCAGCGCCAGGTAGATGGCGTCATAGAGGGCGGTGCCGCCCCGGGCATCGATGTGATCCAGGGCATCGGTCAGATCGTCGAGGTTCTGGGTGAAGTCCTGGTCCAGGAAGACCTGGTCGTTGAAGTTGATCAGGAAGATTTCGTCTTCCGGGTTGCTGGTCTTGGCAAAGGTGATGGCGGCCTGATTGACCCGGTTGCGTTTGCTCCGCATGCTTCCGCTGTTGTCGATCACCAGGCCCAGCGACACCGGGATGTCCTCGACCTTGAAGAGAGAGACCTCCTGTTGAATCTTGTCTTCGTAGACTTCGAAATTCTCCTGTTTCAGCCCTTTTACCAACTGTTCCTTCCAGTCGAAGACGGTGACGTGGAGCAGCCTCAGATCCACGTCCACCTTGAGCGTGTAGTCGCCCCTGGCTTTCCGGGTCTGCCGCTGAGCCATGACCTGGGTGCCCAGCAGAAGCAGCAGCGCCGCCAGAAGGATTCTTCCAAAGGCCGAATTCATCGGGTCATCCCTGGGGACCGTAGTAACCGGTCTTGGTCCGGACCGATAGAGAATGGAGCCCTTTGGGCGTGTTCATCTTGACTTTGATTTTGCGCCAGCGGCCATCCTTGGCTCGATTGGTGGAGGAATACCCCAGCATGTACTGGTTCTTGAGCTCGATGGCAATCTTGGTGCAGATGTCCTCAAGCTCGTACACGGAATTGGGGAAGTAGGCCCGACCCCCGGTAATCTCGGTGATCTGTTCCAAAATACCTCGTCCGGAGCGGCCGCGGGCCAAGTCGGAATAGTAGGAATTGACAACGCCGATGGCGAAAATCTGCACGTCGGCTTCCTTGACGGCATTTCGCACATTGACGAGGGAATAGCGGCTACGGGTGTCCTCGCCGTCGGTTATGAGCAGGATAGCCTTCTTGGAGTGGTTCGCCTGCTTCATCTTTTCCAGGGCCAGGTAGATGGCGTCGTAGAGCGTCGTCGATCCCTTGGCTCTCTTGTGAACCAGGCGGTTTTGAATCTCGCTGATGTCGGAGGTGAAATCCTCCTCCACCGAAGGCCGGTCGGCGAAGGCGATCAAAAGGTACTCATCGGCCGGATTGCTGGTTTTGAGGAAGGCCACGGCCGCGTCTCTGGCACGGGCAATCTTGTCTCCCATGCTGCTGCTGACATCGAACAGCAGCCCGATGGAAGTCGGCACATCCTCGTTGCTGAAGTGCCTGATCTCCTGCTCGATCTTGTCTTCGAAGATACGGAAGTGCTGCTTTTCCAATCCGGTAACGAAGCGGCGGCTGTGGTCGGTGACGGTGGCGCTGACCAGAACCAGATCCACGTCGATCTTCAGCGAGGAAAATCCGTTCTCGGAAGTCGAGTCTCCCGACAATCTGCCTTGTGCCGGGCACAATGAGGAGCAGCCGAAAAAAAGCCCAAGACCGATCAATCCGACCGTTGTGCGCAAGAGAGCAGCCACGGGAAAGCGTCGTCCTTTCATGGAGCATCGCTCCGGCTCATGAAGGCTGAGGTAAGTATTCTATCGGCATGAAGCCCTGTGTCAGTTTGCCCCAAGCCCGCGGAAAAGTAAAGGACGGACGATCCAGGTTCAAGCTCGAATCCGAGGGAGGAATGGGGCCGAATGTTGCGGTACTTTGCCGGATGTGCCCGGATGTGGCCTCGCCTCGAATATCGGGCGGCTGTCCTTGCCCGCGGATGGCGATCCACGCAGGCAGCGGATCGCCCAATTTAGGACTTGATCTCTGCTCGATTTTCAACAAAGATACGGGGAATCCTTCTAACGGCCTGATTTCACCCAGGTCCCTCATCGTCAGACTTTGATCAGGCTTTGACCAACAATGATCTGAAGGCTGTCGTAGTCATACCCGCCCGTTTTCAGTCGACACGGTTTCCCGGAAAACCCCTCGCAAAAATTGCCCGAAAACCCATGATTCGGCACGTCTACGAGCGGGCTTCGGACGCTCGGGGGATTTCCGAGGTCATCGTGGCCACCGATGACGAGCGAATCGTGCAGGCGGTTGATGCCTTTGGAGGCACGGTCTGCATGACTTCTCCGACGCACCGATCCGGAACCGAGAGGGTGGCGGAGGTAGCAGGGAATCTTGAAGTCGACGTGGTCGTCAACCTTCAGGGTGACGAGCCAATGATGGATCCGGGGTGCATCGAAGCCGTCATCGAACCGTTCCGGTCCGATCCAAGCCTGATGATCTCGACGCTGAAATGTTCTGCCGAGCCTGAGGAGATTTCCGATCCCAACGTCGTCAAGGTGGTCACGGATCGCAATGGGGATGCCCTTTATTTTTCTCGGTCCACCATTCCCCATTTGAGACGGCAACGACTTGGCAAAGGGGAACAGGCGGCCGTATTCAAGCATGTGGGAATCTATGCCTACCGCAGGGCATTCCTGAAAATCCTGCCCGATCTGCCGGATTGCCGGCTGGAAGACGTGGAGGACCTGGAGCAGCTCCGTTTCCTGTACAACGGATATCGGGTAAGAGTGGTGCCGTACCAATACCGTGGGGTGGCGGTGGACACGCCTGAAGACCTGGTTCGAATCAATGAGCTTGCCGTTCGAGGCGAGCTCCCCGGAAGCAGGGCGGACTAGTCGTCTGAAATGAGTCCATTCCGGGAGAGGCGAAACACAAGGAAAGGAGTCGGCATGGCGGCCAAGTTCATCTTCGTGACGGGTGGAGTCGTTTCCTCTTTGGGGAAAGGGCTGGCGGCGGCCTCGATTGGCCGCCTGCTGGAGAGCCGGGGTTATCGAGTCAGTCTGCAGAAGTTCGATCCCTACCTCAACGTGGACCCTGGCACCATGAGTCCCTTCCAGCACGGGGAGGTATTCGTTACCGACGACGGGGCCGAAACGGACCTGGACCTGGGGCACTATGAGCGCTTCACCGACAGCAAGTTGACTCAAGACCACAACCTGACCACCGGCAGGATCTATGAATCGGTGATTCAGAAGGAGCGGCGGGGGGATTATCTGGGGAAGACGATTCAAGTGATTCCCCATATCACCAACGAGATCAAGGCTGCCATCAAGAAGGTCGCCACCGAGGTGGACGTCAGCATTGTCGAGATCGGTGGAACCGTCGGAGATATCGAGTCACTGCCCTTCCTGGAGGCAATCCGGCAACTGCGCCAGGACCTTGGACGTCCCAACTCCCTTTTTGTTCATCTGACTCTGGTTCCCTATATCAATGCCGCCGGGGAACTCAAGACCAAACCCACTCAGCACAGCGTCAAGGAATTGAGAGCCATCGGCATTCAACCCGACATTCTGCTGTGCAGGACCGAACGTTTCCTCTCCAAGGGGCTGAAGGCAAAAATCGCCCTCTTTTGTTCGGTGGCGGAGGATGCCGTCATCACCGCCAGAGACGTGGAGTCGGTCTACGAAGTGCCCCTCACCTTGGCCGCGGAGGGTCTCGACGAGATCATTCTCAGGCAGTTGGAGTTGCCGATCGGAGATTCCGACATGACCCGGTGGCGGGAATTGGTAAAGCGCATCAAGCATCCCTCGGATTCGGTGAAAATCGGCGTGGTCGGCAAGTATGTCGAGTTTGAGGAGTCGTACAAGAGCCTCAAGGAGGCCTTGATACACGCTGGCTTGTTTCACCGTCTCAAGACCGAAATCCATTGGATCGAAGCTGAAGGCGTCGAGGGAAACAGTTGGGCTGAACAGTTGGCTCCATTCGACGGCATTCTGGTTCCCGGGGGCTTCGGCAAGCGGGGAATCTCCGGGATGATTCGTGCCATCAACTATGCTCGAACTCGGGAAGTGCCCTTTTTCGGCATTTGTCTGGGAATGCAGTGCTCAGTGATTGAATTCGCCCGCAACGCTTGTGGCCTGGAAGAAGCCCATAGTTCCGAATTCAATCCCGCCACGCCCCATCGTGTGATCTACAAGTTGAGGGAACTGAGAGGCATCGATGATCTGGGCGGCACCATGCGGCTGGGGGCCTATCCCTGCAACCTCGATTCCGACTCGCGGACGGTCCGGGCCTATGGTCAAACCGAGATCTCGGAGCGCCACCGCCACCGTTACGAATTCAACCGGGAATATGAGGAGACGCTGGCTGCCAATGGCATGAGGGTAGTCGGGTATTCCCCGGACAACAGCTTTGCGGAAGTGGTCGAAATAGAGAATCATCCCTGGTTCGTCGGCTGCCAGTTCCATCCGGAGTTCAAGTCCAAACCCCTGGTCTCTCACCCTCTCTTCAGGGCCTTTGTCGAAGCGGCTTTTCGGAATCGCCGCTCAGGGAGGCCGCAGCAGCGTGCGGAAGCCGCCCTCGAGAGCAAGCCACCCCTCCAACAAAGTTAGCCTGAGCTGCCTGGGACACACGATGGCCAAGTCGGTGGGTCTGAGTTTCGAAAGGATTCCGAAAACGCCGGCCCTGCTGTTGGATTACCTCTACCACGCCGAGAAGGTTCGGGCTCTCTTCCCCGGGGTTTCCGGCAGTGAGTTCTCCGGAACGCCCGAACCTGGTGGCGCTTGGCCTCGCCTGCCCCATCGCGCGGCCCTGGTGGAAACCCTCAAGCGCCAGAATCGCCTCTGGGGTGCTTCCGCCAAAACCATGGAGAACCTGGACCGCTTGGCCGGCGACCGCTGCCGGGCAGTGGTTACCGGTCAGCAGGTCGGACTGTTTACCGGTCCGTCCTATACCATTTACAAGGCCCTGACCGCCGTCAAACTGGCCGAGGCCTATCGCCGCCGAGGCGTGGAAGCGGTCCCCATATTCTGGATGGCCACCGAGGACCACGATCTCGAGGAAGTGGGTCGCACCTGGATCCTGGCGGCTGACTCGACTCTGAAATCGGTCCAATTCGCTCAGGAATCGGAAGGCAATCGGCTGCCGGTGGGACCCATTGCCTTCGGTCCTTCGATTGCAGGCCACCTGGACCAGTTTCTGCAGGGCCTTCCGGAATCCGAATTCAAGCCCGTACTGGCCGCCCGATTGAAACGGGTGTATCGGGAGGGAAATACCTTTGGAGAGGCGTTCGCGGAAGTCGTTTCCTTTCTCCTTTCCGAGTACGGACTCATCCTGCTGGATCCGCGAGAGCCAACCCTCAAGAAAATGGCCCAGCCGGTTTTTCTACAGGTTGCCGAGGCCTGGGAGACACTGGATGAGCTGCTTGGAAGCCGCAACCGACAACTGGCCGGCGCCGGTTATTCCCCTCAAGTCGGCAGGGAAGCGGGGACAAGCTTTCTCTTTTGGGAGCAGGCCGGGAAACGCCGGGGAGTGGTGGGTACCCGCGAGGGTTTTTCTCTAAGGGGGAACTCCGAGGTGCTGCCCGATCTCCGCGGCCTCATCGAGCGGGAGCCGGAGCAGGTGAGTCCCAACGTGCTCCTCAGACCCGTAGTACAGGATTTCCTGCTTCCGACGCTGGCCTACGTTGCCGGCCCGTCCGAGATCGCCTACCATGCCCAGATCTCTCCGCTCTATCATGCTCTGGGGAGGGTCATGCCGCCGGTCGTTCCGCGTGCCGGTTTTACGGTCATAGAAAGAAGGATGCAGAAGTTGCTGGCCAAATACCGGCTGGAATTCTGCGATTTGTTTCGAGGGAGCCAGGCGCTGCTGAAACAGATCGTGGAAGGGACCGTCAACCAGGAGGTCGGAAACAGGTTCGATCGGCTCGAAAGAGCAATCGACAGTCGCCTCGGTGCAATGGAGGAGCCCCTGAAGTCAGTGGATCCCACACTGGTTGGAGCACTGGGGACCGTGCGCAAAAAAATCCAATATCAATTGGAGAACCTTCGATCCAAATTCGTGAGCGCCGAGTCCCGCCAGCGGGAGATCCTGACGCGGCAGGTCGACAGCCTTTTGATGACGCTCTATCCCTCAGGCGGATTTCAGGAACGCCATATCAATATTTTCTACTTTCTGTCGCGCTACGGACCGGAATTCCTGGACCAGTTGTACGACGCTATCGACCTTTCCGATCCCGATCACCGATTGATTTATTTGTAAGAGCTGCTTGATGTCGAATGGGCGAGCCCAGCGCCGTCTGTTACCCGCAACCCCTTCCATGGAGCCAGTCGACGTACTGAAGATAAACTGCTTTTCATCATGCCACCAGCGACCTGGTGAGATATGCGGGCTCTCGGACTCTACCTCCATGTTCCCTTCTGTCTGTCAAAGTGCAGCTACTGCCATTTCGCTTCGGGAGTGTTCCCCGGGAGTTTGATCAGGCCCTATTTCGGGGCGCTACGGCGGGAAATCAAAGCGCTGCCGGGACTCTTGCAGAAGTTGAATGCAGACGGAAACGGTGTCGCCGATTGGGTGATCGATACCATTTTCGTGGGTGGCGGCACCCCATCGCTGGTGGATGGCCAGGAGATCGGGCAAACCCTGGAGTGGATTCGGAGTACCTTCTCCCTGGCTCCTGTCCCCGAGATCACCCTGGAGGCCAATCCCGGCACCGTTACGGACGACAAGCTGGACTGCTACCGGGAAGCTGGTGTCAATCGAATCAGCCTTGGGGTCCAGACCTTCCAGGACCACTTGCTGAAGCGGGTCGGCCGGTCTCACAGCGTGGCGGATTCGATCTCGACCGTGGAGATGTGTCGCCGCAGAGGGATCGACAACCTGAATGTCGACCTGATTGCCGGTCTGCCGGACCAGACGGAGGACGATTGGCAGGAGAACCTGAGCCGGGTGTCTGCTCTCTCGCCGGAGCACCTCTCCCTGTATCTGCTGGAGATCCACGAAGATGCTCATCTGGGAAAGAGAGACGGATCGGCCGGCGCCTCCTTGCCCGACGAGGAACTGGTTGCCGATTGGTACGAGAAATCGGTGCATTGGCTGGGAAGCGCCGGCTGGGAGCAGTATGAAATCTCGAACTTCTGCAAGCCGGGCCGGCAGTCGCGCCACAACCTGAAGTACTGGACCGATCAACCCTTCATCGGTTTCGGATGCGGCGCCCATTCCTACTGGGCAGGGCAGCGTTGGGGAAATGAGAGAGATCCCGTCCGTTACGTCGAGCTGCTGGAGGCCGGAGAGTCTGCCACGACCTTTCGATCCGAGATCACTCCCCGGCGGCATCTCGAGGAGGTGGTCTTTCTGGGTCTCAGGCTCAATGCCGGCCTGGACCTGGGCCGCTGCCGCCGAAAATTCGGATTTGACCTGCGGGAGCGTTTCGGCCGGGAATTGAGCCAGTTGGCCCAGGGGGGGCTGATCGAAATCGAAGGGGACCGTCTGAAGCTGACCTCCAGAGGGCGTCTGTTCTCCAACGAAGTCTTTGTCCAGTTCATGCAGTAGGAACAGGACTCACCCCAATGACTTCCATGTCGAACCGGTCGCTCGCCGAGCCCGGCAGGATGATTCATCGGTGACCCGTAGCGGGTAGGGTTCACCTTGACAAACGGCTGAATCCGGGCCTAGTGTTCTGTCTCGGAAGTCGGGTTGCCAAATTTGGGAGCGCGACGGCGCCCTACGGTCCCGTGGAGGCAAGACAGGTGGGAAGCCAAAGCAGAGATACGCTCTATTTTGACTGTTTCTCGGGAATCAGTGGAGACATGATTCTGGGAGCGCTGGTGGATCTGGGACTCCCGCCGGAGCATCTCGCCGGCGAGCTGGAAAAGCTGAAGGTCAGGAACTTCCATCTCAAATCGTACCGCGTCAACAAGGCAGGAATTCTGGCGACCAAATACGACGTGGAAACCGGCGAAGAGCACCATCACCGGCACTATTCGACCATCGAGAAGATCATCCGCGGCAGCACTCTGGATGCCTGGGTCCAGGACAATGCCTGCCGGTCCTTTCTCCGGCTTGCCGAAGCCGAGGCCAAGGTGCACGGCACCACCGTTGAAAAGGTTCACTTTCACGAAGTGGGAGCCGTGGACGCCATCGTCGATATTGTCGGAGCCTTTATCGGATTGCACTGGTTGGGAGCGCCCCAGTGCCTGGCCTCCGCCCTCAACGTGGGTTGGGGGACGGTAGACTGCGCCCACGGGACCATGCCCGTTCCCGCCCCGGCCACGGCAGAGCTGCTCAAGGGAGTGCCCATCTACTCCAATCGGATTGGAGGGGAGCTGGTCACGCCGACGGGAGCGGCCATCCTGACCACCATTTGCCGGAGTTTCGGGGAGTTGCCGGCCTTTCGGGTGGAGAGAATCGGGTACGGCGCCGGCAGTCGGGATCACAAGGAAGGGGCCAACGTGCTCAGAGTGTCGAGCGGCCGTCGGGTCGATTCCGATTCAGCCTCCTCGGATTCCAAGGTGTGGGTTCTGGAAGCCAACATCGACGACATGAACCCCCAGATTATCGGATATGTTCAGGGGAAGCTGTTTGAACTGGGAGTGCATGACGTGTTCACCTGCCCGGTCCAGATGAAAAAAAACCGTCCGGGAATCCTTCTGACCGTCATCCTTCCATTGGAGCTCCTGGATGGGGTCTGCAAGGTGCTGTTCGAGGAAACCACCACCTTGGGCGTTCGCTATCATCCATGCCATCGACAGGTGTTGGAGAGAACGGTTGAGCCGGTGGAAAGTCGGCTGGGCAAGGTGTCCGTCAAAGTGGCCAGGATGGACGGCAGAATCGTCAGTTTTTCTCCCGAGTACGAGGAATGCAAGGTCCTGGCCCATCGCCACAAGGTACCGTTCAAGAAGGTGCAGCGGCAGGTGGTTCAAGAGTTCCTGAAGCGGCAGGGAGAACAGTTGCAATAGAAAGGGCGTCAGCAGCCTTCGCCCCGCGACTTCAATGGATACCTTCTACATCACCACCCCTCTCTACTACGTGAATGCCCGGCCGCATCTGGGACACACCTATACCACCCTGGTGGCCGATTGCTTGAGCCGCTACAAGAGAATGCAAGGCTGTGACGTGTGCTTTCTTACCGGCACCGATGAGCACGGCCAGAACATCGAGCGGGCCGCGGCTGCCCAGGGAGTTTCGCCTGAGGTGCTGGCCGATCGCAACGCGGGAGCCTATCGCAAGTTGTGGTCGCGGTTCGGGGTGGAGTACGACCGTTTCATTCGGACCACCAGCAAGAGCCACTACGCGGCAGCGGCCGAGGTATTCCAGCGCGCCTACGACAGCGGCTTTATTTACAAGGGGGAGTATTCCGGCTGGTACTGCATTCCCTGCAACCTGTTTGCTCCCGAGGCCGAATCGGCCCCCGACTGCGACGTCTGCCAGCGCTCCACCGAGCGGGTCACCGAGGACAGCTATTTCTTCAAGCTGTCTGTCTTTCAGAAGCAGCTGCTGGATCTCTACGAAAAACACCCCGAGTTCATCAACCCGCCCTCTCGCCGCAACGAAGTGATTCGCTTCGTCAGCGACGGCCTCAAGGACCTGTCCGTCAGCCGGACCTCTGTCAAATGGGGCATTCCCGTTCCCGTCGGCGACAACCACGTCATCTACGTCTGGTTCGACGCCCTGGTGGGCTACCTCTCGGGAATCGGATTCGGGGACAGCAAGGAGCAGAACCAGTTCCGCAAGTACTGGCCGGCCCAGGTTCAATTGGTGGGGAAGGACATCATTCGCTTTCACACCGTCTATTGGCCGGCCTTCCTGCTGGCAGCCGGTCTCCCGCTTCCCGAACGGGTCCATGCCCACGGCTGGTGGCTCAAGGACGAAGCCAAGATGTCCAAGTCTCGCGGCAACGTCATCAACCCCCATCTGTTGCTCAACCACTTCGGTTCGGATGCGGTCCGGTATTTTCTGTTGCGGGAAATCCCCTTTGGCGGCGACGGCAACTTTTCCTACCAGGCCATGATTCAGAGGACCAACAGCGACCTGGCCAACGATTTGGGCAACCTGGTCTCCCGAACCCTGGCGCTGATCTCCAGGAACTTCGGCGACACCGTTCCGCTCCCCGCCCCCCAGCCTTCGTCGCTGGAGGACGAACTGAAGAAACATGCCTTGGCGACCATTGAGGTCTATCAGGGCCATATGGACCGGTTGGCCTTCAGCAGAGCCCTGGAGGCGGTTTGGGATCTGCTCTCCCGCACCAACAAGTACATCAATGTCTGCGCTCCCTGGAAAATGGCGGGAGACGAGGCCCAGCGGCCCCGCCTGGGGACCATTCTCCACACCTGCGCCGAAGTGGTCCGTATCGTCACCGTCCTGCTGGCTCCGGTTCTGCCTGCCAGTTGCGCCAAGGTCTGGAAACAGTTGGGTCAGCAGGAGGCGTTGAACCTTCAACGGCTGGACCGGTTGCAATGGAGCCGGGAATTGCCGGGAAACAAGTTGGGTGAAATCAGAGCCGTTTTTCCGCGTCTGGACAGAAAGTCTCTGCTGGACTCGCTCTTCGGCTCCGGTAGCGGTGGTCAGAAGAAGTCCGCTGACAGTCGGGACAGGAAAGAGTCCCCGGCGGTCCGGAAAGAGGCCGCAGGGGCGCCGGGCTCCAAGCAGTCTTCGGCGCGGTCATCCGCCGGCGGAAACGCCATAACCATTGAAGATTTTATCAAGGTCGATCTGCGGGTGGGTCAGGTGGTTGAAGCCGAAAAGGTCAAGGGCGCCGACCGACTCTTGCGGCTGAGCGTGGATCTGGGACGGGAAACCCGTCAGATTGTGGCTGGAATCGCCCAGGCCTATCTCGCTGAGAGCCTGGTTGGAAAGAAGATCATCGTGGTGGCCAACCTGCAGCCGCGAAAGCTCCGGGGACTGGAATCCAACGGAATGTTGCTGGCGGCCTCGGTTGGAGAGGAAGACCGGCCGGTGTTGGCAACCTTTCTGGAGGAAGTTCCCAACGGGGCTCGCCTGAAATAGGGCAGGGCCAACCCCGAGAGGTTCCTTGGAAGCGATACTCGAGTTTTTTGCAAGTCTCTACAACCCGGACAAGCTGACCGACCTGATCCGGTCGGGTGGCTACCTGGTGCTGGCGGCGATCGTCTTTGCCGAAACCGGCTTGTTTATCGGTTTTTTCCTGCCCGGGGACTCCCTGCTGTTCCTGGCGGGCCTGGTGGCTGCGAAAGGGTTCTTCGACGTCACCATTCTGATGGTTCTGCTGAGTGTGATGGCCATCGTCGGTGATGCCGTGGGTTACGGCATCGGCTTCCGAGCCGGAGTGGCCCTCTACAAGAGGGAAGACAGCTTCTGGTTCCGCAAGAAGCACCTCCATTACGCCCGGGAGTTCTACGAGAAGCACGGAGGGAAGGCGATCGTCCTGGCCCGCTTCGTGCCCTTCGCCCGAACCTTTGCGCCGGTGGTGGCGGGTATTGGCCAGATGTCCTATCCCCGCTTTGCCGCCTTCAATGTGTTCGGTGGCATCTTTTGGGTGGTGTCGATGGTCCTGGCCGGGTATTACCTGGGTCAGGTCGCCTGGATTCGCGACAACCTGGAGAAGGTGGTTCTGCTGATCGTATTCCTGTCGATTACACCCATTCTCTTCGAGTGGGCGCGACACCGGTTCAGGGAGAGAGCGGGGAAGTCGCCGGGCCGGCAATCGCCGCCAAGCTGATGTTCATTGACTCCCACGCCCATCTGGCGGAAGCCGAGTTTCAATCGGACCTCCCGTCGGTCCTGGATCGAGCCCGATCTGCACGGGTGGAACGCGTGCTGGTGATCGGAGACGGGGTGGATCCGGCGAAAACCGAGAAGGCGGTCTTGCTGGGAGAACGCGAGGAAGACCTGGACGTGGCTGCGGGAATTCATCCGCACGAGGCGCGCCTGGCCTCGGAGACGAGCCTGGGGCACCTTGTGCGATTGGCGCAGTCGGGCAGACTGGTTGCCTGGGGAGAAATCGGACTGGACTTCCATTACGGCCATTCTCCGCCCGACGAGCAGGAGGCGGTATTCGACCGCCAGCTCGCTCTGGCCCGAGAGGTGGGTCTTCCGGTCGTGATTCACACCAGGGAGGCCGAGGACCGGACAGTGGAGATTCTGGGCGAACACTGCGGCCATGGAGGTTCGGCGGGTGTGATGCACTGTTTCAGCGGCAGCCTGGCCATGGCCCGGGACTGTCTGGCAATGGGATTTCATATCTCGTTTTCCGGTATGCTGACCTTTCCCAAGGCCCACAATCTCCGTCAGGTGGCCCGGGCCGTGCCCATGGACCGGCTGTTGATCGAGACGGACGCTCCCTATCTGGCTCCGGTGCCTTTCCGCGGAAGACGCAATGAGCCGGCTCTTGTGGTCGAGACCGCCAAAATACTGGCGGAGGTCAAGCAGGTCAGCCTGGATAGCATAGCCAAGTGTACGGCCGAGAACTATCGACGGTTGTTCCACCCGGCTTGCGACACGCCGCAATGACGGACCGGAGCCCGGGTGCCGGTCCAATCAAGGTTTGTCCAAATCGATAAGCGGAAGGGTTTGAGTGCGGCCTCAAGAGATTTTCCATCTGGTCAAAGACGAATTGCGGCAGGTCGAGGGGGAGTTCGCGCGCCAGCGCCATTCTCCGGTTGCGACCATCGAGGAGATCGGCAAATACCTGCAGGAAGGCGGCGGGAAACGCATCCGGCCCAGTCTGCTGCTGCTCTGCGCCAAGCTCTGCGGCCAGGTCAACCAGTCGGCCATCAAGCTGGCTGCCGTAGTCGAGTTCATTCATACCGCCACCCTGGTCCATGACGATATCATCGACGGGGCCAGAGTCCGGCGTGGGCGCTCCAGCGCCAACCACAAGTGGGGTAACCAGATCACGGTGCTGGTGGGCGACTGGCTCTACATGCAGTCCTTCTACGTGGCGCTCCAGGAACGCAACTTTCGCATTCTGGACATCCTGATCGACTTGACCCAGAGAATGGTGGAGGGGGAATTGATTCAGCTTTCCCTGGATGGAAGTCCCAAGGTCAGCGAGCAGCAGGTGCTGGATATCGCCCGGCGGAAGACAGCTCATCTGTTTTCCGGCTGCGCCAGGATTGGAGGGTTGCTGGGTAGAGTGAGCGATGAGCAGGAACGGGCGCTGGGTGAATACGGCCTGAGTCTGGGACTGGTCTTCCAGGTCACTGACGACATCCTCGACTTGAACTCTTCCCAACGGGTATTGGGCAAGCCGGTGGGAAGCGACCTCAAGGAGGGCAAAATGACCTTGCCGCTGGTTTACGCCCTTCAGTCCTGCGATAGGCATGAGTCCCGGAAAATCGAGACGGTCCTGCAGGAGAAGGCGTTTCACTCCGTCTCCAAGGAGGAAATCCTTGCCATCGTGACCCGGTACCGTGTCCTGGAGAAAGCTCGGAAACGCGCACAGGAGTTCGCCGCAAGAGCTGAAGCCGCCATGGACTATTTCTCCCCTTCTCCCTACCGCAGGGCACTGCGGGAAATTCCCCGAATGATTCTGGACCGGGACCGCTAATCTGGGCCGGCTCGAGTCACGAAACGATAGATGATCTCGGCGCAGTCGCTCAGGTCCTCGGCCACCACGTATTCTTCCAGGGAATGGAGTCCGGCCCCTCGAGGGCCGAAGACCAGGGTCGGGATATCGGCGGCCGCCAAAAGGGCGGCGTCGGTCCAGAATGAGACACTGCCCCAGCGGACGTGCCGGGGCCGCTGAGACTTGGCAGTGCCATAGAAACGCTGCAGGACATCCTGATCGGGGTCGGCCTCAAAGGGTTCTCGCGCGCAGACCAGCGCAGCTTCCCCCCGGAAGCGCCCATCCTGTTGCCGGCATTCTCGCAGGATTCGTCGAAACTCGGATTCGACCGTCGCCCGCGTCTCGGGAGGAACGGTCCGTCGCTCGTATTTCAGGTGACAGCGGTCGGGATAGCTGCTCCATTGGCGGCCGCCCCGGATCAGAGAGGCGTGCAGCGAGCCCGATCCCAGAAGGTGGTGGAGAGGACGGCTCTGCAGGTCTCGGTCCAGTCGGTCCAGATGGCCCAGAACCTGGCCCATCAGGCGAATGGCATCCAGGCCGTCGGCCGGCCGGCTGCCGTGGGCAGCCTTTCCGCAAGTGGTGACTTCGACCCAGGCAAACCCCTTGTGGGCCGTGGCCACCTGAAGATCGGTCGGTTCCAGCACCAAGGCGAGATCGAAGGGTCTGTCCCGCGGCCAATGCTCCAGAAACCAGCTGGTTCCCAGGCTCAAGTCTTCCTCATCGGCCACGGCTGCCAGCACAACCTCTCCCTTCCAGTCCTTCCTGTGCCGGGACAACGCCAACAGCGCCGCAACCGCTGCCGCCAGCCCGCCCTTCATGTCCTGCGCGCCTCGGCCGTAGACCCTGCCCTCCTTGAGAACCGGCACCAGGGGGTGTTTCATCCCGGCGATACTCACGGTGTCCAGGTGTCCGTTGAGAAGCATTCTGGGTCCGGGGCTCGACCCTTGCACCGCGGCCGACACATTGAATCGCCCCGGGGCAACCGGCTGCAGTTCGCATCGGATGCCCTCGCTTTTCAGCAGGCCGGAAAGATGTTCGGCGATGGCCTGCTCTCCGGCCCCTCCCGACACCAGGGCAGGGTTGACCGATTCAATCCGGATCAGTTCGAAGAGGATGTCCAGCGAACGATTGAAGGTCTGTTGCAGTGAGGTCACTGTGTGATTATACCGAGCCTTTGGCAAAATTCGTCGTGCAGCGTCCCTGACTCCCCGCAAAGGGTTTCTCAAAGCGACCGTTTCTCTGCGGAACCTCCGTCGGAGATGGTAACCTTGTTTCGTCGATCGGCGCCTCGCGCCGGACCGAGATTCGAGAGGAGGAATTGAATGTCCGACCGCCGGCATCATTCGTCCATCGACCGCCGCGGCTTTCTGAAGAATTCCGTGACCGCCGCGGTTGCGGCAGCCTCCCAGTCCGCGGCTCCTGCGGTTGTTTCAGCCCGGAACCTGGACTCGCCCGTGGTGTACGCCCTGATCGGCACGGGCTCCCAGGGGAGGAACCACTTGAGGAACTTGAGCACCCTGAAATCCGGGCGCTGCGCCGTGCTGTGCGATACCTATGCTCCCAACCTGGCCAAGGGGGTGCAGGCGATCGGCGGTCGGCCGGATACCGAGTCGGGCGACTACCGGCGCGTGTTGGAGCGCAGGGACGTCGAGGCGGTTTTCATCACCACCCCCTATCACCTGCACGTTCCCATGTTGCTCGAGGCCTTGAGCGCAGGAAAGCACGTCTTCGTGGAGAAGTGCCTGATGAAGGAGGAAGAGGAGATTCCGAAGGTCTACGAGGCCAAAGGCCGCCACCCCGAACTGGTCTTGCAGGTCGGGCTTCAGCGGCGCTACAGCGGGGTCTACCGCAACGCCATGCGCATGATTCACACCGGCGTGCTGGGCCGGGTGATGACGATCCGGGCCCAGTGGCACCGCAATACCAGTTGGCGGCGCCCGGTTCCCGATCCCGGGCTGGAACGAAGCATCAACTGGAGGATGTACCGGGAGTACTCGGGAGGCCTGATGGCCGAACTGGGGTCGCATATGGCGGACGTCGCCAATTGGGCCTTCGAGTCGGAGCCGGTCAGCGTCACCGGGGTCGGCGGCAACGACTACTGGAAGGATGGCCGCGAGATCTTCGACAACGTGGCCGTGATTTACCAATACCCCCGGGGACAGAAGTTCCTCTTCAGCGCCATCGGCCATAACCGGCACCTGGAATTCTCGGAAACCATTCTGGGAGATCGGGGAACCATTGAAATCACCCTGGGACGCAACGATCCCAGAGCTACCTTCTATCCTCAGAAACCGGCTCGGGGCGCTCCCACCGCCGGAGAGTCCTCCAGTATTCCCAAAGAGCTGGACTGGATGGCGGGGGCCACCATCCTTCAAAAGGCCAAGGGTGTTCCCATTACGTCGGAGCCTCCTGCCGAGTCCCAGGGATTCGTGGCTCGCGAAGTCGAGCATGCCCGGCGCTGGCTGGTCGAGCTGGGCGTGATCGAGGTCGAGCGCGAGCGCAATCCCATTCAAGCCGAGGATGAGCATTTCTTCGAGTGCATCCGCCAGGGCAGGAAGCCGCTGGCGGATCTGGAGGTGGGCGCCGCCGACTCCCGGGCGGTGATCTATGCCAATCGGGCCATGGACAGGAAGGAACGGGTGGCTTGGCCGGGAAGCCGGTCCGGAGAGCCGGAACAAGAGCTGATCACCCGAAAGGTGTAGTGTCCTGCAATGGCGATGAAGGGCCTGGCGCAGATACTGGTATTCCTGGTGGGGGCAACGCCCCTTGTTTGCAGCCTCGGCGCCCTCGGTTCGGGTCCCGCGGCGACCCACTACCGCGGCAGTCATGCCTCCATGGGCACCACCTACGGGATTCAGCTCTACGGAGCCGGCCGGGAGGACTTGCCGCTGGTGGCAGAGAGGGCCTTCGATGAGGTGGACCGCATCGACCGCCTGATGAGTGTCTACAAGCGGAACAGCACCGTCTCCTTCATCAACCGCCGGGCCGGTCGGGAACCGGTTCCGGTGGAGCCGGAACTGTTCGACTTTCTGCAGAGGTGCCTGGCCTTCAGCCGGCATTCCCAAGGGGCCTTCGATGTAACCGTGCAGCCGTTGATGAGAGCCTGGGGATTTTTCGGAGGGCGGGGTCGCCTGCCGCCCGAGACCGAGCTTCGAAAGGCGCTGCAGAGGGTGGGTTACCGCAAGCTCAGCCTCGATCCCGATCGGCGTACCGTCCGGTTCGCCCTGGACGGCATGGCTCTCGACCTGGGAGGCATTGCAAAGGGCTATGCCGTCGACAGGGTGGTGAGCCTCCTGAGAGAATACCGAATCGAAAGCGCTCTGGTGAGCGCGGGGGGAAGCACGGTCTTCGGCTTGGGGGCTCCTCCCGGAAAGTCCGCCTGGAAAATCAAGGTTCGAGACCCGGCCTTTCCACGCGACCCCCAAAGGAGTGCCCTCACCGTCGCGCTCGAGAACCGGTGCTTGTCCGTTTCAGGCAGCTATGAGAATTCATTCGTCCACGAGGGCGTGACCTATTCCCATATCATGGACCCCAGAAGAGGGCGGCCTGTCCAGGGTCTGCTCAGTGTCGCCGTGGTGGCCGGTTCTGGAATGGAGGGGGATGCCTTGGACAATGCGCTGTTTGTGATGGGGCCGAAGGAAGCCCGAGCCTATCTGAAGCAATATCCCCGGGTTCAAGCCTATTACTTCCTGCCCGTAGAGAAGAAAGGCTGGAAAGTGCTGTCCGTTCCCCCGGCTCAGAGGGCCGAGTCCTCCGACTGAATTCGGAACAGGGCCGCCCCGGGATGCTCCCTGGCTGCCGTTGAAGGCGGCGAGACTACTACCCGATACCGACGATGAAGACATCATTCCACCGAAAGAACTGGATTGTTTGGGCGATTCTGCTGGTGCCTGCCGTTCTCGTGCCGATCGGCAACCGGCATTTCCGTTCCTCCCTGCCGGCAACAGCCGCCGGCGCCATTACCCCCGATAGACTGATGCCGCACATCCGATATCTGGCCTCCGATGAGCTGGAGGGACGGCTTGCCGGAAGCCCGGGTGCGGAGAAGGCGGCCCGCTACATTGCGCAACAGTTCGCCCGGCGCAATCTGTTGCCGTTGGGTGATGAGGGGAGCTACTTTCAGGGGTTCTCCTTCGTCTCCGGGGTGCGGTTGGGCTCCGCAAACTCTCTGGAGGTGGCGTGGGGAACGGGTGGTTCCTCGAGCCAGGCGGGAGGAAGCAGTGGTCTGGAGCCGGGCAGCGACTTCACACCGGTTTCCTTCTCCTTGAGCGGGGAGTTCGAGGGCCCGGCCCGGTTTGTGGGGTACGGCATTTCGGCGCCGTCGCTCCAGTACGACGACTATCGGAAGACGGATGTGAAGGGGAAATTCGTCTTCGTGTCGCGCTACGGTCCCGAGGGAGACGATCCTCACGGGCAATTCGGACGCTACCATGCCCTGCGGTACAAGGCCCAAACCGCTCGCGACCGAGGCGCCAGGGGCATTGTCTTCGTGGACGACTCGGAAGACTTTTCCAAGAGCTCGCTCTCCAAGCTGAGATTCGACCGCTCTTTCGCCGATTCGGGCATTGCCGCCCTGGCCATCAGCCGTCCCTCCGCCCGCCGGATCCTGGCCAAGGCCGGATTGAGCCTTGAAGACCTGGAACGGTCTGCCCGAAAGGGAAAGGGCACGTCCGCAGAAATGCCGGGTGTCCGCCTGAAGTTCCGCGCGGACCTGGTCAAGGAAACCCGTTCAGCCCGGAACGTGGTGGGGTTGCTGAAGGGTGCCGGAGACCTGGCCGAGGAGGTCCTGGTGATCGGGGCGCACTTCGACCATCTCGGACTGGGCGAAGTGAGTTCGCTGGCGGCCAAGCCTGGAAGCGAGGTCCACAACGGTGCCGACGACAACGCTTCGGGCACGGCCGGACTGCTGGAACTGGCAGGGGCGCTCGGCTCGAGGAAGGGTCAAGCGGGTCGTAGCGTCCTTTTCCTGGCCTTCAGCGCCGAAGAGCAGGGCCTGCTGGGTTCTCGCCACTACGTCAACCATCCGGCGATTCCCCTGGAAAAGACGGTCGCCATGATCAATATGGACATGATCGGACGCATGCAGGGCCAGCGATTGATCGTCGGTGGCACCGGAAGCTCACCCGGTTGGAGAGATCTGCTGACTCAACTGAACAAGGATGCCGATCTGGAGCTCAAATTTCGCGATGGAGGGTTCGGACCCAGCGACCATTCCTCCTTTTACGGCCGGGATATTCCGGTGCTCTTCTTCTTCACCGGGGTCCACGGGGACTACCATAAGCCCAGTGATGACTATGATAAGATCGAGGCGGATTCGACCGCCCGCGTCGTAGAATTCATCTTTCAGACAGCCAGTTCCATCTGCGGGATGGACCAGCGGCCTGCCTTCCGGAAGACGGCCGGTGAGCCCCGCGAATCGGGCAGAACCGGGTTCAGAGTGACGCTGGGGATCATTCCCGACTATGGCGAGGAGGTCGAGGGGGTCCGGCTTACCGGGGTAAGAGAGGCAAGTCCGGCGGCCAAGTGCGGATTGCGGTCCGGCGATCTCATCGTGGGTTGGTCGGGGAAAAAGATCACCAACATATACGACCTGACCTACCTCCTGCAGGAACATCGACCGGGGGACGAGGTGGAGATCTCGGTGGTGCGCGAGAGCGAGGAATTGCAATTCACGGCCACTCTGGAAGGGCGGTAGCTGCGCAAGTGGAAGAGTTTGCGGCCATGAACGTGCAGGAGAGTCTCAGTCGGGCCGAGGAAGAACGGATGAGTCCGGGGGGGTATGCCCTTTTGGCCAGGCGGGCGTCCCTCGAACAATTGCAGCAGGCGGCGGACCGCATCCGGCGACAGTTGCATCCGGACAGCGTCGTTACCTACGTGGTGGACCGCAACATCAACTACAGCAACATCTGCTCGGCCGTCTGCACCTTTTGCGCCTTCTATCGGCCGCCCGGCTCCAGCGAAGGTTACGTGCTGAGCCACCAGCAGATTTTTGAAAAAGTCGAGGAAACCCTCGAGCTTGGCGGCAGCGGCATTCTCATGCAGGGCGGGCTCCATCCGGATCTTCCGCTGGAGTGGTACGAGCGGCTCCTGAGCGAGCTGAAGCGGCGGTACCGGATCCACCTCCACTGCTTCTCTCCGCCGGAGATCCATGCCTTTGCCCGGATCTTCGACATGGACACCCGGGAAGTGCTGCTCAGGCTGAAGGCCGCGGGACTGGACTCGATTCCGGGAGGCGGGGCCGAAATCCTGGTGGATGAGGTCAGGAAAAAAAACACCAACAAGTGCAACACGGCCCAGTGGCTGGAGGTGATGGAGGTCGCCCACGGGTTGGGATTGCCGAGCACGGCCACCATGATGTTCGGGATGGGGGAAACCGTGGAGCACCGTATCGAGCACCTGGAGCGCGTCTACGAGCTGCAGCAGCGGACCGGTGGCTTCGTGGCCTTCATCCCCTGGACGCTGCAACCCGACAACACCAAGATCAGTCGCAAGGTCCCCGATCGGGAATCCAGCGAGGAGTATCTGCGCTGGTTGGCGCTGGCCAGAATTTGCCTGCCCAACGTCCCCAATATCCAGGTTTCCTGGTTGACCCAGGGCGTTGAGGTGGGCAGACAGGGTCTCCACCATGGCGCCAACGACATGGGCAGCATCATGATCGAGGAAAACGTGATCACCCCGGCCGGCGCTCATCACCGGGCCACCGAAGACATTTTGCGCGAGGCCATCCTGGCCGAGGGGTTCCAGCCGGTCAAGCGAAGGGCGGACTACGTGCGCTTGGAGGAAACCGTTGCGACTCTGTGACACGCTTCCCGAGCAGAGGGCGGGGGAGGCGGCGCCCCGGCCGTCTGCTTCCGGACCCTCCAGCGGGGATCTGCTTCGGCTGAAACGGCGGCTTCTGAGAAAGGCGGGCCAGGCCATCGCCGATTTTTCCATGATCTCGGAGGGCGATCGGGTCATGGTCTGCCTGAGCGGAGGCAAGGACAGCCACGCCCTGCTGACGCTGCTGAGGGACCTGCGGAAGCGGGCTCCGGTCTCCTTCTCGATGGTGGCCGTCAACCTGGACCAGAGGCAGCCGGGGTTTCCCGCCGAGGTGTTGCCCGAGTATCTGCAACGCCTGGGACAGGAGTACCGCATTCTGGCCAAGGACACCTATTCCATCGTTCAGTCCCACATTCCGGAGGGCGGCACCACCTGCTCGCTCTGTTCGCGCCTGCGTCGGGGCATCCTCTACAATGCCGCCGTCGAGATGGAGTGCAACAAGATCGCCCTGGGCCACCACGCCGACGACATGGTGGAGACACTGCTTCTGAACCTGTTTTACGGAGGGGTGTTGAAGTCCATGCCCCCCGTTTTGAGAAGCGACGATGGGCGCAATACCGTCATCAGGCCGCTGGCCTATTGCCGCGAGGTCGATCTGGCCCGCTTCGCCTCTCTCATGGACTATCCCATCATTCCCTGTGATCTCTGCGGCTCTCAGCCCGATCTCAAGCGCCAGGAGGTCAAGGAGTTGATCGCCCGGCTGCAGGAGGAGAATCCGGGAGTGGGGGACTCCATGCTGGCCGCCCTGAAGCATGTGATCCCCTCGCACCTGATGGACGCCAGGCTGTTCGATTTCCAACGCCTGGCCGAGGCCTCCGGTCCGGTGGAAGAGCCGTTGGAGACGGTGTAGCGGCACGAACCCCGGGAACGGGATGGGCGTTCTGATTTCGAGGCGGCTTCCGCTCCCGGAAATCGGGCGGCGTTGACATTGAGGAGTTGGAGAATGAAGCACTCAGAGCGTTTTTTGAGCTTGGTTGACGATGCCAAGAACCGGATTCGAGAGGTTTCGGTGGCCTCGGTGCAGGAGAAGCTGGACCGGGGGCAGTCCCTCCACTTCATCGACATCCGCGAGGATCACGAGTGGGCCCGAGGCCATGCGCGGAGCGCCGTCCATCTGGGGAAGGGAATCATCGAAAGGGATATCGAAGCGCTGGCGCCTGACCCTGACGACGAGATCGTTCTCTATTGCGGCGGGGGGTACCGGTCGGCGCTGTCGGCCGACGCCTTGCAGCGCATGGGTTACCGAAACGTGTTCTCCATGGCGGGAGGCTACAAGGAGTGGGTAGCGTCGGGGAATCCGGTGACCGGAACCTAGTGTTGCGTTTGGAAAATTCGTTGACTTATATTGGAAGCCTAAACATAGCGAATTCAATAAAATCCAAGTCTTTGGCTGAAGACCGTAATTTCCAAACGCAACACTAGTCTCCTGGCTCAGACCGACAGGCAGGGGAGCCTTTTGCAAGCAACGGGGTTGGGCGATCATTCCCGATTGCGAATTTTGCAAGAGGCCTGGTTGATTGCTGATTGTTGATAGGGGGCAGGATCACTCAAAGCCGTCAAAAAAGGAGAGACTCCAATGTTGATGAAGATCTCCATGGTGCTGGCATTGCTGCTGGCTCTCACCTGGGGCCAGTCCCTGGCTGCCGACCTGAAGCCCGGAGACATGGCGCCCGAATTCTCGCTTCCGGGTTCGGATGGGAAGACCTACAGCCTGAAGCAGTTCAAGGGCAAGCAGGTGGTGGTGCTGGCCTGGTTTCCCAAGGCATTTACAGGGGGCTGAACGGCCGAGTGCCGGTCGTTCCGTGAGAATGGCCAAGCCTTGCGAGCCTTGAACGTTGCCTACTTCACCGCGAGCTGTGACAGCGCAGACGAAAACCGCCGGTTCGCAGAATCTCTCAAGGCGGACTACCCCATATTGAGCGATCCCGGAAAGGCGACGGCCCGTGCTTACGGCGTCGTCCACGAGAACCGAAACCTTCCGGAACGGTGGACCTTCTACATCGGAAAGGACGGGAAGATCCTTTACGTCGATCGTCAGGTCCGAGCTTCCACGGCTGCCGAGGACGTGGTTTCCAAGCTCAAGGAGCTGAATCCTCAGTAACTTGCTCGGGGTTGCGGAAGTGCTTCCGGACAGGCCTGTGCCCGGATCCCAAACGGCTTGGCCGGCCGCCGCTGGAAATACTGCCTGCGGGTCAGCGGCGCCGCCGGCGGGGGCATGGGGGATGGGACCAAGAGGTTCTGCAGGGTCCCGGAAGAGCGGGCCTTCCCGGTGACCCCGGGCTCTCCCGCCAATCCTGCCCATGCGGTTCTCCAAGCTGGCCGACCGTTTGGCGGCGAAACGCAATCGCCTCTATACGGAGTATGAGAAGGCTGCCGCCTCCGGAAAAACCATCCTCGATCTGATTTCCGCCAACCTGGCCGAACAGGGTTGGGTCTACCCTCAAGAGCAGTTGCAGGCCATCCTGGCGGATGCGGCTTCCCGGGCGCGCATCTATCGGCCCGACCCCTTGGGACTGCCATCGGCCCGGGAGGCCATTGCCGGCTACTACCGGACGGCCGGAATCCCTGCCTCGGCCGAGCAGGTCCTCATCACGCCCGGGACCAGCCTTTCCTATTTCTACTGCTTCAAGCTGCTGGCCAATCCGGGAGAGGAGATCCTCTGCCCCCGTCCCTCCTACCCTCTGTTCGAGTCCATCGCCGAGCTGGCGGGACTCCGATTGAGGTATTACCGGCTGCAGGAATCGCGGGGATGGGAGGTCGATCTCGACCATCTTGAGTCTCAGATCAGCACCCGAACCCGTGCGCTGGTGCTGATCTCACCCCACAATCCCACCGGAATGGTGGCGGGCAGACAATTTCTGGAAGAGCTGGCGGCCGTGGTCTGCAGGCACGACTTGCCGGTCCTCGCCGACGAAGTCTTCAGCGAGTTTCTCTACGACGGGGAAGCCTTGCCGCGGGCTGCTTCCACCCCCGCGCCGCTGGTTTTCACCCTCAATGGATTTTCCAAGATGGTGGGTCTGCCCGGGCTGAAGCTGGGCTGGATATTGATGAGCGGGAGTCCGGCCCGGGTTCGAAGATCCCTGGAAGTGATGGAGCTCATCTCGGATACCTTCCTGCCGGTCAACGACCTGGCCCAGCACATGGTCAGCGGCATCCTTGAGGGCCGGGAGGCGTTTGCGTCCGGCTGTCGGCCGTGGCTTCAGGGCTGCCTCCGCATTGCCGTCGCCGTGCTTTCCGCATGTCCGGGCGTGCGTTTCACCCTGCCGCGGGGCGGATTCCATCTCACGCTGAAGGTGGGAGAAGCGGAGGTCGACGAAGAAGCCCTTTGCATCGAGCTTCTCAGGAAGTCGGGGGTCCTGGTGCATCCCGGCTATTTCTACGACATGGCCCCGGCCCACCTGGTCCTGACCTTCGCCCTGCAGCACGAGCTGCTGGACCGGTCCCTGAAGGCGCTCTGCGAGGGGATCCAGGGATGGAAGAAGCAGCGGGATTCCTGAGTCCGGATTCAGTTCAGCCGCCGCGCGCGGGCTTGCCCAGGAGGTGGCGCAGGGCGCCTTCCAGGGTGGGGTATTGAAAGGAGTAACCGGAATCCGCCAGTCGCCCGGGTTCCACCCGGGTGCTGCTCAGCAGCAGGGCCTCAGCCATCTCTCCGAAGGCGATGCGAGCCGCAAAGGCAGGCATGGGGAACAGGGTGGGGCGGGAAAGCACCTTTCCCAGGGTCTTGGTGAATTCCAGGTTGGTGGCGGGTTTGGGGGCGACCGCGTTGACGGGGCCGCTGAGATTCGAGTCCGCCAGGGCGTGGCAAATGGCCCCCACGGCGTCATCCAGAGCGATCCAGCTCATGTACTGTCGACCGGCGCCGATCTTGCCGCCGGCCCCAAGCCTGAAGGGCAGCAGCATCTTGGCCAGGGCGCCGCCTCGCGGAGACAGGATGATGCCCAGCCGCAGCCGGACGACCCGAATGCCTTTTTCCGCCGCGGGGAGGGAGGCGGCCTCCCATTGGCGGCAGACCTCCGACAGGAAGTCGTTGCCGGAAGCGCTGTCTTCGTTGAGCAGCTCGTCTCCGCGGTCCCCGTAGAACCCGATGGCCGAGGCCGCCACCAGCGTGGCCGGAGGCTGGGCCAGCTTGGCCAATCGGTCGCTCAGCAGGGCCGTTCCCCGAACACGGCTGTCCCGGATCCTGGCCTTCTGCGCCGCCGTCCAGCGCCGGGCGGCGATGTTTTCGCCCGCCAGGTGCACGACCGCATCCAGGCCTTCAAGCCGACTGCCGTCCAACTCTCCGGTCTCAGGATTCCATTGCACCGTCGAATCCCCTGGACCTGACGGCGCCGACGGGCGCCGCACCAGCCGGATCACCTGATGTCCAGCCGATCTCAGCACCGGCAACAGGGCCGAGCCGACCAGCCCGCTGGAACCTGAAACAAGGATCTTCATGGTTGTCCTCCTGAATTCTCCTGGGCGATCTGCGCGCTTTGCGCCACATGCGCGATGACGTCCAATTTCTCGGATATCTCGGGATCGATTTCGGCTGCGGGAACATGTGCGGCCAGCTCGTAGAAGTTTTTCTTCGCCATCAAGTTGGGGAGGCCCAGTTTTTGGAAATAGGCGCGAAAAAGAGGATCGAGGAAATCGTCGCTGGCTTTGACTTCCGGGGACCAGGGAGACTCTTTGCCAAGTGCATTCAATGCACCCTCGATGTCCACGATGGCTTCTCGCATTGCCTGGACGCGCCTATCGGCTTCAGCCGCCGTAAACAACGGGCCCCAACGGTTGGGAGACGACGCCCTTGCACAGGCTTCAAGAGTTTTCTGTGAGCACAGATAGTTCTCGATCTCCCGCCGCTTCCAGACCAGGCATTTGACCGGTGCGACGTCGGGAGTTCCAGCTTGGAAGCGATCAAAGAGCGCCACGCCCTTGAGATGTTGCTGGTTTTCTGACGACCTTCGATCCTGCGAACGTCCCGCACGTGCAGGTCATGCCACAGGAGATTGGCATCCGGGGCGGGAACGGCAATAAGATCGCGGCGGTTGACGGTGACCCCCGGACGTTTCTCCGGCGTGCTCTTCCCCAACCGTTTCTCGTTCCAGCGTTTGAGTCCGATATCCCAAAGGGCCAGCGCCTGCATGGCCGAAGTCTTGCCCGAGTTGTTGGGGCCGATGAAGATCACGGGGTTCCCAAGTTCGATCTCCACCTCCGCGCCAAAACGCTTGAAATTGCGGATCGTGAGCCTGGTGAGCATCAGGAGTTATCTTTCGACTTCTTTAGCCGATTCAGGTCTCGGAGGATCGGACCGTCGATGTCGAGTGTGGTTCTCACGTTGATGATGATCTGGAGATAGGCCTCCAAAGTCAAGCCATTGAGGCATCGGTCCCGGCGGTGATCTTCTGTTCCGCTTTCCGTTTGGCGTCGTTGACCTTAAGACTTCCAGGGATTCACTGTTTCAACACCCGTGGGAGCAAAGTCATCCACGTTCCGGGTAGCCACTGTCATTCCATGCACCAATGCCGTGGCCGCGATGAGCGCATCCCGGTCCGGACGCGGGTCGGGAACATGAAGTCTGGCGCAACGTTGTCCGACCGCTGTATCAACAGGCAGAACCCGGTCCCGGAATGCCGGCAAAACATGGGCATTGAGCCAGGATCGAAGCACCGCACCTTGTTTTGGATCTCGACGTTCGACCAGCAGCGTACCCAGTTCCAGTTCCAGAACCGTAATCACTGACAAATAGAGACGGGCCGCAGGGACGCTCTGAGCCCACGCCAGCACTTTTTGATCCATCTTGCGGGACTTCGCTTTTCTCAATTCGGCAACGACGCTGGTATCGAGCAGATACATCAGGACAAGTCCACCGCGCCATAAATCTTGCCGCTCAAGCGCGGCGGCTCGAACTCGATATCGGCGGCTTCCGGCATGGCCACCAAATCGACGATGCTTTCCGCCTTTCCCGTGATCCTGAGATAGTCTTCAATCGTCAACAGGACATGGGCCGTTCGACCACGGTCGGTGATGAAAACCGGCCCTGTCGAGGTGTTTCTCTTGGCTTTACTCACATCTTGATTGAACTCCCGACTGGTAACCGTCGTGATCCCCATAGGCTGGACCTCCATTGTTCCACATGGATGTAGGTAAATTACTACAATGCTTGTCTCGAAACAAGCCGATAGCAGAGTCCGCTGCTCGGAGTTTACCCTTCCCCAGCCCTCGGCAAGCCGCTTTCGCTGGCTGGCCTCCCACCACTTTGTCGAGAAGCTTGGTCGAGACCTGACGACCGACGCCACAATTCTACGTGACCTCCTGGGCCAATTCGGCCAGTGGCAAGCAACCAATGACGCAAAGCTGCATGCGCTGGAAAAAATGCTTGTCACTCAGCACCCGGAGCGCAAGGTTCTGGTCTTTACTCAATTCGCCGATACGGTGCGCCATCTGGAGAGGGAGCTTAAGGCGCGTGGAGTGCTTGGGTACGTTGTTCGATACCGAGTCCCTGCGGCGTGCCATCGACGACATCTATCGCTATGCCCTACGGCAGGCTGCAGTGGATACGCTGAACCGGCAGTTGCGCAGCGGTGTCTCCGACGGGACGCTGGCCCAACGGGTCGTCGAGCTCAGGGATGACGACCGGCTTTGTCTCGTGCACGAAGAAGACGAACGTCAGGAGCCGCAGATCATCTGTTCCATGGGCCTGTTTGGAGGCTGAGGTATTACGCTGGACTTGATTTCCGAACCTTACTTATATAAGACTTTTGTAAGGAGGAGCGAAATGATTGTCAAGATTACCTCAAAGCGGCAGGTCACCTTCCCGGCAAGGGTGCTGGATGAGCTGGGTGTAGGCCCCGGCGACCAACTCGAACTGGAAGAGGGTCCTGAGGGCTATATCCTGCGACCGCGTCGCATCGATTTGTCTCTGCTCGGAGGGCTGCGCGCCAAGATTCCACCTGGCCATCCGCCGTTCGACATCGGCAAGTTCCGAGAGGAAGGATATGACCCGGCGCTACGCGATTGATACCTCGGTGCTCGTGAGGCTGATCACCGGCACGCCTCCCGACGCATATGCGCACTGTGTGAAGCGCCTGAGTGCGCTGGTTGTCAGCGGTGCAGAGATATTTGCGTCAAACCAGGTTGTCGGGGAAGCGTTCGTCGCGGTTCAGCACCACTACGGCGTACCCGCGCTCGATGCCCGCTCCGAGCTATCGAAGGCGTTGCGCAGCGGTCTGGTGGCCCCGATGAACGGGCGGGCCGTTGTCGTCGCCCTGGAAGCGTCCAGCGGCCCGGGCCTGTTCGACCGCCTCATCGCCGACGACTATACTCGCCGCGGCTTGGAAGTCCTGACGCTGGATCGAAGGATGACCAGCTTGCCCGGTGTTCGGAAACTCTGAAACCAACCGAGGCCAGTTCGAATGCCGACCCCTCTCGACCGAGGCCGAGTCAGTCGATGCCTGGGGGCTTTCGACCTCACAAAGCAAGTCCAGCCGATTTTTGCAGATGAGGCGGCCGAAATAGTGGTGGTAACCGTATACACCTATTTCTTCTGAGGGGAGGCCTCATGAAAATTTCTTATGATCGTGAAGTAGATGCTCTGTACATTCGCTTCAAGGAAACAACGGTAACGACCAAACACCTTGAGGATGGGGTAGCGCTGGATTACGACAAGGCTGACCGCTTGGCTGGCATCGAAATTCTTGATGCCATGAAGCGGTTGGGAGATCCGGAAACGCTGAAACAGGTCGTCTTCGAAGGCAACGCGCTCGGTGAAATCAAATCCTGAGCGCGAGGAACCGAAGATCTGAAATGTCAAAGTTCAAGAATCCAAGCCCACCATCGAAGGAATTGACCGCGTCCTTTGGACTATTCGGCCTCGACCCTCTCAGCCAGCCAGACCTTGATCAGTGACTGGTAGGGGACATCGCGCCGGTTGGCAGCAATCTTGATCTGCTCGAGCAGGGGTAGCGGCAGCCTCAGCGAAATGGACTTGGTCGACGGTCTGAGGTTGACCAGACGGGCACGCCTGGCGCGGGTCCAGTCGACATAGTCGCTGGAGTCGTTGGCCTCCCAGAAAGCCTGCTCCTCGGCTTCGTTCTTAAAAACAGGAATGGATTCAGGTTGCCTGCCCATAATATTCGCGTTCCATTATATACGACCAGAATGAGCAGTTCAGATGTGCCGATGGATCGTCACTTCCACTGCAAACGCAGGATGATCCCACGCTACCAGATTTGAGGTGACATATCCCCGTGAGAAATGCGGGTGAGTGCTCTCAGGCAGGCCGCTACCAGCGCAATACGGCCAGGATCACCGAATAGCCCATCAGGAGGGCCATGACCAGCGTGGTTCCCCAGAGGGCCGCGGTGATCCAGCTCTTGGGCGCGATCTCGCGCGGCAGATAGGTCTTGCCGAGGTAGAGCATGGCAAAGCCGATGCCGGGCAGCAGCAGGGCCTGGCTGATTCCGCTGACCTTGATCATGACCACCGGCTCCTGGAGATACAGGAACAGCAGCGTGGGAATCACCGGCAGCACCACCACCAGGAGTCGAATAGCCCCGAGCCTGGCGGCATAGTCGTCCTTGCGGTAGAGGCCCAGCATGCCCGCGAAGTCGGCCAGCATGCGGCTCAGGGCGGCGATTCCGGAGAAGACGGTCGAGTAGAGTACCGCCATCGAGCCGATCAGGAAGAGGTAGAAGGACCAGTTTCCCAGGGTCTGAGTAAACATGTGGGAGAGCGTTCTCACCATGTCGAGACCCTTGGGCACCAGGCCCATCCCGGAAAGGACGCCAGCGCCCAGGAAATAAAAGGCCACGGTGGCAAAGGTGTAGATGACACAGGCGCTGAGGACGTCGGTTCCCATCACCTTGATCCAGCCCTCGGCCCTTGTTTTCCAGGCCTGGGTCTTCTCCCGAATACCGGTGAAGCGGGCATAGCCCTTCTCGATGCACCAGTAGGGATAGGCGATCAGTTCGATGGCTCCCACGCCGGTGGCGCCGAAGACGGTGACTGCCGTGCTCAGGCCGCCCCGCGGGGGCTGAAAGGAGAGGCCGTCCAGAACCCTGGCCCAGGAGAAGTATTGCGGGTCTTGGGAGAGCAGATAGGCGCAGCCGACGGTCAGTGCGGTAAAGGTCACTACCATGGCTATCGCCACCCGCTCTATCAGCGAGTAGCGGCCGACCACCAGCAATCCGACGGTGAAGAGATTGAGGATCAACAACCAGGCGTTGAAGGAGACTCCGGGAAGCAGGGTGTTGAGAACCTCCGAGATGCCTCCCAGCATGCCTCCGATGGAGAAGAGTCCCAGCAGCACCACCAGGAACCACAGCCAGACCACCCAGGAAACCCGCCATCGAGGCCCCGGAAGCTTGTCGAAGGCCTCCAGGGTGGTCTCGCCCGTCCCGATGGCGTAACGTCCCAACTCGTTCTGGACCACGATCTTGACGATGCAGCTCACCAGGATCAGCCAGAGGAGGGCGTACCCCTGCTCGGCCCCCAGGACGGTGGTTGCGATCAGTTCGCCCGATCCCACGATAGTGCTGGTCAGGATCAGTCCGGGACCGATGCGCCTGAGAATGGAGAAAAAGCGTTTGGGAGGCTTCAGAACGGCATCGGGGTGCAGTCGATAGGGATTGCTCGGAGCGTCAGCCATGGGACCGATGCTACTTCGAGGCCGCGTCCTACTTCAAGAAGGTAGTGTCGTTTTCGCCTGGACCCGACGCCAGCGAGGACGGGTGCGGACCCTTCAGAGGAAACACAGTGGATCACTCATTTTTGGTTTGTTTCCAATAACTCCGTAAGGCGGGCCGGTCTCTCTGGTGTAAAGTAAGCGTCCAGGCAGCGTTTCCGAGCCTGGTGGCGCACTATTTCCCATCGATCCGAGGAGGGTTTCCATGAGTGAAAGGATGAGGAGGTTTGCCGACTACTTGAAGGAACTGGGAGCCGCGGATATCGGCCATTCTGAAAATACCTACCTGGCCCACGCCTCCGGGGTCTACCGGGACCTGAAGTCCTGGGGCTGCGGCCAGGCACTGTGCGATGCCGGCATGTTTCATTCGATCTACGGCACCGAGCTGTTCCAGGGGTTCACCTTGCCCCTGGAACGCCGGGGTGAGGTGCGGGAACTCATCGGAGAGCGGGCCGAGAGACTTGCCTATCTCAACTGTTGCCTGTTGCGGAATTCCCTGGACGAGAGCACGAAGCGGGAACAGGGCCCCTACCCTCTGACGGACCGTTTCCTGCAGCAGGAGATCGAGCTCTCCCGAGAGGACTTCGACGACCTGTGCCGGCTCCACCTGTGCGATTGGCTGGAGCAGGTGGGGCGGGATCATCGCTGGGGTCTTCGCAGGCAGGCCTTCCGGCGCATGGCGGAGAGGCTGGGGGGCGTGGCCCTGGAATCCTACGACCGGGTTTTCGCGATGGAACCGGCCGAGAGCCGGAATTGAGGTGTTGCGGGCCAAGCCAGCTCATCCCCGCACGATTCCGTTGGCGGAGAAGCCCAGCAGGTATCGCAGGGCAGGGGAGAGCCCGGCCAGCTTGCGCTCGGAAAAGCAGGTGCGGTAGTCGCTGAATGGCTTGACCCAGGAACGGGAATAGTAGCCGAGCAAAGCCCGGCGGGGGCGGTCGGTGGTGTTGGCCCCCGAGCGGTGCCAGGTGTTGGACAGCCACACCGCCACCGACCCGGCCGGGGCTGTCAGGACCGCTTCCTGGTGCTCCTGTCGGGGGGCCCAGGCGGGCTTCTTCCTCAGCTTGTGGCTTCGAGGCACGACCCGGGTGGCGCCGTTTTCGGCCGTGAAATCGTCCAGCATCCAGGCGTTCTGCACGGTCAAGGGGAAATCGGGCAGGGGCTCGGCCAGTTGACCCAGGGGCACATCCACGTGCCAGGCTCCACCCTCGGTGGCATGGGCGCCGATGCTGGTGGCGCTCAGGTCCGAGAGCACGCAGTCCTCGCCCAGGACTCCCCGGACCAGTTTCAGGATATGGGGCTCTTCAACCAGGTGCAGCGCCGCATTCGATTTGGCCGGCAGGTTCATGATGCGTTGAGACCGATCCTGATCGAAGAGCAGCGGGAGGTGAAAGAAGAGCTTCATGACCTGGTCGGGGGGCACCGGCCAGGAGGTGTTCCCGTTGAGTGCCCGGGTGTGGCGGATCCTCTTCATGATTCGAGCCACTTCGGCCTCCGAGGCGGTGTAGCTCTGCGAGATGAAGGCTTCGATGGCTTCGTCGTCGGGTCCCTCGGGACCGTCGCCCGGGTCGAAGGGCTGCCGCTGTTCCTGCTCGAAGAGCCGGTCGACCTCCCCTCGAATCCGTTGCAGCCGCTTCCGGTCCAGGACACCTTCGAGCACCACGTATCCCTCCTGGTCGAGATGTCTGATGGCCGACTCGAGATCGATCGCCTTATTCATGTTGCCGCCGAATCGCTGAGGAGTGCGAGCCGGGATGCTCTCGTTGCCGGTTGTGCGGCCAGGGGAGCCCGGGATCCCCTGAACCCGGTCGAATCTTACTGTTAATTCCACCCGGGGAAAACCCCTTTTCCGGGTGGGGATTCTCCCCGAGGAATATCGCATGGCCCATCACGACTGGATCATCGCGGGAGGCCGGGTGATGGACCCTGCCAATCGGGTGGACGCTGAGCTGGACCTGTGTATCCGGGATGGCCGCATTTCCCTGTTGACGCGGTCGGCCCGGGCGGAAACCTCCGACCGGCGATTCGACGCCGGGGGGTTGCTGGTGGTTCCCGGCCTGATCGACCTGCACATGCACGGGTATGAGCACGTCACCCCGCTGGGCATCGACGTGGACCACTACTGCCTGGGTCGAGGAGTGACGACGGCCCTCGATACCGGCAGCGCCGGCTGCAGCACCTTCGAGGGCTTCCGAACCTATGCCTGCCGGTCCAGCCGGACACGCCTGCTGGCGCTGCTCAACATCTCATGCGCCGGGCTGGCATTCGCCAGGCTGGGCGGTGACAAGGCCACGCCGGGAGAGCTGGATTTGCTGGACCTGGCCGACCTGGAGGGCTGCATCGACTGCGTAGACGCCAATCGAGACCTGATTGCGGGCGTCAAGGTCCGTCTTTCGGCCTCACTGGCCGATGAGGGGCGCAACGAGGCCGAAGCCTATCGCAGGGCCCTGGCAGCCGCTCGGGCGGTCCGGCTTCCGCTGATGGTTCACCACACTCTCTCTACGGTGAGTTTGGCGGACTGCCCGGGCAAGATGGCCGCGGGCGATATCTATACCCACACCTACCACGGATTTCACAGCACCATCATCGGTTCGGACGGGACGTTGGATCCATCGGTCCGAGCGGCCCGGGAAAGGGGCGTGTTGTTCGACGTGGGTTTTGGGCAGGGATCCTTCAATTGGACGGTTGCCGAGCTGAGCTTTCAGCAGGGGTTTTGGCCCGACACCATCAGCAGCGACCTCCACAGCGGAACCTGCGAAGGCCCGGCCTACGACTTGCCGACCGTCATGACCAGGCTGCTTCACCTGGGTCTGCCGCTGGCGGAAGTCATTCGGCGGACCACCCTTGAGCCGGCCAGGGCCATGGGCTGGGACGACCGCATCGGAAGCCTGGCCGTCGGGAGGGAGGCCGATGTGACGGTGCTCTCGCTGGATGGGGTCGACACCCAATTGGAGGACTGCCAGTCGCAGTTGCGCCGGGTCCGGCAGCGCCTCCGAGCCCGGGCCGTATGGCGAGCGGGAGCGCCGGGACGGATCACCTCGCCGCCTCAATGGCCCAATCCGGCGTCCATTGCCAGGCAGAGAGCGGCCTGGGACCTCCTGGAGGTGCGAGACCCGCATCCCCCCGGGCCGGCTACTTGACCAGGCGGGTCTCGGGGTATTGGGCGAACCATCCGAACCAAAAGGCGCGGAAGGCCGGGACCCGAGGCAATACCCGGTCGGGGTTTTCCTCGGAAACCAGGCCGTCTTCGGTCATTTTCCAGGCCTTGCCGCTGTCGTCGACCACCCGGTCATCCCGCAACAGCCGTTGGAACCCTTGCTCCCCGGTCTTGTAGACACGGTTGGCGCCCGATCGCGTCGTCAGGATGGTCAGGTGGTGGCCGGCCAGCTCGGTCCGGAAGACGGGATTCCTTTTCAGGAATCTCGAGCTGACCGCCAGGGACTGCTCCTTGCCGTCGGGGGAGTAGGGAGAGAGCACAATGCCCAGGACTTCAGTCTTGTTTCTCAGTCGCTTGTCCCTTCGGGGCACCTGGAACATCAGCGAATCGGTCGCAAAGTATCGCTTGTAGGCCTGGCCCTCCCGGTAGTCGCGCTCATGCCCCGTGTCCAGAGACAGGACGGTGGTGTCGGGGTGTTTTTCCCTCCATTCCCCCCAGCGGGTGGTCACGATGGGAAGCGACTCCAGCTTGAGGTCGGAGCCCGCCAATTTGCCGATCACGGGCGTTCCCAGCAGAGTGGACCACAAGCTGTTGGACTCGTGATCGAACATCAGCTTGTTGGCCCGATAGATCAGTCCGCTGGTGCCGAAGGTCCGGTGCCGCCCCCCGACCACGCTCTTGTAGGGGATGGCGGTACCGCAGAGGGTGCAGTAGACCAGGGTAATCTCGGTGTCGCCCAGTCGGTCCAGCGCCATCTCGTGCCAGGCCAGAATCCGCTTGGGATAGGCTCGAGCGCTGCCCTCCACCGATAGACCGAAGACGACGTGGCTGTCCTTGAGGTAGTCGGCCTCACCGGCCGGAATGTTCTCGGGGTGGTCCAGGGGAGGAATGCCGTTGACCTTCACCCCTCCCCACTGGACCTCGTCCAGCCGGACCAGGGAGCGGGCGGCCGGCGGGAAGAACTTGACCATTCCCGGATCGATGATCTGGTAGAAGGACCGCTTGAAGATGAGGTACTCGGGATGGGGATCGTAGGGCTGGTTCCAGACCCACCTCATCCAGCGCTGGCTGTCCTGCCCGAAGAATTTGCCGGTCTGCTTGCTGAGGAAGCGAAAGAGCCGATTCCTGATTTCCGGGTAGGTCGGCCCGCTGAGCTCGACCAGCATGGCCGTATAGGAGTCTCGCCAGGAACGGCTGATGGCCTCCAGGGCGGGTTCGGCATCGGCGCCCTCGACGGCTCCGGCCTGAAAGAACAACTCCAGGGGAGGGATGTCCTCGGAGTCGTCCTGGGGCGGCGCGGCCTGGCTCGGCTGCATGGCGAGAGCAGCCGGAATGAGGGCCAGCAGCAGGCAGACCGGCAACAGGCTGGTTCTTCTGGGTGTGTTCATGCGAAGGGTGAAACAGGTTTGTTTCAGGCAAACCGGCGGGCCTGCCGAATCGGCAAGGTGGGCGTGGAACACCTTCAGGGAAGGAAATCTCCGGTGGTCATGCTCAGGTCGCGGTCGCTGCTTCCTCCCAGTTCCCGGATGACCAGGCGGCTGTCCCGATAGGTCAGGCCGGCGACCCCCCGGTAATCTTCGGGGATCTCGAACAGGAAGGCCAGATAAGACCGCACCGCGGTCTGGCCGGCGTCCAGGTGAACGTAGAGGGGTCGGCCGAAGATTCTGCCCTTCTCGACCAGGACCGGGAAGGGGTGGTGCAGTCCGCTGGTTCCGAACTCCAGGCCCCGCGCCTGCGGCCTGCCGTTTTCCGAGTGGCGCCAGATGTTGAGCCAGGGGTATTCCGCAGTGCTCCACAGGTACCCGATCAGCAACCCCTGCGAGGGGCTGCTGGCGGTGATCCAGCCAAGGTCCTCGTCGAAGACGAAGGAGACCACGTTGGGGTCCGAGTCGTCCGCCAGTCGGCGTAGCGACAGCGGTTGACCCTGTTTGAGCGCCTGGGGCCAATAGACTGCCGGCTCCTCCGGGTTGGGCAGGGGGCTGGTCTGCATGAAACCCTTGCGCGCGTTGCTGTCGACCAGAGTGCCCTCGTCCAGGAACGGGGGGCCGATGGTTGGGTGCTGGACCATATTGTAGATACGGCCCAGCTTGTTTCTGTTGGTAACGCTTTCGGAGACGATGCAGCTCGCCGAGGAGTCAGACAGGCGAAGGGTCCGCACGACCTCCAGTCCGGCCATGGGAAGCAGGGCCGACAGGGTTGCTTCCACGGCTTCGCCCTTGCGAGCCGGTCCCTCCTGAACCGTCCACTCGACCCGACTGGCTTCCCCGTGAAAGAACATTCCGTTGCGTTCTTCGGCTTCCGAGGGGGCGCCCCAGCGATCCAGGCAGAGGAAGTGGCCCAAGGGTTTCAAGACCGCCGACTCCCCCGGGTCCCACTGGAGGGGGTTGACGGAGTGGCCGGTCAAGCGGAAGTCCACCAATGAACCTCCGCCGAGGTCCACCACCAGCCGGGCGGCCCGGCCCTCCAGAATCAGGGAAGGGCGGCCGTTGAAGAGGGTTTCGGCCTGCATAGGCGCGCTGATGGCCAGGAGCGTGATGACGCCGCCGCTCCTGATCACGGCTCGGAATCTGTTGCGTGCGGAATTCGCCACCGGCAGACCAGGATCAAATCTCCGACAGAAGCTTCAGTTGGCCGTTGCTGTCGCCGATAGACTCGGGACGGATGCCCATGTGGCTCAGCAGAGTCATGTAAAGATTGGTCAACGGTGTCTCGTCGGGGTAGCGGATATGGCGGCCGGGGTGGAGACTGCCCGAACCCCGTCCGGCGACCATCACCGGCAGGTCGTGGTGCAGGTGTTCGTTGCCGTCGCTGAGACCGCTGCCGTAGACGATCATCAGGCTGTCCAGCAGGCTGCCGTCGCCGTCGGGAATGGACTTCAGTTGTCCCAGCCAATAGGCGAACTGTTGCGTGTGGTAGCGGTTGATCCTGATGATCTGCTCGATCTTGGACTGATTCCCCTGGTGGTGAGTGAGTCCGTGGTGAGCCCCGGACACGCCAATTTCCCGGTAGGTGCGATTGCTGCCTTCCCGCCCCACCATCAGAGTCGTTATGCGGGTAAGGTCCGTGCGGAACGCCACCGTCTGCAGATCGAACAGGAGTCGCAGGTGCTCGGCAAAATCGATGGGGATGCCTTCGGGTATGTCCATGTCGGGCACCCGCCCGGCCGGTGCGTTCTCGAGCGACTCGATCCGTTTCTCGATGTCGCGGACGGCAAACAGGTATTCGTCCAGCTTGCGGCGGTCCACCGGACCCAGGCGATTGAAGAGACTGCGGGCTTCGTCCTGGACCAGGTCCAGAATGCTGGCCCGGTCCCTGGCGCCGGTTTGGCGGGTCTGGTCCGCATCCCGAGGGGCGCCGAAGAGGCGATTGAAGATCGAGCGGGGGCTGACCTCGGGCGGCATGGGACTGGTGGGGCTGCGCCAGGAAATGCTGTTGTTGTAGGCGCAGCTGTAACCGGAATCGCAATTGCCGACCAGCCGGGTATGTTCAAGACCCAACTCCAGGGAGGCAAACCGGGTCCGGCCGCCGACGGCTTGAGCCGCAATCTGGTCCACCGAGATGCCGTTTCGGATATCCGCCCCCTGGGTCTTCTTGGGATGGACTCCGGTGAGATAGGAAGCCGCGGCCCGCGCGTGGTCGCCCGGACCGTCGCCGAGGGCACGGCCGTTGTTGTGGGTCAGTCCGCTGAGCCACAGACAGTCGTCCCGGTAATCTTTCAGAGGCTGAAGGATGGACGGCAGTTCGAAGTCGGAGCCCTCGCTGGCCGGCGTCCAGTCGGACATGATGATCCCGTTGGGAACATAGACAAAGGCCAGGCGAGTCGGTGAATCGGCCGCGGTCGGCGCCTTGGCTGCAAAGGCGGGCACCATGGCATCCAGCCAGGGAAGTCCGATGGCGACTCCCATCCCACGCAGAAAGGTTCGGCGTGGAAGATGTCGTGGCGTCATGATCCTCCTCCGTTGGTGGTCCTCATTTGGAACGGCAGGCTCTCGACGATCGATCGGACCAGTTGTCTGAATCTGAAGCCGTTGTTTTCCAACTCCAGGCAGATCCGGTCCACCGCAGGCTTGTCGTAGGGTTCCAGGCCTCTGCCCAGGGCGTAGGTTAACATTTTTTCGGTGAGACAGCGAACGAATGCGTCGCGCTCCGAGTCGGCCAACAGCGCCTTGAGATCCTTCGGTCCCCGAAAGGAGCGTCCACCCGGCAACTCTCCGGCGGCGTCTACCGGAACCCCGCCGTCTTCCGTCCGCCAGGCTCCGACAGCGTCATAGTTTTCCAACCCGAAGCCCAGGGCGTCCATCTTCTGGTGGCAGGCAGCGCAGGCCGGCTGGCTCCGGTGCTTCTCCAGCCGCTCCCTGAGTGTCATGTGCGCTCCGTTGGGTTCCTCCTCGAGTGTCTCCATCTCGGGTGGCGGCGGAGGTGGAGTGCCCAGCAGGGTTTCCAGGATCCACTTGCCTCGCAAGACCGGGGAAGTACGAGTCGGGTAGGAGGAAACCGTCAATATGCTGGCTTGAGCAATCAGTCCCCCACGCTGTCCACCGGCAATGTCAATCCTCCGAAAGTGCGGGCCTTCGACGCCTGGATGCCCGTAATGTCGAGCCAGTCGCTGGTTGAGGAAGGTGTAGTCGGCGTCCAGAAAATCGATCAGGCTGCGGTCTTCCTGCAGGATCGAACGGAAGAAGAACTCCGTTTCGCGACGCATGGCCTCCCGCAACGGTTCGTCGAAGTCGGGAAATCGGTCCGGGTCGGGTTGGGCGCTCTCCAGATTCCGTAGTTGCAGCCATTGCCCGGCAAAGTTTTGCACCAGGGCCTCGGACCTGGGATCCTCGAGCATCCGCCCCACCTGTTGTCTCAGGACTCGAGGATCGCGAAGTTTGGCATCCCGGGCCAAATCGAGGAGCTCGTCGTCGGGCAGGCTGCTCCAGAGAAAGTAGGAGAGACGAGAGGCGAGTTCGTAGGGGCCTACCGGGTGCTGGGAACCGGCCGGGCCGACCTCCGGATCGAATTCAAGGCGAAAGAGGAAATGGGGCGAGGCAAGGACGGCTTGAAGAGCCAGTTGAATTCCTCGTTCCAGGGGCTCTCCGTCACTTTGAGCCGACGCCACCAGGTGGCGTAACCGCTTGATTTCCTGATCGGTTGCCGGCCGGCGGTAGGCTCGCAGCGCCAGGTTCCGCAGAATGGAATCGGCGCAACCCTCCAGGTGTGCCCCAGGATCGTGACCGCAGATCAGGACCCGGCGATGGCTGTCGGTCAAGGGCTTTGGCTTCACCTTGAACGGACCCAGGATTTCCATGGAATCGGCATAGATCAGGCGTTCCGGGGGTTTCTCCAGCCTGTCCTCGAAAACCGTTTTTTTGAGTGCGGTGCCCAATGACTCTGAATCCAACCGGGGCGACGCCTCCAGCCGATGCACGCCCGAGTCGACCCTGATGCGAATGTCGAAGGTGCCCCTGTGGTATGCGTCGGTTGCGACGTGAAAGGTCTGAAGGGTGCTGTCGTCAAGGAGGACGGACAGGGTGGCTGAAGGCAGCTCGGCCGGGGCCCACTGGCCCTCTTCGGCCGGCGGTGCTCTCCGTCTGTCCACCACTCTGACCCTCAGTTCGTATTCTCCCGGGGAGGAGAAGGGATGCCGGGCGAGAAGCCTGCCTTCGGGCGAGTAGGGAACCGTGTGGACGCCTTCCGGGACAGAGGGGGGAGTCTGGCTGCGGGAGGCCAGATAACGGGCCAGCATCGGCTTGACTTTTCGCCGAACCACCACGGCCCGGCCGGCGATCTCTTCGGCAGCCGCCAGGTATTTTTCCATCAGCAGGGGAGAGAGCGAGAGAACATCTCCGATGTTGTCGAAGCCGTAACCGGTATCGTCGATTGGAAAATCCTCCGACAAGCCGAGATCGAGGCCCAGCCAGTCCCGGATCGTATTGTCGTATTCACTGCGGTTGAGCCGGCGGGCGGTGACCCGTCCAGGGCTGGGCGCCACGCTGGCAGCCTCTTCCTCGAGCCGCGCTTCGATCCACCGTTCCACTTTCCTCAATTGCTCGACCGCCGGAGGGGGATTCCCCGGCGGAGGCATGCGACCGGTGCGAAGCTCCCGCAACACGGACTGCCACAGGTCCTGCCGATCGCGGACCGGATGCTCGGGGTCGAAGTCACTCAGGTTGATTTCGGCGGTACTGAGGTTGGCGTTGTGGCACTGCAGGCAGTGTTCGGTGAGGAAGGGTTTCACCTCCCCTTCGAAGGTGGACGCCTGAAGGGAAGGGGATCCGACAAAGGCCAGAGAGGCCAGCAGAAACGGCAGGAATCCAGGACGCCGTCCAAGACCGGCTGCCGCCGGAATCGGCCGGAGACGGACTTCAGGGTGAAGGAGGCTGAGGATCACCGCGAGCATGCTCAACTGGAATCAAGTCAGATCGAGTATAAGTGTTTGAGCTTGCCGGGACAAGATCTTCCCGGCGAAAGCCGGCAGTTTCGGAAGATAGGGGGAAAGAGGGGGCATCAGGAGTGGAGCAGGGGCTGGCACAGTGCTATAATGCACCCGTGCAGGATGTGACTTCCTGCAACTCCCATGGCATTCGTCGATACGGCAGGCTGATTCCGTGTGGCCGCGAATGATGTGGGGTTTCAAAATGATCAACGTCGGCAGGCAGCCTGTTGATGTTTCCTCCGAGCCTCTTCTCGCCGAAAGCCTGCCTGTGCCAGTGACTCCCTGTCACTTGTTGTTTCAAGGTTTACGGCTATTCCCAGCCAAATTGCGGGCGTTCTGTCCTGATTCGAAGGGGGTGAGACCATTTGTTGGAGACAACCTTTATTCGGGTGGTGTTTTGCGCAGTTTTCATTTTCAGTTGTTACTACTTTCAGCCGTTTGATTTGACAAAGCCCTGGGCGGCGGCTGTCGGAGTAGTGACCTCGGCGGCGATCATCATTTTCGAGGTCCGCCTGAGAAAGACCTCGTTGAAGCAACTCATCGGTGCGGCCATCGGGTCCATTCTGGGTATCAGCGGAGCCGCCATGATCGGCAGCATGCTGGTCAAGACTACGATGGACCCTGAAACCATGTCGTTTCTCCAGATTGGACTGTTTCTCTTCATGGGTTATGTCGGCCTGGTGATGGGAGCCAACAAGGGAGACCTCCTCAACCTCTCGGCTTTGGGCGGGTTTTTTGCCGGGGAGAGGCGTAGCGGGAAGAACTACAAGATCCTGGATACCAGCGTGATCATTGACGGACGCGTGGCTGACGTCTGTGAGACCGGTTTCATCGACGGAATTCTGCTCATTCCCCAGTTCGTGCTGCGAGAGCTCCAGCAGGTAGCCGATTCAGCCGATTCCCTGAAACGGAACCGGGGGCGGCGCGGTCTGGATATTCTCCAGCGGGTACAGAAAATGGCCGGGATCGAGGTGCAGATTCTGGAGAAGGATTTTCCCCAGATCCGGGAAGTGGATTTGAAGCTCATTGAGCTGGCCAAGGAACTGGAAGCCAAGATTGTTACTAACGACTTCAACCTCAACAAGATAGCTCAGTTGCAGGATGTTCCCGTGTTGAATATCAATGAGCTGGCCAACTCGCTGAAGCCGGTCGTCCTTCCCGGCGAGGTCATGAAGGTGTTCATTCTCAAGGAGGGCAAGGAGTACAACCAAGGGGTGGCCTACCTCGATGACGGCACCATGGTAGTGGTGGATAACGCCAGAAAGATGATCGGAAAGACCATTGACACCTCGGTCACCAGCGTCCTGCAGACCACCGCCGGCAAGATGATATTCGGCCGCTACCACGACCGTTCGCACAAGATGGAAGCCGTTGGACCATGAATGTGGCTGCCATCATTCCGGCGGCGGGAGCTGGGACGCGGATGAAGTCCTCCAGCCCCAAACAGTTCATTCCGCTGGGGGATGGTTCGGTCCTCATCCATACGCTGGGAAAGTTTGCAGCCTGCAGCCGGGTTCCGACCGCCTTCGTCTCGCTCAGAGAGGCGGACATGCCCGCATTCCGCCGGGAGTTGGAGCAGCGGGGGCTGTCGGACTTCGCCCACCTGGTTGCAGGCGGCGCTCATCGCCAGGAATCGGTCTACAAGGGCTTCAGGGCTCTGGATTCGGGCACCGATATCGTGGTGGTCCACGACGGTGTCAGGCCTTTTGTGGAGCCGGCGCTGATTGAGGCCGTCATCGATGCGGCGGCCGAGAAGGGCAGCGCCATCGTGGCCCTTCCCTGCATTGATACGGTCAAGCAAGTGGAACGACAGCGGGTGGTGGCCACTCTGCCGCGCGAGAAAATTGTCATGGTTCAGACTCCGCAAGCCTTCCGCTACGACATTCTCGAGGAAGCGTTTGAAAGGGCCCGTGCCGACCACTATTACGCGAGCGACGAGTCCTGTCTGGTGGAGCGTCTGGGTTATCCGGTAACGGTGCTGATGGGTAGCGAACGGAACATCAAGATCACCAAGCCTGCCGATCTGCCGCTGGCCGAACTCTTCATCCGGCAGTCTTCCAGCCCGGGAGTGGGGAGTTGAGCGCTGATTCGATGCCCAATCGTCTCCGCTTTGCTCCCAGCCCGACCGGTGAACTGCACGTCGGAAATGCCCGGACCGCCGTCTTCAATTGGTTGTTCGTCAAGAAGTATGGCGGCAGCCTGGTCATTCGGATCGAGGACACCGACCGGGTCCGTTCCGAAAGTCGTTTTGAGGATCTGATTTGCAGGGATCTGAAGTGGCTTGGACTGGATTGGCATGAAGGGCCGGACCGCGGCGGGCCGTTCGGCCCCTATCGCCAAAGCAGCCGCACGGCAATTTATGCGCGCCGTGCCGAGTCCCTGTTGGAGACAGGGTCCGCCTACCGCTGTTTTTGCAGTGAGGAGGAATTGGGGCGGGAGGCCCGGGAGGCGCGGCGGGCGGGAGTCACCCGGGAGTGTCCTCGATCCTGCCGAAAATTCTCTACGAGGGAGGTGGCTCGACGGCTGAAGGATTCACACCCGTCGGTGATTCGCCTGAGGGTCCGCTCCGGCAGGGTTGTCTTTCAGGATCTGGTCCATGGCGCGATGACCTTTGACAGCGCCGTGCTGGGAGATCCCATTCTGGTCCGGTCCAACGGAATGCCCACCTACAACTACGCGGCGGTCGTGGACGATGGCCTGATGAAGATCAGCCATGTCCTGCGGGGCGACGACCACCTCTCCAACACCCCTCGACAGGTTCTGATATACGAGGCCCTGGGGTGGCCCCTACCGGTCTTCGCTCACTTGTCGACCATTCTGGGGCCCGACCGCACCCGTCTATCGAAGCGACACGGGGCAACCTCTCTGCAACACTTTCGGGATCAGGGAGTTCTTCCGGAGGCCTTGCTCAACACCCTGACTCTGTTGGGGTGGGCGCCCGGGGAGGACCAGAGTGAAATCCTCTCGCCGGAAGAGCTGGTTGCAAGCTTCGACATCGAGCGGGTGTCCAAGAGTTCGGCCGTCTTCGATAGCCAAAAGCTGTATTTTTTCAACCGGCACTACCTGAAAGAATGCGAGCCCTCCCGTGCTGTCGAATGGGCCAGCGCCCATCTTAGGCAGGAGGGACTGTTGGAAAAGGTGGATTCCGGAGTACGCCAGTGGGTAGGACTGGTGGTCGAGGCCTTTCTGCCCGGCCTGGACCACTTGAGCCAGATTTCCCAAAAAGCTCCCCAGTTATGGTCTTTCGAGGCGGAAAAGGCCGTTCAGGATGAGGGAGTACGCCAGGTGCTGTCGCTGCCAGGGGCTGCAAGAGTCGTTGACGAACTCAGGAATCAGCTTTCTCATGAGGAGCGCGACGTGGTTCGGGAATGGTCGTCCATCGTGCAGAGCGTGAAGTCGGCCAGCGGCCAAAAGGGGAGAAGGCTTTTTCATCCCATTCGGGTGGCGCTGACGGGCAAGGATTCAGGGCCGGAGCTGGACAAGCTGGTGTCGATTTTCGAGGGCGGCAGTCAGCTCGATTTGCCCCATCGAATCAAGGACTGCCGGGCCAGGCTCAACGAGTTCCATGGCGCCATGCTTTCCAGCGGACTGAACCCGTCGTGTAGCCGTTGATGGAGCAACTGATCTACGGCATCCATCCGGTGAGAGAATGTCTGAGATCCGGCGCCAGACCGGTTTCGTGCCTCTACATCGCCCGTGAAACCGGCAGCCCGGGACTCAAGGCCATCGTCCATCTGGCCAGGCGCCGGGGATACACCCTCCGGTTTGAACCGCGCAATCTTCTGGATCAGCGGGTGGGCGGCGCCAAACACCAGGGGGTGGTGGCGGTCTGTGTGGCCCGGCCCTACGTCGAGTTGGAAGATCTCCTGGACGGTTTGGGGCCGGCGCCGCTGGTGGTGGTGTTGGATTCCGTCGAGGATCCACGAAACCTGGGCGCCGTCTTGAGGTGCTGCGCGGCCGCCGGGGTGGATGGGGTGATTGTCACCAGGGACCATGCCGCCGGAGTGACGGCCACCGTCTCCAAGGCGGCTGCCGGTGGACTGGAGTACCTGTCCATCGCTCGCGTGAGCAATCTCGCCAGAGCCATCGATCAGCTCAAGACGAAGGGAATATGGGTTGCAGGGGTGGAAACGGGGCAGCCGCTCGGGTGCCAGGATCTGGATTTGACCCTCTCCACGGCACTGGTTCTGGGGAATGAAGGAGCGGGGTTGAGGCGGCTGGTGCGGGAAAAATGCGATTTCCTGGCCTCGATTCCCACCCCGGGGCCCATCCGGTCGCTGAACGTGTCGGTTGCCGCCGGCATTGTGCTCTATGAGGCCATCCGTCAGCGAGGCCGCAGCCGAAGCAGTTGAAATGGATAGCCCGGTAATTGTTCTTGCGCGAGGAACGGCTTTTTGCTATGTTTGGGTGTTTGCCAACGGGCTGGCGTAGCTCAGTTGGTAGAGCATCTGATTTGTAATCAGAGGGTCGGGGGTTCAAGTCCCTTCGCCAGCTCCAGCGATTGAGTTCGTTGGGAGAGATGGCCGAGTGGTTAATGGCAGCAGACTGTAAATCTGCCGCTCCTTGCGAGCTACGGAGGTTCGAATCCTCCTCTCTCCACCACATTATTGTAGCTAGAGGCGGGAGTAACTCAGTGGTAGAGTCACAGCCTTCCAAGCTGTTGGTCGCGGGTTCGAGCCCCGTCTCCCGCTCCAGAGTTATGCCCACGTAGCTCAGATGGTACGAGCGCGTCCTTGGTAAGGACGAGGTCACCAGTTCAAGCCTGGTCGTGGGCTCTGCCTTCCGTTGAACATTCCGTCCACACCCGAAAGAGGTCCGATTTGACGTTCATGTTGGGATGGCTGAGGCTTGTCCCGTGAATGCAAGGAGAGTAAGCGATGGCGAAGGAGAGATTTGATCGAAGCAAGCCGCACATCAACATCGGGACGATCGGGCATATCGATCACGGGAAGACGACGTTAACGGCGGCGATCACGCGGGTATTGGGGAAGAAGGATCCGAAGGTGGCGTTTCGGAGTTTCGATTCGATCGACAATGCGCCGGAGGAGCGAGAGCGTGGGATCACGATTGCGACGGCGCACGTGGAGTATTCGACGGGGAAGCGGCACTATGCGCACGTGGACTGTCCGGGGCATGCGGACTACATCAAGAACATGATCACGGGAGCGGCGCAGATGGATGGAGCGATCCTGGTGGTGGCGGCGACCGACGGGCCGATGCCGCAGACGCGGGAGCACATCTTGTTGGCGAGGCAGGTGGGGGTGCCGTGCATCGTGGTGGCGATGAACAAGGTGGATGCGGTGGAGGATGAGGAGTTGCTGGACTTGGTGGAGTTGGAGGTGCGGGAGTTGCTGGAGAGTTACAAGTTTCCTGGGGAGGAAGTGCCGGTGGTGCGGGTATCGGCGCTGGGAGGGTTGAATGGTGAGGCGGAGTGGGAGGCGAAGATCGAGGAGTTGATGGAGGAGGTGGACGGGTACGTACCGTTGCCGGAGCGGGAGGTGGACAAGCCGTTTTTGATGCCGATCGAGGACATATTTTCGATATCGGGGAGAGGGACGGTGGTAACGGGGAGAGTGGAGAGAGGGAAGGTGAAGGTGGGGGAGGAGATGGAGATAGTGGGGATGAGGCCGACGCAGAAGCGGGTGGTGACGGGAGTGGAGATGTTCAAGAAGCTGTTGGATGAGGGGGTGGCGGGAGACAACGTGGGGTTGTTGTTGAGGGGAGTGGAGAAGCGGGACGTGGAGCGGGGCCAGGTGGTGGCGAAGGTGGGGAGTATAACGCCGCACACGAAGTTCAGGGCGGAGGCGTACATTTTGACGAAGGAGGAGGGGGGCCGGCACACGCCGTTTTTCACGGGATATCGGCCGCAGTTTTATTTTCGGACGACGGACGTGACGGGGGTGGCGAGTCTGGGAGAAGGGACGGAGATGGTGATGCCGGGAGACAACGTGAGCCTGGAGATCGAGTTGATCACGCCGATCGCGATGGAGAAGGGGCTGAGGTTTGCGATTCGGGAGGGAGGGCGAACGGTGGGGGCCGGCACCATTACCGAGATACTGGAGTAGGGGCGCCCTGTTTCCTTGAGCCCGTTGCCGGGAGCGGAAGGCCAAGCCGATGCGAGACATTGTTACTCTGCAGTGCATCACCTGCAAGAAAAGAAACTACTCGACCACCAAGAACAAGAAAAAGACTCCCGCACGCCTGGAGATGAAGAAGTTCTGTCGTGCCTGCCGAGCCCACAAGGTCCATCGAGAGACTCGATAGAAGCAGCATCGGTCGGTGATGGAGATCGCAGTGACAAGGAAATTCTTGCCGTTTGGTTCTCGCTGCAGGCCAGTAGCTCGAACTGGTAGAGCGCCGGTCTCCAAAACCGGATGTTGGGGGTTCGAATCCCTCCTGGCCTGCCATCCTTTCTCTATGAATGTCGCGATCGTGCCCGTCATGGAGGTGGCTCCTTGTTGGAATCGTTGAAGGTTTCCAGGATCAATCAGTTCTTTGGCGACGTCAAAATGGAGATGCGAAAGGTCTCCTGGCCGGGGCGAAAGGAAGTTTACGGGACCACCATTGTTGTCCTTTGCGCGGTCTTTTTCTTTGGAATTTATCTGGGTCTGGTCGATACCATCCTGCAGTTCGGGGTTCAGGGTTTGTATGGCTGGTTGGCCGGCCGCTAGTGGTTGTTGCGTTTGAGTTTTTTGGAAAGGGCCAGCTCTTCAGGAGGCATGTGGAATGGCCAAGCAGTGGTACATCATTCACACTTATTCCGGATTCGAGCGCAAGGTGGCCGAGAGTCTGAAGAGCCGCGTTGAAGCCTTCGGCATGCAGGAGGAGTTCGGCGAGTCCCTGGTTCCCGAGGAGGACGTCGTCGAAATGAAGGGCGGCAAGCGGGTCACCAGCAAAAAGATAACCTTTCCGGGTTACGTGCTGGTTGAAATGGAAATGACCGATCAGGCGTGGCATGTCGTCAAGAATACTCCCAGGGTCACCGGCTTTGTCGGTTCGGGGCAGATTCCTTCGCCGCTGAGCCAGCAGGAGGTCGACCAGATCATCTACCACGCCGAAGCAACGGCGGAGAAACCCAAAGTCGAGTTGAGCTTTGAGCACGGCGAGACCGTCAAGATCATCGACGGTCCCTTCAGCAACTTTACCGGGACAGTGGAGGAGTTGAACGAGGACCGGAATACTCTCAAGGTCAACGTCACCATCTTTGGACGCCAGACGCCGGTGGAGTTGGATTACCTTCAGGTCGAAAAATCGTAGCAGGCATTTCTCGCCGGGAGCCTGCTCCCGGTTGCGGGAGCACAATCCGTTCCGGATCGGCGTCGGCCGCCGTCGGAGGTCTTGATGGCAAAAAAGGTAATCGGAAACATCAAGCTGCAAATTCCTGCCGCCAAGGCGACTCCGGCTCCCCCGGTGGGTCCGGCATTGGGCCAGCACGGAGTCAACATCATGGACTTCTGCAAGGCCTTCAATGCCAAGACCTCCAACAAGGATCAGGAGGGCCTCATCATTCCCGTGGTGATTACGGTGTTTGCGGATCGCTCCTACTCATTCATAACCAAAACACCGCCGGCAGCCGTGCTTCTGAAGCGCCTGGCCGGAATTGCCAAGGGGTCCGGCACTCCCAACCGGAACAAGGTGGGCAGGGTCACCGAGGATCAGGTGGAGGAAATAGCCAAGCAAAAGATGCCGGATCTCAATGCGCAGGATCTGGCCGGGGCGGTCGCCATTGTGAAGGGAACGGCCCGCAGCATGGGGATCGAGGTGGTTAACTGAGGAGTCCCAATGGTGAAGACGAGTAAACGCATGACCCGGGCCAGGGAAGAGATTCAAGGGCAGACCTATCCTCTGCAGGCGGCTCTTCCGCTGGTGCAGAAGCTGTCCTCCGCCAAGTTTGACGAGACGGTTGAAATCTCCCTGCGCCTGGGAGTCGACCCCAGGCACGCCGACCAGATGGTGCGTGGAACGGTGGTCTTGCCCCACGGTTTGGGGAAGAGCAAGAAGGTTTGCGTGATCGCCAGTGGAGAAAAGCAGAAGGAAGCCGAACAGGCCGGCGCCGAGCACGTGGGGGGCGAAGAATTGGTGGGCAGGATCCAGGGTGGCTGGCTGGACTTCGAGGCGCTGGTGGCCACCCCCGACATGATGAAATTTCTGGGAAGGCTTGGCAGGATCCTGGGCCCCAAGGGCTTGATGCCAAATCCCAAGACGGGAACCGTTACCTTTGACGTCGGCAGCGCGGTGAAGGAAATCAAGGCTGGAAAAGTCGAGTTTCGGGTCGACAAGACGGCCATAATCCACACGCCCCTGGGGAAGGTGTCCTTCGACGGCGACAAACTCCTGGAAAATGCCCGGACACTGATCGAATCCGTGATGAAGGCAAAGCCGTCCGCGGCCAAGGGCAGGTACCTGCGCAGCGTTTTCGTGTGCTCGAGCATGGGCCCGGGGATTCCCGTGGAACTGACATCGCTGGACAAGTAACCCTTTCGGAGGTTTCAACCGTGCGTCGCGACGACAAGGAAAAAGAAATCGGAAACCTGCGGAAGGAGTTCGGCGATGCCAGGAACCTGCTGCTGGCAGGATTTCAGGGACTGACCGTGGGACAGGACACCGAGCTGCGCCGGGCCATTCGAGCTGCGGGTTCCAGGTACCGGGTAGTCAAGAACACGCTGGCCAAGCGGGCTGCGGAAGGGACTGCCCTGGAGCCCATCAAGGACCAGTTCACCGGGTCCAGTGCGGTTGCCTACAACGCTGAAGACCCCGTAGCCCTGGCCAAGGCTGTCACGACCTATGCCAAGGCCCACCCCCGCCTGGTATTCAAGGCAGGCGTGGTGGAAGGCCGGGTCATCGATCTGGCTGATCTGAACCATATCGCCAATTTGCCGAGCAAGGAGGAGCTGATCTCCAAGTTGATGTTTCTTCTCAACGCAGGAGCCCAGAGATTGGCCAGCGTGGTTCAGGCGGTACCCAGAAATCTGGCCGTGGTGATGGAAGAGGCCGGCAAGGAAAAGAAATTTCCAGAGTAGAAATTCGTTACCGTGCAAGAGGAGGAGTCGATGTCGGAGAAGATACAGAAGTTGCTCGACGAGATTCAACAGTTGACGTTGCTGGAAGCCTCCGAGCTCGTCAAGGGATTGGAGGAAAGGTTCGGGGTATCCGCGGCTGCCGCCGCTCCCGTGGCCGTGGCCGGACCGGCCGGCCCGGCAGCGGAGGAGGTTGAGGAGCAGACGGAATTCAGCGTGATTCTCACGGGTTTCGGCGCCAGCAAGAAGATCAATACCATCAAAGTGGTTCGCGAAGTGACCAGTCTCGGCCTCAAGGAGGCCAAGGACCTGGTAGACAGTGCTCCCAAGGCCGTCCGGGAAGGTATTCCCAAAGACGAGGCAGAAGCCCTCAAGAAGAAGTTTGAGGAGGCGGGAGCTACCGTCGAATTGAAATAGCTTGAGAGCCACGATTCCCCTAATTCGAATTTCCAAACCCACAATTCGACCTGCAGGTGTGTCCGGGATTCCGATTCCTGGACACGGCAGACTCGAAGGCAAGCCGGATTCTTTTGCGTCGTCCGGGGGCAGGGCGGGCGATGGCCTGCACACCTGACCGGTTCGCTGGGTAAAGAACTCAGGACGAGCGCTTTCTACGCAATCTGAAGGAGTCAAGCCAATGGGCACTGCTTCAAACGGACATTCCAGGGAGCGAGTGAACTTCTCCAAGATCCTCACTTCCATTCAGATTCCCAACCTCATCGAGGTTCAAAGGAAATCGTATGAGCGATTCCTTCAAATGAGCCTGCTGCCCAATGAGCGTGAGGATATCGGTCTGCAAGCCGTGTTCAATTCCGTGTTTCCCATCAGCGACTTTCGGGGTGTCTCCTCGCTGGAGTTTGTGGACTACTCGATCGGCAACTGGGAATGCAAGTGCGGTCAACTCAAGGGATTGCAGCATTTGAGAGTCCAGTGCCAATCCTGCGGCGCGGATATCGTGACCAACCCCTACTCCGTCGACGACGTCGTCTGCGCCAAATGCGGAACCTACAATCGCAATGCGGCCAAGTTTTGCGAGGACTGCGGCGATCCCGTCGGCCTCAATCTGAAGTACGACGTGGCCGAGTGCCAGGAACGGGGAATGACCTATGCCGCGCCGCTGAAAGTGACCATCCGGCTGACGATTTACGACAAGGATCCCGATTCGGGAGGCAAAGCCATTCGGGACATCAAGGAGCAGGAGGTCTACTTCGGCGAGATTCCGTTGATGACCGAAAATGGAACCTTCGTGATCAATGGGACCGAGCGTGTCATTGTCAGCCAGTTGCATCGATCTCCCGGGGTGTTTTTCGAGTCGGCCAGCGCCAAGACCTACTTCCTGGGGAAGATCATCCCCTATCGGGGTTCCTGGGTGGAATTCGAATACGATCAGAAGAACATCCTTTACGTTCGGATCGACCGAAAGCGGAAGTTCCTGGGGTCCATCTTCTTGCGGGCCCTCGGTCTGAAGAACGACGAGGAGTTGATCGGTACGTTCTACCAGACCGACACCGTAGGCGTGGCCGAACGGCGGCTGCTGTGGAATGTTTCGAAACGCCTGATCGGAATGAAGATTTCGCATGACGTGGTTCATCCCGAAACCGGGGACGTGCTGAGCCACGCCGGCAAGAGAATCTCCCACAGCCAATACAATCACATCACCAAGGCCGGGATCGGCCAGGTCGAGGTCAGTGCCCACGATCTGGAAGGATATTTTACCGCGGCTGACGTCGTGAATCCCGAGACCGGGGAAGTGCTCATTGAAGCCAATGAAGAGCTCAAGGTATCCGATGTTGCGGAAATCATCGATGCCGGCATTCCCCGCTTTTCCGTTTTCGAGCCGGAGCGAGACGATGTGGGGGTGGTGCTCAGCCAGACGATCAGGAAGGACAGCATCAAGACGTCCAAGGAGGCCTTGATCGAGATCTACCGCAAGCTCCGTCCCGGGGATCCTCCCACGCTGGAAACAGCCACCAATCTGTTTCAAGGGATGTTCTTCGATCCTCGCAAGTATGATTTCTCCAGAGTGGGCCGCCTGAAATTCAACATAAAGCTGAATCTCGATACTCCGCTGGAGAAACGCACGCTGGATCCCAACGATTTCTACGCCGTCATCGCCTATCTCCTGAAGTTGCGGAAGAGCATCGGAAACGTCGACGATATCGATCACCTGGGCAATCGGCGGGTCCGAGCCGTGGGCGAGCTGCTGGAGAACCAGTTTCGAATCGGCCTGGTGCGCATGGAACGGGCGATCAAGGAAAAGATGTCCGTCTACCAGGAGATCTCCACCGCCATGCCACACGATCTGATCAATGCCAAGCCGGTGATGGCGGCGGTGCGGGAGTTTTTCGGTTCCAGCCAGTTGTCTCAGTTCATGGATCAAACCAATCCCTTGTCGGAGATCACCCACAAGCGGCGTCTGTCCGCGTTGGGTCCGGGGGGATTGAGTCGAGAGAGAGCCGGATTCGAGGTCCGGGACGTTCACACCACCCACTATGGTCGGATCTGTCCCATTGAAACTCCCGAGGGGCCCAACATCGGGTTGATTTCTTCCCTGAGTTGCTATGCCCAGATCAACGAATTCGGATTCATCGAAAGCCCCTACCGCAAAGTGAAGGACGGGCGGGTGGTGGATTACGTCACCGTCACCAACAGCGGGGACTCCAAGCTCACGCTCGGGCAACATCTCGAACGATCGGAGGTCGAAGAGAACAACCGCCGGCTCCGAAGCAAAAACAAGCGACGGGTCGAATTCGAGCCCTATTCCTTCTGCCTGACCGCCTGGGAAGAAGACCGCTATGTCATCGCTCAGGCCAATGTGGAACTGGACTCCGATGGACAGATCGCAACCCCCTTGGTGAATGCACGGCAAGCCGGCAACTTCGTGCTCAAGAACCGGGAAGAGATCGACTACATCGACGTTTCTCCCAAGCAACTGGTCAGCGTGGCTGCGTCACTGATCCCCTTCCTGGAGAACGACGATGCCAACCGCGCCCTGATGGGGTCCAATATGCAGCGGCAGGCGGTGCCTCTCCTGCGGGCCGAGGCGCCCTACGTGGGCACCGGAATGGAACGGGTCACGGCTCACGATTCCGGGGCCGTTGTGCTGTGCCGTCGGTCGGGCGTGGTGGACAGCGTCGACTCCGAGCGGATTATCGTCAGGGTTGCAACGGGAGAGAACGGCCAACTGTCTCGAGAGGTTGGAGCTGACATTTATCAACTCAAGAAGTTTCGACGCTCCAACCAGAACACCTGCATCAACCAGAAGCCGATCATCGTCAAGGGTGACCGGGTGCAGGCCGGACAGGTCCTGGCCGACGGGCCCTGCACCGACCTGGGAGAGTTGGCCCTGGGCCGAAATGTCCTGGTCGGATTCATGCCCTGGCGAGGCTACAATTTCGAGGATGCCATCCTGGTCAGCGAACGCCTCATCAGGGACGACTACTACACTTCCATCCACATCGAAGAGTTTGAAATCGAGGCCCGCGACACCAAGCTGGGACCCGAGGAGATCACTCGGGATATTCCCAACGTGAGCGAGAGCTTCCTGCGCGACCTGGACGAAAGCGGGATCATTCGCATCGGGGCCGGCGTCAAGCCCGGCGACGTCATTGTGGGCAAGGTCACACCCAAGGGCGAAACCCAGTTGACTCCCGAGGAAAAGCTGCTGAGAGCCATCTTCGGGGAGAAGGCCGGCGATGTGCGCGACGCTTCTCTCATCACTCCGCCCGGGATTGAAGGCGTGGTGGTGGACGTCAAGGTCTTTTCCCGAAAGGGCCAGGAGAAGGACGAGCGGGCCAAGGCTATCGAGGACCACGAAGTCGAGCGAATCGAGAGAAATCTCAACGATGAAATGCGGATTCTGACCGGGGAGCGCAACAAGCGCATTTGCGAACTGCTGGAGGGGGAGGTTCTCACTGCAGATCTGCTCCACGAGCGGAGCCGAAAACGAATCCTGGCGCGCCGCACGCGGTTGAGCCGGGAGATTATTCAACGCCTGGGAGCCAGGGATCTGGGTCGGGTCAAGACCGGCCGCAAGGATGCGAAACTCAAATCCCAGATCCTGCAAATCGAGAAAATGACCCAACGGCAGATCGAAGTGCTTCAGGCCCTTCATGAAGATAAATTGTCCAAGTTGAAGAAGGGCGACGAGTTGCCACCCGGAGTCATCAAGCTGGTCAAAGTCTATGTGGCCATGAAACGGAAGCTCTCGGTCGGCGACAAAATGGCCGGGAGGCATGGCAACAAGGGCGTCATCGCGCGGATTCTGCCTGAAGAGGATATGCCCTATCTTCCGGACGGGACTCCCGTCGAAATCGTCTTGAACCCCTTGGGCGTTCCCTCCCGCATGAACGTGGGACAAATCCTGGAAGCCCATCTGGGTTGGGCCGCCAGGGCTCTGGGGTTGCATTTTTCCACGCCCGTCTTCGACGGCGCCACCGAGCGGGAAATCAAGTCCCAGTTGGACGGCGCCCGGCTCCCCCTTTCCGGGAAGACTTACTTGTGTGACGGCCTGACAGGAGAACGCTTCGAGCAGAAGGTCACCGTGGGCTATATCTACATGCTGAAGCTCTCTCACCTGGTGGACGACAAGATTCATGCCCGCTCCATCGGGCCTTACTCACTCATCACCCAACAGCCTCTGGGCGGCAAGGCTCAGTTCGGCGGCCAGAGATTTGGGGAGATGGAGGTCTGGGCGCTGGAGGCTTATGGCGCCGCACATATCCTGCAGGAGCTGCTGACCGCCAAGGCCGACGATGTCTATGGCCGAGCCAAGATCTACGAGGCCATTGTCAAGGGAGAGGCAGCCATCGAGCCCGGCTTGCCGGAATCCTTCAACGTCTTGATTCGTGAACTGCAGAGTCTCTGTCTGGATGTGGAATTGCTGAAGAAGTACGAGGAAAATTAGGGGCGGCAAGCAGTCTTTTTTCGCGGGCTTAACCATGGGCGGCCCAGGGCTGGGACCGCAAGGCAATACCAACTACGGGAGTCGGCTTCTCAAGGAGGCGATCGTGTTTGGACCTAACCCTCATGACAGGGGAAACTTCACCGCTGATTTTGACAGTATCCGGATCAGCCTGGCTTCGCCGGACACGATCCGATCCTGGTCCAAGGGTGAGGTCACCAAACCTGAGACCATCAATTACCGAACCTTCAAGCCGGAGCGGGACGGTCTGTTCTGCGCCAAGATCTTTGGCCCCGTCACCGATTGGGAGTGTCTTTGCGGGAAGTACAAGAGGATGAAGCACCGGGGAGTAATCTGCGACAAGTGCGGGGTCGAGGTCACTCTGTCCAAGGTTCGGCGGGAGCGTCTCGGCCACATCGAATTGGCCAGTCCCTGCTCCCATGTCTGGTTCTTCAAGGGGTTGCCGAGTCGGATCGGGCATCTGCTGGACCTGAGCCTGAGGGAGTTGGAGCGAATCCTCTATTTCGAGGCCTACGTGGTTCTGGATCCCGGCGACACCCCCCTGAACGAAAAGGAAGTCCTCGGCGAAGAGAAGTATCGACAAATGATGGAGGAGTATCCGGGGAAGTTTGAGGCCCTGATGGGCGCCGAGGCGATCAAGCAGCTCCTGAAACAGATCGATATCGAGGAACTGTCCATCGATCTCCGCTATCGAATGAAGACCGAGACGTCCCAGCAGAAAAAGCTCAAGTTTTCCAAGCGCCTCAAGGTGGTGGATGCCTTTCGAAAGTCGGGGAACAAGCCCGAATGGATGATTCTGGACGTGATTCCGGTGATCCCGCCGGAGCTCCGCCCGCTGGTGCCCCTGGATGGAGGGCGTTTCGCCACTTCCGATCTGAATGATCTCTACCGGCGGGTGATCAATCGCAACAATCGGTTGAAGAAGCTTATCGAGTTGCATGCGCCCGACGTGATTGTCCGCAACGAAAAGCGAATGCTCCAGGAAGCCGTGGACGCGCTCTTTGACAACGGCCGGAGGGGGCGCGTGCTGCGCGGCGCCAACAATCGCCCCCTGAAGTCCCTCTCAGACACTTTGAAGGGCAAACAGGGCCGCTTCCGCCAGAACCTGCTGGGGAAGCGCGTGGACTACTCCGGACGCTCGGTGATCGTGGTGGGGCCAGACCTCAAGTTGCACCAGTGCGGACTCCCGAAACGGATGGCCCTGGAGCTCTTCAAGCCCTTTATCTTCAACCGTCTGGAACAGGACGGGCACTGCACCACCATTAAGGCCGCCAAGGAAATGGTGGAGCAGCAGGACCCCATCGTGTGGGATATCCTGGAGGAAGTCATTCGGGAACATCCCGTTTTGCTCAATCGTGCGCCCACCCTGCACCGTCTGGGAATACAGGCCTTTGAGCCCATTCTGGTCGAGGGGAAGGCCATCCAGATCCATCCGTTGGTGTGCACGGCCTTCAACGCCGACTTCGACGGGGATCAGATGGCGGTTCACATCCCCCTGTCGCCGGAAGCCCAGATCGAAGCTTCGGTTCTGATGCTTTCAGCCAACAACATCCTGTCGCCCTCGAACGGCATCCCGATCGCCGTTCCCTCCCAGGACGTGGTTCTGGGATGTTATTACCTGACCATGTCCAAACCGGGGACCCGGGGAGAGGGACGAGCATTCGGCAGCAGTGAGGAGGTATTGCTGGCCTTGGAGATGGGTGAAGTGGAGACTCTCACGCCCATTCGTTTTCGCTACAGCGGGGAAGTGATTGACCTCAGCAATGCCTATGACGACCAGAGCGTCCTGCACACGGAAGTCATCACCCTGAAGCGGGATTTCATCAATACGACCGTGGGACGGGTCATCCTCAACGATCATCTTCCCGAGGCTTTCCCGTTTGTGAACGGGCTCCTCAAGAAAAAGGGCTTGTCCCAACTGGTGCAGTACTGCTACTTGCGATTGGGCCTGGAGAAGACCGTCCAGGTGCTGGACGAAATCAAGGCCCTTGGTTTCTCCTACGCCACCAAGGCCGGAATTTCCATTGGGGTCGAGGACCTGCTCATTCCGGATGCCAAATCCAAGCTGGTGGACAATGCCGAATCGGAGGTTCTCAGCGTCGAGGGACAGTATCAGGAAGGAGCCATCACCAAAGGGGAGCGCTACAACAAGGTGATCGAAATCTGGTCGGACGTCACCGAGAAGGTTGCCGACGAGATGATTCACGGAATCGAACGGAAGAACCAGGAAGGCAAGGAGTTCAATCCGATCTACATCATGGCGGATTCCGGGGCTCGAGGCTCCAAACAGCAGATCCGTCAGTTGGCGGGTATGCGCGGCCTGATGGCCAAGCCTTCGGGCGAGATCATCGAAACCCCGATCAAGGCCAATTTCCGGGAGGGATTGACCGTGTTGCAGTACTTCATCTCGACCCATGGGGCTCGCAAAGGGTTGGCCGACACTGCCCTGAAGACGGCTGACTCGGGGTACCTCACCCGGCGGTTGGTCGATGTGGCCCAGGACGTGATCATCTCGGAGGAAGACTGCGGAACGTTGGATGGCATTTGGGTTGGACCCATCGTGGAGAGCGGTGAAATTATTGAGCCGCTCCGGGATCGAATCGTGGGTCGGGTGTCGTTGGAGGACATCAAGGACTACGAGGGCAACACCATTGTCGGCGTCAACCAGGAGATCACCGAGAGCCTGGCAAGCGAGATACAAGGGGCCGGAGTGGAACGGGTCAAGATCCGGTCGGTGCTCACCTGCGAATGCCGGCGGGGAGTGTGCGTGAGGTGTTACGGCCGCAACCTGGGCACGGGCAACATGGTTGAGCTGGGTGAAGCCGTGGGAGTTATTGCCGCTCAGTCCATCGGGGAGCCGGGCACTCAGTTGACCATGCGCACGTTCCACATCGGCGGGGCCGCCAGTCGGGTTTCGGAGCAGTCCACCCTGGAAGCCCGCAACGGCGGGCTGATTCGTTTCATCAATCTGGCCACGGTGCGCAACAAGCAGGGGGATCTGGTCGTCATGAATCGTAATGGCCTGATCGCGGTTGTGGATGAAAAGGGCCGCGAGAAAGAACGTTACTCGGTGGTGTACGGCGCCAAGATCAAGGTCGAAGAAGATCAGGCCGTGCAGGTCGGGGAAGAGCTGGTGGAGTGGGACCCCTATACCTATGCCATTCTCACCGAAGCGGGCGGGTTCATCCAGTTCAAGGATCTGTTGGAAGGTGTGACCATGGAAGAGGAAGTGGATGAGGTCACCAGCCTGTCCCACTGGATGGTGACCGAGTCGCAGGATGAGAAGCGACAGCCTCAGATCATCATCAAGAATAGCGGCGGCAAGGGCGGAACCAAGGCCCGGACGGTGAAGAAGTATCTCATGCCTTCCCGAGCCCACCTGATGGTGGCCGACGGCGAAGAGGTGCACCCCGGCGATGTCCTGGCCAAGATTCCCAGAGAAACGACCAAGACCAAGGATATTACCGGAGGGTTGCCCCGTGTCGTGGAATTGTTTGAGGCTCGCCAACCCAAGGAAACTGCCGTCATCACCGAGATCGATGGCGTGGTGAAGTATGGCGACATCTCAAAGGGGACTCGCAAGATTTCAGTAACCAGCGACAACGGGATGGTGAGGGAGTACTCCTTGCCTCGGGGCGTTCACATCAACGTACAGGAGGGGGATACGGTCCGAGCCGGAGAGCCCCTCATGGATGGTCCCCGGAACCCCCACGATATTTTGGCCGTGCTCGGAGAAAAGGAACTGCAGTCCTACCTGGTCAATGAAATCCAGGAGGTCTACCGGTTGCAGGGCGTCAATATCAATGACAAGCACATTGAAGTGATTGTTCGCCAGATGATGCGCTGGGTAAAGATCGAGGATGTCGGAGACACCGAGTTTCTGCTGGAGGAGCAGGTGGACAAATTCCGCTTTCAGGAGGAGAACGAACGAACCATCGCGGCTGACGGCAAGCCTGCCGAGGGACGCCCCCTGCTGTTGGGGATTACCAAGGCTTCGCTTTCAACCGACTCGTTTGTCTCGGCGGCCTCCTTCCAGGAGACTACCCGGGTCCTGACCGAGGCCTCCATCAGCGGAAAGGTGGATTACCTGCGAGGCCTGAAGGAAAATGTCATTATGGGGCGGCTGATTCCCGCGGGGACGGGGATGGACTACTACCGGAACGTGAAACTACAGTCCGACGTCCCGGACGAGCCTGAGATCGAAGCAGACGGTCAAGTCGAGGTAGAAAGGCCCACCTTTGTTGAAGAAGCGGTCAGGGATCACGTCACGACCTAGCCTGCATTTCTCTTTCGTCCCTGTATCCCATTACCCGTCACCCTGATCCTTCTCGGACGCCGACTTGGCCTGCTCGATGATCTTGTCCGAGATCTGAGCCGGAACGATCTCGTAATGAGAAAACTCCATGGTGTAGTCCCCGCGGCCCTGGGTCATTGAAGTGAGGGTCGGCGCATAGGAGAGCATCTCGGCCATCGGTACCTGGGCCTTGATGACTTGCGAGCCTGGACGCGAGTCCATCCCCTGCACCCTGCCGCGTCTGGAATTCAGGTCTCCCATCAAGTCGCCGGCATAGGCCTCCGGCGCATAGACTTCCACATTCATGATCGGTTCCAGCAGGGCCGCCGAAGCTTGCTCCATCGCTTTCTTGAATGCCAGCGATCCCGCTATCTTGAACGCAAGCTCCGAGGAATCCACGTCGTGGTAGGACCCGTCATAGAGCGTTACCTTGAAATCGACCACCGGGTATCCCGCCAGGTAGCCGCGAGAGGCCGATTCCAGGATCCCTTTCTCGACAGCCGGGATGTAGTTCCTGGGGATTGCCCCTCCAAAGATTTCGTTCGCGAACTCGAAATTTTCTCCGCGAGCCAGGGGCTCCATGCGGATCTTGCAGTCCCCGTACTGCCCGTGCCCGCCGGACTGCTTCTTGTGCCTGCCCTGAACATCCGCCCTTCCCCGAATGGTTTCACGGTAGGGGATCTTGGGCGGTTTCAACCCGACGTCAACGGAAAACCGTTTTTTCAGGCGTGACACGATAATTTCGATGTGCAACTGACCCATGCCCGACAGCAACATCTCGTTGGTCTGCTGGTCCCGGCCGAAGCGCAGGGTGGGATCTTCTTCCAGAATCTTGTGTAGCGCGTTGCTGATCTTGTCCTCGTCTCCCCGCGACTTGGGGGCCACGGCGAAAGAGATCAGCGGTTCCGGGAAATTCAGATTGTCGTAAAGGACCGGGTGGTCTTTGTCCCCCAGCGTGTTTCCGGTGACAGTGTCCTTGAGTTTCGCCACCACACCGATATCTCCGGGAAACAGCCTGGAGACTTCCACGGCGGACTTGCCTTGCGGGATGGACAGGTGGGAGAGTCTCTCCGAGGGTCCCTGGTTGAAGTTGGACAGCGTGGCGTCGTTTTCAATGACTCCTGAAGCCACCTTCAGATAGGACAGTCTCCCAGCGAAGGGGTCCGCGACCGTCTTGAAGACATAAGCCGAGACGGGTTCATTCTCCTTTCCCTGGAGTTGGCCGGAGCCTTCCCCGTCGCCTCCGAGTCGGAACCTGGATTCGTCGGGGGAAGGCAGATAGTCGACGAGGGCCTCCACCAGATTGACGGACCCCACGTTCAGGAGGGCCGAATAGCAGTAGACAGGGAAAATCTGTCGCTCCCCGATGGCACGCTTCAACCCCGGAACCAGATCCTCGTTCGGGATGGTGCCCTGGTCGAAAAACTGCTCCATCAATTGGTCGTCCCCCTCGGCGACCATCTCCACAATCGTCTCATGCCCCTGTTCGGCTGCTTCCTTGAGGGACTCGGGAATTTCGATGGGGGTTCCCTTTCCGTCGCCGTTGGGGTCATATCGGGACGCTTTCGATTCAACCAGATCGATGACTCCGCTGAAGCTCTTTTCACTGCCGATGGGGATCTGCATCGGAATGACCGTGCGGCCGAAGTGTTCCTGCAGTAGAGAGATCCCGCGTTCGAAATCCGCGTTCTCGCGATCGAGCTTGTTCAGGACAAAGGCAACCGGCAGATCGAACTCTTTGGCGAACTGAAATACCTTCTCGGTCTGGACCTCGACCCCGGCTACGGCATCGACGACGATCAGAGCAGCCTCGGCGACTCGCATGCTGTTGCGAGCGTCTTGAATAAAGATGCCTTTGCCCGGAGTGTCCAGAAGATTGACCTTGGTCTTGCCTCGTTCCATGAAGGCGATGCCGGTGGAAGTGCTGATTTTTCGTTCAATCTCCTCCGGATCGTAGTCGGTAAGGGTGGTGCCCTCGTCGACCCGTCCCAGCCGATTGCCGACGCCGGCGGCGTAGAGACAGCCGGCCACCAGGGAAGTCTTTCCCGAGGACCCGTGTCCGGCCACGGCGACGTTGCGTATATCCGCAGGCGCGTAGACCTTCATGGTGAATTCCTTTCCGAACAGGATGGCGACTGCCGGCCTTGAACGGCCGCAAAAAGCCTGGATGCTACCATACCCCGCGGGAACCAGGCAACCGGCCCTGGCTTGTGAATGGGCCGTTTTTCAACGGGTTTCAGGCAAGGCTATGGGGAGGAAAGGAGGGACCGTATCCGCTTGAGGTCTTCCCAAACCTCCCGCTTGGCGGGGGGATTCCTCAGCAGGTAGGCCGGGTGATAGGTGGCCACCAGCCGGGCTCCACGGAAGGAGTGAATCTTTCCTCGGAGTCGGCCTATGGGGGTCCTGACTTGCAGGAGGGTCTGGGCCGCGGTCAGGCCGAGGCAACAAATCACCTCGGGCTGCAAGACCGCGAGTTGTCGCACCAGGAAGGGCGAGCAGGCGGCGATCTCATCTTCATGGGGCGTGCGGTTCCCGGGTGGCCGGCATTTGACCACGTTGCAGATGTAGACTTCGTCCCGCCGCATCTGTATGGCTTCGATCATCCTGGTCAGCAGTTGCCCGGCCCGTCCCACGAAAGGCAGACCCTGTCGGTCCTCTTCAACACCCGGTCCCTCGCCCACGAAAACCAGTCGGGCCTGTGGGTGGCCGGCCCCGAACACGATGTGGGTGCGGTCCTGACACAGCTTGCACCTTTGGCAGTCCCCCAGGTCGTCACGGACCTCGCCCAGGGAAGAGTCTCGCACGCTTGCCGGGCCGGACGCGGCGAACAGGGAAGCCTGGATCGAGGGTGCGGATTGCTGCGGTCGGTGGGAACGACTCTTGCTGGCGCCGCGCGCGGATGCCGCCAATCTGAGCGCTCCGCCCACGGCTTTCGGATCGAAACGGTCAATCCCGGTTTCCGCGTAAAACTTCAGGTGCGCATTCAATTGTTCCAGCAAATACCCAAGCCGCATGGCGTGCCTCCCTCAAATTGGGTGGAAGACAGATACCCATAGTGTGCAGCCGCCAGGATCACGCCCCCTGGCGAGAACTGCGGGTCAAGGCAACCACCTGGTCCAGGATGGCGTGAGCAATCTCTCTTTTGGATCGTTTTCCCAGTGGGATTTCCGAACCCTTGCCTGTAAGCATGGTGACCACGTTGGTATCCCCGTCAAAACCGGCTCCCTCCTGAGTGACGTCGTTCACCACCAGGAGGTCCAGTTTCTTGGCTGCCAATTTACTCCGGGCATTTTCCAGCACCCGCTCGGTTTCGGCGGCGAATCCCACCAGAATCTGACTGTGCTTGTGGATGGACAGCTCGGCCAGGATGTCGGGAGTCGGGACCAGCGACAGGCGCGGGGGGGCCTGTCCCTTTTTCAACTTCTGTCCGGACCGGCTGGCGGGTTTGAAGTCGGCCACGGCGGCTGCCTTGATCACAATGGTGGCCTGGGAAAAATGGCGCAGCACCTGGGATCTCATTTCCTCCGCGGAACGCACCCTGAGGCATCGAACCTCGGCGGGTGGCGGAAGCTGGGTCGGGCCGCTGATCAAAATGGTTGTGGCCCCGCGAGTTCGGGCTGCGGAGGCGATTTCGTAACCCATTTTGCCGGAGGACCGATTGCTCAGGTATCTGACTGGGTCGATGTCCTCGCAGGTGGGGCCGGCCGTGACCAGAACGGTCTCTCCGGCCAGGTCCCGGACGCCTGTAGCAGCCTTCAGCACGGTGCTCACAATGGTTTCCAGGTTGGCCATTCGACCTTTGCCTTCGATTCCCTCGGCCAGGTAGCCTTCTTCCGGATCCACCAGGATCACTCCCCGAGAGCGAAGCCGCCCTACATTTTCCTTCACCGACGGATGGTTCCACATATGCACGTTCATGGCGGGAGCCACAACCACCGGACCGGTGGTCGCCAGGTAGAGGGTAGAAAGGAAATCGTCGGCGATGCCGCCGGCGAACTTGGCCAGACAGTTGGCCGTGGCGGGAGCCACCACAAGAACGCTGGCAGCCTGGGGAAGCTGAACGTGCTCAATGGCGACCTCTTGAGACCCTTCAGCCTGTTGTTCCTGCTGGTAAAGGGTCGTGATGACTCGACGCCGGCTCAAGGCAGCCAGAGTCATTGGGGTGACGAAATTCTGAGCGTGCTCGGTAAGGACCACCTGTACTTCATAGCCTTGCTTTTGAAGCAGGCGCAGAAGCTCGGCGGACTTGTAGGCGGCAATACACCCGGTGACACCCAGGACAATCAGGCTCGGATTCATGGGACTATACGGCCTCCGAAGAAACTGGCTGTCAAGACCCTCAATGGAGAGCCGGGCCGGTCACGATAGGCATGGCCTCGTCTTCGTCCTGGGATTCACCCCCGACGATCTCAAAGTTCACCATGCCCGCGGCGACTTCCTCCTGGGCAATTCGGGTGAATTTTTTCGACAAGCCCTGAACCAGGGGGCGGGAACCACCTTGCAGTTGACGGGTTCTCTTGGCCGCCACGATGACGTATCGAAATTTGCTGTCGATTTGTCCGATGTTATCGGTCAATGGAATCTCCTCCAAAGGATTTCAGGATGGTTTCGATGTGTTCAAGCGATCGGTCTCGACGGCATCGTTCCGCCAGGACGATAGAGCGAAGCTGGTCGTGGGACCTGCTGAGCAGGTCGTTGACCACCACGTAGTCGTAGTGTCGAAATTGATGGATCTCTTCCCGGCTCGCCCAATCCAGGCGCTGCCGGATGGTTTCGGCACTGTCCAGGTGACGTTGTTCCAGGCGTTGTTGGAGCGCTTGGAACGATGGAGGCATGATGAAGATGGTAACGGCCTCGGGCAGTTGCCTTCTTACCTGAGCAGCCCCGTCGGTGTCGATGTCCAGGAGAAGATCGGTGCCGGCGGCGATGCACTCCTCCACGTACTGCCGCGAAGTTCCGTAATAATTGCCGAAGACCTTGGCGTGCTCGAGGAACTGGTCGCGGTCGATCATGGCTTCAAATTCCATCTCGCTCACGAAGAAATACTCCTTGCCGTTACGCTCCCGGCCTCGCGGTTTTCGGGTGGTGTAGGACACGGAGAAGCGCAATTGCGCATCGTCCTTCAGGAGTTTCCTCAGCAGTGTGGTCTTGCCCGATCCGGATGGAGCCGACACGATAAAGATCTGTCCCTTTGCCTTCATCTTCCTACTCGATACGGTTATCGGGCCCATTGTCTCCAATCACCGAGCTCATTCCACATTCTGGATCTGCTCACGAATTTTTTCGATCTCGGTCTTGATGGTAATGGCTGCGTTGGTGATATCCAGTCGGCGGTCCGCCAGGCCGGCGTTCTTCGACAGGATCGTGTTGGCCTCACGGTTCATTTCCTGCATCATGAAGTCCATCTTTTTGCCCACTTCGCCTGGGCCCGACAACAGGGCTCGACACTGCGCCCCATGGCTGATCAGTCGTGACACTTCCTCTCTGATATCTCCGCGGTCGGCCTGGTGAGCAGCCTCTTGAAGCAGGCGGGCGGGGTCGATGTCGACGTCCCCAAGGATGGCTTCCATGCGAGTCTTCAGGCGTTCTCGATGCAGCTCCAACAGTCCTTCCGACTGGGTCTCGATCATCCGGACTTCCGTCTGTATGGCGTCCAGACGCCGACGGATTTCAGCTTCCAGAGCCTGGCCTTCCGCACTCCGCATGGTCTCCAGGTCGCTCAGGGCCCGGGCGACGGCGCTGGCGACCCCGGCCTCGACCACGGCCAACTCTTCATCTGAAATGGGGACGGACTCCCGGGCCAGTAGTCCGGGCATTCTGAGAAGCTGGCCGGGGTCGACGTTTCCCCCGATGGAATAGTCCCGTTGCAGAAGCTTCAGGGCGTCCAGGCACCCCTCCAATAGGGGGCGATTGAGGCTGAATCCCGGGTCGTCCCCGTTTTCGATCTTCAGGAACAGGTCAATGCGACCTCGCTTGATACGTTCCTGGATCCACTTTCTGACCTTGCCGTCCAGGCTCGAGAACTCGGAAGGCAGCCGGTTCTGAATATCGAGGTACCGGTGGTTGACCGACTTGACCTCGACCCGGCAGAGCCAATTCCCCTCCTGCCACTGTCCTCGACCATATCCGGTCATGCTATGGATCATGAGCACCCGATTGTTGCCGGCAACTCCGGGAAACGCGCGCTACAGGTCTTCACGGTGAAGACGGAGGCACCACCTCGGAATTCCCACCTTCGACCTGGAGATCGTGCAGCCGTTGGTACAGTCCTCGCTTTTCCATCAGGTCGGAGTGAGTCCCGACCTCGGTGATCTTTCCCTTCTCAATGACTACGATGCGATCGGCCCGTCGAATGGTCGAAAGCCGGTGTGCAATGACGATCACCGTTCGGCCGCGCATGAGATTGGCCAATGCCCGCTGCACCAGTATCTCGGCCTCGGTGTCCAGGGAAGAGGTGGCTTCGTCCAGAATCAGAATGGGAGCATTCTTCAGAAGCGCACGGGCTATGGCCAACCTCTGCCGCTGCCCCCCCGAAAGTTGCTGGCCGCGCTCGCCGATGCTGGCGTCGTACTTCGACGGAAGCTCCAGGATGAACTCCTCGGCCAGGGCCGCCCGGGCCGCCCGGCGCATCTCGGTCTCGGTCACCTGGGTCCTGCCGTAGCATATGTTGTTGCGCAGCGTGTCGTTGAAGAGGATGGTCTCCTGAGTCACCATCCCCATCAGGCCACGCAGCGAGGACAGCTTGAGTTGCCGAATATCGACCCCGTCGATCAGCACCCGACCCTCGGTGGGATCGAAAAAACGGGGGATGAGATTGACCAGGCTGCTCTTTCCCGAACCGCTCGGTCCGACCAGGGCCACCACTTCGCCGCGGCCGACTCTCAGGTTTATTCCTTGCAGCACCGGAAGGCCGCTTTCGGGATAGTTGAAGCTCACCCGCCGGAACTCGATCTGATGCTGAAAATCGGATACCTCGGCGGCATCGGGCTCTTCTACCACTTGGCGACGCTCGGACATGATCTGGAAGACCTTGCCGGATGCGCCCTTGGCATGCTGGAAGTTCATGTAGATGCCGCTCATGCGCCGAATGGGTTCGTACAGTCTCAGCAGAGCCACGAAAAACACCCCGAAATCTCCCTGGCTCATCCGGCCCTGAGCGATCGCCTGCTGGGCGTAGTAGAGCAGAGGCACCAGCAGCAGGGCGCCCAACAGCCCCATGAGTGGAGACGGCAGCGCCTGCAGGCGAAGGTGTCTGAGATTGATCCTGGCCACTTGGCGAACGGCACGCCGAAATCTGTCCAGCTCGAACCGCTCCATGGAGAAGGCCTTGACGATTTGCTGGCCGCTGATGCTTTCCTGAAGAATCTCGGCGACCTGCCCCAGCTTTTCCTGGCTGGCTCGACTGAGCTGCCGCACAAATCGGCCCAGGATCCTGGAGGGAAGAACGATCAGGGGTGCGGCCAGAAAAATGATGAGAGCCAGCTTCCAGTCGAGAAAAAACAGGATGGCGAGAAACGTCACCAGGGTCAGCGTTTGCTTCAGAGCATCGGCCAGGTTGGTGGAGAAAGCAAACTGAATCTTTTCGATGTCGTTGGTGATCCGGGAGATGAGATTGCCGGTGGTATGTTTGTAGAAGAAATGGGACGATTGATAGACTACATTTTCATAAGCACTGGCTCTCAGGCGCGCCACGCAGGACTGACCCACGTAGTTCAGGATATAGGTCGAGCTGTATTCGGACACTCCTTTGGCCAGCGCGGCCAGAACTCCCAGCAATCCCACCACCAGCCAGGGAGCCTCAAAGGGAAAAGGATTGATCTGTTCCAGGTAGACTTCCTTGGAAAGGATGGGCAGCGTTCCGAGAGATACGCGGCTTGGGGGATCGGAGACGAGAACGTCATCCACCACCGGTTTGACCAGGATGACCTGGAAACCCTGAAGGGCCGTTGCCAGACCCATCAGCAGAGTGGCAGCCGCGATGAGTGGAAGAAAGGGCTTGATATGGCTGAAGAACGGCCACTTTTCCATGCCGGATGGTCTCGAGCCCTCCGATTGCCGGGTCGCGCCAACCTAGCCGCTTTTGCCATGAATGTCAAGGATTTGTACCGGCTCCGGATCCTTGAAACAGCGGGTTGAGAACCCTTTCCGGAGGTTCGATGGCAGGGTTCTTCATCCGGGACTTCGCGGTTCGGATGGCGATACTGCTGGCCTCGGACGAATCGGCAGCCATTACCAGGCAAGCCTTCAATATTTGCGGCGGCATGGCCATGTCCTGACCCTCTCGTTCGAATATGTTCCCGATGCACTCCTGCAGGCGCTCAACCAGGCAGCCGAGCAGAGTCGGCGGTCCCTGAACGCCCAGGCGCTCCGTTAGCTGGGGCAGAAGGCCGACCATTGGTCCGGCTGCCAGGAGAGAGAAAGAGTCCTGCGACAGATGTGCCGGAAGTTCCAGGAAATACGGGCTTGGATGGATCCCCTGCCGCTCTGCGGGGCGATCACCCGGGAGAGAGCCTGACCAGGTACTTTCCCAGGTGACGCCCCTCCAGCATCTCGATGAAGGCCCCGGGTGCGTTTTCGATGCCCTCCACCAGGTGCTCCCGGTTGCGAAGCTTGCCGGTCCCGAGCCAGTCCTGAAGCTGCCGCAGGGCTTGAGCGTGCTCCGCCGCAAAGTCCCACACCAGAAACCCCTGGACCTTGGCCCGCTTGATGATCAGGTTTCGCAACCAGCGCGGTCCTTGCTCGGGGCGATCCAGGTTGTATTGAGAGCTCTGGCCGCAGACGGCCACTCGAGCCTCGAGATTGAGCAGAGTGACCACAGAGTCGGTGACCGCGCCGCCCAGGTTGTCGAAATAGACGTCGATGCCATCGGGACAGGCGGCTGCCAGGCGGTCCGGGCCAAGGGATCGAGGGAAAGATAGATGCCGCGAACGAGGCACTCTCCCGGCCCGGGGGGCGTAAGCGGGGAGGTGACCAGCTCGAAGTCCGACACCTTGGGCATGCCCCGGGGGCGAGCCGCCAGAACGATTTTCCGGTGGGACAAAGCCGTTTCCCCCCGCGCTGTTCCGTTGCTGCAATCAGACAAGTGGCTGCTCCGCTGACGGACAATTGCCGGGATGGTTTACACCTTCGAATTCATCTCGGCTTCAGGTCGCAAGGCGCGGTTGTGGCTGTTCGGGTGGGGTCAGCCGCCGCGAGTCGACCGCGGGTTGAGCGGCAGGGAATCGGCAGGGGCTCGACTTGACAGATGGAAACAAGGGGAGAAGGCCAGGGAATCTGGAGGCGAGGAGGGGATTCGAACCCCTGAATAAAGGTTTTGCAGACCTCTCCCTTAGCCACTTGGGTACCTCGCCTGATCGCAACCCCGAGCCTTGAAAGCGACTAGCCCGCATTTTATACACGCGACCGGCCCGGGCGTCAAGCCGCCCCCCACCCACCCTCCAGGCGATAGGGGTCGCGCCCTGGATCAAACCAGCAGCGGGGCGATCACCAGAGACACCACCGACATCAGCTTGATCAGGATATTCATGGAAGGGCCGGAAGTATCCTTGAAGGGATCTCCTACGGTATCTCCCACCACCGTGGCCTTGTGCGCATCGCTGCCCTTCTGTTCTCCGGGCATTTCGCCTTTTTCGATGGCCTTCTTGGCGTTGTCCCAGGCTCCCCCGGCGTTGGCCATCACCAATGCCAGCAACACGCCTGAGACGGTGGCCCCGGCCAGCATGCCTCCCAGGGCTGCCGGACCCAGCAGAAAGCCCACGATCACGGGAGCCACCACGGCGGTGACTCCGGGGAGGATCATCTCCCGCAGGGCGGCGCTGGCCGAAATGTCCACGCAACGGGCGGCGTCGGGAACCACCCCCTCCTTGCCTTCCAGCAGGCCCGGGATTTCTCGGAACTGGCGGCGAATCTCCTCGACCATATTGCTCGCCGCCTTGCCCACCGAGGTCATGGTCAGGGCGCCAATGAGGAAGGGCAGAATGCCACCGATGAAGAGTCCGATGACCACCGTGGGCTCGGTGATCACGATCCGGAGCGGTGTTTCGCCGTCGGCCAGCAGGGCCGCGTACTGTTTCCACTGGCCGGTGAGTTCGACTTGCTCGCTGGCAAGTGTCTCCAGCCGGGTCTGGATGGCGCCGACCACGGCCTGGGAGTAGGCGGCGAACAGGGCCAGGGCCGTAAGCGCGGCCGAGCCCACGGCAAAACCCTTGCCCATGGCTGCTGTCGTGTTGCCCAGAGCGTCCAGGCTGTCCGTGATCTTGCGCACCTCCGGCCCCAGGCGGGACATTTCCGATATGCCCCCGGCATTGTCCGCGATGGGCCCGTAGGCGTCGACGGACATGGTGATGCCTACCGTTGCCAGCATTCCGACCGCGGCGATCCCTACCCCGTAGAGGCCGGCCGTGTCGTTGGCGACGAAGATGGCCAGGCAAATGGCAAGGACCGGCAAGGCGGCGGACTCCAGACCCACCGCCATTCCGCTGATGATGTTGGTTGCCGCTCCCTGTTTGCTGGAGTCGCAGATTCGTCGAATGGGTCTGCCGGAGGTGTAGTACTCGGTGATCAAGCCAATGAACACGCCTGCCAGGGTGCCCCAAAAGATGGCCCAGAACACCTGGTCGCTCACCGCGTAGGTCGAAACCAGCCCGTAGGCGCTGACCAGGAACAGGGCCGCAGAGATGTAGGTCGCGTAGCGAAGCGCCGAGGCGGGAGAGATCCGTTTGAGGGCCTTCATGGAGAAGATGCCCACAAAGGAGGCAATCAGGCCGGTGACCGCCAGCATCAATGGCAGGGCCATCAGGATAATCCTGGCTTCCGGGTCGCTGACCTGCGGCGTCGCCTTCAACGCCGCCAGCTTTTGGGTGGCCAAGGTGGCCCCAATAGCGATGGTGGCCACGATCGAACCGACATAGGACTCGAAAATGTCGGCCCCCATGCCGGCCACGTCCCCCACGTTGTCACCGACGTTGTCGGCAATCACACCGGGGTTGCGAGGGTCGTCCTCCGGAATATTGGCCTCCACCTTCCCGACCAGGTCGGCGCCGACGTCGGCGGCTTTGGTATAGATTCCGCCTCCCACACGGGCAAACAGCGCGATGGAGCTGGCGCCCATGGCGAATCCGTTGATGACGCTGGCGGTCTCCGGCTTCCCGTAGATCAGGAACAATACGCCCAGGCCGATCAATCCCAGGCTGGCGACGCTCACTCCCATGACGGCGCCGCCGTTGAAGGCGGTGAGCAAGGCCTTGCCCTGTCCCTCCTCCTTGGCAGCCTGGGTCGTTCTGACGTTGGCGCTGGTGGCCGCCTTCATCCCCAGGAAGCCTGCCAATGCCGAGCAGAGCGCCCCTGAAACAAAGGCAAGCGAGGTGTTCCACGTCAAGAAAAAGCCCAGAAGTACGGCTACAATGGTGACAAAGAAGAAAAGAGTCAGATATTGACGCTTCAGGTAGGTCATGGCGCCAAGTTGGATCTGGTCCGAGATACCGCGCATCAACTCGGTGCCGGCCGGCAGGCGTTTGAGGGTAATAAAAATGACCATGGCAACGGCCAACCCAATAAGTCCTGCAATCGGAAAGTAGGTCATCCAGGTCTGAATCATCCAATCAACTCCTCAATCAAGTGGGCTCCAAGAATCAATTCGGGACGCAACCGCCGCGGGTAAGTTTGCAGGCGGGCGGCTTGTTCACGGGAACGCAGGCGTCCCGGGAAATCGTGCGTTTCAGGGTGGGACGCAGCGGGCTTGCGGTTTGCTTCGGCCGGGCTCGATCGCGCGGGCAGGAGTTCCGGGCTCTCTGTGGAGGGCGGTTGTTCCGCGGCGCCCTCGGTCACCTCAGCCGGCATGGATCATTGACAAAAACGGCGCGGATGTCAAGGTGGCACGGTCGGTATCGGCCCGGGACAGTTCGGCGGGTCGGCAGCGGATGCCGCTGTTGAATCGCCCCCGGCACGGAAATCCCCCAGGGAACGGACGCCTCGGAGGGGGAAGGTTCTCCGGCCGGACCGGATCTTCAACGGCCAAGATTTTCGTGGTAGAGTGTCCGGGTTGCCGGCTTCCGTCAGCCGGTCTTCCGGACAAGGTGATTTGCGCTGACCGCCCATTCCATGCAGCCTCGCAAGATGATTGATCCGGTCTTTCGCAACTCCCTTCGAGAATGCATCTTCCTCCTCCTCCTGTGGCTCGCCTGTTGCCTCTACACGGTGACCTACTGTTACCTGGCCGGCTACCTGGTGCATGAACCGCACCCCCATGCCACCGGGCCATCCCTCGGCAAGCTCGTCGGACCACTGACGGCATTCGACCGGCATCCGCAGTCCCTGACCACCCCCCTCGGATTGGGGGTTCCGGACTGGGTGTTCTACGGAGTGATAACGCCCTGGGTGGCGGCGGTCGCTATCACCATCCTGTTCTGCCTCTATTTTTTTGTGGAGGATGATTTGAGCCTCTCAAGCGCGGAGCGGGACCCGTCGGGGATCGTTCATGACTGAGACCAGCCCGGCCACCATCATCACGTTCATCGCTTATATCGCCTGCGTCTTTGTTCTGGCTGCGCTCTCCCATCGGCTTCTGGCGACCAGGTCTTTCCTGGGTGAATATTTTCTGGGGAGCCGGGGCCTGGGAAGTTGGGCCCTGGCCTTTACCTTTGCGGCCACGGCGGCTTCCGGCGGAAGCTTCACCGGATTTCCGTCTCTCATATACAGCTACGGGTGGGTGCTGGCCTTCTGGATTGCAAGCTACATGGTTGCCGGAGTCTGCAGCATGGGGGTCCTGGGCAAGCGGTTGAACCAGGTGGCTCGCAAGACGGGAGCCATCACCATCCCCGACGTGCTTCGTGACCGATACGATTCGACGGCCCTGGGGCTCTTTGCAACCTCTACCATTATTTTCTTTACCGTTTGCAACTTGATCGCCCAATTCAAGGCCGGAGCCCTGATCATCGAGGAAACGTTCAACCTTCCGGCCGACTGGGGCTACAGTGCCGGGCTGATCATCTTTGCAGTCACCGTGGTCTTTTACACGGCCTATGGAGGGTTTCGAGCGGTCGTGTGGACCGACGTCCTGCAAGGCGTGGTGATGGTTCTGGGCATCACTCTGCTGCTTCCCGTGATCATCAGGCAGGGCGGGGGAATGGAGTCGATCAACCGCAAGCTCAGGGAGCGCCCCCCAACGCTGGTTACCTCGGTGGCGGGGACCTACAACGACCTGGTCATTCAAGCGCGGGGACCACTGGATGCCGCCGGCCTGCTCTATCGTCACCCGCGGCGAGCCGATGCTCCCCTGCAGATCCGGTGGGATCCGGGGGTTGGGGCGGAGAATCGTTATGTCGAGGTCTTTCTGGCGACCGATGGCGAAGGGCGGACCACCAGTACCGGCAACGACGTCAAGCGAGCCATCGAGCAACACCCGCGCCTGGGCCCGCGCTTCCGGGTCAGCTTTCCATACGACAACAGCGAGGTCGTCACCGATCAATTCGGACAGCGGACCGAAATGGGAGCCACGGGAGTGATTGGGCTGGACAGCGATCGGAGCACGGAACGCTTTGTGTTCCTGCGCGGCGACGAGGTGCTGTTCGGGCCGGGTCGCTCCAACCGGGGATCCCCCTTTCATCCCCTGGGCATGGCCATTTCGTTTTTTTTCATGTGGGCCATCACCGGCATGGGGCAGCCGGGAACCATGCTCCGATTGATGGCCTTCAAGGATAGCCGAACCTTGAAACGGGCCATCCTGACCGTCACCGGGTTCTACTCCATGGTTTACCTGCCGCTGGTCTTCATCTTCGTGGCCGCCCGAGTGTTGATACCCGAGTTGAATGCCGAAAACTCCGACAAGGCCATGGTCCTGGTAGCCACCCGGGTCGTGGGAGACATGGGGCTCGCCTACCAGATCCTGGGCGCTGTCCTGGTGGCGGCGCCCTTTGCCGCCGTCATGTCGACAGTCGACAGCTTTCTTCTGATGATCAGCTCGGGTCTGGTGCGAGACATCTACCAGCGCACCATCAACCCTCGGGTCAGCGATCGGACCGTCAAGCGAGCCAGCTACGCCACCACCGTGATTGTGGGCATCGTGGTGACGCTGCTGGCCACCCGGCCACCCGACTTTCTGCAACGAATCATCGTGTTTACCGGCAGCGGGTTTGCCGCCACCTTTCTGTGCCCCGTCATGATGGGACTCTATTGGAAGGGCATGACTCGACAAGGGGCGCTGAGCGCCATGGTCGGCGGATTCACGGTGATGGTGGGGTTCTTCCTGCCGACCCTGTTTGGCGGAAGTCGCGTCGATTTACTGGGTTTTCACCCCAACCTGTGGGGATTGATCGTTTCATTCGGCTTGGGCTTCCTGGTCAGCAAGGGCACCGGTCCCGCCCCGACTCATCTGGTAGACCGTTATTTCTACAAGTTGAATTCGCCGCAACAGGGCCATTCGACCGAGGACGGGAGGCGGTCGAGGGTTGACGGCTCCCAACAGGAGGCTTGAGTGATTGAGGGATTCCACCATACCGGCATCGTGGTCAGGGACCTGGAGGGAATGGTTCGCTTTTACATCCAGGTTCTTGGACTCCAAGTGCTGCGTCGAATCGACTCGGTGGCTCCTCCGGAGGGGGACCACACCGGCATTCCCGGGGCGCGCCGGCAGTTGGTCTTTGTCGGCTTCCCGGGAGACCATCAGATCGAACTGGTTCATTTCGTTGATCCACCGGCCCGTCAGGGTTATCTGGACAAGCATCAGCTCGGCGCCGGCCATGTCTGTTTCGATGTGAAGGATCTGCGGCGGACCTATGCCGAATTGCGAAGCCGGGAAGTTCGATTCGTGACCGAGCCGAAGTTCCGATCCTACCGAAACGGCGAACTCGGAATCGTTTACGCCCAGGACCCGGAGGGGAACTGGCTGGAATTTGTGCAGGGACTGCACTGAGCGTTGGCTCGGCGAAGGGATTGCTCAACCGATGCTTGAAGTTCTTGATCTCGACCTGGAGATGGGCAAGGAGGATTACCAGGAAGCCATTCCACGGCTGAGGACGCAGTTGCGCGACCTGCAGCATGCCGTGAGGGCTGCCGGAGTCCCGGTTGTGGTCCTGTTTGAGGGTTGGAAGGCGGCGGGCAAGGGAGATGCGATCAATGCCCTGGTACGCCCCCTTGACCCCAGGGGATTCAAGGTCTTTACCACCCAGGCGCCCACCCTTGAAGAGCAGTTCCACCCCTTTCTCTGGCGCTTCTCGTCCCGGATCCCCGCGAGGGGTGAATGGGTGTTTTGGGATCGTTCCTGGTATCGACAAATGTTGGAGGAACGCGTTGACGGACATCTGGACCGTAGAGATGCCCTGGCGGCCGGAGGTGAAATTCGTGAGTTCGAGCGCCAGCTCACGGACGACGGCGTTGTGCTGATCAAGTTCTGGCTGCACGTGAGCAGGAAGGAACAGCAACGACGACTTGAGAGCATGCAGAGCGATCGTTTCGAGCGTTGGCGCTGGACCCAGCCGGACTGGAAGAAAGAACGCAGCTACAGGAAATACCTGGAAGCCGCCGAAGAAATGCTTGCCTTGACCGGCACGGTGAATGCTCCCTGGAAGCCGGTGGAAGCTCATAGCCGCCGATACCGCCGAGTGAAGATCTTTGAACACCTGATCGGGGCGCTCTCAGGCCATCTATCCAGGCAGGGTAAGAGTTCGGAGGCAATCGGACCTTCGATGCAGGCAGCGGAAGACATTGATGAGGGTGTTCGGAGTCGAGGACTCCACATTGAGGTTGACTCCGAACCCTCGGTGCTGGATCGGTCCGACCTGAGCAAGCAACTGGACCGGGGAAACTATGAGAAGCAGCTTTCCGGACTGCAACAACGCCTGCGAGACCTGGAATTCGAGTGTTACGGCCGGCGGGTTGCGAGTGTCGTGGTTTATGAGGGCTGGGACGCGGCGGGCAAGGGCGGCAACATCAAGCGGCTGACCCAGGAACTGGACCCGAGAGGCTACGAGGTGGTTCCGATCACCGCGCCTACCGTCGAAGAAAAGACCCACCACTACCTGTGGCGTTTCTGGCGCCAATTGCCCAAGGCCGGCCACATGACCATTTTCGATAGAAGCTGGTACGGCCGGGTTCTGGTTGAACGGGTGGAGGGATTTGCGTGCGAGGAGGAGTGGCGGCGAGCCTACCAGGAAATCAACGAGTTCGAAAGGCACCTCACCGCCGCAGGTGTGGTTTGCGTCAAGTTCTGGCTCCATCTGAGCCCGGAGGAGCAGTTGCGCCGCTTTCAGGCTCGGGAACACACTCCGCACAAGCGATTCAAATTGACCTCCGAGGACTGGCGGAATCGGACCCGATGGAATGACTATCGGAGGGCTGTCACGGAAATGATCGAGCGGACCAGCACCCCTTACGCTCCCTGGACGGTTGTGGAGGCGGAGGACAAGCTCTGGGCCCGCGTGAAGACTCTGTCCACCCTGGTAGCGACGCTGGAGAAACGCCTCGGGGTTTAGTTGGCTTTGTCGAGGGCGGCAAGGCCCTGGTCGTAGATGTCCAGCACACGCTTTCGTTCCTCGGAGGTGGCGAAGAGTGCCTCGTCGGCCACCGTAGCCCTCGCCTCCTGAATTTCTTTCCTTAGATGGTCCACCGCCGCGGGCTGTCGGATCGATCTTCCCTCCACCTCGAGATGGATCGCCGAGGTATGGCCGAAGATGGGCAACCCGTACTCGCTGTCGGCTTGCCCTGAGACTCTCAGCGCCAACCAACCGGGCTCTTCCACCGGATACGTTTTCTTCAGCTCGGCCGAAAAATGTTTCCCGGCCGCTTGGGAGGGGATGCGGTCGACCACCCGGCCGTTGTGAATCAGTTCCAGGTGACCGAAGTCGACCCGTCCCGACACCCGACCCTCGATTCCGACCTCCCCGGGGGATTTCAGGGAAACGGCATCGCCGATCGATTGGTCCTCCACCCGGAAGTGAAACAGGGGCCCATTGGTGATGAAGGATCGTCCCCGCTTGAGCGCTTCCAGCCAGGAGGCGATTCCCAGGGGTTCCGCGACCCGGGTGTAGGCTCTGGCAAGGTCGAACAGGAACCAATCGGTGCCGGTCGAGAAGGGAACCCTGAGCCCGGCATTGAGGTAGTGATAAAAGGTGTCCTCGAATTGGGGATAGTCCTCCAGCGACAGCCCGTCGAAGATATTCTGGGCGTCCACCTTGCCCAGGACGACGTTGACCACTCGTTCCAGTCCAAAGTCGTTGTGGCACCAAATGGCCGTTCCTCCCTGGCGATGAGCTTCATCGATCCCTGCCTGCAGGGGGATCCCGTCAGTGCCGGCCCCCGTGATGCCTGGACCGATGCTGACCGGCTGGATGAGCTTCTTGATGTTCAGCAGCATGACGTGGCCGTAGCCTCCGCTCCAGGGAGTCAGGTTGTGACGATGCTCCTCGCCCTGGTTGACCAGCACGCCGGTGGCATGGAATTGGGTAAGGTCACCTATCGGATAACGATTGGTGATGTAATCGGCGTCTTCGGACGGGCGGATCAGATAGGAGGTGAACAGAACATCCAACCGGTCCGCGGCCGGAATTGTGCTCAGATAGCGATTGGCCTCTTCCGGCTCGAGCCTGAAGAGATGCAGGTGAGTGTTGCCGCCAAACCACTGTTCTTCCTTCATGTGGCTGAATGAGTTCAGGGAAAGGGTCAAGGAGGCTTCATTCCGATTGCCGAGATCGACCTCCAGGGTCGCCATCTCCGTTTCAAGTCCCGCAAAGGCTTCCAGCCGCAAGGGTTTTTGGGGCAGCCTCACCTGGCTGGGCTCGGACAGGACGTACCAGTCATGGATGGGACGGCGTGGCGGCCGTTTGCCTTGTTGCTGCAGGGCCACTGATCCGACGCCTTGTCCGCGTTCCAGCAGGCCATGGATCGGAACCGCTTCCTCCTGGCCCTGGACAAAACAGCGAATCACCCCCGGGACGGGCTTGCCGGTCTTGCCGTCGACCAGCGAGAGACGGACACGGCAGAGATCTTCCTGAAGCAGGCCGCAGCGGGCGGCAGCCATCACGCCCAATCCCCAGATCAGGACGAGAAAAAGACGGCGGTGCATTTTAAGGTCACTCCCGAGTGCGGTGCATTCGAGCCGGCGCACCTGGCACGGAGGCCGGCGTCACTCTTTCTCACGACGCTTCATTTCAGGTTCCAGGTCCACTCCCAACCCGTCGGCGACGCGGTTGATGTAGTTGAAGTAGGAAATCACTTCGACGGCGTCCAGGATATCCCGATCGCGGAGCCCCTGCCTTCTCAACCGTTGGCAGTCCTCGGCGGTCATTCGGGCGGGATGGCGGGTGAGTTTTTCGGCAAATTCGCACAAGGCCCGCTCGCGCGCGCTCAAGGGAGCCTCCCGGAAATCTCGCTTCACCGTCTCGGCCAACGACCGGTTTCCTGTCGCGACACGGAGATCCTCCCCGTGGCCTTCCGTTCAGTAGAAGCAGTCGTTGAGTTGAGAGACCACCGTGGCCAGCATTTCCCGCTCGCTCCTGGAGAGACCGGAGGGTCCGTGCATGGTGGCCACATAGAGGGCCATGCCGGCGTGAAGCGCGGCCGCGTTGAGGCTCAGGATCTTCAGGATGTTGAAGACCTTGCCCGAACGCTCCATGGCCGAGGCATATTCGACCTTGAGAGCGCCTTCGGCTGCTTCCGGTTCAATCACTTGGATGTAGGCCATGCTGCCTCCCTGATCTGAGGTATCGAGCAACGACAGACCGCTCAGGGCAATGGGTTCGGCAAGGTGCCTCTCTCAGACTACCCGAACAGCAGGTTCACAATGAGGACTGCAGCCAGGATGCCGGTGACATCCGCGGTCAGGCAGGCCGGCAGGGCGTGGCGGGTCCTCTTGATGCCGACCGAGCCAAAGTAGACCGCCAGGATGTAGAAGGTGGTATCGGTGCTTCCGTTAAAGGTACAGACCATGTAGCCGGTGAAGGAGTCCGGTCCCTGTGCGTTCATGATCTCGGTCATCACTCCCAGAGCCCCGCTGCCGGAGAGTGGCCTCACCAGGGCCACGGGCAACGCTTCGGCGGGCATGCCGATCAGGTTGGTGAGCGGGCCGATCGCCTTGGCCAACAGTTCCAATCCCCCCGATGCCCGGAAAATCCCGATGGCCACCAAAATGGCAACCAGGTAGGGAATGATTTTCACGGCGACCTGAAAACCCTCCTTGGCTCCCTCCACCAACGATTCGTAGACCTTCACTCCGCGAGTCCATCCGAACAGCACCAGCCCCGCGATCAGTGCCGGAAGCATCCAGAAAGACATCACGCTCCGTATCAGGTCCATGGACGGGGTGGTGTTCACCTGCTGCAGGATGTGCATCGTCAGAGCGGTCAGCAAAGCCAGGAAGAAGACGAGCACGACCGGCTTGCCCCAGCGGGGTCGAACCAGCTCCGGTTGGGACTGGCTGAATGCGGACGGGTCTTCGGGCTGGGCCTGATCGGAGGAGTGGGATTCAACCCGCCGGTCCCGTTCAGCCTGGGCAGAAATCGTTTTGGCCAGGCGGTAGCGTGAGGTGCGCGACAACAGGGTCGCCGCCACAATGGCGGCGACGGTGGCGCATCCGCTGGCGAACCAGGTGGTTGCCATGATTCCCGCGGCATCCTGAGAACCGGCCGCCGCCCTCAAGCTGATGACACCCAGCGGCAGCAGCGCCAGGCCGGAGGTGTTGAGGGCCAGGAAGAGCACCATGGCGTCGGTTGCGGTGCCCTTTTCGTTGTTGAGCCGGTCCAGTTCCATCATGGCCTTGAGTCCGAAGGGAGTCGCGGCGTTCCCCAGCCCCAGGAGATTGGAGGTGATGTTCAGGATCATGGCGCTCATGGCGGGGTGATCCTTGGGAATGGCGGGGAAGAGGAAGCGCATCACGGGATGTACGGCGCGGGCCATGATCCGCAAGAGGCCCCCGTCGGAGGCCACTCGCATGAGGCCCAGGAAAAAGGCCATGACTCCGATGAGACCCAGGGCGAGGGTGACGGCCGAGCGGGCCGATTCCAGCACGGCCTTGCTCAGCATCTCCATGCGCCCGGTGAAGGCCGCCATCAGGATGGAGAAAAGGACGATGACAACGAAGATTCCATTCAGCATGAAGTTCCTCGGGAGAAGTGGAGAATCGGAATCATCAGCTCGGTCGAAGGTGTCTGTTTACGGGAGTAGCGTTTAGTCCTTCAGAACAAAGGTGTAGAGGGAATGCCCGGAAATAATGGAGAAGTGCTGTTTGTCGTCCACCAGGTAGGTGATGGGTGAGCTGATGACCCTCCCGCCCAGGTTGCGGCTCCACAGGAGGCTGCCGTCAAAGACGTCCAAGGCGAAGACATGTCCCTCCATGTTACCCGAGAACAGGACGTCGCCGGCGGTGGTCAGGACCCCACCCTCGGTCACGCTGGTCATCTTGTATTCCCACTTGCGTTCTCCGGTCTTGGGATCCAGGGCCCGCACGGCGCCGTAACCCGGGTCGGTGTCCACCATGACGTCCGGGTAAACGCCCCTGGGGAAGCTTCCGATGTAGCGTTCTCCTCGAACATAGGTGGCGTCGCCCTTGAAGTAGACGCTGGCATATTCCCAGACCGACAAATAGAAGAGCCCCGACCTGGGGCTGTAGGAGGGCGAGTACCAGTTGGTTGCCCCCTGCACGCTGGGGTAGGTCAAGGTACCCTCCACACTGGGTTCGGCCCCGGCCCTCTTGATGGGCCTTCCGTTTTCGTCCAGGCCTTCGGCCCATGTCTGGTGGGCGAAGGCCTTTCCCAGAAGGAAGCGGCCATCCGTTCGGTCCAGAACGTAGTAGAAACCGTTTCGGTTCCCCCAGAGCATCAGCTTGCGCTCCCGCCCGCCGAATTCCATGTCGACCAGGACGGGGATCTGCACGGCATCGTAGTCCCAGAGGTCGTGGGGAGTGAACTGGAAATGCCATTGAAGCCGGCCGTTGTCGGGATTCAGGGCCACGACCGAGTCGGAATAGAGATTGTCGCCCTTGCGCACGTCACCGTTCCAATCGGGGCCGGGGTTCCCGATTCCCCAATAGAGCAGATTCAACTCCGGGTCGAAGGAGCCCGTCAGCCAGGCCGAGCCCCCGCCGGTTTTCCAGGAGTCCCCCTCCCAGGTTTCATTCCCCGGTTCGCCGGGGCCCGGAATGGTGTGAAAGCGCCAGGCTCTCTTGCCGGTCTTGGCTTCGTAGGCTTCCAGGAAACCGCGAATGCCGTACTCGCCCCCGGCCATGCCCACAATCACTTTGTCCTTGACTGCGAGCGGGGCCATGGTGACCGCATAGCCGTCCCGGAAGTCCGCCAGCTTCACGTCCCAAACCAGGGAGCCGGTCTTGGCGTCGATCGCTTGCAGGCGGGCATCCAGCGTGCCCAGAAAAAGAAGGTTGTCCAGGATGGCCAACCCTCGGTTGACAAGGCCGCAGCACACGCTCACTTCCTTGGGAACCTTGTGGTGGTAGGTCCAGAAGACGCGCCCGGTCCTGGCATCCAGGGCGACCACCACATTGGGCGGGCGGGTCAGATACATGATCCCGTCCACAACCAGAGGGGTCGCCTCGAAGTTCTCGAGGGACTTGGACTGGAAAACCCACTTCAGCTCCAGGCTGTTGACGTTGTCCTTTCGGATCTGATCCAGGTGGCTGTACCGTTGGCTGTCGTAGGTTCGGGAATAGGTCAACCAGTTGCCGGGCTCGTCATCAGCGTTCAGAATCCGCTGATAGCCGACCTGCCCCAGCAGGTTGCCACTCCACAGGATGGTGAGCACGACAGTCAACAGGATCTTCACGGTGAGGCCCCCTTTCCACGAAGGGTGTACAGGTAAGCGACGAGGTCGTCCACTTCGCTTCGACTCAATTGTCCGGCGTAGGGCGGCATTGAAGACACCTTGATGATTCGATAGCTTTCCAGGTCACTTTTGACCACGGAAACAAGCTTGTCGTTGGAGTCCAGCAGTTGCAGAGAGTGGGTGTCTTCGTTGAGTCGAATCCCTGCCACCCTCACACCGCCTTTCGTTTTGGCCTGGATCTTCCAATCTTGCGGCGATACCCATTGGTTGGGCTCCAGGATGGCACTCCGCAGGTGGCGAAGCGAGCGCCTGGCGCCGACGGTCGTCAGGTCCGGGCCCTGGCGTCCACCCTGGCCGTCGACCATGTGGCAGGTGACGCAGCCACCCTTCCCCCGGAAAAGAGCGGCGCCCACGGCGGGGTCTCCGGGAGGGCTGGGTTCCTCTCGCTGCAGCGATTGGACGAAAGCCACAATCTGCCAGAGCTGCTTGCCGTTGAAGAAGAACAGCGGCATTGAAGTGCCCGGGATCCCGGTCGAAATGGTGTCGGCCAGTGCCGCGTCGCTGTTTCCGTAGCGCAGGTCTCCCCGGGTAATGTCCGGACCGCGGCCACCCGTTCCGTCGCGGCCGTGGCATTCGATGCAATGGGAGCGATAGATACGGCCTCCGGCGGCAACGTCTTCCGGAGTGTCGTGGGGATTGGTGTTTTCTCGCTCCTGGGCGCCACCGGCGGTAATCCAGGCCAGAAAGAGGGCTGCGACCAGGAATAACCGCACCTCGAAACTTCCGGAGCCGTTGGAGCGGTCGTTGAGAGAAGCCTTGTCGGAGGCCGGCAAACGGTTCTCGCCGCGGCGTGTGTCGGGCGCTGCTTTACCGGGAAGATTTTTTGGAAACGGTCGAGAAGATGCCGAACACACGCCCCTTTTCATGATACGCCCCGGCTCCGGTGAGAATTGTGGGCTAGCCGTTTTCTCCCAGCGCGTGGACCTCGTCGGCCACGGCCTTGGCTCCCTCGAAAAAGTGGACCACGTCGTCGCCGAGAGCAAACCACTGAACTCCCTTCCCGTACCAGTCCCTGACCGTTTCCAGGTTGCAGCCGATCGAGGCCCCCAGAAAGAGCTCGGTCTCACGAACCCTGGCGAAGACGCTGTCGATGGTTCGGAGCACTTCCGGGTCGCTGTGCTGGCCCAGCTTGCCCATGGAACCGGTCAGATCGTTTCGGCCGATCACGATGCCGTCCAGGCCGGGGGTCGCCAGGATCTCGTCCAGATTGTGCACGGCCTGGATGTGCTCGATCTGGACAAAGACCATGATTTGCTCTCTGGCAATGGCCAGATAGTCGTCCATGCTCTCGATGCCGTACATGTTGCGGATCGGGCCGAATCCACGAACGCCCTGGGGCGGGTAGCGACAGGCGGCAACGGCCTTGGCGGCCTCTTCGCCCGAACAGACCATGGGCACCACGATGCCGGCCGGAGCCAGGTCCAGGATCGGCTTGATCAGGACGGGATCGTTCCAGGCGACGCGAACAATGGGAGCTGCCTGGGTGCCGCGCAGCGCCGCCAGGTGTCCCAGCAGTGCCCGGAGATCAAGGTAGGAGTGCTCCATTTCGATCCATACCAGGTCGTTTCCTGCCTCGGCCGCCAGCTCGCTGACGATGGGATCGGTGAGCGAAACAGAGGTCCCCACGCAAATCCTGCCTTCCTGCAGGCGTTTACGGAACCGATCGACGTTGTTGACGGAACTCATGCACTCTTCCTCGTTTGAAGGGGAGACACGGGCGGGCAAGCATCACCCTGCCTCTGCTCTCCCGGAGTTGAAGGAACCATGAACCAATGCGGGCAATTTAATCAATGGCCGCTCGGGTGTCAAGGAACAGCGGGCCGGGGGCGGCCGCTGCCTTTGTGGCGTTTGGTCCGGGCGGCGGCCAGACGTACCTGAAACACCCCCTTGAGCCCGGTGGCTGGAAACCGGCTCAAAGTCGAGCATGAATCGATCTTGATTCACATGGATGTACAGGATGCACAGGATTTTTTCCGGAGGCGGCTGGCTTGTAATCCTGGACATCAAGTCCGCACCCGATCGTCGCCGGAGTCAGCCTCTCGTGCAGCAGCCTCCCGTCCTGATTATCCTGTGCATCCTGTGCATCCATGTTCGATAATCCGGGAATCCGGATTCACCGGAAAGGGTCCTTGTTCCCAATAGGCCATGAAATTTTGCTGTTTCACGCTCGAAGGCTCTGCCCAGTCGTGGAGGGCAGTGGCCGGACGTGGCTGAGATGCAATGATGGGAGGAAACGAGATGGGTGCCTTGTACCCGGTCAAACGAAACCTGTGGGCAACAGCTCTCTGTCTGTTGTTGATTCCGGTTCCGGGCGCGGTATTGCCTGATCGACTGCCGAGGGCTACCGGCGGCCCATCCGAGGCTCGTCCCGGAACGGTTGAAGAAGATGGATCCGCCGAGAGCGAAGAACCGAAGTTCAGCGGTGAGCAGTTGGAGGTGTTTCGAGTGAACCGGCGCTTCTACCAGGCCATATCCGAGCAGAGCCTCCGAGCCATGGGAAAGGTCTGGCTTCAGGAGCCATGGGTCCAATGCGTGCATCCGAGTTGGGAACTGCTGACCGGTTGGAACAGGATACGCAAGAGCTGGGCCACCATCTTTCGCAATACCGAGCACATGAAGATCCGGGCGACCGAGGTGTCGATCCGAGTGAATGGAGACGTCGCCTGGGTGTCCTGCCTGGAGAACATAGAGACTTTCCAGAACGCCAACTTCAGCCGTTCTCAGGCCCAGGCCACCAACCTCTTTTTCCGGGTCAAGGGGAAGTGGCACCTGGTCCACCACCATGCCTCACCCATCACCGTCAGGGTCGGGGAGGCTCTCTGAGGTCTTGTGAATTTAGGATTATAGATTTTTGATTGTGGATTTACGGCAAGATCAGTCGTGGCAGTCTCGCAATCGACAATCAGAAATCAACAATCAACAATGATCATCAGATCAACTCTTTTATAGGCTGGCCGGTCTCGTCGTCGAGGGCATTGGCGATCTTTACCGGCCGGCCTATGGGGCTCATGTATTCCTTGGTCCAGTCGATTCCCAGAGCCTTGTAGATGGTGGCGTAGAGGTCGCCCATCGAAATCATGCGGTCGGCCACATAGGCGCCGCGTTCGTCGCTGGCGCCCACCACCTGGCCTCCACGAATGCCGCCGCCTCCAATAGCCAGCGACCAGCAGTGGGGCCAATGGTCTCGTCCGGCCTTTGAATTGTGGTGGGGCGATCTGCCGAATTCACCCATCACGATGACCACGGTGGAATCCAGCAGTCCTCGCTGCTTGAGGTCTTCCAACAGGACGGGGAGCGCTCGGTCCAGGCCCGGGACCATCTTGTCCTTGTGGCGTTCATCGTTGTCGGAGTGGGTGTCCCAGCCGTTCAGCTCATGGCCGGCAGCCGTAACGAAGCGGGCGCCCGCCTCGACCAGCCTGCGCGCCAGCAGCAGGCTCTGGCCGAAGCTGCCCCGTCCGTAAGCGTCTCTGATCTTTTCAGGCTCCCGGCTCAAGTCGAAGGCCTGGCGGGTTTCAGGTGTCAGGATCATCTGCAGGGCCTGCTGGGTGAATCGATCCATGGCCTGGTGCTCGGCCCGTTCGATCTTGCTGCGATACATGCTGTCGACCAGTTTCAACATCGAACGCCGGTCCCGCAGGCGTTCAACCGTCAGCGATTTCGGAAGAGCCAGATCCGAGATCTGGAAGTCCTCCTTGCTGGGATCGGGAACCACCATGGGGTCGAAAGCCGGATCCAGAAAGGCGCCCTTGGCATATTCGCCATAGGAAAGCGTTTTCCAGGTGTCGGGAACCAGTACGTTGGCGGGAACGTTGTTGCGGGCCCCCAGTTCCTTGGTGACGATGGTTCCCAGGCTGGGAAACTGCATGGCGGCCGTGGGACGGTGTCCGGTCAGCGCATAATAGGTTCCCTGGCCATGGTTGTTTTCTTCGGTGTGGACCGATCGGAGGAGAGCCAGCTTGTCCATCTGCCTGGCCAACCGCGGAAGCAACTCGGAAACCTGAATTCCCGCCACGTTGGTTGATATGGGCTTGAAACTGCTGTTGGGTTTGGGGTCCCAGGTGTCCACGTGGCTGGGACCTCCTTCCAGCCAGACCAGGATACAGGCCTGGGCCGTCCCCTGCTTGCGGGTGTCCTTGCCGCCGGCAGCCTGCAGGCTCCGGAAATTCAGATATTGAGGCAGGCTGATTCCGAGAAGGCTGAGAGAGCCGACTCGAAGGAAGTGGCGTCGCTTCAGAAGCTCCCGGGTAACGGTCAAACACCCTGCTTTTCGCATCATGGTCAATCTCCTGGCGCCCGCATTCGGTTTCACCCGGGCGGCGTCAGTGGTTGAAGGCAAACTCTCGGGAGGTGATCAGGCTCCAGAGCAGGTCTTCCCAGGCCCGCCTCTTGTCGGAACTCTTGCCCAAAACCGATTCCAGCTCCGACAACTCCAGCGGCGAGGGAAGGCGAGACAGGGCTGCCAGATAGAGCTCCTGAATCACCTCGCGGTGGGAGGCGTCTCTTTGGATCAACGGGTCGAGGCGCCCGCCCTTCTTGGAGATCTTCTCCGTGTAGGTCCTTCCCACCAGCATGTGGAGCGCCTGGTTGAGGCTGGGCGAGGCCTTGATTTCCGGGATCTGCAGAAGATTGGGGCGCCCGTACATCTGCAGAAAATCGGAGGGATAGATGTCGGGGACTTCCAGTTGAATGGCCCGGGTTCCCGGGGGAGCCTGGCCCCCCTGGCCGTTTTCGAAGATTTCCGGGACGCCGGTCACCTGGCTGATGGCATCCAGAAGCACCTCGGCTTCCAGCGGCTTCGGGATGAAGTGCGAGTAGTTCACGGTGTCTTGGCGGTTCGACTCACGGGGACTGGAGGCAAGCTGGTAGGTTCGGGACCGGGTGATCCGACGCAGTATCTGCTTCAGGTCGTATCCGTTGCGCCGGCAGTCCTCGGCCAGGGCCTTCAGCAAGTCGGGATGGGTTGGCGGATTGGTTGAGCGGAAATCATCCACCGGATCCACCAGTCCGCGTCCGAATAGGTAGCCCCACATGCGGTTGACCAGGGTTTCCGCGAAATAGGGATGCTCTGTGACCCAGCGGGCGAACTCCCGGCGGGGATGTCCGCTGCCCTCGGAGGCGATGGCCTGTCCATCCAGGAAGGCGGGCTTGACGATCTGGTGGCGACGGGGATGAATCACCTTCACCGTTTCCGCCGACTCTCCAAAATCCGGTTGGCGGCCGGCGGGATCGTCAAAGAGAACCGCCGCTCCGAACCCGGTCCATTCGGTTCGGCTGATCTGTCCGAAGAAGGACGCCAGCCCCCAGAACTGATCCTGGCTCCACTGCTCATAGGGGTGGTCGTGACACTGGGCGCAGTCCAGCCGTCTTCCCAGGAAGACCCGTACCTCTTCCGGCATGATGTCGGCGGCCTTGGCTTCTTCCCCGTAGGAAAGGAAGTGTCTCGAGGCTCCGCCGTAGCCCTGTGCCGCCAGCCGCTCCAGGGCAATGTCCCGATAGGATTTGTTTTGGGCGATGTTCTGCCACACCCAGCGCCAATAGGTGTAGGCGTGCTCAGCCCCCCCGACGGCGCCGGCCGCCACCCGGAAGAGCCGGCCGAAGCGAAAGGTCCAGTAGTCCACGTACTCGGGAGAATCCAGCAGGGCGTCGATCAGTTTGGTTCGTTTTTGAGGGTCCCGGCTGGCGATGAACTCCTGCACCCGATCGGGCGGCGGCAGCGTTCCCGTCAAATCCAGGCAGACCCGGCGCAGGAACTCGGCGTCGCTGGAGAGCGGAGATGCGGGGATTTGAAAGCGGCTCAACTTGCCGAAGACGTAGTCGTCTATAAAGTTGTGAGGCGGAGGCGAAGGGTTGGCCTGGTGTGGTTCTGAAATGACACCGAAACGTGCGCTGGCGGTATGAGCGGCCGTGCGGACGATAATGGTCGTCTCTCCCGTAGACCGGGCCTGGACTCGACCGGAGTCGGTCACCGTCACCACCTCTTCGTTGCTGGACCGGTAGGAGGCCTGATGGGTCAGGTCCCGGGTTCGACCGTCGGCAAGATGGGCGGTGACCAGCACCTGGTGGGTGCCCTCGGCATCGAGCACTCTTTCCTCCGGAAACAGGGTCACCCGTTCGACTTCAACCTCTGAATCCTTGCGCTCGTAAGGAGCGCCGGACTGAATCCAGTCCAACAGAGTGCGGTAGTCGGAGGACTCGGGGGCCAGGCGTTCTCCACCTCCATGAGGCAAAAGGAGAATGGGTTTACGCAGCAACAGGCTGTTTTCGGGTTGGCTCAGGTCGATGCGCGGAGTCTCCGGACCTGCGGATTCCAGGCTCATGACCTGGTAGGTGCCGCCGTTGACGATCCAACGGTAGTCTTCCTTCGGATCCAGGGCGTTGAGGGAGAGTTTGAACCCCCCCCGTCCCTTGACTCCCGCATGGCAGCTACTGTCGTTGCAACCCCGCTTGGTCAGGATTCCACCGATATCCTGCTGAAAACTGAAGGGTGGCGGCGTCGCCAGCGACTGTACTGTCAGTATTGCCGTGGCTGAGTGTTCGGCCACATGGGCTTGCAGGGTAGTGCTTCCCTCCGCCAGGGCCGTCAACCGACCCTGATTCTCGATGGCCGCCACCTCGGCGGCGCCCAATACAAGCGGCGAAGCACCCGTCAGGTCGCGTTCCAGTCCGTCGGAATACCTGCCCAGCACCAGCACCTGCTGGGACGGGTTGAGACCGGAGAGATGAATTTCCTGCGGAACAATCCGTAGCGAAAGCAGGGTTGGGGGAGCCGGGGCTTCCTGGCCGCGGGCAAAATCGGAATCCCACCCGAGGCAAATCAGGAGAATCGCCAGGATGTTCGCAAATGACCGGGTTACGGGCCGAGGGAGCAACATTCCTCCAGATAATCGATGCGTCCGGCGATCAACGGCGGGAAGTCATGACCTGAGTCTCTTCGGGCGTCCGGACAGCCAGAAAAGGAATCCTTCCTGCCGGCAATGCCGGGCCGACCCTTCCGTCCACAACCGGGCGGGCCTTGAGTTGAAGAAAGCGGGGGGCAGCGGTGACGGGCGCGTCGGGACTCGCCCAGAACACGAGCGTGGTCGCGCTGCGTTGCGGGCGATGGTGGTGGGGCGGCACGACATCGACATTGAGCGGTCGATACTGGATGCCCCGCATCAACGTTTCCGTCCAGCCGGCTGCGGTACTGACCCAGGCCTGGACACCGGGGGGAAGGTTGTCGACCGTGAGGAGGACGTTTCCCTGAAACCCTTCTTCCTTCTCGCACACCACCACCATTTCCTTGGCCTGTCCCGCCTCCAGGTTGATTCGGTCGGTCTTGTCGATGAGCGTGGACAGGGAGGGCGTGACTCCCAGACTGATTTCAACCCTGCCCAGATGAGGAACCTGCGGGCGCGCCAGCAGCCGATACCTGAACCGGGGTCCCCCTTCCACCGAGGTCAACTCTCGGATCTGCAGGAAGTAGCGGCCTGTTTGCTCGATGGTGAAAATCGTCTTCCGTTCAACCGTCTTGTTGACGTCGTCGCCGTCGCCGCCATATTCCATGTAAATGTTGGACACCAGCTCGTTGCCGCTGCCGTCCAGGAGCTTGAGCCAGGGGTTGAAATGTGGCGGTGATGCCCCGGGAGTTTCAATCTCGAAGGCCAGTTTCTGTCCGGCTTCTGCGTGAAAGCGGAAGAGGTCGATATCGCCGGGCGCCTGGATTCGGCCCTCGATCAGGCCGGGAATCTTCACCGTGCCCGGTCGGTCGAGGGAGTTGTTGGGTTCCACTTCGGGAGCCGCTTCGATCCGGGAAGCACGGGCCGGAGAAAAGTTGGAAGCAACGCCTTGGCCAAGTGCGGATTCGGCGGGTGCAGAGAGCTTTCCGTCGAAGGGGGCCCTACCGGAACGGTGCTGCAAAAGGGCCAGACGGTTGGGCTCGAGCGGCCGTTGGAAACTTCCCAGTTGCCTCAGAGTGGCCGAATCCCTTTCCAACCAGTCGCCCGGATCCGGGTGGGCCAGTGTGCCCAGGTCCTGGTGAGGTTCAGAGGACCGGCGTCGCACAATCCGCAACTGGTAGCCATGATTGGGGTCGCCGGCGCCGGTGAAGGTGCCGACCGAGAGGAAATAGCGGCCCGGGGATTCAAATCGGTGAGAGATGCGCCGGAAGAGGGCGAATCTGCCGGTCGACCGGGTTCGCTCGTATCGCAGAAAGGGCTCCCAGGACAGGGCAGGGCCCTCAACGGCCAGCCGGACCACACGCTTGGGATCGAACCAACTGGCGGAACGCTGGTAGAGGGTGATGCCGGCTTGGGCCTGGTAGGTGCGGCTGGGTCCCAGATCGGAACGCACGGCGAAGAGCAGTTCTTCCCCCCGGGAAACGCGGAATGCATAGAAGTCTCGCTGGCCCTTCTCAGAAAGTCTGCCGTTGACGACGGCGGGCACCGGCAGGTATTGGGCATGTTCCGCGGTCTGGTGCGGGCGGGCGGTTTCCGAAATGATCGGATCGGAGACGACCTGCAGGCCCAGGGCATTGGAGAGTCCCCGCGGAGTGACCAGCCGGAACAGGTGCAATCCGAGGGCGGCCGTTTTCGGTATCCGGATCTGCACGACGGCGCGGTGATCGGCCTTCACCGCTTTCCCCAGGTAGTCTTCCGGATCCTTGGCCTTTTCTTCCGAGGCGGCCTGGAGTCGTTCCAGCTTCAGGATGGAGGCGGCGAGTTCCCCACCCTCAAACCAGACGGTGTGGGTGCCTTGCAGGGCTGCGCCCGAGACCTCTAGGTCGAACGTAGTTCCCTGTTGTCCGCCGAGGGGGAAATGGGAGAGGAGCTTGGGCTCAGCGACTGTTTCGATATCCTGAGCGCTCAGTGGGGCCGCCAAACACAGGGTCGCGGCAATCAATCGCAAGTACACGGAAACGCTGACCTCGATACCACGGTCCGGACCGAAAGCACTCCCAAGGATACCATAGGAGCACCGGTGCAGAGACCGCTATTCCCCCGGGACAGGCTGCCCCCCGGATCCTTTGTCCGGAGGTTTCCCCTTGGCAATGACCGGTACGGACGGTCAGGCGACCGTCTCGCAGATTGGCCACTTTCCCCGGTCCGCTTTTCGGAAGTGGATTTGAGTCACATCGCTGACCAGCGCTCCCGGTGAGTCCACATACAGAACCTGCCGGGCCAGGGGGGCGAAGGCCGCGTGGAAATGCTGCATCGATTTCACCACCAGGATCCGCCTGGTCCGAGGATCGATGCCCATATTGGTGAAGGCATCGGCGCCCAGGGTTTGAGTTCGAATGGAGTTGACCACGATGTCGATGCCGCCGGTGCGCAGAACGACGGCGTCCCCAAGAGGCGAGACTGACCGGCCGGCGCCGCTGCCGAAGGTTTGACAGGCGTTGGGGACTACCTTGGTTACCGTCACCGGAAGATCCAGGGGGCGTCCCGAACTCGGCCCCATCTTGCCTCCGAGACGCACATCGAATCGGGCCCCTTCTCCCGCTTCGGTAGCGACGGCGACTGCCGTCGGATCCCAGATACAGGCCACGGCGGCATCCTCGATCCGGTGATCGATCAGAGCCTCGAGAATAAAGGTGGAATCTCCGGAAGCTCCACCGCCCGGGTTGTCGGCCACGTCCGCCAACACCACCGGTCCTCGGCCCTGACACAAGGCTTCTCCCAGGGCTTCGTCGATGGTCCTGTAGTCGGGCCGGAGCCGATGACGCAGTTGATAAAGCTGCCGGCCCAGGGATTCCGCCAGGCGGTTTCCTTCCCGGGGTATGCCATCGGTGACGACCAGGATCCGGGTTCCCATGTCGGCAACGTCCCCCCAGAGAAACCCGTGGGCTATCGAGATGGAAAGAATCCCCTTCTGCTGCTCCAGATGCTTGACTCCGGCCAGGTAGCTCTTCATGGGTTCCGAGGTGGTGTGGTAGATGCCCATCATGCGGCAATCGTTTAGAGCCATGTGCGGTTGGAGGGCGCCTGAGGCAGTCGCGGACAGGATGTGAAAGAGTTCTGCGGCCCGGTCGGCAGCGTCCGTGTGGGGGTATTCCTTGAAACTGACGATGGCGGTAGCCTCCTCGACCATCCGACTGGTCAGGTGACAGTGGAGATCCAATTCGGCCCCGACCGGGACCTTGGGACCGACCAGGGCGCGAATACGAGCCAGCAGATCCCCCTCGCAGTCGTCATATCCCTCGGCGACCATGGCGCCGTGCAGACTGAGCAGAACCATGTCCACCGGCATGGCCCGCCGGAGGTCCGCCAGGATTTCTTCCCGGAAGGACTCGTAGACGCGGCCCAGCGTCACTCCGGAGGGTTGGGCAAAGGCACACAGACTTTCCACCACCGACCAGCCGTTCCGTGAGGCCAGTCGGCGCCAGAGTATCAATGGCACCGCAAAGAGAAACGGGTTGGGGCCGTGGTTGCCCCCTCTGACCAGGCAGGTTTCCTCGAAGGTGCGGTAACCGGTGGGGAAGGGAGAAAAGGTGTTGGTTTCGGTGCCCAGACAGGCGAGAAACAGTTTCATGGGTCCCAATCCGCCGGATCATTCCACCGGGATCGATGTTCCTTGGCATGACTCGCCGCTGTTGGGGATTATTTCCCAATCCGAGCCGGGAACGGAAACATTTTCGGTTCCGCCCGCCCGAATCCGGGATTCGGAGGAGGACGGACGCAAGTGCGCGCGAGATGGTATGATTTTCCCGGATGGAGCCATGACAGGCCCGGTCTCCTGATTGCTTTTCCCGAAGCGGTTTCGGGCGGCCGTCACCTCACCGAAAGGAAGAATCGTGAATCCCAAGACGCTTGCATTGTTCATTGCCTTCCTCACTGCAGCCGCCGCGGGCTGTACCCGAAACGCTGATCCCGGCAATGCGGCTGCCTTGGAAGAGCACTTCCAGCAGTCACTATCCGGAGCGACTCTTGTCGGCCACTTCACGGTAGGGGATCAGAAAGATCTGCGGGAGGAAAAGTACGCCATCACCAAGGTGTCGAAGATTCCAGGCGGGCTCTGGCTCTTTCAGGTCCGAATTCAATACGGTAAACGTGACGTCACACTGCCGCTGCCGCTCAAGGTCCGTTGGGCAGGGGACACCCCCGTCATCACCCTGACTGACTTGAGCATCCCGAATCTTGGAACCTACACGGCCAGAGTGCTGATCTATCGAGATCAGTACGCCGGAACCTGGAGCGGCGGCGATGTGGGCGGGCAGATGTTCGGGCGAGTGGTTCGGGACACGAATCCCTGAATATAGGGCTAACGGTAGCGCGCCGTCAGTTCGACCTTTTCCACCTTCATCCGGGGCTGGGTATCGGGTACCGGGCGAGTCCGACGAATCCCCAGAAGATTGGTGCCGGCAACCAACTGAGTCCCCCGCGGCCGGAACGTCAGCCATCCCTCTTCAATCGCGGGCTGAGCCAGTAACGCTCCGTTCAGTCTCACCTCGATTTCCCGTTCAATCCCCTTTTTGGGGGGCAGGTTGTAGTAGCTGTCGGGAGGCTGGGCCTTGCGCGCCCGGATTCTGGCCTGCATGAAACGCTTGACGAAGGTTCGCTGCAGTTTCTGTGTGTCCGGCAGGGACTGGGCGGCCGGGTCCGACAACAAGATTCTGAGACTGAGGTCTCTGATCCGGTCGGGTTTCCAACCCAGCTCGTCCGCCACCTCCAGTCGAAGCAGGGTATCGGCTTTGCCGTCATTGGCCAGACCGGCGGGGAGTTGGGCCATCATGTTGGAGTTGGCATAAAAATATCGGGGAGTGTGCCATTTGTCCGGCTCCAGCGAGGGGTGTCCGCCTCCACCCCGGCGCTGCATCACGAAGGTCTTGTCCCGGTCTCTCAGCCTTGCGGGAATACCCATTTCCCGGTAGGCCTGCAGGTGGGTCTCCCAGACCGGGGTGTCGCTCCACTGAGCCGATCTCCAGACGTGGACCACGGGGTCGGGGAAGGGAACTCCGATTCGGTCCGCCACCTCGGGACGACCGTAAGAGAAGTTGAAGGTGTGGATGCCGTCAGCTCCCTGCCTCCACCAGTTGGCGAAGATCCCGCGAAAGACCTCAATGGGCGGCCACTGATAGCCGTCGCTGCTGTGCCAGTCGTCCAGGCTGGGATAGAGCTTGATGTTGCGATGCCGGGTGAAGGACCGGTAGCCCTGAATGTCGACCTCGAAGGAACGCACCCCCAGGGCGAATAGATCCACAATCTGCTCCCGGGCCCAGGTTTCCACGTCCAGGCCGTCGAAGTGGGCGCCCTCAACCGTTTCCGGAACTCTGGCCGACAAAAGGAAAGGACGGTTGCGCTTGCGCTCGAACTCCAGGAGCATGGAACGGAGCTCGCGCATGAACTCCGTGAGGTGGTGGCGCAGTTGCCACTGCCTGCCGGGAGGCAGCACCGGAGGGGCGCGGGCGAAGTCGATATCAATGCCGTCGAAATCGTAGTTTTCGGCCACCTCCCTCAAGATGCTCAACTTGTAGTCCCTGACGCCCTCAATGGCAAAATTCCACATCCCCGAATCTCTCCAGGGTAAATGGATAAGCCAGTCCGGGTGGGACTCCTTCAGCGAGATCTGGCGGGTGGGCAGGAGGTGAAGGTCGTTGTCGCCGCCGTTGATGCGATAGGCATAAAAGGCTTCCAGCTTTCGCTTGCGCGTTTCTTCCAAGAAGATCCGGACAGGGTCGATACCCTCGTCCAACCATCGCCGGTAACCGGGATGGTCATAGGTCTCGGCGTAGTGAGGCAGGATCTTGCTGGGGTAGGGCGCCTGGTGGCCCTCCCCCCAGTTCCACCACAGGCTGTCGATATGAGTCCGGAAGTGGTCAATGAAGTCGAACTTGTAGTCCACCAGGTCCCGGATGTCCGGATCGGTAAAGGTGGGATCTCCGTGTATGGCATCCCGGTTGACCACCACCCGGCGCCGACGATTGACTGCCGCCAGATGTTGAGCTGAAAGCTTGAATGGCACCGGCAAGTCCTTGAGTCGATGGGGCCGGGTGAGACTGATTCTTCAAACGCGAACAGGCTTGAAGATTAGACGGAACGACGCTCGGAGGCAAGACTTTCCTGGCGGAGCGTCCGACTCTCGGCTCCGGAAAGCAGCCCCCGTTGAAGCAAGGGGCCGCTTATCCGGCGAGTGACTAACGCGGCAAATTGGAGCTAACGCCTTTGAGACCGGCTTCTGCCGGAACTTCGGGACGAGCGGCTTCGGCTGGAGGAGCTGGACCTTGAACTGCTGGAAGATGAGACGCTGGAGGAACTTCGACTGGAGGAACTTGACCTTGAGCGACTGGGGGTTGAAACGTTGGAGGAGCGTCGGCTGGAAGGCCTGGAGACCGACGGCGACGGCCGGCTGTTGCCGGGGGCGCTGCGAACCCGTGACGAGGACCGGGGCGACGAAGGCCGCGAAGGCGCCGTGACCCGGGAGGAGCTTCGGCCGGAGGGCCTGGAGACCGAAGGGGACGTTCGGCTGTTGCCGGGAGCGCTTTGCCTGCGGATGCTGTTGACCCGAGAGGAACTTCTGGGCGCAAAGCGTGGGGATGGCCGCACCGATGGCACCGACGGGACCGAAGGGGAAGATCCGGAAACCGATTCAGGAACGGGTGGACTCGAGCTGCGGGAAGGTGTTCCGCGCGGGTTGCTGCCCTCGATTGCCTGGCGGCGGTTGAAGCGTCGCCAGCGCTCGAGCGAGTCCGACCGGCTGCCGCCATCCGGACGGGCAGCCGTTGGACGCCGAGGATTTGCGGGCTCTCTGACGCTTCGATCGACGTTGCTCCGACCTCGGATCGCCGTCGGATTCGATGGAGAAGGCAGGCTGCGCCGGTTGGCAGGTACGACGCCGGATCTGGTGGCCGCGGGCGCCCGTGGGCGCAAGCCGGTCGCCGAGCGCCCTGCCTCGGGCCTGGTGGAAGCGCGGGGATTGGCCGGACGCAGGGCCTTGATGTCGCTTCGGCCCGTGGAATCGACGAATCGGACCATCTCCTGGCGTTGCTGGACGAAAGAGCGACGAGTGATGTTGCGTCGCCCACGGCCGGTCGAGAAGAAGCGGGTTTGAATGTTTGAGCCAGGGTTCCGGGACACGCCGTGGGCCCTCTGAACGAGTCGCCCCTGACTGGCGCGATCGGGTACGACGGGAATGCGGCCACGCATCAGGCTGGCCCGTCGCACCTCGGAGGCCTGCAGGGCGCGCGCATTCAGCATCTGTCCTCGGGAGAAATGTCGGGCGGCGACCAGGGTGCTGCCGTTGCGATGGCGTGCATTGCGATAGTTGTTGTAGATGTTGATCCGGTTGTCGACCAGGACGGTGGAGCCGCCCCTGCTCCGGCCTCGGCCGTAGCGAGAACGACGCCCATACCAGGGATAGTAGGGCTCCCCGGGGGCCAGGGGAATCCAGCCGTAATACCCGAACCTCGATCCCAAGCCGATCCCTATTCCGCCGCGGCCGTCGAAGCCGAAAAAGGCGACCAGCGCCGGCTGCCAATAGTGACGGGAGTAGAAGGATCCGGGGTACCAGCCCCAACCGAAACGAGCATGGCGAAACCAGCGCCCGTAATGGTAGGGCGCCCAGCCCCAGGGGTCGTGACTGACCCAGGTCCAGCCATAGAAGTCCATCCAGACCCATCGACCATACCGGTAGGGCGCCCAGCCCACGGCAACCGAGGGAAACCAGCAACGGCCATAGCTGGGAACGTAGACCCAACGGCCATGGCCGTCCAGGTCCTCAACGCCGGTGATGCTGCTGTGCACGTAGCTGTAGGCCTTGGATTTCATGAGGTGCCGGTCCCGCTTGATGTTCCAGAGGTCCCAGTCGTCCTTGGGATCGACCTTGGCCACCTGGAATTCGATGCCCTGATCTCCCTTGCGGACGATCATGCGTTGACCGGATTTGAGTGTTTCCCTGCCGTTTGCCGAGGCGACCTCGGCCCGTCCCTTCCTCACGCTGACAGTCACCCGGTCAAGACCGACGACTTCCACTCGGTAGCGTCCGTTCTTTTCCGGGCGAACCGCCGCCAGGGGGGTTTCAATATCGACGTCCGCATCGCCGCCTCTCAATTCGCTGTAAGTGAGGCCCCCGCGCTCGAGTTGAATTCGGAAGGTTCGATGGCCCAGGTTGGCCAGTCGGACCTCGGACAGTTCGTTAAGGCGCAGAAAGTTGGAGTAATTCAGTTGGACTTCGGCCCGAGAGGCCGGTCCGGCAGTCAGAATGTCGGCTTCCACCAGCGGCATGTTGACCGTGGCCTGAATCGAGTCTCCCGTTTCGCCTCGCTGCACGGTAACGTCACCCTTGGCCAGGCTGAGCCTGGCGACACCCAGCGCCGGACCGGTCTCCGGTGACTGTGCAGGCGCCGAGTGATTGAAAGACATGGCAACAAGGGGAAAAAGAACCAAAATTCCGCGTCGGCTTGTCATGGCTGAGGACCTCCCGGTCGTAGCTACGGAATCGAATTGCCTGAAGTGGACGGACTCGGGGGAAAGGCCTGCACGCGATCAGTATACTTGGAGGGAAACGAGATTTCCACGATCAGGCCCTTCCTGCTTGAGAGATTTCCGGATCAGCTGGCTGGTGGGCGAAAACCGGATCGAGTGTTGTGGGTGGGATGCATGTGGCCGCAAGAGGCGTTGCCTGGAGGCAAAAGGAAGCACTGCCGGCAATAGTCCGTAGAATCAGTATTTTGAGATACGATAGGCAGGTCGCTGGAATCTCCGCCGGGAAGGTAGCGGTAGCTTGATTGCGCCCGTTGGGGCGAGTTGAGGGCGACAGGCGCAACCTTGTGTGTTCAAATAAGTTGAATCATCAGGTAAGTTGGCATAACGTTGCTTTTTGCTTTCAGGGTAGTTGGCCCGCCTTTCTCCCCGGGGATTCCGGGTTTCGGCAGGAAATTCGGGTTGAGGCTACCCATCGAGTCGGGAATTCGACAAGGAGCTCATAATGAAGTATCCGGCCCTCTTTCTTCTAATGCTTTCTCTGGTCCTTTCCCTGACGGGCCTGCCGGTTCAGAACGAGGACTGGCCGCAGTTCAGGGGGCCGGGGGGCCAGGGTCACGCTTCCGCCCGCGGTCTCGCAAAGGAGTGGAGTGAAACCAAGAATATCACCTGGAAGGTTCCCCTTCCGGGAAGCGGCTGGTCGTCACCGGTCATTCAGGGCGAGAAGATCTGGTTGACCACCTCGGTGGACGAAGGGCGTTCGTTGCGAGCCTTGTGTCTGAGCCGAAGCGACGGAAAACTGCTCCACGACCTGGAGGTCTTCCGCCAGGAGCAGGCAGGCCGCATCCATTCCAAGAACAGCCATGCCTCTCCCACTCCCGTTCTGGAAGGGGACAGGGTCTACGTCCACTTTGGAGCGCACGGCTCGGCCAGCCTTCGCAACGACGGCAGGATCCTTTGGAAACACCGGTTCGAGTACAATCATCGCCACGGACCGGCCAGTTCTCCGGTCCTTTTCCAGGACCTTCTCATCTACAACTGCGACGGCACCGATGTACAGTTCGTGGCGGCCCTGGACAAGCATACGGGGGAGTTGAGGTGGAAAAAGACTCGCCAGGGTCGGATGGCCTACTCGACGCCCTTGGCCATCCAGGTGGAGGGTAAACCCCAGTTGGTCAGCACGGGTGGCGATCGAGTCGTGACCTACCACCCCCTTTCCGGAGAGGAGATCTGGTCGGTGCGTTACGACGGGTTTTCGCTGGTCCCTCGCCCTGTTTTCGGCCTGGGACTGGTCTATATCATCTCCGGGTACCCCCATCCCGTGCTCTACGCGATCCGTCCCGATGGCCACGGCGACGTGACCGAAAGTCACGTGGCCTGGTCCTTGAAACGAGGGGTGCCGCTGAATCCTTCTCCCCTGTTGGTGGGAGAGGAACTTTACATGGTCAGCGATCGCGGCATTGCGTCTTGCGTGGACGCCCGGACCGGCAAGCACCACTGGCAGGAAAGGCTGCCGGGAGAGTACTCGGCTTCGCCGGTGTATGCCGAAGGGAAAATCTATTTGCTGAACGAGACAGGAGAGGCGACTGTCCTGGAGGTCGGGAAGGAGTTCAAGAAGCTGGCAACCAACCGGTTGCCGGGTCGCACCCTGGCCTCGTTCGCCGTGCACGGCCGCGCCATATACTTGAGGACCGACAGCCACCTCTATCGGATCGAACGGCCGACCAGTTAGTGGGTCTTGTTACTTTCGTCACACACGAAGCGGCCCGGTGAGAAGTACGGGCTCAGGAGTCCAAAGATGACCAAGCTCCAACTGCAAAGGCTCGGAGGGGTCTGGTCGGCAACGCCGACGCCGTTTACCAAGGATTTGAAGGTCGACACGGTGGCTGTCAAGAAAATGGTCGAGCACCATCTGCGTCTGGGAGTCCGGGGACTCTTCCTGGCCGGCACTTGCGGCGAGGGTCCCTGGATGCCGGATGTGGAGCGACGGCGACTGGTCAGGGCGGTCGGCAAATTTTCTCGAGACCGGCTGATGATTGCGGTGCAGGTCACCGACAACTCGGCCAGTCGCGTGGTCGCCAATATCCGGGCCGCCAAGGCGGATGGGGCCCAGATTGCCGTGGTCGCCCCACCGCTCTTTTTTCTCAACGCCAATCCCCAGACACTGACCAACCACTACCGGCAGATTCTAAGAGAGAGTGAGTTGCCTATTGGCATCTACGATCGTGGGCGCCACAGTTCTGTGGTCATCCCGGAGTCCGTTCTCGCAACCATTTATGCCGACCGGCGCGTGATCATGGTCAAGGACAGCTCGTCCGACAATCAGCGACGAGAGATTGCCTTGGCCGCACGGCGGAAACGCCCTCGGTTGCGCCTGCTCAACGGCAATGAATTTCAGTGTCTGGATTACTTGAGAGCCGGATACGACGGCCTGCTGCTCGGCGGTGGAATCTTCACGGGTTACCTGGTGTCCCAGTTGATCCAGGCGGTTGCGGCCCACGACTACGCCCGTGCCGAGAGAATACAGACTCGCACGACGCGCATGCTTTACGCAGTCTACGGCGGCGACCGGCTGGCCTGCTGGCTCTCGGGCCTCAAGCGCCTCATGATGGAGTTGGACGTGTTCCGGAACTGGTCCAACTACCTGGGCTATCCTCTGGACCGGGCCTGTATCCGCAACATCAAGCGGATCGTCGCCGAGAACCGGGACGTTCTGCTGCCCTCCCGATCCTGACGACGCTGGAGGACGATGGTTCGGTTTCGTTCCGAAAGTAGCCCAACCCCTGGCCCACCCTTCAGAATCCGATTCCTCCCCACAGGGACCGTCGCAGTTGTTGGCCGCCCCTCATGACCTCCAATCGAATCGGGAGCCGAGGAGAACATCTGAATCGCTCCGTCCCCGGGAAATCGAGGAACTGCGGGAGACACTGGAAAAGGAGATGCTGACGTGGTTTCGGCAAGGGGACTATTCCGCAGAACGCATTCAACTCACCTGCAGCATGGACATGCGGTTTCGGGGGCAGACCTCGGAAATCAGAATTCCACTCCCGGCCAAGCCACTCACGCCTCAGGATGTCGACACCCTTCGCCAGACCTTTGAGGACGAGCACGAGCGGCTCTACGGGCATCGGTCCGCCGCCGGGCACACGGTCGAAGTACTTGCGGTGCGCCTGGTGGGGAGGGCCATGCGGGACCAGGCAGAGGGGTTTCCCGAACCCGCGAAGCTGCGAGGCGAAACGGCACCCAGCCGTATGGCCTACTTCGGTTCGCGTTGGGGGGCGATTGACACCCCGGTTGTTGCCCGAACCTCTCTCCAGGAGGTCACCCAAGGCCCGCTGTTGATCGACGAGTACGACTCGACCGTCGTGGTGCCGCCCGCGACTCGTGTTTGGCTCGACGACCTTCAGAATGTCGTCATGGAAGGAGCCGGCTCCCACCCATGAGCACGCGCGACTCCGTCCTGAAGCTCATCGAACGATACGGCCCGGAGACATTCCAGGGGTGCTGTCGAGACCTTCTGGCCTACACCGAGCGCAAGTGGCGCCTTCTGGCCGGTGATTCCACCCTGTCCATCCGCTCCGATCGGCGAGACCATCGGCCTTACGGACTGAATGGGGGGAGGCCGGGAGCCCCCTCGCTGAGTGAACGGGGCGGGGCCGGCGGGGTTGAAATCCTGCCCACCATGATTTCGACCTCGATCCAGGCCGGAGACTCGGTCTATCATCGATTGGCCGGTGGTGGGGGATGGGGAGATCCCCTCACCAGAGATCCGGCGGCCGTGGCCCGAGATGTCAGAAACGACAAGGTCTCCTCAGGATGCGCCCGGCGGGACTACGGCGTCGTTCTGGATGGCGACGGCCAAGTGGACCCGGTGGCGACCGACGACCTGCGGCAACAGTTGAGAAGTCGGATGGATGAAATGATGAATGATGAATGATGAATCATGTTCTTATGCCGTGTTTCAGCGTTTTCACACTCGTGACCAGTCTGTGCGCCGGTCGGAAACCATCGTGCCATTCCGCTGTCACCTCGAGTGGAATGGCGAGTGACGGTGGAATCAGGGGGGAATCTTCGGAATGAGCTGCGATCTGATCCTGCGCGGCGGGGAGGTCCTGGACGGGACAGGGAGACCGCCCTTTCGGGCCGATCTTGCGGTCAGGGACGGGCGGATCTCGGAGGTTGGTTCGATCGGTGGGGCTGACGGCGCTACGGAGTTGAATATTGCCGGGCTGTGGGTATGCCCGGGAATCATCGACATACACAGCCATTCCGACTTCACGCTGATCGTCGATCCCAGGGCCATGAGCTCGGTCATGCAGGGAGTCACCTTGGAAGTGATCGGCAACTGCGGTCACGGCTGCGCCCCCATCGTGGATCCCGAGCGAGCCCGGTCCAATATCTATGGCTGTCAAGCCGCGGACGACATCGATTGGCGCACCATGGCCGGGTACCTGGAACGCCTGGAAGCGGGCCGGCCGGCGGTCAACGTGCTGACCCTGGTACCGAACGGCCTGCTTCGTTTGGCGGCGGTCGAGGACGTCGGCAAGCCCTCCACTCCGGATGAACTGAGCCGCATGAAGCGGTTGCTGTCCCGGTGCCTGGAAGAAGGCGCCTTCGGGCTCTCGACAGGATTGGAGTACGGGCCCGAGAAGGCTTGTCCCGAGGAGGAAATCGTCGAGCTGTGCCGCCTGGTGGCCGACGCCGGGGGATTCTATTCGACCCATACCCGGAATCGGGCCGGCGAGGTGGAAGAGACCATCGCGGAAGCCATTCGAACAGGCCGGGCCTCGGGGGCTGCGCTTCAAATCTCCCACATCCAGGTGGTGGCCAGGCTGACCGATGACGGACACCAGGCTTACCGTCAGGCCCTGGGGATGGTGGATGAAGCCCGACGACAGGGTCAGGACGTGGGATTCGATATGCATACCCGCTTGTTCGGAACCACCAATCTGAGGACGGCGCTGCCGCCCTGGTCGCTGGAAGGGGGTCCGAAGGCCGTCTCCGCACGCTTGCGGGATTCCAGGGTTCGAAGCGACCTCAAGACCTACCGGAGCCATCTTCGCTCACTGGTAAGGGACGACTGGGAGCGAATCGTCGTTTTCGATTCTCTGGCCTACCCGGAGTTTTCCGGAAAGAGTATCGGGGAGATCGCCCGGCGGATGGGCGTCGAGCCTCTCGACGCCGTCTATGATCTGTTGCTGGCGGAAGTCGATGACATCCACCGACTGATGGTGATGGCCCTGACCTACCGGCTGGAAGAGAACGAGCTGGCGTTCGAACATCCCCACTGCATGGTGGGTTCGGACGCCACCGCCCTGGCCACCGACGGACCTCTGCGGGACCGGTCCTTCCACGGTGCCTACACCTGGGCCTCCTGGTTCTACCGCCACTTTGTGCGCGATACGGGAAAGCTCTGCCCAGAAGAAGCCATCCGCCGCCTGACCTCCCTTCCGGCCGGCCGCCTGGGCTTGAAGGACCGTGGCGTCATCCGCAAGGGGGCATGCGCCGACCTGGCGATCTTCGATCCCCGGACCTTCGGCGAGCGGGGCACCACCTGCGAGCCCAACCGGATCGCCACCGGAATGACCCACGTATTTGTGAACGGTGTTCAGACTGTCAGGAACGGTCGCTTGACGGGAGATCGAGGAGGTCGGGTCCTGCGGCGGCAATAAAGGGAGCCTTTTGCAAAATTCGGCAGGCAAGGGTTTTATGGATCGGGAGAGGGGGCAGGGAATTCGAGGGGCAGGTCGGCTTCGTGACTGAATGGCCACAAAAGGCACAAAACGGGATTGGGCAAGACTGGAGTCCTGTTTTGTGCTTTTTGTGGTTGAGCCGTTTCCCCCATTCGCCGGGCAGCGGGAACTTTCGTAGGAGAAGCCAGGAGAGAGATCACTTGCGGAGCAGGTCCGCCCTCTGTTGTTTCATGGAAATGCCCAACTCCGCGTTTGCAAGAGGCTCCCCCATGTTGAGATTGTCTGTCAATCAGCGGTAAGCGCGTCCGAAGGTTTCGCCACTTGGGCGCAAATCCGGCGAAACTTTCGATAAACACTCACTGAATCGGCACTTTTTCGTTAGCGTTGGAGGAGAACTTCGTGCTGGAAAGAATCATTGGTTTTTATGAAGCAGACGTGCTGTTTCTCTATGAAAGCAAGCCTGACAAATATGAATTGGATACAGACTATTTTGAGGGGATGCTCAGGACAACGGATACCTATTTTTCTGAACTGGAATCATCCGGGAAAGAGAACGAATCCATCAGGATTCGTTTTGGATATCACAGCAAAAAAGACGGAACGTTATGTATTGCGGTTTACCTCCCTGATCTCGACGGGGCTTCAGAAAAAGAAAAAAGGAAGTGGGAACCGTTCATTGTTGACAAGTTTCTCTTGTCACAAGAAGACGAGCGATTCGAAATGTGGAGGAGCAGGTATATCCAAGGCAATTGGGATGTGCCTTGTGGGTCTCGAAGACAGTTGGGTAGCGTTATTGAAAAAATTAATGCTTGCTGCAAAACACTTGTGGGTATGCCGCTTTACACGGAAGTACCGGACAAATCTGTTCGCTATCCTGGCGCTCAAAACAGCCATGCCTATGAAGATGCGCACAAAAACCTATACGGTTTCTTAGTTGACTCGCTTTCGAAAGGATGTCTTCTGGCTCTCGCATCTCTTAGAAATCAAGCCATACGTAAAGCACAAAATATGAGATCGACAACGCTGCTGAGACACGTGTTCTGTGAGTTCGATCAACACTCCAAACTTCATAGACTGCTTTCAAAAGTCAGTCAACAGCGTGGGAAAAGTAGCCATGGCGTCAGATCGGTAGCTACAAGATCTGATGCCTTTGCAGATTTCCATCGAGACTTGGAAGTTGCTGCTGAAGCCTATGAAGACCTACTTGGGCTTATAGAATCGGAATTCTGTGTTTCGTCTGATCATGAACTAAGGAGGCATGAGCGCATGAATTTTCTACCAACACTCGTCGGCGGTGTTAGACCGCACTATTCGATTTGCCAGGCGACAAGAATGGAAGGAAAAACGGTCAAGAAAGTAAGCTTTGGCATGCGTGAAGATAGTAAAGATCGACATCAAAGCGAAGCTTTGCATGTCGAGTTCACGGATGGTGCAATTCTTGGGATAGAGACAGGATCAAATGCTAGAAATATTACAGATAAAGTCTCCATGCGAATCAACGAATTTCATGTAGATTTCACGCTCACATGGGTGCCTGCTCCTTCAAACAGGTAGTTGTACTGGAATAAAAGCCGCTGCCCCGGCTCTGGTCACCCGGTGAACCGACTCCCCGGTGAACCGACCCATCCTGTGCGGCAAATCGCTACGACCCTGCCAAGTCTTGTGCAGGCAGGACGCAATGGCTCCCCGGGATCAAAACCCTCCGTGGCAATTAAGTGATTCACCTGCTCGGGACGGAAATACCTGGATGGGAGGTTGTCGCATGAATAAATATAGCGGTACACTACTGTCCCAACGTTTTACTGTGACACGTTCATAACTGATTGATATGAAAGGAGCAACACGCATCCAAGGGGTGTCGGAGACTTGAACCAGAGAGGAGAATCCAGCATGGTAGCCGCGTATCGCCTGAGGTCAAACAGGAGGGCACATGTACGCTGGCAAGCTGGTTTTCTCGCAGGTGATGGATCATCTCCCCTGGCACACCTTCCAACGGTGTGTGCGACGTTACGATGGCAACCGCAAGGTGAAGTCCTTTCAGTGTTCCGATCACTACCGCTGTATGGCCTTTGCCCAACTCACCTACCGCGAGAGCCTCAGGGACATCGAGACCTGCCTGCGTGCGCAAGCGTCGAAGCTCTACCATATGGGAATCACCAGTCGCGTCTCACGCAACACCTTGGCCAACGCCAACCACACCCGGGACTGGCGCCTCTACGCCGATTTTGCCCAGCGTCTCATCCATACGGCACGGAGCCTTCATGTTGATCCAGACCCTGGTCTGGATGTTGCCCACACCGTCTACGCGCTGGATTCCTCCACCATTGATCTCTGCCTGACGCTCTTCCCCTGGGCTCATTTCCGCAAAACCAAGTCGGCCATCAAGCTGCATACGCTGCTGGATCTCCGCGCCCACATTCCGGCATTCATCCATATCTCCGACGGCAAGCTCCATGACGTCAACGTCTTGGACCTTCTCCTGCCCGAAGCCGGAGCCTTCTACGTCATGGATCGCGGCTATCTCGACTTTGCCCGCCTCTACCGACTGCATCAAGCCCGCTGCTTCTTCCTCCTGCGGGCCAAGTCCAACACCCGATTCCGTCGCCTCTATTCCCATCGGGTCGATCGCTCCTCCGGGTTGATCTGCGATCAGACCATCCTGCTCACCGGGGTTCACACTTCCTCCCACTATCCCGAGAAGCTTCGGCGCATCAAGTACCATGATGCTGAACAGGATAGAACCCTGGTGTTTCTCACCAATCAACTCACCCTTCCCCCACTCACCCTTGCCCAACTCTATCGCAGCCGCTGGCGCATCGAACTCTTCTTCCGATGGATCAAACAGCACCTGCGCATCAAGGCCTTCTACGGGACCTCGGAGAATGCCGTCAAATCACAGATCTGGATCGCTGTCTCCGTCTATGTGTTGATTGCCATCATCAAAAAGCGGCTGCAACTGGAGCCCAATCTCTACACAATTCTACAGATCCTGAGCTTAACCGTGTTCGAGAAAACCCCATTAGATCAACTACTTAGAAAAAAGCCCTACATTCTTCACAGACAAGAACCAGCTAAACAGTTGATCTTATTCGACTAATGTTGGGACACTAGTGATAGCGGTAGCAACTTCAGTGATTTTCTCGATGAGGAAGGTTTGCTTGAGGAAGTATCGGAGCGCGCCCAAAAGCGTTTGTCGGCCCTGCAAGTCCAGGACATTACTGATGATTCTCACAACAAGGAAGACATGCCTGAGGACGTTTCGGAACCTGCGCAAAACAGGAAGAAATCCGAATCATCGCCTGTTCGATCTGGATGATGCTTCCATCACTTTGGGGTGTTGTATCTCCTATCGACACGAGTACTGTAGATGAATGAAAAGAACTCAAGTCCCGCCATCCTTTGCGTGGCCCCCAACGGGGCCCGCAGGACCCGCCGGGACCATCCCGACTTGCCCCTCACACCTGCTGAGCTGGGGCGAACTGCCGCTGAGAGCCTGGAGGCGGGAGCAGCCATGATCCATCTGCATGTCCGGGACCGGAACTTGGCCCACACTCTGGATGCGGGAGCCTACCGGGCCGCCATCCAGGCCGTTCGCTCCCAGGTCGGAGACAAGCTGGTGATTCAGGTCACCACCGAGTCCTGCGGCCTTTACGGTCCGGAGGAGCAGATGGGCCTGGTCCGTGAGCTCGGGCCGGAGGCGGTGAGTCTTGCCATCGGGGAAATTCTCCCTGATCCGACCCTCGAATCTCAGGCGGCGGAATTCCTGGACTGGCTGCGGGCGGAAGGAATCTTCGCCCAGTTTATCGTTTTCGATGCGGATCAGGTCCGGTTCCTGGTTCGGCTCATTCATCGCGGAATCCTTCCCCATTCCGATCCCTGCGTCCTCTTCGTGCTGGGGCGCCATACCCCGAATCAGCAATCGGCGCCCTCCGACCTGGACCCGTTGCTGGAGGTCAGCCCCTTTCGGGAGGGATGGTTCCTGTGCGCCTTCGGAAAGCGTGAGCTGGCCTGCGTGGACCGCGCACTGGCTAAAGGAGGACATGCCCGGATCGGATTCGAGAACAATCTCTACCGCCCCGACGGCATCCGGGCCGCCGGCAATGCGGAACTGGTGGAGCTGGCGGCGGCCCGCGCGCTGCAACGGGGACGGCCTGCCGCCAACGCCGATCAGGCCCGCGAGCTGTTGGCGCGGCTCTTGTAGCATTCGGGTTTCAGCGTGTTTCAGACAGGAAATTCAACCGACAAGGGAGGAGGATCATGCCCCACATTCTAGGAGACAGAGTGTATCTCAGGGAATACCTGTTGAGCGATGTCGAGACCCTCTACCAGTGGCGCACCCTGGATGAGATCGTATGGTGGACGGGTTCCTACGTCTGGCCCGAATCCCTGGAGCAGGCCCGTGCCTTCGTGGAAGACCAGGCCAACAACGTGGACCCCGCCAACCGAAAATTCGCCATCTGTCGCCGGGAGGACGACCAGTATCTGGGGCATATCGGCTATGAACACCTGGATTTGCGGCGACAGAACACCGAGGTGGGGATCGTTATTGGAGACGTCACTTCGCTATCCAGGGGATTGGGTGAGGAATCCCTGAGGCTGTTCCTGAAAGTCTGCTTCGAGGAGTTGAATCTGCACCGCGTCGGTCTGAGAGTGATTCGACCCAACAAGCGGGGTTATCGCTGCTACCGGAAGTGCGGGTTCAAGGAAGAGGGGGCTTTGCGGGACTGGCATCACTCCCGGGGCCAGTGGCACGACCTGATTCTCATGGGTATCCTCAGGGATGAGTATTTGGCTGATTTGAAGTCCTGATGGAGGTTATATTCGGCGCCATTTGTCGCCGAGAGGTCGGCCCGCTGGGACCGGTTTAGATTTTTTGGCGAGGGGAATAGCAATGGAAATGAGGCCATTGGGTAGCAGCGGCATCACGGTCAGCCGACTCGGCCTGGGCTGCGCCACATTCGGCAGGGAAATCGACGAGGCCACCTCGTTTCAGATCTTGGACGCAGCCCTGGAACGCGGCATTACCCTTTTCGATACCGCCGAGGCCTATGGCGGCGGGCAGGCGCGCCAATATCGGCGGGACAACCTGGGAGTCGAGGACGTGCGCGAGGTGAGCGGCGAAATGTACTCCTCGGAGAAAATTCTGGGTCGTTGGCTGAAGTCCCGAGGGGTGCGCTCCCAGGTCACCATTCAGACCAAGGTGTCGGCCAACGGGAAGGAACAGGACGTTTGGGAGGCCCTGGAAGCCAGCCTGCGGCGTCTCCAGACCGACACCATTGATCTTTACCTGTTCCACAAGTATGATCCCGAAGTCCCGCTGGAAGAAGGGTTGGCGGCGCTGGATCGAGGGGAAAAGGCCGGCAGGATTCGCTGCAGCGGATGCAGCAATTTCTCCGCCGCGCAACTGTCGGAAGCTCTCGGACTGAGTCGCCGGAACGGCCTGCCCCGCCTCGGAGTCATTCAGCCCATCTACAATCTGGCTTGTCGCGAGATCGAGACCGATCTGCTGCCCCTGTGTCAGCGGCGGGAGGTTGGAGTGGTGACCTACAGTCCGCTGGGGGCGGGATTCCTGGCCGGAAAGTACACGGCCGATCAAGCCGAGATTCCCAAGGGGTCCCGCTTCGACGTGATTCCCGGCCACGTGGACGTCTATTTCCACCCGCGCAGCTTTCGGGTCGTCGAGCGACTTCGGCAAATGGCGGACCGAACGGGACGTTCCATGGTTCAACTGGCCATGGGGTGGGTCCTCAAGCGGGAGGGAGTCGACTCCGTGCTGATCGGAGCTCGCCACACCGGCCATCTGGACAACGCCATGCGGTCCCTGGAGATGGAATTCCCGCCCGAATGGATGGCGGAGGTGAACTCTTGGGACTGATTCAGGATGGTCGTGCGCGCTGTGGTGTTTCCGGGAAGAGGCGGAGAGAATTCCCGGATGGTTCGAAAAATTCAGGATGAAAGGGAGGCTTACCTCTGATGAAACGCGTTGGTGTTATGGGATTTATCCATGAATCCAATACCTTTGCAGTCACCCCCACCACCTACAGGCACTTTGAACAGGTCAGCCTGACCCGGGGCAGCGGGCTGATCGAGCGCTGGACGGGAGGCAATCACGAACTGAGTGGTTTTCTGGAGGGCGCCCAACCCAACGGCCTCGACCCGGTTCCGCTTGTGGCGGCCTTCGCCATGCCGAGCGGCACCATCGTCCGGGAGACCTTCGAAGCCATAGCGGACGAGGCGGTCGAGGCTCTGAAAGCGGCCCTGCCCGTGGACGGCCTCTACCTGGCATTGCACGGGGCCACCGTGTCCGAGGAATTCCCCGACGCCGACGGCGAGATGGCTCGGAGGATGCGGGAAGTCGTGGGACCGGATGTGCCCGTCGTCATGACGCTGGACCTGCACGCCAACGTTTCTCCGGGTATGGCGGCCAGTACCGACGCCACCACCATCTATCGTTCCAATCCCCATCTGGACCAGAAAGCCCGAGGACTGGAAGCCGCTTCATTGCTCGGCCGGACGCTGCGGGGAGAGATTCGACCGGTGCAAGCCCTCGAATGCCCGCCACTGATCATCAGCATCGCCAAGCAGTACACCGACGAGAATCCGTCCAAGGGGTTGTATGAGGATGTTGAGTCGGTCCTGCAGTGGCCGGGCATTCTATCCGCCAGCGTGGCCATGGGGTTTTCCTACTCGGACGTGGAGGAATTCGGCGCCAGCTTCCTGGCCGTGGCCGACCGCGACCGCGACCTGGCCCGCAAGGCAGCGCGCTGGATGGCCCAACGGGCCTGGGACCGGCGGGAGGAATTCCAGGCCGACCTGCCCGATGCCGCCGAAGCGGTGGCCATGGCCATGCGGGCACCCGAGGCCCCGGTGGTGCTGATGGATATCGGCGACAACGTCGGCGGCGGAAGTCCGGGGGACTCCACCATCGTACTGGCCGAAATCGTGGCCCAGAAAGCCTCCAATGCCATGGTGGTCCTCTTCGATGCCGAGTCGGTGGCCCGCTGCGTGGCGGCCGGGGTTCGCAACCCGGTGAAGCTGGAGGTCGGAGCCAAGACCGATCGCCGGCACGGCTTCCCGGTCCCCATTCAAGGTCGGGTGCGGATGATTTCGGATGGAATCTTTCAGGAGCCTGAAGTGAGGCATGGAGGCTGGGGGTCCTTCGACCAGGGGGTGACGGCGGTCGTGGAGACCTCCGAGCGGCACACCCTGGTGCTGACCAGCGTGAAGATGGCTCCGGTGAGCCTGGAGCAGGTCAAGAGCCTGGGGATCAAGCCGGAATCCAAGAAGATCCTGGTGGCCAAGGGGGTGATTGCCCCCAGAGCCGCCTACAATCCGGTCGCGGCCCGGACCATTCTGGTGGACACGCCGGGGGCCACCTGCGTGAATCCGGCCAGCTTCACCTATCACCACCGGCGGCGCCCCCTCTATCCGCTGGAGACGGAGGCGGAATACCCGACCACTGATCACTGACCACTGCCGTTCAGTCGGTTGCCAAGAGGTTTCCGATATTGATAAGGTTAGCAGCCCCGATCGCCAGACACGGAGAGTCGGTTGCCCATCTGCCGGCCAGGCCCCGCGAGGTTTGAATCGATGCGCTCCAAACGGTTTTCGAGTCCTTGTCCCCCATCCGGACCTTCCCTCCCGGGGAAGGCCGTCTGCTTCAGTCTGGTGGTCCTGGGCTGCCTGGCCTGGGGTCTGCAGCCGGGGCCGATTCAAGCCGACAAGCACCCGGCGCCTGAGTTCGTCGACCTTTCCCTGATGGTTGCCCCCGAGTTTCCCTGCAGTTGGCCTGGAGCCGGGCCGGGCTTTCAAATCAACCACTACCGGCGGATCGGTCCCCTCAGCGCCTACAACTCGGATATTCTGACGCTGGACGAGAACGTGGGGACCCAGTTCGACGGGCCGACCCATTCGGTGGCGCCCCCCGATTCCGGGAAACCCAACGCCGGCCCCTTTGGACTGGTATCCGGTGACAAGGTGCCGGCCTGGCAGTTTGTGGGCGAAGCCTGCGTCCTCGACCTTCGGGAACTGCTCGACAGCGCTCCCAACGGGCACAGCTCCCTGGTGGAAGCCAGGCACGTGCAGGCCTGGGAACAGCAGTACCGGCCCCTGCGACTTGGGGATGCGGTGCTCTTCTACAGCGGTTTCAGCGACCGGTACTACCGTCCTTTCCCATCGGGACGCAGATTCGTTGCCGATCCCCTGGAGGGCAGGACACCGGGTTGGCCCGATCCCTCTCCCCGGTGCATGGAGTACCTGGCGACCCGAAAGGTGATGACGCTCGGCACCGACAGCCCCAGCATGGGGCCGATCCCGGGCCCCATCGCCGAGGAAACCCACTATGCCGGTCTCAAGTACGGAATGATCTGGACCGAAGGGGCGACCGGCCTGGGGAAGCTGCCGGCAACCGGGGCTTTTTACTGCACCGTCGGCCTCAAGCATTCCCAGGGAATCGGCGCCGAATCCAGGGCCTTCGCCATCGTGGGCCAACCCCTGGCCGGCCAGTTGATCGAGTCGGCCAGGAACAAGCGGGTCGTCGACCTGTCGGTGCTGCTGGCCGACGATCACCCGGTGTGGTGGCCGGGAAGCGGCGTCGGCAACAACCGCCATCCCTATCTGCGGAATATTATTCCCCCCTACGGGATGAAGCTCCACCACCTGGACAGCCATACGGGCACCCACCTGGTCCCGCCGGCCTACGCCCTGCCCCCACCCGGTTTCGACAACCAGACCTACGCCCCGGAGGTGCGGCAGTGGCTGGCGGCCTACGAGCGGCAGTTCGGGAAGCGGGGGACCAGTCGGGTGACCACCGAGCAGGTTCCGCTTTCCCAGACCTGCGGCTGGTCCCGGGTCATCGACGTGCAGCACCTGGTCGGGACCACCCCCGAGGAGCAGTGGCCGGCGTCCCCGGAAATCACTCCCGCGGTCATTCAGGAGTATGAAGCCAAACACGGCGCTCTCAAGAGTGGGGAGATCGTCATTTTCCGCAGCGGTTACAGCGACCGCTATTTCAAGCCCTTTCCCGAAGGCGACCGGTTCATGGCCGATCCGCTGAACGGGAGGAGCGAGGGATGGCCGGCCCCGGGACCTGAGGCCGTCGTCTACCTGGCCGAACGCGGGATCCGTTGCGTCGGCACCGACGGTCCCACGCTGGGAGGCGCCGAGCCGCGACGGGCGCTGATGACCTACTGGGCGCTGGGGAGCCGCGGGCTGGTGGGGGTCGAATCCCTGACCGGGCTCGGCGAGTTGCCGCAACGGGCCTATTTCATTTTCGCACCCATCAAGATCCGCGACAGTCACGGAGGCCCGGGCAGAGCCCTGGCCCTGTACTGAGTCTTCGGGAAGCTGAGATTTCCGGGGGCGGCGTTCCGGTCCCGGGCCAAAGCCAAGGTGGAGGGTTTATGTCGGTAAAGGTGGAATGGGTAGGACATGCCTGCTTCCGGGTCTGGCGAGAGGGAGGACCGGTCATCGTCATGGACCCCTACACGCCCCAGACGGTCTACTTGCCGGAGGACGCGGCCAGGGTCGAGGGCGATACGGTCATCGTCAGCTCACTGACCGACGACGCCCACGGATATCCCGAGCTGGTGCGGGGACGCCGGAGAGTCATCGATGCTCTGGATGTGGTCGAGAAGGGATTGGACGTTGAAGTCGACGGCAGCCCGCTGGTAACGGTAGGGGCAGCCGAATCGCCCATCCACGACAGTGGAAGCCCCAAGGACAACGCCCTCTATGCCCTGCAGGTGGGAGGAGTGTGGGTCATGCACATGGGCGATCTCGGATATGGACTGCCGCGGGAGGAAGTGGCTCCCTTCGAAGGGCGATGCGAGGTGATGCTCGCCATCGTGGGTCAATACAACACCCTGTCCCTGCCGGACCTGGATGCGATGATCGATCATCTCAAGCCCAGGTGGATCGTTCCCATGCACTTTGCGCTGCCTCCGGTGTCGGGACCCATGCGGCCCCTGCGGGAGTTCCTGGAGCGCCGCCGCAGGGATCCCCTGATCTTTCCCAGGTCTTCGGTGGTCGAGTTTCCCATCGACCTGCCGGTGCTGGATGGCCCAACCATCGTGGCCCTCGAGCCCAGCGGATACCAACCCACCGCCGGTCTGGAAGACTGATTGAACGGAAGCCCGGAATGTCCCCGGGCCCCGTACCGGGTCGCCGGGAGGAGGCAAGAAGTGAAAATCGGCGTCAACACGCTTTTCCTGCTGCCCTTCGAATTCGAAGAAGGCTTGGATTTCGCCCAAAAGCAGGGTCTCGAGATGATCGAGATAGCCTGTCTGGGGGAGGCCAGCCGGAAATACTGCGATCTTCAAGATCTGCTCTCCGACCGGGAAGCATTAAAGCGCTGGAAGGGTGCCCTGGACGACCACGGCTTGACCATCAGTGCCTATTCGGCCCACGGGAACGGACTCTCGCCCGACCCGGCGGAAGCAAGACAATACTCCGAGCATTTTCGCAGAGTCTGCCGCCTGGCCGAGGCCACGGGCGTGGACCTGCTGACATTGAACGCCGGCAGCCCGCCGGGCGCGCCCGGAGATTCCTGTCCCTGTTGGGTGGTGGACCCCACCAACGCCCGCAACCGGGCCATTCTGCGCTGGCAGTGGGAAGAGCGGGTGATTCCTTTCTGGCGGGAGCACGCCGCGGTTGCCCGCGATCACGGCTGCCGCCTGGCTTTCGAGCCCTGGATCGGCGACATCGTGCACACACCAGTGACGGTCATGAAGCTGCGGGAGGCCATCGGACCGATTGTGGGATGCAACCTGGACCCGTCGCATCTCTTCGTCCAGCACATCGACGTGCTGGAAACCATCGCCTACCTGGGGGACCGGCTCCTGCACGTCCACGTCAAGGATACCCGCATGGAGCCCCGCAACCTGAAGCTTCAGGGACTGCTGGACACCACCCAGACCCCGGCCAATCCCGAAAAGCGGTCCTGGACCTTCAACCTGATCGGCTGGGGCCACGATCAGAAGTTCTGGCGCGATTTCATCAACACCCTGCGCTTCGTCGGGTATGAGGGAGCCCTCTCGGTCGAGATGGAGTGCGACTACATGGAGGTGCGGGAGGGACTGGAAAAGTCCATCGAGTTCCTCAAGCCCCTGGTGATGGGACCGCCTCCCGCGAAAGGGACCGGCTGGTGGGAGCTGGCGGGTTTCCATCAGATCACCGAGGACAACGTCAATTGGCCGTGAACATCGAGTGGGTGGGCCATGCCTGCTTTCGCATCTGGCGGGACGGCGGCCCGGTCATCGTCACCGATCCCTTTTCTCCGACGCGCCTGGGCTTGCCGGACGGACCGGCCATCCAAGGGGACTTGGCCATTGTCAGCTCCCTGGATGACCTGGCGCACGGAGATCCCGGGCTGATTCACGGGTCCCCCGAAGTCATCAACGCCCTGGAACTGGTGCGGGAAGACCGCCAGGGCGAAGTGGACGGCAACCCGCTGATTCCGCTGGGCGCGGCCGAATCGCCCCTCCACGAAAGCGGCAGCCCCAAGGACAACGCGCTCTACGCCTTCAAGGTGGAGGACCTCTGGATTCTGCACCTGGGGGACCTGGGCTACGGCCCCAGCCCGGCGGAACTGGCGGTCTTCGAGGGCAAGTGCGATGTCCTGCTGGCCATCGCCGGTCAGGCCAACACGCTGACCCTGGAAGAGCTGTCGAGCCTTATCGACCAATTGCGACCGCGCTGGATCATCCCCATGCACTACTTGCTGTGGTGGCCCAGCAGGATGCGCCCCCTGGGTGACTTCCTGAAGACCCGCCCCGCCGACCCCTTGATCCATGCGCGGTCCACTACCGTACAGCTCTCGTCGGGACCGACTGCATGGAAGAAGCCGGCCATCCTGGTGCTGGAGGCTTCCGCCGATCCCGGAAGACACCCGTGCTGACGCAAATCTCCGGACGCTCCGGTGCCGCCATGGATGCAGCCCGCTCAAGGGAAATGTCTGAACCCAACCCGGCGGATCGAGCCCGCCTGCCGTCGCCCCGGCGGTTCCTGGCAACCGGCGCCCGGCTGAGCCGGGCCGCGGTGATCGCCTTTGCCGAGGGACCGGCCTACCACTCCGACGGGAGCATCTACTTCAGCGACATCATCAACAATCGGGTGATGAAGCTTGCGCCGGACGGGCAGCTCTCCGTCTTCAGGGCGGACAGCGGCAGGACCAATGGAAATCTGTTCGACAGCCGGGGGAGGCTGGTCAGTTGCGAGGGCTGCGAAATGGGGTCGGGCGGCCGTCGTCGGATCGTGCGCACCGATCTGGAAACCGGCCGGGTCGAAGTGTTGACGGAGCGATTTGAAGGTCGGCGTTACAATAGCCCCAACGACTTGGCCATCGACCGAAAGGGACGTATCTACTTCACCGATCCCTGTTATGGCGACCGCTCCGCCATGGAGATGGATGTCGAAGCCGTCTATCGCCTGGACTGCGACGGAAGAGTCTCCAGAATACTGGAGCAGCCTGCAATCCAGCAACCCAACGGGATCGCGGTCAGTCCGGACGACCGTTTTCTCTATGTGGCGGATTACAACATCAGTCCGGGTGGAGCCCGAAGAATCTGGGGGTTTGAACTCGATCCCGGGGGTGTCCCCTCCGGACAAGCCCTGGTCTACGACTTCGGCGTGGGGAGGCCAGGTGACGGCCTACGCGTCGATATGCACGGAAACCTGTGGACGGCTGCCGGAATCACCCTGCCGAAACGAGAGGGAGAATCCAATGTCAACCCGGCAGGGATTTATGTGATTTCGCCTCAGGGCAGGCTATTGGACAGGATACCCATCCCGGAAGACGTGGTGACCAACATGACCTTTGGCGGGAGCGACAAGAAAACCCTTTATGTGACCGCCGGCAAGAGTCTCTTCAAGATCGGCATCAACGTGCCCGGTTACAGTCTTTTCCCCCGTTGAATCCCGGAGCCGGGCAGCAGGCGGCCGTCCAGGCAGGGAGGATGGCACGGCCCTGAATGCATTTCGTAGAACATGACCAACACTCCAACCCAGGAGCCAACCATGAAAATTGGACTGTTTACCGACGGACTTCCCGATCTGTCCTTCACCGCCGCCCTGGATTGGGTGGTGGAGCAGGGGATCGAAGCCGTTGAAATCGCCACCGGGGGCTTTTCCAAGGCTACTCACTGCGACGCGGACCTGTTGCTGTCCGATGCGGGGGCGCGCTCGGAATTCAAGGCTGCCGTCGACAGCCGCAATCTGGTCGTGAGCGCCTTGAACTGCAACGGAAATCCGGTGGACCCCAACCCGGAACGAGGCAGGAAACACGGCCAGGACCTCTTCGATTGCATTGAGCTGGCTGACAAGTTGGGAGTGGATACGGTGGTCGCCATGAGCGGCTGCCCGGGAGATCCCAGCGGGAGTCCCTACCCCAACTGGGTGGCCCACAGCTTCCAGCAGGAGTTCCTGGACCTTCTAGAGTGGCAGTGGGATGAAGTCCTGGCACCATTCTGGGAGAAGGTTGGCCGGCATGCGGCCGACCACGGAGTCCGGGTCGCCATCGAGATGCACCCCGGGCAGTCGGTCTTCAACACTCCCGGGCTGCTGCGGCTGCGCGAGATCGCCGGTCCCTCGGTGGGGGCCAACCTGGATCCCAGCCACCTGTTCTACCAGGGAATGGAGCCGAGCTGGGTGGTTCAGAACCTGGGTCCCGACTTCGTCTTTCACGTGCATGCCAAGGACACCCGGATCGACCGCCACAAGATGGCCTTGAGCGGCGGAATAGACCTGACTCCCATGCACCTGGTGCTGGAAAGGTCCTGGGGATACCGGACCCTGGGGTTCGGTCACGGAGAGCTGTGGTGGCGGGAATTCCTCAGCGCCCTGCGATCGGTCGGATACGACGGGGTGCTGAGCATCGAGCACGAGGATTCCCTGATGAGCGCGCCCGAGGGAATCGTCAAGAGCGTCGAGTTCCTCAAGCCTCTCCTCATCAGGACCATGCCCGAGGACAATCCGCCCTGGCTATAGTGTCCAGTCGAACTGCCATGAACTCATTGGGTGTGGGCGTCGTCGGCATGGGGTGGATGGGACACACCCACAGCCGGGCCTACCGCCAGCTTCGAGACCGCTTTCCGGAACTGGGCACGGAGGTGCGCCTGGTCTGCTGCGCCGATGCCGTCGCCGAGCGGGCTCGGGAAGGGGCCGCCCGGCACGGGTTCGAAGGCCACACCACCGACTGGACCTCGCTGCTCGAGGACGATCGGATCGCGGCAGTGAGTGTGACCACTCCCAATGACAGCCACCTGGCCATTGTGAGCTCGGCGGCCCGGGCGGGCAAGCACGTCCTCTGCGAGAAACCCGTGGGCAGGACTCCTCGGGAGACGGTAGCCATTCGGAGAGTGGTCGAGGAATGCGGCGTCCTGACCCTGGTGGGCTTCAACTACCGTTGGGCGCCCATGGTTCAGTACGCCAGACAGCTCATCCGGGCGGGCTACCTCGGCGATATCACTCATTTCCGCAGCCGCTATTTCGAAGGCTACGCCCGCAATCCGGAGGAAGCCCTCTCCTGGCGCTTCGATCGATCCGTCTCCGGGACCGGCGTGTTGAACGACATGCTCTCCCACACCACCGACCTGGGCCACTTTCTGGTGGGTCCCGTCAAGCGGGTGGCGGCCAATCGAAAGACCTGGATCGACAGTCGTCCCGAGGCCGGCGGGCAGGATTCCAGCGCGCCGCGCCGGCCGGTCACCAACGAGGACTACGTGGGCGGCCTGGTTCATTTCGAGAACGACGCCCGGGGAAGTTTCGAAGCCTGCCGCATCATCACCGGTCCCCAGCAGGAGTTGAAAGTCGAGGTGAACGGCACCACCGGCTCGGTTGTCTGGGATTTCGAGCGAATGAACGAGCTGCAGGTCTATGTGAATCCGGGACGGGAACCTCTCCGGCAGGGATATACCCGCCTGTTCAGCAACCCCGAGTATCCGTTTCACGGGCACTTCAATCCGGGCCAGGGCACCAGTCTGGGGTACGAAGACCTGAAAACCATCGAGGCCTCCCGTTTCGTCCAGTCGATCCTGGAGGGAAAGCAGGCGACACCGGGCGTTCGGGAAGCCGCCGAGGTGGCGGCCGTGCACGCGGCGGTGGAGCGTTCCTGGGAGTCTGATCAGTGGGAGGAGGTGATCAGTTGTCAGTGATCGGTGGTCAGTGGTCAGAGATTTACAACGCGCTCGCGCCAGAAGACGGGACAGTTCATAGTAGCGGAGCGTTTCGACAGCAGGCACGCGCTTGACGACTTATTTGCGCTTTTGTGGAGGGATTGTGCCGAGGTCGACAAGATGCGTGACGTGTCGTCTAAACCACTGGCCACTGATCACTGATCACCGACCACTGATCACTGAAGACAAGGAGTCTTGATGGCACATGAAATCGGTATTGGAGTCATCGGCATGGGCTGGGTCGGGACGGTGCACAGCCGCGTCTACGGCCAGGTGGCGGATCGGTTCCGAGACAGGGGGATCCGCCCCCGCCTGGTCATCTGCGCCGACGAAGTGGAAGCGCGGGCCAGGGACGGTCAGGAGCGCTTCGGCTTCGAGCGGCGGACCACCGACTGGAAGGAGGTCATCGGCAACGATGCCGTTCAGGCCATCAGCGTCGCCTCGCCCAACCACCTGCACCTGGAGGTCGTCAGTGCGGCGGCGGCGGCGGGCAAGGACATCTTCTGCGAGAAACCGGTGGGCATGGGGCCGCTGCAGACAGCCGAGATTGAAGGGATCGCCCGCCGGGCCAACGTCGTCAGTTGGGTCGGTTACAATTACCGCTGGGCCCCGGTGGTCCAGTACGCCCGCAAGCTCGTTCAGGAGGGCAAGCTGGGGGAGGTAACCCACTATCGCGGTCGTTTTCTGGTGGGTTACGGCAGGGACCCCCATGGAGTCCTCTCCTGGCGATTTCAGAAAGAATGGTCGGGCACCGGCACGCTGGGCGACCTCATCTCCCACGTGGCCGACATGGCCCACTCCATGGTCGGGCCGGTGAAGCGCCTGACCAGCGCCAGCCACACCTTCATCACCGAACGCCCTCTGGTCCCCAGGGGGTCCGGCACCCACTTTTCCACCGGCTCGGCCGACGACCCCAAGGGGCCGGTCACCAACGAAGACTACGTGAGCGCGCTGGTCGAGTTCGGCAACGGAGCCCGGGGGACCTTCGAAGCCTGCCGGGTGATCAAGGGGCCCGGCTGTGAGATGGCCTTTGAGCTGAACGGAACCCGGGGAGCGCTGAAGTGGAACTTCGAGCGCATGAATGAGCTTGAGCTCCATCTGCCCGACAGCGCCACCGAGCGTGACGGGACCACCTTGATTCAAAGCAGTCCCGACCATCCCTCCTACGTGCAGTTCTATACGGGTCCGGCCATCAGCATGAGCTACGATGACCTCAAGTTGATCGAGGCGGTGGAGTTTCTCAACTCGGTGGCCAGCCGCAAACAGGGAGAGCCGGGATTCAAGGAGGCCTTGGCCGTGGCCGAGGTCCAGGAGGCCATGCAGCGATCCTGGAAGTCCCGTTGCTGGGAAGAGGTCCGCAGTCTCAGACGGGACTGACCAGACCCGATGTCTCAGGAATACCATGAACAGTGGTTTTCTAATCGTTTCATTAAAAAAGCCTTAGTGAGGTGTGGAGATGGGCGATAAACGAGCCCGCTGGGGCCTGTTGAGCACGGCCCGCATCAACGAGCGCTTGATTCCCTGCCTGAAGCGGTCCGAACGCAACGAGCTGATGGCGGTGGCCAGCCGCAGCCAGGCTGTGGCCGATCGCTATGCCGCGGCACACGGCATTTCCAAGGCCTACGGCAGCTATGAAGAGATGTTGGCGGATCCCGCCATCGACGTGGTGTACATTTCTCTGCCCAACGGGCTGCACACCGAGTGGTCGCTCCGATGCGCCGAGGCCGGAAAGCACGTGCTCTGTGAAAAGCCGCTGGCCCTTTCCGTTGCAGAAGTGGATCAGCTCCTGGAGGTCGCCGGTCGTTGCGGAGTCACCATCCAGGAAGCCACCATGATGCGTTTTCACTCCCAGACCTCCTACCTGCGCGACCTGATCGCCCAAGGCGCCATCGGCGAGGTTCGCATGGGCCGCGGCCTCTTTACCTTTACCCTGGAACGTCCCGGAGACATCCGTCTGGACCCCGCCATGGGCGGCGGATCGGTCTGGGACCTGGGCAGCTATTGCGTCAGCTTCGCCCGTACCGTTCTGCAGGCCGAGCCGGTGGAGGCTCATGCCGTCGAAGTCAGAGGATCCACCGGAATCGACCTGAGTTTTTCAGGTCATCTGAGATTTCCCAAGGGGACCTTCTTTCACTTCTTCTCCAGCTTCGCCTCGTTCACCCAGGTCGACGCCGACCTGCTCGGAACCGCCGGGTATCTCCATCTGGATCTTCCCTGGGTCAATCGCGAGAATCAGCCGGCCACCGTGCGCCTGGTCAGTGAGGCCGGAAACAAGCAGGCTTCCACCTTCGGCGACGGCCTCGGCAATCGCAGGACCGAGAGGCGGGTCTTCACCGAAGTCAACGCCTATCGGGACGAAGTCGAATCCATGGCGGCCACCCTTCTGGACGGCGCCGATCCGGTGGTCACCCTGGAGGACAGCCGAGCCAATGTGGCTGCCATCACGGCGCTCTACCGGTCGGCCCGGGAAGGCCGGCCGGTGGTCCTTTAGCCATTTACCAACGGGGGCTTTCCGCTGCAAATCCAACGCGTTGCCATATTGAGTCCCGGAGACATGGGCCATGCCGTAGGACGGGAGTTCCGGGCCGGTGGTCTGGAGGTGCTGACCTGCCTGTCGGGCCGCAGCCTTCGCACCTGCCGGTTGGCGGAACTTGCCAAGTTCAGGACTGTGCCCAGCCTGGAAGCGCTTGCCGAGCAGGCCGACCTCATTCTTTCCATTCTGGTTCCCGAGGCGGCGGTGGCTCTGGCGGAAGAAGTGGCCAAGGCCCTCGGCGCCACCGGCTGCCGCCCGGTCTTTGCCGACTGCAACGCCGTCTCCCCGGCGACCTCCAGGCGGATCGAAGGCATCATCTCCGAGGCCGGCGGTCACTATCTGGATGCGTCCATCATCGGGCCTCCTCCGGGCCAGGGGCAGCCTCCCCGCTTCTATGTCTCCGGCTCCAATGCGGATGCCATGGGTCAGCTCGATGGTCGAGGCATTGCCGTCAAGTGGATCGGCAGCGAGATTGGACGGGCTTCGGCCATCAAGATGTGCTATGCCGGGCTCACCAAGGGAACCCTGGCGCTTCACGCGGCCGTGCTCACCAGCGCCGAGGCCCTGGGACTCTCGGCCGAGTTGAGGTCGGAGCTTGCCTACAGCCAGGGCCAGAAGCTCAAGGCCATGGAGCAGGTCAGGCGGGTGCCGGCCAAGGCCTTCCGCTGGATTGCCGAAATGGAGGAGATTGCCCGCACCTTCGGGAGCGTCGGCGTCACACCGGAGATCCACTCCGGGGCGGCCGAAGTCTTCAGAATGGTGGCGGAGAGCGACCTGGGAGGGGAGCGAACCGATACGTTGGATCGAGATCGAACCCTCCCGCAGACCGTATCCAAACTGGCCGGAAGCTTGAAGCCCAAGCCTTGAGCCGGTCGGGACCGACCGGCCGCTCAACGGTGTTGTGGCTCCGTTTCTCCGGGGAAATCCGTGAACACCTCAGTTTTTTCAGCGTTGGACTACGTAGCTCTGACCACCTACCTGGTTCTGGTGGTCGCCATCGGGGTCTGGGTCGGCCGCGGTCAGAAAGACACCAAGGAGTACTTTCTGGCCGGCCGCTCCATGGGCTGGTTTCCGGTCGGCATCTCCACCCTGGCCAGCCTCTACAGCGCCATCACCTACATGGGGGCGCCGGCAGAATACTATACCCATGGCCTGGAGATGGCCAGCCAGACCCTCTCGATCGTGCTGGTGGTCCCGCTGGTGATGTTTGTCTTCATGCCCTTCTTCCACCGGCTGCAGGTCTACACGGCCTACGAGTACCTGGAGGAGCGCTTCGACCTGGGGGTCCGCACCCTGGCCAGCGCGGTGTTCGTCATCTGGAGAATCCTGTGGATGGGCACGGCCACCTACGTGCCGGCCCTGGTGCTTCACACCGTCACCGGCATGCCCCTGCTGGAGACCATCCTGGGGGTCGGCATCGCGGCCACGCTCTACACGGTGGCCGGCGGCATGCGGGCGGTCATCTGGACCGATGTCTGCCAGTTCTTCATCTTGATCGGGGGCTCGGTGCTGGCCGTCTGGATCATCGGGATGGATGCGGGGGGAACGGGTGAAATCTGGAGGATCGCCGAGCAGGGGGGCAGGACCCGTCTGTTCGACTGGTCGCTGGACCCCACCATCAGAGTGACCACCTGGGGAGCGCTGATGGGGTCGCTGGTGGGCCACATCGGCATGTATGGAGCCGACCAGGTCAGCGTGCAGCGCTATCTGACCGCCAGGTCGCTTTCGATCATGCAGAAGTCCTTCATCCTGAACATGGGTGCGGGCCTGCTCATGAAGGGGTTCATCATCATCATCGGGTTGGGACTGTTCGCCTACTACGCCACCAACCCGCAGAATCTGCCCGGTGCGATTCAGGGAGATCGGGTCTTCCCCTATTTCATCGCCACCCAGATGCCCATTGGACTCCGGGGGATGATGATTGCCGCCATCCTGGCGGCCGCCATGTCGTCCATCGACTCCGGATTGAATTCCTGCACCACCGCCCTGATCACCGATTTCTTCAAGAGGTTCAACTGGAAGCCCGCCTGGATCATGAGATGGTCTCCCGGAGAGGCGCCCCGTGAGGTGGCCGCCAGGGAATTGAGGCTCTCCCGCCTGTTGACCCTGGGCCTGGGCGTGGCGGTTACGGTGCTGGCTTGCTTCGTGGGTGGGCTGGGGTCCATCATCGAGATCACCAACAAGCTGGTCAACAGCTTTGCGGGCCCCATGGCAGCCGTCTTTCTGCTGGGGATGCTGACCCGGAGATGCGAGTCTCGCGGAGCCTTCTGGGGTCTGCTGGTGGGAAGCCTGGTCACCAGCTATTTCATCTTCTATTCCACCGTCTCATTCCTCTGGTACGGCACCGTGGGCCTGGCCACCACCCTGGTGGTCGGCTACGTCATCAGCATGGGGCAGGGAAGCCCCCCGACCAGGCGCACCGACCTGGTGTACCGGCTCCCCGGATTCTAACCCCGGCCAGGCTTTGCCACAGACCGACAAGCCAGGGCACGCCCAACTCGGCCTGTATTCGCTTGACCTTGAAACAGGACCAATAAGGCGCTGAAAATAAACAGCTTTTGCAAAATTGGGCGCGACCTGGCGGGAAATGCGGGTTAACTGGCGGATTGAACCGACAGATTTATCGGGGCGTTTTAAACTAGGCCTCGGAGGGATAGCATGGCCGCTACCATGAGAAGCGTGAAGACCCCGATTGTCAAGTAGAGGACGCAGGAGATCATATTGGTTTCCACGGCGGAGGTGCGGAAGTACTTGTGCATTGACTGGACGATCTCCCTGAGCAAGGGGCCGTGGCGTCCCTTCCTGACCTTGATCTGTCCACTTCCCATCCAAGACTGAATAACTACCTGCAGGTCGACGCCAATCGAGGTCAGCCGTATCGAGGAGAGGCTCTCTTCGTAGGACAACTGCAGTTTCTCGAGCGCTGCCAGCAGACCCTCCCTAATCGTAGATTCCCCCACAGGCGGCGAAGGCTCCGCCCTCTGAGAGGAAAATCGGAGATGTGGCAGTTTCTGGGGGTTTTGGTATGCCAGGGACAGAGAAAGTGCAGCCTGACCGGCAAAGCTCAAGGATTTAGGGGTATCTGATGGGAACCATAGTCAGCGAAGTCTCCGAAGCTCTGGCAAGGTACGACGGCCACAGAGATGCCTTGACTAGATCCAATTTGGTGGACTGTTATCACACCCCAGGCACGTTGATTAATCAACCTCATAATCTGACGGGATGCTGAACTTCGAGGAAGCAGGCTCGGTGAAACGGATGTCGTAAAGCTCCCAGATGCGTCGGATATTGTTATGGGTCCTTTCGGTCTTTACTCTTAACAGGGGAATATTCAGTGCCAACCAAACCTTTCCAGTGATTTCCTCATTAGAGTTCCTAATCGGGATGATGACACATCGCACCCCCTGGACAGTTTCTTCCCCTAGTGCGTTTTTCACGCTGTCTTTATTTGTAAAGACTGCTGGAGGAATAGAGCGCTTCGATTGATATTCAAGCTCCACCGATTTAATGTTGTGATCTATTGAATAGTGTTTTCGTTCCGAAGCATTGTAATAGGTTGATCTCCCGAGGTCTTTCCTTGTCCTGCTCAAAGCGCTTCTAAATCTAGTCTGCATTACGTCCCCAGCAGACGACCGATAAAAAACCCCTTTGCTCAACATCTTCGATCTTTCAGATCCGTCCGGCTGGGTTCTGTATTCACTAACCCTAACCTTGGCGATGACAGGTGTGAATTGTGCCAGAGAATCAACAGCACAACCAAACAACAAAGCCAAGCATGTAGTTAACGTTCCCAGTTTCACTCTTTACCTCCTCACTGGAACAAAGATTACGTTAAACGTAGCACTGTACCCCCCAACTCACAAGCAGAGAGCTTTTGTTCTGAGCATCATAGACACCATTCAGTTCGGCCTATTGCGGTTCCAAGGCGGTGTTCGACCGGCACAGCCGTTGGGACAAGCCTTGACCTTCGTGCCGTTCGTATCGTAAACAAAGCCTCCGATTACACGCTTGAAAGCAACAGGTGATAAAGATAGAGGTGCGTGAGTGGCGCTTCAGACGCACTAATACCTGCAATCGGGGAGCCGGACGTACATCCTGAAGATCCCGCCGGTCCTTCCAGCCAGCCAACCGTCGAGACCATCCATGCCCCTGTCTCCGTTTTCCTTCCTGGACTACCTTCTGCTGTTCGCCTATCTCCTGGTCATGGTCTCTATCGGAGTCTGGGTGGGCAGGGGACAGAAAGACACCCGCGAATACTTCCTGGCCGGCCGTTCCATGGGATGGTTTCCCCTGGGCATTTCCACCATCGCCAGCCTCTACAGCGCCATCAGCTACATGGGGACTCCGTCGGAGTACTTCACTCACGGCGCCAAGTTCGCAGTGCAGATGCTGGCCGCCTTTCCCTCCGCCGTGGTCGTCATCTTCGTGTTCATGCCCTTTTACCATCGTCTCAAGGTCTACACGGCCTACGAATACCTCGAAAAGCGCTTCAGCGTCACCGTGCGGTCTCTGGCCAGCAGCGTCTTCATCCTGTGGCGGGTCCTCTGGATGGGCACCGCCATTTACGTTCCCTCGCTGGTGCTGCACACGGTTACCGGATTCGCCTTGATGGAAACCATCGTGGCGGTCGGCGTGGCGGCCACCCTCTACACTGTCCTGGGCGGCATGCGAGCCGTGATCTGGACCGACGTGGTGCAATTCTTTGTGCTGTTTTGCGGGTCGATCCTGGCCCTGTGGGTGGTGAGTTCCGCGGTCGGAGGGATTTCCGGAATCTGGACCGTTGCCGAAGCCGGGGGGAGAACGCGAGTCCTGGACTGGTCACTGGACCCGACCGTTCGGATCACGACCTGGGGAGCCTTCCTGAGCGGGCTGGTGGCTCACCTGGGCACCTACGGCACCGACCAGGTCAGCGTGCAGCGATATCTGTCGGCCCGCTCCCTCAAGGTGATGCAGCAGTCCTTTCTCATGAACATGGGCGGCGGCTTTCCCCTGGGGCTGATGATGATCTCGATCGGACTGGGTCTGTTCGCCTTCTACCATCTCAATCCAGGCCAGTTGCCGGCCGACATCCAGGGCGACCGGGTCTTCCCCTATTTCATCGCCAGCCAGATGCCGGCCGGATTGAGGGGGATCATGATCGCGGCCATCCTGGCGGCGGCCATGTCGTCGATCGATTCGGGGCTGAATTCGGTGACCACGGCCATCATGAACGATTTCGTCAAGCGGTTCGGCTGGTCTCTGGCCTGGATTTCGCCCTGGCTGCCCGGGCCGGGTTCGGTGGAATTGGCGTTCTCGCGACTGCTGACCCTGGGCCTGGGGGTCCTGGTCACCGTGCTGGCCTGTTACGTGGGGCAGTTGGGTTCCATCGTGGAAATTGCCGCCACCATTGTGGACAGCTTCACCGGTCCCATGCTGGGGGTGTTTCTGCTGGGAATGCTCACCCGCAAGACCGAGTCCAGGGGAGCCTTCCTGGGGTTGCTCCTGGGAACTCTGACCACGGCCGGGTTTATCTTCTACTCGAGTGTTTCCTTTCTCTGGTATGCGCCCATCGGCGTTTGCACCACGCTCGTGGTGGGCCGGATCGCCAGCCGATTGGTGGGAGCGCCCGGCGAGCCGCCACGGGACTTGGTGTTTCGGATTTCTCGGTCCAGGGATTAGCGAGGCCGTGCCTCAGATCGGCAAGTACGGAGGGGAATAGAAACACGAATGGACACGAATGATGTCACGGAACCAGCCTCTCCCGTTCTGTCGGATTCCCTTCCAGCCCGAGTTCGACACCCAATGCGTTTTCGTCAGGAGCTGGAGCGTCTCCCCATCCTCTACCATTAGGCCCCCAACCCGAATTCGTGTAGAATCCGAGCCTTGGTGTCCTGTCTCACCAGTTGAAGCTTGCACGCGTTCCACGCCTGAAGTCCCCTGTTGAGGCCCCCAATGGACCAGCCGCTTTTCTCTTCCCTCGACTATTTCCTCATGCTGGCCTACATCCTGCTGGTGGTGGGAGTGGGGGTCTGGGTCGGCCGCGGACAGCGCTCCACCAAGGAATACTTTCTGGCGGGCCGTTCCATGGGCTGGTTCCCCATCGGGATCTCCACCATCGCCAGCCTCTACAGCGCCATCAGCTACATGGGAGGCCCCTCCGAGTATCGCAGCTACGATTTGCGCCTCACGGTGGGCATATTTTCCATGATTCCCACGGCTTTGGTGGTCATGCTGGTCTTCATGCCCTTCTTTCACCGGCTGCAGGTCTACACCGCCTACGAGTACCTGGAAAAGCGGTTCAACGTGACCGTTCGCGCCCTGGCCAGCGCGGTCTTCGTTTTCTGGCGGATCCTGTGGATGGGGACCGCCGTATACGTGCCCTCTCTGGTGCTGCACACCATCACCGGGTTTCCCCTGATTCCCATGATCCTGCTGGTGGGCGTGGTGGCCACGCTCTACACGGTGGTCGGAGGAATGCGGGCCGTGATCTGGACTGACGTGGCCCAGTTCTTCGTGCTCTCGGCGGGTTCGGTGCTGGCCCTCTGGGTGGTGGGTGCTCACGTGGGCGGACTTGAGGGCATCTGGTCCGTGGCGGAGCAGGGAGGCAGGACCCGGATTTTCGATTGGACCCCGGACCTCACCACCCGGGTCACCTCCTGGGGAGCTCTGGTCGGCAGCCTGGTCACCAATCTGGGAATGTACGGGGCCGACCAGGTCAGCGTGCAGCGCTATCTTGCGGCCAAGTCGCTCAAGGGCATGCAGAAGTCGTTCATTCTCAATACGGTAGGCGGCTGGGCCATGGGGTTCCTCATGATCGGGATCGGTCTGGGGCTCTACGCTTTTTATGCCCTGCACCCCGGGAGCCTGCCGGCCACCATCGGTGGCGACAAGGTCTTCCCCTACTTTATCGCCACCGAGATGCCGCTGGGCTTGCGGGGCATGATGATCGCCGCCATCCTGGCAGCCGCCATGTCCTCCATCGACTCCGGCCTCAACTCCTCGGTCACGGCGCTGATCACCGATTTCTTCAAGCGCTTCGGCTGGCTGGCGGGGCGAGGCGGCGCATCCCCGGGTGAGGAGGCCCGCCGGGAACTGAAGATCTCCCGGGGCTTGACCCTGGCCCTGGGCGTGGTGGTCACCGTGCTGGCCTGCTTCGTAGGGGCCCTGGGCACCATCATCGAGATCGCCAACAAGCTGGTGAACAGTTTTGCCGGGCCCATGCTGGGGATATTCATTCTGGGAATGATGACCCGCAGGACCGAATGGCGCGGCGCCTTCTGGGGCCTGCTGGTGGGCACGGTGGCGACGGGCTACTGCATCCTGGACAACAGTGTTTCCTTTCTCTGGTTCGGCCCCATCGGGGCGTTGGTCACGGTGCTGGCGGGGCAGGCCGTCAGCGCGTTGCTGGGCGGCCGGGGGACCGACCGCTCCGACCTGGTCTTCCAGTTCCGGCGCGGCTGGTGGCAAAGGGCCACCACCGAGTCGGCGGAAGAATAGGAAAAGGCGTCAAAGCCGGGAGCCGTTTCTTTTCCGGCCGCAACACGGCTGATGAATTGTTGATTGCCGATTTCTGATTGTTGATTGGGGGGTGTTGCCAACTGACGCTGCCTCAAATCGAAAATCTGCAATCCAAAATCCAAGATCTGAAAAACCAGGCTCTTCCGTCAATGTCGTCACGACTCGAGAACGCCCCCCAACCCAATCCGTCCATGGACCCCGGCATCCCTTCCTGGAGCCGCGGGGACCTGCCTCCATCGCCCCGTTTCGGATGGCGCCAGATCACCTCTCTCATCGGTCCGGGAATCGTCATGGTAGGGGTGTCGATCGGAGCCGGAGAGTGGCTCTTCGGTCCGGCCGTGACGGCCCAGTACGGCGGGACGCTCCTCTGGCTGGGCGGTTTGAGCATCCTCATGCAGTTGTTCTACAACCTGGAGGTGATGCGCTACACCCTCTACTGCGGAGAGCCGGTGCACGTGGGGTTCTGCCGGTCCTGGCCCGGCCGCCGTTTCTGGATTCCCTTCTACGCGGTCCTGGAGTTCTCCAGTATCTGGCCCTTCATGGCCTCCAACGCGGCCGTGCCCCTGGCGGCCGCCATGCTGGGCCATTTGCCCGGCGCCGGGATGACCAGTTGGCTGGGCTTCGACATGTCGGAAGCGGGTCTGGTCAAGGTGCTGGGCTACCTCATCTTCATCCTGGCCTTTGTGCCCCTGATCTTCGGGGGAACGGTCTACCGCTTGATCGAACGTCTCATGACCGCCAAGATGGTCATCGTGCTGGCTTTCCTCACTTTCACCTCGCTGTTCATGGTTTCGGGGCGCAACGTTCGGGAGGTCTTCAGCGGGTTCTTCCGGGTCGGGTCAGCGCCGTTGCGGGCCGCCACGGTCATCGCCGACGGGCATTTCACCCTGAGCACCCGGGAAGCCGGGGCCGCCTATACCATCCGTGGAACCCTGGAAAACGGCAGGCCGGTGGCCCTGTCGTTTGCGGTGGATCGGGAAGGGAACCTGCAGACCTACGGAGTCGGAGATCCGGTTCCCCCCGGACTCGAGAATCGGCGCAGGCGCATGCTGGAACAGGCCGGACGGCTGGCTCGAAAAGGAGGCTTTTACCTCGAGGTTGTAGAAGGGACAGCCGTCTTGTCGGCCGAAGGCAGTATCGCCGATGATCGATCCTGGGACCCCACCGCGTTTTTTGTGAAGCGGAACGGGCTGGTGGAACGCTTCCAGAGCCTGGAGGAGCTGCCTCCGGCCTATGCCCGCCGCCTGGGGGAACTGGTGGACCGCCAGGGTCTGGAGCTGGTGAGCCTGATCGGGTACGCCCGCGAACATGGCCGGCTGCCCTACCTGGAGTGGGCCATGCTGGCCGGGCTGGCGGCCATAGCCGGCGCCGGCGGCCTGTCCAACAGCCTCTTCTCCAACTATACCCGAGACAAGGGCTGGGGCATGGGGGCTCGGGTCGGGGCCATCCCCAGCGCCGTGGGAGGACTGACCATCAGCCTCTCCCACGTGGGCGAGGTTTTTGCCATCAGCCGGGAATCCCTCCAGCGGTGGAGGGGCTGGCTCCGCCAGATTCGCCGGGACCAGGCCATCTGGGTGATTGGCAGCTTTCTGGGCATGGCCCTTCCCTGCATGTTGTCGCTGGAATTCATCCGCAACGCTCCCATTTCCGGAAACCGGGTGGGCGCCATGGTGGCGGACGGCCTGGCCTCCCGCTACCCCGATTTCGGCTACGTCCTGTGGCCGCTGACCCTGCTGATCAGCTTTCTGGTTCTGGCTCCCAACCAGATCCATTCGGGAGACAACATCGCCAGGCGCTGGACCGACATCATCTGGACGGTGAGCCGCCGGGCCAGGACGCTGGGAGGAAACCAGGTCAAGTTCATCTACTACGGAATCCTGCTGGCCTACGGGATCTGGGGCCTCTTTGCCCTCTCCCTGTTCAACCCCCTCCAGATCGCCAAGGTGGGCACCGTGCTGATGAACGTGGCCCTGGGAGCCAGCTCCCTGCACGTCCTCTACATCAACCATTCGCTGCTGCCGCCCGAGTTGCGACCGGGCTGGCTCAGCCGGATCGGCCTCGTCTGCTGCGGCCTCTTCTTCCTGGGAATCACCGTCATCGTGATCCTGAAGGTGTAGTCGTCGTAGCCTCGATTCGAAGGGTTCCCACGGGTTGAGTTCAAGTCCTGTTTCGCGCTTCGGAGGGCAATCCCCGGCGGTTGGGTGCCCCCTGAGAGACGAGGGAGTGCAGTTTGTGGAGGTAAGGCAGGGTTATCCGACATCTCGCGCGGGCGTCCTCCGGCTCAGGGTCATCCGACCACAAGCACACTGAACAGGTACAGACTCAAACACTCTCGGCTTCTGGCAGTCGCCAACCGCCGGAGCGGTCAGCACGTCTCCGTATCCAGGAACCTGCGCAGATGGTCTGTCAGAATCTCCGGTTGATCGATCGGGATCAGCGTCCGGCAATCGTCGACCCACAACAGTTGCGAGTTCTCGAAGTGCTCGGCCAGTCGTTCGGCGTGGGCGGGCGGCATCAGCTTGTCCTCCCGTGCCCAGACGATGAGGACCGGTCCGCGGAACGAGCGCTGTTGCTCGGCCCACTCGATCAACAGCTTCTTCTTCGGCACGTTCCGAAGGTACTTGTTCAGGTCGCGGCGAACCTTCGGATTGTCGCGCGCGGGTTGGATCCAGCTCATGAAGAGGTCGTTCGGAACCCGCTTCTTCGACATGCCGCCGAAGGTCAGGGGAAGATGGCGGATCCAGGAAGCCCGCAACAATTGGACTGACATGAAGGTGCCGCCCGGCAGTCGTGGGTTGATAGCGTCGCATCCGGGATCCTCACCGTCGGTCCGGTATCAAGATGGGTTCGTCTTGGAGGTGGTTTCGCGTGGACCCTGTCCTCCCCAGGAGTGGAGCGTTCAGGGTCGGCCGTGTGCTGTGCACGATGCTGCGATTGGGGAGCCAGCCCAATGTGGCACATTGGGCTGGTGAGGGGAGCTGGGCTTCCCTTCGAACGCCTGCTTCCACGTGGCTATTTCACCAGTGCCAAGCCTTCGCTGAGGGCGGCCTGTTTGAGCCTGTCGTCCAGCGTGGCCAGGGCAAGCCCGTTGCGTTTCGCCAGTTCCAGATAGATGGCGTCGTAAATGGACAGTCGGTGGGCCCTGGCCAGGGCGAATGCGACATCCAGGTCTGGCTCCGAATCGGTACGCAGCGGCAGTGCTCTCAGACCATCCAGACGTTCGTCGACCTCATTTGCCCGGATACGGCCACGGCGCTCTCCCACAAGAAGCGAATTACGCACCTCGAGCATCCAGTGTTGCGGCACCAGAGCTTGCTCATTCTTGAGTCGTGTCAGAACAAATTCCGCTCGCCGATCTGACTCGTCATCAAACAGCCAGGCGACAGCCACTGATGCATCGAGGACAAACCCGCTCAAAACTGGTGTCCTTCATGGCGAGCGGCGAGGATCTCCTGAGTGGACATCCTGGTTTTCCTCCACCCGCGACGACGTTCCAGGAAACGTTCCACCGCTTCCCGTCTTCGGGAGCATTCCTGATCCTGAGCCGGGACCAAATGTGCCACCGTCCTTCCATGACGTGTGATGGCGACACTCTCCCCGGTCTCAACCGTCCGGAGAAATTTGGCCAAATTCGCTTTGGCTTCGGTAGCTTGAATTGTACGCATTTTTGTTAGTCCAACTGGTTATTTCAACCGGTCATATCATTCCAAATCATATCACGCTTCCCAGTCAGATCGAATCTTTTTGGAAAGCGAATCCAGTATCCCCGGGTCGTCGTTGCTGACGCGGTTCACCCGGGTGCTGACGGCGCGCGGCGCGTAGGGGCCTGCGCAGGGTTCCCGTACCAGCTCGAGCAGTTGCGGCAGCGGGGAGGCGGGATCGAGCCATTGGTCGAAGCGGCCGGGAGGGATGATGGCCGGCTGCCGCTCGTGGATGCCGGCCAGGTCCGGCGTGGCGGCGGTGGTGATGACGGTGAAGGACTCGACCGGTTCTTCCGCCTTGTCCCAGCGCTCCCAGAGCGCGGCAAAGGAGAGGGGCGATCCCTCCGCCAGGGTCACGAACCAGGGCTGCCTGGCGGGGCCGTCCCGCTTCCATTCGAACCAGCCGTTGGCCGGCACCAGGCAGCGCCGGAAGCGGAAAGCGGCGCTGAAGGAGGGTTTGCGGTCTTCCTCAACTGTTCCGGGTGCCTTCCCGCCGGGCTGCATTGTATGAGGATCGGGTGACACCGAGCCCGTTCGCCGTCCTGGACGGCGTGACAAGCGAGACCCCGGTGTCGTGTCATGGTTCGAATAGTCACTGGTACAGGCGTAGGCTGCTTCCGGGAGAAAGGGAGGCGAGATGCCGAGATTTTGCTCAGGTGTGACCAGGGACGGTTTCAGGATCGAACGTTGACCCATCAGGCCATCGCCGATGTGCTGCTGGTGAGTCTGCAAAAGATCAATCGGGTCAAGCGGCGCTTCGTGGAACGAGGCCTGGAGGCGGCGTTGGACAAGCGCACGCCCGAACGGAACGCACCCCCAGGCGGAAAGCCGGCGGTGGCTTCGAGGCGCAACTGATCGCGGTCAGCGGCGGCAAGCCGCCCCCGGGGCACGCCCGCTGGTCGTTGCGCCTGCTGGCCGACCGCGTCTTTCCACCACGCCGGCAGGTCTTCGGTCGTTCCGCAGATCCGAATTTTGCAAAAGGCTCGGTTCTTTTTCGTTATTACTTGCACTCAGCCGAAACACCCCCTAATATGGTGCCCGTTAATGGAATTGAATTTCATTTTCACTAAGAACTCAGCCGAAGAGACTCCTGCCATGGGAACCCGTCTGAGACTCGGGGGATGCATGGGAGGCATGCGGAGAACACTGCAGTAAAGGGTCTTCCCGGCATCGCGCGGCATACCCCAAAAAGGGAGACAGATGAACTGGAAGAAAACGGTGGCGAGGAGAAGTGTATCGGGAGCGACAAGCTTTCTTCTGCTCCTCGTGACGCTTCAGGCTACCGCACCGCCGGAGAAGAATCGCGACACCCTGGTTTCATCTGAGGGACACGTTCAATCTCCATGTATCATGTGGTTCATTCACCTTCATGATACAAGATGGAGTGGATTTGTCCCTCAACTTACCTGTCCTCACCTGCCTCTCATTACATCAAAATTCCGCCTTTTGCCGAGTTTTGCAAAAGGCTCTGGTGACATTACGGTAGCCAGCGTGCCACGTGGAGAAAGCTCCCGTTCCGCTGCTTGCTGTCGATCCTTAGCCCTGGAATCTGAAAGGAAGAGCGTATGCCGGTGAACCAACGTACACTATCTGTCAATCACCTCTGCCGATGTATTCAAGCCGTGCTGGCCTGCCTGCTGGCCAGTGTCGTGACGATGGGACTGGGGATGGAAGCCCGGGCGCAGGACCACGCCGGTGACAAACAGGCTCTGGTGGAGCTCTACAACGCCACCAGAGGAGAGAATTGGACGAACAACGAGAACTGGTTGAGTGAGGAGTCGCTCGATTCCTGGCACGGCGTCACGGTCAGCGATGGGCGCGTCACGAGACTGGAACTCTCCTCCAACCAACTGACGGGACCGATTCCGCCCGAGTTGGGCAACCTGGTCCGCCTTCGGTGGCTGAATCTCAGGGGCAACCAACTGACGGGACCGATTCCCGCCGAACTGGGCAACCTCTCCAGACTCAGCCGGCTGATTCTCAACGACAACCAACTGACGGGTTCCATTCCCGCGGAGGTGGACAACCTGGCCCTCAGGTGGCTGTTACTCAACAACAACCAACTGACGGGAGCGATTCCGGCCGAGTTGGGCAACCTGTCCAGCCTCGGGACGCTGGATCTCTCCGACAACCAACTGACGGGGACCATTCCCGCGGAGTTGGGCAACCTGTCCAGCCTCACGGCGCTGAGTCTCTCCGACAACCAACTGACGGGAGCGATTCCGCCCGAGCTGGGCAACCTGGCCCGCCTCGGGTGGCTGTATCTCAAGGGCAACCAACTGACGGGACCGATTCCGCCCGAGTTGGGCAACCTGGCCAGCCTCCGGCAGTTGTATCTCTCCGACAACCAACTGACGGGTTCCATTCCCGCGGAGCTGGGCAACCTGGCCAGCCTCAGGGCGCTGTGGCTCGACGACAACCAACTGACGGGAGCGATTCCGCCCGAGTTGGCCAACCTGTCCAGCCTCGGGGCGCTGGATCTCTCCGGCAACCAACTGACGGGGACCATTCCTGAGAGTTTCACCCAACTGACGCTGGAGTTTTTCTACTTCCATGGGAATCCCGGTCTGAGCGTGCCTGCCGGCGGCGCCTTCCAGAGGTGGCTGGACGGCATCGCGGAGCTGCGGGGCCAGGATTACTCCCCCGCGCCACCCTTCGTGCCGGTGGTCCTCAGCGCTGCCGGGAGAAACGATTCGTTCTTCACCTCGGAGCTGACCTTGACCAATCGGGGAACCGTGTTTGCAGACCTGAATCTTGCCTACACTGCCCACGCCGGAGGGGGAAGCGGCATGGGCCGTCTTTTCCTGAATCCGGGGGAGCAAAGGATCATTCCCAACGCCATCGACTACCTGAGAACCCTAGGTGTTTCCATTCCCGAAACCGGCAATCGGATCGGAACGTTGCGGGTGGAGTTCGACGGATTTTCATCCTCCGACGTCGGGGTCACCGTGCGAACCACCACCACCGTCCCCGAGGGCCGGGCCGGCCTGGCCTACCCGGGGGTTTCGGCGGAGGCGGGCTTCGGCGATGAAGCCGCCTGGTTGTGCGGGCTGCGCCAGAACGCCCGCGACCGATCCAATCTGGCCTTCCAGAACATGGGAATGGCGGCGGAGGGGGCCATCACGTTGAGGACGACGGTGTTCTCGGGAGATTCGGACGGTGGAGCCCCCCACGTGCTGGAGGACGTGACCCTGGCTCCGGGAGGGTTCCATCAATATTCGGGGCTGTTGAAGACGGCCGGTTTCACCCAGGGCTACGCCAAGGTGGAGCGGGTAGAGGGCGCGGCCCCCTTCTATGCCTACGGAGTGATCAACGACCAAGCCAACTCGGACGGCTCGTTCGTCTTTCCGGTGGCGGACGGCTCGCTGGCGGGGAAGATGGGGCAGACCCTGCCGGTGATCGTGGAGACGGGAGTGTTCGCCAGCGAGCTGATGGTGACCAACTTCTCGGACGCGGCCAAGACGGTGAGGTTCCGCTTCCGGGCCGAAGCGATCCAGGCTCCCGACAATACGGCCACGGTGGATTGGACCTTCCAACCCGGCGAGCAGGTGATCGTTCCCGACATCGTGGACAGGATGCGCAAGATGGGCGCGGCAGGGATCGGCCCCTCCGGACAGACCTTTGCGGGAGCCCTGTTCGCCACGGTGGCCGAGGGAGACATGAGCGGGATTGCGATCGGCGCCCGGACAAGCTCGCCCGGAGGGGGCGGGCAGTACGGGGTCTTCTACAACGCGGTGCCCTACGAGGAGGCCTTCGGCGACAGCGCCTGGGTGGAGGCTCTGCAGCAGAACGAGGAGAACCGGTCGAACCTGGCGCTGGTCAACACCGGAGAAGTGGATGGGAGCCCCGCTGTCTTTCAATTGGACATCTACGACGGGGCGACGGGGATGCTGGCCAACACCGTGACCGGCGTGAGGGTTGCGGCCGGAGGATGGCATCAACTCAACAACATCCTGGGGAACTACGCTCCGGAAACCACCCAGGGCTATGTGCGGATCACCAAGATCTCCGGCAACAATCCCTTCCTGGCCTACGGCGTGATCAACGATGGGGGGGCGCCCGGACAGCGCAGCGGGGACGGGGCCTACCTGCCGGCTCAGCCGTAGCGGGGCCGCCCAGCCGAGCCGGGCTCCTCGAGGATCTCGGCGGCGAGAGGCGGAGACCGGCTGGCCGGCGCCCGTTCCGGGGCGCTGGAACAGGCCGCTTCGCCGAGGCCTGCGCTAGAGGCCGCTGAAGCCGATTCCCACTTTTTACCTGGTTGCACCGACGTCCCACATGACGGGCGGCTGATACAAGGGGAGCCTTTCCTCGCCGGCAGGTCTTCGGTCGTTCCGCAGATCCGAATTTTGCAAAAGGCTCGGTTCTTTTTCGTTATTACTTGCACTCAGCCGAAACACTCCCTAATATGGTGCCCGTTAATGGAATTGAATTTCATTTTCACTAAGAACTCAGCCGAAGAGACTCCTGCCATGGGAACCCGTCTGAGACTCGGGGGATGCATGGGAGGCATGCGGAGAACACTGCAGTAAAGGGTCTTCCCGGCATCGCGCGGCATACCCCAAAAAGGGAGACAGATGAACTGGAAGAAAACGGTGGCGAGGAGAAGTGTATCGGGAGCGACAAGCTTTCTTCTGCTCCTCGTGACGCTTCAGGCTACCGCACCGCCGGAGAAGAATCGCGACACCCTGGTTTCAAAGGAAGAACCGGACAACCGCCAGAATCCCGATCCTGAAGAACTGCTTCAGATTATCGAAGCGCAACAAGAGCAGATACGCACTCTGCAGCAGACGCTGGACGAACTCCGGAAGCAGGTGGAGGGCATGGTCGAGCATAGGAGCACGGAGACGCCTGCTCCCCGCCCGCCCGACAGTGAATTGGCCGAGCGAAAGCCCGGTGCCGGCGTCAAGGAGGTCGCCAAGGGGGACGTTGATTCCAAATGGAAGTTCTCAGGCTACGGGACGATCTTTTACGAAAGCTACGACTGGGAAACCCATGCCGACCGCCGGGCGAGAACCGACGTCGAGAGAATCCTCGTTGAAGCCGAGTACCAGCCCATCGACAAGTTCAAGGTGGAGGTGGAAGTGGCTTTGGAGCACGGGGGCGTCGGCGCCGCCACGGAGTTCGACGTCTTCGAAGAGTTCGGAGAATTCGAACAGGAAATCGAAAAAGGCGGTGAGATCGAACTCGAGAAGGCTTATGCCGAGATCCTGTTTTCCCGTGCTTTGAGCGTGAAATTCGGGCACGTGATCCTCCCTGTGGGGTTGTTGAACCAACGCCACCTGCCATCCCAATACTTCACCGCCGCTCGCGACGCGACGGCCAGCCCGCTGATTCCCGTCACCTGGCACGAAAACGGCGTCGGCATTTTTGGTGAACTGGGGTTCTTCGGCAGCGGCTATCTCGAGTACGAGGCTCAGTTCGTCAATGGCTTGGATTCGACCGGATTCAGTTCGGCGAACTGGATACGGGGTGGTTTTCAAGAGCGGTTCGAATACAAAGTGGCCGAAAACCCGGCCTACGTCTTCAATCTGAACTACCACCCGGCCGCGGGTGCCATGTTCGGCGTCTCATTCTATCGCGGCAACACGGCCGACAATCGTCCGAAGGACGACGTGGTCTACGACGCCCACGTGAACATCGGGTCGATATTTGGAACCTGGGAAGCCGGCGCGGTCACATTGCGGGGGGAATATATCCGTGGAACCCTGCAAAATTCCGACCTGCTGACGCGGTCCAACCGACGCCTCTCCAACAATTTGGGAGTCGTTCGCTCGCCCGTGGCCCGGGCCGCCGAGTCGGTCTACGTCGAGTTCGGCTACGACATATCCGACTGGTTCAGGCGCGGTCTTCGCGTCAACCCGGGCCCGCTCGATCTATTCGTTCGCTACGACCAGGTCGACAGCATGGACGAGGTTGAGCCGTTTGTCTTCAAGAACCCCCGGTGGGACCGGGAAAGCTGGACACTCGGCGCCAACTACCGGTTCGGTTCGGGCTTCGTCGGAAAATTCGGACACAGTTGGAGGACGTTGGGCACCGCGACGGAAAACAAGGAAAACACACTTTCAGGGGGTGTTGCTTACGAGTTTTAGTCAGTCTAATCAAAAGGAGAAAAGAAGGATGAAACGACCAATTTTGGCAGCAGGCTTGTTCATGCTTTGCAGTTCATGGTCCCAGGCCCAGATTCGGCCGCCGGTTTACTCGGTGATCACTGAGGGCACGACGGTGACGCACTACTGGGATGACGTCGAGGGGGCAGACGGATACCGCATCTACTTCGCTCCGTTTCCGAATGCCGCCCCGGTCAGTTTCGTGGACTACGGTTCGGATGTCACCACGGTGGTGACCGACCAGGAAGAGGGCGCGCACTACTATTCCGCCGTCACGGCGATAAAATGCATGCAATGCTTCGGTAATCCGTTTATCCCTGGTGCGATCTTCGGGCTTGAGGACGAAAGCGCCTGGTCGAACATCGAGATTGTCCACGCGACATCACTGGACCCCGCTGATGCAAGCGCGACCGCAGCTGAAATCATCTCCAACGTCGCCCATACGGTCATCGCGGCAAACTATGCCGAACTGGAAAGACGGGCCGCGGTTCTTCTCAATGCGGTCTACGCCGTGAGTTTCGACACCTCCGGTGAGAACCTGCTGACGGCTCAACAAGCTTGGCGCAACGCCCGGCGGGCCTGGGAGCAGACCGAAGCGTTCCTGTTTGGTCCGGTAGACACTGCGGGGCTCGATCCGGCCATCGACAGTTGGCCCGTGAACCGTGTCGATTTGGATGCAGTGTTGAACAGCGAAAACGTTCTCACCGAGGATTTCGTGGGCAACCTGGGCGACACGCTGAAGGGATTCCACACCATCGAGTACCTGCTGTTCGGCGTCGGCAGCGCCAAGCCGGCGTCGGACCTGACCGCGAGGCAGAAAGAATACCTGGTGGCGGCAGCCCTCAACCTGGCGTCGGCCACGAAGACTCTGGCGGATGGCTGGCGGCCCGGAGAAGATAGTTATCTCGCCGAGTTCGTCAATGCCGGAACCACCAGCACGATCTACACCAGCACGACTTCGGCGCTTCAGGAACTGGTTGAAGGAATGGGAATCATTGCCGATGAGGTCGGAAACGGAAAGATTGCGGATCCCTTCGACGAACGGAACACCGAACTGGTGGAGTCCCAGTTCAGCTATAATTCGATCATGGACTTTGCCGACAATATTCGGGGCATCGAAAATGTCTACATCGGCCGTTATCTGCATAATGACGGTCCTGGACTGAACGATCTGGTGAAGCGGACCAACGCCACCGATTTGGATCAGAGGATGCGTACCGCGATAACGACGGCCATTAGCGAGATCGAGAAGATCCCGCATCCCTTCAGGAGCGCAATCTCGACGGACGAGGGGCGCGCTCAGATCGAAACCGCCCAGGAAGCCGTGGTTAACTTGCAGCTCCTGATCGAAGGAGAGCTGCTCAGCCACGTCCTGAGTCAGTAGGTCCGCCGAGGACAGGCGCGTTTCGATGACCGACGATGAGATTCAAATTCTGTATCGCCACAGTCGCGATTGTCATCATAGTGAACGTTGCTCTCGGGCTCACCATGGACGACGCGCCTGTCCTCACGGTCTCCCAGGACGGTTCCACCGTCACCGCGGAATGGACGGCCGTAAGCTGGGCCGAAGGGTATATCTTCGTCTACGCTCCATTTCCGGAGTTTCAGCCTGCCCGCGGTCTCGACTTGGGTTCGCGGCGCAGCCATTCGTTGCAGTTGGAAGACTTGGACAGCTACGTGATGGCCGTTCTCCCCTATCGGGAGTACGTGCAGCACGACGCCGTCTCGAATTTCGTCGTGGCGGAATTGGATCCTGCCCATTCGGGCGGTGAGACGACCACCTTCACTTCCACCAGCAATGCTTTCTCGACGCCGGCTCCGAACTTGTCCGATGAAGGCGGGGTACGTCACCGGGAGGGTGACAAGGCCTTCGGAGCCGTCTTCGTAACGGCCCCGGCGCCGGTCAATCCCGGGTTGGGTCCCGTCTTCAATCACAACTCCTGCGAGTCCTGTCACCCAAAGGACGGGCGAGACGCTGCGCCGGGAGACGGCGAGGAAACGGACACCATGTTTCTCCGTCTGAGCCTGCCCGGGTCCGATCCTTATACGGGCGAGGCCATCCCGGTTCCGGGATACGGCACGCAACTGTTCACCAAGGCCATTTTCGGGACGGAGCCGGAAGCGACGGTGACCGTCACTTACGAGGAAGAGACGGTCATCTTGCCGGGCAGCGGCGTGGAGGTGAGTTTGCGGACACCCTCCTATACCGTAGACCCGCTCACCGATTTGCCGGGGGATACGTTGTTTTCCCCCCGGGTCGGCCCCCCTGTTTTTGGCCGGGGTCTGCTCGAGGCGATACCGGCACACACGATCCTCGCCATGGCCGACGAGGAGGATGCGGACGGCGACGGGATCTCCGGACGCGCCAATTATGTTTGGGACGCAGAGCAGGAAGAGACTGCGCTCGGACGTTTCGGGCTGAAGGCGAACATTCCCAATCTACGGTTGCAAGCGGCTACGGCATACCATAACGATATCGGCGTCACGTCCCCGATTTTCGTCGAAGAGAGCTCCGCCGGCCAGATCCATGACGACCTCTTGTTCGACGATCCCGAAATCGACGAGGAAATTCTTGGGGACGCGACCTTCTACATCCAGACGTTGGCTGTCCCGGCGAGGCGCAATGTCGAGTCCCCGGAAGTCCAACTTGGACAGTACGTCTTTGCTCTGGCTAACTGCCATGCTTGCCACGTTCCCGTGATGAAGACCGGAAACTTCCCCATAGAGGAATTGGCCAACCAGGTGATCCGCCCTTATACGGACATGTTGCTTCACGACATGGGGCCGGGACTGGCGGATTTTCGGCCGGATTTCCTGGCAACGGGAAGCGAATGGAGAACGTCTCCATTGTGGGGCATCGGCCTGACCAAAGTCGTGAACGGTCACACCTCGTTTCTTCACGACGGCCGCGCCAGAAACCTGCTCGAAGCGATCATGTGGCACGGAGGAGAAGCGGAAGAGTCGCGCCTGATCGTAGAGAACCTGTCCAAGCGCGAACTGGATGCACTGCTGGCGTTTCTCAACTCGCTTTAGCGGGACACTACACTAGAAGATCGATGGCCCACGCACACGGTGCCACGGAGTCTGCCGATTGTGCCCGGTGGGTCATTACACGTTGGTCGATGCAATTCGCATTCCACCCATAGTTCCAACACCTCTCGGTGACGTTGCTTCCTATCCAGGCACATTAAGGACGCCTTCCGGCTGATCCCGTTTCAGGGCAGGGAATCCAGGATCCCCGGGTCGTCATTGCTGACGCGGTTCACCCGGGCGCTGACGGCGCGGGGCTGGAAGGGGCCGGCGCAGGGTTCCCGCACCAGGTCGAGCAGTTGCGGCAGCGGGGAGGCGGGATCGAGCCATTGGTCGAAGCGGCCGGGAGGGATGATGGCCGGCTGCCGCTGGTGGATGCCGGCTAGGTGCGGCGTGGCGGCGGTGGTGATGACGGTGAAGGACTCGACCGGCTCTTCCGCCTTGTCCCAGCGCTCCCAAAGCGCGGCAAAGGAGAGGGGCGATCCCTCCGCCAGGGCCACGAACCAGGGCTGCCTGGCGGAGCCGGCCCGCTTCCATTCGAACCAGCCGTTGGCCGGCACCAGGCAGCGCCGGAAGCGGAAAGCGGCGCTGAAGGAGGGTTTGAAGTGAACGGTCTCGGCCCGGGCGTTGATGAGACGCGCGCCGATCCTGATGTCCTTGGCCCAGGAGGGCACCAACCCCCAGCGCAGCCGCGCCATGGTGCGACGACCCGCTTCGTCGAGGCGACAGACGGCGAAGTCCTGGGTGGGGGCCCCGTTGTAGCGCGGGCTGAGGTTGAGCAGTGGGGCCGTTCCGGACAGCGAGTAGAAGTGGTGGAGCTCCTGCCAGGTCAGTTGCTGCGTGAATCGTCCGCACATGGTGATCATCCGTCGGCAATGTTACATGAGCCTTTTGCAAAATTCCGCAGACAAGGGTGTTGTGGATCGGGAGAGGGAACACGGAGTGCGAGGGGCAGGTTGCTCTGTGCCTGAATGGCCACAAGAGGCACAAAAGCTGGAATCGCCAGGTCTCAAATCTCATTGAGGAATCAGGATTTCCAGAACGCGGTTCTCCGTCGAACGGCCACAAGAGGCACAAAAACGGATTGGGCAAGACTGGGGCCTGATTTTGTGCCTTTTGTGCTTTTTGTGGTTGAGCCGTTCACCCCATTCACCTGGCAGCGGCAGCCTTCCCAGGAGAAGCCGGGAGGGAGGTTACTCGCGGGGCAAGTCCGCTCTTCTGTTGTTTTAAGGAGATGCTCGATTCCCAATTTTGCAAAAGGCTCACATTTTTGCCGGGAGGGGTCAACTCCGGGGCTCTCCGGACAATTCTGGATCGAAAGCCATAAAGTCGATTGCATGCGGGCCCTTCGATCCGTAAAATAGCGCTGTCCAACCTATTGGTTTTTCCTCGTAGAGTTCGAGTTGAGCATGTTGAGAAAGTGAGGGACCCTATTGCAAGCTTTTGACTATGTTGCGCCCAAGAGTTTATCGGAAGCGGTGAGCTTGTTGGAGCAGAAGGGTGAGCGGGCCCGCGTCTTGAGCGGAGGGACCGACCTGATCGTCCAGGTGCGGGAGAACAGGCGCGATGTGGATCTCATCGTGGACGGCAAGAAGATTGCCGAGCTCATGGAGCTGTCTTTCGATTCCCAATCGGGACTGACCCTGGGTGCCTGTGTACCCTGTGTCCGCTTTTACGAAGACGCCCGGATTTCACGGCTCTATCCCGGCCTGAACGACGCCGCCCTGCTGATTGGAGGCACACAGATCCAGAACCGGGCTTCCTTCGGCGGCAATCTTTGCAATTCCTCGCCGGCGGCCGACTCCATTCCCGCCCTGATTGCCCATTCGGCCGTGTGCCGGATCGACGGGGCCGGGGGCCCCCACACCGTGGCGGTGGAAGAGTTCTGCACCGGTCCGGGAAGGAACGTGCTGGGGCCCAAGGAGTTGCTGGTTTCCTTTCACGTCCCTCCCCCTCCCAGGAACTTCGGCGCCCACTACCTGCGCTTCATTCCGCGAAACGAGATGGACATCGCCGTGGTCGGCTGCGGGGCCTCCCTGGAGATGGAATCCGACCTTCGCACCGTCAAGAAGGCGCGAGTCTCCCTGGGAGCGGTGGCTCCCACGCCGCTGCTGGTTGCGGAGGCGGCTGCCGAACTGGAGGGCCGGGAACTGGATGACGCCGCCATCGAGAAGGCCGCGGCTGCCGCGCGGGCGGCGGCCCGACCCATCTCGGACATGAGGGGCACCGAGGAGTATCGGGTGCACCTGGCGGGAGTGTTGACGCGGCGCGCGCTGGAGACATCGTTAAAACGGGCCAAGGAGGAGTGAGAATGGCGGCGAAAGTTCATGTGGCGGCAACCATTAATGGAGAACCGGTCGAATTCCTGTGCGAGCCCAGGCAGAGCTTGTTGGAAGTCTTGCGGGACGAGTTGAAGTTGACCGGCAGCAAGGAGGGATGCAACAACGGCAACTGCGGAGCCTGCAGCGTCATCCTGGACGGGTTGCTGGTGGATGCCTGTATCGTGCTGGGCGCGGAGATCGACGGATGCACGGTGGAGACCATCGAGGGCCTGATGGGATCGGAGGGTCTGCATCCGCTGCAGCAGACGTTTCTGGAAAACGCCGCGCTTCAGTGCGGCATTTGCACGCCGGGTTTCATCATGGCCGGCAAGGCGCTGCTGGAGAAGAATCCTCAGGCGAGCGAGGGCGACATCCGGCACTGGTGTGCCGGAAACCTCTGCCGCTGCACCGGCTATGACAAGATTGTACGTGCCATCCTGGATGCCGAACCCCAACTGGAGGTGAAGAAATGAACCCCACCCAAACCATGGATCCAGCCAAGACGGAAGTGGAGCAGAAGTACAAGGTCATCGGGACCCGGCCCATACGCCATGACGGCGTGGACAAGGTCACGGGAAGGGCTGTCTATGGCGCCGACGTGCAGTTGCCGGGCATGCTCCATGGAAAGGTGCTGCGCAGTCCTCACGCCCATGCCAATATCAAGTCCATCAACACCGCAAAGGCCGAAGCCCTTTACGGTGTGAAGGCGGTGATGACGGCCGCCGATTTCCCGGACGCGGGCAGTCGCACCGCCAACCTGGGGGAATTGGGCGAGGTCCCCCTGAAGCCCATGTGCGACAACGTGATGGCCTCCGACAAGGCGGTCTATCACGGCCATGCCGTGGCGGCGGTGGCGGCGACCAGCCCGCACATTGCCGAGGAAGCTCTCGGGCTGATTGAAGTCGAGTACGAGGTGCTGCCGCCGGTCATGGACGTGCTCAAGGCCATGGACGAGGATTCTCCCCTGGTGCACGAGGATCTCTACACCGACGAGCTGGGAGAGAAGAGCTCCAAGCCCAGCAACGTGGCCTCGCATACGCGGCATGTCAAGGGCGATCTCAGCCAGGGGTTTGCAGCCGCCGACCACGTATTGGAACGGGAATATCGCTGCGCCACCGTCCACCAGGGCTATATCGAGCCCCACGCGGCCACGGCCATGTGGAATCCCGACGGCTATGTAACGATGTGGGTGACCACTCAGGGGGCCTTTACGGTACGCACCAGCGTGCACCAGATCCTGGATATCCCGGTCTCCAAGCTGAAGGTCATCCCCACCGAGATCGGGGGCGGGTTCGGCGGGAAGATCCCGGTATACGGGGAGCCGGTGGCCGCGGTGCTCTCCCGGAAAGCCGGGCGCCCGGTCAAGGTGGTGATGGATCGGACCGAAGTCTTTCAGGCGACCGGGCCCACCTCCGGTTCCTACGTCAAGCTGAAGATGGGCGTCACCAGCGAGGGGCGCATCACGGCGGCCGAGACCATGCTGGCCTACGAGGCCGGCGGCTACCCCGGCTCCATCGTGGCCCTGGGGGGGATCTGCATGTTCGCTCCCTACAACATCGACAACACCACCATCGACATGTACGACGTGGTGGTGAACAAGCCCAAGACGGCGGCCTACCGGGCGCCGGGAGCCCCCAATTCCGAATTCGCCGTCGAATGCATGCTCGACGAGTTCTGCGAGATGCTCGGTTTGGATCCCATGGAGATCCGGCTGCTGAATGGAGCCAAGGAAGGCGACATCCAGTCCCACGGGATTCCTCATCCCCGGATCGGATGCATCGAGACCACCGAGGCGGCCCGGGACTGCGAGCACTACCAGACCCCGCTGGAAGGACCCAATCGGGGCCGCGGGGTGGCTTCGGGCTATTGGGTCAACGCGGGCCTGACCTCGAGCGTCACCGCCCGGCTCAACGGCGACGGCACCGTCACCCTGCAGGAGGGTTCCACCGATATCGGAGGCACTCGGACTTCGATCGCCATGCAGTTGGCCGAGGTCCTGGGGATTCCGGTGGAGGATGTGGTTCCTTCGGTGGCCGATACCGATTCGGTGGGATATACCGAAGTCACGGGAGGAAGCCGGGTCACCTTCGCCACGGGATGGGCGGCCTATAACGCCGGTCAGGCCATCAAGAGCCAGCTCATCGAGCAGGCGGCCGACATCTGGAAGGTCGACAAGGACCAGGTGTCCTTGGCCGACGGAGTGATTGCAACCACCAATGGCAATTCCAGGTCCATGACCATCAAGGAGTTGGCGGCCGACCTCAGCCAGAAGGGCATCGACGTCGGAAGCCGTGAGACGGTCACTCCCCAGAATCACGGGGGAGCCTACGCCACCCATGTGGTGGACGTGGAGGTCGATCCCGATACCGGAAAGGTCACCATCCTGCGGTACACGGCCGTACAGGACGCCGGGAGAGCCATTCACCCCAGCTACGTGGAAGGCCAGATGCAGGGCGGGGTGGTTCAGGGCATCGGCTGGGCCCTCAACGAGGAGTACTTCTACAACGAAGACGGGCTTCTGATGAATTCCAGCTTCCTGGATTACCGCATGCCCACCAGCCTGGATCTGCCCATGATCGAAACCATCATCGTGGAAGTGCCCAACCCGGGACATCCCTACGGCGTGCGGGGGGTGGGCGAGGTGCCCATCGTCCCGCCCCAGGCCGCCGTCTCCAACGCCATCGCGCGGGCTGTCGGGGTGCGCCTGGGCGATCTTCCCATGTCTCCCCAGACGGTGGTGAAGGCGCTTTCGGCCAAGAGCTGAGGGGATGTGATCTTCAGACGAAGCAATCGGGCTCGAGGCCGGGCAAGCGGCTTCGAGCCCTTTTTTTGACTCGAAACGGCTGGCAACAACTGAAAGGCGACATCATGGCTATTGTCCACATCCCTGCTTTGCTGCACTCCCTGACCGGCGACGTCAGGAAACTGGAAGTTGAGGGGCGGACGGTGGGAGACATGATCGACCAGTTGGAGCTGCTCTACCCGGGGATTCGGGACCGCCTGGTGGAGAACGGTCATCTCCGGTCGGGCCTGGCGATCTTCGTGGACGGAATGGTCCGGCGGGAAGCGCTGGAGTACGAAGTCCCCCCTGGGAGCGAGGTGCTGTTCGTCCCGGCGGTTGCCGGCGGGTGAGCCATGAGCAAGGCCGGTGAAGAAACGCCGCGCGGTGAGCCGCTTCCCGCAAGGGAGGACCTGGCCGGACTGTTGGAGAAGGCGCGGCAGCTTTCAGCCCAAACCAGGAGCCTTGTCGACGAGGCCCTGGCTCGAGGGATCAGCCACCGCTTGAAGGCGGACAGCACCTTTGTGACCGATGTGGACCTGGCCGTGGAAAAGCATGTCCGCTCGGCCTTGAGCGGCTGGTTCCCCTCCCATGGCATTCTGGGCGAGGAATTCGACGCCTGCAACCCGGATGCGGATTACCAGTGGATTATCGACCCCGTTGACGGAACCCGCAGCCTGCGCCATCGGGTCCCGCTGTTCGGAACCGTGCTGGCTTTGCACTTTCGCGGCCATCCGGTGCTGGGCGTGATCGACCTGCCGGGCCTCGCACGCTGTTACAGCGGCGCCCTGGGCTTGGGGGCCTGGTGCAACGGCCGCAGACTCCAGGTTGCCGACCTCGCGCGGGACGATGCTCTCGAGCTGGAAATTCTGTCGGTTGGAGAGAGGTCCCAGTTCCACCAGGCAGGCAAGGCGGACGTGCTGGAACAACTCTATCGGTCCCATCCCAGCGTCCGGACCTACTGCGACTGCTTCGGTCACTGCCTGGCCCTGGAAGGCTCGGTGGGAGCCATGATCGATCCCGATCTGTGCCTCTGGGACGTGGCGGCCACGCCGGTGTTGGCCCGCGAGGCCGGTTGCAGCTTCCACTGGCTGCGCCGGGATGAGGTGTCCCGCAAGGGCGGCTGCTACGACGTGGTGTTCGGCAAGCCCAGGGTGGTGGATTGGGTGGTCGAGCTGTGGAATCGCCAGACTTGATAGTGATCAGTGATCAGTGATCAGCAGCACGCCCATTCGGCCGTGCCGGTCTTATGAGGGGAAACGGCTGATCGTCAAAAAAGACGAAACACGAATGCACACGAATAGATAAGCGAACTGAAGGATCTCATTCCAGGGCAAGCGGTGCCAAGATGCTGAACGCATGGATCAAATAACTGACCACTTGTCTGAAACCTCCCCGGTTTCATCCTGTATGATCCGCCCCGTCTTGTGGGGCGGCGGCTGGGCTGACCACTGACCACTGGCCACTTTTCACCTACCCGCGCCCCCGCCCCAGATGACGCGGTGGCTCATTGAGGGCACAACTGGGGTGTCCCAGACTCCAAGGAGACCGTGATGTTGGAGCTCAAGGAAGACCAGCGTCTCTATCTGCCGGACCTGTCCTGCCTGGAACTGGAGGGCCTGCGGTTCCTTATTGATGGCGAGGAGCCCAACTGGCTGGCCACCGGTCGGAGGGGAGCCAGGCTGCTGGAATGGTTGCGAGAGCCGCTGACGGTTGGAGCCCTCAGCCGGCGCTACGCGGAATGGCTCCAGTTGGATGCCGCCAAGTCCTGGCTGCACGTGCATTCCTTTGTCCGTGACTGTCTCCGAACGGGCATGGTGTCTTTCACACCCTTCGAGCGCCCTCCCTATGCCGGTCGCTCGGCCCATCTGAGCGTGGACAAGCTCTCCGAGGTCTGGATCCACACCAACAACTCCTGCAACCTCGCCTGCACCCACTGTCTGGTCAGCTCGTCTCCAGCAGCCGATCCGGGGCTCCCTGCCGCTCGACTGCTCCACATCATCGACCAGGCCTGCGAGTGCGGGGCGGAGCGCTTTTACTTCACCGGAGGAGAGCCCTTCGCGCGTGCCGATATCTTCGAGTTGATCGAGGCCGTCACCGAAAAGAAGCAGGCCGAGCTCATTATTCTGACCAATGGGCTGCTGTTCCAGGGCAAGCGGCTGGACCGGCTCGCTCAATTCGGCCGGGAGCGGCTGCGGCTTCAGATCTCGCTGGACGGCGCCGTGGCCGAAACCAACGATCGCTACCGTGGACGCGGCACCTTCGGCAGGATTGCCGAAGGGACCCGGGCGGTGGCCGGGTTGGGGTTCCCGGTTTCCCTGACCACCGTGGTCACACGCGACAACCTGGAGGAGCTGCCCCTGATCACGCGCATCGTCAAGGATTGGGGAGCCCAATCGCAACATTTGATGTGGATGCACCGGCGGGGACGGGTCCTGGAGACCGAGCAGGACCCATTCCCCTCCTGCGAGGATCTGATAGGAGCTGCCCGGGTCACCGCTCAAGAAGCCGCCAGGCTGGGCGTCGGGCTGGACAACCTGGAGTCCTTGAAGCTTCGGGTCAACGGGCGGCCTGGGGTCAAGCACGACCTGGGGAACCAGTTCTGGGATTCCCTGTGCGTCTATTCCGACGGCACCGTCTATCCATCGGCGGCTTGCGCCAACCACAAGCCCCTGGCCGCCGGCGTGGTGGACAACGGGAACTTGCGCCAGATCTGGCAGGACTCTCCGGTGGCCCGACGGTTTCGGCAGGCCTCGGTTGCCAACAAGTCCTGGCTCCGGGACGATCCCTTCCGATTCATCCTGGGGGGCGGAGATATCGAGCACAGTTATTTCTTCAGCGCCGACGGGGCCGGGGCCGGGGACCTGCATGCCCCCGACCCCTACTATGAGGTCTACCGCGCCCTGGCCCAGGACATCATGGTGGAGTTGGCTCGGGAAAAGCGGCACAGCCTGAATGGCCGTTCCGGCATTGACGCCCCGGCGGTCTACCACTCGATGGGCGAAGGCGCCGTGGCCTGCGGCGCCGGCAGGGACCCAATCGATGTGGGCGACCGGACCGCGGTAGCCACCCTGCACTCCAACTGCGTGCTGGCCTTCGATATCGAAGAGTCCCGCCGGGTGGTGCGGGAGTTCTACGCCAAGGCCGCGGAGAAGCCGCAGGCGGAACTCTGCTGTCCCATGGAGCCTGATCCGAATGAGGTGGGCCATATCCCCAAGGAGGTGATGGACCGCTTCTACGGTTGTGGTTCTCCGGTTGCCCTGTCCGGATTGGGTTCCGGAGAAACGATGCTGGACCTGGGATCGGGGGGCGGAATCGATTGTTTCATCGGCGCGCGGAAAGTGGGCGCCTCGGGAAGGGTCATCGGCGTGGACATGACCGGCGAGATGCTGGCCGTGGCCAATCGGAACCGGACCGCGGTAGCCGAGACGCTGGGCTACGACGTCGTCGAGTTCCGGCAAGGCTTTCTGGAACAGATTCCGGTGGAGAGCAAGACCGTTGACCTGATCACCTCCAACTGCGTCGTCAACCTCTCACCCGACAAGAAGGCGGTCTTTCGCGAAATGTGGCGGGTGCTGAAGGATCATGGCCGCGCCGTGGTGAGCGACATCGTCAGCCGGGAACCGGTGCCCGACCACCTGCGGGTCAATCCGAGGTTGTGGGGAGAGTGCCTGTCGGGAGCGCTGACCGAAGAGGAATTCACGACCTGGCTGGAACAGGCGGGATTCCACGGACTTCAGATCCTGAAGAGAGACTTCTGGAAGACAGTCGAGGGGTGCGCCTTCTACTCCGTCACCCTGCGAGGTTTCAAGTTCGAAAAGACCGACGATCATCGCTTCGCGGGGCAGCGGGCCGTCTATCTGGGACCTCAAAAGGCCGTCATGGACGAGGAAGGACACCTGTTCCCGCGCAATGAGCCCATCGAGGTTTCTACCGATACGGCCGCCAAGCTCAGCCGCCCTCCCTACCGGGGTTCGTTCCTCATTCTGGGGCAGGGTCGGGACCTGCTCCTGGTCGAGGACGACAGCTGTTCTCCCGGCAGCTCCTGTTGTTAGGCAGGCAACTCCACTTCCCACACTTCGGTGCTCACCGATCCGTCATCCTCCACGGTAACCACTCGGTATTGTGGGGGGAAAAGCTTCAGGTGCGGGGGCCCCTCATCGTAGCTCAACCGGTAGGTGATGGACCCGGTGCCGAAGACGGGAACGTGGCCGATGCGCATTTCCCAGGGGTAGTGGGTGTGTCCGTGAAACACCGCCGTGACCGAGGAGTCGCGAATCAGGTTCTGCAGGCGCGGCAGATCCTCGGGCGTCATCCTGTCGAACATTTCCACCCCCACGTGGACCGGCGGGTGGTGGGTGAGGATGATGGTTGGAACCGATTGCTGCAGTTGCCTTTCCAGCCAGGCGAAGGCGCTCGGCTCCAGGGTGTAGACGTCGGTCTTCCAGGCTCCCCAGTCCAGGCTGAGAAAACGGATGCCCCCGACCTCCCAGGCGTAGTTGAACAGGCCGTGACGGGGCCCCCGGGGGAAGATCCTGGCCCTGCAGGCGTCGCGGTCGTCGGCGTTGCCCGGAATGTAATACCAGGGCAGATCCAGGCCATGAGCGCGAGAAACGAGCGGACCCGGCGCCGGAGCCTCGCCCTCCAGTCCATAGATGGCGCGGGCGCCCTCGTAGGAGTCGGGGCGGGAGGAGGTGCAGATCATGTCGCCCGTGTGGGCGATGAAGGCGGCTCCATGGCGATCGTGGCGGGCGATGTGGGCCAGGGCAGCGCTCAGGGCGCGTCCCGATGCATAGAGATGCAACAGGGTGTCGACCGTTTCGCCGACGTGGGAGTCCGTGATGTGGATGAATTTCAGTGACAATTCTCCTCCTCGGACCGACAAGCGAATTCTGGATGCTGCCGAACCATCGATCGGCGGCTGTTTGCCGGGTTTCAGCCGCTTGCCGGCGTGGCCCGCATTGTTGCAGAAATCGGCGACTCCTTCCAGAGGCTTCCACGTTCGCCCGGTTCGATATTTTCTTCGGTCGCCGGATTGCCTTCGGGTATGATGGCCGATTCCGGGTCGAGGCCAAGGGCAAGGTCGTTTGTGCGGCGCCGGATCCGGGTCCCAACCCTCCAGCGATTGAGCCGGCTGGAGCGGCACTGTTTTTTCTGGCCCCCGACTGTCAAAAATGCGAACCTGGAGTTGCAGCGCGGTTCGGGGCAATCGGGTGCTTCCTTGAGGCCATTTTTCCCGGCCGGATGGCAGTGCGTTGCTGTCCGTCGGACCGGTTGCGGCCGCTCGGAGGATTCTGTCCATGAAAGTCGTCGTGCCGAAGGAACGCGATCAGGGGGAACGCCGAGTGGCGTTGATTCCCGACCACGTGGAGCAACTGGTCCAAAAGGGAATACAGGTTGCGGTGGAAGCCTCGGCCGGATCGGGCGCCGGCTGTCCGGACGAGGCCTATGAGTCCGCCGGGGCCGAGGTCTCGTCCCGGCGGGAGGAAATGCTTGCGGCTGCCGACCTGGTGGCCGGCGTTCGCTGTCTTCCCGCGGAGGACGTGGCCCGCCTTGGAGAGGGGTGCCTTTGCATCAGTTTCCTGGATCCGTTCCAGGCTTCCGAGTTGATCGAACTTCTGAGAAGTCGGGGGATCAGCGCTGTCAGCATGGAGCTGATTCCAAGATCCACCCGGGCCCAGAAAATGGATGCCTTGAGTTCCCAGGCCAGCCTGGCCGGGTATGTGGCGGTGATCCTGGCAGCCGAGGCCCTGGACAAGATTTTCCCCATGATGACAACCCCTGCCGGCACCATTTTCCCGGCGCGGGTTTTCGTGCTCGGCGCCGGAGTGGCGGGCCTCCAGGCCATCGCCACGGCCAAGCGGCTGGGGGCGCGGGTGGAGGCTTACGACACGCGGCCCGTGGTGGAAGAGCAGGTCAAGTCGCTGGGAGCCCGCTTCGTGAAGATCGATCTGGGCAGCACGGGAGAGACCGGTCAAGGCTACGCGCGGGCCCTCTCCAGGAAACAGTTGGGCCTGCAGCAGGAGGCGCTGGCCGCTGTCTGCGCTCAGGCGGATGTGGTGATCACCACCGCCCAGGTTTTTGGCCGCCAGGCCCCGCGCTTGATCACCGGGCAGACCCTGAGCCGGATGAGACCGGGCAGCGTGGTGGTGGACCTGGCCGTGGAGCGCGGGGGCAACGTGGAGGGTTCGGAGGTGGATCGGACCATCGAGACTGGAGGAGTGAGGATTATCGGCCTGGCCAACCTGCCCGGCCGTGTCGCCACCCACGCCAGTCAGATGTATTCCAGCAACCTCTTCCACCTCATCCAGGAATGCCTGGAAGAGAGCAAGCCCCATCTTCAGATAGACCTGGACCACGAGGTGCTTGGCGCCTGCCTGGTTACCCATGGAGGCCGCATTCTGTATGAGGGAATCAATCCGTCCGCCAATCGCTGAGGAGAGCCCATGTCCGGCGACCTGATCTTCTTGATGTTTATCCTGATGCTGTCCGTCTTCCTGGGTCTCGAGCTGATTTCCAAGGTGCCGGCGACGCTGCACACCCCGCTGATGTCGGGGTCCAACGCCATTTCCGGGATTACGCTGGTCGGGGCCCTGCTGGCCGCCGGGGCCGCCGACAGCACCTCCCTCAGCACCGGTCTGGGCACGGCCGCGGTCGCGCTGGCCACCATCAATGTGGTCGGGGGGTACCTGGTGACTCAGCGGATGCTGGCCATGTTCAAGAAGAAGCGCGGTGACCGCAAGTGAGCGTATACATCCAACTGGCTTACCTGCTGGCGGCCTTCCTGTTTGCCCTGGGCCTGAAGTTGATGAGTTCCCCCGACACCGCTCGCTGGGGGAACCTGGCCTCTGCCTGCGCCATGCTCCTGACGGTGGCCGTCACCTTGCTGCATACGGAGGTGGTGGAATACCAGTGGATCCTGGTGGGAGTCCTCATCGGCGCAGCCATAGGATCGCTGGCGGCAACCCGCCTGCAGCTCACCGAGATGCCGGAGCTGGTAGCGTTGTTCAACGGCTTCGGCGGGGGAGCCAGCCTGCTGGTGGGCTGGGAGGCCTACCATCGCCAGCCGCTTCAGGAGCCGCTGGGCGCGGTGACCATCCTGCTGGCGGTCGTGATCGGCGGGGTCACCTTCAGCGGCAGCCTGGTGGCCTGGGCCAAGCTGAAGGAGATCGGATGGCGATCCCTTCGCCTCGGCAGACCGTTGCTTTTTCCCGGTCAGCAGCCGATCAACTTCCTGTTGCTGGCGCTCCTCTGCCTGGGCGGCGCGCTCTTCGGTCTCGATTCCCAGGAGAGCCAGGCGCTGTTCCTGGTCCTGATGGCCTCGGCATTTCTGCTTGGCATCCTGGTGGTTGCCCCCATCGGCGGGGCCGACATGCCGGTGGTCATCTCCCTTCTGAACAGCTATTCCGGGCTGGCGGCCTGCGCGGCGGGGTTCGTGATCTTCAACAACATCCTGATCGTCGCCGGTGCGCTGGTGGGAGCCAGTGGTCTCATCCTGACCAACATCATGTGCAAGGCCATGAACCGGTCCCTCACCAACGTGCTGTTCAGCGGTTTCGGAGCCGTTGCCGGGAAAGGCGGCAAACAGACCCATGGCGAGCCCCGTCCCATCTCTGCCGAGGACGCCTATTTCATCCTGGAAGCGGCCCGGTCGGTGGTTTTCGTGCCGGGCTACGGCCTGGCCGTCGCCCAGGCCCAGCACGGGGTGATGGAGCTGGGGGAACTCCTGGAAGACAATGGCTGCGAAGTCCGCTATGCGGTCCATCCTGTGGCCGGCCGGATGCCGGGACATATGAACGTCCTGCTGGCGGAGGCCAACGTGTCCTACGACCTTCTGGTCGAGATTGACGACGTCAATCCCACCATGGAGACGGTGGATGTGTGCGTGGTGATTGGAGCCAACGACGTGGTCAACCCCGCCGCCAGGGACGACTCCGAAAGTCCCATTTACGGAATGCCGATCATCGAGGTCGACCGGGCCCGGGTGGTGATCGTGTTGAAGCGGTCGATGGCATCCGGGTTTGCGGGAATTGAGAACCCCCTCTTCTACAAGGACAACACCCGCATGCTCTTTGGAGACGCCAAAAGCAGCCTGAACGCCCTGCTGGGGGAATTCAAGGGAAATTAATCTGCAAATTCCTGCTGAAATGTCCGGCCGTCCTCCAGTCGCAAGGCCGTCAGCCGCCCTCCGCGGACACAGTTGCTGTCGAGGCCTGCGATCCCGGGCGCCTGGAACAACCCCAGGGCGGCCCAATGCCCGAATACGACGGTGGCGGAGCTGTTGCGCCGGCCGGGAAAAGAAAACCAGGGGATGAGAGAGTCCGGCATCTCCGCTAGTGGACCCACGAAGTTGAGGTCCATGCTCCCGTCCCGGTTGAGCGTCCTCAGTTGGGTCATGGCTCGGAGCGCGGCCGCCAGTCGCAATGATCCGGGTTCCTTCTCCTTGAATTCCGACAGGTTCCTCGCCGTCAGGCACTGCAGCAGCTCCACGGCTCCCGGGCCCGCCAGGCGTCGTCGAATCTCCCCTCCCAGTTGGATCGCCTGGTCCACCGTCCATCTCGGCAACAGGCCGGCGTGAACCAGGACATACCCTCCTTCGCGGTGCACCAGGGGCCGGCTTCCGAGCCAGGAGAGCAGTTCCTCGCGGTCCGGGGCAGCCAGAATCGAGCTCAGTTGAGGGTTTTTCAGGGAAGAGCGAATTCCCAGGCCGCAGGCCAGCAGCTTCAGATCGTGGTTTCCCAGAACGCAGACGGCTCGGTCTCCAAGCCGCCGGACCCAGCGAAGGACCTCCAGAGATCCGGGTCCGCGGTTGACCAGGTCGCCCGCCAGCCAGAGTCGATCCCGGCCGGGGTCGAACCGAATCAGCTTCACAAGGTGCTGCAGGGTCCGAAAGCATCCGTGAATGTCGCCGATCGCGAAAGTAGCCATGGCATGGAAACAAGGCGATTGAGGCCGGGAAACGCAGGACGACGCGCGCCTCGCCCGCCGGCAGCGGCTCCAGCTTCTGGTGGAATTCCGGATGGGGACCGTTCAGAACCGCATCCAGGCGACGGAAGTTCTCGGTGGCGGCCACCCAGAGGAATACCGTGCCCATCAGCCAGGCGCCCATCAGGGACAATCGCAGGGAATTGGCGAAGCGGGGTTGGAGCATCGACTGGAACGGCTTCGACCGGGAGGGATGCTTCCAGCGGGGCTCCGAATGCCTCTCCCTACTTCTTCTTGAGGTTGAGAGCAGCCGAATTCATGCAGTAGCGCAGGCCGGTCGGTCTGGGTCCATCATTGAAAACGTGTCCCAGGTGGGCGTCACAGCGATTGCACAGGACTTCGGTTCGGACCATGCCATAGGCCCTGTCCGTTTCCATGCGGATGTTCTCGGGAGCAATGGGCTCCCAGAAGCTCGGCCAACCGGTTCCCGAGTCATACTTGGTGTCGGAGGTGAACAGATCGGTTCCGCAGCAGACGCACTGGTAGATGCCCGGCTCCTTGGAAAAATTGTGCTTTCCGCTGAAGGCGAGCTCGGTCCCCTTTTTCCGGGTCACGTTGTATTGCAGGGGCGTGAGTTGATCGCGCCATTCCTCCTCGGTCTTGACTACCTTGTTCACCATGACCAGCTCTCCCTTCTCTACCGAAAAAATGCTGACGGTCGCGGCTGGACCGCCGCTGTCGGGCGAGGCGGCCAGCGAGAGCGGCGCGGCCCGGCCCGAACCGGCCTCGCCCCTGCAGCCGACCAGTCCGGCCCCAAGGGACAAAGCCATCGTGAAGACGAAGATGTTGAAGCCTCGCATGCTTAGCTCTCGACCGGGCGTGCCGGAGGCGCCCTGGCGGCCCTTCAGCCCACCCATACCAGTCTATTTTGCCTGTTACCCAAGCACAAGGGACAATTGGTGGAGAGTGGAGTGTGGAGAGTGATGAGACGAAGGACGGAAAAGAGTTCTCCACAAAGGAAAACGACGAACCACGAATGAACAGTGCGCCGTGGAAAGGCGCCTTCTTCTGGTGGGTGCGAATCCCGCCCAACAACTGTCGCTCCGGTTGGAAGCAGCCAGGGCGGATCATGGAGGCAACAAAATGGTCTGAAGCACTCTGGTGTCAACGGGCCGCCTTGGGCGGTTCAGCGACCATGCGGGCCGGAACGCGAGTGAACGTCGAGCAGGCCTCGAAACGGTCAATACGGAAGCCGACCCTCCTGTCTTTAGGGGAAGGCCGTTGGCGGATGGGGAAGAGAGCGACGCGGGCACCGATCCGCTTCCGTCGGGGTAGTGACGCTGGCACGCATGGAAGGGGAAGAGGGCAGCAACACGGGAAGCCCTGACGGAGATGGAGCACACATCAACCGGGACCCCGCGAGGGGCAGGCTGGGCCGTCAGGGTGGCGGAGAGGTCCGTAGAAACAGCCCGGCAAGTTCCGGCCATTGGGCATACCCTGCATCCGGGACCGGGTAGCGCAGACGGCGGCTTTGCTGGTGTTGGAGCCGATCGTGGAAGCGGACCTGCAACGGGAGCAGTATGGCTATCGGCGGGGGCGGAGTGCCAACGACGCGGTCAAACGCGTGCATGGACTCCTGCAAAGGGGTTACCAGGAGGTGGTTGACGGCGACCTGTCCAACTACTTCGGCGAGATACCGCATGCGGAGTTGATGAAGAGCATTGCCCGGCGCGTGAGTGACGGGAGGATGCTGGGACTCATCAAGGCATGGCTGGAGATGCCGGTGGAGGAGGACGACGGGAAGGGTGGCAGACGCCGCACGAACCGAGGGCGCCGGGAGCGGAAGGGGACACCGCAAGGAGCCCCGATCTCACCCATGCTCAGCAATCTCTACATGCGGCGCTTCGTGCTGGGATGGAAGGTGCTGGGTTATGCCCGGCGCTTCCGAGCGGAGATCGTCAACTATGCGGATGACTTCTGTGTGCTCGGCAAGGCACCGGCGGCAGAGATGCTGACGGCGGTCAAGCGGATCATGGAGGAGCTGAAGCTACCGGTCAACGAGCGGAAGACCCGGTGCTTGCGGTGTCCCGAGGAACCGATGGAGTTTCTGGGCTACCGCATCGGACGCAACTATCGCTCCAAGGGGGAAGGAGTCTACATCGGCACCCGACCCAGCCAGGCGAGCGTTCAAAGCATCTGCCGCAAGATCAGCGAGTGGACGGCGCCGAGGAACGGGAATCTGTTACCGGGCCAGATGGTAGAGGACCTGAACCGGATGATGAGGGGATGGGCGAACTACTTCAGCCTGGGGCAGGTAAGCCCGGCCTACCGAGCGATCGACCGCCACGCGGGCCGGCGGCTGCGTCAGTGGCTCTGTCGGAGGCACAAGGTGAGGACCGGGGGGACAGTGCGCTTCTCGGACGCGAGACTATGGAACACCTATGGACTCACTTGCCTGGGGTCGAAGCCACAGAGCCATCCGTGGGCGAAGGCATGATCTCGACTGAAAGCCGGATGCGGGAAACCCGCACGTCCGGTTTGACGAGCGGGGGCGAGGAAACGCAGCGAGGAACGAGATTGAGGCACCGGCGAGTGGCGAAAGCCGCCGACAACAGCGACTCCCTCGATCTAAGGCCGGCGCGCCTCCCCTCGACTCTACCGAATGAACACGAATTTACTGAGGCTCATTCTGCACAACCGTACAGTTTCCAGAACTCGACAAGTGGAGCACAACTACTCTGTCGGCAAACGCATCCCGAGGGGAACTCTCAGGAACCCGAATCATTGCATTTCGCTTGCACTCCATTTCTTTGAAATTGTTCCACGGTCGCGGTTTTTTTATCTCCACGCTTCCGACCTGCATAGCGTCCAGCGCTTGATAAACCGCTTCGGCCCGCCGATTCGCCACCTGCACGTTCAACTTGTTGCTCTTGTCACGTTCCAAGTCGCGGAAGGCGTCTTCACTTGCAAATCCATACGGTTTAACGGTTACTACGTTATCGGTCGTCCCGCATCCAGCCAGCGTTTTCATTGTCTTCTTCAGCGTCTTCAGCGTGGTTTCGCGGGTAGCGCCAAGCGCGACTCCCCAATTGGACAAGCGGCCGTCTTCATCAAGTTCGGCATTGGCGAAGTTTATGACCAGTTGGACCGGTAACAGACGCTGAACCGATTCGGCAATCAGATAAGCTGGATTGGAATCTGGAACAGAGCTCGTGGGCGTTGTACTGACAAGAAAAGAAGAAGCTAAAATACATATGCCGACGTATGTCCCAGCTTTGAGATACGAAGATGTGAGATCGCTCCACGATTCACCGCTCGTTATGAAGCCTATAGACACACGGAAAAGCTGCGCCAAACTTTTCACACCTTGTTTAAATAGCGCCAGTGGTTCCGAAACAGCCAGTGGAATAAAAACGACAAGATAGGACAGAACAACCGAGAGATTGAGTCTGGCATCGTGGAATGATGCCAAGCGGCTGGATATGTCGTTCGCAACATCCCCTGCCATTTTGGGCCCAAACTTTGCCAGGGCAACCAGCAATTTGCCGGGTGTCTCCACCAACCATGTGAAGACCTGCGCGAACATTGCGCCTATTAAGCTACCGAACGAGCTACCGGCCGATAATAAGAATCCAGCAAACAAAACCAGTAACAATATGGCAATGGCTGCACGTGACAGAATCTTGAGCCAGGCGTTCAACTGTTGCATCTCAATGCCTCCTCATCGGCATGGCATCGTCGCGGCGACGCTCAGCGCGTCCCTGAAGGGCAACCCTACAATCCGCCGCCTGATTGGGTCCCGACCTTCAGACGACTAAAGGACCAGCATGCGGCGAACATCAATTTCAGCGTGAATCTCACATTCAGAGCAAACTGGTTTTCCGGCATCCAGAATCACATTTGAATTATGCAAAAAATATCCATGTCAATAGTGTGAATACTTTGCTATTTTTATGTTATTTTCATGACTCAATAGGCCGGGGTGTTGACATCGGCGCCCGTGGAGTTGGGTGAGTCTCGATTCTGCCTATTCTGCCTCAGCATTTCAGAATCGCCCCATCGGTTTTTCCAGTAATTCCCGTAATTCGACAACGTCCCCGGTTTTCCCCATTTTGCGAAATTCGGATCTGCACTTGGCCAGCCGCGGGTTTCCCCCGGGAATGCGCAAGGCCATTTTTTGTTCACCGACGTCGACTGAAAGGCACCGGAGTGGGCCACCCGTGAGCAGGAAACCGTCAAAAAAAGCCGGTGTTCCCGGGCATGACTGGCAGGCTTCGCCCTGCTCCTGCCCTCCTGGACCCTAGCAAACCGAACAAAGAATGGCCCTGCGGGAATGCGACCCTTCTTCGTGTCTATTCGTGTTCATTCGTGGTTCGTCTTTATTGACGATTGGGCGTTTTCCCTCCAATGATCCGCACGGCAGAGCGGTGACTCGGCGATTCAGTCCCCGCTCTCCATTTGCCCGGGCCAGGGGCGTTCGTTACCGTGCCCGCAACTCGACCGCCTTCCGGTAAATCCATTGAAAATAAAAACATTGAGGGAGGAGAAACCAGATTATAAACTGAGTGGACCGTTCGGCCGGAGCGGCCGGAGAAGGAGTTCTCCCTTGAAGAGATGGATGGTTCTCATCGGGGTCGTCATGGCCCTTGGGTCGGGTTCATGTTCGGGGCTGGCCGGATCAGCGCAGGACGCCGAGTCCACCTCGTCGGACGCCGAAGAGTTCATGCGCCGGGCCGAGGAACACCTGCTGGCGCTTTGGACCGAGGCCGCCCGCGCCAGTTGGGTCCGGTCGACCTACATCACCGGAGACACCCAGGCTCTGGCTGCATTGGCCAGCAAGCGGGCCATCGAGGCCACCGCCAGACTGGCCAAGGAATCCGCGGGTTTCGAAACGGCCGGCTTGCCGAGGGAGCTGGCCAGGAAACTGGAGCTGCTTCGATTGTCGCTGACGCTGGCCACCCCTCCCGATCCCAAGGCCGGCGAGGAGCTCACCCGGCTGGTGACGTCGATGGAATCCACCTATGGAAAAGGGAAAGTGTGCGGTGAGGCCGGCGAGGAGTGTCGAAACCTGATGGAGCTGTCCCGGTTCATGGCCGCCAGCCGGGATCCGGAAGCCCTGAAGGAAGCCTGGATTGGCTGGCGCGGCATTTCTCCTCCGATGCGGAAGGACTTTCAGCGATACGTCGAACTGGCCAATCAGGGAGCCCGCGGCCTGGGATTTTCGGATACGGGGGCCATGTGGCGGGCCAAGTACGATATGTCTCCCGAGGCGTTCCAGCAGGAGTTGGACCGCCTTTGGGAGCAGGTGCGGCCTTTTTACCTGTCGCTGCATGCCTACGTGAGACAGAGGCTGCGGGCCCATTACGGGCCGGAGGTGGTTCCCGCCGACGGTCCCATACCGGCTCACCTGCTGGGTAACATGTGGGCGCAAACCTGGTCCAACATCTTCCCGTTGGTCGCGCCGCAGGAAACCGATCCGGGCTTCGATCTCACCGAGATTCTTCAGTCTCGCAAGACGACCCCGAGGCAGATGGTCTCCTATGGGGAGGACTTTTTCAGTTCGCTCGGTTTCGCCCCCCTGCCGCAGAGCTTCTGGGATCGATCCCTCTTCGAAAAGCCCCGCGACCGGGAGGTCGTCTGCCATGCCAGCGCCTGGAACGTCGATGCGCGCGAGGATTTGCGCATCAAGATGTGCATCGACATCACCGGCGAAGATTTCAACGTAATCCACCACGAGTTGGGTCACAACTATTATCAGAGGGCCTACAACCAGTTGCCGGTCCTCTTCCGGGAAAGCGCCAACGACGGGTTCCACGAGGCGGTGGGGGACACCATTGCGCTCTCGATCACCCCGGCCTATCTGGCGAGACTGGGGCTGCTGAACAAGGTTCCCCCGCCTTCCAAGGACCTGGGGTTGCTGCTGCGCCAGGCGCTCGACAAGATCGCCTTCCTTCCCTTCGGCCTGCTTGTGGACCAGTGGCGCTGGAAGGTATTCTCCGGTGAAATTCCACCCGACCGCTACAACCAGGCCTGGTGGGAGCTGAGAGGCAAGTACCAGGGTATCGCGCCCCCGGTGCCCCGCGGCGAAACCGAATTCGATCCGGGCGCCAAGTACCACGTGCCGGCCAACGTGCCCTATACCCGTTACTTTCTGGCCCAAATCCTGCAGTTTCAATTCCATCGGGCCCTGGCCCGGGAAGCCGACTGCGAGGACAGGCTCCATCGATGCTCCATCTACGGGAGCGAGCCTGCCGGAAAGCGCCTGCGTGAGATGCTCTCCATGGGAGCCAGCCGGCCCTGGCCGGAGGCGCTGGAGGTGTTGACGGGAGAACGGGAGATGGACGCCACCGCCATTCTGGATTACTTTGCCCCGCTCCGGGAGTGGCTGGATGAACAGAACAGGGGCCGGCCGGTAGGTTGGTGAGGCCGGCTCGGGGGCGATTCGGTCTAGGGGAGGGGCGGATCGAAAGACGGCCGGCAAAGTCTGTGGTATAACTCTGCCAAACCTTACAAGGAGGGACGCTTTATGAGTGCCATTGAAGAACGAGGATACGCCAGTACGGACGCCTTGGTGTCGACCGAGTGGGTGTCGGAGCATCTGAACGATGCCAATCTCAGATTTGCCGAATCCAACGAGGACCCGCTGCTCTATGCCTCCGGCCACATCCCGGGAGCCGTGGAAGTCGATTGGACCCGCGACCTGAACCACCCGCTGAGGCGGGACTACCTGGACAGGTCGGGGTTTGAAGCCTTGATGCGTCGGATCGGCGCCACCCGCGACACGACGGTGGTGCTGTATGGCGACAAGAGCAACTGGTGGGCCTGCTATGCCTTCTGGGTGTTCCAGTTGTTCGGGCATGCCAATGCCAAGATCATGGACGGAGGGCGCCTGAAATGGCAAAGCGAGGGGCGGCCGCTGGTGACCGGGGCCGCCGACTATCCCTCCAGTGATTATCAGGCCCCGGAGAGGGACGACAGCAAGGTTCGAGTCTTTCGAGACCAGGTGCTGGAGCATGTCCAGGCCGGAAGACCGCTGGTGGATGTGAGAAGCCCGGCCGAATACACCGGCGAGCGGCTGCACATGGAGGCCTATCCCAACGAAGGGGCCCTGCGAGGGGGCCACATTCCGAGAGCCGCCAACATTCCCTGGGCGCGGGCGGCCAACGAGGACGGCACCTTCAAGTCCGCCGACGAGCTGCGAGCCATCTACACTGGGGAGAACAATCTGCAGCCCGGCGACGATATCGTGGCCTACTGCCGGATCGGGGAGCGCAGCAGCCACACCTGGTTCGTTCTGACCTATCTGCTCGGCTTCCAGCAAGTCAGAAACTATGACGGGAGCTGGACGGAGTGGGGCAACCTGGTCAACGTGCCCATCGAAAAGCCCTAAGACGCGATTCCCGGCAAGGCAAACGCAGTCGCCGGCCGCAAGGGTGAGCCTGAACTTTCATGGACCCATACCCGGAAAAACTGGCGATGTTGCTGGAGTACCTGGACTTGGCGGGAGACCGCGACGAGCGCATCCAGATGCTCATCGACGTCTCCTCCCGGTTCGAGTCGGTTCCGGAATTCATCGCCACCCGGCCCTTTCCCAAGTCGCACCTGACGCCGGCCTGCGAGTCGGAGGCCTACGTCTGGTGCGAAGAGCTCCCCAGCCAGGCGCTCAAGTTCCATTTCGCCGTCGAGAACCCCCAGGGGATCTCGGCCAAGTGCATGGCCGTCATCCTGGACGAGACCCTGTCCGGAGAGCCGGCCTCCAGCCTGGCCCGGGTGCCCGGCGAGCTGGTCTACCGGATCTTCGGCAGGGACCTCTCCATGGGGAAGAGCATGGGGTTGATGGGGATGGTCTCCATGGTGCAGGCCTGCGCCAAGCGCTACCTGGCGTCCGGGCAGGCCGACCGGCTTCTGGGAGAGAGCGGGGAAGCCGATTCCGCCTCGCGGGAGCCCTGAGGCAACGGCTCACGCCAGCCGAACCTGGGTCACGGCGATATCCCCCCGAAAACAGGCATCGACGTCCGTTCCCGGGTCATACCGTCTCTGGTGGTAGCTTCCGTTGTACAGAAAACCGTTGGCTTCCACTCGAAACGTGACCGGAAGGGGGGACAGATCCAAGGGACAGTAGACGGTTTGCGGGTCGGGGCAGCCGGGTTCCAGGTGAGGCAGATTGATATTCCAGAAGGTCCCGGCGGACCAGGGGGCCTGCAACAGCTTTCTTAGAAGGGGCCGCACCCATCGGGCCGAGCGGGTCCAGTCGATGGGACGGTCTTTCCTGCAGTACTGGGAAACGGCAATGCCCGGCACGCCCTCCAGCACGCCTTCCCGAACGGCCGCCACCGTGCCGGAATAGAACACATCCGCCCCCAGATTCCCTCCCTGATTGATTCCCGCCAGCACGCAGTCGGCATCGGGCGCCAGTTGGCGCAGGCCGATGCGCACACAGTCGGCGGGCGTTCCCGAGAGGATGTAGCGAGAGAGGCCGCGAGCCTCCACCCGGATTGGCTCATGGGTGGTGACCTGGTGGCTGCAGCCCGACAGGGGATCGTGGGGCGCCCCCACCACGCATTTCCCCAGACCCTCGACCGCCTTCAGCAGTGCCTGGAGCCCTGGAGCATCAAACCCGTCATCGTTGGTGAGGAGCAATTTCATGAGCGGAAGGTCAGGACGACGGCAGGCATCCTTGTTCAGTCGGCTACAGGGTACACAAACGAGTCACCAACGGCAAATGGACTGAAGCGCGGAACAGGTGGGACAGTCGCCTGTCGGCGGAAACCGGACGGCTTACCGGAGCGGGGCTCCGCTGACCAAATGACTTGACTCATTTTAGGCCGAGATGCTAAACAGACCCGTTCAGCCTGGGCGAGTAGCTCAGATGGGAGAGCGCGGCGTTCGCAACGCCGAGGTCGAGGGTTCGATCCCCTTCTCGTCCACCAGCCTGCTATCCGGAACCCGCGATTTTCCTTTCACGGTCGAGCTCCGACAGTTACTGGGACGGCAAGCACGTCTGCACGTTGTTTCAAGTAGTCCAAATACCGCAATTGACTGCCCAATTCAGGGCTGTTGAGGCCTTTTTGCAGGAGAGCTTCGAGTTCCTGCTGAGCCGCTGGAATTGATCTCCATGGAACGTTTTCTTCGGGAGAAGCCATTAATCGTTCCCGCATTCCTGCGTTAACAGCGGCAAATTGCTCGGCCGTAAGCAAATCAGGTCGCTCAAAAAAGACGAGTCGCCGCGCTAGTTGACGGTACCTATCGTCATTTAGTTGCCGGCACAAAACAGCGCGTTTCTCCCAAGAAGCGTCGTGAAAACGCCGCATAATGACTTCATCTTCCGGCGTTGGGAATCCACGTTGATAGATCTGCTCCTCGACAATAACTGACTGCGGATAAACCGGTTCTGCTGCCTGCGCCGCATTGCGAATCCTTTCCAAAAATGGTCTGTCCTCTCGGATTTGTGCAACCCGCTTTAGGACTTCAGATTCGTCCTCAAAGGGTGCGAGATGTTCTTGAGCAGCATCGTAGAGTGGCCATAATATCGGTGCTGCGTTCGTCCGAACCGTCAAGATAGATTGAGCAGCTCCTTTGCAAAGGTCAATCAACTCGCCGATCGACATTTTCCGTAGCGCATCAATGTCTGAGCTTAAATCGAGGCAGTAGTGCCTTATCGGCAGTTCGCTGTGTCTGCCGATTGGGGTTACGACGCGGGTGCGACATTCGTTCCCGAGTGTGTCCGACAACAAAAAAGCGTCTTCTTCGGTGATAAAAGACTCAACACTGTCCTTCCGGCTGAACTTCAGGAATTGTGACCAGATATCGGGCGCACGATTTCTGATTATTTTGCAGAGCGCAAGTGTTGTCGAGACATCGGCCGTAGCATTATGCGACAGGGGCACTACAACATCATTAGCCTCGGCAAGTGCCTTGAGTTTGAAAGTGATTCGGCCATTTTCGTCCATCGCAGGCTTTATAACGTCGGGCCTCAGGGATGCCGTTATGCGGCATAGATTGAGCACGTCGGCTCTACCGTTCCCGCGGGTGTTCGTCAGAAACGGACTATAAAGACACTGGTAGAAGGCTTGGCGTAGGAATTCCTCGTCGAACGACAGGGAGTTGAACCCAAGAAAGAGGGTGGGACTCCAGGACTCTAGAATGCCCCGGACCTCTGTCACCATCTCATAGTGCGACGGTAGAGAAGTATCGAGGAGTTGCTCTATTCGGAGTCCCGTAACGTACATAGCCTCCGGGGACGGAACTACATGAGGCATGAGGCAGCAGCGAATCTTGAACTGGTCCGTGACGTTCAGTTCCGAGTCCGTGAGCGTGGCCGCAAACTGAAGGATTTGATCGAATCGTTTGGTAAGCCCTGTGGTCTCAACGTCGTAAACAACGAAACTCATGCTAAATCTCCGAGGGAGGTTAATCGATAGCGCATCGCGGCGTCGCTAACCCTAAAGCGCTTTGCTAGTGTCGCTACAGCTCTGTCATCCTCGAGGTCAACCGAACGTCCAGCGAGCACTGATTTCAGGAGCTCTGTTGGCATAAGCAATTCAGCCGCAAAAGCGTTTGCTGCGATTTCAATTGGATCCACACCCTCAGCAGCAAGTGCGTCGCGTCGGAGCGAACCACGATCGACGTGTACAAATCGTTCAAGCTCACGGCGATGAAGTTGAACGTGTGCTAATTCGTGGGCAAGCGTAAAGCGCTGCCGACTTCGGCTGTGCAACGTGTTGATGCCTACTATTGGAACTCCATCTCGAATGTGCGCAAGCCCAGATAGTTGGTCATCAAGCGGAGCGTACTCTATGCGTACGCCAAGGGATCTCGCAATGCGCTCGACTGGGACGGGTGGTGTCATGACGCCGAATTGCAAGAGCAGGTCTTGTGCCGCTCGCCGAGCTTTGTCCTTTTGGGCAAACTCACTCATGAGGAATTCTTCTTCGTACGGTCGCCCGCGAAGGCCGAGGCGAGCAGGGTTTCGACCGCTGATCGTTGCTTCGGACTTAGGACCAAACCCTTGACCTCGATCTCCGCTAGGGGTTCCGGCGCTACCCACACTTTGGGCACGAGGTCCAGAATCGATTTGAGGTTAAGTGCCCTTACAAGCGCATAGAGCTGATGCACCAATATGCGTTGACGACCGGTTTCAAGGTTGGCGATTGAGGCTCTGGAAAGCCCCAGTTTTTCCGCGACCTCACGTTGGGTGAGGCCAAGCTCGGTACGTCGTTCCGCAACGGCTTGGCCGAGGCGACGGTAAAGTTCCAAATCTGACATTACCCTAAACTATCCCATTCTCGGGTGTGCGTCAAGCTGACACCATGTCCCCACACCGGGGCGATATTGCCGGACTGACGTGGTGAGGTTCGACAACCACGAGTCCGGTCGGCCCTCCTTCGCGCATTGAACCAATGCTGGCCTGTCCACAACATCGCAGATTCCACGCGTGCCGTTAGGTGCAACAGGATGACGTGAACCCACCAGATCCCAGTGCTTTAGAAGTCTGGCGGAGAATTCTTGCCGCAACACTTCAACTTGGCTAACCGCCTCCTCTATCGACTGTCTGTATGTGTATGACACACACATAATAATATTTTATATGTATATAATTGACAAGGAAAGCTGCTGATGTTACCTTTTAACCGGCGGGAAACAGGGGTAGTTGTTGGATTGCCGGAAAAAAATTTGGTCACACCAATGCTGGACGAGGTCGGACAGAGATCGGATTTTGATCTTCTACTAGGAAAACCTCTCCAATGCATTCATCGCCAACGGATTACGGAGCTACTGATCTAACGTTTTTCCAGTTATTCATTAACGTCCCCCGTTTGCCCCAAATGGATAGGTGGCGTTTCGCAAATGACATGAATGCTGATGACGTTAACCCGTCAAGAAAGCAGTCAACACGGAACAACCTTACGATTGATGCGGCTGGACCAAATCCAGAGCAAAACAACTAACGCATAACGGAGGACAAAACAATGGAAGAACGCAAGGCGGGATTCGAAATAGTGATTGCAGGGCGGAGTGTCAAATGGCCTCGGAACGAGATTAAATATGAGGAAATCAAGGAGGAATGGGACAAACTCAGTCCCGATCGGACAATAGTGGGTAATCCAGCAATACACTACTCAAGGGAAAACGGAACGAAGGGAATCCTGTTGCCAGGAGAATCGGTGAAAGTCGAAGACGGCTTTAGTGTGCAGGTAGATCCGGCACACTTGTCATAGAAATTGACCGAGGAACCCCGGCCGGACATTACCGGCCGGGAAAAATGACAATGGCAGAATACGAAGACCTGCTACGGCAAGAGGCACAACGGCGAGGGTGGACGATTGAAGTGCACCCGAGTCGGATTTCGGTCGGGAAGGTACCGTATCGAAAGAAGGACGGCGAGGCAGGAAGGTGTCACATCTGGGTTGAGACGCAAGATGACGGGCTGAGCATGAGGGCGCCAGAGAATTCAGGGGGGGCAAGCCACGCCGCGAGGCTAAGCGGAGTTGACAAGGGATATGCATACCAAGCAACTGGTGAGCCAGTAGGGAATGTCCTCTGGACAGACGAAACTACGGAGTGTGTCATTTCAATCCAACGCGACGACGGAGAATATGCGAACGCGTGGCATGCTCTTGCTGTCTACACGGCAAGAGTCGCGGGAGAGGTTGGAGTAAGAGACCGAGAACAAGTTGAAAGGATTTTTAAGTTTGAGATAGCGGGTGAAGATTCCAGGGACATGAGAAACTGGCGAGATCGTGCAAGAGGGCAAAGAATAGGAATTGTGGGTCTCGGAGGCGTGGGGTTGTGGATCCTAGATCTGATGAGCAAAACGGATGTCCGAGAAATCAGGATCTGGGACGGAGACGAGATCGAAGGACGGAACCTTGTGTGAGCGCCTGGATGGGCAAGTCAAGATGCAATTGGTAAGAATAAAGCCGAGTACTTTGGAGAACAGTACGGGCGAATACGGAAAGGGATTTCAGTCCAAGGAAAATACTGGCGCTCAGATGACCCGGAGGACAGGTTGGAAGGGTTGGATTTTGTGTTCGTAGCGGTTGATAAAGCGGAAGTGCGGACGGCATTGTGCGAGAAGCTAGAAGAAAAGAGAGTACCATTTATAGATGTCGGCATGGGAATTGAACGACGAGTGGATCGAGTACGAGGAAGCTGCCAAGTCTTTTTTTCGGGCAAAGATCCAGCGCGATGGCGGGTAGGCATTCCTACCGCTGAAGGGGCGGGCGAGCAAGAATACTACAAATTGCAACTGGCGGATCTGGGAGCGTTGAATGCAGCTTTGGCAGTGGGAATGTGGCGGCGACACATAGAGCAATATGAAGCGGATAAAGGGGACTGGCTCATCCGATATCAGATCGAGAGAAACGACCTACTAAAAAGGACGGAACAAGCATGATAGGACGGCTGAATTCGGTGACCCCGAAATTCGTCGAATTCATTCCTGCGGAAGGGGCGGATTTGGTTCCGGGAATCGTGTACATCAGTATGAAGCACAAGACAGTTGTACATCGATGCCCGTGTGGATGTGGAGGCCTGTCGGAGTTTGTGTTAGATCCAATCCGGTTCCGGATCGAGTATGACGGCAGGAGCGTGACGTTCATTCCATCAATCGGAAACTCCAATCTACAGTGTCGCAGTCACTACTGGATCCGCGCAAATCAAGTTTGTTGGTGCCCGCCGATGGAGGATTGGGAAACGAATCAGGCTCAGAGACGGGAACTGGCTAGAGCACTGAAGGAGCATAGAAGGAACGAGATTAACAGGATGACAAGTGTGGGAGAATTGTGGAAGATTTTTCTGAATTGGTGGAAGAGATGAGCGTTGAAATCTTAGCAGGTTGGGGTCTGAGCCAACCTTCCTGGGGGAAGCCTCGAACATTGGCCCACAACGGACTCCCTTCGCGCCCCAGCGCCTCCATTCCTTCCTCTGGACATAGCGTGATCCTCCTCTCCTTTAGCTTCTCACAGAGTTCCTCAAATCACTGTCCAAGGAAATCGTGGGGCGGGCGAAAGCCGATGGAATACAAAGAGCTGGTGGCATAACGGGGGACGATCATGTTTTTCTACATAGGTGCCTTGGTCCCTTCTTATCTAATTCTTAGGCTGTGCCTGTATATCTGTAGTAAATGTCGGAAACAGCCAAATCGCAGAGGACAAATTGTCTTAATGGGAGTGATTTCCTTGGGGCTTAGTACAGTCCTAGCTGGTTTCGGGTTGCAGCATGAAGCGTCTAACCCTCGATTCGTTGAAGGGTTTGCCCAATACCTAGCACCGGCCATAACTGTTACCCTATTCGAACTTGTTCGAACTCGTTCATAGAATTCCCTAATTTAGCCACTCAAAGAGTGCGAAACCTGCTTTGAAACGCAAGACTGTGAACATTACTAAACGATAAATAGCATGGGGATTCATTTAGTCCCCTAACCTTTCCTGCTGCAGGTTCTTTCAATAGCACCCCAACCATTTAACCACTGGGATTGCAGCGATTAGCCCCTTTTCTGCGAAGAGCCGAAAGGCCGGCACTCCCCATCGTGCTCCTCTTTACCGCCAAATGGTAGAAGTCCTGAGATAGCAGCCTCCATGAACCGCGAGGGTTGAAGTTGTGCCTCAAAACGGGGAACCCAAGGGGACGTTGTTGAATTAGTGGAATCACTTGGGCTGGGCGTCTTTCAATATCTTGTCAATACTGATAACGCTTAAAACCCCTGTAGCATGACGCTCGTTGCATCGTGGAACCTACAGAAGGATTTGGCGGGGGGCATCGAGTTTCCCACTCGTGTCAAGCACGATACGGAAGCTGAGCACAGTTATTCCAGTAACTCAACCACGTCACCTTTATTCCTCCTCAAGGCCATTCGAAAAAGGAGATGAGACGAGATGAGCACTTTTGGCAAAGATCTGATCCAGTCCCTCAGTGAAGCCCTCGCTCACGCAAAGGGGAATGGTCCGGTCATTCTCCATGCGCCCGTGACTCTGCGCCAAGTTCGAGAGCATGCGAACCTCACGCAGGCGCAGATGGCGTCATTGATGGGAATGAGCCTATCCGGTTACCGCAAATGGGAGCAGGGAACCCGCTGGGTCAGCGGCCCGGCGGCAACTCTTCTGCGTGTGATTGAAAAGGAGCCGGAGGCGGTCAAACGGACATTGTTATCTCCCGGTCGAGAGTGACGCACCGGATGGGACATACGGATTCGAATCGGCTCGAATGGGCCCAAAAAATAGAGGTATCACTACTGTCCCGACGTCTTACTGAGAAACGCTTACAACTCACTGATATAAAAGAAAAAACACACATCCAAGGGGTGTCGGAGACTTGAACTAGAGGGCGAAATGCCCGACTTGTGCTCTGTTTGGGAAGGAGTTGGCACGAATGGGGAGGAACCTAAAATGAGAACTGGGCTACGCACTCTCTCGATTGGCGACAAATTGCGACTCGTGGAGGATTTATGGGACAGCATAGCCGCCGATCAAGCTGCTCTGCCTCTGACCGACGAACAAAGAGTTGAGCTCGATCGGCGCTTGGATGCACATGAATCTGACATCATTAAGGGTTGCGAATTCAGTGAGGTCCTGGTGGCCATTAAAGGACGACTGTGAGTCTCAGGGTCAGTAGTGTCTCGCTTAGCAATCGAATCAAGATTGTAATCAATACATAATAAATGACATAGAGACGATTTGAGGTGGTGGCGACTTGACTCGGTCTCAGGTTCGACCGTCTCGCCGGACCTGCCTCTTGCCGATCGAATTGCCGGACCTAGACTGATTGCATAGTCTAGGCGAATGTACACTGGCAAGACTCTTTTCGCTCAAGTCATGAGTTTCCTTCCCTGGACGACCTTCGCTCGGATCGTCGACCGTTACTCAGGGGACCGACGGGTCCGCAACCTGCCTTGCACCGAGCACTTCCGCGCCCTCGCCTTCGCCCAACTCACGTTGCGGGAGAGCCTGCGTGACATCGAAGCGTGCTTGGCAGCCCATCCCGCCAAACTCTATCATTCCGGCTTTTCGGCGCCAGTCAGACGCGCCACCCTCGCCCGAGCCAATGAACGCCGCGACTGGCGCATCCAAGCGGATTTTGCCCAGCGCCTCATCGCCCGTGCCCGCAAGCTCTATGCCGGCGAACCGCTCGCCGGGGAGCTGGCCGATACCGTCTATGCCCTGGACTCCACCACCATCGACCTGTGTCTGTCCGTCTTCCCCTGGGCCAACTTCCGAACCACCAAGGCTGCGGTGAAGTTGCACACTTTGCTGGATTTACGTGGATCCATTCCCAGCTTCATGCACATCTCCGACGGCAAGTTCCACGACGTTAACGTGCTTGACATCCTCGTCCCGGAACCAGGAGCGATCTACGTCATGGATCGTGCTTACCTGGACTTCGAGCGTCTCTACCTGATGCACCAAATCGGTGCCTTCTTCGTCACCCGGGCCAAAAAGAACCTTCAGGCCCGCCACCTCTACTCCGCCCGCAAGGACCGCCAACGGGGTGTTGTCGCCGATCAAACCATCGCTCTCGATGGCCCCGCCAGCAAGCGACGCTACCCCGCTCACCTGCGTCGCATCCGTTATCGGAACCCGGTCAGTGGCAAGATGCTGGTGTTTCTCACCAACCGCACCGACCTGGATGCGCTCACCATCTGTGACCTCTACAAGAGTCGCTGGCAAGTAGAACTGTTCTTTAAATGGATCAAACAGCACCTGAGGATCAAGCGGTTCTTCGGCACCTCGGAGAATGCCGTCAAGTCACAACTCTGGGTCGCCGTCTCGGTCTACGTGCTGGTCGCCACCATTCGCAAGCAACTCGGCATCGAGACCCCCCTCTACGCCATGCTCCAGATCCTGTCGGTCCTGCCGTTTGAACAAGTCCCGCTCTATGAAGTCCTTACGAAATCTGAATCCAGGTCTGCAGACAGGACGCTGCCGGATCAATTGCCTCTGTTCGGCCCGTGACGCAACACCCCATGCCGTTGAGAACGCTTGCAGGTGGGGCCTCATCGCCGACCTGTCGAGTCTAGCCAACCGGTTGGGCAAAACGGAATAGTGTCTGGGTCACAAACCACCCGGTCGGGCTGTTGTTCAAGCCGGGCCGGCGCTTTCCCAGCCGCTTACTCTACCTGATCGACGCCCACGCATGATCTACTGTCTCAGCCGGCGTGCCCTGGTCTGCCCTCCGCAAGAACCTGAAAATCCCGTGTTTGTCTACAAAAACCCACAGATCCTGTTGGACCCGTCAGCCGTGAAAGTGCTTTAGAATCTATGACTTCTGAAATACAAGTACAGCTCTGAGAGGTGGCCTTCACGTAAACACTTGATTCTATTAGACTTTTAACGAGACACTACTGTCTCAGGGTATATATTCGGCCGGAAGCAGAAACGGAAATCGAAGAGGCCGCAATCTGGTAGGAGAAGCAACGACATGGTCTGGGTGATGAATATCTTGATGAGCTTCGGTTAAACGAGTCAAAAAGTTTATTTGGATTTGAAAGGAGTCGATCATGATGGGATATCGAGAAGTCGAAATTCTTCAGAGTCAAATCAAATCGAGTTCTCAGTACTGTCCGGTTAAAACTCGAACAAAATCAACTGCTTACAGGATGTGGATTCTTCTTGTTGCAAAGGGAATTTTCTAAGTACTTGATTCATAGAGACTTTTTCGAAAAGGGTGATGCTGAGAATTTGCAGGATTTCGCCGAGACTTCGCTCGAGTTTCAGTTCCTTCTTGAGGATGGCCACCAGTAAGTAAACGCTGATGGCGATCCAGATCTGGGTCTTGACGGCGTTCTGGGAAGTTCCCAAAAAGGCCTTGATCCGAAGGTACTGTTTGATCCATTTGAAGAACAGCTCCACCCGCCAGCGGCACTTGTAAAGGTGGGCAATGGTCAGGGCCGGAAGGGTAAAGTTGTTGGTCAAGAAGACCAAGCGTTTCCGGGTATCTGCATCGACGTAACTGATACGGCGAAGCGTATCGGGATAGGCTTGGGATGTTTTGGGTCCTTGAAGTCGGATCCTCTGATCGCTGCGTAGACCGGTGGACTTGTCGACGTGGCGGTAGGTGAGTCTGCCGTAGTGGAGATTGCGTTTGGCACGAACCACAAAGAAGGCCGAACTCCTGGTGAAGGCATAGAGACGAGCGAAGTCGGTGTAGGCCCGATCCATGACGTAGAAGGCACCGGGCTGGAAAAGCAACTCGTCGAGGATATTGACATCGTGCACGTTGGCGGGTGTGATGCGGATAAAGCAAGGGATACTGCCGCGCAAGTCCATCAGGGTGTGCACTTTGATGGCCCCCTTGCGTCTTCGAAATCGCGCCCAGGGGAACAGCGAAAGACACAGATCGATGGTGGTCGAATCCAGGGCGTAGGCACTCTGTTGCAAGGCCAGACCGAAGTCCTCTTCGGCATAGAGTTGTCTGGCTCTGCCAACGAGCACCTGGGCGAAGTCGGCCCAGATGCGCCAGTCTCTGGTCTCGTTGGCGTCGGCCAAGGTGCTTCGGGAGACTCGGCCACGGATGCCGACGTGATAGAGCTTCGACTGCACGGCGCGCAGACACGTTTCCGTGTCCCGCAGACTTTCCCGATAGGTGAGTTGGGCGAAGACCATACAAAGGAACTGATCGAGGCAGGAAAACTTGCGCACCCGGTAATTGCCCTGATAGCGACGAACGCACTGGTTGAACTCGTGCCTGGGCAGGAAGTCCATCAACTGAGAGAACACCATTTGTCCCGTGTACATCAGCCACTCCTTTCCACATTAAGCCGGAGAAAGTATGGCTGAAGTCTGGCAGTGCGTTGAAGTCGAAAACACTCATTGCTACTCGTAACCTGTTGTACTTAAAACTGTTACACTAAAGTCGCGAAAGCTTAACCGGACAGTACTGTCGAGTTCTATTGAAATTGCTCGGATCGAAAGGAAAGACCTGCCCTATTTCGATTCAGAAGAAGTCAAAGAGATGGATTGTCTGGTTGTTACGTTTCGGATTACTTCTAATCTAGGGGAGGAGGCCTTGATTACTCAAGGAGTCCCACTTTTGAAGACAAAAGACCGAGTTGACTTGGCTCTTAATTCTTTGCTCAAAAAGTCCAAGTGGGCTTTGAGAGAGCGGCTGGAAGTATTGGGTGAAATGTTGAAGGCCTAAAACTGTCCCCTTTTTCACAAGGAGATCGCCATGGAAAAAATGAAATTCGCCCCTCCCAAACCCCGAATCGTTGAAATCGTTCGAAGTTGTTATCAACCGTCGAAAGAGGAACTTGAACAGGATGTAAGGGTCGATTCGCCCTTTGAAGAGGTAGAAGAGGCTTTGGTTTAGTCAGTGGAAACTGTTTTGGTTGATCGACCAAAGCAAAGGAAGTGAGTTTAAGCCTTCGGCACTTTTCTACATAGTCCTCAAATCATTTGCGTTTTACCCCGCCTAGGTTCTCACTGCAAAACCCGTGGCGGTGTGCAGATCCGGTCCATGAAGAACCGCAGGAAGCGGTCGGCGTCGATCAGGATTGGAACCTGGGTATTGGGTTCTACAGGCTCGAGCCTGGTGAGAACGTAGTGGTCTCCCGCGTCCTCTACGGACTCCCTGAGTAGATAGCGATTGGCCACCGTTTCGCCGTAGGTTAAACGCCCCTGGGTTTCCACCGCGATATGCATGGAACGACTCTCTGTGGCCAGGGAGGAGTCCACTGCCAGGCCTACTGCCAGCGGATCGTGAAGTGCACCGCCCTCAAAGCCGATGCTCTCGGAGAAGCCGAGGTAGAAATCGGCTATTCGTGCCACAAAGCGTGCGATGGGCGACCGACTTTCGGCGAGAGCGGCCGTATGGGGCCGTTTCAGCAGGGTTTGATGAGTGGCGCCCAGCCCCACCATGGTGATGGGAATGCCTGACTGGAAGACGATCTTGGCGGCCTCGGGGTCGTTGTAGATATTGGCCTCGGCGGCAGGGGTGGCGTTTCCTCCTTCGATGGAGCCGCCCATCAGGATGATCTCGGGTATCTGCTCGGCGATGTCCGGCCGCTTGAGCAGGACCCGGGCGATATTGGTCAATGGCCCCATGGGCAGCAGGGTAATTTGTCCCGGGTGGGGGCGGACCAGATCGATGATCAGATCCACTGCGTGACGCGATTCGGCAGTCTTGGCAGGAGAAGGCAAATGCGTCTCTCCAAGACCGTTCTGGCCGTGCACGATGGGGGCCGTGATCAGCTTTTTCCGGAGCGGGTATTTTTCTCCCCTGGCCACCGGAATCTCGGTCCGACCGGCCAGTTCGACCAGCTTGAGCGCATTCTCCACACCCTGGTCCACCAGTACGTTTCCGGAAACAACGGTAATCGCCTCGATTTGCAATTCCGGGGACTGGGCCGCCAACAGGATGGCCATGGCGTCGTCAATGCCCGGGTCTGAATCGAGAATGACCCTGCGAGGGTGGTCTACCATAAGGTTGAGACTTGTTTGTGCCGGTAGGCTTGACCCGATGGCAAGTTCCAACGGCAATGGCCGTTCAAGCTAGTAGAACGCTTCCATAATAACATATCAACATCTACACAACGGAGATCTCGTCCATCTTGTAGGTCCACTTGAACACGACCGGGTCTTCGTTCAGCCGGTCGATGTAGCGTTCAATGCGTTGCTGCAGCTCCTGCTTGGAGTCCACCCGTATCCCGCGCAACAGGGTGTTGGTCAGCTTAGCGAAGAACGACTCGACCACGTTCAGCCAAGACCCGTGCTTGGGCGTGAAGACGAACTCGAATCGGTTCGCCATGGTCGCCAAGTAGGCTCGGGTCTCCTTCGAAACATGCGCCGAATGGTTGTCCAGCACCAGCCGGATACGTGCCCCCGCCGGATAGGCCCTGTCCAATTGCTGCAGGAACGCCACAAACTCCCGACTCCGGTGCCGTTCCACCACTGCTCGGTGCACGTGACCGGTCATCAGATCCAATCCGGCCATCAGCGTCAGCGTCCCGTGCCGCCGGTACTCGTAATCGCGCCCTGTGCAGCCATGCCGGCCCGGCTTGGGCGCCAGGTCGGGCGCCACCCCACCCACCGCCTGTATGCCTGGCTTCTCATCGTAGGAGACAACGACCGTCAACGGGCCCTGGGGGGCCTCGTTCCGCTTGCGGGCCAACTCAACCCGTTTGTACAACACCAGCACCTGAGCCATCTTCGTGTCGAATTCCGGATCGCGTTTCTCCAAATAGTACTCGATCTTGTGGGGTCGCAGCTTGGGACCTGCGAGAATCTTCCAGACCGTGCCCCGTGCCAGCTTCGCCAGACTCGGGTGACCTGCCTGCTTGCAGTGGGCCCGGACATGACTCGCCAGCAGACGGGTCGTCCAGAGTTCCTCCGGATAGCCCAGGGCCTTGGGTTTGACGCAGGCCAGCGACACCACCCAGGCACGGGCCTCCGATGCAATGGCCCTGGGACGCCCCTGCCTCGGCAGGTCCCCCAGCGCCGCCAGCGGGCCCAGTTGCAGACCCTTGTCGACACATCGCTCCACTTTGGGCCGGTTCGTGCCCAGTTCGCGAGCCATCGCCGATACTGTTTTACCCCCAGCGTAGCCCAGCAGAATCCTGGCGCGTTCGACACGTTGCGCCGACTCCAAACGCGACCGCGCAATCCCCTCCAGCGTCGCTCTCACCTCGTCACTGAGGACCAGACTGGCTCGTCGGCTTGTGAATGGCACCGTAATGCGTCCGAAGTCGCCGGATATCGAGGACTTCAGGGTACAATGGATCGGTGCTTGATTGCAATGTTATATTGGAAGCTTTCTACTAGTCAGCATTTTCCGAAAAGGCGTTTTCAATCTTAAGCCGACCAACTCTGTCCAGTAAACTCACCCGAAAGCCGCTGGGTAACTGGGGGCCGTTGATTCACGGCAAGGTTTCACCTCCCGCCATCCCTCGCGATACTACCATTCGTCGGAGTCCACCCGGCAATTCACCCGGAATAAGGTTTCACGTAGGCGGGCTTCGACAGCGCCGGAGAGTTGGCCATATATCACAGCGCCTACTTCAACAATTTTCTATGATATAAAGCAGAATTGCCGGGTGAAAGGTCGTTCCATCGATAGGCCATGACGTTCAACGTAGAAATCAAGAATATCGGCAAGCTCGCTGATGCAAAGATTCGGATTGGAGGCTTTACCGTGTTAGCGGGACCGAATAACACGGGAAAGAGTTTTGTCTCCAAGTTCCTATACTCGCTTTTTGACGCAACGAACGCAAACCACGCCGATGTATATATAGACAACTTGGTCATGCCCATTAAGCGGTCCCTAATTGAGTTGGACCAGCATGTAGATCCTGAAGCCGGGGGACCACTGGCATCATTAATGGGTAGCCTCGAAGAGGAGGTTAATCGACTCCAAGCTTTCGTTAAGGGGATTGGCGACGCTGAAGCACTGAGTGAAATCAACCCGAGTCTCAAGAACCAAGTGGAGAGAATGCTGGAGATAGCTGTTAAGATTCGGCGATTACCTGAGAAAGCAGTGGGAAGTCGCGGTAGGTCGAATAAAGCATTCGACTTCGGAGATATCGGCACTAGTACGTACCGTTGGTACCTGCACAAGCACGTGGCTGAGTTAAAAGACACGATCAGCCAAATGGACGCAAAGGAGTTTATTGTTGCTGGGATAAGGTACAAGATCCGAAAAAACCTGATACAAAACTTCCAAGTGCCGAGACTCTCTTACCTCAGAGGTGAGGAAAGCACTCCGTCAAAGGTCAATGTGGAGAACTTTGGAGAATTTCAGTTTTCAAGTGGGAAAGTCGAGTTCAATCTAAGACCTTTCATAAAGTTCTCCTGGGTGAAGCAGTTACAGTATTGGTCCAGGGTCGTCTACCTAGAATCTCCAGTTTACTGGAAATTGAAAAACGCGTTGGAGGACGCCCGGAATAACCCTGAATTTTATTATGGGGGAGACAGGGAACGACTCACCGGCGTTCCGGGGTATTTCCATGACTTGGTGAGAGCATTGAAGCACGAATACACCGGCGAAATGGCGTTCCCGAGTGTCTATCAACGATTGACCGGCAAAGACGCCATTGGCGGAAAGATTGCGATAGCTGAAAGCGGTAACTGGTTTTTCCAAGAAAATGGCCGCAGTTTCCCCTTGCCGGTTACAGCAATGGGCATTGCCAACGTCGGCATTCTGGCACTGCTGATCGAGCGTAAGGTGCTGGATGAAGACGCCTTTATTTTCATCGACGAGCCGGAGGCCCATCTGCATCCGGCGTGGCAGGTCATCATGGCGGAAACGCTCTTTGAGTTGTCCCGTCAAGGTGTGCATGTAGTGATTGCCACCCATAGCGTGGACATCCTCAAGTGGTTGGAAGTGCACGTAAAGAAGTATCCGGATGACGAGAAGCGGATTGCATTGAACCAGTTTCCCCCCAGCGGCGATGGACCCGACGGGGATTTTGAAACTCAAATGGCCAAAATCAAGCAGGAATTAACTCAGCCCTTCTCCGATTTGTACTTGAAGGGACTATGACAATGCTTGAAAGATATCTGGAGCCGATAGTGGTCGCAGACCAGCCTCTTGATAGCCAACACCAGGCATACCGTATGGACGGCACCCCACCACAGCCTGACATGAGGAAAACAGCAGGTTTGGGCACTTGTAATTGTTGCGATTACTTTATTCGCGGCCATGACAACACCGTCGTCCTGATTGAGGAAACCCGTCTCGTGGGACAAATCACGGATTTAAAGAATGCGTATCAGTACCTCACGGTTGACGATCAGACAGAATTTGTCAGCAAGTACATCCGGGACGAAAACAAACTGAAAGTCTATGGGTCGATGCTCGTGCTGTGCCGCTTGGCGAATGTTTGTAAAGAAGTGAAACAGCTATTGAACACAAAAAAATACAGATTGTGGCTCGTCGTGAGCGGCATGAACACGCCAGAGGAGAAGATTGTTTTTGATAATCTGAGAGACCGTTTATCCCATGAACTGAGAAGTGTCTTAACCGGGAAAGTCCTTGATGGCGTTGAGGTCATCCCGTCCAACCTGTTCGCAGCCAAGCTGTTGCAACATGCGTCCACTCCCTGAATTCCTGCATTCATCGCAAAATCCCCAGACGATATTGACTCACCAGACCCACCCGAAATCTGGTGCGTTTCGGATTGTGCCGGATTGTGAAGTTCCAACCTGAGTACTCAGTCGTCCCGAGGCATCACGAAATCACGGCTTTCTACTCAACTCCAGTTCCAGTTGGCCGGGTTCGGTGACCGGCGCCTTGCAGGTGTAGTTCTCGCAGACGTAGGCGGCCGGGCGGCCCTTGACCAGGGTCTTGCCCTCCAGCAGGGGCAGGTCGCCGGCGACGCCGTTCGGGTCCAGGAGGGCCACCACCTTGTTGGGCAGGAATTTCCGATGAACCACCTCAAGCAGCCGTTGGGTCTCGTCTGACTCCGGATCGCCCACCACGGCGATTTCCTTGACCGGGCCCAGGTAGAAGTCGGCGGCCCCCAGCAGGTATCCGAAACCGTTGGGGTAGCGGGTCAGGGGAAGGTGCATGGTCTCGAGGTTGGTCTCGGCGATGGTCCGGTATTCGAGGTTTCCCGTCAGGATGGCCAGCTTGAGAAGATTGAACACCGCCACCGAGCTTCCGGCCGGGGTGGCGTTGTCGTAGGCGTCTCTGACCGGCGTCACCAGCTTCTCGTGTTCCTTGCCGGTGAGGAAGAAGATGGCCTGCTCACCGTCCCAGAACTGCTCCAGCATGGCGTTGTTGTAGAGGACCGCCTGGTCCAGCCACTCTCTCTCGCCGGTGGCCTGGTAGAGCGCCAGCAAGTGCTCCACCAGGTTGGCGTAGTCGTCGAGGTAGCCGGGGAGCTTGGACACCCCATCCTTGTGGGTGCGAAATATCCTGTCCCCGCGGCAAAGATGCTCGAGCAGGAAGCGGGCATTGCGGCGGGCCACCTCCAGGTAGTCGGCCCGCCGCAGGACCACCGAGGCTTCCACGAAGCTGACGCTCATCATGCCGTTCCAGCCGGTGAGAATCTTTTCGTCGCGGTGGGGCTTGGCCCGCTTCTCCCGCTCCCGGAACAGGCGTTCCCGGGCTTCGGAAAGGACCCTCGCAAGCTCCCCCGGAGACAGTGACAGTTCGCCGGCCACCTGTTCCAGCGGCCGGGGAACGTTGAGGATGTTGGAGCCTTCGAAGTTCCCCCCGTCAGTGACGTCGTAATATCGGCGAAAGGCCTCGCTTTCCTTTTCGCCGAGGATCTCTCCGACCTCGGTGGGAGTCCAGATAAAGAACTTGCCCTCGTGGCCTTCGCTGTCGGCGTCCTGGGTCGAGTAGAAGCCGCCTTGGGGATTCAGCATCTCTCGTACGACGTAATCGAGGATCTCCTCCACGACTCTGGCGTAGAGGGGCTGCGGGTCGAGCTGATAGGCTTCCAGGTAGAGCCGGCTCAGGAGGGCGTTGTCGTAGAGCATCTTCTCGAAATGGGGCACCAGCCAGCGCTCATCCACCGAATAGCGGTGAAATCCTCCCCCCAGTTGGTCGTACATGCCGCCCCGGGCCATCTTTTCCAGGGTCAGCGCCACGAATTCGCGCCCCTCCGGGCGGCCGGTCCGGGAGAAGTGGCGAAGCAGGAAGGCCAGGCTCATGGATCCCGGAAACTTGGGAGCGCCGCTGAAACCGCCATGGGTCAGGTCGAAACGGGGGGCCAACTGGTCGAAGGCCTCATCGAGGCTGGCGCCCGTCACCTTGGCGGCGCCCGCAGGCAGGGTGTTCATGGCCGCCAGGCGCTGCAGGATTTCGGGTCCCCGGGCTTCAATCTCCTCCCGCTTCTCTCGATAGGCCTCGGCCAGCGCCAGGCAGAGGCGCCCGAAGCCCGGACGCCCGAAGCGGTCGTCCGGAGGGAAATAGGTCCCCCCGAAAAAGGGGATCTCGTCGGGAGTCAGAAACACCGTCATGGGCCAGCCGCCGCTTCCGGTGGTCATCTGGACATAGTTCATGTAGAGGGTGTCCAGGTCGGGCCGTTCCTCCCGGTCGACCTTGATGTTCACGAAATGGGCGTTCATGACCTCGGCGATGGCTTCGTTTTCGAAGGACTCCCGCTCCATGACATGGCACCAGTGGCAAGCCGAATAGCCGATGCTGAGCAGAATCGGCCTGTCTTCCCGCCTGGCTTTTTCAAGGGCTTCCTCTCCCCAGGGGTACCAGTCCACCGGGTTGTGGGCATGCTGCCGCAGATAGGGGCTGGTCTCGTGGATCAATCGGTTGGTAAATTCGGGTTCCGCAGCCGATTTCCGGGTGGGTTTCATGGATTTTCCCTCTGAAGGCCGGCTCTCCGCGAAGGCAAAGAGAAGTAACAGAATCAGCAGGATGAGAGTTCCGTTCTTCATCCGGGCAAGGGTCTGAGAAAATGCCGAGCGCCGGGATTCAGGCAGGCCAGGGGTTCCCGCCGGCAGGTAAACATAACCCGGCGGAGAACCCCGGTCAAGGCTACCGGTGGCAGGGGCAATTTCGCGATGCAATCGAGGCGGCTTTACACTAGAATGAGGCCGACAAAAAGAGTTGGAAACGATTGTTCCTGGAAGCTGTTTCCTTGGGTGGGGCCGACATGAAACCTGACAAGCTGGTCATTGCGGGGCGGGAGTTTTCATCCCGACTGCTGGTGGGGACGGGGAAGTACGCATCTTTTGCGCAGATGGTGGAAGCCCATGAGAAGTCGGGCGCCGAGATTGTGACGGTGGCGGTGCGCCGGGTGAATCTTTCCGACCGCAACCGGGAGTCGCTGCTGGACTGGATCGATACCGAGCGTTATTTCATCCTGCCCAATACGGCCGGTTGCTATAGCCGGGACGAAGCGGTGCGGGCCGCCCGGCTCGGCCGGGAAGCCGGGCTGTCCAACTGGGTGAAGCTGGAGGTCATCGGAGACGAAAAGACCCTCTTTCCCGACAACGCGGGGCTGCTCGAGGCGACCGAAATCCTGGTGAAGGAAGGATTCGTGGTGCTCCCCTACACCAACGACGATCTCGTGACCGCCCGGCGCCTGATCGACGCCGGAGCGGCTGCGGTGATGCCGCTGGGGGCTCCCATAGGTTCCGGAATGGGAATTCAGAACGTGGCCACCATGAAAATCCTGCGGGAAATGATTACCGAGGTTCCGCTGATCGTGGACGCCGGCGTAGGCACCGCCTCGGACGCCGCCCTGGCCATGGAGTTGGGCGCCGATGCCGTCCTGATGAACACCGGCATCGCCCTGGCGGATGACGCGGTGGCAATGGCTGAAGCCATGAATCTGGCTACCCGGGCGGGCCGCCTGGCCTACCTGTCAGGAAGAATTCCCAGGAAGCTGTACGCCACCGCCAGCAGCCCGCTGGAAGGAGTGGTGCGGTAGATGGAGGGGGTGCGGCCAAGTCGCCGGCGAGGGCGCTACCATTCACTGTAGGCCGTGCCCTCGGAGGAGAGGGCCTCCGAATTGCTGCGGACGTCGTAGATTCCCAGCTCGAGCTGGTCGGGGAACATGGAGGCCTCTTCCATCACGATCTGCCAGTCGGTCTCGTCGGTGATCGGATCCTTGGGGAGAGCGCGCAGGTAACCGGCGGTCACCAGGTCATCCAGGGTTTGGGGGGCCTTCCTCTTGTCGGCGGTGTAGTGGTCGATGAGGGTGCGCAGGGTGTGCAGGTTGCTCTTCAGGACGGCTTCGCGGGCCCGAAGGATGGCCGAGTCGGCGATGGGAAGGGCAATGCTCACCAGGATGGCCACGATGGTGAGCACAATCATCAGCTCGATCAGCGTGAAGCCGTTTCCCCCGAGCCTCTGTCCCGGGTGACCGCCGGCCCTCTCACCATCACTCCATCGTTTCGTATCCATCCTACCATTCCGAGTACCTGGAACCGTCCAGGGCGGTTCCGTTGCTCTTGCTGTAGACGTCGTAGACATTCTGGCCGCCGTGGCTGGTGGCATCCCAACTGTCCTGAGAGGAGCGCAACCCCCATTCCTTCTCGCCCGTCATGGGATCGGTGGGGATGCGGCGCAGGAAGCGAAGCCGCTTGTCGACCGCGTTGAGCTGATCCACGCCTTCCACCAGGGTATCCAGGTCGGGCGGCCAACCATCGGTGCCGAACTTGATCTCGATCTGGCCGCCCAGGGCGGCGTCGTGGTAGCGGTCGATGGCCGTTCTCATCTCTCTCAGGGCCCGCCGCAGCTCAACCTCCTTCTGCCGTTGAATCACCACCTTGGTCAAGGGCAGGGCTCCCAGGGCCAGGATGCTGACGATGGCCACGGTGGCGATCAGCTCCACCAGCGTCAATCCCCTGCCGGAGCGCCTGCGATTGCTGAAAAGGGCCCTGATCGAGGAGAAGGGCACGGCCTGCCTCACTGAATGGTTACCTCGGCGCTGGCGAGGCTGGTGGGAATGGCCGACTGCCCGCTGTCGCGCAGGACGGAATCGGGTCCGAAGGAAATGGAGCCGTCTCCGGTCCCCACGGCCTCGAACCTGAGGTTCATCAGCACCCCGGACCCGCTGACACCGGCGCTGTCGGGGGGCCGGGTCATCGAGATCACCGCTCGTCCCAGGGAGTTTTCCAGGCGTTCGGCCAGGGCCACCGATATTCCGTCACTGCTGAGAAATCCGCCGCCCTGAACCTCCACCAACCGTACCAGGTCCGGATTGAATCGGAAGTTGAACGAGAGCCCGTGGACCTGTTGGGCATTGGAGACCGAGACGCCGACCCTGAACCGACTGCCTGGCGCGACGGGTTCCGAGGGCCCGACCATGCTGACGAAAGCCAGGCGGGGCGCCGGCCTATCGGTTGCCTCGGGCGGGGCTTCCAGGGTTGATCCGGGCGTGGTCGGCGCGGTCGATCCGCTGCCGGCCTGGGGCGGGGAGTCCTGGCCGTTCCCCGTCCCGGTCGCCGGAATCTCTCCGATGAGCTGCTTGGGGGATCCCAGGAACTTGGGCGTATTGCTGGATCCCAGCAGGGCCAGGGAGGTGTCCTGCTCCAGGATGTCCGGCAGCCGAACGATGCGGGGAGTAATCACCACGATGATTTCGTTGTCCGAGGTGTTGTTGTCCTTGGTGGAGAAGAGGTATCGCAGCAGCGGAATCCTGCTCAGTCCGGGGATTCCCTCCACGGTGACCGAGTCGGAACGCTGGATGATTCCGCCCACCACGCTGGATTCACCTTCCTGAAGCCGGATGTCGTGGTTGATTTCGCGATTGGCCAGGATGGGAAAGCGGTTCCCGTCCAGGGTTTCAAAGCCGCTGATGGTCTTCAGGGCGACCTCGATCTTCAAGGAGATGTCGCGGTTCAGCAGCACCTGGGGAGTGATTTTCAGCGTGACTCCCACGTCCACGGTGGAAAAGGTGGTGAAGGCGCCTCCCCCGAAACCCGTTCCCCCGCCGATTCCGGTGGAAAAACTTCCCTGTGCGATGGGTTGCTGGGTGCCGACCTTGAAGGTGGCCTCTTCGCCGTCCGATGCCCGCAAGGTGGGGTTCTGCAACACGCGGCCCTTGACTCGAGTGTAGAGCTGGCCGAGCTGGATGGAGGGGATGGTCGCTGAAAAACTGTCCCTGCCGAGCTGTCCCAGCTCGCTGAGGCGAATGGCGTTGGAGCCGCCTGCTTCTGTCTGGGCGCCGTTGGGAGAGACGTTGATCGCACTCGGAAGGCCCGGTCTCAAGCCCAGGAACTGCCTGACGGTGCCCACCACTTCCAGGATGTACACCTCGATCATGACCTCGGGCTTGGACTTGTCGATGGAGCGGATGATCATCTCGGCGGCTGCAATCTTGTCGGGGGTGTCGCGCACCACGATGGCGTTCTGGGAATCGATCTGGGCCACCTTGTTCATCAGGAGCAGGGAGCGCAGGGCGGTGGCGATCTGCCCCAGGTCCTTGGTGTCGCCCACGTTGGACAGGTGGAAGGTCCTCACGATCTCTTCCTGGTACCGCTGGCGGGTCTGCTGGGTGTCCTCGGCGACCAGAATGGTGTTCTCCTTGAGGACGGACCAGTAGGTCTTGCTCTGCAAGGCGAGTAGCTCCAGGGCCTCGGTGACCGTCACGCCGGTGAAATCGAGCTCGACTTCCGGCGGGCTGGGGTTGAAGTCGGGGGCGAAAATGACGTTGATGCCGCCGACCTTTCCCAGGGTCACGTAGGCCCGGCGAACCTCTCCCGTGAGCTTGATCCCATGCATTAATTGCCGGGACGGGTACAGATCCTCGCTCGGGCGATCCGGCGCCCTCGCTTCCGCCTGTCTCTCCCGGTCTCGGATCAGTGCGGCGACCGTCTCGGCCTCCTGGCGGGCCGCCGCTATGGAGGGATCGATCTGCACGGCCCGGCGAAACTCCTGCAGGGCTTCCTCCAGGCGTCCGTCGTCCCTGAAGCGCTGGCCCCGGTCGAAATGGCCCATGGCCGCCTGGAAGCGGGCCCGCTTGAAATAGAGGAGGTACCTGGCGTTGTCGGGGTCGGCGCTCAGGGCCTCTTCGTAGCTCTGGAGAGCCGCGTCATAGTTCTTGAGCCGTTCGTACTCCAGGCCACGCTTGAAGGCGCCGGAGCCGCCGCAGGAAAGCAGGGCGAGGGCAAGAACCAGCGGAGCCAGCATGCCTGCAAGGGAAGTTTTGCGGCGCGGAGCCATTGAGAGTTGCCCGCTCTTGAAGCCGGACGGGGCCGATTCCAGCCGATCAGCCGGCCCACTCATCGAAATCCTGGCCATCCAGAAAAAGAAACGGTTGTCCGGCAAGGCCGATCGTGACATCCAAAAACAGTTTAGCACAATTGGAAACCTATGAAAAAGAAAGGCTTTTTGCCATTGGCCAGGCCCTGACGCGCAGAATGCTCCGGGCTGCGGACGCCGGTGGCCGCCGCCGTTTGCGGTCGGGAAGACGTCAGTTGGTGGCCTTGCGGTGGAGCTTGCGCAGCAGCGGTTCAATGATCTTCCAGACATTTTCGGCCACGATCTCCTGCCCCCGGCCATTGGGATGGATTCCGTCCGGAAAATTGAGATCAGGTCGCCCGCCCACCCCTTCCAGGAGAAAGGGGATCAACAGGGCGCCATGCTTTGCCGCCACCTCCGGAAAGAGATCTCTGAATTCCCGGACGTATCTCGTTCCATAGTTGGGCGGGATCTGAATGCCGGCCACCACTACCGTCACCTCGGGATAGCGAGCGGTGGTCTTTGAGATGATCGCCCCGAGATTCTTGCGGATCTCCGCCAAGGGGAGGCCGCGCAGGCCGTCGTTTCCTCCCAGCGCCAGGATCAGGACATCGATCCTTCGTTGCAGCAACCAGTCCAGCCGCCGCAGGGCGGCGGCGGTGGTGTCTCCTCCCAGGCCGCCGTTGATCACCGTGAACTTCCAATCCAGGGCGTCGATTTTCTCCTGCAGCCGGGCAGGGAAGGCCTGGGACCGATCCAGTCCAGAGCCCTCGGTGAGGCTGTCGCCCAGGCACAGGACGGTCATGGCCGACGGATGAAGGAGTTGGGGTGTATCCGGGGGTTGTACGGCAGGCTGCCGCGGGGAAGAGGGCTGTTCCGGAGAGCAGGCCGCCAACAGGGCGACAATCAGGAATGCACGGAAAATGCTCGCAAGGCGGTTCACAAGTCTGCCTCTGTCTGAAACACTCCTGTTCCGCTCTGCATGATCCGTTCCGTCGTCGGGGAAGGGGGGGCGGCTGCCTTCCAGCGGGTCGTTACTATTATGAACGAGGCGGAACTGTGCAACAATAAGGCCCGGTGGATCGCCCAGGGTGATTCCACGCTAATTTTCTCTCTCCGGGAGGGCTGATTGGGGTCGATTTGGGTGATTTGCAAGCGGTGCCCACCCGGAAAATGGGCCTGATACGGAGCTCTGGCCCACAGGTCAACCTGAATCCGGCAGCGTGGAATCACCCCCGAGCCGAAAGTCATTCATCATTCATCACTCATCATTCATCATTTGTTAGCGTGGGATCACCCCGGTGGATCGCCGGTTCGGCGCCAGTCCTCGCGTCTCGCCGGGCCGTGGGATTTCACCCCGGAAGACTCACACCCGAAGGACTCCCCTTCATCTCCGGAGGTTGCTTCTTGAATACTCCCGCGAGCCCTGTCTCTTCGGTGTTGCAGGTGGACCGACTCACCAAGCGCTATCGGAGCGGCGAGCGCCTGCTCACGGTGGTCGAAGACATCACCTTCTCGCTGGGTCCCGGGGAAACCTGCTCGGTGCTGGGACCCTCCGGCAGCGGCAAGACCACCTTGCTCGGACTGTGCGCGGGCCTGGACAATCCCACCTCGGGGTCAGTTCTGCTCAACGGGCAGAATCTGGGCGACCTCGACCAGGACCGCCTGGCGGAACTGAGAAACCGATCGGTAGGGTTCGTGTTTCAGACCTTCCAACTGGTCCCGACCCTGACGGCGCTGGAAAACGTCAGGGTGCCGTTGGAATTGCGGGGAGAACCCGGCGGAGCCTGGGCCCGGGATCTGCTGGGCCAGGTGGGGCTGGGGGATCGCGCCCACCATTACCCGGTGCAACTGTCGGGTGGGGAGCAGCAGCGGGTCGGTCTGGCTCGGGCTTTCGTCAATCGCCCCAGGATCCTGTTCGCCGACGAGCCTACCGGGAACCTGGATGCCGATACCGGTGAGAAGGTGATCGAGTTGCTTCTGGAGATGAACCGGGACTTCGGCACCACGCTGCTGGTGGTGACCCACGACCTGGAGCTTTCCGGCAAGACCCGGCGGATTCTGACCCTCAAGGGTGGGAGGATCACTTCCGATCGGGATTCCGACTCGCTGCCTCCACCGGAACCCATCCCGGAACAGACCCGGTCGGGTGGTCTCCGGCATTCATCCGGAACCGAATCGGAGCCGGCCTGAGGCGCCCCCCATGAAATCCGTTCTCACCCCCTGGCCCTGGAAAATGGCTTGGCGGGACAGCAGGTCCAGCCGTGGACAGTTGTTGCTGTTCGCCGCCTCCATCGTTTTGGGCGTGGCCGCCCTGGTGGCGATCAGCGGCTTCCGCGCCAACCTGAAATCGGCTCTGGACCTCCAGGCCAGGTCCTTGCTGGGGGCCGATCTGCTGCTTAGCGGCCGGCAGCCGCTCACCGGCGAGGCTGAAGCTCTGGTGGACGGCCTGGGTGGAACCCAGGCACGCGAGGTGCGATTTTCCTCGATGGTGCAGTTCCCCGGAAGCGACGGCAGCCGGCTGGCCCAGGTGCGGGCCGGCGAGACGGCCTTTCCCTTCTACGGCGCCGTGGAGGTGGAACCGCCCCAGGCCGCCGCCCGGCTCGATCAGGGTGCCTTTGCCCTGGTCGAAGAAAGCCTGATGGATCAGTTCCAGGCTCGTCGGGGGGATGTCATTCGAATCGGGAATGGGTCGTTTCGTATCGCGGGACGCCTCAGGCAAATGCCGGGCGAGTTTCTGGGAAGCAACCTGGTGGGCGGGCGTGTCTATATCCCCCTTGCCTACGTGGAAGAGACCGGGCTTTTGGGGTGGGGGAGCACGGCTTCCTACCGGGTCTATTTCAAGTTCGACGACGAGGTTGACCTGACCGCGCTGCTTCAAGGAATCCAGCCGCAACTGCGGGAATTTCGTCTGCGGGCCGAAACGGTGGCCGAGCGCAAGGCCCGCCTGGGACGGATCCTGGAGAATTCGGCGGACTTCCTGAACCTGGTCGGGTTCATCGCTCTGCTGCTGGGGGGACTGGGCGTGGCCAGCTCGGTCCACGTCTACGTCAAGCGAAAGGTGCCGACGGCCGCCCTGTTGCGCTGCCTGGGAGCCAAGGCGCCTCAGACGCTCTCCATCTACCTCTGTCAGGCCCTGGGTCTGTCTCTGACAGGCATCCTTGGCGGCATCCTGCTGGGAGTGGGCCTGCAATTTTTCCTGCCGGGCCTCCTGCGGGACTTTCTGCCGGTAGACATTCCCTTCAACCTGTCCTGGAGCTCATTGGCCGGGGCCGGACTCATCGGACTGATCCTGGCTTGGCTGTTCTCCATTCAGCCGCTGTTGTTCGTTCGCAGAATCTCACCCCTGGCGGCCTTGCGGATGGACTATGAGGCCGGCCGGCAGCCTTTCGACTGGGCCCCGTGGCTGGTTCGCCTGGCCATTGTGGCCGCCATCCTGGGGTTTGCGCTGGTCCACACCCGCCGCTGGACGGATGCCGTGGCCTTTGTGCTCGGTCTGCTGATCTCGTTGGCGCTGCTGGCGGCGGCTGCAAAGCTGGGAATGATGCTGATCCGAAAGTTCTTCCCGGGCTCCTGGTCCTATCCCTGGCGCCAGGGGTTGGCCAATCTCCACCGGCCCCACAACCAGACCGTGGTCCTGGTGCTGTCCATCGGCTTCGCCACCTTCCTGATGATGCTGCTCTACCTGGTGCACCAGGGACTGCTCGGCCAGATCCTGAGAGCAGCCGGCAGCGGTCAGCCCGACATGGTGCTGTTCGATGTTCAGGGGGACCAGAAGGCGGAGCTGGCCGACCTGCTGCGGGGGTTTGGAGCACCCGTGCTTCAGGAGGTGCCGGTGGTGGCCATGCGACTGCAATCGATCCGGGGGAGGAGCGTTGCCCATCAATTGAATGACCCCGGGAACACCATCCCGGCCTGGGCCCTGAGACGGGAATACCGGTCCACCTACCGGGGAGGGCTGCTGGAGAACGAGGAACTGCTTCGGGGAAGTTGGCCGGGCGGGAAAGGGAAGGGAGACGGTCCTCCTCTCGTGTCCCTGGACGAAGGGATTGCGCGCCGCCTGGAAGCCGGCCTGGGAGACGAGCTGGTTTTCGACGTCCAGGGAATGCCGGTCGCAACCCGGGTGGGCAGCATCCGCAGAGTGAACTGGCGCAAGGTCCAACCCAATTTCTTCGTGGTCTTTCCTCCGGGAGTGCTGGAGGAAGCCCCCCAGTTTCACGTCCTGGTGACCCGGACCGAAACGGGTTCCAGGGCCGCGGCCATTCAGCGAGCAGCGGTCAAGCGTTTTCCCAACGTTTCGGTCATCGATCTGGCGCTGATTCTGGAAACCATTGACGATCTCCTGCAAAAAGTCTCGTTCGTGCTTCGGTTCATGGCTCTGTTCAGCATCGTCGCCGGACTCACGGTCCTGGTTGCGGTGGTAGGGAACAGCAGAGTTCAGCGCCTGAGGGAAAGCGCCCTGCTCAGGATACTGGGAGCTTCCAGGCGCCAGGTAGTTCTGATCCTCGGGGTGGAGTATCTCTGCCTGGCGGGCGTAGCCGCCTTGGGAGGAGTGCTGCTGGCGTGGCTGGGAAGCTGGGTCCTGGCCCGACTGGTCTTCCAGTCCCCCTTTGTGCCGGCTTTTCTCCCCAGCCTGGGAGTGTGCCTGCTGGTGATGGCCATGACCGTGCTCGTCGGTCTGCTGGCCGGTCGCGGTCTCGACAGGCTGCCCCCGCTGGAGGCGCTGCGAGCCGGCGCCCATCGGCTATAATGGAGCCCCTCCCGCTTCAAGGGCAAATTCAATGAACACCAGCCAACAGAGTCTGAGCTACGCGCGCGGACCCGGGGATGCTCCCCTGCTCGATTCGACCATTGGAGCCGTTCTGGAGCGGACGGCGGCCATGTATCCCAGGCGGGAAGCCCTGGTGGTGGTTTCCGAGGGCGTCCGCTGGCGCTGGGGAGAGTTCCTCGAAGAGGTGGACCGGGTCGCCCGCGGGCTGACGGCCATGGGAGTCGGAAAGGGACACCGGGTCGCGATTTGGGCGACCAACCGCTCCCAATGGGTCCTGACCCAGTTCGCCACGGCGCGGATCGGCGCCATCATGGTCAACATCAACCCCGGTTACGGATCGCGTGAGCTTCACTACGCCCTGGAACAGTCGGAGACGCAGACGCTCATCACCATTCACGGTTTCAGGTCGGCGAACTACCTGGAGATGATTGCCGAAATCTGTCCGGAAGCGGTCGGCGCCGGGCCAGACGACTGGCGGTCGGAAAGCCTCCCTCACCTCAGAAACCTGGTTCTGGCCGGGGAGGGGCAACCCCTGGCGGGCATGGGGCGATGGGATGCGATGGTTTCCGGGGGGCAGGCTGTGGATTCGGAGGGAGTGGCGGGGGAGACGGGAACTTCCTTGAGCCCTCACGACCCGATCAACATCCAGTACACCTCCGGAACAACGGGCTATCCCAAGGGGGCCGTGCTCACCCACCGCAACATCGTCAACAACGCCTGCCTGGTTGGTCAACGGATGGAGCTCACCTGCCGGGACAGCGTCTGCATTCCGGTGCCCTTCTATCACTGCTTCGGCATGGTGCTGGGAAACATGGCCTGCGCCGTTCATGGAGCCGCCATGGTCATTCCGGACGAGGCCTTCGATCCCTGGGCGACCCTGAAGGCGATCGAGAAAGAGCGCTGCACCGCTGTCTACGGGGTCCCGACCATGTTTATTCGGGAACTGGAGCATCCCGAGTTCTCCCAGGTCGATCTGGGCTCCTTGCGGACCGGAATCATGGCCGGCTCTCCCTGTCCCATCGAGGTGATGAAACAGGTGGTCGAGAAAATGCATTGCCGGGAGATGACCATTGCCTATGGATTGACCGAGAGCTCCCCGGTCATCACCCAGACCGGGGTGAGCGACCCGCTCCGGACCCGAGTCACCACGGTGGGCCGGCCCTTGCCCCATACCGAAGTCAAGATCGTCGATCCCGATTCCGGCGAGGTGGCGCCCCGGGGAACTCCCGGAGAGCTGTGCACCCGCGGCTACCTGGTAATGAGCGGCTATTACAGGAATCCGAGGGCGACCCGGGAAGCCATCGACTCCGAGGGATGGCTGCACACCGGGGATCTGGCGACCCTGGACGAAGAGGACTATTGCAGGATCACCGGAAGAGTGAAGGACATGATCATCCGTGGCGGCGAGAACGTCTATCCCCGCGAGATCGAGGAGTTTCTCTATACCCATCCGGCGGTGAGCGACGTCCAGGTGGTGGGCGTTCCCGATGCCAGGCTGGGTGAAGAGGTCCTGGCCTGGATTCAACTGAAAGAACCGGGAATGGCCACTGCCAGGGACATCAAGGCCTTCTGCCGGGGCAAGATCGCCAAGTTCAAGATTCCGCGGTACATCAAGTTCGTGGACAGCTACCCCATGACCGTCACGGGAAAAATCCAGAAATACAAGATCCGTGAAATCGCGATCCGGGAACTGGGGCTGGAAGAGATCTCCAGAACGCCGACTGCCTGATGAGCAACGCCCCCCACGACGGGGCGGATCATTCGCGGGTGAAACAACCCAACATCACGAGGTTTCGACAACCGGGAGATGTTCCGTCAAACCGGTCGGCTGCATCAGGGAACATGGATAGACAGGATGAACAGGATAAAAAGAATGAGAAGCTGTTGCGCGGGAAGCGGACGGGCTCGATGATCGGATGCTCGTTCGAGGTGATCCATGACCATGGGGACGGGCGTTGGAATCCTTGTTGAAGAAAGGGTAACGGTCGAACTCGAGGGGGGAGAGGACGTTCGTCCCGGAGCACTCTGTTCAGGCCCATCTACCAAGAATCCTGTATATCCTGTTCATCCATGTTAATTAGGCAGTTAAATCAGGGGCTGTTTCAGGCAAGCCGCGCCCCCGCGCGGCGAATGGGCTATGGCCCGAATTCCTCGCCGTAGAGCCGTTTGTACAGGCGGTAGTTGCGGTGGAGGATCTTGACGTAGTTCCTGGTCTCGGTGAAGGGAATATTTTCCACGAACTCGGCCGGTTCCCGGTAGTCGCCCTCGCCGAGCCACAGGGTGACGGGGTCGGGCCCGGCATTGTAGCTGGCCACGGCCCGGTCGATGTCTCCTTCGAACTGCGCCAGGCGGTCGGCCAGGTACTGGCTTCCCAGGCGTATGTTCAGTCGGGGACGGAAGAGCTGGTCGATCGAGAAACGGCCCAACCGGAGTTGGCGCGCCACCCTTTTTGCCGTCGGGGGAATGAGCTGCATCAGTCCCCGGGCCTGCGCCGCCGATACGGCCCTGGGGTCGAAGGCCGATTCCTGGCGGACCAGCGCCACCAGCAGGTAGGGGTCGAGCCCGTGTTTTCGGGCTTCTTCGGCAAAGAAAGGGGCGTATTGGATGGGCAGGAGCATCCGCCAGATCTCTCTGGGAAGGGTGGCGAAGGGCCGGTAGACGAATCCCGGGAAGAGTTGCTGCAAGTGGGAAGTGGAGGCGCGGTAGTGGCCTCCCCGGTGGAGGAGCATGGCTGCCTGAAGCTGGGTGCCTCGCGTGTTTGGGCTGGTTCGGAGGAGCTCGCCGGCGGCAGCCTCGAACATCTGGATCAAGCCGAGCGTCCTGACTCTGGCGGAGAGCCGTCCGGGGAGGCCGGGAACCTGAGCGGCGTCGGAGGAGAACCGGGAGGCGTTGCGGCGTTTGAAGCCGTCCAGAATGCCGGAAAGAGTCGGTTCCAGCGCGTCCTGGTCTGCCTTGGCGGGCCGGTTTCCTGCCAGGCGCTCCCTGGACCGATGAGCATAGTAGTGGTTGCTGAAGAGCTCGGTGATTGCCCGGTATATGGATCGGGCCTGGGCTGGATCGCCGGAATCTTCCCGGATGCGGGCGGTCCAGTAGAGAGCGGCCGGCCGGTGAGGCGAGCGTGGAAACCGCCGGAGGTGTTCGGTGAACAGGGCAAGGGCCCTGTCATGGTTACGTTTTCTGTAGTGGTGCCAAGCCACACGCCAGTGGGCGCGGGTGACCCGACGTCCGCTCGAGAACCGGTCGGCCATCTTGCGGTAGAACCGGTTGGCTTGGTCCAGGTCGCGCTTGACCAGCCGGGAGTTCGCCAGGCTGAACCAGGCTCTCTCCAGCCAGGAGGATCCGGGGTAACGCTGCTCGATTCGGTGAACCGTTCGCAGGAAGGAAGCGTCGTCATCGAGTCTGCGGTAGTTCTCGGCCCGGTAGAACAAGGCCTGGGGCTGCAGCGCGATTTCGGGAGGCAAGGCCTGCAGGGTTCGGAGAGATTCCCGCTGCCTTCTGGAGTGAAATTCGGAAATGGCCCGCCACAACTGAAGCCTGTTTCTTTCTGCCGTTGAGCCGGTCACCTCAATGGCGGCGTTCAACGCCTCCACAGCCTGCCGGTAGCGTTTCCCCTCGAAGAGCTTTTCGGCCCGCGTCCGCTTCCAGTCTGGCGGAACCTCGAAGGGCTCCCGGGGATGGTCGAGCTGCAGGCGTGTGATGGCCGCCAGAGCCTTTGAGCTCACCCGGCTCAAGGGAAACCGGTAGTGCAGGCGGAGGTAGCCGTCGATGGATCGCCGGGTTTCCCCCCTGGACTCGTGAGCCGCCGAGGCGTAGTAGATCGCCTCGGCCGACTTGGACAGATGGGGCCAATCCCGATGAGAATCAAAAATCAGTTGAGGACTTCCTGCTGTGAGAGCGTCTTCCCAGAGGAATGCGATGGCCTTCCGGGCAAGATGGCCTCGGGGAAACCGCCTCAGGTAGGTCAGCCACCCCTCGATGGCACGCGTGGGACGATTGAGCTTGTGCAGGACCTCGGCGTGGTGATAGAGGATGAAATCCGGGATCGGGACCTGTTCGGCGCCGACCAGCGCCAGTTCCAGCGCGTCCAGAGCCGATTCCAGGCGACTCTCCTGAAGGTCCCGGTAGCCCAGCAGGGTGTACCCGAGGGCGGCCAGAGGACTCTGCGGGTTCCGTCGGCTGAACTCCAGCAATTCCAGCCGGGCGGAGGGGGAGTTTCCATCCGCGAAATCGCGGCAAAGCCGCTCGAATCGGACCTCGTCCGAACCCTGGGCCAGGGCTCCTGCGCCCCAACCGGTGGGGACCGGAAGCAGGCATAGCAAGATCGCGGAGACCCACCGCGGCACGAAGGAGCATTTCTCGTCACGGGTTGCACTCTTGAGAACGGTGCCGAGAGAGAGGGTCGTGATTAACGACATTTTGGAGAGGCGCCGCGTTTCGGAAAGATGCCCTTGAGTCGCCGGCCAGGCAACTATCAGCGGGCAATTGTAACACACTATTTATAAAAGACTTACTTTAGATCAACCCGCTTCCATCCCTTCGTTGAGTCCCTCCGGTTGCACGGGAATCTACTGGACCATTGAGGACGTTGGCGGACGGGTCAGCCCAAAATCAACCCTGAGTCCGATTCCGGGCCGGTGGAGCCGGTGGTCGGGCTGTGCCGGCGCGAGAAGGCGCGTGAAACCGTCAGCTGGGTTTCCGGCGCCGCAGGGAGCTCCGATCTTACCGCTGCTGAACGGACTCGACTTCCGGTGACTTGGCGCACGGCGGCTGTTCTCAAGGTACGTGTGTGAGCGGTGACCGAGCGCCGTCAGCGCGCACTTCACACCCGTTTATCCACCGCACTCCGCCGCTTGTCGATTCTCCTTCCATTTGGGCTGGCCGTGCGGTTAAGGTAGTGTTCATGCTGTCGTTCTGCGGGATTTTGGAGGAGCAGTGTTGCCAGGACACGTGCAGTTGAGGGAGCGGAGAGATGGGACTGGCGCGGCCATCGATCGCGCCGGCATGGCGTTGTCTCTCTCCTGCGGATTGCATTGCATCTTCACTCCGCTGCTGATCGGAGTTGCGGCCAGTTTGCCCATCGGCTGGCTCTTCGACGAGTCCACGGAGGTGCTGCTGCTCGCCGCCGCGGTCCTGACGGGAGCCTTGAGCCTTGGACCCAGCTATTGGCGACGCCACCGGCGCAAACGCTGCCTCGCCATGTTTGCCCTCGGGGCGGGTTTGCTTGCTCTAGCCAAGCTCGGGCCGGTCGGGGAGCGATGGGAGCCTTGGACTGTCGCCTCCGGCGCTGCATTGCTCGCCACTGCTCACCTCGTCAACCTCCGTCTCTGCCGGCAGTGCGCGCGATGTGAAGCCGAGGAGCCGTTCGCGTGATGCGCCGACCTCTACTGCTGCTGCTGGTACCACTGCTGGCGCTGGGGCTGTGGCAGATTACCTATGCCGAGATCCACTGCGCCTTTGAAACGGAGGATTCCGACGAGGCTTGCTGTGAGCTTTGCCACCTGAGTCGTTTCGCGCTGATCGTTTGCAGCGCCCCTCGGCTGTTCTCCCCAACTCCAAACTTCCACTCCAAAGACATCCTTCCCCACCGCGCTCCCCTGGTCACAGTCTTGCGGCTCAGCCAGGGACGCGCACCTCCCCTCTGATTCTCGTCCACGTTCCTTATCCAGCGGCCCCGCAATAGCGTGCGCCGCCAACACCATTGTGAGCGAGTGAAGGGGGAATTGCGGTGAAAAGTGCGATGAAAAGAGTGGTGTGCGCCGTTGTAGCGGTGCTGTTGACTGTGTGCGTGGTCCGAGGCGAGGAGCCAGCCTCCATCGAGGGCAAGGTTCTGCTCCAAGAGACCGGAGAGCCTGTCGCGGGGGTGACCGTCATTATCCGGGAGAGCGGGGCGTTGACCATCACCGATCAACAGGGTGAGTTCAAGTTCGAGGGTGTACGGCCAGGCCGCTACCATCTGAGCGCCCAACTCGATAGCGCGTTGCGGAGCGTTTCCCAGGTCGTCCTGGCCGCGCCCGGAGAAACGGCGCAGCCGCAACTGATGCTCTCGTTCTCAACCCAGAGAACGGAGATCACGGTTAGTGCATCGGGGAGGCCCGAGTCCGCCTTCGAAACCTTCCAATCCACCCATTCGCTGACCTTGCTCGATCTGGCTCGCGCGGAGACCATCGCCGCCGGCCTCGGCGAAGCAATTGGCAATCAGCCGGGCACGGGGGTCGCCTGGCGCGGATTCGGACCCGGCTCGTCACGACCTCTGATCCGCGGCTTCGACGGTGATCGGGTGTTGATTACGACCGACGATCTGCCCACCGGCTCCATCTCTTCGAACTCCGGCGACCATGCCGAGACATTCAATCCGCTCGCATACGATAGAGTCGAAGTGGTCAAGGGTCCCGCGACGCTGCTCTACGGCAGCAATGCCATGGGCGGCGTCGTCAACGCCATCAGCAGCCACGCGGGCTTCAGTTCGCATCCCGACGGTCTGCAGGGCTACCTGCAGGGCTCGGCGGGCACGACCAACGCGTTGGGCGGAGGAGCGGCCGGCTTGGACTACGCTCAGGGTCCGTGGCGGTTCTGGGGCGGTGCCAACGGCCTCCGAACCGGGGACTATGACACCCCCGCGGGAGCGATCGAAAACTCGCGGACCCGCTCGGCGAACGGCTATGGCGGCTTTGGATGGTTTGGCGACCGCGCTTTCGTCAGCTTCGGCGTTCGCACCAATTACGGGGCCTATGGGAATCCTTTCGCCGGGGATTTTCACAGCCATCATCATCACGACGACCATGATGAGGAAGGCGAAGATGAGCACGGCCACCATGAGGTGGAAGGCGAAGAACTCCACGACGATCATGAAGAGGAAGGCGAACACGAGGACGAGGAGCTCCGCATCGATCTCGAGATGCGCCAACAGGCCTACCAGGTCAACTGGGGGCTGCGAAACCTCGGATCGGCGCTTGACAGCTTCGTGATGAAGTTGAACTACGCGACCTACCAGCACGAAGAGATCGAATTCGAAGGCAGCCAACGCCGTATCGGAACCCGTTTCGACAACGATCAATTCGTCTATCGGGGCGTCTTCGAACAGAACCGTCGGGGGCCGCTGACGGGTCGTTTCGGATTCTCGGGCCTGGAGCGTGATTACTCGGCGTCGGGTGAGGAAGCGCTCGCGCCGCCTATCGATCAGCAGTCGTTCGCACTGTTTGCCCTGGAAGAAGTGACTTTCGAACGCGTCAAGTTGCAGTTCGGCGGCCGTTTGGAGACCTCTCGCTACAATCCGGCGTTCGCCGAGCGAGCGCGCGGTCATGAGGACGAGGCTGGACACGAGCCGGAAGAGCACGGACACGAGGAAGAACATCACGATGAGGAAGAACATCACGACGAGGAACATCACGACGAGGAAATTCCCGACGCGGTTCGACGCCGCTTCACAGGCGCCTCCGCGGCGGCCGGCATACACATGGACTTGTGGCAGGGCGGGGCCTTCGTCGCCAACTATTCCCACTCGTACCGAGTCCCGGCACTCGAGGAACTCTACAACCTGGGACCGCACGTGGGCACATTGATCTACGAGGTGGGCGATCCCGGTCTGACGGCCGAGCGCGGCAACGGAATCGATCTGTCCCTGCGTCAACAAGCGGGACGAATCGACGGCGAAGTCAATCTCTTCTACTACGACTTCAGCAACTTCGTCTTCCCCTACGCAACGGGCGAGGAAGAGAGCGGCCTGCCCGTCGTCAACTTCATCCAGCGAGACAGCCGGTTCACCGGAGCGGAGGCGAGACTTGGCATCGGTCTCCGTCCGGACTTCCGGCTCAATCTCGGCCTGGACCTGGTGGACGCACAGGATACCGAGACTGGCACTCCGCTGCCGCGCATCCCTCCCTTGCGAGGCCTGGTCGGTCTGGGATACCGACACAAGGGGTTCAGCTTGAGGCCCGAACTTGTGCTGGCCAGTCGACAGAGCCAAACCTTCGACCTTGAGACGCCGACGGCCGGATACGCCGTGTTCAACCTGCGGGCGTCGTACACGATTCCGACTCCGGGAGCGATTCAGCAGTTTTCGGTCGACGTCTTCAACATCGGGGACCGGCTTTACCGGAACCATTCGTCGTTTATCAAGGATCTCGCCCCCGAGATGGGACGCGGCGTCCGATTCAGCTACATCCTACGTTTCTTCTAGAGCCAATGACCAAACGAATCCGATATTTCGACATTGTCGTTGTGGGCGCCGGGGCCGCCGGTCTCGGCATGGGCGTGACGCTGCGCGACCTCGGAATCGAGAACTTTGTGATCCTCGACCGCACCGCGGTCGGCGCCTCATTCCTGCGTTGGCCGCGGCAAACGCGCTTCATCACGCCGTCGTTCAACAGCAACCAGTTCGGCACCTTGGACCTGAACTCCATCTGTTTGCACACCTCGCCGGCTTTTTCGGTCGGCGTCGAGCACCCCACGGGAGCGGAGTACGCCGGCTATCTGCGAGGGGTTGCGAAGTATTTCGACTTGCCCGTAGAGACCGGGGTCGACGTTCTCTCGGTCTCTGCGAGAGGTCGACCCAAGGAGTTTCGGGTGGAGACGAGTGGCGGCGAGATCCGCGCGCGGTTCGTGGTCTGGGCGGGCGGCGAAATGCAGTACCCGCGGACCCGCGGCTTCCACGGCGCCGAGCATTGCCTGCACTACTCCAAGGTGACCTCGTGGGACGATCTCAACGGCGACAAGAGATGCATCATCGGCGGCTCCGAGAGCGGCATCGACGCCGCCGTCGGGCTGGCCGCCAGCGGTCGACGAGCCATCGTCTTCGACCGCGAGGAACCGTGGGCGAGAAAAGGCTCGGACCCCAGCCAACTGTTGTCGCCCTTTACGAAGGAGCGTCTGAATTCGGCCATTGGTTCGGGTCGGGTGACGCTGCGCGGCGGCTGTAGGGTCATCGGCGTCCGCCGCAAGGACAACGACAACGGCTATCGGTTGGCTCTCGCGGGCGGCGACGTAGTCCACTGCGCCGAGAAGCCGATCCTGGCCTCCGGATTCGTCGGTTCGGCAAGCCTGGTTCGCTCGTTGTTCGATTGGCAAGATGTCGAGTTTCCGCTGCTGACGGAGAACGACGAGTCCACCGTGACGAAAGGGCTATTCCTGGTCGGGCCGCAGGTGCGCCAAGACGATGTCATCTTCTGTTTCATCTACAAGTTCCGCCAGCGCTTCGCCGTGGTGGCCAACCAGATCGCCCGCCGCATGCGGGTCAGCACGGAGCCGCTCGAGGAGTACCGCCACTACGGAATGTACCTCGACGATCTATCGTGCTGCGGGGATGAATGCGCTTGTTGAAGGAGCCGTGAAATGCTCCAGACGTCAATTCGAACCGTGGTTCTGTTGGGGAAGGGAAATGTCGGCAAGACGCAACTGGCCGCATCGCTGGCGGGTGCGTCCAGCGCCGCCTCGAACTTCCGAGGCGCCAACGTCAGTTGCGACTCCTACCGGGTGGACGGCTGGGAACTGATCGACACACCCGGGCTGCTGCGAAGCTCCGATGTTGAGACCACCCGACTGGCTCTGGAGCGGCTGCGTGGCGATGATACCGTCCTACTGGTCGCCCAGGGAACCGAACTGGACGCAGACCTGGCCGACCTGCTGCCGCTCGCAGCGGGTCGGCTCGGTGCACTGGTCGTGACCCATCGGGATCGCCTCGCCCGGCCGGAAGTGGAGGCGCGGCTGGGAGAGCTGGCGCTCCGGACGGGTTTGCCGGTGGTCGTCGTGGACGCTCGACGACTGGACGCCAACGATCGTCAAGGGCTGATGCAGGCGCTGGAAGCGCCCGGCCCGATCCCCGCCGAAGCCGGTTTGAGCTTCGGCGATCTGATCGCCCGTCCGCGCCCTCTCTTCCTGGATCGCTCCGCCCTTGGGCCATTCTGGGGGCTGCTGCTGTTGTTGGCGCCCACCTGGGTCGCGGTGGACGCCGCCAACCGCCTCGCGAGTCGCATCGACCCCTGGGTCCACGCCCGGACCGAGCCGCTGGCCGGGTTGCTGGAGAGTTGGCCGGAGCCGTTCGCGGAGATCCTGGCTGGCGACTACGGCTTTGTCACGATGGGGCCGCTGCTGCTGGTGTGGGCGACTCCGGTGGTCGTGCTCCATGCGCTGCTGATGGGTGCGTACAAGGCGAGCGGCCTGCTCGATCGCCTGACAACCGCCATGAATCCGTGGCTGCGGCCGTTCGGCATGACGGGCCGGGAGTTGGCGCGGGTCGTGATGGGTTTCGGCTGCAACGTGCCCGCCGTCATCAGCGCGCGCTCGTCGTCAGCTTGCTCGCGTGGCGTATGCGTTTCGGCCATTGCTTTCGGATCGGCCTGTTCGTATCAGTTGGGAGCCACGCTGGCGGTCTTCGCCGTGGCGGGAAGACCCGGGTTGGTCGTGCCCTACCTGCTGTACCTTGGCGCCACGACACTCGCCTACTCCCGCCTCATCGCTCCGCAAGCGGCTCGGTCTCCCTTCAATGTTCTGTTGACCGAGGGCCGGGTCTTCCTGACTTGGCCGCGCCCCAGGGCCGTCTGGCTGGAGGCGCTGGGCGTCGTTCGGGAGTTCTTTCGCAGGGCCTTGCCGGTCTTCTTCATGATCACGGCCGCGGCGTCTCTGTTGCATTGGCTGGGCGCACTGCAAGCCGTGTCGACCGTCATCGAGCCGGCCATGGCCGTCTTTCGATTGCCGCCGGAGGCGGCCCTGGCGGTAATCTTGGCGAGCGTGCGCAAGGACGGCATTTTGCTGCTGGCGGAGCCGGGCCTCGCCGCAAGCCTCAGCGCCGTCCAACTGTTGACGGCCGTCTACCTGGCCAGCGTGGTGCTGCCTTGCCTGGTCACCTGCTTGACGATTGCGCGCGAGCAGAGCCGCGCGTTCGCGCTGCGGTTGGTGGGGCGCCAGGCTGCGGCGGCCACCGTGTTCAGCGCCTTGCTGGCTTGGGGCGGAGCATGGCTGTGAGCCCGATATCCGGCGCCGATCGACGCAAGGGGCAGGAACTGCTCCACCAGCAGTGCTGGATCTGGGGCCAGGACATCCTGCGTCCGGAAGGCAACCTGCTTTTGGAGGCGGGTTTCACCAAGAAGCGTCCTCCGCAAGGGGTCGCGGGCTCAACTCAATACGTGTTGCGGCTCGTGGGCGCCGGATGTTGGATGCTTTGGGGGTTCGGTTTTTTTTACGGGACGCCGGACCTTGGAGGAATCTATGTGAACCGCTTCCAATTCCGGCCGCAGTGGATGGGTCTCGATGCGGTCGGGGGGCCGATCTGGAAGCCGGACATGATTCCTTCGGGCGAGCTGCCCCCCGACCCGTCCGTCATTTTGAAGCTGGCCGCAACCGCTGTCCGTAGAATTGCCGACTACGAGGATTGGGCGCTCTCTCGATGCGGCTTGCCCTATCGGCGAGCCGTATTGGCGCGATGGCGGGAGACCACCAAGACGGCTCCGGAGAGGCTGCCCGAAGCTTGGCGCGCTCTGGCGGAGCAGATCGAATCCGCGTCCTGGCCGAAACTCCGCGAATTCTCCCGATGAACGATTATTGAAATGAGAGCCTGAGAGCGGCGCTCCGCAACACCCTGCTCCCACCCATCCAGAGAAAGGTCCCGTTCATCGATGCCGACGGACCGGTCGCGAGAGAACCCTTGGAAATCGCCCCCTCGCCAGACACCGTTGAAGGAATTGAGACTCGCCAGCATGAGACAGGACACCAGGCACTCCAACGCTCTTGCAAACCGCCAAATCCAAACATAGGGAAACCGCCGAATATCGGGTCTGCGGCCTGGATTGCGCCGAAGAGGTCGGCACCATCCGCAGACGGCTCGACGGAGAGCCGGGCGTCGAGGAACTCCGCTTCGATGTCATGCGGGGAAAGCTGACGGCGGCCTTCGACCCCCAGGTCTTGACCGCCGGGGACATCGCCGCGCAGGTCTCGGCGCTCGGACTGGAATGCCAGCCGTGGAAAGAGCCGGTTCGCGAGACCCGGTTCTTCGAGCGCCGGGGACAGGATCTGCTGACCGGCGTCAGCGGTCTGACCCTTGCACTCGGCTTTGTTCTGCATGCCGCCGGCTCAGGGGAATGGATGGCGGCGATCACGCATCAGCACGACGGCGAATCGCCGGCCGCGCTTGTCTGTTTCCTGGTCGCGATCGCCAGCGGCGTCGCCTTCGTCGTCCCCAAGGGAATCAGGTCCCTGGCTGCCGCTCGTCCGGACATGAATGCTCTGGTCGTGGTCTCCCTCATTGGCGCGGCATGGCTGAACGAATGGGCGGAGGCGGCGACTCTGGCCTTCCTGTTCTCTTTGGCCGGCCGGTTGGAGGGCTGGAGCATGGCCCGAGCCCGGCGCGAGGTCGGCGGCTTGATGGCGGTCGCTCCGCAACAGGCGTCAGTCGTTCATGGCCACCACGAGCATCGAGTCCCGGCCGCTTCCGTTGCGGTGGGGTCCCTGGTGCGCGTTCGGCCGGGCGAGCATGTGCCGTGCGATGGAGAGGTCGAAGTCGGAATATCCGGGGTGAACGAATCGATGCTCACGGGCGAGCCGGTGCCGACCATGAAGCGCCCCGGAGACCCTGTCTACGCCGGGACCTTCAACAGTGACGGGGTGCTCGATATCCGCACCACCAGGGTCGCGGACGACACCCGTCTCGCTCGCGTTCTGCGCATGCTCGAGGAGAGCCGGCATCGACGGGCTCCATCGGAAAGATTCGTCGACCGCTTCGCGCGCTACTACACTCCGGCGATGTTTCTGTTGGCGGCGGGCATCGCAGCAGGCCCGCCGTTGTTGGCCGGCGCGCCGTTTTCGCCCTGGTTCTACCGCGGCATGTTGACACTTCTCATCTCCTGCCCCTGCGCCCTGGTCATCTCGACTCCGGTGGCGATCGCCGCGGCTGTCGCCAAAGCCGCCCGGCGCGGATTGCTGGTCAAAGGCGGAGCTTTCCTCGAAGAAGCGGCTCGCGTTCGCACCATCGCCTTCGACAAGACCGGCGTGCTGACGGCGGGCGTGCCGGAGGTCGAGGAGATCATACCGCTGCAGGGGCGGGACCTCTCCGGAATCCTGGCTCGACTGGCGGCGCTCGAGCAATACAGCGAACACCCGCTCGCTCGCGCGATCGTCGCCCATGCCGCCGAACAGGGCATCTTGCCGCGTCAAGTCGAGCAGTTCCACATCGAGCGCGGAATCGGCGCCTCGGCTGTCATCGGCGCGGCCCGCTTCTGGGCCGGCAACTCGCGCATGCTCGATCGCGCCGGCGCGGACCTGGGTCCGGAAGCGCACGCCTTGCTGGCGTCGCAGGCCGGCACCGTCGTGATCTGCGGAGAAGGTGAGACGCCCTGGGCTCTCGTGCGGCTCCACGATCCGGTCCGCCCGGAGGCACGCCGCGTGGTCGCGGAGTTGCGTGAACTCGGCGTCACTCATACCGCCATCTTGAGCGGTGATCATCACTCCGCGGTCGAAGCGGTCGGTGAGGAGGTGGGGATTGACGAGGCCCAAGGCCCCCTCCTGCCGGAAGACAAGCGGGCCGCCGTCGAAGAGCTCGAGAAGCGGTGCGGGCGCACGGCCATGGTCGGCGACGGCATCAACGACGCCGAAGCGCTGGTCGCCGCCTCGCTCGGCATCGGGGTGGGAGGCTCCGGAGCGGACATCGCCCTGGAGTCGGCTCAGGTCGTGCTGATGTCACCCCGTCTCGAGCTGTTGCCGGATCTCATCCGGACCGGACGCTTCTGCCTGCGCGTGATCCGCCAGAACGTCGCCATTGCCCTCGGCTTCAAGTTGCTCTTCCTGGGATTGGCGGCCCAGAACCTGGCGACCTTGTGGCTGGCGGTCGCCGCCGATATGGGCGCAACCCTGGTGGTGATCTTCAACGGACTGCGACTGCTTCGCACGCCGAGATCCCGCGCCAAGTAGGAGGACCTTGCATGTCTTCCGGGAAGCGATCCCCCAATTGGACCCGCGGCCGCTTCGCGCAACTGCTGCCCCGGCGGTCTGCCGGCGCGGAGCTTGCGGCGAACCGCTTCAGGCTCGACAGCCGCTCGCCGGCGTGTTTCCGGTTGCGTCAGCCGGGCGAAGTCATTGGAACGCTCCGCACCGTACCTGAAAGCAGCGCCTGAATGGCGTCGAAGGGGCGCCGGTCTTTCCAGCGATCCAGCCGCAAGCCGGCTCGACCACGGACGCACTTGTCTGCGTAGCGAGCCAATGCCCGTTCGACGGAAGGGTCTTGGGCGGCGCCGGACCGGTCGGCTTCCGGGAGGTACGGGTTGACCACCACCAGGTCAGCCGCCTCCAGAAGCCGCTCGGAGTCGCCTTTCCACCAATCCCGGGGAAGCAGGGGATTCACGACGAACAGCAGCAAATCGGGCGCCAGGTGTCCCAGGACGGTGTTTCCCTCGGTCAACAGCAGGGTGCTATCGCGGAAGCGATCCCTGCGCAGCAGATCCACCAGCGCCGGGTATCCGTCCGGCCGAGCCACACCCCAGAAAGTCTGGCTGGCCCCGGCCTGCACCAGTTTTCCCGTGTCCGTATCCGGTTGAGCCAGAACATCGAGGTCTTCGCACAGCAGAAAACTTCCCTCCAGGCGATGGCAGGGGCAGCCGCTGTTTCCGACCGGGCAGAACTGTTCGTCTCGATAGATGGTGGTGAACTTGGCGGTTGCAAAAGCGCCCGGAAAGGCCCGGAGAATGGCCAGCAGGAGCGATGTTTTTCCGGAGCCGTTGCAGGGTGCCGCCACTGAGACCTGAAGCATGATCCGGGATTTTAGCGCCAACTGCTCCGACTTTCGAAGCAAAATTGCATGGTTGGGGCGCTGTGAGGTTTCCAGGCCCGGTGGGCGGCCATTGAGGGGATTTCAGAAATCAGCCGGATTGATCCGTGCCAACCGGTTCCAGGCAATCACGGCTGCGCCGATGGGGCCGGCGTGGTCGCCCAGTCGAGAGGGCACGATTCTGACCGGTTCCAGGTGAGGCGCCCTGAGAATGTGCCGGGCGGCCGTCGAACGAATCGGCTCCAGGAATTCGTCCTTCAAGCGATCCGCGATGCCACCGCCAATCACCACGCAGTCCGGGTCCAGCAGGTTGGCCAGGCTTGCCACCAACAGCCCCAGGCAGTGCTGAGCCCGTTGCAGAATTTCCCGCATGAGGGGATCTCCCTCCCGCAGGGCCTCTTGAATCACCCGGCTGGTCATGCGCTCCCGGCCCATCCTGGCCATGATGTCCGGAACCAGGCTGGGACGCCCCGAATCGACGGCTTGACGCATGTCGCGCTCCATGGCCGTGCGGCTGGCCAATCCTTCGGCGCAGTCCTTGCGCCCGCACCCGCAGAGAGGCTCCTCGGCCAGGACCTTGATGTAACCCACCTCTCCGGCGCCGCCGCAACTTCCGTGGTAGAGCCGGTGATTCAGAATGAGGCCGCCGCCGATGCCGGTTCCGACGAAAATCGCCACCAGGTTTCTGGCGCCTTGTCCGGAACCGAAGACATGCTCGCCGACCGCGCCTCCGTTGACGTCGTTGTCGAGTGTCACCGGCAGGCTCAGGCGCCGGCTGAGCATTTTCGCCAAGGGATGGTCTTGCCAACCCAGGTTTGGGGCATAGAGCACCACTCCCTTCTCGGGATCCACGGTTCCCGGAGCTCCGATCCCGACCCCCTGAACCCGTTTCGATTTCTTTCCCAGGTCTTTCTGGAGCCTGCGGACGGTTGCCGCGATTCTCCGGGTGACGCCCTCGGGACCCAGGTCGGGACGAGTGGACCTCTTCCTGGAGGCCAGCACGCGGCCCCGGACATCCAGCGCCACTGCCGTCATGCTGGTCCCCCCAAGGTCAACCCCGACCATGAGGCCATTGTTCTTTCCCATGTGAGCTTTTCTCCCGAGCGGCAAGCGGCCGGCAGCGCCCCCAGAATAGTCAGTCTACCCCTAAGAGTACAAAAAAGGGTCGCAGCTTGAGCGTCCTTTTACCAGCAAATTAACATCGGAGACTTTTGCAAAATTCGGATCTGCACGGGCCGCCCAAAGCCTCCCCGTGGGGCATCCTCCACACCCTAAACCGGGAACAGGGTGTCCATCCGGCCCGCGAATCGGGTGAGAGACCTGGTTCAGCTTGAGTTTCTTGAACGACGTTTTGCGAAATTGGGGAGCAGACGCCGGCGTCTCGGCTTGTTGAAGCCCTGTCGCGGCTGTGGTAAATTTTGGCTGTGTTCGACCGTGATCGTCAGCCGAAGCACAGGGGACGTGGAAAGCTGGTTGGGTTTCTGAGGGTGCTCTTCCTGGCCGGCGTGCTCATCAGCGCTGCCTTGTTGAGCTGCCTGACAGCCATGCGTCTGGCCATTCGAGGCAGTGAAGTCACGGTTCCGGGTGTGGAGGGTCGCTCACTGGAGGAGGCAGGCCGACGGATTTCGAGTGCGCGCCTGGTCCTCAAGGTGAGAGGACAGCGCTTCGACGACCAGGTGCCCCCGGAACGAATTATCACTCAGAGTCCGGATCACGGGAGCCGTCTCAAGAGCGGGGGCACCGTCAAGGTGCTGGTCAGCTTGGGGCCGCGGCGCATCCAGGTGCCTGACTTGCGTGGGAAGACGCTGAGGGCCGGACGCTATCAACTCCTCCAGAGGGGACTAACGCCCGGTTTCACCGCGACCATCAGCTCCGACAGCACCGAAAAAGACCTGGTGCTGTCCCAGTTTCCCCTGCCCGGGGAGCAGGAGAGCCGATCGCCCGCGGTCAACATGCTGATCTCGGCCGGCCGGACCAGGGTGGCTTACCTGATGCCCGATCTGGTGGGCAAGCGGCTGGGGGAGGTCTCCCGAACCCTGGCGCTGTGGGACATCGAGTTGGGAGAGGTCCACTACCAGAGCCATCCGGGATTGGCCCCGGGGACCGTGTTGGAACACATCCCGGCGGCCGGAGACATCATTCTGGAAGCGGCCTCGGTCGATTTCGAGGTGGCTCGTTAATCGGATGATTCAAATCGCCCCGTCCATTCTGTCCGCGGACTTCGCCGCTCTGGGAGCGCAGGTGCGGACCGTGGAAGAAGCCGGCGCCCATCTCCTCCATCTGGATGTCATGGACGGCCACTTTGTGCCCAACATCACCTTGGGTCCACCCGTAGTGGCGTCCATCCGAAAGATTACCCGGCTTCCCCTGGATGTCCACCTGATGATCGAGAACCCGGACGCCTATATCGAGGACTTTGCCGATGCGGGTGCCGACTGGATCTCGGTTCATGCCGAGGCCTGCGTTCACCTGGACCGGACCTTGAACCGGATCCGCTCCCGCGGATTGTCGACCGGAGTGGTTCTGAATCCGGCCACTTCCCTGTCCGTTCTGGAAAACGTCCTGTCCCTGGTCGATTTCGTGCTGATCATGTCGGTCAATCCCGGCTTCGGGGCCCAACCGTTCATCCCCTACTCCCTGCGGAAGATCGAGGATCTTCGAAAGATGATTGATCGGAAGGGACTATCCGTTAAAATAGAAGTGGACGGGGGGGTAAGCCTCGACAACCTGTGCGCCCTGGTCAGGAGCGGCGCGGAGGTGCTGGTCGCCGGTTCCCGGATATTCGGCTCGCCGGATCCCGGCGCCGCGGTAAGACAAATGATCGATCGATCGGCCGGCTGCTTCGAAAGCGGCCGGGATGAAGTGAGATAGTCCGGAGACGTTCCTGGAGGAGTTCATGACAAGTCGGAGACCGTTGGCCTGGTTGGCTGTCCTCAGCTTGACCTTTTCGGGTTGCTTCTTCGGAGGCAAGAAGGGGGAGGTCATCACCCCCGACGGGGCGGCCGAGCCCGACAAGATCCTTTATGAAAAGGGTCTGCGGGATGTGGCCAAGGGCCGTTACGACGTGGGTCGCCTGGTCTTTCAAAACCTGTTGAACACCTACCCCGACAGTGAGTACCAGGAACGGGCCAAGCTGGCCATTGCGGATTCCTATTTCAAGCAGGGAGGAACCTCGGGGCTGCTCCAGGCCAGGGCCGAATATGAGGACTTCAAGACCTTTTTCCCCACCAGCGAGGAACTTGACGATGCCCAGATGCGCATTGCTCTGACGCACTACCGCCAGATGGAGAAGCCCAATCGGGACGCCACCCAGGCCAGGGCCGCCCAAAAGGAATTCCAGGCCTTTATCGCGGAGCACCCGGCGAGCCCCCTTGTGGATGAGGCGCGCCAGTACCTGCGGGAGGTTGAAGAGGTGCTGGCGGTGGGTGACCTGGGGGTGGCCAAGCACGAGTTCGTTCGAAAAAACTACAAGGGGGCTTTCAACCGTGCGGCAACGGCCATCAAGTACGCCGATTTCAGCCGGCAGGATGAGGTTCTCTATGTCCTGGGCCGGGTGCGTGAACGGCAGCAGAACATCGTGGCGGCCGGGTATTACTACGGTCTGGTGGTCCGGTACCACCCGCTTAGCGAATTTGAAGGCGAGTCCAGAAAAAAGCTGGAGAAGCTGGGCCTTCCCATTCCGGACGTCGACCCGGTGGCCTTGGCACGCGCCCAGGAAGACCTGAAAAACGCGACCAAGCGGTCCCTGATGGGGCGGTTCGCCCTGCTGTTTGCCAAGAGACCCGATGTCTCCCGGGCGCGCAAGGCCGAGCGCCCTGCGCTGCTTCTGGGACCGGAGCAAATCAACCTGGAGCCAGGCGGCCCCGCGGATTCCACCACCGCTGCCGCACCCGTTGCTCCAACCGCTGTTCCCAGCGGCTCTCTGGGTATAGAGATCGTCACCCGTCCCGAACGAGAGAAGGGCGGCGAGTCGGCATCCCCGGATTCCGGTTCCGAACAGCAGGCAGGCGACTGACTCCGCGCCGGCTGAAGGCGCCCCGCCGAACGGCCTGCTGCCAGACCCCATCCGCCGGGCAATCCACCCCCTTCCGTTACCGGTGTTTTCCCTTCACTTTTGAAGGGACGGCGCTACAATAGCCTGCCTGCGGCCCAGTGAGAACCGAGGGTTGGGCACACCCCTGCCGGTCCGAGTCATCAGCATGGAAATTTCAAAGACGTACGACCCCCAAGCGGTTGAGCCGGGCTGGATGGAGTTTTGGGAAAGGGAGCGTCTTTTCGTCGCCGACGCTGAATCCGGCCGCCCCCCCTTCGTGATCGTCATTCCTCCGCCCAATGTGACGGGTTCTCTGCACATGGGACACATGCTGGTTTACACGCTGCATGACATCGTTGTCCGCTGGCGAAGGATGCAAGGGTACAACACGCTGTGGCTGCCGGGGACCGACCACGCCGGCATTGCCACCCAGAACGTGGTGGAACGTCAACTGGAAGCCGAGGGCACCTCCCGCCAGGCGCTGGGGAGGGAAGCCTTCGAACGGCGGGTGTGGGAGTGGAAGGAGAAGAGCGGCAACACCATTTTGAGGCAGCTCCGCCGCTTGGGGGGCTCCTGTGACTGGACCCGGGAGAGATTCACGCTGGATGAGGGGCTGTCCAGGGCGGTGCGAGAAGTCTTTGTGCGGCTCCATGAGGAAGGACTCGTCTACCGGGGCAAGCGACTGATCAACTGGTGCGTTCGTTGCCGTACGGCGCTTTCCGACCTGGAGGTCAATGCAGAGCCGACGCAGGGGAAATTGTACACCCTGCGTTATCCCCTGGCGGACGGAGATCGTTCGCTCTCGGTGGCGACCACGCGGCCGGAGACCCTGTTGGGGGATACCGCGGTGGCCTTCAATCCCGAGGACGAGCGGTATCGGGGACTGGCCGGCAAGGTGGTGCGGCTGCCGTTGGTCGACCGTGAGATTCCCATTGTGGCCGATGCCTTTGTGGATCCCGATTTCGGAACCGGACTGGTGAAAGTCACGCCGGCCCACGATCCCAACGATTTCGAAATCGGACTGCGCCACCGCCTGCAACAGATTTCGGTGCTGGACGAGGATGGACGGATGACCGATGCGGCCGGCGAGTTCCGGGGATTGGACCGCTCCGACTGCCGGGCCGCCGTGGTCAGGGAGCTTGACCGGCAAGGCCTGTTGGTAATGGTGGAAGACCATACCCACAGCGTGGGGCAGTGCGATCGCTGCAAGGATGTGATAGAGCCTATTCTGTCCACCCAGTGGTTCGTCAAGACCCGGCCCCTGGCCGAACCGGCCATCCGGGCCGTGGAGGAGGGCCGAATCCGTTTTGTTCCGGCCAACTGGTCCAAGACCTACTTCGAGTGGATGCGCAACATCAAGGACTGGTGCATCTCCCGGCAACTGTGGTGGGGGCACCGCATCCCCGCCTGGCACTGCCGGAGCTGTGGAGAGGTCAACGTGGCCCGGCAGGAACCGCGGCAGTGTGCCCGTTGCTCCAGCCGGGAGCTGACGCCGGAGACCGACGTGCTGGATACCTGGTTCAGCTCGGGCCTCTGGCCGTTTTCCACCCTGGGTTGGCCCGAACGGACCCGGGACCTGCAACAGTTCTATCCGACCTCAGTCCTGATCACCGGATTCGACATCATCTTCTTCTGGGTGGCCCGCATGATCATGGCCGGGCTCAAGTTTGCCGGGGACGTTCCCTTCCGGACCGTCTATATCAACAGCCTGGTGCGGGACGCCGAAGGGAAGAAGATGAGCAAGTCGAAGGGCAACGTGGTGGACCCGCTGGACCTGATGGAACAGTACGGTACCGACGCGGTTCGCTTCACCCTGGCCATCATGGCCGCTCCGGGCACCGACATCAGCCTCTCGGAAGAGAAGATCCTCAGCCACCGGGCCTTTGCCAACAAGGTCTGGAACGCTTTTCGCCTGGTTACCCTGCACCTGGAGAGCATTCGCGCCCAGCTCCCGCCGGACTTCGACGCCAGCGCCGATATGGAAGAGCTGTCCCGAAGGAGGAAGGAACTGTCCCTGGTGGACCGATGGATTCTGTCCAGGCTGTCCGGCATCACCCGTGAGGTCAACGCGGGGTTGGAGGCCTTTCGGTTTCATGAATCCAGCCATGCCATTTACCACTTCTTCTGGGGGGAGCTTTGCGACTGGTATATCGAGTTTGTCAAGCCCAAGATCGTCGCCTCTGAAAAGCATCCCGAGGACCAACTGTCCTACCGGGTGCTGCTGGTCGTCTTCGATCGGTCTCTTCGGCTGATGCATCCCTTCATGCCCTTCATCACCGAAGAGATTTGGCAACGATTGCCGCACAAGGGACTCTCCATTGCCGTCCAGTCCTATCCCGAGGGTGATCCGGCCTGGACCGACGCCAACGCTGAAACCCGAATCGGCATGCTGCAGGAGGTCATCACCAAGATCCGAAACCTGAGAGCCGAGATCAACCTGGACCTCGGGCGAAGAATCCCGGTCCGGCTGGCCAGCTCGGAGCCGGAGGTGCGCTCCTTCCTGCTGGAAAGCCGGCCCCATATCCTCAACCTGGCCCGCTGCGATCGGGTCGAGGTGGTGGCCGCGGTTGGCAGGGAAGACCATTCGGCTCGCTCGGTGGCGTCCGGGGTGGGCGTGGAGATCCCCTTGGAGGGTCTGATCGACCTGCAAGTGGAAAAGGGGCGAATCGAAAGAGAGATTTTCAAGTTGGAGCGGGAGATGACACCGATCCGGAAGCGGCTGCAAAACCCGGCCTTCATGAGCAACGCGCCGGAGAAGGTCGTCGAACTCAATCGCAATCGTCTCATCCGGTTTCAGGAAAAGCTGGGCAAGTTGAGGGAGTATCGGGATCAACTGCAGTGACCGCTGCGCTCTTCGCTCTCGAGCACGCGCTGAGGGGAAAATTCCTGCGCCATGATCACGCCCCCTGGTGAGAAATGCGGGCTGGTACTGGATTCCCGGAAGCTGACATCCATTGTCTCGGAGGCGCTGGCCGAGGATCGTGGATCCGGCGATGTCACCAGCCGGCTCACCGTCGATCCCTTCCTGCAGGCTCGGGGAGATTTCCGGGCCAAGGCGGATCTGGTCCTGGCGGGGTGGCCGGTGGTGACGGAGACCTTCCGGATTCTGTCGGACCGCTTTGCTTCTCAGGCATTCTTTGCGGAAGGGGACCGAGTGGCCCGGGGAAGCCTTCTGGGGACGGTCCGCGGGCCGGCGCTGCCGCTGCTCGGCGGGGAGCGGGTGGCGCTCAATTTCCTGCAGCGGTGCTGCGGAATCGCGACCTTGACCCGGGCCATGGTCCGTGCCGTGGAGGGCACCGGGATCGCCGTTCTGGATACCCGCAAGACTACCCCCGGACTGCGATTCCTGGAAAAGTATGCCGTCGCCATGGGAGGGGGGAAGAACCATCGCTTCGGCCTCTATGACGGGATTCTGGTCAAGGAGAACCACATCCGGGCCGCGGGCGGAATCGAAGCGGCCGTCTCCAGGGTTCGCTCCGGGCCGGGCCCCTCGCAAGGGATCGAGTTGGAGGTGTCCGATCTGCAAGAGTTGGAGCAGGCCCTGAGGGTTGGGGTGGAGGCCATTCTGCTGGACAACATGACTCCGGGCCAGGTGCGAGAGTGCGTCGCCCGGACCCGGGGCCGGGCTCGTCTGGAGGTCTCCGGAGGCATTGACTTGCACAATATTCGGGACTATGCCGTAACCGGAGTGGACTTCATTTCGGTGGGCGCCTTGACGCACTCCGCGAGGGCGGCGGATATCAGCCTGGAATTGCAGCTACAGCCTGATGCCTGATTGGAAGGGCGCACCTTGGAGCAGCTTTGCGCCCGCAAGCCGGAACGCCTCCGGATCATGCGCCCCCGTTGGGTGGTTGCCCGCGGCGGCACCGAATCCCTGCGGACGATGAGGGAACTTCCATCCAGCAGTTGGCAGCTCGATCGACTTGTCGAGCTGCTGGCGGGTTCCGCCGGCGAGGGTTGGTCCCAAGCGGAGCTTGCCCGTTCCATGAAAATGTCTCCGGCAGAACTCTCGGAGGTTCTGGCGGGGTTCCAGGCGGAGGGTTGGCCCCTGGAGGTGCGCTCGGATCAACGGGTGCGGTTTCCTGCGGCCGCGGATATGCCGGTGGCCTCCCGGGTTCGACCGCATCTCTCCACCAGCCGGCTGGGCCGGAGGTTTCACCACGCCCTGAGGGTCGACTCCACCAACGACACCGCCCGCCGGCTTGCCGGGGCCGGGGCGGCCGAAGGGACAGTGGTGGTGGCCGAGGAGCAGACCGGCGGGCGAGGGCGCTTGGGCAGAACCTGGCTGTCTCGCAGGGGCAGGGACGTTCTCCTGTCGTTGGTTTTGCGGCCCGACGTTGATCCGGCGCAGGCGCCCGGCTTGAACCTGGTGGTTGGACTGGCGGCCGGCCAGGCGATTGGGGAGGTTGCCGGAATTCCCACCGACCTCAAGTGGCCGAACGACGTGCTCACCCCCGGCGGGAAGTGCTGCGGAGTGCTGACGGAGATGAGTGCCGATCCCGGCAAGATCCATTTCGTCATCGTAGGAGTCGGCATCAATGTGAATGGGACCTCGCTTCCGGATGCCATTGCCGGTCAGGCTTCGACCTTGGAGCAGGCAGCGGGCGGTCCCGTCCCCAGGCCGAGACTGGCGGCAGCCTTGTTGAACCGCCTGGAAGCCTTGTACCTCGTATTCCTGGACCAGGGCCTCCGGCCATTGCTGGAGCGCTGGGTGGCATCGTCTTCCTCCGTTCGAGGCCGCCCGGTGCTGGTCTCAAACCCGGGCCGCTCCCTTCGGGGGACCACTGCCGGACTGAGCGAGCAGGGAGCCTTGCGAATCAGACGGGAGGACGGCAGGGTGGAAGAGGTCCTGGCCGGGGACGTGGTTCGATGGTAGCGCCGGTCAGGAGCCGGACTGAAACAACGGGAAAAAGAGTTATCCACGAAGACACAGTGCGCCGTGGAAAGGCGCCTTCTTCCGGCGGGTGCGAATCCCGCCCAACAACTGTCGCTCCGGTTGGAAGCAGCCAGGGCGGATCATGGAGGCAACGAAATGGTCTGAAGCACTCTGGTGTCAATGGCCGCCAAGGGCGGCCCAGCGACCATGCGGGCCGGAACGCGAGTGAACGTCGAGCAGGCCTCGAAACGGATAATACGGAAGCCGACCCTCCTGTGTTTAGGGGAAGGCCGTTGGCGGATGGGGAAGAGAGCGACGCGGGCACCGATCCGCTTCCGCCGGGGTAGTGACGCTGGCACGCATGGAAGGGGAAGAAGGCAGCAACACGGGAAGCCCTGACGGAGATGGGCACACATCAACCGGGACCCCGCGAGGGGCAGGCTGGGCCGTCAGGGTGGCGGAGAGGCCTGTAGTACCAGGGAATCGGGGTAATGCCCGAGGAGGGAAGAGGCCTCAGGTGAGGAGCGGTGACCGAAGGGGGAAGGGTCTCGGGAGTGGCGAAAGCCTGAAACCCCGGCAAAAGGACCGGAGACCCCGGAAGCATCCCATGCAAAAGTGAAGGGGTCGTCGGAGGACGACGTCGTCAGGGCGTCAACAGGCCTGGCGGCAACTCGGGAGCGGAAGTGGATGGAGTAGGGGACAGGTGCCAATCCCACCGGAATCGTCTGCGAACGCGACCGAGGACCCGTGTGCGAGACGCATGATCCCACTGGAGAGCCGAGATGCGGGAAAACCGCACGTCCGGTTCGGAGAGCGGGGACTGGAAACGTGATAGGGGAGCCGGACTGAGGCCCGAAGCGAAAGCGACGGAAGTGCCACCGGACCCTACAGTCAACGCGCCAGTCCTCGACTCTACCGAAGGACGACGAAGGGCCACGAAGAAAACAGGAACGGGAAGAAGAAATCCACCAAGGACACGAGTTGACGCCCTTCAGGTTCCGGCGTCTGGTCTCGGCCCCGAGCGCAAGAAGATTTATTTACATGGATGCACAGGATGCACAGGATTATCGTCCTCAACCGCCTTGCCCCGATTGCGGGCATCCTGCGTCTCGTTTCGCGCGGGTCAGCTTTTTCTGCGGCAGCGTATCGTCCTCTATATCCTGTTCATCCTGTCTATCCATGTTCCCTAATGCAGCCGACCGGTTTGACAGGACATTTCCCTGTTGCCGAACCCTCGTGATGTTGGGTTGATTCACCCTCGAATGACCTGCCCCGTCGTTTGGCGCGGCGGGGTTGCCAATCAATTTTCATGATGGTCCTTATGGCCCGGTGAGATAGGCGGTCCAAGTTCTCGAGAGGCAAGGCCACGGGAGGCGAAGCGACGATGCTGCTGGTCATCGATGTCGGCAACACCAATACCTGGCTGGGGATCTACGAGGGCTCCAGACTGAGGAAAGACTGGCGCCTGGAAACCAAGGAACGTCAATCCGCGGACGAATACGGCATTTTGATCAGGAACCTCTTCAGCCTGGCGGACATCGATTTCACCTGCATCTCGGATATCGTGATTGCTTCGGTGGTTCCTCCGCTCAACACCGTGCTGCAGCAGACGGCCTTGAAGTATTTCAAGGTTCCCCCCCTGTTTGTCGAGCCCGGCGTCAAGACCGGAATGCCCATCCTCTACGATCCGCCTTCGGACGTTGGCGCCGACAGGATCGTCAATGCGGTTGCCGCCTTTCATCGTTACGGGGGGCCTTGCATCGTGGTGGACTTCGGGACGGCCACCACCTTCGACGCGATTTCCGGTAAGGGAGAGTATCTTGGAGGGGTCATCAGTCCCGGACCGGTGATTGCAGCCGAGGCGCTGTTCACCAGAACGGCCCGGCTTCCCAGAGTCGAGGTCAAGCCGGCCGTCAACGTGATCGGCACCTCGACGGTCGCCAGTATCCAGTCGGGCCTCTATCACGGGTATGTCGGCCTGATAGACGGCATCCTGCAGCGCATGATCGGTGAACTGGGGCCTGAAACCACGGTGGTCTCCACGGGAGGTCAGGCCGCTCTCTTCGGGTCCGGCACCCGCCACATTCAACATATCGATTCCCACTTGACGCTGGATGGGTTGCGCCTCATCCACGAGAAAAATTTGCCTCGGTGAGAACCGGGGGCGGGCCTGCCGGGAGACGTCCCTGGACCCTGGGCCATGGAAAACTACTTCAACTACTTTACCGAGATCGAGGAGCACTTCCAAAAGCGGCGCGGGCAGGCCCGTCCTCTGTCGCCTCTGGACTGGTCCCTGATCGAATCCCTGCGAGACGCCGGCGTTCCCCTGGATGTGGTGCTGCGCGGGGTCGATCGGGCTTTCGACAAGCGCTCCAGGAGGCGAAGGGTGGTGGGGAAGGTGAACAGCCTCGCCTACTGCACGCAGGCCATTCTGGCCGAACACGAGCGCCGCAAGGAGAGTCGGGCCGGCCGCAACGATCCGGCGGCCCAGGCTGCCGAAGGCGATTTGGAAGTATCGCAGTTGCTGGAACTGCTCGAAAGCGCCCGCCGCCGACTGGAGGCGCTCCCGGGGGAATCCAGGGCGGTTGGGCTTCCGGCCTTGAAAACCGTGGTGGAGACGGTTGTCGATTCGCTCAACGGGATCATTCTGGAAATCCAAACATCCCGGTCGCTGGATTATGAGGCGCTGGAACTGAAGCTCAATACCCTGGAAGAACGCATTCTGGCGGCCATCTTCTCGGGGATGAGCCAAGAATCGCTGCTGGAAGCGAAGCAGGAGACCCGGCAGGAGATCCAGCGGCACCAGCGGGGCTTGAAGGCCGAGCACATCGCCATGCTGGAAGGCAAGTTGATGCGCAAGAAACTCCTGCAGGAATTTGGCGTTCCTCGGCTGAGCTTGTTTTACCTCCCCCTGAACTAACCCGCCATGAAGACCTTCCAGGTCACGGTCGAGCGAATGATCCCGGGCGGCAGGGGAATTGCCTTCCTGGAAAAGAAGGCGGTCTTTCTCCCGTTGGCAGTCCCCGGCGATCGCGTGCTGGTCAAGCAGGCGGCCGACCGTGGCAGCTATCTCGAGGTCCTGGACAGCGAGCTGATTGAAGCCTCCCCCGATCGGCAGACGCCGCCTTGTCCCTACTTCGGCCGGTGCGGGGGATGTGATTTCCAGCAAATGAAGGTCCGCCGGCAGCTCGACAGCAAGGCGGAAATCCTGACCGACGCTCTGCGGCGGGTGGGTCGTATCGACGGCGCCCAATGCGGAATCGCGCGGAATTTTTCTCCGGACTCGGCCTACCGGAATCGCTTGCAATTGAAGGTGTTGGCTCGAAACGGCAAAGTCTCCTGGGGATTTTTCGAACGGGCTTCCCACCGGGTGGTGGAGGTCGACCGGTGCCGGATCGCCCTGGATGGACTGTGGGCGATCCTTCCCGACCTGCGGACCTTCCTGGAGCGCTCGCCGATGACGGTGGGCTGTCTGAGCGAGGTCGATGTCTTCCAGGGAGATGGAGAGGAAGCCCTGGTCGACCTGAAGCTGAATCCGGGCGCCGAAAATCTCTCCATCCTCAAGCGAGATCTGCTCTCCGGTGGGTTCGACTGGGGAAGTCGGCCGGTGAGTCTCTACCTGTCCCGATCGCAGAAACGCACCCTTCGGGTGTCGGGGCCCGGCTTTGTCCGCAAGACGGTGGGAGAATGGACATTCCGGGTGAGCCGCGGATCCTTTTTTCAAATCAACGAATTCATGCTGGAGCCCTTGAGTCAACGGGCGACGCACGGTCTGGCGGGAACTCGCGCCCTGGATCTATTCTGCGGAGTGGGGTTCTTCACCCTGCCGCTGTCAAGGAAGTTCGGGCTGGTGTGGGCGGTGGACCAAAACGCCGCGGCCATCCTGGATATGGAAGCGAATGCCCGTGCCAACGGGCGCCGCAACTGCCGCATTTTTCACAAAGACCTCGACACCTTCCTGCGAGAACGCCGCCGGGACCTGGAGGAAGTCGACCTGGTTCTGCTGGACCCGCCCCGAAGCGGAATCCCCAAGACCACTGTCGGGAGGGTCGCCGACCTCAGGGCTTCCAGGGTCGTCTACGTCTCCTGCGATCCCTCCACCCTTGCCAGGGACCTGGCGATCATCCTGGGCAGGGGTTACGCCATCGAATCCCTGGAGATTGTGGACCTGTTTCCCCATAGCCATCACCTGGAGACCATCGCGAGACTGCAACGAGTGGACGGTTGACGGCCAATGGGGAGACTCATTGACAGACGAATCGTTGACACACGGCGGGGCCGATGGTAGGTTTCGGTCATTCATCGAAGATGGAGATCACAGGATCTCGACTCCCGGGTCGGCGTGAGGATTGTCGGGTGAAGCGGCAGAAAAAGGTTTCTTTTCGGCCCTTGGCGGCATTGGTGTGTCTCCTTTCGCCGCTGGCATTGAGTGCCGCCTGGTCAGGGAAGTTGCCGGATGAGCGTTTCAGTCTCCACCAGCGGGAACACTGGGCTTTTCAGAAAGTTCAGCGTCCGGTAGTGCCGGCGGTTCGCCTCTCCGAATGGGTTCGAACTCCAATCGATGCCTTCGTGCTGGCCAGGCTGGAAGCCAAGGGCCTGGACCCGTCCCAGCCGGCCGACCGGGTAACGCTTCTCCGCCGTGCCTATTTTGATCTGATTGGCCTGCCTCCCATGCCCGAAGAGGTCGACGCTTTTCTGGCAGACCAATCCTCCAAGGCTCTTGAGACGGTGGTCGACCGGCTCCTGGACTCCCCTCATTACGGGGAACGGTGGACCCGCCATTGGCTCGACCTGGCTCGTTACGCCGACAGCGAAGGCTTCAAATCCGATCAGACCCGTCCCAATGCGTGGCGCTACCGGGAATACCTGATTCGATCATTCAACAGCGACAAGCCTTATGATCGCTTCGTGCGCGAACAGATCGCCGGTGACGAACTTTGGTCGGATGATCCCGATGCCGGTTTGGCCACGGCATTCAACCGCCTCTATCCCGATGAGCACAACGCCCGCAACCTGGCGCAGAGGAGACAGGAAATACTCCATGACATGACCTCTGTGGTGGGCGGGGTCTTCTTGGGACTCACCTATGAGTGCGCGCGCTGTCACGACCATAAATTCGATCCACTCCTGCAGGCGGACTACTACCGGCTGCAGGCCTTTTTTGCCAATGTCCGCGCCAGGGACGATATCGTGCTTGCCTCCCGGGAGGCCGCCGATCGGCATCGCCGTCGGCTTGCCGCCTGGGAGGAGAAGACAGCCCCGATCCGCCGGGAAATGGCGGCCCTCGAGGAACCCAAGCGCAAAGAAATCCTCGACGAATTGATTGCAAGATATCCGGAGACCATCAAGGAGGCGATCTCAAGCCCCTCCGAGAAGCGAACTCCCTTTCAGAGGTTGATGTTTCACAAGATGCAGGCTTTTTTGGACCCGGGTTCCTATCTCTATCACGCGCCGACCCGGGCTGTGGTCAACCAACTGAAGGATGAAGAGAAGAAACGCTGGAAGCAACTCGAGTCGAGACTCGACCAATTCTCGGATTTGCACCCGGGTGAGTTGCCGATCGGTATAGGCATTGCGGATGCGGGCCGCCAGGCGCCCCGAACGTTCATTCTCTCGGGGGGCGCCTATGATGCTACCGGGGCAGAGGTGGAACCCGGTTTCCCCACGCTCTTCGATCCCGCTCCGGCCAAGATCGTGGCGCCGGAAGGGATGGAGTCCACCGGCCGGCGTACGGCATTGGCCAACTGGATCGCCGATCCGGACAATCCCTTGACGGCTCGCGTCATGGTGAACCGGATCTGGCACTACCACTTCGGCCGGGGTATCGTCGATACACCCAGCAATCTGGGTCTTTCAGGCGGATTGCCCAGCCACCCGCGGTTGCTGGACTGGCTGGCAACGGAGTTCATCCGAAACAACTGGAGCATCAAGCACCTGCACCGGCTCATCCTCAACTCGAATACCTATCGACAGGCTTCCCTCCATCGCGAGGCTGCAACCAGGATCGACCCGGAGAACAAACTGTTGTGGCGTTTCCCCAGGCAGCGCCTTGAAGGAGAAATCATCCGCGATGCGGCACTGGCGGTTTCCGGGTTGTTGAATCCGGAAATGGGTGGCCCCAGTGTCTTTCCCCCGATTCCTCCGGGCATGAAAGCCAATTGGGAAACCACGGAAAGCCCGGCGGAGCGCAATCGCCGCAGTCTCTATGTGTTCATACGCCGCAACACACGCTATCCGATGTTCGAGACCTTCGACCTGCCGGACACTCACGAGAGTTGTCCGCGCCGGGACATTACGACCAGCCCGCTGCAAGCGCTTACCATGCTGAACAGCGAGGTGGTGCTCGAATGGGCTCGAGCTTTCGCGGGCCGGTTGCTTTTCTCGGCAGGTCTTGACCCCGATGCCCAGGTCGATAGGGCTTATCGTCTGGCCTATTCACGGCAACCCACGAGCGAAGAGAAGGACGCGGCCCTGGATTTCCTGGGTCGCCATCGTGGGATAATCGCCGTGCATGCCTCAGAGGGGAAGGAGTTGGTGTTGCCCTTGATGCGCCCCTATAACGTCGATCCGGCAGACGCGGCGGCACTGGTCGATCTTTGCCACATGATCATCAGTTCCAATGAGTTTGCGTATCGGAACTAAGCCCGCATTTCTCACCAGGCCGCTGAGCCGGCGGTAGTAAAGGTTTCGTGTTTGGCATCTTGCAGCGCTTCGTATGGAGTCTTCAGCTGTGGAGTGGGCGGATGGCCGGCGCCACCAGTACCCCGTTTCAGGAGTTCAAAATGGTTGAAAAGGAACCTCACATTCGGCCCGTGGCCTCCCGCCGTGATTTTCTGTGCCGGGCGGGCAGCGGTTTCGGTTCCATCGCCCTGACATATCTTCTTGACAGGGATGGCTTCTTTGCCCATGCGGCAGCGGACGCAGGCAACGGCTTTTTGGCTGCCAGGCAACCCCATCACCCTGCCAAGGCTCGATCGGTCATTTGGCTATTCATGGAAGGGGGGCCGAGCCACGTCGACCTGTTCGATCCCAAGCCGGAGTTGGACCGGCTGGCGGGACAACCAATGCCCGAGTCTTTTGTTCGTCCCTTCACAGCCAACAAGGGTGTGGCAAACAACACCTTGATGCCCTCCAAGCGCAGTTGGAAGCAGTACGGGGAAGGCGGTATCTGGGTGTCTGATTGGTACACCCGGGTGGCCCGGCACGTCGACGATATCGCGGTTTTCCGATCCTGCCACCAAGAGGGTATCAACCACGTGGGTGCGCTCTGTCAAATGAATACGGGCTCAATCCTGGCCGGTCGGCCCTCGTTGGGTGCCTGGACCAGCTATGGTCTGGGCAGCGCCAACCAGAACCTCCCGGCCTTTGTCATACTCAGGGAGGTAAAACAGGTGGTGGGCGGCCCCAAGAATTGGAGTTCCGGGTTTCTGCCGGCTTCCTATCAAGGCACATTATTCCGCAGGGAAGGGGCACCCATCTTCCACCTGAGAACTCCTGAAGGGATCACCGACGGACAGCAGCGCAGCAAGCTGGACTACCTGGCGGCCCTCAACCGGTTCCATGCGGCCGACAAGGCTGAGGACACCGAACTGGAGGCCCGTTTGAATTCCTATGAGTTGGCCTATCGGATGCAATCGGCGGCCCCCGAGGCCATCGACTTGAGCCGGGAATCCGAGGCAACCAGGAGGTTCTACGGTCTGGACGATGAAAGGACAGCGACCTTTGGCCGAAACTGTCTGCTGGCCCGTCGATTGGTCGAGAGGGGCGTGCGATTCGTTCAGTGTTACTCGGGCAGCGGTCAGGGCTGGGACGCCCACGAAGACCTGGAAGGTAACCACTCGAAGATGACCGGGTCCACCGACAAGCCCATTGCGGGACTGCTGGCCGACCTGAAGGCTCGCGGCTTGCTCGAAGAAACGCTGGTGGTGTGGGGAGGGGAGTTCGGACGGACTCCCTTCAACGAAAAGGGCAACGGTCGAGATCACAACCCCTGGGGATTTACCGTCTGGATGGCCGGCGCCGGAATCAGGGGCGGACAGGTGATCGGAAGCACAGACGACATCGGGCTTCGGGCGGCTGAGCGACCTTGCCACATCCACGACATTCACGCCACCATCCTGCATGCGCTGGGCCTGAACCATCTCAGCTTGACCTATCTGCACAACGGCAGATCGGAGCGGGCCACCATCAACGGCGGCGAAGTGATCGAAGAGGCGTTCGCCTGAATGGAAGTGCCGAGCCGCTACGGTGTCTCGCCGCCCCGGCACTCTTGGCTGGGGCAGATCTCCCGCAAATAGGAGTAGGAGTAAATTCCGTCGGCATGCCCGTCATTCCAGTGGAACTGGATGGCGTAGTGGCCGATGGGAGTGGCTCCCGTGGCTGCGATCGGACCCTTCCCGAGGATCGGAAAGGGATCGGGCTCGGTCTTGACCACGGGGGGAGTGTCGCGGCAGATGGCGCAGGGGCATCGCCGGCGCAGGTAGGCGTAGGAGTAGGTGGAGGTGTGCCCGTCGCTCCACCGGATGGCCACGCCGCCGGGCGCCGAGAGCTTGATGGAAACCGGAACCACTGTCAGACCTCGATGGTCGGGGACTGGACGGCGGCATGGTTGGCGATGCTGACCTGCGCGGCCACCGCACTGGCAATGGCCTGGAAGGCGTCACAGCAGGAGCTGCGACCCAGCACCGTGGGTTCGCCGCTGTCGCTGGCAAGCCGGATCTCGCTGCTCAGGGGAATCTCACCCAGGAAGGGAAAGCCCATCTCACGGCTGGCCCGGCTGGCGCCCCCGTGACCGAAGATATCGTCCCGGCGCCCGCAGTGAGCGCAGGTATAGAAGCTCATGTTTTCGACCACCCCCAGGATGGGCGTGTTGAGTTTTTTGAACATGGCGATGGCCTTGGAGGCCACTTTGAGGGCAAGGTCCTGAGGGGTGGAGACGATGACGGCGCCCGTCAAGGGAATGGTCTGGCAGAGACTGAGCTGAATGTCGCCGGTGCCGGGCGGCAAGTCGATCACCAGGTAGTCCAGATCCCCCCATTCCACCTCTCCCAGAAACTGATGGATCATCTTGTGCAGCATGGGGCCTCTCCAGATGACGGCCTCGTTCTTGGGGAGGAAATAGCCCATGGATATCATCTTGACCTTGTGAACCACCGGGGGCACGATCCGGTTTCCGACCACCTGAGGTGTCTGCGAGGAGCCCATCAGGGTGGGGAGGCTGGGTCCGTAGACGTCGGCGTCCATCAGTCCCACCCGGGCCCCGCAGTCCATCAGCGCGGCAGCCAGATTGGCCGCGACGGTGGATTTTCCCACGCCGCCTTTTCCGCTGGCCACCGCGATGGTGTTGCTTACCCCGGGTATCAGGGCTCGGCTCTGGGAACCCTGCCGGCGGGTCACCTTGAAGCTCATTGCCACCGAGACCGAGCGGACTCCCTCGAGCGATCCGACCAGGCGTTCGGCTTCGGCCTTGATCCGGTCCTTGTCCGGGCAGGCGGGATTGGCCAACTCGATCGTGAAGGCGACCCTGGAGCCCTTGACGGTGAGATCCTTCACGAAATTCAGTCCGACGATGTCTTCCTGCAGGTCGGGGTCCCGGATGCTCTTGAGGGTTTGGAGCACCTGGTGCGAACTGACGCCGCTATTTTTCTCGAATAAGGCCATTTCATCCCTTTCATCGCCATGCCGTAGAGGCGGGTCGGGGTAGCAGGCCAGCCACTCGGGCTGCTACCCTGCGGTCAACGTCCGATAGTTTAGATGACTTGACCAAAGGGGAAAAGAGTTATCGGCAAGGAGATCCACCAGGAGTGCGAATGCGAAAAGAGCTATCCACGAAGGACTACGAAGGGACACTAAGAAAAACGGAAAGCAAGAGGTAGTGGGGTGCTTGCCTGTTTGCGAAACGCTCGGCCAACAACTCTCCACTCTCCCCACTTCAAACTTCAAACTTCCCACTTCAAACTTCCCACTTCAAACTTCCCACTTCAAACTTCTAACTTCAAACTTCAAACTTCGAAAAGTACTCCCTCCAGCGCCGGTCGACGGTTCGCGCCACCTCGGGCGAAGAGGCAACTTCCGGGGGATAGGAGGGCTTCATTCTGGCATCCACCAGGATGGGAGCCTGGTAACAGAGATGATGGCGCCGCACAGTGGTCTGGGCCGCATGGACGTCGGCGGCCGGCTCGAAGCGAGTGAAGACCGACCAAAGGAAGCGGGAGGAATCTTGGGCTATGGAGGGGTCGTCGGTCAGGATCAGCAGGGGCCAGGACTGAAAGTCGGGCCACCGGAGCAGGCGTTCCGGTTGGCCGGGCTCTTCCGAGAAGCTTGAACCGCCGATCACCAGGCATCCGGGACAGAAGGCGGCGACCTCTTCCACTCCGGCCGGAATCTCGCCCTGGAACTGCCGGGGCAGCTCGCGTTTCGGTTCTCCCATTCCCAGCAGGATGGCCTTGCTGCCCTGGTTGATCCGCGGTCCGCAACTGTCCAGCGTGTCCATGGAAAGGTTGGAGAGGATGAAGAAGTCGGTCTCCCACTCGATGCGTTCCAGGACGTGTTGCAACAGGGCGGGGAAGTCCCTCAGGTTCATGGGGGTGTCGGTCGCCATCAGGATCTTGGTCAGCGAGAGTTGACCTTCCCCCAGGATCCTGAAGGCGGAGGTCATGGCTTCCCGACCGTAGCGTTCGCGCACGACGGCCGCCGCCAGGGAATGAAATCCCGTCTCTCCGTAGCTCCACAGGTCCCGCACGCCGGGCATGACCAGAGGGAACAGGGGGCTGAGCAGCTCCTGCAGATAGTCCCCGATGAAGAAGTCCTCCTGCCGCGGCTTGCCCACCACGGTCGCCGGATATATGGCATCGCTTCGGTGGCGGACACGCTGCACCCGAAAAACGGGGTAATCGTGCGCCGGCGAGTAATAGCCGTAGTGGTCGCCGAAGGGGCCTTCCCGTCGTCGCTGCCCTGGCGGAACAATCCCCTGCAGCACAAACTCCGCCTCGGCCGGAAAGGGGTGAGGGCTGTCGGACGGCTGAACCATGGGGATCCGCTGGCCTGCCAGCAGCGAAGCCACCATCAGTTCTCCGACGTTCTCGGGCAGGGGAGCGATGGCAGCCAGGATCAGCGATGGAGGGCCCCCGAGGAAGACCGTGACCGGAAGAGCTTCGTTCGAGGACTCGGCCAGGTCGTAGTGAAACCCCCCTCCCTTCTGGATCTGCCAGTGCATTCCGGTGGATTGGGTGTCGTAGACCTGCAGGCGGTAGATCCCCAGGTTGTGACTGCCATTGCCGGGGTGCTGGGTGTAGACCAGGGGAAGAGTAATGAAAGGGCCTCCGTCCTCCTCCCAGGTGGTCAGGATCGGAAGGCGGGAGAGGTCGGCGGGCTGCTGGTTGCATTCCAGCGCCGGCCCTCGGTGGGCTCGGCGGGTTCCCAGCTTCAGGGCTTCCCTGGCAAGGTTGCGGTGGCCCCACAGGCGCCCCAGGCGGGGCGGCAGCAGGGTCTGGGCCAATGTGGCCACCTGCCGGACCAGTTGCTGGGGACCCCTGCCAAAGGCCAGCTCGATGCGCTTGGGAGTGCCGAACAGATTGGTGACCACCGGAAACCGGCTTCCCCGGATGCGTTTGAACAGCAGAGCGGGACCCCCTTGCCGGATCACTCGCCGATGGATTTCGGCGGCTTCCAGGTAGGGATCCACTTCGACCTCGATGGTCGCGAGCTGATTCTCTCGCCGCAGGAGTTGCAGAAACTGTCGCAGATTTCCCAGGGGTTGCCGGGGCGCCATGGGTTTCCACCGTAACGACCGATTGAGCCGGAATCAAGATACCACAGCCACCGGACAGGGTCACCTCACGGCGCAGTGCTATACTCGCCCCATGCGTCGAGTCGGAGAGCACAGTTGGCGTGCGCGGGCCTTTGCCTGGGGCATGGCTCACGGAGCCGGCCCCTACGAGCGCTGGATGGCCCAGAGGAAGCGGAACCTGCTGGGCAATCTCTCAGGCGAGGTCGTGGAGATCGGGCCCGGAAGCGGCGTCAATCTGTCCTACCTGCCGCGGGATGTCCGGTGGACCGGCATCGAGCCCAATCCGTTTTTCCACCCCTACATTCGGAAAGAAGCTGCTCGACTGGACCGACCGGTCCGATTGAGAGTCGGCCTGGCAGAGCATCTGGAGTTGGAGGATGCCAGCGTGGATGCCGTGGTCGGGACCCTGGTTCTCTGCTCGGTGGACCGGGTGGAAGCGGTTCTGCAAGAGATTCTGCGGGTGCTCAGGCCCGGGGGACGTTACTGTTTCCTGGAGCACGTTGCGGCGCCGGAGGGCAGCAGGCTGCGATGGTTTCAGCGTGCGGTGCGTCCGGTGTGGAGCAGCCTGCTTGACGGTTGCCGGCCCGATGCGGACACCCGGGTACGGATTGCCCGAGCCGGTTTCACCCAACTGAAATGGGAGGATTTTCAGGGGCCGCTGCCGGTGGTGAGTCCACACATCTGCGGTTTCGCTGAAAAAGGTCAGGCGGCGCCTTGACACCGGGATTCTTTCATACGTATGATTTATTTTTTACGTTTGATTGAATCGAGTTCCCTCTTGCCCACCGACACCCGAGATCAGATTCTGGATACGGCCGAACGACTCTTTGCCGAGTCTGGCATAGACGGGGTCTCGGTCCGAACCATTACGGCGGAAGCCCGGGTGAACCTGGCTGCCATTCACTATCACTTCGGCTCCAAGGAAGCTCTGGTGAGGGAAGTCTTTGTCCGCCGTATCGGTCCGCTCAATCGCGAGCGGCTGCGACTGCTGGACGATCTGCTCGAACGCTCCGGGCCGCAGCAGCCCCGATTGGACGACTTGGTGCGCATCCTGGTGGGGCCACCGCTGAGACTGTGGCTGCAGCCGGGAAAAGGCGAGACCTTCACCCGGCTTTGCGGCCGGATCTACTCCGAGTCCTCGGGACAGCTCCAGACCATGTTCGTGGATCTCTTTCAGGAAGTGGTCCGGCGTTTTTCGGCGGCATTCGAGCAGGCGGCTCCGGAGTTGCCCAAGACCGAACTCATGTGGCGCATGCACTTTGTCATCGGAGCCATGGTCCATACCTTGATGCAAGGAGGCTTCGTGCAGCAGTTGGGCGCACCAGCCGGCCAAGGGAACGAGGTCGAGACCAATATCGAGCGGCTGACCCGGTTCGCCACCGCCGGACTGCGAGCCCCGTTGCCGCAAACGGAAGTTCCGGAAATGGCAGGGGAGGGCAAAAGGGAGGTCCTGGGATGATCGGGCGAAGTCGATGGGTCTACGGTGTCTTGCTCGTGGCCACGTTGTCGGCTGTGGCTGCCGGTTGCAATCGATCGCTGCAGCGGCCCACACGGGACTCGATTGTCAATGTCCCGGATGCCTGGACCGGTGGGGAAACGGTCGCGGCTGACGGCCAAGGGGAATGGTGGGACTACTTCGGAGACGATGGGTTGAGCCAGGTCGTCTCCCGAGTCCTGGAACGAAATCGGGACCTGCGAGCAGCGGCGGCTCGCATCGAAGCGGCCGAAGCACAAGTTCGCATCGCTTCGGCTGCCCAGTTGCCCCAGCTGGATGCCGGCTTCGACATCGGTGGCCAGCGGCAGAATTTCCTGGGACTTCGGTTGCCCGGTTTGGAAGGGAGAGTGTTGAGCCGGACGTTTTCCAGAACGGGTCTGGCGCTTAGTTTGGGTTGGGAGGTGGACTTGTGGGGCAGGGTGAAGGCCGGGAAGCTGGCCGCCATAGCCAACACCCAGGCGCGCCAGGCGGAATTGGTGGCGGCCCGCTTGTCGCTTTCGGCCCAGGCAGTCAGGGCCTGGTTCGCGGCGATCGAGGCGCACCGGCAGGTGGCCTTGGCGCGATCTTCGGTGGAGAGCTACCGGATATCGACGGGGCGCATTCGGGCCCGCTTTGAAAGCGGGGTCCGGCCGGCCTTGGATCTGCGCCTGGCCCTGGCCGAATTGAAAATCGCGGAAGCGGCGTTGCAATCGCGGCTGGAGCTTGCAGACCGCAGCGTGCGCCAGCTTCAAATCCTCATGGGCGATTATCCGGACGGCGGCCATGCGATAGGGAAGGACCTGCCCAAGGGGCCCGATCGCATTCCGACCGGCCTGCCTTCCGAACTGGTGCACCGTCGGCCGGACCTGGTGGCTGCCGAACGGGATTTGCTGGCGTCCGACGCCAGAATTGCCGAGGCCAAAGCGCAACTCCGGCCCAGTTTCAGTCTCACCTCCACCTTCGGCACCTCCAGCGATCAGTTGCGGACCCTGCTGTCGGCCGAGGTGCTGATTTGGTCTCTGCTCGGAAACGTCGTTCAGCCCGTCTTCAACCGGGGCAGGCTGAAGGCGGGCGTGGCCCTCAACCAGGCAAGGGCGGAAGAGGCGGCGGCCCGATACGAGAGCGCCGTTCTGGCTGCCTACAACGACGTGGAAGCGTCCCTGGCGGCGGAAGAGGTGCTCCGGCGACGGCGGCAGGCCATAGAGGAAGCAGCGGAACAATCGGTAGCCGCTCGGGACCTGGCCGAGCAGCGATACCGTTCGGGTCTGGCGGGCATCATCACCCTGCTGGCGGCCCAAAGGACGGCGATCGATTCGGAAAGCCAACTGCTGACCCTCAGGCGCCTGCAGCTCGACAACCGGGTCAACCTCCATTTGGCCCTGGGAGGGAGCTTCTGAGCAGATTTTCTTGATCAGGATTGGAATCTGCTGTAATTCCAAAGGAAAGTGGGTATGAAACTCGCACTCAAGATCGGACTTCCCATCTTGGTATTGTCCCTGGGCGTCTATGTCGCCCTGCTGATCATACGAGCCAAGCCCGAGCCGGAGCAGCGTCCGCCGGAAATTTCGCTGCCGCTGGTTCACGTCATGGAGGTGAAGCCGGAGAGTCGCCGGCTGACCGTGCACGCCGAGGGTACGGTGGCGCCAAGAACCACGTCGCAGTTGACATCGGAAGTGTCGGGGCGAGTGGTTTGGGTGTCACCGGCACTGGTTGCCGGTGGCTTCTTCAACGACGGGGAAGTGCTTCTCCGAATCGATTCGAGGGTCTATCAGTTGGCGGTGGTGCGGGCCCGCGCGGCGGTGGCCCAAGCCAGGCTCAAGCTGGCGACCGAGGAGCAGGAAGCCGCCTTGGCCAGGCAGGAATGGGAAAATCTGGGCAGTGGCCCTCCCACCTCGCTGGTGTTGCGAGAACCCCAGATCAATGAGGCGAAAGCCTCGCTGGCAGCGGCCGAAGCGGCCCTCGAACATGCCGAGTATGATTTGGAGCGCACCCGGGTCAAGGCTCCTTACGACGGCCGGGTCTGGTCGGAGACGGTCGATATCGGTCAATTCATAGCCCCGGGGGCCGCTCTGGCGCGACTCTACGGGGTCGATTTTGCCGAGGTCCGCTTGCCGATTCCGGATGACGAACTGGCATACCTTCACCTGCCTCTCGCCTATCGGGGGCAAACCCGGCCCGCGGGAGGCCCTACAGTCGTATTGAGTGCCGAGTTTGCCGGGCAGAGGCATCAGTGGTCGGGCCGGATTTCGCGGACCGAGGGGGAGATCGATCCCCGCACCCGAATGGTGCACGCCGTCGCCGAGGTCAAGGATCCCTATGGCCGAGGCAGCGACCGGAGTCGTCCTCCTCTGGCCGTAGGAATGTTCGTCGAAGCTGAAATCCGGGGGCGGTGGGTGAGTGACGTGGTCGTGTTGCCGCGGTCCGTCCTGAGAGGCGACCAGGTCCTGGTGGTGGACGAGGCGGACCGCCTCTACTACCGTGCGGTTGAGATTCTGCGTGCCGAGCGCGACCAGGTGCTGATCGCCTCCGGTCTCAGCGAGGGCGAGCGGGTGTGTGTGTCGGTGGTTCAGACGCCGGTCAACGGCATGAGGGTTGAAGTTGTGGACGATTCGGTCGCGGATCAGGATCCTGCCTGATTGCGACCGCGAACGCGGCGTGTTGCTGGAGGAGCCATGAAGGGGCTCATTGCCTGGTTTGCCCAGAACGGGGTGGTCGCGAACCTGCTGATGATCACGGTCGTCATGGCGGGCGCCATGACGATTCCCGATCTCAAGAAGGAGGTCTTCCCCGAGTTTGCGGTCGGTGTCATCACGGTATCGGTGAGTTATCGTGGCGCCGCTCCGGAAGAAGTCGAGGAAGCCGTCTGTATCCGCGTGGAGGAAGCGCTTCAGGGATTGGAGGGCATCGAGAGGGTTCTGTCGACCGCCAACGAGGGCATGGGATCGGTGAGAATCGAAATCGAGTCGGGCTACGACTCGCGGATGCTCCTGGACGAAGTCAAGGCGAGGGTGGACGCCATTGACACGTTTCCCGAGGATACCGAGAAGCCCGTGATCGAAGAGGCCAGAATCCGAAACCAGGTGATCTTCGTTTCCATTTCGGGGGATGCCGACGAACTGACCTTGAAACGGCTCGGTGAGCAGGTTCGGGATGAACTGTTGCTGCTCCCGGAGCTCAGCCAGGTTGAATTGAGGAACGCGCGACTCTACGAAGTCTCCATCGAGGTTTCCGAGGAAGATCTGAGACGCCACGGGCTGACCTTCGATCAGGTGGCCGGAGCAGTCCGGCGAAGATCGCTCGATCTTCCGGGCGGGTCGGTCAAGGCCGAGAGCGGGGAAATCCTTCTGCGCACCAAGGGACAGGCCTACCGGGGCGAGGAGTTCGCCAAGTTGACCCTGCTCACCCGGCAGGACGGGAGTCGCCTGCAACTGGGCGATGTGGCGCGGGTGGTCGACGGGTTCGAAGATGCGGACAAGTTTTCCTGGCTCGACGGGCAGCCAAGCGTGATGGTTCAGGCCTTCAGGGTCGGCGATGAAAGCGCCCTGGAGGTAGCCCGGGCCGTCAAGGAGTATGTGGCGGAAGCGCAGGGTCGGATGCCGGACGGCATCGCTCTCACCACCTGGGGGGATCAGTCCTCGATCCTGGAAAGCCGAATGAACCTGCTCATCAAGAATGGACTGACCGGGCTGCTGCTGGTCTTTGTGGTTCTGACCCTGTTCCTGCGTCTTCGGCTGGCTTTGTGGGTGACCATCGGAATTCCCATTTCCTTCCTGGGAACCATGGCCCTGATGCCCGTGTTCGATGTGTCCATCAACATGGTTTCCCTGTTCTCTTTCATCATGGTCCTGGGGATCGTGGTGGACGACGCCATCGTGGTTGGAGAGAGTGTGTTTTCCAGGCAGGAGGCAACCGGGAAGGGCTTGTCGGCGGCCATCGAGGGAACACAGCGGGTCACCGTACCCGTGGTCTTCGGCGTGCTGACCACGGCCATGGCCTTTACTCCGATGCTGTTTGTGCAGGGGTCGGCCGGGCCCATCTGGCGGGTGATCCCCTTGATCGTCATTCCGACCCTGATGTTTTCGCTCATCGAATCCAAGCTGGTCTTGCCCTATCATGTTTCCCACTATCGTCCTCCGAGGGAAGGGAGGGCGAAGTCCCTCCTGACCCGGATCTGGGACGGTTTCTTCGGGTTTTTCGGGAACGGTCTGGACAGACTTATCAACAGGGTGTACCGGCCATTGTTCCTGTTGGCGCTGGAGTGGCGCTACCTGACTTTGGCGGTGGCCGTGGCGACCCTGCTGCTGACCGCGGGTCTGGTGGCCGGGGGTCTGATCGATTTCACCTATTTCCCCGAAATCGAATCCGACTACGTGGTTGTCGATCTGACCATGCCGCAGGAGACCCCGGCCGCGGTGACCACCCAGGCCATTCGGAGGATCGAGAAGGCCGCCTTTCAACTGGATGGGGAGATCAAGCAGGAAACGGGCGGGTCCCTGTTCCGTCACATCTTGACCGTTGTGGGAGAACAACCCAACCGGGCTCAGTCCGAGCGCGGCAATCGATCGGGCGACGCCAACAGGTATTCCACCCCTTACAGGGCGGAAGTCATGATCGAATTGGTTCCTTCGGAATCGAGGAGCATGACCAGTCGTGAGATCGGCGCCCGGTGGAGGGAACTGGCCGGACCCGTTCCGGGAGCGGTTGAGCTCGCATTCAATACGAATCTGATTCAAAGCGGCAAGGCCATCGATATCCAGCTCAGCAGTCAGGATATCGACAAACTCCGTCAGTTGGCGAATGTCACCAAGGAGAAGCTGAGCCAGTACCCTGGAGTGATTGACATCAACGATTCCTTTCGGGGAGGCAAGCCCGAGCTGAAATTGGACATCACGCCCAAGGCGGAGACCCTCGGTCTGTCGCTGCAGGACCTGGGCCGCCAGGTCCGCCAGGGATTTTTCGGGGAGGAAGCCCAGCGCATCCAGCGGGGACGGGACGACGTAAGAGTGATGGTGCGCTATCCGGTCGAAGAGAGACGATCGGTGGGAACCCTGGAGAGAATGAGAATTCGAACCCCCAACGGCAGTGAGGTTCCCTTCTCAACGGTAGCCACGGCCCAGATGGGGCGAGGCTTCGCGACCATTTCCCGGGTGGATCGCCAGCGAACCATTACCGTCACCGCGGATGTAGACCCGGCGGTGACGACCGCCAATGAAGTCCTGGGAGACATGGACGCCAGGTTCTTCCCGGATCTGGTGAGGGGAGCTCCGGGATTCGCCTACAGCTTTGAGGGGCAACAGCGCGATCAGCAGGAGACCCTGGAAGGACTGGCCCAGGGCTTCGCCCTGGTTGTGCTGGGAATCTTCGCCATGATGGCCATTCCCTTCAGATCCTACCTGCAGCCATTGATCGTGCTGTCGGCCGTGCCCTTCGGGATCGTCGGCGCCATCTGGGGGCACATCCTTCTGGGCTACTCGACCAGTATTCTCACCATTCTCGGGGTGGTGGCCCTGACCGGAATCGTGGTCAACGACAGCCTGGTCCTGGTCAGCTTCATCAACGAACATCGCAAGCAGGGCATGCCTCTGATCAAGGCGGTTCATCAGGCCGGTATCCTGCGCTTCCGTCCCATTCTGTTGACCTCTCTGACCACCGCGGCCGGCATTACGCCGCTCATCCTGGAGAAGAGCGTGCAGGCCCAGTTTCTGATCCCCATGGCGATTTCGCTGGCCTTCGGTGTCCTCTTCGCCACCTTCATCACGCTTGGGCTGGTTCCTTCCCTTTACCTGATCCTGGAGGATTTCAAGCGGATCTTTCGCTGGGTCTTCGGGATCAAGGCTCCGCCGGAGATGCGCAGGACGGGGGATGTGGAGGCCGGGGGAGCGGTTCCGGCTGTTCCGGAGTGAGACCCGCTCTGGTTTGAAACAACAGAAAAAAGGTCCGCCCCGTCGTGGGGCAAGGCGGGGGCGGCTATTCGGTCACCAGCTTGACCCCGGTTCCGAATCTGCGGTAACCGTCGAATTGAATCTTGCTCTTGGTTCGTATGCGGACGTTCTTGAGGGAGACTCCAGGGGGGCGGCGACTGATCCAGATTTCGGCTTCCTTTGGCAGCCAGTAGGAGGCGCCCGATATGGTGGCCGGTGCATAGTCGACAGACATGTCGAACTGGGTCACCGGAAAATTCCGGGGAATGCCCACGGACTTCTTCTCCAGACGGACGATCCGATAGTTGTCGAGGTCGACCCAACAACGTCCCCGGTAGGCGGTCATGATGGTCCAATCGTTGTAGGTGACGAACCGTCTTGACCGTTCCTGAGAGACCTGGAAAGCAATACAGAACGTCTCCAGCTTGTTGAGCTTCTTCAGCCCGACAGGCTTGAACTTGGCCTGGGTTCTGTGTTCAAAGAGGCCTCGCAGGGCAGAACCGAACTCTCCGACGGAAAGCCCTCCGGTCAAGTTCTCCATGGTTGTTCCTCCCGGCGCCGGTTTCCGATTGACCGACAGTATTTCGTAGTGCTCCTTCCTGTCGTAAAAGGAGAGCGCCGCCACGAAACTGCCGGTAATCTTCCACCCCACGGTCGGAGCCACGGAACGGACGAATAGCTTGGTAGTCTGATTGCAGATGAAATCGGGCAATTGATCGCTGTAGGCCAATGCGTTGCTGCGCACGCGCGCCAGAATCAGGGGCCAATCGTTCCCTGAAGGCGCTTCTTCAGTGACCGGTGGGCTGTGAGCGGCGGCATCCCGAATGAGGTGCGGGTGCGTCAGCCCCGCCAGGGCCAGCAGGATCGCAATTCCCAGCTTTATGAAGGATTTCATGGGCGGCGGACCAGCGCTGGAGAAACCCGGGACTCGATGCCGAGCCCGGCTGAAAGCCACCGGTGAAGACGTTGGCACTGAGTGGGACGCCATGGGCGTACTTTAACACACCACTTTCGCTCTGAGACGGAGATTGTCTCTCGGCTGGAAGTGGGATATGGTTCGGCATCGACAGGAGGAGCCCATTGCAACAGGCCGGTTTGCTTGAAATAGCCTCCGACATCGTGTGGGGACCGCCCATGCTGGTCCTGCTGGTGGGGACCGGTCTCTTTCTCACGGTCAAGCTCAGGGGATTACAGTTCAGGAAGCTGCTGCCCTCTCTCCATCTGGCCCTGATCCAAAGACGGGAGCCCCAGGGGCAGGGGGATATCTCCCACTTCCAGGCCTTGATGACCGCCCTGGCCGCAACCGTTGGCACCGGCAACATCGCCGGCGTGGCCACGGCCATTGCCTCCGGAGGCCCGGGAGCGCTTTTCTGGATGTGGATGACCGGACTGGTGGGGATGGCCACCAAGTTCGGAGAGGCGCTGCTGTCCGTCAAGTACCGGATCACGGACGAAAAAGGGGAGATGGCCGGCGGGCCGATGTATTTCCTGGAGCGGGGCCTGAAGCAGAAGTGGCTGGCCGTGCTGTTTGCGGTGCTGACGGTCTGCGCCAGTTTCGGAATCGGGAATACGGTGCAATCCAACTCGGTGGCCCAGGCGCTTCAGACCTCTTTCGGCATTCCTTTCGCATGGACGGGAGTCGGCATAGCCTTGGCGACCGGTGCGGTCACCCTGGGGGGAATTCGTTCCATTGCCCGCGTGGTCAGCGCCCTGGTGCCGGGCATGATCGTCCTCTATCTGATCAGCGGTCTGGCCGTGGTGGCCATCCATTGGCAGGAGGTCCCGGCTGTCGTCCACCAGGTGGTGATCTCGGCCTTCACTCCGGCCGCCGCCGCCGGGGGATTTGCCGGCGCCACCGTCATGCAGGCCATGCGGTTCGGGGTCGCACGTGGAATCTTCAGCAACGAGAGCGGCATGGGATCGGCCGGGATTGCCGCCGCCGCGGCTCAAACGCGGCACCCGGTGACCCAGGCGCTGGTGTCCATGACCCAGACCTTCATCGATACGCTGGTGGTCTGTTCGATCACGGGATTCGTCATTATCGGAACCGGGGTCTGGAACAGTGGGGATTCGGGCGCAGCCCTGACCACCCGAGCCTTCAGCCTCGGCCTTCCCGGGGACTTTGGCGGTCTGGTGGTTTCCCTGGGGCTGGTGCTGTTCGCCTACTCCACCATTCTGGGCTGGAACTACTATGGAGAAAAGGCCCTGGAGTATCTTGCCGGCCACACCCGCTGGGCCAGCGCCTACAGGGTTGCCTGGGTCGCGGCCACCTTCTTCGGCGCCACCCTGACCCTGGATACGGTCTGGGCGGTTTCCGACGTCATGAACGGAGCCATGGCCATCCCCAACCTGATCGGACTGATCGGCCTGAGTGGACTGATCGCCGCCGAAACCGCCGGCTATTTCGGCGCGCGGCAGAAACACCGGTAAGAAAACGGAGAACCGAAGCCGTTCGGCCGCCCCGTCGCCGTCTCACCAGTTAGAAGCTCCCGCCCCAACTGTAGTTCAGCCGCACGTAGTAGTAGGCCCCGTTGAACCCGAAGGGCGAGAACTGGCCGTAATGGTTGCCCACGGAACGGGCGCCGTACTGGTTCACCTCAGGATAGGTGTTGAGGACGTTCTCGCCCCCCAGGGCCAGCTTGACCCTCTCTCCCAGCGGGATACCCAGCTCCAGATCCAGCAGGGCCTTGCCCGAATAGGAGGGGTAGAGCCAGGACTGTTCCACAGCCCCCAGGTCGGCGGCGTTCCGCCCGTCCTCGCTGTCCCAGAAGGCGCCGTAGTAGTGCAGGCGGCCCGTCAGGCTCCACGGTCCGGCGTCGTGGCCGACGCTGAAGTTCCAGCGCGTGTTGGGCAGCCCCCGTTCCAGCGTGGTGATGCGGAAACGGTCGATTACGGACGATTCGACGTTCTTGATCTCCGTATCGGTGTAGTTGTAGACCGCACTGAAGGTCGTTTTCCCCACCAGGAACGTCGAGATCAGGTCGATGCCCTGGGTGGTGGTGGAAAAGTCATTCAGGAAGAACCGGAAAACGGGAAAGTTGCGTGCTTCCGGAATCCCTTCCGCCAGCAGCGTCTCGATTTCATCCTCCGTCAAGCTGATCTCCTGGGCCAGGGCGACGCGATCGTCGATGTCGATCCGGAAATAGTCCGCGGTGAAGGTGAAGGGTCCCTCCGCGACCACCATGCCCGCGCTGAAGTTGATGGATTTCTCCGGCTGGAGCTGGTCGCCGCCCCTTGCCACGGCCACGGCCGAGGTGGAGGGGACCACGCCCTGGTTGGTCAACTGCCCCCCGATAAAGGCCGTGGTCACGTTGAAGGCGTTCTGTTGCCCGGGCGTCGGAGCCCGGAAACCGCTGCTGATCGCCGATCGCAGGGCGACGCTGTCGCTCAGTTCCACCCGCCCGGAAAGCTTGCCGTTGACGGTGGTGCCGAAGTCCTCGAAGTCCTCGACACGGAGGGCCGTGCCGATGGTCCACTTGTCCGCAGGGTCGGAGAACTCGGCGTCCCCGTAGACGGCCACGTTGCTTCGGCTCCACTCACCCGCGGTGGTGTCGGCCCGGTAGCCGTTGAAGCCGTTGGAGCCGGAGCTGAAGCCCTGGGCGGCGTAGGGGCCGATCTCCCATGACTTCGGGTCGCCGGCGCCGATGGTGAACTTCTCCTGCCGCCACTCGGTGCCGGCGGCCAGGTGAACGTATTCGTGGAGAGGGTAGGAGACGTCGAAGTTGAAGTTGACTTCGTTCTGCCGGTAGATGCCCGGCCTGAAAGAGGTCGGCGTGTCGAAGCCGACGGAGGCGTTGACCGTATCGAAAATGAACTGGTCGATCTCGCTGGTGCCGATGCCGGCGCTGGCGTCCCAGGTGAAGCCGTTGTCGGCGAACCCGCGCAGGCCGGTGACCAGCGAGTAGTCGATCAGGTCGCCGCCGAACTGCGGCGTGAAGCCTCCGGGAAAGCGGCTGTAGAGGGTGAAACAGTTCGGGTCGGCCTCGACGGCCGCCAGGGCGTCAGGATCGGGCACATTGTCAATGATGGGGACGATGGGACAGCCGCCGGCGCCCGGCTTGCGTCCGGGAGGAGGCTCTTTGCTGTTGGGAGCGGTCTCGGCCCAGACACGGTCACCGACGAGCAGCGTGGGGAGGCCATTCACCACGGGACCCCGGAAGACCCCGCCCCGGGTGTGGGGATTCCGGAAGTAGAAGCCGCCGGTCACCTTGCGGGAGGCGTAATTGGTGTGACCGTAGAACTGCCAGTTGTTTTCGAACATCTTGCCGAAGTTGGCGAACAGCTTGAGGTCGTGGTTGATCCTGGGGGATCCCCAAACCTGAGCCGTGTTACGCACATTGGTGTTGCCCGCGTCGATGATGCCCTGGGCGTCATTGCGCTGAATGGCCCGGTTGGTCGGGTCCGCGTTGCCGTATTCCATGCTGAGGTTGAGAAAACCGTTCTCCCCCAGCGGCAAGCCGACGTTTCCGGCGACCGACAGGTTCTGGCCGTGTCCGCCGATTCCGTTACAGGAGTGCTTGATGTCGCCGATGATCCCCGACCCGCAGGTCGCCTGGTCTCCCGGATTTGAATCGAGGTGAGCCCCGGTCTGGAATTCGAGGCTGCCGCCCGAGGGAGCGTTCTTCAACTGGAAGTTCAGGACTCCGGCGATGGCGTCCGAACCGTATTGGGCTGCCGCGCCGTCGCGCAGCACCTCCAACTGCCGAACGGCTATGGATGGAATGGTGGAAATGTCGGGGCCCTGCGAGCCGTCGGCAATGCCGTTTCCCAGCCAGGTGATGACGGCCGCGCGATGGCGGCGCTTGCCGTTGACCAGGATCAGCGTGTGGTCGGGCGCCAGGTTCCGCAGGTTGGCCGGCCGGACCACGGTTGCCGCGTCGCTGATCGGCTGGGTGTTGATGTTGAAGGAGGGAACCACCGTCCGCAACTGGGTGGCCAGGTCCCGGCTCCCCTGGCTGGTGAAGTCCTCGGTGCGGATCACGTCCACCGGCACGGTAGACTCGGTCACCGATCGCGGCTCGGCGCGGCTGCCCACGACGACGATCGAGGTGGTGACCGCCCCCAGTTCTAGCGAGAAGTCGCGCACGACCGTTTGGCCGGCCATCACCTCGATGTCGCTGGCGGTGGCCGCCTCGAAGCCGGACGCCTCCACCGTCACCGTGTAGGTCCCGGGCTCCAGCGTCAACTGGTAGGTGCCCACGGCATCCGTCGAGCCGGTCACCTCGGCTCCGGTGGCGTTGTTGGTTGCGATGATATCAGCGGCCGGAATGACCGAGCCGTAGTTGTCTCTTACCTCGCCACTCAGGGTAGCGGATCCCTGAGCGTGGGCTGTGCCGACACCTAAGGCGAGGAGCAGCATAATCGTCAGGACAGTAAGCCTGTAGAGCATGTATCCCTCCTGGTGGGAGTACTGGAGTCTTCTGAGCGAAAAACATGAACAATTTTACATTACTTTGCACATAACTTTACATTCTTTGCACGTAACCCGTATTTATGCCTCTACGGTACGGTTATATTACCTTATTTACAGGCGATTTTCAAAATTAATATCTCTGTGGGTGGGTGGCTGGATGCGGTTTGGAAGCCCCATTTCCCATCCTGAGTGTTTCGCCGCGGCAGGCATGTCATATAGAATGCCCCCTTGGCAAGACACCGGAGCACCCATGGATTCCGCTGATTCCAGAGCTGGCGCATCCCCTTCCGGCGTCATGCGGGCGGCCCGGCAGCGCCAGCCGAGGGCAGGCAAGTGAAGGCGGTTCCATGATTACCCTGGAAGACATCAAGTCAGCCCAGGCCAGGATTGCCGGAGTGGCGGTCAACACTCCGCTGGTGCACTATACGGACTTCTCCACCGACCGGCAGACATTTCCAAAACCGGAAAGCTTCCAACCCGTGGGAGCCTTCAAGCTTCGCGGCGCCTACAACAAGATCGCATCTCTCTCCCCGGACCAGCGGCGACAGGGTGTCATAGCCTTCTCCAGCGGCAACCACGCCCAGGGAGTAGCCTACGCCGCCCGGGCCATGGGTATTCGGGCAGTCATCGTCATGCCTGCCCGGGCTCCCGCAATCAAGCGGTCCAAGACCCTGGATCTGGGCGCTGAGATCGTCACCGTGGAGCAGGGCGGGGAAGAGGAATGGCGGGTGGCGGCGGAAACTCTGGCGGACGAGCGGGGGTTGGCCATGGTTCCACCCTTCGATGACGAGACCATCATTGCCGGCCAGGCCACGGTGGGTCTCGAGATCCTGCAGGACCTGCCCGATGTGGAACTGGTCCTGGTTCCGATTGGGGGAGGGGGCCTCATCAGTGGAGTGGCCGCAGCCTTGAAGCTTAGCCGCCCCGACATTCACGTGGTGGGCGTGGAGCCGGAGTGGGCCAACGACGCTCAAGCCAGCCTGCGAAGCGGCAGGATTGTGGAACTTCCCATCGAACAAACTCGCAGAACCATAGCCGACGGCATGAGAGCCACGCGCATCGGCGACATCACCTTCGAGCATATTCGGACCTTCGTGGACGATATCATCACTGTCAGCGAAGACGAGATTCGCAAGGCGGTGCGGAGGTTGATCCTGGATGCCAGGCTGGTGGTGGAGCCCAGCGGGGCGGTGACCTTCGCCGCCTTCCTCTATCATCAACAGGAGTTGCCGCCTGTCCGGCGGAGCGTCACCGTGATCAGCGGGGGAAACGTCGATCCCGCACTGTTGGCCCGGATTCTGGCCGAGGAGGATTAGCGCGGTGGCGCTTTGGACCCACAAGCCCGGAAAAGAGTTGTCCAACGTTCACTTGCCCGGAACAGGGGTGTTTCAGGTCAGAATCTCCCTGACCACTCTCCCGTAGACGTCGGTCAAGCGCATATCCCGGCCACCGAAGCGATAGGTCAGCCGGGCGTGGTCCAGCCCCAGCAGGTGCAGGATGGTCGCGTGGAGGTCACGCATCTCCAGTGGGTCCTCCACCGCCTTGTAGCCCCACTCGTCGGTACTGCCGTAGGTCATGCCGCCCCGGACCCCGCCGCCTGCCATCCAAACGGTGAATCCGAACTCATTGTGGTCGCGCCCGTCTTCCTTTTGGGCAAAGGGGGTGCGCCCGAACTCGCCCGCCCACAGGACCAGGGTTTCCTCCAGCAGGCCGCAGCGCTTCAAGTCGGCCAGCAGCGCCGCGATCGGCTGATCGGTGGCCAGAGCGTTCAGATTGTGGTTTTTGGTCAGCTCGAAGTGGGCGTCCCAGCGGGAGATCCCCGGGATGGTGGGACAGGTCAATTCCACGAAACGGACGCCTCGCTCCACCAGGCGACGGGCAACCAGGCATTGCCGGCCAAACTGACGGGTCTGTTGGCAGGCGGCTTCAAGGCCGTACTGCCGCCGCACCGACGGAGATTCGCCGCTGATGTCCATCAGGTCGGGAACCTCCATCTGCATGCGGGCGGCCAGCTCATAGTTGGCGCTGGTGTGTTCCGGAAACTTGGAGGTGAGGGAGTGAACGATGCAGAGGTCATCGACGTGACGGGAAATATGTGGAAAAAGATCGCTGACCCACAGGCCGCTTTGGCCGTAGCGTCGAAAGTTCCAGGGCGATTGGAGGATGGCCCCAACCTCCTGGAACTGGGTGGCTTCCAGCTTGCCGATGACTTCCCCGGGAAGCCGGCCGTGGAAGCGGTTCAGGAGGGGCTTGTAGTCGAAGCTGTCAACCTGGGAAACTCCCCCTTCCATGTAGAGGAAGATGACGTTTCGAGCGCGCGGGCGCCAGTGGGGCAACCTGCGGGCCGTGGGTCCGCCCGCCCCGGTCTCGCCCTGCAGCCTGGTTCCGCAGGCAGGATCAGCCAGCAGCGCCGACAGCGCCAGGGCGCCGAAACCGGTGGAACAGCAGCGAAGCATCTGCCGCCGGGTCAGCGGCTTGGGCATGGTGTCCATGGAGAGGCTCGCCTGGACGGCTCTTGGATGAATCCGGATCTGACGACTCAGCGAATATAGATCAATTCCTTTGCAGGTCGAGACGTCCTGAAATCGCCAGGACCGCATCCCGGATGCTTTCCGCCTCCAGCCGCCGCAGGTTCATGCGATGCAACAGCCGGTTTTCGGGGTCGACCCGGGCGGCCTTCCGGTCGGCTGCCCGGCTGGACATTCGATAGGATTGCGAAAGCAGGATTCTGCGTATCAATTGCTTGAGGGAACCCCTGGCCCGTACCCTGAACCAGTGGGAGAGGTGGTCCAGCAGTTCCGGATGGCTCGGCCGTTCCCCCAGCCAGCCGAAGTTGTCCACCGAGGCCACGATGCCCCGCCCAAGCAGGTGGTGCCAGGACCGGCAAACCGCCAGCCTGTCGATCAGGAGGCCCCTGGGAGGCTCATAAGGAGTTGGCTTTTGTAGCGCTTCGATGACCATGGCGATCGCCAGGTCGTCCGATCCTTCGGGGCTGAACTCCAGGTGAACCCGATGGCCGCGGTGGGCGGTCAGATCGTGCTCGATCCAGCGCAGTTGAGGAACGTCTTTCCAGCGTCGCGTCAGCTCGTCGTAAAGTGGCCTTCCTGAAGGGTGTAGGAGTCGACGGTGGCGTAGACCCGAACCGTTCCCCGAGCCCAGGCTCGTGTAGTCTTGAATGATCCGAACGCCCGAGCCCTGCAAGATCTCCTTCAAGCCGAGTTGCTTGCGCCAGGGATCCAATACCTCCTTCAGGACCGCGGAAACACCTTGGGGGTCCCGGCCGTCCCAATCGTGGACCACCCGGGCAACGGGGTGCAGAGGGTCGAACGGGTCCTTGAGGGCGCTCTTGACAGCGTTGGCCCAGTGTTTCAGCCGCTTCACGTCGAGGCGCCTGGGCCAGGCGACCGACTCCGGCAGCGATCCGCCGTCGTCGAAGCGGCATCCGGTTTCCATTTCGGCCTCGACAAGTTCCCGAACCGCCGTCAGGTAGGCGTCCGTTTGTTGGAGTCGGGGCTTCTGGGCCAGCCCCACCGCCTTCAGAATCCGCGGCCAATACTTCGCCGCGAGGGCTTTCAGTTCGAGAGCCACCTGCCGGTTGCGCTCCATGGACTCGAAGCGCGCCTGGCGATAGCTGGAGCTCAGCAGGAAACCGAACAAGGCATAGTAATCCCGCTGCGAAATGGCGTCGAACTTGTGGTCGTGGCAGCGGGCGCAGGACACGGTCAATCCAAGGAAGGTCTTGCTCAAGACATCGATTCGGTTGTCGAGTCGTTCGATTTCATCCTGGCGCAGGTCAACCGGAGAATCCTCCTCTTCACCGAAAAAGGGCCAACCGGTGGCAATCACCGATTCATTGGCGCCGGTTGTCGGGTCGACTCGAGGCGCCGGCAGCAGGTCGCCCGCAACGTGCTCCGCCACCAGTTGCGGGTAGGGAAGATCGGCGTTGAAGGCCCGCACCAGGTAATCGCGATACTGGATGGCGTTGGCGATGAGGAAGTCGGTTTCGTGACCCCGCGATTCGGCGTAGTGCACTAGGTCCATCCAATACCGCGCCCAGCGTTCGCCGAACCGGGGCGAGGCCAGAAGGCGGTCCACCACAAGGGTGTGGGCATCGGGGCGTCGGTCGTTGACGAACCGCTGAATCTCTTCCGGAGAGGGAGGCAGGCCGGTCAAGGCAAAGGAAACCCGGCGCAGCCAGGTCCGGCGGTCCGCGGGTGGAGCGGGAGCCAAACCCTCTTGCTCGAGCTTGGACAGCAGAAACCGGTCGACGGGGTCCCGGGGCCAGCGGCTATCCCGGGTGGAGGGCGGCGGTTGGCTGAGCGGGGGCTTCCATATCCAGGGGTATCGCTGCTTGCGTTCCGCAAGGTCGAACCCTTCGGTGAAGGTTCCGGAATTTGGGGCGGGCTCCGTCTCGGGCCAGGGAGCTCCTGCTTCAATCCAGGCGCGTATGTCCTCGATGACCGATGGCGGGAGAGGCCCCGTCGGCGGCATCTTCAAATGCGGGTCCCGGTAGGTGACGGCCTGGTAGAGTCGACTGTGGAGGGGTTGGCCGGACATCACCACCGGCCCTGAGCTGCCGCCCGTGAGCAGGGAGGATCGAGTGTCCAGACGCAGGCTCGATTCCTGCCTCTCGGGGCTATGGCAGGAAGTGCAGTGGGTGGCCAGAACCGGACGAATTCTCTATTAACATGGATGAACAGGATATGCAGGATTCCTGGTTGATGGGTCTGGACAGAATGCTCCTTGACAAAAGATCTCCCCACCTCGAGTTCGACGTTACCATTTCTTCAACAAGGACTCCAAAACCCGTTCCCATGTTCTTGGATCACCTCGAACGGGCATCCCATCATCGAGCCAGTCCGCTTCCGTTCAGGCAACAGACTCTGATATTCCAGCAACGTCTACTTGCATCCATTACAGTCTATAAGTGTATCTATTATCGTTGGGTTAACTGAGATACGCTATCGCTTGACCGGCTCGAAACATCTCTTCAAATCCACTGCCATCCCCCATATGACAAGGGGATGATTACAGGATCACATTCCGCCCGTCCGTTACCCGGAACCAAACCCAAAGGCCGCCATCCCCAAAAGGCCCTCTCGGCTGCATTCATCCGCTCCGCTCTGCCTGGAAGACACGCCGACGGAAACGGATTGTACCTCTTCGTGCAGCCCGGCCGTACCCGAAGCTGGATTCAACGCCTCCTCATACGAGGCCGCCGTCGGGAGCTCGGACTTGGCAGCGTTGCCCTGGTTCCCCTGGCCGAGGCCCGGGAAAAGGCGCTCGCCAATCGCAAGCTCGCCCGCCAGGGCGGAGACCCGCTGGCCGAGAAGCGCCGTGCCGAGGGCATCCCCACCTTCACCGACGCCTGGCGTGTGCTGGAACAGAAGCGGGCCGGATGGCGCGGCCCCAGACACTCCCAGGAGTGGATATCGAGCCTGAGGCGGTTCGCCTTCCCGCGTATCGGCAAGGTGCCGGTCTCCGAGGTCACCAGCGCCGATCTGCTTGAGATCCTCACGCCCCTCTGGCACCGCAAGGTAGCCACGGCCAAGCGGGTGCGCCAGCGCCTGCGGGCGGTGCTGGAATGGGCCGTAGCCATGGAATACCGGATCGACAACCCCTGCGACCGGATCGGTCCGGTACCGGGTCCCCAACAAGACGTGACCGAGCACATGCAGGCCGTGCCGCACCGGGAGGCGGCTAGGGTGATACGAAGGGTGCGGGCATCGGCAGCGCTGCCGGCCGCCAAGTTGGCCCTTGAGTTCCTGGTGCTGACGGCGGCGCGGTGGGGCGAAGTGCGGTGGGCCGAATGGAAGGAGATCGATCGCAGCGGGAGGGTGTGGACCGTCCCGGCCAGGCGGGCGAAGACCAACCGTCGGCAACAGGTGCCGCTGTGTGACCGCGCCCTGGAGATTCTCGATGCTGCGGAGGCACTGGAAGGGGAAGCCGGTCCACTCGTGTTCACCCATGGGGGAGGGAAGCCTTTCCATGACAGTGTGCTGCGCCGTCTGCTGCGCGATCTTGGGGTTGCTGCAGTGCCGCACGGTTTCCGTTCGACCTTCCGGGACTGGGCGGGTGAAGAGACGACCATCCCCCGTTGCAGCGTCTATTGTGTTCCAGAGATTTCCCCTAAAGTATTGTAAGTAGTCTGTTATAAGTTACTTATGGTATACTGGCGTGTGTTGATGTCCAGGGTGTTCCCGGATTGAAAGGGTGATCTACAGGGTGATTTATCAGGGGGCGATCCGGTGACTCGATACCGCAAGAAACTCTCGGCCGCCTTCGTCCGCTCCGTCGAGCAGCCCGGACTGTACTGGGACGAGCATGGCTTGATCCTACGGGTGAAGCCGTCCGGATACAAGCAATGGATCCAACGGCTCTTCATTCACGGCAAGCGCCGCGAACTGGGTCTCGGCTCCATCCGGCTCGTCACCCTGGCCCAGGCCCGGGAGACCGCCATCGCCAACCGCCGGCTGGCCCGATCGGGAGGCAACCCCCTGGCCTCCCGTCGTCACTCCGTCCCGACCTTCGAGCAGGCCGCCGCCAAGGTCTTCGCCATGTACCGGCCGAACTGGAGAAGCGCCCATCACGCCGCCCAATGGAAAGCCAGCCTGCGAGGCTACGTCTACCCGAAGCTGGGCCGGATGCGGGTCGATGGGATCACCACGGCCGATGTCATGGCCGTGCCGTCGCCCATCTGGAACAGTAAGCCGCCGACGGCCCGGCGGGTGCGGCAACGGATCGGCACGGTGATGAAGTGGGCCATTGCCTAGGGCTACCGCCTTGACAATCCGGCCGGGGAGGCACTCCGGGCCGCCTTGCCGAAACAGGGCGGCATCAAAAGGCACTTAAAGGCGCTGCCCTACGGGGAGGTGGCCGGGGCGATCCGGACGGTGCGGCAATCCGGGGCGGCTGTGGCTGTCAAGCGCGTCTTCGAGTTCCTGGTCCTGACGGCCTGCCGGTCGGGGGAGATGCGCGGAGCGCAGTGGAAGGAAATCGACCTGGAGGCGGCCACATGGACGGTTCCGCCGGAACGGATGAAGCACAGGCGGGAGCACCGGGTGCCGTTGTCTGCCAGAGCGCGGGAGATCCTGGCCGAGGCGGGACGGATCGAGAGCTCTTCCGGTCTGGTGTTTCCGTCTCCGGCCGGAGGCCCGCTGCCGGACCGGGATCTCAGCACCTTGCTGCGGGAGTTGGGAATCGGGGCCGTGCCGCATGGGTTCCGCTCGTCGTTCCGGGACTGGGCGGCCGAGGAGACCGACGCACCCCATGCGGTGATGGAGGCAGCGTTGTCGCACGTGATCCGCAACCAGGTGGAAGCGGCCTACGCCCGCTCGGACCTGTTCGAGCGGCGGCGTGTCCTCATGGACGACTGGGCCGGCTACCTGGCCGGCGGGAGTCGAGGGGCGGGCGGGCCGGTTGACCGGCCCTGACCTCGGCAGCGCTGGATGGCCTTCCCGCCAGGGATCACTGTGGAGAGAGCGCCCCCCCCGCAAAGGCGGGCAAAGGGCCGACACCTTTGCCGACACCTTTGCTCGCCCGCGTGGCGCACCAGCGCCGAAAAAGGGGGGGGCGCTCTCTCCACCGGCTCCCCTCCCGTGCGGCGCGCCGTTACGCCGTGCGAGGGGGGGAGACGCGAGGCTGGCGCCAGACGGCGCTTTTCCGCAGAGAATTGGGGCATTCCGTGCCAACCCGCTTCCAATGAGGGTTTCCGGGCACAGCCTGGACCACGACGGCGAGGGCTCCGCCCTCTGAGAGAGAGGCGCTGTGCGTCGCAGGATCTCCGACATGTTAGACCGACACCCCCCCGTCGAAAAGGTGTCGGCCCATCTGACGCCACGTCCTTGACCCCCGGAGGCAGAAATCGTCGATCATTCCTCGGCCGTTGCTGGCCGGGTTTTCCTGCTCCCATTGGTCGATCTACTCCATGACAACATTGATGCCGCCATGGCGTTCGACCATCGCCCAATCGGCATGGGAGATGGCCTGCAGCAGGACAGCCGCTAATGTCGTGAAGGCTGTCGGCTCTCGGGTTGTCCAGGTCTGGAGCAAGCGCTGTGTGGGGTCGAGATGTTGCTGGTCACATTTCGACCACGACCCGCTCCACGCACTCGTACACTCAGACGCCTCGTTTTTCGGTCATGGTATAATGCCCTGAAACCAAAACCCCCTTTAGCATGCGCCTCAGGGGGCTTGGACAAAAATTGAATTTGCTTGCAGGGTCGACCGAAACTCTTGGACAGGGGCGAATGTCGATCCTTAGTCAGGAGTCATAAATGTCTGACACGATTGACCCTACCCCCAGACTCCACCCTCGTCAACCTTTTTCGTTCTTCAATCTTCTGCCGCTAAAGAGTTGTGAGTCTCGCGACCTTTTCATGAAGGCAATGGCCGAGTCATTGGTCAATGATCCAGAGTTCAATCCCTATGACAACATTATGGATGGATTCAATGTTGCCCTGATGAAAAGACCGTCTCCACGTCACCAGCCAGCTCGATCCAACATTACCCGCAGCATAGCTATCGAAATGTGCGAGGCCGTCCGCATATTAGGCACAGGTAAAGACTAACTCACCCACGACGCAGAAGTCTCTGCGCTGTTGGCTGCGCTAGGGTAGAATCGCGACGACTAAAGCGAAAGGTGAGAGCGATGAAAGAAAATAGAGAGCTGCCCCCCAATTCCGACGAACATGATCCCCCAGACAACCATGATGACACCTTTCCTTTCCTTCCCTTCGTGCTCGGGAGCTGGTTGGGTCGTAAGGTCTTTCGCGTACTTGTCGAAAAACGCAGACCTAGTCAGATTCCGGAGTGGGAGCGCACTGTCGTTGGCATCACAACGTTTGTTTTGTACGCTTTCTTTCTTTTCGCCTATTTCTGGATGGACCTGCCAGAGGGAAATCGGAAACTTGCGACTGTTTCCTTGGTGGTTCTAACCCCGACTATGTGGAAGATCATCAAGTATTACTGGAGTCGCCTTCGCGGAAGGAAACCGAAGGAGCGAAAGGAACGAACGTGGGACCGTGCTCGATTGGAAAGAATTAGACAAGACCCCAACCCTTCAGATGAGGATCTGTTTTACTTTTCGACGTGGGTGGTGGAGCGCTACAAAAAGAGTGGTTCTATCCAAACGTAAACATCCGATCAATTCGAGTCTAAAAGGGAGTGATTTCACCTCTGCCTGGGTCTGTCAATTAGTCTTTACAATTCCCTTTTCTTTCCTGCTTCAAATCAAGAATCTAAATCCGTTGTTCATACGTCTCGTCTTACCTTGGAAGCCTCGAAAGTCCCAGGTATTGCTGGTTTCTGAACCCAGAAAAAACGCAACACGAAGCGGACGGCCTTCGATTGTGGAAGGTGATGAGAGGCGAGGATACTGATTAATGGCTGTCAACAGGGACAAGCCAGATCATTGGAAGGAAGATATCGCGCAGTCGGTGGACATGTACAACGACTGGTTCATGCGCTTTGCGCCGGAGGCCTACCGGGCGACGCGGGTGCAGACCACAAATGATGTGGGGGCGACGCTTAAAGCGACGAAGAACCTGACGAATGTAGGGGTGGAGCTGCTGAAAGCAAAGCCTTCGGTGTTGCCGTCACTGCGGATGTCCACTTGTCCACCCCTGGCCGTGGACCGGCTGATCGGCCTTGCCGGTGTCTCCGCGAACCTGGTCAAGGCGATGGAGAAGGAAAACAGGCTGCCGTCCCGAATGCCGCCGTGGGAGCTGGACAGCGACCTTGAGAAGGTCGGGAAGATCATTGAGAAGATGGCCGACCCCGATGTCTTTGTGTGGTTGGAGCGCGGGAAAGATCCGTCCGAACAGGAGCTGTACCGGGCGGCGACAATCGTTGCCGATCGACTATGTGGGGCCGTTGCGAATCCGATTATCCGTAACGCACAGGAAAAGCGCCAACTCACCGCGATTGGCGAATGGTTGACGGCTCTTCGGTATAAACACCTACCGGCAGGTGGGGGCACGCGGTATGACGAGATGCAACCCGGAACGTATTCGTTCCGGCTCAACGTACCGGTCGAGCAGTCAGGGACCGCCAAAACGGTCAATATTCCTGTGGATGCGGTCGTGATGCCCAGGATGGCGAAGGCAGAAGAGCTGCCTTTGCTGATCGAGGCAAAGTCGGCGGGGGATTTCACGAACGTCAACAAGCGAAGGAAGGAAGAAGCAACCAAGATGAATCAGTTGCGTCGAACCTACGGTGAGAACGTGCGCTACATCCTGTTTCTGTGCGGATATTTCGATAGCGGTTATCTCGGTTACGAAGCGGCGGAAGGCATCGACTGGGTCTGGGAGCACCGTATCAACGACCTCGGAAAGTTTGGGCTATAGATGATGATGAAGAAAGCAGTTGCAGATTTAGAGGCGCGGAGGTTGGCCTTACAGGAAGAGCTGGATGCGAAGAGGGACTTGCCCGTGCGGAACCGGATGGGACAGTTCGCGACGCCGACCGGCCTGGCTGTCGACATGCAGCGGTGTGCGAAGGCACATCTCGGCAAGAACGAGACTGTACGGTTTACTGACCCGGCGATCGGGACGGGCTCTTTCTATTCGGCGTTGCTGGACGTGTTCCCGCAAACTCGCATCGGTGCTGCCGTGGGGTATGAGATTGATCCGTATTATGGTAGACCCGCGGCGAACCTGTGGGGCAAGACGGGGCTGGATATCCGCCTGGAGGACTTCACGCAGGCCGAAGCTCCGGAGGCTGCCAAAAAGTTCAACCTAATGATCTGTAATCCGCCTTATGTGCGGCATCACCATATCGTCAACGGGGAGAAACAGCGGTTGAAGTTGCGCACGCAGGACGCCTGCGGGGTGGAGATCAGTGGGCTAGCCGGGTTGTATTGTTATTTCCTCGGCTTAAGCCATGCTTGGATGGCCGATTGCGGCCTAGCGGGGTGGTTGATCCCGAGCGAGTTCATGGACGTAAACTACGGCGGCTCGGTGAAACGCTACTTGCTCGACAAGGTGACGCTTTTGCACATTCATCGCTTCGAACCAAACGACGTGCAGTTCGGTGACGCGCTTGTGTCGTCAGCCGTGGTGTGGTTCCGCAACGAACCACCTCGAATGGGACATGAGGTGCGATTCACTTATGGCGGAACGCTGGAATGCCCGAAGTTGGAACGGTTGGTGCCGGCCGAGACGTTGCGCCGCGATCCAAAGTGGACGCGCTATCCCATGAAAGAAAACCATGAACCGGCCGAGGGGCCGGTGCTCGGCGATTTCTTCAAGATCAAACGGGGGCTGGCTACCGGCAACAACAACTATTTCATCTTGTCGGCGCAGGATATCGAGCGACGCGGGCTGCCGATGGAAGCATTCAAGCCAATCCTACCGAGCCCGCGTTATGTGCCGGACGACGAGATTGAGGGTGATCGGCAGGGCAACCCCGTTTTGGAACGGCGTTTGTTCCTGCTTGATCCTCCGTGGACAGAGAACAGGATCAGGGAACACTATCCAAAGCTGTGGGACTATCTGCAAGAAGGCAAGGCGGGGGGTGTCGCTGATCGCTATCTATGTCGGCATCGTATGCTGTGGTATACGCAGGAATTCCGGCCGCCCGCGCCTTTCGTCTGCACCTATCTCGGGCGAAGCGACAAAAAGAACGGCAAGCCGTTTCGCTTCATTCTGAACAATTCAAAGGCGACGGCCGCAAATGTGTACTTGATGTTGTACCCGCAGGGGCCTATCAAGCGGGCACTACAGGATCGGCCGGAGCTTAAGCGGCAGGTCTGGAAACGCCTGAACGAGATTTGCCCTCAGGCAATGCTTGGGGAAGGTCGGGTCTACGGTGGCGGACTGCACAAGTTGGAGCCAAAGGAGCTGGGGAACGTCCCAGCAAAGGCGATCATCGAGTTGTTACCGGAATCGGCGCAACCGCGACGGGAAAAGCAAGGCAGTCTGTTCGGATTCCCATGAAATATAGCAGTTCAGAAGGAGTTGGGGTTGGTGTGTTTGTCAGGGGCTTCGAAGGACGATCTACAGGCTAATCTGGTCGTCCGGCTCCGTTAGGCTCCGCTGGCCACGTTGGCTGACGAACCCGCAAGGAAATTCAAGATGAAACCTGATAAGGCTAAGGATATCAAGGTTTTTGCTTTGGGGGCCGGTGTTAAAGGAGCTTCTCAGGAAATTCAGTTTCTAGCAGGGGTGAATGCAGAGATAGCTTTCTTACACTTGCATAGGAAGGACCCTAAGTTCTCGGGGAAGCGTAAGATTTTATGTCTATTCAATGAGGCGCTGACCGAGGCTAGAAAGTTAAGATTGCCTATCGATGGGGTCCCTGGAGTATTGAGAGGGATCTTGGAAGAAGATCCGTCCCCCTATCTTTCAGGAGTTGTCGGGGAATTCTGGATGCAGTATTCCGCTTTCGAGTCCAAATACCGCACTAGTGGTCCAGGCACTCGGGAGAAAATGCGTTCTTTCTATTCTGGCGAGGAGGTGCCGCTTCCTTACGACGTTAGGAATTGGCTAGCGCACATAGGAAGCCAGCTGCTAGAAGAACAAAAATACAGCTTATCAGATGTTGTGTCTTCGACGAGTTTGTTAAGAACATGGAACTTGAAGGTCTCGAAGAAGGTTGACTGATAGGGGCGTGTACCGGAGTGCCATACAACGATCAAACGGAACTATAGACGATAGAACTTTCGTCTGGTGTGCAGCTCGAAAGGGTGAATGGTCCAATCCATCTAACTCATCTTGAAGACCAACGCAGACTTCTCCTCACCGGCGAGAACGCTGGCTTCTGAGAGCTAGGGGTGCGATGTGACAAAGCTTGGTGAGCCGGTTGCGGCGAGAGCGAGGTTTCCCGTTTCAGTGGGGTAAACCACTACGATTGTTGCGGGGTCAGCAGCCAGATCCAAGGACACGTCCGAACCGTTGCCCGCAGGCTGGGCGGCTCTTCTCGTCGGTTTGTTCATCGGCGTACCCACAGTCGCAGCTTTTCTCGTAGCCCCCTAATGGGGCGATAACTACAGTTCTGTCGGTAACCGTTCTAGACTTCGTCAGTCGTGCCTTTCCCTCATTGCACGGCCCTCCATGATCCACCCCGGTTTTCGCATCTCATTGAGGGCATCGGTTTCGAGATTTTCCTCAGGAAGTCCGAGCCCTTCCCTAACCCCTCTATGGCGTTGCGCTATCCTACAGACCTGCTCCTCAGAGAATCCCATCTCTTTCAGGAAATAGACCCGTAGCGCAGCAACCACGAACCGATATATGGAAACGATGTCCTCATCTGTCGGCAACTCCCGGCCATGTGCAGGCGCGTTACGGAGATCACAGATCCTTTTCCCAATATTTGCCACGTCGATGCCCCACAACTCTAGCCCCAAGTCTCTCAGAAAGTTCTCGTATCTCTTCTCGCCCGTGTGGGATGTGAGTGCCTGCATGGCCCCAACCATGAGGACGATCCCGCCTTCAGCAGACTCGCCTTGGCTGACCACTCTGTCTAGCAGGCGGAGAGCATACCTCCGTTTTTCGTAGAGACGATACCAGTTCCGTATCATGATGTTCTCGTGGCCCGCTATATCCCGCCATCGGAACAACATTTCCCCCCAGCCAGCAAACTGGTGTCCTTGCTCGCTAGTCAGCAATCGCACTCCGATAGGACCCCCGCCATACCTCTCTGGAAGGGCTCGATCCATCCTGAACAGATATGCATTGCGGACAACGCAGTTTTCACCCGACAAGAATCGGACTAGAGCCACAAGAGGAGAGACCTTTTCCAACATGCAATCAGCCGCCACAAGGCCGGCCGCGCAAATCTGTGCCACCGTAGCCTGTTGCACGTTCAAATCAAAGAGACCTTTGAATCCCCAATACAGGGTGTTGTGTATGCGGAGTTTGAAATCATCGTCCAGACTCACCTCGAAATCGCTGTCGTCGCACTCAGCCTCAACCCGGGCGTTGCGATCGAGAGGGATTCCGGTCGCATAGGGGATTCTCGGGTGGGGACGTGATAATGCGGAAGCGAACCACTCGGGCAATCCAACTATCTCGACGTGAGCTTGATGCGCTTTGATCTCATCCGGCAACACTAGCTCTTCGTCGTTGCTCACGAACACGTGGCCGCTCACCTTAAACGCCATTCGCGTCTTCCGTCGCATCGAATGGAAGGTGGTGTCTGTATGGTCACACCCATTCATGCTCAAAAACAAACCGTCAGCCAGCTTCCCAACGACTCGGCGTTGCCATGTGTCCCTTGTTCCAGATGCCGAAGAGAATGCCGCGTGAAGCCACTCACTATCTAGCTCAAGATAAGTGCCTTCAGCGGAGTGCTTCAGAACGCCTTCGACTCGATCCGCGTCGCGAACACTCTCAGAAGGAAGCCAGAACGAACCCATCCAGCTATTCATTTCCTCACCTCACACATATCCGTTGGCACATCGGAATCGTGCCCGTCAGGTCGTAGTTTCGTCGATAGATCCCCCAAATTAATCTGTTAACGCGGCTCTCGCTCTTGTTTCGGGTGCCCATTCTTTTGTACTTCTTTAGACGTCTCATGTCGACCGGAGAAGATCGACTAATCGGAGCAAAACAAGCTCACCCAATGACCGTGGAATAATCGACGATTTCCGCCTCTGGGGGTCAAGGAAATGCCGTCGTATGGCTGAAACGGCTACAACCTGGCGATGTTCACCCACCCGTTTCATGTTTTCGACAACCCCAACGCTTTTCTCTCAGAGGGAGAAGTCCTCGCTGTTGTGGTTTAAGCTTTTCCGAAACACCGCATGGGACGAGGGATAACACGGAATTCCCGGGTCCCATGCGAAAAAGCGATGCGAGGCTTCGCCTCGCGTCTTCCCCTCGCACGGCGCGGCGGCGTGCCGCACGATAGGGGAGATGGTGGAGAGAGCGACCCCGGGTTTTTGACCGCTAGTGCGGCATCGGGGAGGGTCAGCCGTTTCACTTCACAGTTCACGGTTAACCCACCCCTCGCGGGGGTCGCTCTCTCCACAATGATCCCCTTCGGGAAGGTTATAGACCGGCTCGGAGAGCCTGGAGAGGTGGCTTTCGCCACGGCAGGCCGACGGCAGTGCAGCGGCCATTGGATCGGCCTTTTCACCATCCTTGATCCGGTCCAGATAGTCCACCCATTCCCGCATCATCTCTCGCCTCTGCGGCAAGTGAGCCGTGCGGTTGTAGGTCCACCCGAGTAGATCACGCGCCACAGGGGCCAGCTGGTGTTCGATGCAGTCAGGTCGAAAGCCAGACACTTCATCCAGGAGGGCCTTCGCCATGGCCCGGAAGCGCTGCATCGTCATCCGATTCGGCTGTACGTCCATGCTCGAATCCCCGATAACGTCAGACGGTAACAACTGTTCGGTCAGGCCGTGATGGCTTGGACCCGGACGAGGTTGGAGGTGCCTGCGATCACGGGCGATCCGTCGCTTCTGCTCGCTGCGTGTCCCCCGGACGGCGGATGGACTCCACGGCTTGGCCGAACGGTTACCGGTCCGCATGCAGCACAACGGATTCCGGAACCATGTTGATAAAGGGTGACCTATGGGGGGACCATTAACTGCTCGAAGCGATATAAATATAATTCAGTGAACACTTTAACTGAATTTACTTGCAGTCGGACCATCCCCGGGAGGTGATCGGGACGGCCGTGGCGCATGGGGTCCGGAGCAGGGTGGCGGCGGCCTATCCCCGCCCGGACCTTCTCGGGCGCTGGCGTGTCCCGATGGACGACTGGGCGCATTACCTGGTCCACGGAAAGGTGAGGGACGGGAGCTCTGAGAGTAAACAAGCCCGAGGGATCGGTTGCCGCACCCGGTCAAAGAGAGGCAGGCGCTGATCCAGCCGGCGCAACAGTAGCAGGCTAACATCGGAGGTAACGGAACCGCCGTCGAAAACAGCCACGACACGGCCTTCCCCGGGGCAGGAGGGGCCGACAATTTCCTCCGAGGGTCAAGCACGTGCCTTTTTGCCCCTCGCGGTGCGGCACGAACTAGGGATGACATAGGCGCGCCAATATGCGCACTTTTCATCCCCGGTTTCGGGGGGGGCGCTCACTCCACCGTGGTCCCTGCGGAGTTTAACATTGCTGCGGTGAGGATGCCGTTCCGACTTGGGTACGGAGAGGACCCGGAGAAGTACAGGCCGTTCACTAAGACTGAAGCCAGCACGCCTTTAGTGTTTGCCGCCCTCCACTTACTCTTTAGAGATCGCTGTGAGGCCCATGCGCCTGCGCCGTGCTCTATCTCAGGCACAAAAACGGCCCGGTTCACCACACGCGGTGGCGAAAACCGGGCCGTACTTGCAAGGGTCCGGCCCGAAGGCCGGGCTCTGCGATTATTCGGGGCTGAAGGGCAGCGATGAATGATGGAGATTGATCTTCAAAGCACCGTCAACAAGGACGTAGCCAAAGGTGTACTCAACCTTTGTCTCCTTACCGTCCGGGCCTGTGAAGTAGTAGTTGCCCATGGCCATTGCGGAGGTGTCGTTGGTGTAGATGCCGTTGTTCTCCCACCGAACATTGGTCCAGCCCGAGATTGCGAACCCTTTGTCCTCCGTTCCCTTTTGCCCAATGAAATAGCTCAGAGCTCCGTCAAATGTTTCACGGAACTGATCTTCCGCTGCCATGGTCGGCTTGAACATGACCTTGGTCTCGCCATAGGCATAAAGGTCATTGATGTGTTCCTTCGCACGGGCGGTGTAGTCGCCGCCATCGGCATGAACTTTGGAAATTGCGACAATACCCTCGCCCCAGGTTTTCTGTGCATCAATGACAGCCTGTTCGGAGATCGGTTCCGCTGCAACTGAGGTCGCCATGGCGGCAAGGGCGAGGCCGGAGGCCGCGGTCAGAACAGGATGTCGTTGACTCTTCATGATGGGTGTCCTCTCTTTCGTGAAATCGACGAGATCATGGGCTCGGGGCCAACTATAACAACCGTTTCACGCAGCCATTTCAATAGCCGCGAAGCGATTTGCGGCAGAGATGCGATTCCGGAAGGGTCCAATTCAGGACTTGCCGCTCCTTTCGGTTCTTCCCGTTCTTTTGCCGCGTCCGGCGATTGAAAGAGTAAGCGGCAAGCGGTCGCCGTGTCAAGATCGGGAGGGAAAGAAGCTTGTGTTGGCCTCCCTTGTCGGCGCCGGTCGTCGGTGGGCACGATTCCCGGTGCCGGGTGTCGCGCGGCGGGGCCGGACCTTGCCGGAAATGCGTACGTCTCATGCCAAAGACCCGCTTGGGCTCTTATCCGGAGCGCTCAGTCAGGCGGGGGCAGGTCGATCCACCGCCCTTCCGCGCTGGACGCCTCACAGGCCGCGATCAGCCGCTGGGCATCCAGGCCGTCGGAGATATGGGGCAGGTGAGGCACGCTGCAGTGCTCGCGGTCTTCATTGCGGACGGCTGACACAAAATCGGCAATCAGTCGATTCCAGGTGTGCTGTCCGGAAAGAACCTCTGCAGGTTGGCAGTCCGCGTCGGCCACTTGCAGCACCACCGGATCGTTATCCCGGGACCGTTGCCGGATCACCTGCAACTCGTTGCACAATGTCATCCGGCGTTGGCTGTCCTGGTCCTGCGGCACGGTCACCCATTGAGTGCGCAGAGTCAACGTCCCCTCCACTCCGCCGAGGACGATTCGCCGTTCCGGCTGGCCGGGGCTGATCTGCAAGCGAAAGTTCCCAACAGCCCCATCGGATGTCTCGGCCAGCACCGAAGCAAAGGTCTCCGGCGCCTTCCGTCCGGATCGGGTCCTGTCCCGAGAGCCCGGGGCCGACCTCAGCGAGCATGCCAGATGCAGGAATTGCCAGCCGGTGACGTGCCGGGTGCGATCGAATTCATGGCTGCCTATCTCCCGAAGCACCCCGCTGTTGGCGGACCAGGGATCCGATCCGGGGCTGAAGCAGAGTCGCCACTCGGTCTGGATGTCGAGCAATTTGCCGATCTGGCCTTCCCGGAGGGCCTGCCACAGTGTCAGGCAGGCTGGAGAATAACGCCAGTTGAAGCTGATGGCCGTGACCGATTCCGCCTTGCCGGCGGCCCTTGCCATGGCCTCGGCTTCCGGCAGGTCCCAGGCAAGCGGCTTTTCCACCAGTACGTGGCGTCCTTGGGCGAGAGCGTAGGCAAAGGGCTCCAGACGCAGAACCGGATCGGTGGCGATGCTGACGATGTCGACCCGACTCCGGTCGATCATTGGGCGCCAGTCGTCGAAGACTTCCAATTCCGGGAATTTCAGGTCCTCGGCCAGCCTCTCGGCCTTGGCGCGGGTTCGGTTCCAGAGGGCGGTCAGACTGACGCCCGGCAGGCGCGCAAAAGCCCGGGCCTGGCAGCGTCCGGCACGACCGGTTCCGATGATTCCGACTCGCAGGGATTTGGCCACGGGTGCCTGGTTCCTCAGGTTGGCTGCACCGGCAGGGCGGCGCCCAGCCAACGACGGATTTCATCGAGGTTGGCCGCACCTCCGTCCAGCAGTTCACCCGGCAGTTGCAGCGTGGCCACTTGGTCGATCCGGGAAAAGACCTTGCGAAATCCTTCCGCCATGAAATCGATGATCTGGTGGCTGGCCGCGGTGGGCGCTTCCATGACCAGCGAAGTTTCCTCCACTACCTTGGCGGCCTCCGGGTAGTCCTGGGGGTCATAGACACGATCGGCGGGCCAGGGACGCCGCCAGGGATGGTTGGCCTCGAACTCCTCCGGCCGGGTGAAGAGGGGCAAAGAAGGTATGGTCCAGTTCATCCAGGAGCGGCATAACACCCCCTCCGCTCCCAGGGCCGCCACGACCTTGGCGCGAAATTCGGAGGGTTTCAGATCCAGACCGGCTGCGCGCGGGTCGAAGCGCACGCGATAGAGGTGGAAAGCGTGGCTCCTGTCCGGAGGGACCCGCGGCGGGATCACCCCCGGCAAATCCTGAATCTGCCGGGTCAGGCGCTCGCACAGGGACTGTCTCTCGCCGTTCAACTCGTCGATTCTGGCCAACTGGCCTCGGGCCAGGGCGGCCGAGACCACGCTGCAGCGATAGTTGTGGCCCAGGGTCGCCAACGGGTACTTTTGCTCCTCCCGCGGCCGGTGAAAACGGACCCGCAGCCAGAGGCCGTCCACCCGCTCGAAAAAGTGGCGATGTCGGGTGGCGAAGATCCCGGCTTCGCCTGCCGGCAGATTCTTCATGGCGTTGATGCTGAAGGCGGCGGCGTCTCCCAGGTTTCCGACGAACTGACCCTTGTAGGTTGCCCCGGGAGCGTGGGCCGCGTCCTCGATGACGGCCAGGTCGTGTTGCCTTGCGACGGCGTTGATCTCGTCCATGTCGGCCGGAAGCCCCGAGAGGTGGACCGGCAGGATGGCCCTGGTTCTGGAGGTGATGTGCCGCTCGATCTGGGCCGGATCCATGTTGCAGGAGTCGGGATGGACATCCACGAACACGGGCACCGCTCCCTGATGGAGAACCGTGAGCGCCCCTGAGAGAAAGGTGTAGGCCGGGACCAGAACTTCATCGCCGGGACCGACGCCGGCAGCCCACAGCGCCATGTGCAGGGCATCGGAGCCGGCGCCGACCGCACAACAATAGGGAGTGTCCATGCGCTGCGCCCACTCCTGCTCCAGCGCGGCAATCTGGGGCGCGTCGCATCCGCCGAGCTGCTCCTCTCTCAGCACCCGGCAGAGCTCATCCAGTTCCGCTTGGCTATAGCGCGGCCAACGGGCCCGTTCGATCCCCTCCGGCATGGCGGGGTCGCCGCCCAGAATAGCCAGTTTCCGTTTCATGGTGGCATGTGTCCGTGACTGGAGCTGCACGCGGCAGATTATAACCGTTCTCCGGCGCGGCATCCTAATCCGGTTCGACCGGATAGACTGTGATGCTCGGACTCGCCATTGCCTGGCGCTTGACGCGAACGACATGGGAATTGCCGTTCGGATCCAGCCTGCCGTGTTTGTTGCGGCTGGGCAGCAGTATGAAAATTTCGTCCGCGTTCGCCATCCACTCGATGGTCGGGCCAGACTCGCCTTCCACCTTCACGATAAATCCGCTGGAAGTCGCCTCGAGTTCCATTCGGACTGTCTCCCCTTTGTGTATTTATAGGTTGGAGATGTCGGAATCAGCCTGGTTTGGCGGCTCTCGATGATTGAACTGCTTTGGAGGGGCAATGGTGGGCGCGACCGGGATCGAACCGATGACCTCTACCGTGTCAAGGTAGCGCTCGTACCAACTGAGCTACGCGCCCGATTCCGGCTAACATAATGGAACCCCGCCGGGACTGTCAATCAATTCGGCCCGCTTGACAAAACCCATCCGCTATAGATAATTCAAAGACGTTGACAGGGTCCTGATTGCGGGAGCCATTCATGAGATTCTTGATCGATCGACGCTTTCTTACAGTGTATCTGACCAACCACAAGGATGTGTGGATACCCGGCGCTGGACTCTGATTTTCTGTCGAGAGATGTCCTGACCGGCCGCTTGTAATTGTTCAAGTCGTGTCGGTTTTTTTTTTACCCGCAACCGGGTGTGGGCCGGCGCCAGGCCGCGGCCGTGGCGGGCCAGAGCCGTCGAAACATGGAAAGCACCCTTCTATTGAACTCGTCCTTTGAGCCGCTCCGGGTCATCAGCTGGCAGAGGGCCATCACCTTGCTGTTTGCCGGCAAGGTGGAGGTGATCGAGGAGTACTCCCGTGAGATTCGCAGCGTGACCTTTTCCGTCAAGTTGCCGTCGGTGCTCCGGTTGTTGCGCTATGTCAAGGTCAAGAAGAGCCGCATGATCAAGTTTTCCAGGGCGAATATCTATGCCCGGGACAGACACCGCTGCCAGTACTGTGGCGGCGCCCGTCGCGGGGATGAACTGACCTTCGACCATGTCGTGCCGGTGTCGCGCGGTGGGGGAAAGAGTTGGAACAACATCGTCACGGCCTGCATTGCCTGCAATCGCAGAAAGGGAGGAAGGACTCCGGAAGAGGCCGGCATGCGCTTGATTCGGAAGCCGGCGGAACCCGAGTGGGTACCGAACCTCAACCTCACCCTCGTTTTCAGGAATGCTCCCGACAGTTGGCGCGATTACCTCTACTGGAACGTGGAATTGGAGACCTGAGTCCCATCTCGCGAGGAAGCCGGATCTTGCAGACCGCTTGGAAACCCACATGGGAAGGTGCGGCGGTTATGGGGCGGGGCCCCCTGTGCAGATGGAAACGGCCTGTTCAAAGGACCACCGTCCGGATCGTGTTGCGTCCCGGCACGCAGAGCCCTCGGCAGCGAGACTGAGGACACTGGAACCGGGGGATATCGACTCCCTGATCCGTTGGGTCAACGATGCCGCGGTCACGCTCTACCTGTCACAGGCGGTTGCTTACCCGGTCTCCGCAAGCGATGGAGACCGCTGGCTGGAGGAGTTGTCCCGGAGTCATTCCGACACGGTCTTTGCCATCGAGACGCTGCAAGGGCGCCTGATTGGCTCCGTCGGCCTGCACGCGATCCGCTGGGTCGACCGCAAGGCTGAACTGGCCGTGATGATCGGAGAGAGGGATTGCTGGAATCGAGGCTACGGAACTTGGGCCGTGCGGGAAACGTTGAGGCGGGCCTTCGAGGAGATGAGCCTCCGGAGAATCTATCTGAGAGTTGCCTCCGATCACGAGGCGGCCATCCGAGTCTACCGCAAGTGCGGGTTCCGATCCGAGGGCCTGTTGCGCAAGGACCGCTACGTCGGCCGAGGTTACGCGGATACCCTGATGATGTCTGTTCTGAAGGAGGAATTCGCTGCGGGGGACCGTGGAGCCCGAAACACTTAGGCCTGGATCAGAGCTCCGTCGATGAGTTGTTGAGCCCGGTCTTCGGAGACGTCGGAAACGGTTGCCAACTCGCTGACGATCAGTTGCCGGGCGCGGTCGAGCATCTTCTTTTCGCGGAAGGAAAGAATTCGGTTGACGCTCAGCAGGGATAGACTCTTGAGGACGTCGGCCACCTGGAAGATGCATCCTGTCCGCATTTTCTCCGAATTCTCCTTGAAGCGGTTCTTCCAGTCAGTGGCGTTGTTGACCTTGGTGTTCTTCAGGTGGGTCAGCACCTTGTTGACTTCCGCTTTCTTGATCAGTCGTCTCAAGCCGACGTCGGTGGCGTTGGTTGCCGGGATCATCACCATCATGTTGTTGGCTGCAATCTTGAGATGATAGAACGCTTCCAGCTTGCCGGAGATGCTGCGCCGGTCAATCTGCTCGATGACGCCGACGCCGTGGTTGGGGTAGACGACTTTTTCGCCGATGGCGAAGCTGTTTGTGGTGACCTGGGCCATAGGTTCCTGGGTTCGGTTTCAAAAATGGGACAGGCGGCCAAGTATATGGATTCAAAGAGTTCGAGTCAAGCATTAACTCAAATGGCCTGAGTTTTTCCAATGGGATCTGAACATCGCACAGTTCCGGAAAGGATGGTGGAGCGATGCCGGAAGCAACTGAAGTACTGAACTTCTTCAATGGCGCCTGGAGCCCTTCCGTCGGCAGGGAATCCCTGGCGATTCTCAATCCGGCTACGGGGGCGAAACTCGCCGACAATCCCCTGGGCGATGCCGGAGACGTGTCCCGGGTGGTGGATTCCGCCGCCAGGGCCTTTCCCGGCTGGAGGCGCACCCCTCCGGGAGAGCGTGTTCAGTACCTGTTCAAGTTCAAGCAGCTATTGGAGGAGCACTTTGACGAGATCGCACGGCTCACCACCCGGGAGCACGGCAAGACCCTGGCTGAGTCTCGCGGGGAACTGAGGCGAGGCATCGAAAACGTGGAGGTCGCCTGCGGTATTCCCACGCTGATGCAAGGTTACAACCTGGAGGACGTCGCCCGCGGCATCGATGAGACCATGATTCGCCAACCGCTGGGGGTGGTGGCGGCCGTCACGCCCTTCAACTTTCCCTCCATGATCCCCTTGTGGTTCCTGCCTTACGCGCTGGCCTGCGGCAATACCTTCGTGCTGAAACCGTCCGAACGCGTGCCGTTGACGATGCGGCGGGTGTTCGAGTTGCTGGAGCAACTCCACCTCCCGCCAGGGGTTGTGAACCTGCTCAACGGCAACCGTGCGGTGGTGGATGCCCTCATTGACCATCCCGAGGTGCGGGCAATCAGCTTCGTGGGATCGACGGCGGTTGCCCGGCATGTCTACCGGAGAGCTGCCGGCCAGGGCAAGAGGGTGCAGTGTCAGGGAGGCGCCAAGAACCACGTGGTGGTCCTGCCGGACGCCGATATGCCAACCACCACCCAGATCGTGAGCGACAGCGCCTTCGGGTGCGCGGGACAGCGATGTTTGGCCGTCTCCGCGGCAGTCATCGTGGGGGAAGCCCGTGAGCCCTTCACCCGCTCGCTGGCCGAGATGGCCCGGTCCATCAGGGTAGGCTATGGCCTGGAGGAAGGGGTTCAGATGGGACCGGTCGTGAGTCGGGAGAGCCAGCAGCGTATCGAGGGCGCCATCGGCCGGGGCGCCTCGGAGGGCGCCGAGGTCCTTCTGGACGGTCGAAACCCCAGCATTCCCAACTATGAACGGGGATTTTTCGTGTCGCCAACCATTCTGGACGGGGTGTCACCGGAGAGTGAGATATCCCGGACCGAGATCTTCGGTCCGGTGCTCAGTCTTATCCACGTGGGCAGCGTCGAAGAGGCCATTGAAGTCGTGTCCGGCAGCCCTTATGGAAACGCCGCCTCCATCTTTACCGGCAGCGGTGCCGCCGCCCGCAAATTCCGTTATGAGGTGCCGGTGGGGAATGTGGGGGTCAATATCGGAGTGGCTGCTCCCATGGCCTATTTCCCGTTCAGCGGTTGGAAAGACAGCTTTCTGGGAGTCCTCCATGGCCAGGGTCGTGACGCGGTGGAATTCTATACCGAGAAGAAGGTGGTCATTGAGCGCTGGCCCCGGGAGTGGTCGCGCAAGTTTTGAGTCTCGATTGCAGGTCGGATTTCCTGAACGGAAACCAAAGGGACACTGTGGAATCGTGAGTGGGGATGGGGGCCAGGTCGGTTGTCATGACTATCCCATCGACAATCGGAAATCAGCAATCCACAATCCATCACTTGTATTGAGCTTGTTTTATTTCGACTCGAAAGTCGTTTGCCGAAATCCTGATCACTTTGCACATCTCATAGAGACGGGAACGCAGGCGGTCACCGATGCGTTCCGCGAGCGTTTCCTCGCCGGTGACCATACTCCCGTCATTGAGCTTCCGACGTTTGGATTCTCCGTCCTTGAAGTTCGAGGTGATGAGAGTGGTGCGCTTCTGGTTGTAGCGGTGGTTGATGATGTAGGCGAAGGTGTCCCGAACCCAGTCGGTGGGACGTTCGGCCCCCAGGTCATCCAGAAGCAGGACGTCGCATTGCAACACGGGTTCGAGAATTTGCCATTCGCTGGCTCGCACCACGGGGTTGAAGGAGCTTTGGATCTGCTTGAGCAGTTCCCGGAAGTCGTAGAAAATACACCAGGTTCCGTAGCGAAGCATCAGAGCGCGGATGATCGACACGGCCAGATGGGTCTTCCCGACGCCGCAGGGGCCCAGGATCAGGAGCCCGCAGTCCACCACAGGGTAGTCCTCGACGAAGCGAGAGGCCATTGTCTTGGCCTTGCCCAAGGTGGGGTGTGCGCGGTGCGGCAAAAAGCTCTCAAACCTGCATTCCTGATAGCGGGGAGGGATGCGGGCCGTCTCGATCAGTTGCTGCACCTTGCTCTGTTCGCGGCAGGGGCAACGAGCCACACCCGGCCGGCCAGCCAGATCCATCCTCTTCCAGCCGCTGCCGCCGCACTCCTGGCATTCAGGCACGGCTTCCACTGGGCTATCTCCTGTCCAGGCGTATGATTTTGGATGGGGCCGTTCGCACCAGGGCGTTTTCCGCCTTGGAATCGAAACGCGAGGAGTGCTCGGCCAGTTCAGACCCGATGACCTGCATGAACTCCCTGATCTCTTGTTGCATCTGTTCCATTTTGGCGCGCATGTTGAGAATGATTTCAACGCCTGCCAGGTTGACTCCCAGTTCGCGGGTCAGGTTCAGGATCAACTCCAATCTCTGCAGATCCCGCTCGGCGTAGAGCCTGGTATTTCCCCGGGAACGCGAGGGCTTCAGCAGGCCATGCTTCTCATAGAGTCGCAGTGTCTGCGGGTGAATGTCGTAGGCCTCGGCGACGTTGCTGATAGTATAAACCCTCTTTCGATGTTTCTTCATCGGGTTCGCCTCCACGTCCCGGGCACTATCAGTCCGACTGGTTTCAGTACTGAGCCAGACCCGTTCGGGGATCGGCCGGATTGAGTTGGGCCAGCTCCCGCAGGAGTTCCTTGCTGCGTTCATCCGCGATCTTGGGAACCACCACCCTCACTTCGACGAACTGGTCTCCCCGCCGGGCTGCTCTCAAGGATGGGGCTCCTTTTCCACGCAGCCTGAATTTTTGCCCGCCCTGCGTTCCGGGGGGAATCTTCAACAGGGAGCGACCGTCTACGGTAGGGACCTGGATCTTGGCGCCCAATGCCGCCTCGGTGACGGTCACGGGAACTCTGCAATAGATATTGTCCCCTTTCCTTTCGAAGAAGGGGTGAGGAGTCACCTTGGCCACGACATAGAGGTCGCCCGCCGGTGCGCCTCCCAGGCCGGCTTCTCCCTTTCCGGCAAACCGGATACGGGATCCGTTCTGGACACCGGCAGGAATCCTGACCTCCAGCCTGAAGGGACTGCCGGTGCGTCCTTGCCCGCTGCAGGAAGAGCACTGCCGGCTGTTGCGTCCCGTACCTCCACACCGATGACAATGCGTTGTCAGGCGGGCGCGGCCTCTCATCTGGTCCAATTTGCCGGTCCCGCGACAGAGAGGACAGGTTCCCGCCCGGGCGGTCGATGCCTGGCCACTTCCCCGGCAGCTCCGGCAAATCTCCATCCGATCATAGGCGATCTGCGTTCGAAGGCCTGTCAAGGCGTCTTCGAAGCTCATTGAGATCTGGTATTCGAGGTCGCGGCCTTGGGGTCTTACCGGTTCGGAGCCGCCTTGAAACATCCGGGAAAAGACATCGGAAAAACCCGAGCTTCCGAGATCGGAAAAGTCGAATCCGGAAAAATCAAATCCGCCGCCGGCACCCGGGCGTGGCCGAAAATTCTCCGAATAGGTGCCGTAAGCGTCGTAGACTTCCCGCTTCTTGGGGTCGCTCAGGACTTCATAGGCCTCCGAAATCTTCTTGAAGCGCTCCTCGGCCGCCCGGTCTCCGGGATTGACATCGGGGTGGTATTTTCGAGCCAGTTTTCGGTAGGACTTTCTGATGTCGTCAAGTGAGGCTCCCCGGCCCACTCCCAGGGTCTTGTAGAAATCCTGTCGGTTCATTGCAGGTCTCGGGGGAGGCGGAACCGGCTTCGGCCCTCACCTCGGGTGCAACGGCTGCGGATGCCTGTCGCCAACCATGCCGGGAATGCAGCCAGCGGGCGGCCGAGCCCGAAAAGGGATGGCCTCCGACCGGCACCCGCGGCGGGTCTTACTTCTTCTTTTCGTCGCTCTCTTCATATTCGGCATCGATGACCTCACCCTCGGCGGCCGTCTCGCCGGAAGCATCTTCAGGCGTGGAGGGCGGGGTATCGGCCTGAGGCGCGGCCTGCTTGTAGAGGACGTCGGCCAGCTTGTGGGTGGCTTGGGTCAACTCCTCGACAGCCGAGTTGATGCGCTCGGTCCCCCCTTCATCGATGGCTTTCCGGCAATTCTCCAGGGCCGATTCAATGGTGGCGACGTCCGATTCCGGGACCTTGTCACGATTCTCCTTCAGAAGCTTTTCGGTGTTGTAGACAAGGTTGTCGGCCTTGTTTCTGGTCTCGACCTCCTCCTTGTACTTGCGATCCTCTTCGGAGTGGGCTTCCGCTTCGCGAGTCATATTTTCGATCTCGTCCTTGGACAAGCCGCTGGAAGCGGTGATGGTGATGTTTTGCTCCTTGTTGGTGCCCAGATCCTTGGCCGAGACATTCACGATGCCGTTGGCGTCGATGTCGAAGGTGACCTCGATTTGGGGAACGCCGCGAGCCGCCGGAGGAATCCCCACCAAATGGAACTTGCCCAGGGTGCGGTTGCCCTTGGCCATGCTCCGCTCTCCCTGCAGCACATGGACTTCCACCGAGGTTTGATTGTCGGCGGCCGTGGAGAAAATTTCACTCTTGCGGGTGGGGATGGTGGTGTTGCGCTCGATCAGCTTGGTGAAGACCGCTCCCAATGTTTCGATTCCCAGGGAGAGCGGCGTCACGTCCAGCAGCAGCAGATCCTTGACGTCTCCACCCAGAACTCCGGCTTGAACAGCGGCCCCGATAGCAACCACCTCGTCTGGATTCACCCCTTTGTGGGGATCCTTTTCGAAGAGCTCCTTCACGATCTGCTGGACGCGGGGAATCCGAGTCGAGCCGCCGACCAGCACCACTTCGTTGATGTCCCCGGGGTTGAGGCCGGCGTCCCTGAGGGCAAGCTTGCAGGGCTCGACGCTGCGTTGCAGGATGTCCTCCACCAGGGCTTCGAACCTGGCCCGGGTGAGCTTCATGTTCAAGTGCTTGGGTCCCGAGGCGTCGGCCGTCACAAAGGGCAGGTTGATCTCGGTTTCCAGAGTGGTCGAGAGCTCCATTTTTGCTTTTTCGGCGGCTTCCTTGAGCCGCTGCAAGGCCATCTTGTCCTTGGAGAGATCGATTCCCTGATCCTTGATGAATTCATCGACGATCCAGTCGATAATCCTCTGGTCGATGTTGTCCCCACCCAAGTGGGTGTCCCCGTTGGTCGACTTGACCTCCACCACGCCTTCGCCCACTTCCAGAATGGAGATGTCGAAGGTGCCGCCGCCGAAGTCGAAGACGGCGATGGTCTCGTCTTTCTTCTTGTCGAGACCGTAGGCCAGAGCGGCTGCCGTGGGCTCGTTGACGATTCTCAGAACCTCCAGGCCGGCAATCCTCCCGGCGTCCTTGGTGGCCTGGCGTTGGGAGTCGTTGAAGTAGGCGGGAACGGTGACCACGGCCTTGGTGACCTTCTGTCCCAGGTACTCGTCGGCGGCGGTCTTCATCTTTTGCAGAATCATGGAAGAAATTTCCGGCGGACTGTACTCCTTTCCCGTGATCGATACCCGGACGTCGTTGTTGGCGGCAGGGGTCACCTTGTAGGGGACGATCTTCATCTCCTCGTTCACTTCCGCATACTTGCGGCCCATGAAACGCTTGATGGAATAGATCGTATTCTCCGGGTTGGTTACCGCTTGCCTCTTGGCCACCTGTCCTACCAACCGCTCGCCACCCTTGGCGAAGGCCACGGTTGAAGGAGTGGTTCGACTTCCCTCGGGGCTGGTAATGACAGTCGGCTCGCCCGCCTCCATCACGGCCACGACTGAATTGGTCGTACCCAGATCGATGCCGATGATCTTGCTCATGGTCTGAGACCCTCCTCAATGATAATTTTTAAAATCAGTAACTTAGGGCACTTGCGCGACGCTTTGTGCAAGCGGACAGAATATAATATCTGAGTGTCTGCCTGTCAAATAAGCATTAGTCGGCAGCCATTACATCCCGCCTGCATGCTCCCCGGACGCCCATGCGGTTTGCGGGGACCCAGCCCTTGCCGCCGCAGGAGACCAGGGGCCTCTGTTTTGCTCTCGAACCGACCCTTTCGCTGTGGAACCTCCATCGGAGATGGTAATCTTATTTGCGAGACAGGACACCAGTGTCTGTAATCTTCCGGCGTTGTCTCGCCTGGAATTTCCAAATTCCAATGCCGCTTCCAGTCTCCTTTTCCTTCCGTATCCGGGACCATCGTGTTTTTGGTCGCCTGATCTTTGCCTTTCTGTTGTTTCTGTCGATTGCAATCGGCGCGCTGGGTGGGTTGCTGATCGTCTACAGGAGCGATCTTCCCCGAGTCCAGGAACTCCAGGACTACCGTCCCAATGTCATCACCGAACTCTATTCGGACGATGGAAGAACGGTTGGGTCCTTCGCACTGGAGCGCCGGGTGGTCATCAGCTACGACGAAATTCCCGAACTGCTTCGCGATGCCCTCATTGCCACCGAAGACAAGAACTTCGAGAGCCATTGGGGAGTGGATGTGGCCGGTGTTGCTCGGGCCGTGGTCAAGGCGGCCATGGGAGGTGGGAGGATCCGGGGCACCAGCACGATTACTCAGCAACTGAGCCGGCTCTGTTTCCTGACCGCGGAAAAGAGCTTCAAGCGAAAGTTCCAGGAATTCCTGTTCTCCGTTCAAATTGAACGCTTCTATACCAAGGCGCAGATACTGACGCTCTATTGCAACCAGGTGCCGCTCGGGCACCGAACCTACGGTTTCGAGGCGGCTGCTCAATTCTATTTCAGCAGGAGACTGAAGGATTTGAGTCTGGATCAGATCGCCGTATTGGCCGCGCTTCCCGCAATCGCCCACCTGGGGTCTCCCATGCAGATGGAAGACCGGGTAACGGTCCGCCGCAACTACGTGCTGCGACGAATGGTGGCCGAGGGCAAGATCGGCCGCGAAAAGGCGGAGTCGGCCAGTCAGGAGCCGCTGGGACTGCACATCGCCTCGCGGGAAAGCGAGTTGGCCCCCTACTTTGCCGAGGAGGTTCGAAAATACCTGGCGCAAGCCTACGGATTCCAGACCGTCAGGGAGAGAGGCTTGAGAGCCTATACCACTCTCAATCTGGAAATGCAGGCAGCCGCCCTTGAGGCCTTGACCAGTGGCCTGGAGGCTTATGATCGGAGGCACGGCTGGAGATCAGAAAGCCAAAGGCCGAAGGTGCAGGGCGCACTGGTAGCCATTGACAACGCCAGCGGAGAGATCAAGGCCATGGTGGGCGGCCATGATTTCGGACGGAGCAAGTTCAATCGCGCCACCCAGGCCTACCGGCAACCCGGTTCAGCCTTCAAGCCTTTTGTCTACACACTCGCGTTGGAAGAGGGAATGACGCCCGAGGACCTGATCGAGGATGCGCCGATCAGTTTTCCCGGTAGCGATGGAAATTGGAGCCCCCGAAATTACGATGGAAGGTTTGAAGGCCCGATACCCTTGAGACGGGCATTCGCCCTCTCCCGCAATGTTCCCGCGGTCAGGTTGGCGAACCGATTCGGCATTGAACGGGTCCTCCGGTCCGCCCGGCGATTCGGCATCTCCAGTCCCGCTCTGGCTCCCTATTTGCCGGTGGCGCTCGGTGCCGCCGAGGTGACCCTGCTTGAGATGACTTCGGCTTACAGCGCCTACGGAAACGACGGGGTTCGGGTGACCCCCCGTTACCTGCGGAAGGTGACCGATTACGAAGGGGCGACCCAGGAGGAGCAACTGATCGAGGTGAGCGATGTGGTTTCCCGGGAGACGGCCAGAACCATGGTGGCCTTGCTGCAGAGCGTGGTCGAGGAGGGAACGGCGCGTCGGGCCCGTGTCCTCGATCGCGCGGTCGCGGGCAAGACGGGGACAACCAATGATTACACCGATGCCTGGTTCATCGGTCTCACTCCCAGCCTTACTTGTGGTGTCTGGGTGGGTTTCGATCAGAAGCGATCGCTGGGCAGAGGAGAAACGGGAGGCAGGGCTGCCCTGCCCATCTGGATTGAATTCATTCGCCAGGTGACCCGGCAAGAGGCCGCCGAAGAATTTCCGTCTCCTGTCATCCTCGAAGATGTCGGCGGGAATTGACCCGCATTGCTCTGAAACAACGGGAAAAAAGAGTTATCCACGAAGACACACGAAGGACGACGAAGGGCCACGAAGAAAACAGGAACGGGAAAAAGAAATCCACCAAGGACACGAATTGACGCCCTTCAGGTTCCGGCGTTTGGTCTCGGCCCCGAGCGCAAGAAGATTTACTTACATGGATGCACAGGATGCACAGGATTATCGTCCTCAATCGCCTTGCCCCGATTGCGGGCATCCTGCGTCTCGTTTCGCGCGGGTCAGCTTTTTCTGCAGCAGCGTATCGTCCTCTATATCCTGTTCATCCTGTCTGTCCATGTTCAATAATCCGGGACTCCGGATTCACCCGACAGGGTCCTTGTTCCCGATAGGCCATGAAGATTCGTTGTTTCACTCTCGTACGATCCGCCCCGTCGCGGGGGGTGGGGGGACGGCTCACCGGGAGTCTACGGAATTCGAGGTTTCCTCCGTCCGGGTCGTGCCGTCAAACACCTCTCGAATGACCTGAGCCGTTCCTTCGGTCATGTCCCACTGAGACAGCTCGGCGATTTCCACGAACCGGACATCGCTGACATCGCTGGCAGGCCGCGGCGAACCGCCGACGATCCGGCAGACGTAGTCCACGATCACGTAGTGGTATTCGATGTCGCCCCGCTTATCCTTCAGGAGATGCTCCACCACCTTGCCGATTCTCAATGGACGGACCGCCAGGCGGGTTTCCTCCCGGGTTTCACGGATGACGGCAGCTTCCAGAGTCTCTCCGAGCCGCAAACGTCCTCCGGGGACCGACCATTTTCCCAGGGACGGGGCTTTCCCCCTGCGCACCAGGAGTATGCGGCTTCCCCGATAGATCAGCGCGCCTACCGCGCAGATGGGAGCCGCCGGATAGCGCCGGGAAATGGAGTCGCCGATTCCGGGATTGTTGCTGGACTTGTCGATTCCCACCGGTCGCCCCTCCCTCCCCTAGAGAAAGAACCACAAGGCCAGGCTGACCAGGCTGAAGTAGAAACAAAAAACAACGATCCCGTACCCCAGGATCTCCCGAAACTCCAGTCCGGTGGCGGTAATGAGGGGTAGTGCCCAGAAGGGGTGGAGCAGGTTGGTGGCCATGTCTCCCCAGGCGTAGGCAAGAACCACCTGGTTGATGGGAACGCCCAGATTCTCCGCGGCCGCCACCAGGTAGGGAGCCTCTATGGCCCACTTGGATCCTCCGGAAGGCACAAAGTAATTCACGATGCCCGAATACCAGTAGACCAGCAGCGGTAGTGTCCTGGCCGAGGCAATCGAGACAAAGGCGTTCCCCAGGACCGCGGACAGTCCGGTGCCCTTGATGATGCCGAACATGCCCGCATAGAAGGGGAACTGCAGAATGATCCCGTGAACGAAGGCGACCGCCTCCTTTGCCGACCGACCGACCGAGTCCGGACTGGGATGCAGTGCGATTCCCAGGAACAGCAGCAGGAAGTTGATGCTGTTGAAGGTCACCTGGAGCTGGTTGTCCAACCATGTTGTCACCACCCAGGCCAGGCCGCAGGCTCCCAACAGCCCGTTCAGCCAATAACCGCGGTCCAGGAGGGAAGCCAGGGAGGGCCGCTTCCCGCTTCCCGCGGTCGCGGCAGGCCTGGGGGATTGGTCGCTCCCCAGGCCGGCCCGCTGGGCACGCGCTTGCGCGGGGGATAGCGGTGTCCAGCGCGCCAATTGCCAGACCAGGAAAGTCAGGCTGATCAGGACAGCCACCGTCAAGAGCAGGTTGAAGGGGTGAAATATCGTCAATTCGGTGGGAATCAACCCGATCTCACCCTCCAGAAAGTGTCCTGGAGTTGCGACCAGAAGAGGTGCGGAGGCCGAAAGGCCGGCGTGCCAGGTGCACCCCAGGCCCAGGTAGGCTACGGCAACGATCAGTCGCAGGTCGAGCTGAGGGACCCTCCGGGCGATCAGGCGGGCCAACACGGCTCCCCCTACGATTCCCAGCGCCCAGTTGATCCAGCTCAGAGCCATGGAAAGCAGGGCCAGACCGGCGATGGCGTTCCTGGGGGTGTGAAAGAGCGACGTCAGCAGGTCCAGCAGGCGCTTGACGAGTGGAGAGGAGGCCAGCAAGTAGCCGGCCACCAGCATCAGGCACATCTGCATGCCGAACTCGAGCAGGACCCAGAATCCGTCCCCCCAGTACCTGATGCAGTCCACCAGCGAGGCCCCGCCCACGAACCGGCCTGCCAGAAAGATGATCAAGGTAAGTCCGGCGGCGATGGAGAATGCGCTGGGCATCCACCGCTCGCTCCATTGGGTGAGCCATAGGGATACTTGAAGGACTCTTTGCATGGAATCGCGTGAACCTGTCTGTGCGGTCGATTAAGGTTGGCCGGCCCCCTGCGTCCCCACGACCGGGCGGATCAAGCGAGGGTGAAACGACAATTCTTCATGGCCTGTCGGGAACAAGGACCCTGTGCCGTGAATCCCAATTCCCTGATTATTAAACATGGATGCACAGGATGCACAGGATTATCAGGACGAGACGCTACGCCACAGGAAGTGGGCTCGCTCAATGATCGGGTTCGTGTCCGAGGGGTTCTATGAATCTGGGAGCGGGTTTTGGAATCCTCGTTGACGCATGGGCGATAGTTGAACCCAAGACGGTAGAAACTCTCGCCCAAAAATCCTGTTCATCCTGTCCATCCATGTCAATAAACCATCTACTCATGCTTGGCTTCAAACCGGTTTCCCGGCACCGGGGGTTGGTTCAGACAAGCCGAGCCCCCGCCCCCACAACGGGCGGATCATTCAGAGTGAAACAGAGGTGCTTCAGAAGGGTGGAGAGTGGAGAGTGAAGAGTGGTCAACGGAGGATTTCGGGAACCGGTACGTGCCTGACGACTTGGTTGCGTTTTTTGAACGACTGCGCCGAGACCAACAAGTTGCTTAACGTTTGGGTCTAATCACTATCCACTAATCACTATCCACTATTCACTGTTGTTTCAGGCAGGTCTCGGTCTTCCCTTTGGGCCAGGGTTGCCAGGAACACCCGGATGTCCCCGAGCAGGGATCGACCCTCGATCAACAGCAACAGCAGGATATAGAACACGAGGCCGCCGGCGCTCCATCCTGCAAGCGTCAGCCAGGAGGCCTGGCTGCCGCTTTTGGCCAGCCAGACCGCGGTCGCCGCTACGCCACTGACGGCCAACGGAAAGACGAAACTCCGCAAGAAGTCCACCTTCGCCAGCTTGTTCAGTTGAAGAACCAGCCAGGCCGCAATCGGAATCACGCCGATTGCGTAGGCCATGGCCACCCCTGTGAAACCGAACCAGGAACAGAGCGCCAATGCCAGAGCCCAATCCAGAACCGTCCACCAGACGAGGATTCGCAGAGAGATCTCAATCCTTCCCAGGCCGTTCAATACGGCAATATAAAGCGTGCTGATGTTGGATCCAAGCATGCGGATGGAATAAAAGTAAAAGGCTGGAATGGCCGGCGCCCACTTGGAGGTGAATACCACCTGTACGAACTCGGGGATCAAGGCGGCGAAAATCAGGATGCCCGGGAAGGTTATGAGGTTGACGTACTTGAAAGAAGTCTGGGCCATCTGCTGCACCGCCCGCGGGTCCTGCTGGATGCGGGACACCGAGGGAAAGGTGACTCGGGAAACCGCCTGGGTAATGGCCTGACTGCTGTAGAACGTCATGTTCTTGGCCCAATTCAGATAACCTACAGCCTGGGGACCGAATCGAGGACCGGCCAGCAACACCGGGATATGGTCGCGAAACAGGGAGGTGAGCGTCGAGGTCTGAAAGAGGACACCGGACCGCAGAGTCTTTCCCATTCCCGAAAACGCCAATCGAAGTCCAATCGGCCAGGGGGCAGCCTGAAAGGCGACCGCGCTTCGTACCACCGTGCTCGCCACCATTGCGATCACCAGGCTCCAGACACCCCACCCCCAAAAAGCCAGGGGCAGGGCGACGCCGACGTAGGTGAGCACTCTCAGCACATCCATTTTGGCAAGCACGCCGTAGCGCAGGCTCCTGTCCAGGCGGACGCAGGACATGGCTCCCAGACCGCTGATCCAGGGACAGGGCAACAGGGCAAGCAGAATCCAGCGGAAGCTCGCATCCAGGGCGAGCCAGCCCAGCAGTCGGGGAGCAAGCAGGAACAGCCCCGCCACCAGGACGGAAATCACCAGAAGTTGCAGGGAGAAGAATGTCTGGAATTCTTCCCGGGTGGGCGGCTTGGGCCGCTGTATCAGGGCAGCCGCCAGGCCCACCTCGAGCACCGTGGCCAGGGTCACGGTGACGAAGCCGGCCATGGCGAAGACTCCGAAATCCTGGGGGGCCAGCAGCCGCGCCAGCCAGACTTCACCCAGGAACAGGATGGGATAGGAGGCCGCCATACGCAGAAGCATGAGCGAGGCGCCCTGCATGGTCTTGGCGGACACCGGGTGAACATCAGCCATGGAATTCCGGGATCTGGGAGTCGAGGCTGCTTGGCTGCCTGAGGGTCGGTCAGTTGCCCAAGGGACCGAGTATATCCAAGTTGTTGCCCATTTCTGTTGCCCATTTCTACAGTACTGTATAATTCCGCAAGATTGGCGCCGAGAGAGGAGTAGGAGCCGCAAATCCTCGCCCAAGCCCTGGTTAGCCACCGCCCGTGCCCGACACCGGGACGGATCATAAAGAGTTGAGCAGGGGCGCTTCAGGTAAGTGGTTAGTGGTCAGTGGTCAGCCCAGCCGCCGCCCCACAAGACGGGGCGGATCATACAGGATGAAACCGGGGAGGTTTCAGACAAGACTTGAGAGCAGGCAAGTGCCTGATGACCTGTTTGCACTTGTCGATGGACTGCGCCGAGACGGAAAAGATGCTTTACGTTTCGATCCAATAACTATCCACTAATCACTAGCCACTCTTCACTGTTGTCGCAGTCAAGGTCGGTGGCGGTCCATGGAGACACCCTACAAGGTGGTTTACTTCTGCGACGCCGTCTTTCTGGGTGGCGCTGAAGCCTACCTCAAACTGCTGGTCCCGGAAATTCCCCAAGAAGAGTACGAGTCTCGGGTGGCGCTTTCTCCCCTCCCGCAGATGGCTCCGCTGGCGCGGTTCTTTGATGACCGGGGCATCTGCGTCGATGAGGTCGACAGTGCCAACCGGTCCCCGTTCAAGGTCTTCCTGGAATCCTATCGCTACTTCCGGCGGCAACGGCCCACCATCGTCCACTTCAACCTGAACAATACCTTTAGCTGCTTCGTACCGATTTTGGCGGCTTATTTCAGCCGGGTGCCCAGAAGGTTGGCGACAGAGCACCTGGATCTTCAGTTGGCCATCGGAAAACGGGCCGGCGTGCACACCAAGAAGTTTGTCAAGCGGGTCATGACCTTCTGCCTCGACTACACCATACCCGTGTCTCAGGCCAACAAGCAGCTCCTGGTCAAGGACTACCGGGTGAATCCCTACCGGCTGAAGCTGATTCTCAACGGGATCGATGTGGATTGCTTTGCCTTCTCCGAATCGGGTAGACGCGCCGTTCGCCAGAGCCTTGGAATCGGTCCGGAGCAGACGCTGGTCGGCACGGTGGCGCGCTTCAACTTTCAGAAGGGGCATCAGTACACGGTGGATGCGATTCCGACCATATTGAAGTCCTGTCCTCAAACCCGGTTCTTGTTCGTCGGGGAAGGACCGACTCAGGCCAGGCTGGCCGATCGAGTACGCCAGTTGGGGTTGGAGCCATACGTCACCTTTGCGGGAGCCCGAGAGGACATCCCCGAGATTCTTTCCGCTCTGGACATCTTCGTGCTCACCTCGCTCTATGAGGGTCTCCCGCTTTCCATACTCGAGGCCATGGCGGTGGGTTTGCCGGTGATCGCAACTTCGGTCAGCGGAACACCCGAGGCGGTTGCGGACGAGCACACGGGGTTGCTGATCCCCCCCGCCAACCCCCAAGCGGTCGCTTCGGCCGTGGTCCGGCTGCTTCGGGATCCGGGAACACGTCGAAGAATGGGGGCGAATGGCCGCGAACTGGTACATCGGCGGTTCCACAAGTCGCTGATGGTTCGCCAGGTCGAGCATATCTATCGGAACCTGGCCGACCCCCGCCGCCGGCCGGAGACCTCCCCTGAACCCCCTGGTTCGGGTCGCCGCCGGGCTTCTCTGATCGTCCTGACCTGGAACAAGCGGGAGATTCTCAAGGAGGCTCTGGACGCGCTGGTCGAAGCTGTCCGCCATGACGGCGGTGACCACGAAATCATTCTGGTGGACAATGGCAGCACCGACGGCACTCAGGATTACGTGCGCACGCACTACCGGAATATCCGGATGATCGAGCTGAAAAAGAACTATCGGTTCAGCCGAGCCAACAACATCGGGGTCCAATGCGCCCGCAACGAGATCGTCGTCCTGCTGAACAACGACGTGATTGTCCAACCCGGGTTTCTGGCGCCCTTGCTCCAGGGGTTTGAACAGCCGGACGTCTTTGCGGTCACCTCGCAGATTTTCAACTATGGATCCGACAAGATCCGCCTGGAAACAGGCAAGACCTTTGGGATGATGATGTTCGGTTGCATGCACGTGGGCCACACCCAGCCCGCTCCGGTCGACGAGATGCGCCGCTACGTCCCCGCCTTTTACGCCCATGGCGGCTCCAGCGCCTACGACAGACAAAAATTCCTGGAACTGGGGGGGTTCAGCGAAATTTACAATCCCGCCTATGTGGAAGATGCCGACCTGTCCTATCGGGCCTGGAAGTCCGGTTACCGCGTGCTTTTCTGCCCGGCCAGCCGAGTGGTCCACAAGCATCGCAGCACCAACGCCACCGAGATGGGAAACTCCAGGATCGACTATCTGATCGCCCGGAATCTGTTTGTCCTGTTCTGGAAAAATGTCACTTCGGCAGGACTGTTCCTCAGCCATCTGCTGAAGTTGCCCTTCCGCATCCTGCTCGATTTCAGCCGCGGCCGTCTCGGCATCCTGAGGGCTTTCGCCGGTGCTCTGCTCAAGGTTCCGCAGGTGGTCTGGAACCGCCTGGTCAGCTCGCCGCCGAGACGCCTGTCGGATCAGGAAGCCATTGCCGCCATCCACCACTGGTTCTTTTACCGGCACCGTTTTCTGTCCAATGGAAACCCGCCGGCCGGCTCGCGCAAGATCCTGGTGGTCTCCAAACGGCTCCCCAGGTTGGGCGTGGACGGCTCCTGGATCCTGGTGAACCTGCTCAAGGGTCTTTCAGCCCGAAATGAGATCACGCTGCTGTCCTTTATCGAAACCAGCCAGGATCGAGCCCATGTGGATCGTTTGAAAGAGTTTTGCAAGGAAGTTCGAACCATCACGCTCTATCCCTACCACCGGGAACTCAAGAGCGCGTTTCTCTTCTCCAAGCTGTTGGCAGTGGTTCATGCCTGCTTGATGATGCGCAGAGAGGTGCGCAACGAGTTGAGAACCGGAGATTACGACCTGGTGCAGTGCGAGTACCTGCATACCTTGAACTTCATCCCTGACCTGCGGCGCTATCCCAGCCTGCTCACCCACCACGAAGTTCTCAGCCTGGTTTATGAGCGACTCTTCCGAAGGGCCGCAACCAGGACGGAAAAGCTCTCGGCCTTCCTCAAGTGGCGCCTGATGCGGGTCTACGAGCGACGGCTTTGTCGAAAAGTCCGGTCGGTGGTCGCCCTTTCGGCCGTCGACCGGGACTACCTGAGCCGGCGGCTGAAGGTGGACCGCCCCTGCCTGGTTCAAAGCGGCGTTGACGTGGACTTTTTCAGGGCCCGGCCGGAGGTCGGCGAGCGTCCGGACAGCCTGATTTTCGTGGGGTTCTTCAAGCATCCGCCCAACGTGCAGGGAATGTCCTATTTCTTCCGGGAAATTTGGCCGGGGATACTGCAAGAGGCTCCCAACGCCACCCTTACCGTCGTCGGGCGATCGGCGCCTGCCCATCTCCTGGCGCACAGCCAAAAGGGCCGGGTCGAATTTCTGGACGGAGTGGAAGACCTGCGCCCCCTGCTTTCCAGCCACGCCGTCTTCGTCGCCCCCATCGTCAGCGGCGCCGGGCTGCGCGGCAAGCTTCTGGAGGCCATGGCCATGGGCAAGGCCGTGGTGGCCACCCGGCTCTGCCTGGATGGATACGGATTTCACCATGATCGGGAACTGATGGTTGCCGATTCCTCGGCCGAGTTCCTCCAACACACCCTGGAACTGTTGAGAGATCCCCTCAAGCGCCGCCGCTTGGGGGACAACGCCCGAGCCAGGGTGGAAGGTGAGTACAGTTCTCCCCGCTTTACCGCCGATTACGAGCAGTTGTACGCAAATTTGTCTCGCGTTCCTGAGACAGGACCTGTTGAGACAGGACCCTAGATGAGCCGGATGTCGATCGTCATCGTCAATTACCGGTCCGGGCAGGATCTCGCCTCCTGCCTCCGCAGCGTGGTCCGGAATGCAGGGCGGCTGGAATACGAGATTTTCGTGATCAACAATGACCGCCCTGAAGATCTGTCTCCCCTCTCAGGCCTGGAATCGGCTCGGATCCATGTCATTCAGAACCGGTCCAACCGCGGATTTGCCGCCGCCGCCAACCAGGGGTATCTTCAAGCCCGGGGCCCGTTTCTGTTGCTTTTGAATCCGGATGTGCGGGTTGAGGCCGGAGCGCTGCAGGTCCTGGCGGATACCCTGGAGCAGCACCCGGATGCGGGCGTGGTGTTGCCTCGGCTCAACAGTCCGGACGGCAGCCTTCAGCACTCATGCCGGCGTTTTTACACCCTTGCCACCCTGCTGATGCGGCGTGCCCCCTTTCGGCGTTTCTGGTCGAACCATCCCGGCCTGCACCGCCATTTGATGGCGGACTGGGACCACCGGAGCTTGTCTGAAGTGGATTGGGGGCTGGGAGCCGCCATGTTGGTCCGCAGGGCTGCCACGGGATCGAATGCTCTTATGGACGAGCGTTTTTTTCTCTACTTCGAGGACGTGGACCTGTGCAAGAGCATGTGGGACCGGGGCTGGAAGGTGCTCTACAATCCGGCGGCGTGCATGGTGCACAGCCACCGCAGGGACAGCGCCAGGGGCTGGCGGTTGGGCGCCAAGCGACATCACCTTTTCAGCTTGCTCAAGTTTCTGTGGAAGCACCGGCTCCGGTTGGGAAGGTGATCCGAAACGGGCGGAGACCCACGAACCCGGGTCCCGTCTGCGGCCCGTCTCGGCAGCAAACTGTTTTTCGTGGTGGTTTCGGCCGCTCGGCGGGAAATGCCGGCCATGTACGGTGTAGAATGGCATCTGGCGCCTGCCGGGTGCCAGTGTTCCGTCTCAGAATTTCCGAGACAGGACACCAGGGCTGCAAGTGATGTCCCTTCCCGGCGGGCAATTGATTTGGCCCCCGTGCGACTTTGCCGATGATACTTACCGGACAGGCCTCGATTCTGAAAATTCGAGACATTGGGGTGACGCCGGCAACCTTCCTCTCACCCATGGCCGGCTTGACCGACAGCGTATTTCGCCGCCTCATCAAGCGGTTGGGCGGTTGTGGCCTGGTCATGACCGAGTTTACCAGCGCCGAGGGTCTTACCAGGCACTCGGTGAAGAGCAGGAGGATGCTCTTCTACCACGAGGAGGAGCGTCCGGTTACCGCCCAGCTTTTCGGATCGGACCCGGGCCGCCTGGCGGAAGCCACCCGGATGGTGGAGGACCTGGGCTTCGACGCCATCGATCTGAACCTGGGCTGCCCGGCCAAGAAGGTGGTGAAGGCCTGCGGCGGATCGGCCCTGCTGCGGGAACCGAAGCTGTTGGAGCGAATCCTCAGGGAGATTCGGGCGGCGGCACGGATTCCCTTCACCATCAAGATCCGCTCCGGTTGGAGCGAGTCGGAGATCGTGGCTCTGGAAGTCGGCCGAATGGCGGAGGATCTGGGAGTCGAAGCCATCACCCTGCATCCACGAACCCGAGTCCAGGGGTTTTCCGGAAAGGCCGACTGGCGCATCATCGCCCGCCTGAAGGCCCACCTCAGGATCCCCGTCATCGGCAACGGGGATATCGTGACCGCGGCTGATGCCATGCGGATGCGGAAAGAGACGGGATGCGATGGAGTCATGATTGGCCGGGGAGCCTTGACCAACCCCTGGATTTTCCGGCAGATCGGCGAAACCGAATGCGGGATTCCGGTGACGCTCCCGGATGTCGGCGACAAGTACGACCTGATCAAGCGTTATTTTTCGTTGCTGTTCGAAGAGCACACGCCGGGAGCCATTGGGAAGATGAAACAGTTTGCCTCCTGGTTTACCCACGCCATTCCCCGGGGAGCCGCCCTTCGCAAAGCCATCTACGAGTCTCGGAGCGAGAGGGAAGTCATGGACCGGATCGAGGAATTCTTTCAGAGGGCCCTGATGGCGGCGCCCCAGGTTTAATGAGGCCTTTTGTTATCGAGGAGGTCCGTTCAAAGTGACCGATTCCGGCAGAGATTCCATGAAGCATCTGGAAGAGCAACTGGGGGCGGGGACCTACTACAAGCGCAACCTGGAATTGGTTCGGGGACAGGGAGCCCGCCTGTGGGACGCAGAGGGCAAGGAGTTCATCGATTGCGTCGGCGGCCAGGGGGCGGCCAATCTGGGCCATGCCAATCCCTATGTGAACCAGGCCATTCGGGACCAGGCCGAGAAACTGCTGGTCTGCAGCGAGCTCTTTTATCACCAGGAGAGAGCCCGGCTCCTGGAAAATCTGGAGCGGCTCACTCCGAGCAGCATCCAGCGGTTCTTCTTGTGCAACTCCGGCTCGGAGGCCGTTGAGGTGGCCTTGAAGTTTGCCCGGCTGGCGACCGGACGCCACGAGATCGTGGCTGCCATGCGCGGGTTCCACGGCAAGACCTTCGGGGCTCTGAGCGCCACCTGGAGCCGGGACTATCGACTTCCATTCGAGCCCCTGGTTCCGGGATTCACCCACGTGCCCTTCAACCATCGGCAGCGAGCCTGCGAAGCCGTCAGCCAACGTACGGCGGCGTTCCTGGTGGAGGTCATCCAGGGAGAAGGGGGAGTTCGGCCGGGCACCCTGGATTTCCTGCTGGACGTGCAGGACCGCTGTTCCGAAGTCGGGGCCCTGTTGATTGTGGACGAAGTGCAGACGGGATTCGGCCGAACCGGCCGCATGTTCGCCTCGGAGCACTTCGATCTGTTCCCCGATCTGTTTTGCATGGCCAAGTCCATGGGCGGGGGGATGCCCATCGGGGCTGCCGGAATGAGTCAGGAGGTGGCGTCGCGACTCTTCAAGCTGGCCCACAGCTCCACTTTTGGAGGGAATCCACTGGCCTGCGCCGCCGCCAGCGCGGCCATTCGCTACCTGGAGGACTTCGAGCTGCCCCAGCGGGCCCACAAACTCGGAACGCGGTTCATGCAGCGACTGAGTTCCATCGGTTCCCCTCGAATTCGCGAGGTGAGAGGATTGGGTTTGATGGTTGGAGTCGAGCTCAAGGAAAAGAGCGGTCCCTACCTCCTCAAGCTCATGCAACGAGGAGTGCTGGCGCTGGCCGCCGGCCCGACGGTGATTCGCTTCTTGCCTCCCCTGGTTATTGAAGAGGAGGACCTGGATCGAGTCGTCGAGTTGACGGCAGACGTCTTAAAGTAATCGTCACATATGGCTGATTCCGAACTGCAGTTGCTGCAGCGGATGCTGAGCATCCCCAGCCCCTCCGGTCAGGAAACCCACCTGGCGCGCTTCCTGGTCGACACCATGACCTCCATGGGGTTTCGCTCCTACCGGGATGGGGTGAGCAATGCCATTGGAATCGCCGGGGACGGGCCCAGGACCATTGTGCTGCTGGGACATATCGACACAGTGGCGGGAGATCTGCCCGTCAAGATCGAAGGCGGCCGGATCTTTGGAAGAGGCTCGGTGGACGCCAAGGGTCCCATGGCCTGCTTCATCGCCTCCACCCGCCGCGTGATGCAGGAACTCGACGGACAGGGGAAGAGGATCGTGATTGTCGGCGCCGTGGAGGAAGAGGCGGCTACCTCTCGCGGGGCCCGGCAAGCCCTTGCCGACCTCGATCCACCCGATTTTTGCGTGATCGGGGAACCCAGCGGCTGGAACGCGGTGACCCTGGGATACAAGGGCCGGCTGCTGGTGGACTATCGGCTGCGGGTTCCGCTCAGCCACACGGCCGGTCAGGAGCGATCGGCCTGTGAGCAGGCGGTTGACTACTGGTCCGAGATTGGGCGCTGGTGTGACCGGTTCAACGCGGGGGAGTCGCTTTTCGGCAGTCTGCAGGCATCCCTGCGCTCCTTCAACTCCAGCAGCGACGGCATCCATGAAACCGTCGACCTGCGACTGGGATTCCGCATCCCTGTGGGCTTCTCCTTGAAATCCCTGGAAGATTTCCTGTCGCTGACGGCCAAACCGGCCCAAGTCTCATTTTCGGGACGCGAGGCCGCGGTGAGGCGGGACAAGTCGAACCCTCTGGTCAGGTCGTTCCTCAGATCGATCCGCGATTTCGAGGGTCGGCCGAAGTTCAAGCTCAAGACCGGGACCGCCGACATGAACGTGGTGGCGCCCTTCTGGGAGTGTCCCATGGTGGCCTATGGTCCCGGTGATTCCAGCCTGGACCATACACCCCAGGAACACCTGGAGATTGCCGAGTACAGACGGTCAATCGACGTGCTAGAATCCGTTCTGCGACTTCTGTAGCCGCACCGCAGAGCAGCATCCCTTCCGCGAAGGTGGCCAGTGACCGAGCCGGTCGTGGGAACAGCCGAAGTCTTGACCAGTCCCGAGGTGGCCGCCAAGGAGCGCCGGCTCGGCGAGATTCTGAGGGAACTGGAGTCGGTGGTGGTGGGCTTTAGCGGGGGGGTGGACAGTGCCTACCTGGCCTACATGGCCAACCGGGTGCTGGGTGACAAGGCGCTCTGCGTCACCGCTATCAGCCCTTCCTATCCCGCGTTTCAACGAAAGGAAACGGCCGAATTCGCCTCGCGCTTTCAGCTCCGCCACCTGGAGATTCTCACGGACGAAGTCGAGGATTCCCGATACCGGGAGAACTCGCCGGATCGCTGTTATTTCTGCAAGAGCGAGCTGTTTTCCAGGCTGCGGGCGCTGGCCCGCCAAAGAGGCTTCCGGGCGGTGGCCGACGGGTCCAACCAGGACGACCGAAGCGACTTTCGGCCGGGGCGGCGGGCTGCCCGGGAATATCTGGTCTGCAGCCCACTCTCGGATGCCGGAATGAACAAGGTCGAAATCCGGGAGCTCTCCAGGCGGGCGGGCCTGCCCACCTGGAACAAACCCGCCTTGCCGTGTCTCTCCTCCCGATTTCCCTACGGCACTGCCATTACCCCGGAGAAGCTGTCGGCGGTGGAGCGCGGCGAGGAGATCCTGCGGCACTTCGGGTTCAGGGTTTTTCGGGTGCGGCACCACGAATCCCTGGTCCGACTGGAGTTCTCCCCGGAGGAATTGCCCAGGGCCCTGGATATGGGGATGGCTGTGCTGTTGACCAAGGAATTCAAGGCCTTGGGCTTCAAGTTCATCACTCTCGATCTTGAGGGTTACCGCTCGGGCGCTCTCAATGAGGTTCTGCCCCTGCATCCGTCACAACGACCCTCCTGACCCGGGATGGGATCGGCTCCTCTCGGTGACGGCATAGCGGCAAAGCGATGAAAGTTCTCGTCATAGGATCGGGTGGGCGCGAGCACGCGCTCGCCTGGAAAATCTGTCGTTCTTCCCTTGTCGACAACATCTTTTGCGCACCCGGAAACGGTGGAACGGCTTCCATCGCCAAGAATGTGCCGGTGGCGGTGGACGACCTGCCGGGGTTGACCCAATTCGCCCTCGATCGTTCCATCGACCTTACCGTTGTCGGCCCCGAACTACCCCTGGTGCTGGGCATTGTGGATCGTTTTCAGTCCCACGGGCTCCCTATCGTGGGACCTGGCGCGGCCGCCGCCCGTCTTGAGGGGAGCAAGATTTTCGCCAAGGATTTCATGAAGCGACACCAGGTGCCCACCGCGGCCTGCGTGGTCTGCAACTCCCTCGAGGAGGCCATGGCGTCTATCCGCCGGGGCGATCTCGGTTTTCCGCTGGTGGTCAAGGCTGACGGGCTGGCAGCAGGGAAGGGAGTGGTTTTGGCCCAGGACCGGCAGCAGGCAGAAGCGACGGTGGAGCGGATGATGCGCCGGCGCGTCTTTGGTGAGGCCGGTGAGAGAGTCTTGCTGGAGGAGTGTCTGACCGGCCGGGAGGCCTCTTTTCTGGTTTTCTCCGATGGGGAGCATTTCCTGCCCATGGTTCCTTCCCAGGATCACAAGAGGGTTTTCGACCGGGATCGAGGTCCGAACACCGGTGGCATGGGCGCCTACTCGGCCGATGGAATCCTCTCTTCAGAGGAACAGAGCGAGGTTGTTGAAGCCATTGTCGGGCCGACCATCCGGGGCATGGCGGCCGAGGGAAACGAATTCAGCGGAGTACTCTATGTCGGCCTGATGCTGACGCCCGACGGCATCAAGGTTCTGGAGTACAATGTCCGCTTGGGCGATCCGGAGGCCCAGCCGCTTCTGTTTCGCCTGGAGAACGATCTGGTGGAGGTGTTGCAGGCCATCCACCGACGGACCCTGGATTCGGTGCGGTTGCGGTGGGATTCGGCCTCCAGTGTCTGCGTGGTGCTGGCCTCCGGCGGCTACCCCGGAAACTATCCGACCGGCAAGCCGATTCAAGGGATCGAGGATGCCGAGGCCGTGGGGCAAGTCACGGTGTTCCACGCCGGCACGCGGTTGCAGGACGGGCAACTGGTGACCTCCGGAGGACGGGTTCTCGGAGTTACTGCCAAGGACGCGGATCTTCCTGCGGCTGTCGCCCGGGTCTACCGTGCCCTCGAGAAGGTGCGGTTCGAGCCGATGCATTTTCGGACCGATATCGGGAGGCGGGGGTTGAATTAGCGGGGTCGCCTCGGCAACCTTCAACCTTCAGCCAGGCCCGCATCGTTTGTTGCTGAGCCATTCATTCCGGATCAACCAGGGAGGGTTCAATTATGGAACCGGTCGTCGGTATCATCATGGGTAGTGACTCGGATCTGAACATCATGGGAGAAGCTGCCAGGCAGCTCAAGGCGTTCGACATTCCGTTCGAGATCGATATATGCTCCGCTCACCGTTCTCCGGCCAGGGCCTCGGAGTATGCCCGAACCGCGGCGGAACGGGGGCTGAAGTGCATCATCGCCGGCGCTGGAGGGGCGGCTCACCTGGCCGGAGTCACCGCCGCCGAAACGGTGCTTCCGGTGATCGGGGTGCCGGTGGACAGCAGCCCGCTGTCCGGTTTCGATTCACTGCTGGCCACGGTGCAGATGCCGGGGGGCGTACCGGTCGGCACCATGGGCGTGGGAAAGTCCGGCGCAGTCAATGCCGCCATCTTCGCCGCCCAGATCCTGGCCACTTCCGATGCCGCGCTGGCGGGCCGTCTGGCCGGCTACAAGCAGGGTTTGGCCGACAAGATCCGGACCAAGTCCGCACACGTCAAAGCGACCTTCTCGGTCTGAGACCGCGATTGTTTTGACTCTTGACAACCCGGTGGATTCTGCTTAAGATTCCACTCCGTTCGGGCTCATGCAAAGCCGCATGCAGGTTCATTGGGGCCTACGCAGCGTCGCGTAGTCTTCTGCCGCAACACCACCGCACTCCCCCAGCCGACAGTTCAACCAACAAAGTTCCATCCTTTTACGCCAAGGAGTAAACATGAACCCTAGAGAGCTCTTGCAGTTCGTCAACGACGAAGGCATCAAGATGATTGACCTGCGCTTCGTGGACTTGCCCGGCTTGTGGCAGCACTTTTCCATCTCGGCCAAGGAGATGGAAGAGGAGATGTTCGAAGAGGGCTTGGGATTTGACGGTTCGAGCATCCGCGGCTTCCAGGAGATCCAGGAGAGCGATATGATCCTCATCCCGGATGCCTCCACCGCTTTCAAGGATCCCTTCACCGCGGTCCCGACCCTCAACATCATCTGCAATGTCAAGGATCCGGTGACGCTCCAGTCCTATACCAGGGACCCGCGCCACATCGCACAAAAGGCTGAAAACTACCTGAAGTCGACCGGGATCGGCGATACCGCCTACTTCGGTCCCGAGCCGGAGTTTTTCGTTCTGGACGATATTCGCTTCGATCAGTCCTACAACTACGGCTACTACTATGTGGATTCCAAGGAGGGATTCTGGAATTCCGGAAAAGAGGAGAACCCCAACCTGGGCTACAAGCCCCGTTACAAGGAAGGCTACTTTCCCGTTCCTCCCATGGACAGTCTTCAGGACATTCGTAGCGAGATGGTTCTGTTGCTGGAGGAGATCGGGGTCCAGGTGGAGGTTCACCACCACGAGGTCGGCACGGCGGGGCAATGCGAAATCGACATGCGGTTCGACACCCTGACCAGCATGGCGGACAAATTCCTGAAGTACAAATACATCATCAAGAATGTCGGACGCCGGCATGGAAAAACCGTCACCCTGATGCCCAAGCCGATCTTCCAGGACAACGGGTCGGGAATGCACATCCACACGAGCGTATGGAAGGCCGGGAAGAATGTCTTCTATGAGCCCGGCGGTTACGCGGACCTGAGCAAGACGGCCATTTACTACATCGGCGGAATTCTCAAGCACACGCCCGCCCTGCTGGGTTTCTGCGCGCCTACCACCAATTCCTACCGTCGATTGGTTCCGGGATATGAGGCGCCCATCAACCTCATCTATTCCCAGCGCAACCGTAGCGCCGCGGTCAGAATTCCCGCCTATTCCCGAAGCGAGAGGGCCAAGCGGGTGGAGACGCGCTTCCCGGATCCCTCCTGCAACGGTTATCTGGCGTTTGCCGCCCTGTTGATGGCAGGCCTGGACGGAGTGCAGAACAAGATTACTCCTCCCGATCCCATTGACAAGGATCTCTACGATCTGGCTCCGGCCGATGCCGCCGATGTAAAGTCGACTCCCGGCAGCCTCGAGGACGTGCTCAATGCGCTGGAAGACGACCATGACTTCCTTCTCAAGGGTGACGTCTTCACCAAGGATGTGATCGAAACCTGGATCGACTACAAGCGAACCCGGGAGGTCGACGCCATGCGGTTGCGCCCGCATCCCCACGAGTTTGCCTTGTACTTCGACATCTGATTCTCGTCTCAGAAGCGGCTTGCCCAGATTTCCTGCAGGGCAAGCCGCACTTCCCCTCAAGCCGCAACTCTCGCCAGGCCGCACCCGATAGGGCAAAAGACTGAGCCTTTTGCAAAATTCGCAGTCGGGCAGGTTTTTTAGCCCATCTTTAACAGTGCGCCGTGAAAAGGCGCCTTCTTCTGGCGGGTGCAAATCCCGCCCAACAACTGTCGCTCCGGTTGGTAGCAGCCAGGGCGGATCATGGAGGTAACGATATGGTCTGAAGCACTCTGGTGTCAAAGGGCCGCCTTGGGCGGTTCAGCGACCATGCGGGCCGGAACGGGAGTGAACGTCGAGCAGGCCTCGAAACGGGCAATACGGAAGCCGACCCTCCTGTTAATAGGGGAAGGCCGTTGGCGGATGGGGAAGAGAGCGACGCGGGCACCGATCTGCTTCCGTCGGGGTAGTGACGCTGGCACGCATGGAAGGGGAAGAGGGCAGCAACACGGGAAGCCCTGACGGAGATGGAGCACACATCAACCGGGACCCCGCGAGGGGCAGGCTGGGCCGTCAGGGTGGCGGAAAGGTCCGTAGTACCGGGGAAGCCGGGTAACGCCGGTGGAGGGAAGGGGCCTTGAGTTGAGAGCAGCATGGAAAGGAAGCAAGGCGTGGCCACTGACAAGAGTCTAACAGGGTCAGAGAGGGTTCGGAAATTCCAGACCATGCTCCATGCGAAAGCGAAGGAGGACCCCAAGCGGCGGTTTCATGCTTTATGCGACAAGGTGTGGCGAGAAGACTTTCTGAGGGAAGCCTGGGAACAGGTTCGCCGTAATGGCGGCACGGCCGGGGTGGACGGGGAGGGCTTCAAGGACATCGAGGCGACTGGAGTGGAGGGCTGGCTGGGGGAACTGGCGCGGGACCTGAGGGAAGGGACCTACGTACCGAAGCCGGTGCGTCAGGTGCTGATCCCGAAGAAACAGCCCGGCAAGTTCCGGCCTTTGGGCATTCCCTGCATCCGGGACCGGGTAGCGCAGACGGCGGCATTGCTGGTGTTGGAGCCGATCGTGGAAGCGGACCTGCAACGGGAGCAGTATGGCTATCGGCGGGGGCGGAGTGCCAACGACGCGGTCAAACGCGTGCATGGACTCCTGCAAAGGGGTCACCAGGAGGTGGTTGACGGCGACCTGTCCAACTACTTCGGCGAGATACCGCATGCGGAGTTGATGAAGAGCATTGCCCGGCGCGTGAGTGACGGGAGGATGCTGAGACTCATCAAGGCATGGCTGGAGATGCCGGTGGAGGAGGACGACGGGAAGGGTGGCAGAGGCCGCACGAACCGAGGGCGCCGGGAGCGGAAGGGGACACCGCAAGGAGCCCCGATCTCACCCTTGCTCAGCAATCTCTACATGCGGCGCTTCGTGCTGGGATGGAAGGTGCTGGGTTATGCCCGGCGCTTCCGAGCGGAGATCGTCAACTATGCGGATGACTTCTGTGTGCTCGGCAAGGCACCGGCGGCAGAGATGCTGACGGCGGTCAAGCGGATCATGGAGGAGTTGAAGCTACCGGTCAACGAGCGGAAGACCCGGTGCTTGCGGTGTCCCGAGGAACCGATGGAGTTTCTGGGCTACCGCATCGGACGCAACTATCGCTCCAAGGGGGAAGGAGCCTACATCGGCACCCGACCCAGCCAGGCGAGCGTTCAAAGCATCTGCCGCAAGATCAGCGAGTGGACGGCGCCGAGGAATGGGAGGCTGCTCCGCGGACAAATGGTAGAACACCTGAACCGGGCCATGACCGGGTGGGCGAACTACTTTGTCCTGGGTCAGGTCAGCCCGGCCTATCGCGCGATCGACCACCACGCCGTCAAGCGGCTGCGTCAGTGGCTCTGTCGGAAACACAAGGTGAGGTCCGGGGGGTATGTGCGCTTCTCGGACGAGAGACTGCGGGAAACCTATGGTCTCACTTGCTTGGCGTCGAAGCCGCAGAGCCTTCCGTGGGCGAAGGCATGATCTCGACTGAAAGCCGGATGCTGGAAAACAGCACGTCCGGTTTGATGAGCGGGGGCGAGGAAACGCAGCGAGGAACGAGATTGAGGCACCGGCGAGTGGCGAAAGCCGCCGGCAACAGCGACTCCCTCGATCTAAGGCAGGCGCGCCTCCCCCTCGACTCTACACGTTTCTGATCGCACGTTTATTATCAACACGTTACAGACACTAAAAACCGCAAGTGGCACTACAAACGGGTTGAAACCGGAGATTGGGGGGTTTCAGACGATCATTTTGCGGACGCCACCAGGGGCGGGATCGATGCCCAGGGCATCGTAGATGGCCTTCTGATCGGGCTCGGCCCGAGTGGCCTTGCGGACGTGCAAGGTGCGCCCATCTCCGCGCCGGAAGGTCACCGTCACCCTCTGCTGTCCCTCCAGGATGCCCCGCAGCGTGGTCCAACTGGAGTCATTGCCCCGCTGCTTGAGGCGCTTGCGGATGACCTGCACCAGTTGATAGGCAATGACGGTCAGGAACAGGTGGCCTTCCGAGCGCACCGGCTTGTGATGGTAGATGGGCCGCAGGCCCAACTCGGACTTCAGCGAGCGGAACACCGCTTCCACATCGGTCAGCAGGGTGTAGGTGCGCCACAAACTCTCTTCGTCCCAGTCGGTCTGGTTGCTGCGCAGGCAGTAGACTCCCGGATGAGTGGCCATCGAGCCCGGGCGGGGCTGCCGCTTCCAGGTCAGAGAAGTTGCCTTCTCACCGCTCTCGTCGGTGAGGACTTCGATGACGTAGTGTTGAGCCGCCCCCCGGCTCTGCGCCTTCAGCCGCCCGATCCTCTCCCGCACCTTGCCGACGCCTTTGGGAGTCCGCGGCCGGCTCAGCCCCTCGGAGATCCGGGTAAGCCCCTGCTCGAAGCGCCGGCTGAAACGCTCCAGGATGCCCTTCTCCTTCTCGGCCCGCTCTTGGGACCGGCAGTAGAGACGGACCTCCTTGCCGTCGTCTGAGACCTGCTTGTGGAGTTGCAAGGTCTTCTTGGAAGCGGTCTCCACCGTCACCGCCGCCTCGGCCTCGAACTGCCTGCGGCCCTGGCGGCTGACGACCAGGTAACGGTACCCTTCCTGCTGAAGCCACCCGATGCGGTCCTCGGTCGCCACCCCCCGATCCATCACCACCAGCGCCCCCCGGGGCGCCTCCAGCGCCTCCAGCATCCCTGCCAGCGTCCTGTGCTCATCCACCCGACCGGCAAAGACCTCCGAGCGGCGCACAAACCCCGCCCCGTCCAGCACCAGCCCCAGCGTCAGCAGCCGGCAGTCGCTGCGCTTCTCCTTGGAGTGCCCCCGCTGGGCCTTGGGTTGACGGGCGGCCTTTCCCTCAAAGAACGTGTTGGTCAGATCGAACAAGGTGACCCTCGGCTCCAGATCGAACAACCCCATGGCCCGGGTGAAGAGGTGACGCTCAATGGCCTCCCGGTGCTTCATCAGCGCGTCGGAGGCGCGATACATCCGCATCAGAGGCAGCGTCTCGAAGTCGAAGTCCAGCAACTCCCCCAAGCCGCTGCGCCGCCTGAGCCAGCCCCAGGTGGCCCTCTCCGAACCGGGACGCGCCAGACGGCCCACGATCGCCCCCATCGCAGCAGCCCGCATCGGTCCGTTCAACCCCAACTCCTCCAGCAACTCCCCCACCCCCAACTGCTCCAGCGCCCAGCAGCCCACCTGCTCCACTCCCACGCTGCGGGGACGCATCAGCTCCACCGAGCCCACCTCCACCGTCTGCAGATCCTCTGAAGGAGCCTCCCCGCCGGTGCCCATGACGTCGGCTTCGCCCTGAAGCAAGCGCTCGGCCATGCGCTGGGCTTCCACCTCCAAGGGGGTGGAGACCTCCTCCAGCAGGGGCAACTGGCCGCTGAGGATGTCCTCGAGGCGGCGGCACAGCAGGGGCCAGTCCTCGCGGGGGATGGGGAAGTGGCTGCCCAGGTTGAGGAGGGTCTGCTGTCGGACCTTGCCGGAGACGCGATGGGAGCGGACCAGGCGATGGGTGAAGTAGGTCTGGCCGGAAGAAATAGAGCGGGTCTGGGTGCGTCGGATGAACATGGGAGGGACGCTACCAGAGGGAGGGAAGGGGTCAAGCCCATCCCATACGATTATGGCACTACATTAAGGTCCCTCAACCAGGAATCAACAACTTACGGGTGGTTTTAGGCCAAAATAGGGGTAAAATACCTCCAATCGTCTGTCCCTATGTTAAAGATGGGTTAGCCGGCAAAGGCGATGTTTGCGGGTGACTACCCGACATCAAAGACACTTGTGAACGGAAAACCCTGGATTTGAAGGCCGGATCACAGGGGATTGCAGAGCGCAGGTACAGCTTGCCCTCTCCCTGCCTTACGGCGGGCAATCCTGCTGTCCCGTTCCGGGTGGCGGGCCAGTCTTCAGAGTATCAGACGCATCAACTGCTCGACCGTCAGCGCCAGAATGCCGAACATCAGGTGGCAAAAGACCTTGCCATGGTCGCGCACCCTCACGTGCCGCTCGCCGAAGTCGTCCTTGAGCCGTCCGTTGACCCGCTCCACGGTGGAACGTTCCCGGTAGCGCCGCGCCTCGGGGGACACCTGACCGATCAAGCGCTTTGCGAGCGCCTCCCGCTTCCGCTCGGCTTTCAACTCCGACCGCCTGCGGGGGTTGGTGTCGATGATCGGCACATGGCCCAGTCGTCGGCGGCAGGCTTGAGCGCTGGCCTCTCCCGTCCCTCAATCGCCGTCGAGTCCCTCGACACGTGACCTGCCAAGTGGCCCTCCAGCGTCCTCTCCAGCAGGGCCTCGTGCAATCGCCCCGGCAGGTCGCTCTCAGCGAACTCCCCAAAGGCCCGCGAGAAGGTCGCCTCGCTCGGCACACTCCCGGCCTTCTCCCAGCCACACAGCCGGCGTAGCGTCGCCTCGTTCCTCAGCCGCTCCACCAGCGCCCGCGTCGTCGCCATCTCCAGCACCGCCTTCGCCAGAAAGGCCCGCGCCAGCGCCGCCCGATCCTCCAGCGGCCGCCCCCGCCAGCCCCTGGGGTAGGGCAGCCGCTCCTCCACCCGCACCAGTTCCAACACTCGCACCAGCCGCTGGTAGCGCTCCCCCAAAGGGCCCAGAGCCTCCTCCAGCCGGGGGAACAGCTCCCGTTGAAAGGTGAACCAATGTCGTGATAGGGTTTGTTTAAGGGACAAGGTCTACCTCCGCTCATCATGTGGTTTCGTCACCTTCATGATACAACAGCGTGTGGTCTTGTCCCTCCTCGCACCTATCCTCTTATCCTTTGCAACCCAAAAATCCCGCTACCTGAGGACTTTTGCAAAAGGCTCGACTGTTTATTGAGCCTTGAGACGTGCCGGTTCCGGCTTTTGTGCTTCTGGTGGCCATTCAGGCACGGAACGCACCTGCGCCTCGAATTCGCTTGCCTTCCAGACCGTTTGAGTAGAACATAACCACAAGTTGTAGGGGGGGGAGCAATTCGCCCCACTTCTGATAGAGGTGGAACTCGAGATCCCGCATCCATGAGACGAGTGTTCATCGTTGCGCTGACCACGGCGCTGCTTGGGTTCTTCGTCACCGATCTGGCGGCGCTCAAGATCATCGACTATCAGAAGAAGCTGAATCCCCGCTTTGCCAAGCGCTCGCGCAAGAGTACCCGCCACATCATCATTCACTCCACCGAAGGCAGTCTGCCCAGTTCGTTGAGAACGCTTTCCCGCGGCAAGGTCCGGCGCCGGCGATACGTCAGCAGAGGGGGACACGCCCACTATCTCATCGCCAAGAACGGTACCGTCTATCGAATCCTGGATCCCAGGTACCGGGCCAACCACGCCGGCGTGAGCATGTGGAACGGGCTGGACAGACTCAGCGACCATTCGCTGGGCATCGAGCTGGAGGGGTACCACAATGTGCCCTTCACCAATCGGCAGTATCGGTCTCTGAAGGAATTGCTGAGAATCCTGCAAAAGCGGTTTCGGGTGAAGGACCGGGATGTCCTGGAACATTACCGGGTCGCTTATTCCAGACCGAACCGGTTCCACAAGAGGAGGCTCAGAGGCAGAAAGAAGGATCCGGGCGCCGACAACTTCGACCGCAGGCGGGCCGGCTTGACCGATGCCTACCCTCGAGACCCGGACGTGCTCGCCGGAAGAATCGGCCCCAACCCGGATGGCGTCCAACGGGCTCGGAAATCCCAGCCCAAGGCGCCGGTGGCAGCGGCTCGGAAACCGAAAAAACGGGTGGATAACGGCAGCTTGCCGGCAGCGGCTCGGAAATCGAAGAGACGGGAGGATAACGGCAGCTTGGCGACAACGGCCCGGAACAGCCAGAAACGGCAGGATAACGGTAGTTTGATACCGCCGCCGGCTCGTCCCTCAAGGAAAAACACCATCACTGCCCGCCGAACGGCCTGGAAGATTGCCGGCCGCCAGTACAAGGCCGCTACCACGCTCTATCGTTTCCCGGACGGCCGCTGGCTGCGTGGTCACGAAATCCGGGACTGGTCCGACATTCCTTCCGGTACTGTGGTCGAGTTGGGAGTCGAAGAAGACAAGGTGGTTGGCGTCGATCGGGCGGAAGTTCTGCTTCCGGTTGTCGGCGAGGAAATGTCTCCCTGGAAAATTGCCAACGTCCTCCACAATTCCTCATTCACCTACTACCTCTATCCCAGCGGCAAGATCCTGGCTGGTCATCGGATCGAGAGATTTGCGGAGGTGCCTCCGGGCACGAGAGTGCTTATCGCCTACCGCCGGGTTCCCGCGCCGCGCACCAGTGACCCCCTGGGAGAAGACCTGGACGATGTCTTCCTGAGCCATCAGACCCTGTATCTCCTGCCGGGCGGTGTGTTGCAGTCGGGAGAGCAGATAGAGAACTTCGCGCAGCTTCCCCGGAGAGCTATCGTTTTTGCCAAGGTAGAGTAGGCGCTGACTGAAACAGGACACTAGGTCGAGTTCCGGTCGATCCGGTCCGACACAGCGAACCTGAAGATCGCCAGCAGGGCTTTGAACCCATCTTTCCAATTGATTTTTTTCCCCTCCCGGTAGCTCCTGCTCGAATAGCCGATGGGGACTTCCAGCAGGCGGGCTCCTCGTTTGGCCAGCTTGATGGTGAGCTCGGGTTCGATGCGGAAGTCGTTGCTCTCCAGTGGGATGCTCTTGAGCAGGTCGGTGCGAACCATCTTGTAACAGGTTTCCATGTCGGAGAGGTTCAAACGGCCGACCCAGTTGGAGAGTGCAGTGAGGAACCCGTTGGCCATCCGATGAGGGGAAAGGCCCCTTGGCTGTGCCGCTGCCCGGTGGAATCTCGAACCGAAGACGGCATCCACCTCGCCCTTCAGGAATAGCGGAATCATGCCAAGAAGCTCTTGAGGATGGTATTCGAGGTCAGCATCCTGGCAGACGGTGAGGTCGGTGTCCGTAAGGGTCAACCCGGTTCTCAGCGCTTTGCCCTTGCCGTAGTTCCTTGGATGGCGGACAAACTGCCAGGCGAATTTCCCTCCCCAATCCTCCCGTTCCAGGGATTGCTGAAACCGATGGAGGACCGTCGGGGTCTGATCGCGGGAACCGTCGTCCACCACGATCACCCGGATCGAACTCAACAGCGGGCTGTCTCCCAAGACTCGCAAACGGGAGAGACTGGCGTGAACCAGAGCTTGTTCATTGTAGACGGGGACGATGACCGAGAGTGTGGTGGTCGGAGTCATGGCGCGGGGCGCATTTTAAGACGTCGCCGCAGTCAAGGCAACGCGTTCGGGCGCCAGTGCCCCTCAATTGCGGCAACCGCCGTTTTCTGATTGAATGATTCGGGTTCGGGCCATCGCGGGCAGGGGTTCCGAAACGAGGCTGCCGATCCGGTCTGAGCGGGAAGGACAGCGTGGTCCTGGGGCGAACCATTCTGGTTACGGGTGGAGCCGGCTATGTCGGCAGTCATGTCTGCAAGGCGCTGGCGGCAGAGGGATTCCATCCGGTAGCGGTGGACTGCCTCTCCCATGGGCATGAATCGGCCGTCAAGTGGGGACCGCTCGAAAGGGTCGATCTGACGGACGAGGCTGGATTGAAGGCAGTGATCCGGCAGCATCGACCGGTCGGGGTCATGCATCTCGCAGACCTGTGCGACGTCGGCGAGTCGGTGACGGATCCTGCCAGGTACTACCGCAACAACCTGGTGGGAGGCCTGAACCTCCTGAAGGCAATGCTGGATCAGGGGGTACGGTCCATCGTCTTTTCCAGCAGTTGCGCCATTTACGGAGCGCCCGAAAAGGTTCCGATCCCGGAGGCTCAGGCCAAGGTTCCGACCACGCCCTACGGAGTGAGCAAGCTGGTCGTGGAGCACATGCTGCGGGACTTTGGCATGGCCTATGGCATCGGCCATGTCTGCCTGAGGTACTTCAATGCCGCCGGGGCCGATCCGGACGGCGAGATCGGCGAAAGCCATCGACCCGAAACGCACGTGATTCCCCTGGCGATAGAAACGGCCCTGGGCGGGCGGAGCCATTTTGAGATTTTCGGGACGGATTACGAAACGCCGGACGGCACGGCGGTTCGGGACTTTGTGCACGTTTCGGATCTGGCCGCGGCTCATGTGTCGGCCCTGCGCTATTTGTCGGAAGGCGGCCGGAGCGCGGCGCTGAATTTGGGGACGGGGCAGGGACACTCGGTGAAGCAGATCGTCGCGGCCGTCGAACGGTTTTCGGGCAGGGCGGTGCCTGTCAAGAAGGGCCGGCGGCGGACTGGAGACGCTTCGATCCTGGTGGCCGATGCCTCCCGGGCCTTCAGGGTTCTGGGCTGGGCCCCGAAATACACCACCCTCGACGACATCATCCCGACCGCGCTGAGCTGGCACCGCAACCCCCTTTTCGATTGACCGATTCGGGACGATCGAGAGACGTATCACGAACCTCATGGATTTTGTACCCGGTTGGAAAGACTACTCGCTTCTGCTTCAGTTCGCCGGCCTGTTCGGCGTCAGCGGTTGGTTGACCTACAGGCTTGCAATTGGACGGCTCCGGGAACCTGACTTATCGGGCCCACCCTCCGGCATACGCGTCGATCTGTTCAAGGGTCTGATCGGTCCCGTGTTGCTCAGCACCGTATGCGGATTGATCGTGACCTCCTGTTTCCTCGTGCTGAGCGCGCAATCGGGCGTGGCTCGCATTCGCTATCTCTTTGTGCTGTTGGCGGTCTACATCCTGGTCTGTCTGGCCTGGCTGTTGAAATCGGGGGCCCTGCAACGGCGTCAGCCGGCCTGGAGACGGCTGAGACCCGGGTGGAGCGACTTGTGGCTGGCGGGCATCCTGCTGCTGGGTGCGTTCACCTTCGGAAGGACCGCCGAGTATATCGCCAGCCAGAGAGACCCCGGGGAGCATGCCAACATTGCGGTGCGTCTGGCCCAGGAGCAGAGCCTGCGTTTCAGCGATCCGGACTTCCAGGATTTTGATGAGGATCGACAGAAACTGTTCCTGCCGGTCCTTCTTGAAAATGCTCGTTATCTGGAAGCCGTGCCCGGTTTCACTCTGCTGGATGCGGAGACCGGTGAAATGTTGCCGCAGTATCTGCATCTGTTTCCGCTCTGGCTGTCCCTGGCATTCAAACTCTGGAGGTTCGAGGGGCTGTTCGGTTTCAATGTCCTCCTGGGCCTGCTGAGTCTCCTGCTGGTGGTTGCATTGGGCATTGAGGTTTTTCGGTCCAAGACTGTCGGTTTGGTGGCTTCGAGTCTGCTTTGCCTGAACCTGGGCCAGATATGGTTGGTGCGAAGCCCATTCAGCGAGACCCTGGCACAGGTCCTGCTGCTGGCCGGAGTCTGGATGCTTGCCCTGGCCCTGTCCCGCCGCCAGGCTGGTTTGGGCTTCCTGTCGGGATTGGTGTTCGGATTGAGCCTGATGGTGCGCATCGACTCCGTGCTGGCGATCCTGGCCGTTTCGGTGTTCCTGATTCTGGCCCGGTCGGGGCTGGCCGGAAGGGTGGGCTTGCCGGTTCGCCCTGTCGTAGCGGGCTTGGCCATCGGAGTCGCTTATTCCCTGGCCCACATCGTCCTTTTTGCCTATCCCTACGTGCTGGCTATTTTGCACAACCAGGGTGTGCTCTCCTTTCTTGACCGCCAATGGCGTTGGCTGTTGGCGCTTGCAATGCTGGCAACGGTCGCGGCGTGGTCTTCAAGGCGGCTGATGGGGTCGATGAGAGCCTGGCAGGATAGACGGTTTCCCATTTCCTCGTCGTGGGGAGATCCGGCGGCCCGGCGCCGGATTGTCTTTGCAAGCCTCTCGGGTTTGGTGCTCATTGCCTTCGCCTGGGGATATTTTTTCCGCCCCATGATGGACCCGGGCGGCAACCTGCTGCCGCTGGCTCCCTTTCACCAGGGATTCGTGCCCTACTACGACGAGTTGAATCTGGTTCGGCTGGGATGGTATCTCTCTCCCCTGGGCCTTTGTCTGGCTTTGCTGGGCGCTATCCTGGCGCTGCGGCAGGTCGTGTTGAAGGGTCAGGTTCTCCCTCTGCCCTTCCTGCTCCTGCTGGCCGCTTTCCTGCTGTTCTACGGCTACAAGTCTCGGGCCTTTCCCGACAACTACTGGGTGATCCGCCGCTACGCCGAGGTCGCGATTCCGGCGCTGCTCATCCTGGCGGGCCTCGTTTTGCAACGGTTGTATCGATTGGCATCGATTCATCCAAGGCTGGGGGCGCGATCCGGAACTCGTCGCTTCCTGCTGCGGGCTTGCGGAGCGGGGGTATTGGCCGCCATGGCTGCCACCCAGATGACAGCGGCCTGGCCCTTTCTCCGCCAGGGCGAGTTGGAGGGAAGCCGGAGGCAAATGGCGGTGCTGGCCAGTCATACAAGGGAGGCGGATGCAATCCTGTTCGAACACAGCCGCGCGCAGGAGTTTTTCCTGGGGCCTCTGAGAAACCTGTTCGGGCAATCCGTGTTTCCTCTTGCCCACCGAAAGCCGGATCCTGATTCGTTTGAACGGGTGGTTGGAGAATTTCTGGACAAACAAAGGAGAGTCTTTCTCATTTCCTGCGAAGAGTGGACCTCTCTGGACAGTTCCAAGTATTTCTTCGAGCCCAGAGAGCGATTTTATTTTACCGGCGACCTGGTTGAACGGACCTTTGAGCGTCTGCCGCAGAAAATGCAGGAAGTGCACTACAGTCTTCAGATCTACGAAGTCAAACCTCGTCCCCAGGGCGGACCCAAGCCATACCAGGCTCTCAACTCGCACACCAACTTCGGCTATGCGTCCGAAGGGTTCCACGAGTTGGAGTTCAGAGATGACCGCAATCCATACCGATGGAGCCGGGGGGATGCGTCGGTGGAACTGCCGGAAATCGATGGGGCTTATCCGGCAGTTCTGATCGCGCGACTGGCCCGTCCGGACTTGGGGGCCGCCACCGATTCTGCGGTGGCGGTTCGGTTGAACGGTCAGGATCTTGGCTCCGTAAGTCTGTCCCCGAAATTCAGGGACTACAGGATCCCGATCGAAAGAGGCCAGTTGGCTCGTGGGGAGAGGAACCGGGTCGAGTTCAAGTCACAAACTTTCAACCCATCGGCCTTGCTGGGATGGGAGGATACCCGTAACCTGGGGTTCATGCTGGATTGCGTCAAGCTTCAATCCCTGGTGCCGATGGGTGGAACCCGTGCCTACCAGGTGGATTTCGGTAGCGAATGCGATGGGACGCAACGGACGGATTTCTATTGGAACGAAGCCGACGGGTATTCCTGGGCGGGGATTGCCCCAAGCCTGGTCTGGCCGTTTCCCCTGGATCCCGGCCAGCAGTATCAACTGGTGATCCGGACCGTGAAATCGAATCCGGATCCCCAATTCCGACAATTTCTCACAGTCTGGGTCAATGAAGTGAAATTGGAAACCCAAGAGCTGATCGGGGTAGGAGACCAGTTCCGCAACTACACCTTTCACATTTCACCTGGAGTTCTTGACCGAAAAAGGCCGACCATTCGCATGCGGGTGCGTCCGACCTGGAACCCGAGCCTGGCCGGAGTCTCCCCGGAGTACAGAAATCTGGGGAGTGCCGTGCAATGGCTCAGGATTGAAGAGTTGTGAGCCCGGCGAAAAGGGAACGATGGAATTTACCGGTGAGAGAATCATCCCCGGAAGCGTCGATGACGACCTCCTGAACGAGCACGTCTGCCGCTACAGGTTCGCCCAACTCCTGGTGGAGGACAAGGTGGTCCTGGATGTCGGCTCCGGAGTCGGCTATGGCTCGAAAATCCTGGCGGAGAAGGCGGGTACCGTCCTTGCCCTCGACATTTCGGAAGAGGCTGTACGATACGCCGGCGAGCGGTATGCCGGGGAGAATATCGAGCTGTTGGTCGGCGACTGCCGTGACTTGCCGCTGGCCAGCGACAGTACGGATGTCGTGGTCAGTTTTGAGCTGATCGAGCACCTGCAAGGCCAAAAAGCCCATTTGCTCGAGGTAAGCCGGGTCCTCAAGCCGGATGGAATGACGGTTATTTCCACACCGAATCGAATCTTCTACAGCCAGGAGAGCAACCAGGCCAATCCATTCCACACTCATGAGTTCGACTTCCAGGAGTTCCTTGACTTCCTGAAGTCCGTGTTCAGTTCCGTGCAGATCTATTTTCAGAATCACACTGCAGGCCTGATCGTCGGCAACCCCAGCCTTTGCCAGGAGGTAACGACCTGCCTTGAGGAGGAATCCGGCGATCTGGGAACGACCTCCAACTTTTTCGTAGCCGTTTGCACCCATGGCCGGGAAAATCAGCCTGCATCGGGAAGCTTCTGCCTGCTGCCGGGTACCGGAAACCTGTTGCGGGAACGCCAGCAGAATATACAGCGTCTGGAAGGGGAGGTCGCCAAGCTGGACCGCGCTCTGAACCGGCTTCAGGGAGAGTACGAGGAACGTACCGGCTGGGCGCGCCGGTTGAATCGGCAGGTCAAGTCGAGGGATCAGGCCCTGATGCGCCTGCGTGCGGAATTTGAGGATCGCAGCCGATGGACGGAGGAGTTGTCCCGACAATTGAAAGAGAAAGACAGGGCAATAGTGAAGCTTCAGTCTGAATTCGAGGATCGCACCCAATGGGCTCTGCGGTTGGACGCGGAGTTGCAGCAGGCTCGTTCGAAGCTGAAGGCGATCAAGCAGTCAAAGCTCTACAAGTTGGCCAGGTTGCTGGGATTCAAACTTCAATCAAGGTAGACCAGAACGGCTTTCTGGTCCCCGAGATCGCGTGCGGCGGGGGTGATGATGGACTTTCCGTTGACGTGGATTTTGCGGTCTTCATTCACTGCCTGCCGAATATCTTCCTCGCAAACGAAGCTGGCCGGTTCCGGTGGTTCCTCGGTCTCCCCGGTTTCCTCCGGGGTGGTAGTGGGTGGGGCCGGCGGTGATGCAGGTTCGGCTGGTGCCTGAAATTGGATCCGGCGGCTCGCCAACAGGCGATCCACCAGGGCCGAGACCTCTCCCCGATTGACGGAGGGTGCTTTCGCTTGCGGAACGTCAATGGCCTGGGATGAGTCCTCGCCGAGATCGTGAGTGCGGCTGTAGGCCACCCGTTTGATGTTGACCAGGTGAAGCGGGGAAATATTGTCGGAAGTGATGTTGCCGCCAAGGGTTCCGCAGCCCAGTGTCATGCTCGGAAAGAGTCGGGTGGTGTAGCCCACGGCTCCCAGGGCCGCCTGGGTATTGACGACGATTCGAAAGACGGGCTTCTGCAGGCCGAATTGACGAATGATCTCGTCGTTCCTGGAATGGATGGCCAGCGTGTGGCCCAACCCTCCATAGTTGAGCAGCTCGATGCAGCGATCGCAAGCCGCCTCCCAGTCTCTTTCCACGTAAAACGCCAAAATGGGGGAGAGCTTTTCCATGGACAGGGGGTAGTCCCGGCCAACGCCCGAGAGCGGGGCTACCAGGACCCGGGACCCTTCCGGAATCCGGATCCCGGCCAGCGCGGCAATGGTTGCTGCCGGCTTGCCGACGATCTTGGGGTTCACCGTTCGCCTGGGAGTGACGACCACCTGGGCCAGCGACTGGATTTCCTGTTCGTTCAGGAAATGGCCGCCGTTGTGCTTGATCTCTTCGATCACACGATCCTTGATGGCGGCATCGGTGATAATGGCCTGCTCCGAAGAACAGAGCGTGCCGTTGTCAAAGCACTTGCCGGCAAAAATGTCCTGAATGGCCCGAGGGATGTCAGCCGAGGATTCCACATAGGCGGGGACGTTGCCCGGACCCACCCCGAAGGCAGGCTTTCCCACGCTGTAGGCGGCCTTGACAAGACCGTGGCCTCCGGTAGCCAGGATCAGGGCGGTGTTGCGATGGCTCATCAGCTCTCGCGTTCCTTCGATGGTGGATTGGGACAGACAACCAATCGAACCCTCGGGTGCGCCGGCTGCGACCGCGGCCTCCGACAGGATTCTGCTGGTCTCCCGGATGCAGCCCGCAGCCGAGGGATGGGGGCTGAAAACGATGGTGTTGCGGCCCTTGAGCGCAATCAGGGCCTTGTTGATGGTGGTGGAGGTCGGGTTGGTGGAGGGAATGATCGCGGCAATGACCCCGACCGGCGAGGCGATCTCCAGGATTCCCTTTTTCCTGTCCTCCCTGATGATGCCGACCGTCCTGAGATCCTTGATGGCCTCGTGGACAAACTCGGAGCCGAACTTGTTCTTGAGGATCTTGTCGGCGACGTTGCCGAAGCCGGTTTCCTCCACGGCCATGCGGGCAAGCTTCTCGGCGGCCCCCAGTCCGGCCTCGGCCATTTGCTGAACCACGGAATCGACCTGGCCCTGGGAGAATTGAGAGAGCCGGGTCTGAGCCTGGAGTGCCTTGTCAAGGAGTGACCGGGCCTGCTGAATGGACTCGAGATCTCTATCCATGGCCTGTGGGAGGTCCGGAGCAAGTCAGAGAGGTTGGTCGGAAGAGATTCCGCCGGGAGATGCCGGCGCCCGAGGCTGCAGGGCCGCCGTCATCCGCGTGCCACGTTGGGTGAATGGCTTAGCGAGTGTCGCCGGGGATGTTCTTTTCAGCTTCAGCGTGGGGGCTGGGAATGACGTGGACAGCTACCAGCTCGCCGACTCGCCGCGCCGCGGATGCGCCCGCATCGGTGGCGGCCTTGACGGCCCCGACATCCCCTCGCACGCATACTGTCACGAAGCCGGCTCCAATGTACTCTTTTCCCACCAGAGTGACGTTGGCCGCTTTCACCATGGCGTCCGCCGCTTCGACGGCGCCAACAAACCCCTTGGTTTCAATCATTCCCAGCGCTTCGCCTGGCACAACCTCAACTCCCGTGTCAGATTGGTGAAGGTGAACCTATCATTTAAGGTTTGTCGGGTCAACCGGCGGCAACCGCGGAGGGCGCAAGGCGGGGGATGGCAGCCGAGAGGATGCCGTTTCCGCCACAGAATCAGGAGGGGCTAAGGCAGGTAACCTTCCTTGGCTCTGACGCGGAAGTCCTTGTGCCGAGGGACACGCACCGAGATCTTGCGCCACCCTCCGTTGCTGGAGCCGATCTCGGCGGGAGGATAGTAACCGAGAAGATAGAGGTGCTGAAGATCCTGGACGATTTCGGTGAAGACCCGGCTGATTTCCTCGGGACGTCGGATCCTGACGGCGACGCCTCCGGTCGCATCCGAAATCTCCGTCAGACGATCGATCAGGAGCTGGCTCTGCAGCGCCCGTCCCTGGAAAACGGTATAGATGGGAATCCCGACTCGCTTGATGGTCCTGACCGAATCCTCCATCGAGAGGACGCTGCTGGTATCCTCGCCGTCGGTGAAGAGCAGGATGGCCTTCTTGCCGGTCACTCGGGCCAGATGCGGGGCCAGTTGGGCCAGAGAATCGAAGAGAGCGGTGCTCCCGGAGGCCCGCATGCGGAACAGGGCTCGAAGGGCCGCGCGCCTGTCCTTGGTAAACGGCACCAGGACCTGGAGGCGATTGTTGAAGGCGAAGAGGCCAAAGCGATCCTGGGGCTTGATCTCCGTCAACAGATCGGCCACCGCATTCTTGACGTGCGGCAGCGGCTTCAGCATGCTTCCGGTGGTGTCCACCAGCAACGCGATCGTGAGAGCCGAGGTTTGGGACTCAAAGGCCTGGATGGACTGGATCTGACCGTCCTCTTCGATTTCGAAGTCGGCCGGCGCCAGTCCCGGAACGTATCGGCCTCTCTGGTCGAAGACGGCGGTATAGACCTCGACCATACGAACGTCGATTCGGAGCGTCCTTACCTTGGGTATGTCGTCTGCGGGGGCAGTGAGGCACAGTCCGCAGATAAGGGACGACGTCAGCAGCAGTCGCGACAAGGCGTTCATCGGTTTGCCCGGGGCTCCCGTCAATGGTTCCGCGCGCTCGAAGAGGCTCGGTTTCGGAGAGCCGTAGATCACCGGTTCAAGGAGTTGAGTATCTCAAGACCGAGCGATTTTAAACCTGGAGCCGGTGCGATTTCAAATCCTTCCTCAACTTCCTCAAATTCTTGACAGGTGCCGGGCAGGGGCGTATTATGAGTGGTTCTTTTCTCTTGTGGAAAAACCATCGTGTCCTTGGGCGCCGATCTGAAACGTGAGCGGGAACTTAGAGGGATTTCCCTGGAAGAAATAGCCAGGGAAACGAAGATCCGCACCAGTTTGCTCGGTTACATCGAAGCCGACCGCTTCGATCGATTGCCCGCCGGCGTTTTTCGACAGTCCTTTGTTCGCAGCTATGCCCGCTATCTGGGTATCGATGAGAACAAAACGGTCCGGGAATGCCTGCTGGCGGAAGACAGGCTCAATTCCGGGGGGCAAAGGTCCCGTGTGGCTCAGACGCCCCGCCCGTCCCTGGGCGCGAGATTGAAGGCCCGGGCTGCAGGCGCAAAATCCGCCGCCATCCTTCCCTCGGTGGTGGCGCTTCTTGGAGCCCTGGCGATCTTTTACTTCGTCGAAGTACGCGCCCGGACGGAACAGGATTCGTTGAGCGTTCCCAGGAACGCCGCAGTAGCGCAGCTTTCGCAAAATCAAGCCTCGGCGCCCGGATCGGCCTCCCGGAACAACGGGCGGCTTGCCGGTGTGAGTGGATCGGGTGGCCGGGCCGGCCTGGGTGTGCTGGGAGAACTGGCTCCCAAACCGTCCCCTGAAACGCCTTCGGGAGCCGGGCCCGTGTCGGTGGCGGAACCGAGGTTGCACATCAAGGCTCGGGAGGAGGCCTGGGTAAGGGTCAGCGTTGGAGAGCTCACGTTGTTCAGTGGCCTCTTGCGGTCTGACGAGACCAGGAGCTTTTCCCTCCAGCGACCCCTGAACGTGAAGCTCGGCAACCCCCTGGGGACTCAACTCCGGGTGAACGATCAGGTCTTCGGCCAGCTCGGTGAGCCGGGCAAGACCAAAACCATCGTCGTTTCGGCAGAAAACTTCCGGACCTTTCTGGCCGTCCGCGACCCGGTCGGCCCACCCCCCAGCCCATCGCAGGTGAGTACCCTCAACTAGTGTTCCGTCCCATTAATTCGGCGCATTAATCAAGACGTTAACTCATTGAATTCATTTGAATTTCTAGCCAAAACACTGCGTGTGGACTTCTGAGACGGCACACTGGGAGTCTGTCTCCGAAATAGGGCTACCATCTCCGATTGTCAGTCTTTCCCCTGCTCAATGCGCTGCCGGTAGACCTTCTGGATCTCTCGGGTCCATGGCCCGACCTCACCTGTCCCGACAGCCTGGCCGTCCACGTGGGTAATCCCGGTGACCTCGTCTGACGTGCCGGCCAGAAAGGCTTCACCGGCCGCCCGGAACTCGGCCAGTGAAAGCCATCGCTCCTGGAACGAGAGCTTCAGCTCGACTGCAATCTCCTCGACATATTCGCGAGTGATGCTTGGCAGTATGGCGGAAGTCTGAGGGGGCGCGGCGATGGTTCGGCCGAGAATCGCCAGGGCGGCCGAGGAGCTGCCCTCGGTGACATTTCCCCTGGTGTCCACCAGCAGCGCTTCATAGGCACCCAGCTTTCGGGCCTGCTGCTTGGCCAGCACATTGGGCAGCAGGTTGAGCGACTTTATGTCGCAACGGCGCCAGCGCAGGTCCGGAACCGACTGCACCTTGATGCCTGCCACGATCCCCCTGTCGGCAAATGGGCGCACGCTCATGAAGAAAGAGGGCTCCAGGGCTTCGTTCCAGGAATGGTTCCTGGGACTGGCGCCCCGGGTCAGGTGGAAATAGACGGTGGCGTTCGGGATTCGGCTGGCGCGGTAGGTTTCCTCGATCCACCCCCGGATTTCTTCCAGGTTGGCAGGCTGGAGGTCGATCTCCCTCAAGCTGCGCTGAAATCTCCTCCAGTGTCGGTGCAACCCCCAGAGCCGACCCCGATAGGCGCGCACGACCTCGTAGACCCCATCTCCGAACAGGCAGCCCCGGTCCTCCGCCGGGATCACGGCGCCCTCAAGGGCGCAGATGGTTCCGTTGACGTTGGCCAGTTCGCGCATCAGGTTTGGTGAAGCAGTGAGATCAAGGGATTCGGTATCTTCAGAGCATTCTGCCGCCGTCCACCACCACGATCTGCCCGGTGACAAAGCTCCAGTCGGTCGCCATGGAAAGGGTGACCTCGGCGACATCCTCGGCCGTTCCCATACGGTTGAGAGCCGAGGCCTTCCTGAAGTTCTCCCGCATCTCCGGAGCTCTCGCAACTCCATCCAGCCAGCGGGTCTCGGTAAGAGCCGGCGCCACGGCGTTCACCAGGATGTCGGGGCCCAGGGCTCTAGCCAATGACTTGGTCAGACTGATGACTCCGGCCTTGGAGGCGCAATAGGCGATGCAGCTACCCTGTCCGGTGATTCCGGCCACCGAGGCGATGTTGACGATGCGTCCGCCGCCGTGTGCCTGCATGAGGGGAGCCGCGGCGCGACAGCAGAAGTAGGTGCCTTTCAGGTTTACGGCGAAGAGGCTGTCCCAGATGTCCTCGGTCAACTGCTCCAGGTCCGCAAAGTCGATGAATCGAGTAAAGCCGGCGTTATTGATCAGAATATCGATGGCGCCCAATTCTCCGTGGACCCGTTCCATCATCTGCCTGACCTGGGAATCGGATGAGACGTCGGTGCGAACCAGCAGGCTGCGCCCCCCTGATTCTTGAACCTGGGAAGCCGTTTCGGAAGCTTCCGCCTCGGACTTGGAAAAGTTGATGGCAACGGCTGCGCCCTCTCGGGCAAACAGCAGGGAAATGGCTCTCCCGATTCCGGTGCCGCCCCCGGTAACGAGTGCTGTCTTGCCAGCCAGTTTCATGGATGGTTTCCTCCCTTGATTGAAGCCCCTAATATAACCTCACAGCCTGGAGATTGTTCAATTATTGTGGGGAGGCACCGGTTCAGATGGAGTAGTCGACGCGTTCCGGCAGGGGCGCGGGTCTGGCAGGCTCCTCCAGCATGCCGGCTCCCACGGTGGCGTGAGTGGATTCGTCAATGAGCACGAAACCACCCAGGCTCCGGTTGCGGTGGTAGCGGTCGTAAAGCAGGGGAGTGGCCGTCTTCAGGGCGATTCGTCCGATCTCGTTGAGTTTCAGCACATGAGCCGAGTCCTCTTCCAGGCGGTTGATATCCAGCCGATAGTGCAAGTGGTGAACCATGGCCTTGGTGCTGTGAGCGGTATGTTTCAGCAGGTATTTCTTTCCGAGCTGCAGGGGAGTCTCGTCCATCCAGCAACACATGGCTTCCAGGTCCTTGCCGACATGGGGCAGATTGTCGGAGGCCACGATGAGGTCCCCTCGACTGACGTCGATGGTGTCTTCAAGAAGGATGCAAGCCGACATGGGGGCGTGGGCAACCTCCAGGGATCGGCCCATGAGTTGAATGTCCTGTATCCGGGATTGCCTTCCGGACGGGAGGACCGTGACCCGGTCGCCAATCCTGAAGGCCCCGCTGGCGACCTGTCCGGCAAAGGCCCTGAAATCGGTGGAGCGGCCGAATTGGGGGCGGATGATCCATTGAACGGGAAAGCGGGGATCCTGCATATTCCAGTCGCTGGCGATGTGAACGCTCTCCAGAAAGGAAAGAAGCGTCTCCCCCAGATACCAGGGCATGTTGGAGGAGCGATCGACGACGTTGTCCCCTATCAGGGCGCTCATGGGGACGAAGGTGACATCCCTGATTTTGAGGCGGGTCGAAAATCGGGTGAAGTCCTGCCGGATGGCTTCGAAAACCTCCTCTGAAAAATCGACCAGGTCCATTTTGTTGACACACAGCACCAGGTGGGGAATGCCCAGCAGGGATGCGATGGTGGCATGTCTCCGGGTCTGCTCGATGATGCCTTTGCGAGCGTCCACCAGGATCAGGGCCAGGCTGCTGGTGGAGGCGCCGGTGACCATGTTGCGGGTGTACTGAACATGACCCGGGGTGTCGGCGACGATGAACCGTCTGCGTGGCGTGGCGAAGTAGCGGTAGGCGACGTCGATGGTGATGCCTTGCTCCCGCTCGGCCCGCAGACCGTCAGTGAGGTTGGCCAGGTTGACCTTCGATTCACCCCGCATCAGGCTGGCTCGCTTCAGCGCGGCCAATTGATCTTCCAGGATCAATTTGGAATCGTGGAGCAGCCGGCCGATCAGGGTGCTTTTCCCATCGTCGACGCTGCCGCAGGTGGTGAACCGCAGCAACTGAACAGTGGTCTGAGGATCGTTCGTTCGGGCATTCACCTAGAAATACCCCTCCCTTTTGCGGTCTTCCATGGAAGTTTCCGAGACTTGATCATCGGCCCGGGCGCCCCGTTCCGTTACTTTGAGGGAAGAAACTTCTCCGATGATTTCCTCAACCGTGGAGCAGGACGATTCAATGGCGGCCGTACAGAGGATGTCCCCAACCGTCCTGAAGCGAATAGACCGGGTCTCGATCACCTCGCCGCGCTTGAGCGGAAGCAGGTCGGAGGCGCTCATCCATAAACCGTCCCTTTGGAAGACCTCCCGCCGGTGGCTGAAGTAGATGCTCGGAATCTCCAGCTTCTCCCGGGCGATGTATTGCCAGACATCCAGTTCGGTCCAGTTGGACAGGGGGAAGACCCGGATGTGCTGGCCCGGGTGGATCCTGGTGTTGTAGACACTCCAGAGTTCCGGCCGCTGGTTGCGCGGGTCCCACTGTCCAAATTCGTCTCGAAACGAAAAGAACCTTTCCTTGGCCCTGGATTTTTCTTCGTCACGACGCGCTCCCCCGAAGGCGGCGTCGAACTTGAACTCCTCCAGAGCATGCAGCAGCGTGGGAATCTGAAGCCAGTTGCGGCTCTTGTCGGTGCCGCCGGGCTCGGTGACAATGCCGGCGTCGATGGCGTCGTCCACGGTGCGGACGATCAGCCGCTCCCCGAGCTCCTTGACCCTCCGGTCACGAAACTCGATCACCTCCGAAAAGTTGTGGCCGGTATCGATGTGCAGCAGGGGAAAGGGGAAGTGAGCCGGACGAAAAGCCTTTTCAGCCAGCCTCAACAGGCAGATGGAGTCCTTTCCGCCCGAAAAGAGCAGCACCGGCCGTTCAAACTCCGAGGCCACTTCACGCATGACGTAGATGGCCTCGGCTTCCAGGACGTCCAGGTGGGATAGAAAATAGCTGTCCATGGTTTCGGTCAGCTTCCCCGGTTCGGAAGGCAGAGGAAGGGCGGCGTCAACACAACAATCACCGGTTCGTGGCGGGACTCGGGCGGCGGTGCAGTCCGCATTCCTTGTGTTCGGGACGCTCCCACCACCAGCGTCCGGCCCGCAGGTCTTCCCCCGGTCCCACGGCCCGCGTGCAGCAGGCGCAGCCGATGCTCAGAAAGCCTTGTTCGTGCAGCGGATTGTAGGGAACCTGGTTGGCCTTGACGGTCTCCCAAAGGCGGGATTCCTCCCAGTTCCAGAGTGGATTGATCTTCACCAGCCCGTTGCTGTCGTCCCATTCAACGGGATGCACATCCTGTCGGGTCACCGATTGCTGACGCCTGAGTCCGCAGATCCAGGCGTCCATGCCCTTGAGCGCCCGGCCCAAGGGGTGGATTTTTCTGATGCGGCAACAGAGCTGTCTCAACTCGACGCTCTGGTAAAAGAGGTTGATGCCATGGTCTCGGACCATGGTCTCCACCTGCTCGGTTCGGGGGAAAAAAGTCTCGATTCGCAGCCGGTAGTGCTCTTCGGTCCGTTCGACAAGCTGAAGGGTTTCGGGGAAGAGTCTGCCGGTGTCCAGAGTCACGATCCGGACAGGGAGGGCGTCTTGGGCCAGGAAATGGGTGATCACCTGGTCTTCCAGACCCAGGGCGGTGGCAAACACCACCCGGGGAGCGAATCGGCGATGGGCCCATCGCAGGATTTCGCTGGGAGAGGAGGAACGAAGCTGTTCCTGCCACCGCTCAATATCGCCGGCGTTGTTTGGAGTGGCAACCATGGGTCTCAAAAAAAGATGACTAAGTCCATAAAAATAGTCAATGTATTGGGGGACTTCACAAAAGTCAAGTGATTTCTTGAGGTTAGTCTGATATTATTGTTGACGGAAGGTGGCAGAATCAAGTACATAAAGTATCAAGATTATTTTAGTCATGTTTTAGTGCCTGCAGGCGGTTGAGCATGAAATTGTCCACAAGAGGCGAATATGGCCTGTTGGCGGTCATAGATCTGGCCTTGCACTCCCTGGAGGCTCCGGTACAGAGCGCCCAGATCGCCGAACGACAGAACATTCCCAAACCGTACCTGGACCAGCTCCTGCTGTTCCTGAAGAAGGCCGGACTGATCGAGAGCAGCCGAGGGCGTCAGGGTGGCTACCAGTTGGCCCGGTCGGCCAGCCACATCAATTTGCTGCAGGTGGTCAGGGCGCTGGAGGGTTCGATCGACAGCAACGATGTCTTCATGAGAGAGGGGCCGAACCAGGATCCGACCCGGAAAATTCTCAGGGATCTCTGGTCGGAGATATTTGAACATGCCTCTGAAGTCCTGCGCACCACCACGGTTGAAGAAGTGTGTGAGAGGCGGAAGAAGCTGGACCCGCAGATCATGTACTACATCTAGGAGATCGGCATGGCGAGGATCGCAAACAATGTCCTTGAACTGATGGGCAATACTCCCCTGGTGCGGCTGAATCGCGTGACAGCGGGGGCGACGGCCACGGTGGTGGCCAAGCTGGAATCCCACAATCCTGCCGGGAGCGTCAAGGATCGTATCGGGATCAGCATGATCCATGAAGCCGAGCGGCTGGGCGCCATCGACAAGGACACGGTGATCATCGAACCCACCAGCGGCAACACCGGAATCGCCTTGGCCTTCGTCTGCGCGGTGAAGGGTTATCGGCTCATCCTTTCCATGCCCGATACCATGAGCGTGGAACGGCGCACGCTCCTCAGAGCCTTCGGCGCGGAACTGGTCCTGACTCCCGGATTCGAGGGCATGAAGGGGGCCATCACGGCGGCCGAGAGGTTGGCCGCCGAGACTCCCAATTCCTGGATACCCCAGCAGTTCCGCAATCGGGCCAATCCCAGGATTCACCGCGAGACGACTGCCGAAGAGATTTGGAATGATACCGAGGGCCGGATCGACATCTTTGTGGGTGGCGTCGGCACCGGCGGCACCATTACCGGAGTGGGGGAGATTCTCAAGTCCAGGAAGCCGGGCTTTCAGGCCATCGCCGTGGAACCGGAGGATTCCGCGGTAATCTCCGGCGGGAGCCCCGGGTGGCATGAGATCCAGGGCATCGGGGCCGGCTTTATTCCGGACATTCTCAACACGGGGGTGATCGACGAGGTGATCCGAGTCACCAACCAGCAGGCCTTTCACATGGCGCGTCGCCTGATCAGGGAAGAGGGGTTGCTGGTGGGGATCTCCTCCGGAGCCGCGGCTCACGCCGCGGTGGAGGTGAGCAAGCGGCCGGAGAACGAAGGGAAGCTGATCGTGACCGTTCTTCCCAGCACCGGCGAGCGTTATCTGAGCACATCGCTGTTCGAAGACTTGAATGGCGACCCGCCGACCGGGTTTTGACCACTAGCCCGTATTGCAATTCGCCGTCCTTGTCCTGTGAACCGAGGGAGGATTCGCCATGCACGCACCTTATTTTCGTTTTCTGCTGATTTTCTGCGCCTTGGTTTCAGGTGCGCAGGAATTGGCAATCGCTCAGACTCGGACCTGCGCCGAGAAATCGGTCGTCGCCGGCGCCGTGCGCACCCAGGGTGACGTCCAGGCCTTTGTCCAATGCGCCTACGAGTTCGTCCAGGAAGTGGGCTTCGAGGAAGCCCGCAGGGCCTTCAACGAGGGCGAGCGATGGAAGAGCGGCCCCACCTATATCTTCGTTGACGAAGTGACTCCCATGACCGACATGGCTCGAGCGTTCGTTTTCCCGCCCGACCCCTCCAGGGAAGGGGAGCCCTGGGGGCTGCTGATCGACGCCTTCGGCAACGACTACTACAAGGAGCTGACTCGTGTCATGAGCCACTCCGACGAGGGCTGGATCTACTACTCCTTCACCAATCCGGCCACCGGCAGGGATGAGCCGAAGGCTTCCTATGTCAAGGCGCTCGACTGGAACGGAACCCCGGCGGCGATCGGGGCAGGAGTCTATCGCCGTGACATTCCGGGCACCTGCTGGAGCGAAGAAGTCAGCGCCATGAGGCTGGCGGAGGACCCTTCCCCCGAGAGGCTGCAGGAGTTTGTCCGTTGCGCCGCAATGGAACTGGATTCAAACGGGTATTTCGCCTCCGTCAGCCTGGCCAACGACCCCCGCTGGCGGCGTGGCTCGATCTATCTGTTCGGCCTCGACACCTACGGCTACACTCTCTTCACCGGCTCCCCGGCGAATCCTCTGATCGGCTCCGAGTTGTCCTCCGATTTCATCGGCAGCTTCGGGGGACGGAACGTTCTGGGCGTCGCCGATGCTTTTGGTGAAACCTTCCTCTACTACTCGAACCGGAATCCGGCCGCCAACCAGTGGCAACGCAAGGTGACCTTCGTCAAGAGGATCACCTCCTTCGGGGTTCCGGTGCTGATCGGCGCCGGCTATTACCTGGATTGAAGCGGGCGGTGCGCAAGTGGACGGACGTTAACAGGCTCGGACCGGTTGGGTGTCACTTCGTATCCTTCTTGGGTAACCCTTCAACGGGATGTTCTCACCCGAGGCCGGAGGGTGTTGCAGACGCACTGCGAGACAGCGGCGGCCTTGCGCTCTGCGGCCGAAGCCGACTCGTGCGGCAGGGACGTTCAGTCGTGTGAGGGGGCGGGGCCGGTGGCGGACGGTGCACTTGGAGACCGGCGGTTGACGGCATTGGCGATTTCCAGGACGAAATTGACTGCCATCCAAAAACCGGCCAGCAGGGTGACAGCCATCCTTGTCGGCTGAGGCTCGGGTAAATGGATCAGGTAGACCAGCATGATCGCCAGAATCACGGGAATGGAGACCAGATAGCCCAAGAAGACCAGCCCGCCGATGAGCTTGGCGGCACTGCCCATGCGGTCGCGCATGTTCCGCCAGTGGCGCCCCGCGAAAAAACGCCCGGTCATGATGCCGGCCACAAATCCGGGAATGGAGATGAGGTAATAGGTCTCGAAGTCCAGCAAGGTGAGCCCTCCCAAAGATCCTTGTTTCCGAGACAGAACACTGGACGGCGGCAGTGCCTGGAATGCTATCGCTGAATGGTTTCGGTTCTGAAGAAAACAGTGATTTGCCAGGCGTCTCCATCTTTGGTCAGCAGCCACTGCCCGTCGCCCGTCACGCTCTCTATGCCCTGATCGGCATATCTGTCCGAAGTCTTGACATAGCCTGATCGAACCACCGCCGACTTGTGGGTGATGGTCACCTCGGGTTGCCCGAGTTGGAGGCGAATGCCCTCATCAGGTTGAAACAGCTCGTGATAATGGACGAGCGCCTGAGCCAGATTGTAGCTCCTGCCGCTGTTTCCATCGATTTCCACGAAAGATTCCTCGCAGTCCCGCATCAGCAGGAGAGCATCCTTGAGCCGATAGGCCTCGACCTGCCTTTCCAGAATCCGTTGAATCGCTTCCGAATCGGCCTGGGTCGTCTCCACCGGAGTTTCGACCTGGGGCGGGGCGACAACCATCTCCCGGCCCACAAAAAAGCCGATGACCCCTCCGACCGACAGGACAATCAGGATGTAAAGGTATGGTTTCATGATTGGGCCTCAAGTGTGATCTTTCTGAGGCACTTGTCAAGATTTTTGTGGTCCTGCGTCGCTGGTGTCCTTATTGAGCCCTTTCGAGTTGTCAGGCTGGCCTGGTCTCTGTATATTGGGGCTATCCGGTGCACACCAAAAGGCTTACACTTGGCAAGCATTCGCCCGGCCCGTTGACAGGAAAAAGGTCCATGAGGCTGCTTCTCCATACATTCCTGGTCGTTTCCCTATTCCTGGCCGCTTCAGGAAATTCGGTGTCTGCGAAGGAGAAAGCGGTTCCGCAAGTCAACTCCCTTTTCCCGCTGGGTGGGCAGCCGGGAACGAGTTTTGAGGTGCGTATTCGAGGTGAGAACCTGGGCGGCGTCTATGGCGTCTGGTTCGACTGCGACGCGCTTGCGGCGGAAGTCCGGAATATGGAGAAGACGGTTGAAGAGGTCGACGTCGTTCAACAGGCCGGTACAACGGCCAAAAACACCAAAGAGTTCCACCACGTCGTCCTGAAACTCCATGTGCACGACAAGGCGGCTGTGGGTGCCCATACTCTTCGACTGGTCTCCCGCCATGGACTTTCGAACCCACTGTCGTTGCTGGTCAATCCGGAGCCCCAGATCCATGAAAGCGAGCAATCCATCAATTCCCCGTCGAGCGCCCAGCACATCGAATTTCCGGTGGTTGTGAACGGCCGGCTCGGTCGTCCGGGCGAACTGGACTACTATGCTTTTGAAGTCGCCGAAGGAGAGCACCTGCGTTTTGAAGTTCTCACCTCCACCTTTACCGCCGCAACCGTGGCCGGCGATCCGCAGTTGATTCTCTACGAGCCCACGGGAAGCTGGTTTGATCCTCAGCGGATCAAGCGGTTGGAGGTCAGGGACGAAACGGGTCCCGGTCCGGGAACTCACCGGTGGGTGACCTCTCATTTCCTGCCGAGATTGATTCGCCGATTCGACAGGAAGGGTCGCTACTTGGCAGAGGTCGGGACATTGGAAGGTCAAGGAGGCCCCGACTATTCTTATCAGCTTCGGGTCGTTGCCGTGCCGGCTCAAAGTGCGGGAGCCGACCGCCGCCGGTTTCCGGGCGAGCCCGCCCACGGGTCAAGTCCCGCCGTCTGGCGGGAACGGGACTTTTCCAGAAGGATCGATCACGACCACCTCAGTCGTTTGTGGTCACGGGCGATCCGGGTCTCGGAACCGGGCCAGGAGGACAAGACCGTCGTTGGCGCCAAAGATGCCGCGCGCCCGGAAAAGTCCAATCGGTCGCCATTGGCAGTAACCATCGATCAATCCAACAATCTTCGGTTGCCGAGCCCGACCCGAGAAGAAGAACCGAACGACTGGGCCTCCCGGGCAGCGCAACTGTCCATCCCGATGACGGTGGAGGGGGCCATACAACATCCGGGTGACGTGGACATCTTTCGATTCGAAGCGGGATCGGGACAGGCATTGGCCTTCGAAATCGAGACACCCGAAACCTTGCCGCCCTTCTTCAGTCCGCACCTGATGGTCGTTGACGGTACAGGAACGGAGCTGGTGAGCAACATCTACCGGGAAGTCGCCGGCGTGGGAGACGACTGGATCAAGTCCATAAAGGCCAAGACCGTTTACACCTTCGAGCAAGCGGGGGAGTATTTCTTGCAGATTCGCGATCTGACCACCCGAAGAGCCGCTCCCCACTTCCGATACCGCGTGCTGGTTCGGCCGCAGGTGCCCCACCTGGGAGAGGTTGCCGTCAAAATGGGGAGAGGGGAAGTGGTGGATCACATCAACTTGTGGAGTGGAGAAACCCGAAAGCTTACCGTGGTGACCGAGTCGGAGGAGGGCTTCGACGGGGAAATTGCCCTGACACTGGAGAATCTTCCCACCGGGGTGCAAGCTCTTGCCGCGGCTACCACCAGGGTCAACCCTCGCCTGTTGGAGACGGGAAACGGACGCGGGGCAATGCACAAGGAGCGATTTTTCCCACCCCGTCATCTGGCCACCATCGTCCTGGTGGCCGGTCGGGACGCCCCCGCAATGCCGATGCCCCGGCGGATCCAGTTGACGGCTCGGCCCATTGTCGATGGGAAGATCGGCAAGGCGCTGGCGGTGCAGGAAATCCTTTTGATGATCTGTCGTCCGGAGACAGAGCAGGCCACCATGGCCGCAAGGAACTGAGACGCATTCCAGTTCACCGGACCGGGAAAACCTTGTGAGCACGGGACTGATTATGGCGGGCCGGCATTGGGTCAAGGGAGCGGTATTGACCGTGCTGATACTGAGCCTCAGCCATCGGGACGCGGGCTCCGAGGGTGTGCGCTTGAATTCGAGTGGGCCGGAGTTGGTATCCATTCGGCTGGAGCCGGAGGCGGTGGAATTGCAAGGGTCGGGTGCGACACGGCGATTTCTGGTGCTGGGAGAATTCTCGGATGGCCTGCAGCGAGAGGTGACTTCTGCCAGTCGGTTAAGGATTGCGGACCCGTCGATCGCGCGTCTGGGAGCGTTGGGGCAAGTGGTTTCGGTGAGTTCGGGCCGGACGGAGTTGAGAGCCCAGTTGGGAGGCAAGAAGGCGCAGGCAGGGATATCGACAGTGGGCACCGAGCGGAGGCGCCCGTTCAGCTTCAGTTGGGACATCGGAGGGATTCTGACCAAGCGTGGCTGCAACAGCAGCAGTTGCCACGGAGGAGTGAAGGGGAGAGGAGGATTCCGATTGTCGTCGGATGCTACCGATCCGGCGGAGGACTACCAGTGGATTGTGCGCGGAGGAGGATACCAGGTCCTGACGGCCGAGCCACTGGATCCGCGCCATTCCCGCATTGACCTTGACCGGCCTGAAGAGAGCCTGCTGTTGCGGAAACCGAGCTTCCAGGTGGCGCACGGAGGAGGGGAGCGGCTGGGAGTGGGGACGGCGGACTATGAGGCGGTGTTGAACTGGGTGAGCCGGGGAGCCGGTTATGAGGGGAACGGGGAGGAAGGACTCGAGGTTGAGCGAGTGGAGGTGTTTCCGAGCGAGGCGGTGATCGAGGAGAAAGGGAAGCATCAGTTGGCGGTAACGGCCTATTTTTCGGATGGTCGTCAGGAAGACATCACCGGGCAGGTGAGGTATGAATCGCTCAACCAGGAAGTCGTGCGGGTCGGTGAAGAGGGGCTGGTTGAAGGGGTAGGCAAGGGAGAGGCGGCGGTTATGATCCGGACGGCGGGTCGGGCGGCCGAAGCGCGGTTTGGGGTGATTGGGAAGGTGATACGGGAGTATCCGGAGGTTCCGCGGCAGAACTTCATCGATGAGGAGGTGTTTGGGAAGCTGCGGCGATTTCATCTGATTCCGTCGGAGTTGTCGGAGGATGGGGAATTCATCCGGAGAGTGTGTCTGGACCTGACGGGGACGTTGCCGCCGCCGGAACGGGTACGGGAGTTTTTGGGCAGCCGGGAGGAGGACAAGCGGGAGAAGCTGATCGACGCGCTGCTGGAATCCCCGGAGTATGTGGATTACTGGACCTTCCGCTTTGCCGACCTGTTCCGGGTCAAGGGACACTATCGGTGGGTTCATGTCTATTGGGAATGGGTCAGAAGGAGCTTGGCCGGAAACAAGTCCTACGATCAAATGGCGCGGGAAAGCATTGCGGCTCAAGGCTACGACGGCCCCTCGCGAATCTACCTGATCGACAATAACAAGCCCCCGGCCTTGGAACGGGTCGTGGCCGAGCAGTTTCGGGTTTTCATGGGTCGAAGGATGGATTGCGCGCAGTGCCATAACCATCCCTATGACCGTTGGACGCAGGATCAGTTCTGGGGACTGGCGGCTTTCTACCGCCGCCTGACCAATACCGATTGGGCATTTGACAACGTCGTCTTCGACGATCCCGACGGGCACGAGGTGAATTTCGGGGAGGGTAAGAGCACGCTGTCCTTCCGAGAGAACCGCCACCCGCGCACCAGGCAGTTGGTGCCGCCGACCTTCCTCGATGGTCGAGTGCTACCCGGGCGGGACCGTCGCGACCTCCGGCGGGAGTTGGCCACCTGGATGACGACCCATCCCCACTTTGCCCAGGCCATGGTTAACCGGATGTGGGGTCATTTCTTCGGAAGAGGGATTGTGGATCCGGTCGACGACTTTCGTTTGGGCAACCCGCCGACCCATCCGAATTTGTTGGACCGGTTGGCTCGGGACTTTCAGGAGCACGGTTATGACCTGAAGCACCTGATGCGGCGGATTGTTTCTTCCAGGACCTACCAACTCGGCAGTCGGCCCAACGCCAACAACCGGGGGGACCGCCTGAATTACTCGCACGCCTACCCTCGTCCACTGGAGGCGGAGGTTCTTCTGGACGCGATTTCGACGGTTACCGGTGTGCCGGAGCTGTACAAGGCCGAGGGGATGTTGAGCGGAACGGCGCCGCCTGGGACCCGGGCCATCAATTTGAAATATCCTGCCAGCTATGCCAATCGGTTTCTGGAGGTCTTCGAACGCCCCAAGCGGGATGTGGTCGTGGCCAGAAATGGCAAGGTAAACCTCATGCAGGCCCTCCATATGACGGTGAGCCCCACCTATAACGAAAAGCTGGGGAAAGAGGGAGGGCGGATCGATCGGTTGCTTCAACGGGGAGCTTCCAACCGAGAGATTATTGAAGAATTCTACCTGGCTGCCCTTTCGCGGTTTCCGAACGCAGAGGAACAGGCCGGTTTGGAAAGTCTGATCCAAAAGCAGTCTTCCAGGCGAGAGGCCCTGGAAGATCTGCTTTGGGCTGTGATTAGTTCTCGCGAGTTCGCCAGCAACCACTGAACCCGGATGAGGGGGTACTCATGAACCCGTTGGAGGGATCGAGCCCTGGCGTCCCGATCAGCCGTCGAGCGGTCCTGAGGGCGGGGTCCCTGGGTTTCCTGGGGATCACCCTCGGTCGAGTCCTGGAACTCGAAGCAGCATTGGGTCCGGTGAAGGGTGGGCGAACCGGTAAGAGGGCCGAGGCCTGTATCCTGCTCTGGCTGGACGGCGGACCCAGCCATATCGACACCTGGGATCCCAAGCCCAACAGCTCCTTCAAGCCCATTTCCACCAACGTTCCGGGAATTCAGATCTCGGAGCTGCTGCCGAGGATGTCCAAAAAGATGGACAAGCTGGCGGTCATCCGCTCGATGCACACCGAGGAAAACAACCACGGCGTGGCCCATCACTACGCCATGACGGGACACCGACCCAGCCCGGCGATGAAGTTTCCTGCGTTCAGCTCCGTCATTACCAAGGAGTTGGGACAGCGGCACAACGTTCCTCCCAACGTCATGGTTCCGGAGATCAGCGCCCGCGCTCGCGACTATTTCAGGTCCCACTTTCTGGGAGCCCAGTACGATCCGTTGCAGATCCCGGACCCGAACCGGCAGGACTACAACATTCCCGAACTGAGCTTGCCCGAGTCGCTCACGCTGGAGAGGATCGAGGCTCGCAATGCTTTTCTCAAGCGGGTCGATGGGCGCTACCGTCAAGCGGTTGAGAGCACCGAGTACGCCAATCTGGATGAGTTTCGACAGCAGGCCCTGAAAATGGTCTTGTCGCAGTCGGTGCGGCAGGCCTTCGATCTTTCCCGGGAGCCTGAAAAACTCAAAGACGCCTATGGCCGTCACATGTTCGGCCAAAGCGTGCTCATTGCCCGGCGGCTGGTGGAAGCAGGCAGCCGTTTTGTGACGGCTTACGATTTGAAGCGGGTCGAGACCGGGCGCAATTGGGACACCCACGGAACCAATGACAAGCAGCACAAGGACGTCTTGGTGCCCGTGCTGGATCAAACCCTCTCCACGTTGCTGACCGATCTGGAGGCAAGGGGTCTGCTGGAATCAACCCTGGTGATTGCCATGGGAGAATTCGGCCGGACCTACGATCTCAACCCCGGAGGAGGCAGGGATCATTGGTGCCACTGCTGGTCAATGGTCCTGGGGGGAGGGGGCATCCGTGGAGGGCAGATCATCGGCGCCAGCGACGAGCGGGGAGCCTATGTGGCGGACCGCATGGTGACCATCGGAGATCTCCTGGCTACCATCTACAAGGCCCTGGGCATCGATTGGACCCGGGAATACATGCACCCCATTGGCCGTCCCCTCAAGATCGCCAACTCCATCAACGACGAAACCGGAAAGCCGATCGAGGAGTTGATCTGAGCGGCTTCGATCCCAGGCGGCCTGGCGCTCCATTCTTCCTCCGGGTCCACCACTATTCGCGCATTATGAGTCTCCCGGCAAAGAACAGAATCTTTGCCATTGAAGGATAGAACCTGGCTCTGGGTGAAAGGGAATTGCCCATGAAATACCCATGGCGAATGGCGGCGGTGTTGCTCATCCTGTCCGGTGGCTGCGCGGTCACCGAGGAGCCCTCCAGGGCGCCCGCGCGTGAAGGCCGCATTCTTTACAACAGCGATACCGGCAACGCCTTTGCCGAATTCTGGGGCCGGGGCGCTCCGCTGAGAGAGATGGACGCGGAGGCCGTCCGCGAGGTGGTGGCCCGCGGCGTCGACGAACTGGCCCGGGCGGGAGTGGACACGCTTTCGATGGTGGTCAGCCACCGCTTCCATTCGCTTTACGGTCCCTCCCAGGTCCTGGAGGAACATTGGAGGCAGGCCGACAAGGGAGACGGTTATCGGTCGCTGCGGGAGGCGGGCGTCGATTTCCGGCAGTTGATGGCGGACCTGTCCCATCGGAGCGGCATGGAATTTATCGGTTGCATCCGCATGAACGACCGGCACGGCGGTCCGGTGGGGCGGTTCATTGAAGAGAACCCTCAGTGGCACCTCAAGCTGCGCCGGGGACCTGCCATCGACTTCGCTCCGGAACCGGTCCGCCAAAAGATGCTGGACTACATCGAAGAGCTGCTGGTGGCCGTTGACCTCGATGGGCTGGAGCTGGACTACATGCGCTGGTGCCACATGTTTCCCCCGGGACAGGGAAGCGGGAAGGCTCACCTGCTGACCGACTTCATGCGGAAGACACGCCTTCTGCTGGAGGCGGCCGCCGAGCGGAAAGGCCGGGATCCCCTGGTCCTGGGCGTGCGCGTGCCCCAGACCCTGGAGGAGTGCGAGTACCTCGGCTTCGACCTGGCCGCCTGGATCAAGCAGGGGCTGGTCGATTTCGTGGTGCCCTCCGATTTCTTCTACACCGACCTCAACACCCGGGTTGAGGATTTCGTCGAGCTGGCCGAAGGGACCGACTGCCGCATCTACCCCGCCATCCACCCGATCACCTATCGAGGGGACGACGTGGGAATCAACGACCTGTCCCACTATCGGGCCGCCGCCCGCAATTTCTACGCCTACGGAGCCCACGGGGTGGAGACCTACAACTATCAGTATCACTGGGGGCGCCGCATCGGCCGCAACGCCCCCTGGCCGGCCTACATGTGGCCGGCCGCCCTGGGGTACCTGCGCCACTTGAGGGATCCGGAGGACATTGGCAGGCACGATCGGCACTACAGGTACTTTGCGCTGTGGGAAGAAGGCGCGCCTACGGGCACCGGTCCCAAGGATGATCGGATCAGGCTGGACCGGGCGGCGTCCGACCCGTCGGGCTCCCAAGGGTTTCGGTTGGCCGAGGACCTGAGCGAGAAGCGTCTGAGGGCCACCCTGCAATTCAAGGCCGTGGGACTGGCCTCGGACGAGTCCCTGGAGATTGCGCTCAATGGGAATCCGGTACCGAACCGGCAGATCACCCGCCACTTCGACCAAGACGGTCAGAACCGATGGGAAGGCAAGGTGCTGCCCGCTTTCCACCTGTACATCCTCGATCTGGATTCAGAGTCTCCGAAACCGCTGCTCACTTACGGAGACAACCGCCTCGAGGTTCGACTCGCGGGAAACACCTCCGGGACCAAGGGGGAAGTGACCCTGGATGAATTGGAGGTCTACGTCTATCGGAGGGAGAGGTAGTCCGGAGCCGGCTGAGGAGCAGGCTGATGAGTGCAGTGCGGCCAATGCTGATGGGCTGGTTGACAATCGTGGTGTTGGTGGTCCAACCGGCGGCGAAGCATCCCCCTGCAGCCCAAAGCGGCTTTTTCACAACCAGTGACGGGGTTCGGCTGCACTACCTCCAGGCCGGGCAAGGGCGCAGCATCCTGTTCGTGCCGGGCTGGACCATGCCTGCCTGGATCTGGGAACACCAGATCGCCTACTTTTCCCGGCGCTATCGCGTCGTTGCCTTCGATCCTCGCTCACACGGCGATTCGGAGCGGGTGACCGAGGGACACTACCCCAACAGGCTGGCTCGGGACATCCGGGAGTTGGCCCAACACCTGGAACTGCCCCCGACCGTCCTGGTCGGATGGTCGATGGGAGCCTTGCAGGTCCTGACCGCCGTGGAGCAGTTCGGGACCGGGTGGCTCAGCGCGGTGGTTCTGGTGGACGAAGTGCTGGGCTATCCCCCCAACGCCTGGATCGATTTCCGGCGCCGGGGCAAGGGGCAACTGGAGCTGCAAGCCGATCGCAAGGGAGTGACCGAGCGCTTCGTGCGCGGCATGTACAAGCAGCCGCAGCCGGAGGACTACCTTGAGAGGGTCATGGCCGCCTCTATGCGGACACCGACCAACACGGCGGTCACTCTGGGCGCCAGTTTCAGCGCGGTGGGGGACTGGCGCAAGATTCTGCCCGGCATCGACCGGCCCCTCCTCTTTGTGGTGACGGAGCCGCAGAGGAAGCAGGCGGAAGGGGTGTCGGCCGAGGTTCCTTCAGCCCGAGTGGAGGTCTTCGAGCGGTCCGGTCACGCCTTGTTCGTCGACGAGCCCGACCGCTTCAACCGCCTCCTGGAGGGGTTCCTGATCCAGGCCGGATTGGGGCCGGCAAACACCTGTTCATTACTCAGCCGGGATGATTGGCAGAACCAGGTGTGAGGGGCGCGCGGCAGAGTGGTGGACAGTCTGCCGGGCCGGCCTGGTGGTTGCGCCGGTGCCGAACGCCTCTCCGGTATTGGGGTTGCGGTCGAACTGGGGAAAGTGGCTGCTGGTCACGTGCAAGCGGATGCGGTGTCCGGGCTGAAAGGCGTTGCTGGTGTCGACCAGGTCGATGGTGAAGGCGTAGACCCGGTTTTCCTGAAGCGGCCGGGGGCGGTCGGGACCGTCGCGGTAGCGGGCCCGCAGGATTCCCTCGGCGACGTTGATGGCCTTGCCGTCGGGGTGGACGTCCACCAGCTTGGCCACGAAGTCGGTGTCGGGGGCGTCGGACGCAGCATGGAGCACCAGTTTGACGGGTCCGGTCACTTCCACTTCCTCCTCCAGGAAATCGGAAGTGTAGACCAGCAGGTCGCGGCGGTGCTCGATAGGTCGCTGATCGACCGGTCCTGTCGGCGTCGGGGTCCCGCAGCAGTTGTTCCCCCCCAGGCTGGGCACGGGATTGTCGGGATCGTAGAGGTAGCGGTCGGCCGGGGCATCGGGTGCGGGATCGTTCCAGCCCAGGCGCCCGTCGCCCCTGGAGCTGTTGGCCCCGCCGTCGCTGTGCAGGTAGAGCTTTCGGTAGCGGGTCCCGGGTAGCGGATACTCCTTTTCGAATCGCCATCGGTTCCGGCCCATGACGAAGATCTTGACCGGTGTCTCCTGGTCGAGCCCCTCTCTTCCTTGCAGCCAGTAGTCGAACCAGCGGAGCTGTACGGCCATGATGTCCACCGGGGCTTCGGGGCCGAAGTCCACCTCCCCCGTGATGCGCGAGGGCCCGTGCCCCCAAGGTCCCATGATCATCCGGCTCTGCCGGCGGGCGACCTCCGATCCGCCTCTCTCCTTCATTCCCACGTAGCCGTCAATGGTGCCCTGGGTGAAGATGTCGAACCACCCGCCGAAGGTGTGGACCGGGATTTTGATCTCGTCGAACCGCGCGGCCGCGTCGAGAGTCTTCCAGTAGTCGTCATAGTCGGGATGCTCTATCCAATCGTCGTAGAACCTGGCCCGCCGGCCCAACAGCCGCTGCATGTCCAGCAGGGGCAGGTGCCAGACCACCCGGTCGTAGCCGAGGTTGTCCGAGCCGCCTTCCTTCCGGTGCAGACCGGGATTCTGCCCGATGCGGGACTCCTGCCGCACCGCGCCCCAGCCGAAGTTGAAGGACAGCCGCCAGCCGCCGTTGAGCGTCACGAAGCCGTGATAGGGGCTGACCGAGGCCACGTCGGGGAAGATGGTGACCAGGTGGGGAGGCGCCTCCTTGGCCGCCTGCCACTGCACCAGTCCCAGGTAGGACTTGCCCTGCATGCCCACCTTGCCGTTGGACCAGGGTTGGCGGGCAGCCCACTCGATGGTGTCGTAGCCGTCCTGGGCCTCGTGGCGGAACGGGTCCCAACGTCCCTCCGATTCGTATCTCCCCCTGACGTCCTGAATCACGAAGACGTAGCCTCTCCGGGAGAAGAAGGCCGGCTCCGGGCGAGCCTCGGCGCTGTAGGGCGTGCGGGCCACCAGCACCGGGTAGCGGCCCTTGGCCAGCGGGCGATAGACGTCTGCATAGAGAATGGTTCCATCCCGCATGGGGACGGGGACGCGGTTCTCCAGGCGAATGTCGTTGCGGGGCGGGTCGGATACGGGGAAACGGGAATCCGATCCCCGGAGGGTCGGCCCCGGCCACAGACAGGCGCAGAGGATCGCGCTGGACAGCAGGGTTCTGGAGTGGAACATGTCAAGCAACTTCCCTGGGGTCATGGGTTTCTCCGGAGCGCAGTGGCGATGGGATCGAGTTGGAAGAATCGGAAGGAACAAGGATGCGGGCGGGACGCCCGCGCTCCCGGGGGGCGGACAATTCGAGAGTGAAACAGGGTTGACTTGCAACAAATCGCAGGTTCCAAGAGCAGGCAAGCGCCTTGTAACGTGGTTGCACTCTATTTTTTATGAACATGGATGCACAGGATTAACAGGATTCACAGAACGAAAGGTTCCTGTACCGGAAGCCGGCTCGGGCGATGAGCCGGTGCGGGCTTGCGAATGCCCAGGATTGCGAGCCAGCCGTTTCCTGAAAAATCCTGTGCATCGATGTTGATAACCCTTTCGTGGTGGTGCGGGCCGTTGACGCAGATCCGTCCCGCTTGGTGGCCCTTCGTCTTTCTTCGTGTGTCTTGGTGGATACCTCTTTTTTGTCGTTGTTTCAAACAAGTAGTGCCCCCGCCCCCGACGACAGTGCGGATAATCCAAAGGTGAAGAAACAAGAGTTGTTTCAGGCCAAGATCAACACGATGCTTGACGTGTCGAGCACAAGGCTCTTCACTCTTCACTCTCCACTCTTCACTGTTGTTTCAGGCACGGCTCGTCAGTACTCGATGGGCTTCCGCTCGAAGTGCCGGTGCAATCGGTACTCGATGAAGCAGTCCACATCGTAGAGCGACAGCTTCAGGGAGATTCCCGGATCCCTCTTCAGCAGTGCCACTTTCACCCGGTTTTTGCCCTGTTTGGGGAACTGGTCCGGCCCCAGGTAGTAGTCGAAGGCGTAGCCGTAGGGTCCGACTGCGCCCCCGCGGATGAGGCGGTAGGTCATGTCCACCTTCTGCAGGATGGAATCGGGCAGCTCCCGTCCGTTCAGCTCGATGCGCACCTGGTCGTAGTGAGGCTGGTAGTTGGTTAACCGCACCCGCAGCTTCACCGACTTGACTCGACCCAGAGCGTGCCAGCGGGCGAGGTCGTCGGCAACCTTGAAGGACACCAGGGTCTCCTCTCCCTGGAGCAGCTCCTTGGGAAGGGGGGTGGAACGGCCCGGCCACCAGGCCCTCGAGGCAATCCTGCGGGGGGTGGATCGAACGTGGTAGTGCTTGTCGGCGGTAGCCAAGAGCTCCGGATGCCCCAACCGGCGCAGCGTGTCATATTCCTGGGCCGTCCAGGGCCATCCGTTGGGGGTCCAGTGGTGGTCGCCGATACCGAAACCGTCGGCGCCCTGGGCATAGGTATTGGCGGCGGCGGCCCAGATCATGGTGGGGGTGGAGTAGCGGGCCAACTGTCTTCCCAGGGTGTTGTGGAAGGCGTAGAGCACCCGGCAGCCGGTGCCTCGGGTCAACGCGACCACGGGCTTGAGGTCCAGGTCCTGGTCCATGGCCTCGTCCTCGCCATGGCTGCTGACGCAGAACAGGCCGTCCACCAGCTTTTCCGAGACCCATCCGGGAACTTCATATCCCATGGTCTTCCAGGAGTCGGGGTGGGCCGGAACTCGGGCGTAGATGCGCTTGCGCCGCCCCTGAGCCTCTTGGGCCTTGTCGGCCACCCGTCGCAGGTCCCGGAGCCATTGGGTCATGATGGGGGCCAGTTGGCCGGCCTGGTCGAAGCGGCAGAAGGGCGGATTGGAAGTGAGGTTGAGTTCGATGCCGTCGGTCTCGTAGCGGGACAGCAGTTCCTCGAAGACGCGGAATCGTTCCCGGCGGACCTCGGCGTGCATGAAGCTGAAGCGGCTGGCGGGGATGCCCTCGGCACGCGGGTCGGGGTCGGGGCCCACGTGAAACTGGGGATTGTCCAGGGCGAAGGCCGACCAGCGTCCCAGGCCCTCCTGCTCTTCCCGCGTGCCCCCGTGCAGGCTCACCCAGGCGCTGGCCAGCATCAGGATGCCGGTCTCGTGGCAGCGGTCGCAGAGGATTTTCATGGGGTCGAGGCCGTCGTCGACCATCTGGCGCAGGATCCTGCCGGCCCGGTACCAGACGTAGTGGGTCCATTTCTTGACCACGGCGCCCCACATGTCCGCCACCTTGCTGTCGTAGAGCATGGTGCCGCCCTCGACACCGGCGAAATAGACCAGGGTGTCCACCCCGCTGCTCGCCATCTGGTGCACCGTGTAGGCATGAGGCTCCGGGGTAAAGGGCGGTTCCATCTGGTAGAGACCTCCTGCGTGCCGGCCGTCGTCGAAGAGGAAGACCTTGGGTTCTCGCTCGGTCGCCGTGTCCCCCTTGCCGTGGAGCTCGGGGGCGGAAGCCGCCGCCAGAGGCACGGCCAGCGTGCCTGGAGCCAGGCTCCCCATGGTTTGCAGGAAGTGTCTACGTTTCATCTCTGTCCTCGTTCCCCTTTCCCTGGTTGGATCGGAATGTATTGCAATAGCCACGGCCGGCCGGACCCGGGTCCCACCCGCGGAGCGCAGCAGGAAACTGCCGCCAAGTGACGGCACAAAGGGACGATCATCCCTTGAACCGCGCATGACTCACCCCTTGTTGGGCTCATGGTCCGCTTGAAGGGATCAGAGGGGTTCCGTGGCGCAGGCTCCTAAAGGAGTTTCGTCAAAATGACAACCAGGCCGACAATGCCGGCCCCTTGAATCCACAATGCCCGAAACACCCTGCCTTCCAATCGGCCAATCTCTGCCTTGACCTCGGCGATGTCGGACTTGGTGGAGGCCTGCAGTTTGTCAACGTCAGACCTGACGGCAACGATGTCGGACTTGGTAGCAACCGTATCGGTGAAGGCCTCGGCCAGGGTGTCCACCATGGCGTCAGCCTGAGCGTTGCTGAATCCGGCGGCCTGAAGATTGCGAACAGCCTTTCGAGTGTCAAAAGTAACGGTGGTCATGTTGTTCTCCCCTGCCTGGAGACTGGCACAGTCCGAACGGCTCCATCTCAGTTGGAATCAGTGCCCGCACTGGATGGCGACCTCGGTCAGGATGGCCGAGTTGCCGCCGTCCGGAGAGGTCAACACCGCCCGGTACTGCAGCCAGCCGTGGTCCTTGGCCGCCCCGGAGAGGGCGGCCCCGGACTGCTCGTAGAAGGAACCTTCTCCCGAAGGCCCCTTCCAGGCGGCATTGGCAAGCCCCGCTTCAGTGCTTGCGGAACGGACCTGAAACTTGACCCCGGTTCCCCAGCGGGCTTCCGCCGTCCAATGGAGGGCGGCGAAGGCGGCGCCCGCGGGAGCTCGGACCGGCGCCGAGGTGTAGTCCCACTCATAGCTCCGATCGTAGACGCTTCCTGCGTCCACCATGGCGTCCAGGTGCACGCCGACCGTGGGGATATGGTGCCTCCTCCGGCTGGAAAATCCCTCGGGCCCGCCCCAGTAGATGTTGGTGCCGGCGGCGTGGTCGAAGTGTTTCTGGTGGTTGGAGACCACCAGGTCCACCCAGCCGTCCCGGTTGAGGTCCAGCGAGTCGATGGCGGAAGAGGAATGGGCTTCCAGCAGCGTCCGGCGCTTTTCGCTGAAGTCCCGTCCCGCGCCTCCCCAGTAGATGAACGCCGGCAGTTCGCGGGTGGTGTCGGAGCGGTAGTTGGTGGTGGCGATGTCCAGGTGGCCGTCCCGGTTGAAGTCGGCCACGGTGGCGTCCAGGGTGGTAAACCCTTCCACGCCGGTTGTGGCATCCTCGGAAAAGCCCTGAGGGCCGCCCCAGTAGATCAGGGTGTCGACGTGAACCGTATGCTCCTCTTGGGAGAACCCGCTGGCGAAGATCAGGTCAAGCCAGCCGTCGTCGTCCAGGTCGGCCGGCACCGCGTGGGGGGTGCCGTTGGCCTTGATGGGCAGCACGTTGTCGGGGCGGTATCCCTCGGCGCTCCCCCAGAAGATCTCGGAAGTGCCCGTTCCCGCCTCGGGAAAGATGAGGTCCAGGAAGCCGTCCTTGTTCAGGTCGGCGATGGCCGTGCTCTCGATGGCCGGCCCCACCAGGTCCCAGCGACTGATTTCAGGGTTGTCGAAGCGGCCGGGAGTCCCCCAGACGATGGCCGCCCTGGCCGTTTCTCCCGGATTGGCCGTCATGGCCACCAGGATGTCGAGAAAGCCATCCCGATTCAGATCGGCCACGCTGGTGGCGATGGGCTTGGTGAGAGCTAACTTGGTCTCTTCCTTGAAGCCTTCTGACGAGCCCCAAAGAACCACGCTGGTGTTGTCCCGATTGACCACCAGGTCGGGATAATCGTCGTCGTCCAGGTCGGCGATGCTGTACTCCATGTTGGCGCCCGGCTCGATCAGGGTGGTGGCGGCGCTGGAGTAGTAGTGGTCGGGGCGCCCCCAGAAGATGGCCGTGGGCAGTACGCCGGTGCCGCTATGGTGCGAGACCAGCAGGACGTCGGGATGGCCGTCCCGGTTGAAGTCGGCCACCCCGCTGCTGATGGTGCCGAAGCCGGTGAGCTCCATCCGCCGGTGGGCTGCAAAGCCGTCCGACCCTCCCCAATAGATGTAGCTGGGCACATCGGTGCTGTCGGGGCCTCTAGAGTTGCCGAACAGGAGGTCCGGGACGCCGTCTCCATTGAGATCGGCCGCTTGAACGGTGGCGGCTCCCTGGGTGGGCAGATCGGTTCGTTGCTTCGGGTCGAACCCGTCCTGGGTCGCCCAGTAAACGGTCGAGTCGACAAGGGGATCGGCGCGCCCGCCGGAGTTGGCTAGGATCAGGTCGACCCGTCCGTCGCCGTTCAAGTCGGCGGCCTCCAGGCCCAGGCAGTCGTTGGCCGGCAGCGTCAGGGTCGATTCGGGAGACAGGCCGCCGGTCGAGCCGTAAAAGACAATGGCTTTCTCGGAGCCGGCCACCACCAGGTCGGAGGTTGGGTCGGGATTGATGCGGGCCGCCAGCAGCGTCTTCATTCCCAGGCGGGCGCCCTCCCAGCCACGAGGTCGCTCGCCCACCTGCAGATCGGCGCTGCTCAGCACTTGACGGCGGTTCTTGTCGAACCCTCCCTGGCCGTCTCCCCAGTAGAGATAGAGGCTCTGTTCCTGGCTGTTGTGGTTCAGGAAGGCCAGGTCGGGATGTCCATCGCCGTTGAAGTCGGCCGAAGCCACGTCGGTGGCGCTGATGGTGGGAAGGGATGTGCGGCGCGCGGTGCTGAACCCGTTCAGGTTGCCCCAGTAGATGTAGGATTCCAGGTGCTGGCGAAACCCGCTGCGCTCTCCCCTCTCGCTGCCGTGGTTGGCCAGCACGACATCGGGAAGCCCGTCGCCGTTGAGGTCCTCCACCGCCAGGCCGCCGGCCAGAAGGGCGGGCAGGTCGGTGCGGTTCTCCGGCCGAAATCCCCCGTCTCCTCCCCAATAGACGTAGGCGGGCTGGTCGGTGCGGTAGTTGTGCTGGAAGTTGCAGATGACGATGTCCAGGTGTCCGTCCAGGTTGAGATCGGCGATCTTGCTGCGCCCTCCTCCCGAGGTCGGCAAGCGGGTCACCCGCTTGCTGGCTGCCATCAGTGTCTTGAACAGGGAAAAGGGAGCCCGGATTTGCCACATGTCGGGCAGCAGAGAGGCGTAGCCCTCCGCGCCGCCCCAGTAGATCAGGGTGTCCGGCGTATAGACGGAGTTGTGATCCTGGGTGAACACCAGGTCCAGCTCGCCGTCCCGGTTCAGGTCCCAGCGGTTGATGGTCTGGATCCTCCCCTTGGAGGAGACATAGAGGTTGGCGCCGCTGTTGCCGGGCTGTCCGGTTTTCAGCGATGCAAAGCCGCTGTGCCGGATCCAGAGGGCGTCATTGGCTTCCAGCAAGGCCGAGGCAAAACCGGCGAGACCGGCAAGGGCTGCCAGGCAAGCCAGGCAGCTTGTGAACAAGCGGAGTTTCACGAAGCATCTCCTAAGAGTGGGTTCCCGGAAATCAGACGGATGGAGAGGGGCAAGGCTTCCAGATTGGCCGAGTAGGATATCATAGATCTCCGGCGCGAGGCGGGCTGTAGATCGTGAATCGCCGATCACCTGAGGAACCCGAAATCCACAATCAACAATCAAAAATCATCAATCACAAGTCCTGCTACTCGCTGCACGGCATCGTTCCCATCATCAACACGCCCTTCGACGAGCGTCTCAGGCTCGATTCTTCCTCGCTGGAGCGGCTGCTGGAGCAGTCGATTGCCGACGGGATCGTGGGCTGCATCGTTCCGGCCGTGGCCAGCGAGGTCGACAAGCTCTCGGATTCAGAGAGACGACAACTGGTGGAGCGGGTGGTGGCCATCGCCGGCGGGCGCATTCAGGTGATCGCCGGAGCCAGTTCCGAAAGCCTGGAAGAAGCCCTCGAATTGGCGAGGCATGGGGGCAAGGTCGGTGCCGACGGGATCCTCTGCCGGGTGCCCGATCGCCTGGAAGGCGACCGCGAAGGCATTGTCAGCTTCTTCACCCGACTGTCGGAAGCCGGAATGGAGATGCTGATGATCCAGGACCTTTCCTGGGGAGGCTATGGAACCAGCCTCGAAGTCATCCTGGAGCTGTTCGAGAAGATTCCGGCCTTTCGGTGCATCAAGATCGAAACCGTACCGGCGGGACTCAAATCCACGCGGGTGTTGGAAGCCACCGAAGGCAGGCTGAACGTTTCCAGCGGCTGGTCCCTGCCGGAAATGATTGAAGCCCTCGATCGTGGCATTCACGGCTTCAATACCACCGCCATCAACAAGCCCTTCGTTCACATCTACCGCCTGCACCGGGAGGGACGGCGGGCTGAAGCCATGGATCTGTTTGACCGCATTCTGCCCTACCTGGCCTTCGTCCACCAGCACATCGATATTTCCATCCACTTCCTGAAGCGCTACTGCGAACGCCGGGGCCTCTTTTCCACCCACAACGTGCGCGAGCCCATCCTGCCCTACGACGCCTACCACCAACACTGCGGCGCAGAACTCATCGAACGGGTCATTGCCATTGAGGATGAATTGGGGGATTGAAGGACTCTCTGGCCTTGCGGGTAGGCTGCTTTCGCTCTGCCGCCATTCCTCAATTCGTCATAGCCGATGAATCTGTCAAAGCGGGTCAAGACGACAATCTCGTGAAAAGAAACCCCTTGCAACTTATCTCATATTGAGATAAGTTGCATTGATGCACGTAATCTCACGCAAAGCGCTCCGGTTGTTTTGGCTACAGCATCCCGACAGTGAGAGACCTCTGGTTCGCTGGTTCAAGATCATGCAGCAGACCCGATTCAGTAGTTTTGCGGCATTACGCCGGACTTTTCCTTCGGTCGACAAAATCGGCGAACTTGTTGTGTTCAACATCGGTGGCAACAAATACCGCCTGATTGCCTCCGTTCACTTCAATCGAGCCAAGGTGTATATTCGTCACGTTCTGACACACCAAGCCTATGATCGCGGAGGATGGATGACATGAGTGTCATTACACCACAGCTTGAACGATCTTGGACCCAGGTGAGCGCTTTACTCAAAATTCAAAATGAGCAGGACTATGATTTGGCGGTGGACCGGCTTAATGGCCTCATTGATGAAGTGGGCACCGACGAGCATCATCCGCTGTATTCTCTGCTCGATACACTCGGCACTCTTGTTCATGCCTGGGAGGAACAACACCATCCCATGCCCAAGTCCGGGGGAAGGGAATTGCTGCAATTCCTCATGGAGGAGCATCAATTGACCCAGTCGGATTTACCCGATGTGGGTTCCCAAGGGGTAGTCTCTGAAATACTGGCTGGGAAGCGGGAACTCAACGTCAGGCAGATACGCGCTTTGTCAGAGCGATTCGGCGTCTCACCGTCGGTGTTTGTTTAGGCCTGCAGGACATTTTATCGTGACCCCCGATGCGGCCGCACATAGCTTTCGAGAACGCGATTGATCCGCCTCTGGTATCCCTTGCCGGGCGCCTTGAAATACTCCAGCACCGACCGCTTGACGCGCATGGTGATCTGTTCCGAGCGGTCGGGTTCAATCAGCTCGGCCTCCCGCCAAAACGTTTCGTCGAGTTCGGGAATGTCGCTGAAGTCGATATTCTTGTCCCGCGTGGCCGCGATCTGGGCGGGTGTGAGGGGCTTACCGAATCTGCTCATGGTACCTCTTCCTTTCCTGGCGGGAGGTGGGGCGGGCCGAGACCAGACGTATGCGTCCGTTGGAGCTATAACAGCGTGGCGCCCTCGAGCCGTGCCGCCTTGCGGTCGAACGTATACAAGGGGTGGGCTCCGGATCGCTTGGCTGCGGCCAGGATCATCAGGTCGGAAAACCCTGCGCCCTCCGTGCGGTAGCGAAAGGCCGCATGGGCCACATCCTCGGCAGCCTCGATCACGAGACCCTCGGTTGCCATCAGTTCTTCCAATACCGTTGCAATCCGGTCACGGGTATGGCCGTAGGCCCGTTCCAGCACCCAGACGAGCTCCACCGTAACCTCGCGGCAGACGTAGCCGGGACGGCCCACCGAGAGCGACTCTAATAGCGACCTGGCGTCCTCCGCCTGCTCGGCGTCGTCGCACACCAGGTAGCGGGCGAGGACGTTGGTATCGAGTGCGATCATCCTTCACAAGCCCCCTCGGCGACAGCCTGCTCCATTTCCTCCACGGTGACGGCGGGACCCTCGGGTTGCAGCGCGCCGAACAGTCGGCGGATGGGACGCACAGGCAGAATTCTCACTTGGCCGCCGGAAATGACGTAGCGCACCCGGTCTCCGGCCCCGACACCCAGCGTCTCCCGCACGGGCTTGGGCAGCGTCGTTTGCCCTTTCTTCGTAATCGAGGATTCAATCATGACGAAACCTCCAGTTGCCTTAAAATATATAATAATGCCTTACTTCAGGAAATAAGCAAGGAAGCAATCGTCTGCGACGGTTTCAGGCAAGCCGCGCCCCCGCCCCCGACGACTGGGCGGATCATTCGAGGGTGAAACAGGTGGCCATCGATAAAGACGAACCACAAATGAACACGAATAGACACAAATACAGATGGACCTCAGGCAGCTTTTCTTCGTGACCTGTCGGCAACAAGGACCCTTTCCCGTTGATGCGGTTGTCTACATGATATTGAGCATGGATAGACAGGATGCACAGGATGAACAGGACGAGAGGTTATGGCGCCGGAAGCCGGCTGGGGCGATGACCCGGTGCGGCCTTTCCGATGCTTGGGATTGCAAGCCAGCCCTTTCCAGAAAAATCCTGCCCATCCCTACAGCCTGGATCCGAGTCGAGCGGCGAAGCCGCGGCAGCACTTCGCCTCGCTGGTGAAGCTGGAGGTGCCTTGGGACCTCCCCGTTCGGCAACAAAAGCAGCGTCCCCTTGGGAACGGCAGCGTAAGCCCATGGAAAAGGCGCGCGCAAGAGTCGAGCCGCGTAGGCGGCGACAGCACCTGCCCTCGGTTGCAAGCCCAAAGGCGGCGGAAGCATCGGAAGGAAGAGGATGCGGGCGTCCCGCCCGCCCGGGCGACTGGCCCAGCCGGCCAGTCTGCTCTGCCTTCGATCGAGCGGAAAGGGCACCGATCCTCGCCTTCCGCCTTGTGGAAGACCAACCCGCAACGGTCAGGCGGCCCGCCGTCGGAGGCAACGGCGGTAGCTCGCATCCTGGATGCAGCAAGACGGTGCGGGCGGGGCGCCCGCGCTCCCGGGACGGCAACCGCCGGCCGCGCCGAAACCAGCCGCCCCGGCCCCGTCGCCCTCTTGGCCAAGGCAGGCGGTCCTGTTTCCATTCAATCGAGCCAAGGTGTATATTCGCCAATCCTGGCTGGGAAGCGGGAACTCAACGTCAGGCAGTTACGCGCTTTGTCAGAGCGATTCGGCGTCTCACCATCGGTGTTCGTGTAGGACAATGACGGAAGCCACTGCCCGCATAAAGATCAACAAGTTGCTGGAGGCCGCCGGATGGCGTTTCTTCGATAAGGGGGACAAGCCTGCCAATATCGTCCTGGAATCGAGTGTCAAGATCAGGAAATCCGACCTGGACGCCTGGGGCAGCGACTTCGAGCAGACGTCCAAGGGTTACATCGACTTCCTGCTTCTCGACGCCAAGGGTTTTCCCCTCATCGTCCTGGAAGCCAAGTCGGAGTCGAAAAACCCGCTCGTCGGCAAGGAGCAGGCCCGCAGATACGCGCGTTCGCAGAACTGCCGCTTCGTCATACTCTCCAATGGGAACCTTCACTACTTCTGGGATCTGGAGCGTGGCAATCCCTACCTCATCACCTCGTTTCCCACGCCGGATTCGGTGGACAGCTACAAGAAGGTCCGACCCAAACCGGAGCGATTGATCGATGAGCAGGTGGGCTCCGATTACATCGTTCTCACTCAGCGGCCGAACTATGCGGCGGAAGCAGCCTGGAAGAACGAAGCCGAACGCCCCGGCTTCATCGAGGCCAACAAGTTACGCTTCCTGCGCCCCTATCAATTGCAGGCCGTCCATGCGTTGCAGCAGTCGGTGAAAGACGGCAACAACCGCTTCCTCTTTGAAATGGCGACCGGCACGGGCAAGACGCTGACGGCAGCGGCCGTCATCAAGTTGTTTCTACGTTCCCGCAATGCGAGCCGCGTGCTTTTCCTGGTAGACCGCCTGGAACTGGAAAACCAGGCCAGAAAAGCCCTCGCCGTGCTCCTCTCGGCCGACTTCCAGACCGTCGTCTACAAGGAGAACCGGGCCGATTGGCGCCGGGCCGAAATCGTGGTCAGCACCGTGCAATCGCTGCTGTTCAACAACAAGTACCAGTCCCTCTTCTCGCCCACGGACTTCGATCTGGTCATCTCCGACGAGGCCCATCGTTCGATCAGCGGCAACGCCCGTGCGGTGTTCGACTACTTCGTCGGCTCCAAGCTGGGATTGACGGCGACGCCGCGCAACTACCTCAAGGGGTTCGACAAGTCCGGTCCCAACCTCCGCGACCCACGTGAAGTCGAGCGCCGACTGCTGCTCGACACCTACCGCACCTTCGGGTGCGAGAGCGGGGAACCCACCTTCCGCTACTCGCTGACCGATGCGGTCAAGGACGGATATCTCATCAATCCCACCGTGGTGGACGCCCGCACGGACGTGACTACCCAGCTTCTGTCCGAGGATGGCTTCATCGTTTCGTTCACCGACGACACGGAGGAGGACCACCAGGAATCCTACAAACAGCGCGAGTTCGAGAAACGCTTCTTCTCCGAAGCCACCAACCATCTATTCTGCAAGACGTTCCTTGAAAATGCCCTGCGTGACCCGATCAGCGGGGAACTTGGGAAGTCCATTCTCTTCGCCGTCAGCCAGAGCCACGCGGCCAAGCTGACTCAGATTCTGAATCAGATGGCCGATCGGATGTATCCCGGCAAGTACCAATCGGACTTCGCCGTCCAGGTCACTTCCCAGGTATCCAATGCCCAGCAGTTCACCATCAACTTCGCCAACAACAACCTGCTCGGCTCGGGCAACGTCCTGGACGGATACCGGACCAGCAAGGCCAGGATTTGCGTGACCGTGGGGATGATGACCACCGGTTACGACTGCACCGACATCCTGAATCTCGGCCTGTTCCGGCCCATCTTCTCACCGACCGATTTCATTCAGATCAAGGGACGCGGGACCCGCACGCACGACTTCCTGGAACAACTGCTTGACGACGACCTCCAAGCCGGCGTGACCCGGCCGCACAAGACAACCTTCAAGCTGTTCGATTTCTTCGGCAACTGTGAGTACTTCGAATCCGAGTTCAACTACGACGAAGTGCTGAAGTTGCCTCGTCCCGGACTTCGGAAAGATGGCGATGAAGGGAACGGAAATGGCGGTGTTACTCTCGACACCTACGAACATCTGGGCAGGGATATTCTGCTGCAGCTCAAGGAAGAGGTTGTCGGCCCGGAGGGCATGAAGATCGACCGCATGTTCTTCGACAGGTTTGCGGGGACGGTGCGCAACGACAAGACCATTGCCAAGGCCGTCGAAGCCGGCCAATGGGATCATGTGATCGACTACGTCAACCGGCAGGTCTTCAACAAACCCGACGAGTACTACACTCTGGCCAAGCTGCGCAAAGCCACCGCCGTTGATCGCCGTCTCACGCTGCGCGAGATCCTGGAAAAGGTCTTCGGCCTCATCCCGCGCTTCAAGTCCAAGGATGAACTGCTGGAAGAGGAATTCGCCAAGTTCGTCGCCGACCACAAACCTGAAGAAGTCAAGTCCATCCCCGCCATCAAGAACTACTTCAAGGCCTATGTGACGAGCAACAAGATCCGATACATCATCGAGCACCGGCACTTCACCGACCTGGCTACCCATCCGAACTTCTCCACCAGAGATTTCCGGGCAGTGCCAACCAAATACCGCACCCTGATTCCCGAGTACGTCAAGGATTACGTGTCATTGAACCATTTCGCTGCCTGAAGCTGAATGGCCACAAGAAGCCCAAAAGAGCAAAACGATGAGCAACGAACAACTTGTGATGTTTTGTGCGTTTTGCGGCCAATGCCATAGAGAAAAATTCCATGCTTGACGCTGAAACCAAACGTCGCATCGACACCGCCCGCGACATCCTGGTCGGCAAAGTCCCTGATCCCAAGAGCCAGGTCGAGCAGATCACCATCGCTCTCATCTACAAGTTCATGGACGACATGGACGCCGAGAGCGAGGAGTTTGGAGGGACACGGAAATTCTTTGTCGGCGAGTTCTCGCGCTACGGATGGGCCAGGCTGATGCGTTCCGGCCTGGGCGGATACGAGATGCTCAATCTCTATGCCGAGGCCATCACCAAGATGCCGGAAAATCCCGGCATTCCGCCGCTCTTTCGGGACATTTTCAAGAACGCTTTTCTGCCCTACCGCGATCCCGAAACCCTGCGCGCCTTCCTCAAGATCATCGACGAGTTCACCTATGACCACAGCGAGAGGCTCGGCGACGCTTTCGAATACCTGCTCTCGGTCCTCGGTTCGCAGGGTGACGCCGGACAGTTCCGCACCCCTCGCCACATCATCGACTTCATCGTCGCCATCATCGACCCCAAGAAAGACGAAACCGTCCTCGACCCGGCCTGTGGCACCGCCGGGTTCCTCATTTCGTCCTACAAGCATATTCTCAAGTCAAATTCGGACGAGCAGGGGCACGCCACTCTGACACCGGACGAGAAGGGCCGCTTGGCGGTCAACTTCAAGGGCTACGACATCTCTCCCGACATGGTTCGACTCTCGCTGGTCAACCTCTACCTACACGGCTTCGCCGACCCGCACATCTTCGAATACGACACGCTGACAAGCGAGGACCGCTGGAACGAGTACGCCGATGTGATTTTGGCCAATCCGCCGTTCATGTCGCCCAAGGGCGGCATCCGCCCGCACAGCCGCTTTTCGGTGAAGTCCAAGCGTAGCGAAGTTCTGTTCGTGGACTACATGGCCGAGCACCTGACGCCGTCCGGCCGCGCCGGCATCATCGTGCCGGAGGGCATCATCTTCCAGAGCCAGAACGCGCATAAGCAACTGCGCAAGGTGCTGGTGGAAAACTACCTGGTGGCTGTCATCTCATTGCCCGCCGGCGTGTTCCAGCCCTACTCCGGGGTCAAGACGTCCATCCTCATTTTGGACAAAGTACTGGCCAGGAAAACCGACCGCATCGGTTTCTTCAGGGTGGAGAACGACGGCTTCGACTTGGGGGCACAGCGCCGGCCTATCGACAAGAACGATTTGCCACAGGTTCGCTCGAGGCTCGCTACATTTTTGCACCAATTGAAGGGCGGCACGGCAGTGGACGCTGTGCCGCCGGCACTTCCAATGCGAGTTGCGGAACAAGTGGAACAGTATTCGGCAAATGAAACCAAACCAAAGCAGGGCCTCGTTATAGCGAAGGATAAGATTGCGGCAGATGGCGAATACAGCCTGAGTGGGGAGCGGTATCAGGAGAGTGGCAAACGCGATTCCGACTATCCTTACGTACAGCTTGGCTCGGTCGCGAAAATCGTTGCTGGCAATCCTGCGCCGCAAAGAGCGGAGTATTTTGAAAACGGCGAGTTCCTGTTTATCCGCACCTCGGACGTCGGCGTTGTTCACCGCTCCGATAATTTTGCTAACGCCGTGGATAAAGTAAATCAGAATGCTGTTGACCAACTGCGATTGAGACTATTTCCACCGGAGACAATTCTTTTTCCCAAGAGCGGAGCGTCAACTTTCCTGAATCATCGTGTTGTCCTTAGCCGGCCGGCTTATGTTTCAAGCCATCTGGCGGGCATCATCTGCGACCAACAAAGGGCGTTACCCAAGTACGTCTATTACCTGCTATGCCAGATGGATGCCCGTGAAATTACACCAGACCAAGCCTATCCTTCGTTGCGGCTGAAAGAAATCAGCGATATCCGAATCCCCCAAGCACCGCTGGAGGTCCAGAAGGAAATCGTCAAAGAAATCGAAGGCTACCAAAATGTCATCGAAGGCGCCCGCGCCGTCATCGACAACTACCGCCCGCACATCGCCATCGATCCCACTTGGCCGCTTCTAACTTTTTCAGAAGCCCCTTTCGAGATCATCGACGGTGACAGAGGAGTGAATTATCCTAAGAGCCTTTTGCAAAACTCGGAGCGGGGCAAGGCTTTGGACTGGTGAAGGTGATGTTCTGCTGATGAATCGCCGACAGCAAAGACCGTTTTGAATGGGAATACCCGGATCCAAAGGCTGGATGGCAGGTTTTCTCCGGATGCAGGCACAACTCACCCTCTCCCTGTCTTTCAGCGGGTGTTCCTCCTGCGGTTTGGGGTCAGTGGCGGTGCTCAAAGCACCCAGCGCATCAACTGTTCTACCGTCAGCGCCAGAATGCCGAACATCAGGTGGCAAAAGACCTTGCCATGGCCGCGCACCCTCACGTGCCGCCCGCCGAAGTCGTCCTTGAGCCGTCCGTTGACCCGCTCCACGGTGGAACGTTCCCGGTAGCGCCGCGCCTCGGGGGACACCTGACCGATCAAGCGCTTTGCGAGCGCCTCCCGCTTCCGCTCGGCTTTCAACTCCGACCGCCTGCGGGGGTTGGTGTCGATGATCGGCACATGGCCCAGTCGTCGGCTGTAGGCTCGGAGTTCGGGCGCATCATAGCCGCTGTCCATCAAGTCGTAGAGGCTGTCAACCCGCTTGGCGGTCAGCGTCGCCAGCGGGATGGCGGCCTGAGAGTCATGCACCGAGGCTGAGGTCAGCAGACAACTGATGGGAATCCCGCCGTCGATGGCGTCGATGTGCAGCTTGTAGCCGGTCCAGCGCTCCTGATGCCCCTTCCCGTTGCGCTTGACGCCGATGTCACACTCTTTCGGCAGGTCCTCCAGCATCTCCTCCAGCGTCATCGACCCCTGCCGCTCCAACCGGCGGGGTTCCTTCGGCCTTTGCTCACCCTTCGGCGGCCGGCCCCGCCGCCGCTTCCGCTTCGCCTTCGCGGCAGGCTTGAGCGCTGGCCTCTCCCGTCCCTCAATCGCCGTCGAGTCCCTCGACACGTGACCTGCCAAGTGGCCCTCCAGCGTCCTCTCCAGCAGGGCCTCGTGCAATCGCCCCGGCAGGTCGCTCTCAGCGAACTCCCCAAAGGCCCGCGAGAAGGTCGCCTCGCTCGGCACACTCCCGGCCTTCTCCCAGCCACACAGCCGGCGTAGCGTCGCCTCGTTCCTCAGCCGCTCCACCAGCGCCCGCGTCGTCACCATCTCCAGCACCGCCTTCGCCAGGAAGGCCCGCGCCAGCGCCGCCCGATCCTCCAGCGGCCGCCCCCGCCAGCCCCTCGGGTAGGGCAGCCTCTCCTCCACCCGCACCAGTTCCAACACTCGCACCAGCCGCTGGTAGCGCTCCCCCAAAGGGCCCAGAGCCTCCTCCAGCCGGGGGAACAGCTCCCGTTGAAAGGTGAACCAGTGTCGTGATAGGGTTTGTTTAAGGGACAAGGTCTACCTCCGCTCATCATGTGGTTTCGTCACCTTCATGATACAACAGCGTGTGGTCTTGTCCCTCCTCGCACCTATCCTCTTATCCTTTGCAACCCAAAAATCCCGCTACCTGAGGACTTTTGCAAAAGGCTCCTAAGAAAGAAGACTTCTCATCAGATGGCTACTGTGTCTTTCTCAACACAAAAAATGTCCGCTCAGATGGCTTCAACTTCAACGACGTCGAATTTATTACGAGAGCAAAGGATGTAGCCTTAAGGAAGGGCAGGCTTCGTCGTGGTGACGTCGTCCTTACGACGCGCGGAACAATTGGAAACACAGGTTATTACGACGACTCGATTCCATTCGAGCGTGTAAGGATCAATTCCGGAATGCTCGTTTTCAGGCCTGACGAGAATAAGTTGTCCGGGAGCTATCTTTTCCAGTTCTTCCGATCAATGAACTTCAAGGAACAGCGCAACGCGATCGTATCAGGTGCCGCACAGCCACAATTGCCAATTCGCAGCTTAAATGAGGCAAGGCTTCCGCTGCCTGATCTTGAAACTCAGCGAGCCATTGTCGCTGAGATCGACACCGAAGAAGCCCTTATTGCCTCTAATCAAGAGCTAGTCGAACGCTTTGAGAAGAAGATTCAGCAGGCGATAGCTCGGGTCTGGCAAGGTTGATCCACTGGAGCCGCACCACATGAATTTGTCGGTCGGAAAAATTCAGAAAGACAGATTCCTGTCAGTCTTGCAGTCCTCTTTGACCTCTGTGACAAAAGATTGCTGGAGCGTGTGATATCTCAGTTTAGGTCGCAATGTTGTGCGGGAGTTTGAAAATTAATTCTCTTAATCCCAGACAGGTGTGCATTTACAGGTGGATTAACGACACCCTTCAGTTGCCCGAGTACGCTGATGTATTTCGCGGTGCTGCTATCTTCCTAAAAAAGAAGCCTCCTGGATACATGACGTTTGTGGCACACGCAGGGCGAGAGATGATGAATGGCCTTGCTCGCACATTCAGAGGAGATGAGCGTCAACAGGTGCAATATGTCGACCATCTCAATAAAATCGAAAGGGATTGGGATGACCAGTGGGGCGCGCCAAATGTATTTTCTGATTCTGAAGAGCCATCCCACCATGAGATACCACGCGCTACCTGCAGGAAACTGTGGGGGTTAATTGAGGATCACAGAACCGGGCGACGTAGAAGCGAAGAGACCAACGAGGTTTTCTTTCTTACGTTCCTGAACTACTTGCATAGCAATGAAATTCCGGGGAACTTCATCAGGGAATGGAAGGAGGCCAAAAAGTGGTTTGAAGGACATGTCCATGTCCGGCGGGACAGTTTTGGTGGAGAGGCAGAAGCCCAAGTTGAGAGGCATTTTTCATTCTTGGAGAGCATGCTAGAGGTCGCGGCTGGCAGCCAGTACGAACGAATAGGAGAGCTTGATGAAATCCTGGCCGAAACCAACGCATGATTTGGTACGAAAGGCGCTGAAAACCGTTAAAACAGAGACAGATCGCAAGTATTTCTTTCTAAGACTTAAGAACCCTCACTGGATAGAGCCACTGGCAAAACGCGGGTTTTTCAAACATCCTCCTGAAAAAAAAGACCTGCCGGATGGATATGTTCAGTATCCGTTTTGGCCTGAACTCCAATATCTGAAAAACGTTGTTCAAGAAGCTCCGGAGCAAGTCATTGAGGTGGTATCGAAAATACCTTCAACGGAAAACTCGCGGTTTTACGAAGACGTAATCGATATTGCACTGAAAGTTGATCCTTCCCATTCGACAAAACTCGAAGCAAGAATCCTAGAATATGCCAGCGGCGAATACCCTTTCTTGAATCCTCGCTTCGAAAAGATTCTGTGTCATTGGTCAAGCAATGACCAAGTTGAGTCGGCGTTAACACTCACCCAAGCGCTCGTAAAATTTCAACCGGATCCACAATTCGGAGAGAAACAGACCCGGCGGAAAGTCGATCCCGACGACTTAACAACTTTATTGCAGCCACGACCACGCTTCAACGAGTGGGAATATCAGCAAATACTGGAAAAAGGTGTTCGATCTTTGTCGGAAAGGGCGCCTTACCAGACCGCTCGAATACTGATTGATGCTACAGCGAAGATGATACGCCTCACATTCCATCAGGACGAACTTGAAGAGGCTGGAAGCAACGACCATTCAACCATTTGGTGCCGGCGGGTAAACGGTCCCAGTGGAAGGCACTCGGACTCGCAGGAGATGCTCGTTCATACGCTTACTCTTGTGTGCGAAAGAGTGTTGGAGATTGCGCCGAAATCGTTACCGGCGTTGGATCGAGCCTTGCGAACCCAGCGTTGGAACCTGTTCATGCGCATTCGCCAGCACCTATTCGCACTGCATCCCAATGAACAAACCAAGCCCTGGATTCGTGAACTGATCCTTGCTCATGGACATTACGGCAAATGGGAGTACGAATTTGAGTTTCAATGCATGATTTTCCGCGCGTGTGAAAACTTCGGCGCAAATCTGCTGACTAGCCCTGAAAGGAAGCAATTATTTGAGGCAATTCTCAATGGACCATCGGAGCAGGCTTTTCGAGAGTGGATGGGAGATCGTTTTACCAATGAATTATTCGAAAAGCGAAAGCGCAACTTCCACAGGATGCAATTGAGGCCGTTTGCTCCGGTGCTTTTCGGGAAATATGTTGACTATTACGAAGAGCTAAAAGCGGAAGAAGACAATCCGGTTAAGGATGATGACTATGCGCCTTTTAAGTCCAAGGGTCCGAAGTTGGGAGCGGAACGCAGTCCGAAGTCACGTGACGAACTGGAAATAATGTCAGATGAGGCAATCCTCTCCTTCTTGAACAAATGGAAAAATGTCCATCGTGACCCTGAGGAGTGGTGGGTTGACATAAATTTCGAAGGGCTTTCCCGAACGTTTCAAGCGACTTTCAAAGAACAGATCCTCCCTAACGATTGGCGGCTAACATTCTGGCTAAAAAATAGGGAGAGAATCATTCGCCCCATTTACGTGCGGGCGATGGTGTTGGCCATGCAGGAGAGAGTAGCGTCGGGAAAGTTCGACGTTCTGGACAAGTGCTTAGATTTCTGCAATTGGGTGTTGTCCCATTCAGAGCACTCGAATGAGATAGAAGCCAATTTCAGCAACGACTTCAGAGAGCCTCCAGGATGGCAAAGTTCTCGTCGAGCCGTAGGCGATTTTGTTGGGACGTGCCTGGAAGAGAATGTCAATGTCTCTATCACTGCGCGGCAGAGTCTGGTCTCATTGTTAGATAGGCTTTGTACGCAGTACGACAAACAACTTGATGACAATGAGCCAGTTCTTTCGAACCTGGACGATCATTTAACCGAAGCGATCAACATAACGCGAAGCCGGGCGTTGGAGAATTTGATTGAATTCGGTTATTGGGTGCGTCGCCAATTGCAGGATGATCAAGCGGACACACCTGAAGTTTTTACGATCTTGGAAAAGCGACTGGCTTCGGCATGTGGGTTTCCCCTGACGCTGCCGGAGTATGCTCTGTTGGGTCTACAATTCGGTCGTATTTGCGGTTTAAATCGGAATTGGGCAGACCAACACAGAAGTGACTTATTCCCACAAGAATCCTTTACGAGTTGGAAGGAAGCATTTGGAAATTTCCTGAAATATAACCGTCCCTATAGGATGGCCTTTGAAATCATGCAGGACGACATCAGGTTTGCGCTTGAAAACACTGGCAAGTTCAAGACCGGGAGCAATGCGACACGTAACCTTACCGATATGCTTGGTGAACACCTATTTACCTACTATCTTTGGGATTATTTTCCTCTTACCGGAAAAGATAGCCTGCTGGAACGATTTTACGAAAAGACCCAGGACGATAGAGACCGCTGGTCTCAGTTGTTTGATTTTGTAGGTCGGTCCGTGAAAAGCAGTGGCAAACACCTGAGAGAAGACCTTAAAGAGAGAATCATCAAGTTTTTCGGGTGGCGTTTCGAGAAGAAGGAATCAATTGAACTTAAAGAATTTACATATTGGCTTGAGGCGGAGTGCCTGGACCCTGAATGGCGTCTTCAGTCCTATTCATCGACGCTCGACGTAGGAGGATCAGTAGACATCGGTTTATACAGTCAGGTGAAAGCCCTGCGGAAAATGCTCGACAAGAATATACCGTTGGTCGTGGAATGCTTTGCAAAGCTCGTCGAACGCGCTGTTGAGAATGACAGCACTAACTACATTGCCAGCGATGAAGCTAGGCCAATCCTTCGAGCCGGGCTGGCTAACAGTGATACCACTGTGCAACAAAATGCCAAAGAGGCTCGCGAAACACTGCTTCAGCGTGGGCACCTTGATCTATTGGCCGAGGAGAACTGACGGGACGTGACAAGAGTCTTTTTCACGGACCGTTTGAAAAATTCGTAGTGGGGCATGATATTTTGCTGAAAAACGAGATGTTCTGCTCGGAACCACCCAACAGCAAAGACCCTTTTGCATGGATATGACCGGACCTGGAAGATGCATCGCAAGCGGTCACCGGGCGCAAGTGCAGCTTGCCCTCGCCCTGCCTTATCATGGGTTTCCATCCCTTCCGTTCCTGGTTTGGCGACGACCCACTCAAAGCGTTGGGCGCATCGATTGATCGACTATCAGTACGAAAATGCCGAATCGACGGGCCGTGGCTCGTCCTTCAACGGCAAGCCCCACCAGCCACTACTGGAGTGCGGCAACTGCTCCACTTGCACCAGTTGTTCCAGCACTCGGACCAGCGGCTCGTAGCGCTGGCCCAAGGAACCCAGAGCCTCCTCCAACCAGGGGAACAGCTCTCGTTGAAGCCTGAACCAGTGTCGTGGCAGGGTTAGTCTGTGGGTCAAGTCGATTCTTCTTTCATCATGAGGACCGGGGGTCTCCATAATACACAAGAGCGCACCTGTTCCGCGTTCTTCACTGACCTCTCCCAACAAAAACCTCACTGCCTGCCCATTTGCGCAAATGGCTTGCTCGACGATCAACTGGCTCGAATGCCTTCAGTCCAGCACAAGGAGTGGTAAACTTGGGACAAGCTGCGAAGGGCGGCCCCATGAAGCTCTTCCGAAGAAAAGTGGAGTATTCGTTAACTTCCCTGCCGGTCGTGTTGGTAGTGTTCTGTGTGGTACTGCACCATACTGGACAAGACTCAGAGGAAACAGGCTCGAGCGGCAATGTTGGTCCCCTGTCATCGACCTGTGACGGGGGAAACGCCTTCTGAGTCTTCTGATCCTTCTTCCGAAATTCTGAGGTGCATGAATCATAATATGAGTTATTCACCAAATCCTCAGCACAGGAACAGAACCTGGGGAAAGTCCCAATGGTTTATATCCCTTACAGAGGAGTTCGGATGTTTTAATGCGGCGCGTGCAAACGGCTGGATTGAAAACGATACCGGCTGGGGCCTTTACCTTCCCAATGAGATGCCTGACTACTTGGGGCTGGCCCAAGATCACATCACAAAAGTGTTTATCGCAAAATTTGTAGGGAATCAGGGAATCTGGCATGGCTATCCGGCCGACCATCAGCAGAACCATCAGGATATCCCTACAGAGCAAATTCTCACGCGCTGGATGGAAACCAGTTTGTTCACTCCTGCGAAGGTCAGAAAGATCGTGAGAGGGCAACCATGTCACCTGTGAAATTGACTATTCCAGGTCGGTACTGGGACACTCAGATTTACCGGGGACGCCTCTACCTCTTCAGTGTGGACGGCAGCATTCTGACTCTGGATTGGGACCGTCTCATCCAAGGTATACCGATTGATACCTCCCTCAAACTCGCCCTCATGTGCGCCTTTACACGAGGAGATTATCTGTACCGAGTGGCGGGAACTGGAATCCTCCATGATGAAGAGTTCAGAGCGATCATGAATCACCGTTTTTCTACGCTTGCGGAGACTTCTCTTGTCGTCGAAGAAAAAGAAATCAAAAGAGCCCTGCTAGGCCAACAAGATGACCTCTTTCCTTTTCCTCACACAGACTCAACTATCTATTATCAGCGCTTATATGTCGCTTCTCAGAGTGGGGTCTTTGCAGCCGCCTGTAGTGGACAGACCAAATATCCTGTGAGTTCGCGTGTCAAAAAGCTCTGGGACTGCCCTATTCTGGCGCTCAGTGCATCGTACAAATGCTTGGCTCTGGCAGCGGGTGGGGAGGGTCTGTGGGAGTATAGTCTTGATACTCGCTTCGATCCTTCAGACTCCGTGAGAACGGGAATCAATTCTCATATTGGTAACCATTTTGCCGAACGGTATTGCAACGAGTGCCAATGGGCTTTTTACAGTATCTATGGATCATCAGCAAGAGGCTCCGGCTTCCTGGCTGCCTATCACAAAACACGCGCGGGGTCCCGCGTGTATAGCAGAGAATTTCATAAGCTGATTTCGGAAGAAAAAATCTTCCCCGATTCTGAAGACGCTGTGGGAGCCTATTCCTGGGCGGCTCAGGACAAGATTTGTCGGGCGGCCAACGGCTCCATTCGTGTCGCCAAATATCAACCGTGGGATGAAGAAACTCCTGTGCAGCAGATCGGCTTTCTTTCTTTGGAACGTCACGGAGAAACTATCGTATCGGCGAAGGTTGCGATGTTTGGAACCGTTATCGAGTTGGACTCCAGCTTGGTTGTGATCTCCAGCGATGGTGCGAATTGCTCCATTGATGGTGAGCCGGTGTCCTGGAGAGTCTTCCCGAGATCCCGGCACTATGAAAACCATCTCCACGTCGTTTACGATGACCACCTGGAAATTTTCTCATTCAACCACGACTATCTCGTTGATCAGCGGACGAAAATATCAGGCGTTTCGAGCATGTTTCCTGATGGTCGGAGCTCTTTTGATTCCTTGGGACTTTCCTGAATCCCAGGTGCCAGGTTCAGAGCTGGATTGTATTGTGTAAACTCCTCGAAACGCGCCTTGCAAGTCCACAAATCGTGACCAGACCGGGCCCAGCCCGTTGTCAGGTTGTACGGCGGTGAAATGATGAGAGAAGTGGTTATTCACCTGGGCGAAGATGGCTATTGGGTTGCTGAATGTCCCAGTTTATCCGGTTGCATCAGTCAGGGAAGAACCAGGCAGGAAGCCATTGCCAATATCAAAGAGGGCATTGAAGGTTACATGGTTTCTCTTGAAGAAGACGGCCGGCCTGTTCCTGGCAACGTCATTCTCAGTCCAGGATGAGCCAGCGCGACGAGATCCTTGTGAAATACGAAATTACCCTTCACCAATCTGACGAAGGCTACGGCGTGTCGGCGCTTGGCTTGCCTGGTTGCTGGTCCCAGGGAAAAAGGAAAGCAGAGGCCCTCGCGAATATTGAAACCGCCATCCGAGAGTACCTCAGCGTAGCAAAAGACTTGTTGGAAGATGCCGAAGTCGGACGAGAAGAGAGGTCGGCATGAGCCATCCATGGCACTTGCCCTCCAACGTCTCTATCAAAACGGGTCAACGACGGCGATGCCGTGGTAGGACTGGCCTGAATTCAGGTCTTCAGAAACAATCCGCGTGCAACCGGCCTTCTCCGCAGCAGCGACAATCAGCGAATCCCAAAAGCTGATGCCGTATTCCTTATCGGCCATAGTATCGGCGAGGCCTGTCATACAGGTCCTCCCGCGTCCAGGTGCGGGGACCCACATCACGGCTCACTTTCTCTAAAGTATCCATCAATTTATCCGCGTCCGCTTTTCGCGCGGCGGCGTCGCCGCCGGCCACTGACGTAAGATAGTCCCTCACCATGGCCGTCAGGGTCGTATCCTTGTCGATGGCGATCTTGCGGACTTTTCTCACGATTTCCTCGTCAATGTTCACGGTGATTTTCATTTCTGTCCCCGATCAAGAATCAGAACTTGACCCATTTTAGGACAAAATCAAAGTAGGGTGTGTACTCGAAAGTCAAAGAGAACGGCTCCGAGTGGAAGGCCAATCGCAAGTTCGGAATGGAATTGAATGAAGGCTGGCGAGAGTTCCTTCTTGGCTGCTTCCCAAACAGATCGTCTCGTGGTAGAACTTGGATTGCTGTTCCAGCGACCCCAATAGAGGAGGCAAGCCATGGCGTACCCGCGACTGATGAGAGTGGCGCAGCATTTTGAAGCGCCCACGGTGGATGACATTCCCGGGACGGTTCGAGACGAGGTGGCTCGGCTCAACCTGTCGTCTCGGGTCAAGGCCGGTCAGACCATCGCCATTTCGGTGGGCAGCCGCGGCATTGCCAACATCGCCCTGATCGTCAAGTCACTGGTGAATGAGCTCAAGGCGCTGGGAGGGAAACCCTTCCTGGTGCCTGCCATGGGTAGCCACGGTGGGGGCATCGCGGAGAACCAGCGGGGAATCATCGAGAGCTACGGGGTCACGGAAGAATTCACCGGGGCGCCCATTCGGGCCTCCATGGAGACCGTCGAGGTGGGCCGCACCGAGGAAGGGGTTCCGGTGCTGTTCGACAGGCTTGCCTTCGAGGCCGACCATGTCGCCGTGGTCGCCCGGGTCAAGCCGCACACGGGCTTCAACGGCGAAATCGAGAGCGGGCTTCACAAGATGATGCTCATCGGGTTCGGCAAGCACAAGGGCGCGGCCCTCTACCACCAGGCCATCATTCACTACAGTTGGGATCAGATGGTCCGTTCCATCGCCCGAACGGTCATTGAAAAGTGTGGAGTTCTGCTGGGGCTGGGGATCGTGGAGAACCAGTACGATCAGACGGCCCTGATCGAGGCCGTGGCTCCGGAGGATTTCCTCGAGCGTGAAAAGGCGCTGCTGGTGCTGGCCAAGCGATGGATGCCGCGCTTGCCTTTCGAATCCATCGATCTGCTGGTGGTCGACCGGATCGGCAAGGACATCAGCGGGGCCGGCATGGACACCAACGTGATCGGCCGCAAGTACAACGACCACCGGGCGACCGACAGCGAGCGTCCCAGGATCACTCGCATCTACGTCCGCGACCTGACAGACGAAACCCACGGGAACGCTTCGGGACTGGGAATGGCCGAGTACTGCCACCGGCGGGCCGTGGATCGGATGAACCGCGAAGCCACCTACATCAACTGCATGACGGGCAATGCGCCTTCAGGAGCTTCGATTCCCATCACCTTCGACAACGACCGCAAGGCGTTGAGCCTGGCGCTGGGGACCGTGGGCCTGGTGGAACCCGAGCAGGCCAAGGTGGTTCGCATTCACGACACGCTCGACTTGCGGCAGATCCTGGTTTCGGAGGCCTATCTTCCCGAAGTGGAATCGCGCAGCGACCTGAGCGTGGTGACCCCCCTCACGGACCTGAAGTTCGATTCCAGCGGCGATTTCCTGCCCTTCGTGTAAAGGGGCTGCTCTTGATCTATCGCGGCCCCGCCGCCCGCACCGCGTCGGTGACATCGCTCTCGTAGACCCTGAAGTTTTTCTTGAACAAACCCGCCAGCTTGACTGCCGTCCGATCGTAGGCGGCCTTGTCGGCCCAGGAATCGCGAGGCAGCATCAGCCCGCTCGGCGTCCCCGGGCATTCGGCAACCACTTCCAGGCCGAAGGTGGGGTCCTCGACGGTCCTGGCGTCCCGCAGGGCACCGGCATAGATCGCATCCAGCATGGCCCGCGTGTACTTCAACCGGATGCGTGAGCCGGTGCCGTAGGCCCCGCCAGACCAACCGGTGTTCACCAGCCAGACCTGGGCCCCGTGACGGCGGATGCGCTGGCTGAGCATGCGGGCGTACTTTCCCGGGTGCCATACCAGGAAGGGTCCCCCGAAGCAGGGTGAAAAGGTGGCCTGGGGCTCGGTGACCCCGACCTCGGTGCCGGCCACCTTGGCGGTGTAGCCGCTGATGAAGTGGTACTCGGCCTGGTCGGGAGTGAGGCGGCTCAGCGGGGGCAGCACTCCGAAGGCGTCGCAGGTGAGAAAGATCACGTCGGTAGGATGACCGGCCAGGCAGGGCACCTTGGCATTGGGGATGGTATCGATGGGGTAGGCCCCTCGAGTGTTCTCGGTAATGGTGTCGTCGTCGAAGTCGACGTGGCGGGTCGCCAGGCCGTAGGAGACGTTCTCCAGCACGGCGCCGAATCGAAGGGCGTCGAAAATCTGGGGCTCCGCCTCTCGGGTGAGGTGAATGGCCTTGGCGTAGCAGCCCCCTTCGATGTTGAAAATGCCGTCATCGGTCCAGCAGCGCTCGTCGTCGCCCACCAGTCGCCGCTTGGGGTTGGCCGACAGGGTGGTCTTGCCGGTGCCGGAAAGGCCGAACAGGATCGAGGAGCCTTCGCCCGCTTGTTCGGCAGTGGCCGAGCAGTGCATCGACAGGACCCCTTGCCTGGGCATGGCGTAGTTCATGTAGCTGAACACGGCCTTTTTCATCTCCCCGGCATATAGGGAGTCTCCCCCAGCGGCACATTGACGCTGCCCCATCACACCTCGGCTTCGGAAGCCGCGTTGCGGACCACTCGCTTGTCCTTGGGCGAGCGCCCGGTCTTGGTTCCCGAATAGGCCATAAGTGCGCCGTTGGAGGAGACCTTGCTGTCCGATTTGTGGCGGATGGCTTCCTCGTAGAGCTGGGCCGGGGAAAAGTTTCGGTAAATTCTATGGACGTTGATGCCGTGGGATTCGAGGCTGAAGCCATTCATGGGCGGCGGTGAGTCCTTGCGTTCTCAACAGCAATGGCCGACGGAATCCGGCCGTGGAGCTGACCTGCCGAGTCACCAGGGACGCCTCGGAAGATGGTGAGCCCGGCGCTTGATCGGGCTGCAACCAGGGCCGATCCCGGCTCAAGCCTTGGAAAGGGAGACGACTTCATCTTCCATCAGTGGGTTGTACTGGCCGTCGCGGGCCGCGCCGGTGCACTTGGATCGATGAAAGAAGGTCGCCTGAGCCTGGCCGGCATTCTCCGCGCGACCGTTCCAGGCCTTCAGAGTGGTTTCCTGCAAGGCCCTCCCATAGGAGAAGCTGAGCTGCCAGGGCGAGTGCCCCAAGGCGTTCATGGCCTGCAGGTTTTCGGTGGCCTGGAGCGGTGTCTGGCCGCCCGAAAGGAAGACGATGCCCGGCACGGCGGCCGGTACGCTCCGCCGGAAGCAGCGCAGGGTGGCTGCGGCAACCTCTCCAGGGCCGGCCTGCACGGGGCACTGTTTGCCCGAGATGACCATATTGGGCTTGAGCAGGATGCCCTCCAGGTGCACTCGATGCCGGTGAAGCTCGAAGAAGACGGTGGCGAGGGTGTCGGCGGTGACCTCTTCGCAGCGCTCGATGGCATGACCTCCGTCCATCAGCACCTCGGGTTCGACGATCGGCACCAGTCCGGCTTCCTGGCAGAGGGCGGCGTAGCCGGCCAGGCCTCGGGCATTGCCGTCGATGCAGGAGCGGGTCGGAATCCCCTCGCCAATAGTGATCACCGAGCGCCACTTGGCGAACCGTGCTCCCAGGTCGCGGTACTCGGCCAGGCGCTCGCGCAGGCCGTCCAGCCCCTCGGTAATCTTCTCGCCGGGAAATCCGGCCAGGGCCTTGGCTCCCTTGTCGACCTTGATGCCCGGAAGCACTCCCTTTCCCGCCAGGATTTCGCAGAGGGGAACGCCGTCGGGCCCGACCTGGCGGAGGGTTTCGTCAAACAGGATCACCCCGCTGATAAAGTCCTCCATTCCCGGGGTGGTGAACAACATGCGGCGGTAAAAGAGGCGGTTCGGCTCGGTCGATTTTACGTGAATGCTGTCGAATCGCTTCTTGATGGTTCCCGAGCTCTCGTCTGCAGCCAGAATTCCCTTGCCCTTCCGAACCAGGGCACGAGCGACGGACTCAAGTGTGGCCGTATCCATTTCCTTACCTCCGGGGTTGTGGGGCGCGCCTGAATAAATGTGAGTTAAAAGGTGTGATTTGAATCAGTTACCGGTCCAACCCGCAGGAGCAGCCGCACGGTTGTGAATGAGCCGCTAGTATAAACTAGAGTGCGTTTCGATCCAAATGAGGAAAGTCAATAAAGCAGGCCCACCAGCGCACCGGTCATGCAGGTGGACAGGGTCCCGGCGACGATGGCGCGCAGTCCCAGGCTGACCACCTCGGCCCGCCGCTCGGGGGCGATGGTGCCCAGCCCGCCGATCATGATTCCCAGGCTGCCGGGGTTGGCGAAACCGCACATGGCATAGGTCATGATCACCAGGCTTCGAGGCGACAGGGCATCGGGGGGGAGTTGGCTCAGGTTGATATAGGCCACCAGTTCGTTGATCACCATCTTGGTGCCCAGCAGTTCTCCGGCACTCCCGGACTGGCTCCAGGGAATGCCCATGAGCCACACGATGGGCGCGCTGACGATTCCCAGGATTCCCTGCAGCGTCAGGGGGCGGGAGCCGGGGATCGGGAGAACCCCCAGCACCAGGTTCGCCAAGTGAATGAGGGCCACCATGACCAATAGCATGGCCACGATGTTGATCAGGAGTTGAACGCCCCGGAGCGTGCCCTTGGTGATGGCGTCCATGGAACTCGTGACCGGTTCGGGTTCAACCCATTCCCCCGAGGTTCTCGGGCCGGTCTCGGGAATCATGATCTTGGAGATGGTCACGGCGGCCACGGCGTTGAGAAGGGAAGCCGTCAGGATGTGCCCGATGACGTTGGGAATGATGTCGGACAGAATGCTGGCATAGAGCACCATGACGGTACCGGCGATGGTCGCCATCCCGCTGGTCATGACCGTGAACAACTCGCTGCGGGTCATGCGAGCCAGGTAGGGTCGGATGACGAGCGGTGCCTCCACCATCCCCAGAAAGATGTTGGCGGAGACACCCAGGCCCTCGGCGCCTCCCAGACGCAGCGTCTTTTCCAACACGCGCGAGAGCCCCTGAACCACCAGGGGCAGCACTTTCCAGTAGAAGAACAGCGAAGAAAGGGCGCTCAACAAGATCAGCAGGGGGAGCGCCCGGAAGGCGAAAACGAAGGCGTAGGAGGGATGCTTCTCCTCGAAAGGCGGGGGACCGCCTCCCAGATAGCCGAATACGAAAGCCGTCCCCGCCCGGATCGATTCTTCCAGGGCCAGGATCACCCGGTTGAGCCCCAGAAAGATCTCGCCCGAGCCGGGGACCTTCAGAAGAAGGATTCCAAGGGCCAATTGCAGGGCCAGACCGAAGGCCACCAGGCGTAGCGGCGCCATGCGCCGGCGCTCGCTCAGGGCCCAGGCCAGTCCCAGGAAGACAGCCAGACCGATGGCGCTTTGCACTGGCATTGCCGCTCCTTTGAAAGCAGGAATTCTATGGCTCGCCGGCTTGGTGGGTCAAGCGGGCATCAGGGCGGATCGATCCCTGCATAAGCAGACTGCAAAGTAGTCCTGTCGCCCTTCCCGGTTTCGTGATAAAGAGAAGGTGTTGGCCAGGGCGCCAAAGGGATCGTACGCAACCCGATGGATCCCGTTGGTGCTGCTGCCTGAGGGCAGGCTGGAGCGCACCCAGCCCGGCCTGTTCCTGCACAACCTCAATACCTGGGCGATAAGTCACTGAGAATACACGGTCTTTGGTAATTTCGCCAGAGACCCGGTTAGCCGTGCGGGTTAGACCCGTTCCGCAAAAAAGGAGGACAGAGACCGATGAAAACTTCGACCTGCCGAGTTGTCCGCTCTCTCAACGACCGCCGCAACTGGTTCAAGGCCGCCGGACTGGGAATCGTGGGCGCAGTCCTGGGCCGACACCTTGTGGCCGCCGGAAAGAACGCCAAGAAGTCGGTTCAGCTCCACATCTACATTGAAACCAAGCCGGGAATGGGCAAGAAGCTGGAAAAACTCTACCGGGATGCCTATGTCCCCGCCATCAAGGTGCAAAAGGGCTTCCTCTCGACCCGCCTCCTGCGCCATTACGAGTCTTCGACCCTGTACGAGATCGATATCTCGTTCGAAACGGAAGCCCAACGGGCGACCTGGGCGGTTTCCAAGGAGCACCAGGATGCCTGGCCCAAGATCGAGGCGATCGGCGCCAAGATCACCTGGCAGGGCTTCGACGTGCTGGCCTGAGCCGTCCTTAAGGTTGCTGGCAGCGTTGTTGCGGGAGCCTTTTGCAAGAATCGGAGTCGAGCGATCCTTATGCAGATCGAGGGCTTTTCCTCCCGCGTCCGTCGAGGATCAGGTGACACTGAACCCGTTCGCCGTCTGAAGCTTAATGGCCACAAAAGGCACAAAAGCACAAAAAGAACCCTCGGATCGGCAAGGTTCGAAATCAAGAAACTCGTTTTGTGACTTTTGTGCTTTTTGTGGTGAATGCCGGAGCCTGCAGCACATCACCTTTGCCGCCTCAATGTCATTCTCGATTGCCAATTTTGCAAAAGGCTTATCATGAACATGGATGCACAGGATACACAGGATAACCAGGACGGGACGCTGCTGCACGAGAAGCCGGCTCCGGCAATGATCGTGTGCGGATTTGCGGATGCCCAGGATTGCAAGCTGGCCGTTTCAAGAAAAAATCCTGTGCATCCTGTGCATCCATGTGAATCAAAACCTGTTCCGAGCCTCCATAAGACCGTTGTCTGAGGAATTTTGCAAAAGGCTCCAATGACACATGTCTGTCGGCAGAACGTGTGCCGCCCCTGATTTCTTGGACAAATAACACCCACCCTACTCAAGCCGCCGGTTGCAGCGCAAGGCGTTGTCTTGCCTAAACCGGAGGCTCGAAGCCGAGACGCGCAATCAACCAGTGCCGGCTACAAAGAGGATGCTTGGTAGAGCTTACAGCTAGCGCGGCCTGCGGGGCGGGTTTCAATTCCCACCCACTTGTGCTTGAATACCGCCATGGCTCACATCAGGCAGGCCCCCGAACAACACGAAGTGGTGGTGATCGGATCGGGCGCGGGCGGTGGAACCGTCGCCCACGTGCTGACCCGAATGGGGATTCGGGTCACCTTGCTGGAGGCCGGCCCCATGCTGAACCCGCTGGCCGACTTCAAGGAGCACCTCTGGCCCCATGAGGTGGATCATCGGGGCGCCGAGGAGGGCGGAGGCGTCTACTTCGGCCGCGGAGAGGCCTTCGGTCATTTCAACGCCAGCGCGGTCAAGGGTGGGTGGACCCTGGAGGGGGAGCCCTACACCGTCGCCAAGGGCAGCGACTTCCTCTGGTTCCGGTCCCGCGTCGTGGGAGGGCGGACCAACCATTACGGGCGGATCTCGCTGCGCTTCTCCGACTACGACTTTCGCCCCTACGACCGGGACGGTCTGGGGGCCAACTGGCCCATCTCCTACGAAGACATCGCCCCCTATTACGACAAGGCCGAGGCTTTCATTGGAATCACCGGCACCAGAGAGGGGATTCGCAGCGCTCCCGACGGCGTTTTTCAGCCGCCCCCGCCTCCCAAGGCTCACGAACTGGTTATTCAGAAGGCGAGCCACAAGCTGGGAATACCCTGCATCGCCATGCGGAAGGCGGTGATCACCCGGCCGCTGAACGGGCGTCCCGCCTGCCACTACTGCGGACAGTGCGGCCGCGGGTGCCTGACCGCCTCCAACTACTCTTCCAGCCAGGTGCAGATCTTTCCGGCCCTGGAGACGGGCAAGCTCAAGATCATCCACTCGGCCATGGCGCGGGAGATTCTGACCGACGGCCGCGGCAGGGCCAGCGGCGTGGTCTACATCGACAAGCAGAGCCGCACCGAAAAGCGGATCAACTGCCGGGTGGTGGTGGTGGCGGCCAGTGCCTGCGAGTCCGCCCGCCTGCTCCTGAATTCCCGCTCCAGCCTCTTTCCCAACGGCTTGGCCAATGGCTCGGGCACGGTGGGGCGCTTTCTCATGGATACGGTGGGGCTGGGCATGGCCGGCTACGTCCCCGGCCTGGAGAACCTGCCCCGATACAACACCGACGGGATGAGCGGGGCCCACCTCTACATGCCCTGGTGGCATTGGGAGGACCAGGCTCGATTGGGGTTTCCGCGCGGATATCACATCGAAATCGGCGGCGGCTACAACATGCCCCAGGTGGGGACCTTTCACGGCGCGGCCCGACGGCATGGCTACGGCAGGAAGCTGAAACAGCAGGTTCGGAAAGAGTATGGGGCCTTCGTCCGGTTCGCCGGTCGCGGCGAGATGATTCCCAACAACCTGAGCTACTGCGAGATCGATCCCGAGGTGGTGGATCGGTGGGGCATCCCGGTGTTGCGCTTTCACTTCAAGTGGTCCGACTATGAATGGAAGCAGGCCCGGCACATGGAAAAGACCTTTGCGGCGCTGATCGAAAGCATGGGGGGCAAGGTGATGGGGCTGACCAGCCATTTCGATCGCCACGGGATCTCGGTGCCCGGGACCATCATCCACGAGGTGGGGACCGTTCGGATGGGGGACAGTCCCAAGAACTCCGTGCTGAACGGCTTCTGCCAGGCTCACGAAGTGAAGAACCTGCTGGTGTGCGACGGCGGTTCCTTCGTGAGCAACCCCGACAAGAATCCCACCCTCACCATCAACGCCCTGGCCTGGAGAGCCTCCGACTATCTGGCCGAGGAGATGAGGCAGGGAAATGTCTAACGACCCCCTGAGACCGGAAATCCGGCGTCCGCTGACCCGGCGCCAGGTGCTGAAGAGGATCGCCCTGGCCCTGACGGCCAGCGGGGCCGCTCCCTTCGAGTTCGCCTGGGGGGAGCACGTCCACGGGACGGCTCGGGAAGAAAAGGAAAAGACCGGCGCCTACCGGCCCAAGTTGTTCAAGCCCCACGAATACCGGACCATTCAGCGGCTGGCCGAGCTGATCATTCCGGCCGACGAGCGTTCCGGAAGCGCCGTCGACGCCGGCGCTCCCGAGTTCATCGACCTGCTGTGCAGCCAGAACCCCGAGTTGGCCGACATCTACACCGGAGGACTGCTCTGGCTGGAAGCCCAGATGCGCCAGCAACACGGCGCCTCGTTTCTGGAAGCCGCCGAGCAGCAGCAGACCTCTCTGCTGGACCGACTGGTCGAGGAAGGGGATCCGGAAACGATGGAGGGGGCTCGGGCTACCCGATACGGGGCCTCCGAGGATTACCAGGGGTTTAGCGACTACCGCGTCCATCCCGTCTCGGATCTTTCCCCCGGAGTTCGGTTCTTCGAATGGTTGCGCAAGATGACCGTCGACGCCTTCTACACCAGCCCCATCGGCATCCGGGATGTGGGCTACCAGGGCAACCTGGCGGTCGGCGAATACGAAGTGCCCGAGTCCATCATTCAGGAAGCCCTGCGCCGGAGCCCGTTCGGAGGCGCCTGAGGAAATTCCTCTCTCCTGATCCATCTTGATCGCACCGGGAATGCCCCGGTGAGAAATGCGGGGTAACCATGTCTCCTACCCTTGTTGCCGGCAATGACGTCCGACACCTGCTGCTGGATCTGCAGCAGATGAAGGTCTTTTCGGCCAATCCGTTGATTATCCGGGAAGCCCGGGGGGTGTACCTGACGGATGTGGACGGCAAGCGTTACATCGACGGCGTGTCCGGGATCTACGTGGTCAACATCGGCCACGGAAACGAGCAGGTCATCGAGGCCGTCCGCAAGCAGCAGGAACGGGTCAGCTTCGTGGCGCCGCTGCACGCCGTTTCGGACACCACCGTTCGATTCGCCAAGAAGCTGACCGAAATCACCCCGGAAGGTCTCGACACCGTCAAGCTGGTCAGCGGGGGATCGGAGGCCACCGAGTCTGCCCTCAAGTTCGCCCGCCAATACCATCGCCAGAGCGGCAACCCGGCCAAGTACAAGGTGATCGCCAACTACCTGGGCTACCACGGGGGAACCATGGGGGCCATGTCCGCCTCCGGGCTGGGGGGACCGCGCAAGGCGGTGTTCGGACCCTTTCTCACCGGTTTCGTGCATATTCCCCCGCCGTCCTGTTTTCCCGGCCCTTTCGATCCGACTCACGCCACCGGCGCCCATCCCGGCGCCGCCATGCTGGAGTATACGATCCGGCACGAAGGCCCTGAATCGGTGGCGGCCTTCATCCTGGAGCCCATCAGTAACACCGGAGGCATTGTCGTGCCTCCTCCGGAATACTTTCAGGAGGTGCGGGAGATCTGTTCCCGATACGGCGTGCTGTTGATCTATGACGAGATCATCACGGGCATGGGCCGGACCGGAAACTGGTTTGCGGCACAAACCTTCGGGGTCGCCCCCGATATTCTGTGCGCCGGCAAGGGACTCGCCAGCGGGTACGCGCCCCTGGCCGCCATGATCGCCAGGGACGAGTTGCACTACTCCGCCTTCTGGGGCGAAGAGAGCCGGAACATCAGCTTCGCCCACGGGCACACCTTCGGGGGCAACCCCATCGCCACGGCCGCGGGCCTGGCGGTGATCGAGGTGATCCAGAAGGAGGACTTGATTCCCAAGGGCGCCTTGGTGGGCCGGCACATCCGCAAGAGGCTCCGGGAGGAAATCGGGGCACTGGGGATTCTGGGCGAGGTCCGTGGCAAGGGTGCGCTCAGTTGCGTGGAATTTGTCGAGGACATGGACACCGGCAAGCCCTTTGCCGAGGAGCGGCGCTTCGGCAAGCAGGTGGAGAAGCGATTAATCCGGCACGGATTGATCCTGCGCTGCGACCCGCACTGGATCGGCCTGGCTCCCCCGCTGACCATGACGGTGGAGCAGGCCGACGAAATGATCGAGGTCTTCGTGAAGGCGGTGGGCGAGGAGTTGAGAGAGGGGAGATAGGCCGATGGAACGGGCGGAGGTCATCATTGTAGGAGGCGGCATCGTGGGCCTGGCTACCGCCTACGACCTCACCCGGCGATTCCCCGGGAAGCGGGTTCTGGTGCTGGAAAAGGAAGCAGCGGTGGCCAGGCACCAGACCGGACGCAATTCCGGGGTGCTGCACTCGGGCGTCTATTACCAGCCGGGCTCCCTCAAGGCCCGCAACTGCCTGGAAGGCAAGCGCATTCTGCAGGAATTCTGCGACCGGCAGGGCGTTCCCTACGCCCTTTGCGGGAAGGTCATCGTGGCCGTCAGGGAGGATGAACTTCCTCGCCTGGAGGCCATTTATCGCAATGGGCAGGCCAACGGAGTGCGCTGCACCCTGGTGGGTCCGGAGCGGCTCGGAGAGTTGGAACCGGCCGTTCGGGGCCTCCGGGCCATTCACGTTCCCGATGCCGGTATTATCGATTACACCCAGGTGTGCGAAGCCCTGGTCGGGTGCCTGCTGGATTGCGGAGGGGCGGTCGTCACCAACAGCCGCGTGAACGCCATCGCCTCCAATGCGTCCAGGGTGAGAGTCGCGACCTCTCAGGGAGAGATGTTCGAGGCCGGCTACGTGGTGAATTGCACCGGGCTGCAATCCGACCGCATGGCCAGGCTCAGCGGGACCCGGCCCGAGGCCCGGATCGTGCCCTTTCGGGGGGAATACTATGAGCTCAAGCCGGAAGCGCACCATCTGTGCCGCGGCCTGATCTATCCCGTGCCCGATCCCAGTTTCCCCTTCCTGGGAGTCCACTTCACCCGAATGATTTCCGGGGGAGTGGAATGCGGACCCAATGCCGTCCTGGCGTTCGCGCGGGAGGGGTATCGAATCACCGATATCAACCTGCGGGACTTGTTCGAATCGGTGACCTATCCGGGATTTCTGAGAATGGCCCGGAAATACTGGCGGGTGGGCGTGGAGGAAATGTGGCGTTCGATCAGCAAGAAAGCCTTCGTGAGAGCCCTGCAGCGGCTGGTCCCGGAGGTCACCCCCGGCGACCTGAACCCGGCGCCGGCGGGAATCCGAGCCCAGGCTCTCAGCCCCCAGGGGAGCCTCGTGTATGACTTCGATATCCGGGAGACGCCCCGAGTCCTGAACGTGTGCAACGCTCCCTCACCGGCGGCCACCGCCTGCCTGAACATCGGCCGGCTGGTGGTGGACCGGTTGGCCCGGCGATTCGAGTGAGGGGAGGGAAGAACTTGCCACGGCAGGTGTTCGTCCCGCTGCCTGGCGACGCCGGCGTTCGCCCCCCAGCGCTGGATCTCACTTACGGGACGCCGCATTGGCCCCACCGGCTCGACTGCGGGCTTCGCCCAAGAATCACTCCCCCCTTGAGGGGGAGTCGCAGAAGCCGAGCCGAATGGCGAAGGCTGATGCGGTGGGGGGGGCCACGCCGGCGCCTCCTGCCTACTGCTGAGTCTCACTTATGGGCCGCCGCGTTGGCCCCCCTCCGGCTCGAAGACGGGCTTCGCCCTCTCGCCGACTCCCGCTCAAGGGGGGATTGATACTTGGGTTTCTGGAAGGACGTTGGCGCCACTGCGGAGCAGACACCCATCAAAATGTCTTCGAGAAAATTCTCTTGAAGCGGCTGGTCTTTTTGGAGGGGGGCTGTGCAGGCTGTTCCGCTTCGTCCTGGGTGGCTCCGGCCTGGTTGCTCAGTTGGCGCTGGTCGTAGAGCCACTCGTGAGCGGAATGGCTGCAACGCTGGGTCGGCTCGCTGCCGGCGATGTAGTGCTCGAAAATGACGCTGTGACAGTCGGGCGTGGCCAGCAGTCCGGTCTCTTCGTCGATGTGGACCCGAACCATGCCTTCCTCCGGGGCCGGGAATGCATCCTCGGCCAGCCAGGGTTGCAGTTCGGTGGCCTGCTTCATGAAATCCGTCCAGATGGGCAGGGCCGAAGTGGACCCCTCCAGCATCAGTTCCCGATTGTCGTCAAAACCCACCCAGACAATGCAGAGCAGCCCGCTGGTGTAGCCGGCGAACCAACCGTCATGGGAGGTCCCGGTCTTGCCCGCCGCCGGCTTTCGAAAGCCCATCAGCCGAGCCCGGATGCCGGTGCCCCGATTGATCACCCCTTCCATCAAATTGGTCATGAGGTAGGCCACGCTCGGGTCGAGAACCTCTTCCGACGAAATCTCCGAGCTGAAGATGGTCTCCCCGTCACCATTGACCACGTCGCGAATGATCCGAGGCTCCACCCGAATACCCTGATTGGCGAAGATGGTGAAGGCCTCCGCCATCTCTAGGGGAGTGACCTCGTAGGAACCCAGGGCGGCCGCCGGAGTGGCCAGGATGCGGTCGTTCATGCCGGCGGATATCGCCAGGTCGACCACCTTCTGCCAACCGATCATTTGGGCGAATTTTATGGTGGCCACGTTGAGTGACTTGGTGAGAGCCCGTCGCAGGGTCACCGGCCCGAAAAATTTTTCCCCGTAATTGTTGGGTTCGTAGGGTTCCTCATTGAAGTTGAAGACCGTCTTGATGTCTTCCACCATGGTCGAGGGCGTGACCAGGGGTTCGGTGTGTTCCATGGCCGAGTTGATGGCGGCGGCGAAGACGAAGGGCTTGAAGATGGAGCCGGGCTGCCGCTTGGCGTAGGTCACCCGATTCAACTGGCTGGTCCCGTAATCCCGGCCGCCCACCAGCGCTCGAATCTCTCCGGTAACGGCATCCAGGGCAATCAGGCAGACTTGCACCCGCTCATCGGGAGCGATTTCGTACCTGGGGTGGGAGGCCGGATCCCATCTGGCCCTGGGGCCGCGCCTTTGCCGGTGGGCCCGGGTCTGATCCGCCAGCTCGGCGCCGTCCCGCACGACCCGGTAGGCAATGGATTGCAGGTCCGCGTCCAGGGTGGTGTAGACCTTGTAGCGCTTGGTGAGCAGTTCCTCGTCGGAGTAGGTGTGCAGCAGGCGGTCCTTGAGCATGTCCACGAAGTAGGGTGCGTCGTTCTGATCGACGCTGTGGGGAGCAACCTCCAGGGGCGACTTTACGGCTTCCTGATACTGATCCGGCGTGATGCTGCCGGTTTCCAGCATGGCCATCAACACCAAGTTTCGGCGGCGAAGAGCTCTTTCCGGACGTCTGGTGGGGCTGTAGCGGTTGGGGGACTGAATCAGGCCCGCCAGCAGGGCCGCTTCCGGCAGGTTGACGTCCTTGATGTCCTTGTTGAAGTAGGCGGTGGCAGCTTCGCCGAATCCGTTGATGCTGAAGGAACCGCTCTGTCCCAGGTAGATGTCGTTGGAGTAGAGGGTGAAGATTTCCTCCTTGGACAGGCGTGTCTCCAGGATGGCGGACATGTAAATCTCTTTGGCCTTGCGGATCACCCGTCTTTCCCGTGTCAGCCAGAAGCTGGAAGATCGCACCAGTTGCTGGGTGATGGTGCTGGCTCCCCGTTCAAAGCCCCCCAATGCCACGCTGACCAATGCGATGGGATCGAATCCGTAGTGTGAGAAGAACCGGCGGTCCTCGATCGCCAGCACGGCGTCCCTGAGCACCTGAGGGATTTCCCGATACTCGATCAGGCGGCGCTTTTCACGACTCTTGTCGAACAGGTGGGTGATGAGCCGGGGTTCCAGATCGTAGAATTCGAGCAGGCTCCGGTCGGACAGGGAGACAATGCGTTCGATGCCGTCTTCGTCAAACTCGATCCGGACCGCCGCGGCGCTCCCTCCGTAGGCATGTTCTCCCGGATGGATTTGGAGTCCTTCTCCGTTTGCAGCGTAGTGCCCCTGCGCACCCTCCTCAGGTTGGTTCGGACTGTACCCTGCAGCCTCCAGGTAGCCCTTGATCTGGGAGAGGCCGATGGGTTGGCCGGGATAGATCTCCCGGGGAGTGGCATAGACCTTGGCCGTATTGAGAAAAATCTCCCCGGAAATCTTGCGGTCTATTTGCCGGGAGAACTGCTGGTAGGTGTCGATCAGGACAAAGCTGACCGCGGCGAAAGCGAAAATTCCCAGGGTCAGCAGCACCTTGGACCAGGTCGAATGGAACCAGGGCCAGTGCCACCACCTGGCCTTTGCCTTGGCCTTCTTTCTCGCGGACTTTTTCTTCCTGGAGCGGGTCATGGCCATCGTCTTCCTCTACAATCTATGGGACGGGTTTCAGGAATCAGCGAAACCACCCCGGCAGGGCCCCTGACCGCAGGGCCTGTTCCACCAGCGCCTGTCTCTCCCTGGATTGCCGGCTCTTCAGTTGCCGGATTCGACGGTTGATGTCCGCGACTCCCGGGGGCAGGCCCAGCCCCGGGGCGCCGTCAACATCCGGAGCCTCTCCTTTGCGGGGAATGCGCCGATGCACCAGTTGAAATCGCTCGATTTCCAGAGGGCTGATCCGAGAACGGAAGCGCTGGTCGAGCAGGCTCAGTTGCCGTTGCCAGTAGGCTCGATCCCTGAGCACGGGGTCCGCCGCCCCCTCGGCGGTTCCCCCTGTGGGCCGGGGAGTCAGGGCGGCCCGGGAATCCTCCCAGGACAGGGGCTTTCCGCTCTTGCGCAGGCGCTCGCGAAGGTCGGCGAGTTCTTGCCGGGCGCTGGAGAGGGCCTGCCGGCTCTGTTCAAGCTGGTGCTCCGCCTGGGCGATCAGAGGACCATAGACATGAGCCGGGTCGGTTACCGTAGTCTGGCGGAACGGATCGCCCTGGAGCTTGAGGTTCAGATCGTCCAGCTCGATCCGCAGCCTCTCGTGACGCTGTTCGGCGGCCGCCAGCCTGGCTTTGACCTGGAGAAAGCGCTCGCTCCAGCGGCGCTCCTCCCCGGTCGGCCCGGAAAGGTCAGCGGACCGGGAGCGGCGGCGCGGGGACGCGCCGGGCTCCATCCTGCCTGACGAGGAGGGAGCCGACCGTCCGGCGTAGGCCTGCAGGACTTCGTTGGTATAGATTACCGCCGCCTCGGGCAGTTGGGCCCGGCGGTTGCGCTCCCGCCTGGCGACCTCCGCCAAGCTCCGGGCCTCCGGTTCCTGAGGAAGCAGCCAGAGGAGGATGAAGAGGGTGAATGTCAGGCGGAGGGGTTTCATCGCATCGGCCGTAACAGCCTGCTGCCCATAGGGTGAGGGAAGAGCTTCCGGAAGGAGACGGCTCGGGAGAAGATAGTGGGGCTCAAATTTGTGGGATGCCTGCAGGCCGTTGTTGGCGGCCCAATGCATACAATGGCTCCTGGGTTGCATCGGCGGGCCGGGAAGATGGCTTGGAACCCGGCCTCCACCGTTGCAAGGCGGCCTGATATAATCCTGAACCGAATTATAGCAAGATTTGGTCTGTCGCCGAATCTCATCCCTTCGTGGACGGCTCTTTAGTTGCCTATGACCCCGCAATCCCCCCAAACCCTTCACAGCGTCGACATCGACGGCGTCCGCATTCACCTGGCCCATCCGGATGAACTGCCCATTCATTGGGTTGGCCAGGAGGAGCTCATTCGCCAGCTCATGGCTGCCTGGATGGTTGTCAACAACCAGGATCTGCCCATGAATCCCCGGCTGCTGGGCAAGCCGGGCGTGGGGAAGACGACCCTGGCTTACGCCGTGGGCAAGCGGCTGGGAAGGGAAGTCTATATCCTGCAGGCAACCCTGGATACCCGTCCCGAAGACCTGCTGGTAACCCCGGTGATCGAGTCGCAAGGAAAGCTTCGCTACGTGGCCTCGCCGTTGGTGACCGCCATGGTGAGGGGCGGAGTCGTGATCCTGGACGAGGGCAATCGCATGAGCGAAAAGAGTTGGGCCAGCCTGGCCCCGCTGCTTGACAACCGCCGATACGTGGAATCCATCGTGGCCGGGATCAAGATCAAGGCTCACCCCAATTTTCGCCTGGTCGCCACCATGAATGACGATGCTTCCACCTTCGAGTTGCCGGAATACATTCATTCCCGGCTGCAACCTCAAATCCTGCTCGAGTTCCCGGAGCGGGAGGAAGAGCTGCACATCCTTCGCGAGAATCTGCCCTTTGCCGGGCAGGAGGTCCTGGATTACGTCACCGATTTTCTGCAGGCGGCCCATGAGGCCGACGAGCGTTACACCGTCCGGGATGGAATCAACATCGCCCGATTCGCCATGAAGCTGACCGAAATGTCTCCCGGACGGGGCCGTGCCCGGGCGCTGGAGACTGCCATCCTGCAGACCCTCGGCCAGGAGGCCCTCCGATATGGGCGGTGCTGAAAAGGGGGGTGGCTGGAGGCGAGGGCGCTTTCGCTTTCTGCCGGTGGTTCCGGGGCGAATGGAATTCGCCGCTGAAGTTCGGCGGGCCGTCCTGGCCCATCGCCCCCGGCGGATTGCCGTCGAGCTGCCCCAAACGCTGAAGGAGGCGACCCTGCGGGCCGTGAGTCGGCTGCCGGAGATTTCGGTGATCCTCTACCCGGGCAAGTCCGGACAGGATGCCGCCTACGTCCCGGTCGAAATTACCGATCCCTTCATGGAGGCGCTTCGCAGCGGCCAGGAGGTGAAAGCCGCTGCCCACTTCGTGGACCCCGACCTGGACCGGCCGGCCCACCCCCCGGAGAACTATCCCGACTCCTACGCGGTTCGGCGAATCGGTTATGCCAGGTACGTGGAGAGCTGGCTTGCCTGCCCCCGACCGGCCAGTCACCAGATTCGCCGGCAGGCTCAAGGCATGGCCTGGAGGCTGCAATCGCTCCCGGGGCGGCAAACCGTCTGGGTCGTGCTTTCCCTGAGTCTCTTTCCGCTGTTGCTGGAGGCCCTGGAAAAAGCCCAGGCCGAGCCTCTGGCGCGCCAGCGACGGACCGGAGTTCAGGTGCTCAACCTCCACCCCGAGTGCTTGGCCGAAGTGCTGCTGGAACCTCCCTTCTTCCAGGCGGTCTACGAGCGCTGCCGCCAGCCATCTCAGGCCGGGAAAGTTGAGACGGTCAAACCCGACCCGCCGCCTCGGGCCGGCAACCAACCCTTCAGGGTGATCGCGTCCCAGGTGGAGGATCCTCTGCAAACCCTGGAGTCCATCGTGGAACGAACGGCCACGAGGGTGAGATGGCGGCCTGGCCCGGCCCGGCGCACGGATGCTTTCGAGGACAATGCGGCTGTTGCAAACGTCCGGAGCATCGACCGCCAACGCATGGTGTTTCGGCTTCTGGCCGAAGCGGAAGGGCGATACGGCGCCGCCACCGGCGAAAGGGTCTCCCACTGGCAACGGCGCCTGCTGGGACGCTACGCTCGAAATCTGGCTTTCCTGGACCGGCAACTGGTGGCCGGGCTCTTTGACCTTGCGGTTTCAGCCCGGTCGGTGGTGGACGACAACTACGCCTGGGATCTCTGGGAACTGGCGGGCGGCACGCCTCACCAGAAGGTCCAGTCGGATCTCATGACCGTCAGGATTTCGGGAGAAGAGCTCTACGCCAACATGAGGCGAATCCGGCTCAGGCGCCGGCTGCCTCGACGCAAGGTCCGGGTGCGTCCCTATGGTCTGAGGGGTCGCAAAAAGGAATCGGCCCCGGGTGAGTGGGCGCGCCGGTTCGACGGCGCCGGCATCTGTTCCTACCCTCCCGAGGACCTGGTCCTGGAAGACTATGGGGCATTCCTCAAGAAAAGAGGGAAAAGCGTTCTTTCGGCGGAACGGTCCAGGGTGGAAGTCTTCAAGACCTCCCTGCTGGACGGCATCGACGTCCGCGAGACCCTGCGGAACTGGCACCAGGGGCAATTGTACGTTCGGGAGTTCCAGCGGGTCTCGGGCGAGGTCGGAGCCGTGGTGGTCGTCTTCGACGAAGACTCCGAGAACCGCTATCACTGGTGCACGACCTGGCTGGGGGAGCACGCCCAGGAATCGGACATGGCCTTCTACTCCACCAACCCTTACGACCGGATCGTGGGTCCCGGGATCGCCCGGGCTGAGTATGGCGGTTTCCTGCTCTCCTATCCTCCGCGCCGCATGCTGGACGTCTGGCAGGACCCGGACTACGGGATGGCGGAAAGCAAGGCGGAGACCCTGCTGCTGGCGGGTCTGGACTACACGCTGGAGAGGTTCGTGGTCTACGTGGCCGCTCGTCCGCCCCGCTCCATCTTTCGCACCATGGCCTCCAGGATGGGGCGCAAGATCGTCTATCTGCCCATCGGACAGCTCTCTCCGGTCAGCCTCAAGAAAATTCGGGTCGTCCACGTTCTGGACGGGTTCGACAAGAGGCCGCTGGCCAAGGACTACATCTGGTAATGGCTGCCATGGAATGGAGGCGAGGCTGCATGGATTCCGGACACCGGACGGGCGTTCCCCTTTTCGGAGGTCTGCAGGTTGCGGTGGCAGGCAGGAGGTGGGCTACCCGCTCCGAGGTTCTGGCCCGCAACGGCATGGCCGCCACCAGCCAGCCCCTGGCCACCCAGGTGGCCGTCGATATTCTCAGGAAAGGAGGGACAGCCGTAGACGCCGCCATTGCGGCCAATGCGATGCTGGGCCTGGTGGAGCCGGTCTCTTGCGGGATCGGCGGGGACCTTTTTGCTCTGGTCTGGGATGCCGGCGCCAAGAGTTTGTCCGGACTCAACGGCAGCGGCCGTTCGCCCCATTCCCTGGAGTTGGCGGAGCTGAAGCGGCGAGGCCTCGACCGGCTGCCCTCCCGGGGGCCGCTCTCGGTTTCGGTGCCGGGATGCGTGGACGGGTGGTACGCACTCCACCGGCGCTTCGGGAGACTGCCCATGGAGCAGTTGCTGGCCCCCGCCATCGAGTATGCCCGCCGGGGCTTTCCGGTCTCGGAGGTTATTGCCAGGGACTGGGAGCTTAGCGTGGAGATCCACCGGGAGTGGCCCGGCTTCCTGGAGACCTTCACCTTGCAGGGCCGGGCTCCTCGGGCGGGAGAGGTCTTTGCCAATCCCCACTTGGGGGCGACACTGGAGACGATTGCCCGGTCGGGCAGGGAAGCCTTTTACCAGGGAGAAATCCCGGGGAGGATTGAAGCCTATTTCAAGGGATTGGGGGGATTTCTGAGCGCCAGGGATCTGGCGGACCATCGTTCGGAATGGGTGGAGCCGGTGGCCTCCGATTACCGGGGATACCGTGTCTGGCAGCTCCCTCCCAATGGACAGGGCATCGCCGTATTGCAGATGCTGAACCTGCTGGAGGCCGACGACATCGCCTCCATGGGCTTCGGTTCCACCGACCACATCCACCATTTCGTGGAGGCCAAGAAGCTGGTTTTCGAAGATCGCGCCCGATTTTACGCCGATCCCGCCTTCAACCGAATTCCGGTCCGGCAGTTGATTTCCAAGGCCTATGCCGGCGAGCGCCGCAAGCTGCTGGACTCCCGCCAGGCGGGGAAGCGCTTCGATGCGGGCAACCCGGCCCTCGGTGCCGGAGACACCGTCTACCTGACGACGGCCGACTCGGCAGGGAACATGGTGTCCTTCATTCAGAGCAACTTCAAGGGCATGGGGTCGGGAATGACACCCGAGGGATTGGGCTTCATGCTGCAAAACCGGGGCGAGCTCTTCAGCCTGGCGGAGGGCCATTTCAACTGCTACGCGCCCCACAAGCGGCCCTTCCACACCATTATCCCCGGGTTCGTTACCCGGAACGGAGAGGCTGTCCTCAGCTTTGGCGTGATGGGGGGTGACTTCCAGGCCCTGGGACAGGTTCAGGTCCTCCTGAACCTGATCGACTTCGGCATGAACCTGCAGGAAGCCGGGGACGCCCCGCGCATCAGCCACGACGGATCTTCTTCGCCGACCGGCGACCGCATGGCCGATGGCGGCGTGGTCGAGCTGGAACGGGGCTTTTCCCTGGGGTCGCTGGAGGGGCTGGTTCAACGGGGGCACCGGGTCACCCCGAACGCGGGTCCTTTCGGGGGCTATCAGGCGATCGGGTTCGATGCGGCAAACCGGGTTTATCGAGGCGCTTCCGAGTCGCGCAAAGACGGCCAGGCGGCCGGGTATTGAGGCGTGGTTCTGCAGGCTTTACTTGCCGGGCTCGGCCCCGCATAATTAGGCGACGGCTCCGGCCGGGTTCCGGTTTACCGGCACCTTCCCCGAAGGGAATCCCCAACGTTCTTGTTTCATGGATTTATCTCCTTTTGAATTTCAGTCGGCAGCCCGGGTCCTCTTCGGTCTGAATTCCATCGGACGCCTGGGTGAAATCTCGGTCGAACTGGGGTTCAAGCGGTCGCTGCTGGTGGCGGATTATGGCCTGCAAGCCTCGGGCCACGTGGACGAAGCCCTGGACTCTCTCAGGGTGGCGGGGGTGGAGGCGGCGCCGTTCCACGACTTCGACGTCAACCCCGATGCCCGCATGGTCGAACGGGGTCGACAGTTTGCGGCCGAACAGAGGCCCGACTCCATCATCGGGCTGGGGGGAGGCAGCTCCCTGGATTGCGCCAAGGGTATCAACTTCCTGCTCACCAACGGCGGCCGCATGCAGGACTACCGGGGATACGGCAAGGCCACCAGGGACATGCTGCCCATGGTAGGCATTCCCACCACCGCCGGCACCGGGAGCGAGGCCCAGAGCTATGCGCTCATTTCCGATCCGGATTCCCATGAGAAGATGGCTTGCGGGGATCCCAAGGCGGCTTTTCGGGCGGTCCTGCTGGACCCGGCGCTGACGCTTTCCCAGCCGGCTCGGGTGACGGCCGCAGCCGGGTTCGATGCCGTTTCCCACGCGGTGGAGAGCTATGTCACCACCAGGCGCAACGCCGTCTCCGAGTGCTATTCGAGGGAAGGCTGGAGATTGCTGGAGGGGAACTACGAGAGAGTGCTGAGAGACCCGGAAGATCTCAACGCCAGGGGAGCCATGCTGCTGGGGGCCTATTTTGCCGGGCTGGCCATAGAGCATTCCATGCTGGGCGCCAGCCACGCCTGCGCCAATCCGCTGACGAGCCGGCACGGGGTCGCTCACGGGGTTGCCATCGCCATGCTGCTCCCCCAGGTGGTGCGCTGGAACACGCCGGTGGCGGGGGCCAGGTACCGAGAGCTGATGCATTCGGCCGGCCCCAACGGGTATAAGAGCGACGACCCGCTGGCGCTGGCGACGCGTCTGGAAGAGATGGCTGCCCGCGGTGGGATGCCGCCAGGCCTCAGCGCCGTGGGCGTGTCCCTGGAGGATCTGGGACAATTGGCGGAAGCAGCCAGCCTGCAGTGGACCGGACGCTTCAATCCCCGGCCGCTCGACCGGGAGGGAGCCTTGGAGGTTTACCAATGGGCCTTCTGAAACAGCGCCGGCGAATCGGTTCGGGGGAGGGCCGGCGCTCGAAGGCGGTAATCCTGGCGGGGCTGCCGGTACTGGCCTTGATTCTCCTGCTCGGTCTGTCTCCCCACGGAGTTCGGGGAACCGAAAGTCCATCGTTAGCGGCAGGCCGCGTCTGGAGCCAGTTTCGTGGGAACCCGGCCCTGACGGGAACCTCTGAAACGGACCTTCCCGATTCGCTCGAGCTGCTCTGGACCCTGGAGGTGGGCGAATCGATCGAGTCCTCGGCGGCCATCCTGGACGATGTGGTCTACGTGGGCTCGCAGTCGGGCGACCTGCTGGCGGTGGGCCTGAGCAGCGGCCAGGAACTCTGGCGCTATCGGGCCGCCGAATTCGGCATCGGGGAGTCCTCGCCCTGCGTGGGGCAGGGATTGGTATACATCGGAGATCTGGACGGGGTGCTGCACGCGGTCGACATGCGAACCGGCAAGGCTGCCTGGACCTTCGCCACCGAGGCGGAGATCAAGTCTTCCCCGGTGCTGGTGGGGAACCGGGTCCTGGTCGGGTCGTACGACAGCCACCTCTACGCGCTGGAGGCCGACACGGGACTGCTCCTGTGGAAGGTGATGACGGAAGGGTATGTCCATTCCACCCCCAGCGTAGCTGACGGGGTGGCCTATATCTCCGGCTGTGACGAAATCTTTCGCGCCATCCGGGTGCAGGACGGCCGGGAACTGTACCAGGTGCCCTCCATTGCCTATACCGCGGCCTCCCCGGCCCTGGCCGGCGATGCCGCCTACTTTGGAACGTTCAGCAACCAGGTGGTGAGTGTCAGCCGGAAGGAGCGGAAGGTGCTGTGGCGGTATGAGTCCAAGGAGTCCCAGTTCCCCTTCTATTCCTCGGCGGCCGTGGTCGGGGGTCGGGTGGTTCTGGGAGGCCGCGATCGCAAGGTGCACTGCCTCGAGGCCGCCACCGGCGAGCTCCTTTGGACCTTCGCCGCCAGGGCGCGGGTCGATTCCTCCCCGGTTGCGGTCGGGGGCCGGATCTACGTGGGGTCCAACGACGGCCGCTTCTACGTCCTGAACCTCGAGGACGGCAAGAAGATCTGGGAGTTCAACGCCGGGGCCCGCCTGTCGGCTTCGCCGGCGGTGGCCGGCGGCAGGATCGTCATCGGATCTCAGGACGGACAGCTCTTTTGCTTCGGGTAGGCAGGAGACAGACATGCGCCGAGAGATCGGTTTTCAGATGGCCACCTCCAACATCCGCTTCGGCCCCGGGGTGACCCGGGAAGTGGGGATGGATCTGAGGGACATGAAGCTTGGCCGGGTGCTGGTGGTCATCGACCCGGGTCTGAGGGAACTGCCGCCGGTGACGGTGGCGCTGCAGTCGTTGGAGGACGAGGGCATCGCCTTTTCCCTGTTCGACCGGGTCCGGGTGGAACCCACCGATCGATCCGTCCGGGAGGCCATCGCCGCGGCCCGGAGCGATCGCTACGACGGCTTTGTGGCCATCGGGGGAGGATCGACCATAGACACGGCCAAGGCGGCCAATCTCTACTCCACCTTCCCCGCGGACTTTCTCGACTACGTGAACGCGCCCATCGGCAAGGGACTTCCGGTGCCGGGGAGCCTCAAGCCGCTGGTAGCCATTCCCACCACCGCCGGGACCGGCAGCGAGACCACCGGGGTGGCCATCTTCGATTTGAGCGGCATGCGGGCCAAGACCGGCATCGCCCACCGCCGGCTCAAGCCGACACTGGGTCTGCTGGACCCCGAAAACACCCGCAGCATGCCCTCCGAGGTGGGGGCCTCGACAGGGCTGGACGTGCTCAGCCACGCCCTGGAATCCTTTACCGCCATTCCCTTTGCCCGGCGGCCCTATCCCGAGCGCCCGGTGTTGAGGCCGGCCTACCAGGGGTCGAACCCCATCAGCGACGTCTGGTCTCTGGAGGCCCTGAGGATGGTGGCGGAATACCTGCCGCGGGCGGCGGAAGACCCCGGCGACGACGAAGCGCGGGCCCGGATGCTGCTGGCGGCTTCCTACGCGGGGGTGGGATTCGGCAATGCCGGTGTTCACCTGCCCCACGGCATGTCCTATCCGGTGTCGGGGCTGGTCCGGGACTATCGCGCCCCCGGCTATTCGGTGGACCACCCCATGGTGCCTCACGGGATCTCGGTGATTCTCAACGCCCCGGCGGTATTCCGTTTCACCGCCCCGGCCTGCCCGGAAAGGCATCTGCAAGCCGCCGCCATTCTGGGCGCAGATACCTCCGGCAAGGACCCGGCCGACGCCGGCAAGATCCTGTCCGATCGGATTGTCGCCTTCATGCAGCGGCTGAAGCTGCCCAACGGCCTGGGAGGCCTGGGCTACGCGTCCGAGGATATCCCCAGCCTGGTGGAAGGCACCCTCCCCCAACACCGCGTCACCAAGCTTTCCCCCCGACCCGCCTCCGGAGAGGATCTGACCCGGATCTTTGAAGAGGCGCTGACGGCCTGGTAGGTCCCGGCCGAGCGATCGGCGAACAGGTCGAGTTGCTGCTCCTTGATGCGGTTTTCCATCTCGCCGCGGGCACAGTAGATCCACTCATGGAGGGGTTGAGGATGGGCTTGGGTGAAGGAGTCCGCTACCTGGTCAGAAACAGACAGGTGCCGGTCCACCCGGCGCAACGGCAGCAGGCCGGCATCGGAAGCAATGGGGCCGCCGTCGAAATCGGCCACCACGCGGCGGTTGCCGTGGGCTTCAAACTCCAGGGGTTTGGTGTTACACTGTGTCGGCATCGGTGCTCCATATGGAATCTGGTTAACTCCTTGGCTAAGAGTATTTTGCCAGATTCCGAGAACCGATGTTTCCTGCCTCCGGCGAGAAATTCGGGCCAAATGGGGGGGCACCGCAGTCGATGAAAGTACCATCCTGTTACACGACGCGTTACAAGAAGGCTCACCCCGTCGATCCGGAGAGAGCATCCAATTACATCGCTCACACGATGATTGGAGACCCTGAAGCCGATGCGGTGATCGAACAGCTTGCCCCCCTCGGACCGGGAAAGACGATGCAATTTCTCAGGGCAGCCATCGAAAAACAGGACGAGAGTATTCTGCGGGAGGCCCCTCCTGTGGTGAGGGATTTTTTCAAGAGAATGGAATCCCCTCCCGACTGGTTGGACTTGTCGGCCTTGACTCAGGCCTGCCGCATGTTTCACAGGAATTCGAGACTGATCCTGGGGGCATTTGTAGGAGGCACTCTCGTAGAAGGATTCTCGACCAATATCGCCAAGTCCTTCTTCATCACCGGTCGGGTGCGCGATCAGGGCGTCAGGCGTTTGAAACAGAACAACCGTCACATGATCGAGATATTCATGCCGGGCGGCCTGGAAAGGGGTGGGGACGGCTGGAAGCTGTCTGTCCGCGTGCGGATGATCCACGCCCAGGTCAGATTGCTGCTGAAGAACTCGGAGGACTGGGATACGGGCTCCTGGGGCGTGCCGCTTAGCGCGGCACACGTGGGCTTTGCAATCACCGCTTTTTCAGCCAGGTTGCTGAAGCATATGAAAAGCCTGGGTGCTGAATACAACAACGAGGAGCGCAAGAGCTTTATGGAAGCGTGGCGATACTCAGGGTATTTGATGGGTATTCCCGAGACGATTCTGTTTCGCGATGAACAGGACGCCCTGAAGCTGTTCGAGATCGGCCTCATGTGCGAGCCCCCTCCCGAGGTAGAATCTGTCGTGATGGCGAATTCACTGATCAACTCCGCTCCATTGGTCATCGGAGTTGAAAAACCGGCCGCTCGCCGCAACCTTGCAAAGTACGTGTTCAATATTTCGCGCGCGCTCATCGGGAATGCTCTTGCCGATCGTCTGATGTATCCCGCCGGCTCGACATTTGGAGTCCTGGCATGGTTCCGAATGCAGGAGCGATATCACCGCATCGTGGAAAGGGTCTTGCCGGGACGTATTCAGGACAACAATTTCACCCGATTCACCTCTCTGCTGGAGGCTTCCGCCTTCGACGAGGCAGGCATCAGCTACAGATTACCCGACCACGTATACGCAGAGGAATCCGGCAAGTGGTGAACCCTCTTGCGCCGCGCCCTTTCCGCCCCTCAACAGCAAGTAGGATGACTCGATTATAGATCCGTCACCCTGGTTATTGTCGCCGGAGGTAGAGGAGCACCCGACTTGGACCCATCTTGCTCCATACAAAGATAGTCATCCATCGAAGCAGTTTCTGACAATCTTTCGACAAAACCATTGTTGCGGGTTGTGTCCGTCGCTCCTGCCGGAAATGACACCGAGGTCATCGAGCGGTCCCCTGACCACACCTTGGTCCTCATCAAAAGACTCGACCAATGAGCATGTCCTGGAGCAGTGCGGTAGATCGAACAGCTTTCCATAGTCCGTACTTAGCTTAGAATCGAAAGTTCGTCGTGTAGTTCGAGGGGGCGAGTAGGGGTAAAACACGGCTATAACATTCAATCCACGCTCGCGTTCCTGGAGAAATCCATCCCGCTACATTAAGAATGCGCTTGTGATCCTCCATCAAGTGCCTCGCGAAGATCGGTTCGTGATGAGCAATTCGATTTCGCAGCAGTCGCAGGTCGTTCAATGGACCATGAGCCTGCTTGCGAATAAGCGGTTTGCAATGAGGGAACGCTCCACGGAGTGCGGGCCTCCAGAGTGTCTTCTCGTAGTCCGCCTTGCGGCCGGCAGGGACGATGCGACCTCCGGAACCAAGCAGCGATACCCAGAAACCGAAAGAGAGCGCAGCCACAACGCGAGGTGGGCCAACTACATGGCCGGTGTTCTCCACTGCTCTTCTTGCGACCTCGATCCGACCGAGACACCCCGTGTCGAGTCCGGCCGCAGGGTTGTCGTACCACTCCGCACCGTAGCAACCAGCAAGCTGCCGGTGCATGGCGTTCCGCAATGTCACCTCCAACCCCTGCAGGGGCCCGTAGAAGGCCGCGCTGATGGCCGTGTTCCAAGTGTAGAGACGAAGCGCCTTCTCCCTATCACCCCGCACGGCTCTTAGGTACGTACTCATACGTTCCGGAGAGAGCGCCGCCACCAGATCGGTCTGTATATCCGCTTCGCAGGAGAAGATGTTGACTTTTCCCACTTGTCGCGCTACGTTCATGTTTGTCCGCTCCGGGTCCGCCTCTGCCTTCGGGTATGCGCCCGGGGCTCAGTTGCTTGAGACCGGGCCATGCGGCCAGGTTTGGCGACCGCTTTCCGACTGGCCTTCACTTCCTCCTCCACGGCACTGAATTCGGGTTCCAGTTTCTTCAGGCGATCTACCAAGCCCGAAAGATCGTAGACGTTGCTCAGTTTCCCGCCGTGACGATCTCTCCGCTCGATTCGCTGAACAAGCCCTGCGCTCTCGAGTGCAGCCATGTGACGCTGCACCTGCCGGGGACTGAGGCTCAAGCGCTCTCCTAAGGCCCTTTTCCCTGGGTAGGGCTTCCGGTCGTTGTCCCACCAGTAGTCACAGAGTTGCATCAACACGGCAAGATGCGTCGGATTAAGCCCCAGTCTTGGTTGCGCCCGCAGCAGCAGCGGTGGGACAGCAGAAAAAAGGGGTTGTCTTCAATCCGGGCTCATAGACATCAATCGTGGAGAGGATGGAGTCTTCCTGTGCTGGATTCTCAGCCCGACGTGGACAGGCCTCCGGCCCCATGGCAACCGACATCCTGAGGGGGAAATAGCGGACCTGCCCCTTGGCATCGCCGGAGTAGACCCTGCAGGGCAGAAAGGCTTGCTCGATCCCGAGCTGTTGGAAGCAAGCGACCTTCTCCTCCTCGGTGAGCAGCCAGGCCAACTCGGGATGATCGAGCACGAAGTCAAGAGACGACAGTCGTCGCCGGGTGACTTCAAGCGAGGTCTCCCGGCGGTGACGGATGAGGGAGATTTCCAGCTCCCCGTAGATCTGCTTGCCGAAGATGCGGCAAATCCGGCGGCCGTCGGTGATGGTCTCCGAGGCTATTGGCTTGTGTGAAATGCGCGTCTGGAGCAACGCCTGGATAAAGCGGTTGGCGCTGGACTTGGAGTATCCGAAGAAAGCCTCGACCTGGTCTCGGGTGAACAGGCCCGAGTGCAGGCAGACCAGGGTGATCCATTCGGCCTGTTGCGGGGTGAACCCAAGAGGCTCCAGCAGTTTTTCCCGTCCCTTCAAGTGCGGAAACTTCATCGGCCCTCCGCCGACCCATGGGCCAGGTAACGCGCCCAGTCGTCCATCAGATATAATTGGTTAATTGTAAGTAATTAATACTAATAGACTTACTATTGATCACCCTGCTACGATCCCCTCATTGCATCCCTCTTGCTGAACGGGAATGCACGGGACTATTCAGGACGTTGGCGGACCGCAACCGTTCGGCCAAGCCGTGGAAGAACAGTCGATCGGCATCCTCCCCGCAGCGATCAAGCCACATTGCGTCGGTGTCGCCGCTGAGCCGCCAACGTATCGGCTGGTCCCCCCAGGTCAGGCCAGCCGAGAGTGCTCGCCAGCCGCGAAACCCCTCTACACGACTGGCGAACCGACCATATCGTTCCGACTGCACGGGTTTCATCTCCGCACTCTGCCCCCAGTCCGATGGAGGTGGAAGGGGGACGCTTCGTCGGTTGCTCGGTTGGCACAGAGGACAAACCAGCAGGAGGTCGAGCCCACGTCTTGACCGAACCGTTACGTCGGGACGGTTGGCTCCGACCGAATGGCGACCACTGAGCGAGCCGACCATTCCGGTTTCCCCACAGGCGGCGGGACCTGCGGTCCCTGAGACGGAAATCGGTGCAGGAGGCGTTCCGGGGTGTTCTGGCATGCTAGGGGCCTGGAAATCCCAGCCTGCCCCTTGCCAGGTAATGCGAGCTAGTGCATACTATCGTCGATGCTGCGGCATCGGATGGCGGCGGCGAGGGCGGGATTTGAACCCGCGCCCCTGATCTAGCCAGGGTGGCCACCGGGTCTCAGCCGGTGCGCTTTGCCAACCAGCCACCTCGCCATGTTTCACGGTTGCGCCTTCAGCATCACCTCCTTGCAGCACAAAAAAAAGGAGCAGGTGCCTTCTCGGGCCTGCTCCTTGCGCTTTCTCTCCTGCCAAAGCGACTCTAGGTTACTCCACCTGCCGGTATAAAGTCAACTTCACTGCTTGTTGCATTTCCCACGCATCTAGGGCCTGTTAACACTAAACAGCAAAACCATGCTATCCTTGACGGATGGAACTCACCGAAGCGCAGTACCAACGGATCGCCTCGGTCCTGCCAGTGCAACGAGGCAACGTCAGCCTGTCGAACTTGCAGGTGCTCAACGCCATTCTCTATATGGCCGAACACGGCTGCAAGTGGCGGGGATTGCCGCCTCGGTTCGGCAACTGGCATACCATCTATACCCGAATGAATCGCTGGTCGAAAAACGGGGTCCTGGACCGAGTCTTCGAACACCTGCAGCGGGAAAAGATCCTGCACATCAAGCTGGAGGTGTTATCGATCGACAGCACCGCAGTCAAGGTCCATCCCGATGGGACCGGCGCCTTAAAAAAAACGGCCCTCAGTCCATCGGCAAGTCCCGAGGGGGTTGGACCAGCAAAATTCATCTGGTTGCCTCGGATGCTGGAACGGCTCTAAGGGTGTCGCTGTCTCCCGGACAGGCTCACGACGCCCCGGAAGGCCGCAAGCTTCTCCAAGACCTGGGTCCTCAGTTCCAGACCCCGTTTCTGGTGATGGACCGTGCCTATCAAGACAACCAGACGCGGCAACTGGCCTCGGCATTGGGCTATACCCCGGTGGTCCCACCGCTACGGACCCGGGTGGACCCCTGGGAGTATGACCGCCAGATTTACAAGAGGCGCAACGAAGTCGAGCGTTTGTTCCGTCGGTTGAAGGGCTATCGCCGCATTTTCACTCGCTACGAGAAACTCGATGCCCTCTTCCTCGGATTTATCTTGTTTGCTCTCATCTTCGAGGCGCTTCGCTAGTGTTAACAGGCCCTAGGCCATTGTGCCCGCAGCGACAGAAAGAAACTCCATGCCGGGTCTCTTGTGAATAATACACCCGCCTTGCGTTCAAGTGAGACGGAGCCTTGGGATGTCTGGGCTTCGGGCTTGGACCAGGGGAATAAGCAAGTGGGCTGACTGTTTCCTGCCTGTCGCAGGCCCGGCACCCATTGCCGGGAGCTAAAGCGATTGGAAAGGAGAGAGACATGGGCATACGTGTGTTCGTTGTTCTGCTGTTGCTGGTCCCTACCCTTCCCCATGCCGCCAATGCCTGCGGCAAACTCCAGCCCACCCTGAAAGCCTACTACGTTCAGGAGTACGGGGATGACTACCTCAAGGGCATTGTGTCGGTGCCCACACCAGAGGAAGGTGCCAAGTGCACGAAGCTCCGCTACGACATGCGGTATTGGCACTGCCTATGGAAAGGAGCGTACCAAGGGAAAAACTACCCACACCCGAGCAAATTGGCAAATTCCGCTGGCATCCCCCACGATGTTGTCCGTTGGCGCGCCGTAAAGGCAAGCCAGGTGGGTGGCGAAGCATCAAAGCAGAAGTTGATCCGAAGGGGTTGGGAACGCTACCGGGAGGCGGTTAAACACCATGCGGAGTCCGAGGCTCGCCAAGCCGCAGCCAAGGCCGGGTATCTGGCAGCTCGTTCAAAGTCTAAGGCCAGCGGCTGCAAGGTCGGCATCTTCGGACGCTATGGCAAGTCCTACGACGGCAGACCTGATCCCTTCGACCAGTAGGCTGTGATATGACCCTACGGAGAACAAGTGAACGAGAATGAGCAATCCGGCACATCACAGCTAGAATCGTGACCGGGGAAACTCGTCGTGGTGAAGAGCAAATATCATGATTTCATTGAGTGCGCCGAAGAAATTTTCTTCCGTTCGACGATGATGGGTCAAATCGTGAAACTGCAAGTAGTCCTGGATGAAGCAGGGAACACTCGTATCGCCGAATACTTCGAATGCCAATCGGCTATAGTGCTTGTATTCGGTGGGGAATAGCTCTTTTGCTATCACCAGCGAAATCACGTCACGATTGCCTACAGGTATTGTGTAAGAGGATTCCCCACATTGGACGATTAGGGGATCATTTGAGCGGAGATAGGAGATTGAGCCTCGGAGTTGGCTTGTTGCTTTTTTCAAGTGCCTGTGGACAGTGGATATTTTTCGTTCGATCGGTCGGCGAAGGGTCTCCTCTGTGTTCGGACTGTCTTTGGCTTGAATGAGAAGAATGTTGTTGTCGGTTGCGACCATGACATCCACGAACTCCTTCCCATTGTCGGGTCGAAGGGGATTTAAGAATATCCGGTCACCTGGAAATACGCGGTGAAGAAATCTTACGATATCCAACTCGGAATACAGGCCAGGGTTCTCGCGTTCAAGCACAGTAAACATGTCATGTTTGCGCCCCTTATAGGAGTTGTGTTCGGGCCGTGCATCCCAAATCATGAAGTCAGATGGAAACAACTCTTCCGCGAGTTCTACGACCACTGAGTTGTCATCGTCATTGGAGCTGCAACGAAAGAAGGAACCTATCATTTGGTCGTCGATCTTTGGTGAGGGAATGTACATTGACGATGCCAAACGGATTTTGTGCCGGATGGAAGTAAATCTTCCGGCCGTTTTATTGTTGGCCTGGTACCCTAAGAGTTCTCTATCGTGTTCATCGAAAAAATGAACGTAAAACGTCTGCGAACACATCAGATTCAAGATGCCGTTCCCCATTTCATCGTCAAGTAGGGGAGTTCTAATGACGAGAGGCTGGTCGTTATCGTCGAAAAAAGCGGTCACTAGACCGTGGGTGCTTACCCCGTCAGCGTCGAGAGGAATGAGGTAAGACTTGAACTCGCGACGCATCTTTGCGGCGAGGATCATCTCCTTCGAACACTTCACAACGAGAACATCTGGCTGTCCACCAAGGACTTGCGCAGGAAAAAGCCCCCCGCGGTAACAGGCCAGTTCTCGAACCAGTGCTGGATGTTTCAATGTGATCAATCCTTGCCTCGCTTCCGCTTCATCGCTTCTTCCTGGCCGGCTGATACCCTCAGTATAGTTTACGTCCCCCGGACCGACTCCACAGAAGGGGAAGGGGGGCCTCTGAGAAAGTGTGCCAGCCTTGAGGCACGGGACAACACCATCAGCAAGCTTGAAACTGTCGGCATGGAAGTCCCCTGCCCAAGACCAGGGAATGATTGAGGATTTCCGCCTCTGGGGTTCAAGCAGATGCCGCCAGATGGGCCGCCACCTTTCCGACGGGGGGGTGGCGGTCTAAGATGGCGGCGATCCTGCTACCCGCAACGCCTTTCTCTCAGAGGGCAGAGCCCTCGCCGTTGTGGTCGGAGACTTCCCCGAAGTGTCCCATCAGACGGGGGACAACCCGGATTCCCCGCGTCGGCTGCGGAAAGGCGAAGCGAGGCGGCGCCTCGCGTGCCCCCCTCGCTCGGCGAAACGGCGCGCCGCACGAGAGGGGTGCTGGTGGTGAGAGCGACCCACCCTTTTGACCGCTGGTGTGCCACGGGGGCGGACAAAGGTGGCGGCCAAGGTGGCAGCCCTTTGCCCCCCGTGCGGGGAGGTCGCTCTCACCACAGTGATCCCTCGCGGGAAGGCCATTGAGCGCTGCCGAGGTCAGGGCCGATCAACCGACGGGTCCACACATCCTCGTCGCGGTCGCTTCTGACGCCATCGAGGCCTCGGTCATGGGAGAGGGAGAAGGGAGCGGCGGGGGTGATGGAGGGGCCAGGGGAGGGCTCTCCCCTGGTCGGGGGTTCGAAGGGGCCGGAGCCCCTCGCCAGCTCCAATGTGTTACATTGGGTAGGCTGGCTCCCCTTTATTACGCGTTGCGGCACCGGCCCCGCTGTCCCCGCCTCGCACGGCCATCGAGCGCTGCTCAGGCCTGCGGCCCTCGGCTCGGGCCGGCCAGGTAGCCGGCCCAATCGTCCATGAGCCGACGGCGACGCTCGAACAGGTCCGAGCGCGCATAGGCCGCCTCGACCCTGTTCCGGACCACATGCGCCAGGGCCGCCTCGATCACCTCGCGGGGATGGTCCGTTTCCTCGGCCGCCCAGTCCCGGAAACTGGATCGGAATCCGTGCGGCACGGCTGCGATCTTGTGCTTCCCGAGCAGCCGGCGCAGCTGCTTCTCCTCGATCGCTCTCCCGGGCCGGCCGGTGAACACCAGTGGACCGGCTCCGTCCCCGAGCACCCGCGCCGCCTCCAGGATCTCCAGCGCCCGGCCACACAGCGGCACCCGGTGCCGGCGGTTCGCCTTCGTCCGCTTCGCCGGGAGCGTCCACACACCCTCCTCCCGATCGATCTCCGACCACTCGGCCCACCGGACCTCGCCCCAGCGCGCCGCCGTGAGCACCAGGAACTCGAAGGCCAGCTTGACGCCCGCCGCCCCCGTCGATGCCCGCACCGTCCGGATGGCCGCCCCCACCTTGCGGTGAGGCAAGGCCCGCATGTGCTCGACCACCTTGTGTTGAGGCCCCAGGACCGGTCCGACGCGGTCGCACGGGTTGTCGAGGCGAAGCTCCATTGCCACGGCCCACTCTAACCCATCTTTAACAGTGCGCCGTGAAAAGGCGCCTTCTTCTGGCGGGTGCAAATCCCGCCCAACAACTGTCGCTCCGGTTGGTAGCAGCCAGGGCGGATCATGGAGGTAACGATATGGTCTGAAGCACTCTGGTGTCAAAGGGCCGCCTTGGGCGGTTCAGCGACCATGCGGGCCGGAACGGGAGTGAACGTCGAGCAGGCCTCGAAACGGGCAATACGGAAGCCGACCCTCCTGTTAATAGGGGAAGGCCGTTGGCGGATGGGGAAGAGAGCGACGCGGGCACCGATCTGCTTCCGTCGGGGTAGTGACGCTGGCACGCATGGAAGGGGAAGAGGGCAGCAACACGGGAAGCCCTGACGGAGATGGAGCACACATCAACCGGGACCCCGCGAGGGGCAGGCTGGGCCGTCAGGGTGGCGGAAAGGTCCGTAGTACCGGGGAAGCCGGGTAACGCCGGTGGAGGGAAGGGGCCTTGAGTTGAGAGCAGCATGGAAAGGAAGCAAGGCGTGGCCACTGACAAGAGTCTAACAGGGTCAGAGAGGGTTCGGAAATTCCAGACCATGCTCCATGCGAAAGCGAAGGAGGACCCCAAGCGGCGGTTTCATGCTTTATGCGACAAGGTGTGGCGAGAAGACTTTCTGAGGGAAGCCTGGGAACAGGTTCGCCGTAATGGCGGCACGGCCGGGGTGGACGGGGAGGGCTTCAAGGACATCGAGGCGACTGGAGTGGAGGGCTGGTTGGGGGAACTGGCGCGGGACCTGAGGGAAGGGACCTACGTACCGAAGCCGGTGCGTCAGGTGCTGATCCCGAAGAAACAGCCCGGCAAGTTCCGGCCATTGGGCATACCCTGCATCCGGGACCGGGTAGCGCAGACGGCGGCATTGCTGGTGTTGGAGCCGATCGTGGAAGCGGACCTGCAACGGGAGCAGTATGGCTATCGGCGGGGGCGGAGTGCCAACGACGCGGTCAAACGCGTGCATGGACTCCTGCAAAGGGGTCACCGGGAGGTGGTTGACGGCGACCTGTCCAACTACTTCGGCGAGATACCGCATGCGGAGTTGATGAAGAGCATTGCCCGGCGCGTGAGTGACGGGAGGATGCTGGGACTCATCAAGGCATGGCTGGAGATGCCGGTGGAGGAGGACGACGGGAAGGGTGGCAGAGGCCGCACGAACCGAGGGCGCCGGGAGCGGAAGGGGACACCGCAAGGAGCCCCGATCTCACCCTTGCTCAGCAATCTCTACATGCGGCGCTTCGTGCTGGGATGGAGGGTGCTGGGTTATGCCCGGCGCTTCCGAGCGGAGATCGTCAACTATGCGGATGACTTCTGTGTGCTCGGCAAGGCACCGGCGGCAGAGATGCTGACGGCGGTCAAGCGGATCATGGAGGAGTTGAAGCTACCGGTCAACGAGCGGAAGACCCGGTGCTTGCGGTGTCCCGAGGAACCGATGGAGTTTCTGGGCTACCGCATCGGACGCAACTATCGCTCCAAGGGGGAAGGAGCCTACATCGGCACCCGACCCAGCCAGGCGAGCGTTCAAAGCATCTGCCGCAAGATCAGCGAGTGGACGGCGCCGAGGAATGGGAGGCTGCTCCGCGGACAAATGGTAGAACACCTGAACCGGGCCATGACCGGGTGGGCGAACTACTTTGTCCTGGGTCAGGTCAGCCCGGCCTATCGCGCGATCGACCACCACGCCGTCAAGCGGCTGCGTCAGTGGCTCTGTCGGAAACACAAGGTGAGGTCCGGGGGGTATGTGCGCTTCTCGGACGAGAGACTGCGGGAAACCTATGGTCTCACTTGCTTGGCGTCGAAGCCGCAGAGCCTTCCGTGGGCGAAGGCATGATCTCGACTGAAAGCCGGATGCTGGAAAACAGCACGTCCGGTTTGATGAGCGGGGGCGAGGAAACGCAGCGAGGAACGAGATTGAGGCACCGGCGAGTGGCGAAAGCCGCCGGCAACAGCGACTCCCTCGATCTAAGGCAGGCGCGCCTCCCCTCGACTCTACTAGGGACAGACGATTGGAGGTATTTTACCCCTATTTTGGCCTAAAACCACCCGTAAGTTGTTGATTCCTGGTTGAGGGACCTTAATGTAGTGCCATAATCGTATGGGATGGGCTTGACCCCCTTCCCTCCCTCTGGTAGCGTCCCTCCCATGTTCATCCGACGCACCCAGACCCGCTCTATTTCTTCCGGCCAGACCTACTTCACCCATCGCCTGGTCCGCTCCCATCGCGTCTCCGGCAAGGTCCGACAGCAGACCCTCCTCAACCTGGGCAGCCACTTCCCCATCCCCCGCGAGGACTGGCCCCTGCTGTGCCGCCGCCTCGAGGACATCCTCAGCGGCCAGTTGCCCCTGCTGGAGGAGGTCTCCACCCCCTTGGAGGTGGAAGCCCAGCGCATGGCCGAGCGCTTGCTTCAGGGCGAAGCCGACGTCATGGGCACCGGCGGGGAGGCTCCTTCAGAGGATCTGCAGACGGTGGAGGTGGGCTCGGTGGAGCTGATGCGTCCCCGCAGCGTGGGAGTGGAGCAGGTGGGCTGCTGGGCGCTGGAGCAGTTGGGGGTGGGGGAGTTGCTGGAGGAGTTGGGGTTGAACGGACCGATGCGGGCTGCTGCGATGGGGGCGATCGTGGGCCGTCTGGCGCGTCCCGGTTCGGAGAGGGCCACCTGGGGCTGGCTCAGGCGGCGCAGCGGCTTGGGGGAGTTGCTGGACTTCGACTTCGAGACGCTGCCTCTGATGCGGATGTATCGCGCCTCCGACGCGCTGATGAAGCACCGGGAGGCCATTGAGCGTCACCTCTTCACCCGGGCCATGGGGTTGTTCGATCTGGAGCCGAGGGTCACCTTGTTCGATCTGACCAACACGTTCTTTGAGGGAAAGGCCGCCCGTCAACCCAAGGCCCAGCGGGGGCACTCCAAGGAGAAGCGCAGCGACTGCCGGCTGCTGACGCTGGGGCTGGTGCTGGACGGGGCGGGGTTTGTGCGCCGCTCGGAGGTCTTTGCCGGTCGGGTGGATGAGCACAGGACGCTGGCAGGGATGCTGGAGGCGCTGGAGGCGCCCCGGGGGGCGCTGGTGGTGATGGATCGGGGGGTGGCGACCGAGGACCGCATCGGGTGGCTTCAGCAGGAAGGGTACCGTTACCTGGTCGTCAGCCGCCAGGGCCGCAGGCAGTTCGAGGCCGAGGCGGCGGTGACGGTGGAGACCGCTTCCAAGAAGACCTTGCAACTCCACAAGCAGGTCTCAGACGACGGCAAGGAGGTCCGTCTCTACTGCCGGTCCCAAGAGCGGGCCGAGAAGGAGAAGGGCATCCTGGAGCGTTTCAGCCGGCGCTTCGAGCAGGGGCTTACCCGGATCTCCGAGGGGCTGAGCCGGCCGCGGACTCCCAAAGGCGTCGGCAAGGTGCGGGAGAGGATCGGGCGGCTGAAGGCGCAGAGCCGGGGGGCGGCTCAACACTACGTCATCGAAGTCCTCACCGACGAGAGCGGTGAGAAGGCAACTTCTCTGACCTGGAAGCGGCAGCCCCGCCCGGGCTCGATGGCCACTCATCCGGGAGTCTACTGCCTGCGCAGCAACCAGACCGACTGGGACGAAGAGAGTTTGTGGCGCACCTACACCCTGCTGACCGATGTGGAAGCGGTGTTCCGCTCGCTGAAGTCCGAGTTGGGCCTGCGGCCCATCTACCATCACAAGCCGGTGCGCTCGGAAGGCCACCTGTTCCTGACCGTCATTGCCTATCAACTGGTGCAGGTCATCCGCAAGCGCCTCAAGCAGCGGGGCAATGACTCCAGTTGGACCACGCTGCGGGGCATCCTGGAGGGACAGCAGAGGGTGACGGTGACCTTCCGGCGCGGAGATGGGCGCACCTTGCACGTCCGCAAGGCCACTCGGGCCGAGCCCGATCAGAAGGCCATCTACGATGCCCTGGGCATCGATCCCGCCCCTGGTGGCGTCCGCAAAATGATCGTCTGAAACCCCCCAATCTCCGGTTTCAACCCGTTTGTAGTGCCACTTGCGGTTTTTAGTGTCTGTAACGTGTTGATAATAAACGTGCGATCAGAAACGTTGTTAAAGATGGGCTAACACGGCCCGCATGTGCTGGCGCAGCTTCCCGGCCATGTCCGGCTTGACGTGCCAGACCGGCGAGAGAATCTCCAGCACGTCGGCGCTCGACACCTCCGAGACCGGCATCTTCCCGATGCGCGGGAAGGCGTAGCGTTCCAGCCCGCTCAGCCAGCTCTGCGCGTGACTCCGGCTGCGCCAGCCGGCCCGCTTCTGTTCCAGCACGCGCGCGGCAGCTTCCGAGAAGCTCGGCATGGCTTCGGCCCGGCGCTTCTCGGCGAGGGGGGCCCCGCCTTCACGGGCGAGCTTGCGGTTGGCCAGCGCCTTTTCGCGCGCCTCGGCCAGCGAGACCAACCGGACGCTGCCGAGTCCCAGCTCGCGGCGGCGGCCGCGAACGACCAGCCGCTGAATCCAGCTCCGGGTTCCGCTGGGCTGAACGAACAGGTACAACCCGTTGCCGTCGGCGTGTCTTCCCGGCGGAGCCGAACGCAGGAAGGGAGCCGACAGGGCCTTGTCGGGATGGCAGCCCCTGGGTTTGGTTTTTCGCCGAGTGCGGGCGGGATGGTTTACAGTATGCATTCCCTCATTATATGAGGGATGACTATGGATTGCAAGGGAAGTTACAAGCTGAGCCGATTCACGGTTTAGTATTGTAATCCACTGACTATAAAGTCACTTATAGACTTCAATGGACGACGATGGACCTGTCTGGCATTGGTATGCCCATTCCTCCATCAGGACGCGCCGTCGCTCGAACAGGTCCGAGCGGACATAGGCCGCCTCGACCCGGTTGCGGACCACATGCGCCAGGGCCGCCTCGATCACCTCCCGGGGATGATCCGTTTCCTCGGCCGCCCAGTCCCGGAAACTGGATCGGAATCCGTGCGGCACGGCTGCAATCCCAAGCTCGCGCACTATCAACTGCAACTGCTTGGCGTCGAGAGGCTTCCCGCCCCTACTCGGCTACGGTAGAGCCGGACCCACACAACCCCCGGGTCCCCCGGGCGGGCCGTTGGAAAGGGGCTCCCTCACGCCATTGAGCCGCGTGGGCGGCGACAGCAGTTTGATCGGCCGGCGACGTAGCGCAGGCATTGAGATCATCGACCGTCGGCTTTGGGCGGGAAGTAGCGCTCGACCGTAGCGGCGCCGGGGCGAGCCGTCAGCCAGGAGACCACCACCATCAGCAGCGCCGAGACCAGGGTGATGGGGACCACCGGCAGGAAGCCCAGAATGGCAGTCCCGCCGGCTGTCCTCGAGATCAGGTCGAGCTCTCCCCAGGACAGGATCGAGATCGGCGGTCCCGAGGGCGAGGGGACCAGCACCTGCAGCAGCACGATGGCGCCGACCGAGCCGCCGGCCCACAGGGTAGTGGCCAGGGCGCCCCATCGGGTGCTGCGCTTCCAGAAGAGGGCTGCCACCAACAGGGGAAAGAGAGCGGCGTAGCCGGTAAAGGAGTACTGTACGGCCACCAGGAATATGGTGGCCGGAGACTTCAGGGCGATGACAAAGGCAGCCGAAGTGATCAGCGCCACGAACAGACGTCCGGTTTGGACCTGGGCCCGGTCCCCGAACCGCCGCTTGCCCCCATAGAAGGCGAAGATATCCTCGGTGAACATGGTCGAGAGCGCCAGGATCTGGGAGTCGCTGGCCATCACGGCCGCCATGATGCCCGCGCCCAGGATGCCGGCCAACCACAAGGGCGCGTAGCGGTCCAGCAGCAGCGGGATAACGTCATCGGCAGCCATCCGGCGGCGGAGGTCGCTTTCCCGTTCGGGAGTCAGCTCGGGTCCGGATGTCGCCAGCGTTAGACGGGCGGCCTGCTTTTCACGGATTCGGGGAAAGTCTTCGGCTCCGTTGGCGGTAACTCCCAGAAAGACGCAGGGAAGCCAGATGGCCATGATGCAGATCGGATAGAGGATCACCGTCTTGCGGAACTGTGACATGCGGCGCGCGGTAAGGCAAAAGATGCCGATGTGGGGAAAGCAGATGGCGGACAGTGGTATGAAGGTGTAGCTGAGGAAATAGAGCGGTGAGACGTTTTCCCGGGTGAGCAGGGGCGCCAGGGCGGGGGATTGGGCGATTCTCTCCATGGCCGCGCTGAAGCCCCCCATTCCACCGCCGATAATCAGAAGCGCGGCCACGCCGAAACTCAGGAACAGCGTGGTCTGAAAGGTGTTCACCCAGGCGGTGCCGCGCATGCCGCCAAAGAAGACGTAGCTCATCACCACCAGCGCCACCAGGCTGCCGCCCATCCAGTAAGGGACCCAGCCGCCGCTGATCGATTGCAGGACGGTCCCGCCCCCCTTGACGGCGATGATGATGTAGGGGACCAGGAAGAGAGCTTGCAGGGCAAAGATGGCCGTCCCGATGTGGCTGCACTCCCAACGGTCCCGAAACATCTGGACAGGAGTCATGAAGCCGTGTTTCTTGCCCAGCGCCCAGGTGCGGGTGCCGATCAGCAGGAGGGTCAGGGGAATGATGAGCGCCGAGGAAGAGGCCATCAGGCCGTAGGTGACGATCCCGTTGTTGAAGGCATGCCCCGAGGCCCCCAGGATGGTGAAGGCGGTCATGTTGGTCCCGAACAGCGAGAAAAGAAAGACGAAGGGGCCCAGGGAGCGGCCGGCCAGAAAATAGTCTTCAGCCGCGTGCCTGGAGGCAGCACGGCGAAAGGCAAAGATTCCGATGTAGAGCACCAGCGCCAGATAGACCAGCACGACCAGGGTGGGGATCATGACGGAGTCGGTTTCTCGGAACGGGTGGAGGAAGTGGGCTCGATGCCATCGGCGGCGTCCTCGAGGTGCCCGGGCCAACAGTACCGGACCAGAAGCCACATGAGGCCGGCTGCGGCGATGGAATAGAGCGCATGGTACATGAGGCCGATGGGAATGACGCCCAGAATCAGCGGATCGGCCCGGCGCCAGAACCAGAAATCCTGATGGAGGCCGTAGAAGACCAGGACGGCCAGGGCCAGCAGGTATGGGAACTTCTTTTTCATTCTGGATCTGCGCTCAAATCGCCCAATCCCGCCGCGGGCGCGCTCATTGTAGCATCCGGCCCGCATCGGGGCGGGGTGGAGCCTGCGGCGGAGGAGAAGCTCGGCGTCCGGGGTTGCCGGCTCATTGGCCGAAATCCAGAGTGGTTTTTGTGGCGAACCGCCGATAGTTCAACCACTTGTTTTCGTTCTGGTTGATCCGGCCACGCCTTCCCACCAGAACATCCCTGGATCTGAGAGGCAACCAGTGAGTGTTGCCTTCGATTTCCACGGGGCCGTAATCGATCTGAAAGCTTGCCTGTCGAACCGGAAAATCGGCCGGCACGCCAAAGATTCGCCGGCCCACGATTCGCAGCACCTCCGGCGAGTCCTTTGCAATATGGATGTGTCCCTCGTAGCCGACCGTGACGAAGTTCTGCAGGGTGCCGTCGTGCAGGACTCCCGTATACAACTGGTAGCCGGACGGATGGGTGACGGCAAAGGCAACCGCCGGCTGCCCGTCGATCAGGCTGTCTCCCTCGTGGAAGAAGCGGGCGGGTGAATCCGGCTGGAAAAGGGCCTGCAATGTACTGCCGAACTCTCCCATGCCGCTGATTTCTCGAATGTGTCTTTGGGAGGGCTTCCCATCCACGGTGAGGGTCAAATAGGATTCGGCCCCACCGACGAACTGAACCTTGGTGACAATGTCATGGCGCTTTTTCAAGGCCGTGTCTGCCTGACCCTGGTTGTCGGACCGCTTGGTGATCTGGGTGCAGACGAAATCGGGCAGGTTGGCGGTAAAGCTCAAGGCCCATTGGCGGGCGCGTTCCAACACATCCCGTGAACTCTGCGATCCGTAAACGCTGGCGCGGGCTTGTGGCAAGGCATGCCGGCCCTTGGTGCCGTCCGCGCCGGGCGCTTGGCGTGTGGCCTCGCTCCCTCCCAACAACCGGGCCAGTTCCCCATGGCCATGCCGAGCGGCGACCTGGGCCGGCAGCAGCCCGTCCAGCGGAGTGTTCGCATCAACTGCCTGGGCCAGCAGCAACCGGGCCAGGCCGGAATTCCCGGTCCGCGCCGCCAAGTGGAGCAGTTGAGATTCGCAGTCCGGGCAGCGGGCACCCAGGCGGGCGCCGTACCTCAACAGCAAGCGGGCGATTTCAGCATCGCTGTTGCGGGCAGCCAACTGCAGAGGTATCAGCGTGCCACCTTCATGATGGCGGGCCGCCACATTGGGATTGGCCCCCTGCTCCAGAAGCAGCCTGGTGACCTCTTGATGCCGGCGCTCGACGGCAAAGTGAAGCGGCGTGCGGGCCGTCATGTCCTGCCTCCGGTTGGGGTCAGACCCTTTCTCCAGCAGCAGTCTGGCGATATCGAGGTGGCCCTGCCGGGCGGCGACATGCAGGGGAGTCAGGTTGTCCGGGTTCTTGTGGTTGGGATCGGCGCCCTTGCCGAGCTCAAGGCGCACCGACGCCGCGTTTCCCTCGGAGGTGGCCCGATGCAGCCCGTTGCTGGGCGATTCCGCTCCGGCCGCAGCAAGAGCCAGTGAAATGACGATGTTGAGATGGATGCTCACCTTAGTACAAGTGGGGCATCTTGTTGCATTAGAGCTCGCCGAGCTCGCAGGCGGAGCCGTTCGGAACTCGATTGCTCCAATTCCAATAATGACGGGACCGTTTCTTCTCCCGAAGCTGTCGCCTTTGAACTTGCAATCTTGTTTGTGGGGGTCGGTATCCCTGCACCAGGTGAATCGGGCAGGATTTTGATGAGGGTGATGTCCTTGGGACGAAGTGCTCGGTTCACCAATATGGCAACTGCCGTGGAGATGGCTATACTGGCGGCGTAGCTGCCATAATACTTGTCACCGGGTTCACCAGCTTCGGTTCCGGCAATGGCAACCATGCTTCCCATCATGGTACCCACGAATGTGCCCGCAGTGGCGGCAATGCGTTTCCCCTTGTTTTCCTTGAGCCCTCGCACCTCGATTCGTGAAACGGTTTCTCGGGGAATCCGGACCCTGCCTTTGGGGTAATCCTTCAGATTGCTGCTCTTCGTTACGTTGAAGGCAAGTAAAGCAGGGTTCACCGTTCCGATCCGGCCCTCCAGCTTGGCGCCTTCGGCGAGCTGGAGCGCAACCTTTTTCCCGCCAATCAATTCCTTCAATTCGCTCCACCGAACTTGCAGAAACTCTTCTTGATCCGACCCCGGCAAATTGCCGCTCAGCATCAGAAACACCACCAGTACGCTACTGCTTCGCTGCAAGCTCATTACGGGACCCTCAGGTCATTTGTCCTTTCGATCGACCTAACACCCAAGAATCACGACGGTCAAACTGTCAGGGTGTGTTTCTCAACTCCCAACATACCATAGCCGGAGCGCCTCGACAGCGGCGGCGCGCCGATTTCCGTTCCACCTGCCGGCGGGCCGTTCCGCTCGGAGGCACAGTTCATGCTTTCTGCCGGGAGATACGAAAATCACTTTGACCCGCGCTCAAACGAGGTCACCGCTTGTCCCGTGTTATACATTGTCGAGTTTCAGTATTTCCCAATGCCTCACGGTCAGTAGTTGTTTTCGCTGGCGTCCATCGCAAGGCATTGTGTATGATGTTGTCATTCAGTAAATCGAGGAGATTGGATCATGGGAGCTAACCAACTCGTTCAAGCTCGCATAGACGGAGCGATCAAGGAAGAGGCGGCCGCCGTGCTGGCTGCAATGGGACTGACCGTGTCCGATGCCGTGCGGTTGTTGCTGACCAGGGTTGCGCGGGAAAAGGCATTGCCGTTTGCACCACTGGTTCCAAACACCGTCACCATCGAGGCAATGAAGCAAGCCCGAAAGGGCGGCCTGTCTCGGTTCGATAGCGTAAACGCCCTCATTGACGATCTGAATGCGCAAGATTGAGCGCACCAGCCAATTCAAACGCGACTACAGGCGTGAGTTGAAGGGTCGACACCGGATATCAATGGACGCTGCCTTGGTTCCCGTCTTGGTCGCGTTGGCAAATGACCAACCGCTGGAACCTCGATTCCACGACCACGCACTGACCGGCGAATGGAAAGATTTCCGTGATTGCCACGTGAAGCCCGACTTGGTGTTGATCTACCAGAAGCACGAATCCGATACGCTGCGCCTTATTCGCCTCGGGTCTCACTCGGAACTCGGGCTTTGAGTAGGTGAGGTGGGGGCCTGCTGTGTATTGAAACTTTGATGGTACAAGTGGACTGGCTCAGGGTTGCCGTTACGGACAGCGGCATCGGGCTCACCATCTGGTTGTCTCAGCGCAAGAGCGGTCGGCAGCGTACTACCTGGATGGTGGGCGGCCTGGTTATCCCGCTTGTCGCGGTGATGCGGGTCTCACTGCTGTAGACCGGAGGCGGACCTCGTCATGAGTCGAAGAACAAAACGCTGGTTGGCTACCGGTTTGCTGGTGGCCATGGGCATGGGGGCCGTGGCCTGTCAACAGGAAGGTCAGCGCCGTTTCCTCAGTCTGGGGACGGCTCCGGTGGGGGGGACCTTTCCGGTTGTGGGCGGGGCCATTGCCGAGGTGCTCAACCTGCACCGGGGTTCCCACAACTGGAAGGTGCAGATCAAGGGAAGCAAGGGCAGCCAGGAGAATATCCGGCGCCTGGCCAGCGGCCAATTCGAGCTTGGGATGAGCAACTCGGCCATCAGCTACTTTGCCAGCCTGGGCAGCTCGAGCTGGCAGACGGAAGGCAGCTACGACGTGCGGGCGGTTTGCACGCTGGCGCCCCTGGTGGCCATGTTCGTCACCAAGCGGGATTCGGGCATCCGGGCCATCACCGATCTGAAGGGACGGCGGCTGGTGATCGGGCCGGCCGGGGCAGGATTTGAAATGTTCGTGATGCCGATCCTGGAAGCTCACGGGGTGGCTGCAGACTCCTTCAGCGCCATCTATGCGCCGCAGGGCGTGGCGGTGGAAATGCTCGGCGACGGGGCCGCCGATGCGGCTTTTCTGGGCGGGGCCCTGCCGGCCCAGTCGATCATCCAGGCCTCCGGATCCTTCGAGGTCTACGTGATTCCCTTCGATCCCAAGGTCAGGGGGCGGTTGATCCGGGACTATGCCTTCTTCAAGCCCATCCCCCACGCCCTGGTCAAGTCCAGGTATCCGAAGATTCTGCACTACGAGCTGGAGGACCGCATGGCTCAAATGAGCAGAGCGGCAGCCCTGGCCTTCATCCGGGACCAGGGACTGAGGGTGCCGGGAGCGGAAACGATGGAGCTCGATGCGCTGCGCAAGGCCCTTGCCGGAGCCCGGTTCGGCTGGCTGAACGTGGGCTCGATGCAAGTGGTGACTCATAAGAGCACTGACAAGCAGTTGATTCGAAACCTTTTGCAAGTCTTGTGGGACCAGCGGGAGGAGCTGGCCCGCAGGCATCCGGCCCTGGGATTTCTCCAACTCAGGTCGGTCCCGCTTCCGGACGGACAGAAACGACTCATTCAGGGCGCCGTCCTCTATACCGGGATCCCGTTTCATCCCGGAGCCCTCGAGTTCTATGAGAGCCACCCGGAGATCGGCTTCCGGCCCAACCCCGCCAACCGGATCCCGAATTCGCCCCAGGCGAATAGGGGTCAGTGATCAGGGGTCAGTGATCAGCGGGTCTCCGTCCCCGACGACGGGAGGGATCATACGGAGTGAAACCAGGGTGCTTCCGACGAGTGGAGAGTGGCCAGCCGAGGGTTTCGGGAAAAAACGAGCGCCTTGCGACGTGGTTGCGCTTTAAACGGCTGCGCCAGGTTCAGCGAGATGCTCAACGTGTCGATTCGACAACTGGCCACTAGTCACTGATCACTGGTCAGCGGGCCCCGTCCCCGATGACGGGATGGATCATATTGTCTTTCTTAGTGGCCCTTCGTCGTCGTTCGTGTGTCTTCGTGGGTAACTTTTTTCTGTTGTTTAAGGCAAGTGGAGAGTGGAGAGTGGTCGGCGGAGGGTTGCGGGAGCAGGCAAGCGCCTTGCGACGTTTGGACTCGACCACTAGCCACTGATCACTAATCACTAATCACTATCAAGGTTGGCTCATGCTCGAGCCTGTTCGCAAGTGGTTGATTCCCGTCCTGAGCGCGGTCCTGTGCCTCTACACGCTGGCCGAGGTCAACTTCCCCCGGCTGCTGCCGCAGTCCCAGTTGGCCCTGTTTGTCATGCTGGGGCTGGTGCTCTGCTTTCTCGGCACCCCTGCCCGTGAACGCTGGCGGGACTGCCGGGTCGCGCGCCTGGCCGATCTGGCCCTGGCCGTCGCCAGCGTCGCGGCTTGCGGTTACGTGGTGGTGATGACGGAACCGCTCTTTCACGGGTGGTTCCAGGATCTCTGGCCTTACGGGAAATCGCTGGGAAACCGCGCCGGAATCGAGGGACCGGTCGACTTCGCCCTGGGCGCGGTCGGGTTGTTGCTGGTGTTGGAAGCCACCCGCCGCTCCATTGGCTGGGTGGTGCCGGCGCTGGCGGTGCTCTTTCTGGCACACAGCTATTACGGGTACCTCGCCCACCAGCACCTCGTTCCCGATCTGCCGGGATGGCTGCTGCCGCATGCCGGCCAGGATGCGGCCTACCTGGTGAGCACGACGTTTTCACAGTCTCTGGGCGTTTTCGGGCCGGCAGCCGGGGTGATGTTCAAGTATGTCTTCCTGTTCGTCATCTTCGGGGCCTTTCTGGAAATGTCGGGGGCAACCCGGTTCATTATCGACTTTGCCCAGCGGGTGTTCGGCGGCACTCCCGGCGGGCCGGCCAAGGTGGCCGTGCTGGGCAGCGGATTGATGGGGTCCCTCTCGGGCAGCGCGGTGGCCAATGCGGTGACCACCGGCGCCTTCACCATCCCCATGATGCGTCACGCCGGGTTCGAAAGGCACGTGGCCGGAGGCATCACGGCCGCGGCGGCCTCGGGGGGAGCCCTGGTGCCTCCGGTCATGGGGGCCGGCGCCTACATGATGCTGGAGTTGGTGCAGCCCCAGGTGACCTTCCTGCAGGTCGCCAAGGCCGCCCTGATTCCCGCCATCCTCTACTATCTGTCCATCTTCCTGATCGTGCATTTCTACGCGCGGCGGGCCGGAGCGGTTGCGGCCGACCGAGGGCCGGCGCGCCCGGTCTCGCGGTTTCAGGGACTGGTCTTCTTTTCGGCCCTGGGGACCCTGATCCTCTTCCTGCTGATGGGCTTCACCCCCTTCAAGGCGGTGAGCGGGTCCCTGGTGGTGATTCTGCTGCTGAGCATGGCCGGACCCGGGACCGGTTTGAGCGCGGCCCCGCGCCGGTGGGCTCTTTCCGCTTTCGCCCTGGTGGTGGTCCTGCATCAGGCGGCTCTTGCACAGTCCCCGGCCGTGCCCAAGCTGCGGCTCTATGCCGAGTCGCTCATCAATTCGTGCCTGGTGGGCCTGTTCGGACTGCTGCTGTTTGCCCTGCTGCACCCCAGGTTGAGGCCGTCCATCCTGGAGGCCCTGGTCAAGGCGGCCAGGAACGGAGTGGCCCTCATCGCCGCCAGCGCCTGCGTGGGAATCATCATCGGCGTCGTCCAGTCGACCGGTGTCGCCACCGACTTCAGCAACGTCATCAAGGGGGTGGTGGAATCCAGCCTGCTGCTGGCCCTGGTGGGAATCATGATCTGTTCCATCATCCTGGGCATGGGGGTGCCTTCGGTGGTCTGCTACCTGCTGATGGCCACCCTGATGGGATCGCTGCTGGAACAGATGGGCGTACAGCCCTTGGCGGCCCACCTGTTCATCTTCTATTTCGGGATGATGTCGATGGTAACCCCGCCGGTGGCGCTGGCCGCCTATGCCAGCGCCTCCATCGCCAAGGCCAGGATCATGAAAACGGCCCTGGCTTCCTTCCGTTTCGCCCTGGTTGGCTTCACCTTGCCCTTCATGTTCGTCTACCGCCCCGAGCTGCTGCTGCTGGTGCCGAGGGATACCAGCAGCCGCCTCAGCGATCGAATCACCTCCAACGCCTCCCTGGATCTGACCCGGCTTGGCAACCTGTGGGAGTTGGGCCTGGAAGTGGGCACGGCCATTCTGGGAATCTTTGCGCTGGCGGCCGCCATCGCCGGCTATCTCAGGCGGCCCCTGCGGCTGGATCACCGATTGATCCTGTTCGCCGCCGCCGCTTGCCTGCTGTCCCCGGAGTTGCAGTTTCAGGGCTACAACCTGGGGCCCGGACTGAACCTGGGAGCCGCCCTTGCCTTGGCGGGTGTGGTGGCGGCCAACCGCTGGTGGGCAGGGCCTGAGCCCGTTTCCGCCAGGGAGCCTGGCGAAGCAACGGAGGAATGACCAGGCGGGAAGATCCGTTGGCGCTGTCGAAGGGTCTTGGCCCCACTGAGCTTGCCTCCTTTCCCTCGCCTTCCTCGGTCCTCCCCATTTTTTCGTTTGTTTCAGGCAGGCGGGGCCGCCACCCGGCCGACTCCGCTGATGGCAATCACGGAGAGCCATGCTAAAATGTTGATCCGGAAGGGCTACAGGCAGCCACAAAGGCCTGTGCAGGGTGAGGTGATTCATGAGCTCGGATAGCTCCGGACCCCAGCGGGGCGGCGACCAGACGACCGCGGGCAACTACTTCGTTTCCAACTACCCTCCCTACTCCTTCTGGAAGCCCGATCGGGTAGGGGAGGCTGCAGCCGCCCTTCAAAGGCCGCCCCTGACCGACACTCCCCTGGGCATTTACCTGCACATTCCCTTCTGCCGCAAGCGCTGCCATTTCTGTTATTTCAAGGTGTATACCCAGCAGGACGCTCCGGCGGTGGAGCGCTATCTGGATGCGCTTGCCGGCGAGCTGAAACTCTACGCCGGCAAGCCCTTTGTCGGCGGCCGCAGGCCGCTCTTCATCTATTTCGGCGGCGGCACGCCCTCCTACATTTCCTCGAAACAACTGGTGCGGCTTGCCGGCGATTTGAAGGCGCAGCTTTCCTGGGATGCGGCTGAAGAAATCACCTTCGAGTGCGAGCCCGGGACGTTGACGGAACACAAGCTGCGTGTGATCCGGGATATCGGAGTCACCCGGCTCAGCCTTGGGATCGAGAATTTCAACGATGCGATCCTGGAGGCCAACGGGCGCGCCCACGGTTCGAAGGAAATCGACCGGGCCTACCGGATCGCCCGATCGGTGGGCTTCCCGCAAATCAACATCGACCTGATCGCGGGGATGGTGGGTGAAACCGGCCGGAACTGGCGCGACTGCGTGCGCCGCACCCTGGAGATGGAGCCCGACAGCGTCACCATCTACCAGATGGAGATTCCCTACAACACCACCGTGTTCCAGGAGATGAAGGCCGCCGGCAAGAGCGTGGCCCCGGTGGCCGATTGGGGAACCAAGCGAGCCTGGGTGGACGAAGCCTTCTCGCTGCTGGAGCGGGGTGGCTACTCCGTCAGCAGCGCCTACACGGCGGTCAAGGACCCGGATCGCACCCGCTTCCTCTACCGTGATCTGCTCTGGACCGGCGCCGACCTGGTGGGGTTGGGAGTGGCCTCCTTTTCCCATGTCAACGGCACCCACTATCAGAACGAGCATGACCTGCCGGGCTACCGGAAGAGCCTGGAGGAAGGACGGCTTCCCATCTACCGGGCTCTCACACCCAGCCGGGAAGAGCGTCTCATCCGCGAACTGATCCTGCAGTTCAAGTTGGGGACGGTCCGGCCCAGCTACTTCAGGGAGAAGTTCGATACCGATATCCGGCAGCGATTCGCCTTGCCTCTTCAAGGTCTGCGGCAGCGTAACTACCTGGAAGTGAGTGACAACAGCCTCAGGCTCAGCCGTGAGGGACTGCTGCAGGTGGACAGTTTTCTGCCGGATTTTTTCTTGAGCCGGCATCGAGGCAGCCGCTATAGCTGACCCATGGCAATCAGTCAAGCGATGAATTCCGGAGACGACGTTTTCCAGAGGCACGATCCCTTCGACGCCATCGTGGTGGGCGGGGGGCCCGCCGGAGCCACCGCCGGGGCCTTTCTGGCCCGGAAGGGATGGCGTGTCCTGCTCCTGGAGAAGGAGCGCTTTCCCCGTTATCGCATCGGCGAATCCCTGATGCCCTACTGCTACTTCACCCTGGAGCGGCTGGGGGTTATCGACAAGATCAAGCGTTCCCATTTCCCCAGGAAGCACAGCGTCCAGTTCGTCAGCACCCGAGGCACTGTCTCGACCCCCTTCTATTTCTTCGAGCACTTCAATCACGAAGCGGCCACCACCTGGCAGGTTCTGCGCAGCGAGTTCGACCAGATGCTGCTCGACAACGCTCGTGAAAAGGGAGTGGAAGTTCGGGAGGGGACCCGGGTCGTGGAGACGGTAGACGGGCAGGGCGCGGTAGCGGGGGTAAGGGCCATCGACGGCGAGGGCCGCAAGCACGAGTTCCGGGCCCCCCTGACCCTGGATGCCAGCGGTCGCGAGGTCTTCAGCATGACCCGCAACCGCTGGAAGGTGCGCGACCCCAGTCTGAACAAGATTGCGATCTGGACCTATTACCGGGGGGCCGGGCGAGACCCGGGGTTGGACGAAGGTGCCACCACGGTGGCCTATCTGCCCCGAAAAGGCTGGTTCTGGTACATCCCTCTGCCCGAGGACCGGGTCAGCGTGGGCATCGTTGCCGAGAAGGAATACCTTTACCGGAATTCCCGCGAGCCGCAGGCCATTTTTCAGAGCGAGATCGGCACCAACCCCTGGATCCGGAATCACCTGGCGCCCGGCCGGCAGGAGGGGCGCTACTGGGTGACCGGGGAATACTCCTATCGATCCAGGTATTGCGCCGCCAACGGACTGGTGCTGGTCGGCGACGCCTTCGCTTTTCTGGATCCGGTCTTTTCCTCCGGGGTTTTTCTGGCCTTGCGGGGCGGGGAACTGGCCGCCGAAGCCGCCGACCGCGCCCTGGCCTCGGGAGACTGTTCGGCCGCGATGTTCGATGGCTACGGGAAAGAGATCACGCGCGGGCTGGAGGCGATGCGGAAACTGGTGTATGCCTTCTACGACCACGAGTTCAGCTTTCGGGACTTCATCGAGCGATTTCCTCAGCTTCGGGGGGATCTGACCGATTGTCTGATCGGCAACCTCTTTCGTGATCTGCAGCCGCTGTTCGACGGGGTTGCCGAGTTTGCGGCACCGCCCGAGCCCCTGTCTCATGGCAAGGCACTGATCGAGGCGCGATGACCAGCGGAGCCTTCGAGTTCAAGTTGACCCGCCGGGTGGAGTTTTCCGACACCGACATGGCGGGCATCATGCACTTTTCCAACTTCTTTCGCTTCATGGAAGCAGCGGAGCAGGCCTTCTTCCGCTCTCTGGGATTTTCGATTCACGACACCCGGACGCGTCCGGTCATCGGCTGGCCCCGCGTGCATGCAAGCTGCGATTTCCGCCATCCTCTCCGTTTCGAAGACCTGGTCGAGATACACCTGCAGGTGATGGAAAAGAGGGAGCGCTCCCTGGCCTACTCCTTCACTTTTCGGCGGTTGAACGAGCCCTCAACCCCGCCAGTCGCCCGGGGCAAGCTGGTGGTGGCCTGTGTCTCCAGGCCCGAACCCCAGGGTCCCATGACTTCGATTTCCATTCCCAGGTCCATCGGCGACAAGATCGGGGTGGCTGGTGAAGTATGAAGTATGAAGTTTGAAGTGGGATAGCCGGAGATGGACGTGAAAACCGACCGAACCGCGCCGGAGGCCGGCATCGAAAGCTCTGCGGTGGGGGACCGCAGCAGGATAGAGGCTGGCCAGCTTGACCGGCTGCGGGTCCTTTTGCAGGCGCTGTTGGCGGGGAATCGCTTCTACGGGCCCAAGCTCCGGCAGGCGGGGCTTTCGGCGGAGGTTCCGACCCTGGACGCCTTCCGGTCCGCCATGCCCTTCACCCAGAAGGCGGAATTGGTCGAGGATCAGCGCCGTCACCCTCCCTACGGCTCCAATTTGACCTACGGACTGGACCGCTACACCCGGTTCAGCCGGACCAGCGCCACTACCGGCAAGCCCATGCACTGGCTGGATACGCCGGAAAGCTGGCAATGGATGCTCGACAACTGGGACCGCGTTTTTGCGGCGGCGGGCGTCTCCTCCCGGGATCGCGTCTTCTTCGCATTCTCCTTCGGGCCTTTTCTGGGGTTTTGGACCGCCTTCGAAGCAGCCTCGAAACGGGGCTGTCTTTGCATTCCCGGCGGGGGAATGAGCAGTCTGGCCCGGCTGGAAGCCATTCTGGAAAATGACGTCACCGTCCTCTGCTGCACGCCGACCTACGCCCTGCGGCTGGGCGAAGTGGCGGCCGAGGAGGCCCTGGATTTGAAACGGGGAAGCGTCCGGACCATCCTGGTAGCCGGAGAGCCGGGGGGAAGCATCGGCGCCACCGTGGCTGCGATCGAGCGGCTGTGGCCCAGGGCGCGGGTGGTGGACCACCACGGCATGACCGAGACCGGACCCGTCAGCTACGGCTGTCCCCGGGAGCCGCACCGGCTGAACGTCATGGAGCCGGCCTACCTTGCCGAAGTCATCGATCCGGGAGGCCATCGGCCGGTGGCGCCGGGAGAGATCGGGGAATTGGTCCTGACGACGCTGGGCCGGACCGCTTCTCCACTGCTGCGCTATCGGACCGGGGACCTGGTCCGGCCGTCCCGGTCCCAACCCTGCGCCTGCGGGAGTTGGGAGTTGGGCCTGGAGGGTGGGATCCTGGGCCGCAGCGATGATATGGTTGTGGTTCGCGGCGTCAACCTCTATCCCGGCGCGGTGGAAGCGGTGATCCGTCGCTGCCGCGAGGTTGTCGAATACCGGGTGCAGGTCGACATGCGGGGAACCCTGTGCGAGTTGAAGGTGCAGGCGGAGACCTCCTGTGATTCTGTCGACGGACCCAAGCTGGAAAGACGGCTGGAGACCGAGCTGCGGTCGGCATTCGCCTTGCGCATTCCGGTGTCCGTAGTGGCCAGGGGAACCTTGCCACGACCCGAGTTCAAGTCCGATCGGTGGATGCGAGTTTGAGGTGAGGAAGGTCGAGGTGAGAAATACGATGAGAGGCTTTTTCAGGTGGAGGATTGCCACCGGGCCGGAGAGGTCGGCCAATGCCGCGGGTGCCGCCCGGCCGGACTTTGCGCGAAGGCGGCCTGGTTGGCGTCGGGGGCGGTCTTGCAGCCGTGGCGTCGGGGTGGCGCTGCTTCTGGGCCTGGGTCACCCTGTCGCGCCTGTCGCGGCCGCGGAATGGTCCCAGTTCCGAGGATGGAACAGCACTGGAGTTGTGGAGACGTCTCCATTGCCGGTGCGGTTCGGACCCCACCGAAACCTGGTCTGGCGCACTGCCGTCGCTCCCGGCCAGTCTTCCCCCATCCTGACCCGGGACCGCATCTTTCTGTCGGCCGTAGAGGGAGATCGGCTATGGATGATCTGCCTGGACCGGTCCAGCGGCGATTTGCTGTGGAAACAGGAGGTCCCGCGCCCTCGCTCCGAGGTCGTGCATCGGGCCAACGGCCCCGCCTCGCCCACTCCGGTGACCGACGGCAGCAACGTGTATGCCTTCTTCGGCGATTTCGGCCTGATTTCGTTCGACGCGCAAGGCCGGGAGCGCTGGCGCTTGCCCCTGGGGCCCTTCATCAACCCCATGGGACAGGCCGCCTCCCCCATTCTGGCCGACGGCAGGGTCCTGATGATCTGCGACCAGGAAAGCGGATCCTTTTTTGTGGCGGTGGATCAGATGACGGGTGAAGTCCTCTGGCGCGTGGAGCGTCCCGGCTTTACCCGGGGATTTGCCACGCCGGTGCTCTACCGGCCCCAGGGGGGAGCGCTGCAGGCCCTGGTCGCGGGTTCCCATCAGTTGACGGCCTACTCGGTGGACAGTGGAGAGGAGATCTGGTGGGTGCGCGGCTTGACCTGGCAGATGAAGTCGACCCCCGTGATCCATCGGGACACGCTCTACCTGAACGGATGGGCCGGGGGGGCGGACGACAGCCAGCGGGAGGAGGTGGCGAGCTTTGCCGATTTCCTGTCGGAGCGGGATGCCGATGGAGACCGGCGCCTTTCCCCACAGGAGATTGCCGGCCTGCGCTTGAGGTGGGATTTCAGCCGCTTGGACCTGGATCGCAGCGGCTACCTGGAAGACCGGGATTGGCGGATTTACCGGGCCAAGCGATCGGCCCGCAACGGGGCCTTGGGCATCCGCCTGGGGGGCGAAGGAGATATGACCGCGAGCAATCTCCTGTGGAGGTATCAGCGGACGCTGCCCAACGTGCCCTCTCCGCTGCTTTACCGGGACATCCTCTATCTGATGAAGGAAGGGGGAATTCTGACCGCCCTGGATCCCTCCAACGGGAGCGTGCTCAAGCAGGATCGCATCCGGGAGGCGCTGGGCACTTACTACGCTTCTCCGGTGGCGGGGGATGGTAAGATCTTCGCCGTCAGCCTTGAAGGGAAGGTGAGCGTCATCCGGGCGGGAGCCGACTGGCAGGTATTGTCGGTGAATGACCTCGGGAGCGAATGCAGCGCAACGCCGGCCATCTCCGAGGGCCGGCTCTATATTCGGACTCGGGAGTTTCTCTACTGCTTCGGCGAGCACCGTCCCCCGGAGCAGCCTTTGAACGACAGGAAAGGAAGACGATAATAATGAACTGGCTTACCTTTGTATGCGGAGCGGTACTGGCCTGGGGCATGTACGGCGTCACCCTGCACCGCGGTCAGGCCCAGTTGGCCAGTCCGCTTCGCGCACTCCTCTGTGTGGGCTTCGCCTACTTTCTGATTGCCGTGCTGGTGCCGTCGGTGGCCATGTGGTCCAAGGGAGGATTCCAGGGGTTCACCACCGGCGGGACCCTGACGGCCGTCCTGGCCGGTTGCCTGGGAGCCGCCGGGGCCATTTGCATCATCTGGGCCTTCAAGTCCGGAGGCAAGCCCCTGTATGTCATGCCGCTGGTGTTTGGAGGCGCTCCGCTGGTCAACGTCCTGGGCTCGGTGTTGCTTCATCCTCCCAAGACGGCGCCCAGTCCGTTGCTCTACCTGGGGTTTGTCCTGGTAGCCGTCGGCGCCGCCATGGTTCTCTACTTCAGGCCCAGCTCCTGAACGTTCCATTGACAACGTCCACTCGGGTGCGCGGGATTCCGGGCCGCGCGGCGGGGGTGGAAATTCGCCGGCGCCGCTGGTCCCTTCCGGGCTCCCCAACCGGCTCGGTTGCGTCAGGGCTGCCGGGCGACATTGCGGATGGCCGGCATCTAATATCCTGAAACAACGACAAAAGAGAGTTATCCACGAAGGGCCACTAAGGGGTCGGAGAAGGCTCAAGAGGGATGCGCAAAGGTCGGGCAGGGGGAGAAGATTTCCACCAAGGACAGGAAATGACATCCTACAGATCCCGGCCTTTGGTATCGGCCTCGAGCACAAAAAGATGTATTTACATGGATGAACAGGATTAACAGGATGGTTTGGCTAGAGGTTTCGGCGTTTTGTGTTAGGCCATCGCCTTTTCTTCAACCAGAATCCAAGGATTCGCTCCCAAGCCATGGAAATCACTTCGCAGGCGCCCCGTATCAGCGAGTGAGTCAGCTTCCCGTGCAGAAGCGTCTGGTCCTATTTATCCTGTCCATCCTGTCTATCCATGTTCCCTAATGCAACCAACCGGTTTAATAGAACCTGTTCCTACTCCCGAATGGCCATAAAGCCGGGTTGTTTCACTCTCGAATGATCCGCACCGCAGGGCTGGGGGCCGGACTGTGAGTCGATAATGGCGCTGATTGAAGTCAGCAGGGTCTCCAAGCGGTTCAAGACCTACGACCGCAAGGAGGGCGTCTGGGGAGGCATTCAGAACCTCGTCCGGAGGAACGCCCGCGAGGTGAAGGCGGTCGACGACGTTTCCTTCAGCGTGGACGCCGGTGAAATGGTGGGCTACATCGGGGCCAACGGGGCGGGGAAGTCCACCACCATCAAGATGTTGACCGGAATTCTGGTGCCTTCCTCGGGTTCGATTCGGGCCAACGGATACGTGCCCTATCGCGACCGGCACCAGTACACCCGGGGAATCGGAGTGGTCTTCGGACAGAGGACCCAGCTCTGGTGGGACATCGCGGTGGTGGAGTCCTTCCAGTTGCTCAAGCGCATCTACGACGTGAGCGACCGCGATTTCGAGGAGCAGTTGGAGATCTTCGACGCGGTCCTCAACCTGAAACCCCTGCTGTACACGCCGGTTCGCAAGCTCAGCCTCGGGGAACGCATGCGCTGCGACCTGGCGGCCGCCTTCCTCCATCGTCCCAGGATCGTATTCCTGGATGAACCCACCATCGGGCTGGACGTGGTTGCCAAGGAGAACATCCGGCAATTTCTGAAGAGGATCAACGCCCAATTGCAGGTCACGGTGGTTCTCACCACCCACGATCTCTCCGATATCGAAGAGCTCTGCCGGCGGGTTTTGATCATCGATCGCGGTCACCTGCTTTTCGACGGCAGCCTGGAAGGTCTCCGGGAACGATTCGAGTGCAAGTCCCAGATCGTTTTCGAGTTGCGAGAGCCGGGGCAGGTCGATTTCAGTCGGCTGGGGTTCAATGCGTCGGTGGAGTTCCAGCAACTGGACGCCCTGCGCTGCCAGGCCGTGTTCGACAAGAAGCAGGTGGCCTCGGCCGAGCTGATCAAGGCCATCGTGAACTCCCTGGCGGTTCGGGACGTCACCCTGGACGACACCACCATCGAGGAAATCGTGCGTGAGATCTACAGCCGCGGCGAGGTGGCGTCCCGTTGATCGTCAGACCCTATCTTGCCTTTGCCAGAATTGCCTTCCTCAAGATCCTGGCTTACCGGCTGCGCTACTACACGGGCATCGTGACCTACATGGTCAATGTTTCCGTCTACTATTTCATCTGGAAGGCGCTCTACCGGGGCAAGGAGTCCCTGGGGGAGTTTACCTTCGAGGAAATGATTACCTATGTATCGGTTGGATTCATTATTCGTACCTTCTACTTCAACAATATCGATCGGGAAATCGCCAATGACATCCTGTTGGGGCACATCGCCGCCAAGATGACCCGGCCGGTGAACTACCAGTGGATGAATATCGCCCAGGCAGCGGGCGAGTCGTTCTTCCGGCTCTTCATGTTCACCGTCCCCACCGCCCTGGCCATCCTGCTGGTCTTCCCCCTGCGGGCGCCGGCCTCCCTGCACTCGGCCCTGGCCTTTGCGGCCGCCCTGCTGTTCTCCTTCATGGTCTTTGCGGCTCTCAATTTCCTGGTCGGCACCTGCGCCGTCTACCTGCACTCCATCCTGGGCCTGATTCGGGCCAAGTATTTTCTGGTGGAGATTCTTTCCGGCCTGCTCATCCCGATCAGCTTCTTTCCGGATACGCTGGCGGAGATTTCCCGCTGGCTGCCCTTTCAATTGATCAGCTTTACGCCGCTCATGATCTACATGGGCAAGTTCCAGGGCGAGGAACTGGTCACCAGTTTCCTGTTGGGCCTGGGATGGACGCTGGTGCTGGTGGGCCTGGGCCACTGGTTCTGGCGGAAAGCCGCCACCAAGCTGACCGTGCAGGGCGGTTGAAGCCCCGGCCGCATTTCACGGCGCCGGAGCGGCAGTCCTGGTTTGAGTGGACATGAAGGTTTCACCCTCAGGAAAATCCGAATGAGACACCTCTCCATTCTGGGCTATTACTTCGCCCAGTACATCAAGGTCCGCCTGGCCTACCCGGGAGACTTCCTGATCTCGGTGTCCACCAGCCTGGCGGGCACGGTGGCCAGTTTCGGCTTCCTCTATATCCTCTTTCATCGGGTGAGTTCCCTGCAGGGGTGGGCTTTCGAGGAACTGCTTTTCATCTACGGTTTCAACCTGGTCTGTCTGGGTCTGTTCAACGTGCTCAGCATGAACCTCTACGAGTTCGGCGAGCGCTACATCATGGAAGGCCGGTTCGATCAGATCATGCTGCGCCCGCTGCATTCCCTCTTCCAGGTGCTCTTCGAAGCCTTTCGAATCGAATCCTTCCAGGAATTCGCCACCGGCCTGGTGGTGGTCGTCTACGTCTGGCACAAGCTGGACCTGCCCCTGACCCCGCTGGACCTGGTGTTGTTCCTGTTGATGACGGTCTGCGGCGTGACCATCTATCTCTCGGTTTTCGTGATGCTCAGCAGCTTGAGCTTCTGGTTCGAGGACAGGGTGGGCGTCTCTCCGCCGGTCTTCAACATGATCGCATTCGGACGCTATCCGGTGACCATCTACAATGTCTTCATCCAGTTCCTGTTGAGCTGGATCATTCCCTTCGCCTTCGCTTCCTTCTATCCGACCACCTACTTTCTGCAGCGCCACGAGTTTTCGTCCTTCTTCGCCCTGGTTCCCGTGGTGGCGGCCACATTCGTGTTGCTGGCCCTCTTCCTGTGGAGCCGGGGAGTGCGGGGCTACCAGAGCACCGGGAGCTGACCCGATCTTCACATCCTGTCCGGAACGGAAATTCCCAGCAGATCCATGCCCTCCTGCAACTGGTTTCGCAGGATGGTGATCAGGGCCAGATAGAACCCTTTTCTCAAGGGGTCGGGCTCGTCCTTGATCCGATGGCGGTGGTAGAAGTGGTTGAGGGCCTGGGCCAGGTTGAAGAGGTATTTGGCCACTCCGGCCGGCTCGCAGTTGTGAATGGCGACGCGGACATGGGTCTCGAGCTGGGCAGCCAAGTAGATGAGAGTCCAGAAGTCGTTGTTGATGGCCTGGCGAAGGAAGGCGGCGGCCTTCGGCTGATCCATCCATTCCAGCAGCGACTGGCGATCGAAACGGGCATCCAGCGCTTCAACCTTGCGGAAAATGCTGTTGATGCGCACCACGGTGTACTGGAGATAGGGCCCGGTTTCCCCTTCGAAGCTCAATGCCTCCTGGAAATCAAAGGCGATGATCGAATTGCGGGTGTACTTCAACAGGAAATAGCGCAGGGCGCCCACCGCGATGGAGTGGGCGATGGCCTCGACCTCTCCGGCGGGGAGCCGGGGGTGGCGCTCCTGCACCTCGGCTGCCGACTTTTCCCGAAGTCTGTCGATCAGATCGTCGGCCTTCACCCCCAGGCCCTTGCGGCCGGAGACCTCCAGGTAGGGGCGCCGCCGGTCCTCTTCCGACAGTCGAATTCCCAGATCCTGGCAGCAGGCCGGTGAGAGGCCCACCATCTCATAGGAGAAGTGGATGGAGCGTTCGGCCTGGAGGTGGAATCCCAGGGCCCGCAGGCCGGTAACCACGATGTTCTGCAGGTAGGACTGGCGGGAGTCTATGACGTTGTAGACCCGTTCGCCCCGGCCGAAATCCGAGTCAGTTGGACTCTGATCGGCGTCTGAGCTGGTCATCATGACCCGATGGCCGTCCGGATAGGTGTGGAAGGGCCGATAGAAAAAATCCATGCCCAGCAGCCCCAGCTTCCAGAGCTGGTAGGCGATGTCCTTGCCCACATAGGTGACGGTGCCATTGGAGCGGACAATGATCTTGTCCTCCTCGTGCCTCGAATCGCCGGCGGCGGCCGAGGAACGGGCTTGGCCGCGCAGGCTGTATTCTCCGGCTCTCATGACCCAGCATCCCCGGTTCCTTCCGTCGGTTTCGTAGTGGATCGCCTTGGCGTCCTGCAATCGTTGGAAGGCATGACTCCAGAAGTTGAGGTGGAGGATATCGCTCTCCTTGGGGAGGAGGTCGTAGGCAACGCCGATACGGCTCATGGTCGCCAGGTGGCAGCGGACGATGGCTCGGGAGACGTAGCGGGCGATGGCGGCGGTTTCTCCCTCGCCTGCCTCGATCTCGCGAAGCGTCCGTCCCCGGAGCTCGCGGTTCTCGGGAGCAGCCTCATAGAAGGAGGAGACCCTGGCGTAGAGATCCCAGCAGTAGAAGTCGAATTTGCCGGGAAGAGCCCTGATTTCCTCCAGGGTCTTCTTTTCCAGGTACTTGAAGCCGACCACCACGTCGGCGACCTGCACGCCGGTGTCGTCGATGTAGTTTTGGACCTCGACCCGCTCGCCGACCGAGCGCAGCAGGCGGGCGAAGGTGTCGCCCAGGACGGCGTTGCGCAGGTGTCCGATGTGAGCGGCCTTGTTGGGGTTGATATTGGTGTGCTCCAGGATGACCTTGCCCGAGTCGGGACGGGACGGTCGATCCCCTGGCGGCCGCAGCAGTCTCCTGAAAACGTCATCCCGTTTCAGGAAGCAATTGAGGTAGCCGGGGCCCGCCACCTCCACCTTGGCCACACCCGGAAGATCGGGAAGATCCTGCACGATCTCGGCGGCGATCTGGCGGGGCGCCCTCCTCAGGTGCTTGGCCAGCTCGAAGCAGAAAGGAAAGGCCAGGTCTCCCAGCTCGACCCTGGGCGGTTGCTCCGCGACCGCCTGAAGCAGGGAATACCCGTAGCGGTCCTTGACGTAGGCGACCAGCCGGTCCTTGATGCGATCGATCAGCGATTCCAGCATGGCGCCCTTGGGTCGGGATGGAACCCGTCAAAAACCCTGCATCCTAACACAGTTCCCGGCAAAGCTCCGGCTGCCCGACATGTCCGGCGAATGGGATTGTCGGTAACACAAAAAACTAGAGTTGAGGCATGCCGGCCGGGGGAGTCTAACCACATGGGGGCTCCGATCGGAGGCCCCTCGGGGCGGGCCTGCACAGAGCTTTGGCTGACGGTGACGGGCGTGGTTTCCCCAGGCCGCGTCTCTCGAGGACCGGCAGTTCCTGGTCGGCGCGGCCAAGCCCAGGACCATGCAAATTTACTGACTATAAGAAGGAGGACCTGCGGTTTCTGAGAAGCAGTCAAGTGTCTTTTGAGCCTCATCCATGGTAAGTGACATCTCTGCTATGAGTTTACCTAGAATTGTGGCGGCCCTTTTCTTGGCACGTTTGAATTTGCCACTGAGAGCGGGAATCGAATCGATGCTGTCCTGAAATCTCGTAATACTGCCCTGAGCTGACTTCACGCTGGAGATAAGACTCTCTAAAGCCTGTTGACTGTCTTCGTCTGGAGCATTTCCGAGTTCGGAGTGTGCGTGCAGTGCGTTACGTAAGTGAGCGAACATTGCTCGGCTGTGCGTCCGATATTCCTCGACGCTCGGGCCCATAGCTTGGACGAAATCGCCGAGATTTTGAGCCGCTGAATCTACTACTCTCCGCGCATTGGAAACGAACTCCTGCTGTGTCCTGCTACCTCCGACGTATTTGCTTTGCTCATGTTGTTCCTGAAGAGCGTCTATCTCGGTAGTCCGCTCGTGCATCTCTTCACCAATGCGGGCCGTGTTTTCGGAAATTTGCTCTAACGTCTGATTCGTGGCGGTTGTCTCTTCGTGGAAACCTGCCATGTAGTCGAGAAGGCCGAGATCTTTCTCGCCACCGTCATCACTGGAGTCGACAAATGCGTCGGTCGCTCCGGTCGCATCTTCCGAATGGGAGTCTTGGGAAGGTGGCGTGGCAGTGGAAGTCACCTGCCGGGAACTGTTCTCATCGAAACCCTTGATGGGTAACCATTGCCCGCTTTTCCACTCGTCGCTGACTAGACTGACGAGATGGTCTTTCACCATCTGAACAAAATCGGTTGTGTTTTTGAAATCTCGATAGAGAATGCCGCGCGAGGTCAATCCATCCCTAAACGCCTTGACCTTCTGGAATTGGTCTATTTCCAGCTTATACGGATCCGCTATGCCAGTCTTGAAATACAAGAGAACACGGAGGGAACGCGAATTACCTCGCAGTCGCTTGAGTGCTTGCTCGAACTCCTCCTCTGTTCCGGAACCAGCGTTTCCAGTGGGTGTTCCGAACCGGGTGCCCAAGATGCCTAGATAGATGTCGAAATCAGTACCAAATTGTCTATTGATTTCGGCTTGCGGGTCTACGTTGACGCCGGGGCGCACGTCGCTGGGCCAGCCAACGACCCGAAGCTGGACTCGGTGTGTCCTCATCAGACGCTCACTGATCTCAGTAGTGACAACTGTGCGAAGGGCCTCCTTTTCCGTATCGACATCGCTTGGTCCTGAGACAAAGACCGTTAGGAGTGTAATGTTCGTTGGCATCGCATTCTCATGTATACATAATTCATAGTGACCCAAAATTTTATGGGAATTACTGCCGAAAGTAGCCAAGCCCTTCCTAAGCCCTTTGTTTTGAACCCTGCTTGAACCCGAACCCCTGAACCACCGCCTTGGCCAATTCCTTTGGCGTTGCGGTTGCCAACACCTTCAAATCTTCCTTGTGTTGTTCTTTCAACACCCGTGGTGTTTGGGGATGCTTTCGGTCTGGCATCTTGGTAGTCATTACTGGCTCCTGTTGGCTTAGGGCTTCGCCATCCACCCATTCTTTCGATTGAGTTTCCGAAGCCCGGAAAGGGTGTAAGTGTTGCTCTTGGCCCGATTACATGGGCTACAAAGAAGAATCCGATTGTTGATTTGGTTGGACCCGCCATCCGAGCGAGGAGTGTTATGGTCCAATTCAAGATAACGGGGATCATCAAAGGTGCGATCACAACCTTGACACTTCGGCCCGTATTGCTCCAACAAGTATTCATACATCTGAGCCCTTGTCCATCTTGGCCCCTCCGGCTCTTTCACACGGACCTTGACCCGCAGGTAAGGGGAGGTTACTTCCCCTTCATCCGTTCGGACGGGTGGAACGTGCTTGAGGGTCACTTGATCCCCGTAACCCATCGATTTTTGCTCCCCCTTGATGCCTTTTTCAGTGTCCAAGAGTTCCTTGGAAAGGCGATCTTGAACAAGGTTGCAAGCCTTGTCCCATATGTCAATCCCTATCCATTGCCTCCCTAGACGTTCGGCAGCTATGAGAGTAGTGGCGCACCCTGCAAAGGGGTCCAATACTATGTCGCCGGGGTTGCTGCTGGCCTTGATGATGCGTTCGTAAAGGGCAAGGGGTTTTTGAGTGGGGTAGCCAGATCGTTCTTTCTTGTCTCTTTTGGGAATCCAACGAACTTCATTGTCAAGTGGAGATTCTGTCCCGTGCAAACAGCCCTTGGTGTGTGGTTGATACACCCATAAATCCTGAATCGGTTGCCCTGGACTATCATCAAGATATTGTCGATAAGTCGGAAGAGAACCAGATCCGATCTTAGGTAAATCAATCAGACCAAGGTCATATAAGGCGTCTAACTTTTCATGTTGGGGGAGTTTTAGATCGATCCCAACTGCCAAAACTAAATCGTTGGGAATGGCCCAATGTCTTCCTACAGCAGTAGGGTTAAACCCTTTCCATGGTTTGCCACTTTCTCCATGACGAATTCCAGACCCATGAATAGAATTGGTCCAATATCTACCTTTTGAATCGGCTCTATTGAAGTATTGGTCCACATGGCCTTTGAGGTAGGGAGTGAAGCAAACATTGTGTTTATAATCACTGGATTTTGCATAAAAAAGCAGCGTGTCATGAATTGGGCCAAATCTGGAGGCTGAATTGTGTGATCCTGTCCGCCTCCAGATTATTTCATTTCGAAATTGCTTCCACCCAAACACGGCATCCATCACGGCTTTCAAGTAATGACTGGCTGTCGGATCACAGTGCAAGTAAATAGACGCTGTAGATTTCAAGACCCGGTGCATTTCCATCAAACGCACTGCCATGAAACACATGAAAGCACCCATGCCGTCCGAATGAGCATAGCGAGCGGATTCAATGGCTTCCATCAAGCGGGGTTTGTCATCCTTGATCCTGTCCGTCCATTCTTCATGCACATCCCTTTCCCAACTCCACCTATCCTGAAACTTGGCCCCTGCCGCTAGACTGTCCGGTGTTGCATGGAAGTCCCGACCCTTATTGAAAGGGGGGTCTGTGGCTATCAAGTCCACTGAATCTGAATTCATGGCCCGCAAGACGGGGAGGTTGTCACACTGAAACAGTGTCCGATTCTCAAAATTAGGTGTGGCCATGGGAAAGTTGTCAATAGGTTCGGAGCGAACGGTAACAACCAGCCCATGGTCCGTCAATGGAAATAGCATTAACCCACCAAATCCTTCCAACGCAACCGCTTCTGATCCATCCCTTGAGCAATCATGCCCATTTGCTCTGCCGTATCCATCCGGCGCGCATTGTGCCGTCCTTGGAATTCCGAAACATAGCGGTCCAAGTGCTTGACACTCATCTTGTGATAGGTTCCGTGATACCCCCTTTTCAGCAAAGCCCCAAAGGACTCAATCCCATTGGTGTGCGCCATGCCCTTGACATACTCACCTATGGAATGCTCGACGGCTTCGCGGTTTTCCAGCCCTTGATAGGCCCGGTGCTCATCCGTGAATATCTTGGTCCCGGATTCAACTTGACCATGAATGAATCCATGCAGTGTTTCCTTGTCCGTGCCGGAAGCAACAGCGGCTGAAACCTGGTTGGTTTCTCGACACTTCATGCCGACCACGGCAGTCTTTCCGACAGCGCCACGGCCTGCATTCAGTTTCCGGTTGTTGTGCTTGTTGACTTCGCGCCCGCCGATGTAGGTTTCGTCCACTTCCACCGGCCCGCCGAAGGAAACGGCTTTTTCGCTCCAGGCATCCCGCAGCCGATGCGCCATGAACCAGGCAGATTTTTGGCTGATTCCAAGATCCCGGTGAAGCTTCATGCTAGAGGTTCCTTTGATTCCAGTGGTGAACAGGTAGACGGCAATGGCCCATTGGCGATAGCCCATTTTGGTGCTTTGCATAACCGTACCTGTCCGAACGCTGAAGTGCTTCCTGCAATCCTTGCAGCGGTAATCCATGGTAGGATGCTTGACTTCGCTGTATCGCATGGACCCGCAGTAATGGCAGGCAATGCCCACTGGCCAGCGGGCTTTGATGAACCACTCTTTGGCCACTTCATCATTGGGAAACATGGAAGTCAACTGCGTGATCGAAAGGCCCTTTCGGTAAGATTTGCCGGGTCCGTTTTTTGTTTTCTTTGTCATTGTGTCCCTCTCTGATATGGCTACTATTGTACCACATCAGGAAAGGGCGTCAAGAGGTTTTTGGCTACTTTTGTAAGTAATTCCCATATCTTTCATTCCTCCGTGACCTTGCGACCCCGTCTCGGTTGACCTCAATGCCTTGGTGGCCCTACGTCTGTCTTCGTGTGCCTTCGTTGTCCTTCGTGTGTCTTCGTGGGTAACTCCTTTTTCCTGTTGTTTCAGGTAAGCATGGCGCTCCCGGGATGGGTGTGTCCGTCCCTGCAGGCGATCTCCTTGAAAAGGCTATTCGGCCAATGGCATTTGGGATAGAATCCAGGCCGCTGCCGGGGCGCTTCCCGGCCTTGGTGCGGAGAGGCCCGACGGCCCATGAAGCTCGACCACATCGGCATCGCCGTCCATTCCATCGATAAGGCTCTGCGCAGCTACCAGGTGGCCATGGGGCTCGAGATGGAAGGCGCCATCGACGTTGAGGATCAGAAGGTGCGGGTGGCCATGCTGCCCCTGGGAGAGAGTCGGATAGAGCTCCTGGAGGCCACCGATCCGTCCTCGCCCCTCTGCCGCTTCCTGGCCAAGAGGGGAGAGGGCGTGCACCACATCTGCTTCAGGGTCGAGGACCTGGACCGGAAGCTGGCGGCTTTCCGCAAGGCCGGGATCCAGATCCTGCCCCATGCGGAAGGAACCGGTTACGAAGGCCGCCGGATCGCCTTTCTCCATCCGCGTTCGACCCACGGGGTCTTGATCGAGCTGGTAGAGGAGGGATGAGGCGGGGCAGCCTGTCCCCTGAGAAGGAGGGAATTTGGAACCCATTCCCATCGGAATCATTGGTGGCAGCGGTCTCTACGGCATGGAAGGCCTGGAGGAGGTGGAGGAGGTTGCGGTCGAGACGCCCTTCGGTCCTCCTTCGGACCGTCTGGCGGTCGGACGGTTGAGCGGGAAACGGGTCGCCTTTCTGGCCAGGCACGGGCGGGGACACCGCATCCTGCCTTCGGAACTCAACTTCCGGGCCAATATCTACGCCATGAAAGTCCTGGGAGTGGAGACCCTGATCTCCGCCAGTGCCGTGGGATCACTCAAGGAGGAGCATCGTCCGCTGGACATTGTCATTCCCGATCAATTCTTCGATCGAACCCGGGGGCGCGTTTCGACGTTTTTTGGAGAGGGGCTGGTGGGGCACATCAGCTTTGCCCATCCGATATGCCCGGACCTGAGCCGGCTTCTGGAGGAGGCGGCGGCGGCCGTCGGGGTGAATGTGAAGCGGGGAGGCACCTACCTCTGCATGGAGGGGCCGGCCTTTTCGACCCTGGCCGAGTCGAATCTCTACCGGAGCTGGGGCATGGACGTGATCGGGATGACCAATCTGCAGGAAGCCAAGCTGGCCCGGGAAGCCGAGATCTGCTATGTGACCCTGGCCCTGGTGACCGACTACGACTGCTGGCATCCGGAACACGACGCGGTGACGGTGGATCAGGTGATCGCCGTGCTGAATCAAAACAGCGAAAACGCCCAAAGACTGATCCGTGAAGCCGTGGCCCGACTGGGGGAAGCGCTGGCCTGCAAGTGCCGTTCGGCGCTCAGGTCGGCGATTCTGACGGATCGCAAGCGCATCCCTGCCGCCACCAAGGAAAAACTGCGCCCGCTGATAGGCAAGTACCTTGGCTGACCTCCCTCTGTTTAGCCGCGTGTGAGTCGCCCCGCTGCGTGGCATGGCAGCGCGGCGAAGAGAAAAGTGAATAGTTGCTAGTGGTTAAAGGCGCTTGCCTGTTCCCGAAACCCTCGGCCGGCCACTCGCCACGAGTCGGAAGCACCATTCACTAACCACTGATCACTTGTCTGAAACCTCCCCCTAGCTCATGCGGCTGCGGTTTGGGGTACCAGGTTGAAACCAAGAGAGTTAGCCGCATGTTTGAGTCCCACGAGCTGGCGTTTTCGGAAGCGGGCTTCGTAGTACTCTTCACCGATGTCGACATAGTCCTGGCCGTAGCGGAGCATGCGGTAGACGAGCGTGGCCAGCTTGCGAGCAATGGAGAAGATGGCAACATTCCATCCCTTGTGGCGGGCCTTGCGACGTAGGGCAGCGCCGAGAGCGGTCTTGGAGCGCATCAGGGAGATGGCGGCCATGCGCAGGACGGCGGCGGCGCGAGTAGACCCAGTGCCGTTGACTTTCTTGGAGCGGAGCGGCTTGCCGGCGGAAACGGCGGTTCGCGGAGCCAGGCGCAACCAGGAGACGAAGTGGTTCTCCGAGGGGAAGGCCGTCAGGTCAAAGCCGACCTCGGTCAGCAGAGTCAGGGCCGCCTGAGCGCCGATGCCGTCAATGCGCGTCAGGTCGACGCCGGCAAAGCGCCATAGTTGGGTGCGCATCTTCTGGTCACCACGGCGGCTCATCATCCTTTCCTTGGCCCCATTGGGGTGGGGAGGCACGGGCTTGTCGCGACGCTCCACCGGTTGCAAGGCCCGTATCTCCTCCAGGATGCGTGCCTCATAGACGGCGATCTTGCGTTGAGTCAGGTCGTAAAAATCCAGCGCACACCGGAGGTTGAACAGATGCTCCTCTCGCCAGTTGCCGGCCAGATACTCGGCAAACTCCTGGCTGGACTTCTTGCACCCCCTGTGACGCAGGGCCGCCAAGCGGACCGGGTCTCGTTCTCCGTCGACAATCGCCCGCACAATCGCCATCCCCGTCTGACCTGTCAGGTCGCTGACGGCACGATGCACCTGCACGTTCATCTGATCCAGCGCCTTCTGCATCCACTGAACGAAGCGGGTGCTTTCGCTCACCAACTGGTTCAGTTGCCGGTGCAGCGTCCGTACCTTCACGATGGTCTCGTGCGGACGGAACGATCCCCGCAGCAAGCCGCAGCTGTGCAGCAACTGGATCCACTGGCAGTCCCGCATGTCGGTCTTGCGGCCGGGAACATGGTTCAACTGCCGGGCGTTGACCAGCAAAACCTCGATGCCGCAGGACTCCAGCAGGTCATACAGCGGAATCCAATACACCGAGGTGCTTTCCATCGCCGCCGACTCCACCCCTTGCTCCAGCAACCACTGAGCCAGTTGCTCCAGCTGCGGCATGGTGGTGCCGAAGGTGCGCACGTTGGGATGGCCGGCCGTCTGCTGCGGACCACACACCCAGTGTACCCGACTGCCCAGGTCGATGCCTGCCACTTGGGGACGGATCTGCGCCAAGCTGGTCGAACGGCTCGGATGCTTCTTCCCCCTCTTGTTCGCCTGCGGGGTGACCTTCTTTCTCTTTGGCATGGGACGGGCCTCCTCGGGGGCGATGGCTCCGGCCCGAGTCGGCGTGCTCTTTTGGATTCTTGTCTCGGGGAGAACTTCTACAGAAGCCTCACCAGTGTATGCTGGCCTGCTCGGACCCAGGCTGACCTTGGGGCACGGGGCACCAATGTTTAAATGGGGTGTAGCTGCCGGAGTCTCGCCGTGGGCCTATTCTGTCATATTGGTCCCCGGTTTTATCCTGTATGATCCGCCCCGTCTTGTGGGGCGGCGGCTGGGCTAACCACTGATCACTGATCACTTGAATCCCTTTCCCTAAGGAGACCCATCCGCCTATGTCCATCCTCGTTGTGGGCTCTGTGGCTTTCGATTCCGTTCAGACCCCCTTCGGCAAGGCCGAGGAGGTTCTGGGAGGCTCCGCCTCCTATTTCTCCCTGGCGGCCAGCTTTTTTGCTTCGGTCCGACTGATCGCCGTGGTCGGAGAAGATTTCCCGGAAGACCACCTCCAGTTGTTCAGGGATTTCTCCATAGACATTGGGGGGTTGCAGCAATCCCCGGGCAAGACCTTCCGCTGGAAGGGCGAGTACGGCTACGCCCTCAATGAAGCCAGGACCCTGGATACCCGGCTCAATGTGTTCGAAACCTTCAGTCCGCGCATTCCCGACCCTTACCGGAAGTCGGATTGCGTCTTTTTGGGCAATATCGATCCGGTGCTGCAGGCAAGAGTGCTCTCCCAGGTGGAAAAACCCCGTTTCGTGGCCTGCGACACCATGAATTACTGGATCGATTCCAAGCCCGATGAACTCCGGGAAACGCTGAGGCGGGTGGATATCCTCATCATCAACGACGCCGAAGTGCGGATGCTCACCGGAGAGCACAATCTGACCAGGGCGGCCCGGCGCATTGCCGAGTGGGGCCCCGAAACGCTGGTCGTCAAGAAGGGGGAATATGGAGTGGCGATGTACCACGGCGGATCCATCTTCGGTGCTCCGGCTTTCCCCTTGGAGGAAGTCTTTGACCCCACCGGGGCCGGAGACAGTTTCGCCGGAGGATTGGTGGGATACCTGGCCCGGTCCAAGACGCTCGATGACGAATCCCTTCGCCAGGCGGTCATATACGGTTCGGTGATGGCCTCCTTCAACGTGGAAGACTTCAGCCTGAACCGGCTAAGGACCTTGAAGATGTCCGACATTCGGCGCCGCTTCCGTCAATTCAAGGAACTCACCCACTTCGAAGCCGGAAGTTCCCTTTAGGTCACCCTATCCATGCGGTTTGCCAAAGCAGAGGCCCTGGGCAACGATTTCGTGATCGTGGATGCCGGGCAACTGGCAGGGAAGGATGCCTCCCGGGTGGCCCGGCAGGTCTGCCGGCGCTCCCTCGATCTGGGAGCGGACGGTCTGATACTGTTTCGGGAGACGGAGGTCTCCGGACAACCGCTCTTTTCCATGCAGGTCTTCAATGCGGACGGGAGCGAGGCGGAGATCTCCGGCAACGGCCTGCGCTGCCTGGCGGCGCTGTTGATCCAGCAGGGGCAGGCAACCGGCGGGACGCTGGTGATCCAGACGCGCGCCGGCGCCAGGCGGTTGAGCCTGACCGGTTCCAAACCACCCGTATACCGCTTCAAGCTGCTGATGGGAGAGCCTGTTCTGGATCCGGCGGCCATCGACTTTCGACCCGATCCGCCCGGCGCCTCCCTGGTAAGGTATCCGCTGGTAGTGGAGGACCGCGTCCGCCCGGTCACGGTCACATCGATGGGCAACCCGCACTGCTCATTGCTGGTGGCGGATCTGGAGAAAACCGATTGGGAAGGATTGGGGCGTCTGATTGAAGTCCACCCCTGCTTTCCACGGCGAACCAACGTGGAGTTTGTGCAGGTTCTGGACCGAAGCAGCCTGGCCGTGCGCTTCTGGGAGCGCGGAGTAGGGAAGACGCTGGCTTCGGGCACGGGCGGCTGTGCCGCCGTCGTCGCCGCCTGTCTGAATGGGGTCTCCGACCGGGCGGTCCAGGTCCATGCTCCGGGAGGGATCCTGCAGGTTCATTGGCGGGAGGACAACCAACTGTCGCTTGCCGGACCTGCCCGGATCGTCTGCCAGGGCCAATACCATCCCGTGGAGGCCTGATCTCCTCTCATGGGGACAGGGAAACGGGCCACTCAAGGAGGAGAAACCGTGCCGGTCGAAAGCCGAACCATCCGCTTGTCCACGCGAGGTTTCTGCGATGTGGTGGACATTACCCCTGAAATCGAATCCGCCTTGGCCGGCCAACCGCTCTCGGCCGGCGTGATCACGCTGTTTGTGCCCGGCTCCACCGCGGGCCTGACCACCCTGGAATATGAGCCGGGTTGTATCCAGGACCTGCAGGACGCCTTGGAACGCCTGTTGCCCCAGTCCGCCCACTATGCTCACAACGCCCGCTGGGGAGACGGCAACGGCTTTTCCCACGTCCGGGCAGCGCTGCTAGGTCCGTCGCTGCAGGTTCCGTTCTCCGACCGCGAGTTGAAGACCGGTACCTGGCAGCAGGTGGTGCTGGTTGACTTCGACAACCGTCCCCGTCAGAGGAAAGTCCTTTTGCAGTTCATCGGAGAGTAGGATTATTCACTCTCCACTGCCTTTCCCCATGCATCGATAGACCATCAGCGCCAGCAGCCCGTAGAGGATCCCGTCCCCCCAAAAGACCCAGTACACGCTGATGGAAGCCAACAGCCCGGCCAGGATGGGGCCGAAGGCGTTGCCCATCATGGTGAAACTCGCGAGCAGTCCGAAGCCGGAAGCCCGCCGCTCGTTGGGGATCACCCGGCTGGCGAGGCTGTAGGCAATGGTCACGATGCCCCCCGCCAGAAATGCCTGCGCCACCCGGAGCACCAGGAGCTGGGGTGCGCTGGTCGCCAGGGTCAGCGCCAGGCAAAAGGCAAGCCCGAGGCCCAGCCGCTGCAGAAGGAGCCTGCGGGCCGAGGATCGAGCGATCTTTCGGCCGAAATACCAGGCAGCCAGGCTCTCCCCGAAGGCGGACAGGGAGAGGATCAGGCCGGACAAGCGTGCTGCCCGGACCTGGTTGGCGGTCACGGAGGTTACGAAGAGCGGAATGGCCGGGGCAAAGCTTCGTTCGATCACGGTGGCTGCGAGCAGCAAGATGGCCAGGACCTTCAGGCCGGGCAGTCGCCACAGGGAGAACAGGCTCTCGGGGGCGGTCTCTTCTTCGGGAGCTGTTTGGGAAGCATCGCGATTGGGGTTGTCGCGATAGAGGAGGAGAAACAACACCAGGGTCAGGAAACACATGGCTGCCGTAACGAAGAAGGTGTTTCGAATACCGATCCAGGCCGCCAACACTCCGCCCAGGAATGGGCCCAGGGCCATGCTGAAGGTTTGGGTTGCCTGCAGACCGCCGATCGCCCGCGTGATCCTGTCCTTGGGAGCGGAATGGGCCACCAGGGCAACCGAGACGGACCCGAATCCTCCGAAGAACCCCGAGAGAATCCTCAAGAGCAGCAGTTCCTCGACGTTTCTGGCCAAGCCCATCAAAAACCAGATCACGAACAGAACCAGTGAGACGCGGATGGCCATGATCCTGAGGCCGTAGCGGTCGGCCAGCTTCCCCCAGAAGGGACCGACGAACGAGGTGATCAGAGGGCTGATTCCCAGGATGAGACCGGACCAGACCGCCACCGCCGCCCGGGACTCCACTCCCAGTTGAGCGACGTAGAGCGGCAGGAAGGGCATGACCAGCATGAACCCGGCGCCGATGAGGGCGGCCGAAAAGGTGGCGGCCAGGTGATTGCGGCGCCACTGTTCAAGCAGCAGCCATTGCAGGGGAATGAAACGGGTCATGGAACGGGGTTGAGGACATCCGCCAACGACATCCGAGCAGGGACACGAAGGCCACTACGAGATTTCCGCAAAGGGGAACGACGCACCACGAATGGACACGAATGAACACGAATAGGGATAGATTCGTGACCCTTTTGCATAATTCCTCAGGCAGCGGTTTTATGGAGGCTCGGAACAGGTTTTGATTCACATGGATGCACAGGATGCACAGGATTTTTTCTTGAAACGGCCAGCTTGTAATCCTGACCATCCGCAAATCCGCACACGATCATTGCCGGAGCCGGCTTCTCGTGCAGCAGCGTCTCGTCCCGGTTATCCTGTGCATCCTGTCTATCCATGTTTTTTAAGTTTTTTCACTACTGTCCGGTTAAACTTCCACGAATGTCTTTTAACTGATTTACTATCATCAGGTTACGAGTGTAAATGACTGTTTTCGACTTCAACTCGCTCCAAGATGTCAGCCATACTTTCTCCACGTCAATCATGAGGAAAGGAGTGGCTGATGTACACGGGACAATTGGTGTTCTCCCAGTTGATGGATTTCCTGCCCAGGCACGAGTTCAACCGGTGCGTTCGTCGCTATCGAGGCAATTACCGGGTGCGCAAGTTTTCCTGTCTGGATCAGTTCCTTTGCATGGTCTTCGCACAACTCACCTATCGGGAAAGTCTGCGCGACACCGAAACCTGTCTGCGCGCCGTCGAGTCGAAGCTCTATCATGCCGGCATCCGTGGCCGCGTCTCCCGAAGCACCTTGGCCGATGCCAACGAGACCAGAGACTGGCGCATCTGGGCCGACTTCGCCCAGGTGCTCGTTGGCAGAGCCAGACAACTCTATGCCGAAGAGGACTTCGGACTGGCCTTGCAACAGAGTGCCTACGCCCTGGATTCGACCACCATCGATCTGTGTCTTTCGCTGTTCCCCTGGGCGAGATTTCGAAGACGCAAGGGGGCCGTCAAAGTCCACACCCTGATGGACTTGCGCGGCAGTATCCCTTGCTTTATCCGCATCACACCCGCCAACGTGCACGATGTCAACATCCTCGACGAGTTGCTTTTGCAACCCGGCGCCTTCTACGTCATGGATCGTGGCTACATCGACTTCCGGCGTCTCTACGCCTTTACCCGGAGCTTGGCCTTCTTCCTGGTTCGCGCCAAAAGCAATCTGGTTTACCGCCGGTGTGCTTTCCGCCACGTCGACAAGTCCACCGGCCTGCGCAGCGATCAGAGGATCCGACTTCAAGGGCCGAAAACGTCTCAAGCCTATCCCGATACGCTTCGCCGCATCCGTTATGTCGATACCGATACCCGGAAGCGCTTGGTCTTCTTGACCAACAACTTCACCCTCCCGGCCCTGACCATTGCCCACCTGTACAAGTGCCGCTGGCGGGTGGAGCTGTTCTTCAAATGGATCAAACAGTACCTGCGGATCAAGGCCTTCTATGGAACCTCCCCCAACGCCGTCAAGACCCAGATCTGGATCGCCATCAGCGTTTACTTGCTCGTGGCCATCCTCAAGAAGGAACAGAAAATCGAGCGAAGTCTCGGCGAAATCCTGCAAATTCTCAGCATCACCCTGTTCGAAAAAGTCCCTATGAATCAAGTACTTAGAAGATTCCCTTTGCAGCAAGAAGAAGCCCAATCCTGTAAACAGTTGATATTGTTCGAGTTTTAACCGGACAGTAGTGAAGTTTTTTGTCTACATGGATTAACAGGATATACAGGATTGTTTCTGGAAGTCCGGCGTCCTGAATCCCTGGGCATCCGCAAGCCCGTGCCGGATCATCGCCGGAGCCGGCTTCTCGTGCAGCAGCGTCCCGTCCTGGTTATCCTGTGCGTCCTGTGCATCCATGTTCATGATGAGCCTTTTGCAACATTCGCAATCGGGAATGACATTGAGGCGGCAACGGTGATGTGCTGCAGGCTCCTGGTTTCACCACAGCAAGCACAACCGTCACCAATCGAGTTTCTTGATTTCGAGACTTGCCGATCGGAGGGTCCTTTTTGTGCCTTTTGTGGCCATTGAACGTCAGACGGCAAAGGGTTTCAGTGTCACGTGATCCTTGACGGACTCGGGTGGAAAAACCCATGATCCGAATCAGGATCGCCCGACTCCGATTCCTGCAAAAGGCTCTTCCATCATCCTATTGGTGTTCATTCGTGTTCATTCGTGTTCATTCGTGGTTCGACTTCATTGAAACGCCAGTTGGCTCTTCCTCGGTTGATCCGAACGGCAGGAAGGCCGTCCGGTCAGCCCGCATCGGTGGATGGAGCCGGGTCGGAGTGGTTGAGCAGCCAGATCATCACAAAGTTGACAGCCACATGGGACAGGGTATTGGGGAACAGGGTGCCGCTCAGCTCGAAGAGACATCCGAAGAGAAATCCCGCGAAGGCCGCGTAGGCGGTCCAGGGGAGGAAGACCCAGCGGGGAATGAGGTGCACCGCTCCAAAGAGCAGGCTGGTGGGAACCAGTCCCAGCAGCGGCCGTATGGCGCCGCGGAAGAACACTTCCTCGGCCGTGCCGCTGAACAGGGCAATGGCTCCGATCTGCCAGTTCCCCAAGGGCACCAGGATCCTTCGGAACTCCCGGTCCAGTTGTCGAGCCCAACGAAAATTCCTGCCGGCGTAGAGCGATAGCGCAATCAGCAGCAGGGCTCCCCCCAGGCCCCAAAGCAGGTGAGTTGCAGCAGCAGCGCTTTCCGCCGGGAAAAAGAGTTTCCAGGACAGTCGGCCCTGAAGGACGATGATCCCCATGGCCAGCAGCCACAGGACCAGGTAGAAGCGCAGGGCCGGCGCCAGGATGGTCATGGGGGCTTTTCCCCTTTGGGTCTTTCCTGGTGGCCCTTCTCGAGCCCCTTTCGAGTCTTCTCCAACCCCTTGGTGTCCCTTCGTCCTCCTTCGTGGACAGCTCTTTTTTTGTTGTTTGAGCCTTTTGCAAAATTCCGCAGACAAGGGTTTAGTGGATCGGGAGAGGGGACAGGAAATTCCAGGGGCAGGGCCGCTCTGTGCCTGAGTGGCCACAAGAGGCACAATAGCTGGAATCGCCAGGTCTCCAATCTCATTCAGGAATCAGGATTTCCAGAACGCGGTTCTCCGTCGAACGGCCACAAGAGGCACAAAAACGGAATTGGGCAAGACTGGGGCCTGATTTTGTGCCTCTTGTGCTTTTTGTGGTTGAGCCGTTCACCCCATTCACCTGGCAGCGGCAGCCTTCCCAGGAGAAGCCGGGGGAGAGGCTGCTCGCGGGGCAAGTCCGCTCTTCTGTTGTTTTATGGAGATGCTCGATTCCGAATTTTGCAAAAGGCTCGTTTCAGAGAAGACAAGCGCGGCCCTGTCGAGGGGAGTCCGGGAGTGGCCGGCAACCCTTCTCCGCCTCAGGTGCGGTAATCGGCATTGATGTGAATATATTCGGTGGTCAGGTCGCAGGTCCAAAAGGTGGCGTCCGAGCTGCCGGCATGGAGTTGAACGGTCAGATCGATGTCCTGTTGACGCAAGATCTCGCTGGCGCGGCTTTCCTCGAAGCCCACGGCTCCACCCTCGCGGCAGACGACCAGGTCTCCCAGTGCGATGGAGACCCGGTGGCTGTCGAAAGGAACGCCGGCATAGCCCGCGGCGCAAATGATTCGCCCCCAGTTGGCATCCTCCCCGGCCAAGGCCGTTTTTACCAGGGGGGAATTGGCGATGCTGCGGGCGATCTGGGCCGCTTCCTCCTCGGAAGGGGCTCCGGTCACCCTTATGGTCACAAACTTGCCGGCGCCTTCCCCGTCCCGGACAACTTGCTGAGCCAGGCTCTGGCATACCCGTGTCAGTCCCTCCACGAAAAAATCCTGAGCGGAACTGCCCGGCTCGATCGCCGGTATTCCCGAGCCGCCGTTGGCCATGATGGCCAGGGTGTCGTTGGTCGAGGTGTCCCCGTCGACCGAAATCCGATTGTAGCTGCGCCGGCAGGCCTGCTGGAGCGCTTCCCGCAGCAGGGCAGGGCCGATCGCGGCATCGGTCAGCACAAAGCCCAGGGTGGTGGCCATCCGCGGGTGAATCATGCCGGCGCCCTTGGTCATGCCGGCAATGCGCACGGGCCGGCCGTCCATGGAGGCTTCGGCGGTGCAGACTTTGGGCCTGGTATCGGTGGTCAGGATGGCCCGCGCGGCGGCTCCCAACTCTCCGGGACTCAGTCTCCGTTTCAGGTCATCCAGCTTGGCGGTGATGCGGTCCGCCGGGAGGGCGACTCCGATGACTCCGGTGGAACACACCAGGACCTGATCCACCGGGACGGCCAGGGTCCCGGCAGTAGCTTCGGCCATGGCCCGGGCGGCTGCCATGCCGGGTTCTCCGGTGCAGGCGTTGGCGTTCCCCGAATTGACGATCATGGCTTGCAGCGCCCCCCGGCTTTGAAGCAGGTGCCGTTGGGAAAGCACCACGGGTGCGGCCTTGACCGCATTGGTGGTGAACACTGCCGCTCCCCGGGAGGGACGGGTGGAGTAAAGCAGGGCCACGTCCAGCCCCGACGGCTTGATGCCGGAAGCCGCGGCGGCTGCCTGGAAGTCCTTGGGAGGCAGGATTTCAGTGGAATTCAGGTTCCAGCTTTCAGACACTTGCTTCCCTTTCCGAGGGATTCTGCAGGGTCAGGGACTGCTCGGCACGGGACAGTGCTTCGACCACTCGCTCCGGCGCCGTCCCGCCCGATACCGACCGCGCCTCGATGCCATGCCGGACGGACAAGGCTTGAAAGAGGTCTTCGGCGAAGAGCGGAGAAAACCGGCGGTAGCGGCTCAGGGGCAGCTCCGACAATCCGATTCGCTGCCCTTCGCATTCCAGAACGATCCGCCCCACCAGCCCATGGGCCTCGCGGAAGGCCATTCCCTTGCGGACCAGGTAGTCGGCAAGATCGGTGGCGGCCATGAAGTCGCCCTCGATCGCTTTTCGGGCCGCCTCGGCGTCGATCGTGAGGGTACGCACCACCGCCTCGGCCACCTGCAGGCAGTCCAGCAGGGTGTCCAGCGTGTCGAAGAGAGCCTCCTTGTCTTCCTGCAGGTCCTTGTTGTAGGTCAGCGGCAATCCCTTGAGCAGCACCAGGAGTCGGGTGAGATTGCCGATCACTCGTCCCGATTTGCCGCGCAGCAGCTCCAGGGAATCCGGATTCTTCTTCTGCGGCATGAGGCTGCTGCCGGTGGTGACTTTATCGGAAAGCTCGATCCAGCCGCACTCGGGCGCCGAAAAGAAAATCAAATCCTCGGCCAGTCGGCTGAGGTGCACCAGGGTGAGTGAGCCGGCGCTGACGAAGTCCACCAGGTAGTCCCGGTCGCTGACGGCGTCCAGGCTGTTGGCCGTGATGCGCGCGAAGTTGAGCTTCTTGCCCAGGGCCTCCCGATCGACGGAGAAGGCGTTTCCAGCCAGCGCTCCCGCCCCCAGGGGCATGCAGTCGGTCCGGCGGAAGCAGTCTTCGAAGCGTTCGCGATCCCGGGAGAACATTTCGAACCAGGCCAGCAGATAGTGAGCCAGCAGGATGGGCTGGGCCTTCCTCAAGTGAGTGTAGCCGGGAACCACCAGGTCTCGGTGCCTCTTGGCCTGGTTCAGCAGTTGGCCCATCAGTCCCTTGAGAGCTTTCTGGACCCGGCCGATGGCCTTTTTGAGAAAGAGCCGGGTATCCACCGCCACCTGGTCGTTTCGACTTCGTCCGGTGTGCAGTTTCAGCCCCGCTTCTCCAATGATCTCCACCAAACGCGCTTCCACGAAGCTGTGGACATCCTCGTCCTCTGCCTTCGCCAGGAAATCGGGATCCCGCTGGGCCCGCTTGCGGATTTCACCCAATCCTTCCAGGATCCGCCGGAGCTCCTGCGGAGAAAGCACGCCTGCCTGTTCCAGGGCCTCGGCGTAAGCCATGGACCCCTCGATGTCTTCCAGTATGAGTCGCTGATCCAGCCTCAAACTGGCATTGAAGCGCTCGAAAGCCTCATCCATGCCTTGAGTGAATCGTCCACCCCAGATACCCACGGCTCCAACCTTCCGCTTCCGCGTGGGACTCGCGTCCCACCCTGTTGAACCGGTTCGGTCCAACCCTGCCTGCCGGCCCCGGCCTCAGCGGCGGGATTGTTGCCTCTGAATCAGGGCGCGGACCTGAACGGGCAGCCCAAAGAGGTTGATGAATCCCTTGGCGTCCGCCTGCCGGTAACCGCCGGCCTGGTCAAAGCTGGCCAGGTCTTCCCGGTAGAGGCTGTGGCAGGAGGTTCGGGAGGCCACCGTCAGATTGCCCTTGTAGAGTTTCAGGCGGACGGCGCCGCTGACCGGCTGTTGAGTCGCCGTCACGAAGGAATCCAGGGCCTCGCGCAGCGGGGTGAACCACTGCCCGTTGTAGACCAGATCGGCGTAGGTGAGCGCCAGCATGTCCTTCACCCGCAGGGTGTCCCTGTCGAGGCAGATGGACTCCAGTTCCCGATGTGCCTGCATCAGAATGGTTCCACCCGGAGTTTCGTAGGTTCCCCTGGACTTCATTCCCACCAAGCGGTTCTCAACCATGTCGACCCTGCCGATGCCGTGTTCTCCTCCAATCCGGTTGGCCTGCTCAACCAGTTCGGCCGCCGCCAGCCGCCGCCCGTCCAAGCCGACCGGAGTCCCCGATTCGAATTCGACTTCCAGATAACGAGGCTGGTCGGGCGCCTCCTCCGGCGCTACGGTGAGGCTCCAGAGGGACTCGTCGGGCTCGGAGGTCGGATCTTCCAGAGACCCGCCTTCATGGCTGAGGTGCCACAGGTTGCGGTCCTCGCTGTAGATCTTTTCCTTGCTCGCCGTGATGGGAATGCGCCGCTGGTGGGCGTAGTCGATGGCATCCTCCCGGGACTCGATGTCCCACTCCCGCCAGGGAGCAATCACCTGCAGGTGGGGAGCCAGGGCCTTGTAGGTGAGTTCGAAACGGACCTGATCGTTGCCCTTGCCGGTGCAGCCGTGAGCCACCGCGTCCGCTCCTTCGCGGATGGCGATCTCAACCTGTCTCTTGGCCAGAATGGGGCGGGCAATGGAGGTGCCCAACAGGTATTTGCGCTCGAAAATGGCCCCGGCCCGCAAGGTGGGCCAGACGTAGTCCCGAATGAACTCCTCCCTGAGATCCTCCACGTAGAGTTTGCTGGCTCCGGTCTGGAGCGCCTTTTCCTCCAGTCCCTCCAGCTCTTCGGCCTGGCCGACATCGCCCGCCATGGCGATCACTTCACAGCCATGGTTCTCCTTCAACCAGGGGATGATGATCGAGGTATCCAACCCGCCGGAATAGGCGAGCACCACTTTCCTGACCACGACTACCTCCTCTATGCGGGCTGCACGGCCTCTCCGGCCATCAGCAGCAACAGCAGGGCTTTTTGCACGTGAAGGCGATTCTCCGCCTGGTCGTAGACGACCGATTGCGGCGAATCGATTACCTGGGGCGCCACTTCGTAGCCGCGATGGGCGGGCAGGCAGTGCATGAACAACGCCTCCCCGCCGGCAAGTTCCATCAGTTGGCTGTTGACCTGGTAGTCGGCGAAAACGGCTGCCCGGTCTTCCGTCTCGGCTTCCTGGCCCATGCTGGCCCATACGTCGGTGTAGACGGCGTCGGCCCCCCGGACGGCTTCCCTGGGATTTCTCAAAATCGTGATGGTGGCGCCGGTGTCGGCAGCCGTGCGCACGGCTTGATGGACGATTTCAGGATTGGGCTCATAGCCGGCCGGGCTGGCCACCGACAAGTGAATTCCCAGTCGGGCGGCTCCCAGGATGAGAGAATGGCAGGTATTGTTCCCGTCTCCCACGAAGCAGAGCCTGACCCCGGAGTGCAGGGACAGCCTTTCGGCAAGGGTGAAATAGTCCGCCAGGGCCTGGCAGGGGTGCAGCAGATCGGTGAGGCCGTTGATCACCGGAATTCGCGCATGTTCCGCCAACTCCACCACCGAGCGGTTCTTGTAGGTACGGGCGACGATCCCGTGGACCCAGCGCTCCAGGTTGCGGGCCACGTCCCTGATGGATTCCCGCTCGCCCAGCTTGGCGTCGCTGTGGTCCAGGAACAGGGCATGTCCTCCCATGCTGGTCATTCCCACGTCGAAGGTCACCCGTGTTCGCAGGGACGGCTTCTCGAAGATCATGGCCAACGTCCTGCCCTTCAGGCTGAGGGCGAATTCGTCCGGAGCCTTCTTGATTCGGCCGGCGACCCTGAAGACGAGCCGGATGTCCGCGGGAGTCAGGTCCTGAATGGACAACAGATCGGAGACGCTGAGCCGCTCCCTGGAGGCTGAACCGGGTGCGGCGGGATCAGACATGAGCACCTCCCCTTGGCCTGCAGGCCGCCCGTGCAAGGCTGCACCGGGGCCCGCCGGGTGCCGCCGGGAGGCTCCGGGCCCTATTGATCGGCGGGAACTTTGGAGAAAATTTTGTCGAGGGCTTTGGCAAAGCGAGCGATCTCTTTTCTGGTGATGATATAGGGCGGCAGAACACGCAGCACCGTGTTGGCGGTCACGTTGATCACGAAACCCGCCTCCAGGCACTGGTTGACGATCTCGCGGGCCGGAAAGTCGACTTCGATAGCCAGCATCAGCCCCTCGCCGCGCACGTCCACCACGAAGGGATACTTTTGTTTCAGATCCAGCAGTTTCTGCTTGAAGAACTCGCCCTTCTCGCGAATATCGTCGAGAAACCCTTCTTCCTGAAGAACCTTGACGAATTCGAAGCCCAGGCGGCAGGCCAGGGGACCTCCTCCGAAGGTGGTTCCGTGGTCGCCGGGTCCAAAGGTCAGGGAAATCTCCTTGGAGGTCAGCACCGAACCCAGCGGCAAGCCCACCCCCAGAGGTTTGGCGAGGGTCATGATATCCGGCCGGATACCGTACTTCTGGAAGTAGAAGTAGCGTCCCGTTCGTCCGAGTCCGCACTGGATCTCGTCGAAAATGAGCAGGGCTCGGTGTTTTTGGCAAAGGTCGCGGGCCGCTTGCAGAAACTCCCGGGAGCAGGCGTGCACCCCGCCCTCGCCCTGGAGGGGTTCGATGATAATGGCGCAGACCTGGTCATTGAACTTGGCTTCCAGGTCTTCCACCGCGTTGCGCTTCACAAACTGAAACCCCGGAACCAGGGGACCGAAGGGGACCCGGTAGGTGTCGTTCCAGGTTGCGGAAAGGCTTCCGTAAGTCCGACCGTGGAAGGAATCGTCCAGCGTCAGAACCTGGTTCTTGTCTTCGCCCAGCTTGTTCTTGTAGGCATAGCCCCGGGCCAACTTGATGGAGGCTTCCACGGCCTCGGTGCCGCTGTTGCAGAAGAACGCCCGCTCCATTCCCGAGATCTCCAGCAGCTTGCGGGCCAGCAGGGCCTGGTAGGGGTGATAGAAGAGGTTGGAGACGTGGACCGACTTCTTGAGCTGCTTGCGCATCGCGTTGACGATGCGGGGATGATTGTAGCCCAGGGCGCAGACGGCGATGCCGGAGAGCAGATCGAGGTAGCGCTTGCCCTCGAAGTCGTAGAGCATGCACTTGCGGCCTTTTTGAACGAACAGGGGATACTTCTTGTAGTTGCTGAACAGGACCTGGGACTCGAATTCCTCGATTTGTTTCAGATTCATCGAAAAGTCCTCCGAACCGTGTGTTGGGCTCCGTGGACGGAGCCGGGGAGATGCCGGGAGACCGACCGGGAAGCGGATGGGAGCGCCTTGCGATTCCGGGAGGCCGTGCGGTCTTCCCATTCCCGGTGGCGACCGTCAATGAATCGCCGTCCCCAGGGGTTCACCGTTTTCCAGCAGTCGGACCAGGCAGTCCTGCTCCCGACCGCCCACAATATTGACCTGGGAGAGTCCTTCCCGGATGGCCCGTTCGCAGGCACGCGTCTTGGGAAGCATGCCCTCGGAAATCACGCCCTCACGACTCAGACGCTCTATTTGCGTGCGGCTGAGTCGAGGGATGACCTGACGAGCGGCATCTAGCACGCCCGGGACATCCGTGAGAAAGATCAGCCGATCGGCCCGGCAGATGAGGGCCACGGCCGAGGCCATTTCATCGGCGTTGACATTGTAGAAAGTGGCGTCCGGCCCGACGCCGACACAGGCAATGATCGGACAGTAGTCGTGCTCCAGCAGCAGGTCCACCAAGGCGGGATTCCCCTGGGAGATCTCTCCGACCTGCCCGTAGTCGAAGGGAGGTTCCTCCTCCTGGTCATCCCGGTACTTGTGGGCCAGAAAGCTCGATCCGTCGGCGCCGCACAGGCCGACGGCTCCCCCCTCCATGTCATTGAACACCGCTACGATGTTCTTGTTGACCAGGCCGCCCAGGACCATCAGAACCACTCGCATGGTCTCCGGGTCGGTGACACGCAATCCCCTATGAGATTCTGTGGGAATGCGCAACTCCTTCAAGTAATGCCTGATCTGCTTTCCGCCGCCGTGAACCACGATGATCTGGTGGCCGCGGCGCCTCAGGCCCAGGAGTTGGGCGACAATTCTATGGAGAAGCCCGGGTTCCGTCAACAAGCTTCCACCCAGTTTGACGACCAAACGCACGGCAGCGGCTCCCGTTTGAAAGCTCTTCCCGAACCGGCGCGAGGCAGGCGTGACCGGACGGTCACAGCAGGCCCAGGGTTTCCTCCAGTCCCAGCATGACGTTCATGTTCTGGACCGCCTGGCCGGCCGCTCCCTTGCCCAGGTTGTCGATGGTGGACACGATGATGAGATCCAGGTCCTGCTGGCGCCAGCCGATGTCGCAGAAGTTGGTGTGGGCCACGTGCTTCACCTCCGGGAACTCGCCTTCCGGGCACAAGCGGACGAGGGGTTCCCGGGCGTAGGCTTGCTTCAGGCAGGCACTGACTCCCTCAGGCGAAGCCGAGCTTGCGGTCTTCACGTAGATGGTCGAGAGGATGCCTCGGTTGATGGGCAGCAGATGCGCCGTGAAAATGAGGCGCCGGTGGCCCAGCTCTTGCCAGATTTCGGGAGAATGCCGGTGACGCCAGACATTGTAGGCCTTGAAGCTTTCCGTGACTTCCGAAAAGTGCGTGTTCGACGAGGGCGTCTTCCCGGCTCCGCTCACTCCCGACTTGGAGTCGCAGATGATCCGGCTTTGAGGATCCACCATCCCGGCCTGCTGCAGGGGAATCAGGGGGAGCAGCGCGGAGGTGGGATAGCAGCCGGGATTGGCCAGCAGGCGAGCCTCCCGGACAGCCGGGCGCTCCACTTCGGTCAGTCCATAGACGGCCTCCGAAAGGTGTTGCGCAAACCGGTGTTCGAATCCGTACCAGCGCGGGTAGAGTCCGGCTTCTCGCAGCCGGAAGGCCCCGCTCAGATCGATCAGGCGCATTTGCCTCTCGAGGAGTTCGGGCGCCAGGTCGTGGGCGGTCTGGTTGGGGGTGGCCAGAAACACCAGCGAGATCTCTCGCTGCCGGAGAAGGTCGTAGTCCAGAGGCTCGATCTTCAGGTCGCAACGGTGGCGGAACTGTCTCAGCTCGTCACTGTAGAGCCGGGTCCCGCTGCGCTCCCGGTTGGCGGTCATCAGCGTCGTCAACTCCACCTCGGGGTGGCCCAACAGCAGTCGGACGATCTCCGAGCCCGAGTATCCGCTGGCTCCAATGATGGCTACCTTCGGGATGGCCACTGCAACGCTCCCAAGTCCTGGAATTCAACCCATGCCCGGGCAACCCGGCACCGGCCGGCTGCTGCCGCCGAGGGCCTCTGTCAGGGCCGGCGACGGCTCAGCCCGAGACCTGCCGGGTGTTCCTGCCTGCCCGCGGCGAGTTGGCCCCAAACCAGCCGTAGAGTATCATCTTGCCTGAAACAAAACAGAAAAAGAGGAATCCGCCAAGACGCACGAAGAACGACGAAGGGCCACCAGGCGGGACGCATCTGCGTCAACGGTCCGCACCGCCGCGAAACGGATTATGAACATGGATGATCCAGGAATGTTATGTTGGGACAGTCGAAGCCCCGCCGCAGTCCTCGCCGGGCCTGAAGCAGGGGACGGCCAAGGGAATGCCGGGGCTCCGCCCTCCAAAGCCGCCATCGCTCCCGCGCCCTTCAACACGTGAACCAGCAAGGAGATGAAACTGATGAAAATGATGCACCCCCGTCTCTCCCGATCCCTGATTATCCTGGTTTTGCTGTGCGCCGTCCCGCAGGCTTTCGGCGCCACCCAACCCCTGCCTTGCGCGGAGAAATCCGTCGTAGCCGGCGCCGTACGCACACTGGAGGATGTTCAATCCTTCGTGCAATGCGCTTATGAGTTCGTCCAGGAAGTGGGGTTCGAGGAGGCCCGCCGGGCCTTCCACGAGGATGAGCGCTGGTTCAGCGGCGAAACGTACCTTTTCGTCGACCAACTGGCCCCCTCCGGTGACGATTCCCTGTCTCTGGTCTTCCCGCCGGACCCGTCCATCGTCGGCACTCTGTGGGGCGCTTTCCCCAGCTTCGGCAGCGACTTCTCGGCGGAGCTGTATCGTATCGCGACCGGTTTCGGGAGCGGCTGGATCTATTACGAATCGGGGAATCATGTGACCGGGTTGCAGGGCCGCAAGATCTCCTACATCATGCGAATCGACTGGGACGGCTACGACGCCGCAATCGGCGCCGGCATCTACCCTCGTGACATTCCCGGAACCTGCCGCAGCGAAGAGGTCAACGCCATGCAACTGGAGGCAGCCCCTTCCGCCCAAAGGCTGCAGGCGTTTGTTCGTTGCGCCGCCCTGGAGCTGGAAGCGAAGGGATACTTCGCCACCGTCGCTCTTTCGAGCGATCCCCGTTGGAGAAGCGGGTCGATCTACCTGTTAGGCCTGGACAGGTACGGCAACGCGCTGTTCACCGGCGATCCCTACAGCCACCCGTTCGGCGGCGGCCTGTCCGAGTTGGGCCCGAACTTGACCGGAACCTTCGGAGGCCGGGACGTCGCGGGCGTCGCCAATGCTTTCGGCGAAACCTTCCTCTACTACTCGACGCGCAATCCCGCTACCGGACAGCAGCAGCGCAAGGTGACTTTCGTCAAGCGGGTCACGGCCTTTGGAGTGCCGATCCTGCTCGCCGCCGGCTACTATGCGGACGACCTTCAATCGGGCTCGGATCAGGAAGGATCACCAGAATAGCGGCGGTTGCGATTCTCCTCCAGGTGACGACGCCCAAGGTGCGGGCCGGGGGAATGGTGCGACACTCCTCTTCCGGCAGGCGCCGGCCCTGCTCAACCCATACCTTTCCGGAAGCGCCGGGGACAGGGCCTCGGCATACTGCCAGGGGAGCAGGCCCACGGAAATCCCGGGACGGCCAAGCTGATGCTATTTCCCGGGAGCCGGCGAGTCGGTTCGGCGCTGGAGGGATTCTTTCCGAAACAGATCGGGTTCGAACGGCGGATCGAATTCGATGGACTGCACCGTCCATTGGAGTTGGGAGTCTCGCTGGGGACTGCTGATCCGGGCCTGGGTCACCATGGGCGTTCCTTCGACAACCCTGGTTTCGGTCGCCACCATCTTTCTCGCCAACCGGTTGGTCCGGTCGTACATCTCCCACTGGACCATGGTCATGGTGTCGGTGCTCAATGCAAGGATGGTTCGGGGGAAATCACTTTTCCCGGTGAATTCGGGCCTGAGCCGGTTCTCTACCAGGTGGCAGGGGACGCCTCTGACTTCCCGGCTGCCCAGGAAGTGGTGGGTGTATTTGGCCAACTCCCCGCCAATCAGCTCCTGGACCGAGATTCGAAGGCTCTTGTACTTGTAGTGGCGGGCGCCGGAAATACGAACCGTCTTTCTGAGCGCGCTCTGGGGGCGATAGGCCACGAAGTCGGAGGAGCCGTCGGGACGTTCGTGGACCAGGAGGAGTTTCCCCTGTTCGGACGGGGGAGCCTCCATGCGAATGAAGTGGGAGGTCAGCTTGGCCTGGACCCGTCTCATCCAGGTGAAGGCCAGAACGATGGGCGGTCGGCTGCCCTTGACGTGTTTCACCTGGACAGTCACCCGTTTGTTCTTGCGGGCGGCCTGTTCCAGGTAGGCGGCGATCAACTCGTCGCCGCGCTCGTCGGCCAGGGCCGGGGATGCGACCGCCAGGCAAAACCAGGGGATCAGCAGCCGCTTGGGCTTCATTGGGATTCCCTTGGGGAGATTGGGACCGGATCCTCCGGAGCCCGAGCCCTCCCGTGCACAACCGGGAGAAGAGTGGGCAGAAGCAACAGGTTCGTCACTAGATTGAACCCCATGACGAAGGCCGAAAGCAAGCCGAACTGAGAAACGGGTGCAAAACGCGACAACCCGAAGACCAGAAATCCCAGCACCACCACGGCCGCGGCCGCCGACATGGGACCGCCGGCCCGGGTAAGACTCTGGCGGGCGGCGGCCTGGGGGGACAGGCCTTCCTTTCGACAGCGCTGGAACCGAACCAGGTACTGGATGCAGTTGTCGACGCCGATCCCGATGGCGATGGCGGCAATGACGCTGGTGTTGACGTTCAGCGAAAGGCCGCTCCAGCCCAGCAGGCCGAAGAACATCAGGACGGGCAGGCCGGCCGGAATCATGCACATCAGGCCCACCTTGAAGGAGCGGCAGAGGAAGATCAGGATGGTGAAGATGAAGGTCACTGAAAGCAGCAGGCTCTTGACTTGTTCCCTCGCCAATTGGTCCGAGGTCAGGTTCATCAGGACCAGGGTGCCGGTGGTTTGCAGTTGTGCGCCTGGCGGCAGCAACGGGGCGGCCAGTTGCTCGACCTGGTCGGTGAGCGCTTTCAACCGGGTGGACTCGAACAGCGAAGACCGGACCAGAATGCGCAGCGCCGTATGATCCTCGGAGAGAAAATCGCGGCTCAATTCGCGGGGATCGGATTCGATCAGCTCCAGCATTTCTTCCAGGACGTCCTGACTGCCGGGAAGACGGAAGAAGGCAGGCTGGTTCTGGTGAAGAGCCTGATTCAGCAGTTTCATGCTGTCGACGATGGAGAGGCTTCGATCGACGCCGGGCAGGTCCTGCATTCTCTGCTGGAGCCGATCCACGGCGCCCAGGGTCGATGCATCGGTCAGAGGCGATTGGTCCCGGCTCTCGATCACAATGGAAAAGCCGGACAGACCGGAAAGATGCTCCTCGAAGGTTCTGGTGGCTTGCACCACCGGCGCCGAGTCCCGAAAGTGTCCGAGATAATCGGTCCGAACCTGGACCTGAAAGGCTCCAGCCAGTCCCGCTGCGGCGCAAAGACCCGCAGTCCCATAGATCCAGCCCCGATGTTTGAGATTGAAATGGCCCAATTTTTCGAAAATGGCGTGTCGATGGCTGCGCTCGTGTCCGGAAATGCGGTGCCTGGGGGGCACGCGCAGGTGGACCAGGATCGCCGGAATCAAGTGCATGCAGAAGACATAGCTCAGGAAGACACCCAGGACGGCGAAAAGCCCCAGATCGCGGATGGAGGGAATGCGGTTGAATATGAGGGCGGCGAAGCCCGCCATGGTGGTGAAAGCCGAAGTGGCGATCGGTCTGTGGGCGCGCTGAAGGCTCTCGGCCAGGACTTCCCGATATTGCTGCCGGGTGAGCCCTCCCTGCTCGCCGGAGGAGATCCGGTCATAGGCCTGGAGCAGGCACTGGTAGTAGTGGGTGAGGAGGTGAATCGTATAGGCGCTCCCATTGGCGATCAGCAGCGAGGGCAGCACCAAAGTGGTGGGCTTCAGCGGGAAGAGGCCCAGCACCATGGCCGCCAGGGTGCAAACCAGGGTCAATCCAATCGCCAGCAGCGGCAAGGCAACGCCCCGGCGGGAATGAAAGTTGAGGATCAGAATCGCCATCACCAGGACCACGGTGATGGGAGTAAAGACCCAGAGATCCCGGATCATGTTCCGCATGCCGGCAGTTTCCATTTCCGGAACTCCGCCGAAGAAGAGGTATCCCAGGCGGGCCAGCGGGGCTGCTGCCGTCCGGATTCTGGCGACCAGGCGGAATATCTGGTCTTCGCCCCGGGAGGATCGTTCCTCCAGGAAGACCAGCAGGGAAGTGGTCCGCAGGTCCGACGAGATCAACTCCTTTTCGTACAAGGGGTTGTCGCGAAGGCGAGCCCGTATTGCCTGCAGGTCCGGCTGCTCCGGGGATTCGGGAACCAGGGGGGCAATTTCAATGACGCCGTCCCGCTCCAGAATGTCGAGCGTGTTGGTGAGGCTCAGCACCCGCCTCACGCCGGGAATCGCCTCGATGTCCCGGGTGACTTGCCGAATGGAAGCAAGGGTGTCCGGCTGGAGCAGCTTGTTCGCGGTGAGACCGATCAGCAGGACTTCGTCATTGCCGAAAACCCGGCGTGTCTTCTGGTGGACGAGGTTGGCGGGGGAGTCGGAGAGAATCAGGGTGGAGGGCGAAGTGTTGATCTCGAGGTCGTCGAGGGCGGGCAGCAGCAGGGCGCTGACGGCTCCCAGCAAAAGAAGGACCCAGACCGACTGCTTCAGGACCCAACGCCAGTAGCCGTTCATGCCGTATCCATCCGGAGGCAGCAGCCGACCGCCGAGATGCGGGCTGACCTGGCGGGGGGGAACTCTATTGTGTGTACCCCAGGCTCTTCAGGATTTCTTCGTCCCGCTTGGCGCGCTTCATGTCCGCCTCGGTCAGGTCGGTGGCCTTGAACCACAGCTCCAGAGCGGTGGTCTCTTCGGCGAAGCGGTCGTTCTCGGAGCTGACCGACAGGGGATCCAACTCATGGACGTCGCTGGCCGGATTGAAAATGAGGAGGGATTTCTCCCGGGGCGTCCAAACGGACTTGTTCGGTCCGTTCAGCCAACCCAGGCGCAGCGGCAGCTTGGGGTAACGCAGCCAGGCCCAGGAAAAGGAGAGCCAGGAAGGGGTCCAGCCTTTCTTGCCGGCAAAGGTCAGGAACCGCACGGGATGCTCCTGCAGGGAGCTTCCGTTTTGAATGGCTCCCGCCAGGCTTCTTCCCACGAAGTTGGCGGGAATGGGAGGCTGGCGTTGGGAGAGCCCCGTAAGCTCAAGAATCGTCGGGGTCACATCCAGCAGGCTGACCGGGGTGTCGATGACTTTTCCGGGCTCGATCCGGCCAGGGTACCGGACAATCAGCGGGACTTTCAGGATGGAGTCGTAAAGGTGGCGTCCGTGGCCGACGTAATCGTGCTCTCCCAGGCTCTCTCCATGGTCGGATGTCAGTACCAGCAGCGTCGAGTCCGTAACTCCCGCCTTGTCCAGGGCCCTCAGCAGCAGACCCAGGTGGTGATCGACATAGCCGATTTCCGAGTCATAGCGGCGGATGCGATCCCTCATGGCGGCGCTGACCTCGGGACGGGTTACGGCTGCATGCCCGTTGGTCGGCGGGTCGGCGAAATTCTTTCTCAGATGGTAGGGGGCGTGCGGATCGAAGTAATGCACCCAGAGGAAGAAAGGCTCCACCCGGTCATTCTCGAGCCAGGAAATGGCCCGCGGGGTGACATCTTCGGCAAAGCGGCTAGAACTCAGGAACTGATAGCGCCGCTTCATGTCCTCGTCGTAGATCTGGAACCAATGGGAAAAGCCGGTCAAGTGGGAAGCCAGTGGCCAGGCGCTGACGAAGGCCGCGTTGAAATAGCCGAAGCGCCGCAGGATCTGGGGCAGGTACAGCCACTTGGAGTCCTTGGGGATGGGGACGCCGTTGATGCGAACCCCGTGCTCTTGCGGATATCGGCTGGAAAAGAGCGAAACGTGCGAAGGACCGGTGAGAGGGATCGTGCAGTAGGCGTGCTCGAAGCGAGCCCCCTGGGCAGCCAGAGCGTCCATGTGGGGACTGGTCTTGCGGTGGTATCCGTAACTGGAGAGATGGTCGGCCCGCAGGGTATCGATGGTTACCAGCAGAATGTTGGGCGGGTCGGTCGTCTCGGAACGGGTTTGGCCTGCGGCCGGCATTGCCGCCATCAGCAGTGCGGTCAGGCAGCCAAGGGCTGTTGAATTCATGGCAACGTGCTGGACCGGAGAAAGCAGCCCCTCGCGGCGGAAACGGCAGAGCCTGCCTATCCGTGAGGATCAGCGGCTATTGTACGACAGATCCGTCACCCCGACGCCGGAAAGTTTTGCGAGCGGGAATGGGTTCGCAACGAGCCCGCCTATCTCGCCGATGGCCGGAAACGCCGGCACTCAATCCACGAAGCCCGAAGATCACGGTTTCGATCGCGAGGAGGCCAACGCCTTGACTCCGGCAATCTGATTTACGCCCAAGGCAGCGGGGCCGATAGCCAGGTTGCGCGACAGACAATGCCAAGTGATTGTACAATCAGTATTCACGGGTGCATCCTGTCGCTGAGGGGGGTGAGCACGCGGGGCAGGGTCTTGCGAATCTGACGCAGTAAGGACGGACTCGAACCGAAACAAACGGGGGTGCAAGTGCGAGAAAGCGAACAGGGCGGCTTGCGCATGACGCCGCGGGCCATGCGGCGATTGGCCGCCAGGGCGACGGAACTGCTCGTCGACCGCATCAGCGGACTGCAGGAGGCGAAGACCTGGGACGGGGAGTTCCGCGAAGGGCTGGAAGAACAGTTGGGCGGCCCGCCGCCCGAAGGCGGCCGCCCCGCAGAGGAGGTTCTGGAGCAGGCGGCGCGGGATGTGCTCCCCTACGCGGCGCGGCTGGATCATCCCCGGTTCTTCGGTTTCGTGCCCTCCTCCCCCACCTGGCCCGGCGTGCTCGCGGACTTTCTGGCCGCCGGCTTCAACATCAACTCGTGCACATGGCTCGTGTCGAGCGGGACCAGCCAGCTCGAACTCGTCGTCGTGGACTGGATGCGTGGCTGGATCGGCTATCCGGAGAGCGCCGGGGGGTTGCTGACGAGCGGCGGCTCGGCGGCGAGCGTCGAAGCGCTGGTGGCGGCGCGGGAAGCGGCGGGACATCCGGACCGGCCCGCCGTCTACATGAGCGATCAGAGCCACGGCGCCTTGAAGCGGGCCGCGCTGATCGCCGGAGTGCGTCGCGAAAACATCCGCCTGGTGCGCTCCGGCGACGACTTCCGCATGGACATGGCCGAATTGCGCCGGCTGGTGGCCGAGGACCGCGCCAGCGGCCTGCGGCCGGTGGCGGTTTGCGCCAACGCGGGCAGCGCCAGCACGGGCGCGATCGACCTGCTGGGGGCGGCGGCCGATTTTTGCGCGCGGGAAGGCGTCTGGCTGCATGTGGATGCCGCCTACGGAGGTTTCGCCCTGGTGACGGAGGACGGCAAGGAATTGCTGGAGGGTATCGAGAGGGCCGACTCGGTCGGGATGGACGCGCACAAGTGGTTCTTTCAACCCTACGAGACCGGTGCGCTCATGGTGAGGGATACGCGGCACCTCGAACGTGCATTCGCGATCGGAAACGATGTCCTGCAGGACACCGTGTGGGGAGCCAACCACCCGAACTTTGCGGACCGGGGCCAGCAACTGAGTCGGGCGGCCCGGGCGCTGAAGATGTGGGTGTCCGTGCAGACCTTCGGGATGGCCAGGTTTCGCGCGGCGGTCCAGAACGGGCTGGATCTGGCGCGCCGAGCCGAGGAGTACGTCGAGTCCAGTCCGATGCTGGAATTGATGACGCCTGTGACACTGGGGATCGTGTGCTTCCGGGTGAATCCCGCCGCCGGCGCCTGCGACGAGGAAACGTTGGAGAAGGTCAATCGCAAGGTGCTGGTGCGTGTGTTCTGGGACGAGCTGGCATTCTTCTCGTCAACCTCGCTGAAGGGGACTTTCGCGCTGCGGATATGCATTCTGAATCACACCACGACCTGGGAGGACGTGCGGAAGACGCTCGATGCGGTGGTTCGGCTCGGACAGGATGCGTTGGCGGAAGAGTGAGACGATACCGGGACGCAGCAACGACGGACACGGGCCGAGGTCTCCCGGACGAGGCCGGCAAGACGGCCTCTCCCCCCTGAAACCTGACTCCCGCCCAACTGGGGAGCGGGGCGGTCGGGCTCCCCATCGGCCCCGGTTGAAACGGGTTTCGATTTGTGTATGATTGGGGCGCCGCCGGTGGGGCCGCGGCCAAGCGGCGGCACGCTAAATTTCTTCAAGCACTCTTGGGGGCGCTGATGGATGTTTCCTGGAAAAAATACATGCAGGTCGGACTGGTTCATTTCATGGCCTTTCCCGAGGTGCTCACGGGGGAGGGCCCGGTATTGGAGACCCTGGAGTCGGTCTTGACCGACGATTTCTTCGACGTCATTGAAATCACGACCATACGGGATCCCGAGGTCCGAGAAGCGGCGCGGGAGATGTTGGTTTCCAGCAAGATCGTGGTCACCTACGGGAGCCAACCGGTGCAATTGGTCAACAAGCTCGATCTCAACAGCCTGGATGCCGGCACCCGCCAGACCGCGATTGACCGCTGTCTCGCCTGCGTGGACGAAGCCGTGGAGATGGGTTGCCGCGGGGTTGCCTTTCTGAGCGGACCCCACCCGGGCGAGGAGAAGCGGCAAGCGGCCACCGACCTGCTGGTGGATTCATTCGACAGAATCTGCTCCCATGCCGCCTCCAGGGGGGATCTCAAGGTGGTTGTCGAGACCTTCGATTTCGACATAGACAAGAAGGCCCTGATCGGTCCCAATGCCGAGGCGGTGAGCTTTTCGGAGCGTGTGAGGCGGAAACACGACAATTTCGGCCTCATGTTGGACCTGAGCCATCTGCCCCTGCAAAGAGAAACCACCCGGCAGGCACTCCACGTTGCCAAGGATCACCTGGTCCACGCCCACATGGGGAATTGCGTCATGAGGGACACCGCTCATCCGGCCTACGGCGACCAGCACCCGCGCTTTGGCATTGCCGGAGGAGAAAACGATGTGGCCGAGGTGGTCGAATACATCAGAACCCTGATCGAAATCGGATATCTCAAGGAAAACCACCCTCGCATCCTGAGCTTCGAGGTCAAGCCTCTGCCCGGGGAGAGCAGCCCGATCGTGCTGGCGAATGCCAAGCGAACCCTGCGTGAGGCCTGGGAGTTGGTATAGCCAGTCAACTCATGCCGCTGCTTGAAATGCAGGCCATCACCAAGCAGTTCCCGGGAGTGCTGGCTCTCGACAGGGCCGACCTGGCCGTGGAGGCAGGGGAATGCCACGCGCTGGTGGGGGAGAACGGCGCCGGGAAGTCGACCCTGATGAAGATCCTGTCCGGAGCCTGCCATCCCGATGCCGGCAGGATCCGGTTCGGCGGCCGATTCCATCAGGTGGACTCGCCCATCGTGGCCAGGAATCTGGGGATCACCATGATCCACCAGGAGCTGAACCTGCTCCAGGGGATGACGGTGGCGGAAAACATCTTCCTGGGACATGAACTGGCCCGGGGCCCCCTGGGATGGCTGGACCGGGAGGCGATGGAGCACCGCTCGGAGGAGTTGCTGGCCAGCTTTGGCCAGGAAATGAGCGGCCGCCTTCCGGTGCGGAGCCTGAGCCTGGCCCAGCAGCAAATGGTGGAGATCGCCAAGGCCTTGTCGGTGCGTTCCCGCCTCATCATTATGGATGAGCCTTCGGCCATCCTTACCGAACGCGAACTGTCCGAGCTCTTCAGCCTGATCGGCCGCCTCAAGGAGCAAGGGGTCTCGGTCATCTATATCTCACACCGGCTGGAGGAGATCTTCAATGTGTGCGATCGAACCACCGTCATGCGGGACGGGCGCACCATTGCCACCCGGCCGACCTCGGAGCTGGACCGGGAGGAGGTAATCCGCCTGATGGTGGGCCGCGAGCTCAAGTCGTCGGTCCGGCGGGCCGCTCCCGCCCCGGGTGCGGAAGTGCTCCGCCTGGAGGGGATTGGACAGGCGGGAAAACTGCAAGACATCAACCTCAGGCTTTGCCGGGGAGAGATCGTGGGCCTGACCGGCCTGGTCGGCGCCGGGCGGACCGAGTTGGCCAGGGTCCTGTTCGGGGTTGAGCTGCCCGATCAGGGACGGATGGTCCTCGATGGAAAGCCGATCCGGCCGCAATCACCGCGCCAGGCCATCGACCTTGGAATCGGCCTGCTGACCGAGGACCGCAAGTCTCAAGGTCTGGTGCTCGGCATGCGAGTGCGGGAGAACACCACGTTGTCCCGGTTGGGCAAGCTGATCCGTTGGGGCCTGGTGGACTCGTTCCGGGAAAGAGAAAGCGTGCAGGATTTCATCAGACAACTGGCTATCAAGACCCCCTCGACCGAGGAGCAGGTTCGCAATCTGAGCGGCGGGACCCAGCAGAAGGTGGTGTTGAGCAAGTGGCTTTTCACCCAGAGTCGCATCCTGATTTTCGATGAGCCCACTCGTGGCATCGACGTCGGCGCCAAGGAGGAGATCTACCGGCTGATGCTTCGGCTGGTCGGTCAGGGGATCGCCATTCTCATGATCTCCTCCGAGCTTCCCGAGGTGCTCAGACTGTGTGACCGCATTCTGGTGATGCATGCGGGCCGCATCACCGGAGAGCTTTCTCGGGAAGATGCCGATCAGGAAAAGATCATGGCTCTGGCGATGGGTGTCCTCCCGCCGGCGGGCAAGGGAATCGATGCGTTGGGAGCCGGCGGATCTGTTCAGTCTGCGCTCGGGGGTTCACCGGGCGGATAGCATGAAGCGCTTTGCCATCGGAGTCGACCTGGGCGGGACCAACCTGAAGATGGGAGCCATAGCGGAAGACGGCGACCTGCTGGAACATCTGAAACTGGCGGCGGATGCGAGACGGGGGCCGGAAGTTGTGGTCGGCCGCATGTGCCGGGCCATCCTGGAACTGCGAGACCGCTGGGTGGGGCGGTACGCTCTGGCCGGGATCGGCGTGGCGGTGGCCGGCATCATGAAGCTCCCCCTGGGTTCGGTGATTGCAGCTCCCAATTTGCCGGGCTGGGGCGGGTTTAATGTTCGCGACCGGATCCGCCAGGAGTTGGACACTCCCTTTACTCTGGAAAACGACGCCAATGCCGCGGCGCTGGGAGAGAAATGGATGGGTGTGGCCAGGGAAATGAACCACCTGGCCTTTCTTACCCTGGGGACCGGCATCGGCGGAGGATTGGTCCTGAACGGCCGGATATGGCACGGAGCCAAGGGGATGGCCGCCGAATTGGGCCACATCAACATTCGGCCGGAGGGGCGCTTGTGCAACTGCGGCAACCGGGGCTGCCTGGAAGCCTATGCATCGGCTACGGCCGTGGTAAGGTGCGCCATCGAACTGGCGGACTCCGGCCGGGCCAGCCCGAAACTGGAGCGACTGGTCCGCGGGGAGGCGCCGCTTACCGCCGATCGGGTCTACAGGCTGGCCCGACAAGGCGACGAATCCGCCGGCCTGCCGTTTCGGGAAATGGGGGCCGCCTTGGGTATCGCCATCGCCAGCTTCATTCACATCTTCGACCTGGAAGCGGTGGTGCTGGGAGGTGGAGCCATCGCGGCCTGGGACGCCTTTCAGGAGCCGATGTTCGAGGAAGCGAGACGGCGTTCCTTCGTGCAGCAGGCGGATCCGCGGCCGATTCTCAGATCCGGTCTGGGCAGTCGGGCCGGGATTTACGGCGCCGCCTGCCTGGGATTTCAAGGCGGTCATGCCGCGCAGGAGTGATCCGGCTGATTTACCTGAAACAACGGGAAAAAAGAGTTATCCACGAAGACACACGAAGGACGACGAAGGGCCACGAAGAAAACAGGAACGGGAAAAAGAAATCCACCAAGGACACGAATGGACGCCCTTCAGGTTCCGGCGTTTGGTCTCGGCCCCGAGCGCAAGAAGATTTATTTACATGGATGCACAGGATGCACAGGATTATCGTCCTCAACCGCCTTGCCCCGATTGCGGGCATCCTGCGTCTCGTTTCGCGCGGGTCAGCTTTTTCTGCGGCAGCGTATCGTCCTCTATATCCTGTTCATCCTGTCTATCCATGTTCCCTAATGCAGCCGACCGGTTTGACAGGACATTTCCCTGTTGCCGAACCCTCGTGATGTTGGGTTGTTTCACCCTCGGATGATCCGCCCCGCCGTGGAGGGCGGGGGCGGGGCTTGTCTGAAACCAGTCAGGGGGGTGTCCGGCAATGACATCCACCAAGAGCAGGAAGGACGGCCAAGAGTTCTCCGCAAAGGAAAACGGCGAACCACGAATGGACAGGAATGAAGGGAGTCGTCATTCGATCACGTCCCTTTCTTGACGCGCACCCCGCCGGAACGCCTTCGCCAACCTGCCTTGACAGTCTTTTGTGAAAAATGTTACAAAGCGCCCTGTTTTGCCGAGGAGCCTCCTGGCGGATAGTGGCTATCCACGATCCACTCTTCTCTCACCGCGTCGATTTATTTCTGCTGGCGGCTCCATTCCCGATACACGCTTGACAGTGTTGCGAGGTGCTGGCTTGTTCCCGAAACCATCCACTAACCACTCTCCACCAGTCACTGCAAATGAGGGTGTTGCCCATGTCCTTTAACGGGGTGGAGATTCCCAAAGAGGGATCCAGAATCGAGTTGATAGGGGGCCAACTGAAGGTCCCGCCCAATCCAGTCATTCCCTTTATCGAGGGCGATGGGACCGGTCGCGACATCTGGAAAGCCGCGGTGCGGGTCTTCGACGCGGCCGTGGAGAAGGCCTTTGCCGGAGATCGGAACGTCTGCTGGTACGAGATCTTCGCCGGGGAAAAGGCCTACCGCAAGTTCGGGGAGTGGCTGCCCAACGACACCCTGGATGCGATCAGGACCTTTCGGGTGGCCATCAAGGGGCCACTGACCACACCGGTCGGCGGAGGCATTCGAAGCTTGAACGTCACCCTTCGCCAGGTGTTGAATCTCTATGCCTGCGTTCGTCCGGTGAAGTACTTTGTCGGGGTGCCCTCCCCGGTCAGGGCGCCGGAGAAGATGAACGTGGTGATCTTCCGGGAGAATACCGAAGATGTCTACGCCGGCATCGAGTGGCAGCAGGGCAGCCCGGAAGCGGCCAGGTTCATCGAGTTTCTGGGCGAGCGCCTAGGCAAGAGAATCGCTGCCGATTCGGGCATCGGAGTCAAGCCCATCTCCATCACGGGGACCCGCAACCTGGTTCGCCGCGCCATCGGCTACGCCATCAGGCATGGCCGCAGGGTGGTGACCCTGGTGCACAAGGGCAACATCATGAAATTTACCGAAGGGGCCTTCCGGGACTGGGGCTATCAACTGGCCCGGGAGGAGTTTCCGGAGGAGACCATTGCCGAAGAGGAGGTCTGGAGCAGGCATGGGGGAAGGGTTCCGGAGGGGAAGATCATGATCAACGACCGCATCGCCGACTCCATGTTCCAGCAGGTGCTCACCCGCTCGGCCGAGTATGACGTTCTGGCCACGCCCAACCTCAACGGCGACTACCTGTCGGACGCCTGCGCCGCTCAGGTCGGAGGACTGGGGATTGCTCCCGGGGCCAACATCGGCGACCAATACGGGGTTTTCGAAGCCACCCACGGGACAGCTCCCAAATATGCCGACCGCGACGTCATCAATCCCGGTTCGGTCATCCTGTCGGGGTCCATGATGTTCGAGCACCTGGGTTGGGCGGAGGCTTCGAAGCTGATCGAGGAGGCGTTCGGCCGCACCATTCAGCAGAAGAAGGTCACCTATGACCTGGAACGGCTCATGAGCGGAGCCACCAAGTGCAGGACCAGCGAGTTTGCCGACGCCATTATCCGGAACATGGGGTAACCGCTTCCCGTTGAGTGTTCATGGGGGAGCCCTCGGCCGCAGCCGGGCGGGAAACTGCGAAATCCCGGGCGGACGGCGGCCGCGAATCGAGAGGAGCGATGTCGATGAGAAGAAAAGTGACGATCGTGGGTTCGGGAAATGTCGGCGCCACCGCCGCCCATTGGATCGTGGACAAGGAATTGGCGGATGTGGTGCTGATCGACATCGTCGAGGGCGTGCCCCAGGGGAAGGCTCTGGACCTGCTGCAATCGGGACCCGTGGAAGGATTCGATTCGCACCTGGTGGGAACCAATGACTACAAGGACTCGGCCGACTCGGACGTCGTCGTCATCACCGCCGGCCTGCCCCGAAAGCCGGGGATGAGCCGGGACGACCTCCTGATGAAGAACTATGAAATCGTCAAGGGGGTCACCGAACAGGTGGTCAAGTACTCCCCCCGGTGCATCCTGATTGTGGTCAGCAATCCGCTGGACGCCATGGTGCAAACAGCCTACAGAGTCTCCGGCTTCCCCAGGAACCGGGTGATCGGCATGGCGGGCATTCTGGATTCGGCGCGTTTCAGGACCTTCATCGCCCGGGAACTGTCGGTCTCGGTGGAGAACGTCCACGCCTTTGTGCTGGGCGGACATGGCGACACCATGGTGCCGATGCCGCGCTACTCGACCGTGGCCGGAATCCCCATCACCGAGCTCCTGTCGCAGGAAAGAATCGATGCCCTGGTCGAGCGAACCGCCAATGGCGGGGCCGAAATCGTAGGCTTGCTCAAGACCGGGAGCGCCTACTATGCCCCCTCTGCCGCGGTGACGGAGATGGTCGAGGCGATCTTCAAGGACAAACGCAAGATTCTTCCCTGCGCCGCCTTTCTGGAAGGGGAATATGGGGTGGATGGGCTCTTCGTAGGCGTTCCGGTGAAGCTCGGCCGGAACGGAATCGAGGAGATCGTCCAGATCGATCTCCGTCCGGAGGAAGATGCGGCCTTGAAGGAATCGGCCGCCGCCGTCAAGGAACTGGTCGAGATCATCCAGGTCTGACCGCCATCGACGGCGACCGGCCCCGCATCATCGCGGTGGCGGCAGTTTCAGGCGAATGACCTCGTAGGATTCCTGGCGGTTGAAGATCTTCCCCGGAAAGAGCCAACTGATCAGCAGTCGCAGCAGCCCGAACCCCAGCCCCGCCACCATCGTGATTCCGATGACCGCTCCCACGTAGAGGAACACGCTCAGCATCATCCGTCCCACCGACAGGGGCTCCGCCTTGGGGTCCCAGCTCACCGAGGATACATAGGAGATCTTGTCCAGGAAGGATGAGGCGATCTCCGGGTCGCTCGAATCCAGGACCATCACCACCAGAGGGCCTTCCCGCTTGTAGAAGACCTGCCAGTCGGGGTGCAGCCGCATCAACTCCCGGTAGCCGCTCTGGAGATACTTGCCGGCCAGTTGCTGGGTGGGGTAGCTCATCAGCAGGATCCTGGCCGACCCGTTGAGCGGCCGGTAGTCCGCCAGCAGGGCTTCCGCCCCGTGGGCCAGACCGAAAAGGTCCTCCTGCCCCAGCGGGAGCCTGAGGCTCAAGGCCCGATGCCCCATGAAGAACACCTCGCTGCCGGGGACCCGATGTTCCCGAGGCAGATAGTCCACCAGCGAGGGAAGCGCCCAGTCGGCAGGCAGGGCCTGGGCCAGGAATCGGCCGGCCTCGAGGGCCGCGGCAGGCCCGCCGGGAAGGGCGGGCCGCCGGATCCTGACGTAGAACCGGCTTTGAGCGAAGGCCACCCATCGATCGCTCTCTTCGGCCAGCCTGGGGAAACCCTCGGGAACCCGGGAATCGGACTTCCTGTAAAGGGTGAAGAGCCCATAGGCGGCCGGGGCGTCCAACATGCGATAGATCTGAAGGTCGAGGGAACGGCTGCGGCAGCGAAGCTTCTGCCGGCTGAGGTCGTGGAATCCGTACTCCGTCAGGACCCGGGCTTGCGCGGGTTCGAATGCGGCCGGATCGGAAAGGGTGTGTCGAGCCAAGGGACCCAGGGGCGCACAGCCGGTCTCCCGAGACAGCGTCTCCAAGAGGGTCTCCAGTTCGACAGGCGCGCCGGATGCGGGCATGGGCAGGGCCAGCCCCAGCAGGACCAGCGTGAGCAGTGGCTTCATGGGTCGTTGATGTTTCCGGTTCGAGTCAGACCGACAGGACGAAGTAAACCCCAAAGGCGACGGCGGCCCCCACCATCAGCGCGTGGAGCTCCCGGTGCTTGCCGGCCGCCAGTTTCAGAAAGGTGTAGCTGATGATTCCGGCCCCGATGCCGTTGCTGATCGAGAAGGTAAAGGGCATGAGCAACAGGGTGAGGAAGGCCGGAACCCCTTCGCCGATACGGCGCCAGGAGATGTCCTGCAGCACCCCCATCATCAGGAATCCCACCAGGATCAACGAGGGCGCCGTAGCCTGCTTGGGAACGATCCCCGCCAGGGGGCTGAAAAACATGCCCAGCAGGAACAGCAGGCCAACCACCACCGAGGTCAAGCCGGTGCGTCCTCCTTCCGCGATCCCGGCCGCACTTTCGATATAGGTGGTATTGCTGCTGCAGTTGGACAGCCCTCCCGCAACGGCGCCCAGGGAATCAACCAGCAACACCCGGTGGATCCCGGGAAGTCTTCCGTCTTCTTGGAGGAAACCCCCCTCTTCCCCCAGCCCCACCACGGTCCCCATGGTATCGAAAAAATCGGTGAGCATCAGGGAGAAGACGGCCAGGACCGCCGACAGCAGCCCGAGGCGCGGGAAGAAGCTCCAGTCCCAGCGGCCGAAGATCGCCTCGGGGCCGGTCAGGCCCTGAGGAAGACCCACCAGGCTGGAGGGCACCGTGGCTGCTCCGCCGAATGCCTGTTGGTTGCCGAACCCCGAGTTCAGAAGGATGGCCACCAGCGTGGCCGACAGGATTCCCCACAGCAGGGCCGCCCGCACTCCGCGGGACATCAGCCAGAGGGTCAGCAAGAAGCCGAAGAGGAACGTCACCACCCCCAAGTCGCCGGGATTCCCCAGGGAAAAAGTGCCGCCCTCTCCTCGGGCCACCAGGCCGGCGTTGCTGAAACCGATGATCGCCAGAAACAGCCCGATTCCTGCTCCAATGGATTTCTTGAGCGGGACAGGGATGGCATCCATCATGGCTTCCCTGAACCGGGTCAGCACCAGAACCAGAATGATGAGCCCCTGCAAGAGGACCACCGTCATGGCCTGGACCCAGGTGAGTTGCAACTGGCCGACCAGGTGGAGGGACACCACGGCGTTCAAGCCCATTCCGGGAGCCAGGGCAAAGGGGTAGTTGCTGAGCAGGCCCATGAGTATCGAGAGCACCCCGGCAGCCAGGCAGGTGAGGCTCAAAACGGCTCCCGACGGGAGGATGGCTCCGGTCGAATCGGGGATGTCGCCCAGAATCGTGGGATTGACGAAGATGATGTAGGCCATCACCAGGAAGGTGGAAAGGCCGGCCCGAACCTCCACCGCCAGAGAGGTCCGGCGGCGGCTCAGCAGGAAGGTTCGTTCGAGCCGGCCCTGGGCGGAAGATGGGTTGTTATCCATGGGTGAAAGAGGAAGCTGCTCCGGACCCGGACCGCCGGAGGGCCGGTGGGCCCGTTTCCCCGGAAGCGCTCTCGATCATCTCGACCGGGACCCGCGGTTATGGCGTTCCAGGCAGCGGGATCGGTCGGGTCGGCGACGCACCGCTTCGATCGGCCCCGACATTCAGGGCGCGGTAAATGCCGCGGCAAGACTCAACTTGCCCCACAGCACCTTGAAGGTTCCCGCCTTCTGCTCGCCTTCGAGCCGGAGGGACAGGCGGTCCACCTCGGAGGAAGTTTCCTCCAGCTTCATGGGGACCTCGGCGACTTTGGAATAGTCGGTGCCGCTGATCTGCAAGTGCCATTTTCCGTCCCCGAGGAACTTGGCTCTCAGAATGTAGGTTCCCCGGGCCAGGGAGCGCTCGCCGAATTTGAGTCCCACCTCGGTGGTCAGGGTGGTGTCCCCGTCCGCTCCCAGGCGCCAGGTCTCGCCGGGATAGATCATTGTCTTGATGTCCCGTCCCTTGAGCGAGGGGCGTCCGTATTCGATGGTGACCGTGCCGCCATCCAGTTCCAGTGTCGTCTCTCCACGGGGGTTTACCTGGGCATGGAGGATCGGCGTGGATAGGATGAGCATCAAGGCTCCCGGCAATAGCTTCTTCATTGCGTTCTCCTTTGGGCTCCCGGAGGTCCGTACGATTGCCTGTCGTCCTGGCAGATGCCCGCCATTATACAGTCGCCCGAGAAGGATTGACAATCGGACGCTGGGGTGTGGTTGAGGATTGTCTTCGGGGGCCTGCTCCCTAATTTCGCCAAACGTCGTTCAAGAAACTCAAGTATCACTCCCCCCATTGAGGGGGAGTCGCAGAAGCCGAGCCGGTCAGGCGAAGGCTGATGCGGTGGGGGGCCGACGCCGACGCCAGCTACCCGCTGCTCAACCTCACTTTTGGGATGCCGCGTTGGCCCCCCACCGGATCGACTGCGGGCGGAGCCCTTGTCTCTCCGACTCCCCGTCAAGGGGGGAGTGATTAGCCCATCTTTAACAACGTTTCTGATCGCACGTTTATTATCAACACGTTACAGACACTAAAAACCGCAAGTGGCACTACAAACGGGTTGAAACCGGAGATTGGGGGGTTTCAGACGATCATTTTGCGGACGCCACCAGGGGCGGGATCGATGCCCAGGGCATCGTAGATGGCCTTCTGATCGGGCTCGGCCCGAGTGGCCTTGCGGACGTGCAAGGTGCGCCCATCTCCGCGCCGGAAGGTCACCGTCACCCTCTGCTGTCCCTCCAGGATGCCCCGCAGCGTGGTCCAACTGGAGTCATTGCCCCGCTGCTTGAGGCGCTTGCGGATGACCTGCACCAGTTGATAGGCAATGACGGTCAGGAACAGGTGGCCTTCCGAGCGCACCGGCTTGTGATGGTAGATGGGCCGCAGGCCCAACTCGGACTTCAGCGAGCGGAACACCGCTTCCACATCGGTCAGCAGGGTGTAGGTGCGCCACAAACTCTCTTCGTCCCAGTCGGTCTGGTTGCTGCGCAGGCAGTAGACTCCCGGATGAGTGGCCATCGAGCCCGGGCGGGGCTGCCGCTTCCAGGTCAGAGAAGTTGCCTTCTCACCGCTCTCGTCGGTGAGGACTTCGATGACGTAGTGTTGAGCCGCCCCCCGGCTCTGCGCCTTCAGCCGCCCGATCCTCTCCCGCACCTTGCCGACGCCTTTGGGAGTCCGCGGCCGGCTCAGCCCCTCGGAGATCCGGGTAAGCCCCTGCTCGAAGCGCCGGCTGAAACGCTCCAGGATGCCCTTCTCCTTCTCGGCCCGCTCTTGGGACCGGCAGTAGAGACGGACCTCCTTGCCGTCGTCTGAGACCTGCTTGTGGAGTTGCAAGGTCTTCTTGGAAGCGGTCTCCACCGTCACCGCCGCCTCGGCCTCGAACTGCCTCCGGCCCTGGCGGCTGACGACCAGGTAACGGTACCCTTCCTGCTGAAGCCACCCGATGCGGTCCTCGGTCGCCACCCCCCGATCCATCACCACCAGCGCCCCCCGGGGCGCCTCCAGCGCCTCCAGCATCCCTGCCAGCGTCCTGTGCTCATCCACCCGACCGGCAAAGACCTCCGAGCGGCGCACAAACCCCGCCCCGTCCAGCACCAGCCCCAGCGTCAGCAGCCGGCAGTCGCTGCGCTTCTCCTTGGAGTGCCCCCGCTGGGCCTTGGGTTGACGGGCGGCCTTTCCCTCAAAGAACGTGTTGGTCAGATCGAACAAGGTGACCCTCGGCTCCAGATCGAACAACCCCATGGCCCGGGTGAAGAGGTGACGCTCAATGGCCTCCCGGTGCTTCATCAGCGCGTCGGAGGCGCGATACATCCGCATCAGAGGCAGCGTCTCGAAGTCGACCTCCAGCAACTCCCCCAAGCCGCTGCGCCGCCTGAGCCAGCCCCAGGTGGCCCTCTCCGAACCGGGACGCGCCAGACGGCCCACGATCGCCCCCATCGCAGCAGCCCGCATCGGTCCGTTCAACCCCAACTCCTCCAGCAACTCCCCCACCCCCAACTGCTCCAGCGCCCAGCAGCCCACCTGCTCCACTCCCACGCTGCGGGGACGCATCAGCTCCACCGAGCCCACCTCCACCGTCTGCAGATCCTCTGAAGGAGCCTCCCCGCCGGTGCCCATGACGTCGGCTTCGCCCTGAAGCAAGCGCTCGGCCATGCGCTGGGCTTCCACCTCCAAGGGGGTGGAGACCTCCTCCAGCAGGGGCAACTGGCCGCTGAGGATGTCCTCGAGGCGGCGGCACAGCAGGGGCCAGTCCTCGCGGGGGATGGGGAAGTGGCTGCCCAGGTTGAGGAGGGTCTGCTGTCGGACCTTGCCGGAGACGCGATGGGAGCGGACTAGGCGATGGGTGAAGTAGGTCTGGCCGGAAGAAATAGAGCGGGTCTGGGTGCGTCGGATGAACATGGGAGGGACGCTACCAGAGGGAGGGAAGGGGTCAAGCCCATCCCATACGATTATGGCACTACATTAAGGTCCCTCAACCAGGAATCAACAACTTACGGGTGGTTTTAGGCCAAAATAGGGGTAAAATACCTCCAATCGTCTGTCCCTAGTAGAGTCGAGGGGAGGCGCGCCTGCCTTAGATCGAGGGAGTCGCTGTTGCCGGCGGCTTTCGCCACTCGCCGGTGCCTCAATCTCGTTCCTCGCTGCGTTTCCTCGCCCCCGCTCATCAAACCGGACGTGCTGTTTTCCAGCATCCGGCTTTCAGTCGAGATCATGCCTTCGCCCACGGAAGGCTCTGCGGCTTCGACGCCAAGCAAGTGAGACCATAGGTTTCCCGCAGTCTCTCGTCCGAGAAGCGCACATACCCCCGGACCTCACCTTGTGTTTCCGACAGAGCCACTGACGCAGCCGCTTGACGGCGTGGTGGTCGATCGCGCGATAGGCCGGGCTGACCTGACCCAGGACAAAGTAGTTCGCCCACCCGGTCATGGCCCGGTTCAGGTGTTCTACCATTTGTCCGCGGAGCAGCCTCCCATTCCTCGGCGCCGTCCACTCGCTGATCTTGCGGCAGATGCTTTGAACGCTCGCCTGGCTGGGTCGGGTGCCGATGTAGGCTCCTTCCCCCTTGGAGCGATAGTTGCGTCCGATGCGGTAGCCCAGAAACTCCATCGGTTCCTCGGGACACCGCAAGCACCGGGTCTTCCGCTCGTTGACCGGTAGCTTCAACTCCTCCATGATCCGCTTGACCGCCGTCAGCATCTCTGCCGCCGGTGCCTTGCCGAGCACACAGAAGTCATCCGCATAGTTGACGATCTCCGCTCGGAAGCGCCGGGCATAACCCAGCACCTTCCATCCCAGCACGAAGCGCCGCATGTAGAGATTGCTGAGCAAGGGTGAGATCGGGGCTCCTTGCGGTGTCCCCTTCCGCTCCCGGCGCCCTCGGTTCGTGCGGCCTCTGCCACCCTTCCCGTCGTCCTCCTCCACCGGCATCTCCAGCCATGCCTTGATGAGTCTCAGCATCCTCCCGTCACTCACGCGCCGGGCAATGCTCTTCATCAACTCCGCATGCGGTATCTCGCCGAAGTAGTTGGACAGGTCGCCGTCAACCACCTCCTGGTGACCCCTTTGCAGGAGTCCATGCACGCGTTTGACCGCGTCGTTGGCACTCCGCCCCCGCCGATAGCCATACTGCTCCCGTTGCAGGTCCGCTTCCACGATCGGCTCCAACACCAGCAATGCCGCCGTCTGCGCTACCCGGTCCCGGATGCAGGGAATGCCCAAAGGCCGGAACTTGCCGGGCTGTTTCTTCGGGATCAGCACCTGACGCACCGGCTTCGGTACGTAGGTCCCTTCCCTCAGGTCCCGCGCCAGTTCCCCCAGCCAGCCCTCCACTCCAGTCGCCTCGATGTCCTTGAAGCCCTCCCCGTCCACCCCGGCCGTGCCGCCATTACGGCGAACCTGTTCCCAGGCTTCCCTCAGAAAGTCTTCTCGCCACACCTTGTCGCATAAAGCATGAAACCGCCGCTTGGGGTCCTCCTTCGCTTTCGCATGGAGCATGGTCTGGAATTTCCGAACCCTCTCTGACCCTGTTAGACTCTTGTCAGTGGCCACGCCTTGCTTCCTTTCCATGCTGCTCTCAACTCAAGGCCCCTTCCCTCCACCGGCGTTACCCGGCTTCCCCGGTACTACGGACCTTTCCGCCACCCTGACGGCCCAGCCTGCCCCTCGCGGGGTCCCGGTTGATGTGTGCTCCATCTCCGTCAGGGCTTCCCGTGTTGCTGCCCTCTTCCCCTTCCATGCGTGCCAGCGTCACTACCCCGACGGAAGCAGATCGGTGCCCGCGTCGCTCTCTTCCCCATCCGCCAACGGCCTTCCCCTATTAACAGGAGGGTCGGCTTCCGTATTGCCCGTTTCGAGGCCTGCTCGACGTTCACTCCCGTTCCGGCCCGCATGGTCGCTGAACCGCCCAAGGCGGCCCTTTGACACCAGAGTGCTTCAGACCATATCGTTACCTCCATGATCCGCCCTGGCTGCTACCAACCGGAGCGACAGTTGTTGGACGGGATTTGCACCCGCCAGAAGAAGGCGCCTTTTCACGGCGCACTGTTAAAGATGGGTTAGGGTTTGAGGGGCCGTCCGTTCCTGGAAGGACGCTCTTTATCCGCCGCATACGCGGCTCTCCCCTGATCCACGACACTGCTGGCAGTCAGGATTTATATGGAATTTTTCAGGGGGCTAGCTGCCGGGTGGGGCATTGGAGGGGACGATGCGACCCTTTTTCTGCTCCAGGGCCAATCGGTAAACCCTTGCGGCGACGGCCACATCCTCGATGGCCAGACCGAGGGATTTGAACAGAGTGATCTCTTCGGGGTTGTTTCTGGGAGGCCGTCGTCCGGCGATCACTTCCCCCAACTCGCCGACCTGTTCCCAGTGCAGGAATCCCTTTTCGATGGGCCGCAGGAATTCACCGCATTCCAGCCTGGCCTGATCCCTGGAATCGACCACGATGGTGCGGCAGCGCTTCAGGCAGGCCTCGTCCAGCTCCCGCCGGGCCAGGGAATTGCCCCCGGCCGCATTGATATGGGTTCCCGGTCGAATCCGCCCGCCGTCAAAGACCGGATGGGAGGAGTTGGTGATGGTAATCAGGATGTCGCTCTGATCCACCACGGCTTCAGCCGAGCGTGCCGGCAGGCAGGGAATTCCCAGTTTCTCCCGCATGGCTGCGCAGAACCGGTCAAGGCGCCGGGCAGTGCGACAGAAGGCCTGGACCCTGCGGATCGGACGGACCCGGCAGACGGCCTCCAGTTGGCTGCCCGCCTGCCAGCCGGCTCCCAGGATGCCTGCGGTTCGGGCATCATCGCGGGCCATCCAGCGGGTGGCCACGCCGCTGGCGGCGCCGGTGCGCATCTGTCCCAGAAGGTTGGCCTCCATCATGCAGATCAAGGCGCCGCTCCCGGTTTCGTAAAGCCAGAAGTAAAACTGGAGCCCCCCTCGAAAAACGGTGTAGGCCTTGGTGCCCATATACCCCAGCTCGGGCAGGGCAGCCGCCATCAGGTGCAGAGAGCCCTGGGGAAGGTGCAGCCGGCGCCTGGGGATGTTTTCGGCCTTCCCCGTTCCCAGGTGGTGGAAAGCCGTTTCGACCGCCTCCAGGGCAATCGGCATGGTGAGGAGCTGCTCGACGTCGGCTTCGGTCAGGTAGAGCATGGGGTCACCGTGGTCCAAGAGAGGTCCAGGAATGCGGACCAGTGCGCAGAATATCGATTCTCTTGCCGGGATTGAAGACTTTTCCCGACCGAGCGCTCCCAAGCAGCCGATTCGGGACTCAAGTGCCGGTATTCTTGAACGACGTTTTGCCCGGCGCCCTGTCTGGAATTCTCCTGAGTCGGGTGTTAGAGTAACCACCCGGTGATGCTTGACCTCCATGTCTCAGGGGGCGTGTTCATAGCGCCGGAGGTTACAGGTGTCCTGGTGTGATTTGCAGGATCGAGCGGCCATCTGTTGAGGGAACTCCGGCAGTGGAAATCTTTGCCGCCAACCGGGAGATTCTGATTGCTCTCCTGGTCAAGTTGGGAATTATCGCCTCCCTGGCGTCCTTGCTGACTCGTTCTCAAACCTTTCGCAAAACGCTCTTTGCCGAGGAGAGGGAAGCCGCCGAGAAACTCACCCTCATCCGGTTTTGGGGTCTGCCGCTCTGTATCGGAGTGGTCATCCGAGGCGCCGGGGTGGGCAGCGGGACCATCAATCCCTTCGCCGCCTTCGACCTGAGCCTGGAGGGCACTTTTGTTGCCGGCCTCCTGGGCGGCGCCGTCGTCGGAGCCGTTGTCGGGGGCTGCGTGGGGATGGTGGCGCTGCTGCAGCAGCAGGAGTGGGCGGCCTTGGCGCTCTACCCGACCCTGGGGCTGCTCACCGGGCTGCTGCGCAACCTGTCGCCCAGGAAAGAAGAGATCTGGAACTTCTCGCCCTTCGTTTTCATCAACCTGGTGCTTTCCTTCTTCTCCAGGCAGCTCTTCAGCAAGAGCGGCTGGCAGCTCATCTTCTTTTTCAGTTGCATTGGGGTGGAGACTCTGAGGCAGGCGCTGGGACACGCCTTGACCTCGACACGTCTGTTTTATTTCCCCACCGACAGCTTCATCGTGTTTGTCCTGATTCTGGTGGCATCGCTGAGCTGCATTGGCATCACCCTGAAGGTGTGGAACAACACCCGCCTGGAAATCAAGCTTGCCGAGCAGGAGGTGCTGGTGGTGAAGGCTCGGCTGGATGCCCTGGCCAATCAGATCAATCCTCATTTCCTCTTCAACACCCTGAACTCCATTGCGTCGCTGATCCGGTCCAACCCCGCCAAGGCGAGAGCCACTGTCTTGAAGCTCTCGCACATCCTGCGCAAGCTGTTGCAGGGACACGAGAACTTCATTCCTCTGCGGGAGGAAGTGGAGTTTATCGACAACTACCTGGACATCGAAGTGAGTCGCTTCGGGAAAGACAAGCTGCGCGTCGAAAAGGAAATCGACGATCGGACGCTGTCCTGCATGATCCCCAGCATGATCCTGCAGCCGATCATCGAGAACTCGATCAGGCACGGCATTTCGCCCAAGATCGAAGGGGGCCGAATCCGGATTTGCTCGGCGCTCCAGGAGGAACGCCTGTGTATTCAGGTTGCTGACGACGGGCTTGGAATCTCCAACGACAAGCTGTCTTCGATCTACCATTCCGGAATCGGCATCAGCAACGTCCTGGAGCGATTGAAGGTGGCGTATCAGACCGATTTCGCATTCACGGTCAGCAGCCGGCCCGGGGAGGGCACCTTCACCCATATCGAAATCCCACTGCAGCAATCCCGTGAAGCCCGGATGGCCGGAGGCTGATCTGCTCCGGGGAGAGACGATTACGAGATGCCTATTTCCTGCATTCTGGTTGACGATGAGGAGTTGGCCCTGGAGGAGCTTCACTTCCTGCTGGATTCGGTTCCCGGCGTCGGGGTGGTCGGCCAGGGCCGCAACGGGGTGGAGGCCATTCGCCTAGTCAAGGAGTTGAAGCCGGACCTGATGTTTCTGGACATCCAGATGCCGGGACTCAACGGCTTTCAGGTGGTTCGCCAACTGGTCAAGGAGGAGGTGCTGCCCCAGGTCATTTTTGTCACGGCTTACGACCAGTACGCGGTCAGGGCCTTTGAAGTCAATGCGGTGGACTATATCCTCAAGCCGGTTGAGAAATCACGGCTGGAAACGGCCATCCGGAGGGCGGGGAAGCAACTGGAGTCCAATGTTCCGGTGGACGACCGCATCAAGAATCTGCTCAACCAGTTCATTCCCGCCACGCCCAGGAAGTCGAAGCTCCTGGTCACGGACAGGAAACGCCACCTGATGGTCGATGCCGACGACATTGTCTTTGCCAGTGTCTCGGACGGCTCCGTGCAGGTGGCCACCCGGGATCTCAGCGGAGAGACCCACTTTCGGACACTGGAGGAGCTGCAGGCCAATCTGGACCCGCAAGTCTTCTGGCGGGTGCATCGGTCCTTCCTGGTGAATATCAACAGGATCAAGGAGGTGGTTCCCTGGTTCAACCGGACCCTGCAGCTGAAGATGGCCGACCAGGCCGAAACCGAAATACCGGTCAGCCGCTCCAATTCCAGAAAACTGAAGGAATACCTGAAGCTGTAGTGTTTCCGAGGCAGGAAAGGGGGCCGGTCCCGCCGTCCCGATTGCTCCTTGAGTTGGTCTTTGGCGCTGTGATAGTTTTGGGCAATGAACGCAGGTCGGCAACCAGGCTTTAACGAAACCGAAGGAGGACAAGGAACGGTGTCAAGCGCCTTGGATATCAGAGAGCATCTCTTGCAGTCCAGTGACGAGTTCAGAAAACTTGCCAGAGAACACAGCGCCTATGACGAAAAACTGTCTCTTTTGCTGAACAGAAGTTTCCTGTCCGAGGAAGAAAAGCTCGAGGAAGTGACACTGAAGAAGTTGAAGCTGCGGGCCAAGGACCGAATGCAGCAGATGATTCAAGCCCGAAGGCAGCAGCAGGACTGAAGGTCCGGGCGGGCGGGCTTGGAGGAGGCCCGCCAAGGAACAGCCCGACCTCGAAGGATGGTTGGCCGGATCGAAAAGGGAACCCCGCGGTTCCCTTTTTCTGGTTGCGACCGCCGATGGAACAACCGGGCGAGTCCACATTTCTCGCCGGGGGGCTGTTCAGCCGGCATGGGTCCACAAGGCCTTTCATTGAAAGTACTCACCGTGTTGAAAATAAACAACGTTTCATCCTGTTTCCAGAGACCCGGCGAGACGTGCAGGTTGGACGGAAGCGACTCCAAAGCCGTCGAGATCCCGGCAGGTGGCGGCTTCCTGCCGCCACCTGATATATAATATCCAGGCCGGGCCCATCCGGGCCCAGGGTTTCCGCCATGAAGATCGCCGCCGACTCCCTTGTCTTCCTGATCCCCCTGCTGGTAATCACCGGTCTGCTGTGGATCATGGGCTTGATGCTGCTGGGGTCGGCCTGCCTGGGAATCGCTCTTCTGGTTGGGCTTTTTTTCCGCGACCCCCACCGGAAAGTCCCCGGCGAACCGGGTGTGGTTCTGGCCCCGGCCGACGGGAAGGTCCTGGATCTGGCGAAGCAGTCGGATGGGACTACCCGGGTATCCATTTTCCTCTCGCTTTGGGACGTTCACATCAATCGCTCTCCGATCGGAGGCACCATTCGGGAAGTCCGCTATCGACCGGGAAAGTTCAGAATGGCCTTCGACCGGCGGGCCTCGGTGGAAAACGAGCGGAACATGCTGACGGTCGCCAACGGCTCCTTGACCGTCCGCTTCAGCCAGATCGCAGGGATATTGGCGCGCCGCATCGTTTGCTGGAAGAAGCCGGGTGACGCGGTCGAATCCGGGGAACGCATCGGCCTGATTCGCTTCGGTTCCCGAGTGGACGTATTTGTTCCCGACAACGTGACCCTGGAACTGAGCCGGGGAGACCGGGTGCGGGGAGGCAGCACCATCATCGGAAGGGTGGTGAGCAGTGAGGAATAATTCCAAAAAACGGCGGTTTCGACGGGGCATTTACGTCCTGCCCACCCTGTTCACCATCGGGACCATCTTCTGCGGATTTTTCGCGGTCACCAACGCCCTCAAGGGTGAATTCAACCTGGCTGCCATTGCGATCGGCTTTGCGGTGGTCTTCGATGGCTTGGACGGCAGGATCGCCCGCATGACCAACTCCTGCAGCGAATTCGGCGTGCAGATCGATTCTCTGGCCGATGTGGTCACTTTCGGCCTGGCTCCGGCGATACTGGCCTACCTCTGGGGAGTCCGCGCTATTCCTGCGGAGTCGCCATTTTCTCTTCACCTGCAGCAACTCGGCTGGATGGTCTGCTTTGGTTTCCTGGTGTGCGGCGCCATGCGGCTGGCGCGCTACAACATTCAGAGTGCCATGCCTCCGCCCTCGGGAAGCGGCTCGGAAAAGCCCTTTGTCGGGATGCCGATTCCGGCGGGCGCGGCCATGATCGCCGCCGCGGTGCACTTTTCTCCGGAGCCACCGGAGCACTGGATCGCGGGAATACTCTGGAATGCGCTGGTCGGAGTCCTGGGCTTCCTGATGGTCAGCACGCTGAAATACCCCAGTTTCAAGCATGTCGATCTGAAGAGCCGCCAGCGATTCGTCAATTTCGTGCTGCTGGCCATGCTGGTAGCGCTGATCTACTTCTACTCGCAGGTCGTTCTGCTCCTTTTGGCCGCCGGATATGCCTTTTCGGGATTGGGGTTGAAGGCTTACGGCCTGGTCAAGCACAAGCCGGAAGGCGTGCTGACGGCCGGCAAGCTCCGGCCGGATGACACCTGAACCCCCAGGACGTCCGAGTCGGGACCGCCAGCCCTCCGCGGCTCTCCGCCCGAAGCGCGGCGGCGACGGCCGCAACCCTGGTCCCGCCGCCATGGCGGCGGGACCCACAAGAAAACCAATCCATCTCCTGCACCTTTGCGGTAACTGCCGATGCCTCGATCGTTGATTCTGGTAGACGTGCCTCTGGCTTCCTTTATCGAAGAGCTGTTTGCTCCGGACTGCCGCTCGGGACCCTGGAGCCTCCTGGAGGAGAGTTCGCCAGAAGCCCTGCAGGAAGTCGAGGGGCTGTTTCTTTACGGTCATCCCATCATTGACGGGCCCTTTATGGACCGCTTGCCCAATCTCAGGGTGATCAGCAACTTCGGTGTCGGCATCGACCATGTGGATCTTGCAGCCGCGGCGGAGCGGGGCATACCGGTAGGGAACACGCCCGGAGCGGTAGAAGGAGCCACCGCCGACATGACCATGGCCCTGCTGCTGGCCTGCGCCCGCAACGTGGTTGCGGGTGACCGCTTTGCACGCGGCCCCGACTTTCTGTTCTACGACCCTTCCCTCTTCCTGGGACGAGAAGTCCACGGCAGCACGCTTGGCATTGTGGGCCTGGGCCACATCGGGCGAGAGGTGGCTCGCCGGGCTCGCGGATTCGACATGCGGATTCTCTACCACTCCCGGCACCGGAAGCCGGAAGCGGAGAGCGAGCTGGGCGTGGAGTTCGCCAGTTTGAGAGGTCTGCTGGAACAGGCCCATTTCGTGACGCTCAATGTTCCCATGACGCCGGAGACCAGACACCTGATCGGAGAGGAACAGCTTGGCTGGATGCGTCGGGACGGCGTTCTCATCAACGTGGCCCGGGGAGGCGTGGTGGATCATGAGGCCCTCTATCGGGTCCTGGCCGACAAGAGGATTGCCGGCGCAGCCATCGATGTCACCGAGCCTGAGCCATTGCCGCGCGACCACCCGCTGCTGCGACTGACCAACCTGGTGATCACTCCTCACCTGGGTTCGGCCGGGTCCCGGACCCGTCTCCGCATGGCGCAGATGACCGTGGACAACATTCGAGCCGGTCTGCAAGGCAGGCCCCTTCCCCACGGGGTCACGCTTTCCTAGCGGGGTCGGGTGTTACCGAAAGACATTACAATCAGCCCAGCAAGTTGCTGAAAATAAAACCTTTTTTTTCATCTGTGCAGCGACCCACCGAGCAATGCGGGCACAGCATGGCTACCACGCGGTCCACTTGGCGAGCGGCGATTCTCTGCGGTTGGCTGGGACTGTTGAGTCCCATCGGCCTGGTGGACCCCGCCCACACCTGCCGGGCCTCGCAAGACGACTCCGCCGACTCTCCGCCGCTGAGAATTGTCGGGCCCTTTCTGTCTCGAGAGGATGCCGGGCCCTTCACCCGGGTCGTATTCAAGAACGGTTTGACAGTGCTCCTTTTCGAACGGAGCAACACACCGCTGGTGGCCATGGCGACCTACGTCAAGGCCGGCCGCCTTCACCAGGACGCATCGAGTCGGGGTTTCTGGGATTTCTGGACTCCCCTGCTGCTTCACTCCCCGCTGACCGGTGGAGAGGGAACGGTTGCCGGTGAAGCCAGGAGAATCGGAGCGGTGCTGGACACCGGGGTGGGTGAAGACCACGCCTGGTTTTCCAGCGTGCTTCCGCGAGACGCCTATCGGAGGGGATTGGACCTTCAGGTCACCGCCCTCGAGACATGGAATCCCTCGCCCGAGAGGGTGCGGAAACTCAACCGAACGGTCCGTCAACGGCGCCGATTCAGACAGGCCTTCCCGCAGAGGGAGTACGGCCGCCAGTTGTTCGACCTGGCGTTGCGAAGGGGCAGGGGACTCGACGAGGGGAGGGGTTCCCCCGGCAGCCGGGCCGGCATCGACGGCGCTCGATTCGGCCGTTTTCACAGCCGTTGGTTCGTTCCCGGCAATGTTCTGCTCGCGATTACCGGCGATTTCGACCGGCGGGCGCTCCTGCGAGAAATCGTCAAGCGCTACCGCTCCCTTTCCGGGAGCCCTGCAATCGATCCACCAGCCACTCCCACCCCCCAAACCGGCGGCTTCGCCTACGCCTGCCGCCGGCAGGACCGGCATCAGGCCGGGGTCCGGATCGGCTTTTCCCTGCCTGCCGCCTTCACCCGGGAGTGGTACGCCTGCAAGGTCCTGCAAGCCGTTCTGACCTCGGGCAGGACCTCGGTGCTGAATCGCCATCTGGAGATGGCCCGGTCTCCGGTTCATGGGGGCGACTCCGGCAGCATGGTTCCGGGACAGACCGGCTATCTCATTCTCAGCCTTGGCGCGGGCGGCCTGGGATTGGACCGGTCGGCGGTGACCGCTCTGGCCGCTATCGAGCGGATCAAGCGGGGGGAGCTGGCTGAAACGGACCTCCAGCGAGCCCGGGCGCTGCTCGCGGTCGAGTTTCTGCAGGCCCAGGAGGGGCTGCTGGGTCTGGCGATTCAGATTGCCCGGCATGAGCACCTGGCGGATTTCAAGCAATGGGAGGAAACCCTGCAGAGAATCGAATCCGTCACCCGAGAGGCTGTGGTTGCCGCGGCCCGTCGCTATCTCGATCTGGAACGGTGCACGCTTCTGGAGTACCAGCCGGCCTCGGAGGAGATCAGGCAATTCAACTCCGGCAGTTACCGCGAGTTCCTGAGAATGGCCCTGCCTCGCGCCGTTGGCGAGATCAAGGAAGATGACTGGATCGAGGCGCCCCTGCCGGAGGAGAAGGAGCAGGCGGAAGCCCGGCCGCCGAGTCGGAGGGGCCCCAGGGAAATCAGCACGGCGGGACTGGCGCCGCCCCTGAGAAAGTTCTCCATCCTGAGAGGACCCGACGTTTGGGTCCAGGAAGGGCGCTGGCTGCCCCTGGCCTCCATGGGAATCTTCTTTCCGGGTGGCCAGGCCTTGGAACCTCCCGACAAACAGGGCATTACGGGCCTGATGGCCGCCACCGCCATCGGGGCCGGAACGGCCCTGCAACCCTCCCATCCGGCTGTCCTCCTGGAGAGACTGGGAGTCGAGGTGAACGCGGTGGTGAAGCCCGACTATTTCGGCTTCGTGCTCCATGGACTCTCCGAAAAATTCGCCGTCTGCGTGGATATTCTGGCGGAAACCCTGCGACGGCCGGCCTTTGAAGAAGAAGCCATTGCGGCTCAGAAACGGGCCTTGCGTTTGCGCACCGCAAGGCAGTTGGATGATCCGCGCCGTCAGGCGGAGCAATTGTTCCTGCGGGCCGCCTACGGCGCCCATCCCTACGGCAGAGACCCCTATGGAGAGCGGACAGCCCTGCAGACGCTCACTCGTCAGGACCTGCTGGAATGGCACCGGCGATATGTCCAGGAGACTCGGCCGGTTGTGGTCATTGCCGGTGACGTGGAGGGGAGCGCCTTTGCCGCCAGGTTTGCCGGCAAGTGGAGGCGCTCCGGCATCTCCCGCATCGAATACGAGAACTTCGGCGATCTGCAACGGTTGACCGGGTCTCGAGCCCTCCAGGCGAGGGCCAGGGAGAGGCATCCCTGGCTGGCTCAGGCCGGATTTCTGGGGCCGCAGGCCTCCGACCCGCGAATGGCGGCCTTTACCGTGCTGCAGCACTTGACCTCGGGCTTCGGGGGGAGCTTGTCCCTGGCTCTGAAGCAGCGGCAAGGTTTGGCAATCGACATCCTGACCTCGCTGCGCCGACTGAAGTGGGGGGGGTACTTCTACGTCCGCCTGACGGCTGCACCCGCCGACGGCAACAAGGCCCTGGAGGCGCTGCGGGCCCAACTGACCGGGCTGGGCGAGGGATTGCTGTCGGAAGAGTCCATGGATCAGGCCAGGAGAGCAGCCACCCGAAGCTACCGGATGGCCGGCCAGCACCGGCGCCGGCATGTCCTGGAACTGGCTGAGAGAGCCATTTTCGGGCAGTCTGTCTACGACGTCACCAACACCCTGAAGCAAATCCAGGGAGTGAAGTCCAAGGAAGTTGCCGCGGTGGCGCGGGAATTCTTCCGGCCGGAGCTTTTTGTCGCCGGGGTGGTTCCGGGGTCCGAGCCCTGAAGAGTCATCCTCCGGGCGCCGGGAGGAGATTTCAGTCAGCCGCAAAGCCGGCGGCTGCCGGCGAGACACCCGTGCTAAAATCCAGTGCCATGTACACCCGTTGCGCTTGGACCGCCATGGTGATCCTGCTCGGGTTGGCGCCGGTGTCGCCATTGCCGTTGGCGGGACACGGCCCTCCACCCGGAAGTCCACAGGACGAGGACGGGTCTTTCCGTCTGGAAGTGGACGTGGACCTGGTGGTGTTGAACGTCACCGTGGTGAACGCAAACGGAGACAACGTCACCGACCTGACGCGGGAGGATTTTGCGGTCTATGAGAACGGAGTCCGCCAGGACATCTCGACGTTTTTTCCGGTGGAGGCTCCCTTCAAGCTGGTGCTGCTGGTCGACACCAGCATCAGCACCCGAAACAACCTCAGGCTGATCAAGGATGCCGCCCGCAACTTCACCAGGGAACTGCGTCCCGACGACCAGATATCGGTCACCGAAACCCACTTTTTCACCCAGGAGGTACAGAAGTTCACCAATAGGCGCAAGCTGCTTCGAAGAGCCATCAAGCGGTTGTCCACCTATCCCTACGGTGGCTCCCGGGTCTACGACGGGGTGGCCATGGCCCTCAAGAGCCTGCAACGGACTCGCAGCGGCCGCAAGGCCATCGTGGTGCTGAGCGACGGAATGGAGAACTCCAGCCGGGTGTCTTTCGAGGAGCTGCGCCGGCGGTTGGCCCAGGACGATGCGGTCTTCTATCCCATCACCATCCTGAACAAGGACCGGCAGAAGGAGATCCTGGAACGCTATATCCGAGACAGCGAAGAAAAGGAGGAGGATCCCTACGTGGAAAATGCTCGGCTAAGTCTCTCGGTGCTGGAGGAGGTCTATCAGATTCAAACCGAACGATTGAGCCAGCTCTCCAGCGAAACCGGGGGAAAGATGTTTCTGGTGGCCGACCTGTCGGACCTGAAAGGAGAGTATTCCAAGGTTGCCCATGAATTGCGGCACACCTTCAGTCTGGCCTACTATTCCAACAGCCCCGGCGGCCAGGGTGGCATGCGTCGAGTCCGGGTAGAGGTGCAGGATCCCACCCTTCGGGTGAGGACCCGCACCACCTATTTCGTTCCAGAGCCGGACCGGGCCGGGTTCTGAACCGGCCACTCCGGAGAATTGCCGGAGTCCGGGATCGGTCCGGGTCGGATCGCAGGTCCGGCAGGGTGGCTCCAGAGCTCGAGGATGGTTTTTGGACGGCGGACGGCGGGTTAATGGATGGTGTCGTTGTCGCGGCGTTCGCGCTCTTTCCGGCTGAGGTAGACCTCGAATTTTTGCCGGGCCCGCCGAAAACGGTACTCCAGGTAAACGTCCTTGAAGGGTTGATACCAGCTTGCGCCCGGACGACCGCGATAGGGGCCTCTCTTCAGATAGAGGTAGCCGACCAGCATGCCGCCCAGGTGAGCCGCATGGGACACTCCGGAGGCGCTTCCGGACAAGCTCGACAGGAAGGCAATGCCCCCGAAGACCATCACCGCGTATTTGGCTGGAAGCGGAAAAAACAGCATCACGTAGATGATGCGGTCGGGAAAGCTCATCCCGTAGGCCAGCAGGACGCCGTAGATGGCTCCCGAAGCCCCCAAGGTCGATCCCTGATAGGAAAAGAAGTTGACCACCGTGATGCAGATGCCGGCACCGATTCCGGTTATCAGGAAGTAGCGCCGGAATTCCCGGCTTCCCCAGTAACGCTCCAGTTCGCAACCGAACATGAAGAGGATCAGCATGTTGATCAGCAGGTGAAAGACGCCGCCATGCAGGAAGATGTAGGTAAACAACTGCCAGAGGTAGAGTCTGCCGAGCACCAGGGACGGGGTGAGGCTGAACAGGGCTGTGAGCGGTCCGCTCAGCCCACCCGAAAGGACCTGCATCACGAACACCACCACGCAGGCGATGATGATCCACTTCACCATGGGAGTCATGGGGCCCCCGAAGGAGATGGAGCTGGTGGCGTATCGATAGCGGTAATTCATGAAATCACCTCTGGGGAAGGTGCGCTGGCCGTGCGAGGCTATTGTAACGGGTTTCGGCGGCAATGCCATTCCGAATCAGCCGGGAGCCAGGGGGCGGCCGCACCGGTTCCGGATTGGGCCGTGATGCGATCAGGCGGCATGTGGGGGGGCGCGATTCCATGAAGATCATGCTTGCGTTGGCGCTGGCCCTGTGGACGCTTCACTGGGGGCCTGAACTGCAGGCCTCCCAGCGGCAGGAAGGGCTGGAGGAGACCCAAGAGACCCGAGCCGGCGAGGATGCCGAAGAAGCTGAAGTGGCCGAGGAAGCCGAGGCATCTCGGGAAGCCGACGAAGCGGGGGAAGGGGAAGAAAGTGAAGAAGGGGAAGAAGGTGAAGTAGAGGAAGACGGTGAAGAAGAGGAGCCGCCCCGCCCCCCCAACATCCTCTTGATCCTGGTGGACGATCTGGGCTATGGGGACCTGTCCAGTTCGGGCGCGGAGGACTTGCAGACCCCCCACATCGACGCTCTGGTCGAGTCGGGCATGCGCTTCAATCAATTTTACGCGAACTCGACGGTGGGCGCTCCCACCCGGGCGGCGCTGTTGACCGGGAGGTATCCCGACCTCGTAGGAGTCCCGGGGACCATTCGGCCCGAGCCCGAGATCAATTGGGGCTATCTCAGTCCGAAGGCGAGGCTGCTTCCCGGTCTGCTGCAACAGGCGGGTTACCACACCGCCTTGATCGGCAAGTGGCACCTGGGCCTGGAATCGCCCAACCTCCCCAACGAGCGGGGATTCCACCTGTTCCGGGGATTCCTGGCCGACCGGATGGACGACTATTTCCTTCACACCCGGCGCGGCGTGAACCACATGCGCTTCAATGCGGAGACCGTCGAGCCGGCAGGACATGCCACCGACGTCTTCACCCAGTGGGCTGTCGACTATCTGCAGGAACGGGCGGAAATCGACCAGCCGTTTTTTCTCTTTCTTGCCTACAATGCCCCCCATGTGCCGGCTCAACCGCCGCCTTCCTTTCTGGAGCGAGTGGCGCAGCGGGGTGCCGGACTGAGCGACAAGCGGGCCCGGTTGGTGGCCCTCATCGAACATCTGGATGAGGGCATCGGGAAGGTGATGGAGGCTCTCCGGGAAAACGGGCAGGACATTGAAACCCTGGTGCTGTTCACCAGCGACAACGGCGGGGACCCGCGGGCGGAAGCCGACTGCGGGGACCTGCGGGGTGGCAAGAGGGAGATGTACGAGGGAGGGATTCGGGTGCCGATGGTGGCGGTGTGGCCGGACAAGGTCCGTCCCGGCACCTCATCCAACCGGCTGGCGCTGACCATGGATCTTTTCCCGACCCTCTGCACGGTGGCGGGCCTGGCGGTGGAACCGGAGATCGACGGGGTGTCCCTGTTCAGAACCCTGGTGGGTCAAATGGCGCCGCCGATGGAACGTACCCTCCACTGGGTTCGCCGGGAGGGTGGGCGACGCCACCAGGGCCAAGACTACTATGCGGTCCGCCAAGGCCACTGGAAGCTGCTGCAGAACTCACCCTTCGAGCCCTTCAAGCTGTTCAACCTGAGGGAAGATCCGCTGGAGGAACATGACCTGGCGGAACAGGACCCCGGAACGGTTTCCAGGCTCTCGCGGACACTGCGGCTCAGAATCCAGAAGGCCGGCGCCGTCCCCTGGCAACCCGGGCCGACTCCCCGGTCCGAGTCGGCTCCTCAACCCGGGCCACCCCCTCAGTCCGAGTCGGAAGCTTCCACGATCTTGCCGTAGTACCGGGGCCGGCGGTCCTTGAAGCGGTTGATTTCGTGTTTGCCGGGAACCCGGGTGATGTGCTTGTCGCGAGCGGTGGAGGGGTCGACTTCGGCGAAGATGATGTCTTCCTCCTCGGGACCGGCCAGGGCCAAGGTCCGGCCCGAGGGATCGGCGATACGGCTTGCGCCGATAAAGCGAAACCCTCTCTCCCGGCCGACCCGATTGACCGCCACCGAATACACCTTGTTTTCCAGGCCCCTGGCGTTGACCAGAAACTCGGCGAATTCCTCCGCCCCCGTGGGCCAGTTGGTCGGCAGCAGAATGATGTCGGCTCCCTGGAGGGCCATGGTGCGGGCGCTCTCCGGAAAGGACCCGTCGTAGCAGATGTTGAGCCCGATGCGTCCCAGGCGGGTCTGGTGAACCCCGAAACCGAGGTCTCCGGGGTCCACGAAGCGGTCCACTCCCAGGTAGGGCAGATGCACCTTGCGGTACTTGCCCACCACCCCCTCCGGTCCGATCAAAGCCGCCGCATTGAAGCAGCGGTCACCGTCTTTTTCCAGCATCCCCAGAACCAGGTAGGCCTGGGTTCTGCGGCAGAGACCTGCCAGGAGCTTGGTGGAGGGCCCGGGAATGGGTTCAGCATAGGGCAGCGCTTCCTCCAGGCTGTCGAAACAGTACCCCGTCAGGGCGCATTCGGGAAAAACCACCAGTCGAGCCTGCTTGGCGACGGCCTGCTCCATCGAATCGATCATCCCCGCCAGGTTGGCCTCCTTGTCCATCAAGGTGGGGTCCATCTGCACCCCGGCCAGTGTGAATTTTTCAGGCATGGTGCCCTCCCAAGTGGGAAATGTGATGAATATGGGTTGGAATGAGCTTCCCCTCGCTCCTTATCACTCCCCCCTTGAGGGGGAGTCGCAGAAGCCGAGCCGAATGGCGAAGGCTGATGCGGTGGGGGGGCCAATGCGGCGTCCCATTAGCGAAGCCCGCAGTCGCGCCGGTGGAGGGGGTAACCGCTCCGTCTTTAAGATGCCTCGCCCCGTGTCACTGCCGCCGGCCGCCATTTGCTCCCGCCGGGGCAGATATGTTACAAGATGGTGTCGCCTGATGAAAGACGGTCTCCTCTCGCCGGCCCCCATGCGGAGCGCCCGTAGCTCAGTTGGATAGAGCGTTGGTCTACGAAACCAAAGGTCGCAAGTTCGAATCTTGCCGGGCGTACCACTTTCCCATCTCTCGTTCCATTGCAGACGGCTTGCTTGGGCTGCCTGAGCGGCCGTTCCCATGGAGCCGGCGCCGGTCCTGGCCTGGGCCTGTAGTGCGCCCGTATTGGATCCACCCCTGGGATGACCGGATGCTGTCCGATGGCAAAAGGGGATTGTAAACGGAGGTTGGAATCGATGAACGACCGGAACCTCGCAGATCGGCGAAGTTTCTTGAGGAGTGTCGGGGCCGGGCTGGGTCTGGGCCTGGCAGGTCCGATGGGAGCCTTGGCCCTTGCCGGCGGATCGCGACCCGGTGAATCCTCTCCAAGGGTTCGATACCGCTGGGTCAGCGTCCGTGAAATCCACGGAGACGGCACCCACAACGCCTGGCCCGACATCTGCCGCTGGCAGGGCCGCTATTATGTCGCCTTCAACTCGGGCGGCCAGAACCACGGGGGCGGCCACGGTCTCACCGTCCTCTCCTCGGCCGACGGCCTGAACTGGGAGACGGTGCTGCACAAGCCTGCCGGGGAGTGGGGAGTCCTGGAGAACACCACCCGTACGACCGTCTGCCCGAAATTTCTCCCGCTCAAAGATCGGCTGATTCTGGTCTTCTATTTCTATACCGCCGGGGACACGAACGTCAGCCCGCAACGGAAGGCTGATCTCAAGCGCCGCTGGCTGGGCCTGAAGGGATCGGAGGAGAGCTTCGAACGATGGGTCGGCCACCACAATACATCGTTTCGCACCGGGGTCAGCTACAGCGAGGACGGCCGCCGCTTCGAGGATCCCGAGCCCTTGTTGGACGCGAGCTGGCGGGTCTGGCGGCCTCAGACCTTCAAGGGGCGCCACTACATTGTCGGCTACCGTTGCCATGGGCAGGAGTGGGCCTTTTCGCCGGAGCTGGAGAGCATGATTCCGGAGGCCGACACCTTCGAGATGTTCGAGAGCGCCTCGTTGTTCGGCTCGGCGGACGGCTTGAGTTGGGCAAAGGTCAGCGATATCGACGCCGCGGACAACGACGAGACCGACTTCGACTTCGCCCCGGATGGCCGAATCCTGGCGGTGAGCCGGAAGGGCGCTTCCTCCAAGCTTCATCCGGGAGCCAGGCCGGGGAGTCGGCATGCCCTCGCTTACGTCAGTCATCCACCCTATCGGAGCTGGCGCCGGCTGCCCCTGGACCGCATGATCCAGGCCCCGGCGGTGCGCTGGGCCGGGGATCGATGGATGGTCGCCGGCCGCTATATCGACGGGGACGCCGAGCAGGCTCACCCGCGCCGGGCTGACTATCCTCACAAGGCGCAGCGCTACGGGACCCGCATGTGGACTCTGGAGGATCGGACCGGCGCCCTCACCCAGGCGGTAACCTTGCCCAGTTGGGGAGACTGTTCCTATCCGGGCATGATCGAGGAAGCCAATGGCGATCTGCTGGTGGTCTACTATTCCCACTCGATCACCACTGACGCCCATCAGTACATCGGCGGCGGGCTGTGGCCGGGCAAGAAGCCTCCCGCCTCGATCTATCTGGCCCGAGTGGTCAGGGAAGAGACGGGTTAGCTCGGCCGCCGCCCAGCCGTACGGATCATTCAGAGTGAAACAGGGGTGCTTTGGACAAGACGCATTGCGTGTCGGTCCAACAACTCTCCACTAGACACTATTCACTTTTCACCGGGCCGCGCCGCCGTCCCATGCGACGGGGCGCTGATAAGGGGCAAGACAGGCGTGTTCCAGACGAGGGCTCTGCCGCGATTCCCTCCAAATCCTCTGTCCGTCATGATCTCCGGCGCCCTCCTGGCCGTGCCGCTGCTGTCCGGACTTGCGTTGCCGTCCTCGCCTCCGCCGGCACCGGGGCAGGTGGACTGTTTCGATGCCCCGGAGGCCGAGGGAACAAGAGTCTTTGGCCCCATTCGGGAGAAAGCCCTGGTCTGGGACCGCTTCCTGCTGGGGTTCCTGGTCCGCCGGATCGCCGGTGAACAGCTCGAAGAGTATCGGCAGGAGCAGGGCATCCCGCTCCGGTTCATGCTGGCTCAGGAAGGCAGCGGTGCCCTCCCATCGGGTGGCTGGGAGCGGCTCAAGCGGTCGGGAGCGGCGGGCAGGCTCGAGTCCCATCCCTGCGGAATGGCCGTCCAGGCCTTTGTCAAGGATCTTGCAAGCCACGGACTGTCCGAATGGCTGATGCCCGACTGGGTGCTGGAATACAACAGGAAGGGCAAGGTCATCGCCCGCTGGGACATCCCCTTGAACGCGCCGGTTCGGGCGGTCCAGGGAGATTCGGTCTGGGTGAGCTGGGACCCGCAGCCGCTGTGTTCCGGCCAAAGCCTGGACGTGAAGGCCTATCTGGTGATCGGAACGGACGGAAGTCTCAGGGCCGCCACCCGCCCGGGGCTCATCTCGGAGGGACGCAAGACCGAATGCCCCAGAAGCTCCGACATCCCGCATTCCGAGTTCCTGATCTGCGAGTCGGTGCGAGACCTCAAGACCCGCAAAACCCGCAGACTGGCCTACCAGTTGCCCTGCGAGTGAGCCTGGTCCGACCCGGATCGGCTGTGCCCGGGAGTCCGTCCGGCGAATGTTACGATCGAACCCAAGTCCCGCAGAAGGAATCTTGGTGAGCCATCCGGACCCGCTCACAGACGAACGTTTCATGAAGATGGCCCTGCGCCTGGCCCAAAAGGCCTTCTCGCTGGGGGAGGTCCCGGTGGGGGCAGTGGTGGTGGTGGATGGCAAGGTGGTGGGCCGGGGCTACAACCAGAGCATCGCCCGCTCGGACCCCACGGCCCACGCCGAAGTCCTGGCCCTCCGGCAGGCTGCCAGGAGGGTAGGGAATTACCGTTTGACTTCGGCAACGATTTATTGCACCTTGGAACCCTGTGCCATGTGTGCCGGCAGCATGGTCTGGGCCCGGGTGCAACGCCTGGTCTACGGCGCCAAGGACCCCAAGGCCGGCGCGGTCGACTCCAATCTCCGGCTGTTTGAATCGGAATCGGTCAACCACCGAGTGGAAGTGGTGTCGGGGGTCGGGGAAGCCGAGGCGGTGAAGCTGCTTCAGGAGTTCTTCCGGCTTCGGCGCCAGCCCGGTTCCAGGCAGTCGAGACACAGGCCAATGATGCGGAGAGGTACCGAAGTGGTCATAACGGGGCCGCCTCGAAAGCGGTTAGGGGGTTAGTCGCTCCCACGCGGGTTCGAATCCCGCCCTCTCCGCCACTATAACCCTCCTGGTTTCTCAACGTTCCCACCTTCATTGCTGTGGCTTCCCTCTCCTCCCAAAGGATGTAGGCAAATTCCACATTGACTACCGATCACCGGGTCGACATGCAAAGGAGAATGGATGGACCACGCTAACCTATTCAACCCTTTCAGCTCACTGCCTCCTGAACATGAGAACCGGTTGACGTGGGCGTTCCTTGTGGCTCTCAAATATGACCCCCTACTTCAGCAATTTTTGCGCGATCTGGTGGAATCAAAGCTGCCACTGAAGGAACGAACCCGGGGCAACTTCTGGCAACCCGCACGCGTTTCAACGCAGACCAAGTGGATTGAATCGACCACCAACCACCTCGTTTCTGTCCTCCTTACCGATTCAACCATCCAAGATTTGCCGGTCGCGTGGTCAGATCGTGATGCCGTATACGATGGTGTCATCGCATTCCCAGACGGCTTTACTTTGATAGTCGAAAACAAGCCATCGCATGGAGATGTACGCGAAGAACAATTGTCGCCGAGCCGGAACTCTTTTTCGGGAAACTTTGAAGATTGCTCTCTACATGGTTCAGCAATATGTCTAGAGTGGTCGGAGGTATTGGAAGGCGTACTGAGGTACGCAAATACCAAAGTCGCGCCTTTCAGCAGCCGCGAAATTTGCCTTGATTTACTGTCATTCGTGGAAGAGTTTCATCCTGGCCTGACTCCCTACAGTACTTTCAGACTCTGTGGTGACAACCCAGAGGCGCTTCGAAGACGGACGATACGGCTTTTGGATGATTTAGGGAGCAGAGTAGGGTTGGAGCGCCGGGATGACTACCTGTTCCGCCCCGGCAAGATTGCTGAGAGGGTTGCGATTTGGGTCAAACGTGTGCGGACGCTCTATGTGGGTCTTTGGCCAGCAGATACCGTGCGTCAGGCTCGGCGTTTCTACCAAGCAGTTGATAGGATGGCTTTCGTCGACTTGAAAGATACTGGTTGGGAAGTTGAGCCGAATCTCCACTTCTCCTATATGAACAGGCACCTAATATGGGCCGGATCCACTTGGGAACCCACCAGGTATTTCGACCACTTCGCGAACGGGCAGCGATACGGACAAATGGACCAAGCCACATTGGTTCCTTTGGCCAAGCAATGGGAGAATGACAACCTCATCACACGTGAGGAGCGGGATAAAATCGAAGACCAGTTCAACTCTACGAGACGGGAGACTCTGAATGTCATTCCGGGATTCTGTGTCTATCGGGAATGGGACCTCAACACCGTTATCAAGTTGGAGGAGGGCGGTAAACTCGAAGACGAAATCATCGATGCGCTTGCAACTCCCCTCGATAGCTGGAAAGAAACTCCATAAACGGATAAGTTTGCCGATATCGGTTCAACGAAGAATCAGGTTGGAATTGTTCCAGATTCTGTGCATTTGCAACACTTGTGCAGCCACTGTGTGAGCCACTTCTGTCCTCCTTAAATCTCAGATTGCCCACCGCAGTCGAAAAACTCCGGCCTCTGAGCGGAGAATCGGGGCTGGAGTAGTTTGAGGGGTGTCTGATGGGAATCACGACCAACTGAATGCCAGGACGGGGAGCACGAATCAATACGAGAACCAGTCTGCCATCCAGCCGATTCCCCTTGATCCTTGCAGGAAAACGTGGAACAGGTAGGTAAGAGAGTAAATACTTGCAGCATAAATTGCCGCCGTACGAAAAAACTCACTGGCTGTTACAATTCTATGTCGGCGCTGCGCCCTCCACCATATGTTCGCCAAGCACCCTATTACAGCACCTGTTGACGCCCACCGCCAAGTTTCAAGATACCATGCCATTGCAGCACTCCCCACTCTCAACCGCATCCATTCCCTAGGATGTATTGATCCCCGGCACCCTGCGCAGCTAGCCTGAAGGATTGGGGGGAATCTGGTGGGAATCAGGGTCAGCGCAGTACAGCATCCCCTCGCACAGCAGACCCGGCGAGGGACCCAGTCCGCCCCCGTTACTCAAGGATAAACCTGAACTCCAGAACAGAAACGCTCCTACAGAAAAGTTTCTGTTGACATCTACTACATATGAGGTTATAAGTATGTTAACTCATAAAACAAGCTCCCTGCTTTGAAAACAATTCTCCCCTGGCAGTGCATGGCAACGGAGGTGTGCTTGACACAGAAGAACCAGATCAAACTGTCACCGCTTGAACTCAAGGCCATGGAAGCGCTCTGGAAACTCGGCAGGGCCTCCATCAGGGAGATTCTCGAGCAGATCCCCGTAAGCAAAACGCTTGCCTATACGACGGTCCAAACCCTGGTCGTTCGCCTGGAGGCCAAGGGAGCCGTACGGAAATTGCGGAAGATCGGGAATGCCTATGTTTTTGTCCCCGTCATCACACGCAGGCAGGCCTACCGCCGCCTGGTGAGCGATTTTCTGGAGTTGTTCAGCGGTTCCCCCCTGCCTGTGATGTCCCATCTCGCCGACACGGGCAAACTGACTCTCGACGACCTGCGGAACCTGGAAAGGATCCTCAAGGAAAGAAAGACCCGTCGAAAAAGGCCCCCAACCGCGGACCGGGAACCGGAGTAAATCCTGAGCATGGGGTTGGAGACCAGGGAAGGAGGATAACTTCTCATGAACATGCATTCATGGCTGTCAGAGTGGTCTTCCTGGCTGTGGCCCAACGTTTGGGCGCACCTTTGGGAGACCACACTCTTTGTTGGACTGCTGGCTATGGCCGTCTGGTTCCTCAGGCGGGCACCGGCAAGGGCCCGTTACTGGTTCTGGCTCCTGGCCGCGGTCAAGCTGCTCGTGCCCTCTCTTCTGTTGGCATGGCTGGTATCGGAAATGACTCCTGCGCCACGAGCTTCATTTCCTCCTCCCCTGGAACAATCAACCCACGGGGCTCCAGTTTCCGTCCTGGCCATGCCCTCCTATGAAATCCTCAAGCCGATTCTCCCCAGCCCCCCCGTTGCGGCCCAACCTGCGTCCTCTGCCGCCCACAACGAGCTCTACTGCGCGCTCACGCTGGTCTGGCTCGCGGGGTTCGGGTTCTTTGTTGTTCGCTGGGTGAAAGGCTGGTTGTGTTTAGCCCGGGCCGTCAGGACCAGCCGCAGGATCGTCTCTTCCAGAGAAACGGAGGTCCTGAAGCGAGTCCGCTCCTGGCTTGGGTTGAAACAGGACGTCGACATCCTGGTTTCAGCCGATATCACCGAAGTAGGACTTTGGGGTATTTGGAGACCGAAGGTTTTGCTTCCCGAAGGGGCCGCAAGCCGGTTGAGCGACGAGGAATTGGAAGCGGTCATTCTCCACGAGCTGATTCATCTCAGGCGCAGGGACAATCTCGCTGTCCTGCTCCAAAAGGCAACGTTTTCTTTATTGTGGTTTTTCCCCTTGGTGTGGATCGTCGACAGGAAGTTGTTCGAGGAAAGGGAGCGGGCCTGCGACGAAGAAGTCGTGCGCCTCAGGCAATCCCCGGAGACCTACATCTCGGGAATTTTGAAGGTGGTCCGGGCCTGTGTGGAGCAGCGTTTGGTTGGAACGTCTTCCATTGGCGGTTCAAGCCTCAAGAGCCGCATGGTCCACCTCTTGTCAACCCGGCTCCCACGCAAGCTCGGTCTCCGGGAATACGTCTTGATGATTGGATTCGTGGCGGGTCTGGCCATCTTCTCCGTGGGCGTCGTCTCTGTGAACCGCGACGCCTACGCTGCCCGGAGCAGCCCGGCCAGTCAGGGGCCTGTGGAGCGAAACCCCGGTGTGATCCAGGGACGGGTATTCGCCGAGGACGGGGGATCTCCGTTGGCTAGAGCCACTCTCTCGCTTCGCTCAAGGGCCGCAAGTCCCTACGATCCGCCCCGAACCGTCCGGACCGACAGCCGCGGGGAATATACGTTCGGAGATCTCGAGGCCGGCCAGTATACCCTGAGGGCAAGCCGACACGGCTACGTTCCCCGGAGCTACGGCCAACAGACCGGCTATAGTTTGAGAATAGACCGTGTCGGTACAGCGCTGACTGTCGGTCCCGGACAGGTCCTGGACAACATTGACTTCCGTCTCATCCGCGGCGGCGTCGTGGAAGGCAGGGTGGTGGACCAGGACGAGGAGCCTGTGGAGCGGGTTGCCGTCCGTTTGAGGGTTTATCGGAACCTGGGAGGCAATGCCCGCCTGCTGCCGTCCGGACACGACGAGACCGATGACCGGGGGTACTTTCGCATCTTCGGTGTTCCCCCTGGCAACTACTACCTGCGAGTGTCCCCTCGCCCCTTGTTTGGAGACTCGCGAAGCCCGCCGATGCGGTCGTTCGCGCCGACCTATTACCCTGGAGTCCTGAGCGTCGAGGAAGCGGCCACCATCAAGATGACTGCAGGAAAAGAAGCGGGAGGCTTCAATATCACCGTGATCGAGGCTTCCAGTTTCAGCGTCAGCGGCCGGGTGCTGACGCCGGAAGGCAAGCCGGCTCACTCGGTCTGGATCGTATCCATGAAGCAATCAGGCAAGGAAATCACCACCGGGTTGGGACGGAACACGAACACGGACCTGCAGGGCCAATTCAAGGTTTCGGGCCTTCTTCCCGGCGGACATCGTCTCTACGCCCGTTCTGGGAGCGGAGAGGGCCAGCAGCTGGCGACTGCGGACGTGGAGGTGGTGGACAAGGATGTGAGCGGCTTGACCCTGGTTCTTGCCAAGGGCGCCGAGATCACCGGCAGGATCGTCGTCGAAGGTGAAGCCTCCGCCGTGGATTGGCGCCGGATCTTCTTGGATATGTCCCCATCCAAGGACAACCCCAATCGACTGTCCTTCGGTGGCACTAGAGCCTCTGTCGAACAGGATCTCACCTTCAGGATTGCGAACCATCCAGAGGGCTCCCATCACCTCATGGTCAGGCTCCCGCCGGGGAATCACTATGTCTCGTCCATCCGGCTCAAGGGTCAGGACATTGCGGATCGCCCAATAGAGTTGAAAAGCAAAGACCAACTGGAGGGAGTGGAGATTCATATTGCATCCGACGGGGCTCAGCTCAGCGGCGTCGTCGAGCAGGCTGAGGGGCAGGAAGTGGCGGAAGGGGCAACCGTCCTGGCTTTTGCCAGCGATCCGCAACACAGGGAATTCCCCTCGCGCTTCACGAAGACGACCCAGACGGACCAGAGCGGACAGTTTTCTTTGGAGGGACTGGCCCCCGGGAAATACCTGGTTGGCGCCCTGCTCGATCACCAAAGCGGAAATGAGTGGGATGCCGACTACCTGAAAGGCCTGGAAAAGGATTCAGAGGAGATCGATCTTTCACCCGGGCAGACTATAGAGAAATCCTTGGTGGCGTTGCCGGCACCGAAGACAAATTGACCTCAGGCAAGGTGCCGCTGAGAGCATCACTGCCATAGAGTGTGGCGTGCCCATCCAGAACCAACAGGACTGGAGACGTCTCTTGCTTGAAGCCTTGACATTCACGTCTCTCGCGGCAATGTCGCCGTCCGCATGAATCGGGCCATTTCGCTGCTCAAACGCCGTATCAATGCCCGCACTCGATCCCTATCGCCCAAAGGCTCCAGCCAGTCCTGAAGGCCCCTCCGAAAAAGTTGTAATCAATCGCCGTTTCGACTGTTTATAGGGGTATAGGTGGAAAAATCGGTCCCAGAGCCACGTCCGAGGAACCAGTGTTGCGGAATCACTCAGCCTGGTGGCGTTAGCGCCAGAATGAGTCGCACGTCTCATGCGTATCAGAGGCTATCCCACCTATGTGCTGGCCGACGAGAAGGGCAAGATTTTGAGCCGAACCAGAGGTCTGATGCCTCCGTTTACTTCACTGATCGAGAACGCGGTGGACCACCTGGGGGAATTCGGAAACACCCAAGGGCTCTAGGCCAAGGTGAACAAGGCTCTCTACCCGGAAAGGCTCAAGGATCCAGGAGGTGTCTGATGGGAATCATGACCAACCGAAAGGCTTGCAGCTGGAAGTCGATACTTGTTCTCGCTGCCGTGGTCCTCCTGACAGTGATGGGATCGTGCGAGCGCGCAGTCGCCCCGGATGCTGCGCCACCTGAGGTGGGGCCAGACTGGACCGTAGTGGAAGAGTACCTCGACCAGCAACGAGCATGGCAGAAAAGCACTAACGAGCGTTTCAGTCGGGCCGCTCGAAACGGCAAGTCGACTCGTGAACTGCTGGAAAACCTGCCGAATCCTCCTGACATCAGCCCCGCAGTAGCCGTAGCGACCGCCATCCTTAACTTGGGCGGCGCACATGAAAAGACGATCGCGGCTGCCGAGTTCCTCGTGATGAGGACGAGTTCCGTGAGAGACTCCGACCGGCACATGTATGCGGGTGCGAAGGCTCTCCTTACCTACGCTCCTAGCTACCAGAAGTGGCCTCAGGTGCTGAGCCGGATGTATAACGACAACATCTTTGGCCCATCGGCAATTGATCGATTCTTCGCGGAACTGGCGTCCGAGGCTGAAGACCCTGTGTTACGCGCGAACGGCAAGTATTACGTGGCCGCCCGATTCATGCGCTCCGCAAACTTCCAATTCATGCTGCCGACAGAGGATCGGGACGCCATGCGTCAGCAGGCGATCGAGGCGGCTACCGGATTGAGTGGAGGTGTGGAAGAGGAAACGCTCCTGAGAACCGACTCTGACGGCACGCCAGTCCCTGAAACGCTGGCCGAGGCGGAGGCGGAGTTGCTTCGCAGCCTACACCACGGGACGGTGGGCGGCAAACTGCTGGACTTGAAGGGAACGCGACTCGACGGCGACGAGGAACGTCTGTCAGACTACCGGGGCCGTGTCGTGTTACTTGATTTCTGGGCAACCTGGTGCGGCCCGTGCGTCGCGGCTCTGCCGACACTTCGGGAACTGGCTGCTGAGCTGCCGACGGACCGATTCGCCATCGTTTCGATCAGTGTGGACGAGAAACTTGAGACCGTGACCCGGTTTATTGAGGATGAACCCATGCCTTGGACGAACTGGCACGCAGGCAAGGGAAGCGATATCGAGGGGTTGCTGCAGATCGAGGGGTTTCCAACCTACTTGCTCGTTGACGAGCACGGCATGATTGTGAACCGATTCAATGGTATGAAAGGTTTGCTCGGCCTGTTTACTGTTTCACTGATTGAGCGAGCAGTAAACCGTCCGGGGGAATCCGTCAGCCACCCTCTCCAGAGGTTATACCGGTTTTTTTGGAAGCTGTACGAAGACTAGTTTGAGACTTTGATGGCGAGCGCAACGACCTTCAATCGAGCAATCCAGAATGATGCCGTTAAAGACGCCCGCAGGTCTTGTGCCTGATACTCAGGTCCGAAGCGGCGTACCGGACCCAAGAAGTGAAGTCTTCAGGCGAAGCACGTGATCTAACCGTGAGGATACTTTGCTGACAATTAATCCGCATATGTCAACCAGCCTCAAAGTCGTGGCTTCCACCCCTTCATTCACTTGGAAAAGCGGAGGCTGGACAGCAGCCTCGATTGGCAGTCTCCCCACTAACCTTAATGGGACAGCATTGTGTATCTTTAGGGAAATTCCGAAAGCAACATGCGTCAGAGAATCACTCAGCCTGTTGGCGTTAGCGCCAGAAAGAGAGCCGCTGTATGAAAATCGCCGCTTCACTGACTTGTCTGGCTCTCGTGTTCGGTGGGGCGACCGAGCTGCTGGCGCACTTCGTGCCCGTAGTCGCCAAGCAGAGAAGCGCTCACTACCGTGTTGAGTCCGATGGAACCGAAACGGAGATTGTACGAGAGGAGGGCGCTTACTTCCGTTCCTCCTCCGGTTCCGTGATGGACACCCTGACGCAGGTCAAAGGACGGGGTAAAGGAAAGCATCGATCGACTCTCATGGATTCCTCGACTCGAAAAACCTTTGCCGTGGACCACAACCTCAAAGAAGCAACACTGAAACAAGTCCGGCCAGGACCGTTCCGCCCATTTGCGTTAAGACCCGATGCTGCAATTGACGAAGGAGTCGTTGCAGGGCTCGATTGCCTGGCAATGCGTGTCTTGTCCCCCAGCAATCCAGAGGAGTCCGTTGGCAAAGTTTGGTGGGCAAAAGAGGCCAAGGTGAGGGTGAAAATGGATCGCACTTTTCTAGGCCGCGAAAGGGTAGTCACAGAACTCTACGACATCCGGTTCACCGAGCCCGATTCGTCGGTGTTTAAACTTCCGGCAAATTACTCGATCGATGACTCGCAATGGAAGGAGGAGAACTTGCTGCGCACCTACGTTGCCGGCACTCCAATCTCTCAAACCCTGGCCGATGAGGATAGGCTTCCCCGCATACGGCAAGGGACCCTGGGCGCCTCCCTGCCGGACGTGACGGGAAAGAGGCTCAATGGCGATGCGGAATCCCTGTCGGACTATCAGGGACGCATCGTCCTACTCAATTTCTGGGCAACCTGGTGTGCACCCTGCATCTCGGCCCTGCCGCAACTTCGGGAACTGGTTGGCAACCTGCCGGAGGACCGGCTCACCCTGGTCTCAATCAGCGTGGACGAGGAGCTTGCAACCGTGACCCGGTTTATTGGGGATGAACCCATGCCGTGGACGAACTGGCACGTAGGTAAGGGCAGCGACATCGTCCGTCTCATGCGTATCAGAGGCTATCCGACCTATGTGCTGGCCGACGAGAACGGCAAGATTCTGAGCCGATACAGGGGGCTGATCCCTTCGTTTACCTCGCTGATCGAGAATGCGGTGGACCACCTGGGGGAATTCGGAAACACCCAAGGGCTTTAGGCCAAGGTGAACAAGGTTCTCTACCTGGAAAGGCTCAAGGATGTGGGAGGTGTCTGATGGGAATCATGACCAACGGAAGCGCTTGCAGGCGGGAGTCGATACTCGTCCTCGCTGCCGTGGTCGTTCTGGCCGGATTTCGCCCGGGGCTAGCCGAGGACCAGGAGATTGAGCAGTTGCGCCAGGCGGCCGAGCAGGGAGATGCCAGTGCGCAATTCACGCTGGGCCGCATGTACGCCATGGGCGAGGGAGTACTGGAGGACGACGTGCAGGCCTATGCCTGGTACATTCTTGCCGCCGCACAGGGTGAACAGCAGGCATTCAAGCTAAAGGACGACCTCAGACCAACGATGTCCACTGAGCAGGTGGCTGACGCTCAGAGTCTGGCCGCCAAGCTTTCGGAGCGTATCGAATCCTCGAGTCCGAAGTAACAGCTTTCCACATCGGCTTGCCAGCCTTCCCGCAGGGGATCACTGTGGAGGGTGTAACGCAAGACCCACTTTTTGGCGCCGGACTTCGATCACTCCGTCGTCCGGCAGGGTCGCGCAGAAGCTCGAAGCTTTGGAAGCGATGGGGTAGTGTCCACCGCAATCAAGGTTGCCGTTCCCGCTTCGTTTCGATTGAATGTTGGCGCGACTCTACATCGGTGACCGACTCGTCTGCTTGAAGATGAGCGAGGCAACCCCAGGCGCTTCCCGGCTGTTGGCGAGCGATCGCGATGCGACCGTCGGCAACGAAACTCCGGCATTCGTCACCCGGCTCGATACCGGCCAAGCGGCACTGGTTGGCAGGAAGCGTGATTTGTCGCTTGGCGTTGATTCGGGGCATCGTCAACTCCCATGAACTGTGTTCGTTAACCCGTGAATTGGAGAATTAATGCCACGAGCGCGGTCGGCTCGGTGGCGGGCTGCTGCCCCTTAGTCGAAACCTACGAAGTAGGGTCGACCCTCCGCCGGCCGCGGCGAACCGTCGCACCAACCGCCAAAACGATCGCCAGCGCCGCGCAGATCAAAATTGCATAGCTTTTCGACACCGTGAAGAACGACGCAACTGCCACTTGCCCGGCAGACACGTCCGGGTACCGAGTCAGCATGAGGATAATCAGGACATTCTCGCAAAGGTCCAGCACTCCCGCCGCCAGGGGCAAATACGCCAGTTTCCAAACCCGTTCTGTTGGTCGGAACCGGTAGACGAGACCGGCCATCAAGCTGACGTAGACGACCGGCAGCAACGTGTCCAGAGTCCCGCTGGACCACGCATACACTCGTCTCCCTTGCTCGCCGTAGCCTTCCATGGCGGCGACAACCTCCGGGTAGGTGTATCCGGGCTTTACGTCGAGCGATTCACCCCCGATAGGTAGAGCCGGGAACACCGCGAGGGGGAGAACCAGCACCGCTACCAGCGTGGCGCTGAGAACCGGCGGCCTGCTGACGGACTCGAAATACTCCCTCATGCTTGTCCCTCTTCCTACATCCGCGTCCGTAGGGCTGCAGCCGGCCTGTCTCGACTGGGCGTCAATCTTGGGCCGGGAGACAGCTTCGGTGGTTCTGCTCAGGTGGCGTCCCATGGATTGAATACATCGATCCCCGTTTCCTCGAAGGTCCAAACCTTTCGCGTCGCCACCGCCATGCCGGCAAGGCCGACAAGCACCAGAACATATTTGAAGATACGGTCAGTGTCCTTGGTCGGCATGGGGACGTCATCCTTCCCGGTCCTTGTGCTGCATATGAAAGGCGCAAGGCAATTCTTGTTGTGTACCGGGCCGGGCGCCTCACGCCAGGCAGGCGCCATCGCTGACGGGTGGTCTCGCGGATCGTTCATGAGTTTCGAGTGAGTCCGGCATTTCTGCCCGGGCGTCTGTCGCTCGCGTCGGACTTCGTATTGGGAGGGGACAGGTGTCGTCAGGATGGCTCGTCTTCATCCCGGGCCGTCAACTGCTTCAGGAAGGATTGACCCTTGGCTTCCAGCTTCTTCTCCAGCCGTTCCGTGCAGTCGCAGTCGGTGCAGGCCCAGGGCTCCTCGCCGTTCAGGTCCCGGCAGCGGTTGCGGTCGTGGGCGTCCTGGACGCGCTCCAGGTCGAAGTACTCTTCCCAGTAGGGGCGTTCCTCCTGCAGGGGAGTCGGGCAGAAGCAGACCTCCACCCAGCGGACCCGGCCGTCAGCCGTCCGGCGGGCCTGCCTCATGTTTCGAAGGTACTCGCCTCCGGCTACCGATCCTCGGCCCAGGGTCTTGTCCTCCACGGCCTCCAGCAGAGGGCGTTTCCTGTTTGGCTTGAGTCGAGAGGTGACGAGGTATCTCATGGATGGACGACTCGGCTTGGTTCGGCCAGGTATTTCGGTGCGGCTTTCATTCTCAAGTTGCAGATCTCGAAAAGGATTTACCGCTATGGTACAGCGTTTTGCGGAATTGGCAACACTCGCGGGAACGATGGCGGGAGTAGAGTGGGCGCGGGGCCGGAAGGTTTGGCAGGTGTTCGCGGGTGAGGATCGGCAATTCGTTGCCAGGACTGTTTCCGAGGTTTCTGTTCCGGATTCGATGTTATCTCCCTAACCGCATCATCTTGTTCCCACCCCTCTGGACCTCGTAGGGGACCGTTTCGACAGAGGCCTGAAGCCCTTTTGACTTGAAGTACTCAATCACTCCCTGAACGTGAGGCGAGGGAGCACCGCCAACCTGCAGCAGGGGGAAGACACGTGCCTCTGAGGCTACCCTGAGCATTTCTTGCAGAGCGCTGCAATGAAAGGTCAGATCGAACTGTGGGCTGTAAAGAAAAGGTCGAACATCGCCCGATATTCGGCCAGGGTACGCCCCCAGGGGATCACTCCGTCGATGGAGAAAGGCATACCTTGGCCCCGAATCAGTTCCCATTGGACGCCGTGGGTAAAGTTCAGGCCTATCTTACCGTCAGGAACAGGCTCGATGTCGCACGTTTCGCGACCCATGGCACAATCAGGAGTTCGGGAGCCGGCGCGTCAACTTGGACACCACATGAGTGTCGGCAATGAAATTTCGAGAGAATCAACTGAACGGGAATCAGGCCGGTAGATAATAGCGGGACCGGTTGACCGTCCATTGACCCATCTTCTCTGTTGCCGCTATAGTGGACAGCCCGCGTGAGAGGATCGGAGAGTCCTTTCGATCGCCTCGCCATTCGACCTTCCGTCATGACCATCGTCCCGGCCAGGTCCTGGCGCAGCCGTGACCGATGCCCGCTCGGAAAACTCGGACCCGGAAGCATTGAACCCATGGCCTCCGCCGATCAAGAAAGGCTGAACCAGATTCGGCGGTCCCTGGCCGAGGGGGGACTGGACGCCCTGCTGCTGCTCTATCCGGACGACATCCTGATGGCCACCGGCATGCTGCCGGCCAGCACCCACGTGGCCGTCCTGGTGGATCGGGACGGCCGGGTCAGCCTGCTGACCCCCTGGTGGCGGGAAGCCTTCGTGGCCGAGGAGAGCTGGGCCGACCGCATCGACTGCTTCGACTGGTGCAAGCGGGGCTGCCAGGTGGACCCCGACCAGGCCGTCATCGAGTGGCTCCGGACCCGGAGGTCGGGGCAGGGAATCGAAAGGGTTGGGGTCCACCTCGAGGTGCACCACTACGGACCCAACAAGATGCCCTCGGAGTGCCTGACCTATGAAAGGATCCGGGCGGCGCTGTCTTCCATTTTCCCTCTGGTGGAGGACGCCGGGGACCGCATCAACCAGCTCAAGTCGGTCAAGACGGCGAGGGAGGTCGGCAAGCTCAAGTTGGCTCACCAGGTGGTGCGAGCGGGAGCGCAGGCCTTCTACCAGTTGGCGCAGACCGGCATTCGGGAGATCGACCTGGCCACCGAGGTCCATTGCGCCGTCCTCAGGAAGGCGGCCTCGCTGGGAATCGACTACGTCTTTTGCGAGATGCCGCAGATTACCTCCGGTCCCGAGCGCACCGGGATCGCCGACACCCTTTCCAACCATCCCACGGCAAGGCGGCTGCAGCCGGGCGATCCGGTGCTGTTGGAGCTGGGCGCTCATGCCGAGGGGTACTGGGCCGACATCACTCGTGCCACCGTGGCCGGCGAACCGACCGGGTTGCTGCGGAGGCTCCACCGGGCCGTCCTGGACGCGCAGACAGCGGCAATCGCGCGCTATATTCCGGGAGAGAGTACGGGAGAACAGCTCTGCGAGGCCTCCTGGCAGGCCATGCGAGAGGCCGGATTCGAGCAGGGAATCACCCATTTTCTGGGGCATGGGCTCGGCTTCGCCTACCACGAGGACCGTCCGATCCTGGGTCCCGGCCAAAACCGGCCGGTGCTGCCCGGTCAGGTGACCTCGATCGAGCCGGGACTCTATTGGCGGGAAGGCGGCCGGCCGGCGGGCGGCATCCGGGTGGAGGAAAACGTGGTCTGGGGTGCGCAAGCCGGGGAAGCCGAGATCCTGTCCGACTATTATCGCGGCCTGGACCGGGCCGGCGGGGAGTTCTGAGGCCCCGGCGCAGGAGGGGTCGCAAGTGCGGCCGGCGCCCGCGGAAGTTGTCGGCCCGGCATGGGAAGCCTCGGGAAATTGGCGTTAACGGTGAAATGGCCGCCGTGTATAATAGCGCCCCGGTGTTCGGGCCGTGGAACGGCCGTGTAACCACAAGGGGGTCTGATGAATCGCTCCGATCAACCCATTGAAGCCTTACTGGACGAAGAGCGCCTCTTTCCGCCTCCGCAGGATTGCTCTCGAAACGCCAATATCGCCGATCCGGATATCTACCAGCGGGCGGCCAAGGACCCCGAGGCCTACTGGGCCCAGGCGGCCGAGAGCCTGGAGTGGATACGCAAGTGGGATCGGGTCCTGGACTGGAACCCACCCATTGCTCAATGGTTTGTGGGAGGAAAGCTCAATGTTTCCGTCAACTGCCTGGACCGGCATGTTCGGGGTTGGCGGCGCAACAAGGCCGCCTTCATCTGGGAGGGAGAACCCGGGGAGGAGCGGGTGTTGACCTTTGCCGACCTCTACCGGGAGGTCAACCGGTTCGCCAATGCCATGAAGCGGCTGGGCGTGCGAAAAGGCGACCGGGTCACCATCTACATGCCCATGATCCCGGAATTGCCCATCGCCCTGCTGGCCTGCGCCCGAATCGGCGCCCCCCACAGCGTGGTCTTCGGCGGATTCAGCTCCGAGTCCCTGCGGGATCGGATCAACGACGCCCAGTCCAAGCTGGTGATCACTGCCGACGGGAGCTACCGGCGCGGTCAGATCGTTCCCCTCAAGCGAAACGTGGACGCGGCCCTCAAGGACTGCCCCTGTGTGGAGACGGTGGTGATGGTTCGAAGGATCGGGGATGCGGCTCCGGTGGAGGTGGACGAGACCCGGGACGTCTGGTGGCACCGGGCGGTGGAGCAGGTACCGGCCTACTGCGAGCCCGAGCCCATGGATTCGGAGGACCCGCTGTTCATTCTCTACACCTCCGGGACCACGGCCAAGCCCAAGGGCATTCTGCACACCACCGGCGGCTACCTGCTGGGGGCGTCCCTGACTCACAAGTGGGTGTTCGACGCCAAGGAAGAGGACGTCTACTGGTGCTCGGCCGACATCGGCTGGGTCACCGGGCACAGCTATATCGTCTACGGGCCCCTGGCCAACGGAACCACCGGGGTTCTCTACGAGGGTTCCCCCGACTGGCCCGACAAGGACCGCTGGTGGGCCATGGTGGCCAAGTATGGCGTGAATGTCTTCTACACGGCCCCCACGGCCATCCGGGCGGTCATGAAGTGGGGCGAGTCCTATCCGGCAAAGCACGACCTCTCCACCCTGCGCCTGCTGGGGTCGGTGGGCGAGCCCATCAACCCCGAGGCCTGGATGTGGTACCACGAAAAGATCGGGCAGGGGCGCTGCCCCATCGTGGACACCTGGTGGCAGACCGAAACCGGCTCCATCATGATTTCGCCTCTGCCGGGGCTCACGACCACCAAGCCGGGTTCGGCCACCTTCCCCCTTCCGGGCATCGATGCCGACGTGGTGGACGAGGCCGGCAACAGCGTCCCCCTGGGGGGAGGCGGCTACCTGGTGCTCAAGTCTCCCTGGCCCTCCATGGCCCGCACCATCCATGGAGACCCCAAGAGATATGAAGAGACCTATTGGCAGCGCTTCGGCAAGAACGTCTATTTTGCCGGGGACGGCTGCAAGCGGGACGAGGAAGGCTACTTCTGGCTGTTGGGCCGCGTGGATGACGTCATGAACATCTCGGGGCACCGCCTGAGCACCATGGAAGTGGAAAGCGCCCTGGTGGACCATCAGGAGGTGGCTGAAGCGGCGGTGATCGGCAAGAAGGACGACATCAAGGGGGAGGCCATTGCCGCCTTCGTGACCCTGAAGGAAGGGGTCGAGGGGAATGCCGGCAAGGTGGACGAGTTGAAGAAGCACGTGGTCCGGAAGATCGGCCCCATCGCCCGGCCCCAGAGCGTGTATTTTACGGCCGAGCTGCCCAAGACCCGAAGCGGCAAGATCATGCGGCGCCTGCTGCGGGATATCGCCGAGGGACGGGCCCTGGGGGATACCACCACCCTGGCCGACGCCACCGTGGTGGCCAAGCTGAAGAGCCAGTACGAGGAGGGTTAGCCGACGGGCGCCGACGCCGGATGCAGGAGTTGCAGGGAACTGTCCGATCGAGCCGGAGAGTTCGAATTTCAAACGCGGAAAAGACGCTATCGATCCAAGGAGGAGAGAACACATGGCGCAGGAACGAGCTGGAGCCACGACATTTCTGGGGAATCCATTGACGCTGGTCGGGCCGGAGTTGAAGGCGGGCGATACCGCCCCCGACTTCACCTTGACTTCCAACGATCTCAAACCGGTCCGGCTGTCCGATTTCGCCGGCAAGGTGCGCCTCATCAGCGTGGTCCCCTCGCTGGATACCCCGGTTTGCGACCAGCAGAGCCGGAGATTCAACCAGGAGGCCTCCGGTTTGGGAGACGGGGTGGTGGTCCTGACGGTTTCCGCCGATCTGCCTTTTGCCCAAAAGCGCTGGTGCGGAGCGGCCGAGGCGGACCAGGTCCAGACGCTCTCGGATCACCAGGAGATGTCTTTTGCAGCCAGTTACGGCACCCTGGTCAAGGAGCTTCGGCTGAACAGCCGGGCCATTTTCGTGGTGGATGGCGCCGGCAGCATCCGCTACGTGGAGTATGTCAAGGAAATCGCCTCCCACCCCGACTACGATGCGGCTCTGGCTGCGGCCAGGGACGCCGTCTAGCAGCGCCTGGAATCGGATTGCGGAATCCCGTCGATGCCGGCAGATTCCGACCGTCTGTCCGGACCGCCGGCGGGGCCGTTGATCGGCGCCCGCCCAGGCGGACGACTTCCAGCCGCCCTGCCCAATTGCTTTCCTGAACTTGCACACGGTGATTTCCAACCACTCAAGGAGGGTCCTGGTTTGCCGGGCGTGAGAGTACGCTTTGCACCGTCTCCCACCGGGGCCTTGCACGTGGGCGGGGCGCGAACCGCCCTGTTCAACTGGCTGTTCGCAAGAGGTCAGGGCGGGCGCTTCATCCTCCGAATTGAAGACACCGACCGGGAGCGTTCCAGCCCGGAGATGGTGGACGACATTCTGGGCGCGCTCCAATGGCTGGGCCTCGATTGGGACGAGGGCCCCTTCCTGCAGTCCGAGCGGCTGGACCGCTACCGCCAGGCGGCCGATCGGCTCTTGGACGGCAACAGGGCCTACCGCTGTTTTTGTTCGGCCTCCGAGTTGGCGGCCAGGCGCCAGGCGGCGGCAGCCTCCGGAAAAGCCCTGAAATGTGACGACACCTGTCGGGAACTTCCGCCGGACCAGGTCCGTGAGAGGCGCACCCGCGGTCTGAGCAGCGTGGTGCGTTTCAAGGGGACCCGCGACGGAGAGGTGGCCTTCGAGGACCGGATCTTCGGCCGGATTGCCCACCGGACGGAACAGATCGAGGACTTCGTCCTGGTTCGGTCCGACGGCATGCCCACCTACCACCTGGGCGTGGTGCTGGACGATCTGGACATGAACATCAGCCACGTCATCCGCGGCGCCGACCATATTTCGAACACCCCCAAGCAGATCCTCCTCTACCAGGCCCTGGAACGGCCGGTCCCCGATTTTGCGCATCTCCCGCTGATTCTGGGACCGGACCGGACCCGGCTCAGCAAGCGACATGGGGCCACCGCCGTGACCACCTACCGGGATCAAGGCTATCTGCCGGACCCGTTCTGCAACTTCCTGGCGCTGCTGGGCTGGTCCCCGAAAACCGAGGTGGAAGCTCTGTCCACCGATGAGTTGATCCACCAGTTCTCCCTGAAGGGTGTGAACAGGAGCAACGCCGTCTTCGACCCGGACAAGCTGTCCTGGTTCAACAGCCGGTATCTGCGCAATGCCTCTGCCGAGAGGCTTCTTCCGCTGATCAGGGCCGAGCTGGAAAGGGAGGGGCTCTGGAAAGAGGCATTCGACTCCTCCGAAAGGGCCTGGATTCTGAAGGTGATCGATCTGCTCAAGCAGCGCGTCCGCATGGTGTCCGACTTCGCCACCCAAGGGAGAGCCTTCTTCACCGATGAATTCGAGATCGAAGACAAGGCTCGCCGGAAATTCCTCAAGAACGCAACCCTGCCGCTTCTGATGCCCGAACTGGCCGCCCGGCTCCAATCCCTGCCGGTTTTCGAACTGGAGGAGGCGGAATCGGCTCTGCGCGCCTTCGCCGCCGAAAAGGAGGTCAAGGCGGGTCTGCTCATCAACGCGGCCCGGGCGCTGCTGACGGGCAAGGCGATAGCCCCGGGCATTTTCGAGGTCATGGCGGCTCTCGGTCAGGAACGGACCGTGGCCCGCCTGTCGGAGACTTTTCGGGTCGAGAGTGAGGGTTGAGAATGGTTCGCTTGAAGCTCTCCGCCATGATGTTTCTGCAGTATTTCATCTGGGGGGCCTGGTACGTCACCCTGGTCACCTATCTGAGCCAGACGCTTCGCTTCAACGACAGCCAGATCGGCTGGGCCTATGCCACCACGGCCATCGCCGCCATGATCTCTCCATTTTTCATGGGGCTGGTGGCCGACCGGTACTTCGCTTCGGAGAAGGTGCTGGCGGGACTGCACCTGGTGGGCGGGTTCCTGCTGTATTGGGGTTCCAATCTGGACGACTTCAGCCACCTCTTCCCGGTGCTGCTGATCTACACCCTGTGCTACATGCCGACCCTGGCGCTCACCAACTCCCTGTCCTTTCACCACATGGAGAGCCCGGAACGGGAATTCCCCCGGGTAAGAGTGCTGGGGACCATCGGGTGGATCGCCGCGGGGCTGCTGGTGGGCCGATTGCACCTGGAGGCCAGCGCCGTGCCCCTGCAGATTGCCGCCGGCGCCTCGGTGCTGATGGGTCTCTACTGCCTGCTGCTTCCTCACACTCCTCCCAAGGGAGGCGGCCAGCCCTTCAGCCTCAGGGGGCTGCTGGGCCTGGATGCCCTGAGCCTGATGAGGGAGCGCTCCTTTGCCGTTTTCGTGGCGGGCTCCTTTCTGCTCTGCATTCCGCTGCAGTTCTACTACACCTTCACCAACTTGTTCCTCAACGAGATCGGCGTCAGTCAGGCCGCCAGCAAAATGACCCTGGGGCAGGGCTCTGAAATTCTCTTCATGCTGGCCATGCCCTTCTTTCTGACCCGGGTGGGGCTCAAGGGAACCCTGTTGATCGGAATGGCTGCCTGGGTGGCCCGCTACCTGCTGTTTTCCTGGGGAGACGGCAACGAGCACCTGTGGATGCTGCTGGCCGGCATTCTCCTTCACGGCATCTGCTACGATTTCTTTTTCGTGGCCGGCCAGGTCTACGTGGACCGCAAGGCCCCCATCCGGGTGCGGGCCGCGGCCCAGGGATTCATCGCCCTGGTCACCCTGGGCCTGGGCATGTTCGTGGGCGCCAGGGTTTCCGGGCTGGTGGTGCAGCATTACAGTTTCCCGGGCGTGGATGGCGCCGTGCAGCACCATTGGGGTGAGATCTGGCTGGTGCCCGCGGTGGCGGCAGCCGTGGTTCTGGTGCTGTTTGCGTTCCTTTTTCGGCCCGGGAGAGCAGACGGAGAGGAGGCGCCCAAGGCCGTTTAGAGCGGCACCCGGACGCGCCGGCCGGCATGGGCAGACCATCACCCCCCCTGAGCCTGGCGCCTTCTCGATGTGCTCCTGTCATGGAAACAGCCCTCAACATCCTGCTGGCCGTGCTGATCCTGGGCGGAAGCGCCCTGCTGACGCAGTGGTTCACCCACTTCATGTATATACGGTGCCCGAGTTGCGGGATCCTGAACGCCCGGCGCAGAACCCATTGCCGCGGGTGTTCCAGGCGCTTGCGGGAGGAATCCCCGGGAAGGGGCGGCTAGCCCGGAAGAGATGTCGAGGACTCCAGCAGTCAGCCGGGCGCAAGTCAACAAGCGGATGTCATGGGATAGCGGCTTCCTGGCTGGGCTGGGGGGGCTGGCCGGCGACTCATGGATCTGACGTGCATCCGATGTCGAGCGCGCTTTGACCGAGCCGGCAGGAGTTGTGTTAATCTGAGAAATGGCGGGAGGCGCTCCTGTCCTCCCGCGGAAACGAGACTTTCCGTGTTCCGGGACACCCTGAACCTGGCTCTCAAGAATGCTCTGCGCAACCGGCGTCGAACGCTGCTGACGGTTGCCAGCATCAGCATTTCCCTGTTTCTCCTGGGAGTGCTCCTTTCGGTCTACCACGCCTTCTACCACCAGGAAGGGCCTCCCGAGCAAGCCCTGCGGCTGGTGACTCGAAATCGGGTCTCTCTGACCTTCTCCCTCCCCGAATACTATGAACAGCAGATCCGCAACGTGCCCGGCGTGCGCGAGGTGGTGCCCAGCTCCTGGTTCGGAGGGGTCTATATCGACAATCGGCCGGAAAATTTCTTTCCGCGGTTCGCCACCGATCCGGAAAGGATCTTCGAGGTCTACAAGGAGTTCACGGTGCCTTCCGAACAGCTCCAGGCCTTCCAGTCGGAGCGCACGGCCGCGGCGGTCGGCAAGAGCCTGGCCGAGCGGCTGAACTTCAAGCTGGGCCAGCGGATTACGATCGCGGGGGACATCTACCCGATGGACCTGGAGTTGACCATTCGGGCCCTGTTCGAAAGCGATGTCGACAACCAGGACTTCGCGTTGTATTTCCACCGAAATACCTGGAAGAGGGACTGCCCCAATCCCGGCGCGGGATGGTGGGGACCTTTGGCATCCTGGCGGATTCCGCCGAGGCAGTGCCCCGCATCGCAGGGCAAATCGACGATCTCTATCGCAATTCGGAGCGCCAGACCAAGACCGAAACCGAGCGGGCCTTTCAGTTGAGCTTCGTTTCCATGCTGGGCAACGTCAAGGTGTTCCTGCTCAGCATTTGCGGTGCCCTGGTCTTCACCATACTGCTGGTGGCCGCCAACACCATGGGCATGTCGGTGCGGGAGCGCATCACCGAGATCGGGGTGCTCAAGACGCTGGGATTTACCACCGGCAAGGTGCTGAGCATGATCGTGGCCGAGGCCGTCCTGATATCCCTGGCGGGGGGCCTGTTGGGTTGCGGCCTGGCCTGGGGGGCATCGGGGTTTTTGCGACAGTCGCAACTCATGCTTTCCGGACTGTCCTTTTCACCGCCGGTTTTCCTGATCAGCCTTTCCATTGCCCTGGCCATCGGCATCCTGAGCTCGCTGGTCCCGGCCCTGGGAGCGACCCGGCTGCCCATCACTTCGGCCCTTCGCCATACGGGGTGAGGGGCTTCCGTGCTCGAGGAGGAGCCGGACAGCGGGAAAAATCGAGCGTGTATTCAACCGATTGAAGCGTCTTGTTCGGAGTCCTTGTGGCCGGACGGTGTTCCTCCCGCCGGCCTGGATGGCTGAGCCGATGGGGAGAACCCGAGTCACGACATGCCCTTGCCTCTCTCCTACAACTTGAAGAACCTGACGGTCCGCAAGACCACCACGGTCATGACGGCCCTGGGCATCGGCCTTACGGTGGCGGTGCTGCTGGGGATCCTCGCCCTGGTCGGAGGCTTGGAAAAGGCGCTCCAGGCCACCGGCCATCCGCTCCACCTGCTGGTCATGAGGAAGAACTCCATTTCGGAGCTGGTCAGCCAGGTCAGCCGCGAGGCAGTGTCCAGCATCCGCAACAAACCGGGAATTCGGCAACTGGACGGTGAGCCGATGGTATCCCCCGAAATCGTGACCGTCATCAATTTGCCGCGTCACAACAGTCCCGAGGGGGCCAACGTGAACATCCGCGGACTCCCCCCGATGGGAATCCGCATGCGGCCCAATCTGAAGTTGATCGAGGGCCGATGGTTCCAGCCGGGTCAGCGGGAAGTGGTGGTCGGGAAATCGATCGCCAGGCGGTACGTCAACGCCGGCGTGGGAGATCGGCTGCGCTTCGGCCGCGGCGACTGGAGTGTGGTCGGTGTTCTTGACGCCGGCAGTACCGCCTTCGACAGCGAGATCTGGGTCGGTCTCAATCAACTGGCCACCGATTCCAACCGCATGGAAGTCCTTTCCTCGGTGCTGGTGCGTGCCGCCGACCCGGTGAGCCTGCAGGCGCTCCAGAATGCCCTGGCGGACGATCAGCGGCTTTACCTGGAGGGCAAGAGGGAAGTGGACTACTACCAGGAACAGACCGCCTCGGCCGAGCCGGTGAAGTTCCTGGGCATCTTCGTGGCCGTCATCATGGCCGTGGGAAGCTGCTTTGCCGCCATGAACACCATGTACGCCGCCGTGGCCCGCCGCTCGCGGGAGATCGGCACCCTGCGGGTCCTGGGCTTTTCCGGCGGCAGCATCCTGCTTGCCTTCGTGATCGAGTCGCTGCTGCTTTCCCTGCTGGGCGGGTTGATCGGGGTGCTGCTGGTGTTGCCGCTGCATGGCCTGGAGTCCGGTATCGGCAACAATCTCACCTTCAGCGAGACCGGTTTCGATTTTCGACTCTCCCCGGCCATCGTGGCCCTCGGTGTCGGATTCGCCTCGATCATGGGCCTGCTGGGCGGACTGCTGCCGGCACGAGGGGCCGCCAGGGAAAGTATTCTCAGCGCACTGCGGGAGTTGTAGCCGGTGGTTGAATCCGGAAAAAATCTGGAGCAGGAACTCGACAGCCTGAGAATCCACAAGAGCCACAGGCGGTCTGCGAGCAGCCCCTCCCGGTGGACAACCCGCTGGATCCTCGCCGGTGTCGTGCTGGTTCTGGCTGTGAGCGCGGCCGTTACCGCCGCCCGCTTCGCCAGCCAGGAGATCGAGGTGGAAGTAATCCGGGTGGTTGCGGGCGGTGAGCCCGGGTCTCAGGGCCCTGCAGTGGTGCTGAACGCCTCCGGGTACATCGTGGCCCACCGCAAGATCCAGTTGACGGCCAAGGTGGTGGGAAAAGTCGCCTGGATTGGCGTGGAAAAAGGCGACCTGGTCCGGAAGGGACAGGTTCTGGTCCGGTTGGAGGATGCCGAGTATCGGGCTCAGGCTCAGCAGGCCGAGGGGCAACTGGCCAGCTTGCTGGCCCAATTGAGCGAGCTGGAGGCCGGCTCACGCCCCGAAGAGATCGCTCGGGCCAATGCCAATCTGGCCCGCGCCCAGGCCGATCTGAGGAACGCCAGGATCAACCGGGATCGGGTGCGGAAACTTTTCGAGGAAGAAGTGCTGCCCCGGCAGGACCTGGACAACGCCCAGGCCCGCTTCGAGGCGGAAGCCGCGCGGGTCGAATCCCTGGCCAAGGAAGCCGACCTGGTGCGCTTGGGTCCGCGGGAGGAGCAGATCGAGGCCATGAAGGGACGGGTCACGCAGGCCCGAGGTGCCTTGGCGCTTCGCCGGACCTTCCTGGACTCGACGGTGATTCGGGCCCCGATTACCGGAACGATCCTGGAAAAGGCGGTGGAGCAGGGAGAGTTCGTGACCACCAGCTTTGTGGGTGAGCGCGGGGCCAAGGGCTACGTGGTCACCCTGGCCGATCTGAACGATCTTCAGGTGGAACTGGACATCAGCCAGGACGACTTCTCCCGGCTCTCCATGAATCAGCAGGCCACTCTCAGTACCGACGCCTTTCCGGACCGGTCCTACCGGGGCTATATTGCCGAGATCGCACCGGAGGCCAACCGGCAGAAGGCAACCGTTCAGGTCAAGGTCCAGGTGGCCGATCCCGACTCCTTCCTGAGACCGGAGATGAACGCCCAGGTTGCCTTCCTGGCTCCGGAAGAGCCGCCCAACGGAGATCGGGCTCCCGCGGGTTCACGGATCACCGTGCCTACCGCCTCTGTCCGCCACCGGGAAGGCCGCAAGACGGTGCTGGTGGTCCTGCAGGGCCGAGCCAGGGAACGGCCTGTCCGTATTGGAGATCTCACCGCCGAGGGCGTGGTGGTCACCGAGGGTCTGATCGGCGGGGAAGATATCGTGGCCAACCCTCCCGGCAATCTGGAAGATGGGGACAGGGTTCGCAGGGCAGGGAATTAGCGCGACCGTGCCTCAGGCCGACAGGCAGGGGAAAAGGATATCCACTAAGGGGCACTAAGGAATACGAAGGGCCACTAAGGCGTCGGAGAAGGCTCAGGAGCAGTTGATCGAAGTTATTCCAGTAATTCAACAACGTCCCCGGCGTGGCTCCTGATGCCCGGGAATAGGGCAAGGCACCTGGTTCAGCGCTCCAAGAATCACTCCCCCCCTGAGGGGGAGTCGGAGAGACAAGGGCGCAGCCCGCAGTCGATCCGGAGGGGGGCGGACGCGGCGTCCCGAGAGGACGAAGCCCGCCGTCGAGTCCAAGAGGGAAACGCATGGTCAACGATCTGGTGGTGGAGGCCACTGACCTGCACAAGGAGTTCCAGCGGGACGCCTTTCAGGTCATTGCCCTGCAGGATGTTCATCTGACGATCCAAAGAGGAGAATTCGTGGCCTTCATGGGCCCGTCGGGGTCGGGCAAGTCCACCCTGCTCTATCTCATTGCCGCCATCGACCGCCCCACCCGGGGGCAGGTCAGGGTCCTTGGCCAGGACATACTCCAGCTCAAGGAGCGGGCCATCGCCGACTGGAGGAACGAGAACATAGGGTTCATCTTTCAGACCTTCAATCTCATTCCCGTCCTGACCGCCCGGGAAAACGTGGAGCTTCCCCTGCTGCTGACCCGCCTCAGCCGGCAGGAGCGGGCCGAGCATGCCGCCACGGCTCTGGGCCTGGTTGGATTGTCGGACCGGATGGATCACTATCCCCGGCAGCTCTCGGGCGGGCAGGAGCAACGCGTGGCCATCGCCCGAGCCATTGTGAGCGATCCCTCCATTATCCTGGCCGACGAGCCCACCGGAGATCTGGACGCCCAGTCGGCCCAGGAGATCCTCACCATCCTTTCCCGGTTGAACCGGGACCACGGGAAGACCGTCCTGATGGTGACCCACGATCCCCACGCTGCCCGCCACGCCGGCAAGATCCGCTACCTGGAAAAGGGACAGTTGCTGCCTGAAGGATCGCCCCAACCCGAATAACGCTCCCCGGCGAACCGCCCATGCCCGATCCCGGCCGCATTGCCATCGTGCTGGTGGAGACCAGTTCCCCGGGGAACCTGGGATCGGTGGCTCGCGTGATGAAGAACATGGGCCTGGAACGGCTGGTCCTGGTGGACTGTCGGGCCGATCTCACCGAGGAGGCGCGGCAGCGGGCCCGAGGCGCCGGCGACGTGTTGGAAACGGCCGTCCGGACCACGGGGCTGGGCGCGGCTCTGAAACCCTTTCACCTGAGTGTGGCGACCGGCTCCCGTCCGGCGAGATGGTTCGAACGGTCGCTGCGGCCCCGGGAGATGGCCGCCGAGTTGCAGGGGCTGGACCCCGGCCACAAGGTCGCCGTTGTCTTCGGGCCGGAACGAACCGGCCTGACCAATGAACACCTGCAGCACTGCCACTGGCAGGTGAAGATCCCCACCGACCCCGGATTCCCCTCCCTCAATCTGGCCCATGCAGTGGCCATCGTGGCTTACGAGCTTTCCCAAGGACTTTCGGAGTCCCCGCCAAGGGCAGGGCGGAGGCTGGCGGAACTGGGCCAGATCGAGGCCTTCTCTCAGGATCTGGAAGGGTGTCTGAAGGAAATCCAGTTCCTCAAAAAGCAGAATCCCCGGGAAATCATGATGACCTTGCGTCAAATGCTGGCGCGGGCTTCGCTCGACGACCGCGACATCCGTATTCTGCGGGGAATGCTGAGGCAGTGGAAGTGGTACGCCCGAACCAAGGGGATCCACGAAGAGGGCGAGTAGGGGCCGCTGCGCTATCCCGACGACCATTGATCACGCCAGTGCGCGCCGATCGAATGAAAGCGACGAAAATAACAGGACGGATGTTGTCATGGGTCTTGGTTGGGATGTCCCCATGGCTGGTGGTTTGGGATGCTCCATTCTTTGCAGCTGTGATTTTTGACAGCGTGCTGGTTGTTGGTTGGGGTGCGTTACATTGGGTTGAGCGCTGGTTCCCTTCCCGTCCTGGTCCGGTATCGAGTGTCTCATTGCTAATAGGGCTATTCCTTCTCTTTTGTTGGCTCATGTCCGTCATAGCAGATTTGATCCGACCATCCTGAGCCAGGAAATTCCGTTCTAAAAAGGCCGCGAATTGGCGGCAGAAGGTAGTCGTGGGCGTAATCCCATGGATTATGGGACACGCGATCGCTGAGCCGAGCAGGCGGCGACAGCACATGGAGGCAGGCGTCGTCCGCGCAGGCGTCCCACGTCTCTCCAGTCCTCCTCCAATCCGGGATTGCAGCCATCGGGAGACAGGCGCCGCAACGGTTTTACTTTGGGCTGGGATCTGAATATACTCTGCTTCCGCTTGGGCCCTGAACGGGCCGGGTGATAGCCTGGAATGACTGGAATTGACGCGGGGAGAAACGATGAGACTAGCCAAACGGGTCGGGCGCCTTTCGCCCTCGCCGACCATGGCGGTATCGGAGGAGGCCAACCGCCTGCGCTCCGAAGGTCGAAGCGTGGTGGACTTCAGCATCGGTGAGCCCGACTTCAACACGCCCGACAACATCAAGGGCGTAGGACACCGGGCCATCGACGACAACTTCACCCGCTACACCTCGGCGCCGGGCATCAAGGACCTGAGGGAAGCCGTGGTGGAGAAATACCGCCGCCAGTATGGAGTCGACTACTCCGTGCCCGAGGTGGTGATCTCCTGCGGCGCCAAGCACACGTTGTTCAACCTGGCCTTCGCCCTGTTCGAGGAAGGCGACGAGGTACTGCTTCCCGTTCCCTACTGGGTGACCTTTCCGGAGCAGTTCAAGATGGTTGGAGCCGTGCCGGTGGAGGTCATGACCCGGGAGGAGGATGACTTTGTCCTCAAGGCATCGGCGCTGGAAGCCAAGGTGACCTCGCGCACCCGAGCCATGGTGGTCAACACTCCCAACAATCCCACCGGTGCGGTGATTCCGGCCGAGGAGATGGACCGGATCGTGGACCTGGCCCTGGACCGGAACCTGATGATCATCTTCGACGAATGCTACGAGTTTTTCGCCTTCGACGGGAACCGGCACACCTCGCTGGCTCAGTACGCCGACCGCGCCAGACATGTCTCTTTGCTGGTCAACACCGCTTCCAAGACCTATGCCATGACCGGATGGCGCATCGGATACCTGGTGGCCCCCCGGGAAGTCGCCAGGAGCGTCAGCAACGTGCAGAGCCACAGCGCCAATCCGGCCTCGGTTTCCCAGAAAGCGGCCCTGGAGTCCATCCTCGGCAGCCAGGACTCGGTGTCACAGATGATTGCGGAGTATGAGCGCAGGCGTCGCTACGTGGTGGAGCGGCTCAACCGCATGCCCGGCCTGAGCTGCGCCAATCCGGGGGGCGCCTTCTACGCCTTTCCCAACATTTCCAGCTATTTCGGGGGCGAGGTGCGGGACTCGGTGGAATTTTCCACCTGGCTGCTGCGTCAATCGGGAGTGGCTGTGGTGCCGGGTTCGGCGTTCGGCATGGAAGGCCACGTGCGCATCTCCTTTGCCACCAGCATGGAGAACCTGGTGACCGGAATGGACCTGATGGAAGAAGCGCTGGCCAGTATGTAGCCCTACCGGGCGCCGCGGCTGCAAGCGGCAATCAGCCGCAAAGTGGTTGCCGCAATCAATGTAGCTGCCAATTTTCACTTCCCACTGGCAGAGCCGCCTCACGGCGCGCCGAGCTGCCTCAGCCGTGCCAGTTCCTGGCGAATATCTCTTGCGACGTCCTCGACCTCCTTCGCAACCTTGGTCTCGATGCCCAGTTCTTGCCGCAAGGCTGTGACCAATGGGTACAGCCGGTTGACGGACGGGGACGCTTCGATCAAAGCCAGCACGGGCCCGGACCCGAATCGAATCGTGTAGGCCATCAGGCTTTCGATGATCAACTCGGGAAATACCTCGAATCGGGGCAGAATCTCCAGCATGGCCGCGAGCTCCGACTTGCATCCGAACTGGTTTCGGAGGCGGAGAAAAGCCTCTGCTCGCAGGAGGTGAGCCAGCACCAGATTGTCCGGCGAATTGGAAGCAAATTCCTTCAGGACCCGCTCGGCTGTCTTGATGGCCACTTCCGGCTGGCCGGTGGCAATTTCCGCTTTGACTCTTTCGAGCAGCGTGGAACCCATCAGGCCAAGGACAAGTGGGGATTCGCTGCCTCTGAAGTGGTTCAGGAATTCGTCGGTGGAAGAGAAAGCATCCTCCAAGCGGCCCGCCCGCAGCAACGACGTGCTCCGGTTGGCGAAGGCGGTGGCGCGGTGTTCCGCCATGTCCGGTGAATCGTGGGAGGTAAGCCAGCGGATGAGGGCATCGTAGGTCTCCTGCGCTTCCCGCGGCCTGCCCAGCAAGTCCAGCATGGCGGCCCGGTTGGACTGGGCCGTTGCCAAGTGACTGCGCATCTCTGCAGAGATGTCGGGCTCGAAGCTCTCCATCACAGCCTCGAAGCAGGCGAGCGCATCGCCGAACTCGCCGTGTGCCGTCAGCACGCCCCCCTTGCGGAGCATCGCATTGGCCACGGCTTCAGCGACTCCGGGCATGTGGCTGTCCCCGAAGCGCTTGATGACGGCATCGTATCCGCCGCAGGCTTCAGCCGTGCGCCCCTGCGCTTCCAGCAGCCCGGATTTGCCTACCAGTGCCCGCGCCACGGGCTCCTGGACTTCGGCGAAATCGCCGGACCCGAAGCGTTCGATCACTTCTTCGAACACTGCCCGTGCCCTGCTGGGTTGGCCTAGTTCCACCAGCGCGACGCCACGGTTGAAAAGCACCTGGGATTGCTGCTTATCGGTAGGTGGCGAATCGGCATGGTCGTACCGTTCCGCAAAGGCGTCGCTGGCTGCGACGACCTCTTGGGGGCGATTGAGCCTGCCCAGCAATGCAACCTTGTTGGCAAGTACCGTGGAAATGGGCTTGGCCAAGTGGGGCGCATCGTTACCGCTGTATCGGTTCAGGATCTCGTCACAGACGACCACAGCCTCGTCGTTGCGCCCCATTCCCGCCAGGGCCACGGACTTCACGGACAGCGCTTCGGCCGCCTGCCTTGCGCCGCCGGTCGTACCTACCCCGTGCAGCAGGACATCAATAGCGTCACAGGTGGAGATTACTTTGTCGTACTCCTGGTTGTCGAGCAGGCCCTTTGCTCTTGACGCCAGTTCTGCGGCCTTCGATTCGCGGGAATCCGGGTCCCACCCGGGTCGCTTCTTTTCTCCTACGCGGGAGGTCGCGGCTTGTGGTGCGAAAGCTGCCTGGAGTCCTTCTGCTTCTCCCGCTGGGCTGGTAGTGGCGGGCAACAACTCCAGCGCCTTCTCCAGTATCTCCCGCATCGCCCCTTCAACAGACGATGCCTCCGCCGTGATCCCCTGGAAGATGTTGACAAGTTCCAACCGCGAGTAAAATGCGGTCATGAAGCGGACGAGCGCCTCGACAACCTGATTCGTTCCCCGTCCGCGCCGCAGCAGGTAGTAGATGTTGTACATGCGCTCTGCAAGGTAGTACTCCCGCCGTCGGGAGATCCCCCCGGAACGAATGACCTCGCCCCGATCGACCAGGCGTTTCAGCACCGCGCTGCAATGGCTGGCCGAAAGCCGGGCGATGGCTGAGACCTGGCTGGCGGTGGAGGGCTGCCAAAGGGTGGCCAGCGCCAGGTACACCCGTCGCTCTTGCGCTCCCAGCGCCTCCAGATGGCTCCGGAAGTACTCGGTGTGATCGTCGACCAGGTCCAGGAGGTCGTCCATCAGCTCGCGGAAGGAGAGCCGGGAGCCGAACTCGGCGACGATCGACAGCAAACGGGGATTCCCGCCGGTGAGGATCTCGAGCGACCGGATTGCCCCTGGAGCAATATCCTTTTCCGAGACGCTCCTCCAAAGGGTTGCGCAGGCTTCCGTGTCGAGGCGTTTCAGAGTGTTCACCTGAAAGAGGTCGTAAAGCGCCCGTTTCGAGTTGTCAATTTCCGCGAAACGGCTGGTGGCGCTGCCCAGAAGGAAGATCCGAGGTTCGCACTGGAGAGTCTTGCGCAGCTCCCAACCAACCTCGGGGTTGCCGATTTCGTTGAACAGGCTGTTCAGGTTCTCCACCAGCAGCAGGAGCCGCCTGCCCTGCGCGGCAGCAAAGTCGAGGATCGCCGCCAGCGCCAAGTCCGCCAAGAGCCGATCATCCCGGACAGGGAGCAGTTCCTCGTAGGTGCGATGCAGGTCGGGCTCGTCTTTCCTGCGAGGAGCCTGCTGCGCAAGATTGAACAGGCACTGCAGCCAGAACTCACCGCAAGTGGATATTCCGTAGCTCTCTTCGGGGAAGACTACCGGGAACCAGGCCGCTTGCAGGGCCGGGTCCCGCCGCACCTCGGCGGCGACGCGCAGCAGCAACGTGGTCTTGCCTGAGCCTCGCGGTCCGATCACGATTGCATGCGGGTTCGAGTTTCCTGTGCTCTCGCGAAGCGCCTCGACGAGGAGGGCAAACTCGCCGGTTCGCACGCAGAAGGAGTCCACCAGTTCCTGGTCCGTCAGGAATCCCGGATTGTATTTCTTGATCTTTCTCGGCATCTGGACCTCCTCACAGGGACGTTAGATTGCGGTGAGAGGATTGATCGGAAGGCCCCTCCGGGAGCGCTGCCAGTCTTCCAGCAGTCCCGACGCGAATCGGAATTCCTCCCCCTGCCTGGTGAGGTACCCGTCCTGCACCAGGACCTCCAGCACGTACGGCACTGCGGCCGCGCCAGCGTCCTGAGAGACATCCAGAATTGACTTGTAGGTGTCGATTGATTCGGGACGTAGCGATCCCTCCGACGCAGCCTTGACCAGCAGTTCGAGGGCCACCCTGTAGCCGTCGGTTCCGAGCACCATCTTGAGCCGTTCCTCGTAGTGGTCCATGTCAATCTGGCCGCGCACCCCGAGCATGTCGCTACGATAAGCAATGTCGGCGTCCTCGAGAGTGGCTTCCGTACGTCCTGCAATCCTCAGTTGACGGTGCAGTGCATCGAAGAACTGCTGGACGTGGTGGGGGATGCAGCACCGCAGGCGGCGGCACACCGCCTCACGAACACTCTGAGGGATATTCACCTGGTAGGTCGCGGCCAGCTCACCGAGACATTCGGACGCCGTCGACTCATTCCAGGGCTTCAGTTCGTAGGCGGAGAAGACGTTCATCGCCGCACTCAGGCCCGCTTGCTTGAGGATCGGCGCAATCCCCACACTGCCCGAGACAATCAAGCAGAGGCGGTCGCGATGCGCTTGGGCATTTCGTCGTAGCCAGGAGAGAAATTCATCCGCCGCCTCGACATTCTCCGGCAGCACCCGGTGGTTCCTCCCCTTGAGGATCCTGTTGACGAGAATCGACAACTCGTCGATCGCGAGCACGACCCTGCCGTCTCTCCTGGCGAGGTCGTTCATAAGCAGGTCGCCCTTGCTTTTCCACGTCCCGCTGTTGATCTCCGCACGTAGCTGGAATCGCATTTCCTCATATTGCGCGGCCAACTGAACGTTTCTGAATCGCCTTAAGATAGCTTCCTTGAACTCTCCGGCCCTCCGCGGCATTGACTGGAGAGGCCGCGATGCCAGCGAAATCTGTACGATGGCGTCCGCCGGATCACGGGCGTCTTCCAGGTCAACAAAGGCCGTTTCGATGCCTGGACAATCGTTCAGCCTGCGGAGCAGTTCGCGGACGAGGCTCGTCTTTCCCATTCGTCTCTGGGCTACAAGAAGCGTGTGAGTCCCATGCGACACGTCTTCGCGCAATGCCGTGATGTCACTCTCGCGGTCGAAGAAGCGATCGCCGTCTACCCAGTTCCCAACGGTTTTCTTGAGCACACTTCCTCCTGGAAAAAACTTTGTACACCAACCATTATGTTGCCAACAAATATATTGGCAACATATATGTTGGCATTTTGGGGGAGGGAGGTCAAACAGAATCGAAAGGGCCTGTCCAGGACACAGCCCTACCGGGCGGCCCGCCGGCTGGCGGCGATCAGCCACAGGACGGCGGCCGCAATCAACAGCACGATGAACGTTCCCGGATTCACCCAGCCTTGCCGGGAATGCCACACGATCGCATAGCCCAGAGCACCCGCCAAGAGGGCATAGGTGGTGAAGGGAAGCAGGGTCAGGCGAATGACGGCGCCTTCCTTGCCGACCAGCCCGGCCACCGCCGAAGCCGCCACCACGTTGTGAACGCAGATCATGTTGCCGGCGGCCCCGCCCACCGCTTGCAGGGCCACCATCCAGACCGGGTCCGCCCCGATCCGCTGCCCGACGCCAAACTGGAACAGGGAGAACATCATGTTGCTGACGGTGTTGCTGCCGGCCACGAACGCCCCCAGGCCTCCGATGAAGGGGGCAAAAATCGGCCAGGCGGTTTGGGCCAGGGCGGCCACGCCGGCTGCCAGCACGATGGGCATCTTGTCGTAGCCGGCCGCCCCTCCATCCGAATTGATGAATACCTGCACCATGGGGACGGTGAAGACGAGAGCCACCGAGGCGGCTGCCGTGGTCCTGGCCGATTGGGTCCAGACCTCCCGGAATCGGGCAAGGCTCAACCGGTGCGCCCAGCAGGTCAGGACTGAGACCAACAGAAAAATGGTTCCCGGCAGGTAGAGGGGCTGCACCCGGGCCGAGATCCCGGTGTCCAGGATGTGCGGGAAGGAAATGGTCCAGGCCCGGGTCCATTCCAGAAACGGGAGAAATCCCAACCGGGTGAGAACCAGCAGCAGGCCCACCAGAAGATAGGGCGTCCAGGCTCTCAACAGCCCCATCGGGCGAGCCGGAGGCTCTTCTTTGAGGCGAACCGACCCGGTCCAGTGGCCGGGCCAGTTTTCCGAAGCATCGAAATCCCATCGCTCCTCGGGTGGTGGCATGAAAATGCCTCGCTTGGCGGCCAGGATCACCAGAGCCAAGCCGATCAGCCCCCCGAAAAGAGAGGGGAACTCGGGACCCAGAAATCTGGCCACCAACAGATAGGGCAGTGTCATGGCAAAGGCGGCCATGAGCGCAAAGGGCCAGACTCGCAATCCCTCCGCCCAGGATCGGTTCTTGCCGAAGAAGCGGGTCATCAGCGCCACCACGAACAGGGGCACCAGGGTTCCGGCAGCGGTGTGCAGCAGCGCCACCCGGAAGCCGATTTCGGAGAGGAATCCGTTCCAATCGGCGAATCCGGCCTGCAGGGCGAAGGCTTGAATGGAGGCATCGGCGGCAAGACCGCTGTTGACCCCGATCAGGATGGGTGTCCCTACGGCTCCGAAAGACACCGGCGTGCTCTGAATGATCATTCCGGCCATGACCGCGCCCATGGCCGGGAACCCCAGTCCCACCAGCAAGGGGACGGCGATGGCTGCCGGTGTCCCGAAGCCGGCCGCCCCTTCGATGAAGCTGCCGAACAACCAGGCGATGATCACCACCTGAATACGGCGGTCGGGGGTCACATTGGTGAAGCCGCTTCGGATGGCCTGAATGGCTCCGCTCTGCCGCAGGGTGTTGAGCAGCAGGATGGCTCCAAAGATGATGTAGAGCAGGGTGGCGGCAACCACCAGGCCATTGATGGAGGCCGCGGCGACCTGCTGCGCCGGCACCTGCCACACCAGCAGGCCCAGTGCGGCGGTCACCAGGTAGGCGATGGGCATGGCCCGCCGGGCGGGCCACCGCAGCAGCACCAGCAGCAGGGCTACCACAACGATGGGGAGGGTGGCCAGCAGAGAGAGCGTGAAGGGTTGCAAGGCGCTACCGAGTTTTTTGAAGGCAAGCGATGGCTTGGTGTAACATGGGCAGCATCCATGGGCCGGAATGGGAGTTGCCCCTTTCAGGGGATCAAGGACCCGCGAACCTGTTGCCGGACCCAATCCATACCCAAGCGAGGACGCGTCAATGGCGAAAGTTTATCACGATGAAGATGCAGATCTGGCTCACCTTCAGGAAAAGAAAATTGCCATTATCGGCTACGGCAGTCAGGGACATGCCCATGCCCTGAATCTCAAAGACAGCGGACTGAAGGTGGTGGTCGGACTCTATGAGGGGAGCCGCTCCTGGGCCAAGGCCGAGGGCGAAGGCCTTCAGGTGGCCACGGTGGAAGAGGCTTCGGCCCAATCCCAGGTGATCATGATCCTGGTTCCCGACCAGACGCAGCGGGCGGTTTTCGAAGCCTCCATCAAGCCGCATATGTCGGCGGGCAAGACCCTGATGTTCAGCCACGGCTTCAATATTCACTTCAGCCAGGTGGTGCCTCCGCCCGAGGTGGATGTCTCCATGATCGCTCCCAAGGGCCCCGGACACATGGTCCGCCAGGTCTATGAGGAGGGAGCAGGCGTTCCGGCCCTGGTCGCCATCGAGCAGGACGCTTCCGGACATGCCCTCGACGTGGCGCTGGCCTATGCCAAGGGAATCGGGGCGGCTCGGGCCGGAGTGATCGAGACCACCTTCAAGGAAGAGACCGAGACCGATCTTTTCGGTGAGCAGGCCGTCCTCTGCGGCGGGACATCGGCTCTGGTCAAGGCCGGATTCGAGACACTCATCAAGGCCGGGTATCAACCGGAAGTAGCCTATTTTGAGTGTCTTCACGAGATGAAGCTGATCGTGGACCTCATGTATCAAGGCGGCTTGTCCTACATGCGCTATTCCATCAGCGACACCGCCGAGTACGGCGACTACACCCGGGGGCCGCAAATCGTCGACAAGCACGTGCGGAAATCCATGCAGGAAATCCTGGAGAATGTCTGCAACGGCAATTTCGCCAGGGAATTCATCCTCGAGAACCAGTCCGGGCGGGCTTCCATGAACGCCAATCGGCGCCGGGAGGCCGAGCACCCCATCGAGCAGGTGGGCAAGGGGCTGAGGGACATGATGAGCTGGATGAAGGAGACCGGAGGGTGAGGCAGTGGTCGGTGATCAGTGGTTAGTGGTCAGCCCAGCCGCCGCCCCACAAGACGGGGCGGATCATACAGGATGAAACCGGGGAGGTTTCAGACAAGTGATCAGTGTTTAGTGAAGCATTTCGGGAGCAGGCAGGCCCCTGGGAGGTAGTCGCACTCTTTTGGGGACTACAACGAGATCAGCAACCGGCATTTTGCATGGATCTGATCAACCGGCCACTGACCACTGGCCACTATTCACTTTTCACCTGACCGCGCCGCCGTCATGTGCCGCGGTGGCTGAAACAGTGTGAAACAGCGGACCGAACCGCATCAGGCGCCATCCATGGTTCAGTTCCAGGAAGAAATCGAGATCGAAGGCCACCTGATCGATTCGGGAATACTCAAGTACGCCTTCGACAAGATCATCGAAATGGAGGGCCAGTTCGAAGTCCTGCGGTTCGAGATCGGAAGGAACAACCAGGAACCCTCCCGCGCCTGGCTGATGGTAAAGGCCCGCAGCCAGCAGCAGTTGCAGGACATCCTGGCCGCCCTGGAGGATTTCGGCGCCATCATCGATCGGGAGGATTGCCGCCTGGTCCCGGCCGAGCGGGACGGCATCCTGCCCCGGGAGTTCTATTCCACCACCAACTTCGACACCTTCATCAAGGTCCGGGGGGAATGGCAGCCGGTCGTCAACCAGAAGATGGATGCCGTCATCGTCTGGACGGGCGAACAGGCCGTTACCAAGAAAATCAGCGGGGTGAAGGCGGGAGACCGCATCGTCACCGGACGCCAGGGGATTCGAGTCAAACCGCAGGAACGAAGCCGCGAGTACTCGGTTTTCGACTTCATGTCCAACGACGCCAGCGCCGAAATCAACAAGGGCATACTGATTGCCCAGATTGCCAGGGAGATCGACGCGGCCAAGAAGGCGGGCCACAGGATTGCCATTGTTCCGGGTCCGGCCGTGATCCATTCAGGCGCGGACGGTTACCTGAAGGAAGTCATCGGGATGGGGTACGTGGACGTGGTGCTCACCGGCAACGCCTTTGCCGCTCACGATATCGAGAAGGCCTTTCTGAATACCTCTCTGGGGATTCACCAGGAGAGCGGCAAGGCGGTGGACGGCGGACATCGCAACCACATCTGGGCCATCAACGAGATCAACCGGGTGGGTGGCATTGAATGCGCGGTTGCGCAGGGAGTTCTGAACTCGGGCCTGATGTACGAGTGCGCCAGGCGGGGCATACGAACGGTCCTGGCCGGATCCATCAGGGACGACGGGCCCCTGGTCGACGTGGTCACCGACTGCGTGGCGGCGCAACGGGAGTACATCGATGCGCTGGAGGGGGTCGCGGTGGTGCTGATGCTGGCCTCGACGCTGCACAGCATCGCCGTGGGCAATGTCCTGAAAAGCAGCGTCAAGACCGTATGCGTGGACATCAACGAAGCCACGCCCCTCAAGCTGGGCAATCGGGGAAGCAAGCAGGCCATCGGAATTGTGACCGATGTGTCCTTTTTCTTGAATGTTCTGGCGGCTGAGCTCAAACTATGTGGTAGCAGGTCTCTTCAGGTCAAGGCCTGAACCCTTTGAGCGGAGCTCGCGCCTTGCGGCTTCGGCAGGTGAGCGGGACCAGGGGGGAATCGATGGAAGACACCATTCATATCTTCGACACGACCCTGAGGGACGGGGAACAGTCTCCCGGTTGCAGCATGAACCTGGAGGAGAAGCTGAAGCTGGCTCACCAGTTGGAAGCCCTCCGGGTGGATGTGATGGAGGCCGGGTTTCCCATCGCCTCCGACGGCGATTTCGAATCGGTGCGCCAGATCGCCAGGGAAATACGTTCGGTGACGGTGGCCGGACTGGCACGGGCCATGGAAAAGGACATCCGCCGCTGCTGGGAAGCTCTGGACATTGCCGCCAAGCCGCGAATCCACACCTTCATCGCCACCTCCGATATCCATCTGAAGTTCAAGCTCAAGCGTTCCCGGGAACAAGTCCTGGAGGACACGGTCAAGGCGGTCCGGTTGGCCCGGTCCCTCTGTGACGAGGTGGAGTTCTCCGCCGAGGACGCGGGGCGCAGCGACCTGGACTATCTCTGCCGGGTCGTGGAGGCGGCGATCGCCGAAGGGGCGACCATTATCAACATCCCCGATACGGTGGGATATTGCGTGCCGGAAGAGTTCGGACGGATCTTCGGTGTCCTGCGGGAAAAGGTGCCCAATATCGGCCGGGCGCGCTTGAGCTGCCATTGCCACAACGACCTGGGGTTGGCGGTGGCCAACTCCCTGGCCGCCATTCGGGCCGGCGCCCGCCAGGTGGAGTGCACCATCAACGGGATCGGCGAGAGGGCCGGCAACGCCTCCCTGGAAGAGGTCGTGATGGCGCTGCGGGTACGCCGCGAGCACCTGGGTTTCAACACCGGAATTCAGGCCGAGCAGATTTACAAGACCAGCCACCTGCTCTCCAACCTGACGGGAATGATGGTCCAGGCCAACAAGGCGGTGGTGGGCAAGAACGCCTTTGCCCACGAGGCCGGCATCCACCAGGACGGAGTGCTCAAGCAGGCTCTGACTTACGAGATCATGACGCCGCAGTCGGTGGGCGTTCCCACCAGCAACCTGGTGCTGGGCAAGCATTCGGGGCGCCATGCGCTTTCCAAGCGCTACATGGATCTGGGCTACACCTTGGACAAGAAGGAACTGGACCGAGCCTACATGCTCTTCACCAAGCTGGCTGACAAGAAGAAGAACATCTATGACGAGGATCTGCTGGCCATCATTCACGACGGCATACGCATGATTCCCGAGCGCTACCACTTGAAGTATGTCCATGCCACGGGCGGCAACCAGGTGCTGGCTTCGGCAACCGTCAAACTGAGCAAGGACAACGAGCTCTTCGTGGACACGGCTTCGGGCTGCGGTCCCGTCGAGGCCGCCTACAGGGCCATCGATCGAATCACCGGCGTGCCCGGCAGGCTGTTGGACTATTCGGTGCGTTCCGTCAGCAGCGGCAAGGACGCCGTGGGCGAAGTCTTCGTTCACGTGCATTTCGAAGGCCAGCACTTCACCGGCAAGGCAGCCAGCTCGGACCTGGTGGACGCCAGCGCCCGCGCCTATCTCAACGCCGTCAACAAGACCATCCATGCCAGGGAGTCGGCGGCGGCCCGGAAGCAGGCCAAGCGAAAGCAGCCGGTGCCCCAGGCGTAAAAACCCTCAAAGGAAAGCGGCAAGGACAATCCATGGAATCCAAGGGTGAGAAGCGGGTCGCGGTGATCCCGGGGGACGGAATCGGGAAAGAGGTCATGGCCCAGGCCCTGCTGGTGATCGAAAAGATCGCGGCCGGGTCCGGTCACTGCATCCGCACGGAAGAAGCCCTGGCCGGCGGCAGCGCCCTGGATGCCACCGGCGTCCCCCTGCCCGAATCCACCCTGGATCTCTGCAAGCGGAGCCATGCCGTCCTGCTGGGAGCCGTGGGCGGTCCCCAATGGGATGACAATCCTCCCGAGCTCAAGCCGGAAAAGGGAATTTTGGGGCTGCGAGCCGGCCTGGGGCTCTTCGCCAACCTCAGGCCGGCCCACGTCTATCCCACGCTGGCAGGCGCCTCCAGCCTGAAACCCGAGATAGTCAGGGGAGTCGATCTGTTGATCGTGCGCGAGTTGACCGGCGGCATCTATTTCGGTCAGCCCCGCGGGATTTCGAAGAGCAACGGACAGGAAGTCGGAATCAATACCCTGATCTATCGAACCTCCGAGATCGAGCGCATCGCCAGGGTCGCCTTCGAGGCTGCCGGAAAGAGGCGAGGCCGGGTGACTTCGGTCGACAAGGCCAATGTCCTGGAATCGTCGCAGTTGTGGCGCCGGGTGGTTTCGGAGGTGGGTAGGAGTTTCCCCGACATTTCACTCAACCACATGCTGGTCGATAACTGCGCCATGCAGTTGATTGCCGACCCCGGACAGTTCGACGTCATCGTCACCACCAACATGTTCGGGGACATCCTCAGCGATGAAGCCTCCATGCTGACCGGTTCCATCGGAATGTTGCCCTCGGCCAGTCTGGGAGGGCGCAACGGTCTTTACGAACCCGTCCACGGCACAGCCCCCGATATTGCCGGCAGGGACTTGGCCAATCCCATCGCCATGATTGCCTCCACGGCCATGATGTTCAAGTATTCCTTCGGCTTGGAGCGGGAAGCGGCAGCCATCGAAAGGTCGATTGCTTCGGTGCTGGACGAGGGATACCGAACCGCCGACCTGATGGCGGCGGGCGGGCGCTCGGTGGGCACGCGTGAGATGGGACGGCTGATCCTGGACAGGCTGAACGCCCAATCCATTGACGGCTAGATTGTTCCCCTCCTGACCCTTCCCCGGGCACTGATCCTGCTATTACCCCCTGAGCCATTTGCAGGATTTCGCTGGCAGCGCGGTATTTGCCGTGACTGGTCAGGGAACAGGTCGATCAAGGGACAAGTCCACTCCCTGCTGCGGCTTGTGATGCCCGATCTTCCGTTGGATCCCTTCTGGGTTCACCCTCTTTTGACCCTTCGTGGATATCTCCGAAATTGAATTCAAACAGGCGCCGCCCCTGCCTGCCGGGGAGACCATCCGAGGAACAAACTGCCGATCGTTGTTGAAGACGAACCACAAATAGACACAAAGACCGATGGACCTCCATTGCCGCGGCGACGTCACGGGATGAAGCCCACCCGGGAGCGCGGGCGTCCCGCCCGCACAAGTCTTGGCACAGCCTCGGCCAACTCCTCCACCCGGGACGACCGGCAACGCCGCCAGGACTCTGCTTCGGCCGGGCCCGTGCCGTTCCCGCCGGCAGGGTGGCCGGGTGCCATATCGCAGGGAAACTGAGGGGCACGCAACGGGATAGCATGCGGGCGGGACGCCCGCGCTCCCGGGTGGGGCCTCCTCCCATCGCTCTTGCTCCTCAAGGGAGCATGTGCCGGCTGGCCGGGCCGTAGCCCGTAGCGATGCGGCAGAGCCGTCACGCTTAGTGGCCCTTGGTAGTCCTTGGTGTCTCTTCGTGGATTGCTCTTTTTCCCACACCCGGAAACGCAGGGCGCATGCGTGGCATAATAGGGCCGTCTTTTGCTGATTCTCCGGAATTGGAGGCGTGGATGCGCAAGCGACTCACAGAGATGGTTTCCTGTGCGGGTTGAGCTTCCAAGCTCGCCCCACAGGCGCTCATTCAAGTGTTGAGTGAGCTACCCCGACAACCCCGCAACCCCAATCTCCTGGTCGGCTTCGACACCGCCGACGACGCGGGAGTATTTCGTCTCCAGGACGATCTGGCCCTGGTTCAGACGCTGGACTTCTTCACGCCCATCGTCGACGATCCCTTCGACTACGGGCGCATTGCCGCCCTGAACTCCCTCAGCGACGTCTGGGCCATGGCCGGAACACCGCTGACGGCTCTTTCGGTGACCTGTTTCCCCAAGAAGGGGGTGGAATGGGCCATCTTGTCGGAGGTGATGCGGGGAGGACTGGAGGTCTTGTCCCAACACAAGGTGAGTCTGCTGGGAGGCCACAGCGTGGACAACCCGCAGATCATGTTCGGCTATGCCGTCACCGGAACCATCCACCCGGAGCAGGTGGCCACCAACGCCGCGGCCCGACCCGGCGAACTCCTGGTCTTGACGAAACCCATCGGGACCGGTGTGATCTCGACCGGGATCAAGTTTCAAACCGCAGCATCTTCGGTTGCCGCGGCTGCGCTGGGCGCCATGCTGCTGCCGGGCGAGGCGGCAGCCCGAGCCATGCGTGACTTTCACCTCCGTTGCGCGACCGATATCACCGGCTTCGGGCTGTTGGGGCACCTTTGGGAAGTGGCTCAAGCCAGCCGGGTGAGCCTTGAAATCGAATCGGCGAGGGTTCCGCTGCTGAAGGGGGCTCTGGAGCTGGCGGGGCAGAAAATGTTGACCAGCGGAGACAAGACCAATCGGGAATTCGTAGGGTCGGGGGTTGCCCTTCGGGAAGGCATCCCGTCCGAGCTGATCAGTCTGCTCTTCGATCCCCAGACCGCAGGCGGCATCCTGATGTCGGTTCCCCAACAGAAAGTGGAGTCCCTGTTGGCTCAACTGCGGCGAACCTACCCGAGCGCCGCCGTGATCGGACGGGTGGCCGGATGGGCCCCCCCGGCGATCCTTGTCCATTAGCGCAGCGGCCTGGTGAGAAATGCGGGCTATGCGGGATCCGGACCGGCGGATCTTGCCGGCTCCGGGGGGTGAACGGAGGCGATGATCCATGATGCAGCGCAAGTACCGCATCGCCCGGCTGGTCAACGCCCTGGTAGAGACGGCAGTCACGATGGTCTCGTTCCTGCTGGCTTATGGGATTCGAGACCATCTGCCCCTGGCCTACTTCGGAGAGCTGTTTCCCTTTCGCGACTACCTGGGACTGCTGCTGGTGGTGGTCCTGCTGTGGAACGGGTTGTCCCTGCTGATCCGGCAGCAGCCCGCCCTATCGGCCGGCGACAGGCTGGGTGTGGTCAAGGAAACGGCGCTGCTGGTCTTCCTGGGCGGCGTCCTCATCAGCGCCGCCATCTTCGTGCTGAAATACCAATTCATCAGCCGGCCCTTCATCCTGATATTCGTCCTGGTCAACTTCTCTTTCCTGCTGGCGTTCCGTCTGTTCGCCGCCAGGGGAGTCAGCCGGTTCGGCCGTCTGGTGTCGGGGGACAGGAATCTGCTGATCGTCGGCAGCGGTGACCGCGCCGCACGTGTCGCAGCCGTGCTCGAGGAGGCCGAGGCCTGGGGTTATCACCTGGTCGGCATCGTGCCGGAATCTCCCGACGCCTTGCCCGATTCCCGGCTCGGAGACTATCCCAGGATTCCACTCTCCCAATTCGGCGAGGCCATCCAGAGGCACACCGTCGATGAAGTCGTTTTCGTGGTGTCCAAAGACGCCTTGGCGGGGCTGGAGGAGGTTTTTCTCCTGTGCGAGGAAGAGGGCGTCAAGACTCGGGTCATGCTCAGCTTCTTTCCACACGTGACTTCCAAGGTCTACCTGGAGGCCTTGCAGGATCTGCCCCTGCTGACCTTCACCACCACGCCCCAAAACGACTACCTGCTCCTGGTCAAGAACGGCATCGACCTGCTGCTGGCCTGCGCGTCATTGGTGCTGGCGGCGCCGCTGTTTGCCTTGGTGGCCCTGTTGATCAAGACGACCTCGAAGGGGCCGATTATCTTCAGGCAGGTTCGCTGCGGGTTGGGGGGAAGGGAGTTCGTCTTCTACAAGTTCCGGTCGATGGTGGAGAACGCCGAAGCCACCCGGAGCCAGCTTCAACATCTCAACGAAATGTCGGGACCGGTCTTCAAGATCGGCAACGATCCCCGCTGTACGCCGGTGGGTCGATTCCTGCGCAAGTTCAGCCTGGACGAGCTGCCCCAGCTTGTCAACATCCTCAAGGGGGACATGTCATTCGTGGGTCCGCGCCCGCCGCTTCCGCGAGAGGTGGAAAACTACCAGCGCTGGCAGCGTCGAAGGCTTCGGATGAAACCGGGACTTACCTGCTTGTGGCAGGTTCGTGGCAGAAACGAGATCGATTTCGAGGAGTGGATGAAGTTGGACCTGCAGTATATCGACAACTGGTCCTTGCTGCTGGACGTCAAGATCGCCTTGAAGACCATTCCGATTGTGCTGATGGGCAAGGGAACCTGATGGGTTCGGTTTCAGTTCGCAGGATTCGCCTGGACGGAGCCCGGCCGGGTCTCCAGTCCCGGCAGCCGGTGGTAGTCGGTCCTGTCGTTCACCCCCGCATGAGCGAAGGAGCGCCGGCGCTCGGCGCACTTGTTGCAACCGCCGCAGTGTTTTTCCCCGACCGGACGGATACAGGAAAACGTCAACTCCAGGGGAAGAGCCTTGCCCAGATGGATCACCTCTGCTTTGGAGAGACTTCTGAACGGAGTCACGATCTCCAGTGGATGGCTTAGGGCGTCGCCGGCCAAACGCTCGAAACCGCGAAGAAAGGCCGGAGTGGCGTCGGGGAAGGGGTTCCCCTTCAACAGTCCCAAGGCGATGACGTCGATCCGGTTCAGGGAACAATAGACCGCGGCCTTGGAGAGGAGAAGGAGGTTTCGCCCCGGAAGATAGACGGCGCTGTCCTCGGAATGAGATCCCGGAACGGCTTGGCCGGTGGTGCTCCAGTGGGATTGGTAGGTGTCCTCGACCGGAAGGCTGAGCTGCCCGAGGGGTCGGAGTCCGGAGTGGTTCAAGTGGGCCAGGAACCTCCGGAGCCATATCAGCTCGACCCGTTCCCAGACCAGGCCGGCCCGGACATAGAGAGGAGTGAGCTTCCAGCCCTGCTCGGCAAGGCGGGCCAGCAGAACGCAGCTATCCAGGCCGCCGCTGATCAGCACGCATGCCCGGCGATGCTTCCGTTCTCCTGAACCAATCGCGGTCATTGCCGTTTCAGGTGGGCCCAGCCCCGGTGTGCGGATCATTCGGGGATAGAGAGCCGGTGGTCAATAAAGGCGAACCACGAATGGACACGAATGAACACCAAATCAATTATTGGTGTCCATTTGTGGTTCCTCCTGCCCGTTCGTAGATGACCCCTCAACGGGTTCGACACAAGGTCAATCCTTGAACAGGCTGTCAAAGGCCGACCTGGCGTCGGGGGCGGCGGTTCCGGAAGTGGCGCTTGACCTGGTCTCGGCGGGTGCAAAGTAGTCGCAGAAGTTCGCCCGCTCCCGGTCGCTCACCCATTCGGCCTGGGTTTCCCGGCACTGGTTGTGGACGGTTGGATCGTGGAATCTGCAGTTCCTGCAGACGTGCAGGTCGCTGTGGCACTGGTCGCAGGTGTCGTTTCTCGAGATCCTGCTACGAGGATCAAGATCGATGGACGTGCCGCATTTCCAGCACTGCATGACAGCACCTCCCGGCTGACCGCCGAAGCTCTCCGGCGGCGTTCCTCCACCAGCAGGCCGCACAACAGGGGGCCTACTTCCTGGTGGCCGCGGCAAAGTCGCCCGCCTTGACGATGATCATCTTTTCGAGATCCAGGTGGCGGCGCAGGGCGGATACGATCCGGTCTCCGTTGAGGGAATCGATCTTGCGCTCGAATTCCTCGTCCCAAGCCAGTGTCCGGCCCTGAAAAAGGCGACTGGCCATGGTTCCCGCCAACCGGTTGTCCTGAGAGCGGCTCACCTGGCGGGACTGCAGGTACCCCGACTTGGCCGCCGCGATCTCCTTTGCGGTGAACCCGTCCTTGAGCGCCCGCTCAACCTCCTCGCGGAAGGCCGCTTCCACTTTCTCGATGTTTTGGGGCGCCGCAATAGCCCAGGTGGAAAAGGAACCGTGCTTGTCCTTGGCGCTCGCTTCCAGGTAGGCCCGCACCCCGTAGCTGAGCCCCTCTTTCTGGCGAATGCGCACCGCCAGGCGCGAGTTGAGGAATCCGCCGCCCAGCATGTAGTTGCCCAGCACCAGCGCCGGGTAGTCCGGGTGGCTGTCGCTGACGGCAAGAGGCAATCCGGCGATGAACACGGCATTGGCCTTGTCCGGGGTTTCTACCGAGCGGTTGGCCGGGGCAATTTCCTGATAGGGATTTTCAACTCTTTGGTAGGCGCCGGGGCTGTCCCAGTCGGGAAAGATCTCTTTCAGGACCGCAACGATGTTGTCGGTTTCGAAGTCACCCGATATGGCCACTTCTCCGTTGGAGGCGCCGTAGAAGTCCCTGTGGAATCCTTTCACGTCCTCCAGCGTTGCCGACTTGATGGCGGCAATCTGCTCGTCGAAGGTGGGGGAGTAGTGGACGTGCCCCTTGGGATGGGGATTGCCGTGGCGCGCAAAGGTGCTTGCGGCAATGGCCTGGGGATTGCTCATCTGTTGCTCTATGGCGGCCAGTCGTTCCTCTTTGAGCGTGTCGAACTCTCCCTGCGGAAAGGAAGCCCGGCGAAGCACCTCCCCGACCAGCCGCAGGACGTCGGGAAGATTCTCCTTGACCGTCTCCACCGATGCGGAAGCGCCGGTCGCGCCTCCCGAGACGCGGCCGGTCGCCTTGAGCCGGTCCAATGCGTCCTGGATCTCCTGCCGGGTGCGGTTGGCCGTCCCTCGCATGAGCATCGATCCGGTCAAGCCTGCGACAGTGTTTTTGTGCATCAGGCTCTCCTCGTCGCCGAAATGAAGCCTGATGTTGGCCACGACCGTGCTCCCGCGCGTTTTCTTGGGGAGCAGCGCCAGCTTCAGGTCGGACCCGATCGTCAGTCGCTGCAGTCGGGATTCAATGTTGCCGGGAGAGGGATCGAATGCCTCGCCGGCGGCGACGGCGGTATCGCCCTTGTAATCCTTGAGCATGGCCGAGACGTCGGGGCGTTGAGGGATTTCGGCTCTGTCCGGATCCTCGGTGGGGATGAATTGCCCCAGGGTCCGGTTGGATGGTTTCAGGTAGGTGGCCGCCACCCGGTGCACCTCTTCGGGAGTCACCTTTCTGATGCGGTCCCGATGGAGGAAGAAGAGGCGCCAGTCACCCATGGCGACCCATTCACTCAGGTTCAAGCCCACTCGATTCACGTCGTTGAGAGCCAGGTCGATGTTCTTCAGCAACTGCGTCCTCGCCCGCTCCACCTCCTCCGTCTTGGGAGGCTCCCGCCGGATAGCCTCGACGGTGCTCAGGTAGGCCTGCCGGGCCTCCTCCAACGAATCCTCCTGGCGTACTTCCGCGCCCAACATGACAACCCCGGGGTCGTGCAATTGAAAGTTGTAGCCGTAGACCCGGCTGGCCTTCTTGGATTCGACCAGCGACTTGTGCAGGCGGCCCGAGGGTGTGTCAGCCAGGATATGGGTCATGAGGTCCAGGGCGGCAAAGTCGGAATGGGATCCCGCGGGAATGTGGTAGGCGGCCATCAGCAACTGCACGTCTCCCACCCGCCGCAGCGTAACCGTGCGTTCGCCGTCCTGGGTCGGCTCGGAGGTATAGGGTTTCTGGAGCCGTCGAGTGGGGCGGGGAATGGGCCCGAATTTCTTGGCAATCAAGGCCAGGGTGCTGGCGACCTCGAATTTCCCGGCCACCAGCAGGACGGCATTGTCGGGCTGGTAGTGCTTGCGATAAAAAGCCTTCAAACGGTCAATGGAGACGTTTTCGATGTCGGAGCGGGCGCCGATAGTGGACTTTCCGTAGTTGTGCCAGAGAAAAGCAGAGGCCAGGGTGCGCTGCATCAGGATGCGAAAGGGGTTATTTTCCCCGCGCTCGAACTCGTTGCGCACCACCGTCATTTCGCTGTCCAGGTCCTTCTTGGCGATGAAGGAATTGATCATGCGGTCGGCTTCCAGATCCAGGGCCCAATCCAGATTTTTGTCGGTAGCCCGGAAGGTCTCGAAATAGTTGGTCCGATCGAACCAGGTGGTGCCGTTGGGGCGGGCTCCATGCTCGGTCAACTCCTGGGGGATGTTGGGGTGTCGTGGCGTTCCCTTGAATACCAGGTGCTCCAGCAGGTGCGCCATCCCGGTTTCACCGTAACTCTCGTGCAGCGATCCCACCAGGTAGGTGATGTTCACGGTGATGGTGGGCTTGGAGGGGTCGGGAAAGAGCAGAACCCGAAGCCCGTTGTCTAGGCGGTATTCGGTGATCCCCTCGACCGAAGTCACACGCTCCATACCCTCCGGCAGGCTGGAGTCTTCCGGCCGCACGGGAACCGGCGCCGCGGCAGCGACGGACCCCATCCACAAGACCAGGGTGGACAAGACCGCTCCGGCCAGAGACAGGGCAAGGAGTCTGGAAGAGAGGGAGATTTTTCTGGGAGACCTCATGGCTTCTATCCTCGATTTCATTGGAGTGGCATCAATGCCTGACCGGCGGTTCAAGCGGCTTCGCCGCGGCGGTCATGGGACGGCTTGTCTCCGGCAAATCACTGCCGGCCGATGCCTTGCGGCAATAGCGGGCCTTGGCGGGCGGGAGATTCCACCACACCTGGCGGCAGCCGAACTGGTGCTGTCGGACGAACCGGCCAATTCTCAAATGGACCTTTCGGAGTCGATCGCGGTCTGCGGCCTTGAGAAAGCGGCTCCTGACGCCGGGAGGCAGGGAGTATTCGAAATAGGCAAACACGCCCGTAGCGGCCAGGTGGCTCATCAGGATCTCCAGGATTTCATCGACCGTCTGAACATCGAAGCTGTTGAAGGGAAGTCCGCAGACGATGAAATCGTAGGGCTGCGCCTGTTCCAATTGACGGACGTCGGCATGGTGGAGGTTGCACCGGACGCCCCGGGCCCGGAGGTCCTGGTCCTGGAGGAAGCGACTCAAGTACCCGCAGAACCTGGGATTCGACTCGTAAACATCCAGTTGGTCTCCCGGGGCCAGGGATTTGAGGATCCGGGCGGTGAAGACCCCGGTGCCCGCGCCCGCTTCCAGGACTGAAATGGGCCGTTTCGGCCGGTTCCGAAGAGGATGGACAATCGCCTTGGCCAGCAGCGGTGAGCTGGGAGCGATAGCACCCACGGTGCCGAAGTTGGACAGAACCTGGGAAAGAAAGACCAGTTTCCGGTCCCAAAAGGGTCTGACTCTCTCCATGGCCTGTTGCAACGGACTGCACTTGGATGGGCAGTCGATCAATGGGCTCACCGGGAATTCCCGGGAAATGGCGTCTCAACCTTGGTACTGAACCAGTTCGGGCCTTGAAGCATACCCGATCTGTGACACTGCGCCAAGTGCGCCAGGGAAGTCGGTGCAGGACCGTGCAAGAATTGATTCCGGCAGACACCGGCCACCCTGTATCATAGGGACGCCGGCACCAGGGGAGAAGCATGGTCTACCCCGTGAACTCAGCAAGTCTCTCCCTGGAAACCGACCGGTATGACGTCATCGGATCTCGTGTTGCGGACGCGCCCGAGGCCGCACCAGCCAACCGTTGACTCCGAGCCTCTTCAATGCTGACCGTCAAGGCTGCCAGAAAAATCGTCCTGGACCATTGCCGCTCGATCCGGCCCGACCGGTTGGCCACGGAAGTGGTGCCCTTGCCGGACTCGCACGGTCGCATCCTGGCCGAGCCGGTACACCTCGACACGGACCAGCCGCCGTTCGATCGCAGCATGCGAGACGGATATGCCGTCAAGGCCCGGGATCTCGAACCGCTGCCGGCCCGGCTCCGATGTGTGGGTGAGATCAAGGCGGGGGAGGCCCCGACGCAGGCTCTGAAATCGGGAGAGGCCATCCAGATCATGACAGGGTCGCCGGCTCCGCCGGGAGCAGACGCCGTCGTCATGGTCGAGCACACCGAAAGGCTGACCGAGGATGAAGTCGCCGTGCTTCGATCGGTTCCTTCGGGAGCCAACATCGCTCCCAGAGGCTCGGAACGCAGGCGCGGCCAGCTCCTGATGCCAACCTTCACCCGCCTGGGTGTGTTGGGGGTGGGAGGTCTGGCCGCGGTAGGAAAGGCCCGGGTTCAGGTTTTCCGGCGCCCGGAGGTCGGCATATTGGCAACCGGGGACGAGCTGGTCGACGTCGATCAGGAGCCCGGTCCGGGGCAGATCCGAAACTCCAACGCCTACTCGCTTTCCGCTCAGGTCGTGAGCCATGGCGGGGTGCCTCGCGTTCTGGCCACGGCCGGAGACACCATGGAACAGCTCAGGCGGCAGATCCGTCTGGGCCTGGAGAGCGATCTTCTGCTGGTGAGCGGTGGCGTTTCGGCGGGGAAGTACGATCTGGTGGAGGAGGTTTTCGAGGAGTTCGGCATTCAAGTCCTGTTCGAAGCGGTGAGCATGCGACCCGGCAAACCCACGGTCTTCGCAAGGCGGGAAGAGCAGTTCGTTTTCGGTCTTCCCGGCAATCCCGTTTCAACCTTTGTGGCCTTCGAGCTGTTTGTGTCTCCGGTGCTTCAGGCCCTGCAAGGGTTGCCGGCCGGAGACTTGAAGGTGGTGAGGGGGCGGCTCCAAGAGAAAATTCTGGAGAAATCGGGACGCACGGCATTGCTGCCGGCTGCCGTTACCCTCGAATCGGGCGACATCCGGATAAGACCGGTGTCCTGGAAGGGCTCGGCGGACATCTTCAGCCTGGCCGATGCCAACGGCCTGGTGGTGGTTCCCTTGGAGTGCCGGGAACTGCTTCCGGACCAGGAAGTGGACGCCCTGCTGTTCGAGCCACTGAAAGGATTGTCCGGTTGTGAGTTTTGAAACGCTGACCGTGTGATTTTCTTCCGAGTGCGGGGAGGAATTACAGTATGAGCCGGTTTTCTCACCTCGACGATGCGGGCAGATTGCGCATGGTGGACGTGTCCGCCAAGCCCGTCACCCGGCGGAGGGCTCGCGCCCGGGGCCAGGTCAGGGCGTCCGCGGAAACCGTCGCCCAAATCGGCAGCAACCGGCTGGCCAAGGGCAACGTCCTAGAGGCTGCCAGGCTGGCAGGCATCATGGCCGCCAAGAACACCGGGCAGTGGATTCCCCTGTGCCATCCCTTGGCACTGAGCCACGTTCAACTGGATTTCACGGTCACTGACCAAGGGGTGGACATTGAAGCGACCACCTTGGCCGAGGGGAAGACCGGGGTGGAAATGGAAGCCCTGGTGGCCGTGTCGGCGGCGGCATTGACCATTTACGATATGTGCAAGGCCATTGACCGAAGCATGGAAATCGGGAACATCCGTCTGATGGAAAAGTCGGGCGGCCGGTCCGGGCACTTCATTCGGTCCGGTGATCAGTGATCAGGGGTCAGTGATTAGCGGCGCACGACCATGCCCTCATTTATAATCGTTCGACTGCTTTTCCTCGAATGATCCGCACGGCAGGAACGGAGCGGATCATACAGAATGAAACCAGGCTGTTCCAAGCAGGCCTGCCTTGGAACCAGCTATAATGGTCCCAGGAAAATTCGCTGTTGAGGAACTCCTCCACCATGAAGCCACAGACCCTGTTCGACAAGATCTGGACGGCCCACCTGGTTCGGGAAGAGCCCGGTCAGCCCTCTCTCCTCTATATCGACCGCCACCTGGTGCACGAGGTGACCTCGCCCCAGGCGTTCGAGGGACTTCGAATGGCGGGACGGCGGGTTCGCAGAGCGGACCTCACCTTCGCGACCATGGACCACAACATCCCGACCACCGACCGCCAACTGCCCATCCGAGACCCCATTGCAGCCAGGCAGGTGCGGGCGCTGGAGGAGAACTGCCGGGACTTCGACATCACCTTGTTCGACCTGAACAGTCCCTACCAGGGCATCGTACATGTGATCGGCCCGGAACTTGGCCTGACGCTTCCCGGGCTGACCCTGGTGTGCGGAGACAGCCACACCTCCACCCACGGCGCCTTTGGAGCCCTGGCATTCGGGATCGGCACCAGCGAGGTGGAACATGTGCTGGCGACCCAGTGTCTGCTCCAGGACAGACCCAGAACCCTGCTGGTTCAGGTGGAAGGCAGGCGTCCCTATGGCGTGGAGGCAAAAGACATCATTCTCTCCATTATCGGTCGGATCGGAACCAGCGGCGGGGCAGGGTCGGTGATTGAGTACGCCGGCCAAACCATCCGGGACCTCACCATGGAAGAGCGCATGACCGTCTGCAACATGTCGATCGAGGGCGGGGCCCGGGCCGGGATGATCGCCCCGGACGACACCACCTTCGACTATCTCCGGGGGCGAAGGTATGCTCCGGCCGATTTTGAAGAGGCCGTCGCCGGCTGGAGAGAACTGGCCGGCGACCCCGGAGCGGAATTCGACAACGCCATCCACATCGAAGCCGCCGGTTTGAGTCCGCAGGTTACCTGGGGCACCAATCCGGGACAGGTGGCCCCGATCGATTCCCGGGTTCCCGACCCGGCGGAGTTCGATGATCCCAACGCGCGCAAGTCTGCCGAACGAGCCCTGGATTACATGGATCTGAAGCCGGGAACGCCACTGGCGGACATCGCGGTGGATCGGGTCTTCATCGGATCCTGCACCAACTCCCGCCTGGAGGACCTGCGGTCGGCGGCCCGCTTCGTCAAGGGGAGGCGCGTTTCTTCCCGAGTTCAGGCCATGGTGGTGCCCGGCTCGCAACAGGTCAAGTGGCAGGCCGAAAAGGAGGGGTTGCACCATTTGTTTCGGGAGTCGGGATTCGACTGGCGTGAATCGGGGTGCTCGATGTGCCTGGGGATGAACCTCGACATCCTCAGCCCGGGCCAGCGGTGCGTCTCCACCTCCAACCGCAATTTCGAGGGGAGACAGGGAAAGGGTGGGAGGACCCACCTGGTCAGTCCCGTCATGGCGGCCGCCGCGGCCATTGAAGGCCACCTGGTGGATGTCCGGCAATACGATCTCGAGGCAACACCTTCGTCCGACCCGTCCTGACGCCTGCGTCATCGCCGAGGATGCCGATATGGAACCCTTTGAAAACGTTCACGGAGTGGTGGCGCCGCTGGATCTGCCCAACGTGGATACCGACCAGATCATCCCCAAGCAATTCCTCAAACGGATCGAACGGACCGGCTTCGGCCAGTTCCTTTTTTACGATTGGCGCCTCCTGGATGGGAAGACCCTCAATCCTGAATTCGAGTTGAATCAGGAGCGTTATCGCGGGGCCGGCATCCTGGTGGCCCGAGCCAACTTCGGATGCGGCTCCTCGCGGGAGCACGCCCCCTGGGCCTTGCTGGACTACGGCTTCCGCTGCATCATCGCTCCCTCGTTCGCAGACATCTTCTTCAACAACTGCTTCAAGAACGGACTGCTCCCGGTGCGCCTCTCCGAGGAGCAGGTGGAAGCCATTTTTCAGCGGGTTCGAGAAACGGCCGGTTTTCAAATGACGGTTGACCTGCAGAAGCAGCAGATCCAGGCTGACGGCGGCATGAGCTACGGCTTCCAGGTCGATCCCTTCCGGCGCCGCTGCCTCCTCAACGGCTGGGACGATATCGGCCTCACGCTGCGGCATGAAGACCTGATCTCGCAATTCGAATCCCGAAGCGCCCCGCCTCTGATCCCCACATCGGTCTGAGCCTGACCCACTCCATGGGATTGATGATTGTGGATTTTTGATTGCAGATTTGCGCCCAACGGGCGAAGAGTCGAAGATGGACACGAAGGACACTGATTCATAAGTATTGCCACGTATTCCGGGCAGGATGGAGCACAGACGATCGATGTCTTTCCCCTCCGCGATACCCAATGAAAGTGGAACCTGTGGATGGTATGGGGCCGGACCCCATCGAAGATGGCAAGCAAGTATCCTGCCCGGCTCAGTCGTTCTCCTTCTCTTGCTTGTAACTGTTACTCCTGTAACAACGTATGGCGCAGCATCGGCCACGCCCTCCAACGGCTGGTCTGAGCCCCAATCGGGTTGGCTGTACGTCCTGGATCCGAGGGCTGGAGCTGGCAAGTCCGTGGTGTGGCTGGTAGATCCGGGAGAGGGAGTCAAAGGAAGGCTGCAAGCCGGCTACGCTCCATTCTTTGCCCTGTCTCCCGATGGGACCCGTCTCTATGTTACGTCGCGTCCTCCCGGCTCGGGTGTGTCCTCCGATGAGCTCTGGGCAATCGATACCGCCTCCGGGGCTCTGCTCCAGCGAGTCAAGCTTTCCGATAGACTGACTTACACCTTGCCCGCTCCGGGGGGACTGGCGGTGTCGCCGGATGGCCGTTATGTCTATGTGGCCAAAAGCCGCACGATTCGTCCAGGTGTGCACGAGCAGACAATACAAACCTTTGACACAATCAGGAAAAGGTTCTTGCCGGAAGAGGCTGGGTTGCCAGCTTGTGGTTTCCCCGAGATCATTCCGGTATCCGGGGCATGGCAGTTGGTTGTGATGTGCGGCTCCAGGGGGCCCGTTGCATCAACCTGGCTTCCGATGGTTCTGTGAAGCAATCTCAGTTTGTGGAAGTGCCGAGCAGCTTATCCGCGATTACGTCGGGCAGGAGGGTATTGAAGAGACCCCTGGCGCAGATCTCTCCTTCAGCGGATGCTCGGAAACTCGGACTGATCATGAACAACGGAGAGATATTTGAGGCGGAGATCGGAGACAGTCCCTTTCGGATCCATCCAACGCTGGCTCCTCGGTTGAGTCCGTCGCACAGAGTACTTCAGGTCGGAGGTTCACGCCGTTCCCCCAATGGCGCAAAAGCGTTTGTGAGTTGCGCCTCGAAGGACCTGACAACCACGACGCTCACGGCCGATGAGGTCCACGTCTTCGACACCGCAAGCTCCTGGACCCGTGAGGCAATTATCAGGACCCCAGTCCCGCTTAGCGATCTGGTGTTGAGCGCCGACGGCAGGACTCTCTTTGGTATCAGCCCTGCGACAAGGACCCTGCTGACGATTGATCCAGCCAACGGACAAGTGGAAAAGAGAGTCGATGAAATTGGTGTGCAACCCCGATTACTGGCCATCGCACCCTAAGCTGCATGATGGCGATGAATGTAGGGTTTCGCCTCCTCCGCGAACTGCAAAATGCGCGACATGGCCTTGTTCCCGATAGGGCATGAAAATTCGTTGTTTCACTCTCGGATGATCCGTATGCCAAGGCGGGGCCGGGCCTGTCTCAAATCCGAAACTAAAAATCCACTATCGGAGTATCGGGGCTTCGAGTCCCTGGCCTAATGCTTGGGCGAAAGGAAGGAATCGAACTGCTTGGTCAGGCCGAACACGATGCCCGACCGGGGGGAGTGGTGCGCCAGTCCGGCCGCGGCGCCCACGTCCCAACGCAAACCGCCGGCGTGGACCTGGAGACCCAGGCGGAACTGGGAGAGGCTCTCGGTTCCCAGGGGCGCCTGGTGGCGGCTGTTGCGGTGGCCAAATACCTCAGCGGCGAGATTGACCTTGGAGGTGAGGGGGTAGACCCCGGCCACTCCGTAGACCATGACGTCGTTTTGCGCTCCCGCCAGCACGGGGTTGGCCAGGATCCCCAGTGCCAGGTTGCCAAAGACATGGAGTTTACCGAAGTGTTTCCCCGCCAGAATGCCGCCGCGGTATTGGGTGGCGTTCAGGCCGAGGCCCTTGGCGGTGGAGGCATTGGGCACCTGAACCGAAGTGAAGAAGCCGAAGGACGGCTTGGCGCCCGATTCGTGCAGCATGCGTATCTTGGTGGAAAGGAAGAGATCTCCGTAGTCGCTGGTTGCGGTCCCGCCGGAACTCAGGTGAGGCCTCACCGGAGCAGGGGTGGTTTCGGTGACCGAGAGAAGGTTGTGCGCCGTCCAGTCCATCTGCACTTCCGCCACCCCGGCCAGGCTGATATGCAGGCCCATGACTCCCAGACCGGTCTGATCTCCCCGCAGTCCCGAGACCGGGAACTTGGCGTCCTGCAGGAAGTCGAACCCGAATTCCAGGGAGGCACGGCCCGCTTTCAGGATGGTGGGGTCTTCGGTCTGCAAGGGGCGCTGCTGTGCGGCCGACGTGAGGGTGCACACCGCCAGCGCCGGCAACAGGGAACAAAGCCTCCAAAGGCTGCGGAGTGCCCCGAGGATCCCGGGGCAGTAGGCCGGAGACCGATTCGAACGTCCACGGTGAGGTGTCGGTGAGCTGAACCGGGAAGGGTTCTGTTTCATCAAGAGCGGATACTATTGCAAGGCCAGTGCGGAAGCAATCAATTTTCCGGTAACAGTTCGTACCGCAAGAGCGCCGCCGCAACCGTGGCCGCCGTCTCGGTTCTCAAGGTGCTGCGGCCCAGTTGGACTGCTTGAAAACCGCTATGCAGGAAGGTCTCGCATTCCTCGCCGGTCCATCCGCCTTCCGGACCGACGGCGAAAGCGACTGACGGCCAGAACTTGCCTCGGAGCAGGCTTTTGAGGGGCACGGCCTGAGGAGAAGCTTGAAGGAGAAGTTTCAGATCGGATCCCACGGCTTCGCAAACCTCCCGGCACTCCAGGGGTGGCTGAAGGATCGGGATGGTCGAACGACGGCACTGCTTGGCCGCATTGACGAGGATGGTCCTCCAGCGTTCCAGCTTGGCCCGCGTCCGTTCCTGGGAGATCCTGACCACCGAACGGCGACCGTGAACCAGGTAGATCTCGGAAACCTCGAGTTCAGTGGCCTTCTGCAAGATCCAGCTCAACCGATCGGATTTGCATAGGGCCTGGATGAGCGTCAGCCGAACTTCCGGCTCGGCTGTCTCCGGGAGCAGAGACACGTCCACCAGCCGGACCCGGTTTCCCAATATTTCCCCGACCCGGGCCGACCACAAACGTCCCCTTCCATCGATGAGTTCCACGCCTGTACCGACCTCGGCCCGCAGGACATGCATCAGGTGGTGAGCCTCGCGTTCTTCCAGCATTGCGACGGTTCCACTGGGGGGCGTGTCGAGAACAAACCTTCGGACCGGCATGATGGACCCCGAAAAACAGGATTTTCCGGAAGAGGGGGAGCAACCCAGGATTCAGTCCCCGGTGCTTGTAGGATCAAAGAGTCCCACGAAGGTTCATGGGGTCTCCTCCAAACACCAGACACCGCCACTCACCCTTGGCGACATCTTGCAACACTGTCATTGGCAGGTCGCGAACGACTTGCGAACGGCATAGGCCCGTTGCATCCCGCTCCAGCAATCCCGAGAGGATGAGGCGGCCCTGCGGATTGAGGCACTGACCGAAGTCGTTCAGTTTCTGTCGAATCAGGTTGCCATCCAGGTTGGCCAGGATAACGTCGAATCGGCGCCCGGAGAGAGTCTCGACCTCCCCCGCGAACAGGCGGACCCGCCGGTCGACCCGATTGCGGCAACAGTTGGCCCGGGCCAGCTGGAGAGCTGCCGGATCGATATCGCAGGCCAGCACGCTTTCAGCCCCCAACTTGGCGGCGGCGATGGCCAGAATCCCGGATCCCGTGCCGATGTCCAGCACGGTTCTGCCGGTCAGGGGCAGTCTTTCCAGCACCTCCAGGCAGAGCTGGGTCGATTCGTGCGTGCCGGTTCCAAAAGCCATTTGGGGCTCCAACCACATGGAAATGCGGTCCTGGGCGGCAGTCCCGGAAACCTGCCGCCCGGGAACGATCCAGAAGCGGGCGCCGACAGGGAAGGGCTTCAAGTTCCGGCGCCATTCCTTCAGCCAGTCGTGTTCTTCCTCGATTCCGGTGGCGCAGCCGGCAAGCGGGACGGCGGCCGCCTGACATCGAACCTGGAAGTCACTGCGCACCCGACCGATGTCGCTGGACGGATCGAAGTAGGCCTTCAGCAGGATCTCGCCGGACTTCAGCGTCTGTTCGTGGATGCCCCGGGTCCCCATTTCGGCAGCGATGGCCGAAGCCGACTCGAGATGTTGGGAGTTGAGGGAAAACTGGAGAAAATGCCACTGCCGCATGGATGTATCGCGCAGAAGGGCGGTTGGGGCCGGTTCAGGGGATTGCGACCGCCGAGAGGCGGTCTTCTCGATCAACCCAGAATGTCCTTGACCCTGTCGAACAATCCCCGCTCCAGGGGCTTGTTCTCCACCGGCGTCAGTTCCGCCAATTGCTCCAACACGCGGCGTTGGTCCCGATTGAGCTTCCTGGGAGTCACCACGTTGACGGAGACGAATTCGTCTCCGCGCCCGCGGCCGTTGACACCGGGAATGCCCCTGCCTCTCAATCGAAAGACCTTGCCACTTTGAGTGCCTGGCGGGATCGACAGGGTTTCCTCTCCTTCCAGGGTAGGGACCTTGAGGGTCGCACCCAACGCCGCCTGGGTGAAGCTGATGGGAATCATGCAGTGAATGTCGTTCTCCTGGCGTTCGAAGATCTCATGGTCTCCGACTCTCAAGACCACGTAGAGGTCTCCAGGCGGTCCCCCCTGAAGACCTCCCTCGCCCTCGCCGGAGTACCTTACCCTGGAACCGGTGTCGACTCCGGCCGGAATCGTCACCTGGAGGACACGCTCCCGGCGAATGCGACCCTCTCCCCGGCAGTCGACGCAACGGTCCTTGACCAGCCGTCCCGAGCCCTGGCATTGGTGACAGGGGCGGCTGATGCTGAAAAACCCCTGCTGGTAACGCATCTGGCCCTGCCCGTGGCAGGTGGAGCAGATTGAGGGCGTGGCCCCGGGCGCGACACCGGAACCCTGACAGGGCTCGCATGCCTCCGTGCGCGGCACCTTGATCCTGGTTTTCATTCCGAAGGCCGCGTCCATGAAGTCGATCTGCAGATCGTAACGAAGATCGGCTCCCCTGCGCGCGGGAGATTGCCGGCGGGAAGATGAGCCGAACAGGTCGCCGAAACCGAAAAAGTCACCGAAAATGTCTCCGAACTCCGAAAAGATGGTCGGGTCGAAGCCGGCGCCCCCGCTGCCGCCGACAGAGCTGTGGCCGAAACGATCAAATTGGGCGCGCTTTTGGGGGTCACCCAGGACGCTGTAGGCCTCTGCGGCTTCCTTGAACTTTTCCTCGGCGGATCGGTCCCCCGGGTTCTTGTCGGGGTGGTACTTGACGGCTTGCCTGCGGTAGGCGCTCTTGATCTCCTGGTCGGACGCCGATTTGGAAACACCGAGGACTTCGTAGTAATCGCGCTTACTCAAAGCGGCAGTCTCCCTGCACCGTTCTAATTGTCTTGTGTTTCGGTCGCCGTCTTGTCCGGAGCGGCGGCAACTCTTACCAGAGAGGGGCGAAGCAGACGGCCCTTGAAAGTATAGCCCGGCTGCAGTTCACCGATAATCTGATTGTCGGCAAAAGCCTCCGTCTCCTCCCGCATCAGGGCTTGATGGCGGTTGGGGTCGAAAATTTGCCCCGAAGATTCAATGGGTTCCAGGCCTGCCTGGTTCAGCACGTCGGTGAATTGCTTCAGGACCAGTTGAAACCCCGTCTTGAAGTCTGCAACCGTCTCACCCTCGGCAACCTCAAGACCCCGTTCGAATGCGTCCAGGACCGGCAGCAACTTGCGAACAAAATCGGTCAGAGCGTAATCGAAGAAGTCCTGCTTTTCCCGTTCGGTCCTCTTGCGAAAGTTGTCGAATTCGGCCTGAAGTCGGAGCAGCCGCTGATAGAGCGCCTCGTTTTCGGCCTTGAGGCGGTTGTGTCGGCCATCCTCCAGCGGACCCACGGCCGCTTTATCCGCCTGGTTCTCGCCGGCGGGCTCCTCCGGGACCTCAGCCGGAGGCCGTGCGCCGGAAGAACCCCGCCCTGCGGTGGGCTCCCGATCTCCCTTGCGACCTTCGTCAAGCGACGCCGAGGGGCTTTCAGCCTCCGCGGCAGCCGTTACCGGGGGAGTGCCCGTATTCTCTGAAGTTGAAGCCATGGCTTTGGTCATGCCGCCGGGCAACCCCGTTTCGCCTTGCCCGTGTGTCTCCGCAAATTGGTTCCAGCCGCTGTGAAGCGGTCGATCCGACGCCGCTTTTCGACTTGAGTGGGGGATTTCAATCAGAGGCGCGCCGCTTCGCCGCTTCCGGAGTCGGCGCCGAGGATCTGGCCATAGAGCTTGGCGACATAGTCCACCGTGTTGATGGCCTTGGCATATTCCATACGCGTCGGCCCCAAGATTCCCACCGAGCCCAGATTCCGATCATGGATCGTGAGGGGAGAGGAGATCAAGGTGTATTCCCGCAAGCCCGGCAACGAGTTTTCCGAGCCGATGATGATTCTTACCCCCTGTCCGGCTCTCGCTCGAAGACACTGGTTGAGGATTTTCACCAGCCGATTCTTTTCTTCGAATGTCTTGAAGATGGACCGCATCCGCTCAGTGTCGGAAAACTCGGGTTGTCCCAGGAAATTGGAGGCGCCATCCAGATAGATATCGACATCGGGCTCGGCCACCTCGTCGATCAGACCTCGATCGCAGAGCAGGATCACGTTGTTGAGGAAACGGTCGTAGAGGGCTTTTTCCTCCTTCATCTTCGTGAGGATATCATCGCGGATGGAGAGCAGGCTGTAGCCGGAATAGTTCTCGTTCAGAAACCCGGCCGTCTGGTCCAGCTCGCGTTGGTTGAACGATTCGTCGATTTGAATGATTCGATTCTGCACCAGACCCGACTTGGACACGGTGATCACCAGGATCTTGGAATCTCCAAGCTGAATCAACTCGAGGTGTTTCAACAGGCTGTGGCCAAGCGAGGGAGAGATGACGAAGCCGACGTTGTTGGTGGCGTGGGAGATGGCCTGGGAAATCCGCTCCATGACGTTATCCTGGGAATCCGAAGTGAAGATCCTGCCGTTGATCAACTCCTGGTCCGAGCTGTTCAGGCAGGAGGATTCCAGCAGGTTGTCCACGTAGAATCGGTATCCCATGTCGGTGGGGACCCTGCCCGCCGAGGTGTGAGGCTGTACAAGATAACCCGCCTCTTCCAGGTCGGCCATGATGTTGCGAATGGTGGCGGGGCTGATTCGCTGATTGCGTTCCTTGGAGAGAATTCGGGAGCCTACCGGTTTGCCGCTGGCGATGTAGTGCTGGATGACAGACTTCAGGATGTCTCTTTCCCGCTCATTCAACTGGCGCTTTGCGTCCATCGGAACCGGTACCTGATTGAAGGTCGCTGAAGGGTTTATAGTATCTGAATTCTGGAGTGTCAAGGGCTTTCGGCTTGTCGCAACGCCTCCCCGGGGGCTTGCCCTGCAGTCGCATTTTTCCTTCAACCCCGGGATCGTGGGGAGAATGAAGCGCTCTCTGCCGATCCTCGTGAGCGCTGCCGGAATCGGGGTTCAGGACGAGGAAGTTCAGGGGGCGACCCGGCGGGTTCTTCCCAGCGCCTCCGCCTCCGACCGAATGCCCGAATCCAATGCTCGCGGCTCAATCCGGGCGTTCAGGATCTGGCGAAAGCCCTCCAGCAGGAAGGAAACCACGGCAGAGAACTCGGGCGCCCTTCCCAGGCAGGACCCGAGGGTTGCAACGTTGGACGCCAGGTCCGGAAGATTTTGTCCGCGCAGGGCGCCTTGCAGCAGAGGCGGATCGAATTCCAGGAGAATGGACCCGTGCTGCAGGAATCCCCGGAGCGTCCTTCGCTGGGCGCTGCCGACAAGCTTTTTGCCCGCGAACAGAATCTCGTGGTGAAAGGCGCTGGCAAAGCAGGCGTGGCTGCGATGGGACCGGTGATTGCGTCTTTGCCCGACAGCCGAGCCGGCGAGGGTGGTGTCGATCCCCGACAGTGCCAGACCCTGCTGCAGAGCCGCTGATATTTTTCGGTAGGACTCTTGTATGGACCAGCCGGGGAAGAGGGAGCGGTCGTTGGAGATGAGGGAGTAGGTGACTTCCCGATGGTGGAGGACCGCCTTGCCCCCGGTGGCCCGGCGAGCGACCGCGATGCCGTGTCGGCGGCAATACCCGAAATCCACCACCCTGGATGCCTGCTGGGCCATGCCCAGGGATAGGGTCGGTTCCGGCCAACCGTAGAAGCGCAGGAAGGTCTCGACCGCAGCCGATTCTGCCGAGACCCGGCGCAACAGCAATTCATCCAGCGCCAGGTTGGAGGCTCCGTCACCCAGTTGATCCAACACCAGCGCGCAGAATGGATCAGCGTGATTGGAGACTGGACCAGTGCATCGTGCGGTAGCGTCGGCTGGCTCCATGGATGGGGGTTGCGGGTGTGGGTGCGCGGGCGACGGTCGGCCTCTCGCGGGGTGAGCGAAGACACCCTACCTGGTGGAGACGACGGTCAAGGGGCGATCCAGGCGGATGACCATGAGAGTGTCTGCCGGGATTTCTATTTCCTTGCCGCCGCGCCTCAAGACATCGACCAGTCCAATGAGCCCGCCGGCGCCCGCACCGATGGCTGCCCCCTTTCGGCCCCCGGCGATGGCGCCAATGCCGGCGCCGATGGCTGCCCCGGCTCCAATCTCGGCGGCCCTGCCCTTGCTGGAGGATTCTCCCAGGATGGTTCCTTCGCGGCGGTCCATTTCCTCTTTTTGAGTGTCGTCCAACTCCGCCTGGGAGGCGATGATGGTCTCCGAGACGCCGTTGGGGAAAATCAATCGCTCATAGGACAGGTGGACCTCCGCCCGGCCCTTGAGGCGGCCAGACTGTCGGACTTCGGCAACCCGGCCCTCCACGGTGCTGCCCACCGGAATGACCTCTTTGCCCCGAACCTGAACACTTTCAACGACCCTGACGGTGAAGCGGTCCCCCTGGCGATTGGCCTTGGAGTTGAGGTTCGATTCCAGGCGCACCCGTATGCGCGTTCCCTCGGGCACTTCGTAAGAGCGGGTGGCCTGAGCCTGCAGGTTGATTTGGGATAACAGGCCGGCACAAGCTAAAACGGCCATCTCCACTGAAAAGGGTTTCATGGCGTGCCTTCTTTCTGAGACAGGACACTACGGAACGGACCCCGTCAGGAAGAGAGTGATAATTTCTCCCGCTCCGCGGTCCCACCGCTTCACCAGGAACAACAGGTTCATGCCGGACTTCAGTTCTGAAGTGAGTTCCCGCAAATCACCGACGGTACGAGTCGACGTCTTGTTGATCTCCAGGATCAGGTCGTGGGCTTCGATCCCGGCCTCATCGGCAATGCTGTCGGGTTCGACTCGCATGACATAGACCCCGCCTTCGTCTTCCGATAATTCGAACTCCCTGGCCAGTCTGGGAGTGAGGTTCCGGGGGGAAATACCCAGGCGAACCGATTCGGAAGGCTCCTGCTCTTGCGGGGCGCCTTCGCGGGCAATCGAAGGAAGATCCTCTCGATCCATGGCCGTCAGTTGGGTGGTCCTGAGCCGGCCGTCCCGGATGTACTTGAGGGTGATCTTGGTTCCCGGGGCCACGGTGGAGAGGACTCGATGCATATCGTAGGTGTCGTTGATCTTGTTCCCATCGACCTCCACGATCACATCTCCCTGCTCGAGACCGGCCTTGGCGGCGGGTCCGTCGGGCGGGTCGGACTTCTCGACGATCACTCCCTTTCCGTCGGCTGCTCCCAATGCCTTGAGAGTGCGAGCAGTGGCCTGGGCCTGCATCTTGATTCCGATGGCTCCGCGCCGAACCTTGCCGTGCTCTATGAGCTGGTTGTAGACGTTGGTGGCCAGGTTGGAGGGAAGCGCGAATCCGATACCGAGATTCCCCCCAATTCCCCCAAAGGTGGGTTGGGTCAAAATGGCGGTATTGACCCCGATCACTTCACCGGCCATGTTGACCAGGGGCCCTCCGCTGTTGCCGCGGTTGATGGCCGCGTCGGTCTGCAGGAAGTGCTGCCAGGGAGTGGCATCGCCCATGTTCTTGCGCCCGGTGGCGCTGATGATGCCGGCGGTCACCGTCTGTTCCAGACCGAAGGGGCTGCCTACCGCCAGCACCCAGTCCCCTTGACGCATCCCATCCGAGTCTCCCAGCTTGGCAGCGGTGAGCTTCGCTTCGGCTTCCACCCGGATTACCGCCAGGTCGGTCTTGGTGTCCTTTCCCACCACCTTGGCCTCGTACTCCTCGCCGGAGTAGAGCTTGACCGTAATGGTGTCGGCATTCTCAACCACGTGGGCATTGGTGAGAATGTAACCCTTGGCATCCACCACGAAGCCGGACCCGAGGGACTGGGTCCTGGGTCTCCTGCGGGGCATGTCCTGACCGAAGAAGCGTTCAAAGAAGTCCTGGAAAGGATCGCTGCGGAATTGCCGCCGGGGGGACGACTGCCGCCTGACGATGGTTTCGGTGCTGATATTGACGACGGCCTTCTCGACCTTCTGAGCCACGGTTGAAAAGTGCGACGACAGCTTGGTGGGGGAGGGCACGCTGATGGGGGCGGGGGTGGAGGCTGCCGACCTGGCGGCGCTCACCGAATGGTCGATCATGGTGCCGATGGCCACCCCGAGGATCAGGGTCCCCAGAATCATTGAGAAGAATAGAAGTCTTCGCCTCCTCATGGCTCCAATTATCCTTTCTGCGGAAACAAACATGGTCACACCTTAACCAAAGTTTAATCAATCACCTCGGTGAGGGCAACCTCAGAAAGCGCACTGCCAGGGTGATCCCACGCTAACAAATGATGAATGATGAGTGATGAATGATGAACGAATTTCGGCTCGGGGGTGATTCCACGCTGCCGGATACAGGTTGACCTGTGGGCCAGAGCCCCGTATCAGGCCCATTTCCCGGGTGGGCACCGCTTGCCAATCACCCAAATCGACCCAAATCAATCCTCCCGGAGAGAGAAAAATTAGCGTGGAATCATCCTGGGGCACTGCAGGGTTGCGCCAATGGGTGGAACAAGGAACGCCTCGGAATTCGGCAGACGGCCCCCCAATAACTTTTTGGCAATCGAAAGGGGATATGCTAACATCCCGCCGTAATTTGGACGAGGATGAGCCGGGCAGGTCGGGTACCCCGCGGGCCGCCTGAGTCCCGGCAGCGGCCGCGCCCACTGCATTCCGGGGCCGGGACAGCATTGCTTTCGAACCCCATTCCCCCACATTATCCCTGGCAAGGGACCCTTCGGTTCAGGACCGGCCACATTCGCCGATGACCCTTCAATTTGCCAATGTGCTGGTTTTTCTGGGCGTCGGCGCGCTGTTTATCTTCGTCAATCTGCTCATCGCCAGCCTGATTCGCCCCTCCAAGTACAGCGAGGAAAAGTTGATCCCCTACGAGTGCGGGGAGAATCCGGTGGGTAGTCCCTGGATCAAATTCAACATTCGTTTCTACGTCTTCGCCTTGATTTTCATCATTTTCGACGTGGAGGTGGCCTTCTTGCTGCCGTGGGCGGTGGTGTTCAAGGACCTGGGGTGGATCGCCTTCATCGAAGGACTCGTCTTTATCGCCATACTGATGGTCGGACTGGCCTACGTCTGGGCCAAGGGAGATCTGCAATGGGTGCGGCCGGAGGAACGTCACCAGTGACGGAAGGGAGCCATGGGAATCCTGGAGAATAGGTTCGGCGACAACATCGTTCTTACGACCGTGGACACCCTGCTGAACTGGGGGAGGGCCTCGTCGCTCTGGCCGATGACCTTCGGCCTGGCGTGCTGCGCCATCGAGATGATGGCGACCGGGGCTTCCCGCTACGACTGGGACCGCTTCGGAATGATTCCCCGGGCCACGCCCCGCCAGTCGGATGTCATGATCGTGGCGGGGACAGTCACCTTGAAGATGGCGTCCCGTGTCAAGCGGCTCTACGAGCAGATGCCGGAACCCAAGTACGTGATCTCCATGGGCAGTTGCGCCAACAACGGGGGGCCCTACTGGCAGCACGGCTACCATGTTCTCAACGGCGTGGACCACGTGATTCCGGTCGACGTCTACGTTCCCGGTTGTCCCCCTCGTCCGGAAGCCCTTCTTTTCGGCGTGATGAAGCTTCAGGAAAAGATCATGCGGCAGCGTGTGCTTCGCAAGAAAGGGGCCGCCTAATCGGATGAAACAGGCCTCTGAGATCCTCCAGACCCTCCAGGAACAGTTCCCGGACCAAATCACCAAGTCCAGCCACGAATGCCTCCAGCCCTTCGTTGTCGTGGCACCGGGGGCAGTGGAGGATATCTGCGCTTTTCTCAAGAACGATCCCGGCCTGGCCTTCGATACCCTGATGTGTCTGAGCGGCGTGGACTACAAGGATTCCAAAAACGAAGCGGAGCGGCTGGAGGTGGTCTACCACCTGTTTTCCATGCGCCACCGGCACAAGATCGTGCTCAAGGTGGAGTTGCCCCGGGAAGATCCGGCCCTGCCCACGGTCGAAACCGTCTGGGCCATCGCCAACTGGCACGAAAGGGAGGCCTACGACATGTTCGGCATCCACTTCGACGGCCACAGCGACCTGCGCCGGATCCTCTGCCCCGATGACTGGGTGGACTATCCGCTCAGGAAGGACTACGTGCAGCCGGAGACCTACCGCGGCATGCCGGCCGCGCCGGCCAAGCAGTTTGCCGAACGCGCCCAGGAGGGAGAAGATCTGGGAACCGATCCCTATCAGGCCGGTTGACCGGATGGTCTCAACCTGCCTGGGAGCGCCGTCCCAAGAGTGACCCGCATGCAAGTCGAAGCCTACGCCGGCGAGGAAATGGTCCTGAACATGGGGCCCCAGCATCCCAGCACGCACGGTGTGCTGCGCCTGGAGCTGGAAACGGACGGCGAAGTCGTCAGGAACGTCATCCCCCACATCGGCTACCTGCACCGCTGTTTCGAGAAACACGCCGAAAACATCGACTATCCCGGCGTCATCCCCTTTTGCGACCGCATGGACTACATCGCCTCGATGAACAACAGCCTGGGCTATGCGCTGGCCGTCGAGAAGCTGATGGGGCTGGAGGTCAATGAGCGGGTGAAGACGCTCAGGGTGCTGATGGCCGAGCTCAACCGCATTGCCAGCCACCTGCTTTCGGTCGGCACCTATGCCATGGATATCGGGTCCTTCACCCCCTTCCTGCATTGCTTTCGGGAGCGGGAAAAGGTTCTGGACCTGTTCGAATGGCTGTGCGGCGCCAGGCTCCTCTACAACTACAACTGGGTCGGCGGGGTTTCCCACGACATTCCCGAGGGCTTCGAGGCCAAGACCCGCGAGTTCCTGGGGCAGTTCGAGCCCGTCATCGCCGAGTTGGACAAGTTGCTCAGCTACAACAAGATCTTCCTGGAACGCACGGCCGATGTAGGAATCATCAGCGAGGAGCAGGCCCTGTCGCACAACGTGACCGGACCCAACCTGCGCGGTTCCGGCATCGCCTGGGACCTGCGCAAGGAAGAACCCTATTGCGGCTACGAGACCTACGACTTCGAGGTTCCGGTGGGCCTGGGCGAGCACGGTCCCCTCGGTTCCTGCTGGGACCGTTACTATGTGCGTGTGCGGGAAATGGAGCAGAGCCTGAAGCTGATCCGACAGGCCCTGGACCGGCTTCCCGAAGGGGACGTGCACGAGCATATTCCCCGCCGGGTGCGGCCCGCCAAGAGCGAAGTCTACGACCGCACCGAAACGCCTCGCGGCGAGCTGGGTTACTACCTGGTGAGCGACGGAAAGCTCATGCCCTTTCGGGTCAAGGTCAAGTCTCCCTGCTTTACGGTGCTGAGCCTGCTGCCCGCCATCGCCAAGGGTGGAATGGTGGCGGATATCATCGCCATCATCGGAAGCATCGATATCGTGATGGGTGAGATCGACCGTTAGTTCCTTCGGCAGGGCCGGGGACGGACCGTCGGTTTCAACCCAATGAGAAGGTCCGGAACGCACCCATGGAATACCTCAGAGAGGTCCTGACTCAGCAGGTGGCCGGGTACGACCAATTGCCCGAGGTCCTGCAGATCTTCCTCCCCATGCTGCTGGCCTGTCTGCTGTGCCTGGGATTGGTCGCCTTCATCCCCCTGGTAGCCATCTGGGGGGAGCGCAAGGTCTCGGCCCACATGCAGGACCGGGTGGGACCGATGCGGGTGGGCGGCTGGCACGGGTGGGCCCAGACCATCGCCGACGGGGTGAAGCTGCTCCTCAAGGAGGACATCGTCCCGGCCCAGGCCGATCGGCTGCTCTTCAAGCTGGCTCCACTGGTGGTGTTCGCCGGAGGCTTTGCTGCGTTCGTGGTCCTGCCCTTCGGCGAGCGGTTCATCGTCAGCGACCTCAATATCGGAGTGCTGTATATCGCGGCCATCTCCTCGCTGGGCGTGGTGGGGATCATCATGGCCGGTTGGGCCTCCAACAACAAGTACGCGCTGTTCGGGGGGATGCGGGCGGCCGCCCAGATCGTCAGCTACGAGATTCCCACCGTTCTGGCCATTCTGACGGTGGTGATTCCGGTGGGCAGCCTCAGCATGCAGGAGATCGTGCGGGCCCAATCGGGAGGCGTATTCAACTGGTTCATCTTCCAGCCCGTCACCTTCCTGGCATTCTGGGTCGTCTACCTGGGCACCCTGGCCGAGGTGAACCGGACCCCCTTCGATATTCCCGAGGCCGAATCGGAGCTGGTGGCCGGCTACCACACCGAATACAGCGGCATGCGCTTCGCCTTCTTCTTCCTGGCGGAGTATGCCAACATGTTCCTGGTGAGCGCGCTGGCCACCACCCTCTTTCTGGGAGGGTGGCATGGGCCCGGCTTTCTTCCGGGGCCGGTCTGGTTCATCCTCAAGGCGACGGCGCTGGTCTTCGTCCAGATGTGGCTGCGCTGGACCTTGCCCCGCTTGAGGGTCGATCAGCTCATGCACGTGAGCTGGAAGGTTCTCCTGCCCATCTCGTTCGTGTTGGTGTTGGTGGCGGGGACACTGGCCCTGTGGCAGAAGGGAGCCTCCTGACGACGAGGAAGGGATTGCCATGAAACGTTATTTTCTGGACATTTTTCAATCGATCTGGACGGTGCTTCAGGGAATGAAGATTACCGGGCTTCACCTGTTCACACGCTCCTGCACGCTGCAATACCCCAGCGTCAAGTGGGAGCTTCCGGAACGCTCCCGCATGCGACTGTTCAACAAGATCGAGGACTGCATCGGTTGCGGCCAGTGCGTACGGGCCTGCCCGGTCGATTGCATCTACATGACCACCGAGAAACGCAACAAGGAGGAGCCTCCCATCTTTGCGGCCGACGGCACCCCCATCAAGCTGCGGGTCACCCAGTTCGATATCGACATGTCACTCTGCTGCTACTGCAACCTCTGCACCTACCCCTGTCCCACCCATTGCCTGGTCATGACACCCGAGTACGAGTTTGCGGTGCAGGCCAAGCAGGACTTTCTCTACCGCTTCGCCAAGGACGAGCCCCAGGCTCCGCCCAAGCCGGCTCCGAGCCCCCGGCCGGCGGGGGCCAGGTGAGGGTATCCCCATGAGTGTTACCGACATCGTTTTCATCCTTACCGCCATCGTCACGGTGGGGTCGGCCGTGGTGGTGGTGGTGTCCCGGAGCCTGATCTACTCGGTTTTCTCTCTTCTCTTTACCTTTTTCGGGGTGGCGGTGCTTTACGTATTCCTGGGAGCCGACTTCCTGGCCGGCGCCCAGGTGCTCATCTACGTGGGAGGGATCCTGGTTCTGTTGCTGTTTGGCGTGATGCTGACCCACCGGCTCTACAATCTGAACTTGACGACCGAAAGGTTTCAGCCGATCGCGGGCACCCTGATTGCGGCGGCCGTCTTCGCTTCCATCAGCCTGGCCGCCTTCAAGACCAAGTGGAAGCTGGTTGGCGAGAGGGAACTGGAGCCCACCACCCAGCAGATCGGGGAAGCCTTTCTGAGCAGCTACCTTCTTCCCTTCGAAATTGCATCGGTACTCCTTCTGGTCGCCTTGATCGGAGCCGCCATGCTGGTGAGAAGGAGGACCGACGTTTGATCGAACTCAAATATTATCTGCTGATTAGCGCGGCCTTGTTCGCCTTGGGCGTATTCGGGATTTTGACCCGGCGCAATGCCGTCAACGTGCTGATGGGCGTGGAACTGATCCTGAATTCGGCCAACCTGAACCTGGTGGCCTTTTCCCGCTACAGCTCTGCAGGGATCGACGGACAGATGTTTGCCGTTTTCGTCATTGTGGTGGCCGCGGCTGAAGTTGCCGTGGCGCTGGCGATCGTCCTGACCCTCTACCGGGTTCTGAACACGGTGAACCTGGACCGGGCCGACGTCCTCAAGAGATAGGCGGGCCGGAGGCGGGCCCCGCCGCCAGGCGGCCTGGCAAACGTCTTCAGCGCAGCATTCCCCGAGCGGGGAGAAAGAAAGAGGTTGGATCCTCGATGAACCTCGGCAACCTGGACAGCCTGACCTTTTTCTACCCGGAGCTGATCCTGCTGGGTGGCATCCTGCTGGTGGTGATTTCCGACATCTCTCTCAAGGGGTTGAGGGTCCGCATCAACCCGCTGCTGACCTTGGCGGCGCTCCTGCTGGCTCTCTTCTACTCCCTCCAGACCGATCACGGCTCGGCCATGACTCTCTTCGAAGGGATGCTGGCCCTGGACAACTTTGCGCTCTACTTCAAGGTCTTCCTGCTGGTGGCGGGGATCCTGGTGCTGCTGGGGTCGCTGCACTCGGAGGAGCTGGCTTCCGTCCACCAGGGGGAATTCCACGCTCTCCTGCTGGCAGTCACGCTGGGGATGCTGCTGATGGCCAACTCGGCCCACCTGGTCATGCTCTACCTGTCATTGGAACTGGTGTCGCTGACCTCCTACATCATGGTGGGCTACCTGCGTAGCGATCGCCTCTCCAACGAAGCCTCCATGAAGTACATCCTGTTCGGCGCCGTATCGACCGGAGCCATGCTGTATGGCTTCTCGCTGTTGTACGGCATGACCGGAAGCCTCGATCTCTTCGCGATCCGGGATGCCCTGCTGGCGCAGGAAGTGGTCGGGTTCAACCAGGTCACGCTGGTGCTGGTGGTGGTGCTGACCACGGCCGGATTCGGATTCAAGACGGCCGCGGTGCCGTTTCATTTCTGGTGCCCGGACGTCTATACCGGCGCTCCCACACCGGTCACGGCCTTTCTCTCGGTAGCTCCCAAGGCCGCCGGCTTTGCCATCCTGGTGCGCTTCTTCCTGGGTGGATTGAGTCAACCGGCGGGGGAGCAGTGGGCATTCATCAGCGGTGTCGACTGGCCGCTGGTGCTTATCGTGGTGTCGGTAATGACCATGACCCTGGGGAACATCGCAGCTCTCACCCAGAACAACCTGAAGCGGATGCTGGCCTATTCCAGCATCGCCCACGCCGGCTACATCCTGATGGGTGCGGTTCTGCTGACAGGCGCCGGGCTCAAGGCCATGCTGGTCTATCTCTTTGTCTACCTGTTCATGAATCTGGGGGCCTTCTTCGTGGTCACGGTCATTTTCAACAGCGAAAAGACCTTCGAGCTGCAGGACTACAACGGAATGTTCCGGCGCTCGCCCTTTCTGGCCGTGGCCATGAGCATCTTCCTGTTGTCGCTGATCGGCATTCCGCCGTTTGCCGGCTTTCTGGGCAAGCTCTATATTTTCGGCGCCGTCATCGATCAGGGCCTCTACTGGTTTGCGCTTGTGGGGGCTCTCAATGCCGCGGTTGCGGCCTTCTACTACATGAGGGTCATGAAGCACATGATCCTCGAAAACGATGACCGGCCGCCCACCCCGTTGCGCATCTCCCCTCTGAACCTGGCCCTTCTTGTTCTGCTGCTGGTTCCCAACATCGTCCTGATTGTCTTCTGGTCCCCCATCGACCGCTGGACGGCCAACTCCATCACCCTCTTCGGGGGGCTCTAAGCGTGGCGTGGCCACGCCTCACAATTGCTGATTTCTGATTTTTGATTTTTGATTGGCAAACAGGGGAGACCTAATGTGCCATAAATCAACAATCGAGCCTTTTGCAAAATTCTTCCAGTAAGCGGGATTTATTATCGGGAAGGGTCGTGCCCCCCGGGAGCGCGGGCGTCCCGCCCGCATCGGTCCGGGCGCAGCCCGGCCGGTCCGCTCTGCCTTCGATTCACGCAAAGGGCGCCGATTCTCCGCATTCGCCTTGGGGAAGAGCACCCCGCAACGGCAAGTCCGGCGCACAGTCGGAGGCAGTGGCGGTGGCTCGCATCCTGTTTGCAGAAAAAAGGTGCGGGCGGGACGCCCGCGCTCCCGGGTGGGCTTCCCCCCCATGACCGATTCCGAATTTTGCAAAAGGCTCAATCTACAATCAAAAATCTAAGATCCAACATTCACAAACCCTGATTCATCTGCACACCTCGTTTCGAATCAAGGCAACTGCCCTCCTCTCCGATCAGCCAGGTGAGCTGTCTCACCGGACCGTGGGCACCCTTGATCAAGACCTTCTCGATATCGGCGGTGCGGCTGGGACCGGTGATCATGGTCAGCGCCGCCGGCAGCCGGCCTTCCTCGGGCGCAGTCCCCATCTGTTGGAAGACAGCCCCCAGGTCGGGATAGATCTGATCGGGGGTGGCCAGCACCAGGTGGGCGGTGGGAAGCAGGCTGATCTGGCGACTGGCGCCGGCGCTGGCGACGAGGACGGTGCCGCTTTCAGCGATCAGGAAATCCGCCCCGGTGATGGAAAGATCCGCTTGGGCCAGTTGTCGGGAATTCCGCCGGCGAGAACCCTGCATTTCCGCATCCCCCTCCTCCCTCCAGACGCTCACCTCGGGAAGCAGGTTCGAAAGCCTCTGCGCCAGCCGGTGACGGCGGCAGATTTCGTGGTTGGAGACGGCGACCCTGCGATATCCGGCGCCGGCAACGAGATCCCGAATGCCTCCCAGGGCCTCCTCGACATCGGCGCAAACTCGGGGTTCGCCACCGACCCTTGCGGATTGTTCCCGAAACTGGTCGAAAAGCCCGGCGGGACCCGCCCGGCCGGGGGTGGATGGCACCCGCTCGGGGCCGCCGTGGTCCTGGCCATGCCCAGGGCCGGAGCGAAGCAGCGCCCGGCGAATGCGGCCAAGAATGACTTCCCGGGAACCGCTCATGGGCCCTCTCCTGGTTGCCGGTTGTCCTCCCACCACTGTTTGAAGGAGGTTTCGGCCAAAGCCGGAAAGTCCCGGGTGGGGCTCCATCCCGGCACGGACAAGGGGCGATTGCTTCTGCCTGACACCTTCAACAACAGCCGCAACAGCGCCGAACCCATTCGATACAGGGCCGGATCCTTCATGCCGGCCGCGAAGACAGACATGGCCAGGCGTTCCTGCCAGGGAGTCGCCCGGCGCGATACCAGCTTCTCGCGCAGCCACAGCAGTTGGTGATGGAGGTCGATCTTGACCGGACAGATATTGGAGCAGGAACCGCAAAGCGAGGAGGCGTAGGGGAGATCCCCGGCCACCTCCAGACCCTGGAACAGGGGCGTCAGCACGGATCCGATGGGACCGGAGTAGACGGACCCGTAGGAATGCCCTCCGACTCGCTGGTAGATCGGGCAGGTATTCAGGCAGGCGCCGCAGCGAATGCAGTAAAGCGAACGGCGCACGCGCGGATCGGCCAGAATGTCGCTGCGCCCGTTGTCCAGCAGGACCAGGTGAAATTCTTCGGGGCCGTCCCATTCTCCCTCTCGGCGCGGGCCGCTGATCATGGAGACGTAACTGGTCTGTCTCTGTCCGGTCGAGCTGCGGGCCAGCAGCCTCAGGAAGAGCGGAAGTTCCGAGAACCGGGGAATGACCTTCTCCAGGCCCATGATGGCCACATGGACCCGGGGTAGGCTGGTGCAGAGGCGGGCGTTGCCCTCGTTTTCCACGATCACGATGGTGCCCGTATCGGCCGCCGCGAAATTGACTCCGGAGATTCCCAGCCGGGCCGAGAGAAACTCCCGGCGCAGCCGTTGCCTGGCGAAAGCGCACAACTCCGCCGGAATATCCGTGTAGGGAATTCCGAACTTTTCGTGAAAGAGGTTTCCGATCTGCTGGCGGGTCATGTGCAGAGCGGGCGCGATGATGTGGGACGGAGTTTCGCCGGCCACCTGAATGATGAACTCACCCAGGTCGGTTTCCACGGGTTCCACCCCGGCCGCCTCCAGCGCATCGGAAAGGCCGATCTCCTCGGCAGCCATCGACTTGGATTTCACCACCGTCGAGGCCTGCAGGCGGCGGCAGAGATCCACCACGTAGTTGGAGGCCTCGCTTGCGTCCCGAGCCCAGAACACCCGACCGCCCCGCTGGACCACGCTTTCTTCCAGCTTCTCCAGATGGAAGTCCAGGTGCTCGACAGCTTCTTCCTTGATGCGATGGGCCCGCTCCCGGAGATCTTCCCACTCCGGCACCAGTTGGACGGACTGGGCACGCTGCCCCAGGGCATGGCCGGTAGCCGACTGAAAGGTGCGGCGAAGGCGCGGGTCGGCGACATTCTCCGAGGCAAGGATCTTGAATTGGCTGGGTGTGCGGTTCATCCCTACGAAAGGTTCTCTCCCAGCAGGTCGGCCAGATGGAGCGGCTTGATCGGAAGGCCCTGACGACTGAGGTAGCCGCCGATCTGCATCAGGCAACTGGAGTCGTTGGCCACCACATACTCCGCATCGGTCTTGAGGATGGCTGCGCTCTTGTCCTGCGTCATGGCGGTGGAAATTTCGGGGAACTTGACCGAAAAGGTGCCACCGAAGCCGCAACAGGCGTCGCTGCTTTCCATCTCGACCAGCTCGATGCCCCGAACGTGTCGGATCAGCTCCCGGGGGGCACGGTGCACCCCCAGCTCCCGGAACAGATGGCAGGCGTCGTGATAGGTGACACGATGGGGAAAGGTGGCCCCCAAGTCCTTGACCCCCATGACGTTGACCAGAAAATCGGAGAACTCGTAGGCTCTGCCGGTCACCTGCTGCAGTTGCCGGCGCAGGCCGGGATCCTGGAGTATCTCCGGGTAGAATACCTTTACCATGCTGGTGCAGGAGCCGGAGGGGGAAACAATGATTTCGGCTTCTCCGAAGACCTCCAGAAAACGCCGGGCCAACTGGGTGGCCTCCTCATGATATCCTGAGTTGAACGCCGGTTGGCCGCAACAGGTCTGGTCCCGTGGATAGTCGACAGACACTCCCGCTTTGCGGAGGATCTTGACCAGGTTGATGCCAACACTGGGAAAGAACTGATCCACCAGGCAGGGGATGAACAGTGAAACCTTCATGGGGCGTCCGAGGTGCGGGAGCAACGCACGAGGAAGCCATTAATAGCACAATCAGAGACCGGATAGCCATTGTGACCGGGGGAACCCGGGGCATCGGCCGGGCCATCGCCTGCGCTTTGCTGGAGGCAGGCGTTCGAGTGGTCATCTGCGCCCGCAAGCAGGAAGCGGTGGCCGCCTGCGTCGAGCGGCTGCAACGAGAGTGGGCCGGCAGGGTCAGGGGAACCGTCTGCGACGTCTCCCGCTACGACCAGGTCCGGTCCCTGGTGGACTTCACCCTAGAGGCATTCGGGGGGTTGGACATTCTGGTGAACAACGCGGGGGTGGGAGTGATGGGCGATATCGCCGAGATATCTCCCCGGCAGTGGCAAGAGGTCATGGGGACCAACCTCACCGGTGTCTTCCACTGCTGCCATGCGGCCGTTCCCATCCTGAGAAAGCGCGGAGGCGGATATATCCTGAACATCGGAAGCCTGGCGGGGACACAGGGTTTTGCCGGCGGCTCGGCCTACAATGCCTCCAAGTTCGGCCTCAACGGCTTCAGCGAGGCGATCATGCAGGATCTGCGTCACGACAATATCCGCGTCAGCGCCGTACTTCCCGGAAGCGTCAATACCGGGTTCCGCGGGCATCGGACCGGCGAGGAGGCCCGCTGGAAGCTGACGCCGGAGGACGTGGCGCAAGTGGTGGTGGATCTGCTTCGGCACCATCCCCGGTCCCTTCCCAGCCGGGTGGAGCTTCGCCCCTCCCGGCCCCCCAGAAAATAGGGAGAATTGCCATGGCCTACTGGTTGCTGAAGACGGAACCTTCGGACTACGCCTATGCGGACCTGGAAGCGGACCAGCGGACCCTCTGGGACGGGGTCGGCAACAACCTGGCCCTGAAGCACCTCAGACAGATCCGTCGTGGAGATCAAGCCCTGATCTACCACACCGGCCGAGAGAGGATGGTGGTGGGCATCGCCGAGGTCACCAGCGACCCCTTTCCCGATCCCGAGCGGGAGAATCCCCGGTTGGTGGTGGTGGAGGTGAAGCCCAATCGCAAGCTGGCGGAACCGATTCGGCTTGCCGACATCAAGTCGGACCCGGAACTCAAGGATTTCGACCTGGTTCGGCTGCCGCGCCTTTCGGTCATGCCGGTGACCGAGGCTGTCTGGAAGCGCCTTTTGTCGGGTCGGTGACACGGCCGATCGACCTAATAGAGGGTTCGGGCCAGGCGCCCCCTGAATTCCTCCGCCAGTTCGCTTCGTTCCCCGATCAGGCTGAAAACGGCCAGCATGGCCTTGCGGGCCGAGTCCTCCCGGAAGTGCTTGTCGCGGGCAACCACCGCCAGAAACTCCTCCAAGGCTTCACGATACTGTCCCGCCGCCACTAGGCAGGAGGCCAGGGCCATGCGTGCTTCCAGGTCTTTTGGAGCGCTTTCCAGGGTTTTTCTCAGAGAGGCCTGACCACCCGCCTCCTCACAATCCGCCTGAAATCCGATAACCTGTTCCAGACGGTCGGCGGCTTCCTTTTCATCGGCCAGAAACGGAATGGCCTGGAGATGGGGGCGGGCTTGTTCCGGCAACTGCTCTCCTATCAACAGCCTGGCCAGAGCCAGGCGGGCCGGTGAGTGCTGCGGTTCGAGGTCGATGACCTGTTCCAGAAGGCCCTTGGCCTCCTCGTTTTGCCCGGACTCCAATTCCCCCTGGGCGCGTGAAAAAAGCTGGTCGCTCTCAGTGGGACAGTAGGGCTTGAGAAACCGCCGGATCTCAGCTTCCGGGATGGCGCCCGCGAACTGGTCGACCGCCTTCCCCTCCCGGAAAAGGACGACCTGGGGGATGCTGCGGATCTGGAAGGCAAGCGCCAAGTCCGGATTTTCGTCGGTATTGATCTTGGCCAGCAGGAAGGCCCCGGCATATTCGTCGGCCAGCCTTTCCAGGACCGGACTCAAGCTGCGGCAGGGCCCGCACCAGGGAGCCCAGAAGTCCACCAGCACCGGGGTGGCGTGGGACCTTTCGACAACTTCGGATTCAAACCGGTCCTGATTGAGTTCAACGACGAATTTCGAAGTGGATGACGCCATTGGAAAACCTCTCGTAACCCATCTTATCAAACCCTTGTTCGAAACCAACGGAGCAGATATCCGCGAAGGGAAAATCGGAAAAGGGCTCGAGACGGATCGGCCAGGGGTCGGGAAGGGGAGAAATTCAAATGGGTAATTCACATGGATGCACAGGATGCACAGGATTTTTTCGGGAAAGGGCTAGCCCGTAATCGTGAGTATCCGCAATTCCGTACACGATCATTACCAGATCCGGCTTCTCGTGCAGGATCGCCGCCATGCTGGACCACCACCCCCCGTCGGAAGGGTGGCGGCCCATCTGACGGCATCTGCGTGACCCCCAGAGGCGCAATTCGTCAACCATTCAACGGTCAGTGGGTGTGCCTGTTTCCTGCGCTGATTCATCCCCGGGTCTGCGAGGAACAGGACCGTGACACTATTCCCGAATTGCTGAGGATGGACCAGCTAGTGTTGCGTTTTCAAATTGCGTTGACTTATTAAACAGCCAAAGGATTTCCCGAATAGGTCCATTCAAAGGGGCGCGCTTCGTCATTATAGGACTCGATGAAAGTCATCAGACGCTGGACCAGTTCCTGGCGGGACTTGAAGATACCCCGGCGAATGACCTTGCGAGTCAGGATGTTGAAGAAGATCTCGATCTGATTGAGCCAACTGGCGTGAGTGGGGGTATAGACCAGATGGAGTCGCTCTTGCCTGGCAGCCCAGGCGCGGGTTTTCTTGCTCCGGTGAGAGGAAGCGTTATCGACAATGACGTAGAGATCCTGGTCGGGGTATTCCCTCAGCAATCGACGCAGGAAGCGAATGAAGGAGTCACTGTTAGAGCGCCGGATGGATTGGCCCAGAACCTTGCCGCTATGCACTTCCAGGGCGGCCAGCAAGGAGGCGGTGCCGTTGCGTTTGTATTCGTGGCTGAGTCTCTCGACGCGATGAGGCTTCATGGGTAAACGCGGTTGGGTGCGGTCCAGGGCCTGGATGGAGGTCTTTTCGTCCACTGAAAGGACCACGGCGTTGTCGGGAGGGTCCAGGTACAATCCGACCACGGCCAGCATCTTCGGTTCGAACTCAGGGTCGTTGGAATGCTTCCAGTAGCGACAGCGATGGGGTTGAATCGATTCGGCTGCCAACACCGATTGCACCAAGGTGGGGCCGACCCCCAGGTGTTTGGCCAAGGTGCGTACGCTCCAATGAGTCCCCACCGAGGGCGGAGGGTCGGTGCAGGCGGTAGCGGCAATGCGGTGGCGGAGGGTGGCGTCATGGATTCGCTTGCGGCCCCTCCCGCTCTGATCGGCCAGTCCGCTCAGACCGGAGCGGGCAAAACGGCGGCGCCACTTGATCACCACCGGTTTGGAGACTCCCAAGGCCTGCTGGATCTGATCGTTACGCTGCCCCTCGGCAGCCAACAGCACAATGCGTGCACGCAACACATCCCGCTGGGCCGAGGTCGGGAAGCGCACCATGGTCTCCAAAATCTGGCGTTGCTCAGAATCAATTACGATTTGCGGTGCCCGACGTGCCATGACCACAATCATAAGTCACAGCATCTAATAAGTCAACTTATTTATTGAACGCAACACTAGGGGGTCCATTTCAGTGTGATATGCCTGTAAGCAGCGATTTGGGATACCATATGAGAGGAGGAAAGATGGACCTTCAAGACAGAACCGTCAGAGGGTGATTCTTACGTGGAAGCAAATCGCTCTGCCGATCTCCTTTCCATTTTCAAATCACAGAATCCGAAACCTTGGTCACAAAATCTCAGGCTTCTCACACGTAGCGCGACCTGCGGCCTCTGAAACAAATAATGGTCAGGGAGGGAGACCGGGGTTGCACTGGCATGCTAGGGAGCGAGAAAGTTCAGTCTGGCAAAGCTCGCGGATTTAGGGGGTGTCTGATGGGAATCGTGGCCAACCGACACGCGCGTAGTCGGCAGTTGGCGTTCGTACTCTTGGCCTCCGCCTGTCTAGCGATGTTTCATCCTGGATGCAGCAAAGTCCAAGACATCGATCGGCTCCGCCAAGCCGCCGATCAGGGAGATGCGGAGGCACAAAATAAGCTGGGCTATATGTACTTCACGGGTGAGGGAGTGGCGAAGAACGACCAAGAGGCGGTGAAGTGGTTCCGCAAGGCCGCCGAGCAGGGACACGCTAAGGCTCAATTCAACCTGGGCCTCTCGTACTCCAAGGGCGAGGGGGTGCAGGAGGACGACCAAAAGGCTATCATGTGGTATCAAAAGGCGGCAGAGCAAGGCATCCCTTCGGCTCAATACAACCTAGTGTTGCGTTTTCAAATTGCGTTGACTTATTAAACAGCCAAAGGATTTCCCGAATAGGTCCATTCAAAGGGGCGCGCTTCGTCATTATAGGACTCGATGAAAGTCATCAGACGCTGGACCAGTTCCTGGCGGGACTTGAAGATACCCCGGCGAATGACCTTGCGAGTCAGGATGTTGAAGAAGATCTCGATCTGATTGAGCCAACTGGCGTGAGTGGGGGTATAGACCAGATGGAGTCGCTCTTGCCTGGCAGCCCAGGCGCGGGTTTTCTTGCTCCGGTGAGAGGAAGCGTTATCGACAATGACGTAGAGATCCTGGTCGGGGTATTCCCTCAGCAATCGACGCAGGAAGCGAATGAAGGAGTCACTGTTAGAGCGCCGGATGGATTGGCCCAGAACCTTGCCGCTATGCACTTCCAGGGCGGCCAGCAAGGAGGCGGTGCCGTTGCGTTTGTATTCGTGGCTGAGTCTCTCGACGCGATGAGGCTTCATGGGTAAACGCGGTTGGGTGCGGTCCAGGGCCTGGATGGAGGTCTTTTCGTCCACTGAAAGGACCACGGCGTTGTCGGGAGGGTCCAGGTACAATCCGACCACGGCCAGCATCTTCGGTTCGAACTCAGGGTCGTTGGAATGCTTCCAGTAGCGACAGCGATGGGGTTGAATCGATTCGGCTGCCAACACCGATTGCACCAAGGTGGGGCCGACCCCCAGGTGTTTGGCCAAGGTGCGTACGCTCCAATGAGTCCCCACCGAGGGCGGAGGGTCGGTGCAGGCGGTAGCGGCAATGCGGTGGCGGAGGGTGGCGTCATGGATTCGCTTGCGGCCCCTCCCGCTCTGATCGGCCAGTCCGCTCAGACCGGAGCGGGCAAAACGGCGGCGCCACTTGATCACCACCGGTTTGGAGACTCCCAAGGCCTGCTGGATCTGATCGTTACGCTGCCCCTCGGCAGCCAACAGCACAATGCGTGCACGCAACACATCCCGCTGGGCCGAGGTCGGGAAGCGCACCATGGTCTCCAAAATCTGGCGTTGCTCAGAATCAATTACGATTTGCGGTGCCCGACGTGCCATGACCACAATCATAAGTCACAGCATCTAATAAGTCAACTTATTTATTGAACGCAACACTAGGCAATATGTATTCGAGGGGCGAGGGGGTGGCAGAGGACAACCAAGAGGCGGTGAAGTGGTATCGCAAGGCGGCAGAGCAAGGATACGCTTCGGCTCAATACAACCTAGGCTTCATGTATGCCAATGGCAAGGGGGTAGTGGAGGACGACCAAAAGGCTGTCATGTGGTATCACAAGGCGGCAGAGCAGGGGAACGTTAAGGCCCAAACCAAGCTAGGTTTCATGTACTCCGAAGGCGAGGGAGTACCGGAGAACAACCAGGAAGCGGTGACGTGGTACCGAAAGGCCGCCGAGCAGGGATTCGCTCTTGGTCAACTCGGCTTGGGCTACATGTACTTTATGGGCAAGGGAGTACCTAAGGATTACTTGAAAGCCTATAGTTGGTTGAACCTTGCCGCTGCCCAAGGAAACAAAACTGCCGCCAAGGTTAAGGGCCAGCTCGAGGCCATAATGACTGCCGAGCAGTTGGCCAAGGCCGAGCATCTTGCTACCGAGCAATACAACCCCATCGGTGGAATGTCACTTCCCCCTCCTACTGAAGAACAACTGGCTACTCGGAAGGAACGAGAACATAAAGTAGCACTGAAAGAACAGAGGACCTCAGTAAAAGGGGCACCATCTAAACCCAAGAGAGAAAAAACCCTGTCTGAAAAGATGACGATGGGCGACAAACTCGACCCAGAAGATAATCTGACCATTATTGCTGATCCTAGCTGGGACCAACGGGAATCTTACCGGCGCCGGTTCAGATTCTTACTGAGTCAATTTGATGAAAATTGCCCTGATTTGGAAGGCAAGGAGCATGTTGGGGACACTTTAGTCAAAGCGCACATGCAGCTAAAAGAGGCTGGTCTTGGAAGTGAGGAAGGATTGCTCGAATTTTCAAACACCATGCACCGGATGGTGACTGAAATTGGCACTCAGGCCAGAATGGCGGAGATGCCGTTGCCTGGCTGCGTTCAGTTCTGGGCCATGTATACGACAACTAGAAATGGAGGTTTTTCGCCTGAAGAATCACGAGGAGCTGTGACCGCGATGGCCAATTTGGGTTATACAGCGGCCATGGAAAAGTAGGGCAACTAACTCAAGTTTTTGTATAGTCATGGTTTCTAATCACCCTACATCTTACGGTTCCGCTCCGCACCCCAGATGTTCGGATCGCGCCCTCGCCAGATTCTGCACCCGACCACCTCGGCCAATTGCAGACCGGCATCGTGACACTAGTTGACTGGATTCTCGGTGTCCTGCTTTTCCTGATGTTGATTGACTTGCTCGCTGATAGACTGACCCGGCGCTAGCCGCCGAGTCGCTCCGCCAAATCGAGGACCGCCGCGAAGCACGCAAGGATCAAGCCTCCGACTTCCGATCAAGTATATTTGTAGACTTTCCTCCGGGAAGTACCTCCCGTCTTTTCAAGCACTTGGTGAAAGCGTAGGCCGACGCCAAGCGGACTAGAGCCCCCCAACGGAAAGTAGCACAATAGAGGCGCAGGGCCCTAGCGTCACACCGCTCCACACCTCTAGCACTGTCCGAATGCTGGAGGAGCTTTCCCACGATCTCATAGAGTCTTAGTACACCCAAGAGTCAATTCCCCTGTTGAGGCTGTTGAGGCTGAAAGTCCTCTTGCAGAAGCCACGGATATAATTGTTGGAGGGGGCAAAAAATGGTCACGCGGAGACAGCATTATGTTTGGCGCTACTATTTGGAAGCATGGCAGCAAGAGAATGGTTCTGTAAATTGCCTGAGAGCAGACAAGATATTCGCAACTAATCCCAACAACGTCATGGTCGAGCGAGACTTTTATAAGTTGTCCAGAATCACAAAATCCGATGTGGAATTCATAGAAGCCTTCGTCCGTCGAGTCCCTTCAAGCGCGTTGAGAGCCCTTCACCGAAATCTCATAAAAAAGCTTGTTTGGATCGCTCATGCCAACGATTTGATCCAAAAACATGACGGAATTCCTGCCGTAGAAAAATCTGCTGCCCAAGCCGTTGTCATTGAAGCAGAAGAATTTCTGCAAGGAGGCATCGAGAATGAGGCTCTGCCACTTCTTGAGGAACTCCGTCAGAAACGGACTGGATTTCTTGGCAATGAAGAAACAGCGATCACCTTTTTCCACTTCATAGCGCACCAATATTTCAGGACCAAGAGAATTCGAGAAAGCATTGGAAAGGCGCTATCAAGCCCAGATCCCAAGCAAGATCGAAGTCACCTTAGGAATCTGATAGCTTACTTCGAGGCCACTAACGTTGGAGCTAGTCTGTTTCGTGACAGAAACAAATTTAAGGTAGAGCCTTTTGCAAAAGTCCTCAGGTAGCGGGATTTTTGGGTTGCAAAGGATAAGAGGATAGGTGCGAGGAGGGACAAGACCACACGCTGTTGTATCATGAAGGTGACGAAACCACATGATGAGCGGAGGTAGACCTTGTCCCTTAAACAAACCCTATCACGACACTGGTTCACCTTTCAACGGGAGCTGTTCCCCCGGCTGGAGGAGGCTCTGGGCCCTTTGGGGGAGCGCTACCAGCGGCTGGTGCGAGTGTTGGAACTGGTGCGGGTGGAGGAGAGGCTGCCCTACCCGAGGGGCTGGCGGGGGCGGCCGCTGGAGGATCGGGCGGCGCTGGCGCGGGCCTTCCTGGCGAAGGCGGTGCTGGAGATGGTGACGACGCGGGCGCTGGTGGAGCGGCTGAGGAACGAGGCGACGCTACGCCGGCTGTGTGGCTGGGAGAAGGCCGGGAGTGTGCCGAGCGAGGCGACCTTCTCGCGGGCCTTTGGGGAGTTCGCTGAGAGCGACCTGCCGGGGCGATTGCACGAGGCCCTGCTGGAGAGGACGCTGGAGGGCCACTTGGCAGGTCACGTGTCGAGGGACTCGACGGCGATTGAGGGACGGGAGAGGCCAGCGCTCAAGCCTGCCGCGAAGGCGAAGCGGAAGCGGCGGCGGGGCCGGCCGCCGAAGGGTGAGCAAAGGCCGAAGGAACCCCGCCGGTTGGAGCGGCAGGGGTCGATGACGCTGGAGGAGATGCTGGAGGACCTGCCGAAAGAGTGTGACATCGGCGTCAAGCGCAACGGGAAGGGGCATCAGGAGCGCTGGACCGGCTACAAGCTGCACATCGACGCCATCGACGGCGGGATTCCCATCAGTTGTCTGCTGACCTCAGCCTCGGTGCATGACTCTCAGGCCGCCATCCCGCTGGCGACGCTGACCGCCAAGCGGGTTGACAGCCTCTACGACTTGATGGACAGCGGCTATGATGCGCCCGAACTCCGAGCCTACAGCCGACGACTGGGCCATGTGCCGATCATCGACACCAACCCCCGCAGGCGGTCGGAGTTGAAAGCCGAGCGGAAGCGGGAGGCGCTCGCAAAGCGCTTGATCGGTCAGGTGTCCCCCGAGGCGCGGCGCTACCGGGAACGTTCCACCGTGGAGCGGGTCAACGGACGGCTCAAGGACGACTTCGGCGGGCGGCACGTGAGGGTGCGCGGCCATGGCAAGGTCTTTTGCCACCTGATGTTCGGCATTCTGGCGCTGACGGTAGAACAGTTGATGCGCTGGGTGCTTTGAGCACCGCCACTGACCCCAAACCGCAGGAGGAACACCCGCTGAAAGACAGGGAGAGGGTGAGTTGTGCCTGCATCCGGAGAAAACCTGCCATCCAGCCTTTGGATCCGGGTATTCCCATTCAAAACGGTCTTTGCTGTCGGCGATTCATCAGCAGAACATCACCTTCACCAGTCCAAAGCCTTGCCCCGCTCCGAGTTTTGCAAAAGGCTCGGTAGTTTTTCTGGAGAACAAAACTGATCATGGATTTATTACGGGGGATCAACCGATAGTAAATCTCTTGGGTGATCGAGATGGTAGCCCACCTGAAGAACTCGCCTTCTACTACCCTCTAGCGCCAGATCTGGCGCTTATATTGTCACCAAGAGAATTCCAGCTAAGACCCATAAACAGCAAAACCTTCGAGGAACTCAATGACTTGATAGCGTGGGAATCAAGGCACTTCCTTATCGCCAATTCTGTTGCGACTCTCCAGAAATACACTGGCGACCGAGTTCACGTGTCCCCGCCAATCTGCCAAATTTTTTAGCTAAAAGTCAGGTGCTGAAGTATGTCGGACCCTGGGACAGTCCAGCACAGAGCTACTGTGGGCTATGTACTGAGCACAAATGTCAACAGACATGATGACCGACGGAAGATCAGGCACATTTTTTTCGTACACCTCAAGCTTTCCAGTGAAGCTACTGGTCATTCTCCGGTGAGTTAGAATCGTGTCGACTCCTCCTCAGCAGACCACAGATGGCCCTCAAGGGGAGGGGGAGAAGCCTGGAGGATGCACAACCCAATATCTCCGATCCGGAGGAGGAATACTTCGTCGGTTGCTCGGCTGCCATCGAGAGTGAACACGCAGGACGTCCAGACCACGACTGGACCGAACAGTTACTCCGTCAACGTCCCGAATAGTCCAGTGGATTCCTTTTACAAAAGAAGGAGCCTTTTGCAAAACTCGGAGCGGGGCAAGGCTTTGGACTGGTGAAGGTGATGTTCTGCTGATGAATCGCCGACAGCAAAGACCGTTTTGAATGGGAATACCCGGATCCAAAGGCTGGATGGCAGGTTTTCTCCGGATGCAGGCACAACTCACCCTCTCCCTGTCTTTCAGCGGGTGTTCCTCCTGCGGTTTGGGGTCAGTGGCGGTGCTCAAAGCACCCAGCGCATCAACTGTTCTACCGTCAGCGCCAGAATGCCGAACATCAGGTGGCAAAAGACCTTGCCATGGCCGCGAACCCTTACGTGCCGCCCGCCGAAGTCGTCCTTGAGCCGTCCGTTGACCCGCTCCACGGTGGAACGTTCCCGGTAGCGCCGCGCCTCGGGGGACACCTGACCGATCAAGCGCTTTGCGAGCGCCTCCCGCTTCCGCTCGGCTTTCAACTCCGACCGCCTGCGGGGGTTGGTGTCGATGATCGGCACATGGCCCAGTCGTCGGCTGTAGGCTCGGAGTTCGGGCGCATCATAGCCGCTGTCCATCAAGTCGTAGAGGCTGTCAACCCGCTTGGCGGTCAGCGTCGCCAGCGGGATGGCGGCCTGAGAGTCATGCACCGAGGCTGAGGTCAGCAGACAACTGATCGGAATCCCGCCGTCGATGGCGTCGATGTGCAGCTTGTAGCCGGTCCAGCGCTCCTGATGCCCCTTCCCGTTGCGCTTGACGCCGATGTCACACTCTTTCGGCAGGTCCTCCAGCATCTCCTCCAGCGTCATCGACCCCTGCCGCTCCAACCGGCGGGGTTCCTTCGGCCTTTGCTCACCCTTCGGCGGCCGGCCCCGCCGCCGCTTCCGCTTCGCCTTCGCGGCAGGCTTGAGCGCTGGCCTCTCCCGTCCCTCAATCGCCGTCGAGTCCCTCGACACGTGACCTGCCAAGTGGCCCTCCAGCGTCCTCTCCAGCAGGGCCTCGTGCAATCGCCCCGGCAGGTCGCTCTCAGCGAACTCCCCAAAGGCCCGCGAGAAGGTCGCCTCGCTCGGCACATTCCCGGCCTTCTCCCAGCCACACAGCCGGCGTAGCGTCGCCTCGTTCCTCAGCCGCTCCACCAGCCCCCGCGTGGTCGCCACGTCCAGCACTGCCTTCGCCAGGAAGGCCCGCGCCAGCGCCGCCCGATCCTCCAGCGGCCGCCCCCGCCAGCCCCTCGGGTAGGGCAGCCGCTCCTCCACCCGCACCAGTTCCAACACTCGCACCAGCCGCTGGTAGCGCTCCCCCAAAGGGCCCAGAGCCTCCTCCAGCCGGGGGAACAGCTCCCGTTGAAAGGTGAACCAGTGTCGTGATAGGGTTTGTTTAAGGGACAAGGTCTGCCTCCGCTCATCATGTGGTTTTGGCACCTTCATGATACAACAGAGTGTGGTCTTGTCCCTCCTCGCACCGATCCTCTTATCCTTTACAACCCAAAAATCCCGCTACCTGAGGACTTTTGCAAAAGGCTCGAAGGATAAAATGAGGGATCTGTAGCGGGCTGTTCCATAATAAGTCTATTATAATTAATGAGTTATATTTAAAAGATTGCGGGTCGTGCAGCAGCGTCCCGTCCTGGTTATCCTGTGCATCCTGTGCATCCATGTTCATAAATTAATGCCGATCCCGCGGGAGCTGGCCTGGGGTTCCCTGCACCGCATCATCCTTCGGCTTTCCGCTTGTATTCTGTAACTCCCCCTCAAGAAGGGAATTGATTGGCGTGTCTACCGATTTCCGGCAGCGACGTCGCGTCGGTTGTGTTGGACCTGCGGCGATGTTAGGATGAAGCATTCAGTGGGAACAGTGAGGGCACGCGATGAGAAGGGCTCTGTGGACGGTTTCTTTGGTGATGGCGGCCGCCATGATTCCGCTGCCGGCGGCAGCCCAGGTCAACCTGTCCTTTGACGGCAGTTTGGTGAACCTGACGGCTTCGAACGAGAGTTACGGAAGCATCCTGGATCTCCTGGGCCGGCACGCGGGCATGGCAGTGGAGATTCCCGGCGAGTTGAAGTCCAGGCGGGTCCCCTTGCTGGAGATACGGGGGCTGGGGGTCAAGGCAACCGTTCTGAAGATCATGGAAGGGAGCGGTTTCGATTACTTCCTGTTGGCTCGGGCGGGTCGCCCCGACAGCCTGTCCCGCTTGATCGTATCCGGCAAGTCCAAAAAGATCGCGCCGCAGGCCCGGCGCAGTCGCCCGGCCTCCCGATCCCCCCGCAGACCCCTTGCTGGCCGTAATGTGACACCTTTCAGCCCACGGTCGGGTTCAGGGGCAAGGACAGCTTCCAGAGCGCAGAAGATCAAGCCGGCGGTGCGGCCAAAGGCCCAGCCGACTCCCCAGCCCGCGGCTGCCTTTCCGGTCAGCCGGCCCTACGGCCAGACCTTGAGCAGTCAACCTCCTAACATGGGCCAACCCCCTGCAGCGCAGCCCGGGCAAGTGCGTTCCCCACGGCCTTCCGGGGGACAGACAGCCGTGAATCCCAGCCGTCGCGCACCCAATCCATACCAGCGGAAATAGCTCTCCAAGAGCAGCGCCGGGCTCATGAAGCCTTCCAAAACGCAGCGGACCGGAGAGAAGACCGTCAGCCTGAACAGGCAGGCTTTCCACCAATTCCACATCTCTGATGTCTTTGAAGCCGGCATGGCCTTGCGCGGGACCGAGGTCAAATCCATTCGCGCCGGTCGGGTCAACTTGAAAGACGGCTACGGTGTGGTCAAGGCGGGGGAAGTGTGGCTGCTCAACTGTCATATCAGTCCCTATGAGCAGGGAAACCGCATGAACCACCAACCCCTGCGACCGCGAAAGTTGCTGCTTCACCGCCGGGAGATTCGAAAGCTCATTGGGCAGACCAGTGAGCGGGGCATGACCCTGGTGCCGCTTCGCATCTACTTCCACAAGGGCCGGGCCAAGTGTGAAATCGCACTGGCCAAGGGAAAGAAGCTCTTCGACAAGCGGGAAAAGGAGAAACGCAAGACCATGGAGCGCGAGGCCCGCCAGGCCATGAAACAGAGAGACGTCGATTGAGGGAAGGCCGTGTGAGGCCGACAGTGGGAAACGGATTCGAGTTGAAGACCCGCCGGCTCTTCGCCGGCATCATCGGCCAACGGGACCGGTGGATACGGCAGCGGCGGACTCCCGGCGCCACGGCGGCCTTTGAGCGATTGACGGGAAACGTCTGGGCCGGACACAACTGCGCTCTGGACCGGCACGGGGAGGGGGCCGGTCCGGGTCCGGCATCCTGGCAAGAGGAGGGACGGCGCCAACAGGAGCGTCACGTCAAGGCTTGGCGCTGGTTCCTGGAGAGAGCTCAAGAATCGGCTGCACCGACTCCTGCCGACCTGCAGCAGCTTCACTCCCGCCTCATGGGGCAGTCGGAGGGCCGCCCATCCGACTACCGGCAAGCGCCGGCCGCCCCCCTGCTGGAAAGCCACGATCCTGCCGAGCCGGAGCTGGTTCCACACCTGGTCGATGCAGCCCTTCAGTGGTGCCGGGCGGACAGTTTCGCCGAGATGCACGAGGTGGAGCAGGCTGCGCTGGTCCTGATGAAACTGACCGACATCCAACCCTTTGACCGGCACAACGGAAGGACACTACGTCTGTTCTCGAACTTCTTTCTGGTCGGAGCGGGATATCCGCCCGCCGTGATTCGCTCCGAGCTGGCCGGACGGTATTCGGCGGCGCTTCAGAAGGCTCTGTGCTACCAGACCGGACCGTTGGTCGAGCTCTTGACCGAATCGGTGGCATTCAGCCTCGAAACCTGTCTGGGAGAACCTCCCAGCCCGCCACCCTTGCGGGTTCTGGACTGAAACCGTCCCAGGCCACCTCCGGCATGTCCTCTCCCATGGAAGCCGTCAGAACCTTCATCTGCCTCCAGCTTCCCGCCTTCGCCAGGGACCGGCTTGCCTCCACTCAGCAACGGTTGCGAGAAAGTGGAGCGCACGTCGGTTGGGTCAAGCCGCACAATATCCACCTGACCCTCAAGTTTCTGGGGCCGGTCGCGGCGGAACGCCTGCCGGACGTCGTGCGGGCCGTGCAACGGGCGGTCGTGCCGGCTCCGCCCATCGCGCTGGAATTGGCCGTGCTGGGGTGCTTTCCCGACAGGCGGGCGCCCAGGGTTGTCTGGGCGGGATTGAAACAAGTTCCCGAGGAACTGGAGAATCTGCAGCAGCGGGTCGAAAGGGAACTGGTCGCAATAGGCTTTCCTGCCGAATCACGTCCCTTTTCTCCCCATTTCACGTTGGGCAGGGTCCGATCCAACCGAAACATTGGGAAGCTGGTGGCGGCAATGCAAGCGGAACGGCTGGAACCGCTACGGTTCGAAGCGGCCGAAGTGGTGGTGATGGCCAGCCGGCTTCACGCCTCCGGCGCCCTTTACACTCCCGTCTCCCGCATTCCTCAACCCGTCCGCGAGAAATAACCCTCCATGGCCTCGACCAGCGAAGCCGTGGTGTACTTCTTCGGGACGAGGTCCACCGGCAGACCCAGCTCACGCGCGGTGCCGGCGGTGATGGGTCCGATACAGGCCACGGCGACGCCTTGCAGGCTCTCGGCCAGGGGCTTGGGGCGGGCGAGGTCGGCCAGGTTGGCGACAGTCGAGGAACTGGTGAAGACCACCATGTGGGGAGCAGCCTCATCCAGGACTTGCGTCCATAGGGATGGAGCGTTATCCGGGGGGCCGGTTCGATAGGCCTCGACCACCTCCACGCGGGCGCCCTGGCGCTGCAGTTGCCGGGGCAGCACTTCGCGGGCGACGCGGGCGCGGGGAAGCAGCACCCGCATGCCCTTGACCACCTTGCCGCGCAGGCTTTCCACCAGCCCTTCGGCCCGGTAGTCGCTGGGCAGGGTGTCCACGGCCAGCTTGAAGTCGAGAACGGCCCGGCGCGTGGCCGGCCCGATGGCGGCGATGCGGACCCCCTTGAGCTGCCGAATATCGGGATGGTGTCTAAAGTATCTTTGAAAGAAGTATCCGACCCCGTTGACGCTGGTGAAGATGAGCCAATCGTATCGATCGATGGTCTCTAGGGCCCGATCCAGTTTCTCCCAGGATTCCGGCTCATGCACCTCCACCGTGGGAAAGGAGATGGCCGTGGCGCCCAGCAGCTCCAGCGCTCTGCGGAAGTCCCGGGACTGGTGGCGGGGACGGGTGATCAGGACGCGCTTTCCGAACAGGGGACGATTGTCGAACCATCGCAGCCGCTCCCTCAGCCTGACCACTTCGCCGACAACAATAAGGGTGGGAGAGGCCATTGGCCCGGCCTGGTCCGCAATGGACCCCAGGGTGCCGGTGACGACCTCTTGCGAGGGACGGGTTCCCCAGCGGATCAGAGCAATGGGAGTGGAAGGGCTGCGCCCGTGGCGGGTGAGTTGCTCAACCACCTGTCGCACGCTCCTGGCCCCCATGAAAAAGACCAGGGTGTCAGCGGCCGAGGCTATTTTCTTCCAGTCCAGCGCAGGATCCTCCCGGGTCGGATCCTGCTGGGCCGCCACAAAAGCCACGGCAGGGCCGTAGTCCCGATGGGTCAGGGGAATGCCCGCGTAGGCCGGTGCAGCCGAGCCTGCCGAGACTCCGGGCACAACCTCGAAGGGAACGCGGGCCTGAGCCAGCACTTCCGCCTCCTCGCCGCCGCGTCCGAAGATGAAGGGATCGCCTCCCTTGAGGCGGGCCACCGTCTTTCCTTGGCGGGCGCGCTCCAGGAGCAGGGAATTGATTTCCCTCTGGGAGATATGGTGTCGGCCTCCCTGCTTGCCCACGTAGACTCGCTCCGCCGTGCCGGGAGCGTACTGCAGCAGCTCGCGGTTCACCAGGTGGTCGTAGATCACGCAGTCGGCCGCCTCCAGACAGCGGCGCCCTTTCAGGGTGATGAGCTCGGGATCGCCCGGACCTGCGCCGATTAGATAAACAGCTGTCTTCATGGACGTTGTCTATGCCCCGTCTGCAACTGCGTCCAATTGCATCCGGCCGTCATCGCCCGGGTCGTTGCACAGGCGAAGGGGCTCTGCCAAGCTGCCGCCGACGGGATCACCTGGAGCCTTGTCAGCGTACGTTATGGATCTTCATTTGCAGCCCCTCGCGTTCCTGGAGGCAGCCGATTACCGCAAACAAGTTGCGGGCCTGCGGGTTGCCGTTGGGGCCGAACATTCGCATCAGGCTCTTGGGCGACTTGGAGGTCATGCCCCCAAGTTCCCGGAAGCCGATAGTGGCGTTGATGTAATCGCGCAGTACCGCCTTGCCGGTGTCCACGTCACCGGAAAGCAAGCATTCGACCCCTTCCTTGAGGAGTTCCACGCGAAAGGAGGGATCTGTTTTGATCCGTGCTTGAATGGTTTCCTTGGAGTTTCTTGTCAGTGCCATGGTTCTCAATTATGACTCACGCTGTCATTTGCAGCAGCTCGGCGGCGCCGCGTTCGAGAAGCCTGCGGGCGACCGAACGGCCCAACTGCGCAGGTTCCTCCGCGGTTGCCCGGCCGAACTCCCGAATCAGGCGGCTTCCGTCGGCAGCGCCGACCAGTCCGGTCAGGTGCAACTGCGCCTCCTGGAGGACGGCAAATCCGGCAATGGGAACCTGGCATCCCCCGCCCAGCCGGCTCAGCAGACTCCGTTCCGCCTCGGCAGCTCTTCTGGAGTCCCCGTCGTCGAGCCCTTGGATCCGATCGAGGGTCAAGCGGTCGTCGCAGCGGACCTCCACCGCCAGCGCACCTTGTCCGATGGCCGGACAGACGGTGTCGACCGATAGCCTCTCCCGAATGCGATGATCCAGTCCCAGTCGAATCAGGCCGGCGCAGGCCAGAACGATGGCGTCGTAACCTCTCTCGTCCAGCTTGCGAAGGCGGGTATCCAGGTTCCCCCGCAGGTTCTTCACCTGCAGGTCCGGACGCAGGTGCAACAACTGGCATTGCCGCCTCAGGCTGCTGGTCCCTACGGTGGACCCGGGGGGAAGTTCCGCCAGGCAGCCAAACCGATTGGAAAGGAAGGCGTCCCGTGCATCTTCTCTTGGGGTGATGGCCCCCAGGCAGAGGCCGTCTGGCAGGTGGGTGGGAAGGTCCTTGAGACTGTGCACAGCCAGGTCGATCTCCCCGCGAAGCAGCGCTTCTTCGATCTCCTTGGTGAAGACCCCTTTGCCCCCAATCTGGTGCAAGGGAGGCCCGGCGCGTCGATCTCCGGTGGTGAGGATGCGGCGGACGGTAATGGGCAGGAGGGGATGTGTCCGGCCCAGCCGCTCCTTTACGAGGCTTGCCTGCCTCAGGGCCAGAGGGCTGCCTCGCGAGCCTATGACAAGGGGTTTCTCAGGCATGATCGGTTTCCAATCCGGACAGCAACCGATATCCGGAGAGTGCCGGGAGTGAAGATGAGGAGAAGAACGGACCGGGTGTCGCCTGCCTGCAACACCCCTGCTTCGCCACCGTGAGCCGCGGCGTCATGGGGTGAGGGAGCGCAGCCTGTCAAAACGATGACTCAACCCCCATGGGTCATTGCTTCAATCCCAGCATCCTCTTGATGGCGGCGATTTTCTGCTCTGCGGCAGGGTCCTGCCCCAACGACTTGATTTCCGAGATGGGGCCGTGCAGGATCTTGTTCAGCAGCCCTCGAGTCAGTTGCTCCAGCGCCGCCTCCTGCTGTTCATTCAGAGCCCCCAGCTTCTTGCGGGTCCGGGAGATCTCTTCTCTACGAATGCCCTCCCAGTGCTTCCGCAGCGAGACGATGGCCGGGGCCACATCCAATCCTCGCGCCTGCTTGATGAAGGACTGGACTTCCTCCTGGACGATGGCCTCCGCAATTTGGGCTTCTCTACGGCGCTGCTTGAGGTTGGCGTCCACCACGTGCTGAAGGTCGTCGATGTCATAGAGAAAAATGTTGTCCAGGTCGTTCACCTCGGGATCCACGTCTCGGGGCACCGCGATGTCGATGATGAAGACCGGCCGGTTTTTGCGCAACTGGATCACCCGTTGCCCGTCGGACCTGGTGAGGATGAATCCGGGAGATCCGGTGGAGCAGATGAGAATATCCGCCCGTTCGACATGGCGAAAGAGCTCTTCCGGTGGGATGGCCTCTCCATGCAGGCCCCTGGCCAATTCCAGGGCCCGCCGGTAGGTCCGGTTCCAGACCAGCAGTTGGGTGATTCCCTGGGAAATCAGGTGCTTGGCCGCCAGCTCGCTCATCTTTCCGGCGCCCAGCAGCAACACCGTGCGTCCGCTCAAGTGGTCAAAAATTTTCCTGGCCAATTCCACGGCGGCAAAGCTGACCGAAACTGCAGCGCTGGAGATGGCGGTCTCCGACCGCACGCGTTTAGCCACGAAAAAGGCTCGATGAATCAAGGGACTCAGAGCCTCCCCCACCGATCCAAGGCTGCGGGCCAGACTGAAGGCGGTTTTGAACTGGCCCAGTATCTGAGGTTCCCCCAATACCATCGAATCCAGGCTGCTGGCCACCCGGAACACATGGCGCACCACCTCGGAATGGGTCAGGTCATACAGGTAGGGGTTCAGCGACTGTTCCGGCTGGCGGTGAAAATCGGAGATGAAGTTTCTGACCAGCATCACCCCGCGTCGAGCGTCCGCCGAGTGGGCCAGCACCTCTGTTCGATTGCAGGTCGACAGGATCAGGCTCTCGGCGATGGCCGATTGGGCGGTGAGGCGCTGCAGCGCCTCCTGCAGCCTGGAATCCGGAAAGTGAAGCCTCTCACGGACCTCGACCGGAGCTGTCCTGTGGCTAAGTCCTACCAGTAGCAGACTCATTGGATGAAAGGATGGGCGCTGCCATGGGAGCGGGTCCCGAAAAAGGTCGCCAGGACGAGAATAAAGCCCAGGATGGACATCCAGGCCGCGCGCCTGCCGCGCAGGCCTTCAGAAAGACGATAGGCGACAAGAACGGCATAGACGATCCAGGTGCTGAAGGAGGCCACGATCTTCTTGTCCAGCTCCCACGGCGCCTGCCAGAGGACGCCCGCCACCAATCCCAGGGTCAACAGGGGAAAACCGATGCTGAGAGCCCGATATCCCAACTCGTCGCACACTTCAAGAGAGGGCAGGCGATAGTAGAACGCCTGGGGTCTTCGACGTTTCAACTCGTTTTCCTGGATGAGGTACATCAATCCGGAGGCGAAGGCTACAAAAAAGGCGGCGTAGGCCAGGAAGACGAAAGGCACATGCAGGTACAGCCATAGGCTTCCCAGCATCTCGGGAAAGGGCTGGCTGGGCTCGGACGTCAGGTTGGCGGCCAGCATCAAAATGAAAGCCAGCGGGAAAACGAACACGCTCAACGAATCCAGACGGTAGCGGGCATAGGCCAGGAGGAACGCCAGCACGATCACCAGGGCGAAGAAGGAGAGCACTCCCTGCAGTTCGCTGATCGGCGGGTGACGGGTTTCGAACCAGGCCATGGAAATGGCCAGCAGATGGCACAGAAATCCCACGGAAATGCTGGCCAGGGCGACCCGAAACAGGGTCTTCTTGCGGGTGATGATGGTCAGGAACGAGTGGAGCAGGCCTACCGAGTAGAATGCGATGGTCAAGCGAAGCAGCAGCAGGCTCATAGGGATCTCTGAGACGAATTCGGCAGCCGTCGCCGACCGGGACGATCCACCGCAAGCCATTATACTATCGGCACTTCGATCCAACAAGGAGCCCCGGTCCAGGGCCAGCGGCGCTGCCTGTCCGGCTGGTGTCCTGTCCGAGAAATAGGGACAGGACATTAAAGTTTCTCCGTTCACCTATGCTAAGCTGCTGCCGATTGCGGCGTTCCGGCTTCCCCTGAGGGTCACGGCGTCGGGCGCCGCCTTCGCCATTGGAGCATCCGTGATCGACACCGCTCAGTTGGTCCAGTTTCTTTTTTTCATGATCGTGTTTCTGTTCTCGCTGAGCGTGCATGAGGCGGCTCACGCCTGGACGGCTGAATGGTTTGGAGATCCCACCGCGCGATATCTCGGAAGGGTCACCTTGAACCCGATCCCCCATATCGACGTGGTTGGAACCCTGATCTTCCCCGCCATTGCCTTCTTTTCGGGGGGACTGCTGTTCGGTTGGGCCAAGCCGGTTCCCTGGAATCCACTGCATGTCAAGGATCGCCGGAAGGCCGACATCTGGATTTCGGCGGCCGGACCCATCAGCAACCTGTTGCTGATGGCTGTTTTCCTCCTGGGCATAAAAGGCCTCCAGGGCTATCAGATGGGCGGAGGGGCGATCGATGGGACGGTGCTGGAGCCGCTCTGGCAGATTTGTTTGCTGGGAGCCATCCTCAATACCGCCCTGGCCGTGTTCAACATGATTCCCATTCCGCCTTTGGACGGCAGTTGGATCTTGCCTCATTTCTTGCCTCGCGATCTGGCCGATGCCTACCACCGGATTCGACCCTATGGATTTCTCATTCTGTTCGTGTGTTTTTATTTCGGCGTTCTGGGTGGAGTGCTGAGACCCTTCATCCAAATCGTCCACTGGATCATCGCCGCCTAGCAGTTACCGGGCGACCCTTTTCACATGGTTCCCTCAGAGTCGAACAAGCCTCGTATTTCCAGCGGGATGCGTCCCACCGGCAAACTCCACCTCGGGCACGTGGTGGGCGCCCTGAAGAACTGGGTGGAACTGCAGGAGCGGTACCGGAGTTTCCATTTCATTGCCGATTGGCACGCGCTGACCTCCGATTTCGCCGACACTTCGGGAATCGACCCGTTCCGCACTGAAATCATGATCGACTGGCTGGCTGCCGGTCTCGATCCGCAAAAGTCGGTGCTCTTCGTGCAGTCGGCGGTTCCCGAGCACGCCGAACTGCACCTTCTTTTCTCCATGATCACGCCGCTGGGATGGCTGGAAAGGGTTCCGACCTACAAGGAACAGCGCGAGAACGTTGCCGACAAGGACCTGGGCAACTACGGCTTCCTGGGGTATCCGGTGCTTCAGGCCGCGGATATCCTGATGTACAGGGCCGACGCTGTTCCGGTCGGCGAAGACCAGGTGCCTCACGTGGAACTCACTCGGGAGATTGGCCGGCGTTTCAACGCCCTCTACGGGCCGGTTTTTCCGGAGCCTCAGTCCCTGTTGACTCCCGTCCCCAGGCTTCCCGGACTGGATGGCCGAAAGATGAGCAAGAGCTACGGCAACGATATCTCCCTTTCCGACTCCCCCCAGACCATTCGCGCCAAGGTCAGGACGATGATGACCGATCCGGCCCGAAAGCGCCGCCACGATCCGGGGAATCCTGAAATCTGTCCGGTTTTTTCCTACCACAAGATCTATTCATCCCGGGAGACGCAGGCGACTGTCGACAGAGAATGCCGAACCGCCGGGATCGGTTGCGTCGACTGCAAGAAGTGGATGAGCGACGGCTTGATCCGGGAGCTGTCCCCCCTGCTGGACCGCCGCCAGCATTACGCGGGGCGTCGTCGAGAGATCGGTGAGATCATCCAGGACGGGAATCGACGGGCCGCCCGGGAAGCCGGAGAGACCATGCAGGCCGTTAGACAGGCCATGAAGATGACCTGACAACCCCAATGGACGATCCTTACAGGATTCGGTTGCCGGCCTACGAGGGCCCCCTGGATCTGTTGCTGGAGCTGATTCGCAAGCATCAGATCGACATCTACGATATTCCCATCGCCAGAATTACACGGCAGTACCTGGACACGATCCAGGCCATGCAGGAACTCGACATCAAGCTTGCCGGCGAGTTCCTGTTCATGGCGGCAACCCTCATCCACATCAAGTCCCGAATGCTCCTGCCTGCCGATCCGCTTGAGCCGGAGAGCGGGCAGGAAGATCCCCGGGCCGAGCTGGTGCACCGGCTTCTGGAGCACGAAACGTTCAAAAACGCCGCTCAAATGCTCCACCAGAAGGAATTATTGGAAAGGGCCAGTTGGACCCTGCCGGGAGTCAGGGATTTTCAGGAAACAACCGTGGAACCCGAGCAGAAGGCCGGCTCGTTCGACCTGATCATCTGTCTTCACAGAATCCAGGAGCGGCGCAGAGCCGCCCGAGCCATGGAAATAGAGCAGGAGGAGGTGACCATTGGGAAGGTTCTCAGGGACTTGAAGACCATTTTCGAGGATTCTCGGGGTGAGGTCTCCGTCGACCGGCTGTTTGCCCTCTATCGGAGCCGAAAGGCCCTGGTGGTGGTATTTGTCGCCCTGTTGGAGATGTCCTATCTGCAGGCCATCGTCCTGGTTCAAAAGGAGCGTTTCGGTGATATCGTGGCCCGGCGCAAGGACAAATTTGCCGAGGTGATGGGTGACCTTGAACAATGGACAGGCAGGATAGAGCTGGCGGCGGCGGGCGGATCCGCCTGACGGCGTAGTGGTCGGTGGTTAGTGATCAGTGGTTAGTGATTAGCGGGCCTTCGTTCCCGACGACGGGAGGGATCATACGGAGTGAAACAAGGGTGCTTCCGACGAGTGGAGAGTGGTCAGCCGAGGGTTTCGGGAACAGGCAAGCGCCTTGAGACGTGGTTGCGCTTTAAACGGCTGCGCCAGGTTCAGCGAGATGCTTGACGTGTCGATTCGACAACTGGCCACTAGCCACTAGCCACTGATCACTGTTTACCTATTCCCGCCGCCGCCCCACACCACGGGAAGGATCGTTCGGGGCGAAACATCGGAATGTCGCATGTCAGTGATCAGTGATCAGTGGTCAGCCCAGCCGCCGCCCCACAAGACGGGGCGGATCATACAGGATGAAACCGGGGAGGTTTCAGACAAGTGGTCAGTGATCAGCGGGCCTTCGTCCCCGACGACGGGGGGGGATCATACGGAGTGAAACAAGGGTGCTTCCGACGAGTGGCGAGTGGCCAGCCGAGGATTGCGGGAACAGGCAAGCGCCTTGCGACGTGGTTGCGCTTTGAACGGCTGCGCCAAGTTCAGCGAGATGCTTGACGTGTCGATTCGACAACTGGCCACTAGCCACTAGCCACTGATCACTGTTTGCCTATTCCCGCCGCCGCCCCACACCACGGGAAGGATCGTTCGGGGCGAAACATCGGAATGCCGCATGAATGAAGAAAAGCTGAGACCGATCGTGGAGGCGCTCATCTATCTGGCGGAGGAGCCCGTCACCGCGGCTTCCATGATCGAGTTGTTGGGGAAGGAGAACGAAGCTGGCATTCGCCAAACGCTTGCTGATCTCAGCCGCCGCTACGCCTCGCCCGAGCACGGAATCGAGATCAAGGAAATCGCCGGCGGCTACAGGATGGGCACCAAGCCCGAACATCACGCTTGGGTTCGGAAGTTTCTGAAATACCAGACTCCACCGATCAGGCTCTCTCTGCCGGCCCTGGAGACCCTGGCGGTGATCGCCTACAGGCAGCCGGTCACTCTCCCGGAAATCCAGGAAATTCGGGGAGTCAATGCAGCCGCGGTCATGAAGACCCTGGTCGAAAAGAAACTGGTATCCACCGGCGGGCGCAAGAACGTTGTGGGCAGACCCATTCTCTACAAGACCACTCGAGACTTCTTGCTTCAATTCGGACTCAAGAACCTGGAGGAACTCCCCAGCCTGGATGAATACCAGGAACTGGCGCAGGCATCCCTGGAGGGAGTGGCGGTCTTGAGTGGAGCCGAATCGGAAACGGGAGCGGAAGGCGCAGTGAGCCGCCGGGAGACGGCCACCCCTTCCTCGGGCGCCGGCAAACAGTCGACCGGCGGTCGGATGACGGCCGAGCCCCAGAGGATTTCGGATGTCGAACAGGACCCGGGCGGCGCCCGGGAGTCCGGACAAGTTCCGGAAGTTCGAGGCTAGCCGACCTGCCGTGCGGATCATACAGGGTGAAACAGGGTGTTACAGGTTTCAGGTACGATGCTCGACGTTGCGATCAAACAACTCTCCACTCTCCACTCTCCACTATTCACTATTCACTTTTCACCCTCGCCGCACCGCCGTCCCATGGGGACGCGGCTGATACAGGGTGAAACAGGGGTGTTTCAGACAGGCCCATGGTGACGGACCGGCTGCAAAAAGTCATTGCCAACGCCGGCGTTTGCTCCCGGCGCCAGGCCGAGCTCATGATTCAGGAGGGAAGGGTTTCCGTAAACGGCAAGCCGGTCAAACAGTTGGGTGTGAAAGTGGATACCTCCCGTGACCACGTTCGGGTCGACGGGAAACGCATTCGTTCCCCGGGACGGCAGACCTATCTCCTCCTGAACAAGCCACGAGGGTATCTGTGCACCCTTTCGGACCCGGCCGGAAGGCCACTGGTGGGCCAGTTGATCCGGGGGTGTCCACCGGGAGTGAACTCGGTCGGACGTTTGGACTTCAACACTGAAGGACTGCTGCTCTTGACCAACGACGGGGAGTTTGCCAACCGGATCAGCTCAGCCGGGCCTCATTGTCCCAAGACCTATGTGGTCAAGGTCAGAGGGACTCCCAGCCGGGCGATTCTGGCAAAGGTTTCGAAGGGACTCGCCCTGGACGGAAGAAAGCTGGCGCCCTGCAAAGTCGTCGTGGTGAAGCAGTCCGACAACTGTTGGCTGCGAATCACCTTGATCGAGGGCAGGAACAACCAGATCCGGAAAGTGTTTGACCGTGTCGGACACTCTGTGATCAAGTTACGGCGCATCCAGATAGGCTTTTTGAAGGACGCCCGGCTGAAACCGGGAGAGTACCGCCACTTGAGCCAACAGGAAGTGCTGCGCTTCCTGGATTCGACGGCGGATGCACGCAAGGAAGGGTGAGACCGGCAGGCTCAAATCGGATCCGGGAAGACTGAAGAAGTCCGGATAGTCACTCATGGCGGCCCGCAGGGGCACCTGTACGGGCGCTGCGGTCTGTTGCCCGAAACGCCTGGCGGTATTCCGTGTTCCGCATTGGCGCCCCGGTGACCCCTACCGGATTGTACGAGCCTGTGACCCATGAACGATCCTGCGGAAATCAAGCGCCTGCTCGAATGTTCCAAGACCATTGCCGTGGTCGGTCTTTCAGCCAATCCAGGCAGGCCCAGCCACGCGGTGGCTCGCTACATGCAGACCCAGGGCTATCGTATCGTTCCCGTAAATCCCAACCATCAGGCGGTCCTGGGGGAATGCTGCTACCCCAGCCTGCTCGATATCCCTTCTTCCACTCCCATCGATCTGGTCAATGTCTTCCGTCGTCCGGATGCCGTCCCCCTGGTGGTGGATCAGACCCTGCAAATCGGTGTCCGGGCCATTTGGATGCAGGAGGGCGTGGTGGATGGAAAGGCAGCCGGGAAGGCCGAGAGAGCAGGATTGACGGTGATCATGGATCGGTGCCTGCTCAAGGAGCACAGCAAGTATATCTAGTGTCCTTTCGCTTGTCGCTTGAATGCGCCGGGACGATCTGTTAGCTTAAGCCCGCATTTTCTGGCGTTTCACGAAAAGTGAATCGGGTCTGAATTCCTCCCTTGGGTGGCGCCGTGGTCCGGCAACGACTTCAGGGTCTCGCTTCCAGGCTGAACGATCGGCTCGAGTCCGTTGTCATGGTCAGCGCAATCGTGGGGTTGTCTCTGGCCTGTCTGTGGTTGCTGCCTGACGATCCCTCTGCAGCACCCATGCAGCCCTCGGGCCACCGGAGCCCTCCTGCCCAAGACCTCCCTCCTGCCCCCGCTCCCCCCCCAACGCCACCCCAACTGAGGGTGATCGAGGGGAAAGTCGCAAGAAACGCCACTTTCGGCCAATTGATGAGAGCCCGTGGTTTTTCCCCTGAAACCGTTTACCGGGTGGTGCGCGCCAGCCGGCCGGTCTACAACCTGGCCAGACTCAGGGCAGGGAATCGGTTCGAGTTGGAACAGCTCGCGGACGGCAGTCTGAACGGATTCCGCTACCAGGTGGACTCCTTCAAATATCTGAAGGTGGATCGCACCGAGGACGACTTTCGGGCTCAATTGATCGCCATCGAGTACGACAATCGGGTACTGCCGGTGGTTGGAACCATTGAATCCTCCTTGTTCGGCACACTTTCCGACTTGCAGGAAAAGGATCAGTTGGCTCTGGACATGGCCGAGATCTTTTCCTGGGACATTGACTTCAACACCGAGATCCAAAGAGGCGACCACTTTCGCCTGATGGTGGAAAAGCTCTACCTGGACGATCGGATGGTCCGATATGGCGACATCCTGGCCGTGGAGTTCCACAACGCGGGGAAACTCTATTCCGGATACCGTTTCGAAGATCCCGAGGGTGAGGTGGGCTACTTCGACGCTCTCGGGCGATCGCTCAAACGGGACTTTCTGAGATCTCCGGTGAAGTTTTCCCGCATCAGCTCGCGATTCTCCTACAGAAGGCTTCATCCCATCCTGCGTAAACGACGGCCGCACCTCGGCGTGGACTACGCGGCGCCCACAGGGACTCGGGTTGTGGCTGCCGGCAACGGACGAGTACGGTTCCGCGGATGGAAGGGCGGGTACGGCAACCTGATTGAAATCAAGCACGGCAACGGGTTCAGGACCTACTACGCCCACCTGTCCCGCTTTGCCAGAGGATTGCGGACGGGTTCGAAAGTCATCCAGGGCCAGGTGATCGGCTACGTGGGGTCGACAGGACTGTCCACCGGCCCCCACCTGGACTACCGACTGCGCCGAAACGGTGTCTTTGTGAATCCGCTCACTCTCAAGATGAAGCCGTCAAAGCCGCTGAAGCCCGAATACCGGAGCGCGTTTCGGCAAGTCAAGCTGAAGTGGCAGCAACAGTTGGCGGCAATCGCTCCTTCCCCGGAACAGACACGCCAAGCCGGTTCGGCCGGCGGCTTCGAGGCAGACTTCATCTATTGAATCAGTGATTTAGTGATCAGTGATCAGTGAATAGTGGTCAGTGATCGAATCGACACGTTAAGCATCTTGTTGATCATGGCGCAAGCCTTTGAAGTGCAACCACCTCACAAGGCGCTTGTCCGCTTGCGGATTTCGCCACTGACCACTTGTCTGAAACCTCCCCGGTTTTATCCTGTATGATCCGCCCCGTCTTGTGGGGCGGCGGCTGGGCTGACCACTAGCCACTGACCACTATGGGAGGCTCCCGGTGAACATTCTGCTTTTTTCGATGCCGGACTCGTTTGAGCACATGCCCACCGTCGCCATTCGCATGCCCAATGGCGCCCTCACGTCGCTGGCAGGCAACGTGGACTCTCATCATCGGGTGTTTGTGGCCGACCTGATCCTGGTGCAATCCCAGGTTCGTCAAACCGTGATTCGCCTGGTTCAGGAATGCCAGCCGGATGTGGTCGGGCTTTCGGTGATGACTTTCCAGCGCCATACCGCCCAGAAGATCATCAGCCTGGTGCGCCGGCTCAAGCCCGATGCCCACGTCGTGGTGGGCGGCTACGACCCCAGCCTGGACCGGGTCGCCTACACCCGTCCTTCGCCCGGGAGACCCGACTTTATCGTACGCGGGGAGGGAGAGAAGACCTTTCGGGAGCTGCTGAGAGCCCTGGAAAACGGCAGGGACTACTCCGCCATCGCCGGCCTGTCCTATCGCCAGGGGGACCATTTTCTCCACAACCCGGAGCGCCCGGTAAGCTCACTGACGGGCGAGGAGGTCAAGCTGCCCCGCAGAGATTCCCGAGTTCTCCAGGGATACACCTTGCTGGGAAGGCCGGTTGACGTTGTGGAGACCTCTCGCGGGTGCACCTATGATTGCAGTTTTTGCTCGATCATCGAAATGCGGGGCCGAAATTTCCACACCTACCCTATCGAACGGGTCATCGAGGACATCCGCGATGCCTACCAGAGGGGGACCAGGGCCGTCTTTCTGGTGGACGACAACATCACGCTGAACGTGCACCGCTTCGAAGCCTTTTGCCAGGCAATCATCGACGCCGGTCTGAACGACGTCGACTACATCCTTCAGGGCATGACCTCGGCTTTGGCCAACCACGGGGAGCGGCTGGCCCCGCTCATGCGCCGGGCGGGCTTCCGCTATGTGTTCCTGGGGATAGAGAACATTCTGGAAGAAGACCTGAAATTCCTGCGGGCCAGTTCCAAGAACCAGGAACGCAAGAATGGACGCTCGGTGGGCAATGCCTCCATTCGGTCGATCGAGGTCCTCCATCAGAACGGGATCTACGTGGTCGGCGGACTCATTGTCGGAAATCCGGACGATACCCGTGAATCCATCCTGACCAACCTGGAGTTCGCCAAGAAGCACATCGACTGGCCCTATATCCAACACCCCACGCCCTATCCGGGAACTCCCATGACCCTGGATTTCCGCGCCCGTAATCTGATCATCAATGAATCCCTGGAGGAATACGACGGCACCACCGCCGTGGTGAAGACCGAGCACCTTTCGGCTCAGGAGATCGAGTTTCTTCGCTGGAAGGCCGAGCGCTGGATCAAGACACGGCATTTCCCGACGGCGCTGTGGCACAGCCCCGGATTCGTGCTTCGCCACGGACACAAGATGCTGGCCCATACCTTCAGAGGCAGCACCTGGAAATCGGTGTTGGGGCTGGAATCGCCTCGTCGAGTCTATGAGCGCTACCAGGCCATCCGCAAAGCCGAACGGAACTACCTGCCGCTCGAGGTCCCTTCCCGGGATGCCGCGGGCTTTCCGCGAGATTCCACGTCCCAGCCAGTCCGAAAAACCGCATAGGTTTCCTATAATCTCTTTCGCCGCTGGTTCCGGCCGCCATCCCGTTGATTCTCGATCTATTGGCCCCTTGCTCATGAAGCTGTCCTTGATATTACCGCGCCTCGTTCGTTGGCTGCGTTGGGGCTTGCCTGTCTTAATGCTCAGCCTGCCGCCGGTCACCGGGAACATCCTTGCCCAGGAATGGCCCCACTACGGCGGGGACCTGGCCGCACGGAAATATTCGCCCCTGGACCAGATCAACCGGGCCAACGTCACTCGACTGAAGGTCCTCTGGACCTACCATACCGGTGACATGAGCGATGGATCGAAGTATCCGGTGCGGTCTGCTTTTGAATGCACGCCCCTGGAGGTCGACGGTGTCCTTTACCTGACCACCCCCTTCGGTCGCGCGGCCGCTCTGGACTCGGCGACGGGTAGGGAACTTTGGGCCTTCGACCCCAAGCTCGACAAGCATCGGCCCTACAATCTGTTCATCAATCGCGGCCCGGCCTATTGGCGCCGGGGCAAGCAGGAACGGCTCTATTGGGGAACATTGGACGGCCGGCTGTTTGCCGTGAACGCCCGCACCGGACGGCCGGTTGGGAGTTTCGGCAGCGGCGGTGTCCTGAATCTTCGAGCAGGCATGGCCGACCGTTTTCCGAGGCGCATCTACGGGGTGAGTTCGCCTCCATTGATCTTTGAGAACCTGGTGATTGTGGGCTCGGTGGTGTCGGACGGTCTTCCCGAGGGGCCCGACGGAGACGTCCGCGCCTTCGATGCCGATTCCGGACGATTGGTCTGGCGGTTCAACACGGTCCCCGGACCCGGTGAGGTGGGGAACGACACCTGGGAAGGGGAGTCCTGGAAAGGCCGCGGAGGGACCAATGTCTGGGCTCCCATGAGTTGCGATGCCGAACGAGGCATCCTCTATCTTCCGGTGAGCTCTCCTTCCCCGGACCGATACGGAGGCGGGCGCAAGGGGAAGAACTGGTTCGGGGATTGCTTGGTCGCCCTGGATGTTCGCACCGGCCGGCGTCTGTGGCACTACCAGATCACTCATCATGACCTTTGGGACTGGGACCTGCCGGCGCAACCCAATCTGGTTGAGGTGCGCCGGCAGGGAAGACCCGTGCCTGCGGTGGCCCAGTTCACCAAGATGGGGTTCCTGTTCGTGTTCGATCGGGTGACGGGGAAACCCCTGTTTCCGATTGAAGAGCGGCCCGTTCCCGGCAGTCCGGTTCCCGGGGAGGAAGCCTGGCCGACCCAGCCGGTGCCGCTCAAGCCTCCGGCCATCGCCCGACAAGGCATGACACCCGACGAGATCAACCGCCTGGACCCCGAAACGGAGGCCGAGTGCCGGACCATCCTGGAAAATGCGACCCTGGGCAAGATGTATCAGCCGCCGGGTCTGGAGTACACGGTGCTGTTCCCGGGCACCAATGGCGGTCCCAATTGGGGCGGGGCATCCTACGATCCCACCCTGAACTGGCTGTTCGTCAACTCCATGGATGTGGGCCAGGTCGTGAAGATGGTGGAAGGTCGGGCAGGGAGTCGGCTGCCCTATATGGCCCGGGGGATTCGCCAGGGACGCTTCTGGGATTCCAGGCGGCTTCCCTGTCAGGTTCCTCCCTGGGGAACCCTGACGGCTATCGACCTGAATCGGGGAAGCTTGCGCTGGCAGGTGCCGCTCGGCCTGGTGGAGAAACTGGCGGCTCGCGGAATCACCGGAACAGGCGCACCCAACCTGGGCGGCTCCATCGCAACTGCCGGTGGCCTGGTGTTTATCGCCGCCACCAATGACCGCCGCTTTCGAGCTTTCCATTCCGAAACGGGCCGGCAGCTATGGGTCGACCGGCTGGAATTCAGCGGTCACGCCACCCCCATGACCTTCTGGTCGAGGCGTTTGAAGAAGCAACTGGTGGTCATTGCCGCCGGCGGCGGCAACAAATACAACGACAGCTATGGCGATGCCCTGGTAGCCTTCGCCTTGCCTTGAACCATCGTCTGCCCGGTCGCCTTCATGCCCAGACTCCTGGAGAGCTTACGACAGCGGGTTCCCAGGATGTTGATTCTGGCGCTCTGCCTGGCGCTGCCGGCGGCGCTTCCCTGGATCTTCGGTGCTCACGAAGTTTCTTCGCCGAGTCGAAGCGATACCCGGCCGATCGCTCAACCCCTCCCTTTCAGCCATCGCAGCCATACTCAATTGGGGTTGCCTTGCTCCACCTGCCATACCCTGCAGGGCAGAGGCGGCGGTGCAGGCTTCCCTCCGCTGTCACTTTGCCTGTCCTGTCATCGTGGGGCCGAGGGAGAAAACGCTGCTGTTGGACTTCTGTTGGAAGGTTACGAGCAAAGGGGCGAACCCATTCCCTGGGTCCGGGTCTACAAGATCCCCGATTTCGTTTTCTTCAGCCACAAGGAGCATCTGGCCTCCGGAGCCACCTGCGCCACCTGCCACGGTGCGGTGGAACTGCGGGACAGGCTTGAGCAAGAGGTCCCCACTTCAATGGAACACTGCATGGATTGCCACGAGTCGCAAGGAGCCTCCCTGGACTGCCACTTCTGCCACGAACTGAACCAGTGACGGCCCCGGCAGAGAACCGCCGGCCCTGCCTGCAATCCATAATCTGCTTTGATGGTTGGCATAAACAAAACTGATTTTGACCATCGGAGCGGTAACTCTACAATGAAGTCACTTCTTCGATACAGAGCCGTATCGAGGGGGATAGATCGCTCACCGCCGACGGGAGTGGCCCGGTGGTGGTGATTTGGACAGAGACGTCCATTGGATCCGAGCGGGGACTCGTGCCGATGGACGTCTTTTTTTGTTTGGACCCCCAGGGTTCCACTGTTACGGACTAAATAGAACCGGAAAGGAAAGGAGATCAATGAAAACGAATTGGGCCAGGATGCTCTTGGCTGGACTGCTGGCCGCGGGCTTGTCGAACGGGGTGGCCATTGCACAGGACGGCAGTCAGGAAGAGTTGCTGGAACGAATCAAGAAACTGGAGGAGCGGATCGCCGAACTGGAAGGGAAGAGCAAGCCCACCTCCAAGGAAGCCGAACCGGCCACCGAAACCGCACCCGGCGAGGCGGCTGCCCCTGAGGCGCAATCGAGCGACACGGCGCCCATACTGGATTTCTTCAAGGCGACCAAGGTCAGTGGCTACGTCGATGCCTACTACGGCTATAACACCAACGACCCCGACAGCGGCATTGTCGATCTTCGCGGGCTGGACACCCGGCACAACAGCTTTCAGTTCGATCTGGCGAAAATCGTTTTCGACCGGCCTGCCGGTGAGACCAACAGCCTGGGCTACCGCATCGATCTGGTCTACGGCCCGGCTGCCGACACCTACCACTCCTTTGAACCCATTGGCGGCCAGCAAGAAATCATCAAGAATATTCAACAGGCCTACGTGAGCTACATCGCCCCTGTAGGAAACGGCTTGACCGTTGATGTCGGGAAGTTCGGAACCTTTGTGGGTGCGGAAGTCCTGGATACCATCGACAACTTTCAATACCAGCAATCGATTCTCTTCGGCTTCGCCCAACCCTATTACCACACGGGAGTCCGCACCAGTTATTCGGCTTCGGACATGGTGGACGTGGGTTTCTATCTTGTGAACGGTTGGAACAACTCCACCGACAACAATACGGGGAAGAGCGTCGGCTGGTCGATCGCCGTTTCGCCGAACGACAATTTCAGCATCAGCCAAGGATATCTGGGGGGGCCGGAGCTGGATGGCATCAACAGTCCCTGGCGGCATCTCTTCGACACCGTGATCAGCGCCAGCGTCAACGACCAGGTCGAGGTGTTGATCAACTATGACTACGGATACGATGCCGAGGTCCAACCGGATTTCGCGCGAACGGGCTGGCAGGGCATTGCCGGCGCCGTGCGTTTCAGCACTTCCGACAAGAAGTGGGCTTTTTCACCCCGCTTCGAGTACTTCGCGGACAAGGACGCCTTCGCTACCGGGATTGTCCAGGACTTGAAGGAAATCACCCTGACGGCCGACTATCGCGCGCGCCCGAATTTCAGCACCAAATTCGAATACCGCTATGACTGGTCCGACCAGCCCTTCTTCGTCAGGGGAGCCGATGAACTGGTCACCAGCCAAAGTGTTTTCCTGATTGGTTTCGTGTACAGCTTTGGTTTCGGCGACGAGTGATGCGGCTCAAGGCTCCTTCGCTTCCGCAATGTCGGTGACTTCCATCTTCCCATGGATGGACAGGTAGATGGCCAATCCGATGGTGACGACCAAGATCCCCAGAGCCGCCAGCAGCAAGTGTCGGTTCATGGTATCAACGGCGATGTGAGTCTCGGTGTGGTCCTGTTCCACAATGGAGATCCAGCGGAGCTGGGGGTATCGGGACGACAAGCCAAGCTGCCGGAAACCCACCATCTTTCTGGCGCCGCCAAGAGCCGTGGCTTCAATGAAGTCGGGCTGACCCGGCTGCCGCAGGGCGCTGAGAATATCGTCGAAATAGGGAATCTCCATCAATTGAGGGTCCACCAGGTGGCCGGAAGCCTCGCTCTCGGAGGCGGTCGAATCGCCGGCCTGGGCGGGAGGGAAATCCACCACCTCACCGCCGATGATGGTTCCGTCTTCCCGAGCCAGGGACATGTTTCCGGTGGCTCCAATGCGAGTTCCGGTTACCAGCAGGAACAGGTCGCTGATGTCAACGGCCACCCCGATGACGCCAATGACTTCCTCGGGTGCGTCGTTCACCACCGGGACCACGATGTGGAGCACGTTGATCCGGGTCAGGGGGTCGAATCGGACGTCCTCGATGACCACCTGGCCGGTGACGCCGTCTTTGAAACTCTGGCGCCACCAGGGTTCGTCACCCTGCTCGAAGTCGATGGGCTTGACGTTGGCCGCCACCGTTCCGCCGAATCCGTCTGTGACGGTGATGCGCCGGAAGTCCGGATTGATGTTCACGAACCTTCTCAAAAATCGGGAGGCGGGATTGGAGAGCACCCGTTGAACCGTAGCCTCCCCCTGAGGCTCCAACCAGGTTCGCTCGATGGCGGCGATTCTTCGAGCTATTGCCTCCGGTGATCTCGGATAGGAGGCGTTTGCGGCCACGATGGCGTCTCGAACCGGGGAGGTGACGGCCAGGGTCTGCACTTCTCTTACCAGATTGTTGACGGCATAGCTCATGGTGGCCGCGTTGTTTCCGGAAATGGCCCTGAAGTTGGCCGCCACTTCCTCCTCGATAGCCGTCCTGGCCTGGTCGACCGTAAAGAAAATTACGATCCAGGTCGGGAGGTTGGCCAGAATCAGCACGATTACGGCTGTGCGCAAATCGATGCGTCTCATGATGCCTCCTTTACGGAAACCGTCTTGGGGAGAGATATCTGGAGCAAGTGTATTGCCTGGGCAGGCGGTCGTCAAGCAACCCGGCCGGTCGTCGAATGAAGACGAACCACCCTCCATTCAACATCGATGCACGGGATGGCAGGCACGGGAGTCTTCTGCACGAGAGGCTGACTCCGGCGACGACCACGTCCGGATTTGCGGATGCCCAGGACCCCAAGTCAGCCGCCTCCAGGAAAAACACTTGGCATCCTGCGTATCCACGGGAATCAAAAATCCACTCATGCTACCGGCGCGGGAGTCATTGAGCATTGACTTCAAAAATGGACTTGTGCTAAAAATCCTGCGGCTTACCGACACGGTCCGGCGAACGCGCGTTCCTTGAGGATCTTGAGCAGCCTGCAATCGACGGCAGCCATTACCAGCCTGACACTTCTCGACCCGGCCAACGGCCATTCCGTATCCTTCTTCATGACTCCACCTGAGGTCCTGTTGATTCGGGACTCCTGCAACACCGCCAAGGTCATTTCATGAATTTTCTGGAGATGCTCGCGCTGATTCCGTTGTTTCCCGCGGCCGGAGCGCTCATCAACGGCCTATTGGGCAGACGCTGCTCCAGGTTGTGCATCAGCACGGTGGCCTGCGGGGTGGTGGGGCTCTCCTTCCTGCTGTCCCTGGGCGCTTTTGTCCAACTGCTGGGCAGACCTGAAGGGCAGCGGCTGGTGGAGCAGGAGCTGTTCACCTGGATTCCTGCCGGAGCCGGAGAACTGAGCTCGGGCTCCATCTCCCAGTTTCTGGTGCAGTGGGGATATCAACTGGATCCGTTGTCGGCGGTGATGATCCTGGTCGTCACCGGCGTGGGATTCCTCATCCACATCTATTCCATCGGATACATGGCTCACGAAGGAGGCTACGCCCGCTTCTTCACCTACATGAACCTCTTCATGTTTTCGATGTTGACGCTGGTTCTGGCCGACAACTTCGTGCTCATGTTCGTAGGTTGGGAGGGAGTCGGCCTGTGTTCCTACCTGCTGATCGGCTTCTACTTCGAGAGGAAAAGCGCCGCCGACGCCGGCAAGAAGGCCTTTATCGTCAATCGGATCGGGGACTTCGGCTTCATGCTGGGAATGTTTCTGATCTTCACTGCCTTCGGAACCCTCGACTTCACCCGGGTCTTCGGACTGGTCGAAACACAGGCTCAGTCCGGAATACTTGCCAGCGGCGACGCCACCATCACCGCGATCTGCATCCTGCTGTTTGTGGGGGCCATGGGCAAGTCGGCCCAGGTTCCGCTCTACGTCTGGCTGCCGGACGCCATGGAGGGTCCCACTCCTGTCAGCGCCCTGATCCATGCCGCAACCATGGTCACCGCCGGCGTCTACATGGTGGCCCGCTGCAGCGCACTGTTTGTCTTGTCTCCGGACGCCATGCTTCTGGTAGCCGTGGTGGGAGCCTTCACCGCCATTTTTGCGGCCTCGATCGGCCTGGTTCAAAACGATATCAAGCGCGTCCTGGCCTACTCCACCGTCAGTCAACTGGGCTACATGTTCCTGGCCTGCGGCGTGGGGGCCTTCGGCGCCGGCGTGTTCCATCTGATGACCCACGCGTTCTTCAAGGCACTGCTGTTCCTGGGGGCAGGAAGCGTGATTCACGCCTTGAGCGGGGAACAGGACATGCGCCGGATGGGCGGACTCAGGACGCGCATCCCGGTCACGTTCTGGACCATGATGGTGGGAGCGGTGGCTATTGCGGGCTTTCCGCCCCTGGCGGGCTTTTTCAGCAAGGACGAAATTCTGTGGCGCGCCTTCTCCAGTTCACAGGGGCACTGGCTGTTGTGGGCGGTTGGAGTGTTGGCGGCGGGAATGACCTCCTTCTACATGTTCCGAATGATATTCCTGACCTTTCTGGGCAAGCCCCGGATGTCCCAGGAGGTGGATTCCCACGTTCATGAGTCTCCCAAGGTCATGACCGTGCCCTTGGGGCTGCTGGCGGTCGGAGCGGTGGTCTCGGGTTGGGTCGGCATTCCCCACCTGATCGGGCAATATGTCTTCCACTTGCCCCAGTACTTCGAGCATTTTCTGTCTCCGGTCCTGGCTCATCCGGCCGCGGCGGAGGGCGGACACGCCTCCGAAGGCCTGGAGTGGGGGCTCATGGCGCTTTCGGTAGCCATCGCCCTGTTCGGGTTGTGGCTTGCGCGACGCTTCTACCTGACCCACCCGGCGCTACCGGAACGGCTGATGCTCCGCTTCAAGCACACCTACACGACTTTGCTCAACAAGTACTGGGTGGACGAAATCTACGACTTGCTCTTCGTCAATCGGACCAAGGACCTGGCCAACCGGCTGGCGGGTTTCGACAACAGGGTGGTCGACGGGGCAGTGAACGGCTCGGCCTGGCTGACCCGGCTGACAGCCTCGGTTTCCGGCTTCTTCGACTATTGGATTGTCGATTTGGCGGTCCGGCGCTCCGACCTCATCTACTACCTCAGTTTTCCCCTGCGTCGAATTCAGACCGGAGTCATCCAGACCTATGCGGCACTGACCATCGGCGGCATCCTTGTGATTGTCGGCTATTTCATTCTGACATGAACCCACGGGGGTTGGAGGGTGTCGAGACCGGGTTGGCGAGCCCGGCGGGCAGGGTCATCGCAGACACACGATCGGGAGCTTGATTCATGTTTCAAAACCATCTCTTGTCCATTGTCGCCTACACGCCGCTGGTGGGCGCCCTGCTGCTGCTGTTGGTGAACAGGGAGAAGACCCATTTCATCCGCTGGTTTGCCAACATCGTGGCCGCCATCGGGTTTCTGGTGTCCATTCCCCTGATCACCGGGTTCGACACGGACGCTGAAGGACTGCAATTCGTGGAGCGGGCTTCCTGGATCCCTTCCATCGGCGTGGAGTATCACTTCGGCATCGACGGCATCAGCCTGTTGTTGATCGTGTTGACCACGGGTCTGGGGTTCCTGTCCATTCTCTCTTCCTGGAATGCGATTCAGGAGAGGGTCAAGGAATACTACATCTTCATGTTGATGCTCCAGACCGGCATGCTGGGGGTCTTCATGTCCATGGACCTCTTCCTCTTCTACGTCTTCTGGGAGGTCATGCTGGTCCCCATGTATTTCCTGATCGGCGTGTGGGGGGGGGCCCGGAAGCTGTATGCGGCCATCAAGTTCTTCCTTTACACCCTGCTGGGATCGGTGGTGCTGTTGTTGGGCATCCTGGCTCTCTACTTCTACAACCACGAGGTGACCGGAGTCCATACCTTCAGCATCCCGGCGCTGCTGGAGTTGGATTATCCCTGGGAGTATCAGTTCTGGGTGTTCCTGGCCTTCTTCATCGGGTTTGCCATCAAGGTCCCCATGTTCCCGTTCCACACCTGGCTCCCCGATGCCCACGTGGAGGCGCCGACGGCCGGTTCGGTGATTCTGGCCGGCGTCCTGCTGAAGATGGGCACCTACGGCTTCATCCGCTTCAGCCTGCCCATGTTCCCGGACGCGGTGCAGGACACCACCTCGCTGAACTTTGCCTATCTGACCTTCGGTTGGTTTGACCAGCAATTCGGGCTGCTCCACCTGATGATCTTCCTGTCGATCGTGGGGATCATCTATGGAGCCTTGGTGGCCATGATGCAGCGGGATGCCAAGAAACTGGTAGCCTACTCCTCCGTCAGCCACCTGGGATTCTGCATGTTGGGCCTGTTTGCCCTCAATCCCAACGGAATCAACGGCAGCATTCTGCAACAGATCAACCACGGCATTTCAACCGGGGCTCTCTTCCTGATCGTAGGCATCGTCTATGAACGGAGACACACCCGGGAGATTTCCGAATATGGCGGGCTCTCCCGCGTCATGCCGGGTTATGCCGTCATTTTCCTGATCATCACCATGGCTTCCATCGGGCTGCCGCTGCTCAACGGATTCATCGGGGAATTTACCATCCTGGCGGGGGCCTTCCAGCGCCACTGGAGCTGGGGAGCCTGGGGCTGCGCGGGCATCGTTCTGGGAGCGGCCTACATGCTCTGGCTCTATCAGCGGATGATGTTCGGTCCGATAACCAATCCCAAGAACAAGGACTTGAAGGACCTCAGCGTCAGAGAGTACGCCACGCTGTTGCCTCTGGTCATCATGTGCTTCTGGATCGGAATCTATCCCAAGCCCTTCTTCAAGTACATCGAAAAGCCGGTTGAGAAAATCGTGCAGCGGGTGCAGCCGGGCTTCTTCGATCGTTCCGAGGCCCTGCTGGCCAAGCTGCCCGTCCAGGAGGCAAGGAAGAAGTAGCGATCCGCCATGACGGAGAGGCGTTGAAGGGTTTCGTCAGGCGGGACTCGATCGGTGGGAAAGGGAAGGCTGCCTCGATTCCAGGTTCCGTGGCCGGCGGCTGCCGGCGGCCATCCTGGAATCGGCAACCGGGATTCAGCCTCGTCGGGGTCTCACCAGCTTGAAGGTGTAGGTCCTCTGATCGCCGCTCCTGGTCTGGATCAGCTCCACGCCCTTTCTGGGATAGCGCCAGCTTGTGGTCTGGAGATCGGGTCGGAGACGGCGAGGCTCCGGTCCGAACATCTTCTTGAACAGTTCCAGGTTGCCCCGCCGCAGAATCGAACGGAATCGTCCCTTCACCTTTCTGGCCAGAGTGGTGTTGACGTAGATGGCGATGACCTTGCCGGACTGCTTGTCGAAGTCCAGGTAGATGCCTCGTCCCTGATAGGCGGAACGATACAATCCTCCCACGGGGGTGGTTCCCACGGGTTTCCCCAACTGCCTGTTCCGGTTGACCTCTGCCGTCCGGTCTCCGAGCTTGACTCCCATCACCGACAGGTTGCGGCTGGTAAGGTCCTGAATCGGGGTGATATCTTCCTTCACCAGGTCGTAGACCTTGATCTCCTCCGGTGCTGCAGCGGCTTCTTCCGTTTCAGGAGCTTGCGCCTCGGATTCGGATGCCGGCGGGGACTCGGGAGCCTGACTACAGCCCGCAAACAGAAACGAAGCGACGGCGAATGCAACCCCAAGAGTGTGTCTTCCAGGCATGGCGTCCTCCAGGCGAACTCGGGCGTCCGACGTTGACCGCAACCGGATGATAATGCATCCGCCGGCGGGAGCGCAAACTGGTGTCCACCAAGTTCAAACAGTACGGAGACCTGCTGACGCTGGGGATCATGTTTCCGGCCTGTATCGCCATCGGCTACGGTCTGGGAACCCTGCTGGACGGCTGGACCGGCAACCGGAGCACCTTCAGCTTCATCGGTATCCTGTTCGGGATCGCAGCCGCTTTCGTCAATCTCTTTCGGGTGGTCAAGAAGGTCGATGGGAAGGAATGAGTTGCATCCAGGGAGTCTCTCCCTCACGGCTTTGACAGACGAGGGCCTCGACCGCCGGCTGTGGAAGATCAGCGTTGGCCTGGGCGTTCCGGCCTGCCTGGCGACTCTGATTCTGGGTGGGCTCGACTCGGGACTGGGCTTCCTGGCGGGGGCGGTGCTCTCCTGGATCAACTTCAGGTGGCTCAAGCAGGGGGTGGACCGTCTCCTGGCGAGCACCCGCCAGGCCCAGCCGCTTCCCAGGAGAACGGTGCATGCTGCTATCTTCAAGTATTTCTTAAGATACGCCTTGATCGGGCTGTCGCTCTATGCTACATTCCGCCTTGATGGTTTGGAGGTTTTCGGGTTTTTCTCCGGTCTCCTGCTGGTGGTCGGCGCCGTGCTGGTCGAGTGCATATTGCAGGTGATCAAGGGTTGGGGAGAGGATCCTTGCCATGGAACACGGTAGCACCTGGATAGCCGAATGGGTCAACAGCACCCTGGGGCCGGTGGTGGCGGCCCTGCTTGGCGCTCTCTACGGGCTGTTTGGCTATACCTACACCCCGGGGCACATGATCATTCCCGAGCACGTAACCTTTGCCGCGCTGGTGTTTCTCTTCTGCGCGCTGTTTTTCCCCATCGTCGGTCGGTCCTTTTCTCTGGAGAAACCCGGCAGGGTGCAGCAGATTCTGGAACTGGTGGTTGAATTCCTCAATGGGCAGTTGGAGGAGATCATCGGCCATGGGGCCAAGAAGTACCTTCCCCTGGTGGCGACCATCGGGATCTTCATCCTGCTGATGAACCTTTGCGGGCAGATCCCGGGATTCGCCTCCCCGACCAGCAGCATCAACGTGACCGTCGGCTGCGCGCTGGTGGTGTTCCTCTACTACAACTACCTGGGAATTCGAAAGCAGGGGTTGGTTCCCTACCTCAAGCACTTTGCCGGTCCGGTGCCACTGATGGCGCCGTTGATGGTTCCAATAGAGATCATCAGCCACCTGGCCCGTCCCTTTTCGCTGTCGGTCCGTCTTTTCGCCAACATCTTCGGAGAGCACCAGGTAGCGGCCGTTTTCTTCGGCCTGGTCCCCTTCATAGTGCCGCTTCCCATCATGGCGTTGGGAGTGTTTGCCAGTTTTCTGCAGGCTTTCATCTTCATGGTCCTGACCATGATTTACATTGCGGGCGCCGTCTCGGAGGAGCATTGAGCCTCGGACGTCACGGCGCCGGCAGGGTCGAATTCGACCATCCCTGCCACTTGTGTGAGCCCGGGATGCACGAGGGGTTCCCGGGAACCACCTCCAAGTGGCGCTTCATCGGTTCCAGCGGAGCTCCGTAAGATCGGATTTCCGCAGCGAACCCCAACCGAAAGGAGAATCCATCGTGAAGCGATTTTACCTGGCAGTCTTCGTCAGCATCGTCGTTCTGTTGGCGGCATCCCCGGTTCATGCCCAAACCGATGCCACCAGTTGGTGGCCGTTTTCTACGGAAGGCACCGGCAGCCAGTGGCATTACATCAGCATCGGTTTCGCCATGGCCTTCGCCGCCGCCATTTGCGGTCTGGCCCAGGGGCGGGCCGTCTCGGCAGCCTGCGAAAGCCTCGCCAGAAACCCGGGGGCGGCGGGATCCATCCGATTCGCGCTGTTGCTGGGACTGGTGCTCATCGAATCGCTGGTGCTCTACACGCTCCTGATCGCCTTCATGCTCTACTTCAAACTGCCCGAACTCCCGCCAACACCCTTCTAATCATTGCCGTGAATATTCAGCCGCCTGTCGAGACTCCGGCAGGCGGTTTCTTTTGAGCCTTCGCTATTGCCTGCCGCCCCGCCAGGGGCGATTGCGCCCCCGGGCGCACGAGCTCTCGCCTGTGGCTCGGCTTGTGCGCCCCTCCACAGATGTTTTGCCAGTTTGGGGGGGCGGACGCCCGAAGACAATCAATTGAGCCTTTTGCAAAATTCGGATCTGCACGGGCCGCCCAAACCCCCCCGTGGGGCATCCTCCACACCATAAACCGGGAACATGGTTTCCATGCGGCCCGCGAATCGGGCAAGAAGCCGCGTTCAGCGCTCGATTATCACTCCCCCCTTGAGGGGGAGTCGGCAAGGGCGAAGCCCGCCGTCGAGCCGGTGGGGGGCAAACGCGGCGTCGCGAGAGAACACCGACCGCAGTCGAGCCGGTGGGGGGTATTTTCCCCCGCCCCAATTTCTCTCCCCGGGCGGGAAGAGGGGGACGGCCGCATCCTGGGGAACGCCGGCGTCGGCCCCCCACCGCATCAGCCTTCGCCATTCGGCTCGGCTTCTGCGACTCCCCCTCAAGGGGGGAGTGATACTTGGTTTCTTGAAGGGCGTTTGGCGTTTGGGGATGAAGGAGGGTTACTTCTGAGGCGATGTCAGGGATTCGGCCAGCTTGTCGAAGAAGCGCTTGATCATCATCTTGGAGGTGGTGTCCAGCAGACGTTGTCCCACGGCGGAGATGGTGCCTCCCACCCGCACCTCCCCTTCATAGCCAACCGAGGTGCCACCGTCTTGGGGTGTCAACTGCAGCAGGCCGTCTCCCTTCAGGAAACCGATCCTGCCGGATCCTTCAACCAGGAGGCGAAAGCTGTGGGGGAAGTTGCGGTCGGCAATGCGGACCTTGCCGTCGAAGAGGCCGGAGATGCTGGCCAAGGCCATCTTCATCTTCATGGCGTAGGTGTCTTCGGCGACCTGGACCAAGCTCCGGCAGCCGGGCATGCAGCGTTCCAGCACACTTGGGTCCTGCAGCGCCCGGTAACACTGCTCCTGATCCAGGGCAAGGAGACGGGATCCGCTGATTTTCAATGGGCACCCCGCAGCACTAGAGCGCGGCCCGGATGGCGCGAGCGGTGTAGACGCGGGCCACACTCCTGCGGTAGTCGCTGGAGGCGTGCAGATCCGAAATGGCCTCAATGCCTTCGTCCACAGCCGCCGAAGCCCCGGCGACGTCGGCCTGGGAAGCCTCGGAACCCTCCAGGAGCGCCTCCACCCCGGTAGCCCGGTAGGCCGTGGCGGCCAGGCCGGTCACACCGACCCGAGCCATGGTGATCCGGCCGCCCGAGACTCGCACCCGCGCCGCCACCCCGACGATGGCAAAGCCCGATGCCGGTTGCCGCAGCTTCTGGTAGCTGACACCGGTGCCGGCTTCTTCAACGGGCAGGATGATCTCGGTGATGATCTCGTCCGGCTCCACGTCCGCGGTGAGGGCATCCACAAAGAAATCCCCGATGTCCACCACGCGTTCCGAACCCTTTCGAACCAGCCTGACCTTGGCTTCCAGGGCGCAAAGGGCCGCCGGATAGTCGGCGGCGGGATCGGCGTGGGCGGCGCTGCCGCCCAGGGTGCCCATGTTCCGCACCTGGGCGTCTCCGATATGGGAGGCAGTCTCGGCCATCAGGGGGCACTTCTCCTGCACCAGGGCCGAGGTGGCCACCTGGTGGTGGGTAAGCAGGGCGCCCAGATGCAGGCTTCCTCCATTCTCCGCAATTCGAGTCAAGTCGGGAATGCGGCCCAGATCGACAACGTGTTCCGGAGCGGACAGCCGGAGCTTCATCAGGGGGATCAGGCTCATGCCTCCCGCCAGCACCTTGGCATCGTTGTCGGCCAGCAGATCGACGGCTTCCTGCACCGTTCCGGGTCTGGAGTAATTGAATTCCTGGGGAATCACGCTGAACCTCCTTGCTGAACAAGTTTCCAGATTTTTTCCGGGGTCAGAGGCATGTCGATATGCCGGACCCCCAGGTGGGAAAGAGCGTCCACCACCGAGTTCACCACGGCGGGAGAGGCTGCGATGGTGCCTGCTTCACCCACGCCCTTGACACCCAGCGGGTTGACCGGGGAGGGTGTTTCGGTGCGGTCGGTCTCGATGGTCGGCACCATGGCCGCCTTGGGAAGGGCGTAGTCCATGTATTCGCCGGTGACAAGCTGGCCGGTGTCATCGTAGACCACCTGCTCGTACAGCGCCTGACCCAGGCCCTGGGCGACGCCGCCATGCACCTGGCCATCCACCAGCAGGGGATTGATGACCTTTCCGCAGTCATCCACGGCCAGGTAGCGCTTGATGGCCACCTCACCTGTTTCCGGGTCGACCTCGCTCACCACGATGTGAGCCCCGAAGGGAAAGGCGAAATTGGGGGGCTCCCAGTAGTTGGTCGCAATCAGTCCGGGCTGTGTGTTCGGGGGGTAGTTGGGACCGGTCCAACTCGTCAGCGCGATTTCACCCAGGGGAACCGTCTTTCCGGTCTTGTTGCAGGTGCAGACGCCGTCGGCGTAAGTCACGTCGTCGGACTCCAGCAACATGGCCCCGTAGGTTTCGATCTTCTCCTTGAGCTCGCGAATGGCCAGGACCAGGGCAGTTCCTCCCACGGCCGTATTGCGACTGCCGAAGGTGCCCACGCCGTGCTGCACGGTGGAGGTATCTCCGTGGGCCACCACGATGTTGTCGATGTCCACCCCCAGCTCGTCGGCCGCAATCTGGCTGAAGGTGGTCTGCGACCCCTGGCCGTGGGGGGACACCCCCGTCATGATGGTGACCTGGCCTGAGGGTTCGATCTTGACGGTGGCGCTCTCCCAGCCGCCGGTGGGCAGAGCGGGGGAGGGACCGAAAGCGCAGATTTCGCCGTAGGTGGCGATGCCGATCCCCATCAGGCGGCCCTGCCGGCGGCCCTCCTGCTGCTCCTGCCGCAGTTGAGAGTAGCCGACCGTCTCCACGGCTTTCTCCAGAATGGCCGCGTAGTTGCCGCTGTCGTAGGAGACTCCCATGGGCGTGTCGTAGGGGAAATCGCTGGGCGGAACAAAATTCTTTTTTCGCAACTCCACCGGGTCCATCCCCAACTCGGCGGCCAGAACCTCCACCATGCGCTCGATCCCGTGGGTGGCTTCGGGCCGGCCCGCGCCCCGATAGAGATCGGTGGCCATCCTGTGGGTGAAGACGCCCACCACGTCGGCGTGGACGTTCTTGAACCGGTACAGGCCCGGCAACATCAGCACCGAAAGGGTGGGCATGGCCGGAGTCAACAGCATGTGGAAGGACCCCACATCCTGGATGATCTTGACCTTCAGTCCCAGCATGGTGCCGTCCTTCTTGGCGGCCAGCTCGTAGTAGTCGATGTGGCCCCGGCCGTGAATGGTGGCCAGAAACTCGTCGCGCCGCGTCAGGACCCACTTGACCGGCTTGCCGATCTTCATGGCGATGAAGGCCGTCAGGGCTTCCTCGGGATAGAGTTCGCACTTGCTCCCAAACCCGCCGCCCACCTCTGGGGCAATCACCCGCAGCTTGTGCTCGGGCAAGCCCAACACGCCTGCCATAAGGGTTCGCAGGATGTGGGGGATCTGAGTCGAGCTGTGGACGGTGAGCGTCTCGTCTCCGGAGTTCCAGGAGGCCACCGTCCCCCGGGGCTCCATGGCCGAAGGGGCCAGCCGCTGGCTGACGATGCGCTCCTTGACGATCACATCGGCTTCGGCAAAGGCCTTCTCGATATCTCCGCCTTCCTGATGGTGAGTGAAGGCCACGTTGTCGGGCCACTCGGCGTGAACCGCAGGAGCACCGTCTTCCAGTGCTTCCTCGGGTTCCGAAACCGAGTCGGTGGGCTCATATTCCACTTCCACCAGGTCGACGGCGTCGGCGGCGATGTAGCGATCGCTGGCGACCACCACGGCCACGGGATGGCCCACGTAGTAGACGCGGTCCTGGGCCAGCAGGTGATGGTGCGGGATCCTCAGGTCGGGCAGGGAAATCCCGCAGGGAACCGCTCCCAGATGGTCGATATCCTTCCCGGTATACACGGCCACCACGCCCGGGTGCTGTTCGGCAGCCTGGGTGTCGATGCCCTTGATATCGGCTGCCGGGTGGGGACTTCGCACCACCGCGGCGTAGTGCATGCCGGGAAGCTCGATGTCCTCCACGTAGGTGGCGGTGCCGGTGATGAGCCTCGGATCCTCCCGCCGCCGGATGGGTTTTCCCACCATTCGCTCGGTTTTCTTGCTTACGGTTGTCTCCATGGCTTACCCTCCCACCTTGGCTGCGGCCGATTTCACTGCATTGACGATGTGCTGATAACCCGTGCAGCGGCACAGGTTCCCTTCCAGACCGTGGCGTATTTCCTCATCGGTCGGATCGGGGTTTCTCTCGATCAGCTCTCTGGTAGTCATCAGCATGCCGGGCGTGCAAAAACCGCACTGCAGGCCATGCTCGTTCCAGAAGGCTTCCTGAACCGGATGCAATTGCCCGTCAGTAGCCAACCCTTCGACCGTCACGATGTCCTGGCCGTCGGCCTGTACGGCCAACAGGGCGCAAGACTTCACCGTCTTTCCGTTGAGAGCCACCGTGCAGGCGCCACAAATGGAGGTCTCACATCCAATGTGGGGTCCCTTGAGGCCGATGACCTCGCGGAGATAGTGGATCAACAGCAGGCGAGGCTCGACTTCGTCGGTGCGCTCTTGTCCGTTGATGCAAACGTTGATTTCGGTTTTCATCTTGGGCGTCCTAACTGGGTTTGGATCATTGAAACGCGGAGTTCAGCAAACCTATCAAATTCCAGAAAAAATGCAAGCGTCGACTTTGGTGGATTGGTGAATATTCGTTGCGGGATTTTCCCGGCAGCAGGCGGGGTGGCATGGGCGGTGCGTTCAGACCGCCTATTGACAATCCCCGGGGGAGATCCTAATGTTCGGAGCTTGTGAAAGCAGGAGCCAGAGCACTGATTGGCGGAACCGTCCAGGGAGTCGGATTCCGCTATTTCGTCTATCGTCATGCCACTCGCCTGGGGTTGGTGGGATTTACCAGGAATCTACCCGATGGAGAGGTGGAAATTGAACTCGAGGGCGAGCGGGCTCTCATCGAAGCCCTGCTGAAGCAGGCGCGCGCGGGCCCGATGATGGCCCGGGTGGACAGCCTGCGGATAGACTGGCGGGACTGGCAAGACAGGTACACTCACTTCGAAATCCGGCACTGATGACTCGCATTGGATTCGGATACGACATTCATGCCTTAGCCCCGGGACGCGCCTTGGTGCTCGGTGGCGTCGAGATCCCCTCGGAGCGCGGGCTGCTGGGCCATTCGGACGCCGACGTCCTGCTGCATGCCATCTGCGACGCTCTCCTGGGAGCAGCGGCCCTGGGTGACATCGGCAGCCATTTCCCGGACGATGACGAACGGTTCCGGGATGCGCCCAGCACGATGTTCCTGAAGGAAGTATCCCGGCTGATCCGGGCTCGGGGCTACGCCGTTGTGAACCTGGATGCGACGTTAGTGCTGGAAGCTCCCAGAATTGCCCCCTATGTCCCCCGGATGCAGGAAACCATCGCCGGGGTCCTGGATCTGGAGACCGGCCGGGTATCGGTCAAAGCGACCACCCACGAGCGGCTGGGATCCCTGGGAAAAGGGGAGGGATGCGCCGCCTACGCGGTCGCCTTGATTCAGTTGGATTGAGGTGAGTGGGTTACATGGGACGGGAAACCGGCAGGCGGCAAGTCAAACCCTCCGCAACGCCGGGATGGAAGGAGCAGCGATGACCACACAATCCGAGGCTGGCAGCCTGATCCACAGAAAATGCGTTCCCTGTCGCGGGGGTGTTCCCCCCCTCAAGGGGGAAGCGATCCGGAGTTTCCTGCAGCGGGTAAACGCCTGGGACGCGGTGCAGGACCACCACCTGACCAAGAGTTTCCGCTTCAAGAACTTCAGGACAGCCCTGGACTTCGTGAATGAGGTGGGCGACCTGTCGGAGCGGGAATGGCACCACCCGGACCTGGCCCTGGCCTGGGGCAGGGTGGACGTCAAGATCTACACCCACAAGATCGACGGCCTGAGCGACAACGATTTCATCCTGGCGGCCAAGATCGACCGCCTCTACCAGGCCGCCCCCGGCCGCAAGTCCGATCCTCCCAAGTAGCGGTCAGGGACATCCCGCAGGGGACGAGCAATTCCCGATGACAAAAATAGCGCGGAGATAGGGTCATTTTTCCCGCCACTTACCGCCGCGTAGGGCCATCCTTGCGCAGCATCGCAAGATCGTCACCCAGGCCGTAACGCAGGATATCCAGGCGAGGCGAGAGGGATGCCAGGTGCTCGGCTGATAGATGGGCCAGACGGAATGGAAAGATGCTCGGGCTGGCCAGCAGGTCTCTGATCGCGGCAGATCCGTTCGACCGGGCGAAAAGAGATGCCTCTGCCATCCAGGCGATGAGTCTCGGTTCCTCAATCGGGTATTGTTGCCCTTGATCGTAAACGCCATTGTGTGGCGTGTCGTTCAATACACCCCAATCAATGAATGTCCGCAGAATACGTCGGGTGGCCCGTGACGCGGTTTCGCGCTCTCCATATTGTTCCCTGACACGTCGCTGAACGTGGGCTGCCGAGGCCTTGCCTTGAAGGCACAACAGCCTTCCGGTATTCGCAGCGACGGAGCCCCAAAAGGGGTAGGCTGCCAGCACCATCCCCCAGTGAACGGCAATTCTGCCTTTGCGGGGGAGTCCTTGAAGCATCTCCAGACCTTCATCCCGCAGCATCTCGCGTTTGCGGGGCACGGTGAGCCAGGTCTTCAACAGGATGGTAATGACTTTTTCCCTGTTGCCCCTGACAGATGCACCACCGACGGATACCCTTTTCCTCGAACGGGATCAACTCAAAGCCCCGCTGGAGTATGCCCGCAAGAACGCCTTCCTCCAGAAGCAGCCCGTCGGGATCGGCAACCAGGGTCAGCCGGGCCACGTTTGGGGTGAACTCTGTGAGTATATGGTCGCGCCAGTTATCTGTGGACATTCCCCAGCTTTGCGGCAGAAGCGGTCTGTCTATCCACTGGCCTCATTCTGTCATGGCTTGCGTGGTTTCATTCTCTGGCGGCTCATGGACTCGATAAGCCCGGCTGCCTTCATCACGCGCTCAAGGCTAATAGGCGGAACCCGATCGTATTCCGCGAGAAAACCTGAGAGGTATTGTTCGGAGGAGATATCGATGCCGCATCGAAGACAGACCAGGTAGGCCACGGATTCAGCCTCGAATTCCCGGATTTCGCGACTCAAGCCGCGGCGGTCAGGCCACCATTGAACCTTGGGCGTACCGAGGTGGCCGCAGTAGAGATGCGCCAACTCATGGACGATGGTCGCATACCGTGCCTCGCGGGAGAGTCCGGCGTTGATCACAAGATCGTACTTGACCGGGATGCCTACGAAAACCGGCTGCCGATCCTTGTCGACGCCTTTTTGGAACGGTTGTGACTCCTGCACTTCCTGCGCCACCCATCGTATAGAACCCGCAGATTGGGACCCTTCCTTACGTTCCGTGATCCGAACGCCGTCGCGTTTAGCGTTGTCGATCATCAATTTGAGACTGCCGCCAACATATCCTTTCCCCACCTCAAACGGGTTTTCGACCTCACGCGGAAGCCACCGAGCTTCCTCAGTAGGCTCCGTATCACTAACGTCAAAGACAAACATGACCGGACCAAGGCCGAATAACGATGTTTGATACGCTCCTGTCATTGTCTATTAGCTTGTCAGCATCCCCAGAGGTGTTCTCATTGATTCCACCACCGAAGCTCATTGCGCCAGCGCGCGACGCGCAAACCCGGTCGGTGGAGCCTTGAACCCGGTCGAGTCGCTTTGGCTTCCAGCCCAATAACAAGCGGCGGCGTCAACCGCCTTGTTAACGCCATTCCGCTGAGCTTCGAGAAGGTCCGTCACCGGCACATCCACATCCACGATGAGCAGCAAATCGCTTCCTCGCAGTCGAGCGATCTCCCGCTCGTGTTGTCTGCGTGGCGTCCATAGAAACGAGCCCCCATAGCGGCCATGATTCACCATGACGACGTTCACAAAGTTCTCGTAGGCTCGAACCCATGTAAGGGATTCATAAAGGTTTACATCCTTGTTGAAGGCCACCGTGAAAGCGTGAAGCAGCTCGCCTCGGAGCGACCGCCAGGGTGCGGTATCGAGCAGGTCTGAGCAGATGGCGATGGTGAAGTCGCCCCACTTGGGATGCAGGAATCGGTACCACCTCCGCCCCTTCAAAATGCTCCACCGGACACTTGGGGGCCACTCCGTCAGTTTGTGTGCCAGTCCAGTTTCGATATGAGCCGGTAACGGTTTGCGCACACGATACCAGCGAACTCCCGTGTGTCCACGATCTTCGTGCCCGACAGGAACGACAAGCTCGGCCTCGTTGACAAACCACTTCCTGGTCGAGCGTGCGAGACCAGTTGCCTTGTAAACGGGACCGAGCTCACGCCAAAAGAGGCCCGCAAGAGAAGCGCGGCCTGTCCTTGCAACCAGATCATGTACCGTCTGAACCTCCGTTTGAGGAATGGACACTTCGGGGAGAAGTACGATATCCGGCTCGTCGCGGGGCCCAGAGTGATTGGATGACTGGAAAGCGGCCGCAACCTGTTCCATGATCGTCCAGCCGACACTGGATCCATTGCAGGAAAGCGGGCAACAACCTCTTGCTTGGGCGGCCATGCCTTCACCTGGCCGATCCGCACGTGCAGGTTCTTTTGGAGCGTCTCGTCTGTAAGCAGTAGCTCTGGCGGCAACTCGTTATGATGCGAACCCAAGGGGCGGACTGTCCGTACGACTTCGGCATCATTGGTCGAATCCAAGCTCAGATCGACTCGCTCACAAATGAAGTCGTCAAGCGCAAGACTGTAAGGCGTCCATCGCTGCAGGAGGTCGCCGAGCGCCTCTCCCTTTGGCTTTCGTGTCGCATCCTGTTGGGGTTGCTCCGACCATCGCAACCCACGCTCTATTGCTTGCCACGCCTCCCTTGGTAGATGTAAGCGAGATCTCCAAGCCCAGCGATCTTCAAACGGCACTGAGCCCACCCCGTTCTCGGCAAGGCGATCCAGGATACCTTCTCCACCATCCATAGCGGTGAGCAACAACAGAATGTCGCAATAGAGCGCATAGCTACCGTTATGAACCTTGGAAGGTTCGGCAACAAAGGGCAGGAAGTAGGCCGCGTGTGGCGATACTTCCCAGGCCATCGACCTTCGAACCTGCGGTTTTAGGCTAGACCCGCCGGTCGAAGATTCCATGTCCTCGAAGTCGAACTGGAGACGTCGACCGCCAGACAGCAAGTTGGCTTTGTCTTCCAGTTGCCATGTTGTCCTCATAATCCTTCGGATGCTGCACCCGGCCACCATAGTCCATGCGGTCCACCGTGGCCCCAGTCATGCGAGCTACTGTCCAGTGTGCTACCCGTCGGAACAGGCCATGAGACCGGGAATAGGGCAGGTAGATGTGGTTCGTCAGAAGTGGATACGGACGTTGGACCCACCGCGGAGGATGCTGTCGCCGATCCCAGGCTATCGGGCGATACCATCGATTTCCAAAGGCGAAATTCTTGACATGGTGATCCAAAATCGGACCAAGAAGCACCATGTGCGCCATGAATGCGACTTGGTCTCGGACAGTGGGACGCACATAGTGTCGAAGGCAAGCCCCTTTCTTGGGGTAGGGAACTTGGGGCCAGACCGCGGGTTTTCAGCGACCACGCCGCAGTGCCGCGGCAAGTTTGCGCAACTCGGCTTCCGGATGGAGTCTCCAACGCGACAGTTCAGGCTGTGGCGCCAGGTTGCCGGTTCGATACCAACCGTCGACTCGGAGCCAAGCCCCTCTCAGTACGAGCGGGTGAGAAAGACATTCGCCAGGAATATTGTGAGCCACAAGTAAGGATCGTGCTCCTTCCACCAAGCCGCAGAAAAGGACCAAGCCTGGTTGAGCTTCGCTCGTACTACAGCAGGCTCCAGAAAGTACATGTCAAAGTATTCATCTGTCGGACTGTTCCTATTATTCTTCGCAATAACATTCTGGATCGTGGTCAACATGCCACTGGTGTGAACCTCCACCATTGCCAGGGCCGAGCTTGATTGCCATGTGTCAAAGTCGCCTTGTTCAATACGCAAATAGTCAGGCTTTACAATGGATCGCTTTCGCTCCTGGTAGTCAAACAGTGGCGGGACGCATTCGTGAGCCAAACGCACAGGCTGGCGATTGAATGCCTCGCCGTCCAGGTCCACGGGATCAATGACCTCTTCGTCGCGCAATGTCGCCCATACAGTCTGAAGCCACACGGCGCCCGAAATCTCAGGCGGTCGTCGACTCAACAAAGCCCCGATTCGAGTTCTCGCTTGCGCTTGGTGACGCCGTGCCCCACCCAGATTCGCTGCCAGAACAGCGGCCCGAACCAATTGGGTCAGGGTTGCCGAATCTCGAAAGACCTTGCGCCAGTGTCCATCGACATAGCCCTGCACCCGTTCTACGAATTTCTCTTGATCGGCTTCAGGCTCGCCCTCTTGGAGGAAGACCAGAATGGGCATGTGGTTTTTCCGTGCTTCGTCGTACTCTTCCTCGGTTGCGCCCAACCCCGATGGTCCAACGAAGCCATAGCGCTGGCCGAGCAAGAGCACAAGTGCATCCGCACTGCGCACTCCGTCGAGGCAGCTCTTGCGGGGGGAGGTCGTTGCGACGGGATAATCCTCGGCTCTTACCGGCTCGCAACCGGCCTGTCGAATACCTTCGCCCGCAGCATCCCGGAAGTTTTTGTAGCCACCCATAACTGAGCTGACAAAGACTCGCGGACGCGGCTCAGTCACGTGGTTTCGATCAGCCTGGTGTGAGCTCATGTGCTCTCGCCGTTTTCGACCGGCCACCATCCCGCGATAGTCTCATCCAGAAAGCGCATGATCCTCTCGCGGTTCGAGGTTAGACTCGAGAATTGTTTTTCACAGACGTCACTGAAGCGCGCCAGTACTTTGCGATTGATCGTCTCCTGGTCCTCAAAAATAGCCAGAGAATGGAAAGGGACCATCCACTTCTCAAACTGGAGCAGTGCGATTGTGGCATCACGGGTTCTGCCGTCATTGGCCAAGGCGTGAACGAAAAGCGGCCGAGGCTTACCGTTGATCCGGCAATCCACCGTGTACATTCCATGGGGATCATGTTGGGGGTCGCTCCAGTCGAAGTCTCTTCGCTCTTCCGGGACGACGGAACTCACCAGCGCGCGAAAATCCTCCAAGAAGGTGGACCGAACCCGTTCCCGTGACAGATACGAGACGTCGGAGATCTTGAGAAGAGCCTGCACAAAGGAATAGAGTGCGTCCCCGTAACGCTTGTCCGGCACATCGAGTACCAACTCTCCGTCTCGGTCCTCGATCCGAAAAGTGGACAGAGTATTCGAGATGATCTTCTGCCGCGTTCCACTATGAAGATCCCTCTCATCGATGTCATAGGTCAGGTGCATGTAGGTATGCGCCTCGTCGGAAAGCAGCCACAGGTCTCCTTCTTGCTTCAAGAGGATTGTCAAATGATCGCCATCCTCGAACAGGAAGGGGGTGAGCACGCGGAAACGCCCCATGCCTTCGGGAACCAGACGAACCTTGGCCGAAACCTTCTCATGAAAGTCGCGCTCTATGTTCTCAATGGACATTAGCCTAAACCCCCTCGAAAAGGCTCCGCTGCGCCTCCGGCGGAGCATCGAGACTCGAATCGTCGATCAAGCAATATAGTGCGCCGTGGAAGTCGCCGTAACGATCGGTGGGCTCAGCGTAGGCGTCCTCCCGCGCTCCGATTTCCTGATATCGCTCAGTCGCAATATGGATGTGAAAGTCATAGAACGTCGCGGCTTCGATGTGGTTGGTGTGCTCGTGGCTCTTGCCATTGTGACGGCGAAGTCGAAATAGCTGGTTCGACTGCGGGACCCTGACGGCCAGGATAATCGAGAAATCAAGCGGATGAAGTCCTGCCCAAGATTGTCCGGCAGCGCTTGTTTCTCGATGAAGCCATTGATCAGCTTCCGGGACACGGGCCTGAGCAGATCCAGGTTGGCCCGAGTTGTAGACTTTCAGCGATTCCACAAAAGTTTTGGTTTCGTCCAGCCGCAAACGGAGCTTCTCTACCTCGTCCTCGGCAAGAAGGCTTTGTGCCCAAAAAGAGAAACCGCTTTGCAGGCTTTTCTGCGCAAGCACGAGCCTGTTCACTCTTTCGGAAAAGCCAATAATGCCCGACTATTTGGGGAGGAACCTTACTTTCTCGCACGAGTTTGTAGAGCGTTTAAGAGTGTAACAGCTCGAAGTAGCGGTCACGGCTCATGCCGGAACTTCTGAGCAGGTTCTTGATAATAAAGACAGGGACGGCTCAATATACAGGGTTGACCAAGGGTCGTGGGACCCCCGGTTTGGTGTACATGAGATGATCGCCAGCCTGTCGAGAAAAATTGAAGCCGTCTTTCTCAAAGACCGCAACCAGACGCCTGGTGTTGACGGGACGAAGTGCCGGCATCTAGTGAAGGTCAACGGACACATGGTCCATAGAAACGAATTCTGGAGCCAGCCATCCATTCGCGTCGTGGGTATACCCCGCTTCCTCCAAGATTGTTTCGAGCGTTCCGTGCCCATCGGCCGTTTGAAGGAATGCCCTGACAGCGATTTTAATGTTTTCTTGAGCATCGTCAGGCGTGTCACCACAGCTCGACAGGTCCAGTTCGGCCGCATGCGCCACATATACGCCAGCTTCCCTGAAAACGCGAACGGTGAATGGAATGGCCTGACGGTCTAGGGTCTTCATCGTCCTGTCAAGACTGTAACGCAATTGGAATGAAGCAGGCAACGGAACCGATGCGGGTGTTGCACGACATATTTGTGAGAAGTGGCCCCTCATCCCCCACCGCGCAGCCGGACGGCATCGCCTGGGAGCACGGGCGTCCCGCCCGCATCCTGTCCCTGCCGACCCGCTCTCCCCCGCCAGTCCCTGGCCGACGGCACCCAGCACCCCCTGAACGGGGTTCTCCGCCAGGATCCGGCTGGCTGCCCAACGATGCTTCAAGCTCTACCGATTGAGGTAGCGTGTCGGAATCTCCGCCCCGGCCACGAAGTTCAACTTCCCCAGCTTGCACATCTGATAGACGTTGATGCGGAAGTCCGGACAGACGCTCACCAGGCAGTAGGCGTCGGTGGGGCTGAAACCATAGTCGGTGACGAGCCAGTCCATCAGGTGGAAGGTGGCCGTCTCCACGGCAACTTCCAGCGGCCGGTAGGCGTGGACAGCCACGATGGCGCCCGGTTTTTCAATCCGCATGAAGGGTATGGACCTGCCCTTTTCCAGCTCCAGGCTCAGGCGCACCGTGGCATTGGTCTCGGCTGCCGTCCCGGTGAACTCCGTATCCCCTTGACTGGCATGGACGTCACCGAGATAGAAGCGGGCGCCCGGATGGAAGATGGGCAGATAGACCCTGTTTCCCGGCGCCAGGTCACGGATGTCCAGGTTGCCGCCCCAGGGACCCTGCCCGTCGCCGCTGGTGGTGACTTCCCGGTCGGGCGCCACCCCCAGGGTCCCGATGAAGGGGGTGATGGGCCACTGAATCCGTTCATTGAACCGCAGGGTTCCGTCCCGTGTGGTTCCACTGGGACCCGGCGCATGAGGGAAGATCCTGGTGGTGTATTGGGACGAGAGCTCCGGCCAGCGGGTCGAGGCGCCCAGAGGGCCGCGGTTGGGTCCCACGGCCGTCCAGGAATAGTCCGCCACGGTGACGGCCTCAATGTTCACCCGGAGCAGGTCTCCCCGCTCGGCGCCTTCCAGCCAGACCGGTCCGCCAATGGGGTTGGCCAGCGGAGGGTCCCGGTCGAATCCGGGGCGCAGGCTTGGAATGGCCTTGTCCTCCGCGGTGCGGAAATAACCAGTGCTGGCATCCCAGGTCTCGATTTCAAAGCTCTCGCCGGGCGCGACTCTCAACAGCGGCTCGTCTTCCCAGTCGAAGGCGTACTTCCTGGCCTGATCGCGAGTGATTCTTTTCAAGAGGATCCTCCTTGTGGTCATCGTGGGAGATGGTATTTTCTCACGAAACTGGTCCTTCTCCAGCGACTCGTGGACCGGCTGGCCTGGCCGGCGAAAAGCCCAGCCCCGCCCGTGCGTACAAGTCATTCGAGGAAGAAACTGCAGATCGTTCTTGAGGACGAACCACGAATGAACACGAATAGACACGAATACCGATCGACCTCCTTTGGTGCGACGACGTCATGGAATAAAGCCCACCCGGGAGCGCGGGCGTCCCGCCCGCACAAGTCTTGGCCGTTTGTTTCAGGTGAGGCAAGCCTTGCCTCCGGCCTCTTTGCGCTATGATGGCGGCGGTTCTGCTGGCTCTCTCTGATGCCAGGTCAACCCCTTCGGGCCAAGGAAAGGAGACTTCCCATGACAACCAAACATTTCACCAGAAGGGAATTTCTGACGCGGGCTCCGGCTTCGGCGGCGGCCGTCGGCCTGGCGGGCTGCGCCGGCAGCAGGCCCGAGGAGAGCGCCCAGGATGCATCCGGAGGTGTCTGGGAAAAACCGCCGGATCAGAAAGACAAGGGCAACCGGCTCAACCTCATCCTGCTGGACGTGGACACCTTTCGCGCCGACAACCTGGCCTGCTACGGGGGAAACCGGGTGGACTGCCCAAAGCTCAACGCCTTTGCCCGGGACAGCGTCATCTTCGAGGAGGCTTACCCGGAGGCCCTGCCGACGGTTCCCATTCGGCGCAACCTGATGACCGGGCGGAGAATCCTGCCTTTCGACTACTACCAGCAGCATGATCCGGTGCAGATGCCGGGCTGGCACCAGTTGTTCTTTGAAGACGTCACCCTGGCCGAGACCCTTCACGAAGCCGGCTACGCCACCGCCCTGATCGCCGACATCCTCCACTTCACCCGGCCGGGGCGCAACTTTCATCGGGGCTACCGCTATTACGACTGGGTGAGAGGCCATTCCTTCGACTACTACGCTACCTTGCCCCACCAACTTCCGGAGATTACCGATGTAGTTCCGGAAGCCTACCTGGAAAGATTCAGCCCCTTTTCCAGAGCCGACCTGCGATGGGAAATCAACCAGGGCAAGCTCAACATGGCCCGTTGGCTGAAGGAAGGGGAATCCCTCATCGAGATCACCGCCCGGAAGGTCATGGCCTGGCTCAAGGAAAATCACGCCAACACCCCCTTTTTCCTGCACATGGAAGCCTTCGATCCCCACGAGCCCTGGGATCCGCCCAGAAGATTCCTGGACAAGTACATGCCCAATGCCAAGGGGCCCACCTGGGCCACGCCGCCTTACGATGATGTAGAGGTTCCGGAGGAGGGGGTCAAACGACTGAGAGCCAACTATTTCGCGGAATCCGAATGCGTGGACTACTGGATGGGAGAGGTCTTCAAGGCCATTGAGGAACTGGGACTGTTCGACAACTCGGTCGTGGTGTTCATGTCGGACCATGGAGCCCTGCTGGGGGAGCAGGGCCAGTTCTGCAAGGGGCCCGAACGCATCCGCCGCCAAGTGACCCATCTGCCCCTGCTGGTTCGACTGCCCGGCAGGAAGGGCGCCGGACAGCGGGTGGGCGGCTTCGTCCAGATCCCCGACTACGTTCCCACGCTGCTGGGACGGCTGGAGCTGGAGCCGGTCCCCAGAGTTACCGGAAAGGACTTCTGGCCGCTGGTCACCGGCGAGACCCGAAGCATCCACGATTACGCCACCATGGCCTACGGATGGATCGGGTCGGTGCGAACCCCCGAATGGAACTTCAGCGCGGTGTGGAATCCGGAAGAGTACAAGGGCAACTACTCGCCCCAGCTCTACAGCCGCGAGAAGGACCCCGACGAACTGACGGACGTGGCTGCAAAATACCCGGACGTGGTGGCCGACCTGAAGCGGAAGCTGGACGACTACATCGAAGCCGGCCGGGGACTCACCCGCGGCAGCTTTCACGCGCCGCGCGGGGTGGGTACTCCCACCTACTGAGGAGGAGGATCCAGCCTGCGCGCCTTCGACACGCCTCTGGGCCGCTGCGGCATCCTCATCTGCGCCGACCGGGGCAACCCCATGGTTGCGCGCGCCCTGGCTCAGGACGGAGCCCGGCTGATACCGAGTTATCGGCTATCTGTCGGGAATCAACGCCAGGGTTCACCGATAAGCCGTGGAGGCAGCCCGACCCAGGGCGGCCACGGTGAAGATGACCGGGTACTGGCGCTCGTAGTACCACAGCTTGGAGAAGTAGAGCCCGATGGGGGAGGGCTTGAAGTCCCGCCCGCCTCGAGTCTCCGAGACCAGCCAGCCGACACCCTTGGAGATGGCCACCTCCAGGGATGTCTTCATTGCCCCCCCAGGCGCCGAAACCACCTCCAGGGCATCAGCCAGGGCCTGCACCGCCAGCGCAGTCTCCTCGATAGTCGAATCCACTTCGCCCGCGCCGCCCCAGCCGCCGTCGGGATTCTGTGCATCCATCAGCCAGGCGACCCCACGCCCCCTCATATCCTCGACAGGAAGGTCGCCGTCCGGGCTCAGGCGGTTGAGAGCCAGCAGGACGCGGGCCGTGCCGTAGGTGGGGTTCTCTTCGCCTGGGGCCGACTGGTTGCCGAACCAGAGCGGAACCCAGGCGCCGTCCTCTCGTTGGGAATCGGCCAGATAGGCGACACCGCGCTTCCGGGCCGCTTGCAGGCGGGATTGTAGTCGGGGCGGGAGGTCCTGTCGCCAGCCTGACCAGGCCAGCAGTGCGTGAGCGATCAGATCGGGGCTGCTGCGGTCGAAGGGCAGTCGGCCCCAGCCACGGCAGAAGGTGGGGATGCCTCCGTCGGCGTTCTGCAGATCCAGCAGCCACTTGACCCCGGCGCAAGCGGCCTGGCTCGACTCGGCGTGGCCGCCGCCAAGGCAGCGCAGAGCCAGCAGAGCGCCGGCCGTATCGTCGGCATCCGGAACCCCGCCCGGAAGATCGGTCCAGGCCCAGCCGCCAGGGTCGGCATGAGTGTAGGGGTGCAGGGTCCGATATTGCTGATCCAGCAGCCACTGGCGGAGGTTCCGGCGCTCAGCCGCACTCAAGTGGGCTTCAAGGTCCCCTCCGGCCGCCAGGGCAGCCAGGGACTGGGTGGTCACCCAGGTGGCCAGGTTGGTATCGATGGGCCAGGATCCGTCATGGCGAGCGGTGGCCGTCAGAAAATCCACGCCCCGCAAGACGACCGGGTGGTCCGCCCGCCCGCCCGCCGCCAGGCTCATGATCACGAAACTGGTGAGCGGCACCGCTTCCAGGTATCCGCCGCTTGCCGGCTGAATGGCCTGCAGGAGGTCCAGGCTCCTTCGTCGCGCCAGGGAACGAATCAGGCGCAGCAGAGGGTTTCGGGTGGGACGGAAGCGGTGGCGGACTTGGCCGATGGCAATCAGCGCCGGCAGGGCATAGCTGACCACCGGCAGGCGCAGCCACTTGAACCACTGGGGGGGACAGACGGCCAGTTCGAAGGGAAGCTGAGAGACCCGTCTCCAGGTGCCCTTGTCCGGTCCGAAGGCGCCGGCCAGGGTGCAGGCGGTCAGGATGGGCGCCGAGAAGGTGCGGTCGTCTCCATAGCGGGCGGTAATGGCCGCGGCCAGCGCCCCCGCGTCCAGGCCGCCGGCCCTGCCGGTGAGCCAGGCTCGGGTGGCGTCCAGTGGCTGCTCGGAAGTCGGCTCTATGGCTGTCAGGGCGGCCCAGGCCAGCGCCGTGGTGCTCAGGTTGGCGGGGCTCCCCACCGTGTCGCCGAAACCGCCGTCCGGGTTCCGGTTCCGGACCAGCCACTCCGTTCCCTTGGACATCAAATTCCGGCAGGTGGCCAGCAGAGCCTGGTCCAACTTCCGTTCTCCCTCCTGCAGAACCACGGCCAACGCCAGCACCGCCGTAGCAGTGGACAGGGCGCTGCTCGACAACTCCCCCTCCCAATGACCTTCAGGGAGGCGGGAATCCAACAGGTTCCGAGTGGCCGAGGCCAGCGCCTGTCGGATCTCTTCACGATGGAGGTCTGAATCTGAATTCATCGGTTTTCGTTACCCCAAAACCCACAGGTTTCCGGAGATTCTAACTTCATTGGCGAGTTGGCACACTCCAATGATTTCTCCGACTGTTCTGGGGTGAGGCAATGGATCTCTCAAGCCCCTCCGGGGAGCGCGGGCGTCCCGCCTGCACGAGACTTTGCGCAATCGTGGCAACTCCGGCACTTCGATAAAACGGGAACAGCGCAATTTCCCAGCTTCCGCTTTATGCAAGAGAACCCTGTAAGGGCAGGTCTGGCGCGCTCTGCAAGGGAGTGGCGGTGGATGGGGGCCTGTTTGCAGAAATAAGGTGCGCGGAACGCCCGCGCTCTCAGGGGGAAACGACGGCCCGCACCGTAATCAACCGTGCCCGCAGGGTTAAGCCGCTTGCAGCAAGGCGACTTTGCCGAATTCGTGGGGGAAGTGAATTAAGCGGGTGCGAGGTGATGCCTTGGCGTAGCGGGTGTATACCGCCATACCGGGACCGATGGCGGCCTGAGCGAGGTCGACCGGGGCAATGTTTCCGGTTTGCAGCAGGCGCAGAGCTTGAGGTAACTTGGATTTGAGCGCCGTCCGAAACTCTCGGAGGGTGGCAACGGGTGCGTCGGCGATCTTCGGGCGGCAGACGAGGACGATACTGGAGGCGAGGGAAGCCGTGCCTTTCTTCAGGTTGCCGGTGTACTCCGTCCGCACGGGCCAAGTGCCGCTGATTGCAAAACCAGACCGAATAACGGCATCCAAAAACTTTTCCCAACCCGTGCTGGCCGTTCCCGTATCCCCTCTTCTCTCCGACTGCTTAAAGGCATAGTAGATCGTGACCGGGAACGCCAAGTGCGCCTGCATTGCGAGCCGGCGCATTACCAACGTCATTCCGTGCAGGAAAAAGTTCTCGGCAGCGATATTACTTCCGTGGCGGTAAGGGGTCGCTACCAACTCTTCAGCCTTCGGCACAGCCAGGGTTGCAAACAGTTCGTGGAACACTGGCTTCAGCGAGCGACGCAGCCAGACGTAGAAGAAGTCTGAGAGGTCGGCATAGCCGATGTTGTCGTAGTAGGGTGGGTCCGTGGAAACCACCTTGTCCAAACTAATCGTTTGAGTTGCTGCATCTTGTTGCAATGCTGAGCCTGCGAGACCTGTACCCAAAAGATCGGCCATCTTGGCGGCCTGTTCTACTCCAAGACGGAAGTTGCCGGATGAGATGCTAAAGGGATTTGCCTCTGCGTAGTCCCAAACCATCGGCAAGGCTTGGCGTCCGAAAGTGGAAACGATTCCATCACGTGTTTGGTGCCAAGCACAATTCGCAGACCAATAGTTAGCACCCTTATCCACAGCAAACGCCAGATACACCGCAACCGCGTCAGCATACGCCGTTGCGCCTGTCCCACCGTCACGCAGTGGGCGCCCGTCGTCTGGCAGCCCTGCCGCTAGGGCATCGGCTCGCACGCGTTCCATGGCCTTCCCCACCAAGTCGGAGAAGGTCGTCAGGGCGACGAGTTGGCGGGCGGTGAAGAGGTCGCCCACGTTGTCCAAGCCATAGACTGGCCCCTGAAAATTGCGGTGTTTTTTGGGCATCTCGCAATCAGGCTTCCATGTTGGAATTGCCCGGCGTGCTACCGCCTCTTGAACTACCGAGGGTGAAAGGTACACCCGGCCGCGATAGCCTTCTGCCACGACGGCCATCAGCCGGGACCCCATCCGGTGGGCCTTTCCTTCTGTTCGCACGTGTTCATACGGTAGAGGAGTTCCCGACATGAGGCAGCGAAACGCCCGCCGTTTGCCAGCTGAAGTGCCATTCTTCGCTGCCTCCGCATCCTGCGGCGTCCCGACTCTGACGGTGAATCGATATTCCTGGCCCTCGATCACCGGCTCGACGTAGGCTTCCTTTCCCGTCCTGGTCGACAGCATGAAGGTGGATGCCAGCGGTACTTCCACGTCGGCGAAGGCCGGGTTGGGGCTCTTCACCGTCCGTGCCCACAGCCAGGCGATCACCGTCAGCTTCCGGCCCAGGTACGGCTTCAGGTCGTGCCTCTCCCGTACCATCGCCGGGGTGATCTCGACTTTGGGGTACAGGTGCCCGATCCGCTTCTCCGCTTCGTCCCGCATCCATCGGCCGTAGTAGCGTATGTCGTCGGCCAGCCCTTGTGCCCCACGCCACGTTTTCGTAAACATCCTCGGCTCGCCCTGAGCCTCCGGGTTCACCGGTGGCCGCCCCGCGAATTTCGGAGGGATCTCGATCATGGCCTTGTTGATGAGGACCGCCACCGGGTTCAGGTCGCTGGCATGGGCTTCAAGGCCCAGCCGCTGGGCTTCAAGCGGCAGGGCACCCCCGCCGGCAAAGGGGTCGTGGAATGCCGGCAGCCGATGCCGGTCGAAAAGCTCGCCGGCACGAGGATGGCCGGCATTCTGGGCGCAGGCCCGCCGCCAACTCTGCCAGATCTCCGCCCGGGCCTGCTCCAGCAACGTCTCGTTGGTCGAGTTCTCCCACTGGACCAACTTCGTGAGGAGATCGAACAGCCGCCTGCGTTCCTGCTCCGCAGCAATCTCCCGTAACAACTGTCGCTCTTCCGTCGAACCCGCCTCCGCCTGTTTGCCCGATGCATGGCGTAGCCTGAGTTCTCGCTGCGCCTTTCGCTTCCTGGCCGGATCTGACAGCAGTACATCGACGTACTCGGACGGGTCATCGACCATCTGAGCGAAAATCACGGCCCGTGCTGCAGCAAGGGGGCGTCGTGCCCACCACAGGTGCAGCGTCGATGGATGCCCGTGCCGGATCGACTTCTCACGGGCCGCAGCTTTGTTGATGGCACCCAACGGAAGTGCTACTTCTATGAGTTCTTTCCCACCAGCGATGAAAAACCAAAGTTCGAGACCATTGCTGACGAGGTCTTTCACCGCTACCAACGCCACTGGAAGCCCCGCACACTTGCGGTAAATCGGGTTTACCTCCGTAATCAGATCCTGCCCTGGTTCCGCGGTCGAGCCATTGCCGACATCACGACCGGAGACGTAGAGCAGTGGTTCGCCACCCTCTATGCGACTCCTGCTGCAGCGAACCGGTCGCTCCCAATTCTCTCGGTGATTTTGCGCCAAGCTGAGATTTATGGTCATCGCCCCGAAGGCAGTAACCCCTGCAGAGGTCTGCGGCGTTACCGCGCGCGCGAAAGGGAAAGATTTCTAACGGTCAACGAGATCCATCGCTTGGGTACCGCACTGTCCTTGCAAGATGGTGTTGCACCTCTACCGTCGGCAGTTGTTCGCCTTCTGCTATTGACCGGTTGTCGCCACAGTGAGATCCGCACGCTTTGCTGGCCAGATTACCGCGAGGGGCATCTGTTCCTGCGCGACAGCAAGACCGGACCACGGACGGTCTGGCTGTCGTCTGCCGCCCGCCTGGTGCTCGACCGACTGCCGCGAACAAGCGGTTGCATCTTCCCTTCATCGACAGGCGCCGGTCACATATCAGCCGAAATCTTGTACGTTTTCTGGCGATCGCTACGCATGGTGGCCGATTTGCCCGACGTACGTTTGCACGACCTGCGTCACACCTACGCAAGCCTAGCTCTTCGTCAGGGTGAGACGTTGTTGACGATCGGCCGCCTGTTGGGTCACAGCGACCCGTCGACTACGCTCAGGTATGCCCATTTTGCTGACCAGATGGCTCGCGAGGCAGTGGAGACTGTCGGTGCCGCTCTGGAGGCCAGATGATGGGACTGCCGGCATTTCAGGAATTCATTGCAGGTCCATGGAAGACGGCTTGTTATGACCAATGCAAGCTATCGACCCGGATACGCATGGAAAGCGCCCTACGAACACAACTGCTCCCGACCTTTGGGGACTTACCGCTGGATCAAATCGATTCGTCCGCAGTGCACCTATGGTTCGACAGTTACAGTCAGACATCGCCGGGCGGAGCCAACCGCACACTGGACGTGATGCGCCAGATCTTCAGTTACGCCTGCCGGTGCGGCTATATCCAGTGCAATCCGACCCGAAGCGTAAAGGCGAACCCGCGCCGCAAATTGACGCGATTCCTGTCGCGGACCGAGATCGACCGACTCCATGCGGCACTGAATGCTCATCATGGACGGGAATCGGGGCGACAACAAGTGGAGATCATCCGCTTGCTTCTGTTGACCGGGTGTCGCAAAAGCGAACTCATACACCTGCGCTGGTCAGAGATCGACGGGAACGCTCTCCACCTGACCGACGGCAAGACAGGACCGCGATTGATTTTTCTGAACTCACAGGCCCGAGCGATCCTCATACGCCAGCCTCGGGCTGACAGTCCGTATGTCTTTCCTTCTCCGCATGACTCTGCAAAAAGCCGTTCGAAGGAATTGTCGCTCTGGCGAAAAGTTCGACGCAAGGCGGGAATCCAAGATGCGCGCCTGCACGACTTGCGCCATACATTCGCCAGCCATGCAGTGATGCAGGGGGTGCCACTGCCCGTGCTGTCCCGCCTGCTTGGGCACAGCCGGACACGGATGACTCTGCGTTATGCACATGTAAGCAACCGTGAAATCGAAGCGGCAGCCGAACGGATCGGAGTCGCCATCGCGTCGCTCCTGTTCGAAACGGGATCACAGCATGGGAACTCTTTCGGAAACCGGGATCCCAAAGCCAGCCTGGATCTTCGAGTGAAAACTGAAGCCAGGCGCGCGGGTGTCGGTCAAAGACCGTCAAGCCTTGCGTAATGGTCAGGCCGCGATATCGACATGACGCACTCCAGACTATAGACTGTGGTCGATCATTGGGATACTTGTTGAATTCCTGACTTTCCAACTTCGAGCGTTCACTGGGGACCACCGAATCTTAAGGCAGTGAGCGGGCCGACGGGTTCATGGTTGACCACTGATACCGGTCCAGACAACGCCAATCGCTTGAATTAGTCTCGCTGTGACCAAGAAACTCATAGAAGTAGCACTTCCGTTGGGTGCCATCAACAAAGCTGCGGCCCGTGAGAAGTCGATCCGGCACGGGCATCCATCGACGCTGCACCTGTGGTGGGCACGACGCCCCCTTGCTGCAGCACGGGCCGTGATTTTCGCTCAGATGGTCGATGACCCGTCCGAGTACGTCGATGTACTGCTGTCAGATCCGGCCAGGAAGCGAAAGGCGCAGCGAGAACTCAGGCTACGCCATGCATCGGGCAAACAGGCGGAGGCGGGTTCGACGGAAGAGCGACAGTTGTTACGGGAGATTGCTGCGGAGCAGGAACGCAGGCGGCTGTTCGATCTCCTCACGAAGTTGGTCCAGTGGGAGAACTCGACCAACGAGACGTTGCTGGAGCAGGCCCGGGCGGAGATCTGGCAGAGTTGGCGGCGGGCCTGCGCCCAGAATGCCGGCCATCCTCGTGCCGGCGAGCTTTTCGACCGGCATCGGCTGCCGGCATTCCACGACCCCTTTGCCGGCGGGGGTGCCCTGCCGCTTGAAGCCCAGCGGCTGGGCCTTGAAGCCCATGCCAGCGACCTGAACCCGGTGGCGGTCCTCATCAACAAGGCCATGATCGAGATCCCTCCGAAATTCGCGGGGCGGCCACCGGTGAACCCGGAGGCTCAGGGCGAGCCGAGGATGTTTACGAAAACGTGGCGTGGGGCACAAGGGCTGGCCGACGACATACGCTACTACGGCCGATGGATGCGGGACGAAGCGGAGAAGCGGATCGGGCACCTGTACCCCAAAGTCGAGATCACCCCGGCGATGGTACGGGAGAGGCACGACCTGAAGCCGTACCTGGGCCGGAA